>NZ_CP130427.1:0-4800000 GCF_030518795.1 Micromonospora sp. NBRC 110009 | reverse complement strand
GGGTGAACAGGCTGTCCCCGAGGTTCCCGGTCACCAGGTCGCCCAACCAGTGGCCGTACTGCGTCAGCACAGGCCGGTCGGTGCCGAGCTGGTGCCGGATTGCATTGATCTGGTCCGGGGAGGACCCGACCGCCAGCAGCGTGACGGCCGGGTCACCCGGTAGGACCCGGAGCAGGAAGAACACCGCCGAGCCCGCGACGAACAGCGAACCGATCAGCCAGGCGACCCGACGGATGAGGTAGCTGAGCACCCGCTTATCGCCTAGCGCTTGGTGATCGGCGCGACATAGAAGCTGTCCGTGGTGTTGTTCTTCTGGTAGCCAGCGACCGAGGTGCTGGCGACCTTGATGGCGGGGTCGAGGAACAGCCAGGCGCTCGCCGCGTCCTCGGAGATCTGCCGTGCCACCTTCTTCAGCAGGGCGGTCTGCTCGTCGGGCGTCGCGGCGGTCTCGGAGTCCTTGACCCACTTCTGCACCTGCGGGTTGTCGTACTGCCAGTAGAACGTCGGGTCGCCGTACCAGACCAGGTCGCGCTGGTTGACGTGGGTCATGATGGTGGCCTGGAAGTTGTGGTTCTTGTAGACCTTGTCGGTCCAGGTCGCGTCGTCAACGGGGTTCAGCGTGATGGTGATACCGGCCTGGGCGAGCTGGCTCTTCAGCCCCTGCGCGATGATGTTGATCGCGTCCGACGGTACGTAGTCGACAGTGAAGGACAGACCGCGTGCGTATCCGGCCTTGGCCAGCAACTGCTTGGCGCCGGCCACGTCGTGGTCGTCGATGCCGCTCAGGTCCTCGTACCAGGGGTCCGTGGGCGGAACCATGGAGCCGATGACCTGGCCCCGGTCGGCCCACACCGCCGTCAGCAGCGCCTTGCGGTCAACGGCCTGCCGGATGGCGTGCCGTACGTCCGGGTTGGTGAACGGGGCGATGGCATCGTTGAAGTTGAACAGTTCCTTCGTCGTCGACGTGCCTTCCACGATGGAGAACTGCGGCTGGTTCTCGAACTGGGTGAGCACATCCGGCGAGGACACCTGAGTCACCAGGTCGAGTTGGCCGGCGAGCAGCGCGTTGTTCTCGGCGGTGGCGTCCTTGAAGAAGCGGTACACCACCTGCTTGTTGCTGGCCTTCGTGCCCCAGTACTTGTCGTTGCGGGTCAGGGTGATGGAGTCGCCCTGCTTCCAGGAGGTCAGGGTGTACGGGCCGGTGCCGATCACCGTCGCCTCCGGGTTGCCGGCGTCGGGCTTGGTGACAGCCGCGCCGGTGCTGGTGAGGTAGAACAGGAACGATTGCGACCGCGTCGACAGGGTGACCTTGACGGTGTCATCCTCCGGCGCCTCGATCGTCTTCATGATCGAGAGGTTCTTCTTGCGGGCGCTGGTCGACTCGTCGGACGTCACCCGCTTGAGCGCGGCCACCACGTCGCTGGACTTCACTGGGGTGCCGTCGGAGAAGGCCACGCCGGGCTGCAGGTGGAACGTGTAGACCGTGCCGTCCGGCGACACGTCCCACGACTTGGCCAGCAGCGGCTCGACCTTGCCGTCGTCGGTCAGCACCGTGAGCCCCTCGACGACGTTGCGCAGCAGCACCTGGGCGTGGCCGGTGTTGCCGCCCTTGATCGTATTGAGCGTCGTCGGCTCGTTCAGCGAACCGACCGTGATCGTCGCGTCGGGTTCGGCGGCGCCCGTCGCCCCGGGGCTCGTCGACGAGCCGCAAGCGGCGAGCAGCACCGCGAGGGTGGTGGCGGCCGCGAGCGCGCCGAGCGGGCGCAACCGGCGTGCGAAGGGTAGGCCAGCCGAGGGGCTGCGGTGAGAGATCATGTCCTTACTCCAGGCAGACGGAACCTGCGTCACGCGAGCGCGGGACGCAGTGATTGAAGCTCGTAAATGAGGAAGATCAGACGTTGATGACGGCGCGCGGGCAGCGTGGCGCGGCAGCCACGGGCGCGGGCCGGGGTGTCAGACCGTCAACAACAGCAGATACGGCGCGCGGCGACGACACGGACCGCCAGCGGGGTCCGGTCCAACGACGGCGCAGTGTTCACGCAGGTCAGGCTACATGATCACGCAGTTGGGGCGGCAAGCCGGCGCTCGTGTCCTTCGACACAGATCCGAGCCCCGTGTGCAATCGCTACGTGGCGTGCGTGCGTGGTGAGGGACCGGGAGGCGGCTCAAGTCCGAGCCCTCACCGTTGCGGGAGCAACTCATCGCGTCGGTATCGTCACGGCCGCGCAGCCAGCCCGGCGAGGGTCGCACTGGCGACGCCGCCGAGGAAACCTCGGCGCGAGACGGTGGTCGGGTCGAGAACGTTCATGAGCGCCTCCGATCGCGCAGGGGAAGGCCGCCGTCCCGCATGGGCGCGGGCGGGGGGGAAAAGGGTCAGCGCTCATTCGTCTCAGGACGCCTGATCTTGATTCGCTGCCAGGTATCCGCAACGGGCGACTGGTCGGGTTGGCCGCGCCTCGTCTGGGTCCTGAATCTATGACCTACTGGCGAGGCGGCTGCTGACGGCTTGGTTCGCCGGTCGCGAGGCTCGGCCGCCCTGCAAGCCAGCCGCCTGGTCGCGATTTTCCGGTCGGCCAGCAAGGCAAAGGGCGTCCGTAACGACGATCGTCGGCTCAACGTTGTGCAAATGGACAGAATCGGTTCCTGTCCCGGCCGGAACGATCCGGCGCGTCCCTCTGGCGTAAGGATTCCATGTCTCTACACCGCCAACGACGCCGCAAGCTGGTCAGCGCATCCGCGGGGAGTGCGCTGACCGCCAACACCATCGGGCTACCGCCGGCCATCGCCGCGAACACGGCACCGCGCCAGGCCGACCTCGCCAGGGCCCGAACCCGGCGAAAGAGCCTGGCCTTTGCAGCGGTGGGACTGTCCGCCATCGTGGCTGCGCCCGGCGTGGCAAACGCCATCGCAAACGGCACTCCCGTGGCCGGTGATCAATACCAGTTCTCAACGAAGCTCACCATGACCAACATCCCGCGCTCCGACGGCACCGTCTACGACAGCGCCTGCTCCGGCGCTCTGGTCGCACCGCAGTGGATCATCACCGCCGGGCACTGCTTCCATGACACCTCCGGCAGGAGAGTCAGCGGACCGGTGCCGTACGCGACCACCGCGACCGTCGGACGCACGGACCTGACAGCCACCAACGGGTATGTCGTCGACGTCGTCGAGGTGCGGCAGGCATCCCGACACGATGTGGCGCTGGCCAAGCTCGCCACACCGATCGCGGACATCACGCCGCTGTCGGTCAGCGCCAGCTCCCCGAAGACCCGCACGATCCTGCGGATGACCGGCTGGGGTTCCACCGGTTCGGTCAACCCCACGCCCGCAACCCACCTCCAGACCGGCCAGTTCAAGATCACCCGAGTTACCGGTTCCTCCGCCATGGTGGTCGGCTACGCGCCCGCGGCTGACACCAGCGCATGCCTCTGGGACTCCGGCGCTCCGTACTTCACCGAAGACACGTACGGCACGCAGACGCTGGTCTCAGTTGAATCCGACGGGCCGTCGTGCCCGCACTCCCAAGAGGAGACGACGGCGCGGGTGGATCGGATCGCCGACTGGATCCGGCAGACCAGCGGCGCCACGATCGTTTCAGCAGGACGGACCGGCGGCAAAGGCCGATGACCCAGCGCTGACCGTGATGATGCATCGGGGCTTGTGCCTCGCTGCAAGCGCGCCACCACTATGCGGATCCGACTAGCAACGGGGACGTCTCCCTGCTAAAGGGCTGCGGTGGTGTCCGGCTTCCTGGTCCGGACACCACCGCCGTCACTTCTCCGGGTGCGCGCCTCTGAGGAGGCACGATGGATGCCACTGCCGGGCTGATCGCGCGACTCGACGCCGCGGAGACCGAGGCGGGCGTGGTGCGTCTACGACAGCGCAGCTACGAGCTGCTGGACCTCTCCCCCGGCGCCTCGTTAGTGGACGTGGGCTGCGGAATTCCTCAACCGTGAGCTGGCCGACAACCGGCTGGAAGCTCTGAGCTGGTGGGCGGAACGTTCGCTCTCGGATCGGGAACTCGACTGGCAGCGGGCCGATCTCCGCGCGCTCCGCGAGAGGTCCGACAGCGAGCGAGCGTGGGTCGTGGTGGGGCTGATCGAGGCGTCGCGGGATCTGCGGCGGTGGTGCGGCGAAGCGTTCCAGGCGGCGACGACCAGGTAGTTCCCCTGTCAGCCGGGTCGGCCGCGCTCGCCGCGGGCCGTCCGTACCCCCTCGGAGGGCGCATGCGCCGGATGATCACGCGGGCTCTGCTGACGGGAAGACAGGCGTGAGCGTACGCGGCCGACCCATGTTCCCTGCGGGTAGAGCCGGCCGCGAACGCCTGGCTGGGACGTGCGTTGACCAGCGTCGACCCGCCCGTTCGGGTTCTTGGCGACATGCCAGGTTATGCCACGAAGGCGGTGCCGGTTGCGGTAAGTGTGGAGGAGGAGGTGTCCGATGACGCTGCCGTACGCGACCTTGCCGGGCGACCTCGACCACCTGATCGCCGATGACCACGTGGTGGCGAACCGCCTCTTCGAGCACCTCGAGGCCGGACGCGGTGACCGGCGCATGCTGGTCGACCAGGTGAGTTACGGCCGCGCCCTGCACGCCCACGCCGAGGAGGAGGTGTTGTATCCGGCGCTGGCCGAGATCGGCGCCGCCGCGGACGCCGAGGAGGGGCGGGACGAGCACCAGGCCCTCAAGAGGCTGCTCGTCCTGCTTGACCATGCGGACCCCGGCAGCCATAAATTCGAGCAGGCGCTGAACAAGCTGATCGGCGGTATCCGGCACCACATCGAGAAGGAGGAACGGGAGTTCCTGCCGGCGCTGCGTCGGGCGGTGGGCACGGAGGAGATGGGTCGGCTCGGCGAGCGGTACCTCGCCGCCAAGCGGTCGGCCCCGGCCCGCTCGCATCCCACCGTCCCGCCCACCGGACGCCGTCGCAGGCTCATGCACATGGCCGCCGGGTTCATGGACAAGGTAGGCGACCGGGTATCCGGCCGCAGCAACGTCCTGTCGACCGACGCCTCCTGGCTGCTCGACACCCAGGCGCAGCGGATCCTCGACACCTGGTCCCGACTGGTACTGGCCCCGTACGAGCTCCTCACCCTCGAGCAGGCCCGCCAGCAGCCGAGCCTCGCCGACGCGGCGATGGAGATCCTGCAGCAGGACGGGCGGCCGACGGACCCCGAGGAGGTCGGATCGGCAGCGGACGTCACCGTGCCCGGCCCGGGTGGTGATCTGGTCGTACGCGTCTACAAGCCGCTCGGCCAGACCCCCGATCCGGTGCCCGTCGTGATGTGGGTACACGGTGGCGGTTGGATCCTGTTCACGAACGACGACTATGACGCGTCCTGCCGCGCCCTGGTCAACCGGACGGGCGCGATCGTGGTGTCGCCGGAGTATCGCAAGGCTCCCGAGCACGTGTTCCCGGCCGCCCACGAGGACGTGCTGGCCACCTACCGGTGGCTCCGGACCAACGCCACCGGGCTCGGCGGCGACCCGTCACGCATCGCCATCGGTGGCGAGGGCGTCGGGGCGAACATGGCGGCCGCGACCTGCGGTCAGCTCAAGCAGGCCGGTGAGCCACTGCCCGTGGCGCAGGTGCTCGTCTGCCCGCTGACCACCACCGCCCAGTACGGCGTATCCATGCGGGACGCCGCAGACGCCCGGCCGCTGAATCGTCCACTGCTGTCCTGGATGATGATGCACGCCTTCCGTGGCGTGACCGACAGCATGAAAGACCCCAGGGTCGATCTGCTCCCGCTCTCCGCGCAGGGCCTCGCCGGTCTGCCGCCGACACTGATCGTCACCACTGACCGCGACGTGCTGCAGAGCCAGGGCGACGAGTGGTGCGCCCGCTTGGAGGCCGCCGGCGTGCGGGCCACGTCGGTCCGTTACGGGGGAGTGATGCACGACTTCTTCGGCCTTGCCGCGGTGCTGGACAAGGCCGCGCACGCCCAAGAGGAGGTCGCCCTCCACCTGCGCCAGGCGTTCGGGAAGGCCCCGGCTGCACATCCGTTGGATGGTGCGCCAATGCGAGGGCCCAAGGTCATCGGGTGACGCTGGCTACCATGTCGCGGATTGGGCCCTGTTTGGCCCGACGACCCCCGCGGAACACTCCGTGTGAAGCAGGACGCTCGACCGCCTGTAACCTGCGGGAACGCTGAACCGCACGCGGGGCCACTGCAATTCAGCGCCGTTCGGCGCTGTCGGATGCAGTTCGTGCGCCGTTGAATGCTCCACGCTGCTCCCAACCCGCTCCCCCAATCGGTGGGGTGCCCTTCTGCGGGGTGACCGTCAGCTTCCAGTCGAGCGAGTGAAACTCCGCTATCACGACTGACTAACCCAAACCGCGTGGCCGCCGCTTTCTCCGAGCCTGTCAGGCTCGAAGCGGCGCCCACGACGGCTCTCAGAGCACGGCCGCGACCGGCATGTCGTGACCGACATCCCCAGGGGAGGAGCAACGTAGGGGCCCGCTGGCACCACGGGCGCCAACATGAGCGGACCGGCCTGTGCGGCTATCCGGCGGCGGTGGTGCCACTCTCAGCGAGGCCCACGGTGGTTCTCGGACGCTGCCCACGGGGCGGCACCGTCTCCGGGGCGTATGAGCCCGGTCTCGTACGCCAGCACGACCAGCTGCACCCGGCTGGTCATCGCGAGCTTGGCTAGGATCCGGTTTACGTGTGTCTTGACCGTCGTGTCCGCCACCACCAGGTGCGCGGCGATCTCGTCGTTCGCCAACCCCCGCGCGATCAGCGTGAACACCTCCAGTTCCCGCTCGGTGAGGGTCGCGAGCGGCGTGGGCACCCCGTCCACGGGCGGGGGACGCCGTACATGCTCTTCGATCAGCCGTCGGGTCAGTGACGGCGCGAGCAGGGACTCCCCCGCCGCGACCGTTTCCACCCCCGCAACGAGCCGGTCTGGTGGCGTCGCCTTCAACAGGAAGCCGGCGGCCCCGGCCTTGAGCGCGCCGTAGACGTACGCGTCGAGGTCGTACGTCGTCAGGACCAGCACCCGCGACGGGAGGCCAGCGTCGGTGATCCGCGCGGTGGCCGCGATGCCATCGAGCACTGGCATCCGGATGTCCATGAGCACGACATCTGGCCGCGTGCGTCGTACTGTCTCCACCGCCTCGCGGCCGTCCGCGGCCAGCCCCACCACGTCGATGTCGCGGGCCCTGAGCACCATCTCCAGGCCGGAGCGGACGAGGTCCTGATCGTCGGCGACGACGACGCTGGTCATGGCGTGGCCACCGGGAGGGTCGCGTCGAGCTGGAAACTGCCGTCGCTGCCGGTGCCGTGCGACAAGGTGCCGCCGAGCAGCGAGACGCGCTCGGCGATGCCGAGCAGCCCGAGCCCGCTTCCCAGTCCGTTGCTGCCGTTGCTCGGATTCGAGGCGCGGATCGTGAGAGCTGTGGGTGTGCAGGAGAGGCGGAGGGCGGCGGTCCGATCCGCGCCGTAGCGCAGCGCGTTGGTCAGCGCCTCCTGGACGATCCGGTACGCCGAGACGTCGACGCCGACCGGCAGCACGGGCAGCGGCTCATCCACGTCGACGGCGACGTTCAGGCCGTCGGCGCGGAACCGCTCGACGAGCTCGGGCAGGTCCGCCAGGCCCGGGGCCGGCTGCAGGCCCAGCTCGCCGGCGTGGTCACGGATCACGTGCAGCAGCCTCCCGGTCTCGGACAGGGCGCGCCGCCCGGTCGCGGCGACCGTCGCGAGGATCTGTTCGGCGCGGTCGGGGTCGCTGCGGACTAAGTCCTGGGCGGCGGCGGTCTGCACCACCATGGCGCTGACGGAGTGCGCGATCACGTCGTGCAGCTCGCGGGCAATTCGGTCCCGCTCGGCGCGCACCGCCTCGCGCTTGACCAATTCCTGGTTGTGCTCGAGCAGCCCCTTCTGCTCGGCCAGCCTTCGGGTCAGCCGGCCCAGGACGTACGGCGGCGCGATCAGCGCGGCCACGAAGATCACGTCAGACCAGTTGTGGTGGCGCTGATCGACGAACGCGTAGTCGGCTAATACCACCGCCGCCATCACCGCGACGCCGACCAACCCGCGCAGGTCGCGCACCCAGCGGGCGAGCGAGAACACCGCCAGGGCCCAGATCGGGATCGGAACGCTGGCCTCGTCGAGCTGCGGGCCGACCCAGGGAATCGCCAGCAGCACCACGGCGGCGAGCGTCGCCAGCACCAGCGGGTTGCGCCGTCGGAAGACCAGCAGGATGCAGGCCACGACCTCGAGCACGGCGCCGTACCCCCACAGCCGAGGGCGCAACGCCGCCATCTCGGCGACACCGACCACGGCGAGCGCCACCGGCAGTGCGGCGTCTCGCGCGAGGGTTCGCCATGTAATGGTCACGGGTTGAGCGTATGACCAGGCCAGCCCCTTACGCGCCCACCGTTGGGTGAAGCTGTTCTCCACCCTGGGGTGGACATACGTGCGTGCCCAGCGCTGACGACTTCGGCGTGCCCGCCTTCCTAGCGTCTCGGTACGACGGTCGGCAGGGGGCCGACCACGTGCTGAGGAGGATCCATGTTGGAGTCAGTAGAGAGGCAACGGACGATTGGACGCTTCGCCTGGGTGATGGCGTGGTTCGGCCTGGTGGCCGGACAGCTGCACGCGCTGGCGCGACACAACACCGTCGATGGGAAGGGCGACCTAGAGCTGCCGCTGACCCGCCTGTGGTCGGACCCGGCCCGCTCTGCGCTGAAGCCGTTGCTCGACTGGGCGAACCCGGACACCGTCTACCTGACCTACGGGAAGATCTGGCTACCCGTGTTCGTGGCGTTCACCCTGTGCGCGTTCGTCGTGCACCGGCGGCGTCGCCCGGTCGGTTTCGAAAAGTGGGCCTGGCGGGTAGCGCTGACCGGCTACGTGTGGGCCTGCGTCGGGGTGTTCTGCGACTACTGGACCCAGTTCGGCACCTACAACGCGTTTTTCGAGACTGCTTTCCTGATCACGTTGCCCGGCCTGCTGCTGACCCTGATCGGGTCGACGATGCTCGGCATCGCCCTGCTCCGCAGCGGCCTCACCCCGAAGCTGCCGGCGTGGCTGCTCGCCCTACAGATCCCGCTGGCACTCGGCATCGCCCAGGTCACGTCGATGGGCAGCATGGCCCTGCCCGTGATCTTCGCCTTCGGGATTTATGGCCACCAGATGGCCCGGGAGCGCACCTACACGGAGGTCGTCGGCGCCGCGACCGTTGCGAGACCTTCTCAACGCAGCGTCCGCAACGGGTGATCACGAAGGGCGGTCTGCAGCTCGCCCTTCGTATCGGCGGCGTGGACGAAGCATCCGCGCCGGGTGCTGCACGGACTCGCGTTCGTACCGGCCCTGCCGCCGGCGCCGGACGAGCACGACGCTGTGGCGTGGCTAGAGACGTCCGACCTTGACAGCCTGCGCTGCGCTCGGCGCCCTACTCCTGTCGGGCCCTCAGCATCCGGCGCAGCTCGTCAACACGCTCCCGCACCCTCTTCGACACCAGGGCGCCGACTCCTGCACCGCTCGCCGTTTCCTCGAGCTGGTTGGCCGCCGACTCGTCCACGTCGACCACCGGGAACATCGCCGACGACAGCACCATTGCCCAGAGCATGCCGCCCTCGTGCATGGAGGGCATCGCCGCGATGTAGGCGTCGACGAAGGGACGGAGGACCTCTCCCGCCGACGGGCGCCAGAAGGCACGACCGGCCTCCCACATCATCCCCGCGGGCACCCGCCGCTGCTCGACCAGCGCCTCCCAGGCCGCCTGCTTGGCCTCCCGGGTCGGCTGTGCCGCCCGCACCAACACGGCCTTGACCCAGGCATCAGGATTGGGGTCCTCCCGTTCCAGGGCGTCGACCTCGGCCAGATGGACCCTGCCGAGCTCGGCCAGCCGGGACAACCTTCGCCACTTCAGGTCCGGCGTGGTCGCCCGCTCCTCGAGCTGCGACAACTGCTGCGCCGTGGTGGCGGTTCGGGCCAGCATCCGCATCGCAACCTGCTCCCGGGCCGGTTCCGAGGCCAGGGCGAGGCAGGTGTCCGCGATCGAGGCGAGCAGGTCGTCCCGGGCGCTGTCGGGCGACCAGTACTCCCCCGCCCTCACCGCGAGCGTCAACAGCGGCTCCACGACCGCGTCAGCCGACTCCCGCAGCAGCGCTCCGGTCGCGCAGCGCACGAAGTCCGCGGTGGTGACCTCCCCGGTGGTGAGCATGTCCCAGACAGTGGTCACCGCGAGCGTGCGAGCCATCGCGGTCGGGAGTCGACCGGAGTGGTCGACCAGGGTGCGGAGGGTGGCCGGATCCGGCCGGGCGGAGGCGAACGTCAGATCGTCGTCGTTGAGCAGAAGGAGATCCGCCTCGTCGAGGGAGAGCGGTGTGAGCTCTCCACGGACCTCCACCGAGACAGAGCTGCGGAGGGTGAAGGCATCGTCCCGGCCGTCGTACAGCCCGATCTGCAGCACATGCGGCCGCGGCTCGCTCCGGTCAGGTCCGACGGCGCGGAGTGCCACCATGTCGCCGTGCCTCTCCAGCGTGAGCCGGTCGGTCCCCGAGGTTTCCAGCCAGGTCTTGCGCCAAGACGCCAGGTCGCGCCCGCTCACGCTCTCGAGTTCCGCGAACAGGTCCTCCAGCGTGGCGTTCCCCCACAGGTGCTTGCGGAAATACGCCCGCAGGCCCTCGACGAACCGGTCCTCGCCGACGAACGCGACGAGCTGCTTGAGTACGCTCGCGCCCTTCGGGTAGGTGATCGCGTCGAAGCTGGCGGCGGCCGCGTCGGTGTCGGTGATCCGCTGCCTGATCGGATGCGTGGTCGGCGCCCTGTCGGCAAGGTAGGCGGACTGCTTGTCGTTGGCGAGGAACGTGGTCCAGATGTCGGTGAACTCCGTGGCGTTCGCCGCGGACCAGGCACAGGCCCAGTCGGCGAACGACTCGTTGAGCCACAGGTCGTCCCACCAGCGCATCGTCACCATGTCGCCGAACCACATGTGCGCCATCTCGTGCAGCAGGATCTGGGCCCGCAGCTGCCGCTCCACGAACGTGGGCGGCTCCCGGTAGACGAAGACGTCCGACCACGTCACGCAGCCGTAGTTCTCCATGGCGCCGCCGAACTCGGGCATGAACACCTGGTCGTAGCGGCGCTGCGGAAGCGGCAACTCGAACCGCTTTCCGTAAAAGGCGAGCCCCGCCGCCGTGATGGCGAACAGCTCTTCCGCGTCCCGCTCAAGCATCGACGCCAACGACCTGCGGGCGTAGAGGCCGAGGTCGTAACCGCCCCGCTGCGAGCGCAACTCGTGGAGCGGCCCGGCGTTGACGACCGGGATGTACGTCGACATCGGCGGCGTGTCCGGAAAGGCCCACGTCCTGGCACCGTCTGACGGTTCACTCACCGTGGGGTCACCAGAGTTGCTCAGCACCGTCCAGTCGGCCGGAGCGATGACCGTGATCGCGAAGGGCGCCTTTAGGTCGGGCTGGTCGAAGCACGCCCAGGCTCGGCGGGCGTCGTCGGGCTCGAAGGTCGTCCAGACGTAGACCAAGCCATCTGACGGGTCGACCGCCCGGTGCACCCCCGACCCGCGGCCGGTCTGGCGCTGTACGGACGAGACGACGAGAGTGTTCCGCTCCTTCAAGCCGGCCAAGGCGATGCGTCCGTCGCGGACGGCGTCCAGATCCACCGGCTCGCCGTTGAGCGTGACCTCTTCCACCTCAGCGACACAGTCGACAAAGGTCCCCGAGCCGGACGTCAGGCTTCGAAATGTGATCGTCGAGGTCGCTCGGAACTCCTCCCCCTCAAGCAGATGGGTCAGATCGACATCGATGTCATACCTCTCGACCGCGAGCAGCTCAGCACGTTCCCGCGCCTCGGCCTGCGTCAGACTGCGTGCCCCCGCCATGTCTTGCCCCTCTCGCGTCCTCGGCCGCTCAAACGCTAGACCTGGCGAGGATGCCTGTCGACGCTGTTTGTCCCCCGTGGATGCAGGTCGCTCCGCGTAACAACTCTGCCGCAGGCCTACTCAAGGAATGACGTCAAGGGGATGACTACTTCGGGCGCGCCGAAGAGGCAACGAGCAAAGCGGCTGCTCACCTGCCACCTCAAGTAAAAGCTGCTGACCTACCCCAGGAACCGCCGCTGCTATGGCCATTTTCCCTGCGGCCCGCGCCCTGGGCCCACCCGAACCGGCATCGCCACCGCCCTAGGTGGCCAGCTACAGGCACCTTGCCGACGGCGTCCTATCCCTCCTTGCGGCCCTTCTTGAGGTCGCCACTGTCCGAATCGGGACCGATACGGAAGCGCGGGTCCGATGTGCAGTGACAATTGCCCGGCGCGATGGGCGCGCCACAGGGGGAAAAGCATGTCCAACAGGGGGTCGAGCATGATACCGAGACGTTCACACGCGGCCGTCGTGGCCGTTGCGGCCATGGCGTTGGTGTTGCCTTCGGCGACGCCCGCGGCGGCCGCAACCGCATCCGCCCCGATCGTCGACGGTCTAGCCGGGCCGCTCCAACTGGCGGTGGGGAGTGACGGGACGGTCTACGTCTCCCAGTCCTTCGCGGGGAAACTGACGGCGGTCGGAAAGAAGGGTACGACCGACCTCGTGTCGACGCCCGGCGCGGAGATCGCGGGTGTCGCCGCGGACGGCCGGGGAACGGTGACCTTCACCACCAGTGGCGAGAGTGAGGACGGCTTCTTCGCCGAGGTGAGGCGCGTTGTGGCCAGCGGGAAGGTGCGGACTCTCGGCAACGTCGGCGAGTACGAGGCCACCGTCAACCCCGACCAGGTCAACAGCTATGGCTTCCAGGGGCTCGCACCGGGGTGCGCGGAGCAGGTGCCGGCGGAAATCGGCGGCGATCCCTACCCCGGGATTGTCGAGTCCCATCCGTACTCCGTCGCGATCCTGCCGGACGGGTCGCGCATCGTCGGCGATGCGGCAGGCAACGATATCGTCCGCGTCGCACCCAACGGCGGAATCAGCACGGTCGCGGTGCTGCCTCCCCAGCCGTTCGTCATCACCGCAGAGATTGCTGCCGGCCTCGGGCTGCCCGGATGCACCGTCGGCAAGACCTACAACTTCGAGCCGGTACCCACGGACGTCGAGCTCGGTCCGGACGGTTTGCTCTACGTGTCGAGCCTGCCCGGCGGCCCGGAGGATTCCAGCCTTGGCGCGCGAGGTTCCGTCTACTCGGTCAACCTCGCCACCGGTCACATCGCGAAGCTCGCCGGGGGTTTCCTCACCGCGACGAACCTCGCCGTCGCCCCGGACGGCACAATCTACGTCGCGGAACTGTTGGGCAACCGCATCTCCACCGTCTCTGCTGGCGGTGCCGAGCCTTTTGCAGAAGTGCCGACCCCGGCCGCGCTCGAGTGGGCCAACGGCAAGCTGTACGCAACCGTCGACGCCTTCGGTAACGGGTCGGTGGTGACCTTCACGCCCTGAGGTCGTCGCCATGACGCCTAGCTGCTGACTGGATCGTGCGGCAGCGGCACCTGAGCAGACCCCGCCGCATACCGTGCGGCGGGGTCTCGCATTGGATGAGGCTCCGCCCGGCGTCTCTGACGTAGGTCGGGTTTCGGGTCGGACCGCCCCTGAGGGTCTTCAGGTGGTGGGACCAGGAGGACTGGGCCGACAGCGGGCGGCGAACGCAACCCCGCTGGGTCACCGCCCGCTGGGCTGTGCGGGCCGCCCAACCGCCCCGCGGCCGTCAGCTCGTCAACGCCGAGCAAGATCGGTGGATGCCCGGGTCGTCGCTAAGGGTAGGGCCACTCCCAAGCGACCAGTCCGGTGGCACCGCAGCAACGTGGCAGGGTGACGAAGAACGTCGACCAGCGGGACCGAGGCCGCAGCTGTGAAAGGGCTGACAGCTCCGCTCCGTCGGTGGGCTGCAGGTCCACGCGTGCGACCTGCCGGCGCAGCACCGCGACCTGATGACGCACCAGGAGAATCCCGATGTTCTTGGACCGGTCGCCACGCAGGCATTTGCCGGCCAGCCTCAAGACCTGAGACAAGATCAGGTACCCGAAAGGCAAGAACATGCCCGCCGCCATGCCGCTCGGCCGGCCAGCCGGGCTGCACAGAACCGCACCTAAGAGGCCAGGAGTCTCCGAGCGGTACAGCCGCACCTGGTGGTCACGGAGGACGGCCGATGCCAGCGTCACCGCCCGCAAGATCCCGGTTAGGGCCCTGGATTGTTGTTCTTGAGCACGTGAGCCGGTCTCCGCCCTGTCCCCGTGTCGCTCCCGCCGGCAGCCACCTTCGCAACACGAGGTGAGGCGGTCTGATGAAAGAGATCAGTGACGAGCCGGTAACGCAGTACACGCGACATCGGTTGTACCTCGGGCGGGGCGGCAGGACTGCTGACCATTCAACGCCGTGAGGCTTGAGGAGGGCTGACAAGCGTGCCGTTCTCTCTTGATGAAGTCCAGGAGCGAACCGACACATCGCACCGCCTGGACGACATGGTGGAACCCGAGCGCCTCGTCGTTCCTGAGGGGCCCGAATTGACAGTCGCTGAGAGGTCGCGCCCTGCTCTGCCCCCACGGACTCGGCATCGGGCGCGTGGAAGGGCTGCGCGTCCCCCGCGTCGTCCGCATGAGCAGCCGAAGGCCGACCAGGTTGCGGTCTACGCCCCCCAGCCGCCCACCGAGGCCGAAAAGTGCCAGTACTACGGCGCACAGTCGCGATGGATCTTCGCGGTGCTGTTCCTCGCGTTCGCCGGCGTGATGTACGGCATGACCCGGATGGCCATCCAAACGTGGTGGACGAGCCCGCTATTCGTGATCATCGCGGTGCAGATCGGCGGGGTCGCGATCAGCCTTCTGTCCAGCACTCGCAAGCGCCGCAGCAACCTGGCCGAGCACAGGGCCCGTATCGCAGCCTACCGGCCCGCCCGGTACCCGTCGGTCGACGTGTTCCTACCCACGGCCGGCGAAGACCTACAGATCCTCGCCAACACCTACCAGCACGTCTCGCGGCTCCGGTGGCCCGGGGTCATGACGGTGTACGTCCTCGACGACTCTGACCGGCTCGCCGTGCGGGAGCTTGCAGAGAGGCACGGGTTCCGCTATCTGGTACGCCCCAATCGGCCCATCATGAAGAAGGCTGGGAACCTCGCCTACGGGTTCGCCTACTCCAACGGGGAGCTGATTCACGTCTTCGACGCCGACTTCGCGCCGCGCGAGGACATGACTCTGGAAATCGCCCCCTACTTCGAGGACCCGAAGATCGGCATAGTCCAGACACCGCAGTACTTCGACGTCAAGCACCCGGACTTCAACTGGCTGCAGCGCGCGGCCGGGGCCACCCAGGAGCTGTTCTACCGGTGGATCCAGCCCGCCCGAGACGCGGTCGACGCGGCGATCTGCGTCGGCACCAACGCGATCTACCGGCGCGCCGCGCTGATGGCCGGGGGCGGCTTCGCGCAGATCGGGCACAGCGAGGACGTCCACACCGGAGTGAACATGGCAAAGGCCGGCTACGTCACCCGCTACGTGCCGGTGAATCTCGCGAAGGGCGTGTGCCCCGACGACTTCGACGGGTTCGCCCCGCAGCAGTACCGCTGGTGCACCGGATCGATGAGCCTGCTCGGCGACCCCAGGTTCCACCGCTCGCCGCTGACGGTCAAGCAAAAGCTGTGCTTCTGGACCGGATTCCTCTACTACATCACCACATCACTGGCGGTGTTCACGGTGCCGATCCCCGGTCTGCTCATGGCGTGGTTCTTCCCCCAGTACATCAAGCCGGCCAACTACCTGCCGCTGGTCGGCGCGGTGGTGGTATGGGCATTCATGATGCCCGTCGTCACGCACGGCCGGTGGACACCGGCGGTCGTACGCATCCAGCTGCTCATCGGGTTCTGCCACACCGTGGCTCTCTTCGACTTCCTGCGGGAACGCACCGCCGCCTGGGTCCCGACCGGGGCGGCGAAGGGCGCGCCAATCGCCAAGCGCGTGTTCCGCCTGCTCCGGACGTGGCTGCTGACCGTGCACCTGCTGCTATGGCTCGGGCTCGCACTCGGCGCCGCCACCTACGGCATCGACCGGTACTGGGCGTCGATACTGCTCACGCTGCCATCAATGTACTTCACCGTCCCGCTGCTCCTCGGCAACGCAGGGCTGCGCCGACGGCGGCCTCTCCCCGCCCCAGGCCGTTCGGCAGTGGCGCTTGGTCGCAACAAGCCGACCCGTCAGCCGCAGCCCGCGACGCCCGTGCGAGTGAAAGCATGAGGAGGACCCTCCTGACCGCCGTCGCCGCGGCGGCCGCCATGACTGTCGCCGCCGGCTGCACCCGGCCTGACTTGAATGATGCAAGTCCGGGCGACCGGTCTCGGAACGTCGAGACCAGAACAGCGTCGCCCGCAGCTGCCGCCCCAGTACCCGTGGTAGCCAAGACCAGCGACGTGCTGGGCACGGGGCCGGTGTTCGGGATCAACATGGCAGACCGCACCAAACATGCGCTCGACGCGGTCCACGCCGCTACCGGGTGTCGGCCGACGTGGGTGCAGTTCTTCGTGTCGGTCGCCGCAGGAGTGACGGTGGAGGACATCCGGAAAAATCCGGGCACGCCGCTGATGTCGCTAGAGCCGTGGCGGGCCGGCGAAGGCCCCGACCAGCCGGACTTCACGTTGCGCGCGACGATCGACGGCAAATGGGACCGGGAGTACCTAAAGATCGCCCGCGCCGTCGTTCAGTACCGCGACGTCATCATGCTGCGGTTCGCGCACGAGATGAACGGCCGGTGGTACCCGTGGGGCCCAGTGGCAGGCAACACCCCCGCCGAGTACACACAGGCATGGCGACACGTCGTCGCCCTGTTCCGCCACGCCGGCGCCACCAATGTGCTGTGGGTGTGGTCGCCGAACATCCTCCGCGGCGCTGTCAAGACCCCCGTCGACGCCTACTACCCGGGAAACGAGTGGGTGGACTTTGTCGGCGTCACCGGCTACGGCGTCCGCGAACACAGCCCCGAGGTGACCTACGCCAAGACCTTCGCCCAGATCCGGGCCACCACCGACAAGCCGATCATCCTCACCGAGACCGGCGCACAGCACGGTCCCGCCAAGCTGTCGTGGATTCGCGCCTTCGGGCCGTGGCTGCGCGCCAACCCCGACGTCGCCGGCTTCGTGTGGAGTCAACGGAAGCGCGGCCAGGGCGGCACCGCCGACTGGCGATTCGACGACGATCCGGCCAACCTCGCCGCGTTCAAGGCCACCCTTTCGGCCGGCCGCGTGCCGTGCCAACCGTGAGAGGCCCACCAATGAGGAACAGCGCCCCCGACGCCACTGTCATGTTCGATGGGCCCAAGCCGCTCAACGACGCCACCGTCAACTTCGACAGGCCCGTTGTACGCGATGACGCTACCGTCCTGATCGACCGCATCCGGCCCGATGGGCTCGACGGGCCCGAGGCCAGCTCGATCCGCCGCCTCGGCGTTGTGCGCACTGTGCTGCTCGCCACGCCCGCGGGCATCACCGCGACCGCCCTGGGCGTCGTCGGCGCCGCCGATCGGCAGATGTGGAACGACGAGTACGCCACCTGGCACGCGAGCACTCTGGGGATCGACGACTTCGTCAGGCTGCTGCAGAAGGTGGACACTGTCCACGCGCTCTACTACGTGTTCATGCACGCGTGGATCGCTGCGTTCGGGGACTCTCCGCTCGCGCTGCGCGGCCCTTCCATCGCCGCCACCGCCATCACGGCCGGCGTGCTCACCCTGCTCGGCCGGCGGCTGTTCAGCGCCCCGGTCGGCCTCACCGCCGGACTGCTGTTCGCGATCATCCCGTCGGTGTCCCGCTATGCCCAGGAGGCCCGGTCGTACGCCGCGGTCACCGCCGTCGCTGTCGTCGCCACCGTCCTGCTGCTCCGCGCCCTTGAATGCCCGAGGTGGGGGCGGTGGTTCCTGTACGGCGTGACCGTGGCCGCGCTCGCATGGCTGAACTTCGTGGCGCTGCTGGTCCTCGCGCCCCACGGGCTGCTGTTCTGGCGCGCCGCCCACCGCGCCCAGAACCTGCGGGTGTGGCGCGGCCTCGCCGCCGTGACCGTCCTGGTCGTGGCGGCGCTACCGCTACTGTCGAGGGCGTCGCAGCAGTCCGGGCAGATCAGCTGGATCAAGGCCAAGCCTCTTCTCGACCTGCCGCAGTCGCTGTTCGCATCGCAGACCATCGCCGTCATCGTGCTCGCCGCGGCCGCAGTCGGCGCGCTCGTGCTCCACTGGGCACACCGCTTCAACCTCGCCGTCCTGCTGGCCTGGACCGTACTGCCGCCAGCGTTCTGCTACGCGACATTCGACATGCTGCACCTACTCCTGGCCCGCTACCTGCTGTTCACTCTGCCCGCATGGGCGCTGCTCGCCGCAGTCACCGTCAACGCCCTCGTCATCGCGTTGCCGGCCCGGCGCACAACGACCGTCGCCTCCGTCATCATCGGCATTACCGCAGTGGCGACGGTCGCCTACATCGGGCTCCCCGACCAACGCGAGGTCCGCCGGTCGCCGGTGGTCGGCCAGCCGGACTACCGAGGCGCGATCCTCGCCATCCGGGACCAGGCGCAGCCTGGCGACGGTATCGCCTACAACGACGTGTTCGGCGAACTGTCCGGCCTCGGCCGCAAGGCGACCCGATACGAGCTACGCCACGACGACGCGCCCCGCGACGTGTTCCTGGAGGTGTCAGCGGCCGTACGCGGGTCGTTCTCCGGCCGCGAGTGCGACGACTGGTCGGCCTGCCTCGGCGACACGCAGCGGCTCTGGCTGGTCAGCACCACGACCTCCCGTGACCCGTTCGACGGACTGAGCGACCCACGCAAAGCACTACTGCGCGGCCAGTTCACCGCTTCGGCTCCTCAGCAGTTTCAGGGCGTGCGGGTAGTGCTGCTGACGCGCGCAGGATCCGTCCGCGTGCCAAACTCGAAATGAGCCTGTTGGGTCGGAGGCCTCGGTGTGGCCTGGGTCGTCATTTTTCTGGGCAGCGTGGGTGCCTGCAGGGTGAACTCCGGCGTCCGACGCGCCGCCGGCAGAACTCCGCGACCTCTTCGCGGACACGGCACCCGTTTCATGTGTTCCTGCTGCAGGGCTCGGGATCGCCGGTGTCTTTGGGCGCAGTGGATGCGGCGCAGGATCTCCTTCTCGACCTTCAGCTCGGCGACCTTCTTCCGCGGCTGACGCAGTTCCTCGCTCATCGGCGTCGACCGGTCGCCGGCCCGCCCGACATGACGATGCCATGAGAGGCAGCTCGCCGGCACGAACTGGACGTGATGGTGCCAAGGTCAGGCTAGATGCGCATCCGTCTCTTCGTCCTCGAGCCGCAACAGATCCGCTAATCCGCATTGGTGCTCAAAAGTGATCTGATCGAGTTGCTGGAACGGCGGCGTTGGCCACGGGAAATCTGGCGGATCCCATGCGGGGCAACGCGCTTCAGCCGCTCCCTGTCGCCTGACCGAAAGCGGCGTTGTTTCAGATGCTGCTTCTGGCCGGAATGAGGCCTTGACCTGCGCCGATGGCACGACGACGCTGACCTGCGTCCGGACAGTCAGCCCCGGCTCGGGCAGAACGGCCAGCCGTCGCAGCAGGCGATAGGCATATCTCCTTATAACCATTTTTCGGGCATGACCGCATGCGGCCCTGCGCGTTAGCTGCCCGCGATAGGCAGCACCACGAATTGTGGAAAATTGCTACCGGACATCTATAAAGGCAATCGTGATTCCTATGCGTATACCCAATTTAGTCCGTTTCGCCGCGGCGTTACTGGTCTGCATGATCGGCCTGTCGGTCGCCACACCGGCTTTGGCCCAGCCCAGCACTCAAATCTTCCTGTGGCAGGAGCAGGTGGGGCGCCCCGCGTTAGGCTTCCCACAGAACTGCCAAGCGCTCGGAAATGGACCCTTCGTCGGCCTGGATGTCTGGACCTTCGGCCTGGTACTGCCCGAGCAGGGCGAGTTCACGGCGCTGACCCTGACCTTCTGGACGCCGGAAGGCCAACAACTCCCCCCGATCAGCGTTCCCGGACCCGACGGTGACATCATCCCTAGCACCCGGCAGGCGCGGGCCAGGGTGCCGGCCGGGTCCCAGATCATCAGCGGCAGCGCCGAGATCACGGGCGAACCAGTAGCCGACTTCACCGTGTCCGAGACCTGTTTGGCGATTCCGCCCACGCCCGACGTCAATCTCGCGTGGAACAAGCCTGCGACCGCGGACAGCCAGTGCGCGCCGACCGAGGGCCCGGAGAAGGCGGTCAACGGTGGCTGGTACGGCGCGTCGGACAAGTGGTGCTCCAAGGGGGCCAGCAAGTGGCTGCGCGTCGATCTCGGATCCAGTACGAACATCAGGCAGTTTGTGGTGCGTCATGCTGGCGCCGGTGGGGAGCCGACGTCGTACAACACCCGCGCCTACAACATCCAGGTGAGCGCTGACAGCACAACGTGGACGACGGCCGTCACAGTCACCGGGAACACGGCGAGCGTCACCACCCACGATGTGGCGGCAGCCGGCCGCTACGTCCGCCTCAACGTCACCACCCCGACACAGACCACCGATCCCTCGGCCCGCATCTACGAGTTGGAGGTCTACGGCGGGGTCAATCTCGCGCTGAACAAGCCCGCGACCGCGGACAGCCAGTGCGCGGCGACCGAAGGCCCGGAGAAGGCGGTCAACGGTAGCTGGAGCGGCGCGTCGAACAAGTGGTGCTCCAAGGGGGCCAGCAAGTGGCTGCGCGTCGATCTCGGATCTACCGCGACCATCAGGCGGTTTGTGGTGCGTCATGCTGGCGCCGGTGGGGAGCCGACGTCGTGGAACACCCGCGCCTTCAACATCCAGGTGAGCGCTGACGGCACAACGTGGACGACGGTCGTCACCGTGGCCGCGAATACGGCGAGCGTCACTACCCACGACGTGAGGGCAACTGGCCGCTACGTCCGCCTCAACGTCACCACGCCGACACAGACCACTGATCCCGCGGCCCGCATCTACGAGCTGGAGGTCTACGGCCAGGTCGGGTCGCTGCCGCCGGAAGTCAATCTCGCGCTGAACAAGCCCGCGACCGCGGCCGGCCAGTGCTCTCCGACCGAAGGCCCGGAGAAGGCGGTCAACGGCAGCTCGGGCGGCACGTCGAACAGGTGGTGCTCCACGGGGGCCGGCACCTGGCTGCGCGTCGATCTCGCATCCCCCGGATCGCTTGTGAACATCAGGAAGTTTGTGCTGCGTCATGCTGGCGCCGGTGGCGAGTCGGCGTCGTTCAACACCCGCGCCTTCACCATTGAGATGAGCGCTGATGCCATACAGTGGTGGACGGTTGTCACCGTAACCGCGAATACGGCGAACGTCAGTACCCACTACGTGGACGCATTCGGCCGCTACGTCCGCCTCACCGTCACCACGCCGACACAGACCACTGATCCCACGGCCCGCATCTACGAGTTGGAGGCTTACCCGCCATCGTGATTGCGATGTGCGCGTAAGGAGCGACTGCTGTGCCCGAGCCGGGGTTCTCGCGGACCTGGGGCTTAGCTCCCGAGTCGGGATGGTGCCGGTGGCCGCCGGGTGGTTCGGTGTGTTGACGTTGACGTGGAACGGCCACCGCCTGATCATCGGGATCGACCAAGATCTTCGATGTGGGGGCGGTGGCCGTGGCGCCCGCTCTGTGGGAGTACGGCGTTCCGGATGAGCTGCTCGACATTCAACGGCAAGCAGTTCACCGCCCGCTTCAACCAAGGTGGTTGGGGAGGTGATGTTCGACCGGATCTGCCGGGAGAGTGGCGTCACCCTGTCCCTGCCGAGTAAGCCAGGTGCCCTGGTCAGGGCCCCCCTAGCGCCGGACCTCTCCGGCATCCTTGCGACTTGGCGCCTCGAACGGGACTGCGCTCACCCGCTGCGCCGCTGATGCATCTCGGTGATCAGGCCGGTCAGCCAGGCATCCCCCGACCGAACACGCCGACATCGAGTCAGCCACTCGTAGTCGTCCGACGTCGACACGTCTACCACCCGACACGCCACCTCGACCGGAGTGCCTTCGGCAGCCATTACCTTGACCCACCTCGTAGCGCCGTGGGGCCACCACCTCCCACGCCAGCTCGGTCGCACGGCGGGTGGCCTGCAGCCCAATCTCGAGTTGGGCGATCCGTCGCTTCGCTGCGGCCAGTCCTTCTCCGCGCTCTTCAGCCCCGGCACCAAACCACGGGGCGTGTCGGGTGTCCAGGTCAGCCAGGCGCCGGCCGAGGGCGCCGCCGCGACGGCACGCGGTTTCGGTGTGCACGCGCAGCAGCAAGGCGTCGAGGACGACATCGTTGCCACGAGCGTCCTGTCGTCGCAAACCGGGTATCTACCGTTCGGTGAGATGCCCTCGGTGGAGCTGTCTGCTGTTCCTCAGCCAAGCGCCACGGCGGCGACCCGGCGGGCCAACAGGCGAGCGGGGTCGAGCACCGGGACGGGGACACGGGAGCTGTCCAGGGCGAGGACGAGCTCGGTGCACGCGGTGACGACCCGCTCCGCGCCGCGGTCGGCCAGGGAACGGGAGACCTCCGCCAGCGCGCGCGTGTGGACTGGTCGGACTCCGCCACTCTTGACGGCGCCGATGGCCGCCGTGACGTGCCGCTGGCCGGGCTCGTCGGGCTCGATCACCGTCACGCCCCGCTGCCGCAGGGCGTCCGCGTACAGGCCCGCCTGCCGGGTTCCGGTAGTGGCCAGCACACCAGCCCTACGTACGCCGTCGGCAGCGAGGGCGTCTGCGGTGACCTCGATGATGCTCACCAGCTCCAGCCCGGCCACGTCTGCCAGCCGCGGGACGAAGGCGTGAGCGGTGTTGCAGGGCACGGCGAGCACCTCGCACCCCGCCTGCTTTAGCGCCTCGATGCCGCGCCGCAAGTACGGGGTGGGGTCCTCGCCGCCCAGCAGGCTCAGGGAACGGTCGGGGACGCGGGGGTTGCCCCAGATGACGACGGGGACGTGCTCCTGATCGCAGGTGGCGGCCGTCTCCTCCACGAGCTTGCCGTAGAAGTCGACGGTGGCCGCCGGTCCCATGCCGCCCAGGACGCCGACCATCCTGGGTGCGCTCACCGGGCACCGCCGACGATGGCGCGGCCGGGCAGCGCGGAGGGCACCAGGGCGCCGTCGCGTACCACGGGCTCCCCGCCGACGAGCACGTGTTTGAACCCGATCGACGACGCCGCCGGGATCTGGTAAGTCGACCGGTCGGCGACTTCGGCGAGGTTGAAGACCACGAGGTCGGCGTCGTGGCCCGCCTGTACGCGGCCCTTGCGCGCCATCGCCGGGCTGGCGGCCTGGAGGAACGTGGCGGGCAGCAGTGAACAGCGGCGCAACGCCTCGCTCAGCGACAACGTCGCGGTCTCCCGCACCATTGTGCGCAGGAATCGCGAGAAGGTGCCGGAGCTGCGGGGATGCGAGAGGGCGCCGGGCGGCATGGGACGGTCGCCGTCGATGAGCGTGCCGTCCACGTCCATGAAGGGGACGGCGTCCGAGGCGACGGCGGTGTCGTCGAGCAGCAACGCCCGACGGATCAAGGCCAGGTCCGGTGCCGATCCCTCGTCGAGGTAGTGGACGACGACCAGCGCGCCAGGGATGTCGCGTCGAATCTGCAGGAGGCGGTCCTCGTCGGCGGGGCGTTCGCCCGTGGCCACGACGACCAGGTCTGACGTGCGCAGGCCGAGACGGGGTAGGCGGTCCGGGCTCAGGAAAGGCGCCCCGACGGCGGTCATCCCTGCGCCGTACGGATAGGCCTCGGTCGTGATGGCGAGCCCGCGCGCGCGTGCGCCGCTGACCAGGTCAGCGATCTCGTCGACGGCCCGCAGCGCGGTGGAGTTCAGGTGACACAGGTGCATGTGCGCGCCGGTCTCGGCCGCCGCCGCGACGACCTCGGCCACGCCTTCCAGCGCTGACTCGGGCTCGTGTCGGTTCTTGAAGCGAGCGTGCGTGAAGGTCGGTACGCCAAGGCGTGCGGCCGTGCTCGCCACACGCAGGTATTCGTCCCGTCCGGTCCCTGGGGCGTATCCGAGCAGTACGCCGATGCCGAGCGCACCCGCGCCGATCTCCTCCTCCAGGCGCCCCGCGATCCGCGTGACCTCGGCGTGATCCGCGGGCCGCTGCCAGCCGGTGCTCTCCCCGATGCCCGCCGCGAAGCCGAGAGGCCCGTGGCTCGGCGTCACGCCGTCCAGGGCACTCATCCTGGAACGTGCCCAGGAGGCCGAGTAGCCGTAGTTGACCGGGCGGCCCTCCGCCGCCGCGGTCGCGAGCGCCCGAGCCACATCGCCCACGCCGGACTCCAGCTCCAAGGCGGTGGTGACCCCGTCCAGCGCCTGGAGCCGCAGGGAGGGGATGGTCTGCGCGTGGCTGTGCAGGTCGATGAATCCGGCGGTGACGACGTGACCGGACACGTCGAGCGTCTGCGCCGGCCGGAAGCCCGACGTGTCGCCGACCGCCGCGACCGTACCGCCGCTGACCGCGACGTCCGTTACCGCGTCCAGGCCGGATTCGGGGTCGACGACCCGTCCCCCGGCCAGCACCAGGTCGCAGTCGCGGAAGCAAGTCACGGCGTCCTCTCCTCCTGTCATGAGCCGGAGACGGGCAATCGGCGCGCGAGGACAGCTGGCCGACGGAGAGCCACTGGCGGCCGTCCGGACAAGGATCGAGGTATAAGGTCATCCCCGTCTCCAGACGCAGCAATACGACAGTGAAGGACTGAGCTTGCAGGATTCCGGCGTCACGCCTCCGGCGCTGCTGTCGGAGACCGACCTCGAACTCATCGACGCCCTTCAGATCAATCCGCGAGCGAGCTGGGTGGACGTCGGGGCCGCGATCGGCGCGGACCCGGTGACGGCGTCGCGGCGCTGGCAGCGGCTGACCAACACCGGGCAGGCGTGGACCACCGTCGCCCTGGGCCAGCGCCAGATGCACGCGATGAGCATGGCGTTCCTGGAGATCGACTGCGAGGCCGGAACGGCGGTCGAGGTCGCCGACGCGCTTGCGACGGCGGGACACCTCATCACCGTCCAGCACGTCGCCGCCGATCACGACCTGTTCGTGATCGCCGTCGCCGCGTCTATGCCGGCGCTGGCGGACTACCTGCTCACGGACCTGCCACGGGTGCCTGGCGTGGCGAAGGTGCGCACCCACGTCGCGACGCGCATCTTTGAGGCCTCCTGCCGCTGGCGGCTACGCGTCCTGTCGCCTCGATCCGCGAACCGACTGGCTAGGCGGCCCATACCGCCTGCGTCCACCAGCCGCATGGACGATATCGACCGGCTGCTGTTCCAGGCCCTGCTCGCGGACGGCCGCGCCGGCTACGCTGAGCTCGCCGGCGTCATCGGTATGTCCGAGCGCACGGTGCAGCGCAAGCTGTCACGGCTGGTCGCGGCCAGCGACATCGACTTCCGCTGCGACCTGGCGCGATCGCACGCGGGCTGGCACTCCTCCGCCGTGCTGTGGCTGCGGATGCCGGACGGGCTCCTCGAGGAGACGGGCCGGGCGCTGCTCGACTGGCCGGAGACGCGCACCTGCGCGGCGCTCGCGGGGGCTCGCAACATGCTCCTCACCGTGGGCCTGCACGGGGTCGCCGACCTGCATCCGCTGGTGGTGCGCCTCGAGGAGCGGTTCCCGTACCTGATCGTCGCCGACCGGCAGATCGTCCTGCGGCAGTCGAAGCTGTACGGGCGGGCCCTCGACCCCTTCGGCCGTTGCACGGGCGTCGTCCCCGTGGACCCATGGAGCCTGTCATCGCACGCCTGACGGCAGCCGTCCGAGCGGTCGCGCGGTTTCAGCGTGGCGCGGGGATCTCGCCGCCGCCGGCCTCCCGGCATAGGCCGACCCGCAGTACGTCGGCTTCGCAGCGGCCCACCAATTGCAGGTCTCCGATGGCCAGCGCGGGCAGGCCGAGCGCGGACACGACGGCCGTGATCCGGCCGACCTCGCCGCGGACGGCGGCCTCGTCGCACCCGAGCCGCGGTGCCGGGCCGCCGAGCGTCGGCGCGACCAGGATGTCGATGCCGGACATCTCCGCCGAGAACCTCGCTCGGACGGCCGCCAGCTCCTCGACGGCCCGGCGGTACTCCCGATGGCCGATCCCGGCAGTGTCGTCCAGCTTCCGTCGGACGCCCTCGCTGTAGCTCGTGGCGTTCCTCGGGTACGTGGCCTCGTGGGTGCGCCGGGCCTGCGCACCAACGATCGTCCAGTACGGCGGAAGGATGTCGTACGGCAGGGTGATCTCGCGGAGCTCGGCGCCCAGGTGGGCGAATTCGCCGGCCTGCTTGCACGCCTCGCCCACGCCGACAACCAGGCCCGACAGGGAGTCCAGCCGCCGGGTGACCTCTCCGGAGAGCGCCCGCCACACGCGCGCACAGTCGGCGACCGAGGTGGCCATCGGCCCGACCACATCGAACATCGGGGCGACGGGCGCGACTCCCTCGATGGACAGGGCACCGACCCTCGGGCGCAGTCCGACCACGCCACAGCAGGCCGCTGGGATCCGCACGGAGCCGCCGGTGTCCGTGCCGAGGCCGACCCGGGCGATCCCGGCCGCGAGCGCCGCCGCCGTGCCGCCGCTCGACCCACCGGGAGTCAGATGCTCATGGCGCGGGTTGCGCACGTCGCCCCAGTGAGGGTTCTCGCTCGTGACGCCCCAGGCGAACTCGTGCTGGTTCGCCTTGCCGACAAGGAGCCCTCCGGCGCGCTCCAGCCGCTCGACGCACGGTGCGGTGGCCAGCGCCTCCTCGCTTCCGTACAGGGCGGAGCCGCGTGTCGTGCGGAGCCCCGCGACGTCAATCATGTCCTTGACCACGAACGTCCAGCCCGACAGCTCAGCAGGTCTGGCGGTCAGCGGCAGGTCGCGGCCCGCGAGCCGGTCGATGACTGGCTCGGCACCGGACTCGATGAGGATGTTGTAGCCGCTGTGGAGGCGTATCGCCTCGGCGGACCTGGCGATCGCCGCCTCACGTTCCATGGTCGAGGACCTCCTGACACCTGCCCGGCGCTGGTCGAGCCAGCCGGCGGTGACCCGACGAGTGGTCCGGCCGCCTCGTGATCGGGCACATGCTGGCAGATTCGCTGTGCCGCGTCGAGTTCGGGAAGGACATCGACAGCGTAAGGCGAAGGGCGCACCGGCGCCGAGGTCAGACGGCCAGCGCGTCCAGCAGGGTCAGCAGGCGGTCGGTCTCGCGGTTGGGCCGGACGAGGGTGAAGACGGTGCGGCTCGTGTTCAGCCACGGCACGTCGGCGACCACCACGCCAGGGCCATACGCTCGCAGCGCGAGGTCGGGGACGAGCGCCGCACCGACGCCCGCCTCGACCATCGCCATCGTGACCTTGAAGTCGTCCGCGTACCCGGCCACCCGGGGGTGCAGGCTCCAACGGGAGAACACTCCGTCGAAGACGGAGGCGTCGCTGCTGCCGGGGTGATGCATGATCCATGGCAGATCAACGAGTTGCTCGGCCCGGTAGGGCGCCAGTTCGCTGGCCCAGTCACGCGGGAGGACGACCTTGTAGCGGTCCTCGGCGATCCAGCGCTGGCCCAGCGCGGACGGCCACGACAGGCCGGCGTTCCCCACCTGGTAGACGATCGCCGCGTCAATCTCGCCGCCGGCACCCAGCCGCGAAATGAGCTGGGAGGACTCGGCAACCGTGACCCTGATGCCGGCGCGTTCCCGGGGCTCCATCCGCCGCAGCACGCCGGTGAGCACGTCGACGAAGCTCGGAAAGACGCCCAGGTGGAACTGTCGGCCGCTGTTGCGGTGGACCGCCTGAACGGTGGCGACCATCCGCGCCATGTCGGTGAGCACGGTCTCCGCGTGCCTGGCCAGCACTCTGGCGGCGCTGGTGGGCACCACGCTGTGCGCCGAGCGGTCGAACAGCTTCACGCCCAGTTGCCGCTCCAGGGTAGCTATCTGCTGGGAGACGGCCGACGACGTGTAGCCGAGCCGGTTGGCGGCGGCGGCGAAGGACCCCAGCTGGATCACCTCGCAGAGGGTACGCAGGTGTTCCGGCTTGAGCATCAGTTTTCCTTGCTCTCAGGACTGCAAAGCATCGTGTTTATAGCGCTTCCCTCTCTATTTCGCCATTCCTACAGTGATGGACCAACGCCCCTCGAGACCGTGAGAGTCACATGAGCATCCGCGTGTACCGCAACACCGCCATCCATACCGGAGACAGCGGCAACCCCTTGGCTGAGGCCATGGCCGTGGACGGCGACCGCCTGCTGGCCGTCGGCGGGGAAGCGGAGGTGCGCGAGGCCGCGGGCCGGAAAGCGGAGCTGATCGACCTGGAGGGAGCGGCGGTGCTCCCCGGGCTCTACGACGCTCACATCCACACCGCGCAGTACGCGCAGAGCCTGGGCGCCGTGGACCTGCGTGAGGTGCGCTGCCTGGACGACGCCCTCGCCATGGTGGCCGCGCACGCGGCGCGGCTGCGGCCGGGCGCCTGGCTGTTCGGCGGCCGGTGGAACAGCAACACCTGGGATCCGCCGGCACAGCCGGACCGGTACGCGCTGGACTCGGTCTGTCCCGAACTGCCGGTCGCGTTGCCGAGCGTGGACGGCCACACCGTGTGGGCCAACTCTGCGGCCCTGGGGCTGGCCGGCATCGACGCGAGCACTCCCGACCCGGTGGGCGGCGAGATCGTCCGGGACGCGAACGGGGAGCCGACCGGCATCCTGCGGGAGGCGGCCTCGTACCCGCTGCGCAACCTCATGGTCTCCCCCGACCTGCGCGACCTGCTGCGCGCCGCCCAGGAGGAACTGCTCGCGCTCGGCCTGACCAGCGTCCACGACATCGACGGCGAGGACTGCCGGGCCGCCTACCTGGCTCTACGCGACGCCGACGAACTGAAGCTGCGCGTCCACAAGGCGATCCCGCTGGTCCACCTGGAGGCGGCCATCGCCGAAGGCCGCCGCACCGGGCAGGGCGACGACTGGTTCCGCACCGGGCCCGTGAAGATCTTCAGCGACGGGGCGCTCGGCTCGCACACCTGCCACATGAGCAAGTCCTTCGCCGGCGAGCAGGACAACGTGGGTATCGCGGTCACCCCGTACGAGGACCTCGTCAAGCTGTTCGCCAGCGCCGCGGATGCCGGCATCGCAGTGGCCACACACGCCATCGGCGACCAGGCCAACCACCTGGTGATCGACGCCTACGAGGCGCTCGGCCGGACGCCGGGGCTGCGCCACCGCATCGAGCACGCGCAGCACCTGCGGCCCGCCGACCTGACCAGGATGGCCAGGCTGGGCGTCGTCGCCTCGATGCAGCCGGTGCACTGCACCAGCGACATCGACCTGGTCGACTCCCTGCTGGCCGGCCACGATCTGGCCTCCTACGCCTGGCGCGGGATGCTGAACGTCGGCGTCGCGCTGGCGTTCGGCTCCGACGCCCCCGTCGAAAGTCCCGACCCCTTCGCCGCGCTGTACGCCGCCGTGACCCGAGCCCGCCCCGACGGCACCCCCGCCGGCGGCTGGCAACCCGAGCAGCGGCTGAGCATGGCCGAGGCCCTCACCGCCCACACCCTGGGCTCGGCCTACGCCGCTGGCGAGGAAGACCGCAAGGGCATCCTCGCGCCCGGCAAACTCGCCGACTTCATCGCCGTGGATACCGATCCCCACCGGGAATCGCCGGACGCGGTGCTGCACACCAAGGTCATGACGACCGTCGGCGGCGGCGAAATCCGCTGGCAGCGACCCTGAAGGAGCGCCCGTTGAAAACTCGAATCCTCACCATGCTCGCTGCCGGCGCGCTGGTCGCCGGCACCGCGGCCTGCGGTGCCCAGCGCCTGGACGACGGCAACGCGTCCGACGTGGCAGCCAAGATGCCCGCCGTCACCCTCGACCAGGCTCCCGCCGAAGAGAAGGCGGCCGACGTCATCAACGCCATCACCCCCGACAAGGACCTCGCGGCCAAGGCGCCGGCGAGCCTGAAGTCCGGCGGTTTGAAGGTCGTCTCCTCCATCGGCTACCCGCCGATGGAGCTGTTCGCGAGCGACGGCAAGACGCCGATCGGCTTCGACCCGGCGCTGGCCAGGGCGATCGCCAGGAAGCTCGGCGTCAAGGTGACCATCACCGACGAGGAGTTCAACTCCCAGATTCCCGGTGTGCTCACCGGCCGCTACGACTTCGTCATCTCCTCGATGACCGACAACCAGGAGCGGCAGGGCCAGGTCACTTTCGTCGACTACGTGCAAGCGGGCGCCGGGATGCTGGTCAAGAAGGGCAATCCTGCCGCCATCGCGGGACCCGGGGATCTGTGCGGCAAGACCGTGTCCGTCGTCGACAACGGCTCATCGATGGACCTGGCCGAGAGCTACGGTGCCGACTGCAAGAAGGGCGGCAAGCCCGCGGTGAACATCCTGAAGTTTCCGGGCGACTCGGAGGCCATGCTCCAGGTGAGCAACGGCCGGGCACAGGCCAGCATCACCGACTACGTGGTAGCCGCCCACAAGTCCGCCGACCCCAAGCTCGCGATGGAGGCGATCGCGCTCGAGGGCACCGAGAGCCCGTGGGGCATCGGGATGAAGCCGGACAACAAGGAGCTGATCGACTCCGTCAAGGGCGCGCTGGACTCACTCATTCAGAACGGGGAGTACGGCAAGCTGTTGGCGGCGTGGAACCTGGAGAAGCTAGCCGTCCAGTCCGCCGTGATCAATGGCGGTAAGTGACCGTGCGGACCGAACCGATCGCCGACGCGTCGGGCCTGCTGGTCCCCGTAGCGCGTCCCTGGCACTGGGGCCGCTGGCTGGCCGCGGCCGTCGCGTTGGCGATCGCCGGTCGGCTGGCGTACCTGGTCGTGGCCAACCCGCGCCTCGACTGGGGCAAGGTCGCCGAGTACCTGTTCGCCAACCGGATCCTGGACGGGGTCTGGGTCACCATTGAGATCTCGGTGCTGGCGACGGCCCTCGGGCTGGTGCTCGGCGTGCTGGTCGCGATCCTGCGGCTGTCGCACAATCCGGTGCTGGGCGGCCTGGCCACCTTCTACATCTGGTTCTTCCGCGGCACGCCGGTGCTGGTGCAGCTCATCTTCTGGTACAACCTCGCGTTCCTGTTCCCCGAACTGGTGCTCAAGATCCCGTTCACCATGATCGGCCTCAAGTGGGACACCAACCAGGTGATGACCGGCTTCACCTCGGCCATGCTGGGGCTGGGGCTGAACCTGGCGGCCTACTTCGCCGAGACGGTGCGCGCAGGAATCCAGGCCGTCGATCGCGGGCAGACCGAGGCGGCGTTCGCGCTGGGCATGACTCCCGCAAGGCGGATGCGGGTCATCGTGCTGCCGCAGGCGCTGCGCATCATCATCCCCCCGACCGGCAACGAGTTCATCTCCATGCTGAAGACCACCTCACTGGTCTATGTGGTCGCCGGGCACGATCTGATGACCAACGCGAGCCAGATCTACAAGGCGAACAACCTGATTATGGAGCTGCTGATCGTGGCGAGCCTGTGGTACATGCTCATTACCGCCGTGGCGACCTTCCTGCAGGGCAGGCTGGAACGCCGCTTCGGCTCGGACGCCGTACGGCTGGTGCGCAGCGGTGGCGTGGCGGCACGGATCCTGCCGAAGGTGGCCGCGTGAACCCCGTCGTACAGGCCTCGGGTGTCCGGATGAGCTACGGCGACGTGCAGGTGCTCAACGGCGTGGACCTCACCGTGGCTTCTGGCGAGGTGAGCTGCGTCATCGGCCCCTCCGGCTCGGGTAAGTCCACATTCCTGCGGTGCATCAATGGCCTGGAGCCGGTGCTGGGCGGAAGCCTGCGGGTGCTCGACGAGGAGGTTGGCCACACCCTGCGCGACGGCAGGTACCACCCCTGGACGCCCAAGGAGTTCGCCACCTTCCGCCGGAACATCGGCATGGTGTTCCAACGCTTCAACCTGTTCGCCCACCAGAACGCGCTGGAGAACGTCAGCTGCGGCCCCGTCCACGTGCTGAACATCCCGCCGGACCGGGCTAGGAGATTGGCGATGGAGCACCTGGAGCGCGTGGGCCTGGCCGACCACGCACACAAGCGTCCCCACCAGCTCTCCGGCGGCCAGCAGCAGCGGGTGGCCATCGCCAGGGCGCTGGCGATGAACCCGGCGCTGATGCTGTTCGACGAGCCGACCTCCGCGCTGGACCCCGAGCTGGTCGACGAGGTCCTGGAGGTCATGAAGGGCCTCGCCGCCGAGGGGATGACGATGGTCGTGGTCACCCACGAGATCGCCTTCGCCAGGGAGGTCGGCGACTGGCTGACCTTCTTCGCCGATGGCGTGGTCGTCGAGCGGGGCCGTCCCCGCGAACTCCTGGCCGCCCCAGGGCACGAACGGACCAGGGCGTTCCTCTCCAGCGTGCTCAGCCAGGAGCAACGCCAGGAAATCTAGGAGGAACACTTCCGGACCCGGCCAGTGGCTCGCCGGGCGCCCTCCGCTTGGAGGCCGCCCGGCCCAATGGCACCTGGGCGAGATCCAGGATGTGCGCTGGCCGTCCATCTGCGACCGAACGGATGACCAAGCTGCGGCAGCTTGACCTGTCGGTGTCGCCGAAGAGGTCACTGAGCAGGAAGCCCTAACCAAGCATGGCCCGTGAGATCGGGAGCCGTCAGTCCGAGGCCGCCGCTGGAAGCCCATACCTTTCGGCCGCGCGCGCCTTGGCCTTCGCGGCCTCCACCTCGCGGTCACGGGGAGGCGCCTTCGTCACGAGGCTGTCCAGTAGCGTTCGGGTGGCCGTCGTGACAGCGCGGACCGCCTCGTCGAACGCCTCCGCGTTGGCGGCGGACGGCCGTGTCGTTCCGCTGACCTTGCGCACGTACTGGAGGGCGGCGGCCTCGATTTCATCGCCGGTCGCGGGCGGTTCGAAGTTGTGGAGCACGCGAATGTTCCTGCACATGCCTCTACCATGCCAGTCCGAGCCGACAGATCAGTCCAGTGGCGGAGTCTTGGACCTTCCGCAGAGTCAGGGTATGGACATGGGCACCGGGTGACGTGAGCCGTCCGGCAGGCAGATCTCCGTCGACACGGCATCCCAGTCCAAGGCGACTGTCCATGCCTCTCGAGCAGGACCATAACCCATCTGTGAGGCTCGCGGTGGTGGTCCTGGGTGGACTGCTGCCAGGATCGGTGCCGGTGATCAGGGCTGACTCCTAACGCATCTGGCCGTCCACGATGTGCCCTGCACTTGACCTGTCGTCTTTGATCGCCGGCACCGGCCTGGCTCACCGTCTGGCCTGATCAGAAGCTTGCCCGCCATGCGGCGTGGCTCATCACAGATGTGCCGTAGGTGTCTCCACCCAGGCCGGTGCCAACGTCAACCACCGCCCCTGGGAAGGAGCAACGGCCTAATGCCCATGCTCGCAGAATTGGTCGACGCCATCATCGGCGTGGACACCCACACCGACACGCACACCGCCTGCCTGGTCGATCACACTGGCCGGGAGATCGCCACCGTCACCGTCGAGGCGAGCCCGGACGGCTACAGCGAACTGATCGCCTGGTCCTCCCACCAGGCGCCCGGCCCACGGTTGACCTGGGCGGTGGAAGGCTGCCGTTCACACGGAGCCGGGCTGCTGCGGGCGCTCCTGGCCGCGGGACAGCAAGTTGTCGAAGCTGGTCGGCCGCAACGGGCCGGTCGTCGGCCAGGCGGCAAGTCGGACCCGTCCGATGCACTTCTGGCCGCCCGCACCGCCCTGGCCGCAGCACATCACGCCCAGCCTCGCAGCGACGGCGACCGGGAAGCATTACGCATCCTGCTCGTGGCCCGCGAACACGCCAACGCAACTCGCACCGCCGCCCGTGTTCAAGGCATTGCTGCTGACCGCACCCGACCAACTACGCGAGCCGCTGCGCCGACAGTCAACGCCGCAGCAGACAGCCACATGCGCCCGGCTGCGCGTCCACGCCCGCCACACCCCCACCGAGCAGATCCTGCGGCAGACGCTACGCAGTCTGGCCCAACGCATCCGTCAGCTCGACCGAGAGATCCGCGCCAACGAGCGCCAACTCAACGGTCTGGTCGACGCGATCATGCCCGCGTTACTGGCCGAACCCGGCGTTGGTCCGGTCAGCGCCGCAAACTTGATCGTCGCCTGGTCCCACCCCGGCCGGTGCCGCTCCGAAGCCGCCTTTGCTGCCCTGGCCGGGGTCAGCCCGCTACAGGCCTCCTCCGGCCGCATCACCCGTCATCGGCTCAACCGCTTCGGCGATCGCCAGCTCAACCGAGCCCTGCACACCATCGTGAATTGGCGCATGATCCACGGCCACGGACCGACCCAGCACTACCTGACCCGCCGGCGCGCCCAGCAAAAGTCCGACGCCGAGATCCGCCGATGCCTCAAGCGCTACACCGCCCGACACATGTTCCGACTTATGGAAGCCGCTGCAACGACTTGACAGGCCATAGAAGCGTCAGGTTGGCCCCGGCACCTTCGCCGAAGACGACGGACCGCTCGAACGAGAACTGGTATTCGCCATCACGCTCCCCCACCTCGATGCGCCATCCAGTGCAGTCGCTATCGCTGTCATCGACGATCAGGTGCCGGACGCCATCGACGTCGCTCTCGAAGTGATATGCAGGAATTGCTCGGGTTGGCTCATGCACATCCCCAAGTCTGACGGCAGCGAGGGGTCGACGGCGACCGTCAGCGCCCGGTGAAAGCAGTTCAAGCGGGGCAGGAGGGTTCGACCCGGGCAAACGCGCCGTCCGAGTTTCGAACTTCCCGGAGCCGCTGGCGACGCAGCAGGTCTGGCAGCACCTCCGCGGCACTGTATCGGCCACGGCGAGATTGAGGGCGGACGGCGCGGGCTTGACCACCATAAGCCCGCGGGAGTGATCGGTCACAGCTGCTCGACGACCTGCAGTAGTTCCGGGTTGAGTGTCCAGCCGTGCGTGCCGAGCAGCGCGCGCAGTTCAGCCAGCGCGGAGCGCGCCGGTGCGCCGGTGGTCAAGGTCGTGTAGCGGGCGGCGACCGCGGGCGTGCGACTCTGACCGGCGGCGCAGTGCAGCAGCACGACGTGGCCCTTCTTGCGCAATTCGAGGACCATCCGGGCGGCCTGATCGACGACGAAGTGCGGCTGCGCATTGGCGCCGGGCTGGTCGACCAGCCACGCCGACACCCGGTTGGCCACGGGCACGTCGTTGAAGTCGTCGCAGCCGACGCGACACAGGGAGACCACCGCGTCGGCGCGGGCCGCGGCCGGGTCGGTGTGGAGGTTGCCGAGGATCACCCCCGGGTCGTGCGGGTGCGCCAGCATCAACGGCGCGACCGGTTGCCGTGGCGCGCGGGCGCAGCCTGGCCATCCGCCGCGGTCGGTGGTGCCGCCTCGGGCGGTCAGCACGGCCAGGCGGATCAGGTCCGCGGCGTGCCGGTTCGGCCAGCCGTGAACGATGCGCTGCCAGGCCAGGGGCACTGCGGAGGAGCCCCATCGGGCGCCGAGCAGTGCGCCGGCGATCGCCGCGACGGTGTCGGTGTCGTCGCCGGCACGGACCGCCGCGGTTAGAGCGCGTTCGAGCTGCTGGCAGGGGAAACTACCCTGGCGTGGGTTGTGGTCCGGAACGTCGGTGTGTGTGATCGCCGACCAGGCGGCTTGCAACGCGGGGACCACGAACCCGTTGGGCCGGAACTGCTCCGGCGGCTTGGACTCCGCCTCGGTCAACCAGCCCGACCATCGGTCACGGCGTTGCGCGGGCAGCAGGTCCAGACCCTCGCGTACCCCGTCGAAGGTCCCGTCGAGCACCGCCCGGCGGATGCCGGCGCACCACAGCACACACGCGTCCGCGGCCAGGGGGTCGTAATGGGTCAGCTCACTGACTGCGCGGGCGGCTTCCGCGAGCGCCTCCGGATCGCCGAGATAGGCCAGCGCAACCGGCGCGGTGCGCATCAGCGACCCGTTGCCGGCGCTGCGGCCAGTCCGCCGGTGCAGATCAGCGGCTGCGTCTCGCATCGCCGCGGCAATGCCCGGTCCGCTCACGTGCGAGACCGCGTCCAGGACCCTGCGGGTCTGTGCACCGATGTCGCTGGCGCCCTCCCGTTTCCACCGGAGAAAGTGGCCAGCGATGCGGTCGAGGGAGTCGCTGCGGCACAGGTCCGCCCCGGTGGCGGAGACCTCCGCGATGCACATCGCCATCTGGGTGTCATCGCTGTACTCACCCGGCGCGTATGGGCCGAGTCCCCCACCGCGCATCTCAGGCTGCTCGTTCGCCGGAAGCGGCGGTCCGAACTCGTACGGCACGCCCAGCGCGTCACCGCACGCCGCAGCGAGGAGCACACCGGCAGCCCGGTCGCTCTGGATCACATCCAGCGGCACAGTCGGTGTCATCAAACTCCCCCACCCTCGCAACTCCCACATCCTCATGGCCGGCGCCGCCGTCATAAGGCCGCTGGTCACTATGTCAGCCGGGTACGACGTTCTGTACGCCGCTCGGGCCTACATCAACGCGCTGAACTGGGCGCCCTACGGGCGCCTGTCCGCTTTCGGGGTTGAACAGGGGAACGAACCGCGCCTGCGGCAAGGCCAGCGGGAGCAGCAAATGGACGAGATGTCCCACTAGCCAGGACTCGTGCGCGCCCGTGCCGCGCAGCCGGCCCTCCCTTACCGGCGTACAGGTCCGGTGTCCCTCTGCTCCCCCCGCTATCCCCGCGCCGAACGTGATGCAAGGCTCAGCAGTCGTCCTGCTTCCACTTGCCGTCTTCCCGCACCCGCGGCTCCTTGTTCTGGTTCAGGGCAGGCACGTCATAGGTGTAGGTCACTCGGGCCAGATCCCCTGAAATCTGCGCCTCGAAGGTCTCGATCGGCATCGCCTTTGCCGTACATCTGCTTGGCGGCCGTCAGCATGCCGGTGAACTCGCTGAGGGTCACGCGTTCCTTGCACCTGGCCGCGAACAGCTCGTAGCCGGCCGTAGGCTTCGCGTCGAGGAAGGCGTCCGAGTACGCCACCACCGCCTGGCGAAGCTCCGCCTCCTCGCTGGCGGCCTGAGCGGTCGGGCTGGCAGCCGCATCCGACGCCGTACTGGCGGCAGGAGCTGGCGATGTCGAGGACGGAGCGGCTTCCGGCTTATCGGCGTTGCTGCTACAAGCAGTGATGGAGAGCAGGCAAAGGGGCGCCGTTGCGTTATCGGATCGGCGGACGTGTTGAACCCGGGTCGGGTCCTCGGTCAGATCGCTTGGGCGAGTTCGGTGAAAGCAGCGGCGACCCGCGTCGCGGGCGAGGCGTCGACGGCGAGTTCGTAGTGGCCGCGTCGGAACGTCGCTCGGGCGCCATCTCCTGGATGGCGCCTCAGGAGCGGGTCACGCTGCGATGTGCGTCGCCACCGCCTCGAGGACGGGGGCGAGATCCGCGGCGTCGATCACCGCGTCGGGCCGGAACGGGAGCCGCGCGAGCCGTTCGACACCGCTGGCCCAGATGGTGCGCTCGTCGGGTGCCGGCGCGTGCAGCTCGATCTTCTCGCCGCAGCAGGCATTCGAAGTACGCCATGTTCTCCACCCCGCCCAGCACCGGCGTCCGCACCTCCCGGAGCGTGCCGAGGGCCCGACCCGTGTCCAGATGGGAGACCTCGGCCGGCGTCACCACCAGGATCGTTCCCACCCGTCCGGCACCAGAGAGCACGCCCTGCTGCGTGAAGCTGATGCCGGGCGGCAGATCCACGACGAGGGCCTCGACATCACCCCAGTTCGTTTCCTTGATCAACCGGCCGAGCATGAGGTCGCCCAGGTCCGACCCAAGCGGGAGCCCCTGGTTGCCTGCCATGAGGAAGCCCACGGACGCGACCTTGAGGCCGCCCACCTCCATTGCTTCCAGCCCGGAGCCGACCTGGCCGCCGCGCGTCCACCGCGCGAGGGTGACCGACTGGGCCGGCACGTCGCGGCGCAGGCCGAGCATGCGCGGCACGTCGGGGCCGGCGATGTCGGCGTCGACCAATCCGATCCTGCGGCCGGATCGAGCCAGCTCACGTCCGATCGCGACCGCGACGCTCGACTTTCCCACGCCGCCTTTGCCGCTGGCGACGGCGATGATCGGCAGTTGCGCCAGCGATTGCCGGGAGAAACCGGGTACGTCCATGTAGCAACCGTACTAATGCGCGCGCGACAGCGGAGACCGGCGATTCACGCGCACAGGTGGAGTGGCGATGACGCGTCAGATCTCGGCGGCCGGGCTACGGCGGGACACCTTCCGGGTTTCAGTCATGCCTCACTCCGCCGTGCAGGCGGCATAGGAGATCGCCCCTTGAACATCCGCTTACCTGCAAGACCGAGCGACGTCTTGGTCGTCCAACCATGACGCTGCGTGACGCGCGGTCAGCGGCACGAGCGAATCCGTCCTCTCCGGCCAAGTCGATAACCGGTCGGCGTGATACGGCGGAGTGGATAAGGTCCGAGGCTGTGCGACCCCCCGAAATCACCGTTGCGACCGTGGCGGACCGTGCGCGAGTCGTCAGTTCATTGGTCGCCTCGTTCCCCAAGGATCCTGTCCTGCGGTATCTCTTCCCTGACGAGGGTACCTACCCGCTGTATGCGGCCACCTTCTTCGGGCACCTCTTCGACAAGCGTGTGCAGAAGGGGACGATCTGGACGATAGAGCGCGGCGCATCGACCGCCATCTGGGAACCTCCTACAACCGGGAACGCGTCCTCGGACGACGACCTCTCCGCTCACCTACCCGCCGACGCGCTCGCCCGCGTCCGCGCCTACGACCGGGCCGTGCACGCCGCCCTACCGACCTCCCCGTTCTGGTACCTCGGTGTCCTCGGCACTCACCCGGACAGCGCCGGTCGCCGGTGGGGTCACGCTGTCATGGACGCTGGGCTGAGCCGAGCCGCCGCGGACGGCCTGCCCGCGGTTTTAGAGACCAGCAACCCGGCCAACGTCGAGGTGTACCGCCGTGCCGGATGGCAGGTCGTACGTACCCTGACCGAGCCCCTGTCCATCTGGGTCATGCAGCAGCAACCGGCCTGACGACCGGCGGCGGCCTACATTCGTCCGTGGCCCGACGTCCTGGTGTCAGCACGGCAGGTCCCCCAACGGCGCCAACCAGGTCGATGACGTCGGGTAGCGCGCTCATCGCGGACGCGGATGTTCGATGGGGGGCGCGCACCCCCACCCCGATGCCCGCTCAGCAGTCAAACACCGACCAGCAGATTTCGTTCCGCAGCCGCTGGTCATCGAGCACGAGCTCGCGGATCGCCTCCGGGAGTTGGTCACGCTGCCATCGGCACTCGAGTCGCCCTGCGGCATCGCTCTCGCCGTCCGGGGCCGCAGCACGTGCGGCCTTGATCGCATAGGCGGCCGCACCGAGTTCGTGCGCGGCCACGTGTGCGACGGCCCCGGCCTGGCCGGCAGCGTACGCGGCATGCCGCGCCGCCCCACGCAGGTCTCTGGCCGCGCCCATGGCACGGCCGCCCGCCGCGCGAGCCTGCACCATCTTGACCTCACCACGCACCCAGGCGCGGGCGTGCTCGATCGCTTCCCGTGGTCGTGGGTCCTCGGGCTGAACCGACTCGAACAGGTGAAGGACGTGCTCCGCGCACGACGCCGCCCAAAGAGCGAGGAGATGATGATCCGAATCGGTGAGGGTCCCACCGCGACGAAGCGTGATGAAGCGAGGGTCCCGAACCTTCGGGAGGATCATGGGTCGGCGCTCTTTCTGCTTGTGTCCGTGCAACCCCACAGGGCGCCGAAGGGGGCGGGCCGCCTCCTCAACCGTAGCGCCGTTCGAGCACCAGAGCCGACCTTCGGTGTCGTGCGACCTGGCACGGGTCCCCGAGTACGCTCTGTATTCGGCAAGAGCGGGCTTTCGCTATCCGCGGCATGTCCGGATGCTGCACTGGTTTGTAGGGATTCCCTGCTGTGTCATCGGCGGCGGTGACCGCTGGGCCGGCGTCATGGCGGCGGCTCAGCCCGACACCACCCTGCGGCGCGCCTCCGAACGGGGGTTTACCTGCTGTAGAGGGCGAGCCTTCGATCGGATACGCGACACCGCGCAGCCTGTCTGGCCTTTCCGCGCGTCTATCGGATGTGCGCCTGCACGGGGCGGGCCATGGCGGGCACCCGGAGTGCCCAAGGATTGGGGAACCGCATGCGAGTCAGGAAATCCACCCATCTGATCGGGGCGACACTGCTCACCGCCGGCACGGTCCTGTTTGGGGCGGGTCCGGCACAGGCCGCCGCGCCGGCCAACGACACCTTCGGCGGCTCGATCGCCATCGGCTCGGTGCCGTTCACCACGACGGCTGACACGAGCGGGGCGACCACCGACGCGGACGACGCCAACGCGAACGCGACCTGTGGCGCACCGGCCACCGACGCCAGCGTGTGGTACTCGACGACGCCGACGGCCGACGGCGCCCTTGTCGTGGACGTCTCCAAGTCGTCTTACACGGCCGGGGTGCTCGTCGTGACGGGCACCCCGGGGGCGTTCGAAATCGTGGCATGTGGACCGGGTGCCGTGGGCTTCCCGACGACCGCGGGCACCACCTACCACCTCCTGGTCATCGACGACCAGAGCGACGGCAGCGGCAACGGGGGATCGCTGGCGATGACAGTCGACGTGGCCCCGCCGCCGCCCACCATCGACGTCACGGTCGACCCCACCGCGGGCTTCAACTCGCGTACCGGCGCCGCGACGGTGCGCGGCACGATCAACTGCAGAGGCGTCGTCGACTTCGCGTTTCTCGACGTCGAGTTGCACCAGCGAGTGGGGCGCGGCGAGGTGGTCGGCTACGGCGGGATGGATGTGACCTGTGACGGCGCGGACCACCCCTGGTCGGTCGAGGTCTACCCGTTCTCAGGGACCAAGTTCACCGGCGGCAAGGGCGCGTCCGTGACATTCGCGGTCGCCTGCGGCCCGTTCGAGTGCGGCACCGACTACGAGGAGCACAGCGTGCAGCTCAGCCGCCGCGGCTGACGGAAAACGGGTTCCCCCTATTGCGTCACCCTTGACGCGAGACCGAATGTCGCTTGGGCTGCCCAGAACCGGGCAGCCCAAGCTCGTGTCCACACAACCCGGCGCGGAACACTCGCGGCAGGGCGGCCGCATCCAGCGATGGCTGCACCGGGCCTCATGGTGACCCGTCGCAATGACGATCCGGCAGGCCGCGATCTCGGCGAGCTCCCCGGCCACGACGCTTCCGCCGACAGGTTCTCGACGCTCTGCCAACGCTCGGTGGGCGGGATGTCTGTGGTGAGCCCGACCCTAGATCGGCCCTGGCCACGGCGGGCAGCGGGACGAGGACGGCCATGCCGCCCTTGCCGTGAACCCGTAGGACGCGGTGGCCGTGTTTCTCTCCGAGGTCGCTGATGTTGGCACCGCAGGCTTCGAAGATCCGCAACCCGAGCAGTCCGAGTCTTGCGTTACGTTGAGCACGTGCCTGTACCGAGGCTGATTCCCATCGCGCACGAGCCCGACTACCGCACGGGTACGATCGGCCGGTACGACGGCGGGTCGTTTCTCGCTTCGGCATACGGTCACCACGCATACGTACACCTCTTCGACCGAGATGGTGCGTACCGGCGGTCGACGATTGTGCGGGTTGAGGATCGGGGCGTGCTGGGTAGCGCGCTCGAAGAACTGCTCGCGGATCTGTCCGGCAAGGTGTATGGCGACATCGCAGTTCAGCTGTTCCAGACCCAACACGACGACGTCGTCTTTGGGCTGGTCGATGAGTCCGGCGACCGGGCAGGTGACGGTAGCCACGTCGACTGGGCGGAGCTGTATCCAGATCGCCTCGGTTTTCACGAGCCATGGGACGGGCTGTACGACACCTGAGCCGGTGACAACACGACGCGGACGTGCCTCCAACGACGGGCGGTCGTCGGGCCCCGGCGGGCATGACCCGGCACACCATCTACGTGTCCGAAGCCGCCGCCGGGGCGCTGGACGCTGCCGTCGATGGGCTGCATCGGGATCTTGGCGGGATGTTGCCCCGGCACCGGATTCTGGCCGAGATGCTCGCGGCCGCCGTCGCCGCGGCTCCGGCCGTGCGTCGGCAGCTGCGCGCCGAGATGCTCGCAACGCTCGCCGCCGATGAGGAGTCGAGCAGCCAGCGCTGATGTGGCTGAAGGGGGACGATCTGAGCGGTGGTGTGGAGCCTGGTCGACCAGCCCCACACCGCCGCTTGGCGCTGGTTGATGTAGCGACGGTCAGCCGCCGTCCTCGTCCTCGTCCTCGATGATCCCGGTCGAGCCGTACGGGCAGGATTTGCCAGGTTAGCGGCTGGCTGGGATCTTGCTCTTCTGCTGGTTATATCGACTGGGCCCTGACCACCCCGTGGCCAGGGCCCAGCGGCAGCTACGCCCGATTACGGGGAGGTGCTTTCCGCGAAGTCGTAGAGGCTTTTGATGTCGTTGTCGAAGTAGGGGCCGTCGAACTGGCCGTTGCCCGGGTTGTCGCCGTGGCTTACGACGCTGTTGATGTAGCCGAGGCCGTTGGTGTCGTTGTATTCCTGGAGCCAGGGTCCGCCGCTGGAGCCGTAGGTCATGTTGCACCACATGCGGATGACCTGGTCGTGGGCCCACCAGGTGCTGCTTTGGCAGTAGTACTGGATTTCGCCGCCGCCGAGGTTGGATGGGTAGCCGAGGGCGGTGACGTTGACGTTGTAGCCCCAGTTCCAGCGGAGACCTTGGCCGCCGACCACGTCAACGATCCGCTGGCCGAAGCCGTTGGTGTTCATGACGGCGATGCCCATGTCCTCGCTGAAGCTGCTGCTGTTGGCCCACGCGGTGCGGGTTGACAGCGACAAGGCGACCCACGTGCCGAACGGGCGTGCCCCACTGCGGTAGCGGGGGACGAACTGCCAGTTGCTGTACCAGGTGCCGCCAGCGCCTTGGTGCACGCAGTGCCCGGCGGTCATGACCAAGCGCCGCTTGCCACTGGAGACGGTGCTGGCCGAGCAGGAAGCCAGACCGCCGCCGGGGGTGGTGAAGTAAACCTTCCCGACGGCCTGCGACTCGTTGAGCAGAGTCCCCACCTCATCGGTGCCCGCGGTGGTCGGTGCCTTCGGGGCGATGGAACCCGACGGCCCGCTGGGCTTCGGCGCCGCACTCGGCGACGCGGACGCACCCGCGGGCCTCGCGAAGTCGAGATCGACGGCCGCCGCCATACGCTCCGGCGTCCAGAAAGCGGCGATCTCATTCGCGACGGCGGCGCTGGTAACCGCACGACCGTCGTGGGTACGAGCGACGGTGGTGGTGTTACCAAGCCGGTCACCTGCGGGCGGTTTCGCTTCAGCGGCGGACGCTCCGGCGAACACCAGTGTGAGCACCAGGCCGGAAACTGCCGGCCATTGCTTGGCTGGTTTCACGACGTTCTCCCTCCCTTGCCCGGGCGCGACACGCGAAGACAGTCGAGACATCTGCATGTGTCGAGCGATGAAGGGTGCTAAGACTCGCATGAAAATATGAATGAAAAGAGAAAATTCTTCCGGTTGCGCGGCATCCACTTAGTCCGCACTCGCCTGCGCTGCCGGATCCCGCATCGTGCAGCCCTTGCGCCGGCGCCGTCGATGCGGTGAGACCCTGGTGACTGGCGTCGGCGGGATCGAGACGACAACCGACACTGGCCAATCGGGGAGCGGCGAAGCATGACCTCTTCGGTGTTCTCTGGGAGGTCACACCAGGCCGCTCGCCCGCATCACCGCAGGTCAAAGCCCTCGTCCTCCCTGTCCCGCGTCGGTGAGCACTTCGAACGCGGTGACCACTTCGCCAACGTGCACCCAATCTGCTCCCACATGCAAGGCCGGGCCACCTAGAGGCTCCTTACGGCCCTGACCTGCGCATACTCCCTGCCAGGCAACATAGAGCACCGTCGACTGCAGCGAAAAATAGCTGAGCACTCCGGTGTGAAGCAGGACGCTCCGCGGGCTCTGACCTGGGAAAACGCAAGACCGCAGGTCGGGGTGGGTGCCGTTGAACGCCGTTCGGTGCCGTTGAGTGCAGTTCAACGCCGTTCAGTGCACCCGACTGCTCCCAAAGTGCTCCCCCGATCCCGGCCCCTCGTGGACCCAGACGGTCAGGCGGGACAGTCTGCGTTGCGCAGGGCCGTCCGCCCCGCGGCACGGAAGCGAGCAACCCGACGGTGGGTACGGAGGTGACGAGCGCACTCGCGGACGCCGCGCTTTATCAACGGCAGTTGAGAGCGCTGGCCGGAGGTGTCCGGTGTCGCAGTTGATCGACGTGCTCGGCGGGCTCCCGGAAGTCCTGCCGGTGTGCCAAATAGCAGCTATGGGAGCTGGCCTTCTGTTCATCGGTGCTCAGAGACGACGCGCCAGCGTGCTTCAAGCCGGTTGCCCAACTCGGCGAGGAAGGTCTCGCTCAGCGCTGGCCAGTTGTTGAACGAGACGGCCAGCTCGCCGACGTAGAAGGTCCACTCGCCAAATCTGTCCCCATGACCAAGCCAATCTCCGAGGAGGGCTCGGCTGCCACATTCAGGACAGGTCACATGTGTTCGAAGCCCAGCAGGCAGAAGCGCGTGGTAGCCCTTGCCGGCTGGGCTTCGTGGCGTCGCGATGGCCTAGCGAGCGGCGATGGGCGCGGCCGCCGGCTTCCGGTCGGCGTCACCCTCGGCATCGAACGGGGTGCGCAGACGGATCATCGCAGCCGGACTCACGTCGACGGCAGGTGTGTAGTCGAAGGGCGCATCTGCTGTCGAAGCTTCACGGAACGGACTTGAGTCATGCGCGGTTACATCAGTCAACAGCTGCTCCAAAGTTTGCGCGCCATGCGCGACTCACCCGCTCGCACATGCAAGCCGGGTGCGGAAGGTGAGCGGGGGTGGACCCGGCCGCTCGCCGGGCAGCGTCGGATCCGTTCTGCTCCGCCCGCCACACCCTAACCTAAACGACCATCGTGTACCGGTTGGGTCAAGGTGCGGGTAGGTCGTACACGGAGATCGACGTGCCAAGGGCACCATCTTCGAGACTCACATCTGCGTCGCCCATTGGAAGTGGCTACACCCGTAGCTCGCACGCCCAAACACGACGACCTTCCCCCGGTTCGTGCGCGGGCGCCGTCGGCCCGCGACCAGGCCGTCATGCTGCTGGTCCAGAGGCCTACCCAGGTCCGGTATCGGCGGTCGGAAAGGCGACCTTGTCGCGGTGGCGACCGCTCCCATCGATTGCCCCGCCTAGCGTTGAAGGGACCGAAGTGTCGGTCAGCGCCCCCGGCGGGCGCTGGCGCCTGGGAGAGTCCGATGCTGGAGAGCTTTCTGCCATCACGGGACGGCTTCGCATTCGTCAATGCGTGGCCGACGCAGCCGGCGGTCGTCCTGCCCACCCCATTGGGCCCCATCCGTCTCGGCGACGCCTCCGCCGGCCTGTGCGGGGGAATGGTCTTTTCGGCGTTGGACTACTGGCACGCCGGTTTGGCCACGCCTCCCGAGCGACCCGCGCCGGACGACCCGCTCTACGGTTTCCTCGTCCGTCGCCTGGTCGATTCCTGGCATGTGCCCGCCGGAATCGTCCAGTACTACCAGTGGATGAGCCTGCCCGACGGGGACCGCAGCTTCACGATGTTCGGCCGCCGCGTTCTCATCGAACGCGGCGTCTGCTGGCGCACGATCAAAGTCCAATGGCCACAGATCTCGACCGATCTCGATCGCGGCGTGCCGGTTCCGCTCGGAGTCGTCACAGTGGCCTCGACAGACCCCCGGGACTTGGCCCTCAACCACCAGGTATTGGCCTTCGGCTACAGCGTGACCGGGACCCGGATCAAGGTGCAGGTGTACGACCCCAACCGGGGCCGCCGCGACGACACCTTCATCAGCTTCGACACCGGCGCCCCCACAAAGCCGACGACGTTCGAACACAACCTGGGCATCGGTGAAACCCTGGTCCGTGGCTTCTTCCGCGCCGCCTACACACCGGACCACGTCCCCGGGCGATGACGGGCCCAGACGAAAGCCGCGCACGAGCACGAGCACGCCTGCGACGCGAGGACCCGGCCGCCACCGATCCGGTCACCTCGGCGATCCCGACCCGCCCCGTCCACCACAGCCCCTCAACCCTTCAGCCAAACCCCGGAAACACCTGAAAGCTCCGCCGCGCCGGGCTGTCTGGGTTCGCGATGGTGCGTCTTGTGCCAGCCCCGCATGCTGTCGCCGATCTCGACGCCCAGCAGTCACCACCCGCCCTCACCTTGTCCTGATCTTGCAATGAGCGTCACCGCCCGCGATGCTTCACCACGCCGGCCTCCGACGGCATACATGGCGAGCACCTCGCCCAGGTCCGCGTTAAAGACAACTTCGGGTGCGCCGAAGAGGTCACCAAGCAAGAAGCCCTGGCCAGGAGGCTGCTGGTGGGATTCGAGTCTCAACCCCCGGGATCTACACCGCCAGCAACACGGCCGGCCCCAGAGCCGTACGCCGATGCGGCAGACTCTCTTGAGTGGCGTCAGCGGGCTCCACGACGACAGCCGGCACCGGCCAGGCGGGGAGCGGCGAAGGCTGACCTCTTCGGTCTTCCCTGGGAGGTCACGCCGGCCCGCTCGCCCACATCGCCGCAGGTCAGCGCGCTGTCCCTTGCCCGGTCGCGGTGAGCACTTCGGATGCGGTGACCACTTCGCCAAGCTGCACCCAATCTGCTCCCAAATGCAAGGCCATGTAGTCTGGGAGCTCCTTACCGCCGCGACCTGCGGATACTCCCCTACCAGGCGGCATAGAGCGCCGTCGACGGCTTCTCAATACGGCTGAGCACTCCATGTGAAGCAGGACGCTGCACCGACCCTGACCTGGGAAAACGCAAGACCGCAGGTGGGGGCGTATGCGGTTGGGCGTCGTTCGGTGCCGTTGAGTGCAGTTCAACGCCGTTCAGTACATCCGCCTGCTCCCAACGCGCTCCCCCGATCCGGGCCCGACATGGACCCATACGGTCAGGCGGGGACAGTGTTCCTAACGTCGGCCATCTGCCCCGCGGCATGGAACGAGCGACCCGACGCTGGGTACGGACGGGTCCTCTCGCCGGGCGACGAGGGCACGCAGCAGCCGGGCGTCGTGCGGCCAGCGGTGGGCGTCGGGGTCATCGGCGTCATGCAGGTGAGCGGCGAGGTCCGGCAGGGTCAGACCGGGGAAGACCATGGCGCCGGCCAAGTCCATCCGCTGCCGCATAGATCACCCGTCGAGTATCAGCCGATCGGCACATCACGGCCAACCAGCGCTGGGGTAGGGGTTGAGGTCGGCCCACTGCGCCTGCGTCAGCAGTCCCCCATGCTCCAGCCCGTGCCATTGAGATCGATCTTCTGCTTTGGACTGTGCGGTTGTGGGCTGCGCTAAACCGGTCTAGCGTACGTAGACAAACCGGTTTAGCGGTTCACGCAACACTCTGGTTATTGCATCGTCGCCGAGGAGGCGTGGGTGGCACGACCAGGTCGACCGACGATCCGCGATGTCGCCCGCGCGGCCGGCGTGTCGAAAGGCGCGGTGTCGTTCGCGCTCAACGGTCGGCCGGGCGTGGCCGAGGAGACCCGGAACCGCATCCTCGAGGCCGCCCGGGCGCTCGGTTGGACGCCCAGCCACCGGGCCCGCGCCCTCTCCGCCTCCCGCGCGTTCGCGGTCGGCCTGGTGATCGCCCGTCCCCCCGAGTTGCTGGGCGCCGACCCGTTCTTCCCCGCCTTCATCGCCGGCGTTGAGCGCACCCTGTCCGACCGGGGACAGGCCCTGGTCCTGCAGATGGTGCCGGAATCGGACGAGGAGGCCAGCTATCGGCGCCTCGCGGCGGATGGACGGGTGGATGGGGTCTTCCTCCTCGACCTGCGGATAAGCGACGGGCGGATCGCCCTCCTCCAAGAGCTCCAGATGCCGGCCGTCACGATCGCTCGACCGGACGTGGCCAGCGGCTACCCTGCTCTACTGGTCGACGATCGCCCGGGAATCGCCGCCGCGGTGAACCATCTGGTCGAGCTCGGGCACCGTCGCATCGCTCACGTTGCCGGACCCCGCCACTTCCTGCATGGAACCGTCCGCCGGCTCGCCTGGGAGCGCGCGCTCACGGATGCCGGTCTGCCCACCGACATGGTGGTGGAGGCGGACTTCTCGGCGGCCGGTGGAGCTCAGGCCACGCGCGCGCTGCTCGACCAGGTCGACCGGCCGACCGCCGTCGTCTACGCCAACGATCTGATGGCCATCGCCGGACTGTCCGTCGCGCTGGAGTACGGCATCGATGTGCCCGGTCAGCTGTCGGTCACCGGGTTCGACAACACCGAACTGGCCGGGTACGTCACTCCGCCGCTCACCACCGTCCGCACCGACCCGTTCGGCTGGGGCCGAGCGGCCGCAGACGCCCTCCTCGACCTGATCGACGGCGGGCCCGGGGCCGACATCCCGGCGCCTCCCGCGCAGCTGGTCGTACGCAGCTCCACAGCGCCACCACCCCAGCCCGTCAGGCGGCGCCGCCAGACCGGCGTGCGGCCGTCACACCCGCCCGGATTGGAGAAGACATGAGACGCACCGTCCCCGCAGTCGTCCTGACCGTCACCCTCGCCGTCACCGCTGGTTGCGGCGACGGGGGCGGTGGCGGCGGTAACGCAGACAAGGCCAACGCCGCCAAGGGCCCGATCACCATCTGGCTCTCCAACAACAAGGAGGAGCTGGCCTGGGGCAACGCCATGGTCGAGGCGTGGAACGCGCAGCACGCCGACCAGAAGGTCACCGCACAGGAGCTCCCGGCCGGTAAGACGTCGGAGGAAGTGATCGGCGCCGCAATCACCGCCGGCAACGCACCGTGTCTGATCTTCAACACGGCCCCTGCGGCCGTACCCCAGTTTCAGAAGCAGGGTGGCCTGGTCGCGCTGGACTCCTTCGAGGGCGCCACTCAATACATCGCGGATCGCACCGGCGACACGGCCGACCAGTACAAGTCCCCGGACGGCAAGTTCTACCAGCTGCCCTGGAAGTCCAACCCCGTCATGATCTTCTACAACAAGCAGATCTTCGCGAAGGCCGGCCTCGACGCGGAAAAGCCAGCGCTGTCCACGTACGACGAGTTCCTCGCGGCCGCTCGAAAGATCAGGTCGTCGAAGGCCGCCCAGGCTGCGATCTGGCCCTCACCGGCCAGCGAGTTCTTCCAGCCCTGGTTCGACTTTTATCCGCTGTACGCCGCTGAGACCGATGGCAAGCAACTGGTGGAAAACGGCAAGGCCACGTTCAACTCGCCGGAGGGTCAGAAGGTCGCGGAGTTCTGGAAGACGCTGTACGACGAGGGTCTCGCGCCGAAGGAGGCGTACAACGGCGACGCGTTCGGCGACGCCAAGTCCGCCATGGCGATCGTCGGTCCGTGGGCGATCGCGGTCTACGGCAGCAAGGTCAAGTGGGGTGCCGTGCCGGTGCCGACCTCGGCCGGAAAGTCGGCCGACCAGATCAAGACCTTCAGCGATGCGAAGAACGTCGCCATGTACTCGGCCTGCAAGAACCGAGCTACCGCCTGGGAGGTGCTCAAGTTCGCCACGAGCAAGGAGCAGGACGGCGAGCTGCTGAACAAGACCGGCCAGATGCCGCTGCGCAAGGACCTGCCGACCGTCTACCCGGACTACTTCTCGAAGAACCCCGCCTACCAACAGTTTGCCGAGCAGGCGGCCCGCACCGTCGAGGTGCCGAACGTGCCGAATTCTGTGGCTATCTGGCAGGCGTTCCGGGACGCGTACTCGGAGTCGGTGATCTTCGGTAAGAAGCCGGTGCCCGATGCCTTCTCCGCCGCGTCGCAGAAGGTCGACCAGCTCGCGGCCGGTTCCTGATGTCCACCGCCCACGCCGGCGCCGCCACTCCGACCGGGCCCGCGGCCCGTACCGGCGGCACATCCTCCGCCGTGGGCGGCCCGCTCCGTGTCTCGCGGAACCGGGTGGCGGCCGTGCTCGGCCGCCACCCGGTGGGCATGGTCCTGGCCGCGCCGTACGCCGTATACATCGCCGTGGTGTTCGCCTACCCGCTCGGCTTTGCGGTCTGGATGAGCTTCCACGACTACTTCTTCGCCGCGCCCGGCGCCGTGGTCGACCGCCCGTTCGTCGGGCTGGCCAACTACCGTGCCGTGCTGACCGACCCGGCCGTTCGCCAGTCGTTCGGCAACATCCTGATTTTCCTGATTATCAACGTGCCGCTCACGGCCGCGCTGGCCCTGCTGCTGGCGGTCGCGCTGAACCGGGTCGTCCATGCTCGAGCGTTCCTCCGGGTCGCCTTCTACGTCCCGTACGTGACCGCCAGCGTCGCCGTCGTCGGCGTGTGGCTCTTCCTGTTCAACTCCAACGGACTGGTCAACACCCTGCTCGGCTCGTTGGCGCCCGAGCCGTCGTGGCTGGTCAACGAGAGCCTCGCCATGCCGGTCATCGCGGTGTTCGTGGTGTGGAAGCAGCTTGGCTTCTTCATCCTGCTCTACCTCGCCGCGCTGCAGAACGTGCCGAAGGAGCTGTACGAGTCGGCGGCGGTCGATGGTGCGTCACGGTGGCACCAGTTCCGGTCGGTGACCGTGCCTGCGGTCCGCCCGGCGACCGCGCTCGTGGTCATCCTGGCCACCATCACCGGCGCCAACCTGTTCACGGAGCCCTATCTGCTCACCGGAGGCGGTGGGCCGAACGGGGCGTCCGCCTCCCCGGTCCTGGTGATGTACCAGCGCGGCATCCAACAGGGCGAGCCGGACGTCGCCGCGGCCATCGGTGTGCTCTTGGTGATCGGGGTGCTGATCATCTCGGCCGTCAATCGCCGACTGATCGAGAGGGACTGACGTGACATCATCGACCGCCGAGCGGGGCGCTGGCATGCGATGGCCCAGGCTGCTCCGTTACGCCGTCATGTTCGCCGGCGCTCTCATGTTCCTGTTCCCCTTCTACTACATGCTGATCGGCTCCCTGCAGTCCGAACCCGACACCTCGGTAGGCGGAGTGTTCGCCACATCCGGGCTCACCCTGGGCAACTACCGGGACATCAACTCCCGGGTCGATCTGGTGCGCTCGCTGGTCAACTCCGGCATCTTCACCGGTGGGGTGATTCTCGGCACCGTGGTCTTCGGCGTGCTCGCCGGCTACGCGCTGGCCCGTCTGCATTTCCGGGGCCGGGGCACCTTGTTCGCCCTGGTGCTGTTGGTCCAGGTGATCCCGTTCCAACTGCTGCTCATTCCGCTCTACGTGCTGATCGTGCGCGGCTACGGGCTGGCCGACTCCTATCTCGGCATGATCCTTCCGTTCGCGATCAACACCACCGCCGTCTTCGTCTTCCGGCAGTTCTTCCTGCAACTACCCGACGACCTGTTCGCCGCCGCCCGCATTGACGGCGCCGGAGAACTCCGGGTCCTCTGGTCGGTCGCCCTCCCGCTGGTACGCCCGGCGCTGCTGACTGCCGTCCTGCTGACTTTCATCGGGCCGTGGAACGAGTTCCTCTGGCCGTTCCTGATAACCAAGGAGGCGCACATGCAGCCACTGGCGGTCTCCCTGGCCAACTACATCAGCAATGTGGCGTCGCGGGCCGCCAACCCGTACGGCGCCATCCTGGCGGGCGCCTGCGTCCTGGCCGCGCCGGCGGTCGGACTCTTCGTGGCCTTTCAGCGGCACTTCGTCTCCACCGACATCGGCTCCGGCGTGAAGGGCTGACATGCCACACCTCTCGACCACTGTCCCGTACACCTTGGTCCGGCTCGGCGTGGTGATGGCGCCCGATCCCGAAGAGCCGTTCGAAGCCGCGGGGGTACTCAATCCGGCGAGTGGGCGTACTCCCGACGGTCGGCTGCATCTGCTGCCCCGGCTGGTCGCCACCGGCAACGTGTCCCGGGTCGGGCTGGCCGAGGTCGAGTTGCGTGACGGCATACCGGTCGGGGTCCGCCGGCAGGGTGTCGTCCTGGCACCGGACGAGGGCTGGGAACGAGGCTTGCACAACGCCGGGGTGGAGGATCCGCGCACGACCTGGGTGCCCAGTCTGGGCAGGCATCTGATGACGTACGTCGCGTACGGCCCTCTCGGTCCCCGCCTGGCCCTAGCGGTCTCCACCGATCTACGTTCGTGGCAGCGGCTGGGGCCGGTGCAATTCGCCTACCAACCCGACCTGGACACGGACCTCAACCTGTTCCCCAACAAGGATGCCGTCTTCTTTCCGGAACCGGTGCCGGGCCCGGGCGGCCGGCCCTGCTACGCCCTGCTTCACCGGCCGATGTGGGACTTGGGCTGGTTCCGTCCGGGCGAGGGAGTGCACCTGCCGGCCGGAATCACCGATGAGCGGCCCGGCATCTGGATCTCCTACATTCCGGCCGACGAGGTGCACGCTGACCTCACGGCGCTGGCTCGCCCCCGCGATCATCGGTGCGTCGCACTGCCGCAGTTCCCCTTTGAAGCGCTGAAGATCGGAGCCGGTCCGCCACCGCTGCGGGTCCCGGAAGGCTGGTTGCTCATCCACCACGGAGTGACCGGGCACATCCCGCAGGGCTTCGACCCCGCAGCGCAACGTGTCGAGTACGGTGCCGGGGCGATGCTGCTCGACCCGGCCGACCCCGGTGGGGTGCTCGCCCGCACCGCCGAGCCGATCCTCTTGCCGGAGACCGAAGCCGAACGCACCGGCACGGTGCCCAATGTCGTCTTTCCCACCGCGATCGAGCAGGTCGACGGAGTGCATTTCGTCTTCTATGGAATGGCGGACACGACGATCGGCGTCGCCCGGCTGGAGCGCCGCCCATGAGCGACCTCGACCCGACGGGGCACCTGCCGTGACCGGGCCGACAGCTCTGCGCATCGGGGTCGTCGGGGCCGGCCGGTTCGCCGCGTTCGTCACCGGCGTCGTACATGACCTGCCCGACATTCGATTCACCGCCGTCGCCGACCCGGACGCCCAGCGGGCCACCCAGCTGGCCACCGCGCTGACGGCCCGGCCGCTGACCGACTGGCGGGACCTGATCGGCTCCGACGACGTGGACGCCGTGGTCATCGCCAGCCCGCCGGCGACCCACGCCGCGCTAGCCCTCGCTGCGCTGCGCGCCGGTCGACACGTATTCTGCGAGAAGCCGCTGGCCACCGACGAAGCCGCTGCCGCCGAGGTGCAAGCCGCGGTCACCGCCAGCGGGCGCGCTCTGGTCGTCGATCACGTGTTGCGCTACAACCCGATCCTTTGTGCGCTGGTGCGGCTGCGGGGGCACCTGCTCGGCCCGGTGCGGCGGCTGGCGTTCGAGAACGACGCGAGTGACGAGGACCTCGGCCCTGACCACTGGTTCTGGGACGAGAGGGTCAGCGGCGGCATCTTCGTCGAGCACGGCGTGCACTTCTTCGACGCGGCCATCGCACTGATCGGTGCACCGCCCGAGGCGGTCCAGGGCATGGTCGGGCGACGCCCAGGGACAGACCTCGTTGACCTCGCTGTGGCGACCACGCGGCACCCCGACGGCGCCTTGGCGACCTTCGCCCACGGCTTCAGCCATGCCCACCGCTGCGAGCGCCAGCTCATGCGAATCGACTTCGGCGTCGCCGAGGCGCGAATCAGCGGGTGGATTCCGGTGCACGCCGCACTCGACCTGTGGACCGACGACAGCGGCGCGGTGCTGGTCCAGGGCCTGCCGGCCCGGACCGGGGAACTGCTCGCCGTCGACGGTTACCGGCTCAACTCCCGCGCCACCATCGAGGTGACCGTGCACCGCAACGCCGGGCCGGAGGCGGCCCGGGAGCGGGGCCGCGAGCATCGGCTGCCGCACCACTGCCGGGTCACCATCGACCTCGGGGGCGAAGCCGCCAAACAGCAGGTCTACGCCGAGAGCGTGCGGGCCGCGATGGTCGACTTCGTTCGCTGCATCCGGACCGGAGAACGGCCCGCGGCCGGCGTCGCCGAGGGATCCGCGGCAGTGTCGGTCGCCGTCGCCGCTCGCCGCTCCGCCCGTGAGGACCGCACCGTTCACATCGGGGGCCAGGCAACGGAGGCGATCGCCTCCGCGGGACCGGTCTTCCCCCAGCCCACCAACCGTTTTGACCGAGGAGTCCGCCATGAACCGTCGCTCGCTGCTGCTGGGGAGCCTCGCCCTGACCACTCCCCTGCTGACGTCGGCACCAGCTGAGGCCGCCACCACCCACCCCCGGCAAGCCGGCGTCGCCGGATACGCCCCCGCGGAACCCCTGACCAACCTGGCTCACCTGGACTTCCTTCGCGACCGGGTCAGCCCGCCCACCCAGGAAGGACATACCACCTACCGGCTCGCCGAATCTCCCGAGATCGGGGTGCTCTGGACGTACGCCGAGCCGAATTCGGACGGGACCTTCCGCCGGGTGGGCGGTGGCCGGTATGACGCGGCCACCAACACGTGGGGCCAGGGCGCCTACAACGCCGACGACATTTCCCGCGCCGCCGTCGTATACCTGCGGCACTGGCGGCAGACCGGCGCCGCCGCCAGCCGCGACGCTTCCTACGCGCTGCTGCGCGGGCTGACATACCTGCAGACGGCGACCGGGCCGAACGCCGGCAACGACGTGCTGTGGATGCAGCCGGACGGGACGCTCAACCCCAGTGCGGAGCCGAAGGAACTGCCCGACCCGTCCGACAGCGGCCCCTCGTACTGGCTGGCGCGCACCGTCTGGGCCCTAGGCGAGGGGTACGCCGCCTGGCGCACCGCCGACCCGGAGTTCGCGTCGTTCCTGCGGCAACGGCTCGACCTCGCCATCGCCGCGCTGCAGCGCCAAGTGCTCGTCCGGTACGGCACCTGGCAGATGATCGACGGCGAACGGACACCAGCATGGCTTGTCGTGGACGGTGCGGACGCCACCGCGGAGGCCGTCCTCGGGTTGGCCGCGTACGTGGAGGCGGGCGGCACCACAGCTGCTCGGCACGCGTTGCGCCAGTTCGCCGAGGGCATCGCGGCTCTCTCCGACGGCGACGCCCGCGAGTGGCCGTTCGGCGCGGTACGCCCGTGGGCGCTGTCCCTGTCGATCTGGCATGGCTGGGCGTCGCAGATGCCCGCCGCGCTGGCGCGAGCGGGCCAGGTCCTCGGTGATCGTCGGCTGATCCGGCCGGCGGTCACGGACTCGGCCGTGTTCACTCCGTGGCTGCTCACCTCTGGTGGCCCGGACAACGGGCGGCTGCCCACCCGGGTGGACCGGTCGCAGATCGCCTACGGGGTGGACTCTCGGGTGCAGTCGCTGCTCGCCGTCGCCGACTCCACCGGCCGTGCCGGATTCCGTCACCTTGCCGGAATCACTGCCGCCTGGTATTTCGGTGCCAACGGGGCCGGCACAGCCACGTACGACCCTGCCACCGGGCGCACCGTCGACGGCATCGGCGGCGACGGAACGGTCAACCGCAACTCCGGCGCGGAGTCCACGATCCATGGCCTGCTCAGCATGCTGGCGCTGGACGCCCGACCAGACGTGGCCGCGCTCGCCAGGCAGGGCCACATCGTGGAGCGGATCGGCACGACGACGGTGGAGGCCGAGCAGGCCGTGCTCACTGGCGGCGCAACCGTGGTCACCCCGGACTCGGCGTGGACCGGAGAGTCGTCCTTCAGCGGCGGCAGTTACGTCGTGATGCCCACCGGCGCGAGCACCCACTGGCAGGTGCCCGCGGCCGCCCAGCCCCAGCTGGTGCTTCCCGTCGTCGATCTGCGGCCCGGCAGCCCGGCCGTCACCGAATGGTCGACCCCGACGCGTGGCGCCGGCCAAGCCCTGGGCAGGGTCCCACATGGACGGATCGGCGCCCAGGGCACCTCACCGGCGCCCGGGGCGCTGCTCCCCGTGGCGCTGACCGGATCCGGAGAGCTACCTTCCGGCGCTACCGAGCTGGTCGCCACCTCGACCGGCGGCGACGCCGTCGTGGACGCGGTCATGCTCGAACCGCTGGTCTCCCGGTACGTCATTGGGGGCGGCGGGCACACAACGGCAATGCTGCGCAGTGCCGCTCACGCGCCGCGGACCCTGACGGTCACCGTTCCCGGTTCGGGGGCCGCTGAGATCGAAACGTACGACGCAGCGGGCGTTCTGCGGCGCCGCGCCTACGCGCGGAGCACCACCGTGACGGCGGTGGTGCTGCCCGGCGGCTTCACCCTCGTACGAAGGTAGGGCGTCGGCCCGCGATCCACCAACTAGGTCCCTGGTACGGGTACGAGTAGGGCATGGTCGTCGACGTGGCGGTACCCGAGCCGTTCGTAGAGGGCCCGTGAACCTGGGGTGCAGTGCAGCCAGACCAGGTCTGAGTACCTGGCGGCGAGTTCTCCCGCGGCGATGGTCAGCGCGGTGCCGAGTCCCTTGCACTGCCGGGCGGGAAGCAGGGTGATGGCTCCCAGGTACGCGGTGTCGGCCATGAGCCTCACCCGCGCGCAGCCGACTGGTTCGCCGCCGACCCGCGCTACCAGGTGATGCATCCGTCCGGCGGCAAGGTGGGCGTCGGTGACCAGCGGTGCCAGTTCGGCTCCATAGGGGACGAGGAACTCGTCGCGGTCACGGGCCGGTCCGATGGCGGCCACCGATCGCGGGCGCGATGGAGGCTGACCTTGCAGGGCGAGTACGGGCATCAGGTCCCACCGCTGGAAGCCGGCGACCTGGTGCTCGTCCTCGGCACGGACCATGAGCGTCCACTGCGGTGATCTGGCGCGCAGCCAGGCGGCCACCTGAGTCACCTGGTCGGCGGTGGGCGGACCGGGCAACGCCAGGACGCGCCCGGTGGTGGCCCACGGGTAGGGCAGCGCGATGTGCTGACACGGCACGCCGGACACGACCGCCCAGTCGTCGCCGGCCGGGGTGAGATCGGCGGTATCGGCGTGGGCGGCCGAGATTCGCGCAGCAGCTTCACCCATCCGAACACCTCACCCCGAGTTAGCCAACGCAACAGCGCCCATGACGTTCCCTACGACGGCGGCATTGCCGCCTCACGTAGTTCGAGGCTCTTGCGGCGGGCGGGACGGGTTCTTTCCATGACGCGCACGGCGATCGCCGAACCTGCAATGCCCAAGATGAGCGCCGCGAGCGTGACGAGCGGTCGGCTCGGCAGTCCGAGCCACTCTCCGTGAAGGCCTTCCAACGCGACGAACAGCCAGCCGGCCAGGCTGGCCGGGTAGATGACCGTCGTCGGGAGCAGTTCGCTCACGACCCCGAAAATGTGCTGCGGGCGGTCTCTGAAGGCGCCCCGCAGGCCCATCGACCTCTCGAGCACCTGCCCCCGATGGATGAAGTGGGCGCACTTCTCCACGCCGTGCAGCTCGTAGAAGTACAGACTCAGTGCGTGTTTGAGAAGGTCGGGTGTGGACGGTGTGGCGGCGTGACGATGGCCGCCGGGGCGGGCAGGGTGTCTGGGTGTCGTCGCCTCGTCGTGGTTACCCGTCGGACCTGACCGATGCCCAGTGGGCGTTGATCGAAGGGTTGTTGCCGGAGCCCAGCACGGACGGGCGGCGGGAGAAGCACCCTCGTCGGGAGATCGTCAACGCGATCTTGTACGTGGTCCGCTCGGGGTGTCCGTGGCGGTACCTGCCGGCGGATCTGCCGCCGTGGCAGACGGTGTACTGGTATTTCGTGCGCTGGGAGGACGCCGGTGTGACCGAGAACCTGCTGGCCACGCTGCGGGTCAAGGCGCGGGTGCAGGACGGGCGGAATCCGGAGCCGTCGGCGGGGATCATCGACTCGCAGTCGGTCAAGGGCGCCGACACCGTCGGGCAGCAGACGCGTGGTTACGACGCGGGTAAGAAGGTCAACGGCAGGAAACGGTTCATCATCACCGATACCGCCGGGCTGTTGGTCACCGTGGCGGTGATGGCCGCGTCGTGGCAGGACCGCGACGGCGCGAAGACCGCCCTGCTCGGCGCTTATCTGGCCACCCCGATCCGGCACGTCTTCGCCGACCAGGGCTTCGCGGGCCGTCTCGTCGACTGGACCCGCGACACCTTGAAGATCACGCTGGAGATCGTGCGCAAGCCCGCTGACCAGCGGGGCTTCGCCGTGCACCCGCGCAGGTGGGTCGTGGAGCGGACCCTGGCATGGCTCACCGCCTGCCGCCGGCTGGCCCGCGACTACGAACGCCACCCTGAAATCTCCGAAGGCATCGTCAGGTGGGCCGCCATCGCCGGCATGACCCGCCGCATCACCCGCGGCCGACCAGCCCGACGGCAGGCAAAGCGCACCTTCATCTGGACCTGATCAAGCCCCTCTCAAACACGCTCTCAGGGTGGTGAGCATCCCGAACAGTCCGACGAAGAACGCGACGTGCGGCGGCACGTCCCGGATGCCGAGCAGCACCAAGAGGCCAGTCCCAGTGGCCAGTCCCAGTGGCCAGTGGTAGCAGTGCGAGCAGCCGGAGCCGGAGGTCGTCGATGGCCCGGTAGTTATCGCTGACCTGGGCGTATGCCGCGATTGGGGCTCCGAGGTCTCGGTCTGTCGGGTCGCCGTCCGGCGCTGACGCCGCAACGCCGCCGAGCGGTTCCCGATCCGGCACCGCCCGAATGGCCGACCGCCAGGGGCGACGACGGAGGCCTATCCGGCACTGCCGGAGGAAGGCAACCTCGTGATCGGTGAGGTCGGCGACGTACGGGCGACCGTAGATCGCCATGTCGACCTTCATTTGCGTACGCAGGAGCGATAGTTGCCGAATGGCGAGGCAACCGCGTTTCTGATCGCCGGACATCGTCTCGGGAAGCAGTTCCATCAGGCCGGTCGGGCGCAGCTGCGAGGTCCGACAGGTGAGGTTGTGTTTTGCCGTGAGAAAGATCTGGTGGGTGGCGGATTCCAGGAGCATGCCGTTGCCGTCGCGGTAGTACCAGTCCATCAAGCGTCGGTCTAACGCTTGCCGTTCGCCCAGCGTGAGCAGGCCGGCCATGCCATGCGACTCGACCCGGGAGGGCGCGGCTATGCCGGTGGCCTCCCAAAGCTGGGAGTGCGGCGGTGTCGGTGGGTTCGTCGATGGTGAATTACCAGTCAGCTGTCGGCGCCCCCTGCTTCATCCACCGCCAGAAGCCCCTGCCAGATGGGTCCACGCGAATCAGCTCTCGATCCTCCGGGCCTCGGCGGCGTGGAGACGGGCACGGTGCGCAGCGAATACCTCGTCGTTGCTGGCCAGGGCGGCACCGGGCACGGTCGGGGAGACGAACGTCGGCAGCACGACTCCGCGCGAGGCAAGCGCCGTCGCCGTACGGGTCACCAGTTCGTGGCTGACCACGCTGGCGATGACGGTGGAGGAGCCGCCGACCGGCCGGTCCCAGCCGTCCACCGTCATCAGTGCGTCCTCCACCGGAGCGCCGGTGTCGATCATCTCGTCGCAGACGTCCGCCAACCGCTTGCCCGACGAGTGCTCCGCGGGGCGAGAGAGCGACTCGGAGGAGGTGACCGCGACGGTGAAGATGCCTCGGTCGCCGGCGTACATGGCGGCTTCGATCCCGGCCGAGTTGCGACCGCCGTGGCTGTAGACGACAAGGACGTCGCCGGAGTTGAGGGGTTGGTGGTCGAGGAACTTGTCGATGTAATTCTCGGTGCGCTCCAGCCACAGGAGCTCCCGCACGCCGCCGGGACCGAGAACGTTGTGCCACATCAGCCGAGGGTCGGTCAGCGGGTGCAGGCCGGCGAAGCTGCCGTAGCGGGGGAAGGCGTCCAGCGTGGGAATGACGGAGTGGCCGGTGCCGAACAGGTGCACCAGCCCACCGGACTGCAGGGTGTCGGCGCAACGCTGCGCGACCCGGTCGAGCCTGTCGTGCTGGGTCTCGGCGAAACGGTCGAGCAGTTCGATCAGACGCCGGGTGTAGGTGGGCACGGTGGACCTCCAGGTGGTCGGGCCTACGGGTTACGTAGCGCGAGGCGGATGCGGTAGCGGTCGCCTCGCAGGACGCTGATGACGCGCTCGAACGCGCCTTGCTGGCTGTAGGTGACTCGTTCGGCGAAGAAGCCGCAGGTGCCGGGGGCGACCTCCAGCAGGGCCGCGTCAGGGCCCTCGATCACGCCGACGGTGAACGTTTCGATGGCCTCGGTCGGGGCTGCGCCGTACTCGGTACGCAGCAGGCCGTACAGGCTGCGGTCGCCGATCTCCATCCGCTCCAGGCCGGAAAACATCTCGGCAGGCAGGTAGGACTTCTGCAGGCCGATGGGCTTCCCGTCGCCGGTGCGTAGCCGGTGCACCAGCACGACCGCCTCCCCTTCGCTGATGTCCAACGCCAGTGCGGTCGGCTCGTCGGCCGGCACCAGGGCGACCTGGAGAACCTTGGCGCTGGCGATGAGGCCGAGCTGGGCGAGTTCGGTGGTGAAGGAGGTGACGTGTCGCGCGCCGGCGGTGAGTGCTGCATTCCGTACGAAGGTGCCGCGTCCCCGCTCGCGAACGAGCAGGCCCCGGTTGACCAACCGGCCCACGGCCTGCCGGATGGTGATGCGGCTGACCCGGTATGTCTCGCAGAGTTGCTCCTCGGCCGGGATCCGCTCCCCTGGGCGCCACTCGTCGGCGGTGATCCGCCGATGGAGGTCGTCCTCCACCTGCCTGTGCAGGGGCACCCCGCTCGACACGTCTGGCGGCCGGGCGGTCACGACCACACCCCGACCTCGCAGTCTGCGGCGAAGAGCGCGCCGAGCGCGCCGGCGTGGGCGCCGAGGCCCGCGGGCACGACGGCCACCGCCCGGGCGTCCGGACTGCCCGCGCGACGAACCGCCGCTCGCAGCGGCTCGGCGTATGCGTCGAACGCCTCGCACAGCCCGCCGGCGATGATGACCAAGTCGGGGTCGAGGATGGACGCGAGGGCAGCGATCCCGTTACCGAGAGCACCCGCCCAACCGTCCACCGCCGCCCGCGCGGCTGAATCACCCGAACAAGCAGACGCGATCAGATCGCGCCCCGCCAGGTTCGGGCCGGCGAGCCGGTCCAGCGCCGTGCCGGCAGCCGCGAGTTCCAGCGCCCCGTGGTCGGCGGTCGCCTCGATTCCCGCCGCAGGCAGCCAGCCGAATGCTCCGGCCGTACCGTGGGCGCCGCGGATGATCCGGCCGCCGCTCATGATCGCCCCGCCGACGCCGGTGCCGACCGAGACGAGAACCGCGTCTCGAGCTCCCTGCGCGACCCCTTCTCGCACCTCGGCAAGAAGCGCGAGTTGGGCGTCGTTGGCCAACGTCACGGGAGCACCGCCGAGCCGCGCGCCGAGGTCGGCCGCCAGCGGCCGGCCGTCCAACCAGGGCAGGGACGGTACCCACCTCGGTGCGGCGGGGCTCGTCGCGCCGGGAAGCCCCACCACGACAGCGTTCAGGAGACCGCGCGGCGCCATCCGGGTCACCGTTTCGAGCAGGTCGTCGTAACCGCCCGGGACAGCAGCCGTGGACACCAAGCCGCGTTCGGAGCAGACGCGGAGGGACGTGCCACCGACATCGACGCCGAGCGCGGTCATCGGACACCCGTCCGCGCGATGTTCTGGATGAAGACGCGCTGTGCCAGCAGGAAAACGATGATGGTCGGGAGGCTTGCCACGAGCGCCCCCGCCATCACCACCGACTGGTAGCGCACGCTCGACGCGTACGACAGCAGCTGCGACAAGGACAGCACCACGGGAAACTTCGTGTCGCTCTGCAGGATCGACAGCGGCCAGAGAAAGCTGTTCCAGTAGTAGACGAAGGCGAAGACCGCGAGCGTCACGACGGCTGGCTTCAAAAGCGGCAACACGACCCGTACCAGGATTCGCCACTCGGCCGCACCGTCCACGCGTGCGGCGTCGATGAGTTCATCGGGCACGTCGGCGCAGAACTGGCGCATGAGAAAGATGCCGAAGGGGTTGGCGAGCCACGGGAGCAACACGCCGAGGTACGAGTCGGCCAGGCCGAGCGAGGAGACCATCCAGTACAGCGGCACGAGGGTGACGATCGGCGGGAGGAACATCGTGCCCACGAGCACCCAGAAGAGTGTGTCCCGGCCCGGGAAGCGGTACTTCGCGAAGACGAAACCCGCGCCGATGCTGGTGATGAGCACCGACAGGGTCCCGACGCCGGCGATCAGCATGCTGTTGCCGAAGGCGCGTCCGAAGGGGACTGCCTCGAACACCGTGCGGTACGCGTCGAGGGTGGCGTCCCGTGGCCACCAGGACGGCGGTATCGCGCCCAGTTCCGCTGGCGACTTGAGGCTGGACAGCACCATCCAGTAGAGCGGGAACAGGGGGAAGACGGCAGCCACGACGAGTCCTGCCACCGTTGCGGCGCGTCCGAGCCGTCTCATCGGCGCCCCACCAGACGTCGCCCCTGGGAAAGCGCACCGGCCAGGATGGCAAGGACCAGCAGCAGGCTTATCGCCATCGCGCTGGCCTGCCCGGCGAGGCCGAACTGGAAGGCGGTGCGCTGGATGTCGAATGTCAGTACGTTCGTCGAGTTGGACGGGCCGCCCTGGGTCAGCAGGTAGACGGGGTCGAAGACCTGGACCGCGTTGATCACGGCGATCATCCCGACGAAGACGAGGGTGCGCTGCAGCAGCGGGATGGTGATGCTGGCGGTCTGGCGCAGTTGCCCCGCGCCGTCCACGCGGGCTGCCTCGTACACGTCGGCGGGGATCTGGGTGAGGCCGGCGACGAGGAGGATCGTGTAGTAGCCGAGCATCTGCCACACGTTGAACAGGGCGAGGGACAGCAGGGCGACGTCGGGATCGCTGATCCAGCCCACCGGCTGCATACCCAGCGCCGTCACGATCTGGTCGAGCGGACCATAACCCGGTGCGTAGAGGGCACCCCACACGAGCGCGACGGCGACGGTCGGGATCACGTACGTGCTGAAGAGGATCGCCCGCACGACGTTCCGCCCGCGCGCGGTCGGAAAGTAGAGCAGGAGGGACAGGAGGAACGCCAGCGGTAGCGTGCCACCCACGACCATCAGGCCGTAGAGAAACGTGCGCCACAGCGAGCCGCGAAAGTCGCCGCTCGTCCACAGCGATCGATAATTGTCCAGCCCTACCCAGGTCATGTCGCCCAGCGGCGAATACATCGACCACTCATGCAGGCTGATCCACACGGTGAGTCCGAGCGGCACGAGCACGAAGGCGCCGATCACGAGCAGTGCCGGCGAGAGGAATAGCGTCGCGGCGCCGCGATGCGCAGGAGCAGCGCGGCGCACCCCGGCGCCACGGTGCATCCGAGCACCGCGGCGCCGGGCCACCTGCAGCAGGGTCACCCGTTGGCCTTCTGCAACGCCGCTGCGGCTTCGTCCTGCGCGGCACGCATCGCGTCGGCCGGCGACGCCTTGCCGAACACGATGTCCTCGACGTGCTTCTGGATGACCTGTGACGCCTGCTCACCGCCGAGCACCGTGGGGAACGGGGTCGCGTTCGGCAACTGCTCGACGTACACCTTGAGGAACGGGTCGGAGAGCTGTGCCTCATGCGCCTTCAGGTCGCTGTTGCGGCTGGGGAGAATGCCCATCGACATCAGGATGTCGGCCATGGCCGACGAACCCGCCTTGCCCGACTCCGGACCGTTGAGCCACGCGAGGAAATCCCACGCCGCTTCCTGCTTCGCCTGCGTGGCCTTCGCGTCGACCACTGTCAACCAGGAGTAGGAGATGGCAGACGACTTCGAACCCGACGGCCCGACGGGGACCGGGGCGACGCCGACGTCGCTGTACTTGGCGCCCATGGACTGCTTGAGCGAACCCTGCCACCAGTTCGCCATAATGATCATGCCGGTCTTGCCGTTGACGAAGTTGTCCAGGTACGGCCCGGTCGTGTTCGCGTTGGCCTGACTCATCGCCGCAACCGTGGCCTTGCTGTCCACGAGCCGTTTGTAGAGCTCCGCGACCTCGGTCACCTTGGGATCGGTCAGCTTCGGGGTCGTGCCGTCGAGCAACTGGCCGCCGTTGGAGGCCACCAGAGACAGGAACGGGTGCACGACGCCCGCCGGCCAGCTCGTGATGACGCCGAGACCCTGCTGGCCCGCCTTCGCCAGCTTGGCGGACGCCGCCTCCAAGTCCGCCCAGTTTTTCGGCGGCGCGCTGATGCCAGCGTCGGCGAAGAGTTTCTTGTTGTAGTTCAGCGCGTACAGGTCCACCTCGTTGGGGTAGCCGTAGCGCTTGCCGTCCTTGGTGACGTCCTCGACTAGATTGGCCGGCCAGTTCGACTGCACGTCGCCGGCGTACTTCTCCGGCGCGGGCGCCGCGATCTTGTCGCGGACCAGTTCGGGCAACCACAGGTCATAGATGCTCGCGATCGTCGGGCCGTTGGGCGAGGCGCCCTGCGTACGCAAGGTGCTCAGCAGGTTCGCAAAGGGCACTGCCCGGACCTGCACATGGACCTTGTCATGTGTCTTCTCGTAGGACGCGGCCGCGTCCTCCAACATCTTGACCTGATCCGGGGACCAGTGGGTCAGGAACGTGATCGTCTGCTTATCGCCGCCCCCGCCCGAACCGCCGTCGCTGCCGCAGGCCGTGGCGCTGGCCGCGACGATAAGGGCCACCGCCGTCGCGGACACCGCCCGTAGCGTCCGGGAACCATTCAATGTCATCTCGCCTCCCGTTCCGAAGGCTCGCATCGATAGATTGGCAGGACGTTATAACAACTTTCGATGTTCGGGAATCCCCTGACTGCTCCCCTCTGTGCCCCGGTCCGGCAAGCGCTGCGCGACGCACGGGTAGACCCTCGTCCTGCCTCTGAGGGTCGGCTCGAGGTGCGTTCACAGTCGATGAACGTGCGGCGGGTGCCGTGACCGACACCGATCAGGCACCGCAGCGCTCGCCCGCAATCACCGCAGGTCAGAGCCCTCTGCTCCTGTCCGACCTCGGTGAGCACTTCGGCCGTAGTGACCACTTCCGCAAGTTGCCCCCCAATCTGCTCACAGATGCAAGGCCGGGCCATCCAGCAGCTCCTTACCGCCCTGACCTGCGCATACTCGCCGGCCAGGCGACATAGAACGGCATCGACCGATGACCAAAATGGCTGAGCGCTCCGTGTGAAGCAGGACGCCGCACCCACTCTGATGCGATGAAGGAGCGTGGCCTCCGGACGCCTGTTGTCCCCGTTGCCCCCGCAGGTCGCCGACCCGGACAAGGTAGCCCACCTCGACGTACGAAGACGCGATCGCCTCGGCGGCATCCTCCACGAGTACGAGCACGCTGCGTGACCTGCGCGGACGACGTTTTCGGCAAGGGCAGGGTCGACGAAGGTGGGCGCCCGGTACCGGAAGTGCTCGTCACGGGGGGCGATCGCGTAGTTGTCGGTCCGACGTTGATCCTGAAGGTTTCTCGTTGCCCTGGTACCACCGCCAGCACCCCGGTCCAGCGGGCCTCACTTTCGGCTCAGGCTCTCGCCCATGCTCAGGACTTTGCCGGGGTTGAGGATGTTGAGCGGGTCGAGCGCTTGCTTGATGGACCGGTGAGCGGCGAGCGCCACCTCCCCCAGCTCCGCCTCGAGCCAGAGGCGTTTGAGCAGTCCGACGCCGTGTTCCCCGGTGATGGTTCCGCCGAGGTCGAGACCGAGGCGCATGATCGCGCCGAACGCCTCCAGCGCCCGAGCCGTCATGTCTTCGTCGGCAGGATCGAAGACGACTGCGGGGTGCATGTTGCCGTCGCCAGCGTGGCCGGCACAGGTCACCAGGACGGAGTACTCGTGGCCGATCCGCGCCACGCCGCGCAACAGATCCGCGAGCCGGGGGCGCGGGACACAGACATCATCGACGAGGTCGGTGCCGACCGACTCGTGCGCGGGCCCGACCAGCCGGCGCGCCTCAATCAGAAGCTTTCCCTCGGCGGGATCGTCCGCGACGACGACCTCGTCCGCGCCCACCCGCCGGCAAACCTCCGCGAACGCATCGAGGTCTGCGGCGGCCCGATGCTCGTCGTCGGACTGGGCGATGAGGACCGCCTCGGTCCCCGGCGGAAACCCGAGCTCTCGGTACGCCGAGACGACCTCGATGGTCGGTCCGTCCATCAACTCGAGCAGCGATGGCCGTACGCCACTGCTCAGGTAGTCGTTGACCGCGGTGCATGCCGCTCCGATGTCGGTGAAGATCGCGGCCGCGGTCAACGGCGTGTTCGCCTTGGGCCTGAGGCTCATCGTCACCTCGGTGACCACTCCGAGCGTCCCCTCCGAGCCGACGAAGAGGTGGGTGAGGTCGTACCCCGCCACTCCCTTCGCGGTCGCCCGGCCGGTGTGCAGCACCGAGCCGTCCGCGAGGACGACTTCCAGGCCGCGTACCCAGTCACCGGTCACGCCGTACTTCACGCAGCACAGCCCGCCGGCGTTGGTGGCGACGTTGCCGCCGATCGTCGAGCTCTCCCAGGACGCCGGATCCGGCGGGTAGTAGAGGTCCCTCTCGGCGACCGCGGCCGAGAGCGCCGCGTTGACGACGCCGGGCTGCACCACGGCGATCTGCTCGGCCGAGTCGATGGCCAGGATCTGGTCCATCCGTTCGAGGCTGAGCAGCAGGCAACCGTCAATCGCGTTCGCGCCACCGGCCAGTCCGGTGCGCGCGCCCTGCGGCACGACCGGGACGCGGTGCTGCGAGGCCAGGCGCAGAACGGTGGACACCTCGGCGGTGGAGCGGACCCGCACCAATCCCGCCGCGGTGCCGACGGGACAGAAGCGGGCCGCGTCCGTCGAGTATGTGCGCACCACGTCCGGATCGGTCAGGACGGCCCCGGGTCCGAGTTCGGCCGCGAGTTGGGCGAGCACGGCTTGGACATCGCCCACGGGTCCTACCCGACCTGGTGGTGGATCACGGTGGGGCGGTCGGCGGTGAGTGCCTGCGAGGCCAGCCGAGCGATGTCGTCGGCGGTGGTGGCGACGACACCGTGGGCGCCGATCGCACGCGCCAGGGCGGGGATGTCGGGCCGGTACAGGTCGACCGCCTGGGGAGTGATGCCGCGCTCGACCATCTGCTCGCGGATCTCGGCGTAGCCGCCGTTGTCGACGATCACGATCGGCAGGGCCAGCCGCTGCTCGGTCGCGGTGATGAGTTCCTGGATGCTGAACATCGCCGCGCCGTCACCGAAAAGGCCGATGACCGGGCGGTCAGGGGCTGCCAGCTTCGCCCCGATCGCCGCCGGAAGTCCGTATCCGAGAGTGGCGTAGCCGGTCGGGTAGAGCAACCTGTTGGCGGGCGTGAAGGGCCAGTGGTGCACGGTGCCGTAGTAGGTGACCTGCGAGCTGTCCCCCGCGACGACCGTATCGGCCGGTAGGGCGGCGGCGAGCGCGCGTTGGATGGGCTTCCACGGTCCCGCGTCGCGGTCCGCCGCCGCCGCGATCGCATCGCGGTGCGCCTGCAGCGGCTCGACTGGTCGTGGTCCGATCCCCTTGTCCCGCAACACCTCCAACACGTCGCCGAGGACCGCGGAGGCGTCGCCGACGATGGCCAGATCGGCCTGGACGTTCTTGTGCATCTGGGCCGGGTCGAGGTCGATCCGAATGACCATCCGCTCCCCGGTGACGCCGGGCCTCAGCGTCCCGCCCCAGAGGTCCGCGTCGCCGACCTCACTGCCGACGATGAGCAGCACGTCGGCCTCGTCCGCCACGTCCCGCGCGGCCTTCAGCCGTACGGCGGCACCGAGCGCCGCCGGGTGCCTCTCGTCGAGTACGCCCTTGCCGTTGACTGTGGTGAGAACCGGGATGCCATACTCCGCCATGGCGCGGATCTCGCCGGCTGCCCGGCGTGCGCCGCCACCGGCGAGGACGACGGGGCGGTTCGCAGCGGCGATCGCGACGGCGATGGCCTCGATCGCGGCGCGACCGGGCCGCACCGGCGCCGGCAGACTGCGCACCGGAGCAGGCCGGCGGTTCCACTCGCCCTCCAGCACGTCGACGGGAATCTCGAGGTGGATCGGGCGTGGACGACCGGTGGCGAACTGCTCGAAGATCGCCGCGACGACCTCGGGGATCTCGTCGGCGTGCTCGACGCGGATGCTGCGTCCGCACACCGCCTCGAGCGCGGCCTGCTGATTCTTGACCTCGTGCAGCCAGCCGACGTCGGCGCCCACCGTGCCTCGGGGCGGTCCGGGCGAGACGGCCAGGGTCGGCACGGAGTCGGCGTACGAGGTCGCCAGCGCGGTGACGGCGTTGGTGATGCCGGGACCCGAGGTGGTGATGAAGACTCCCGGTCGTCCGCCGACCCTGGCGTAACCGTCTGCGGCGTAGCCGGCGCCCTGTTCGTGCCGGGTGACCACGTGCCGGATGTCGGAGGCCGGCAGGTAGCGGTAGAGCTCGAGGTTGTGGGTCCCGGGGATGCCGAACACGTCGCGAACGCCGTGCGCGACCAGCGAATCGATGACGGCCGCGCCGCCGGTCACCTGCTCACGCACCGGTACCCCGCTGGCCGGCGGCCATCGCGCTTATCAGCTCGTACGCCGCGTGCGCGGCCGCGATACCGGTGATCTCCGCATGGTCGTACGCCGGAGCCACCTCGACGACGTCGGCACCGACGAGGTTGAGCTCACCGAAGGCGCGCAGGATGTTGAGCAGTTCCCGGCTGGTCAGGCCGCCGGCCTCGGGCGTGCCGGTGCCGGGGGCGAAGGCCGGGTCGAGGACGTCGATGTCGAGCGAGACGTAGGTTGGCCGGTCCCCCACCCGCGCCTTGATGCGGTCGACCGCACCGCGCCAGCCGAGGTCGTCCATGTCGTGCGAGCCGATGACCTGAAAGCCGAGCACGCCGTCGTCAGTGAGGTCCTTGCGGGAGTAGAGCGGACCGCGGATGCCGACGTGCATGCTGCCCGCCCGGTCGATGAGGCCCTCTTCGCTGGCGCGTCTGAACGGCGTGCCGTGGGTCACCGGCGCACCGAAGTAGGTGTCCCAGGTGTCCAGGTGGGCGTCGAAATGCACGACCGCCACCGGCCCGTGCAGCTCGTGCATGACCCGCAGCAGCGGCAGGGCGATCGTGTGGTCTCCGCCGATGGTCATCAGCTTGGCGCCGGTGCCGACGATCGCCCTCGCACCCTCGTCGATCTGGCGGATCGCCTCCGCGATGTCGAAGGGGTTGCAGCCGATGTCTCCGGCGTCCGCGACCTGCTGCACGGCGAACGGTTCGATGTCCTGGACCGGGTTGTAGTCGCGTAGCAGCTTGGACGCGGCGCGAACATGCCCGGGTCCGAACCGCGCGCCGGGGCGGTAGCTGACGCCGGAGTCGAAAGGGACGCCGACGATCGCGACATCCGCCCGGTCGACCTCATCCATCCTGGGCAGCCGCGCGAACGTGGACGGGCCACCGTACCGGGGGGTGACGGTGGCGTCGACCGGTCCGCGATGTGGGGTGACGGTCATCTGTTCACAGCACCTTCGAGAGAAACGCCTGGGTACGGCGGTGTTGGGGATTGCCGAAAACCTCACCGGGGCTGCCTTGTTCGACGATGACGCCGTCGTCCATGAAGATCGCCCGATCGCAGACCTCCCGGGCGAACCCGATCTCGTGGGTGACGACGATCATGGTCATCCCGTCGGCGGCGAGGTTCCTCATCACGTCGAGCACCTCGCCAACGAGTTCGGGATCGAGCGCCGACGTCGGCTCGTCGAAGAGCATCAGCCGCGGTTTCATCGCCAGGGCGCGGGCAATGGCCACCCGCTGCTGCTGACCTCCGGAAAGCTCAGCGGGGTAAGCGGCGGCGCGCTCGGCCAGGCCAACCCGGTCGAGCAGCTCGAGGGCGTACGACCGGGCGCCCTCCCGGCTCTCACCCTTGACGTAGATGGGGGCTTCCATGACGTTTTCCAGCGCCGTGCGATGGGGGAAGAGGTTGAACCGCTGGAACACCATGCCCACATCCCGCCGGGCCGCCGCCACCTCGCGCGGTCGCAGCTCGTACTTCTTCCCGCCGTGCCGCCGGTAGCCCACGAGCTGGCCGTTCACGCTGATTTCGCCGCCGTCGATGGACTCGAGGTGGTTGATGCAGCGTAGGAAGGTGCTCTTGCCCGATCCGGACGGCCCGAGCAGCGATACGACCTCGCCGGCGGCGACCGACAGGTCGATGCCCTTGAGCACCTCGTTGTCGCCGTAGGACTTGCGCACCCGGCGTGCCTCGACCATGGCGGTCATCAGCGGCCTCCGATCGACAGTCGGATGCGTTTGCGGGCGACGGACCCCATGCCCCGGCTCACCCGCCGCTCGATTCGCGTCTGCACAAAGGTGAGCACGGTGGTGAGCACGAGGTACCACATGCTCGCGACGATGAGCAGCGGGATCTGCTGGAAGTTGCGACCGTAGATCAGCTGAGCGGTCGTCATCAGTTCGGGAAGCCCGATGACCAGGACAAGCGAGGTCAGCTTGAGCATCGAGATCGTCTCGTTCGCGGTCGGTGGGACGATCAGTCGGGCCGCCTGCGGCAGCACCACCCGTCGGTAGGTGACCCAGGGGCTCATGCCGAGGGCGTGAGCCGCCTCGGTCTGCCCGCGGTCCACGGAACCGATTCCGGCCCGGACGATCTCGGCCATGTACGCCGCCTCGTTCAGGCCGAGCCCGAGAATCGCAGCGGTGAACTGCGTGATCAACGTGTTGGTGGGCACGCTGGCGAACGAGGGCCCGAAGGGGATGCCGATGCTGATCTGCGGGAGCACGGTCCCGAGGAAGAACCAGAAGAGCAGTTGTACGAGGATCGGCGTGCCTCGGAACAGCCAGATGTACCCGGCGCCCACCGCGCGCAGCAACGGGTTGTGGGACAGACGCATCATCGCGAGCGCCGTGCCGAGGACCACGCCGACGACCATCGCGACGACGGTCAGCTCAAGGGTCAACAGCAGCCCACGCAGGATCGACCTCTCGAACAGGTAGCCGATCACCAGGTCAAGGCGGAGCTTGGGCGAGGTCGTGACGAAGTGGACGAACATCGCCGCGAGGACGGCGAGGATCGCGGCCGCGACCCACCGACCGGGGTGCCGCAGCCGGACAACAGGCTCGTCCGCGTGGCTCGCCCCGGTCGGGGTGATGGTCTCGCTGGTCATCGCCGGTCACTGCCCGGTGTTGAGCGGCGCGCCCTTGAGTGCCTGGTCCTGAAGGTTCCACTTGGCCAGGAGCGCATCGTAGGTGCCGGAGTCGATCACCTTTTTGAGCGCGGCCTGCACGGCGTCGCGCAGCTTGGGGTTGTTCTTCGGCACGGGGATGCCGACCGGCAGCGTGCCGAAGGGCTTCGCGTCCACCTGGAACGCCTCGGGCGAGGTCTTGACGTTGTAGGCCAGCGTCAGGTCCAGCGCGACCACCGCGTCGGCGCGGCCAGACTGCAGCGCCTGGACGGCGCTGGCCTGGTCGGGGAAGGGCTGCTTGTTCACCGCGGGCTTGCCTGCGGCAGTGCATTCCTTGGTGATGTCGTCGACGGACAGGTCGCCGGTCGAGCTCTTCTCGACCGCGGCGGTTTTGCCGCACAGGTCGAGCTTGTCCTTGAGCCCCTTGGGGTTGCCCTTGGCGACCATGAAGGTGACGCCCGAGTTGAGGTAGTCGACGAAGTCCACCGTCTCCTGGCGCGCCTTCTTGTCGATCATGCTCGTGAGGGCCAGGTCGTAGCGGCCGGCGTTGAGGCCGCCGATGATGCCGTCGAAGTTCGTGTTCTGGAAGTCGAACTTCACTCCGAGCACCTGCCCGAGAGCCGAGCCCAGGTCAGCGTCGAAGCCGACGACGGTCTTGTTGTCGGTGTCGAAGAACTCCATCGGCGGGAAGCTCACCCCGGACGCGACGCGCACCGTTCCGGCGGACTTGATCGCGTCCGGAAGCATCGCGGCGATCGCGTCGTCCTTGGTGAGCGTCGGAGCGGTGGCGGATGGCGCCCCGGCGCCGTTCGTTGGAGCGGAGGCGGGGCCGGCCGCGTCCGGGGCGGCGCAACCGGAGACCGCGGTCGCGGTGGCGAGAACACCGGCCAGTACGAGATGACGGAGCCGCATGATGATCTCCAATGTTGGGGGGGGGTTTCATAGGAGACAACAAAGGTTGCTAGGGAGCATCGGGGGCGACATCATGTGATGTCAAGGGAACGGGTGAGAATGGCCGTCTCCTGGTCAGAAGTTGTGGAGGAACTACCCGCATGCGACCGCTGCCGGTGTCACCGACGAACAACGAGGTCCGCATCGGCGCGAAGCTGCGCGCCGCTCGCAAGGCACACGGGTTCACGCTCGACCAGCTCGCCGCGGCCGCCGGTCTGACAAAGGGCTTCCTCAGCCGGGTGGAGCGGGACGAGACGTCGCCCAGCGTGGCATCGCTGATCACGCTCTGCGAAGTGATGAGCCTCGACGTCGGCTCGCTCTTCACCGCCTCCGACGCCACGCTGGTACGCCGGGAGACAGCGCCCGCGATCAATCTGGGCGGCACCGGGGTCAACGAGCGACTCATGACCCCACGACGCGAACCCAGGCTCCAGCTCATCCATACGGTCGCGGAGCCGGGCGGCACCGGGGGTACGGAGTTCTACACGATCAACTGCCAGCTCGAGGTGGTCTACGTGCTCAAGGGCGTGGTCGACGTCGTCTTCACCGATCGACGCCAGAGACTCGCGGCCGGAGACGCCCTCACCTTCGTCGGCAACGAGCCGCACACGTGGATCAACACCAGCCAGAGCCGCAGCGCCGAACTGATCTGGGTGCTGGTGCCCGCCCCTTGGAGCGGCAGCGCCTAGGCGTAGTCCCGCTGCCCTAACGATGGTCACGGATTCTGGGCAGATTTGCTGTCGCGAAGCGATGGGCCGGGTCGAGGGCGTCAGCCCGAATGCCTCCGGTGCTGACGCGAACGATCTCGATCCCGGCCTGCTCGGCGATGCCGGTTAGGTGGCGACGTGGGTGACGCGGATGAACCTGACAGGTTCGCTGCCGTCGTTGCGGTAGCCGTAGTCCCGGTCGGTGGCGAGCCGCGCTGATGCCCCCGTGTCGAGAACCGTTTCGTCGTGGCCGTCGGCGATCAGGGTGAGCACGCCGCTGAGGACCAGGAACAGCTCTTCGCTGCCGTGCGGGTCCGGCTCGGCCTGGTAGGAGTCCCCGGGGACGAGAATCCAGTCCCACAAGGCTGCCGAGGGGCGCGCTGTGCTCGCGGTGGACAGCACCGCGTGACTTCCGGCAGCCGAGGACCAGATGCCAGTGGCAGTGCCAGGGGCGTTGACGACCAGTGAGCCGGGCCGGGTCTCGCGGGCCAGGGATGCGAAGTCGGTGCCGAGGGCGTGGGCGACCTTGGCGACGGTGACCAGGCTGGGGTTGGCCTCGCCGAGCTCGATGTGGCTGAGCATCCGCACGCTCACCCCGGAGGCGTCGGCCAGTTGCTGCATCGTCATGCCGCCCTCCTGACGGCGCCGGCGTACCTCCTGGCCGACCCGTTCGATGAACGGGTCGCTCCAGCTGGCCTTGGTCTCCATCGGCACCTCCGCACTCAGTTCGGTGGGCATGCGACTCGTCCACCAAGAGCCCGGCATGCAGCATATTGCACGTGACGGTGATCTGCATTATATTGCATGCGCCGATGCGCGGAGTGCAGCGGCCCGGAGATTGGTGCCCAGCAGCTGACCACACGTCTTGCTTCAGGCGCTGCCCCCGACCGCCACGATGTGGCTCGACCGCAGGAGACTGACAATGACCTCCATTGAATCGGCCACCAGAGCGTCGACCGAATTCGACATCGCTGCGCTGAGGGCGCAGTTCCCGTCCCTGGCCTCGGGCATCGCGCACTTCGACGGTCCGGGCGGCACACAGACGCCGCGGCCGGTCGCCGACGCGATCGCCGCCACGATCACCAGCCCGCTGTCCAACCGTGGCACGGGCTCGGTGTCGGAGGCCAACGCCGACGCCGCGGTCACCGCGTTCCGGCAGGCCTACGCCGACCTGCTCGGCGTTCCCGCCCGCGGGATCGTCCACGGCCGCAGCGCCACGCAACTGACCTTCGACTTCTCCCGGGTGATCGCCAAGCAGTGGCGCCCGGGTGACGAAGTCGTCGTGACCAAGCTCGACCACGACGCCAACGTCCGGCCCTGGGTGATCGCCGCCGAGAACGCCGGCACGGTCGTGCGGTGGATCGACATCGATCCCACCACCGCCGAGATCGATCCCACCTCCGTCGAGGCCGCCATCACCGAACGGACGCGGCTGGTCGCCGTCACCGCCGCGTCGAACCTGCTCGGCACCAAGCCCGCGGTGCGGGCGATCGCCGACGCTGCACACGCCGTCGGCGCGCTGGTCTACGTCGACGGCGTGCACTACACCGCGCACCAGTTCGTCGACGTCCCCGCCCTCGGTGCGGACCTGTACGTCTGCTCCCCGTACAAGTTCCTCGGCCCGCACTGCGGCGTCCTGGCCGCCTCCCCCGACCTACTCGAGACCCTGCATCCGGACAAGCTGCTCCCCTCCACCAACGCCGTCCCCGAACGCTTCGAGCTCGGCACCCTCCCCTACGAGACCCTCGCCGGCGCCACCGCCGCCGTCGACTTCCTCGCAGACATCACCCCCGCGGCCGTCGGAACCACGAACGGCAATTCCTCACGGCGGGAACGGCTGCAGGCCTCCCTGCATGCCGTTGACGAGCACGAGATGCGCCTTCGTCGCCTACTCGAAGACGGACTCGCGGCACTGGGCGCCGACGTCGTGGTCCACTCCCGTGCTGCCGACCGCACCCCGACGCTGCTGGTCACCCTGCCCGGCCGCAAGACCTGGGACGCGTACCAGTTCCTCCTGGGCCGTAACGTGCTCGCCCCCGCCGGATCCTTCTACGCATACGAGCCGTTCCACCGCCTCGGCTTGGACGACGAGCACGCGCTCCGGCTCGGCCTGGCCCCCTACAGCGACGACACCGACATCGCGCGCGTCCTCGACGGTCTGGCCGCCTTCCTCGCCCAGTGACGGCGGAACCCGGCCCGTCCTTCGATGCCGTCGCCGAATGCCTCAGGGTCGATGAGGACGACCAGGTCGAACTCTAGCCCCTTCGACAGCTCCGGGGTCAGCGACCGGACGCGGGACGTCGCCCGGAACGTGGGATCGCCGATGACGCAGGCGATCCCTTCGGCGCGCGCGGCGAGCCAGGCGTCGAGGATCGAGCCCAAGTCCGAAATAGACTCGTGTACGACCGGGACGTCGCTGCTACCGATGGGGGTCGACATGTTGGCCTCCGCGAGCACGGCCTGGAGGCGCCGTTGCGTTATCGGATCGGCGGACGTGTTGAGCCCATGTCGGGTCCGAGGTCAGATCGCTTGGGCGAGTTCGGTGAACGCAGCGGCGACCCGCGTAGCGGGCGGGGCGTCGACGGCGAGTTCGTAGTGGCCGCGTCGGAGGTTCTGCATGAACGCGTGTCCGGCGATGATCACCTGTGCTGACTTGTCCGTTCGTAGCCCGCGCATCGGTCTCAACCGGTGTTTCAACTGGTTGTGATCAGCCTCGATCGGATTGTTCGCGTACCGTTCGACGTGGTGCCACGCGGACGGGATCAGCTCGTCGAGCACGCCGGGGTAGACCGCGGCGCCGTCGGTCACGACCTCGCCGGGTGTCACCTTCAACGCCGACAGCGCCCGGCGGAAGAACCTCCGGGCCGCGCCGGCGTCCCGACGGGCCGAGACCAGCACGTCGATGACCTGCCCGTACTGGTCGACCGCCCGGTACACGTACCGCCACACACCGTTGACCTTGACGTACGTCTCGTCGACGAACCACCTGTCGCCTGGCGAGTGGCGGCAGAAGCGGGCGGCGTCGGCCAACAGCGGCGTGAACCGCTGCACCCACCGGAACACGGTGACGTGATCGACCTCCACGCCACGTTCAACCAGCAACTCCTCAACGTCCCGATAGGACAAGTTGAACCGCAGATACCAGCGCACCGCGACCACGATCACCTCCGGCGAGAACCGAAATCCGGCGAACGCCGACTTCGGAGGCAGCCACGAGCCAGGCCGGGTCGATGACTTCACTGCTCAAGTCTGCCTCGATCTCGGCGACGCTCAACGCAACGGAGCCTGAGGGTGCGTCTCAGGCACGCGTGCTCGGGGCCACCTCGCGCACCATCACGCAGTTGCCCTGTCCTTTGGACCGGTCGTAGGTGAACCCCTCGCGCTCGTACATCGCGCGGGTGCCGTTGTAGAGGAACGACGAGTTCTTCTTCCGGACCCCGCCGGTGTCGTGCGGGTAGCCCTCGACCCGGCCGCCGCCGGCCTGCGCGATCAGCTCGACGGCTCCGCGCAGCGCGAGCGCCGCCAGGCCCCGACCGCGAAGGCCACGCTCGACCAGGATGCAGGTGACCCGGTAATCGGGGAGTCGCTCGGCAGTGGCGAGGTACTCCTTGCGGTGATGGATGTCGGGCAGCTCCTCGGGTGACCCGTACTCCGCCCAAGCGACGGCGCGGTCGCCGTCGTAGACCAGCGCCGCGTGCGCGATCCCCTCGGCCACCAGGCGTTGCTTGAGCGCCCGGTTCCCCTCGCGGCTCTGGCCCTTCTCCGCACAGTCGGGATGGAACTTCGTGCACCAGCAACCGGCGAACATGCCCCCGTTTCGCTCGACGAGAGCGGCGAAGTCGCCGAACGTCTCCGACGTGAGCGCCTTGATCGTGAAATCGGACATGTCGGCAACCTAACCTGGATTGCGAACGCTCGGCGCCCGGTGCCTCATGCGCTGCCCCGGCGCCGTACGCGCCGTCGAGGCGAAGGCCGCGGCCAGGGTCCCCCGCAAGACGCACGCACATCGGCATGTCCGGACGGCAACCGGGCCAGCTGGCGTGACGCTGCGTAGCGCGCGGATCGCGGCAGATGTGGCAGTGCGGTCTCCGGCGGCGACGCTGTCCGATCAGGGTATCTCGGGCGCACTGCCGCAACGACGAAGGCCCGCCCTCGTCTCGTTGCGCTGGCCACGAGGGGCAGGATTTATTGCGGGGTGGCGGCGAAGAGCCGCACGCGGTCGGCCCGGGCCTGCGGCGGCGTCGAGGTGTCGTGTCCGCAGGGGTATTCGCGCCACTCCTTGGGTTCGGCGGCGGCGTCAAACAATCGCAGCCCCTCCGACAGGTAGACGATCTCGTCGTCGCTGCGGTGCTGGAACAGCAACCGCCGGGCGCCCGGCACCGCGACGTAGGACGCCGGCTCGAAGCGGTGCAGGAACTCCACGTAGGCGTCGGCTACCGGATCGTTCTGCGGCAGGCTGGCGGCGGCGATGCGCTTGAGGGTGCCGGAGCCGTAGGACGCGAGGGCCAGCGCGAAGAGGCGCGGCTCCACCGCACTGAGGATGGCACCCAGCGCGGCGCCGCCGCTGTGCCCGAAGTAGCAGAGCCGGTCGGCCCACGCGGTCAGCACGTCGAGGCCGCGGCGCTGGGTCAGCACCGCGGCCCGCACGGCGTCGGCCCAGGCCCGCTGGTCGCCGTGCGGCGGCAGTCGGTAGGCCGTCAGCAGGGCGGTCATGCCACGCTCGGCCAGGCTGGTCGCCTCGTCGACGAACTCGGTGGCTTTCCTGGGATCCGCTTCGTGCAGGAAAAACGGGGCGCCGTCGATCTCGAGGCCGGCCACGCCGCTCAGGTCCCACAGGTCCGTCGCGCCCAGGGCGCTCTTGTACCAGGCAACCGCGGCGGCCGCGTCGGCGACGATCAGCATCACGGAGATGACAGACCTTCTCGGCTCGTCGTCCATGGCAAAAGTGTGCCGGACGGAGCGCCGCCGCGCCGCGGGCTCGCCGGTGTGGCCGGCGGCTTCGGCGCCGCCGGCCACACCCGACCGATCAGCTGGCCGCGCGGGCGAGCAGCGTGAACGCCCGGACGGGGTCCCCGTTGAGCTGCGCCCGGTCGGCCTCGGCGATCAGCGTCGCCCAGTCCGCCGGTGCGGTGCCGTGGACGACGGCCGCCTGGGCGGCGTCCCGGGCCACCCCGAGGATCGCGTCGACCAGCCCACTGTCCCCGCGTACCGCGCCGAGCTGCCGGCTGAGCAGCGGCAGCACCTGCGGCGCGTTGCGCAGCGATCCGTCGGTGTCCCAGGTCGCCCTCGTGAGCGCCGCCGTCACCTGCGAGCCGTCACCCGCGGCCGCGGCCAGCCGGGACCGCCCCGAATCGGTACGCAGCCCCCAGCCGAACGGGTACAGCGGCTGGTAGTCGGCGTCACCGACGTTGATCGGCACCTGCGCCTCGGTACGCGGCCAGCTGACGGGGAGCCGGCCGGTGAACGGGCGCCGACCGAAGAGCACGTCGGCGACACCCGCACCCTCGCTGCCGGGCAGCCAGGACGCCACCAGCGCGTCGATCTCGCCGAGCTGATCGGTGAGGATCTGCGGCCGGCCGGAGACCACCAGCACCACGCAGGTCGGCAGGGCCGTGCAGACCTTGTCGATGACGGCGCGGTCGGCCGCCTGCAGGCTCAGGGACTTCTCCTCCTGCTGGGGCACCGAGCACCAGCCGCACTCCGGCCCGCCGACGTCGCCGTAGCCCTCCGCGTACGGGGTCTCCCCCACCACGACGACGCCCACCTGGGCGCCAGCCGTCGGGGCGGAGGCGTCCGCGCTGTAGGTGACCTGCGCGCCGGGCGCCACCTCGCGGATGCCGTCCAGGATGGACGTGCCAGGGATGGCGTCGCTGCCGGACCCGCCCTGCCAGGAGATCGTCCAGCCGCCCGCCTGGTTGCCGAGGTCGTCGGCGTTGCGGCCGGCCACGTATATCGAGGCGTCCCGACGCAGCGGCAGCGCCTGCCCGCTGTTCTTCAGCAGAACCTGCGACTTGGCCACCGCCTCCCAGGCGATCGCCCGGTGCGCCGCGCTGCCCACCTGGTCGACGTTGGCGGTCGAGGCGTACGGATGCTCGAAGAGCCCGAGTTCGAACTTCTTGCGCAGGATCCGCCGGACCGCGTCGTCGATGCGGGCCCGGCTGACCCGTCCGGCGGTCGCCTCGGCCATCAGGAGCTGCTCGAACTGCTCGGCGGTGTTCGGCTCCATGAACATGTCGGTGCCGGCGTTGACGCCGACCCGGACCTTGTACGCGGTCAGGCCGCCGTTGGTCGGGTCGCTGGGGTCGGGGATCTGGTGGATGCCCTCCCAGTCGGAGATCAGGAAGCCGTCGAAGCCCATCTGGCCCTTGAGCACGTCCGTGATCAGCTCGTGGTTGGCGTGCATCTTGGTCGGGTTGCCCAGCCCGTCCTCGGTCCAGTCCACGCTGGAGAACGAGGGCATGACGCTGCCTACCTTGTGCGCCCGCACCGCCGGCGGGTAGGGCGCGAGGTCGACGCGGGCGTAGTGCGCCCGGTCGGTGACGGTCACGCCCTGGTCGATGGTGTACTTCTGCTCCCACCAGGGCTTGCCCGCGTTCGCCGCGGCGGCGGCCTCGTCGTAGTCGGTGTCGCCGTCACCGGCGTAGTGCTTGGCGGTCGCCAGCACCCGGTCGGCGTCGAACTGGTCCGCGCCGCGGCCCTGCAGGCCGTCGATGACGCTCTCCATCGACACCACCAGCGCCGGGTCCTCGCCGAAGGACTCGTAGCTGCGGCCCCACCGCTCGTCCCGGGAGACGCACACGCAGGGCGAGAAGTCCCACGGGATGCCGGTGGCCCGCACCTCGGCCGCGGTGGCCTGCCCGATTCGCTCGACCAGCTTGGGGTCGCGGGTGGCGCCGAGGCCGACGTTGTGCGGGAAGACCGTCGCGCCGTACACATTGCCGTGGCCGTGCACGGCGTCGATCCCGTAGATCATCGGGATCTGCAGCCGGGTGCTCAGCGCCTGCGCCTGAAAGGTGTTGACCATCTCGACCCAGGCGGTCGGGGTGTTGCTGGCGGGCGTCGAGCCGCCTCCGGAGAGGACCGAACCGAGCTGCCAGCGAGCGATCGCGGTGGGGTCGCCGGTGACGGCCGCCCGTTCCGCCTGCGTCATCTGGCCAATCTTCTCGGCCAGGGTCATCCGGCCGAGCAGGTCGGCGACCTGCTTCTCCACGGGCAGCCGCGAGTTGAGGTACGGCAGGCCGTGCGCGTCGATCACGACGGTCGGCCGGCCCGCGACAGTGGCTCCGGCGGAGGTGAGGGTGAGCGGGACGGTCTCGGCGGTCTCCGCGGACCGGTCCCGCTGGACGGCGACGGTGAGCCGCCGGGTGACGCCCGACGGGCTGCCGGCGGGGAAGGTGAGCTCGCCGGATGCGGCGGCGTAGTCGGCGCCGGCCGTGGCGGTGCCGGCGCCGGTCGCGTACCGCACGGTGGTCGCCGTGGCGAGCGGCCGACCGTCGGAGGTGGTGACGGCCACCGTCACCGGCACGTGGCTCCCCTCGGCGGCCGGGTACACGGCCCGGTCGGTCGTGACGGTGACCATCTGGCTGTCGGCGGCCGCGGCCGGCGGCGCCGGTAAGAGGGACACGGCCAGGGCGCCCGCCCCGACGAGTACGGCGTTTCTGCGCGATCTCATGTCAGGCCTCCCACGGGACCGGTCGCCCGGACCCCGCCGGCCCGGGCCGCCCCCGTCCCGGTAAGGAATCCTTCCTAATCCATTCGTCGGACGTCAATATGCTGCGGCGATTCCGGTACGCCGCCGCGAGCCGGTTATGTGCGAGGATCTGCCCTCGTGGAGACCGTCGGCGAGCCGCCGTCCGCCGCGCCGGACCAGTCCCGTTGGGGCCAGCTGCACATCCTCGACTGGATCGCCATCGCGCTGGCCGCCGCCGGCGTCCGCTGCGTCCACCGAGTGTGCCTGCGAAAAGCCCGCGCTGCAGGAGTCGACCCCGACAAGCCACGTCATTTGGCCCGGTCCGTAGTCCTCGCCTGACTCGAGCGCGCCGGGCCCCCGGGAAGCCTCAAACTTCGTGGCACCGGCGTCCCAAATGCGGACCGTCCGGCGTCTCCGGAGCGGTTCGGCAGAGCGGGAGGTCTGCTGAATCCCGCTGATCCCCTGCGCCGGCTGGAGGTTGCGTACGGGCCCCGCGTCGCCCGAGGGGCTGAGCGCGGGGCCCTTCGCAACTGCCTTCACGGAGCGACCGGGTAGACCTCCATCTCGTACAGCGAGTAGCCGTACTGCGTGCCACGGAGAACGCCCTGCATACGGACGAACTTCGCTGGCGCCGCGTCGAAGCGCAGGGTATCGACGCCACCATCGCTCGCCGTCACAGTTGCCGCGGTCGTCCAGGTCGTACCGTCCGGGGAGGTCTCGATCCGGTACGCCTTGCCGTAGGCCGTCTCCCAGCGCAGGACGACCTTGCCGATCCGCTGTGACTGCGCCAGTTCCACTCGCAGCCACTGGTTGTCGGTGTGGTTGGACGACCAGCGCGTGGCGGGGTCACCGTCGATCACGTGATCAGGCGTGAACTGCGGTAGTTCCTCCTCGGTGGTCGATGCTGTGGCCGTGGCGCCGTTCGTGGCCAACGCCACGTTCGTGTTGCTGGTCTTCGGATAGACGTTGACGGTCAGCGTCGCGGTGACCGGTTCACCGCTGACCGGGGTGAAGACCACCGGCACCTGGTACGAACCGGCCGCTGTGTCGGCCGCGGCGCTGACGGTCACGGGGATGCCCGTGTCCTGGCCCTGGAAGACGCTGGTTTCCTGGCTCGCGGGCTTCGCAGTCAGTCCGGCAGGTGTGCGGACGGTCAGAGTGCCCGAGACGTCCTCGGCCCGGGTCGAGGCGAGACGAACTGTCGTCGTCGCGGGCTGCCCGCCGGCCTCGGCGTCGACGGCCACTGGGTCGACGGCGAGATCAGCGAGCGGCGTATCACCGAACCAGGGAACGATCTCGTTGATCTGGGGCGCTTGGCCACCATCCTTCCAAGCCAGGCGAATCGCATCGGTTTTCACACCTGCCGCGTCGAGCTGCGTGTAGCCGCCGGACAGGTCACCGATCGTGGTCCAGGTGCCGTCGACGGAGCGCACCTGCACCGCGGCTGCCGACGGGGCGCCCGACTGGAGGACCACCACCTGGTCGATGGGACGGGTCCGCGAAACTGTGACTTGAAGGGATTCGCCTGACTGCGGGTTCCGGTCCGCGACGTACGCCGTACTGATGTCGCCATCGACGGCCTTTGCCAGACTGGAACCGGCGGCCGCCGGTGGGGCGCCGGCCGCTGTCAGTTTGGTGCCGCCGACCACGGTGACCTGGAACTCCCGGACCACCACCCAGGTATTCTGTGCCGCCGTCGCGCGCATCCGGACGTACCTCGCCTTGGTCCCCTGGGCGACGGCGGCGTGAATCTCCGGCTGGTCCTTGTAGGTGCCGACAGTGGTCCAGGTGGATCCGTCGGCGGAAAACTCGAGCACGCCTTGGCGGATGTAGTCCGTCGGGCTGGTGGGCTTGCTCATGTAGAGATCGATCTTGCTGATCTCCTGAACCGACCCGAGGTCGACCCCCACGTAGGCACCCGGGTTCGCGGCCCGGTCGCTCCAGTAGAACGTCGTGAGGTCCCCGTCGACCATGTTGGCGGGTGAGTTGGCCTGCCACTGCCCCAAGGAGTTCGTGCCCTTCGCCCTCCCCCCCGTCGCCCCGAGCCAGCGGTCACTCGCTGACGCGGCCCGGTCGAGGAATGGAGGCATCACTCCCGGCGCAACGCTCTGGCTGATCGCGTCGGCCTGGGCCCGCGCTGCCTCGAACGCCTGCCGCTGCGCCCACGCCGTGTTGCCGTCACCTGCCCGCTGTGCCAGCAGCATCTGCACCGCGTGCTGGCCCGCCTGGCCGTACAGGCCAAGCTTGTCCAGCCACGGCTTGACCTCGTCGAGGAACGGCTGGTTGTGCAACCCGGAACGTAGCGTGGCCGGGGTGCCAACCATCTGGCCGAAATAGTCGTCGATCGCGGCGGCCGCGGCTTCGAGTCCTACGCCACGCTCATAGGCCGACCAGAACGCGCCGATCAGCGGTTTGAGGGTCGGCGACTCGGCCGGGTCGATGTTCGACGAGTAGTTGTTTTCGGCAAAGACCTTCAGCGTCGGCCATGCGCTGCCCCCGAGGTCCTGCAGCGCTGCGGTCCACGCCGCCGCCGGGTCATACGCCCCCGGGTTCCAGAAGAAGGCACCCGAGGTGAACTCGGCGATCTTCGACGCCTCGGCCTGGATCATCGGGTTGGCGGTCACGCCGACGAGATACCGCTCGATACCAGGCTCGCGCCCGACGTACGGGCCGAGCAGCAGCCGGTTGGTCACGTAGTCGTTGACCGGGTAGTTGTCCCACACCAGGATGTCGTGGTCGAAGACCGTGTGTGCGCTCTTAGCCTGGGCGGTGGTGATGGCCGGGGCCACCACCCCTACGCCGGTCCACTCGACGATCACCGCGGGGTCGAGCTTGGTACGGATGGCGGTCTTGTAGGGCGAATCGTTGACGTCGTAGTACTCCGTCGGCACCGTCTGCAGCCGCTCGGCGCCGGGGTGGGTGGCAATGAAGTCGTGCTGCACCCGGTTGAGAAGGAATGCCTGCGCCGCACCCGCCGCGCCGCCGCCGGTACCGAACTTGGCCGCGTCCTCGGCGCAGTTCCACTTCGTGTAGCTGATGTCGTCCAATGGAATCGCGAACGAGCGCACCCCGATGTTCCACAGGGACTGGAACTTGTCGACCAGGGCCCGCTCGTCGTTGTCGGAGCTGTAACAAACCGACAGACCCGGCGAAAGCGCGTAGGTGAACTGAACGTGGTTGCTCCCCGCCGTCGCCACAAGTTCCTGAATCGGGGCGAGCTTGTCCGGCGGGTACGCCTGGCGCCACTGATCCCGCAGGTAGGGGTCATCCTTAGGCGAGTAGACATAGATATTTTGCTTGGTGCGGCCGTAGAACTCCAGCTGGCTCCGCCGGTCCTGTTGTGACCACGGCTGCCCGTAGAAGCCCTCAATCAACCCACGCAGCGGCATTGCCGGCCAGTCCCGGATGGCTACGGCGGGGAACACGTCCCGACCCGGGTGCGATACGAGAAGCTGGCGTAGCGTCTGCGCCGCATAGAACGTACCGGTCGTATCGACCCCGTCCAGGACGGCCCGCGCCTTACCGTCGCTGCCCTTACCGATGCCCAGAACGTAGCCGTCACGGGGAAGGTCGCTGGCGTCGGCGGCGATGCCGATTTCGTGGAGGGCCTCATCCGAGGCGGAGTTCTCGCTCGGCCCACCGATGTAGATCGAGAGGCCAGCGTCTGGTGCCGGATCCGCGTCGGACACTGTCGACACCGTTTTGACGCCCGCCCTCGTCAGTACCTGGTTGACCAGAGCGATGGCGGACGAATCGGTCTTAGCCCCCGTGATGAGCGCGACGTTGGGCGTGACCGGAACGAGATCCTTCTTGTCCTGCACGGACTGCGGCGTAGGCCAAACCGGCGGTACCGAGACCGCTGCCGCAGACGCTGGCGTCTGGGTCGCTAGCGAGATCGGCAACGCGGTCGCAACCGCGACGAAGAGAGCGGCGGCCCGCATTCCGCTCCGCCGAGCGCTCGCCCCAACTCGGGGGGCATGCCGCCCCGATAGGCGCATTCGTGTGCTTGGCATGGGTCTCCTTCCGCGGACCACACCCCGGGGTTCGCGGCGACGATCGTTAGTGCGCGACTCCCCGATCATCTGCGCACGTTCACACAACCCTCCAGAGCCTGTCAAGGATTGATAACCGCGAGTGGTCTGCTTCGTGGGGCGGTGGGCTTCCCCCTGAGATGTGGACACCCACGTGAGCAGCCGCCGCGGGTCGTCTCGGACGACCTGTGGGCCGAGATCGAGCCGTTGCTACCGGCCCGCCCGCCTCGTCGGCGCCGCTATCCCGGTCGCAAGCCGCTTGATGACCGGAGCGTGTTGGGCGGGATCTTGTTCGTCCTCTACACCGGGATCCCGTGGGAGTTCCTGCCCCAGGAGCTCGGGTTCGGGTCAGGCATGACCTGCTGGCGCCGGCTACGGGACTGGAACGACGCCGGGGTGTGGCAACGACTGCACGAGGTCCTGCTGGGCAAGCTGCGGGCCGCCGGTCAACTGGACATGTCCCGGGCGGTGATCGACGGCTCCCACATCCGGGCGCTCAAAGGGGGCCCAAAACCGGTCCGAGCCCGGTCGACCGCCGCAAGCCAGGCTCGAAACACCACGTCATCACCGACGCGGGCGGCATCCCCCTCGCCGCGACCCTGACCGGCGGCAACCGCCACGACGTCACCCAACTGCTGCCCCTGGTCGACAAGGTCCCCCGGATCAAGGGCATCCGCAGTCGACCCCGGCAGCGACCCGGCCGGATCTACGCCGACCGGGGTTACGACTACGACATCTACCGCCGCCAGCTCCGCGACAGGGGCATCACCCCGGTCATCGCCCGACGCGGCACCAGCCACGGCTCCGGCCTCGGCACCCGACGGTGGGTAGTCGAACAGACCATCGCCCTGCTGCACTGGCTCCGCCGGCTACGCATCCGCTGGGAAATCCGCGACGACATCCACGAAGCCTTCCTCACCCTCCCCCCGCGCCATCATCTGCTGGCGGCGACTCCAACGCTCAAAGAGTTAGGAGTTCTAAGGGGGTACTTCTCGCTCCCGCATAGGTAGCCTCGGGGGCACCGCCAGTGATCGAGAGAAGTTTGAGGGTAACGACGTGGTTGACGACGAAGCCGTAAGGTGGCGCCGCGAGCGTAGACAACGCTTTCTCCAGCAGGTAGCTGATGAGCATTACAAGCACATCGATCGAATTGCAGAAGACGTTCCGCTCAACGCGGAGCACAGCAATCCGCACGATGGCATGAACTCGGACTACAACGAACATCACGCCACCGTCTCGGCCACTCCCGAGCAGGAAGACGAGCACAACCAGAAGATCATGGACTTGATCGAAGAGTACCGCCGGGACATCGGAGCGTACTCTCAGGCACGTGACCAGCGGCCCGACTGACCTCCGCTGGGTGTTGCTCGCCCAATAATGGTTAGGCATCCAGACGATGCCGGCGAGGGTTTGTCCGGATCTTTGTGTGTGTGGGGGGGGCGATCGTCTTCTCAGTGTCCGGTGATGCGCTCGCCGCAGAACGTAGCGAGGGAGTTCAGCGCCTGTTTCCAGCCACCGGTCTTGCCGGTGACGTTAGCTCGGCTGAGCCTCGGGCTGCGAATGACCAGGTAGAACACCTCGAGCGCGGCCCGCTCATTGGGGAAATGGCCGCGGGACGGGCGGCCTGGCGGAAGCGGGCGTTGAGCGACTCGATCGCGTTCGTGGTGTAGACGATCCGGCGGATCCCGGGCGGGAATGCTAGGAACGGGGTGAACTCCTCCCACGCCGGCGGATGCGTCTGCCTCGACGCCGCACCAGTTGATCAACTGTAGCTGTCGACATGATCAGCTCGCCCATGAGCTGCACCGCCGTGGGAATGCTGCGGCAAGCTGCCCCTGTAGCTTCCTGACGAAGCTGCCTCTGCCCGCGTCCGGCCGCTGAACAAACCTGGCATCCAGCTGGTCGGCGTCTTCCATTGTCCAGACGGCCCGGCCAGGGGTGAAGGCCGACCCGTCGCGGCCAGACCGGCGTCGATCACCCTGCGGGCGGCGGCGTAAACAGCATCCTCGTTCACGGCACTCCTTGTCAGTTCCAGGTGGCCGACCGCGCAGCTGGCCGGCCGCACCGTAGGCGTATGGCGGGGGAGAGCACGTTCATGGGCGGTAGTCGTCGTGGACGGCCACCCTGGAGAACTCGTACCCGTCGGGGGTGCGCCAGTAGTGCAGACGACGTGCCGCCGGCGCATCCTGTTGCAGCGCCACCCTCCAGCAGGTTGCGCCGAACCGGCCCCCTTTCCATCCCACGGGCCGATTGATCAACCCCGCCGCCAAGCGCTAGACGAGTAAGTCCTAATCCTGGTCAGTGGTCGTAGGCGATCAGGGACCTGGTCAGGGGTTGTCCGGTGGTGCGGTTGTGCCAGATGGCGGCGGTCATGGCCAGGAGTCGTTGTGCGACGCGGGCGGCGACGCCTTCGATGCTGCGGCCGCCGTGTAGCTCGAGGTCGAGTTGGCCCTTGAGCGTGTCGTTGACCGATTCGATGAGTTGCCGGATCGGTTTGAGCAGGTGCTCGCCGGGTCGTGGGGTGCGGTTGCGGTAGGAGGGCCGTAGCAGCCGCACTCCGCGTTCGGCCAGCCAGCGGTCCAGCTCGGCGGACACATAGCCCTTGTCCGCGATGATCAGCAGGCCTGGGCGTTCGGCCAAAAGGTCCGGGTCGTGTTCGAGGACCGCGGTCAACACTTGCCGTTCGTCGATCTTGGGGTTGGCCAGAGCCCAGGTGACGGGCAGGCCGGCCGGGGTGCAGACCAGGTGCAGCCGCAGACCCCAGAACCAGCGCGAGTGCGACGGGCAGTAGCCGTAGCTGGCCCAGCCCGCTAACCATGAGCGGCGCACGGTGGGCCGGGACCGGCCGCACTCGACCGGGGTGGAGTCGACCACCCAGACCGAGTCGGCCCACAGGTCGGTGTCCGCGGCCACCGCCCGGATCGCCCTCTTCAGTAGCGGCACGGCGGCGCGTAGGCGCTTGTTGTAGCCGGACTGCCCCGGCAGATAGGGAAACGCTCCGGGCAGATGCGCGGGGACGAACCGCAGCCAGCGGGCCTCGGACCGGATCCCGAGCAGCACCTGGGCCACCGCCAGGGTCAGCAGCTCAGCATCTGACAGCTTCGGTGGCCGACCGGACCTGCGGGGCCGCCCCAGCCAGTCGTCGATCTTCACGTACAGTGCGGTGAGAAGGGTGTTGATGTCTGTCGTCACAAACGGATCATCAACACCCTTCGCTGCGTTCGCAGCCCCGGACCGACTTAGGAATTACTCGTCTAGCCCCACCATGGGCGATCACCGCCCTCTCGATACACCGCCTACCGGCCCACCTCCCGCACCTGCGAACAGCGGATCCTGCCGACGCCAGCGATCCCACCACCGCGGTCCGAACGTCGGACCCTCCTGCTTCGATCTCCGCTACTGCCGCCACCTCAAGGGACCACGATGCTGCGCCTCCTGCTACACCGCCTCACCCACCACCACATCCAGATGACCAAGGACGACGTCGCCGAAATCATGCTCTGCCGGCAGCGGTGGCAAGGCCGCATGGACCTGATCGTCGTCACCGCGCTGCCCCACCCTGGCCAAGGACCGTGGCACCTGCCGGACATCACCCCGGAGCTCGCCGAAGTCGTGTTCGCGCACAACACGCCAGCTGGAATGCTGGGTGTCTTAACGGAACTCGGCGCGCAGCGGCGCCCCAGCGCTCACTGAGGAACGAGCAACTGCGCCGTTGTCACACTCGAGCTGTAAGGCGGCGTCTCCTGCAGCGATCTCTTCGGAGCTGCCGAATAGGTCTCCGAGCAAGAAGCCCTGGCCAGAGGGTTGCTGGTGGGATTCGATTCTCAGGTATCGGGATCCATACCGACAGCAGCGCGGCCGACCCAGAGCCGTACGTGGATGCGGCGAGGCCCTCATAATTGGCGTCAGCGGGCTCCACGACGACAGCCGGCACCGGCCAGGCGGGGAGCAGCGGAGGCTGACCTCTTCGGTGTTCTCTGGGAGGTCACGCCGACCCGCTCGCCCACATCGCCGCAGGTCAGCGCACTATTCCTTGTCGGACATCGGTGAGCACTTCGGACGCGGTGACCACTTCGCCAAGCTGCACCCAGTCTGCTCCCACTTGCAAGGTCGAGACATCCAGCAGCTCCTTACCGCCGTGACCTGCGCATACTCCCCTGCCAGGCGACATAGAGCGCTGTCGACTGCTGCCCAAAACCGCTGAGCACTCCGTGTGAAACAAGAGGGTTCCATCCGCCTCCACCTGCGGGTACGGATGGTCGCAGGCCGAGGACGATGCCGTTGAACGTCGTTCAGTGCGGCTCAACGCCCTTTAGTGCACCCAACTGCACGACCACCAGTTCCCCCGATCCCAACGCTGACGGATTACACGGGTAGCCGGCTGGCTGCGGGCATAGCCGGCTGAGCTGGCGAAGATGCGGTTGACCCCGAGCCGGTGCTCCGCCCCCCGCGCCCCCTCTTGCGCCAACACCTCGCCGCCGCATCGGTACGCGTGCCCGTTGCCACCGCCAGCCTGGGCCACGCCGCCTGGGCCGATTTGAGCCGAGTCGGCGCGCTGTAGCAGCTCCGCGGCGAGTCCGCTCAGCCTCGCGGACCTCGCACTCGACTCTCCTCACCTGACCAATCGCCTTCACCTCGTGAGCTGAGCCCGTCCGGCCCGGAATGTCCGCATGTAGCCTTCCCCGCCGCGCCGCCTCGCCGACCTCAAACGCTCAGCGCGCTCGTATCGGGATTCCGGGCGTGGGGGCTCCTCGCCGAGCTCGATTCGGACGCAGTCGGCGGCCGGTTGGGATGCCCGCTTCTCCTCTGCGACTTGACCTTCAGCGATAGGTGAGCGTGGATCACTAGACCTGTCGCTTGTACGGCGCGGGATGCCTTTGAAGCTCGGCCGCGTCGGTGCAGAACACCTACCCGTGGCCCCGACGGACGTAGGAGCTCCGACGCCATGAGCCTGGCCGTTAAAGTCGCTCTTCTCGCGACGAAAGATCTTGGGAAGAACGAGCGTGCCGTGGCTATCGCCATCGCCGCACACGCCAATCATGAAGGTAAGGCTTGGCCTTCCGTCGCCACCATCGCCAACTACGCCGGCTGCTCGGAGCGGACGGTGCAGCGATGCCTCTCCAAGCTGGTGCAGCTCGGCCGCCTGGCCGTGTCCAAGGTCGCCGGGATCGCCACCCGCGTCTACCGTCTGGTCACCGGAGCCGGGCGGCTGGGATCCGCCTCTGGGGTGACAAATCAGCAGGGCAGGGTGACAGAATCGGCAAGCGGGGGTGACAGACAGGGTGTCACCCGAAGCCTCGAAGACCAACCAATGAAAGACAGGCGGGCACCGAATCGCGACCGGTTCGCTCCGCAGAGGAAGCAGACCCGCGCTCCGGGTTACGCCGAGCGGGGCGGCGCGGCGCCGCCGATGACCGGCGGTGGCCGCCGCTGCTCGCGTCCGGGGCACATCGGCCAGCCTGCTGGCAGGTGCATTCCCTGCCGCTCGGAGGCCATCGAGCGCGGGGCATGATGCCCATCGCTAATGCCGTCGCAGGCTTTCACGGTCAATGCCGCCGTAACGACGGTCTCTTCCGCCGTCGCCTGCAGGTTGTCGGGTCCGCGGAAGTGGACCCATGCGGATCTCGGGATGATGTCGGGGCCTGGCGGCCGCGCGCCGCGGCCTGTCGGGCAACTGATCGCGACCTGCCACTTCCCCCACGAATACGCCCTCGCCAACCAGGTCCCACATCCCCGCAACGTGTACCTACGCGAGGACGCCCTCACCGACCCCCTCGACACCTGGCTGGCCTCCGCCTTCACACCCCACCGCATCGAACAGACAATCACCGCGCTCGCCGACGCCCAACCCCTGAATCATCCGCCCGTTCCAACCACGGCAGCCCAGACAATCATCAACGAATGCGACGCGAAACTGGAACGCTACCGAGCGGCCCTCGATGCCGGAGCCGACCCAGCGGTAGTCACCGGGTGGATCGCTCAAACCCAGACCGAACGCGCCCGCGCCGAAGCAGAGCTTGACGCGAACGCGGGCAACAGCCCACGCCAGATGAGCCGAGCGGAAATCAGAGACCTGGTGACGGCCCTCGGCGACATCGCCGCCGTCCTCCGTGACGCCGACCCCGCCGACAAGGCCAAGGTCTACCGCCAACTCGGCCTTCGGCCCACCTGCCAGCCGGAAATTCAGTGGACCTAAGCGCGCACCGTGGGGTAATGGTTTGTGTCCGAGGGGGGAACTGAACCCCCACGATCCGCATCGATGCGCACTCTGAGTGCGCATGCGCTGATACTACAGCCTTCGCTGCAGTAGCGGGGACTACGTGACGCTTGCAGACCGGCCTGTCGGTGCCCGGGGGCCCAGGGTCCGGTGCGCTCACGCCTTGGAGAAGCCGAGTGCTCGGTATCCCGGCATACGGCGTTGGAGTGAGGTGGCGAGAATCGGGGTGGCCGGGTCATGGTAGTCGTGGACCTCGGCGACGTCCTTGCCGGGCGCCGCCCGGATCACGCGCCCGGCGCACTGGATGAGCAGCCCCTCGTAGGAGATCGGGCCGGCGAGGAAGAGGGTGTCGAGGACGGGGGCGTCGAAGCCTTCGCCGATGAACGGTGTGGTGCCGATGACGAGGAGGCCGTCACCGGCCTTGGCTTCGCCGAGTCGGTCGACGGCGGTTCGCCGGTCGGTGGTGCTCATCGCTCCTTGGAGTACGAGCGCCTGATGTCCGCGCGCCGCGAGCATCGCGGTGAGTGCGTCGACGTGGGCGACCCGCCGGGTGAGGACGAGACAGTTGCGCCCGCGCGTGAGGGCTGCGGTGACATCGTCGGCGATCTGGGTGTTGCGCGTGTGGTCGAGGGCTAGGCATCGGTGGATCTCGGCGAGTGCGCCTGGTGCGTTCAGGTCCACGTCGCCGGCCCGGAACGTGGTGTCGTGGACGTGCAGCAGTCGTTGTGGTCCGGCATCGACCGCCATCGCGGCCGCGATGGTGCCCTGCTCCTCGTCGGTCATGGTGTGACGGATCGGGCCGAGCTGCCAGGTGACGAGCTGGTCGAGCCGGTCACGCCGGGCGGGTGTGGCGGTGAGCCCGAGCCAGAACTGCGCGGCGATCCGTTTGACCGAGTGCTCGTAAGCGGCGGCCGCGAGGTGGTGGCACTCGTCGATGATGACGTGCCCGTACCCCTGGGTGAGTGTGGTGATGTCGTCGCGTCTGGCCAGGGAGGGCAGCAGCGCGATGTCCACCGCTCCGGTGAGCTTGCGCCGGCCGCCGCCGAGTTGGCCGGCCCGGATGCCGAGGAACTGTTCGAGGCGCGCGCGCCACTGGTCGGCCAGCGCTTTGCGGTCGACGAGCACCAGGGTGGAGGTGCCGCGCTCGGCGATCACGGCGCAGGCCATGACGGTCTTGCCGGAACCTGGTGGAGCGACGAGTACACCGTCGTCGTGGGCGAGGAGCGCACCGACTGCGGTGCTCTGCTTGGTGGTGAGTTCGGCGGTGAACGGGGCGTCGATTTCGCGGCCCGGGTTTCGTCCGTCGGTGACGGCCAGCCGCGATCCGGTGTGTTCGACGATCGCGGCGATCGTGTGGCGCAGGCCGCGCGGTAGTACCAGACGGTCGTCGAGGGTGAGGTCGTAGCCGCGGATGAATCGTGGGGTGTCCCAGGTGGACTTCCGCAGTCGCTGCAGTTCGTAGAACTTCGGGTTGGCCATGGCGGCGGCGTGCTTGAACGTCGCCAACGCGGCCGGGGTGAGTTGTGCGGCGTCGAGGCTCAGCCCGGCACCGGCTTCCGCGTGCACCACCGGTGGCAGCGCAGGGTTTACTCGAGTCGCATCGGACCGGCTCATCGCCGCGACGTCCGCGCCGGTGGTGGCACGCTTCGCCTGCCGGGCGATGCGTTCCGCGTCGCTGGGGCTGAGCCGGTCCAGCGTCGACAGGAACCCCCACTGGTCGGCGTACGGCTCGAGCGTGCCGAGATCGAGGAACGTCGTCAGCCCGTCCTTACGGCGCCGGCCCTGCAACGGCGCGGCGATGAGGTTGCCGAAGCCACCCTCGGGAAGGACGTCCTGGTTGGGAAACAGCCGATCGTACGACCGCAGATCCATCGACCCGCGCAGCACCATCGCCTCGTGCAGCAGGGCGGTGCCGACGGCACGCGCCGTCGTCGCCGGGAGCACACCGGCGAAGAAGATCCACACGTGGGCGCCGCGACCGGACTGGGAGATCTCCAATGCCGCCGGCACAGCGCTGGCCCGCGCCGCCTTGATGTAGGCCAGGGCGTCGAGCATCGCCGTCGGGCCGTCGAAGTCGGCCACGACGAAGTGGCATGTGTTGCCAGGCAGCAGCGGGTACAGCCCCATGAACACGTCGCCGACGAGATGAGCGGCGACGACCTCCCCCGTCCGGGGCAGGTAAGTAGCGCCGCGCCGGTCCATGCCCTTACGCCAGCCGCCGGCGACGGCGGGCATCCACCCGGCGGCGCCGGTGCGGGTGTTCTCCCACCGCACGGCATACACGTCGACGCGGGCCCGGAACCGGTCGGCGAACAGCGCCAGCTTGTCGGCCACCGGTGAGGCCATCGTGACCAGGCCCGGCGCAGCGACCGGCGCGGACAGCTGCTCCGGCGCAGGAGCCGTGTCCTGACCACGCAGTTCGAGCAGCCGTGACAGCCGGGCGTTCTCCGCCCGTAACCGCTGCAGCTCGCGGCGAAGACCTTCGAACTCGTCGACCGAACCCACCGGACCATCCTCGCGTATCGGGCTTCGAACACCGCGGGACGGGTCCGCTATCCTGCGCCGATGGCATCGAAGCGGAGTGCGGCGCTCGAGGCGATGATCGAAGAGGCCACCGTTGACGCGTACGGCGACGACGAACAGCTCACCGGCCTGTTCACCCTGCTCGAAGAGCATCTGGCGGTGCCGTTTACCACCACCGTCCTCGGCATGGAGGTGACCGTGCGGAAGGTCGACCTGACCGCCGACAGCATCGTCGCGGTCTGCACCCAAGGCCGGCACCGGCAGAAGATCGACCTGCTCGACCTGCCGCTGCCCACACCAGCACCGGACGGCGCCGACTGGATCGACGCCTACCGGCACTGGGCGGGACGGTAGACCGCCGGTGAGCGAGTATCAGTACTACGAGTTCACCGCCGTCGACCGGCCCCTCACGACTCGCGAACAGGCCGAACTGCGGTCGCTGTCCACCCGGGCCGACATCACCGCCACCAGCTTCGTCAACACCTATCAGTGGGGCGATTTCAAGGGTGACCCGCGCAAGCTGATGGAGCGGTACTTCGACGCGCACCTGTACCTGGCGAACTGGGGCACCCGCCAGGTCATGCTGCGGCTATCGAAGCGCGTGCTCGACCCCGCCGCCGTCGCCGACTACTCTCCGGGTGACAGTGCGTCCGCGTGGACCGCCGGCAGGCACGTCATCGTTCGCCTTTGTCGGGAGGACGAGGACGGCACCGATGAGTGGGACCTCGACGGTCACGGCCTGCTGGCCTCGATCATCCCGGTCCGGGCCGGTCTCGCCGCCGGCGACCTGCGCCTGCTGTACCTGGGCTGGCTGCGCTGCGTACAGTCCCTGGAACTCGACGACGACGAACCCGAGCCGCCCGTCCCGGCCGGGCTGGGCACGCTCGACGCCTCGCTCACCGCGGTCGCCGAGTTCCTGTGCATCGACCCTGATCTGATCGCGGCCGCGGCGGCCGCTTCGGCGCAGGCCGCCGTCGAGCCGACCGCCGCGCAACTGCGCTCGTGGGTCACCAGACTCCCGGTCCGAGAGAAGGACGCCATCCTCGCCGACCTGGTCAGCGGCGGCGACGGTCCCCTGCGCGGCCGGCTGCTGCGCCGGTACCGCGACGAACACCTCCCGGACACGTCCACCACGACGGCCCCACGCACCGCTGGGGAGCTGCTCGCCGCCGCCGCGGATCTCCGCGCCGAACGGGAACGCCAGGTCGCCGAGCAGCGTGAGCGGGACCGGATCCGCCAGGAACGGTCCACGGCGGCCGCCCGGCAACGGCACCTCGACGCCCTCGCAGTCGATCAGCCCGCCGCGTGGCAGCGGGTCAACGAACTCATCGCCACGAAGAAACCCCGCGACTACGACACGGGCGTTCAACTCCTTGTCGACCTGCGCGACCTCAGCGAACGCGACGGCAGCACCACGCCGTTCCGGCAGCGGCTGGCCGAACTACGGGCGGTGCACGCACGTAAGCCCAGCCTGCTGGAACGCCTCGACCTGGCAGGACTCGATGCCTGAGACCCTCCGGTCGACCGCCGCACAGGCCGAGGCCAACCTTCACGCCGTCCTGCACCTCGTGGCAGCCCGTCGGTTACGGTGCAGCGAAACGACCCGTCGACCCGCCGCCGCGACCGTCGCCGCCGTCGCCGAGGTGCTCGACGGCGGGGACTTCTACCCCGCCGAGCCGATCGCGGCGTTCGCGTGGCCGCTGCTGCTGCAGGCCGGCGGACTGGCCGAACTCGCCGGCGGCCGACTCCAGCTCACCGATCGCGGACGCGCAGCCCTCGGTAGACCGGCCGCCAGACGATCCGGCAACTCTGGCGGTCCTGGGTCACCACCACCGTGCTCGACGAGTTCAGCCGGATCGACCGGATCAAGGGCCAGCGTGCCGCGAACGCCCTCACGTCGGTCAAGACCCGCCGCAAGGCCCTCGCCACCGCCCTTGCCGCCTGCCGATGCGACGAGTGGATCGCCGTCGATGAACTGTTCGCCGCCATGCGCCGCCGCCGGGAGACCTCCCCGACCGTCGCCCGCAGCGAACGTGGGCTGTGGAAGCTTTACCTTGTCGACCCCCAGTACGGCAGCCTCGGCTACAGCGGATTCGCGGACTGGCCGGTCCTCGAGGGCCGGTACACCCTCGCCGTGCTGTTCGAGTACGCCGCGACCCTCGGCCTCATCGACATCGAGTACACCGACCCGGTCGGCGCCCGCAGCGACTACCACGGCAACTGGGGTGCCGACGACCTCGACTACCTCAGCCGCTACGACGGCCTGCGCGCCATCCGACTCAACCCGCTCGGCGCCTACGCACTCGGGCTGACCGGCGACTACCAGCCACCCGCCAGCACCACGGAGCCGGAGCGGACCCTGAAAGTCCTGCCAACCCTGGACATCGTCGCCGTCGGCGATCCCACGGCCGCCGACCGGCTCGTCCTCGACGCCCACGCCGAGCACACCAGCGACCGGGTCTGGACCGTACGCGCCGACACGCTGCTCACCGCAGTCGAAACCGGCCGGCCGCTCGGCCAGTTCGTCACCTTCCTCGCCGACCGGGCAACACACGACCTGCCGGCAGCGATGATCGTCCTCGTCGATGACGTGACCACCCGCGCCGCCAGAGTCCGCGACCGCGGCCTCGTCCGCCTCGTCGAATGCGCCGACGTACCCCTCGCAAACCTCATCGCCCGCGACCCGAAACTGCGCACCCTGTGCACCCTCGTCGGCGACCGTCACCTCGCCATACCCGTCGAACACGAAAGCCAGTTCCGCCGCACACTGCGCACCCTCGGTCACACCATCGCCACCCCGATTGGATGAACCAGGCCGCAGCGGCCCAACAACCACTTCCTGCAGGGCAGACCGCGTCGGCTGGGGATCAAGGATGCCGAGCCCGTCCTCGCCATGACCATCCCCGCGTTGCTCCGGGTGCCCGCATTGGCCGTCCTCCCTGCATCACCCCTGCTGCTTGGTCCAGCTGCACCTCGGGAACGCCGCCGGGAGGTCCGCGACACCACCCTGCACGCCTCGCGCTCGAAGCCGAAACCACCGCTTGGCGGCGGCACCACCTTTAGGTTCCGGCCAGCCATGCGCCTGAAGCGACGCGTTCGACCCTGCTGCACCGTCCGTGAACCTTGCACGTCGCGGGTCGCTGATCCGGCTCGACATCGGGTTCATAGTCCCTGCCACAGTGCCGCCATCTGGCCTTCCCGAAACCTTACGAGTCCGATCTGCGGTGACCGAACATCCCTGGCAACAGCCGCTCGGGCTGACGATTCTGCGGCTGGCGGTTCCCGCGGCCATCATGGCCTGTCAGCCAAGTCCGCGGCGGGATAATGCCGGTGGCCGCAGCTTGGTTCAGCGTGTTGACGTGACATTGCGCGGCCACCGCCGTGAGTATCGAGGTTGACCAAGATCTCCGATGTGGGGCGGTGGCCGTGCCGTCATGGCGGGCGCGGGGCTCGAATAGTCGCTTCGGCCCGCTGAAGTGCGCTTCTGGGCAGCCTCAGCGAGCTGGGCAGAAGAGCGAGCGAATCGTTGTGCATCTCTGACCCGCGCCACAGCCGCGAGTGTGGAGGAGGTCGTGGTTGCTGAGTGGCCTCCGATGCTGGCGTTGCCGTAGCACCTCGCGGATCCTCAGGGAGGTTACCCTGCCGCGGCAGGTTCCGCGGCATGCTCAACAACGTGTTCCGTAGCAGGTTCGGGCCGCAGGAAGCGAGCGCCGATCCAGCCGTAGGCCAGCACGAGGAGAACGCCCCCCAGCGCCTCAGTGATGGGTACGAAGAACGAAACCAGCGTCGCCAGCAACAGCGTGGGAATGGCCCAATGGACCGTGCGCGCCCGGAACAGGGCGACTGCCAGTAGGACGAACCCGAGCAGGCCGATCAGCACCATGAGCTGGATGATGATGAAGACAGGTTCGCGAGCGACCGCGTCCAGGATCGCCACGTTCTGGTCGGTGACGCCGCCGGGGGCGATGGCTGACAGGGCCGAGCCGCTCGCCGCATCGCCGAGGTTCGCGAGCATGTTGAGGGTGAGCAGCCCGATCCCGAGGTGACCGAGCACCGCGCCTCGTCCGGGGAACAGCCGCGGCAGTCCGGCCAGCCCCGGCACCAGCAGGAGGACTGCTACCAGTTGGAGTAGGATCGACAGCCGGAATCGGCTCGGGTCGGCGGCGACCTCGGTGAGGATGGTGCGGGAGTCCTGGCTTGACACTGTCTTGAGCGCCATCGCCGCGGTCATCACGATCGGCCCGGCGATCAGGCATATACCGGTGAAGCGGCGACGGAAGTCGTCGGGGGTTGTGGACATGTGAGCCTCCTTGATGGGTGAGGCCGTCACCGTAGGTCGCGCGGATGCCGCTGGTCGTCCGGCAGTCCGACGATCCCGGCGTCGTCCACGCGGACGGGTTCGACCGCCCGGCCGGCGGCGTTATCGTGAGCGCCATGCGCTGGACCCCGCCCCGTCCGCCCTGGACCGACATCCTGGTCGCCGGGGCGCTCCTCACGGCCGCCGTGGCCGAGGCGTTGACCAGCACCGATCTTCACTTCACCATTCTGGAAATGCTCGTCGCTGCCGCCACGGTCGTGCCCATCGCGTGGCGGCGCGTCTGGCCGCTCGGTGTGATCGCCGTTGTCATGTTCGTCGTGGCCACCTCCTCATTGGTGAGCCACAGTTTCGAGAGCGGCTACGTGTTTTTCGCCATGATCGTGGGCTGCTACTCCGTGGCGGCCAACGCCAAGCTCAGTGACGCCGTCGTCGGCGCCGCCATGGTGGCCACGTTCGTGCTGGTCGGCTTCGCCATTGACCCCCGTCGCGGCGGTGTCGGGGACTTCCTGTTCACCGGAGTGCTGTTCGCCGGGGCGTGGATCCTCGGTTACCTGATCCGTATGCGCGGCCAGGAGACGCAAATCTTGAAGGAGCAGGCCGCCGAGCTCGAGCGGCGGCGTGCCGAGGACGCGCAGCGGGCCGTGCTCGCCGAGCGGACCAGGATCGCCCGCGAGCTGCACGACGTGATCGCCCACAGTCTCAGCGTGATGGTCGTGCAAACAGGCGTCGTACGGCGGCGTCTGCGGCACGAGCGGCCCAGCGACAGCGAACTCCTCGACGAGGTCGAGCAGGCAGGGCGGGGCGCGATCGGAGAACTGCGGCGGTTGCTCGGGATCCTTCGCGCGGACGGCGAAGTGCTTGCGCTCGACCCGCAGCCCGGGCTCGACCGGCTGCCACCATTGCTGGACCAGATGCGCGAGACCGGACTCACCGTCGAGGTGACGGTCGAGGGTGCGCCTTCCACGCTGCCACCCGGCGTAGACCTGGCCGCGTATCGGATCGTGCAGGAGGCGCTGACCAATACCCTCCGGCACGCCGGGCAGGGCGCGCGGGCGGAGCTCGCGATCCGGTGGAACGGCGAGGCCGTGGAACTGGAGGTCCGCGACGACGGTAAGGGGACGGCGCCGCTCGGCCCGGGCACCGGGCACGGTCTGATCGGGATGCGCGAGCGGGCAACGCTGTACGACGGGCGGCTGGAGGCCGGTCCCCGCGAGGGCGGCGGTTTCCGCGTGCACGCCCTGCTGCCGTTCGCGGGGAGCGAGCGGTGAGCATTCGGGTGGTGATCGCCGACGACCAGGCCATGGTACGGCGGGGCTTCCGGCTGATGCTCGACGACGAGCCCGATATGGAGGTCGTGGCGGAGGCGAGTGACGGTGAGCAGGCCGTACGGGCGATCCGCTCCCTCACCCCCGACGTCGCGCTCATGGACATCCGGATGCCCGGCGTCAACGGCCTGGAGGCAACCCGGCAACTGGCCGGACAGCCCACCCGGATCATCGTGTTGACCACCTTCGACCTCGACGAGTACGTCTACGAGGCGCTGCGAGCCGGAGCCGCCGGGTTCATCACCAAGGAGGCCCCGGCCGAGCAGCTCATCGAGGCGGTCCGGGTCGTCGCGGCGGGGAACGGCATGCTCACGCCAGGAGTGACCCGCCGCGTCATCGAGGCCTTCGCCAGGGCCCCTATCCCGCGCCGCTCACCCGCCCTGGATACCCTCACCGCCCGGGAACTGGAGGTGCTGCGGCTCATGGCACGTGGCCTGTCCAACCCCGAGATCGCCGCAGAGCTCTTCATCTCCGACACGACCGCCAAGACCCACGTCAGCCGGATCCTTACCAAACTCGACCTACGCGACCGCATCCAAGCGGTGATCTTCGCCTACGAGCACGGCCTCGTGGTGCCCGGCTAGTGGGGCACCCCGACGTGGCCGCAGCTGGTCAAGGAGTGTGTCAGTGCCGCCTTCGACGGTGAGCACGAGTATTGGAGCCGTTACGGCCAGCAGCTCAGAGAACTGCCGCCACTGCCGGCGCAGATTGCCACGCCTGAAGCGATGCGTTCGATCCTGCTGCACCGCCCGTGGACCTTGCAGGCCGCCAGCGCGGACTGGCTGATCCGGCTCGGTATCCGATTCTTGTGCCCTGCCATGGTTACACCCACCGGGCTGCCAGATATCAAGGAGTCCGATGTGCTGTAACCGTGCGCTGACCGCCAGCTGCGAAACGGGGCTGACCATCAACCCGATTCCGCCGCTGGCAGTTCCGGCTGACATCACGGCCCGCTGGCGCGGTCTACGGCGGCGAGCGGGTGGGGTTGGCCGGTCAGGGCGGACAGCGCCGCAGCGACGGCTTACAGGTCGGCCTTGATGTATGTAGTGGTCGCGGGCCCGGTGGAGTCGGTGTGCCCGGCGTAGGCGCGGGCAATGCCGTAGCCGAAGTGCCGTTCGACCCAGGTCAGGGTGGTGTGCCGCAGCCAGTGCGTGGAGATGCCCTGGGCGGCCACCCACGGCAACTGCTCGCCGATGCGTTTCCACAGGTGGTCGTAGCGGCGGCCGGTAATCGCCCGCCCGTTGCGGTAGCGCAGCAGAAGGTCGGTGGGCAAGACCGCGCCCCGGGCGCGGGCATGTTCATCGAGGTGAGCGGCCAGGTCAAGGGTGATCGGCTGCCAGCGCAGGGTGGCACCCTTCTCGGTCAGCCGCACGAGCCCGCGTTCGGCGTCCAGGTCGGCCAGCCGTATCCCGAGCGCGCCACCGCGGCGGCAGGCGGTCTCGGTGTGCAGCCGCAGCAGAAGGGCGTCAAGGAGGACGTCGTTACCGCTGCTGCGGGCGGCGGCGTTGATCTGTTCGAGCTCGTCGGAGGTCAGGGCGCGGCGGGTGCTCGGTAGTCGGCGGGGCTTGACCACCCGGTGGGCGGGGCTGGCTGCGGCGTCGATGAGCCCGTCGGCGATGGCCCGGTTGTAGATGGCGCGGGCGGCGGCGATGACGTGCTCGCCGGCGTGCCGGCCGCAGCGGCTGTTACGCCGCGACCGGGCGGTCACGGCCATCTGTCGTTGCATCGCCTCGATGTCGCTGGCGACGACCGCGTCCAAGGGGCGCTCGCCCCAGGCGGCGGCCATGCGGTTCCAGTAGGTCCCGTAGGTGCGACGGGCACCTGGCCCGGCTGCCGCGACGACGTGGGGCAGGTACTCGGCAAGCGTCGGCAGGCTCGGACCGGGCTCGGCCTGCAGATCGGCGAGGGTGACGCCGAGGTGGGCCAGCAGTTGCCGGGCTGCGGCGACACGGGCGGGATCAGCCGACACGACGGCCTCCGATCACCTGGGCGTGCAGGTCGGCCAGCAGCCGCGCGACGGTACTGGCCGGGTGGATCACCAGCAGGTCATGGGCGACCAGAGCGGCGAGCAGCAGCGACTGCCCGGGCACGATCGCGCACATCTGGCGCGCGCTGGCCGGTAGCGGCAGCTCCCCTCGGCTGCCCACCACATGCTGCCCCGCACGCGCCGACGATCACCAGCATCTGGTCCTGCGCGTTGATGGCGATGCGATGGCCCGGGCCCCAGCGCAGCGCGCGCAGCAGACCGCGTTCGGTCACCCGGCCGGAGCGGTCCGGGCGAGCCATACCGATCAGGATCTCGTCCCGTGAGGCGTCTGCCGGCGGGCGCGGTGCGGGCAGCGCCGGCATCGGCGCCGGACGGGGTCGCGGTCGGTCGGAAAGCGGGACCGGAATGAGCGCGCCGATGAGCTGCTCACGGTCGCGGGGTCGAGTTGGTGTCATGGCCGGTCCAACCGGCAACAACCCGCTGCGCGCCGGGGCCCACGTACGGCTAGCCGACGCTCACGATGACGGGTGAGCGCAGGTACTCCGGCGCATCGATGCGGAACCGGGTCCCGTTCATCTTCAGTGGAACTCCACCAGAACTGGTGTCCGAGGGGCCACACGAACCATTGCCCCACGGCCGATGAGGATCGGCAAGACCTTGAGGCTAACCCAAGCCTAGTTGGTCGGTGACCTCTTCGGGCACGCCGAAGAGCGAGGAGAAACGCCGGCTGCTCACCGACGCGCAACTTACGATTCCGGCGCAACGGCCAAGTCGTGCTTGTCGAGGAGCACGGACAGTCATTGCAGCGTGTCGATCAGCTCGCGAAGCTTGGCATCGGTTGCAGCATCCGTGCTGGCGAGGGCCATCGTTCCGTCGGAGGCGACGAAAGCAATCGCGGTTGGCTTGCTCTGCCCGGCTTCGATACCGGCTGCCTGGCTACCTCAGATCCGTACGTGCCACTGGGCGTTAGGGTCCGTGTTCAGCCGACAGCTGCTTCCGGCCAGGGGAAGGCCGGCTTCGGCGCGTCCTTGACCACATGTCGGCGGACGGCGGCGTCGCAGACCGCGTACCCCCAGTTCGCCAGGCATTGGCGGTGGACGACGTCGAGCGCCTTGAGCCGGGTCGGTGTCTGCGCCAGGAGGCGGGTCGACGGCTCGGGGCAGTCCAGCGCGCCGGGGGTCCCGTACTGCTCGATCGGCGTGCGGATGCCCCAGTACGCCCCCTGGTACACCCCGTCCTCGTACCCCTGGATCAGCATCCGGCTACGGAGGTTGCGGACCTGCTGGTCGATCACCGACAGCACCCGCGCGGTGTGCCGCGCCCAGGTTACCGCCACGCGCGTGCGCGGGCGCAACTGCCCGCCGCCGTCGCTGACCAGAATGGTCGAGCACCGCTTGATCACCGGCTCCAGGCCGAGGTTGTCGTAGACGCCGCCGTCGGACAGCACCATCTCGGTGCGGTAGGCCGGATCGGCGAGCGCGTCGCCAGTCTCCGACCACGCCCCGGTCGGAATCCGCAGCCGCACCGGCGACAGCACCGGCGGGAACGCCGCTGACGCGGCCACCGCGACGGCGATCGGCACGTCTGGCACGTCCACCTTGCCGACCCGCCAGTCGCGCAGGTACTTCTTCGAGATGCGCAGCAGCGCACCGGACTGCAGGTTGGTCGCGGTGAAGACGAACCGTGGGTGGTCCGGCAGGTCGCGGGTGGACATGTCCGCGAAGAGATGTTTCCGGTACGCCCGGACGGCCTGCTCGGCAATCGTCCGGAAGGGAAGCAGCGCGCCGGTGAGCACCGAGGGCCGGTCGATGGTGTGGCCGGCGAGCTGCATCAGCGGGTCGACGACCGCGGTGTCGAGGTTGGTGGCGACGCCGTCCGCCCAGGTGAGGCGGGACCATCCGCAGGCGAGGGCGCCGGCGGCGATCGAGCCGCCGGACACACTGGACACGAAGTCGAGTCGGCCGAGCAGTCCGGTCTCGTTGAGCCGGATCAGCGCGCCGGCGTGGAACAGCATCGCCCGGTAACCGCCTCCGGAGAGGCACAGCGCGGTCCCCTCCCGGGCGCGTCGCGGTCGGTCGGGAGCCGGCCTGTGGTCGGCCAGCAGGTCGGCAAGGTCTCCGGTCATGACTCCTCCTGCCGTCGCACCAGCGTGTGCACTCCCGGTCGCGGAGCGCAATCGTGGATGCGACAGAGTCAGAGCCAACCCTGGTCCTTGGCGTGCATGAGGGCCTCGGTCCGGTTCCGTTTGCCCATCCGGGTGTAGACATCGCGAAGCAGGCGGAACATCATCCGTTCCGAGTACCCGGACCGGTCGGCGACCTCGGCGACGCTGTCTCCCCTGGCGAGCCGGCGCAACCAGGAAATCTCGTCCGCCGACGGCACGGCGTCGCCGACGTCCGGGCCGGCCTCCGGGCGAATCAGGGCCCGCAGCGCCTCGGTGGGGATCAGGCTCTTCCCGTCGGCGGCCGCGTCGAGCACGGCGCGAAGCACCGCGGGTGGGGCGTCGCGCGGGATCGCGGCGACCGCGCCGGAGGTTAGGGCACGCACGTACGCGGCCGGTTCGGGCCGGTCGAGGACGGCGATCACGCCGTTGCCGGCCGCGCCACGGCAGACCGCGTCGAGCATGGCCCAGTCACCGGGCGCCTGCACGGTCAGCACGACGATCCGCCTCTCTGGAACGGCCGCCCAGGTCACCGCGTCGTCGGGTTCCTCCACGCCGTACCCGGCCGCGGTGATCGCCGCGACCACGCCGCGCCGGAACAGCGGCAACGGATCGACGACCGCGACCCGGGGAACCATCGCCTGATCCTCGCCGAGACGGTGCGGCGCCGCCAGCACCTCGACGTGCATGTCAGGGTCGCGCCGCCGGATGGCGGGGAACGGACGCGGTCAATGCGTCATGGACCCGCCGCTCGGGCGGCCTCTAACGTCGCCTCAGGCACTCACAGTGACACGAAATGGACGCTTGGTGATCCAATGTTCTACCGCAGGCACATGGCAGGGTGGATTGACCCCGCCGAGCGGGGCGGGGTCGGTGGCGTGCTGGTCGCGGTCGGCGTGATCGTCGTCCTGGTCCTCCTCGGCGTGGCTATCATTGTGATGGGATCTGAGCAGCAGCCCAAAGTCGCTCCGGGATCGACACAGAGTCCGTCTCCAACTGCTTGAGCCGCAACGCAACTCGGGCCACGGCACCCTTCGCCGCCGTGACGCGCCTGGCCTGACGGTAGGCGTCGGCGGCCTGGTCGATGAGGTCCGACGTCAGATCGTCGCACACCGCCAGCCCCGTCAAGATCAGCCCGCGGGCGTCCATGAGTTGGTAGTCGGGGTACCCATCGGCGGGAGGTTCAGGCACGAGGCGGAGACCCTCCTTGAACGCGGATCGGGCGGCCGGCAGGTCTCCTGACCTGAAGTCGATCATGCCTTTCAAAGCGAGCCCATCGGCGGTCGGGTCGTGCCGCACCGCGACCCGAATCGTGTCGGCCGCCTGCTTGAGCTCGCCTCGGCAGAGCGCGATGAGTGACGACACCTCGCGAGCGTCGCGGCGCAGCATCCGGCTTCCCGTCTCGTCCGCCGATCGCGCGGCGCGGTCAGCCGCCGTCTCAGCTTCGTCCCACCGCTCCTGCACGATCAGCAGTTGCGCATCGTGAAGATGACCCTCGCCGAGCTCGATCTCGAGGCCGGCCAACTCCGCGAGATGTCTCGCGCGGCCGAGATCGCGCGCCGCCCCGGTATAGTCGCCGAGGTGGGTGCGGATGATGCCGCGGCCGGCCGCGTCCAGGACGAGGAGCAGCGCGGCGTCGGAACCCGCGCCGTCGAGCGACCGGGGCAGGTTCCGCCGGGCCTTCTCGTAGTGGTCCAACGCGCCAGTGAAGTCCGCCGCCCTGGTCAGCACCGAAGCGATGCCGATCTGCGCGGCGGCCCGGATGATACCGCCGGAAGGGACCAGGACCATCGGAATGCGGCGGAGCGCCTGCCGGTGAAGATTGGCGGCCTCGTCCAGCCGATCCTGGTCGAAGTGAGCCTTGCCGACGGTGGTCAGGAGCCGGGCGACGGCCTTCCGGCTGCCTGCGAGCCGTTGAGCCGCGGCCGCATGTTCGATCACCCGCTCTGGCCGGCGCTGCTGGCCCGCGATCCACGCGAGAGCGCAGAGCCGGAAGTACTCGTCGCGGTCGGTCAGCCGCCCTTCGAGCCGGGTGAGCGGGCGCTCGACAAGTACCCCGTGCCCCCATCGCATGAGATAGAACCGGTTGAGGTCGTCGGCGAGGTGCAGCGCGGTGGAGTACTCGCCGGCCGCGATGCGCATGTCAATCTCGGCCAGATGGTTGTCGAGATCTCCGACGCCGCCGATCTTCTCGGCGGGGGTGCGGTGCCGCTCGAAGTGCTCCGCCGCCCGATGGTAGAGCGCTACCTGGGTCAGCAGCCCGGAACTGGCGGCCACGTCGTCACAGCCGCCCTCGGCGAGCGTGTTCAGCACGATCGCCCGGTCGTTGCGGGGCGGCAGGTAGAACCGGCCCTGATCGTCGCGCCGGACCAGCCGCAGGCGGTGCAGCCGCAGCAATCGGTGCGCGCTGCCGATACCGGGCACGTAATCGCCGAGGAGTTCGTCGACCGCCGCGGGCTTGACCGGTCGGGCGTAGATCGCCAGGGCCTGCAGGATACGCTTGTCCTCGATGTCGAGCTGCAGGAAGACCTTCTTGAGCACGGCACCGGATGGGTCACCGGAGATCTGCTCCAGGTCGTGGATCTGGTCCTCGATCGAGCGGCGCGAGTCCTGGCTCAGCAGGGCGAACACGAGTTCCAGTGCACGGGGCGAGCCGTCGACGAGGCGGCAGAGATAGGTGAGCGTCGGCACGTCGTTCAGGTGCAGCAGGCCTTCCGTGTCGAGTGCCTGCAGGAACCTGAGGTCGTGCGGTTCGGGCAGGCCCTCGTCCAGACTCAGCTCGAACGACTCGGGCACCGGCCCGATCGGCTGGCCCACCAGCAGGATCCGCACCCCGTGGTCGCGACGCTGCCGCAGCCGGTCGACCACGTCCCGCAGCTCCTCGTCCTGGAACCGGCCGTCCTCGCCGAACAGCTCATCGGCGTCGTCGATGACGAGCAGCACCGGGCAATCCGCCAGACCGTCGAGAGCATGGTCGAGAACATCGAGCCAGGGCTGTTTGAGCCGCTGCGCGTTGACCACCAGCCGCGCCTGCTCCCGGCCACGGACCATCCGGGCGATCGCGCTGACCACGGCCGCGGCGTTGACCGGCCGGAAGCCGAAGGCCGGCAAATAGACGAAGCCGCGTAGGAAGGGCGCCCGGAGGCCGGCTCGGCGTTCGGCGAGCAGCCGGGCCACCACGCCGGTCTTGCCGACGCCGCTGCGGCCCTGCAAAAAGATCATCCGCTGGTCGGGTTCGGAGAGAAGGCGTTCCAGTTCGTCGAGGTACGGCTGCCGATCGTGGAACGTCGAGTGGTCGGCGGCGAGCGGCTCACCCGCATAGGCGAGGTCGTCGTCGGCGGGTCCCGGCACGTCGAGAGGCTGGGCCGGCGCGGGTTCGGGGCGGTGGCCGTCGAGCCGCAGACTCACCTGCGCGATGAGCTCGTGCAGTTCCCGCAGTTCGGCGTTGATCCGGTCGGCCTCGGCCGTGTCGGCGCCGGCCCGGCCGCGCTCGACGGCGTCCCGGCGGGAGACCAGCTTGCGGAGTTGCCGACGGGGCGAGGCGGCCTCGCGCAGCCGGCGCCCGAGGCCCACCCATCCGTCGCGACCGTCGACCGGGTCCAGCCCGGCGGCCCACCCGGATCGGGGCGCGGCGGAATCGGCGACCACTGCGATGACGTCCAGCCCTCGGGTGACTGCGTCCTCGACCTTGGCACGGCACGGAGACGCCTCGCCGATCGCGTGTTCGGTGGCCAGGAACACGAGAACGTCCGCGCCGCCGCCGCGCAACGGCTGCACCGGCAGTGCAGACCGTTCCAGGTAGCGCTCCAGTTCGTCGGCCAGCGCGGCGTCCTGCGGCGCGTGCGCGACCGCGACGACCAGGTGGTTCCCGCGCTCGCCCGGCGACGGGCCGGCGTCCGCCTGCGCCTTGGCCAGCCGCTCGAGGTGCGCCCCGATCAGCGGATCGATGTGCGCGGTAGCGGCGAGCAGCGGCATCAGCCAGCCCTGGCGGTCGGCCGTCTCGACAACGTCGCGGGCGAAATCCGGGAGCGTGGCATTCTCCTTCTCCAGCCGCCTGAGGTCGACATCGAGTCGCCGGACGACATCCCTGAGCTGGTTGAAGGTGTAGTAGTTGAACAACGCCTCGCGGATCTCAAGGACCTCGTGCGGTTGCAGGGACGCGCGGGGCATGGCCGGCCTCAGGCCTCGATCTCGGCGCGCCACCGTTCGGTGGCCCGGCGCAGCGCCGACACGGGTATGCCCTGGTTGTACCCGGCGACGCCGGTGGCGGGGAAGGCCGGGTCACCGCTCTGGTGCACGGCGACCCATTGCCAGTCCGGCCCGAAGCACGGCGAGCCGGAGGATCCCGGTTCGGTGTTGGTGCGGTAGCGCACGCGCGTACCCGGAGGATTGACCTCGATGACCGCCTCATTGTCGACCATCACCACCATCTGCCGCCCGCCAGGGTGCTGCACGATGTGCAGCTCCGGCGAGGAGGTGAAGTCGTGGTCCTCGGCCGGCATCGGAAACCAGCCGCGCGGGGGCGCCGGACGGTCTGCGGTCGACCCGCCGACCGGCTCGTCGCCGGGCCGTCCATCCGCCCGCAGCAGGGCGAAGTCGAGCTCGCCGTCGTGCGGTTCGCGGTCCGGCTTGAGCTTGCGGTCCATCAGGCTGCTCGGGCTGAACCCGATGCACCAGTCCGCCGCCAACCGGTACCGGGTGCCGGTCGGCAGCGACGTGCCGTCCTCGCGGTAGGCGGGGTCGAACAGGATAGTCACCGCGGACGGCGGCGCCTTCTCGTCGATGATCGGCTCGACCACGTGATGGTTGGTGAGCACCACGGACGGGCCGACGAGGAAGCCGGTGGCCCGCACCCGGCCCCGTCCGTGCGGAAACTCGATGCGGCAGACCCGGCCCTCGATTTCGCCCAGCCGCGCCCGCCACTCGACCATGTCGTAGCCGGTGCGGCCCTTCCGGACGTACGCCAGCAGCCGTCGTTCGTCGGTCACCGCGCCGTCCGGGGTCACGATCACCGGACCGAGGCCGAACCGGCTGCCGAACGCCTGGAGACCGGCGTCCGTGGGGCGTGCCGCTCGCGCGGCGGTCACCAGGTCGACCCACCATCCTTGACGGGTGGCGTCGTCGATGACCTTGTACAGGACCGTGTCGAGATCGTCCGCCGGGCTGACCAGACGCTCGATGTTGCGGTTGAGGCGGCGCGACAACATCTGCTCGAACCGGGCCCGCGTGAACGCCTCGACGAGCAGATCGGCCAGCTCCCCCTGCTCGGGTCCAGTCAGGCGATGAGCTTTCATCCGATACTCCTCTCGCATCGATGAGTACCGTACGTGTGACCTTGAGTGAGCAGCAAGGATGACGGATCACCGACACGACGGCACCCCCCACGGCCGCCCATGATGTGCTGTGACCATGAGTCGCGCCAGATACGGCGACTGGGGGGCGTCGCTCGACGACTACGAATTCGCGAAAGCGCTCGCGGCTGCCGGCGTCGCCATGGCGGCCGGCGAACCGACACTGCAGTCCTTCCGCACTCGCGTCACGGCCGATGGCCCGGCCCATTACCCGTGGCGCAGTCCGGACCCGGACCGGATCCCGAGCGCGCCGGCGTGGGAGACGGCGTGGCGTGAAGGAACGATGTGGCCGAAGCCGGTGCTCTCGGTCCCCCTCGATCCGGCGGATCCGGAGACGGTCTGGACGTTGGAGACCCTGGCCGTCGTCGCTGACGTCTACATCCCGCTCGACACGGCCCGGACGGCTGAGTCGTGGCGCCTGCCCATCCGCATCGGACTGCTCGATGATGGACCCGGCCGTGCGCTCCTCGCCGGTCTGCGACAGGAGATCGGCGAGTCGGCGTGGCGCCGCGAGCTTATCGAGCCAGTCGTCATCGGACGTGAACGGATCGCCTGCGACATCCTCGTGCTGCCCGGGCCCGCCTCGGACACGACCGCGGCAATCGCGAAGATCCGCGAGATCCGGTGCGGGACGGTCGTCGTTCAGCGCGCCGACGAGCCGTGGACCCGGGACGCGCTCGCCGCACTGGCCGACCGCACCGGCGCGTGGTCGATCGGCGTCGGGCCGTCGCGCGCGACGGCCGAAACCCTCGTCGAGCTCATCCGCGAGCTGTCGCACAACGTACCGTTCGAGGAGGCGTTCGGTGGAATCATCCTTGCCGGTCACGACGCGGTCGGGCGCCACTCGATCGCCCGCCGGGCTCTGCTCACCGCTCAACTGCTACGCGACTCCGGGCCGTCGCTGGCCAGCGAGGTCAATCCGATCGCGCTGGCCAACCAGTTCGAGGACGTGGCCACCCGGGGGGCGTTCGAGAGCGAGGGCGGCGAGGCCACCGAGCTCCTCCACCTCGAGCGGGTCGCGGCGCCGCTGATCCGCGCCGCTGCGGGCACCCGGGCGCTGCAGGCCCGGATCGTCGAGGCCGACCGGCCCGAGCCGCCGCTCGCCGAGTGGCTGGCTGGCACCCGGCACCGGATCGACGTCCGGATCGGCGTGGACGCCACCGACTGGTTCCATGCCCGGACCGCGTTCCCGGAAGATCCACACGCGACTGGCTCCCGCCCGCTCGTAGTCCTCCTGACCGAGCCGGACCTGCTGCCCGCGCCCCTGGTCGCCGACCTCCAGCTACCCCTGATCGGCGACAGCGCCACCATTTCGTTCGAGCTGACCACGCGGCCGGACACCACCGCGGTCGACGCGCGGCTGATCGTGTTGTGCGGCAACCGGCTCCTGCAGACCGCCCGGCTGCCCGCCTCGGTCGGCGTCGCCCGGCCAGAGACGGCACCGGCCGCCAAGCCCGAGATCACGGTTGCACCCCCCACGGCGGAGGTCGCGGAACGGCGCTCGTTCGACGCGACGCTGTTCGTCGGGCCGGGCGCCGACGGCAACACCCAGATGACCGCCGTGGCCGGCCCCGCGGCGGCCACGATCCGGTTCACCGACAACGCCGTCAACGACGCCATGAAGCGGATTCAAGCGCGGCTGTCCGAGGTCGTCGCCGGTGATGAGCAGACCGCGGGACTGACCGCTCCCGCGGCCGTCGAGCTGCTGATCTTCCTCGCGTACCGCGGATCTCTGCTCCGGATGGCGATCGAACGGGACGCCGCCGGCTTCACCGAGGCTCTGCACACCACCGAGTACGTGCAGGTGGTGTCCGCCGAGGCCGATGCCTTTCTGCCGCTGGAACTGGTCTACGACTTCCCGCAGCCGAAGGAGTCCGCGTCGCTGTGCCCCGAGGCGATCGCCACGCTCGGCGCCGAGCAGCCGGGCGGGATCTGTCCCGGGCCGCACACCGCTGACGTCGTCTGCCCGTTCGGCTTCTGGGGCCTGTCCAAGGTGATCGAGCGCCAGGCGTTCCGACCCGGCGCCCGCACGGCGGACGGATTTCAGCTGCGCGGCTGCCCATCGCGGGATCGGAACCGGATCACGCTCGGCCCGATCGTCTTCGCCACGAGCGACCGGGTTGACGGATTCGCGGCCGGCTCGGTCAAGATGCTCGCGACCGCACTGGGACGGTTCTCCGCCACCCGCCGGGTCGAGATCTGGGACGACTGGGCGAAGGCCGTCAAGGAGAGCCGGCCGGCCGTCCTGATGGTGCTGCCGCACACCGTGCACTCGGCGGTCTACGACGGATACGGCCTGGAGATCGGCGCCGACGCCCGGATCTGGCCGCCTCAGATCGACCGCGGCTTCCTGCCGCCCGACGACCGACCAGTGATCGTCGCTCTGCTGGGCTGCGCCACCGCATGCGCCGGGGAGATCAGCTACGAGGAGTTTCCCGGCATCCTGCGCGGCGCCGGGGCGGAGGTCGTCATCGCCACGCTGACCGAGGTCCTCGGCCGGCACGCGGCCCCGGTCGCCGCCTCCCTGATCGAGGAGCTCTACGGCGCGTGCCGACGGGAGCCGCATGGACTCGGCGAGGTCATGCTGCAGCTACGCCGCCGGCTCCTCGCCGAGGGCAACCTCACCGTGCTGGCGCTGGCCGCGTTCGGCGACGCGGACTGGCTGATCTCCGCGGAGGCATGAGAGATGTTGACGCTCCATCTGCTCCCCGCTCTGCACGGCGACGCGCTCGTGCTGGAGTACGGCACACCGGACGACCCGCATCGCGTGCTCATCGACGGCGGCCCGCGTAGCACTACGACCCGCGAGGCTATCTCGGCCGTGCTGGGCGACGCCGAGGCGCTCGATTTGCTCGTGATCACCCACATCGACGCCGACCACATCACCGGCATCCTGAGCCTGCTGGAGCGCCGCGAACTGCCACCGCAGATCGGCGACGTCTGGTTCAACGGCTGGGAACACCTGCCCACCGACAAGTTGGGCGCGAAGCAGGGCGAGCGGCTCGGCGAGCTGATCGCGCGCCGCCGATTGCCGTGGAACGCCGCGTTCGGCGGCAAGGCCGTCATGGTCCCGGACGGCGGGCCGCTGCCGGAAATCACGTTGCCCGGCGGGCTGACCCTCACGCTGCTCTCCCCCACCCGGGCGGCGCTCGCCGACCTGCGGCCGGTCTGGAAGAAGGAGGTCGAGAAGGCCGGTCTGGTGCCCGGCAAGGCGGCCGAGGAGGCGCGGACCGCGCCGACGGACCGGTTGGGCGACGCGGCGCTGGACCCGGCGGCACTCGCATCGACCCCTTTCGAGGACGACAAGTCGGAGGCGAACGGCGCGAGCATCGCCTTCCTGGCCGAGTACGAGGGCCGGAGCCTGCTTCTCACCGGCGATGCGAACGACAGCGTGCTGACCGCCGGGCTGCGCCAGCTCGCCAAGAAGCGTGGCGTGCCAGCCGTCAAGGTGAACGCGCTGAAGATGCCGCACCACGGCTCGCGCTACAACGTCAGCGCCGAATTGTTCGAGTTAACCGAGTGCGACCGTTTCCTGTTCTCCACCAACGGCGCGATCTATAAGCATCCCGACCGGGTGGCCGTCGCCCGCACCGTCGCTGGCCGGTCACCACGCCGACTGGAATTCAACTACCGCACGATGTACACCCAACCGTGGGAGTCGCCGCGGCTGAGCCGCCTGTTCAGGTACGAGATGGTGTATGCAGGCCGGCCGGGTCACCTGCGCGTGGAGATTTGATCCACGGGGTTGCCAAATCATTATCTCGGTGGCCGGGATCCGGCTCGGTGAATCGGCCGTCGTCCAGCGGCTTCCCGCAACAGCGCGCGCAGATGGCGCTCGAAGCCGGCCACCCGCCCTGTGGCACTGTTGCTTTGCCCACGCCCACGCCCACGCCCCGCCGAATAGTTCGGATCATGGATCCGGTAGGGAGCACGGAGGCCGGAGCCGGCGACCCGGTCGCCGGCTCCGGCCTCGACACCGCCCAATGCAACCCGGCGCACTGGCTCGTACCCCAGGCCAGGTGCCTTCGTCCCGGTCCCATCGACGAGTTAGTAAGAGATTTGCCTCGCCATGATCCAATGTCCAATTACCGGCAAAGGCAGGACGGATCAAGCATTCCTCTCCCCGCCGGTCGGCAACAGCCCAGGACGCCCCGACGAGGCACATGACCGGTAGGCCAAACAGAGGTTCTCTTCGTCGGCGACCTCGGCGATTAGCTCGCCCACGTCCACCACTGCGCGGCTGAACGCGACGATCGCCGAAGTGTCGAGGATGACCTTGACGGCGAGGCCGTTAAGACGGCGCGGCGGTAGAGCCCGCGCAGGCCATGCTGCCCGGCGCCCGGGCGAATCTGTCCTTCACGATGCGCCTGATACCCGCGTCGCATTGGGATGCTTGACGGTGATCACGCTGTCAGCGGAGCAGGACACCTGTGCCGTGGCCTGCTGGTTGGTTCATTCGATGCCGATCTTCACCGCGCCACTCGCGACTTGTGCGGATGTTGCCTCACGGGTTGCTGATCAGGTGTTGTCGATGATCACCAGTCGGAAGCGGTAGCTGTCGCCGCATGTCACGGGAGTGCCTTCCTCTTCCCACTGGACGCTGCCGCTGTACGCCAGCCTGGCCGTCGGTTCCTTGAGGACCTCTTGGACGATCCTAGTGACCGGTCTCAGGATCTGATCACGCATTCCGACTAGCCGGCTGGCAATCGCGTCGTCGTACACCTCCGGCGTGTACGCATCCCACGGCTGAGCCGCGGACGGGGTTACATAGAGATCGACGAAGCCCTCATCGACATCGCGGAACATCTGCCAGCGCCGCAGGTGTAGCAGCGCGGAGATCGAGTGCCAGCCGGGCTGCGCGATATCCTGAGCCGAATCGATCCGCTGAGTGACGTGGCGTTGACCGAATACGGACCGCACGTCCGGCCGTACCAACATCAGCGACTCGAGTGGCCAGCCAGCGAGGCAGGCAAGCAGCGTGGTCACATGTTTCCGCACCTCGGACGTGACCGTCAGGAAGTGGTCGTCACGCCACTCGTCATCGGCAGGCGTGTTTGGAATATGGGCGCCTTGGTTGTGGTAGTGGTTGCTGGCGGCGATTGAAAACTGGGCTTGGCCGGAATGGGCGTCAAGATCGATATACTCGAGCGCGTTCATATATTGGCGTGCTCGGTCGTCAGAGCGTGCAGCGGGGAGCATCCTCGCACCGGCGGGGAAGAGTAGCTGCTGGAGCTCGTTGATGGCCCGGCGCTCGTCGCGCTTAACGGTGTCGACTGAGATGCCGAGCGACCTCGCCACTTGACTCTGCCGGGTTGCCAGCGATGTCACCGCGTCGTCCGAGTCCAGTCCATAGGACGCCCTGAGGACGAGCGCGTGCCGTGTCCGCCCCATATGCTCGATGGCGTCAGCGACGATCTTGTGCGCAAGGTCTGCATCGCTAGTACCCAGAGCGTCCATGAGGGGTTGCCCCACCTCACGGATGTGTCCGGGCGTCAGGCCGTAGCTGCGACGCAACTCGATCAGCGTCTCGATGACATCGAACTCCACGATCACAGCATGACAGCCCGATGGGTCTGGCATAGGTCGTGCACTGTCATTGCCCCTGCTCTGCGTCCGTGGTGCCCCCTGTGCGGACGGCCCAGAGCTGCCACATTCGTACATAGGTTCCCGGAAATCAAGTCCAACGAACCTGGCAGAGGCACAGCGGATCAAGGCGTTTGAGGAGGGCGATGTCGCATGGGTACGGACCCGAACGGGACTTCCGTGACAAGAACGCCTCTTAGTCCGGCGGTATGTAGCAGCGCGAGCGTTGCCTTTGTAGCGCATCTGGCCACAATGGCTCCCACTCTTACGTCCTGGCGTGAGACCATCACGGTCGTCTTCAACGCCGCGTTCGCTGTCATGATCGGGCACATCCTGTTCCCCTTGTTCCCGCCGGCGGGCCGCGCCGTCCGGGCGGTTGTCGCAAGGACGGGCCGAGTTCTCGCCTCTCCGCTACGCTGGGTCACCGTCCGTTGCTCGGCCAGTGTCCACATACAAATCGGAAGGTCGGAGCGCGACCAAGCGCCAGACGACGACCAGAGCCGGAACGCGTCTGCGTTCAAGGGGCGCCGGGCGGACAAGCGCTAGACGAGTAAGTCCTAATCCTGGTCAGTGGTCGTAGGCGATCAGGGACCTGGTCAGGGGTTGTCCGGTGGTGCGGTTGTGCCAGATGGCGGCGGTCATGGCCAGGAGTCGTTGTGCGACGCGGGCGGCGACGCCTTCGATGCTGCGGCCGCCGTGTAGCTCGAGGTCGAGTTGGCCCTTGAGCGTGTCGTTGACCGATTCGATGAGTTGCCGGATCGGTTTGAGGAGGTGTTCGTCGGGGCGTGGGGTGCGGTTGCGGTAGGAGGGTCGTAGCAGCCGCACTCCGCGTTCGGCCAGCCAGCGGTCCAGCTCGGCGGACACATAGCCCTTGTCCGCGATGATCAGCAGGCCTGGGCGTTCGGCCAAAAGGTCCGGGTCGTGTTCGAGGACCGCGGTCAACACTTGCCGTTCGTCGATCTTGGGGTTGGCCAGAGCCCAGGTGACGGGTAGGCCGGCCGGGGTGCAGATCAGGTGTAGCCGCAGGCCCCAGAACCAGCGCGAGTGCGATGGGCAGTAGCCGTAGCTGGCCCAGCCCGCTAACCGTGAGCGGCGCGCGGTGGGCCGGGACCGGCCGCACTCGACCGGGGTGGAGTCGACCACCCAGGTCGAGTCGGTCCACAGGTCGGTGTCCGCGGCCACCGCCCGGATCGCCCTCTTCAGTAGCGGCACGGCGGCGCGTAGGCGCTTGTTGTAGCCGGACTGGCCCGGCAGATAGGGAAACGCTCCGGGCAGATGCGCGGGGACGAACCGCAGCCAGCGGGCCTCGGAGCGGATCCCGAGCAGCACCTGGGCCACCGCGAGGGTCAGCAGCTCGGCATCTGACAGCTTCGGTGGCCGACCGGACCTGCGGGGCCGCCCCAGCCAGTCGTCGATCTTCACGTACAGTGCGGTGAGAAGGGTGTTGATGTCTGTCGTCACAAACGGATCATCAACACCCTTCGCTGCGTTCGCAGCCCCGGACCGACTTAGGAATTACTCGTCTAGCTGTACTGCCCAGGGACGTTGGTTGAGGACGTGTGATGACACGACGTAGATAGACGTGATGACGAAGGCCTCCGGTTGTGGAGTGGAGCTGTCCAGAAACCGCTCCGCCAACCAGGAGGCCTTCGTGTCCACGCTAATGCCGCTTTGACTCCTCTGGGCCTGACCCGCTTTGACGGACATCCGAGATCAGGGGCCGGGAGGTCCCGGGAGGATGTCCAGCATCATGGAGAGCATGGGTAAGAAGCGGCCTCGGCCGCGCCGGTCGTTCACGGCGCAGTTCAAGGCCGAGATCGTGGAGTTGTGCCAGCGTGGGGACCGCACGATCGGGCAGGTCGCGAAGGACTTCGACCTGACTGAGACCGCGGTGCGGGATTGGGTGAAGCAGGCCGAACTCGACATTGGAACACGCAGCGACGGGCTGACCAGCGACGAGCGGGCGGAGCTGGCGCAGCTGCGCAGGGAGAACCGCAGGCTGCGCGAGGACGTGGAGATTTTGAAGCGGGCTTTCTTCGTGAGGGAGACCCGGTGAACGTGTATCCGTTCATCGAGGCGGAGCAGGCCTGCCGGCGCAGCGTGAAGCGTGCGTGTGAGCTGATGCAGGTCTCCCGGTCCGCCTACTACCAGCACTTGCGCGGTGAGCGGTCCGAGCGGGATCGCGTCGACCAGGCGCTGACCGAGAAGATCACCGCGGTGCACGCGATGTCGAAGGGCACCTCGGGGCGCCGCGGGTACACGTCGAACTCGCCGCGGCCGGGCTGCGGCACGGCCGTAAACGCGTCGCCCGGTTGATGCGCACTACCGGGATCGCCGGGAGGTGCCCGCGCCAGTGGCGCACCACCACCGTGCCGGACCCGTCCGCCGCAGCGCGTCCTGACCTGGTCGGCCGTGACTTCGGCACGGACGCGGCAGCCACGGACACCCGCTGGTGCGGGGACATCACCTACATCAACACGTGGGAGGGTTGGCTGTATCTGGCAACGGTCATCGACCTGGCCTCCCGGCGGGTCGTCGGCTGGGCCGTGGCCGATCATCTGCGCACCGACCTGGTCAACGCCGCCCTCACCGACGCCATCCGCCGCCGCCGACCCGCCTCGGGGCTGATCTTCCACTCCGACCGCGGCTGCCAATACACCTCCCGGGCCTTCGCCGAGGCCTGCACCACGGCGGGAGTCCGGCAGTCGATGAGCGCGGTCGGAAGCTCCGCCGACAACGCGGCCGCGGAATCGTTCAACGCCACCTTCAAACGCGAGACCCTCCAAGGCCGCCGCGCCTTCACCGACGAACGCCAAGCCCGACTCGCCGCATTCCGCTGGCTGCACCGCTACAACACCGTCCGACGCCACTCCCGGCTCGGACAGCAATCACCGACCACCTACGAAAGGACCACCCAGCCGGCACCGGCTACGCTGGCCCCGGCCGCATAACCCCCGTGTCCAAGATCAGGGGGCAAGCCCCGAAGGTGTGGATGCTGTTGTCGTGCAGCCTGCCCACGCTGCGCAGGTGATCGATGCGCCGGCGGCCGGCTTTGCGGATCTCGGCCGGCGTGACGCAGTGGGTCAGCAGTGTCAGATCGGGCTCGTTGGTGGCATCGATGACGCGTTCCAGACCGGGGTAGATGGAGGCGAGCAGGTCCCGCAGCCGGCCGATGCGCCGAGGTCACCGATTCGATAGCCTCATAAAACCCGTCGCCGCCCCGGCTGTCGCTACTGCCAGCCCAAGGCCCCCACCGCCCGTCCCCTCCCCATCCAGCCTTGCCGTCCGTAGAGGTTTGTCGATGACCCGTCGCCGCTACATACCCGCCCGCCCACCCCGCTCCGCTCGCCACCATATCCACCCGCCCGCGATCCAGTGCCCGGACGGCTGGCCCGACGGTACGGCGATCCGCAACCTGGTCGACCTCGACGCTCTCGTCGCCGCGGCCGCCGAGCTGGTCACCGCCGACAACGTGTACCACCTCATGCAGCGCATCCCATCGGGGTTCCGCCAGCTCATGCTGCGCGAGATCGGCCTGCAGCAGGCCTCCAGCATCAACCGCGGCATGGCAGGCATGGTGCTGGCACGCATCCGCAACGACCGGAGCCCGGCCGACTCGCAGCTGCTGAGCATGTTGACCCAGCCGGCGCTCAAGCTCCTGGATCTGCCGCTGAATGCGACGCAGTGGACCGACCTGATCGGCAATGACCCGCACCGGGCGGCGCAGGCCCTCGACGCCCATCCGCACCTCGTCGGCACCCTGGCCACCGTGACGGGCATGGCAGCGCCGCTGCGCACCGCCGCACTGGCCTCCGCGATCGCGCACAACGCGGCCGCCTCCGCCGTCGCGCTGGTGCTGCTCGCCGTCGACGATCCGGACTGCGCCCAGGCTCACGAACAGCTGGCCGGGCGTTTCCCGCAGCTGCCGCCGGTCCCCGCGCGCGACCTGACGGACCTGCTGCGAGCGGCTCAGGATTGGGCGAGCGACCCGGAGGGACCCGAGGAGGAGGTCGCCATGGACGACTCCCAGGAGTGGCACCAGGTCGCCCACGGCTTCGGCCTGGAGCCGGACACCGGAGGCGATCCGACCAGCGACTCCGGCACCGACGCCGACGACGGGCTGCGCGCGCTGGCTCTGCAGCTCAGCCCCGGGCACGACGCCGACGTTGGCGAGATCGCCGACGTGGTCGCCCGCATCACCGAGGTCTGGGACGACATGGTCGAGCACGCCGAGGCCGTCGTCGACGCGCTGCGGCTCGGTACGCTGCCCGACGACGAACACTTGGCGGCGCTCGCCGGGTTCGGGCCGCTGGTGCGGCTCGCGGCCGATCGCTGTGGCGATCTGCTCGATCAGGACGTCGACGCGGTCCGTGACGAGCTGGCCGCTGCCGCGGAGGACCTACGCGACCACGCCCTGCCGAGGCCCGAACTGATGGATCTCACCGAGCTGCAGGCGCCGCCCGCCGTCGAGGCGGCCGCCGAGGCGGCCCGAGAGCTGGCCCGCCGTGCACTCGATCCACCCCCGGCCGGCGCTGGAGCCGGTGACGACGTCGATGTCGAGGCGTTGCGCGCGTTGCACACGCTCATCACGGGGGCGCGTGACCGCCGGGTCGGGTACCCGGTTGACGAGGCAGTTCTCGTCGCCGCCGATCAGTTGGTGCGCGACCGGCTGCCGTCGGTGGCGCCGTTGTTGGTACCCATCCTGCTGGGCAGCGTGACGCTGCCCGAATCACCACAGATGGAGCTTCCGCTCTGTGACACCACCGACTTGGATGGGTCGGACAGACCCGACACACCCGACGTGGCCGGTGCGGCGCCGCAGCCTTTGCCGAAGGCCGGCACGGCCAAGGAGGTCACCGCCACAACGGCACAGGTCACCAGTGTGACCGCCACCGAATCGCCGGACACCAGGCCGGCGGACGTGCACGACGGGCACTTGATCCCGACCCGGACCGCCGCCCGGGACCTCGGTGCGGAGACCGGACCAGCCAGCGAGCCCGCCGCTCCGCCAATGGCGACCGGCGCGGACGAGGAGGCCGCCCTCGCGTCGCTGCTCGCCGGTGCCCGCGACAGCCTCTCCGCACTCGCGCGCCGGCGGCCGGAGCAGCCGCCCGCCGAGCGCGTCCCCGAGGCTGGCCCTGCGCAGCGACCCGCCGCCACAGCCACCGGGGCGCCAGCCGGCCAGGCCGCACCGAGCGGCTCCGTGACCGACCGCCGTACGGCCGCCGTCACCGACCCCGGCCGCCAGGTCGGGCCCCATGCCACCACCGTGCCGACCGACCGGCAGAACACCGCCGCCACGCACGAGCACACTCACGAGCCTGGTGCGGACAAACGTAGCGCGGACGAACGCGGCGCCGTGCTCGAGGCCCGGGAAGCGCAGGCGGCGCTGCTGGCCGCCGGCCGGTTCGGGCTCGCCGCCGACCTGCTGGAGGCCGCCGGGGCCGCGGAGGCCAGCGTCGCCGCCCGCCGCGGGGTGGCCTACGCGACGGCCCTGCGCTACCCCACCGGCGCCCTGGCCAGCGCCTTCAGCGCCGTCGCGACCACCCTCACCCGCGACAGCCTGGCCGATGACCGGAGCGGTCAGCTGCTCGCGTGGGCCGCCGCCGCCCGCCTGTGCCTGCTGTCCCCGTCCGCCGGTCCCGCCACCGTGCTGTCCGACCTCGCCCCCGTCGTCACCGGCAGCGATGCACTCACCGAGGTGGGCGCCGCCCTGATCGAGGCCAGCCGCGCCGGGGTCGTCGTGCTGCCCGAGACCGCCGACGCCGTCGGCTCCCTGGCCGCCCACGAGGCACAGGCCGAGGCCGTCGCGAGCCAGGCCGCCGATCTGCTCGGCGGCGCCGCCAACCGGCCGTTGAAGTACGTGCCGGCCAACGCCGTCTACCAGTCTTGGATGAACCCCACCGGTCCGCTCGGTGAACTGCTCACCATGGTGGCCGCAAACGACGCCGCCCAGTTGGGCGCGGTCCGCGACCGCATCGTCAAGTTGCGCGGCAACGCCGAGCGGCACATCGAGGAAACGCGCGCCGACGTACGCAAAGGACATCAGCGGGAGAAAAAGATCGTCGCCGGTGCGCGGGACAACCTCACCACCCGCTACAACGACGTCATCGACCTGGCCAGCCGCTGGACCGAGGCGGCCGAGCGGGCCGAGCAGGCCGCCATGGATGCGCGCAACGACGCCTGGCAGACCCCGATGCTGCGCAAGATGCGCGGCCGACTCGCCCGCGTGCGTGAGCAGGCACTGACCGACCTCGCAGTCCTCTACGGCGACGTGCCCGACGCCCGACGCGACGAACTGTTTGCGGCCCGCACCGCTGCCAGAAGCCTGCTGGCCGACACGTTCGCGATCAGCAACGGTCGGGCGGCCGCTGGTGAGGAGGCGCCGCCCATGTATGTGGCGCATCACGAACTGCTCGCCACCGACCTCGCGCTGCGGCCGGGAACCCTCCTGCCCGACCAGGGGCTGACCCCCGACTGCCTGACCGCGTTGCTGCGAGTGGCAGGTGCACCGCCGGCTGACCCGCAGACGGTCTACGCCTACCGCGATGGGCGCGGCGACCACGACCTCACCGCCGTGCTGATCACCGGCGTACGGGCCACCGACCCGCGCACCGCCATCGCGCTGGAAAGGCTGCGCAACACCGGCGTGGGAGAGACCGCTATCGCCGTCGCCGGCGAGGTCAACGCGCTGATCCGCGCCATCGACGCGCAACGCATGACCGGCGGGCTGGACGACGGCCCCTACAGTGCGCTGTCCAGCCGCGCGCAGGACCTCCACCGCCCCGGCCGCACGGACTTCGGCCGCATCCGTGACGAGGCAACCGCGATCGGCGGGGACCTCAAGATGCAGCTGCAGAAGAAGGTCGACCATACGGTTGCCCGAATCACCCGGCGGGCCGCGGACGATCCCGCCGTCGCGGAGATCGCCGACGAGCTGATCGGCTTCGCCCGCGTCGGGCAGATCGCCAGCGCCGAGGAGTACCTGGAGCAGGGAACCCTGCCAAGGACGGCCAACCGGACCGACCACCTGGGGCAGTTCTTCCCCGCCGTGCCCGACCTGTACGCGGCCGTCGCGGACCTCGGCGATCAACTGCGCGACGCGCTGGCGGGTCACGCGGCGGCGAGTCCGGCGGTGCGGAAGCTGGCCGGGTACGCCCACACCGACCTGACCACACTCAGCCAGGAACGCCGGGCCGCCGGGGTTCGCGCGCTCAACAGCTTCGCCGCGCTCGCCCCCCGGCGGCGCGACAAGCCGGTCGAGATCCGCGGCGCCCTGCGCCAGGTCCTCGCCGAGGCCGGCCTCGAATTCTCCGACGCCACCGTCGCCCCCGAGGTGCGTGGGGCCGCCGGCCGCCGTTGGGTCACCCTCACAGGCGTCAGCGGGCTGGGTGAGGCACTCGTTCCCCTGCTCGGCTCGGCGATGAGTCCCGACGGCGGCACACTGCAGGTGCTCGTCGTCACCAACGCCCCCAGCCCCGCGACCGTGCTGGAATGGGCCACCGCCCAGCACGGTGGCGACACCACGGTGCTGGCAGTGTGGACCGGCCGGCCGCTGACCGGCCCCCAGCGGCGCGCCATCGCCGACGCCGCGCGCGGACGACCCACCCCGCCGGTGCTGTTCCTTGACGCTGCGGCCCTGGGCTACCTGGCCTGCCAGAGCGAACCACGGCGGGCCACCTTCGGCGCGATCAGCCTGCCGTTGACCGCGGTCAGCCCGTTCCGTGACACTCCGGGCGACACCGCGCCAGAGATGTTCTACGGCCGCGCCACGGAGATGCAGGCCGTGCTCGACCTCACCGGGCCCAGTGTTCTATACGGCGGTCGGCAGTTGGGCAAGTCCGCGCTGCTGCGCGCCGCCGCCGCGGAGTTCGAGAAGATGGGCGAGGGCCGAGTCGCCGTACTGGAGTCCATCTTCACTGTCGGCAGCGAGGAGACGCAGCGCGACGCCGGGCGCCTGTGGGCGGTGCTGTGGCCGCTACTGGCCCGCCGCGGCATCGTCCCGCCGAGCATTCCCACCGGTACCGGCACCGCGGACGCGGTCTACAGCCATGTGCTTGAGTGGACGCGCGCCGACCCCCGCCACGCGCTGCTGATCCTGCTGGACGAGGCCGACGTGTTCCTCGACGCCGACGCCGTCGGCAACCGGTTCACCCAGGTCGACTGGTGCCGTCGAATCATGCTCAACAGTGGACGGCGGGTGAAGTTCGTCTTCGCCGGCCTGCACCGCACCGCCCGGTTCGAGTCGCTGCCCAACCAGCCGCTGTCGCATCTGGGCCGGCCGCTTTCGATCGGCCCGCTGCGCCCGCAGCATGCACACGACCTGCTCACCGAACCGTTGGCCGCGATGGGTTTCCGGTTTGACGATCCGACCGCCGGCCCAGCCCGGGTCCTGGCGCTGGCCAACAACATGCCCGCGCTGCTGCAACTGTTCGGCCGGGCCCTCATGGCACACCTGACCGCCCGACCCGTCGACCCCGACGGACCACCGTCACTGATCACGGCCGACGACATCGAAACGGTCTTCGCCGACGCCGACCTGCGTGACGCGTTCCGCGACAAATACCAGCTGACGATCCGCCTGGACCACCGGTACATGGTGATCGCCTACGTGCTTGCCGAAGCCGCCTACGACCACGGAATCGACGCCAGCCTCAGCCTGACAGAACTGCTGGAATCCTGCCGGCAGGCATGGCCGGCCGGCTTCGCAGACATGCACACCGACGTCTTCCGCGGACTGGTCACCGAGTGCGTCGACCTGTCGGTGCTCGCCGAGGACAACGACCGCTACCGAATCCGCACACCAACCGTGTTGCGGCTGCTGGGCACCGAGGAACACGTCCTGGACGTGCTTTACACCCGCACCAACGACATGAGCGTGCCGTCGCCGACCGACGCGTCGTCCTACCGCAGTAGGCTGTCCAGCGGTACTCAGCGCTCCCCGTTCACCCAGCGTCAACTCGGCCAGCTCCTCACCCCGAACAATCGGGTGTGGGTGGTCACCGGCAGCGTCGCGCTCGGCGTCGACAAGGCCGCCACGGCGCTGGAGGAGGCGGCCGAGAAGGCCCGCGGACGCATCGACGCTGTGCGGCGGATGCCGACCGTGACCCCCGACGGGATCCACCGCGACCTCGGAAACGTCGTGGCCGGACGGCCTACCCTACTGATCGCCAACGCGTTGCGGCTGTCCCCCGATGCACTGGCGGAGCTGCTCGACGTCGCACGGACGGAGATGAAGGCCGCGGCGAGCCGCGACCGCCAGGTGTGCCTCGCCGTGATCGCGGGACCGGCGAACGCGGCCCAGTGGGTGTCCTGGCCGGACCGTATCGAGCTGGGCCGGGTCGACCTGCCTGGACTGCGCCTGTGGATGGAGGAGGCGGGGCTGCCGTTCCACGACGACGAGACCCTCGCCGCGCTGCGTGACGCGACGGGCGGATGGCCGTCGGTCATCGCTCGGGTGGAGACGCTGCAGAGCAGCGACCGTCCGGTGGAAACCGCGCAGCGCCTGCTCGACGAGGTCGGCGGGTACCTGGCCGGCCACGGCGCAGTCGACCTCGCCCAGGCCACCGACCTGCACAGCGGCGCCCTCGCCGAGGTGTTCACCGCGGTCGCGGGACTGACCGCCGGCGAGGCGGAGGACCTCGATTCGCTCGCCGAACTGCTGGACATCGACGACGGTCTCAACCGAGATGCGGTCGCCTCCGCCGGGTTCACAAACCTGGTCGACGCGGTCATCGCGTTGCAGGCACTGGGCTGCCTGACCGGCGACGTCGAGGGCGGCCTGCGAGCCGAACCGGTCCTGGCCCGCGCACTCGCCACCGCGCACCGCCGCAACACCACCGGCGATGCAACCGGTACGCCCCTCCAGAGGCGGGCATGACCGCCCGGACGGCGACCACCGCCGATCACACCCGCCACCGCGACGGGCCGCTCGGCCCCCGGGTCCTCACCGTCCTCACCGCCGCGTGTCGGAAGATTGAGGCACTGATGCCCGACTACGCCGTGGACACCACCGCGCTGCAAACCAACCCGGGTGCGGTCGGGCAGCTACTCGACTGGCTCGTGCAACCGGCCGGCAGCCCGCTCCGGGCCGCCGCCCGCGTCGCCCTCGGCGACCTCACCGCCGACACACCGGTCGCGCTGCACGACCTCACCGCCAACGTCCTCGCCCAACCCGACCCCGACTCCGGCCTGGCCCTGACCCCGACGGCCGACACCATCCTGGCCGCCGCGCTCTGCGGGAACGACCTGGCCGACGCCAAAACCGCCGCCGGCATCCTGCGCCAACATCTCGACGAGGCACGGCGCAGCCGACGCCAGGCCCGCCGCCGCGCCGACACCCCACCCGAACAACGCGCCGCCGACCGCGACCGCACCCGACGCGACCAGTTACGCGACCAACTCCACCGGACCCGTGCCCGGGCCGACACCTTCGAAGCCGAGTGCGCAGACCTGCGGGCACAGGTCGAGGACCTGCACGCCAACGTCTCGGCCCTGACCCGTCGGTTGCAGGTGGCCGATCAGCGGCTAGCGGCCCTGCGCGCCGACGGACAGGACCCCCGGCATCTGGCCCGCGCCCTCGCCAACGCGCTGCGCCACGCGGAGAAGATCGACCGGACCGATCGCGAACACCGCCGCGACGTCCACCCCGCCGAGGCCGGGCCGCTGCCCGATCCACGTCGCGCCGCCACCTTGGCCGAGGCCCGCCGGCTCCTCGCCGGGCTCAGTGCCGCCACCACCGGCGCCGGCCTGACCGGCGACCTCGCCGAACAGGCAACCCACTGGCTTCCCGCACTGCTCGGCGGCCTGGCAGACCCCGGCACCCCCGCACGCGTCCTGCCAGAACGAAGCCTAAGCATTGACGTCCTCGGCGGCGGCACTGAGGTGGGCGGCTCCTGCGTGCTGGTTACCGCCGGCGGCACCCGGCTGCTCATCGACGCCGGAAGCCGGCCCGGAGGCGCCGACGCGACCAGCCTCGCACCCCGACGCATCGAGGAGGCCCTGGCCGGCCCGCTCGACGCGATCGTCATCACCCACGCGCACAACGACCACGCCGGATGGGTACCGGCCGTCCTGGCGCGCCAACCGCACGTACCCGTCCTGGTCACCGACGCGACCTCCGCACTGCTGGCGACAATGTGGGCCGACTCGGCGAAGGTCCTCAGCCGCCGAGCCCAGGACATCTGCAACGAAGGCGGCCAGGCACCACTGCCGCCGTACACCGGCGAGGACGTGCGCCGGGCACTCACTCAGCTGCGGGTCGTCGACATCGATGTGGAGCAGCGCATCGGACAGTTGAGCCTGCGGCTGTTCCCCGCCGGGCACATCGTGGGCGCCGTCGGCGTCGTCGTACGCGCCGGCGACCAGCGGGCGGTCATCAGCGGCGACGTCAGCGGACCCGGACAGCTCAGCGTCGGCGGCATCGCGCTACCCGACTCCGCCCGCGGTGCCGACCTGCTGGTCCTGGAGACCACCTACGCGGGCACGCCGAAACTCATCCCCCGCGAACTGGTGGTCCGCGACTTCCTGGCCGACGTGACCCAGACGGTGTCGGCAGGTGGCACGGTGCTGGTACCGGCGTTCGCGCTCGGCCGGGCGCAGGAGGTCGCGCTGCTACTGGCCAGGCACCTGCCGGAGGTCGACGTCCTCGTCGACGGACTCGCCCGCGACGTGTCCGAGATCTACACAGGCCGCACCGGCCCGGACGACGAACCGATCACCGTGTTTGGCGGACGGGTCCGGCCCGTGCCGCGCGGACAAACACGCACCCAGCTCACCCGGTTGCGGCCCGGCGTCGTGATCGCCACGTCCGGGATGCTGCACGGCGGCCCGTCGGTCGCGTGGGCGCGCGCGATCCTTCCCGACCCGCGCCACCGACTGATGCTGGTCGGCTACCAGGATCCGGACAGTCCGGGTGGGCGGCTGGCAGACCTGGCCGCGGCCGGTGGCGGCACCTTCGACCTGCCCGGCCCGCACGGCCGACTCGAACCGGTCACGGTCAACGCGCCGATTGGCAGCTACCAGCTCGGGGCGCACGCCAGCGCCGACGACCTTGTGGAGATCACCAGCCGGGTGCGGCCGACGGACTTAATGCTGGTCCACGGCGAGTTGGATGCGCAGCGGCGGTTTCTCGAACGTATGCGGCTACGCCGACAGCCAGCAACGCTGGCGGACCGGCCGTGGCAGGGATGACGATGACCGGCGGCATGGAAAGGAACGCTCGCCCGCGCCATCAAGATCCAAGCCGGCGGCCAAATGCACGCCGAGGTGATCCGCCTGAGGTGTCGCTGAGCGGACGTCGGCAACGGTCGGATTCGCAGACATCAACAGCGATCGGGACGGTCGGTCGAGAGAAGACGGGGAAGCCGCCGGTTCGAGCGACACGACGGCGGGTTGCGTCCCGTCGTACCGAACCGAGCTTTCCCCCTGGCTCGGCCAGAAGCCGGCGGTGCAATCCTCTCCCCCGCCGATCGTGTGTACGCCGACGATGCGAAAACGGCTCAGGGTGAGCGTGACCGCTCGTTGCCCTACTGCTGGGCACGACGACGGCGCTTCGATCCGAATCTGGTCGAGCCGGCGGTTCTGAACCGATCCAGCCGCTGATCACGGCCGTCATGGTGGAGCCCGCCATCCGCACCGTCGGTGCCTGGAACCGCGGCGCGTAGGAGCCGGAGGTGAACGACACCCAGCCGCCGACGCCTTCGGCCGGTTCCCAATCGGAGCCGTCGCCGCGGCGGATCGCCGCAAGGACCGGTTGGTCGGGACTACCGGAGATCTCGACGGTGAGAGCGAAGGCCGAAATCTCTGGCTGATCGGTCTTCTGCTCGTTGATCGAGATGTGAACGGTCAGCGAGGACTGCGGCGAGCCGTCGCTCGCGGCCGTGATCGGGTCTGGCTTGTACGTGCCCCCGGAACCACGGAGCAGCGCCTTGCCTCGCGACGACGGAGAGCGCGCCGCGCGAATGGAGCAGATGGGCGCCGGCGGCGACCGACCAGACCAGCGCGGCAAACGCGGCCGCGGCAACGACAAGGCGTCCAAACCACTGCGCCGCCAGCAAGGACGGAGGTCGCGGTGGTTCATGGGAGTCGGCCACCGGCGCACAATATCCACATCACGGGCGGTCCCACATGGACCGCCGGTGCGGACTGCGTCCGGCGATCGGACAGGTCATTGGCTCCCGGCTGGGCACCGCGTCGCTCGCGACACCGACGGCACCCCGCCCGAGCGGTGGCTGATCGCCCAGTGGCCCGACAACGAGGCCGAGCTGGTCAAGTACCGGCTGTCCAGCCGGCGCTGCCCCCTGATCGAGCAGGCAAGTTCGACCGCGTCCAGGAAACGCTTACCCGGCGGGCTCGCACCGCCACCTCAGCGAAACGAACGAGCCGTTCGCACCACCCCTACATCCCCAAGTGAGCTTCCCCCGGTTTCCCGGACGCCGCTGGCCCTACTCGGCATCACCTGACGACTTCGCCGGGGCCCTGGGAGCGTGCGTCGTTCCGTGAGCCCTCACGAACCTCTACAATCAAGCCGACCTGGATGCCAGGAACCAGGAGTCTGCGGCGGAGGACAAGCAGTGGTCGATCAGGTGATCGAGCAGGTCTACCTTTACATACCGCCGGAGATCCAGGCTCGAATAGCCACGAGAGAATTGTTCCGCATCGGCAGCGTGGTTCGAGATGCCGCCACGGGACAAGTCTTCAAGCACCTGGATGAGGTCGCCGGCCCGGTAAAGAACCAAGCAGAGCGGGCTGCAGCGACTCTCAGAGGCAGGCTACGAAACCCGTGGGTCATCGTCGGGGTCACCGCTGCGGGAGTGGCAGTCGTTGGAGGCGCTGCGCTGGTCGCCGCAAGGAAGCGCAAGCGTGCGATCCCCGACTGCCTCAAGAATTTCAACGCCTCGTTGCGCGCTTATCTGGAAGCAGCTCGCGAAGGACGACTAGAAGTTGGCGTCGTCAACCAGCTCATTTCCGACCTGGATGCGGTGCAAGCCTATTCCGTCGACGGCGTTATCACTGTTGATCTTTCGGTCGAGCAGTGGAAAACGCTGGTCAATCTCGTTGGCGATTACACGCGAAAACTTGCCGAGGCGAACTCCATAGCGCCGGACGAAGTTCTAGGAGACGCGACCGATTCCGAGAACGATAGCGTTGTCGACCTGCGCCGCTACCTTGAGGCTCAGAGAAAGATCTTTGCCAGACGGGCGGCGTGATCATCTGCTCAATGGCGGCCGGCCCCCGATAGCCCAACGGGGGTGCGGGCCCGTGGGCCGCCGCTCAGGGCCCCGGCAAAGTCGTTAGGTGATGCCGAGTAGTGCGAGGGGGGTGCTGTCGCGGGCGTGGTGGCGGTTGGCGGCGGCGATGTTGGTGATGCCGGCGGTGCGCACTTGGCGAATTGCTCGGGGTCGAAATCCTCGCCCAGGTCCTCCAGGTTGATCTCGTGCCGAGCAGCCGGGAGTTTGGCTTCAGCAAGTTCCTCTGGGCCGTGAAGGGTCAGTCGACACACGTGGCAGGCAAAGGCTTGCGGGTTTAGTTCAACCGACCGGCCGAAAGTAATGTAGGACTGTATTGGCGTTGCCCAGTGGCTCGACGTCGTAGTCCGCGACGGGATCCACATCGACACGACCGAACAGCCGGCCCCTCTGCTTGCACTGGGGGCACGGAGCGTCGACCCCCCACAATTCGCTGCCGAAGTCGCCCGGGTTCAGTGCATCCGCCGCCGACTGCTCGAGCCGGCTGACATGGTCCACGGCCTTGCTGCTGCGTGTTCGATCTTGTGTCCGAGGGGGAACACGACCCGAAACCCCACCGCCGATGGTCGTGGCTGCAACCCTAGAGCTGGCATAGCTCGCCCCCGCACGGCATGGGCCAACCGTCGCGAACACGCCGACCAGCGTCGGTCTCATCTCACGTCGATGTAGTGAGGTGTGCGCAAGTCCCGTCGGACCCGGGCCGCCGAGTGGTGGCGTTGCGGTTGCAGGAAGAAGGCCACCTCGTCAGCGCCGTCTAGCCGGGTGGCGCGTCGGTTGACGAGCTGGTCGACAACCTCGTCGCTGGCGTGCGGCAATTGTTCGCACCACTCGTGGCGCGTCGACTCGCGCAGCGCGTCGAGGTCGACCTGCTCGACCCGGATCGCAAGGTCGGCAGGACGGTCCGGCGCGGCACTGCGGCCCATGATCAAGTTGGTCGCATACTGGTAGCCAGCATCGACGAAGGTGGGTGCGCAGGCAACGCCGGTCTCGTCGTCGGCAACGACCATCCGGTGCCCCAGGCCGACGCCGCCGAGTACTCGATCGACCGCTGCAAGCGCCTCCGCCGGCTCCACGGGCGCGGTCAGAATCACCTTGTTGTGGTCGTACGAGGCGGAAAACCTGTCGTGGAGCACCGCGAACCCATAGGGCATATCGACGATTCGGTGCGCCTGCCGGCGCGCAACGTCATGCGTGAACGCGATGGCGCGGGCGAAGCCGGATTCCATCATGACCGGCAGGCTACCGGGGCTGGCAATTGCACTGCATGGGTTGATCGCGTCCGTGGACACGTAATGCCGTGGCGGCTGTTCAGCGGGCCGACGGGCTCCGGTTCCTGCTCCGCGATGGCGACACGAAGTTCACTACGGCCTTCGACACGGTCTTCACCGCCGCCGGTATCGACGCGCTCCGCACGCCGCCACAGGCCCCGAGAGCGAACGCCTTCGCGGAGCGCTGGGTCGGCACGGTACGGCGGTGAGTACACCGATCGGATTATCATCGGCGGCGAACGGCACCTGGCGAGCGTCCTGACCGAGTACACGGAGCATTACAACGGCCACCGGCCACACCGGTCACTCGGACAGCGACCACCGAACCCACCGCCGCAGGTCGTCGACCTCAACGCCGCCCGCCTCCAACGACGCCCGATACTGGGCGGACTGATCAACGAATACTCGCAGGCAGCGTAGCCAAATCTGGTTTGCGAACCCACAGGCGATCGCGTGGGCTTTGCGCCGCCCCCACCGCGGATGCTCGGCAGAGATCTGCCGCAGCCTGGCACGCAGCACCTCGTCAGCATTACGCCTGCCCGCTGTGGGCCTGCGTTGCGCGTAGCGGTGCTGCCCGACCACCCGGCACGCACCTCGCTGGGACACTCCGAAGCGCTGCTGCACCAGACTCACGGCGGCGCCGGCGGCGCTCCGGACTTACCACTTTCCCCGGTTCAGCTCCTTGAGCATGTCGATGTCCAACAGCTGGTCAGCGACGATCTTCTTCAGCCGGGCGTTCTCCCGCTCCAGGTCCTTCAGCCTGCTCCAGCTGCTGCACACCTCGGGCAGGGCGCCGCCCTGCCCGATCAGCTTCTCGCCCTCCCGCAGCTTGCGGATGATCTGCTCCGGCTGGGCCGCCGTCGGGTACCCATCGCTATGATCCCTCCCAGCGCCATCATGGTGCATCGGGTTCTCTCAACAAGCGGACCACTTCACGGGGATCCAGTCATCCAACTTGAGTCCCCTTACCTTGGTCCAGCCGGGGAACCAAATGGTCGGGCGTGGGTTACTTGGAACTGCGGAGCAGGAAGCATGCGGGCTGCTTTGCGCGCGTGATCCGCTCCCGCGCCGCCTGGGCGGCTGAGGCGTGCCCTCGGGACCGTCGCCGTCGCTCCCAGATCGATTTCCTCCTGCGGGTATCGAGGTCCTCGGTGAGAGCGGTGCGCAGGGCGCTCGCCGTGCGCATGAGATCGGTGTAGCTGCCGTCACTGAGCGGATCGTCAGGATCCCCGTCGTGAGTCAGCAGGGCGGCGATCAGTTCCTGAACGTCTCCGTACCTCGCCTGAGCGGATTCGGACAGGAATAGTCCACCCTTGGTGTAGTACCAGGAGCGCAGTGTCTCATGCAACTCGTTGAGAGTGCTGCGGGTGAGGACCGTTCGTGGCCATACGGATACGGCTGCGGTGGCGCTCCACAACAGCGGGTAGAACTCGAGCCGTTGATTACGCAACGTCTCGTCGATGCCGGCTCGAGCGCTGATCCAGCTATTCACCAACGCGAGGATGCCAGCGGTGAGCAGGCCAAGCACAGCAGTGGCCACGACCCGCAAGATCTGGGTGGACACGTCCGGTCAAACTCCTTACAGGCCGGCTTGTCTTGGGCTGGCGACCGATCGGGCCGCGACCGAGCCCTCCGCCGACGCCTCTGGCTACAGCCTCAAGATTGATTTCTCATCATGATGACGCTGGGCACGTCCATGCGGAAGTGCCGGATTCCGGGCGAGGTGAACCGCCGGCGATTCCTCGCGGAGCTTGCGGCCCCGTTCGGAAGGCCGGAAGATCAAGTAGCTTGACTGCCGTGGCAAGTCGTTCGGCGGGGGGGGGGTCAGGGTTATGCTGCTGCGTCGCCTCCTTTGTGGAGTATCATTCGCAAGCCCCTTCCAGCTTCCCGACCGTCGCCGACGAACAGACACGGCGGCTGGTCGAACCGCTGCACCAGGCGCACTGCCAATGGGTTCGGAGCCTCAGCTCCTGGGACCCGTACCGGTGCCTGGGCGGTAGGCCGCAGAGGTGCTCACTGATCGGTCCATGCCGGCTGCTGTCAGCTGTCGGTGCACGGCCCGGTTGCCGTCAAGTCACTGCTACTGATACTTGCCCTTCGAGCGTCAATAGGAGTGAGGCAGGCTCGGCGGCCCGGCGTTGAGACCGGCGATAGGCCCGATGCGCTTCGAGCGCCGTGCAGTGAGCGACCAGCACCAACGCTGCTACCGGGAACCGCAGACCGCTCGGGTGTTGGCAGCGCTTCCGCTGCCTCGCGCAGCCGACGGCCGGCTGGTCCTGGCGGTAGACATCACCCGCTGGCTGCGACCGGACGCGCACACCTCCGCGGAGCGGACCCTAGTGTCACACCTACGGCCGCGGCAAGGACCAGCACGTGATGATCCCTGGCTGGCCGGACTCGTTCGTCACGGCGTTGGAGCCCGGTCGCAGTTCCTGGACTACGCCGCTGGATGCTCAGCGGCTCGCGCCGGGCGACGATGCCGCCACCGTCACCGCCGGGCAGCTCCGCCAACTCGTGCAGCGACTCATCACCGCTGGGTGGGAAAGACCTCGCGGCACAACCGGCCGGCGAAGGGCATGCGCGACCCGCCTCCGGTGAGCACCACCAGGTGCGGGCACCGGTCGCTGAGCAGGTCCGCCACCTCGGCGAGCACGGCATGGAAGTCTTCGCCCCAGCCGCCGGGCGCCGCCACCATCTGCGGAATCTCGAGATCGAGCAGCCATGTCCACGCGGTCGCAACGATCGGCAGGAAGCATTCCTCGCACGACTCTCGCAGGTCCATGATCCGTCGCGACACGCCGGAGAACTGCGCCTCCTTGGCCCACCGGCAGGCCAGGAGCAGGAAATCCGGGCCGCCGTCGGCGGTCAGCGCCTCCATCAGCGCGCGTCGTGGTGCAGCGCGGCCCGGACCAGGCCGGCAAGTTGCTCGCCGATCTGCCGGCAGCCGAGCGTGGCGCCCACTGGCAGGTTCCTCGGTCAGCGGTCCTCGACGATCGTCAAGTCCGTCGTGGACGAGTCGATGTCGGCGACCAGAACCCGTTCGAGTTGCCTTCTCGTCGCGACCCCGGTCGCGTACGTGCAGGAAAGCCGACTGCGACTTCGGCATCAGCCGCCCCGGCAGGCACAGCAGGCCGAGGTGCCGGCTGTACGGGGCGACCGCCTCGGGAGGCCATCCCGCCGGCTGCCCGACGAACGCTATGGCGTCCTCGAAGACCTCCGGATGGTGCTCCCGGAACTCCGTCAGCAGGGACTGCGCTAAGATGACGGCATCCGGGGTCTCGAGGGAGAGGGCGCCCGGCGCTCGCTTTAAGTTGACGCTGAAGCGTGTCGCCCCGCGGCTGATCACGGCCTCGTCGCCGATGAGCCGGCGTCGTTCCGCGGCGGACGGCGATGCTTGTCTTGGTCGTCGGCGGCAATGGCCTCCACGGTGTCCAGTCCAGACAGCACGCCGTCAAGAGCTTCGCCGATGATCTCCCCACCCGGCAGCTCCTTCACCATGCTGCCTACAGCCGTCCGAGCCAAGCCCGCAGCGCTCTTGAGCCACTTTCGGACCGAGACGGCACGCCTGCGCCCTAGTACGGCAGCCGCCGTTTGAGATATCGCTGGTTGGGCGGGGTGGACGCGAGGCGGCCACCGCGTGATCGTCTGTATGTTGTGGACATAACTTCAGATCTGGCGGTGGCCGCAGGCCACAGCGTAGACCCTGCCGGGTGGGAGCGGGTCATGGCCGGGGTGCTCGGGTGCTTCGCGGGCCGGTTCGGGCGGGTGGAGCCGCGGCGGGCAGCGGCAGCGTTGGTGACCGGCCTGCTGTCTGACCTTGAGGTCAAGACGTGCTGGCAGTTGGCGGAGCGGGCCGGTCACGCCCGGCCGGATGCGATGCAGCGGCTGTTGTACCGGGCGGTGTGGGACGCCGATGTCGTCCGTGATGACCTGCGGCAGCTGATCGCCGACCGGTTCGGTGCCCCGGACGCGGTCCTGGTGGTCGACGAGACCGGTGATCTGAAGAAGGGCATGCATTCGGTCGGGGTGCAGCGGCAGTACAGCGGCACCGCCGGGCGGATTGAGAACAGCCAGGTGGGGGTGTTCCTGGGCTACGCCGGCTCCGACGGGCACACCTTGATCGACCGGCGGGTGTATCTGCCGGCGTCGTGGACCGAGGACCGGCAGCGGTGCCAGGCCGCCGGGGTGCCCGACGAGATCGGATTCGCCACCAAGTCGCAGCTGGCCGCTGACATGATCACCGCGGCTCTGGACGCCGGCGTCCCAGCGGGGTGGGCCGCCGCGGACGAGGCTTACGGCAACAGCGCGGCCTTCCGTGCCCACCTGCGCGAACACGGGCTCGGCTACGTGCTGGCGGTGTCCCGCAGCCATCTGGTTCCGCTCGACGGCGGCAAGGCCCGGGTTCGCGCCGACCGGGTCGCCGCCGACCTGCCCGACCGGGCATGGCAGCGCCGATCAGCCGGCGCCGGATCCAAGGGCCCACGCTTCTACGACTGGGCCTGGCTCGATGACGTCTGCACCGACGCCGACCCCGACGACGGCGGCCGGCACAGCCTCCTGATCCGAGCCAACACCACCACCTGGGAGCTGGCCTTCTACCGCTGCTGGACTCCACGCCCGGCCAGCCTCGCTCAGCTCGTCCGCGTCGCGGGCATCCGCTGGACCGTCGAAGAGGCCTTCCAGGCCGCCAAGAGCCAGGTCGGCCTGGACCAGCACCAGGTCCGCCGCTGGGACTCCTGGCACCGGTTCACCACTCTGGCCCTGGCCGCCCTCGCCGTCCTGGCGATCTGCGCCGCCGACGCCGCCCACCACGACCCCGCCGACACCGCACTGATCAAGCTGACGGTCAACGAAGTCCGCCGCCTGATCAACGCCTGCATCATCCGACCGATCATCGACCTCGCCCACCGTTTGCACTGGTCACAGTGGCGGCGCAGGCATCAAGCCCGAGCCCGACGATCCCACTACACACGCCGCCTCAACCTGGAACTCCAGCCATGATCCCGAACGGCGGCTGCCGTACTAGCGCGCTCGCTAACCGCTCGAGCGCCAGACGAAGTGCCCCACGCTTCGTCCGGGACACTTTCCCGCCTATGCCGCCGGCAAGAAGGCCTTCGTCGAGGCCGCCTTCGGCTATCGCCGCTTGCATCTCGCCGATAGCGATCCACAAGTAGGGTGTTGCGGCCACGGCCGATTCCCTCAGCTCGGGTACGCACCACAACTCGATCGCCGCGTCTCGATAGGCGAGTACCAAGACCGCATGGGCCTGCCCTACAAGCTCGTGCGCAACGCGACGCGGATCGTCGGCCTGCTCCCATGCACTGGCCAAGGAATCCGAATCTTCATCTGTGCTCGGCATGCAGGTTCCCTAATCCAGAGCTGACGCCAGCCGTCCGGTTCATCGTGGTCTGGAGTCGACAGTTCTTCGTGGTCGCGTCGTGCACCCTGACAAACGTCGAGCTGGCGCTGCCCCCGGTTTGCTCGTTTCCCGGTATGGCAGACCGGCGTGCCAAGTTGCCGGCGCGCGGCACAAGCGGGTCGCCGGTGGAAACTGGCAACGAGGTCAATCCTGCTCGTCGTCACGGCCGTTCTGAAAGTCATCCTCGTCCTCGACTGATCTCTCAGTCGGCTCGGCCAATACGGCCCCACATCGCCTGATCAACTCGTCTGCGGCACCGCTCCGCAACTTCGCGGCTCTCTCCTGCTTGGACTCGGCATTGCATTCACGCTCGGCGAGCGCGCCGGACAGCGTGGTGATGGCGCTCCACTCGTCGCGCAGGCAGTCCATCGTGTCGCCGAGGCAGTCGAGGAACCCCTGGACGGTGAAGCCCTTCCAGAGCTGCGCCGGACGCAGCCGCCAATCCAGCACGAGGGCGCGGGTCAGGAAAGGGATCTTGTCCGCGCCGTGCGCAGCATTCTTCACCTCGTCGGTGAGCGCGTCGGCATCGGACGCGGCGGTGGAGGCCCGCTCGGTCAGCGCGGTCGCCTCGGCCTTCAGGCGGCCGAAGTAGTCGTCGAGTGCCCCGGCCTCATACCGCATGATCGCGATCCGCCCGGCCAGCGCGGCGTCCGTCTCCGCCTCGCCGATGTCGGCGCCGGGGGCGCAGGGCGGCCGGTTGCAGCCGGGCGGCTCGGACGCCTGCTCGATCTCCCGGCGCAGGTCGCGCCAGATTTGGCGAACCCGGCGCTGCTTGTCCTCGTTGATGTCGCAGCGTAGGTCCTCCAGCGTCGCGTCGTTGACGGTACGGGCCTCACCGGCGACCCTCTCCGCGTCCTCTCGCGTCTTCGGGTAGCCGTCGGTGGCCTCGGTCACGTCCATGTCGCGGGGCGTGAGGATGCCGTCTGCCTCCGCCTCCACCTCGGCGCGCCGCTCGCGGCCGCGCTTCTCGCAGCGGTACTCGATCCGGCCGGCGTCCTGCTCGGTGGTCATGCTCCACCCCCATCTGCTCGAGACAGGGGGCAGTCTCGCCGTGCCGCTGTCACCGCGGCGTCGCCCGGCGACGGATCGGTGACGATCGGGGGCCCAGCATCGGGGGCATGGCCGGTTACAAGGCACTCGCCGCCGTGGGCAGCAGCGTCCAGACGTTGCTGCGCCGCGGCATCGATGTGGTGATCCCGCCCGGCCAGCGCCGTCCGGCGCCGATCCTCATCGGCACCAAGGACCTGGACGACCTCTCCAAGCCGGGCGCGGCCATCAGCTACCCCGCGCTGGCCATCTTCTGCTACCGGCTCAGCGTCGACCGGGAGACCCGGCCGGCCTGGTCGGCGGTGGCCGAGTCGGACGGGATCCCCCGGCTGCCGCTGTGCATGCACCTGCTGATCACCGCTTTCGACGAGACGGTGGAGAGCGAGCTGCAGTGGCTGGGCCTGGCCGGCAGCCTGCTGGAGACGACAAGTGTGCTGTCCGGGTCGCTGCTGGACAGCGACGGCGCCTGGCGCGACGGCGAGACCGTCCAGGTGACGCCGGAGGACATGGCACTGGAGTCGATGAGCGAGGCGTTCCAGGCGCTCACCGCGAACTTCCGGCTCTACCTCCTGTATCAGGCCAAGGTCGTGGTGCTCGAGGGGCTGCCCGGCCCGATCGACGGCCGGGTGGCCACGGTCGGCGCCGACCTCCGGACGATGGCCGGCCGATGACTGGCCCGGACGAGCTCGTCACGCCGCTGGGCCGCATCCCGGTGCGGCACCGGCTGGCGCTCGCCGTTCAGGCGGTCGACGCGGTGACCGGCCGCCCCGCGGCCGGCGTACGGGTGACCCGGGAGACCCGGCGACCGGCGCCGGCGACGGACAACGGCCGGGGCCGGCTGGTGCTGCGGCACGACCGGCCGCTGCCCGCGACGGTGCTCATCCGGCTAGACGATCCGGCCGGTCGCTGGGTGTCGCGGCGGCTCGAGGTGGCCATCTTCGGCTACGACGAGGTCCGCGCCGCTGACCTGGAGCCGCCCGCGGGCGCCCGCATCCCGGCCGGCGCCCGGGCGGTCCGGCCGTGGCTCAAGCCGGCCACCGGCTATCCGGCGCCGGCCTTCGCGACCGGCATCCGGTTCGGCGTGCGCCGCGGCCGGACCAGGATCCCCTGGCCGCGCCTGGAGGTCTTCGACAGCGCGGGCCGGCCCGCCGGCTGGGCGCACGGCGATTCCCGTGGCGAGGTGCTGGTGCTGATCCGCCCGGACCCCGGCGCCGCCGGAGCCGTGCCCATCGTCGTCCGGGTGCACGAGCCGGCCGGGCAAGGCCCGCTGCCGGGCCTGGAGCCCGTCGGCAAGGCGCCGCCCGACCCGGTGATCCGCGGCGACGTGCTGCCGCCCGGTTACCTGCCCCAAGCCACCGACCACCTGCTGTCCTGCACCGTCGGCCGGGTGGCCGGCGTCGCCGACCTCGACATCAGTTGACGCGCCCCAGGGAGGCCCGCGCATGCCCGAGTACTTGACCCCAGCCGTGTACGTCGAGGAGACCAGCTTCCGGTCACGGTCCATCGAAGGCGTGCCGACCAGCACCTTCGGCATGGCCGGGGTGACCGAGTACGGCCCGGTGCCAGTGCCGTCCGGGGCCGTCCCGCTGACGCCGGCGCCGACGCTGGTGACGAGCCTGACCGAGTACGAGCGCGCGTTCGGCGGCCTGTCCGTCGCCGGCGCGCCCTGCCGGGTCGCGATCGCCGCCCGCGCGTTCTTCGCCAACGGCGGACGCCGGCTGTACGTCTCCCGGGTCTTCTCGTTCACCCGGACCGCCGGCCCCAACCCGCAGATCGACGACGCGGCGAACTTCGCGTCGCTGGCGGCGCCCGCGACCGGCACCCCGCTCGCGCGGTGGCGGGCCCGCTGGCCGGGCAGCTTCGGCCGCCAGATCAAGATCACCGTTGCCCTCCGGCGCAGCCGGAACGTGCTGGTCGGCGGGCAGCTCGTCGGCCTGCAGCCCGGCGCCGCGGTGGAGACGGCCGCGGCCGGCGCCGCCGTGCCGGCGAACACCACCGCGCCGGCGCCGGCCAACGTGCAGATCATCGCCCGGGCGCCGGACGGACGGCTCGGCTACCGGGCGGCCAACGGGGTGACGATCCCGCCGGCGAACACCTCGGCCTGGCACCTGACGCTGGTCGTCACCGTGCAAGCCGGCGAGCGCGTCGACGCGTACAGCGAACTGGAGCTCGACCCGGCGCACCCGCGCTCGATCTTCAACGTGCTGCAGCGGCAGGACCCGCCGGACGAGTTCGCGTTGGTGTGGCTCGACTCGGGCGCCGCCACTCCGCCGCCCGGCCAGCTGGTCGCCGCACTGCTCACCCCGGACACCGGGCTCTTCCTCACCGGCGGCGGGGACGGGCTCGCCGTCACCCCGGGCGATCTGATCGGGCGCGAGGCCGACCCGGACAAAATCGCCGAGCCGGCGACCGGGCTGACCGCCCTCGGCGAGATCGACGACATCGCGATCGTGGCCATGCCCGACACCGTGGATTTGCCGGTCGGCGACCAGAAGACGGCCGTCGACGGGGTGCTCGGGCATTGCGAGAGGCTGCGCTACCGGATGGCCATCGTGGATCCGCCGCGGGACAGCTCGATCAGCGAGGTTCGCGAGTTCCGGTCCAAGTTCGACAACAAGTACGGCGCGCTCTACTACCCGTGGGTGCGGATCATCGACCCGACCCGCAAACCCGACCCGGGCGGCCCCACCCCGATGCTCGACGTCCCCCCGTCCGGCTACGTGGCCGGCATCTACGCGCGCAGCGACATCGAGCGGGGCGTGCACAAGGCGCCGGCGAACGAGGTGGTGCTAGGCATCGACCGGTTCGTCACCAACGTGACCTTCGACCGGCAGTCGGTGCTGAACCCGGAGGGCATCAACGCGCTGCGTTTCTTCGAGGGCCGGGCCAACCGGGTGTGGGGCGCCCGGACGATGTCGTCCGACCCCGAGTGGAAATACGTCAACGTCCGGCGGCTGTTCATCTTCCTCGAGCACTCGATCGACAAGTCGACCCAATGGGCGGTCTTCGAGCCGAACAACGAGCGGCTGTGGGCGTCGATCCGGCAGACCGTCGAGGACTTCCTTCGTACCGTCTGGCGGACCGGCGCGCTCATGGGCACCCGGCCCGAGGAGGCGTTCTTCGTGCGCTGCGACCGCACCACGATGACCCAGAACGACCTGGACAACGGGCGGCTGATCTGCCTGGTTGGGGTGGCGCCGACCTACCCCGCCGAATTCGTGATCTTCCGGATCGGCCAGTGGACGGCCGACAGCCAGAGCAGCTGAGGAGCAGACCATGGCCGTACGCGACAATCCGTACAGCGCTTTCAACTTCCTCGTCAAGCTCGGTGACGGCGGCGGCGAGGACCAGATCGCCGGCGGCTTCTCCGACTTCAACGGGGCCGGCAACACCATCAAGTACGCCGAGTACCGCAACGGCAACGACGCCGAGAACCACGTCCGCAAGATCGCCAACGTGAACAGTACCGAGGACGTGACGCTCAAGCGCGGCATCATTGGCGACCTGCGTCTGTTCGACTGGATCCGGGAGACGCGGGCCGGCAATTTCCAGCCCCGCACAGTGACGGTCACCCTGCTGGACGAGGCCCGCAACCGGGTATGCGAGTGGGTGCTGCAGCAGGCGCAGCCGACCAAGTGGGTGGGTCCGACGCTGGCCGCGAAAGGCGGCACCGACGTGGCCATGGAGGAGCTGCACCTGGTCGCCGAGAGCATCGACTTCCGGTCGCTATGACTCGCCCCGGGCTCGCGCTGGGTGCGCCCGGCGCCTACCACGTGCCGCCGCGCGCCGCCTTGCGCCTGAGCCCGGAGCGCCTCGACGTGGCCGGCTTCGCCGGGGTGGCCCCGCGCGGCCCGATCGACGTGCCGACCGCAGTGGACAGCTGGTCGGACTACCGGTTGCGGTTCGGCGGGATGGAGGGGCCGGGCCTGCTCCCGTACGCGGTACACGCCTTCTTCCTGCAGGGCGGCGTGCGAGCCCGGGTGCTGCGGGTGTCGCCGCTGCCCCGGGACCCGCGGGTGGCCCGGGCACGGCACCGGATGGCGCGGATGCCCGGCCCGATTGACGTGCTGGCCCGGGACGAGGGCACGTGGGGCAACCTGCTCACCCTGCGCTGGGACTTCGCCGTCGCCCAGCGCTTCGAGACGGCGTACGCGAACGGCGCGATCGTGCTGCCGGCCGGTGTGGATCTGCCGCCGTGCTCTCTGGTGCGGCTGCGCGGCCCCGGGCTGCCGCCGGCCGGCGTGTTCGCCTGGAGCGCGCCTGCGCAGGGGTTCGAGGTCCCCGTCGCGCCGCTGACCGTCGCCGGGCCACCCCCACCCGCCGGTCCCCTGGAGGCGGATGTCGTCACGTCGGCGTTCCTGGTCGTCGACACCGATCCGACAATGCGCCGCGAGGAGCGCTTTACCGACCTTGGGCTACGCCGGGGCCATCCCCGCTTCGCCGGCCAAGTGCTCGCCTGCGAGTCGCTGCTGGTCGAGCCGGACGGCTGGCCGGACGCGGTGCTGCCGCCGGACGTTTACCTCACCTCCGCCCTCGGCACGCTCACCACGCCGGGCAGCGACCGCTATCCGGGGGTGAGCCGGGAAAGCTTCTTCGGCGACGTCGACCCCCGGCTGCTGCCGATCGGCGGGGCCGACGGCCTCGACGAGCTCGGCGCGGTGTACGGCGTCGACCGGCTGGCCCTAGACCAGGAGATCGGACTGCTCGCCGTACCGGATCTGGCCTGGTCCTTCGCTGATCCGCCGGGAGTGACCATGGTGGATCGGCCGCGGCCCGCCACCACGTTCGGATCCTGCGCCCCGCCGCCCGTCGCCATCCAGGCGCTGCCCCCGCCCACCGCGACCCAGCTGGACGCCCGCACCAAGCTGGCCGAAATCCAGTCGCGCCAGCTGCGGGTCGCCGTGCACGCCGCCCACCAGCGCCGCTTCGTCGCCCTGCTGGACGCGCCGCATCGGCTGCCGGTGCGGCGGATCGTTCGCTGGCGGTCCGCCTTCGACTCGTCCTACTGCGCCGCCTACCACCCGTGGCTCGGCGTCGTCGGCCCCGGCGACGTCCCGGCCACCGTGCTGGTGCCGCCGTGCGGCTTCGCGGCCGGCATCATCGCCGACCGGGAGATTCGCCTCGGGCTGCCGTGGGGGCCGGCCAACGAGCTCGCGGCCGGCGCGGTTCTGCTCGCCGACCCGGTCAGCGACGCCGACCACGACCTGCTGCACCCGCTCGGCGTCGACGTGTTCCGCGCCGAGCGCGACGGGTTCCGGCTCACCAGCGCCCGTACCCTGGCCCGCGACCCGGCCTACCGGCAGCTCAGCGTCCGCCGGTTGATGACGATGCTGCGGATCACCCTGGACCGGCAGCTGCAGCCGCTGGTCTTCGAGCCCAACACCGCCCGGCTGCGCGCGGCCGTCCGGGAGGCCGCCGTGGCACTGCTGCGGCAGCTGTTCCGCGGCGGCGCGTTCACCGGCGCCACCGAGGCCGAGGCGTTCTTCGTGCGCTGCGACGACGCGCTGAATCCGGCCTGGTCGCAGGCGCAGGGCCGGCTGATCGCCGAGATGGGCGTGGCGCCGGCCGAGCCTCTCGAGTTCATTGTGCTGCGGGTCTCGCAGGACGCGGCGGGCGGGCTGACCCTGGAGGCCGGCGAATGAACGAGATGTTGCAGAGCTTCAAGTTCCACATCTTCTTCGCTGGCAGTCCCCGGGCCGCGGAGCGCATCTGGCGGCCGCCGCCCGACCTGGCCGCCAAGAAGGCCGCCGCGCCGCCCCCGCCGCCCGAGCCGGACACCCAGACCGGCGAAGGCGGGTTCCAGGAGTGCAGCGGGCTCGGCCTGGAGACCGACCTCAAGGAGTACGCCGAGGGCGGGCGCGACGACGGGCTGATCCGCTTCGCCGGCCGGGTGAAGCTGCAGCCGATCGTGCTAAAGCGCGGCATGTTCGTCGCCGGCACCCCGGGCGGGTACGTGAACACCTGGATGTGGGACTGGCTGCGCTCCCTGGTCGAGGGGATCCGGCCGGTGCCACGCTACAGCGGCACTATCTCCGTCGCCGACCCGTCCGGCTCGCGGACGCTGGCCACCTGGACCTTCGACCGCGGGCTGCCGTTGAAAGTGGCCGGGCCGCAGCTTGACGCGAAGACCGGGGCGATCGCCGTCGAGGAGCTGCACATCGCCCACGAGGGCCTGCGACTGGAGAACTTCTAATGGCCGCGCTGGCGCATGCGACCCTGCAACGGCTCGTCTACACCCAGCGGCCGTCAAAGACTGCCCCGGCCAAGGTGAAACCGGACGGCGTCGCCTGGGAGGTTCAGTTCAACCCGGCCAGCCTGAAGATCACCAGGCGCAACAACGTGGACCGCAACGGCCTCACCACGGGTACCCAGAAGCGCGAGCACCCAGCGCAGGAGGCGTCCTCGCTGAGCTTCACCCTCGAGTTCGACACCGCCGAGCAAGGGCAGACGACCGCCCGGGTCGACGTACGCGAGTGGACGGCGCTGATCCGGCAATTCGTCGAGCCGCCCAAGGACCGCCCGAGCGGGCCGCCGCCCGCGGTCCGGTTCGCCTGGGGAAAGCTGATCTTCAACGGGATCATCGACGAGGTCACCGAGGACCTGGACCTGTTTGCCCCGGACGGCACGCCGCTGCACGCCAAGGTGGCCGTGGCGATCCGGGAGCTGAACCTCGCGGACGAGGCGGTGGCCGCGGGGGCGGGCGCGCTCGACGACAAGGGCGCCACGCTGCCGGGCGAGGTGGGCGGCTCGGGCTCCGCGGGGACCGACGCGCCGGCCGCGACGCCGCAGCAGGTGGAGCCGGCCCAGCAGGGCGAGAGCGTGCAGCAGTTGATGGGCCGGCTCGGGCTGGCGCCGGCGCAGTGGCGGGCCGCCATGACCGGCCTGCAGAGCCCGCTGGCGTTGCCGGCCGGGACGCCGGTGCAGCTGCCGCCGGCCGCCTTTACCGCGCCGGCCGGGGAGAGCGTCGCCGGGTTCGCGGCGGACGCCGCGCCGGGATCCCCCGAGGTCCTCGCCAGCGCGCTCGGGCTGAGCTCGTCCGGCGCCGCTGGGCCGGCGCCGGGCGGCCCCGCGCCCGATGCCCGCACCGCCGGGCTGATCCTCGCCGCGGGCGGGGGGATTGCCGCCTCGGCGCGCACCGTCGCAGCAGCCCGTGCCGAGGCCGCCGTCGCACAGGCCCGGATGGGCTTCGCCGGGCCCGCCCCGGCACCGGCCGCGGATGCTAGGGCACCGGCCGCGAACGCCCCGCCGCCGGCCACCGTGGACCCGCGGGCCGCCACCTACGGCAGCGGGATTCCGCTGCGCCGGCGCGGCAACGCGCAGACCCTCGCCGACATCCAGGCCGACACGCAACGCCCCGGTGACATCGCCCGGACCACGCTGGGCGGCGGAAGGGGGTGCTGCGGTGACTGTGCACATCGGTGAGCTGCACACCGACGTACGGACTCCCCCGCCGGACGCGGACCGGCCGCCCGACCCGCGCCCGGCGCCGATCGACGAGCAGATCGCGGCGGCCCGCAAGCGGGCCGACTGGATCGCCGCCCGGACCGCCGCGGAGGACTTCGATGACTGAGGCGCCGCTCACCGTCGTCTCCCCGGTCTTCACCGTGGACGGGCAGCTCATGCGCGAATTGGCCCGCGACTGCTTCCGGCTGGACGTCTGCGAGGGCGTCGAGGGGCTGCGCAAGCTGCAGGCCTGCTTCCTCGCCACCGGCGCCGGCGCGCTCGGCCCGCCCGGCGACCTGCTGCACCTCGACGGCGGCACGATCGACCTCGGCAAGTCCCTGCGGGTCGCGATCGGCGCCCAGCACGAACAGCGCTTCGTCTTCGACGGCAAGGTGTCGGCCATCGAGCTCACCCTCGGCGACGCCGACCCGCCGTACGTCACGGTGTTCGCCGAGGACGCGCTAATGGGGCTGCGGATGACCAGGCGGATGCGCACCTACCGCGACAAGACCGACGCGGAGGTGGCCGCCGAGCTCGCCCGCGAACACGGCCTGCAGGCGGACACCGACGCCGACGGCCCCCGCTACGACGTGGTGCAGCAGTTCAACCAGAGCGACCTGGCCTTCCTGCGCGAACGGGCCCGGCTGGTCCAGGCCGAGATCTGGTGCACCGAGCGCACCCTGCATTTCCGCACGCGATCGCAGCGCACCGGCAGCGAGGTGACGCTGGTCCGCGGCGGCGATCTGATCGAGGCGCGGCTGACCGCCGACCTGTCCGCCCAGCGCAGCGCCGTGGTGGTGACCGGCTACGACGCCGACCGCCGCGAGGTGATCAACGAGAAGGCCGGCCCCGACGCGCTGGACGCCGAGGTGACCGGCGGCCGGCTCGGCGCCCGGCTGGTCGAGCGGGCGCTCGGCGCCAGCACCACGCTACGGGTCCGGGAGGCGGCGCTGACCAGCGCCGAGGCGTCCGCGTGGGCGCGCGCCGAGATGCTGCGCCGTGGCCGGAAGTTCGTCACCGTCAACGGGACCACCAACGGCACCCCGGACCTGATGGTCGGCAGCCGGCTCACGCTGCAACGGTCCGGCGCGCCATTCGACGGGTCCGGCTACTACGTCACGCGGGTGCGACACACCTTCGACCTGCGGCGAGGATTCCGTACCTGCTTCGACGCCGAACGCGCGACCCTGAACGAGGTGGCCTGATGGGACTTCCGGCTCCGGCGGACGGCTCGACGCCCGGCTACTACGGGATCTACCCGGCGATCGTCACCGACCTGGTGGACGACGACAAGCTGGGCCGGGTCGAGGTGCGCTTTCCGTGGCTCGGCTCGGACGGCGACCGGGACGTGCGGGCGTGGGCGACGCTCTGCTCCCCGTACGCCGACGACTCGCAGGGTCTGCTGGTGCTGCCCGAGGTGGGCACCCAGGTGATGGTCGCCTTCGAGGCCGGGAACCTGCGCCGGCCGTACGTGCTCGGCGCGACCTGGAACGGCCGGGAATCGCTGCCGCACGACCCCGAGACGGCCAACAACATCCGGCTGTTCCGCTCCCGGACCGACAGCCGCCTCGAGTTCGACGACTCGGCCGGCGCCGCCAAGCTCAGCATCACCATGGCCTCCGGCCACGAGGTCACCCTGGACGACTCCGGGCAGACGGTCACCGTGAAGCACTCGGCCGGCTGCACGGTCCGGCTGACCGCCACCGCCGTGGAGATCCAGGGCAACGTATCCGTGGACGTGACGGCCCCGATGGTCAAAGTGGACGCGCCGATCGCCACGTTCAGCGGCCTGGTGAAGGTCGGCACCCTCATAGCAGAGCAGATGGTGATGTCGCCCGCGTACACCCCCGGCGCCGGGAACATCTGGTGAGCGGGCCGCCACACGGGATGGCGCTGCGCGCGCCGTGGTACGCGCTGGTCCGGTCGAAGACCGACCGGTTCGGGCCGGAGGCGCTCGCGCCGTACCTCCAGAAGTACGACAGCGAGGACTTCGTGGCAACGCTGGTGGCCGACCCGCAGCGGTCGCTGCGCTGGACCCGGGGCGACCGGTGGTCGTTCCCGGTGCAGCGCCCGGTGAGCGACCCGGTGACGCTGCGCGGAGTGCTCAGCCCGTACAAGATGGTCCGCTCCCCCATCCGCAAGCTCTACCAGCCGTCCCACCAGCGGTTCTACGCGGTCACGGCGGAACTGTTCTGTGACGTGGCAGGCCTGCCACGCCCTGGGCCGGGCGACACGGGCGTGACGGTGCGGTTCGTCATGCGGCGCACGCTGGTCACCTTCACCGGCGACCCGGCCGAGCTGAGGGCGGCCGCCAAAGCGATCGCCAAGGCCGACTTCCACGACGAGCGGACCGAGGACGTCGCCGCCGCCTTCCGCTCGGCCGGGCTGGCCGACCTCCCGTTCAAGGCGGAGGAGCAGGCCTGGTACGTGGGCGCGGACGGCCGCGGGGAATGGCGCCCGGTCGCCGCGGACCTGTCGACGGAGCAGACCTTTCCGATGTGGCGGATTCCCCGGCCGGCGAACGACTGCGTGCCCGGTCCGGGCCGCTCGCTGTGGTTCGGCGTGGTGCCGACCTACAGCGGCGACACGGACGCGACCGGACGACCCAAGCTGGACGAGCGCACGACGTACCACCTGCGGGTCGTCGCCTCGAAGGGCAGGCCGCAGCCATGCCCGCCGATCGTCACGGTCAGCGCCCCGAGCGTCGACTTCCGGCTGGCCGACTTCTTCGACCCGGCGGGCACGGCGAACCGGCGCGTCCGCGTACGCCTGCCGGACCTGCAGGCAATGCAGGCACACGCGGCCGGCAGCGCCGCCGTCGGCGGCGTCGAGTTCGAGCGCCCGGCGGGCTCCCAGCTGCCCCCGTTCAAGCTGGGCAAGGTGCCGGACTCGGGCGACAAGAGCGAGCCCGGCGGCACCACACCGGAGAACTGCTTCCACGCCATCGAGCTGATCACCATCGTGGCGACGTTCGTCCTCGGCATCTTCATGCCCATCGTCATCTTCGTCTTCCAGCTGTGGTGGATGCTGCTGCTGAAGTTCTGCGTCCCGCCGGACGCCGGCGTCCTGGCCGCCCTTGCCACCCTGAACGGCAACAAGTCGATGGGGGACCTGACTCCGCAGGAACGCGAGGACCTCAGCACCCTCTTGGGCTGCAGCGGCGAGGAGGACCTGATCACACCGATGCTCGACGCCCATCCCGAGCTGAAGGCCACTGGCCCCCAGGCCAACCAGCTGGCGAAGGACTTCGCCGCCGCCGTCCAGGCGGCCAAGAGTCCCCAGCCCCCGAAACCGAAGCCGCTGCCGGACGTAGAGGATCCGCTATGCCCCGTCGTGGGCACCCCGACTAGCTACTTCGACCTGAAGAAGTGAGGCGGCCGGCGGAAGCCGGCGGAGCGGCCTGGGGTCTGGTGCTGGTGGGCGTGCTGGTGCGCGGTGAAGACTGCCGGTGGGTGGTGGTTCAGGCTGCCGTGGCGGCGAGGGCGGTGACCTTGGTGAGGTTGTGGGCCAGGACGCCGTAGCCGCACCAGGTTCGGGCGCCGGTCAGCCCGTCGAGGCGGGTGCGGTCCCATTGGTAGCGGTGTTTGAGGTGGCTGATCCGGCCCTCGCAGCCGGTGCGCCATTTGACCAGGCGGCGGAAGCCGGGTTGGCGTTCGTAGGCTTGGCGGGCGGCGCCCGGTCGGCCTTTACGCGGAATCGCGACGGTTTTCACGCCGGCATCGTAAAGATCGTCGTGGACGGCGGCTTCGCCGTAGCCGCGGTCGGCGGCCACCGCCCCCGGCGTTCGCCCGGTGCGCCGGGTGATCCGGTCGATCGCGGGCGCGAGTTGCGGCGCGTCGGGTGGGTTGCCGTGTTCGACAGCGTGGTCGAGCACGATTCCGTCGACGTTGTCGACGGTCTGGGCCTTGTAGCCGAAGTTGATGGGTTTGCCGAGCCGGCCCTTGGCGATCGGGCGGGCGTCCGGGTCGTGCAGGCTGACCAGCCGGGTCGCCGCGTCGGGTGTGCCGCCGGCCAGCCGGGTCCGGGCTTGGGCGATCACTTGGTGGGTGCGGTCGAGGAGCACGGTCAGGTCGTCGACGGCGCGGCGCAGCCGGCCCGCTTCCCGGCCGGTCGCGGTGCGCAGCGCCCGGCGGGCGTTGCGCAATACCGCCGCGGCGTCGGTGGCGCTCTTGCGGGCCAGGTCGGCCAGTTCGGCGGTGATCCGGGCGACGGTGGCCTGCGCCTGGTCTCGGGTCTGCGCGCCGCGTAGCCGTAGCTGCGCCGCGATCGTACGGACCCGCCGGCCGGCGGCGCGGGTGCGGTCGCGGAACGGGGTGCGGGGCGCGGCTCCGGCCGCCTTGATCCGCCCGACGGTGCGGGTGATCCGGGATACCGCCCGGGCCAGCAGCCCGGTGTCGGTGGGGTAGTCAACGTTGGCCGGCACCACGGTGGTGTCGGCCCGGACTTTTCCCGTCTTGACCAGCCGGGCCTCGACCGCGGTGGCCAGCAGCTGCTCGTTGAGCGCGGCGATCGCCTGCTCCCCGCACCGGGTGGTGATCTTCATCAGGGTGGTCGGGTGGGGCAGCCGGCCGTCGATGTCGATCCGGGCGAACCGGCGCCAGGAGATCGAGTCGGATACCTCGGCGCACAGCGACTCATAGCCCAGCCGGTAGCGGTGTTTGAGGAACATCAACCGCAGGTAGGTCTCCAGCGGCATGCTCGGCCGGCCCAGCCGGGGCGAGAAGTGCGCGGTGAACGGGGCGAAGAACCGCTCGTCGTCGAGCCACGCATCGACGCGTTCCAGCTCCACCGGCAGCCGTAGGCACACCTCCGGCAGCACCGATTCCCACAACGACGGCTGCATGTTCCGGGTCCGTAGCATGACCACAATCCCTTGCGCGCCAACGAGTTTCGGTTACATACAGTGTGACAGCGCGGCGTGTCCGGCAGGGCCGGACACGCCGACAACCATCGATCTAGTTTTCAGGTCGAAGTAGCTAGTCCTCGAAGTCATTCAGCCAGGATCGGAAATCCTCGTCACCATGCAGGTAAGCCCCCGGGCTCTGCTGAAGATCGGCGCCGGCCAACCTGTCAAGCGCAGCCCAAAGAATCGCATCCGATTGGTAGTCCGCGGCTTCGTCTTTGATCCGCGCCAGAGCCCAATCCGCGACTTCCTCGCGGCTCACAGACCCCTCGACCAGGCCTGCCAACCTACGCGCGACCTCCTGGTGGATGTCTTGCACGTCACCAACTCCCGGTGTATTTGCCGTCCGCGTCGAACATGTAATGAACCTTGCTCCCGCCGGTTGCGTCAACGTCAGGACGCACGATTCTAACCTTTCCGTCATGATCCAGACTTTCGTGCCAAATACGCCTGGACCCGGTCTTAGGATTCCACTCCCGAACAAGACGACGACCAGCTATCTCCCCAGACGTGCGTGCCGGCGTCGTCTCGCCATAGAAACGGAATCGCCCGTCGGGGAGCTCACGAGCAATTCCGTACTTTGCCGCTTGGTCCAGGAACTCCTGCGGGTATGCCCTGAAATAAGGAACCTCGCCGCCCCAAGGATTGTGCGCCAAGGCAGGTTGGCGCGCGGCTCGCTCGATCACGATCTGAGCATTCGGCCAGCTGACCGGATCGCCCCCGGTGGCACGGAAGGGGCCGCCCAGTACTTGGGCGGGCTTGCGGACCCCGGACGAGAGGTCGAGGACTGGATGGTCGGCCGGAAGTGGACGCCCGGAAGGCACCTCGGGCAGTTTCGTGATCGACACCACTCGGTACCCAGCCGGAATTTTTCCGGCTTCGACAGCTTCCAGCAATTCGTTCATGTACTTGTTGACACCGCGCATTCCGGGCACGACTTCCGCTCGACCTTGAACGATCAGCCGTCCACCAGGACGAAGTGCCTCGCCGAGAACGGCAACATCGACCGCGTAGCCGTAGGGGTTGTTCACCAGCACCGCGTCCTGGTTCCGAAGTGCGGACGGGATCGGCTTTGTGGCGTCGAGCTCTAGCACGCCCGGGCGCGACTGCAGATCCGTGCGGGTAAGCGCGATCAAGCCAGGATCGGGGGCGGTCCGCGCGGCGAGACTCTCCGGCGGCAGGCCGAGATCGGTGTCGACCCGTCCCGCGCCTATCTCAAGAACTCTCGCCGGGCTTCCGTCGGGGTGAACCGGAGTACTTTCGAGCGGACCCAGCGCGGTGAATTTGAACTCATCGGGCGAGAGTTCGCCTGGATCAAACCCTTTCGGGCCCCCGCCGCCGGGGCTTACCTCCTGCCCGAGGTCCGGGAGATGCTGAGGAGAGCCATTCTGGTCCGGGACGGCCCCGGCCGGTACCGGCGACGATGACTCGGGCTCGGCGGCAATGCTGCCCCATCGCGCCTGGGCGCCCCGAAAGACGAGAGTTCCGGCATGCATGACCACCGACTGCCCGGCTCCGGTGACGGTGCCCATGCCGGTAGAGACGGCTACCTGACTCAGCCCATCGAGGAAGCCGCCCCGCCAGGTGTTCTCGTCGGCGGCAACACTGAAGGCGCTGCCGGGAGCGGCGGAGAGTCCGCCCTGGACAGCCTCCTGCAGCAGCTCCCTTCCGATCCGGCTGAAGCCCGACGTTGCCGCGCGTTCCGCGCCGACGGTGGCGGAACCGAGGAGCCCTTTCGCGACCCCTGGTGCCAGCACGTTCGCGATCCCCTCGACGGCGCCGCTGCTGAACGCGAGAGCCCCTTCGGCACCGAAGATGTCGAACCTGTCGCCCCGCACCGCCTTAGCCGCCAGTACCTTCACCAACGCGTTGACGAGTGCCGCACGCGCCAGTTGAGAGGCCAACGCGGCCGCCGCGGCCGGCCCGGCAAGGCCGCCGCTGACGACGGTGACGACAATGGTCGCGGCGGTGCTCAACACCGTGACCGCCATGTCCTCGAGCTCGTCACGTGCGGCCACGTACACCTGCAGGGCGTCCTTGGTCGCGCGCTCCGCCCGTTTGAGTTCCTTCAGTTCGCCGGCCGTGAGCACGCCGTCCGCACGGCTCCGCACAGCGGCGGCGAGTAACTCCCGATACTCGTCGTCGAGGGCATCTGAGGTGTTCGAGAGCGCCCCGACCCAGCTTCGCTCCGCTCGGATGCTCTGGCCGAGGCGGTCGATCCGCTCGTCGAAGGTGGTAACGGCGGGCGCCAGCAGGAGCTTCGCCTTCGCGAAGTCACGGGTGCTGAGATCCGACTCGATGTCGGACATGAGCTCACTGTCGTTTCGGATCGCCTCCTTGGCGTCGGCGTCCGATCCGATGGATTCGAGCACATGAAACAGGTAATCCTCGTCGGTTCCCGCGCCCTTTATGGCCCAGCGAAGGCGCTCCGCGACGCTGCCGGTCAGGATCGTCTGCGCTGCGAAGTAGCCGCGGGTGCCGCTTCGACGCATCACCTCCATCCGGAACGTTTGATCCGACCAGGCCTTCTGGTAGGTCGCCAAGGTCGCGCCGCTGGACATCTTGATGGCGTTGACGACGTCTGGTCCGCTCATCGCGCCGGCCTGGTTCAACGCGGATACCGCCCCGCCGGCGCGAAGGACTAGGGCCTCGGCACGCCGGAAGTCGTCATCGTCCAACTCGTCACGCAGCAGCGCGTAGAGGCTCGATTCCGGCCGTTTGAACTCCTCGGCGACGACGGCTTGCTCCTGCGCAGTCATTTCCGACAGCGCATTGAAGATTTCGGCCTCCTCGGTACCCACACCGGCTGCAGCGAGGCGGATCCGCTCCAGTGTCGTGAACTTCCCCTCGAGAATCAGCAAGGCCCGCTTGTAGTCATGGCCGGACAGCTCGCTGTCCAGCACCTTGTCGAGATTCTCGTGATAGGCGGCCTGGTAATCGGATCGGATAGTCGTGCGGTCCGCCCGTCGCAGTGCATTCAGGAGCGCGGTCTCGTCGGCGCCAACCCGATTGGTGGCAATTCGGATCTCGTCCGCTGGGCGCAACGCCCCGTAACACAGCAACGCCTTCGCCTTGTCCAGGTCGGCGCCGCTCAGTTCCTCGTCGAGTGCGCCGGCCAAGCGACTACGGCGGCCGTCGGGCAGCGTCCCGTCGTCGCTGAACGTCTCCCCATATGAGTCGGCGAAGTCGGCGGACGCTTGAGCGACCTCGCCCGAGGCGGCGGCCAGCACTCGGTAGAGCGTGTCCTCGTCCGTGCCGAACCCCTGGATCGCGAAATAGACCTTGTCGGCGGTGCGGAGCCGTCCGTACTGCAGGTAGCGAAGTGCCCGGGTGGCATCGTGCCCGGGCAACCGCCACACCGCGACGTCCAGCACCCGGCCGGCGATACGGAAGAACTCGCTGCGCAGTTGCGCCGTGCGATCCCGCTGTTCGAGCAGGGTGCGGAAGATCTCCTCGCGGTGCGCATCCGGATTCGGCATCGCCAGCCACAGGGTGAGCTCCCGGGCGGCCTCGGTCACGTCCGTAAGCGCCCTCGGCCCGACCACCTCGCCCCGGGGCCCGGTGCCTGAAGGTACAACGTGCGCCATCGCCTCGGAGAGGGCCGAATGCGATCGCCGTTCCGCGCCGCTCCCGGCGTCCAGTGTGCCAGTCCTGACGCCCGGCTCGGCTCTCGGCGACCGCACTGCGTACTGATGGTCCGGCGGCATATGCGGACAATGCCGCACCGGACGTCACGGCGTCGTTGCGTAGGCGGAGCGACGATGCGGTGACGAGGCCGATCGCATCCTCGGGGCATGGCAGCGCAAACCGGCAGTCCCGTCGACCGATGGCTGGGTACGGGCTTCGCGTTTCCGGTCGGGCCGCAGCCCGATCGGCCTCGGCTGCAGTGGCTCAGTGGGATGGAGCTGGTCCGGCAGTCGATCGAGGCGATTTTGGATACCGAGCCGGGTGAGCGGGTCATGCTGCCGACCTTCGGGTGCGGGCTGCGGCAGTATCTGATGGCTCCGAACACCGTCGCCACGCGGACGGCCATGGCTCAGGAGATCTCCGAGGCGCTGAACCAGTGGGAGCCGCGGATCCGGGTCACGACGGTGACGGTCACGCCGGACGACGATCCGAGCCTGGTCTGGGTGGACATCTCCTACCTGCGGCTGCTCGACCTGCGGCCGGACAACCTCGTCTACCCCTTCTACCTGAGGTAGGCGCCGATGACTCTGATCGGGCCGATCCTCGACGATCGCAGCTACGAGGACCTCAAGCAGGAACTGCTCAAACGCATCCCGGTGTACGCACCGGAATGGACCGACCACAACGAGACCGACCCGGGTGTGGTGCTGCTCGAGCTGTTCGCGTATCTGGGCGAGTCGCTGCTGTTCCGGTTCAACCAGATCCCGGACGCCACCAAGGTCGCCTTCCTGCGGCTGCTCGGCCTGCGCCCGCGGCCCGCCCGGACGGCCCGGGCCCTGGTGAGCCTGCGGACTGAGCGAGTCGAGGGCGTGCACCTGAACGTCGGCGCGGAGGTCACGGCCGGGCCGATCGTGTTCGAGACCAGCAACGAGGTGCACGCCTGGCCGCTCGAGGTTCAGGCGTACGGGAAAATGCCGCCGGACGACCCGGCCCAGCTGCCGGCCGCGGAGAAGAGCCGGCGTGCCGACGCCGAGGCCCGGCTGCCGCAGGCGGAGCGGGCCCGGGTCGCGCGGTTCGGCAAGGCCTTCTACGAGGTGCACGCCGTGCCGGCCGATCCGCTGGACGCCGAGGCGCATCCGCTGGATGTCGAGGCGACCGTCGACCGGGCGCTGTGGATCGCGGTTCTCGCACGCACCGCCCAGCAACGGGACGCGGTAGCCAAGCAACTTCCCAGCCATTTCCTGTACGTGGGTGTGGTCCTCGACAACGTCCCGGCGGCGCCCCCGGCGGTCGAGCCGGACGCCGATCCGCTGCCCCGGGCGACGGTCGCCGAGCCGCCGGCCGTGCTCTGGGAGCTGTGGCAGGGCGGCACCTCGCTCGTCCCGCTCGACGTCGCCGTCGACGGCACCCGCGGGCTGACCGAGGACGGCGTGGTGCAGCTCGGCCTGCCCGCCGCCGACCTGCCGCCGACCGGGCAGGACGAACCGGTCGGCGGCTGGGACCGGCCGCCGCAGCTGGACGATCCCGCGGTCCTGCAGCGGGCGGTGGCCTGGCTGCGGGTGCGCCGGCCGGCCGGGGAGAACGACATCATCGGCCGGGTGCGGTGGGCCGGGATCAATGTGGTCGCCGTCGAGAACGGGCAGACGGCCCGGGCCGAGTTGCTCGGCACCGGGACCGGCGACCCAGGGCAGACGTACGCGCTGAGCCGCCGCCCGGTGCTGCCCGGCACCGTCCGCCTGCAGGTGGAAGAGGTCGACGGCTGGCACGACTGGACCGAGGTCGACACGTTCGCCGCCGGCCGGCCGGAGAACGCCTGGTACACCGTGGACCTGACGGCCGGACTGATCCGGTTCGGCACGCAGACCCGCGTGCCGCAGCCGGGGCAGCGGATCCGGGTCCTCTCCTACCGGGTCGGCGGCGGCGTGGCCGGCAACGTCGCCGCGGGCGCGATCACCGCGGTGACCGGCGCGGCCGGCGTCAAGGCGTCGAACATCCTGCCCGCGGCGGGCGGCGCGGACGCGGCGTCGCTGGCCGACGCGCTGGATCAGATCCCGGCCGAGGTGCAGCGGCGCGACCGGGCGGTCACCGCCGAGGACTTCCGGGCGCTGACGGCTCAGGTGCCGGGCGTACGCCGGGCCGAGCCGCTCCCGCTGCTGCATCCGGACACACCCGGCCACCCCGCGGCGGGCGTGGTCAGCGTCGTCGTCTTCCCCACCGACGATCTGCGCAACCCGGATGCTCCCTCCCCGGACACGGCGCTGCTGCGCCGGGTGGCCGCGTATCTGGAGCCGCGCCGGGTGCTGACCTGCGAGGTGTACGTGATCCCGCCGGCCTACCGCCCGATCGCGGTGTCCGTCGGCGTGCGGGTCCGCGAGGGCTACCAGGCCGACGCCGTTCGCCGGTGGGTGGAGCTGATCCTGCGGCAGTACCTGTCGCCGGTGCCGCCGTACGGCCCGGACGGTCAGGGCTGGACGCTGGGCCGCACCGTCCGCCGCGCCGAGCTGGAGGCGGTCGCGGTGCAGGTCGACGGCGTGGAGTCGATCGAGCAGGGGCTGCGGCTGGCCCGAGTCGACGGCGCGAACGCGGTCGAGGTCCAGGAGGTCGAGCTGCGCCGATGGGAGGTGCCTGAGCTGCGGGCCGTCACGGTCGTCCGGGGCGCGCCGCCGGCGCCGGGGGCCGGGTACCCGCCGTCCGGGCCGGGCTCGGACCCGGAGCCGCCGGTGCTGATCCCGCTGCCCGCGGAGGTGTGCTGATGCCCGCCGACCGCGGCTACCGCCGCATTTCGCACCCGGACCAGTGGAGCCGCTGCGCGCACACCAGCACCGCGCTGCTCGACGGCGGCGGTATCGAGCTGTCCTGGCAGGAGCCCGCGACCACGGCGGGCGAGCGGGTCGGTGACACCCCGCAGGGCCTGGCCTTCGACCGGTGGTGCCGGGCCTACCGCTCGCTGCCCGGCCAGGGACGCGTCGCGGTGCTGCCGGACGACCTCGCGCAGCTGCCCGAGCCGGTCTTCGGCGAGCCCTGTCCGGGCGCCCTGAGCGGGCCGCGCGGGCTCGCGGTGGACGACGGCAACCGGCTGTACGTCGCGGAGTCCGGGGCCGGCGCGGTGCACGTGGTCGACCTGCGCGCGCAGCGGTTGCGCGCCCGGCGGTTCCTGCGCTCCCGGCGGCACCCGCGGGTACGCCCGATCGGCATCGCCGCCGTGGGCCGGGGCGCGGTCGTGCTGACCGCCGATCCGGTGCGGCTGTGGCGCTTCGAGGGCCGGCGCGGCCCGCTGCCCGGCCCGGTCGTGCACCGGCCCGCCGGGGCGAAGGGCCTGCGCTGCCTGCACGTCACGGCCGGCCTGGGCCGGGTGCTCCTGCTCTGGTCCGGGCCGGGCTCGGCGGCCGTGGTGGCCGACCCGGCCGGCACGGTCGAGGTCCGGGTCGACGGGGCCACCGACCTCGCGATCGACCACGACGGCGTGCTGGTGGTGGCCGGCGCGCCGGGCGGCGTGTTCCGCCGGTTCCGGCCGGGCGGCGCGGAGATCGAGCCGCTCGGCGCGCCGGGATACGACGGCGGGGCGATCGCGATCGCCCCGAACGGGCGGGTCGCGTTCACCACCGCCGACGGGTTCGCCTGGACGTCGGGGCCGAGTCTGCGCTACCCGCTGTCCGGCTCGGTCGTCACCTACCGGCTGGACGGCGGCATCCCGCGTACCCGGTGGGGCCGAGTCTTCCTGGACGCGTGCCTGCCCCGCGGCACCGACCTGCGGCTGCGCCTCCTCACCACCGACGACGACGAGGTCACCGATCCGATCCCGGCCCGGGCGCCGGTCCGTGGCGGCATTCCGGTGCTGGACCCGGGCGCCACGCCGCCGCTGCCGTCGCAACTCGGGCTGCGGGACGCTTCGCCGAGCCGGCCGCTCTATCGGCGGCCGACCGGTCCGGAGGAGGTGGGAAGACCGGCCGACGACACGGACACCTTCGCCACGTACGAGGCGCCGGTCGACGCCCCGCCCGGCCGCTACCTGTGGCTCGTGCTGGAGCTGACCGGTACCGGGCTGAACACGCCGCGGGCGCGGGCGGTCCGGGTCGAGCGGCCCGGCCATCGACTGCTTGACGCGCTGCCCCGATCGTGGTCGCGCGACCCGGCGGGCGCCGCGTTCCTGCAGCGGTTCCTCGCCCCGGCCGAGGGCCTGCTGAGCGAGCTGGACGACCGGGCCGACGCCCGCGACCTGCTGCTGCACCCGGCCGCCGCGCCGGCGCAGGCGCTGCCGTGGCTGGCCGGCCTGCTCGCGCTGAGCCTGGACCGCCGCTGGCCCGAGGCCGCCCGCCGGCAGCTAATCGCCGAGGCGTTCGGCCTGTTCCGGCTGCGCGGCACCGGCACGGTGCTGGCACGGCTGCTCCGCATCTACCTCGGCCGCGAGGTGCAGGTGGTGGAGAACTGGCGGATGCGCGGGCTGGGCGGGACGGTCCTCGGCGGATCCCCGGGCGGGCCGCCCGCGCCGGCCCTCGCGGCGGAAGGCTCGGCGACGGCGGCGCTCGGGCGGTTCACGGTCGGCGGGCAGCCGGGCGCGGGCGGCGACGGCTACACCGTGACCGCGCACCGGTTCACCGTGCTGGTGCCGGGGCGGCTCGACCCGGACCGGCGCGAGGTGGTGGCGGGCCTGGTCGAGCGGTACAAGCCCGCGCACACCATGGCTGTGATCTGCCAGCTGGGCGACGGGATGCGGGTCGGGCGGCGGATGCACGTCGGGCTGACCACATTCGTCGGGCCGGACGCGGCCTGGCACCCGGCGATCGTCGGGCAGGTCGCGGTCGGCGCCGACGGTGTGGTCGGGCTGCCGGCGGTCGGGTCGCGGGTGGGCGACGAGGCGGCGATCTGGGCGGTGCGGGTCGGATGAGCACGCCGGCGCTAAGCATCGACACGTTCACCGCGACCGCGGCGCAAAATGTCGCCGCCCGGGTGGCGGCCGCGCAGCGCCGGATCGCCGATCGCGACCTGGCCCGGGCCTGGGCGGCCGCGACGCCGCCGGCCGGGCAATGGTGCGTCCGCCGTCTCGACGTGCGGGTGGGCCTGGACCCGGCCGACGGGGACGAGGCGTTCGGCGCGCGGTGGGCGGAGTCGATCTGCGCGGCGGTGCTGCGGGTGGCGGCCAGCGGGTCGAGCCGGGACGTCGTGCACTACCGCAACGACCTCGACGCGGCGGCGGACGCGGTGCTCGGGCTGGCGGCCGGCCGGGACGAGCGGCGGTGGGCGTGGCGGCAGCTCGGACTGCCCGGCGACGCCGAGGCGGTGCTGCTGCACCGGCCGGAGGCGGCGGTTGAGGTGCTGAGCCGGGTGGTGGCGGCCGGCGGCCTGGCGGCGTTGCACCGGCGCCTCGGCGACCGGGGGTGGACGCTGATCGCCGAGGCCGTGTGGCGCGCGTCCGGCGGAACGGCACGATCGGCCGTGGACACTGCCGGACCAGGCAGCCCGGCCGGGCTCGGCGGGCCGGGCGGGCGGGGTCGGCACGGCGCGTCGGTCTTTGCCCGGGGCGCGTTGGCCTTGCGGTTGTGCCGGGCTACGATCCGGCCCAGCGCGGCGGTGCTGGATGCCTGGGCGGTGCTGGTGGTCGTGGAAGCGGACCCGGCTGCGCCGCGGCGGCCGCACACGGAGCGCGCCGTCGCCGAGGCGCGGCGATGGCTGGCGGACTCGCTCGGCGGACCGATGGCGGGAACGGCCGGCCGGCCGCGAGACGACGACGGCATGGCAACGACCGCGGCGGATTCAGCGGACGCGAACGAGCCCGCGGCGCCATCGACGGACAGCCCGCAATCGGAGGCCATCGGGCAGGTAGCGACGCGTGGCGATCAAGCCGCGAGCGCGGAGCCGGGTCGATGGCCGCCGGGCGCGGAGACCCGGCCACGCCCGCTGACGCCGCGCCCGGACCGGCAGATTGAACCCGAGCGGGCCACGGGCGACTCGGGCGGCCGTGCCCAGGCGATGCCCGACCCGCGGACCGGCCGGGCGGACGGCTCCGCCGTCGAGCGTGCGCCCGCCGTGCCGGAGGCTGACCCGGACCGTGCGATTGGCGAGCTTCCGACGCGTACGCAAGAAGGCTTGGAATTTGCATTTACGGCATGGGCCGGATTGCCGTTCCTGCTGGCGACCGCCGCCTCCGCCGGCCTTCCCGAGCGGCTGTTCGACGCCTTCGAGGAGCGGACGATCGGCTGGGTGGTGCACCGGCTCGGTGGCTTGATCAGCGAGTCCGGACCCGAGGATGCCGCGCTGCTCGCGCTGGCTGGGCTGCACGGCGAGCGGGCCGAGACCGTCCTGCGCGCCCCGGAGCCGACGGAGGACGAGGCCGCGCTGCTCGACGGGATCGCCGGGGAATGGGTTCGCGCGACCGCCGATCGGCTCGGCCACGACGGCGACGATTCACTGCCGGAAGTGCGGGCCCGCCTGCGCCGGCCGGGACACGTCGACGCGCAAGCCGGCTGGTTCGTGATCCATCTGCCGCTCGCCTCGGCGGATCCGGTCGTCCGGCGCGCCGGGCTCGACCTCGATCCCGGCTGGGTGCCGTGGCTCGGTGCGGTCGTGAGGTATGTCTATGACTGACCAACGGCTCGTCGTCATCGACCTGGAGCGCCGCGTGGCCGTGCTGGCCCGGCGGCTGGCCGAGCTGGTCGCGGAGCGTGGCGGCAACGACGTGGCGGCGGCCGCGGCGGCCTTCCTGATCGAATGGGCGGACGCGACCGGGCCTACCGGCCCGCCGATCGCGGACACCCCGCTCGCGCGGCTGATCGCCGGCCTGGGGCTGAGCGCGAACGAGGTCGACCTGGTGCTGCTCGCCGGGATGCCGGAGGAGCACGAGGGGCTCGCGTCGACGCTGGCCAAGCTGCACCCGGCCGACGAGCCGCGGCCGACGCTCGGGCTGGCCGCGCTGGTGCTCGGCCCGGACGTGCCGCGCGGCGACCTGCGGCGGCTGATGCACGAGGGACCCGCTGCCCGGTGCGGCCTGATCGCGGCGAGCGGGCGCAGGGCGTTCTTCGACCAGTCGCTGGTCCTCGCCGACCGGGTGTGGCAGGCGCTGCACGGGGTCGACGCCTGGCCGGCCGCGCTGCCCCGGGTCGCCGTTCCGCCGACGCCGGCCGGGCTCGAGGGCTGGCTGGAGCTGCCCTCGGTGCAGCGGGCCGCGCACGCGCTGAGCGCCCGCCGCGATTGCCTGCTTCTGGTCGGCGCGGCGGACGAGACGATTGCGGTGAGCCGCTGCTCGGCGCTCACCGACTGGGTGAGCCGGACGGCGGTGGCCGCCCGGGTGGCGCCGGCCGACGGGACCGGCCTGGCGTTGCTGGCGCTGCACGCGCTGGTCCGGCGGGCGGTGCCGGTCGCGGTCGCCGGGTTCCCGGACGGGCCGGCGCGGGAGCCGGATCTGGCCGGAACGCCGCCCGGTCCGATGTTCCTGTGCGCGATGCCGGGGACCGTGCAGCCGCCGGCGGGCCGGCCGATGCTGCCGGTGCCGATCGGGCCGATCTCGATCCAGGCCCGCCGGGATGCCTGGCAGGCGGTGCTGCCCGAGGTCAACGGGGACCTGGCGCCGCTCGCCGCGAGGCATCCGCTCGATCCGGCGGTGGCTGCGCTGGTCGCCCGGGACGTCGGCGTGCGGGACCGGGAGCGCAAGCTCGGCCTGGCCGAGGTGTCGGCGGCGATCCGGGCCCGGGCCGGCACGGCGCTGCCGGCCGGGATCGAGCTGATCACCCCGCGCGCCCGCTGGTCCGATCTGGTGCTCGACCGGAACGGCACCCGGCTGCTGCGCGAGGCGGTGCGGCGGCTGGCGTACGAGTCGCTGGTCCTCGACGAGTGGGGGCTGCTCGACCGCGCCCGCGCCGACCGGGGCGTGCGGTTGCTGCTGTCCGGCCCACCCGGCACCGGCAAGTCGCTCGCGGCCGAGGTGATCGCGGACGCCGCCAAGACCGACCTGCTGGTCGTGGACGTGGCCCGGGTGGTGTCGAAGTGGCTGGGCGACACCGAGAAGAACCTGGCGGCGGTCTTCGACGTGGCCGAGCAGACCCAGGCCGTGCTCTTCCTCGACGGGGCGGACTCGTTGTTCGCCAGCCGCACCGAGGTGGGCGACGCGCACGACCGGTACGCCAACCAGAGCACGTCCTGGCTGCTGCAGCGGCTCGACCACTTCGACGGCCTGGCCGTGCTCGCCACGAACCTGCGCCGCAACATCGACGCCGCGTTCCTGCGCCGGATGGACTTCGTGGTGGAGATCGGCCTGCCCGACGAGCGCAGCCGCGGCCGGATCTGGCGGCGGCACCTGCCGCCCGAGTGGCTGGCCGAGGACGTCGACCTGGCCGCGCTGGCCCGCCGCTACGAGGTGCCGGGCGCGTGGATCCGCAACGCCGCGATCACCGCCGCGTTCCGAGCCGCGCCGCGGGGCCGGCCGATCGGCCAGGACGACCTGATCGCCGCGTTGCGGCAGGAGTACGGCAAGGCGGTCCGGCCGTTCCCGGACGAGCCGCCGGAGGACACCCGGGTACCCGACGACGCCGCGGTCCGCCTGCTGGCGGCCGCGCGAGAGGCGGAGAAGCGATGACGAAGTTCGGCGCGTGCGGCGACCCGACGACCGGCTCGGCGACGATCGCCGAGGACGATGCCCTGCCCGTGCAGCCGTTCACCGCGTTGCGAGCCGCGTACGGGATGCTGCTCGGCGAGGACGACTTCCTCGTCCTGATGGGCAATCCGCGCGGCAAGCAGATGGTGCACACGTCCTGGCTGCACGGCGCCGGGGTGATCTGGGGCTTCGACGTCGGCCGGGACGAGGGGCGGCTGCGGGTGCGGCCCGGCCTGGCCGTCGACCGGCGCGGCCGGGAGCTGCGCCTGGAGACCAGCCAGTGCCTCGATCTGGCCGCTTGGGCCAAGGAGTGGCTGGACAAGAACAAGCCCAAGGACGAGCATCAGGAGTGGGTCCACGCGTACGTGATGGCCGAGTTCAAGAGCTGCCTGGACCACAACGTGCCGACGCTGGCCGACCCGTGCGACATCGCACGGCAGCACGACAGCCCGTCCCGGGTGGTGGAGACTACTCGCCTGCGGATCGTCGCCGAGCCGCCGCCCGCTGCTGCCGGCTACCACCGCCTGCGGGTCCTGCTCGGTCTGAAGAAGGCCGACCCGAAGACCGACAAGGACGTGCTCGACGCGATCCACCAGGTGCACTCCGCGCGGTTCGAGGACCGGCCGGCCGAGCTGCTGCGGCAGTTCCGGCTGATGGCCGCCCTCGACGCCACGCAGCGCCGGCCGGCCGGCTACGCCGACGACAAGTCGGTGCCGCATTTCCCGGTGGACGAGCGGGACAGCGCCGGCATCCTGCTGGCCAAGCTTTCGGTTCCGGTCAAGACCAAGTCATACGTACGCATCGAGCCACGGGTCCGGACCGCGCTGCTGCCCACCGCGGTGATCCAGGAGCTGCTCAGCGGGCTGGCGCCGGGCCTGATCGGCGACCGGCACCACGAGCAGGACGCGGGCGGCCCGCGCCTGCTCGGCGTCGAGTGGATCGACCCGGTCACCGCCGAGCTGACCTTCGACCGGCCCATCGCCCGCAACTCCTGGGAGGACCAGGCGATCAGCGTCTCGTCGGCGTCGTACCGCGGTCATGGCTGGCGCCGCGAGCACATCGACGAGATCGGGTTCCGCGGCGGCGACGAGCAGGTCGTGGTGCTGCGGATGGCCGGCGGGCCGGCGTACTCGCTGGTCCGGGTGGTGGTGCGCGGCACCGGGACGGCGCCGCTGCTCGGCCAGGACCCGTTCGTGCCGTTCGCCGGCCTGCCGGGCGGCCCGCCCGGCTCCGTCCACCAGGGACACGACGCCGCGCACAACGCGAGAGCCGGGAGCTGACGATGACCACCGACACCACGGCGGACAGCGGGATCAGCCGGTTGAACGCCTTCGACGGGCTGTTCCTCCGGGCCGAGCACCTGGTCCGGATCCAGGACTACGCCCGCGACCTCGTGCTCGCGTCCGGCACGGCCGGCGGCCCGGGCGTGATCGAGGGATTCCGGGTCACCCCCGGCAAGACGCAGGAGCCCGGCAAACAGCCGGAGAACTGGCTCGACATCTCCCCCGGCCTGGCCGTCGACCCGGCCGGGCGGCCGCTGCGGTCCCGCGAGGACATCCGGCTGCCGCTCACCGACGAGTTCATGCCCACGCTGGCCGACAACGGCTTCTGGTTCATCGAGATCTACGCCGGGACGTGGCAGTACGGCTACGCCGACGTCTCCGGGTCGCTGTGCGACGAGCCGTGTGCCGGCGGCACGTCGAGGCTGCTCTACCAGGGCGAGGGGGTGCGCGCCCAGCTCAGCGCCGCCGCCCTGCCGGAGTTCGACGGGCAGCAGCCCGAGCGGCGGCGCAACTGGCTGGCCCGGCGCCAGTTCGCGGCCGAGGAGACCGACGGAGAGCGCGACCTGCTCGCCACCGGCAACGCGCCGCTCGTCAAGGAGATGTGGCTTCCGCCGGTGCCCGCGCCCTCGTCCGGCACGCAGCCGGTGGTCCGGATCGGGGTGCTCATCCCCGGCCGGTCGAAGATGAGCGACGAGGTCGACACCTGGATCGCCCGGCGGGACCGGGGCGCGGCGCCGCCCGAGCGGGCCTGGCGTTGGCGCCTCGGGATGCGGCCCTGGGACGTGTACGTCGCGCAGATCCTGCAGTTCCAGGACCAGTTGGCGGACCGGTACCCGCAGCCGTCCCAGCCGGCACAGCGCCAGGTGCGGCTCGACTATGCCGACCTGATCCGCGAGGCGGCCGCGAAGGCGGTCGGCCGGGCGCAGACCAAGGTGATGACCCGCCAGTTGCTGGCGCAGCTGGCCGACGACCTCACCGCCGCGGTGCAGTCCGTGTCCGGCCCGGCGGGCAAGCTCTTCGATCTGGGCTTCGCCGATCTGCCCCCGGCCGGATTCCTGCCCTATCCGAACGGCTCGCCCGCCGGCGTGACGACGTGGCTGGCGGAGATGCTGCCCGCCACGCTCTCGATCACGGCGTGCACGTGCCGGCCGTCCGATGTCGCGCAGGCGATCGAGGAGGCCCAGCATCGCGATCGCATCCCGCTGACCGCCTCGGGCGGCGCGAAGACCGAGGTGCGCGTGCTGATCCCGGTCGACGACCAGGGCCGGGTCCCGTCCGGCTGGGTCGCGTTCGTGCGTCCCGACCGGACCGTCTGCCCGACGCCGGAGGAGCGGCTCGACGAGGTCACCGCGTTCGAGGTCAACTTCCTGGACCAGCAGACGTACGAGGCGGACCTCAAGTCGCTGGAGAGCGGCGACCTGCCGGACCGGTACGCCAAGGCCCCGGAAGATCAGGTGCGGACGATCAGCTTGCGCTATCCGTTACGCGGCTGGCGGCTGCCGGACGATGCCGGCCTCGGCGGGAACTACGGCAGACTGCGCCAACGGCTGCGGGAATCGAAGGACCTGCGGATCTTCGTGCTCGCCCGGGCCGAGTCCGAGCTGCCGGTCGGAGTGCTGCGGGCGACGCTGCTCGTCGATCCGCTGGCGCTCGCGCCGTGGCTCGGCAAGATCGAGCCGGTCGAGGGCCGGAACGTCGCGCGGCAGTCGATCGTGCTGCTCTTCGGGCCGGAAAAACTCGGCATCGTGGCCAAGCCGTGAGCGGAGCTCGGCCCATGGACCCGCCGCACCGCGGGGTGTGTGTCGTCACGGTGGAACGGCAGCTCGACGCCCCCTGCCTGATCTTCGTGTCGGTGAAGCTCGACGTGCTGCGTCCCGAGGAGTCCCGGCAGGCCGCGAAGACGCAGCGTGCCGTCCTGGCGGAGGTGCGGCGCTTCCTGCGCGACATGGCCGTGCCGGAGTGACGCTGGGGTGACGGCAGGGTGACAGAGCGCTTGTAGCTTTCGGGCATGCTGTGTCCCGTCATCTCGCCCGCCGCCACCGGCCTGTGCCTGTTCGCCGAGCCACATCTGGACGCCGCCGGGCAGGTCCGGATCCTGCCCGAGGGCGGCAAGCGACTCGTCGCGTTCACCGCCCTCAGCGGCGGCCGGGTCGATCGGCGGCAGGCCGCCGGCGTGCTCTGGCCGGTCGGCGACGACGTGCGCGCCGTCGGCAACCTGCGCTCGGCGCTGTGGCGCCTGCACGCCGCCGGGCTGGACATCCTGGACGCGGACAAGCGTCAGGTCTGGATCCGGGCCGGCATCGAGCTCGACACCGAGGCGCTGTCCGAGTGGGCGGCGCGGCTGGTGGCGGGCGGGCCTGCGCATCCGGCGGCCGACGACGAATGGTGGAGGCACGCCCGCTCGGGGCTGCTGCCCGGGTGGCGCGACGAATGGGTGACGCCGCACCGGGAACGGCTGCGTCAGCGGGTGCTGCACGCGATGGAGGCGGCCGCGGCGCGGCTGATCCGCGGGCGCGACTACGCCCGGGCCGCGGCGGTGGCCCGCCAAGTGGTCGCGGCCGAGCCGCTGCGCGAGAGCGCCCACCGGGTCCTCGCCGAGGCGTTGCAGTCCGCCGGGCGGACGGCCGAGGCGCGGGCCGCCTACTCGGCGTTCCGGTCGGCGGCGAGCACCCGGTTCGGGCCGCGCGCGGGCGCCACGATCCGGGCGGCGCTGGCATTGTAGGGAACTCCCGGAAGCAGGAACGGGGGGCGGCTGGCGATGCTGAGAACTCGTCCGACCCGAGGAGGCTTCCGTGGACATGCTCGCCCGCACGGCAGAAGCGCCCACCGCGCGGCCCGGCGCCCCGCCCGGCGCCGTGCTGCAGGTGCTGGCCGGGCCCCGGCTGCTGGTCGGCGGTAAGCCCCTGACCCTGCCCGAGAGCAGCCTGCGCTTCCTGGTTTTCCTCGCCTTCCGCCGCCGGCCGGTGCCGCGCCGCGCCGTCGCGGCCGCGCTCTGGCCGGACAGCGACGAGGCGCGAGCGGCCGGCAACCTGCGCTCGGCGATGTGGCGGCTGCGCGGCTCCGACGCCGGCCTGCTCGACATCGCGGGGACCGCCGTCGCGATCGGGTCACACGTCGCGGTGGATCTCGACGTGGTCAACCGGTGGGCCGAGCGGATCATCCGGGGGACGGCGGAGCCCGCGGACCTGCGGGTGCCGGAGGCCGCCGACGCGGCCCTGGACCTGCTGCCCGGGTGGTACGACGACTGGGTGATCTTCGAGCGGGAACGGGTGCGGGCCCGCACGCTGCACGCGTTGGAGCAGGTCAGCCGTCGGTTGTCGGCGGCCGGCCGGCACGCGCAGGCGGTGGAGGCGGCGATCGCGGCGGTGTGCTCCGAGCCGCTGCGGGAGAGCGCCCAGCGGGCCCTCATCCTGGCCCACCTCGCCGAGGGCAATCAGGTGGAGGCGTACCGCACCTACCAGGCCTACCAGGCGCTGGTCTCGGCCGAGCTCGGCGTCACCCCGTCGGACGCCCTGCGCGAGCTGGTCGCGGTGCCGATCCGCCGGTGACGGTGCGGGTTCTCCCCACGATCCGGGTCCGGTACGCGACAGAGGGCGGGACGCCCGGGGACGCGTACCGGAAAATGGTTGATTGGCCTTGGGTGGACGACTCCTGGAGCCGCCATGACCGGAGAGACCGACAGCCGCCCGGTCGCGGCTGTCCCTGATCAAGATGCCGATCATCCCGTGGGGCGCTCGCGGGAGTGCCTGATCCTGGACGCCGCTCTCCACACATCGCCCCGGCACGGCGTGGCCCTCATGGTCTGGGGCGACCCGGGCGTCGGCAAGACCACGTTGCTCGATCATGTGGCCCGCTCGGGGCGCGCCCCGATGATCCGCGCACGGGGCGTCGAGTCCGAGGCCGTGCTGCCCTTCGCGACGCTCGCCGACCTGCTCATTCCGCTGCGCGCGCACTTCGCCGATCTCCCCCTGATACAGCGGGACGCGCTCGAGGGGGCGCTCGCGCTGTCCGACGCGGACGCGCCCAACCCGTACGCGGTCTGCGCCGCGGCCCTGAACGTGCTGTCCGCCGCGGCGGACCGCGCCCCGATGGTCGTGCTCGTCGACGACCTGCACTGGGTCGACCACTCCTCGCAGCGGGCCCTGCTGTTCGTGGCCCGGCGCATCGGCCCAGAGCGGATCGCGCTGATCATGACCGGTCGCGACGACGCCGAGCTGCGCCGGCGCTGCGACCTGCCGGCGCTCAGCCTCGCCGGGCTGACCCGCGCCGACTGCGACCTGCTGCTGCGCAGCCGCGGCATCGTGGCCGTACCGAGCGTGCTCGACGGGCTCGTCGAGCGCACCGCGGGCAACCCGCTCGCGCTGCTGGAGTGGGCGTCGTCGCTGCGCGCCGACCAGCTGGCCGGGCATCGGCCGATCGGCGAGGCGCTGCCGACCGGCCGACAGCTGGAACTGGCCTGGCTGCCGGACATAGATCGACTTCCCAAGCGTACGCGTGCGGCCCTGGCCGTGGTCGGGGTGAGCCGCTCCTCCGCTGTCGAGCTGCTCGAGCCGGCGCTGGCGTTCCGCGGGCTCGGCGTCGCCGACCTGGCTCCGGCCGAGGCCGCGCGGATCGTGGTGACCGACGGCGCGCACTACGAGTTCCGGCATCCGCTGCTGCGCTCGGCGGTGTTGGGGCGCACCCCGCTCGCCGAGCGGCGGGCCGCCTGCCACGCCCTGGCCGACGTCACCTCGGGCGCCACCCGGGCCTGGTACCGGGCGTCGGCGGCCGCCGGCCCGGACGCGGCCGTCACCGCCGAACTGATCGAGGCGGCGAAGGAGGCCCGGCGGCGCAGCGGGTACGATGGCGCGGCGCTCGCCTGGTACCGGGCGGCGCAACTCACGCCGCACCCCGACGAGCGCGCCGAGCTGTTGCGCAACGCGGCCACCGACTCGTTCCTGGCCGGCGGCGCGGCGCGGGCGGCCGGCTGGTGCGAGGAGGCGCTGCAGGCGGCGGCCGACCCCCTGCTGCGCGCGGACCTCGAACTGCTCCGCGGGCGCATCCACACCTGGATCGGGCACACCGGCGTGGCGTACGACCGGATGGTCGCCGCCGCCGAGGCGGTGCGCGAGGTCGATCCGGCCCGGGCCTGTTCGCTGCTCAACGAGGCCACGCTGCCCGGCGCGATGGACGGCCGGATCGAGGCGATCGTGCGGCGCGGCGAGGAGGCGGTGACGCTGGCCGCGACGGCCGGGATCAGCGTGGACCGCAGTGTGGTGCTCCGCGGCCTCGCCTACATCGTGGACGGCCGGATCCGGGAGGGCCTCGACGGCCTGCGCTCGTCCGCGGCGTTCCTGGAGGCCGCCGACCCGATCGCCGAGCAGCAGCTGCTCACCCTGGTCGCGCAGAGCCTCACGTTCGGCGAGCAGTTCGCCGAGGGCTTTGCGACGGTGCGGCGGGTGATCCGGGCGGCGCGGCAGCACACCGCCCCAGCGATCCTGCCGATCGCCCTGGCCGTACGCAGCGAGACCGAGTACTGGGTGGGCCGCTGGGCCGAGGCGCAGGCGGACGCGGCGGAGGCGCTGCGCTGGGCCGAGGAGATGGGCCACACCAGCGCGGTCGGCTTCGCGCTGGCCTGCCTCGCCCGGCTGGACGCGCAGCGCGGCGATCGGGAACGCTGCGCCGAGCGGATCTCGACGGCGCGGCGGGAGACCGGCCCGTACCGGATCGGCACCCTCGACATGTACTTCAGCCACGCGATCGGGGCGGCGGCGCTCGCGCAGGCCGACTACGCGGAGGCCATAACCCAGCTGGAGGAGGCGTTCCAGCACACGTTGCGGATCGGCATGACGAACCCGCGGGTAATCCCGTTCGTGGCCGACCTGATCGAGGCCCACGTCCGGGCCGGGCGGCCGGAGCGCGCGCGGGAGCCGCTGACCTGGCTCCAGCTCGCCGCCGAGCGGACCGGGCTGATCTGGCCGCGCGCGATCCTGGCCCGCTGCCGGGGGCTGCTGGCGGGCACGGCGGCCCGCGCCGAGCAGTGCTTCGCCGAGGCCGAACGCGAACACCGCCGCCAGGACCACCCGTTCGAGCTGGCTCGCACCCAGATGTGCCGGGGCGAGGCGCTGCGGCGGTTCCGGCGCCCGGCCGCCGGTCGGGTGCCGCTGACCGCCGCGCACGCCTGCTTCGAGTCGCTCGGCGCCGGCCCGTGGGCGCGGCGGGCCGCCGCGGAGCTGGCCGCCACCGGCCAGCGGATGCTACCGAACGTGATGCCCGCGGCGCTGGATCTGCTCTCGCCGCAGGAGGTGCAGGTCGCGCGGGCGATCGCGGGCGGCCTCAACAACGCCGAGGCGGCGAGCCTGCTCTTCGTCTCCCGCAAGACCGTCGAGGCGCACCTGACGAGGGTGTACCGCAAACTCGGGGTGCGTTCCCGGACGGACCTGACGCGAGCGCTGGTGTCTGCCGGGCTGGTGCGCTGAGCCGCGAGGTCAGGGCTCACCCCGCCGGGCCGCGATGGTCGTCGCCCGGGCCGACTCGCGCGGGGCGACGCGGATGGTCGAGCCATCGAGAACGCCGAATCGCTCCAACGTCATCGCCGGACCGCCGGCCCGCGGATGTCGCCGAGCCGCCACGGCGTCCACTCCAGGCAGGGGTCGGGCTCGACCGTCACGGACCAATCCTCCCCGCCGACGCCGACGTCGTTCAGCATGTCGGTGACCGAGCGGCCGGGCGGTTCCAGCAGGAGGAAGCGGCTGATCACGCCGTCCGGGTCGCGGGACTCGAGCCAGAACCTGATCGGGCCGCCGGCCGCCGCGAAGATCAACCGGTCGAGGTCGACGCGGCGCGCGGTGATGTCGTAAAGCACCTCATCGTCGACCACATGCACGGTGAGACCGACCCGGTCCCGCAGCGGCGACTCGGTCCAGGCGCGGATCATCTCGATCAGGGCGTACGACGGCGATATCGGGTCCTGGCGGTACTCCACAAACCGCCAACGCGCCCCGGCCTCATCGCGGATCGCCCGGTCGACGAGGGCATCGCCCATTGTCTGGGCAGCCCCCAGGAGCATTTCACGTCGCGCCTGGTCGGGACTGTCCTGCGCGGCGTCGAGCAGGACGTCCCCGACCCCGGCGGTGCCGCAACAGCGGCCGTCGTTGTCCCAGAACCCCGGGCGCAGCCGGCGAGGAAGCCCCGATGTCAGGACCGAGTGCAGGCAACGCCGGCGCAGCGCACCCACCTCGTACCCCCCGACCTGCTCGACACCGGCGAAGGCCAGCGCGGCGAACAGCTGCGAGGTTCCGCTGGGACCGTGGCACCAGGTGTACGTCACCGGCTCCACCTCCCGCTGCGAGTACGGCAGCGTGTGAGGAACAACGAAACCCTGGTCGTCCAGCGAGCCCACACTGAGCAGATGCTGTGCGCCCTGCCGTGCCGCACTGAGGAAGTCGCCACGATCCAACGCGTGCCCGGCGATCGCCAACGCCGTCGCCACCCCCGCCGTGCCGTGCGAGTAGTTCGGCGAGCTCGCCGGGTATCCCGGCCGCATGCGCCAGTCCAGCCCGGCCTCGGTCTGGTCGGCCGCTCGCAGCAGAGCTTCCCCGCCGGTCGTCATGAGCTCGCCGGCGAGATCGCCGCCGGCCCACGCGGCGGCCAGCACCACACCCGCGGTGCCCAACACCAGATCCGTGAACGGACCGGTTGCGCCCGACTCGACCCCCACCGTGGTGTCCCACCCCGCCGGAGTGCTCAGCTCGACCAACCGGCGTAGCGCCACCCGCTCCCGTCCCGGAGCGAGCAGCTTCAGCGCCGTCACGTCCCCGCCCAGCCCGTCGTACAACGAGGGTTCAGTGCGCACCGGCGCCATGACCGACAGCCGGGCCACGATCCCCGCCGCAAGACTGCGCTCGGCATCGGTCAACGCGCGGTACTGGCCGACTTCGGCCAGCACCGGAGCCAGACCCGCGATCCCCGCGTACAGCGAGTCGCGATCGTCCGCCGGCCCTACCGGCGGTTCTTCATCGGAAACGACCTCGGGCAGCCACGGCCCGTCGTCCTCCCGGACCTGGCCCAGCACCCACGACCAGGCCACCTCCCCCAACTCCCGATACACCCCCGCGACGGCCACCCCCGGCACGCTACCGAACGCGTACCAGCCAACGTCCGCCGCTGCCGCAGGGCGGTTTCAGAGCTGGCGCGTGGAGACAGGCCGGCGGACCTCGACAGCGGCGCCCACACCCTCGATCGCCCAGACCCGGTTCGGCCACTGCCTGGCGTACTTCCAGGTGGCCGCCTCATACTCGCGGTGAACCAGCTGGCCGCAGTGGCGGTTTGCCGTCGAAGGCGCCGCGCCGCCATGCGCCACAAGCGGTTTGCGCGCGCTGAGCATCGGCCCTGAGATCACCGAGCTCACCCGAGAGGATGCTCTGGCCGCTGGGCAGGAGGCCGGGATCGACCCGGCACCCGAGCGCGCGTACAGCACCTGGACCAACTTCCTGCGCTCGCAAGCCGACGCCGTGCTGGCCTGCGACTTCTTCGAGACGGTCACCCTGACCGGAGCGCGGTTGTACGTGCTCGCGGTGATCGAGCACGCCCACCGCCGGATCCGGATCCTGGGCGCCACCGCACACCCGACCGCCACCTGAGTGGCGCAAGCGGCGAAGAACCTCGTCATGGACCTCGAGGACACCGGCCACCGGGCGCGGTTCATCATCCGAGACCGCGATGGGAAGTTCCCGGCCCTGTTCGACGCCATCCTCGCGGACACCGGCATCGACGTCGTGCTCAGCGGCGTCCGGATGCCGCGAATGAATTCGATCATGGAACGGTGGATACAGACCTGCCGCCGTGAACTGTTGGACCAGACCCTGATCTGGAATCAGCGGCACCTGCTCCACGCCCTGCGCGAGTTCGAACAGTTCTACAACCGACACCGCCCACACCAGGGCATCGCGAACGGACGCCCGTTGTCCCCGTTGCCCGCGCAGGTCGCCGACCCGGACAAGATAGCCCACCTCCACGTACGAAGACCCGATCGCCTCGGCGGCATCCTCCACGAGTACGAGCAGGCTGCGTGACCTGCGCGGACGACGTTTTCGGCAAGGGCAGGGTCGCGGCAACGCGCAGCGACTACCAACACGGGGTGCCTCCGTTACCCCCTGCTGGATGCATCCCAAAACTGCTCCCGCAGGGCCGCCTGGCGATCGCGCTGACCTGCTGAGTCATTGCCCGCGCGGCGAACCGCCACCCGTTCTCGAAGCCCCCGGTCGAAAGGTTCGGCCCCCGACAGACCGACCGCTCATTCCTTGGCGCCGCACAGCCATTCATGAGCTGCGGCTGGCCTGATCCTCCCGAGCCCTCCGTTGTGAAGGCCACGCGCTGAGGCGTTGCGTGGCCGCCTCAGCGATGTGTGGCACCTTCAGCATCCTCGCGAGCATGGCGAGCCGCTGCCAGCCACGGTGCAGGTCGAAGTCGACATCGAGTTCTTGCGCCTCCTCGAAGATGACATACAAGTGATGCAGCGTCTTCTCGAGTTCCGCATGGTGCGCGTCCGGATAGCGTCGCATGGCGCTGTGGACCATGGCGCTGGTGCGGTCCGATCTCTCGAAGATGAAAGCCAGGCACAACGCTTCGCGGCGTTGCGCCCGTTCCGGGGGGTTCGGCGGCCAGCCATCGCGGCCGATCCGATACGCCTCGTAACCTACCGCCGCTTTGTCGCCCTGTAGAGCGGTGATGATGCTCGTGTGCTTCGCCTCCCGCTTGTCGGCGCGGCGAAGCAGCATGTGCACCGCCAGTGAGCTCAGGGCAATCACCGCTGCAAGCAGGGCAATCCAGTCGCTGGGCTTCATGGCATTCCTTCCCCTGACATGGTCGCTTCGCTGCCCACGAGCGTGGCCGGAACTGGGCGCCGGGTGCGTCGACGGAAGACGTAACGAGCAGCCGCCAGCTCGTCATTACGCTGGGCATCGTCAGGTAGCGACATCGCATCCGCAAGAAGATCGAAGCCAACTCGCAGCTCGTGCATCACGTCGTCGGCAAATTGCTTCTGGATCTCCTCAACGACGTCGTTGATCTTTTGCACCTGTTGCTTGAGAAGCTCCTGATCGAGCATCTCCTTCGTGGCCTTGACGGCCCCGATGGCAAGAAAGACGTCCACGTTCCCAGAGTTCTCGGCCCGTTACGGGGCGTCAACCGATTAGCTGCGTGCGTGACTCCCTGGGTCAATCAGGGCATTCAGGTCAATCGACACTACCCGTGGAGGCATTGCCGGCCGGCCTTCCAACCGGCGGCAGTAGAGGTGTCTACCGAGGGATGCTCGCGTTACACGCACAATATGAACGACCGACTCGGGTCCAGCGACACCGCCTGCCGCCGCCACCTTGGCCAGCTTTTCCTCACGGGTCAGGTAGTCACCGACCTCCGTGTAGTGGATGGTCGCCGTGCCGGCCTTGGACGGGTTCTTGACCAGCACCGTGATCGCGACGGTTGCTCGACTGCCACCTCCGAAGACCTTGCCGCCCTCCTTGCGGGACTGCTCACCGGGGGCGCGTTGGTTGCCGCGCTCCTTCTCGACCCGTCCAAGGCGGCGGGGGGTAGCCGATGTCGAGATCGGCTCGGGGTCGACGGCATCAGAGCTTCTCCGGTGTGTTGCAGTGGCAAGGGGCAGGCCAAGAGAACGAGAGGTGGCTCTTCGCGGGCAGCCGAGCTGGCCTGCCCGCGAAGAGCCACCGGCGGTATGGCAGGGGTCACGGTAGCGGCATAGCAGGAGGCGAAGCGCTGTCGCTGCCTGGGCGGGGACGACACCGTTACCGAGGACGCGAAGCGCGGCGGTGCGGGGAAGGCCGAACGAGGGGTCCGTGACCCAGTGCGCGGGTAGCCCCATGAGCCACTCCACGAACGGGGGCGCAAGAACCGTCTTGCGGTAGCGGCCGGGTTGGGTGGGTGCCGGAACGGGCCGCCCGGTCAGCAGTTCCCAGCGGGCGATAGCGGCGGCGTAGATCCCCCATGTGGTCTCGTCGAGCGTTCCGAGGTTGCCGGTGGTGAGCTCGGCGAGGGTGGTTCGCAGGTCCGGGCCGCCGTGGCCGTGGCGGCCAGGGCCATGGGCGTCGGAGGCCCGTGGTGTCGGAAGCTCGCACAGCGGCAGATGGCAGGGTGAGGTCTCCGTGGGATCCCCGTTGTCCGGGGCAGCCTTTCTGTCCATCGGTGGCCCGCGGAGTGGGCAGAAGCACCTGTGACAGCGGCGGCCGGAATCCGTTGCCGGCGTGGCGGCCGGGCGTGCCGGTGTCGCTCGCCCGTGGGGTCGGCAGAAGGTCGTGGCGGTTGCCGTGGGGCTCGATGACGTCGGGCAGTCCGTACTTGTGGCCCGGCCCCTTGCCGTCACGGGCGCAGGGTGTGGGAAGTGTCCGTAGCCTCTCCCCACCGGTGGCGAGCAGGAACATCCGGTCGCGTCGGCGGGCGGCGCCGATGTCGGATGCGCGTAGGCATAGCCAGCTCGTGTCGTACCGGAGCGTGGCCAGGTCGGCCTGGACGACGTCGAGTCCGCGTCGGCGTAGGGCGGCCACGTTTTCCACGAACACGAGTGGGGGTCGAAGGACGCGACGGGCTGGGGTGATGTGGTGCCAGAGGCTGGAGTGGGGTCCGGTGATGCCGGCGCGTTTGCCGGCGTTGGAGATGTCTTGGCAGGGGAAGCCTGCGGTGAGGACGTCGACGGGTGGGACGCGGGTCCAGTCGATGGTGCGAATGTCGCCGAGGTTGGGCGCGTCTGGCCAGTGGTGGGCGCAGACGGTGCGGGCGTGTCGGTCGGTTTCGGCGTACCAAGTGAGCTGGCCGCCGAGCACCAGCTCGACGGCCAGGTCGAGGCCGCCGTATCCGGTGCATAGCGATCCGATCCGCGGCCCGGGAAGGTGGTCACTCACGCCACCTCCCGCGCACCGGTGCGGACGTTGGCGCCCAGCGGTGGGTCGTCAATCATCGGCGACCTCCGCGGGTAGTTCCGGCCGGCGGAAGATCAGCACGTCCTCGTGGGTGATCAGGTGCAGCGGGGTGCCGGTGGTGCGGGCCTTGCGCACGGCTTGAAGTTGGAAGAACGACGGCCGGGCGACGAGCCTCCCGTCGCGGACCGCGGCGAGGAGCGCGACGCACCGCTCGGTCGGAATGAGGCCCGCGCGGACACCAGCGGCGATGACCGCGCTGGGCAGGTCGACGAGCTGGCCGCTCTTGCGCCACGGACGGGCGGTGACCACCACGGTGCCGCCGGGGCGCAGCAGCACCGCGCACCCGGACAGGATCTGCTCGAACCCATCGGTGAGACCGGTGAGGTCCCGGTAGGCGAGGTTTCCGCGGTCGGTGCCGTCGTTGTAGGCGTTGTCGAACTTCGCCACCCCGTCGGCGCCGGGTCGGACGAGGCCGTGAACGGTGGGCCCGTACGGCGGTGAGGTGACGACCAGGGCGACCTGCCGGGCGAGGGCGGCGGGCAGCAGCGATCGCAGGCGGGTGGCGTCGCCGCGGACTACGGAGGCCCGGCCGCCGGCGCCCTGTTGCTGTGCGTGGGTGATGTTGGCGTCGGCGATGTTCGACCATCGCGGCTCGTACTCCACCCCGATCGCGTCGCGGCCCGCGTGGATCGCTTCGACGAGGGTGGTGCCGATTCCGCACATCGGGTCGAGGACGAGGTCGCCGGGCTGGGTGTAGGCGGCGATGGCGTGTGCGGCGATCGCGGGCAGCATCCGGGCGGGGTGTTTGACGGACTCGGCCACGTAGCGGCCGCGGCGCTGCACCGGCCCGGTCCGCTGGGCGGTCGCCCACACCGACAGGCCCTCTGGTCCGCCCGGCGGGCGGTGGCGTCCGCCGGTGTCGCGGTGGCGGCCCTCGTAGTGGCGGTGCTGGCCGTGGTGGGTGTCCTCGGCCGGGTTTGCGGGCTGGTTCGGGTCGGCGGGGAATGGCAGGTGCTCAGCCACGGCGACCTCCTTCCGAGCGTGGGTTCCGCTGGGAGGTGGGCGCCTGGTGGTGGGTGAACACCAGCAGGTCCGCGTGCACCTGCAGGTGCGCCGCCGTCCACGGCTGCTCGGCCTGCGTGGCGAGGGCGAGGAGTTCCTCGTCGGTGACGTGGTAGATGAACGCGTCGCCGCACGTGTCGGCGGTGATAGCGACGATGTGCTGCAGGTAGCCGAGCCTGATGGCGGCGGCCGCCTGCACGACGGGGGTGAAGTCCTGCGGGGCGGCCGCGCTGGCGGGGGCGGTGACGACGAGGATCAGGCAGCCGCCGGGGCGCAGCAGCCGCGCGCACGCGGTAAACAGCCACGCCAGTCGGATGCGGTTGGTCGCGTCGGCGGTGTCGAGGGGCCAGCAGGCCACGACCAGGCTGGTCGCCTCCGGCGGGGACGCGCCGTCGGGTACAGGGACAGCCGGGTTGCTGGACGGGGGCAGGTTCGCGTCGGTGAGGTCGTCACCGAACCAGGCGCCCGTGTCCGGCAGGTCGCTGTTGTCGGACTGGGCGGCCGGGTCGGTGCGGGTCGGCGGGCCGATGATCAGGCTGGACGCGTCGGTGAACCAGCCGGGGTGGTGCCGGCGCCCGCCCGTGGCGCAGGCGCTGGTGAGGGCGTGGTCGGTGGTGAGGTCGATGACCGCGTCGCCGGGGCGGCTGTAGGCGGCCACGAGCCGGTAGGCCAGCCGGGCGCCGATCGCGCGGCCGGTGTCGGCGTCGGTGCGGGCGGTGCGCCACACGGTGACCGGGACCGGCGGGTCACCGGCCACCAGGTCGATGAGGGTCGGGTCGACATTCGGGTCGACGGGGTGGGCGGGGTCGTGGTGGTGCTGCGGCGTGTGCTCGCTCATCTGGATGTCGGCTCCGCGCCGCGCGGGTATTGCGCTGACACCCCCAAACCGGCGGTTGTGTGCTCTGACGAACGCCCCCGGTTCTCACAGCGGCTCGCAAGCGCTCACGGTCAGGCGTTCGTTGCGCTCACATCGCAGGTCAGCGGCGGTATAGCGGTACTGGGCTGGTGAGGGGGTCCTGAGCGCCCAGTCTTTTGGCTCCAGTGGCGTGCGCCCGCTCAACCCGGCTGGGCGGGGCGGGGTGTGGCGCTGCTGTGCGGTGGGGACACGCGGCGGCGCCCTCACCTGAGAGGGCGAGGGCGCCGCCGGGTGTTTCGAGTTCGGGTCGGTCAGGCAGGGCCGTGCCAGTGGACGCCTCAGGCGGCCGCCCCGGCTTCGCACACGAGGTGCGGTCGGCCAGTGGTGGCCCGGCCGGCGCGAGTGGCTGCTCGGTGTTCGGCTTGCGCCGCGAGGGTGGCGGCGGCGAGCGGGGAGGCGATGCCGGTGAGCAGACCCCTGTGCAGTGCGTCGGCGATGCGGGTGTCGATGCGGCCCAGACGCATGCGTAGGGCGTCGACGGTGATGCCGAGTCCGGCGGCGATCGGCTCGATCGCCCGCCGCCCGAGCCGCACGTCGATGTAGGGCTGTTCGTCTTCCGGGTCGAGGATGCCCAGGCCGACGGCGCGGCGCACGAGCACGTCGGGGTGTCCGTAGGGCACCTTGGGGGTGCGGGGGCCGGGCAGGTGGTCGACGTCGGCGATCGAGGTGTACTCGCCGGCCTGCTGGCGCAGCCGGTGCCCGGCGCGCCACGCTGCCCGGCACAGCGCCGCGTACGGGGCGTCGCGGGTCAGGTCGACGCGGTCGCGCAGGGCGGTGAGGAATCCGGTGAGGATCTCGGCGTCGATGTCGTCGGGGTCGCCGTCGTAGCCGGCGCACAGCTGGCCGGCGTAGCGGCGCAGGGCGGGCATGGCCATCCAGACCGCGGCGATCACCCACGCCGGCCCGTCCAGGCGGGCTCGGCGGATCAGCTCCCGCCACACGCCGTCGCGTAGCGCGTATGCCTGCGGGTGATGCAGGAGCCAGTCGCGCAGCGCTGGCAGTGTCATGACGCCCGACCCGGCTGCGTTGGGGACGCCGCAGGTGTCTAGGTCGAGCGTCAAGGGTGCTGGCTCGTTGGTCAGGGCGGTGAAGGCGGCGTCGGCGGCTGCGAGAGGTGAGGTTGGCCAGTCGGTGGCGGCGGGCAGGCTCATGTCACAACTCCCCCTGTCGAAGATGACCGTCGATCGGCAAGGCTGCGATGTCACGGCGGTGCGGCGGCCTCGATTGGGCCACGGCCGTCACACAACCCCTCACGGCGCAGGCCCCGGCCCTGCGGCGCGGCGCCGGCACTTGTGACACCGCTACAGGCAGGCAACCCGTGACATCGAGCCATGTCGTTGGCGTTTGGATTTGTCGGTGCCGTTGAGCTGGGCTGTGACACAGGCCAAGGCGCTGATGCCTACGGTCGCCGAGGGCAGCGCCGTCGACAACCGGATGCAGCGCGACGGGGTTGCCACCGGCCGGAGGTGACACTCACCGCCGCCCACGGCCGCTCACAACTACTCACATCCCGTCACGTGTGACATCGGGCGACCGCGACGAGGTCACCGGTGCCGCGTCTGGCGCGACAGGGCGTCGACGTCAGTGCCTGCCACCACGACGTCACAAAGCCGGTCTGACACCGACACCTGAGGTCATGTCAGCGACAGCAGGATGACAAAGCATCGGTGACATCGGCCGCGATGGTCACAGGAGGTGTCGTCCGCGCCGTGTCATCGGCGCCTATCGCTAACTCGGGCGGCCTTCAGTGGTGCTTCGTGTCTGACAGCCGTGCCTGACATCGCCACGACTCGACCAGGTGTCGCACGTCGGTCGCCCCTGGCCGACATCCGCCTTCACATCAAGGCGGAGCCCAATCGGCGCGTGTCCCCAGCACCGCGGATCGCCCGCGCACAACTGCGGGCCCTGCCGGGCAGAGCGTCTCGGGCGAGGGGAAAACGACGGCCCGTGCCATGACCAGCACGTCACGGTTGGCAAGCTGCGCCCGGCTTCTACTCCGAGCGCCGCACCCTATGACCATCGACCCCAGCAGGGCCGCCCGACTGCTCACGACAGGCCCGGAACGAAGGCGACGCATCACCGTCGCGGCTTCGAGCAGAGCAGCTTGTCCTCCCAGGCGAGACCGAAGGCGACGACCCCGGCACCCGGCTCGATCAATCCGATGACCAGCATCGAACCGGGTTTCATGGCCGCCGGGTTGATCACGATGACCGTGCCGTCGGGCTCGTGCTTCGTCGAGGGGAAGACCGCTTCCATGTTGCGCGGGGCCGGGACCGAATTGCACAGCGTGCCATCGGTCGTGATCTTCGCCCACCGCTGCCGCCCCCATCCGCCGCTCAGCCGAGCGCCTCGAATTCGTGCCGGCGGATGAGGCAATGTTGGATGCCAAGCGCTTACAAAATCTCCGCCCGCCGCTGAAAGTCCGCATTCTGACAGTTCAGTCAGGAAGCAGGGCCCCGGCCAAGTCGTCAGGTGATGCGGAGCAGTGCCAGCGGGCGAGTGCTGTCGCGGGCGTGATGCCGGTTGGCGGCGACGATGTTGGCGATTCCGGCGGTGGGCAGGGCACCGATTGGCGGCGTTGCGTCTGGAGGCCATGACCTCAGGCCCGGTCCCGGTGCGGATCTGGCAGCAATCTTCGTCGTAGGTGACGTCCCGCACCCAGTGGATTTTGTCCTCGCTCGACCAGTGGCCGCGGATCCATGCGGCCAGTTGCGCCGGTCTCGCTTGGTGCAGGCTCAGGTCGGTTATGGCGTAGACAGTCTCGGTGGTGAAGGCGTTTCGGCTGGTCCAGGCGCCGCCTGCGGCGGCGGATCTGCAGCGCTTGAGCGGCGTGTGGGATGTCGATGCCGGTGGAGATCGTCAGGACCTTCAAGGTAGGGATCTCACGGCAGCCGTGCCCACGGTCGGTGTCGGGGGTGGCGTCGGGGACGGCCCGGCGGTCGCACCGGAGTCCCCTGCGCTGGCAGTAGGAGCGACCGTGCCTGGCACCCCGCCGATGGCAGCCACCGCCGAAAACGCTCTTGGCTGTCGATCATCCACTGCTTTCAAAGCTTGGCACTTCGTCTGGACTCGCCAGACCACTCCGCTGGAGTCGTGCTGGGAGAGCATCCGGATCTGCCGCAGACAACGCGCGGGTCGGCGCCAATCGCCGCTCGGTAAGCACCAGGGCAGACTACGTTCGGTAGCCGATAGCAGCGACAGTCAGCGCCTGCGGGGGGCCAGTTTGGCCGTCCCGGTGGAGCCCATCTCGTCCGTCATAGCCAGACAGAAGGCCGCGATCCGGCCCGGCCCGGGTTGATCAACGAGTCTGCCTGGCGATCGGACGGTTCCACGCGCCGCTCGCGCCGAGCCCCGAGACAGAGACCGGCCCTTTTCGTCGTTGGGTCGCGCTTTGCGGTGCCGTCCATGGTCATCAGTCCGACGGACGGCGGTGGTGGTGGCCAGTGACGGCGGACGGTGCGTTCGGATCGGCGGATCCGCTCGGCGATCTGGGCTGGGCGAAGGTCGGGGTCGCGGTGATGCCAGTAGGCCACGGCGGCTGCGGTGTTCGAGGGCGCCTTGTCTGGCGGGCTGTCATCTGAGGGACCCGGCGGCTGTTCCGTGGGCTGCCGCCGCCAAGAGGCATCGGTCGCTTGTCGCTCGTCCGCATCACCTCCCGCGTGTTGTCTTCACGGCTGCGGGTGCGCGGTCGAGGCTGTTGGCCCTGCTGGGTGTGACGCCGGTGTTGTCGGCCTGGGGGTGACGTCGGTGGGATCTGCGGACAAGAGGGGCAATTGGCCGCGCCGGCTCGACGGTGAGGTTGGCGATGGCTTCTGGCGCCGGACCTGGGTCGGATGGACGTGCGAATTCGGTGGGCGCCGTGGCAGCCGACGGCATGCCTCGTTCTGGGATGGTGGCGCGGATCCTGGCGGTGAGTTCGACGAGGCTGACGCTGGCGACGATGACGAGGCCGTCGACGGATATGGGCAGCAGGTAGGCGGCGCCGGCATCGGTTTCGCCGTGGCGGGCGGCGACGCCGACGAGATGCCAGTACGACAGCCAGGTGGCGATGACGGCGGTGGCGGCGGTGGCGGCGATGCGTATGACTCCCAGGGTACGGCGGTGGTGAGGGACGCGGGAGATCAGTTCGACGGTGAGGAGCAGTGCGAGGGGTGGCCATGCGGCGATGAGCTGGCTGATTGGGTTCGGTCGGGCGTGGAGGACGTTCGCGGCGACGGAGGCGGCGACGCCGAGGGCCCAGCGTGGCTCCCCCGATGCCGATGCCCCGCGCCGGGCATGGCGTGAGCGCGGTGAGCGATCCGAACGATGTCGTGCCAGCAGCGGCCGGCGCGCTCGCCGCCGCCGACCGGCCGCTGTTGATCAGCGAGGCGGGGACCCCGCCCCGACCCGACCTGGCCGGGGCGGGCGGGCAGACAACTGCCGTTGACGTCGCCGGCCAGTCCCTCTGGGGGCGGATTCAATCGGTCGTCGCAACACCTTGTCGGGAAGGTGAAGCGATGGGTGTTGGGCGGGGCAGAAGCGGGTTCGGGAGTATCGGGGCAGATTCCCTCGCTGGGTCGACCGACGGTGGCGTGGCGCGAGGACAGGGTCAAGTTCTGGGCTGCGAGCTACCCATGCAGCTGTCGAACGCCTTGCTGGACGGCCGTTCTAGCGGCGTCCTTGGCCGCGGTGAGCAGTTCACCGCTGAACCCCAGCCGGCCGTCGCACCCGCGGTCAAGGGTCATTCCTGTCCGGCATCATGGCGGCGTGGGCTCCACCCGCGCCGCGCTGCTCGCTTCCGCCATCACCGCGTTCGCCCCCGCGTTCGTGGTTGTGGTGCAGAGCCAGCTGCAGCGGCGCACCGGGGACAGGCCGAGCTGCAGCGGGCGTACATCGTCGCTGTGGTTCATCGACGCTGGCACAGACCTTCCCACACCTTCCACCTGATGTATCGCAACTGACACCGTAGGTATGCGCGGGAGTCATCCCATTGGATGTGGTGCTGAACGTTGCGCGGCATGCAGACTTTCTGGACAGGTCTGTGCTCCGACGGAGGTCCCGTGCAGCTGATCTTGCAGGTTCCAGTGGACCAAGCGGAACTTCTGCTGCAGTGGCTGATCGACGAGCCACAGCTGCGACGGGGAGTCTCTTTGGACGATGGAGCCGTGGGACAAGGCCACATGGGGGCCGAGCTAGGCACACTAGCCGTAGCTCTCGGCAGCGGAGGCGCCGTCACTGCGCTGGTTGGCTCCTTGTCGGCTTGGCTCCAGAGGTCGAAGATGTCAACGACGATCGAAATTGCCGACGGCAAGGGCCTCGCCATCAAGGTCAGTTCGAGTGATCCAGTCCGGGCCGCCGCGCTTTTGGAGCATGCAGCGACGCAGATCCAGCTCTTGATAGAGGAGGCAAACGGGCAACAGAGCAAGCCGTTGACGGAAGTAGGGGAACCAGCACCTTCCCAATTCCGAGGAGACGACAGAGCGTGATAGTGGAAAATCTTCCTGACCTCGACTCTTCGTACGCTCTCATTATCGGCGTTGATAAATACAGCAGGCTAAGCAACCTCCCAACGGTTGCAAACAATGTTGGCGCGATAAATGAAATACTCCGCCATCCCTTGATTTGGGGCCTTCCGCCCGAGCGATGCACTGTTCTGTCTAATCCAAAAAGTCAAAACGAAATCCTCGAAGAGCTGGACAGGGCGGCATCTGCAGCCCAGCCCCCCGGCACCCTTTTCGTCTATTATGCGGGGCATGGCCTAGTTGAACCCGAGACGGGTGAGTTTCACCTATCGGTTGCCACGAGTGATCCCGGAAGCGTTGATGGCACGGCGGCAAACTATGACTCTGTTCGGCGTCGCGTCCGAAGAAGTCCTGCCGGGCACAGAGTCCTAGTCCTCGACTGCTGTTATGCCGGACGAGCACTTAAGGGTGAAATGTCCACGTCGAACATTGCAGACATGTTGGAGGTCGATCAGACGTGCCTTATCGCCTCGACCTCGGCGAACCGTACCGCACTCGCGCCTCCCGACGAGCAATATACGCTTTTCACTGGAGCGTTAATCTCCGTCATTCTCGACGGGATCTCAGGCGCACCGGGACTATTAACAGCGCGTGACATCTGGCGGCGAGTCTACGAAATACAGGCGTCCAGAGGGGTCCATCGTCCCGAGATCCGCAGCGGGAATGCGGGAGATAACATTCCGCTCGTGCGCAATGTCGCATGGCGTAAGCCGGCTAGGCCGATGACCGCTACAAAAGACATGACAAATGCGGACGTAGAGCAGTTGGCGGCAAATTTGCCGCCAACTGCTGTTAAACTTGCGGCAGAAGTACTTCGAGCAGGGGGGCAAGACGCCCTGGCAGGCCAACTCCTTGCCAATTTTGTCGTCAAAAGATCACCAGAGGACGTCCGCCTTCTTGCTGACTGCTTTTGTGGAACGTCGCCCGAGGACGCGGAGTGGTTGGTCGGCGCCCTAACGGCTTTTAATGAGCTTCGGTCGGAAATGGAACTGGATTTAGGAGATGTTTCATATGATGATCTGGAGGATTGGTACTGGGACGATGGCCTAAGTGGGTCGGAAAAGGGTGACCATCTCCTCTTGGACCGGCACCTTCGGCGCCAGCGTTAGCAAGGGAGCAGTTTTAGGGGTGAGCAAGGAATGCGGGCGCAGTACGACGTCTGCTGAGGACGATCATCGAGGGTGCAGGTGTCTCCGCAGCCCGGGCCGAGTGGATCTACCCGTTCACCGGACTAACGCCCGCGCAGTTCCGCAAACTGGTACGTCTTGTTGCCGAGCGCAGCGGGGGTCGCGATCGCGGACGGCCGCCCGGGCCGGCAGTGGGCCCCGGACCGGCCGTACCGGGTGCTGCTGGTCGCCGCGTACTGGCGGACCAACTTGACCACGCGGCAGATCGGGCCGCTGTTCGGGGTGTGGCACTCTTGCCGCTCACCGGGTGATCGACACCCTCGGCCCGCTGCGTCGTCCAGTCGGACGGTGCTCGACTGGGGCGTGGGCCTTCGGTGGGTAGTTATCGCCACAAGATCATCGGCAGGTGAGGAGCCACGTGATCGCCTATCGTGCCATGCTGCGGCTCGTCAGCCGTGACGCCCCTACCTATTCTGTGTCCAGATCGACTGCGGAGGCCTGACGGATGTTCGAGCGGTTCACCGACCGGGCGCGGCGGGTGATGCTGCTCGCTCAGGAGGAGGCACGGTCGCACCGGCACGACTACATCGACACCGAGCACCTCCTGCTCGGGCTGATCCGAGAAGGAGCGGGCGTGGGCGTAACCGTGCTGCGGAACCTCGTCTCGTCGGTGGAGGAGATCCGTGGCCGCACCGATGCAATCATCGGGTTCGGTCACACTGCACCCATCGGCCATATCCGGCTCGCGCCGCTGGCGATTCGGTGCCTGGAACTCTCCTTCCACAACGCACTGCAACTCAACCACAACTACATCGGCACCGAACACCTCCTGCTGGGCCTGACCAGCGAGGGTAATGGCGTCGCCGCGAAGGTGCTCTACTGGTCGGGAATCACCCAGGACGTGGCTCGCGATGAGGTGGTTCGGACGCTGGCGCGGATGACTGCGGATGGCTGATGCTCAGCCGGCCATGTCGTCGATGTTGGTCATGGACCGGCCGAGGAGAGGCGAGATAATGCAGCCGCAGGTTGTGAGTAAGGCCAACCCACCTATGAAGCACGGCCTAGCCTAGGACGCGGTGACCACTTCGCCAAGATGCACCCAATCTGCACCCGCTTAAGCGATGTCTCGTAACCCGGTGACGGGCCCGTCGCGGATGAGGTGTCGAAACGCAGCTCTGGGCGTCCGTGTTCACTCACCGGTTGCCGGTCACCGGTCACCGGTGCCGGCCCTTCCCCGCAACAGCAACAGGACGATCGATGAGACGAGCAGCGCACCGGACCCACACAGCACGGCGAAGTACAACACCGGACCGCCGAACCCCTGGTTCGGGCCTCTCATCAGCGTCGCAGCGAAGGTGCAACTGGTCGATACCAGCACCGCCCAAAGCAACCACCGGGGCTGCCGTCGCAGCTCCTGCCATGCCCGTCTTCGGATCACGCCATCCCCACTCATCGATAGCCGCGTCCGCGCATCGACACCAATACCTAACGGCGCCACCACTAGCCTAAGGGACGCCTCGCAACCCAAGCCTCTGTCTATTAGAGATGATCGGGCAGGATGCCTGGATGCAGGTGATCACGGCAGCCCGCCCGGAGTGGATCTTTTCGTTCACCGGGCTGCAGCCGGCCCAGTTCCGGAAGCTGATTCGGCTGGTCGCCGAGCGCGGCGGTTACGGCATCGCGGACGGGCAGCCTGGCCGGCAGTGGGCGCTCGACCTGGCCGACCGGCTGTTGCTGGTAGCTATCTACTGGCGCACGAACTTGACTATGCGGCAGATCGGCCCGTTGTTCGGCGTCGCACTCGGCTGCGCATCGAGTCATCGACACCCTCGCGCCGCTGCTGGCCCTGGCGCCGGTCCGTAAACGGCCAGTCGCGCAGATCGCGATCGTCGACGGGACGCTGATCCCCACCCGCGATCACCGCCTGGCCGCCCGGAGCAAGAACTACCGGTACTCAACGAACCCGCAGGTGGCTATCGAAGCCAGCACCCACCTGGTCATCGCCGTCGGCGACCCACAGCCCGGCAACCGCAACGACACCATCGTCTACCGCGCCTCGGGCATAGACCAGATGCTGGACGGGCGGCCGGTAATGGCCGACGGCGGCTACCGCGGCAACCCCGAGGTGATCATGCCTTACCGCAAGACCGCCGACGGCAGCGACCTGCCTGCCTGGAAGGAGGTCCTCAACGTCGAACACCGCACCGTTCGAGCAGGAGTCGAACTCGCCCTGGCCAGGATGAAGTGCTTCAAGATCCTGCGCGCCTACCGCCGCGCCGCCCACACATTGGCCGACGCCGCTTCCGGCATCGCCAAACTCCACAACATCTCGCTCACCGGCTGACCACCGGACCGGTGCCGGGCAACGCCTTCACCCAGTTTCGAGACATCCCTTAGAAGGCAAGGGAAGCCGCAAATTCCTTCCGCCTTGACCTGCGGCTCCCTACCAGGCGACATAGAGTGCCGTCGACGGCGGCTCAAAACCGCGGAGCACTCCGTGTAAGGCAGCACGCTGCACGGGCCCTCATGACCTGCGGAAACGAGAAGCCACAGCGAGGGTGGGTGCAGTTGCGCACCGTTGAGTGCCGTTCAGCGCGATAGAAGACCGTTGAGTGCAACCTGCTGCTCCCAACCTACTCCCCCGATCCCGTCCTCGTGACCGGCCGCATGTTCAAACAGACCCTCGGCTAAGAACTCCTAACAGAATGATCTAGGGGTCTTGTCCTTGATGGACGATCGATTAGTGCTCGGCCGTGAGGAGGGGTGAGCAGCCGCCGCGGATCGTCCCGGACGAGTTGTAGGCGGAGATCGAGCCGCTGCTGCCGCCCCGTCCACCGCGCAGGCACCGGTTCCCGGGCCGTAAGCCCCTCGATGACCGCAAGGTGTTGTATGGGATCTTGTTCGTGCTCTACTCCGGGATCCCGTGGGAGTACCTGCCCCAGGACCTCGGCTTCGGGTCGGGGATGACCTGTTGGCGCCGGTTGCGGGACTGGAACGACGCCGGCGTGTGGCAGCGACTACACGAAGTCCTGCTCGGCAAACTGCGGGCCGCGGACCAGCTGGACCTGTCCCGGGCGGTGATCGACGGCTCCCACGTCCGGGCGCTAAAGGCCGGCCCAAAACCGGTCCGAGCCCGGTCGACCGCCGCCGCTCGGGCTCAAAACACCACATCATCACCGACGCAGGCGGCATCCCCTCGCCGTCAGCCTGACCGGCGGCAACCGGCACGACGTCAGCCAACTGATGCCCCTGGTCGACAAGATCCCGCCCATCAGAGGCATCGGCGGTCGACCCCGACAACGACCGAAGCGGCTCTACGCCGACTGCGGCTACGACTACGGCTGCTACCGCCGGGACCTGCGAGCCAAGGGCATCACCCCGGTCATCGCCCGACGCGGCCTCGATCACGGATCCGGCCTCGGCATCCGGCGGTGGATCATCGAGCAGACCATCGCCCTGCTGCACTGGATCCGTCGCCTACGCATCCGCTGGGAGGTCCGCGACGACATCCGCGAAGCCTTCCTCACCCTCGCCTGCGCCATCATCTGCTGGCGACGACTCCAACGCTTAAAGAGTTAGGAGCTCTAAGAAAACCTGACGAGGCCGAATCAGGAGGGTCCCGTGATAGCCCACAGGTCCGCGCGATTTAGCTCCCGTCCGACTATCTCGAGCCGGTCCGCGAGGTGCGGCGCCTGGGCTCGTACCGCGGCCAGGTCGGTGCGGATGTCGAGCATCTGCGCCCACAGCACGCCTCGTCCGCTGTCCAGTAGGGCAACGGCACAGTCGTGGCGACGAGCCGCGACCGCGCATGCTGCCAGGTCCACAGCCAACCCATGCCAATCGGTCAGTAACAGTTCGCGGCTCGTACGGGCCGACCCATGCCACGCGGCGGTCGGCAGGAGTGTCACGGCAGCGGCGTACCCCTCCACGGCCGCCGACCACCGCCGCAACCGAGCGGACCATTCGCCCCAGGCGCGCGCTGCGTCGACGCGATAGCGGGTGGCACTGGCCGTAAGTGAGGCCCGCCGGAACTCTCCGATGGCATCGTCGAGCAGTTCGGTGTCCGCCGTTGCCCGGTACGTGTCGGCGAGGGTAAAGCCGAGATGGTGCCGGGTGATGCCGACCAGTGGGTGCTCGGCCGGTGCGGCCTCGAGGACTGATCGGGCGACGGCGACCGCTTCGTCGAGTAGTGCCGCCTGGCCGCTGTGCGCGTACTGGCGGTGCAGCGCGACGCTCAGCAGGGCCATAGCGTGAATGCGTTCAGAAGGCGATGCGAGCGGGATGGCCGTGGCGGCTCGAAGGCGGTGCACCGCCTCGACCACATCGTCGGTGGCGTGCGTGCTGGTGAACCGGGTGAGCAGCGCCACAGCGAGGCTAGCCATGGCTCCACCATGCTCTGGGTGATCGGGCGGCAGGCCGGCGACCACCGCGCGAGCGGTCGCGACGGCGCCGTCGATGTCGCCAGCATCCCTGGTTTGCTCGAACCTCATCAATAGCGTGAGAGCGAGGTTGCGGAGAAACGTAGTGTGGCTCGGATCGTCCATGGGCACAGCCCTCACCGCCGTCCGTGCCGCTTCCACAGCCTCACTCAAGTCGGCAAGTTCCCCCGTGTACTCGTACCGCAGGAGGAGGCGCAATCCCAGGTTGGACCAGATTCCGGCCGTCGAGGCGGACCTGCCTGGGAGCGCGGCCGCAAGGGCGACCACGGAACGCCCGACCTCGACCGACGTATCGAGGTCTTTGATGTCGCCCCGGTGCCGGAACCGGGTCGCCAGCATGCTGCCGAAGGTAGAGAGAGTTACGATTCGGTCCGGCGAGTCTTCCGGAGACCGCTGCGCCGCGCTCTCTGCCGCAGTAATGGCGGCGTCGAGGTCCGCCGGGTCGCCTAGCCGGTCGAACCGGGTCTGCAGGGCCTTGCTCAGCATGGACAGGTACAGCGGGTAGGCGTCGTCGTCCGAGGCCGTTGCCTCGGCGGCCGCCCGCGAGGCCTTCACGGCCTCGTCGATGTCCCGGCGATCGTTGCGGCGTTCGAAGCGCATCTGAAGCCCGAGGCCCAGGTTGTGGAGTCCCTCGGCGAGGGCTTCGGTACTACCCGCCGCCTGCACCGCTGACCGGCCAACAGCTATCGATTCCTCTAGGTCGGCGAGGTGACCGAATCTCTCGTACCTGCTTTGCAAGGCCATCGCCAGTACCGAAAGGCTATTTCCGTACGCGGGGTCCGCCAGCGTCGACCCGCGGACGCAGTCACGGGCGACACCGATCGCAGTGTCCAGATCGGCCACGTCGTCGGTGACCTCGAACTGTTTATACAGGTCATATGCCCGCAGTAGGGCATCGGGGAAGTCCGCCTCAGACATATCACTCACGTCGGGGGCAGGAGTCTACTGCGCTAATACCGGTCACGGTGGTGAGGTCGACGGCCCGCTCGCCGTACTCGGTCTTGAGGACAAGCGTGCCGGAGTCCACGCCGACGACCGTGCCGCAGATGACCTCGCCGGTCGCGATGACCCGCAACCGCTGGGCTTCCTTGGCCGGCCCGTACCAGGTGACAGCGACTCCGGCGATTAGCAGCGCCGCGCATGCCAGAAAGGCCCAGATACCGTGGCGCAACGCCCTCTGGGCGCGGATGGCCTCGTCGTGGTCGGCGGCGACGCGGGAGCGGACCACGGCGCGCTCTACGACCTCGGGCAGCCCGTGCGCGGCCCGCAGTAGTCGCATCGCCGCGTACGCGCCGGCCAACAGGGAGGCCAACAGAAGCACACCGACGAGGACGGCCCAAGTGCTAGCCAGCCCGCTGATGTCCGCACGCCCCTTGACGAGGCTGAACCCGAGCAGCCCGGTGAGCAGGGCGGCGAGCCCGTTGCGCCAGGCGAGGGCGGCCATTCGTACGCGCGGCAGCTCCTCGCGGTAGAGCCGCTGGAGGGCCTGGGCGTTCTGCCGGCCGGCCCGAGGGGCCGGCGCGGCTGCCGGCCCGGTCATGAACCCAGAGGCAGGTCCCAGAATGCCCCACAGCCGAGATACTCGCGCGGGCGTCCCGGATGTTCCTGCTCGCACGTACAGCACATCTCTTCAACCAGTTGGGCCTCGGTTGGAGTTGCGGCCTTCCGCGCTCGCCAGTCTTTGACCACGCGCTTGGTTATCAGGTACTCCATGGCGTGCCCGCAGCGCGGGCACGGCCCGCTCAGCACAACCGTGCCGTCGGCGGTGCTCTCCCGTAGGAAGGCCAAGGCCACCTCCGCGAAGTGCTCCTGATTGATTTCGAGGTATGGCACGGCGATCTGCTCGACAATCGACACCTGGTTTCCCTTCACGGTCCGGTGTGGGTGAACGGTGTCCAGACACTTGGTTGGTCGCGGGCGGTGTCGCGAAGTGCGCGGGTCGCGCGGTGGAGCGCACGGGCGCTGCGGTCCGGATACAGGCACCCGTCGGTAATTATCTCTTCGTAGAGGGTACGGAACAACTGGATAGTGTGGTCGTTGTCGTACACCGACCACAGGGCGCCAATGACGTGCCGGAAGCCGGTATAGTGCAGCGCGGCAGAGAGGCTTATCGCCTCGTCGAGCAGATCGACGCCCCCGGTGGCCGTCTTGCAGGCGGAGAGCCCTACGAAATCGGCGTGGTACTGCCCGGTAGCGATGTCGGTAACGGTCAGCCTCCCGTCGGACAGCATCAGCCCGCCTCGGGACGGGTCGCGCAGATCCTGGGTGCCGTGGCAGCTGAAGTGCGCCCACCGGTGACCGACGAGCTGCTCGCGGATCGCGTCACGCGTCGCGTCCGGACCGACCACCATGGTGAGCCGGTCGGCGGGAACGAGCTCCGCGAGGGTGCCCAGTTCGCTCGTTACCCCACTGAGCGACCGCTGCCCTTCGGCGTCGCCGACGCCGACCGCGAGCATGCGGTGACCACGCGGGGTGGGGTCGAGCGGCCGGCGGGCCTCGCGCAAAGCGCGTAGCGTTGGTGTGTAGGACGACACCACACGATCAATCACGGTACGAGTGGGTTGGTCGCGGGACATGTGGTATCCGGCCGCGTGCAGCGGCAGCAGCGTCATCGGACCGGTGGGGCACCACCAGAGTCGCGGCCATTGCGCTCCGGGAAGCGGTGTCTCGTGCAGTCCCAGCTCATCGAGCACCGGTTCGGCCGCGACGTCCCAGAGCCACGCAAGCAGATCGTTGAGCATCGCCTCCGTTGCCTGGAGCGCCGCCGACATCGCCCGCTCGGCCCGCTGGACGGCTTGCCGCCTCCCCATGCCAGTGTCGCCCTGCCGCTGCTCGCGCACCGCGTCTAGATTGTCGGCGGCCTGCTCGGCTTCGCGGAGTGTGTTCAGATAGCGATTGGTCCAATCGGCCGCGCTCTGAGCGGTCAGGTCAGGCAAAGGGCGTGGTGTCACGCCGGTGTGGCGGACGATTATCGCGTCGCAGCGCCATTGGCTGACGTTGACGACGACCACGGGTCCTTCCGTTGCGGGGGGCAACAGCGTCTCGAGGTCAAGAGGTTTGAGAAAGTCGGCGAGGTCCGGTAGCTCGCGCACCTCCGCGACGAGCCGATCCCACTCGCGCGCCAGCGCCATCCGTCGATCTGTGGCGGGAGCCATATCGTGCCTAGTGTCGGACATCTGCTGCGGCACCGTCTCGCGGGTCGGGTGAACGATTAGGACCACTAGAGTAGCCAATCGAGCGACGCGGGCGGCAGCGCGCGCTGCACTCGACCGCGTTGGCGCGCGTACATCGAGGTAGGCCGCACCCGGTCTAAAAGCGGCGGCGTCGGCGTGGCGAACGGGCTCTGCACACTGCTTGTTACCGACGGCGAGAGGCGGCCTGTGCCGGGGAGTCGGTGGGTTGTGCGCTCGCTCGTCGTGCGAGCCTGGCCGGGCCACGGTCGCGGGTCAATGAAACAAGTAGCCGATGAGCGGATGCTGGTTGGCCATCGTGTTGCCCCGATCGGGATAGTTAGGTTGTGCCGAACTTAGACTTGTATGCCGCAGACGACGATTGATCTTCGATCCTCGATGCCCTCTTCGATCTGGGCTTGTTCCGTGTCTTCGAGTCCGACTCGGAGCCGGACTGCGAGCTGCGGGAATTCTCCGCTGCCGCTGAAGTTGCTGCTGCTCCACGTGGACGGCACCTGGCGTTGTTCGTCGTCGGTTCCGGGCCGGCGCCTATGGCTAGGCGGATCGACCTGCTTCCGGGCTTGCCGGGAGGCCCGACGTTCCGGTACTGCTGCGAAGGCTGGGGTCTGGTTCAGCTCTACTACGGCGGCCCCGTTGGGGTGCAGGAGTTGCGATGGAGCCATACCAACCACAACTCGGAAAAGCGTGCCGCGGCGTGGGCGATAGCCGTGCCGCGTCTCGGTGATCCCGCCGCGTGGAACTGGGCGGGGGTCACAAGCGCCTCCGGCAAGCCAAATCGAGTGATTCGCCGGATGGCCGTCAGCAAGATCGGCTCTCAGCCCGTGCTGCCGCACGCCGCGCAGTTCATCGCAGACGCCGGCTTGCAATACGAGTACGGCACGGGCATCCACGCGACCCCGTCCTACGGCATGAGCCCCCGATAATCAGTGCGCGGATCTGCCGCGCTCCGGGCGCCAGCTCACGTCCACCGGTTACTTATCGTGAGTAGCGGACGTGGGTCGTCCCGCCGGCCGCCGTCGCAGCGTCCCGAATGCTTCGCGCCCCGACCTCTGCACGTCTGGTGTACCCGACTCTGCGCCGGAACCCCGTACGCCGACAACACCAACGAATGCCCGGGGCGGGTGCGGTACGAGCCGCGTGGCTGGCCCCCGCTGCCCGCATCCCAACCGAAGGAGCGGTCCTCGTGACCGGCATAGACGACTTCCTGTACCGCCAAGGCGAGATCATCGACAGGGTGGGCTGGGCGGTAACTCTCGTCGTCCTCAGCGACGACGACCTCGACGACACCGCGCCCTTCGCCTACACCGTCGGGCTCACCGCACACGACTACCCGGAGCTGATCATCGCCGGACTGGACCCGGCTACCTCCCAAGCGCTGCTCAACGACCTCGCGAGCAGGGTCTACGACAATGCCGAGCATTTCCGTCACGGTCAGCGCATGGGCGACCTCATCGCCGGATACGACGCGGTCATCATCGACGGCGACCCGACCGAGCAGCTGCACCCGGGCGGCGCGATCGGCCGCTACGGCCGCGGCCGCGTCCGCCTGCAGCAGGTTGTCTGGGCTGACCGGCACGGCCGCTTCCCCTGGGACACCGCCTACGCGTTTCCCTCTGCCGTGCAGCCGCTGATCGGGCGGCCGTAGACCTCGGCCCCGTGGGGCCGGATGCGATGTCGCGTCCGGCCCCTCGCCGCGAGGTCCTTCGTCGCCGGAGCCGCCTGTCAATGACCGGCGCGAGGAAGAAGAGCGGTCCTTTTGTCTTTGGGGCGGCTCTTCCCCGGGGTTCCGTGGGTCGTGGAAGCGGTCGCGGTTGCTAGGTGCGGGGTCCTTCGGTGAGATCACCGGCGTGGTTTGCGTTGGCTGCCGGTGGTGTCTGCGGACGTGGCGGCCAGTACCGGCGCACGGTGCGTTCCGAGCGTCCGATACGCGCCGCGATCTCGGCCGGATGCAGGTGGGGCTCCCGCCGGTGCCAGTAGGCAACGGCGGCGGCCGTCTCCGACGGCACCAGCTCGTCGCCGTTCACCGCCGGCTCGCCGTTCACGGCGCTGGCAGCGGAGGGCCGCTGCACCCGCGCGTTGGCCACGTCGACCAGGTGGCGCCTCGGCCGGCGCTCACCGTCGCCGGCGTCATGTTGTGGGCGACGCTGCGGCGGGTCAGGGCACGGGACCGGATCGGCTGATGCCCTCGCGCCGGATGACGCGTCTGCAGTGCCCTCGTCTCGGCGGCCCGCTGATGCGGCGTGCGGCATGCGTGTCGTGGGCGTAGGGCTGGGTGTGGCGGCCACAGGAGGCTGTGGGTGCTGTTCGGGTTGTCCCGCGCGGATCCGGGCGGTGAGCTCGACGAGGCTGACGCTGGCGACGATGACCAGGCCGTCAACGGAGATGGGCAGCAGGTAGGCGGCCCCTGCGCCGGTCTCGCCGTAGCGGGCGGCGACCCCGACGAGGTGCGAGTACGACACCCAGGTGGCGATGGCGGCGATAACGCTGGTGGCGGCGATGCGGATGATGCCGAGGGATCGGCGGTGGTGCGGGACGCGGGAGATCAGCTCGACGGTGAGCAGCAGCGCCAGCGGCGGCCACGCGGCGATGATCTGGCTGATTGGGTTCGGTCGGGCGTGCAGCACGTTCGCGGCGACCGATGCGGCGACTCCGAGGGTGAGGGTTGCCCGTACTGCCCATCGCAGCCGCTTCAGGTGCACCACAGCCACATCAGTCGCGGCCTCGCTCGTTGAGTTGTCCGCGGTACGGGTGGTGGGGCTGTTCAGCGGGCTCACGATCGTGCTCCCTGCGCTGCGGCCCGACCTTCTCGGCTGGCGGAGCGCAGCTTGGTGATGAGCTGGTCGGCCAGTGTGAGGGTGTCGTCGCTGGGCTCGGCGTCGATTTCGGCGAGCTGCCGTGTCACGGTTCGGCGTAGGGCCCGCACGCCGTCGATGTCGTCGAGGTGCGCGCGGGCGCGCATGGCCACCTGGTACAGCTGCTCGGCGTAGGGGTGCTGGCCGATGGCGGCGTCGACGACGGCTAGCTGCTCGGCTGGTTGGCCGTCGAGTTCCTCGGTGAGGGCGACGGCCGCGTCGAGGGCTTGTTGCCGCACGGCTTCCCGGTGGGGCTCGATCCACTCGTAGTCGCAGCCGTCGGCGAGTGGTGCGCGGTAGGTGTCGACGGCGCGGCGCAGCGCCGCGACCCGTTCGGCTTTGCCGGTGGCGGTGTTGGCGGCGCGGAGGGCGGCGCGCATCCGCCACAGGTCCACGTCGAGGCGGTCGGGGTTGAGCTCGTAGCGGTGGCGGGGGTGGGTGAGGTAGGTGCCGGGTCCGCCGTGGTGGCGCAGGACGCTGCGCAGGTCGGAGACGTAGGTGTGCAGCCGGTGGGTGGCTTTGCTCGCGGGTGCGTCGGGCAGCAGGTCGTCGAGGATTGCCTCGGTGGTGGCGGCGCCGTCGCGTGCGGCCAGGTATACGAGCAGTTCGAGGGATTTGGCGCGCAGGCTGCGCTGGGGGTCCGCGTGGGCGGGAGCACCGAGCACGGTGACCGCGACCGTGGTGAGGGTGCCGGTTTCGGGGGCTGGTGGGGTGGGGCTGGTCGCTGGCGTGCTGGTGGCGATGGGTTGGTCGAGGGCGTCAGGGTGGCCCGTGTCGAGCGGCTGGATCTCGTGGTGAGCGCCGTGTAGGGGTGTGTCGGCCGGCATCGTTGCTAGCTGATGTTGGTGCGTCAGCGGTGTTCGCGGGTCGGGCTGTGCGGCTGTGCGCTGTGCGGTGGGCGTGGGCTCGGCGGGGGCCGGGGAGGGGGCCTCGCCGGTGTGGGCCTCGGCCAGCACGGTGAGCAGATCGAGGGTCTCGGTGGGTTCGAGGACGGTGAGCCGGCCGATGTCGGCGCGGTGGGAGGCGTGGTCGCTGTGGGCGGGTGTGGTGGTGCCGTCCTCGTTGACGGTGACGGTGGTGCCGTCGGACCAGGGGCCGAGGAGCACGCCGTGGATGTCCAGGCGTTGCCCTTGGGTGAGCAGGGCGGCGACGCGGGGGCGCTCGCGCCGGTCTGGGGGGTGGGTGAGGAGCATGACCGGTGGGAGGGGCTCTTCGTAGGGGTCCGCGCGGAGGTCGGCGACGGTGGCGGTCTCGTGCTGGTCGAGCAGTCGGGTGCGGTGCAGCGCCAGGGCTTCGAGGAGGTCCAGCGCGTCGTCGAGGGTGGGGGTGATCCTCAGCCGGGGTGTGCGGGGCAGGGTGCCTGTGGTGGCGCCGAGCAGGGTCGCCGCAGTCGCTGCCGGTATCACGACGTGGGTGCGCGCGTGGGGATGTTCGTCGGTGTCGGTGGCGAGGGCGGCGGTGAGGAAGCCTCGGGCGGCGGCGTCTGCGCCGGGTCCGGTCAGGCCCAGTCCGGCGGGCGGCCATACCGTCGGCGGCGCAGGCGCCGGCATGACCGGCCCGAAGGCGTGGCTGCTGCTGGTCAGCGCGGTGGCCTCGTGTGAGGCGGTGGCCGAAGGATCGCCTGACGTCGCTTGTTGACTGCTCGAATTGGTCTTGCTCAGGGTGCTGGCGCCGTCGGGATCGCCGACTGCAGCGTCCGCCGGCTCGTTGTGTTGGCCCGTTTCGCCCGCCGTGGCGGCGGTACGGCGCAGCGCGCGGCGGATCTGCCCAATCAGCCGGGGCAAGGGGGCGAGAGTCTGCGTTTCCCAGCGCGGCGTGGTGGAGGGCTTGCCCGCGGTGTAGCGGCGCTGCCGGTGCGCCCAGACGAGGGCGGCGGCGGTGGTGATGGCTAGGGCGAGGCCCAGGCTTATCCAGCTGCCGCTGGGCAGCAAGACGCCTCGGTCGGGGCCGCTGGGGCGGGGTCCACGGTCCGCGGTCGGTCTGGAGGTAGGCGTGATCGTCGTGTTGTCTGCGCTGGCGCAGGTGCCGGCGGTGGTGGGTGTCGGCGCGTGGCTCGGCTCGATTGTGGGAGTGGTTGCCGTGGGTGGGGCCGGGCGCGGTGTCGAGGGCGGCCGGGCGGTTGTCGGTGCGGGGGCCGGGGTGGCGAGGTCCGGCTCATCCGGGACTGACGGTGGCGATTCGGGGCGGGGTCGGTGTGTGGTCGGTGGGGTGGCGTCGTCGGGCAGGGTGAGGGTCCAGCCGGGGTAGATGACGTTCGGGTTGCGCAGGGTTCCGCCGGTGTGGGTGAAGTGGGTACCGCGGTTGAGGGCGAAGATTTCGGTCCAGCGGTCGGCGTCGCCGAGCCGCTCAGCGGCGATCTTGGAGAGGGTGTCCCCTCGCCTGACGGTGTGGGTGTAGGCAGGGTCGGCCGGCATCAGAATCAGCTGTTGACTGCTGCTTACCAGGCGGGTTTCTGGGGCGGTGGTCGAAGCTTGCGGAGTCTGCACGTCGCTGTCGTGCGTGGTTCCGGTGGCGGGGGCGGGTTGGGCGGGGGTGCCCGCGGTGGCGGTGGTGACGGCGGTGGCGCCGAGCAGTGCGGCGGTGAGGCCTTGGACGGGGCCGGGTAGGTGTAGTGCGGGCAGCCAGCGCAGGCGGCGAGCCAGCGTCGTGTAGGCGCGGGTCAGGACGGTGGTTGCCAGGAGCAGCCACAGCATCACGGCGCCTGCTTCGGCCAGGAGGATGACGAAGTCGGTGGTCGACGGTTGGTGAATCCACTGCCGGAGCGCCGCCGGCGACGGTAGCCGAGGATGCCACGCCCCGCTTGCGACGAGGATCGCGGCAACGACAAGGGTGGACATGATGGACGTGGCGGCGGCCGCGGCGTTCGCTGCTCTGGACCTCACCTGACCTCCTCGCGTCGCTGGCTGCCCCTGCCGCCGCTAGGCCGGATGCGGCGGCGAGCGCGCCGCGAACGAGGGCTGCGGATGGCGGTGGGCTGGGAATGATCTGACGCTATGGCCGTGGCGATGGCGGCGGGGCGGGGCGACGGCTTACAGCGCCTTACAAAACCTCACGCGCCCTTACAACCGCAGGTCAACGAGCTACGGCCCCTGCGATCGGTTGCTTCCGCAACGGGGTGTCTCGCGCTACCGCGCTTCGACGTCTGGCGGGGTTCGCTAGTCGCCGGCGGAGGCGTTGCTGTGTTCGCGGGGCTGGCCGAGGGTGTCGCTGGGGTGCAGCCCGGCGTCGCTGAGCCGGTGATGGTGGGCGTCGCGCAGCCGTTCTGCCGCGGCGTGGTCTCCCAGCGTGGTGAGGATGTCGATGGCCCGCTGGTGGAGGTTCTCGTTGTAGGGGTCGACGCGGATCCCGGCCTGCAGGAACTCCACGGCGCGGCGGGGATCTTGTTGGGTCGACGCGGCGGCGGCGTAGGCGTCGAGGACGAGCCGGCGGGCGCCTTCCCGGGGCGGGTCGATCCAGGGCCAGGTGTGGCCGGCGGCGAGGTCGCCGGTGTAGGCGTCGATCACGGCCTGCCACGCGCGGGCGGGGTCGGTGAGGGTGGTGGCGGCGTGGTGGGCGGCGGTGTGCAGCCGCCACAGGTCGACCTCAAGGTGCTCACTGCGCAGGCGATAGCGGTCGTCGGTGTGGTCGATGATCGAGAGATCCGAGGCGGCGCGGATGGCGGCGCGTAGCACGCTGAGGGTGGTGTAGAGGCGGTTGGTGACGGTGTGGGCGGCCAGGCCGGGCCAGATTGCCTGCACGAGTTGTGCGGTGGTGGCGCCGTGGCGGTGGACGGCGAGGAAGGTCAGGATCTGCACGGCGGCGCTGCGGCGGATGGTCACGGCCCGGCCGTCGATGAGCAGCGTGGGCTGACCGAGGACCCGCAGCTCGACCGGCGGCTGCGCGGCAACGGGCGGGGTGGGCTGGGGCGTGCGGTCCTCGCCGGCTTGGCGGGGAATCCGGACCTCGGGCGGCTGCCGTCGCTGTTCGGGAACGACTGTGCGGGGGGCGGTGCCTGCGTGCGGTGGGTGGCTTCGTGTGGGCGGGGCGATGACGGTGAGCAGGTCCATCGCGGCGACCCGGTCCAGGACGCACAGCCGGGGCCCTGCCTGCCCCGGCAGCCGCGCATTCACGGTCCGGCCGTGCTGGTCGACGCTCCACGTGGCGCCGAGCGGCCATGCGCCGAGGACGACCGCGGTTGCTCGGCCGGCGCCGAGCAGGGCCGCCAACCGGTCGGCGGCAGGCCCCGGCGGCGGCTCGGTGATCAGCACCAGCCGCGACGCCTCCTCGTGTCTCGGCGGCGACGGGCCAGCCGTGTCAGGTGTGGGCGACGCGAGGGAGTCGATCAGCTCAACGGCGTGGGCCGCGGTCTCGGTGACCCGGAGGGCGGGTATGCCGGCGCAGACTGCGGTGGCGGCGGGCGGAAGCAGCGTGGTGAGGGCGGACCGGGTGATGACCACGCGGATGGCGTCGGGCGGATCCCGCAACGCCGCAAGCAGCGCGGTGACCAGCACTCCCCTGGCGGCGTCGGCCGCGCCGCCGCCGGCGAAGGCGACGCCCGTCGGAGGTAACGCGGCGGTTGACGGCGGCGCGGTAGCCAGGGTTTGCTCGTCGGGCGACCGTTCGCTGGAGTCCTGGTCGGGGACGCAGACGGCTGCCTGGACGGCGGTGACGGCCGCTGGCAGCGGTGCCAGGTCCCCGTCGTGCTGGTCCGGAGACTCCCGCAGGCCGGGCTGGTAGCTGCGTCGGCGCCTCAGCCACACAAGTGTGGCCGCGGCGGCCACCTGGTCGGCCGTCTTCTGAGGCAGCCAGCCGCCCGGGATGGTGACGCCCTCCCCCGCTTGGACCTCGGGTGCCGGGTGCGCGTCGACAGCGTCGTGGTGGAGTGTGCCGGCGGAGACAGCGATGGGCTGGACGGGCGGGGCTGTCGCGGTGGTGTTGGCCGCGGCGGTCAGGGCGGCGGCGCCGGCCATGCCGGTGGCGGTGGCTTGCAGGGGTGTCGGCAGCGGCAGGCGCCGCAGCCAGCGGGCGCCGGCACGCAGACGCGGTGCGGCGGTGACGATGACCGCGTATGCCACGAGCAGCCAGAGCAGCCATGCGAAGACCGTCAGCCCGGCGGTCAGCGTCTGGGTGGTGAGGGGTTGCGCGGCCCAGAGGCGGAGCTGCTGCAGGGTTGGCCAGCTGTGCAACGGGGGGCCGACGAACCTCGCCAGCAGCCACGGCGGCATACCCAGAAGAAGCAGAGCGAAGGCGAGGGATGTGACCCTTCGCGGCCACCTCACCTCACCCACCTCCTGCAGGAGCTGACCTCTGCTCGGCGTGGTTGTCCGCGCCTCGGCCCGCCGCTCATCGAACTGGGGGCGCTGCGGGGCGAAGGAGGCGGGTCCACAGCTGGCGCAGCCACCATGCGGCCACGGCGATCGCGTAGATGGCCCCGAGGATTCCGGAGGCGGGCCACCCGACCAGCGCGGCGGTGATGACGGCGAGGGGTGCGCCGAGGATCAGCCGCAGGATGGGCTGGGAGACGACGGCCATGACGGTTCCGACACCGAGGAGCAGGCCGCCGAGGCGACTGGCGAGGTCGATCCACAGGACCACGTTCGGCCAGCGGTCCGCGGTCAGGGAGTACTGGATGAGCATCATCCCCAGCCCGGCGGTGACCACGGAGCCGGTCGGGAACGCGAGTAGCTGCGACCAGCCGCCTTGGGGGATGCGCCACTGTCGGGCGGCGACGAGGGCCATCACCGCGGCCGCGGCGACGATCGGGGTGATCGGCAGCAGCGCCCAGCGCAGGAATCCGCCGGCGGGGTCGCCGATGTAGAGGCTGCCGACGACGGCGTACATGCCGCTGACCGCGACGCCGAGGGACGCCGATGCCAGGATGCCCGTGCCGGTCTGGGAGCCAGGGCTCACCGCCGGGTTGGTGCGGGCGGCGATCGTGGAGGCGAGGACGGTACCGGCGCCGAGGCTGGCGATCACCGCGAACACGGCGGACACGGCCAGTTCACCCCAGTTCAGCAGCGCCCACTTGTAGAGGTAGCTTCCGTTCCATTCGGGAGTCAGCAGGAACTGGGAGATCAGGCCGAGCGACATGAAGCCGGGTACCACAATCGCGGCGGCCCGTCGCAGGGGTGGCACCGGCTCCTCCGCCGGCAGCCCTGCGGCCGCTGCGGCGTCAGCGGCACCTGCGTCGGCGGCTCCCCGGACGGCCGCCGTAGCAGGGTCCGCCACCACGGTCGGGGTGACACCGACGGTCTCGGTGAGGACCTTCTCCAGCAGGTGCATCCGGGCGACACCGCCGACGCAGTAGACACCAGCAAGGTCGTTGACCGCGATCTCGGCGGCGGCGATCGCCTCGATCGCCAGCTGAGCGACGCGCTGCAGGACAGGATGAGCGGCTTGCTCGAGGAGGTCGGTGTTGAGCACCGCGGCCTGGCCCTGGGGCAGCGGCACCGTCACCGCGACACGGTCGCCCAGGGCGTGCTTCGCGGCGCCGACGCTGGCCAGTAGGGCCCACCGCTGCCCGTCGCCACCCGCCGGGCTGGTGCCGGCGAACATGGCGGTGAGGGTTTCGTCGATCGCTGTCCCACCCGCGCTGGCGTCGGCGAGGGTAGCGAGGACCTCGAACCCGGCCGGCCCGCGCCGCAGGACGCTGACCTCGGCGCCGGCGCCGACGTCGCACACCACGATGTACGACCCCACCGGCAGCTGGACCCCGGTCGCCAGCAAGTGTCCGGCAACGGCCACGGGGGCTTCGATCAGGCGGGGTTGGGGCAGGCCCGCCCGGTGCGCGGCGTGGCGCATCCACGTCCGCCGCCGCGGCCCCCATCCGGCCGGCACCACCAGCCGCACGTCCTCCACCACCGACCCGACGGCCCGCTGCGCCTCGGCGGCGACCCGACGTAGCGTCGCGGCGACCAGGTCCAGGGTGTCGACATCCGCGCCGGCAACGGCGAGCTGCTGCTCGGGGGAGCGCCGTGGGGCGGGGATGAACCGCTGCGGATCCGCGGCGGCGGCCTGCCATGCCTGGTGGCCGGTCAGCACGTCGCCGTCCCCGCCGACCAGCACGGCACTCGGCAGGGCTGGTTCGCCGTCGAACATCAGCGGCAGCCAGGTGCCGTCCGGCCACGCCAGCACCGCGGCTGTGCTGGCGATACCGCAGTCGATCGCCAGCCGCGCCTCCCCCCCTCGCATAGACCTCAGTCAAACATGACGATCACATTCACGTCACCCACGAATTACTCACAGACACGGACACCTTGCAGCCTGATGAGCAGGGTGAACGGGACGGACGACCGCTGAGTGACTCGCGTCGGGCAAGGCAAGGGCTGGCAGTATCGGCCATGGCGTGTGATTGGGCACCCGGACTTGGCCGGATCCAGAGGGCTTCACTGAGCCGATGGAGTCCTGGCCGGGCATCGGCGGGGCTGTCTCGTCGCGCCTGTCCGCTGGCTACTACCGGACATCCCTGCGGTCGTTCCTGATGAACGCCATAGGCACGCCTGTACGACTGAGATCGAAAACCGGGGGTGTGGATCCCTCAGCGCGCCGGCGAGGGAGAGTTGTCTGGCGAGGGGCTTGTCCGACGATCGGTGCAACGGGTCCTGGATGGGTCAATGGTGGTTTTCGCCTGAACGCAGCCGGGGCCGCAGACCGAAATGTTGTCGGGCACCGGCTCGGTGGAGCCGGTGCCCGAAGGAGGGCGCGATCAGGCGGAGTAGCCGCGCGTGGCCATCCAGTCGTCAGGAGCTGCAGGTGTTCAGCATGCTCTGCAGGGCGGACTTCTCCGACGATTGCAGGGTCAGCCCCCAGCTGTACTTCACGGTGATCCACATCTTGCTGTAGGTGCACCGGTAGGACGACAGCGGCGGCTGCCAGGTGGACGGGTCCTGGTCGCCCTTAGCCTGGTTGACGTTGTCGGTCACGGCGATCAGCTGCGGGTGGCTGAGGTCGTTGGCGAAGCTCTGCCGCCGGCTGGTGGTCCACCCGCTGGCACCCGAGCGCCACGCCTCGGCGAGGGGCACGACGTGGTCGATGTCGACATCGGAGGCAGCGGACCAGGTCGCACCGTCGTACGGGCTGTACCAGCGGCCCGACACGGTCGCGCAGCTGCTGTCGGTAACGACGGAGGTGCCGTCACGCTTGAGCACGGTCTCGCGGGTGTCGCAGGTGCCGCTGATAGTGATCCAGTGCGGGAACAGGTCCCGGGAGTACCCGCTCGTCGACCCCTCGGACTTGACGGTGAGGGCGTTGAGCTGCGACTGGGCGGTCGCCTTGGACGGGATGCCGGGAGGCGTCGCCAGCGCTGGCGCAGCGTCGACGGCAAGCAGGTACGCGCCGGCCAGGGCCACGGTAACTACGGCGGTGAAGGCACGCCGCCGCAGCGAGGTTCGGGGGGACTGTCGGGTGACTGGCATGAAGGCCTCCTCGGCAGCGCGGTGAACAGCGACCATCTCCGCCGAGCATGTCCATCGAAGGTCGCCTTTGTGAAGAGGGGAAAAGGCTTCTGCGAATACTGGCCCGGACCAGCCTCCCGGCGCCGCCCCCGTGGCCGGGCAGGCGTGTCTGTTACTGCTGGCGGGTTGGTGCGTGTCGACATGGCGACGCAGCGGCGCCCGCGGCTGCAGCGGCGTCTTACAGTGCGACTCTCAGGCTGGGAGCACACGCTGGGAGCGACGGTGGCCAACGACCTGATCGTCATGACGTGGAACGTGGAGAACCTGTTCCGACCCGACGCTGGCGACACGTCGGCGGCAGAAACGTACGCCGCGAAGCTCGCCTATCTCGCCGGGCTCATCTCCGGCACCGGCGCGGACGTGGTCGCCCTCCAGGAGATCGGCTCCCCGACAGCGGCCGAAGACCTCCGCGCAGCCCTCGGCGAGCCCTGGCAGGCGTTGGTGTCCTCCCACCCGGACAGCCGAGGCATCCGCGTGGCGGTCCTCGCCCGCCACGCCCTCACCGAGGAAGCGCAGATCGTCGCGCTGCCGCAGGCGGGGCTGCCGGCGGTCCCCGACGTCGACGGCGGGACCCTCACCCACCTCGGTCGAGGGGCGGTCCAGGTGCACGTCGACTCCGGCGGCCCCGGGTTGCGGCTGCTGACCGCCCACCTCAAGAGCAAGCTGCTCACCTACCCCGGCGGGCGGCGCTACCCCCGCAGCGAAGACGAACGCGCCCGCGGCGCCGGCTACGCCCTGCTCCGCCGCACCGCCGAGGCCGTCGCGCTGCGCGTGCACCTCAACGACGTCCTTGCCGCGGCCGCCGTCGACGGGCAGCCGGGCATGCCGACGATCCTGTGCGGTGACCTCAACGACGGACCGGACGCGGTCACGACCGTGCTGCTTGAGGGCCCCGCGGACGGGGACGTGCACCGACCGGACACGGGCGACGCGGTCCGGCTGTACAACCTCGGACGACGCCTGCCTCCCGCCCGCGCCTACTCCCGCATCTACCAAGGCCGGGGCGAACTCATCGACCACATCCTCGCCACCCGCGACCTCCAACTACGGCTGGTCAGCATCGACTCGCTCGTTGACGACATCACCTCCATCGGCGCCTCCACCCGCAGCCGGGAGGGAGCCATCGTGCCGGATCACGCCCCGGTCATCGCTCGATTCACCACCCCGTAGCGCAAAGGGGCGATCGGGACAGGGTCGGCCAGTCATCGGGTCCGCCTCCCCCAAGTGTTTCGTCGCCCGGTAAGGAGAAGCGGCACCATCGCTTCCCACCGCCCTGAGGCCGTCTCGCAGCCACCGGAATCAACGGCTGCGCAACCGCCCACAAATCCTCCGGCGCCCAGGTCTGGACCATGTCCCCAACAACATCCGCCACAAATAGAAGATCGTGCCCGAGGCCACAACCTCATCAATTGAGACACCCCCGTAAGGGCCGCCCTGGCGCTGGCAGTAACACCAGCGGCGAGCATTAGCGGATCTCCTCGTCGGGCAGTCGTCAGACCGTCCAGCCTCGCCGGACGGGGACAAGGTGGAGCGCCCTACCGGACGAGTCTCAATGGCGGCTGTCAAGCGGTGGCGCCCACGACCCGTAGCGGCCTGGGAATTAGAAGAAGATCGCGGATGACTGAACGGGCGTTCGCACCTCTGGTCAGCCCGTCCGTGGTTGCCGGGCACGTCGGTGGCTGCGGCTGGCCGTGGCTGTACGGATGGCTGTACGACCGGCCGGCGTTGACCATCTGACGTAGATTCCCAAGGGCACTGCGCAGTCGTCCGGCAAGATCCGGGGCGCCTGGTCACCGCGCGCTCGGCACCTGGATCGGTCCGGGCTCGTCCCGCTCAGTTCGCGCCGGGTGGTTCCCACGTGCGGCTATCAAGCCGGCCCCGTTGATCCATCGCCGCGGCCGGACTGTCCGGCTTGGCGCAGGTGCTCGGCAACTACTGATCAAAGCGGTTTACTCGTCCGCGACTCGCGTCGGTCCGTTCAGCGCCGTTGATGTCAAGACCGTTGCGGCTGTTGCAGGGGCGCCTCCTGCCCTTGCCCGCGTGCCGTTCTTATGGACGGATTTGACACGGTGAGGGTTAGGTCTAGCCCCTTCGTTGGTTGTGGTTCGCTGCTGACGGTCGGTACGGTGCGCCCGTGCCGAGGTGGTTGCTCCGCGTTCTGCTGGGATTGGCAGTCGGTGCCCCAGCGGCGTCTGCGGCATGGGTGGCGGTGGCGGAGAACAAGCCGGTATCCACTGTGCTGGTTGGTGGGTTGGCCGCGACGGTAGGGGCCTTCTCGCCGTTCCTGTACGAGCGGGTTTCAAGGCTGGTGCGGCGGGTGGACTTCGGCGCTGTGTCGACCGTGGCGCCGTCGTCACTGGTGTGGCTGCTGTATCCGTCGCAGCAGGTTGTTCCGTTCCGCGGCCGAGAGGCGGAACTTCGACAGTTGTCGGCGTGGTGCGAGGATCGCGGCGAGTCGGTCGTCCGCCTGGTCTTCGCCCCTGGTGGCTACGGCAAAACCAGGCTGGCGTTGCGGCTAATGGATGATCTAGAACGCCGGGGTTGGCAGTGTGTTCCCGTACAGATGGGAACCGAGGGGCAGGCGGCGGATAAAGCGACTACCGATGGTGCGCCGAGCCGCCTGCTGCTGATCGTGGACTATGCCGAGTCTCGCCCTGGTAGGGGGTTAGCGCAGTTGCTGGTGGCGGCGTCGCGGCGTCGCGGTGACCAGGTTCGCGTGCTGCTGCTAGCCCGTACCGCTGCTTCGTGGTGGACGTCATTGTCTGCCTCGGTTCATGAGCATGCGGCGCTGTTGGATGCGTTGACCAGTGATCGGCGCAACCTGGTGGCGTTGGATGCGCGCATCGATACACGGCCGGCGGTTGAGGTGGTGGCGCATGCGGCAGAGGTTTTCGCGCGCAAGCTCAGACGGTCGGCTCCAGCAGATCTAGAGCATCGGAAGTACCCGGAGAATGCACCGGTGCTGCGGTTGCATGCGGCGGCCCTGGTAGCGGTGTTAGGTGGCCCGGCCAACGGCTACGGACGGGGAGATGTGATTGCGGAGGTTTTGGGGCATGAGCGTCGGTACTGGCGGGGCAGCGCCAAACGCCACCGAATCAACCTGCCGGCCGACGAAGAGGAGGCTGATGCGCTGCTGGTTCGGGTCGTTGGAGTGGCGGCGTTGTTCGGAGCTGACGACGAGCCGGCCGTTGCCGGCCTAGTACGGCGTGCCTTACCTACCGTGGCGGCTGAAAGGGCGGATGGCGGACAGGCCGTGGACGGAGAAGCGCCGTGGGTGCGGTGGCTGCGCGGTCTCTACCCGGCCGACGAGAGTCCCTCGGCCGAGGGGCGATTGGGCACGCTGCAGCCGGATTTGCTCGCCGAGCATTTAGCGGTGGGGGTACTGGGCAAATGTAGCGCTAACGAGCGCGAAGCGCTGTTTCGCGGACTTGGGGTCGGGCAGGCGGTGCAGGCGTTGACCCTGCTGGGCCGGGCTGCGGTTGACCACGCTGCGGTTGAGGAAGCCGAGGTGGACGGGTTCATCGGTGAGGCGCTAGCCGCGGACGTGGCGACGATGGCCGAGGCAGTGGTGCAGGTGGCTCTCCAGTTCCCCGGCCGCTACGCCCCACGGATGGCGATGCTCTTGGCCGAGCAGTCACCGCACGAACTGCAGTGGCTGCGTAGCCTGGCGCAGCGGGTGCCGTACCCTTCTTTGGAGTTGCACCGGTTGGCGCTAGCGCTGACTACCGTGATCATCAGCAACGATGCGATGGAAACAGCGGCCGACCGTGCGAAATGGCGCGCCGTGCACGCCGTCCGGTTGGCGGAGGCGGGCCGCCGGGACGAGGCCCTGACCGTCAGCGGCGAAGCCGTCGACCTGTACCGACAGCTGGCACGGCACAATCCCGAGGAATACCTGCGGGACCTCGCCGCGTCGGTGAGCAATCACGCCGTCCGGTTGGCGGAGGCGGGCCGCCGGGACGAGGCCCTGACCGTCAGCGGCGAAGTCCTCGACCTGTACCGACAGCTGGCACGGCACAATCCCGAGGAATACCTGCGGGACCTCGCCGCGTCGGTGAGCAATCACGCCGTCCGGTTGGCGGAGGCGGGCCGCCGGGACGAGGCCCTGACCGTCAGCCGCGAAGCCGTCGACCTGTACCGACAGCTGGCACGGCTCGACCCCGGCGCCCACCTGCCCGACCTGGCAGGGGTAGTGAACAACTACGCCGTCCTATTGCCCGAGGCGGGCCGCCGGGACGAGGCCCTGACCACCAGCGGCGAAGCCGTCGACCTCTACCGAGAGCTGGTCCGGCTCGACCCCGACGCCCACCTGCCCGATATGGCAATGTCAGTGAACAACTACGCCTCACGATTGGCGCAGGCGGGCCGGTTGACAGAAGCATTGATCACCAGCGGCGAAGCCGTCGACCTCTACCGAGAGCTGGTCCGGCTCAACCCTGACGCCTACCTGCCCGACCTGGCAATGTCGGTGAGCAATCGCGGCGTCCTGTTGGGGGATGCGAATCGGCGGGCGGAGGCATTGATCGCCAGCAGCGAAGCGGTCGGCCTACGCCGGCAGCTGGTCCGGCTCAACCGCGACGCCTACCTGCCCGACCTGGCCGTATCGGTGAACAATCATGCCGCAGATTTGGCAGAAGTGGGCCGGTTGGCCGAGGCACTGATCGCCACCGGGGAAGCCGTCGACCTCTATCGAGAGCTGGTCCGGCTCAACCGCCACGCCTACCTGCCCGACCTGGCAGCGTCAGTGCAATACCACGCCTCGCGGTTGGTGCAGGCGGGCCGGCTGGCCGAAGCCCTGATCGCCACCGGGGAAGCCGTCGAGCTCTACCGAGAGCTGGTCCGGCTCAACCGCGACGCCCACCTGTCCGGCCTGGCAAGCTCGCTAAGGAGCCACACCGTCCCGTTGGCGCAGGCGGGCCGGCTGGCCGAAGCCCTGATCGCCACCGGGGAAGCCGTCGAGCTCTACCGAGAGCTGGTCCGGCTCAACCGCGACGCCCACCTGTCCGGCCTGGCAAGCTCGCTATGGAACGTGGGATGGATCACGGTCCAAGTTCCCGACCCCGACTACATGCCCGCCGCGATCAAGACGACGACCGAGGCGATAGGCATCTACACCGAACTCGCCGCGGCCGAGCCGGACGCCTTCGCTCGGCTGCGAGACGCCGCCACAGAAACCCTCGACCAGCTCACCGCCCAGCAGTAGGACTATGAGTCCCGGACCGCAGTTGCAGGCCGCCAAAGTAGGCATGCAGACGCGAAGTTCATCGAGGGCTGCTCGGCCGCCCTCGCCGGCTCTGGCCTTTCCCCCTGTGAGCAGGAGCAGGAGTATGTCCACATGGTGCTGACGTCAAGAGACCAACAGGTCCTTCAAGCGCGCGGTGGGCTCATCATGGCCGCCCGCCGCCGCTCCCTGGTGACGTACAAAGCGCTCGGCTTGGCCATAGGCATCTCTGACGTTGCCTTGAGCCACCACATGCGGCACGTGCTGGACGACCTATCGGACCTCTGCATCGAGGCTGGCGAACCCTCACTGGCAGCTCTCGTGGTCAACTCAGAGTCTGGAGCACCCGGCAAGGGCTTTGAAGAAGGCGATGTTCCCTGGCACACCACCGTGCAGGAGATCTTCCGGTACTGGGCAAAGCAGTGAGTGCTAGCGCAGCACCCGACCGGGCAGGTCCTAAGCCGCGTCGACCACTGGCGAATGAAAACCTAGGCCGCCGCTTCTACCCGGAGCGCACTGGGCAAGGTTCTTCGCCGTGCAGTCATGCCCCTCAGGAATCTAACGAAAGCTCCCAACAGACGCGGCTGCTCTTGGACACGAATGTGTGGAGCCGTCTAGCCGACTATCGCGAGCAGGATCAGTTCCACCGATTCGTCCGGAGCTCACAAATACAGGTAGTCATCCCACCGGCAACGCTTCTCGAGGTACTGAACAGTCCTCATACGGCCTCACGGAGGCGAATTGTCAGATTGATATGCCGATCGGCTTGGAGGCATTTGCCGACAGAGGCCGAGCGTGAGAGTGGGGAATTTGTAGCAGAGGTTGCCCGGCTGAGGCCTCATTGGCTGAAGCAGGAGCCGGACCAGCGAGCGATAGCAGAATTGGAGAGTTTTTGGAAAACAAGGGTCTGGCGGGCAGCGCGAGATGAAGCCGCTGGACTTCTCGCAGGCAGGCAGCGGCGAGCGGCCCAGAGCGAGCTGCTGCTGCGTGAGCAGCGCCAACAGCAAGCCGAGTGGCGATCGGCCGGCTTCTTTCGGACTTTGGAGGAGGTGCCAAAGGCTATCCGACTGAGGCGCTTGATTCCGCCCCCTGACGGCGAGGCAGACGCTATTGCTGAAGGGTGGCAACCCGGCACCGTTATCGAACCCTGGCGTTTGGAGAACCTCGGGATATTTTGGCAAGCCTTGTTCACCGTGAGGAGGCGAGCCCCTTTCACGGGCGAGGACACGACCTACGCCGACTGGGTCGGAGCCTACGTCGACCTTGACGTTGCCTGCAGCGATCGGGCCGACTTCGGCCGGATGTGGTTGTACGAGATGGATGACGCAGCGATGTTGCGGTGCTGGCTTCGATGGGCAGTCCGATATGGGCAGCACGCAAGCAAGATTGGCCCGGGCAACCCTGTGGATGAACAGTATTCCTCGTACCTTCCCGATGCCGACATTTTCGCCACCGCGGACCGTCGATTCGCTCGCGTGATCAACGTCGTCCGCCCTGAGGCTCCTAGGCGTTGTGCGGTCGCAGCCTTCGTTGACATAGGCTCCCAGAAGGGCGGCGTGACCGAGGCAATTTCAGATGCACTAGAGGCGGCGCGCAGCTCGATTTCATAGCGGTGTGGCCTGCCGGCAAAGCACCGCTTCCATTGGGCTCTAGTACTGCCAGCGCCAGGTCGCCGAGCGCCAGAGGACGCTTCGGTGTGAACGCGGGTACGGCGCAACGTCGTGTGTCATCCGATGCCGTCTTGCATCGTCGAGCAGGGCTTCTCTGCCGCCTGCTGTCGTTGGCTGCCGCCCGCTGCTGAACCCTCGCTGCCTATCGGCTGCCTCGCCTGGTACGACCGACCACCGGATTAAGAGGACACGCGCAGCGCCTTGGCCAGCCGTCGCCACCTCGGGGTCCGTCCCCTGCTGGGTTGGCTCGCAGTGCTGTCTTGGCGGGGCGTTGGGGCCACGCAGGGGTCAGGCGTTGCCACGCAGGACTCAGCGCGAGTCGCCTGGCCAGATGAGGACGGCGCGCCGACCCCGTGATCGGTGAGGGCCCCAGGGAGGTATAGGTCAGGGGCTTGGGCGTTTAGCGAAGGACCCAAGCGCGGACATTGCGTGATCGACGTCTCTGATTGCTAAGTCCACTAGCCAGAACACCTCCTGCGCCGCTGAGCTAGAAAGAATTGGTGCCCCTTGCGGCATATCGAACGTGTGAACGATCTTGTTTCGGAGATCGCGCCATTGACGGAGGGCCGCCCAGACCTCGTCATCCCAGCCGACATGAACGCCGCAACCCTCTAGCGCTCTGACGTAGTTTTCTAGCTTGGGATTCGGGACTCTCTTCACGACTGGGCGCTGCGTGACGATCTGGGCTGCCTCAAGACAGCCGGCCAGGGTCGCTTCCAACGTGCTCAGCAGGTAGACGACCAGGCCGCCAAAGAACAGGTGCGGAAGCTCGGACGCAGCCGCAAGCATTTCGTCGGCATAAACCTCAGCTGCCGCTAGATCGATCGAAAGTCCGAACTCATTGGGGTACTCGTCATGCTCGTGGGCCTCACACCATGTGAGGTAATCGGCCGCTTCGGATTGGATGTCGGCGGCGATGGTTTCAGTTAGCCTTTCCAAGCCTCTAAGCGCGCGCCATACCGCTGACATGCGGTAGCCCGCCAAGATCATCGGAACGAACCCGGAGAAGTTATACCCCTCCCACTCCTCCTCCGGCTCGCCGATGTTCATCAGGTGCCTTCCCGTCGAGGTAACCATTAGAGGTCGAAGTGCCGCGACTGCCTGCCGCGCGCTCGCGGTTGTGTTCGCCGTCGTCCAAGGACATCTGTCTACGTACGAACCGACCGTCGGCCAGTTAGACACCTAGAGACGAGCCAGCACCGTCGAAGCACAAGAGTGCATACCGCTGAGGATCTTGTCTGCGTCGAGTTGGCTCGGCATGGCCCCAGCCTCGTGCATGTACATATTGCGCTTCCAAACAATTTCCTTGTTGTAGTCATCTTTCTCTTGTTGTGACAGAATCGAATTCACGTGAAGAAGTCCCAAATAGCCACCCAGGCTGTGGTTGTTGTTGTTCGCCCATCCTTTGATTTTTACGATTTCACCCAGAGTGGTATCAAGCGCCCTGGTGGTATGAACAACAGCCAGCAGCCATCCGTTCTGCTTTGGAATTCGGCCCGATGCGGCTATTCGCCCGACCTCACCCGTAATATGTGGCAGTTTCGGCGAGCTACTCAAGACTGGGTGCCCGCTAATCAATACGCGCAGCGTGGTCACCCGCTTCTTATATGACGACACTCTGATCCTCCAGGTCCGTAGCAAAGCCAGCGAATGCTGCGGCGCGAATCGGCTTAAGCGCATCAAACGCCCGCGTGCCGGGAAGTGCGGGTAGACGGTTGTAATGCAGCGCCAAGTGAAGTCCGTGCGTCCGCATGTTGGCTTCCACCTCGCTGAACCCTTCGACGCCTGCATCCAGGCAATAGTCCAGCCGCGCCGCGGTCATTGACGCCTCCTTTAGCCGCTGAGTGAGGCTACCCCTGCTCTCGCGTTGCGGGCTTCGGACGTACATGTGTCCGTTGTCAAGGTCCGTGTAGCGACCTCTCGGGCGATAAATCCCGCGTGCTAGTCCGTATTCGGCTGATGACCTACCGGGGGTAGGTCTACTTGGATGACGTCCCCGTTCGCGAGTCAGAGCCCATGCTTCGCTGTAGCGTTCATGATGCGGTCCCCTCAATTCTTCAACTGCATCCCAGACACCTGATCGGCTGCCTATCGGTCCCGATGGCAGGGCAGTGCGACGGCGACGTCGGATAATGACCACTCCATCGAAGAGAAAGGACTTCTCCTGCACCCCGCTTACTGCCTCTTCCAGCACCAGAACGAACGTCGTTCCTCTTGGTAAGGCAAAGCGCGACAACATTACATTTGCTAGCGCCTGTGGGGTCGTTTGGGGTGATCTCGGGGTAGAGACAAAGTACGCAGTTAGTGTGCCACTAGTTGATGCCAGAACGTCGGGGCCCCCAAGCAAGAGAGGATGGTCCGGATATGCTACGGAATCGCTACCTTTGGGTAGGCTTTCCTGCACTCGTCGCACTAACTCCCGCCGGGACATGGGAAGACCATAGACGATGTACCAAGACTATGCAGTACGTCGATGCTCCCGCCGCTCTCGGTCCCGGCTCCAGTGGTGAACCTAGAGCTGGTTTTACTGTCTGGCGTTCGGCTTGCATCGCTCCAGGTTCGGAGACCTGGTTGGGCGCTCGATGCAAGCCCTGTGTCCGGAAGAGCCTTGGTCCAGCTGGTGACCGCGCCTTATTGTCTTGGCAAGAAAGCGGCGCAACGAAACGGGCCGCACTCCTCATATGCACCCACGGTGCGACCTGTGTCGACGCACTTTCGCGTCTGAGGGCCTTGCGCCAGCCAGGTACACGAAGAGAGACGGCAGCTCGTCCGACATTCATGCGTGCTTAGGGTGTTATGACCGAAACATCCGCTTGATGCGACCGCCAAGGCCGAAGCACGAGAAGCGTATGCTCCTATGGATGTCAAGCTCCACCGGCATCAGCTTTCTGAACTGGCGCGGCGACGTCTCCGTCTTCGTCTCTGGCCGCGCCGGCCCGCCGGGCGCCCGGAACCTCCTTCTTAGCAAGGAAGTACCGCAGCAGTGGAGTAGGGAGTAGATAGCGACGCCACCCGAATCGGTAGCGAAAGCCAGCAGAAAACACTTGCACGTAGGCCCAACCCGAGGTTCCTTGCGTAACAGATACAGTGAACTCCTTCCTGATATTCATGTCAGAAGCAGACAACCGGGGCGGCTGATTCCACGCGAAGCGAGCATGGGGAGCGACCTCTACGCGCAGCCGCTGAACCAGGCGCATGTAAAACTCCCCCATTGCTGGGCTGTCCGCACTGACCCATCCAGAGTAGTAGGCCAATCTCTCAGTGATATCGGAGCCCAACTCAGATAGCGCCCTTCGAGTTTCGGGATGATCGTCAATTCGCCTCTCGACCCGATAAGGGAAATTGTCCCAGGCCGCGAGGGCTTTAGCTGCCTCGGCATAACCCTCACGCAAGCGGTCCAGCTGGGACGATCCTCGGTCCAGCAGCTTGCCCACTACGGCAGCGAGAACCGATGACGTCAGCGCTAGACCAAGCAGGATCGCCCACAGGCCAACTCCCGACAAGTGCCCATCCATCGCGTTAACCTCCAGGGCAAAATGTAGAAACGGCTGTCAATCAAGGCCACAGCAACAACCGAGCGTTCCATCCTGATGCTCCTATGGAGGTCAAGGGGCGAGTGCGGCGAAGTCGGCTCGTAGGGCGGTGTAGATGTCGCGGACGATGTAGCGCTTGAGGCAGCGGAGGATTTCCTGCTTGCTGAGGCCTTCGGTGGTGCGGCGGTGCAGGTAGGCGCGGGTTCTCTGGTCGTAGCGCAGGCGGCAGAGGGCGATGGTGTGCAGGGCGTGGTTGGCGCCGCGGTCGCCTCCTCGGTGGAGGCGGTGGCGGCGCACCCGTCCGGAGCTGGCGGGGATGGGGGCTGCGCCGCAGAGGTGGGCGAGGGCGGCTTCGGAGTGCAGCCGGTCGGGGTTGTCGCCGGCGGTGGTGAGCAGCTGGGCGGCGACGTCGAGCACCACGTCCACCGGTGCCGCAAGCATCGGCGCGACCGGCCGACGCAGCACCTGCTCATCCCCGACCCGCCCCCGCGGACGGGCCGGCATCACCTCCGGGCCCCACCACTCCGGCCGCAAGTGCCCCTCATCCCCCACCCCCTTCACGTCGTGATCGAAGAACCGGAGGCCGGCAGGGGTGGAGATCCGCCACAACGAATGCTCCGACGCGCCCCACAAGCGGGTCGGTGGTGGAACTTCCAGCAAGGAGGATCCCTCACTCCGTGACGGTGCACCTCGGCCAGACTCGCCGGCCCATTACGAGTAGCTGCCACAGCCGTCGGGCCCACCGGGATGTTGGAGCCAAGCGGCGCCCGTCTGGAAGCCGCCGAGACAACCGCTGGTCGCGGGGGTGCTAGCACATCCGGCCATGATCAGGGCGTTTTGCACAGCCGCCCAAGTTCTCCACAACGCCAAGCCGTGGGCTGGCGAACTGCTGGCGGCGCGGCGAACCTCAACAGGTCGGCGAGGTCACCCTGAGGCTGCTGGCCACAGCCACGTGCAGGTGGAGCAGCCCCGGCAGCAGGCCACCGACACCCGGTCCCCGCAGCGTGAAGCTCACGCTGCGGGGACCCCCTGTTTCTCGGTCCGCCAGAAGGGCGGCGGGGTGATCGGTCGAGCTCGCGCCCGGCCCTCGCCGATCCCCTACGGTCGGAGGGATGGAGGTGCTGCTGCGCGGGGGGCCGGGTGACGGCCAGGTGGTCTCCGGCGGCGGGGAGACCGTCGTGTGGCAGGCCTGCTTGTACGAGATCACGCCGGAGTTCGCCCGCCGGGGCGGGCGTGATCTTCGGGTGTATCGGCACCGCCCGGACTGCTGCGAGCCCTACGGCCGGGGCGCGGAGGACCGCTGCGAACGACCCTTCGCTAGGTGCGCGCGAGACACGCTCGCCATCCGGGCCACCCGGCAGATCGAACGTATGTACGATCGCGGGGTGCAGGAAGTGGTGCGGCGGTGGTGGAACGGCGTCGTGCGCCACGAGGCGCTATCGGTCGAGTGGAGGTGGGAGACCTTCACCCGTCTGCTGTCGTAGCAGTGGGCGTGAAGCTGGAGGCAGCCTGATCGCGGGAACGCGCGGGAGGGTGGGAAGCGGCCTCGACAACGCCGGGATGGGTTGGTACTGCCAGACGGCCCAGGTTCGGCAAGCGAGACGGAAAGGTGTACGTGAGGAACCGACGTGTAACGCCTCTTAATTCCACCACCGGCTCAAATCTGGCGGATATGGGCCGGGATCGCGGACGAACCATCCGGGCTAGCGCCGTCCGGGTGGGCTCCACGGCGGGGTTGATCCCCTCGTCGTGGTGGTTGCGGGGAAGGTCTACGGCGTACCCGCAGCGGGCCGCAGGGGCAAAGTTGGGCACCTCCTCCGTCGATCGATCGGTGGTGAACGTGGGAACCGTCTGGGTGCGGACCCGCCGCGACGCGGCCAGCGTGGCGGAGATGGGAGGGCACGTTGTCCTGCCGGGGCACCTCGATGGGGCGGAGTCCGCGTAGTAGTCCGAGGGCGGGAGAGCCGTCTGCATGGCGAAGGCGGGCAGCGGGTTCGCAGGGAGGGATTGTCATGCCAGGAGGTCGCTGGTGAATACCGGCGCGCCGTGGCCGAGCCTCGATGAGGCGTGGCGGCGGGTACTGGAGATTCAGACCAAGCTGCATCGATGGGCAGGCGAGGATCGGTCTCGCCGGTTTGATGATCTGTTCAACCTTGTCACCGATCCCGCGTTCCTGATGGTGGCGTGGGATCGGGTGCGGAGTAACACCGGCTCGCGCAGCGCTGGTGTGGACGGCTTGACCGCCCATCACCTTCAGGCGCTGGTCGGTGCGGAACCCTTCATGGGCATGATCCGGGAGGCGGTGCGGTCGGGTGAGTTTCGGCCGCTTCCGGTGCGGGAGCGGCTGATCCCGAAGCCGGGCAGCCTCAAGAAGCGCCGGTTGGGGATCCCGACCGTCGCGGACCGGGTCGTGCAGGCGTCGCTGAAGCTGGTGCTGGAGCCGATCTTCGAGGCGGACTTCCATCCGTGCTCGTTCGGTTTCCGGCCCCGCCGGCGCGCTCAGGACGCCATCGCCGACATCCATCTTCTGACATCCAAGTCATATGAATGGATCTTGGAAGCGGACATCGAGGCGTGCTTCGACTCGATCGACCACGCCGCGCTGATGGCGCGGATGCGTCGACGCGTCGGGGACAAGCGCGTGTTGAGCCTGGTGAAAGCCTTCCTCAAGGCCGGAATCCTCACCGAGACCGGCTCCCGCGAGGAAACACACACCGGGACGCCGCAAGGGGGCATCCTGTCTCCGCTGTTGGCCAACATCGCCCTGTCCGTGCTGGACGACTTCGCCCAGCACACGTGGCAGACGGCGATGTCGACGAGAGTCCTGCGCGCGAAACGCCGCCGGCACGGCCAGCCGAACTGGCGGCTCGTCCGCTACGCAGACGACTTCGTCATCCTCGTGCACGGCGAACGGCGTGACGCCGAACAGCTGCGCGACGAGGTGGCCGTGGTCCTCGCCGGGATGGGCCTGCGCCTGTCACCGGCGAAGACCATGGTGGTCCACATCGACGAGGGCTTCGACTTCCTCGGGTTCCGCATCCAGCGGCACCGGAAACGGGGCACGGGTAGACGGTGCGTATACACGTACCCGTCCAAGAAAGCGGTCACCGCGATCAAGGACAAGGTCCGCACGCTCACCCACAGCTCAGCACAAGCCGACCTGACCGCCCTGCTGGAACGCGTCAACGGCGTACTACGAGGGTGGAGCAACTACTTCAAGCACGGCGTGTCGAAATGGACCTTCAGCTACCTCGGCGCCTTCACCTGGCACCGGACAGCGATCTGGATCCGGAAACGGCACAAGGGCCTGACGTGGAAGCAACTCCGACGGCGCTTCATGGCCGGCGGATGGACGATCACCGACGGACAGCTCACCCTGTTCAACCCGGCCTCGGTCACCGTGTCCCGGTACCGACGCCGCAGCGTGATCCCCAACCCCTGGACACCCCCGACACGTCGCCTGACCCAGCCGACGTGAGTCCGTGGAGAGCCGGATGCAGCGAGAGTTGCACGTCCGGTTCGGGAGGCGGGCCGAAGAAACGGACCGGACGAAAGCCCGGCACCGCGCTTCGGCCCGACCTCACTGGGGGCGCCTGACCCGGCGCGACGTGTGGCTGGTCCGCGAGACGCGCTGGACGGTGATGGCCCGGGCCGGGGACACGGAGTCCGGAAAGGTGCTGCGCTGGGAGTTCGACTCGGAGCCACCGGCGCTGGAGATGGTTGATCGCCTGCTGCGCGCCGACACCGCCGGCCAGTGGCGAGAGCAGGACCGCGGCACTCCCCCGCCCGGTACTGGCGCTGGCGAGGCGCGGCGGATCACATAGTGACAACTATGATGCGTGTTGCCACCCTGACACCTGCAAACCACAAATCAGCCGGTGTTCACAACGGTGGCTGACCTTTACAACTAGATGAGTGCCAGCTGCTCGTTGCCCCCGCGGTCGCCGCGCTTGGAGTTGCACTCGAAGCACGCACAGCGCGTGTTCGCGCGGGTGTGTGGCCCGCCCTGAGAGAGCGGGATGACATGGTCGAGGGTCGGCGACCGCGGATGAAACCTGGGCGCCGTCCGGTCGGTCATCCGTCGGCAGATCTGGCACCGCCAACCGTCACGCTCGAAGATCTCCTCATGCCGAAAGACCTCGTACCTGACGGCGCGTTTTCGGGCGCGGCGAAGGGAGTTTCTAGATCGAATCGCATCCGGATTCGCGCGGCGCCATCTGACCTCTGCCGCGACCATCAGGGCCCGATGCGTCACGCGACGCTGCCGCTGCCGAGCATTGAGCTCCAGCTGTCGGCAGTCCGCGCAGACCTGCAACCTTAGCTTCCGGCTTCCTCGCTCTGTCGGATTCCCGCACCTGCGGCATGGCAGCTTCCGGAGACTGTGCCGTCGGTTGGCGATTAACCGGGTGCGGCGCGCGTCGCGTACCGCCTTTGCTCGGAGAACCGCGCACGGATCGCACCGCAGTTGCCATCTGGTACCTCGCCAATACACCGGTGATGGGCAGTCCAGGCAGGTGCTGGGAGCCTTGGGCGGCTGAACCCGGCTCGGCCGCGGCCGCGCTGCTTCTTTGTCCCTGGGCCTGACCCGCTTTGACGGACATCTGAGATCAGGAGCTGGAGGGCTCCGGGAGGATGTCCAGCATCATGGAGAGCATGGGTAGGAAGCGGTCGCGGCCTCGTCGGTCGTTCACGGCGGAGTTCAAGGCCGAGATCGTGGAGTTGTGTCAGCGTGGGGATCGGACGATCGGGCAGGTTTCGAAGGATTTCGACCTGACGGAGACCGCGGTACGGGAGTGGGTCAGGCAGGCTGAGGTCGACGCGGGCGCCCGTAGCGACGGGTTGACCAGTGACGAGCGGGCCGAATTGGCGCAGCTGCGCCGGGAGAACCGGCGGCTGCGCGAGGACGTCGAGATTTTGAAGCGGGCGACGGCTTTCTTCGCGAAGGAGACCCGGTGAACGTGTACCCGTTCATCGAGGCGGAGCAGGCCGGCTCACGCAGCGTCAAGCGTGCGTGTGAGCTGATGCAGGTCTCCCGGTCCGCCTATTACCAGCATGTCCGTGGCGAGCGGTCCGAGCGTGAACGGGTCGACCAGGCCCTGACCGAGAAGATCACCGCGGTGCACGCGATGTCGAAGGGCACCTACGGGGCGCCGCGGGTGCACGCCGAACTCGTCGCGGCTGGGCTGCGGCACGGCCGCAAACGCGTCGCACGGTTGATGCGCACGGCCGGGATCGCCGGCAAGTGTCCACGACGGTGGCGCACCACCACCATGCCGGATCCGGCCGCCGAAGCGCGTCCTGACCTGGTCGGCCGGGACTTCGACACCGACGCGGCCGCGGTCGACACCCGATGGTGCGGGGACATCACCTACATCAACACGTGGGAGGGCTGGCTGTATCTGGCCGCGGTCATCGACCTGGCCTCCCGGCGGGTCGTCGGCTGGGCGGTGGCCGATCACCTGCGCACCGACCTGGTCGACGCCGCCCTCACCAACGCCATCCGCCGCCGCCGACCCACCTCGGGGCTGATCTTCCACGCCGACCGCGGCTGTCAATACACCAGCACCCAGCACGCCCGCCTCACCAAGCGCCACGGGATCCGACTGTCGCTGAGCCGGCGCGGGCAGTGCTGGGACAACGCCGTCGCCGAATCGTTCTTCGCCACCATCAAGACCGAACTGCTACACCGCCAGGCCTGGCCCACCCGCGAAGCCGCCCGCCAGGCGATATTCGAGTACGTGGAAGGCTGGTACAACACCCGCCGCCGGCACTCCAGCCTCGGCTACCTCAGCCCCGCCACCTACGAAGCCACCGGTCTAAGCCCGGTAACCGCCAACAAAGTAGCGTGAGATCACCACATCGACCCTGTCCGTCGAAACGGGTCAAGCCCACCCTACGTCGGCGAGCATTGTGTTCGCCCCGATGAGTCGGGCACCGCAATGGCCAGGCCCCAGCGGTGCCCTTGCGGCGGAGCTGAACTCCGCAGTCGACGCACCTATGCTCCTGGGTCTTGCCACGCGCCAGCTCGCGACGCTTTCTTGCGGCCTGTTCCTCGGCGCACGTTACGCATCGGACTTCCCACCGGGTCTTCCGGCGGAGCGTCACCGCAGTGCCGCAGTCGACGCACCGGAGTTCGAGCTCCACGATCGGCCGAGCTCGACTGGGCCGTGGGCGGAGCTTTTCGGCGGCCTGAGCCAGCTGCCGATTCCGCTTCTGGCGGTCGGTTGGGCACCGCGCAGGCCAAGGGCCCCGATCACCCTCCCGCTGCACTGGTGTCCCGCAGTCAAGGCACCGGTGCTCAACAGCATTCTGTTCCATGCTTGGTCCCAACGCCCGAATCGGGCCACGGCCCCGGTGCAGCAGCGTAGACACCGCGCTCAGTCCCCAGCCTCGATGGTTTCATCCACCGCCACCGTAGGCCGTGGGTACGACTTGATTCGGGCGCGAAGCCGAGCTGCCCTCGCGCAGCGCTCGGCGTCGGGGCGGCCGGGCTGTTCGGCGCTTTCAGCCTCAGCGGTGGTCGTTCCGGTGAATCACGCTCGGGTCCTGTGAACGGGAAGGCTACTCCGGGCGCCTCGCGGTGATCACCTGCATTGCCTACCTTGGCCTCCACCAACGTCCGTGCCAGCAGCCTCCGATCCATGGGCCCGACGGCCCCCGCCCGGTCATCGTGGTAGGTCCACTTGATGATGTTCGGCCTCTCTGCAGCCCGTGCCGCCACGGTCCGTCTCGCGCCCTACAACTTGGCTGCGGTGCTGCTCATCGGCCTCGCCGCGTTCGTCACCGGTCCCGCCACCTACGCACTCTGGCTCGCCGCCGCCCTCGTCCAGGCCGCGCTGCCCTACGTCACTCCACAGTTCTCCTGGATCCGCGTAGCTGGCAGCTACCAGGTCGCCGCCGAACATCTGGTTGACGCCACGGCCTGCTCGTCATCGTCGCGCTCGGCGAATCTGTCGTCGCAATCGGCGCCGACGTCGAGATCCATCACATCAGCGGCCACCCCACGGCCATCGTCATGGGCCTTGCCCTGCCCGCCGACCTGTGGTGGACCTACTTCAGCGGCGCCCGCGTCGCGGCCCCGACCCTCGCCGCCGCGGATCCCCGCACCCGTGCTCGGTTGGCCGCCCGGGCCTATGCCCTCCAGCACTACCTGCTGCTCGGTGTCGTCGCCGCCACCGGCATCCATGCTGCCGTCACCCATCCCGACCGCCCCGCTGGCACCGGCCGCGCCCTGCCCTCGCCGTGCCCCTCGGCATTTCGGCGACCGCCCGCGCCCAGCTTGCTGCCGTCATCGTCGTGCTGATCGGCATGCTGCTGATCGGTCCCCGCCATCCGAACCGGTGCGCGGCAAGGGCGTGACTAGCCGGTCCGAGCCTCGTAACGCTCATGTTGCCCGGAACTTCGATTATGGGGCCTGGCTGCCGGCCGGTTCGGGCTCGGGGATGCGGAGCCTTTCCAGCGCCTGGCGCGCGAGCTCTCCGACAGCGGGGAGATGCGACGTGCAGGTCCGAAAGGCGCGCTGGATCTGGTGTGGTAGGCGGTGCTCCTCGGCGATGGTGATGGCAGTCTGGAACGCCGTTTCGGCTTGGGATGTGTCGGCGCGGGCCAGGAGGACTTCGCCGGTGGTGACCTGGAGAATCGCCTGCCATTGGGGTGGTACGGCGGCGGTGGACATGCGGTGGCGATCGAGCAGGTCGGCGGCCAGGTCTGGCCGGTGTGTATGGACCAGCCCGCGCAGGTGCACTTCGTGGAGGGCATAGAGGCTGGTGAGTCCTGTGCCGGGTTTGACGTCGACCAGTCGCCAGGCGCTGGTGATGGCGTGATCGAACAGGGCGGGGTCGCCGAGCTCGCCGGTGGCCCGGGCGAGCTGTACCAGGCCCGCACCTCGGTCGAGATCAGGCGCAAGTTCCACTGAGCGTTGAAGTCGGGCAACGGCTGCGGTGTGCCGTTCGACCTTGCGCAGCTCGTTGCCGTGTACTCGGAGGGTGAAGGCGAGCAGGTCCTGGTCGTCGAGGTGTTCGGCCAGCCACAGCGCCCGGCCGGTCCATCGGGCGGCGCTGACGAGTCGTTCCTCGGGCAAGACGTAGCCCAGTGAGACGCCGAGCTCGGCGCGGGCACGGGCAAGCAGGAGCATCACCTCCCGCTCGACATGCCCGTCGGCGACGCGGCTCTCTATGCGGCTGACCAGCGGCCAGAGCTCGTTGACGGCGTCGGCGCCGTGCCCGAACTGTCGCGCGATCGCGGCGAGGCGGATGGTCGACTCGCCGAACTGGAGCATCGCGGTGAAATCGGCGTCGTCGGGGTCGCTTACCCCGAGCGTGTGCGCTGGCAGGCCGAGGTGGCGGGCGATACGTAGCCGGGCCGCGACATCGCTGATCTCCCGCCGCCCCGTTTCGATCATCGAGATGTAGGTCGCGTCGTAGCCGAGCAACTCCGCTAGACGCCGCTGGCTTACACCAGTCGCGACCCGGTAGGCGCGCATGATGACCGCGAGATCGCCGCTGGCCAACGCTGCCCGTGCGGTGTCACTGGTCCACAGCCACAAGGCCGAGCCTCCACGGCGCCGGACAGGGACTGGCAGGGCGGCACCGGCGATGGCATGGCAAGCCGGGCACAGCGGCGACGTGCTCCGGCGGCCGACCTTCGCCCCGCAACCGCCGCACTGCATCATCGGTCGCCTACATGATCCGCGTACTGAGCTTGGCATACCAGGTCGCGATGGACCTCTTGTACCCGTCGGGCATGCGCAGCGCCGCGGCCTCGGCCTCCGTGAACAGGCCGACTTCCTTGTGCTCCTGGCTGACGACCGGGTCAGCGTCGGCACCGACGTGGCAGCCGTACGTGATGATCAGGACATCGACGTCGTCGCGGATGTGGTATTGCCAAGCGTCCAGCAGCGGGCCAGAGGTCACCGCCCAGCCGACCTCTTCGAGGATCTCCCGGGTTACGCACTCCGCCGGTTCCTCACCGAGTTCCAGCTTCCCGCCCGGCAGCTCCCACTCGTCGCGCTCGTTGCGCAGCAACAGCACGCGGCCGTCGCGGACCACGACGCCCTTGACCGAGACAGGGAACAGGTGCGGCTGGTAGCTCATCGGCCGGCTTCCCTCCACTGGTGCAAGGATCTGGACCGCCCGGAACGTAGCACGGTCTTGGCTCGGCACCGGGCGGCTCCGCGTTGACAATCCGTCACTTGATGCATCCGTTAGGTGCAGCCATGGTGAACGCCGGCAACGCGATCCGCCGGAGGTGACCAAATGCTCGACTTTAACGACCTGCCCCACGCAGACCTACGCGACCCGGACAGCACGGCTCGCATCCTGAATGGCCTCACCACGCACGGCATCACGATCTTCCAGAGCGGAATCGAACGGAACAATCTGCTCCGTGCGGCCCGGTCATTGATCAGCATCCGCGCGCACCGCGACAGCGACTCCGACGGGGTCACGGTCATCGCCCGGCGGCCAGCGTCCAGAGGCGGAAAAACCAGCCTCGCCGGCTTCACCGATCGCGAGCTCTGGCCCCACACCGAAGGATCGGCCGTATGCCGGCCACCGCGTGTCCTGATGCTGGCATGTTTTCGACCGGCGCAGACCGGTGGACGCAGTCATCTGGTGGACGGACGGGAACTCCACGACGAGATCGCCCGCACCGAACCCGCCATGCTCGCGGCGTTGTCCATGCCCCGATCGGCGTATTTCGGCGGAGGCTCCGGCCACCTCGGTGCGGTCTTCGAACAGACGACCGAAGGCCGGATTACCGTCCGGCTTCGCCTCGACGAGCTTGCGCGATTCTCGCCGATGCTCCTGCCGTCTATCGAGCGGCTTCGCAGGCTCGTCCAGCAGCTGACCATTCCAGTCGACCTACCTGCCGGCCACGGCTACTTCCTGCTCAACGACCGCTGGCTCCACGGCAGAACCAAGTTCACCGGCAACCGCATGATGCTGCGCATCATCGGTGACCCGCTAACCACCGATCGTTTGCCGAGCGGTTTCTGGCCAGCAGAGGCTCCACACCGCGACCTGCGAGCCGCCTGAAGCCCGTCGACACCACATCACGAATTCGCCCACGGTCTTCGGATGCACACCAGCGCCCGCCCAGCACTGGACCCGATCAACGATGCCGACACCAGTGTCCTGAAAGGCGCCGCCATGAACCTGACCTCGATCGCAGCCATCAGCGCGGCTCTTGTGCTCGGATTCCTCGCCGGGCTGCTCACGTTCAAGCGCTCGCTCCAATGGTGCCGCAGCTGCGGAGCATCCCTAAGCTGCCCGGAATGCACCCGGCCGCGAGGCCCACAGCCAGCCAGGCAGATCGCGATGCGCGAACCGGGACATCGGCGCCCATAGCCGTCAGGCGATTCCCAGGCCGGTCGACATCCGCGCGCGAACGGCCAGCCAGGCGCGGCCCCAAAACCGCTGTCAGTAGCCGGAAGCATGAGATCACCAGCAGGAGGAGTGCGACGTGGCCTTCTTCCAGGAGACCCGCCGGCGGCAATCAGAGATCGGGCCGGCCGAGCAGATCGCCTCTTACACCGTGGCCATGGAACGTAGACACCGGCAGGTGTGGTCACGGAGGAAGGTCAGGTCAGTCCGCGGGTGCGGCGGTGGACCGCCCTGCGGGTCGAGACACCGGGTACAGCCCACACGAGGGCACTGGCCCGGTGAGGCGTCATGACCACGCACGGACCGGTTCTGCCCATCTGGACCTGCGCCGGGTGCGGTGCCCCTTGGCCCTGCCGCACACGACGCCACGAGCTGCGAGCCGAGTTCGAGAGCGCTCCCATCTCCCTCGCCCTGTACATGGGCTCCTGCATGGTTGCCGCGAGCCAGGACATAGGCTGGGCTCCTGCCGGTCTACTCCATCGCCGGTTCCTGGGCTGGCTGCGATGACCGCGCCCCGCACTGGACCGTGTTTGAGAGGGACTTGATCAGGTCCAGATGAAGGTGCGCTTTGCCTGTCGTCGGGCTGGTCGGCCGCGGGTGATGCCGGCGATGGCGGCCCACCTGACGATGCCTTCGGAGATTTCAGGGTTGCATTCGTAGTCGCGGGCCAGCCGGCGGCAGGCGGTGAGCCATGCCAGGGTCCGCTCCACGACCCACCTGCGCGGGTGCACGGCGAAGCCCCGCTGGTCAGCGGGCTCCACGGCGGCAGATCCGCCGGTAGGTACCGCCACGGACACCCCGAACAGACCACGTACAAGATCGCGTTGACGATCTCCCTATGAACTCCTAACAGAATGATCCAGGCGGGCGCCCGGGTCTATCCTTCATGGACGATCAACTACAGTGATCGGCCGTGAGGCGAGGTGAGCAGCCGCCGTGGGTCGTCTCGGACGATCTGTGGGCTGAGATCGAGCCGTTGCTACCGGCCCGCCCGCCTCGTCGGCGCCGCTATCCCGGTCGCAAGCCGCTTGATGACCGGAGCGTGTTGGGCGGGATCTTGTTCGTCCTCTACACCGGGATCCCGTGGGAGTTCCTGCCCCAGGAGCTCGGGTTCGGGTCAGGCATGACCTGCTGGCGCCGGCTACGGGACTGGAACGACGCCGGCGTGTGGCAACGACTGCACGAGGTCCTGCTGGGCAAGCTGCGGGCCGCCGGTCAACTGGACATGTCCCGGGCGGTGATCGACGGCTCCCACATCCGGGCGCTCAAAGGGGGCCCAAAACCGGTCCGAGCCCGGTCGACCGCCGCAAGCCAGGCTCGAAACACCACGTCATCACCGACGCGGGCGGCATCCCCCTCGCCGCGACCCTGACCGGCGGCAACCGCCACGACGTCACCCAACTGCTGCCCCTGGTCGACAAGGTCCCCCGGATCAAGGGCATCCGCAGTCGACCCCGGCAGCGACCCGGCCGGATCTACGCCGACCGGGGTTACGACTACGACATCTACCGCCGCCAGCTCCGCGACAGGGGCATCACCCCGGTCATCGCCCGACGCGGCACCAGCCACGGCTCCGGCCTCGGCACCAGACGGTGGGTAGTCGAACAGACCATCGCCCTGCTGCACTGGTTCCGCCGGCTACGCATCCGCTGGGAGATCCGCGACGACATCCACGAAGCCTTCCTCACCCTCGCCTGCGCCATCATCTGCTGGCGGCGACTCCAACGCTCAAAGAGTTAGGAGTTCTAAGAGGGCGCTTCTCCCGCCGCCCGTCCGTGCTCGGCTCCGGCAACAACCCTTCGACCAACGCCCACTGGGCATCGGTCAGGTCTGACGGGTAACCACGACGAGGCGACGACACCCGGACACCCTGCCCGCCCCTACGGCCGTCATCACGCCGCCACACTGTCCACACTCGATTTTTTCAAACACGCACTTTGCATGCATCAACCGCCGTCGGTGGACGGCCGTGTCGCTGCTTTGCGTCAGCTAGCTCCGCTAATTTCTGGGGTCGCTGACGACCAGCAGCGCAAACGTCTGGTAGATGGGGCTGCCGCCGTGATCGGCTTCGCCGAGGCCGGGCCGGTGGTCCGCCTAGTCAACTATCACCGACTCAACGGCGGACAGTGGGACTAACCTTTTACGTAGTTCGGGCACTGGTCGCGAGGTGTTGTGCATATCGGTGCTCGTCTGCTGATGTTCGCCAGCCTCCTGCTCGTCACGGCCTATAGAGTGGATTCGGCGCCACGAACACGTCCCAGTCATTGTTCAGATCGGGCAAGGTCACCAGGTTCGTAGCGCTGGAGAACATGCCTACCGTGCCTGCGTCGGCGCTGATCGCCGTCGCGTACGTCCTATCGTTGCCGGGACTACCGTCAGTGGCTGCGCTGACGAGCGCGACTCGTCCGTCCATCGACCATGCGAGAGCCTGGTATACCTGCTGCCCGGACATACCAGCGAGCGTCGTAAGCGCGGGCGCGTTCGTTGAGAACGTCGCGGTCCCGTTCCTGGATACGCTCAGGCCGTCGACAGATGTGCAGCAGGGACCGCCTGCCGTGCTCAGGGTCTGCTGAGCAAGAGTGTCTGTGTCGATACGAATGAGCTGCGCCCGGTCGCGCTGGTAGATGATGAGCCACTTGCCGTCGTCGCTCACATTGATCAGTCCGGGATCGGCGAGCCGTTGCCGACCGCCATCCTTGGTCCAGCGGAATATCCCTTCGGTTCCTGGCCCGAACTCGTTTCCGCCGCGGTAAACAACGGTGCCGGCATCGTTTACGAACCCCACCGCCGAGCTGACGGCGTCGATCCGCGTCGTCGTCGCACTGTAGATGTCCCGCACGTAAAGGTGTAAGCCCGTAGCCCCCCCGCTCAACGTGGCGGAATCGCTGTTGAAGACCACGTAGCGACCGTTCGGACTTATCGATTGGACCTGGTTGGTTCCGTCGATTTCGATGCCGAGCCCGGAAACACTAACGCGGGTTGTTGTCCCTGCTTGGATATCACGCAGGAAGACGTCCTGACTTTCGTTGCTGTCTTGATCGACGAGGACTGCCGAATCCGAGTCGAATGCGATGTAGCGCCCATCCGCCGTGATCTTCGGGTTCAGTGCACCTGCAAACTCCTCCATTGGGGAGCCGTCGGTCCGCTGACTTACCAACTGTGTCGTGCCCATTGCGCGGTCGCGAACGAAGACGTTAAGCCCGACCGCTTGCTGATCGCGCGCAACGAGATCCTTTGCCATCGATGCAAAGGCAACGTACCGGCCGTCGGCGCTGAGCGCAACGGACCATCCAGAGTACCGAGAGCCTGCGGCTGTTCCAGCGGCGTTGACACTCACCAACTCGGGTGCCGTGGGGGTAAGCGATGTAGCGTCCACAATCAGGGTGAACGCCGCTGTCGCACGCTGGCCCAGCGCGTCGGTTACGCCGAGTTCGAATTGAAATGTTCCTGGTCGGGTTGGCGTACCGCGAAGGTCGAGCGCGTCGCCAACAGTGATACCCGGGGGGAGCCCTCCGCTCAGGGGCTCCGGATCAAGCGTGTACGGAGGCCGGCCGCCCCCCACCGTAATAGGCTGCTCATACGCCAGGCCTTGCTGCGCGTGTGGAAGTACGCCACTGTCTACTGACAACTCAAGCGGCGCGTTGGGTGGTGGGGGAACCTTCTTAAAGACGGCGGCCTTGATGTCGTCCGCAAGGGTCTTCCCGGCATCCTTCGCGAACTGCGGATACTCGAAATGTGTGCTAGATCCGTCGACCAGCGCACGCGAATCTCCAGCGGAATAGTTGCAGATCGCATCCTTGGTCAAACACCACGAACCGATGTGTACCTCATTTCCTACCACATTCAATTGGCTTGTCGAGCCCAACGGCGCCTGGGATCTGAGGGCCCGATAAATTCCTTGCCGGCTCGAGGACCATGCAATTTTCTTTGGTAGCTCGACGTTGATGGTTTGATCATTGGGGCTAAATACCGGGCTACCGAACAGCACGACGCCTGCGATGCGCTTGGTGATCGAGGGAACCGATTGCAGTGTAATCAGCGCATCGGTGACGACTTGCGCCCCTTGCGAGTAGCCGACGAGGACAAATCTTTCATTTGGGCAGGATCGGGCCCGGTTCAGGAGCCTCAGCGTGAGCCAGTTTGAGCCATCCGATACACTTCCCTCGTATGCCGCCCAGAAAGCGGACGGCAACCCACCGTTCTCAAGAATGGCCCCAGGGATGCTGATCGCTGGATACTGCGTCGCTGGCACAGACTCGAAATGGATGTCTGAGGCACTGAGCGTTGTGCGCTGAGCGTATGCGAGCAGACTGTCCCTCGTCGCAGTGACCGGTATTCCAAGTCCGTCATTGTCGGAGCCGCTTTCCCCCGATCCCCGTGCCCCGATGAAGAGTGCGCGCCCACAATTTGTGTCGGCCGCAGCCGGTCGGATCGCGCCAACCCCTACGGAGAGGCCGCTTGCTAGTACGGTGACGGCGAGAGCGGCTCGGACAACTCGGTGGCTTCTCATGCGTCCTCCAGCAAGGTCGGCGCCACCGCAAAGACACTAGCTGAGGCAATAGGTCGTTTGAGATCGGCCAATCGGGTGCGGGGCTTCCCCGAACAGGCGATTGGCTCGGACCAATTGCTTGATCTCGAACTGGCCGGGCTCGAGCTCCTAGAGAACGCGATCGCCACCGCCCACGCGTTGGGGGCGCTGATCCTGACTTTCGGGCCGGTATTTAGGGCGCACCTCAACCGGATCGTCTCCGCCGTCGACTGGTGGCTCGGCCGCCGCGCCGGCACCGGCCCCACCGCCCGCGATCTCGCCGCCTACACCGCCGCAAAGATCGGCGGCGCGATCACCAGGGGGTCCTGGCTGACCTCATGTTCGACCTCCCGGCCGTGGCCTGGTCCCGCACGGCCGCAGCGGAGGGAACCCGTGGCTCGCTGAGGTCGTCGCCACCGCCGGCCTGATCCTCCTGGTCTTCGCCCTCGCCCGATCCGGCCGCACCTCCGCCGCCCCGCCCGCCCGCGGACGGCTATGTCGGGGCCGCCTACTGCTTCACCTCGTCAACCTCGATCGCGGAGGTGTTGGTCGGCAGGCCAGCGGGGTGGATGACGACGTTGACGGGCCGTCCGGCGATGAGGTCGCCGGGCGGGCCGCCGATCCGGCCGGGTGTCGAGCGGGCATTCTGGGCGAGGGTCGCCGAGGGGCTGACGAGCGAGGATGCTGCTGTCGCCTGCGGCGTATCGGGCCCCGTCGGGTGGCCGTCCTCAGGAGCACGCCGAGCGCGGCGCGGCCCCGGCGAGCGGACGGACGACTGGCCCCATACTCGCGGCCAACGCCTTACGGCCCAAGTGGAGAAGTCCGAGTACCGTGGTACAAGAGTCCTTCTGGTTCGGCATCCTGGGCCGGGCTTACGCAGCATGGGTCGTTTCCGGGTCGATGCCCGCCGGTACAGTCTGCCCACACCGGGCAGGAGGCGACGATCGGGCTCAGAGACCGACTTGGCGTCGATGCGTTCTGGACCCCTGGCGAGGTTCTCACACACGGGTTCGACTTTCGGCCACGCTGGTGGCAGCAACGCGTCCCCGCCGAAGGGTGGACGGCATGGCTATCCGACCTGCCCGAGGCCAACAGGGGTCGGCAGTACCGACACATCACGCGTGGCGACCTCCTCACCGCAGCGAATGGCGGTCCAGACGACGTCGGGCGACTTCTGGTCGGCAGCTACGCCTGGGGCACCGGCGACCGAGCATTCCTCGTCGGCCGTCGAGCTCAGGTCTTCACCAAGAACACGACTAAGTCCATCACGGCCAAGCTCGTTAAGACTTTGACCGTCCTTCGTGATCAGGGACCGGCGAAGGCGTACGAGATGCTGGCCCTGGGCGGCGAGCAGAAGCTTCCCTACCTCGGGCCCTCGTTCTACACCAAGCTGCTGTACTTCGCGGATGCCCGGCCCGACGCACAACCTGGTCGCGCGCTGATCCTCGACCAGTTCGTTGCCACAGCTTTGAAGGAAGTCGAACACTGGGACATTACGGAACGCGGCCCTTGGGGCCCAGATCAATACCAGCGGTGGCTCGAATTCGCCCACAACCATGCCAGAACTGAGTCCACTAACCAAGCGGCCGTGCGCCCGGATGCTATCGAGGCGGCGATGTTCAGAAAAGGTTGGGCAATCTACCAGGCGCGCATAGCTACCGCCCCCGCCGCGCGCCGGCAACCGTGACTCCTGACGCCATCATCGTCGCTCTGCCGAACCGAGAACATAGCGCGACCAGCATGGCGGGCCCCAATCTTGGCGCCAGCAGCAGTTCATCGCGAAGGATGACCATAGAGTCGTGGTTGTCGCCGCCCTATGTTGCGGTTCTGCCGCTGTCACGCGCTCCGGCGCGTGCGATCGTTCGGGCACAAAGTCGGGTGCCGTCGTGCGGCCAAGCCGCCGCCGAGGCGCCTCCACCCGCTGCCGGGAGTTGGTCATCGTCCCGGATGACTCCCCTGGTCGTCGCCCGGTTCACCGGCCTGTAGCGCCAGGACCTTTCGAGTGCGAACTATGGGTTGTGCAGGGCCACAACTGTTGCGGTACCAGCGATCATGGTGCAACACCGTTGTCGGCTGACGCAGACAGATACGTGATCGCCCGGCGGATGATCCGAGCGTCCTCACGGAGCATCCCGAGGCCTGAGTTGCACGTGCCGCAGAGCACGGCTCGCACGCATCGCCCGCAAGCATTCTTGGGCTTGTGGGGGCAGCAAGAGTGGTCGTGGTCGACCACCGGCCGTCGGCCATCGTCAAAGGGCCTGCGGCAGATCGCGCAGGCATCGCCCTGGTTTTCTAACAGGCGGTCGTACTCGCCGGGTGCCAGGTTGTACATCAGCTCGACATTCCGGCGGTTGACGCATGCGCGACACCGCGGATCCAGCCTGTCGGACATCAGCTTCGATGGTCCGAAGTCTGATTCAGGCTTCCATTCCTTACACATACTGCATTGCCTGCGGCCGAGCCCGTCGCGAATCGCAACCGCAGTCTTTGAGCGCCGCTGGGGGCGGAGTGGTTCCATCGGGCGTCCGGTACCCGCTCGTTTGCGTTGCTGCTGCGCGTGCCCGTTGCAAAGCGAATTCCACCGGATCGGCCGCACACAGCCCGGGAAGCTGCATTTTGGCCGCTGAATCTCCGGGCAGAAACGGCAGCGCCGCAGCTCGCCTTCGGTTGTTCGTGCGCGCCGCCGGCCGCAGTTAGTGCAGTCGTCGCCGTCCCACAGCGGGTCGCCGATCGCGTACCATCGAGTGTAGTGCCTATGGCACAGCCCGAGAGACCGCTGCGGAGCGGTGCAGGTGTCAAGCGCGCAACCAAGCTCACTCACCCCAACCTCCGAGAGCTTCGGGTCCCCGCAATGTAGGCGGCAGCCCGGCGGAGCAGTTCCACGTCTTCGTTGAACATCCCGATGGCGGCGTTGCACGATAGGCAGAGCAGCCCACGGATGCAACTGCCGCAGGAATTGCTCTTGCCGGAGCAGCACGAGTGTTGATGGTCGACGACCAGGCCAAGCCCGCCGGTCGGAATCTCTCCGCAGATGGCGCACGCACCACCCTGGCCGGCAAGCATCTGCCTGTACTGCTCAACCGAGATGCTGTACTTCCTTGTTAAGGTGCGAAGCGCACGGCAAGGTCGGCACTCGACATCAAGACCATCAGACGAGGCCGACCTCTTCGAGAACAAGGACTCGTCCAACCAAAGTTGACAGCTTACGCAGTGCTTCCGACCACTCTCATCGCGCTCGCGCAGCGACATGTCAGGACGCTTGGGCCGCAGTGGCGCAAGAGGCCTACCCTTGTTTTTCTGGTTGTTGTGTCCGGTGCAGAGTGTGGCAGTCTCCCTTGGGCGCTCGCAGCCGCCGAACGTGCATGCAGCGATTGGCAGGTGACGGCACGATGCCCGACGGCATCGATGTGGGTGTCCCTCCGATGTGAGACGCACTCCATTGTTACAGTTCGGACACCGGCCGACGGGCGAACGCTCTTGCTCCTCGATCTGGGTCTCCCTCCACACGCTGCCCACCGGGCCGCAAGGAACCGCTGCATCTTGACCGAAGTGTAGGAGTGGCGTACGACAAGTCCTCGTGGTAGGTGCGCCGCATCCTCCAGCCAGTCGCCGGGCCAGCGGTGCACCGTACTCGGGCCCGTTCGCGAGTTGCCGAAATGGCCGCCCCGTCGGCGAGGAGCAGGTCATCGACCGACACTCCTGTTGGACACGCAGGGAGCGGACGCGGTGGCGCCATCGGTGATGCTCGTAGGCGGTGTTGACGTCAACCTCGGCGACGACTGTCGGCTGGGCCTGGGTGTAGGGCAAGGATTCCGGCCGGTCGAGCTGTCCGAACCGGCTCGCCGGTAGCGGCTGTGGCTATTGAGGGGCAATCGGACCAGCTGGCTGCTGCGCGTACGTCGGCGCCCAAAGGCAGGCAGCTAGCGGCGTTGCGCCGGCCGCACGGGGTGGGTTCGGCCGCTGTAGCGGAGCCGGCCCCGGCCAGACGGGCGTCGGACTCGGTCTCGCCGGCGGCTGCGGTGGTCGAGAGGGCCGATCTGCAGAGCCCTTTTGCCAACTCGTGTTGGAGGCGGCACAGCTGCCCCTGACCTTGACCGGCTGCTGGATTGTGCTCCTCCAACGACTCCCAGGTCGGAGGCTGTCCGCCTCCTCGATGTCACCGACGACGAGGCGATGATCAATGCATGGGCGAAGACGCCAGCGGACGAGCCTCACAAGAACCTCGTTCGTTGTGACCGACCGCGCGTAGGCGGGCTTCGCCACCATCAGTCTCGTCGAATTCTGTCCAGTGCTTCGGTTATTGCTGCTTTGACTGTCGCCTCCTGTTCGATGGCGTAGCCACGATCCAGGCAGTTGAGGGCGAAGGCTCCGATCTGATCATTACGGTTCGCGAACGGTTGCAGATGGGCCCGGCTGTGCGCAGAAAACACTCGGCCGGGTCGGTGCCCTGCAGCGCCGACGTCGACGACGTGGACTGTTAACTCTGCGGCAAGGCGGTCGTGGATTCTCGCGGCGATACGCACTCCGCCAAGGTCGGCGTCGGTGCAGATCAGTGTTGACGACGCCTGCGCTGCTGCTTCGGCAATCAGGTTGAGGACCGGCTCTGGTGGCTGGCCGTGGCACCAAATGACCGGCACGCCCGCGTCGATGTCGCATAGCGTTTCGGCGGCCTGCCGGTTTTCGATGATCAAAAGCGGCCCCGCCCCACGGCATACGTCGATGGAGATCGTGTGCTGAGAGCTGAGCCGGATGTCATGCGGGCCAGGCAGCGAGGAAAGGTCGATGACGGTATCTGAGACGCACAGCCGGACCGGGCCGCCGATGCCGATGTATGGGCTGCGGGACAGGCCGAGTGCAGCGAGGGCTTCGGGTTCGAATCCGAGCTCGGTCAGCAGCCGTTGAACGTCGTCGCGGGCTTTGGTGCTTCCCGCGTGTGTTTGCACGAACGCGCGGACGGAGTTGTGGACGACGCCGGCGGTCAGATCGGTTGCGGCGTTGACAGCCCAGCCAAGCCGGTCCGGGTGGTCGGTGGTGTGCAGGGCTTGGGCAACGCCGGGCCATTCATCGCGCAGGTCGGCAGCGAGTTCGGCGGCGCGGGACTGCAGGGTGGACCGCTGGTCGCGGCGGACTGCACGGCGGTTTTTCTCTGCGGCGGAGAGGTCGGGGTGGGGGTACACCCGTTTCGGGCTCGATGTTGGCCGGCTGCCTTTCAGGTCGTAGCCGATGGTGACGCACCCGGCCCGGGCGAGGGCGAACACGACTGTCTCGGCTTGGGCGCCGAACTTGCCGGCGACCTGCCGCCAGGCGTGTTCGCTGCGGGTCATCCACGCCCAGTCGGTGTCGGAAAGCAGGCCGGCGGGCCGGCGCGGCGGCTGACCCGGATTTTCGGCCCGCAGCCGCACGCTGCGGTAGTACGGGTCGCCGTTCCGGTCGCGTGGATACCGGCCACTGGCTGGTAGCGGCGCGTACACGACCAGTCCGGGATAGTCGGTGACCCAGGTCAGCACGATTTCACGATCCGGTTCTGCGTCCGGGACGGCGTTGTCGGATGCGGAGCCGCCAGGGATCGTCACGCTTCGGTCTTCCCGCGGTAGGAGGTCATCCACATGGTGAGCAGCTCGACGCGGGCTGTTTCGGACTCGCTGCCGACGACGACGGGTGCCTGGTTGTAGGCGTATGCGTCCGAGGTTCGCCGTAGCTTGATGTACAGGCTGGAGGAGCCGACGGCGTACCGTTCCATGTCGTCCTGCAGGGCGCCGACGACGCTGATCGCCCGGTCCCGGCCGATGTTCTCGAACAGGGCGACCGCGTCACGGCGGTGCGCAGAGCCGAGGTTGCGTCCGAGTTCGTCGAGGACGAGCAGCAGCGGCCGGTCCTGCGAGCCGGCAAGCGCGGCCGCGCAGACGAGTTTGACGGCTTTGTCGTCCATCTGGGCGGTGTTGCCACGCAGCTGGTACGACGACAGTGGTTTCCCTTCGCCGCGTCGCCACCGTGGGGTGATCGCCCACTGCCAAGGCTTCTGCGGGTCTGCTGGTGGTTCTGGTTCGGGGAAGTCGAGGGCGCCGCCGTACCCGCCGTACGCTTGGTCGAGGGCGTTGAACTCGTCAGAAACCTGCTTCAGCTTGGCTTTGATGGCCTTCGCGAGGGTGGCTCGCACTGCGGTCGCCGCGAGTTGGGCCTCCTTCAGGTGGTCTTCGGCGCTCTGCAGTGTCCCGGTGAGTCGTTCTCGTTCGGCGCTAATCTCGTCGAGTTGCTGCCGGTCGATGCTCTCAAGGTCGTCGAGGTGCTGGCCGATGATCCGCAGTACCTGCGGGATGAGCCGGATATAGGCGCTGAGCCGGCGGTCGCGGCGCTGCTGATCGACGACTTTCAGCTCCTCGGGCAGCTGCTCCTCGGGGGTGCCCGGCGGGAAACATGCCTGCTGCAGCCGGTCAGTCTGCGCTGCGCACAGGTCGTCCCATTCGGCGACACTGCGTTCCTGCTCCGTTTCGGTGAGGGCGAGCAGGTGCTGTTCCGCGGACGCGGAGGTGCCCGCCCACGCTTCCTGCCGACGTGGCAGGTCCAACTCCGCCCACGCGTCGATTTTCGCCTGCCACTGGTCCTGGTGCTGCTGCAGGTCCCGGCTCAACCGTTCCTTCTCCGCTTTCGCGGCGCCGATCCGCTCGTCGCGGCCGCTCTTCTCCGAAAGCGCCGTCAGGTAAGCCTTCTTGGCATGGGCATGTGGGGCAGCCAGTTCGTCCAGCTCCTCATCGATCTTCGCGTTCTTCTTCCGCAACTTCCTGACCTGGGAGTCGATCTCGTCGGCCTCGAGCGCCGCCTTGGCTCCCTCGACCCGCCCGTCAGCACGCTTCTTGGCCCGCTGGGCGTCCCGAACGCTGTCGTCCGCTTCACCGTCGTCAGCGGACGCGGCGGTGAGGGCGTCACGGGCAGCCTGAATCCGGCCGGCGCGGCCGGTCATGGCTTCTGCGTACCCGGCAATCCCATGCACCCCGGCGGCCGTGTCGATCAGTCCACCGGTGCCGGCACGGTCCCGCAGAGCGGTCAGGAACCGGGCCACGGTCACCGCCGCGTTCGCCGCCGCTGGCAGGTCTGGGCCACCAGCGAATCCGTCAGGGTCAGCTTCGACGAGCAGCGAGCCGGGGACGTCGGTGAGCGCCGCCTGCGCGGCAGTCGCACCGGTGACGACGACCGCATGCCGATACGGCAGCAGCCGTGCTTCCCAGACAGGGCGCTGCTCGTCGGTGAGACTGACCACGTCGACAAGCGGGACGGCCTCGGTGAAGCCAGCCGCGCGCAGCGCCTGCACCTGGGCGACCGCGACGTCCTCGCCGCGTTCTGCGGCGGCCAGCGCCTTACGGGCGTCTTTGACGGCTTGTTCGGTGATGCCTTTGCGGCGTTGTGCGCGGTCAACCGCGGCGTTGGCGTCGCGGAGCTCTTGCTCGGCCTGGGCGACGGTCCGACCGTCCGCGGCGACCGCCTTCTCGCGTAAAGCGCGGCTACGTGTGGTGAGGAGCTCGATCTGGGCGACGTAACCGGTCTGCTCTTTCCGCAGACTGTTCACCTCGGCGTCGATGTCGTTGAACGCCTTCACCCGCTGCCGGTAGCTCTCGTCGAACGCCTTGTCGTCGGTAAGCTCACCGACTTTGACGTCGGTAGCGTCGATGGCTGCTTGGAGCTCTTTGCCTTTCGCTTCGAGCTGAGCGATGTCATGCCGCAGCTCCGCGTCGGTGGCGACACCGTCGACGAGGTAGCGGGCGCACCGCGACCGCCAACTGTCGAGCGCGTCGGCCTTTACCGTACGGGCTGCTTCGCGGGCCCGGATCATGTCTTCGGTGACGGTGACCCGCTCGTCCCACCGCTCGTACTCTTCCTTCGCGGTGTTCGCGGCGAGCGCGGCTTGGTACTGATTCTGCCGGGCCGCCTGTTCGTCGTCGATCTCGCGGGTCAGGCCGGTCAGCGCACCAACCGCATCGAAAATCCGCTCCGGGGTCAGCTCGTTCAGTGGCTGGGCCAGCAGGTTCGCTGTAGGGCTGGCTCGCACCGACGTGGACAGGAACGACACGCATCGCACCGTCTGCCCATACAGGGTGCGGGCGAGTTTGTTCGCCCGGATGTCGGTACGACCGTTGCTGCGTGGCAACTCGTCCCACAAGCCGTCGGCGCTGCTGGCCCGGTCGTTTTCGCTGGCACCGTACGCGACGTGCAGCTGCGGCTTCCACCGCAGTTCGACGTGGGGCGCCTGCCGGTTGATCCGCAGCCACACCGTCAGCACGTCCGCCTCAAGTTCGGCGAGCGTCCGGGCGGTGGGCGGGACGAACACGCCGACGATGTAGCCGTGGTCGGCGTTCGCGTGGACGACTTCCTGCCCGGCGAGTTCGGCGGTGAACAGCAGTTCGGCGGCTGCCTGCGCGCCGGATTGCAGCCGCCACTGCTCGTCGGCGTGCAGCAGGCTGAGGCCGGCGATGAACGACGACTTTCCAGCGCCGTTGGAGTCCGACGGTCCTTGGCCGGCGATGGTGATCAGGCCGCGGGAGGTGATCGGGACCGGGTGGGTCGACAGCCGGGAGATATTGATCATTTGGACGCCGGCGAGGACCCGCGGTCCGACGATGTCGGTGGCGCCGTCGTCGACGGGGTTACCTGCTGGGGTCAACGAATGTTCTCCCTGCTGACGGTGCGGTTGCGGCGTTCACGGATTGCGGCGGCGAGCGGATGGTTCGGGGCGGCGGCGAGGATCAACTGTTCCTGCAGCCGGGCCCGAGCGGCCGGGGTCAGGCGCAACAGTTGCGGGCCGGGCACGTATCCACCTTCGGCGTCGGCGCGGTCGCGGACCCGGGTGAGCAGCCCGGCGGCGACGAGTTTGCTCGCTGCGGCTTTTGCGGCGACCGCCGGGAGTTTGCTGGCCTTCAGGATGTCGGCCTCGGTGGTCGGGTACGGGCTCGTCCAGGTGTCGGGAGCGAGGCGTTCCTCGCTGCGGGCGATCGCGACCGAATAGATGAGCACGAGAGCGAGCACGGCTCGCTCGACGGTGGTCAGTGGCTGCCAGCCGGCGTCGGTGAGCTGCATGCCAACTGTGTCGTCATATCCCGAGGTGAACCGCAGCCCGTCGACCTGGACGAGGACCCGGCCGGTGTGGCGCAGCAGTCGCTCGAGCCGGTCCCGGCTGGTCGGGTCCTGCAACGCGTGCAGTTCCTGCCGGTGGACGGGTTCGCGGCTGTGCTCCAGCAGGGCGTACGCCGCTTCGACGTGTTCGCGCTGCCGGTCGGTCAGGGTCGCAAGGACGGAGTCGAACAGCGGGTTCTGGGTGCGGTTCACGGCGCCTCCCCTCCGCCTGCATCAGACTTCGGCTGGGGGTCGGGGATCATCCGCCACAGTTCCCGGAGCGTGGACAGCTCCAGCGACCCCCACCCGGTGACGCGAGGCCCCAGCCGGACCCGGTCGGCCGTCTGCAGCACCCACCGGGACGCTTCCAGCCGGCGCAGGCTGGCGGACAGCAGCTTGCGCCGGCTGGCCCGGTCCCGGCCCGGGGTCAGCTGCTGTAGCACCTGGTCGACGTCAGTAAGATCGGCCGGCTGGCCCGGCCACAAGTCGGTGCCCGGGTCCGGCCAGCAGCAGCGCAGGCAGGCGGCGAACACTCGTAGCGTGCCGGCCGAATCCTGTAGCGTCGCCGGTTCCTGTCGGTACTCGGCGAGGACCTCCGGCGCAGCACTTGGCGGCAGGTTCGGCAGGAACCACACTGACTGGGCGTCCGGCTCGACCAGGCGCCGCATCCCTGCTGGGGATGGGCTGCCCGCGGGTGCCTGTTGCGGGCCGCCGGAGCGGATCTTCGCCCACCACAGTGCGGTGTCGTGTTCGTTCACGCCGGCGCCTCCGCCGGTGTCCGGCGTCTGAACCAGCCGTCGGTGATCCAGGTCAGGTCTCCGACCACGTTGATCCGCAGCCCGTCCCCCCAGGTCAGCAGGTAAGGCAGCTCGGGTCGCAAGCCGATCGCGGTCAAGTCCGACAGCACCCGACGGCCGGCCGCCCAATCCCCGGCCGTGTCCAACAGCTCGGCGACGGTGACCTCGTCGCGGCCGGCCAGCAGCTCCTCCGCCCGGGTGGCAAGCAGTTCCGCCTCCATATCGGCACCGACCTGTTCAGGGCCTGGTTCATCGTCAATCCGCGGCCGAGGCGGCGGTGTCCGCCCCGTGTCGGTCCGCAGCCCTTCTTCGACCGCGTCGAGCAGGTCGTCAACGGTGAAGTGCGGATTCGGCGCGTCGAACAGCAACCCGTCCAGCGCGGCCGCAAGCTCGTCGGCGGTGGCGTCGCGGGCGAAGCTGCGCCACTTCTCCGCTGGCAATAGCCCCAACGCCCGGGTTCGGCCGGCCCGGTCGATCAGTCGCCGCGCCGCGGCGTTCACCGCGTCCCGATACGCGGCCAACGCCATCCGCAGCTGCGTGCACTCTGGCAACAGCCGCGGCCACTTCTCCGTCGCCAGGTTGTGGAAGACGGTCGCCTTGTCGATGAGTTCGCTGTTGCCGAGCATCGGCTGCGCCGAGGCTCGCAACGATTCGACGGTCCCGGATTTCGCCATCTGCATGATGGGGTTCGCCAGCAGCCGGAACACGTTCGCCAGGTCCTGCAGCTGCGCTTGGGCCTGCTCGAGGGTGGTATCGGCGTCCTCGATCGAGAGCCGGGCGATCGACAGCATCTGGTGCAGCTCGCCGAGGCCGCCGGTCTGCGCCAGCCGGCGCAGGAACAGCAGCATCACGTACGGCGCGAACGCCGCCCGGTAGAACATCTCGTTCGGTCGCTCGTTGACTTTGGTAACCGCACGATAGGAGCGCAGCACCTCGAACCGGCGCCGGACCGCGACGGGCGAGGTGTCTCCGCACGCAGCGATCACCTGCTCCACCGTCAAGCCGGCCGGGCCCGCAGACGCGAATGCGTTCAGGATCAGCTCGTCGACGCGAACGAGCGCCGGGTCGTCGACCATCTGGTTCGCGTCGCGGGCCAGAACGGCGAACACCTGCCGGTACAGCGCAAGCACGGCGGAATCAGCAGCGTGCTCCTCAAATGGCAGCTCCGCGATCTCGGTCACCAGTTGGTGCCTCCGTTGCCCTCCTTGGATCGGGTGCCGGGGCGGGCTGAAGTGATCGTCGGCGCCTCCGGGATGCCGGTGGCCTCGGCGGTTACGGTTCTCGCCGGCCGCGAGCCGCTTGGAGCTGGGTCCTCAGGCCTCGGCTGATCGACGGCATGTGCCCGGGACCACCGTGGCAGGCATAGCTGACCGCGCGCGGGGGTTACTACCACTGCGCTCCGGGTCACCGGAGGATTGTGCATTGGCATCGACAACACAGTCCTCCCCCGCTCAGCCAGATCACACTGCAGCGTCGCCACGAGAGGCGACGCCCGCAACCGTGGTACTCGCGCATCATCTCGGTCTGGAGCCTTTGCGTGGCCACCTTGGCGCCCTGTCGGCCTATTCAAGCAGGCCACGACCAAGGTCATCGTTGATGATCCTCTCTCGTTCCGAGGCGTCGGCCCAGTGCGCGTGACTAGTTGTCAGGGACTTCTCCACGACTAGTACATGTTCAGCGTGCTCGGTGATGGAACGCATGTGGCTGATCACCGTGACCAGCCGGCCGGTTGTGCTGTGGTCGGTCAGCGTATTGAGGGCATCGCGCAGGAAGGTGGTGTCAAGGGTGCCGAAGCCCTCGTCGAGGAATAGCGCTTCGACGTGGCCGGTCGCCCGGCTGGCGAGTTCGACTACGGCGAGCGCCAGGGCGAGGCTGGCGAGGAACGTTTCGCCGCCGGAGAGCGTCTTAACATCTCGGGCAGCCATGGTGTCCATATCGATGATCCGGAAGTCGGCCGCGAACCTGTAGCGGCCACCGGAGATCGAGAGCAGGATCTCGCTTGCCTGGTGAAGCAGCGCTTGGAGGCGCCGGCTGACAGCGTCAGCGATGAACTTGCCCTCGGCCAGCACTACCGACAGTTGTGCAAGAACATCGACTGTGCCAGCCGCAGCATCAATCCGCTCCTGCAACGCGTTCACCACGGGGAGTTCCTCCCGGGCGCGCTCGATCTGCCTTTTCAGGTTCTGGACCGTACCGTGGGCGGCGAGGTATTGCTGCTCGAGGTCTTCTTCGCCGGCGGCACCAGCCGTATGGCAGGCAAGGCCGATGGCCTCTCCCGCAGCCTTCTCGGCACGCTGCTGTTCGTCGATTTTTGCGGCGCAGATGCCGAGGAGTTCCTTTGCCTGAGCGAGAAGATCAGCAGCCCAGTGCGCCTGCGTGTCCAGGTCTACGTGCGCGGCGGGCGCGGCCGCCGGTTCTTCGAGTCCGAATGCCCCTGCGGCGTCGTTAACCCGCTGCGCCAGGGTCAAGAGCTTGTCTCGCAGCGTCGCCGCCGGTTTGGTGATCTTCTTGGCGTAGGTCGTCTCCAGCGCCGCGCTCCGCGAGCGCAGGCCGGCGAGCGCTTGTTCGGCGCCGGTCCGTCGGCCGGCCAGCTCCTGAAGGAGTCGCTGATGGGCTTCGGCTGCTGCCTTCTGTTGCTGGACTTCCGCGACGTCCAGGGGTGTGGCGAGAGTGAAGCGGGCGGGTAGGCGGCTGGCCGCCTCGTCGATCGATTGGCGCAAGGCGACGTTGTCGCGTTCCTGCTCCTGATGGGCAGACATGCGCTTGACGTGGGCCTCTGAGAGGGTGACGAATTCGGTTCTGGCGGCGGTCGCGGTATCGCGGGTGTCGTCGCGAATCTTTCCGGCGCGCTCGACGTCTTGCTGCGCTTTCGAAGCGTCATCGGTGACCAGTTTGAGGATCTGCTCGTCGGTTCCCGACAGGTCGGCGTCTCCAACGACTTCCTGGAGGCTGAGCAGCGCTTCACTGAGCAGGCTCTCGGCTGTGGTCACGCTCTGCTGGGCGGCAGGCAGGTTGTCTCGTTCCAGGGTTTCCACCCGGGCGGCCGCTACGGCGGCCGCCCGACCCGTCTTCTCCGCCCGGACTCGGGCTTTCTTGTGGGCGTCGTCGGCGGCGGTGAGGTCGGGTGCGATCGGTGCGGTGAAGTCGGCAGGCAGGGGACGAGTACAGATGAGGCATGCCGCGCCGGGTTCGAGATCCGCGGCGGCGTGCGCTGCGGCGTTCGCCTTCAGCAGCGCGCGGTGCGTTTGCTCGCACTCGCTCCGGTTGTGCTCAGCCTCTTCTGCGATACCCGCCGCTTCTCTTGCCTTGGCTATGGCGGTGCCGAGAGCCTCTTCCGTCGTGGCGAGTTCTGCGCGTGCCTTCTCTAGGTCTGCGGCGGCTCGGCACCAGATCCTCAGTCGTTCGACGGCCTTGTGCTGCCGATCCTGGGCTCGTTTGAACGCCGTTTCCGCGTCTGCATGCGTCTTGTTGGCCGCCGCGACGGCTGGCTCAAGATCGGCCAGGCTCTGTTGCACGCCTTGTAGCCGGAGCTGCTCGACGGCAAGGGCTTCGGCGTTCTCCGTAAGCTGCCGGTGGCGTTTCCGCTGCTGGGGTAGCTGTTCGGCGAGGTATTTCAGAGTGTTGATCGTCGTGGCGGTGCCGGCCACATTCCCGCCGTACTGCTCGGCCTGTGTGAGCTGACCTTGCAGGAGGTCTTGCTCGATCTGCAATTGGTGGGTCAGTTGGTTGATGCAGGCGCGCTGGCCGTTGAGCGTTTGAGCCTGCGACGCCAAGGCGTGTAGCTGGTCGGCGGCGCCGGCAGGAACTGCGGCCGCCAGGGATTCCTTCAGCTGGGTCAGCGTGCTGACCGCCCCGGCGGCTCGTCGCTGTTCGGCACGCGCATCAGCGATGGCGGCCCGAGCATTCTGGAGATGTTCCAGGCCCTGCTGCTGCACGCTGTGCTGTTCGGCCGCGGCGGCCAGCGCCGCGGCCGGGTCGTCGAGGAACCTCCTGCGGTGCAGCTGGTACTCGTTGAGCCGGTCCTTGAGGCGCGCCTGAAGGGTTCGGGCGTGCTCGCGGACCTGGCTCAGTTGCTCGAGACCGAGGACGGAGTCGAGGACTCTGCCTCGGTCACGGTCGCTCATGCGCAGCAGTTCCTGGAAGCGGCCTTGCGGCAGGACCACGGCACGTAGAAAGGTGTCGCAGTCGAGCCCGACAATCCGCCGGATCTCTGCGGTGACCTGCCTGGCCCCGGTTGTTAGGGCGCCGGTGTCGAGGCAGGTCAGCCGGTGCACTGACGTGGCGGTGTGCCGGCTGACGGACCGTGATACCTGCCATCGGCGGCTGCCGACGGTGAACGTGAGTTCGACGGCGAGGGTGCCGTCACCGCCGTCGGCGACCAACGGGGATGCGGTGGCAGCGTAGGTGCATCGGTTGTAGAGGGCGTAGCAGATCGCTTCCAGAATCGTCGATTTCCCGGCGCCGGTGTCGCCGACTATCGCGATGAAGCGCTTATCGGTGAAGTCAATGGTCTGCTTCGCGGTGTAGGTGCCCAGGCCGCAGAAGGTCAATGTCTGTGGTCTCATGCCGCCCCTCCGATGGTGGCCGTGCTGGTTGCCGGCAGCGGGAAGGCGATCTCGGGGTCGGCCGCCAGTAGCTGCTCTGCCGGCAGCTCGGGTGGTTCGTGTTCGCTGGCGTGTGGCAGCAGGGTGCTGAAAAGCTGAAGAACCTGTTGCGCCGAGACGCCTTGGACACCGCGGGTGGCGAGGTATTCGCTGAACAACGTCGTGGTGTCGACGTCAGTGGCGTCGTCGACGGGGGCGAGCAGTTCGAGCCTGCGGTCGGCGGCGTTCTCCCGTAGATCGGCGATGGTGGCCTCAGGCAGCAGGCTGCGGATCTGGCCTGCCAGGTTGTCGATGTGGTTTTCGGTGTTGACCGTGACCAGGCAGATGTCGGTGGTCACGGAGGCCGCTGTGGTGCGGATCTCGTCGAGCGTTCCGGTGATGTAGCGCAGCCGGCGGCCGCGCTTTAGCCGAATTCGTTCAAGGACGGCGCCTTGGCCGGGCTGCAGCGTCGCGACGACGACGCTCTTGTCCTCGCCGACCTCACCGAAGTCAAGCTGCAGGGGTGAGCCTGCGTAGCAGCCCGTCACGCTGGTGGTCGGCAGTGGCTGCGGTTTGTGGATGTGACCGAACGCCGCGTAGGTGACCACCGGCAGGTGCTGTGGATCGGTGGCGTAGAAGTCGCAGGTGTGGCTGGGGTTCTCGGTCCGCGACGGGATAGCGCCGGCGATGTACTGATGTGCGGCAAACACGCTCACGTCGCGGGACGCGTCGAACCCGTCTCTGAGCTCGCGCATGAGGCGCTGCTGCAAGTCGGCGATGTGTCCGGCGTAGGTGATGCGCCGCTGGCCGGGTTCGTCGAAGACGTTGACGATGCGGTTGGCGCTGATGAACGGCAGTGCGGCGACGTGAATCGCCTGCTCGCCGGCTGGTAACCGCAGGACTTCACCGACGGCGTTGTCGTGGCTGGTGACGAAGTGGATCGGCGCGGACCGGCTGAGCAGGTCGTGCAGCCAGTGCAGGTATGCAGCCGAGTCGTGGTTGCCGCAGACGACCACGACTGGAGCGATCTCGGCGAGGTTGTGCAGCGTGCTGGTGGCCAGTTTGAGCGAGTGCAGCGGTGGCCGCTGCATGTCGAACAAGTCACCCGTGTTGAGAATCAGGTCGGGGCGGGTGGCGGCAGCGATTTCGGTGATCTCGGCGAGCACCGCTTCGTGGTCGCTCGCCCGGGAGTGGCCGTAGGTGGTACGTCCGAGGTGCCAGTCGGAGGTGTGCAGTACTTTCACGTGCGACCTCTCGTCGTTAGTGGCTTCAATCGGTGGGAGCGCCGGCGTCACCTGAGCCCGACATGGGGCCGGCGAACGGCGCCGGGCGGTGGGCTCAGAGTGCCCGGATGCGGTGGGCAATGAGATGTTCAAGCAGGGCGTTGTTGGCTTCCCAGCCGTTGGGGAAGCGCGGTTGGGTGTTGAAGGGCACCGGGTCGGCGGACGGGTGGGCGTCCAGCAGGTCGGGGATGCCGTCGCGGGCGACAACGATGCAGGCATGCCGGTGCCGTGAGGTCAGGACGCACAGCCGCCCGGATTCGAGGTGGAACGCGGTGGCGTCGCGGCGCCCGGACAGCGGGTGCAGCACGATGACCGTGTCGTACTCGCTTCCCTGCAGCCGGTTCGCGGTGTCGACGCGAATGTTCGGGTAGGGGGTGCCGGCCAGCCCGGTTTTGATGGCAGCCATCTGGTCGCGATGTGCCACACCGATCGCCACCCGGTCCGGCGTGACCCTAACCCCCTCGGGGTGCCGTTCGTCGCGCAGCATCGTGCCTCGCTCCAGAACACGCACAGCCAGCTCGATGACGGCGCTGACCGCTTCACCGTCGGTGCGCACTGTGTGTCGCCGCGGCAGTTGGTAAAAGGCCCAGCCGTTCGCCGCGGCGTGCTCGATCGCACGGTCGGCAGGGCTGTTGCCAAGGCTGCGGGTCGACAACCACATCTGCCGCGCGCCTTGGCCGGGCGCGGACTCGAAGGGCGCGAACGGATAGAAGGCGTCCGACACCGGGGTCGCGGTGTGAGGGGCAAGCCGCCACGAGTGCGGTAGCTGCCGTTCCGGGATGTCCGGGTTGTTGGCGAGCATGGCTGCCACCGCGCTCTGCAGGGGATTCCAGGCCAGGCCGGTCCATCGGTCAACGTTGACGACGGAGAACGGGTCGAGTTGCCCGGGGTCGCCGACGAACGCAGCCCGTTCGAACATGGGAGCGAGTCGCAGCAGGGTGTCCGAGCGCATCTGGTACGCCTCGTCGATGATCGCCCACGGTCCGCGCTCGGTGATGACGGGGTCGAGCCACTTCGCTGCGGTGGCGACCACAATGGCTGCCTGACGCAGATCGGGGAACCGGTTCGCAATCAGGATGTTTGGGGCGGCGAGGGTGGCCGGCACCGGGTAGCCGTAGGCGGTGTATCGGCCGACGGTGATCCCAGGATCCACAGCGGCGACTTTGGCGACAAGGTCGTCGACTTGGGAGTTGGTTTGTGCAACGACGCGCACCTGGTCGCCGTGCCGGGCCAGGTGGTGAGCCATGTAGGTGACGGCGGTGCTCTTGCCGGCTCCGGGGGGTGAGTTGAGCACCACGCCAGGCTGCGGACCCTCGGTCAATAACCGAAGTACGTCGAGGACTGCGGTGGGCGGGACATAGGTGACGGTCATGACCACGGCTCCTGGGCATCCTGCTCCGTCGGCAGGTATGGCTTGGGCGGGCCGCCATGAGTCCACGGGGTGTCCTCCTTGCGCGGCAGCGTCGGCGCCCGGCGGTAGTCGTCTCTGAAGAGGCTGTAGCACACGGGGTCCCCTACGGCGGGGACGGTGCCGGGCCGTGGTTCACGCCCGCTGCCCATGCCCTCGCGAAGTTCTAGCTCGACCATCGCCGTATCGCCGTCACGGGTCACAGAGACGACGGTGGTCTTCTGGTCCAGCAACTCGGGCCGGCGCAGACCGCTCTCGCCGGCGGCGAGGCTGATCGCGTCGGTGGTCGACACGGTGATCAGTGGCCGCAGGCTCCTGCCGACGCGCCGGTTCGGGATAGCGGCGATGACGGTACCGACGAACGCCTCACCGATCATCCGAGCCTCGGCCATCACCATCGGGTCGTCGAAGGCGCGTTCCGCGTCGTACTGCTGCTGGGCCCGTTCCAGCCAGTACAGGCGCTGGGCGGCGTACACCGCCGAGTCGCGTTTGGGCTGCGCACCAGGGCTGGTCGCGATCCAGTCGGCGGTCTGCGTGAAAGCATCAAGGTCCCGTTCCCAGCGAACACCGACATGAGCACCGGCCGGAAGGGAGGGGTCACGCAGCAGGGTGATCGCCTGCCACATCCGATGCCAGGTGCCGTCGAGCTGCTTTCGCAACTCCTTGCGGATCTTGTCCTCGGCGATGCGCGACGCTGCCGGGCTTGCCGCTTGGTGGTAGGCGGCGAGCAGCGGCTCGAGGATGCCGTTGTCGAACGACGGGTCCGTGGCTGGTCCGGCAGGCGGTACCTTCAACGGATTCTCGCAGGCGCGCGCGGCATCCCGCCCGGTCATCCCGGGTGGCGGCGCGATCCAGCCGAGTACAGCGGGAAGATGCTGGTCCTCCTCGGTGCTCTGCCCGGTTGCCCAATGCAGGGTCAGCGCGTCGGTCGCCGCGACCAGCATGGCGGAGCCGGCATACTCGGCACGGTCGGCGAGGAACGTCAGCCACTTGCCCATGACCGGGATGTTGCGTGGCACGGCCCACTCGCCTGTACTCCTTCGCAACCGGGTGGAGCGCCCGAGGATCCGGATGAACTCCACGCCGGCGCGGTTCGGTACCCACACCTGCGGTGCGTCTGTGCACCGGTACTGGACGCCGGACGCGCCGGCGCGCACCGGAAGACGCCGGTTGGTGCGCGGCGTGATGTAGGCGGCGAGGATCTTGGCCAGCTCATAGGCGAAGGCAACCTGCTGGTCACGGTTCCGGGGCTGCGCAACCGTCAACAGCTCCGGTGTATCAGGGCTGGTGCCAATCATGACGGCGAGCGGGGCGTGGGCCTCGCCCGCCATGGCCAACGGCACGAGCACCAGCGGCTCATTGCTCACATAGAGATGCCGGACGGTCGTCAGGCGCTGTGCCACCGCCTGGTCGCTGGCATGGGCGCGGGCCAGGGACGTCAGCAGGCTCACGTCAAGCTCCCGAGCAACTCGTCCCGATACTGTTGGGCCCGCCGCAGCAACTCAGCTTGTTCGACCTGGTCCGGGCCAGGAAGGCGGTTACCGCGAGCCAGACCGACGACCTCACCGATCGTGTCCAGCCCCAGTTCCTCACGGACCTGCCGGCCGAGCACCGCCGTGGAACTTTGTTCCTCGGAGCGGCAGAACCGCGCCATCTCACAGGTGTCCAGGCACGACGGCGCGTAGCGTGCCGGCACCAGACGCAGGCCCGCCTTCAGCTCCTCGGCGGAGCGGGAACCGGCCGGGCCACGCAGAGCGAACGTTAACCCTGCCGGCAGGTTCGACAGAATGGTGTCGAGGTCGTGCATCCGCTTGAGCATCCGCCGGACCGCCGCGACTTGGTTCCGGACGTTGACCCGGGCCGCGAACGGCTTGTTGATAAAGTTCTGCGGGCACACGAAGATCGCCTCGTCCGCCACCAGGTCCTCGCCGAACCCGTCGGAACAAAGCAGTTCCCGAAGGGCGTAGACGTAGACCGCGGCCTGCAACTCTGCGCCTTCCACCGCGGCCGCAGGCGCCTGGCCGTCGATCACCGAGAACGACTTGACCTCGACGATGTAGAACTTCCCGCCCGACTTCACAGCCACCAGATCGGGCTCGAGGAAGACGTCGTAACCCGCGACCGTGATCTTCAGATAGGGGTGGTCGAACAGCGTTCCACCGTCCTGCGCCGAGTGGGCCACAGCCGTCAGCCGCTGAACCGTGTTGCGGTACCGGGCCAGCTTGCCCTCGTTTCCTCCGACGGTCTTCAAGTCTTCGTGTTCGGCTTCCGGAATGGATAGCCCGATGTCCTCCCGCAGCAACGTCAGCAGCTGCGCACCGCCGCTCGCCTTGACCTGGGCTTCGAACTGGGCGCCTCGGGCAAGCACCATCCGCGACGGCTTGGCGTACATGGGGTGCCGGATGGCTCGGGCCAGTGCGTCCTTGTCGATGCCAGCCGCATCCAGCAGATTCCGGCGGCCGCAGCCCGGGTTACCGACGATCGCCGAGATAGCCCTGGCGTCGAGGCTTTGTGGTTCAGTGTCCCCCCGCAGCGCGTCAAGACGCGCCGTCAGTTCTTTCACGTGCTCTTCCTTCGCGTGGGAAGTGCGGATTCAAGATCAGGTGTCGCTCGCAACATGCGACGCCACCTTGAGAGCGGCGCCGAACAGCTGGTGAAGATCGTCGAGCTGGTCGACTGCGCGCCTGGCTGCCGCCTCGCGCTGCGACAGGTCGGCGTCAAGATGAACTTCCAGCTCGGCCTGGGCCGCACGCCGCACGGCGTCCGGCCTCATCGTGTCGAAAGAGGTGGCGCCGCCGGGAATGTTGGCAGCGAACTGCCACAACAGGCGCCGGGCGGGCAGAGTCGCCCAGTCCGGATGGCTCAGGTGCTCGGCGACACGGATCGCCGAGGTCAGGAAGTGAACCCTGGGACTCAGCGGCCCGACGATGCGGGTGGCAAGCGGCCAGGTGGATACGGCCAGGAGGCCGCGGGCGGGCGAGAGTCGGTCAGCGGTCAGGGCGGCACACAGGTAGTACGGCCGAGCCCACGGCGCCGTCTTGAAGGATCTTTCCTCGTCTCGGCGGAGGCTCGTCAGCTGCTGCCCGTTCAAGGCTTGAGCGAAGACCGCCTGGTGCAGGGCGACGATGAGCTTCGGCGCCGCCGGCACGCTCAAAAAGGTCAAAGCCTGGTGGACCTGGTCACGAATCGGCAGCAGGGTCGCGGCGTCCTGCGGCCCGGTCCGCGGTTGCGAAGCCAGCTTTTCCGGTTCGATCGCCAGGAGCGCGTCATCCCACTGCGCCTCCGCCTGACGAAGTTCGGATCGCAGACGCCGCGCCTCGGCCCGATCACCGGCCATCAGGACACGACGCACGGCTGCGCGCAGCTCGTCGATGCGCACCTCGAGATCGTCGAGAGATTCAGCCATGGGCCCACTGTAGACGCTTCGGCATGTTCCAGCAAGTTCCAGATTTCTCCATGTTCCTGCGATGAGCGGGTGGCTGCAGGGCTTAGCCTCCCCTTACTCCTTGCCGTCGTGAGGGCTCCTCGCGGCTTGGCGGAAGCCGAGGGCTGGAGCACGATGCGGTGCGCACGAACGCTCACCCCTGAGCCCTCGTTAGGCACGTCAACGTCGGGGCGATGACCGTCGAACGGTTCATCGGCGGTGGTGTAGAGGTAGACGCGGCGAAGGCTGAGCGGATCGTGGTGACGGACTCACCTCCGCCCCCGGTTGACCAGAGCAGGGCTACGGCCCGCCAGACGGGCCCGTTTCGGTGTCATCTGTGGGACACCCTCCATGCAGGCCTGTCGGTACGGTGCCCGGATGATCCGCACCCGCCGCGCAGCCGCAGCCGCAGCCGCCTTCCTCTGCTCGCGACCGCATGCCGCTCCAGCCCCGCCCGGCGCCGAGGCGGGCGGCGCGCTCAGGCTCCACCTGGCCGCCCTCCGCTTCGCTGCCCGTGGAACCGGCGGAGAACAGGCGGCCGGGGATTTGGTCTGGAATGGCTGCCGTACCCCCTCGGCCAGGTCCGCCAGCCGCGGGCCGGTCAGGCTGGTCGTACGTCACTCGCTTTCAGTGCCTTCAGGTGAGACACACTGCGGCCATTTGGTAGCGGAGTGGGCAAGGTCCTCCTACGTGGCCACATAAGTCGAGGCAGGCAGGTGCTGTGCCGACGCCGGCCATCGAGATTCCCCGCAACGCTTACCAGCCCGGACAAACCCGGAGGGCGACGCCCGTTACCCGTGGCGACATCTTCTCGATCCACCACGAGTCCACAACTGAGGCAGGGGCGCTATGAGGGTCTTTTTACGATCTTGCCGCTAGTGAAGATCGTTGTACGACCACCCCCGCCAGACACCACCTGCCCAGCGCCCGTTCGGGAACGCGATACAGCATCATCAACGCCCTGCTCCCAATCTGCTCCCAATTTAAGGGGCAAGATTGGAGAAGCCCGTTACCGGTGGCTCCGGCGACGGGCTTTCTACCTGCATATATCGGTGGTGGGCGATACTGGGATCGAACCAGTGACCTCTTCGGTGTGAAGAAAGTGCTCTCCACAGCATTGCCAGTTCACCCAGACGCGCAGCAGCAAGCCCCGCCATCAAGCAGCGCTCGCCCAGGCCGAGGCTGCCAAGGGACATGACAACCGCAGCGATGTAACGCCCGCCCTGCTCAACCAGCGGCCGGTGCCCGACGGCACCGGCCGCTTCTTCATGCCCGCCGGAGCAACCGGCACACGACCAACTCTCGGAGGACCGCTCCATGACAACCCACCCATCCGCCACGGCGCGAGTCGCCGACGCGTCGAGCTCCAGCGCCACCACCCCACCCGCTCACAAAGCCGCTGCTGGCATCGCCCTCCAGTCCGCCCTCTTTCGCATCGGGGTCGCGGAGGCCAAGGAGCGAACGATGCACGCTCACCGACGCGTGTCTCGGCCGGGCCAACCGCCGGACGGAGGCGCATGACGCTGCCGCCCGATGACCAACATCAGCAACGCAAGGAGCCCGATCCGGCAACGGCCGCGGCACCAGGCAAGCGACTTGACCAGGCCGGCGAAGACGACGGTCCATGGACGGTCGACAACGCCGATGGCCGCGCAACGAACGGGTTGACCAAGGTGGTGGCTCCCGGCCAGCCACCCGATCTGCACCCCGGCGCAGCTGCCGCCCTGCTGAAGCTGCTCAGACGCGTCAACGACCGCCGCACGGACAACTCGAACGAGGAGAACCGATGACCACCCCTCAACCGAAACTCTTCGCCTTCTACGGCCGCGTGTCGACCGAGGACAACCAGGACCCCGAATCATCCCGGAGCTGGCAACTCACCCGGGCGACTACCCTGATCCAGCCCCACGGCGGCAGCATCGTCACCGAATACTTCGACGTCGGCCAGAGCCGCTCCCTGCCGTGGCAACGCCGAACCCAGGCCAACCAACTCCTCGCCGCGCTGCGCAACCCGCGGCGCGGGTTCTCCGCCGTCGTCGTTGGCGAACCCCACCGGGCGTTCTACGGCAACCAGTTCGGCCTGACGGTGCCCCTGTTCGCCCACTACAGCGTCGAACTTTGGGTGCCCGAGATCAGCGGCCCCATCGACCCCGACAACGAGGCACACGAACTCGTCATGTCCGTCTTCGGCGGCATGAGCAAAGGCGAACGCAACCGGATCTAGCTCCGCGTCCGCACCGCCATGACCGCCCAGACCCTCCTCGAGGGCCGCTACCTAGGCGGACGCCCGCCTTACGGCTACACCCTCCGCGACCTCGGACCCCACCCCAACCCCGCCAAGGCCGCCGACGGCAAACGCCTCAAGGGCTTGACTCCGGATCAAGAGACCGCGCCGATCGTCCGGCGGATCTTCGCCGAGTTCCTCGCCGGAATCGGACTCTTCGCCATCGCCGAAGGACTCACCGCCAATCACGTACCCTGCCCGTCGGCGCATGACCGCGCCCGCAACCCGCACCGCAGCGGAATCGCCTGGTCCAAGAGCGCCGTTCGGGTCATCCTCACCAACCCCCGCTACACCGGGCGGCAGGTGTGGAACAAGCAACGCACCGACGAGGTGCTGCTCGACGTCGACGATGTGGCAATGGGCCATACCGGCGTCATGCGCTGGAACACTCGAGACAAGTGGGTGGTCTCAAAGGAGATCATCCACGAGCCGCTCATCGACGATGCGACGTTCGAGCAGGTCCAAGCAATCCTGCAACGGCGCGGACGGGGAACCGGCGGTCAGCACGTCAAGCAGCGCACCCGCAACCCGTACGTCTTCCGCGGGATGATCTACTGCGCCGCCTGCGACCGACGCATGCAGGGCCAGTACAACCACGGCGATGCCTACTACCGCTGCCGCTTCCCCCAGGAATACGCCCTCGCCAATCAGGTCCCACATCCCCGCAACGTGTACCTACGCGAGGACGCCCTCACCGACCCCCTCGACACCTGGCTGGCCTCCGCCTTCACACCCCACCGCATCGAACAGACAATCACCGCGCTCGCCGACGCCCAACCCCTAAATCTTCCGCCCGCTCCGGCCACGGCAGCCCAGACAATCATCAACGAATGCGACGCGAAACTGGAACGCTACCGAGCCGCCCTCGACGCCGGCGCCGACCCGGCAGTAGTCACCGGGTGGATCGCTCAAACCCAGACCGAACGCGCCCGCGCCGAAGCAGAGCTTGACGCCAACGCGGGCAACAGCCCACGCCAGATGAGCCGAGCGGAAATCAGAGACCTGGTGACAGCCCTCGGCGATATCGCCGCGGCCCTTCGCGATGCCGACCCTGCGGACAAGGCCGAGGTCTACCGCCAACTCGGCCTTCGGCTCACCTACCAGCCGGAAACGCAAACGGTGCGCGCTTCAGTGGATCTAAGCGCGCACCGTGGGGTAATGGTTTGTGTCCGAGGGGGGACTTGAACCCCCACGCCCTATACGGGCACTAGCACCTCAAGCTAGCGCGTCTGCCATTCCGCCACCCGGACTTGCTCGTCCAGCCTACCCTGCCGACCGAGGTGATCTTCTCACCGGTTCGGCCGCCCCGGTGGGCCGCACGGGGCATTACTGTACACGGCACAGATGGATCATGCACATCGCCATCCGCGCATCGCGTTTCCGCAGCTCAGCAGGGCTGGTCGGGGATACCCCATGGAAGGCGATCCTGGATAGGCCGGGCCGGGTAGCGTCCGGGCACCCATTCCGGGCAGCATTGCTCACGTGTCCCACCCCGCCCCCCTGACCGCCGCTCAACATCAGGCCCTCGCCCTGCGCTCGGCGGGTGATCTGGCCACCGCCCGCCGCCTGCTCGCCGACGCGATCGCGGCGACCCGGCCGGCGTACGGGGAGGACCACCCCGACGTGCTGGCCACCGGCCACCTGCTCGCCCGGCTGCACCGGGAGGCCGACGACCCGGCCGCCGCCCGGCGGGTGCTGGAGGAGGCGTACGCGGCCGGCGAGCGTCGTCGCGGCCAGGCCGATCCGCTGATGCTCGCGCTCAGCTTCGACCTGGCCGGCGTCGCGGAGGAACTCGGCAACCGGCACGAGGCCCGCCGCAACTACGCCCGCGTGGCCACCGCCGGGCCCGCGGTGCTCGGTCCGGAACACCCCGCGGTACGCGCGGCCCGGCAGTATCTCGGCGGCTCCGCCGCCGCTCCCGCGCCCCTGTCGGGCGGCGCCGCGCTGACCGGGCCCACGGTCTCGATGCCGCCTGTGCCGGTGCCGCACCAGCCCCCGGCCGCCCCGCCCGCAGCCGCTGTCCCGCCGCCGCCCCACACGATGCCCCCGGCCGCTCCGCCCGGTCCCGCTGTCTCGCCGCCGCCCGGCACAATGCCTCCGGCCGCCCCGCGCACCGCCCCCGGTACGGGGTGGGCACCGCCCGGCCCGGTCAGTGGTCCGGCGCGACCCTGGGCGCCACCTGCCCACGGCGCAGGCATGCCGCTGCCGCCACCGCCGGTCGTTTCCGCGCCGGCCCCGGCCAGTCCGGGTCCCGCCTCCGCCCCGCTGCCGCCGCCCCCGGTCATCCCGGCACCCCCCTCGTCCGCGCCGGTCTCCGGGCCGGCGTTCGGCCCGGGCCCGGTCCCCGCGCCGCCGCCCTCGACCGTCCCGGTCGCCCCGCCGCCGGTTTCCGCGCCGCCGCACGCTGCTGCGCTGCCGCCGCACGTCCCCGCGCCAGCCCCGGTCTCCGCGCCCCCGCATGCCGCCAGGCCACCGCACGTCACCGCCGTGCCGCCGTTCCCCGCCGTCCCGGCTCCCCCGCCAGGGCCGGTGCCGCCGGTCGCGCCACCGCCGGTCGCCGCGCAGTACCCGGCCGCGCCACTGCCGCCGCCACCGGTCGCCGCGCCGCATCCGGCCGCGCCACTGCCGCCGCCACCGGTCGCCGGAGAGCACGGGGCACGGCCCGTTCCGCCCGTCGCACCGCCGCCGGTGGCCGGGCCCTGGCCGAGCCCGGCACCGCCGGCCGTCGCCGCGCCGTCGGCTCCGCTGCCGCCGGCACCCGTCATTCCGGCCCCGCCCACACCGGCGACGCCGACCTCCGGCGCGCCGGGTCCCGCAGCCATGCCCCCGACCGCCACGCCGGCGCCTCCGCCGGCACGGTTGCCAGCACCCACCTCCGCCCCGCTGCTGTCCGACGCGCTTCCCCCGGCCCCGACGATTCCCGCACCGCCTGCTCCGGTCAGCCGGCCGGCCGCCGGGCCACCGTCCCCGGCACCCGCCTCGGCGCCGCTGGCAGGGCCGGCGACGGCCGCCCCGGACGGGGCCGACCACCTGTCCTCCGGAGGGCAGGACGAGACGGCCGGGTCCGGTGACGCCGTACCCGCTCCCGGCTGGGCCAGCCCGACCGTGCAGGTGCAGCAGATCGGGCCGTTGCTGCGCGAGGAGAGGGAGCGCACCGCGTCGAAGGCGACCGGCGAGCGGGCACCCGCCCCGGCCGACGGCCCGCCCGCCGGCGCGCCGGTCAGTGCCCCGCCCGGCAGCGCTCCGCCGACGAGCGGCCCCGCCCACGGCGTTCAACCGGCCGAGCCGCAGGCGCTCGGTGACGGGCCGGCGAGCAGCCCACCGTCCACCGCCGCGCCGGCGAGCGGAGGGCTGCTCAGCACCGGGCCGGTCGGTCAACCTCCCGTGAGCCCGCCGCCGGTCAGCGGCGCACCCGTCAGCGGACCTCCGACCAGCGGCCTGCCGGTGAGCGCCCCACCGTTCAGCGCACCGCCGGTCAGCGCTGCACCCTTCAGCGCACCACCGGTCAGCGGACCATCGCAGACCGACGCCCCGTTCAGCACCCCGCCCAGCCCGCCGGGGAACACGTACCCGGTGAGCGCACCACCCGGGCCCGGGTACCCGCCAGGGGCCACGTACCCGGTGAGCGCACCACCCGGGCCCGGGTACCCGCCGGGGAACACGTACCCGGTGAGCGCACCGCCGGGGCCGGGGTACCCGCCGGTCGCGCCGCCGCCGGTGAGTGGGCCGCCGGCCGCCGCGCCGGTCAGCGCGTCCCCGGTGCCGCCCTGGGGTTTGACCGCCCCGCCGTGGAGCAGCGTGGCCCCGTCGCAGCCGGTGGAGCGGCCGGCCGAGCCGCGCCCGCAGCCGGCCACGGACGAGGACGATCAACCCGTCCCGCAGCCTGGTTCCGCCGAGGCCACCGACTCCGGGCCGGATGGAGGTGGCCCGCGGGCGCTCCCCGTCTACGACGAACTGCTCGAGTTCCCCGAGCCGACGCACCCGACGCCGGGCCCGGAGGCGTACCCCGAACAGGGTGGGTGGCCGGCGGTGCCGGCGCCGTTCCACCAGCCGCCCGCGTACCCGGTGGCGGCGGAGCCGGAGCCGCGCGGCCGGAGCCGGACGACGGTGGCCGTTGTGGCCGGGGCCGCGGTGGTCGCGGTGGCGGCCGCCGTGGGGGTGGGTGCGCTGCTGTTCAACCGCGACGCGGCGCCGACTCCCGGGCCGGCGCCGACCGCGGCGAAGTCGAAGGTGAGCGGCCCTCCCCCGGGTGACCTGCGGCTCCAGGACGACACCACCACGATCACGGTCACCTGGACGGACCCGACCGACGGCGGCGTGCCGTTCGTGGTGGCGGGCGGGCGCGCGGGCCAGCAGCTGGGCGTGATGGCCACGGTGGATGCGGGCACGACCAGATACACGGTCAACGGGCTGAGCGCGAAGCTGGACTACTGCTTCACGGTGCTGGCGGTCTACGCGACGGACAGCTACGCCACCTCGGGGCAGGTCTGCACCGATCGGAAGGCTGGTAACCCGCCCCGCTGACCGGTCTCCACCGAGGACACGCTCGGTGTCCACGGCGGGACGGTACGGGTTACACGCTCCTCGGCCGGCCCCTATGATGGCTCCCGGCTCTGGGGAGGGTCGACCGTGCATGGGCACCTCCCACACCGACACGGGGAGCAGCGACTTGTGGTTGCTTTCCTTTCTGACCGTGGGGGATGATCAATGAAGGTCACCCGCATCGCCTACTCCGCCCGACTGAACCCGGGAAAGTACGCCGCCATGGTGGAGCAGGCCCGTCGGTTGGGTTGGGTGCGTCGTGAGGTGTGGCAGCGTTACGACTCGATCAACGGTGTCGGGGCCGGGTTAAGGGATCGGCAGGTGCGGGATCGGTGGCTGGCTGACGGCACGCATGTGCAGTTCGGGGTGTTGGCGAATGCGTGGAAGGAGACCGTCCGCGACGCCATGGCCGACATCCGAGCGAACCTGGCAGCGGCGAAGGTCGAGGTCCGGCGGGCGATCACCGGACGCACCAACGATCCGGCCGAGCGTAAGCGGATGTTCACCGCGTTGATGACTGACCGGTGGGCTGCCGATCGGTTCCTGGCTCGGCAGATGCGCAAGCATTGGAAGCGTGGCCGCAACCGCACGCACAATCAGATCGTCGTACGCGCCGACAAGTACAACACGATCGTCGACGGGCGGGGCCGGTTGTGGCTGGCCATTCCCGGTCTCGAGCCCCGCAAGATGGTCAAGATCCCGCTGTCCACGACGGTCGCTCCGACGGGCACGCTGCGGCTGATCCTGCGCGGCGGTCGGGTTGAGGTGCACTACCAGATCGACGCCTCGCATATGCGGTCGTCGCAGCGGCCGCCCGGGGACCGGAGCATCGGCGTGGACAAGGGCTACACCGAGGCCCTGACCGACTCCGACGGCGACCACCACGGCACCGGACTCGGCCAACTGCTGTCCAGCGAGTCGGACCGGCTGAAGGAGCGCAACCGGCGTCGGGCGAAGCTGCGCTCGATCGCTAACAACGCCGCGATGCGCGGTGACCACGCGAAAGCGCACCGAATCAAGGCCAACAACCTCGGGACCGTGAAGCGGGACCGGCAGGCCGCCCGGCACCGCGCGCAAGTGCGCACGGAGATCTTCACCGCCGTGCACGAGGTCGTCGACAAGGCCGCCACCGTGGTCGCCGAAAACCTCACCAAGAAGTTCGCCGGCCGCAAGCCGGGCGGTAAGAACATCAACCGGCGTCTCGCCGTGTGGACCAAGGGAGTCATCGCGGAGGCGCTCAGAAACGTGTCGGAGCGTAGAGGTTCTGCGCTCGTTCCCGTCAACGCCGCCTACACCTCACAAACCTGTCACCGCTGCGGCCGGTTCGGCCGCCGTAGCGGTGACCGGTTTCACTGCACCTGGTGCGGGGTGGTGTGGCAGGCCGACGTGAACGCCGCGATCAACATCCTGCACCGATCCGGCGACCTCGACATCGCCCTGCACACCCCACACCACAAGGTGAAGCAGATCCTGCAGGACAAGACCGATCGCCACCGGACCAGACTGCCGGTCCAGGACTCCAGCCCGACCACCTTGGCCGAGCGGAGAGCGAATTATCCGAACCGCTCAGCAATGAGCCACTAGTAGGAAGCAGGCAGCCGGCTGTGGCAACCATCGATGACGGCACGAGCACCGGGGCGGAAGCGCCCGCGCCCCGCTCCCGGCGGATGCGGGGCGGACTGGTCACCGTCGGCACCGTGGCCGCGCTGCTGGCCGCGATGGGGCTGACCGTGCTCGGGCTGGGTGCCTCCGACAACGCGGTGGCCAACTACGACGCGAGCTCCTGGTTGTGGAGCACGACCCGCAGCGAGATGGCCCGGGTCAACGGGGTCACCGCCCGGGTGGACACCCGGATGGAGGTCCCCGGGGGGCGCCGGCACCAGATGCAGGTGGCCCAGACCGACCGGCTGCTGATCCTGCGCGACCTGAACACCGGCCAGGTCAGCTCGCTGGACCTGGCCACCCTGCAGATCACCGCGACGACACCGACCGCCCCCGGGTTCGGGGTGAGCGTGGCGCTGCACGAGAACGGGGCGTTCGTGGTCGACGCCGTGCAGGGCATCGTGCGGCAGCTCGACCCCCGCGCGCTGACCCCGGTCGGTGAGCCGGTCCGCTTCCCGCCGGGCATCACCGGTGGGGCGTTCGACGGCACGGGCCGGCTGTGGGTCGCCGTGCCGAGTGAGGGCACGGTGTCGGCGGTCACCGCGGCGGAGCTGCCGGAGACGCCGGGCGGGGCGCCGCCGGGCGGGCTGAGCCCGAAGCGGGTCGAGACGTACGAGGTCGCCGAGCCGAGCCACGAGCTGGTGGTGTCCACGCTGGACGACGGCGTCGCGGTGCTGGACCGCACCTCCGCCTCGCTGGTGACGGTCCAGGCCGGCCGGACCGAGCGGGCCGACCTCGCCATCTCCGCGCCGGGCAGTCTCCCGCCCCGCACCAGCGGGCCGCAGGTGCCGGTGACCGTGCCCGGGGAGCGGAAGGTGCATGTGGTGCGCGACGGCGCCGACGTGCGGCAGTTCACCGTCCCCGGTGCGGGCGACGGGCTGAGCCCGGCGGTGGCCTGGGCCGGGCGGTTCTACTGCGCCGACGAGAGCACCGGCACCGTCTACTCGTTCGACGCCAACGGGCAACTGGTGGACACCATCAAGGGCTCCGGCCGGCCCGGCCCGATGGAGCTGGAGGTCCGCGAGAACCACCTCTTCATCAACCCGCCGAACTCGTCCACCGCGCAGGTGGTGGACGACCGGAACCAGGTCCGTGAGGTCAACAAGTACGCCAACGACGTGCTCGGCGGGGACCCGCCGCCGGCTCCCGCGCCGCCGCCTCCGCCGAAGAAGCCGAAGGTGGGCAAGCCGGGCGCGCCGCGCGCCGTCACCGCCGCCGCGGGCAACGCGTCGGCGCGGGTGAGCTGGCAGGCGGCGGCCGCCAACGGCGCCGAGATCACCAAGTACGTGGTCGAGGGCGCCGGCCAGCGCCACGAGGTGGGCGCCAACCAGCGCGCCGTGGAGATCACCGGGCTGACCAACGGCGAGACGTACGCGTTCGAGGTGCACGCGGTCAACGCCAAGGGCGACGGGCCGTCCCGGAGGAGCAACCCGGTCACCCCGACGGCCGCCGTGCCGGACCCGCCGGCCGGTGTCACCGCCGAGGCCCGGCCCGACGGCACGGTGCTGGTGAAGTGGCCGGCGGCGAACGGCCAGGGCAACACCATCGCGAAGTACGCGGTCACCGCCACCTCGGCCGGCGCCACCGCCCCGGCCGGCGAGTCGAGGAAGACCGAGCTGGTGATCCCGGCCGGTCAGCTGGAGTACGGCACCCAGTACGCCCTCACCGTGGTCTCGGTGAACGACAAGGGCGCCGGCTCGAAGGCCTCCCCGGTGAGCAACACGGTGGTGCCGTTCGCCGCTCCGGGCGCGCCCACCGAGCTGAAGGCGGCCACGGTGGCCGACCAGCCGGGCACCGTCTCGGTGCAGTGGGCGCCGGCGGCGGAGAACGGCCGCCCGGTCACCCGATACCTGGTGGACGTGGCCGGGAAGACCAGCGAGGTGACCGACACCCGGACCACGGTCGGCGGCCTGGGCGACGGGCAGAACGTGACGGTGAAGGTGAAGGCCGTCAACGAGGCCGGTGCCGGCCCGGAGGCCAGCACCACCGCCCGCACGGTCGCGGCGCCGCGGGTCACGGTGACCGGCTCGTCGGCGGACACCACCTCGGTGACGGTGTCGTTCACCGTGGACGCCGGCGGCGGGAAGGCGACCTGCTCGGCCGCCACCGGCGGGAAGACCGCCAGCGGCAGCTGCTCCAGCCTGCGGGTGACCGGGTTGACGCCGGGCACGTCGTACACGGTGACGGTGACCGCCACCAACGCGGCCGGCAACGGCACCGCCACCCGGGCCCAGGGCACCGACCCGCTGTACGGGATCGCCACCTGCAACAACGGGCCCAGCGGCGATCAGCGCACCTACTGCGACGCCGACGTGGCCGGCCGCAACGGCAACGAGATCTTCTCGGTCCCGCAGCAGCTCAACGCGAAGCAGGTGGGCTGGGCGAAGCCCGGCAGCCGGCTGCGGGCGTACTGCAAGCGGCAGGGCGACAACGTCGACTCCTGGATCTACAACAACCAGAAGCAGAGCACCTGGTGGGTGCAGGTCGAGTACTCGGGACGCAACTACATCCCGTGGGCCTGGCTGAACCTGGAGGGCGGCGACAACATCAACCTCCTGCCCACCTGCTGACCCGCCACCGATCGAGGAGCACCCGCGCACGTGAACACCCAGGAACCGCTCACCCAGCCGGAGGTGCAGGGCTTCGCCGCCCTCGCCGCCCGGCTGGCCGAGAACGTCAACGCGGTCGTGCTGGGCAAGCCGCAGGTGGTCCGGCTGGCGCTGACCGCGCTGTTCGCCCAGGGGCATGTCCTCCTCGAGGACGTGCCGGGGGTGGGCAAGACCACTCTGGCCCGGGCGATCGCCGCGACGGTCAAGGGTCAGTGGCGGCGCATCCAGTTCACCCCGGACCTGCTCCCGTCGGACGTCTCCGGGGTGACGATCTTCAACCAGGCCACCCGGGGTTTCGAGTTCCACCCGGGTCCGGTCTTCGCCAACATCGTCATCGCCGACGAGATCAACCGGGCGTCACCGAAGACCCAGTCGGCGCTGCTGGAGGTGATGGAGGAGCGGACCGTCACCGTGGACGGCGTACGTCACCCGGTGCCGCAGCCGTTCCTCGTGGTGGCCACCCAGAACCCGGTGGAGATGGACGGCACCTATCGGCTGCCCGAGGCCCAGCTCGACCGGTTCCTGGTGAAGCTGTCGGTGGGCTACCCGGACGAGGCGGTCGAGATCGAGGTGCTGCGCGGGGCCACGGTCCGCTCCCCCGACTCGCTCAGCGCGGTCACCGACACCGCCACCGTCGGGGAGATGGTGCGGATGGCCGGGCGGGTGCACATCGCCGAGCCGCTCTACGCGTACGCGGTGCGGCTGGCCGCGGCCACCCGCAACCACCCGCAGGTGCGGGTCGGCGTGAGCCCTCGCGGCGTCATCGCGCTGACCCGGGCGGCGTGCGCGTACGCGCTGATCGACGGGCGGGGCTGGATCATGCCGGAGGACCTGAAGACCCTGGCCGAGCCGGTCTTCGCGCACCGGCTGCTGCTCACCCCGGACGCGCAGGTGCGCGGGGTGACCGCCGCCGAGGTGCTGCGCCAGGCCGTCGCCTCGGTGCCGGTGCCGCTGCCGTCGGGGCAGCCCGCCCCGGTGCAGGGCTGACCCGGTACGGCAGGACCGTGGGGATCACCGCCCGGGGTGTCGGGCTGCTCGCCGCCGCCGTCGCGCTGCTCGGCGTGGGCTTCCGGTTCGCCTACCCGGAGCTGACCGTGCTCGGCGTGGCGGCGGCCGTGGCCGTCGGGTACGCCCTGGTCACCGCCGCCTGGCGGCCCCGGTTGACGGTGGAGCGGGTGGCCGACCCGGACCGGGTGGCCCGGGGTGAGCCGGCCGCGATGACGCTGACCGTACGCAACGGCGGGCGGCTGCGGGCGGCGAGCCTGGTCGCCGAGGACCGCTGCGGCGGCCGGCTGGTGCCGGTCCCGCTGCTGCGGCTGCGGCCCGGCCGGCACACGGAGGTCCGCTACGAGGTGCCGACGCACCGCCGGGGCGTGGTGCCGGTCGGGCCGCTGCGGGTGACCCGGCGCGACCCGCTGGGGCTGGTCACGCTGGCCCGCTCGTACGGGGGCCGGGTGCCGGTCTGGGTGCATCCCCGCATCCACCCGTTGACGGCGGTGCCGACCGGGGCCGGGCGCAGCCTGGACGGGCGGACCGACAGCGTGCCGCACGGCTCCATCACGTTCGACTCGCTGCGCGAGTACGTGGTCGGCGACGAGTTGCGCCGGGTGCACTGGCGGACCAGCGCCCGGGTGGGCGAGCTGATGGTGCGGGAGAACGTGGACACCAGCCTGCCCCGGATGGTGGTGGTGCTGGACAACCGGGCCGGTGCCCATCCGGAGCGGGTGGACGGGCTGGCCGAGTCGTTCGAATCGGCGTGCGAGGCGGCCGCGTCGGTGGTGGCCGCCGCGGTCCGGGAGGATCTGCCGGTGAGCCTGCTGCTGGTGGCGCCACCCGAGGGGGACCCGGCCGGAGCGAGCGGGCCGATGGACCGGCTCGCCGCGGTGGACCTGGCGGACGGCGGGGCGGACGTGCTGCCTACCGCGATGAGTCGGCTGCGGCAGGAACGGTCGGGCGACACGCTGGTCTTCCTCACCGGGCCGGGCGCGCGGGGCGAGCTGGGGCACGTCGGCGCGCTGCGCGGGGCGTACCCGTCGGTGGTGGTGGGGGTGTTCGGGGCGGCCGAGCCGATGCCGGTCGGGGCGGCGGGTCTGGTCGTGGTGGACGCGGCCGACGGCGCGGGGTTCGCCGCCGAGTGGGACGGGATCCGCCGGTGGTGACGGTGACGCCGCCGCGCCCGGCGGTGGACGTGCCGGGCGGGCCGCACGCCGGCGGCCCGGGCGGGGCGGCGGGCCGGGTGCTGCGCGCGGTGCCGGTGCCGCTGGCGCTGATCACCATGATCGCCCTGGCCGGCGTGGTGCTGGGCCGGGTGTACGCCGATCCGCTGCTGACCCGCCTGATGGTCGGCGCGGCGGTGGGCTCGGTGCTGGTGAGCGTGGCCGCTCGCCGGTTGCCGTCCTGGCTGGTGGCGCCCCTGTCGGTGGCCGCCCTGGCCGGGTGGACGGTGCTGTCGCTGCGGCTGGCGGCGAGCCATGCCGCGCTGCCGGGGAGCCTCGGCGAGGTGGCGGCGGACGCCGCCCGCAATGCGATCCCGCGGCTGCTCACCGCGATGATCCCGGTGGAGCCGGCGCCGGACACGGTGCTGGTGCCGGTGGTCGCCGCCTGGCTGGCCGGGCTGGCCGCCGCGGAGGTGGCGCTGCGGTCGGGCCGGGTGCTGCTCGGCTACCTGCCGCCGGTGCTGCTCTACGCGGGCGTGGTCTACGTGGTCGGGCCGAACGCGGGCCCGGCGATCGGGCCGACGGTGGTCTTCGCGGCGGTCGCCGCGGCCGGCCTGGCGGTGCCGTCCCGGCGGGACGTTCCGGCCGGCGGCGACCCGGTGGCCGGTCTCGCTCCGGCGGTACGCGCGGCGGTGCGGCTGCGGCTGTTCGCCGCGAGCACGGCCGGGGTGGCGGTGGTGGTGGCGCTGGCCGCCCTGCTCGCCCCGGTGGTCGCCGGCCAGGTCGAGGACCGCCCGGTCGACCCGCGCCGGTACGTCGAGCCGCCGCGGGTGGAGTCGCTGGACGAGAACCCGCTGATCCGGATCTCCGGCTGGGCGTTGAACCCGGACCAGAAGCTCCTCGACGTGCGGACCGAGGCCGGCGCGCCGGAGCAGGGCGACAAGCGGATCCGGCTGGCGGTGCTCAGCGACTACGACGGGGTGACCTGGCGGGTCGGGGCGACGTACCGGAACGCGGGGCGGATCCTGCCCGCGGCGGAGCCGGTGCCCGGGGCCACCACGGAGACGGTCCGGCAGGAGATCACGGTGGCCGACCTGACCGGGCGGCTGCTGCCGGCGGTGCCGACGCCGCGCGAGGTGACCGGCGCGCGGGTGGCGTACGACCCGGCGACGGGGACGCTGATTCGCCCGGAGGGGCTGGCTCCGGGGCTGCGGTACGCGGTCACCTCGGTGCGGGAGCGCCCCGACTCGAACCTGCTCGCGACGGCGAACGTGCCGGCCGGGGAGGCGGTGGCCCGGGTGCTGCGGGTGCCCGACGGGGCACCGGAGCAGCTGCGCCGGCTGGCCACTCAGCTCGCCGAGGAGAACGGCGCCCCGTACGCGCGGGCCGCGGCGATCGAGGCCTTCCTGGCCGACCACTACCGGGTGACCGCGGACGCGCCGAGCGGGCACGCGTACCCGAATCTGGCGTTCTTCCTGTTCGGACCGCGCAACGGCGGCGGGCAGCGGGGCACTTCGGAGCAGTTCGCGGCGGCGTTCGCGGTGCTGGGCCGGTTGGCCGGCCTGCCGACCCGGGTGGTGGTGGGCTTCGCGCCGAAGGGCGACGGGCCGGTCCGGGCGGCGGACGCGTTCGCCTGGCCGGAGGTGCTCTTCGAGGGCGTCGGCTGGGTGCCGTTCGACCCGATGCCCCGGCCGAATGAGGAACCCCGTTCGGTGGAGGAGGACTTCCGCCCGACCCCGGACGACCCGCCCCCGTCGGAGGTGCCGGAGCCGACGCTGGAGCCCACCGCGACGCCCCCGGCGGCGGCCGCGCCCGCCCCGGCGGGCGGCCGGCGGGGCCCGGGTGCGCCGGTGCTGGTCGGCGGCGGCGCCGGCGGGCTGGTGCTGCTGGTCGGGCTGGTGCTGCTGACCCTGGCGGGGCTGCGCCGCAAGCTGACCCGGGACCGGCTGGAGCGGGGTGACCCCGGCCGGCGGATCGCCGGCGCCTGGCGGGAGCTGACCGACGCGCTGCGGCTGTCCGGGCACCCGGTCGGCGACGACCTGGCCGCGGCCGAGGTGGCCGAGCAGGCCCGCCGTACCTTGGCCCGGGCCGGCGCGGCGCTGGCCGGTAACGGCGGTCCGGTGGTTCCGTCCGGCGCGCCGGACGGCGACGCCGCGTCCGGCTCCGGCGAGGCGGGCGCCGGGATGCCGGGCGGGGACGTCGAGGAGCTGGCCGGGCTGCTCAATGAGGTGGCGTTCGCCCCGGGCATGGCGACCCCCGACCAGGCGGACCGGGCGGCGGCGCTGGCCGGCGGGTACGTCGCGGCGCTGCGCGCCGCCCGACCCGGGTGGCGGCGACTGCTGTGGACGGTGCACCCCGGCCCGCTGCGCTGGCGTCGCTGATGGCGCGGCCCGGCCACCCGATAAGCCGGACGCGCATCCCGTTCGGTTGAGTAGGCATATCGCGGGGAGAAACTCCGCAATCGGCTGCGCAGCGGGCAAAACGGTCATAGCTTCGAGGCTCGACCGAGGGCCGGATCCCGCGACGCCGGCTGCGTCCGTGTGGCGCGTCGACCCGTGGGCCGGCTCCGGAACTGTCCACAACAACACGAGAGGACGATATGAAGACTCTTGCACGTGCGGCACTGGTCTGTGCCAGCAGCGGCGTACTCGCGCTGGGGCTCGCCGCGACCGGCGGTGCGGCCTTCGCCGCCAACCCCCACTCCCCCGGTCAAACGGGCCAGCCGTCGAAGGAGTGTGGCGAGGAAGACGCCGCGATCAGGCCGGCGTCCGCCAACGCCCCCGGCCCCGGCTCCCCGTTCCGGCTGGACGGCGGCATCGCAGGGCTGCACTACGCGGGGGAGCAGCCGCAGAACTCGAAGAACCCCAAATCTGTTGCGCAGTACGACGTCGCCTGCTTCCAGTTGACCCAGAATCAGTGAGCACCCGCCGGTGCGCCAACGCGGTTACCCCCTCGCGGGCCTCGTAGCCACGCGAAGTAGCCGGGGCGGCGCACCGGCCGGCACACCCCCGCAAGATCACGGTCGAGGCTTGGTGTGGCTGCCACGTGGCGCCCGGTCGGCTCTCGGCGCGTCTCGGCAGTCTGCCGGCGGTCACATGTTTGGATCCGAGAATGTTTCCGGCTGGACGACCAGTCCACGCAGGTGGATCCGAGGAGGACCGTTGAAGCGATCCGTCAAGCGAGCAATCGTCATCTCCACGTTCGCCATGGGAATGGGACTGCCGGGCGCTGCCCCGGCCCTGGCCGCTCCGGCCGACAACTGGGGCCAGGAAGTGAAGGCCTGCAACCAGACCGACTGCTACCCGGGCGGCACCAGTCGCGGCGAGTACGTACGCCAGCAGGCGCACGACAGCGACAGCCCGGGATACGGGTGGGAGATCCACAACCTGGCCAACCCGGGCAACTCGAACCCCAAGCGGTTCGGGTAAGCGACGCACCGCGACGCCGGCCTCCGCCCGGGTGCGGAGGCCGGTCACGTCGGGAAGCGAGGACTCCCCGGTCTGCACGCCGCTGACGGACACCGCCGACGGGGCAGCGCTGACGGCTTGCCCGGCGGTCCTACCGTCGGGGCATGTCCGCACCTGCCTGGGCGGTCGTCGCCGCGGTCGCCGCGGCCTGCGCCGCCCTCACCGGCGTTCTCCTGGTCGTCGCCCGCCGGCAGAGGCTGCACACCCGACGGGAGCCGTGCCGGGAGGAGAAGCTGGCGGCGGCCCGCCGGGCCGCGCGCGAGCTGCGCCGGTCGGGCCCGCGGCCGCACCGGGACACCTTCGAGCGGGGCGCCGCACCCGTGGACCGCTACTCCGGGGCGATCCTGGAGAACAGCGTGTACGGCGACGCCGCCGGCCACGGGGGCGGGCACGACGGCGGCGGTAGCGACGGCGGCTCCTCCTACTGATTCGCCGCCCGCAGCTTGCGGACCAGCTTGCGCAGGCCGGCCTGCCAGCCGTCCGGGTCCTCGGCGCGGCGGCGGGCGTAGCTGGCGACCTCCGGGTGGGGCAGGATGAGGAACCGCTCCTCGGCCAGCCCGGCGATGGTGGCGTCGGCGACCTGGTCGGGGGTGAGCACCGCGCCGGAGGCGGCGATCACCCGGGCGCCGAGGTGGCCGGCGGCGAGGCCGTCGGCGAGCATCGGGGTGTCCACGCCCTGCGGGCAGAGCGCGCTGACCCGGATGCCGGCGTCCCGGTAGGTGATGGCGAGCCACTCGGCGAAGCCGACCGCCGCGTGCTTGGTCGCGGTGTACGGGGCGTCGCCGACCGCGGTCAGCACGCCGGCCGCCGAGCAGGTGAAGAGCAGGTAGCCCTGGCCGCGCCGGAGCATCGCGGGCAGCGTGGCCCGGGCGGTGTGCACGTGAGCCATCACGTTGACCTGCCAGGCCCGCGCCCAGTCGGCGTCGGGGGCGTCCACTCCCCCGCCCGTGGCCACGCCGGCGTTGGCGCAGAACAGATCGATCCGCCCGTACCGCCGCTCGGTCTCGTCGACCAGCGCGTGGACCTGCGCCTCGTCGGTGACGTCCAGGCCGACGCCGTGGACGACCGGTCCGATCCCCTCGGCCACCGCCCGGGCCGCGTCGCGGTCCAGGTCGGCCAGGACGACCACGGCGGCGCCCTCGGCGGCGAACCGGCGGCCGAGGGCGCTGCCGATGCCTCCCGCCCCGCCGGTGATCACGACCACCCGATCGGTGAGGTTCATGTCAGCTGCCCTCCTCGCCGCCGGGCGCCAACCGGGGTATCAACGCGGACAGCGCGGCCGCGCCGCCGGCGGCCAACTCCGGGGTGGGCAGCACCGCCAGCACGGGTACGTCCACTCCGTGCTCGGCGTACCGGCGGACCTGGGCGACGCACTCCTCGGGTGAGCCGTGCAGCACCAGCGCGTCGACCACCTCGTCCGGTACGGCCGCCGAGGCGCCCCGCCGGTCACCGGCCGCCCACTTCGCCCACATCGGGCCGAGCGTCTCCTCCCGGCCCAGCCACCGGTGGAAGGCCGCGTACGCCGGCACGGTGAGGTAGCCGGTGACCAGCCGGCGCCCCAGCGCCCGGGCGTACGCGGCGTCCTCGGTGGGGCAGACGAAGATCCGGGCGGCGACCTCGAAGCCGGGCCGGCGTTCGCCCAGTTCGCCGAGGGCGGTCGGCACGTCGTCGGCGGAGAGCCAGTTGAGGATCACGCCGTCGGCCTCGGCGGCGGCCAGCCGCAGCATGCCGGGGCGCAGCGCGGCCAGCAGCACCGGCGGCGGCACGGCCGGCGGACGTTCCAGGGTGAACCGGCGGACGGTGAAGGTGTCGTAGACCTCGTCGACGGTCTCGCCGCGCAACGCGGCGCGCAGGAAGCGCAGCACGTCGCGGGTCCGCTGGAACGGCTCAGTGAACCGGGTGGCGTTCCAGTCACGGACGAGCACCGGCGAGGAGGCGCCGATGCCGAGCGCGAACCGCCCGGGGGCGGCCTCGGCCAGGGCGGCGGCGCTCATCGCGAGCAGCCCGGGTCCCCGGGTGAAGACGGGGGCGATCGCCGTGCCGAGGCGGAGCCCGGGTTGCCACGCCGCGGCGAGCGCGAGCGGGGTGAACGCGTCGGTGCCGGCGACCTCCGACGACCAGACGTCGGTGAAGCCGGCCCGGTCGAGGGCCGCGTAGACCGGGGCGTGGTCGGCGAGCGGGATGCCGCTGAGCGGCACCGTCATGCCCCATCGATTCGTCACCGGTCGATGGTGCCCGCTCGCCGCCGCGCCGGGCAAGATCCCGGACCGGGACGATCCGCACGATCGGCACCGGCGCGCCCGGAATGAGTGTTACGACTGCCAGGTGGGCTGGACCGACGGCGGGAGGCGACCGCCGAGGCGGTGACCCGGGCCGCCCACCCCGCCACCACCGGGTCTGAACGCCGCCCGGCGGCGGCGACGTCCCGACGGGTCGCGGGGCGTCCTCGCGCCCGACCCGGCGCTACCATCCGCGAGTGACCTTCTCGATCGTCGCCCGGTCCGCCGACGGCCGCCTGCACGGCGTCGCCGTGGCCAGCAAGTTCCTCGCCGCCGGCGCGTTGGTCCCGGCCGCCGAGGCCGAGGTGGGCGCGGTGGCCACCCAGGCGCACGTCAACCTGGCGTACCGCGGGCAGGGGCTGGCCCTGCTGCGCAGCGGGGTGGCCGCCGCGGACGCCGTCGCCGGCCTGGTCGCCGCCGACCCGGGTCGGGACGATCGGCAGCTCGGTGTGGTCGGCGCGACCGGCGACGGGGCCACCTGGACCGGGCCGCGCTGCCACCCGTGGGCCGGCGGTGAGGCCGGCGACGGCTGGGCGGTGCAGGGCAACATCCTGGCCGGTCCGCAGGTCGTCGAGGCGATCCGGGACGCCTGGCTGGGCGACAGCGAACTGCCCTTCCCGCAACGGCTGCTGGCCGCGCTGCACGCGGGTGACCGGGCCGGCGGCGACCGGCGGGGCCGGCAGAGCGCCGGCCTGCTGGTGGTGCAGCGGCGCGGCGGTTACGCCGGCACCGGCGACGAGCTGGTGGACCTGCGGGTGGACGACCACCCCGACCCGGTCACCGAGCTGGGCCGCCTGCTCGACGTGCACACCATGCTCTTCGGCAAGCCCGACCCGGCCACCCTGCGCGACCTCACCGGCCCGCTCGCCGAGGAGGTGACGGCGCGGCTGGCCACCGCCGGTCACCCGGTCGGGCCGGCCGGCCTGGACGACGCGCTCGCCTCCTGGGCGGGCGTGGAGAACCTGGAGGAGCGCATCGTCCCCGGCCGGATCGACCCGATCGTCCTGGACCACCTGCGCCGCACCGCCGCGTGACGTCGTCGGCGGCGGTCAGCCGCCGAAGGCGAGCCAGCGGAAGCCGGACCGGGCCACCAGCGCCCGCTCCCGCGCGGTGAGCTCGGTTCGGCCGGTGGCCTTGCGGACCAGGGTCAGGGCGTCCCAGCCCAGCCCGTCGGGCACCGGCCGGCCCGCTGCCAGCAGTTCCGCCACCACCTCCGCGGCGGTGGGCGTCAGCCACGGCCGCCGGTCCAGCGCGTCGGCCAGGTCCAGGCCGTGCACCCCGACCTCCACCACGCGGGTACGCAGGAACTCGGTGAGCGTCATCGGGTCGCCGTGCCGGGTGCGGACGAGCCGCTCCGGCGGCTGCGCGGCGACCGCCGCGTCGGCCGCCCGCCAGGCCCGCCCGAAGCCCTCCGCCACCTCGGGTACGCCGGCCAGTTCGCGCGCCTCCCGGCGGGCGCTGTCGATCCGGGCGTCGTCGACCTCCGGGGCGAACTTGGCCGCCCCGAAGTAGCCGGCGGCGTCCACCTCCGCCCGCTCGGGAGCCGGCGCGGCGAGCATCTCGACCAGCCGTCCCGCACCGGTGCGCACGTGCGCGAGCAGGTCCCGCACCGCCCACGGCGGGCAGGGTGTGGGCCGGTCCAGGTCCGCCTCGTCGAGACCCCGCAGCACCTCCTCCAGCCGCCCGCACTCGTCCTGGAACGCCCTGCGTACCGTCTCCATCCGTCCTCCCCCGTCCGGTCCGTCCTCGGCGGCCCAGCCTGCCACCCGCCGTTTCGTCGCCCGGCGGCCGGGTACGCGCCGCGGGACGAGGAGAGGAGGCGCCGAACGATGGCCGGCATCATGCTGCGGAGTACCGCCTTCAACGATCACGACCTGCTACCCGGACGCTTCTCCCGGGAGGGGGGAAACGTCTCGCCACCGCTGGAGTGGTCCCAGGTTCCCGAGGCCACCGAGCTGGTCCTGATGGTCGAGGACCCGGACGCCGGGAAGGCTCCCTTCCTGCACTGGCTGGTAACCGGAATCTCGCCCCGTTCGGAAGGGGTCGTCGAGGGCGGCGTGCCGTTGGGGGGCCGGGAATGGCCCAACGACTTCGGCACCACCGGGTGGGCCGGCCCGCACCCGCCACCGCACGAGGACCCGCACCGCTACTTCTTCCGCCTCTACGCCCTGGAACGCCCGATCGACCTGCCGGACTCGCCCCAGGCCGAGGACGTGCACCGCGCGCTCACCGACAAGGAGTTCGCCAGCGGCACCATGGTCGGCACGTTCTACCGCTGATCAGCCCCGGTACCGGGGCACCAGGCGGTGCACCACCGCGAGGACCAGCGCGGCCACCACGGCCATCGTCCCGACGATGCCGGCCGCGCTGCCCGCGTACCCCACGAAGAGCGGACGGCGGGTGAGCTCGTCCGCGGGCGTCCCGGAGCGGGCGGCCAGCCAGGCGAGGGCGAGCCCGGACGCGACGAGGGCGACCACCCCGCCGAGGCCGAGCAGCGCGGCGGCCGTCCGGTGCGCGTCGGCCGGGGAGACCTCGGCCCGTTCCCGCTGGAAGAAGAGGAGCACCAGGCCGCCGACGGCGGCCCAGCCGCCCACCACCAGATAGGCGGCGACCGCGTCGCTGGGCCGGTGCCAGCCGGCGGAGAGGGTGGCCACCCCGGCGGCCGCCGCGTAGCCGGCGCCGAGGAAGGCGCCGAGCACCCGCAGCTTCGCGGGCAGCACCAGGATCAGCGCGACCGCCACCGACGCGGCCACGGCGGTGTGCCCGCTCGGCAGGCTGTTGCCGACCGCCGCCCGTTGCGGGTCGACGCCGAAGTCGGGGCGGACCAGGTAGTGCTTGAGCAGTTGGGTGCTCGCGTTCGCACCCGCGATCAGCAGGGTCGCGGTGAGCGCGAGCGCCTTACGCCCCCGGATCAGCGCGATGAAGCCGATCATCGCGGTGACCACCAGCAGGGACACCACCGACATGGCGTTGAGGATGCGGTCCACCGGCCCGTCGATGCGGCTCTGCCCGATCCGGTTGCCGGTCAGCGCGACCGTGTCTAGCCACTGGCCCAGCCGGGTGTGCACGCCGAAGCGCCACACCAGGAGAAACGCGACCGCCTGCGCCAGGGCCATGACGACCAACCAGACCGCGGTCCAACCCCTTGCCGTCTCGCGCACCCGCACACCGTAACGGCCCGTCGGGCCCGGCGCTCGTCGAGCCCTCGGCCCCGTCCGGATAGGTTGAGCACGCACAGCTGGAGGGGGCGACAGGTGACCAGCACACCGGAGCGGGAGCGACCGCCGCACGAGCGGACGGAGTCGCTGGCGGACCTGCTCGGTGGCCGGCGAGGTGCGGTCGACGCGACCCTGCCGCCGGTAGCGTTCGCCGTCGGCTGGCTGGCCGCCGGGCTGTGGGGCGGGGTGGCCGCCGCGGTGGCGACCGGCGCGGCGGTGGCCGGCTGGCGGCTGCGCCGCGGGGACCGGCCGCGCTCGGTGCTCATCGGGCTGCTGGCCGTCTGCGTGGCCGCGCTGATCGCCCTGCGCACCGGGCGGGCCAGCGACTTCTTCCTGGTGCAGCTGGCCTCCAACGCGGCCAGCGGGCTCGCCTGGGTGGTCAGCATCGTGGTGCGCTGGCCGCTGCTCGGGGTGGTGGTCGGCGCCGCGCTCGGGCAGCGCGGCCGGTGGCGGCGGGATCCGGCGCTGCTGCGGGCGTACGGCCGGGGCAGCTGGGTCTGGGCGGCGACCCATCTGCTGCGGCTGGCGGTCTTCGTGCCGCTCTGGCTCGGCGGCCAGGTGATCGCGCTGGTGGTGGCCCGGGTGGCGCTGACCTGGCCGCTGGTCGCGGCCGCGCTGGCGGTGAGCTGGGTAGTGATCCGGCGCTCCCTGCCGCCCGGTCACCCGGGGCTGCGGCACCCGGCGCCGCCGTCCGATGGGGACGGCGGGCCGGAAAGTTAAAGAGAGGCCGCCACGGGGGGAGCGGCCTCTCCGGTGATGTACGTTACTCCGCTCCCGGCCGCCGCGTGGTCCCGCGACCGCCGGTTTTTCGCAGCCTTTTTCGCGGCAAGTTCGTCTAACGACCGAATGGTGGGCTGGCCCGTCCGCCGCGTCGGCCAGCCGACCGGCCCACCCGGCCTGACCGTGGGAACCAGGCCGTCGGCCGACCGGCCGCTCCGGTTCCCCGCTGCCCGGTCGGCCTCCGCTGCGGGCGGACCCAGGCCGGCGGCACCGATCCGCCCGCGGGACGCGGCCGACCACGCCTAGCCTATGCTGGGAGCGCTCCCGGCCGTCGGGCGGCCAGTCACTCCGAGGAGAAACCCGATGTCGCTACTCACCCGACGGCGCCTGCTCCGCCGCGCCGCCGCCTCCGCCACCGCCGCCGGCGCGGCCCGCACCGGGCTCACCGGCACGGCCGTGGCCGGGACCGCCGCGTCCACCGCCGCAGTCGCCGGCTGCGACGACCCGCCCGGCACCGTCCCCGACGGCGCGGAGTCCGCGCCGGGGGCGCTGCGCTTCCCGGCCGGCTTCGGTTGGGGCGCCGCCACCTCGGCGTATCAGATCGAGGGCGCGGCCAAGGAGGACGGCCGGGGCGAATCGATCTGGGACACCTTCAGCCACACCCCGGGCCGGACCCGCAACGGGGACACCGGCGACGTCGCCGCCGACCACTACCACCGGTGGGCCGCCGACCTCGACCTGATGCGCGACCTGGGCCTGCGCAGCTACCGCTTCTCCATCTCCTGGCCGCGCATCCAGGCCGACGGCTCCGGCCGGCCCAACCACCGCGGCCTCGACTTCTACCGCCGCCTGCTGGACGGGCTGCACGAGCGGGGCATCGCGCCGATGGCCACCCTGTTCCACTGGGACCTCCCCCAGGCGCTGCAGGACGCCGGCGGCTGGGAGAACCGGGACACCGCCGGCCGATTCGCCGACTACGCCGACGTCGTGTTCCGCGCCCTCGGCGACCGGGTGCCGGTCTGGCTCACCGTCAACGAGCCGAAGACCGTGGTGCAGAACGGCTACCTATGGGGGCACCACGCGCCCGGCCGGCAGGACCCGGAGGCCGCGTACCTGGTCGCCCACCACCTCCAGCTCGCCCACGGCCTCGCCGTCCGTGCGCTGCGCGCCAGCGGGGCGCCCGGCCGCATCGGCCCGGCGCTGAACCTGCACCCCTGCTACCCCGCCGACGACACCGCCGAGGCCGCCGCGGCCACCCGGCTCTACGACGGCTACGAGAACCGGCTCTACCTCGACTCGATCCTCAAGGGCGCCTACCCGCAGGACGTGCTGGCCGACCTGGGCCCGGACAGCCGCGTCGCACGCGGGATCCGCGACGGCGACCTGGCCGTCATCGGCAGCCCCGTCGACCTGCTCGCGGTGCAGTACTACACGCCCATCTACGTCACCGGGCAGGGCGGGATCGCCACGAAGTGGCCGACCTCCGAGGCGGACTGGCAGCAGATCCACCCCGAGGGGATGTACGACATCCTCACCCGGGTCACCCGCGACTACGGCCGGATCCCGCTCACCATCACCGAGAACGGGCTGCCCTGCCCGGACACGCTCGCCGCCGACGGCACGGTCGACGACGCCGCCCGGATCGACTTCCTCCGCGACCACTTCGCCGCCGCCCACCGCGCGATCCGGGACGGCGTGCCGCTGGAGAGCTACCACGTCTGGTCGCTGCTGGACAACTTCGAGTGGGCCGAGGGCTACGAGCAGCGGTGGGGGCTGGTCTACGTGGACTATCCGACGCAACGCCGGGTGCCCAAGCGCAGCGCCCACTGGTACCGCGAGGTGATCCGCCGCAACGGGCTCTGACGAGCGCGGCCCGGCCGGGGCGCAGCGCCGCCGGCCGGGCGGCCCCGCTCAGCGGGGCAACGCCTGCTGGAGTTCGGCGCGCAGCGCCGGGGTGAGCATCTCGCCCGCCTGCTTCGCCAGCCGGGCCATCTCGTAGCCGACCACTCCGATGTCAGCGTCCGCCGCGGCCAGCGTGGCCAGGATCGAGCCGTCCCGGATCTGCATGACCAGGAAGTAGCCCCGTCCCATCTCGACCACGGTCTGCTTGACGACGTCCCCGTCGAACATCTGGGCCGCGCCGGCGGTGATGCTCATCAGACCGGAGGTCACCGCGGCGAGCTTGTCCGCGTGGTCGCGGGGCAGGTACGCGGAGATCGCCACCAGCAGGCCGTCGGACGAGACGACCACGGCGTGCGCCACCCCCGGTACCCGCTCCGCGAACGCGTTTACCAGCCAGCTCAGGTCGCGTGCCTCCTGGCTCAACGTCGTCACTGTTGTCGTCCCCCTTCGTCGCGCGGCATGAACAGCACTGCGGTCTCCTCGGCCTCCGCCCGCCGTACCCCGCCGTAGAAGCGGGAGAGCACGCCGCCGACCGCGTCCGGATCCGGGTCGTGTCGTGGCGCGTGCGGGCTCGGGGCGGTCTCGGTGACGGCGGCGAGCTGGGCCATCGGTACGCGCACCGGCAGGCCCCGTTCGTTGGTCCCGCCGGTGACCGGCGTCTCGACGGGCGGCGGCGTCACCCCGAGCACCGACGACGACGGCCCCTGGCGGGAGAACCAGCCGCCGCCGCCCGGCGACCCGGTCGACGGCGTCAGCACGTCCTCGGCCCGGCCCGGCACCGTGCGGGGCCCCGGCACGGCCGTCCCCCCGGGCGTACCGGACGGCACGGGACGGCCCACGGTGGGCGGCTGCGTCGCGGGCGGCGCACCGCCGCCTAGCGGCAGCCCCGTCAACGGCGACACCGGCAGCGCCGCCGGAGCCGCCATCGGGCGCCCGGCCACCGGCAGCTCGGTGGTCGCCGCGCGGAGCGGGCCGGCGCCGAACGCGAGGCGGGATGCCGCGGCGACCTGGGTGGTCAGCATCCGCGGCGCGGAGAGCTGGCCCAGCTCGGCCCCGGGCGCGGCCGCCAGCAGCTCGGCGGGGAGCCGGACGCTCGCGACCAGCCCCTCCTGACCGGCCCGCAACCGCACCTCGATCCGGTGCCGGGCACCCAGGTGGCTGACCACGAACAGACCCATCCGCTCGGAGGCCGCCACGTCCGCCGCCGGCGGCTCGGCCAGCACCGCGTTCGCCTCCGCCAGCGCGGCCGGGCTCATCCCCAGCCCCTCGTCGGCGATCTCCACCAACGCCCCGCTGCCCTCCCCCCGGGTGCGGACCCGCACGACGGTGTCCGGACGGGAGAAGGCGGTGGCGTTCTCCAGCAGCTCGGCGAAGAGGTGCACCAGGTCGCCGACGGCGTGCCCGACCACGTGCAGGTCCGGGTGGTACTCGTGGCGCACCCGCTGATACTGCTCGATCTCGGCGCTCGCGGCCAGCAGCACCGCGCCCAGGCCCACCGGCCGGTTCCACCGCCGGCTGGACTCCGTGCCGGCGAGCACCAACAGGCTCTCGTCGTTGCGCCGCATCCGGGCGGCCAGGTGGTCGAGCTTGAACAGGTTCTCCAGCTGCTCCGGGTCGCTCTCCTCGCGCTCCAGCTCGTCGAGGAGTTCGAGCTGCCGCTCGACCAGCACCTGGCTGCGCCGGGCCAGGTTGACGAACATGGCGTTGACGTTGCGCCGCATCATCGCCTGCTCGACCGCGACGTCGACGGCGCTGCGGTGCACCGCCACGAACGCCTCCGCCAGCTCGCCGATCTCGTCCTGCGAGCCGAGCACGGCCGGCGGCACCTCGATCGCGCCGACCGGGCGGTCCACCACGCGCAGCCGGTGCAGGGTGTGCGGCAGCTCCACCTGCGCGATCCGCAGCGCCTGGCTGCGCAGCAGCCGCATCGACCGGGCGATCGAGCGACCGACCAGCAGGGAGACGAGCACGGCCACCAGCAGCACCGCGAGGATGCCGCCCACCACCAGCAGGGTGGCCCGCAACTGCTGCGTGCTGGCCGCGTCGGCGCGGCGTACGGCGTCGTCGAGGACCTCGCCCTCCAGTTGGCGCAGCAGCTCCTGGCGCTGCTCGCTGGCCGCCCACCACTGTGGCGCGGGCAGCAGCGCCGGCTCGGCGGTGCCGCTGGGCAGGGTCTTCTCCTCCAACTTGCTGGCCGACACGAACGCCGGATCCAGCGACGTCTGGTCGTACCGGCGGACCTGATCGGCGGTGGCCGCGGTCCGGAACGCACCCAGCGCGGTGAGCTGCTGGGCCCGCAGGTCGGTCAGCGTCGCCTGGTCGTCGACCTCGTACCGGCCGGCGCGGGCGGCCGCGTACAGCTCGGCCCGGACCCGGGAGGTGAGCTCCTTGACCCGGGAGAGCTGCACGTACCGCAGCACGGCGTCGGTGAGCGCCCGCTGGTCGTCACCGGGTGACGGCTCGGCCAGCAGGTTGAGCAGGGCGGCCACGGCCCGGTGGTAGTTGCCCAGGATGGTCTCGCTGCTGAGCACCGCCGGCGGGATCGCCGCGCGGATGTACACCACCTGGTCGTACGCCTCCAGCGCCTGCGAATAGGAGACCCGCCAGGCGGCGTCGGCGTCGGCGAGCGGCTCTGCGGCCTGCCGCAGCTCGGCCATCGCCCGGTCGGACGCGGCCTGCAGGGGCTCCAGGGCGGCGACCGCCGCGTCCCGGTCGGCGCTGCCCTCGGCCTGGCGCAGCGCGGCCAGCTCTCCGGCGGCCCGGTCCCGCTCCTGCTGGAGCTGGTCCACCGCGGTGGTGATCTGCCGGCCGATGCCGACCTGCTGGGCGAACTCGCTCAGCGCGGTGGTCCGCCCCACCAGCCCGGCGGTCTGCACGCCCGCCAGCACCAGGAAGGCGAGCGACGGGAGGACCAGCACGGTGGCGAGCTTCGTGCGAATCCGCCAGTCCCGCAACCGGAAGGCCGAGCGTCGTCGGCGGGGCACGGGCCGGTCGTCGGCCGGGACCGGGCGCTGCTGCGCCGCCGGCCCACGTGCCGGGTCGGGACCTGCGCCCACACTTGCCTCCTCGGTCCCTCCCCACGGCTCCCGCACGACGGGGAGCGGGGTCCATCCAACCAGGCCACCGGGCGGTGTCAACGGGTTGATTGACCGCGACCAGGAAGGTCAGCCCGACCGGGCCCGCCCCACGGTGTTCGGCTCGGCGGGCTCGTCCGTCCGGCCGATGCCGTCGAGCAGCGCCGCCTCGGCCATCCGGCCGGTGGCCACCAGCGCGGCGCCGGTCGCCCCGACCTCCGGATTTCGCTGGTAGCGCACGGTACGCGGGTGGAGGGCCTCGGTGAACGCCCCGCGCCACCAGGCGGACGCCGCCATCGCGCCGCCACCCAGCACCACCTCCACCGGGTCGCCGACGCCCGACTCCAGCAGCGCGAGGTCGTCGGCGATCATCCGGCACAGGCCGGTCATCAGGCCGGCGAGCACGTCCACGGCGGTGCTGCCGAAGCTCAGCCCGGACAGCGCCCCGGACCCGGCCGGGGCGACCCCGGGTGGCCGGTCCCCGCCCAGCCGCGGATCGGCCCGGGCCCCCAGGCGCCGCTTCGCCCGGGTCAGCGCGGCCTCCAGCTCGGTGCCCTCGGGCAGGCGCAGCTCCCGCCTCGCCCAGGCGTACAGGTTCCCCCCGCTGGAGTAGGCCGCCCCGGTCACCACGTGCTCGTGGTCGACCCGGTACCGCCAGAGCTGGTCGGCCAGCGGCGGCAGCTCCGCGCCGGCGGGGGCCGGCTGGATGAGGCGCACCGCGGCGGACGTGCCGACCGTGATCGCCGCCCGGGACGGGGCGACGCAGCCGGAACCGACGTTGGAGGCGGCCCCGTCGCCGAGCGGGGCGGCCCAGCGGGCCTCGGCCAGCGCCGGCCAGCGCCGGGCGTGCTCGCCGCGCAGCCGGCCGTGCCACCGCTGCGGGGCCAGCGCCGGCAGGTCCGTGGGACGTACGTCGGCCAGCTCGCACGCCTCGACGTCCCACTCCAGCCGGCGCAGGTCGAGCAGCCCGGTGCCGGACGCCATCGACACCGACATCGGCGCCTCCTCGAGCAGCGCGCCGAGGACGTACTCGACCAGCCCGACGAAACAGCCGACAGGCGCCCCGGCCCGCTCCCGCAGCCAGGGCAGCCGCAGCGTCCAGTAGCAGCGGTGCCACCACGCGCCGGTGCGGTCGTGGAACGCCTCCGGGTCCACCGGACCCCGGGCACCGGGGAGCGGCTCCGGCCGGGTGTCCATCCAGGTCAGCACCGGCCCGAGCGGGGCGCCGTCGACCCCCAGCGGGAGCACCGAGTGCCACTGCGCCGACGTCGCCACCAGCTCGACGTCGCGCAGGTGGCCGCCGGCGGCCAGCTCGTCCAGGCACTCGACCAGGGAGGCGAGGTAGGCGGGGCCGTCCAGGGTGCCGGTGCCGTCCTCGCCGGCGACCAGGTGCACCTTCCGGCGGGCCAGCGCGCCGGGGCGCGGGGTGGCGTCCGCGTCCAGCACGAGTCCCCGTACCGAGGAGGTGCCCAGGTCGAGCGCGAGAATGTTCATCGCCGGTCAACCTACCCGCCGGGGGCGAAGCCGAAGCCAAGATCCGCGAGCGGGTCGGCGATCGGGTTCCCCGCGGTGACGCGGTCGCGTACAGTGATCGCCATGCCCGCGCACCTGACCTGCTGGTGGCCCGCCGACCCGGCGGCCCACCCCCGCGCGTAGCTTTCCCACGCGGCCGCCCGACGAGGCGGCCGCCGGTCTCACTCCCCGGCACACCGGGTCGCCCCGCAGGGTGGCCACGGCCCACGGAGGAGACCCGATGACCCGCCCGCACGACCCGCTCGCCGCCGTCGCCGCCGGCGCCGACCCCGGCCCGTTCGCGCTCGTCCGCCGCGAGGGCGCCGACCACCTCGACCTCTTCACCGGCCCGGTACGCACCGCCGACCGGCTCGCCGACATCCCGCTGCCCGACGGGGCACCCGGGCCACGCACCCTGGCGCTGGTCCCGTACCGGCAGGTGACCGAGCGCGGGTTCGCCTGCGTCGACGACGGCACGCCGCTGGAGTGCCTGGCGGTCGAGGAGCACCGGCGGATCCCCCTCGCCGAGGTGCTGGCCGCGCTGCCCGAGACGCCGGTGGTGACCCGCGACGCGGCCTTCGACATCTCCGACGACGAGTACGCGGAGACCGTCGGCCGGGTGCTCGCCGAGGAGATCGGCCGCGGCGCGGGTGCCAACTTCGTCATCCACCGCACCCTGCGGGCCACCGTGGTGGGCGAGCCGTTGGTGGCGGCCCTGGCCGCGCTGCGCCGGCTGCTGCTGCGCGAGCGCGGGGCGTACTGGACGTTCGTGGTGCACACGGGGACCCGGCTGCTGGTCGGGGCCAGCCCGGAGCGGCACGTCAGCGTCGACGACGGCCTGGTCATGATGAACCCGATCAGCGGCACCTTCCGGCACACCGGCGCGGCGGCCGACCGGGACGCGCTGCTGCGCTTCCTCCACGACCCGAAGGAGGTCGAGGAGCTGTACATGGTGCTCGACGAGGAGCTGAAGATGATGGCCACCGTCGCCGAGCACGGCGGCCAGGTGGTCGGGCCGTACCTGAAGGAGATGGCGCACCTGGCGCACACCGAGTACCTGCTCGCCGGGCGGGGTTCGCTCGACGTGCGGGAGGTGCTGCGGGAGACCATGTTCGCCCCGACGGTCACCGGCAGCCCGATGGAGAACGCGTGCCGGGTGATCGCCCGGCACGAGCGGTCCGGGCGCCGCTACTACGCCGGGGTGCTCGCCCTGCTCGGCCGGGACGCCGAGGGCCGGCAGACCCTCGACGCGCCGATCCTGATCCGGACCGCCGAGCTTTCCCCCGCCGGCGAGCTGCGGGTGCCGGTCGGGGCGACCCTGGTCCGGCACTCTACCGCCGAGGGCGAGGTGGCGGAGACGCACGCCAAGGCCGCCGGGGTGCTCGCCGCGTTCGGCCTCGCGCCGGACGCCCCGGTGGCCGACCACCAGCTGCCCGGTTCGGCCCGCCCGGGGCCGGACCGGCCGGACCACCCTTCCCGATCGGCCGGGCTGACGCCGCGCCGCGACCGGGAAGGGTCGCTCGCCGACGACCCGGAGGTGCGGGCCGCGCTCGCCGCCCGCAACGCGCCGCTGGCCCGGTTCTGGCTGGACCAGCGGAACCCGGGCGCGACCGCGCTGCCGGGGCTGGCCGGTCGCCGGGCGCTGATCGTGGACGGTGAGGACACGTTCACCGGGATGCTCGCCCACCAGCTCGGCGCGCTCGGGCTCGCCGTGCGGCGCCGCGACTGGCACCGCCCCGGGCCGGTGGACGGGTACGACCTGGTGGTGGTCGGTCCGGGCCCGGGCGACCCGACCGAGCTGGCCGACCCGAAGATGGCGGCGATGCGGGGGCTGCTGGCCGAGCTGGTGGCGGCCGGCCGGCCGACCCTCGCGGTCTGCCTCGGCCACCAGCTGCTCGCCGGGCTGCTCGGGCTGCCGCTGCACCGCCGGGACGCGCCCTACCAGGGATTGCAGAGGGAGGTACGGCTGTTCGGCACGCCCCGCCGGGTCGGCTTCTACGCCAGCTTCACCGCCCGGGCCGGAGCGGACCGGCTCGCCACCCCGTTCGGCCCGGTGGAGCTGTCCCGCGATCCGGTGGACGGGGCGGTGCACGCGCTGCGCGGGTCCGGCTTCGCGGGCGTGCAGTTCCACCCGGAGTCGGTGCTCAGCCGCGACGGCCTGGCCGTCCTCGCGGACCTGCTCGGGCATCTGCTCGTCCGCCCGGCGTTGACCGGGCATGGACCGGAGAATCGGGGGTAGGGCAGGGACGACCGGTGGCCCGGGCGGGCCGAGAGCCCCCGTCCGGCCACCGGTCGCCACGTACCGGTCAGCCGGCCAGTCCCCGCTTCAGCGCCGCGCCCATCTGCACCGCCCGCTTCGCCGTCAGCGCGGTGGCGGCGAGGGCCACGTGGTCCGGCGGGATCTCCCCGTTGTTGCTGGTGTGCGAGCCGCCGTACGGGTTGCCGGCGACGAACTGGCTGGGGTCGGTGTAGCCGGGGGTCACCACGATGCCGCCCCAGTGGTAGAAGACGGTGTACAAGGACAGCAGGGTCGCCTCCTGGCCGCCGTGCGAGGTGGCCGTCGAGGTGAAGCCGCTGTAGACCTTGTTGGCCAGCGCACCGTTGGCCCAGAGCGGCCCGGTGGTGTCGATGAACTGCTTAAGTTGCGCGGCGATCATGCCGTATCGGGTGGGCGAGCCGAAGATCACCACGTCGGCCCAGGCCAGATCGTCCGGCTGGGCCTCCATCACGTCCTGCGTCTCCAGGCGGTGCGCCTGCCAGCCCGAGTTGGAGCGGATCGCCTCGTCCGGCGCCAGCTCACGAACCTTGCGCAGGCGTACCTCGGCTCCGGCCTCCCCGGCGGCCTCGACCGCCGACTGCGCCATCTGGTAGGTGATGCCGGTCGCGCTGTAGTAGATCACCGCGGCCTTGACCTGGCCATCCATCAGACGTTTCCTCCTCGGTGTCAAGTCAGCTCCGGCGTCTACCCGTTACTTGCGGCGACAAACGGCGCCGGCCGAGGGCGGACCATCACGGGGATCGATAACTTGCCGCTGCTCAAGATTTGCGCAAGTTCCCAGGGGAACCGCCTCCCGGAATCCCGGCACCGGGGATCCTGTTCGCACCGGTGCCGGCAGAGCAGCCGCCCCGCACCGGGAACCTGAACGGGGGATCGCGCTCCGCCAGCGACCGGCTGGCGTAGCGCGATCAGGGGTGCGCGGCGCTGCTCCTCCTATTCGCCCGGCTCCCCCGGCATGCCGTCCGCCCGCCCGGGGATCCTCTCGTGGACCTCGAGAGGAAGGACGAACGATGCGGCTGACCGAACAGCAGGTCCGTGCGCTGTACGGGCAGGACGTCCAGGACCGCTCGGGCGCCACGATCGGCAGCGTGGCGCAGGTCTGGGCCGACGCCGCCGGGGAGCCGACCTGGGTCGGCGTGCAGACCGGCGTCGCGGCGCGCGACGAGTCGATGGCCCCACTGCACGGCGCCCGGCTGCAGGCGGGCCGGGTGCGGCTGCCGTACGACGGGTCGACCGTGCGTGGCGCCCCCGCCGTGGCACGCGGCACGGACCAGCCCCTCGGCGTCGACCAACTCACCCTGCTCTACCGGCACTACCAGTTGCCCGGGCAGGGCGCGGTCCGGGTGCCGGAGCAGCCGCCGCCGCGGGCGAACGGTCCACCGGAGGTGGTCCGCGCCGAGGAGCGGGTGCCGGTCGAGCGGGTCCGGTTGGCCCGGGACGAGGTGGTCGAGGAACGGCCGGCACACGCGCAGGTCCGCCGGGAGGTCGTCGACGCGGACGTGCCGGAGGGCGCCCGCCGCGACCGCTGACCCCCCGCATCCCGGGCGGGTGGGCGGCCGGCCCACCCGCCCGGTCGGGCCGGAAACGTCGGTCGGGGCGCCTATGCTGGCCGTCCAGATCGACGGGAGGCGGCCGTGCCCGTACGGCTCACCGGCGCGGAGGCGCTGGCGCTGCGGATGACCAGCCTGCTGCTGCGCCCACACCCGGTGGCCCGCCCGGCCGGCGTGGGCGAGGTGGTGGAGTGGTTCGGCGCCATGCAGGCCCAGGACGTGGCGAGCGGCGAATGGTCGCTCGGCGTACGCCTGCCCGGGCGCACCCAGGCCGACGTGCGGGCGGCGCTGGAGCGGCGGGAGGCGCTGCGGACCTGGCCGATGCGCGGCACGGTGCACCTGGTGCCGTCCCGCGACGCCCACTGGATGCTGGCGGTGAGCGGGGTCCGCGCCCTGGCCGGCGTCGCGGCCCGCCGGGCGCAGCTCGGCCTCACCGAGGCCGACGCGGACCGGGCCGCCGACGTGCTCGGCGCCGCGCTGGCCGGGGGTCGCCGGCTCACCCGCGCGGAGTGCCTGGCCACGCTCAACGGCGCCGGCTTCGACACCGGCGGGCAGCGGGGCTACCACCTGCTCTGGTACGCGAGCCAGCGTGGCGTCACCTGCATCGCGCCGCACGTCGGCAAGGAGCAGACGTTCGCCCTGCTGGACGAGTGGGTGCCCGACCCGCGCCGCCCCGACCGGGACGAGGCGCTCGGCATCCTGGCGCGGCGCTACGTGCGCAGCCACGGCCCGGTCACCGCCCAGGACCTGGCCCGCTGGACCGGCCTGACCGTCACCGACGCCCGGCGCGGTCTCGCGGCGGCCGGCGACGCCCTGGCCACCGTCGAGGTCGACGGGGTCGCGGCGGTGGTCGACGCCGCGCTGCTCGACGCGCCCCGCGAGCCGGTCGACGACGTGCACACCCTGCCCGGCTTCGACGAATACCTGCTCGGCTTCCGGGACCGCACGCTGATGCTCGACCCGGCGCACGCCAACGCGGTCGTCCCGGGCAACAACGGCATGTTCCAGTCCACCGTGGTCCAGGGCGGCCGGGTGGCGGGCACCTGGAAGCGGACGCTCGGGAAGTCCGCCGTCACGGTGACCGTGCGGCAGCTCACCCCGTTCGACGCCGCGCTCCGGTCCCGGGTGGAGGCGGCCCTGGCCGGCTACGCGCGCTACCTCGACCTGCCGCTGCGCCTCTCGTGGTGACGCGGGCAGCACCGCGTCACCGTCCCGCCTCGACGTCCCGTCGCGTCCGCCTGGCCGTCCGGTGCCGAGCCAGGTCGGCCGGGGTGTCGAGGTCGGCGGGAGAACCGGCGTCGTCGCACGGGACCCGGGTCACCAGGTCGGCCCGGGCCCGCAGGAAGTCGCGGGCGCCACGGTCCCCCGTCGCGTACGGCGTGAGCAGCGGCCAGATGACACGGCTCAGCAGCACGGGATGCCCGATCTGGCCGGCGTAGCTGGCGACCGCCACCGGTGCGCCGGCCGCGTGGGCGGCGCACACCCGGCGCACCGCCACCGGCTCCAGCGCCGGCTGGTCGACGAGCACCACCACGGCGGCGCCGACGTGCCCGGGCAGCGACGCCAGGCCGCAGCGGAGCGACCCGCCCAGCCCCTCCCGCCACCGCCGGTTCACCAACAGCACCGCCCCGGGTAGCTCGGGCAGCAGGTCGGCGTCCGCGCCGACCACGACGTGCACCGGGGTGCAGCCGCCCGCGCGGAGCAGGCGTACCGCACGCCGGACGAGCGGCTCGCCGTCCAGCTCGACCAGCGCCTTGGGGTGGCCGGGTGCGGGCACCGGGCCGGCGGTGCTCGCCACCACGGTCGCCAGTCCGAACGGGACATCCCGCCGGCTCCAGCCGGGTACCGCGGCCAGTACCTCGCGCATGCCGCTGATCCCGCCTTCCGACGCTCATGGGTTTTGTCGGTAAATCGCCCGAACAACGGTAGTCTGACCCGGTGCGGGAGAGCGGGAAACCGGCAGAAGACGGGCGGTCGTCCACCGTCACGCTCACCGTCAACGGCGTCGGCCACGAGCTGACGCTGGACAACCGGACCACCCTGCTGGACGCCCTGCGCGAGCGGCTCGCCCTGACCGGCAGCAAGAAGGGCTGCGACCACGGGCAGTGCGGCTCGTGCACGGTGCTGCTCGACGGCCGGCGGGTGAAGAGCTGCCTGGTCCTGGCCGTCACCCTGGACGGCCGGACGGTGGTCACCGTGGAGGGACTCGCCGGCCCGGCGGACCTCTCCCCGCTTCAGGCGGCCTTCGTCGCGCGCGACGCCTTCCAGTGCGGCTACTGCACACCCGGCCAGCTCTGTTCCGCGCGCGGGATGCTCGACGAGGTGGCCCGGGACTGGCCCAGCGCGGTGACCGAGGACCTGACCGCGCCGGTGGAGCTGACCGACGCGGAGGTGCGGGAACGGATGGGTGGCAACCTGTGCCGCTGCGCCGCGTACCCGAACATCGTGGCCGCGATCCGGGACGCGGCGGCGGCACGGTGAGGCCGTTCCGCTACCACCGGCCGGCCGACGTCGCGGAGGCCGTCGCGCTGCTCGACGTGGAGCCGGAGGCGGCGTACCTCGCCGGCGGGACCAACCTGGTGGACCTGATGAAGCTCGGCGTGCAGCGGCCGGACCTGCTGGTGGACGTGACCGGCCTGCCGCTGGACACGGTGGCGGCCCTGCCGGACGGCGGGCTGCGGATCGGGGCCACCGTGCGCAACAGCGACCTCGCCGCGCATCCCGTGGTGCGACGCGACCACCCGCTGCTCTCCCGGGCGCTGCTCGCCGGCGCCTCGGGACAGCTGCGCAACATGGCCACCACCGCGGGGAACCTGCTGCAACACACCCGCTGCGCCTACTTCCAGGACACCGGGAAGGCGTGCAACAAGCGGGAGCCCGGTACCGGTTGCGCGGCCCGGCACGGGCAGAACCGCGACCTGGCCATCCTCGGCTGGTCCGAGTTCTGCGTGGCCACCCACCCGTCGGACCTGGCGGTCGCCCTGGCCGCCCTCGACGCCTTGGTGGAGGTGCACGAACCGGGCGGGGCGCGGGAGATCCCCCTGACCGAGCTGCACCGGACGCCCGGGGAGCACCCCGAGCGGGAGACCACGCTCCCCCGCGGCGCGCTGATCACCGCGGTACGGATTCCGCCGCTACCGTTCGCGAGACGCTGCGCCTACCTGAAGGTGCGCGACCGGGCCACGTTCGCGTTCGCGGTCGGCTCGGTGGCCGCCGCGCTCGACCTGGACGGGGACACCGTTCGCGACGTCCGGCTGGCGTACGGCGCGGTCGCGCACCGGCCGTGGCGGGCGTACCGGGCGGAGGAGGCGCTGCGCGGCCGCCCGTTCACCGCCGAGCTGGCCGCCCGGGCCGCGGACGCCGAACTCGCCTCGGCCCGCCCGTTGCCGCACAACGGGTTCAAGGTGCCGCTGATCCGCAACCTCACCGTCCGCGCGTTGACCGCACTGGCCGGGACGGTGCCCCGGTGAGCGCGCCGCCCGCCGGCGCGGTGGGCCGGGCACATCCGCGGCTGGAGGGCCGGGACAAGGTCACCGGGGCGGCCCGGTACGCGGTCGAGTACCCGGTGCACGACGTGACGTACGGCTGGGTGGTGCCGGCGACGGCGGCGCGCGGGCGGATCAGCCGGATCGACGTGGGCCCGGCGCTGGCCGTGCCCGGGGTGCTGGACGTGCTGCACCACGGCAACGCGCCCCGGCTCGTGTCCGGAGTGGACCCGACCCTGTTCCTGTTGCAGGAACCGGCCGTGCACTACCGGGGGGAGTTCGTCGCGCTCGTGGTGGCGGAGACCATCGAGGCGGCCCGCGAGGCGGCCCGGCTGGTCCTGATCGACTACGACACCGAGCCGCACAGCACCGTGCTCTCCGAGCACCACCCGGGGCTGTACCGGCCGGACAAGGTGAACCCGAGCTATCCCACGGACACCGCCGACGGCGACTTCGACGCCGGGTACGCGGCCGCCGAGATCCGGGTGGACGCCACCTACCGCACGCCGGCTTACCACAACAACCCGATGGAGCCGCACGCTACCACCGCCCGCTGGGCTGACGGGCGGCTCCTGGTGCACGACTCCACCCAGGGTTCGACGCCCGTGAAGGCCACCCTGGCGCAGCTGTTCGGGCTGCCCGACGAGGCGGTCCGGGTGGTCGCCGAGCACGTCGGTGGCGGCTTCGGCAGCAAGGGCGCACCGAAGGCGCCGGTGGTGCTCGCCGCGCTCGCCGCCCGGCACGTGGGCCGGCCGGTCCGGCTGGCCCTGACCCGACAGCAGCTCTTCGGCCCGATCGGCTACCGCACCCCGACCATCCAACGGGTCCGGCTCGGCGCCGACGCCGACGGGCGGATCGCCGCGGTCTGCCACGACGCGATCAGCCAGACCTCGACCGTGCACGAGTTCGCCGAGCAGACCGCCGTCTACACCCGCAGCATGTACGCCGGGCAGCACCGGCGCACCACCCACCGGCTGGCCCGGCTGGACGTGCCGACCCCGTTCTGGATGCGCGCGCCGGGCGAGTGCCCGGGCGCGTACGCGCTGGAGTCCGCGATGGACGAGTTGGCGACGGCGTGCGGCATCGACCCGGTGGAGCTGCGGGTGCGCAACGACCTGACCGTCGACCCGGACACCGGGCACCCGTTCAGCAGCCGCAACCTGGTCGCCTGCCTGCGGGAGGGGGCCCGGCGGTTCGGTTGGGCCGACCGGGACCCGACGCCGGCGACCCGCCGGGAGGGACGGTGGCTGGTCGGCACCGGGGTGGCCGGGTCGAGCTACCCGGCCCGATCCCGGCCCGCCGCCGCGGCGGCCACCGCCGCACCGGACGGCACCTTCGAGGTACGGATCAACGCCACCGACATCGGCACCGGCGCCCGGACCGCGCTGTGGCAGGTGGCGGCCGACGCGCTCGCGGTGCCCGCCGACCGGGTGGCGATCCGGGTGGGCGACAGCGACCTGCCGCCGGCCGGGGTGGCCGGCGGTTCGATGGGCACCGCCTCGTGGAGCTGGGCGGTGATCCGGGCCTGCCAGGCCCTGCGTGAGCAGCTTCGGCACTCCGCGGGCGGGACGGTGCCGCCCGACGGGCTGACCGTGGAGGTGGACACCGCCGACGAAATCCGCGCCCAGCGCTCCCTCCCCCGGTACGCGTACGGCGCCCACTTCATGCAGGTGCGGGTGGACGCGGACACCGGCGAGGTGCGGATGGACCGGATGCTCGGGGTGTTCGCCGCCGGCCGGGTGGTGAACCCGACCACCGCCCGCAGCCAGCTCATCGGCGGCATGACCATGGGCCTGTCGATGGCGCTGCACGAGGAGGGCCTGCTCGACGAGCGGTACGGCGACTGGGTCAACCACGACCTCGCCACCTACCACGTCAGCGGTTGCGCCGACGTGCCGCAGATCGAGGCGTACTGGCTGCCGGAGGAGGACCCGGAGCTGAACCCGGCCGGGGTGAAGGGGCTCGGCGAGATCGGCATCGTGGGCAGCGCCGCGGCCGTCGCCAACGCGGTGCACCACGCGACCGGGGTACGGATCCGGGACCTGCCCATCCGGCTGGACAAGCTGCTGGACCACCTGTCCGTGCGGCGACGCTAGGCCGGGCGACCCTGGCCGGCAGCTTGATCGCCGTGGCGCGGCCGGCAGGCGGCGGTGACCGTGGCCACCGGATCCTGGTACGCCCGGGCGAGGAAGCTCATCCACTGATGGACCGCGTCCTCGTTCGGGGCCAAGGGTCCCGCGTGATAGTGGGGCGAGGAGAGCCCACGCTGGACGGATTCGCACGCCGCCCAGTCCTCGCGGTTCGTGATGTCCCAGAATTCCACCGCGTATGCCACGTCGGTCACGTGCGGCGGCACGTACCAGCTGCACTCGACCCGGGTCCGGTCGGGCGCGAGCGGTTCGATCCGGTGCGTCATGACGTAGTCGGGGTGTGCCGAGATCAACAGGTTGGGAAAGAGGCCGACGTACCGGACCGTGCGGCGGGGAGCTCCCTCGATGAACAGTCCACGCGACCGACCGTCCAGCGACATGGTTTCGGCGTGGTCGCGCAGGTCCATCGAGCCGCCGATCCAGGCACCCGGCAGGTCCCAGTTGTCGCCGGACGTCGGCGGCGAGACCCGGCAGAGCTCCGGGTGGATGCGGGGGCAGTGGTAACACTCGTGGTAGTTCTCCACGATCACTTTCCAGTTCGCCGCGACGTCGTACACGTGACGGTCGCCGAGGCGCAGGCGCTCGGGCTGGTACGGATCGACCAGCTCGTCGAGGGCACCGAGGTAGTCGGCGAACGGCGGAGCCCCGCCCGCCGCGTTGACGAACACCCAGCCCTGCCAGTGCGCTACCGGTAGCTCGATCAGGCCGTGGTCCGCGGGATCGAAGCCGGCGACGCCGCCCATCCCGGCCGCCGCCGCCAGGGCGCCGTCCAGCCGGTAGGCCCATCCGTGATAGGGGCACACGATCGCCGACCGGTCCGCCGTCGCGCCCGCAACGAGCAGCTCGTGGCCGCGATGCCGGCAGACGTTCGCCAGCGCCCGCATTGTCGCGCCGTCACAGGTCAGCAGCACCCCGATGTCGCCCACGGTGACCGCCCGTTGGTTGGCCCCGCGCAGCTCCACGCTCCGGCCGACGCAGACCCAACCCCCGCCGAAGAGGTGTCGGCGTTCCCAGGCCAGCACCGCCCGGGAGGTGTACGCGGCTGCCGGCAACGTGCGTGAGCTGCCGAACGGCAACGACGCCACGACGAGATCGTCGGCGTCCAACGGTGCGGCTGGGCCGCCGGAGCGAACAGACATCGCCACCTCCTGCCGCCCGGCATCAGCAGCTCCACACTGCCGGGTAGCCCCGATCCAACCACCGCGACGGTACGAGTGGTCAAGGCCGGCGGCGCGAACAGGCACGTCGGGGCCGGCGGCACACTGCCACCGGCCCCTGTCGTCCTACCGTCAGTCGGCCAGCGCGCCGGCCGCCCGGCCGTCGTGCAGGGTGAGGTTCCGCCCGGTGGACGGGTCGAACAGGTGGATCTTCTCCAGGTTGAACCAGACCCGCCGGTTCTCGCCCTCGCGGACCGGCGACTCCGCCGACAGCCGGGTGACCAGGCTCGAACCGGTGCCGGTGAAGTCCGCCGCGCCCGCGTCGGCGGCCAGCTCCTCCAGCTCGGCGGCGCTGGCCCGCTCGCCCTCGACGGTGAAGTAGACGTACTTGTCGGAGCCCATCGACTCGACGATCTCCACGGGCGCCTCGAACTCCAGGCCCCGGCGGCGGGTCTCGTCGTCGATCAGCGCCGCGTCCTCGAAGTGCTCGGGGCGGATCCCGAGGATCAGCTCGCGCGGCGCGTCCCCGCCCTCCAGCTGGCGCCGGACCCGCTCCCCGATCGGCACGTCGCCGAGTGCGGTGCGCAGCTTGCCGTCCTCGACGGCGGCGTGCAGGAAGTTCATCGACGGCGAGCCGATGAACCCGGCGACGAAGAGGTTGCGCGGGTGGTCGTAGAGCTCCTGCGGCGGGCCGACCTGCTGCACGGCGCCGCCCCGCATGATCACCACACGGTCGCCGAGGGTCATCGCCTCGGTCTGGTCGTGGGTGACGTAGACGGTGGTGGTGCCGAGCTGCTTCTGCAGCCGGGACACCACGGTGCGCATCTGCACCCGCAGCTTGGCGTCGAGGTTGGACAGCGGCTCGTCCATCAGGAACGCCTTGGGCTGACGGACGATCGCCCGGCCCATCGCCACCCGCTGGCGCTGGCCACCGGAGAGGTTGGCCGGCTTGCGGTCCAGCAGCGGGGTCAGCTCCAGGACCTTGGCGGCCTCGTCGACCTTGGTGTTGATCGCCTCCTTGTCCAGCTTGGCGAGCCGGAGCGGGAACGCCATGTTCTCCCGCACGGTCATGTTGGGGTAGAGCGCGTACGACTGGAACACCATGGCGATGTCCCGGTCCCGGGGTGCCCGGTCGTTGACCCGCTCGCCCGCGATGCGCAGCTCGCCGGAGCTGATGTCCTCCAGGCCGGCGATCATGTTGAGGGTGGTGGACTTCCCGCAGCCCGACGGGCCGACCAGGATGACGAACTCGCCGTCGGCGATCTCCAGGTCGACGTCCCGCACCGCCGTGGTCCCGTCCGGGAACCGCTTGCTCACCTTGTCGAGCACGATGTCAGCCATGACTACCACCTATCCCTTTACTGCGCCGGAGGTCAGGCCGGAGACGATGCGGCGCTGGAAGAAGAGCACGAAGAGGACGATCGGAATGGTGATCACCACGGCGGCGGCGCAGATCGCCCCCGTGGGATCCTCGAACTGCGACTCGCCGGTGAAGAACGACAGCGCCACCGGCACCGTGCGGGACCGCTCGGTCGAGGTCAGCGAGATGGCGAAGAGGAAGTCGTTCCAGCAGAAGATGAAGACCAGGATGGCCGTGGTGAACAGCCCCGGCGCGGCCAGCGGGGCGATCACCCGCCGGAACGCCTGGCCCTGGGTGGCGCCGTCCATCTTCGCCGCCTTCTCCAGGTCCCACGGGATCTGCTTGAAGAACGCCGACAGCGTGTAGATCGCCAGCGGCAGGGCGAAGGTGATGTACGGCAGGATCAGCCCCGGCCAGGTGTCGAAGAGGCCGAGCTGCCGCTCGATCTCGAACAGCGGCGACACCAGCGACACCTGCGGGAACATCGCGATCAGCAGGGAGACCCCGACCAGCAGCTTCTTGCCGGGGAAGTCCAGCCGGGAGATCGCGTACGCGGCCATCGCGCCCAGCACCACCGCGATCAGGGTGGCGATCAGGGCGATGCCGATCGAGTTGACCAGGGCCCGGACGAACTGGTCGGTGTCGAAGATCGTCCGGTAGTTGTCCAGCGTCCACTCCCGGGGCCAGAACCTGCCGTCGGTGAGGGTGGCCGGGGTCTTGAAGGAGAGCGAGGCGATCCAGAGCACCGGGATCAGCGCGAAGACGACGACGATGACGTCCAGCAGGCCCCAGCGCAGCTTCGCCCGCGTGGTGGTTTCGGTGGCCATCTCAGCGCCTCTCCCCGTCGTCGCTGCCGGGGGCAGCGGTGCCGAACAGCTTCACGAAGACGAAGGCGATGATCGCCACGGTGAGGAAGATCAGCACCGACATCGTGGAGCCGATGCCGAGGTTCAGACCCCGGATCAGGTTGTTGTAGGCGAGCATCGACACCGACGAGGTCTCGTTGCCGCCAGCGGTCAGCACGAAGATGTTGTCGAAGACCCGGAACGCGTCCAGGGTGCGGAACAGCAGGGCGACCAGGATCGCCGGCTTCATCACCGGCAGCATGACCTTGGTGAACCGCTGCCAGGCGGTCGCGCCGTCGGTGGAGGCGGCCTTGAGCAGGTCCTCCGGCACCAGCGCCAGCCCGGCCATCAGCAGCAGCGCCATGAACGGGGTGGTCTTCCAGATCTCCGCCAGCATGATGATCGCCAGCGAGCTGGCCCGCTCGGTGAGCGGGGCGCTGCCGTCGAAGAGGTTGGCCAGGTAGCCGGTGCCGGGCGTCCAGGCGTACCGCCAGGAGAAGGCGGCGACGACCGTGACGATGCCGTACGGGATCAGCGCCGCGGTGCGGACGATGCCCCGGCCGACCAGCGTCCGGTGCATGATCAGTGCCAGCGCCATGCCGAGCACCAGCTCGACCGCGACGGTGACCACGGTGATCAGCGCGGTCACCCCGAACGCGGTCCACCAGAACTGGTTGGTCAGCACGGTCACGTAGTTGTCCAGCCCGACGAACTGGCGCTCGTCGGGGAAGCGCAGGTCGAAGCGTTGGAGTGACAGCCAGACCGAGTAGAGGATCGGGTAGGCCGTCACCAGCAGCATGACCAGCGCGGCCGGGGCGCAGAGCAGCCAGCCGAGGCGGCGCTCGGCCCGCTTGTTCTCGCTCAGCGGCGGCTTCGCCCGGCGGCGAGCCCGCTGCGCCGGCACGGTGGCGTGCCGGCCGGCGGTGCGCTCGGCGGCGACGTCCGTGCCGGCCGGAGTGGCGTTCAGGCTCATGCCGTCACCTCCCTGGGCTCGGCGTCGCCCTGCGGTTGGCTGGCGCTGCGCCGGATGGTTCGCTCGGTCACGGGAGGACCCCCTTCGACTCGAGGGCGTCGGCGATGGCATCGCGCAGCTCGTTCGCGGTCTGCTCGGGCCGGATGCCCGACGGCGGCGACAGGATCGCCGACATCACCGTGGAGATGCTCTGGTAGGCCGGGGTCAGCGGCCGGACCGCCGGCTCCTTGAGCTCCTCCAGGATGGTCTCCTTCATCGGGTACGCCTTGTCCATCTCCGGGTCGTCGTAGACCTTCTCGATGGTCGGCGGCACGCCGTCGTTGACGGCGGAGAACTTCTGGTGCTCGGCGTTGCGGATGCACTTCGCCGCCTCGAAGGACTCCGTCGGGTGCTTCGAGTAGGTGCTGACCGCCATGTTGACGCCGCCGATGGTCACCTTGCTCGGGGTGTTCGCGTCGATCCCCGGCAGCCGCGCCCACTTCACCTTCTTCGCCATGTCCGGTGCCGCCTCCTGCATCGCCGGGTAGACGAAGGGCCAGTTGACCTCGAAGGCGCCGCCACCGGACTGGAACTCCAGCCGCACCGGGTCCTCGGTGGCGTTGGTGAACGACGGCGACGTGACGCCGGACGTGGCGAGCTTCCTCAGCTGGTCGAGCGCCCGCACCGTGCCCTCGTCCATCACGGCGTGCTTGCCGTCGTCGCTGAGGATCTTGCCGCCGGCGCTCTCGGCCAGGGTGTTGTAGAGGACGACCAGCCCCTCGTACTGGGCGCCCATGGTGAGCACCTGGTAGGGCTTGCCCTGCTGCTCGAGCTGCTGCGCCGCGGAGATCATCTCGTCCCAGGTCTTCGGCGGCTGCGGCACCAGGTCGGTGCGGTACCAGAGCAACTGGACGTTGGTGTTCTTCGGCGCGGCGTACAGCTTGCCCTCGTAGCGGGCGGTGTCCAGCGGGCCGGCGAGGGTGCCCTGCTCCGCCTCGGCCTTGTCCTGGCCGGTCCACTCCCGGATCCATTTCGCGCTGGCGAACTCCTGGGTCCAGGTGACGTCGAGGCCCAGCACGTCCATCCCGCTGTCCTGCGCGGCCAGCCGGCGCACCAGCTGCACGCGCTGGTCGTCGGCCTGTCGCGGCAGCACCCGGTAGACGATCTTGTAACGTCCCTGGGCCTGGGCGTTGCAGTCGTCGACCACCTTCTGCAGGTTCTGCTCCGGCGGGTAGTACAGGTTGATCGTCGGCGTTCCACCGTCACCGCCGGAGCCGCAGGCCGCCAACGGCGCCACCAACGCCAGTACGGCGGCTGCCGCCGCCGTACGCTTCCCTGTCCGCCGCCGGTGTGCAGCCTCGTCGGGGTCTGTCCTCATCGCCCTCCCCCTTTCTCTGGCGAGAGCCGGGGAAGTGAGCCGTGCCCCGGCGCACGGCGAGACGGTCGGGGCGCCGTTGCGGCCGGCCCGCTCGGACCCCGGGCGTTTCGTGCGCCTGACAGTGCCCGACCTGTGACGTTGCGAAACCTGACGGTGACCGGAGCGGCCCGACCGGTTGCTGCTGTGGGACAGATCACGCGCCGCGGCGGTTGTCGGGGGCCGGCGGCAGACTGGACGGATGATCGCCCGCTTCAAGGACCTCTGCATGGACGCTGCCGACGCCCACCGGCTCGGGGAGTTCTGGGCCGGCATCCTCAACGGGGAGTTGGTCGACACCGGGGGCGGCGACACCCGGGTCGACCCCCGCGCGGCCGCCTCCAGGGCCGAGTCGATCTGGGTCAACACGGTGCCCGAGCCGCGGGCCGGGAAGACCCGCGTGCACCTGGACCTGCGGCTGGCCGAGCCGGAGCCGACCGGGCTGCTGGCCGCCGGCGCGCGGCTGGTCCGGGAGCCGGACGCGGAGATCAGCTGGTGGGTGCTGGCCGATCCGGAGGGCAACCAGTTCTGCGCCTTCCGGCCCCGCCCGGGCGCCCGGCCCGGGGTGTTCGAGCTGGTGGTGGAGAGCGCCGACCCGCTGGCCCAGGCAACCTGGTGGGCCGGGGTGGTCGGCGGTCGGGTGGAGACCACGGCGGAGGACGCCGCCGCGGTGGTGGGCGCCGACGGATTTCCGTGGGACCGCTGGGTCTTCGATCCGACGCCGGAGCGCAAGCGGGTGAAGAACCGGGTGCACTGGGACGTCGACCTGGCCGGCCGGGACGGCACCGCGTTGGTCGCCGCCGGCGCCACCCTGCTGACCGAACCGACCGAGGCGAGCCCGTGGTGGGTGCTGGCCGACCCCGAGGGGAACGAGTTCTGCGCGTTCCCGCCGCGTGACCGGTGAGCTGCCGCGACGCGCGTCGTCTCAGTCCGTGGACGGGGAGACTACCCAGCGTGCGCCCGGTGCACTAGCGTTCGACTAGCTCCGCAGCCAGCGCGTCGCCGTCGACGTCGATACGCCTCCGGCCGACCCCAGCCCGCCCGATCGGTTGGTTCTCGCGCGAACGTCCTTCTGCGGTCCCACCGGTTGGGCAGGATCAGCCCAACGAGGAGGTGCCGCGTGCAGGAAACCCGCGCTCTCGCCCTGACGTTCGAGGTGAGCGGCCTGCCCCCGGTCAAGACCGAGGCCCTGTCCATCTTCGCCGCCGGGCACCGGCAGGCGACGAGGGTCCGTGCCCTGCTCCAGGCCGCCTGCACGGCGGCCCAGCGCACCGGCTGGACCCCGCTCGCCGGGCCGATCGAGGTGGACCTGACCCTGCGCTGCCCGCCCGGGCACCGCACCTCCGACGCCAGCACGCTGCTGGGCGGGGTCTGCGCGGTGCTCCAGGACAAGAAGCGGGTGGCGAACATCGGCCTGGCCCACCTCGGGGTGCTGGTCGACGTCGCCCTCTACGAGGACGACCGGCAGATCCGCCGGCTGTCGTACGTCGAGGAGCCGGCCGAGGACTTCTCGTACCAGGTCCGGGTGGCCGCAGTACCACACGTGGTTTGACCGACGGCCGCGGTGGGGTACCGCGGACGCCGACGAAGGGAGCGCCGATGTCAGAGCCACATGTCACGCTCGATCCGAGCGGGCTCGATCCGGTGCAGCAGAAGCTGCGCGGCCCGCTGGAGGATCAGCTGACCTCGGCCCTGCAGGCGGCCACCGACCGGGTCCGCGCCAGCTACGCGGGTGAGCCGGTCGAGGAGGTCTGCCGTCGGCTGCTCGACGAGACCCGCGCCGGCCTGCACCCGGACATCGCCGCCGGCTTCAACCCCGACATGGAGGAGTTCTGCCGGGTGGCCGTGGCGATCGTCCGCGGCGAGGTCGCCTGAGACACGCGTCATTCGACCGCGTCGGCCGTCGGGCCGGCGCGGTCGGTCCGCGCGGCCGCCGGCGGCGCCAGCTGCCCGCTCCCCCGTCAGCTCCGCCGCACGTCGACCGAGACGACGTGGGTGCCGTCCGGGCGGGTCGACTCGCTCAGCCGCACCGGCAGCCGCGCCCCGCCGCCGCGCACCCCCAGGCCGAAGCTGAGGTATCCCTCGAAGTCCCCGGCGGGCGCCCAGCCGCGCAGGGTCGGGTAGCCGATGGCCCGGAGCGGCGCCTGCGCCGTGCTCCGGCCGCTGCTGTCGTGTCCCTGGGCCGGGTCGAAGCGCACCGCGAGGAAGGCGTCGCCGGGCAGGTCGACCGGCTCGCCGCCGCCGTCGGACTCCACCCGGGAGACGTAACCGACCTGGTAGGACGGAGTGGGGCCGCGGAACGCGAAGCTGATCCGGCTGAACCCCTCCGCCGGGTGGTCCCCGACCTGGATCTGCACCAGCACCGGCAGCGGCTCACCCGGTGCGGGGGTGACCGGCACCAGCACGCGGTGCGCGACGCGGGCCGGGACGGCAGGCACCGCCCACCCGTACGTCACCCGCCCGTCCCCGGCGGCCGGCGGTGCGCCGGTGGTGGCCGGCGCGGTGGGCGGGGCCGCCGGGGTGGCGGCGGCGGACGTGGTGGCGCCGGGCGCCGTCGTGGGTGCCGGGGCCGCGCCGTCGTGGTTGGTCGCCGTGCAGCCCGCCGCGAGCAGCACGGCCAGGCTCGCGAGCAGTGGTACGCGCCGAGGTGTCATGACCCAGGGTCACCCCGCCGGGTGCGCCCGCGCCAGAGCCGAATGTCTCCGGTCAGCCGGCGAGGTCGAGCGACTTCAGCACCACCAGCCCGACGAGCAGCACCGCCAGGGCGACGGCCACCGCCGCCTGCACGAGGGTCCGCCGCTTCGCCGGCGCGTACGCCATGCCGACGGCCGCCGCCCCGCCGACCAGCAGGCCGCCCAGGTGCCCCTCCCACGACGTCCACCCCGCGGAGAGCACCATCCAGATCAGGAACGGGATGATCAGCCGGTTGGCGTCGATCGGATGGTGGTGCAGGCGTCGGGTGAGGACGAAGTAGCAGCCGGCCAGCCCGTACACCGCGCCGGAGGCGCCCACGGCGGCCTGGTGCGGGTCGACGAGGAAGCCCAGGACCGACCCGCCGAGCGCGGCGAGCAGGTAGACCGCCAGGAAGCGCACCCCGCCCAGCCGCTCCTCGACGACCCGGCCGAGCAGCCAGAGCCAGTAGAGGTTGAAGGCGATGTGCAGGATGCCGAGGACGCCCTCGGTCGGCAGCAGGTGCAGGAAGGCCGCGGTGAGCAGGCGGTACCACTCGCCGTGGGCGATCCCGATCAGCTGGTATCCCGGATGCGGGCCGCCGTCGTCGACGTACCGCTGGCCGCCGTCGTCGACCAGCCCGGTACCGAGGCTGTCGAACTGGTCGAGGATCGCCGGATGGACCAGCTCGACCAGGTAGACCAGCACGACGAGCGCGATCAGCAGGTAGGTCACCAGCGGCCGGCCGGCCACCCGGCCGCCGAAGACGGTACGCGCCTGGCGGACGCTCCGGTTGTCCTCGCGGACGCACTCCGGGCAGCGGTGCCCGACCGGGGCCTCCCGCATGCAGTCGGGGCAGATGTTGCGGTCGCAGCGGGTGCAACGCAGCAGCGTCTCCCGCCGGGGATGCCGGTAGCAGGTGCTGCTCGCCTCCTCGGCGGGCGGCTGACCGGTGCGGATGGTGTCCATGTCGGGCGCAGTCCTGAATCTCTTCGGGGGCGGGTCGGGGCGGGGAGGGCCCCGGGGTGGACGGTCGGGTCGGCCGCCCGGGGATCGGATCAGTAGCGGTCGAGGTGCGCCGCCGGGGAAAGGACGATGTGCGGCGACGCCGCGGGGTCGAGCCAGGTGAGCACGTCGACCAGATCTGCGTGGGACAGGCCCACGCACCCGGCGGTGGCGTTGCCGCCGGCACGGCTGAACTCGTGCAGGAAGATGCCGCTGCCGGCGTTCGGCACCGGGGCCGCGACGGTCGGCGGCATGTTGTAGGTGATCACCGCGAAGTGCGTGTACGCCGGTTCCTCCCGCCAGAGCGCCTCGCTGTGTCCGCCGGGATGGGTGTCCGACCGCTGGAAGCTGTTGTAGTGCGGGGAGTCGGGGTTCGCGTTCCACCAGTCGTCGGCGGCGACCCGCTGGTAGGGGTAACGGACGCCCGGGTCGGCCGCGATGCCGTAGATCGTCGGGCCGAAGGCGTAGACGCCGGTGGGGGTGGTGGGCACGCCTTCGACGTGCTGGTCGCTGAACCCGTCGCCGCCGATCCGGGCCGGCAGCGGCGGAAGGGCCGGGTGCCACCCGTCGCCGGACCGCGCGTAGGTCTCCAGGGTGGCGTGGGTGGTGCGGTAGCCGTCCCCGCTGACGATGACGACCTGCCGCGCGTCGGGCGGGAGGGTGGTCAGCTGGGCGGCCCTCGTCGGCTTCACGCGGAGGATCCTCGCACGTCACCCGGGGTTCGCACCGCCCCGCCCGAGGTGATCCTGCCGGTGTGGTGGCGGGGGTGCCGGACGGGTCAGGACCGGGTCCGCAACTCCCCGGTCCTGACCCCCAGCCGTCCGGTGTGGTAGCGGAATTCGCCGTCGCGAGCGCGGCGGGCGTGGCACGCCGCCCACGCCGGGCTCAACACGGCGAGCCGGCCCGCATGCACTCAGCTCCACGGTGCCCAACTACCGGACTTCGGCGCGTCCCCGACTCACCCCGAAGAGCCGTGAACGCGGGCTCAGGTTAGGCATCCCCGCGCAGGCCGAACAAGATTTTCCGCGGCCGCGAGAGTGTGATTGATACCAACGTTGAAATGCGGCATGTCGGCGTAACAGGGTCAGCCGGACTGACGCTGTTTGTCCTCGAGGCGATCAGTCCGTCCGGCGTCCCGTCGGGCCGGGGTCAGCCCGCCGGCCGCCGCCGCCCCGGCGATCAGCGCGAGCGCCGACAGGTGCAGCAGACGCACCCCGGCCGGCGCCGGCACGACGGCGGCGGGCAGGCCCGACAGCACCAGACTCCCCAGCGCGGTGACCGACAGCGCCACCGCCCAGAAGACGGCCGGGCGGGCCGGCGGCGCGGGCGGTCGTACGCCGTCAAAGATCTCCCGACGGCGCGCGCCCCACACCGCCAGGGCGACCACCACGGCGGCCCCGCCCAGGGTGCCGAGCACGTCCGCGAACTGCCACCAGTACAGGCCGGTCGCGGCGTGGAAGTCGGCGATGCCCAGCAGGCGCGGCCAGCGCTCGGTGTGGGTGACCCGGTCCCACGCCACGTGGCTGAACGCGCCGATGAGCGCCGAGCAGACGGTGACCTGCCAGGGGTGCCGCACGCCGCCCAGCGCAGCGTGGTCCCGCCAGCCGAAGAGGCGCTCGCCGGGCAGGTGCACCGCGATGCCGGCGATCACCCGACGAACGATCCAGGCGTACGCGAGCGCCACCGGCAGGCACCACCAGAGCAGGCCCCCGAGGGTGTGGGTGCGCAGGCCGAGGTCGAAGCGGGTGCCGGTGAACAGGTAGCCCACGTCGGGCGCGACCGCGCCGGTGGCCAGCGCGACCCCGTCGAACCAGTGCGGCCGCCACAGCTTCAACGGCAGCACCGGGGCGAGGTGCGAGGGGAAGGTCAGCGGCACAAACCGGACCCTACCGCCGCGGTCAGAAGTGCTGGACCAGGTCCGGGAAGGCCGCCAGCCGGATCACCCCGACGTCGGACGGGTCGAGCTCGTCGTGCTCCAGCACCCAGGTGTTCTCGTTCGGGATGAACACCGCGTTCATGCCGGCGGCCCGGGCGGGCAGGATGTCCGAGCGCGGGGAGTTGCCGACCATCCAGGCGGCGGCCGGGTCGAAGGCGTGCTCGCGGGCCAGCCAGCGGTAGGTCGCCACGTCCTTCTCCCGCACGATGTGCGCGGCGCGGAAGTGGTGCAGCAGCCCGCAGGCGTCCAGCTTGCGCTGCTGTTCCTCCTGGTCGCCCTTGGTGAGCAGCAGCAGCTCGTGCCGGGTGGCCAGATCGTCGAGGGTCTCCGCGACGCCCGGCATCAGCTCCACCTGGTGGCCGACCAGCGCCGCGGCCAGCTCCTCGAGCTCGGCACGTTCCCGCACGGTGGCCGGGCGCTCGCGCAGCTTCTCCAGGCACTCGCCGAGGCTGCGCAGGAAGACCTTGCTGCCGTAGCCGTGGGCGACCGCGTTGGCCCGCTCGATGTCGTCCAGCACGGCCCGGATCTCCGCCCGGTCCAGGGTCGGATGGTCCAGCCAGGCGAGGAAGTCGTCGATCACCCGCTCGAAGAGGACGTTGTTCTCCCAGAGCGTGTCGTCGGCGTCGAAGACGAGCACCTTCGCCTCCCGGAGCTCTGCCATCGCGTACTCCTCCCGTTGGTGGACCGGGACACGGTACTGCCTCCGCCCCGCCGCGGCCGCCGGGTTTCCCGCCGGTCAGCGGCGCAGGGTGAGGATGAGGTCGGCGATCAGCGCCGTCCAGCCGGTCTGGTGCCACGCCCCCAGCCCGGCGCCGTTGTCGCCGTGGAAGTACTCCGGGAAGGCGATCAGGTCCCGCCAGTCGGGGTGGGTCTGGAACAGCTGGCAGGCGCCGTAGATCGGCCGCCGACCCCAGCCGTCCCGGGTGAACAGGGCGATCAACCGGGCGGAGAGGTCGTCGGCGATCTCGTCCAGGCTCCGCTTCACCCCGGACCGGGTCGGGTACTCCACCTGGAGGTCGTCGCCGAAGAAGGCGGCGTAGTCGCGAAGCGCGCTGATCAGCAGGAAGTTGGTCGGCATCCAGATCGGGCCGCGCCAGTTGGAGTTGCCGCCGAACAGGCCACTGGTCGACTCGGCCGGCTCGTAGCCCACGCTGAACTCCTGGCCGCCGAGGGTCACCGTGAACGGCTTGTCCAGGTGGGCGCGCGAGAGCGTGCGCAGGCCGTACTCGGAGAGGAACTCGTCGGTGTCCAGCATCCGGGCGAGCAGCCGGACCATCTGCTCCGGGCCCACCATGGACAGCAGCCGCTGCTGCCGCCCGTCGGGGCCGAGCCGGCGGGCGCCGATCACGTCGGCGAACTCGGGGCGGTTGGTGAGGAACCAGCGCAGCCGGGCACCCAGCTCGGGCAGGTGGCGCAGGGTACGCCCGGTGAGGCGGGTGACCGCCGCCAGCGGCAGCAGGCCCACCACCGAACGGACCTTCAGCGGCACCTGGCTGCCGTCGGCCAGCCGCAGCACGTCGTAGAAGAACGCGTCCTCGTCGTCCCAGAGCCCCTGGTCGTACGCGGCGGCGGCGATGTACGCGAAGTGCTCGAAGAACTTGGTGGCGGTGTCCACGTACGCCCGGTCGTGCTCGGCCAGCACGATGGCCATGTCGAGCAGGTTCAGCGCGTACATGGCCATCCAGCCGGTGCCGTCGGACTGCTCCAGCACCCCGGCCACCGGCAGGGCGGCCGACCGGTCGAACGGGCCGACGTTGTCCAGCCCGAGGAAGCCGCCCTCGAAGACGTTGTTGCCGCCGGTGTCCTTGCGGTTGACCCACCAGGTGAAGTTGAGCAGCAGCTTGTGCATCACCCGGGCGAGGAACTCGTGGTCGCGGCAGCCGTCGATCTCGAAGACCTTCAGCGCCGCCCAGGCGTGCACCGGCGGGTTGACGTCCCCGAACGCCCACTCGTACGCCGGGATCTGCCCGTTGGGGTGCAGGTACCACTCGCGGAGCAGGAGCAGCAGCTGGTCCTTGGCGAAGCCGGGGTCGACCCGGGCCAGGGTGACGCAGTGGAAGGCCAGGTCCCAGGCGGCGTACCAGGGGTACTCCCAGGGGTCGGGCATGGAGATCACGTCGAAGCTGTTCATGTGCCACCAGGCGCTGTTGCGCCCGTGCCGCCGACCGGCGGGCGGCGGCGTCGAGCCCGGGTCGCCCTCCAGCCACCGCTTGACGTCGAAGTGGTAGAACTGCTTGCCCCACATCAGCCCGGCGATCGCCTGGCGGGCGATGAGGGTCTCGTCGGCGGTCGCCTCGGCGGGGATGACTCCGGCGAAGAAGCGGTTGGCCTCGGCGCGCCGGGCCCAGATCACCGCGTCGAAGTCGTCGCCCAGGTCGGCCGGGGGTGGCGGGCCGCTCGCCGGGGGCGGGGCGGTGCGGGTCAGCCGGAGCCGGATCTGCCGCTGCCCGCCGGCCGGCACGTCCAGCACGTAGTGCAACGCGCCCTTGGTCCCCTCCCGGTCCGGGTTGACCGTGTCCGCGCCGGCCACCACGTGGTCGTTGATGCCGTCCTTCGGGTACGGCGAGCGCCCGGGCAGCCCCCAGAGCCGCTCGGCGTTGGTGTCGTTGTCGCAGAGCAGCGGGCTGGGCTCTCCGTCGCCCTCCAGCAGGACCTGGCCGAGCACCCAGTGCTCGCCGACCAGCCGGGACCCCTCGCCGACCAGCCTCGGCACCCGGTCCCCGCCGGGCAGCCCCCAGGCCCAGGTGTTGCGGAACCAGAGGGTGGGCAGCACGTGCAGGGTATCGTCCCGGTCCCCCCGGTTGGCGACGGTGACCAGGATGCACAGGTCGGTCGGGGACGCCTTGGCGTAGTCGACGGTCACCGCCCAGTACCGGTCGTCGTCGAAGATCCCGGTGTCGACCAGCTCGTACTCGGTGTCGTCCCGGCCACGCAGCGCGTTCACCGCGACCAGCTCGTCGTACGGGAAGGCGGCCTGCGGGTAGTGGTAGCGCCAGCGCATCCAGGAGTGGGTGGGGGTGGAGTCCTCGTACCACCAGTACTCCTTGACGTCCTCCCCGTGGTTGCCGCCGTCGCCGCCGAGGCCGAACATCCGCTCCTTGAGGATCGGATCCCGCCCGTTCCAGAGCGCCAGGGCGAAGCAGAAGGTCTGCCGGTCGTCGCAGACGCCGGCCATCCCGTCCTCGTTCCACCGGTAGGCTCGGGACCGCGCGTGATCGTGGGGGAAGTAGTCCCACGCCGTGCCGTGTTCGCTGTAGTCCTCCCGTACCGTCCCCCACGCCCGCTCGGACAGATAGGGACCCCATGCGCGCCAGTCCTGCTCCCCGGCGTCGGCCTGGGCGAGCCGGTGCCGCTCGGGGTCGGGGGTCGCGGAAATCGGGCGCTCGGTGATCACCTGCACATCTTCGACGCCGCCGGGGTACTCCACCACAGCGGCCATTGTCGCCGTGAGGCGGCGCACCTCGCCGGGGGTGGAGGAAAGTTGATCGACATTCGTTTCGGACCGCAGGTCTGCGGGGACCTGTCCGCCGGCGCCAGCAGGGAGTGGCTGGTGACCGACGGCCGGGGCGGCTACGCCATGGGCACGGTCAGCGGGCTGCGCACCCGCCGCTACCACGGGCTGCTCGTGGTGGCCGGGGACCGGCCGGCGTCCCGCCGGATGGGACTGGTCAGCCTGGACCCGGCGGTGACCCTCCCCTCCGGGGCGCGGGCCCGGCTCGGCGCGCACGAGTGGTCCTCCGGGGTGGTCGACCCGCGCGGCTTCGAGCTGCTGGAGCGCTTCGACCTGACCGACGGGGTGCCGCGCTGGCGGTGGCGGATCGGTGACGTGGTGATCGAGCGGGAGATCGCCATGGCGTACGGCCGGTCCTGCGTGGCGGTGGTTCACCGGCTGGTCGCCGGCGGCCCGGTCCGGTTGGACCTGGCGGCGGCCTGCACCTGGCGGGACGCGCACGGCGAGCGGCGGGCGGACGGGCCGACCCCGCGGCTGGACCCGGTGGCCGGCGGGGCGGTGGTCGAGGGCGCGTTCCGGCTGGCCGGGCCGGACTGGACGCCCGAGGGGCAGTGGTGGCAGGGCGTGCACCACCGGGAGGAGGCGGCGCGCGGCCTCAACCCCGACGAGGATCTCTGGTACGCGGGCCGCTTCTCCGGCGCGCTGGACGAGCCGGGCGCCACGCTGTCGGTGCTGGCCTGGGCGGACGACCTGACCGAGGAGCCGCCGCCGGCGACCGCGCTGATCGAGGCGGCCCGGCGGCGGCACCGGTCGGTGGTGGCCGCCGCCAAGCCGGACGACGCGGTGGAGGCGACCCTCGCCCTGGCGGCCGACGCGTTCGTGGTGCACACCGACACCGGGCCGGACGTGGTGGCCGGCTACCCGTGGTTCGGCGCCTGGTCGCGGGACACCATGATCTCGTACGAGGGGCTGTTCCTCGGCACCAACCGGGCCGACGAGGGGCGGGAGCTGCTGCGGGCGTACGCGGCGACGCTGTCCGGGGGGATGCTGGCGAACACCGCCGACACCGGGCGGGTGGAGTACAACACGGTCGACGCCACGCTCTGGTTCCTGCACGCGGTCAGCCGGCACGTCACGGCCACCGGGGACATCGACCTCGGTGCCGAGCTGCTGCCGGCGCTGCACGCCGTGGTGGAGGCGCACCTCGCCGGCACCCGGTACGGCATCGGCGTCGACCCGGCCGACGGGCTGCTCACCCAGGGCGGCCCACCCGACGTCGCGCTGACCTGGATGGACGCCCGGGTGTACGGGGTGCCGGTGACGCCGCGTACCGGCAAGCCGGTGGAGGTGAACGCGCTCTGGGTCAACGGGCTGGCCGGGCTGGCCGAGCTGACCGGGCTGGTCGGCCGGGACGCCAGCGCGCTGTGGGGGCTGCACACGAGGGCGACCGCCGCGTTCCGGGAGCGGTTCCCGGCGCCGGCGGGCTGGCTACACGACGTGGTGGACGCGCCGGCGCCGGCGTACCCGCTCGGCGGGGCGCCGCACCACGACGACGACCTGCTCCGCCCCAACCAGCTGCTCGCCTGGTCCCTGCCGTACGCCCCGCTGGAGCCGGACGAGGCGACGCTGCGCCGCATCACCGAGGGCCTGTTCACCCCGCTCGGGCCGCGCAGCCTCTCCCCCGACTCGCCCGGCTTCGTCGGCCGGCACCGGGGCGGGCCGGCCGAGCGGGACTCCGGCTACCACCAGGGCACGGTGTGGCCGTGGCTGACCGGGCCGTTCGTCGACGCGTACCGGCGGGCCGGGCTGCCGGCCGACGACCTGCTGGTGGGCCTGGAGGGGCACCTGACGGAGTTCGGCCTGGGCTCGGTGAGCGAGACGGCCGACGGCCTCCCGCCGCACGCCGCCACCGGCTGCCCCTTCCAGGCGTGGTCGGTGGCCGAGCTGCTGCGCGTGCGGCGCGCCCGCCGGTAACCCGTTACACACCGGCAACCAGCGTGTCTTCGCTGGTTATCGACCAGTCGGCAGGATGGGCGGCGACCCCTCGACGTGCCCGGCGCGGCGCGTCGCGCGGTGCGGGACGGACAACTCAAAGGGGGCCGCATGTCAGCTGACGCCGGAGTGATCGACATCCAGCCCGCCCGGCACCAGCGGGTGCTGATGCTCTCCTGGGAGTACCCGCCCGTGCTCGTCGGTGGACTCGGCCGCCACGTGCACGCCCTCTCCGTCGCGCTGGCCGCCGCCGGCCACGAGGTCACCGTCGTCACCCGCCACGCCGAGGGCGCGCCCCTGGAGGAGTACGCGGACGGCGTCCGGATCCTGCGGGCCGCCGAGGACCCGGTCCGCTTCCCGCTCGCCACCGACTCCCTGCTCGCCTGGACCATGGCGTTCAACCACGCTCTCACCCGGGTGGCCCTGCGGGCCGCCGGGTCCGGCGGCTACGACGTCATCCACGCCCACGACTGGCTGGTCGCGCACACCGCCGTCACCCTGGCCGAGCACCTCGAGCTACCCCTGGTGACCACGATCCACGCGACCGAGGCGGGGCGGCACCAGGGCTGGCTGCCCGAGGAGATGAACCGCACCATCCACGGCGTCGAGCACTGGCTGAGCAACGCCTCGGCCCGGGTGATCGCCTGCTCGGGCTACATGCGGGACCAGGTGGCGCGGCTGTTCGACGTACCGGCCGGGCGGATCGACGTGGTGCCCAACGGGGTGGACGACCGGGCCTGGCACGCCCGCCCCCGCGCGATCGCCGCCGCCCGGTCCCGCTTCGCCGGCAACGGCCCGCTGGTCGGGTACGCGGGCCGGCTGGTCTACGAGAAGGGCGTGCAGCACCTGGTGCACGCCGTGCCGTACCTGCGGGACCGGCACCCGGGGCTGCGCGTGGTGATCGCCGGGGACGGCCCGTACCGGGAGGAGCTGGTGGACCAGGCGGGGCGGCTGCACCTCGGGGAGACGCTGCGGTTCGCCGGTTTCCTGGACGCCACCCAGCTCCCGGCGGTGCTCGCCGCCACCGACGCCACCGTCGTCCCCAGCCTCTACGAGCCGTTCGGCATGATCGCGCTGGAGGCCGCCGCGGCCGGTGCCCCGCTCGCGGTGGCGAGCACCGGCGGGCTGGCCGAGATCGTCGAGCCCGGTGTCACCGGCGTCACCTTCCCGCACAGCGACCCCGACGCGCTGGCCGACGCGGTCGACCGGCTCCTCGGCGACGAGGTCTTCGCCCGCCGGGTGGCCCGCCGCGCCCGCACCATGGTCGCCCGGCGGTACGGCTGGACCACCGTCGCGGCCCGCACCGCCGGCAGCTACGCCACCGCCCGCCGTGAACACGGCGGTTTCCAGGCCCGCCGGGCCGCCGCGCTGCTGGCCGGGGACCGTTCCGCCATTGCCGTTCCGGACGGAAATCTGCTCACCGGGGCCGCGAGCTGAGCCCCGCGCCGCGCACGCCCCTCCCCAGTGGACCATCCGGGTGATGCCCCTGGACGCGACGGCTAACTACAGTGACGTAGTTTTGTCGATCAAGATCTCTGGGGAGGGCGAGTCGAGATGATGGGACCGTCCCATGCGCTGTCCGGCGCGGCGGTGTGGCTGACCGGCTCCTGGGCGTTGAACGAGTTCGCCGACTATCACCAGACGCCGCTGGCGCTGGCGGTGGGCACCGCGGTCTGCGCGGGCGGGGCGCTCTTCCCCGACCTCGACCTCTCCGGCAAGGTGACCCGCAACCAGGGCGGCGCCACGGTGGCCCGCACCTTCGGCGTGTTCAGCCTCTTCATCGCCGAGGTGATGGAGAAGATCTCGCTCGGGGTCTACTACGCCACCAAGCTGAGCAAGGATCCGCGCCGCAACAACGGGCACCGGACGCTGACCCACACCATCCCGTTCACCCTCCTGGTGGGCTGGGGCACCACCGCGCTCTGCGCCCACTTCGGCAAGTGGGCGGTGGTCGGCATCCTGTTCTTCATGATCGGGCTGGCGTTGCGGGGGCTCTTCGACGAGTGGGCCGAGCGGGCCGGCTGGGTGATCGTCACCCTCGCCTCGGCCGCCGCCGCCTGGTACACCTTCGCCAACCTCCCCGGCGACCGGGGCTATCCGCTGATCGGCACGGCCGTCGGCGTGGGCTGCTTCGTACACATCCTGGGCGACATGATCACCCGGGCCGGGGTGCCGATCCTCTGGCCCATCCCGATCAAGCGCCGGATGTGGACCATGGTCGGCCTGCCCAACAGCATCGCGCTGCGGACCGGCAGCAAGGCCGAGACGATCGTGCTGCGGGCCGCGCTGACCGTCCTCGCGGTACTCGCCGCGGTGGGGCTGGTCGCACCGTCGGTGCTGCAACGGTTCAACATCGAGGTATGAGCGACCTGCGTCAGGCACCGGCCGAGGACGACGCGGTGCCCGGATTCTGGCGGGAGCTGGGGCTGCCGGGCCTCGCCGACGTGCACACCCACTTCCTGCCGCCCCGGCTGCTGCGCAAGGTCTGGGCGTACTTCGACGCGGCCGGCCCGCTGGTCGGCACCGAGTGGCCGATCCGCTACCGGTGGGACGACGAGGCGCGGGTGGCGCACCTGCGCCGGCTGGGCGTGCGCGCGTTCACCGCGCTGGCGTACCCGCACCGGCCCGGGATGGCCGAGTCGCTCAACCGGTGGACGCTGGACTTCGCGGCGGCCACCCCCGGCTGCCTCCCGTCGGCCACCTTCTTCCCGGAGCCGGCGGCCGTCCGCTACGTCGACGAGGCGCTGGCCGCCGGGGCGCGGGTGTTCAAGGTGCACCTGCAGGTGGGGGGCTTCCTGCCGACCGACCCGGCGCTGGACGCGGTGTGGGGGCTGCTGGCCGACGCCGGCGTGCCGGTGGTGGTGCACGCCGGGCACGCCCCGGTGGGGACGGCTCACACCGGTCCGGCACCGTTCGCGGCGCTGCTCGCCCGGCACTCCGGCCTGACCGCCGTCGTGGCGCACCTGGGCGCGCCGGACTACGCCGCGTTCCTCGACCTGGCCGCGAAGTACGAGCGGGTCGGGCTGGACACCACGATGGCGTTCACCTCGTTCTTCGAGCGGCTCGAGCCGTTTCCCGCGGCGGAGCTGCCCCGGCTGCGCGAGCTGGGCCTGGCCGGCAAGGTGCTGCTCGGCAGCGACTTCCCGAACATCCCCTATCCGTACGCCGAACAGCTCGCCGGGCTGGCCCGGCTCGACCTGGGAGACGACTGGCTGCGCGCGGTCTGCTGGGGCAACGCCGCCGCGCTGTTCGACCTGGCCTGACCGACCGGGTCAGTCGACCGAGGTGGCCGCCCACCGGGCGAGGAGTTCCAGGACCGGGCGACGGCCGGCGAACATGGCGGCCTCGTCGCGTCGGTCGTAGGTCTGGCCGGTGGCACCGCCCGCCCGATGGAGCATCACGGGCGCGAGCCAGCAGTACTTAGCCGCCCCGGTGCGCCGTACCGCCCGGGCCACCAGCCCCGGGTCGACCGCGCCGCGCAGCCCGTCGATGTAGCCGTCGAGCACCGCGTCCGCCACGTCGGCCAGCAGCGCCACGTCCACCAGACCGTCGAAGAAGGTGTCCAGCACCAGGTTGGCCGCGTCCTCACCGATGGGCCCGGGGCCGACGAAAGACCAGTCCAGCAGCACCGGGCCGCCGTCGGTGAACACCAGGTTCGTCGGCCAGACGTCGTGGTGGCAGAGGGTACGGGGCAGCCGGTCGGTGGCCGCCAACACGGCCTGCCGCTGCTCCCAGAGCCGGCGGAGGTCGTCCCGCAGCGACGTCGGCCAGGCCGCGACGGCGACCGGATGGTCCCAGGGCACCCGGTCGGTCACCGGCCGGCTCAGCGTGTAGTCGCGCAACCAGTCCCGGGCCAGCCAGTCGTACCGGGACACGTCCAGGGCTCGGCGGGTGGCCGGTGCGGAGCCGGGGCCGGCGAGCCAGGTGGCCTGGGCGGCGCCGAGCCGATGGGCCAGGTCCGCGAGGTCCCGGACGGTGCAGGCGGTGCCTGGGCGGCCCACCACCTCGGTCAGCCAGAGCGCGACCGTCCCGTCCGGACGGTCGTCGATCGCCAGCGGGTCCGGGGCGACGAGACCGACGTCCGCGTAGCAGGTCATGGCCAGTCCGCTGCGGTACGCCTCCACCTCGCGCCGCCAGTAGTTCCAGTGCCCGGGGTCGGCACTCGCCGCCCAGTGGGCCGGGCCGACGCCGGCTCCCGGTGGTGCGATCAGCTTGAGCACCGCTCGCCGCCCAGCGCGGCGGGTCCGCCAGATTCCGCCGGTGACCCCGTTGAGCGGGTTGTGCGTCAGCGGACGTGCCGGCACCTCGGCGGGAACGAGGTCGGCCGGAGGGCGGGTCACCGGGTGAGCCTAGCGCCGCAGGGCCGGACGCAACGGTCCCGCGGGACTGCCGCGACGTGCGCTCGACCCGGATCGGTTCAGACTGCCACTGGGTCCCGCTTGGCCCGACCGGGAGCCGGGTCCGCCGGTTCGGTCCGGATCCGCCGCCCTACTTTGCCGGCAGGGTCCCGGCGTAGCCGACGCCGCGAGCGACCCACCGGGCCAGGTCGGCGTCCCGGGCGCAGGCCGAGGGATCCACCGTGATCCAGCCACGCATCGGCCGCCCACGCATCACCGTCGCCTGCGCGCCGGGTTCGGCCTCCGCCTGCTCGAACTCCGCCGGGTTCAGGCGGACCATCAGTCCGCCTGCGCCGCGGACGACCACCGCCATGTTGCCGTTCATCATCATCGCCAGGCCGCCGAACATGCGCTTCTCGGCGAATCCGGGCTCCGGCGCGAGCAGCTCCCGTACCCGGTTCGCGAGGTCCTCGTCATACGCCATCCCGACATCGTGGCACCCCGGGTGTCGCCGAACACGAACCGTGCCACGCGAACCGCCGCGTGGCGCAATGCTGGTGGATCCCGCTCAGGCGCCGACCCGCTGCTCAGGGATGCTGAGGCCGTAGAGCGCCATCAGTTCCGGGCTGTCGATCCGGCTGCCGTCGGCCACCGAGTCGCACGCGATGTCGACGATCTGGTCCTTGTGCGCCAGCAGGTACGGCCGGGCGCCGACGTCCGCGCTGGCCAGGGTGGCGATGCCGGACCAGTGCCGGCGGCCGAAGAGCATCGGGTAGCCGCGCAGCCCGTCGTAGGTGGCGCAGACCAGCACGTCCGGGTAGGGCAGGGCGGCCACCCGGCGGACCGCCGTGGCGGTGAGCCCGGGCATGTCCACGGGCACCACCACGACCGCCTCGATCCCGTCGTCGGTCAGCGCGGCGAGCCCCGCCCGGATCGAGGAGCCGACCCCGGTGCCCCATGCTCGGTTGACCACCACGGTGGCGCCGGTCAGGTCGGCCGTCTGGCGGACCTGGTCGGCCGCCGCGCCCAGGACGACCACGATCTGCTCGCAGCCGGCCACGCCCATCGTGTCGATCATCTGGCTCACCAGGGACTTCTCCCCCTGGTGCAGCAACGCCTCGGGTCCGCCGATCCGACGGCCCCCACCAGCGGCGATGATCATTCCTGCGATCCGGTTCAGCGGTGCCCCCTCGACCTGGGGGACGGACCGCGCGCAGCCGCGCCCGGTCCGTCCCGTCGTACGCACACCGGGCCCAACGAGCCGTTCCGGGAGCGGGTAGCGGGGCAAAAAGGAAAATTGTGCGACTATGCCGCGTCGGCGTAGCAGTCCACGACGGACAGGTCGAGCGGGAACCGGACCGGGGTGTCCCCGAACAGCAGCGCGGTGGCCCGGGCCCCGGAGGCGGCCACCGCCGCGGCGACGACCTCGGCCTGCTCCGCCGGGCAGTGCACGATCACCTCGTCGTGCTGGAAGAAGACCAGCTCGGCGCCGGTGCCGGCCAGCGCGGTCCGGAGCGTGGCCAGCAGCGTGGAGGCCCACTCGGCGGCCGTGGCCTGGATGACGAAGTTGCGGGTGAACCGGCCGCGCGAGCGGGCCGCCCGGGCGCGCGGGCTCTGCGGATCCGCCCCGGCGTCCACCACCGGCTCCTCTCCGTCGCCGAGGTCCACCGACCCCGGGGGGCAGGTGCGCCCCAGCCACGACCGGACCAGCCCGCCCGCCTCACCGGTGCGGGCAGCCGCCTCGACGTAGCCGAACGCAGTCGGGTAGTTCCGCTTGAGCACCGCCAGGGCGGGCACCGCCGCCCCACCGGTCTGCCCGTACATGGCGCCGAGCAGGGCCACCTTGGCCCGGGCCCGGTCACCGGCGAAGGCGTCCCGGGCCAGCGCGGCGTAGAGGTCCCCCGCGCCCCCGGCGGCGGCCAACCGCTCGTCGCCCGAGACCGCGGCGAGCACGCGGGGTTCGAGCTGCCCCGCGTCGGCGACCACCAGCGCCCAGCCGGGGTCGGCCACCACCGCCCGCCGGATCACCTTCGGGATCTGCAGCGCCCCGCCGCCCCGGGTCGCCCACCGGCCGGAGACCACGCCGCCGGGCACGTACTCCGGGTGGAAGCGGCCGCCGGAGACCCAGGCGTCCCGCCAGGCCCAGCCGTGCGCCGTCCAGATCCGGTAGAGCTCCTTGTATTCCAGGACCAGCGGCACCGCCGGGTGCTCCACCCCGCGCAGCACCCAGGCCCGGGTGTTGGGCAGCTCCACGCCGGCCCGGGCGAACGCCTTCAGCAGCTCCGCCGGGGAGTCGGCGTGCAGCTGGCGTACGCCGAACGCCGCGGCGATCCGGGCGGCCAGCTCGGCCAGCCGGCGGGGCGGCCCGCCAACCGGGGACGCCTCGCCGAGCAGCTCGGCGAGGATGGCGTCGTGCACGTCGGGCCGCCAGGGCAGGCCGGCCGCCGCCATCTCGGCGGCGACCAGGGCGCCCGCCGACTCGGCGGCCACCAGCAGCCGGAACCGGCCGGGGTGCTCGGTCGCCGCGATCCGGGCGAGCTGGTCCGCGTACACCCGGGTCAACGCCTCGATGCCCGGACCCGGCGGGCCGGCCGGCGCGTCGAAGAGCGCGCCCTGGCCGTGGCCGGGGGGCTCCGGCGGGCGGGGCGCCGGATCCGGCGGGACCGGCGCGCCGGTCAGCCGGGCCCAGGCCGCGGCGAGCGAGCGGGGCTCGCCCCAGCGGCCGGCGTGCCCGAGCAGCAGCGCCTCGGTGAGCTCCACGTCGTGGCAGCGGTCCAGCCGGACGCCGGCGCGCAGCAACGACGGGTAGAGCGCGGCGCCGGTGGCCCAGACCCAGCGGGGCCGCTCGGCGGCCTCCCGCGCGGCCACCGCGGCGGCGAGCTCGGCCACCGGCTCGGCGGGACCGGTGGGCCGACCGGCGGGGTCGAGGGGTTGCAGCACTCCCCCGCCCCGCTCGTCCGACACCACCGCCACCAGCACGGACGCGATTCTGCCTCGCCCCTCCGACACTCCCCCACCGCCCCGCGCCCTGGGCGACGGGGCGTTACTTGCCGACGCCGGCGGTGAGGCCGGACTGGACCTGGCGCTGGAAGACGATGTACACGATCAGCACGGGCAGCATCGCCATGGTGACGCCGGCGAACAGACCGGACCAGTCGGACTTGTAGCCCTGGTTCACCGACAGTTCGATGAGGCCCTGGGAGATCACCTGGTGCTTCGGCTCGCCGCTCACCGACTGCATGAGCAGGGTCGGCAGGTACCACTGGTTCCACTGGCCGAGCACGTTGAAGATGCCGATGCTGATCAGGCCCGGCTTGGCCATCGGCAGCATCACACTGAAGAAGGTCCGGGTGTGCGAGGCCCCGTCGACCATGGCCGCCTCGGCGATCGTGTCGGGCAGCGTCCGGAAGAACGAGTGCATGAAGAAGACCGTGAACGACAGCGACCAGGCGACGTAGACCAGGATCAGCATGACGTGCTTGTTCGGGCCGAGGAGCGGGAAGGTGACGCCCAGGTTGTAGACGCCCTTGAACAGCGGTACCGCGGCGAGGTAGATCGGCAGGGTCAGCCCGGAGAGGAACATGTAGTAGATCAGCCGGTTGCCGCGGAACTCGTAGCGCGCCAGGGCGTAGGCGGCCATCGAGCCGAGCAGCATGGTCAGCGTGACGCTGCCGGCCATCACCAGCACTGTGTTGAGGAAGAAGGACCCGAGGTGGCCGTCCGTCCAGGCGCGGGCGAAGTTGTTCCAGTGCAGCTGGCTCGGGATCAGCGAGAGCGGCTCGCGGATGACCTCCGAGTCGCTCTTGAGCGCCGACATCACGACCCACGCCAGCGGGTAGATCACCATGAGGGCCCAGATCACCAGGAACAGGTGGGAGAAGCCGTTGAAGATCCGGGCACCCACGCCGCCCCCGCGGGCCTCGGCCCGCCGTACGCGCGCCGGGCGTGCCGACGTGGCCTGGTCGGCCGAGCTGAGACCGTGCGTCGCCGTGCTCATCGTCGCGCCTCCTTCAGTACTCGATACGCTCACGACGGGTGATCCTCAGCTGCAGCGCGGCGAGCAGGATCGTGAAGATGGCCAGCGCGACACCCATCGCGCAGGCATAGCCGAACTGGCCCTTCTGGAACGCGGTGAAGTTGAGCACCGACGCGAAGATCTCGCTGGCGTGGTTCGGCCCGCCCTGGCTCGGCGTCATGACGAAGACCAGGGCGTACATGTCCAGCGCGATGAACCCCAGATAGACCCAGGCGACCGAGATGGTCTCCCGCAGCAGCGGCAGGGTGACCCGGAAGAAGGTGTGGAACCGGCCCGCGCCGTCGAGGATGGCCGCCTCGTAGATGTCCCTCGGGATCGACTGCATGGCGGCCGAGAAGAGCACCATGTAGAAGCCGGCGCCGCTCCACACCGCGATGAGCAGGAGCCACCACAGCACCGCGGGGATGCCGAGGAAGGGCTCCGGGTCGGCGGTGAAGGCGATCGGGTTCTGCGGGTCGACCAGCCCGATCTTGATGAGCAGACCGTTGATCAGGCCCTGCTCGTCGGTCCGGTAGATCTGCTGCCACATGACGGCGATGACCACCAGCGACAGCACCTGCGGAAAGAAGAAGATGACCTTGTAAAGGCCGGAGCCGAACACCCCGCGGATGCCGGCCCTGTCCTCGCGTCCGCCCACGTTGAGCAGGAACGCGAGGAACAGGGCCAGCGCGATGGTGACCAGCGGCACGGTGACCAGGAAGAACACGTTGTGCCAGAACGCCTTCCGGATCAGCTCGTCGGAGAGCAGCCGAACGTAGTTGTCCAGCCCGACGAAGTGCTGGGAATCCGAGTACCCGCCCCAGTCGGTCAGCGAGTACCCCGCCGCCTGCGCGAACGGCCACACCACGTAGAACAGGTACAGCGCGACGGGCAGGACCAGGAAGCCCGTGACGAAACGCGCGACTCCGTGCCGCATTGGACTCACTCTCTCGTTTCGGATCAGGCGGTGCGGGTCTGCTTCTTGATCGACGAGTCCTTGGCGACCTTGTCGGCGGCCGCCTGCATCTTGTCGACAAACTGCTGCGCGGTGAGCCGGCCCGCCATCAGCTCCTCGGACAGGTTCTGGCTCTCCTTGTCCAGATCCGCGTAGAAGTCCGGGAACTTGAACGAGACCAGGTCCGAGGACCCGCTCTTCATGAGCGCGTTCGCGGACGCCAGCGCGCTGTCCTGCACGTTGTCGCCGGAGCCCTTGGTGGAGGCCAGCGACTTGGTCAGCTCGGCGAACTTGGCCGAGCCGGCCTTGGACAGGATCGCCCGCAGGAACTCCTTCGCGGCCTCCTTGTTGGGGGCCTTGCTCGGCACCACGAAGCCCTCGCCGGAAGCGGCGAAAACGTCCTTCGCCGCCTTGTCGTCGGCGTTGCTCCAGTAGTCCGACAGGGTCAGCTCGAAGCCCGGCGGGATGGTGGCGGCCATCTCGTTCTTCAGCCAGGTGCCGACCTGGATGAAGGCCGCCTTGCCGTCGAGCCAGGCCTGCTGCGACTGGGTGTGGTCGAGCTTGCCGGGCAGGAGCAGCTTGTCCTTGACGAGCTTCTCCCACGGCTGCAGCGCCTTGAGGATGCCGTCGGCCTTCCAGGCGCCGTCCTTCAGGTTGTCGATGTCGATGACCGCCTGCTTGCCGGCGGACTTCCAGATGCTCGCCATGAGCGCCCAGCGGGGGTAATAGCCGTGGACCGCGTCGTGGACGTACGGCGCCATGCCCTTCGCCTTGATCTGCGGGGCGAGGGCGAAGAACTCGTCCCAGGTGGTCGGGGCCTGCCAGCCCTCCTTCTTGAACAGGGCCGCGTTGTACCAGTTGCCCCAGACCGTGTAGGCGACGTTCACCACGTAGAACTTGCCGTTCTGGGTGCCGTCGGAGACGGTGCCGGGCAGCAGCGAGTCGGCGACCGTGCCGTCGCTGTCCCAGGCGGGGGCGGTGAGCAGGTCGTCGAGCGGCTCGATCGCGCCCTCGTTGATCAGGGTGGCGCGGTCCATGCTGTCCGCACCCGAGTTCATGACCAGGTCGCTCGGCTGCGTCGCCATCTTCGGCTGCTCTTCGGTCTTGATCTTCTGGGTGGAAGACATGTTGACCGTGATGTTCGCGTGCTTGGCGTTGAAGACGACCTTGTCTTCCTTGGCCCACTGGTCGCCCAGGCCGCCGTTGAAGATGACCACCTTGACGGCGCTGCCGTCCTTCACGCCGAACGGGTTGTCCTTGCTCTTCGCCGCTCCGCTGTCGTTGGACTTGCTCGGCTCGCTGCCGGCGCAGGCGCTGAGCAGCCCCATGGCCGGGGTGGCGAGCAGGCCGGCCGCGGCGGCCCGCTGCAGCAGGATCCGGCGGCTGAGGTCGCCGGGCTTCTCGGGGGTAACCGACATCTCTGTCTCTCCTTGTGGTGTCGGGTCAGGCGGTCCGCCGGAGGCGCCCGGCGTACCGCGACTCGAGGGCGAGGTTGTGCTCGTCCCCACCGGGGACGTTGGCGGAGAGGTAGATAGGGGGTACCTCCCCGGCCAGGTGGAACCGTCGTACGACCTCGGCGGTCAGCAGCTGCGCCAGCAGCGCCGCGGTGACCGACGAGACCGCACAGACCGCGCCGCCGCCCTCGAGCGGCAGCAGTGCATCGCCGTACGGCGCGCCGTTGTCCAGCACGACGTCGGCGAGGTCGGCGAGCCGGTGCCCGGACGGGTGCCGCGGGGCGACCCGAGCGGTGTGCTCGACCGAGGTGACCACGATCAGCGGGTGACCGTGCTCCTTGACCAGCGTCGCCAGCTCGACCACCGAGCCGTTGATGCCGGACTGGGAGGCGACCACGAACACGTCCCGCGGCTGCGGGGTCGCGAGGGCCCAGAGCTGGTGCGCGACCGCGGGGTCGCGTTCCAGCTTGGGGTCGGCGAGCACGTCGCGGGGCGCGTCGCCGTGCAGCACGAGATCGTGCAGGGAGAGTCGGTTGCTAGGGACCAGGCCGCCGGCCCGGGCCACCAGCTCGGCGGCGAACGCCTCGGAGTGGCCGGCGCCGAAGGCCTGGAGCACGCCGCCGCCGCGCAGCGCGGCGGCGATCAGGTCGGCCGCCCGGTCGACCGCGTCGGCCTGGGTGTCGACCAGCCGGTCGAGCATCGGCCGGACGGCATCCGCGTACCGCTGGGCGCTGATCATGAGGTGGGCCCCTTCGCGTCCTTGTGCCCGTCGACGGCCTGGGCGGTACGCCGGAAGGCCGCGTGGGCGCGGTCGTGGGTGCGCTGCGCCACCGCGATGTAGAGCAGGTCGAGCACGACGAGCTGAGGGTGCCGGGCGGAGAGCGCGTCCGGCCGGAAGGTGGTGGCCTGGCTGGCGGTGACCAGCACGATGTCGGCCAGCTCGGCCAGGGGCGAGCGGGGAAAGCCGGTCAGCGCGATGGTGGTGGCGCCCCGGCTGCCCGCCTCGGCGAGCATCTCGATGGTCTCCCGGGTCTGGCCGGTGTGCGAGATGCCGAGCGCGACGTCGCCCGCGCCGAGCAGGGCGGCGCTGGCCAGCCCCTCGTGCACGTCGCTCCAGGCCCAGGCGGCCACCCCGATGCGGTGCAGGCTGAACTGCATCTCCTCGCCGACCAGCGCGCTGCCGCTGGCACCGAAGATGTTCACCCGGCTGGCCCCGGCGATGGCCACCGCGGCCCTCTCCACCTCGCCGAGGTCGAGCAGCGCGGCGGTGTCGTGCATGGCCCGGGTGTCGGCGGCCATGATCTGGTCGAGCACCCGGGACAGCGGGTCGCTGGGCTGGATCTCCCGCCCGATGTCGACGGTCCAGCCGGCCGAGCGCGCCCGGCCGGTCTCGGCCGCGATGCCGAGCCGCAGGTCCGCGTAGCCCTCGAAGCCCATCGCCCGGCAGAACCGGGTGATGGTCGCCGGCGAGGTGCCGCTGCGCTCGGCCAACTCCACGATGGTGGCCCGCGCCGCCGCCTCCGGGTCGCTGAGCACGTGCTCAGCGACCCGGCGCAGCGCGCCCGTCAGCTCCCCCGCGCCGGCCCGGACCCTGGCCAGCACCCCGTCGGAGGAGATCGCCACCGCGCCCGGCCGGTCGACCGCCTCGGCGTCGACCACCGCGGTCCCCGCGGTGGTGTTCACCTCGTGATCAACCATGGGTCGCCTTTCGGAAAAGAGTGTTAACTGTTAGTGGTAAAAGTTCTTACTGACGGCCCCTCCGTGTCAAGGCCGTGGGCGAAGTTTTCAAACTGTTACCTGGCGCACAGCCCACGGCGGGCCACCGGATCTTGCCTCGGGCAGCCGGGCCGACCAGCATGAAGGGCCACGAGGCGCGAGTGCAGGGAGGCCCAGCGGATGTCCGACACCGTCGTGGTCGGCCTCGACGTCGGGGGTACGTCCACCCGCGCGGCCGCCGTCCGCCTCGACGGCGTACGCCTCGGCACCGGCCGGGCCGGCGGCGGGAACCCGACCAGCCACGGCGCCGAGCGGGCGGCCGGCGAACTGCTGGCCGCGCTGCGCGCCGCGCTCGCCGACGTGGACCCGGCGAGGGTCCGGGCGGGCGTCATCGGGCTCGCCGGGGCCGGCCGGCTGCTCGCCGACCCGCAGGGCCGGGCCGCCTTCGACCGGGCCTGGTCGGACGCCGGGCTGCGCTGCCCGTACGCGGTGCACGGCGACGCCCTGGTCGCGTACGCCTCGGGCACCGCCGCGCCGGACGGCACCGTGCTCATCGCCGGCACCGGCGCGATCGCCGCCCAGGTACGCGACCTGCGGCTGGACCGCGTCGCGGACGGGCACGGCTGGCTGCTCGGCGACGCCGGCTCCGGGTTCTGGCTCGGCCGGGAGGCGGTCCGCCGGCTCCTGTCCGACCTGGACCGGGCGGCGCAGCCCGGCGAACTGGCCCGCCGGGTGCTCGCCGAACTGACCGGCTCGCCCGAGGTGGCGGCCCGGCCGCGGACGACCGCCGACACCCTGGTGCAGACGGTGACCCGGTGCCCACCCGTGGAGCTGGCCCGGCTGGCGCCGCTGGTGGTGACGGCGGCCCGGGAGGGCGAGCCGACCGCCCGGGCGCTCGTCGCGGAGGCGGCCGCGCTGCTCGCCGAGAGCGTGAGCCGGATCCGGCCGGCCGGCGCGACCGATCCGGTGGTGCTCGGCGGCGGGCTGCTCACCGGGGACACGCCGCTCGCCGAGGCGGTCCACGCCGAACTGGCCCGGCGGTGGCCGGACGCGCCGCTGCACCCGGCCGGGGACGGCGCCGCCGGCGCGGCCTGGCTCGCCGCCCGCGACCTCCCCGAGGTCACCGACCCGGCCGCCCTGCACTCGCTGCTGGTGCCGACGGCGGGCTGAGACACGCGAGGCATCGCCGACGACCGAGGCGTGGTCGCTGCGGGTCTCGCGCACGGGGCCGGGAACCGGGGCTCACACCCGGAACACGTCCCCGCAGCCGCTGTGGAGCTGATGTCGTCAACGACTCGCCGACCCCGGGACGTGGCCGGCCGCGGGCGTGGCGCACGGGCCGGGAACCGCCGCTGACGTCACCAACGACTCAGCTCGACAGCGAGCCCGAACCGGCACCGCCTCGGCGGGAGACCGGCCGGCCGAGCCGCTACCCCAGTTCGGCGAGCACCTGCTCGAGGCGGGGCCAGACGTGGCTGCGCCAACCGCCGTCGAGCAGGGTGAACGTGCGCCGCTGCACCGGGTCGTCCGGGTCGAAGCCGGAGTGTGCCAGGAAGAGCCGGGTGCCCCGCCCCTCCGGCACCAGCGACCAGGTGACCACCGTGTCCAGCCGGCCGCCCCGCCAGGCCCAGCTCAGCCGGCGTGGCTCGGCCAGTTCCAGCACCTCGCAGTGGACCAGCCCGTCGAAGCCCTGAGCCGGGCGCGGGGTGGTGCGGAAGGTGAACCGGTGCCCCGGGACCGGCCGGAAGTCGTTCGGCATGAGCCAGCGGGCCAACAGATCAGAATCGGTCAGAGCGCGCCACACCTTGGCCGGCGGGTGGGCCAGGAACTGGTCCACCTCGATGGTGGTCCGCTCAGTCATCGGGCAGACCGTCCAGCACCTCGCGCAGGTCGGCCAGGCGGGCCCGCCAGAACCGCTCGTACGGGCCGAGCCAGTCGGCGATCTCCCGCAGCGGCTCGGGCCGCAGCGCGTAGAACCGCTGCCGGCCGATCGGCTGTTCGGTCACCAGCCCGGCGTCCTTGAGCACCCGGAGGTGCTCCGACAGGCTGGGCCGGCGCATGTCGAAGTGGTCGGCGAGCTGCTGCACCGGCTGCTCGCCGCGCTCGAGGAGCAGCCGGAGCAGCTCCCGCCGGGTGGGGTTGGCCAGCGCGGCGAAGACGTCCGCCACGTCAGACCCGGGTGGCCTGCAGGACGATGCCGTTGCCGTCGGGGTCGTGGAGGGTGATGTACCGGCCCCACGGCGCGGTCTGGATGCCGCCGTCCGGGAAGTCCACGCCCCGCTCCCGCAGCCGGGCCACGTCGGCGTCGAGGTCGTCGGTCTCCAGCACCAGACCCTTGAGCGAGCCGGGCGGCATGGTCGGGAACCAGGTGACCAGGGTCAGCGCGGTGGCCGCGCCCTTCGGGGCGACCTGGATCCAGCGGCCGCCGGGGCCCATCGGGTTGTCCCAGATCAGGTCGAAGCCGAGGACGTCGCAGTAGAAGTCGCGGGCCCGCTCCTGGTCGCTGACGGGCACGGAGACGAGTTGCACGTGGGTCACGGTCATGGCCACCACAATAGGTAGGAGTTTTCCTACCAGTCAAGCTGTGCTGGGGCCGGCCGTGGCAACCACCTCACTTGAGCTGGCCGGCGGTGAGACCGGCCTGGATCTGCCGCTGGAAGGCGACGTACACCGCCAGCACCGGCAGGGTCGCGATGGTCAGGCCCGCGAACAGGCCGCTGAAGTCGCCCTGGTAGCCCTGGTTGACCGCGAGCGCGGCGAGCCCCTGCGCCAGCACCGGCTTCGAGTGCTCGCCCTGCATCAGCACCTGCGGCAGGAGGAATTGATTCCAGTGGCTGAGGAAGTTGAAGATCGCCACACTGATCAGTCCCGGTCGCGCCATCGGCAGCATCACGCGGAAGAAGAGCCGGAAGTGACCACACCCGTCGATGAGTGCCGCCTCCGCGATCGACGTCGGCAGCGTCCGGAAGAAGGCGGTCAGGAAGAAGACCGTGAAGGGCAGCGAGTAGGCGGCGTAGACCAGCATCAGCCCGGGCCGCGTGCCGAGCAGGCCGGCGTTGCGCACCACGAAGAAGAGCGGCACCAGGGCGAGGAAGACCGGGAACATCATCCCGCCGACGAACAGGTAGTAGACGACCTGCCGGCCGCGGAACTCGTACCGGGCGAAGACGTACGCCGCCGTGGCGCCGAGGAGCATGGTGAGGGCGAGCGAGCCGGCCACCACCACGCCGCTGTTCAGGAAGTACTGGCCGATGTGCGCCTCGGTCCAGGCCCGTGCCCAGTTCTCGAAGCGCAGCGCGCCCGGCAGCCCCCACGGGTCGGTGAGGATCTCCTTGTCGCTCTTGAACGAACTGAGAAACATCCACAGCAGCGGCAGCGCGGTCAGCGCGCCCCAGAACAGCAGGAGGCCGTGCGAGAAGACGTTGGCGACGCCGAGTTCACGGCGGAGCGGTCCGTCGGTAGCCGGGCGAGCCGGCTCGGCCGTCGTCGCGCGCTTGTCCAGTGTGGTCACGAGTACTCGATCCGATCACGCCGGGCGGCGCGCAGCGCCAGCACCGCGACCGTCAGGGTCAGGAAGAACATCACGACGCCGATGGCAGAGGCGTACCCGAACTTGGACTCGCTGGCGAAGGCGGTGTTGTACATCCGCAGACCGATGACGTCCGAGGAGAAATTGGGCCCGCCGTCGGTCATCTGCTGCACCAGGATGAACCCGTCCAGCGCGGCGATGGCCAGGTAGATCCAGGCCACCTGGACGGTGTCCCAGAGCAGCGGGATCGTGATCCGGCGCAGGGTCACCAGCCGCGACGCCCCGTCGAGCATGACCGCCTCGTAGATGTCGCGCGGGATCGCCTGCATGGCCGCCCCGAAGAGCACCACGTAGAAGCCCACGTTGCTCCAGACCATCACCGTCAGCACGCACCAGAAGGCGGTCCGGGGATCCCCGAGCCACGTCGGCGTCGCCAGGCCACCGGCGCGCAACGCGCCGTTGAGCAGGCCACTGGTGGGGTTGTAGACCTCCTTCCAGAGCAGGGCGATGATCACCACCGAGAGCACCTGGGGGAAGAAGTAGACCAGTTGGTAGACCGAGCTACCGCGCACCCCGATCACACCGGCCCGCTTCTTGCGCCCGCCCATGTTGAGCATGGTGGCGAAGAAGAGGCCGAGACCGATCGTCACCACCGGCACCACGGCGAGCATGATCGCGTTGTTCTTGATCGCATTCCACACGCGGTCGTCATGCAGCATGGTGCGGAAGTTGTCCAGCCCGACGAAATTCGCGTCCGCGGAGAAGCCGAGCCAGTCCGTGGTGGAGATCTGGAACGCCTGCAGGTACGGCGACAGCACGAAGATGCCGTACAGCAGCAGCGGCGGCCCCAGGAAGATGATGATCAGCGGGTACTTGCCATGTTTCACGAGAAGGACCTACTCCCCAGCGGCGGACCGGTGGGGGCGGGACCGGCCCGCCCCCACCGACCGGACGTTACGCGGCCCGCTTGTACTTCTTGATCGAGCTGTCCTGGGCGATCGAGTCGGCACCCTTCTGACACGCGTCGAGGAACTCGGCCGGGGTGCTCCGGCCGCTGAAGAACTCGCCGCAGGCGGCGTCGACCAACTCCTTCTCGAGCTTGCGGTAGTAGTTGTTGTAGACCCAGTTGAAGCCGTTGCTGCCGGACGCCTCCAGCGCCTTGACCACCGTGCTCAGGCCGAACGGCAGCTCGGCCCCCTCGGTCGTGCCGGCCACCACGGTCAGGCTGGAGACCTTCTTCGTGAAGTCCTGGGCGCCCTTCTTGGAGAGCATCACCCGGAAGTACTCCAGACCGCCGGCGACGTTCTTCGCCTTCGACGGCACCATGTACGGCTCGCCGGCGGTGCCCCGGATCGCCTCGAACGGCAGCTTGTCGCCGCTGCCCAGGCTGGGCGTCGGCGCGATGGTCATGTTGAACCCGGCCGGGGTGACCTTGGCCTGCTCGTTCTCCAGCCACGAACCGCAGGAGATGAAGGCGGCCTTGCCCTGGCACCAGGCGGTCTGCGACTGGATGTGGTCCAGGCCCGCCGAGCCGTCCAGGATGTACTTGTCCTTGACGATCTGGTACCAGGCGTCGGCCGCCGCCTTCATGGCGTCGGACTTCCAGGCGTTCGGCTCGAGGTTGTCGATCGCCATCGCCACCGAAGGCCCGCCGAGCTTGATCGCGGTGGCGATCAGCGGCCAGCTCATGTAGCGGGGGTGCTTGCCCGCGTACGTCCAGGGGGCGATGCCGGCGGCCTTGATCTGCTTGCAGAGCGCGATGTGCTCGTCCCAGGTCTTCGCGTACTGCCAGTTCCGCTCGGTGAGGAGCTTGGTGGAGTACCAGATGCCGTACGCGGTGTAGGTGTAGTTGAGGACCAGGAACTTGCCGTCGTACGAGCCGACCTCGACGGCGCCGGGCAGCAGCGTGTCCCGCACCTTCTTGCCGGGCTGGTCGAGGCTCGGGGCATCGAGCAGGTCGCCCAGGTCGGCGATGGCGTTCTGGCTGACCAGACCGTTGAAGTCGATCTGCCCGGCACCGGAGTTGTTCACCACGTCCGGCGGGGTGCCGTCGACGAAGCGCGGCTGGAGGGTCTTGTTGATCTCCTGGGTGGCCGAGTGCCTGATCTCGGCCTTGGGGTACTTCTCCTTGTACATGGCCTCGTGGGCCTTGGCGTACTCCTCGCCGAAGCCGCCGTTGAAGATCACCACCTCGAGCGGGGCGTCCTCCTTGACGCCGAGCGGGTTCTGCTCGCTCTTGGTGCCCTTGTAGGTGCCGGCGTCGCTCTTGTCGTCGCCGCCGGACGTGGCGCAGCCGGCCAGCAGCCCGGCGGCGGGGGTGGCCAGCAGGCCGGCGGCGGCGGTGCGCCGCAGGATGTCACGCCTGTTCATCGCTTCTCCTCGGTTCGGGTACGGACGGCCCGCCGAAGATGGGGGAACGGCGGCCGCGGCGTCGAGGCTCGGAAGTGTCTGCTGTTGCTCGTCTTCACTTCATTTGAAGTTGATGAAGAATTTCTACGACAGTGCGACGCGGACCACAAGACCCGACAACCGAACCGTTATCACCACCGGCCGTCGCGAGCTGGCATAGCCTGGGCGCATGCGTCGCCTGCGGCAGCTCGCGGAGCGCACGCCGGCCGGGCGGGAACGCTACGTCGACCTGCTCCGGGCGCTCGCCATCACCATGGTCGTGCTCGGCCACTGGGGAGTCACCGTCATCGGTTACGACCGGGCGGGCCGCCCCACCGGCCACTCCGCCCTGGGCGACCTCCCCTGGGCCTGGCCGCTGACCTGGGTGGCCCAGGTAATGCCGGTGTTCTTCCTGGTCGGCGGCTACGCCAACGCCGCCTCGCTGACCGCCCGGCGGCTCCGCGGCGGCGACGCCACCGGGTGGCTGATCGACCGCAGCGCCCGGCTGGTCCGCCCCACCACCGCGCTGCTGGTGGTGCTGGCGGTCGGTGCGGCGGTCGCCAGCCTCCGCGACGCCGACCCGGTGCAGGTCCGCACGGTGGTCTGGTTCGCCACGATCCCGCTCTGGTTCCTGGTGGCGTACCTGGTCGTGGTGCCCCTGACCCCCCCGATGTACGCGCTGCACCGGCGGTTCGGGCTGGCCGTGCCGGCGGTGCTGGTCGGTCTCGTCGCGCTCGGCGACCTGGGCCGGCTGCTCGGACCGGCCGGGCTCGCCACCGGCAACTACCTGTTCGGCTGGCTGGCCGTGCATCAGCTCGGCTTCGCCTGGTACGACGCCCGGTCCCCGGAGAACCCGCGCCGACGGCGGCTGCCGCTGTCCCGGCGGGCCGGGGCCACGCTGCTGGCCGTCGGGCTGGTCGCGCTGGTGCTGCTGACGGTGGTGGGGCCGTACCCGGTGGTGCTGCTCAACGTGCCCGGTGAGCGGCTGGACAACGCCGCGCCGCCGAGCCTGGCCCTGCTGGCCGCGGCCACCGCGCAGCTCGGGCTGATCCTGCTGCTGCGCGGGCCCGCCGAGCGCTGGCTGCGCCGGCGCCGCCCCTGGGAGGCGGTGATCGCCGTGAACGCCGTGGTGCTCACCATCTTCCTCTGGCACCTGACCGCGGCGGTGCTGCTGGTCGGCCTGCTGGACGCGCTCGGCGCGCTGCCCACCCCCCGGGTCGGCTCGGCCGCCTGGTGGGGCTGGCGGGTCCCCTGGCTGCTCGCCCTCGCCGTCGTCCTCGCCGCCCTGGTCGCCGTCTTCGGCCCGATCGAGGCCCGCAGCCGCCGGTCCGCCCCGCCGGCCGACGCGCGGCGCGGGCCGGCGGGCGCCCCGGGCCGGGGCCGCGTCCGGACCGCGCTGGCGGCGGCCGGGTACGCGGGCATCGTCGCCGGGCTGCTGCTGAACAGCCTCACCCGCAAGGCCGCGCCCGAGCCGCTGGGGCTGCCCGCCCCGGCGCTGGTGGCGTACCTGGCCGGGGCGGGGGTGCTGCGGTGGCTCAGGTCTGGGTGGGGAAGCCGAGGTTCACCCCGCCGTGGCGCGGATCCAGCCAGCGGCTCGTGACCACCTTGCTCCGGGTGAAGAAGGCGACCCCGTCGGCGCCGTGGGCGTGCAGGTCGCCGAAGAGCGAGGCCTTCCAGCCGCCGAAGGAGTAGTAGGCCATCGGCACCGGGATCGGCACGTTGATCCCGACCATGCCCACCTGCACCTCGTGCTGGTAGCGCCGCGCGGCCCCGCCGTCGTTGGTGAAGATCGCCGTGCCGTTGCCGTACGGGTTGGCGTTCACCAGGTCGACCGCCTCGTCGTACGAGTCGACCCGGACGACGCTGAGCACCGGGCCGAAGATCTCATCGGTGTAGATCGACATCTCCGGGGTGACGTGGTCGAAGAGGGTCGGGCCGAGCCAGAACCCGCCCGCGTCCCCGTCCGGGGTGACCGCCCGCCCGTCCACCACCGGCACCGCGCCGGCCGCGATCCCCGACTCCACGTAGGACCGGACCCGCTCGGCGTGCGCCGCGGTGACCAGCGGGCCCATGTCGCAGCCGCGCCGGCCGTCGCCGGTGCGCAGCCGGCTCATCCGCTCGGCGATCTTCGCGACCAGGGCGTCCGCGACCGGTTCCACCGCGACCAGCGCGGAGATGGCCATGCACCGCTCCCCCGCCGAGCCGAAGCCGGCGTTGACCGCCGCGTCGGCCGCCAGGTCCAGGTCGGCGTCGGGCAGCACCACCATGTGGTTCTTCGCCCCGCCGAGCGCCTGCACCCGCTTGCCGGCCAGCGAGCCGCGCTGGTGCACGTACCGGGCGACCGGGGTGGAGCCGACGAACGACACCGCCTGCACGCCCGGGTGGTCGAGCAGGGCGTCGACCGCCTCCTTGTCGCCGTTGACCACGTTGAGCACGCCGTCCGGCAGGCCCGCCTCGGCGAACCACTCGGCGAGCAGCAGCGCCGCGCTCGGGTCCTTCTCGCTCGGCTTGAGCACCACCGCGTTGCCGCAGGCCACGGCGACCGGGACGAACCAGAGCGGGACCATCACCGGGAAGTTGAACGGCGAGATCACCGCGACCACGCCCAGCGGCTGCCGCAGGCTGTACGAGTCGACCTCGGTGGAGACGTTCTCGCTGAAGCCACCGCGCAGCGCCGAGGGGATGCCGCAGGCGTACTCGATGACCTCCAGGCCGCGCTGCACCTCGCCGGCGGCGTCCGCGAGGACCTTGCCGTGCTCGGCGGTGATCACCGCGGCGAGCCGGTCGCGCCGGGCGTGGACCAGCTCGCGGAAGGCGAACAGCACCGCCGTCCGCTTCGCCAGGGAGGCGTCCCGCCAGGTCCGCGCGGCCCGCTCGGCGGCCTCGACCGCGCCCGCCACGTCCGCGGCGGAGGCCAGCGCCACCTCCCCGGTACGCCGGCCGGTGGCCGGGTCGAAGACGTCGCCGCGTCGCTCGGAGTCCCCGCTGACCCGCTTGCCGTCGACGAAGTGCCCGATCTGGTTCATGCCGCCACCTCCGCGGCGACGGCGGAACGGATGGCGTCGACCAGGATGGCCAGGCCCTCCCGGGCCTCCTCCTCGGTCAGCGTCAGCGGCGGCCCCATCCGGATCACGTTGCCGTAGAGGCCGCCCTTGCCGACCAGCAGGCCGCCCGCCCGGCACGCCTCGAACACCCGGGTGGTGAGAGCCGGGTCCGGTTCGGTGGTGCCCGGGTGGACGAACTCGACGCCGAGCATCAGGCCCTTGCCGCGGACCTCGGCGACGCGGTCGAGGTCGGCCGTCGCCGCCCGCAGGCCGTCGGCGAGGATCGCGCCGACCCGCTCGGCGTTGGCCTGCAGGTCGTGGTCGAGCAGGTAGTCGAGGACCGCGTTGCCCGCAGCGGTGGAGACCGGGTTGCCGCCGAAGGTGGAGAAGCTGATCGCCGGCACCGCCTCCAGCACTTCCGCCCGGCCGACCACGCCGGCCAGGGCGAACCCGTTGCCGATGCCCTTGGCGAAGGTGAGCAGGTCCGGGGTGACGCCGTGCGCCTGGTAGCCCCAGAAGTGCTCGCCGGTGCGGCCCCAACCGGTCTGCACCTCGTCGCTGATCAGCAGGATGCCGTGCTCGTCCAGCACCTTCTTCCAGGCCGCGAAGAGCCCGTCCGGGCCGTGCACGAAGCCGCCGACGCCCTGGACCGGCTCGGCGATCAGGCAGGCCACGTCGCCGGAGGTCTGGGTCGCGAGCACCTCGCGCAGGTCCTCGACCGCCGCATCGACCCGGTCGGCCTCGTCGAGGCGGGCCAGCAGGCCGCGCAGCCGCTCACCGGAGTGCAGCCAGGCCACCTGCAGGGGGTTGAGCGCGCTGGCCGACCAGCCGCGGTTGCCGGTCACGCCCATCGCCGCGTACGTCCGGCCGTGGTAGCTGTTGCGCACGGCGAGGATCTGGTGCGAACGGCGGTGGTTGGTGGCGACCAGCAGCGCCGCCTCGTTGGCCTCGGTGCCGGAGTTGGTGAAGAAGACCCGGGCGTCGGGGATGCCGGAGACCCGGGCCACCTTCTCGGCCAGCTCGACCTGCTGCCGAATCAGGTAGAGGGTGGAGCTGTGCACGATGCCGGTGCGGAGCTGCCGCTCGACCGCCTCGCGGATCTCCGGGATGTCGTAGCCGATCATGTTGGTCAGCACGCCGCCGAAGAAGTCCAGGTAGCTGCGGCCCTGGGCGTCGGTCACCCGGCGGCCGGAGCCGGCGACCAGCTCGATCGGTTCGGCGTAGTAGAGCGGCATCCAGGACGGGAGCACGGCCCGGTGCCGGGCCAGCAGGTCGTCGGAGGTCATCGTCGCACCCTTCAGCGGCGGTTGGTCCTCGCACGCTCTCACCGGGCGGTGACAGGGACAACTGTCACTGTGTAGCGCAGCGACCGGCCAGGCCTGACACGGCGTCAACCGCCCAGCCGCTGGGCCCGTCCGCCGCCGCCGCGGAGGTAGCGCGCGGCGGTCGGCGGACCGGCCAGCTAGTGCGGTGTCCACTAACGTTCGCCGGGTTGGTGGCCGGAGATTCTGTCGTACGGGTGGTGTTGGGTCGGGTTGTGGCTCGTCGTCGGTTGGCCCGCGGAGGTCCGCCCCACCGACCGGTGGGGAGTCGCTCGCCACACGGCGAGGATCCACAACACCGCACCGGAAACCCGGTGAACGTTAGTGGACACCGCACTAGCGTCGTACGACTCGCCGTCGCTGCCTCGCATCCGCGATCCAGGGCGGGTTGGCGGCGCCGTTCGGGTCGTACACGTCGGTGCCGGGCGGGACGATCGCATCGAGCCGGTCCAGCACGTCATCGTCGAGGACGAGGTCGGCGTGTTCGAGCGTGGATTCGAGTTGTTCGAGCGTGCGGGGTCCAATGATGACCGAGGTGACGGCACGGTGCGCGAGCGGAAATGCCGTCGCCAGCGCAGGCAGCGGAACGCCGAGGTGGTCGGCCACCTCCACGAGCTGCTCGACGACGTCGAGCTTGCGCGCGACGACCGGATCGGCGGGATCGAACCAGGCGGGCCGAAGGGCGGCCCTCCCCTCGGCTCCGGTCTCGAGGCCGCGGCGGTAGCGGCCGGTGAGAAAGCCGAAGCCGAGCGGGCTCCAGGTGAGCACGCCCATGCCCCACTTCTCGGCGACCGGGAGCACGTCGCGTTCGATGCCGCGGGCCAGCAGACTGTAGGGCGGCTGTTCGGTGCGAAACCGCATCAGGCCGCGGGCGTCGGCGACCCGGTGGGACTCGACGATCTCGTGCGCGGGGAACGTGGAGCAGCCGAACGTCCTGATCTTGCCCGCCTGGACGAGGTCGGTGAGGACGCCGAGGGTCTCCTCGAGGTCGGTGTCCCAATCGGGGCGGTGCACCTGATAGAGGTCGAGGTGGTCGGTGCCGAGCCGAGTCAGGCTGGCGTCGACGGCGTGGAGCAGATGGCGTCGCGAGTTGCCGCCCTTGTTCAGGCCCTCCTCGAGGGCGAAGTGTCCCTTCGTCGCGAGGATGACTTGGTCGCGGCGGCCACGGAGGGCCTTGCCGACGATCGACTCGGACTCGCCGGTTGAGTACATGTCGGCGGTGTCGATGAAGTTGACACCCCGATCGAGGGCGGTGTGGATGATCCGGATGCAGTCGTCGTGGTCCGGGTTGCCGGCGGAGCCGAACATCATCGCCCCGAGCGTGAAGCGGGACACGGTCATTCCGGTGCGCCCGAGCGGCGCGTAGCTCATTGTCATGCGGGAGTGGTCCTTTCGAGGGGCCGCGAGCGCCGGGGTGGCGGTGCGGGAAGGTCGCCGCCGCCAGGGCTCCCATACAGCCGGGTCCGGCAGCCAACTCTGTCGCCGCGACCTTAAGTCCGCAAGCAGATTTGCGCAAATCTGGTTGTATAGTCGACCCATGCGTGATGGTGAACCGGGGGATGTCCGGCAAATCGACGATGTGCGCGCCCTGACCGCTCTCGCCCACCCGGACCGGGCGCGGCTGATGGACGCCCTGGCCGTGCACGGGCCGTCGACAACCACGGCGCTGGCGCGGGCGATGGATCTGGCCACCGGCAGCGTTTCGCACCACCTCAAAGTGCTCGTCGAGGCAGGGCTGGTCGCTCCCGCGCCAGCCGCCGCCACGGACCGCCGAGAGCGCCGATGGAAGCTCGTCACGCGCGGAATGCGCTGGACGATCGGCCAGTTCCGCGACCAGCCGACCGCTCAGGCCGCCGCGACGTCCGCCGAGGGCGCCCTGCTCCAGCGACAGTACGAGCACGCGCGAGAGTTCCTGGAGACCGCAGAGCAACCATGGGACGACGTCGCCTACGCAGGCCACGTCTGGCTCCGGCTGACCCCGGACGAACTCGCCGAACTCGGGCAACAGATCGACGATCTCCTCCTCGGCTGGCGGCGTCGCCAACTCCCCGAAGACGGGTTGGAACGGCACCCGGTTCTCGCCTTCGTGCACGCATTCCCCACGGATCCGTGAGATCAGCGGCGGCACCCGGTCCAGTCCGCGGATTCCCGTCCCGCCCTTCCGGGTAGCCACGATCCACAACGGCCGGTGGGGGCCGACCGACCGCCGGTAACATCCGCCGGGTGCGGACGACGGACGTGGCGCTGCCGGCCGGCGCGGCGGGGATGACCGGACCGGAGCTGGCCGCGGGGGTAGGCGCCTGGGTGGACTCGCCGCCGCTGCGGGCCCTGGTGGGGCACTTCGGCGGCGACTGGCCGGCCGGGGACGTGCCGGCCGTGCTGGCCGGGCTGGACGAGTTCTCGGCCCGGCACTGGGACTTCCGCGAGGGGCGGGAACGCCCCGAGGCCCGGGAGCCGGACTTCGACCCGGCCACGATCCGGCTGGTGCTGGACTCCGCGGCGGCGCTGGGCCTGGTCCGGGCCGCCCCGCCGGCCCTGCCCGGCTACGCCCACCTGCTGGTGCTCGGTGGGCTGGCACACGCCTGCCTGCGGCGCACCGCGTACGCCGCACACCTGGTGCGGACCGTCGCCGGGGTGTCCGGCGAGGTGGCGGTGCTGGGCAGCTTCCGGATGCTCTCCGCGGCCGAGTCGCGGATGCTCGCCGACGCCGGCGTGTCCGGCTGCGCCACCGAGGTCGACGCCCTCGACGCGGGGGTACGCGCCGCGTTCGGGGTGACGACGCCGAGCGAGGAGACCGGCGACGACGCCGACCACCCGCACCGGGCCTGGTCCTCGCGCACCTACCGCCCGGCCGGGTCGCCCCCGGTCCGGGTGCTCGCCGCCCCGTCCAGCGAGCCGGACCGGCGCCGGGCGCACACCGCCGACACCCAACGGTTCTGGGCCGAACACGTGCGGCTGGCCACCGGTGACGGGGTGCTGATGGTGACCGCGCCGATCTACGTGCCGTTCCAGCACTGCGACGCCCTGCGTACCCTCGCGGTGCCATACGGCTGCGGGATCGACACGGTCGGGGTGGATCCGGCGCTGACCGGGCTGGCCCGGGTGCCGGAACCGACCCTCACCCCGGGGCGGTACCTCCAGGAGATCCGCTCGGCCATCCGCTCGATGCGCGCCCTGCACGCGGCGCTGCGCTGAGCGCGGCGAGGCGTTACCGACTCAGCGGGCGGTGTCCGCGACCGCCTGGGCGAACACCTCCGAGCGGTGCTCGAAGTTGCGGAACCGGCCGTAGCTCGGCGCGGCCGGGGAGAGCAGCACCACCCCGCCCGCCGGGGTGAGCTTGCGGGACAGCCCCACCGCGGCCACCAGGTCCTCGGCGACCTCCGTCCGCACCCCCGACAGCCCGGCGAGCGCCTCGACGATCCGGGGGCCGCTGTCCGGAATGCCGATCACGGTGATCTCCCGCTCCGCCAGGTGGTCCCGCAGCGGGGTGTAGTCCAGCCCCCGGTCGGTGCCGCCGACGATCACGGTCAGCGGCCGCCCCTCGTACGCGTCGATCGCGTGCATGGCCGCGTACGGGCTGGTGGCGAGCGTGTCGTCGACGAAGGTGAGGCCGGACGGGTCGGGGATCTCGGTCAGCCGGTGGGCGAGCCCCTGGAACTCGGCGACCGCCAGGGCGAGGCTGTCCTTGCGACCCGCCACGTCGACCCCGAGCGCGTCGAGCACCGCGAGGGCAACGCAGAGGTTGCCCTCGTTGTGCCGGCCCACCAGCGGCAGCACCGCACGCGGGAAGAGCGGGGTGTCCCGCAGGTGGAACCAGGGAGCGCCGTCCGGGCCGGAGGCCACGTGGGTGGTGTCCGGCCGGCCGGCCCGCACCGCCGTCCGGTCCCCCAGCTCCAGCGCGAGCCGCGGGTCGGCGCCGTTGACCACCACGGTGTGCGGGCCGTGCGCGATCAGGTTGAGCTTGTCCCGGTAGTACTCCCGCTCCCCGCCGTGCGCGTCGAGGTGCTCCGGGAAGAGCGCGGTCACCACGGCCACCCGGGGCGAGTCGGTCAGGTCGGCGCACTGGTAGCTGGAGAGCTCCAGCACGTACAGGCCGGCCTCGGGCAGGTCGAGCAGCGGTACGCCGATGTTGCCGCCGAAGACGTTCGGCCGGTCCATCGCGGTCAGCAGGTGGCTGATCAGGCTGGACGTGGTGCTCTTGCCCTTGCTGCCGGTGACGCCCACGGTCCGGTCCGCGTGGTCGGCCATCCAGAGCGCGCTGCCCTGGGTGACCGTGACGGCCTGCCGGCGCAGCTCCACCATCCACGGGTGGGTGTTCGGCACGCCCGGCGAGCGGACCACCACGTCGGCGGCGGCCAGCCGGGCGAAGCCCTCCTCCCCGGTGATCAGCGGCGCGGCCGCGGCGAGCGGGCCCTCCCAGGGCAGGGTGAGGAAGTTCGCGCTGTCGTCGACCGCCACCAGGCTGGCCGGGCCGTGCGCGGCGATCGCGGTCACCGCGGCCCGGCCCTCGCGGCCGGCTCCCCAGACGGCGACGTGACGTCCGCGCAGATCAGACAGGCGCACAGGCTCTCCTCGGGGGTTGCGACGGGCGGTCGGCGGGCATGGTCCGACGCAGCCGGACACGGCCGGACGAACCAGGGCCTAGTATGGCGTGTGCCCAACGAGCAGCTCCGGCGGATGGACGCCTTCACCTTCCCGTCCTACTCGATCGACTTCGCCACCGGCGAGGCGTTGTTCGACTACGCCCTCACCGGCCCCGACGGCGAGCAGCGGTTCACCGAGGTGATCACCTTCCCGCTGCCGGCCGAGCCGGTCTCGGACGAGACCGCCGCCACCTTCAACCGGGTCCTCGAACTGCTGCACGTCGTCGCCGGGGTCAGCTACTACAAGACCGCCGCGCCGCACCGGGTGGTGCTGCCGACGCCACTGGGCGCGGCCGCCGTCGAGTTCGTCACCGCCGTCTACACCAGGGGCCTCGCCGAGTACGCCTACCGCAACCAGCTCCCGCACGTGCTGGAGTTGCGCCCGGAGGTGCCGTCCGGCGAGGTCACCCCGCCCCGGGTGTACGACGACTCGGACCGGCGCCCGCTCTCCGCGGTCGGCGGCGGCAAGGACTCCATCGTCAGCCTGGAGGCGCTGCGCCGGGCCGGCTTCGACCCGGTGCCCTTCTCGGTCAACCCCAACCACGTCATCGTCTCGGTCAACGAGGCGTCCGACCTGGTGCCGCTGGCCGCCCGGCGGCGGATCGACCCGGTGCTGTTCGAGCTCAACGCGGCCGGCGCGCGCAACGGCCACATCCCGGTCACCGCGATCAACTCGCTGATCGCGGTCGCCACCGCCGTGCTGCACGGCCTCGGCCCGGTGGTGATGTCCAACGAGCGCTCCGCCTCCGACCCGAACCTGGTCTGGAACGGTCACGAGATCAACCACCAGTGGTCCAAGGGCGTCGAGGCGGAGGGGCTCCTGCGGGCCGCCCTGGCCGAACACGCGGGGCTCACCGAGCCGTACTTCTCCCTGCTGCGGTCGCTCTCCGAGTTGCACATCGCCCGGCTCTTCGCCGAGATCGACCGCTACGACGCCGTGGTGACCAGCTGCAACGCCGCGTTCAAGCTGCGCGACGCGAGCGAGCGGTGGTGCCGGGACTGCCCGAAGTGCCGGTTCGTCTTCCTGGCCATGGCCCCGTTCATGTCCCGGGAGCGGATCACCCGCATCTTCGGCGGCGACCTGCTCGCCGACACCACGCAGATCCCCGGCTACCGGGAGCTGCTCGGCGTCGACGGGCACAAGCCGTTCGAGTGCGTCGGCGAGGTGGAGGAGTCGGTGGTGGCGCTGAGCCTGCTCGCCCAGCAGCAGCAGTGGCGCGACGCCCCGGTGGTCCGCGCCCTGGTCGACGCCCTCCCGGACACCGCCTGGACGGCGGCGGCCACCTCCGACGTCTTCACCCCCGGAGGCCCGAACTACGTCCCCGCCCCCTACGCCAAGGCCCTCACCGCCCTCACCTGACGGCCACGGCCAACCCTCCGCAGTCGGTCAGGGGGCGCGGACGGCGTCCAGGGCGAGCAGGGCGACGTGGAGGGAGAGGCACGCCTCGACCGAGTCGAGGTCGACGTCGAGGATGCGGCCGATCCGGGCCAGCCGCTCGTAGAACGCCGGCCGGGACAGGTGCGCCGCGGCGGCCGCCGCCGACTTGTTCCGGCCCTGCTCCAGGTACGCCCGCAGGGTGTCGAGCAACTGCTCGCGGGGATGCTGCGCGTCGTACGCGAGCAGCGCGCCCAGTTCCCGCTCGACGAAGGTCTGCAGGCGCGGCTCGTCCCGCAGCAGGTGCAGCAGGCCGGCCAGCCCGACGTGCGGCAACCGGAAGATCGGCAGCTCGCGGCGGTCCCGGCGGGCCGCCTCGGCGATCTGCCGCGCCTCGACCAGGGAGCGCCCGGCCTCGCGCAGGCTGCCCACCCCGCTGCCGGCCGCGATGATCACGCCCGCCGGCCCACCCGCCCGCGGTGCGCCGCCGCCCGCGCCGAACCGGGCCGCGACGTCGCCGGGACGGGGCACACCGTCGCCGCCCCGGGAGCCGCCGTCGGTCGGGCGGCGCCCGCCGTCAGCGGGGCGCGGCACCGGGACCCCGGGACGGGAGGCCGGTTCGGTCGGGCGGGCGACGGCGGTGGCGGCCGCCCGGGCCGGGCCGGCGTCGAGGCGTACCCGACGCAGCGCGGCGGCGAAGGCGGCGAGCGCCTTCTCCTCGGCGGCCGGGTCGGGGAGCGCCAGCAGCGCGCCCACCGCGTGGTCGTCGACGGCGCTGGTCAGGGCGGTCAGCCGGGCCTCGTGCAGCGCCTGGCCGACCGCCTCGGCGAGGTCGCGCAGCCGGGCCGGGCCGGGTTCGCCGGCGTCCGGGTCGTCGGCCCGGTGGCGCACCACCACGCCGACCAGGTGCCGCCGGTCGAGGGTCACCCCGAGCGCCTTGGCCCGCAGCGCCACCTCGTCCACCGGCCGGGAGTGGTCGAGCAGCGCGGTGAGCAGCGTGCGGTGGATCTGCCGTTCCAGCCCTTCCGCGTCGCGCCGGATCAGCCGGCCCAGGGCCAGCGTCGACGCGGCGCGCTCGATGAGGATGGTGAGCCGGGTCGGCGGTGCGGCGGCGGACGGCCGCGGGTCCGGGACCCGGTCGGCGGGGCCGGTCAGCCGTCGACCGTCGGCCGCCGCGCCGGGCCCGGCCGCGCCGGACGGGCCGGCCTCGTCGGCCAGCGCGGGCGCGGGGCGGCTGGTGGTCAGCTCGCCGCCGGCCGGCCAGCGCAGCAGCAGCCGCCCCCAGTCCTGGCCGCGCGCGCCCACGGTGGTGACCAGCCAGCCGCTGTCGGTGTCGTACGCGGTCCGCCCGGCGGGCCGGATCCGCCGGGAGTGCTGCTCCCAGCCGTCCAGCAGCAGCTCGGCGCTCTCCCCCGCCGGGTCGTACGCGAGCACCTGCCGGGACAGGTTCTCCAGCACCACCGGGCACCCGGAGAGCTCGGCGGCCTGCCGGACCACCTCGGCCGGGCCGGCGCCCTCCACGGAGAGTTCGGTGAACCGCTGGTGGATCTCCTCGGCCGCCCGCAGCTCGGTGAGCTGGGCGTCCACGATCAGCGCGTGCACCGCCTCGGTGATCCGGACGAAGGGGGTGGCCCGGCGCAGCTCGACCAGGGGCAGTCCGCGCCGCTCGGCGGCGGCCGCCATCACCCGGGGGACCCCGCTCACGTAGCGGCGGCCCAGCTCGACGACCAGGCCGGAGACCCCGACGTCGGCCAGGTCGCCGATGAACGCGCGCAGCCCGGCGTCGTCGGCCGGCAGCCCGATGCCGGTGGTCAGCACCAGCTCGCCGCCGCCGAGCAGGGTGGCGATGTCGGGCACCTCGGCCACGTGCACCCAGCGCACCGGCCGGTCCAGGCCCGCGTCCCCGGCGACCAGCCGCGGCGCGCCGTGGCGCACCGGCACCAGGGCGAGCACCTCACGGACGGTAGGGAACACGGGCGACACGCTACCCTGCGTCACCGCCGGTCCCTAGGAGCCGGCCGCCCCCACGTCTCGATCGTGTCGAGTAGCGTCCCGATGATCGTGATGAATCGGAAGGGTGGGCATGGACGGGACGACGGTCAGCCGGCACAGTGGCGAGGTCGGCTACCGCTCCCAGTACACCGGCCCGACCGTGCTGGACAACTCGGGCACGACCGTCGACGCCGGCCCAGCTCCCAGCTCAGTCGACGCCGAACTCCATCGCGGCCCGGTCGAGTGCCTCGTCGTCGGCGGAGGAGACGCCCCGGGAGGCGATGGCCTCCGCGCCGCCCTGGGGCATCGCACCGATCAGCCCGGTCGAGGCTGCCTGCGCGGCGCCGACCATCCGCTGGGGGGGCGCGCCGCCGACCATGCCGAGGGTGGCGTACTGCTCCAGCTTCGCCCGCGAGTCGGCGATGTCCAGGTTGCGCATGGTGAGCTGGCCGATCCGGTCCGACGGGCCGAACGCCGAATCCTCGGTACGCTCCATCGACAGCTTGTCGGGATGGTAGCTGAACGCCGGGCCGGTGGTGTCCAGGATCGAGTAGTCCTCGCCCCGGCGCAGCCGCAAGGTCACCTCGCCGGTGACCGCCGTGCCGACCCAGCGCTGCAACGACTCGCGCAGCATCAGCGCCTGCGGGTCCAGCCAGCGCCCCTCGTACATCAGCCGACCGAGGCGGCGGCCCTCGTTGTGGTAGTTCGCCAGGGTGTCCTCGTTGTGGATGGCGTTGACCAGCCGTTCGTACGCGGCATGCAGCAGCGCCATGCCGGGCGCCTCGTAGATGCCCCGGCTCTTGGCCTCGATGATCCGGTTCTCGATCTGGTCCGACATGCCCAGGCCGTGCCGGCCGCCGATGGCGTTGGCCTCCAGCACCAGGTCGACGGGGCTGCCGAACTCCTTGCCATTGATCGTCACCGGGCGCCCCTGGTCGAAGCCGATCGTGACATCCTCGGTCGGGATCTCCACCGACAGGTCCCAGAACCGGACTCCCATGATCGGGTTGACCGTCTCGATGCCGGTGTCGAGGTGCTCGAGTGTCTTCGCCTCGTGCGTGGCGCCCCAGATGTTGGCGTCGGTGGAGTATGCCTTTTCGGTGCTGTCCCGATACGGCAGGCCGCGTTCGAGCAGCCACTCCGACATCTCCTTACGCCCACCCAGTTCGGTGACGAAGTCGGTGTCGAGCCACGGCTTGTAGATGCGCAGCTGCGGGTTGGCCAGCAGGCCGTACCGGTAGAACCGCTCGATGTCGTTGCCCTTGAAGGTCGAGCCGTCGCCCCAGATCTGGACGTCGTCGGAGATCATCGCCCGAACCAGCAGGGTCCCGGTCACGGCCCGGCCCAGCGGGGTGGTGTTGAAGTACGCCCGCCCGCCCGAGCGGATGTGGAAGGCCCCGCAGGTCAACGCCGCCAGGCCCTCCTCAACCAGGGCGGCGCGGCAGTCGACCAGGCGGGCGACCTCCGCGCCGTAGCTGAGCGCGCGACCCGGCACCGAGGCGATGTCGGGCTCGTCGTACTGGCCGATGTCGGCGGTGTAGGCGCAGGGAACGGCACCCTTGTCGCGCATCCACGCGACCGCGACCGAGGTGTCGAGGCCGCCGGAGAAGGCGATGCCGACACGTTCGCCGGTGGGCAGGGAGGTGAGGACCTTGGACACGAGGAAGATTATGCATCGAATCGCATGGTCATGCAAGCGAAGCGGCGGCTACCCCGTGCCGAACGGCGGGTCGTCCCGACCCAGTTCCCAGAACGCCACCGCCGCAGCGGCGGCGACGTTCAACGAGTCCACTCCACGCCGCATCGGAATGACCACCCGTACGTCGCTGGCGGACTGGGCCGCCGCGGTGAGGCCCGGACCCTCGGCTCCCAGCAGCAACGCCGCCCGCTCGCGCTGCGCCGGAATCAACCGCTGGATCGGTACGGCGTCCGGAGCCGGCGTCATGGCGAGCACGGTGAAGCCCGCTTCCCGCACCTGGTCCAAACCCGCGGGCCAGCGCTCGAGCTTGGCGTACGGCACCGCGAAGACCTCCCCCATGCTGACCCGCACGCTGCGCCGGTACAGCGGATCGGCGCAAGACGGCGATAGCAGCACCGCGTCGATGCCGAGCGCGGCGGCTCCCCGGAAGACCGCGCCGAGGTTGGTGTGGTTGTTGACGTCCTCCAGGATCACCACCCGCCGGGCGGTGTCGAGCACCTCGGCGGCGCTGGGCAGCGGCTTGCGGTGGAACGAGGCGAGCACGCCCCGGTGCACGTGGAAGCCGGTGGCCCGCTGGAGCACCTCCGGGGTGGCCGTGTAGACCGGCGCGTCCCCGGTGTCCAGGTCGGTGAGCTGGTCCACCCGCTTCGCGTCGACCAGGTACGACCGGGCCGGGTAGCCGGCCCGCAGCGCCCGCCGCAGCACCAGCTCCCCCTCGGCGATGAACAGGCCGTGCGGCGGCTCCCAGCGGGTACGCAGCTCGACGTCGGTCAACGCGCGGTAGTCGGCGATCCGGTCGTCGTCGGGGTCGGTGATCTCGTGGACGGGCACGGCACGATTCTGCCCGGTCACGCCCGGACGTAGCGCAGCAGCACCGACCGCCCGTCGAAGGCCCGGCTCTCCGCGAGCCGCAGGTCGAGCCGGTCGGTGTCCGGCAGCACCCGCTTGCCGCCGCCGAGCAGCACCGGGTGCACCACCATCTGGTACTCGTCGATCAGGCCGAGCGCGCTCAGCGCGGCCGCCGCGCCGGTACCGCCGGTGAGCAGCAGGTCGCCGTCGATCTGCTCGCGGACCTCGGCGACCTCCTTGGCGAGGTCGCCGCCGCCGACCACCCGGGCGTCCCAGTCCGCGCCGGTCAGCGTGCGGGAGACGACCACCTTCGGGGTACGCCGCCAGATCGGCGCGAACGCCAGGTTGTGCGGGTGGTCGGACATCGACTCGGCACGCGGCCAGTACCAGGACATCATCTCCCAGACCCGGCGGCCGTAGGCGAACGCGCCGGCCCGCTCGGTCAGCCCGATGGAGTACGCGGACAGCTCCTCCCCCATCACCGGCCAGTCGAACTCGCCGTTCGGCCCCTCGATGAAGCCGTCGATCGACTGGTGCACCCAGTAAATGATCTTTCCCATGGTGTGCTCCTCGGCGTACCGGTGCGCCCCGGCGGGCGCGCTCACCGGTGGGTCGGAGCCGCCGGTCACGATCCGACAGCCGGGCCGGATTTTTTTGCCGGGCGCGCTTGCCCCGGCCGGCTACCGTCCGACGGCGTGACCCGTCCCCTGATGATCGCCCTGGTTGGTGTCGACGGCTCCGGCAAGAGCACCCAGGCCCGGGCCCTGGCCCGCCGGCTGTCCGAGGGCGGCGTGCCGGCGACGTACTTCGAGAACGCCGGTGGCCGGCCGCTGTGGAACCGGCTCGCCCGGGCGCTCGGCCGGGCGGACGGGGTGGCGCTGTTCGGCCGGACCCTCTATCCCGTTCTGGAGGCGACGGTCCGCGCGGTGGCGATGGCGCGCACGGTGCTGGTGACCCGGCTGACCGGGCGGGTGGCCGTGCTGGACCGGTGGACCTGGTGCCAGGAAGTGATCATGGCGGCCCGGGGCGACCGGGGACGGCGGACGGTCCGCGCGGCGTACCGGATCTTCCCGCGCCCGGCGGTGGTCTGCTTCCTGGCCACCTCGCCCGAGGTGGCGCAGCGGCGGGTGGCGGACCGCGGCATCGACACCGAGGAGCTGGCGCACCTGCGGGCGCTGGACGCGGCCTACCGGGCGCTGCCGGAGTACGGGTCGTTCGTGGTGCTGGACGGGGACGGCGGGCCGGACGAGGTGGCGACGGCGCTGGACCGGGCGGTGTCGGCGCTGGTCGGGCGTTAGATTCCGATCGTGGAGTACCGCCTGGAGGACCGGCTGCCCACGGTCGAGGAGTTTGTCACCGTGACCACGGCGGTCGGCTGGACCGACGCGTACGACCCGGCGGCGATCCCGGCGTCGCTGGCCGCCTCGCTGCACGCCGTGGTGGCGGTCGAGGGCGACCGGGTGATCGGGCTGGGCCGGCTGGTCGGCGACGGGGCGATCTACTACTACCTGCAGGACCTGGCGGTGGTTCCGGAGCGGCAGCGGCGCGGGGTGGGCGCGGCGATCCTCGCCCGGCTGGAGGAGTGGATCGCCGGCCGGGCGTCGTCGCGTACCTTCGTCGGCCTCTTCGCGACCGGCGGCTCGGTCAGCCTCTACCGCCGGTTCGGCTACGCGGTGCCCGACGACATGACCGGCATGTTCCGCGTCGGCCCCCGCCCGCTTCGCGGCTGAGCGGTAAGGAGGGGCCCCTTGTTAACGCCTCCGTTATAGCAGGGGCCCCTTCCTAACTACTCAGCCGCGGCCGCGGCCCTGGAGCCAGCGCAGGAGGTCCGACGGGAGGCCGCGGTCCTGCTGCTGCCGGGGCTCCGGCGTCGGCGTGGGGCGCGGCTGGGGACGCTGCGGGTTGCCGGCCAGTTCCCGGCTCGGCGCGGTGAAGTCCTTCACCGGCTTGCCGTCGACCGCGGTCCGGATCACCCGGGCGACCGCGTCGATCACCTTGGCCTGCACCGCCGAGCCGACCAGGTCGGTCGAGTCGTCGGGGTTGGCGGCGATGCCGGCGACGGCCACCTGCGGGGTGAACCCGACGAAGGTCTCGGTGGCGTTCTGCTCGGAGCTACCGGTCTTGCCGGCGACCGGCCGGCCGACGATCCGGTCGACGCCGGTGGCGGTGCCGCCGTTGCACTGGCCGAACGCGGACTGCTGGCCGACCGGGCAGCGGGCGGCGTCGGTGGCGGCCCGGGCCACGTCGGTGTCCAGCACCTTCTTGCAGGAGGGCTGGCCGACGTCGACCTTCTCGCCGTTGGCCGCGGTCACCGAGACCACCGGCTGCGGGGTGCAGTACGTCCCCTCGGCGGCCACGGTGGCGTACGCGTTGGCCAGGTCGAGTGGCGTGGTGGCGGCCACGCCGAGGGTGAAGGCGCCCCAGTTCTCGGCGTCGTTCTTCGCGAAGTCGGCGTCGGAGCCGGCCCGGAAGGTGATGCCGAGCCGCTGCGCCATCTCCACCACCTTGTCCTCGCCGACCTGCTCGGCCAGCCAGACGAAGTAGGTGTTCACGGAGCGGCCGAAGCCGTCCCACATCATCCGGTAGCCGTCCATCCACTCCGGGTTGGCGTTGGCCGGGCACCACTTGCCGTCGCAGTTGCCTTCGGCGTCCGAGCCGTACCGGGTGGGCAGCTTGGCCGGGGCGTCGAAGCCGGTGGCGAGCGGCTTGCCGGCCTCCAGCGCGGCGAGCATGGTGAACAGCTTGAAGGTCGAGCCGGCCTGGTAGCCGTCGACGCTGGCGCCACCGGAGATCAGCGGGTTGACGGTGTTCGGGTGGTTGGCCTGCCCGGCCGGGTTGTCGGCCAGGCTGTAGTGCCGGTTGACGGCCATGGCGAGCACCCGGCCGGTGCCCGGCTCGACCGCGGCGATCGGCAGGGCGCGCTTGTTGTCGTACCCGTAGACCTTGGTGGCCTGCTGCTGGGCGGTCTGCTGGACCTTCGGGTCCAGCGAGGTGATCACGGTGTAGCCGCCCCGGCGCAGCGCCTGCTCGCGCTCCTTGACGGTGTTGCCGAACGCCGGCTGGCCGAGCCACCACTGCCGCAGGTAGTCGCAGAAGAAGCCCCAGTCGTCGTGCCCCTGGGCGACCGCGGTGCAGCCGTTGGGCTGGGCGGTCGGGTGCAGGGTCAGCTTCTCCGCCTTCGCCGCCGCGGCCTGCTGCGCGGTGATCGCGCCGGTGGAGGCCATCGAGTCGAGCACGTACGCCCGACGGGCGAGGGCCTGCTCCTTGTCCCCGTCGATCGGGCTGTACTCGTCGGGCGACTGGACCAGGCCGGCGAGCAGGGCCGCCTCGCCCAGGGTCAGGTCCCCCGGGGCCTTGCCGAAGTAGCGCTGGCTGGCCGCGGCGACGCCGTACGCGCCGGAGCCGAAGTAGGCGATGTTGAGGTAGCGGTTGAGGATCTCGTCCTTGCTGAGGGTCTTCTCCAGCGCGCCGGCGTACCGGATCTCCTGGAGCTTGCGCCCGACGGTCTGCTCGGTGGCGGCCTGCCGCTCCTCGGCGGTGCGGGTGGGATCGGTCTTGAGCACGTTGCGGACGTACTGCATGGTCAGCGTGGAGCCGCCCTGCTCGGTGCCGCCGCCCTTGACGTTGGCGACCAGAGCGCGGGCGATGCCGCGCAGGTCGGCGCCGCCGTGCTGGTAGAAGCGGCGGTCCTCGGCCGCGACGATCGCCTGCCGCATCACCGGCGCGATCTCGGCGAGCGGCACGTCGGTGCGGTTGACGTCGTAGAACGTGGTGATCAGGGTCTTGCCGTCGTTGGCGTAGAGGTAGGAGCGCTGGGGCTGCGCGGGGGTGCGCAGCGCGTCGGGCAGTTCCGCGTACGCGCCCAGGGCCGCCTTGGCGGCGAACCCGCCGAGCAGGTTGCCGGGGAGCGCGGCGACCGCGAGGGCCAGGCCGGCGAGGACGCCGGCGAGGAGCACGGTGAGGAGCCGCGACAGCGGCGACCGGGAAGACGGCATGGACTCCAGGATTGCCGCGAATGCCGCCAACCGGCCACCCCGCCAGGCAACTGTCAGTTACCTCACGGCGACCTCTCAGCTTCCGGGAGGCGCCGTGATCATGAGGTTGACGGCGATGTGGATCTCCCTGGGGTGCCGCCAACTTCATGATCGAGAGGACGGGGTGGGGTCAGCTGGGGAGGGGGCCGTTGGGGTTGCTGGGAGTGGTGGGTGGGGCGGGGGCGGCCGCGACGCTGGCGGCGATGGCGTCGCGGGCGATGACGGCGGGGACCAGCCGGCCGGAGCGGTAGCCGATGCCGATGCCGGAGATCAGCACGAAGATCGCGCCGAAGGTCTGCAGCGAGCCGATGAGCGCGCCGCCCAGGCCGAGCAGCGGAGCCGCGATCATGAGCATGATCCCGTCCCCGTAGGAGAACATCCCGGACCGGGCGACCGACCAGCCGGTGAGCAGCCACCCCAGGCTGTACCAGAAGGCCCCGAACAGGACGATGCTCCGCGCGGCGAGGCCGAAGACCGGCGTCTGCTCGGCCAGCCCGGCGAACGGCAGCATCAGCACCATCCCGCTGATGCTGGCCAGCAGCCCGACGAGGGCCACCCGTCGGCACCGGGTGGCGGCGAGCAGGCCGGTGAGCGCCAGCAGCGCGAGCAGCCCGAGCCAGACCGCCGCCACCCAGCTCACCAGGTAGAGCGGCTGCCCGTCGGCCGGGTAGGGATCGTTGCCCACCCCACCGTCGCTGGCCATCGCCACCAGGCCGTAGAGGATCGCGTACGCGGGCAGCAGCCAGACCGCCGCGCGGGCGAACCGGCGTACCGACCAGGCCCAGCTGGCGTCGGTGGCCGGGGCGCCCGGTCCCGGCTCGGAGACGAACGGCAACACCCCGAACCCGCCCCCGGTACGCCGGGTGCCGAGCGGCCCGGCGGGGTCGTGCGCCCCGGGGACCGATTCCGCGGAGAACAGTTCCTTGGAGAACAGTTCCTTGGAGAACAGCCGGTTCGCCCGATCCTTCATGCCTCACCTCGCTCCGCCCACGAGCGGCGCGGGACGCACGCGGCGCCCCGGTCCCTGCTCACCACCCGTCCTGAGACCGATCGTGGCAGGCACCGGGGCGCCGCATGAGGCTTTCTCGCATTTGCCGTCCGGGTCGGACGGCGGCGGGCTCAGCCCCGTTCGCGGTGGTCCGCGGGGTCGTTGAGCAGGCTCTCCGGGGAGACCGGCTCGGGGGCCGGCAGCCCCTGCGGACCGTTGCCGCCGGTGGCCTGCGCCTCGGCGACGCGTACCTCGTCGTGGATCTCCTGCGCGGCGGTGGCGGCGGCCTGCGCGGCCTCGGCGGCCTCCCGCTCCACCTCGCCGGCGCCCCGGCTGGCCTCCGGCGACGGCGCGTCGCCGACCATGCCGGCCAGCCCGCCCAGCGCGCCGCCCATCCCCTCCAGAGCCTTGGTCAGCTCGGCCGGGACGATCCAGACCTTGTTGGCCGAGCCGTTCGCGATCTGCGGCAGCGCCTGGAGGTACTGGTAGGCGAGCACCTTCTGGCTCGGGTTGGCCTGGTGGATCGCGTCGAAGACGGTACGGATCGCCTTGGCCTGGCCCTCCGCCTGCAGGATCCGGGCCTGCCGGTCACCGTCGGCGCGCAGCACCGCGGCCTGCTTCTCACCCTCGGCGGTGAGGATCTGCGACTGCTTGAGGCCCTCGGCGTTGAGGATCGCGGCGCGGCGGTCCCGCTCGGCGCGCATCTGCTTCTCCATCGAGTCGCGGATGCTCGGCGGCGGCTCGATCGCCTTGATCTCGACCCGGGTGACCTTGATGCCCCACCGGCCGGTGGTCTCGTCCAGCACCCCGGAGAGGTGCCGGTTGATCTCCTCGCGGCTGGTCAGGGCCCGCTCCAGGTCCAGCGAGCCGATCACGTTGCGCAGCGTGGTGACGGTGAGCTGCTCGATGGCCTGGAGGAAGTTGGAGATCTCGTAGGTGGCCCGGACCGAGTCGACCACCTTGAAGTAGAGCACCGTGTCGATCGAGACGACGAGGTTGTCCGAGGTGATCACCGGCTGCGGCGGGAAGCTGACCACCTGCTCCCGCATGTCGACCTTGGTGCGCACCGCGTCGATGTACGGCACCAGCAGGTTGAGCCCCGGGCTCAACGTGCGCTTGTACTTGCCCAGCCGTTCCACCACGTCCTGCCGCTGCTGCGGGACGATCCGCACCGCCTTGACCAGCGTCACCACGACGATCACCGCGATGGCGATCAACAGGATCGCTGCAATCTCCATACCGCTCACCTTTTCGCTTCGGGCAGTCCGCCCGGGCTGGAAATCTCGTCCTGCCAGACCAGGGCGATGGCGCCCCGGACCTTTATCACCTGCACCCGCTCACCGGCGGCGTAGCTCCGGGTCGCGTCGAACGACCGGGCGCTCCACATCTCGCCATCGATCTTGACCAGGCCCCGCTCGGCGTCCACCGGCTCCAGCACGAGAGCCGTGGCGCCCTCCAGCGCCTCCACGCCGAACGGCTGCTCGCCGCTCTCCAGCGCCGGGCGGGCGTGCCGCCGGATGACCGGCCGGACCACCGCCACGCAGAGCGCGGAGACCGCTGCGAAGACCAGGGCCTGGACCGCGACGTCGGCACCGAGCGCGGCGGCTCCGGCGGCGGCGAACGCCCCGGCCGCGAACATGATCAAGAACAGCGTCGTCGTGAAGATCTCGGCGACCGCCAGCACCACACCCAGCACGATCCAGAACACGGCGTCCACCCTTCGATCGTGACACGCCGACGCTCGCGGCAACGACCCGAAATGATCACCTAAGCTCGGCACCGCGCCGACCAGCACCGAGGAGGACGACCATGGCCCTGCTGCCCGAGACCGCCCGACGGATCGACGCGCTGGTCAGGCGGGCCCAGGCGGAGGGACGCGCGCCCTCGCTCGCCCTCGGCGTGGTCCGGGACGGCGACCTGGCCCACCTCTCGGTCGCCGGCGACCACCCGACCCCCGACGCGGACCTGCAGTACCGGATCGGCTCGATCAGCAAGACCATGACCGCCGTGCTGGTGCTGCAGCAGCGCGACGCCGACCGGCTGTCCCTCGACGACCCGCTGGACAAGCACCTGCCCGGCACCCCGGTCGGCGCGCTCACCCTGCGGCAGCTGCTCGGGCACGCCAGCGGCCTGCAGCGCGAGCCGGACGGGCAGTGGTGGGAGCGGACCGAGGGCGCCGACCTGGCCACCCTGCTGGCCGGGCTGGCGCCGGAGAAGATCGCCCACCCGCCGCACCTGGTCTACCACTACTCCAACCTGGCGTACGGGCTGCTCGGCGGGGTGCTGGAGCGGGTCACCGGGACACCCTGGGCCGAGCTGCTCCGCGAGCGGCTCCTCGAACCGCTCGGCATGCACCGGACCACCTACCACCCGGCCGAGCCGTACGCCCGGGGCTACGTCGTGCACCCCTGGCACGAGACGCTGCGCGAGGAGCCGCGTACCGACACCGGGGCGATGGCGCCGGCCGGCCAGCTCTGGTCGACCGTGGCGGACCTGAGCCGTTGGGCGGCGTTCCTGGCCGACCCGGCCCCGGACGTGCTCGCCCCGGCCACCCTCACCGAGATGTGCGCGCCGGTGGTGATCAGCGACCTGGACTCCTGGACCGGCGGGCACGGCCTGGGCGTGGAGCTCTACCGGGTCGGCGAGCGGGTCTACCTGGGCCACGGCGGTTCGATGCCCGGGTACGTCGCCGGTCTCGCGGTGCACCGGCCGAGCCGCACCGCCGTGGTGGACTTCGCCAACTCCTACGGGTTGCGCGCCGGCCACCACGTCGTCGGCCTGGCCCGCGAGGTGCTCACCCTGGTGCTGGACGCCGAGCCGGCCGCGCCCGTCCCGTGGCGCCCGGCCCAGTCGCCGCCCGCCGACCTGGCCGAGCTGACCGGCCGCTGGTGGTGGATGGGCAACGAGTACGAGTTCCGCGTGGACCCCGCCGGCGACCTGGTGGGCGGCCCGGTGGGCCGGCCGCTGCTCCGGTTCACCCCGGAGGGCCCGGACCGCTGGCGCGGCCGCTCCGGCCCCCAGGACGGCGAACTCCTCACCGTCCTCCGCGACGCGGACGGCCACCCGGTAGCCCTCGACATCGCCACCTTCGTCTTCACCCGCACGCCCGACCAGGAACCCTGACCCCAGAGAGGCTGCGAACCTGATGACGTGAACGAATCACCCCTCGATCCGTTCACGTCATCAACTCCGTAGCACCCCCGAGGTCCCCCTCCCCTCGACTGCCGGAACCGACCGCGCAGCCGCCAAGCGCAACCACTACCCAGGCTCGGTGACGAAGTCGATCAACCGCTCCATCGCGTTGATCAACGGCGTCTCCACGTCAGCGAAACTGTCCACCCGCGACAGGATGTGCCGCCACATCTCCGCCGGCTCGGCCACCCCGAGCGCCTCGCAGACCCCCTCCTTCCAGGGCCGCCCCGGCGGCACCACCGGCCACGCCGAAATGCCCAGCGCCCGAGGCTTCACCGCCTGCCACACGTCGACGTACGGGTGCCCGGTGACCAGCACGTGCGGCGAGTTGACCTGCGCCACGATTCGGCTCTCCTTGGAGCCGGGCACCAGGTGGTCGACGAGCACGCCCAGCCGGCGACCCGGGCCGGGTTCGAACGCGCGCACCTCGGCGGCGAGGGCGTCGATGCCGTCCAGGGGTTCCACCACCACGCCCTCGATCCGCAGGTCGTCGCCCCAGATCCGCTCGACCAGCGCGGCGTCGTGCACGCCCTCCACCCAGATCCGGCTGGCCTTGGCCACCTGCGCCCGGACGTTGTCGACCGCGATCGAGCCGGAGGCGGTCCGCCGGCGGGCGGCCGGCACCGGGGCGCGCGCCGGGCGGCGCAGGGTGACCGGCTGACCGTCGAGCAGGAACGCGGCGGGCAGCAGCGGGAAGTTGCGTCGCCGGCCGTGCCGGTCCTCCAGCACCACCGCGCCGGAGTCGAAGCCGACGACCGCGCCGCAGAACCCCGATTCGGCGTCCTCGACCACCAGGTCGGGTTCGGCGTCCACCTCGGGGGTGACCTTCCGTCGCCGCCAGTTCGCCGCCAGCACGTCCCCGTCGTATCGCCCCGCCATGTCGATCACGCTAATCACCGGACCGGCGCGTCGCCCGCCGACGCGCCGACCGGCGAGCCCGCCGGCGGCACAGAAAGGGGCGAAGGGGGTAGTTGGGGGCAGGTCACCCGGCCGGAGCGGCAGCCGAGACAGGGGCGGCGGCGAGCACGTACCCTTTCGGCATGTCCTCCCCCGCCACGGGCGCGGCCACACTGGCTCCGCGCCGGTCGAGCCGGTTCGTTGCCTGGGTACGCGCCTGGCGCGCCGGCCTGGTGCCCTTCGACGAGGTCGCCGACGAGATCGCCGGCGACGAGGAGCACCTGGTCGCGGACGCCCCCGGCACCTGGACCGACGTCTCCCTGCGGGAGGCGCTGCCCAGCCTGGCCAAGCTCTCCCCGGACGAGATCCGGCTGGTGCTGCCCGCCCCCGGCGACCCGCGCGGCCTGCCCGGCCCGGGTGACTTCGCCGGCGCGGCGCTGCTCGCCGGCGAGGCCGTGGTGGCCAGCGGGCTCGGCCTGGTCCCGGAGGTCCGCACCCACACCTCGGGCTCGGGGATGACCTGGGAGACCGTGCTCTGGCGTGTCTACCCGCTGCCGGCCGACGCGCCGAAGGCGTCCCTGGCCGTGCCCGGCGCGGCCGAGGCGGAGGCGGAGCTGGCGGCCGCGCTCGCCGAGACGACCGCCGCGCTCACCCGGCTCGACGTCGCCCAGTGGCGGCCCGAGCTGGCCGGCGCCCTGGCCGCGCTGCGCCGCCCCGACGGCGCCACCGACCTGCCACCCGGCTTCGATCCGCGGGCCCGCCGGCTCTTCGCCCGGGCGGCCGTGCTGGACCGGGTGCTCGCCCTGGCCGGGGAGAGCGCCCCGGGCGGGGCGGTGAACACCTACGAGGCGCAGCAGCGGGACGCGGCGCTGCGGCCGTTGACCACCGCCTGCCGGCAGGCCCTGGTGGCCGCCTGCAACGCCCCGTTGCGGCCCTGAGCGCCGCCGGGCTCAGACGTCGTCGATCAGGTCGGCCACCGAGTCGACGATCCGGGACGGCCGGTACGGGTAGCGCTCGGCCTCGGTCCGGCTGCTGATCCCGGTGAGCACCAGGATGGTCTCCAGCCCCGCCTCCAGGCCGCAGAGGATGTCGGTGTCCATCCGGTCGCCGATCATCGCGGTGGACTCCGAGTGCGCGTCGATGGTGTTCAGCGCCGAGCGCATCATCATCGGGTTGGGCTTGCCGACGAAGTACGGCTCCACCCCGGTCGCCTTGGAGATCATCGCGGCCACCGAGCCGGCGGCCGGCAGCGCGCCCTCCACCGACGGGCCGGTCGCGTCCGGGTTGGTGCAGATGAACCGGGCGCCATCGTTGATCAGCCGGATCGCCTTGGTGATCGCCTCGAAGCTGTAGGTGCGGGTCTCCCCCAGCACCACGTAGTCGGGGGCGAAGTCGCTGAGCACGTAGCCCACCGCGTGCAGCGCCGTGGTCAGCCCGGCCTCGCCGATCACGTACGCGGTGCCGCCCGGGCGCTGGTCGTCGAGGAACTTGGCGGTGGCCAGGGCGGACGACCAGATCGACTCCTCCGGCACGTCCAGCCCCATCCGGGCGAGCCGGGCCTGGAGGTCGCGCGGGGTGTAGATGGAGTTGTTGGTCAGCACCAGGAACGGCTTGCCGGAGGCCCGCAGCTTCTTGATGAACTCGGGCGCGCCGGGCACCGGCTGGCCCTCGTGCACCAGCACGCCGTCCATGTCGGTGAGCCAGCTCTGCACCGGCTTGCGGTCATGCATGTTCGTCCCCAGGGGTGTCGGAGGTCGGATGATCAAGGCCGGCGGGCCGGGGGCACGCAGCACAGCGCCGGGCAGGTGTCCCAGGTGGGCAGCGAGCCGAGACGGCGGCGCAGTCCCCCGGCGTCCGGGGCGGTGCGCTCCAGGACCAGCTCCCGGACCATCGCCACGAAGCGCGGGTCGGTGCCCGGGGTGCCGGCCCGGACGAAGTCCAGCCCGAGCTGCTTGGCCGTCTCCAGCGCCTCGGTGTCCAGGTCCCAGACCACCTCGAGGTGGTCGGAGACGAAACCGATCGGGCTGACCACCACGGCGGTCACCCCCTGCTCGGCGAGGGCGGCCAGGTGGTCGTTGACGTCCGGCTCCAGCCACGGCACCTGCGGCGGCCCGGAGCGGCTCTGCCAGACCAGGTCGTACGGGAGGTCCGGGGCGGCCGCGGCGTGCACCAGCCGGGCGGTCTCCTCGAGCTGCGCGGTGTACCGGCCGCCGTGCGGGCCGGCGGTGGCGGCGGCGGAGACCGGGATCGAGTGCGCGGTGAACACCAGCCGGGTGCTGTCCCGCTTGGCCGGGTCGAGCTGCGCCAGCGCCGTCCGCACCGCGTCGACGTGCGGCTCGACGAAGCCGGGATGGTCCCAGAACTGGCGCAGCTTCTCGATCAGCGGGGCGTCCGGGCCGACCGCCGCCCGGGCCGCCGCGATGTCCTCCTGGTACTGCCGGCAGGAGGAGTAGCCGCCGTACGCGCTGGTGACGAAGGCGAGGGCCCGCTGGATCCCGTCGTCGCGCATCCGCGCCACGGTGTCGGCGAGCATCGGGTCCCAGTTCCGGTTGCCCCAGTAGACCGGCAGGTCGACGCCGTTGGCGGCGAAGTCCGCGCGGATCGCCGCGAGCAGCTCGCGGCACTGCTCGTTGATCGGGGACACCCCGCCGAAGCGCAGGTAGTGCTCGGCGACCTCGGCGAGCCGCTCCGGCGGCACGCCCCGGCCCCGGGTCACGTTCTGCAGGAAGGGCAGCACGTCCTCGGGCCGCTCCGGCCCGCCGAAGGAGACCAGCACCAACGCGTCGTACGCCATGGCTTCCATTCTTCCCCGCCGAGCATGACGGGGATGCGACGCCCCCTGGGTGCGGGTGTTAAAAGGGGGCCCCTGCTATGCCGGAGGCGTTAAGCAGGGGCCCCTCCTTACCTCTCAGGCGCCGATCGCGTGGTAGCCGCCGTCGACGTGGACGATCTCGCCGGTGGTGGCCGAGAACCAGTCGGAGAGCAGGGCCAGGCAGGCGCGGGCGGCCGGCTCCTGGTCGGTGAGGTTCCAGCCGAGCGGGGCCCGCTCGGCCCAGGCGTCCTCGAACTGCTCGAAGCCGGGGATCGACTTGGCGGCGATGGTGCGCAACGGCCCGGCCGCGACCAGGTTGCTGCGGATGCCCTGCTTGCCGAGGTGCAGCGCGAGGTAGCGGGAGGCGGACTCCAGCCCGGCCTTGGCCACCCCCATCCAGTCGTAGACCGGCCAGGCCTTGGTGGCGTCGAAGGTGAGGCCGACCACCGCGCCGCCCGCGGACATCAGCGGCAGCGCCGCCATGGCCAGGGACTTGTACGAGTAGGTGGAGACCTGGAGCGCGGTGGCCACGTCCTCCCACGGCGCGTCGAGGAAGCCGCCGCCGAGGCAGCTCTGCGGGGCGAAGCCGATCGAGTGCACCACCCCGTCCAGTCCGTCGACGTGCTCGCGCACCTTGTCGGCCAGGCCGGCGAGGTGCTCGGCGTTGGTGACGTCCAGCTCGATCACGGGGGCGGGCTCGGGCAGCCGCTTGGCGATCCGCTCGACCAGCGAGAGCCGGCCGTAGCCGGTGAGCACGACCTGGGCGCCGTTCTCCTGGGCGAGCTTCGCCACGGAGAAGGCGATCGACGCGTCGGTGATGACGCCGGTGACGAGCAGCCGCTTACCGGCCAGCAGTCCGGACATTACGCAATTCCTCCGTGCTTTCTCAGTGACCCATGCCCAGGCCGCCGTCGACCGGGATGACGGCGCCGGAGATGTACGCGGCCGCGTCCGAGGCGAGCCAGGTGACCGCGGCCGCGACCTCGTCCGGGCTGGCCATCCGGCCCGCCGGGATCGACTTGCGGATCTCCGCCTTGCGCTCCTCGGGCAGCACAGCCGTCATGTCGGTGTCGATGAAGCCGGGCGCCACCACGTTCGCGGTGATGTTGCGGCTGCCCAGCTCGCGGGTGATCGAGCGGGCCACGCCGACCAGGCCGGCCTTGCTGGCCGCGTAGTTGACCTGGCCGGCGCCGCCGGCGAGGCCGACCACCGAGGAGATGAAGATCATCCGGCCCCACTTGGCCCGGAGCATCTTGGTCGAGGCCCGCTTGGCGCAGCGGAAGGCGCCGGTGAGGTTGGTGTCGAGCACCCGGGTGAACTGCTCCTCGGACATCCGCAGGAGCAGCGTGTCGTCGGTGATGCCGGCGTTGGCCACCAGCACCTCGACCAGACCGAGTTCGGCCTCGACGGCGGCGAAGGCCGCGTCCACCGCCTCGGCGTCGGTCACGTCACACTTCACGCCGAACAGGCCCGCCGGCGCGTCGCCGCTGCGGTGGGTCACCGCCACCCGGTCGCCCTGCTTGGCGAAGGCCTGCGCGATGGCCAGGCCGATCCCCCGGTTTCCGCCGGTCACCAGCACGGTACGGGCCACGGTTCCCCCTCTGCTCAGCTGATCTCTCGGTCGGTCGGAGCCTAGGGGTTACCGGTAGGTAAGCGCTAACGCGGGGCGCCGTGGGGGCCCCGCCACCGCCCGGCCGGACAGGGTGCGCGGACCGGTCGGCCGAGTGCGTGCCGCGCGCGCGACGGGTGTACGATGATCGCGTTTGCGCGGGCCGGAGATCGCCCGCGTACCGGGCCCCGCCGACCGCAGGAGGTGATCGCTGTGCGAGATAGCGATCCTCCCAGTCGTGGCCGGGCCGACCGTCAGCCCCGCTGAGCCGCGACTCAGTCGGCGTAGCTGACCCAGCTTCCCGCCCCACCGCACCGCGCGTCTCCTCGGCCACCCGGCCGGGGCGACCGCGCTGCGCGGCCCGCCCCCCGGGCCGCCCCGCGGCGGAGCACCCGGTCACGACTTCGTGTGCGTACGTCCTGATCCACCCCACGGTCCGGCCCGTGCCGCCCGGACCGTCCCGTCGCCACGGAGCTGTCCCATGAGCCGTTACGTTGCCCCGCTGGGCTTCACCCTCGCCGCCGTCTGGGTGGCCGTCCTCTTCGTCCTGGCCGGCGGCGGTCACTGACCGCACCGGCCGGGCCCCGGCCGCCCCGCCTCAGATCAGGCGGGACGACCAGAGCAGGCTGAGCCCACCCGCGCAGAGGGCGAACAGGAGTGCCATCCCCGCGTACCACTGGGTGATCTCCCGCGGCTCGGTCCGGAACCCGATCGAGCTGCCCATGTCCTGGTAGACCCGCTTCAGCTCGCTCACCGAGGCGGCCTCGTAGAAGTAGCCCTGGGTGGTCTCCGCGAGCTGCGACAGCGCCATCCGGTCCACCGGCACCCGCTGCAGCTGGCCGCCGATGTCGACCTGACCCGAGTCGGTGCCGAACGCGATCGTGGAGACCGGCACGTTCGCCGCCTGCGCCGCCGCGGCCGCCTCCTCGACCGACCGCCCCGCGGTGCGGTACCCGTCGGAGAGCAGCACGATCCGGGCCGGCGGGATACCCGCCGCGCCGTCGGCCGGCACCGAACGGATCGCCTCCAGGCAGGTGAACACTGCCTCCCCGGTGGCCGTCGCCTCGGCCAGCACGAGCCCGTCGATGGCGGTGGTCACCGCCCCCCGGTCCTTGGTCGGCGGGACCAGCACGTTGGCCGACTTGGCGAAGGAGACCAGGCCGAGGTTGTAGCTCTCCGGCAGCTCCCCGACGAACTGCTTGGCCGCCTCCTGGGCGGCCTCCAGCCGGTTCGGGCTCACGTCGTCGGCCTGCATGGACAGCGACACGTCGATGGCGAGCATCACCGTGGCCCGCTCCAGGGGCTCCCGGGTGTCCACCGCCGGGCGGGCCAGCGCGGTGGCCAGCACCAGCAGGCAGAGCAGGAACGCGGTGGCCGCCGCGTGCCGCCGCCAGCCCAACCCCTTCGGCGCGAGGGTGCGCAGCAGGTCGACGTTGGTGAACCGCATCGCGTACTGCCGGCGGTGCAACTGCCGCCAGACGTACGCGGCGGCCAGGGCGAGCACCGGCAGCACGGCCAGCAGCCACCACGGTTGCAGAAAACGGATCATCGGGTCGTCCCTCGGGTACGGGCGTGCCGCTGCGCGGCCACGAACCGCACCATGTCCAGCAGCCAGTCTCGGTCGGTACGCAGTCGCAGGTGGGCCGCGCCGCCGGCGCGCAGCTCGGCGGCGACCGCCGCGCGCTCGGCGGCCGTCGCCTCGGCATACCGGTGGCGCAGGCGGGGGTCGGCGGTCTGCACCTCGTGCACCTCCCCCGTCTCCGGGTCGACCACCGGCAGCACCCCCACGTCGGGCAGTTCCAGCTCGCGCGGGTCGACCACCTCGACGGCCAACACGTCGTGCCGGACCCGCAGCTTACGAAGCTGCCGGCCCCACTGCTCGGGCGGTGCGCGGAAGTCGGAGATCACCACGGCCACCCCGCGCCGGCGCGGCGGCCGGTTGAGCAGGTCGATCAGCGCGCCGAGGTCGAGGCGGCCGGGGCGGATCTCGGTGCCGGCGATGGCCCGGAGCAGGCCCTGCGCCTCGCGGCGGCCGGACCGGGCGGGCAGCCGCACCATGGTCCCGGGGCCGGTGACCGGGGCCGTGCCGCGCCACCGGCCGGTCCGCGCCGGTACCCCGGCGCCGGTGCCGACCACCGCGCCGATCCGGTTGCCGCCGCGCACGGTCAGGTGGACCAGGGCCGCCGCCGCGGCGACCACCAGGTCCCGCTTGAGCGACCCCGCCGTGGCGAAGTCCTGGCTCGCCGAGAGGTCGACCGCCAGCCAGGTCTCCAGCTCCCGGTCGGCCACCGTACGCCGGACGTGCGGCATCGTGGTCCGCGCGGTGACCGGCCAGTCCATCCGGCGCACGTCGTCGCCGGGGCGGTACTCGCGGGACTCCCCGGCCTCGCTGCCCGGCCCGGGCAGCAATCCCGCGTAGTCGCCCTGGAGCAGCCCGTCGAGCTTGCGGGTGACCATGAGCTGCAATCGGGCGAGCACGGCGCCGGAGCGGTCGCCGGTGGCCGGCAGCCGGCCGGGTGGGGTCACGGCCGCTGCCCGGGCCAACCGGCGCCGGCCGGGACGGCCGGGGGCGGCGGCGAGGCCTGCTGCCGGGGCGCGACCGCTGGCAGCGGGATGGTCGACAGCACCCGGTGCACGATGTGGTCGGCCGGGACGTCGTCGGCGAGCGCGTCGTAGCTGAGCACCAGCCGGTGGCGCAGGATGTCCGGAGCGATGTCCTGCACGTCCTGCGGCAGCGCGTAGTCCCGGCCGCGCAGCAGGGCCAGCGCCCGGGTGGCCCGGACCAGGCCGAGCGAGGCGCGGGGGCTGGCGCCGTACTGGATGAGCTGGGCCACGTCGGGCATGCCGTGCTCGGCGGGGGCCCGGGTGGCGAGCACCAACCGGACCGCGTAGTCGACCAGCGCGTTGTGCACGAAGACCTGGTCGGCCTTGTGCTGCAGGGCGACGAGGTCCGGGGTGTCGAAGACGCGGACCGGCTCCGGCGGGGCCACCCCCATGCGGTAGACGATCTCCCGCTCCTCGGCGTCGGTCGGGTAGCCGACCATGATCTTCATCAGGAAGCGGTCCCGCTGCGCCTCCGGCAGCGGGTAGACGCCCTCCTGCTCGATCGGGTTCTGCGTCGCCATCACCAGGAACGGGTCCGGCACCCGGTGGGTCTCCCCGCCGATCGACACCTGGCGCTCGCTCATCACCTCCAGCAGCGCCGACTGCACCTTGGCCGGCGCCCGGTTGATTTCGTCGGCGAGCAGGAAGTTGACGAAGACCGGCCCCAGCTCGACGTCGAACTTCTCGCTGGACTGCCGGTAGATCCGGGTGCCCATGATGTCCGCCGGCACCAGGTCCGGGGTGAACTGGATCCGGGCGAACGAGCCGCCGACCACCTTGGCCAGCGTCTCCACGGCGAGGGTCTTGGCGACGCCGGGCACCCCCTCCAGCAGGCAGTGGCCCCGGGCCAGGAGAGCGACGAACATCCGCTCGACCATCCGGTCCTGGCCGACGATCACCCGCTTGATCTCGAAGAGCGCCCGCTCCAGCAGGGTGGCGTCCTGGGCCGGGGTGGTCACGGCCGGGGGCGGCGCGTCCGGCACGGCCTCGGTCGGGGTCGGGGCGTCGGGCGTGGTCGGCTGGGCCACCGGTCCTCCACAGCTTGGTCGTCGTCGCGAGCGTGGTGCGTATCAAGACTGTCATGTCCGGCTGAGAGCCGAGGGCGGGAGAGGGACGATTTTCGCCGCGGCCTCCCTCGGCTTGGAAAACCCTGAACACGGGTGGACAACAAGGGGTCCCGCGTGTGTACGATTCACCCCGTCGCCGGGCGGCTCCCCCCGTGGCCGCCCGGCGCTAAAGCTTCCGGCGTGCGGGCCTAGACTCGCCCCGATGACCACTCCCACTCCCGCCGACGAGGCGCTGATCTGCTCGGCGCGGGGGTGCCGCGCCCCCGCCGTCTGGGAGCTGCGCTGGAACAATCCCCGCCTGCACCAGCCCGATCGGCGCAAGACCTGGCTGGCCTGCGCCGAGCACCGGGAGTCGCTCGGCGACTTCCTCGACGCGCGCGGCTTCCTGCGCGAGGTGGTCGGGGTGCCCGGATCGCCTACCCTCGAATCGTGAGCGAGCGCAGCGGATCACGCCGGTGAACGGTGACGACCCGGCCGGCCGGCCGCCGGCCCCGCCCGGCCCGCTGGAGCCCTGGCCGGCGACCGTCCGGTGGCAGCCGATCTCCCGCGACCTGATCTGGGTGGAGCTGATCCGGCTCGGCATCCTGCTCGCCGTGGCGCTGGTGGCGCTCGGCGTGACCTGGGCGGCCACCGGCCACTGGCTGCCCGCCGTCGCGCTCGGCGTGGTGCTGGTGCTGGCCGCCTGGCGGACGGTCACCATCGTCCGGGCCGTGCACGCCTGGGGCTACGCCGAACGGGAGCACGACCTGCTGGTCCGGCACGGGCTGCTGGTCCGGCGGCTCTCCATCGTCCCGTACGCCCGCATGCAGTTCGTGGACGTCACGGCGGGTCCGTTGGAGCGGGCCTTCGACCTGGCCACCGTGCAGTTGCACACGGCCGCGGCGGCGAGCGACGCCCGGGTGCCCGGCCTGCGGCCAGCGGAGGCGTCGCGGCTGCGCGACCGGCTCACCGCGCTGGGCGAGGACCGGGCGGAGGGGCTGTGAGCCACGGCCCGGCCGACGCCGAGCCCGGCGGTCCGCCGCCGCACCCGCCCGGCTACGGGCGTCCCGGACCGTCCCCAGCCGGTCATCCAGGGCTCGGGCCCGCCCAGCCGGGCGCCGGCCATCCCGCACCACCGGCGTACGGCGCACCCGGCGGCTGGCCGACGCCCGGCCCCGGCTGGCCGCACCCGGTCCCGCCCCCACCGGCCGGCGGGGAACCCCGGCAGCGGCTGCACCCGCTGAGCCCGGTGCTGCACGGCGCGAAGTCCCTGGTCGTGGTGATCGCCGGACTCTCCTGGTCGACGCTGTCCCGGGTCGGCTTCGGCTGGTTCGCGGTGCTGGTCACCGTCTTCGCGCTCGGTGCCACCGTACTGTCGGTGGTCAGCTGGTGGAACACCGGCTACCACCTGGTGGGCCGGGAGCTGCGGGTGCACGAGGGGCTGATCTGGCGGCGTACCCGGGCGATCCCGCTGGAACGGTTGCAGGCCGTGGAGGTGGTCCGGCCGCTGCTGGCGCAGCTCACCGGGCTGGCCGAGCTGCGGCTGGAGGTGGTCGGCGGGGGCAGGACCGAGGCGCCGCTGGCCTACCTGGGCGTGGCCGAGGCGACCGCGCTGCGGCAACGGCTGCTCGCCGTCGCCGGCCGCGCCCCGCAGACCCTGCCGCCGCCGACCGACGCGGCGCCCGCCGCGGCGCCGACCGGACGCCGGCTGCACACCGTACGCAACCAGGATCTGCTGGTCAGCCAACTGCTCACCCCGCAGGCGTTCCTGCTGCCGTTCGGTCTGGCCTTCGTGGTGGCGCAGTTCCTCTCCGAGGGCTCGTGGTCGTTCATCGCGGTGGCCAGCACGCTGACCGCGATGGCCGGGGTGCTGCTGCAACCGGTCCGCCGGGTGCTCGACGACTGGGCCTTCCGGCTGGACCGGGACGACGGCACGCTGCGGGTCCGCAACGGCCTGCTGGAGACCCGGGTGCAGACCGTGCCGCTGCACCGGGTGCAGACGGTCCGGGCGACCTGGCCGCTGCTCTGGCGGATGAAGGGCTGGCTGCGGTTGCGGCTGGAGGTGGCCGGCTACTCGGCCGCCGAGCCGGACGACCGGAACCGGCCGGACCGGCTGCTGCCGGTCGGCGACGCCGCCACCGGCGCGCTGGTCGTCGCGGCGGTGCTGCCCGGCGTACGGCTGGACGCGCTGCCGTCGACGCCGCCGCCCCGGCGGGCCCGCTGGCTGCGCCCGCTGAGCCGGGCGGCGGTGGGTGCCGGCCTCGAGGCGGAGGTCTTCGTCGCCCGCTCCGGGCTGCTCACCCGCCACCTGACGCTGGTGCCGTACGCCCGGATCCAGAGCGTGCGGGTGACCCAGGGCCCGGCGCAGCGGCGGCTGCGGCTGGCCACCGTGCACGCGGACACCGCCGGCGGGTCGGGCGCGGCGGCGCCCGACCGGGACCTGGCCGAGGCCTGGGAGCTGGCGGCCGAGCTGACCGCGCGCGCACACGCGGCCCGCGGTCGCCGGGGCTGACCCGGGGTCAGCGCTCGGCCGGCACCGCGTCGGGGTCGGCGGCGGCCGGGTCCGTGCCGCGCGGCGCCGCGAGCGTGTCGCCGGTGGCCGGGCGGGCGGCGACTCCGTCCCCAGGGTCCGGGCGGGCGGAGGCGGCCCCGGTCGGCTGCGGCTCCGCGGCGGTGACCGTCGTGGCGCGCCGGGCGCGGTGGGCGGCCCACCCGCGCTCGGCGAGGCCGATCACCAGGAAGGTGAGCCCCACGTACGCCCAGCCGACCAGCACGTCGATCACGTAGTGCTCGCCGCTGTAGACCAGGGTGAAGGTCATCGCGAGCGGGTAGGCGAGCAGCAGCGGCCACCACCGCCGGCGGGTGGCGGGCAGGAAGAAGAGGACCACGAAGAGGGCGAACGCGGTGTGCAGCGACGGCATCGCCGCCACCGGGTTGGCGGCGACCTGGCCGGCGTTGAGCACGTTGCCGGCGCCGTGCATGCCGATCTCCTTCCACCCCCGGGTGGAGATCCGGGCGACCTCGGTGAGCAGCCCGTTCTGGGCGGCCCACCAGGGCGGGGCGGCCGGGTAGAGGAAGTAGGTGGCCAGGCCGGCGGCGCAGAGGAAACCCCAGCGCCGCATGTACGCCGCCCAGCGCTCGCGGTTGCGCATCCAGAGCACCGCCGCGGCGGCCAGCGTCGCCACGAAGTGCGAGAAGTAGATCCAGCTGACCAGCACGTCCCACCAGTGCACCTCGGGGCGGTAGAGGTGCTGCTGGAGCCAGACGGTGGGCACCTCGCCGCCGGTGGCCCAGCCCAGCAGGAACCGGTCGGCGACGATCAGCTCCATGGCGTGCGGCGTCGCGCCGTTGTCGGCGAACCCCCGGGAGAGGTTGTACCCGGCCAGCAGCAGGACCACCGGGATCCAGTCCCGGGCGAACCGCAGGTGGCTGCGCCAGGGCCGGGCGGAGTTCCAGGCGATCGTGCCGGCCCAGATCCAGACGAACGCGTAGGCGGGGTCGGTGGGCAGGCCGATGGCGAGCCAGGCGGCCACGAAGGCGACCCCCCAGATCACCATCGCGATCACGCGGCGACGCCCGCCGTCGGGCGAGGCGGTGGCACCGGTACGGGCGGGGGGCTGGGGGTCTGTCACGACGGCCATCGCGGTCAAGGTTAACGGCGGGCGGCGGATCGACCGACGGCGACCACCGCCGAGCCGGTCCGCCCGCGCTCCGGAGAGGGGGCGTGCCGGCCCCGGCTCGTCTAGGCTCGACGCATGCAGGAGCAGCCGGAGTCGCCGTTCGCGCCGGGGCTGACCGCCCGGGTCGAGCTGACCGTCACCGACGCCGACACCGCGCAGGCGGTGGGCTCGGGCGACGTGCCGGTGCTCGGCACGCCCCGGGTGCTCGCCCTCGCCGAGGCGGCGACCGTGGCGGCCGTCGCCACCCGGATGCCGACCGGGTCGACGACCGTCGGCACCCGGATCGAGCTGGAGCACCGCGCGGCCACCCCGGTCGGGCGCACCGTGCTGGCCCGGGCCCGGCTGGCCAAGGTCGACGGGCGGCGGCTGCTGTTCGAGGTGACCGTCGCGGACGGCGACGAGACCGTCGCCGAGGGGCGGGTCGAGCGGGTGCTGGTCGACCGGCAGCGCTTCGTCGAGCGCGCCGCGCGGGCGTCATGACCGGCCGGTTCGTCGAGGTCGCCGACCGGGTGCACGTGCTGCGCGACCCGCTGCTGCGGGTCAACGTGACGCTGGTGGTCGGCGACGGCGCGGCGCTGCTGGTGGACACCCTCTCCACCGCCGGGCAGGCCCGGGAGCTGGCCGAGGCGGCGCGGGCGGTCACCCCGCACCCGTGGACGATCGTCAACACCCATCACCACTTCGACCACTGCTTCGGCAACGCCACCCTGGCCGCGGACCCGCCCCGCCCGGTGTACGCGCACGAGCTGGCGCTCACGGCGCTGCGGGACCGCCCCGACGAGCTGCGCCGGGCGGCGTGCGAGGAGATGCGCGACGAGCAGCCGGCGCTCGCCGCCGAGCTGGCCCGGACCGAGCTGCTCGCCCCGACGCACGGGGTGCGCACCGAGGCCGTGCTGGACGTCGGCGGCCGGCGGGTGGTGGTCCGCCACCCGGGGCACGGGCACACCGACGCCGACCTGGTGGTGCACGTGCCGGAGGCGGACGTGCTGGTCGCCGGGGACCTGGTGGAGCAGAGCGGCCCGCCGGCGTTCGAGGAGTCGTACCCGCTGCAGTGGCCGGACGCCGTGGCCGACCTGCTGCGGCTCACCACGCCCTGCACGGTGGTGGTGCCGGGGCACGGCGAGCCGGTCGACGCGGAGTTCGTCCGGACCCAGCACGCCCAGCTCGTGCAGCAGGCCTGGCAGATCCGGGCCGGCCACACCGGCAGCGCCCCGCCCGAGCGGGTGGCCGCCGAGTCCCCGTTCGGCGCCCGCCCCGGCCTGATCGCCGCCCGCCGCGGCTACGCCGAACTCGACGGCACCGCCTGACCTTCTCCCCCACCCCGCACGGCGATCTTGCCCGTCCCGCCGCGGATTCACCCCGCGGCGGCGGGCACAACCGGCAAGATCGCGGGAGGTCGGTGGGACGGGAGGGCTAAGACTGCGTCCGCAGCGCCGCGAGGAGGGCGTCGAGGGCGGGAACGGCGTCCAGGACCGCGTCGCGGGCGGCGGGGTCCAGCCGGGCCAGGGCCTCAGTGAGCAGGGCGGCGCGGTGCGCCGCGTGATCGGCGAGTCGGGCCCGGGCGGCGTCGGTGAGGTGCAGCCGCACCACCCGGCGGTCCGCCGGGTCGCGATCCCGGTCCAGCAGCCCGGCTTCGGTGAGGTCGTGGACCAGGGTGCTCACCGTGTTCGGGGCGGTGCCCAGTCGTCGGGCCGCCTCCTTGCCGCTGATGCCCGGCTCGGCGCGGACCAGTAGCAGCAGCTCCACCTGGGCCTCGGGCAGGACGTGCCGGTTGGCCCGGCCGGCGGCGCTGCGGCGCAGCAGCCGGTGCAGCTCGCCCACCAGGGCGCCGAGCCGGCCGACGGCCTCCTCGTTCGACACCTGGGTCACCTACTTCACATCGCAATAGTTCTGCCTACAGAGCTAAGGTTAGCCCGAGATCATCCACCTGGGGGGACCTGCCGTGAGCCAGACCGCGCCGACGATCGCGCGCCCGTCCGTCGACGCGCCAGGCCGACCCGGCGGCCGGCGCACCCTGCTCGTGCTGCTCGGCACCCTCACGGCGATCAGCCCACTCTCGCTGGACATGTACCTGCCGGCGTTCCCGGCGATGACCCGCGACCTCGGCGCGGACCAGGCGCAGATCCAGCTCTCGCTGACCACCTGCCTGGTCGGCCTCGCGCTCGGCCAGCTCGTCACCGGCCCGCTCAGCGACCGCTGGGGGCGGCGGCGTCCGGTGCTGGTGGGCGTCGCCGCGTACGCCCTGCTGGGGCTGGTCTGCGCGGTGGCGCCCAACGCTCCCACGCTGGCCGCCGCGCGCTTCGCCCAGGGCCTGGCCGGCGGCATGGGAGTGGTGGTGGCCCGGGCAGTGGTGCGCGACCTCTACTCCGGGCGGGACGCGGCCAGGTACTTCTCCCGGCTCACCCTGATCTTCGGGGTGGCGCCGGTGGCCGCGCCCAGCGTGGGCAGCCTGGTGCTGCGGTTCGGGTCCTGGCGGGCCGTCTTCCTCACGCTGGCGGCGATCGGGCTGCTGCTCGCCGTCGCGGTCGCCCGGTGGCTACCGGAAACCCTGCCCGCCGAACGGCGCAGCACCGGTGGCCTGGCCGCCACCGTACGCACCATGCGCTCGCTGGTCGCCGACCGGGTCTACCTGGGGTACGCGCTGACCCAGGCCTTCACCTTCGCCGGGCTCTTCGCGTACATCTCCGGGTCGTCGTTCGTGTTCCAGGACGTCTTCGGCGTCTCGGGCGCGACGTTCAGCCTGTGCTTCGGGCTCAACGCGCTCGCGCTGGTCGCCAACGGGCAGGCCAACGCCCGGCTGCTCGACCGGTTCAGCCCGCGCCGGCTGCTGGTCACCACCCTGCTGGTCAACGCGGTGGCCGCCGTCGGCGTACTGGCCGGGGCGTTCGCCGGGAGCCTGGCCCTGGTCGCGGTGTCCCTCGTCGTCTTCGTCGGCGCGCTCGGCATGGTCACCCCGAACAGCACCGCCCTGGCCCTGGAGGCGCACCCCCGGCACGCCGGCACCGCCGCCGCCCTGCTCGGCGGGGTCCAGTCGGTGCTGGGCGCGCTCGCCGCGCCCCTGGTCGGGCTGGGCGGCGAGGGCAGCGCGGTCCCGATGGCCGCCGTCCTGGTCGCCACCGCCACGTTCTCCCTGGTCGCCGTCCGGACCCTCACCCGCCACCGCTGACCCGACGAGGTCAGGCGGAGAACCGGGCGAGCACGGCTGCCCGGGCCGGCATGGCGACCGCGCCGCCGGGCGACTCGCAGACCAGGCCGGCCACCCGCAGGGCGAAGGCCACCCGCTCCCGCCACCCGGTCGGCTCCGCCGGCTCGCCCGCGACGAGCAGCTCGGCGATCAGCGCCCCCATCACCGAGTCGCCCGCGCCGGTGGCGTCCACCGCGTCGACCTTCGGCGCGGGGATGCGGACCACGTCCTCGGCGGCGGCGACCAGGGCGCCGTCCGGGCCGAGGGTGACCACCACGGTCCCCGCGCCCAACTCGCGCAGGTACGCGGCGACCCCCTCCACCGGCTCGCCCGGATAGAGAAACCGGGCGTCGGCGCTGCTCAGCTTCACCAGGTGGGCGCTCGCGGCGAACTCGGCGACCACCTCGCGCAGCGCGGCCAGCGCGTCCGGGCCGCCGAGCAGGCTGGGCCGCACGTTCGGGTCGAAGACCCGCAGCGCCCCGGCGATCGCCCAGGCCCGCCGGGCGGCGGCCAGCACCGGCGGGTCGAGCAGCACGATCGAGCCGCAGTAGAGCACATCGGCGCCCTCGACCAGGGCCACGTCCAGGTCGTCGGGGGTGAGCAGGGCGTACGAGCGGGGCTCGCCGTAGAAGCGGAAGTCCGGTTCCGGGCCCGCGAAGGTGGCCACCGCCAGGGCCGTCGGGGCGGGTACGGTGACCGCTCCGGCGAGCCCGACGCCGGCGGCGGTGAGGAAGGCCCGGATCCGTTCCGCCAGCGCGTCGTCGCCGAGCGACCCGACGAACTGGACGTCGCCGCCGAGCCGGGCGACCGCGACGGCCACGTTGAGCGGCCCGCCACCGATCGCCTGCCGGTAGACGGGCTGCCCCTCGCACTCGGCGTCGAGCAGGTCGACCAGCGCCTCGCCGAGCACCACCGCGTACCCCATGCCGCCTCCTCTCCTCCGTCCCACCTCAGATCCTGGCGCATGTCGGGTGGCCGGCGCGACGAGACGCCTGCATCGATCGACGGCTATTGCGCCCTGGGTGCGCGGACGTGGTGGGCCGGCGCCTGCCGGAGGCGCGGGGGCTCCCGCGCCTCCTTACCGCTCAGCGGACCATGCTCCCGACCACCGGCTTGGTGAGCAGGGCGGACTGGTTGCGCTGGATGCCCGGGTCGAGGGTCTTCGCGACGAAGATGGCGTGCCAGATGCAGAAGATCAGCACGGTCCACACCTTGCGCGAGTGGTCCGCCTCCTCCCGCTTGTGCTCGTCCAGCAGCCGCATCGCGTACGACAGGTCGATCAGGTCGCCGGCGCCCGAGGTGGCCAGCACGTGCCGGGCCCACTCGTACATCTCGCCGCGCAGCCAGACCCGGGTCGGGGTCGGGAAGCCCAGCTTCTTACGGTTGACGATGGCCGGCGGGACGACCCCCTGCAACGCCTGGCGCATGGCGTACTTGGTGGCCTCGGAGCGGGGCGGCAGCTTCAGGTCGACCGGGATGCCGGCGGCCACGTTGAACACCTCGCGGTCCAGGAAGGGCACCCGCACCTCCAGCGAGTGCGCCATCGAGATCCGGTCGGCCTTGACCAGGATGTCGCCGCGCAGCCAGGTGTAGAGGTCGACGTACTGCATCTTGGTGACGTCGTCCAGCTCGGTGCACTCGGCGTAGATCGGCGCGGTGACGTCGGTGTAGCGGACCGAGGGGTCGTAGCGGCGCAGCAGGTGCTGCTTCTCCTCCTCGGTGAACATCCGCGCGTTGCCGTAGTAGCGCTGCTCGATCGGGGTGGTGCCGCGCTCCAGGAAGCTCTTGCCCTTCACGCCCTGCGGGATGGCCTTGGAGACCGCGCGCAGGCCCTTCTGCATCCCGCCCGGGAGCCCGTTGACCGTGCTGAGCGAGAGCGGCTCCCGGTAGATCGTGTAGCCGCCGAAGAACTCGTCCGCGCCCTCGCCGGAGAGCACCACGGTGACGTGCTCGGCGGCCTTCTTCGCCACGAAGTAGAGCGGCACCAGCGCCGGGTCGGCCACCGGGTCGTCCAGGTGCCAGACGATCTTCGGCAGCGCCTCCATCATGTCCTGCGGCCCGATCTTCGTCGGGATCGTGGTCACGTCGAGGTGCCGGGCCGAGTCCTGGGCCACGTCGATCTCGGAGTAGCCGGGCACGTCGTACCCGACGGTGAAGGTGAGGATGTTCGGGTTGAACTCCCGGGCCAGGGCGACCACCGCGGTGGAGTCGATGCCGCTGGAGAGGAACGAGCCGACCGGCACGTCCGACCGCATGTGCATCCGGACGCTCTCCCGCAGCGTCTCCCGGATCTCCTGGTAGAGCTTCTGCTCGTCGGAGACCGGCGCGGGCCGGAACACCGGCCGGTACCACCGGCGCACCTCGATCCGGCCGCCCGGGCTCCAGGTCAGGTACTCCCCCGACCCGATCCGGTTGATGCCCTTGTGCAGGGTGCCCGGCTCCGGGACGTACTGCAGGGTCAGGTAGTGGCTCAGGTTGGCGGTGTCGATCCCGGCGTCGCCCTGGTAGGCCGAGTGGGCGAAGGGCAGCAGCGCCTTCTTCTCCGAGGCGAGGTAGAGGCCGTCCTGGGTCTCCAGGTAGTGCAGCGGCTTGATGCCGAAGTAGTCCCGCGCGCCGAAGGCGCGGCGCTCCTGCCGGTCCCAGATCACGAAGGCGAACATGCCGCGCAGCTTGGTGAGGACCTGCTCACCCCAGTAGTGGTAGCCGGCGACGATCACCTCGCCGTCCCCGTTCGTGGCGAACTGGGCGCCGAAGTCCCGGATCAGCTCGTCGCGCAGCTCGATGTAGTTGTAGATCTCACCGTTGAAGGTGAGCAGGTAGCGGCCGTTCGCGTAGGGCAACGGCTCGTGGCTGAGCGCGACGTCGATGATCGCCAGGCGCTTGTGCGCGAACACGCCGTCCGCGTACCGGCCGGAGGCGTCGCCGACCACCTCGACCCCGGTCTCGTCCGGGCCGCGGTGGTGCAGGCACTCCAGTGCGCCGGCGATGTGGTCGCGGTGGGCGGCGGCGTCACCGCGCGCGCTGAAGAAGGCCAGGAGTCCGCACATGGTGGCCATCTTTCCACGCTGCCGGAGCGGGCGTCGCGGCACCGCAGGCTCTCGCCGCCGCCGCGCGCGCGATACCGTCTGGACCAGCGATGAGGCTCGAGGAGGACGGATCATGGCCGAGGAGCGGACGCAGCAGGGCAAGCCGGCGGACGGCACCGAGTCGCACGACCCGGACTTCCCGGAGGCGTTCCTGGCGTTCATGCGGCAGGGCTGGCGGGACACGGAGCTGCCGGTCGGTCCCCGACCGGAGGTGCCCAACCACGCCAAGCGGCGGGCCGCGCTGGCCGAGGCATTCCCGGGAGAGACGCTGGTCATCCCGACCGGCACCGAGAAGGTACGCGCCAACGACACTGACCACCGGTTCCGGCCGGGCAGCGACTTCGCGTACCTGACCGGCGACCTGGAGCCGGACAGCGTGCTCGTGCTCCGGCCGGGCGGCGAGGCCACGCTGTTCATGCGGCCCCGGTCGTCCCGGGTGACCGACGAGTTCTTCCGCAGCCGGAACGGCGAGCTGTGGGTGGGCCGGCGGCCGACGCTGAAGGAGAAGTCGACCGAGCTGGGCCTGCCCACCGCCGACCTGACCGAGCTGGACGCGGCGCTGGCCGAGCTTGCCCCGGGGCGGACCCGGGTGCTGCGCGGCTTCGACGCCCGGGTGGACGCCGCGGTGCGCCCGTACGACGGGGCACGGGCCGAGGGGCAGCCGGGCCGCGACCGGGAGCTGGCCATCGCGATCTCCGAGCTGAAGCTGGTCAAGGACGAGTGGGAGATCGCCCAGCTCCAGGAGGCGTGCGACGCCACCGTCCGCGGCTTCGAGGACGTGGCCCGGGCGCTCCCGGCCGACCGGGCGGTCTCCGAGCGGCTGCTGGAGGGGGTCTTCGCGCTGCGCGCCCGGCACGACGGCAACGACGTCGGCTACGGCTCGATCGTCGGCGCCGGCGAGCACGCCACGATCCTGCACTGGGTGCACAACCACGGCGCGACCCGCCCGGGCGAGCTGCTGCTGATGGACATGGGCGTGGAGAACCGCAACCTCTACACGGCCGATGTCACCCGGGTGCTCCCGGTCGACGGCCGGTTCACCCCGCTCCAGCGCCAGGTCTACGACGCCGTCTACGCCGCCCAGCAGGCCGGCATCGACGTGATCAAGCCGGGCGTGGCGTTCCGCGAGGTGCACCTGACCGCCATGCGGGTGCTCGCCGAGGCGCTGAAGGACCTCGGCCTGCTGCCGGTGAGCGTCGACGAGGCGATGGACCCGGCGTCGACGGTCTACCGCCGCTGGACCCTGCACGGCACCAGCCACATGCTCGGCATCGACGTGCACGACTGCGCCAACGCCCGCAAGGAGACCTACCGGGACGGGCCGCTCGGCGAGGGCTACGTGCTCACCGTCGAGCCGGGGCTCTACTTCCAGCCGGAGGACGAACTGGTCCCCGAGGAGCTGCGCGGCATCGGCGTGCGGATCGAGGACGACATCCTGGTCACCGCCGACGGCGCGGTGAACCTCTCCGCCGGGCTGCCGCGCCGCTCGGACGAGGTGGAGACCTGGCTGGCCGAGCAGCGCGAGGCCGGCCCCCGCCTCCCGGGCTGATCGGGGGGTACGACCCACGACGGGCCCGCCCGCCGGCGTCTGCGACCTTTGTCGTCGTTCGACGCCGGTGGCGGGCCCGTCGCCGTTTGCGCTGCCCGGTGCCGTTGCGGGCCGTCCTGCCCCGGGACGCGCCACCCGATCGTGTCTGGGTGCAATGCGCGATTTTTTCGGATTCGTCCGCGTCGTGAGGATCCTTCTCATACGGTGTCGATCAGAGGCTACAACCGGTTTGTAGCTGGTCGCCCCGCCCGTGGTGGTGCGACCCCTTTGGTAGACACCGAAAGGGCGGAAGCTCTGATGTCCAACGACGTAACGACTTCCGACGGCGGGGCGCCGATGACCCCGCCGACGAGCAGGCGGCGAGCGCTCTGGGTCGCCACCGGCGTGGCCGGGCTGACCGGCGTCGTCGGGCTGGCGGCGCTCGGTGGCCTCGCTGCTCGGGACAACAAGTCCGACGACCCGAAGCGCGTCGCGGAGAACCACGCGGCCGTGCCGCAGAACGCCAGCGACGGCAAACGCGATGACGCCAAGAAGGACGACGACCGGGACGACAAGGGTCGCGACGATGAGGATCGTCGTGATGACTTTGACGACCACGGGCGGGTGCGGGAGGTGCCCTGTGACGAGGAGGAGCTGATCGAGGCGATCGATCTGGCGAACCGGGACAATGGCGGCACGTTGAAGCTGGCCGAGCACTGCACCTACGAGCTGAGCTTCGCCGACAAGAAGTCCGGCACGGGTCTGCCGACGATCAAGGAAGACATCACGATCAAGGGCAACGACTCGACGATCAAGCGGGACTCCGAGGACGCCTTCCGGATCTTCCGGGTCGCCGACGGTGGTGACCTGAAGCTGAAGGACCTCACCGTCAAGGACGGCAACGCCGCCGAGTTCAAGTACGGGTCGGCGCCGAGCTCCGACTCGCAGGGCTCCGGCTCGCAGGGCCCCAGCTGGCAGGGCTCGGGCTGGCAGGGCCCCGGTGCACCCGGCGGCATGGCTGCCCCGGGCGCCCAGGGCCCGCAGACCGCGCCGGCCGCCGCGCCGGCCGCGGTGCAGGCCGCGCCGGTGGCCCTGGCCGCGCCGGCCGCGCCGGTGGCCCTGGCCGCGCCGGGCGCGCAGACCGGACCGGGCTCGCAGGCCTCGGGCTCGGGTTCGGGTTCGTGGTCCGGCGACAAGGACAAGGACAAGGACAAGGACAAGAAGGACGACGGCGAGGGCGACGGCGGCGCGCTGCTGGTCGAGCGCGGCGGCAGCGCCCACCTCAAGGACGTGAAGCTGACCGGCAACAACGCCGAGAACAACGGCGGCGCGATCGCCAACTTCGGCCGGGTCGAGGTCGAGGACAGCAAGATCGAGAACAACCACGCCGGCAAGGACGGCGGCGGCATCTTCAACGAGGGCACCCTCAAGGTCAAGGACACCAAGATCAGCGACAACACCGCCGGCCGCAGCGGCGGCGGCATCGCCAACGGCGAGGACAAGGACCACGACAACAAGAAGGACGGCCACGACAAGAACAGCTACGGCAACAGCAGCTGGGACAAGGACGGCCACGACAAGGACCGCAAGGACCACGACAAGGACCGCAACAAGGGCGGCACCGTCGAGATCGTCGGCTCCGACCACGGCAAGGAAGAGTCCAAGAGCGTCATCGAGGACAACCGGGCCGGCAAGAACGGCGGTGGCCTGTTCAGCAACGACGGCACCGTCACGATCACCCTCACCGTGATCAAGGGCAACACCGCCTGCGACAGCGGCGGCGGCATCTACGCCCTCAACACCGACCTCAAGCTCCACAAGGTCGTCGTCGCCAAGAACCACGCCGAGAAGGACGGCGGCGGCATCGTCAACACCGGCGGCGAGGACAAGAAGAAGGACTGGTCCTCCAACGGCAGCGACAAGAAGGACCAGGACAAGAAGGAGAAGACGGAGGCCACCGCCACCATCTCCGACAGCGACATCCTCGACAACACCGCCGGACGCTTCGGCGGCGGCATCTTCAACGGCGACACCAACGTCAAGATCGAGGACGGCTACCAGGACAAGAAGGACGGCGAGGACGACAACGCCACCCTCACCCTGCGCGACACCGAGATCAAGGGCAACACCGCCCTCAACGGCGGCGGCATCTTCAACAACAAGGGCAAGGTCACCCTGGACAACACCCGGGTCACCAAGAACACCGCCACCGACTCGTCCAAGAAGCACCGCGTCGCCGGCGGCATCCTCAACAACGAAGGCACCGTCAAGCTCGACGACGAATCCACCGTCACCAACAACGACCCCACCAACTGCGCCGGCACCGTCCCGGACTGCTTCAACTGAACCACCACATAACCGAGGGGGTCCCTTTCCGCCACGCCATGGCGGAAAGGGACCCCCTGCCCCCCACGTCACCGCCGGGGGGTTCGTCGTGGTCCTCGACCACTACGGCCGTCTGGAAGCGACCGGCGGCTTCCGCCCTCCGCGACACCCTTCGCCAACCGTGACACCGCTGCTGTGCTGCGGTCCTCCGTGCGGCCGGCGACCTCACCCGCCCCTTATGCGGGTTTTTTTCGTATATGGGCACGAGGTGAAGAAGGTTCTCATACGGTGGTCTTCAGCAGCTACAACCGATTTGTAGCGAAGGCCGCCTCGCCGTGGCGAAGCGACCTTGTCGGGTACAAGGAGAGGGCAGAGAGCTCCGATGTCCAACTACCTTCGCAATAACGATGACGCCACCCGTGAGACGATCTCCCCGATTCGGCGCCGCCGGATCTGGCTCGCCACCGGCGTCGTGGGCCTGACGGGAGCGGTCAGCCTCGCCGGCGTGGCGTACGCGACCACCGGGGCCACCGGCCCCCACCGGCTCGGCGACGTGAAGTGGTCGACCGCCCAGCACCTCACCAAGGACGGCGCCAAGAAGGACGACGACCGGGACGACAAGGGTCGCGACGATGAGGATCGTCGTGATGACTTTGACGACCACGGGCGGGTGCGGGAGGTGCCCTGTGACGAGGAGGAGCTGATCGAGGCGATCGATCTGGCGAACCGGGACAATGGCGGCACGTTGAAGCTGGCCGAGCACTGCACCTACGAGCTGAGCTTCGCCGACAAGAAGTCCGGCACGGGTCTGCCGACGATCAAGGAAGACATCACGATCAAGGGCAACGACTCGACGATCAAGCGGGACTCCGAGGACGCCTTCCGGATCTTCCGGGTCGCCGACGGTGGTGACCTGAAGCTGAAGGACCTCACCGTCAAGGACGGCAACGCCGCCGAGTTCAAGTACGGGTCGGCGCCGAGCTCCGACTCGCAGGGCTCCGGCTCGCAGGGCCCCAGCTGGCAGGGCTCGGGCTGGCAGGGCCCCGGTGCACCCGGCGGCATGGCTGCCCCGGGCGCCCAGGGCCCGCAGACCGCGCCGGCCGCCGCGCCGGCCGCGGTGCAGGCCGCGCCGGTGGCCCTGGCCGCGCCGGCCGCGCCGGTGGCCCTGGCCGCGCCGGGCGCGCAGACCGGACCGGGCTCGCAGGCCTCGGGCTCGGGTTCGGGTTCGTGGTCCGGCGACAAGGACAAGGACAAGGACAAGGACAAGAAGGACGACGGCGAGGGCGACGGCGGCGCGCTGCTGGTCGAGCGCGGCGGCAGCGCCCACCTCAAGGACGTGAAGCTGACCGGCAACAACGCCGAGAACAACGGCGGCGCGATCGCCAACTTCGGCCGGGTCGAGGTCGAGGACAGCAAGATCGAGAACAACCACGCCGGCAAGGACGGCGGCGGCATCTTCAACGAGGGCACCCTCAAGGTCAAGGACACCAAGATCAGCGACAACACCGCCGGCCGCAGCGGCGGCGGCATCGCCAACGGCGAGGACAAGGACCACGACAACAAGAAGGACGGCCACGACAAGAACAGCTACGGCAACAGCAGCTGGGACAAGGACGGCCACGACAAGGACCGCAAGGACCACGACAAGGACCGCAACAAGGGCGGCACCGTCGAGATCGTCGGCTCCGACCACGGCAAGGAAGAGTCCAAGAGCGTCATCGAGGACAACCGGGCCGGCAAGAACGGCGGTGGCCTGTTCAGCAACGACGGCACCGTCACGATCACCCTCACCGTGATCAAGGGCAACACCGCCTGCGACAGCGGCGGCGGCATCTACGCCCTCAACACCGACCTCAAGCTCCACAAGGTCGTCGTCGCCAAGAACCACGCCGAGAAGGACGGCGGCGGCATCGTCAACACCGGCGGCGAGGACAAGAAGAAGGACTGGTCCTCCAACGGCAGCGACAAGAAGGACCAGGACAAGAAGGAGAAGACGGAGGCCACCGCCACCATCTCCGACAGCGACATCCTCGACAACACCGCCGGACGCTTCGGCGGCGGCATCTTCAACGGCGACACCAACGTCAAGATCGAGGACGGCTACCAGGACAAGAAGGACGGCGAGGACGACAACGCCACCCTCACCCTGCGCGACACCGAGATCAAGGGCAACACCGCCCTCAACGGCGGCGGCATCTTCAACAACAAGGGCAAGGTCACCCTGGACAACACCCGGGTCACCAAGAACACCGCCACCGACTCGTCCAAGAAGCACCGCGTCGCCGGCGGCATCCTCAACAACGAAGGCACCGTCAAGCTCGACGACGAATCCACCGTCACCAACAACGACCCCACCAACTGCGCCGGCACCGTCCCGGACTGCTTCAACTGACCGACGGTCAGCGTACGGATCGACGCAGAGCATCCGGCCCCCTGCCACCTCGGTGGCAGGGGGCCGGATCGTCGTCGGATCAGCTCTGCACGAAGACCGCCACGCTGCGGGCCGGCACGGTGAAGGTGCCGCCGGCCTGGTCGAACGAGGCCGTGCGGAGCGCCGGATCGGCCGAGTTCCGCAGCACCGGGTGCAGCGCCACGTTCGCCCCGCGCAGCCCGGCCACCGTCTGCTTCGCCGCCTCCGGAGTGGCGTTGAAGACCACCGTGATCGACTTCCACGTCCCGCCCAGGCGGCGGGCGTCGAGGGTCATGGTGACCACGCCCGGCGTCTCCTGCTCACCCGAGAGCGGGAAGGCGACCCGCTGCTGCACCTGGTCGGCGGTGGTCAGCCCGAAGACCGGCGAGGACCGGCGGATCTCCAGCAGTTCCGCGTAGCGGGCGTCGGCCAGGTCGATCGCCGCGCAGTCCGGCACCAGCTTCGGGTCGGCCAGCAGCGGCTTGGCGTACGACCACTTGCTCTCGTTGTCCGCCGCCGGCGGGAGACCGGCGCCGAAGCCGTTGCCCTGGGTGCAGTCCCACCGGATCTGGTTGAACCAGTCCCCGGAGTTGAACGAGTTGCGGTCCAGCGACTTGGAGCGCAGCCGCTCCGAGCCGGCCGTCACGAACCCGGTCCCCTGCCCCATCACCACCGTGCTCAGGGCGATCACCTGCATCCGGGCCCGGTCCTGGGCCGAGGTGCCCTGCGGCAGCTTGTACGCCAGCGCGTCGTACAGGATCTCGTTGTCGTGCGCGTCGACGTAGGTGACCGCCTCCCCCGGCGCGGCCGTGTAGCCGCCGGGCGAGCCGTTGTAGTCGACCTGCGCGCCGGTGACCTGCCGGCCGGACGAGTCGGTGAACCGGTAGCCGCGGAGGTTGCCGGTCAGGCCCACCTTGATCAGGTCCTGCTGGTGCAGCAGCCGGGCCTTCTGCTCCGCCGCCGAGCCGTTGACGTCGTCCCCGTTCGGGTCGGTGAAGAGGCCGGACGCGAAGCCCTGGAGCCGCGGGTTGCCGTCGAACGGACCTCCGCCGCGCACCGCGTCGCGGAGCCGGTCGTTGAAGGTGCCGATCCCGGTGCCCGCCATGTTGGCCTGGGTGGCCTGCACGAACCGGGCGTCGTTGGCGACCTCGCCGAAGTTCCAGCCCTCCCCGTAGAGCAGGATCTTCTTCCCGTCCACGCCGTCCGTCGCGACGGTGAGCCGGTCGAGCGCGGCGCGGACGGCCAGGATGTTCGCCTTCGGGTGGTGCCCCATCAGGTCGAACCGGAAGCCGTCCACCTTGTACTGCCGGGCCCAGGTGACCAGGGAGTCCACCACGAGCTTGCCCATCATGGCGTGCTCCGGGGCGGTGTTGGCGCAGCAGGTCGAGTTGGCGACGGTGCCGTCCTCCAACAGCCGCTGGTAGTAGCCCGGCACAACCTGGTCGAGCACCGACTTCGGGTCGACGCCCGCGGCCGAGGTGTGGTTGTAGACCACGTCCATGACCACCCGCAGGCCGGCCTGGTTGATGCCGGCGACCATCTGCCGGAACTCGGTGGTCCGCTGCGCCCCGGCCGGGTCGACGGCGTAACCGCCCTCCGGCACGGTGTAGTGCAGCGGGTCGTACCCCCAGTTGTAGCCGTCCTTGTCGGCCACGGCGGTGACGCACTTCTGCTGCTGGTCGGAGTCCGGGGGCAGGGCGGCCAGGTCGCAGGCCGGCTGCGCCTGATCGGCCCGCTTCTCGGGGATGGTGGCGAAGTCGAACGCCGGCAGCAGGTGCAGGTAGTTGACCCCCGCGTCGCCGAGCGCCTTCAGGTGCTTCATCCCGGCGGTGCCCGGGTCGGCGAAGGCGAGATAGGTGCCCCGCCGCTCGGCCGGCACGGTGGTGTCGGCGACGGAGAAGTCCCGGACCGACAGCTCCTGGATCTGCGCCTTCGACGACGGCACCGCCGCCGGCTTGCGCAGGTTCGTCCAGCCGGCCGGGGCGAGCGCCGGCTCGCTCAGGTCGACGATCTGGCTGTGCGTCGAGTCGGGCGCCAGCGCCACCGAGTAGGGGTCGGTCACCGAGGCGGTGACCATCTTCTGCGCCGCCGGCTGCCAGGCCTCGACCTGGTAGCGGTAGTACTTGCCGGTCCACGCCTTCGTGCCGCGCACCGACCAGACGCCGGTGCGGTCGTCGCGGCTCATCGACACGGTCTTCGGCGCGGCCGCCGGCGAGTCGAAGAGCTGGAGCGACACCGTGCGGGCGGTCGGTGCCCAGACGGCCAGGGTGGGCACCTTGCCGGCGAACGTGGGGCCGAGCTTCGCCTGGGTGGCGGCCTGGTAGACGTCGTCGAGCACGCCGGGGATCTGCACGCCGGTCGCGCCGAGCAGTTGCCCCTCGGCGTCCCGTTCGGTCACCACGAGCTGCCCGCGCAGCGCCGCCGGCACCTTGGCCAGGTCGGCCGGGTCGAGGGTGAAGGCGTGGTAGGCCCAGAGCTGCGGGAAGGCCTGCCGCTGCGCCTCGGTCAACCCGTTGCGCTCCGCCCACAGCGGCAGGGTGGTGTACGTCCCGGCCAGCTCGCCGTCGGTGACGGTCAGCCCGCCGGCCGGTGCGGCGACCAGGGCGTACCGCTTGCCGTCGGTCGGCCCGGTCTGCCAGGCGACGGTGGACCGGTCGATCCACTGCGCCTTCTGCTTGGTGATGTCGAGGTCCTTCGCCACCCCCGAGGTGGTCGCCGGCAGCAGCCGGCCCTTGACCCCGGCCAGCAGCCAGATCTCGTGCCCGGCGGCGGCGAAGTCCAGCCGCTGGTCGTCGGGCTGATCCTTCTCGTCGCCCTTGTGCACGATGTAGCTCAGGCCGGTGGCGCCGGCGGCCAGGGGCACCCGGAACACCGCGCCGAACGAGTCGACCCGCTCCGGCTTGAGCGGGCTGCCCCAGTCGGTCGGGTTGGCCGCGCCGTCCCAGAGGTGCAGGCCCCAGCCGTCGTAGTCGCCGTCCGCCTTACGCCAGTGGATGACCGCGGTGCTCTGGTCGACCGGCGGGTCGGGCTCGCCGGTGGCGGCCTGCCGGGTCGGGTAGAGCGTGGGATCGCCCTGCTTGACCCAGACCTCGCCGGTCTGCGTCACGTCGATGGTGCGGTCCTGGTCGACGTCCTTGGTGCCGTTCCGGTCGACCACCAGGAAGCCCACCGACTTCGCGGCCGGCTTCAGCTTGACCCAGGCGAACCGGCCGAAGGAGTCCTCACCCGCGAACGGCTGCCCCGCGGGCCAGTCGGTCTGGTAGGCCGGGTCGATGTCGCCCCAGGTGTAGAGGCCCCAGTCGGCGTACCCGCCGGCCGGGCGCTGGTAGTGCACGATCGCCCAGTCCCGGGACGCGCTCTGCGCCGGGGTGCCCACCACGCCGGTGGTCCGGGCGCTGGCGATGCGGCCCTTGCCGTCCCGGACGACGGCCTTGTACTCGATCTTCGTCCCGCCGGCCAGGCCGGTCAGGTCGTGGTGGACGGTGTACGGGGTGTGGTGCGCACTGCCCAGCAGGGTCCACTTGCCGCCGGCCACCCGGGCGGCGAAGGTGACGGTCGCGAGGGGGTCGCCGGTGACCTGCGCGGTGACGGCGGCCGTGGTGGCGACCGGGGCGTCGCCCGGCTCGGTGACGGTGACCTGCGGTGCGGCGTCGGCCTGCGGGATCGCCCGGTCGGCCTGGAGGACCACGGCGGACATGGCCGGCACGGCCACGGTCAGCTTGCCGTCGGCGCCCGCCGTGGCGGTGGCGGAACCGCCGTAGATGCCGGTGAAGGTGGCGCCAGCCGACCAGGTGTCCACGCTGACAGTCTGCGCGGTCGCCGCGTTGTTCACCGCGACGACGTACTCGGTGCGATCGGTGGGCAGGATCCGGGAGAAGCCGAAGACGCCCGGGCCGTCGGTCGCGTACCGGGTGACCTGGATGCCGTCCCGCAGCGCCGGGTGCGCCTGCCGGAGCTTGCCCAGCTCGGAAATGGTCCGGTACAGCGGGTGGGCGGTGTCGTACTGGTCGCTGGCGTGGGTACGCGTGGTGCCGATCAGGTCGTCGTCCAGGTAGTCCGCCGTCTTCGAGGCGAACATGTCCTGCCGGGCGTCCTTGTCCCCGCCGGGGCCGGTGAAGCCCTGCTCGTCGCCGGAGTAGACGACGGGCTGGCCACGGGTGAGGAACATCAGCTGGTGGGCGAGCTCGTCGCGGCGCAGCTGGCTGGCGTCGTCGCCACCGGCCGCCGCGACGAACGAGCCGATCCGGCCCATGTCGTGGTTGCCGAGGAAGGTGGTCAGCCGGTTGGCGTCGGTATTCCGGGCCGCGTACAGGTCGTCCTTGGCGTACACGTCGGCGAGCGTCTTGGCGGAGCCGCCGGCGGCGGTGTAGCCGCGCGCGGCCTCCTGGAAGGAGAAGTCGAGGGTGGCCGGCAGGCCGCCCTGCCGCACGTACGTCGACTCGATCTGCTGGTCGGCGCTGTAGACCTCGCCGAACATGAAGAAGTCCGGCTTGCCGGCCTTGGCGGCGGCCGCGTTGATGCCCCGGGTGAACTGCGGCCAGAAGTCGAGGTTGGCGTGCTTGACGGTGTCGAGGCGGAAGCCGTCGACGCCGGCCTTGCCGATCCACTGCCCGTAGATGTCGGTCATGCCGCGGACCACCTCGGGACGCTCGGTCCAGAGGTCGTCGAGGCCGAAGAAGTCGCCGTACTCGCTGTTCTCGCCGGCGAACGTGGAGTCTCCCCGGTTGTGGTACATGGTCGGGTCGTTCAGCCACGCCGGGACCTTCACGGTCGCGTCGGCCGCGCTGGCGAAGGTCGGGGTGTACGGGAACGACTTCTCGTTGACCTGCGGGAACGCGCGGGTGCCGTCGGCGTAGTTGCGATCCTCGAAGGCCCGCCCCTGCGCGTCCCGGTAGGGCGCGGTCTTCTTGTCGACGTAGCCGTACTTGTTCTCCGCGTACCGGATCACGTCGGCGGTGTGGTTGACGATGATGTCGAGGTAGACCTTGATGCCCCGCTGGTGGGCGAGGTCGACCAGCTTCGTCAGCTCCTGGTTGGTGCCGAAGTGCGGGTCGACCTGCGTGAAGTCGGTGATCCAGTAGCCGTGGTAGCCGGCGGAGACGTCGGCGCCGGTGCCCTGCACGGGACGGTTCTTGAAGATCGGGGCGAGCCAGATGGCCGTGGTGCCGAGGCCCTCGATGTAGTCCAGCTTGTCGATGACGCCCTTGAGGTCACCGCCGTGGTAGAAGCCCTTGTCCGTGGGATCCAGGCCGGTGCTGAGCCGGTCGCCGGTCAGGCCGCCGCTGTCGTTGCGCTTGTCGCCGTTGGCGAAGCGGTCCGGCAGCACGAAGTAGAACTGCTCGGCCCGGGCGCTGTCGCTGCCGGCCTTGAGCAGCGCCTCGGCGGACGGCTCGGTACGCCACTGTGGTGCGCCGGCGGCGGCGAGGACGTCGGGGGTGGCCGGGCGGTCGCTGCCGTCGGCGCCCAGCTGGCGGATGGCCACCGGCACCCCGACGAGGGTGAGCACCAGGGAGGAAACCAGGGCGAGCAGGGCCTTGCGGGATATCGGCGGGGGTTTCATCGACGGCCTTTCTCTGGTCGCTGATTCGCCCGCACGCTAGCCCTTGCCGAAACATTCTGCAATACCTTGCAAACCAAGTCGTAACAAAGCAGCTGCCTTGCAAAACGTGGCCCGCCCGGACGCCCCCGGGCGGCAGCCGGAACGCCGCCACGGTGGACGGCGTCGTGCCGGGTCGGGGTCAGAAACCGGCGCAGCGCGCGCCGTTGACGGTGCAGGCGTCCGGGGTGGTCGTGGCGGCCGGCTCGACGCGGAACCGCAGCCGCGCCGAGGCACCGGGCGCCAGGTCCACGCCGCTCCGGTACGTCAGGTCGCCGCCGGACCCGCTGGCCCGCCCCTGCTCGGCATCGACCACCCAGGTGTCGGCCACCTGCCCACCGGAGAAGGTCAGTCGCACGGTCCAGCCCCGGACGGTCGAGTCCGCATTGACGATCAGCACCTCGCCGACGAAGCCGGTCTGGAAGCGGGTCACCACCGCGTAGCGTCCGGTCACCGACGCCGGGGGCGGTGCGGCCGGCGCCGGCGGCGGCGGGGCCGGCCGGCCGCTGCGGGCGCCCGCGGTGACCGGCGGGCTCGGCGCCGGCGCGCCGGACAGCACGGTCGACCGGGGCGACAGCCCGGGCAGCACCGGGACGTCGGCGGACGTCGGCGCGCGCGATGCCGTGACGGCGGGCAGGTCCGGCAGCGACACCGGCGCGGCCGGTGGCGGGAGGTCGGCGTAGGTGCGCCGGTCCCGGGTCGCACCCAGCGCCACGACCAGCAGCACCACCATGACGATCGCCCCGATCGCGACCAGGACCCAGGGCGAGGAGGCGATGGCCGCGGCGGGCGAGAGGCGGGTGCGACGCGTGCCGGACATGACCCTCCCCAGTCGATACCGTCCGGTGAGCGTAGTCATCGGGGGCAATGTCGGAAAGTGCGCCACCCGTTACCCGGGCGCGTCGACGGATCTCGCGCTCAGCCGATGACGCAGTCGGTGTCGTTGACCGTGCACTGGCCGGGGCGGTCACCGGTGCCCGTACGGCGGAAGTGCAGCTTCACCACGGCCGCCTTCCCGGACGGCAGCGCGCCGGTGCCGCGCAGCACGAACACCCCGCTGCCCTGGGTGCTGACCGACACCCCGGCGGTCGAGGAGGCCTCGACGCTCTTCACGTTGCCCGCGAAGAGCAGCTCGACCTGCCAGCTCTGGCTCCGGCCGGAGCCGTTGGTGACGGTCAGCCGGGCCTCGAACCAGTCCCGACCACTGCCGGTGGCCTCGTACGTGGCGGTGAGGTCGCCGGCCGACGGCGCGGTCAGGGTGGCCGGTCTCGGCGACGTCGAGGGCCGGTCCGGGGTGGCCTGCGCCGAGGGCCGGACGCTGCGCGACGGGGTCGGCGAGGGACTGCCGTCCACCCCGACCGGCGGCGCATCGCTCGGTGCGGCCGACGTGGTCTGCGCCTCGGCGGTCGGCAGGTAGATCGGCGGGTCGGCGCTCGTGGGAAGGGCGTGATGCTCCTCCGCCCGCAGGGAGAAGAGGGCGACCAGCAGCAGCGTGGTCAGCAGCCCCACACCGAGCAGCACCACCATCCACGGCGCCGACGTCAACACCCGCGACGCCGCCGGCGCCTCGGACGTCTGATCCTGCCCGGCGCTCATCCTGCTCCCCCTCACCGCAGCCGACTCGCCAGCCTAGCCAGGGTGGTCGACGGTTCTCAGCACGGGCGCCACCATCCGACCGTCCGGTCGAGGCGACGCGCGGAACGGATGATCGGTGTCGCCCGCTTCGGCCCCGTCGCCCCGGCTCCGGGTGTGGCCGCGGCGGCCCGATCGCCCACCGGATGACGCCCTCCGGCGCCGACACTCCGCCACGGCGCGCACTCGGCAGACCGCAGCGCGTCGTCGGCAGACCGCAGCGCGTCGTCGGCTACGCTGTCCGAGCTCATCGATTGGAGTTCCTAAATGGCTCAGAACTGGGCAATATCGCTCAAGATCGTTGAAGCCATCCATTGTGGATGACCGGTCGCCGGGCAGCAACCACCACCGCGACACCCGAGCACCGGGACCGCGCCAGCGCGCCGGTTCCGCCGTCCCGCCCCGACAACCAGCCCCTCACCCCGACTCGGAGCACCTTCCATGCAGATTGCCAGCGCGCCAACCGGGCTCGTCCGCAACTCCCTCGGGACCGGCGCCCTGTTGGTGTTCAGCGCGACCGCCTCCTCCCCGATGGCCGTGCTCGCCGGTGCCATCGTCGCCACGTACGCCTCGACCGGCGTCACCGGCACGCCGCTCGGCTTCCTCGTGATCGCGGCCGCGTTGCTCTTCTTCTCCGTGGGTTACCTGGCCATGGCCCGCTACGTGTCCAGCGCGGGCGTCTTCTACGCGGCGCTCGCGGCCGGCTTCGGGCGCTTCTGGGGCGTGGTCGCGGCCCCCGTCGTGCTGCTCGGCTACAACGCCATCCAGATCTGCCTGTACGGGTTGCTCGGCTCCGTCGTCAGCAGCAGCCTCGGCGGCTCCTGGTGGGTCTGGGCCCTGCTCGCCTGGGCCGGGGTCGCCCTCGTCGGCGTGCTGAAGTCCCGGATCAGCGTCGGCCTGCTCGGCGCGGTGCTGGCCGTCGAGGTCGCGCTGATCCTGCTCTTCATCTACACCTCGTTCGCCCATCCGGCCGGCGGCACGGTGAGCTTCGCGCCGCTGGACCCGGGCAACCTGCTGGTGCCCGGCATCGGTGGGGTGGTCGCCTTCTGCGCGGCGTCGTTCGTCGGCTACGAGTCCGCCGCGGTCTACTCGGAGGAGTCGCGCTCCCCGCAGGCGGTGTCCCGGGCCGCCTACTCAGCCCTGATCCTGCTCGGCGTCCTCTACGCCCTCGCCGCCTGGGCGCTGGCCGTCGCGGTGGGGCCGGACCGGGTGGTGGACCAGTCCCGCGATCCGTCGTCCGGGCTGCCGTTCTCGATCCTGGAGACGCACGCCAGCCCGCTGCTCGGCAGCGTGGCGACCGCCCTCGTGGTGACCAGCGTCTTCGCCGCGATGGTCAGCTTCCACAACTCGATCGCCCGCTACACCTTCAGCCTCGGGCGGGAGCGGGTGCTGCCGGCGGTGTTCGAGCGGATCGGCCGGGGTGGGGCCCCGGTCGCCGGCTCGGCACTCCAGTCGGCGATCGCCCTGCCGGCGATCCTGATCTTCGCGCTGACCGGGGCGGACCCGGTGGCCATCATGTTCAGCTGGCTCTCCGGCGTCGCGGCCATCGCGGTGCTGCTGATGATGGCGGTCACCTCGCTCGCCGCGGTCGCGTTCTTCCGCAAGGGCGGCGGCACCACCGAGACCGCCTGGCAGCGTACGGTCGCCCCGCTGATCGGCGCGGTGCTCGTCGGGGCGGCCCTGCTGACCACCCTGGTCAACCTCTCCGCCGTCCTCGGCGCGCCCGAGGGCTCGACCACGAAGTGGCTGGTCCCCGGCGCGGTGGCCGCCGCGGCGGTGATCGGCCTGGGTTGGGCGACGGTCCTGCGGAGCCGCCGGCCAGAGGTGCTGGAGAACGTCGGCCAGGGCCAGCCCCGCCCCCTCGCGGTGATCGAGCAGGACCTGATCGGGCGCTCCCTCTAGGCCGCCCGGCATCCGACGGCCCCGCCCCCGACCCCGGGGCGGGGCCGTCGTCCGTGCTCAGCGCCAGCGCCGGCCGCCGCCCGTGGCGACCGCGGCTGCCATGGCCTTGCGCTCCTGGCCGGCCAGCACCAACTGGTTGAGGTGCTGCAACCAGCGCCAGGACGGCTCCGCCTGCTGCTCCGAGCTGAACGGCCGCCAGCTGCGGTACTCCACGCCACCGCTGGTGAAGTACGGGAAGGTGGCGTACACCTCCACCTGTTCATGGGCGCGTGCCGGCCGCTCGACCACCAGCAGGTTGTTGTCCGCCAGGACCACCCTGCTCCGGCCGGGAATGCCCATCCCGCCGACGGCCGCCAACGGCTCGTCGACGACCTCCTCCCCGGAGCCGAGCAGGGTGGAGACGGCGACTCCGACGTACGTGGCGTCGGCGGGCATCGGCTCGGCCGCCTGGGTCATCTGGGCCGCCGGGTCGAAGACCCGGCCGTCGGCGAGGTAGCCCTTGGCGATCTCGGTGAGCTCCTGCAGCAGCGCCGGCAGGTCCTGCACGTCGGCGCCGTCCCGGAACAGCCGGGACGCCGCCTTGATCTCGTAGTAGGGGCGGCGCGGGTCGGAGAACCGCGGGTCGAGGCCGGCGTAGAGGAAGACCAGGGCGTGCGGCCCCACCGGCTTGGTCCGGCGCAGGTCCCAGTAGTGCGAGGCGTGCAGCGCATTGGCGTACTGCACCCGGTGCACCACCGCCTGCCGGATCTGGTTCTGGACGGCCTGGCCGGAATAGCCGTCGGCGGTCGGCCCGGACCCGCCCGGGATCGGATGCCCACTCGCCGGCGCGGTCGACGCCCACGCCGCAGGGGCGCCGTGGCCGGCCGTCGGCGGCGCGTCGTAGGGGGACGCCTCGGGGGCGGGCCGGCGTCTGGTGTCCGGCATCCCGAAGCGCGGCGCCTCCGCGCCCCGGTGGGCGGGGGTTTCCGGGCCGACGTACCCCGCCGGCGCCGCGTACCCGGGGCCGGCCGCACCCGGGTAGCCCGGAGCCGGGTAGCCGGGTGCGGTCGACCCGTAGCCGGGGCCGGTCGGCGACGGGCCGGCGCCGTAGCCGGCGTCCGGCGGGCCGGCCGCCGGGAAGGGGTGGCCGCCGTCCCCGCGCCAACCCGCCGGTGGTCCGACCGGCGGTGTCGTCGGGGGGTACGCCGGCCGGTGAGCCGCGCCGCGGTCACGAGGATCCTCATAGGACGGACGGGACAACGGCGACCGGTGATCCTGCGACACGTGGCAGCTCCTGGCTAGCTGGAATTCGCCCGGCCGATGATTTCACTGAGTGCACGGGTTATCAACCGTGCGCACACAACGCGAGCTCGGTGACCGGTCCGGCACCCGGCACTGTCGATTGTGGCCCGACACCAGGAGACCTTCGGTCGAAGGGGCTCCCAGCGGTCGATCGTGGACAGTTGGTGGCCGAATTGGTAACGCTTGCCTGCTCTCCGTGACTCATGGTCCACTCTTTGCGCCGTGCCCGCGTCATGAGGAGCCACCTGTTGCCAGCCGACCCGAGCCGCGACGATCCCGTCACCGATCCGGAAGAGCTCCTCGCCGAACTCGCCACGCTACGCTCGGCCGTGGCGGCCGGCCGGCAGACCCACGTCGGCTTCCCGGTGGCCACCGACATCGACTACAGCCCCCTCGCACCGCTCTTCGGCTCCCTGCTGAACAACATCGGCGACCCCTGGACCGACCCGGCCGGCGCCAACCACACCAAGCGCTACGAGCGGGAGGTGCTCGGCTGGTTCGCGGACCTGTTCCAGGCGCCGGTCGACGACCGGTGGGGCTACCTCACCTCCGGCGGCACCGAGGGCAACCTCTACGCCCTCCGCCTGGCCCGCGCCCGCTTCCCGAAGGGCCTGGTCTACCACTCCGCCGACGCGCACTACTCGCTGCCCAAGTGCCTGGACCTCCTCGGCATGGACTCCGTGGTGGTCCGCACCGACGAGCGCGGCGAAATCGACTATGACGACCTCGCCGGGGTGCTCGACCAGCACCGGGACCGGCCGGCGATCGTCGTGGCGACCTGCGGCACGACGATGACCGAGGCCGCCGACGACGTGCCGCGGATCCGGCGCCTCCTCACCCGAGCGGCGATCCGGCACCACCTGCACGTCGACGGGGCCCTGGCCGGCGTACCGCTGGCCCTCGCGGACGGCCGGACGTCGCTGCGCCTGAACTCGACCGCCGACAGCGTCTCCATCTCCGGCTACAAGTTCCTCGGCACCCCGGTGCCGTGCGGGGTGGTGCTCACCCGTCGCACCCTCCAGCAGCAGCTCGGCCAGGCCGCCAACTACACCGCCACCGTGGACACCACCATCAGCGGCTCGCGCAGTGGCCACCCCGCGGTGCTGCTCTGGTACGCGATCCGCAGCCTGGGCCGGCGCGGCCTGCGGGAGCGGGCCGACCGGGCCCGGGAGCTGGCCGCGTACGCCGTCGACCGGCTCAACGAGGCGGGCTGGCCGGCCTGGCGGCACGACCACGCGTTCACGGTGGTCTTCCCCACCCCGCCGGCGGCGGTCACCGCCAAGTGGGTGCTGGCCAGCAGCGCCGGCCGCAGCCACCTGATCTGCATGCCCGGGGTGAGCAAAGAGGTCATCGACGAGTTCGTCGCCGACCTGGCCGACGCGGTGGACCCGCGCCCCCGGCAGCGGAAGCGGCGCGCCCCGGCCCGCCGGACGACCCGGCCGACGGCCGAGGTGGCCCCCACGACGCCGGCCGACGTGCTTCACTCGGCACCGTGCCCGCGCTGACCCCACGCACGGCAGGTGCCCCGCCGGCCGCCCGGGTCAGGCGGTACGGATGACGGTGCAGATGGCCGGGCCGTCGTCGGTGAGCCGCAGCAGGTAGCGGTAGCGTTCGCCGGGCACCGCCCGGCCCCGGCTGTCCAGGAACTCCCAGCGCACCGCCACCTCGGTGAGCAGCGCGGAGACCTGCTGCACGTCGTCGATCTGCGCGTTGGCCGCGATCAGCTCCCGCTCCTGGTAGTCGGGGGCCGCCCCGACGAAGCTGAGCGCCACCGCCGCCGGCGAGGTGAACGAAAAGCTGTAGGTGTCGGCCACCACCAGCCCGGGCAGGGCGTAGCAGCCGGCGATGGCGGGCAGGTCGCCGGTGGTCAGCGCCACGCCGTACCGGTCGAAGAAGTCGGTCAGCGCGTCGAGATCGGTGGAAGCCGTCACGGCAGTCTCCATTGCCGCGCGGACCGCTCGGCAAACCTGGTCAGCGCGGCGGGATACGCACCTCGATCTCCGCGCCGAGCTGGGCGCCCCCACTCAGATCGAGGTCGTCGCCGCTCCAGAACCGGCCCGGGTCGTACCAGTTGGGCCGGCGGCCGGCGGGCAGCAGCCCCATCGCCTCGTAGGTCACCGCCACCACCTCGGCGCAGTAGGCCGTCTCCAACGCCCGGTCGCGTACCGGCACCGCGCCGGTGTCAGGGGTGGACCGCCGGTGGCGGCGCAGGTCGGGCACCCGGCCCCGGGCCCACCGCCAGGCAAGCTGGGCGGTGGACGGGAACGGGGTGCCGTCGAGGCGCGCCACGGTCCGCAGCACCGCCTCCTCCATCGCGGTGTCGGCCGGCGGTTCGAGCTGGCGCAGCCAGGCCCGCTGCCCGTACCGGTTGGCCCAGACGCAGACCGCGTCCCGCAGGTTGTGCAGCTGCACACCGCGCTGGTGGCTGCCGGTCCACATGTCCCGCAGCGAGCGGCCCAACTCGGCGTGCCACATCAGCGGCGGCATGTCGTCGAGCACCACCGCCATGCCCACATGGTTGACTGGGCTGTTGGTGGTGAGCTGGATGGCCCGGTCCGGCACGCTGCGCCCGCGGAACACCCACAGGTCGCCGGTCCGGGTCAGCTCCACCGCCTCGTCCAGGCTGATGCTCATGGAGGTCTACCCTATGCCGAAGCGGCAACGGATGCGGTGGTGGAAGGTGCTCGGGCTGGCCGGGCTCGCCGGCGTGGCGGCGACCGGCGTGGTCGTGGCCCGGGCGGAGCGGCGGCGCCGGGCGTACACCCCGGAGGAGATCCGGGACCGGTTGCGCGAGCGGCACGCGCGGGCCGGCGGCGGTGCCGCCGCGGCCGACAACGGCCGCTGACGGCCCGCCTGTCCCGACCCCGTCCGGTCCGCGTCACCCGTCGGTACGGCGCACCGCCTCGTCCAGGGCCTCGGGGGTACGACCGACCAGCGCGCTGCCGTCGTCGAGCAGCAGGATCGGGCGCTGGATCAGCTCCGGGTGCGCGACCATCGCCGCGATCCAGCGGGGTTCGGTGTCGTCGTCGCGGGGCCAGTCGGCCATGCCGAGGGTGACCGCGGCCGGCTCGCCGGTGCGGCAGATGTCCCAGGCCCGGGCCTCGAGCCGGCGCAGCACCTCGGTCAACTCCGCCGCGGTCGGCGGCTCGGTCAGGTACGCCCGCAGCCGGTAGGGCACCCGCGCCTCGTCCAGGGTCGCCCGGGCGGTGGCGCACTTCGAGCATGACGGGTTGTGCCAGATCTCCATGCGGGACATGGTGGCAGATCGCTCATCCGTCGATTGTGGATGGTGTGCGATTCCGTCTCGGTCGCTATTATTGCTGCCATGGGAAACAGTTTCTGGGAGACACAGTTTGTTCTCTCGCCGCCGGCGGCCGCGATCGAACGGCACGACCAGGTCGACCTGCACCTGCCGTCGGGTGACGGCCGGCGCCCCGCCGTCCTCCTCGTGCACGGCGTGCCGCTCCCGCCGGGCGCCCCCGACCCACGGGAGTGGCTGCTCTACCGGGGTTACGGCGCGCTCCTCGCCGAGCAGGGAGTGGTGGCGGCGACCCCGAGGCTCCCGCTGCTGCACACTCCCGCGGATCTCGCGGCGGCGGCCGCGCAACTGGTGGCGGCGGTGGACCTGGTCCGCGCCGACCCCCGGGTGGATCCGGAGCGGCTGGCGCTCTGGTTCTTCTCCGGCAGCGGCCTGCTGCTCGGCGACTGGCTGCGGGACCCGCCGAGGTGGCTGCGCGCCCTGGCCGCCACCTACCCGCTGTTCGCCCCGCTGCCCGGCTGGGCGGTCGAGCCGCGCTTCCGACCGCTCGACGTGCTCGCCGAGGCCGGCGCCGCGCCGCCCCTCGTCCTGACCAGGGCCGGTCAGGAACGCCCGGAGGTCGCGGCGGGGACCGAGGCGTTCCTGGCGGAAGCCGCGCGGCGGGGGACGCGGGTGCGGGTGGTGGACGTACCGGACGGCCGGCACGGCTTCGACGCCCTGGACCACACCGACCAGTCACGCGCTGCCGTACGCACCGCGCGCGACGAGGTGCTCCGCCTCCTCAACGCCCCCTGACCCCTCACCCGCCCGGCCGCCGGCCAGCGAGCCGGACATACCGGCGAGGCAGGACGTCCCGGGTGGAACGGCATGCGGGTCTCGCCAGCCTGGAGGCCTGCATGGCCGTCCACCCGGCGCTGGCCGATCACCCCATGTCGTCCGTGCCGCCTATGTCCGGTTCGTGGCGGGTTGTGGTGTGGTCGGTGCCACCCGTGCCGCGGAATGATGCCGGGGCGGGGGTCGTTGTACATGGCTGACCGCGCGGCAACCAGCACGGCCCTCGGGTCGGGCGGAATGACTGGCCGCCGGTCGTGGTTACATCCCCCGGGCCGCGAAGGCCCGCCCCGGGTGAGCCGGTGGGAATGACCTCCCGGCCCCCGTCGTTACATCCCCGGACCGCGCCGCACCTGGTCCGTGCCGGATGAGCCGAGGGAATCACTCCCCGCCACCGGCGGTTACATCCCCGGGCCGCCCGAGCAGGTCACCCCCTGATCGCCGGGCGAACCCCGAAAGACTTCTTGTTCGCGGCCACCCGCACACCCCCCCTTTGTGCGATGGCCGCAATACCCCCAACCGGAAGGCGTGACTTCATCATGCGTACCGACATTCTGCGTAAGACCGTCCTGACCGCTGCGGGTGTCGCCGCCACCGCCGGTGGCATCGCCGGCCCCGCCATCGCCGCCCACGCCGCCCCCGCCGACAAGGCCGCCCAGGTGAGCACCGACCGCAAGGGCCACGGCGAGCGGGAACTCAACGTCCGCTACGAGGCCCAGCCGAACTTCTACTACTGCGGCCCCGCCGCCACCCGCAACGCCCTGTCCGTGCAGGGCAAGAACATCAACGTCGACGCCATGGCCAAGGAAATGGGCACCACCGAGAACGGCACCAACAGCATCAACGACATCACCCCGGTCCTGAACAAGGAAACCGGCAAGACCAACGCCTACCACTCGGTGGAAATCCGCACCCCCAAGGCCGACGACAAGCAGACCGACACCCTGCGCGCCGACATCGTCCGCACCATCGACGACGGCCGGGCCGTGGTCGCCAACATCGCCGGCACCACCACCGACACCGACGGCAACACCCACTCCTTCGAAGGCGGCCACTACATCAGCGTCGTCGGCTACCGCGACAACGGCCACACCGTGACCATCGCCGACTCCGCCGACCCGAACATGGCCTCCTACCGCATCACCGTCGACAACCTCGCCGACTGGATCGCCACCCGCGGCTACAGCACCTCCTGACGATCCGACCGGCAACAACACGGAAGGGCCCGACCCCACCAGGGGTCGGGCCCTTCCGCGTCTCCGGGTCCGGTCAGCGGTCGCCGGCGGGTACCGGCCGGCGCGCCTCGGTCGGCTCCGCCGCCGCCAGCCGGCGGGCGCGCCGGCGCAGCCACCAGGTGCTGGCCAGGCCGGCCAGCACGGCGACGGCCAGGCCGGCCCAGGAGATGTCCTTGAGCCAGTGCTCGGCCGCCCGCCCCACCGTGAAGAGCAGGTAGGTCGTGCCGAACGCCCAGACCAGGCCGCCGGCGGCGTTGGCCAGCAGGAATCGGCGGTACGGCACGCGCAGCGCACCGGCGAGGGGCCCGGCCAGGATCCGGAGCAGGGCCACGAACCGGCCGAAGAAGACCGCCCAGACACCGTGCCGGGCGAAGCTCTGCTCGGCGCGCGCCAGGTGGGCCGGGCCGAGGTGCTTCGGGAAGCGCCGGCCGAGCCGTTCCAGCAGCGGACGCCCACCGCGCCGGCCGATGGCGTACCCGATGGAGTCGCCGACGATGGCGCCGGCCGCGGCGGCGGTGGCCACCCACTCGGGCTCGACCACGCCGGTGGCGGCGAGCAGAGCGGAGCTGACCAGCACGATCTCGCCGGGCAGCGGGACACCCATGCTCTCCACGCCGATCACCCCGGCGACGATCAGGTAGACCACGCCCGGGGGAAGCGCGGAGAGCCAGTGCTGTACGTCGACCACCGCAACCCCTTCCCGTCCCGACCCCGAACCCTACCCGCGGACGGACGGTGGGGCCTCCGCTCAGGCGACGGGGGCGGGGAACTCCCGCCGGTTGAGGTATCGGGCCCGGGAGCGATCCGCGGAGCCGCATAACCAGGCGGCCAGGACGTGATGGATCATGGTGGGCACCTCCTCGTCCCGAACCCTGGCACGAGGTTGCGCGAATAGCAAGACGGACGTACGGTTTTGTTGAGCGTCGGACACGGGTAAGTGTTGCCTAACCACGGCAACACCCCGGCCGGTGCGACAGACTGCTCAGGACTACTCACGGTCGCTGGTGTGAAGGAGTACGACGTGGCGAGCCTCGACACCTTCGGTGCGAAGACCCAGCTGCGCGTCGGAGACGCGAGCTACGAGATTTTCAAGATCGACAAGGTGGAGGGCCACGACCGACTGCCCTACAGCTTGAAGATCCTGCTGGAGAACCTGCTGCGGACCGAGGACGGCGCGAACATCACCGCCGACCACATCCAGCAGCTCGGCGCGTGGGACCCCACCGCCGACCCGAGCGTGGAGATCCAGTTCACCCCGGCCCGGGTGCTGATGCAGGACTTCACCGGCGTGCCCTGCGTCGTGGACCTGGCCACCATGCGGGAGGCCGTCCGCGACCTCGGCGGCGACGCCACCAAGGTGAACCCGCTCGCCCCCGCCGAGCTGGTCATCGACCACTCCGTCATCGCTGACCTGTTCGGCCGCGAGGACGCCTTCCAGCGCAACGTCGAGCTCGAGTACCAGCGCAACAAGGAGCGCTACCAGTTCCTGCGCTGGGGCCAGACCGCGTTCAACGAGTTCAAGGTCGTCCCGCCGGGCACCGGCATCGTGCACCAGGTCAACATCGAGTACCTGGCCCGCACGGTCATGGAGCGCAACGGCCAGGCCTACCCGGACACGGTGGTCGGCACCGACTCGCACACCACGATGGTCAACGGCCTGGGCGTGCTCGGCTGGGGCGTCGGCGGCATCGAGGCCGAGGCCGCCATGCTCGGCCAGCCGGTCAGCATGCTGATCCCGCGGGTCGTCGGCTTCAAGCTCTCCGGCGAGATGCCGGCCGGCACCACCGCCACCGACCTGGTGCTCACCATCACCGAGATGCTGCGCAAGCACGGCGTCGTCGGCAAGTTCGTCGAGTTCTACGGCCCGGGCGTGAGCGCGGTGCCGCTGGCCAACCGGGCCACCATCGGCAACATGTCCCCGGAGTACGGCTCCACCGTCGCGATCTTCCCGATCGACGCCGAGACCATCCGCTACCTGGAGCTCACCGGCCGCGACGCGCAGCAGGTCGCGCTGGTCGAGACGTACGCCAAGGAGCAGGGCCTCTGGCACGACCCGGACCGCGAGCCGGCGTACTCGGAGCACCTCGAGCTCGACCTGAGCACGATCGAGCCGTCGCTGGCCGGTCCGAAGCGCCCGCAGGACCGGGTGCCGCTGGGCAACGCCAAGACGCTGTTCCGCTCGACGCTGACCGACTACGTCGCCGACGACCAGACCGGCAGCGACGCCGACGCTCGCGGTGGCGTGCGGACCAACCCGCCGTACGGCGTGCAGGGCCGGGCCGACGAGGCGAGCGCCGAGTCCTTCCCGGCCAGCGACTCCCCGGCCACCGGCATCGTCGTCGACCCGGCCGACGAGCCGCGTGACCTGGTGAACGCCGCCAAGGGCTCCGGCGGGCGGGCCAGCAACCCGATCCGGGTGACCGGCGCCGACGGCGTCGAGTACGAGCTGGACCACGGCGCCGTGGTGATCGCCGCGATCACCTCCTGCACCAACACCTCGAACCCGCAGGTCATGATCGGTGCCGCGCTGCTGGCCCGGAACGCGGTGGAGAAGGGCCTGGCCCGCAAGCCGTGGGTGAAGACCACGCTGGCCCCCGGCTCCAAGGTCGTCATGGACTACTACGACCGCGCCGGCCTCACGCCGTACCTGGAGAAGCTCGGCTTCAACCTGGTCGGCTACGGCTGCACCACCTGCATCGGCAACTCCGGCCCGCTGCCGGAGGAGGTTTCCGCCGCGGTCAACGAGGGCGACCTGGCGGTCGTCTCGGTGCTCTCCGGCAACCGGAACTTCGAGGGCCGGATCAACCCGGACGTCAAGATGAACTACCTGGCGTCCCCGCCGCTGGTGGTCGCGTACGCGCTCGCCGGCACCATGGACATCGACCTGGCCAACGAGCCGATCGGCGAGGACAGCCAGGGCAACCCTGTGTTCCTGCGGGACATCTGGCCGAACACCGCCGAGATCCAGGACGTCATCGCCTCGGCGATCGGCGCCACCGGCTTCAGCTCCGCCTACGCCGACGTCTTCGCCGGTGACGAGCGCTGGCAGTCGCTGCCGACCCCGACCGGGGACACCTTCGCCTGGGACGGCGAGTCGACCTACGTCCGCAAGCCCCCGTACTTCGAGGGCATGGAGCGCCTGCCGGCGCCTGTTTCCGACATCAGTGCGGCTCGGGTGCTGGCCAAGCTGGGCGACTCGGTGACCACCGACCACATCTCCCCGGCCGGCTCGATCAAGGCGGACTCCCCCGCCGGTAAGTACCTCGCGGAGCACGGCGTGGCCCGGCACGAGTTCAACTCGTACGGCTCGCGCCGAGGCAACCACGAGGTCATGATCCGGGGCACCTTCGCCAACATCCGGCTGCGCAACCAGCTGGTGCCGGGCGTCGAGGGCGGCTTCACGGTCAACCACATGACCGGCGAGCAGACCTCGATCTACGACGCCTCGATGGCGTACCAGGAGGCGGACGTCCCGCTGGTCATCCTGGCCGGCAAGGAGTACGGCTCCGGCTCGTCCCGTGACTGGGCGGCCAAGGGCACCATGCTGCTCGGCGTCAAGGCGGTCATCGCCGAGTCGTACGAGCGGATCCACCGGTCGAACCTGATCGGCATGGGCGTCCTGCCGCTGCAGTTCCCGGTCGACACCACCGCCGAGTCGCTGGGCCTGACCGGCACGGAGACCTTCTCCATCAGCGGCGTCACCGCGCTCAACGACGGGGAGACCCCGCGGACGGTCAAGGTCACCACCGACACCGGCGTGGAGTTCGACGCGGTGGTCCGGATCGACACCCCCGGTGAGGCCGACTACTACCGGCACGGCGGCATCCTGCAGTACGTGCTGCGTCGCATGATCGCCAGCTGACGTCCTACACCGCGAAGGGCCCCTTCCCGCGCTCGCGGGGAGGGGCCCTTCGGCGTTTTCGCGGGGCCGGCCCGGATCGGATGATCCTGGGCCGGGCCGGGATTCGCCGGCCGCTCAGCTCGACATGCTGGCGAACATGCCGGGCTCGTACGAACCCCCCTTCTGGTGCACGATCACGGCGAGCCGGTTGGCCGCGTTGATCATGGCGACCAGGCAGACCAGCGCGCCGATCTGGTCGTCGTCGTAGTGCTTGCGCACCTGGGCCCAGGTCTCGTCGGACACGCCCTGGTGGGCGTCGGCGAGCCGGGTGCCCTCCTCGGCGAGCGCCAGCGCGGCCTGCTCGGCCTCGGTGAACACGGTGGACTCGCGCCAGGCGGCGACCAGGTTGAGCCGGAGCGCGGTCTCACCGGCGGCCGCGGCCTCCTTGGTGTGGAAGTCGATGCACCAACCGCAGCCGTTGATCTGGCTGGCGCGCAGCGACACCAGTTCCTGCGTGGGCTTCGGCAGCGGCGACTGCTCGATCACCAGGCTGGTGTTGGCGAACCGCTTGGCGAACTTGGCGGCGATCTCGTTGTCGAACAGGTTGAATCGGGCGTCCATCGTGTCGTTCCTCTCGTGGTGTTGCACTGGACGACCACGAGATGCCGGCGACCCCGGCCCCTGTGACAGCGTGACCACGTGACGCACCCCACAGGGGAGAGGAGCGGCCGGGTGTCACACCACGGCGGGTCCCGGCATCTGATGGGTGACACCGTCGAGAGCGAACAGGAGCCACCCATGGCCGGCATGTCGCGGACCGCAGCCGACGATCGGGGCAGGGAGAGCGGCCGCGACGACCGCCCGGACCCCGCCACCGAGGCGTTCCTCGCCCACCGCAATCTGCTGTTCACCGTCGCCTACGAGATGCTCGGCTCGGCCGCCGACGCCGAAGACGCCCTGCAGGAGACCTGGCTGCGATGGGTCGGCGTCGACCTCGACACCGTGCGGGATCAGCGTGCATACCTGGTCCGGATCACCACCCGCCAGGCGCTCGTCCGGCTGCGGACGCTCCGCCGCCGCAAGGAGTCCTACGTCGGCCCCTGGCTGCCCGAGCCGCTGCTGACCGCGCCCGACGTGGCCGAGGACGTCGAGTTGGCCGACAGCGTCTCGATGGCGATGCTGCTGGTGCTGGAGACGCTCACGCCGACCGAGCGGGCGGTGTTCGTGCTCCGTGAGGTGTTCGATCTGGAGTATGACGAGATCGCGGAAGCCGTCGACAAGAGCTCGGCCGCGGTCCGTCAGATCGCGCACCGGGCACGGGCCCACGTCGCGGCGCGCCGGCCACGCGGGGCCGTCTCCGCGGCCCAGACCCGAGGCGCGCTCGAGGCGTTCCAGCGGGCGGTCGAAACGGGCGATCTGCAGCGCCTGCTCGACATCCTCGCACCGGACGTCGTCTTCCTGGGCGACGGTGGCGGAGTCAAGCAGGCCGTCCTGCGGCCTGTCGTGGGGGCCGCCAAGGTGGGCCACCTGCTGGCTGTCGGGCTGGGCCGGGTCGCCGCCGAGATGTCGCTGCAGCCGGCACAGGTCAATGGTTACCCGGCGCTGATTCTCCGGCAGGGTGGCGAGGTCGACACCGTCGTCGCGATACACGTCGACGGCGGCCTCATCACGGGGCTCTACGCCGTGCGCAATCCCGACAAGCTGTCGCACATGGAGCGGGAGACCGCCCTGCGCCGCTGAGTCCGCGGCGGCACATCGCCCGGTCCGCGGTCAGTCGGCGGCGGCCTGGCGGCGCTCCTCCCGCAGCTTCATGGCGTGCTCAAGCAGCGTGATCAGCACCTCCTTGGCCGACTCCCGCTGCCGGGCGTCGCAGAGCACCACCGGTACGCCCGGGTCCAGGTTGAGCGCCGCCTGCACCTCGTCCAGCCGGAAGCGTCTCGCGCCCTCGAAGCAGTTCACCGCGACCACGAACGGGGTGCCCCGCCCCTCGAAGTAGTCGATCGACGGGAAGCAGTCGGCCAGCCGCCGGGTGTCGGCGAGCACCACCGCGCCGATCGCGCCCAACGCCAGCTCGTCCCAGACGAACCAGAAGCGGTCCTGGCCGGGGGTGCCGAACAGGTAGAGCACCAGGTCGTCGCTGATGGTGATCCGGCCGAAGTCCATCGCCACGGTGGTGGTGGTCTTCTCCTCCACCCCGGAGAGGTCGTCGATGCCGACGCTGGTCTCGGTCAGCACCTCCTCGGTCCGCAGCGGGCGGGTCTCGCTGACCGCGCCGACCAGGGTGGTCTTGCCGGCGCCGAAGCCGCCGGCGACCAGGATCTTGATCGCGGTGGGCAGCGGTGCCGCACCCGCCGGCCGCTCAGAGCGCCCGTAGTCCATTGATTACCGCCTCGAAAACACTGTCATCGGGAAGGCCGGCGGGGGTGGCGCGCGGCTCACGGACCTGCACTAGGCTGCGGGCAACCAGGTCACCGAGGAGGACTCGGACGGTGCCCACCGGCAGGTCGAGAAGGGCGGCGATCTCGGCCACGGACTGCATCCGCTGGCAGAGGCCGACGATCGCCACGTGCTCCGGGCCCAGCCCGGACTCCGTTCCCACGTCCGCCCGGGTCGCCGTGACCAGGGAGATCAGGTCGAACGTGCCGGTCACCGGGCGGGCCCGGCCGCCGGTCACCGCGTACGGGCGGACCACCGGACCCGCATGGTCGTCCACCCACTCCTGCTCCGCAGGCGCCCCCTGGCCGGTCATCGCGCCGGATTCTCGCCGGCGGACGCGTCGCGGGTCGGGGAGGCCACGAACCGGCCCACCCGGGTGACCAGCATCGCCATCTCGTAGGCGATCAGGCCGACGTCGGCGTCCTCGGAGGCCAGCACGGCCAGGCAGGCGTTGCGCCCGGCCGCGGTGACGAAGAGGAACGACGACTGCATCTCGATGATGGTCTGCTGCACCTGACCCCCGCCGAAGCGCTTGCCGGCGCCCCGGGCCAGGCTCTGGATGCCGGCCGCCATGGCGGCCAGGTGCTCACCGTCGTCCCGGCTCAGGCCCCGTGACGAAGCCATCAGCAGGCCGTCGGTGGAGAGCGCCACGGCGTGTTCCGCCTGCTTGACCCGGCTGACCAGGTCGTCCAGCAGCCACGTCAGGTCTGCGCTCGAAGCCGTCTTCTGCGCCACTCGTCGTCCTCTTCTCCCCGGCTGGTTTCGCCGTGCTCTTCCTGGGATCCGCCGCCACGGCGTCCCCCTCAGGTCGCCTGCTCGTCCCCCGGGTCCGGCCCGCCGCCGGCCCCGTGTGCCCCGCCGAGCAGCCGCGCCGCGTCGGTCCGCCCGCGTCGGGTGCCGCTCTGGTAGGAGCTCATCATCCGGCGCACCTGCTCGGGCTGGCGTACCGCGTCGTCGTCCTGGTCATCGTCCATGATGGAGGGATCGCTGTGCAGCTCGGGGACGAGACTCGCCTGGCGGACCCGGACCGGCAGGCCGGATTCCGTCTTCGCCGCGGCGCCACCGTCCGCCTCGGCGGGAGCCACCGCGGGCGGTGCGGCGCTCGTGCCGCCCGCCAGCTCCGCCGCCACCGGCTGCCGCTTCCGGGCACGCGCCGGCAGCCCGGACGGCGTGAGCGGCGGCGCTTCGGTCACGGTCTCCGCCGGCTCGGGCGCGGGGTCGGACTCCTCCCGGGCGTCCGGCGTGGTCACCGTCGCGGTCGCCACCAACTCGGCGGCCGACCCGGGTCCGGCCTCCTCCGGCGTGCCGGGCGCCACCGGAACGTCCACCGGGGACGAGCTGCCGGCACCCACCCGGAAGCCGCCGGAGGTGTACGGGTCCGGCCCGTCCTCGGTGACCAGGTCCGCCGGGATCAGCACCACGGCCGTGGTGCCGCCGTACGCGGACTCCCTGAGCTGCACCTTCACGCCGTGCCGCTCGGTCAGCCGGCTGACCACGTACAGGCCGAGCCGGGAGGCGTTGGCCAGGTTCAGCTCGGACTTGTCCACGATGCGGTCGTTCGCCGCCGTCAGCTCGTCCTCGCTCATGCCGAGACCCCGGTCCTCGATCTCGAGGGCGAAGCCATTGGCGACCATCTGGCCGCGTACCTCGACCGTGGTGTGCGGGGGCGAGAAGGACAGCCCGTTCTCGACCAGCTCGGCCAGCAGGTGGATGACGTCACCGACGGCCCGGCCGGTCAGCGAGACCGGGCCGAGCGGCCGCACGTTGACCCGGGTGTAGTCCTCGACCTCGGCCACCGCGCCACGGACCACGTCCACCATCGGCACGTTCCGCCGCCAGGCCCGGCCCGGCGTGGAGCCGGAGAGGACGATCAGGTTCTCCGCGTTGCGCCGCATCCGGGTCGCCAGGTGGTCGACGCGGAACAGGTCCTCCAGTTCCTCGGCGTCGTGCTCCCGGCGCTCCATCGCGTCGAGCAGGGTGAGCTGGCGGTGGACCAGCGCCTGGGTGCGCCGGGCCAGGCTGAGGAAGATCTCCCGGACGCTGCGGCGCAGCTCGGCCTGCTCGACGGCGGTCCGGATGGCGGTCTCCTGCACGGCGTTGAACGCCCTGCCCACCTGCCCGATCTCGTCGTCGCCGACCTCGAGCGGGGGCGCCTCCCGGGCAACATCGACCTCCTCGCCGTGGCCGAGCCGCTCCACCACGCCCGGCAGCCGCTCCTCCGCCAGCCGGAACGCGGCGTCGCGGAGGCGTTCGAGCTGCCGCAGCAGCGCCCGGGCGGTGGAGACCGAGACCACGATGGACGCGATGACGGCGAGCAGGCCGAGGCCTGCCGCCAGCACCAGCCGGACGATGACGCCGATGGCGACCGGGGTCGCCCGGGACACGATGTCCTCACCGCCGGCGAGGATGACGCCGCGCAGGGCGTCCATCGCCGGCGGGGCGGCGGCCTGCCAGGCGGACGCCGAGACGGGCGGCCGGACGTCGCTGTCCCGGGCCGCCAGGACCCGCTCCTGCAGGCCGCGCAGCTGCCGGAACGCGTCGCCGTCGATCATCTGCTGATAGCGGGCCTGGTCCGTCGGGGCGAGGTCCCGGGCGGTCCGGTCGGCGAGGTACCACTGCGCGCCCACCAGCCGGGCGAACGCGGCCTGTTCGGTCGCGGTCATCCGGTTGGCCGCCAGCACGCCGGTCAGCAGCGCGTCCTGCTGCGACAGCAGCTCGCGGGCGCGGTTCAGGTCGATCAGCGCGGCGGTGTCGCGGGCGATCTCCTGGTCGTCCAGGCCGCCGAGGGCGTCGAAGACCCCGAAGATCGCGTCGATCGCCTCGTTGTAGGCGGTCTGCGTCGCGGCCCGGTCGATGGTCTTGCGCCCCACCTCGGCCCGGACGTCGGCGAGCTGGCCGATCTCGGTCCGGAGGTCGGCGAGGCGCTGCTCGAGCTCGGCGCTCCCGGCGAGCGTGGTCCGCCAGTCCTGCGCGGACCTCCAGAGCGTCGCGGCGGCCTCGTCGGTCCGCTGCCGTTGGGTGTCCAACTCCTGGAGCTGGTCCGGGTCGGACTGTCCCAGGTACGCCAGGGACAGTCGCCGCTCGTTCTGCAACTGCAGCAGCAGCGGGTCGCTGGGCTCGAACACCTGGGCGTTGAGCGTCTGCACGCCCAGCAGGTTGAAGCCGTCCCGGACGGTCACCCACGCCGCGAAGGCCCACAGCGCCGCCAGGGACACGAGCAGGGCGATGATCTTGGTCCGGAGGTTCGTACTGCGGGAGCCCATCACACCGTCCTGGCCGGGTATTCGGTCACGTGCCGGAGACCGATTCGTCGAGGATCGATCCCGGCGCACGCTAGCAGCGTCGGGAACTTGACTCAAGCGATCCTGATCATGGTGGGTGTCCCGCCGCCGCCCCACCGCGCGGCGAGCACCGCTGACCGGACGATCAGCGTCGGACGGTAGAGATCCTTGTCGTGCCACAGCGCCGGCCCGTCACCCTCACCGTCCCCGGCGGACAGTCGGCGCCGGCCGCGGGCGAGCGCGTCGACGACCCTCGCGTCCGACGAGCCGGCGCCCGACAGCGCCAGCACCGCGTACGCGGTCTCCTCCGCCGTGCCGGCCCACCGTCCCCACGAGCCGTCCGCCCGCTGGCTGTCCAGCAGCCATCCGGTGGCCCGGGCCACGGCCTCCCGACCGGCAGCGCCGCCATGGTCGACGAGGGCGAGCACCGCGCAGTACGTGGCGTAGTAGGCGGACGCGTGCCACCGGTCGGACCACCGGCCGTCGACCTCCTGCCGGGCGACCAGCCAGGCGGCCACCCGGTCCGCGACCGCCGCGACGCGGGGCGCCGCCGCCGGACCAGCCTCGGCGAGGTGGCGGTCGAGCGCGTCGAGCACGTGCGCGTTCGTGGTGACCGACGCCCCGTCCTCCCCCTGCCAGGTGCAGAAATGGTCGCCCGTGTCGTACCCGAGGAGGGTGGCCGGGTCCACCGGCACGCCCAGCCGGGCGAGCGCGTACAGGGCCACCGACGTGGTGTCCGCGTCGGTCGGCAGTCCCGGGCCGGTGGCGGCCCCGGCCGGGCCGAGGGCGGCCCGCAGCTCCGCCACCAGCGTGGCGGGCACCGTCAGCGGCACACCGGCCCGGGCGAGGATGGCGAGCACCCAGGCCCGCTCGAAGACGGCCACCGGGCTGGCGCAGGGCACCGGCCCGACCCGGGCGAACCGGCGCAGGTAGTCCGCGGCGGGTCGCGGGCCGTCGGGGTCCCCGAGCCAGGCGGCGGTCGCCGCGGGCGAGGCCCCGACCGTGCCCGGGCCGGCCGGTGCGACGCCGGCCGCCCCGCGGGCCAGCTCACCGCCGACCTCGAGGGCGTGCGCCAGCTTCTCGGGGACCGGCCGGCCGGCGCGCAGCAGGCCGCGTACCCGGTCCAGCCGGCCGCGGTCCACCCCCGCCGGGAGGGCCGGCCGGGGCCGGTCGCGCCACGCCGCCAGCCCCGGCGGGGCTCCCTGCGGGTCGTTCAGCCGCCGGTCGATCGACTCCAGCAGCGCCGGCACGATCAGGTCGGTGGCCGGCAGGTCGGGCAGCGCCGGCGCGGCCCGGTCGCCGAGCCGGCCCGCCAGGAAGCGCAGCCCGCGCTCCGCGGCGTCGGCCAGCGCGCCGGGGTCTTCCCGGCCGTCCGCGGTGAGCAGGGCGTCGACGGCGCTCAGGGTCGGCACCAGGGCGTACCCGTCCGGGCCGCCCCAACCGCCGTCGGGCCGCTGCCCGTCGAGCAGCCACCGGATCCGCGCGTGGTGACCGGGCAGCCAGGGCGCCAGGGCGACCAGGCGGGCCGTCTCGTAGGCCGACGCCGAGGTCTGCCCGGACGGGTGCCGCACCAGCGCCGCGACCAGCTCCCGGACCTGGCCGGCCGGCCCCGGTTCGCCGCCCGGCGACTCCCCCTCGGCTTCCCGGCGGGCGTCGGCGGCGACGACGGTCACCGGACGCCCCAGAAGTCGGTGAGGCGGTAGAAGCCGCTGGTGAAGCCAAGCTGCCGGGTCAGGTAGTCCGCCTCCCGGGGGCGGTCGACCGCCAGCTCGGCCAGCAGCCGCCGGCAGTGGTCGACCTGCGCCGCCGTCCGCCGCTCGACCTCGGCGCGATCGGCCACCAGCATGAGGGCGTTGAGGTCTCCCCACTCGCGGTCCCGCTGGTAGGTGCCGAGGTCGTTGACCAGGCGCAGGGCCCGCTGCACCTCGTCGCTGACCGCGACGAGCCGGGACAGCTCCCGGTGCGTGCCGGCGGATCCGGTGTGGATCCAGTGGGCGACGTTGACCACCGTGGCGGCGAGGTTCTCGGCGTTGGCGAGGTAGTCGGCCAGGGTGGGCGGGGCGCCGCTGCCACCTGCCATCGCGGTCTTCCACTCCCACTCGCGAGCCATGGCGCGCAGGGTGCGGGCGATCTCCTCCCGCCACAGCCCCCGCAGCTCGCTGAAGGCCGGGGTGGCGGCGAGGTCGTCGCGCAGCTCGGCGAGGAACCGCCCCAGCGGGTCTCCGGGCGCGGCGCCGTCGGCGACCGCGAGGCAGGTCTCGGTGATCCGGTCGATCTCCGCCCGGGAGGTCGCCAGGTGGTCGACCTGCCAGTCGACCGCGAAGCCCCACAGCACCGCGCGGCCGGTGAGGTCCAGCTCCTCGACCGTGCACCGCGGCGCGCTGAACGCCATGGCCAGCGCGACGCTGCCGAAGAGGGCCGCGTCGAAGGGACGCTCGGGGAAGAGCTCGGGATGGGCGGCGGCCCGCCGCTGCAACCCGCGCTGCCCCCGGGCGGCGAGCGCGCAGACCCGACCCTGCTCCGCGGCCGCATCGAGCTGGTCGACCGGCGCGTCCACGGTGGTCATGCCGGCCCCGCCAGGCTCCGGGACGCCGACAGCGTCAGCTCGACCCGCTCGCGCGGCCGCAGCGCCGCGGCCAGCCGCAGTCCCGGTACGCCGGCGCGGCGCAGCCGGAACCGGTAGCGGCTGAGCATCGTGGCGAGGATGAGCTGCGCCTCCAGGTAGAACAGGTACATCCCGAGGCACTGGTGCGGGCCGCCGCCGAACGGGAAGTGCGCGTACCGGTGGCGACCCCGGACCCGCTCCGGCCGGAACCGTTCGGGGTCGAACTCGTCGGGCCGCTCCCAGAACTGCGCCATCCGCTGAGTGATCAGCGGGCTCGCCACCATGGTGGCGCCGGCCTCGATCGGCACGCCGTCGATCACGTCGGCGGCAACCGCGCGGCGCGGGATGATCCAGCCGATGGGATAGAGCCGGAGCAGCTCGTCCAGCACCATCCTGGTGTAGGTCAGGTCCCGCAGATGCTCGCGGCGGACCGGTTCGCCGCCCACCACCTCGTCGATCTCGGCGTAGAGCCGGTCGGCGACGTCGGGCCGCTCGGCCAGGTGGGGCCAGAGCCAGGTGAGCACGTTGATCGTGGTCTCGGTGGTCGCGGCGAACATCGCCACCGTGTCGTTGCGGACCTGCCCCTCGTCGAGCTGCCGACCGTCCTCGGTGCGGGCCCGCCAGAGCGTGGAGATCACGTCGTCGCCCTCGTCGGCCACCGCCCGGGTCTGCCGGACGATGGGCACCAGCACGTCGTCGACGATGCGCTTGGCCCGGCGGAACGGGCGGTCACCCGGCATCGGCAGGGACAGCGGGGCGAAGGGCACGACGATCCGGGGGATGACCGCGGTGGCGATGACGTCCTGCGCGTCGATCACCCGCATCGCGTCCGGCACCGAGATCTTGTCGGCGAAGAGCACCCGCATGATCGCGCGGCAGACGATCCGCGCCTGCTCGACGCCGATGTCGACGGCGCGGCCGGCGCGGGACGGCTCGTCCAGCTCGTCGACGGCGTCGCGGACGGCGTCCGCCATCCCGTCGACCAGGGCCTCCACCCGCCTCGCGGTGAACATCGGCTGGAGCATCCGGCGGCTGGCCGACCAGATCTGACCCTCGCCGAGGATCCCCTCGCCGAACAGCCGCTTGACCGGCCGCCAGAACAGCCCGTCGCCCGCCCGCTCGTAGTTGTCGGCCCGATCGCGGAGCACGTGCTGGACGTGCCGGGGGTGGGTGACCAGGTAGGGGCGGAACGATCCCAGGTTGAGCCGGACCACGGCACCCCCGGTGCGGTTGCCGACGTCGATCAGCGCCCGGGCGGGATCGCGGAGCATGCCGGGCAGGAGCCGGCGCAGCGGGACGGTTTGGAGCTGTCCCGTGGGCCCGGGCACCGGATGTGGCTGGTCCACGTGAACAGCTCCCCTCCAGGTCAACTCAGTGTCGCGACGCAGTGATGATGGGTGATGTCGCCCGCCGAGCATGCCAGTCGGGAGGAAAGAGTAAAAGACAGGACGGGAAAATATTTCACTAGTGAACATTCCCACAGTCGACAATGGATCCGGCCGGGAAGTCCTCGCCGGAAAGGCTCCGCAGGTAGCGCCACTCGGCACCCACCGTCCGGTAGCCCAGGCGGCGGTTGATGGCCAGCATCGCGTCGTTGGCGGCGTCGTTGGTGGTGAGCGCGTACCGGTGACCGGCCCGTCGCGCCCGGTGCAGCGAGGCGAGTTTGACCAACCCGGCCAGGCCGGCGCGGCGGTGGCCGGGCCGGGTGCCGGTCATCCCGGACTCGTAGCCGTCGCGGCCGTCGGTCAGGGCGACGCTGAACGCCACCACGTCACCGTCCACCATGGCCAGCGAGGTCAGCTCCCGGTCCAGGTCCGGGCGGTCCCAGTAGGCGGCCAACCAGTCGGGATAGCTGATGTGGTCCATCGGCACGTCGCCCGGCTCGTCCGCGGCGGCGGCCAGGTCCGCCTCGTACACCGGGTGCGGGTCGGTCAGCTTCCCCGCCGTGATCAGCTCCACGCCGGGCACCGCCGGTAGGTCGGGCAGCGTCGCCGTGGCCAGCTCCAGACGCAGTTGCACGGCCCGCCGGCCGCGCCGGTAACCCCGCCGCTCGGCGAAGCCCACCGCGACCGGGTCGTCGGCCACCTTCGCGTACGCGGTGACCACGCCCAACCCGACGAGCCGGCGCTCGGCGGCGGTCAGCAGCGCGGTCCCCACGCCCCGGCCGCGCCGCCCCGGGTGCACGCTGACGTTGGCGAAGCCCAGCCCGGGCTCCGCGCTCTCGTACAGCAGCCCGGTGCGGGCGACGCCGCACAGCTCGCCACCGCGCCGCGACCCGGTGCTGTCGTCCGCGACCAGCAGCGCGTGCCGCTCGGCGGCCGGGGCGGCGACCGCCTGCCAGGCGATCAGCTCCGGGGTGACCAGGTGGTGCGGCGCGGCGGCGCGGAGCACCTCGGCGACGGCGGGGGCGTCGGCGGGCCGGAAGGGACGGACGGTGAGCGGCATGGCGGGGAACCTAGCCGGGCCCGGCCGCCGGGGCGACCCACCGGCGCGGCACGCCCGGCGGGCGCGGGGAGAACCCGGGCGCGGCACCGCCCCCTGTGCCAAGCTTCGGGCATGGACGACAAGACCATCCTGAACCGGATCTCCGAACTCGTCGACGAGGAGCACCGGCTGCGCGCGGCCGCGCAGGAGAACGAGGCCGGCACCGACGACGAGGCGCGCGAGCGGCTACGGGCGCTCGAAGAGTCCCTCGACCAGTGCTGGGACCTGCTGCGCCGCCGGCGGGCGGCCCGCCAGGCGCACGGCGACCCGGACGCCCAGGGTGAACGCCCGCTCCCGGAGGTCGAGCGCTACCTCCAGTGACGGTCCGCGCCCGCCTCCGGGCGCGGACCACCGGACCCACGCGGTCGCGTCCCGGGCGGAAGCACACCCGCCCGGGACGCGCCGCGCTCAGCGGAGCCCCGCCTCCCGCAGCAGCAGCCCGGCCAGCTCGCCCTGGTCGGTGACCGCGGCGGGCAGCCCCCGGGCGGCGAACCAGGTGGCGACCACCCGGACGTCCCGGGTGAGGAACTCCGGCCCCTGCGGGTTGGCCACCACGTCGACCACCTGCGGCAGGTCGATCATGACCAGCCGCCCCCGGTGCACCAGCAGGTTGTACGGCGACAGGTCGCCGTGCGCGTAGCCGGCCCGGGCCAGCACGACCAGCGCGTCGACCAGTTGCTCCCACAGGTCGCGGAGCTCGGCGGCGTCGGGACGGAGCTGGGCCAGCCGCGGCGCGGCCTGCCCCTCCTCGGCGTCCCCGACGAACTCCAGCATCAGCTCGGTGCCGAGCAGCTGCACCGGGTACGGCACGGCGATCCGCCCGGAGGCGGCGCCGATCTCCCAGAGCCGGGCCAGGGCGCCGAACTCGGCCGCCGCCCACTGCCCGGCGATCATCTGCCGGCCGAACGCGGTGCGCCCGGCCATCGCCCGCATCTCCCGGGACCGGCGGACCCGGCGCCCCTCCAGGTAGCCGGCGTCCCGGTGGAAGAGCCGGTGCTCGGCGTCCCGGTAGCGCTTCGCCGCCAGCAGGCAGGAGCGGTCGGAGCCGGGCACGGCCCGGCGGACCAGGTGGACGTCCGCCTCCTTGCCGGTCTTCAGCACGCCGAGTTCGCTGTCCTTCGCGGCCAGCTCGGTGACCAGCCACTCGGGATGGGGTTCGGGCCCGTGCACGGCCTCGTCCCAGGAGGACCAGCGGTCCTCGGGATCGGGCTCGGCGTCGGGCTCGGCGAGGACCGGCTCGGCGTGCCGGCCCCGCTTCAGGAAGTACGGTTCGTCGTCGTCAAAGCGGCTCTTGCCGCGGCCACGGCGCTGCGGCGCCGGGAAGTCGTGTTCACGCACGGGTGGGTTGATCCTTCGATCGAGGCTGGTGGAGGCAGGTGGAACGACCCTGCAAAGACGGCCATGACCGACCTCCTCTCCTCGACCGGGCCCCGCCCGGCTGCGCCCTCGCGCGGCCCCATGCTCGCCGGGCGGCGCGGACGGGTCAACCGAATTACCCCGCCGGCCGGCGCCGGCGGCGGGGTGCCGGCGGTCAGCCGGCCAGCACGGTGGCCACGGCCGCGATCAGCCCGTCCACCGTGCGGGTGGGCGCGAAGCGGTCGTCCGACCAGCGGCGCCCCCGGTGCAGCCAGACGCTGGGCAGGCCGACGGCGGTGGCCCCGCCGATGTCCGCCTCCGGGCTGTCCCCGATCACCCAGGCGCCGCGCAGCGGCATCCGGACCCGCTGGGCGGCGAACGCGAAGATCCGCGGGTTGGGCTTGCTGACGCCGGCCTCCTCGGAGATCACCCAGTCGGCCACGTACCGGTCCAGGCCGGTGCGGCGGATCTTCGCCTCCTGCTGGCGGACCACCCCGTTGGTGACCACCACCGGCACCCAGCCGGCGTCCTCTGCGATCCGCAGTGCGCAGGCGACCAGCGGGTCCAGCCGGGTGTTCGCCACCACCCCGTCGTGCAGCTCCTCGACCAGGTCGATCGAGGGAATCTTCAGCCCGTACCGGTCCCGGATGGCGTCCGCGACGTCCCACCGGTCGGTCAGCCCGTCCGCGTCGATGGAGAGCAACCATTCGATGTCGGTGCGGGGCGCGCCGACGCTCTCCAGGAAGCGCTCTCCCCAGGCACGGAACGGCCCGGCGCGGTCGAGCAGGGTGTTGTCCAGGTCGAGCAGGAGCAACGGCACGCGGGAACCTTACGGGACCGAGGTGCACGACCGACAGGGCCGATCCCCCCGCCCCGTCCGTCAGCCGCGCAGCGTCGTTCGGGGGAGCCCCTGGTCGGGCAGGCGGTCGCCGAGCATGGTGTGCGCGGCGCGGGTGGCCGCCAGGGCGGCCGGGTCGAGCGTCGCCACCAGCACGTCCTCCCCGGTGTCCGCGCCGCGGGCCAGCGGGCGTCCCTCCGGGTCGTACACGGCGGCGCCGCCGTTGAACCGCCACGGGTCGGCGCCGTCGACGGCGTTGGCGAAGACGACGTACATGGTGTTGTCCAGGGCGCGCGCGGCGTAGTACAGGTCGCGCCGGTGCGCCGAGCCGGCCAGGTAGCCGCTCGGGCAGAGGTAGCCGTGCGCGCCGTCGTCGGCGGCCGCCCGGCCGTGCTCCGGGAAGCAGCCGTCGTAGCAGATGCCGAGGCCGAGCCGCCAGTCGTCGACCAGCAGGGTGGCCCCGCGCCGGCCCGCGTCGAACAGCTCGCGCTCCCCGCTCCAGAGCTGCTGCTTGTCGTACGCGGCGCGCACGCCGCCGGTCGGGTCGACCACCAGCGCGGAGATGGTCCGCCGCCCGTCCGGGTGCCGGACGGCGGCCCCGACCACCACGGTCGTTCCGCCGTCCCGGGCGGCCACCCGCAGCGGGTCCAGCCGCGGGTCGTCGACCCGGCCGTCCGGATCCGCGGCCACGTCGGTGCCGGTCGGGTCGGCGGCCAGGGTCGGCGGGTGGTACGCCGGCAGGTACAGCTCCGGCAGCAGCACGACCCGGGCGTCGCCGGCCCGGCCGACGAGCCGCGCGGCCGCGCCGGCGTTGCCGGCGACGTCGCCGGGGACCGGCGTGGCCTGCACGGCGGCCACGGTCAACGGACGGGCGGGAAGGGGTGCGGCCTCGGTCACCCGGCGATCCTAACCGCATCGCCCGCTCGACTGGATCATGCAAAGCCGCATCTCAAGCCGTACGTACGGTTTGCGTCGGCCCGGGGCACCTGGGACGATCGGTACGTGCCCAGAGTAAGTCAGGACCAGCTCGACGCGCGCCGGCAGGAGATCCTCGCCGCCGCGCGGGCGTGTTTCGCCCGGCACGGCTACGAGGGCGCCACCGTCCGCCGCCTGGAGGAGGCCACCGGACTGTCCCGTGGCGCCATCTTCCACCACTTCCGCGACAAGGACTCGCTCTTCCTCGCGGTGGCCGAGGACGACGCCGCCGTGATGGTGGAGACCGTCGCCCGCAACGGCCTGGTCCAGGTGATGCGGGACCTGCTCGCCCGGGCCGTCTCGCCGGACACCACCGGCTGGCTCGGCAGCCAGCTGGAGGTCTCCCGCCGGCTGCGCACCGACCCGGCGTTCGCCCGGCGCTGGGCGGAACGCTCGGCCGCGATCGCCGAGGCCACCCGCGAGCGGCTGCTCCGCCAGCGGGAGGCCGGGGTGCTCCGCGACGACGTGCCGATCGACGTGCTGGCCCAGTTCCTGGAGCTGGCGTACGACGGCCTGGTGCTGCACCTGGCGATGGGCCGCCCCGCGGGCGATCTGGGCCGGGTGCTCGACCTGGTCGAGGAGGCCGTCCGGCGGCACTGACCGGGCGACGTACTCCCCCGGCCGGTCTCGGTCCGGTAACTCGCCCGGCGGGCCGGGTGACCCCTGGCGGGGCTGCTCCACAATGGGCCGCGACCCCCTCGCCACAGGAGCAGACATGGCCCTTCTCGCCGCACCGGGCGACACCTGGGGCATCCCCGGCCCCGTCTTCCTGCGCTGGTACCTGGTCGCCGCGGCCGTGCTGGTCGTCGGCACCCTGGTGCACCGGGTCCGCGCCCTGGCCGGCACGCCGGTGACCGGCGCCGGGCAGCTCGGGCCGCAGCAGGTCGCGTACCTCAACGGCGGTGGCCAGCTCGCCGTCTGGACGGCGCTCGGCGGGCTGCGCCGGGCCGGTGCGCTGGGCGTACGGCCCGACCGGCAGCTCACCACCGGCGGCGCGATGCCCGCCGGGGCCACCCCGCTCGACCAGGCGATCCACCACGCCGCCGCGCGCGGCGTGCACTCCCGCGAGCTGCGCCGGGACGAGTGGGTGGCCCGTGCCCTCGACCAGCTCCGCGACGGCCTCGAAGCGCGTGGCCTGGCGCTCGGCAAGGCCCGGCGGGCGGCCCTGCGGCGCGGGCCGACGCTGCTCGGCGCCCTCCTGGCGCTCGGCGTGCTCCGGGCCTTCGTCGGCCTGTCGAACAGCCGCCCCGCCGGCTACCTGATGCTCGCCATGGTCCCGCTCTTCATCGCGTTCCTGCTGCTCAACCGGGTGCCGTGGCGGACCCGGACGGCGGACCGGGCGCTGCGCGAGCTGCGCCGCCAGCACGGCTGGCTGCGCCCCTCCGCCGCCCCGGCGTACGCCACCTACGGCCCGTCCGACGCAGCGATGGGAGTGGCGCTGTTCGGCACCGCCACCATCTGGGCCATGGACCCGGGCTTCGCCGACCAGGCCGAGATCCAGCGCCAGGCGATCGGTGCGAGCGGCGCCAGCTCGGGCAGCTCGGGCAGCTCCTGCGGCGGCGGCAGTTCGTGCGGCGGCGGCAGCTCCTGCGGGGGCGGCGGCTGCGGCGGTGGCGGGTGCGGCGGATGAGCGACCCCGCGCCGGCCCCGACCGGCCTCGCGGCGACCCCGGCGGGGCCGGTCGGGGTCGGCATCGGCTGGCGGCCGGAGATCGCCGGCTTCGTGGCCGGCCTGCCCGGGCTGCGCTTCGTCGAGGTGGTGGCCGAGACGGTCGCCCCGGCCGGGCCGCTCCCGGACGGGCTCGCCGAGCTGCGCGGGCGCGGCGTCACCGTCGTACCGCACGGGGTGAAGCTCTCCCTCGGCGGCGCGGAACCCGTCGACCCGGCCCGGGTGGCGCACCTGGCGGGGGTGGCCGCGGCGCTGGGGGCGCCGCTGGTCAGCGAGCACATCGCGTTCGTCCGGGCCGGCGGCGTGGAGGCGGGCCATCTGCTGCCGCTGCCGCGCAGCCGGGCGGCGGTCGCCGCGGTGGCGGCCAACGTCCGGCGGGCCCAGGCCGAGCTGCCGGTGCCGCTCGCGCTGGAACCGATCGCCGCGCTCTTCGACTGGCCGGACGACGAGCTGGACGAGGCCGACTTCCTCACCGAGATCCTCGACGCCACCGGGGCGCTGCTGCTGCTCGACGTCGCCAACGTGCACGCCAACGCCCGCAACCGGGGCGGCGACCCGCACGCGCTGCTGGACCGGCTGCCCCTGGACCGGATCGCCTACGTGCACGTCGCCGGCGGCGCCGAGCAGGGCGGCTTCTACCACGACACGCACACCGATCCGGTCCCCGCCGAGGTGCTCGACCTGGTCCGTGCGCTGTGCGCCCGGCAGCGGCCCCCGGCGCTGCTGCTGGAGCGCGACGGTCACTACCCGCCCGCCGCCGAGCTGCGCGGGGAACTGGACGCGCTGGCGGCCGCGTCCGGCTTCCCGGTGGTCACGTGACCGGCGGCGAGCTGCCGGCGCCCGGCGGCGACCTGGCCGCCCGGCAGGCGGCGCTGGTCGCCGCACTGGTCGCCGGGGGTCCGCTGCCGCCCGGCTTCGCCCCGGCGCCGGTGGCGGCGGCGCGCCGCGCGCTGCTGCGCAAGCGGGCCGGCGACGTGGCGCGGCACTGGCCGCTGCTCGCCGCCGGACTCGGCGTCGGCTGGCCGGCCACCTTCACCGGGTGGGCGGCGGGACGCCCCACCAACGGGTCGCTGCGCGACGGCTGGGATCTGGCCCGGGAGCTGCGGGACCGCGGCTCGCTGCCGCCGCTGGGCGCCGAGGAACTGGCCACCCGGGAGGCCACCGCCCGCTACGACGGCCGCACCGCGCCCCGGCCCCGCCGGCTGCCGGCCGTCGCCCGGGCCGGCGACGCCGTGGCGGTGCAGGTCGCCGGTCGGGTACGCCTGCTCCGTCCGGCCCGCCGCTGACCCTCGCTGGCACGGCGTCCCGGCGTACGGCAGGATCAGCCTCATGGATCTCGGACTCGCCGACCGGGTGTACGTGCTGACCGGCGCCTCCCGCGGCCTCGGCTTCGCCACCGCCCAACAGCTCGTCGCCGACGGCGCCCGGGTGGTGCTCTCGGCGCGCGTACCGGAGCAGGTGGCCGCGGCGGTCGAGGCGCTCGGCGGGGCGGAGCGGGCGATCGGGCTGACCGCCGACCTGACCGACCCGGGCACCCCGGAGCGGCTGGTGATCGCGGCCCGCGAGCAGTTCGGCCGGCTCGACGGGGCGCTCATCTCGGTGGGCGGGCCGCCCAAGGGCACCGCCGCCCAGATCACCGACGAGCAGTGGCGGGAGTCCTTCGAGACGGTCTTCCTGGGCAGCGTCCGCACCGTGCGGACGCTGGCCCTCGCGCTCCCGGACGGCGGCGCGATCGGGCTGGTCCTGTCCACGTCGGCGCGGGAGCCGCTGCCCGGCCTCGGCATCTCCAACGGCCTGCGCCCCGGCCTGGCCGGGGTGGCCAAGGACGTCGCCGACGAGTACGGCCCGCGCGGGGTCCGCGTGTTCGGCCTGCTGCCCGGGCGGATCATGACCGACCGGAACCGGGAGCTGTTCGCCGCCGCCGGTGATCCGGAACGGGCCCGGGCCGCGGCGGAGGCGGCCATCCCGCTGCGCCGGATCGGCGACCCGGCCGAGTTCGGGCGGGTGGCCGCGTTCCTGCTCTCCCCCGCCGCCGGCTACGTCACCGGGGTGACCGTGCCGGTCGACGGCGGCGCGCTGCGCGGCCTGTGACCCCCGACGAGGCGGCTGCCCGGCGGTATCCCCGGCCGACGAAGGAGCAGTTGGCGGCGGCGGTCGACCAACTCCTGCCGGACGTGATCGCGCCCGGGCTGGACGTGCTCTTCGTCGGGATCAACCCGGGGCTGTGGTCGGCGGCGACCGGCTGGCACTTCGCCCGGCCGGGCAACCGGTTCTGGCCGGCCCTGCACCGGGGCGGCTTCACCCAGCGCCGCCTGCACCCCAGCGAGCAGGACGAACTGCCCCGCCTCGGCCTCGGCATCACCAACCTGGTGGCCCGCGCCACCGCCCGGGCGGACGAGCTGACCGCCGCGGAACTGGTCGCGGGCGCCGAGCTGCTGGCCGGCAAGGTCGAGCGGTACCGGCCCCGCTGGGTGGCGGTGGTCGGGGTGACCGCCTACCGGATCGGCTTCGCCCGGCCCAGGGCCGGCTTCGGCCCGCAGCCGGAGCCGCTGGGACCGGCCCGGCTCTGGGTGCTGCCCAACCCGAGCGGGTTGAACGCCCACTTCACCCCGGAGACGCTCGGCGCCGCCTTCGGCGAGCTGCGCGCGGCGGCGACCGCCTAGTTGGCGGCCGCCGGCGGCAGCGCCTCCTGCGCCACGTAGGTGCCGAGCGGCACGGTGGTGACCACCGGCTCCGCCTGGTCGGCCTCGGCGTAGGGGGCCGGCGAGTCGGTCACCGCGAACTGGGTGCGGTAGAGCTCGGCGTAGAGGCCGCCGACCGCGACCAGCTCCTCGTGCCGGCCGCGCTCGACGATCCGCCCCTCGTCGAGGACGAGGATCTGGTCGGCGTCGCGGACGGTGGAGAGCCGGTGCGCGATCACCAGCGCGGTACGCCCGGTCAGCGCCACGGAGAGCGCCCGCTGCACCGCCGCCTCGCTCTCCGAGTCGAGGTGTGCGGTGGCCTCGTCGAGGATGACGATCGACGGGGCCTTGAGCAGCAGCCGGGCGATGGCGATGCGCTGCTTCTCGCCGCCCGAGAAGCGGTAGCCCCGCTCGCCGACCGTGGTGTCCAGCCCGTCGGGCAGGGAGCGGACCAGGTCGGCGACCTGCGCCCCGGCCAGCGCGGCCCAGATCTCGTCGTCGGTGGCGTCCGGCTTGGCGTAGCGCAGGTTCTCCCGGATGGTCTCGTGGAACAGGTGGGAGTCCTGGGTGACCACGCCGATCTCGTCGCGCAGCGAGGCGAGGGTGGCGTCCCGGACGTCCACGCCGCCGACCAGCACCTGGCCGTCGGTGACGTCGTAGATCCGGGAGATCAGCATGGACAGCGTCGACTTGCCGGCGCCGGAGGGACCGACCAGGGCGACCATCTGCCCCGGCTCGACGGCGAACGAGACGCCCTTGAGCACCGGCTCGTTGACCGTGCGGTCCAGCGTGGCGACCTCTTCCAGGGAGGCCAGCGACACCTCGGCGGCGCTCGGGTAGCGGAACCGCACGTCGCGGAACTCGACCCGGCCGCTGCCCCGGGGCACCGGCACCGCGGCGGGCTTCTCCTCGATGCCGGGGCGCAGGTCGAGCACCTCGAAGACCCGGTCGAAGGAGACCAGCGCGCTCATCACGTCGACCCGGACGTTGGAGAGCGCGGTGAGCGGCCCGTAGAGCCGGGTGAGCAGCAGCGCGAGCTTGACCACGGTGCCGGCGCTGACCGCGCCGGTGACCGCGAGCCAGCCGCCCAGGCCGTAGGTCAGCGCCTGGGCGAGGGAGGCGACCAGCAGCATGGCCACGAAGAAGGTTCGCGAGTACATGGCCGACTGGATGCCGATGTCGCGGACCCGCTCGGCACGGCCGGCGAACCGGGCCGCCTCCACCTCGGGCGAGCCGAAGAGCTTGACCAGCAGCGCGCCGGCCACGCCGAACCGCTCGGTCATCGTCGCGTTCATCTTCGCGTCGAGGTTGTACGACTCCCGGGTGATCTCGGCGAGCCGCCGGCCGACCCGGCGGGCGGGGATGATGAAGATCGGCAGCAGCACCAGCGCCAGCAGGGTGATCTGCCAGGAGAGGATGAGCATCGCACCGGCGGTGAGCACCAACTGGATGACGTTGCTGACCACCCCGGACAGGGTGGAGGTGAACGCCCGCTGGGCGCCGAGCACGTCGTTGTTGAGCCGGCTGACCAGCGCACCGGTCTGGGTCCGGGTGAAGAACTGCAGCGGCATCCGCTGGACGTGGTCGTAGACCCGGGTCCGCAGGTCGAGGATGATGCCCTCCCCGATCCGGGCCGAATACCAGCGCTGGGCCAGGGAGAAGAGCGCGTCGGCGACGGCCAGCACGGCGATGATCAGGGCGAGCCGGACTACGGTGGCGCCCGCGTCGGAGCCGGCGCCGGCGATCGCGTCGATGACGTCACCCGCGAGCAGCGGGGTGGCCACCCCGACCACCGCGGCGATCACCACGGTGATCAGGAAGATCACGATGTCGCGCCGGTAGGGCTGGGCGAACGCGACGATCCGCTTGGCGGTGCCGCGCTTGAGCTGGTGGGTGGAGACCTCGTCCCGGTGGCGCATCGACCGGAGCATGCTCCAGCCGGCCATGCCGCCACCGGCCATGTGGTTGGACACTCGTCACCTCCGGGTCGTCGGGCAGCGCTGGACCGTCGGTTCAATTCTCCCGACGACTACGACAACCTCGCGAGTAACCCGGATCTTCCCGAACGGTCCTTACCTATTCTGCCCGCCCGGCGAGGTCGCGCAGCCGGCGGGTCTGCGCCTCCCGCTCCACCCGCTGCTGCTCGGCGTGGGTACGTCCGGCGGCGCCGGTGAGCAGCGCCTTGATCTCCACGATCGCGTCCCGGTTGTTGGCCAGCAGACCGGCGGTCAGGTCCCGCACCGCGGCGTCCAGCTCGGCGTTCGGCACGACGAGGGTGGCCAGGCCGATCCGGTCCGCCTCCGCGGCGTCCATCCGGCGGCCGGTGGCGCAGATCTCCAGGGCGCGGGAGTAGCCGACCAGCTCGACGAGCCGCTTGGTGCCGGCCAGGTCGGGGACCAGGCCGAGGGTCACCTCCGCCATGGAGAGCTTGGCGTCCTCGGCGAGCACCCGCAGGTCGCAGGCGAGGGCGAGCTGGAAGCCCGCCCCGATGGCGTGGCCCTGCACGGCCGCGATCGAGATCACGTCCGGCCGGTGCAGCCAGGTGAAGCTGGCCTGGAACTCGGCGATCCGGTCGGCGCACTCCTGCTCCGGCAGGGTGGCGAGCTCGGCGAAGGAGCCCGGGCCGGAGGCACCGGCCACCGACAGGTCCAGACCCGCGGAGAAGGACCGCCCCGCACCGCGTACCACCACGACCCGGACGTCACCGGGCAGCTCCCGGGAGAAGTCGCTCATCGCGCGCCACATCGCCGGGGTCTGGGCATTGAGCACGTCGGGCCGGCACAACGTGACCGTCGCGACCGGCCCGTCGCAGTCGAGTCGCACCCCGGTCGTCTCGGCGGTCACCGGACCGCCCGTGGCTCGGGGCTGATGGACGACGTTGGGGGGCGGGTCACGCCTTCTTGCGGCGCCGGGCGCCGCCACGCTGCCGCAGCTGCACGCCGGACTCGGTGAGCACCCGGTGGATGAACCCGTAGGAACGGCCGGTCGAGGCCGCGAGTGAACGGATGCTCTCACCGGCGGTGTACCGCTTTACCAGGTCCTTGGCGAGCGTCTGACGCTCGGCTCCGACGATCCGGCGACCCTTCTCAGTGCTGGTGGCTGTGCCAGTGGCTGCCATGCTGATTCCTCACGTCCCAGACTGTGCGGTTCGGATACGGTCCCACCTATTAGACCGTCTCGAACGATCATGCGCCAGATATCAACTCTTCGCCAACCGACACGCTATGCAATGTCAGCTTCCCGATAGAGTGATCCTCCTGACCGGTCAGTCGGGTCCACCCGGGTGGATCATGCCGGGCCGACCGGCCGGCCGCCCCGTACGCTGCCTCGGGTGATCGACCTGCTCGCCGCGGCGGCCGGCGCCGCCCTGGTCTTCGCCGCCACCAACCTCGACGACATCGTCGTGCTCACGGTGTTCTTCGTGGCGGCACGGGGCACCGGCCGACCCCGCCCCCGGGACATCGTCGCCGGCCAGTACCTGGGCATCGGCGCGCTGGTCGCCGTCGCGGTGGTGGCGGCCGCCGGGCTGCTGGTCGTGCCCGACCCGTGGACCGGCCTGCTCGGGCTGCTGCCCGTCGTGCTGGGCGTGCGCGCGCTGCTGACCCGCTCCGCCGACGACGAGCCGCCGGCCGTGGTCGGGAGCCTGCTCGGCGTGGCCGGGGTGACCATCGCAAACGGCGCCGACAACATCGCGGTGTACGTGCCGGTGTTCCGCTCCCTCGACCCGGCCACCGGCCTGGTCTGGCTGCTGGTCTTCGCCGCGCTGGTCGCGGTCTGGTGCGCGGTCGCCGCCCTGCTCGGCGGCCACCCCCGGGTGGTGGGCCTGGTCGGCCGCGCCGGGCACTGGCTGGTCCCTGCCGTGTTCATCGCCATCGGCGCGACCATCCTGGTCACCTCCGGCGTCCTGCCCCACCTGGCCCGCCTCCTCACCTGACGCCCGCCCGGCCCCGGACCAGGCGGGGGCCGGCGGGCCGGGGGCCCGGGGTCAGGCGAGTTCGACGAGTTCGAGAAGGTCGTCGGACCAGGCGTCCTCGTCGCCGTCGGGGAGGAGGATGGCGCGGTCGGGCTTGAGGGCCAGCACCGCGCCGGGGTCGTGGGTGACCAGGACGATGGCGCCGGGGTAGCGGGCGATCGCGTCGAGCACCTGCTCCCGGCTGACCGGGTCGAGGTTGTTCGTCGGCTCGTCCAGCAGCAGCACGTTCGCGCCCGAGCAGACCAGGGTGGCCAGGGCCAGCCGGGTCTTCTCACCACCGGAGAGCACCCCGGCTGGCTTGTCCACGTCCTCCCCGGAGAAGAGGAACGCGCCGAGGATCTTGCGCAGGTCGGTGTCCGTCTGCTCCGGCGCCGCGCTGCGCATGTGCTCCAGGATCGTCCGGTCCACGTCCAGGGTCTCGTGCTCCTGGGCGTAGTAGCCGAGCCGCAGGCCGTGGCCGGGGCGCACCTCGCCGGTGTCGGGCTCGAGCAGGCCGCCGAGCATCCGCAGCAGGGTGGTCTTGCCGGCACCGTTGAGGCCGAGGATGGCCACCCGGGAGCCGCGGTCCACCGCCACGTTGACGTCGGTGAAGATCTCCAGCGACCCGTACGACTTGGACAGGCCGCCCGCGGTGAGCGGGGTCTTGCCGCACGCCGCCGGGGTGGGGAAGCGGACCTTCGCCACCTTGTCGGCGACGCGGACCTCGTCCAGGCCGGCCAGCATCTTCTCGGCGCGGCGGGCCATGTTCTGCGCGGCGACGGTCTTGGTGGCCTTGGCCCGCATCTTGTCCGCCTGGGCCATCAGCGCGCCGGCCTTCTTCTCGGCGTTGGCCCGCTCCCGGCGGCGGCGCCGCTCGTCGGTCTCCCGCGCCGCCAGGTACGCCTTCCAGCCCAGGTTGTAGACGTCGACCACGGAGCGGGTGGCGTCGAGGAACCAGACCTTGTTGACCACCGCCTCCAGCAGCGACGCGTCGTGGGAGATCACGATCAGGCCGCCCTTGTGGTTGGCGAGGAAGCCGCGCAGCCAGGTGATCGAGTCGGCGTCGAGGTGGTTGGTGGGCTCGTCGAGCAGCAGGATGCCGCCGCCGTTCTCGCCGGCGTCGCGGAACAGGATCCGGGCCAGCTCGATGCGGCGCCGTTGGCCGCCGGAGAGGGTGCCGATGGTCTGCGCCAGGGCCCGGTCGGGCAGGCCCAGGTTGGCGCAGATCCGGGCCGCCTCGGCCTCGGCCGCGTACCCGCCGAGGGAGGCGAACTGGTCCTCCAGCGCGCCGTAGCGGCGAACCAGGCGCTCGTCGTCGGCGCCCTCGGCGAGCTTGGCCTCCAGCTCCTTCATCTGGGCCATCAGCACGTCCAGGCCGCGGGCGGAGAGCACCCGGTCCCGCCCGGTGACGTCCAGGTCGCCGGTGCGCGGGTCCTGGGGCAGGTAGCCGATCGCGCTGCGCCGGTCGAGCTGGCCGGCGTACGGCTGCCCCTCCCCCGCCAGCACCTTGAGCGTGGTGGTCTTGCCGGCGCCGTTGCGGCCGACCAGGCCGATCCGGTCGCCCGGCTGCACCCGGAGGGTGGTGTCGGACAGCAGGATCCGGGAACCGGCGCGCAGTTCGAGGCCGGTGGCAGTGATCATGGTGAGGTACTCGCTCTCGGGGTCCGGAAGGGCTGACTCAGGGCACGCGAAAGCGCCGGCGGGTCATCAGTTCCCGTCCGGCGCGGGGCCGTTCAGCCTTCGCAGCGCAGCACGGTGGCAAGTGTACCGGGCCGGCCGCGCCCGGCCCGCCGGATTACCGGGCAAGATCATCGGGTACCGAAAACCCCGTCCGGACCCGGTCCGGTACCGCAACCACCACATACGGACAAATCGGTGATCGGGGTCAACATGGAGCTGAACGAGAACGCGCGGATCGACACCAGCCAGGTGGAGGACCGGCGAGGGTCCGGCGGAGGCGGCGGGATGGGCATCCCGATCCCGATCGGCGGCGGGCGTGGCGGGATCATCGGCCTCGTCATCGCCGTGCTCGTCGCCCTGATCGGCGGCGGCTTCGGGCTGAACGCGATGGGCGGGGGCGGCGGCTCCGACCAGGGCGACAACACCTCCCTGGAGCAGAAGTGCTCGGCGCAGGACGCGCTCAAGCAGCTCGACTGCCGCAACACGCTCTACGTCAACTCGATCCAGGCGTACTGGCGCACCGCCATGCCGGAGGTTTTCGGCCAGCAGTACCAGCCGGCCAAGACCGTCTTCTTCAGCCAGAACGTGAACACCGGCTGTGGCGCGGCCGACTCCGGCGTCGGCCCGTTCTACTGCCCGGCCGACGACCTGGTCTACATCGACCTCACCTTCTACCGGCTGCTCGCCGACCAGCTCGGCGCGGCGGGCGAGTTCGCCCAGCCGTACGTCCTGGCCCACGAGTACGGCCACCACGTGCAGGACCTGCTCGGCACCGAGGCGCAGATGCGCCGCCAGCAGCAGCGCGACCCGAACAACGCCAACGCGCTCTCGGTGAAGCTGGAGCTGCAGGCCGACTGCTACGCCGGTGCCTGGGCCAAGAACGCCACCGGGACCGCCGACGAGCAGGGCCAGAAGATCTTCACGAGCATCACCGAGCAGGACATCCAGCAGGCGATCGACACCGCCGAGAAGATCGGCGACGACGCGATCCAGAAGCGCGCCGGCCGGCCGGTGAACCCGGACGAGTTCACCCACGGCACCTCGGAGCAGCGCCAGCAGTGGTTCACCAAGGGCTGGTCCACGGGCGACCCGAAGGCCTGCGACACCTTCGGCGGCAGCCTCTGACCTCTCCCCGAGGCCACCAGGACCCCGGCCGCCGGACATCCGGCGCCGGGGTCCCGCCTTTCCGGCGGTCAGCCGAGCCGGGACACCTGGTAGTGGCTGATCAACCAGGTGGCACCGACCCGGCGCACGATCACCCCGAGGTGGACGGCCAGGGTCGGCCGGTCGGTGAAGGCGAACTCGACGCTCAGGTAGCCGAGGACGAGGTCGTCGGCGAGACGCCGGCTCTCGCGGATGTCGTACGCGGCGGTCAGGCCGATCGGTTGCGAGGCGTAGTAGTCGGCGACGGCGTCACGGCCGACGGTGTACGGGCGCAGGCCCTGAAAGATCGCGTCCTCGGTGAAGTACGACGCGACGCGCTCGGGCTCGTGGGCGTCGACGGCGGACCGCCACCCGTCGAGGACGGTCCGCAGAATCTCTGCCTCGGCGCCGGTCATGGCGTTCGGGGTCACCGGGCCGGCCGGCCCGGGTCGTTCGGATGCGGCGACAGCGGAGTCACGGCTTCGCGCCGCCACGCGCGCAGCGGCTCCTCCGCCGTGCCGCCCGGCACCGTGGTCACCAGGTCCACGAAAAACTCCACAGCTCATCCTCCGTTCGTCCGGCGCGCGTCGTCGCGTGTTCGCGGGGAGACCGCCCCTCACGGTGTTGTCGCTGAGATCAGGCGGCGCGCTCGGGTGCCGGGTCGCAGACCCGGATCCGCACCGCGCGGGCGGCGGCGACCGCGCCGACCAGCACCGCGTGCCGGGGTTCCGGCACGTCGAGCAGCCGGTCCGCGCGCAGCGCGGCGAGCGGGGCCAGCCGCCGGTCGGCCAGCACGGTGTCCACCGCCCGCCGGTCACCCCCGCAGACCAGGGCGGCCAGTGTCGCGGCCTCCGGCAACAGCAGCCGTACGGCCAGCTCCGCCGCGTCGCCCAGGGCCGCCTTCGCCTGGTTGTCCCGCCGCCGGGCGAACCGCTGCTGCGACCAGCCACCCGCGGCGGTGCGCCCCTGCACGTAGCGAGTGTCAACCTTGGAGACGACGAGGTCGGGGCCGTCGGCAACGCCGACCGCCACCGCGCCCTTGCGGGCCAGCAGCAGGCCGAGCCGGCGGGCCGCGCCGGCGGCGGCCCCGAACCCGGTCACGTCGGCGCTGGCCGGGGCGCCAGGCGGGGTGTGCAGCTCGGCGGTGGCGCCGTCCGGGGCGGCGAGCAGCAGGCCGTACCCCTCTACGGCGGTGGTGGGCGGACCGTGCCGGTCGGCGAAGCCCTCGACCCAGCGGGTGACGCGGGTCGGGTCGACCTCGACCCACCGGCCGCCCCCGGCCGCGGGTCGGCTGCTCATGGCACGACGGTACGGCACGGTGGGATCGGGAACGCGGGAGGACACCCGTGAACGGCGTCCTCCCGCGCCACCGGTCGATCAGTGCAGGCTGAGGTTGCCGCTGGTCAGCTTCACCTCCGCGGTGCCGCCTCCCGTCCAGTCGGACGAGAAGAGCAGCGCCCCGCCGTTCCACAGGGTGACCCCGACGGTGTCGTTCCGGCCGGGCGCACCCTCGTCGGTCACCGTCACGGCCAGGGTCAACCCGCCGGCCACCACCGTGCCGGTGCTGTCGACCAGGTCGGCCCGGTAGCGCACCTGCGCCACCCCGCCGGTCCGGCTCAGGCCGAGGCCGTCGACGGCCGTACCCCGGATCTGGTAGTTCCGGCCGCCGGACCGGAACCCGACGGTCGCGGAACCGGTCGTGATCTTGCCGACCTGAGCCGGCTTGCCGACCAGGTCCACGGTCACCGGCGACCCGGCGGCCGCCGGGTACCGGCCGGCGGACCGGCCCGCGGCCAGCACCCCGTCACCGGTGAGGAACGACCCGTCGGAGGCCGCGACCGTCACCTGGGCGCTGGTGCCGCCCGTGTAGTGGCCGCCGACCGTCGCGGTGACCGTGTGGCTGCCCGCCGCCAGGGTGGCCTCGCACGACGCGGACCCGGTGGTGGTGTCCGACCCGAGCAGGTCCAGCACGCCGGTGCAGAGCGGCACGCCGCCCTCGGCGAAGGTGACCGTGCCGGTCCGGATGTCCCCCGCGGTGGTGTCCGTCGCGCCGGGCAGCACCGAGCCGTCCCGGACGACGGCCCGCAGCAGGGCCGTGCCGGAGGCGCCGGCGGTGGTCACCCAGGTGTCACCGGCCCAGCTCGCCGCCGCGTCCTCGGCGGTGACCCGGATCGTGAACGAGGTGGTGGCCGCCAGGCCGGTGCCGTCGGCGACCGTCACTGTGACCGGGTAGTCCCCCGGCACCGCGCCGGCGGTCCCGGTGACCGTCCAGCTCCGGGTCCCCGGGGTGTCGGCGCCGGAGGTGGCCGACACGGCCAGCGACAGGCCGGCGGGCAGGCCGGCCGCGGCGGCGGTGAGCTCCGCCCCCACGGTGTCCGCGTCGGTCGCGGTGACGGTGACCGTCGGCGCCAGCGCGTCGCTGTACTGGACCGCGGCCCCGCCCGCCGGGGCGTCGTTCGACACCACGGGCACGGCCCGGATGGTGAGGTCGGCGTCGTTGAGGTCGAAGAAGACGTTGCCGACCGCCTCGATCCGGATCCGCGCCTGCTTCGTCGCCACGTTCGGCAGGGCCACCGTGGCGCTGCCCGAGTTCGGCGTCTGCTCGGCCAGCACGTACGGGAAGGTCTTTCCCCCGTCGGCGGAGAGCGTGATCCGCACCTGGGTGGCGTTCACCGGTGCCCCGTCGGTGCCGGCCACGTCCCAGGTCACCGTCTGCATGGAACCGCCGTCCAGGACGGCGGCGGAGCCCTGCGAGGTGACCAGGAACGGCCCGGCGTCCGGCGCCAGCACCACGGCCACGTCGGCGCTGCCGACGCCGCCGCCACCCGGCCGGCCGTCCCGGGCGGTGAGCTTGAAGTGCATGGTCCGGTCGTTGGTGAAGCCGACCCAGTCCCGGGTGGGCAGGAACTCGGAGTAGCAGTCGACCAGGTCCGCCGGCACGTTGGAGGCGCCGCCCGTGGGCGGCGGCGCCGGCGCGGCCGGGCAGGCGCCCGCCCGGGCGTTCGTGTTGCCGGCCAGGATCTGCGCCATGTCCGGGAACACCCGGGTCGGGTCGGTGGTCACCGCGTTCAGGCCCGGCGAGTGGTACTTGAGGGTGTCGCTCGGCGAGACGTACGCGGCCGTGCCGAAGACCCGGAACAGCGGACCGTTCACCTTGGTGTTGTTCACCAGCGCGGTGCCGGTCGCGCCGCCCCGGTCGTTCTGCTCCCACAGGTAGGTGAGCGGGTCGCCGTCCGAGTCGGTGGCGCTGCCGGTCAGCGCGAACGGCGTACGCACCGGGATGGCGACCGTCTCCGGCACGGTGACCACCGGCGCGTGGTTGCCGTTCTCCTCGACCAGGAATCCGCCGTTGTCGATCGCGCCACCCTTGGCGGTCTCGCCGACGAACCCGGACGCGTCGGTGAGGCTCGCGAGGGCGAGCGGGGCGACGTTGGTGGCAGCCAGCGTGCCGCCGAAGGTGACCTGGAAGCCGGTGTCGTTGAGGACGCCGCTGCCGCCGAAGGCGGCGACGGTGACGGTCGCGCCGGCCGGCCAGCCGGCGATCGCCTCGATGGCGGCCTTGATGCCGGCCGTGGTGTAGTTGGCTCCCCGCACGATCGGCACGGACTCGACGCCGTTCCAGGAGACCGTGAACGAGTCGCCGTCGGTGGCGAAGTCGCGCAGCGAGACGGTCTGCACCTCGTTGATCGCCGGGCGGGTGGAGGTGATGTAGTTGGTGATCTCGGTGTAGCTGCGGTGCGACCAGTACGGGTCGCTGTGCGGCTGGAGGTTGTCCTGCTGGCAGATCCCGGCGTACGCCATGATGGACGACCCGCTGCCCGGCTCGTACGAGTTGGCCGCGCTCCGGTTGCCGCCCGAGCAGTTGTACTGGGTGCCGTTGAAGGTGTGGTTGCCGGCGAACTGGTGGCCCATCTCGTGCGCCACGTAGTCCACCGCGTAGAAGTCGCCGATCGGGGTGGGCAGGCCGGTGCAGCCCTGGGCCTTGCCGTTGCCGCCAATCACGCCGAGGCTGGCCACGCCGCCGCCGTTCACGCCGAGGCCGATGTGGCCCACGTCGTAGTTGCCGGCGCCGACGAGCTGGCCGAGCACGATCCGGTTGCGGCTGAGCGTGCCGCCGCCGCACGAGCTGAGCTGCGCCGGGGTGAAGCAGGCCGCGGCGCCGCACGGGCCGTTGGGCTCGGTGGCCAGGGCGGGGGTGTTCAGGTTGGTCTTGTCGGTGTCGTTGATCAGCACGAGCCGGATCGCCGTCTCGTCCTCGTAGATCTGGGTGACCCGGTTCATCAGGGTGACCTTGGCCGCCGTGACGTTCTCGGCGCCGAAGAAGGTGGCGTAGGAGGGGTCGGTCACCAGCGCCACCCGGTAGGTGCGCAGCTTCACCTGCGGCCCGGCGGGGACCTCGGCGGGCGCCACGCCCACCTCGTCCGCCAGGTCGCGGGCCGCCTCCATCACGTCCTCCCGCTCGACCAGGTCCCCGTGCGGGTTCTCCAGGTCGCGGGCGAAGTAGCTGGCGTAGAGGCTCTGGTCCAGGTGGTAGTAGGGATCGACGTACCAGTTGCCGGACGCCGAGCGGACCGAGGCGTGGAAGCCCAGCGGGGTCAGGTCCGCGCGGACGGTCGCGGTCGGGTCGTCCAGGCCCCGGCCGGCGTACGTGCTGATCTCCGGGTGCGCCGCGGCCAGGCCGGCTTCCATCGCCGGCGAGTCCACCAGCGCGAACCGCTGGTACGTCCCGTCGGGCGCGGGCAGCGTCACGACCTGCGCCGACGGGCGGAGGCCGCGGGTCCGCTCCGCCGGTGCCTTGTCGAGCAGGCCCTTCATGCTGTTCCGGTCCAGGGTGTACGCGGTCAGCCGCTTGGCCTGCACGGTCGCCTTGCGACCGGCCCTGGTCGGCGCGGGCTTGCCGTCCACCTTCCGCCACCCGCTGTCGGCGGGCGGGGCCGCGCCGGCCGGGGCGGGGGACGCCAGCACCGGCAGCACCGTCGCCACCAGCGCGGCGACCAGGACGGCGGCGAACCGGCCGCGCCGTGCCCGGTCAGCTCGTGAACGGCGGTCCGGTGGACGTACCAGGATTTTCCTCACGTCGTCTCCCCCTGCTCGGTGCCGAGTGCTGCGGGCGCCCGCGCGCCCGGCGGTAGCGGGGCGTACGGGAGTGATCCACAGATGGTCAGGACCCTAGGCGGACGACGGAGCCGGGACATCAGCCGGACGGTCGAGGTGCTCCTGACAGGACGTCGGCCGCCCCCGCCCGGCGGCCACAGTGGCCCAAGGGCGACCCGCCGGCCCGATGGCCGCGCACCCGCCGGTCGGAGATGCGAACCGCCACCGGGCGTTCGACCACCGATCCGTCGGTTCGGCCGGCCATCGTCCAGGCTGGACGCTCGGTGGTCGATCAGCCGCCCAGCAGGGTGGCGACGGCGAGTGCCGCGATGATGGCGGTGGACAGCAGGGCGGTGACCCGGCGGCCGCGCCGGCCGGTGAGGGCCCGACCGATCAGCGTGCCGCCGCCGGCGATCACCAACTGCCAACTGGCCGAGGCGAGGAAGGCCCCGAGGGTGAAGAGCAGGGCCGCCCGGGTACCGGACCCGGCCGCGTCGCCCCGGCCCAGGACGAGGGCCGTGAAGTAGACGACGGTCGCCGGGTTGAGCAGGGTCAGGGCGAGGATCGCCCCGAACGCCCGGGTCGGGGTGTCGAGGCCGCCACGCACCGGCGACGGGCCGGCCGGCGCGGGTGGGCGCAGCGCCCGCCAGGCCCCGTGCGCGGCGAGGGCGAGCAGCACCCCGGCGGCCACCCAGCGCAGCGGACCGGCGACCGGTGTGAGCCGACCGGCCACCGCCGCGCCGCCGAGCGCCGCCACGGCCGCGTAGAGGCCGTCCGCGGTGGCGACGCCGAGCGCCCCGGCCGCGCCGACCCGGAACGAGGTGCGCGCGCTGAGCCCGAGGATGAGGATGGCGATCGCGCCGACGGGGATGGCTACGCCGTAGCCGGCCACCAGGCCGGCCACGAACGCGGCGGTCATGCCGGCGGGCCGGAGACCGCGACGGACCGGCGCGCCGCCTGCTGTCGCCGGCGAGGCATGGCCGCCGGGACAGAGACATGGGTACGGGTCCGTGCGATCACGGCGAGATTCTGCCGCCTCGAACCCGGCCGGCGCGAGCGAATAACGGGCCCGACGACGAGCCGGGCGGTGTGGTGGGGCCGGGGCGTCGCCGCGGCCCCACCGTGCCGAGGGATTGCGTCAGTCGGCGCAGTGCACGTCGACGAAGTAGGTGTAGTCGGCCGACAGGTGGTTCCTCACCGACACCGGCACGGTCACCGAACCACCCACGGGGAGGTACGTCCGCCCGTCCGCGTGCGCCGAAGCCACCGTGCAACCCGGCTGGTCGCTGACGACGATCTGGTGCTGGCCCTGCTCGGCCGCCTCGACGTGGGCCTCGTGGAACGCCAGCATGCCCGGGTTGTACTCCGAGTACTTGACGTTGGACGCGCCGTTCGTGTCGATCCACGTCGCCGCGAGCCCGTCGACCGGCTCGGCCACGCCCGGCTTCACGAACCGGGTGTCGATCTCCACGATCCGGTTGTTGCGGACCTTGAAGTTGTCGGTCTTGCTGTAGCGCGGGACGAAGCAGTTCTTGTTGCCCACAGCGGTGCAGTCCAGCAGTTCGGTCGGGCTCACCCAGACCTTGTACACGCCACCGTTGTTCGGCGTGTCGGCATACGGGAAGAGCTGCACGGTCAGCCCGGCGTCCTCCCCGTCGGTTCCGGTCGCGTGGGCGCACGCCCCGCCGGCGGCGACGCTCCGGATCACGCCCGAGTCGTCGACGGTGAACTGCCGGCACGTCACCGGGTCCGTGGAGAGCAGCGTCTTGCCGGACGGGTCGGTGACCTGGAACGAGTAGGTGCCGGCGGGCAGCCCCGCCGCCTCGTCCGGCGCGTTGATGCCCGGGCCGCCGTTGAGGTACACGTCCTCCTTGGCGGCGTAGATGTTGAGGTTGACCGGTACGCCGCTGGCGTCGGTCGTGAAGATCGCGCCGGAGAGCGGGGTCGCCGCGTTCGCCGGCGACCCGGGGGCGAGAACAGCGGCGACCGGCACGGCCAGCGCGATGGCCAAAGTCCGTCTGAGCATGTGGTCTCCTTCGGGCTGGGAGTCGGCGTGGCCGATCGGCGGCCCGCCTGCCAGCCCGGGAGATCATCCCTGTCCGGCGGCGTCTGGGCGCTCCGCACGGCTGCGCATGTGCCATGAAGTTACGACGGGGCCGGGCTGGGCCATCCGCGATGTCAACTTTCAGCGCACCGTCGGGCCGTTCCGCTGCCGCCCCGACTCCGATCGGTGGCGGCAGGCCCACCTGTGGCGACGACCGGGCGACGAACGGTCACGAGCACACGCCGCGCCCGGAAATCACTGCGGCCGGCCACAGCTTTCGCCGGGCCGGCCGCAGCCGAGACGCTAACGCTCAGACGTTGAAGCCGAGGGAGCGGAGCTGGTCGCGCCCCTCGTCGGTGATCTTGTCGGGGCCCCACGGCGGCAGCCAGACCCAGTTGATCCGGATGTCGCCGACCAGCCCGCCGCCCGGGCCGGTGGTCAGCGCCTGCCGGGCCTGGTCCTCGATGACGTCGGTCAGCGGGCAGGCCGCCGAGGTCAGCGTCATGTCCAGGGTGGCCACGTTCTGGTCGTCGACGTGGATGCCGTACACCAGGCCCAGGTCGACCACGTTGATGCCCAGCTCCGGGTCGACGACGTCCTTCATCGCCTCCTCGATGTCGGCGATGGCGGCCTTGCCGCCGCCGGTCGCCGGCGTCGCCGCGGTGGCGGTCTCCTCGCTGCTCATGCCTTCACCTCCGTCGGGCTCACGCCCACCCCGGCGCGTGCCGCGGCGTCCTTGAACGCCATCCACGACAGCAACGCGCACTTCACCCGGGCCGGGTAGCGCGCGACACCCGCGAACGCCACCCCGTCTCCGAGCACTTCCTCGTCGGGCGTGACCTGGCCACGCCCGGACATCAACGCCACGAACGCCTCGTGCACCACGGCGGCGTCGTCCGCCAGCCGGCCGCGCAGCAGCTCGTGCAGAATGCTCGCCGACGCCTGGCTGATCGAGCAGCCCATCCCGTCGTACGAGATGTCCGTGAACACCTTGCCGTCGGTGGCCACCCGCACGGTGATCTCGTCGCCGCAGGTCGGGTTGACGTGATGCGCCTCGCCGACCCGGGCGTCCGGGTCCGCAGCGTCCCGCAGCCCACGGCCGTGCGGGTGCTTGTAGTGGTCCAGGATGATCTCCTGGTAGAGCTGGTCGAGCTGCATCAGCCGAACACCTTCCGCACCTGCTCGAGACCGGCCACCAGCGCGTCGATCTCCTCCGTGGTGGTGTACAGGTAGAACGACGCCCGCGTCATGGCCGGCACGCCGAACCGGCTGCACACCGGCTTCGCGCAGTGGTGCCCCACCCGGACCTGCACACCCAGCGAGTCGAGCACCTGCCCGACGTCGTGCGGGTGCACGTCGCCCAGCGCGAACGAGATCGTCCCGCCCCGGCCGACCGGCACGTTCGGGCCGAACACGCGCAGCTCCGGCACGGTGGCGAGGGCGTCCAGCGCGTACGCCGTCAGCTCCTTCTCGTGCCACTGGATGGCGCGCATCCCGATCCCGGTGAGGTAGTCCACCGCCGCGCCGAGCGCCACGGCCTCGGCGATCGGCGGGGTGCCCGCCTCGAACCGGGCCGGCGGCGCGGCGAACGTCGACCGTGCCATCGTCACGGTCTCGATCATCGAGCCGCCGCCGAACACCGGCGGCATCGCCGCCAGCAGCTCACCCCGGCCCCACAGCACGCCGATGCCGGTCGGGCCGCACATCTTGTGCCCGGTGAAGACGATGAAGTCGGCGTCGTAGTCGACCACGTCCATCGGCAGGTGCGGCACCGACTGCGAGCAGTCGAGCAGCAGCAGCGCGCCCACCTCGCGGACCCGCTGGGTGATCCGGGAGGTGGCGTTGACCGTGCCGAGGATGTTGGACATGTGCACCAGCGAGACGATCTTCGTCCGCTCGTTGACCAGGTCGTCCAGCCCGGACTCGTCCAGCCGGCCGTGCTCGGTGACCGGGAACCAGCGCAGGGTCGCGCCGGTCCGCTCGGCGAGGAGCTGCCACGGGACGATGTTCGAGTGGTGCTCCATCTCGGAGATCACGATCTCGTCGCCGGGGCCGAGCCGGAACCGGGGGTCGGCGTCCGGCCGCAGCGAGGCGTTGGAGAACGCGTACGCCACCAGGTTGATCGCCTCGGTGGAGTTCTTGGTGAACACCACCTCGTCGGCGCTCGGCGCGTTGATGAACGCGGCGATCTTCGCCCGGGCCCCCTCGTACGCCTCGGTCGCCTCGGTGCCGAGCGTGTGCACCGAGCGGGACACGTTGGCGTTGTGCCGGGCGTAGTGCTCGGCGAGCACGTCGAGCACCTGCCGCGGCTTGTGCGAGGTGTTGGCGCTGTCGAGATAGACCAGCCGGTGCCCGTTGATCTCCCGGTCCAGGATCGGGAAGTCGGCGCGCACCGTGGCCACGTCGAAACGCGGCACGTCGTCGTACTGCGGCATTCCCCCAGGAATGGCGATGGTGGTCATCTCCGCGGCCCCTTGTCCTACGGTCAGGCCCGCGCCGAGCCGGCCCCGGCGACGTACCGCTCGTAGCCCTCTTCCTCGAGCTTGTCGGCCAGCTCCGGGCCGCCCTGCTCGACGATGCGCCCGGCGACGAAGACGTGCACGAAGTCCGGCTTGATGTAGCGCAGGATGCGGGTGTAGTGGGTGATCAGCAGCAGACCGGTGTCGCCGGTGTCCCGGACCCGGTTGACGCCCTCGCTGACCACGCGCAGCGCGTCCACGTCGAGGCCGGAGTCGGTCTCGTCGAGGATGGCCATCTTCGGCTTGAGCAGCTCCAGCTGCACGATCTCGTGCCGCTTCTTCTCGCCGCCGGAGAAGCCCTCGTTGACGTTGCGCTGGGCGAACGCCGGGTCCATCTGGAGCTTCTCCATGGCGCCGCGCAGCTCGCCGGCCCAGGTGCGCAGCTTCGGCGCCTCGCCGTCGATGGCGGTCTTGGCGGTACGCAGGAAGTTGGCGACGGAGACGCCGGGCACCTCGACCGGGTACTGCATGGCCAGGAAGAGGCCGGCGCGGGCCCGCTCGTCGACGGACATGGCCAGCACGTCCTCGCCGTCGAGGGTCACCGAGCCGCCGGTGATCTGGTATTTGGGGTGGCCGGCGATCGAGTACGCCAGAGTCGACTTGCCGGAGCCGTTCGGGCCCATGATCGCGTGGGTCTCGCCCGACTTCACGGTCAGGTCGACACCGTGCAGGATCGGCTTGAGCTCACCCTCGGGCAGCTTGACCGACACCTTCAGGTCGCGGATCTCCAGGGTGCTCATTATCGGGTCACTCCATTGCTCGGCGTCAGGCTGACGTAGATGTCGCCGTCGCGGACTTCGACGGGGTAGACGGGAACGGGTTCGGTCGCGGGCAGCCCGGTGGGCTCACCGCTACGCAGGTCGAAACGGGATCCGTGCAGCCAGCATTCCAGCGTGCAGCCCTCGACCTCGCCCTCGGAGAGCGCCACGGCGGCGTGCGAGCACTCGTCGTAGACGGCGTAGAAGTTGTCGTCGTCGCCGTGCACGATCGCGAGCCGGGTGCCGTCGACGTCGGCGCTGATCGCGGTGCCCTTCGGCACGTCCTCGACCGCGCAGATCCTGATCATCAGGCGCCGGCCTTCGTCAGGCGGGCCTCGATCGCATCGCCGAGCCGCTCGCGCAGCTCCTCGACCGGGATCTTGTTGATCAGCTCGGCGAAGAAGCCGCGGACCACCAGGCGGCGGGCCTCGGCCTCCGGGATGCCCCGGGCCATCAGGTAGAAGAGCTGCTCGTCGTCGAAGCGGCCGGTCGCGCTCGCGTGCCCGGCGCCGGCGATCTCGCCGGTCTCGATCTCCAGGTTGGGTACGGAGTCCGCCCGCGCGCCGTCGGTGAGCAGCAGGTTCCGGTTGATCTCGTACGTGTCGGTGCCGGTCGCCTCGGCCCGGATCAGCACGTCACCGACCCAGACGGTGTGCGCGCTGTCGCCCTGCAGGGCGCCCCGGTAGCCGACATAGCTGCGGCAGTCCGGCACGGTGTGGTCGACCAGCTGCCGGTGCTCCAGGTGCTGGCCCGAGTCGGCGAAGTAGAGGCCGTACAGCTCGGCCTCGCCGCCGCGGTCGCCGTACTCGACCGAGGTGTACTGCCGGACCAGGTCGCCGCCGAGGCTCACCTGCACGTGGATCACCTTGGCGTCGCGGCCCAGCTTCACCTTGAGGTGCTGCGCCTGCACCGCGTCGTCGGCCCAGTCGGCGACGGTGACCAGGGTCAGCTTCGCCCCGTCGGCCACGGCCACCTCGACGTTGTCGGCGAGGGTGGCGGAGCCGGCGTGCTCCAGCACCAAGGTCACCTCGGCGAACCGGCCCACCTCGACGAAGGTGTGGCCCAAGGCGAGCGCGTCGGCGCCCTCGCCGACCACCCGCAGGCTCACCGGCGTCTCGACCACGGCATCCCGGGCGACCTGCACCAGCAGCGCCTCGTCCACCCCGCCGTACGCCAGCGCGCTGATCCGGTCGAACGGGGTGAGCACGCTGCCCACCCGCGGGTCGTCCTTGCCGACCCGGCCGACGGTGACGCCCTCGGGCAGGTCGGCGTACTCGTGGCGGACCGTGCCGGTCGCGGCCGGTGCTCCCCCCGCCAGGCCGCGCAGGCGCTTGAGCGGGGTGAAGCGCCACTCCTCCTCCAGGCCGGTGAGGGCCGGGAAGTCGGCGACGTCGTACGAGCGGAGCGCCTGCGACTTGGTCGCGGGCGGCGCGGAAGCCTGGGTAGTCATCTCTTCCTTGGTCTGTTCTGCGATTAGTCGGAGGGTCGGTCGGGGCCCGTGCGGCCCGGCCCGACGGGTCCGGGCTCGCGGAGCCCGGCCCGACGGATCGGGGCTCGCGGCCGGGGTCAGCCGACCGCGCCCTCCATCTGGAGCTCGATCAGGCGGTTGAGCTCCAGGGCGTACTCCATCGGAAGCTCCTTGGCGATCGGCTCGATGAAGCCCCGCACGATCATGGCCATCGCCTCGTCCTCGCTCAGGCCCCGGCTCATCAGGTAGAAGAGCTGGTCGTCGCTGATCTTGGAGACGGTCGCCTCGTGCCCCATCGACACGTCGTCCTCACGGATGTCGACGTAGGGGTAGGTGTCGGAGCGGGAGATGGTGTCGACCAGCAGCGCGTCGCACTTGACCGTGCTCCGGCTGCTGTGCGAGCCCTCCAGCACCTGCACCAGGCCCCGGTAGGAGGTGCGGCCGCCGCCCCGGGCGATCGACTTCGACACGATGGTCGAGGAGGTGTGCGGCGCGGCGTGCACCATCTTGGCGCCCGCGTCCTGGTGCTGGCCCTCGCCGGCCATGGCCACCGAGAGCACCTCGCCCTTGGCGTGCTCGCCGGTCATGTAGACCGCCGGGTACTTCATGGTGACCTTGGAGCCGATGTTGCCGTCGACCCACTCCATGGTCGCGCCCTCGTGGCAGACGGCGCGCTTGGTGACCAGGTTGTAGACGTTGTTCGACCAGTTCTGGATGGTCGTGTAGCGGCACCGGGCGTTCTTCTTGACGATGATCTCCACGACCGCGCTGTGCAGCGAGTCCGAGGAGTAGAGCGGCGCGGTGCAGCCCTCGACGTAGTGCACGTACGCGCCCTCGTCGACGATGATCAGCGTCCGCTCGAACTGGCCCATGTTCTCCGTGTTGATCCGGAAGTAGGCCTGCAGCGGGATCTCCACGTGCACGCCCTTCGGCACGTAGATGAACGAGCCACCGGACCAGACGGAGGTGTTCAGCGCGGCGAACTTGTTGTCGCCGACCGGGATCACCGTGCCGAAGTACTCCTTGAAGATGTCCTCGTGCTCGCGCAGCGCGGTGTCGGTGTCCAGGAAGATGACACCCTGCTCCTCGAGGTCCTCACGGATCTTGTGGTAGACGACCTCGGACTCGTACTGCGCCGCGACACCGGCGACCAGCCGCTGCTTCTCCGCCTCGGGGATGCCCAGCCGGTCGTAGGTGTTCTTGATGTCCTCGGGCAGGTCCTCCCAGCTGGTGGCCTGCTTCTCGGTGGACCGCACGAAGTACTTGATGTTGTCGAAGTCGATCCCGGTCAGGTCGGCGCCCCAGGCCGGCATCGGCTTGCGGCCGAACAGCCGCAGGCCCTTCAGGCGCAGGTCGAGCATCCAGGCCGGCTCGTTCTTCTTGGCCGAGATGTCCCGCACCACCGCCTCGTTGAGGCCGCGCTGGGCGGACGCCCCGGCGACGTCAGGGTCGGCCCAGCCGTACTCGTAGCGGCCCAGGGCGGCAAGCTGCTCCTCCTGGGTCAGGGGCTGGACGATCTGCTCGGTCATCTATCTGTCCTCACAGTGGTGACGGTGTTACCGGACTGGGCACGCGGCTGGGTGGGGATGTGCGTGGTGCACACCCCGTCGCCGTGCGCGATGGTGGCCAGGCGCTGCACGTGGGTGCCGACCAGACGGGAGATGACCGCCGTCTCGGCCTCGCACAGCTGGGGAAACTCGGCGGCCACGTGCGCCACCGGGCAGTGGTGCTGACAGAGCTGGCCGCCGGAGGCGATCGTGGACGCGTTGGCAGCGTAGCCCTCGGCGGTCAGCGCGGTGGCGAGCGCCTCCGCGCGGGCGAGCGGGTCGTCGCCGGCGTCCTCCATGGCGGCGCGGCAGCGCGCCTCCAGGGCGGCGACCTGGTCGGCGGCGAACGCCGCCACGGCCTCGGCACCGCCGTTGTGCGCGATCCAGCGCAGCGCCGCGGTGGCCATGTTGTCGTAGTGGTGGGTGCCGCAGCGGACCCGGCCCGCCTCGGTCAGCACGAAGACCTTCGCCGGTCGGCCCCGGCCCCGGCTGCCCCGCACGACCTGCTCGCGGGCGACCACGTGGCCGTCGGCCAGCATCGCGTCGAGGTGGCGGCGGATCGCGGCCGGGCTGAGCCCGAGCGCCGAGCCGAGCTGGGCGGCGGTGGTCGCCCCCCGCTCCAGCAGCAGCTGGGTGACGCGGTCCCGGGTGGAAAGATCGGCGGACGCGGGGCCGTCGCCGGCGACCGGACCGGTCGCCGGCAGCTGCCCGGAGAGCGCCGCCGCGTTTTTCACAACAGCAACGTTACGTAATTCGCGGAGGGCCCGCAAACCCGGGGTCCGGTGATCCCGACCACCGGTGCGGCGGAGTCACCCGATCGGGATCCACTACGGTGCGTAGGATTCGCTCCGTGAAGGCTTCCGTCCGGTTCCCGGTCTCCCCGACGCTACTGCGTCGCCTCGCGTACACCTCGATCATCGCGAACGTGGCGATCGTGGTCACCGGCGGGGCGGTCCGGCTCACCGCGTCCGGTCTCGGCTGCCCCACCTGGCCCCGGTGCACCGACGAGTCGTACCACGCCACGGCCGAGATGGGCGTGCACGGGGTGATCGAGTTCGGTAACCGGCTGCTCACCTTCGCGGTGGGGGTCATCGCGCTCGCCGTGGTGCTCGCCGTGCTGGCCCAGCGGACCCGCCCCCGCGGGCTGCTGCCGCTCTCCATCGGCGTGCTGTTCGGCATCCCGGCCCAGGCGGTCATCGGCGGCATCACCGTGCTCACCAACCTCAACCCGTGGGTGGTCGGGCTGCACTTCCTCGCCTCGATGGTGGTGATCGCCGCCGCGTACGCGCTCTGGCGGCGCACCGGCGAGCCGGACGGGCCGGTGACCCCGACCGTGCCGGCGCCGCTGCGCGCCCTCGCCCTGCTCACCACGGTGGTCAGCGCGGCCGTGCTGGTGGTGGGCACCTGGGTGACCGGCAGCGGCCCGCACGCGGGCGACCAGGGCGCGGCCCGCAACGGCCTGGACCCGCAGGCGATCTCCCAGGTGCACGCCGACGGGGTGTTCCTGCTCATCGGCCTCTCGGTGGCGCTGCTCTTCGCGTTCCGCGCGGTCGGCGCGGCGCCGGCGGCCCGGGCCGCCGGGGTGCTGGTCGCGGTCGAGCTGGGCCAGGGCCTGATCGGCTTCGTGCAGTACTTCACCCACCTGCCGGCGGTGCTGGTCGCCGCGCACATGCTCGGCTCCTGCCTGGTGCTGCTGGCCTCCCTGGCGGTGCTCTGGTCGACCCGGGAGCGCCGCCCGCTCGCGGCGTCCACGCAACTGGCTCCGACCGCCGAACCGGTCACCGCGGCCGTCTGACCCCATACCAGGCACGACGCCCGGCGTTAACCCCCGGGCCGGACGGGAACCCGGCGGCGGAGACAGCCGTACGCCGAGGGGAGCGCCCGTGTCACGCAAGGGGCTGGCCACCACCGCGCCGCGGCGCCCCACCGCGGTGGCCGGCGCGCCGCTGTGGTGCGACGCGCGGGAGTTCGGGCTCAAGGGCGACGGGATGACCAACGACCAGCCGGCGCTCTCGGCGCTGGTGGACCGGCTGGGCGACGGGTACGCGGCGGACGGCCGGGCCCGGGTGATCTACTGCCCGCCGGGGATCTACTCGATCCGCGACGCCGGCACGGTCTGGCGCAGCGGGGTGTCGCTGATCGGCGCCGGCCCGGCGGCGACCCGATTCCTGCTCAGCAACGAGGGCAACCGGGCCGACCCGGTGCCGCTGGCCTACTGGACCGTGGTGCAGCACGGCGCCAGCCGGGAGCGGCACATCGCCGAGTGCACCTTCGCCGACTTCGAGATCGACGGCTCCGAGGTGGCCCAGCCCGAGTACTGCTACCTGGCCAAGGGCCTCGGCCTGCAGTACGTGGTGCGCGGCGTCTTCCGCAACCTGTACATCCACCACACCGGCGCCACCGGGCTGGGCTGCGACTTCCTCCAGGACAGCCTGATCGACGGGGTGGTCGTGGTGGGGTGCGGCCGGCTGGACAACGGCGAGGAGATGGGCGGGGCGGGCATCGGCATCGGCGTCGGCGGCTGGGGCGAGATCGAGCGGCTGACCATCGCCAACTGCACGACGATCGGCAACGGCACCAACGGCATCTTCCTGGAGCTACAGAAGGACTATTGGACGCCGCCCCGCGGCTACCGCATCGTCGGCTGCCACAGCCAGGCCAACCGGTTCGGCATCTCGGACTGGGGCACCGACGGGCTGATCGTGTCCGCCTGCACCCTCACCGACAACCTGGAGGCCGGCTTCGACGTCTCGGCCAACGGCACCGCGGGGGTGGCCGGGCGCGGCGGGCTGCTCGCCGACTGCGTGATCGACCGCAACGTCGCCGACGGGATCAGCATGGGCAACTCGCCCGGACCGTACACGGTCCGGGGCAACCGGATCAGCCGCAACGGCGGCCACGGGTACCACGAGCACGACCTGGGGCACGGCTTCACCGGGCCGTCCGCCGACGTGGTCCTCGACGGGAACGAGATCTGGGAGAACGGCCTGGACGGCATCCGGATCGACCGGCCGATGACCGACGCCACCGTGGTCAACAACCGGATCCGCAACAACGGCCGCCGCTGCGCGCCCGCGACCGGCGGGTCCGGGGAGTCGGTGCGCTACGGCCGGCGGAACATGGTCGACAACCGGGCCGGCTGGCCGCCCGACGGGCACCGGGGGAAGACCGTGCGGGTCGGCACGCGGACCGCGGTGGTCGTCGCGAACACCGGCACCGAGCTGACCCTGGCCGAGGTGCGGCCGGACGCGGTCACCGGGTGGAACGAGGACACGCCGCCGCCCGGCGCCCGCTACGAGCTGCCGGACGCGCCCCCGGTCCGCGCCGGGATCACGGTGAACGCCCCGTTCGACGCCGCCACCGTGCGGGCCAACCGGATCTGGGATCACCGGGACACCCCGACGCAGACCTACGGGTTGTGGCTCACCGAGCGGGGCAGCTGCCTCTCCTGCCGGGTGGAGGAGAACGACTTCGTCGGCAACGCGGCGGGCGCGGTCCGCCTGGACACCCCACCGGTGGGCGGGTACTGGCAGCGCAACCACCAGGAGGGCTGAGCCGGGACGGGCACGGGCGCGTCCGGCGCCGCCGGAGCGACGACGGACGCGCCCGTGCCCGGTCAGGCGTGGATGCGCAGCTGGGTGGTGATCGCCTCGGCGAGGCGGTCGGGGGCGCCGTCGGCGTACCCGACGAAGAGGCTGGGCTCGGTCAGCTCCAGCTCGACCACGACGGGCGCGCCGCCAGGGCCGGGGATCAGGTCCACCCGGGCGTAGAGCAGCCGGTCCGTGCCGCCGGGGACGACGGCCAGCGTCTTCTCCGCCGTGTCCAGCTGCTCGGGCGTGGCCGTCCGAGCGTCGATCCGCTCCTCCTTGTAGAGCGCGGCCACGCCCAGGTCGGGACCGGTCAGCATGGGCCCCTTGCGGATGGCGTGGCTGAAGGCCAGGCCGTCGGGCCCGGCCAGGAAAAGCAGCGCGGTCTCCCCGGCGGTGTCCACCGCGCTCAGGTACGGCTGGACCATGCTGACCCGGCCGGCCTCGGCGAGCCGCCGCACGTGCGCCACGGCCAACTCCCGGTGCTCCGGGTCGGCCAGGTCGTACCGGCCGGTGTCCTGGCTGCCCGCGCTGACCGCCGGCTTGATCACGTACTCCCCGGAGTCGGCGGGTGGGGTCCAGCTCTGCCCCGGCTCGACCCAGGCCGTCGGCACCGTGGGCACACCCGCGGCCGAGAGCTCGGCCAGGTAGCGCTTGTCGGTGTTCCAGGTGACCACGTCGGCGGGGTTGACCAGGCGCGGGACGCTCTGCGCCCAGGCCACGAACTCGTCGCGCCGCAGCGCGTAGTCCCAGGGCGAGCGGAGCACTACCAGGTCGTAGCCGGACCAGTCCACAGCCGGGTCGTCCCAGATCAACGCCTCGGCGGCGACGCCGCGGGTGGCGAGCGGGGCGAGCACGAGCCGGTCGTCCGGGTCGAGGTCGGGCAGGGCGGTGCAGGTGACGAGGGCGACCCGGGGCTTCCCCCGGGTCGGCTGGTGGTGGGTGGTCAATTTATGTCAACGGGCCATCGTGCGCCGGGCCATCGATCGCCAGAGGTCGTTGCTCGGACGCATCTGGTCCATCAGTTCACGCTCCCAGGCGTTCTCGACGGCGACCCCCGCCGTGGCGCAGGCCTGCCGCGCGACGTCGGTGCCGTCCGCGAACTGGTCGGCCCACTCCCCGTCCTCACCCACGAGGACGATGCGGGCACCGCGCTTGCCGACGTACTCGATGACCGCCTTCGCGCCGCCGTGTCCGGCGGCAAACGACTTGATGCCCGCGACCAGGCCGTTGGGGGCCTGCTCGGCAACGGTCTGCTCGGCCGTCAGCGTCGTATCGGAACCATCTGCCATGACGCGAAGCCTAAGCAGAGTTCCACCCACATGTGCGAGAACGATGAACTAATTGTGATGCCAATTACCTACGGGTTTAAGGAAGACCACAGGTGATTCGCCCGTACATGTCGCATACGTCGGGGCGAAGCGGACAGGCGAGATCGTCACTATCTGTCCGGGTTGGTGCGCTAGAGCGTTACCCGAAAAAAAATTCTGGAGAACTTCCTCACCGGCGGGAACTCCACCACCACCGGCCGGTGCGCGGCCGCCCTACAGCAGGGCGTCGAGCGCGACGGCCGCGAAGAGGATGGTGAGGTAGGTGGTGGACCAGTGGAACAGCCGCATCGGCTTGACCGCCTCGCCCCGCGCCGCGCGCCGGCACAGCTTGTGCGCCTCGACGACGAAGACACCGCCGACCACCAGCGCGGTCACCCCGTAGATCGGGCTCATCCCGAGCGGCCAGACGGCCAGCGAGGAGAGCAGGGTCAGCCAGGAGAAGGCGAGGATCTCGGCGTTCACCCGGCGGACCGAGGCCACCACCGGCAGCATCGGGATGCCGGCCCGGGCGTAGTCGGCCTTGTACTTGATGGCCAGCGCGTAGAAGTGCGGCATCTGCCAGAAGAAGACCACCGCGAACAGGCCCCACGCGGCCGGGGCGAGCGACCCGGTGACCGCGGCCCAGCCGATCAGCACAGGCGCCGCGCCGCAGGCACCGCCCCAGAAGGTGTTGGCCGCCGTGGTCCGCTTGAGCCAGAGCGTGTAGACCAGGTCGTAGTAGGCGATCGCGGCGAGCGTGAGCCCGGCCGCCAGCCAGTTGGTGAACGCGGCCATCAGCGCCACCGAGATCACCGCGAGCACCAGCCCGAAGACCAGCGCGTTGCGCGGCGACACGGTGTGCGCGGGCAGCGGCCGGCGCTTGGTGCGCCGCATCAGCTGGTCGATGTCCCGGTCGATGTAGCAGTTGAGCACGCTGGCCGCGCCGGCGGCGAGCGATCCGCCGACCAGCACCACGGCCACCAGCCAGAGCGACGGCATCCCGCCGTCGGCGAGCATCATCGCCGGCACGGTGGTGACCAGCAGCAGCTCGACGATCCGCGGCTTGGTGAGCGCCACGTACGCGGCCAGCACGGCCCGCACGTCCCGCCGGCCGGTCGCCGACGCCTCCGCAACCGTGTGCACCGGCGGCTGCCCGGCAGAGTTGCTGACGGGGCGCTCGGTGATCATGCTCACGGATTGCCACCTTCCGGCGTCGGCAGGGGAGGTCGGGGTCGGCCCGGACCCGTCCGGGTCCACACACCGCCCCACAGACTACGCGTCGTCGTTTTCGCTGCCCCGGAGACCCGACAACGGTGCGGGCCGTCACAGTGGGAGTTGACCGACGGATCCGGTCGGACACCTACAGAACACCATGCACAGATCCCCGGGCGGACGTTTAGCCACGCTCGATAGGGTCATCAGTGAGGGTTCCGCCCATCTGCCGAGGAGCACAACCATCGTGGCTGCAAACCGACCCGAGCTTCCCGCTCTCAACTGGTCCGACCTCGACCGCAGGGCCGTCGACACGGTCCGCGTGCTGGCCATGGACGCCGTGGAGAAATCCGGCAACGGCCACCCGGGCACGGCGATGAGCCTGGCCCCGGCGGCGTACCTGCTCTTCAACCGGGTGATGCGGCACAACCCGGCCGACCCGAACTGGCCCGGCCGGGACCGGTTCGTGCTCTCCGCCGGGCACTCCAGCCTGACCCTCTACATCCAGCTCTTCCTCTCCGGCTACCCGCTGAGCCTGGAGGACCTCCAGGCGCTGCGCCAGTGGGGCTCGCTCACCCCCGGCCACCCGGAGCACGGGCACACGCCCGGTGTGGAGACCACCACCGGCCCGCTGGGCCAGGGCCTCGGCAACGCCGTCGGCATGGCGATGGCGGCGCGCCGGGAGCGGGGCCTGTTCGACCCTGAGGCGGACCGGGGCGACTCCCCCTTCGACCACGACATCTGGTGCATCGCCTCGGACGGCGACATCGAGGAGGGCATCAGCCACGAGGTCAGCGCCCTCGCCGGCCACCAGCAGCTCGGCAACCTCTGCGTGATCTACGACGACAACGAGATCTCGATCGAGGACGACACCCGCATCGCCAAGAGCGAGGACGTGGCGGCCCGCTACGAGGCGTACGGCTGGCACGTGCAGACGGTCGACTGGCGCCGTGGCGACGCCGACCAGGGCGACTACCACGAGGACGTCGAGGCGCTCCACCAGGCGCTGCTGGCCGCGAAGGCGGAGACCGGCCGGCCCTCCTTCATCGCGCTGCGCACCATCATCGGCTGGCCCGCGCCGAACAAGAAGAACACCGGCAAGATCCACGGCTCGGCGCTCGGCGCGGACGAGGTGAAGGCCACCAAGGAGATCCTCGGCTTCGACCCGCAGCGCACCTTCGAGGTCGACGAGGAGGTCCTCAAGCACGCCCGCCAGGTGATGGACCGGGGCGCCGAGGCCCAGGCGGCGTGGACCACCGCGTTCGACGCGTGGGCGCAGGCCAATCCGGAGCGCAAGGCGCTCTGGGACCGGATGTCGACCCGTACCCTCCCGCAGGGCTGGGCCGACGCCCTGCCGACCTTCCCGGCCGACGCGAAGGGCGTCGCCACCCGGGCCGCCTCCGGCAAGGTGCTGGAGGCCCTCGCCCCGGTGCTGCCCGAGCTCTGGGGCGGCTCGGCCGACCTCGCGGAGAGCAACAACACCACCATGAAGGGCGAGCCGTCCTTCATCCCTGCGGTGCACGCCACCAAGGACTTCCCCGGCGACGAGTACGGCCGCACCCTGCACTTCGGCATCCGTGAGCACGGCATGGGGGCGATCCTCAACGGCATCGCCCTGCACGGCGGCACCCGCCCGTACGGCGGCACGTTCCTGGTGTTCAGCGACTACATGCGCCCCTCCGTCCGGCTCGCCGCGCTGATGAAGCTGCCGGTGGTCTACGTCTGGACGCACGACTCGATCGGCCTGGGCGAGGACGGCCCGACCCACCAGCCGGTGGAGCACCTCACGGCGCTGCGCGCCATCCCCGGCCTGGACGTGGTCCGCCCGGCCGACGCCAACGAGACCGCGTGGGCGTGGCGGCAGGCCCTGGAGCACACCGACCGGCCGACCGCCCTGGCGCTCAGCCGCCAGCCGCTGCCGACCGTGGACCGGGCCGAGCTGGCCGGCGCCGAGGGCACCGCCAAGGGCGGCTACGTGCTGGCCGAGGCGTCCAGCGGCAAGCCGCAGGTGATCCTCGTCGGCACCGGCTCCGAGGTGCAGCTCTGCCTCACCGCCCGGGAGCGGCTGGAGGCCGACGGCACCCCCACCCGGGTGGTCTCCATGCCGTGCCAGGAGTGGTTCTTCGACCAGGACGAGGCCTACCGGGAGTCGGTCCTCCCGCGCGGGGTAAAGGCACGGGTGAGCGTGGAGGCGGGTATCGCCATGTCCTGGCGCGGGATCGTCGGCGACTGCGGCGAGAGCGTGAGCCTGGAGCACTACGGGGCGAGCGCCCCGCACACCGTGCTGTTCGAGCAGTTCGGGTTCACCCCCGACCGGATCGTGGCCGCCGCGCACGCGGCACTGACCCGGGTGGGCGACATCACTGGTAACCCAACCGGCAACTGAGGGGAGCGTGGACGGCATGACCGACAGGCTTGGTGAGCTGAGCGCCGCGGGTGTGGCGATCTGGCTCGACGATCTTTCCAGGACCCGACTGAGTTCCGGCGGGCTCGACCAGCTCCGCCGGGAGAAGCACCTGGTCGGGGTGACCTCCAACCCGACCATCTTCGCGAAGGCCCTGTCCGACGCGGACGAGTACAACTGGCAGCTGAAGGACCTGGCCATCCGGGGCGTGGACGTCGAGGAGGCGGTCCGCCTGCTCACCACGTACGACGTGCGGTGGGCCTGCGACGTGATGCGCCCGGCGTACGACGCGAGCGCGGGGGTGGACGGCCGGGTCTCCATCGAGGTGGACCCGCGGCTGGCCCACGAGACGGAGAAGACGGTCGCCGAGGCCGGCGCGCTGTGGTGGCTGATCGACCGGCCCAACCTCTTCATCAAGATCCCGGCGACCGAGGCGGGGCTGCCGGCGATCACCGCGACGCTGGCCCAGGGGATCAGCGTCAACGTCACGCTGATCTTCGGCCTGGACCGCTACTCGCAGGTGATGGAGGCGTTCCTCGCCGGCCTGGAGCAGGCGAAGGCGAACGGGCACGACCTGTCCAAGATCGGCTCGGTGGCGTCGTTCTTCGTCTCCCGGGTCGACACCGAGGTGGACAAGCGGCTGGAGAAGATCGGCAACGACCAGGCCAAGGCGCTGCGCGGCAAGGCGGCCGTCGCCAACGCCCGGCTGGCGTACGAGCGCTACTGCGAGGTCTTCGGCTCGGACCGCTGGCAGGCCCTGGCCGACGCCGGCGCGCACCCGCAGCGCCCGCTCTGGGCCTCCACCTCGACGAAGAACCCGGACTACCGGGACGTCATCTACGTCGAGGAGCTGATCGCCCCCGGCACGGTCAACACCATGCCGGAGTCGGTCATCCACGCCTTCGCCGACCACGGCGAGGTGGACGGCGGCGACACCGTCACCGGCTGCTACGACGACGCCCGAAAGGTCTTCGCCGGGCTGGAGGCCGTCGGCGTGGACATGGCCGACGTGGTCGCCGTCCTCGAGCGGGAGGGCGTGGAGAAGTTCGAGGCGAGCTGGCTGGAACTGCTCGACGGGGTGAAGCGGTCGCTCACCGAGGCGGCCAAGGGCGCCGGGCAGCCGGGCCGGGCCGCGAAGGGCAACGCGCAGGCCGCCGAGCAGGCCGGGGGTAACGCGTGACCGACGGCGCCGGACGCGTCCCGGGGCACCGCCCCGGGACGCCGCACGCCGTCCGCACCGCCCGGAGCGGGGTGACGAGGTGAGCGACCTGCTGGCCGGTCCGGCGGAGCTCGCCGGCGGGCTGGCCGTGCACGGCGCGGACACGGTCGACCGGTCCGCCGCCGCGCCGGTGCGCGAGCAACTGGTCGCCCGAGAGGTGCCCGCCCGGCTCGCCGCCAAGGACCCCACCCTGTGGGGCCCGGACGCGGCGGCCGAGGCGCAGGTCCGGCTCGGCTGGGTGGACACCCACGAGCGCAGCCGGGAGCTCCTCCCCCAGCTCGCCGAACTGGTCGAGGAACTGGCCGACCTGGACCACGTGGTGCTCGCCGGGATGGGCGGCTCGTCGCTCGCCCCGGAGGTGATCGCCCGTACCCTCGGCCGGCCGCTGACCGTGCTCGACACCACCGACCCCGGTCAGGTCCGGGCGGCCCTCACCGACCGCCTCGACCGGACCGTGGTGGTGATCTCCAGCAAGTCCGGCTCGACGGTGGAGACCGACAGCCACCGGCGGGCGTACTGGCAGGCGTTCCTGGACGCGGGGATGACCGAGGCCGAGGCGGCCCGGCACCTCGTGGTGGTCACCGACCCCGGCTCCCCGCTGGAGGCGACCGCCGCCGAGATGGGGGTGGTCACCATCCTGGCCGACCCGGAGGTGGGCGGCCGGTACTCGGCGCTCACCGCCTTCGGCCTGGTCCCCGCGGCTCTCGCCGGGGTCGCGGTGACCGACCTGCTCGACGACGCGGACGCCCTCGCCGGGTCGCTGGCGCAGGACCGGGACAACCCCGGCCTGGCCCTGGGCGCGGCGCTGGGCGCGGCGGCCACCACCGGCCGGGCCACCGTCGCCCTGGTGTCCGACGGCACCGGCGTCGACGGGCTGGGCGACTGGGCGGAGCAGCTGCTCGCCGAGTCCACCGGCAAGGCCGGCGCGGGGATCCTGCCGGTGGTGGTGGAGTCCCCGGACGCCCCCGGCGCCACCGGCCCCGACGTGCTCACCGTGAGCTACGGCGGCGCACTCGGCCCCGGCCAGCTGCCCGGCGTCGAGGCCGACGTGGCGGTCAACGGCTCTCTCGGCGCCCACTTCCTGACCTGGGAGTACGCCACCGCGATCGCCGGGGCGGCGCTCGGCGTCAACCCGTTCGACCAGCCGAACGTCGCCGAGAGCAAGGAGAACACCGCCCGCATCCTCGCCGCCGGGGCACCGGCGGAGGCGCCCACGTTCACCGAGGGCGCGGTCGAGGGGTACGCCCCGGCCGGTGCCCCCGCCGACCTGGCCGGCGTGCTGCGGTGGCTGCTCGACGGGCTGGGCGACGACGGGTACCTGGCGGTGACGGCGTACCTCGACCGGCGGGCCGACGCGGCGGTGGCCGGGCTGCGGCCGCTGCTGGCGCGGGCGGCCGGACGCCCGGTGACCTTCGGGTGGGGGCCGCGGTTCCTGCACTCCACCGGGCAGTACCACAAGGGCGGCCCGCCGGTCGGCAGCTACCTTCAGGTGACCGGCGCGGTCACCGACGACCTGCCGGTGCCCGGCCGCCCGTACACCTTCGCAGAGCTTCAGGCGGCTCAGGCCGCCGGCGACCGGCAGGCCCTCGCCGATCGCGGGCGACCGGTGCTGCGCCTGCACCTGACCGAGCGGGCGGCGGGCGCCGCCCAGCTGCTGGATGCGGCCAAAGGGACACGGACGTGACGATGAGAGACGTGAGTGAGGTACCCCGGGTGAATCCGCTGCGCGATCCTCAGGACCGGCGGCTGCCACGGATCCCGGAGCCGTGCGCCCTGGTGATCTTCGGGGTGACCGGCGACCTGGCCCGCAAGAAGCTGTTGCCGGCGGTCTACGACCTGGCCAACCGGGGGCTGCTGCCGCCCGGGTTCGTGGTCCTGGGCTTCGCCCGGCGTGACTGGGGCGACGGCGACTTCGAGTCGCTGACCTACGAGGCGGCGAAGAAGCACGCCCGCACCCCCTGGCGGGAGGAGGTCTGGGCGCGGCTGGCCGGCAACATCAAGTTCGTCGGCGGCTCGTTCGACGACGACGCCGCGTTCGACCACCTCGCCGCCACCCTGGACGAGCTGCGCGACTCGCACGGCATCGCCGGCAACGCCGCCTTCTACTTCTCCATCCCCCCGGCCGCCTTCCCGGTCGTCCTCAAGCAGCTCGCCCGCACCGGCATGGCGGACAACGCCAAGTCCGGCGGCTGGCGCCGGGTGGTGGTGGAGAAGCCGTTCGGCAACGACCTGCCCTCGGCGAAGGCGCTCAACGACCTGGTCGACGACGTCTTCACCCGCCAGGACGTCTTCCGGATCGACCACTACCTCGGCAAGGAGACGGTCCAGAACATCCTGGCCCTGCGGTTCGCCAACAACCTCTTCGAGCCGCTGTGGAACTCCAAGTACGTCGACTCGGTGCAGATCACCATGGCCGAGGACGTGGGCATCGGCACCCGGGCCGCCTTCTACGACTCGGTGGGCACCGCCCGCGACGTGCTCCAGAACCACCTTCTCCAACTCCTCGCGCTGGTCGCGATGGAGGAGCCGACGAGTTTCGACGCCGACGAGATCCGCACCGAGAAGCTGAAGGTGCTCAAGGCCATCACGCTGCCGCAGGACATCGCCGCGGACACCGTGCGCGGCCAGTACCTGCCCGGCTGGGTGGGCGGCGAGCGCGCGGTCGGCTACCTGGAGGAGGAGGGCGTCCCGCAGGACTCCACCACCGAGACGTATGTGGCGGTCAAGCTCGGCATCCAGAACCGGCGCTGGGCGGGCGTGCCGTTCTACATCCGGGCCGGCAAGCGGCTGCCCCGGCGGGTCACCGAGGTCGCCATCATGTTCAAGAAGGCGCCCCACCTGCCGTTCGACCCGGCCGACATGGAGGCGCTCGGCCCCAACCAGCTCGTCATCCGGGTCCAGCCGGACGAGGGTGTGGTGCTGAAGTTCGGCTCCAAGGTGCCGGGCACCACCATGGAGGTCCGCGACATCGCGATGGACTTCCAGTACGGCGAGGCGTTCACCGAGTCCAGCCCGGAAGCGTACGAGCGGCTGGTGCTGGACGTGCTGATCGGCGACCGGACGCTGTTCCCGGACGCCGCCGAGGTCGAGCAGAGCTGGCAGGTGGTGGACCCGCTGGAGCACGCCTGGATCGGCACCAAGCCGGAGCCGTACCGGGCCGGCGAGTGGGGCCCCCGGGCCGCCGACGAGATGCTGGCCCGCGAGGGCCGGGCTTGGCGTAGAGCGTGAGCGAGCACTGCGAACGAACCAGGAGGCTCCCGTGATCGGGCTGTGGGACACCACCGGCAACGAGGTGGTCAAGGCGCTCGCCGCCGAGCGGCGCAGCGCGGGCGGGGTGGCCAGCGGAATGGCGCTCTCCCTGATCGTCGTGGTGGACGAGAAGCGGGTCCGGGAGGCGGAGGCGGCGGCGACCATCGCGGCCGCCGCGCACCCGTGCCGGCTGCTCGTGGTGGTCCGCTCCGACATCGAGCGGGACCGCAACCGGCTGGACGCGGAGATCGTCGTCGGGGGCCGGCTCGGCCCGTGCGAGGCGGTGGTGATGCGGATGTACGGCCGGCTGGCGCTGCACGCCGAGTCGGTGGTGCTGCCGCTGCTGGTGCCGGACGTGCCGGTGGTGACCTGGTGGCACGGCGAGCCGCCGGAGGAGATCGCGACCGACTTCCTCGGCGTGGTGGCCGACCGGCGGATCACCGACGCGGCGCAGGCCGCCGACCCGATCGCCGCGCTGCGGCAGCGGGCGGCCGACTACGCCCCGGGCGACACGGACCTCGCCTGGACCCGGATCACCCCGTGGCGCACCCTGGTCGCCGGAGCGTTCGACACGGCGCAGGCGAAGGTCACCGAGGCGAGCGTGGTCGCCCCGAAGACCGACCCGACGGCGGCGCTGATGCGCGGCTGGCTGGCCGCCCGGCTCGGCATCGACCCGGTCTGGGAGTCCACCGACGAGTTCCCGCGGATGCGCGAGGTGATGCTGCGCTGCAGCAACGGCGACGAGCTGGCCCTCACCCGGGACGACAGCGTGGCCCGGTTCCGGCGCAGCGGCCAGGAGGACCGGACGCTGCCGCTGGTCCGCCGCCCGCTCGGCGACGAGCTGGCCGAGGAGCTGCGCCGCCTCGACGCCGACCAGGTGTACGCCGAGGCGCTCGGCGCGGCCGCCGGCCTCTCCGGACTCGATCAGCGTCCCGCCCAGCGGGTGCACGTGTGGAAGGATCCGGCGACCGCCCAGCGGGCCGAGGCCGGGGTCAGCGCCCACGCCGGCGCGACCGCCAACCCGTGAGCGCGGGCGGGCCACACGGACCGCTCGCGCTCGGACAGCACAGGTGACCGCCGTGGGGCGGCAAGAGCACGAAGGCACGATGGATGAGTGAGGCGAGTGTCGCCGTACACGCCGACCCGGACCTGCTGGCGCAGGCCGTGGCGGCGCGGTTGGTGGTGAAGCTGCTCGACGCGCAGGCGGACCGAGGCCAGGCGTCGGTGGTGCTGACCGGCGGGCGGATCGCCGCGGCGGTCTACCGGGCGGTGGCGGCGCTGCCGGCCCGGGACGCCGTCGACTGGTCCCGGGTCGACGTGTGGTGGGGCGACGAGCGGTTCCTGCCGGCCGGTGCCCCGGAGCGCAACGAGACGCAGGCCCGGGCGGCGCTGCTGGACGCGGTGCCGCTGGACCCGGCGCGGGTGCACCCGATGCCGGCCTCGGACGGGCCGGCGGGCAACGACCCGGAGACGGCCGCCGCCGGCTACGCGGAGGAGCTGGCCCGGGCGGCCCGTCCGGGCCACGCCGCGCTCCCCCACTTCGACGTGCTCCTGCTCGGCGTCGGCGAGGACGGGCACGTGGCGTCGGTCTTCCCGGAGCACCCGGTGCACCACGACAACCGCCCGGTCAGCGCGGTACGGGGCAGCCCGAAGCCGCCGCCGGTGCGGACCACGCTGACCCTCCCGGCGATCAACACGGCCGAGGAGGTCTGGCTGGTGGCGGCCGGCAGCGACAAGGCCCGGGCGGTGGGCATGGCCCTCGCCGGGGCCGGGCCGGTGCAGCTTCCGGCGGCCGGGGTGCACGGGGTCGCCCGTACCCTCTGGCTGCTGGACCGGGCGGCGGCGGCCGACGTGCCACCCCGCCTCCGCAGCCTGCGCTGACCGGCAAGGAAGGGCCCCTTCTTAACGCCTGGCGTAGCGCAGGGGCCCCCTCTTAACACCCGTCAGGCGCCGCTGCGGCGGCGGCGGAGCGCAGCGCCACCACGGCGACGCGCCAGACCCGGTCAGGCACGTCCGCGGCGACGGCGGAGCGCAGCGCCACCACGGCGACGCGCCAGACCCGGTCAGGCACGTCCGCGGCGACGGCGGAGCGCGTCGAGGGCCTCGGCGAGGAGCGCCTCCGCCTCCTCGGGGGTACGCCGCTCCTGCACGTACGCCAGGTGGGTCTTGTAGGGCTCGGCGCGGACCTCGCCCGGCGGGTTCTCCGGGTCGGGGCCGGCCGGCTCGCCGCAGCGTGGGCAGTCCCACGTCGCGGGGGTCTCCGCCTCCGCGGCGATCAGGAATCGGACCTGGTGGGAGTTGCGGCACCAGTAGGTGACGGGCCGACGCGGGGCCGGCGCGGTGCGCTCGTCGAAGCGTTCGGGGGCGGACCCGATCCGGGCGCCCCGAATGATGTTGCCACTCGGCACGGCTGCTCGCTCCTGTCGTCGGAGGGGACCGCCGCTCGGGGGTGGGCGGCGGGCGACGCGGTGCAGCGGAAAACAAAACTGCGCGCGGTCCGTGACGGACCGCGCGCAGATTGTACGACTCGACGCGCTGACTCAGGCGCCGCTGCTGAGCTGGAGTCGGAGCCAGAGCCCGATCCCGACGACGCAGGCGAACCAGACAATCCCCACCAGAACGGTGTAGCGGTCGAGGTTCTTCTCGGCGACCGAGGAGCCGGCCAGGCTGGAGCTGACGCCGCCGCCGAACATGCTCGACAGACCGCCACCCTTGCCGCGGTGCAGGAGGATCAGCAGGGTGAGCAGGATGCTCGTGATGACCAGCAACACGATCATCGTGTAGGCGAACCAGATCGGCATGGCGGGGGTCAGTCCTCTCGTTGCGATCACTGCCCGTTCGGGGACGGTGGCACCGACCGGTGGGCGGGCAGCGTCAAGGATAGCGAGCGATCAGCGGGCGATGTGCTCCGGGAACCGGCAGATCTGCGCGAATTCCTCGGCGTCCAGGCTGGCGCCCCCGACGAGGGCCCCGTCCACGTCCGGCTGGGCCATGATCGAGGCGACGTTCGACGCCTTGACCGACCCGCCGTAGAGGATCCGGACCTGCGCGGCGGTGCCCGCGTCGAAGGTCTCGACGAGCCGCTTGCGCACCTCGCCGCAGACCTCCTGGGCGTCCTCCGGGGTCGCCGTCTTGCCCGTGCCGATCGCCCAGACCGGCTCGTACGCGACGACGACCTTGGTGACCTGCTCCGGGGTGAGCCCCTTCAGCGCGCCGTCGAGCTGGTCGCAGCAGTGCACGACGTGCCGCAGCTGCTCCCGGACCTCCAGGCCCTCGCCGATGCACAGAATCGGGGTGAGGCCGTTCGCCAGCGCCGCCGCCACCTTCGCGTTGACGATCGCGTCATCCTCGTAGTGGTACTGCCGCCGCTCGGAGTGGCCTACCACCACGTAGGTGCAGCCCAACTTGGCCAGCATCGGCCCGGAGATGTCCCCGGTGTACGCGCCCGACTGGTACGGCGACAGGTCCTGCGCGCCGTAGCCGATCAGCAGCTTGTCGCCGTCCACCGCGGTCTGCACGGTCCGCAGGTCGGTGAAGGGCGGCAGCACGACCGTCTCGACGTCGGTGAGCTGCTTCTCGGTGAGGCTCGCGGCCAGCTTCTGCACCAGCAGGTTGGCCTCGAGGTGGTTCAGGTTCATCTTCCAGTTGCCGGCCATCAGCGGCCGGCGGATGGTGCTCGCCATTCAGTTCTCCAGGGCCGCGATGCCGGGGAGGGTCTTGCCCTCCAGGTACTCCAGGGAGGCGCCGCCGCCGGTGGAGATGTGATCGAACGCGGACTCGTCCAGCCCGAGCGTCCGCACCGCGGCCGCGGAGTCACCCCCGCCCACCACGCTGAACGCGCCGGACTTGGCGATGGCCTCGGCGACCCCGCGGGTGCCGTTGGCGAACGCCGCCATCTCGAACACGCCCATCGGGCCGTTCCAGAAGACCGTCCGCGCCTGCTGGAGGGCGGCGGCGAACCCGGCCACCGTCTCCGGGCCGATGTCCAGCCCGACCCGCTTGTTGGGGATGCCGTCCGCCGGGACCGTGTGGTGCTCGGCGTCCGGGGCGAAGGCGACCGCCGCCACCACGTCGACCGGGAGCATGATCTTGCCCGGCTCGCGCTCCATCAGGTTGCGGCAGGTCTCGACCATCTCCTCCTCGAGCAGCGAGCTGCCCACCTCGTGGCCCTGGGCCTTGAGGAAGGTGAAGCACATCCCGCCGCCGATGAGCAGCCGGTCGACCTTGGGCAGCAGGGCCTCGATCACGGCCAGCTTGTCGGAGACCTTCGAGCCGCCCAGCACCACCACGTACGGCCGCTCCGGCTCGCCGGTCAGCTTGCTGAGCACCTCCACCTCACGCAGCACCAGCCGGCCGGCGAAGTGCGGCAGCCGGGCCGGCACGTCGTAGACGCTGGCGTGCTTGCGGTGCACGGCGCCGAAGGCGTCGTCGACGTACGCCTCACCGAAGGCGGCGAGCTGGTCGGCGAACGCGGCCCGCTCGGCGTCGTCCTTGCTGGTCTCGCCCTTGTTGAAGCGGAGGTTCTCCAGCAGGGCGACCTGGCCGTCGGCCAGGCCCTCCACGGTGGCCCGGGCGGAGTCGCCGACGGTGTCCTCGGCGAAGTGGACCGGCGCGCCGAGCAGCTCACCCAGCCGCCCGGCGACCGCGCGGAGGCTGAACTGCGGGTCCGGCGTGCCCTTCGGCCGGCCGAGGTGCGAGCAGACGACCACCTTGGCGCCGGCCTGCACCAGCGCGCTCAGGGTCGGCAGCACGGCCCGGATCCGCCCGTCGTCGGTGATCTCACCGGTCTGCTTGTCGAGCGGGACGTTCAGGTCGGCGCGCACCAGCACGCGCCGACCCGACACCCCCTCGCCGAGCAGGTCGTCGAGGTTGCGGATGCTCACAGCGACGAACCCACCAGCTTGGCCAGGTCGACCAGGCGGTTCGAGTAGCCCCACTCGTTGTCGTACCAGCCGACGACCTTGACCTGGTTGCCGATCACCTTGGTCAGCGGCGCGTCGAAGATGCAGGACGCCGGGTCGGTGACGATGTCCGAGGAGACGATCGGGTCCTCGTTGTAGACCAGGATGCCCTTCAGCGGGCCGTCCGCGGCCGCCTTGAGCGCGGCGTTGACCTCGTCCACCGTGGTCTCCCGGCCGACCGTGACGGTCAGGTCGGTGGTGGAGCCGGTCGGGATCGGCACCCGCAGCGCGTAACCGTCCAGCTTGCCCTTCAGGTCCGGCAGGACCAGGCCGATCGCCTTGGCGGCACCGGTCGAGGTCGGCACGATGTTGAGCGCGGCGGCCCGGGCCCGGCGCAGGTCCTTGTGCGGGGCGTCCTGCAGGTTCTGGTCCTGGGTGTACGCGTGGATGGTGGTCATCAGACCGCGCTCGATGCCGAACGTGTCGTGCAGCACCTTGGCCATCGGGGCGAGGCAGTTGGTGGTGCAGGATGCGTTCGAGATGATGGTGTGCTTGGCCGGGTCGTACTGGTCCTGGTTGACGCCCATGACCACGGTGACGTCCTCGTTCTTCGCCGGCGCGGAGATGATGACCTTCTTGGCCCCGCCGTCGATGTGCGCCTTCGCCTTGGTGGCGTCGGTGAAGAAACCGGTGGACTCGATGACGACGTCGGCGCCGACCTCGCCCCACGGCAGCTTGGCCGGGTCCTTCTCGGCGTACGCCTTGATGGTCTTGCCACCGACGGTGATCTCGTCGGCGGTGGCCTTCACCTCGTGCGGGAGGCGGCCCAGGATGCTGTCGTACTTGACAAGGTGGGCGAGCGTCGCGTTGTCGGTCAGGTCGTTGACCGCCACGACCTCGATGTCAGCGCCGGACGCCAGCACTGCCCGGAAGAAGTTGCGGCCGATCCGGCCGAAGCCGTTGATGCCAACCCGGATGGTCACAGGTCCCATCTCCTCGCGTTCTGGTCCGCCGGCGTCAGACCACGGCCGGCGGAGGTGTGTGCGCCGACCGTTGGAGCCGGCCGTTGACGATTCATCTCGGCCACCCCGCCGCGGTCCTGGGGACCTGACCGCCCGAGGCGGTGAGCACGACGAGGAGTGCCTGTGCCGGCCCCCTTGCCGTACGCAGCGACCATATCCGAGCGCGCGCCGCTCCGCTGCGGCGGGTGGTGATCCCGTCGCATCGTCGACTCGCCGCGGTCCCCGACGACGCGAGCGGTAACGCGCGGTAGGTGCTGGCTCGCTCGCTACGCTCGCTCGCGGAGTGACGCCTCACCGTCCTATCAGACCACGAGCATGTCCGGCGTGACGGCTGCTTCCGTATCCGGGATGCCCAGGTCGCGGGCCCGCTTGTCGGCCAGCGCGAGCAGCCGGCGGATGCGGCCGGCGATGGCGTCCTTGGTCAGCGGCGGCTCGGCGAGCGCGCCCAACTCCTCCAGCGAGGCCTGCCGGTGCTCCAGGCGCAGCTGCCCGGCCGAGGTGAGGTGGTGCGGGGCGTCGTCGGCGAGGATCTCCAGTGCCCGGGTGACCCGAGCGGCGGCGGCCACCGCGGCGCGGGCCGAGCGGCGCAGGTTGGCGTCGTCGAAGTTGGCCAGCCGGTTGGCGGTCGCCCGGACCTCCCGGCGCACCCGGCGCTCCTCCCAGGCCAGCACGCTGGAGTGGGCGCCGATGCGGGTGAGCAGGGCGGCGATCGCGTCGCCGTCCTTGACCACCACCCGGTCCACCCCGCGCACCTCGCGGTTCTTGGCGGTGATGCCGATCCGGCGGGCCGCGCCGACCAGCGCCAGGGCCGACTCCGGGCCGGGGCAGGTGATCTCCAGCGCGCTGGAGCGGCCGGGCTCGGTGAGCGAGCCGTGCGCCATGAACGCGCCCCGCCAGGCGGAGACCGCGCAGCAGACGTTCGCGGCCACCACGTGCGGCGGCAGCCCACGCACCGGGCGCCCGCGGACGTCCAGCAGGCCGGTCTGCCGGGCCAGCGCCTCGCCGTCCTTCACCACCCGGACGATGAAATGGCTGCCCTTGCGCAGCCCGCCGGAGGCGAGCACGTGGATCTCGCTCGGGTAGCCGTAGACCTCGGCGATCTCCCGGCGCAGCCGCCGGGCGACCGCGCCGGTATCCAACTCCGCCTCGACCACCACGCGGCCGGAGACGATGTGCAACCCGCCCGCGAAGCGCAGCAGCGCGGCCATCTCCGCCCGCCGGCAGCAGGGCTTGGGCACGTCGACCCGACTCAGCTCGTCCTTGACCGCCGCGGTCATCGCCATACTGCGCCCCCTCACGGACCGGTTCCGGCGTGTCGCCGGTGATTACGTACGTGTCTAACGATCGGCACCCAGGACAGGCACCAGTGCGGCGCCCAGGGCGGCTGGATCATGACGGGGCGTGCCGTCGGTGACGGCGACGGGAGCGAGGACCAGCCGGGCACCCAGCGATTCTGCCGCACGCTCGACCGCTTCGGGGTCACCCACCGCCGTCGAGTCGGCCAGCACCATGTCCACCTTCAGCTCAGGCAGATAGCGCCCGAGGGTGTCCAGATGGTCGGGCAGGGAGAGCCCGAGCGTCTCCTTCTCCGCCACCAGGTTGAGCGTCACCAGCCGTCGCGCCGGGCTGGAGACGACCGCGTCGGCCAGCCCCGGCACCAGCAGATGGGGCAGCACACTCGTGTACCAGCTGCCCGGCCCGAAGATCAGCCAGTCGGCGGCGCGGACCGCGGCCACCGCCTCCGCGCAGGCGGCCGGCGCGGCCGGGGTGAGCCGCAGCGACTCGACCCGCCCGGAGGTGACCGCCACCTGGTGCTGGCCGCGCACCGTGCGTACCTCGTCGGGGCGGTCCGGGTCGGCGCCGCGCACCCGGGCCTCGATGTCCACCGGCTCGCAGGACATCGGCAGCACCCGGCCGACCGCGCCGAGCATCGCGCCGGCGTGGTCGAGCGCGGCCACCGGGTCGCCGAGCAGCTCCGTCAGCCCGTTGAGCAGCAGATTTCCGACCGCGTGCCCGGCCAGGGAGTCGGCCGTTCCATCGCCGTCGCCGGCGGTGAAGCGGTGCTGGAAGAGCGCCGCGCTGCGCCGGGTGGCCGGGTGGTCGCCGGCCAGTGCCACCAGCGCCTGCCGCAGGTCACCCGGGGGCAGCCCGCCGCGCTCGGCGCGCAGCCGGCCGCTGGAGCCGCCGTCGTCGCCGACGGTGACCACCGCCGTGATGTCCAGGTCGAGTTCGGGTACGCAGTGCCGCAGCGCCCGCAGGGACGCCGACAGCCCGTGCCCGCCGCCGAAGGCGACCACCCTGGTCGGGGTCATTCCCGCCCCAGGTCCCGGTGCTGGGCGTTGGCGGCGATGCCGGAGCGGCGCAGCCGGGCGGCCAGCTCCTCGGCGATCGCGACGCTGCGGTGCTTGCCGCCGGTGCAGCCGACGGCGACGGTCAGGTAGCGCTTGCCCTCCCGCTCGAACCCGGCGGTGGTGGCGTTGACCAGGTCGGCGTACCCGGCCACGAAGGCGTCCGCGCCCTCCTGGCCCAGCACGTACGCGCTCACCGCCTCCTCCCGCCCGGTGTGCTCGCGCAGCTCGGGCACCCAGTACGGGTTGGGCAGGAAGCGGGCGTCCATCACGAAGTCAGCGTCCGGGGGGAGGCCGTACTTGAAGCCGAAGGAGAGCACGGTGATCCGCAGCCGGCGGGAATCCTCCCCGCCGAACAGCTCCTCGACCCGGCGGCGGAGCTGGTTCACGTTGAGGTGGCTGGTGTCGATGATCACGTCGGCCTGGTCCCGGGCCTCCTCCAGCAGCGCCCGCTCGACGGCGATGCCGTCGGCCAGCCGCCCCTCGCCCTGCAACGGGTGGGAGCGGCGGACGCTCTCGAAGCGGCGGATCAGCACCTCGTCGTCGGCGTCGACGAAGACCACCCGGGGCTGGAAGCCGCGCTCCCGAAGCTCCCGGATCGCGCCGGCGAGGTCGGTGGAGAAGGCGCGGGAGCGGACGTCCAGCACCATGGCCGTACGCCGGGCCGCGCCGCCGGCCTTGAAGGCCAGCTCGGCCATGTCCAGCATGAGCGCCTGGGGCAGGTTGTCGACCACGTAGTAGCCGACGTTCTCCAACGCCCGGGCCACGGTGCTCCGGCCGCCACCGGAGAGGCCGGTGACGACCACCAGGGTGGTCTCGGCCTCGGCCGGCGCCGGACGGCCGAGGGCCGTCTCCGTGCCGGTCGGCACCAGGTCTCCCGTCCGCGCCTCGCTCACCCGCTACCCCCAAGCCGTGGCGCCGCGGCCGGTCGGCCGCGCATGGTCAGTCAGCGACTCTAACGGCTGCCACCCCGTCCGGGATTCCACGGGGTGACGGCCGGAACACCATGCTGCCCGGTTTGTCGGGTTGTCCGGCCGAACCTGTCGTACCCTCGACAGCCCGGCCGGCCGACCCGGGCCGGCGGCGCCGCGCGCTGCCGGGCGGTGTCGGCGGTCGCTCGTAGACTGCGCCAATGGTCTCCCCCACCGGTCCGCGGACCGAGGACGCGCTGCGGGTGCTCAACCGGGTGTTCGGCTACGACACCTTCCGCGGCTTCCAGCAGCAGGTGGTCGAGCACGTGGTGGACGGCGGCGACGCGTTGGTGCTGATGCCGACCGGTGGCGGCAAGTCCCTCTGCTACCAGATTCCGGCGCTGGTCCGAGCGGGCGTCGCGGTGGTCGTCTCGCCGCTGATCGCGCTCATGCAGGACCAGGTAGACGCGCTCACCGCCGTCGGCGTCCGGGCCGGCTTCCTCAACTCGACGCAGGACCTCGCCGAGCGGCGCCGCGTCGAAGCCGCCTTCCTCGCCGGCGAGCTGGACCTGCTCTACCTCGCCCCGGAGGCCCTCGCGGTCCGCTCCACCGTCGCCCTGCTGGAGCGGGGGCGCATCGCGCTCTTCGCCATCGACGAGGCGCACTGCGTGTCGCAGTGGGGGCACGACTTCCGCCCCGACTACCTCAACCTGTCGATGCTGCACGAGCGGTGGCCGGAGGTGCCGCGCATCGCGCTGACCGCGACGGCCACCCGGGCCACCCGGACCGAGATCGCCACCCGGCTCAAGCTCACCGACGCCCGGCACTTCGTGGCCAGCTTCGACCGGCCCAACATCCAGTACCGGATCGTGCCGAAGCGGGAACCGCGCAAGCAGCTGCTCGGCCTGCTGCGCGACGAGCACCCCGGCGACGCCGGCATCGTCTACTGCCTCTCCCGCGCCTCGGTCGAGAAGACCGCCGAGTTCCTGGTGCAGAACGGCATCCCGGCGCTGCCCTACCACGCCGGGCTGGACGCGGCGACCCGGGCGGCCAACCAGCAGCGTTTCCTGCGCGAGGACGGGCTCGTCATGGTCGCCACCATCGCCTTCGGCATGGGCATCGACAAGCCCGACGTCCGCTTCGTCGCCCACCTCGACCTGCCCAAGTCGGTCGAGGGCTACTACCAGGAGACGGGCCGCGCCGGGCGCGACGGGCTGCCGTCCACCGCCTGGCTGGCCTACGGGCTGCAGGACGTGGTGCAGCAGCGCAAGATGATCGAGACCTCCGAGGGCGACCTGGCGCACCGGCGCAACCTCGCCACCCACCTGGACGCGATGCTGGCCCTCTGCGAGACGGTCCGCTGCCGCCGCGCGCAGCTCCTCGAATACTTCGGCGAGACCACGCCCGGCGGCTGCGGCAACTGCGACACCTGCCTCGAGCCGCCCGAGTCGTGGGACGGCACGGTCGCCGCGCAGAAGCTGCTCTCCACCGTCTACCGGCTCGACCGGGAACGCAACCAGCGGTTCGGCGCCGGGCACTGCGTCGACATCCTGCTCGGCAAGCACACCGACAAGATCGACCAGTACGGCCACGACTCGCTGAGCACGTTCGGCGTCGGCGCCGAGCTGCGCGAGACGGAGTGGCGGGGGGTGGTGCGGCAGCTGCTCGCCGAGGGCCTGCTCGCCGTCGAGGGTGACTACGGCACCCTGGCGCTGACCGCGGTCAGCGGCGAGGTGCTGGGCCGCCGGCGTACGGTCACCATGCGGCGGGAGCCGGAACGGTCGGCGTCCAGCCGGTCGGCCAAGCCCCGGGGCGCGGCCACCGTGGTCGCCGACCTCGGCCCGGCCGCCACCTCGGTCTTCGAACGGCTGCGCGCCTGGCGAGCGGCCACCGCGAAGGAGCAGGGCGTCCCGGCGTACGTCATCTTCCACGACGCCACGCTGCGGCAGATCGCCAACGAGCCGCCCGCCTCGCTGGCCGAGCTGTCGCGGATCAGCGGCGTCGGCGAGAACAAGCTCGCGAAGTACGGCGAGGCGATCCTCGCCGTCCTCGCCGAGGGCTGACCGGTCGCAGAGACGACGAAGGGCCGACCCCTTGTGGGGGTCGGCCCTTCGTGTTCGCTCCTGTCAGCGGTTGCCGGTCAGGAGGCGCTGTAGCCGCGGGTGGCGATCCAGTCGGCGAGGTTGTCGACGGTGATGCGGTAGGAGGCCATGTTCGGGTCGGCGGAGTCGGCGATGGTCACGGTGTGGCCGTTGTCGCGGTAGCCGACGACGCTGATGTAGTGGCCGCCTTCGAAGGAGTGGGTGTTGCCGTCGGTGTCGGTGGTGGTGCCGGCGATGTTGGCGACCACGGCCCGGCCGTCGTCGATGGTGCGGACGATGTCGGCGCGCAGGGTGTCGGTCTGCTTGTCGTCGGCCTTGGGGGTGCGGATTTCCACCGAGTGGTAGGCGTTGGTCTTGCCGGTTTCCTTGTTCAGGACCGGGGTGATGTCGTTGATGCTGTTGGTGCCGTTCTCGGTGGTGCCCATTTCCTTGGCCATGGCGTCGACGTTGATGTTCTTGCCCTGCACGGACAGGGCGTTGCGGGTGGCGGCGGGGCCGCAGTAGTAGAAGTTCGGCTGGGCCTCGTAGCGGACGTTGAGTTCCCGCTCGCCGTGGCCCTTGCGGTCGGTGCTCACCTGGGCGGCCTTGTCGGCGGGGGCGGCGTGGGCGGCGATGGCGGGGCCGGCGATGCCACCGGCGGTGGCGGCGACACCCGCAGCGGTCAGGACGGTCTTACGCAGAATGTCGGTACGCATGATGAAGTCACGCCTTCCGGTTGGGGGTATTGCGGCCATCGCACAAAGGGGGGGTGTGCGGGTGGCCGCGAACAAGAAGTCTTTCGGGGTTCGCCCGGCGATCAGGGGGTGACCTGCTCGGGCGGCCCGGGGATGTAACGACCGGTGGCGGGGAGTGATTCCCTCGGCTCGTCCGGCGCGGACCAGGTGCTGCGCGGTCCGGGGGGATGTAACGACGGGGGCCGGGAGGTCATTCCCACCGGCTGCCCGGGGCGGGCCTTCGCGGCCCGGGGAGGTAACCACGACCGGCGGCCGGTCATTCCGCCCGACCCGAGGGCCGGACTGGTTGCCGCGCGGTCAGCCATGTACAACGACCCCGGCCCCGGCATCATTCCGGGTCCGGCCGCCCCACCCCCTGGCGCAAAACTGTGCGAACCAGACATCAGGCATAGAGGTGACACCACCCACCGCTCGGTCGGACACGAACCGGACATCGTGCACCGGTGGCACCAGCCACGGCCCCGCAACGCCCAATGGTCGGCTCGCAGCGATATGCCTCAGAGGCATATTTATGGGTCTTGTGTCGGATGTGTGGGTCAGCGGCCGGGGAGTTGGGGCCGGTGGCCGCCGAGGCTGAGCATGGCCAGGGCGATGAGGGCGTCGGGGGAGTGGAAGCCGAAGGCCATGCGGGTGAGTAGGCGGATCTTGGCGTTGACGGACTCGATCCGGCCGTTGGACATGCCGTGTTCGATGGCGGCGATGATCGCGTCGCGGTGGCGGGTGACGCGTCGTTGCAGGTCGATGAAGATGTCGATGCGGCTGCGGCGGGCCCAGCCGATCCACCTGTCGAGGGCTTCGACCGCGGCGGTCGGGCTGGTCTTGGCCAGGCTGAAAATGCAGCGCAGGCCTTCCTTGAGCGCCCATGCCCGGTGCAGGCGGGGGTGGGTCTTGGCGATCCAGTCGAGCTTGGCCCGTTGACCCTCGGTCAGGTTCTCCGGGTTCTTCCACAACGCCCAGCGGGTGTTCTTCAACATCCGGGCCTCACCGATAGCGACGCCACGACGGCCGGCCCCACGGCCGGTGGCCTCGTTCCACACCTGCCGGCGAACTCGGTCGACGGCGTCGGTGGCCCAAGCGACGACGTGGAACGGGTCGGCGCAGCGGACGGCGTTCGGGCAGCGACGACGGATGACCGTGGTGATCCAATCGGCGCCGTCGGCGGACACGTGGGTGATCGCGGCCGTGCGCTGCGGGCCGAGCAGGTCGAAGAACGCGTTCAGCGTCGCCGCGCTCTTGCCCGGCGCAGCCCACACCAGCCGACCGGTGTCGTGATCCACCACGACGCTCAGATACCGGTGGCCCTTCTTGTAGCTGACCTCGTCAATACCGATACGACGCAACCCGTCATACCGGTCCTGCAGACCACCGGTGTCTGCCCACACCCGCGCCACGATCGACCCCACGGTGCGCCAACTGATCCGCATCAACCGCGACACCGCCGACTTCGTGGTGTGCACCGCCAACCACGCCACCGTCGCGTCGAACGCCCGAGTATGCCCCGCCCCATGACGAGCCCACGGGACCGCCGCGACCACCACCCCATGCACCGGACACGACACCCGAGGCGCGTCCGCCTCGATCACCGCCCGCACCACGCCCAGATCCAACGCCCGCCACCGACGACGAACACCAGCGTCATACCGCGCACACCGCCGCCCGCAATGCGGACACCGCTGCCGAGCAGCCTTACGCACCCGCACCCGAGCCACCAACACCGACTCGGCCGGGTCGAACTCGACGTCCTCCACCACCGCCTGCTCGACCCCAAGCAGCCCAGCCCATACCCTGGCAGAACGCACGCCGTTCTCCCACCCATCCAGTTCTGACCTTCGACAAGCCAGAACCTAGGCAGGACAACGGCGTGCGCCATCAACGACGCACCGCACCACCCACAGATGCGCCACAAGACCCATATTTATGCCTCTGAGGCATATCGCTCTCAAGGCTTGTGCCACCCTGACGCGCCACCGCGCTGCACCGGACTGGCCAGGCGGCCCGGCCGGCTCGGGCTGGGCGGACGACCGACGCGGACGGCGACAAGCCACCACGGTTGGTGCCACTGCCTCCGCGCCTCAGCACGGGCACATCCGGCAACGGACCCGACATCCAGGTCGGAGGCGACGGGCGAACCCTTTCGCTCCCTTCCATGCCTTGGGTGGGACGCCGCAGCGGGGTCAGGAGGTGGTGGACGTCCTGCTGTCCTGGTCGAGGGCGGACAGGATCGCCTCTGCGGTACGCCGGCCGACGCCGGGCACCTCGGTGATCTCCTCCACGGTGGCGGTGGAGAGCCGCTTGAGCGAGCCGAAGTGCCGCAGGAGCGCCTTGCGGCGTACCTCGCCGAGGCCGGGGACGTTGTCCAGCGCCGACTCGGTCATCCGCTTCGAGCGCCGCTGCCGGTGGAAGGTGATGGCGAAGCGGTGCGCCTCGTCGCGGACGCGTTGCAGCAGGTAGAGCGCCTCCGAGGTGCGCGGCAGGATGACCGGGAACTCGTCGTCGGGCAGCCAGACCTCCTCCAGCCGCTTGGCCAGGCCGCAGAGCGCCACGTCGTCGATGCCGAGCTCGGCGAGGGCCTGCGCGGCCGCCGCCACCTGCGGTGCGCCACCGTCGACGACGACCAGCTGCGGCGGGTACGCGAACTTGCGCGGCCGCCCGGTGGTCGGGTCGATGCCGGGCCGGTCCGGGTCGCTGGCGGTCTCCTCGCCGATCTCCCCGGTCTCGGCTCGAGCGTCGAGGTAGCGGGCGAAGCGCCGGCGCAACACCTCGGACATGGCGGAGAGGTCGTCGGTGGCGCCGCGGACGATGAACCGCCGGTACTCGCTCTTGCGGGGCAGCCCGTCCTCGAAGACGACCATGCTGGCGACCACGTCGGTGCCCTGGATCTGGGACACGTCGAAGCACTCGATGCGCAGCGGCGAGGTGCGCATGCCGAGCGAGTCGGCGATCTCGTCGAGGGCCTTGCTGCGGGTGGTCAGGTCGCCGGCCCGCTTGAGCTTGTGCCGGGCGAGCGCATCCTTGGCGTTGCGCTCCACGGTTTCCAGCAGCGACCGCTTGTCGCCGCGCTGCGGCACCCGCAGCGACACCCGGCTGCCCCGGTGGGCGGAGAGCCAGTCGGCGAGCGCGTCGACATCGGCCGGCAGCGCGGGGACCAGCAGCTCCCGGGGGACGTCGGCCTCGCCCTGCTCGCCGCCGTAGACCTGGGTGCAGAAGTGGTGCACCAGGTCGCCCATCGTCACGTCCTCGGTCTTCTCCACCACCCAGCCGCGCTGGCCCCGGACCCGCCCGTCGCGGACGTGGAAGACCTGGACCGCGGCCTCCAGTGGGTCGTCGGCGAAGGCCACCACATCGGCGTCGGTGCCGTCGCCGAGCACCACCGTCTGCTTCTCCATGGCCCGCCGCAGCGCCGCGAGGTCGTCGCGCAGCCGGGCGGCCCGCTCGAACTCCAGCTGCTCGCTGGCCTCCAGCATCTCCCGTTCCAGCCGCCGCACCATGGTGTCGGTGCGGCCACCCATGAAGTCGCAAAAGCCGTTGACGATCTCCCGGTGCCGCTCGGCGGTGACGCTGCCGACGCAGGGCGCCGAGCACTTGCCGATGTAACCCAGCAGGCAGGGCCGGCCCACCTGACCGGCCCGCTTGAACACTCCCGAGGAGCAGGTCCGCGCCGGGAAGACGCGGAGCAGCAGGTCCAGCGTCTCGCGGATCGCCCAGGCGTGCGAGTACGGCCCGAAGTAGCGCACCCCCTTGCGCTTGGCGCCGCGCATCACCTGCAGCCGTGGGTACTCCTCGTCCACCGTGACCGCGAGGTACGGGTACGACTTGTCGTCGCGGTAGCGGACGTTGAACTTCGGGTCGTACTGCTTGATCCAGGTGTATTCCTGCTGGAGCGCCTCGACCTCGGTGGCCACGGTGATCCAGTCGACCGACTCGGCGGTGAAGACCATCTGCCGGGTGCGCTGGTGCAGGTTGACCGGGTCGGCGAAGTAGGAGTTGAGCCGGCTGCGCAGGTTGCGCGCCTTGCCGACGTAGATCACCCGGCCGGTGCCGTCGCGGAAGCGGTAGACCCCTGGCGACTCCGGGATGGTGCCGGGCGCGGGACGGTAGGTCGAGGGGTCAGCCACGCAGCAAGCCTAGTCCGCACCTCCGACACCCACCCCGCCACACGCCCGCCCGGCCGGCCGCGCATGGATCATGAGGTTGGCGGCGGCGAAGGTGATCGACATCGCCGCCGACCTCATGATCGACCAGGCGCCGGGCGGGCCGGTCAGGTCAGGCCAGGGTGATCTGCTCGCCGGTGACCTTGATGTTCTTCGCAGCCAGCGGTCGGGTGGCCGGGCCATGCTTCACCGAGCCGTCGCTGATCGAGAAGCGGCTGCCGTGGCAGGTGCAGTTGATGGTGCCGCCGTCGACGTTGGACACCGGGCAGCCCTGGTGGGTGCAGATCGGGTCGAAGGCCTTGAACTCCCCCGCCGCCGGCTGAGTGATCACCACGCCCCTGGCGGCGAACACCGCCCCGCCACCGACCGGGATGTCGGTGGTGCGGGCCAGCGGACCGGTGCTGTCCCGGTCGCCGCCCTCGGCGCCCCCGGCGCCGGTCGCGCCCGGGCCGCCGCTGGTCGGCGCGGAGCCGCCCGGGCCCGAGTCGTCGTCGCTGCCGCAAGCGGCGAGGACCACCGCCGCCCCGACCGCGCCGGCCCCCGCGAGCAGGGCACGCCGCGTCTGCGTACCCGGTCCGGTCAGCACCTGGTCGTCACTCATGTCCGGCCTTTCTCTCGACTGCCGCCACCCGTCATGATCCGTGGCCACACTCTGGAACACGGACCAGGGTCGCGCATGGTTCATACCGACGCGCCACCAATCGGATATCTGAGCAGATATCGGAAACGGGCGGGCCGTCCCCGGCCCGCCCGTCGTACCCGTCGCTCAGCGCGCCCCGGCCGGCACCTTGCGGGTACGCGACTTCGCCGCGCCGCCGTTCGCCTTGGCCGCCCGCGTGGTGGCCGCCTTGGCGCCCTTCGCCGCGCCGTCCAGCTTGAGCATCGGGCGCAGGAACTGGCCAGTGTGGCTCTCCGGCACCTCGGCGACCTCCTCCGGGGTGCCGGTGGCCAGCACCGTGCCGCCCCGGTGGCCGCCCTCCGGGCCCATGTCGATGATCCAGTCCGCCGTCTTGATCACGTCGAGGTTGTGCTCGATGGTGATCACGGTGTTGCCCTTGTCCACCAGGCCCTCGAGCACCATCAGCAGCTTGCGGATGTCCTCGAAGTGCAGGCCGGTGGTGGGCTCGTCGAGCACGTAGACCGTCCGCCCGGTGGAGCGCTTCTGCAGCTCGGAGGCGAGCTTGACGCGCTGCGCCTCGCCGCCGGAGAGCGTCGGGGCGGGCTGGCCCAGCCGGACGTACCCGAGACCCACGTCGACCAGCGTCCTGAGGTGCCGGTGGATGGCGGGAATGGCGGAGAAGAAGTCGGCCGCCTCCTCGATCGGCATGTCCAGCACCTCGGCCACCGTCTTGCCCTTGTAGTGCACCTCCAGGGTCTCCCGGTTGTACCGGGCGCCCTTGCACACCTCACAGGGAACGTAGACGTCCGGGAGGAAGTTCATCTCGATCTTGATGGTGCCGTCGCCGGAGCACGCCTCGCAGCGCCCGCCCTTGACGTTGAACGAGAACCGGCCCGGGCCGTACCCCCGGACCTTGGCCTCGGTGGTCTCGGCGAAGAGCTTGCGGATGTGGTCCCAGACGCCGGTGTAGGTGGCCGGGTTCGACCGCGGGGTCCGCCCGATCGGCGACTGGTCGACACCGACGACCTTGTCCACGTGCTCCAACCCGGTGATCCGGGTGTGCCGGCCGGGCACCAGCCGGGCGCCGTTGATCTGGTTGGCCAGGACCGCGTAGAGGATGTCGTTGACCAGCGTCGACTTGCCGGAGCCGCTGACCCCGGTGACCGCGATGAGCTGGCCGAGCGGAAAGTTCACGGTGAGGTTGCGCAGGTTGTGCTCGCGCGCCCCGTGCACCACCAGCTCGCGGCCAGGGGTCTGCGGGCGGCGCATGACCGGCGTCGGGATGGTCTTCCGCCCCGACAGGTACGCCCCGGTGACCGACTCGTCGTTCTCCAGCAGGGCCGGCACCGAGCCGCTGTGCACGATCTTGCCGCCGTGCTCGCCCGCGCCGGGGCCGATGTCGACGATCCAGTCGGCCACCCGGATGGTGTCCTCGTCGTGCTCCACCACGATCAGCGTGTTGCCCAGCCCACGCAGCCGCAGCAGGGTCTCGATCAGCCGGTGATTGTCCCGCTGGTGCAGGCCGATGGACGGCTCGTCGAGCACGTAGAGGACGCCGACCAGGCCGGAGCCGATCTGGGTGGCGAGCCGGATGCGCTGCGCCTCGCCGCCGGAGAGGGTGCCCGCCGGCCGGTCCAGGGAGAGGTAGTCCAGCCCGACGTCGAGGAGGAACTTCAGCCGGGCGTTGATCTCCTTGAGCACCCGCTCGGCGATCATCCTCTGCCGGTCGGTGAGCTCGATGCCGGCGAGCAGCTCCGCCGCCTCGCCGACGGAGAGGTTGCAGACCTCGGCGATGCTCTTGCCGGCCAGGGTGACCGCGAGCACCTCCGGCTTGAGTCGGGTGCCGCCGCAGGCCGCGCAGGGCACGTCCCGCATGTAGCCCTCGTACTTGTCCCGCGACCATTCCGACTCGGTGTCCGAGTGGCGGCGCTCGATCCACTGCACCACGCCCTCGAAGCCGGTGTAGTAGGAGCGCTCGCGGCCGTACTTGTTGCGGTAGCGGACGTGCACCTGGTCGTCGGAGCCGTGCAGGATCGTCTTCTGCGCCCGGGACGGCAGCTTGCGCCACGGGGTGTCGACGTCGAAGTGCTCGGCCTCGCCGAGCGCCTCCAGCAGGCGCAGGAAGTATTCCAGGTTGTGCCCGGTCGCCCAGGGCTGGATGGCGCCCTCGCGCAGGGTGCGCTCCGGATCCGGGATGACCAGCTCCGGGTCGACCTCCTTCTTGGTGCCCAGGCCGGTGCACTCCGGGCAGGCGCCGTAGGGGGCGTTGAAGGAGAAGACCCGGGGCTCCAGGTCCTCGATGGCGAGGGGGTGGTCGTTGGGGCAGGCCAGGTGCTCGGAGTAGCGGCGCTCCCGGTCCGGGTCGTCCTCCGGCAGGTCGACGAAGTCGAGCAGGACGATGCCGCTGGAGAGGCCGAGGGCCGCCTCGACCGAGTCGGTCAGCCGCTGCTTGGCGCTGGGCTTGACGCTGAGCCGGTCGATGACCACCTCGATTGTGTGCTTCTCCTGCTTCTTGAGCTTCGGCGGCTCGGTCAGCGGGTGCACCACGCCGTCGACCCGGGCCCGGGCGTAGCCCTTCGCCTGGAGCTCGGCGAAGAGGTCGACGTATTCGCCCTTGCGACCGCGCACCACCGGGGCGAGCACCATGAACCGGGTGCCCTCGGCCATGGCGAGCACCCGGTCGACGATCTGCTGCGGGCTCTGCCTGGAGATCCGCTCGCCGCAGATCGGGCAGTGCGGCTCGCCGATCCGGGCGAAGAGCAGGCGGAGGTAGTCGTAGACCTCGGTGATGGTGCCGACGGTGGAGCGCGGGTTGCGCGAGGTGGACTTCTGGTCGATGGAGACCGCGGGGCTGAGGCCCTCGATGAAGTCGACGTCGGGCTTGTCCATCTGGCCGAGGAACTGGCGGGCGTACGACGACAGCGACTCGACGTAGCGCCGCTGGCCCTCGGCGAAGATGGTGTCGAACGCCAGGCTCGACTTGCCCGACCCGGAGAGCCCGGTGAAGACGATCAGGGCGTCCCGGGGCAGGTCGAGACTGACGTCACGCAGGTTGTGCTCGCGCGCGCCACGGATGATCAGTCGGTCGGCCACGGTGCGTGTGCTCCCGGAGAAAGAATGTGAGGCGGATCTGTCCGCTCAGCACGTGGTCTGAGCGGTTTCGAGGGTTGTCGAGGCGCAGAAAAGACGCCTGGGCAACTCTAGCCCCGAGGTACGACAACTTTCGCCGCGCGCACATTCCCCCAGCTCAGCGCGGTCGGGCGGGACGCAACGCAGCCCGCCCGACCGGATCGCCGTGGTCAGAATCCACCGGGGCCGGGCGGCGGCGTCGGACGCGCCGTCCGCCGCCGGCCACCCCGCCAGCTCCCCCGCCGCTCGGCGGCCACCCGGGCCTCCCGGCGGCGGCTCTCGTACGCCACCTCCCGCTGCAGCCGGCGCCAGCTCTCCCAGCGCCGGACCGGCAGCTCCCCGCTGTCCAGCGCCGCCCGCACCGCGCAGGCCGGCTCGGCCTCGTGCGCGCAGTCGGCATACCGGCAGCCGGTGGCCAGCTCGGCGATGTCCGTGAAGGCCCGGTCCAGGCCTACCGTGCCGTCCAGCAGGCCGACCGCCCGGACGCCGGGGGTGTCCAGCACCGCGCCCCCGTCCGGCACCGGCACCAGCGCCCGCCAGGTGGTGGTGTGCCGGCCCTTGCCGTCCACCCGCCGGATCGCCTGGGTACGCATCACCTCCGCCCCGGCCAGCGCGTTGACCAGGCTCGACTTGCCGGCGCCGGAGGGCCCGAGCAGCCCGAGGGTGCGCCCCGGCGCGACGTACCGGCGCAGCGGTTCCAGCCCGACGCCGCGCTCGGCGCTGACCGGCAGCACCGGCACCCCGGGGGCGAGGGCGGCGAGTTGCCGGGCGACCGCCGCCGGGTCGGCGGCCAGGTCCGCCTTGGTGAGCACGACCAGCGGCTCGGCGCCGGACTCGTGCGCCAGGGAGAGCAGTCGTTCGATCCGCGCGGCGTCGGGCTCCGGGTGCACCGGTTCGACCACCGCGGCGGCGTCGAGGTTGGCGGCGAGCACCTGCCCGCTGGCGTCCTTGCCGGCGGTGCGGCGGACCAGCGCGGTGCGCCGGGGCAGCACCGTCTCCACGGTCACCGGCCCGTCCGGCCAGGTGGCGAGCAGCACCCAGTCACCGGCGCAGGGCAGCGCGGTCAGGTCGCGGGCGGCCGCGGCCAGCACGGCCCCGCCCAGGCTGGCCCGCACCGGCCCCTCCGGACAGAGCACGGTGCAGATCCCGCGGTCGACGCGGGCCACCCGGCCCGGTCGGTGGTCGGTGCGCCGTCGTACGTGGGTCGCCCAGTCGGCGTCCCAGCCGAGGGCGGTCAGATCGAGTGTCATGGTGTCCTCATCGGTGTCGAGGGGGTTCATGGCGGAACACGCGTGCTACGACCGGCATGCTCACCACCTCCCTCCGACTCCCGGTGCCGCGTATACGACGACTTCAGCCCGGCGCGTCTGACGCCGCTACCCGAAGCCGTCGGGCCGACGGTAGGGGGCACGCCGACAAACCGAAAGCGATTTCCCCGGCGACGTGGCGACGCGGTACCGCTAGGGTCGGTGCGTGACCAGCGATCCGCTGTTGCTGACCGGCGAACTGGACGACGCGACGGAACGGCTGCTGCGTACCGCGGCCGCCTTCGACGCCGCGGACGTCGCCGCCGCGTCCCTGCTGCCGGGCTGGACCCGCGGGCACGTGCTGACCCACCTGGCCCGCAACGCCGACGGCTTCGTCAACCTGCTCACCGCCGCCCGCACCGGCGACCCCGTCCCGATGTACGCCAGCCCGGCGGCCCGGGCCGCCGACATCGAGGCCGGCGCCGCCCGGCCGCCGGCGGCCCACCTGGACGACCTGCGTCGGTCCGCGGGCCGGTTCGCCGCGGCCGTCGCCGCCATGCCGGTCGAGGCGTGGACCGCGACGGTGCAGACGCCGCGCGGCCCCCGGGTGGCTGCCCTGCTGGTGTGGGGCCGGCTGCGGGAGGTCGAGGTGCACCACGTGGACCTGGCGGCCGGCTACCGGCCGGCGGACTGGCCGGAGGCGTTCAGCCACCGGCTGCTGCACGAGGCCGCCGCCGATCTGGCCGACCGCCCCGCCGCGCCGGCGATGCTGCTGCGCTTCGCCGGCAGCGGCTGCCACGAGCTGGGCATCGGCGAGCCCGACGGAGCGCCCCGGATCGCCGGCCCCGCGCCGGAACTCGCCGCCTGGCTGATCGGCCGCAGCGCGGGCGAGGTGCTCACCGTCACGCCCGACGGTCCCCTGCCGACCCCACCGGAATGGATATAGAAGTCGTCATGACCTACACCGGAGACGTCACGCCCGGCGGCGAGCCGGCCGTCCGCGACCTCGACCGGCTCACCATCACCAAGGTGTCGGTGGGGCCGATGGACAACAACGCCTACCTGCTGCGCTGCCGGGACAGCGGCGAGCAGGTGCTGATCGACGCCGCGAACGAGGCGCCCCGACTGCTCGAGCTGGTCGGCGAGGGCGGGCTGGCCGCGGTGGTCACCACCCACCAGCACATGGACCACTGGGTGGCGCTGGAGGAGGTGGTCGCCAAGACCGGCGCCCGCCCGCTGGTGGGCGCCGAGGACGCCGAGGGGCTGCCGATCGACGCCGAGCCGCTGCGCGAGGGCGACACCGTCCCGGTCGGGGACTGCGCCCTGGAGGTGATCCACCTCCGGGGGCACACGCCGGGCTCGGTCGCCCTGCTCTACCGCGACCCGTCGGGCGTCCCGCACCTGTTCACCGGCGACTCGCTCTTCCCCGGCGGGGTGGGCAACACCGAGCAGGACCCGGAGCGATTCGGGCAGCTCATCGACGACGTCGAGCAGAAGATCTTCGACCAACTGCCCGACGAGACCTGGTTCTACCCGGGCCACGGCAAGGACAGCACGCTCGGCGCCGAGCGCCCCGCGCTGCCGCAGTGGCGGGCCCGCGGCTGGTGAGCCGCCCGCCGGCGCGGGGCTGCGGACCCGCGCCGGCGCCCCCGTTCCCCCACGGCGGTCAGGCCGCCGCTCCCACCCCGGTCAACGCGCGCAGCGGGCGCCGCGCGCCGAACAGCAACGCCCCGGCGATCAGCAGCCCGACCAGCATGGTGACCAGCGCCGGGCTGGGCGCGCCGGGCAACAGCGCCGACACCGCCCGGGCCGCGGTGCCGAGGGCCACGTAGAGGCCGGCCCAGAGGGCCGCGCCGGGGGCCGCCGCGGCCAGGAACCTCGGGTACGACATCCGCAGCCCGCCCGCGGCCAGCGGCAGCAGGGCGTTGAGCACCGGCAGGAAGGGCGCGACCAGCACCATCCGCCCGCCGCCGCGACGCAGCACCGCCTCCGCCGCCGCCCACCGCGACTCGCCGATCCAGCCGCCGAGCCGGCTGCCCCGCAGCGACGCCCCCCAGCGCCGCCCGGCCAGGAAGCTCAGCGACCAGCCGGCCAGGCAGCCGGCCACCACCGCCGCCACGGTGGCGGCCCCGGCCGCGGGCCGGCCCGTGCCGACCGCCGCGAGGACCGCGGCGTCGCCGGGCACCAGCACCCCGACCAGGGGTACGGCGTCGGCGAGCATGACCAGGCCGAGCGCCGCCATGAGCCATTCGATGGGCAGGTCTCCGACCTGGGCCAGCATCTCCGTCACGGGTCGTACGCTATGGCCGTCGCCGCCCCGGCACATCCGGCCCGGTCCCCCACCCGACCCTGAATCCGCCCTCGGGGTCGACCCCGAACCGGCGTCCACTCAGCACGGTCGCAGCACCTGCACCCGACGCACGGGCGAGTCCACCGAGGGCTCGGTGGTGGGCACCGGGTAGCTGGCCACCACCTCCAGCCGGTCGGGTGGCAGGTGCCCCCGGTCCGGGTCGCCGACCAGCACCTCGGCGCCCCGCGCGGCGGCTCGGCGCAGGAACGGCAGCACCCGCTCGGCCAGCGCGGCGTCGTAGAGCACGTCCCCGGCCAGCAGCAGGTCGACGCTCACCGTGTCGTCCAGCAGGTCGTCGCCGGTCGCCGCCACGACCACCCGGTTGGCCCGCGCGTTGACCGTGACGGCGGCGACCGCGTACGGGTCGACGTCGTTGGCCGCCACCCGGGCGGCGCCGGCCAGCGCGGCGGCGATGGCCACCAGCCCGGACCCGGTGGCCAGGTCGAGCACCCGCCGTCCGGCGGCCAGCTCGGGGTGGTCGAGCAGGTAACGGGCGAGCGCCTGCCCGCCGGCCCAGACCGACGCCCAGTACGGCGGCGGCAGGGACCGGCCGGCCGCCGCCTCCATCCGGGCCCACCAGAGGATCGCGTCCTCGGCGAGGTGCAGCCGTACCTCCGGCACGAACGGCGGGGCGACCAGCCGGAGCCGGTCCAGGCCGGCGCCGGGGGCGGCGATCTCCCGCTCCAGGTTGGCCAGCGCCGTCTGTGCCCTCACCGGGGCAAGCATGCCGCGCGGCGGTCCGTCCCGGGGGGATTTTCCCGCTCGGGGCGTTTTCGCTGGGGCATGCTCGGCGCTTCCGCCAGCAGATTCCGCCTCGGGCGGTTACTGTCGTGAAGGTACAGGGCGATCATCGGCCGCGGCGGCCGGTGCTCACCCGCTTTGAACAGGGAGAGACGCATGGCAACCGGCACGGTCAAGTGGTTCAACTCGGAAAAGGGCTTCGGCTTCATCGAGCAGGACGGCGGGGGTCCGGACGTGTTCGTCCACTACTCGGCCATCCAGTCGGGCGGCTACCGGGAGCTGCAGGAGGGCCAGAAGGTCGAGTTCGAGGTGACCCAGGGGCAGAAGGGTCCGCAGGCGGACAACGTCCGCCCGATGTAGTACCCGTGCCGGCGGCGGCGGTCGGGGGCCGACCGTCGCCGCAGCGCATTCTCAGCCCGCCCTTGCCGGCAGGTCACGGCGGCGCCGGAGCGGGCCGAGGAGCAGGAGCAGCGGGGTCAGCGCCAGCCAGGCGGTCATCAGCCGGATCGCCCCGGCCGGGCCCCACGCTGCGCCGACCGCCCCGGCGAACACCGCTGCCAGCGGGATCGTCCCGTAGTTCAGCAGCTGCATGCTGACGGTCACCCGACCGAGCAGCCGGTGCGGGGTGTACGTCTGCCGGAAGCTGCCCTTGACCACGTTGCCCACGGCGACGCCCAGGCTGACCAGCGCGCCGCCGAGGACGAGCCAGACCACCCGGGCGCCGGGGCCGGCCAGCGGGATGAGCAGCGCCGGCGGCCCGGCCAGCGCGGCGGCGAGCAGCATCGCGCGGGCGGAGCCGAGCCGGCGGGCGAGCGGGGTGGCGAGGCTCGCGCCCACGATCCCGCCCACACTGGCCAGTCCGATCAGCAGGCCGACCAGCCTCGGGGGCAGCCCGGCGGAGCGGACCAGGAAGACGACCAGCACGGCCTGGTAGCCGGTGAGCCCGATGTTGCTGGCCGCGCCGAACAGCGTCATCACCCGCAGGTGCGGGTCGCGGACGACGAACCGCAGCCCGTCGGCCACCTCGCGCCCCAGGGAGGACGGCCCGTCGGGGCGTTCCGGTCGGGGCTCGACCGCCCGGATGCTCCGCAGGCACAGGGCGGAGACCAGGAAGCTCACCGCGTCGAGCAGCACCGCGGTCACCGCGCCGGCGAGCTGAGCGATCAGGCCGGCCAGCCCGGGTCCGACGAGGTAGCTGGCGGTCTGCGTGGCGTGCAGCTTCGCGTTCCCCTCCGGCACCTCCTCGGGCCGGAGCAGGGTGGGCAGGTAGACCTGGTCGGCGGTCTCGAAGAAGACCCGGGCCAGGCCGGCGCCCAGCGCCACGACCAGGAGCTGGCCGACGGTGAGCAGGTCGAGCAGGGCGGCCGCCGGGACGCTCAGGAAGAGCGCCGCCGAGGCCAGGTCACAGGCGATCATGACCGGGCGGCGGCGGACCCGGTCCACCCAGGCACCGGCGGGCAGGCCGGCCAGCAGCCACGGCAGCCAGGCGGCGGCGGTGAGCACCGCGACCTGGAAGGTGGTCGCGTCCAGCACGGCGACCGCGACCAGGGGCAGGGCCACGGCGGTCACGTTGCTGCCGACGGCGCTGACCGCCTGCCCCGCCCAGAGCAGCCGGAAGTCGCGGTGCCGGAGCAGGCCGCCGGGTCGCCGGGGCGCGGGCTCCCGGACCGGCTTACGGGTCGCGGCGGTCACGGCTGGGCCGGCACGCCGTGGGCGAACAGGAAGACGGGTTCGCGGGACCGTCCGTCGTCCGGGGCCGGTCGGTCGGCCCAGCGGGCGAACAGTTCGGTCACCTCGCGCCCGAGCTGGGCCAGCTCCTCGGGGGTGAGGTGCAGCCATCGGTCGGTGCTGAACGGCCCCTCGCCCCAGGCCGCGTGGTCCGCCTCGGGGGCGGCGTTCCAGGCCCGGACCAGGGCGACGTGCCGGTCCAGGTTCAGCGAGTTGGCGGCGTCGGCCACGGCCCGGGCGGCGGGGTCGGCGTCGAAGTCGGCGCTGGACCAGCGCACCGCCCGGTCGCGCAGCCGCCACCACCGCTCCCGGCGATCCCGGGCCAGCTCCGGCGCCTCCGCGACCAGGTCGGCGGCGGCGAGCACCTTGAGGTGGTGACTGACGTTCGCCGGCGCCTGTTCGGTCCGCTCGGCGAGTTGGCCGACGGTCGACGACCCGTGCACCTTGAGCACGTCCATCAGTCGACGGCGCAGCGGGTGGGCGAGTGCCGCGAGGACGCGTGAGTCCGTGACCTGCCGGACGCCGGGGTTCTCCATGCAGAGACCCTGACATATGCAAGAGCTATTGCGCAATGCCTGTTGCCGATTCGCCCCCGCCCGAGCCTAGGGGGTCGCGGTGGACGGTGCCGGGGAGATCGGCAGCACGATGGCCGACGGGTGCCCGGGATCATGCAGGATCTCCCGCCACCCCGCACGCAGAGTGACGGCCGTGCCGAGCGGCTCGCCCGTGCCCGGGTTCCGCGCGTAGCGCGGGTGGGCGCCGCCGGAGACCTGCACGCGCAACCGGTGCCCGGATGCGAAACTGTGGGCCGCCGGCCAGAGGGTGACCGGGACGGTGACCACTCCGGAGGGGTCGGTGGGAAAGCGGCCGGGGGCCACCCGGACCAGACCGTCGCAGACGTTCCACGACCGGCCCCGGCGGTCCACGTCGCAGAGCCGGACGAAGACGTCCAGGTAGGACAGCTCGCTGCGGACGTGAATCTCGGCGTGCACCGGGCCGACCACCTCGACCGGCCCGTCCAACGGCCCGCTGGTCCAGGTCAGCACGTCCGGTCGGGCCTCCACCGGCCGGTTGTCCACCGCGCCGGCCCGCTGGGCGACCAGCAGCGGGCCGCCGAGCGACGGGGTCGGGTCGGCCGGGTCGTACCAGATCCGGTCGGGCGGGGAGGCGGTCGGCGGGGCGCACGCGAGGGACCCCCCGGCGTGCAGGTGCCAGCGGGTCGGCACGGCCGGCGGCGGCCAGTCGGGCAGGTCCCGCCAGCCGCCCCCGGCGCCGCCGACGTGCACGCGGACCGGAGCGCGGCGCGGGGCAGGACGGCCGGCCAGGTGCTCGTCGAGCCAGTCGAGGCCCTCCCGGAGGGCGGCCACGAAGAGCCCCGGGCTGCCGTGGGTCCACGGGCCGACGATCAGCCGCGGCCCGGCGCCGACGGCGCGCAGCCGGGCGTAGTCGTCGAGTTGGGCGGGGAGGAAGATGTCCTGCCAGCCGCTGACCATCGCCACCGGGGCGCGCACCTCGGTGATCCGGTCGCCGAAGACCCGGGGCCGCCAGTAGTCGGCGTCGGGCGTGTGATGGCGCAGCCACTCCTGGAAGAACGGCACGGTCACCCCGGTGGCCACCCGGTCCGCCTCGACCAGCGGCAGGTGCGCCAGCGCCCGGATCAACCGGGGCTGGCCCCGTTTCAGCTCCCACTGCCGGGCCAGCCACGGCACGGTCTGCGCCTGCAGCAGCTCGGCCCAGGTCAGCACGGTGTCCAGAGCGAACGACTCGCCGGCGTAGGTGGAGTCCCGGGTCGCCGAGGCGGTGACCACCGCGACCATCGCGCGCAGCTCGTCGGCCGCCTCGGCGGCGAGCGCCCACTGCACGAAGCCCTGGTAGCTGGCGCCGAACATGCCGAACGCCCCGGTCCACCAGCGCTGCCGGCGCAACCAGTCCAGGGTGTCCAGGCCGTCGTCGCGCTCGTGCACCAGCGGGGCGAACTCACCGCCGGAGCCGTACGTGCCCCGGCAGGACTGGATCACCACGTGGAAGCCGCGTTCGGCGGTGAGCCGCCCGAGCAGCCGCATCGGGCCGCCCCGCCCGTACGGCGTCCGGACGAGCACGGTGGGCGCGTCCGGCAGGTCCGGGGCGTAGTGGTCGGTACGGAGGGCGACGCCGTCACGCACCCGCACGGGGATGCCCCGGGTCACCGCGACCCGCCGGGTACGCGCGGCGGGCAGCCGCAGCGCCGCGCGGGCGACCCGGGTCACCAGCCGGTCCACGATCAGTCCACGGAACGTTCGGGAGTGACGGTCTCCGCCGCCCGCTTCGACGTCCGTCAGCTCAGTAATCCAGGCAGACGCACTCGGTCATCAGCGCCCGCACGTTGCGCACGTACTGCGGGTTGGGGATGGCCAGCGGCTCACCCTCCTGGGCCACCGCGTTGTGGCCGTAGTTGTAGGCCGCGATCACCGCATTGAGCAGGCACGAGTTCAGCTCGCTGGTGCACAGCGAGGCGTCCAGCCGGTAGTCCGCCTCGAAGTACATGTCACCGATGTACTTGGTGAGCCAGGCCAGGTAGTTGGCGCCCAGATAGGCGTTGTCCCGGTAGTCGTCGATGTCGTACGACTCGCCGAAGCGCTGGTTCATCCAGTCGGCGGTGGCCGGCATGACCTGCATCAGCCCGATGCCGCCGTCGCAGGCCACGATGTTGGACTGCCAGCCGCTCTCCTGCCAGGCGGTGGCCTTGACCAGGTTCAGCGGAATTTTGATGTCCGGCGCCGAGGTCGGCCAGTAGGTCTTCGCGGCCGCGTCGGACAGCGCCGACTTCACCTCGCTGCGGGTGGCCTGGGTGCCCCGGTAGCTGGGCTGACAACCGCTCGGCGCGGGCTTCGGCGGGGGCGGCGGCACCCGGGTCTCGGTCGGCGGCTTCGGCGTGGCCAGCGGGCCGGCGGACGTCCGGCGCGGCTTCGGCTTCGGCTTCGTCGTCGGCCTGGCGCTCGGGCTGGGCGTGGCGCTGGGCGCGACACCCATCGCCTCGACCGCCGGCGGCTCCTCGCTCGGCTCGTCGGCCGGCGCCTGGGCCGGCACCTCCGTCGGCAGCTCGACCGCCACCTCGCGGGCCGGCCGCTCCGCGCCGCCGCAGCCCGCGACGACCCCCGCCAGCACCAGCCCGGCGACCGCCGCCGTGGCCCACCGGCCAACCCTTCGCTGCATCGGACCTCCCCCGTGGTCGTCCGGGCGCACCCTAGCAGGGATCAACGGGTTCCCGGGGAACCCGGGAGGCGGTCCGGAACCGGCGCGGCCGCAGCGGGCGGCGCCGGCCGGCCGGCCCCGCTTCCCCTGTGGACGATTCGGCCGCCCCGCCCGCCGCCCGGTCCCGGGTGGCCCAGGCGACCACGAACACCGTGACCCAGGCCGCCCCGAGCAGGACGGAGGTGGCGGTGCCGCTGGCCGTGCTCCACCCCAGGTAGAGCCGGGCGCCGCCGACGGCGACCACGCCCGCCAGGGCACCCGTCCACACCGTCACCGCCACCGGCCAGCGCGCACCCCGGGACAGCAGCCAGGCCAACGTGCCGAAGCTCGCCGTCACCACCGCGTTCTGGGTGGGCAACAGCTCCGTGGACACCGCCGGGCCACCCGGCCCGGTCAGGTCGGCGACCACGGCCAGCACGACCAGCGGCACGAACGCCCCGGCCGTGCCGACCACGCTGAGCGGGTCGGCCCGCCAGGGCCGGTGCCGCCAGGCCAGCACCGCCGCGACGACGGCCACCGCGGCGATCAGGAAAGACCCGCGCAGCACCGAGACCACGGCCAGCGCCGCGTCGGCCACCCCGGGGGTACGCCGGGCGGCGAACCAGTCGGCGACCAGGCCGTCGAGCACCCCGAGCCCGCTGTGCCGGACCACCGCCTCCAGCACCGCGGCGACGGCCAGCCCGGCGGTGAACAGCAGCAGCAGGCCGGCGGCGAGACTGAACAGCAGCGTCCAGGCCGGCCCGAACCGCATGGCGACCAGGAAGAGCAGCACCCCGTACCGGGCGCGCAGCCAGCGCAGCGGGGGCAGGGCGGCCGCCCGGGCGGCCAGCGCCCGCGCCGGGTCGGGGTTGCGGCCGAGCCAGCGGCCGGCCAGCACCACGCCGGTCAGGCAGAGCAGCAGCACCAGCACCGCGCCGGTGGCCCGGCCGAGCAGCCGGGAGACCCGCTCGTACGACTCGCCGGCGACGTACCCGACCAGCACGGAGGCGCCGACCCAGCTGACCACCCCGGCCAGGTTCCACGGCGCGAACCGCCGGTACGGCAGCCCGGCCGCCCCGGCCAGCCGGGGCGCCAGCGTCCGGGCGAAGGCCACCCAGCGGGCGGCCAGCACGCCCCGGCCGCCGAGCCGGTCGAGCAGCGAGTCGGCCCGTCGCCACCGCTCGGCGCCGATCCGGGCGCCGAGCCCGGAGGCGCGCAGCCGCGGCCCGTACCGGCGGCCGGCCCGGAAGGCGAGTGTGTCTCCGATCACGGCGGCCGCCGTCATGGCCAGCAGCGCCGGAATAATCCGCAGGGTCCCCGCGTAGGCTAAGAAGCCGACCAGCAGCAGGGTCGCCTCACCCGGCACCAGCAGTCCGAAGATCACCGCGGTCTCGCCCGCGACGATCATCGCGGCGACCAGGTAGATCAGCAGGGACGGTTGGCCCTGCAGCCACGTCAGCAGGTCAGGCATCCGGTCCCCCATGCACGGGGTCAGCATGCCAACCGACAGAACGGTCGGGACAGCAGTTTCGGCAGAGATCCGGGCGAATTCGGGGTCACCCCGAGGCCTTCCCCGGCAACCGCAGACAGGAGTATGGAGGGTATGCAGCTTCGCACCGACCTCCGCAACGTCGCCATCATCGCCCACGTCGACCACGGCAAGACGACCCTGGTCGACGCCATGTTGCGGCAGGCCGGCGCCTACGGCGCCCGCGGTGAGGTCACCGAGCGGGTCATGGACTCGATGGACCTCGAGCGGGAAAAGGGCATCACCATCCTGGCCAAGAACACCGGCGTGCACTACCTGCCGGCGGACGGCTCCGACCCGGTCACCATCAACATCATCGACACCCCGGGCCACGCCGACTTCGGCGGCGAGGTCGAGCGGGGCCTGACGATGGTCGACGGGGTGGTGCTGCTGGTCGACGCCAGCGAGGGACCGCTGCCGCAGACCCGGTTCGTGCTCCGCAAGGCCCTCAAGGCCCGGCTGCCGATCATCCTGGTGATCAACAAGGTGGACCGCCCCGACGCCCGGATCAAGGAGGTCGTGGACGACACCTACGAGCTCTTCCTCGACCTGGACGCCGACGAGGAGCAGATCGACTTCCCGATCGTCTACGCCTGCGCCCGCGACGGCATCGCCTCGCTGACCCAGCCGGCCGACGGCGCGGTGCCCAGCGACAGCCACAACCTGGAGCCGCTGTTCCGCACCCTGCTGGACACCATCCCGGCGCCCGCGTACGAGGCGGACGCGCCGCTGCAGGCGCACGTCACCAACCTCGACGCCTCGCCGTTCCTCGGCCGGCTCGCGCTGTGCCGGGTGCGGCAGGGCACCATCAGCAAGGGCCAGACCGTGGCCTGGTGCCGCACCGACGGCAGCACCCAGCGGGTGCGCATCTCCGAGCTGCTGATGACCGAGGGCCTGGAGCGCAAGCCGGCCGAGTCGGCCGGCCCGGGCGACATCATCGCCGTCGCCGGCATCCCCGAGATCATGATCGGGGAAACCCTGGCCGACGCGGAGAACTCGGTCCCGCTGCCGCTGATCACCGTCGACGAGCCGGCCATCTCGATGACCATCGGCACGAACAACTCGCCGCTGGTCGGCCGGGTCAAGGGCGCCAAGGTCACCGCCCGCATGGTCAAGGACCGGCTCGACAAGGAGCTGGTCGGCAACGTGTCGCTGCGGGTGCTGCCCACCGAGCGTCCGGACGCCTGGGAGGTGCAGGGCCGCGGTGAGCTGGCGCTGGCCATCCTGGTCGAGCAGATGCGCCGCGAGCAGTTCGAGCTGACCGTCGGCAAGCCGCAGGTGGTCACCAAGGAGATCGACGGGAAGACCTGCGAGCCGGTCGAGCGGCTGACCATCGACGCGCCGGAGGAGTACCTGGGCGCGATCACCCAGCTCCTGGCCACCCGCAAGGGCCGGATGGAGCAGCTGGTCAACCACGGCACCGGCTGGATCCGGATGGAGTGGCTGGTCCCGGCGCGCGGCCTGATCGGCTTCCGCACCGAGTTCCTCACCGAGACCCGCGGCACCGGCATCCTGCACCACGTCTTCGAGTCGTACGAGCCGTGGTTCGGCGAGCTGCGGACCCGCAACAACGGGTCGCTGGTGGCCGACCGGTCGGGCGCCGTCACCGCGTTCGCGATGACCAACCTCCAGGAGCGCGGCCAGCTCTTCGTCGAGCCGGGCACCGAGGTGTACGAGGGCATGATCGTCGGCGAGAACTCGCGCTCCGACGACATGGACGTCAACATCACCAAGGAGAAGAAGCTCACCAACATGCGGTCGTCGACCGCGGACGAGACCGAGAAGCTGATCCCGCCGCGCAAGCTGTCGCTGGAGCAGGCCCTCGAGTTCTGCCGCGAGGACGAGTGCGTCGAGGTGACCCCGGCCGCGGTCCGGATCCGCAAGGTGGTGCTGGACCAGACCCAGCGCGGCCGGATGGCGGCCCGCCGCAAGCACGCCGGCTGAGCCTTCCCCAGCCCGCACCGGAGCCCGGACCGCCCTCGGCGGCCCGGGCTCCCCCATCTCCGCCCCCCGCCCCCGCCCGCGGGGTCAGGGGGTGGGTTTGGTGGCCTGGAAGGCGAGGATGTCGGGGACGGGGCCGGAGCCCGACTCCTCGATCCGGGTCAGCACCAGGCCGGCGCGGGCGACCGCGGTGAGCAGCTCGCCGAGGGGGACGTGCCAGGCGCCCACCCGGGCCCGCACCCCGGTCGAGTTCCAGCTCCGGAAGGTGCGCGCCCGCTCGGCGTAGCCGCCGTCGATCACGATCCGCTCCGGATCGGACCGATCGGCGAACGCCCCGCAGAAGCAGGGGTGCACGCCCACGTGCACCAGCCGACCGCCGGGCGTCAGCACCCGGGCCGCCTCGGCGATCGTCGCCGGGTAGTCCGGCATGTCGGTGTGGGCGAGCACGCAGACCGCGGCCGGCACCGCCGCGTCGGGCAACGGCAGCGCGGTCGCGTCGGCCCGGGCCACCGGCAGCCGGCCTCGGGCGTGCCGCAGCTGCCCGGCCGACAGGTCGATGCCCACCGGGTCCCAACCCAACCGGCGCAGCTCGGCGGCGTGCGCACCGGTGCCGCAGCACAGGTCGAGGCAGCGCCCCGGGCCGGTGCCGAGCAACCCGGCCAGCACGTCCCGCACCCGGCGGCTGTAGTCGCCGGCGCTGTTCGTGACGTAGTCCTCGTACCAGTCGGCGATGGCGTCGTACGCGGCGGTCGTCATCTGCGCACGCTAGACCGGCCACCGGCCGGGCCGCAGCCCCGCCCGGTGATCCGCTACGGTCACCGGCATGACCTGGGAGGATCTCGACGCGCACCTCGACAAGGTGCCCGGCACCGTCTCCGCGTACGTGGGGCGGCTGGGCGCCCCGCCCACCTGGACCCGGCTGCCCGACGCCACCCACTACGCGGCGAGCACCATGAAGGTGGGCGTGCTGGTGGCGCTGCACCGCGCCGCCGAGGCCGGCCGCCTCGACCTGGACCGGCCGATCCCGGTGCGCAACGCGTTCGACTCCGCGCTGCCCGGCGCGCCCCGGTTCGCCAACGCCCAGCACTACGACAACGACGACGCGGTCTGGGCCCGGGTCGGCGGCACCGCGCCGCCGCGCTGGCTCGCCGAGCGGATGATCATCCGGTCCAGCAACCTGGCCACCAACGTTCTCATCGGCCAGGTCGGGCTGCCGGCCGTGGCCGAGGCCTGGGCGCACGCCGGGGCGCGGCACAGCGTCACCGGCCGGGGCATCGAGGACTTCGCCGCCCGGGACGCCGGCATCGACAACCTGGTCACCGCCGCCGACCTGGCCGCCCTGCTCGGCGGGCTGGCCCGCGGCGCCCGCGAACCCGGGCCGCTCGCCTCCCCGGCCGGCTGCGCGTCCATGCTGGACGTCCTCTTCGCCCAGGAGCACCGCGAGGACCTCGCCGCCGGCCTGCCCGAGGGCACCCGGATCGCACACAAGAACGGCTGGGTACGCGGCATCCGGCACGGGGCCGGGGTCGTCTTCCCGGACGACGCCCCGCCGTACGCGATCGTCGTCTGCACCACCACCGACCTGGCCGACGGCGGCCCGACCGGCGAGGAGGTCGACGACGCCTGCCGCCTGATCGCCGAGGTCTCCGCCCGGGTCTGGGCGTCCCGGCACACCCTGGCCGGCTGACCCGCCCGCCGGCGGCTCACTCCAGCAGGCGCGCCCGCAGCGCGGCGACCGTCTCCTCCGTCACCCCCAACCCGTCGCGCAGGTACGCCCCGAACGACCCGTGCACCCGCCGCACCTCGTCGTAGGCGGCGTCCAGGTAGTCCGGCCGCACCTCCAGCAGCGGGCGCGCCACCGCCGGGTCCAGGTCCGGCCGCTGGCGGGTCATCGCGGCGAGCAGCACCTCGCGCAGGCTCTCGGTCAGCTCGTTGTGCCGCAGGTAGTCGGCCCGGATCGCGGCCTCGTCCACGCCGAGCGCGGTGAGCAGCACGACCGACAGCCAGCCGGTGCGGTCCTTGCCGGCCGAGCAGTGGAACAGCAGCGGCAGGTTCCCCGCCTCGGCGGCCAGCCGGACCGCCGCCCCGAAACCGGCCCGCGCCGACTCCCCGGTGACGAACCACCGGTAGATCGCGCACATCGCCCCCGGCATGCCCTGCCGAGCCAGCTCCTCGTAGGCGGCCAGGTCGTGGCCGAGCAGCACCGCCGAGACGTAGGTGAACACCGGGTGGGCCGGGTCGTACACCGGCAGGTGCACCACCCGGGGCCCGCCGACCAGGCGGTCCGGCGGGGCGACGTCCTGCTCGGTGGCGTGCCGCAGGTCCACCACGCAGGCGGGCGCCAGCTCGGCCAGCACCGGCAGGTCCTCGTCGGTGAGCCGGCCCAGCGCGGCGGTGCGGATCAGCCGGCCGGCGCGTACCCGCCGCCCGTCCGCCGCGGGCAGCCCGCCCAGGTCACGGGCGTTCGGCGCGCCCACCAGCTCCCAGCCTCGTCCCGCCATCGGCCCTCCCCTGTCGCCGGTCACCTGCGTATAGGGTGCCGGACATGACCATCGCCGCGGTACGCACCCACCGGCTCTCCGCCCCCTTACACACCCCGTTCGTCACCGCGCTGCGCCGCACCACCACGGTGGACACCCTGGTCGTCGAGGTGGTGGACCGTGACGGGCGGTCCGGTTTCGGCGAGGCCCCGCAGGTGTGGCAGGTGACCGGCGCGTCGACCGCCGGCGCCGAGGCGTGCGTCCGGGACCTGCTCGCCCCCGTGCTGACCGGGCGGGACGCCGACGACCTGCAGGCCCGCTGCGCCGAGGTGCGCCGCGCGGTGGCCGGCAACGAGTCCGCCAAGGCCGCGGTGGACGTCGCCCTGCACGACCTGGCCGCGCGGCGGCTCGGCGTACCCCTGGTGCGGCTGCTCGGCGGGACCGCGCTGCGCGTCCCGACGGACGTCACCCTGGCCGCCGGCGACGCGGTCGACCTGGCCGCCGCGGCGAAGCAGCGCCGGGCGGAGGGCTTCACCGTGCTCAAGCTGAAGGTCGGCACGGACGCCCGGGGCGACCTGGACCGGGTCCGGGCGGTCCGCGCCGCGGTCGGTCCGGACGTGCGCATCCGGCTCGACGCCAACCAGGGCTGGACGCCGCGCGAGGCGGTCCGGGTGATCCGCGGCATCGAGGACGCCGGGCTCGACGTCGAGCTGGTCGAGCAGCCGGTCCACCGCCGGGACCTGGACGGGCTGGCCTGGGTCAGCGACCGGGTCGACCTGCCGATCCTCGCCGACGAGTCGGTCTTCGACCTGCGCGACCTGGTGGAGGTGATCCGCCGCCGGGCCGCCGACATGGTGAACGTCAAGCTGGCCAAGAGCGGCGGCCTGCACACCGCCCGGGCGCTGCTCGACCTGGCCGCCGCCCACGGGATGGGCACCATCGTCGGCTCGATGATGGAGAGCCCGGTGGGCGTGGGCGCCGCGGCCAGCCTGGTCGCCGCGTACGGCACCAGCGCCGTCTCGGACCTCGACGCGGCCTGGTGGCTCGCCTGGTCGCCGGTCACCGGCGGCATCCGGTACGACGGTGCGCACGTGCTGCTCCCGGACGAGCCGGGACTCGGCATCGCGAGCCTGGGTGAAGCAAAGGTTCAGACCCGCAGTTGAGTGCCGTTGGTTTTTTTCATAGGGTCGATCCGGAGAAGCGCGAGCTGGGGGTGGACGTGGAGCTGCAACCGGGCCACGAGGCCCTCGTCCGGGTCCCGGTCGCGACCCTCTGGACCGCACCCGAGGCGGTCCGACCGATCGACCGCCCCGCGCTGACCGATACGCCCGACGTCGCCGCCTGGGTCGCCGGCATGGACCGGGACCAGCAGGTCGGCGAATGCGTGCTCAGCCAGCTGCTGCTCGGTGAGCGGGTGCTCGTCACCGAGCTGCGCCCGGACGGCTGGGCGCAGGTGGTCGCCGTCGAACAGCCCGCCGCCGAGCTGGACCCCCGGGGCTACCCCGGCTGGCTGCCCGCCGCCCAGCTGACCGCCCCGGCGGAGGCGGACCAGTCCGCCGCCCCACTGGTGGTGGACGCCACGCTCACCGCGCTGCGCACCGCCCCGGACGGTCCGGTGGCGCTGCCCGGCGTGGTCCTCAGCACCCGCCTCGCGCCGGCGGGCCGGCCGGTGGACGGCTGGCGGCCGGTGCGGGTGCCGGGCCGGGCCGACCCGCTCTGGGCGCCCGAGGGCGACCTCGTCCCGCTGCCCACCGAGCGGCCGGACGCCAAGGAGGTGCTGGCCGTGGCCGAGCGGCTGCACGACCTGGTCTACGTCTGGGGCGGGCACTCCAGCCACGGCATCGACTGCTCCGGCCTGGTGCGCACGGCCTGGCGCCGGTACGGGGTGACGCTGCCCCGGGACGCCGCCGACCAGGCCGAGGTGGGCAGCGAGGTGGCGCTGGGCGAGGAACTCCCCGGCGACCTCTACTTCTTCGCCCGGCCCGGCCGCCCGATCCACCACGTCGGCATCGTCAGCACCGAACCGCACGGCGACGTCCGGCGGATGTTGCACGCCGACTACGTCAAGCGCCGGGTGCTGGAGGAGCGGCTTCCCCCGGATCGCGAGGCCACCCTGGTCGGCGCGCGCCGCGTCTGACCCCGTACGCCGAAAGGGGCGCTCCCGACCTCGGGAGCGCCCCTTTTCCGGTTGGTCCGGTCAGCGCCGGGCGTCGGCCAGCTCGCGGCGCCGGTCGCGCGACGACTTGAACAGGCTGGCCGCGGTGGCGACCGCCAGGGTGCCCAGGATGACGACCAGGGACAGCCAGATCGGGATGTGCGGGGCCCACGCGACGTGCTCGCCCCCGTTGACGAACGGCAGATTGTTGTCGGCGAGCGCCTCCAGGACCAGCTTCACCCCGATGAAGCCGAGCACCACGGCCAGGCCGTAGCTGAGGTAGATCAGCCGGTCCAGCAGCCCGCCGAGCAGGAAGTAGAGCTGCCGGAGGCCCATCAGCGCGAACACGTTCGCGGTGAAGACCAGGTAGGGCTCCTGGGTGATGCCGAAGATCGCCGGGATCGAGTCGAGCGCGAAGATCAGGTCGGTGGTGCCGATCGCGATCATCACGATCAGCATCGGGGTGAACAGCCGGCGGCCGTTCTCGTGGGTGGTCATCCGCGCCCCGTCGAAGTCCCGGGACAGCGGCAGCGCCTTGCGGCTCCACCGGATGAGCAGGTTCTCGCTGAACTCGTCCTCGTCCGGCTCGCCCTGCCGGGCCAGGTTGATCGCCGTGTAGATCAGGAACGCGCCGAAGATGTAGAAGACCCAGGAGAACTGGGAGATCAGCGCGGCGCCCGCGGCGATGAAGCCACCCCGCATCACCAGCGCCAGCAGGATGCCGATGAGCAGCACCTTCTGCTGGTATTTCCGGGGCACCCCGAAGCGGGCCATGATGATCACGAAGACGAAGAGGTTGTCCACCGAGAGGCTGTACTCGGTGAGCCACCCGGTGTAGAACTGGCCCGCCGCGCTCGGCCCGGAGGTGAGCCAGAGCCCGGCGCCGAAGAGCAGCGCCAGCCCGACGTAGAAGCCGACCCAGAGGCTCGACTCACGGACGCTCGGCTCGTGTGGGCGACGACCGATGATGAGCAGGTCGATGAGCAGGATCGCCGTCAGCGCGACGAGGGTCCCGGCCCACGCCAGTCCGGACACGTTCAATTCATCCTCCGGCAGACACACAGCGTCGGGCACACCGTACGCCGGGTGAGCGGCCGGGGTGCGTCGACGCTGACTCTGGTGACTGTCGGAGGTCTCTTCCGCCACCGGCCCAGGGCTGGGCCGCTGACCGACGGGGCCGGGTCGTGCCACCGGGGGGCCGGCGCTCTTCCGTGCTGACGACTCCGTCGCGGGGGAATACTCCCCTCCTCGGCCGCCATTGTTCACCATCCGACCCGCCCGGCGCATCTCCAGGGGTCGGTATTGACGGCGGGATCACTTTCCCCGAAGCCTGGGCTCACCCTGCCTACGACGTCCTAGGAGGCTAGGTGAACGGTTGTGGGGCACCGGCCTCAGGCGGGCAACAGCGGATCGGCGAACTGCCAGCCGGCGGCCAGCAGGGCGTCGCAGGCGGCCACGGCGGTCGCCAGCCGCGCCGCGTGCGGGCCGCGCAGCTCCACCACCGGCACCCCGCAACCGGCCAGCTCCATACGGAACCGCCCGGTCATCCACGCCCGCAGGTGCTCCCCGTCCCGCAGCCCGTCGTCCGCGAAGGGCACCCTCTCGTGGTCGGTCAGCAGGTACAGCGCCGGCCGGCGGGCGGCCGCCCGCACCGACGCGGAGGACGAGCCGAGATAGCGCTCCTCCCAGACCGCGGTGGCCCGCGCGTCGGTGTCGCAGAACAGCAACGGGCCGCTCACCCGGGCCGCCGCGTCCTCGGCCGCCTGCTGCTCGCGCACCACCTCGGCGAAGTCCGCCCGGTCCCAGGTGACGTCGAAGACGGTCGCCGCCGGCCGCCGGCGCCGCAGCTCGGCCAGCTTGCGCGCGGTCAGCTCGCGGCCGTACTCCGGCACGTAGGCGGTGCGGTAGTGGGCGGCGAGCGCCTCCGCCATCGTGGTGGTGCCGGTGGACTCCGCCCCCACCACCACGACCCGGCGGACCAGCCAGGCGCGCACCGGCGGGCTCAGCCGGTGCCAGTGCGCCACCGGGTCGGCCCGCACCGCCGTGCCGGAGACCGGGACCGCCCGCCGGTCCAGGTCCACGCAGACCGGCACCGCGTCGAAGCGGCGGGCCAGTTCCGCGCCGTACGCCTCCGACGAGAAGACGGCGTCCACCGGCTCCCCGCCGAGCGCGTCCCGGAACACCCCGCAGTGCAGGTCCCAGACCGCCGGGTCGGCGTAGTCCACCGGGTGGTCGTCGTACCGGCCGACGACCCGGACCCACGGGGTGGCCGCATGCGCCTCGCGCAGCCAGTCCACCCGATCGGCCAGCGGGATCGACTCGCGGCGCGACGGGGCGACCACCACGGTGACCGCCGCGCAGCGGGTCGCGGCGGCCTCGATCAGCGCGTGGTGCCCGGCGTGCGGCGGATAGAACTTCCCGACCACCAGCCCGTGCCGGAACTCCGGCCGACGCCCGCCCGGCTGCCCGGCCGCCGTCACCGCCGCGCCGGTCACGCCGCCACCGGGGCAGGGCCGGGCGGCACCGGCGTGGCCGCCGACCGTCGGCGCAGGTCCGCCCGCCACTCCCGCAGGCCGAGCACGCAGAGCGCCAGGAAGATCAGGTAGAGGCCGCCGGTCAGCCACAGTCCCTTGTACGCGTAGAGCGGGATGTAGATCAGGTCGGCGGCGATCCAGAGCCACCAGCTCTCCACCAGCTTGCGGGTCTGGCCGTAGGTGGCCAGCAGGGACAGCGCGGTGGTGACCGCGTCGGCGAGCGGCACGGTGGAGTCGGTGGCCCGGTCCAGCAGCGCCCACAGCCCGGCGGTGAGCAGCACGCCGGCCGCGCCGAGCGCCCACCACTCCCGCCGACCGGTACGCGCCACGGTCAGCCGGCTGCGCCGCTCCCCGCCGTAGCGCCAGGCCCACCACCCGTAGAGGCCGAGGACGACGTAGACGATCTGGAGACCGGCGTCCGCGTACAGGCCGGCGGTCCAGAACAGCAGCATGAGCAGCAGCACGTTGGCGATGCCGATCGGCCAGTTGGCGATGTGCTGGCGCGCCACCAGCCAGACGTTGACCACGCCGGTGGCGAAGCCGAGCAGCTCGGCCCAGGTGGTGCCGGTCCCCGCGACGGTGAACGCCGTGCCGGTGAGCCAGTCGAGCATGAGTTCCTCCCCCGTTTACCCGCGCCCACCCTAGAGGCCGGACGGCGGGACGGAACAGCCCCCGGAACCGTGCGGCCGGGACCCGCGTGCGAGGCTTCGGGGCATGGTTCTTGAGGTCGCGCTGATCGACGTGACGCCCGGACACGAGGACGACTTCGCCGCCGCCTACGCGCAGGCGCGCCCGATCCTCGCCGGCACGGAGGGGTGCCGCTCGGTGCGGATGACCCGGGGCGTGGAGTCACCGTCCCGGTTCGTGCTGCTGGTGGAGTGGGACTCGGTGGAGGCGCACGACGTCAACTTCCGGCAGAGCGAGCGCTTCCCCCAGTGGCGGGCGCTGATCGGCCCGCACTTCGCCGGCCCGCCGCTGGTCGAGCATTTCGTGGACGTGCCCGCCTGAACTGTCGTACCGGGGACATAGCGTAGGTCCCGACGCGCCGGTCGCCGGTCCCGACGGTCATCGGGGGCGCCGGGCCCGGCGGCGGCGCGTCTCATGGCGCGCGGCCTGACCCGGCCGCGGTCAGTGCGCCGCGGGAAGCGGGGCGTCCCGGGGCTCGCGCGGCCGGGGCACGGCCGCCGGCCCGATGAGACCGGCCAGCAGTTCGGCCGACGCGTCCGCCGGCAGCGCCGCCGCCAGCAGCCAGTCGATCAACCGCTCATACCGGTCGATGTCCGCCGGGCCGGCCAGCCGCAGATCGGTGGTGAGGGTCTCCACCAGCACGGTCCGCGGGTCCGCCGGATCCGGGTACGCGTAGTAGGAGAAGGCCGTCAGCGGGTGGACCCCGCCGTGCGGAGCCGCGTCGCGAGGCAGCAGCCGGACGGTGACCTGCGGCCGCTCGGCGAGGGCGACCAGGTGCCGCAGCTGGTCGTGCCAGACGTCGGCCGGGGTGCCGCCCGGGTCGCAGACCCGCTCGTCGAGCAGGGCGGTGTAGTGGGGTGGATCCGGCCGCCCGAACAGTTCCTGACGCACCGCGCGGGCCCGCACGTCGGCCTCCACGTCCACCCCGTCGCAGAGCAGCGCCCCGGCGGCCACCCGCAGCCGGGCGTATTCCGGGGTCTGGAGCAGCCCCGGCACCACGGCGGCTTGGTACTCGACGATGCGGGCGGCGCCCGCCTCCAGCTCGGCGTACGCCCGCTGCCGCTCCCCCATCTCGCCCAGCGCCTTGGACCAGCCGCGCCCCGTGGCGGCGTCGCGGGCGATGACGATCAGCCCGTCCCGCTGGCCGGGCGGCACCTGGTAGACGTCGAGCAGGTCGAGCACGTCGGCCAGGTCGGGCCGGCTCTGACCCAGCTCGATGCGGGACAGCTTGGACGTGGACGCCCAGCCGAGCCGGTCGCAGACCTGCTCGAGGGTGAGCGACTCCCGGTGGCGCAGCCGGCGCAGCTCCGCGCCGAGCCGCGCCCGGCGGACCACAGGACTTGCTGACAACGGCATGCGCGCCTCCCACCGACGGAGAGTACGCACGACCGTCACGGAGGGCAATACCTCGCTCGCTCAGTGCGATCGAGGCGGGAATCGCGCCTCGACGGGCGCCGGGCACCGCGTCAGGGCCGGTACGTGCCGAACGACCAGACCAGCCCGGACAGGTCCCGGGCCACGTAGTCGCGGGAGCCGTAGTCGGTGTCAAAGGGCGGCCGGACGATCTCCGCGCCGGCCGCCCGGGCCCGCTCGTGGTGCCGGTCGACGTCGTCCACCACCACGTAGACGCGGCGTCGTCGGCCGGGCGGGAGGCGGGGGCGGGCCCGGTGCCGAGGATGACGAGGCCGTCGCCGTAGCCGAGCTGCGCGTGCCGCACCACGCCGTCCGGCCCCTCGTGCACCTCGTGCACGGTCAGGCTGAACGCGGACCGGAGGAAGTCGATGGCGGCGTGGGCGTCGGGGTACCGGAGGACCGGGTAGAGGTTTCCCATGCCCCGAGTCTGCCGCCGGTGCCGTCAGCGGGGATTGGACGAATGTGACCCCTGGGCCATGGCCGCCGGGGTGGCGCCGGCGAACTCCCGGAACTCCCGGATCAGGTGCGACTGGTCGTAGTACCCGCAGCGGGCCGCCAGCTCGGCCCAGCCCGCCCGGGCGGCCCCGAGCTGCCCCGCCCCGCCGGCCGGCGCCGTGATCAGCTCCCGGCCCAGCGTCGCGTACGCCCGCTGGAAGCGCAGCAGCCGCGCCACGGTCTTCGGGAGCAGACCGAACTCGCGCCGGAACACCACCGCGAAGTGCCGCCGGCTCCAGCCGGTCTCGTCGGCCAGCGCGGCGACACCGACCCCGCCGCCGCTGCCGTCGAGCAGCCGCCAGGCGCGCAGCAGGCGCCGGTCGACCGGCCCGGCGAGGGCCAGCCGGCCGGCGAGGGCGGCGTCGAGCCGGGCGAACCGCCCCGGCCAGTCGGCCAGGCCGGCCAACTCGTCGCGGAGCCGCTCCAGCCAGCGGCCCAGCCGGTCCACCGGCACGGCGCGGTTGGCCAGCTCACCCAGCGGCAGCCCGAGCAGCCGGCGGGCGGCCGGCGGCGTCAGCAGCACCTGCACCCCGGCGCCCGCACCCACCGTCCGCGTCGCGCAGTACCCGTCGAACGGGCCGGCCACGAACGCGTTCACCCCGTACGCGCCCCGCCCGGCGGCCCGCGGGTCGGTGACGTCGAGCGGGGCTCCCCAGCCGAGGATCAGCACCACGAAGGCGCCGGCCACCTCGCGGCGGACCAGGGGACGGGCCGCGTACTCCCGGTAGCCGAGGTAGCGGTCCACGTACGGGCGCAGCCGGGGATCGGGGAGGCCGACGACCGCCTCGGTCAGCACGCCGTCCACCCCGCTCCCCGAGCCGTCACTTCACGCCGGCGGCGTCCATCCCGCGCAGTTCCTTCTTGAGGTCGGCGACCTCGTCCCGGATCCGGGCGGCCAGCTCGAACTGCAGCTCCCGCGCGGCGGCGAGCATCTGGTCGTTGAGCTCCTGGATGAGGTTGGCCAGGTCGGCCCGGGCCATCCCCTCCCGGGACGGGGTGGCCGCGCCGCCCCGACCGCGACTGCGGGTCTCCTTGACCGGCGCCTTGCCCCGGGACAGCTGCCGGACGGCCCCGCCGACCCGGCTGTTCTCGGTGTCCTCCGCCTCGCGATAGATGTCGTCGAGGATGTCGTGGATCTTCTTGCGCAGCGGCTCCGGGCTGATCCCGTGCGCCTCGTTGTGCGCGATCTGCTTCGCCCGGCGCCGGTTGGTCTCCTCGATCGCGTCCGCCATCGACGGGGTGATCTTGTCGGCGTACATGTGGACCTGGCCGGAGACGTTACGGGCGGCCCGACCGATGGTCTGGATCAGCGACCGGCCGCTGCGCAGGAAGCCCTCCTTGTCGGCGTCGAGGATCGCCACCAGGGAGACCTCGGGCAGGTCGAGACCCTCGCGGAGCAGGTTGATGCCGACCAGCACGTCGTAGTCGCCCTTGCGCAGCTCGCGCAGCAGCTCCACCCGGCGCAGCGTGTCGACCTCGGAGTGCAGGTAGCGCACCCGGATGCCGTTCTCCAGGAGGTAGTCGGAGAGGTCCTCGGCCATCTTCTTGGTCAGCGTGGTGACCAGCACCCGCTCGTCCCGCTCGGTGCGCAGCTTGATCTCGTGCATCAGGTCGTCGATCTGGCCCTTGGTGGGCTTGACGACGACCTCCGGGTCGATCAGGCCGGTGGGGCGGATCACCTGCTCGACGAACTCGCCCTGGGCCTGCTCCTGCTCCCACGGGCCGGGGGTGGCGGAGAGGAAGACCATCTGCCCGACCCGCTCCAGGAACTCGTCGAAGCGCAGCGGCCGGTTGTCGGCGGCGCTGGGCAGCCGGAAGCCGTGGTCGATCAGCATCCGCTTCCGGGACGCGTCGCCCTCGTACATGCCGCCGATCTGCGGGATCGTCACGTGCGACTCGTCGACCACGGTGAGGAAGTCGTCGGGGAAGTAGTCGAGGAGGCAGTGCGGCGGGCTGCCGGGCAGCCGGCCGTCGATGTGCATCGAGTAGTTCTCGATGCCGGAGCAGAACCCGACCTGGCGCATCATCTCGATGTCGTAGGTGGTGCGCATCCGCAGCCGCTGCGCCTCCAGCAGCTTGCCCTGCCGCTCCAGCTCGGCCAGCCGCTCGCCCAGCTCGGTCTCGATGTCGCGGATGGCCCGCTCCATCCGCTCCGGACCGGCCGCGTAGTGCGTGGCCGGGAAGATCATCAGCTGGTTGACCTCGCGGACCACGTCGCCCGTCAGCGGGTTGAGGTAGTAGAGCTTCTCGATCTCGTCGCCGAACAGCTCGATCCGGACGGCCAGCTCCTCGTACGCCGGGATGATCTCCAGCGTGTCGCCGCGGACCCGGAACGTGCCGCGCTGGAAGGCCATGTCGTTGCGCGTGTACTGGATGTCGACCAGGCGGCGGAGCAGCTGGTCGCGGTCGAGCTCCTGCCCGACGGCGACCCGGACCGCGCGGTCCAGGTATTCCTCCGGGGTGCCCAGGCCGTAGATCGCGGAGACCGTCGCCACCACGATCACGTCGCGGCGGGTGAGCAGCGACATGGTCGCCGAGTGCCGCAGCCGCTCGACCTCCTCGTTGATCGAGGAGTCCTTCTCGATGTAGGTGTCGGTCTGCGGGATGTACGCCTCGGGCTGGTAGTAGTCGTAGTAGGAGACGAAGTATTCCACCGCGTTGTGCGGGAGCAGCTCGCTGAACTCCTTGGCGAGCTGGGCGGCGAGGGTCTTGTTGGGCGCGAGCACCAGGGTGGGCCGCTGCAGCCGCTCGACCAGCCACGCCGTGGTGGCGCTCTTGCCGGTGCCGGTCGCGCCGAGCAGCACCGTGTTACGGTCGCCGCGCCGCACGCGACGCTCAAGCTCGTCGATGGCAGCCGGCTGGTCGCCAGCCGGCTGGAACTCGCTGACGACCTGGAAGCGGCCGTCGAGCCGGGGAATGTCGAGCGCCATGCCGTCAACGGTACGCCCGAGGTCCGACACTTCCCGGCCGACCACGGACGCTCCGTGATCGGCCTCGATATTCCCATTGTGTGGCCGATCTCACCCGGCTAGGCTCCTACCGTAGGCCGCTCGCGGCGGCCGACCGGGCCGGTGGCCGCCCCTCCGGGGCCCGGCCGCCCCCGGCACCGGGGTCGCAGCACCCGGGACGACCGGCGTGCGCACCCGAGGTGGTCGCGCTGGAGGCGCAGACCGGCCGCCGCGAGCGCCCCTACTCGTCACCCGAGCCCCGGCCGCCGCGTTCTCCACTCGTGGAGACCTCCCCCGGACGCCCTTCCCGGCGCACCCCGTCCCGCGACGCCGCTCCGCGCCCCACCTCCGACGCGCCCGCCGAGGCGGGCACGGCTGACCCCGCCCCGCCGGACAGCCCCGCCGAGCCGGTCCCGCCGGACAGCCCCGCCGCTCCGCTCCCGCCGGACAGCCCGACCAGCGGCGACCGCCACGCCGCCGGGACCGACCCGGCCGGGCCGCAGCCCCCCGCCACCGGCCGAGGCCGCGCCGCCCCCGCCACCGAGCCGACACCCGGCCGGCCCACCGGCCGGGCCGCCGACCACGCGGCCGAGCCGACACCCGGCCGGCCCACCGAACCCGCGGCCGAGCGGACACCCGGCCGGGCCGCCGAGCCGACGCCCGGCCGGCCCACCGGCCGGGCATCCGCCACGCCGACAGCCGGCCCCGCCGGGGCGACGCCCGCCGCGGCAGCCGGTGGCCCGGCCACCGGCCGAGTGCCCGGCGAGCCGACGGGAGGACGGCCCGGCGGCGAGCCGTCGGCGGTGCCGGCCGGAGGCGGGACCACCGGCGGCCGCGTCGGACGGGTCCGCCGTGGTGCCGTGCCCGGTGCCGAGCCCGCCGCCGGGCCGCGCGGACCCGGCCGGGGCCATCACCGGCGTAGCCGGCCGGCGGCGCGCACCAACTCGATGCCGCCGGCCGAGCCCGAGCTGGACGGCACGGGCGACCCGCCGGAGCCGCCGACCCGGCGCCGAGCGCTCCTGGTCGCCCTCGGGGTGACCGCGGTGGCCTCGGCGGCGGCGCTGGTCGCCGGGCTGCTGAGCTGGTCGCCCGAACCGGCCGACCCGGCGCGCCCGCTCAGCCCGGCGGAGTCCGAGCGGCTCGCGGCGATGCGGGTCACCAACCTGCGGGACGTCCGGGCGGGGGTGCGCGCCTCGGTCGGTACCGGCGGCGCCCGCACGGAACTGGTCGGCTGGGTCGACTGGGCGCGGCCGCTGGTCTACCTGGAGGTCGGCGGCCCGGGTGCGGGCGCCGAGCGGGGTCTGGTCCAGGCCACCGCGTCGGCGGTGGTGCTGCGCCCCGACCCGGCGGCGACGTCCACTGCCGGCCCGCCGCTGGTGCCGCCGGCCGACCGCTGGCGGCTGCGCGACCCGTCGCCGGGCGGCGCCGTGACCGCCGTACGTGACCTGCTGCTCGGCCTCGGCGCGGCGCAGGCCGACCCGCCGTCGGCCGAGGCGCGCTGGTTGGGTGGGAACACCACGGACGGCATGCCGGTCGCCATCCTCCGGGCCCCGCTGCCGGCGGACCCGTCCGGCCGGGGCGCCGACCCCGCCCGGCAACCCCGCCTCTGGCTCGACCGGGACGCCCGGCTGCACCGGCTGGAGGGGCGGCTGCCGGACGGCCGGCCGGTCACCGTGCGGCTGGAACGCAGCGACCGGCCCACGCTCCGGCCGGTGGACGCGCTGGGCGGCCGCCCCGGCCTGCCCCGCCCGCTCGCCGACGGGGAGGCCGACCGGCTGGCCCGGCTGCCCGCCCGGCTGCGCGCGGCCGGGGGCGCCACGCTGACCCTGACCGCCCCGCTCGGCCCCACCGCCAACCTGCGCGGCGCCGGCTGGCTGAGCTGGGCGGAGTCCGGCGCGTACCTGGCGGTGGCGGAGGCCGACGCGGCCGGGCCCAGGACGCTGCTGCGGTGGCGGGGCGGGCGGGTGGCCCGCGCGGAGGTCCCGGTGCCCGGCCCGGCGGCGGAGCCGCCGGCCGCGCCGCCGCTGCCGCCGCCGGCCGGGCTCGCCTGGTCGGCCGCGCGGCCCCCGGGCGACGAGCTGGACCGGCTGCTGGACGCCGCGCTACGGGCCGGCGCCGGGCCGGCGCCGGGCCGGTCGGGGATCCGGCTGCGCGGCGACCGGTTGGCCGACCGCACCGTGGACGTCATCGAGGTGGGCACCGGCCCGACGGCGCTGCGCTACTGGGTGGACCGGGACGGCCTGCTGCGCCGGCTGGAGCTGCGGACCGGGCGGGGCCTCTGGGCCCAGCTCGACCTCAGTCCCGGCCGGGTGCCGGCGCTGCCGGGCGCCGCAGCACCGGCCAAGGCCCCGCCGAAGCGCCGCTGACCGGGCTCAGGGCCGCCAGCCGGTCTGGGCGGCCCACTCCTCGGCGCGCAGGTGCTCCTCGTCGAACCAGGGGTCCTTCAGCGTCCCGTACGTGGCGCTGTCCGGGGCGGTGGCCGCCAGTTCCCGCTTGACCCCCAGGTACGCGGCCCGCTGCGCCGGGTCGGCGCGCAGGTGGTCGCGCATCATCAGCGCGTACCGCCAGCCGGGTGAGCCGGCGACGCGCAGGTGCAGGTGGACCGGCCGGCCGGGGTCGGCGCTGCCGTGCAGCCGCTTCTCCCAGTGGGCACTGCCGGGCGGGCGCGGGTTGTCCCACCAGTCGCCGGGCAGCCGGGGGAACCCCGCGTCGGCCAGCCGCTCGGCGAGCGGCCCGTCCGCCTCCGCCAGCGACGGCACGGCGAGCTGGATGTCGATGACGTCCTTCGCGGCCAGCCCGGGCACCGCGGTGGAGCCGATGTGGTCCACGCGCAGGTCGGCCCCGACCGCGTGGCGGATCCGCGCGGCGAGCCGGGCGTACTGCTGGGGCCAGGTCGGGTCGGGTTCGCGGAGGGCCACCCGCTCCGGTCGCACCGCGCGCCGCTCGCGGACGTTGCGCTCGTAGGGCACCAGCCGGTCGCGCCAGAGCGCGTCCACCGCCGCGTCCAGGTCGTCGAGGCTGCCGTCGTTGCTGAGGACCACGTCGGCCGCCGCCTGCCGCCGGGCGTCGTCGGCCTGCGCGGCGATCCGCCGTTCGACCTCCGCGCGGTCCATGCCCCGGGCCCGCGCCAGCCGCTCCAGCCGGGTGCTCACCGCCGTCTGCACCACGACCACCAGGTGGTACGTCGGCGCGAGCCCCACCTCCACCAGCAGCGGCACGTCGTTCACCACGACGGCGTCGGGGGGCGCCGCGACGGCCAGCTCGGCGCTGCGCGCCCGGACCCGGGGATGGGTGATCGCCTCCAGCCGGCGGCGGGCGGCCTCGTCACCGAAGACCAGCGCGCCCAGCGCCGCCCGGTCCAGCCCGCCCTGCGGGTCGAGGACCCGCTCGGAGAAGGCGGCGACGATCTCGGCCAGCCCGTCGGTGCCCGGGGCGACCACCTCGCGGGCGATCCGGTCCGAGTCGATGATCACCGCGCCGAGCCCGGCGAGCCGGTTCGCCACCGCGCTCTTGCCGGATCCGATACCGCCGGTCAGCCCCACCTTCAGCATCGGACCAGTCAACCCGATCACCCTGCCGGGGCCAAATTCGCCCCGGGGGCGTGCGACGGGACCCGGAAAACGGCGCGGGCCCCGCCCCCGGCGACCCGGTGGAACCGGATCGTGGGGGCGGGGCCCGTCGTCGTCAGCGAGCCTGCCGCAGGGTCACTTGCCGCCGGCGAGCTTCTCCCGCAGCGCGGCGAGCGCCTCGTCGGTGGCCAGGGTGCCGGCCGGCTCCTCGGCCTGACGGCTCGGCGCCGTGGTCGTGGTGGTCGTGCCGGACACGGCCGGAGCCGGGTTGGCAGCGGCCTCGGCGTCGGCGGCCCGGGAGGACTGCACCTGCTTGGTGTGGGCCTCCCAGCGCTGACGCGCCTCGGCGTACTGGTTCTCCCAGGTCTCGCGCTGCTTGTCGTAACCCTCGAGCCACTCGCCCGTCTCCGGGTCGAAGCCCTCCGGGTAGATGTAGTTGCCCTGCTCGTCGTAGGTCGCGGCCATGCCGTAGAGGGTCGGGTCGAAGTGCTCCTCGCCCTCGACGAAGCCCTCGTTGGCCTGCTTGAGCGACAGCGAGATCCGGCGCCGCTCCAGGTCGATGTCGATGACCTTGACCATGACCTCGGAGCCGACCTGGACGACCTGCTCCGGGATCTCCACGTGGCGCTCGGCCAGCTCGGAGATGTGGACCAGGCCCTCGATCCCGTCGTCCACCCGGACGAAGGCGCCGAACGGCACGAGCTTGGTGACCTTACCCGGCACGATCTGCTGGATCGCGTGGGTGCGGGCGAACTGACGCCACGGGTCCTCCTGGGTCGCCTTCAGCGACAGCGAGACCCGCTCGCGGTCCAGGTCGACGTCCAGGACCTCGACCTCGACCTCCTGGCCGACCTCGACGACCTCGGACGGGTGGTCGATGTGCTTCCAGGAGAGCTCGGAGACGTGCACCAGGCCGTCCACGCCGCCCAGGTCGACGAACGCGCCGAAGTTGACGATCGAGGATACGACGCCCTTGCGGACCTGGCCCTTCTGCAGCTTGTTGAGGAACTCGGTGCGCACCTCGGACTGCGTCTGCTCCAGCCAGGCCCGGCGGGACAGGACCACGTTGTTGCGGTTCTTGTCCAGCTCGATGATCTTGGCCTCGAGCTCGCGGCCGACGTACGGCTGCAGGTCGCGCACCCGCCGCATCTCCACGAGCGAGGCGGGCAGGAAGCCGCGCAGGCCGATGTCGAGGATGAGACCGCCCTTGACGACCTCGATGACCGAGCCGCGGACGACGCCGTCCTCGTCCTTGATCTTCTCGATCGTGCCCCAGGCCCGCTCGTACTGCGCCCGCTTCTTGGAGAGGATCAGGCGACCCTCCTTGTCCTCCTTCTGGAGGACGAGGGCCTCGATGTGGTCACCGACCGAAACCACCTCGGCCGGGTCCACGTCGTGCTTGATCGACAGCTCCCGAGAGGGGATCACGCCCTCGGTCTTGTAGCCGATGTCGAGCAGGACCTCGTCCCGATCGACCTTGACGACGGTGCCTTCGACAATGTCGCCGTCGTTGAAGTACTTGATGGTCTCGTCGATCGCGGCGAGGAAAGCTTCCTCAGAGCCGAGGTCGTCGACGGTGACCTTGTTGGCGCTCGAGGTGGCCTCGATGCTGCTCGTCATGTGGGCGGTTGCTCCGGTCGGATGGGTGTCACAGCAGGCGTGGGCGTCGCGGTGACTCAGTCCGCGCCAGCGGATCCGTCGCCGGGCACACCGAACGATCGCCATGAGAAGATCATTAGTGGCTCCGGTGACCGCACACCTGCTCCCTGCCGAGGCACACGATCCGCGAGCGCATCGTCTAGCCTACCCGCTGCATTACCACAGCGTGCAAGCCCTCCCAGGTCTCCGCGACCTCGTCAGTTGCGAAAGCGGAGATTTCGCGCGGTAAGGGGCCACACCTGTCTCGTCCGTCACATCAGTCCCACCCGCCGCAGCGGAGAAGGGTGGGCCGGCGACGGTTCACCCGGACGGGGCCCTAGCGTGAGCGGGTGGACGACGACAGAGTGACCCGGCGCCGGGTGGACGCCACCGAGATCCGCCGGGCCAACCGCGGCTGGTGGGACGGCGACGCCGACGACTACCAGGCCGAACACGGCACGTTCCTGGGCGACGTGGACTTCGTCTGGTGCCCGGAGGGACTGCGCGAGGCCGACGCCCGGCTGCTCGGCGACGTCGCCGGCCGCCGGATCCTCGAACTCGGCTGCGGCGCGGCCGCCGCCGCCCGCTGGCTGGCCACCCAGGGCGCCCGCCCGGTCGCCCTGGACCTCTCCGCCGGCATGCTGCGGCACGCCGCGCAGGCCGCCGTCCGCACCGGCGTACGCGTGCCGCTGGTGCAGGCCGACGCCCTCGCCCTACCCTTCGCCGACGCCGCGTTCGACAGCGTCTGCACCGCGTTCGGCGCGATCCCGTTCGTGGACGACTCGGCGGCGGTGATGCGCGAGGTGGCCCGGGTGCTGCGCCCCGGCGGCCGCTGGGTCTTCTCCGTCACCCACCCGATGCGCTGGATCTTCCTCGACGGCCCGGGCGAGGGCGGGCTCACCGCGGTGCACTCGTACTTCGACCGCTCCCCCTACGTCGAGCAGGACCAACACGGGGTCGCCACCTACGTCGAGCAGCACCGCACCCTCGGCGACCGGATCCGGGAGCTGGTCGGCGCCGGGTTCCGGCTGCTGGACCTGGTGGAACCGGAGTGGCCGGCGGGGCACGAGGGGATCTGGGGGCAGTGGAGCCCGCTGCGCGGCCGGCTCTTCCCCGGCACCGCCATCTTCGTGGCGGAGAAGCCCGCCGCCGGGTAGCCGTCGTTTCCGCCCGGCGGCCCCGGGTACCCGGAGGGCATGGCTGAGAAGGAGGAATTCCGCAACGGCGACCACGTCTCCTGGGCCAGCCACAGCGGCCGGGGGCACGGCGTGGTCAAGGAGAAGCTGGTCGACCGCACCCACGTACGCGGGCACGCGGTGAACGCCTCAGCGGAGGACCCGCAGTACCGGATCCGCAACGACCACTCGGGCCGGGAGGTCGCCCACCGACCGGAGGCGCTGCGCCGTGAGCCGAAGTGACGGCGGTCGGGACACCTACCAGGAGTTCGCCGAGGCGGTGAACATGAAGCCGGGCGAGCTCCAGCGGTGGCTGGAGACCGACGAGTCGAAGCACGTCGGCTGGCGGAAGAAGGGCACCGGGGGCGGCGAGTCGGTCGGCCACGAGTCCGGCCGGAAGATCATCGAGCTGCTGCGCCGCAAGCGGGACCAGCTCTCCGAGGCCGACTACCAGCACATGCGCAAGGTCGTCGGGTACGTCCGGCGGCACATGGCCCAGCGCCCGAGCGGCGACGTCCGCCGGACCCGGTGGCGGTATTCCCTGATGAACTGGGGTCACGACCCGGTCAGGGCGCCCCTCCCGCCACCCGGCGGCCCGTCCCGGAAGGCCCTGCAGCGGCACGGCGCCCCGCCGAAGGAACGCCGCGGCCCGGGACGCTGACCCGGGCCACGACCCGGGCCACGACCCGGCTCGGCGGGCCTGACGCCCGCCCGCACCGCCGTCAGTGGTCGGCGCTGTTCCAGTCGCGGCCCTCGCCCACGGAGACCTCCAGCGGCACCGACAGCGGGTACGCCTCCCCCATCTCCTTGCGGACCAGGGCCTCCAGGGCCTGCCGCTCACCCGGGGCGACCTCGAAGACCAGCTCGTCGTGCACCTGGAGGAGCATCCGGGAGCGCAGCCCGGCGTCGCGCAGCGCCGTGTCGACGTGCAGCATGGCGACCTTGATGATGTCGGCCGCCGAACCCTGGATCGGGGCGTTGAGCGCCATCCGCTCGGCGATCTCCCGGCGCTGCCGGTTGTCGCTGACCAGGTCGGGCAGGTAGCGGCGGCGGCCCAGGATGGTGGAGGTGTAGCCGTCCTGCCGGGCCCGGGCCACCACCTCCTGCAGGTAGTCGCGGACCCCGCCGAAGCCGGCGAAGTAGTTCTCCATCAGCCCGCGCGCCTCCTCGGTGCTGATCCCGAGCTGCTGGGACAGGCCGAACGCGCTCAGCCCGTAGGCCAGGCCGTAGTTCATCGCCTTGATCTTGCGCCGCTGGTCGGCGGTGACCTGCTCGACCGGCACGGCGAAGACCGAGGAGGCGGTGGCGGCGTGGAAGTCGCGCCCGGAGTTGAACGCCTCGATCAGCGCGTCGTCCGACGACAGGTGCGCCATGATCCGCATCTCGATCTGGCTGTAGTCGGCGGTGAGCAGGCCGTCGTAGCCCGCGCCGACCACGAAGGCGCGCCGGATCCGCCGCCCCTCCTCGGTGCGGATCGGGATGTTCTGCAGGTTGGGCTCGGTCGAGGAGAGCCGGCCGGTGGCCGCCACCGTCTGGTTGAACGTGGTGTGGATGCGGCCGTCGTCGGAGACCGACTTGAGCAGCCCGTCGACGGTCGACTTCAGCTTGGCCACGTCCCGGTGGCGCAGCAGGAACTCCAGCACCTGGTGCGGCTGCTGGGCGTAGAGCCACTGGAGGGCGTCGGCGTCGGTGGTGTAGCCGGTCTTGATCTTCTTGGTCTTGGGCAGGCCCAGCTCGCCGAAGAGAATCTCCTGGAGCTGCTTGGGCGAGCCGAGGTTGAACTCCCGGCCGACCGCCGCGTACGCGCCCTGGGCGGCGGCCTTCACCTCGGCGGCGAAGTGCGCCTCCAGCTCGGAGAGGTATTCGGTGTCCGCGGCGATGCCGGTGCGCTCCATGGTGGCCAGCACCCGCATCAGCGGCAGCTCGACGCCGGCCATCAGCCGGGCCGACTGCTCGCCGTCGCGGGACAGCTCGGCGTCGATCGCGTCGGCCAGGTCGAGGGTGGCCCGGGCCTGGAGCATCAGGTTCTGCTCGGCCTCGCCGTCGTTGCCCAGCCCGTCGAGGGTGAGCTGGCCGGTCTCCGGGGCGTCGACCCGCAGCTCCCGGTGCAGGTAGCGCAGCGCCAGGTCGGTCAGGTCGTAGGAGCGCTGGTCGGGGCGGGCCAGGTAGGCGGCGATCTGGGTGTCGCGGACGATGCCCTGCAGGTCCCAGCCGTGCGCGGCGAAGGCCAGCACCGCCGGCTTGCTGTCGTGCAGCACCTTGGGGCGGGTGTCGTCGGCCAGCCAGCCGGCCAGGGCCGCGTCGTCCTCGGGGTCCAGGGCGGCCGGGTCGAACCAGGCCGCCGCGCCCCCGGCGGTGGCCAGGGCCAGCCCGGTCACCGTGGCGGTGTGCCGCCGGTTGGGGCCCGTGTCGAGCTTCACCGCCATTCCGACCGGGGTGCCGGCCGGCACGTGGGTCGCCAGCCACCCGGCGACCGCGCCGGGCTCGGTGAGCCGCTGCCCGGCCAGCTCGAAGCCCGCCTCGGCCTCCGGCTCGACCGCCTCGAGGTACTGGTAGAGCCGGTCGCGCAGGATGCGGAACTGGAGGGTGTCGAAGACCTGGTGCACGGCCTCCCGGTCCCAGCCCTGCCAGCGGCTGTCCTCGGGACGCACCGGCAGCTCCAGGTCGGCGACCAGGCAGTTGATCTCGTAGTTGCGGATCACGTCGGCGAGCCGCTCGCGCAGGCTGTCACCGGCCTTGCCCTTGATCTCGTCGGCGCGGGCGATGACGCCGTCCACCCCGCCGTACAGGTTGATCCACTTGGCCGCGGTCTTCGGGCCGACGCCGGGGACGCCGGGGAGGTTGTCGCTGGTCTCGCCGACCAGGGCGGCCAGGTCGCGATAGCGGTCCGGGCCGACGCCGTACTTCGCCTCGACCGCGGCGGGGTCCATCCGGGCCAGGTCGGAGACGCCCTTGCGCGGGTAGAGCACGGTGACCCGGTCGCCGACGAGCTGGAAGGCGTCCCGGTCGCCGGTGGTGATCAGCACCTCCATGCCCTGGTCGCGGGCCTGGCAGGCGAGGGTGGCGATGACGTCGTCGGCCTCGTAGCCCTCCTTCTCCACCACCGGGACGCGCAGCGCCGCGAGGACCTCCTTGACCAGGCTGACCTGGCCCTTGAAGTCGGTCGGGGTCTCGCTGCGGCCGGCCTTGTACTCGGCGTACTTCTCGGTGCGGAAGGACCGCCGGGAGACGTCGAAGGCGACCACGATGTGGGTGGGCTGCTCGTCGCGGAGCACGTTGATCAGCATCGAGGTGAAGCCGTAGACGGCGTTGGTCGGCTGCCCCGTGGTGGTGGAGAAGTTCTCCACCGGCAGGGCGAAGAACGCCCGGTATGCCAGGGAATGTCCGTCGACGAGGAGCAGGCGCGGCGTCGTAGCTGTCACGGCAGCGACTCTAGTCCGTACGCCCGACAACCCGGGGACGGCGACACCGCAAAAGCCGGCGGCCGGCCGCCCCGCGAGGGACGACCGGCCGCCGGCGGTACGACTCAGGCCACGCCGAGGTAGGCCTCCTTGACCGCCGGGTCGTGCAGCAGGTCCCGGCCGGTGCCCTCCTTGACGATCCGGCCGGTCTCCAGCACGTAGCCCCGGTGGGCGCGGGAGAGCGCCTGCTGGGCGTTCTGCTCCACCAGCAGGATGGTGGTGCCCTGCTCGTTGATCCGGGTGATGATCTCGAAGATCTGCTGGATCAGCATCGGCGCGAGACCCATCGAGGGCTCGTCGAGCAGCAGCAGCCGCGGGCGGGCCATCAGCGCCCGACCCACCGCCAGCATCTGCTGCTCACCGCCGGAGAGCGTGCCGCCGGGCTGCTTGCGCCGCTCGGCGAGCCGGGGGAAGAGGTCCATGACCATCTTCATGTCCTCGGCGATGCCCGACCGGTCCCGGCGGGTGTACGCCCCCATCTCCAGGTTCTCCAGGACGGTCATGCCGGGGAAGACGCCCCGACCCTCGGGCGCCTGCCCGATGCCCCGGACCACCCGCAGGTCGGCCCGCATCCGGGTGACGTCCGTGCCGTCGAAGACGATCGAACCGGTCGCCGCCGGGCGCAGCCCGGAGATCGCCCGCATGGTGGTGGTCTTGCCGGCGCCGTTCGCGCCGATCAGCGCCACCACCTCGCCCTCGTTGACGTGCAGGCTGATCCCGTGCAGCGCCTGGATCCGGCCGTACAGCAGGGTCAGGTCCTTGATCTCAAGCAGCATCGGTCGGCACCCCCAGGTACGCGGCGATCACCTTCGGGTCGTCCCGGACCTCGGCCGGCAGGCCCTCGGCGATCTTCTTGCCGAACTCCAGCACGACGATCCGGTCGGTGACGCCCATGACCAGCCGCATGTCGTGCTCGATGAGCAGTACGGTAGTCCCGTTGTCCCGGATCTTGCGGATCAGACCGAGCAGTTCCTCCTTCTCCGCCGGGGTGAAGCCGGCGGCCGGCTCGTCCAGGCAGAGCAGGGTCGGATCGGTGGCCATGGCCCGGGCGATCTCCAGCCGGCGCTGCTCGCCGTACGAGAGGTTGCGGGCCAGGTCCCCGGCGCGACGCTCGATGCCGACGAAGCGCAACAGCTCGTACGCCTTCTCGCGGCCCTGCCGCTCCTCCCGCCAGTGCCGGGGCAGCCGCAGCATCGCGGAGATCACGCTGGTCTTGTGGTGGGCGTCCGCGCCCACCATCACGTTCTCCAGCGCGGTCATCTCCGGGAAGAGCCGGATGTTCTGGAACGTCCGGGCGATGCCCGCCTTGGTGATCCAGGACCGGCGCTTGCCGTTGGTCCGCTGCCCCTTGAACCGGATCTCGCCCTCGGTGGGCCGGTAGACCCCGGTCATCGCGTTGAAGCAGGTGGTCTTGCCGGCGCCGTTCGGGCCGATCAGACCGAGGATCTCCCCCTTGTAGAGGGTGAACGCGACGTCGTTCAGCGCCACCACACCGCCGAAGCGGAGGGTGACGTGGTCGACCTCCAGCAGTGGCTCCCGCCCGGCCGGCGCGGTCGCGCCGGGGGTGGGCTCCACCGGCTTGTCCGCGCCCTGCTCCGGCGGGGTGCCGACGGTGCTACGACCGTCGTCGGCGATGTCCCGCTCGCTGGTCTCGTCCCGCTCGCTGTGCATCTGCGGCTCACTCATTGGGCACCGTCTCCTGGGGAACCGCTTCCTTGCGGCGGTCGGCGAACTCGGCCGCCCGGCGCCGGTTGGGCACCAGGCCCTGCGGCCGGAAGATCATCATCACGATGACCACCAGGCCGAAGACCAGGATCCGGTACTCGGCCGCGTCGAAGTTGACGCCGATCAGCCCGCCGATACCGCGCAGCCACTCCGGCAGGTACCAGGTGAGCGCGCCACCGACGATCGCGCCCTTGATGTTGCCCGCGCCGCCGAGGATGACCGCGGCGAGCACCAGGATCGAGTTCTCCAGCAGGAAGCTGTCCGAGTTGATGAACGTCTGCTTACCGGCGAATATCGCGCCCGACAGGCCGCCGACCGCCGCGCCGATGGCGAACGCCCACAGCTTGTACTTGAACGTCGGCACACCCATGATCTCGGCGGCGTCCTCGTCCTCGCGGATCGCCACCCAGGCGCGGCCGACCCGGCTGTTCGCCAGGTTCCGCATCGCGAAGATGATCACGATGATCACCGTGAGGATCAGCCAGTAGTAGGGCTTCGAGCTCTCCACGCTGAACAGCGCCTTGCCGTCCGCCCCGGTGCCCGGCGGGTGCGGGATCTGCGGGATACCCCGCTGACCCTGGGCGATGCCCTCGTTGCGGGCCGCGTACAGGCGGATCATCTCGGCGAAGCCGAGGGTGACGATCGCCAGGTAGTCGCCACGCAGCCGCAGCGTCGGGCCGCCGAGGATCACGCCGGAGACCATCGCCACCAGGATCGCGATAGGCACCGCTGCCAGCCACGGCCAGTTCGTCCCGAACCGGCTCTCCGGCGAGGTCAGCAGCGCCACCGTGTACGCGCCGACCGCGTAGAAACCGAAGTAGCCCAGGTCGAGCAGGCCGGCGAAGCCGACCACGACGTTCAGGCCCACCGCGAGTAGCACGAAGATCGCGGTGTCGAAGAGCACCGTCGCGAAGTCCGAGCGGGTGGTGTAGAAGGCGAAGTAGTCGCTGCCGATCGGGAAGCCGAGGTACTCGTAGAACCACTTGTTGGGCAGGATGTAGAGGAAGATCACCAGCGCGGCGAGGCCGGCCCAGCGGATCTGCTTCGGCATCGCGTCCCAGCGCGTGCGGAACGCCGCCATGCGGCTCGTCTTGTCCGAGTTGGCGGTCATGCGCGCGCCCTCCCGAGAGATTCGCCGAGCAGGCCGGTCGGCCGGAACATCAGCAGCACGATCAGCAGCACGAAACCGGTGAAGTCCTTCCAGTCTCCACCGAAGAGACCGGCGGCGTAGTTCTCCACCACACCGAGGAGCAGACCACCGAGCAGCGCGCCGCGCAGGTTGCCGATGCCGCCGAGCACCGCGGCCGAGAAGGCCTTGAGCCCGATCAGGAAGCCGACGTTGAACTTGGTGAAGCCGAACCGGACGTCCCACAGCAGGGCGGCCACGCCGGCCATCAGGCCGCCGAGCACGAACACCAGCAGGATGACCCGGTTCTTGTTGACGCCCATCAGGGCGGCGGTGTCCGGATCCTGGGCGACGGCCCGGATGCCGCGACCGAGCCGGCTGCGGTTCACGAACTGGTCGAGGCCGATCATCATGATCAGCGTCACGCCCAGGATCAGCAGCTGCAGGTTGGTGACCCCCGTGCCGAACAGGGTGAAGACCGTCTTCTGCGGGATCATGTCCGGCATGCCGAACGGGGCCCGCTCGGTGCCGATGCCGAACGACTCGGAGAGCACGAACGAGGCGCCGATCGCGGTGATCAGGAAGGCCAGCGGCGGGGCATTGCGGCGCCGCAGCGGCCGGTAGGCGACCAGTTCGACGGTGATCGCCGTGGCGGCCGAAGCGACCATGGCCACCGCCAGGCCGGCGAGGAGCGCCACGATCAGCGGGCCGAAGGCCGGAGCCGCGGTGTTCTGGTTGTAGCCGAGGGCCTCCCAGGTCCACAGGGCGGTGAAGGTACCGACCATGAAGACCTCGGAGTGGGCGAAGTTGATCAGGCGCAGGACGCCGTACACCAGGGTGTAACCGAGGGCCACGAGCGCGTAGATCGCGCCCTGTTCCAGCCCGGTGATGGTCAGGGCCGGGAAGTTCCCGAACAGCTCATCGAAGTTCAAGTGGGGGCTCCAACTGTGCGGCCAAGCGGTGCGGCCGGGAGGAAATCACTCCCGGCCGCACGCCTGGTGTCCCGTGGCGGGACCGGACGGACCGGTCAGGCCTTGGGGATCTCGATGTCGGGGACGACCTGGCCCGCGTTCACCTTGAACGCCCAGACGATCACCTGGGCCGGGTCCAGCTCACCGTTGGACTCGAACTTGTAGTTCACGCCGGTGGCGGCGCCGGTGCCGCTGTAGCCGCTGATGAAGGAGTTCAGGTCGGCACGGCTCGACTTACCGGCCTTGATGCCCTCGAGCATGATCCGGGTGATGTCGAAGGACACGTCGGCGTAGGTGCCCGGGTCGACGTTGAACGCCGTCTTGTAGTCGGTGACGAAGCTGCCCTTGGCCTTGGTGGCCGGGGCGCACGGGCAGGTCAGGATGGTGCCCTCGGCGACCTGCTGGCCGGCGACCTTGATGAAGTTGGCGTCGTTGACACCGTCACCGGCGACCATCGTGCCGTTCCAGCCCGCGCCCTTGAGCTGCTTGAGCAGCAGGCCGGCCTCGGTGTAGTAGCCACCGAAGAACAGGACGTTCGCGCCGCTGCTCTGGATCTTGGTGACCACGGCGGAGAAGTTGGTCTGCTTGACCTGGATCTTGTCGTAGCCGGCCGGGGCGCCGATGACCTTCTTGACCTCGTCGGCCAGGCCGGCGCCGTACGCCGACTGGTCGTCGACGACGTAGACCTTCTCGGCCTTCAGCACGTTCTTGATGTAGCGACCGGCGGCCGGGCCCTGCGAGGTGTCGTTACCGACGCCCCGGTGGAAGACCTTCCAGTTCTTGGTGCTCAGGCTCGGGCGGGTCGCCGACGGGGTGATGGTCGGCAGGCCGGCCGCGTCGAAGATCGGGTCCGCCACCTCGGACTCACCGGAGAAGCCGGGGCCGATGATGCCGACGACCTTGCTGTCACCGACCGCCTGCTGGGCCAGCGCCGGGGCCTTGGCCGGGTCGCCCTGGGAGTCGTACTGCTCCAGCTTGACCTGGCAGTCCTTGTTGTCCTTGTTGTACTGCTCGATGGCCAGCTGGGTGCCGTTGCGCATGTGGATACCGAGACCCGCAGCGTCACCCGTGAGCGCGCCGAAGAAGCCGATCTTCAGGTCGCAGGCGGCCTTCCCGCCACCCGCCTCACTGCCGCTGTCGGCCTTGCAGGCCGCGCCACTGAAAACGAGCGCGCCGATGGCCACGCCACCGAGCACCCGAGCGAGCTTCTGCCTCACGGCTCGTACCCTCCTCCGTCCGATGGCCCGGACCACCCGCCGCGGATTGGACCTTGCGACGCTGGCCGGACCGACCGCGATCCCGGTCTGGGGCGGGACGTTATCCCACTGTCAGGGCACGCCGGAATAGGTAGGAAGAGGGGTTGACCTAACCGTTACGTTGAGTGGCCAATTTCATGGATGTGCTGTAACACACGCCGGCAGGTCACAGGAAAAAACGGACACTTGCCCCCTGGCCTGCACTTGTCGGCAGACAACTATCTTGGGCGCCACGGCCCATGCCCCGACCAGATCCGGACCCGCGCGCCATCGTCCACCGCGATCAGCGCGACGTCCCCCGATCCCGCCACCGCCACCGCCCGCTCGCTGCCCGCCGGCACGGCCATCGGCAGGGCGACCGGTGACCAAGAGTCACCGTCCCGCGAGACCCATCCGGTCGCGCCGGCGGCGGGCAGCACCAGTACCCCACCGGACACCGCCGCCAGCCCCGAGACGGCCCCGGACGCCGCGCCGAACGCGCCGCCGGCCCGCCAGCGCCCGCCCTCGTCCACCCAGGCGCCCAGCCGGTCGCCCCGGCGACCCACCGCCACCGTCCGCTCCCCCACCCCGACCACCCGCTGGAGGTCGCCGGCGCCGTCCCCGCCGGGGAGCACCGCCCGTCGCCAGCTCCGCCCGTCCGCCGAGGTCCACACCACCGGATCCGATCCGGTACGCGCGCGCGGCAGCAGCGAGCCCACCAGCAGCCAACCCGACGGGGTGGCGATGCCGTCCGCCGCCCAGGGCCGCCCGGCCTCGTCCGCGGCCAACCCCGGCACCGCGCTCACCAGCTGGAAGTCCGCCCCGTCCGGGGACACCCAGGCCGCCGCCCCGGTGGCCCGGTTGCCCGAGATCAGCCACCCCCGCGGCCCACCCGCGATCCGCCCCACGTTCACCGCGTCCGGCCCGCCGAACACCTCGAACTCGGCCGGCACCTCCACCAGCGAACCGTCGGCGACCTCACGCCAGGTGCTGATCCGGGGATTGCCGTGCACCCCGCCGGTCTTGCCGCCCACCGCGGCCAGCCGACCGTCCCGGCAGCCCGCCGCGGTCAGCAGGTTCTCCTCGCCGTACGCGCTGCGCGGCACCGGGCGCAGCGGCGTCCAGGTGACCGCGTCGGCACTGCGCCAGGCGGCCGGGCGGGTGCCACCCGTCAGGTCGATCACCGCGCCCACCACGAACCAGCGGCCACCGCAGGCCGTGGCGTCGCGCAGCGCCAGCCGCCCGGGCGGGCCGGGCGGGACAGGCAGGGTGACCGGCTGCCACGCCGGCCGGACCGGCTCCGGGGCCGGCTCGGCGCGCCCGGCCGAACGGCACCCGGCCAGCAGCACGACGAGCACGCCGAGCACCGCCAGGGGACGCCGCATGCCGGCGATCGTATCGACCGGCGACGACACGGGGAAGCCGGTTCACCGCCGGTCCGCCGGGTTCCGGGGCGGCGCATCCGGGCAGGGCGACCCGGCGCGGCAACCCGGCCGCGCGGTCCGGTGGAGGTCAGGAGGCGGGCTGGGCCACCTCGCCGCCGGCGGTCTCCGCGAGGATCCGCTCGGCGACCTCCTTCATGGTCATCCGGTGGTCCATCGCCGTGCGCTGGATCCACTTGAAGGCCTGCGGCTCGGTCATCCCGTAGGTGGTCATCAGCGCGCCCTTGGCCCGCTCGACGGTCTTACGGATCTCCAGCCGATCGGTCAGGCCGGCGACCTCCGCCTCCAGCGCGGCGATCTCCGAGTAGCGCGACAGCGCGATCTCCACCGCCGGCACCAGGTCGCTCTTCTGGAACGGCTTGACCAGGTAGGCCATCGCGCCGGCCGCCCGGGCCCGCTCCACCAGGTCCCGCTGGCTGAACGCGGTCAGGATGATCACCGGAGCGATCCGCGAGCCGGCGATCCGCTCGGCGGCGGCCAGGCCGTCCATGATCGGCATCTTGATGTCGAGGATGACCAGGTCGGGCTTCAGCTCCTCGGCGAGCTTCACGGCGGTCTCGCCGTCACCGGCCTCGCCGACCACCTCGTAGCCCTCTTCGACCAGCATCTCGGCCAGGTCCAGCCGGATGAGCGCCTCGTCCTCGGCAATCAGTACGCGCCTGCGCTCGGTCTCCGTCTGCGTCTCGGCCACGAGCCACTCCCACCAGTTCGAGCCCGACACCCGCCCTGCCGGGTGTCGCCGCCCCTAGCGTAGTGGGTAACCTAATGGAGCCGAACTGCAGAAGCCCCTGTAGCCCAACCGGCAGAGGCGCGATTCTCAAAAGATCGACAGTGTGGGTTCGAATCCCACCGGGGGCACAATTTGTCATACAGGCGTTCGAGGATGTCCCGGTGCATCCACCCGAGATTCGCGCCCGAGCACGCGGCCTCTACCTCGCCGGTGCGACCGTCGCCGAGGCGGCCCGGGCCGTGGGACTCTCCTATCCCACCGTTCGCCACTGGTGCAAGGATCGACCAGAGCCGAAACAACAGAGCACGGCGCTCCGCTGCTTCCGCTGCCGAGACGGCGTCGGAAGCCCAACAAGCCCCGGGCAGTATGCGTACCTGCTCGGTCTCTACCTCGGCGATGGGCACCTGGTCATCGCCCGAGTTCCGGTGCTCCGCATCTTCTGTGCCGACGCCTGGCCGGACTTGATCGTGGCCTGTGAGAACGCGATGCGGAACGTTCTGGCCACCTCGGTGCAGCGGGTGCAGAAACAGGGCTGCGTCGCAGTCCAGAGTTATGGCAAGCACTGGCCGTGCCTGTTCCCGCAGCACGGCCGTGGCAAGAAGCACGAGCGCCCGATCGTCCTGACCGACTGGCAGCGGGAGATCGTCGAGGCTTACCCGGGCGACTTCCTGCGCGGCCTCTTCCACTCCGACGGCTGCCGCGTGAGCAATCGGGTCACCGTCCGCGGCAAGCGGTACGTCTATCCGCGCTACATGTTCGTCAACGAGTCGACCGACATCATGGGCCTGTGCCAGTGGGCCCTCGACCTGCTCGGCATCGCGTGGCGGATGAACCGGCGCAACTGCCTGTCGGTCGCTCGACGCGAGGCGGTCGCCGCCCTCGACCGTCACGTCGGCCCGAAGTCCTGACCGGCCCCCGTACCGCCGCCGCACGGCGTGAGCCGGCGGGGCGGCGAGCCGGCGCCGTCAGTTGGCCCTACCGGCCCGCCCCGACCGTCGAGCGCGGGTAGGTCACGCCGGTGAGCCGCTCGGATTCGCGCCACAGCCGCTCGGCGACCGAGGCGTCGCGGGCCCGTCGGGACTTGCGGGCCACGGCGGGCTGGCCGGTCAGGCCGAACGGGCCGTCCGGGCCGTAGTACTCACCGCCGATCGCGCCGGGGCTGGTGGCGGCGTAGAGGGTGGGCAGCGCGCCCTGGTCGACGTCCTGCCAGAACCCGGGGATCCGCATGGTGAGCCGGGTGGAGAACGGGGTCTCGGTCCGGCCACGGCCGAGGCTGGGGCCGGCGGACTGCAGGTTGGTCCGGGTTGCGCCGGGGTGCGCGGCGTTGCTGAGCAGCCCCCAGCCGTGGCGGTCGCTGCGCCGCTGGAGTTCGTCGGCGAACATCAGCGTGGCCAGCTTCGACTGGGCGTACGCGCGCTGGGCGCGGTACCGGCGCTCGCCCTGCAGGTCGTCGAGGTCGATCCGGCCGAAGTGGTGGGTGCCGCTGCTGAGGGTGACGACGCGGGGCCGCTTGGCGGCGACCAGCAGCGGGAGCAGCCGGCCGGTGAGCGCGAAGTGGCCCAGGTGGTTGGTGCCGAACTGGAGCTCGAATCCGTCCGCGGTGGTGTGCCGGGTGGGTACGGCCATCACGCCGGCGTTGTTGACCAGCAGGTCGACCGGCCGGCCGGGTGTGCTGAGCCGGCGGGCGAAGTCGGCTACCGAGGCGAGGCGGGACAGATCCAGTTCCTCGACCCGGAGCCGGACGCCGGGGGCGCCGGCGCGGATGCCGGCGGCGGCAATGTCGCCCTTGCCGGTGTTGCGGACGGCGAGGATCACCTCGGCGCCGGCTGCGGCGAGGCGGCGAGCGGTCTCCAGCCCGATGCCGCTGTTCGCCCCGGTGACCACCGTGAGTCGTCCGGACTGGTCGGGGACGGTGAAGCCGGTCATGGTTCCCCCTCGAGATCAGATAACTGACTGGTTGGTTACTTCCCGAGTAAAGCACGGCGGCGGCGGATAACAACTAACCGGTTAGTCAGCTAGACTGGCCGTCATGGCACGGGACGCGGAGGACACCCGGCGCCGGCTGCTGGCCGCCGCCGCCGACGAGTTCGCCCAGCGGGGTATCGCCGGCGCAAGAGTGGACCGGATCGCCGCGGCGGCGGGCGCGAACAAGGCGTTGATCTACGCCTACTTCGGCAACAAGGATCAGCTCTTCGACGCGGTCTTCGACGCGCTGGTGGTGAGCACCGTCGCGGAGGTACCGATCGACGCCGACGACCTACCCGGGTACGCCGGCCGGCTCTTCGACCGCAACCAGACCCACCCGCAGGCGCTGCGCCTGCTGCTGTGGCACTCGCTCGAGCGCGGCGGGATGGCGGCGCTGCCGCAGGCGGTCACGGCGTCGAACGCGGACAAGGCGGCGGCGATCGCGGCTGCCCAGCGGTCCGGCCAGCTCCCCGGCCGCTACTCGGCGGACGAACTGCTGCTGCTGGTGGTCGGCCTCTCGCTGCTCGGTTCGGCCGAGCTGGCGCCGGTCGACGGCCCGGAGGCGCTCGCGCGGCGGCGGCACATGGTGACCGACGCGGTGGCCCGGCTGGTCACGCACGACGGGAACCGCCCGCCGGCCGGCGACGACCACCCGACCGGACGCGGCGCGGCGGCCGGGTCGCAGGAATCGGCCGGCCGGACGGGGGCGGACCGGTGAGGGTGGTCGTCTTCGGCGCGACCGGCATGGTCGGGCAGGGTGTGCTCCGCGAGTGCCTGCTCGCCGACGACGTCGACAGCGTGCTGGTGGTCGGGCGGACGCCGACGGGTCGGCGGCACCCGAAGCTGCGGGAGATCCGGCACGAGGACTTCACCGACCTGAGCGCGCTCCGCGACGAGCTGGCCCGCGTCGACGCGTGCTTCTACTGCCTCGGGGTCTCCTCGCTGGGGCTGGACGAGGCGGCGTACACCCGGATCAGCTACGACTTCCCGGTGGCCGCCGCCCGGCTGCTCGCCGAGGTCAGTCCGTCCGCCACGTTCGTGTACGTCTCCGGCGTCGGCACCGACTCCACCGGCGAGGGCCGGGTGATGTGGGCGCGGGTGAAGGGACGCGCCGAGAACGCGGTGCTCGAGCTGCTGCCCCACGGCTACGCGGCGCGGCCCGGTTTCATCCAGCCGACGCACGGGGTGGTGTCGAAGACGCGCTGGTACCGGCTGGGGTATGCGGTCACGCGCCCGCTCTTCCCGCTGCTGCGGCGGCTGTTCCCGAACCAGGTGACCACCACTGACCGGCTGGGCCGGGCGATGCTGCGGGTGGCCCGGGAGGGCTCGCCGCGCCGGGTTCTTGCCGGCCGCGACCTGAGCTGACGGTCAGGCGATCCGGGCGAGGGCCTGCTCCAGGTCGGCCCGCAGGTCCTCCGGGTCCTCCAGCCCCACCGAGACCCGCAGCAGCCCGCCGCACGGTTTGGCGTCGCCCTCCACCGGCCGGTGGGTGAGCGAGGCCGGGTGCTGGATCAGGGTGTCGACCCCGCCGAGCGACACGGCGTGGGTGATCAGCTGGCAGGCCCCGGCGACGGCGGCCGCGGCGGGGGCGCCGCCGCGTACCTCGAAGGCGAGCAGGCTGCCGGTGCCGGACAGCTGGCGGCCGACGAGCCCGGCGGGGTCGTGCAGCGAGGGGTGGTGGACCCGTTCGACGGCGGGGTGGCCGGCGAGCCAGCCGGCGAGCTTCTCGGCGCCGGCCTGCTGGGCGCGGACCCGCAGGGGCAGGGTCTGCAGGCCGCGGTGCAGCAGGTACGCGCCGAGCGGGTGCAGGATCGCGCCGGTGACGGCGCGGACCTGGCGCAGCCGGGTGGCCCAGCCGGGGTCGCAGGCGACGACGCCGGCGAGGACGTCGCCGTGGCCGCCGATGCTCTTGGTGGCGCTGTGCAGCACGAGCGCGGCGCCGTGCCGGGCGGGCTGCTGGAGCACCGGGGTGGCGACGGTGTTGTCGACGAGCAGCGGGACGTCGCCGGCGGCGGTGGCGAGGGCGGCGATGTCGACGAGGTCGAGGGTGGGGTTGGCCGGGGTCTCGACCACGACGAGCGCGGTGTCGGGGCGGATCGCGGCGGCGACCTGGTCGGGTCGGGCCCAGGTGACCTCGGTGCCGAGCAGGCCGGTGGCGAGCACGTGGTCGGTGCCGCCGTAGAGGGGGCGGACGGCGACGACGTGGCGTTTCCCGTCGCGGGTGGCGGCGAGCAGGGTGGCGGTGAGGGCGGCCATGCCGCTGGCGAAGGCGACGGCTTCGGGGGTGCCTTCGAGGGTGGCGAGGGCGGTCTCGAAGCGGGCCACGGTGGGGTTCCAGAGCCGCTGGTAGACGGCGCTGGCACCGGCCGGGAGGGTGCCGCCGGTGGCGAGGGTCTCGTACGCGTCGCCGCCGTCGGTGACGGACGGGAGCGGGTTGGTGGTGGAGAGGTCGATCGGCGGTACGTGGACGCCGAGACCGGCGAGGTCGTCGCGCCCGGCGTGCACGGCTGTGGTGTCCACGGCGGTCATGGCGGAAGCGTCGAACATCAGACCGGTCCCGGGCAAGAGAGACGAACAAGATTCTGCAACAAGGCCTTTCAACATCGGTAAGTTCGGTGGATGATGCTCGCATGCCCGTCGCACCGAATGATGTACGGCCGTTCGCGGCGCTCGACGACGTCGACCGCGCGATCCTGACCGAGTTGGCCGCCGACGGCCGGCTGCCGAACAACGCCCTGGCCGAGCGGGTGGGGGTGGCCCCCTCGACGTGTCTGACGCGGACCCGGGCGCTGCGCGAGTGCGGGGCGATCCGGGGGTTCCACGCCGAGGTGGACCCGGCGGCGGTGGGTTTGCCGTTGCAGGCGCTGGTGTCGGTGCGGCTGGCGGCGCACGAGCGGGCGGCGGTGGACGCGTTCCGGGCCCGGTCGGTGCGGCTGCCCGGGGTGGTGTCGGTGTTCCACGTGGCCGGCGCGGAAGACTACGTGCTGCACGTGCGGGCGGCGTCCGGGGACGCGCTGCGGGACTTCGTGCTGGACCATCTGGCGGTGGATCCGGCGGTGCAGCACACCCAGACGAGCCTGATCTTCGAGCAGGCGCGCGGTATGGGCTAGCGCACCGGAGGGAACAATTCCGGCGCGCGGCGGGTTGGTGTTGGGCGTGATCGACGTACCCTTGTCTGTTCTTGATCTTGCCCCGGTGGCCGCCACCGGCAACGCCGGCGAGGCGCTGCGGCACACCACCGAGCTGGCCCGCCGCACCGAGGAGCTGGGCTACCGCCGGTTCTGGGTGGCCGAGCACCACAACATGCCCTCGATCGCCAGCTCCGCGCCGGCGGTGCTGCTCGCCCACCTGGCGGCCAACACCTCGACGATCCGGCTGGGCTCGGGCGGGGTGATGCTGCCCAACCACGCGCCGCTGGTGGTGGCGGAGCAGTTCGGCACCCTGGAGGCGCTGCACCCGGGCCGGATCGACCTGGGCATCGGCCGGGCGCCGGGCACCGACCAGGTGACCGCGCTGGCGCTGCGCCGCAGCATGGAGGGGCTGTCCGCGGAGCACTTCCCCCGCGAGCTGGCCGACCTGATGAACTACTTCAGCGGCGCCGAGCCGGGCCCGATCACCGCCACCCCCGGCAAGGGGCAGTCGCCGGCGGTCTGGCTGCTCGGGTCAAGCGGGTTCAGCGCCCAGCTCGCCGGGCTGCTCGGCCTGCCGTTCTCGTTCGCGCACCACTTCAGCGCGCAGAACACCCTGCCGGCGCTCCAGCTCTACCGGCAGAGCTTCCGGCCGTCGCAGTGGCTGGAGAAGCCGTACGCGATGGTCGCGGTGAACGCGGTCTGCGCGGAGACCGACAAGCGGGCGGAGTGGCTGGCCGGTCCGGCCGGGTTGTCCTTCCTCAAGCTGCGCTCGGGGCGGCCGGAGCCGCTGGTCACGCCGGAGGAGGCGGCGGCCTACCCGTACAGCGAGGTGGAGCGGGAGTTCGTGGCCCAGCGCCGGGACGGGCAGGCGACCGGCTCGCCGGAGACGGTGGCCCGCCAGCTCGGCGCGCTGCTGGCGCGCACGGGCGCGGACGAGCTGATGCTGACCACGATGGTGTACGACGTGGCCGACCGGGTCCGCTCGTTCGAGCTGATCGCCGAGAAGGTGGCCGGCGGCCTGCGCCGGCAGGGCTGAAACACGCTCTTCATAGCCACGTCACCCCACCGTCGCGCAGCCCGCATAGCTTTGTTCCCGGTGGTGGTACGGCATTCCCGGTCGGGACGGGTCGGGAATGCCGCGGTGTGGTGCACCGGGTCGCCGGTTGAGCGGATTCCGCGGCCGGCGACCCGGTGCCTGCCGGATCAGACCTCGACGGCGGCGGCGAGCGGCTGGCGCTCCTCCCGCCCGGCGGGTGCCGCCTGGGCGGCGAGGGCGGCGGCCCGGCGGGTACGCCGCAGCGCCCGCCCGGCCAGCCCGAGCGCGACCAGCCAGCCGGCGCCGAGCACCGTATAGACGAGCGACGGCACCGGCCCGCCGAGCTCGCCGGCGCGCAGCAGGATCCGGGCGTTGGTCAGCACGATCACCCCGCCGATGGCGGCGCCGAGCAGTTGGGCGGGGACGATCCGGACCAGCCAGGCGGCGATCGGCGCCGCGACCAGGCCGCCGAGCAGCAGCGCGGCCACGGTGGGCAGCAGGAAGCCCTCGGCGCCGAGGCCGATCAGGAACCCGACGCTGGCGGCACCGGCGACCACCACCTCGGCGGTGTCGACCGAGCCGATCACCTTGCGCGGCGCCAGCCGCCCGGAGACCAGCAGCGCCGGGGTGGCGACCGGGCCCCAGCCCCCGCCGCCGGTGGCGTCGACGAAGCCGGCGACCAGTCCGAGCGGGGCGAGGAAGCGGCCGCGCAGGCGGCCGGCCGCGCGGTTCGCCCGCAGCGGCCGGGAGAAGCGGACCAGCAGGTAGGCGCCGAGGGCGCACAGGATGGCGGCCATCCAGGGGGCGGCGGCCTCGGTGGAGATGGAGCTGAGGAAGGTGGCGCCGGCGAACGCGCCGACGGCCCCGGGGAGCGCGATCCGGCTGACCACCCGCCAGTCGACGTTGCCGAACCGCCAGTGCGACACGCCCGCGGCAAGGGTGGTGCCGACCTCCGCGAGGTGCACGGAGGCGGACGCGGCGGCCGGGGCCACCCCGGCGAAGAGCAGCAGCGTCGAGGAGGTCAGCCCGTACGCCATGCCGAGCGCGCCGTCGACCAGTTGGGCGGCGAGTCCGACCAGGGCGAGGACCAGCAGCTTGCGCATCGACGCCCTCCGGCTTTTCGGCATCTCCTATCGACTTGGTCGACAATGCGGCACGGCCGGGCTCCGGTCAAGCCCCGTATCCGACAGGTGGGACGACGAGAACGGGCGGCGGCGCGGCCGGCCGGTCAGCTCCAGGCGCTGGGGTCGGCGGCGAGCTCGGTGACCCGATCGGGCAGCGTCGCGCCGGCCACGTCGGCGAGCGTGACCAGCTCCAGGATCTGCCGCTCGCTGGCGCGCAGCGCGATCCACACGTCCTGCAGGGCGCGGGCGGCCCCCTGGTAGCCGAGCTGCTCCGGCCGCTGGCCACGGATGTGGGCGAGCGGACCGTCGATCACCCGGATCACCTCGGCGAGGGAGATCTCCGACGCCGGCCGGGCCAGCCAGTAGCCGCCCTCCGGGCCCCGCTGGGCGTGCACGATCCCGGCCCGGCGCAGCTGGAGCAGGATGCTCTCCAGGAACTTCGGCGGGATCTCCTGGGCGCGGGCGATCTGCTCGGCGGTGACCGGCCGGCTCCGTCCGCCCGCCGCCCCGTCGGCCACCAGGGCCAGCTCGGCGGCCGCGCGGAGGGCGTAGTCGACCCGGGCGGAGAGACGCATGCCGGACAGGTTAGTCGGCAGCTCGGCCGGCCGGCGCTCCGACCCTCGACCGATCGGCCACGGCGCCGGCGGCGCTCAGGCGCCCACCCGGCGCAGCAGCCCCTCCTGCACGGCGCTCGCGATGTGCCGGCCGTCGGTGGTGAACATCCGGCCGGTGGCCAGCCCGCGGGCACCGGAGGCGGACGGGCTCCAGCAGTCGTAGAGGAACCACTCGTCGGCGCGGAACGAGCGGTGGAACCAGAGCGCGTGGTCCAGGCTCGCGCCCACCACCCCGCCGGGGCCCCAGACCTCGCCGTGCACCGACAGCACCGAGTCGAGCAGGGTGAGGTCGGAGGCGTACGTCAGGGCGCAGGCGTGCAGCAGCGGGTCGTCGGGGAGCTTGCCGTCGAGGCGCATCCAGACCCGCTGGTGCGGCTCGGCGGGCCGGTCGCCGGGGCGGACCCAGCCGGGCTCGCCGACGTAGCGGACGTCGATCGGGCGGGGGATCTGGCCCCAGATGCCGAGCCGCTCCGGGTAGCGGGAGAGCCGGTCGGCCATGGTCGGGACCTGGTCCGGCCCGGGCACGTCGAGGGGGGCCGGCGCGTGGTGGTCGAGCCCCTCCTCGTGCCGCTGGAAGGACGCCGACATGAAGAAGATCGGCTTGTCGTGCTGCAGCGCGACCGAGCGGCGCACCGAGAAGGAGCGGCCGTCCCGGACGTTCTCCACCTGGTACTCGATCGGCTCGGCCGGGTCGCCGGGGCGGACGAAGTAGCCGTGCAGGGAGTGCACGAAGCGCTCCGAATCGACCGTGCGCCCGGCGGCGACCAGGGCCTGGCCGGCGACCTGACCGCCGTACACCCGCTGCGGACCGACCGGGGGGCTGATCCCCCGGAAGGTCATCTCGCCGGTGTGGTCGAGGTCCAGCACCTCCAGGAGCTGGTCGACCGCGGCCTGGCCGGTCGCCGCCGCCGGGCTGTCGCTCACTGCAGCGCCCGGGCGGAGGCGGCGTCCACCAGCGAGCCGAGCTGGTGCACGCGCAGGGTGTTGGTGGAGCCGGGGGTGCCGGGCGGGCTGCCCGCCACGATCACCACGTAGTCGCCGGGGTTGGCCCGGTTGAGGCCGAGCAGCGCCTGGTCGACCTGGCGGAACATGTCGTCGGTGTGCTCGACGAACGGCATCAGGAACGTCTCGACGCCCCAGGAGAGGGCGAGCTGGTTACGCACCTCGGGGACCGGGGTGAAGGCCAGCAGCGGCAGGTCGCAGTGCAGCCGGGCGAGCCGCTTGACGGTGTCGCCGGTCTGCGAGAAGGCGACCATGGCCTTGGCGCCGATGGCCCGGGCGATCGAGGAGGCGGCGACGGTCAGCGCGCCGCCGTGCGTACGCGGGTCGTGCTGGAGGCGCGGCACGCCGATCGAGCCGGACTCGGTGGTCTGGATGATCTTCGCCATGGTGCTGACCGTGAGCACCGGGTACTTGCCGACGCTGGTCTCGCCGGAGAGCATCACCGCGTCCGCGCCGTCGAGCACCGCGTTGGCCACGTCGGAGGCCTCGGCGCGGGTGGGCCGGGAGTTCTCGATCATGGAGTCGAGCATCTGGGTGGCCACGATGACCGGCTTGGCGTTCTCCCGGCAGAGCTGCACGGCGCGCTTCTGCACCAGCGGCACCTGGTCCAGCGGGAGCTCGACGCCGAGGTCGCCGCGGGCGACCATGACGCCGTCGAAGGCGAGCACGATCGCCTCCAGGTGGTCGACCGCCTCCGGCTTCTCGACCTTGGCCAGCACCGGCCGCTGGACGCCCTCCTCCGCCATGATCGAGTGCACCAGCTTGATGTCCTCGGGCGAGCGGACGAAGGACAGGGCGATCAGGTCCACGCCCAGGCCCAGGGCGAAGCGCAGGTCCGCGGCGTCCTTCTCGGACAGCGCAGGGACGCTGACCGCCACGTTCGGCAGCGAGACGCCCTTGTTGTTGGAGACCGGGCCGCCCTCGGTGACCAGGGCGCGGATGTCGTTGCCGGTCACGTCGCTGACCTCGACCGCCACCCGGCCGTCATCGATCAGCAGCCGGTCACCCGGCTTCACCTCCTGCGGCAGCTTCCGGTAGGTGCAGGAGACCCGCTCCTTGGTGCCGACGATGTCGTCCCCGGTGATCACCACCGAGTCGCCGGTGCGCCACTCGTGCGGGCCGTCGGCGAACCGGCCGAGGCGGATCTTCGGGCCCTGGAGGTCGGCGAGCACCGCCACCGGCCGCCCGGCGGCCTCCGCCGCCTCGCGGACCAGCCGGCACACCGCCTCGTGGTCGGCGTGACTGCCGTGGCTGAAGTTGAGCCTCGCCACGTTCATGCCCGCTTCGACCAGGCCCCGGATGCGCTCCGGGGACGAGGTGGCGGGGCCGAGGGTGCAGACGATCTTCGCGCGGCGTGTCACGCCCATCAGGCTAGTCTCTCCTTCGGGTCGACCCGCCGGCCGACCCCTTTCGGACTGCGGAACAGTTGTCCGACGACGCGCGATCCCCGTGCGGCGGGCGGTGGGACACCAGAACGTCGTGTGCGGCGGGCATCGGCGACCGCGCGGCGGAAATCGTACCGCCCGCTCGCCTCGCCCACCGGGCGCGCTCCCGGGACCCCCGGGCCGGGCCGCCGGGGCCGGCCGGGACCACCACGAGGGGCGTCGATCGCCGACCCCCGCGCCGGCCTAGGATCGGCGGATGTTGCGCATCGGCACGGTCGTTCTCGGGGTGCAGGACCTGCACCGGGCGGCCCGGTTCTGGTCGGCGGCGTTGGGGCTGCGGTTCCGGGACGGTGAGCCCGGCCCGGACGACGAGTGGGTGGTGCTGGACCCGCCGGGCGGCGGCACCGCGGTGGCGCTGGACGTCAGCGCCGTGCCGGTGCAGGAAATCCCCCGGGTGCACCTGGACCTGCTGGTCGACAGCGCGGCCGAGCAGGCCGCCGAGGTGCGGCGGCTGGTCGGGCTGGGCGCCGAGCGGGTCGACTGGCCGCTGTACCCGGAGTCGCCGGACTTCGTGGTGCTGGCCGACACCGAGGGCAACCGGTTCTGCGTGGTCGACGCCAGCCGAGGCTGAGCGTTCCCTCAGCGCTGCGCCTTGGCCAGCGGGAACTCCAGCGACCCGGCCGGGCAGAGGAAGGTCAACACGTCCACCCGGTAGAGCCCGGCCTGCACCGCCGGGTCGGCCTCCATCACGCTGCGGACGTCGTCCACCGACCCGGTGCAGGCCAGGCCGAAGCCGATCGGCGGGTCCGGCTCCCGGGCCGGGCCGTCCACCGAGCCGTCGACCAGGATGATGCCGCGCCGCTGCAGCGCCTGCATGTGCTGGAGGTGCTCGGACTGCAGCCGCTGCACCGTCTCCTCGGGCAGGGCCCGGCCGGACGGCCCCGGGTAGATCACGATGCACTCGTAGGTGTCGAGGGCGAAGTCGACCCGCGGCGTCGCGGCCATGGCGCACCTCCAGACGTACGTCCCGCCTCCGGCACAGCGTCGCACGGCGCGGACCGCCCTCGCGGTCGCTCGCCCCAACTGCACCGGCGGCGGCCGGGTTGCCGACCCGTTGGGTCGTTCGTCCCGCCGACCCGCCCCTTGCAAGATCGAAAAGGGCGAAGCCCGCCGCGCGCTGGTACTTTTCCGAGTGTCGCCGATCCGCCCCGACGCCGAGCGGAGGTCCCGGGTGAACCACTCCCCGTCGGACAGCAGCTCCCGGTGGCAGGACCTCTTCGCGACCGGCGGGGAGATGGGCGCGGCGATCGCCGGGCGCGACTGGACCGCCACCCCGCTCGGCCCGATCGACTCCTGGCCGCAGAGCCTGCGCACCGCGGTGAGCATCTGCCTGCACTCCCGCTTCCCGATCCTGCTCTGGTGGGGCGACGAGCTGGTGATGCTCTACAACGACGCGTACGTGCCGATGCTGGGAGCGTCCAAGCGCGGCGCGCTGGGCCGGCCGGGCGCGGCGGTGTGGCCGGAGATCTGGGAGGTCATCGGCCCGATGCTCGGCGACGTGATGGCCGGCCGGGGCGCCACCTGGAGCGAGGACCAGCTGCTCCTGCTCGACCGCTTCGGGTTCGTCGAGGAGTGCTGGTTCACCTTCTCGTACAGCCCGATCCTCGACGAGTCCGGCACCCCGGGCGGGGTGTTCACCGCGGTCACCGAGACCACCGACCGGGTGCTCGGCGAGCGCCGGCTGCGGCTGCTCAGCACCCTCGGGGCGGCGCTGGTCGACGTGACCGACCCGGAGGAGGTGGGCCGGCGTACGGTCAAGGCCCTGGCCGGCTCCGCCTCGACGCCGTTCGCCCGGCTCTACCTGGCCGGCGCGGACGGCCCGCGGCTCGTCGCCGCCGACGACGCCGGGGCGCCGCCCGGCGCGGCGGAGTCGTGGCCGCTGGCCGAGGTGCTGGCGGACGGGGAGCTGCGCCTGCTTCCGGTCGACCCGGCCGACGCCCCGGACCGGCCGGGCGCCCCGAAGCTCGCCGTGGTGCCGGTGTCCGAACCCGGCGGGTCCACGCCGACGGCGGTGCTGGTGATCGGGCTCAATCCCCGCCGCCCGGCCGACGCCGACTACCTCTCGTTCCTACGGCTGCTGTCCGGGCACGTCGGCGCCGCCCTCGCCGCAGCCCGGACCTACCAGGCGGAGCACCGGCGGGCCGAGGCGCTGGCCGACCAGGGGCGCGTCGACGCCCTGGACCTCAGCACGGAGCGCGCCGCCCGGGCCGAGCTGCGGCTGTTCCAGGCGCTGGTGGAACGCTCCGGCGACTTCATCGCGGTGGCCGACCCGGACGGCCGGGCCGTCTACGTGAACCCGGCCGGCCGGGCGCTGGTCGGGCTCACCGAGGGTGAGCGGGTCGACGGGCTGACGCTGGTCGACTTCGCCGCGCCGCACGCCCGCGAGCTGTGGCGGACCGAGCTGATCCCGGCCGCGTTGCGGACGGGCCACCACCACGCGGAGAGCCGGCTGGTCCGCCGGGACACCGGCGAGCCGGTCGACGTCGACCACCAGACGTTCACGGTGACCACCGGCGACGGGCAGGACACCACCGCCTTCGTGGCCACCGTGGCCCGGGACGTCACCGACCGGCAGCGGACGTTGCGGCAGGCGGAGGCCCTGGCCCGGCTGGCCGGCGCGCTCAGCTCGGCCCAGGGCCGGGCGGCCATCGTGGACGTGGTGACCACGGTCGCCCCGGCGGTGGTGGAGGCGACCGGGCTGCGGGTCGCCATCGCTCGTCCGGGCGCCACCCTGCTCGACGTGGCCGGCGGGGACGCCCCGCCCCGGCAGTTGCCGGTCGACGCCGACGACCCGCTGGCCCGGGCCGTCCGCGACAACGTGGTTCTGGAGCCGGCCCCCGCGGGCGACCGGACGACGGGCGTCTGCCTGCCGTTGCGATACGGCGACGGCGCCGCCCTGGGCGCGCTGGAGGTGCGCTGGACCGGGCCGGTCGCCGACGACGAGGCACTCCGCAACCTGCTGCACGCGGTCGCCGGCCTGTGCAGCCAGGCGTTGCAGCGCGCCGAGCTGACCGGCTCGGCGCAGGCGATGGCCGACTTCGCCGCCCGGCTGAGCGTGGCCCGCTCCACCACCGAGGCGATCGACGTGATCCTCACCGCGGCGCCGGTGGCGCTCGGGGCGGTGCTGCCCGGGCTGGCCATGCGGGACGAGGGGCAGAAGGTCCGGCTCTGGTACCACGACGTGCCCGCGACGCTGTCCGCCACCTTCCACGACCTGACCGTCAACGACCCGCGGCCGATCGTCCGCGCGCTGCGCACCGGGGAACGGGTCATCCTGCGGGACCGGGCCCAATTCGCCGCCCGCTTCCCGGGCCTGCCGGACCCGGTCGGCGCGCACGGCGTGGTCACCACGGTCGCGCTGCCGCTGTTCGACGCGCAGCGCCAGCCGTTCGCCTCGCTGGCCTTCGGGTGGTTCCGGGAGCGGCCGCTGCGGGACAGCGACCTGGCGCTGCTGGACACCATCGCCGACCTGTGCGAGCAGACTCTGGAACGGGTCCGCCTCGCCGCCGCCGAACACAACCTGGTGACCCGGCTGGCCGGACGGCTGCGCAGCTCCGCGCTGACCACCCCGGACGGGCTGGAGATCGCCACCCGCTACCAGCCGGCGATGACCGGCCTGCACCTCGGCGGCGACTGGTACGACCTGGTCCGGCAGGACGACGACCGGCTCGCCGTGGTGGTCGGCGACGTGGTCGGGCACCGGGTGGAGGCGGCGGCCGACATGGCCCAGCTCCGCACCATGCTCAACACCCTGATCCGGCTGGGTGTCCCGCTGGAGGAGGTGTTCCTCCGGCTGACCGAACTGCTCGGCGTCGGCTTCCTGGGCACCTGCCTCGTCGTGGTCGTCGACCCGGCGGCCGGCCGGGCGCAGGTGGCCCGGGCCGGGCATCCCCACCCGGTGCTGCTGCCCGCCGGCGGGGATCCGGAGAGCGTCCCCACCGTCAACGCGCTGCCGCTGGGCATGGTCGACGCGCCGATGACCCTGACCACCGTGCCGTTCCGCCCGGGCGACCTGCTGGTCGCCTACACGGACGGGCTGGTGGAGCGGCGCGGCCAGGCGTACGACGAGGGGGTGGCGGCGCTGCACCGGGCGCTGGTCGCGGTCCGGGACGAGCCGGCGGAGGCGATCGCGGACGCGCTGCTGCGGGACCTGCCCGGGGGCGAGGACGACCGCGCGCTGGTGGTGCTCCGGCACGCCGGTTGAGGCGCCCCGGCGCGCGGCCGGCGGGGCGACGTTGAAGCCCGCGATTCGCGGGAAAGCTTCCCGGTCGGTGGCGGGGAACGCCGCCGACGACGACGTACAGGAGGGACCGGCATGGCAACCAGTGCCAGCACGCAGCCCGCGAAGGCCTCGGGGACCTACCGGATCGGTGGTGAGCTCCAGGTCGACCGGCTCGGCTACGGGGCGATGCAGATCACCGGGCCGGGGGTCTGGGGCGACCCGAAGGACCCGGCCGAGGCGGTGCGGGTGCTGCGCCGGGCGTACGAGCTGGGCGTGACCTTCATCGACACCGCCGACTCGTACGGGCCGTTCGTCTCCGAGCTGCTGATCAAGGAGGCGCTGCACCCGTACCCCGAGGACCTGGTCATCGCGACGAAGGCCGGGCTGACCCGCTCCGGCCCGGGCGACTGGCGCCCGGTGGGCCGCCCGGAGTACCTGCGCCAGCAGTGCGAGCTGAGCCTGCGCCACCTGGGCCTGGACTGCATCCCGCTCTACCAGCTCCACCGGATCGACGCAAAGGTGCCGCTGGAGGACCAGCTCGGCGAGCTGGCCCTGCTCAAGCAGGAGGGCAAGGTCCGGCACGTCGGGCTCTCCGAGGTGACCGTGGCGCAGATCGAGGCGGCCCGGAAGATCACCCCGATCGTCTCCGTGCAGAACCTCTACAACCTGGCCGACCGCAGCGCGGAGGACGTGCTGGCGCACTGCGAGCACAACGACCTGGCCTTCATCCCCTGGTTCCCGATCGCCACCGGCAACCTGGCCCGGCCCGGGGGCCCGCTGGACGCGATCTCCACCGAGCACGGCGCGACGCCCGCCCAGCTCGCCCTCGCCTGGCTGTTGCGCCGGTCGCCGGTCATGCTGCCGATCCCGGGTACGTCCTCCGTGGCGCACCTGGAGGAGAACGTCGCGGCCGCCGAGGTGCGGCTCACCGACGACGAGTTCGAGGCCCTCGCGAAGGCCACCTGAGCCGCCCGACCGGCCGCCGTCCCCGCCGGGGCGGCGGCCGACCCTTTCCGTTCCGTGAGCGGACCGCTACCGTCAGAAGGATTCTCGCGCCTGGGACGAGGTGGGGGTCCGAAGTGGACGAGTACGACTATGTCATCGTCGGGGCGGGCGCGGCCGGGTGCGTGCTGGCCAACCGGCTCACCGCAGACCCCGGCACCCGGGTGCTGCTGATCGAGGCGGGCGGCTGGGACCGCAGCCCGTTCGTCCGCATCCCCAAGGCGTTCTCCCGGCTGATGGACGGCCGGCGCACCGCCTGGCACTACCCGGCGACGATCGGGCCGGGGCAGCGGGAGACCTGGCAGCGGGGCCGGCTGATCGGCGGCTCGACCTCGATCAACGGCATGATCTGGAACCGGGGCGGCGGGCCGGACTACGACGCGCTGGAACGCCTGGGCAACCCCGGCTGGGGCTGGTCCACCATGCGGCCGATCTTTCGGCGGCTGGAGGACCACCCGCTGGGCGCCGCACCGCACCGGGGCGCCGGCGGGCCGCTGCGGCTCTCCATCGCCACGGGGACCGACGAGCTCTGCGAGGAGATGATCGAGTCCGGGGTGGAGCTGGGCTGGCGCCGGGTCGACGACCTCGACGCCGACGACGGCGAGCGGATCGGCTACGCCACCGCGACCATCCGGGACGGACGCCGGGTCAGCGCCGCCGACGCCTTCCTGCACCCGGTACGGAGCCGACCGAATCTGACCGTGGCGGTCGACACCGTCGCGCTGCGCGTGCTGTTCCGGGACGGCCGGGCGGTCGGCGTCCGCGCCGCCCACCGCGGCCGGGAGGTGGACCACCTGGCGGCCGCGGAGGTGATCCTGGCCGCGGGCGCGCTCGCCACCCCGCAGTTGCTCCAGGTCTCCGGCATCGGCCCGGCCGACGTCCTGCGCTCCGCGGGCGTGCCGGTGCTGCTCGACCGGCCCCGGGTGGGCGCGGGCCTGCGGGAGCACCGGTCGATCCCCGTGCAGTACCGGCTCGTCGAGCCGGGCGGCTACAACGGACAGCTCGGCAATCCCCTCGGCCAGGCCCGGGCCGCGCTGCGGTACCTGCTCACCCGGGGTGGCCCGCTCGCCCTGCCGGTGTTGGACGTCGCGGCCCAGCTCAAATCCCGTGCCGACCTGGACCGCCCGGACGCCCACCTGCTGATGGCGCCCTTCTCGGCGGCGCCGCCCCGCCCCGGCCGGGCCCTGGAGCTGGAGCGGGAACCCGGCCTGATGTGCCTCGGCACGGTGACCCGCCCGGACAGCGAGGGCAGCCTCGCCATCACCGGGCCGGACCCGCGGACGCCGCCCGCGATCGTGGCGAACTACTTCGCCACCCCGCACGACCGGCGGGTCGCGGTGGACGCCTTCCGCCGGATGCGGGAGCTCTTCGCCACCGGGCCGATCGCGAAACGGATCACCGTGGAGACCCTGCCCGGGCCGGCGATCCGGACGGACGAGGAGATCGTCGAGGCGGCCCGGGTCCACGGCTACTGCGGCTACCACGCCATCGCCACCTGCGCGATGGGCCCGGACGAGGAGCACGTCGTCGATCCCCGGCTGCGGGTACGCGGGGTGACCGGGCTGCGGGTGGTCGACGCCTCGGTGCTGCCGGCGATGGTCTCGGGCTGGACCAGCGCGCCGGTGACCGCGTTGGCCTGGCGGGCCGCCGACCTGATCCTCGGCACCGCGGCGTGACCGACGGGCGGCACCGGGCCGCCCGTCGGCGGGGTGGATCAGAGGGCGAAGCAGTTGGGCCGTATGGCCGCGTCGGCGAGGGCCTGCCGGACCACCGTGTAGGTGGTGCCGTCGAGGACGAGGCCGAGGTGGCCGACGACCCGCAGCGGACACCACGCCTGCACCAGGACGTTGGTGGCGCCGTCGGCGAGGGACGCGTTGTCGACCGGGCGGACCAGCTCGTCCTGCCAGGTCCGGACGGTGGTCCAGCGGACCGGGCCGGGGGTGTCGTCGCCGCCGTTGAGGTCGGCGAGGAAGCTCGACCCGGTGGTCATCTGCTGGCAGGCGACGATGCCGGCGCAGCTGCCCAGGCCGAGGAAGTTGATGAGGTCGGCGACGTAGGTGCCGTACTGCGGGGTGCCGAGGCTGAGGTAGCGGTCGACCTTGTCGGCGCCGCCGAGGAACTTCACGTACCAGCGGCCGACCAGGCCGCCTTCGGAGTGGGTGACCAGGTCCACCCTGGCCGCGCCGGTGGCGGCACGGACCTGGTCCACATAGGCGGACAGGGCACGGGCGGACTCGCGGATGTCGCCGAAGCCGAGGTTCGGCAGCTGGAAGATCGAGACGCGGTAGCCGTCGGCGCGCAGCCGGGCGGCGATCGGCTCGTAGGCGATGGAGATTCCGATCAGGCCGCCGACCACGACGACCGGATTGGCGGCGGCGGCGAGCGTCCCGGTGGTGGTGGTCGGCTCGTCGGCGACGCCGGCGGTGGTGGTGGTCGGCTCGTCGGCGACGCCGGCGGTGGTGGTGGCGCGGTGCGGCGCGGCCTGGGCGGCGGCCGGGACGAGCAGGGCGGTGACGGCGGTGGTTGCGGCGAGGATCGTTCGGAGCAGCATGGCTGCACCTCCGAGGGGAGGCACCCGGGGTTGCCGGGAGGAGACGGGTGGTGGGTCCGATCGATCGTGGGAACGATGATGCGTGTCCGATTTCACACACGTCAATGAAAAGTTACGCGCCGGTAACCCGTTGTCGCAGCTGAGGCACAAACCGGCGAATCGGCTCGGCTTCCGGCCGTGGTGGGTCGGACGGCGCGGATCCGCCGTCAGCTGCCGAGGGCCTGGACCTTGGCGATGGTCTCCTGGACGTGCTGGCGCGCCGGCTCGCCACCCTGCACCGCCTGCGTGAGCGCCTGCCGGTAGGCGTCGATGACGCCGATCAGCGGCCCGGCGGCCACCCCTTCCAGCGCGCCGGCGACCAGCGCCCGCGCCTCGGCGGCGTCCTGCGCCGCGGCAACGGCCTTGGCCTTCGCCTCGTCCAGCTTCTGGGCGGCCGCCGCCAGCCTCGCGATGATCTGCGCCGCGCTCACGCGCCCTCCCCTGCTCGCCTGCCCGGCACCCTACGCGATCGGATCGGACCGGACGGCGCACCAGGTGGCCGGATCAGCGCAGCAGCCGGAAGGCCACCAGGTAGAGGCAGAACAGGCCGGAGGAGAGCAACGCGCAGAGCACGAAGCCGAGCGGGACGTACCGCGACGGCGGCGGGCCGCCCCCGATCACCGGCCGACCCCAGCGGGCGAGCACGAGCTGTCCGGCCACGAAGGACAGCAGCGGGACGCCCGCACACGCGCCGGCGGCCACCAGGTCGAGCCCGGTGACCGGGATGGGCGAGCCGACCAGCGTGGCGAGCATGACCACCGAGCCGGCCAGCGCGCACGCCGCGTAGACCCCGACCGCCCGGGCCAGCGGCGACCAGGTGGGCAGCAGCACGGGCCGGTGCGCGATCGCCTCCGCCTGCTGCCCGTACCGGTCGGCCTCGTCGACGAGCTGCCGGGCCGCCGCCAGCTCCGCCGCCGGGTCACCCGCCCGGGGCGCGGGCACCGTCCCTTCCGGATACGCCCCGACCCCCGGCCGCCCCGGCGCGGCGGCGCCGCCGCCGGTCGCCCCCGCCCCGGCTCCGGGCGGCGTGCCGGGCAGCCCGGCCGGTGCGGGCGCGCCGCTCGCCCCGACCGAGGTGGCCGATCCGACCGGCACGGGGGTGTCCGCCGGGGATGCGGGTACGCCGATGGCGCGGCCGAGCTGGTCGAGGCGCTGCCCCTGCGCGGCGAGCCGCTGGCCGAGCTGGTCGACCGCCGCCTCCAGGGTGCGCCGGCGTTCCCGCTCGGCGGCGACGGCCTGCTCCCCGCCGCGCTGCCGCGCGGAGAGCTCGCGGGCCAGGGCCGCGTACTCCTCGAAGCTCACCGGTCGTCTCCGTCGCCGACGAAGGGCACGATCAGGGCGGTGCGCTGGTCGTGCCGGTCCACCAGCAGGGCCCGCCCGCCCCGCGGGGTGTAGCTGAGGTCGTGCGCGCCGAGGTGCAGGCCGAGGTCGGCGCCGGGCACGTTCAACGCGACCAGGCAGGACACGTCGTCGCGGTGCTGGCTGCCGCCGAGGTCCTCGCCGAGCCGGCGCAGCCCGCGCCACCAGCCGAGCAGGTGCACCCCGTACGCGGGCCCCTGGCGCAGCAGGTCACGCAGGTCGTCGTGGCCGGAGCGGAACGTGGCCGGGTCGGCCGCGGCGAGCGCGCCGGCCGCGGCGTCCATCCCGAACACCACCAGGTAGGTCCGGGGGGTCGCCGCCGGCCGCGCCGCTTCCGCCGGGGCGGCCAGCTCGGCGAGGTGGGCGCGCAGCTGCGCGGTGTCCAGGCGGCGGACCGGGTGACCGGCGGCGGCCAGGGACATCGCCAGGTCGTCGGCGAGCCCGGTGGTGCCGGGCGCCAGCGGCGCGAGCAGGAAGCGGACGGAGCCGGGGGGGTGCTGCCGGGCCAGGCTCAGGGCGGCCGACCGGAGCACGTCCGCCCCCACGGTGGCGGTGCCGACCACGGCCAGGTGCCGGCCGGGGGTGGCGTCGAGGCGGAACCCGGCGGGGCTGCCCGCCACGTCGACGGTCCGGCCGACCAGGGCGAGCGGCGGTTCGGCCACCGGCCGCAGCGCGGCCCAGGTGGGGTCGCCGGCCAGCCGGGGCGTCTCGTAGCCGCGGAAGACCGTCGGCGGCGGCGATCCGGCCGGGCGGGCCTGGAACAGCTCGTGCCGCAGGGCGGCCAGCTCGGCCGCGGCGGCATGCGCGTCGGGGAAGCGGACCTCGATGTTCGCGCCGGCCGCGCCCCCGGCGGTGTTGACCACGGCGGTGCCGACCCCGATGGCCTTGGCGGCGTCGTTGAGCGGGTCGAGCACGCCGCCCCCGCCGGGCAGCGCCACCCGCAACGGGAACTGGCCGAAGATCGCCTCGGCCCGGCCGTAGAGGGCCTCGATGCCACTGGTGCTCTGGCTGGCCAGCACCAGGTGCAGGCCGTACGAGCGGCCCTTGCGGGCCACCTCCTCCAGCAGGTCGACGGCCTGGCGGGCGAGCGCGTCGTGGCCGGCCAGCAGCACCTGGAACTCGTCCACCACGGTGACGATGCGGGGTGGCCGGGCGGACGCCGGCAGGTCGCGGAGCGCGGTGACGCCGTGCTTCTTGAGCAGATCGGCCCGACGGGTCAGCTCCGCGCGCAGCTCGCGCAGCACGGCGACGCCGTACTCGCGGTCGGACTCGATGCCGACCGCGCGGGCGTGCGGCAGCCAGGACGGATCCCGCTCGGTGGGGACGAACTCGGTGAAACTGACCCCCTCCTTGAAGTCGAGCAGGAGCAGTTGCAGCTCGGCCGGCGGGTAGCGGGTGGCCAGCCCGTAGAGCACGTCGAGCAGGAGGACGGTCTTGCCCGCGCCGGTGCGGCCGCCGACCAGCCAGTGCGGGGTGGCGTCGTCGAAGGCCACGGTGACCAGCTCCCGGCCGACAGCTTCCGGTCGTGGCGCGGCGTCAGACGCGCCGAGCTGGTGTTGTCGCACGGCCCGGCCGAGCACGGTACGCAGCCCGGCGCCGGAGGACTCGGCCCAGCGCCGGGCCGGGAGCAGGTCGGCGAAGGTGACCGCCGCGGCCCGGCGGGTGGCCGCGGCGAGCTGCTCGGCCAGCCCGGTGACGGTGGCGTGCGACGGGTCGCCGTCGAGCACGACCGGGGCGGCCAGGCCGCTGCCGTCGGGGCTGAACGGCTGCCCGGGCGGGTCGCCGACCAGCGCGTACCGCTCGCCCAGCCGGAGCTGGGTGGTGGCGCCGAGCGGCGGCGGCGCGTCGCCGGGGCCGGCGGCGGGATGGCCGGCGAGCAGCACGCAGACGGCGGCGGCGGGGCCGGCGTGGGTGAGCGCGGCGAGCCGGGCCAGCTCGCGCGGCGGTGGCGCCGAGGCGGCGACCAGCAGCAGCAGGTCCTGGTCGTCGCGGGCGGCGTGCTGGGCGGCCCGGGCGTGCCGGTCCGCCTCGTCGAGCAGCGCGGCGATCTCGGCGGCGGTGGTGGCGGCGGGGGCGAGCACGCCGGCGTCGAGCAGCGGGCGCAGCGGCAGGAACGCGGCGCCGAAGGCGGCCGGGTCGATGCCGGCGACCCGGACCGTGCCGGCCGGGGCCGCGGCGAGCAGCTGGGTCACCACCGCCCGCAGCAGCTCACCGACCCGGGGGTCGCGGGCGTCGGTGTCGATGGCGAGGTGCCGGCCACCGGCCAGCGGGACCAGCACCGGGAACCCGCCGTCGAAGGTGGTCGCCTCGCCGACGCGGACCGGGACCGGGGTGGTGGCGGGCCGGGCGGTGCCGGGCGCGGGGGCGGCCAGCGCGGCGCCGAGCCGGGCCAGCCGGGCCACCAGCTCGGGGCTGCCGGGGGCCACCGGCCCGGCCGCGGCGAGCGTCCGCCGCGCGGCCGTCCAGCGCCGCAGGGCCTGCCGGTGCAGGGCGAGCGCCTGCCCGTACGCCGTCGCGAGCCTGCCCACCGTCCGCCCTCCGACGCCGTCGCGGTCCCGATCGAGGGAACCCTAACGGACGCGCGCCGAGCCGGCACGGTACGCGGCCCGCACCCAGGGTTGGTCCACTGTTCACCCGACGGAAGCCGTTCCCACCGGCCGCTGTTCCCCCGGCCCGACTTGCCTGCTCAGCAGTGGCAAGTGAACAGGAAGGCGACGACGTGACCTCCTCCCCCATCTCCCGGCGTGCGGTCCTGCGCGGCGGCGCGGCCGGCGGCCTCGGCATCGTGGTGGCCGGCAGCCTGGAAGCGATCGCCGGTCCGGCGGCCGCCCGGGCCGCGGTCCGCCCGGCGGTCGGCTACGGCGAACTCGTTCCGGACCCGGCTGGCCTGCTGGCCCTGCCGCCCGGCTTCTCGTACACCATCGTCGCCCAGGCGGGCGTGACCCTGCTCGAGTCGGGGCAGCCGACCCCGAGCGACGCCGACGGCACCGGCTGCTTCCGGGGCCCGAACGGCTCGGTGCTGGTGAACAACCACGAGATCGGCGGCGGCGAGCCGCACCCGGTGCCGGCGCTGGCCGGGCTGACCTACGACGCGGGCGCCCAGGGCGGCACCACCACCATCGAGGTGGACGGGCAGGGCCGGCGGCTGCGCGAGTACGTCAGCGTGGCCGGCACGCACAACAACTGCGCCGGTGGCATCACCCCGTGGGGCACCTGGCTGACCTGCGAGGAGACCGAGCAGCGGGCCGGCGGGAAGTACCTGAAGGACCACGGGTACGTCTTCGAGGTGGACCCGCACGACCGGGCCGCCAACCAGAACCCGGTGCCGCTGAAGTTCCTCGGCCGCTACTCGCACGAGGCCGTGGCGGTGGACCCGTACACCCACTCGATCTACCTGACCGAGGACGCGGGCGGCCCGAACGGCCTCTACTTCCGGTGGACCCCGCCGGCCGGCTTCCCCGGCGGCAAGGGCGCGCTGCGGGCCCTCGCCCAGCGCCCCGACGGGGACACCGCGGGCAGCCTCCAGGCGCTGAACTGCTGGCGGGGCAGCCAGCACGTCGCCGACCTGTCGGAGGCCACCACCCCGGGCACCCGCTACAAGGTGGAGTGGGTGGACGTGCCGGACCGGGACGCGAAGACCGTCTCGGTGCGCAAGCAGTTCACCGACGAGCAGGTGACCCGCAGCCGCAAGCTGGAGGGCGCCTGGTGGGCCGACGGCGGCGCCTACTTCGTGGCCAGCTTCGCCCGGCACGCCGACGGCAGCGTCAACGAGCACGACGGCCAGGTCTGGTTCTACGACCCGCGGACCGAGACGGTGACGCTGAAGACCATCTTCGGGGTGAACACCGACCCGGAGGCGGACCAGGGCAACTTCGACGGCCCGGACAACATCACCGTGTCGCCGTACGGCGGGGTGATCCTGGCCGAGGACGGCGAGGGCGTTTCGCACCTGGTCGGGGTGACCGAGCAGGGCAAGGCGTACCCGCTGGCCCGCAACGAGCTGAACGACAGCGAGTTCACCGGCCCGACGTTCAGCGCGGACGGCAGCATCCTGTTCGCCAACATCCAGTCCCCGGGTTACGTCTTCGCGATCACCGGCCCGTGGCGCCGGCCGAGCAACGCGGACGTCGACGCGTCCTGAGTGGAATCCTGACGGCCGGCGGTCCAGGTGGACCGCCGGCCGTCGGCGTCGCTGCGGGGCGTCAGCGGTGGGCGGCGGGGAAGCGCAGGCCGTCCAGGGCGATGGCCAGCACCCGGTCGCGCTGAGCGGGCTCGGGGAACTGGTACGCCATGATGCCGCCGATGAGCCGCACCACGTCGTCGAAGCTGGCGTCCGGCCGGGCCGCCCCGGCCGCCTGCGCGCGGCGCAGCAGCGGTTCGCCCGCGGCGTAGATCTCGGTGCGGCAGCTGCGGAACACGTCGGAGTCGTGGACCAGCTCCTCGGCGAGGGCCCGCTTGGTGCCGACGTAGGCGACGAACCGGTTCAGCCAGGCGACCAGGGCGTCCCACGGGGCAAGGTCCGCCAGGTCGGCGGCGGACCGGCTGAGCGCCCGCACCTCCTCGACGTAGACCGCCTCGAACAGGTCCCGTCGGCTGGGGAAGTTCCGGTAGAGCGTGCCGATGCCGACGCCGGCCCGGCGGGCGATCTCCTCCAGCGACGCGCCCGCACCGCACTCGCCGAACACCTCGCGGGCGGCCGCGATCAGCGCGTCGTAGTTCCGCCGGGCATCGGCCCGCTTCGGGCGCCGCGCAAAGATCTCTTCCAGCGGATCGGCGCTGGCCATGACGGGCGTCACCTCTCTCGCCTTGCAACCGGAGGCATCCCTCCGCTACGTTAGTGGAGGCACCCCTCCGGAACTGACCGGAGCCATGCCTCCGGATAGCTTACTCCGGGATTTCCGGCCGATTCCACCCGGCGCGATCGGCGAACCAGACATCGGACCCAGGAGGTCCCCCGCATGCCCGCAACCCGCTGAATCCCGGCAGCTCCGGCCGCCACCGGCGGATCACCGGCCGCGCCCGGCGCGAGCCGTCGCCCGATCCGCCCCGGGCGGCCCCCCGCGGTCCCGACGACCGCATCCCTCGGACGACCGACCGTCGCCCCCGACAGACCTGTCTTTCGTACGCGAACGGGAGCCCACTCCGTGATTGACACCGCCCGACGCGACTCGCGTCGGTTGACCTTCCTCGTCCTCTCGGCCGGCGCCGGCTTCTTCGCGATGCTGCAATCGCTGATCACCCCGGTGCTGCCGACCATCCAGCACGACCTGCACACCTCGCAGAACACCGTGACCTGGGTCCTGACCGCCTACCTGCTCTCCGCGTCGATCTTCACCCCGGTCCTCGGCCGGATCGGCGACATGGTCGGCAAGGAGCGGACCCTGGTCGTCTCCCTCGCCGCCCTCGCGCTGGGCTGCCTGCTGGCGGCCATCGCGCCGAACATCGGCGTGCTCATCGCCGCCCGGGTCGTCCAGGGCATCGGCGGCGCCGTCTTCCCGCTGTCGTTCGGGATCATCCGCGACGAGTTCCCCGCCGCGCGGGTGAGCTCGGCCGTCGCGGCGATCTCGGCGATCGTCGCCGCCGGCGGCGGGCTCGGCGTCGTCCTGGCCGGACCGATCGTCGCCACCCTGGGATACCGCTGGCTGTTCTGGATCCCGATGATCGTCGTCGGCCTCACCGCGCTCGCCGCGCACCGGTTCGTGCCGGAGTCGCCGGTCCGTACGCCGGGGCGGATCAACTGGGCCGCCACCCTGCTGCTCTCCGGCTGGCTGGTGGCGCTGCTGCTGCCGGTCAGCAAGGGCGCCACCTGGGGCTGGACGTCCGGCCGGGTGACCGGCCTGCTGGTGCTCGCCGGCGCCCTGCTGGTCGGTTGGCTGGTGGCCGAGGCCCGCTCGGCGAACCCGCTGATCGACATGCGGATGATGCGGCTGCCCGCCGTCTGGACGACCAACCTGGTCGCCCTGCTCTACGGCGCCTCGATGTTCTCCGTCTACGCCTTCCTGCCGCAGTTCGTGCAGATCCCGACCAGCGCCGGATACGGCTTCGGCGCGAGCGTCACCCAGGCCGGGCTGCTGATGCTGCCGATGCTCGTCGGCATGTTCGTCGCCGGCCTCGTCGCCGGCCGGCTGGCGGCCCGGTTCAGCGCCAAGGCACAGCTGACCACGGGCGCCGTGTTCAACGTGCTCGCCGCGGCGATGCTGACCGTCGCGCACGACACCCGCTGGGAGGTCGGTGCCGCCGGCGCCCTGGTCGGTCTGGGCATCGGGCTGGCGTTCGCCTCGATGGCCAACCTGATCGTGGCCAACGTGCCGCTCCGGCAGACCGGCGCGGCGACCGGCATGAACGCCAACATCCGCACCATCGGCGGCGCGATCGGCGCCGCGGTGGCCAGCAGCGTGATCACCGCCCACCCGCAGGCGAGCGGGCTGCCCCGGGAGGCCGGCTTCACCACGGGCTTCCTGCTGCTCACCGGCATCTCGCTGGCCGCCGCGCTGGCCGCCCTGGCCGTTCCCTCCGGCCGGCGGGCGGTGCGGCAGGACCGCGCGGAACCGTCGCCGCGGCGCACCGAGCCGGAGCTGACCGGCGAACTGGCGACGGCGGGAAGCTGACCCGCCGCAGCCGCGGGCCGGCCGGGCAACCGGCGGCCAGCGGCAGCACCGCGACGGCCGGCGGTCCGCAGTGGACCGCCGGCCGTCCGCGCCGGTCAGCCGATGGCCGAGGTCAACGCGGGCAGGTAGCCGTAGCGGTAGCCGTCGGCGTCCGGGTGGTACGCCTCGATCACCCCGCTGACGTCGTGGATCCACGGGTCGGCGGCGCAGACCCCGTGGCCCGCGAAGGCGGGCCGGGCGTCGACGAAGGTGGCCCCCGCCACGCCGGCCCGGCCGGCGATGACCCCGTTCAGCACGTCGGCGGCCTGATTGAGGATGGTCCGCTTGTAGGTGCTCATGGCCAGCAGCCCGCACCAGGTCGTCTCGAACAGCCGCGGGTAGCCGAGCACCACGAGCCGGGCGCTGGGGGCCCGGTTCCGGATGGCGGCATAGGTGGCGTCGAGCCGGCCGGGCAGCGTCGTGGTGGCGAACGCCTTGGCGCCGTTCACCGCGTTCTCGCAGGTGGAGGTGCTGCCGAACCGGCAGCTGGTCATCACGTCGGCGAAGCCGGCGTCGTTGCCGCCGATGGTGATGGTGACCAGGGTGGTGCCGCTGCTCAGCGCGCCCACCTGGCTGTTGATGACGTCCGCGGTGACCGCCCCGCCACAGGCGGGGAAGCGGAAGCTGGTGACCTGGTGGGCCGCGGCCCAGAGCGGGGCGTACGACTTCTCGCTGCGCAGGCAGGTGGAGAGGTCGTAGGGCCCGGCGCCGACCCCGGAGGAGTACGAGTCACCGAGGGCGACGTAGTTGACGGTGGCCGCCTGGGCGACGCCGGGGACGACGACGGCGCCGAGGGCGGCCGCGAGCAGCGCGGCCAGCGCGGCGCGGACGCGACGGGACATGACAGGACCTCCACGAGGCAGGGGTGGTGGAGCCCGTGGGCCGCGCGCGTGGCCGGGGGTGGGTGGCTTGTTACTAGTCGGTAATGGTATCGAAACGTTTCCACGAATTGAAGAGGTCAGCGCCCCGCAACGGGGGCGGACCTGTGCACAAGCGTCGATATACCTCGGCACGGAGTGGACCCCGGGCCGCGGGCCGGATCAGCTGGTGACCGGCACCGGTGCCGCGACCGCCGGGCCGGCCGCCTCGATCGCCCGGATGTGCCGGTACGCGAACCACAGCGGCGGGAACGCGCCGACGGCGAAGGAGAGGTCGACCAGCGTCCAGAACCAGGGGATGTCCCGGACCGGCCCGCAGATCAGCGCCAGCGGCACGATCCCGGCACAGGCGATCAGGCCGAGCTGGACCACCCAGACGTTGCGCACCGGGTCGCGCAGCGGCCCCCAGAAGGCCACCGCGAGGACCAGGTGGGCGAAGGCCAGCCAGTCGGTGCCGTAGCGCATGAACGGGTAGCGCTCGCCGGTCTCGACCAGTCCGGTGTGGACCCGCCCGATCCAGCGCACCAGCGCCGGGAGCTGGTCGGCGAGCGGGTCGAGCGCCCGCAGCAGCCACCGCACCTCGATCTCCAGCGGGAACGCGGTCACCCCGCTGAGGAACAGCCCCACCACCACGACCCACAGCCACCGGCGGATCCGCCGCAGGCGTACCTCGACGTCCATACCGGCAGCGTAGTGACGATCTTCGTCTCGCCGGGGTCCCGGACGGCCCGCCGGGGCCATGACCTCGCTCACCCATGCGCGGCCGCGCCGGGCGGGCGCGGGCGTCAGGCGCGCGGGCAGCCGTCGCGGTGCGCGACCGCCCGGGCGCCGATCAGCCGGGAGCGCCGCGCCGCCCGGTGGGGTGCGCAGGCGGCGCAGTCCTGGGCCGCGCGGGCGGCCCGGCTCGACCGGAGCCGGCCCGGGCCCGGGCGGGACGCCCCGGGGAAGGCGCCGGTGCGGGCCCCCTGGGACACGCCGGCCAGCCCGGCCGGCCGGGGCAGCGCCGCCTGGCGGGCGGCACGGAGCCGCACGCCGGCCGGGCGGACCACCCGGGCGGCCCCGGCGGCGACCCCGCGCGCCGGGCGGACGCCGTCGAGGACCAGGGCGAACCGCCGGCGCAGCCGACGCTCGCGCAGCCGGTCCAGGGCCACGCCGGCCGCGACGGTGGCGACGGCGGTGATCGTGCCGGCCAGCACCAGGGTCTGCCGGGGTCCGACGTGCTCGGCGAGCCAGCCGAGCAGCGGCGCGCCGACGGCGGCGGAGACCGAACCGGTGACCGCCAGGGCGGCCAGCACCCGGCCGCGCATGACGTAGTCCGTGTCGAGCTGGGCGCGGGCGCCGACGGTGGTGTCGATGACCACCGCGGCGGCCGCCACGGGCAGGATCACCGCGGCGAAGCTCAGCGTGCCCGGGGCCAGCCCGGCGACGATCTGCAGGCTGCTGCCGAGCAGGCCGGCCCCGACCAGCACGCCGTAGCCCAGCTCCCGGCGGCGGGCCGCGACGAGCGCGCCGAGCACCGTGCCGACGGCGAAGACGGTGGAGAGGAAGCCGTACCCGGACGCGCCGCCGCGCAGCGGCCCGTCGCTCATCGCCGCCATGGTCACCTGGTAGTTGCGGCCCAGGCTGCCGAGCACGAACGACAGCGCCAGGGCGACCAGCACCACGGGCTGGCGCAGCAGGTAGCGGAAGCCGGCCCGGATGCCGCCGTCCGTCAGGGCCGCGTCGGCGGCCGCCGCCTCGACGGTGTGCCGCTCCCCGTCGCGTACGGCGAACAGGGCGACGACGACCGCGACGAAGCTGGCGGCGTTGACGGCGAAGAGCAGCGCGGGGCCGACCGCGGCGACCACGACGGCGCCCAGGCTCATGCCGAGGATGCGGCCCGCCGAGTTGGTGAGGGAACCGAGCGCCAGGGCGTTGCCGAGGCTCTCCCGGTCCACCAGGGTCGACGCCCAGCGGCCCATCACCGGGCCCTCGATCGCCGACACCGCCCCGGTGACCAGCGAGATCGCGTAGATCGCCGGGAGCCCACCGGTGCCGGTGACGGCGACCACGGCCAGCCCGGCGGCGAGGGCCGCGTGCGCCGCCTGGGCGACGATCAGCAGCGGCTTGGCCGGCAGCCGGTCGGCCAACGCGCCGCCCCACACGCTCAGGACCAGCGTGGGCAGCGCCTGGAGCAGGACGGTGAGCCCCATGGTGGTGGCGGATCCGGTCTTCGCCAGCACGTACCAGTTGACCCCGAGAACCTGCATCCAGGTCCCGATGACCGACACGAACCCCGCGCCGGCCCAGATCCGGTAGTTGCGGTGGCGCAGCGCGGCGAACGTGGCGCCGAGGGCCATGAGCGTTTCCCCGTCCAGACGGTGACACGACGAAGCCGGACCCGCGCGGGTCCGGCCAGCGGACAAGTCTGGCGGCGGTTAAACCTTCTGGCGACAATTGGTGAGCGGGTTCACCGGCGGGGTCGGGCGTCCGGGGCGGCCCGGGCACGAACCGGACCCGGACGCCGCGACACCCCGGGCCCGCCCGGGACCGGGGTGTCGGTGGGCGTGCGGGTCAGCGGGCCGCGAGCGGCTCCCGGGCCGGGTCCACCGGCGCGGGTAGCTCACCCACCCCGCCCAGGTGGGCGTGGATGGCCGCGGCGGCGGCCCGCCCCTCGGCGATCGCCCAGACGATCAGCGACGCGCCCCGGTGCATGTCGCCGGCGACGAAGACCCCGTCGACGTCGGTCTGCCAGTCGGGGCGGGCGTCGACCGCGCCGCGGGTGTTGCGAGCCACCCCGAGCTGGGCGAGCAGCGGCTGCTCCTCGGTGCCCTCGAAGCCGATGGCCAGCAGCACCAGGTCGGCCGGGAGCTCCCGTTCGGAGCCGGGCAGCACGCTGACGATCCGCCGGCCGTCCCGCTTCTCCACGGTCACCTCGGCGATGCGGACCGCCCTGACCTGGCCGGTGCCGTCGTCGACGAACTCCTGCACCGCCACCGCGAAGACCCGCTCCCCGCCCTCCTCGTGGGCCGGGTAGTTGCGCAGGATCCACGGCCAGGTCGGCCACGGGTCCCGGCCGGCGTCCCGGCCGGCCGGCGGCTCCGGGTAGAGGTCGAGCTGGTGCACGCCGGCGGCGCCCTGCCGGTGGGCCACCCCGAGACAGTCGGCGGCGGTGTCGCCACCGCCGATGATCACCACGTGCTTGCCGGCCGCGTCGATCGGGGTGCCGTCCGGCAGGGTGGCCAGCGCCGGCCGGCCCTCGCCCGCCGCCGCCACCACCCGGTTGGCCGCCACCAGGTGCGCCATCGCCTGGTGTACGCCGCGCAGCGCCCGGCCCGGCGTCTCCGGCGTGTCCCGGCCCTGCAGCGCGCCGCAGGCGAGCAGCACCGCGTCGTGCTCGGCGCGCAGCTCCGCCGCGGTCACGTCGACACCGACGTTCACCCCGGTCCGGAAGCGCACCCCCTCGGCGGAGAGCTGCGCCAGCCGCCGGTCGATGTGCTGCTTCTCCAGCTTGAAGTCGGGGATGCCGTACCGGAGCAGACCGCCGAGCGCGTCGTCCCGCTCGTACACGGTGACGGTGTGCCCGGCGCGGGCGAGCTGCTGCGCGGCGGCCAGGCCGGCGGGGCCGGAGCCGACCACGGCGACCGACCTGCCGGTCGGGGCGGGCAGCGGGCGGGGGCGCAGCCCGCCGCGGGCCACCGCCGCGTCGGCGATCTCCACCTCGACCTGCTTGATGGTGACCGGCTGCTGCCCGCCGAGGCCGAGCACGCACGCCGCCTCACAGGGCGCCGGGCAGAGCCGCCCGGTGAACTCGGGGAAGTTGTTGGTGGCGTGCAGCGACTCCACCGCGGCGTCCCAGTTGCCGGTGCGGACCAGGTCGTTCCAGTCCGGGATGCGGTTGCCCAGCGGGCAGCCGTCGTGGCAGAACGGGATGCCGCAGTCCATGCACCGGGTGGCCTGCTCGCGGATCAGTTCCTCGCCGGCCGGCGGGTACACCTCCCGCCAGTCCAGGATCCGCACCGGCACCGGCCGGCGCGCGGGCAGCCGCCGGTCGTAGCGCAGGAAACCGTTCGGGTCAGGCACGAGCCACCTCCTGGGCGACCGCCCGCGGGGCGGGCGGCACCGGCGCGGCGAGGGCACTCATCACCGCGTCGTCGACGTCGTGGCCGGCGGCTTCGGCGGCCCGCATGATCTCCAGCACCCGGCGGTAGTCCCGGGGCACCACGGCGGTGAACTCCTCGACCGCCTCCGGCCAGCGCTTGAGCAGCTCCTCAGCGACCGCGGAGTCGGTCTCGGCGAAGTGCCGCTGGACCAGCTCGTGCAGCCGGTCCCGCTCCTCGTCGCGCAGCGGCGACAGGTCGACCAGCTCGGTGTTGACCAGCCGCCGGTCCAGCTGCCACACGTACGCGGTGCCCCCGGACATGCCGGCGGCGAAGTTGCGCCCGGTCCCGCCGAGCACCACCACCGTGCCGCCGGTCATGTACTCGCAGCCGTGGTCGCCGACGCCCTCGACGACGGCCACCGCACCGGAGTTGCGCACCGCGAACCGCTCGCCGACCCGGCCGCGCAGGAACACCTCGCCGCCGGTCGCGCCGTACAGGATGGTGTTGCCGGCGATGATCTGGTCCTCGGCCCGCTGCCCCGGGTCGGCCGCGCCGGCCACGAACGGCGCGGCGGCGTCCGGGCGGATGACGATCCGGCCGCCGGAGAGGCCCTTGGCGACGTAGTCGTTGGCGTCGCCGTGCAGGCGCAGGGTCACCCCGCGCGGCAGGAACGCGCCGAACGACTGGCCGGCGGTGCCGTGCAGCAGGAACTCGATGGTGTCGGCGGGCAGGCCGGCGCCACCGAAGCGGCGGGTCACCTCGCCGCCGAGCATCGCGCCGACGCTGCGGTGCTCGTTGCGGACCGCCACCTCGACCCGGACCGGGGTGCCGTCCCGCAGCGCCGGCTCGGCCAGCGCGATGAGCTCGTTGTCCAGCGCCGCCTCCAGGCCGTGGTCCTGGGCCCGGATCCCGCGCCGGGCCGCGCCCTCGGGCAGTTCCGGCAGGTGCAGGACCCGGCCGAGGTCGAGCCCGTGCCCCTTCCAGTGGTCGATGGCCGGGGTGAGGTCGAGCAGCTCGGTGTGCCCGATGGCCTCCTCGATGCTGCGGAAGCCCAGCTCGGCCAGGTAGCCCCGGACCTCCTCGGCGAGGAAGAGGAAGAAGTTCTCCACGAACTCCGGCCGGCCGGTGAAGCGCTCGCGCAGCACCGGGTTCTGGGTGGCGATGCCGACCGGACAGGTGTCCAGGTGGCAGACCCGCATCATCACGCAGCCCTCGACGATCAGCGGGGCGGTGGCGAAGCCGAACTCCTCCGCGCCGAGCAGCGCCGCGACCAGCACGTCCCGGCCCGTCTTGAGCTGGCCGTCGACCTGCACGGTGACCCGGTCGCGGAGCTTGTTGAGCAGCAGCGTCTGCTGCGCCTCGGCCAGGCCCAGCTCCCACGGGGTGCCGGCGTGCTTGAGCGAGTTGAGCGGGGACGCACCGGTGCCGCCGTCGTGGCCGGAGATCAGGATGACGTCGGCCTTGAGCTTGGCCACGCCGGCCGCGACGGTGCCCACCCCGACCTCGCTGACCAGCTTGACGTGCACCCGGGCGGCCGGGTTGACGCACTTCAGGTCGTGGACGAGCTGGGCCAGGTCCTCGATGGAGTAGATGTCGTGGTGCGGCGGCGGGGAGATCAGGCCGACGCCGGGGGTGGCGTGCCGGGTCCGGGCGATCCACGGCCAGACCTTGTTGCCGGGGAGCTGGCCGCCCTCGCCGGGCTTGGCGCCCTGGGCCATCTTGATCTGCAGGTCGTCGGCGTTGACCAGGTATTCGCTGGTCACCCCGAACCGGCCGCTGGCGATCTGCTTGACCGCCGAGCGGCGCTCGGGGTCGTGCAGCCGCGCGACGTCCTCGCCGCCCTCGCCGGTGTTGGACTTGCCGCCGAGGCGGTTCATCGCGATGGCCAGGGTCTCGTGCGCCTCCGCCGAGATCGACCCGTACGACATGGCGCCGGTGGCGAACCGCTTGACGATCTCGCCGGCCGGCTCCACCTCCGCCAGCGGCACCGGCGGGCGGACGCCGGCGCGCAGGGTGAACAGGCCGCGCAGCGAGCCGGCCCGGGCGGCCAGCTCGTCGACCTTGGCGGTGTACTGCCGGAAGACGTCGTACTGGCGGCTGCGGGTGGCGTGCTGGAGCAGGAAGACCGTCTCCGGGTTGAACAGATGCAGCTCACCCTCGCGGCGCCACTGGTACTCGCCGCCGACCTCCAACCGGTCCGAGGGCTGCGCGCCGGGGGCCGGCCAGGCGAGGCCGTGCCGCGCGGCCACCTCGGCGTGGATCTCGTTCAGCCCGATGCCGCTGATCGTGCTCGGGGTGCCCCGGAAGTAGCGCTCGACCAGCCGGGTGTCCAGGCCGACCGCCTCGAAGACCTGCGCCCCGCAGTACGACGAGACCGTCGAGATGCCCATCTTGGACATGATCTTCAGGACGCCCTTGCCGAGCGCCTTGACGTAGTTGCGGACCGCCTTCTCCGGGTCGACGCCGACCAGCGCCTCGGTGGAGATCATGTCCTCCACCGACTCGAAGGCCAGGTACGGGTTGACCGCCGCCGCGCCGTAGCCGATCAGCACGGCCGCGTGGTGCACCTCGCGGCAGTCGCCGGACTCGACGATCAGCGCCACCTGGGTCCGCGTCTGCTCGCGCACCAGGTGCTGGTGCACCGCGGCGGTGAGCAGCAGCGACGGGATCGGGGCCAGGTCGGCGTTGGAGTCCCGGTCGGAGAGCACCAGGATCCGCACGCCGTCCTCGATCGCCTCGGAGACGTGCCGGCAGATCTCGGTGAGCCGGGCCTTGATGCCGGCCCCGCCGTCGCGGACCCGGTAGAGCCCGGAGACCCGGACCGCCTTGAAGCCGGGCAGGTCGCCGTCCTCGTCGATGGAGAGGATCTTGGCCAGCTCGTCGTTGTCGATCACCGGGTAGGGCAGCACGATCTGCCGGCAGCTCGCCGGGCCCGGGTCGAGCAGGTTGCCCTCCGGCCCGATGGTGCACGCCAGGCTGGTCACCAGCTCCTCCCGGATGGCGTCCAGCGGTGGGTTGGTGACCTGGGCGAAGAGCTGGTGGAAGTAGTCGTAGAGCAGCCGCGGCCGGGTCGAGAGCGGGGCGATCGGAGTGTCCGTGCCCATCGAGCCGATCGGCTCCGCGCCGTTGCGGGCCATCGGGGCGAGCAGGATCTTCAGCTCCTCCTCGGTGTAGCCGAAGGTCTGCTGCCGGCGGCGTACCGAGTCGTGGGTGTAGACGATGTGCTCGCGCGGCGGCAGCTCGTCCAGCTCGATCAGGCCGGCGTGCAGCCACTCGTCGTACGGCTGGGCGGCGGCCAGCTCGGTCTTGATCTCGTCGTCGGAGACGATCCGGCCGTTGACCGTGTCGACCAGGAACATCTTCCCCGGCTGGAGGCGGCCCTTGGCCACCACGGTGGCCGGGTCGAGGTCGAGCACGCCCGCCTCGCTGCCCAGCACCACCAGGCCGTCGGCGGTCCGCCACCAGCGGCCGGGGCGCAGCCCGTTGCGGTCGAGCACCGCGCCGACGATCTCGCCGTCGGTGAAGGCGACCGAGGCGGGGCCGTCCCACGGCTCCATCAGGCTGGCGTGGAAGCGGTAGAAGGCGCGCTTGTCCGCGCGCATGTCCGGGTCGTTCTCCCACGCCTCGGGGATCATCATCAGCACCGCGTGCGGCAGGCTCCGCCCGGCCAGGTGCAGCAGCTCCAGAACCTCGTCGAAGTTGGCCGAGTCGGAGGCGCCGGGGGTGCAGACCGGGAAGACCCGACGGATGTTGCCGGGCAGGTCCGGGGAGCGGAGCAGCGCCTCCCGGGCCTGCATCCAGTTGCGGTTGCCGCGGATCGTGTTGATCTCGCCGTTGTGCGCGATGAACCGGTACGGGTGGGCCAGCGGCCAGGACGGGAAGGTGTTGGTGGAGAACCGCGAGTGCACCAGGGCGATCGCGCTGACCACCCGCTCGTCGGTCAGCTCGGGGTAGAACGCCGGCAGCTGGTCCGGGGTGAGCATGCCCTTCCACACCATGGTCCGGCCGGAGAGCGACGGGAAGTACGCCGGCACGCCCCGCTCGGCGGTCTCCCGCTCCGTCTGCTTGCGTACGCAGAAGGCCACCCGGTCCAGCTCCAGCCCGCCGAGCGGGGAGCCGGCCGGGCCGGCGGGCGAGTCGGTGAGCCGGTGCGCGGCGAGGAAGAGCTGCCGGACCCGGGGCATCGCCGCCAGGGCGGTCTCGCCGAGGCCGGCCGGGTCGGTGGGGACCTCCCGCCAGCCGAGAACGTCGGCCCCCTCGACCAGCGCGTACTTCTCCACCACCTGACGGGCGCGCGCCTCGGCGGCGTCGTCGTCGGGGAGGAAGACCAGGCCGGTGGCGTACTGACCGGCGCGCGGCAGCGGGAAGTCGACGACCGCGCGGAGGAACGCGTCCGGCACCTGGATCATGATTCCGGCGCCGTCACCGGTGTTGTGCTCCGCGCCCCGGGCACCCCGGTGGTCCAGCCGGCAGAGCGCCCCGAGGCCGTTCGCGACGACCTCATGCGACCGGCGACCGTGCAGGTCGGCCACGAAGGCCACACCGCAGGCGTCGTGCTCGTGGGCGGGGTCGTACAGCCCCGCCTGGGGGGCCGGCTGGGGGCTGAGAGGGTACGGAAAGGCCACCGGGCCTCCTGTCGTCACTCAGGTTGGATCATGGTCGGGACGACGTCGGCCCTACGTGGGTTTTATTGAGTCTACGTTAGGGCGTCCGGCGCAAGGCCAGTTCAGATTGATCACACTTCCAGATCGTGGGACGTGTAGTCTCGCGCGGTGGATGTCGTACGCACTGACGTGCTCGACCGGTTGGAGCGGTTCTACGACGCGGTGCCCCGGGATGCAGCCCGTGCGGAGGAATACGGACCGCTGGTGCTCTTCGTCCGGGACGGCGCCGGTTGGCCGTTCTACGCGCGACCCCGGCTCGACGCGAGCGGGCCGCCCTCGCTGGCCGACGTGACGGCGGTCCGCGCCCGGCAGCGGGAGCTGGGCCTGCCGGAGGCGTTCGAGTGGGTGCACGAGGTCACCCCGGACCTGCTCGCCGTGGCCCGCTCGGCGGGGCTGTCCGTGCTGGAGGCGCCGCTGATGGTGCTCGACCCCGCCCGCCTGCCCGACCCGGCGACGCTCAGCGACGTACCGGTGCGGGTCCTCGACCCGGCGGAGCCCGGCTTCGCGGCCGACGTGGCGGTGCGCCGGGCCGTCGCGGCGGTCGGCTTCTCCAACGGCGGCACCGCGCGCGGCGGGGCCGGCCCGGCCGAGCGGGACGCGGCGGTCGCCCGCCTGGACGTGGCCGCGCTGGAGGAGGAGGCGGTGCGGATCGCCGACGGCCGGCGGATCTCGGTGCTCGCCGACACCCCCAACCAGGGGGCGCTGGCCAGCGGGATGGCGATGCGGGTCGACGACGTGGCGGAGATCGCCGGGGTGGCCACCCTGCCGGTGGCCCGCCGGCGCGGTCTCGGCGCGGCGGTCACCGCCACCCTGGCCCGGGAACTGCTCGCGGCCGGCACCGACCTGGTCTTCCTCTCCGCCGGCAGCGAGGAGATCGCCCGGGTCTACCTGCGGGTCGGCTTCCGCCGGGTCGGCACCGCCTGCATCGCGGAGCCGGCCGCCCTGCTCGGCTGAGCGGCGCCCGCCGGCCGGTCAGGCCGGCGGATGCCAGGCGGCGGCCGCCGCGGCCGCGGTGCTGCGCAGCCGGGGGCTGATCGTGCCGAGGGCGGCGTCGCGGGCGCGCAGCGCCAGCCGGCCCCGGGTCTGCAGCACCGCCGACATCCGGCGGGTCTGCCGCACCATGGTCGCCGCGCGGGGCCGGCGCACCCGGTCGTACGCGGCCACCGCGTCGGGAAGCCGGGACTCGCGCAGCAGCGCGGCGAGGGTGGCCGCGTCCTCGAAGGCGAGGCAGGCGCCCTGCCCGAGGTGCGGCGGCATGGCGTGCGCGGCGTCGCCGAGCAGCACCACCCCGCCCGGGCCGGCCGGGAACCCGTAGGCCCGGGGCAGCGGCCGCAGCTCGCGGATCTCCTGCTGCACCAGGTCCGCCGGGTCGGTGGCGTCGAGCAGCTCGGCGATCGGGGCGGGCCAGCCGGCGTACCAGCGTTTGAGCAGGGCCAGCTGGGTCTCCGGCGGCTCCGGTCGGGGCGCCCCGGCGGCCGTGGCCACCCAGTAGACGCCGCCCCGGCTCGACCCGCCGGCCCCGCCGCGGTCCCCGAGCGAGGCGGCCACGAAGCGGTAGCCCGCGCCGAGCACCTCCCCGCCCACCTGCTGCTCGGCGGCGAGCCGGGGCACCCGGTACCAGGGAATCACCGCCCGCCAGGCGGCGCAGCCGGAGCTGACCACGGCCGCCTCGGGCGCGAGCTGGCGACGGATCTCGCTGTCGGTGCCGTCGGCGGCGACCACCAGGTCCGCCTCGACGGTGTGCCGGCCGTCGCCGACCGCCGGGCGCTCCCCGGAGACCGCGCGCACCGTCCGCACCGTCACCCCGGTACGCAGCTCGACCTGGTCGCCCAGCCCGGCGATCAGCGCGTCGTGGAGGTCCTCCCGGTGCACCACGACCGGCATCCGCTCGGCCGGCGCGGGGCGGGGCTGGACCAGCCAGTGCCCGTCGGGGCGGCGTACGCCGCCGTCGGGGAGCGGGGTGGCGATCGCGTCCAGCCCGGCGCCGAGCCCGAGGGCGCGCAGCGCGCGTACCCCGTTGGGCCAGAGCACGACGGCGGTCGGCTCCGGACGGACCCGGTCGGCCCGTTCGAGGAGGGTGACCCGCCAGCCGGAGCGGGCCAGCACGCCGGCCACCGCCAGCCCGCCGAGGCCGGCGCCGACCACCACCGCGGTACGCATGACTCCCCCGCTCAGCTGTCCCGGTCGACGGGGCGGGAGCCGGTGGCGCCGGCCCGGTCGTCCCCGGTGGGCGCCGCCGGGTCCCCGGCTGCAGCCGGGGCGTCGGCGTCCCGGTCGCCGGCCGGCGAGCGGGCCTCGGCGTCCGCGCCGTCCGCCACCGGCTCCTCGTCGGGGAGCACACCGGTGTCCCGGTACGCGCGGAACTGCTCCTCGTTCACCACCCGGTAGCCCTCCGGCGCGACCGGGCGCGCGCCGGCCTCGCGGGCGGCGAGGTCGACCTGCGACACGTCGCCACCGGCGGGCGGCACCGGGGCGGCGGGGACGCCGACCGGGACCAGGTACTCGCGGGGACCCCGGACCCGCAGGAAGTAGGCCAGGGCGCCGAGGAAGACCAGCGCCGCGGTCCACACGTTGAGCCGCAGGCCGAGGACGTGGTTGGCCTCGTCGGTGCGCATCAGCTCGATCCAGAACCGGCCCGCGGTGTAGCCCATCACGTAGAGCGCGAACGCCCGGCCCCGGCCGAGCCGCAGCTTCCGGTCGAGGACGAGGACCAGGGCGGCGACGCCCACGTTCCAGAGCGCCTCGTAGAGGAAGGTCGGGTGGTAGAGCCCGGGCTGCAGGACCGGGTTGCCGGCGTCGTCGCGCAGCGCGTGGCCGGGATTGTCCGGGTCCATCACGTGCACCTCGAGCCCCCAGGGCAGGCCGGTACGGCCGCCGTAGAGCTCGTTGTTGAACCAGTTCCCGAAGCGGCCGACCGCCTGGGCCAGCGGCAGGCCCGGGGCCAGCGCGTCGGCCACCACGCCGAGCGGGATGCCGAGCTGCCGGGCGGCGATCCAGGCACCGATCGCCCCGCCGGCGACGGCACCCCAGATGCCGAGGCCGCCCTCCCAGATGGCGAACGCCTTGAGCGGCTGGCCGTGCTCGCCGAAGTACTTCTCGGGTGAGGTGATCACGTGGTAGATCCGCGCGCCGACGATGCCGGTCGGCACCGCCCAGACCGCGATGTCGAGCACCGCGCCCGGCGCGACGCCGCGCTGGCGGAGCCGGCGCTCGGTGACCACGCAGGCCACCACGATGCCGACGATGATGCAGAGTGCGTACGCCCGGACCGGAACGGGTCCGAGCTGCCAGACGGCGGTGCTGGGGCTGGGCAGGGCCGCCAGTGGGGTCATCGGGGCGAGGGTCACGGGTGAACACGCTACCGCTGCCGAGGGTGCTCGCGGCACCCGGTCCGGTCGCCTTCGCGAGCCGCATGACTTGGGGTATGCACCGTCGTAGGCTCTTTGTCCATGAGCGGGCTGCGCTGGGCGGTCGCCGCGGTCGTCGTCGACCAGGCCGGTCGGGTGCTGCTCTGCCGGCAGGCCGGCGCCGGCCGGCGCTGGGCGCTGCCCGGCGGGCGACCGCGCCACGACGAGAGCCCGCTCGCCGCCGCCATCCGCGAGATCCGCGCGGAGACCGGCTGGGAGGTCGACCTCCTCGACCTGGTCGGCCTCTACCGGCTCGGCGTCCCCGACGCTCCCCCACCCCCGGCCGGGCGCTGCGGCACCCCGCCGGACGTGCTGGTCCACGTGTTCCGGGCCCGGGTCCGCGCCGGCCGTCCGGCCGCCGCACCGACGGACGGCTGCCACCTCGCCTGGCACCCGCCGGACGCGCTCCCCGACGTGCTGACCCCGACCACCCGGGCCGCCCTCGCCGACGCCCTCGCCGGCCGGTCCGGCGTGCTGGGTGAGGCGCGGGCGGAGCCGGTCGCCCCCGGGCCCCGGGCTGAGCCGCCGGGGCCGCTCGTCGACCCGTCACGCCCGGCCCGAACCGCCTGATCCGGCGGCCGCGCTCCCGCCGGTCAGGCCCGGAGCGTCACCACCACAGCGAAACGACCGGGGGCGCCGTGCCGGAGCGTCAGCGGACCGGGTTGCGGACGCCCTCGGCGAGTTCGGCGCTCAGCGTCCGCAGGGCGGCCAGACCGGCGGCCTGGTCCGGGGCGTCCAGCACGCAGCGGACCAGCGCGCTGCCGACGATGACGCCGTCGGCGTACCCGGCGACGGTGCCGGCCTGCGCGCCGGTGCCCACGCCCAGCCCGACGCCGAGCGGCAGGTCGGTGACCTCGCGCAGCCGGGAGACGAGGATCGGGGCCGCCTGGGACGTCTGCGCCCGGGCGCCGGTGACCCCCATGATCGCGGTGGCGTAGACGAAGCCGCGGCAGTGCTCGACGGTCATCTTCAGCCGGGCGTCGGTGGACGACGGGGAGACCAGGAACGTCCGGTCCAGGCCGTACGCGTCGGAGGCGGCCAGCCACTCGCCCGCCTCGTCCGGGATCAGATCCGGGGTGATCAGGCCGGTGCCCCCGGCGGCGGCGAGGTCGCGGGCGAACGCGTCCACGCCGTACTGCTCGATCGGATTCCAGTAGGTCATGGTGACCACCGGCGCGCCGGTCGCCGCGACCGCCTCGATGACGCGCAGGGCGTCGGCGGTGCGTACGCCGCCGGCGAGGGCGATGTCGCTGGCCTTCTGGATGACCGGGCCGTCCATCACCGGGTCGGAGTAGGGAATCTCCACCTCGATGACGTCCACGCCCGCCTCGACCATCGCCTTCATCGCGGCGATGCTGCCCTCGACGGTCGGGAACCCGGCCGGCATGCAGCCGACCAGGACGGCCCGTCCGTCGGCGCGGGCCTTGTCGAAGGCGACCCCGATCCGGCTCACGATCTCACTGCTCCTTGTCGAGGATGCCGAAGTAGCCACCGGCGGTGTGCACGTCCTTGTCGCCCCGGCCGGAGAGGTTGACCACGATGACCGGCTCCCGGCCCAGCTCGGCGGCGAGCTGCGGGGCGATCTTCAGGGCGCCGGCGAGCGCGTGCGAGCTCTCGATCGCCGGGATGATCCCCTCGGTGCGGCAGAGCAGCTCGAACGCGGCCATCGCCTCGTCGTCGTTGACCGGCAGGTACGTCGCCCGGCCGCTGTCGTGCAGCCAGGCGTGCTCCGGCCCGACCCCGGGGTAGTCCAGGCCGGCCGAGATCGAGTGCGACTCGATCGTCTGGCCGTCCTCGTTCTGCAGCACGTAGGTCCGGGTGCCGTGCAGCACGCCGGAGGAGCCGCCGGTGATGCTGGCGGCGTGCCGGCCCGTCTCGACGCCCTCGCCGCCGGCCTCGAAGCCGTACAGCCGCACCCCGGTGTCGGGGACGAAGGCGTGGAAGATGCCGAGCGCGTTGGAGCCGCCGCCCACGCAGGCCGCGACCGCGTCCGGCAGCGCGCCGGTCAGGTCGAGGCACTGCCGGCGGGCCTCCTCGCCGATGCCGCGCACGAAGTCCCGGACCATCTCGGGGAACGGGTGCGGGCCGGCGGCGGTGCCGATCAGGTAGTGGGTGTCGTCGACGTTGGCGACCCAGTCCCGCATCGCCTCGTTCATCGCGTCCTTGAGGGTCCGCGAGCCGGTGGTGACCGGGACGACGGTGGCGCCGAGCATCCGCATCCGAGCCACGTTGAGCGCCTGCCGCTCGGTGTCCACCTCGCCCATGTAGACCACGCACTCGAGGTCGAACAGGGCGGCGGCGGTGGCGGTGGCCACGCCGTGCTGGCCGGCGCCGGTCTCGGCGATCACCCGGGACTTGCCCATCCGCTTGGTGAGCAGTGCCTGGCCGAGCACGTTGCGCACCTTGTGCGCGCCGGTGTGGTTGAGGTCCTCCCGCTTGAGCAGGACCCGCGCTCCCGCCTTCGCGGAGAACCGCCGGGCCTCGTAGAGCATGGACGGGGTCCCGGCGTAGTCGCGCAGCAGGGCGTCGAACTCGGCGAGGAAGGCCTCGTCGGTCATCGCCTTGCGGTACGCCGCGTCCAGCTCGTCCAGCGCGGCGACCAGCGCCTCCGGGACGAACCGACCGCCGAACCGGCCGAAGTGGCCGGCGGCGTCGGGGACCTGGCCGGCCCCGGTCGAGGCGTCGACGCTCATCGCGGTGTCCTCTCCTCAGGTGTCGGGACCCGGCGCGGGTCAGCGCACCGGGCGGGGCGTGGCCGGGTGGTTGCCGGCGTTGACCAGCTCGGCGACCGCCTCGCGGGGGCTCTTCTGGGTGACCAGGCCCTCGCCGACCAGGACCGCGTCGGCGCCCGCCGAGGCGTACCGGATGAGGTCGTGCGGGCCGCGCACGCCGGACTCGGCGATCTTGACGACGCTGCTCGGCAGGCCGGGCGCGATCCGCTCGAACACCGAGCGGTCGACCTCAAGGGTACGCAGGTCACGGGCGTTGACCCCGATCACCTGCGCGCCGGCCTCCAGGGCCCGGTCGGCCTCCTCCTCGGTGTGCACCTCGACCAGCGCGGTCATGCCGAGCGACTCGATCCGCTCCAGGAGCCCGACCAGCGCGTTCTGCTCCAGCGCGGCGACGATCAGCAGCACCAGGTCGGCGCCGTGGGCCCGCGCCTCGTGCACCTGGTAGCTGGAGATCACGAAGTCCTTGCGGAGCACCGGCACCTGCACCGCGGCGCGCACGGCGGCCAGGTCGTCCAGCGACCCGCCGAACCAGCGCCCCTCGGTCAGCACGCTGATCGCCCGCGCGCCGCCGGCCGCGTACTCGCCGGCCAGGTCGGCCGGGTCGGCGATCTCGGCGATCCGGCCCTTGGACGGCGACGAACGCTTGACCTCGGCGATCACGGCCACGCCGGGCCGGCGCAGGGCGGCGTACGCGTCCAGCGGCGGCGGTGCGGCGGCGGCCAGCTCCCGGATCCGCTCCAGCGGAACCTGCGCCTGTCGCCGGGCCACGTCCTCGCGGACGCCGGCCAGGATCTCGTCGAGCACGCTTGCGGACGCCGCCGAACCGGCGTCGTCCCCCTCCGCGTGCGCATGCTCAGCAGTCACCAACGGACTCCCCTCTCCGGGTGTCATGGGCCGATGCTAGGTGGCGCCACCTGGCGACAAGTCCCGGGGGTATGGCGCTCCTCACGAAATGGGCTGTGGCATGATGACCGACTTCCGGTGAACACGGTGTCACGCAGCGCCACCGTGTCGATCGGCCGCCGCCCGGGCACGCCCCGCACCCGCGGCCATGGCATCGACAGTGGCCCATGACCTATCTCACCACGCCCGTCCCGGCCGCGCAGGACGGTGACGTCCCTCGATGCTGTGACCAAGCTCAAGGACGAACGGCCCTGCCCAGGTCGCCGGGGCTGACGGAGAGTTGACCTGCGCTTCATGGCGGCGAAACGTGAGCCCGGCAGCATCGGGCTCGGGCAGACTCGACGAGGCGGCTGCCAATCGTCGCCAACGATCTCGTGCGGGGTGACCATGAGCACCAGCGGGCCGAACCAGACCATCGACTTCACCACGATCTCCCGGAGCGTCGCGTCGCTCGCCGTCGGCGTGGTGCACACCCTCGAACGCGCCATGGCCGGCGACGGCCGGATGCGGACCGCCCGCGGCAACGCCTGGGAGGCGGTCTGCGCCGACCGGGCCCGGGCCGCGCAGCGCCGCGAACTGGACCGCCTGGTGGCCGAGCTGGCCGCCGCCCGGGCCGCAGCCGGGGCCGCGGTCCGCGAGCGCCGCGACGCGCGCGACGCCACGCCGGTCAGCTGACCAACCCGGGAACGCCCCGAGGCGCGGGACGCGCGGTCAGCTGACCGTCGGGTCCTCGCCCCGGTCGAGCGCCTCCCAGGCGTCCCGGGTGCCCCGCTCGACCGCCGGCCGGTCCGCACCCGGCGGGGCCGCCGATCGGGCCGGTCGCTCGTACCGGGCACCCATCGCCGGCCAGCCGGCGCCGCGCACCGCGGTGAGCGCCCCGCCGACCGCCGCGACCAGGCCGCCGGCCAGCACCAGCGCCGGCCACTGCCGGCTCACCCCGCCCTCGAAGGAGCCGGTCAGGCCGTAGCCGCCGCCGGCCGCCACGGCCAGCCCCACCAGGGCCAGCAGGCCGCCCAGCAGGCGGCGGACCCGCCCCCGGGTGGCCAGCACCGCGCCCCCACCGGCCAGCCCGACCAGGGCCAGCGCGGAGACCCAGGGCAGCAGGTCCACGCCCGTGCGGGCGTGCCGCGCCGGCGGCAGTGACCCCCGGGCGGTCAGCTCGACCGACCAGGTCCGGGTCACCGCCCAGAGGGCCAGGCCCGCGCCGGCCAGGCAGAGCAACACCGCGTACGTCAGCTCGCGCCGGCCCCGGGCGGCCGGCGACGGCGCGGTGGCCGCGACCGTGGGCTCGCTCATCGCGCCGGCCTCAGCGTCTCGGCGGCGGCGATCGCGGCGAGCACCGCGGCCGCCTTGTTGCGGGTCTCCTGGTCCTCGGCGGCGGGATCGGAATCGGCCACCACCCCCGCCCCGGCCTGGACGTAGGCCCGGCCGTCCCGGATCAGCGCGGTCCGGATGGCGATCGCCATGTCCAGGTCGCCGCCGAAGCCGAAGTAGCCGACGGTGCCGCCGTAGAGACCGCGCCGGGCCGGCTCCAGCTCCTCGATGATCTCCATGGCCCGCACCTTCGGCGCGCCGGAGAGGGTGCCGGCCGGGAACGTCGCGGCGAGCGCGTCGAACGCGGTGCGGTCCTCGCGCAGCTCCCCGACGACCGTCGAGACGATGTGCATGACGTGGCTGTAGCGCTCGATGGTGGCGAACTCCGGCACCTCGACCGTGCCCGGCCGGCAGACCCGGCCCAGGTCGTTGCGGCCCAGGTCGACCAGCATGACGTGCTCGGCGCGCTCCTTCGGGTCGGCGAGCAGCTCGGCGGCGAGCCGGGCGTCGGCCTCCGGTGAACCGCCGCGCGGCCGGGTGCCGGCGATCGGGTGCAGCAGCGCCCGCCGCCGCCCGTCCGCGCCGGTGCTCACCTTGAGGTGCGCCTCCGGCGAGGAGCCGACGATGTCGAAGCCGTCGAAGCGCAGCAGGTACATGTACGGGCTCGGGTTGGTGGTGCGCAGCACCCGGTAGACGTCGAGCGGGTCGGCGTGGGTCGGCCGCTCGAAGCGCTGGCTGAGCACGATCTGGAAGCACTCGCCGGCCCGGATCGCCTCCTTGGCCGCCTCCACCGCCTTCGGATAGCCGCCGTCCGGCGTCCGGCTGACCACGTCGCCGACCGCGGGCCGGGCGACTGTCGAGATCATGGGCGGAATCGGTCGGGACAGGGCGGTGGTCATCGCGTCCAGCCGCCCGACCGCGTGGTGGTAGGCCGCCGCGACGAGGGCCGCCCGGTCGGGGGCGTCGAGCGGCGGCAGCACCGCGTTGGCGACCAGGATCGCCGAGCCGTCGTAGTGGTCGAGCACCACCAGGTCGGTGGCGAGCATCATGCCGAGCTCGGGCACGCCGAGCTCGTCCTCGGTCAGCTCGGGCAGCCGCTCGAAGCGGCGGACCAGGTCGTAGCCGAGGTAGCCGACCATGCCGCCGGTCAGCGGCGGCATGCCGCTGGCCGGGTCCCAGGCCGGGCCGGCCAGGGCCGCGACCGTCTCCCGGAGCACCGCCACCGGGTCGCCGGAGGCCGGTACGCCGACCGGCGGCGCGCCGGCCCAGACCGCCGTGCCGTCCCGCTCGGTGAGCGTGGCGGCGCTGCGCACGCCGATGAACGAATAGCGCGACCAGGCCATGCCGGCGGAGCCGACGCCCTGCTCGGCGGATTCCAGCAGGAAGGTGCCCGGACCGCCGGCCAGCTTGCGGTAGACGCCGACCGGGGTCTCGGCGTCGGCGAGCAGCCGGCGGGTGACCGGCACGACCCGCCAGCGGGCCGCCAGGTCGGCGAAGGTGGCCAGGTCGGGGCTGACCGTGCCGTCCGTCATGAGGCCGCCTCCGGGGAACTGACCGGTAGCTCGGTGAAGAAGCAGGTGCGGTGCCCGGTGTGGCAGGCCGCGCCGACCTGGTCGACGCTGACCAGCAGGGCGTCCCCGTCGCAGTCCAGGGCCACCAAGCGGACGTACTGGTGGTGGCCGGAGGTGGCGCCCTTCACCCAGTACTCCTGCCTGCTGCGCGACCAGTAGGTGGCCCGGCCGGTGGTCAGGGTGCGGTGCAGCGCCTCGTCGTCCATCCAGGCGACCATCAGCACCTCGCCCGAGTCGTGCTCGCGCACCACGGCGGCCACCAGGCCGTCCGGGGTGCGGCGGAGCCGGGCGGCGATGGCCGGGTCGAGCCGGGAGGGGCGGGCCGGGCCGGCGGCCACGGCGCCGCCGGAACTGGCGGAGGCGCCGGTCACCGGCGCGTCAGAGGCGGGCACAGTCAGCCATTCTCCCGCACGCGGCCCGGGCGCCGCCGACGTGTCCCGCGAGGCGGGCGCCGGCCGGTCCAGCGGCGCGGCCAGCCACCCCCGGATCCGGGGGTGGCTGACCGCTGTCCGAGGCGAGGGGCTAGTGCCCGACCGTTCGCATTCCTGCCGCGGTATACCTTTCCCCGGCCACCGCCCCGGCCGGCACCGCCGCGCCGAGCCGGGCCTGCTGCTCCGGGGTCAGCCGCAGGTCGGCCGCCGCCGCGTTCTCCTCCAGGTAGCGGACCCGCTTGGTGCCCGGGATGGGCAGGATGTCCTCGCCCTGGGCGAGCAGCCAGGCCAGCGCGGCCTGGGCCGGCGTGCAGCCGATCTCGGCCGCCACCTCGCGCACCGCCTCGGCCAGCTTCAGGTTGGCGTCGAAGTTGCCGTCGGCGAAGCGGGGCACGTTCCGCCGCCAGTCGTCCTCGGCGAGCTGCTCGCGGCTGGTGATCGCCCCGGTGAGCAGCCCCCGCCCGACCGGCGAGTACGCCACCAGGGACACCCCCAGCTCCCGGCAGGTGGCCAGCATCTCCCCCTCGACGTCCCGGGTGAACAGCGAGTACTCCATCTGCACCGCCGAGATCGGATGCACGGCGTGCGCCGCGCGCAGCGTCGCCGGGTTGACCTCGGAGAGGCCGATCAGCCGCACCTTGCCGGCCTCGACGAGGCCGGCCAGCGCGCCGACGGTCTCCTCGATCAGCGTCTCCGGGTTGCGCCGGTGCAGGTAGTACAGGTCGATGGTCTCCACCCCGAGCCGGCCCAGCGAGGCGTCGCAGGCCTGCCGGGCCCAGGCGGCGCTGCTGTCCACGTACGCGCCGGGGGTGCCGGTGCCGCCGAAGCTGTCGCCGCTGGTGCGGTTGCCGAACTTGGTGGCGAGGAAGACCTCGTCCCGCCGCGCCCGCAGCACCGGGGCGAGCAGCCGCTCGTTCGCCCCGAAGCCGTACATGTCGGCGGTGTCGAGGTGGTTGACCCCGAGGTCGAGCGCCCGGTGCAGGGTCCGCGTCGACTCGGCGTCGTCGGCCCCGCCGTACGCGAAGCTCATGCCCATGCAGCCGAGGCCGATCGCCGAGACCTCCGGACCGGTCGCACCCACTCGTCGCCGGATCATGCCAGTTCCTCCTCCGCCCTGCGGTACGCGTCGATCTTGTAGTCGAGCACCTTGAGGTCCTCCTTCAGTTCGGCCATCCGGGCCAGCACCCGGGCCCGGTGCGCCTCGAAGAGCGCTCGCCGGGCGCCGAGCGTCCGGTCGCCCTGGCGCGCCAGCTCGGCGTAGCGGCGCATGTCCCGCACCGGCATCCCGGTCCGACGCAGCCGGGTGAGCAGGAACAGCCAGTTGATGTCGGACTCGGTGTAGCGCCGGCGGCCGGAGGAGTCCCGCCCGACCGGGGCGACCAGGCCCTCCTGCTCGTACCAGCGCAGGGTGTAGGTGGTCAGGCCGACCCGTTCCGCCGCCTCACCGACGGTGAGGCTCATCTCCCGCGTGCTGATGTCCACGCACCCCAGGCTTCCAGTTCGAGGGCACTCGAAGTCAACCTTGCGCCGAGGCGCTCAACTCAACTAGCGTTGAGTTCAACGCATGATGAGTTTTGGAGGCGGGCATGGACGACGCGGTCGTGGTCCGTGACCTGGTGGTCGACCGGGGCGGCCGGCGGGTGCTCAAGGGCATCTCCTGCACGGTCCCCCGCGGCGCGGTCACCGGGTTGCTCGGGCCCAGCGGCAGCGGCAAGACCACCCTGATGCGCGCGATCGTCGGGGTGCAGACGGTCGGTTCGGGCAGCGTCACCGTGCTCGGCCGCCCGGCCGGCACGGCGGAACTGCGCCGCCGGGTCGGCTACCTCACCCAGGCGCCCAGCGTCTACGCCGACCTGACCGTCCGGGAGAACGCGCGCTACTTCGCCGCCCTGCACGGGCGCGGGCGGGCCGACGCGGACGGCGCGGTGGCCGACGTGGGGCTGTCCGAGGCCGCCGACCAGCTGGTCGCCACCCTCTCCGGCGGCCAGCGCAGCCGGGCCTCGCTGGCCTGCGCCCTGGTCGGCGACCCGGAGCTGGTCATCCTGGACGAGCCCACCGTCGGCCAGGACCCGGTGCTCCGGGCCGACCTGTGGGCCCGGTTCCACGCCATGGCCGCCGCCGGAACGACGCTGCTGGTGTCCAGCCACGTGATGGACGAGGCGGCGCGCTGCGACCGGCTGCTGCTGATCCGGGACGGCAGGCTGATCGCCGACGACACCCCGGACGCGGTTCGCGCCGCCACCGGCGTGCACGACCTGGAGGAGGCGTTCCTCCGGCTGATCAGAGCGAGCGAGGAGGGCCGGTCGTGAGTGCGCGGATCCTGGGCGCGACCATCGGGCGCATCCTGCGCCAACTGCGGCACGACAGGCGCACCGTCGCACTGCTGGTGGTGGTCCCCATCGTGCTGCTCACCCTGGTCTACTTCATGTACGTCGACCAGCCCAGTCCGCCGGGCCGGCCCACCGTCTTCGATCGGGTGGCGCTGATCATGCTGGGCTTCTTCCCGTTCATCATCATGTTCCTGGTCACCAGCATCGCCATGCTGCGGGAGCGCACCACCGGCACCCTGGAGCGGCTGCTCACCACCCCGCTGGGCAAGCTCGACCTGCTCTTCGGCTACGGCGTGGCGTTCGGCCTGGCCGGCGTCGTCCAGGCCACCATCGCCTCGGCCGTGGCGTACTGGGTGTTCGACCTGACCACCGCCGGCAGCATCGGGCTCGTCATCATGATCGCCGCGATCAACGCGGTGCTCGCGGTCGCCCTCGGGCTGTTCTGCAGCGCCTTCGCCCGCACCGAGTTCCAAGCCGTACAGTTCATGCCGGTGGTGGTCGCCCCCCAGCTGCTGCTCTGCGGGCTCTTCGTGCCCCGGGACCAGATGGCCGGCTGGCTCCAGGCGATCAGCGACGTGCTGCCCCTGTCGTACGCCGTCGAGGCGTTGCAGGAGGTCGGCGCGCATGCCGAGCCGACCGGGACGATGTGGCGGGACGTGGCGATCGTCGCCGGGGCGGCGCTGCTGGCGCTGGTGCTCGCCGCAGCCACGCTGCGTCGACGCAGCGGCTGACGCTGGCGGTGGCCCGGTCCCGCCGGGACCGGGCCACGGGCGGACTGACGGAACGAGCGAAGGGCGGCGATGGCGCGGCGTACCGGACGGCGACCGGGCAACCCGGGCACCCGGGAGGCGATCCTCGACGCGGCCCGGGCCGCGTTCGCCGAGCGCGGCTTCGACGGCGCGTCCATCCGGGCCATCGCCGCCGCCGCACAGGTGGACCCGGCGCTGGTGCACCACTACTTCGGCAGCAAGGACCAGCTCTTCCTGGCGGCCATGAACTTCCCGGCCGATCCTCGGGAACTGCTGCCGAAGGTGATCGCCGGTGGCCGTGAGGGGATCGGTGAGCGGCTGGTCCGGATGTTCCTCGCGGTGTGGGACTCGCCGGCGGGCACCGCCGGGGTGGCGCTGCTGCGCTCGGCGGTCGGCAACGAGTGGGGCGCCCGGCTGCTCCGGGAATTCCTGACCACCCAGGTGCTGCGCCGGGTCCTCGACCACCTCGACGTCGACCCGGCCGAACTGCCGCTGCGCGGCTCACTGGTGGCCAGTCAACTGATGGGGCTGGCCATGACGCGGTACGTCATCAAGCTGGAGCCGGTCGCGTCCGCGCCCACGGAGACGCTGGTGACGACGATCGGCCCGACCGTCCAGCGCTACATCACCGGCGACCTGCCGCGCTGACCCGGCACGAGCAGAGGTCAGCGGGTCTGTTCCAGCCAGGAGGCGTAGAGCAGGGCGTAGACCGAGTCCGGGTCCTTCAGCAGCTCGTCGTGGGGACCGCGCTGCACGATGCGGCCCCGGTCCACCACGATCACCTCGTCGGCCGCCTGGGCGGTGGAGAGCCGGTGCGCGATGGCGAGCGTGGTCCGGCCCCGGGTGACCGCGTCCAGGGTGCGCTGCAGGCGTACCTCGGTGGCCGGGTCGACGGCGCTGGTCGCCTCGTCCAGCACCAGCAGGTCGGGGTCGGCGACGTACGCGCGGGCCAGCGCGACCAGCTGCCGCTCGCCGACGCTGAGCGCCTCGCCGCGCTCCCCCACCGGGGTGTCCAGCCCGGCCGGCAGCCCGTCCAGCCAGTCGGCCAGGCCCAGCTCGGTGAAGGCCGCGGTGAGCTGCGCGTCGGTCAGCTCGGGCCGGGCGAAGCGGACGTTCTCCCCCACGGTGGTGTCGAAGAGGAAGCCGTCCTGCGGCACCATCACCACCCGGGAGCGCAGCGAGTCGAACCGCACCTGGCGCAGCGCCACGCCGGAGAGCAGCACCTCGCCCTCGGTCGGGTCCATCAGCCGGGTGAGCAGCTTGGCGAAGGTGGTCTTGCCGCTGCCGGTCTCGCCCACCACGGCCACCCGGCTCTTCGCCGGGATCTCCAGGGTCACGTCGTGCAGCACCGGCGGCCCGCCCGGGTAGGCGAAGCTCACCCCGGCGAACCGGATGTCCAGCGGGCCGGGCGGCAGCTCCCGCCCCTGCTCCCCCGGGTCGGCCACGTCGGGCGCGACGTCCAGCACGTCCAGCACCCGGCGCCAGCCGGCGATCGCGTTCTGCGCCTCGTTGAGCACCTCGGTGGCGATCTGGACCGGCTGGATGAAGAGCGTCACCAGGAACAGGAACGCGGTGAGCTGGCCGATGGAGAGGGTGCGGTCCACGCCCAGGTTCACCCCGACCACCACCACGCCGGCCAGCGCCAGGCCGGCGGCCAGCTCGCCGACCGAGCTGCCCAGGATGCTGATCCGGATGGCCTTCTGCTGGGCCTGCCGCTGCCCCTCGATCGCCGCGTCCAGCCGCCGGGCGGTCCGCCCCGCGATCCCGTACGCCCGGATCACCGGTGCGCCGACCACGCTCTCGCCGATGGTGCCGAGCAGCGTGCCCATCCGCTGGCGGACCAGCCCGTACGCACCGCCGAGCCGGCGCTGGAGCAGCCGGATGACCAGCACCGCCGGGGCGAACGCGACGAGCACCACCAGGGTCAGCTGCCAGGAGTACGCCAGCATCACCGCGGTGGTGACCACCAGCTGGCCGAGGTTGACGATGAGGATCACGCCGCCCCACTGGAGGAACTGGGTGATCTGGTCGACGTCGCTGGTGACCCGGGAGACCAGCGAGCCGCGCCGTTCCGACTGCTGGTGCAGCATGGACAGGTCGTGCACGTGCCGGAACGCCCGGGTGCGCACCCCGGCGAGCGCGGTCTCGCTGACCGTGAAGAGCCGGCGCATCATCAGGTAGCCGCAGCAGGTGGTGACCGTCAGCACGGCGGCGGTGACGACCACCGTCAGCGTGACCACGTCCAGGTCGAGCCCGCCGACGATGCCGTGGTCGATGCCGCGCTGCACGGCCACCGGGACGGCCACCCGACCGATCATGTAGATCAGCGCCAGCCCGACCGTGCCGGCCAGCCCGGTCCTCAGCTCCGGGGAGAGCGCAAGGCCGCGCCGCAGCGTCCGCCAGGTCGACTCGGTCGCCTCGGCCGTCGTCGTGCTCGCGCTCACCGGTCAACCTCGACTTCCAGGCCGGAGGTCAGCGGGGTGACCTCGTCGTACGGGCGGGACTGCTCGCGTTCGTGCTCGGCCTGCTCGTACGCGGTGACCAGGTCGGCGTAGCCGGACACGGTGGCGAGCAGCTCGTTGTGCGTGCCGCGGGCGACCACCCGCCCGTGCTCCACGTAGATCACCTCGTCGGCGAGGGCGATGGTGGCCCGCCGGTAGGCGACCACCAGGATCGACGCGGGCGCGCCGCCCCCCTCGGGGGCGCGCAGCCCGGCCAGGATGGCGGCCTCGACCCGCGGGTCGACGGCGCTGGTGGCGTCGTCGAGCACCAGCAGCCGGGGCCGGCCGGCGAGCGCCCGGGCCAGGGTGAGCCGCTGCCGCTGCCCGCCGGAGAGGGAGGTGCCGCGCTCGCCGACCATGGTGTCCAGCCCGTCGGGGAGGGCGGCCACGAAGCCGTCCGCCTCGGCCAGCCGCAGGGCGGCCCAGACCTCCTCGTCACCGATGCCGGGGCGGTCCAGGGCGATGTTGGCCCGGACGGTGTCGTCGAAGACGAACGGCACCTGGGCGACCAGGGCCACGGTCGAGGCGAGCGAGGCGGCGGTGAGGTCGCGGACGTCGACGCCGTCGAGGGTGACGGTGCCGGTGCGCGGGTCGACCAGGCGTACGGCCAGGGAGGTGATGGTGGACTTGCCGGCCCCGGTCGGCCCGACCAGGGCGACCGTCTTCCCGGCCGGCACGGTGAAGGTCACCTCGCCGAGCACCTCCGTGCCGGGCAGGTGGGCCTCGGCCGGCTCGTAGCCGAAGTGGACGTCGTGGAAGGCGAGGGTGGCCGGGGTCGGGGTGGCCGGGTCGAGGGTCACCGCGCCGTACGGCATCTCGCCGGTGGCGTCGAGGACCCGGCGCAACCGGTCCCAGCCGGCGACGCTGCGCGGCAGCTCGGCCAGCACCCAGCCGATGGCGCGCACCGGGAAGGCCAGGACGGTGAAGAGGAAGGCGACGCTGACCAGCTCGGTCACGCTGATCGCGCCCTGCCGCAGCCGCACCGCGCCGACCACCAGCACGGCGAGGGTGCCCAGGCTGGGCAGGGTCTCCAGCATCGGGTCGAAGACGCCGCGCAGCTTGCCGACGGCGATCAGCGCGTCGCGCAGCTCGCCGGCGCGGGCGGCGAACCGGTCGGTCTCCTGCGCCTCCCGGCCCATCGTCTTGACCACCAGGGCGCCGTCGAAGCTCTCGTGGGCGATGCCGCTGACCTCGGCGCGCAGCCGCTGGGCGCGGGCCTGGCGGGGCGCCATCTGGCGGGAGTAAACCACGTTGAGCGCGAACAGCGCCGGGAAGACCGCGAGGCCGACCAGGGCGAGCGCCCAGTCGGTGAGGAAGAGCGAGACCACCGCGCCGACCAGCATCACCAGGGTGCCGACCGCGAAGGGCAGCGGCGCGATCGGGTACCAGGCGGCCTCCACGTCCGAGTTGGCGTTGGAGAGCAGGGTGCCGGTGGCGTTGCGGTGGTGCCAGGCCAGCGGCAGGTCGAGGTAGCGGCGGGTGACCCGGCGGCGGTAGGCGGCCTGGAGCCGGTACTGCATGTAGCCCGCGCCGAGCCGGCGGCCGAAGATGCCGACCACCCGCAGCACACTGATCCCGAACAGCGCGGTCGCCGCCAGCGCGAGCGCGCCGCCGGCCACCGACCCGCGGGCGATGGCGGGGACGACGACCTTGCCGACCACCCCGCCGACCACGTACGCGCTGGCGATGACCATGAGCCCGAACAGCACGCTGCCGGCCACCGCGACCGCGAAGATACGCGGTTGTTCCCGGATGGCCCGGCCGAGCACCCGCAGCCCCTTGCCGAGGACGTCCCGACTTGTCCCGCTCGCCAACGCTCTCCCCCGCCGTAAGCCGCAATTTTCTCCCTCATCCTTACCGGTCGACGCCACCTCCGCCGACCCGGCCGGCATATGTCCACCATCACGTTCCGGCCCGGACGGTGCCGACCAGCACCGTTGGCCGCGCGCCGGGCCGGCCGCGCCACCCCCGGCACGCGGCCGCGCCGCGCCCACCCCGCGCGGGAACCGCGCCGGGCCTACCATCGGTGGATGCCGCGGTACGCCCGATCGGAGCGCGAGGCGCTCGCCGATCTGCTGCTGGACCTGGGACCGGACGCGCCGACGCTCAACGAGGGCTGGAGCACCCGCGACCTGGCGGCGCACCTGCTGGTGCGGGAACGCCGGCCGGACGCCGCGGGGGGCATCCTGCTCCCGCCGCTGCGCGGGCACGGCGAGGCGGTCCGCCGCCGGGTGGCCGCCGGCCCGTACGCCGACCTGGTCGCCCGGCTCCGCCGGCCGCCGGTGTGGAGCCCGGTGAGCAACCGGCTCACCGACGAGTTGGCCAACACCCTCGAGTTCTTCATCCATCACGAGGACGTGCGCCGGGCGCAGCCGGGCTGGCTGCCCCGCGACCTGCCGGCGGGGCTGCAGGCCGCGCTCTGGCGGCGGGGCGCGCTGCTGGCCCGCGCGGCGTTGCGCCGCTTCCCGGCCGACCTGCTGGTCCAGGCGCCCGGGTTCGGCGAGCGCACGGTGGGCCGGGGCGGCGAGCGGCTGCGGCTGGTGGGCGCCCCGGGCGAGCTGGTGCTCTTCCTCTCCGGCCGACAGCGGGCCGCCCGGGTGCAGGTGGCCGGCCCGGCCGCGCCGGCCGAGCGGTTACGGGCGGCCAACCTGGGCTTCTGACCGGGGGGGTGCGGAACCGGTCACGAACCGGCCCGGGACCGGGCTTCCCCCGTCGGCCCGGCCGCACCTCGGTGCCGTACGCTCCTGCCCGCCGCCTCACCCCGGCGGTGGGACGAGGGAGACGATGCGGAGCTTCGCGGTCTCGGCCCTGCGCGAACCCCCCTTCCCGGCGCACCGGCATGCCGCCGTCGAGCTGGTCGCCGCGGAGAGCCTCGGCTGGGTCCGCGACCTGGGTCTGATCGGCACCCCCGCCGGACTACGGCGGCTGGGCGGGGCCAGCGCGGCGGAGCTGGCCGGCCGGGCCTGCCCGGACGGGCCGGTGGACCGGCTGCGACTGCTCACCGACCTGATCTCCTGGCTGTTCGTGATGGACGACGCCTGCGACGAGGACGGCCTGGGCGGCAGCCCGAGCCGGCTCGCGCCCACGGTGGCGGAGCTGCTGACGGTGCTGGACCGGCACGGCGACCCGGACGCGCCGCAGCCGGCCGGTGCCGGGCCGCTCGGCGTCGCGCTGGACGACCTGTGCCGGCGGGTCCGCGCCCGGCAGCGGCCGGCGCTGCTGCTGCGCCTGGTCGGCCAGCTGCGCGACTATCTGCTGGCGCTGCTGTGGGAGGCGGCCAACCGGGAGCACCGGCGGGTGCCCGGGGTGGCCGAGTACGTGCAGATGCGCCGGCACACCGGCGGGGCACGACCCAGCTTCACCGTCACCGACCTGGCGCACGGCACGCTGCCGGGGGCGGGCCGGCGGGCGGACCCGGCCCTGGCCGCCCTGGACGCGCTCGCCGCCGACCTGGTCTGCTGGTGCAACGACGTCTTCTCGTACGGCAAGGAGCGCACCGGCTCCCCGGACGGGCACAACCTGGTCACCACGATCATCGGGGAGAGCGGGCAGGACGAGCGGGACGCGCTGCGCGCGGCGGCCGCCCGGTTCAACGCGGGCCTGGCCGCGTACGCGGAGCGGGACGCCGCGCTGGACGCGGCGGGCGACGAGGGGGTCCACGCCTTCCTGGTGACCCGCCGCAACTGGATCCGGGCCACCTACGACTGGTCCCTCGCCGCCTCCCGGTACGCCTGATCCGGACGTTCCAGTCTCCGGGACACCGGTCGGCTCGGCCCGGGAGGGCTAGCCCCTGCCCCGGTGCAGGCAATACTCTTCGGTAACCGCAGAATGGCGTGACCCCCGTCACGTCCCTCCATCCCCCGAAGGCGGCTACAGCGATGGCTCTCGATGTACCGTACCGTTCCATCCCCGACATGTTCCTCAAGCGTGTCGCGGCGACCCCCGACCGGCCGGCGTTCGCCCACCCGGCCGCGGACGACTCCGGGCCGGTCTGGCTGAGCTGGGCGCAGGTCGGGCGGCGCGCCAAGGCGGTGGCGGCCGGGCTGCACGGGCTCGGTGTCGGCCTGGAGGATCCGGTGGCGATCCTGGCGAACACCCGGCTGGAGTGGGTGCTCGCCGACTTCGCGATCATGTGCGCCGGCGGGGCCACGACGACCGTCTACCCGACCACCGAACCGGAGGACGCGGCGTACATCGTGGCGGACTCCGGGTCCCGGGTGCTCTTCGCCGAGAACCCGGCCCAGGCGGCCAAGCTCGCCGGTGCGACGCTGCCGGCGCTGACCCACGTGGTGCTCTTCGACGGCGAGCCGGACCCGGCCGCCGCCGTCCCGCAGCTCAGCCTGGCCGAGTTGGAGGAGCGGGGGACGCAGGCCCTGGCGAACGAGCCCGACCTGATCGACATGCTGGTCGCCGGCATCGGCCCGGACCACCTGGCCACGCTGATCTACACCTCCGGCACCACCGGGCGGCCCAAGGGCGTCGAGCTGCTGCACGGCGGCTGGTGCTGGGAGGGGGTGGCGCAGGCGGAGCTGGGGCTGCTGCACGCCGACGACCTCCAGTACCTCTGGCTGCCGCTGTCCCACTCCTTCGGCAAGACGCTGCTCTGCGGCGCCACCCACGTCGGCCTGCCCACCTACGTGGACGGCCGGGTGGACAAGCTGGTCGAACAGCTCGCGGTGGTCCGGCCGACGCTGATGTGCGGCGCGCCCCGGATCTTCGAGAAGGTCTACAACAAGGTGGTCACCACCGCCCAGGGCGCCGGCGGCGCGAAGGCGAAGATCTTCGCGTGGGGCGTCGCGGTGGGCAAGGAGAAGGTGGCGCTGGAGCAGGCCGGCAAGCCGGTGCCGGCCGGCCTGCGGCTCAAGTACGCGGTGGCCGAGAAGCTGGTCTTCAGCAAGCTCCAGGCCCGGCTCGGCGGCCGGATCCGGGTGCTCGTCTCCGGCGCGGCCCCGCTGAGCGAGGAGATCGGCACCTTTTTCGCCGCCGCCAACCTGCCCATCTCCGAGGGGTACGGGCTCACCGAGACCAGCGCCGGGAACTTCGTGAACCCGCCGAACGGGCTGCGCATCGGCACCGTCGGCAGGGCCATGGGTGACCTGGAGTGCCGGATCGACACCGACGGCGAGATCCTGGTCCGCGGCCGGCCGGTGATGCGGGGCTACCACAACCTGCCCGAGGAGACCGCCGCCGCCTTCACCGAGGACGGCTTCTTCCGCACCGGGGACATCGGCAGCCTGGACGACGACGGCTACCTGCGCATCACCGACCGGAAGAAGGACCTGGTCAAGACCTCCGGCGGGAAGTACATCGCGCCGTCGCACATCGAGGGCATGTTCAAGGCCATCTGCCCGTACACCTCGCAGGCGGTGGTGATCGGGCAGGCCCGCAACTACTGCACCATGCTGATCACGCTCGACCCGGACGCGATCAAGGGGTGGGCGGCCGGCGGCCCGCTGGAGGGGCGCGACTACGCCGACATCGTCACCTCGCCGGAGGCGCAGGCGATGGTCGAGGGCCACGTGGCCGAGCTGAACGCCAAGCTCAACCGCTGGGAGACGATCAAGAAGGTGACCATCCTCCCCCGCGACCTCACCATCGAGGACGGTGAGGTCACCCCGTCGCTGAAGATCAAGCGCCGCAGCGTCGAGAGCAACTTCGCTACCGAGATCGAGAAGATGTACGCGGGCACCCTCGCCGAGCTGTAAGTCCCCTAGCGCCCGACGGCCGTGCCCCACCGTCCCGGGGCACGGCCGTCGGCGCGTTTCCGGCCGCCGGACGGCGGCCGGGTCACAGGTGGCGTTGGCGCCACCGGCTCTGTTCCTCCTCGGCGGCGAGCTGCTCCTCCAGGGCGAGCTGCCGGATCTGCCGCCGCCGGCCGTCCTCGCTCCGCGTCTCCACCACCACGGCGGTCACGGTGAGCACCGCCAGCACGACGAGGGCGATCAGCTCGGGCAGCAGGGCGGCCAGCGGGGCCACCGCGACAATCGCCACCACCGCCACCAGCACCGGCCAGCGCACGGTGTGCAGCCCCACCAGCGCGCAAGCGGCGAGGCTGAGCAGGTAGAGCGCGACCCCGCCGTAGAGCACGCTGATCCAGAAGCCGCCCAGCGGCAGACCCCACGCCGGCGAATCCGGCTGGGCCGCCTCGCCGAGCAGGTCCTTGAGGCCGAGGGCAAAGATGATGATCCCGGCAATCAGCGGCAGGTGCAGGTACGTGTAGACGTCCCGGGCCACCCGGACCCGGGCGTCCGGATCCCGCGTCTGGTGCAGCTTCTGCTCGAGGGCGAACGCCAGGGTGTCGAAGTACGCCCACCAGAGCACCGCCACGATCGCGATGCCGAGCACGGCACCGATCACCACCGGCACGGTGAGCGGCAGGCCGCTGAGGAACTTCGGCCCGAGACCCAGCGCGATGATCGACTCGCCGAGGGCGATCAGCACCATGAGGGCGTGCCGTTCCGCCCAGTGCCCGGCGGAGAGCACCACCCACCACGGCCGGGCCAGGATCACCCCGCCCACGTACTCGATCAGCAACGCCACGGTCCAGAGCGCGAGCTGAAGTGCGATCGCCGTGGGTCGGTCGGCCATCCGCGGCGGCACCGTCCCGGCGGTGATCAGGAGCGCGGTGGCCACCACCGGCAGGAGCGCGAGCCACAGCAGTCGCCGGCGGCGGTCCGGATCGTCGCGGGCCACCCAACCGAACACCACGAGCTGCGCGGCGCGGATCACGAAGTAGCAGAGGGCGAACACCACCGGCCCGTGCAGTCCGCCCGGGATGTCGGCGAACGCTCCCGGCGTGCTCAGCACCAGCAGGAAGGTGGCGGCGATCGTGACGAAGCCGACCAGTGGCAGCACGCCCTGGTCGGCCCGGACCACATTGCCCAGCCCGGCGAAGCCGGTCCAGCACCACCAGAGCAGCGCCAGCACCAGCAGGAAGCGGTAGAGGTTGGCCGGACTGGGGTGGGTGGCGGTCAGGCTGGTGTCGCTGAGGAACGCCAGGACGAACACCAGGTCGTAGAAGAGCTCCAGCCGGGTGGTCCGGGACCCCGGTGCGCCGGGCCGGACCGCCCGCGACCACCGGGTACCGCCGCCGTTCCCCACCCGGGCAGTCTGTGGGGAACGGCGACCGGACCGGCGCCGAACCCACGGAACCGTACCGGATCGGGGCCCGCGGCGGTCAGGCGATGACCGAGGGCTCCCGCCACTGCGGACGGCCCGTCCGGTCCAGGTCGTAACGCACCGCGGCGAGCCGGCCGACGGCCTCGACCAGGTCCGCGGCGGGCAGGGTGAAGGGCAGCCGCAGGAACCGCTCGAGGGTGCCGTCCAGACCGAACCGTGGTCCGGGCGCCAGGCGTACGCCGACCTCCTCGGCCGCCCGGGCCAGGGCGCTGGAGATCGGGCCGTCCAGCTCGACCCAGAGCGTGACGCCGCCGCGCGGCGCGGCCACCCGCCAGTCGGGCAGCCGCTCGGCGAGCGCCCCGACGAGGGCGTCCCGCTGGGCGGCGAGCTGGGTCCGCCGGGCGGCCACGATGGCCGGCGCGTCGGCGAGCAGGTGCACCGCGACGAGCTGGTCGAGCACCGGGCTGGCCATGTCGACGCCCACCCGGGCGGCGGCCAGCCGCTGCACCTGGGGCGCGGACGCGCGGACCCAGCCGATCCGCAGCCCGCCCCAGTAGGGCTTGCTCATCCCGCCGATGCTGATCACCCGGCTGTGCCGGTCGAAGGTGGCGACCGGCGGGGGCAGCTCGGTGCCGTCCAGCGGCAGATCCACGAAGGACTCGTCGACGACCAGGTCGGTCCCGGCCGCGTGGGCGGCGCCGACCAGCCGCTCGCGCAGGTCGGCCGCCATCAGGTGGCCGGTGGGGTTCTGGAACTCCGGGATCAGGTACGCGAGCTTCGGCCGGCTCTGCCGGATGCTGCCCAGCAGCAGGTCGGCGTCCCAGCCGTCACCGTCGGCGGCGAGGCCGTGGGTGGTGATCCGGGCCCGCCGGGCGGAGAGCGCGGCGAGCGCGTTGGGGTAGGTGGGGGACTCCACCAGCACCCCGCCGCCGGGCGACAGGGCGAGCCGCAGCACCAGGTCGAGCGCGTGCTGGGTGCCGCTGGTGACCATGATCTGTTCCGGGCTGGTCGGCAGCCCCCGCTCGGTGTACGAGCGGGCCACCGCCTCGCGCAGCTCGATGATGCCGGTCGGGTGGTAGCCGGCCCCGCCCAGGTAGCGGGGCAGGTCCTCGGCGGCCGCCCGGGCCGCGGTCGCCAGCTGGGGCGGGGCGGAGAGCGCGGCCACCCCCAGGTCGATCATGTCCCGGTCGTCCAGCGGGGTCCAGAGCCCGGTGCTGGCCACCCGGTGCGTGCCGGGGAGCATGGTCCAGCTCCCGGCGCCCCGCCGGCTGGCCAGGTGCCCGCTCTCGCGCAGCTCGCGGTAGGCGGCGGTGACGGTGGTCCGGCTGATCCGCAGCGCCTCGGCCAGCTCCCGCTCGGCCGGCAGGCGCACCCCGAGGGGGAGCCGGCCGTCGGCGAGCAGGCCGCGGACGGCGGCGGCGAGCGCGGCGTAGTCGGGACTGCGCCGGCGGCCGGGAAGCGCGTGCCACTGACCGAGGAGACGCGCCAATTGGACGCCACGCACCTGACTCGTCATGGCCACCCCTCCGAAATTGGCTCTGTTACGGCCCCGATTGGCCCCTAGGGTGGCATGCATGGCAGCGATTGGCAATCTCCGGTACCGGCCGACCCGGCGGCTCATCCAGCTCTACGCCGGGCTCGTCCTCTACGGCGTCAGCATGGCGCTGATGGTCCGGTCCGGGCTCGGCCTCGATCCGTGGGACGTGTTCCACCAGGGGCTGGCCCGGCAGACCGGGTTCTCCATCGGCACGGTGACCATCGCGGTCGGCGCCCTCGTACTGTTGCTCTGGATCCCGCTGCGGCAACGCCCCGGACTCGGCACGGTCAGCAACGTCGTGGTGATCGGCCTGGTGGTGGACGCCACCCTGGCCCTGCTGCCGGAGGGCAACGGGATGCCGGTCCGGATCGGCCTGCTGGTCGTCGGGATCGTCGCCAACGGCGCGGCCACCGGGCTCTACCTGGGCGCGGCCCTCGGCCCCGGCCCGCGTGACGGCCTGATGACCGGGTACGTCGCCCGCCGCCCCGGCCGCTCGATCCGGCTGGTCCGGACCGTCATCGAGGTCACCGTGCTGGCGCTCGGCTGGCTGCTCGGCGGCACGGTCGGCCTCGGCACCGTCGCGTACGCGCTGGCCATCGGGCCGCTCGCCCAGCTGTTCATCCCCCTCTTCGCGGTGCCCGCGGAGCCGGCCGCCGCGGAGCCGGCGGTGGGGTGCGCCGCCCGGCCCGCCGGCGAGGCGGCCTGACCCGGTCCGGGCGCACCGGCCCGGCCGAGCCGGTCGGCGCCCGGCGCGCCCGGACCCGGCGCCGAGCACCCAGCGTCACCGCGGGCGGGCCGACGGCCACGGGATGGGACGGCCGGCACCGCGCTGAGCTGCGCTGACGTGCCAGGGCGAAAGCGGGTGTTTTCTCCGCCGTCGACGCCGGGCATCATTCGTTCATGGGGGAGAACGGATGGCGCTGGACCGACGCCTGGATCTTCGTCTCACTGGTGATCGCGAGCGGCGCCGGCCGGCACCGCCGGTCGGCCGCGACCCGGCGGCCCGAGGGGGTCCGCCTGGCTGACGTGCTGTCCACCGCCGATCACCTCAATCGGGCCATCCCCGACCGGCACGAGGTGGAGACCGCGGTCCGGCGGCTCGTCGGGGCCGGCCTGGTCACCGTCTCCGACGGCTGGTTCCGGATCACCCCCGACGGCGAGCAGCTCTGGCGCACCCGGCCGAGCGCCGGGGTGGGGACCATGGTGGACACCGTGCAGGGCGCGCTGATCCGGCGGCACACGCCGGGTGAGGCCGACTGGAGCCTGGACGAGGACGACCACGCCGCCGCCGTGCAGGAGTACGTGGTTCGCTCGATCCCGATGCCGCGTCGCTCCCCGGAGGGCAACTCCGGCCGGCCCTGACCGGGTCGCGCGTCGTGCCGTCCGGGGCGATCCTGCACCCGGCCCGGTCGGTGCCGGGCGGGCCGGTCAGCGGACCGGGTGGCCGGCGCCGCGCAGGGCGTCCTTGACCTCGCCGACGGTCAGCTCGCCGAAGTGGAAGACGCTGGCCGCGAGCACCGCGTCGGCGCCCGCGCCGACGGCCGGCGGGAAGTGCGCCACCGCGCCGGCGCCGCCGCTGGCGATCACCGGCACGTCGACGACCTCCCGGACGGCCTGGATCAGCGGCAGGTCGAAGCCGGTCTTGGTGCCGTCGGCGTCCATCGAGTTGAGCAGGATCTCCCCCGCGCCCAGCTCGGCGCCGCGCCGGGCCCACTCCACCGCGTCGAGGCCGGTGCCCCGGCGGCCGCCGTGGGTGGTCACCTCGAAGCCGCTCGGCGTGGTGCCCGCCGGGGCGCGCCGCACGTCGAGGGAGAGCACCAGCACCTGCCGGCCGAACCGGTCGGCGATCTCGGCGATCAGCTCCGGCCGGGCGATCGCGGCGGTGTTCACCCCGACCTTGTCCGCGCCGGCCCGCAGCAGGGTGTCGACGTCGGCGACCCGGCGGATGCCGCCGCCGACGGTGAGCGGGATGAAGACCGACTCGGCGGTGCGCCGGACCACGTCGAGCATGGTCCCCCGGTCGCTGGCGGAGGCGGTGACGTCGAGGAAGGTCAGCTCGTCCGCGCCGGCCCGGTCGTAGGCCGCGGCCAGCTCGACCGGGTCGCCGGCGTCGCGCAGGTCGAGGAAGTTGACCCCCTTGACCACCCGCCCGGCGTCCACGTCCAGACAGGGGATCACCCGTACCGCCACCGTCATGTCGCGAGCCTATCCAACGGGCGCGGCACGGCGGCCGACCCGAGCGGGCCGACCGCCGCGAACGAGTCCGGGGTCACACCCGGACGAGCATCTTGCCCAGGTTCTCCCCGCGCAGCAGGCCGAGGAACGCCTCCGGGGCGTTCTCGATGCCGTCGATCACCGTCTCGTCGTACGAGATCTTCCCGTCGCGCAGCCAGCCGGCCGTCTCATGGACGAACTGCTCGCGCAGGTGACCGTGGTCGCCGACGAGGAAGCCGCGCAGGGTGAGCCGCTTGCCGATCAGCAGCGCCAGGTTGCGCGGGGCGGCCGGCGGCTCGGTGGCGTTGTACTGCGCGATCATGCCGCAGATGGCGGCCCGGCCGTGCAGGTTCATCGCCCCGATGGCGGCCTCCAGGTGCTCGCCGCCGACGTTGTCGAAGTACACGTCGATCCCGTCCGGGGCGGCGGCCTTGAGCTGGTCCCTGACGGGGCCGTCGTGGTAGTCGAAGGCGGCGTCGAAGCCGAGCGCCCGGAGCCGCTCGACCTTGGCCGGCGAGCCGGCGCTACCGACCACCCGGGCCGCGCCGCGCAGCTTGGCGATCTGGCCGACCATGCTGCCCACCGCGCCGGCCGCGCCGGAGACGAAGACGGTCTCGCCCGGCTGCATGGCGGCCACGTCGAGCAGGCCCGCGTACGCGGTGAGCCCGGTCATGCCGAGCACCCCGAGGTAGGCGGTGACCGGGGCGAGGGTCGGGTCGACCTTGCGCGCCGCCTTGGCGTCGAGCAGCGCGTACTCGCGCCAGCCCAGACCGTGCAGCACGGTGTCGCCGGGCCGGAACCCGTCGGCCTCGCTGGCCACCACCTCGCCGACCGCGCCGCCGTCGAGCGGGGCGTCGAGCTGGAACGGCGGCACGTAGGACTTCACGTCGTTCATCCGGCCGCGCATGTACGGGTCGACCGACATGAACTGGTTGCGGACCAGGAGCTGGCCCGGGCCCGGCGTCGGCACCTCGGCGTTGACGAGGCGGAAGTTGTCCCCGGTCGGCCAGCCCTGCGGGCGCGAGGCCAGGTGGATCTCCCGGTTGGTGGTCACCGCGACTCCCGGACGGTGAGGGCGACCTCGATGTTGCCCCGGGTCGCGTTCGAGTACGGGCAGACCTGGTGGGCCTGCGCGACGAGCTGCTCGGCGGCGGTCCGCTCGACGGCGGGCAGGTCCACCACGAGGGTGACGGTCAGGCCGAAGCCACCGCTGCCGTTCGGGCCGATGCCCACCTCGGCCTCGACGACGGAGCCGGAGACGTCCGCCCTGGCCTTGCGGGCGACGAGTCGCAGCGCCGAGTGGAAGCAGGCCGCGTAGCCGGCGGCGAAGAGCTGCTCGGGGTTGGCCGCGCCACCGGCGCCGCCCATCTCCTTCGGGATCGCCAGGTCCAGCTCCAGGGTGCCGTCGGAGGTGCGGACCCGGCCGTCCCGGCCGTCCCCGGTCGCCCGCGCGGACGCGGTGTAGAGCACCTGCATGGTGGTCACTGCTCCTTCTGTCGGTGGATCGTCTCGGTGACCCGGGTGAGGGTGTCGCGCAGGCCGACCAGCTCGGCCTCGGTGAGGCCGGTGGCGCGGGCCACCCGTCGCGGCACCTCGTCCATCCGCTCCCGCAGGGCCCGGCCCGGCGCGGTGAGGCCCACCTCGACCCGGCGCTCGTCCCGCGGGGAGCGGGTTCGCACCACCAGGCCGGCGGACTCCAGCCGCTTCAGCAGCGGGGAGAGGGTGCCGGAGTCCAGTCGGAGCCGGTTGCCCAGCTCGGAGACCGTGGGCGCGTCGTCGCCGCGCTCCCAGAGCACCAGCAGCACCAGGTACTGCGGGTAGGTCAGGCCGTGCTCGTCGAGGATGGGCCGGTAGACGTCGGTGAGGGCGCGCGACGCCGCGTAGAGGGCGAAGCACACCTGCCGGCGCAGTACCAGGTCATCGGTCACCCCCGAACAGTAGCGCCCAATTGAGTTGTGCACAATCTAATCGGCCGCGGGGTGGCCGCGCCCACACCGGGAGCGGCCGGGTCACCGCTCGCCGACGTACGCCTCCAACTCGACCTCGACCAGGTGCTCCGGGTCGATCAGCCCGGCCACCACCACCATCGTCGCCGCCGGCCGGACCGCCCCGAACACCGCGTTGTGGGCCCGGCCCACCTCGTCGGCGTAGCTCCGGTCGGTCACGTACATCCGGGTCCGGATCACGTCGGCCGGCTCGGCGCCCACCTCGGCGAGCGCGGCCAGGCCGATCCGCAACGCCTGGGCGGTCTGCGCCGCGGCGTCCCCCACGTGCGCCACCCGGCCGTCCACCGTCGAGGTGCAGCCGGCGGTGAGCGCCAGCGGCCCCACCCGGACCACCCGCGAGTAGCCGAACCGGGCCTCCCAGGGCCCGCCCGAGCCGAGCCGGGTGACGATCGGGCCGCCACCCGGCATCGGCCCGGAGCCGTCGCCGGCGACGGCGGTCACGCCGCGGCCCGCAGCGTCGCCAGCGCCTCGGCGACGGTGAACGCGCCCGCGTACAGCGCCTTGCCGGCGATCACACCCTCCACGCCGACCGGTTCGAGGGTGGCCAGGGCCCGCAGGTCGTCCAGGGTGGAGACGCCGCCCGAGGCGATCACCGGCGCGTCGGTGCGCGCGCAGACCTCGCGGAGCAGGTCCAGGTTCGGCCCGCGCATGGTGCCGTCCTTGGTGATGTCGGTGACCACGTACCGCGCGGCGCCGGCCTTGTCCAGCCGCGCCAGCACCTCGTACAGGTCGCCACCGTCGCGGGTCCAGCCGCGCGCCGCGAGGGTACGGCCGCGCACGTCCAGCCCGATCGCCACCCGGTCGCCGTACTCGCCGCAGATCCGGTCGCACCACTGCGGGTCCTCCAGCGCGGCGGTGCCGATGTTGACCCGGGCCGCCCCGGTGCCCAGCGCGGCCTGCAACGACTCGTCGTCGCGAATCCCGCCGGAGAGTTCGACCTTCACGTCGAGCTGCCGGACCACCTCGGCCAGCAGGTGGGCGTTGGAGCCCCGGCCGAAGGCGGCGTCCAGGTCGACCAGGTGGATCCACTCCGCGCCGTCGGACTGCCAGGCGAGGGCCGCCTCCAGCGGGTCGCCGTACGCGGTCTCGCTACCGGCGGCGCCCTGCACGAGCCGGACGGCCTGGCCGTCGGCGACGTCCACGGCGGGCAACAGGGTGAGGCTCAACGCTCTTCTCCTCGGTTCAGGTACGACGGTCCAGGGCGATCACCACGATCGCCGGCAGGACCAGCAGCAACAGCACGACCAGCGCCAGCCGCAGCGCCAGGTCGTCGACGAAACTCCAGATGCCGGCCAGCGCCGCCCCGGTGAGCAGCACGATCGCCGCCCGCTCGCCCCGGCTGTGCCGGTGCAGCCGGCCGGTCCGGCCGCGGCGCAGCGTCGGCGTCAGCCGGCGCAGCACGGCCCGGCGCCGCTCCCGGCGGGCCACCCGGCGCGCCCGCGCCGCCCGCTCGGCGGCCACCTGGGCCTGGCGGGCCTCCCGCCGGCGGGCCCGCTCCTTGCTCACCGCGCCCCCCGCACGCGCGCCCCGCTCACAGCGTGCTGAGCCAGTTGCGCAGCAGCACCGCACCCGTGTCGGCCGACTTCTCCGGGTGGAACTGCGCCGCCGAGAGCGCCCCCCGCTCCACCCCGGCGACGAAGTCGGCGCCGTGCCGGGCCGTGGTGACCGCGGCACCGCCGGCGGCCAGCCCGGCCACGTCGGTCACCGCGTACGAGTGGACGAAGTAGAACCGGGCGTCGGCGGGAAGGCCCGCGAAGAGCACCGAGCCCGCCGCGGCGTCGACGGTGTTCCAGCCCATGTGCGGCAGCCGCTCGGCGGGCAGCTTCGTCACCCCGCCGGGCAGCAGCCCGAGCCCCTTGGTCACCACGCCGTGCTCGTCGCCGTGCTCGAAGAGCACCTGCATGCCCACGCAGATGCCGAGCACCGGCCGGTTGGCGGCGACCCGCTCGGCGATGACCGGGCCGGCGCCCAGCGCCTCGATCCCGGCCATGCAGGCGGCGAACGCGCCCACGCCCGGCACCACCAGGCCCTCCGCCTCGGCGGCGGCGGCCAGGTCGTCGGTCACGGTGACGTCGGCGCCGGCCCGCTCCAGGGCCCGCTCGGCCGACCGCAGATTGCCCGATCCGTAGTCGATCACGACGACGCGCTTGCTCATGCGCCCTCCCCGGGGAGCAGCCGGAGCAGCCCGCCGACGGTGGCCAGCGCGGCCAGCAGGCCGGTGATCACCACCGCCGCACGCGGGGCGCCCTGCTTGTACAACGACCACGTCCCGCCGACCAGCACACCGGCCAGAATCAGCAGCAGCGTCGGCAGTGCCGCCCCCATCAGAGCGCGCCCTTGGTGCTGGGGACCACGCCCGCGTTGCGCGGGTCGAGCCCGCTGGCCTCGCGCAGCGCCCGGGAGACCGCCTTGAACTGCGCCTCGACCACGTGGTGCGCGTCCGGGTGGCCGCCGGGACGGGCCGCCCGAAGCACGTCCACGTGCAGGGTGATCCGGGCCGCCTGGCCGAACGACTCCCAGATGTGCCGGGTCATGCTGGTCGGGTAGACCGGCCCGATGTACGGCGCGAGCACCGGCTCGTCGTGCACCACGTACGGCCGGCCGGAGAGGTCGACCGCGGCCCGGACCAGGACCTCGTCCATCGGGACGGTGGCCGAGCCGTACCGCCGGATGCCGGCCTTGTCCCCCAGCGCCTGGTCGAACGCGGCGCCCAGGGCGAGCGCGGTGTCCTCCATCGTGTGGTGGGCGTCGATCTCCAGGTCGCCCATGGTGTGCACGGTCAGGTCGAAGCCACCGTGCCGGGCGATCTGGTTGAGCATGTGGTCGTAGAAGCCGACGCCGGTCTCGATGTCGGCCTTGCCGGTGCCGTCGAGGTCGATCTCGACGAGGACCTTGGTCTCCTTGGTGATCCGCTCCACGCGGGCGGTGCGACTCATGATGAAAGCTTCTCCAGGGCGGACAGGAAGGCGTCGGTCTCGGCGGGGGTGCCGGCGGTGACCCGGAGCCAGCCGGGCAGGCCGACGTCGCGGACCAGCACGCCGGCGTCGAGCAGCGTGCGCCACGCGGCGGACTGGTCGCCACCGACCTCGAACAGCACGAAATTGGCGTCGCTGTCGGCGACCCGGCGCCCCCGGGCCCGCAGCTCGGCCACGATCCGGTCCCGCTGCTCCTTGATCGCGGCGACCGTGCCGAGCAGGGCGTCCCGGTGGGCCAGCGCCGCACGGGCGGCGGCCTGGGTGAGCGCGGAGAGGTGGTACGGCAGCCGGACGAGCTGCACCGCCTGCACCACCGCCGGGTCGGCGGCCAGGTAGCCGAGCCGCCCGCCGGCGAAGCCGAACGCCTTGCTCATGGTGCGGGTGACCACCAGCCGGGGGTGGTCGGGCAGCACGGCGAGCGCGCTGACCGTGCCCGGCCGGGCGAACTCGGCGTACGCCTCGTCGACGATCACCATGCCGGGCGCCTCGTCCAGCACGGCGGCGACCACGGCCGGGTCGAGCGAGGTCCCGGTCGGGTTGTTCGGCGAGCAGAGGAACACCACGTCGGGCCGGTGCGCACGGACCTGGGCGACCGCGTCGGCGGCGGTGAGTCCGAAGTCGGCGCCGCGGGTGGCGGGGATCCAGCCGGTGCCGGTGCCGAGCGCCAGCAGCGGGTGCATCGAGTAGGCCGGGGTGAAGCCCAGCGCCGTCCGCCCGGGGCCGCCGAACGCCTGGAGCAGCTGCTGCTGGATCTCGTTGGAGCCGTTGGCCGCCCAGACCTGGTCGACGGTGAGCCCGTGGCCGAGGTAGCCGGCCAGGTCGGCGCGGAGCGCCACGGCGTCCCGGTCCGGGTAGCGGTTGAGGTCGCGCAGCTCGGCCGCGAGGGCCTTGGCGAGCGCGTCCACCACCGGCTCGGGCACCGGGTAGGAGTTCTCGTTGGTGTTCAGCCGGACCGGCACGTCGAGCTGCGGCGCCCCGTACGGCTGCAGGCCCCGCAGGTCGTCGCGGAGCGGAAGGTCGTCCAGCGTGGTCACGGCTGCTCCCCCGGGAAGCGCACGCTGACCGCCTGGCCGTGGGCCGGCAGGTCCTCCACGCCGGACAGGGTGACCACGTGCGGGGCCACCTCGCGCAGCGCGTCCCGGCTGTATTCCACGAGGTGGATGCCGCGCAGGAACGACTGCACGGACAGCCCGGAGGAGTGCCGCGCGCAGCCGCCGGTGGGCAGCACGTGGTTGGAGCCGGCGCAGTAGTCGCCGAGCGACACCGGCGACCAGGCGCCGACGAAGATCGCCCCGGCGCTGCGCACCCGCAGCGCCCACTCCCGGGCGTCCGCGGTCTGGATCTCCAGGTGCTCGGCCGCGTACGCGTCGACCACCCGCAGCCCCGCCTCGAGGTCGTCGACCAGGACGACGCCGCTCTGCTCACCGCCGAGCGCGGTGGCGATCCGCTCGCTGTGCTTGGCCGCCGGCACCTGCCGGACCAGCTCCGCGTCGACCGCCTCGGCGAGCGCCGGCGACGGGGTGACCAGCACGCTGGCCGCGAGGGGGTCGTGCTCGGCCTGGCTGATCAGGTCGGCGGCGACGTGCGCCGGGTCGGCGGTGTCGTCGGCGAGGATGGCGATCTCGGTGGGTCCGGCCTCGGCATCGATGCCGACCACCCCGCGCAGCAGGCGCTTGGCGGCGGTGACCCAGATGTTGCCCGGGCCGGTGATCATGTCGACCGGCTCGCAGCGCTCGGCGCCGGCCGGGCCGACCGTCGCGCCGAAGGCCAGCATGGCCACCGCCTGGGCGCCGCCGACCGCGTAGACCTCGTCGACGCCGAGCAACGCGCAGGCGGCCAGGACCCGCTCGTCCGGCAGGCCGCCGTTGTCCTGCTGCGGCGGGCTGGCCACCACCAGCGAGCGCACCCCGGCCGCCTGGGCCGGGACCACGTTCATCACCACGGTCGACGGATACATGGCCAGGCCGCCGGGGACGTAGAGGCCGACCCGGTCGACCGGCACCCAGCGCTCGGTCACCGTGCCGCCCGGCACCACCTTGGTCGTGTGGTCGGTGCGGCGCTGGTCGGCGTGCACCTTGCGGGCCCGGTTGATCGACTCGAGCAGCGCGGCCCGGACCTGCGGGTCGAGGCTGCCCTCGGCGGCCCGGATGGTCTCCACCGGCACCCGCAGGTGCTCCGGCGAGACGCCGTCGAACCGCTCGCTCGCCTCCCGGATCGCCGGGTACCCATGCTCCCGGACCGCCTCCACGAGGGGGCGGATCCTCTCGACGGCCACGGAGACGTCGAGCTGGGCACGGGGCAGCAGGCGGCGCGGGTCAGGCACCCCGCCGCGCAGGTCGATCCGATTCAGCACCCTTGCGAGTCTAGGCCGCCCGCCCCGGAGCAGGCCCGCGCCGCCCGTAGGCCGGGACGGTGAGCCGGGACACGCCGCGCGGGCACGGTCGGGATACCCTCGGACCCGTGACCGCACGGCTGCCGGTGTTCCCGCTCGGGACGGTCCTCTTCCCCGGGCTGGTCCTCCCGCTGCACATCTTCGAGGAGCGCTACCGGGCGCTGGTGCGCCACCTGGTCGGGCTGCCCGAGGGGGCGCCCCGGGAGTTCGGCGTGGTGGCGATCCAAGCCGGCTGGGAGGTCGCCCCGGCCGGGCCGCCGGGCCGGCCGGCCCTCGGCGGCGGGGAGGTCACGCTGCACGAGGTGGGCTGCACCGCCGAGCTGCGGCAGGTCACCGAACTGGCCGACGGCGGGTTCGACATCGTCACCGTGGGGCGGCGGCGGTTCCGGATCGCCGAGGTCGAGGAGAGCGCCGCGCCGTACCTGACCGCGGCGGTGGAGTGGCTGCCGGAGCCGGCCGGCACCGACGAGGTGGCCGAGCTGCTGGCCGCCCGGGTGATCTCGGTGTTCCGCCAGTACCTCGGCCTGGTCCGGCCCGACCCGCAGGAGATCTCCGAGCAGCTGCCGGAGGATCCCACCGTGCTGTCGCACCTGGTCGCCGCGACCGCCGCGCTCACCGTCGCCGACCGGCAGCGGCTGCTCGCCATCGACGACACCGCCGCCCGACTCCGGGCCGAGCTGCGCCTGCTCAACCGGGAGACCGCCCTGCTGCGCCAGGTCCGGGCCGTCCCGGTGCCGCTCAGCGAGCTGGCCGGTCCCCCGGTGCCGAACTGATCCCCGGGCCGGCCGGCGGCCAGCCGCCACCGAACCCCGGACCGGCCGGCGGCCACGGGCCGTCGGGCTCCGGCTCCGGGCGCAGCGACGGCCACCGCGACCAGCCGGCCAGCAGGGTGTACGTCACGGCCACGCCGAACGCGGGCAGCAGCAGGTCGCCGTGCGGCACGGGGAGCACGCCGAGAAACCAGTCCACCCCGCCCGCGCGCAGGTCGGCCGGCTTGCCGAAGAGCGTGTCGTCCGGCGCGGTGTCCAGCAGCCGGTGGTAGGTGCCGAGCCCGATGCGGCGGCCGACCTGCCAGGCCACCACCGCCGCACCGAGGCCGCCGAGCACCCCGGCGAGCAGGCCGAGCGGGCCGCGGCGGCGGCGCAGCACGAACCAGAGCGCGATCGCGGCGAGCACCCCGAAGCCGAGCCCGAGCAGGCTGAACCAGCCGTCGGCGGCGATCGGCTGCTCCGGCTGGGTGGTGGCGTAGATCGCCCCCTCGGCGGTCTTCTGCACCGGGGTGTCCGGCGCCACGCCGGCCCAGAGCAGCCCCAGCGGCGCACCGAGCGCGCTGAGCAGCAGCGCGACGACGAGGGTGGTCCCGACCGCCCGCGCCCGGCCCCGGCGACGAACCGGGACGGTCGCCGGGCCGGCGACCCCCGGGTACCCCGCGAGCGGGTCCGCGCCCGGCGCGGTGACCGGGGTGCCGGCCGGCACCGGCAGACCCGCCGGCCAGTCGGGCAGATCCGGCCCGGCCGGGTCGGAGCCGGCCGGACGCCCGGTGCCGGCCGGCGCGGGTGGGCCGGCCTCCGGGGCGGGACTCGGGGACGGCTCCGGGCCGCCGGACGGGCGGTCGGCGGCACCGGGCTCGCCGGGACGGTCGGCGGCCCGTTCGGGATCAGGGGTGTCCGGACTCACCCGGTGATCCTCTCAGGCGGCGGGCGGCCGCGGGGCGGCGGTGGCGGTCAGCGGGTGAACGGTTCCAGCATCACCGCGGCGGCCCTGAGCCACGCCTGTCGGGTCTCGGCCTGGAGCTGGTGGTATTCGATCGAGGAGCCGGTCTCCAGCGCGGGGTCGTAGGGCACCACCGCGACCGCCCGGGTCCGGGTGGCGAAGTGCCGCTCCAGGTCGTCCTGGAGCGGGCTGCGCCCCGGCGTCGGGCAGGAGATCAGGGTCACCGCGTTGTCGGCCAGCTCGCCCATCCCCACCTCGTGCAGCAGGTCGAGCATCCAGTCCGCGCTGAACGCGGCGTCCTCCCGCGGCACGGTGGTGACCACCAGCTGGTCGGCGGCCTGCATGACGGTGCGCCAGTTCGGGCTCTCCACGTTGTTGCCGGTGTCCACGCAGACCACCTCGTGGGTGCGGCGCAGCAGCTCCAGCACCCGCTTGACGGTGAACTGGTCCAGCCGCTGGGCGAACCGCGGGCTCTCCTCGCCGGCGAGCACGTCGTACGAGCCGTCGGAGGCGTGCCGCAGGTAGTCGTCGAGGTGCTCGAGCAGGGTGTTGCCCTCCAGGATCTCGATCTGCGCGAGGTCCTGGACCAGGTGCCGGATGGTGCGGGCGTGCCGGGCGCTGCCGGCGCGCAGGCCGAGGGTGCCGCGCAGCTCGTTGTCGTCCCAGGCGAGCACGCCGCGCCCGCGGACGCTGCCGACGGTGGCCGCGCCGAGCACGGTGGCGGTGGTCTTGTGCACGCCGCCCTTGGGGTTGGCGAAGGCGAGCACCCGGGGGCCGCCCAGCTCGCGGCGGAGGACGCCGGCGGCCCGCTCCAGCTCATTGTCCGGCTCCGGGGCGCGCCACTCGACGCGGGCCGGCGAATAGGCCGGGACCGGCGCGGCCGGCTCCGGGTAGGCCGGCTCGGCCGGCGCGAGGGAGTCCGGCTGGTAGCGGCCCCGCTCCAGCAGTGCGTAGCGGGACTCCGCCGGGGGCGGCTCGGGCCGGTAGCCGCCGTTGTCGAGCAGCGCGTAGCGGGACTCGACGGAGGCGGTGCCCCGGCCGCGCGGCTCCGGCTGCGGCTGCTCCGGCTCGCTCCGGTAGGTCGGCTCGGCCCGCCAGGACGGCTCGGCACGGTGGTCCGGCTCGCCGCGGTAGGCGGGCTCCGCCCGGTAGGCCGGCTCGCCGCCGTAGCCCGGTTCGGCCCGGTAGGCCGGCTCCACCCGGTAGCTCGCCTCGACCCGGTAGGCCGGCTCCGCGCCGTAGGACCGGTCGCCCGGCGGGTCGGGGGCCGACGCCCGGCCAGTCCAGCCGGTGCCGGCGCCGCGCCGGGGCAGCGGCACGACGGGCGGCGGCTCGTCGGCGTGGCGCTCCGCCTCGGTCTGCTCCGCGCCACGGCCGCTGAGCCGGGCCCGGTCGAGCAGCGCCCGCCACCGCGGTGCCGGCTCAGCCTGCCGACTCCAGCCGGTCTCGCTGCCGTCCAAGGCTTCGTCCTCCCCAGCCCATCGATCTCCGCCTGACAGGCTACGAACGAAACCCTATTCGGACCACACCCCTATCCGCACATCCCCCCGGTGGCTCTCCTCACGGTCGATTCGGGCAGCGGCCCGCCGACGGAATGTCTCAGGAGGTGGGAGCCGGATTCGGCGATCCGGGGGCGGCCGGGGCCGCGCCCGCGGCCGGTGAGGATCCGCTCACCGTCGGTGCGGCTTCCGACGAATCGCCCATCCCGGGGCCGCCGGCGGGCTCGGCCAGCGCGCTGTCGGCCGGCGGTCGGGCCACCTCCCGCTGCTCCGGCAGCGGCGGGGTGAACACGGTGCGGTCCAGCCGCGTCACCTCCGGTGCCGGGTCGACCACGCGGACGCCGGGGCGGCCGGCCAGGGCGCGCAGCGCCGCCGGGGCGTCCCGGACCACCGCGGCGTACACGCAGGCGCAGGCAGCCCGGTAGGCGGCCGCCTCCCGGGCCGAGACGGCCGCGCCGGTGGCGTACACCCGGCGCAGCTCGGGATCGGCGGAGGCCGCCGGGGCGGCGGCCCGGGTCCGGTAGTCGGCGGCCTCCCGGTCCTTGCGCGCGGCCACCTCGGCCATGCCGGCGATCACGTCGTCGGGGACCCGCATCACGGCGATCCGGACGATCTCGGTCTGCCGGCCGGGCAGCGGCACCCGGGCGACCACCGCCGAGGCGGGTGTGGCACCCAGCGCGGTCGCCGCCTGCGCGGGCGTCAGGTACGCGGCGAAGGAGACCAGGGCGTAGTCGCCCGGCCCCGGGCCGGCCGGCGCGGCCAGCCCGGTCAGCTCGGCCGCCGCGGCCCGCAGGTAGCCCGGGATGGGGTCGCCGTCGGCCACGCCGACCCGGGTCACCTCGCCCACGGTCCGGTCGCCCGCCGGCTCGTCGCGCCGCTGCACGACCACGACCACCAGCACCACCAGCGCGCACGCGAGGGCGATCCAGGTGAGCGCGGCGGACCGCGACGGGCGCGGCGGTAGCTCGGCGGGCACGGTGCTTCCCTCGTCGGACGGTCGGTCGGGCGGCGTCAGTCGCGCAGGATCTCCAGCGCCCGGGCCAGGTCGTCCGGGTACTCGCTGACGAAGGTGACCTCGTCGCCGGTGCGCGGGTGCAGGAAGCTCAGCGAGCGGGCGTGCAGCCACTGCCGGGCCAGCCCGAGCCGGGCCGACAGGGTCGGGTCGGCGCCGTAGGTCAGGTCGCCCACGCAGGGGTGCCGCAGCGTGGAGAAGTGCACCCGGATCTGGTGGGTACGCCCGGTCTCCAGCCGCACGTCGAGCAGGCTGGCCGCCGGGAACGCCTCAAGGGTGTCGTAATGGGTGACACTCGGCTTGCCGCCGGAGACCACCGCCCAGCGGTAGTCGTGGTGCGGGTGCCGGTCGATCGGCGCGTCGATGGTGCCGCGCAGCGGGTCGGGGTGGCCCTGCACCACGGCGTGGTAGCGCTTCTCCACCTCGCGGTACTTGAAGGCGCGCTTCAACGCCGTGTACGCCTGCTCGCTCTTGGCCACCACCATGACCCCGGTGGTGCCCACGTCCAGCCGGTGCACCACGCCCTGCCGCTCGGCGGCGCCGCTGGTGGAGATCCGGTGGCCGATCCCGGCCAGCCCACCGATCACCGTCGGGCCGGTCCAGCCGGGGCTGGGGTGGGCGGCCACCCCGACCGGCTTGTCCACCACCACGATGTCGTCGTCGGCGTAGACCACGGTCAGGCCCGGCACGGCCTGCGGCACCACGGTCGGCGGGGCGGCCGGCGCGGGCAGCGTGACCTCCAGCCAGGAACCCGCCTTGACCTTGTGCGAGTTGGGTCGGGCCACCCCGTCGACGAGCGCGTCCCCGGCGTCGACGAGCCCCGCCGAGGCGGTGCGGGAGAGCCCGAAGAGCCGGGCGACGGCCTGGTCCAGGCGCATGCCGTCGAGGCCGTCCGGGACGGGCAGGGAACGGTGGTCGCCGCCGGCGGCGAACGCGGACGTCACGCCCGCCCCCGGGACTCGCCGTCGGGGCTCGCCCCGGTGGGCTCCCCGGCCCGGTCCCGCTCGGCGCCGGCCCGGCTGCCGTCGCGCTGCCGGCCGGTCAGCTCCAGCAGCACCGCGAGGAGCACCCCGCAGACCAGGGAGCTGTCGGCCAGGTTGAACACCGGCCAGACCTGCCCGTACGGGTCGAAGAGGCTGACCATGTCGACCACGTGGCCGACGAAGTGCCCGGGGGCCCGGAAGATCCGGTCGGACAGGTTGCCCAGGGCGCCGCCCAGCACCAGTCCGAGCGAGACGGCCCAGGGCAGCGACCGCAGCCGCAGCGCCATCCAGCCGATCCAGGTGATCACGCCGATGGTGATCAGCGGGAAGACCCAGGTGTGCTCGGCGCCGATGCTCCACGCCGCGCCGCTGTTACGGGTCAGGGTGAGGTAGACGCTGCCGCCGAGCAGCGAGACCGGGCCCCGGCCGGTGAGCGACGACAGGGCGAGCTGCTTGGTCACCAGGTCGGCGGCGAGCGCGACCAGGGCGACGGTGAGCAGGACCCCGACCGCCTTGCGGCGGGGCGTCCGGCCACCCGACTCGACGGTGTCGGACCCGGCGGGCGGTGCTGCGGTCATCTGCTCCCCATCGACGCTCTCAGCCGGTGCTCCGCACCGGCTGACCTACGGCCGCTGGGGAACCGACCTCAGCGCCGCTCCTCCAGCTGCTTGCAGGTCACGCAGAGGGTGGCCGACGGGAACGCGGCGAGCCGCTCCACCGGGATCGGGTTGCCGCACCGCTCGCACCAGCCGTAGCCGCCCTCGTCGAGCCGCTCCAGCGCGCGCTCGACCTGCGTGATCCGCTCCTTGATGCTGTTGGCGAGGGAGATCTCCTGCTCCCGCTCGAACGTCTTGGTGCCGGTGTCGGCCTGGTCGTCCCCGGCCGAGTCGGTCAGCCGGTCGCGCTGCAGCTCGGTGATCTCGCTCAGCGTCTGATCGTACTCGGCATTCAGCTCGTCCCGTCGGGCCGCCAGGGCGGCCCGGATCTTCTCGGTCTCCGCCGCGCTGCGGGTGGCCTTCGCCACCGGCTTGCGGCCGGCGGTCTTGGTGTCGGCTGGCTTCGCCATCGTCAGCTCCCTCGGCCGCGTACCGCGGCGGTCGGCGGTGCCTGGGCAGGGGCACCCGCCTCGGCGTCCCCCACGAACAGAACGGGCGCGGGGCCAGAAAGGCCGCGCACTCCGGAGGGTGGCAAGGATACGGAACGTACAGGCGTCCGACAACGTGCCGCACCGTAGCACCGTGTTTCAGCCCCGAACAGCCACCAATTGGGGCAAAGGGAACGCTAGCAGATCAAGCGTCCCGGTCCTCGCCGTACTCGCCAAACCATCGGGCCAACCGGCCCCGGCGGCTCACCGCGCGCAGCCGTCGCTCCGCCTCGTCCCGCGTCTCGGCGGTGGCCACGATGAGCAGACTGTCGCCCACCTTGAGCCGGGTGTCCGGCCCCGGCACGAAGCCCGCGCCGTCGCGCAGCACCAGGGTCACCGAGGCGCCCACCGGCAGCCGCAGCTCGTCCACGTGCACCCCGCTCAGCCGGGACCCCGGAGGCACCTCGATCTGGAGGAGATCGGCCCGCATCCGTTCCAGCGGGGCGGTCTCCACCCGGATCTCCGCCGCCTCGGCCGGCGCGGTGACCCCGAGCCGGCGGGCCGCCGGGGCGAGCGTCCCGGCCTGGAGCAGAGTGAAGATCACCACCAGCACGAAGACCGCGTCGAAGAGCCGGTCCGCGCCCGGCACCCGGAGCGAGAGCGGGATGGTGGCCAGCACGATCGGCACCGCGCCGCGCAGCCCCGCCCAGGAGAGGAAGAGCTGCTCGCGCGGGGGAAACCGGAACGGCAGCGCGGCGACCGCGACCGACAGCGGCCGGGCCAGCAGCAGCAGGGCCAGCCCGGTCACCACGGCCGGCAGCACCGCGTCGCCCAGCCGGCTCGGCGACACCAGCAGCCCCAGCAGGACGAAGAGGCCGATCTGCGCCAGCCAGGCCAGCCCGTCGGCGAAGCCGAGGATCGCCTGCCGGTGCGGGAGCCGCGCGTTGCCGAGCAGCACCCCGGCGACGTAGACGGCGAGGAAGCCGGAGGCGTGCAGCACCGAGCCGGCCGCGTACGCCAGCACGGTGAAGCCGACCACCGCGATCGGGTAGAGGCCGGCCGAGGGCAGCGCGGCGCGGCGCAGGGCGTACCGGCCGGTGATGCCGGCGGCCACCCCGACGGCCGCGCCGACGCCCAGCTCGTAGCCGACCAGGAGGACCTCGTACCACCACGGGTGGGCGGCGGCGACGTCCCGGGAGAGCAGCAGCACCAGGATCACCGCGGGGGCGTCGTTCATGCCCGACTCGGCCTCCAGGGTCGCCACCAGGCGCGGCGGCAGGCGCAGCCGGCGCAGGGTGGCGAAGACCGCCGCCGCGTCGGTGGAGGAGAGCACCGCGCCGTAGAGCAGCGCCAGCCGCCAGTCGAGGCCGAGCAGCAGGTGCACCACGACCCCGACCACCGCGATGCTGACCACCACGCCCACCGTGGAGAGCGCGGCGGCCATCCCGAGCACCGGGCGCAGGGTGCTCCACCGGGCGGTCAACCCACCCTCGGCGATGATCACGATGAGCGCGCAGAAGCCCAGGACCCGGGTCAGTTCGACGTCGTCGAAGCGGATGCCCAGGCCCGCCTCGCCGATCGCCACCCCGAGCGCGAGGTAGACCAGGAGGCTCGGCACCCCGAGCCGGGTGGAGAAGCGCACCGCGCCCACCGCCACCAGCAGGACGGCCGCGCCGAGCAGCAGCCCGAGATCCAGCCCGGGCGTCATCCGCGACCGGCCCGCGCGGTCCTCACTCGGCCGATCCGTCGCGCAGCCGACGCACCACGTCGGGCAGCCCGGCGGCCGGTCGTTCGACCAGGAAGAGCTTGTCGCGGCTGGCCGCGCCGGCGCGCAGGGAGACCGCCGCCGGCCGGACGCCCAGGGCGTCGGCCAGGGCCCGCCGGGCCGCCTCGGTGGCCCGGCCGTCCACCGGGGGCGCGTTCACCGCGATCACCAGGGCCGGCCCGTGCGGGCCGTCGAAGCGACCGCCGACCCGGGCCCGGGACGCGCCGGGCTTGACCCGTACGGCGACGGTGAGCGGAGCGTCCATGGTCACCACGTTCGGCCGGGCGGCGGGTCGGCGAGCAGGGCGGTGGCCGGGGCGCAGCGGCCGCACGGGCTGAAGCCGAGTTCGACCGCCTCGGCGACGGGCAGCGGCTCGTCGTCCCGGCCCACCAGGTGGGGGCAGTCGGCCAGGTGGAAGCGGGGCTGCCCGTCGACGACCCGGACCTCGTCGTCGAGGCGGGACAGCCGGGCGGCCTGCGCCGGGGACAGGGACTGCGCGGACGGGTCGCCGTCGAACGGCCCCTCGGCGGCCTGCGAGGTGGGCGCCGGGGCGTCCCGGACGGCGTCCTCGGGGAGTGGCTCGCGCGGGCCCGGGGGCAGGTAGGGGTCCGCCACGCCCGGCTCACGCGGCGAGGACGCCGGGTCGGCCACCGGCGGCTCGGGTGGTTGCCGCCACCCGGGTGCGCCGGTGCCGACCGTCGACGGAACGTGCTGGACCGGGATCTCCGGCTCGGCGAGCGGCGGGCCGTACGCCGGGCCGCCGGGCTCGGTGCGGGTGCGCGACCGGTCGGTCCGGTCCGCCGTGGTCCGGGCGGCGGCCGCCTGGCGGGCGCCCGCGACGAGGGCCACGGCGGCCAGCAGGCTGGCCGCGATCGAGGTGATCAGCAGCGGGCTGGACCCACCGGCCAGCCCGGCCACGAGGAGCACGACCGCGACGAGGATGAGCACGATGCTCGCGGCTATCACGGCTCACCCCCGCCGCGTCGTGTCGGTCTGCGCTGCCGGCGGCCGTCCGGGGACGATCGCCGGCGGCGGGCTCAGCGGCCGGACTCGAGCGAGCCCGCGCGGCCGCCGCCGTAGGAGCCGGCGAGGCTGGCGGCGGCGAGGCCGTTGCTGCCGCCGGCGGCCCGAGTGCCCTCGCGGTTCATCTCGGCCTCCAGGCCCTGGCCGCGACCGTCGAGGTCGCGCAGTTGGCTCTCCAGGTAGGCCTTGAGGCGGGTGCGGTACTCGCGCTCGAACTGCTTGAGCTCCTCGATGTGCTTCTGCAGCGCGGTGCGCTTGGCGTCCAGGCCGCCCATGGCCTCCTGGTGCCGCTGGCGGGCGTCCCGCTCCAGGGCGTCGGCCTTGGCGCGGGCCTCGCGGGTGACCTCCTCGGCCTTGGAACGGGCCTCGGAGAGCAGCTGGTCGGCCTCGCGGCGGGCGTCCGACACGTGGTCGTCGGCGGTGCGCTGGGCCATCATGAGCACCCGCAGCGCCTGCTGCTCGCCGTCCGCGCCGGCGGCCGGGCCGCCCTGGGCGCGGACCTGCTCCAGCTCGGCCTGCATGGCGCGGGCCGCCTGGTCGGCGGCCGCCTTGTCGCGCTGCACGCGGTCGAGCTGGGCCTTGACGTCGTTGAGCTCCGCCGCGAGGCGGGCGTCGCCGCCCGGGCCGGCGGGAGCGCCGCCCCGACCCCCGCGCTCCACCTGGGCGCGCAGCTCGTTGTTCTCCTCGATCAGACGGGCGAGCTCGCGCTCGACCTCGTCCAGGAAGGCGTCGACCTCCTCCTCGTCATACCCCCGCTTGCCGATCGGCGGCTTTTTGAAGGCGACGTTGTGAACGTCGGCCGGGGTCAGCGGCATCGAAACTCCTCGGGTCAGTTGCGGCCGCGAAAGCACTCTGGTCAGGCGAAAGCCGAGATCAGGCGCCCTAACACGAACTCCATCAGCACGAACAGGATAACCAGGAGCACAAGAGAGGCCAGGTCGACGCTCACGCTACCAATTCGCAGTGGTGGGATCACACGCCTCAACGCGCGCAGGGGCGGATCAGTGACGCTCCACACCAATTCCAGTCCGGCCGACGCTCCGCGCCCCGGTTGCCAGCGGCGACCGTAGGCCAGAACGGCGCTGAGGACAAATCGGGCCAACAGCACAAGCAGGAACAGGTACAGCAGCAGGTACAGCACCTGGAACAGGATCGACAACACGGCAGGCGACGCCCCTCGGTCTTGCGGGCTAGCTCAGGCTGAAAAAGCCGCCCTCAGCGATCTTGGCCTTGTCCTCCGCGGTGACCTGGACATTGGCCGGTGAGAGCAGGAACACCCGGTTGGTCACGCGCTCGATCGTACCGCGCAGCCCGAACGCGAGCCCGGCGGCGAAGTCCACCAGCCGGCGGGCGTCCGCCTCGTCCATCTCGGTGAGGTTGATGATCACCGGCACCCCGTCGCGGAAGTGCTCACCGATGGTGCGCGCCTCGCGGTAGGTGGTCGGGTGCAGCGTGGTGATCTGGTAGCGCTGCTCGTCCTCGGCGGCCACCGCCCGCTCCCGCGGCTGCACCTGCGGCGCGAGGGCGAGGTTGTCCCGGGTGTGGTAGGTCAGCGCCCCGGAGGTCTCCCCGGCTCCGGACCGGGTGATGGACCGGACGCTGGACCGCTCCGTCCGCTCCGGACGCTCGACCTCGGCCCGCTCGGTGTCGACGGCGCGGCTCGCGCCGCGCTCGCTCAGCCGACCCCGGTCGCCGACCCGGCCCCGGGTCGCCGGCGGCTCCTCGGACTCCTCGTCCTCGTCGTCGGCGAACTCCTCCGCGTACCGGCTCGACCGGTAACGCGAGTCCCGGTAGCCACCCTTGTCGTAGCCACCGTCGTCGTAGGCCCGCTCGTCATCCTCCTCGACGAGTCCGAGCCAGACCCCCGCCTTGCGCAGTGCACCCATCCCCGCGCCCTTCCGTCCGCCGTGCGGCACGCGCCCCCGTGCCGTGTCGCTTGATCACGAGTGGACCATGAAGTGCCCACCGGACCGGATCGGCAATCCCCTGGCGAGCGATTCGCGATCCGCCCGCCACGGCCCCCGGCTACGGGAACGCCGTTCCTGAACAACACTGATGTAATTTGCTTCTTTCGCAGTCAGGCTACCGCAGCGTGGGACGCATTCCGAGCAACGCGCTGCCGACGCGGACATGTGTCGCGCCGTACCCGATCGCAATTTCCAGATCGCCACTCATGCCGGCCGACAACACCGTCGCCTCCGGATGCCGGCCGCGGAATCGCTCCGCCACCTCGGCCAGCCGAGCGAAGGCCCGCTCCGGCGCCCAGCCCAGCGGCGCCACCGCCATCAGGCCGGCCAGCCGCAGCGCCCCGGCCCCGGCCACCGCCTCGGCCACCGGGTCGAGGCCGCGTTCCGGGTCCGCCGAGTCGGGCAGCGCCCCACCCCGCGCCGGGTCGCCGTCGATGCTCACCTGCACCAGCACGTCCAGCGGCCGGTCCCGGCCGGCCGCCGCGGCGGCGTCGAGGGCGCCGGCCAGCCGGACGCTGTCGACCGACTGGACCACGTCGGCGTACCGGACCACCGAACGGCACTTGTTGCGTTGCAGCTGGCCGATGAAGTGCCAGCGCGGCGTCACCCCGGCGGCCGCCACGTCGGCGGCCTTAGGGGCCGCCTCCTGGTCCCGGTTCTCCCCGACGTCGGTCACGCCGAGCCCGGCGAGGGCCACCACGTCGCCGGCCGGGTAGGTCTTGGTCACCGCGACCAGGGTGACCTCGCCCCGGTCCCGCCCGGCGGCCGCGCAGGCGTCCGCGATCCGGGCGCGGACCCGGGCCAGCCCGGCCGCGAGCTCGGCGCGACGGTCGGGTCGCACCGTGGCTGGTGTCTCCGTCATCGGCGCGGCTCAGGACCCGTTCTTGAGGAAGTCGGGCACGTCGACGTCGTCGAAGAGCACCCGGCGCGGCGACTGCTGCGGAGCCGGCATGGTGGTCGGCGGAGCGACCGGCGGATTCGGCTGCGCCGGCTGGTTCTGGTTGCTCTTGCGGGGCGCATCGGCCGCCTTGTACGCCGGCATGCCCCCGTCGAAGCCCGCCGCGATCACGGTCACCCGGACCTCGTCGCCGAGCGCGTCGTCGATGACCGCACCGAAGATGATGTTGGCCTCCGGGTGAGCCGCGTCGGTGACCAGCTGCGCGGCGTCGTTGATCTCGAACAGGCCCAGGTCGGAGCCGCCGGCGATGGAGAGCAGCACGCCGCGCGCGCCGTCCATGCTCTGCTCCAGCAGCGGGCTGGAGATGGCCGCCTCGGCCGCCTCCACGGCGCGGTTCTCGCCCCGGGCGCTGCCGATGCCCATCAGCGCGCTGCCCGCGCCGCTCATCACGCTCTTGACGTCGGCGAAGTCCAGGTTGATCAGACCCGGCGTGGTGATCAGGTCGGTGATGCCCTGGACACCGGAGAGGAGCACCTGGTCGGCGGTGCGGAACGCGTCCATCATGGAGATGTTGCGGTCGCCGAGCGCGAGCAGCCGGTCGTTCGGGATCACGATCAGCGTGTCGCACTGGTTGCGCAGCTCCTCGATGCCGGCCTCCGCCTGCACCTGGCGGCGCTTGCCCTCGAAGGAGAACGGTCGGGTGACCACGCCGATGGTGAGGGCGCCAAGCTTGCGGGCGATGTTCGCCACCACCGGCGCCCCGCCGGTGCCGGTGCCGCCGCCCTCGCCGCAGGTCACGAAGACCATGTCGGCGCCCTTGAGCACCTCCTCGATCTCGTCGCGATGGTCCTCGGCGGCGTTCTTCCCGACGTCCGGATTGGCACCGGCGCCCAGCCCCCGGGTCAGCTCCCGGCCGACGTCGAGCTTGACGTCGGCGTCACTCATCAGCAGCGCCTGGGCGTCGGTGTTGATCGCGATGAACTCGACGCCCTTGAGCCCAACCTCGATCATCCGGTTGACGGCGTTGACGCCGCCGCCACCGATGCCGACGACCTTGATGACCGCCAGGTAGTTGTGCGGAGGTGTCATCTCCGGTCCTTTCCCTTCGAGATTGGCATGGGCCGACCCCACACGGCTTGGCCGGACCAGCGGCGGAGCATTTCCCACTGAGGACGACGATTGAAACCCTCACCCTCTACTAGAGGCTTAGAGCTATGTCAACCACTGATCTCTTCGGGGCAACGTAAGCGCCGCCGCGCGATGAGCCAAGGACCTTTCCGGCGTGTCGCCGTCCGGAGCGGGCCGGCTCACGCCGGCTGAGTGGCCGGTCACTGGTAAGTGACCACGTCCGGGGCGCTGACGTCGATCGTGTCGGCCTTCCGACCGAGCAGGGCGGTGGCCACCTTGGACTTGTCCGGCCCCCGGGTCGCGTCCCCCCAGAACACCGTCCGGCCCTCCCGCAGGCGCAGGGTGATCCGGGCCAACCCGGCCACGTCCACCGAGACCAGCTCGGCGCGCAGCCGCGGGCTGAGGGCGGCGAGCACGTCCAGGCCCGCCCGGGTGCCCGGGTCGTCCGGCGCCGGCTTGCCGACCCGGATCACCGGCAACCCGTCCGGGGCCCGGGGCAGGTCCCGGAAGACCACACCCGTGCCGTCGATGACCGCGAACCGGTCCCCCTGCGGCACCGCCGCCACCGGGGTCCGCTCCACCACCCGGATCACCAGCGTCCCCGGCCAGTCCCGCTCCACCGTGGCCCGTTGCACCGGGGCGAGGGCGCCGACCCGGCGGGCGGTCGCCGCGAGGTCGACCCGGGCCAGCGGCGCGTCGTCCGGGACGGCCGCGGCGTCGCGTACCTCGACCGGGGTGACCAGCCTGGCGCCGACCACCCGCACCTCCCGGACCCCGAACAGGCCGGTGCCGAGCAGCGTCCAGGCGACCAGCCCGGCGACCGCGAGCACGGCGGCGGCGACCGCCCAGGGCAGCGCCGCGCGCATCCGGCGCTGCCGGGCCCGGGCCATGAACCGCCGGGTGGAGGGGGGTACGGCGTCGGCGCCGGCCCGGACCAGCTGCCACTGCCGGACCGGGTTGCGCCGGCCGGCCCCGCCGTCCTGACCGGGGGTCCGGCCACGGGCCGGGCCGGGGCTCATCCGGCCGTGGCCGCCGCGCCGTCCGGGCCGACGCCGGTGCCGATCGCCGCGCCACCGGTCCGGGCCAGCAGGGCGTCGATCAACTGGTCGCCCATCAGCGAGATGGGCGGGGCGCCCATGGTCACCACCACGTCCCCCGGGCGGGCCCGGCGGGCCACCTCGGCCGGCACGTCGTCCCACGCCTCGACGAAGACCTTCCGGTCCGCCGGCAGCGCCACCGCCTCGATCAGCGCGGCCGAGCCCTCGCCGGGCTGGCGCAGCTCGCCCGGGCCGAAGACCTCCAGCAGCACCAGCTCGTCGGCAATGGCCAGGGCGGCGGCGATCTCCGCCTGGAGATCGCGGGTGCGGTAGAGCCGGTACGGCTGGAACACCACGATCAGCCGGCCCTCGCCGGCCACCTCGCGCAGCGTCTGCAGGGCCAGCGTCATCGAGGTCGGGTGGTACGCGTACTCGTCGTAGACCAGCACGCCGTCCGCCACCCCCTTGCGCTCGAAGCGCCGCCGCACCCCGGGGAACGCGCCGAGCGCCGCCTCGGCCGCCGTGACCGGCAGCCCCAGCAGGTACGCGGCGAGCACCGCCGCCGCGCTGTTGAGCGCCATGTGTCGCCCGGGCACCGGCAGCCGGATCTCGCCCAGCGACCGGCCCTCCACCTCGGCGAGGTAGCGCACGCCCTGGGCGGAGGAGGTCACGTCGCTCATCCGCAGGTCGGCGTCGGGCGACTCGCCGTACGTCCAGACCCGGCGCCCCTCGGCGCGCAGCGCCTCGGCCAGCCGCCGCCCGCCGGCGTCGTCGGCGCACGTGATGACGAAGCCCTCGGGGTCGGTGAGCCGGGCGAACTCGGCGAAGGTCGCCTCCAGGTTCGCCAGGTCGCCGTACGTGTTGAGGTGGTCCGCCTCGATGTTGGTGATGATCGAGACGTACGGGCGGTAGATGAGGAAGGAACGGTCGCTCTCGTCCGCCTCGACCACGAAGTGCTCGCCGGTGCCGTGATGCGCGCCGGAGCCGACCTCGGAGATCTCCCCGCCGATCACGAAGGACGGGTCGGTGCCGGCCTGCTGGAGCACCATGGTGACCATCGAGGTGGTGGTGGTCTTGCCGTGGGTGCCGGCGACCGCCACCGTCCGCCGGCCGGTCATCGCGGCGGCGAGGGCCTCGGACCGGTGCAGCACGCGCAGGCCGCGCCGGCGCGCCTCGGCCATCTCCAGGTGGTCCTGTGGGATGGCCGAGGAGTAGACCACGGTGTCCACCCCGTCGAGGTTGGCCGCCTCGTGGCTCATGTGGATGGTGCCGCCGAGCGCCCGCAGGCCGGCCAGGGACGGCCACTCCCGCAGCTCGCTGCCGGAGACCGGCAGGCCCCGGGTGAGGAAGAGCCGGGCCAGGCCGCTCATGCCGACGCCGCCCACCCCGATCAGGTGGATCCGGCCCAGGTCCTCCGCGGTCATCGTGCCGGCGGGGGTGAACTGCGCGGTGTTCATGAGCGGTACCTTCCCGTCGCGGCGGCCGGCATCAGCGGCTCACCGCCTCGTAGACGAAGTTCAGCAGGGCGACGTCGCCGTCGCGCCGCCCGTACGCGGCCGCGGCGGCGCCCATCGCGGCGAGCCGCTGCGGGTCCCGGATCAGCGGGATGACGGTCCGCTCCAGCCAGTCCGGGGTCACCTCGGCGTCGTCGACGAGCAGCCCACCCCCGGCCTCCACCACGGGCAGGGCGTTGCGCTTCTGCTCCTGGTTGCTGTGCGGGTACGGCACGTAGATGGTGGGCAGGCCGATCGCGGCCACCTCGGCGCAGGTCATCGCCCCGCCCCGGCCCAGCATCAGGTCGGCGGCGGCGTACCCCAGCTCCATCTCGGACAGGTAGGGCAGGGTCACGTACGGCACCGGCAGGTCGGTGGGGACGGAGACCGCCTCGTTGCGGGCGCCGATCACGTGCAGCACCTGCACGCCGTTGCGGGCCAGTTCCTTGGCCGCCCCGGCGACCGCCAGGTTGATCGAGCGGGCGCCCTGCGAGCCGCCGGCGACGAAGAGCACCGGCAGGTCGGGGCGGAGCCCGAAGTGGGCCCGGGCGGCGTTGCGCATGGCCGCCCGGTCGAGCCCGGCGATCCCGCGGCGCAGCGGCACCCCGACCACCCGGGCGTCGCGCAGCGACTCGGCCTGCATCGGCTGGTGCGGGAAGCCCACCGCGATGTTCTTGGTGAACTTCATCCCGAGCCGGTTGGCCACGCCCGGCGGCACGTTCACCTCGTGGATGACGATCGGCAGCTCGCGCCGCCACGCGGCGAGGTAGCCGGGCACCGAGACGTACCCGCCGAAGCCGATCACGACGTCGGCCTGCACCTCGTCGATCACCTTGCCCGCCGCGCGGGCCGCCTTCCACATCCGGTCCGGGGTGCGGACCAGGCTCATGTTGATCGAGCGGGGCAGCTGGTAGGCCGGGATCTGGCGCAGGTCGTAGCCGGCCGGCGGGATCAGCTCGTTCTCCAGCCCCTTCGGTGTGCCCAGGCAGGTGATCCGGACGCCGGGGTCGTGACGGCGCAGGCAGTCGGCGAAGGCGAGCAACGGGTAGATGTGCCCACCCGTACCCCCTCCGCAGAGCACCACCGAACGCAGCGGACCCATCAGCGTCTCCTCTCGCTCGCCGTGCCGGCGCGCGTCCGGCCCGGCCGGGCGCCGCGCGCTGCGGCCTGGTCGTCCTCCCGCCGCGTCCGGGACCGGGGCACGGACCCACGGTCCTCCGGTGGCGACGCCGGTCGGCGGCGCCGCCCGGGAAGCGGCGGCAACGGGGCCCAGAGTAGTCGGACCCACTGGGCCGGCGGACGGGCATGCAGGGCTCGGGCCGCGTCCGGCTCGGCCCGGGCGAAGGAGGCGAGCATGCCGACCGCGGCCAGGGTCACCACCAGGGCGCTGCCGCCGTCGGAGATGAACGGCAGCGGCACGCCGGTGAGCGGCATCAGCCCGGTGACCCCACCGATGTTGATGACGGCCTGACCGACCAGCCAGGCGGTCACGCCCGCGGCGGCGAGCCGCCGGAACGGATCCTCCACCCGGCGGGCGATCCGCAGCCCGGTGTACGCCAGCACGGCGAAGAGGACCAGCACCACGGTGCAGCCGACCACGCCCAACTCCTCGGCGATGATCGCGAAGATGAAGTCGTTGTGCGCCTCGGGCAGCCAGCCGAACTTGAGGCTGCTCTTGCCCAGGCCCACGCCGAACCAGCCGCCGTGCTCCACCGCGTAGCGGGCCTGGACGAGCTGGTAGCAGCCCTCCAACTGCTCCTGGAAGCAGGTCTTCGGATCGGGCGGGTCGAGGAACGAGGTGAGTCGGGTCAGCCGGTAGTTGGCGGCGTCGCGCGAGCCGGAACCGGCGCCGAGCGACGCGGCGGCGACCAGCAGGCCGACCCCGACCAGGCCGACCGCGGAGAGCGCGGCGAACACCCGCAGCCGCACACCGGCGGCCCAGAGCATGCCGACCACCAGCGCCAGCAGGCAGAGCATGCTGCCCAGGTCGTTGTAGCCGACCAGCACGAAGAGCAGGCCGACCACCGGGAAGAGCGGGGTGGCCAGCTCCTTCCACCAGCCCAGCGCGGCCCCCTTGCGGGCCAGCACGTGGGCGCCCCACAGCACCAGCGCGAACTTGGCCACCTCGACCGGCTGCACCGAGATCGGGCCGAGGTAGAGCCAGAGCAGCTCGGCCTTGAGCGGACCGATCGCCGGGACCCGCAACAGCGCCTCCAGGGCGACCAGCAGGTTGAGGACCAGGAGCAGCACCACGGCGACGCCGAGGAAGGGCCGGGCCACCGCCCGGAACGTGCGGGCGGGCAGCCGCTGGCAGGCCCAGAACGCCACGATGCCGATCACCGCGAAGATCGTCTGCTTGACCAGCGAAGCGGAGGCGTCGCCCTGGTCGGCGTAGTCCTTCACGCTGGTCGCCGAGAAGACCATGGTCAGGCCGATCAACAGCAGCAGGCCGGCGCTGGAGAGCAGCAGATAGTAGGAGGCCAGCGGCCGCGCCAGCAGGCCGCGCAGCGCGGCCAGCCCGCCGGCCGCGTCCAGCGCGAGCAGCGGTGCCGGCGGGTCCACCGGCCGGGTCGCGGCGGGCGCCCGGGCGGCCGGCGTGTCGGTGATGACCTCGGTGTCTCGTCCCTCCCCCACGTGCCCATCATGGTGGCTCGACGCGCCCGCCCGTGGCGCAACCGGACGGTCGGCGTGTCGGAACGCGAACGGAGGGGCCCCGGCCGGCGCCCGGGTGCCCCTCCGTCACGGAACGGACGCCGTCGGTCAGGTGACCGCGGCGAGGAACTCGCTGTAGAACAGGCCGAGCGCGATGGCCACGCCGATACCGGCGATGATCCAGAACCGGACCACGATGTTGACCTCGCTCCAGCCGGCCAGCTCGAAGTGGTGCTGCAGCGGCGACATCCGGAACACCCGTTTGCCGGTGGTCCGGAACGAGATGATCTGGATCACCACGGACATCGTGATGATCACGAAGAGCGCGCCGAGGATCGGCAGCAGCAGGATGGTCCGGGTGGACATCGCCATGCCGGCGATCAGGCCGCCCAGGCCGAGCGCGCCGGTGTCGCCCATGAAGATCCGGGCCGGTGAGGTGTTCCACCAGAGGAAGCCGACGCAGGCCCCGGCCGCCGCCCCGGCGATCAGCGCGATCTCCAACGGGTCCCGGACGGTGTAGCAGTACGCCTCGGTGTAGTTCGGGTCGGCGCACCAGTGCCGGTACTGCCAGAAGGCGATCAGCCCGTAGGCGGCGAGCACCATCACCGAGGCGCCGGTGGCCAGGCCGTCCAGGCCGTCGGTGAGGTTGACGCCGTTGGTCGCCGCCATCACCACCATGATGATGACGATCACCGCGCCGACCTTGCCGATCTCCAGCGCCGGGATGTCCCGGATGAAGCTCAATGTGGTGCTGCCGACGGTCTCGGCGTTGGTCCGGTTGCCGCTGACGTCCCGCATGGTGCTCGGGAAGTAGAGCGCGACGATGCCGAAGATCGCGCCGACCAGGATCTGGCCGGCGAGCTTGCCCCGCTTGTTCAGACCGCCGCTGTGCCGCTTGCGGACCTTGAGGAAGTCGTCGATGAAGCCGACCGCGCCGGAGAACACCATCAGCCCCAGCAGCACCAGCGCGGTGATGGTCGGCTCGACCTGGGCGATCTGCGCGTCGGGCAGGGTGGTCAGGGCCAGGTGGCCGGCGACGTACGCGATCACCGTGGCCAGGATGAAGACCACGCCGCCCATCGTCGGCGTGCCCTTCTTGCCCTGGTGCATGGCCGGGCCCTCGGCGCGGATCGGCTGCCCGGCCTTGAGCCGGGTGAACACCTTGATCGCGATCGGGGTGCAGAACAGCGAGATGAGGAAGGCGACCCCGATGGCGACGATCACCGCCCTCATGAGGTGACCTGCTCCCCGGTGGCCTCGCGCAGCGCGTCGGCCACCTCCCAGGTGCGGTACCGGGAGCCCTTCACCAGCACCACGTCACCCGGACGTAGCTCACTCCGCAGCAGCTCGACGGCCGCCGCCTGATCGGTGACCAGCACCGACTCTCCTCCCCAGTTGCCTACCGCTGTCGCGCCTTCGTGGATCGGCGCCGCCGGCTCGCCCACCACGAGCAGCCGGTCGATCCCCAGCTCGGCCGCGAGCCGGCCGACCTGCTGGTGCCCCTCCCGTTCGAAGTCGCCCAACTCGGCCATGTAGCCGAGCACCGCGACGGTACGCCCCCGACCGCGCATGCTCGCAAGCGCCCGCAGCGCCACGCCGGTCGAGGCCGGGTTGGCGTTGTACGAGTCGTCGATCACAGTGACCCCGTCGGAGCGCTCGAAGACGTCCATCCGCCGGGTGGAGACCAGGCCCAGCTCGCCCAGCGCGGGCGCCAGCTCGGCCAGCGGCATCCCCAGCTCGCGGGCGACCGCCGCGGCGGCCAGCGAGTTGGAGACCTGGTGCCGCCCGGTCAGCCCGAGCCGCACCGGCGCGCTCCCCTCCGGGGTGACCAGGGTGTACGACGGCCGCCCCCGCTCGTCCACCGTCACGTCCACGGCGCGCACGTCGGCCCGCTCGGACTCGCCGTACCGGATCACCCGCGCCTCGGTGCGGGACGCCATCGCGTCGACCAGCGGGTCGTCGGCGTTCAGCACGGCCAGCCCGTCGGCCGGCAGCGCCTCGACCAGCTCCCCCTTGGCCAGCGCGATGGTCTCCACCGAGCCGAACTCGCCGATGTGCGCCACGCCGACGTTGAGCACCACCGAGACCCGCGGCGGCACCACGTCGCACAGGTAGCGCACGTGCCCCACCCCGCGGGCGCCCTTCTCCATCACCAGGTAGCGGGTCTCCGGGCCGGCCTGCAGCGCGGTGTACGGGTGCCCCAGCTCGTTGTTGAACGAGCCGGGCGGCGCCACGGTCGGGCCGAGCCGCACGGCGAGCTGGGCGATCAGGTCCTTGGTCGTGGTCTTGCCGGAGGAGCCGGTCAGCCCGATCACGGTCAGCCCGGGCAGCCGGTCGACCACCGTGCGGGCCAGCCGGCCCATCGCGTCGAGCGCGTCAGCGACCAGCACCATCGGCACGCCGGGCACCTCGCGGGTGCCGAGCACGGCCACCGCCCCGGACTCCACAGCGCCGGCGGCGTAGTCGTGCCCGTCGACCTTCTCGCCGGGGAAGGCGACGAAGAGCCCGCCGGGGGTGACCTTGCGCGAGTCGAACTCGACGGTGCCGGTGATCCGGGCGGCCGGATCGGCGGCGACCAGCCGCCCGTCGACGGCCGCGGCCACCTCGGCCAGGCTCAGCGGGATCATCGCCGCCCCACCAGGTCGCCGAAGCGGGCACGCAGCGCCTCCGCCAGCTCCACCCGGTCGTCGAACGGCAGCACCTCGCCGTTGATCTCCTGGCCGCGTTCCTGGCCCTTGCCCAGCACCGCCACCACGTCACCCGGTTCGGCCAACCGGACCGCCTCCTCGATCGCGGCCCGCCGGCCGGGCGCCTCGATGATCCGCGCGGCGGCGTTCGCCGCGTACGCGCCGGCCAGCACCTCGGCCCGGATCGCGGTCGGGTCCTCGGAGCGCGGGTTGTCGTCGGTCACCAGCACCACGTCGGCCCCCACCGCCGCGGCGGCGCCCATCACCGGGCGCTTGCCCCGGTCCCGGTCGCCGCCGGCGCCGAGGACGCAGATCAGCCGGCCGGTGGTCAGGTTCCGCAGGGCGGCCAGGACCGCCTCGATGGCGTTCGCCTTGTGCGCGTAGTCGACCACGCCGCGGACCGGCGCGTCGCCGCTGACCAGCTCCAGCCGCCCCGGCACCCCGCCGCAGCCGGCCACCCCGGCCACCGCGGTGGCCGGGTCGACCCCGGCGGCCACCAGGGCGGCGACGGCGAGCAGCGCGTTGGCCACGTTGTGCCGGCCGGGCAGCGCCACGGCGGTGGGCACGGTCAGCCCGTCCGGGCCGTGCAGGGTGAAGCGCTGGGCGTACCCCTCGCCGTCGATGCCGTCGGCCCACCAGGTGGCGGCCGGGTCGCCGGCCGCCGAGTAGGTCACCGTGGCCGGCTTCCGCAGCGGCTCCAGGGCGGGGTCGTCGTGGTTGAGGATCTCGACCTGGCAGCGCCCGTCGAAGAGCTTCGCCTTGGCCGCGAAGTAGTCCGCCTCGTCCGCGTGGAAGTCCAGGTGGTCGGAGCCGAAGTTGGTGTAGCCGCCCACGGTGAACTGCACGCCGCCGACCCGGCCCATGGCCAGGGCGTGGCTGGACACCTCCATGACCACCGTGTCGACCCCGCGCTCGCGGGCCACGGCCAGCATCGCGTGCAGGTCGGTCGCCTCGGGGGTGGTCCGCACGCTGTCGATCACCAGGTCGCCCAGCCGGGTCTCCACCGTGCCGATCAGGCCGGTGGTGCGCCCGGCGGCGCGCAGCCCGGACTCGATCAGGTAGCTGGTGGAGGTCTTGCCGGCGGTGCCGGTCACCCCGATCACGGTCAGGTGGGCGGTCGGGTCGCCGTAGACGGTGGCGGCCACGTCGCCGAGCACCGCCCGGGGGTCGTCCACCACCAGGGTCGGCAGGCCCGCGGCGGCGGCCAGCTCGACGCCGGCCGGGTCGGTCAGCACGGCCACCGCGCCGGCCTCGGCCGCGCCGGCGGCGAACTCCGCGCCGTGCCGGCGGGCGCCGGGCAGCGCCGCGTACAGGTCGCCGGGGCGGACCTCCTGGCTGGCGTGGGTCACCCCGGTGGCCGCCACCTCGGCGGCCTCTTCCGGCGGCACTACCGCCAACCGGGCGGCGAGGTCGCCGAGCCGGACGGGATTCACGGTATGGGGACGTGGATTGCCGGGCACGGCGTCAGACCCTACCCGGTCGTCCGGTCCCGACCCCACAGCCGCCCCGGTGGTTCGCACCCACTCACCGATGATGTCCCGCCCTCCCTGCTCAGCGCGGAAAGACCTCGAACTTCGGGGACTTGTTGGTCGCCGACGGCGGCACCCGGTAGTGCCGGAGGGTGAAGCCCATCATTTCCCGGAAGGCCGGCGCGGCCACCGCCCCGCCCTCCCCGCCGGGGCTCCAGACGAAGACGGCCACCACGTACCGGGGCTTCTCCGCCGGGGCCATCCCGATGAAGGAACCGACCTCGCCGGGCTGCTGCACGCCGTTGTCGTACCGCAGGCCGGTGCCGGTCTTGCCGGCCACCCGGTAGCCGGGCACCGCGGCGGCCAGGCCGGTGGCCCGCCCGTCCGGGCCGTCGACCGTGGTGACTGCCTCCAGCATGGTGCGGAGCGCGGCGGCATTCTGCGGGCTGAGCACCGACCGGGTGACCGGGGGCGCGGACGGCTTCTTCTTCCCGTCCGGGCCGATCACGCTCTTGATCAGGTGCGGCTGGACGTAGGTGCCGTTGTTGGCGATCGCGTTGTACGCGGCGGCCATCTGCAACGGCGTGGCGTCCACGCTGTGCCCGATCGGCACCGACCCGTACGACGAGCGGCTCCACTGGTCGGCGGGAAGCAGCCGCCCGGGGGCCTCGCCGGGCATCCCCTCGCCGGTGGCCTGGCCGAGGCCGAACCGCTTCTGGTAGTCGATCAGCCGGTCCCGGCCCAGCCGGTGGCCGATCTCGATGGTCCCCACGTTCGACGAGAAGGCGAGCATTCCGGGGATGCTCATCTTCCGGCCGTTCGCCGGGTGGGTGTCCTGGAAGGTCGTGTCGCCCTCGCGGATCGTGTTGGCCACCGGGAACGCGGTCTCCGGGGTGATCACGCCCTCCTGGAGGGCGGCGCCGTAGGTGATCGCCTTGTGGATCGAGCCCGGGTCGACGATGAAGCTGGTGGCGGCGTCCTCCCGGTCGCTCGGGGAGTTGACCTTCTCCGGGTCGGCCGCGTTGTAGCCGGGGTAGCTCGCCTGGGCCAGCACCTCCCCGGTCGGCACGTCCATGATCACCGCGGCGCCGACGCTGCCCTTCGTCTGGACCATCTGGTTGGACAGGATCCGCTGGGTCATGAACTGCAGGTCCCGGTCGGTGGTGAGCTCCAGCGAGCCACCGGGCTGGGCCGGGGTGGTCAGGCTGTAGCCGCCGGGGATCGGCGCGGCCAGGTCGCCCTGCCCCACCTCGTACGTCTTCTTGCCGGCGCGGCCCTCCAGGACGTCGTCGTACTTCGCCTCCAGGCCCTCCAGCCCGGTCATGTCCTGACTGACGAAGCCGATCAGGTTGGCGGCCAGGTCGCCGCCGGGCACGTCGCGCTTCTCGTCCCGGTGCACCCCGATGCCGGCCAGGTCCAGCGCCACGATCTGCTTGGCCTTGTCGATGTCGACGCCCCGGGCCAGGTACTCGAACTGGGACGGGACGCCGGTGGGCAGCTTGCGGGGCCGCATCCGGTCGGCGAGCTCGGAGACCGGCACCCCGAGCAGCGGGGAGAGCAGCTTGGCGGTGGCGAACCGGTCCTTGACCCGGGTCGGGTCGGCGAAGACGTACCGCGCCTCGACGCTGCGCGCCAGCGGGGCGCCGGTGCGGTCGTAGATCGTGCCGCGCGGGGCCGGCAGCTCGACCACCGCCAGCCGGCTGTCCAGCCCGCCGTCGGCGTACGCCGGGGTGTTGACGGTCTGGAGGAAGACCAGCCGGATGCCGATGGTGGCGAAGAGCGCCAGGGCGAGCAGCGTGCCGAGCCGCAGCCGGCGACGCGGGTCGCCGAGCTTCGGCGGGCGCGGCGGCTTGCGGGACGGCCGCCGGGCGGCCGGGCGCTCCGGGCGGCGCGGTCCGGGCCGCCGCCGGGGCGGCGGCGGTGCCTCGTCGTCGTCGAAGGGCTCCCGCACCGGCCGGGCGGAGACGGTCCGCACCACGCCGGTCCGGCCGCCCGCGGCGCTCTCCCGGCGGCCGGCGCGGGTCGCCCCGGCCCGGCCGCCGTCGAGCACCTGCAGCGCCGGCCGGAACGGGTCGCCGGCGCGGTTGCTGCGTGGGTTACGCCGCTGCTCGGTGCCCCCGCCGCCCTCCCGGATGGTGCGCCCTCGCGGCGTGTACGCCCGGGCGTCGGAGATCCCGCCGACGCCCGGCTCCTCGGAGCGGGGGTCGGCGCCCCGACCACCCCGCGACGAGCCGCGCCGGGAGCCTGTGGCGTCCCGGCGCGGTTCATCCGATCTCGGCGGCACCGCTCAGCCTCCGTTGCCCTGCTGGCTGGTGATGGCCGGCGCGCCCTCCGCCGGGTGCGGAACGCCGATCATCTTCCCGTCCGGCAGCCGGATGTACGCCGGCTCCCCCGACTCGACCAGGCCCAGCTTGCGGGCGTTGGCGGTGAGGTTGCCCGGGGCCTTCTGCTCGGCGATCTCCTTCTCCAGCTGCTGCTGGTCCACGTCGAGCTTGGCCTGCTGCTGCTGGAGCTTCTCCAGCCTGAACGCGTTCTCGTTGATCTTGGTGTTGACCGCCAGGATGCCGAGCACCCCGCCGACCACCAGCACCACGATCAGCCCGGCGAACGGGGCCCGCGGCACGCGGACCGGCGGCGGCGGGGCGACCCGCAGCCGCGGCGACGGCGCGCCGGTGGTCCGGGGCCGCTCGGCCGGCCGCAGCGCGGCGCTGCCCTGGGTGGGGAACTCGCGCGCCCCCCGGGCGCGAGCCTCCCCCCGGCGGTCGAGCTGGTCGGCCCCCGCCGTCGTGGTGCGTGTGGTGCGCTGCGCCGTGGTCCGGCCCCCCGACCGCGGTGCGCGCTGCCCGACGGCGTCCCGGCCGTCCCGCTTGTCAACGTTCATGTCCCCTCCCCCTCTTCGTCCGTCCCGTTCCCGTCCCCCGGGGCCGACTCGGGGTCCGGTACGAACCCCGGCGACCCCGTCCCCGGTTGGTGCATCGCCTTCACCCGGCGGCGGTACCGTTCGCGGTCGGTACGCCCCTGCCGGGCCTCCGGGTCGAGCCGTTCGGCGGCCCGCAGCCGCACCGATGCGGCGCGCGGGTTCGCGGCGACCTCCGCCTCCCCGGGAAGCTCCGCGCCCCGGCTGAGCAGCCGGAACGTCGGGCCCGACCCGGGCAGTTCGACCGGGAGGTCGATCGGGCCCTTGCTGCGGACCCGGTCGGCGAGCGCCTGCTTGGTGAGCCGGTCCTCCAGCGAGTGGTAGGACAGGACCACCATGCGACCGCCCACGGTGAGCTTGTCGAGTGCGGCCGGCAGCGCCGTCTCCAGCGCTACCAGTTCCCTGTTTACCTCGATCCGTAAAGCCTGAAACGTTCTCTTTGCCGGGTGTCCACCGGTTCGCCGGGCTGGTGCCGGAATGCTCTCCCGGACCAGTTCGGCCAGCCGCGCCGACGAGGTGATCCGGGCGCGCTCCCGCTCCCGGATGATCGCCGAGGCGATCCGCCCGGCGAACTTCTCCTCGCCGTACACCCGCAGCACCCGGGCCAGCTCGGGGTGGGAGTAGGTGTTGACCACCTCCTCGGCGGTCACCCCCCGGGTCTGGTCCATGCGCATGTCCAGCGGCGCGTCCTGCGCGTAGGCGAACCCGCGGTCGGGCGCGTCCAGTTGCAGGGACGAGACGCCGAGGTCGAAGAGCACCCCGTCGACGGCCGGGTAGCCCAGCCGGTCGAGGACCTCGGGCAGCTCGTCGTAGACGGCGTGCTCGAGGTGGATCCGGTCGGCGAACCGGGCCAGCCGGACCCGCGCGTGGGCGAGCGCCTCGGTGTCCCGGTCCAGGCCGATCAGCACCGTGTTCGGGTGCGCCGCCAGCACCGCCTCGGCGTGCCCGGCCAGGCCGAGCGTGGCGTCGACGTGGACGGTGCGGCCGCTTCGACCCAGCGCGGGGGCCAGCAACTCGAGACACCGCTCGAGCAGCACCGGCACGTGCGTGCCGCGTAGCTCCCCCATCTCGACCCCCACTGGTTGAAACCGTCCGTCCCTGTCGCGTCCGTCGTCGCCACGACGCCTCGTCATACCGCCAGATCCCCATCCGCTCCCGCCCGCCGGAGGCCGCGGCCCTCCGTACGGATCGTGCGCCTGGCACCGGGGAAGGGGTGCCAGGAACTCGAAAGCGGCTGGAGATCTCGCAGTACGTCGGGCGCCGTCACGCCCTACAGACCGCCGGGCAGCACCCCCTCCTCGATGTCGGCGAAGTCGTCTTCGCTCTCCGCGAGGTAGGCCTCCCAGGCCGCCCTGTCCCAGATCTCCACCCGGGTGCTCGCGCCGATCACGACCAGATCCCGGTCGAGCGCGGCGTACGAGCGCAAGTGCCCGGGGATGGTGACCCGTCCCTGCTTGTCCGGCACCTCGTCGTGCGCGCTGGCGAAGAAGACCCGGCTGTAGGCCCGGGCCGTCTTGCTCGTCATCGGCTGCGCACGCAACTGGTCGGCGATCCGCTGGAACTCGGGCATCGGGAAGACGTAGAGGCAGCGCTCCTGCCCTTTGGTGATCACGACACCCCCCGCCAGCTCATCCCGGAACTTCGCCGGAAGGATCAACCGGCCTTTGTCGTCCAGGCGCGGAGTGTGGGTGCCGAGGAACATCGGCCCAACCCCCTTGCCCTGAGCGGCGTTCGCGGCGCCGCTGACCCCCCGGGCCGGTGCGGCCCTCCCGGCCTCACCATCGCGCCCCACTCTACTCCACTTCCCTCCACCTGCAACCGCAAACGCCCGCGTGGCGCGGCGTGTTCGCGCGCAAAAGAGCACGTCAAAGGGGGTGGGGCGGAGTGGAGGGGGTGGCGCGCCCGCGCGCCCGTCCGCTACCCGACATTGATCGACTCCATCCGGCCGAGCGCCGGATGGCCGTCCGCCGGTCGCCCCCGGCCGAACGGATCGCCGTCGGCGGCGATCTGGCGGGCCCCGGGGTCCGGTAACCTCGCTCGGGTGACGGACGCGAAGATGCCCATGCGGGCAAAGGTGGCCAGCTCCGTGTCGCGCACCGCCGCGGCGCTGTCGCGGGCCGCGGGCCGAGGCGACGGCTCGGTGATCGGCGGCTGGATCGGCCTCAAGATCGACCCGGACCTGTTGGCCCACCTCTCGGCGGGGCGCGCCATCGCCCTGGTGTCCGGCACCAACGGCAAGACCACCACCACCCGGCTCACCACCGCCGCCGTCGGCGTGCTCGGCCGGGTCGCCACCAACTCCTTCGGCGCCAACATGCCCACCGGCCACACCTCGGCCCTGGCCAAGGCCGGCAGCACCCCGTACGCGGTGCTGGAGGTCGACGAGCACTACCTCGCCCAGGTGCTGGATTCCACCGACCCGCACGTGGTGGCGCTGCTCAACCTCTCCCGCGACCAGCTCGACCGGGCCAAGGAGGTCGCCATGATGGCGCAGCTCTGGCGGGCCGCGCTGGTCCGGCACCCCGACCTCCGGGTGATCGCCAACGCCGACGACCCGATGGTGGTCTGGGCCGCCACCCCGCCGGCCGACCCGGCCCAGGGCCACGTCCCGCCGCACGTCACCTGGTTCAGCGCCGGCCAGCGCTGGCACGACGACTCATGGGTCTGCCCGGAGTGCGGCTCCACCATCCAGCGCTCGGGCGAGCAGTGGTGGTGCACCGGCTGCCCGCTGCGCCGCCCCGAGCCGCAGTGGACCGTCGAGGACGACGGCGTGGTCGACCCCACCGGCGCCTGGCACAAGGTGCAGCTCCAGCTCCCCGGCAAGGTCAACCTCGGCAACGCGGCCACCGCCCTCGCGGTCGCCGCCGAGTTCGGGGTCCGCCCGGTGGACGCGGTCTCCCGGCTCGGCACGGTCACCTCGGTCGCCGGGCGCTACGCCCAGGTCGACCGGGACGGGCGCAACATCCGGCTGCTGCTGGCGAAGAACCCGGCCAGCTGGCTGGAGGCGTTCGACATGGCCGACGAGGCGCCGACACTGCTCTCCATCAACGCGCGCGACCCCGACGGACTGGACACCTCCTGGCTCTTCGACGTCGACTTCGCCCCGCTGCGCGGCCGGCAGGTGCTGATCACCGGCGACCGGGCGTACGACCTGGCCGTCCGGCTCGACGTCAACGGCGTGCCGTTCCAGCACGTCCGGAGCTTCGACGAGGCGGTCCGGGCGGTGCCTCCGGGCCGCCTGGAGGTCATCGCCAACTACACCGCATTCCAGGACATCCGAGCGGAGCTGGACCGTGTCAACTGAGAGCCTGCGCATCGTCTGGATCTACCCCGACCTGCTCTCCACCTACGGCGACCGGGGCAATGCGCTGATCCTGGCCCGCCGGGCCCAGCTGCGCGGCATGCCGGTCGAGGTGCTGGAGGTCCGCTCCGACCAGCGGCTGCCCGCCACCGCCGACATCTACCTGATCGGCGGCGGCGAGGACGGCCCGCAGGCGCTGGGCGCCCAGCGGCTGATCGCCGACGGTGGCCTGCACCGGGCGGTGGCCCAGGGCTCGGTGGTCTTCGGCGTCTGCGCCGGCTACCAGCTCCTCGGCACCTCCTTCTTCGCCAAGGGCACCAGGTACGCCGGGCTGGAGCTGCTGGACCTCTCCTCCGACCGGGGTCCGACCCGGGCGGTCGGCGAGCTGGCCGGCGAGGTCGACCCGCGCCTCGGCATCCCGTACCTGACCGGGTTCGAGAACCACGGCGGGCGGACCCACCTCGGCCCGGGCGTGTCCCCGCTGGCCCGGGTGACCGCCGGGGTGGGCAACGACGGGGCGACCGAGGGCGCCTGGCGGGGCAAGCTGCTCGGCACCTACTCGCACGGGCCCGCGCTGGCCCGCAACCCGGCCCTGGCCGACCTGCTGCTGCGCTGGGCGACCGGCATCCACCAGCTTCCCGCGCTCGACGACACCTGGGCCGACCGGCTCCGGTCCGAGCGCCGCACCGCGGTGGCCGCCGCCGCCCGGCCGTGACCTCCGCCGCCCGGCGGCTGCTCCGGCAGCCGTCGGCGCGCCGGTTCGCCCTGCTACTCCTGCTGATCGCCGCGTTCGGCGTGGCGCTGCTGCTGGTGCCCCGGCCCGACCCGGAGCAGATCCCCGCGCTCGCCCGGTCCCTCGGCGGGTTCGCCCCGGTCGCGGCGATCGTCGGCGGCGCGTTGCTGCTGGTCGCGCTGGTGCCGCGTACCTTCGTCACGCTCGCCGCGGGGGCGATCTTCGGCCCCCTCCAGGGCGCCGCGTACGCCCTCGGCGCGGCGCTGCTCGCGGCGGCGATCGGCTTCGCGGTCGGCCGGCTGCTCGGGCGGGAGTTCGTGGCCGAGCGGGTGCGCGGCCGGCTGGCCCGGCTGGACGGCTGGTTCGCCCGGCAGAGCGTGCTCGGGGTGATCATGGTACGGCTGCTGCCGATCGCCGGCTTCGGGCTGGTCAGCTACGGCTACGGCACCACCGGGGCCCGGGTGCTGCCGTTCCTGACCGGCAGCGTGATCGCCGCCGCCCCCACCGCCATCGGCTACGCGGCGATCGGCGCGGCCGTCACCTCCCCCGGCGGGATCAACTGGTACGCCGCCGCCCCGGCCAGCCTGGGTCTGATCGCCAGCGTGGTGATCATCCGCCGCGCCTGGCGGGCGGAGCGCCAGCGCCGGCTGGGCCCGAGCCGGCGGTGACCGTCTCCGAGGACCCACTGCCCGGCGGCTTCATCGCCGAGGTGGTCCGGGTCGGCGACACCGTACGCCGCACTCCCCCGGCCGCCGCCGACAGCGTCGCCGCGCTGCTGCGCCACCTGGCCGCGGCCGCTCCGGGGCTGGCACCCCGGTATCTCGGCGTGGACGACCGGGGGCGGCAGGTGCTGAGCCACCTGGACGGGCAGGTGCCCTGGCGGGAACGGGAGGATCCGTCCTTCTTCTCCGACGCCGCGCTGACCCGGCTGGCCCGCCTGATCCGCGTCCTGCACGACGCCTGCGCCGGAACCGACCTCGCCGGCGGGGCGGAGACCGTCTGCCACCGGGACCTGTCGCCGAAGAACACGGTGTACCGGGGCTTCCCCCCGCTGCCGGTGGCCTTCCTCGACTGGGACCTGGCCGGGCCGGGCCGCCGGATCGAGGACGTGGCCTTCGCCGGCTGGCACTGGACCGAACCGGGCGGGGACACCGACCCAGCGGAGCTGGGCCGGCGCTGCCGGTTGCTCTGCGACGCCTACGACGGGGCCGGTCCCGGCACCCCGCTGCCCCGGGTTGAGCTGGTGGACGTCATGGTCGACCAGCTCGCCGGGACCTGGCGGGGCATCGATGCCGGCGCCGACCGGGACGAGCCCGGCATGCGCCGGCTACGGGCGGCCGGCGCCGTGGACGCGGTACGTGGCTGGCACGAGTGGCTGCTCCGCCACCGCCCGGCGGTCGAGGCGGCGCTCGGCAGCCGCTGACACCGGCGTCGACCGCGCGTCTCCGGTCCCGAGCCGGGGCCGGGGCCGAGGCTGGGGCCGGGCCGGGCCGGGGCTGGGGCCGGGCCGGGGCTGGGGCCGGGCCGGAGCCGGGGCGGGGGCTGGGCCGGGGCCACCGACGGGGGCGTCCGTGGCGGACCCGCAACAGGGGTGCCGGACCCTGTCGAGCTGACGTCGCGAACGACTCAACCGCGGCGACGAGCGCCGACGCAACACGGACAGAGGCAGCCAGATTGGGACAGCAACCTGCCGGCCACCGCACGCGTGAGTCGGGTGCGACATCAGCTCGACAGTGCGGCGAGGGCCATCTGCCCGGGGCGAGCCAACCCGGCCGTTCCGTCGCAGGCAGGACGGAGCCGCAGGCAGGAGGGAGCAAAAGGCGGGACGGAGCAGCAGGCAGGACGGAGCAGCCGGCGAGCCGTCGGCCGAGACACGGCGGAGGCGCGCCCCGGGCACGGGACGCGCCTCCGGCGGTACGGGACGGATCAGGCGACGATCGAGACCATCCGGCCCTTCACCACGATCACCTTGCGCGGCTCCCTGCCGGCCAGCGAGCCGGCCACCGCGTCCAGCGCGGCGGCCCGGACCTCGTCCTCGGAGGCGTCGGCGGCCACCTCGATCCGGCCGCGGACCTTGCCGTTGACCTGCACCGGGTAGGTCACCGTCTCGGCGACCAGCAGCGCCGGGTCGGCGGTCGGGAAGTCCGCGTACGCCAGCGAGGTGTCGTGGCCCAGTCGGCGCCACAGCTCCTCGGCGACGTGCGGGGCGAACGGCGCCAGCATCAGCACCAGCGGCTCGGCCACCTCTCGCGGGGTGGCCGACAGCCGGGTCAGCGCGTTGGTCAGCTCGATCAGCTTGGCGATGGCGGTGTTGAACCGGATCGCGTCCATGTCGGCGCGGACCCCGTCGATCACCTTGTGCAGCAGCCGTCGGGTCTCCTCGTCGGCCGGCACGTCGGTGACCCGGGAGTCACCGGTCTGCTCGTCGACGACCGCGCGCCACACCCGCTGCAGGAACCGGTACGAGCCGACGACCGCCCGGGTCTCCCACGGGCGGGACACCTCCAGCGGACCCATCGACATCTCGTACACCCGGAAGGTGTCCGCGCCGTACGCCGCGCACATCTCGTCCGGGGTGACGACGTTCCTCAGGGACTTGCCCATCTTGCCGTACTCGCGCCGCACCTCGGTCTCGCCGTGGAAGAACCGGCCGTCGACCTCGACGACCTCCTCGGCCGGCACGTAGGCGCCCCGGGCGTCGGTGTAGGCGTACGCCTGGATGTAGCCCTGGTTGAACAGCCGGCGGAACGGCTCAAACGACGAGACGTGGCCCAGGTCGTACAGCACCTTGTGCCAGAAGCGGGCGTACAGCAGGTGCAGCACGGCGTGCTCGGCGCCGCCGACGTACAGGTCGGTGCCGCCGCAGTCGGCCGCCCCGCGCGGCCCCATCCAGTACCGCTCGTTCTCCGCGTCGACGAACCGCTCGTCGTTGGTCGGGTCCAGGTAGCGCAGCTCGTACCAGCAGGAACCGGCCCACTGCGGCATCACGTTGGTCTCCCGGGTGTAGCGCTTCGGCCCGTCACCCAGGTCCAGCTCCACCTCCACCCAGTCGCGCCGCCGGGACAGCGGGGTCTCCGGGTTGCTGTCCGCGTCCTCCGGGTCGAACGTCTTCGGCGAGAAGTCGGCCACCTCCGGCAGCTCGACCGGCAGCATCGACTCGGGCAGCGCGATCGGCGCGCCCGTCTCGTCGTAGACGATCGGGAACGGCTCGCCCCAGTAGCGCTGTCGGGAGAACAGCCAGTCCCGCAGCCGCCAGGTGACCGCCCCGGCGCCGTGCCCGTTCGCCTCCAGCCACTCGATGATCCGCGCCTTGGCGTCGGCCACCCCCAGGCCGTTCAGGTCCAGGCCGCGGTCGGGCGCGGCGCTGTTGATCGCCGGGCCCTCGCCGGTGTACGCCTTGCCGGTGAAGCCCTCCGCCGGCTGCACGGTCCGGACGATCGGCAGGTCGAAGACCTCGGCGAAGTCCCAGTCCCGCTCGTCCTGGGCGGGCACCGCCATGATCGCGCCGGTGCCGTAGCCGGCCAGCACGTAGTCGGCGATGAAGATCGGGATCTGCCCGCCGGTGACCGGGTTGGTGGCGTACGCGCCGACGAAGACGCCGGTCTTCTCCCGGGTCTCCGCCTGCCGCTCCACGTCCGTCTTGGCCGCGGCGGCCTTCCGGTACGCCTCGACGGCGGCCCGCGGGTTGGCGTGCCCGCCGGTCCAGGCGTCCTTCGTCCCCGCCGGCCAGCCGGCCGGCACCAGCACGTCGACCGTCTCGTGCTCGGGGGCCAGCACCATGTAGGTGGCCCCGAAGACGGTGTCCGGCCGGGTCGTGAACACCCGGATCGGCTCGACGCTCGTCGGGAAGTCGATGTGCGCGCCCTGGGACCGGCCGATCCAGTTGCGCTGCTGCAGCTTGATCGGCTCCGGCCAGTCCAGGGTGTCCAGATCCGCCAGCAGCCGGTCACCGTACGCGGTGATCCGCATCATCCACTGCTTCAGGTTGCGCTTGAAGACCGGGAAGTTGCCCCGCTCGGAGCGGCCGTCGGCGGTGACCTCCTCGTTGGCCAGCACCGTGCCCAGCCCCGGGCACCAGTTCACCGGCGCCTGCGAGACGTACGCCAGCCGGTGGTCGTCGACGATCTTCCGCCGCTCGGCCACGGTCAGCTCGGCCCACGGGCGGCCGTCCGGGGTGGGCCGGGTGCCCCCCTCGAACTCGGCGATCAGCTCGGCGACCGGACGGGCCTTGCCCGCCTGCGGGTCATACCAGGAGTTGAAGATCTGCAGGAAGATCCACTGGGTCCAGCGGTAGAAGTCGGTGTCGATGGTCGCCACCGAGCGCCGCTCGTCGTGGGCCAGCCCCAGCCGGCGCAGCTGCACCTTGTAGCGCTCGATGTTCGCCTCGGTGGTGGTCCGGGGGTGGGTGCCGGTCTGCACCGCGTACTGCTCGGCCGGCAGGCCGAACGCGTCGAAGCCCATCGCGTGCAGCACGTTGCGCCCGGCCATCCGCTGGTAGCGGGCGAAGCAGTCGGTGCCGATGTAGCCCAGCGGGTGCCCGACGTGCAGGCCGGCACCGGACGGGTAGGGAAACATGTCCAGCACGTACAGCTTCTCCGCGCCGGCCCGCGGGTGGTCCGGGTCGGCCAGCGGGCCGGTCGGGTTCGGCGCGTGGAAGGTGCCCTCCCGCTCCCAGGTGTCCTGCCAGCGGTGCTCGATCTCCTCGGCCAGGGCCGCGGTGTACCGGAACGGGGGGATGTCGGTCGCCGGTGCGGCTGCCTCACTCATGGCGTCTCCTCGGCGCGGGTCATGTCGGATATGGGGAGGTCTGCTGCGGGCACAAAAAAGCCCCTCGCGCAGGAGGGGCGGCCGTGCTGTCGCGCGTTCAGCGCATCAGCACGGCTCGGTAAGAAGCAGGAAGGCTCCGGCCATGACCGGCAGTGTACCCCGCCGTCCCGGTGCGCATCTCGCCCGGACCACTGGTCGGTACTGATCCCCCGGTCCGGCGAATATTCCGGGCGTAACCGACCGACGGCCTGCGGGGGTCGGCGACAACGAGAAACATGGTTAGCCTGAGAGACCAGTGAGATTTCTGCGGCAGACGAGGCTCGACGTCGCGAACCAAACGGCGGGTCCAGGTGCTCTATTCAGCGCTGCCGTCCAGGCGACGAGGAGGAGGCCCGTGACACAACAGACCTGGGACGAGGTGGGCGGTCTGCTGCCGCACGACGAGTTCCGCGCCGCGAGCGAGGCCATCGTGGCCAACATCGAGCAGGTGATCGAGGGCAAGACGGCCACCGTCCGGCTCGCCCTGGCCGTCCTGCTCGCGGAGGGCCACCTGCTCATCGAGGACGTACCCGGCGTCGGCAAGACGAAACTCGCCAAGGCGATGGCCCGGTCCATCGACTGTTCCGTCCGGCGGATCCAGTTCACCCCCGACCTGCTCCCCAGCGACGTCACCGGGGTCAGCGTCTACAACCAGGAGACGCACGACTTCGAGTTCCGGCCGGGCGCGGTCTTCGCCAACCTGGTGGTCGGCGACGAGATCAACCGGGCCTCGCCGAAGACCCAGTCCGCCCTGCTGGAGTGCATGGAGGAGCGGCAGGTCACCGTCGACGGGGTGACCTACCAGCTGCAGACGCCGTTCATGGTGATCGCGACGCAGAACCCGATCGAGATGGAGGGGACGTACCCGCTGCCGGAGGCGCAGCGCGACCGGTTCACCGCCCGGATCGCGATGGGCTACCCGGACCCGGGCGCCGAGCTGGCCATGTTGGACGGCCACGGGGCCACCGACCCGCTGACCGAGCTGCGCCCGGTCTCCGACGCGGCCACCGTGCGCCGGCTGATCGGCCACGTCCGGCAGGTGCACGTCGCCGAGGCGGTCAAGCAGTACGCGATCGACCTGGTCACCGCCACCCGCGAGGCGCCCGACCTGCGGCTCGGCGCGTCCCCGCGGGCCACCCTCCAGCTGCTGCGCACCGCCCGCGCGGTGGCCGCCCTTGAGGGCCGGGACTACGTCCTCCCGGACGACCTGCAGGCCCTCGCGGTGCCGGTGCTGGCGCACCGGATCATCCCGACCGCCGACGCCCAGCTCGCCCGCCGCACCACCGACGCGATCGTCGCCGAGCTGGTGCACCGGCTGCCGCTGCCGCACGACCGCAAGCGCTCGCCGTACGACACCCGGCCCGCCCCGGGCAAGGGACGTGGGCCGTACGAACCGCGGAGGCCGTGAGGTGCGCGACGGGCTGCGCGGGCTGACCACCCGCGGCCGCTCCTTCCTGGCGGCCGCGGCCGCCGCCGCGATCTCCGCCGGCGTCCTCGGCGAGAAGGACCTGCTCCGGGTGGCCGTCCTGCTCGCCATCCTGCCGCTGCTCGCGGCGGCCTACGTCGGGCGCAGCCGCTACAAGCTGGCCTGCAACCGGTCCCTGGAACCGCACCGGGTGCCGGTCGGGGCCAGTTCCCGGGTGGTGCTGCGGCTGCAGAACCTGTCCCGCCTGCCCACCGGCACGCTGCTGCTCGAGGACCGGCTGCCGTACGCGCTGGGCAGCCGGCCCCGGGTGGTGCTGGAGCGCCTCGGCGCGCACCAGGCCAGCTCGGTGGCGTACACGGTCCGGGCCGACGTGCGCGGCCGGTACGAGGTGGGGCCCCTGGTGATCCGGCTGACCGACCCGTTCGGGCTCTGCGAGCTCAGCCGGGCCTTCCCCACCACCGACCACCTCACCGTGATCCCGCAGGTCACGCCGCTGCCCCCGGTCCGCCTCCCCGGCGAGTACGCCGGCAGCGGCGACAGCCGGGCCCGCTCGGTCGCGGTGCACGGCGAGGACGACGCCGCCACCCGGGAGTACCGGATGGGCGACGACCTGCGCCGGGTGCACTGGAAGTCGACCGCGCGCACCGGGGAGCTGATGGTGCGCCGGGAGGAGCAGCCCTGGGAGAGCCGGGCCACGGTGGTGCTGGACACCCGCGCCTTCGGCCACCGGGGGGACGGCCCGACGGCGAGCTTCGAGTGGGCGGTCTCCGCCGCCGCCAGCATCGCCGTGCACCTGCGCCAGGCCGGGTACAAGCTGCGCCTGGTCACCGGAAACGGCGCGGACGTGGACGCCTCCGAGGCGGGCGGCGAGGGCCTGCTCCTCGACCACCTCGCCGAGGTGCGGCTGGACAAGCGCGGCGAGATCATCACGCTGGTGCAGCAGGTCCGGCAACGGGCCGACGGCGGCCTGATCATCGCGCTGTTCGGCACCCTGAGCACGGCCGAGGCGGAGCTGCTGGCCGGCCTGCGCGGCAACGGCGCCACCTGCGTCGGCTTCGTGCTGGACAGCACCACCTGGCTCAACCTGCCGGACAAGGCCCGGGCGGAGGCGGCGCACGCGCACGGCACCGCCGCGCTCACCCTGCTGCAGAGCGGGTGGCGGGTGATCGGCGTGGAGCACGGCGGCCGGCTGCCGGTGCTCTGGCCACAGGCGGCCCGCGGTTCGCAGGGCTTCGCGCTGCGGGCGGCCCTCGCCGAGACGGTGGCCGGAGGCGTGCGATGACCGGAAGGGTGGACCCGTGACCGCGACCCGCAACCTCGGCTTCGTCGCGGCGGCGGCGACCCTGCTGGCCGCGGCGCCGCTGTCGGCGATCTTCGAGCGCTGGACGTGGCTGATCCAGGCGGCCATCGTGGTCGCCGTGGTGGCCGGCGCCGCCGCGCTGAGCCGGCTGGCCCGCTTCCCGCTGTGGGGGCAGATCGTGGCCATGCTCGCCGGCCTCATGCTCGGGCTGACCTGGATCTTCCCGGGCGGCACCGAGGTGCTCGCGTTCGTGCCCACCCCCGGCACCTTCGCCCACTTCGGCGAGCTGATCGGCGCGTCGCTGCAGGACATGCGGACGTACGGGGTGGAGGTCCCGGACGTCGACTCGCTGCTCTTCCTCACCGTGCTGGGCGTCGGCGGCGTCGCCGTGGTGGTGGACGTGCTGGCCGTCGGGCTGCGCCGGCCGGCGCTGGCCGGGCTGCCGATGCTGGCGATCTACTCGGTGCCGGTGGCGGTCTATGTGGACAGCGTCCCGGCCACCCCGTTCGTGGTCGGCGCCTGCGGCTACCTCTGGCTGCTGGTCACCGACAACGTCGACCGGGTACGCCGGTTCGGCCGCCGGTTCACCGGCGAGGGCCGCGACGTCGACGTCTGGGAGGCGTCGCCGCTGGCCGCGGCCGGCCGCCGGCTGGCCGTGGTCGGGGTGGCCCTGGCGGTCGCCCTGCCGCTGGTGGTGCCCGGGATGACCGGCGGGCTGATGAACACCGTCACCAACGGCGCCGGCGACGGCACCGGCCGGCCCGGGCAGGGCGGCAAGCCGGGCCGGATCGATCTGTTCGCCGCGCTCAGCGGCCAGCTCAACCAGTCCCAGGTGTTCGATCTGGTCAAGGTCACCACCAACGAGCCGGCCCCGTTCTACCTGCGCCTGGGGGTGGTCGACGAGCTGCGCCCGGACGGCTTCCAGGCGCGCGTCCCCTCCGGGCAGCCGGTGACCCGGAGCCTGCCCGACCCGACCCGGCGCGGCGGGGAGGGCATCGACCAGCGGCGCTACCGGGCCACCGTCGAGGTGACGAAGAACCTCAACATGCCGCTGCTGCCGATCTACGCCGAGCCGGTGAAGACCGAGGACCTGAGTCGCAGCTGGCTCTACGACCCGAACCAGCAGATCGTCTTCTCCAACCGGGAGAACGCCCGGGGCAAGCGGTACTCGTTCGACTACGTCCGTTCGACGTACAGCCCGACGGCGCTGCGCGGGGCGCCGGCGCTGCCGGCCGACCACCCGGTGCGGCGCCAGCAGACCGTCACGCCGTCGGTCCGGGCGGTGGACCGGCTGGTCGACCAGCTCATCAAGGGCAAGCAGAACGACTACGACAAGGTCCGCGCGATCTACGGCTACTTCTCGGTGGAGAACGGCTTCACCTACTCCCTCTCCACCAGGGGTGGCACCAGCGGGGACGACATCACGGACTTCCTCGCCACCAAGGTCGGCTACTGCCAGCAGTACGCCGCCGCGATGGCCTGGCTGGTCCGGGCGGCCGGCATCCCGGCCCGGGTGGCGGTCGGCTTCACCAACGGCAGCAACTCCGAGGGCGGCAGCTACGTGCTGACCAACCGGAACCTGCACGCCTGGACGGAGGTCTACTTCGACGGGTTCGGCTGGGTGCCGTTCGACCCCACCCCGGCGGCGAGCATCCAGGGTTCGGTCCGGTCGGCCTGGGCCCCGGACACCGACGCCCCCGAGGACGTCGCCCCGTTGCCGGGGAGCACCGCCGCGCCGGGCGGGGTGGACCCGTCCGCCGGCCCGAACGACCCGGACCGGCTGGACAAGGACGCCGACCAGGGCCTCAACGTCGGCGACGGCGGCGCCGCCCGGCAGAGCCCGGTCTGGCCGTGGTGGGCGGCCGGGGTGCTGGCCCTGCTGGTGCTGCTGGCCCTGCCGGCGCTGCGCCGCTCGACGCTGCGCCGCCGCCGGCGGGTCCGGGCCGTCGCGCCGGCGGCCACCGCGCTGGCCGCCGTGCCCGGTCCCCGGGGGGCGGTCCGCGACCTCACCGTCGGGGTGGACACCGAGCGGGCCCGGGCGGACGCCCACGCCGCCTGGGACGAGCTGCTCGACACGCTGGTCGACTACCAGGTGCGCGTGGACCGGACGGAGACGCCCCGGGCCACCGCCGAGCGGCTGGTCCGGGAGACCCTCACCGAGGATGCCGGGGCGGTGACCGGGGTCCGGCTGCTCGGGCGGGCCGAGGAGCGGGCCCGCTACGCCCGCGACCCGCTCACCGGGGAGGCGCTGCACCCGGCCCTGCGGTCGGTGCGTGGCGCGCTCGCCGGCCGGGCCGGCCGGGGTGCCCGGATCAGGGCGGCGCTGCTGCCGCCGTCGGTGCTGCTGCGCTGGCGTACCGCGGTGTCGGACCGCTCGGCCCGGCTGGTGACCACCACCGGCCAGGTGCGGGACCGGCTGGTGCGCTGGAATCCGCGTCGCCTCCTAGCGGGCCGTCCGGCTCGCTGACGGTCGGTCCGTCCCGCCGGCGCTCCCCCGCCGGCGGGACGGACCGACCGGGCGGTTGCCAGGGTGACGCCGTCGCGCGGCAGCGGGGTGTCCGGGGCACGGGGATGCCACCACGGCCGGGCGGCACGATGATCTTCCGAGGGGGTTCCGGGCGGATCTTCGAAGGAGTTCCGGGGCGCGAAGGAGCGGCCACGGTCGCCGGCGTCCCGTCGCGGTGCGGCCCTCAGTCAGGGCCCCGTGGTCAGCGGTGCCCCTCCGGGCGCTGCCGCCAGCGGTCCTCCATCCGGTCGAGGAACGAACCCCGCCGGCCGGCCCGGCCACCGCGGGCCCGGCGGCTCGTCGTGCCGCCGACCACGTGCAGGTCGGGCGACTGGGACCGCCGCTGCGACTGCACCGCGTAGATCAGTGAGGCCAGCATGACGACGAAGCCCGCCACGGCCAGCGGAGGCGTCTTGATCACGGCCCCGTAGATCAGCAGGGCCAGACCAGCGATGACCACGCCGGCAGCGACGAGCACGCGACGCCGCGCGTGGAAACGCGGGTCGCTGGCGCGCACGGCCGAGGCGAACTTGGGGTCCTCGGCAAGCGACCGCTCGATCTGCTCGAACAGCCGCTGCTCGTGCTCCGAGAGCGGCACGGCACTCCTCCCCGGTCACGTTGGTCGGCCCGCACGGGCCGACAGACCGTGGCAGCCAACCGGCTGCTTACCCGCAAGTCTACGAGGGGGCTCGCGCGTCGGAAAGCGGGACGACCTACGGCCGGGCCGGTTTTTCGACTCGTCGTGGATCACGCCTGCTGAGAAGACTGGCCGGACCTATGACGGACCGCCCGAATCGGGCGGCCGCCGCGTCCGCTGCCGCCTCCGCCTCCCGCCAGCCGCGCTCGGGCGCGCCGAGGGTGAGCTGCCGCGGCGTCTCCTCCGCCGCGGCCAGCCCCTCCATCCGGACGCCGACCAGGCGGACCGGCTCACCGGGGGCCAGGGCGGTCCAGAGGGCCCAGGCCGTGTCGAACATCTCCCGGGCGGTGTCGGTGGGCACGGTGAGGGTGCGGGAGCGGTTGACGGTGCGGAAGTCGGCCAGCCGGACCTTGAGCGACACGGTCCGCCCGACCTGCCCGGCCGCGCGCAGCCGGGCGCCGACCTTCTCGGCGAGGGCCAGCAGGGCGCGGCGGATCTCCCCCGGGTCGGTCACGTCGACGTCGAAGGTGACCTCCGCGCCGATCGACTTCTCCACGTGCTCCGGGGAGACCCGGCGCGAGTCCCGCCCCCAGGCCAGCTCGTGCAGGTGGGTGGCGGACGCCTCGCCGACCGCTCGGCGCAGCAGGCCGAGCGGCGCCTCGGCCAGGTCGTTGACGGTGTTGAGGCCGAGGCGGTGCAGCGCCTCGGCGGAGCGCTCCCCCACGCCCCAGAGCGCCGCCACCGGCAGCGGGTGCAGGAAGTCGAGCACCCGGGCGGCGGGCACCACGAGCAGGCCGTCCGGCTTGGCCCGGGTGGAGCCCAGCTTGGCCACGAACTTGCTCGGGGCCACCCCGACCGAGCAGGTCAGCCCCTGCTCCTCGGCGACCCGGCGGCGGATCAGCCGGGCGATCCGGACGGGCGGCCCGAAGAGCCGGCGGGCGCCGGCGACGTCGAGGAACGCCTCGTCCAGGGAGAGCGGCTCGACCAGCGGGGTGACGTCCCGGAAGATCCGCATCACCGCGCGGGAGGCCGCCGAGTATTGCGTGAAGTCCGGTGGGAGATAGACCGCGTCCGGGCAGAGCGCCCGGGCCCGGGCGGTGGGCATGGCGCTGCGCACGCCGTACCGGCGGGCCTCGTAGCTGGCCGAGCTGACCACCCCGCGCGGACCGACACCGCCCACCACCACCGGCCGGCCACGCAGCTCCGGGCGGCGGCGCACCTCGACCGAGGCGAAGAAGGCGTCCATGTCGACGTGCAGGATCGGACAGCCGGTGTCGTCGGCGTCCGGCCCGAAGCGCGGATCGCCACCCCGGGGCAACGACTGGCTGCGGCCCATCCCCGCAGGCTAGCCGCCCGGTCCGACAACCCGACCGGTCAGCCCCGCACCACCAGCAGTGGGATGGTCATCTCGGCCGCGGTGTCCGACCCGTGGTACGCCACCAGCCGGGACTCCATCGGCTTCTCCGACCGGGTGGCGACCACGGCGTACGTGCCCCGGCAGACCACCACCACGTCGCCGATCCGGACCAGGTGCTCCTCGGGCACCGGCCCGAACCAGCCGGTGGCCACCGCCTCGTCCCGGGTGGTCACCCAGGCCGCGTCGCCCAGCACCGCCGACCAGGCCGCCACCACGTCGGCGGCGGCGCCGGGCTCGACGTGCAGGTAGCGAATCCGGGGCTCGCCGGCGACCACCCGGACGCCGGCCCGCAGCCGGGGATCGGTGTCCAGGTCGATCCGGTGCGCGTCGGGCACGTTGAGCTGGCCGTGGTCGGCGGTGACCAGGAGCGCGGCGTCCGGCGGCAGCCCGTCGACCAGCCGGGCCAGCAGCCGGTCGACCTCGGCGGCGGCGAGCCGCCACGGGACCGAGTCGACGCCGCTGAGGTGACCGTGCCGGTCCAGGTCGGGGTGGTAGCCGGAGACCAGGGTCGGCCCGGCGCCGGCGGCGAGGGCGGCCAGCATCCGGGTGGCGAGCGCGTCGGCGTCCGACGCGCCCCGGTAGTCGCCGCCCCGGTTGGCGGCGAGGGTGAGGCCGCTGCCGGCGTACTCGGGGCGGCTGACCACGGTCACCGCGACCCCGGCGGCGCTGGCCCGCTCGTACCAGGTCGCGACGGGCTGCCAGCGCAGCGGCTCCGGGTCGCCGGCCCACTCGATGTGGCTGAGCACCCGGTCGGTGTCGGGGACCCGCACCTTGAAACCGAGCACCCCGTGCGCCCCGGACGGGCGACCGGTGCCGAGGCTGACCAGGCTGGTCGGGGTGGTCGACGGGAAGCCGGAGGTGAGCGGGGCGCCGACGGTGGCGACCAGACCGGCCAGCGTCGGGGCGTACGGGGCGGCGGTGGGGATCTGGTACCAGCCGAGCCCGTCGACCAGCAGCACGGCGATCCGGCGTACCCCGGCCAGCCGGGGGTGCAGGCCGAGCAGGTCGGCCGCGCCGGGCACGCCGAGCAGCGCGCACGCGCTGGGCAGGACGTCGACGAGGCTGCCGCCGCCGTAGCGGGGCGGAACCGGGTCGAGCGGATCCACCGCCGGGTCGGTCATGCCGGGCGGCGGGCGAACAGGTGCAGCTGGGCGGCGAGGTCCCGGTACGGCGGCCGGGCGGCCAGGGCCCGTTCCAGCTCGACCAGGGCGGCCGGCTGACCGTCCGCCACGGCGGCGGGGAGCAGGTCGGCCAGGACGCGTACCCCGTGGATCTCCTCGACGGTGAGCCCGCCGTCGGCGAGCAGCGCTTCGGCCCCGTCGGCGTCGTACCGTCGGCGCAGGGTGTCCCGCGGGCCGGCGACGCCGTGCGGGTTGGCGGCGAGCGCCGCGGCCACGTCGAGGTGGCCGTTCATCGCCCGGCTGAGCACGGCGGCGGCCCGGCCGGCGACCAGGACGCTGGCCGCGCCACCGCGGCGCAGCGCGCCGACGAGCGCGGACACCACCGACGCCGGTTCGTCGACGACCTCGAGGACGGAGTGGCAGATCACCAGGTCGACGCTGGCCGGCTCGACCAGCCCGGTGAGCGCGTCGGCGTCGCCCTGCACCGCACGTACCCGATCGGCGACCCCGGCCTCGGCGGCCCGGCGGGTCAGCGCGGCGAGCGCGTCGGGGCTGGCGTCGACCACGGTGACCCGGTGGCCGGCCTCGGCGAGCGGGACGGCGAAGCCGCCGGTCCCGCCGCCGACGTCGAGCACGGTGAGCTGCTCGCCGGCCCGCCGGTCCAGCTCGGCCCCGAGCACCGCCCAGATGACAGCGGTGCGGGGGGTGAGGGTTCGGGTCTGCTCCACCCCGCCGAGCCTAGTCATCCGCGCCGGCAGGGTCAGGACTCGCCGCCCCCGGCCGGGTCCTCCTCGGCCCGCGAGCGGTGGGTGTTGGCCACCGGCCCGTCGGTCACCGGGTATTCGTGCACCTCGGTGTCGTGCGCCGGGACCCAGTCCGCACCGAGTCGGGTCCGGCGTGCGTTGGCGACGCCGCGGTAGGTGTTGCTCCCCGTCATCGTGTCCACCTTTCCTGCGTGGGCCGCTCTGCCCACGCGGCGGACCGTATCTCTGGCCCGCCGATGGTGAAAACGTCGCTGTGGCTGATGTCATGCCCGTTCGGAACGGATGTGGCGAAGATCTCCGGGGGGCGGTCCGGTTGCCGGCCCGGTGCCGTCCGGATCAGGCTGACCTGATGGTCGTGCTGCTCGTCGCGTTCGGCATCGTGCTGCTCGGCGCCGTCGCGCAGGCGGTCAGCGGCTTCGGCTACGCACTGGTGACCGTCCCGCTGCTCGCCGCCGCGCTGGACCCGCGCGGCGCCGTCGTGGTCTCCGCGCTGACCGGCATCGGGGTGACCCTGATCGCGGCCGTGCGGGAGCGCGCGTACGCCCGCTGGCGGGTGGCGCTGGCCCTCACCGGAAGCGCCGTGCTCGGGCTGCCGGTCGGCCTGCTGGTGCTCGCGTACGCGCCGGAACGGGTGCTCCGGGCGCTGATCGCGGTGGTGGTGCTCGGCTGCGTAGCGCTGGTCTGGTCCGGCGCCCGGTTCCGGACCGGCCGGGTCGGGCTGGGGTCCGTCGGCGTGCTCGTGGGCGTGCTCACCGCCGCCACCGGCACCAACGGGCCGCCGCTGGTGGCCGCCTTCCACTCGCTCGGCTACGACCCGCGCACCTTCCGGGCCACCATCGCCGCGACCTTCGCCGGCACCGGCCTGATGGGACTGGCCGGGTTCGCCGCGACCGGCCAGGTGCACGCCGACGTGGTGCGGACGGCCCTGGTGGCACTGCCCGCCGTACCGCTGGGCTGGTGGCTGGGCAACCGCCTGTTCCACCGGATCGCCCCGGTGGTGTTCCGGCGGATCGTGCTGTTCGGGCTGCTCGGCAGCGCCGGCGCGGCCCTGGCCGGCCTGGCCGGCCTGGCCGGATAGCAGGTCAGCGGAAGTCGCGGGAGGCCGGGGTGACCGGCGGGTCGATCGCATCGAGCCGGTCGGCGGTGAGGCTGGTGACCCCCTCGTGCCGCTGCAACCGCCCCCGCACCACCAGGGCGGCGCTGGTCCGGGCCACCCGCCGGTAGTGCTGCCAGAGTCCCGGTGAGCAGGTGACGTTGAGCATCCCGGTCTCGTCCTCGAGGTTGAGGAAGGTGACGCCGCCCGCGGTCGCCGGCCGCTGCCGGTGGGTGACGATCCCGCCGACCCGGACCCGCTGCCCGGGATCCACCCGGCCGAGCCGGGCGATCGGCACCGCGCCCAGGGCGTCCAGCCGGTCCCGGATGAACCGGGCCGGGTGGCTCTCCGGGGACAGGCCGGTGGCCCAGACGTCGGCGACGAGGCGGTCCACCGCCTCCATCCCGGGCAGGGTGGGCGGGGCCGCGCCGGTCACCGTGCCGGGCAGCCGGCCCGGCCGGTCCTGGGCCGCCGCGCCGGCGGCCCAGAGTGCCTGCCGCCGGGTCAGCCCGAAACAGGCGAAGGCGTCCGCGGTGGCCAGCGCCTCCAGCTGCGCGGCGGTCAGGCCGACCCGGCGGGCCAGGTCCGGCATGTCGCGGTACGGCCCGTGGGCCGTCCGCTCCGCCTCGATCCGCTCGGCCACGTCGTCGCCGAGAGTGCGTACGCTGCCCAGCCCGAGCCGGACCGCCGGGCCGCCCAACCCCCAGGCGTGCGGCGGCTCGCCCGGCTGGCTCCCCCACCGGGTCTCCGGTGTGGACTCCAGCACCGCCTTGGCGCCGCTGGCGTTGATGTCCGGCCGGCGTACCTCCACGCCGTGCCGGCGGGCGTCGTCGACCAGGGTCTGCGGCGAGTAGAAACCCATCGGCTGGGCGTTGAGCAGGGCGGCCAGGAACGGGCCCGGGTGGTAGCGCTTGAGCCAGGAGCTGGCGTACACCAGGTAGGCGAAGCTCATCGCGTGGCTCTCCGGGAAGCCGTAGCTGGCGAAGGCGGTGAGCTTGCGGTAGACGTCGTCGGCCAGCTCCCCCGTGATGCCCCGCTCGGCCATCCCCGCGTACAGCCGGTCGGCGATCTGCGCCATCCGCTCCACCGAGCGCTTCGCCCCCATCGCCCGGCGCAGCTGGTCGGCCTCCGCCGCGTCGAAGCCGGCCAGGTCGATGGCGAGCTGCATGAGCTGCTCCTGGAACAGCGGCACGCCGAGGGTCTTCTCCAGCGCGTTGCGCATCAGCGGGTGCGGGAACGTCACCGGCTCCTGGCCGTTCTTGCGCCGGATGTACGGGTGCACCGAGCCGCCCTGGATCGGGCCGGGCCGGATCAGCGCCACCTCCACCACCAGGTCGTAGAACTGCCGGGGCTTGAGCCGGGGCAGGGTGGCCATCTGCGCGCGGCTCTCCACCTGGAACACCCCGACCGAGTCGGCCCGGCAGAGCATGTCGTAGACCTCGGGGTCGTCCAGGGTCATGTCGCCCAGGTCGAGCCGGGACCCGATCAGGTCGTAGCCGTAGTGCAGGGCGGAGAGCATGCCGAGGCCGAGCAGGTCGAACTTGACCAGCCCGACGGCGGCGCAGTCGTCCTTGTCCCACTGGAGCACGCTGCGGCCGGGCATCCGCCCCCACTCCACCGGGCAGACCTCGATCACCGGCCGGTCGCAGATCACCATGCCGCCGGAGTGGATGCCCAGGTGCCGGGGGAACGTCTGCAGCTCGTTGGCGTACGCCACCACCTGCTCGGGGATGTCCTCCACGTCGACCGCGGCGACCGAGCCCCAGCGGTCGATCTGCTTGCTCCAGGCGTCCTGCTGCCCCGGCGAGAAGCCGAACGCCTTGGCCACGTCCCGCACCGCCGACCGGGGCCGGTACGAGATGACGTTGGCGACCTGGGCGGTGTGCTCCCGGCCGTACCGGGCGTAGACGTGCTGGATCACCTCTTCCCGGCGGTCGGACTCGATGTCCACGTCGATGTCGGGCGGCCCGTCCCGTTCCGGGGCGAGGAAACGCTCGAAGAGCAGCCGGTGCCGGACCGCGTCCACGTTGGTGATCCGCAGCGCGTAGCAGACCGCCGAGTTGGCCGCCGAGCCCCGGCCCTGGCAGTAGATGTCCTGCTCGCGGCAGAAGGCGACGATGTCGTAGACCACCAGGAAGTAGCCGGGGAAGCCGAGGTCGTCGATCATCCGCAGCTCGTGCTCCAGCTGCGCGTACGCCTCCGGGTGCGCCTCGGGCGGGCCGTAGCGCTCCCGGGCGCCGTCCATGGTCAGCCGGCGCAGCCAGCTCATCTCGGTGTGCCCCGTCGGCACCGGATACGCCGGCAGCTTCGGCGCGACCAGTTGCAGGTCGAAGGCGAGTTCCGCGCCGAACTCGGCGGCCCGGGCCACCGCACCCGGGTACGCGGCGAACCGCGCCGCCATCTCCGCGCCGCTGCGCAGGTGGGCGGTGGCGGCGGCGGGCAGCCAACCGTCGATCTCGTCCAGGCTGCGCCGGGCCCGGACCGCGGCCAGGGTGGTGGCCAGCCGACGGCGGCCCGGGGTGGCGTAGTGCACGTTGTTCGTGGCCACGGTGGGCAGCCCCGCCGCGGCGGCCAGCTCGGCCAGCGCGTCGTTGCGGTCGGCGTCGACCGGGTGGCCGTGATCGGTCAGCTCCACCGCCACCGTCTCGGCGCCGAAGAGGGCGGTGAGCCGGTCCAGCTCCCGGGCGGCGGCGTCGACGCCCTCGGTGAGCAGCGCGGCGGGCACGTGCCCCTTGCGGCAGCCGGTGAGCACCAGCACGTGGTCGCGCAGCTCCGCCGCGACCTCCGCCAGCTCGCCGTAGACCGGGCGGCCCTTCTCGCCGCCGCGCAGCTGGGCCCGGGAGATGGTGGCGGCGAGTCGGGCGTACCCCTCGTGGCCGTGGGCGAGCACCAGCAGGTGCCGGCCGAGCGGGTCGGGCTCGCCGTTCTGCGGGCCGGGCAGCCCGAGGGAGAGCTCCGCGCCGAAGACGGTCGGCAGGTGCAACGCGCGGGCCGCCTCGGCGAAGCGCACCACGCCGTAGAAGCCGTCGTGGTCGGTGACGGCGAGCGCGGTGAGCCCCAGCCGGGCCGCCTCCTCGGCCAGCTCCTGGGGGTGGCTGGCGCCGTCGAGGAAGCTGAAGTTGGAGTGCGCGTGCAGCTCCGCGTAGGGCACCGCGCCGTCCGGGCGGGGCAGCTCGGGCGGCGTGTACTGCTGCCGCTTGCGGCTCCACGCCGGGGAGTCGCCGCCGTCGGCGTCGACCGCCAGCGGGTCCACCACGTGCAGGTGTCGCTCGCCCCGGTGCCCGTGCCCGTCCCGGGGCCGCCCCTTGCCGCCCCGCCCGCCACCGCCCGGTCCGCCGCCGGGTCGCCCGGAGAGCACCCGTTCCAGCTCCGACCAGGGCAGATTCGGGTTGTGGAAGCTCATCGCCGCACCCCTCGGCGGCGAGCCGGCGCCGGGTGGCGGATGACCGGTGGTCGCCTACCAGCTTGATGGCGCGGACGAGTCAGCGGGCCGGAGACGAACGGCGATCCGTTCAGGTCATCAAGTTCGTAGCGTCCGACGGGTCGGGGGCGCGACGCTTTCCGCTCAGTCATAGATCGCCTCCACCAGCCACTGGCCGCCCTCGACCGCGAGCAGCAGGGCGGCGCCGTCGGCCAGGCCGACCTGGAACCGGGCCCGCCGCCGGGCCTCGGCCGGCGCCCACCAGCGCTCGTCCACCGGCCAGGGGCCGGCCCAGCCGACGATCTCGGCCGGCCGGCCGGTGCCGACGACCAGGCGGGCGGGCGCGGCGCTCACCGCCAGCCGGGCGTTGACCACGACCGGCTCGCCGGCGGCGTCGTGCACGGTGGCGAGGAGCGGGGTCGGCAGCACCACGGCCGGCGCGGGCGGCGGCAGCCGTCCCGGCCACGGCGGGACCGGCGCCGCGCCACCCGACCGCCCCACCCGGCCCGACCGCGCCGACTCGACCGAAGAGGCCGCCCCGCCCGACCGCGCCGACTCAACCGGCCGCGCCGACTCAACCGGCCGCGCCGACTCAACCGGCCGTGCCGACTCAACCGAAGACGCCGCACCGGCCGGCGGGCCCGGCTCGGCCGGCAGGGACGGTGGCCCCGGGCGGGCGGGCAGGCGTTCGTCGCCCCACGGGACCAGGCGCACCTGGTCGGCCGGGGAGCGCCCACCGCCGAGCACGGCGGTGACCACCGCTTCGGGGCCGAGGATGCCCTGCACCCGGCTCAGCGCGCGGTGCGCCCGCTCCCGCTCCTCGCCGGTCTCCCCCCAGAGCCCGGGTTGCAGGCCGGCCTGGGCGAGCACCCCGTCCGGCACCAGCCGCAGCCGGATGATCCCGGCGGTGGGGCGGGCCGGGCGGGCGCCGCCCCGGCCGTTGCTGCCGGAGAGCCAGCCGTCCAACTGCCAGCGGACCCGGTCGGCGATGGCCGCGGCGGTGAGCAGGCCGTCGTGCCGCCAGACCCGGTGCAGCTCCTGACCGTGCGCGGTGACCGCCTCGATGCCGAGCCGGGTGCAGGCCAACCCGTACCCGGCGAGCCGCTCGTGCAGTTGTTCGGCCAGCATGCGGGCGGCGAACGCCGCGGCGTCGACCCGGTCGAGCGGCTCGTCGTAGTCGGCGGTGACGGTCAGGTCGGCCGGCGGCTGCCGGACCGCGAGCGGCCGGTGGTCCCGGCCCGCGGCGAGCCGGTGGGCCAGCGCCCCGTCGAACCCGAACCGGGCCAGCACGTCCCCGGCGGGCAGCGCGGCGAAGTCGCCGAGGGTACGCACCCCCAACCGGCGCAGCAGGTCGGTCAGGGCCGGCCGGCCGAGCGCCTCCACCGGCAGGCCGGCCAGGAACTCCGTAGTCCCGCCGGGCGGCACGATCCGCCCGTCCCGGGCGGCCAGGCCGGCGGCGAAGACCCCGTCGGCGATGCCGACCTGGCTCTCCACCACGCAGGTCTGGGCGACGTGCTCGACGATCCGCTCGGCCGCCGCCTCCTCCCCACCGAGGTAGCGGCTCGGCCCCCGGGCGGCCAGCGCGCAGGCCCCGGGGCGGATCACCTCCACCCCGGCGGCCACCTCCTCGACGGCGGCCACCACCGGCTCGAACGCCCGGGCGTCCCGGCCGGGGTCGTGGTCGACGACGATGAGCTGCGGGCAGCGCCCCTGCGCCTCCCGCCGGCGCAGCCCCCGGCGTACGCCCTCGGCGCGGGCCCGCTCGGAGCAGGCGACCACCCGGTTGGCGTGCAGCACCGCGACCGGGTCGGTGGCGGGCACCCCGTCGACGATCTCGGCGGCGAGGACCGGCCAGTCGGGGCACCAGAGCAGCAGGGTCCGCACCGGCGCAACGGTCATGCCGGCCCGGCCAGGGTGAGGGGCCGGGCAGCCGGGTCGGCGGCGGCCGCCACCACCCGGAGCCGCCGGGGCGCGGTGACGCGCGCGGCGCCGCCCACCCCGGCCGCCCGGGGGATGACCCGGGTCAGCTCGTCGCCGGGCAGCCAGACCTTGATCTCCTTGGGGCGGGCGGCGGCGCCCCGACCGCGCGCCGAGACGGTGACCTCGCGGCGGCGTAGCCTGCCCCGGCCCGGCCCGAGCCCCTCCCAGACCCCGCGGACCACCTGGAGCGTGACGTCCGCGCCGTCCCACCGGCCGTACGGGACGAGCACGCTGCCGCGCTGCCGGGCCCGGGCGGCCAGCCGGTCGGCGACGGAGGCGGAGACGGTGGTCGGCACGGCGGTGACCACCACGTCGACCCCGTCGATGAGCGCGGCGACGACGGTGGGCCACTCGGGCCCGGGATGCGGCACCAGGGCGAGCCGGTCCAGGGCGATCCCGGCCTCGGCCGCCGCGCCGGCCCCGAAGGTCGGCACCCCGACCACGGCGCACCAGGAGCCGGCCCGGGACGCCTCGGCGAGCAGGGCGAGGATCAGCGACGTGCCGCCGCTGCGCCGGGGCTGCCCGACGCCGACCGCGATGGTGCTACCGCGCCGCAGCCCGCGGTGGGGCAGCAGCCCGGTCAGCTCGGGCCGGACGGGCAGCACCCGGTGACCGCCCGCCGGGTCGGGCGCGCTCGCCGGGCGTACCAGCTCGGCCAGTGCGGCGGAACCGACCACCATGCGGCCCGCCATCGGACCAACCCCCTGTCGTGTCGCGCGGGATCGTTCCCGCCTGGTGCTACGTGCTAGATCGTCGACGTCCGCCGCGACGCGCGTCCGGGCGGCGTCCGGCCACCCTGGGTCCCGCCATGGTGGCCGGACGCCACGACTCAGGCGGCGGCTGCTCCGGGTCTCGACATGGCGTCAGACACGCCGAGCCGGAGTGGCCGGTGCAGACCGTCGAGCGCCGGCTGGTGCGCCAGCCCGAGCGCGGTCTCCACCACGGTCACGAACTGTTCGGCGGCGCGGAGCAGGTCGTCGGCCTCCCGGGCGGTGACCACCCGGGGGATGCCGGCCTCGGCGGCGGCCCGCTTGCTCGCCCCGGCGGCGAAGTAGCCGGCCCACTCGTCGAGCTCGGGAGCGACGGTGGAGAGCAGCACCCAGACGCTGGTGATCCGGTTGCGCCGGGCGGGTGCCGGGCGGGCGCGGGCGGCGAGCAGGGCGGCGGCGGCACGCAGCGCGGCGAGGTGGGCGGCGGCGTACCGGAGGCCGTCGGGGCGGGTGCGGGCGGCCTCGGTCAGCCCCTCGCGGGCCACCACGAGCAACTGGGCGGGGGTGCGGTGCGGCAGCACGTGCGCGGGCACCGTCGGGGCCTGGGCCGGACTGGTCGGCATGGTCTCTCCTCCGCTTCGAGCCGGGGCGGGCGGGACGCGCGACGGATCGGATCCGCCGGCGGGACCGCCCGGAGCGGTGGTGCGGAGGAAGACGCACCGTGTGGGGGCCGGCCGGGTGTGGAGCTTCCCCACACCACACCCGGCCGGCGTACCGGCGGGTCCGTCGCCCGCCGCCCGGGGGTCGTGGGCGGCGGGCGACGATCCTGCCTTGACGGGACCGGACTCGCGACTGTCCGGTGCCCGGTGCGGTCCGCGGAACCGCACCTCCCGGGAGCCGGCGCCGCGAAACACCTCTCCCGGATCGTTGGAACGAGCGTACGACCGAATCGAACACTCGTTCTAACTGCTCTGACAGTACACCCCCCCTCCGACGAAAATGCAACGTGTGACGCGCCGGAGGCGCCGATGGCCGGACGCGTCGTCGGGACACGCCGGCGGGCCGACCGGATTCTCAGCCGGGGCACAGCATCGGCAAAGGGGGCACAGATTTCCCTGCCCCAAGGTGGACGTCATGAACATCAGCCGTACCGAAGACACCCTCCGGTGACCGCCGCCGTCGCCGACCGGCGCGCGGTGCGCCGCGCCCTGCCGACGGTCCCCGCCTGGTGGGCCGATGTCGCCGGCAGCGCGGCGGTGCTCAGCCTGCTGGTCGTCATCGCCCTCTGGACCGCCGACCGCGGGGTGCAGGAACTGCTGGGCGGGGGGCCCACCGGGCTCACCTCGCTCGGCCGGCTCGCCGGCCTGGTCAGCGCCGACCTGATGCTCATCCAGGTGGTGCTGATGGCTCGGGTGCCGCTGATCGAGCGGCGCTTCGGTCAGGACCGGATCGCCCGCTGGCACCGGCTCGCCGGCTTCACCTCCTTCCACCTGCTCCTCGCCCACGTGCTGCTGACCGTCCTCGGGTACGCCGGCACCGCCCGGCGCGGCGTGCTGGCCGAGACCTGGGACCTGGTCGTCACCTACCCGGGGATGCTGCTGGCCACCGCGGCGTTCGGCCTGCTGGTGCTGGTGGTGGTGACCTCGATCCGCGCGGCCCGCCGCCGGCTGCGCTACGAGTCCTGGCACCTGCTGCACCTGTACGCGTACCTCGGCATCGCGCTGGCGCTGCCGCACCAGCTCTGGACCGGCGCCGACTTCCTCGCCTCGCCGGCCGCCCGCGCCTACTGGTGGACCGTCTACCTGCTGGCGCTGGCCAGCGTGCTGGTCTACCGGCTCGGGCTGCCCGCCTGGCGGTCGCTGCGGCACCGGATCGAGGTGGCCGCGGTGGTCCCCGAGGGCCCCGGAATCACCTCGGTCTGGCTGCGCGGACGCGACCTGCACCGGCTGCCCGCCCGGGCCGGACAGTTCCTGCTCTGGCGGTTCCTGGACGGCCCCGGCTGGTCCCGGGCGCATCCGTACTCGCTGTCCGCCCCGCCGAACGGGGACCTGATGCGGATCACGGTCAAGGACCTCGGCGACGACAGCGCCCGGGTGGCCACCCTGCGCCCCGGCACGAAGGTGCTGGTCGAGGGGCCGTACGGGCGGCTGACCGGCGAGCACTGGCGGGGCGGTGGGATCACCCTGCTGGCCTGTGGGGTCGGCATCACCCCGCTGCTGGCGCTGCTCTGGGAGCTGCCGTACGCCCCGGGTCAGGCGGTGCTGCTCTACCGCGCGCGAACACCTGCGGACCTGGCCTTCCGGGCGGAGCTGGACCGGCTCGCCGCGGAGCGCGGGCTGGTCGTGCACTACCTGGTCGGCCCCCGGGCCGGGCGCCCGTCCTGGCTGCCGGCGTACGCCGAGGGGATGTCCGACGCGGAGGCGCTGCGCCGGCTCTCCCCCGGCATCACCACCCACGACGTCTTCCTCTGCGGACCGGACGGCTGGGTCGACGCCGCCCGCGCCGCCACCCGCGCGGCCGGGGTGCCCGACGCGCACACCCACCACGAACGCTTCGCCTGGTGACAGGCAGGAAAGGAGGATCCGTGCGACGGATCACCATCTGGCTCCTCTCGACGGTGGCCGCGCTGGTGCTGCTGTTCAGCTACAAGACCAGCACCATGGGCACGGGCGGGGAGAGCAGCGCGATCGCCTCGGGCGCCGGCGGCCCGGCCGGCAGCTCCTGGAGCAGCACGGACGACGACTCCACCGCCGACTCCGCGGGCTCGTCGAGCGGCGGCACGTCGAGCGGCAACGGCGGCACGTCGAGCGGCAACGGCACGGCCACCGGGTCGGTGGCGCAGACCCGGTGGGGACCGGTGCAGGTGAAGATCACCGTCTCCGCCGGGAAGATCACCGACGTCACCGCCCTACGGGTGCCGGACGGCAACCGCCGGGACCAGGAGATCAACGACTACGCGGTGCCGATCCTGCGGCAGCAGGCCCTCGCGGCGCAGAGCGCGCGGATCGACACCGTCTCCGGGGCCACCGTGACCAGCGACGGCTACCGGGAGTCCCTGCAGTCCGCGATCGACGCGGCGCACCTCAAGTGAGCGGGGTGGCGAGGATGGACCTGAGGATCGAACCCGACCGGCGCGCCTGGGTGGTGCAGGTGATGGGGCTGCCGGTCAGCGTGCACCTGCGCGGTCCCGAGGTGCGCACCGACGCGGTGGCGCAGCGGGTGGAGCGGGTCTTCGCCGAGCTGCGCGAGGTGGACGCGACGTTCAGCACGTACCGGCCGGACAGCGTGCTGGGCCGGCTCGGCGGGGCCGCGCCCGACCCGGCCGCCGCGTCGCCCGACGTGCGCGAGGTGGTGGAGCTGTGCGAGGCGGCCCGCGTCCGTACCGGCGGATGGTTCGACGCCCGGCGCCTGCCGCTGCCCGGCGGCGGCCCCGGCTTCGACCCGTCCGGCCTGGTCAAGGGGTGGGCGGTGGAGCGGGCCGCACGGCACCTCGCCGACCTGCCCGGGCACGACCTCTGCCTCAACGCGGGTGGGGACGTGCTGCTGCGCACCGCGCCGGGCCGGCCGGCCTGGCGGGTCGGGATCGAGGACCCCGACCGTCCGGAGCGGATGCTCGACGTCGTCGAACGGGCGCACGGCGCGGTCGCCACCTCGGGCACCGCGCGGCGCGGCACGCACATCGTGGACCCGCGCGCCGGGCGGCCGGCCGAGGCCGTCCGGTCGGTCACCGTGGTCGGCCCCGAGCTGCTCTGGGCCGACGTGTACGCGACCGCGGCCGTCGCCCGCGGCGCGGACGCGCTGGACTGGCTGGCCACCCTGGACGGGTACGCGGCGCTGCTGGTGGACGCCGCCGGCCGGGTCCGGGCCACCCCGAACTGGCCCGGACCCCGAGCGGCTCAGACCCGGGCCGCGTAGTCGGGCAGGTCCGCCTCGGTGGCCAGCGACCCGGTGCTGCGCACCAGCATCGACTGGACCGGGCGGGCGGCCAGCAGCCGGTCCCGCAGCCACAGGCCCCACCCGCTGGCCGGGGCGAGGAAGTGGCCGGGGCTGGCGCCGCGCTGCCAGCGGGAGGCGTACGTTCGCATCCGCCGCTCGTACGCGGGCAGCGCGACCCGGTGGTCGCCGCCGGCCAGGGCCAGCTCGCCGGCGAGCACGTACGCCCCGACGAGGCCGGTGCCGACCCCCATCCCGCCGAGGGTGACCCCCCAGGCCGCGTCGCCGAGCAGCACGGCCCGGCCGCTGTGCCAGCGGGGCACGCGCACCCGGGCGATCGCGTCGAAGTAGACCTCCGGCGCGTCCCGCAGGCCGGCCAGCAGCCGGGGCACGTGCCAGCCCAGCCCGGCGAAGGCGTCGCCGATCAGCGCCTTCTGCCGGTCCAGGTCGAGCCGGTCGTGCTCCTGCCGGGGCCCGGCGAAGACGACCAGGGCGGTGGCCCGGTCGGGCTCGCGCGGGTCGGCGGTCACGCTGGCCATCCGGCCGGGGACGTTGTACTGCCGGGGGACCGGTCCCGCCGCCAGGTCGTTGGGCAGGTCCCAGCCGGCCAGGTGGTAGCCGAGGTGGGTGACGTACGCCGACTCGGGGCCGAGGGCCAGCCGCCGTACGCCGGAGTGCATCCCGTCCGCGCCGACCACCAGGTCGACGGTGCGGGAGTCACCTCGGGCCAGGTCGACCCGCACCCCGTCGGCGGTCTCGGTGAGCGCGGTGATCCGGTCCCCGAACCGGTACCCGACCCGGTCGGCGCCGCGCTCGTACAGGATCCGGGACAGGTCCCGGCGGCGGACCTCCAGTTCGCCGCCGGCGAACTCGGCCGGCAGCCGGAAGATCTCCCGGTCGTGCTCGTCCACCCGGCTCATCGCGCCGGCGTGGGTCTGCACCGCGCGCAGCTCGTCGAGCACGCCCATGGCGGCCAGCACGCCGAGGTGGGTCGGCCCGCGGAAGTCGACCGCGAAGCCGCTGGTCCGCAGCGCCGGGGCGGCCTCGACGACGGTGACCTCGGCCCCGTAGCGGGCCAGCCACCAGGCCACTGCAGGGCCGGCCACGCCGGCCCCGGAGACGAGTACGCGGAATCCGCGCAGCGAAACGCGCATCTCTTTCCCCCCGGAAATAAACTGTGTCTGTCGGATACAGATTACTGTAGACACGGTGATGGCCCACGGACAAGAGGGGTGAGCGTGGAGACCGGTGGCGTCGACAAGCGGCGGTTGTACGAGCTGCTGTGGAGCACCCCCAGCGGGCCCCGGCGCGGCCCCCGCCCCACCCTCACCATCGAGGCCATCGCCCGGGCCGGCATCGCGATCGCCGACGCCGACGGGCTCGACGGGCTGATCATGCAGCGGGTCGCCGAGTCGCTCGGCGTCACCAAGATGGCGCTCTACCGCTACGTGCCCGGCAAGATCGAGCTGGTCGCCCTGATGCTGGAGACGGCGATCGGCGAGCCGCCCCCGCCCCCGGCGGGCGCCGACTGGCGTACCCAGCTCGACGACTGGACCCGGGAGATCTTCGACCGGTTCCGCCGCCACCCGTGGGCGCACGCCGCGACCATCATCCCGCGGGTGCCCGGGCCGAACGAGCTGGCCTGGCTGGAACGCGTGGTCGCCGCCCTCACCGGCACCGGGCTGACCGGCGACGAGCAGCTCGACGTGGCGGTGCTGCTGATCGGGCACGCCCGCAACCTGGCCCAGCACGCGGCCGCCGGCACCGCCCCGGAGCACGGCCGGGAGGCCGCGTTCACCGTGCTGGTGCGCGGCCGGGAGGACCGGTTCCCGGCGCTGGCCGCCGCGCTGCGCGCGATCCCGCCCCACGCCCCCGGCGACCAGGCCCTCGACTTCGGCCTGGCCCGCATCCTCGACGGCATCGAGGCCCTGATCGCCGCCCGGGCCGCCGGACCCGCCCCGCGTCGGCCATGACCCGGCCGCCACGGCTCCGGTGGGTCGGGCGCGGCACGGTCGCGGTGAGCCCGCGCGTCCGCGCCGCCCTCCCGCTCAGCGCAGGGTGGGTTCGCTGAACCGGGCCAGCGCGCTTCCGCCCTTCTCGTAGTACTCGATGGTGATCTTGTGGGAGCCGGCGGTGAGCGGCACGTCCGCGGTGAACGTCGTCGGCGAATGATCCGACCAGCCGTTCAGCACCACGACGCCGTCCACCAGGACCCGGATCCCGTCGTCCCCGGTCGCCTCGAACCGGTACGTCCCACCGGCCAGCTGCATGGTCCGGGTCCAGCGCGCGGAGAAGTTGTCGGCGGGAATCGTGGGGTCGGGCGAGCCGGACCGCCAGTCGAAGTCGACCGCGACCTCCTGACGGGTCACCGCCGGTTGCCCGGACAGGTCCCGGTTGGCGAAGTACTCGGCCGCGTACCCGGTGGACGGCGTGACGTCCGCGACGCGGGCGTAGTCGAACGTCACCCGCGCGTCCCGGGCGTTCTCGTAGTACTCCACCCGGATGGTGTGCGTCCCACCGAGGACGACCGCGTCGACGCTGTAGGCGGCGTTCTGGTCTCGCCACTGGTTGACGATCGGCACGTTGTCGACGAACACCCGGATCCCGTCGTCGCTGACGCCGCTGAACCGGTACACCCCGGCGGACAGGGTGTCGGTGCGGGTCCAGCGCGCGACGAACTGGTCGGCGTTGACGCCGGCGGCCGGCGCGCCGGCGCCCCAGGCGAAGTTGATCCGCGCGTCGCTGCGGCTCACCACGGGCGGGCCGGTGGGGATCGAGGGGGGCGACCCGGCGGCGGTGTTCCAGAACTCGGCCGTGTAGTCCGTGGGCTGGGGTAGCTCCTCCACCTGCCGATAGGTCAGCTGGGCGGTCGCGTCGTACGTGTTCTCGTAGTACTCCATGACGACGTTGTGCGGGCCCCCGTCGATGACGACCCGCGCGGTGTGCGTGGTGGCGCTCTGGTCGATCCACTTGTCGATCACCCGCACCCCGTCGACGCTGAGCCGCACGCCGTCGTCGGCGGTCGCGGCGAACTCGTAGATCCCGGGCGCCAGGTTCATCGTCCGGCTCCAGCGGGCGACGAAGTGATCCGTGGCGATCTGCGGCGCCGGCGAGCCACCCCACCAGCGGTAGTTGATCGTGGCCTCGTTGCGGGAGAGGGTCGGCGGCGTGGTGGGGATCGCCGGCACCCGGCCGGCGTCCGGCGTGTTCCAGTACTGCGCGAGGAACGACTCGTCCGGTTGATCGGGCGTCGCGTCCCAGGTCAACTTCGCCAGGGCGTTGAGGCCGCTGTCGAAGTACTCCATCTTCAGCGTGTGGTTGCCGGCACCGAGGTCGATGACGTGGTCGTAGGCGGTGTTCGACTGGGTCTGCCAGCGGTCGATCACCAGCCGGTTGTCGATGTAGAGCCGGACCCCGTCATCGGTCGCCGTGGTGAAGCGGTAGCGCCCGGCGGCGAAGTACTGACTCTTGACCCACCGGACGGAGAAGTTGTCCGACGGGACCCCGGGCGCCGGTGAATCGTTCTGCCAGACGAAGTCGATCTGCCGGTCCGGCCGGGTCAGCACCGGCGTCCCGGACAGGTCCTTGTTGGCGAAGTACGTGCCGGTGAACGGGGTCGACGGGGCGTAGGTGGCGGTGTAGGTGGTGGCGGTCGCGGGCGTGGCGATGACGTGCCGGATCTGCCTGTTGTCCGACCAGCCGGTGAAGTGGTGGACGGTCCCGTCGGCGGTCACCGCGGTGGCCGGTGCGGCCAGTTCCCGTTGGAAGCCGACCACGCCCTCGACGGTCCTCGGCGTGGTCACCGGGACGCCGTCGAGGGTCAGCCCGAGGTTGGCCGGTTGGGTGGCCAGGGTGAACGTCGACTTGCGCGGATAGATGTTGACCGACCTGGTGGTGGCGAGACCGTTGGTGTCGGTGGCGGTCACGATGATCTCGTACCAGGTGTCCGCCGAGGCCTCGCCGGTCGTCGGGATGGTGAACGACCCGACCCGGCCGGTCAGCGGCCCGACGAAGGGGTGGACGTGGGTGCCGTGGTGCAGCCGGACCTCGGTCTTGAGCGCCGCGTCGTTGAGGTCGAACCCCGCGGCGTCGACGGCCGAGGCGGTGTACGTGATGGTGTCACCGGCCCGGTACGTCGCACCCTCCGTGGGCGCTCCCACGGTCAGCGTCGGCGGGATACCCACCTGGATCACGATCGGCTTCGCCGAGGTCTGGTGCTGCCCGTCGGACACCGTCAGGCGCACGGTGAACACGCCGACGTCCGAGTAGGTCCTGCTGGGGTTCGCCGCCGTGCTCGTCGTCCCGTCGCCGAAGTCCCACCGGTAGGTGAGCGGATCACCGTCCGGGTCGCTGCTCCCGGCGCTGGAGAACTGCACCTGGAGTGGGCCGACGCCCTTCGTGACGTCCGCCGCGGCCTGCGCGACGGGGACATGGGACGTGGTGTTGTAGGTGACCCGGTACAGCTCACCCGGGTAGTAGGTGAGGTAGTACAGCGAGCCGTCGGCGGCCACCTTCAGGTCCACGACGCTGCCCGCGGAGGTGTCGAAGTCGTCCACCGCCGTGACGGCGCCGCTCGCGTCGAGCTGGGCCATCCTGATGAAACCCTGCGCGTAGTCGCCGAAGAAGAGCCGGCCCTGGTACTGCGGGGGGAACATGGCGCCGCGGTAGACCGGGCCACCGGTGACGGCCGCGCTGCGCCCGTTGTGGGGGTAGGCGTGGATCGGGTCGGTGAATCCCGCACAGTCCGCGGTGCAGACCCCCTCCTTGAGCGGCCAGCCGTAGTTGCCGCCCTTGACGATGTGGTTGAGCTCCTCCCACGTGTAGTCGCCCACGTCCGCCCCGTACAGCTCCCCGGTCGCGCTGTCGAATTGGAAGCGCCAGGGGTTGCGGAAGCCGTACGCCCAGATGGCCGGGTCCTTGCCGGCCTGACCGTAGAAGGGGTTGTCGGTGGGGATGGAGCCGTCCTTGTCGATGCGCAGCACCTTCCCGTGCGGATTGCTCAGGTTCTGCGCGTTCGCCGGATAACCGTTGTCCCCCACCGCGAGGTAGAGCTTGCCGTCCCGCCCGAACCCGATGCTTCCCCCGACGTGCAGCTGCTGGGACGGCGACCGGGTGCTGAAGATCTGGTAGGGCCCGTTGGTGCCGACGTCGCCGGAGGCGTCGAAGCGGACCAGGTGGTTGAGCAGGTCGAGGCCGGTGTAATAGAAGTACACATAGTGGTTCGACACCCCGAACTCGGGATCGAAGGCGATGCCGATGAGGCCCCGGTCGCCGGTGGGCTCGGAGGGCAGGTCCGCGAAGGGTTGGGCGAGGAGCTGGCCGTCCTTGACCACCTTCACCTTGCCGGCACGCTCAAGGATGAAGATCCGGCCGTCGGGGGCGATCTCGAAGCCGGACGGCCCGTCCAGGCCCGATCCCACGACCAGCGAGCTCTGGAAGTCCGTCGGAGGTGCGGCCGCCCCCGGGCGGGCCGGGAGCATGGCGGCCACCAGGGCGCACACCACGACCAGAATGCCGGCATTCAGGTACTTCGACTCGGCGCTGCGCATGTGGATCGACTCCCGTCAGGGCATGTGAAGCCCGCTCATCATCGCAGCGGACGCGCGGAACGGGCGGCGACAGGCCGAGCGGGCGGGTGAAGGGGGTCGAGGCGTACCGGGAAGAATGGCCCACATGCAGCCACATCAGAACGTGCAGGCGGTGCAACGGGCGCTCGACGACGCGGGCGCGCGGAACGGCTCCGGCGACCCGAGCCAGGTCCGCCTGCTGCCCGAGGCGGTGCACACCGCCGCGGCGGCGGCCGAGGCGCTCGGCGTCGGCGTCGGCGCCATCGCCAACTCGCTCGTCTTCGACGCCGACGCCACCCCGCTGCTGGTCCTCACCTCCGGCGCGCACCGGGTGGACACCGCCGGGCTCGCCGCGTCCATCGGGGTCACCCGGTTGCGCCGGGCCACCCCGGAGTTCGTCCGGCAGCACACCGGGCAGGTGATCGGCGGCGTCGCCCCGGTCGGCCACCCCCGGCCGCTGCGCACCCTGGTGGACACGGCCCTTGAGGCGTACGGCGAGGTGTGGGCGGCCGGCGGCGTGCCGCAGGCGGTCTTCCCCACCACGTACGCGGAGCTGCTGCGGATCACCGGCGGCACGGCGGCCGAGGTGGCGTGAGCGTTCCCGAGCTGGTCACGCTGCACGTGTGGCGGATCCCCCGGGCGGCGGTGCCCCGGGCGCTGGCCCGGATGGCCACCCACCCGGCGCGGCTGCGCCGCCTCCCCGGCGTCCGGTTCGCCAAGCTGCTCGGCACCGGGACCGGCACCGGCTTCGGTCCCGGCGACGCCGACCTGACCCGCTGGGCCGCCCTGGTGGTCTGGGACTCCCCCGCCGCGGCGGCCGGCTTCGACGCCTCGCCGGTCGGCCGGTCCTGGGCCCGGCTCGCCCACGCCGCGGTCCGGATGGAGCTGCGCCCGCTGACCAGCCGGGGCGAGTGGTCCGGCCGGCGGCCGTTCGGCGAGCCGGCCGGCGGCCCGGTCACCGGGCCGGTGCTGGCGCTGACCCGGGCCCGGCTGCGGGCCCGCCGGGCGGTCACCTTCTGGCGGGCCATTCCCCCCGTCGCCGCCGCCCTGCACGCCGCGCCCGGGCTGCTCGCCCGGTTCGGCGTCGGCGAGGCGCCGCTCGGCTGGCAGGGCACGGTGAGTCTGTGGCGGGATCCGGCGGACCTGGTCGCGTTCGCGTACCGTCACCCGGAGCACCGCGCCGCGATCACCCGTACCCCCATTGAGGGGTGGTACGCCGAGGAACTGTTCGCGCGGTTCGCGGTGGGCGACGTGGTCGGCGATCGGACGGTGCTGGGATGGGTCGTCGAGGGCGACCCGGAAACGGCGAAAGGACACGCATGAGGTTGGTGCGGTGGACGCCGGACGATCTGGTCCGGCGGCTGGACGACGTGGTGGCCGTCTACGGCGAGGCGATGGGCTACCGCCCCGACCTGCTGGAGGCCCGGCGCGGCTACATCGCCACCCACGTCCGCCGCCCCGGCTTCCGCGCCGTCGCCAGCCTCACCACCGAGGGGCACCTGGCCGGCTTCGGGTACGGCTACCTCGGCGCGTCCGGCCAGTGGTGGCACGACCAGGTGCACCGGGCGCTGGACGCCGAGGCCCGGCAGCGCTGGCTGACCCACTGCTTCGAGGTGGTGGAGCTGCACGTGCGCCCGCCCGCGCAGGGGCACGGCCTCGGCGCCGGCCAGCTGCGCGCCCTGCTCACCATGGCGGAGGGCACGACCACCCTGCTCTCCACCCCCGAGGCCGACGAGCAGAAGTCCCGCGCCTGGCGGCTCTACCGCCGCTTCGGCTTCGTCGACGTGCTCCGCCGCTTCCACTTCCCCGGCGACGAACGGCCGTTCGGCGTGCTCGGCCGGGACCTGCCGCTGCCCCCGCCCGCCCCCGGCGCCGGGCCCGGTCCGGCCCCGTCGTGATCCGACGCCGGCTGCCCTGGGCGGTGCTGGCCGGTCTGGTCCTCGCCCAGATCTGCTACCCGCTCACCGCCGGCGCCACCCGGGCCGGCCTGACCGTGGCCACGGTCCTGCTCGGCTGGCTGCTCTCCGTCGGCCACGCGCTGCTCACCCGGGGCACCCGGGCGGCGTTCGCGCTGGTCGCGGTGGCCACCGGCGGCGGCTTCGCGATCGAGGCGCTCGGGGTGGCCACCGGCTTCCCGTTCGGCGGCTACGACTACTCCGGCGAGCTGGGCCCGAAGCTGGCCGGGGTGCCGCTGATCATCCCCCTCGCCTGGACCTGGATGGCGTGGCCGGCGTGGCTCACCGCGGTCCGGCTCACCGGGCGTGCCGGGCCGGGCGGCGACCGGCCGGCGCCCGGTTGGGTGGACCGCCTCGGCCGGGTCACCCTCGCCGCGGTCGGGCTGGCCGCCTGGGACCTCTTCCTCGACCCGCAGATGGTGGCCGAGGGCTACTGGGTCTGGCGGGACGGCACCCCCGCCCTGCCCGGGCTGCCCGGCGTCCCGGCCAGCAACTACCTCGGCTGGCTGCTCTTCGCGGTGCTGCTGATGAGCGCGCTGCGCCCGCTCGCCGGGCCGGCCGCCGACCGCGCCGACCGGCGGGACGCCCCGATGTTCGCGCTCTACCTGTGGACGTACGCCTCGAGCGTGCTGGCGCACGCGGTCTTCCTCCGGCTGCCCGCCTCCGCGCTCTGGGGCGCGGCCGGGATGGCGGTGGCCGCCGTGCCGCTGGCCGCGGCGCTGCTGCGCGCCCGCCGCGCCGGCAGCCCGGCGCCGGAGCCCGCCGCCCGCCCGGGCGTCGACGCGCCGGCATGACCGCCGTCCTGGTCCTGCTCGTCGGGGTCGCCGCACTCACCGCGCACACGCTTGTGAACGCCACCTGCTGGCTGCGCCGCCCCGCCGCCGGCCCGGTCGAGGTGACCGAGGCGGTGGCGGTGCTGCTGCCGCTGCGCGACGAGGCCGCCCGGGTCACCCCGTGCCTGCGCGCGCTGCTCGCCCAGCGGGGCGTGCCCGACCTGCGGATCGTGGCGCTCGACGACGGCTCGACCGACGGCACCGCCGACGTGGTCCGCGCGGTGGCCGGCGGCGACCCGCGGCTCACCCTGCTCACCGGGGTCGCCCCGCCGCCCGGCTGGCTGGGCAAGCCGCACGCCTGCTGGCAGCTCGCCACCCGCGCCGACTCGGCCCCGACCGTGCTCGCCTTCGTCGACGCCGACGTGGTGCTCACCCCGTACGCCGTCGCGGCGGCGGTGACCGAGCTGCGCGCTGCGGGGGCGGCGCTGCTGTCGCCGTACCCCCGGATCGTGGTGCGGACGGCGGCCGACCGGCTGGTGCAGCCGCTGTTGCAGTGGCTCTGGCTGACCTTCCTGCCGCTGCGCGCCATGGAGCGTTCGCGGCGGCCGTCGCTGGCCGCGGCCGGCGGGCAGTTCCTGGTGGTGGACCGGGCCGGCTACCTGCGGGCCGGCGGGCACGCGGCGGTGGCCGACCGGGTCCTGGAGGACATCGGGCTGGCCCGGGCGGTCAAGCGGGCCGGCGGCCGGATCGCCCTGGCCGACGGCTCCCGGCTGGCCGCCTGCCGGATGTACGAGACCTGGCCGCAGCTGCGCGACGGCTACACCAAGTCGCTCTGGGCCTCCTTCGGGCACCCGGTCGCGGCGGCCGTGGTGGTCACCCTGCTGCTCCTGCTCTACACCGCTCCCCCGCTGGTCGCCGTAGCGGCGCTGGTGGCCGGCGCGCCGGCCGTGGCCGGCCTGGCGGCGCTGGCCTGGCTGCTCGGGGTCGCCGGGCGGGTGGTCACCGCGCGGGCCACCGGCGGGCGGGCCTGGCCGGACGCGTTCGCACACTCCGTGTCGGTCGTGGTCCTCGGTTGGCTGACCCTGCGGTCGTACCATCTGCGGAAGCGGCACCGGCTCACCTGGCGGGGTCGCCCGGTCAGCTAGGGGGGCACGGCATGGCGCGGATCGTGGTCATCGGCGCCGGCGTGGGTGGGCTGGCCACCGCGGCCCGGCTGGCCGTCACCGGGCACGAGGTGACCGTCTTCGAGCGCGCCGACGTGGTCGGCGGCAAGCTGGGCCGGCACACCCACGACACCGCCGAGGGGACGTGGCGCTTCGACACCGGGCCGAGCCTGGTCACCCTGCCGCAGGTCTTCCACGACCTGTTCGAGGCGACCGGGGCGAAGCTCGACGAATACCTCGACCTGGTGCCGCTGGACCCGATCGTCCGGCACGTCTTCCCCGACGGCCCCACCCTGGACTCCTGCGCCGATCCGGCCGAGTTCACCGCCCGGATCGGCACGGCCCTCGGGGACCGGGCGGCGGCCGACTGGCAGCGGCTCTGGCACCGGGCCACCCGGGTGTGGACGGCGTCCCACCGGGACATCCTGGGCCGGGCCGTCGACTCCCCGCGGGACCTGGCCGCGCTGGCCTGGCGGCTCGGTGACCTCGCCGCCATCGCCCCCGGCCGCACCCTGCGCGGCCTCGGCCGCGGCCAGCTGTCCGACCCGCGGCTGCGGATGCTGCTCGACCGGTACGCCACCTACACCGGCGCCGACCCGCGCCGCGCCCCGGCCGCGCTGGTCGCCGTCCCCTACGCGGAGCTGGCCTTCGGCGGCTGGTACCTGCGCGGCGGGCTGGGCAGCCTCGCCGACGCGCTGCTCTCCCGCTGCCTGGACCTGGGCGTGGTGGTGCGGACCGGCACCACGGTCACCCGGATCGACGCCGCCGGCGGCCGGGTGCACGGGGTACGCCTCGCCGGGGTGGCCGCCCCGATCCCCGCCGACGTGGTGGTGGCCAACGTGGACGCGCTCACCGTCTACCGGGACCTGCTGCCCACCCCGCGCCGGTTGGCCGGGCTCACCGACCGCAGCCTGGCCGGCTTCGTGCTGCTGCTCGGCGTGCGCGGGGACTCCGGGCTGGCGCACCACACCGTCTTCTTCCCCCGCGACTACGACGCCGAGTTCGACGCGGTCTTCGGCGACCCGGGGCGGGGGGTCCGGGCCCGGCCGGCCCTCGACCCGGCGGTCTTCGTCACCGTGGCCGACGACCCGGCCGTCCGCCCGGACGGGCACGAGGCATGGTTCGTGCTGGTCAACGCCGCCCGCCACGGCACCGCGGCGGGCGCGGTCGACTGGCGGCGACCCGGCCTGGCCGAGGCGTACGCCGACCGGATCCTCGACGTGCTCGCCGAGCGGGGCGTGGACGTCCGGGACCGGTTGGTGTTCCGGGAGATCCGCACCCCGGCCGACCTGGACGTGGCCGCCGGCGCCCCCGGCGGCGCCATCTACGGCACCGCGGGCGGCCTGCTCCGCCCGGCCAACCGCGGCCCGGCGGCCGGCCTCTGGCTGGTCGGCGGCTCCACCCACCCGGGCGGCGGCCTCCCCATGGTCACCCTCTCCGCCCAGATCGTCGCCGACGCCATCGGCCCCGCCTGGTAAGGAAGGGCCCCTTCTTAACGCCTGCGGCTTGGGTTCTAGTGGTGGTTGCAACGCCTGACTTGTTCAGGGGTTGCAGTGTTCGAGATCCGCAAGGACCGGTCGCCTCAGGGCCGGAAGAAGTTGCATGCTGAGCGCCAGGCTTATCTTGATCTTGTGGCGCACGGTGTGGGTATCGCACAAGCGTGCCGGATGGTCGGGGTTAACCGGCGTACTGGCCACCGCTGGCGGTATGGACGAGCAAGCCGGGCCGGGCGGGAGGCGCAGCCTCCTGCCCGGCCCGGGCCTTCCTCTGGTCGGTTCCTATCGGTGGATGACCGGATTCTGATTGCCGACCTGCGGCGTGAGGGCAGGTCACTGCGGTCGATCGCCGCCGAGTTGGGACGGGATCCCTCCACGATCAGCCGGGAACTGCGCCGCAACGCCCACCCGGAGACCGGTGACTACCGTCCCCATGCGGCGCAGGCGCGGGCCGAGGCGCGGCGCCCGCGGCCGAAGACCGGCAAGCTCGCCGCGAACCCGCAGCTGCGCCACGCCGTCCAGGACGGCCTGGACCGCAGGTGGAGCCCGGAACAAATCGTGCGACGGTTACGGCGAGACTTCCCCGACCGGCCAGGGATGCACGTGACCCACGAGACGATCTACCAGGCGCTCTACGTCCAAGGACGCGGTGAGCTACGCCGCGAGCTGACCCGGGCGTTGCGCACCGGCCGGGCGGTGCGCCGCCCGCACCGCCAGCCCGGACAACGCCAGCCCCGCTTCACCACCCCCATGGTGATGATCAGCGAACGGCCCGCCGACGTGGCCGACCGGGCCGTGCCCGGCCACTGGGAAGGCGACCTCATCATCGGCAAGGACAACACCTCCGCCATCGGCACCCTCGTCGAACGCGCCACCCGATACGTCCTGCTGGTACATCTGGGCCGCGGACGCACCGCCGAGCACGTCCGCGACGCGCTGCTGACCACCATCGCCACCCTGCCCGCCCACCTCAAACGATCCCTGACTTGGGACCAAGGCGCCGAGATGGCCCTGCACCACCAGTTCAGCACCGCCGCTGACATGCCCGTCTACTTCTGCGACCCGCACTCACCCTGGCAACGCGGATCGAACGAAAACACCAACGGCCTCCTGCGCCAGTACTTCCCCAAGGGCACCGACCTGGCCGCCCACCACCCCGAGCACCTCGCCGCAGTAGCCGCCGAACTCAACGGCCGGCCACGCAAAACGCTCGGCTGGGACACCCCAGCCGAGCGTCTCGCTAAGCTCCTAGCCGTCACCGACTAAGCCGTGTTGCAACGACCCCTGGAATCCACCCGGTAGAGCAGGGGCCCCTTCTTAACACCGGGCCTCGAGGGCCCGGGCGGGTCAGCCGGCGTCGATCAGGGCGCGGCGGACGGCGGAGAGGAGCTGGCCGAGGCCGAAGCCGGCCAGCAGCAACCAGACCGTGGTGGCCATGGTGATGGTGCCGGCGATCAGGTCGGCGTCGAGCAGCCCGGCGAGCCCAGCCACCACCAGCCCGCCCAGGGCCACGCAGACCCGGGTGGGCCGCTCCCCCACGGTCACCGCGCCGATCTCCCGCATCCCGGCCGAGACCGCCCGGGCCCGGACGTACTCGTGCAGCCAGGACAGGCCGCCGGCCGCCGCGACCAGCGCGCCCGGCGCGCCGATCAGCCAGAACGCGGTCAGCCAGGCGGCCTCGCCGAGCCGGTCGGCGACCGAGTCGTAGACGTAGCCGAGCCGGGTGGTGCGGTTGGTGGCCACCGCCACCGCGCCGTCCACGCTGTCCGCCACCGCGGCGAGCAGCACGAACAGCGCGCCGAGGAACGGCCCGTCGGTCGGCCGCCCGACCAGCAGCGGTACGCCCAGGCAGAACAGCACCCCCACCACGGTCACCGGGGTCGGGCCGACCCGCAGCCGGCCCAGGACGTAGCCCACGTGGTAGGCGAAGCGCAGCCAGGCGCGGACCACCGGGGCGGCCACCCGGGGATCGAAGCCGCCGTGCAGCCGCGCCCACGCGGTCGCGTACTGGTCCCAGTTCAGCTGTGTGCCCACCACGGGATCAACCGTAGAAGGGCGGGGCCGGTGTCGTGGCCCGGCCGGTCACACCCGGGCGTCGGCCCGGAGATGCTGCCACACCTCGCGGGTGGCGGTGGACCGGTTGAGGGTGATGAAGTGGATGCCCGGCACCCCCTCGTCCAGCAGCTTCGCGCACATCTCGCTGGCCTGCTCGATGCCGAGGCGGCGGACCGCCTCCGGATCGTCGGCGACCCGGGCGAACCGCTCGGCCAGCGCGGGCGGGAACGGCGCGCCGGAGAGCTGCACGGACCGCTCGATGGTGCCCAGCTGGGTCACCGGCATCACCCCGGCCAGGATCGGGGTGTCGCAGCCGGCCGCCACCACCCGGTCACGCAGCCGCAGGTAGTCGTCGGCGTCGAAGAACATCTGGGTGATGGCGAACTCGGCCCCCGCCCGGCACTTGCGGACGAAGTGCGCCGTGTCGCTGGCCACGTCGGGCGAGCGCGGGTGCTTGTAGGGGAACGCCGCCACCCCGACGCTGAAGTCGCCGGCGTCGCGGATGAGCCGGACCAGTTCCTCGGCGTAGAGCACGCCCTCCGGATGCCGGACCCACTCGCCGCCCGGGTTGCCCGGCGGGTCGCCCCGCACGGCCAGCACGTTGCGGACGCCGACCGAGGCCAGCCGGCCGATGACGTGCCGCAGCTCGGCGACCGAGTGGTTGACCGCGGTCAGGTGGGCCATCGGCAGCAGGGTGGTCTCGGTGGCGATCCGCTCGGTCACCGAGACCGTCGTGTCCCGGGTCGAGCCGCCGGCGCCGTAGGTGATCGAGACGAACGAGGGGCGCAGCGACTCCAGCTCGCGGATGGCCTGCCAGAGCAGGCGCTCCCCCTGCGCCGTCTTGGGCGGGAAGAACTCGAAGGAGAAGGTGGGCTGCCCGGCACGGATCAGCTCCCCGATCGCCGGCTGGGGATTGGGGAGGCCCGAGGGAAGACCGAGCGCCACGTCCCGACTCTAACCGCGACGTCCCGCCGCACCCAGGATCTTCCCAGCCCGCGAGCACGGAACGGCGGAGCGTCGTACCCCGGGGGTAGGAAGGGGGCAGCGCGGTGGGGCCGGCCGGTGGCCGGCGCTCCGGGGGGCCGCGCGGGGGTCAGCACGATCGGCGGCGCGCCGGTCCGGCGGGGCAGCCGGGCGTCCGCGTCGCCACCAGCGCCGACGCCCTCCGGAGGCCCGATGATCCCGTTCCCACCACCCGACCCGCGCCCGCTCGGGCCGCTCCTGGCCGAGCTGCGGTCCGCGCGCGGCTGGAGCCAGCAGCGGGTCGCGGCGGCGCTCTGCGCCGCCTCCGGCGTGCCCACCCTGACCCGGCACGAGGTCTCGCGGTGGGAGCGGCAGCGCCGGCTCCCCGGCGACTTCTGGCTGGGCTGGCTCGCGGTGGTGCTCGGGGCGCCGGGCGAACTGCTGACCGAGGCCGCCGCGCACAGCCGCCGGCTGGGGGCCGTGCCGGCGGCGATCGACCGGGTCGGCTCCCGCGCGCGGGTGGCCCTGCTCACCCTGGCCCACCGCTGGTCGGCCGACCCGTCCGGCGCGGCGCTGGGCGGCCCGCTGACCGGCCGCGCCCTGGCCGGTCCCGCAGCCGACGGGCCGGGAGGCGACGGGCCGGGAGGCGACGGGCCGGGAGGCGACGGGCCGGGAGGCGACGGGCCGGCGACCGAGGACCTGGCCGAGCTGCGCCGCTGGGACGACCTGCTGGGCGGCGGCGACCTGGCCGGGCACGGCGCCCGCCGGCTGCGCCGCGCGGCCCGGAGTTACCGGGCCGCCGGTCCGGCCGCCCGCCGCCGGCTGCTGCCCGGGCTGGCCGAGTCGGCTCAGCTCGCCGGGTGGCTCGCCGCCGACGCCGGGGAGGTGACCGGCGGCCTGGACGCCTACCGGCTGGCGCTGCGCGCGGCGGTGGCCGCCGGCGACCCGGCGCTCGCCGGGCACGTGCTCGGGTCGGCCAGCCACCTGCTGGCCGGCGTCGGGGACCCGCTGGGGGCGCTGGCGCTGGCCCGGTCCGGCTACGCGGGCAGCCGCCGTGCGGCGTCGCCCGGACTGCGGGCCCTGCTGCTGCACCGGGTGGCGTTCGCCGCCGCGCTCGCCGGCCGGTCCCGCGCCGCCAGCCAGGCGCTGGCCGCCGCGGCCGACACCGGCGGGCCGGAGCCGGGCCGGGAGCCGCCCTGGCTCTACTGGCTCGACCGGACCGAGCTGGCCGCGATGACCGGTCGCACCCTGGTCGCGCTGGGCCGGCCCGGGCCCGCCGGGCCCCTGCTCGGGCCGGTCGCGCGCGGGCGGGGTCGCCCCCGGCGCGCGGCGGTCTACGGCGGCTGGCTGGCCCGGGGCCAGCTCCAGCTCGGCGAGGTCGAGGCGGCCTGCGCGGTCGCCGGGGCGGCGCTGCTGGACGCCGTCCGGTCGGGCTCGCCCCGGGCGGTCGGCCAGCTCACCGAGGTCCGCCGGCGGCTGGCCTGGCACCCCGACGAGCCGGCCGCCCGGCGGTACGCCGACCTGCTCGCCGCGGCCCGCCCGTACCTGCCGCGGCGGGCGGGGAGCGGGCCCGGGACGGCCGGGGCGAGGCCGCCCCGGGCCACGCCCCGCACGCCACGCCGACCGGGCGGCACGACCTGACCGGTGGGGACCGGCTAGCGTCGTGGCGTGACCCACGCTGCTCCCGTATCCCCCGTCGACCGCGCCGGCCTGCGTCAGCGGATCGACAAGGCGCTCACCGAGTTCCTCGCCGGCCAGCGCGGCTGGCTGACGGCCGTGGACGACGGCCTGGTGCCGGTCGCCGAGGCGATCGAGGCGTTCGTGCTCGGGGGCGGGAAGCGGTTGCGCCCGGCCTTCGCCTACTGGGGCTACCGGGGCGCCGGTGGGGTGGACTCCGACCAGGTGGTGAGCGCCCTCGCCGCGCTGGAGTTCGTGCAGGCCAGCGCCTTGATCCACGACGACCTGATGGACCGCTCGGACACCCGGCGGGGGGAGCCGGCGGTGCACCGGCGGTTCGCGGCCCGGCACCGGGCGGCCGGCTGGGGCGGCGACCCGGACGGGTTCGGCGACGCTGCGGCGATCCTCCTCGGCGACCTCTGCCTGGTCTGGTCGGACGAGCTGCTGCACTCGGCCGGCCTCGACCCGCGTACGGTGGCCCGGGCCCGGCCGGTCTTCGACGAGATGCGCACCGAGGTGACCGTCGGGCAGTACCTGGACGTGCTGACCCAGGTCACCGGGGACACCTCGCGGGAGCGGGCCGGCAAGGTGGCCCGCTACAAGTCGGCGAAGTACACCGTCGAGCGACCGCTGCTGCTGGGCGCGGCGCTGGCCGACGCCCCGGCCGAGGTGCACGCCGCGTACTCGGCGTACGGGCTGCCACTGGGCGAGGCGTTCCAGCTCCGCGACGACGTGCTGGGCGTCTTCGGCGACCCGGAGCGCACCGGCAAGCCGGCCGGCGACGACCTGCGCGAGGGCAAGCGGACGTATCTGGTGGCGGCGGCCGTGGAGGCGGTCGACGACGCCGGGCGGGAGGTGCTGCTCGGCGGGCTCGGCGACCCCGGGCTGGACGCCGAGGGGGTGGCCCGGCTGCGCGAGCTGATCACGGCGAGCGGGGCGCTGGAGCTCACCGAGCGGCGGATCGCCGCGCTGACCGAGAGCGCGCTGGCCGCGCTGGCCACCGTAGACCTGGACACCGAGGCCCGCCAGGCCCTGGTCGACCTGGCCATCGCCGCCACCCGCCGCACCGACTGACCCCGCCCCGCTGAGTCGATCATGAGGTTGACGACTTCGCCGCCAACCTCACGATCGACCGGAGACGACGGGGGCGGGTCAGAAGCCGAGGGCCTGGGCGCGGCGCTTGATCTCGCGGGCCTGGTCGCCGGCGAGGGCGGCGGCCGGGGTGCCGGGGAGGCTGGGGTCCTCCTCGTAGAGCCAGCGCAGCGCCGCCTCGTCGTCGTACCCGGCGTCGGCGAGCAGGTTGAGCACGCCGGGCAGGTGCTTGAGCACGGTGCGGTTGGCCACCAGGTCGGCGGGCACCCGGCGCACGCCGTCGCGGCGGACCGCGATCAACTCCCGGTCCCGGATCATCTGGTGCACCTTGCTGATCGACACGTCGAGGCGCTCGGCCACGTCCGGCAGCGGCAGCCAGCCGGCCGGGTCGGTGGGTCCGGGCAGGTCGGCGCCGGTGGCGGCCGCGTCGGCGGGTACGGAATCGGTCACCCGACCACCCTGCCACGTGCCCGGTACGCCCCGGCAGCGGCACCCCCGTCCGGCGTGCCACCGGGGGTCCGACGTGCGCGGCGACCCCGCCTGGTCGGACCCCGGCTGTAGCATCCTGTTCAACCTTCACCCGACGGACACATAGACTGCCTGCCGATGGACACACAGGTCGCCGACACGTTGCTGGGCTCGCTGATCGACGGGCGCTACCGCATTCGCGGTCGCGTGGCCCGTGGCGGCATGGCGACCGTGTACACCGCCACCGACGAGCGCCTGGAGCGCACCGTGGCGGTCAAGATCATTCATCCCACCCAGGCGCCGGAGGCCCGGGCCCGGATGGCCGGCTTCGTGGCGCGGTTCACCGACGAGGCGAAGACCATCGCCCGGCTGACCCACCCCAACGTGGTGGCGGTCTACGACCAGGGCACCCACGCCGGCCTCCCCTACCTGGTCATGGAGTACGTCCGCGGCCGGACCCTGCGCGACGTGCTGACCGAGCGGCGCCGGCTCAACCCGGACGAGGCGCTCGCCATCGCCGAGCAGATGCTCGCCGCGATCGCGGCCGCCCACCGGGCCGGCCTGGTGCACCGTGACGTCAAGCCGGAGAACGTGCTGGTCGCCGAGGCGCCCGGCAGCGGCCCCGCCAACCTGGTGGACAGCGTGGTCAAGGTGGCCGACTTCGGGCTGGCCCGCGCGGTGGAGGCGAGCGCCGAGGAGGAGAACGGCAACCAGCTGATGGCCACCGTGGCGTACGTGGCCCCGGAGCTGGTCACCGAGGGCCGCGCGGACCCGCGCACCGACGTCTACTCGGCCGGCATCGTGCTGTTCGAGATGCTCACCGGCCGGGTGCCCTACGACGGCGACCGCCCGGTGGACATCGCCTGGCAGCACGTCGACCGCGACGTGCCCGCCCCGTCGACCCTGGTCCCGGGCCTGCCCAAGGTCCTCGACGACCTGGTCGGCCGGGCCACCCGCCGGGACCCCGGCGGCCGCCCCACCGACGCCGGCGCGCTGCTGGCCGAGGTGCAGGTGGCCCGGGACGACCTGGGCAACACCAACTCGCACACCGCGGTGCTGCGCCGGCTGGACGACGAGACCGCGCCGACGGCCCAGCCGACCATGGTGGTCGCGGCGGTCCAGCCGGCCCAGCGCCCCGCCTGGGCCCGGCTGCCCGAGGGCGGTGCCGGACAGCGCCCGCACCGGCGCCGGGCCGAGCAGGACGAGAGCCTCGGCGCCCGGCTGGCCGGGCTGCGTACCCGGGTGATGGGCTCCCCGCGCGGCCGGCTGGCGGTCGCCGCGGCGGCCGTGGTGCTCGGCCTGGTGGCCGCGCTCGGCGGCTGGTGGTTCGGCGTGGGGCGCTACACGGTCGCCCCGCAGCTGGTCAGCCTGAGCAAGGCCGAGGCGGAGGGGCAGGCCGCCCGGGGTGGGTTCACCCTGCGCTACGCCGAGCCCCGCTACGACGAGAAGACGCCGAAGGACAGCGTGCTGGGCCAGGACCCGGCCTCCGCGGCCCGGATCCTCAAGGGCGGCACGATCACCCTGACCCTGTCGCTCGGTCCGGAAAAGCTGCCCGTGCCGGACGTGGTGGGCAAGGACTACGAGCTGGCCCAGGCCGAGCTGGCCAACGCCAAGCTGGTGGTGGCCAAGGGCTCCGCCCGGTACGACGACGAGTTGCCGGCCGGGGTCGTGCTGGCCACCGACCCGAAGGTGGGCACGGTGGTCAAGCCGGGGACGAAGGTGACGGTGATCCTGAGCAAGGGTCGCGCCCCGGTGACCGTGCCGAACCTGGTGGGCAAGAACATCAACGAGGCCCGGACCATCCTCGCCCAGCTCGGGCTGAAGCCGGTGGAGACGTACAAGGACTCGGACAAGCCGAGGGACGAGGTCCTCGGCCAGAGCCCGGCCGACGGCGCCGGCGTGGAGAAGGGTGCCGAGGTCAAGCTCGACATCAGCAAGGGGCCGGCGCAGGTGCCCGTCCCCCGGGTGGTCGACATGCCGTGCCAGCAGGCCAAGCAGGTGCTGGAGAGCCAGGGCTTCCCGGTCAACATCCAGCTCAACCCCAACGGGATCGCCCGCTTCCAGAACCCGGGCGAGAACACGCCGGTCCCGCCGGGCACCCCGGTCACGGTGACGTGCCTGTGAGCGCGCGGCGGCGGGTCGGCTCGCACACCCCCACCTCGGGCGGCCTGGCGAAGGCGGCGCTGCCGTACGCCGACGCGGCCGGCTCCGAGGTGGTGCAGGTCTACGTCTCCAACTCGCGGGGCTGGGCGCTACCGGCGGGCGACGCGGCGCAGGACGTCCTGTTCCGGGACGGCTGCGGCGAGCGGGGGGTGCCGGTCTTCATCCACGCCTCGCTGCTGGTCAACCTCGGCTCCCCCACCGCGGCCACGGTCGAGCGGTCGGCGCAGACCCTGGCCCACGCGCTGCGCCGGGGCCGGGCGATCGGCGCCGAGGGGGTGGTCTTCCACGCCGGCAGCGCGGTGGACGCGGGGCACGCCGAGGCGGCGATGCGGCAGGTACGCGAGGCCCTGCTGCCGCTGCTGGACGAGACGGCGGCGGTCGGCGGGCCGATGCTGCTGGTCGAGCCGAGCGCCGGGGGCGGCCGCTCGCTGGCCTCCCGGGTGGAGCACCTGGGCCCCTACCTGGACGCGGTCGAGCGGCACCCGATGATGGGCGTCTGCTTCGACACCTGCCACGCCTGGGCCGCCGGGCACGACCTGGCCGCCGAGGGCGGGATGACCGCGACGCTGGACACGCTGGTCGCCTCCGTCGGGGCCGACCGGTTGAAGCTGGTGCACGCGAACGACTCGAAGGACCTGTGCGGCTCGACCCGGGACCGGCACGAGAACATCGGCAAGGGCACCATCGGCGAGCCCGCGTTCGCCGAGCTGATGTGCCACCCCGCCACGGCAGGCGTCCCGGTCCTGGTGGAGACCCCCACGGAGAAGCACGTCGGCCACGCCGCCGACATCGCCACCCTCAAACGCCTCCACCCCTGACCCACCCCCGGGCCCGGGATCATCCAGGCCCGGCGGGCGGGCGGGTCAGGCGCGGAGGACGCGGGTGAGGATCTCCGCGGCGCGGTCGACAGCGTCGTCGGTGACGTCCAGGTGGGTGACCAGGCGGACGGTGCGCGGGCCGAGCACGGAGATCAGCACGCCCTCCGCCCGGGCGGCGGCCGCGAGGGCCTTCGCGTCGAGCGGGTGCTTGGTCAGGTCCAGCGGGACGATGTTGGTCCGCACCGGCGTGGCGAGCACCCCGAACGGGGCCACCGCCTCGGCCAGCCGGGCCGCCTTGGCGTGGTCCTCGGCGAGCCGCTCGATGTGGTGGGCGAGGGCGTACCGGCCGGCGGCGGCGAGGATGCCGACCTGCCGCATGCCGCCGCCCATCCGCTTGCGGACGAAGCGGGCCCGGGCGATCTTCTCCGCGCTGCCGACGACGAGGGAGCCGACCGGCGCGCCGAGGCCCTTGGAGAGGCAGACGGACAGGGTGTCGAAGAGCGCGCCGTACTCGGCCAGCGGCACGCCGTCGGCGACGTGCGCGTGCCAGATCCGGGCGCCGTCGCAGTGCAGCGCCAGGTCGTGGTCGTCGGCGACGCGCCGCAGCTCGCGCAGGGCGGCGAGGGGGATCACCCCGCCGCCGCCCCGGTTGTGGGTCTGCTCGACGGCGATCGCCCGGGTGGGCACCGCGAAGTAGCCGTCGGGCCGGATCATCCCGGCCACCACGTCCGGGTCCAGCTCCGCGCCGACCGCCGGCCAGGTCCGCGACGAGATTCCGCCGTACGCGGCCGCCGCGCCGATCTCGTACGTGACGACGTGCGCGTCGGCGTCGCAGAGCAGCTCGTCCCCCGGCGGCACGAGCAGTTGGAGGGCGATCTGGTTGGCCATCGAGCCGGTCGGGGCGAACAGCGCCGCCTCGTGCCCGAAGAGCGCGGCGACCTCCGCCTCCAGCGCGGCGACGGTGGGGTCCTCGCCGTACACGTCGTCGCCGACCTCGGCGTCGGCCATGGCCGCCCGCATCCCGGCGGTGGGCCGGGTCACGGTGTCCGAACGAAGATCAATGAATTCAGCCACGCAGCATCTCCGCCACCAGGAAGGCCAGCTCCAGCGACTGCTGGGTGTTCAGTCGCGGGTCGCAGGCGGTTTCGTAACGATCGGGCAGGTCGAGGTCCTCGATGCCCTGGGCGCCGCCCAGGCACTCGGTGACGTCCTCGCCGGTCAGCTCGACGTGCAGGCCGCCCGGGTGGGTCTCCAGGCCGCGGTGCACCTCGAAGTAGCCGAGCACCTCGTCGACGATCCGGTCGAAGTGCCGGGTCTTGTAGCCGTTGGAGGACTCGTGGGTGTTGCCGTGCATCGGGTCGCACTGCCAGACCACCTTGGCGCCGGCCGCGGTGACCTTGGCGACGATCGGCGGCAGGGCGTCGCGGACCCGGTGGTTGCCCATCCGGCTGATCAGGGTGAGCCGGCCGGGGACGTTGTCCGGGTTGAGCTTCTCGCACAGCTCGATGGCCTCGTCCGGGGTGGTGGTCGGGCCGAGCTTCACGCCGATCGGGTTGGCGATCCGGGAGATGAAGTCGATGTGCGCCCCGTCGATCTGCCGGGTCCGCTCGCCGATCCACAGGAAGTGCCCGGAGAGGCCGTAGGCCTTGTTGCCGGAGATCCGGGTGAGCGCCCGGTCGTACTCCAGGGCGAGGGCCTCGTGGGAGCAGTAGAGGGTGACCGTGCGCAGCGCCTCGTCGTCGGTCATCCCGCAGGCCCGGATGAAGGCGATGGCCCGGTCGATCTCCCGGGCGATCGCCTCGTAGCGCTCGCCGGCCGGCGACTGCTTGACGAAGTCCTTGTTCCAGTCGTGCACCGCGTGCAGGTCGGCCAGCCCGCCGGCCAGGTACGCCCGGAGCATGTTCATCGCGGCGGCCGAGTTGGCGTACGCCCGGATCATGCGCTGCGGGTCGGCGACCCGCGCCTCGGGCGTGGCCTCCAGCGAGTTGATCATGTCGCCCCGGTAGGCCGGCAGGCCCCGGGCGTCGGTCGGCAGCGAGCGCGGCTTGGTGTACTGGCCGGCGACCCGGGCCACCTTCACCACCGGCAGGGACGCGCCGTAGGTCAGCACGATCGCCATCTGGAGCAGGGTGCGGGCGTTGGCCAGCAGGTGGCTCTCGGTGTTGTCGGCGAAGGTCTCCGCGCAGTCGCCGCCCTGGAGCAGGAACGCCTTGCCCTCGCAGACCAGCGCGAGCCGCTGCCGGAGCTGGTCGACCTCGTACGGCGCGACCACCGAGGGCACCGTGTCGAGCACCCTGCCGACCTCGGCGACCTGGACCGGGTCCGGCCAGGGCGGGGTCTGCGCACGGGGAAGGTCCCGCCAGCGGTCCAGACCGAGGGCCGCGTCCTCGGCCGAGTCGACGGTCGGACGGCTGGTCTGCAGGCCCGGGCTGCCCACCGCGGGGTGACTCAACTGATGCCACTCATGGCGCATGACAGAAGCCTACGGCGACCACCGGGGCGTCCGGCCGCCGAGGGGGACGGTTCCGGCTACTGGGAGACAATCGCCACACCACCGGTGGAGCGCAGGTCAGCCCGGGTGCCGGGTCACGGGGTGGTGGCCGGCTCCGGGGTGTTGCCGCCCCGCGCCTCGCCGGAGATGCACCAGTCGGCGCCACTGCGGGTGACGGTGAACAGCAGCGGCCGGGTGGCCTTGCGGGAGCCGACGGCCACGGTGATCGAGGTGCTGACCTCCTCGCCGTGCGGGCCGGACCGGACGTCGGTGATGGTGGCCTGCGGGACGGTGAAGTGGTCGGCGAAGTCGCCGTTCGGGCCGGTGGCGGCGTCGTCGAAGGCGGCCTGCAGGGTCGCGCAGAGCTGGCTGCGCCCCGCGTCGACGTCCTTGCCGGCCATCGCGTCGAGGTAGGCCTGCACCCGCTCCCGGCTCTTGGCGGCCGCCTCCTCCGCCGGGGCCCGCTGCGCCTCGGTGGCGGGGGCGCCGCCGGCGTCGTCCTTGGCGCCGAAGCCGCAGCCGGTCAGCGCGATCGGCAGGAGGGCGAGCAGGGCGAAACCGGTCACCGCTCCCCGGTGCTGCTGGCCCATCGATCCCTCCCATCGGCGTCCGGCATCGAGACGTGCCGGACGGCGAGTCTGTCACATCGACCCGGTCACGCGCCCACCCATCCTCACCCCGACCGCCCCACCCGGCCAGGCGGCACGCGGTCACGCGGGCGGGGAGGGGCCGGTGCGGCCCCTCCCCGCCGGGTGGGTGGTGCGTCGGCGCTCGGCTCAGCCGAGTCCGCCCTTGATGGCGCCGATCAGCTCGCCGTTGCTGGTGTCACCGGAGAGCTCCCAGAAGAACGCGCCACCGAGGCCCTGGTTCTTCGCGTAGGTCATCTTGCCGCCGATGGTGGCCGGGGTGTCGTAGCCCCACCAGTTCGAGCCGCACTTCGCGTACGCCGTGCCGCCCACGGTGCCGGTGGCCGGGCAGCTGTTCTTGAGCACCTTGTAGTCCTCGATGCCCTGCTCGTAGGTGCCCGGCGCCGGGCCGGTGGCGGTGCCGCCGGGCGCCGTCTGGGTGACCCCGGTCCAGCCCCGGCCGTAGAAGCCGATGCCGAGCAGCAGCTTGTCGGCGGGGATGCCCTTGGACTTGAGCTTCTGGATCGCCGCGTCGGACCAGAAGCCCTGCTGCGGGATGCCGGTGTACGAGTAGAGCGGCGAGTGCGGGGCGGTCGGCCCCTGGGCGTTGAAGGCGCCGAAGTAGTCGTACGTCATCGGCATCAGCCAGTTGAGGTTCGACGCCGCGCCGGCGTAGTCGGTCGCATCGATCTTGCCGCCGTTGCTGCCGTCGGCGGTGATCGCCGCGGTGACCAGGAAGCTGGAGCCGAACCTGCTCCGCAGCGCGCTGATCACGTTCTTGAAGGCGTTCGGGCCGCTGCTGTCGCACTGGAGACCGCAGGCGTTCGGGTATTCCCAGTCGATGTCGATGCCGTCGAAGACGTCCGCCCAGCGCGGGTCCTTGACCAGGGCGTAGCAGGAGTCGGCGAACGCGGCCGGGTTCTGCGCAGCCTGGGTGAAGCCGGCCGACCAGGTCCAGCCGCCGAAGGACCAGAGCACCTTCAGGTTCGGGTACATCTTCTTCAGCTTGCGGAGCTGGTTGAAGCTGCCGCGCAGCGGCTGGTCCCAGGTGTCGGCGACGCCGTCCACGCTGTCCGCCGCGGTGTACGCCTTGTCGTAGTCGGCGTAGCTGTCGCCGATGCTGCACCGGCCGCCGCTGGTGTTGCCGAACGCGTACAGGATGTGGGTGAGCTTGGCCGCGGACCCGCTGGTGTGGATGTTCTTGACGTGGTAGTTGCGGGCGTAGACGCCCCACTCGGCGAAGTAGCCGACGACCTTCTTGCCGCCGGTGGGCGGGGTCGTGGTGGGCGGGGTGGTCGTCGGCGGCGTGGTGGTGGGCGGGGTCGTGGTCGGCGGCGTGGTCGTGGTCGTGGGCGGCGGGGTGCCACCGCCGGAGCAGGACGCACCGTTGACGGTGCAGGTCAGCGGCGCCTGGTACGCCCCGGTGCCGTTGTAGCCCCAGCTGAAGCTGGCGCCGGGGGCGAGCGGACCGGCCCAGCTCTTCTTGACCGCGACGTAGTGGTTGCCACTGCTGGTGACGTCCGCGTCCCAGAAGCTGCTGATGGTGGTGCCGGCGGGCAGGTCGAACTCGATGCGCCAGGTGTCCACACTGGCGCTGGTGCCGTTGGTGACGGTGACCTTGCCCTCGTGGCCGGTCCCCCAGTCCTGCACCTTCGTGAAGGTGGCGGTCACGCTGCCGGCCGCGGAGGCGGTCGCCAGAGGCATCGCCGCGGCCACCAGCGCGACCACGGCGCCGGTGGCCCAGAGGGCCCGGCGGAGCGATCTCTTCATACGGCGTCTCCCCAAACAGTTAGGAAACTTTCCTTATTGATTTCCGAGACCGTACTCACCCCTTCATCACTTCGTCAAGATGTAGATGCATCGATCTGTTGAGCGCCTGCCGGCGCGTCCCGGCGGGCGCGTAGCCTCGGCACATGACCGTTTTCGACGTATCGATCGACGCCCTCGGCGGCGGCCCGGCGGATCTCGCGCGGTACCGGGGCCGCGCCCTGCTGGTGGTCAACGTGGCCTCGAAGTGCGGGCTCACCCCGCAGTACGCCGGCCTCCAAGCCCTCGCCGACCAGTACGCCGACCGGGGCCTGACCGTGCTCGGCGTGCCGTGCAACCAGTTCGCCGGCCAGGAGCCGGGCACGGCCGCCGAGATCGAGGAGTTCTGCCAGGTCAACTACGGCCTGACCTTTCCCCTGACCGAGAAGGTCGACGTCAACGGCCCCGACCGGCACCCGCTCTACGCCGCGCTGGTGTCCACCCCGGACGCCGAGGGCCACACCGGGGACATCCGGTGGAACTTCGAGAAGTTCCTGGTCGCGCCGGACGGCACGGTGGCGGCCCGGTTCGCCCCGCAGGTGACCCCGGACTCCCCCGAGCTGCGCGCCGCGATCGAGGAGGTGCTGCCGCTCGGCTGACCCCGACCGGCGGGAGATGTAGGGAACCTTCCTTGACCGCGCATCGAGCTGTAGCTAAGTTTCAATGGCTCGGACAGGGGAGGTCTCCATGCAGCGCAGAAGGTTCCTGACCAGCTCCGGCGCGGTCGCGGCGGGCGCGGTCGCCGCGGCGGCCCCGGGCACGGGGCACGCCGTGCCCGGCATCCGGCGCGTGGCGACCGGCTTGGACGTGCTGGTCGATTCCGGGTTCACCGCACTCGCCGGCCAGCGGGTGGGGGTGGTGTCCAACCCCACCGGCGTCGATTCGGCCTACCGCCACCTGGTCGACCTGATGCACGGCACCGGCAGCGTGCAGGTCGTCGCGGCGTTCGGCCCCGAGCACGGATTCCGCGGGTCCGCCCAGGCCGGCGGCAGCGAGGGCACCGGGACGGACGCCCGGACCGGCATCACCGTCTACGACGCGTACGGCGCCAGCCAGGCCCGGTGGGAAAGCCTGTTCACGGAGGCCGACGTGGACACGGTCGTCTTCGACATCCAGGACGTCGGCGCCCGCTTCTACACCTACATCTGGACGATGTACACCTCGATGGTCGCGGCGGCCCGGGTCGGCAAGCGGTACGTCGTCCTCGACCGGCCCAACCCGGTGGGCGGACGGGCGTACGGGCCGATGATGACGCCGGCCTACACGTCGGGGGTGGGGCTGAAGGAGATCGTCCAGCAGCACGGCATGACCGTCGGCGAACTGGCCCGGCTCTTCAACGCGGAGTTCCTGCCCGCGGACGCCGGACGGCCGGTCGAGCTGGACGTGGTGCGGTGCCGGAACTGGAAGCGTGGGCTGCTCGCCGCCGACACCGACCTGCCCTGGGTGATGCCCAGCCCCAACATGCCCACCACCGACACCGCGCTGGTCTACCCCGGCACCTGCCTCTTCGAGGGAGTCGCCTCGATCACCGAAGGGCGGGGCACCTGCCGGCCGTTCGAGCTGATCGGCGGCCTCGCCGGCGACTTCGACCACCACTGGGGAGACCGACTCAACGCGCGGAACCTGCCGGGCGTCGAGTTCCGCGAGGCGTACTTCACCCCGACCTCGGCGGGGCAGAAGCCGGCGCTGCTGAACAAGCTCTGCGCCGGCGTCGAGGTGAAGGTCGTCAACCGGGCCGCCTACGACCCCATCCGCACCGCGGTGGCGATGCTGGTGGAGGCACGCCGGTACCCGGCGTTCGCGTGGCGGGCGGACTCGTGGGACACCGCCCGGCCGTACTGGGTGGACAAGCTGACCGGCTCGCCCCGGCTGCGCACGATGATCGACGCGGGAGCCGACGTGGACGAGGTGGTCGGCAGCTGGGCCGACGAGCTGGCGGCCTTTGAGCAGCGGCGGCGCCCCTACCTGCTCTACTGACCGGATCCCTCCGCTCCGCCCCGGCTGGCGGGGTGGAGCGGAGGGACGCGCCCGGGTCAGCCCGCGGCGGACCGGAAGACCGGGTAGTAGCCGCCGGACTGCCCGGCCGCGGTCGGGTGGTACGAGATGGTGAGGTTCAGGTAGTTCAACGCGTGCAGCCACTTCTCCCCGTAGCTGCAGAGCTGGTGGCCGACGAAGATCGACCGGACGTCGGCGAACGTGAAGCCGGCCGAGGTGGCCGCCGTGCGGGTGATGTCGTCGACCAGGTTGATGCCCTCGTTGATCTTCGCCCGGGAGGTCGCGCTGAGCCCGACGCAGATGGTGCCGAGCTGGTAGAAGACCGGGTAGCCGACGACCACCACCCGCGCCGACGGGGCGCGGCTCCTGATGCCGTTGTAGACGTTGGCGAGCTTGGCGGGCAGCTCGGTGCGGGCCTTGTCCTCGGCGGCCTGCACGGCGGCCACGCACTGGCTCTCACTCTGGAGCACGCAGGTGGTCATGATGTTGGCGAAGCCGACGTCGTTGCCGCCGACGGTGACGCTGACCAGGGTGGTGGTCGACGACAGCGCGGCGAGCTGGCTGTCGATGACGCTGGCCGTCGTCGCGCCGGAGCAGGCCACCGAGCGGTACGAGGCCGGCTGGATGTTGGCGTTGTAGAGGGCGGGGTACGCGTTGGTGCTGCGCATGCAGGACCCGCTCTCCGAGGTGTAGCTGTCGGCGCCGACGCCCGAGGCGTACGAGTCGCCGAGTGCGACGTACCGGTCGGTGGCGGCGGCCTGGGCGGGGGCGGCCAGCGTCAACGTGACGCCGAGGGACGAGGCCAGCATCAGGACGAGGGTGGCAAGACGGGATCTCCGCACGTCGCACTCCTGGGGGTGGGAAGTGGTGGTGGGAGATAGATATCAATAGATCGGACGGCCACGGAAGATCACTTATTCGCAGCCCGTGCCGATAGACCCTTATACATACAAATCATTGCCAGGCGATGACGCCGCCGTGAAGGTTTCCGCCGCAACCCGGGCGCCGTGGCGGATCGGCGACGGCCGTTCGAATAACCGACCGACATGGTCGGGAATGCCGCTGGCCGCCGGCCGGTTGGCAACGGACATGACGACTGTGGGACTGATCGGCAGTGGCAACATCGGCGGCACCCTGGCCCGGCTGGCGGTGGCCGCCGGCCACGACGTGGTACTCAGCAACTCGCGCGGTCCGGAAACCCTCAAGGAACTGGTCGACGAGCTCGGCCCGCAGGCCCGCGCCGGCACCGCGGCGGACGCGGCAGCGGCGGGTGGCCTGGTCGTGGTGACCATTCCGCTGCGCGCCTACCGGGACGTGCCGTCCGGCGCCCTCGCCGGCAAGGTGGTCATCGACACCGGCAACTACTACCCGGAGCGGGACGGCCGCTTCCCGGAGCTGGACGACGAATCGACCACCACCAGCGAGCTGCTCCAGCGGCACCTGTCGCAGTCGCGGGTGGTCAAGGGCTTCAACAACATCTACTTCAAGCACCTGCTCGCCCTGGCCCGACCGGCCGGCGCGGCGGACCGCTCCGCCCTGCCGATCGCCGGCGACGACGCGGACGCCAAGCTCACCGTCACCGCGTTCCTCGACTCGGTCGGCTACGACGCGGTCGACGTCGGCCCGCTGGCCGAGGGGTGGCGGTTCCAGCGCGACACCGCCGCGTACGCCGCGCTCTACTCGGCCGACCCCGCGAACGACTGGGAGCGGCCGGCCCCGGTCGACGCGGCGAAGCTGCGCGCCGCCCTGGCCGCCGCCCGTCGCTACGCCGACAGCTGACGATTCCCGCACGCCGGGGAGGTGGCCCACCGGCCGCCTCCCCGGCGGTCAAACCCTTCGGTGTCACTTCTCGGCGAGCGGGTCGGATCTGGCTTGATACGAGGTCAACCGGCCTGCTGGCGTGTCCGCGTACTCCGCCCGCAGCTCGCGCTTCCGGGTGGGCAGGGCCAGGGCAGGTCGCAGCCTCCGCAGGTCCAGATTGGCATGACCGGGCCGTGGGTGGTCACTGCACAGCGCCTAGGCAAAGGCCGCCGCCAGTAGCCGTCGTTGGTGGGCATTGTTCGCCCTCTGACAGCCTGGCGACGGCCGGGCTCCCTGCTCGTCAGCGAGCCTGTGCGGCGCGGCGGTAGGCCAGCAGGCCGGCGACGAGGCCAGCGAGGCCGAGCAGGATGCCGACGATGCCGTAGGCGGTGCCGTTGTTGCTGTCCTGGTCGCTGTCGTTGCTGGTGTTGGTGACGGCGACCGGGGCGGCGGCGGCCGTGGCCTCGCCCTTCTTCGTCAGCTTCAGCACGGGGGCCGGGTGTTCAGGCTCAGCGCCGCCGCTCGGCTCCTCGATCCACCGCACCACGTCACCGTCGGAGTAGGTCTGCAGGGCCTTGAACACGAGCCGGTCGGTTTCCGGCAGCGGGCCGAGGGAGACGTCGAACTCCTGGAACTGGCCCGGCTTGATCGCGGAGTTGGCGTCAGCGGTCCAGGTGATCTTCGTGACCGCCTCGGTCAGCTCCGAGTCGTGGACCTTGATCGGCGTGGCGAGCTTCGACGTCTCGGTCTTCGCGGTCCACCCGGTCATCGGCTTGAGCGACACCGACCCGATGGGCGAGCTGACGGGAAGGTTCACCTCGATCTTGGTGGTGCTGGCGTCGTCCTTCTCGTTCGGCACCCGGAAGGTGACCTTGGTGTAGCCGCCCTGCGTCGCCTCCTTCGGATTGACCGTGACGTGTGCTGACGCCGGGCCAGCAACCCCGACGGTGATGGCGGCGACAGCAGCGGCGATGGTGGCCGCTCGCGCGAGCAGGGACCGGTTCATCTCAGGGCGTCCTCATCTTCTCGATCCAGGGGCCGGCGCATCCGGCACCTTCTGCTAGTCGTCCGCCGGGCGCGCATGGTTCCCGGGCTCCTCGAAGGGGTGATTACGGGCAACACCGGGCAGACTGGGGAAATCGGGAAGCGGGAGGCTGGAACTAGTTGCCCGCCGGGAGCGACTCACCGATAGCTGCTGTTGCTCTCACCGCTGCGGCCCCCAGGTCGCCTTATGTCCCGTGAGGAGTCGGTGTGGATATCGCTGGGCGATCTCGTCTGCTTCGTGTCTCGTTGGCCGCGGTGGCTGGTGTCGCCGCCGCTGTCTTGCTCGGCGCACCCGCCATGGCCCATGTCGAGGTCGAGGCCGACCACCCCCAGGCCGGGGCGCGTGACGTGACGGTCACATTCAATGGCGAGGCGGAGTCCCCCCGCGCCGGCATCAGGTCCGAGCGGGTCGTCCTCCCGTCCGGGATCAGCCCGCAGGACGTGCGACTGGCGAAGGCACCCAATGGGTGGAAGCTGTCCGCCAACCCGGACGGGTTCACCGTGGCCGGGCCGGCGCTGAAGGTCGGGCAGGACGCCGTGTGGGCCATCACGGTCGCGCAGTTGCCGTCGAACGCGACCGAACTGCCGTTCAAGACCCTGGAAACCTACAGCGACGGCAACGTGGTCCGGTGGATTGAGATCCCCCAGGCCGGTCAGCCTGAGCCCGCCAATCCCGCCCCGGTCCTGAAACTCCAACCAGCCGCCGCCGTACCGACCGGCGCTTCACCGACCCCGAGCAGCGCAGCTCCCGCCCCCAGCTCGGCCGCACCGACACTCACCCACGGCCCAGCCGCAAGCGCCAATACGACGGTCAGCAAGGGGTTGTGGATTGCGCTAATCGCGGTCGCCGTCCTGGTGGCCGCGATCCTCGCCTCCCTCCGCTGGCGACGCCGGTCAAGGAGGTAGCAGCGGTGCGACGAAGTGCGGTCATCCCGGCCGCCCTGCTAGCCCTGGTGGTGAGCTCGCTTCTCCGTCCCGACCCTGGCGACCTTCCGCGCCGACCGCTCCCGCGAGCTGTACCCCGCCGACCGCAACCGGGTCGGACTGCCGGGACGGCTCGTCGTCCCTCTCCACCGCCTGCGGCCCCAGCCTGATCTGCGACAAGCCTCTCGATAGGCCACGCCCTGCGGCTGATACTTCCCTAGCGCGGCGGGCGAGCGAGCGAGAAGATGCGACATGCAGAAAAGCTGGCCGACCATCGTGGGTGCGCTGTCGGGTGCCACCGGGGTGGTGATCTGGGCGCTGGCCACGGCGATCTATCAGCCGCGCATGCAGCCCGATGGCTTCTGGACCGACAGCAGCACCGGGCAGACGTTTCCGGAGGTAGGCAGCAACAACACCTACTGGCCTCGGGACATCCGCCAGTTGGCGCTCTTGCTGGCCCTGGGCGGACTGATCCTGATCTGCCGAGCCAACGTTCGCGGCGTCGTCGCAGGCGCGATGGCGATGATCGGCTGGCTCGGCGCGGACATCTGGCTGGACCGGATCGACGTGGCCGGCGGCGCTACCGCAACCTGGCTCGCAGTCGGTGGTATCGCCATGTTCTCGACAACCGCCGTCGTCGCTGCCCGGGTTTCGGCGGGTCAAGGCGGACCTCCGCTCGCCCGGCATCTGTCCGCTGCCGTCGCCGTGGTACTCGCGGCCGCCACGATGGTGGTCACGACCCCCTGGGACGAGCCGGTCACGAACCCGGCCCAGGTCCAGGTCGAAAACGCGCTCTCGATGCTCAAAGCAGGATTGGTAGCGATGTTCGTCGCTACCGCGATCGGGCTCATCGCGGTTCAGCTCACCGCTGTCCGCATCCGCCGGGTGGGCGCCTTCGTCATGGTGGCCGCGCTGGCCGCCTGGCTTGCCGCCGGCAACGGGCCGCTTCTGGCGGTCGGCCTGATCGGCATGCCGGTCGCCGCAACGCTCGCCGTGGCCGCAGCCCGGGACGTCCCCCTGATCCGGCTGCTCCCCGTCGGGATCGCCTGCGGCGTGGTGCTGCTTCCGGCAATGATCATTCTCTACATCGCAGGATCGGCGGTGGGCCGGGCGATGACCTCCCTGGCCGACAATCCACCGATCAACGCCGCCGACACCGATCTCTCGATAGCCTTCACCGGCCTGGTCCTCGGGCTGCTACTGGCCTGGATCAGCCACGTGCTGACCCTACCCGCAGGCAAGCCGGGCAGCCTGAGCAGCGACTCCGGCCCCGTGGTGAACCATGCTTGAAGCGACACCGCCTGCCGCCACCCGCCGACCGACGGCGGTCAGACCGGGCGACGGCCGGCGAACCCACACTCCGCGCGGTGGTACCAGCGCACGTCGTCGTCCCCCTCCAGCCAGCACCAGAGCACCGCGCGCCCGTCCCGCTCGCCGGGGAAGTCCAGCAGCACCGGGGCGATGCCCTTGACCTGGATGTCGTGCTGGTACAGATCCTCCAGCACCGCGTGCAGCCGCGCCTCGAGCGCCTTCACCTCGGCCCGGCCGCCGAGCGCGCTGACCCCGTGGTCGGCCAGGTCGGCCCGGAGCTCGGCCAGGTCGGCGCGGAGCCGGATCAGCTCGTCGACGCGCGGGCGCAGGGTGGCCACCAGGTGTCGCGCCTGGGCGAGAGTGAACACCGCGCCAGTATGGGGCACGGCGGTGGACGCCGCGCCGCCCCGCCGACCGAGCGCCTCAGTCGGCCTGGGCGGCCAGCTCGCGGGCCCGGTCCCGGGCGGCCTCCAGCGCCGCCAGCATGGCCGCGCGTACGCCGTGGTTCTCCAGCTCGCGGATGGCGTTGATGGTGGTGCCGGCCGGCGAGGTGACCGCCTCGCGGAGCTTGACCGGGTGCTCGCCGGAGTCGCGCAGCATCACCGCGGAACCGATCGCGGTCTGCACGATCAGGTCGTGCGCCACCTGCCGGGGCAGGCCGAGCAGGATGCCGGCGTCGATCATGGCCTCGACCAGCAGGTAGAAGTAGGCGGGGCCGGAGCCGGAGAGGGCGGTCACCGCGTCCTGCTGGGACTCGGGCACCCGGAGGGTGGCGCCGAGCGGCTTGAACATCTCCTCGGCCAGGGCCAGGTGCGCGCCGGTGGCGTGGGCACCGGCCGAGATGGCGCTCATCGCCTCGTCGACCAGCGCCGGGGTGTTGGTCATCACCCGGACCACCGGGGTGCCGTCGGGCAGCCGCCGGTTGAAGAAGCTGGTGGGCAGGCCGGCGCAGAGGGAGATGACCAGCTTGTCGGCCGGCACCTTGGGGCCGATCTCGTCCAGCAGCGCCGCCGCGTCCTGCGGCTTGACCGAGATGGCGAGCACCTCCGCCTCGTCCACCGCGACCAGGTTGTCCACCACCCGTACGCCGTACCGGGCGGTCAGCTCCTGGGCGCGGGCGGGTCGCCGGGCGGTGGCGATCAGCCGCTCCACCGGCCAGCCGCTGCGGAGCAGCCCGGAGAGCATCAGCTCGCCGATCTTGCCCGCGCCGATCACCGCGACCGTGTGCACCTCGGGTGCCATGACGCCGTACCCCTCTCGCCTCGCGGCGGGGCGCGGCGGACCGTCCGGGTCCGCCGCGCCACCGGCCGTCGATCAGCTGCCGAAGAAGACCTCGGCCTCGGCGTACCGCTCCAGCGGCACGGTCTTCAGCTCCCGGGTGGCCTCGGCGAGCGGAACGCGGACGATGTCCGTGCTCTGCATCGCGACCATCTTGCCCCAGTCGCCCTCATTGGCCGCGTCGATCGCGTGCAGGCCGAGCCGGGTGGCGAGCACCCGGTCGAAGGCGGTCGGGGTGCCGCCGCGCTGGATGTGGCCGAGCACCACGGTGCGGGCCTCCTTGCCGGTCTTCGCCTCCAGCTGCTCGGCGAGCCACTGGCCGATGCCGCCGAGGCGGACGTGGCCGAACGCGTCGAGCTCCTGGTTGTGCAGGACCATCTGGCCCTCGAGCGGGGTGGCGCCCTCGGCGACCACGACGATCGGGGCGTACTGGTGCTGGAAGCGCTTCTCGACGTAGCCGGCCACCTGCTCGACGTCGAACTGCCGCTCGGGCAGCAGGATCACATTGGCGCCGCCGGCGAGGCCGGCGTGCAGGGCGATCCAGCCGGCGTGCCGGCCCATCACCTCGACGACCAGGGTGCGGTGGTGGCTCTCCGCGGTGGTGTGCAGCCGGTCGATCGCCTCCATGGCGATGTTGACCGCGGTGTCGAAGCCGAAGGTGTAGTCGGTGGCGCCGAGGTCGTTGTCGATGGTCTTCGGCACGCCGATCACGTGGACGCCCAGCTCGTGCAGCTTGGTGGCGACGCCGAGGGTGTCCTCGCCGCCGATCGCGATCAGCGCGTCCACGCCCTGCGCGGCCAGGTTGTCCTTGATCCGCTCGACGCCGTTCTCGATCTTGAACGGGTTGGTCCGGGACGAGCCGAGGATGGTGCCGCCGCGCGGCAGGATGCCGCGGACCTCCGCGATGCCCAGCGGCTTGGACAGGCCCTCCAGCGGGCCCTTCCAGCCGTCCCGGAAGCCCACGAACTCGTGACCGTAGGTGGCGACGCCCTTGCGGACCACCGCCCGAATCACCGCATTGAGACCAGGGCAGTCGCCGCCGCCGGTGAGCACGCCGATACGCATGATCTGCTCATCCTCCTGGAGCATCAGGTGAAGCCCGGATAAGCCCCAGGATATGTGTCAGATCAGACCATCGGCGCCGTTGCCGGCCCGGGGCGGGCCGTCAGTGCGCACTGTAGTCGGCGGAGCTGTGCGCCGACACCGCGACCCGGCCGCTCCCCGCCGGGCGGACGGGGCTACCGGTCAGTAGCTGACCTGGTGGTTCTCCCCGGCCGCCCAGTACTCGGCCGGGCCGGCGTGGACCTTGAGCAGGGTGAGCCCTGGGGTGTCCGGCCCGTCCGGGAACCAGGTCTCGAGCTGCGGGTGCCACAGCCGCTCGGCGCGCCCCCGTTCCCAGCCCTCCTGCGCGGTCCCGGCCATCGACACCCAGGCGTGTTGGCGCTGGTCGAAGAGGCCCACGTTGACCTGCGGGTTCACCCGGATCTGCCGGATCTTCGCGGAGTCCGCGTAGGCGAAGAACCAGAGGTCGCCGTCGAACTCCGCCGCCGGCAGCACCATCGGCCGGCTGACCAGCCGCCCGTCCACGGCGGTGGTGGTCAGCAGGCAGGCGCGGGCGTCCCGGATCAGCTCGGTGACCCGGCGGCGGCCGTCCGCGGTGGGGATGGGCTCGTGGCTCATGAGGGCACTCCTCGGCTCGGCTCCGATGCCAGACCGATGCCCGGGACAGAACCGGCAAAACCTACCGGGGGGTCATCGACCGGTCATTGCCCGCCAACGGGCCAGGTTGTGCCGGGCGTCGACCAGGGCGTCATGCCGGTCCGCCTCGGCGTCCGGCAGCCGCGGTCGGCCCCGGTCGTCCCAGAGCTGGCGCAGCTCCTTGGTGAACCGGGGGATCTCCCGGGGCAGGGCCGGCATCGCCCCCCACAGCTGGGCCAGCACCACGTGGTCGTACGCCGCGTACCAGGCCCAGAGCTCCAACTGCTCGCCCGGCCGGTCCCGCACCGGCTCCATCAGGAACTCGTAGAGGTCGTCCCGGATCCGCTCCCGGGACCGCCAGGCCCGATCGGCCGGCGAGGGGAGCTTGTCCAGCACGTTGCGGCGCACCCAGGGCACGGCCCGGGAGTCGTCGAACTCGGTGGAGACCGCGTAGAACTCGCGGCCGTACTCGTCGACGACGCCGATCGACACGAGGTCGACGATCCGGCCGTCCTCGATGAACTCGCAGTCGTAGAAATAGCGGTAGACCATCCCCGCCATCCTCGCCCACGGCCGCCGGCCGCCGCCGGGGGGGGGCGTCCGTCGAGGTCACCGCCGCGCGCAGCACTGCTCAGGCCGGTCACTTGAGTAGCTCCAGGGGTGTACAGCAAGCGACCGGAGCGTCATGATCTGATGTGTACCGCTACCGGACGCCGAACCGGTTCTGATGCCTCGTACCGGGGATGACAGGTTCACCCGGGGTGCGAGTTGTGGTCCTTGACCGGGGAGGGGTTGGGCCGTGGAGGTTCGCCTGCCGGAGCCGGGTGACGCGCTCACGGGCGTGGACATGTTCGCCGGGCTGGAGCCGGAGGTGCGGCAGCGGGTCATCGCCGCGGCCGTGCCGCGTACGTACCGCAAGGGTCAGCTGCTCTTTGTGGAGAACGACCCCGGCGAGTCGCTGATCGTGCTGCGTCGCGGCGCGGTGGCCGTGTTCCGCACCGCGCCGACCGGCGAGCGGGCCGTGCTGTCGGTGATCCGGCCGCCGGACGTGCTGGGCGAGGTCTCCCTGCTGGACGCCTCGACCCGGTCGGCGTCCGCCGAGGCGATCGAGGACTGCACCGCACTGGCGCTGTCCCGCCCGGCCTTCATGGAGCTGGTGCACTCCAACCCGCGCATCCTCGACGCGGTGATGCGCTCGCTCGGCGGGCTGATCCGGCGGCTGACCGAGCAGAACGCCGACCACGTCTTCCTCGACCTGCCCGGCCGGGTGGCCAAGACGCTGGTCCGGCTGGCCGGCGAGAGCCAGGCCCCGATGATCACGATCGAGCTCAACCAGAGCCAGCTCGCCGAGATGGCCGGCGGCTCCCGGCAGAGCGTCAACCAGGCGATCGGCTCCTTCGCCAGCCGGGGCTGGCTGCGGACCGAGGGCCGCCGGATCGTGGTCACCGACGTCGCGGCGCTGCGCCGCCGCGCCGGGATGAACGACCGCTGAACGCGCGACGCGGCCGTGGCGCCTCCGCCACGGCCGCGTCGTCGGTCTCCGCCGCGTGGGGTCACGGGGTGGTGCTGGTCGGCCCCGCCCAGTTGGTGGTGGTGCCGGTCGGGCCGGCCCAGTCGGTGCCGTCCTTGCTCCCACCGGACCCCTCGCTGACGATGCCCTCGGCCTGGAGCACGGCCAGCGTCGCCGCGTCCACGTCGACGGACTCGCCCGCCACGTGCCCGATCCCGTCGGCGTCGGTCCAGTCGCTGTCCAGCTTCACGTACACCATGATGTGTCCCCCTTGATCGCGGTCGTCGTCGTCCGGCGGCATGAATGTAGTCCGCGGACCCACCCGCTGACTGCCCGGACGAGTGTCCACAAGCCAACAGCCCGGTACCTGACACTCCCGGCAGCCGCGATACTCACCCTGGACGCCGCGGGGGGCGGCGCCCGGCCGGGACCGGCCGGAAGACCCACCAGTGGAGGGGCGTCATCTCCGCGCAGTGTGACCGTTGTGGACGTACCGCCGCCGACGGCGACCGCTTCTGCGGTGGCTGCGGGGCGGAGCTGGGCGCGGTCTGCCCGCACTGCCTGCGCCCGCTCGCCGCCGACGTGGCCTTCTGCACCTCGTGCGGGTCGCCCCGCTCCGGGGCCAGGCAGCCGGTGGCGGCGCCGCAGGAGGACCGCCGCCGGGTCAGCGTGCTCTTCGTCGACCTCATCGACTTCACCCCGTACGTGGAGCGGGCCGACCCGGAGCAGGTCCGGGGCATGCAGACCGGCTTCTTCTCCGCCGCCAGGCGGGTGGTCGGGCAGTACGGCGGGGTGGTCGAGAAGTACATCGGCGACGCGGTGATGGCGCTCTTCGGCGCCCCGGTGGCCACCGAGACCGACGCGCTGCGCTGCGTACGGGCCGGCCTGGAGCTGCAACGGGTGCTCACCCGGTTCGCCCCGAGCGGCCACGACGAGCTGCGCTTCCGGGTGGGCGTGGCGACCGGCGAGGCGCTGGTCGACGTGGCCGCCGCCCGGGACGGGGGGCAGGCGATCGTGGCCGGCGACGTGGTCAACACCGCGTCCCGGATGCAGTCGGTGTCCCCGCCCGGCGGGGTGCTGGTCTGCGGCGCCACCCACGCGCTGACCAAGGACGCCATCCGCTACGAGGAGCAGCCGCCGGTCACCCTGCGCGGGCGCTCCACCCCCACCGAGGTCTGGCTCGCCCTGGCCCCGGTACGCCGGCAGCCCACCGACCGGGAGCCGGACACCACCCCGCTGATCGACCGGGAGCACGAGCTGGGCCTGCTGGTCAACGCCCTGCACCGGTCGCTGCGGGACCGGCTGCCGCAGGTGGTGACCGTGTTCGGCCGGGCCGGCCTGGGCAAGAGCCGGCTGGTCCGGGAGCTGCACCGGCACGCCGAGCGGCTGGTCGACGAGCCGCTGACCTGGCGTACCGGGCGGTGCCCGCCGTTCGGGGAGAACGTCACCTTCGCCGCGCTGGCCGACATCGTGAAGACCGAGGCCGGCATCCTCGACACCGACCCGGCGTCCACCGCGGCGCAGCGGCTCACCTCCGCGGTCACCGAACTGGTCGGCCCGGCCGAGCGGGACCGGATCGTCGACGCGCTGCGCCCGCTGGTCGGGCTGACCGGCGCCGCGCTGCCCGCCGAGGAGGCCGAGTCGGCGTGGCGGCGGTTCCTGCTCGCGGTCGCCGCCCGGCGCCCCACCGTGCTGGTCTTCGAGGACCTGCACTGGGCCGACGACGCCATGCTGCGCTTCGTCGAGCTGCTCGGCGCCGCCGCCCGCGACGTGCCGCTGCTGCTGCTCTGCACCGCCCGGCCGGAACTGGTCGACCGCGACCCGACCTGGGCGGGGACGATCACCGGCTCGGTGACGATCACGCTGCCCCCGCTGCGGGACACCGGCATCGCCTCGCTCTACGCGCACATGTTCGGCCAGGCCGCGTTCCCCGCCGAGATGCTCACCCCGCTGGTGGAGGTGGCCGGCGGCAACCCGCTCTACGCCCACGAGTACGTCCGGATGCTCATCGAGCAGGGCGCGCTGCGCCAGTCGGGGCGCGGCTGGTCGCTGGAGAAGCACCTCGACCTGCCGATGCCGGAGAGCGTGCACGCGGTGATCGCCAACCGGGTCGACCTGCTCGACGCCAAGGACCGGAGCGTGCTGCTGGCCGCGTCGGTGGTGGGCGTGCAGTTCTGGCCGGGCGCGGTGGCCGCCGCGCTGGGCCAGCCGGTCGAGTCGGTGGAGCGGGCCCTGCGCCGGCTGGAGCAGCGCGACTTCGTGCACGAGCAGGCGGCCTCCACGATGGCCGGGCAGCCGGAGTACCGGTTCCGGCACGTGCTGGTCCGGGACGTCTGCTACCAGCGGCTGCCGCGTACCGAGCGGGTGGCCCGGCACGAGCGGACGGCGGACTGGCTGGACACGCTGTCGCAGAGCCGGGACACCGACCTGGCCGAGGTGCTGGCGCACCACCGGTGGGCGGCCCACGAGATCGCCCGGACGCTGGGCATGGACACCCAGCGGTACGCCGCTCCGGCGCGGGCCGCGCTGCACCGGGCGGCCCGCCGGGCGTACGCCCTGCACGGGCTGGACGCGGCGGCCGCGCACGCCGGCCGGGCGCTGGGCCTGGCCGACGACAGCGACCCGGTCGGCCGGCTGCAACTGGAGCTGCTGAGCACGGAGATCTCGTTCTACCGGGACGGCAACGGGTTCCTCTCCGGCGGCGGGCCGGAGCAGCTGCACGCGATCGCCGACCGGCTGCTCGCGCACGGCGACGACGCCTGCGCCGCCCGGGCCTGGACCCTGCTCGGCCAGGCGGCCTGGCTGCGCGCCGACCGCGGCGCGGCGGTGGCCTGCCTGGACCGGGCGGTGGCGCTCTTCGAGCCGCTGCCGGACAGCGCGCAGAAGGCGGACGCGCACGCCGAGCTGGGCCGGCTGCACATGCTCAACTACGAGCGGGACGCGGCGGTGGTCGCGGCGGAGACGGCGGCCGGGATCGGCGCCCGGCTGGGCCTGGCCGAGGTGAACGTCAACGCCCGGATCACCGCGGCCACCGCGCGCTACCAGGCGGGCGACCGGTCCGGCCTGGACGAGCTGCACGCGCTGGTCGAGTCGAGCCGGTCCCTGCAGCTGCTCGCGCTGCCCCGGGCGCTGCAGAACCTGGCGTTCGCGGTCCGCGAGGAGGGCGACTGGCTGCGCTCGGACGCGCTGCTGTCCACCGCGCCCGCGGCCAAGGGCAGCGGCCAGACCCTGGCCACCAGCTACTCCGGGGAGGCGATGCGGGCGTACTTCGACGGGGAGTTCGCCCGGTTGATCACCGCCGCCGACGCGTTCGTGGACACCCCGACCGGTGGCTGGGACATGCAGGTCCGCGGCCTGCGCTCGTGCCTGCTGGTGCTGCGCGGGCACCCGGTGCCGCCGGCACCCCGGCCGGCCCCCCACCAGCGCGACGACGCCACCCTGGGGACGCCCCGGCACCGGGACGACGTGGCCGCCGCGCTGGACAGCGCCCGGCGCAGCGGGTTCCACCGGCCGCACTGGACCATGCTCGGCATGGCCGCGCTCTGCCGGGCGCTGCAGGGCCGGGCGGCGGAGGCCGGGGAACTGGTCGACGAGCTGGCGGACTCGTGGTCGGCGGTGCCGGCGCTGGCCAGCGGCGAGTGGATCGCCGCCGCGGCGTACGCCGCCGCGCTGTCCGGCCGGGACGCCGCGGTGCGGGTCCGCGCCATGCTGGATCGGCTCCCCCACCGGACGCCCTGGTCGGAGGCGGCGTTGCGGACCGTGACCGGGGCCCTCGCGGCGGCGGACGGCGACCACCGGCGCGCGGGTGAGCTGCACCTGGCCGGCGCGGAGATCTACGGCCGGATCCCGGACGTGACCGACCGGATGCTGGCCCTCGCCCTGGCGGCGGCCGAGCTGGACCTGGCCGGGGAACCATCGGCCGGGCCGCTGGCCGAGGTGCGCGCGTTCGCCGAGCGCAACGACGCCCCGGGCCTGCTGGCGCTGGCCGGGCACCCTGTGCCCGACACCGGCCCCGCCGTCGCCTGCTGACCCGCCGACCCCGCGCCGGGGGTCAGGCCGGGACGGGCTGCTTCGGTGCGGTCTTCGCCTTCTGCGCGTACATGTCGACGTACTCGCGGCCGGAGAGCTCCATCAGCTCGTACATGATCTCGTCGGTGACGGCCCGCTCGACGAACCGGTCGCCGGCCATGCCCGCGTAGCGGGAGAAGTCGAGCGGGGCGCCGAAGCGGATCCGCACCCGGCCGAGGTTCGGGACGATCTGGCCGGTCGGCTGGATGGCGTCGGAGTTGAGCATCGCCATCGGCACGACCAGGGCGCCGCTCTCCAGCGCGAGCCGGGCCACGCCGGTCTTGCCCCGGTAGAGCCGGCCGTCCGGCGAGCGGGTGCCCTCCGGGTAGATGCCGGCGACCCCGCCGGCCCGCAGCACCCTGAGCTGGGTGTCCAGGGCGGCCCGGGCGGCCCGGCCGCCGGAGCGGTCGACCGGGATGGTGCCGGAGCCGACGAAGAACATCTTGGTCAGCCAGCCCTTGATTCCCTTACCGCTGAAGTACTCCGCCTTTGCGATGAATGTGACTTTTCGCTTGACGATGAGCGGCGTGAAGATCGAGTCCGAGAAGGAGAGGTGGTTGCTGGCCAGGATGACCGGGCCGGTCTCCGGGACGTTCTCCAGCCCCTCGACCTGCGGGCGGAAGATCAGCCTCAGCACCGGGCCGAGGATGATGTACTTCAGCAGCCAGTACAGCACCGGGGTCCTTCCAGGGCGGGGTCGGTGACCGCCACGGCCGCCGGGGAGCCCGGATCGGGCCGCCGGGACGCGCCCGGACCGCGCCCGAGGCGCCATCGGCGAGCGGGACTGTCGGGGAGAAGCCTACGAACCGGGAGCGGCACGCCACAACGCACTCCCGGAACCGGGTCCCGACGTGTCACGATTCAGGGCACGGCGTAAGGGGCGCCGGGTCGGGGCGCACCGACGGGTGCGGCGAAGGGGGTGCCGGTGTCAGCGGGTGGGCCTCGCCGAGGACGGCGGGACAACGGGCTCGACGCGGCCGAGTACGCGGTCGCGGGTGACGTCGATCCGCGGGTGGGCGAACACCTGCTCGACGTGCTGGCCGCCGGCGGGATCGCCGCCTACCTCCAGCCCTCCGCCGACCTGAACCCGGTGACCCGCACCACCACCGTCCCGTCCCGCCCGGTCGACCGGCTCTACGTCGACCGCTCGCACCTGACCACCGCCCGCGACTACCTCACCCAGCTCGCCGACGAGGGCGGCCGCGAGCCGGCCCGGGACGACGAGCCGGACATCGAGGCCGAATGGGCCAAGATCGTGGCCGGCTTCCACACCACCCCGTCCGCCGGGAGCCACCCGTGGCCCGCCGCGGAGGACGTCGACGACCCGGTCGACCCCGCCGGCCCGACCGGGGGCAGCGGGAGCCGCGCGGAGGAGACCACCGGCCCGACCGCCACCGACGTGCGGCGCCTGCCCTATGCGGCGGACGTCTCCGGCGTCTCGGTGAGCCGCGGCCGGCCCGACGAGCCGTCGCTGCTGGACGGGCTGGACACCTTCGGGGCCGACCTGCCGGACGACGAGGACCACTACACGCCCCCGCCCCCGCCGCCGCTGCCGCGCTTCTCGAAGTACGCGGTGATCGGCGTGCTCTGCATCGTGGTCGGGTTCGTGCTCTTCCTCTCCCCCACGATGATGCCGGAGATCGACCCGTCGGTGGTGACGCTGCTCGGCTTCACCGGCATCCTGGCCGGGTTCGTGATGCTGATCTGGCGGCTGCGCCCCGGCGACTCCGACGAGCACGACCCGGACGACGGCGCGGTCGTCTGAAGCGCCGTCCCGGCCGCCCGGATCGCGGGACGGCCGCGGGCCGGGCGCAGTGGCGTAACAGAGGTGTAACTTACTGTCAGTAGGAATACCGCTGTCCGTCACGTCCCGCGCCGACTGTCCGGGTTGTACCACGCTCCGGTGGTCGGCCCCCTGCTGATCGGAACGCCCGAGATGCGACAGAGTCCCCTCGTGGTGGTGGCCAACCGGCTCCCCATCGACGACAGTGTGGCCCCGGACGGCGCCTGCGAGTGGCGCCGCACGCCCGGCGGCCTGGTGAGCGCCCTGCACCCCCTGCTCCGGCACACCCCGGCCACCTGGGTCGGCTGGGCCGGCGGCACCGGTCCCGCACCCCACCTGCCCGCCGTGGACGGCGTACGGATGCACACCGTGCCGCTGAGCGGCGACGACTTCCGCGACCACTACGAGGGGTTCGCCAACTCCACCCTCTGGCCGCTCTACCACGACTCCGTCGAGCAGCCCGAGTACCACCGCCGCTGGTGGGAGGCGTACCAGCGGGTCAACCAGCGGTTCGCCGAGGCGGCCGCCGAGGTGGCCGAGCCGGGCGCCCTGGTCTGGGTGCAGGACTACCACCTCCAGCTGGTGCCGGGGCTGCTCCGCCAGCTCCGCCCCGACCTGCGGATCGGCTTCTTCCTGCACGTGCCGTTCCCGCCGCCGGAGCTGTTCATGCAGCTCCCCCGCCGGGCGGAGCTGCTGCGGGGGATGCTCGGCGCCGACCTGATCGGCTTCCAGCGGGCCCAGGCCGCGCACAACTTCGCCCAGCTCGTGACGAAGGTGCTCGGGCTGCCGGCCACCGACCGGCGGATCGGCGTCGGCGAGCGGGTGGTCCGGATCGGCGCCTTCCCGGTCTCCATCGACACCGCCGAGATGGCCGCGCTGGCCGCCCGGCCCGAGGTGGCGGAACGGGCCCGCCGGCTGCGCCAGGACCTCGGCCAACCGGAGCGGGTCGTGCTCAGCGTCGACCGGATGGACTACACCAAGGGCATCGAGCAGCGGCTGAAGGCGTACCGGGAGCTGCTGGCCAGCGGGGACGTCAAGGTCCGGGACACGGTGCTGATCCAGGTGGCGGTGCCGAGCCGGGACCGCGTCGGCCAGTACCAGGTCCTCAGGGAGCGGGTGGAGCACCAGGTCGGCCGGATCAACGGCGAGTTCGGCCGGGTCGGCGAGCCGGCGATCCACTACCTCAGCCAGCCCTTCGACCGGGCCGAGCTGGTCGCCCTCTACCGGATCGCCGACGTGATGGCGGTGACCCCGCTGCGCGACGGGATGAACCTGGTCGCCAAGGAGTACGTGGCCGCCCGGGTGGACGACACCGGGGCGCTGCTGCTCAGCGAGTTCGCCGGGGCCGCCGCCGAGCTGGAACAGGCGTACCTGGTCAACCCCCACGACCTGGAGGGGCTCAAGCAGGCGCTGCTCGCGGCGCTGCGGGCCCGGCCCGAGGACGTCTCCGCCCGGATGCGGGCGATGCGCCAGCAGCTGCACCGCAACGACATCCACGCCTGGGCGCGCTCCTACCTGAGCGCCCTGGACGAGAGCCGGTCCCTGCTCAGCCGGCACCCCGGCGCCGACTGACGTCGGCGCTCACCCGCCCGCCGGCACCGGCTCCTTGTCCAGCCAGTCGAGGATCGCGTCGATCGGCTCCCGCCAGCGGGCGTCGAGCATCAGGTCGTGGCCCATCCCGGGGAAGAGCAGCGGCGCCGAGGCGTAGCGGCGGGCGGCGCGGGACAGCGCCGCCGGCGGCACCACCCGGTCGTCCGGGCTGCCCAGCACCAGCACCGGCGGGCGGCCCACCGCCGGCTCCGGCTGCCGACCGGTGAGCAGCTGCCACTGCGCCCGCCGGCTGGCCCGGCCCAGCCGGGAGACGTGCCGGCGCGCCTCGCCGTCGGGCAGCTCCCGGCTGAACAGCTGCCGGCGGTTCAGCCGCAGGCCGGCGCCGAAGACCGCCGGCAGGGTGCCGACGGGGTTGCGCCGCAGCGCCGTGCCGAACGTCCCCCAGCCGCCGAGCACCGGCGCCACCAGCACCGCCGCCCGGGCCGGGTAGCGGGCCAGCGCGTGCGTGACCACCCGGGCGCCGGCACCGTGTCCCACCAGCACCGCCCGCCGCGGCAGGCCCGCCGCCACCTGGACCACGTCATGGGTGTACGCCGGCAGCGTCGCGTCCGGAGCCGGCTCGCTGCCGCCGTGCCCGCGCAGGCTCAGCGCGTACGCGGGGAAGCCGCGGGCGGCGGCGTGCGCGAGCCAGTGCTCGGCGAACGCCCACGCCCCGTGCCCGAAGCCGGGCACGAAGAGCAGCGGCGGCTTCGCCTGGTCCAGCTCGGGCACCACGGACAGCACCTCACGGCGGGCCGGCCGCTCCGGCCGCGCCCACTCCCACGCCCGGACGACCCGGACCCGATCGGCGCTCACTTGCCCTCCAGCTCGTACAGGGCGCGCTGGAGCGCGCGCAGGTAGTCGGCGTGCCCGACCTCGAACCAGTGCCGGGTGCTCTCCTTGACCTTCCCCGAGTACCGCTCGCCGAGGCCGGCGGTGACCTTGCGGCCGAACTCGGCGGCCCGCTCCGGCCGGGTGGTCCGCAGGGCGAGCAGCCGGGCGAAGAGCACGCTCTGCCAGTGCGAGATGGCGAAGATGCCCGAGTCGGGCTGCACCAGGCCGACCACGGCCAGGGTGGGGTGGCCGGCGGCGAAGGCGTTCAGCCACAGCCGGGGTCGCCCGGTGCCCTCGTCGTCACCGAGCACCCGCCCCTCGAGGAACTCGAAGCGGGGCAGGTAGCCGGTGGCGAAGACGACCAGCTCGGGGTCGATCTCCCGGCCGTCGGTCAGCTCCACCGTCCGGTCGTGGAACCGGGCGATGTCCGGCACCGGGGTGATCTCGCCGTGGCCGACGTAGTAGACGAGCTGGCTGTTGGCGATCGGGTGGGTCTCGTAGACCCGGTGGTCCGGGCTGGGCAGGCCGAACCGGGTCAGGTCGCCGACGGTCAGCCGCAGCGTCCAGTGGTAGAGCCACTGCCGCACCCGCAGCGGCACCCGCAGCGCGAGCAGGGTGTCGTTGACCTGGTCCGCGGGGCGGCCGAAGACGTACTTCGGGGCGTACCAGTAGCCCCGGCGGGTGGAGTGCCAGCAGCGGGACGACTGCTGCGCCGCCTCGACCGCGATGTCGCAGCCGGTGTTGCCCGCGCCGACCACCAGCACCCGCTTGCCGCGCAGCTGGGCCGGGTCCTTGTAGGACGAGGCGTGCATGACCTCGCCCCGGAACTGCTCCAGCCCCTCGTACCGGGGCAGCTTCGGCGACCAGTTGTGCCCGTTGGCCAGCACCACGGCCGCGTACCGGGAGGTGCGCTCCGCGCCGTACCCGCCGGTGCTGCGGGTGGTGACGTCCCAGCGGTCCCCCTCGACCGGCTCGATCCGGACCACCTCGGTGCCGAACCAGACGTGCTGGCGCAGGTCGAAGTGGTCGGCGTAGCGCTCGAAGTAGGACAGCAGCTGGGCGTGGTGCGGGTAGTCCGGCCAGTCGTCCGGCATCGGGAAGTCGGGGAACTGGGTGAACGGGCGGGACGAGATGAGGTGGGTGCTGGCGTACACCGGGCTGCGGTCGTGCCGCCAGTTCCAGGCCCCGCCGACGCCGGTCTCCCGCTCGTAGCAGTCGACGCCGAAGCCGTGCTCGCGGAGGTTCTTCACGGCGGTGAGGCCGCTGGCCCCGGCGCCGATGACGCAGACGGTGTCGCCCCGGTCGGAGACCGGGCGGCCGTCCCGGGTCAGGGCGACCGTCGAATCCGGCTCGGGGCGGCCGAGGTCGGTGGAGGAGGACACCGCGAAATCTCCTTTGTGCGGCACGCGTGCCGGGTCGGTGCGAAATCCTGCCGAGAATGCCCGCCGTTGTCCAGCCCCGGCCGGGGCCCGACGGGCCGGTGGTTCAGCCGGCGGCGGGTAGCCGCAGGTCGACCAGGACCGGGAAGTGGTCGCTGGCCCGGCGGGTCCGCGGGGTGTCCACCACGTCGTAGTCGACGACGGTGATCCGGGGGTCCACGAACAGGGCGTCGATCCGGCGGCGCGGGTCGGCGCAGGAGTAGGTGCAGCGGTCCGCCCGGTCCGCGGCGACCGCGGCGTCGGTGAGTCCCTCCGCGACGGTCCGCCAGGCCGGCCCGTCCGGCCCTTCGTTGAGGTCGGCCCCGGCGACCACCGGCAGCGTCGCGGCGGCCAGCTCCCGCTTGAACGCCGCGGCCTGCGCCGGCCGCTCCGCCGGGTCGGTGGACAGGTGGGAGCCGGCCAGCAGGAACCGGCTGCCGCCCACCAGGCACTCGGCGTACGCGGCGCCGCGCAGGTGCCGGCCGGGGGTCAGCGGGTAGCGCTGGCAGCGGGTGGCGAGCACCCGCACCCGGAGGCTGGTCAGCAGCAGGTTGCCCAGGGACGGCAGGCCGCCGGCGCCCACCACCAGACCGAACGAGTCGGCCAGCGAGGCGGTCTTCTGCCGCCACCGGAACCGGCGCGGCCCCTCCTGGACGATCACCACGTCCGGCGCGGCCTCCCGGACCACCTCGGCCAGCGCGGCCGTGTCGTCCCGCTGGCTGTGGATGTTGTACGACACCACCCGCAGCGGTATGCCCTCCCCGGGCACCTCAGATCCGCCGGGCGAGGTCGGCGGCGCCGATCACGCCGGCGCTGTTGCCCAGCTCGGCCGGGAGGATCTCGGCCACGGGCAGCCGGCTGCGCTGGGCGAGCGCCTGGGTGTACGACCGGCGGGTCGGGCCCATCAGCAGGTCGCCGGCGTCAATCACGCCGCCGCCGACCACCAGCACCTGCGGGTCGAGGATCTGGGCCATGTCCGCCAGGCTGGTGCCGAGCCAGCGGCCGACCTGGGCGAACGCCTCGGCGGAGACCGGGTCGCCACCCTTGGCCGCCGCGGTCACCATCGGGCCGGTGATCGCCTCGGCCTCCCCGCCGGCCAGGTCCAGCAGCGCGGTCGCCCGCTGCGGGCTCTGCCGCGCGGCGGCGCGGGCGAACCGGACCAGGGCGCTGCCGCTGGCGTACTGCTCGATGCAGCCCAGCCGGCCGCAGCCGCACTGGTGGCCGTCCGGCACGGTGAGCATGTGGCCCAGCTCGGCCGCGATGCCGTTGGCGCCGCGGACCAGCTGGCCGCCGAGCACGATGCCGCCGCCGACGCCGGTGCCGATGGTGAACATGACCATCGAGTCGTCGGCGTTGCGGGCCGCGCCGTGGCGGAACTCCGCCCAGGCGGCCACGTTCGCGTCGTTCTCCACGATCACCGGCAGGCCGGTGGCGTTGCCGACGTACTCGCGCAGCGGCTCGTCCCGCCAGGCCAGGTTGGGGGCGAAGAGGACGGTGGAGCGGGTGGCGTCGATCCAGCCGGCCGCGCCGATGCCGACCCCCTCGACGGTCCGCCCGGTGGCCAGTTCGGTGACCACCTCGATGATGACGTCGCGGGTCTTGGCCACGTCATCGGCGGGGGTGTCCCGTCGGGTCTGCACGAGAACGGTCCCGGTGTCGTCCACGACACCGCCGGCCACCTTCGTGCCACCGACGTCGACTCCGATGGTCAGCGTCACCGCTGCCACTCCCCTCTGCTGTGCTGCCCGACGTCGGCCGAACCGGCCGTGTGACGTCGGGATGTCCGGTGGTCAGGCCCCGTCGCCTGGTGCGTCCTCGGCCACCTCGCCGGACGCCCGCGAGGCGGGCACCACGGGTCGGCCGGCGGGCGGCCGGCTCGTCACCGGCGCGTCCGGCCCGGCGGCATCGGCGGACGGCTCCGACAACTCCTGCTCGGCGCGGCTGACGCCACGCCATGACCTGGAGCCGTCGACGGCACCCGGGTCGGCCGCGCCCTCCCCCCGGGTCGCGGCGGACCACACGTCCTGCTCGGGTGCCGGCTGAGAATCATGCCCGGTACGGGTCGCCTCGCGCCACACGTGGTCCCCCGTCGGGGTTCCGGCGGTCGGCCCGGCGCTTCCCGGGCCGGCCGGCGCGGCGGGCTCGGCCGGGGCGAACGCGCGCAGCAGGCTGGCCACCCCGGCGGCCAGATCGCCGGCCCCGGTGGCGAGCCGCTCGGCGAATTCCGGATTCGGGTCGCGCAACGCCGCGATACCGCGACAGACCGGGCAGACGCAGCATTCGGGCGATCCGGTGGCGAAACCGGCGCCCCCGCCCGCCGGCTCGGCCGACGCCGCGCCCCGGTCGTCGGAGCCGGCGCCGTCCCGGGTGTGACCGAGGACACCCGACAGGATCCCACCGAGCGGGCCCCACGGGCCCGACCCGGGCGCGTCGGCGGCCAGCCGGGCGCCGGCCAGCAGCATGGCGACGAGGCGTTCGGCTTCTTCCCGGGCCGAACCCGGATCAGTGGTGCCCATGGGTCGGCTCCTCTACCGTGACGACCGCGGGTCGGGTCAGTGGGCCGCACCGGGTGCTTCTACCCGGCGCTTGAGCTGCTTCAACGCCGCATCCATGATCATTTTCTCGGCCTTGCGGCGAAACATCCCGAGCATGGCCACGGAGAGCTCCACCTCCAGGGTGTAGGTCACCGTGGTGGTCCCGTCCGGGTTGCCGGTCAGGTCGTACGAGCCGCGCTGCGACTTCTGCATCTTCGAGGGCGCCACCAGCTGCCACTCGACCCGGGAGATGTCCTCGGCGTACTCGTAGGCCAGCACGTACTCGTCGGCCATCACACCGGCGTCGATGGTGAACCGGACCTGGCTGGCGTAGCCGTCCTCGTACTCCTCGATCACCTCCGCCTGCCGCACCGCGTCGGCCCACTCCGGGTAGCGGGGGAAGTCGCAGATGACCGCCGCCACCCGGTCCGGTGACGCGCCGACGATGATCGACTGGGTGGAGGAGTCCGCCATGGGGGGAGGCTACCCGGCAGCGGCCCGCCGCGCGGCGCTCCACCCCCGCCCGTCGCGGCGCGCCTCCCGGAGCGGGGCTGTCCCATCAGCCGGGCGGGCAACCTCCCCACCTCACCTCGCCCGGCGGGCGGGTAGGTTTCGACAGAGCCGACCACGGCCGGCCCGGCCAGTGCGAGCACGAGGGAGTGCAGGTGCGCGAGTTCTCCGTTCCGCCGATCGTCACCGTCGGGGACGCGGCCAACCTGACCGACCCGGTCTGGGACAACGCCGAGGTGGCCCCCGACGCCGTGCAGTTCGTCCGGCGTACCGGCGGCGACGGCCGCGCCTGGACGGACGTCACCTGCCGGCAGTTCCGCGACGAGGTGGTGGCGGTGGCGCGCGGTCTGGTCGCCGCCGGCGTCTCCCCCGGCGACCGGGTCGCGCTGATGAGCCGCACCCGCTACGAGTGGACCCTGTTCGACTACGCCATCTGGGCCGCCGGCGCGATCACCGTGCCGATCTACGAGACGTCCAGCGCGGAGCAGGCGGCATGGATCCTCGGCGACTCCGGGGCGGTCGCCGCCGTGGTGGAGAGCACCCAGCACGCCACCCTGGTCGCCGGGGTCCGCGACCGGCTGCCCGAGCTGCGCGAGGTGTGGCAGATCGAGCTGGGCGCGGTGGACGAGTTGGCGGCCGCCGGCGAGTCGGTCGACCCGGCCGAGATCGAGGTACGCCGCAGCGCCGTCAAGGCCGACGACATCGCCACCATCATCTACACCAGCGGCACCACCGGCCGCCCCAAGGGCTGCGTGGTGACCCACCGCAACATGTACGCCGACATCGCCAACGCCGTGCCGGTGCTGCCGAACCTGTTCCGCCAGGGCGCCTCGACCCTGCTGTTCCTGCCGCTCGCGCACGCCTTCGCCCGGCTCATCCAGATCGGCGTGGTGCAGGCCCGGGCCACCATGGCGCACTGCTCGGACACCAAGAACCTGGTCGGCGAGCTCCAGGAGTTCAAGCCCACCTTCGTGCTCTCCGTGCCCCGGGTCTTCGAGAAGGTCTACAACGGCGCGCGGCAGAAGGCCGAGGCCGAGGGGAAGGGCAAGATCTTCGACCGGGCGGAGAAGGTCGCGATCGCGTACAGCGAGGCGCTGGAGACCGCCGACGGGCCGGGCCTGGCGCTGCGCGCCCAGCACGCGGTCTTCGACAAGCTGGTCTACCGCAAGCTGCGGGCGGCCATGGGCGGCCGGTGCCGGGACGCCATCTCCGGCGGCGCCCCGCTCGGCGCCCGGCTCGGCCACTTCTTCCGCGGCGTCGGGGTGACCATCTGCGAGGGCTACGGCCTCACCGAGACCGCCCCGGCCGCCGCCGCGAACCTGCCCACCGGCACGAAGATCGGCACCGTCGGCCGACCGCTGCCCGGCGTGACCGTCCGGATCGCCGACGACGGCGAGATCCTGATCTCCGGCGAGATCGTCTTCCGGGGCTACTGGCACAACGAGGCGGCCACCGCCGAAGCGCTCACCCCGGACGGCTGGTTCCGCACCGGCGACCTGGGCCGGCTCGACGAGGACGGCTACCTCAGCATCACCGGCCGGAAGAAAGAGATCATCGTGACCGCGGGCGGCAAGAACGTCGCCCCGGCGGTCCTGGAGGACCAGGTCCGGGCCCACCCGCTGGTCAGCCAGTGCATGGTGGTCGGCGACCGGCAGCCGTTCATCGCGGCGCTGGTCACCCTCGACGAGGAGGCGCTGCCGAAGTGGCTGGCCGCGCACGGCCGGCCGGAGCAGACCAGCGTGGCCGACCTGCGCGACGACGGCGAGCTGCGCGGCGAGATCCAGGGCGCCATCGACCAGGCCAACCAGGCGGTCTCCAAGGCCGAGGCGATCAAGGTGTTCCGGATCCTGCCGCAGGACTTCACCGAGGCCACCGGCGAGCTGACCCCGTCGCTGAAGGTCAAGCGGCAGGTCGTGCACAAGACGTACGCGGCGGAGATCGCCGATATCTACCAAGGCTGACTACCATCCGTCACGTGCCCGCCTCGACACCCACCCAGCCGCAGACCCAGCCGCTCGCGGCGGCGGCCCGCCTGGTCCTCCTCGCGCTGGTCGCCGCCCTGACCCTGTTCGCCACCCGCGACGTCGCCGCGCTCTGGTGGATCGCCCTGCTGGGCGCCGCCGGGCTGCCCGCCGTGCTGGCCCCGCAGCATCGCCTGCTCGGGCTGCTCAGCCGCTTCGCCGAGGTGGTGATCCTCGGGCTGGCCGCCAGCCAGGTGGCCGCCGACACCCGGCTGACCGGGGTGACCGGCGGGCTGGGCGCCTCGGCGGTGCTGCCGTACCTGGCGGTGCCGGTGACCGTGACGGCGTTGCGCCGCCGGTTCCGCGAGGGGGCGGCGCTGCTCGCCGTCACGGCGGCCACCCTGCTGGTCAGCGCGGCGTTCACCGAGGTCGGCGGCGGGCGGCAGCTCGGCCAGCTCGGCTACCTCGCGGTCTGCGCGCAGTGGCTGATCCTGGCCGGTCTCGGCCTCTACACCGCCGGCATGTTCCAGCGCGTGGTGCGGGTCCGCGGCGAGGGCAAGCCACAGCCGTACGCCGAGGCCACCCGGCTGCTGACCCAGCTCCGCACGGTGGCCCGCCAGCTGCCCGGCGCGACCCTGGACCCCGGCGGCATCTCCGAGCACCTGCTGGAGGAGCTGCGGGTGGTGGCGAAGACCGACCGGGGGGCGGTGCTCTCCGCCTCCGGCGGCGGCCGGCTGGTGGTGCTCGCCCAGGTCGGCGTGGACCGGGTGGACTGGGAGACGACGCTCGACGCCGATTCGGCCATCGCCGACGCCTGGGCCAGCCAGCAGCCGCAGACCGCGTCCCGCTCGCAGGCCCGGTCCGGCCACTCCGGCGAGGTCTCGGCGCTGATCGTGCCGCTGGTCGCCGGGGTCCGCACGGTCGGCCTGGTGGTCATCGAGGCGGACACCGCGCACGCGTACCCGCCGGCGGTGATGTCCCGGGTGACCGCGCTGACCGGCCCGGCGGCGCTGCGGCTGGAGGCCGCCCTGCTCTTCGACGAGGTGCGCTCGCTGGCCACGAACGAGGAGCGGCAGCGGCTGGCCCGGGAGATCCACGACGGGGTCGCCCAGGAGCTGGTGATGGTCGGCTACGGCATCGACAACGCCCTGGCCACCGTGCACGACGACGCCGAGGAGACCGCCGACTCGCTGCGCACGCTGCGGCAGGAGGTCACCCGGGTGATCACCGAGCTGCGGCTGAGCCTGTTCGAGCTGCGCAGCGAGGTGGACCGGCACGGCGGCCTGGCCGCCGCGATCGCCGAGTACGCCCGCACCGTCGGCGCGTCCGGCGGGCTGCGGGTGCACCTGTCGCTGGACGAGTCCACCGCCCGGCTGCCCGCCGCCACCGAGGCCGAGTTGCTGCGCATCGCGCAGGAGGCGGTGACCAACGCGCGCAAGCACGCCGGGGCGGCCAATCTGTGGGTCACCTGTGCGGTGGACCCCCCGTACGCCCAGATCGAAGTGTCGGATGACGGTCACGGCATCGGTGACCAGCGCCCGGACGGGCACTATGGTCTTGCGATCATGGCGGAGAGGGCGGAACGTATCCGGGGCCGGTTGGAGATCAGGCCGCGGCAACCCAGCGGCACGACGGTGGCGGTGGTACTCGGCTCCTCGCCCCGGCGCGATAAGGTGCGCGGCAGCGCAGCAGCAGAAGGGGAGTAACCCGAGGATGACCACTAGCCCGACACCGGCCACCCGTACCAAGGTTCTCCTTGTCGACGATCATGACCTGATCCGGAAGGGACTGCGGCACGCCTTCGAGCGGGATCGGCAGTTCGAGGTCGTGGGCGAGGCCGCCACGGCCGCCGAGGGCGTACGCCAGGCCGGTGCCCTCCAGCCGGACGTGGTGATCATGGACCTTCGGCTGCCCGACGGCAGCGGTCTGGAGGCCACCCGGGCGCTGCGCAAGTCCAGCGCCTCGATGGGCATCGTCGTGCTCACCATGTACGCCGGCGACGACCAGCTCTTCGGCGCCCTGGAGGCGGGCGCGAGCGCGTTCGTGCCGAAGACCGCCCCGGCCGACGAGGTGGTGGCCGCCGCCCGGCACGCCGCCTCCTCCCCCAGCGCGTTCACCGCCGCCGACCTGGCCGAGGCGATGAAGCGCCGGCTGGCCCCGTCCGGCCCGCAGCTCTCCCCCCGCGAGGGCCAGGTGCTGCGGCTGCTCGCCGACGGCATGAGCGTCGCCGGCATCGCCAAGCAGCTCTTCGTCAGCGAGTCGACGGCCAAGACGCACATCTCGAAGCTCTACGAGAAGCTCGGCGCCGCCAACCGGGCGCAGGCGCTGATGACGGCGCTGCGGCTCGGCCTGCTGGAGGCCCCGGACGCGCCGAAGTTCTGACGGCGTTCGCCCAGCTCGTCGGGAGAGGCCCGGGTCCGCATGCCGGATCCGGGCCTCTCCGGCATTCCGGGCGGCCCCCCACTCCACACGGTGAGGGGTCGGTAGCGTAACGACGGTGGTCTTTGCGCCGCGTCAGCGGACGGGCAGAATACCCGGATGGCCCGCGCGGGCGAGGACCGCGCGCTGTCGAGACAAAGGGGCGGAGACATGCAGCGGCCGGACTGGGCACCCGACACGATCGACATCGAGCGCCCCAGCGTCGCCCGCATGTACGACTACTATCTCGGCGGCTCACACAACTTCGCGGCCGACCGGGCCGCCGCCCGGGCCATGGTGGACGCCGTGCCGGAGGCCCCGCTGATGGCCCAGGCCAACCGGGCGTTCCTGCGCCGGGCGGTGCAGTTCCTGGCCGAGTCGGGGGTACGCCAGTTCCTCGACATCGGCTCCGGCATCCCCACCGTGGGCAACGTGCACGAGATCGCCCAGCGGGTCGCCCCGGAGAGCCGGGTGGTCTACGTCGACGTCGACCCGGTCGCGGTGGCGCACAGCCAGGAGATCCTGGCCGGCAACGACCGGGCCGCGGTGCTCCAGGAGGACCTGCGCCGGCCCACGGCGATCCTCAACCACCCCGAGGTGACGAAGCTGCTGGACTTCTCCCAGCCGGTCGCCGTCATGATCGTCGCGGTGCTGCACTTCATCCCGGACGCGGACCAGCCGCAGGAGATCCTGCGGACGCTGCGCGCGGCGCTGGCGCCCGGCAGCTACCTGGTGATGTCCCAGGCCAGCGACGACGGCCGGAGCGAGACCGGCGAGCGGGCGGAGGCCGAGCGGGTCTACCGCCGCACCGACAGCGAACTGTGGATCCGCAGCCGGGCCGAGCTGACCGCGCTCTTCGACGGCTTCGAGCTGGTGGACCCGGGCGTGGTGTGGGTGCCGCAGTGGCGGCCGGAGTCCCCGGAGCAGGCGGAGAACGCCGCCCAGTCGGTCTTCATGGGCGGCGTCGGGCGGTTCGGTGGGTGACCAGGCCGGCACGGCCCGCTCGTGCCCGGGCACCTTCGCCCGGGCCTGGGCCAAGGCGGTCTCCGGGACCAGCTACCTGCCGATGACGCAGGCGCAACTGGAGGCGCTGCTCCAGCGGCTCACCGAGCGGCTGGCCGTGGCGATCCGGTCCGAGCCGTTCGACCTGCGCGTCGGCCAGCAGGTCGGCGCGGAGCTGGTGGCGGCGCACATCGCCTCCGCCGAGGGGTTGGGCCGCACCATCGAGGTGATCCAGCTCCGCCTGGTCCGGGACCTCGGCCTGGTCGCCGAGGACGTCGAGGACCGGATGGCCCGGCTACTGGCGACCGTGGCCACTGGGTACGCGCGGGCGCTGCGCGACCGCACCCTGGACGAGCAGGAGTCCATCCGGCGGGCGGCGATGATCGCGCGAGCGCGGGCCGAGCGGGCGCTGCGGGACAGCGAGGCCCGCTTCCGCCACCAGGCCACCCACGACCCGCTCACCGACCTGCCCAACCGCACCCTGTTCACCGAGCGGCTCAGCGCCGCGATCACCGAGCCGGGCCGGGGCGCCGACCGGGTCGGGGTCTGCTTCCTCGACCTGGACCGGTTCAAGGTGGTCAACGACTCCCTCGGTCACCAGGTGGGCGACCTGCTGCTGGTCGCCGTGGCGCACCGGCTGCGCCGGGCCCTCGGCGAGCACCTGGTGGCCCGGCTCGGCGGCGACGAGTTCGTCATCCTGGTCGAGCGCGCCGCCTGCACCGAGGACGTGGTCAAGGTGGCCGAGACGGCGCTCGCCGTGGTGCGCGAGCCGGCGCTGGTGGCGGGGCACGAGCTGACCGTCTCGGCGAGCGTCGGCATCGTGGAACGGCCGGTGGCCGGCACCTCGCCGATGGAGCTGATGCGGGCCGCCGACAGCACCCTGCACTGGGCGAAGGCGGCCGGCGGGGCCCGCTGGTCGATCTTCGACGCCGACCGCAACCGCCGGGAGCTGGCCCGCTACGCCCTCTCCGCGGCGATCCCCGCGGCCCTCGACCGGGGCGAGTTCCACCTCGACTACCAGCCGCTCACGTCGCTGCGCGACGGCCGGGTGCTCGGCATGGAGGCGCTGGTCCGCTGGCGTCACCCGGAGCTGGGCGTGCTCCGGCCGGACAGCTTCATCGGGCTGGCCGAGGAGACCGGGCTGATCGTCCCGCTCGGCGGCTGGGTGCTGGCCGAGGCATGCCGGGAGGCGCGGGGCTGGGCCGGCACCGCTGGGGCCGCCGCACCGTTCGTCAGCGTGAACCTGGCCGTGCAGCAGGTACGCCGGCCGGAACTGGTGGACGAGGTGCGCGAGCTGCTCCGGCGTACCGGGCTCCCGCCCGGGCGGCTCCAGCTGGAGATCACCGAGAGCACCATGATGAGCACCGCCGAGGAGCCGGTACGCGCCCTGCGGGTCCTGGCCGACCTGGGCGTCCGGATCGCCATCGACGACTTCGGCACCGGCTACTGCAACCTGGCGTACCTGCGCGGGCTGCCGGTGACCGAGCTGAAGGTGGCCGGCGAGTTCGTGGCCGGGCTGCGCGCCCCGGCCGACGACCCGGCCAGCCGCACCGACGAGCGGATCCTCGCCTCGTTGGTGTCGCTGGCCCACGCGCTGGACGTGACCGTGACCGCCGAGGGCGTGGAGACCGGCGAGCAGGCCGAGCGGCTGCGGGCGATCGGCTGCGACGCGGCGCAGGGCTGGCACTTCGGCCGGCCCGGGCCGGCGGCGCAGCACCTGGGCGGCTCCCCCGCCCTCTCCGGCAGCACCGTCTGACCCGCACCCGCGGACCGGGTCAGCCGGCGAGGAGGGCGCCCATCCGCTCGGCCTGGGTCTCCCAGCGCCACTCCCGCTCCACCCAGGCGCGGCCGGCCGCACCGAGCTGGCGGGCCAGGTCCCGGTCGGCGAGCAGGGTGGCCACCCGGTCGGCGAGCTGGGACAAGTCCCGGCCGCGCACCACGTAGCCCGTCTCCCCCTCCCGGACGGCGTCCGGCGCGCCGCCGGAGTCGCCGGCCACCACCGGCAGGCCGGTCGCGCTGGCCTCCAGGTAGACGATGCCCAGCCCCTCCACGTCCAGCCCGCGGTTGCGGGTCCGGCACGGCATGGCGTAGACGTCGCCGGCCGCGTAGTGGGCGGGCAGCTCGGCCGACGGCACCGAGCCGGTGAAGACCACGTCGCTTTCCACACCGGTCTGCCAGGCCAGCTTCTCCAGCGTGGCCCGGTAGGGCCCGCCGCCCACCACCAGCAACGCGGCGTCGGGCACCCGGCGACGGATCTCGGGCATCGCGCGGATCAGCATGTCCTGCCCCTTGCGCGGGACGAGCCGGGAGACGCAGACCACCACCGGCCGGCCGGTCAGCCCCAGCTGCTTCCGGACCTCCTCGCCGTCCACCGACGGGTGGTAGGTGTCCACGTCCACGCCGGGGGCGAGCCGGCGCAACTCGGTCGCCCCGTCGAGCACCCGGGCCAGCCGGACCCGGGTGTACTCGCCCAGGTAGGTGGTGACGTCCACGCCCCGGCCGATCCGGCGCAGCAGCGACCGGGCGCCGGGCAGCGCCGCCCAGCCGACCTCGTGCCCGTGGGTGAGGGCCACCGCCCGCCGGATGCCCGCCCGCCGGCGCAGCCCGGCCGCGAGCAGCCCCAGCGGGGCCGCCGCGCCGAACCACACCGTGTCGCAGTCGTACGCCCGGGCCAGCTTCGCCGCCCGCCGGGCGACCAGCGGGGTGGGCAGCAGCACCTTGGTGCGTTCCCGGATCACCTCGAACGGCTGGTCCGCGTCGAACTTCGCGGCGCCCCGCCAGCTCGACGCGTATACCACCACGGAGCCGGCGGGCTGACGGACGGCGAGGTGGTGCACGAAGGACTGGATGCCGCCGGGGCGGGGCGGGAAGTCGTTGGTGATCAGCAAGGTGCGGCTCATCTGCCGATCTCCCTGGCGTAGGCGCGGGCGGCGGCCATCCGTTCCACGGTGGACGGGTGGGACGCCGACCAGAGGTATTCCCAGCGGGGCGGGTCGGGGTCGGCCAGGTTCACCCCGGCCAGGCGGCGCTGCATCGCCTCGAAGGTGGCCGGGTCGCCGGTCAGCGCGAGGGCGTGCGCGTCGGCCCGGGCCTCCACCCGGCGCGAGACCAGGGCCTGCATCGGGGTGGCCACCAGGCCGGCGACGGTGACCAGCGCGATGAGCAGCGGGAACGCCCGTGGTTGGGCGATCGTGTCGACCCCGGCCAGCCGCAGCAGCGGGGCCCAGGAGCCGATCAGGTAGAGCGCCACCACGGCGGCGGCGGCACCGAGCGCCCCGACGAGGGTGCCGGTCCACACGTCCCGGTCCCGGGCGTGCCCCAGCTCGTGCGCGACGACGCTGGTCACCTCCGCCGGGGTCGCCTCGCGCAGCAGGGTGTCGTAGACGACCACCCGCCGGGTCGGCCCGAGCCCGGAGACGTAGGCGTTGACCGCCCGGGTGCGCCGGGAGGCGTCGGCGACCAGCACGTCGCGGACCGGCACCCCGTCCCGGGCGGCCAGGCTCATCAGCTCGGTCCGCAGCGGGCCGGGCTCCATCGGGGTGAACCGGTTGAACACCGGCTCCACCAGCACCGGCAGCACGAACGACAGCAGCACCACCAGCGCGGCGGCCCCGGCCGCGCCGAACGCCCACCACCAGCGCGGGGCGAGCCGGACCACCGAGTAGAAGCCGAGCAGCACGAGCGCGCCGATGACGGCGCTGACCGCGTACGACTTGAGCAGGTCCACCGCCCAGCCGCCCCAGCCCTGGGTGCTCAGCCCGTAGCGGGTGAGCACGGTCTGCCGCCAGGCGGCGAAGGGCAGGGTGAGCAGGTCGGCGAGGAGCATCACGGCCAGCCCGCCGAGCACCGCCTGGGCGATCCAGTGGTCGCCGAAGGGGCGGCCGGCCGCCGCCACCAGGCGGCCGCCGAGCGGGGTGAGCCCGAGCAGGAGCGCCACCACCAGGCCGACGGCGAGGGCGGACCACGCGGCCGGGCGCAGCGCCCCGTGGAAGGCGCGACCCCGGGCCACCTGCTCGACCGGGAGGGAGCGCAGCGCGGCCACCTGGTCGGCGCGGGGTGCCGGTGGCCGGTGCCATGGGATCAGCAGCGCGCCGGCGACGGCCAGCGCGACGACCAGCCCGGCCAGGGCCAGCACGGCCCAGCCACGCGGGCTCACCGCCCCACCCCGCCGTCGCGTCGTGCCCGTTTCATGCCGCTCCTCCCGCCGTGAGCGCCCATCCTAAGGCCCGGCGTGGCCGCGCGGCGCGGGCCCGGCGCCCCGGATCCGGTCCGGACCGCCGACCCGGTGACGCCAGCTGCGCGGGAGGCCGCGACCTCGGCGCGACGGGGCGCGCCCGCGGCGGCCGGTCGGCCCGGGCGGGCGGTCAGGCGACGTGCCGGCGGCGGCCCGGCCGGCGGGCGTGGCGGCCGGGCGGGGCGGGCAGCACCGCCACCTCGAAGCCGGCGCGGGCGAACACCTCGATCGCCCGGTGCTCGGCGGGGCCGAGGTCGGCCGCCGGGGCCCCGGGGTCGAGCAGCGCGGTCACCAGGCAGCCGGAGCAGCCGGCGCCGCGGATCCCGCAGGTGTCGCAGTCGATGAGCATCAACGCCTCCTGACGCGTCGCCGGTGGCGGAAGGGAGACATCCGGCCACCGTCGGTCACCAGGACGCTAAGCGGTGCCTACGACAGAACCGGACAACGGGGCAGCAGGCACCCCGAATCCGATCATCAGGAGCGGGCGAGCCGGCGCAGCAGTGAGTCCGCGCCCAGCGGGTACGCACCGTGCCGGCGTACCCCGTCGGCGACCTCGCGGTCGGAGGAGACCACGACGACCGGGCGGCCCGCCGGCTCGGCCCGGACCAGCCGGCGGATCAGCTCGTCGGCGGTCTCCCCCTTGCGGGAGAAGAGCACCCGTACGCCGCGCGGCGCGGGCGGCAGCCCGTGGATCCGCTCGGCGCCGTCGAAGACCACGGTGACCTCGTCCCCGGTCTGCGCGGCGATCCCGCCCAGCCCGCTGATCAGCCGCTTGCGCTGCTGCTCCAGGGACATCTCGCCGAAGCCCCGCTTGGTGACGTTGTAGCCGTCGACCACGAGGTGGGCCTTCGGCAACGCGAGGAGCTGGTCCAGCCGGGCCGGATCGTCGGTGTCCCGGGCGCGGGCGGCCGCGCCGGCCCGGGTGGTGGTCGACTGGTCGGCGAACGCGTCGGCGACGAAGTCGGCCGGCAGCCGGTCGACCGGGTCGAGGGCCAGTTCGCGGCGCAGCCCGACGGCGGCCTGCCCGATGGTCTCCAGCAGCAGCCACAGCCGGGCGTCGTCGACCGACCGGGCCTCCTTGGCGCTGGCCCGGGCCACCCCGGCCGCGGCCTCCGCCTCGGCCAGCCGGGCCCGCGCCCGGCGCAGCTCGGCGTCCGCGTCGGCCGCCGCCCGGGCGGCCCGGCCCCGCTCGGTGGCGAGCAGCTCGGTGGCCTTGCGCTCCCGGGCCTGGGTCTCCCGGAAGGTACGGGTGAGCTGCCGGGCCTCCTCGCGCAGCTGCCCCAGCTCCTCCCGGACCCGGGCCAGCTCATCGCGGAGCTTCTCCGCCTCGACCCGGGCCACCGCGCGGTCGTGTTCGGCGCGGGTGGCCCGCTGCTCGGCCTCCCGGACCAGCTCGGCCACCACGGCGCTGTCCGCCTCGGCGCGCACCGCCGCGCCGCTGGCCTCGATCAGCTCCCGCCAGCCGCGCGGCCGGGCCAGGTAGGCCAGGGCGGCCACCTCGACCGGGTCGGCGGCGGCCGGGGCGGTCCCCTCGACGACGGCCGCACCCAGGTCACCGGCGTCGGCGAGCACCCGGGCGGTGACCCGCTGCCGGAACAGCGGGTCGGCGGTGAGCTGGGCGGCGATGGCCGGCGCGCCGAGCCGGGCGCGGCGGTTGGGGGCGAACTTGGCCACCCGGCGCAGCGGGACGGGCACCTCGTCGGCGGGCAGGCCGGGCAGCACGGCGGCGGTCAGCGCCACGATCCGCTGCCGGACCGGCTCGGGCAGGGTGGGCTCCGGCTCGGGCGCGGCCGAACCGGCGGCCTCGGCGTCCGCGCCGGCGTCGGGGGCGATGTCCGGCTCCCGGGCCTGCGGGGCCTCACCGGCGTCGTGCGCACCGAGCACCGGCTCCTCCGCGGAGAAGCGGTCGTCGTGCGGCTCGGTGAGGGGCATGTGGCAAGTCTCCCACCCCGAACGGGCCCACCGCCCGGTGAGTGAGCCGATCTCTCATCCTACCCGGGTGGTGACGGATGGGGCCGGTGGGACGGGAGTGTCGGACCCGGCCGCTAGCGTGCCGCGGGTGACCCGAGCGGAGTACGTCCAGGAGTCGCTGGCCGGCCTGGACCGGGCGGCGGGCAGCGGGGTCGACCCCGCGCTGCCGCTCTACGCGACCACCTTCGTGGTGGTCGACCTGGAGACCACCGGCGGCGCGCCGGACGGCGGCGGCATCACCGAGATCGGCGCGGTGAAGGTGCGCGGCGGCGAGGAGCTGGGCGTGCTCGCCACCCTGGTCAACCCGGGGGTGCCGATCCCGCCGTTCATCACCGTGCTGACCGGCATCACCCAGGCCATGCTGCTCCCCGCCCCGCCGATCGAGCAGGTGCTGCCGAGCTTCCTGGAGTTCCTCACCGACGCCGTGCTGGTCGCCCACAACGCCCCCTACGACGTGGGTTTCCTCAAGGCCGCCTGCGCGAAGCACGGCTACCGCTGGCCCAACCCGCGGGTGCTGGACACCGCGGCGCTGGCCCGCCGGGTGCTCACCCGCGACGAGGTGCCCAACCGCAAGCTGGGCACCCTGGCCGCCTACTTCCGCACCGCCACCCAGCCGACGCACCGGGCGCTGGACGACGCGAAGGCCACCGTCGACGTGCTGCACGGGCTGATCGGGCGGCTCGGCGGGCACCGGGTGGACACCGTCGGCGAGGCGATCGAGTTCGCCAAGGCGGTCACCCCCACCCAGCGCCGCAAGCGCCACCTCGCCGAGGGGCTGCCGAAGGTGCCCGGGGTCTACATCTTCCGGGCCGCCGACGACCGGCCGCTCTACATCGGCACCTCCGGCGACATCGCCACCCGGGTGCGCAGCTACTTCACCGCCGGCGAGAAGCGGGCCCGGATCTCGGAGATGCTGGCCGCCGCCGAGCGGGTCCAGGCGGTGGAGTGCGCCCACTCGCTGGAGGCGGAGGTCCGGGAGCTGCGGCTGATCGCCGCGCACGCGCCGCCGTACAACCGGCGCTCGAAATATCCGGAACGGCAGGTCTGGCTGAAGCTGACCGACGAGGCGTACCCCCGGCTGTCGATCGTGCGCGACCTCGGCGCCGCCGACACCGCCTACCTCGGCCCGTTCCGCTCCAAACAGGCCGCCGAGCTGGCCGCCGCCGGCTTCCACGACGCGGTGCCGCTGCGCCAGTGCACGCACCGGCTCTCCCGGCGCACCACCATGCCGGCCTGCGCGCTGGCCGAGCTGGGCCGCTGCCCGGCGCCCTGCGAGCACCGGATCACCCCGGAGGAGTACGACCACCGCGCCGCCACCCCGTTCCGCACCGCCACCACCAGTGACCCGCAGGTGGTGGTGGACGCCCTGCTCGCCCGGATCGAGGTGCTCTCCCACGCCCAGCGCTACGAGGAGGCCGCGGTGGTCCGTACCCGGCTGGCCGCGGTGCTGCGCGCGGCGGTGCGGATGCAGCGGCTGGCCGCGCTGACCGGGATCGCCGAGCTGGCCGCCGCCCGCCCGGCCGCCCGGGGCGGCTGGGAGCTGGCCCTGGTCCGGTACGGCCGGCTGGCCGGCGCCGGGGTCTCGCCGCCGGGGGTCCACCCGCGACCGACCATCGACGTGATCCGGGCCACCGCCGAGACGGTGCTGTCCGGGCCCGGCCCGGTGCCGGCCGCCTCGGCCGAGGAGACCGAGCGCATCCTGTCCTGGTTGGAGCGACCGGAGACCCGGCTGGTGGAGATCTCCTCCGGCTGGGCCTCCCCGATCACCGGCGCGGCGCGGTTCCGTGCCCTACTGACCAAGGCGGAAAATGGGGGATCCCACCAACTCTCGACCGAACGCCCATGACCAAGTGTCCGATCGGACGACGTCAACTCGCTTAGGCTGTTAGAGAAGTGCAGTCCTGCCCGTTTCGCGGGCCTGCTCCCGGTCGCCGGTCACGGCGACCCGGGGCCGGGGTGAGGAGGTGTCCCAGGTGGACGTCGACGCCGGACACGGCGCCGCCCTGGGCGGCGCCCTTCCGACCCAGCCCGGCGACCTGCCGCTGACCCGCCGGCTGCGCTCCCTGCTCACCTGGCCCACCACCGACAACGACCCGGTGACCGCGCTGGTCCGCGCCCACCGGGGCATCCACACCAACGCCGACGCCTCGGTGCTCCGGCGGGCCTACACCATCGCCGAGAACATGCACCGCGGGCAGTTCCGCAAGAGCGGCGAGCCCTACATCACCCACCCGCTGGCCGTCGCCCAGATCTGCGCGAACCTCGGCATGGACACCATGACCCTGGTCGCCGCGCTGCTGCACGACACCGTGGAGGACACCCGCTACACCCTCCAGGCGCTCCAGGAGGACTTCGGCCGCGAGGTGGCCCACCTGGTCGACGGGGTGACCAAGTTCGACAAGGCGTTCTACGGCAAGGCCGCCGAGGCGGAGACGATCCGCAAGATGATCGTCGCGGCCGGCAAGGACGTCCGGGTGCTCATCATCAAGCTGGCCGACCGGCTGCACAACATGCGCACCCTCGGCGTACGCTCCGCGGCCTCCCGGGAACGCATCGCCCGCAAGACCCAGGAGGTGCTCGTCCCGCTCTGCGACCGGCTGGGCATCCAGACGCTCAAACGCGAACTGGACGACGTGGTGCTGCTGCACCTGCAGCCCGAGGAGCACGCCCGGATCGCCCGGCACGTGCACGACCGGCCGGGCTGGGACGCGTACCTCGACGCGGTGGTGGCGAAGACCAGGGTGGCGCTCCGCCGCAACCGGGTCGACGCGGAGGTCTCCCCCCGCCCCCGGCACCTCTACTCGATCTGGAAGGACACCGTGGCGGGCGGGCACACCGCGCCGTTCGACCTGCCCCGCATCGCGATCGTGGTGGACGGGCCGCCCACCGACTGCTACGCGGCGCTCGGCGCGGTGCACGGGCTCTGGCGGCCGGTGCCGGGCCGGTTCAAGGACTTCATCGCCTCCCCGAAGAACAACCTCTACCGCTCCCTGCACACCAGCGTCTGCGGCCCCCAGGACCGCACGGTGGAGGTGCTGATCCGCACCGCGGAGATGCACAGCTCCGCCGAGTACGGCGTCGCCGCCCACTACCGCTTCCCCCGGGCCGCCGGGCGCGCCGCCGACCGGGCGGACGAGCTGGCCTGGCTGCGCCGGGTGCTCGACTGGGAACACGAGGCCGTCGACCCGACCCAGTTCATGGAGTCGCTGCGCTGCGACCTGGCGGAGGCGCAGATCCAGGTGGTCGCCGACGGGCGGCAGATCGTCCTGCCGGCCGGCGCGACCCCGGTCGACCTCGCCTACGAGCTGGGCCGCGAGCGGGGCGACCACTGCCTCGCCGCGCGGATCAACGGCCGGCTGGCCCCGCTCTCCTCCGAACTGGACGAGGGCGACGTGGTGGAGATCTTCACCGAGAGCGACGCGGAGAGCGGCTTCGAGGCCGACGTGGCCCCGCGCGGGCCCCGCCGGGAATGGCTCGGCTTCGTCAAGTCGCCACACGCCCAGATGCAGATCAACCGATGGTTCGCCGAGCACACCGAGCCGGGCATCTCGATCGCCGACAAGGTACGCCTCGGCCGGGCGACCATCGGCCTGACGCTGCGCAAGCACAACCGGGGGCTGGCCAGCGACCTGCCGCTGCTGCGCCTCTCCGAGGAGCTGGGCTATCCCGACCTGGAAACGCTGCTGGTGGCGGTCTTCGACCGGGCGGTCGAGCCGGACGCCGTGGTCGAGCAGCTGATCGATCTCGTCGACCACCGCCAGTAGGCCACCGCCGCTGGTACGGGCCGGCCGCCCGGCCACTAGCCTTACAGGCATGATCCCCCGCGCGCGTGCCACCGGACGGGCCCTCGGCTACCAGCTCTTCTACCGGCTGCCCGTCCCGCTGCGGCGCCGGCTGGTCCGGCTGGCCGTGCCGAAGTACATCGTCGGCGCGGTGGCGCTGGTCCGGGACACCGAAGCCGAGGGCGCGGGGCGCATCCTGCTGCTGCGCCAGCCGCCCGGCTACAGCTGGACCCTCCCGGCCGGGCTGCTGCAACGCGGTGAGGCGCCGGTGGTCGGCGCGGCCCGCGAGCTGTACGAGGAGTCCGGCATCCGGCTCTCCCCCGACCGGCTCCGGCCGGCCGTGCCGAACGCGGTGGTGCACGCCAAGGGCTGGGTGGACGTGGTCTTCGAGACCGAGGTGCCGGCCTCGACGACCGAACTGACGGTGGACGGCGCGGAGGTCTTCGAGGCGGCCTGGCACCCGCTCGACGAGCTGCCCCGGCTGAGCCGGGCCACCGCCAACCTGCTCGCCTACTACGGCATCGGCCCGCGCGCCGGCGAGGTGCCGCCGGCGACGCCGCCGGCGGCGTGACCGGCCGCGGCCGCCCCGGCGGCGCGCGAGGCTCCACCGGCCCCGCCGGCCCGAGTCGCCCCGCCGGCCCGGCCGGTCGCGCCGGCACGGGCCCGGCCGCCGGGGAGCGGCCCACCGCCCCGGACGGGCCGGACGGCCTGCCCGGCCCGTCCGGCACCGCCAACCCGGCGAGCCACGGCGGCCCGGCTGCTCCCGAGGGCCGGCGCAGCCCTGACGGCCCCGACGCCCCGGCCGGCCCGGGCCGACCCGGGGGCCCGAACCACCCTGACCGTCCGGGCGCCGTGGGTGGCGCGACGGCGGCGCGCGGCGCCGGCGGGGCCGGGCCCGGCTGGCGGGCGGAGGTGGACGTCTGCGCGGTGGTGCTCGCCGCCGGCGAGGGCACCCGGCTGCGACCCCTGACCGAGCGGGTGCCCAAGGCGCTCTGCCCGGTCGGCAACGTGCCGCTGCTGGACCGGGCCCTGGACCGCCTCGCCGGGCTCGGCCTGGTCGGCCCCGAGCGGGTCGCGGTCAACGCCTGCTACCTGGGCGACCAGGTGGTGGCCCGGGTCGGGTCCCGGGCCCACCTGTCGGTCGAGCCGGGTGACCCGCTCGGCACCGCCGGCGGGCTGGGCAACCTCCGGGACTGGATCGCCGGCCGGGGCGTGCTGGTCGGCAACGCCGACGCGTACCTGGCCGATCCCGACACCCCGCCGGGACCGGACGTGGCCGCGCTGCTGGACGGCTGGGACGGGCGGAGCGTACGCCTGCTCGGCCAGCCGGCCGACGACCCGGCGGCCCCCGGCACCTTCAGCGGCCACCGGTTCGTCGGGTTCTCGCTGCTGCCCTGGCGGCTGGTCCGGGACCTGCCGGCGACCGTCGGGGACCTGGTCCGGGCGGTGTGGCGGCCGGCGGAGGCGGCCGGCGCGCTGACGGTGGTGCCCTACCGGGGCGTCTTCTACGACACCGGCACCCCGGCCGACTATCTGGCCGCCAACCTGCACGCGGCCGGCGACGGCAGCCTGGTGCACCCGGCCGCCACGGTGACCGGCCGGGTGCACCGGGCGGTGGTCGGCGCGGGGGCGACGGTCCGCGGCGCGGTCACCCGGGCGGTGGTCTGGCCGGGCGCGACGGTTCGCGAGGGCGAGCGGCTCACCGACGCGATCCGCGCCGGTGACGACCTGACGGTCCCGGCGGGCCGGATCGCCCGGCCGGGGACGGCGTGACCGCGGAAGCCTCTAGCATGGGCCACGACGCCGACGAACGGAGAAATGTCCCGTGATCACCGCGATCGTGCTGATCGACTGCGCCACCGACTCCATCCCCGAGGTGGCCGAGACCCTGGCCAACCTGCCCGGCGTCAGCGAGGTCTACTCGGTCGCCGGGCACGTCGACCTGATCGCCATCGTGCGGGTCCGGGAGTTCGAGCAGATCGCCCAGGTCATCGCCGGGAGCATCTCGAAGGTGCCGGGGGTGCTCAACACCGAGTCGCACATCGCGTTCCGGGCGTACTCCCAGCACGACCTGGAGGAGGCGTTCGCGATCGGGCTGGCCAACGCCGACTGACCGGTACGCGGCGGCCGGCCCGCCCCGGGAGGGACGGACCGGCCACTGTCGACCGTGCGCGTCAGCTCTGGCTCGGCGCCGGAGCCTCGGTGGTGCTCGGGGCCGGCGACTCGGTGGTGGTGCCGCCCGGAGCCGGGGACTCGGTGCCGCCCGGACCCGGCGACGTGGTGCCGCCCGGGCTGGCCGTGCCGCTGGCGCTGGTCTGCGGGACGGGAACGCCCAGGGTCTGGGCCAGGGCCGTCAACGCGTCGAGGTGCGCCTGGAGCACCGGCAGGGCGTCCTGGGCCAACTGGACCACCGACTGCTCCGAACCCTGCGAGATCTCGGTCTGCGTGGCCTGGATGGCCTGGACGTGGCCGGCCAGCTGGGCGGTCACCCACGCCTTGTCGAACTCGGCGCCGCTGAGGTTGTTCAGCTTGTTGATGACCTTCTGCTGGTCGCTGGTCGGTTCGGACGGCAACTGCACGGTCAGCTGCTGCGCGGTGCTCTTGACCGTCTGGTCCAGCTGGGTGTGGTCCGTCACGAACATCTTGCCCAGGTCCTTGACCTGCTGGTTCCGGCCCTTCTGCTGCGCCAGGTTACCGGTGGTGATCTCGAACAGGTTGACCTGGTGCAACGCCTGCAGGTACTGGGTGTCCTGCGTCGACGGCTGGGCCGCCGCCTGCGCCGCGGTGGCGGGCGCCAGCCCGACCAGCACCAGCGCGGCCAGCAGGCCCAGGCGTTTGATTCCCAACATGCTTTCCCCCCCTTGAGACGTTGGACCGCACGGATACCCGGCTGACCGGGGTTATTCCTGCGATTCCACCCGTCCGTGCCGGGGGGCGGCGACGTGGCGGAGCGGGACCGCCGGTCCCGTCACGGGGCGGACGGGACGAAGGAGCCGGAAACGGCCGTGGCGCCCGCCGGAGGATCCGGCGGGCGCCACGGTCAGCAGTGCAGGGCGGGTCAGCGACGGCTCTCGCCGCTGCCGATCTCCTCCCGCTCCGGCCGGGGCTCGACCGGCGGGTGCCCCGGCGAGACCGGCGCCTCGGCCGGCTTCTCGATCGGGTAGAAGAAGCCCCGGATCGCCGGGCCGAGGGCACCGAGCCGGTTCATCTTCTTGGGCACGACCCAGCCGACGTAGTCCAGCTCGCCGTGCCCGTCGTGGGCCGCGGTGAGCGGCTGGTGAACCTCGACGAACCGGCCGTCCGGCAGCCGCTTGATGATGCCGGTCTCCACGCCGTGGGCCAGCACCTCCCGGTCGTGCTGCTGGAGACCCAGGCAGACCCGGTAGACGACGTAGTAGGCCAGCGGCGGGAGCACCAGCAGGCCGACGCGGCCGGCCCAGGTCATCGCGTTCAAGCTGATGTGGAACTTGTCGGCGATGACGTCGTTGCCACCCGACAGGGTCAGCACGATGAAGAAGGCCACGGCCATCGCGCCCGCCGCGGTCCGGGCCGGAACGTCCCGGGGCCGCTGGAGCAGGTTGTGATGGCGGTAGTCCTTCAGGCGGCGGGCCTCCACGAACGGGTAGAGCAGGGAGATCCCGACGAGGATGCCCGGGAGCACGACCGTCGGCCAGAACAGCGGCGGGATGACGTACCCGTCGCCGATCGGGATGCTGATCTCCCAGGCCGGCATGAGTCGGGTCGAGCCGTCCAGGAACATGACGTACCAGTCGGGCTGGCTGGCGGCCGACACGGTCCACGCCTCGTACGGGCCGAAGTACCAGATCGGGTTGATCTGGAAGAGGCCACCCATCAGCGCGATCACGCCGAAGACGACCATGAAGAAGCCGCCCTGCTTGAGCGCGTAGCGCGGGAACATCCGCTCGCCGACCACGTTCTCGTTGGTCCGGCCGGGGCCGGGCCACTGGGTGTGCTTCTGCTTGAAGACCAGGCCCAGGTGGACGCTGATCAGCGCCACCAGCGCCGCCGGGATGAGCAGCACGTGGGCGATGAAGAACCGGCTGATGATGACCGTGCCGGGGAACTCCCCGCCGAAGATCGACGAGGTGACCCAGGAGCCGATCACCGGGATCGACAGCATGATGCCGGAGGCGATCCGCAGACCGGTGCCGGAGAGCGCGTCGTCCGGCAGCGAGTAGCCGCTGAAACCGGCGAGGAAGCCGACCCAGAACAGCAGCGAGCCGATGATCCAGTTGGTCTCCCGCGGCTTGCGGAACGCGCCGGTGAAGAAGACGCGCAGCATGTGCACCACGATCGAGGCCATGAACAGCAGCGCGGCCCAGTGGTGCATCTGCCGCATGATCAGGCCACCCCGGACGTCGAACGACAGGTCCAGGCTGGAGGCGTACGCGGCGGACATCGGCGTGCCCCGCAGCGGGGCGTAGCTGCCGTCGTAGACCACCTCGGTCATCGCCGGCTCGAAGAAGAACGTCAGGAACGTCCCCGTCAGCAGCAGGACGATGAACGAGAAGAGCGCGATCTCGCCCAGCAGGAAGGACCAGTGGTCCGGGAAGACCTTGTTCAGCAGCTTCCGCAGCGGGGTGGCCGCCTGGAACCGGTCGTCCAGCGCTCCGGCGGTCTTGGCCGGCAGCGCTGCTACGTCAAACTTTCGGCGCTTCATGGCCGCTCCCAGAAGTCGGGACCGATGGTCTCGGTGTAGTCGGACTTCGCCACGAAGAAGCCCTCTTCGTCCACCTCGATCGGCAGCTGCGGGAGCGGCCGGTTGGCCGGGCCGAAGATCGGCTTGGCGTTGTCGGTGATGTGGAACTGCGACTGGTGGCAGGGGCAGAGCAGGCGGTTGGTCTGCTGCTCGTACAGGCTGGCCGGGCAGCCGGCGTGCGTGCAGATCTTGGAGAACGCCGCGAAGTTGCCCCACATGTAGTCGCCGTGGCCGATCCGGGAGTTGGCCGCGCGGGACTTCTGCGCGTCGTCCTCCCGCAGGTGGATCAGCAGGGTCGGCGAGTCGGCGTGCTTGTTGCTCACCCCGCCGTCGATGCCCGGGAAGACGGTGAGCTGGCCACCGACGCTGACGTCCGCCGGGCGGATCGGCCGGCCGTCCTCGCGGACCAGCCGGATCTTCTTGCCGTCCGCGGCCGGCTTGAACCCGGTCGTGAACATCTGGTTGTTCTTGTGCGGGTCGGAGATCAGGCCACCGACCAGCGGCGCCGCGGCGACCGCACCGACCGGCACCAGGCCGGCGAGCAGCGAGAGGCCGAGCAGCGGCCGGCGTCGGACGCCCATCTCGTCGGCCAGGTAGAGCATGGTCTCGCCGGTGATCCGGCGCTCCTCCGGGGAGCCCGGCTGGTCGTGCCGGTCCTGGATCGAGACCTCCTTGGGCAGCAGCTTCTTGCCCCAGGTGAGGATGCCGAAGCCGATGCCCAGGAGCGCGAGCCCGAGGGTCAGGCCGAGCAGCGGGGTGTAGAACTTGTCGCCGCCGCGGCCGGCCTCGTACCGCCAGGGCCACCAGATGTAGATGATCAGGAAGGCGGTCGCGGCCAGGCCGGTCAGCAGGAACATCGCGGCGACCGTGCGGGTCAGCCGACGCTCCGCCTTGCTGCCCGGGACGACCTGCTCCTCGTAGTGGACGATCTCGATGTCGTCCCGCCGCGCACCCTCCTCGACGATGTCGAACCGGGAGAGTCGGGGGTCGTTCACGTCGAGCGGCTCCCGGCCCTGCGGGGCCTGGTGCTCGGTGTGGGTGCTCATGCCGTCACCTCGCTACGGGTGGCGTCGGGGGTCGGCGCCACAGCACTGAAACGAATGATCCGCTCGGTCACGACTTGCCCGCAATCCACAGGCTCGTGAAGACCAGCGCGACGATGCCGACCAGGAAGGCCGCCAGGCCCTCGGTCGACGGGCCGTACCGGCCCAGGTTGAAACCGCCCTGGTCCTGGTCGTGCTTCAGGGTCTCCTGGATGTAGGCGATGATGTCCGCCTTCTGCTCCGGAGTGATCTGGTTGTCGCCGAACACCGGCATGTTCTGCGGGCCGCTCAGCATCGCGGCGTAGATCTGCCGGTCGCTGGCCGGCTTGAGGCTCGGGGCGAACTTGCCCGAGGAGAGCGCACCGCCGCCGGCGCCGAAGGCGTGGCACTGCGAGCAGTTGATCCGGAACAGCTCGCCACCGGTGGCCAGGTTGGCGCCCTCGCGCAGGTTGCCCTCGGGCAGCTGCGGGCCGCCGCCGAGCTCCTGGATGTACTGGCCGAGCTGGCGCGCCTGCTCGTCGGTGAACTGCGGCGGCTTGCGCTGGGCCTGCGCCTCCTGCCGGGCCATCGGCATGCGGCCGCTGCTGACCTGGAACTCGACCGCGGCCGACCCGACGCCGATCAGGCTCGGACCGCGTCCCTCGACACCCTGGGCGTTGCGACCGTGGCAGGTCACACAGCTCACGTCGAACAGCGCCTTGCCCTCGTTGGCGGCGGCGCTCAGGGGCGGGTTGTCCTGCGCCTGCACGCCGGGGGCGAAGACGGTGTAGGCGCCGCCGGCCAGCATCAGCGCGGCGGCCAGCCGGACCGCGGCACCCAGCCGGCGGCGGCCCCTGCTGCGCGCTACGGGCCGCCCGCGCAGCCGCGCGAGCAGACCGCGTCGGCGGTCGTTGTCAGAAGTCATGACCTGTGTCCTTAACCGGTTGGACCTTGTCTCAGGGGACGGAGCAGCGGCGCGGTACGTGACGCGCCAAGATCACTGGAGCCAGTAGATCATGGCGTAGAGCCCGATCCACACGACGTCGACGAAGTGCCAGTAGTAGGACACGACGATGGCCGACGTCGCCTGCGCCGGGGTGAACCGGCCCATGGTGGTGCGGATCATGAAGATGATGAACGCGATCAGACCGCCGGTCACGTGCAGGCCGTGGAAACCGGTGGTCAGGTAGAACATCGACCCGTACCCGTCGGCGTTGATCTTCACGCCCTCGTGCACCAGGTTGCGGTACTCGTTCGCCTGGCCGAGCACGAAGATCAGACCCATCACGAAGGTGATCGTGAACCACCGGCGGAGGGCGTGGACGTCACCCTTCTCGGCCGCGAAGACACCGAGCTGGCAGGTCACCGAGGAGAGCACCAGGATCACCGTGAAGGTGGTCGCGTAGGGGATCTTCAGGATCTCGGTGTGCTTCTCCCACTGCTCCGGCGCCGCCGCGCGGATCGAGAAGTACATCGCGAACAGCGCCGCGAAGAACATGAGTTCGCTGGAGAGCCACACGATCGTCCCGACGCTGACCATGTTGGGTCGGGTCAGGGAGTGGATCCGGCTCTTGTCAATGGCTGGGGCCGCAGTCACGCGGTCATTATTGCCCTTGACCGGGACCGACGATCAGCGGGGTGGCAAACCTGCGCCGACAGTGGCCCGATCGGGGTCGTCCGCTTCGCCTGACCTACCCTGAAAAGCGTGCAGCACGTCGATCCGATCTTCGCCGCCACCTCGGTCGCTCCGTCGACCCTCGCGGCGGGGGGCGAGGCCGTCCCGCCACCGTTCACCATCGCGCGGGTCTTCACCGAGACCCAGCTGAACAGCTGGCTCGCCGTCGGGCTGGTCATCGCCGCCGCCCTCTACCTCTACGGCGTCCACCGGCTCCGGCTGCGCGGCGACCGCTGGCCGCTGCTCCGGACGGTCTGCTTCCTCGTCCCGGGCCTGGGCGGGATCGCCGCCGTCACGGTCTCCGGGCTGGGCGCGTACGACACCACGCTGCTCTCCGTGCACATGGTGCAGCACATGGTGCTGTCCATGATCGCGCCGATCTTCCTGGCGCTCGGCGCCCCGATGACGCTGGCGCTGCGGACCCTGCCGGTGCGGCCCCGCAAGCGGCTGCTGGCGATCGTGCACAGCCGGATCGCGCGGGTCTACAGCTTCCCCTTGGTGGCGTTCGCCATCTTCGTGGTGAACCCGTTCGCGCTCTACTTCACCGACCTCTACCGCTTCACCCTGCAGCACGAGTGGGCACACGAGCTGGTCCACGCGCACTTCATCCTGACCGGCTGCGTGTTCTTCTGGCCGCTGCTCGGCCTGGACCCGCTGCCCGGGCGCTGGCCGTACCCGGCCCGGGCGCTGCTGATGGTGCTCTCCGTGCCGTTCCACACCGTGCTCGGGCTCACGATCATGCAGAGCACCACCCTGCTCGGCGGGGACTGGTACCCGTCGCTCCACCTGAGCTGGTCGGATCCGCAGAACGACCAGGTGGTGTCCGGCGGCATCCTGTGGGCCGGCGGCGAGTTCGTCAGCGTCACCATGCTGGCCGTGCTGGTCGTTCAGTGGATCAAGCAGTCCGAGCGGGAGGCCCGCCGGGTGGACCGCGAGCTGGACCGCCAGGAGGCCCGCGAGCGCGCCGCGGAGAGCACCGCCTGAGCTCCCTCCCCGGTACGCCGGCGGCGGGCCAGGGCGGCCCGAACGGCCGGATGTGATGCCCGCTACGATCAGCGGGCAGCTACGAGGTGGGAGCCAAGCGAACGATGAGCGATCGTCAGTGCACCGTCCTGCTCTACAGCGACGACCCGAAGGTCCGTGACCGGATGCGACTCGCCGTCGGCACCCGGCCCGCGCCCGGGCTTCAGATCGAGTTCGCCGAGGCCGCCGACTACGCCGAGTGCATCCGGCTGGTCGACGACTACGAGATCGACCTGCTCCTGCTCGACGGCGAGGCGAGCCCGGGCGGCGGCCTCGGCATCGCCCGCCAGATCAAGGACGACCGGGACGACGCCCCGCCGACCTGCGTGGTGATCGCCCGGGCCGCCGACCGCTGGCTGGCCGCGTACGCCGAGGTCGACGCCACGCTCACCTACCCGCTCGACCCGGTGACCGCCGGCACCACCGTCGCCGAGCTGCTGCGGTGCACGCACGCCGCGGCCTGAGTCACCCCCTCGGCGCCACGGCGACGCGGCCGTGGCGCCGACGCTCAGGCCGTGATTCGGCCGCCGCGCCGCCCGGCGGCGCTCCGGACCGAATGACGGCCACCACACCCGCTCTCCACGCGCTCGGGAGGCCCACCATGGGCGAACGGACCTGGCCGCACCTGCTCAACGCGCTGCTGCGCGGCGAGGAGCTCTCCGCCGCCGACACGGCGTGGGCGATGGACGAGATCATGACCGGCTCGGCCAGCCCGGCGCAGGTGGCGGGCTTCGCGGTGGCGCTGCGGGCCAAGGGTGAGACGCCGACCGAGCTGGCCGGCCTGGTGCAGGCGATGCTCGGCCGGTCGGTCGAGGTCCCGCTCCCCGAGGCGGTACGCGCCACCGCCCTGGACGTGGTCGGCACCGGCGGCGACCTCGCCAACACGGTGAACATCTCCACGATGACCGCGCTGGTGGTGGCCGGGGCCGGCGTCCGCGTGGTCAAGCACGGCAACCGCGCCGCCTCCTCCCTCTGCGGCACCGCCGACCTGCTGGAACATCTGGGCGTACCGCTGGATCTGGGCCCCGAGCAGGTGGCCCGGTGCGTGACCGAGGCGGGCATCGGTTTCTGTTTCGCGGCCCGCTTCCACCCCGGGATGCGGCACGCCGGCCCGGTGCGCCGGGAGATCGGCGTGCCCACCGCGTTCAACTTCCTCGGTCCGCTGACCAACCCGGCCCGCCCCCGGGCCGGCGCGGTCGGCTGCTTCGACCTCCGGATGGCGCCGGTCATGGCGGAGGTCTTCGCGGCGCGGGGTGACTCCGCGGTGGTGATGCGCGGCGAGGACGGGCTGGACGAGTTCACCACCGCCGCCCCGACCCGCGTCTGGGTGGCCCAGCAGGGCACCGTCAGGGAGGCCGTGCTGGACGCGGTGGACCTCGGGGTACCCCGGGCCACCCTGGCCGACCTGCGGGGCGGTGACGCGACGTACAACGCCGGCGTGGCCCGGCGGCTGCTGGCCGGGGAGACCGGACCGGTCCGGGACGCGGTGCTGGTGAACGCCGGGGCCGCGCTGGCCACCCAGGGCCCGCTCGACGGCGACCTGCACGAGGCGGTCCGCGCCGGCATGGCCCGGGCGGCCGAGTCGATCGACTCGGGCGCCGCCGCGGCCGCCCTGGAGCGCTGGCTCGAGGTTGCCCGCTCGCTCTGACGCCCGGTTCCGGCCACCGTCCCTCGGGCGCCGGCACGGGGTCCATGCCCGAGAGTGTCGGACCGGCGTGGCAAACTACACGGGAGTAATTTTCCGTTTTCCGCCGATGGGCACACCGCCCCGCGGCGGGCACCGGGACGAGAGGAGACGCCCGTGTCGGACCGCGACCTCTACTGCGACACCTGCGAGGGCGTTGCGCTGTTCGAGGCGCCGCCCTGTGTCGACGGCCACGGCGCCGACTGCCCCGAGCTGATCTGCACCGGCTGCGGCGCGGCCCTGCTCGTCGCCACCGTCAGCTTCCCCGCCCCGCGCCTGGACCACCGCCGCAGCTCCCGCCGGGTCCACCGCCGCGCCGCCTGACCGCCCAGGCCCGACACGCTCACCGCACCCGCCCGGCCTCCGCGCCGCCCCGCCCTGATCGACGGCGTGCCGGGCGGGCGCCGGGACGGGGATACGAAAAGGCCCGCGTCCGGCTGGACGCGGGCCTTCCGGTTGCCGTCAGGTCAGTGCTCGGCGGTGCGGCGGGTGCCGCTGTAGTACTCGAAGAGCAGGCCGCAGGCGGCGAAGATCACGGCCACCAGGCCCAGGCCCAGCAGCCACATCTGCCAGTACACCAGGCCGAGGCCGGCGATCGACGCGGCCAGCGCCAGGCCGAACGGCCAGTAGCTGCCCGGGCTGAAGAAGCCGATCTCGCCCGCGCCGTCGGCGATCTCACCGTCCGGCCGGTCCTCCGGGCGCAGGTCGATCCGGCGGGAGACGAACCAGAAGAAGCCGCCGCACATCGAGGTCAGCAGGGCGGAGAGCAGCAGCGCCACCGCGCCGACCCACTCGACCCGGCCGCTTTCGCCGAACGTCCATGCGGCGTAGAGGATCGTGACGCCGTAGAGGAACGTCGAGACGATGAGGAAGATCTTCCACTCGGTCTTCATGCCGGCCCCCTCAGCTGCCCGTACCGGCCGACGCGTTGGTCGGGTTGAAGTTGTTCTTGCCGCGCCGCGTGTCGAACGGCTCGGTCTTCTCGGCGTACGGCTTCTGGCCGATCGCCGTGAGCGCCTCCTGGGTCGACTTGCCGGCCTTCTTGGCCGCCAGGAACTGCTCGTACTTGTCCGGCGAGACGACCCGCAGCTCGAAGTTCATGAAGGCGTGGTAGCTGCCGCACAGCTCGGCGCAGCGGCCGACGTACGCGCCCTCCTGGTCGATGCTGGAGACCTCGAAGGTGTTGCGGATGTTGCCCGGCATGACGTCGCGCTTGAACAGCAGCTCCGGCACCCAGAAGGAGTGGATGACGTCGCGGCTCTGCTCCTCGAACCGGATCGACTTGCCGGTCGGCAGCACCAGCACCGGGATGACCTCGCTGGTGCCGAGCACCGAGGCGACCGTGTTGGCGTCGCGGCCCTGGCCGTCGCGGTAGTTGAACTGCCAGTTCCACTTGAAGGCGACGACCTCGACGGTGACGTCGGGGTTCTTCGACTCCTTGATCACGTTCGTCTGCACGACCGCCGTGTAGTAGAAGAGCACGGAGACCACGAGGATCGGCGCGATGGTGTAGAGGAACTCCATCGGCAGGTTGTAGCGGGTCTGCACCGGCAGCGTGTTGCCCCGCTTCCGGTAGCGGATCACGCACCAGAAGATGAGGCCCCAGACGAACACGCCGACCGCGAGCGCCGCGATGCAGGACGCGATCCACAGGTCGTACATCCGGTGCGACTCCGGCGTGATGCCGCCCTGCGGCCACCCGAAGCCGTCGACCGCCTTGCCGACATCACAGCCGGTGAGCAGAACCAGCAGCGCGGCTCCACCGAGACCGAGCCCGGCGAGCCGACCAGCACCACGCCGCCGGCGCCCGCCGGCCCCTGGGGAAGCGCTGTGCCGTACGGCCGACGACCGTACCTCCGAACTCCTTGCGACCACCTGGTCCTGCCTCCCTAGCGCGCCGCGGCGGTTGTTTCCCTCAGCACCGACGGCAAAGGCGTCACCGACGGTCGCAGATTACTCGACCATGACGGGCCTGACCGTCTTGGGGTCACTGTCCGCCCCCATCGGGGGGATCGTGGCCGTACCGCCGGGATAGCGTGGGCATTCGTGAGCGAGCGCAGCGACGGAATCAGCAGACCCATCGGCGCGGCCCCGGTCTACCTGGACGCGGCCACCGCCGCCCCGCTGCACCCGGTCGCGCGGCAGGCGTTGCTGGCCGCGCTCGACGACGGCTGGGCCGACCCCGGCAAGCTCTACACGCAGGCCCGGCGCGCCCGCCAGCTGCTCGACGCCGCCCGCGAGGCCACCGCGCAGACGCTCGGCGTCCGCGCCGACGAGCTCACCTTCACCCCCAGCGGTACGACCGCGGCGCACGCCGCCGTGCTGGGCGGCCTGGCCGGCCGGCGCCGGGTCGGGGCGACCCTGGCGCACTCCGCGATCGAGCACTCCGCCGTGCTGCACGCCGCCGAGCGGCACGTGGCCGGTGGCGGGGTGGCGGTCTCCGTACCGGTGGACCGGCTCGGCCGGCTGGACCTGGACGCCTGGGCGGCGGCGGTGGCCGCCCCGGGGGTGGCGCTCGCGGCCCTGATCGCGGCCAGCCACGAGGTGGGCACCGTGCAACCGGTGCCGGCGGCGGCCGAACTCTGCGCCGAGGCGGGCGTGCCGCTCTACGTCGACGCGGCCCAACTGGTCGGCCGGGCGCCGCTGCCGGCGGGCTGGTCGGTGCTCACCGCCAGCGCGCACAAGTGGGGCGGGCCGCCCGGCGTCGGGCTGCTGGTGGTCCGCAAGGGCACCCGCTGGGAGTCGCCGTTCCCGGCCGACGAGCGGGAGTCGGGGCGTACCCCCGGGGTGCTGAACCTGCCGGCGGTGGTGGCGGCGGCGGCGAGCCTGCGCGCGGCGGCGGCCGACGCGGCGGCCGAGGCCACCCGGCTGGCCCCCCTGGTGGACCGGATCCGGGACCGGGTGGCGGCCGAGGTGCCGGACGTGGAGGTGGTCGGCGACCCGGTGGACCGCCTCCCCCACCTGGTCACCTTCTCCTGCCTCTACGTGGACGGCGAGGCGCTGCTGCACGCGCTGGACCGGCGGGGCTTCGCGGTCTCCTCCGGTTCCTCCTGCACCTCCTCGACGCTGCGACCGTCGCACGTGCTGGAGGCGATGGGGGTGCTGTCGCACGGCAACGTCCGGGTGTCGCTGCACCGGGAGACGACCGGGGCGGACGTGGAGCGCTTCCTCGCCGAACTGCCCGGGATCGTCGCGGAGCTGCGGGCCGAGGCGGGGGTGACCGGGCTGTGAGCCAGCCGGACGAGGTGCTCGACTGCCGGGGGCAGCGCTGCCCGCTGCCGGTGATCAACCTGGCTCGCCGCCTGCCCGAGCTGCCGGTCGGGGCGGTCGTCCGGGTGCTCGCCGACGACCCCGCCGCCGCGGTGGACATCCCGGCCTGGTGCCGGATGCGCGGCCAGGAGTTCCTCGCCGCCCACCCGGAAACCCCCGCCTACGACGTCCGCCGCGCCCGCTGACCCGCGCGCCGTGCGGGTCAGCGGAGGTAGGCGAGGATGCCGGGGAGCGGGTCGGTGTCGACGGCGGTGTCCACCACCAGGCGCGGGCCGATGATCGGCTCGTACTCGGCGCGGCGCACCAGGGTCTGCTCCCAGGTGGGCAGCAGCGGGTCCGGCTCGTCGGGGAGCCGGGCCTCGACCCGGCGGCGGTGCTCCGCCTCGTCGCCGCAGTGCACCTCGATCACCCGCAGCGGCACACCGGCCCGCTCGGCCAGGTCGTGCCAGAGGCCGCGGGCGCCGGCCACCGGGTTGACCGCGTCCACCACCACGCTCAGCCCGAGCCCGAGCTGCACCTCGGCGAGCCCCGCCACCGCGTCGTACGCGGCCATCCCGGGCACGTCGCCGACCAGGCCGTACCGGCCCAGGGCCCGCTCCACCGGGTCGACCGGCAGCACGGGTGCCCGCAGCGCGACGCCGACCCGGTCGGCGAGGGTGCTCTTGCCCACCCCGGGCAGCCCGGCGAAGGCGACCAGGATCGGGCCGCCCCCGCCCGGGGGCACCGCGCCGGGGTCCACCGCCCCGTCCGGGACGGGTGCGGCGGAACTCACGGCAGCAGGTGCGGCCGGACGTCGTCGGCGGCCTGGTCGCCGTACGACTCGGCGAGCCGCTTGACGAACAGGTCCCGGCGGACCTCGTACTCCTGGCCGCCGAAGTTCTCCAGCACCAGGGTGGCGAGCAGGCAGCCCACCTGCGCGGCCCGCTCGAGGCTGACGCCCCAGTTCAGGGCGGCGAAGAAGCCGGCCCGGAAGCCGTCGCCGACCCCGGTCGGGTCGATCGCCTGGATCTCCCGGGCGATCGGCACGCGGATCGGGTCGAAGTCCCGGCCAGCGATCTCCACGCCCTGCTTGCCCAGCGTGGTGACCCGGACCTTCACCCGGTCCAGCAGCTGCGCGTCGCTGAGCCCGGCCTTGGTCTGCAGCAGTGACTTCTCGTACTCGTTGGTCATCAGGTAGTCGGCGCCGTCGACCAGGCTGAGCACGTCGGCGCCGTCCATCCGGGCGAGCTGCTGCGACGGGTCGGCCACGAACGCGTAGCCGCGCTCCCGGCACTCCGCGGAGTGGCGGATCATCGCGGCCGGGTCGTTGGCGCTGACCAGCACCAGGTCGAGGCCGCCGAGCCGCTGGGCCACCGGGGCCAGCTCGATGTTGCGCGCCTCGCTCATCGCGCCGGCGTAGAACGAGGCGATCTGGCACATGTCGGTGTCGGTGGTGCAGACGAAGCGGGCGGTGTGCGCCACCTCGCTGACGTGCACCGAGTCGCAGTCCACGCCGTGCCGCTCCAGCCAGGACCGGTAGTCGGCGAAGTCGGCGCCGACCGCGCCGAGCAGCACCGGGCGCAGGCCCAGCTGGGCCATCCCGAAGGCGATGTTGGCGGCGGTGCCGCCGCGCCGGAGCACGAGCTCGTCGACGAGGAAGGACAGGGAGACCTTGTCCAGTTGGTCGGCGATGAGCTGCTCGGCGAAGCGGCCGGGAAAGCTCATCAGGTGGTCGGTCGCGATCGAGCCGGTCACGGCGATCTTCATGTCAACCCTCGTGGTCGGGAGCACGGCGCGGGTCAGCCTACCGGTCGGTCCGGCCGGCCGGTCGACGGTCGGTCGACAACCGGTCGTCCCGCGCACGTCCGGACGTCACCGGACGGACACCCGCCGGAGAAGACAGAACGGCGGGACCATCCCCGGTCAAGGGGACGGTCCCGCCGTTTCCGTCAGTCATCCGTCGGCCCGTGCGGGGCCGCGTCGACTCAGCTGAAGGAGTCGCCGCAGGCGCAGGAGCTGCCGGCGTTCGGGTTGTCGATGGTGAAGCCCTGGGCGTCGATCCGGTCGGCGAAGTCGATCGTCGCGCCGGCCAGGTAGGGGGCGCTCATCCGGTCGACGACGACCTCGACCCCGTCGAAGTCGGTGACGATGTCACCGTCGAGCGACCGCTCGTCGAAGAAGAGCTGGTACCGCAGGCCGGAGCAGCCGCCCGGCTGCACGGCGACCCGGAGCCGCAGGTCGTCGCGGCCCTCCTGCTCGATCAGGGCCTTGACCTTCTGCGCCGCGACGTCGGTGAGGACGACGGTGCTCGGGGCCTTGGCCTCGGTCGACTCGGTCTGCGCTGGCGTGGTCACGTGGAAGTCTCCCTGCGCGGTAAGGGTCCGGACACCCTGGCCAACGTCGCGCGCCCGCCAGTGATTCCCGGTGTGGTCCAGATCCGATCGTACGCCGCTCACCGCCAGGTCACCCATCGGCGTGACCACGGACTCGTCCCGATCCGGGGACGGCGGCGGGAGCGCGCCGGGTCAGGCGGCCGGCGGGCGCCCGGCGGTGAACGAGTCGACCTCCACCGCCCCGCCGCAGGCCGACCAGGCACCCCGGAGGACCAGGTGCCCGGTGCCGCCCGGCGGGGTGAGCCAGAGCGCGTCGGCCGGCGGGTCGCACGGCGTCGGCTCGTCGTCGGAGCGCGGGACGTGGCTGAAGGTCACCGCGGTCCAGGCCGTCCCGCCCGGGGCCAGCACCACCCGGTGGGCGCCGAGGTGGTGGCGCACCTCGACCCGGAGGACCCGGCCGCCGGCGTCGGCCAGCCGGACCTGCGGGAAGCCGGAGAGGGCGCAGCGCCGCCCGGTGCGGTTGGTGAGGGCGAGGTAGGCGGTCTCGCTGCCCATGTGCCCGGACGACCCGGCGGACGCCGCCGACAGGTCGGCGGTCCGGCAACCGGTGATCGCGGCCGGCGTCGGCGGGGCCGTCGCCGGGGCGCTCGTCGGGCTCGCCGCCGGGGTTGCCGGGAGGCTCGTCGGGCCGGCCGGGACCGACCCGGTGGGCGATCCCGCCGGCCCGGCCCCGGCCGGCCCCGGGTCCGTGGTGGTGCAGCCGCCGAACGCGACGACCGCCGCGCCGGCCGCCAGCAGCGTGGCCAGCCGGACGGTCCGGTGTGCGCGCCGCGCCGCCCGGCGTCCGGTGTCGTTACCCGTCATGATGCGCCTCCCTGTCCGGTTCTCCACGGCACACGCGCCGCCGCCGGGCGGCGTTGCGGGACCGGACGGTCGGGTGCGCGACTCAGCGCGAGGGGCGGCTCCACTGCCGGGCCAGCCGGGCGCCGAGCGCCCGCAGCCCCTCCGCGGGCCGGCCCATCGCGGCCTCCACCCCGCCGCGCTCCTCGCCGCCGAAGTGCTCCACCAGGCTGTACGCGTCGGTCACCCCGGCCGCCGCGGCCTCCCGCCGCCCGGTGCTCACCCGGCCGGCCAGCACCACGCAGGGGACGCCCCGGTCCCGGGCCGCGCCGGCCACCCCGGCGACCACCTTGCCGCGCAGCGACTGGTGGTCGAAGGAGCCCTCCCCGGTGATCACCAGGTCGGCCGCGGCCAGCGCGGCGTCCAGCCCGATGGCCCGGGTGACCAGCCCGATGCCGGACTCGCAGCGGCCACCCAGGGCGAGGACGGCCGCGCCGAGCCCGCCGGCCGCGCCGGCGCCGGGCAGCGCGGCGAACCCCGGCGGGCAGCCGGGCAGGTCGCGTTCCAGCACCCCGGCCCAGCGCTCCAGGGCGGCGTCGAGCAGCAGCACGTCCTCCCGGCCGGCCCCCTTCTGCGGGCCGTACACGTTGCTGGCCCCGTGCAGCCCGAGCAGCGGGTTGTCCACGTCGGTGGCGGCGACCAGGACGGCGCCGCGGACCCGGGGCGCGCCGTCGAGCGCGGCCACCGCCGCGAGGGCCGCCCCGCCGTACGGCAGGGCCCGGCCGGCCTCGTCCAGCGGGGTGAGTCCGAGCGGGGTGAGCATGCCGGCGCCCCCGTCGTTGGTGGCGGAGCCACCCAGCCCGATCACCACGGTCCGGGCGCCCGCCTCGACCGCGGCGGCCACCAGCAGCCCCAGCCCGTACGAGGTGGTCGCCTTCGGGTCGCGCTCGGCGGCCGAGAGCAGGTCCAGCCCGCAGGCCTGCGCGCTCTCCAGGTAGGCGGTGCCGTCGTCGGTGAGCAGGATCTCACCGGCGGCCGGGCGGCCCAGCGGGTCGACGGTCGGCACGGCGAGCCGCCGCCCGCCGAGCGCCTCGGCGAGCACGGCGACGAACCCCGGCCCGCCGTCGGCCAGCGGCCGGATCAGCAGTTCGTCGCCGGGGGCCACCGCCCGCCAGCCCTCGGCCACCGCGGTGGCCACCTCCTGAGCCGGCAGCGTGCCGGCGAACTTGTCGGGGCAGAGCAGCACGCGCATGCCGAGCAGTGTGGCAGGCCACACCGGCGGCGGCGGTACAGCGGCCGCGCTGTGGGACCATGGGAGGCGTGACTTCGACCTGGGTTGAGCCCTCCAACACCGCCACTGCGCTGCTGCTCCTCGGCCGCGGCAGCGACCCCGCCACCGAGCGTGGCGTGGAGTGTCCGGGTGACCTCCCCGCGCCGAGCGACCCGGACCTGGTGGCCCGGGCGGCGGCGGCCAAGGCCGCCCTCGGCACGAAGGTCTTCGTGCTCGGTCACCACTACCAGCGCGACGAGGTGATCCAGTTCGCCGACGTGACCGGCGACTCGTTCAAGCTGGCCCGGGAGGCGGCGGCCCGCCCCGACGCGGAGTACATCGTCTTCTGCGGCGTGCACTTCATGGCCGAGAGCGCGGACATCCTCACCTCGGACAACCAGAAGGTGATCCTGCCCGACCTCGCCGCCGGCTGCTCGATGGCCGACATGGCGGTGCTGTCGCAGGTCGAGACCGCCTGGGACGTGCTGACCGAGCTGGGCATCGCCGCGGACACCGTCCCGGTGACCTACATGAACTCCTCGGCGGACATCAAGGGCTTCGTCGGCCGGCACGGCGGCGTGGTCTGCACCTCGTCCAACGCCAAGCGGGCCCTGGACTGGGCGTTCGAGCAGGGGCAGAAGGTGCTCTTCCTGCCCGACCAGCACCTGGGCCGCAACACCGCCGTGCTGGAGATGGGCTACTCGCTGGACGACTGCGTCCTCTACGACCCGCACAAGCCCAACGGCGGGCTCACCCCGGAGCAGCTCCGCGACGCGAAGATGATCCTCTGGCGCGGGCACTGCTCGGTGCACGGCCGCTTCACGCTGGACAGCGTCAACGACGTCCGGGAGCGGGTGCCGGGGGTCAACGTGCTGGTCCACCCGGAGTGCCGGCACGAGGTGGTCACCGCCGCCGACTTCGTCGGGTCGACCGAATACATCATCAAGACCATCGAGGCGGCCCCGGCCGGCTCGGCGTGGGCGGTCGGCACCGAGCTGAACCTGGTCCGCCGGCTGGCGCTGGCCCACCCGGACAAGCAGATCATGTTCCTCGACCGGGCGGTCTGCTACTGCTCGACGATGAACCGGATCGACCTGCCGCACCTGGTGTGGGCCCTGGAGGAGCTGGCCGCCGGTCGGGTGGTCAACCAGATCACCGTCGACCCGGACACGGCGCACCACGCCCGGGTCGCGCTGGACCAGATGCTCGCCCTTCCGGGCGCCTGATCACCCTCGGTCACGTCACTGGTACGTAAACGCACCGGAATCCCCGGTTCGTGCCCTCGCTGGTGATGTGACCGATTCCATTTTCGTCACGGAGGGCTATGCTGCCGGGGCGACGATGCACGCGGACCGTTTTCACCGGGCCGCCATTCGGGTAGCGATGCAGATCGTGGACCCCACTCATCTACACGGCAGCACCAACGCGCTGGAGGTTGCGTTGACCGACGACGTCCTGGTCGTACACGGAGGCACGCCGCTCGAAGGGCGGATCCGCGTGCGCGGCGCGAAGAACCTCGTGTCCAAGGCGATGGTCGCCGCCCTGCTGGGCGACACCCCCAGCCGGCTGTTCGACGTGCCCCGGATCCGGGACGTGGAGGTCGTCCGCGGGCTGCTCGGCCTGCACGGCGTCAAGGTCAGCGACGGCGAGGAGGACGGTGAGCTGGTCTTCGACCCGTCCAACGTCGAGAGCGCCAGCACCGACCAGATCAACGTGCACGCCGGCTCCAGCCGCATCCCGATCCTGTTCTGCGGCCCGCTGCTGCACCGGCTCGGCCACGCCTTCATCCCTGATCTGGGCGGCTGCCACATCGGGCCGCGCCCGATCGACTTCCACCTCCAGGCGCTGCGCGAGTTCGGCGCGACCGTCGACAAGACCCCGGAGGGGCTGCACCTGTCGGCGCCGAACGGGCTGCACGGCACCAAGTTCGCCCTGCCGTACCCGAGCGTGGGCGCCACCGAGCAGGTGCTGCTGACCGCGGTGATGGCCGAGGGCGTGACGGAGCTGCGCAACGCGGCGGTCGAGCCCGAGATCATCGACCTGATCTGCGTGCTGCAGAAGATGGGCGCGATCATCAAGGTGCACACCGACCGGGTGATCGAGATCCAGGGCGTGAAGCGGCTCAGCGGCTACACCCACCGGCCGATCCCGGACCGGATCGAGGCGGCGAGCTGGGCGGCGGCCGCGCTGGCCACCCGCGGCCACGTCGAGGTGCTCGGCGCCCAGCAGGCCGACATGATGACCTTCCTCAACATCTTCCGCTCGGTCGGCGGCGAGTACGAGGTGACCGACCTCCGCCCGCCGCGGGCCGGCAAGCCGGGCCAGGAGGGCGGCATCCGCTTCTGGCACCCGGGCGGCGAGCTGAACGCGGTGGCGCTGGAGACCGACGTCCACCCCGGCTTCATGACCGACTGGCAGCAGCCGCTGGTGGTGGCGCTGACCCAGGCCCGGGGCCTGTCGATCGTCCACGAGACGGTCTACGAGCAGCGGCTCGGCTACACCGAGGCGCTGAACTCGATGGGCGCCAACATCCAGGTCTACCGGGACTGCCTGGGCGGCACCCCGTGCCGCTTCGGCCGGCGCAACTTCAAGCACTCGGCGGTGATCGCCGGCCCGAGCAAGCTGCACGCGGCCGACCTGGTCATCCCCGACCTGCGGGCCGGGTTCAGCCACCTGATCGCGGCGCTCGCCGCCGAGGGCACCTCCCGGGTCTACGGCGTCGACCTGATCAACCGCGGCTACGAGGACTTCGAGGCCAAGCTGGCCGACCTGGGCGCGCACGTCGAGCGTCCGTAACGTCACACCGCTTCGTCCGCGCCCGGTGCACCCGCGATGTGCACCGGGCGCGGCCGTTTGGCTACCCTTCACGGGTGCCGTCGCTGTTTCGCCGTAAGCCCGCCGACCTGGTCGATGAGTCCGTCACCTCGGTGACGACCGACGAGGAGTCCACCGCTGCCCGCTCCCGGGGCTACACCCCGAGCAAGAAGGAGCTGGGGCAGACCACCCCGAAGCGGCCCTCCGCCGGCCGGCGCCCCGGTGCGCCGAGCCGGCCGCTGACCAAGGAGGAGGCCCGCGAGCAGCGCCGCACGGCCCGCGCCGAGGCGGCGGCCGAGTTCCGGCGCGAGGGCGGTCCCCGCGACCGCGGCCCGGAGCGGCAGCTCGCCCGCGACGTGGTCGACTCCCGGCGTACGGTCGGCACCTGGTTCTTCGGCGGCGCGCTGATCGTGCTGGTCGGCTCCAACCAGGCCATGCCGCCGCTCGTCCGGCTGCTCTCCAACGTGCTGTGGGGCCTGCTGGCGCTGGGTGTGGTGATCGACTCGTTCCTGATCTCGCGGAAGATCAAGAAGCTGGTGCGCGAGCGCTTCCCGAAGAGCACCGAGAAGCTCGGCTCGCTCTACTTCTACGCGATCATGCGCTCGATCACCTTCCGCAAGATGCGCGCCCCGGCACCGCGGGTCGACATCGGCGACAAGATCTGACCGGGCCGCGCCCGAACTCCGACAACTCCAGCTCGCCGCGCCCCGACCTGGAGCCGTCGCCGGCGCCTTCCCGCCCTCGCGGGGAGGGGCCGGGTCAGGCCACCCCGAGCAGGCGCAGCAGCGCGGTGGTGCCGGCCGCCGCGACCACGACCAGGACGAAGGGCGCCCGCCGCCAGGCGAGCGCCACCCCGACCAGCACCCCGGCCGGCCGGGCGTAGCCGGCGAAGCCGCCGGCCTCGGTGAGCGCGGCGGTCGCCACCAGGGCGGCCAGCAGGGCGGCGGCGGCCACCGGCAGCAGCTGGCGAGCCCACTCGGGCAGTTCCAGCCGGTCGCGCAGCAGCACCCCGGCGACCCGGAAGCCGTACGTGCCGACGGCCAGGGCGAGGATCACGGCGATCAGCACGACGCCTCCCCGGTACGCACCATGTCCCCCGCCCCGTCGCCGTCCGGCGCGCTCGGGCCGGCGTCATCGGGTTTCCCGTCCGGCCCGGACCGGCGCCGGCCGCGTACCGCCGGCACGACCAGGCCGGCGAGCGCCAGCAGCACCGGCAGCCCGGCCGGCAGCAGCGGGGTGGCCAGCACGGCCAGGCCGGCACCGGTCAGCGCCACCCGACGGGTGTCCCGGTCGCGCAGGCTGGGCAGCAACAGGGCGGCGAGCCCCGCGGGGAACGCGGCGTCGAGCCCGAGCGCGGCCGGGTCGCCCGCCGCGCCGCCGGCCAGCACGCCGAGCCCGGTGCCGGCGTTCCAGGCCAGGAAGAGCAGCGTGCCGGCGAACCAGAACGCCCGGCGCCGCCCCGGCCCGGCCGGTCGGGCCAGGGCGAAGGCGGTCGCCTCGTCGGTCATCAGGTGGCTGCCGAGCAGCCGCTGCCAGCGCCGGGGCCCGAGGGTCGCGCCGAGGGCCAGGCCGAACGGCAGGTGCCGGGCGTTGAGCAGCAGGCCGGCGAGGACGGCCGCGAGCGGGCTGCCGGCGGCGACCAGGCCGACCGCCATGAACTGCGCGCCCCCGGCGTAGACGAGCACCGACATGGCGAGGGTCGCCCAGACCGGCAGCCCGGCGGCCACCGCCATGGCGCCGAAGGAGGCACCCACGGCGATCATCGCCGCCCCGATGGCGGCGACGTCGCGGAGCACGGTCGCGTCGCCCGTTCGATATGCCGTACGCATGGTCCATTATCCTGAACAGGACGAGGCGTGTTCGTCAAACCGAACAAAGAGAACGATGGAGCGAACAATGGCGGTTGAACCCGCTCCCCCGCTGGCCACCATCGCGGCCGCCCTGCGTCGTGAGCGTGACCGGGCCGGCATCTCGCTGACCGAGCTGGCCCGCCGCGCCGGCATCGCCAAGTCGACCCTGTCCCAGCTGGAGTCCGGGGTCGGCAACCCGAGCGTGGAAACGCTGTGGGCGTTGGGGGTGGCGCTGGGTGTGCCGTTCAGCCGCCTCGTCGAGCCGCCCACGGCCGCCGTCCGGGTCGTCCGCGCGGGCGAGGGCCCCCGGATCCGCTCCGAGCACGCCGACTTCAGCGCCACCCTGCTCGCGGCCGGCTCGCCGCACACCCGCCGGGACGTCTACCTGATGGAGCTGGAGCCCGGAGCCGTCCGGGTGGCCGAGGCGCACACCCCGCGCAGCGTCGAACACCTGGTGGTCGCCGCCGGGCGGATGCGCGTCGGGCCGGAGTCCGACCTGGTCGAGCTGGGTCCCGGCGACTACGCGACCTTCCCCGGCGACACGCCGCACCGCTACGAGGCGCTGGCCCCCGGCACCTTCGCGGTGCTCGTCATGGAGCACCCGTGACCACGGCCGGGCCGACCTCGGCCGGCGCGCGGTAGAGCCGGGCCACCACCTCCTCGATGTCCGGCTCCACGATCGAGATGTCCCGCAGGGTGGCCAGCCCGGCCAGCCCGGCGACCACCTCGGCGACGCTCGCCGACTCCAGCGCGAAGACCAGCCGGTGCCCGTCGGCCTCCACCCGGGCCAGCGGGGCGCCCGGCAGCACCGGCGGCTCGGGCAGGGCGGCGTCCAGCTCGGCGACCACCATCCGGCGGGACCCGTAGCGGCTGTGCAGGGCGGCGATGGAGCCGTCGTGCACCACCCGGCCGTGGTCGATCACCACCAGCCGCCGGCAGAGCCGCTCGATGTCGGCCAGGTCGTGGGTGGTGAGCACCAGGGTGGTGTCACCGGCCCGGCCCAGCTCGGCCAGGAAGCCCCGGACGGCCTGCTTGCTCACCACGTCCAGCCCGATGGTCGGCTCGTCCAGGAAGAGCACCTCCGGGCCGTGCAGCAGGGCGGCGGTCAGCTCGCCGCGCATCCGCTGGCCCAGGGAGAGCTGCCGGACCGGGGTGTCCAGGAACTCGTCGAGGTCGAGCAGGCCGCGACAGCGGTCCAGCCGGGCGGCGTGCTCCCCCGCCGGCACCCGGTAGACGTGCCGGAGCAGCTGGAACGAGTCGCGCAGCGGCAGGTCCCACCAGAGCTGCGAGCGCTGCCCGAACACCACGCCGATCCGCATCGCCAGCCGGGTCCGTTCCGCCACCGGGCGCAGCCCGCAGACCAGGGCCTCCCCCGCCGACGGCATGAGCACGCCGGTGAGCATCTTCAGCGTGGTCGACTTGCCCGCGCCGTTCGGGCCGATGTAGCCGAGCATCTCGCCCCGCTCCACCCGCAGGTCGATCCCGTCGACCGCGGTGACCGTCCGCTTCTCGCGGCGCAGCCGCCCGGCCTTCACCCGGACGGTGAACTCCTTGCGCAACCCGCGCATCTCGATGACGCTCATGATCCTGTGCTCCGGTAGTGGCGGATCCCGACCCGCCAGGCCAGGGCGGCGATCGCCGCCGCGACGACCGCGACCCCCGGCGCGGCCCAGCCGACCCAGGCCGGCAGGCCGAGCGGGTCGGCCCGGCCGAGCAGCGCCAGCGCCGGGTGGTAGCTGACGAAGGCGAAACCCATCCCGTACGCGAAGAGCGCCCGGAACCAGCCGCCGTAGACGGTGACCGGGTACGACGTGAAGTCGCGCCCGCCGTAGGTGACCGAGTTGGCCAGCTCTCCCGAGTCGATCCAGTAGAACGAGACGGTGGCGGTGGTGACGAAGATCGCCCCGAAGAACACCGCCGCGGCGGGCGGGGTGACCAGCGCCAGCGCCACCCGCCCCGGCGTCCAGTCGATGCCGGCCGAGGCGAGTGCCACCACCAGCACCGCCAGCCCGAAGACCGCCCGGGACACCTTGCGCAGCGGCAGGTCCATCAGCAGCAGCTGGGGCAGCGCGGCCAGCGGGCGGACCAGCACCGCGTCGAACAGGCCGGTGCGCACGTACCGGGGCAGCCGCTCGATGTTGCCGACCAGCAGGTCCGCGGTGGCGAACGCGAACGACGACAGGCCGACGATGACCAGCGTCTCGCGGAGCGTGAAGCCGCCCAGCTCCCGGGTGACCCCGAAGAGCACCAGGACGGTGACCACATCGAACACGGTCGCCCCGACGTTGCCGACCAGGTCCACCACGAACGAGGTGCGGTAGGCGGCCTGCGCGCGGGCCTGCGCGCCGAGCAGGGCCCGGTACGCGGCCAGCGCGCCCGGCCGCCGGCCCGCCGCCTCGGTGCCGCGCGGGGCGCCGGCCGGGGCGGTCAGGGTCCCGGTGTCAGCCACCCTGCACCACCAGCCGGCGCTCGGCGCGGCGCTGCACCAGCCGGCAGAGGGCGAGCAGCGCGACGGCCCAGCCGATCTGCACCCCGACCAGGCCGAACTGCATCGGCGCCGGATCCCGCTCGACCAGCACGTCGAGCGGGATCTGGAGCAGGCTCGGGAACGGGGTGCCGTAGCGCAGCGTGCCCTCCAGCCAGCCGGGCAGGAAGCCCAGCGGGAAGTAGAGCCCGGCGAGCACGCCGGAGCCCAGCGTCCAGAGGATCAGCGGGCCCCGGATGTCCTGCAGCCAGTACGCGGTGGCGTTGACCAGGTAGCGGCAGCCGAAGCAGACCACCACGGCGAGCAGCACGGAGAGCGCGAACAGCGGCAGGGTGGCCGGGCGGCGGGGCAGGTACACGTCGAAGCAGAGCAGGCCGATCAGCACCGGTGGCACCAGCCGGGACAGCGAGGCGAACCCGGCCCGGCCCAGGTCGGTGGCGAGGTAGCTGGTCACCGGGTGCACCGGACGGAGCAGGTCGGCGGCGATCTCGCCGGTGCGGATCCGGTCGGCCAGCTCGGTCCAGCCCCAGATCGCGATGACCGCGAGCAGCCCCTGCCCGACCCAGACGAAGGTGGCGAGCTGCGCCCGGTCGTAGCCGGCGACCCGGCCCGCCGTGCCGGCCGCCGCGAGGAAGACGTAGTAGCGGAGGAAGCCGAAGACGGTGTTGGTGACCACGCCCGCCACGGCCGCCTGCCGGTAGGTGGCGTAGCGCCGGAAGCCGGATCCCACTATGGCGCTGAATGTCCGAAACCATCGGGTAACGTTTGAGTCCGTGGGCGGTGCCACAGTGGCGGTGACAGAGCCCACGCCGCTACCCTCCTTCCGCAGCCACGACGTGCCGGACCGGGCGACTCTACCGGCACGTCCGGCGCCCAGCGCGACAATTTCCAACGAGGTGACATCGCCGTGAGCGAGCGACGCGAGCCGGCCCCGGGGCCGCGCCGCGCGGGCGGCGACCGGGTGCCCCGATGAGTGGTTGGGACCGCTGGCGCGAGCCGGCCGAACCGTCCTGGGCCGCCGAACCCACCCACGAGTGGCGCCCGCAGTTCCCGGGGCAGCGCTACCCGGGCGACATCGGCGTGGAACACCTGCCCCCACCCGCCCCGCGCGGCCGCTCCGCCGTGGTCGGCCGGGCCGAGGTGCACCCGGCCGGCGCCGAGCCCGGGGAGGACGCATACCCGGTGAGCCCGGCCGGGCCCGACGACCGGCGCGGCGCGTACCCGGTGAGCCCGGCCGGGCCCGACGACCGGCGCGGCGCGTACCCGGTGAGCCCGGCCGGGCCCGACGACCGGCGCGGCGCGTACCCGGTGAGCCCGGCCGGGCCCGACGACCGGCGCGGCGCGTACCCGGTGAGCCCGGCCGGGCCCGACGACCGGCGCGGCGCGTACCCGGTGAGCCCGGCCGGGCCCGACGACCGGCGCGGCGCGTACCCGGTGAGCCCGGCCGGGCCCGACGACCGGCGCGGCGCGTACCCGGTGAGCCCGGCCCCGGGGGGCCGGCGCGGCGCGTATCCGGGCGATCGGCACGGCCCCGACGAGCCCCGCCCCGACGGGCGGCGGGCCTGGGCGGACCGGCGCGGCGACCGCGGCCCGGGGCCGCAGCCCGGCGACCGGTACGACGACCAGCGCGACCAGCCCGCGGCCTGGCGGGACGACCGGCACGACCAGCGCTGGGTACGCCCCGAGCCGGCCCGGCGGATGCCGGACGCCGGCCCGGGCCGGCCGGTCTCCCCCGCGCCCGAGCCCGGCTGGCTTCCGGAGCCCGACGAGTTCCCGCACCGCCCGCAGCCCCGTCCCGAGCAGCGCCGGGGCACGGCCGACGGGCGGCCCGCCGGCGCGCCGCGCGGCCCGCTGGACCGGCGTGACGCGGGCTTCGACGGCCCGGTCGATCGACGCGAAGCCGCGCCCGACGGGTGGAGCCACCGACGGGAACCCGCACCGGACGGGTGGGAGCACCGGCGCGGGCCGGCGTTCGACGGGCGCGAGCCCGGTCGCGACCGCCCGGTGGACCGGCGCGACCCCGGCCTCGACCGGCCGGCCGAGCGACGCGAACCGGCGTACGACGGCCGTGGTGACCGGCGCGAACCGGCCTTCGGCGCACGGGGCGACCGGCGCGAACCGGGCTTCGACCGCCCGATGGACCGGCGCGACCACGACTTCGACGGACCACCCGAGCGACGCGAACCGGCCTACGACGGTCGCGGCGACCGGCGCGAACCCGGCCTCGACCGCCGGGCGGACCGGCGCGACCCGGGCTTCGACGGTGCCCCGCGCGAGCGCGACCCGCGCCGGGAGGCTGCCGCGCGGGCCGAGGTGTACCGGGAGGCGCCGGACGGCCCGCGCCGCCCCGGGGACCCGCACCGCCCCGAGCCCGGCCGGTACGCCGACCCGCGTCCCGCCGCCCACGGTCCGGACGAGCGTTGGGACCCCCGCCGCCCGGCGGGCGACCCGACCCGCCCACGTCCCGAGGAGTGGCCCGTAGTCGAGCGGCGACCCCGGACCGAGCCGGCCGCATACCGGCCGGAGGAGCGGCAGCGCCCGCCGGTCGCCCCCGGCCGGCCCGGCCCCGACGGGCGGCCGCCGCGCACCGCCGACGAGGCGGCGCCCCGCTACGACGGTCCCCGCCCCGAGACCGGCGGCCCGCGCTTCGAGGCTCCCCGCCCCGAGGTCGTCGGTCCCCGCCCGGAGGACCGCTACCGCCCGCGCCCGGAGGAGCGGCCCGCTCGCCCGGCCGAGCCCGGCCCGGCCCGCCCCGGCGACGGTTGGCGGCCACCGGTCGAGCCCGCCGCCCGCACCCGTCCCGACGACGTACGGGACCGGCCGACCAGCCCCGCCCACCCCGACGACCTGCGCGAACGGCCGTCCACGCCGGTACGCCCCGACGAGCCGCGGCAGCGACCGATGCCGCCCGCCCCGACGCGCCCCGACGAGCTGCGGCGCCCACCGGTGGACCGGCCGGACGCTCGCCCGGCGGCGCCGACCCCGGGCACGGCGGTCTCCGGTGCACCGGTCTCGGGAGCGCCGGTCTCCAGCGTGCCGGTTTCGGGCGGGCCGGTCTCCGGGCCGCCGGTCCCGGCACCACCCGCTCCGCGGCCCCCTGTTCCGCCTCCACCCGTCACGGCGCCACCCGTCACGGCGCCACCCGCCTCGGCCTCGCCCGTCTCCGGGGCGCCCGTCTCCGGGGTGCCGGCACAGCCGCGACCCGCCTCGGGCGACACGGCCGGACGGCCGACCAGGCCGGAGGCGCCGATCTCCGCGCCGCCGGCGGCCGGCCTGCGGATGGAGTTCCTACCCGGTCCCGGCGACGGCCCGGCGGACGCCCGTCCCGTCGAAGCCCCGGTCGCCGGTCCGCCGAGTCGGCCGGCGGTGTCCGCCGCCGGTCCGACCTCCGTCGACCGGAACGAGCCGGCAGCGCGCCCGGAGGAGATCCGGACGGCCGACGCCCGGCCGGTCTCCGTACCGCCGGCCGCACCGGTGTCGACGCCGCCCGGCGAGGCGGACGTCGCCCCCGGCGTCGGCCCGTCCGATCGCGAACCGCCGGCCCCGGCCGGCCGATCCGTCGAGGACGCGGCCGCCTGGTTCCGGGCGATCCCGACGCCGGCGGACGCCGCCCAGGCCGCACCGGGCGGCGGCGACGAGGCGGTGCGCCGGGCGCCGGCCGAACCAGCGGCGGTACCGCCGCTCGCCGCGGCGGCCTCGGCCCCACCCGCACCCGCCGTCGCCACGTCGCCCGGACGGGCCACCGCGGACCGGGGCGGCGCGGCCGTGGTCGACCCGGCCCGGGCGGCGACGCCGTCCGCCGAGCCGGATCAGGCACCGGCCGCCACCTCCGGGACGCCGGTGTCCGCGCCGCCCGCGCCGGTCGCCGGCGCTCGCTCGCGCCCCGACCCGGACCGTCCGGTGACCGCCCGGCCGCAGTCCGCGCCGCCCGTCCCGGCTGCGGACGCCGCCAGCGAGCGCGCCGGCGCCGGTCCGGTGCCGGCCGCACGACCGCTGTCGGCCCCACCGGCGTGGGCCCCCGGCCCAGCCGCGCCGCCCGGGTCGGGCGGTCCTGCGCCCGCCACCCGGCCGGCCTCCGGGCCGCCCGCCCCCGAAAGTCCCACACCCGCCGCGGCCGACCGGCTGGCCCCGCCTCCCGCGTACGCGCCCCCGGCGCCCGTCCCGGCACCCGAGCGGCCCGGGTCCGGACCGCCCGCCTCGGCCACCCCGTCGCCGGTCGGTCCCGTTCCACGGCCCGTCCCGGCACCGGCCACCGCCGCCGACCAGGCCGCGCCACCCGCCCCGCCCGGGTCCCAGCCGGCGCCGGCCACCGCCGCCGACCAGCCCGCCTCCGCACCCGCCGGTGCGCCGTCGGCGGCACCCGAGGCGGCGCCACCCGCCGAGGCCGGGTCGACCCCGCCGGCCGGAGCCACCGCGCCCTCCCCGCGCCCCGTGTCGGCACCGCCAGCTCCGGTCTCCGGGCCGCCGGCACCGCCGGTGTCCGTACCGGGAGAGGCCGCCGCGCTGGCGGCAAAGAGCGCGCCGTCACCGGTCTCCGCGCCACCGGCCGCCGCGCCGTCCGCGCCCGAAGCCGACCCGGGCGAGCGACCGGCACCGGCCGCCGAACCCGCGGCGGAGCGCGCCGCGCCGCCGGCACCCGAGGCCGCGGAGGAGCGACCCGAGGTACGCCCCGTGGACCCGGAGCAGGCGCTCGCCGCGGTCCGGTGGCGGCTGCACCCGGAGACGCTGCGCGAGGAGGCCCCGGACCCCGAGGCGCTGCGCGAGATCCGGGACGGGCTCACCACCAAGCTGGGCGCCGCGCTGGACAACCGGAGCCGGGCCCGGTTGCTGAGCCTGCGCTCGGTCGCGTCGCGGATCCTCGGGGACCTGGACGACGCCCTCGCCGACGCCCGGCTCGCCCTCACCTACGCGGAGGCCACCGGGGAGTTGCGGCGCACCGCCCTGGCCCGCGCGCGGCTCGCCGAGGTGCTGCGCTGGCGGGGCGAGTACGCGGAGGCCGACCGGCTCTTCGCCGAGGCGAGCTCGCCGGAGCTGCCCGACCGGTTGCGCGCGGCGCTGCACGAGCACGCCGGCCGGTGTTGCTACGACCAGGGCCGGATGACCGAGGCGTGCCTGCACTTCGAGCGGGCGCTGGACCTGCGCCACGGTGACGACGCGGAGCTGAACGCGCGTACCGCGCTGGCGCTGGACGCGGTCGCCGAGCGGGCCGCGACCACCGGCTTCGGCCCGAATCCGCGGAGCCGGGAGACGCTCCTGGGCGGCGAGCGGCATCCGGTGCCCACCCTCGACGAGGAGCGCGAGCTCTGGGGGTACGCGGACGCCGAGGGCAACCTGGTGGTCGACCACCGGTACGCCGAGGTGCAGCCGTTCCGGGAGGGGATGGCCTGGGTACGCCTGCCGGAGGCGTCCCGCTGGGCACTGATCGACACCGCCGGGGTGGCGCTGATCGAGCCGAACAACGGCTACCGGGCGGTGGGCTCGTTCTCCGAGGGGCTGGCCTGGGTGTCGATGGACGGCAAGGGCCGGTGGATGGCGGTCGACCCGACCAACATCGTGAAGATCCCACCGGGCTTCGAGGACGTACGGCCGTTCCGGGCCGGCTTGGCGGCGGTGCGCCAGAACGGCGGCTGGGGCGCGGTCGACCGCACCGGCCAGGTCGTCGTGCCGACCCGGTACCACGGCCTCACCACCGCCCTGGCCGACGGCCGGCAGGTGGACGGCTTCACGGAGGAGGGCCTGGCCGGGGTGGAGCTGGCCGGCCGCCGGGGCGTGGTGGACCGGACCGGCCGGGTGCTGGTCGCGCCGGTGTACCCGGTCCTGATCGTGCACCCGGTCGCCTTCCTGGTCGGCGATGAGACGGGCCGCTGGGGCGCGCGGGACCGGCGGGGCCAGCCGCTGATCGACCCGGTGCACCCGAGCCGCGCCGCGGTGGTCGCCGAGATCGAGCAACTGCTCACCGACACCAGCCCGGTGCTCTGACCCCGGGGTCACATCCGCGAGGCGCCTCGGCGTGACCATGATCGGGCGGGTCTAGGGTCGAGGCATGGAATTCCGACACCTAGGCCGCTCGGGCCTGATGGTCAGTGAGATCTCGTACGGCAACTGGATCACTCACGGTTCGCAGGTCGAGGAGGAGGCGGCGACCGCGTGCGTGCGGGCCGCCCTGGAGACCGGCATCACCACCTTCGACACCGCCGACGTGTACGCCGGCACGAAGGCCGAGGAGGTGCTCGGCCGCGCGCTGAAGGGCGAGCGGCGGGAAGGGCTGGAGATCTTCACCAAGGTCTACTGGCCGACCGGCCCGGGCCGGAACGACCGGGGCCTGTCCCGCAAGCACATCATGGAGTCGATCAACGGCTCGCTGCGCCGGCTGCAGACCGACTACGTGGACCTCTACCAGGCCCATCGGTACGACCACAGCACCCCGCTGGAGGAGACGATGGAGGCGTTCGCCGACGTCGTGCACTCCGGCAAGGCGCACTACATCGGGGTCTCCGAGTGGACGGCGTCGCAGCTCCGGGAGGCCCACCAGCTCGCCCGCGAGCTGCGCATCCCGCTGGTCTCCAGCCAGCCGCAGTACTCGATGCTGTGGCGGGTCATCGAGGCCGAGGTGATCCCGACCAGCGAGGAGCTGGGCGTCGGCCAGATCGTCTGGTCGCCGATGGCCCAGGGCGTGCTCTCCGGCAAGTACCTGCCGGGCCAGCCGGCGCCGGCCGGGTCCCGGGCCACCGACGAGAAGTCGGGTGCCGGGTTCATCGCCCGGTTCCTGACCGACGAGGTGCTGACCCGGGTGCAGCGGCTCAAGCCCCTCGCGGAGCAGGCCGGGCTGACCATGCCGCAGCTCGCCATCGCCTGGGTGCTGCAGAACCCGAACGTCTCCTCGGCGATCGTCGGCGCGTCCCGCCCCGAGCAGGTGTACGACAACGTGAAGGCGGCGGGCGTGAAGCTCGACGCCGACCTGCTCAAGGCGATCGACGAGATCGTCGAGCCGATCACCGAGCGGGACCCGGCGAAGACCGAGTCCCCCGCCCAGCGCCCGTGAGCGCTCCCCGGTCCGGCCGGCGCACCGCGTCGGCCGGACCGGGCCCGCTCAGCCCTGCCAGAAGCGGATCAGCTGCAGCCCGGCCACGTACAGCTCCCGGGGCAGGCCCAGCAGGTCCGCGAGGCCGAAGATCGCGCCGAAGAACCAGCCGCCGATCCGCGGGTTCCACAGCAGCGCGAAGAGCGCGATGAAGCCGTACGGGGCGAACAGGTCGTACATCCGGCGCCACTGCGGGTTCAGCCACGGCTGGATCATGTTGCCGCCGTCCAGGCCGGGCACCGGCAGCAGGTTGAGCACGCTGGCGGTGAGCTGGAGGAACGCCAGCAGGCCCACGCCGGCCCAGAACTCGATCGGCCCATTGACGCCGAGCCCGATCCGCAGCCCCGCCACCAGCAGCAGGGTGAACAGCACGTTGGTCGCCGGGCCGGCCAGGCTGACCAGGGTGTGCCGCAACCGGCCGGGAATGGCGTGCCGGTCCACCCAGACCGCCCCACCGGGCAGGCCGATGCCGCCGAGCAGCACCACGACCACCGGCAGCACGATCGACAGCAGCGGGTTCGTGTACTTCAACGGGTTGAGCGTCAGGTAGCCCCGGTGGGCGATGTCCCGGTCCCCGGCCCGGTACGCCACCACCGCGTGCGCGTACTCGTGCAGGCAGAGCGAGACCAGCCAGCCGGTGACCACGAAGAGGAAGACGTCGAGGCGGACGTTGCCGAACCGCTGCCAGGTCATCACCCCGCTGGTCACGAAGAGCGCGGCCAGGGCGAGGAAGACCGGGCTGGGCCGGAACGCCGCCCGGGGCACGCCGAGCACCAGCGGGTCGCCCGGCCGGTCGTAGCCCATCATTCGGCCGGGGGAAGCAGGCTCATCCGGTATTCCACCCGGTCGTCCTCGACGAGCGCGACGGAGGTGACGCCGGACGCCGCGAGCTCCCGCCAGGTCTGGCCGATCCACGACTCGGCGTCCGCCTGGTTGCCGAACGACTCGCCCGGCCCCTCGGCCGACTCGCCGTTCCCGCCCTCGTACCGCCAGCTCCACGCCATGCCGCGTCTCCCCTCGCCGCCGTCGTCCCCGGAAACCTCCGCAAGCGTAGTCGGCCGCACGGGGGAACGGGCCGGGCGGGACCACGCTGGATCATGGGGCGTGCGGGCCGGCCGGTACGGTGGCCCGGTGCTGACTCAAGGAGTGGTGCTCAGCGATCGGTACCGGCTGAGCGAACGCATCGCGACGGGCGGCATGGGCGCCGTCTGGAAGTGCACCGACACCCTGCTGGACCGCGAGGTCGCGGTGAAGGTGCTGCTGCCGTCACTGGTCGCCGATCCGGAGTTCACCACCCGATTCCACGCCGAGGCCCGGATGCTGGCCGCGCTGCGCCACCCCGGCATCGTGCAGGTGCACGACTTCGGCTCCGCCACGCTCGCCGACGGCAGCCAGGTCAGCTACCTGGTGATGGAGTACGTCGACGGCGAGCCGCTGGTGACCTGGATCCGACGGGCCGGCCGGCTCGACCCGGCGTCGACCATGTCCGTGGTGGCGCAGGCCGCCCACGCGCTGCACACCGCCCACCTCGCCGGGATCGTGCACCGCGACGTCAAGCCGGGGAACCTGCTGGTCAAGCGGGACGGCACGGTGGTGCTGGTCGACTTCGGCATCGCCCGGGCCAGCACCATGGCGGGGATCACCGCGGCGCACATGGTGCTCGGCACCGCCTCGTACATGTCGCCCGAGCAGGCCGCCGGCCAGCCCGTCTCGGCCGCCACCGACGTGTACGCGCTCGGCGTGGTCGCGTACTTCTGCCTCGCCGGCCGGCCGCCGTTCGAGGGCGACAACCCGCTCCAGGTGGCCATGCGGCACGTCCAGGACGAGCCGCCGCCGCTCCCGCAGGGCACGCCCCCGGCGGTGGCGGAGGTCGTCCGCCGGGCGCTGGCGAAGAGCGCCGGCGACCGCTATCCGAGCGGGCTCGCCATGGCCGAGGCGGCCCAGGACGCCCGGGACGCCACCCTGGCCCGGCTGCCGGCCCCGCCCCGGCCGCCCTGGGCGGTGGCCGGCCCGGCCGTCCCCGGACCCGCCGCGCTGCCCACGCCCGGAACGTCGGCCGCCGCCGGCCCGGCCGCCCCGGGCCAGGCCGGGGGTACGCCATCCGGCGGCCACCCGCTCGCCGTCCCGCCCGCCAACCCGGCGCCCGGCGCCCCGACCGGCTCGGCTGCCGCGCCCGGTTACGCCCCCGCCGCCGCGAGCCCGGCCGGCACCGGCACCCCCGCCCCCGGCCCGACGACCGGCGACAACCCCACGCCCGGCGGCAACCCGGCACCGGGCTTCCCGCCTGGCGTCGGCGCGACCGGCGGCAACCCGACACCCGGATTCGCCCCCGGAGCCGGCCCGGTGGTCGGCGGGCCTGCCCCGCAAGGCTTCGCGCCCGGCCGGGCCGCCCCGGGCCCGGGGGCCGGCTTCGCCGGTCCGTCCGGGTTCGCCGGACCGGCGGCGAGGCCGTACCCCCAGCCAGCCCCCGGGCCGGCCTGGCCGGCCGACGCGGCCGGCCCGCGCCCCGGCGGGTACGGGCCGGAGCAGGAGCGGCACGCCGGTTCCGGGGTGCCGCCGACGCTGGAGGAGTCGACGGGCGGCCGTTCGGGACGCGGCCGGGTCATCGCCCTGGCCGGCGCGGCGGCGGTCGTCCTGGTGGCGGTGCTGACCGCGGTGACCGTGGCCGCGCTGCGCTTCGGCGACGACCCGGGCCCGGAGCAGCGCACCGCCGCGCTGACCGGGGAGTCCGCGCTGGCCGAACCGCCCGGCGGGGAGCCGCAGGCCACCGGGGAGGCAGCGAGCGCCACGCCCAGCCGTATCGGGCGGGGCGGCCGCTCGCCGTCGGCCACGCCGAGCCGGCCGGCGGCGGAGGGCACCGCCCCGTCGACCGGCGCGCCGGCGCCGACCGGCGGCGGCACCGGGGCGCCGGGACCGGCGCCGACCACCAGCTCGGCCGCGCCCCAGCAGCCCAACCCGTACACCGCCAAGCAGGTGTGCGGCAGCGGGTTCGAGGTGGTCGACTCGGCGACGTTGACCGCGAACGGGGTCCGCAAGGGCCGGGTCTACCTGCTCTACAACACCTCCACCGGGGCCAACTGCGTGGTCACGATGAAGGACACCGAGGTCGGCCGGGCCACCACGGTCTCCACCTACCTGGAGGTCCAGGGGAAGGCGCGGCAGACCCAGACCGGGTCGTACAAGTACTACGCCGGACCGGTGCGGGCCAGCGCCGCCGGCGTGTGCGTGAAGTGGGGCGGCTCGACCGGCGGGGCCAGCTACGCCAGCCCGTTCGAGCACTGCGGCTGAGCCGGCCGGGCCGGCGGGCGGCGACCGGCCGGACGGCTTTAAGGTACGGGCATGTCCGTTGACGGGTGGAACACGCTCCTGGTGCTCGGCGGTATCCGATCGGGCAAGTCCGAGTTCGCGGAATCGCTGGTCGCCGACGCACCCACGGTCCGGTACGTGGCCACCGCCCCCGAGGGGGATCCGGAGGACACCGAGTGGGCGACCCGCCTGGCGGCGCACCGCGCCCGCCGGCCGGGAAGCTGGACCAGCGAGGAGACCGCGGCGGACCCGCGCCGGCTGGCCGACGTGATCGCCGGGGCGGAGCCGCACGAGACGGTGCTCGTCGACGACCTGGGCGGCTGGGTGACCGTGCTGCTCGATCCGGCGCACCAGCCCGCCGACGACACCGCCACCATCGCCGAGCTGGCGGCGGCGGTGCGGGCCAGCGCCGCACGCCTGGTGCTGGTCAGCCCCGAGGTGGGGCTCTCCCTGGTGCCGACCACCCCGCTGGGGCGGGCGTTCACCGACGCGCTCGGCGCGACCAACCGCGCGGTCGCCGACGCCTGCGACGCGGTCGTGCTGGTCGTGGCCGGCCAGCCCACCTGGCTCAAGCCGGCCGGCGCACCGCCGGTCCCGAGCCGGGCCGGCCGGCCGCCGTCCAGCGCGCTCGCGGCGGCCTCCCCCGCGCTCGACGGCGGCGCCCGGGAGCCGGCCGACGAGACGCTGGTGACCCCGGAGCCCCTGCCCGAGGTGCTGACCCCGGCCGTGTCGCCCGCCCCGGCCCCCGCCGCGCCGGCGGAGGGCACGGCCTGGGCCGCCCCGACCATGGCCCTGCCGATGGTCGCCACCGGCCTGGTCATCCAGCCCGGCATGGAACTGCCGATGCCCGACGACTACGCGGGCCCGCAGGCCGTCGACCGGCTCACCACCCTGGACATCGCCGGCGCCGGCCTCGGCGTGCTGGAGCGGGTGGTCGGCTTCGCCGCCGCCACCCAGGGCACCCCCACCCCCGCGCCGTGGGCGTCGGTCCGGGTGCTGCTGCTGCACGGCGACCACGCCGGCGGCGCGTCGGCCGGCGCGGAGCCCGGCGAGTCGGCCCGCCGCGCCCGGCAGGCGCGCGCCGGCCGGGGGGCGCTGGCCCGGCTGGCGGCGGAGAGCGGGGCCAGCCTCCAGGTGCTCGAGGCGCCCACCTCCGCGGCCATGGAGGACGGGCCGGCGCTCACCGCCGACCAGGTCGAGTCGGCCCTGCGGTACGGCTGGCGGCTGGCCGAGCAGGCCGCCGACGCGGGCGTACAGCTGCTGGTGCTGGCGGCGTGCGGCGCCGGCACCGAGGCGGCCGCCGCGGCGGTGCTGGCGGCCACGGCCGGCGCGGAACCGCCGGCGGTGCTGGGTCGGGTGGTGACCGCGCACGGCGAGATCGACGACGCGGCCTGGATGGTCCGCTGCGCGGCGGTCCGGGACGCACTGCACCGCACCCGGCGGTCCGCGCGGGAGGCCAAGGACGTGCTGGCCGAGCTGGGCGGCGGCGACGTGGCGGTGGCCACGGGCGTGCTGCTCGGCGCGACCGCCCGGCGGATCCCGGTGCTGCTGGACGGGCCGGTGGGGGTCGCCGCCGGCATGGTCAGCCGGGACCTGGCCGGCCAGGCCCGGCACTGGTGCCTGCTGCCCGATCACGGGGGGCAGCCCGCAGTGCGGCTCGCCGCCGACGTGCTCGGCCTGACCCCGCTGGTGGACCTGCGGCTCGACCTGGGCGAGGGCGCCACCGCGCTGGCCACCCTGCCGCTGCTGCGCTCGGTGCTCTCGCTCGCCGCCACGCTGCCGGTGCACCCGTCGCTCGGTGGCGGCGAGGACGACGAGGAGTTCGCCGAGCCGGAGCCGGCGGGCCCGGGGCCGGCCACCACCGAGCCGGAGTTCGCCGAGCCGGAGCCGGCCGGACCGGGGCCGGCCACCGCGGCACCGGAGTTCGGCGAGCCGGAGCCGGCGGGCCCGGGGGCCGGACCGGACGAGCCGGTCTCCCCCGGCCGGCGTGGCGACTGAGTCGCGCCTCGCCGCCGGGCTCCGGCTGGCCGTCACCACCTTCACCACGCTGCCGGTCCGCGCCGGCCGGGTCGACCGGGACGCGGCGGGCGCCGCGATGGCCCTCGCCCCGGCGGTCGGGGCGCTGCTCGGCGCGCTGCTCGCCGGGGTGCTGCTGCTGACCGCGGCGCTCACGCCCCCGCTGGTCGCGGCCGGGGTCACCGTCGGGGTGGGCGCGCTGCTCACCCGGGGCCTGCACCTGGACGGGCTGGCCGACACGGTGGACGCGCTGGGGTCCTACCGGCGCGGGGCGGCGGCGCTGGAGATCATGAAGATGCCGGACGTCGGCCCCTTCGGCGTGGTCGCGCTGGTGGTCGTACTCCTGCTCCAGGCGGCGGTGCTCGCGGAGCTGGCCGGACGGTCCCGGCCGGCGGCGCTGGCCGCGGTGGTCGCCGCGACGGCGGCCGGCCGGCTCGGCGTGGGGCTGGCCTGCCGCCGCGGCGTGCCGGCCGCCCGGCCGGAGGGGCTGGGCGCGCTGGTGGCCGGCACGGTGGGCCCGGTCGCGCTGGTGATCGGCGCGGCCGGCGTCGCGCTGCTGGCCGTGCCGGCGGTGCCGGACCGCCCGTGGCAGGGTCCGGTCGCCGTCCTCGCCGCGCTCGCCGTCGCGGCGGGCCTCCTGCGGCACGTGGTACGCCGGCTCGGCGGCATCACCGGGGACGTGCTCGGGGCCACCGTGGAGATCGTCACCACGCTGTCCTACCTGGGACTGGTGCTGTCCGCCTGAGCGTCACCCGTCCGGGCGGGTAGCGTTCGTGGACGACAGCACCGGCGGTGTCGAGGGGGACGGCATGCTCATCACGGACGACTTCCTGCCCGTACCGGTCCCGGAGTCACTGGACGCGACCTACCTCGTGCCGATCACCGGGTTGCCGAAGGTCAGCCCCAAGACGGCCGTCGCGGGGCTCGCCGGGCGGCTGGCCGAGCCGGTGCACGGGCTGGCGAAGCAGATGCTGGACAGCCCGCTGATGAGCGTCGACACCCGGCCCATCACCGAGTTCCCCGAGCTGCCGCCGGACCTGCTGACCGCGTTCGGCGCCACCGAGGACCAGCTGGCCCGGTTGGCCGCCGCCACGCACCTGGTGGTGATCCAGGCCGAGTACCGGCCGGGCTGGCCGCCGGCGCACGAGTGGGCGGCTCGGGCGGTGGCCGCGGCGGTCGCGGAAACGGTCGACGGGGACGTGGTGGACGTCTTCGGCCTGCAGTTCCTCGACCCGGCGGCCGCGCTGCGCTCGCTCCCCGACGAGCAGGGCCGGATCCGGCTGGTCGACTGGGTGCTGGTGCCGTACTCGTCGGACGCCGACGGGCTCTGGTTCACCACCAAGGGGCTGCGCCGGTTCGGCCTGCTGGAGTTGCAGGCCCAGGGGGTGCCGGACCATCTGACCCGGGCCTGGGGCGCGGTGATGACCGGCGCGGCGCGGCGGCTGCTGCGGGAGTGGACCGAGGGGCTGGCCGGCGAGGAGGTGCCGGCGTTCGTGCAGCTCCCGGTGCTGGCCACGGTGACCGGGCACGACATCGCCGTGGCATACGGCAATCCGGAGCAGCACGGCGCGACGGCGCCGGTGCTGCTGGCGCTGGAGCTGGACCCGGCGACCGACCCGGACGCCGACTCGTTCCTCACCCTGCGCCCGCCGCCGGGCCACCCGGGGCCGCCCGGCCGCTACTTCGCCGCCGCCTGCGCCACCCTGTTCGCGGGCATCCAGCCGGACGTCCGGTACGCCCGTCCGGGCGACGCGATGAGCCGGGCGATCGCCACGGCCCGCGAGGGGCTGGGCGACATCCGGGCCCGTTTCCTCGCCGGCCAGCTCCCCGCCGAGACCCAGCTCGTGATCAAGTACGGGCTGCCCGGGGACGACGGTCCCGAGTTCGTCTGGGCCGGGGTGACCTCGTGGGACGACCCGGAGCGGATCGTCGGCGCCAGCGCCAGCGACGCCGCCGCCGACCCGACGGTGCGGATCGGGGCGCCCGTGGTGGTGGAGGCGTCCGACGTCGTCGACTGGGCCCTGCTCGACGCCACCGGCGTGATCGAGGGCGGCTGGACCCAGGCCGTCCTCGACGCCGGCGAACCGCCCACCGCCGACTGACCCACCCCGCCCCGGGCAGCGGCTAGCGGACGGAGGGCTGGACGAAGGGAGGGCGCTGCAGGCGCATCTGGGCGCGGCGGCCGCGGATGTCGACCTCCAGGGTCTCGCCGTCGGGGAACTTGGGGTCGGTGTCGATCAGGGCGAGGGCGATGCCCTGCTTCCTGGTCGGGCTGAACGTGCCGCTGGTGACGACGCCGACCTGCTTGTCGCCGGCGTACACGGCCATGCCGGGGCGCGGGATGGCCCGGTCGACCGCCTCCAGCCCGCGCAGCGTACGGCGGGGACCGGCGGCCTTCTCGGCGAGCAGCACGTCCCGCCCCCAGAAGGCCGGCTTGTCCCAACCGACCGCCCAGCCGGAGCGGGCCTGCACCGGGGTGATCTCCAGGGAGAGGTCCTGCCCGTGCAGCGGGTACCCCATCTCGGTGCGCAGGGTGTCCCGGGCGGCCAGCCCGCAGGCCCGCAGCTCGTACGCCGCGCCGGCGGCGAAGAGCGCGTCCCAGACGGCCGGCGCGTGCTCGGCCGGCACCACCAGCTCGTAGCCCAGTTCGCCGGTGTAGCCGGTGCGGCAGACGGTCAGCTCCACCCCGTCCAGGGCGGCGGCCGAGAAGCTCATGTAGTCGTGTGCGGTGGGCAGGCCCAGCGCGCCGAGCAGCTCCGCCGAGCGCGGCCCCTGCACCGCGAGGACCGCGTACGCCTCGTGCTCGTCGGTGATCACCACCCCGGCCGGCGCGGCGGCGCGCAACCGGCGGACCACCTCGGCCGTGTTGGCTGCGTTGGGGATGAGGAAGACGTGGTCGTCGGCGTGCAGGTAGGCGATGATGTCGTCCACCACACCGCCGGTGGCGTCGTCGCAGCAGAGCGTGTACTGCGCCTTGCCGGGGGCGATCCGGCCGAGGTCGTTGGTGAGGCAGGCGTTGACGAAGTCCGCGGCGCCCGGCCCGGTGATCCGGGCCTTGCCCAGGTGCGAGACGTCGAAGACGCCCACCCCGGTGCGGACCGCCGTGTGCTCCTTGAGCACGCCGCCACCGGCGTACTCCAGCGGCATCTCCCAACCCCCGAACGGGGCGAACTTGGCGCCGAGCGCGGCGTGCCGCTCGTGCAACGGGGAACGGCGCAGCCGGGTCGCGGCGGCGTCGGAGGTCACCTCGGTCATGGGTGGCAACTTACCGGCCCGTGACCCGCTGGTTAGCATCGGCGGGACCCCGCCTGCGCGCATCGGCGGGACAGCCACGCGTCCGGCGGGTAGGTTGCCGCCGGAGACCTTCATCGCCGGCACGCGACCACGCGGCCGGCCCGGCCCGCCCGGAGTAGCTTCAGTGACATCGCCCCGCACCACCCTCAGCCTGGTCGACACCGACCCCGCCGAACTCGCCGTCGACGCGATCGTGATCGGCGTGCACAGCCAGAATGCCGAGCAGGAGTCCGGCTCACCGGCCGGCAACCTGCTGCTGGCCAGCGGCGCCGAGAGCATCGCCGCGGCGTTCGACGGCAAGCTGACCGAGACGCTGGCCCTGCTCGGCGCCACCGGCAGCCCCGGCGAGGTGATCAAGCTGGCCACGCTGGGCACGGTCAGCGCGCCGGTGGTCGCCGCCGTCGGTCTCGGCCCGGAGCCGACCGGCGCCGCCCCCGCCCCGGAGACCCTGCGCCGGGCCGCCGGCGCGGTGGTCCGCGCCCTGGCCGGCGCGCCGCGCGTCGCGCTCGCACTGCCGCTGCCCGACGACGCCGACGCCCCGGCCGCGCTGCGCGCGGTCGCCGAGGGCGCGCTGCTCGGCGGCTACCGGTTCGCCGGCTACAAGACCAAGCCGCAGCCGACCCGGCGGGAGCCGGTGGCCGAGGTCCTGGTCGCGGTCCCGGACGCCGCGGACGCGGCCGCCCGGACCGAGGTCACCCGGGCTCAGGCGGTGGCCGGCGCGGTGCTGACCAGCCGGGACTGGGTCAACACCGCCCCGAACGAGCTGCGCCCGCCGGCGTTCGCCGAGGCCGTGGCCGCCGCCGCCCGGGAGGCCGGGCTCGGCGTCGAGGTGCTGGACGAGGCGGCGCTGAAGGCGGGCGGGTACGGCGGCATCCTCGCCGTCGGGCAGGGCTCCGAGGCCCCGCCGCGCCTGGTCAAGCTCACCTACACGCCGGCGGGCGGCGGCAGCGGCAAGCGGGTCGCGCTGGTCGGCAAGGGCATCACCTTCGACACCGGCGGCATCTCGATCAAGCCGGCCCAGGGCATGTGGGAGATGAAGTCCGACATGGCCGGGGCGGCGGCGGTCGGCGCGGCCATGCTGGCGGTCGCGGCGCTGAAGCCGTCCGTGGCGGTGACCGGCTACCTGCCGATGGCGGAGAACATGCCGTCGGGCACCAGCTACCGGCCCGGCGACGTGATCAGCATGTACAGCGGCAAGAAGGTGGAGGTGCTCAACACCGACGCCGAGGGCCGGATGATCCTCGCCGACGGCATCGCCCGGGCCTGCGAGGACGGCACGGACTACCTGTTCGAGACCTCCACGCTGACCGGCGGGCAGGTGATCGCGCTGGGCAAGCGGATCGCCGGCGTGATGGGCACCCCGGAGCTGTGCGAGCGGGTGAAGGCCGCCGGTGAGGCGACCGGCGAGCCGGCCTGGCCGATGCCGCTGCCGGACGACGTCCGCAAGGGCATGGACTCGGAGGTCGCGGACATCTCGCAGGTCAACGCGGTGATGGACCGGGCCGGTCACATGCTGCAGGGCGGGGTGTTCCTGCGCGAGTTCGTCACCGAGGACGTGGCCTGGGCGCACATCGACATCGCCGGCCCCGGCTACCACTCGGGCGAGCCGACCGGCTACTGGACCAAGGGCGGCACCGGGGTCCCGGTCCGCACCCTGCTCCACCTGATCGACGACGTCGCCGCCAACGGCTGACCCTCGATCCTGTCGACGGGGCGCTCCCTGCCTGGGGGCGCCCCGTCGGCGTACCCGGGTCAGAAGAGTTCGGGGCGGCGCTTGCGGCGTTCGTTGTAGTCGCGCATGCGCTGGGGGTAGCCCATCAGGCGGACGTCGTAGACGGGGATGGCGAGGCGGTGGGCGAAGCGGCGGGCCTCCTCGGGGCCGCCGACCCGGCGCCGGGTCCACTCGCCGTCGTCGGCGATCAACATGACCGTGGTCTCGGTGACGGTGGTCCGGGGTTCCAGGTACGCCTCGACCCCGCGTCGGGTCCGGACGAAGTTCTCAAGGTGGTCCAGATCGGCGCGGTCGGCCGCGCGGTCGCGGCTCACCACGCCGGCCCGCTTGCGTCGTCGGAACAGCCCCACCGAACCCACTCCTCCCCCGTACGTCATCGAAGACGATGCCAAGGGTACGTGCCGGCGACGTGTCGTTGGGCACCTCACTACGCGCCCGGTCCGTGGTGGTGACAAGATGACCGAGGTGGGGTGTGTCTGTTACTCCGCCGTAACCCCCGATGCAGTGACGCGACCTGGGAGTTGGATGTGAGCGAGCCGAACGATTCGACCTTCGACATCGTCATCCTCGGAGGTGGTAGCGGCGGCTACGCGGCGGCGCTGCGTGCCGCCCAGCTGAACCTCTCCGTCGCGCTGATCGAAAAGGGCAAGCTCGGGGGCACCTGCCTGCACAACGGCTGCATCCCGACCAAGGCCCTGCTGCACGCCGCCGAGATCGCCGACCAGACCCGCGAGTCGGAGCAGTTCGGCGTCAAGGCCGAGCTGGTCGGCATCGACATGGCCGCCGTCAACTCGTACAAGGACGGCGTGATCTCCCGGCTCTACAAGGGCCTCCAGGGCCTGGTCGGCAGCGCCAAGAACATCACCTTCGTGGCCGGCGCCGGCAAGCTGGTCGCGCCGAACACCGTCGAGGTGGACGGCAAGCGCTACACCGGCCGCAACATCATCCTGGCCTCCGGCTCGTACGCGAAGAGCCTGCCCGGCCTGGACATCGACGGCGAGCGGATCATCACCAGCGACCACGCCCTGGTCATGGACCGGGTGCCGTCGTCGGCGATCGTGCTCGGCGGCGGTGTGATCGGCGTCGAGTTCGCCAGCGTGTGGAAGTCCTTCGGCGTGGACGTGACCATCGTCGAGGCGCTGCCCCGCCTGGTCGCCGCCGAGGACGAGGAGTCCTCGAAGGCGCTGGAGCGGGCCTTCCGTAAGCGGAAGATCAACTTCAAGGTCGGCAAGCCGTTCGAGAAGGTCGAGAAGACCGACAACGGCGTCAAGCTGACCATCCAGGGCGGCGAGACCGTCGAGGCCGAGCTGCTGCTGGTCGCCGTCGGCCGGGGCCCGAACACCGCCAACCTCGGCTACGAGGAGCAGGGCGTCAAGATGGACCGCGGCTACGTGCTGACCGACGAGCGGCTGCGCACCAGCGTGCCGAACGTCTACGCGGTCGGCGACATCGTGCCCGGCCTGCAGCTCGCGCACCGCGGCTTCCAGCAGGGCATCTTCGTCGCCGAGTCGATCGCCGGCCAGAACCCGGCCGTGATCGACGAGGCCGGCATCCCGCGGGTCACCTACTGCGACCCGGAGCTGGCGTCGGTCGGCCTGACCGAGGCGAAGGCCAAGGAGCAGTACGGCGCCGACAAGATCAAGACCTACAACTACAACCTGGGCGGCAACGGCAAGAGCCAGATCCTCAAGACCGCCGGCCACGTGAAGCTGGTCCGGGTCGAGGACGGTCCGGTGGTCGGCGTGCACATGGTCGGCGCCCGGGTCGGCGAGCTGATCGGCGAGGCGCAGCTCATCTACAACTGGGAGGCCTACCCGGCCGAGGTGGCCCAGCTCGTGCACGCCCACCCGACGCAGACCGAGGCCCTGGGCGAGGCGCACCTGGCCCTCGCCGGCAAGCCGCTGCACTCGCACGCCTGACACGACAACCGCGGCGTCCGGCGACGGGCGATGATCCCACCAGGGGAATGAAGGAGTCTGGAGAACATGCCGGTATCGGTCACCATGCCCCGGCTCGGCGAGAGCGTCACCGAGGGCACCGTCACGCGCTGGCTCAAGCAGGAGGGCGACACCGTCGAGGTCGACGAGCCGCTGCTCGAGGTGTCCACCGACAAGGTGGACACGGAGATCCCGTCGCCCGCGGCGGGCGTGCTGAGCCGGATCGTGGTCGGCGAGGACGAGACCGCCGAGGTCGGCAGCGAGCTGGCGATCATCGCCGGTGAGGGCGAGGCGGCCGCGCCGGCCGCGCCGCAGCAGGAGGCCCCGGCGCAGCAGGCCGCGGAGGCCGCCGCCGAGCCCCAGGCCGAGGCGGAGCAGCCCGCCGTCGAGCAGCCGGCCCCGGCCCCGGCCGCCGCGCCGGCGGGCGAGGGCACCGAGGTCAAGATGCCGGCCCTGGGCGAGAGCGTGACCGAGGGTACGGTCACCCGCTGGCTCAAGCAGGTCGGCGAGACCGTCGAGGTGGACGAGCCCCTGCTCGAGGTCTCGACCGACAAGGTCGACACCGAGATCCCGTCGCCGGTCGCCGGCACGCTGCTGGAGATCAAGGTCCCCGAGGACGAGACCGCCGAGGTCGGCGGCGTCCTGGCGATCGTCGGGGCGGCCGGCGCCGCGCCGGCCCAGCCGCCGGCGCAGCCGAAGCCGGAGCCCAAGGCCGAGGCGAAGCCGGAGCCGAAGCCCGAGCCCAAGGTCGAGGAGCCGACCCCGGGCGTGTCCTACAACGAGCCGGCGCCGGAGACCGAGCAGGCCGCTCAGCCGGTCCAGGCGGAGCAGGCCGCCCAGCCGGCCGCGCCGACCCCCACGCCGCCGCGTCCGACCGTCCCGGCCCAGGCCGGCGGCGAGGAGGCCGCCGGCTACGTCACCCCGCTGGTGCGCAAGCTGGCCGCCGAGCACGGGGTCAGCCTCTCCTCCGTCAACGGCACCGGCGTCGGCGGGCGGATCCGCAAGCAGGACGTGCTGGAGGCGGCGGAGCAGGCGAAGGCCGCCAAGGCCGCGCCGGCCGCGCAGCCGGCCCCCGCCGCCGCGGCGCCGGCCCCGGCCAAGCCGGCCGCGAAGCCGCAGCCGAGCACCAAGCGGGGCACCACCGAGAAGCTGCCCCGGATCCGCGCGGCCATCGCCAAGCGGATGCAGGAGTCGCTGCACGAGATGGCGCAGCTCACCACGGTGATCGAGGTGGACGTCACCCGGATCGCCAAGCTGCGGGCGCAGGCGAAGGACTCCTTCCAGCAGCGGCACGGCGTGAAGCTGTCCTTCCTGCCGTTCTTCGCCCTGGCCGCCGTCGAGGCGCTCCAGACCCACCCGATCGTCAACGCGCGGATGGACCTGGCGGCCGGGACGATCACCTACCCGGACGCGGAGCACCTCGGCATCGCCGTGGACACCGAGCGCGGGCTGCTGGTGCCGGTCATCCACAACGCCGGCGACCTCAACCTGGGCGGCATCGCCAAGCGGGTCGCCGACCTGGCCGAGCGCACCCGGACCAACAAGATCAGCCCGGACGAGATCGCCGGGGCGACCTTCACGCTGACCAACACCGGCAGCCGGGGCGCGCTGTTCGACACCCCGATCGTGCCGTCGCCGCAGTCGGCGATGCTCGGCACGGGTGCCGTGGTGAAGCGCCCGGTCGTGGTCAACGACCCGGAGCTGGGCGAGGTCGTCGCGGTCCGCTCGATGGTCTACCTGGCCCTGTCCTACGACCACCGGCTGATCGACGGCGCGGACGCGGCCCGCTTCCTGGTCGCGGTGAAGGAGCGGCTGGAGGCCGGCAACTTCGAGGCCGAGCTGGGGCTCTGACGGCCTGACGAGGCAGGGGGCGCGCGGCATCCGCCGCGCGCCCCCTTCGTCGTTCCCGGGCTCAGCCGCGCAGGTGCGCCTCGGAGACCTCCCAGAGCCGCTCGGCCGCCTGCGGGTCGCGGGCGTACGGGGCGTAGCCGGTGCGGGTGCCGGGCTGGTTCGGTCCGGCCTCCTGGCAGTCCTCGAAGTACCGGCCGCCGACGCCGTTGAGCAGTGGCGAGGTGGCGACCAGCACGGACGTGGCCGCCCCCTGCTCGGTGTTCTTCCAGCTCGGCGAGGCTCCCCCGCCGCTCTCGGCACGCAGGCGGGCCAGGTCTTCGTCGCTGACGTAGCGCTGCAGGTTCGTCCGGATCGCGCCCGGCATGAGGGCGTTGGTGAGGATGCCGTCGTTCGCCCAGCGCCGGGTGGCATCGACGGCGAAGAGCACGTTCGCCGTCTTGGACTGCCCGTACGCCGCCCACGGGTCGTACGGGCGCTGCTGGAAGTGGATGTCCTCGAACACCACCGGCGAGCGCAGGTGCGCCGAGGAGCTGACCGAGACGATCCGGGCGCCCTCGGCGGCCGCGAGGGACCGGTACAGCCCGGTGGCCAGGGCGAAGTGCCCGAGGTGGTTGGTGGCGAACTGCATCTCCCAGCCCTGCTCGGTGCGCATCTCGGGCGAGGCCATGATGCCGGCGTTGTTGATCAGGATGTGCAGCGGCCCGTCCCAGGTCCGTAGGAACGCGGCCACCGACTCCAGGTCGGCGAGGTCGAGCGGGGCGACGAGGACATGCTCGTTGCCGGTCGTGCCGGTGATGTCGGTGGCGGCCCGCTGGCCGGCCTCCATGTTGCGGACGGCGAGGGTCACGTCGGCGCCGGCGGCGGCGAGGGCCCGCGCGGTTTCCACGCCGATGCCGGAGGCGCCGCCGGTGACGACGGCCCGCCGGCCGGTCAGGTCGATGTCGCGGACCACCTCCATTGCGGTGGTCTGGGCCGAGAACGGGGTGCTGACGGTGCTGGTGGTCATGATCCATCCTTGTCGGCGTCGGCGCGGACGGTCGTCCCGCCGTACGATGAGAAGCGGAGGATCCTCCGTTACGTGCCGAGCCTAACCGGAGGATCCTCCGGTTGCCAACCGGTCGACCGCGCCGGACGACGGACGCCCCGAGGAGGAGACGTGCCCGACCGACCACTGCGCGCCGACGCACTGCGCAACCGGCAGCGGCTACTGGACGCCGCAGTGAGCGCGTTTTCCCAGGCGGGGGCCGAGGTAACGCTGGAACGCATCGCCAAGGAGGCCGGGGTGGGCATCGGCACCCTCTACCGCCACTTCCCCAACCGGGAGGCGCTGATCGAGGCCGCGTACCGCAACGAGCTGGCGAAGCTCTGCGACGCGGTGCCGGGGCTGCTTGCCGCCCTCCCACCCGACGAGGCGGTCCGCGCCTGGATGGACCGCTTCGTCGACTACCTCTCCACCAAGCGGGGCATGGCCGACGCGCTGCGGCTGGCCATCGCCTCCGGCGCCAACCCGTACGCCCACAGCCGGGACCGGCTGCTCGACGCGCTCGGCCGGCTGCTGGCGGCCGGCGCCACCGCCGGCAGGGTCCGCGCCGACGTGGCCCCCGCCGACGTGCTGGCCGGGCTCAGCGGGGTCAGCCTGGTGGCCGGCGAACCGGACCAGCGCGCCCAGGCCGGCCGCCTGCTGGACCTGCTGATGGACGGCCTGCGCCAACGCCACGGCTGAGCCGAATCCGGCCCGGCGGCAACCGGCCGCTGAAAGACTTCTCCGGTGAGCGGCGTCGGGAGGCGAGGGCGTCTCGGGCCGGCCGTACCGGTGGCCCCGGCAGCCCGGGTCGACCGGTTCGAGATCTTCTTCGACCTGGTCTTCGTCTTCTCGTTCTTCATCATCACCCGGGCCACCGCGCTGGCCATCACGCCCGGAGCCCTGCTGCACGCCCTGCTGGTGCTCGCCGTGCTCTGGTGGTGCTGGGTGGTGCACAGCATCGTCGCCGCCAAGATCCGGCTCGGCGAGGGCTTCGTGCCGGTGCTGATGACCGTCGGCATGGCGGCGCTGTTCACCTTCTCCCTGTCGTTGCCGCAGGCGTTCAAGGCACCGGAGAAAGCCGCCTCCGGTCCGGTGGTGGCGGCGATCAGTTACGTGGTCATCCGGGCGGTGCACGTGGGGCTGTACTCGCACGCCGTGCGGGACAGCCCGAACGAGCGGCGGCAGCTGATGCGGTTCCTACCGGAACTGGTGCTCAGCACCCTCCTGCTGCTCGGCGCCGCGCTGATCCCGCACGTCCTCGACCACGACGGCAACGCGGCGCTGGTCCGCGACTCGCTGTGGGCCACGGTGGTGCTCCTCCAGTACGGGACCGGAATCCTCGCGGGCACCTGGGGGTGGGCGGTCACCTCCGCCGAGCACTGGACCGAGCGGTACGAACTCATCCTGATCATCGCGCTCGGCGAGTCGGTGATCTCCGTCGGCGTCGGCAGCAACCTGCTCGGCCAGGCACCGACGTTGGCGGCGGTGGCGGCGGCGGTGCTCGGCATCTTCTTCACCGCGGCCCTGTGGTGGGCGCACTACGACATGATCGGACCGGCCGCCCGGATCGCCCTGCACGCGGCCGAGGACGGGCCCCGCGTGGCCATGGCCCGGGACGGCTACGGTTACTGCTTCCTGCCGATGATCGCCGGGATCATCCTCTTCGCGCTGGGTGCCGAGCAGATCGTGCACCAGATCACCAACCCGAACGTCCCCAACTCGCTGCCGGCCCAAGGCCCCGGCGAGCCGCTGCTCATCGGTGGGGTGATCTGCTATCTCTTCGGCAACATGCTGTTCCAGTTCCGGATGCTGCGCACCGTCTCCTGGACCCGGGTCGGCACGGTGCTGCTGCTCGGGGCGAGCGTCCCGCTGGCCAACCGGCTGCCGGCGCTGGGCGCCCTCGCGCTGGTGGCCGTGATCTGCGTGGCCCTGGTGACCACCGAGGTGATCGTCTTCGCCAATGCCCGGCGGGCCCTGCGCGGATTCGTCTACCAGGAGCGGACCGTTTACGAGGCACACGAGGCGGCCGTGCGGGCCCGCTGGCACGAGCCGGAGCCCGGGGAGCCGTCGACCTGAGCGGGCCCCGACGACGGGTCCGATGCCGTACCCTGCGTCGAAGCGTCGCGGTGCACCCGGCACGCAGGCCGTCGTGGGCATGGAGGCGCGGGACAGCAGGGGACCATGTGCACCCATCCCACCCGCCGAACGGCCGGCTGACCGCCCTCGGCATCCAGTTGATCGAGATCCACCACTGGCTCCGCGAGGAGCTGGCCCGGCTCCGCGCGAGCCTCGACTCCCCCGGCGACCCCGGCGTCGGCCTGACCCGGGAACTGCGGGCGCACTGCGCGGGCTTCTGCGCGGCGCTGGACCGGCACCACACCGGGGAGGACGGCGGCGCGTTCCGGGTGCTGGCCGAGCAGGTGCCGGAGCTACGGCCCGTCCTCGCCGAGCTGAGCGCCGACCACACGGTGGTGGCGTCGATCCTGACCCGGGTCGACAAGCTGCTCGCCGACGCCACCGACGGCCGGTCGGTCCGGGCCGAGCTGGACGGCCTGGCGGCGCTGCTGGAGTCGCACTTCACCTACGAGGAGCGGAAACTGGTCGCCGCGCTGAACCGACTGGCCGGCGACCCCGTGGAACTGCTCGGCGTCACACCACCCAAAGGAGGGTCCCCTTCCTAACGCCTGGCGTTGTAGAGGGGGCCCCTGCTAACGGCCGAGGGTTCGGCCGTCGGCAGAATCGGGCGGCGGGAGGTGGCCGGACCAGGGTCGCTACCGCAATGCTGGGCCGATGGTGATCTTCTCCGTGCAGGCCCGGCCCACTGACGCGGCGAGCTGGACCGACCTGGCCCGGCGGGTCGAGGCGGCCGGCTTCGACGCGCTGCTCGCCGCCGACCACCCCGGTCACGGCGCGTCGCCGTTCGTGTCCCTCGCGGCCGCGGCGGCGGTGACCTCGACGCTCGGCCTCGGCTCGTACGTCTCCAACGCCGGGGTCCGGGAGCCGATCCTGCTCGCCACCGACGTGGCGACCCTCGACGTGGTCTCCGGCGGGCGGGCCCGGCTCGGCCTCGGTGCCGGCCACACCCCGGCCGAGTGGCGGGCCGTCGGCCGCGAACGCCCCGACGTCGCCGGCCGGGTACGCCGCTGCGTCGCCGTCGCCGAGGCCGTGCAGGCCCTCCTCGCCGGCGAGGAGGTCACCGTGGACATCCCGGAGCTGGCCGCGTACGCCGCCCGGCTCACCGAGCTGCGGCCGGTCCAGGCCCGGGTCCCGCTCACCATGGGTACGGCCAACTCCACGCTGCTGCGCTGGGCCGGCGCGCACGCCGACGTGGTCGGCCTGACCGGCTTCGGGCGCACCCTCCCCGACGGGCACATGCACGAGGCCCGGTGGCGGGCCGACCAGATCGAGGCGCAGCTCGCCCACGTGACGGCCGGCGCGGCCGGCCGGGACGCGCCGCCCGCGCTGGAGGCCCTGGTCCAGCAGGTCACCGTCACCGACGACGCCGAGGCCGCCGCGGCGCCGACCGCCGAACGCCTCGGCCTCACCGTCGCCGAACTGCTCGCCACGCCGTTCGTGCTGATCGGCACGGCCGACGAGATCGTCACCGCGGTCGCGCACCACCAGCGCCGCTGGGGGATCACCCGCTTCGTGGTACGCGAGGACGCCGTCGCGCCGTTGACGCCGGTGCTGTCCCGGCTGACGATCGCGGAGTGACCCGGCTGTCCGCATGGGACGCCGGCGTGCCGGCGTGTCGAGGCGCCGGCGTGCCGGCGTGTCGCGTGGGGAGTCGCCTGCTCTTGAGAGCGATATGCCTCTGAGTCATAAATATGGGTCTTGTGTCGGATGTGTGGGTCAGCGGCCGGGGAGTTGGGGCCGGTGGCCGCCGAGGCTGAGCATGGCCAGGGCGATGAGGGCGTCGGGGGAGTGGAAGCCGAAGGCCATGCGGGTGAGTAGGCGGATCTTGGCGTTGACGGACTCGATCCGGCCGTTGGACATGCCGTGTTCGATGGCGGCGATGATCGCGTCGCGGTGGCGGGTGACGCGTCGTTGCAGGTCGATGAAGATGTCGATGCGGCTGCGGCGGGCCCAGCCGATCCACCTGTCGAGGGCTTCGACCGCGGCGGTCGGGCTGGTCTTGGCCAGGCTGAAAATGCAGCGCAGGCCTTCCTTGAGCGCCCATGCCCGGTGCAGGCGGGGGTGGGTCTTGGCGATCCAGTCGAGCTTGGCCCGTTGACCCTCGGTCAGGTTCTCCGGGTTCTTCCACAACGCCCAGCGGGTGTTCTTCAACATCCGGGCCTCACCGATAGCGACGCCACGACGGCCGGCCCCACGGCCGGTGGCCTCGTTCCACACCTGCCGGCGAACTCGGTCGACGGCGTCGGTGGCCCAAGCGACGACGTGGAACGGGTCGGCGCAGCGGACGGCGTTCGGGCAGCGACGACGGATGACCGTGGTGATCCAATCGGCGCCGTCGGCGGACACGTGGGTGATCGCGGCCGTGCGCTGCGGGCCGAGCAGGTCGAAGAACGCGTTCAGCGTCGCCGCGCTCTTGCCCGGCGCAGCCCACACCAGCCGACCGGTGTCGTGATCCACCACGACGCTCAGATACCGGTGGCCCTTCTTGTAGCTGACCTCGTCAATACCGATACGACGCAACCCGTCATACCGGTCCTGCAGACCACCGGTGTCTGCCCACACCCGCGCCACGATCGACCCCACGGTGCGCCAACTGATCCGCATCAACCGCGACACCGCCGACTTCGTGGTGTGCACCGCCAACCACGCCACCGTCGCGTCGAACGCCCGAGTATGCCCCGCCCCATGACGAGCCCACGGGACCGCCGCGACCACCACCCCATGCACCGGACACGACACCCGAGGCGCGTCCGCCTCGATCACCGCCCGCACCACGCCCAGATCCAACGCCCGCCACCGACGACGAACACCAGCGTCATACCGCGCACACCGCCGCCCGCAATGCGGACACCGCTGCCGAGCAGCCTTACGCACCCGCACCCGAGCCACCAACACCGACTCGGCCGGGTCGAACTCGACGTCCTCCACCACCGCCTGCTCGACCCCAAGCAGCCCAGCCCATACCCTGGCAGAACGCACGCCGTTCTCCCACCCATCCAGTTCTGACCTTCGACAAGCCAGAACCTAGGCAGGACAACGGCGTGCGCCATCAACGACGCACCGCACCACCCACAGATGCGCCACAAGACCCATAAATATGCCGCAGAGGCATATCGCTCTCAGAGGGCGTCTGATTCACGTATTTTGTGAGTGATGTGATCTTCAGATGTCTCGCCAGGTTGGGGTGGTTTCGTCGGTGACCCGTTTGGTGAGGTTGTCGATCATCGCGATGCGGATCATGCTGGCGGAGTGGTCGGGTAGGGCTTCGTAGTCACGGGCCAGGCGCCGGTGCAGCATGATCCAGCCCAGGGTGCGTTCGACGACCCATCGGCGTTTGACCACCGAGAATCCTTTGATGTGCGGGTCTTTGGCGACGACCTCGACGTCGATGCCGAGGGTGGCGCCGTGTTCGATGACCTTGTTCTTGAAGCCGGCGTCGACCCAGGTCTTGGCCAGGGCGGGATGCGCGGCTTTGGCCTGATCGAGGAGGTCGACGCCGATGGTGTTGTCGGTGACGCTGGCCGCGGTGACGATGACGGCGAGGAGCAGACCGAGGGTGTCGGTGACGATGCCGCGTTTGCGTCCGACGATCTTCTTGCCGGCGTCGATGCCCTGGCTGGCCAGCGGCGCGTTGGTGGAGGTCTTCACGCTCTGGGTGTCGATCACACCGGCCGACGGCTGAGCGGCGCGTCCGGCCTTGGCGCGGGCCAGTCCGGTGAGCTCGTAGTTGAGCTGGGTGAAGATGCCATCGCCTGTCCAGGCGGTGAAGTAGCCGTAGACGGTCTGCCAGGGCGGGAAGTCGTGCGGCAGATAGCGCCACGCGATGCCGGTGCGGTTGACGTAGAGGATCGCGTTGAAGATCTCCCGCAGGTCGTAGGTGGGTTTGCGTCCCCCGACGCCAGCATCGGTGCGCGTCTGGCGCCAGGCGTCCAGTCGTGGTGCGATCAGCGCCCAACGGGCGTCGGACAGGTCGGAGGGGTAGGCAGGTCGTTCGGCCATACGAGATGTCTACTGCGGATCGCCAGGTGGATCGCGCTCGGGGTCCGTAGATTCCCGAACTTTGTGAACCAGACACGATCTGCGGATCAAAGCAGGGCATCTCGCATCGACATCAATCAGGCGAACCTGGCCCCAGTGGTGATCATTCGACCCTGCCGACGCCTCACCGACCCGGCCCACGAAAGCAGCAATATGCAGCGAGTGTGATCAAAACGCCCAGTCAGGACTTGTCTGGTCCGTTCGGCAGCTGATCGACGACGAACACGCCCACCCCGTGGACGCCCTCCACCCAGCCCTGCATCTGCAGGACCAGAATCGCCTGACGCACGACGCCAGCGGAGACGCCGTGCTCCTCCTTCAGCTGAGCCGTCGACGGCAACTTCTCACCGGACGCGAGTTTTCCGGACGCGATCTGATCGCGGATCTGATCCGCGATCTGCGCCCACTTGGCTTTGGCGGGCATGTTGACTCCCTGGTCTGCACCGCCATTTGATCACGCCTGAGCTTTACATGACAAGCAAGGACTAGATCGGCGTTGACTTTACTAGTCTTGTCTGACAAAGTTCCTCCTGACCGGCTCCCTGGTCTGCAAACCGCGAGCTGGTCGTCCCATAGGAACACCCGGCCGGCCACTCCCCCGGTAGTCGGCCGGGTGCCACCCCCTGCCCGCGACCTGTTGTCGGCGGGCCCGTGAGCAGGCCCGGGGCGGGTGCCGGGCACTGGCCGGCCAGGCGCGCACGGCCGTCCCCGCCCGTCTCGGTGCCGCGCAGAGGAGAGAGGCGGAACCGGTGGACGCGATGGAGAAGGTGCTCGGCGAGCTGTTGGTCCGCGTACCCGGTCGGGGGTGCTGACGGTGTGGCCGCACCGGAACGCGAGGCCGGTGCCGCTCGGACCCAGGCACCGGCGGACCTGGCGGCGCGGGCGGCGCTGGTGCTCCTGCGGCCTGCGCTGGGCCACCTGCCCGGACCGGCACGCTCCGATCCCCACCGAGCCGCCGGCACCGCCGCCGAACAGCCCCTGGTGGGACGCGGCGACCCGGGCGAACCCGCAGGTCGGGCGGGTCGGCCGGCTCACCCCGGCGCAGACCTGGCGGGCCAACGGCGGCCGGTGGTGAGCGCAGCGCACCTGCCGTTGCGGCCACTCTGGCTCTGCCGGGCCTGCGCCGCACCCTGGCCGTGCGCGCCGGCCCGGCTCGCGCTGACCCGGGAGTACGCCGACGACCGGGTGGCGCTGCTCGTCTACCTGGGCGGGCTGCTGCACGACGCGGCCGGGCAACTGCACACGCTGCACCCCGACGACGGGCCGGAGCCGGGACAGCTCTTCGCCCGCTTCCTCGGCTGGGCCATCCCCCGCCGCCCGCACGGGACGGCCCGCGAGCCCGGGGTCCCCTACGATCCGGGTGATGATCGATGAACGGTTCGCGTTGCCGCCCACGGTGGACGAACGGATCCTGCTCGACACCTTCCTCGACCACCAGCGGGACGCACTGGTCCGCAAGTGCGCCGGGCTCACCGACGCGCAGCTGCGGCTGCGGCCGGTGCCGTCGTCCGGCCTGTCGCTGATCGGCCTGGTCCGGCATCTGGCCACGGTCGAGCGCTGGTACTTCCAGGCGGTGATCGCGGACTCCTTCCCGGGCGACCTGTTCGACCTCAGCGCCGGCCCGGACGCCCCGTTCACCGACGTCGCCGACGCCACCGGGCCGGAGACCTTCGCGATCTGGCGGGCGGAGGTGGCGGTGTCCCGACGGATCGCCGCCGCACGTCCGCTCGACGCGATCGGCCGCTCCCCCGACGCCGGCCGCGAGCACTCGCTGCGCTGGGTGCTCACCCACATGATCGACGAGTACGCGCGCCACCTCGGCCACGCCGACCTCATCCGCGAGGCGATCGACGGCGAGACCGGCGAGTGACGGAGGCCGGGCGGACCGCATGTCGGGCCCGAGAAGGTCACCGACGCCGCGGCGAGCGAGCATCGCGGACGACGAGTGAGTGATTTCGCTCAACGCATCGGAGCCCGGGTCCGTAAACGAAGATATGAGCATGCGGATCCTCATGGCCGGCGTCTCCGGCTTCCTCGGCACCCGACTGGTCGCCCGGCTCACCGCGGACGGACACCAGCTCACCCGCCTGGTCCGCCGAACACCGCGGAGCGAGGACGAGCGGCAGTGGCTCCCCTCCGCCGCGCAACTCGACCCGGCGGTGGTCGCCGACGCCGACGCAGTGGTCAACCTGGCCGGCGCCGGGGTGGGCGACAAGCGCTGGAACGACGAGTACAAGAAGGTGATCCGGTCCAGCCGGGTGGACAGCACCACCACGCTGGCCATCACCATCGCCGGCCTGGCCGCCGCCGACCGGCCCGCAGTGCTGCTCAACGCCTCCGCGGTCGGCTGGTACGGCAACACCGGTGACCGGGTGGTCGAGGAGGACTCGCCAGCCGGCGACGGGTTCCTGGCCGACGTCTGCCGGGTCTGGGAGGCCGCGACCCGCCCGGCCGAGGACGCCGACGTACGCGTGGTGCGGCTGCGCACCGGCCTGCCGCTGCACCGCGACGGCGGGATGCTCAAGCCGCAACTGCTCCCGTTCCGGCTCGGCGTCGGCGGGAAGCTGGGCAGCGGTCGGCAGTGGCTGCCCTGGATCTCGATGCGCGACTGGCTGGACGCGGTGGCGTTCCTGCTGGCCCGCGAGGACGTGGCCGGCCCGGTCAACGTGGTCGGCCCGAACCCGGTCACCAACGCCGAGTTCACCCGGGAGCTGGGCCGCCAGCTGCACCGGCCGGCGATCATGCCGGTGCCCGCGCTGGCCCTGAAGATCGCCCTCGGCGGCTTCGCCCACGAGGCCCTGACCAGCGCGCGGGTCCTGCCCGGCGCGTTGACCAAGGCCGGCTTCGACTGGACCCACCGCGACCTGCCGAGCGCGCTGCACGCCGCCCTCACCGAGTGACCCGGCGAGGGCGCCGGCGGGCGGTCAGCAGCCGATGACCCAGTAGCTGGGGCCGGTCTGCTTGAGGGTGGTCGTGTAGAAGGTGTTGTAGAGGCCCATCTTCTGGTTGCTGCCCAGCGCGTAGGCGTAGCCGCCGGACTGGTAGGCCCGGCCGGCGCTCACGTGCGCGTAGTTGCTGGCGGTGACGCAGACCGGCGAGGCGGTCGGGGACGGTGACGGCGAGGGGGACGCGGTGGCCGTCGGGCTCGGGCTGGGCGTCGCCCCGCCGTCGAGGCCGAAGAAGAGCGCGTCCCGGTACGTCGAGCAGATGGTGTCCAGGAAGTACGCCGCCGTGGCGCCGCACTGGTCGGTGGCCGAGCCGGGGTCGACCGGCGTGCCGTGGCCCATGCCGGAGACCCGGTAGAGCCGGACCTGGTCGTTGCCGTACACCTCCAGGCTGGTGCCGGCGGGCAGCGACGCGGTGCTGGTCGGGGTCTGGGAGACGCCCAGCACGTTCGTCCACTGGTCGCGGGACTCGACCGCGTTCATCGGCGCGACGGTGGTGTCCGAGGTGCCGTGCCAGATGACCACCCGGGGCCGCAGGCCGGCGTAGCCGGAGTAGGCGTTGCGGACCAGGTCGCCCCACTGCGCGGGGGTCTTGTCCACGCCGGGGTTCATGCAGCTGTACGCGCTGGTGGTGTCGGTCGCGCAGCGGTAGGGCAGGCCGGCGATGACCGAGCCGGCGGCGAAGACGTCCGGGTAGGTGGCGAGCATGACCGCGGTCATCGCCGCGCCCGCCGAGAGGCCGCTGACGTAGACCCGGCCGGCGTTGATCGAGTAGTTGGACTTCGCGTAGTCGACCATCTGCTTGATCGACAGGGCCTCGCCCTGGCCTCGGGCGGTGTCCCCGCTCTGGAACCAGTTGAAGCAGGAGGAGGAGTTGTTGGCCGACGACTGCTGGGGCACGATCAGCGCGAACTTCCACAGGTCGGCGTACTTCTGCCAGCCGGAGTTGGCGAAGTAGCCGGAGGCGTTCTGGGTGCAGCCGTGCAGCAGCACCACGGCGGGCGCGTTGGCCGGCAGCCCGTCCGGCCGGTACGCGTACATGGCGAGGTTGCCGGGGTTGGAGCCGAAGCCGGTGACCTGGGTGAGCGTGGCGGCCTGCGCGGGCAGGGCGACGGTGAGCGCCGCGGCCGCGGCCAGCACGACGCCGGCCGCCGCCCCGGCGAGCCGGGTGAGAAGGGATGAGGAGCGGCGCACGGCGACCTCCCTGGGGCGGAATGTGAACTGGGTCACCCATGAGTTGCCGAGACGTTACGTCCGTGTGCCACGGCCCGGAATGGCCGCCGGTCACACATTCACGAACACCGAAGTGTTGCCGAGCGGCGAAAGGTTACGTGTCTGACCGGCGTGTCCAGGTCCGGTTGGTAACGTCCGCTCCGTGCCGTCCTCCCCGTTCCTGACCCCCGGCCCGTCGCGCGCGCCCGCCACCCGGGACCGCTGGGCCGACCTGGTCGTGGTGCTCGCCGCGGTGGCCCTGGCCATCTGGGTGACCAGCGGGATGTGGTGGGACCCGAACACCCGGACGATCACCGTCAATTCGAGCGACCAGGCGCTCTTCGAGTGGCTGCTGGCCTTCGGCGGCCACGCGGTCACCCACGGGGAGAACCCGTTCTTCACCCACCTGATCAACGTCCCGCACGGGGTGAACCTCGCGGTCAACACCTCGATCACCGTGTACGCGGTGGTCTTCGCCCCGCTGACGTACCTGATCGGGCCGCCGGCGACCTTCCTGGTGATCCTCACCCTCAACCTCGCCGCCACCGCGGTGGCCTGGTACTGGCTGCTCAGCCGCTACCTGGTGGGCAGCCGGCTGGCCGCCGGGGTGGGCGGGCTCTTCATCGCCTACTGCCCCGCGATGGTGTCGCACGCCAACGCCCACCTGAACTGGACCGCCGGCTGGCTGGTGCCGCTGCTGATCTGGGGCGTCTTCCGGCTGCGCCGCCCGGGCACCGCGGTGCGGGGCGGGATCGTGCTCGGCGTGCTCGTCGCGGTGGCCTTCTCGATCGCCGCCGAGGGGCTCTTCTTCACCGCCCTGGCCGTCGCCTTCTTCCTGCTGCTCTGGGCGGTGCACCCGGCCCGCCGGGCCGAGGCGCGCGCGGCGCTGCCGAGCTTCCTGCGCGGGTTGGGGGTGACCGCGCTGGTGGCCGGGGTGCTGCTGGCGTACCCGCTGTGGCTGCACTTCGCCGGGCCGCAGCGGTTCCACGGCACCGGCTTCGACCCGCTCATCCACTCCGAGGACATCGCCGCGTACGGGTCGTTCCCGCGCCGCTCCCTGGCCGGCTGGGCCGGGCTGGGCACCTCGCTGGCGCCCAACCCCACCGAGGAGAACTCGTTCTTCGGCATCCCGCTGCTGCTGCTCGCGGTCGGCTGCTTCGCCTTCCTCCGGTCGCGGGCCGACCGGGCGTTCCGGGCCACCCTGACCGCGCTCGGCGTCACCGCCGTGGTCTTCGCGGTGCTCTCCTGGGGGCCGAAGGCCAGGTGGAACGGCCGGCGCACCGACCAGCTCCTGCCGTTCGGCGTGCTGGACAACCTGCCCGTGATCAACGCGGCCCTGCCCTCCCGGCTGGCCCTGGTCGTCGCGCCGGTGATCGGCCTGCTGCTGGCGTACACGATCGACGAGCTGCGCGCCCGGCCGCCCCGGCGCCGCGCCATCGAGCTGGCCTGGGCGGCCGGCTTCGCCGTCGCCCTGCTGCCGCTGCTGCCCACTCCGCTGCTGACCAGCGTGCGGGAGCCGGTCCCGGCGTTCATCACCAGCGGCACCTGGCAGCGGTACGTCTCCCCCGGCGGGGTGCTCACCCCGCTGCCGCTGACCATCGACGTCTACCCGGACGGCCAGCGCTGGCAGGCGTACGCCCTCGCGCACCGGCAGGGCGAGTTCCGCATCCCGTCCGGGTTCTTCCTCGGCCCCGGCGGGCCGGAGGGGCGGGGGCGGATCGGGCCGGTGCCGCGGACCTTCGACTCGCTGATGGACCAGGCGGGACGGACCGGGCTGGTGCCGATCGTCACCGAGGGGAGCATCGCCCAGTCCCGGGCCGACCTGCGCTACTGGGGCGTCGAGACGGTGGTGCTGGCCGACCGGGTGCACGGCGCCAAGTTCGACGTCGACGAGGAGGCGCTGCGCCGCACCGCCACCGCCCTCCTCGGGCCGCCCGAGCGGGTGGACGACGTCTGGGTCTGGCGGGTCCCGCCGGCCTGACCCGGGAGCGACGAGGCTCACGGGGCTCATCCGGGGGCGACGGGACTAGGCTGGGCTGGTGAGCGTGACGACTTCCGGGCTGACCGCCGTCCGTGCCGGTGTGCTCGACTACCAGGCCGCCTGGGACGAGCAGCGCCGGCTGCACGAGGCCGTGGTGGCCGGCGAGCGCGGCGACACCGTGCTGCTGCTGGAGCACCCCAGCGTCTACACCGCCGGCAAGCGGACCGAGCCGTGGGACCGCCCGATGGACGGCACCCCGGTGATCGACGTGGACCGCGGCGGCAAGATCACCTGGCACGGGCCGGGGCAGCTCGTCGGCTACCCCATCGTTCGCCTGCCCGACCCGGTCGACGTGGTCGCCTACGTGCGGCGGGTGGAGCAGATGCTGATCGACGTCTGCGCCGAGTTCGGGCTGACCGCCGGCCGGGTCGAGGGGCGCAGCGGCGTGTGGGTGCCGGAGGACGATCGGGGTCCGGCCCGCAAGGTGGCCGCGATCGGCATCCGGGTGGCCCGGGGTGTCACCCTGCACGGCTTCTCGATCAACTGCGACTGCGACCTGACGTACTACGACCGGATCGTGCCGTGCGGCATCCGGGACGCGGGCACCACCTCGCTCACCGCCGAGCTGGGCCGCCCGGTCACCGTCGCCGACGTGCTCCCGGTGGTCGAGCGGCACCTGCCGACCCTGGTCACGGTCCAGGGCTGACCGGGTGCGAATCGATCTCGTCACCCTCGTCGTCGCCGAGTACGACCCCGCGATCGACTTCTTCACCGAGGTGCTCGGCTTCGAGCTGGTGGAGGACAAGCCGTCCCTGACCAACGACGGCCGGCCGAAGCGCTGGGTGGTGGTCCGCCCGCCGGGCGGCGGGACCGGGCTGCTGCTGGCCCGCGCCGACGGGGAGCGGCAGCAGGCGGCGGTCGGCGACCAGACCCACGGCCGGGTGGGCTTCTTCCTCCAGGTCGACGACTTCGACGCCACCTACCGCCGGATGGTCGAGGCGAAGGTGGAGTTCGTCAAGCCCCCGCGCACCGAGGCGTACGGCCGCGTCGCCGTCTTCCGCGACCTGGAAGGCAACCCCTGGGACCTGCTCGGCCCCGCCTGACCCCCGAAGGGACCCCCCGATGACCGACGTGCTGTCGACCCAGCGGCAGATCGCCGAGGACCTCCAGGTCACGGCCAGCTTCGACGCCGCCGAGGAGATCGAGCGCCGGGTCGTCTTCCTCGCCGACCGCCTGGTCGACACGGGGCTGACGACGCTGGTCCTCGGCATCAGCGGCGGCGTCGACTCCACCACTGCGGGGCGGCTCTGCCAGCTCGCCGTGGAACGGGCCCGCCAGGCCGGCCACCCGGCGACCTTCGTCGCCATGCGGCTGCCCTACGGGGTGCAGGCCGACGAGCACCACGCCCAGGCGGCGCTGGAATTCATCCGCCCCGACCGGGTCCTCACGGTCGACGTCAAGCCGGCCAGCGACGCCGCCCTGGCGGCGGCGGTGGCGGGCGGGCTCACCTTCCGGGATGCCGCCCAGCAGGACTTCGTGCACGGCAACATCAAGGCCCGGCAGCGCATGATCGCCCAGTACGCGGTGGCCGGGGCGACGGACGGGCTGGTGGTCGGCACCGACCACGCCGCCGAGGCGGTCACCGGCTTCTTCACCAAGCACGGCGACGGGGCGGCGGACCTCGTACCGCTGACCGGGCTGACCAAGCGCCGGGTGCGGGCGCTCGCCGCGGCGCTCGGCGCCCCCGTCGAGCTGGTGGGCAAGGCGCCCACCGCCGACCTGGAGAGCCTGGCCCCCGGCAAGCTGGACGAGGACGCGCTCGGCCTGGCGTACGAGCACATCGACGACTACCTGGAGGGCCGGCCGGTCCCGGCGGAGGTGGAGGCGGCGCTGGTCGCCCGCTACCGGGCCACGGACCACAAGCGCTGCCTGCCGGTCGCGCCCTAGCCGCGGATCCTCGCCCGCAGCCACGGTTCGCAGAGCACGATCGCGCCGCCGATGCCGGCCCCGATCACCGTCTCCACGCCCCGGTCGAAGAGCAGCTGCCCGGCCGGCCGGGTCACCGCGAGCTGCCCCATGAGCAGGGCCATCGGGGTGATGAACAGCAGCGCGAGGCCGTAGTTGCGCCCGACCAGCAGCTCGGTGACGATCTGCAGCACCGCCACGACGAGCACCGTGGCGTACGGCGACAGGTGCGGCGCGAGCAGCGCCGCGCTGGTCAGCAGCCCGAACAGGGTGCCGAGGATCCGGTGCGCGGCGCGGACCAGCTGGGCGGTGACGCCCTCGGCGCTCAGCGGGGCGACCGCCGCCACCATCGCCCAGTACGGGTGGCCGATCCCGACGGCGGTCACCGCGCCGCCGGACAGCAGCACGGCGAGGGCGTACCGGGCCGGCTCCCAGGTCCACACATGCGCCAGCCGGGCCGGCCGGCTCCGCTGCCGCCGCAGGACGCTGCCCAGGTTGCCGACCAGCAACGCGAACAGGCTGCTGAGCCCGGCCACGACGGCGGCGACCGGCACCTCCGACAGCGCCCGGGGGGCCGAGGCGACCGCGCCGAACGCGAACACCAGGAACAGCGGCCCCGGCGGATGCCAGTCCTGCGCGGCGGCGAGCACCGCACCCAGCGCCGCGACGGCCGCGGTGACCGCCACCGCCACCCACGCCCGGTACGCCAGCGAGCCGACGAGCACGCCGAGGACGGTGGACACGGTGAGCGCCGCCCCGGCGCTGGCCTGCATGGCCGCCCGGGACAGGTGCACGTGGTTGCGGCCGTAGAGCGAGGTGAACGCCCCGAAGACGGCGTACACGGACCAGCCCGGGTGGCCGACGGCGAGCACCGCGAGCAGCGGGACGAGGACGCTGATCCCGGCCCGCAGCGCGACCCGGTGGGCCCCCCGGACCGGGCGGACGTGCAGCAGGCCCTTCAGCGCCGCCCGGAACTGCTCGGCCATGCCCCTCCTTATACCGGCTTGGAAGGAGGGGCCCCCGGTTAACGCCCGTCTGTTAACAAGGGCCCCTCCTTTCCTCACGGCGTGAGGCGGTGCAGGTCGCGCGGGAAGGCGGTCACCTCCCGGACGTTGGCCGCGCCGGTGAGCCGGGCGACGAAACGCTCCAGCCCGATCGCGAAGCCGCCGTGCGGCGGCATCCCGTGCCGGAACGCGTCCACGTAGCCGGCGTACGGCTCGACCGGCTCGCCGCGCGCGGCGAGGGCGGCCAGGTAGTCCTCGTACCGGTGCAGCCGCTGCCCGCCGGTGACCAGTTCCAGGCCCCGGAACAGCAGGTCGAAGCCGTTGGAGTAGGCCGGCCGGGCCGGGTCCGGGTGGGTGTAGAAGGGCCGCTTCGCCATCGGGTACCCGGTGACGAAGAGGAAGTCGCTGCCGTGCTCGCGGCGGGCCCACTCACCCAGCGCCCGCTCGTGCGCGGGGGCAAGGTCCGGCTCGTCGGCCGGCGCCCCGGCGATCTTCAGCGCCTCGGTGAAGTGCACCGCCGGGATCTCGGCCGGCACCTCCGGCAGCTCCAGTCCCAGGGTGGCCACGGCACCGGCCGCCCGGTCGGCCACCTGCCCCAGCATCCCGGCCAGGGTCTCCCGCAGCACGGCCATCACGTCCCGGTGGTCGGCGACGAAGCCCAGCTCGGCGTCGAGCGAGGTGTACTGGGCCAGGTGCCGGACCGTGTCGTGCGGCTCGGCCCGGAACACCGGCCCGACCTCGTACACCCGCTCGAAGACACCGACCATGAGCTGCTTGTAGAACTGCGGCGACTGGGCCAGGTAGGCGGGCCGGCCGAACCAGTCGAGCGCGAAGACGTTCGCCCCGCTCTCGGTCGACGAGGCGACCACCTTCGGGGTGTGGATCTCCACGAACCCGCCGGCGTCCAGGGCGGCCCGGAAGCCCGCCACCGCCGCCGCCGAGATCCGCAGCGCCGCCGAGCGGGTCGGATGGCGCAGCGCCGTCGGGGCGTGGTCGAGCTGGGTGGGCAGGCTGGCGGTGAGCGCCGGCCGGTACAGGTCGAACGGCGGCGGGACGGCGGGCGGGCCGAGCGGACGTACCGTCGGGCCGGTCAGCTCGACCCCGGCGGGCGCGGTGGCGTTCGCCACCACCGTGCCGACGACCTCGACCACGGTCTCCTCCGGCAGCGACTCCACGGCCGCGCGCGTGGCGGGGTCGGTGACCACCACCTGGGCCAGGCCGGCGGCGTCCCGGACGATCAGGAAGGCCACCGACTTGAGCAGCCGGCGGCGGTGCACCCAGCCGGCGATCCGGACGGACGCGCCGACATGGGAACGGAGCTGGGTGGAAAGGATGCGTTGCACGGCGGTTACCTCCTCGATCAATCGCAACGCGATCCCCGGGAGGTGTGGGCGAGCGGGATCCTCGCGGTGCCACCACACCTTCGCTCCCGCCGGAGCGGGAGCCTCGTTCGTCGCCCGTGACGGGGGCCAGCCGGCGGGGTCTACTGGGCGCCGAAACGCTGTTCTTCCCGCAGCTCAGGAGGGTCTTCGCGCGCCGGCGCCAGACCGCCTTCCAGCAACCGGCGGCTCTCTGCGCTGGCGGGTCGGCGCGCTACTCGGCTCCGTCGCAGCTCTGCCCGGCACGCTAGCACCCCACCCCGGCCCGTGTGACGCCCATTTTTCGGCTCTGGTGTCCGGTGTCACAACGTCTGCGGCGTGACGGCGGTCGCCCGAGGTCCATCGACGGCCACCGACCGGCGTACGCTCGGCCTTGTGACGATCGAGCACTCCGCGCCGAGGACCGAGCCGGCCGCGCGCACCGCAACCGTCGCCCCCGAGGGGCGACGGATGCTGCGGATCGAGGCGCGCAACGCCGAGACGCCGATCGAGCGCAAGCCGCCGTGGATCAAGGTCAAGGCCAAGATGGGGCCGGAGTACACCCAACTGCGCGGGCTGGTCTCGCGCGAAGGGCTGCACACGGTCTGCCAGGAGGCCGGCTGTCCCAACATCTACGAGTGCTGGGAGGACCGGGAGGCCACCTTCCTCATCGGTGGCGACCAGTGCACCCGGCGCTGCGACTTCTGCCAGATCGACACCGGCAAGCCGGCCGAGTTCGACGCCGACGAGCCCCGCCGGGTCGCCGAGTCCGTCGCCGCGATGGGCCTGCGCTACGCCACCATCACCGGCGTCGCCCGCGACGACCTGCCCGACGGCGGCGCCTGGCTCTACGCCGAGACGGTCCGGCAGATCCACGCCCTGCAGTCCGGCTGCGGCGTCGAGCTGCTGATCCCCGACTTCAACGCCGTCCCGGAGCAGCTCGCCGAGGTCTTCGGCGCCCGCCCCGAGGTGCTGGCGCACAACGTGGAGACCGTGCCGCGGATCTTCAAGCGGATCCGCCCGGCGTTCCGCTACGAGCGCTCCCTCGACGTGATCCGCCAGGCCCGCGCCGCCGGCCTGGTCACCAAGAGCAACCTGATCCTCGGCATGGGCGAGGAGCGGGCCGAGGTCTCCCAGGCGCTGCGCGACCTGCACGAGGCCGGCTGCGAGCTGATCACCATCACGCAGTACCTGCGCCCCTCCCCCCGGCACCACCCGGTCACCCGCTGGGTCAAGCCGGAGGAGTTCGTCGAGCTGCGCGAGGAGGCCGAGGAGATCGGCTTCGCCGGCGTGATGAGCGGCCCACTGGTCCGCTCGTCCTACCGGGCCGGCCGGCTCTACCAGCAGGCCCTCGCCGCCCGCGAAGAGGTCACCGCCGCCGGCTGAGGCCGGGCCATCTGCCGCGTCACCCGTCGCCGGCCACCGCCCGGATGCCATGATCGCAGGGATGACCGCCGGGGTACGCCACGAGCCACGCGAGGTTCGCCGCCCGCGTACGCCCTGGCGTACCCGGCTGCCCACGCTGCTCGCCCTGCTGGTCGGGGTGGCCGGGGTCGGGTACCGGCTGGCGCTGCTGCTCGCCGACGCCCCGCCGACCAACAGCGACGAGGCGACCATGGGGCTGGCCGCCCTGCACATCGCCCGCGGCGAGGACTTCCCGGTCTGGTTCTACGGCCAGGCGTACATGGGGACACTGGAGGCGTACCTGGCCGCGCCGCTGGTCGCGCTCACCGGCCCGTCGGTGCTGGCGCTACGGCTGCCCACCCTCGCGCTCTACGCGGCCTTCCTCGCCCTGTCCTGGCGGCTCACCCGCCGGCTCGGCGGAGATCCCTGGTACGCCCTGCTGGTCGTCGGCTTCCTGGCGCTCGGCTCGGACCGGGTGGTCAAGAACCAGCTCATCGCCGGAGGCGGCTACCCCGAGCTGAACCCGGCCGGGGTGGCGCTCGCCCTGCTCACCGTCGGGCTGTGCGCCGGCGGGTCGGGGGCGCGGCTGCCCCGCTGGGCGGCCTGGGGGCTGATCTCCGGGCTGATGCTCTGGGTCGACCCGCTGGTGCTGCCGTACGTCCTCGGGACCGGCGCGGTGCTGGTGGCCTGGCGGCGGCGGGAGCTGGCCGGCCGTTCCGGCCTGGTGGCGGCGGGCGCGCTGCTGCTGGGGGCGGCGCCGATGCTGCTGGACAGCCTCCGGCACGGGCGCAACCCGCTCACCGCGGTCCTGGCCGCCGGCGGCGCCGACGGGGCGGCGAGCTGGGGTGAGCGGCTGTACGGGGGCCTGGTGCTCGGACCGCCGCTGGGCATGGGTTTCTGTTCGCCGAGCCACTGCGCCGGCGGGCAGCTCTGGTGGGCGGTGGCGTTCCCTCTCGCGCTGCTGCTCGCGGTGGTCACCGCCGGGCGCGCTCTCCGACCGTCGTCGTTCGCGGGGAGCCGTCCAGTTTCCGGCGACGATCTCGGCGGCAAGGAGGGGCGGCGGGTGTCGGCGGCGGTGCGGCTGGCGCTGCTGGGCGGGGCGGCGGCGGTGCTGGCCGCGTACACGGTGAGCAGCGCGGCCGGGCGGACCCCGGTGGAGAGCGCCCGCTACCTGTCCTGCCTGGCGGTCGCCACCCCCGCCCTGCTCTGGCCACTGTGGCAGGCCGCGCGGCGCGTCGATCGGAGCCCGAAAGTCGGTCTGGCGGCGGTCGCCGTGCTGACCGCGATCCTCGCCACGGCGGGGGTCGCCACCGCCCGGGCGGTCGCCACGGCGCCGGCCAGCCATGCCGAGGCCGACCGGCACCGCGCGCTCGTCGACACCCTCGGCGCGCTGGGCGTACGGCACGTGCGCGGCGGCTACTGGACCTGCAACCGGCTCACCTTCGCCACAGACGAGGACGTGGTCTGCGCGGTGGTCGACGACGAGCTGCGCCCCGGCTTCGACCGCTGGCCCGCGTACCGGCGCGCGGCGGCGGCCGATCCCGGTGCGGCCTGGGTCGCGCCGGTCGGCTCGCCGCTGGCCGCCCGGCTGGACCAGCGGGTCGGCCCCGCCCCGGGCGCGCTCGACGTGGTCACCGTCGCGGGCTGGCGGGTCTACCTCCCCCGCCCGTGACGGGCACTTCAGCACCTCCGTGACCCTGCCCGGCAAGCGACCCGGCCGGGGGCGTCACTTGGCGTAGTAGAAGTCGGCCGCTTCCCCGGCGCTCACCGGGGCCTTGATCTTCAGCGGTTTCCCATGACCACTCATCGTGGTGGTCATCGTCAGCTTCGGGCCCTTGCTGGGCGTCAGCTCCACCTTGATCGAGGTGACCCAGCCCTGTTCGTCGGTCGTGATCGTGAAGGGCGACAGGGGCATGCCGGGCGAGACGATGCTCGGTGCGCCGACCGGCAGGAACGACGTGACGTCTTTGCCGGCCGGATCGAAGCGGCCGGTGTACGCGTGCGGGCCGGAGCGGTACGCCGAGGTGATCGACGCGGTGAACGCCTTCAGGCCTGTCGGGTCGACCCAGTCGAACCGCAGGAACGGATCGTCCCGCCTCACCCGCTTCAGGTCGACGTGCACCCAGTCCTTGTCGTCGGACGGCCGCACATAGCTGTCGCTGCCGATCACGATCCGGCTCCCCGCCGACGGGTACTTCCCGCCGCTCACCGCGATCGTCGCCCGGAACCGCCGCGCCTTCGGGTCGAAGGAGCCGGAGCCGTTGACGTTCTCCCCCTCCGGCAGGTCACCGCGCACCGCGTACCGGTGGGCGACGCCCTGTGACCGCTGCAACGCCGCCACCAACTCGGCACGGGTGTCGGGCGTCGGGGACGGCGCGGCGGTGCTGGCCTGAACCGTCTCGGCCCGGGTGGGCTCCGCGGGCGTGGTGCAGCCGACCGTGAGGAGCAGGATGCCCGCCAGACCCGACATGAGCAGAGTGGTGCGGTGCTTCATGATGCGTTCCCCCGTGCTGGCCGGCCGGAGGCCGGGACGAAGGCACGATAGCGAACTCGGCCGCCGTCGGACGCCCCTCCCCTGTGGACCGTAGGAGGCAGCGGGCGCGCGTCCTGAGATCACCGCCCGGACCGGACGCGGCGACGGTCAGGAGGCGGCGCTGGGCCGGCGCGGGTCGGGCGCGGTCGCGCCGAGCAGGCCGAGGCGATGCGCGAGCGCCGCCGCCTCCACCCGGTTGCTGACGTCCAGCTTCGCGATGATCCGGGACACGTGCACGCTGGCCGTCTTCGGCGAGATGAAGAGCTGCTCGGCGATCCGGCTGTTGCTGTGCCCCTCGGCGACCAGCCGCAGCACCTCCTGCTCCCGGCTGGTCAGCAGGTCCGGCCCGGGACGCCCACCACCGCGCAGCCCGACCCGGCGGGCCAGCACGGCGGCCTGCTCACCGAGGGGCGTGGCGCCGAGGCGGGCGGCGATGTCGCCGGCCTCCCGTACCGCGGCGGCCACGTCGTCCCGCGAGCCGGCCGCGGCGGCCGCCTCGGCCAGCCCGAGCAGCGCCCGGCCCAGCGGGAACGACTGCCCGGTCGCCCGCCACGCCGCGACCGCCGCCCGCCAGCCCGGCAGGGCCGCGTCGGCGCGGGCGAGGATCGCGGTGACCTGGGCGGCGTGCGCCTCTTCGGCCGGGTAGCGGGCGGGCAGGGCGGCGGCCACCGTGGACACCTCGCCGGCCAGGTCGGCGTCGCCGACCAGCGCGGCGGTCCGCGCGGCGGCGCTGAGCACCGGCCACCCTTCGCGGGGCAGGTCGACCAGGCGCTCGTCGGCCAGGGCGGCGCGGGCCGCGCGTACCGCCTCCACCTTGTCGTCGGCCGCGAGGGCGGCCTCGATGCGCAGCTCGTGCAGGGGCAGCCGGTGGTTCGGCCAGAGGTACGGCCGGGCCAGGAAGGCCAGCGCCCGACCGACCAGCTCGTCGGCGGCGGGGTGCGCGCGGGCCAGCCGCAGCCCGGCCCGGAGCTGGAGCCAGTGCAGCCCGGAGACGCCGGGCGGGTCGATCCGGGCCGCCTCGGCGCAGGCCGCGTCGGCCTCGTCCCAGCGGCCCAGCGCGATCAGCGCCTCGGCCCGGTTGGACAGCAGGTACGCCCCGATCGAGCGGCTGATCCCGACCCGGCGCGCCTCGGCCACCCCGGCAGCGGCCGCCTCGGCCGACTCCTGGTAGCTGCCCAGCTCGTACAGCACGTCGGAGAGGTAGACCAGGGCGCTGACCAGCGCCGGCGCGTTGTCGGTGGCCCGAGCCCGGGCCTCCACCCGGCGCAGCTCGGCCAGCCCGAGGTCGGGCGTCTGGTCGGTGCGGCGGAGCATGGCGATCCGGGTGGGCAGCAGAGCCAGGTCTGCGCCGAGCGCCTCGGCGCCGGCCATCGCCTCGCCCGCCACCGAGGCGGCCTGTTTCGGATCGACCTTCATCAGGTGTGCCGCGATGTCGGCGAGCAGGCCCACACGCTCCGCCCCATCCGGCACCCCGGCCGCCAGCCGGTACGCCTCACCCAGCTCGGCCGCACCGTCGCTCTTGCCGAGCAGGGCCAGCAGCCGGCCTCGCTGGTCCAACAGGCGGGCGGCGCGCAGCGGCTCGGTATCGGTGTCGACCTCGGCCAGCGCGGCCCGGGTGAGGGTGAGCGCCCGGCTGAGGTCGCCGGCGGTGTTCGCCGCGGCCAGGGTCTCCTCCAGCACCCGCAGGTGGTCCATGCCGAGCCGGTCGGCGGCGTCGGGCACCAGCTCCCACAGTTCGAGGACCCGCTCCAGCAGCCGGCTCTGCTCGGCGTACGCGTACCGGTCGGCCGCGGCGCAGGCGGCGAGCCGGGCGGCGACCAGGGCGCGCGGGTGGTCGTGGGCGGCGTACCAATGGTGGGCGATCTCGGCCGGGGCGCGACCGGCGGCCACCAGGTGCGGCTGCACCTCGATCGCGGCGGCGTACCGGGCGTGCAACCGGGCGTGCTCGCCGGGGAGCAGCTCGTCGTGGACGGCCTCGCGGACCAGGGCGTGCCGGAACTCGTAGTCGCCGTCGGGGTCGGCCACCACGAGCTGGGCGGCCACGGCGGACCGCAGCGCGTCCTCCAGCTCGGGCTCGGGCAGGCCGGCGACCTCGGCGAGGAGCTGGTGGGCGAAGCGGGTGCCGCCGGCGGCGGCGATCCGTAGCACCCGCTGGGCCGGCTCGGGCAGCCGGTCCACCCGGGCCAGCAGCAGGTCGCGCAGGGTCTCCGGCAGCGCGGCGCAGCCCACCGGGTCGCCGGCGGCGGCCAGCTGCTCGATGAAGAACGGGTTTCCCTGGGTCCGCCCGTGCACGTCGTCGACGGCGCGGGCGGCCGGGTCGGCGCCCAGCAGGTCGGCGAGGATGGCGGCAGTGCCGTCCCGGTCCAGCCGGGCCAGCTCGACCCGGTCGACGCCGCGGGCCCGGTCCAACTCGGCGAGGAAGGGACGCAGCGGGTGGCCGCGGTGCAGCTCGTCGGTGCGGTACGTGCAGACCAGCAGCAGGCGGGCGGCGCGGGCGGCCCGGACCAGGAAGCCGATCAGGTCCCGGGTCGACCGGTCGGCCCAGTGCAGGTCCTCGATCACCAGCACCAGCGTCCGCTCCTCGGCGATCCGTCCGAACAGGTCGGCGACCAGGTCGAACAGGTAGCCGCGCGGGGTGTCCGAGACGGGCAGGCCGGTCGGCGCGGCCACCCCGGCCGGCACCCGGGCCAGCTCCGGCAGCAGCCGGGCGAACTCCGCCTCGTACCCGGCGAAGGCGGCCGGCCCGTCGCGGCGCAGCACCTCGCGCAGCGCGGCGGCGAACGGGGCGAAGGGCAGGCCGGCCTCGCCGAGCTCCAGGCACTGGCCGACCAGCACCCGCGCCCCGGCACCGCCGGCCCGCACGCCGAACTCCTCGATCAGCCGGGTCTTGCCGACGCCGGCCTCCCCGCCGACCAGCACGGTCGCGGGCTCTCCGGCGCGGGCCCGGCCGAGCGCGCCGCGCAGGCTGGTCAGCTCCTCCTGGCGGCCCACGAGGACGGTGCTGGCGGCGCGTACGGTCACGCCGTCGAGCATGCCATGGCGGCCGGCCGTACCGTCCCGGCCGACCGGCCGGTCCCCGGTGCCGCCCGCCGGTCCGGCCGCCCCCGTGGCGGCCGGGCCGGCGCCGGCCGGCTGCTGCCCGGCCGGTCCGGGCGCGCCGCCGGGCGGCGGCACCGGACCGGCCGGACGGGTCGAGGATGCGGTGCGCTCCCGGCCGCCGGTGGGCGGCGCGGCGAGCGTGGTCACCGACGGCCCCCGACGGTACGGGCGGTGTCGTGCCGCCGGCTCAGCCAGCTCCGCGGGTGGCGGCGGGGCAGCGACCGGGCGAGCCGGTCGCGGGCCGCGTCGGCCTGGAGCTCGGAGGCGTGGCTGCGGTGGAGGGAGAGCAACAGCTCTGCGTCGTTGCCGAACATCTCGGTTTCTCCTGTCGTGTCGTCTCGCTGTCGACACTGACTTTCCGCGCGAAGGTGGCCCCGGAGCATGGGTCCGTCGCCTGATCTTCGCCCTCTCCCCCTCCTTACTCCGGGGCCTCAGCGGGCCGGTGGCGGCGTAAGGTACTCAGCCGCGCGGCGGAGAGGCGGCCACGGATCAACCGGGCGCGGGGCGACCACTAGACTCTGCGGCATGGCAAAGCCCCAGGAGAAGGTCTCGTTCGGCCAGCGGCTGAAGCAGATCGGGATGGTGTTCCAGTTCACCGCCAAGCAGGACCGGTGGTTCGCGCCGCTGACCGCGGCCGCGGTGCTGATCCCGCTCGCGCTCACCGTGGTCGCGGTGCTCCTCTGGGGCTGGATCTGGCTGCCGATCGGCATCCTGCTCGCCCTGCTCGCGGTGCTGATCGTGCTCAATCTGCGGTCCAACAAGGCGATGATGAACGCCGCCGAGGGGCAACCCGGCGCGGCGGCGCAGATCATGGAGAGCATGCGCGGCGACTGGCGGGTCACCCCGGCCGTCAGCTCCACCACCCAGATGGACATGGTGCACCTGGTGATCGGCCGCCCCGGCGTGATCCTGCTGGCCGAGGGGAACCCGCAGCGCGTCCGCGGCCTGCTCGGGCAGGAGAAGCGCCGGCTGGCCAAGGTGATCGGCACGGCCCCGCTGCACGACTTCGTGATCGGGCAGGGCGAGGGTGAGCTGCCGATCCGCAAGCTGCGGATGACCCTGATGCGGCTGCCCCGCACCCTCGCCCCCAAGGACGTCAACTCCCTGGACAAGCGGCTCAAGGCGCTCACCGCCCGCCCGCAGATGCCCAAGGGCGCGATCCCCAAGAACATGCGCCCCCCGCGCGGCGCGTTCCGCCAGACCCGGGGCCGCTGACCCGACGTACGCGAAGAGCCGGACCCGTACCCACGGGCCCGGCTCTCTCGTTCCTGCGCCCTCTTCCGGCCCCCGCGATCTTGCAGTTTCAGCCCCCGCCTTGGCAGCTTTCGTCCCTTTCGCCGGGGCCGAAAGTGCAAGATCGCGGGGGCAAGGGGCGGGTCAGGGGCGGGGGGCGTCGGTGATGACGGAGGCGGTGAGGCGGTCGTGAAGGCCGCGGCGGTGCTCGTCCATGATCAGGGCGGGGACGACCAGGGCGAGCAGTACGCCGCGCAGCAGCGCCCGGACCAGCCCGATCCGGCCGCCGTCGGCCCAGGCCACGCAGCGGATCTTCGTGAGGTACATGCCGGGGGTCTGGCCGAACAGGCCGAGGAAGAAGCCGTACTCCAGGATCAGCACCAGCACCGGGGCCCAGCCGTCCCGGACCGGGTCGGCGAAGATGTTGGCGACGAGCAGGCAGAGCACCCAGTCGATGATGAGCGCGCCGAAGCGGCGGCCGAGGCTCGGGGGCATGAAGGCGGGGTCCGCGGCGGGCGGCACCGGCACGGCGGCGGTATCGGTCACAGCGGTCAAGGGTAGTCAGCCACCCCCGCCACCTCGACGCACGGCCGGAACCAGGGGTGTCGGTCACCGACCGGGTAAGCCGGTTGGGCGCGGACCGGGAAATCGGACCAAAGCCATCAATCAGCGGCACACCAGGTCAGCGGGTATCGTCCCAACGGAGAGCCGAAGGCGGCTGAGCGGCCCGGATGACGCTCCGCGAGGGACGTAACACGGCGGAAACAGAGGAGACACGGCCGGGCAACCCCACGGTCATAGCGTCGCCAGGAGCCAGCTACCGGAGTGGACCTGCCAGGAGGACGTGTGTTCGCCAATCCCGAGGAACTCCTGCGATACCTCAAGAACGAGGACGTGAAGTTCGTCGACGTACGTTTCTGTGACCTGCCCGGCGTGATGCAGCACTTCAACCTGCCGGTCGAGTCCGTCGACGACAGCCTCTTCACCGACGGCCTCGCGTTCGACGGTTCGTCGATCCGCGGCTTCCAGGCGATCCACGAGTCGGACATGCTCCTGCTGCCGGACGTCGCGACCGCCTTCATCGACCCGTTCCGCGCGCAGAAGACCCTCGCGCTGAACTTCTTCATCCACGACCCGTTCACCCGCGAGGCCTACTCCCGGGACCCGCGGAACGTGGCGAAGAAGGCCGAGGCGTTCCTCGCGGCGAGCGGCATCGCCGACACCGCCTACTTCGGCGCCGAGGCGGAGTTCTACATCTTCGACTCGATCCGCCACGAGACCTCCGCCCACCAGTCGTTCTACTACATCGACTCGATCGAGGGCGCCTGGAACTCCGGCCGCGAGGAGGAGGGCGGCAACCGCGGCTACAAGACCGCGTACAAGGGCGGCTACTTCCCAGTCCCGCCGGTCGACCACTACGCCGACCTGCGCGACAGCATCGTCCGCCGCCTGGTCGACACCGGCTTCACGGTGGAGCGTTCGCACCACGAGGTCGGCACCGCCGGCCAGTCGGAGATCAACTACAAGTTCTCCACCCTGCTGCACGCCGGTGACCAGCTCCAGCTCTTCAAGTACATCGTGAAGAACGAGGCCTGGGCGAACGGCAAGACCGCCACCTTCATGCCGAAGCCGCTCTTCGGCGACAACGGCTCCGGCATGCACACCCACCAGAGCCTCTGGCTCAACGGCGAGCCGCTGTTCTACGACGAGACCGGCTACGCCGGCCTGTCCGACAACGCCCGCTGGTACATCGGCGGCCTGCTGCACCACACCCCGTCGCTGCTGGCCTTCACCAACCCGACGGTGAACTCCTACCGCCGCCTGGTGCCGGGCTTCGAGGCGCCGGTCAACCTGGTCTACTCGCAGCGCAACCGCTCCGCCTGCACCCGGATCCCGGTCACCGGCAGCAACCCGAAGGCCAAGCGGGTCGAGTTCCGGGTGCCGGACCCGTCCAGCAACCCGTACCTCGCCTTCTCGGCGATGATGATGGCCGGCCTGGACGGCATCAAGAACAAGATCGAGCCGCCGGCGCCGATCGACAAGGACCTGTACGACCTGCCGCCGGAGGAGTGGGGCGACGTCAAGCAGGTGCCGGGCTCGCTGCCGGAGGTGCTCGACGCGCTCGAGGCCGACCACGACTACCTGCTCGACGGCGGCGTCTTCACGCCGGACCTGATCTCCACGTGGGTGTCCTGGAAGCGGGCCAACGAGGTCGACCCGGTGCGCCTGCGCCCGACCCCGCACGAGTTCGCCATGTACTTCGACTGCTGAGCTCCTCGACGCGACACACTCCACAGCACCGGCCGGGCCGGCTCCGCGACAGCGGGGCCGGCCCGGCCGGTTCGCGCGCCGCCCTCAGCGGGCGAGCAGCGCGTCCAGCTTGGTGAAGGAGCTGCCCCAGCCCTGCTCGGCGCCGGACCGCATCTCCGGCGCGAACGGGCCTTGGCGCAGCACCAGCCGGGTCCGGTCGCCGGGCTCGGCGTGGAACTCCAGCCGGAGGGTGAACCGGGTGCCGTCGGGCACCCCCGGCACGCCCCGCGCCTCCTCGTAGCCGACCAGCAGCTCGTGCTCGACCACCTCACTGAAGGTGCCGTCGGCCGGCGAGGTCATGGCCGGGTCCTCGTCGTTGACCATGACGAAGCGCTGGTGACCGCCGACCCGGACGTCCATGTCGACGGTGTCCCGCGGCACCGACCAGCCGACCGGGGCGAACCACTGGGCGAACTGGTCCGGGTCGGTGAACGCGCGCCAGACCAGCTCGCGCGGCGCGTCGAAGACGCGGGTGATGACGAGCTCCTGCATCGTGGCCTCGGTCATGGTGTTTCCCTCTCTCGTGTCCCCTGTTCGGCCCGCATCCGCTTGAGGTGGGCGTCGAGCCGGTCGAAGTTGGCGTCCCAGAACTGCCGGTAGCGCTCCATCCAGGCCGTCGCCTCGCGCAACGGCTCCGGGTTGAGGCTGCTGGAGCGCCACTGCGCGCTCCGGCTCCGGGTGATCAGGCCGGCCTGCTCGAGCACCTTCAGGTGCCGGGAGATCGCCGGGAGGCTGATCGCGAACGGCTCGGCGAGCTCCGAGACGGTGGCGTCCCCCTCGGCCAGCCGGGCGAGGATCGCCCGGCGGGTCGGGTCGGCCAGCGCCGCGAAGATGACGCTGAGTCGATCGTCTGCCACTGCTTAACCACCTCGTTAATTAACGGATGCGTTAAACATAGAGGTCAGAGCGAACCACGTCAACCACATCGGGAAATTCAGCGGACGCGCCGGGCCAGGCCGGCCCGGACCGCCGCCACCACGACCGCCACCACCAGCACGGTCATCAGGATCGCCCCCGGGGCCTTGGTGAACCGGGCCAGGTTCGTGCCATCGGGCAGCACCAGCACCGAGGCCACCGCGCAGGGCGCCACGAACCAGACCGTCCGGGCCGGCGACCGCGTCGCCACCGCCAGCAGGGCCAGCGGCCAGATCGCGTACCAGGGGTGGAAGACCGGAGCCAGCAGCACGGTGGCGGCCAGCGCCAATCCCGCCCCGGTCAGCGCGATCCGGGACCGGGCGGCGGCCAGCCGGACCACCCGCTGCCGGACGTCGTTGAGCCGGCGCAACGCCGCCCAGGCCCAGCACCAGAGCGCCACCAGCAACGCCGCGAGCAGCACCAACGCGACCGCCCGGGCGACCGGCACCGCGTGCGGCTCCCGGCCGAACAGGGCGCCCGCGTAGTCGACCACGAAACCCACCGCGGTCGGCGGCGAGGTCCACTGCTGCGAGTCGCCGCTGCGCTCCAGGCCGCCCACCCAGCCCGGCCCCAGCCCGGTGCCGAGCGAGGTGACCAGCAGCGCGGCCAGCGCTCCCCCGGCCAGCCAGCCGGCGTCGCGCAGCAGCGCACGCGGCGTGTACCGGCCCAGCACCGCGGCGAGCGCGGCGAACGGGAGCACCACCACGGCGACCGCCTTCACCGCCACCGCCAGGCCCAGCAGCACCCCGGCCACCACCAGCGCGCGCGGCTTGCCGGGCCGCCGGACCAGCACCAGCAGGCCGAACAGGACCAGCCCGAGCCCCACCGCGTCGTTGTGCGCGCCGGCCACCAGATGCACCCCGACCAGCGGGCAGGCCAGCACCAGCCAGGCCGCCCGCCGGGACGGCACCCCGCAGGCCCGGGCCAGGCCGGGCACGCAGAGCGCGGCCAGCAGCACCCCGGCCACCGCGACCACCCGCAGCAGCACGAGCGCCCCGACCAGGCCGCCCCCGGCCAGCACCGCCAGGCCGGCCAGCAGGACGAAGAACGGACCGTACGGCGCCGGGGTGTCCCGCCAGATCGGCGACACCGCGTCCGTCCAGGGGCAGCCGGCCGCCGCCACCCCCACCCGGTAGGGATCCGCGCCGTGCGCCCACGACCAGCCCTGGCAGACGTACGAGTAGCCGTCCCGGCTGCCCAGCGGCGGCGCGACCAGCAGCGGCAACAGCCACAGCCCGGCGGTCAGGTAGGCCCACCGGGTCGACGGCGCGCCCCAGCGCAGCGACCACCAGGCGCCCACCAGCAGCAGCGTGCCGGCCAGCCAGCAGCCGAGCGCCCACGGCCCGTGCGGGGCGTGCCAGAGGTCGGCGAGGCTGGTGGTGAGCGGGGCGTCGGGCAGCGCGCCGCCCAGCCAGCCGGCGACGGTCAGCAGCGTCGCGCCGGCGAGTCCCGCGTACCGGGCGAGGTCGGCGGCGACGGGCCGGACCGGACCGTCGGGCACCGCGCCGGATTCGCTCACCGGACCTCTCCTCAGTCGGCTCCTCGCTCGGCGGTGGCCGGCCGGGGGACCGCCCGAGCCGACCGTACCAACCGGACCACCACCACGATCACCAACAGCGTCATCAGCGGCGCACCGGGCATCTTGGTCCACCGGGGCAGGCCGGTGCCGTCCGGCAGGATCAGGAACGACCCGACGACGGCGACCACCAGGTACCACTTCTCCCGCAGGGCGGCGGTCGCGGCGAGGACGGTCAGCGGCCAGATCCAGTACCAGGGGTGCACCACCGGGGACAGTGCCACGGTCAGGGCCAGCGCCAGCCCCGCGTGGTACAACGGATCCCGGTCCCGGGCCCGCCACCACAGCCACACCAGCAGCACGGCCAGCAGCACCACGGCGACCCCCCGGGTCACCGGGAGCGCGTCGACGTGCGCCCCGAACAACGCGGCGACCTGACCGATGGTCTGCCCGACCGCGGTCGGCGGGGAGGTCCACGCGACGGCCACGCCGCCCTGCGACAACCCGCCGACCCAGCCGAAGTCCAGGCCACCGCCGAAGGTCACCCCGACGACGGTGGCGGCGGCCGCGCCGACCACCCACCCGCCGTCGCGCACCAGCGTCCGGATCGAGTACGGCCCGACCATCGCCGCCAGCGCGGCGAACGGCACCACGACCAGGGCGGTCGGCTTGATCGCCACCGCGAGACCGAGCAGGACTCCGCCGGCCAGCAGCGGACCGGGCCGACCCGGGTGGGACGCCACCACGGCCAGCCCCGCGACCAGCGTCCCGACCATCAGGGCGTCGTTGTGCGGGCCGCCGATGAGGTGCATGGCCACCAGCGGGCAGGCCAGCGCCAGCCACACCGCCCGCTCGGCCGGCACGCCGCAGCGCCGGGCGAGCACCGGCACGGCGTACGCGGTGAGCCCCACGCCGGCCAGGCTGAGCAGGCGGAACAGCACGATGCTGGCGGTCAGCGAGCCGGTCGCCTTGACCACCGCGCCGGCGATCACCACGAAGAGTGGGCCGTACGGGGCCGGGCTGTCCCGCCAGATGTACGAGACGGTGTCCAGCCACGGACAGGGCAGCGCCGACACCCCCTGCTCGTACGGGCTGATCCCGGCGGCGTAGCTGGCGCCCTGGCACGCGTACGCGTACACGTCCCGGCTGCCGAACGGCGGCGCGACGAGCATCGGCAGCAGCCAGAGCCCGGCGGTGACCAGCGCCCAGCGAACCGACGGCACCCGGTCGCGCAGCGACCACCAGGCCCACACCAGCAGCGCGGTGCCGACCAGCCAGCTACCGAGGATCACCGGCCCGTGCGGGCCCTGCCAGATGCCGACCGGGGTGGGGCGCAGGTTGCCGTGCGGGAACGCGCCGCCGAGGAAGGCGGCCGCGGCGAGGAGCACCGAGCCCGCCAGGCCGGTCCAGCGCGAGAGGTGGTGAGACACCCCGTCATGCTGCCAGCCCCGTCGGCCGGCACCGACGGTGGGCACCGGACCGGGGCGGGTGTTCAGCAGTGGTTCCCCGGGGTGAGGCTGCTGGAGACCGAGAATTCACCCGGGGTGCGGACCCGCACTTCGGTCCAGCCGTCCGGCCCGGGCCGCACGCACCCGTCCGGTCCGGCGAGGGAGAGCCAACGCGACCACCGGACGCGGACCGGCACGTCGCCGGCCCGCTCCGCAGTGAACCGCACCCGGGCCTGGTCGGCGAAGAGCAGCCGGCCCGGCGCGCCGACCAGCGGCGTCGGGTCGACCACGGCGTACAGCCGCCAGTCCGGGTTGCGCCACACCTCACGCAGGTACGGCTGGCCGGCCTCGATCAGGTCGGCCTCGGCGCGTCCCCACCGGTCCGGCGGGGCCTCGGGCGCGACCGCGACGTACTGGACCGCCTCCCGGCGCAGCCAGTCCGCGTAGGAGTCGGCGGTCAGGTCGTCGCCGTAGAAGAGGGCGTTGCGCTCGGTGTCCACCTGCCGTTCCCATCCCCGCGCCAGCGGCACCACCGGCGGCAGGTACGCCGACTCCCAGTGGTCGCGCAGCGGCACCACCTCGACCCGGCCGACGGGCTGCCGCCGGGCCAGTTCGTCGGCGAGCGGACGGTGGAACGCCGGGTCGCTCTCCGCCGAGCCGGCCCGGGTCACGTCGCTGACCATCACCGGGTTCTGCCACCAGACGGTGGCGGCGAGCAGGCCGGCCAGCCACGGGCCGGGCAGCGGCGCGTACCCGGCGAGGACCGGCAGCGCGAAGAGCATCGGCAGGCGCAGCGCGTTGGAGCCGACCGGGCTGGGCAGGTAGAAGGCGGCGACCAGCAGCAGCACGGTGAGCACCGCGCCGATCCGCAGCACCCGGCGGCGCCGGGGCACGACCACCAGGACCAGCACGGCCAGCGCCACGTTGATCCGCATCGACTCGGCCGAGTACGGCTGGGCGCCGCCGTTACCGAACAGCACGGCCATCGGGGCGAGCGCGAGCACCGGCGCGAGACAGAGGACCAGGCTCTCGGCGAGCGGGCGGTCCACCCGCCAGCCACCCGGCAGGGGCCGGCCCGGTCCGTCGCCCCGGCGCAGCCCGGCCAGCAGCAGCGCCGCCCCGGCCAGGCCGGTGAAGAGCCCGGCGACCGGGCTGGCCCAGGTGGCGGCCCCGGCGAGCACGGCGGCCAGGGCCAGCCGCACCAGCCGAGCCGGCGACCGAGCGCCGACCGCGCAGAGCGCGAGCAGCCCGAATGCGAGGCCGACGGCGAAGGTGATCCGGCCACTGGCCAGGTTGCCGACCAGCACCACCGCGCCGAGCAACCCGGCCAGCACCGGCCGGCGGGCGCGGTGCCGGGCGAAGAGCCAGCCCAGGGCGGCGGCGCCGAGCACGGCGGCGAGCACGCCCAGGGGCCGCACGCCGAGCCACGCGCCCAGCCGGGCGGTGAACAGGCTGTAGCCGTACTGGTTCACCCCGCCGTACCAGCCGAGGTCGATCGGCGTTCCGTCGTGGCGGGCGACGAACCCGGCCCGGGCGACCTGCGCGGCCAGGTCGGTGCCCATCGGCGGGGCGAGCAGGAAGGCCACGCCGAGCAGCAGCGCGACGCCGGCCGCCACCACGCTCGCCGGGCGGGTCAGCAGGGGGCCCCTGCTATGCAGGAGGCGATAAGAAGGGGCCCTTCCTTGCGCCTCAGGCACCGAAGACCCGCTCCATCGCGGCCCGGGAGCGGCGGCCGGTGCGCAGGTATTCATCCAGGAACTCACCGGGGTCGTCCCGGCCGAGCAGGCGGACCACCCCGGCCAGCTCCACCCCGTGCCCGGGCAGCTGGTCCCCCGCCCGGCCGCGGACCAGCATCAGCGCGTTGCGGACCTGCGCCGCGAGAGTCCAGCCGGCGGCCATCTCGGCCGCGTCCTCCGGATCCACCAGGCCGGCGTCCCGGGCGGCGGCGAGGGCGTCGAGGGTACGCGTGCCGCGCAGCTCGGGCCGCCGGCCGGCGTGCCGGAGCTGGAGCAGCTGCACCGCCCACTCGACGTCGGCGAGCCCGCCCCGGCCCAGCTTGGTGTGGGTGGCCGGGTCGGCGCCCCGGGGCAGCCGCTCGGTCTCCACCCGGGCCTTGATCCGGCGGATCTCCACCACCTGCTCCCGGGTCAGCCCGGCGGCCGGGTAGCGCACCGGGTCGGCCATCGCCTCGAACTCCGCGCCCAGGTCGGCGTCGCCGCAGACGAACCGGGCGCGCAGCAGCGCCTGCGCCTCCCACACCTTCGACCAGCGGGCGTAGTACTGGGCGTACGCGGCGAGGCTGCGCACCAACGGGCCCTGCCGGCCCTCCGGACGCAGGTCGGCGTCGACGCCGAGCGGCGGGTCGGGGGCCGGCGCGGAGAGCAGCCGGCGCAACTCCTCGGCGATCGCGTGCGCCGCGGCGCTGGCCGCGGCCTCGTCGACGCCGGGCGGCGGGGCGTAGACGAAGAGCACGTCGGCGTCGGAGAGGTAGTTCGACTCGTACCCGCCGAGCCGGCCCATGCCGATCACGGCGAAGCGGAGGCCGGGCGGGCCCGGCTGGGCGGCCCGCGCGGTACGCAGCGCGGCGGCCAGGGTGGCGTCGGCGACGTCGGAGAGGGCGGTGCCGACCGCGCCGACGTCGCCGAGGGTCGGCGTCCGTTCGCCGCCGTCGGCCGGGCGCGGGGTGAGCGGGGCGAGCGTGCCGGCCCGGCTGAGCACGTCGGCGCAGGCCAGCCGGACCAGCTCCCGGCGGCGCAGGGCGCGCACCGCCCGAGTGGCCTCGACCGGGTCGCCGTGCCGGGCCGCCGCCGCGGCGAAGCCCTCGCAGAGCACCTCGCGCGGCCGCGGGGTCAGCTCGGTGTCCTCGGCGAGCAGCCGCAACGCCTCCGGCTCGCGGGCCAGCAGGTCGGCCGCGTACCGGGAGGAGGAGAGCACCCGGGCCAGCCGCCGGGCCACCGGCCCGGAATCCCGGAGCAGCCGCAGGTACCAGGGGGTGCTGCCGAGCTTGTCGGAGACCTGCCGGTAGTTGAGCAACCCCCGGTCCGGCTCCGGCGCGTCGGCGAACTCGCTGAGCAGCACCGGAAGCAGGGTGCGCTGGATCGCCGCGGTCCGGCTCACCCCGCCGGTGAGGGCCTGGAGGTGGCGCAGCGCCCCGGCCGGGTCCGCGAAGCCGAGGATCTCCAGCCGGTGCCGGGCCGCCTCCGGGGTGAGCCGCAGCCCCTCCGCGGGGACCCGGGCCACCGACTCCAGCAGCGGCCGGTAGAGCAGCTTCGCGTGCAGCCGGCGTACCTCGGTGGCGTGGGTGACCCACTCGGCGCGGAACTCCTCGACGGCGCTGCGGCCCGGGGTGGCCAGGTAGCCGAGCGCGGCGGCCAGCCAGCGCAGCGCGGCCGGGTCGGTCGGCACGGTGTGGGTGCGGCGCAGCCCCTGGAGCTGGAGCCGGTGCTCGACGCCGCGCAGGAAGCGGTAGCCGCGCAGCAGCGCCTCGCCGTCGGCGCGGCCGACGTAGCCGCCGGCGACCAGGGCGCGCAGCGCCGGGATGGTCCCGGGCACCCGCAGCGACTCGTCGCCCCGGCCGTGCACGAGCTGGAGCAGCTGGACTGCGAACTCGATGTCGCGCAGCCCGCCGGGACCGCGCTTGATCTCGCGTTCCAGCTCCCTCGGCGGGACGTTGTCGATGATCTTCCGGCGCATGGCGCGGACGTCCTCGACCGCCTCCGGCCGCTCGGCGGCGGTCCACACCAGCGGGGCGAGCTCGGCGATCCACTCCCGGGCCAGGTCCAGGTCGCCGGCCGCCGGACGGGCCTTGAGCAGGGCCTGGAACTCCCAGGTCCGGGCCCAGCGCCGGTAGTAGGCCAGGTGGCTGGCGAGGGTACGCACCAGCGGCCCCCGGCTGCCCTCCGGTCGCAGCGCCGCGTCGACCGGCCAGGCGACCAGCCCGCAGATGTGGATCAGCCGGGTGGCGACCAGGGTCGCGGCACCCAGGTCGTCGTCCTCGGCGGCGACGAAGATGACGTCCACGTCGGAGACGTAGTTGAGCTCGTCCCCGCCGCACTTGCCCATCGCCACCACGGCCAGCCGCGGCCGGCGGGTCCCCTCCGGCAGCTCGTCCACGGCGATGTCGAACGCGGCCGCCAGGGTGGCGTCGGCGAGCCCGGAGAGCGCCGCCATGGTCTGCTCCAGGCCGCGCCCGCCGGTCAGGTCGGCCGCCGCGATCCGCAGCAACGCCAACCGGTACGCCTGCCGCAGCACCGGGACCGGGCCGGTGGCGGCGGTCATCCGGGCGGCGGTGCCCAGGTCGAGCCGGCCGTCGGCGGCGGGCGCGAGCCCGTCCGGCGCGGTGGCCAGCACGGTCCACTGATGCGGGTTGGCCACCAGGTGGTCGCCGAGCGCCGAGGAGGCGCCGAGCACCGCGACCAGGCGGCGGCGCAGCCCCGGGTCGGCGGCCAGGGCATCCAGCACCTCCGGCTTCTCGCCGGAGCGCCGTTCCGCCTCGACGAGCCGGTGCAGCTGGCGCAGCGCCAGATCCGGGTCGGCGGCCCGGGACAGCGCGGCCAGCAGCTCGGCGGCCCCCTCGTCGACCGGTTCCTGCTCCTCGGTCCGCCACAGCCCGAGCCCGGCCGGGCCGAGCAGGTCGGCGGCCCGCCCGCCGTCGCCCTCGGCGAAGCCGTACCGGGCCAGCCGTCCCCTAGTCGGCCGGGTCATGTCACTGCCCGAGCAGCGGCAGGCTGCGGCGGGTGGCGGCGTCGTCCAGCTCGCCGAGGGCGAGGGCGGCGAACCGGATCGCGAACGGCTGCCAGACCTCCTCGACGTCGGCCATCACCCGGTCGCAGGCGGCCACCACCAGCTCCGGGTCGTAGCCCAGCTCGGCGAGGAGGGTCGAGTCGCGGGCCCAGTCGGCGATCATGGCGGTGTCGCACTCGATGTGGAACTGCACCCCCCAGGCCCGGTCGCCGAGGCGGAACGCCTGGTGCGGGTAGCGGGTGGAGGCGGCCAGCAGGGTGGCCCCGTGCGGCAGCTCGGTGATCTCGTCGGAGTGCCACTGGAACACGTCCGGCATCAGCGGCACGTACCGGAAGAGCGGGTCGGTGTCGGCGGCGTCGCGCTTGCCGACCACCGAGGGGCCGATCTCCGGCCCGGACGGGCTGCGTTCCACCTGGCCGGCGTGCGCGCTGGCCAGCAGCTGCGCGCCCAGGCAGACCGCGAGGGTGGGGATGCGCTGCCGGACCGCCTTGCGCAGCAGCCCCTCCAGGGCGGGGAACCAGGGCGCGCCGGGGCGGCCGTCGGGCAGCGGGTAGGCCTGCTGCTCGCCGCCGAGCACCACCAGCGCGGCGTACCCGTCGAGGTCGGCGGGGAGGTCGTCGCCGGCGTGCGGGCGCAGCACCCGCAGCTCGATCCCTCCCTCGGTGAGCCACTCCCCCAGTCGGCGGAGGTCGTCGGTCGGGTCGTTCTCGATCACCAGCGCGGTCGCCACGACACCGAGGCTATCCGGTACGCCCGACGACGCCCGGTCCGGCTCGGCCCGGACGCCCACTAGGCTCCGCACGTGCCCACCGACGACTGCCTGCGCGCCCCCGTCCTGCGTCCCGGCGACCGGGTGATGCTGGTGTCACCGTCCGGCCCGACCCGGCCGGAACGGGTGGCCCGGGGCATCGAGCTGCTGACCGGCTGGGGGCTGCGCCCGGTGCTGGCGCCGAACGCGTACGCCCGCCAGGGCTACCTGGCAGGCGGGGACGAGCTGCGGGCCGCGGACCTGAACACCGCCTTCGCCGACCCCGACGTGCGCGGGGTGATCTGCACCCGGGGCGGCTACGGCGCGCAGCGGGTGGTGGACCTGGCGGACATGGCCGCGGTCCGCCGGGACCCGAAGGTGGTGGCCGGCTTCTCCGACATCACCGCGCTGCAGTTCGCGCTCTGGCGGGGCGCCCGGCTGGCCAGCGTGCACGGCCCGGGGGCGGCCTGGCTGGACGACCGCACCCCGCTCCGCTCGGCGGAGTCGCTGCACGCCGCGCTGATGACCACCGAGCCGGTCACCGTCGAGGCGGTGAAGGAGGAGGAGACGTACCCGGTCCGGGTGCCCGGCCGGGCGCAGGGCCGGCTGCTGGGCGGCAACCTCTGCCTGATCACGGCCTCGATCGGCACCCCGGACATGCCGGACCTGACCGGGGCGGTGCTGCTGATCGAGGAGGTGCAGGAGCCGCCGTACAAGGTCGACCGGATGCTCACCCACCTGCGCCGCTGCGGCGCGCTGGACGGCATTGCCGGGGTGGCGGTGGGCCAGTTCACCGAGTGCGCCGACGGCTGGGACACCACGGTGACCGACGTGCTCACCGAGCGCCTGGCCGACCTCGGCGTGCCGGTCCTCGGCGGCCTCCCCATCGGTCACGGCGTCGGCCAGCTGACGGTCCCCGTCGGCACCGACGCCATCCTCGACGCCGACACCGGCACCCTCACGGTCTCCCCCGCCGTCCACTGACCCGACAAAGTTGATCATGCGGTTAGCGGCGCTGTGAAGATCCCCAACTTCATGATCACCGGGGTTGGCCGCCCGATTTCCAGGTGGTTCATAGGGTCCCGACGGGATCTCCCCAGGTTCAGCCGTCACTCTCGGTGAGGTCATCGCACCACCACCGAATTGGAGAACCGCATGATCCGCAGGATGTCGAGGAAGCACGTGCTGGTCGGCCTGGCCGCCGCCGGGGTGCTCGGCGTCGGGATCGCCGCCCCGACGGTGGCGCTCGCCGACAACAAGAGCCCGAGCCCGGCCCCGAGCGCCAGCACGAGCACGAGCACCGACCAGGGCAGCGACCAGCAGCAGCGGCGCGCCGACCGGCAGCAGGAGTTCGCCGAGGCGCTCGCCAAGGAGCTGGGCGTCTCGACCGACAAGGTCACCGCGGCGCTGGAGAAGCTCCGCGAGCAGCACCAGGGCGACCGGCCGGAGCGGCCGTCGACCGAGGACCGGCAGGCCGCGCTGAAGGAGCGGCTGGACCAGGCCGTCAAGGACGGCAAGCTCACCCAGGAGCAGGCCGACGCGGTGCTGAAGGCCGTCGAGAGCGGCGTCTTCCCGGGCCCGTGGGGTGGTCACGGCCACCGCGGCTGGTCCGGCACCGGCGACAAGTGACCGAGGTGGCCCCGCCGTCTCCGCACCGGCCGACATTCCCTCCCGGCCGGCACCCGCTCCCCGGCGGGGCCACCACCCCCCTCCCGGGACGCGCGTCCGCCCCGGCGGCGCTGCCGGGGCGGACGCGGGTCCGTTCCGCGCAGGTACGGTCCGTCAGAGCCGGCGGTTCGGGGGCGTTTGTCGTCGCCGGGGTGACCACAAACGCACCCGAAGGCGGCCGACCGCTCACCCCACGGCGGGTGGGGTGAAGACGCCGAGGTGGTTGCCCGACGGGTCGAGCAGGTGCGCGAAGGTGAGCCCGCTCGGCGCGGTACGCAGCGGGACCAGCACCTTGCCGCCGGCCGCCTCGGCCCGCCGGCAGGTCTCCGCCACGTCCGCCACCTCGGCATAGAAGATGGCGTAGTTCGACGAGGTCCCGTTCGTGGCCCGGATCGCGCCGCCGATCCCCTGCTCCCCGCCGGCCGCCGTCTGCCGGTACGACGCCCCCGGCGCACCCTGCTCCTCGAACGTCCAGCCGAACAGGTCGGCGTAGAAGCGCTCGACCTCGTCCGGGCGGTCGGAGCCGATCTCGAACCAGGTCACGGGCGTGCTGGACATGCTGCCTCCTTCTCCGCGCCGGCCCGGTCGGCCGGCGTCGGGAAGCAGCCTCACCCTCCTTCGCGACACCGTCCTGTCGGTGTTTCCGGCGCTCTTCCATCCCGGCTGGCCTCGGCCACGTTGAGCTCAGACCAGGCTGAGGCGGCGCACCCGCTCCTGGGGGATGTCGAGGTCGCCCGGGTCCAGCTCCCGGGTCACCGTCTCGGCCAGCGGCCGCACGGCGACGATCCGGTCGGTGCGGAAGCAGCGCAGCCCGTCGCGCAGCCGGCACCAGGCGATCAGATACCAGTGCGTCGGGTTGCCCAGGTAGGCCAGCGGCTCCACGTCGCGCACCGAGTCCGCGCCGGCGCGGTCCGCGTACGTCAGGCGGAGCACCCGCCGCGCGGCGACCGCGTCGGCGACGGCCGCCGGGACGGGCGTGGCCGGCCCGCCGCCGATCAGGTGCACCCGGCCGGCGAGGCGGTGCGCCTCGGCCACGTCGGCGACGGGCATCACCGCGACCAGCTTGCGCAGCGCGGCGCCGGCGGCCGGGGCGAACGGCGTGCCGCCGAGGCGGTGCAGCGCGACGGCCATCGCCACCGCCTCGACCGGGCTCAGGTTGACCGGCGGCAGGGTGCGCGCCCGGTCGACCACGTAGCCGCCGGTGCGGCCCGGCTCGGCCCAGATCGGCACCCCGGCGGCCTGGAGCGCGGAGATGTCCCGCTCGATGGTGCGGGCGCTGACCTCGAAGCGCTGGGCCAGCCAGCGCGCGCTGCGCGGGCGGGGCGACACCGCCCGCAGCTCCTCCACCAGGGCGTAGAGACGGTCGGTCCGATTCACTCCCGCACGCTATGCCCGGCGTACGACAGGACGGCTCAGAGCGACAGGTAGCGCTGCCGCTCGTACGGGGTGACCTCGCGGCGGTACTGCTCCCACTCGGCGCGCTTGTTGCGCAGGAAGAAGTCGAAGACGTGCTCGCCGAGGATCTCGGCGACCAGCTCCGAGCCGGCCATCACGTCGATCGCCTCGGCCAGGTTCTCCGGCAGCGCCTCGTAGCCCATCGCGCGGCGCTCGGCGCTGCTCAGCGACCAGACGTCGTCCTCGGCGCCCGGGGGCAGCTCGTACCCCTCCTCGATGCCCTTGAGGCCGGCGCCGAGCATCACCGCGAAGGCCAGGTAGGGGTTGGTCGCCGAGTCCAGCGACCGGACCTCCACCCGGGCCGAGTTCGGCTTGCCGTAGGCCGGCACCCGGACCAGCGCGGACCGGTTCAGGTGACCCCAGCACACGTACGCGGGGCTCTCGGTGATCCGGTCCGGTAGCGCCAGCGGAAAGAGCCGCTTGTAGGAGTTCACCCACTGGTTGGTGACCGCGGTGTACTCGCGGGCGTGGGTGAGCAGCCCGGCGATGAACGACTTGGCCACCTTGGAGAGCTTCATCGGGTCGCCCGCGTCGTGGAACGCGTTGCGCTCCCCCTCGAACAGCGACAGGTGGGTGTGCATCCCGCTGCCCGGCTGGTCGGTGAAGGGCTTGGGCATGAAGCTGGCCTGCACGCCGGTGGAGAGCGCCACCTCCTTCACCACGTGCCGGAAGGTCATGATGTTGTCGGCGGTGGTCAGCGCGTCGGCGTAGCGCAGGTCGATCTCCTGCTGGCCGGGGGCCACCTCGTGGTGGCTGAACTCCACCGAGATGCCGATCCGCTCCAGCGCCAGCACCGCCTGCCGGCGGAAGTCCCGGGCCACCGCGTGGGTGGTGTGCTCGAAGTAGCCGCCGGTGTCCACCGGCATCGGCACGGAGCCGTCGTTGGCGCCGTCCTCCAGCAGGAAGAACTCGATCTCCGGGTGGGTGTAGAAGGTGAAGCCCTTCTCGGCCGCCTTGGAGAGTGCCCGGCGCAGCACGTGCCGCGGGTCGGCCCAGGACGGGCTGCCGTCGGGGAGCAGGATGTCGCAGAACATCCGGGCGCTCTCGCCGCTGACCCCGCCCTCGAAGGGGAAGACCTGGAAGGTGGTCGGGTCGGGCATGGCCACCATGTCCGACTCGAAGACCCGGGCGAAGCCCTCGATGGCCGAGCCGTCGAAGCCGATGCCCTCCTCGAAGGCCGCCTCCAGCTCCGCGGGGGCCACCGACACGCTCTTGAGCGTGCCGAGCACGTCGGTGAACCACAGCCGGACGAAGCGGATGTCCCGCTCTTCCAGCGTACGGAGGACGAACTCCTGCTGACGGTCCACTTCCACCCCTCGTGACACGTACGTCCGGCACCGGGCCGGCGGCACCGGCCTGACCGCCCAGTCTCCACCGGCCTGGTTACGCCGACGTTACGCGAACACCCCGCGCGACGTCCCGCCGTGTCCCGCCCGCGGGGACGCCGCCCGGACCCGTCGGCCGGGGCCCGGACGGGGTGTCCGCCGTCTCCCGCGTCCGACCGGATTCGGCCGGTCCGGCTGAGGGAAGATGAGGACATGCCCACCCTGCGTCTCGCCCTGTGCCAGGTGAATCCGACCGTCGGCGACATCGCCGGCAACGCAGACCTGGTCCGCGCCTGGACCCGGAAGGCGGCCGACGCCGGTGCCCAGCTCGCCCTCTTCCCCGAGCTGATGCTGACCGGGTACCCGGTCGAGGACCTGGTCTTCCGCCGGTCGTTCGTCGCCGCGTCCCGGGCCGCGCTGGCCGGGCTCGCCGCCGACCTGGCCGCCGACGGGCTCGGCGACCTGCCGGTGCTGGTGGGCTACCTGGACGCGGACGGCCCGCCGCAGGTCAGCTCCGACGCCGTGCCGGGCAAGGGGGCCCGCAACGCCGCCGCGCTGCTGCACCGCGGCGCGGTCGCGGCCACCTACTTCAAGCACCACCTGCCCAACTACGGCGTCTTCGACGAGGACCGCTACTTCGTGCCCGGCGACACGCTCACCGTGGCCCGGATCGGCGGGGTGGACGTCGCGCTGACCATCTGCGAGGACCTCTGGCAGGCCGGCGGCCCGTTCGCGGTGGCCCGGCAGGCCGGCGTGGGGCTGGTGCTCAACATCAACGGCTCGCCGTACGAGTTGAACAAGGACGACGTCCGGCTGCCGCTGGTCCGCCGCCGGGCCGCCGAGGCGGGGGCCGCCATCGCGTACGTGAACATGGTCGGCGGCCAGGACGAGCTGGTCTACGACGGCGACTCGATGATCGTCAGCGCGGACGGCAGGCTGCTCGCCCGCGCGCCGCAGTTCGTCGAGCACCTGCTGGTGCAGGACGTGGACCTGCCCCCGGCGAAGGAACCGGTGGACCACGGCGAGGAGCTGGCCGACGGGATGCGGGTGGTGCGGGCCAACCTCGGCGACATCCTCCCGCCGGCCCGCACCGACGAGCCGGCGATCGGCGGGATCATCGAGCCGGTCGCCGACGAGGCCGAGGTGTGGCAGGCGTTGGTGCTGGGCCTGCGCGACTACGTCAACAAGAACCGCTTCCCGTCCGTGGTGCTCGGCCTCTCCGGCGGCATCGACTCCGCGGTGTCCGCAGCCATCGCGGTCGACGCGCTCGGTCCGGAGCGGGTGGCCGGTGTCTCGCTGCCCAGCCAGCACTCGTCGGAACACTCCCGAGCCGACGCCGAGGAGCTGGCCAAGCGGACCGGCCTGGACTACCGGATCCAGCCGATCCAGCCGATGGTCGACGCCTTCCTGGCCAACATGTCGCTGTCCGGAGTGGCGGTGGAGAACCTCCAGGCCCGGGTCCGCGGCGTGGTCCTCATGGCGCTGTCGAACCAGGAGGGCCACCTGGTCCTCACCACCGGCAACAAGAGCGAGCTGGCCGTCGGCTACTCCACCCTGTACGGCGACTCGGTCGGCGGCTACAACCCGGTCAAGGACGTGTGGAAGACGCTGATCTGGCGGCTGGCCCGGTGGCGGAACGCGGACGCCGAGCGGCGCGGCGAGACCCCGCCGATCCCGGAGAGCTCGATCGGCAAGCCGCCGTCGGCCGAGCTGAGCCCCGGCCAGCTCGACAGCGACACCCTGCCCGATTACGACGTCCTCGACCCGATCCTCATCGGCTACGTCGACGGCGACCTGGGTCGGGACGGCCTGATCGAGTCCGGCCACGACCCGGCCGTCGTGGACAAGGTGCTGCGGATGGTGGATACCGCCGAGTACAAGCGGCGGCAGTCCGCCCCCGGCACCAAGATCTCCATGAAGGCGTTCGGACGGGACCGCCGGCTACCGATCACCAACCGCTGGCGCGAGCACGGCTGAGCGGACCTCGTCCCCGGCCCGCCACCGCCGGCCGGGGAGTGACATCCTCCACTCCGCCCTGCCGCAGCCCGGTCGCGCGATGCGACGATCGCGGCGGAACCCGGGGACCGCGAACGCGGCCTCGAGGAAGGAGAGAGTCATGGTGGAGTCCACCCCGACCGAGGTGACCGCCCTGTACGGCGGGCCGGCCACCCGGCGGGTCCGCACCCGCGACCTGATCGCCGCCAAGGAGCGCGGCGAGCGCTGGGCGATGCTCACCTCGTACGACCAGTACACCGCCTCGATCTTCGACCAGGCGGGGATTCCGGTGCTGCTGGTCGGCGACTCGGCGGCCAACAACGTCTTCGGCTACGAGACCACCCTGCCGGTGACCGCCGAGGAGCTGCTGCCCCTGGTACGGGCGGTGGTCCGGGCGACCCGGCACGCGCTCATCGTCGGCGACCTGCCGTTCGGCTCGTACGAGGAGGGGCCGACACAGGCGCTGCGCACCGCGGTGCGGTTCATGAAGGAGGGCGGCTGCCACGCGGTGAAGCTGGAGGGCGGCCGGCGCTGCGCGGCCCAGATCGAGGCCATCGTCGGGGCCGGCATCCCGGTGATGGCGCACATCGGCTTCACCCCGCAGAGCGAGCACACCCTGGGCGGCTACCGGGTCCAGGGCCGCGGCGACACCGCCGAGGAGGTGATCGCCGACGCCCGGGCGGTCGCCGAGGCGGGCGCCTTCGCGGTGGTGCTGGAGATGGTGCCCGGTGAGGTCGCCAAGCGGATCACCGCCGAGCTGCGGATCCCCACCGTCGGCATCGGAGCCGGCGCGGACACCGACGCCCAGGTGCTGGTCTGGCAGGACATGGCCGGGCTGCGCACCGGCAAGGCGCCGCGCTTCGTCAAGCGCTACGCCGACCTGGCCGGCGTGCTGACCGACGCCACCCGCCGCTACGCCGAGGAGGTCCGGGGCGGGCAGTTCCCGGCCGCCGAGCACACCTTCTGAGGACCGCCGGGCGGTGCGGCTTCCGGGCCGCACCGCCCGAACCGGTCAGACCACACAGAACTCGTTGCCCTCCGGGTCGGCGAGCTGCACCGCGTAGTGGTCGTTCCCCGGATCGTCCATCCGGCCGAGCACCGTGGCCCCCAGCCCCGTCAGCCGCGCCACCTCCGCGTCGACGCTCGCCCGTCGCCGGGGCAGCGGCACCGCCCGTCCGCCACCGACCTTCAGGTCGATGTGCAGCCGGTTCTTGACGGACTTCGGCTCGGGGACCGGCTGGAACCAGATCCGCGGCCCGGCACCGGTCGGGTCCTCCAGGCGGTCCAGGCAGTCGCCCTCGCCGAGCTCCTCGGCCGGGATGCCGACCGAGAGATACCACTCCCGCCAGGTGGTGTGCCCGGCCGGCGGCGGCTGTGGACGGTAGCGCAGGGCCTCCGCCCAGAACGCGGCGAGCCGCGACGGCTCCCTACAGTCGATCACCAGTTGCCACTCCATGCGGCGATGGTGCCGCACGGGTGCGACGTCACAGGTCGGTGACCCGGATCCCGGCGTGCGCCTTGTACCGCTTGTTGATCGCGATGAGGTTGGCGGTGAACGCCTCGATCTGGTGGGCGTTGCGCAGCCGGCCGGCGTAGATGCCCCGCATGCCGGGGATCCGGGCGGCGAGCGCGGCGACCACCCCGACCAGCTCCCGGTCCTCGGTGCAGATCAGCACGTCCAGGTCGATCCGGTCGATCTCCGGGTCGGCCAGCAGCGGCGCGGAGACGTGATTGAACGCGGCGCAGACCCGGGACTCGGGCAGCAGCGCGGCGGCCTGCTGGACGGCGCTGCCCTCGGGGACCGCGAGCGCGTACGGACCCTGCTTGTCGAAGCCGAGCGGGTTGACGCAGTCGACCACGATCTTGCCGACCAGCGGACCGGCCAGGGCAGCGACGATGGCGGCGTGCCCGTCCCACGGGACCGCGATGACCACCACGTCGCTGCGGCGGGCGACCTCGTCGTTGTCCGCACCCGCCACCGCGGCGCCGGCCGGCACGCCGGGCAGCGCGGCGATCTCGGCGGCGGCCGCCGCCGCCCGCTCGGCGGAGCGGGAGCCGATCAGCACGGTCTGCCCGGCCCGGGCGAACCGGTAGGCGAGCCCGCGCCCCTGATCCCCGGTGCCCCCGATGATGCCGACGGTCAGCCCGGAGACGTCGGGCAGCGTGGTCGCGTCGTAAGCCATGCGGCCATCCTCGCAAAAGTCATCGGGCGGCCGGGCGGCCAGGCCCTGTGACAATCCCCGCTGCGGGGGTCAGGCGCGTTCGAAGAGGACCTTCCGCTCGACCGGGTCGGCGGTGACCAGGCGGACCGGGACCCGGTCGCCGAGCGGCAGCTCGCCGAGGCAGCGGGCGCGGACCGGCGGCTCGTCCAGCGCGACCGTTCCGCCCGGCGGCCGGCCCGGCCGGCCGCCGTTCCCGGACGGGCGGGCGGGTCTGTCCCCGCCGTCCGTGCCCGGCCGCCCGGGTTGCGCCTGCCCCGGCTGGCGGGGCACCTCGGCGGCCGGCCGGGGCGCGTCCACGTCGAGCACCGCCGCCTCGAACGTCTCCCCCACCCGGTGGGCCAGCAGCACCGCCTCGGCCAGCTCGACCGCGCCCCGGGTGGCCGCCGACGCGGTCCGGTCGGTGCTCGCCATCACCTCCGGCAGCTTCGGCAGCGCGGCGCGTACCCAGTCCGGCACCTCCCGGCCCTCGTGCAGGGCGAGACAGACCTCGGTCGCGTACCGGTCGGCGAGCCGGCGCAGCGGGGCCGTCACGTGGGCGTACGCGGCCGCCACCCCGCCGTGCTCCGGCTGCTCCGGCAGCTCGCCGTCGAAGGCGGTGTACGCGGCCCCGCGCATCAGCTCGGCCGCCTGGTCGATGAAGGCCGCCGCCCGGGGCTGGGAGGCGTCCAGCCCGGCGAGCACCTCACCGACGGACGTCCCCGCCGGCCAGTGCACGCCCAGCGGGCCGGCGGCCAGCCGCAGCCGCTCCACCGCCTCGGGGCGGGGTGGCGGCATGGTCCGCAGCAGCCCGATCCGGCCGGCGAGCATGATCTCGGCGGCGGCCATCCCGGTCAGCAGGGAGATCTGGGCGTTGTGGTCCTCCATCGGGCCGGGCCCGCGCAGCACCAGCCGCCAGCCGTCGCCGTCGGGCTCGACGTCCTGTTCGGGCAGCGGCAGGTTGACCGCGCCCCGGCGCAGCCCGCGGGCGGTGAGCAGGGCGCCGATCTCGGGCAGCAGGGCGATCGGCTCGGGCAGCCGGCCGGCGTCGGCGGCGGCCTGGACGCCGACGTAGTCGAGCTTGGCCCGGCTGCGTACCCGGGCACGTTCCAGCGCGACGCCGACCGTGCCGCCGTCGGCGTCGAGGTCGATGGTCCAGAGCACCGCTGCCCGGTCGGCGTCGGGCAGCAGGCTGGCGGCGCCCTCGCTGAGCGTGTGCGGGTGCAGCGGCACGTTGCCGTCGGGCAGGTAGACGGTCTGCCCCCGGCGCCAGGTCTCCTCCTCCAGCGCGCCACCGGGGCGGACGTGGGTGGCGACGTCGGCGATGGCGTACCGGACCCGGAAACCGCCACCGGGGCGGCGGCCGAGGTGCATCGCCTGGTCGAGGTCGCGGGACGCCGCCGGGTCGACCGTGACGAACGGGACGTCGGTGCGATCGGCGGCCGCGGGCAGCGGCGCGGCCGCCGCCTCGTCGGCCTCGCGCTGCGCCGCGGCCGGGAATCGCTCGGGCAGTCCCAGCTCGCGGCGCAGCGCGCCGAAGTCGATGCGGGGCGCCAGTACACGTCGGATCACCACGGGGTCAATCCTGACAGCGCGGCGCGTGATCCGCTCCCCCGACGCGGCGGCGCGACGGTGGGCGGCGAGCCGGGTGGTCAGGCGGTGGTCCGCCGGGTGCTCGCCGGCTTGGCCGTCGACCGGCCCGCGACCACCCGGGTGCCGGCCGGCTTGCGGGCGGCGGTGACCCGCTTGTGGGTGCCGGTCGAGGTGCTCGTCCTGGCCTCGACCGGGCCCACGGCCCCGGCGGCCCTCCTTCCCGCCGCCTTGCGCGCGGTGGTGGCGGAGGTGCCGGTGGCCTTCCGCGCCGGCGCCTTCTTCGCCGCCGCGGTGCGGGCGCCCCCGCTCGGGCGGGTCGCCGCGGTCGTCTTCCTCACCGTGGTCTTCTTCGCCGCCGTGGTCTTCTTCGCGGCGGTCGTCTTCTTCGCCGGCGCCTTCTTGGCCGCGGGTGCCTTCTTCGCCGCCGCCGTGGTCTTCTTGGCGGGCGCCTTCTTCGCGGCCGTGGTCTTCTTCGCCGCCGCGGTGGTCTTCTTCGCCGGGGCCTTCTTCGCGGCCGCGGTGGTCTTCTTCGCCGGGGCCTTCTTCGCCACCGCCGTGGTCTTCTTCGCGGGCGCCTTCTTCGCGGCCGCCGTGGTCTTCTTCGCCGGGGCCTTCTTCGCCACCGCCGTGGTCTTCTTCGCGGGCGCCTTCTTCGCGGCCGCCGTGGTCTTCTTCGCCGGGGCCTTCCTCGCCGCCGCGGTGGTCTTCCGCGCGGTGGCCTTCTTGGCGGGCGCCTTCTTCGCGGTGGTCTTCGTGGCCGGAGCCTTCTTCGCGGGGGCCGTCCGCGCCGCCGACACGACCTTCTTCGCGGCGGCCTTCCGGCCGACCGCCTTCTTCGCGGGCACCCGACCGGCGCCGGCGCCGGAGGCGTTCGGGGAGGCCTTGGTGACCGTCGCCGTCCGGGCGGTGGCTCCACCGACGGTGCGCTTCGCCGCGGTGGTCTTCTTCGGGGTGGTACCTTTCGCCGCTGGGCGGGTGGTGGCCTGCTGTGCTACGGCCATCTCGGTTCCCTCCTTGGGGACGTGCTCTCGCCCTCGCGGAGCACGGATCACCTCGACGCGGGCCGTCCCGCGCCGTCTACCTCTCCTCCCCGGCCCAACGGGCGTCCTCCGCGTCCCACGCTTCGTTGCGCTCCCGCACCTGCTGCAGGGCGTTCTCCGCGTCGGCGGCTGAGGCGTACGGTCCGAGAACGTGCTTCGCGGGACACACGTCGGCATCGGTCTCGACCCGGTGGTGTCGCGTGCACCAGTAGTAGTGCCCACCACTTCCGTTGTCGCTCATTCGATCACTGTGCACCGGGTTCCGCCCGGCCGCCACCGGAACGCCCGAAATAGTCGTCTATGTCCTCCACAGTAGACGTGCCCGATCGGGTGCGGAGGCGAAACGGCGAAAGACGGGGCAGCCGGGTGGCCGGTCGGTGTCGGACAATCCCCGGGTGCGGTACGGGGGAGGACGCTCGGCACACCGGCGACGCTGGCTGGTCGCCGGCACGGTGCTCGTGGTGCTCGCCGCGGTGGGTGCCGCGGTGGCCCCGCCCCTCCTGCGGGACCGGTCCCAGCAGCGGCTGGAGCGCCGCGCCGAGCGCGAGGTGACGGCCACCGCCCAGCGCACCAGGGCTGCCCTGCTGGCCGAGCCGGCCGCGCGGGAGACCGCCCTGCGGGACGCCGCGGGCGCCGTGGCGGGGGTCGAGGTGCTGACCGTGGCGGCCGACCCCGCCGGGGTCCGACTGGTCTTCCGGGTACGCGTGGCGAAGACCGCCGCGTCGGTGTTCGGCTGGCAGCGGGCCACCGCCGAGGGGTGCTTCGCCCAGGTGGTACGCCGGGCCGGCGCCCCGGCCGCGCTGGAGCGGCTGCCCTGTCCGAGCTGACCGGGTCCGCCGAACGGCCGGTATCCCCGGCGGGCGATCCCGGCGAGGATCGGCGGTCATGATCACCACGATGGCCGGTACGGGGGCCTGTCCGGAGTGCGGCGCGGCGACGGTGTCGATCCACGAGGCGATGCCCTGGTGCGCCGGTTGCGAATGGAATCTCGACGGCTACGACCGGGCCCGCCAGGCGCGCGAGTTCGGCTGGTCCTGGATCGACCGGCGGACCCACCGGCTCGCGGCCCGGCTCACCCGACACCAGTACGCCGCGCTCGTCGCCCGCCCGCTGGAGTCGTCCGGGCCGGGCCTGGCCGGTGTGCTGACGGTCGGCGTCTCGCTGCTGCTCCTGGCGGGGGTGCTGGCGTTGGCGGCGGCCGGGGTCTGGCTGCTCTTCGCGTACCCGTTCCCGAATTTCGCGGTCGTCTTCGGGGTGGCGCTGATCGCGCTGGCGGTGGCGCTGCGGCCCCGGTTCGGCCGGATCGACCCGGACCTGGAGGTGCTCACCCGCGACGAGGCGCCCGAGCTGCACGCCCTGGTCGAGGAGGTGGCGGGCGCGCTCGGCGCGCCGGTGCCGCACGTCATCGGCGTCGACAGCGACATCAACGCGTACGCGACCTCGGTGGGGCTGCGCCGGCGGCGGGTGCTCGCCCTGGGGCTGCCGCTGTGGGGCGCGCTCGACGGGCAGACGCGGGTGGCGCTGCTCGGCCACGAGCTCGGCCACTTCGTCAACGGCGACGTCCGGCGCGGGCCGGTGACCCAGCCGGCGTTGACCATGCTCGGCACCGCCGCTGACCTGTTCCGTCCGGCGGGCGGCGTCCAGGGCGGCGGGATCCTGGAGCTGATCGGCGAGTGGCTGGGCCGGATGGTGTCCTGGACGCTGTCCAAGCTGCTCTTCGTCGGTCACCTGGTGCTGGTCGCCACCGCGCTGCGGGACAGCCAGCGGGCCGAGTACCTGGCCGACGAGATGTCCGCCCGGGTGGCCGGCACGGCGGGGGCCACCCGCCTGCTCGACGTGCTGCTGAGCGAGGAGTCGGTGGCGCTGGTGGTCCGCCAGGGAGCCCGGGGCGGGCACGGAGCGGCCACCTGGCGGGCGGGGCTGGCCCGCTCGCTGGACGGGGCGGCCGAACGGCTGCCGCTGGTGCGCCAGCTCTCCATCCGGGAGGACACCTCGCTGTTCACCACCCATCCCCCGGCGGGCCTGCGCCACCGGATGCTCACCGCGCGCCAGTGGCAGGACCCCAGGGTGGTGCTCACCGAGGACCGCGCCGGGCGGATCGACGCGGAGCTGGCCCGGCACTACGAGCGGACGGGCCGAATCGCCAGCTGGTCCGCCTGAGACCGGTCCGCCCGCGCCGCGCCGACGGCGTACGCCAGCGCGTACGGGGTGCAGGCCAGGTAGAGGAAGGGCTGCAGCTCCACCAGGTCGCTGATCAGGAAGATCTCCGACGGTGTCGGTCGGGGTAGTCCGAGGGACGAGTCGGTCAAGCTGGTGACGAGCCACAGTGGCGCGGAGATCCGGTCGATGGTGTCGGCCTGCGCCACCCCGTCGATGACGGTCTCCGGACCGCCGGGGATGTGGTTGATCACCATGAGCGCCACGGCGAGGTCGGCGAGGGCGAGCGCGCACAGCACGCCGACCCACCAGGCGGCCCGGGTGCGGCCTCGGACGGCGAGCGCCCCCACGAGGTGGAGCACCAGGGTGAGTCCGGGGAGCCACACCAGCAGGGCCGGCGCGACGCGGACCAGGTCGTCGGTGGTCGTGTTCAAGGCGTACTCCGCACCGACGGCGGTCAGGCCGATGGGCAGCACGATGCCGAGCGCGGTACGGACCGGGCCGGTGCGGGCGCCGCGGACGGCGCTGGCGTAGGCGAGCCAGGCCAGCAGCATCGCGAGGCCGGCCGTGAGGACGGTCAGCATCGACGGCTGGGCGTCGGTCAGCCACTGCGCCGGGGCAAAGGCCTGGTTGACCGCGATGTTCATCAGCAGGCCCGAGGCCAGAATGATGATCAGGCAGGCCGGCGGGGCCAGCAGCAGGGTCGCCGCCGTCCGGCAGGCCCGGGCGTCGAACCGGGGCCGGTCGGCGACCGGCTCGCTGGCGCGGCTGACGGCCAGGCTGCCGGCGAAGCGCAGCATCCGCCACCGCTCCCCCCGCTCCGCCAGCACGTGCAGCTCGGCGTCCCACTCCCGGGACAGCTCGCTGCGCAGCTCCGCCGGCCAGCGCCGCACCGCCGCGCGCAGCAGGTACGCGGCCAGCCGCCGGGTCACCACGCCGGGGCACCCGTCGGCTCGGCACCGCCCTGGAACCCGTGACGGTCCGGGGCGAGCGCGCGCAACTCGGCCAGCGCCTGCCGGGCGGCCCGGACGCCCTCGGCGGTGAGCCGGTAGTAGCGACGGGCAGGCCGGGCGGCGGCGACCGGGTCGACGTCCTCCCAGTTGGCGCTGAGCCAGCCGGCGGCCTGCAGCCGGTGCAGGACGGGGTAGAGGGTGCCGCTGGGCAGGCCGGTGAGCTTCATCAGGTCGAGTCCGTAGCGCGGGGCCTCGGGATCGGCGACGAGCGCGGAGAGCACCTTCGCCACCGGGATGGTCATCCGCATGGGTCGAACTCTATCGGAACTCTACATAGGGTGTCGAGGATGTCGGCACCCGGTACTAACCTCGCCCCGTGACCACGCACCGGCTCGACCGCGCCACCGCCCGCCGCGTCGCCGTCCGGGCCCAACTGCTCGACGCGCACCGCCCCACCGACCTGCGCGCGGTGGTGGACCGGTTGACGTTCCTCCAGTTGGACCCGACCGCCGCCGTCGCGCCCAACGCCGACCTGGTCGCCTGGACCCGACTCGGCGCCGCGTACCAGCCGAGTCACCTGACCCGGGCCCTCGAGGAGGAGCGCGCCCTCTTCGAGCAACGAGCGATGGTGCGGCCGATGGCCGACCTGGGGCTGCACCTCGCCGAGACGGCCGCCTGGCCGGAGGACGCCCGCCGGCGCGACTGGCTGGCGGCCAACGACGCGTTCCGGCGGTACGTGCTCGACCTGCTGCGCGACTCCGGCCCGCTGCTGAGCCGGGACGTGCCGGACCGCAGTGTCGTGCCGTGGCCGTCGACCGGCTGGACCAACAACCGCAACGTCACCCAGCTGCTGGAGTTCCTCAACGCGCGCGGCGAGGTGGCCATATCCGGCCGGGTCGGACGGCAGCGGACGTGGGACCTGGCCGAGCGGGTCTACCCGCCCGGCACGCCGATCGTCCCCGCCGAGGAGGCCCGCCGGAGGCGCGACGAGCGACTGCTCCGCTCGCTCGGCGTCGCCCGCCCCGTGGTGGTCGGCGCGGCCGGCGAGCCGGCCGAGATCGAGGGTACGTCCGGCGTGTGGCGGGTCGACCCGGCGGCGCTCGACGGCGCGCCGTTCACCGGGCGCACCGCCCTGCTGTCCCCGTTCGACCGGCTGGTGCACGACCGCCAACGGGCCCTCGAACTCTTCGACTTCGAGTACCGCCTGGAGATGTACGTGCCGAAGGCGCAGCGGCGCTGGGGCTACTTCGCGCTGCCGGTGCTGCACCACGAGCGGCTGGTCGGCAAGGTGGACGCCACGGCCGACCGGAAGGCCAAAGTGCTGCGGGTCCACGCGATCCACGAGGACGTCCCGTTCCCGCCGGAGCTGACGGCGGCGCTACGCGAGGAACTGACGGCGCTGGCGTCCTGGCTGGGCCTACCGGAGGTCCGCCTCCCGTCGGCCTGACCGGCCGGCATTGCCGGCCCCGTCCTCGTCGGTCCACACTGGCCGGATGAACGAACGCCTCGCGCCTGTCCTGCGCACCGCGGACGCGAACGCCGCCGCGGCCTGGTACGCCCGGCTCGGTTTCCGGAAGCAGTGGGAGCACCGGTTCGCCCCGGAGCTGCCGCTGTACGTGAGCATCGCCCGGGGCGCCCTGGAGATCCACCTCTCGGAGCACACCGGGGACGCCCGGCCGGGGACGTTGTTGTACCTCTACGTCGACGACCTCGACGCCGCGGCGGCGGCCTGCGGGGTGGACCGGGTCGAGCAGCAGGACTGGGGACGTGAGTTCGAGGTGACGGACCCGGATGGCAACCGCCTGCGGATCGGCGCGGTGCAGCGCTGAGGCGGGAGTCCCCTCGCGGCTGGCCGACTCCGCCGCAACCCGGTCTCTGGAATGGCAGGGTGGAGCCGTGGACAGGAAGCAGGTGACCGGTTGGCTCGCGGCCTACGACGAGGCGTGGCGGACGCCGGGCACGGCCGCGCTCGCCCGCATCTTCACCGCGGACGCGCGCTATCTGCAGGGGCCCTACCGGGCACCGCTCATCGGCCTGCCGGCCATCGCTCGGATGTGGGAGAGCGAGCGCGACGGCCCCGACGAGGTGTTCGAGATGACCAGGGAGATCGTCGCGGTCGAGGGCGACACCGCAGTGGCGCGCGTGGAGGTCAGGTACGGCGACCCGGTCGACCAGGAGTACCGCGACCTCTGGATCATGCGCTTCGCCGAGGACGGGCGCTGCCAATCGTTCGAGGAGTGGCCGTTCCAGCGGTGACGGTGAGGTGGTGCCGGACCGCGGCAGTGACCCGGTGCTGGTCCCCGGTGGCGAGGAGGTCGAGCAGCGCGCCCCGGAGCACCGCGAGCGCCAGGGTGCGGCGAGCGGCACCCTCCTCGCTGTCCCGCTCGGGCTGTGGTTGACACGCGGCCAGGACGGCGAGCCAGTCGTCCACGGTCGCCCGGGCGAATCCGCCCCACGCGCCGTCGGGCTCGACGAGGGAGCGGGCGTACGCCTCGGCCCACAGCCGCAGCAGGCGCCGATGCTCCTCGGCAGCGAGCCACGCCCAGACCTGCTCGACCGCCGGGACCAGGCCGACGGGTGCTCCGTGGCTGGTCTGTCCGAGACGGTCCAGGATCGCCAGCTCGTCGGCGCGGGCCCGCGCCAGCAGCGCCCGTACCAGGCCGTCCTTGTTGCCGAACAGGAACATCAGCACCCGTGGGCTGGAGCCGATGGCCGCGGCCAGCGGCCGAAGGGACAGGTCGGCCAGGCCGTGCTCGAGCACGTACCGGTAGGCGGCTTCCAACAGCTCCGTCTTCCGGGCGGACGGCGTTGTCGTGTCCTGGGACATGGGGGTAGCCTACCCGCCACTGAAACAGTCGTGTCAGTAGGCACCCGTCGGCAGGGAGCCGGAAGGGGCAACCCATGTCACAGCAGGAGCAGCAGCCGCGAGTCGTCGTACGCCGGGCGGAGCGCCCCGGCGATCTGGGCTGGGTGGTGATGGCCCACGGCGAGGTCTACGACCAGCAGTTCGGCTGGGACACCGACTTCGAGGCGCTGGTCGCCAGGATCGTGGCCGACTACGCCGTCGACCACGACCCGGCCCGGGAAGCGGCCTGGATCGCCGAGGTCGAGGGCGAACGGGCGGGATGCGTCTTCTGTGTCGCGGGCGACCAACCCGGGGTGGCCAAGCTGCGGATCCTGCTCGTCACCCCGGCCGCCCGCGGCCTCGGCGTCGGCACCCTCCTGGTCGAGAGGTGCCTGACCTTCGCTCGCGAGGCCGGCTACCGGCGGATCACGTTGTGGACCAACGATGTACTGGTGTCGGCGCGCCGGATCTACGAGGCGTTCGGGTTCACCCTGACCGATGAGGAGCCGCATCGCAGCTTCGGCCACGACCTCGTCGGCCAGAACTGGACCCTCGACCTGGGCCCGGGACCGGCGGTCGGTGCGGGACGCGCAGCTGACGGGTCATCGCCTCCGGCACGAGCGTGAGCGCGAAGCTTTCCTACTTGTCGTGCTGTCGGCGCACCATCTCGGTGATCCAGATGGGCGCGAACGGAGACGTGCAGCCCGGGGAAGTCGGGTAGTCCTCGAGCACCTTCAAGCGCTCACCGATGTCGATGGCACGGGCGCGGTGCTCGGCATGCTCGATCCCGATCTGAGCCAGGCAGTGGTTCATCGCCCACTGCAGGCGATCCGGGGCGTCTTTCATCTCCGCCTCGATGACGTCGAGCAGCCCTGCGAGGTCGAGGCCCTCGGGCTCCTTCGTCACGCGTTCGGTGGTCAGCGCCCAGCCGGCACTCGCGACCACCGGATCCGGATCGGCGGACCAGGCCAGACGCAGCTCTTCGGAGTGCGGGTTCTTCTTCACCACGTAGGTCACGAGCCAGTCGTGCACCTTGGGTGTGCGCGCCTCGCGCAACATGACGTCCAACTCGTCACGCTCGAACGCCTTCGGACGGCAGATCAGGATCGCCAGCAGTCTCGCCGCGGTGTCATCCGTCTCCCAGAGCTGGCACGCGAGTTCCTGCTGCGTCCTCAGCCGCTTCGCGAGCGCGCGCAGCTTGCCGAGGTTCACCCCGTGATCGTCGCCGTGTTTCTCGTTCACCTCGCGGGTCTTCGGATCCTCCAGTTCGGCCAGCTCGGCCATCACCTCGGCCACCATCGTCTCCGTCAGCGTCGTCTCGGCCACCTCAGCCTCCTGTCCATCACGGGCGAGATGCAGCCTACGAGGGGGTTGGCCTGCTGTCGTACCCGCCGGTTCGGCGGCAGCCACCCACCGCAGTCAGGCGACGACACCCAAGCCTCGCGCCGAGGACGCTGGCGAGCGAAGGAGCCCGAGCGAAGGAGCCTCGCTAGACGCGCGGCAGCGCGAGCCAGTCCTGCCAGGTGATGTCGCGGCCCAGATAGCGAGGCTGCTGGAAGGGCCAGTCGGCGGCGATCCAGTGCGGCACCAGCGCGTCGAGCGCGCGCTCCACCTCGCCGCCTACGAGGTCGTCCACCACCCACCAGGAGACCTCTCCGTCGGAGCCGGTGCGCTCCGGCGGGTCGATGTAGACGCAGCCGAAGATCGCCGTCTCCTCCGCGTCCAGCAGCGCGTAGTTGAACGACTGGTGCGCGGCAATCTCCTTCTCGTGCCGCCGCAGGTCGATGCGGTTCGCTTCATACGTCATCGTCTCCTGGGGCCAAGCCCAGGCCGGACCGAAGATTTCCCACAAGCGCTCTCGGGAGCCCATCACGGCGGGGTAGTCGCGCGCGGCGTCCGCCTCCCGGATCGGCCGCACATGAAGCGCGGTGTTGGGCACGGGCACGTAGACGGGGTGGACGAAGTCCTCAGGCAGCCAACTCATCGGGGCCGAGACTACAACCGACCGGCGCGGGGTGCTCCAGGGCTGCATACAACGAGGTCGCAGCCCTGATCGAGGCTGCGACCCGGTGGGGCGACGGACGAGTCGACCCGTACGCCGGATTCTGGATGCAGCACCGGCGCTGAACTGCGGAAACAGCACCGCAACCACCCGTCAGGGCGTCTGTAGGGCGTCACGCCTCCTCCTCGCCGCCGAACAGCTCGTCGATCGCCCGCCGGGTCCGCTCCTCGCTCGACGGCATCAGGTGGGTACAGGTCCCGACCTGAGACGTTCGTATCTGCAACAAGCGTTCGCGCTCGTTCAGCCACCGCTTTCGTGCGGTCAAGAGAAGTGCCAACGCGCCGCCCGTTCCAGCACCTACCGTGAGACCGGTCTTGATGGCTTCTATCTGCAGCCGAGCCTCCTCGGCTTGGTTGCCGACACCCTCGACCAGCGACAGCAGGAGGAAAACCGAGGCCATAGCCGCTATTGCGGCTAACATGCACGACAGTCGGCCTTGGTTCCTCGGTCGTCCTGGTTACAGTCGGTGACATCTGAGTGCCTGCGGGCGCACTCAAACTCAGGCAGAGAACGAACCATTGCCGCCAAGACACCATGCACGAGGGGAAGGCCGCCCAGCTCGCTGATCCCGACCCATGCGATGTCGTCATGCTCGTCAGGTGCACGGTTGGTCGGAGAGCCAACCCAGTCTCCGATTTGCCAGACGCCCACGTGAACGGCGTCCTCACCACTGCCGGCATGCAAGACGCCCAACCGTGAAGCGGACTCCGCCACAATGTGAACACCGAGCTCCTCGTGCATCTCACGCGCGAGGGCTTGTAGTTCCGACTCACCCGCTTCGACCTGCCCCCCGGGCAGGTCCCAGACATCTGGGTATGCCCGTTTGGTCGGCCTGCGGTGTACTAGCAGGACCGCGCCGTTTTCGACGAGTGCGCCTGTGACGACGACATGCATGACGGGAGTAGAGCACAGGGATAGGACAAGCTCGCTCCAGCCAAAGGGCGCGACCAGACGTCCGGATCTAGCCGCGATCCGATCGCTACGGGGCGTGGCAGACCGTCGCCGGCGGTTCGGCCCTGCCGCGATGCGCGCCAGTGTCGCGGACCGTGAAGGCTTCCGCGGCGCCGTTTGAGGATCATGTCGGGCATCAGGTGGGACGTGAGCGTCAAGCATGTCCCGTGACAGGACACGTGCCTAGTCCCACCACATCCTTGACGGATCCGTCCCACCACATCTTTGCCCTCGGTCTAGACGACGCAGCGATTGACGAGGTGGACCGGGCCAGCGGCTACGTTGTGCTACCGGGTTTGCTGATCTTCATGTCTCTGGTTCTGGCCCACGCCCGAGCCTCTTCAGTCAGCTTCCCGATCAGGTCAGTCTTACCCTCGGTGTACGCCTCACGGTCGTTCGGGTAGCGGCCTGCCAAGTCTCGCTTGAGTGCTTCGTAGTCGGCACGGGCGTCGGGATGGGTTCGTAGGTAGTCCCGAAACGCCAGGACATTGAGGTAACGCGGCGAGCCGGTCGGCACCAGGTGCAGGTGGTGGGTCCGGTGGCTGGGGCGTGGCTTGCAGAACCAGTGCATGACCTCAGCGCGGTAGGGCCAGTAGCAGTAGCTCAGGGGCTTTAGCAGCTCGATGCAGGGGCGTGACGACTCCAGGTCCGCGACGCCAACCATGATGTCGATGACCGGCTTGGCGGCGAGCCCAGGCACTGCTGTGCTGCCGACGTGGTGGACACCGCCAGTGATCCAGGCACCGATGGTTTCATTGATCACGCTGGCCTCTTCGGCGAACCGCTCAGCCCAATCGGCGTCGTGCGGCTCGATGTGGACAGGGGCGTTGACCTCGTGCGAATCGCTGCTATGGCTGTCCGGCATAGCAGCCACTCTGCCAGGAGAGCGATTCCGTCGCAGTCCCCCGCAGTGAGCCGGCGATCATGTCGAGCATCTGGCGGGACGCGACCGTCAAGCATGTCCCGTGACGGGACAGGCCGGCTGCCGGCGGTGTCGGGCTCCACTTGATCCGTTACAGATCAGCTTCACTTGAAGGGCGACAGTCAGCGGACCCCTTCTGTTCTGCTGTCACATTTCGTAACCGGCATATCGCCGAGGGTAGCGATCCCTGATGCCGCTTAGGACGCCCGGTCAGCGGCAAATGAGTGAACGCCGCTCAGCTGGGCGATGAGTCGTCCGGCGCTTCGAGGACCAATCCCGTCATGTCCAACAGTCGCTGGTAGTACAGGGCCTCATCGTCGTCCAGTTCGGGGATGACACGGAGGAGTTCCTGTTCGCATGCCGCAAGGATGTCCCCCCGCCCGTCATCGATGTTTCCGCCTCGATGCAGCCAGGTACTGACGCAGCCGGCCACATTGGAATCGAGCAGCACCATGCTGACGCCGGCCACATCAGCGCTTCTCAGCTGGCCAGGAAACGGGGCCTGCGTGTGCGCCTCCCAGAGTTCGGCGACTGCCGCAAGTCGGTCTGTCATGCGAACGAGCGCTCCGATCATCGACCGGGTACCGACTGTAGACGTACTCTTCTCGGCAAAGTCGTGCCGCCGCGACGCCGGTCGGCGGCAGATGCGTGCGAGGAAAATCGTGTTGAGGCGCATTGCTCGGCACTGGCTAGATTCGGTGGCATGCGCACCATCACGAGCAACCGCCTCCTGCTGCGCCCTTGGCGCGATGACGACGCCGAGTTTCTCCTGGATCTCGAGTCGCGCTGGGAGGTCGTACGCTTCTTGGGCGCGCATCCCACGACCATGAGCACCCGCGAGGACGCACTCGCCTCGATCGCACGCCGGCGCGCCATCGACGACCCGATCCACGGAATCTGGGCCATCAGCACCGCCACGGATGGCCGCCTGGTGGGAAACCTTCTGCTCAAACCGCTTCCCCTGTCGGCCGGCGAGCCCTCCGGCGGGCCGAACGACGTCGAGATCGGCTGGCACCTGCATCCGGACGCCTGGGGACGCGGCTACGCCACCGAAGCCGCAGACGCCGTCCTCGCCGATGCATTCAGCCGGGGTCTGACGAAGGTCCTCGCCGTCACGGATCCCGACAACCATGCCTCCCAGGCCGTCTGCCGGCGGCTCGGCATGACGCATTCCGGCCGGACGACGAGGTACTACGACACGCCGAACGAACTCTTTGAGAAGCTGGCCAGCTGACCGGCGAGACCGCCACGGTCGCTTCCCTCCCTTCTCCACCACTCCGGCACAATCGGCAGAGCCGGACGTCGTCGCCTGGCGGACGAACGCCCGATCAGCGGCAGTTGAGTGTGCCGGGACCGCCATACCAACGAAAACCCGATGCGCGGTGGGTCAAGACTTGGCACTCTCGGTCGATGGCGCCAACCGATGAACTCAGCGCCCTACGTCACATACGTATGCGCTGGAATACACCATTGTCGGAGGACCACGCCGCCCTACTCCTCCACCGGCTCGACATCCCCGCTGGTGCTCGCGTACTGGACCTCGGATGCGGGTGGGGCGAGCTACTCCTACGAGCGGTTGCCACCAACGGCACATCCGGCGCACTCTCGACGACAGGCATCGGTGTCGACACCGACGACGCAGCACTGGCACGCGGCCGCGTGCTTGCCGCTGACCGGTCACTGGACACGCAGGTGACCTTCGTGAAACACGATGCGGCGGCCTGGCGCGAGCCAGCCGAGCGGGTCCTGTGCATCGGCGCCTCGCACGCCTTCGGCGGGACGGCAGCGGCCCTCAAGGCACTCGCCGAACTGGTACCTCCAGGCGGGCGCCTCTTGTTCGGTGATGGGTACTGGGAGCGTCCGCCCACCATCGAGGCCACGGAGATCTTCGGCGACGAGACCATGCCTCTGGCAGACCTCATCGAGCAGGCACGAGCGCTGGGCTGGCGAGTCTTGCACTTCAGCACCGCCGACCAAAGGGAATGGGACGACTTTGAGGCCACGTGGCGTGCGGGCCGGCAGGAGTGGTTGCTGGAGCATGCCGATGACCCCCGGGCGACCGAGGTCCGTGACGAACTCGATGCCCAGCTGAGCCAGTACGTCGACGTCTACCGCGGCGTTCTCGGTCTTGCGTATCTCGTACTCGGTCGCTGACGTGCTTACAGCCGTTCCTCGGCTTCAGCGGCTTACAGGACGACGTTCGAGCCCGCAGTCTGGCAACGCCCTCACATCGGCTACGAGCGGACGCTGACCGGGCGCGCGGTCTGCGGCAGATCCGGTAGCTCGATCTTGGGTGGCAAGATCTCTCGTCGGGGGCGCCGGCTACCGACATCATCAGGCCATCAACCTCGATGCTGGCCGCCGGGCGCCCCTCATATCGTCACTGACGATTGCCGGTGCCGCCGTCCGGCCGGGTGCGCTGGCGACGCGCCCGTACGGTCGGTGGTGTCCCGTTCGCCCAATGTCCCGCGGGCCATCGTCGGCGTGTATGGCACAGGTGCGCGGCGAGGCCTATCAGTGGGCGCAAGAAACGTCTGGAGTCGGCTGAACCCGGCATTGGGTCTAGCGGTAGATGGGGTAGCCACGAGGGAGGCGATGTGAATCGCGAACAACGAGAAGCGGATTTCGTCGGGTTCTTCGGCAGTCGGGTGGTCGCCCTGCGTCGCCTGGCCTACGCGCTGTGCGGCGACTGGGCACACAGCGGAGGACCTGACCCAGAGCGCGTTCGTTGCTGTCTATCGACGGTGGGGGCATGTCCGGCTGGAGACGGCCGACGCGTATGCCCGGCGGGTGCTGGTCAACACGTTCCTGTCGCACCGACGCCGGCATCGACGCGAGTCGGTGGTGCCCCAGGTTCGGGACGAGCCCGCGCCTGGGCCTGGCGATCCTGCGCTGCGGCTGGACCTGAGCCACGTGTTGGCCCAGCTTCCGCCGCGACAACGGGCAGCTGTGGTGCTGCGGCATCTGGCCGACTTGTCGGTGGTGGAGGTGGCTGACCTGCTCGGCATGGCGGAGGGCACGGTCAAGAGCCAGACCGCCCGGGGTTTGGAGACGCTGAAGAAGTACCTGGAGTCGGACATCGAGATGAATGGAAGGACGAGAGCATGAACGAGCAGGCGATCCAGGACGCGCTGCGGGTGCACGTGACCATCGACGAACCACCTGTGCGGCTGCGGTCGGACCAAGTAGTGCGAGCCGGCCGGCGGTCGCGGGCCATGCACCGGTTGGCCTATGCCGGCGGAGTCGTAGCCCTGGCCGGCGTGGTGGCGGTCGGGGGGCATGTGGCGGGAGGCCTCTTTGGCAGCACCGCGAGCCAGCCCGGTTCGCCCACGTGGACCTACGATCCGACGGTCTGCGCGAGCATCCCATCGGCGGCGGCGATCGTCCCGACCGAGAACGCGCCCGCGCCGGCCCAAGTGAATGGGTCGAATCAACTCGCCAACCGGATGTCGTGCTACCTGCGCACCGCGGTGCCGGCGGCTATGCCCGGCGCCACCTTCGCCGACAATCCCGCCCGCGGCACGCCCTACCTGGTAGCCGGGCCGGGCATGTTCGAGGGCGAGGGGTTTGCGGCCACCGCGCTGGTGACCACGGCCGCCGGCACCGGACTGCTGCTGTTCCAGGCCACCCACGAGACCATCAGCACCGATACCTGGACCAGCCGGTGCAACGGGCCTGACGCCAAGGGCGAGTGCCGCACCGGCCCGCACGGCGAACGCATCCAGATCATGGACTTCGGTCCCGACTCCGCCGGGGTCTGGGGCCGCACCGTTATGGTCTACAGTGGACACACCACGATCCTGGCCGGGGCGCACAACGCACCCGAGTCCGACAACAGCCGGCCCACGATGACGGAACCACCGCTGACCGTGGAGCAGCTCATTGCCCTGGCCTGCGACCCCGCGTTCGTTCTCTTCCCATAGCCCGGAATGCTTGCACTCGCCACCGGTCGCCTGTGTTCCGGCCATCCGCACCCGGTTGCCGCACTCGCCACGCCCACGCCCTCGCCCTAGCCGCCGACCGCGCGCCGAGACGCGGGCAACGAGCATCCGATCCACGTATGGCCGCATCGAGTATGCGCGCGGAATTGCCGTCGTCATGCCGACGGGACCTGCCCTTTGGCCTCCAAGACCAGGCGCGCTCATCTCGGCAGATCCGCGCACACTCAGCGGCATGAGCGTGCAGGCGATCAAGCGGCGCCCTCACCCTGCGGGAGCCATTGACGGATCGCTTCGAAATCCGCTTCGGTCAGGCCCGCGTATGGGTCGACACGGTGCAGCAACGCCCGCGCCGGGTGATGAGCCGCGACCCATCGCGGGTCAGCATCAGTTGTCTCGTCGTCAAGCCAGACGAACGGGCGTCCGGCTGCCCACTGGGTCAGGAACGCGGTCTTCCAGTGCAGACCGTGCTCCGGATTTTCGTCGCCGTCCGGCCATTCGACGACGGGCAGGTCCGGAAGCCCGAGCCGTGGTGAGACGACCTCGTTCGCCTCCGCCATCCACGTCGTTGCCCAGACCAGCTGGCATCCCAGGGCCAACAGTCTGCGCCCGTCATCTGGGTCGAGCCGATCGAGTAGAGGGTTGCCAGTGCCGTCCAGCGGCTGCGTGACGGCACCGCCTAAGGAACGCATGCGGCCAACGGGCCGGGCTTTGAACGGGATCAGCGGTCCGTCTACATCGAGGAAGACCAAGGGGCGGTTGGCAAAGCCGGGCATCACGCGCGAACCGTATCGCGGGGCCGATCCGGGCTGGGCCAGGCACGCGCGCTCTTTCGACTACGACCGAGCGTCCGACCCCGGCGCACCTCATCACGGAGCGTGGCGTCCGATCGGCGGCAAACAGCGTACGCCTGGGTGCATGACCGGGGAGCATGATGACGTGGAATTGGCGTACGGGGTCGATGGTCCGCGAACACGGTTCGAGGCGAAGCTGAGCGACCTTCGAGGCCGGCGGCTTACGGCAGTCGACTACTGGGATGTCCATAACTTCGGCCCTGAACCGACGCGATGGGACTACGGCGACTGGCATCACGCTGTCATGGGCGTTCAGCTCACCACCGACCTGGGACCCGTGACGGTGACCTGGACCGCTACCTTCGACCCCTACGGCGTCGAGGTCTTCCACGACCCTATCGAGGACCACCTTGTCCTGGGTGAAGGCGGCCCGAAGCGGGTCGGCCCGGACCCCGATCCCGCGAGTCCCTGGGCTCAACACCTCGGGTCGCTGATCTGCGGTACCGCCTTCCATTGGGAGCGGCTGGAACTGGGGCCGAGCCGGCGGGCCGATGGCAGCATCGTCGGGCCTGCGCACGCTGTGGACCTGCCGACGGCACTCCGTATCGACTTCCACGCGGGACCAGTGTGGTTTGTCGCTGCCAGCGCACAGCCACCGGAGATGCAGCACGTCCTCATCCCCGGCGACGAGATCATGGTTGTCTTCTCCGGCGAGAAGATGCGCGACATGGGCTTCGACGACCTGGCGTTCCTCCAATAGTTCAGGGCGCATGCTCATCGGCATGATCGAACGCACTGACATCGGCAGAAACGGATGCCTGGCCACCAGTGTCGTGGGCGGCCGGCGTTACGGTCCGTGTCCGGCATGCTCAAGGCCCGTGTAACCCGTCAACTGGAGTCACCGTGTAACGGATCTGTGAGGCTCGCGGTGGTGGTCCTGGGTGGGCTGCTGCCAGGATCGGTGCCGGTGGTCGGGGCTGACTCCTAACGCATCTGGCCGTCTACGGACGTGCCCTGCGCTTGACCTGTCGTCTCTGACCGCCGGCACCGGCGTGGCTCACCGTCTGGCCTGATCAGAAGCTTGCCCGCCATGCGGCGTGGCTCATCACAGATGTGCCGTAGGTGTCTCCACCCAGGCCGGTGCCAACGTCAACCACCGCCCCTGGGAAGGAGCAACGGTGTAATGCCCATGCTTGCAGAATCGGTCGACGCCGTCATCGGCGTGGACACCCACACCGACACGCACACCGCATGCCTGCTCGACGGTGCTGGCCGGGAGATCGCGACCGTCACCGTCGAGGCGAGCCCGGACGGCTATAGCAAGGTGATCGCCTGGGCCGTCCAGCAGGCGCCTGGCCCCCGGTTGACCTGGGCGGTGGAAGGCTGCCGCTCGCACGGAGCCGGCCTGCTGCGGGCGCTGCTGGCCGCAGGACAGCAGGTCGTCGAAGCCGGTCGCCCGCAACGCGTGGGGCGTCGACCAGGTGGCAAGTCTGATCCGTCCGATGCCCGTCTGGCCGCCCGCACCGCCCTGGCCGCGGGACATCACGCTCAGCCGCGTAGCGACGGCGACCGGGAAGCGTTACGCATCCTGCTCGTGGCCCGCGAGCACGCCAACGCGACCCGCACCGCCGCGATCAACGTGTTCAAGGCACTGCTGTTGACCGCACCCGACCAGCTGCGCGAGCCGCTACGCCGACAGTCAACGCCGCGGCAGACAGCCGCCTGCGCCCTGCTGCGGGTCCACGCCCGCCACACCCCCGCCGAGCGGGTCCTGCGGCAGACCCTACGCAGCCTGGCCCAACGCATTCGTCAGCTGGACAAAGAGATCCGCGCCAACGAACGCCAACTCCACCACCTGGTCGACATCGTCATGCCCGCGTTGCTGGCCGAACCCGGCGTCGGCCCGGTCAGCGCCGCACACCTCATCACCGCCTGGTCCCACCCCGGCCGATGCCGCTCCGAGGCCGCCTTCGCCGCCCTCGCCGGCGTCAGCCCACTGCAGGCATCCTCCGGCCGCATCACCCGCCACCGGCTCAACCGCTTCGGCGACCGCCAGCTCAACCGAGCCCTACACACCATCGTCAACTGGCGCATGATCCACGGCCACGAACCCACCCAGCACTACCTCACCCGCCGACGCGCCCAACAGAAATCCGACGCCGAAATCCGCCGCTGCCTCAAGCGCTACACCGCCCGACACATGTTCCGCCTCATGGAAACCGCCAGGAGGACTTGACGAGCCATAGAAGCGTCAAGCGGAGTACGACAGGGTGCCTGGTCTCGCGTGATGGTTGACGAAACGGCGTCGCAGGACCCTTGACGCCAGATCGTGATCGAACAGTGCCGATGCTGGCCGGGTTCCGGCCTGTCGTAGGGCAGTCGCCCTTCGTTCCAGACTACGGCGCAGGTCATGGTTCTTGGCAGGATGGTGGAGTGAAGCCAGCGCTGACTCTCGACATGGCAACACGCCCTGGTGACGTTGTTCGGGCGGCCGGGTCGTGGCTCGGGGATCGGCTGGCGCCGTGCGGATTTCGGTGGGTGGCCTCGACTACGGCGTTGGAGCGCAGCGTGGCGGGGCGGGTTGAGCAGGTGTTCCTTCAAGGTTCGACGCGTAACAGGGCTGGCAAGCAGCTGCTGATTAGCTTGCAGTTGGTTGTGCGTGACCACGGGTTGCTGCGTTGGCGGCAGGCGCATCCGGCTGTCGTGCTTCGCGATACCGATTGGCTGGTCGGCCATCCGCTCGGCTACGTAGCTGGGCGGGCTAACGGCTACGTCTACGGGTCGTACGAAGACGGGGTTATTGATCTTCTAGAACCGGACAACCGTCCCCACAAGTTGTCCGCTGTCAGCGAAACCGTTCAGAACAGTGTGCTGCCATGGCTGGAAGAAACTGCACAACCGGATTTCATGGTGGCCGCTCCGAGCATCACGCTGGGGGTAGGCGGAAGCTCGATCATCGAGTGGTTGGCGAGCTGCGGCCGCAGCGATCTCATCGGTGACGTGGTGCGCCGCGTTATCGACTCGCAGCCGGGCGTGCGCGACGGCATCGAGCGGGGCCGCCAGATGGCGCGGGACGGGCAACGGCCGTCGTCAGGGGATCAGGCCGAAGCGCTCGGGTGGTCAGCTGAGTCGTTGGCTACCTGGTCTTCGTGATCTGGTGTTGGCCTTGGTGCGGTTCAGATCGGCGGACAAGCGGGTGTTGTGCGCAGTGGCTGATGGCAAGGTGGTGGGGATCGCCGCTATGGGGCCACCGCTTGCATCGGAGATAGACGCCCACGTAGTTGGGCAGCTATATCAGATACACGTAGTCCCCGGCAGGTGGCGTAGCGGCATCGGTAGCACCCTGCATGCATCCTTCGTGGCATATCTGGCAGAGGCGTCGCTTCGCGTCGGGCTGGTTGAGGTTTGGGAGCGGAACGTGCGCGCACAAGCCGCTCCTAGAGCACACAGGGGGCACAAGACAACGTGAAACGTCGGCAACCAAAGAGGAACGACAGGAACCTAAGACCGAGCGTGACCAGCATGCCGAGCCCATCTTCCCAGGCCAAGCCACGCCCGATCTGAGTTCCGCTTCAACGTCTGACAACGGAAGCTCGGCCCCGATTCACCGCGGCCGTTTGTCCTCGACGTGTACGACGTCAAGCTCATGGCCGTCCTGGTCTCGCTTTCTGCGTCCGTGCAGACCAACGGCCAGATCGCTGTTGTCCGAGATCTCGTCGGGCCCTACGTAGGTCAGCACGTCGTTGTGGTGGCCGTAGACCACCCATCCGGGACCGGGATCGAGGGTGATGGTGCCGAAGTCTCCAGCAGGTGAGCCGGCGTAGACGGGGCCGTACTCGCGCAGGATGTCAACGGCCTGAGCGGCGAGGTCAACCCTGGGTCCGGGGTCTGGTAGTACGACGCACGTGCCGTGGGCGAATACGACCCAGGACTTGCTGTCCCCTCGGATGATGCGACGCCAGGTTCCGGCCAGATCTTGCTCGGACATGACGATGATCATCCCCGAGTTGATGCACCAGCGCTACCCGCGAAGCGTGCCCGAGGCGTGCCCGATACAGCGGTCAAGAGGGGGCAACCGGGGGCGGCAGGCCGTAGCAGGATTGAGCAATCCGGCCGTGCCACCTCTAGTTGCGTTGCTGCTCAGCAGGGACGCCAGCCTAGCTGACGGACCAGACGACAGGCACCTTCCAAGCTGACGGTGGGCCGTTCATCGCCTCGGCCGAGGGGGGTTCTCGTGTCAGTCCTTGAAGCGCCGAGGCGTCTCCGCCACAAGGTCCTCAGCGTGTCGGCGTCGGAACTCCAGCAAAGTCAGTGCGGTTGCGGTCAAGAGCGCCAGTGGGGCCAGGGCCAGGAGGTAGACGGCCCAAGGGGTGATGAACCCCAGGAGGAAGCATGCGACCACGACAATGGGCCATGACCACGCCAGAATGCCCGGTCCCCAGAACCGCCACGGCGACTCCCCTGGTACCGCCTCCCACGAGTTCAGGCGGCCGAGCAGTGCGCTGATCACGCTGGACCACACGCCCAGCAGAATCAGGACGCATAGGAACGGACCTAGGCCATCGGGCACGGCAAGATTGTTCGGGCCCGCCCGGTGGGGCGCAAGGGCGGAAGGTGCTTGGCGCGCCCCGAGCTGACCGCGCTTGCGCGACGGTCCGCATCCAGTCCGCAAGAGGCCGGCAAACGGCGGGCGACCGCTGGGAGATGTCGGGAGGCGTTTCCGCTGCTAGACCGCCATGTGTCCAGGTCGGCGGGGCGGGCAGTTTGATCCCATAAACCTTCGGTCGCGACGCCGGCCCTTGACGACCGCCATTGAGACTCGTCCGGTGGAGGCGCTCCACCTTGTCCCCGTCCGGGGAGGCTGGACGGTCTACGACTGCCCGACGAGGAGATCCGCCTTCAACCACTCGGCCGCCACCACCTACTTTGCTGCCCCGGACAGGTGCCACAATCCTGCCTGTTGACGGTCGCGCAGCCAGCGGACCCGAGATGCCTCATCGGGTCGAGGCGGCCAATCGCGGTAGGGCAGGAAGGCTACCCGCCAAGCGATCACCACGAACATGTAGAGGCCGACCGGGCTAATGAACCACCACAGCGCGTCGCGACGACGGTAGGAAGCACGCGGCGCAAGCCAGGCAGTGACCGCCATCGGAACTGCGATCCAGTCGAGATCCGCCAGCGGGCCACTGCCCATCGCGCCCTCGATCAGCTCACGGATGACGGCGGATGGCACCACCACGCCGAACACCAGCAGCGCGGTGATGAACGTACGGGACGCTCGCCTGAGTGGTGGATGCGAGCTGAGGGGATCATCGGGCATGGCCCGCAGGATACGAGCCAACATCGATCGCCCACGCAGGGCGACCGTGACCTCTGCAAGTCCGAGGGCTGAGCCGGGCCATCCACGGGCCAGTACTCGGGAAACGCAGCGGTCACGAGCGGGCACCAGGGGCACAACGCTCCACCGCCGGCCGCAGGCGTTTCGGGCATCGCGACCGGTTGAGCACGCTCTTCCAAACTGACGGTGCTGCGGGCCGCCTGTGGGCCGCCTGGGCCGTTGCTGGGCCGTCAAGCGCCGACCAAAGATGACCGAGGACGACCAGCAGTACATGAAGAAACGGCAGGCCAGCCACCATGTTAGGGCGGCTGGCCTGGTGGGCGACGGACGAGTCGACCTGTACGCCGGATTCTGTGACCGACGCGGCCCGAAGGCGCGTCGGCGGCGGCCATCCATCTCGGCCTACCGTCGCCGGCAGGCTCCAGCGGCCTACCCGCAGACATCGGGCGGGCAGCCCTCAAGCGTCTGCGCGGACCGTCATCTTGCGGTGACGACCCTTTCTTGGCCTTGCTCCGGGTGGGGTTTACCGAGCCATCCCGGTCACCCGGGATGCTGGTGGGCTCTTACCCCACCGTTTCACCCTTACCGTCCCGTTTAGGGCCGGCGGTCTGTTTTCTGTGGCACTGTCCCGCGGGTCACCCCGGGTTGCCGTTAGCAACCACCCTGCCCTGTGGAGTCCGGACGTTCCTCGGCGGCGGGCCGCAGCCCGCCGACGCGACCGCCCGGTCGACTCGTCCGTCGCGCACTCATCCTAACGACGGGCCCGCCCCGCCCATTTCCGCCCCGGCACCGGGCCGGACGCCCCCGTACCGGACACGCGCTACCAGTTCGACACGAGCGGCTCGTTGAAGATCCGCTCACCGGTGGCCGGTTCGTGCAGCGGGCCGGACGAGCGCACCACGCCCTCCCGATCGAGCCCGCGCAGCAGGACGGGACTGCCGACGGGCAGGGTGAGCAAAGCTGCCCCGCCGGTCACGGCCGCGCTCGCCCGGACCTTCCCGTCGGCGACCGCCTCGATCCGGCTCACGCCCTCGCCGGGCACCACGAACAGCTGGTCGGTGAGCACCGCCCGGTCGCCGTCGCTGGCCGGCACCCGGACCGCCAGCAGGTCGTCCGCCGGGGCGTAGCCGGTGGCCACCAGCGGCGAGCGCAGCGGGCCGGCGGGCGCCGCGGGCTCGGTCGGGGCCGGGTCCCGGGTCGTGGCGAGGGCCGCCAGCGGGGCGGCCCCGCTGTCGCCCGCCTGGAGCAGGAGGGGCCCCTTCCCCGGGGCGGCGAGCAGCACCGCCGCGCCGCCGGCGGTGTCGAGCCGGCCGGACCACCGGATCACCGGCCGCGCCGCGTCGACCAGGCCGGACTGGCGGGCCAGGGCCGCGTACATCCGCCCGGCCTGCCGGGCCACCGTCGGGTTGGGCGGTTCCGCACTCGATGCCCACCGGCCGTCGTCCGGATACGCCCCGTCGTTTGCGGGGCCGTCCGTCTCGGCGAACCACATCGGCCCTTCCTGCCGGACCTGTCCGTCGCACTCGACCCGCCACCAGCCGTCAGTCGACGCCTGGTCGACCAGGACGTAGCCGTCGGTGGGCACCGCTTGCCACTGCCGCCGCAGCCCGAGGTCGTCGGGGTGCGCGGTCCGGCCCAGGGAGACCCGGCAGCCGGCGGGGGCCAGCCCGAGCAGCCACTGCCGCTGGGCACCGGGCGTCCCGGAGGCAGCGCTGAGGAGATTGAACGGGTCGACCGGCGCGTTGCTCAGCCCGTCGCCCCGCAACAGCCGGTCCGGTGACGCGCCGACCGGGCCCTCCCGGCTCACCAGGGCCGCCGCCGTCGCCGAGTGGTAGACCAGCACCACCTGCCGGAACCCGGCGGACTCGTCGGCGTAGAGCACCTTCACCGTGGGCAGGTCGTCGGCCATCAACACCTCGGCCCGTCGCCGGTCGAAGAGGCGCGCCACCTTGGCGACGAAGGCCTGGTCCCCGGCCAGGCTTCCCCGGGTCGGTGAGTCGATCAGACGCCTGCTCCACGTCGAGTCGATCCGGTGACCGTGCCCGATCCGGGAGTCGTCCACCCTCGGCCGCAGGTCCGCCGCGGTGAGCGCCGCCGGACCCGCCAGCGCCGCCACCAGGACCGCGGCCACCGCCGCCCCGAGGCCCGCGAACCGACGCCGGCAGCGCCGTCGCGCGTGGCGCATCAGTCGCTCGTACGGATCGGGGCCCGGCACCACCGTTTCGGCGATCCGGGCCAGCCCCGCCCGCAGTTCGTCCACGCTCATGCCCGCTCCCCCAGCAACCCGCCGGCCACCCGCGGCCGCGGCGCGGCCAGCACCTCCCGCAGCCGGGCCAGCCCGCGGGCCGCCTGGCTCTTCACCGTCCCGAGGGAGCAGTCCATGACCGCCGCCACCTCCGCCTCGGGCAGGTCCTCCCAGTAGCGCAGCACCAGCACGGTGCGCATCCGGACCGGCAGCCGGTCCAGCGCGGCGAGCAGTTCGTCCCGGACGGCCACCCCGTCGGTGCTGTCCGGGCCGACCCGGTCCGGCACCGTCGAGGTGAGCAGCTCCCGCAGCCCGATGCGGCGCCAGCGACTGGTCCGCTCGTTCACCATCGCCCGCCGCACGTACGCCATCGGTTCGTCGACCCGCCGCCAGTGCCGCATCACCTTCAGCAACGCCTCGTGCACCAGGTCCTGCGCGGCGTCCCGGTCGCCGGTCAGCAGGTACGCGGTGCGCAGCAGGTCGGTGTAGCGGGCCTGCACGAACTCGCGGAACTCCGGGTCATCCACCGGCCGACCCCTCGTCGTGACGACGCACGGCTCGCTCCCTTCGTCAGGCCCCTGTCGATGGGAACGACGCGACAATGTAGCGAAAAGTTGAGTTCCCGCCGGGTCGTACTAGCCTCTGGGGATCATGGACCTCTCCGACGCCGCGCTGCTGGTCGCCGCCGGTCTCGCCGCGGGCACGGTGAACGCGGTGGCCGGGGGCGGCTCCCTGATCACCTTCCCGGCGCTGATCGCGACCGGCCTGCCTCCGGTGCCCGCGAACGTCAGCAACTCGGTGTCGGTCTTCCCCGGCTACGTGGCCAGCGTCGCGGGCAGCCGGATGGACCTGCCGCGCGGCCGGGCGTTGTGGCCCCTGCTGCCCACCGCCGTGCTCGGCACGGCCGTCGGGTGCGTGCTACTCCTGGCCACGCCCGCGCGGGCGTTCGAGCTGGTGGTGCCGTTCCTGGTGCTGGGCGCGACCGCCCTGCTGGCCTTCCAGGATCCGCTGCGCCGGCTGGTCGGGCATCCGGCCCACCTGAGCCCGCGCCGCCGTACCGTCACCGTGCAGGCCATGGTCGCCGTGGGCACGGTGTACGGCGGCTACTTCGGCGCCGCGCTCGGGGTGATGCTGGTGGCCGGCCTGGCCCTGGTGCTGGACACCACCCTGGCCCGGGTCAGCGCCATCAAGAACCTGCTCTCGGCGGTGGTGGGGCTGACCACGCTGGTGGTGTTCGCGCTCTTCGGCCCGGTGGACTGGGCGGCGGTCGCGGTCGTCGCGCCGGCCACCCTGGTCGGCGGGTACGTGGGCGCCCGGCTGGTCCGCCGGCTTCCGCCGGTGGTGCTGCGGACCCTCATCGTGGTCTTCGGCACGGTGATCGGCCTCTACCTGCTCACGCGCGCGCTGAGCTGACCCGTCCCGGACGCCGAACCGCCCCGGCGCGACGCTGCGCCGGGGCGGTTCGACCAGGAGGGACGAAGGTCAGTAGGCCTCGCCGACCGGCTCCTCCGGCGCGTGCTCGTTGCGCCGGGCGGCCGAGTTCCACCGGGACCAGAGCACCCGCTCGCCGTAGCCGGCGGCCATCAGGTGCGCGAAGGCGAGGTAGACCAGCACGCCCACGGCGAGCACCCCGAAGCCGACCCAGAACGGCAGGGCCAGGCTGTGCTCGGCGAGCTTGCCGGAGATGATCGGGGCCGGCGCGGCGGCACCCCAGCGGACCAGGTTGAACGCGCCGGTGGCGACCCGGCGGTCGCTGGAGCCGAGGCCGAGCGCCAGGTCGGTGAGGTTGGCGTTGGCCAGGCCCATGAACAGGCCGGCGAGCACCAGCACGACGAGCGACATGGCGGTGCCGGTGGAGGTGGCGAAGAGGACCATGCAGATCAGCAGGCCGGCGATCGCGACGCCGACGGTCTGTACGGCGCCGATCCGGTGCGCCAGCCGGTGGCCGATCAGCAGGATGCCGGCGGCCAGGCCGAGGCCCCAGCCGGTGAAGGCCAGCCCCAGCGGGATGACGTCCAGGTGCAGGTAGAGCGGCGTGTAGCCGAGCACCACGAAGAAGACGAAGTTGTACGCCGCGGTGACCACGCAGAGGGTGATGAACGCCGGCTTGCGGTAGGTGGCGAAGATCGAGCCGACCTTCACGGGCGGCAGCTTGGTGGCGGGCTCGCGGAGCTTGCGGGACGCCACGGCGAGCGCCAGCACCATGAAGACGCCGCAGACGAAGAAGGGCAGCCGCCAGCTCACCTCGCCGAGCAGGCCGCCGATCAGCGGGCCGACGGCGAAGCCGAGGCCGAGCGCGGTCTCGAAGAGGCCGACCACCCATTCCCGGTCGTTGGCCAGGTTGACCAGCACCACCATGGCGGTGGCGAAGAACATCGCGTTGCCCAGGCCCCAGACGCCGCGCAGCGCGGAGAGCTGGACGATGTCGTTGCTGAACGACGCGAGGATGGCGGCCAGGCCGACCACCGAGACGCCGGTGATCAGCACCGGTTTGAAGCCGAACTTCCCGCTGGCCAGGGTCGCCGGGATCATGCCGACCGCCATCACCGCGATGTACGCGGTGAAGAGCAGCTCGACCTGCCAGGCGGTGACCCCGATGGCCTCGCCGATGGCGGGCAGGATCGGGTCCACCACGGCGATGCCGGCGATGGCGAGGAAGGCCACCAGCGTGGTGGCGTAGATGGCACTGCGGTTGGGTTCGGAACGCCGATCCACTCCGCAACCTCCCAGATAGCTGTATCGTACAGGTAATTCAGTTGTATCATACAGCTATGAGGGACGACGCCAACACCGAAGAGGTCACACTCGGGCGGATCGAGACCGAGGTCGCGCTGCTCATGCGGCTGGGCGAGGCGACCCGCCGGGCCACCGGCACCGCGGAGCACCGGGTGCTGGACCGGGCCGCGTACGTGATCCTGCGGCACCTGGACAAGGCCGGCCCGCAGAACGTCTCGGCCCTGGCCGCCCGGCTGAACCTGGACGGCTCCACGGTCACCCGACAGGTCTCCGCGATGCAGCGGGACGGGCTGATCGCGCGTACCCCCGACCCGGCCGACGGGCGCGGCACGGTGATCTCGCCGACCCCCGCCGGCCTCCAGCGGATGGCCGCGGTCCGGGCCGCCCGCACCCGGCTCTACGGCGACATCCTGGCCGGCTGGACCGGCGAGGACCGGGACACCCTCGCCGACCTGCTGCACCGGCTCAACGAGGCCCTCGACGCGCGCAACCGGCGCCGCTGAGCGCGGCGCCCCGGGCTGTTAGGAGGGGCCCCCTGTACAACGCGAGGCGTTAACAGGGGGCCCCTGCTTTCAGGCGACCGGCTCGCGGGCGGAGTCGGCGTCGCGCTCGGGGCCGGGGGTGACCCGCGGGTCACCCTCGTCGACGAAGTAGTCGTCCGGGGCGGTGCCGTCCACCCCGTCGGCCACCTTCGCCGCCCGCAGCGCCAGGGTCACCAGCGCGGCCACCGCCAGGTTGACCAGCACCGCCACGATCCCGACGTAGATCGTCTTCTTGGTGTCGAAGCCGAACTCGGAGAGCGGGAAGGCCGATCCGGCGAAGTGCTTCTTGCCGGTGGCCGGGTTCGCGACCTGGTAGAGCATCCACATGCCCAGGCCCATGCCGGCCACCCAGCCGGCGATCAGCGCACCCCGGTGGAACCAGCGGGTGTAGAGGCCCAGGGCCACCGCCGGCAGCGTCTGGAGGATGATCACGCCGCCGATGAGCTGCAGGTCGATGGAGAACTGCGGGTCGAGGAAGACGATGCAGGCCACCGCGCCGACCTTCACCACCAGCGAGGTGATCTTCGAGATGTTCGCCTCCTGCGCCGGGGTGGCGTCCCGCTTCAGGTACTCCTTGTAGATGTTGCGGGTGAACAGGTTGGCCGCCGCGATCGACATGATCGCCGCCGGCACCAGCGCCCCGATGCCGATGGCCGCGTAGGCCACGCCCGCGAACCAGTTCGGGAACTGGCTGTCGAAGAGCAGCGGCACCACGGTGTTGCCGTCCACGCTGCCGGCCTTCGCCCCGGGCAGCGGCTTCACGTTGGCCGCGATGGCCATGTAGCCGAGCAGCGCGATCAGGCCGAGCAGCAGGCTGTACGCCGGCAGCGCGGACATGTTCCGCTTGATCACGTCCCGGTTCCGGCTGGCCAGCACGCCGGTGATGCTGTGCGGGTAGAGGAACAGCGCCAGCGCCGAGCCGAACGCCAGGGTGACGTACTGGAGCTGGTTGTTGGCGTTGAGCAGGATGCCGTCACCGGGCGCGGGACTCGCCTTGAACTTCGCGTCGGCCACGTCGAAGATGTGGCCCCACCCGCCGAGCTTGTACGGCAGGTAGAAGACCGCCACCAGGATCACGATGTAGATCAGCGAGTCCTTGACGAACGCGATCAGCGCCGGCGCGCGCAGCCCGGACTGGTACGTGTACGCGGCCAGGATCGCGAACGCGATGATGATCGGCAGGTGCCGGGCCACCGCGCTGTCCCCGGTCACGCCCATGGTCTTGAGCACCGCCTCGATGCCGACCAGCTGCAGGGCGATGTACGGCATGGTGGCCACGATGCCGGTGATCGCGATCAGCAGCGCCAGGATCGGCGAGTCGAACCGGTTGCGGACGAAGTCCGCCGGGGTGACGAAGCCGTGCCGGTGCGACACCGACCAGAGCCGGCAGAGCACCAGGAACACCAACGGGTAGATGACGATCGTGTAGGGCACAGCGAAGAAGCCCGCCGCACCGGCCCCGAAGATCAGCGCCGGCACCGCCACGAACGTGTACGCGGTGTAGAGGTCACCGCCGACCAGGAACCAGGTGATCCAGCCGCCGAAGCTGCGGCCGCCCAGCCCCCACTCGTCGAGGTGCGCCATGTCGCGCGGCGCACGCCACCGGGCCGCCACGAAACCCATCGCACTGACCAGCAAAAAGAGGATCGTGAAGACGATGATCTCGGTCAGGTGGTCACGCCACATCACCGATCACCCCGCTTCTTGGTCATCTGGTAGACGAGCGTGGTGGTGGCCACGCCGAGGATGATCCAGGCCAGTTGCAGCCAGTAGAAGCGCGGGAACCCGAACAGCCGGGGTGAGTCGGCGTTGAAGAAGGCCGGGATCAGCGGCACCACGATCGGAATGAAGAGCAACCAGTTCCAGGGGCTGTGGTCCTTCGCCCTGGATCGCGCCGTTGTCGGCGCCTCCGGTTCTGGTGCAGCCATGTGACACACCTCCGGTAGTCGTAACTTGCCATGTGACGGCCGGAGGCTACGACCCTGTGAAGGCGGTCACGTTCAGCCGGATGACCCCGTTGCGCCGAGCGGCCGCCCGCGTGCGCCGAACGGCGAGAACGGGCGGCCGGGGTGGCTGCCGAGGTCAGCGGTCGGCGAGGTGCGCGGTGTCGTTCACCGACCGGACGGCGACGCCGCCGTCCGGGTACAGGTCCAGCACCGAGATGCCGGCGGTGTCCAGGTAGAGGCGGTGCAGGAAGGCGTCGCCGGCCGCCAGGGCGTCGCGCAGCACCAGCTTGATCGGCGAGACGTGCGAGACCACCACGACGGTCTCCCCCGGGTACGCCGCGCGCAGCCGCTCCACCGCTCGGCCGGTCCGCTCGGCGACCGCGGTGAACGACTCGCCCTGCGGCGGGGCCACCCGGGTGGAGGCGAGCCAGGCGTCCAACTCCCCCGCCCAGCCCTCGCGTACCTCGGCGAAGGTGCGCCCCTCCCAGGCCCCGAAGTCGCACTCGATCAGGTCGTCGTCGGGGCGTACCGGGGGCTTGCCGACCAGCGCGGCGATCGCCTCGGCGGTCGCCGTACACCGGGACAGCGGGGAACTGAGCACGGCCGCGACGGACGGCGCCAGGGCGGCCACCCGGGCGGCGGTGGCCCGGGCCTGGGCCCGGCCCCGGTCGGTGAGCGGGACGTCCCCGCGACCCGAGTAGCGCTTCTGCACGGTCCGCTCGGTCTCACCGTGCCGGACCAGGATCAGCCGGGTGGCCTCCTCGGCGGGCCGCGGCTCCCAGGAGGCGGGCGTGGTGGCCGGGTCGGTGCCGGTGACCCGGTCGGTGGCGGCCCGGGCGGCCACCTCACGGGCGGCGGCGCGGGCGGCCGAGTCGGGACCGGCGACCTCGCGGGGCGGCTCCACGATCCGCGGCGATTCCACGGCCGGGCGGGCCGGGGCCCGGCCGGCGGCGGCATCCATCGCCGCGTTGGCCAGCGCGTCGGCGTGCCGGTTGCGCTCCCGGGGGACCCAGCTGAACCGTACGCTGTCGAAGCGGCCGACCAGGGCGGCCGCCTGCGCGGCGAGCGGCCGCAGCCCCGGGTGCTTGATCTGCCAGCGGCCGCACATCTGCTCGACCACCAGCTTGGAGTCCATCCGCGCCTCGACCTCGACCGCGCCCAGCTCGGCGGCGGCCTCCAGCCCGGCGATCAGGCCCCGGTACTCGGCGACGTTGTTGGTGGTCGTGCCGATCGCCTCGGAGCGCTCGACCAGCACCTCGCCGGTCTCCGGGTCCCGGACCAACGCGCCGTAGCCGGCCGGCCCCGGGTTGCCCCGGGACCCGCCGTCGGCCTCCACCACGACCGCCCGCACCGCCACGACGGCTACAGCCCCGACTCGCTGGTCCGGACCATGATCCGCCGGCACTCCTCGCAGCGGACCACCTCGTCCGGGGCGGCCTTGCGGATCCGGGCCAGGTCGGCGCCGGAGAGTTCCAGCCGGCAGCCGCCGCAGCGGGCGCCGGTGAGCAGCGCCGCGCCGAGCCCGGTGTCCTCGCGGATCCGGTCGTAGAGGGCGACCAGATCGGCGGGGAGGTCGCCGGCGAGCGGCTGGCGGGCGCCGCGCTTGAACTCCTCCTCCTTGGCGATCTGGCCCAGGCTCTCCTCGCGGCGCTGCTCGGCGGCGGTCCGCCGGTCCCGCGCGTCGGCGATCCGCCGCTCGATGCCGTCGAGCACGCCCTGCGCGGTCTCCCGCTGCTCCATGAGCTCCAGCTCGGCGTCCTCCAGGTCGCCCTGCCGCCGGTTCAGCGAGACCAGCTCGTGCTGGAGCGCCTCCAGCTCCCGGGCCGGGCCGCTGCCGGACGCCAGCCGCGCCTCGTCCTTGCTCTTGCGGGCCCGGACCTGGTCGATGTCCTTCTCCAGGCGGGCGATGTCGCGGTCCAGGTCGTCCACGGCCACCTGGGCGCGCACCCGCTCGTCCTCCAGCGCGGAGAGCTCCCGGGCGAGGGCCTCCAGCTCGGCCAGCTCCGGCAGCGTCCGGCGGCGGTGGGCGAGCTGGGCCAGGGCGGTGTCGAGCGCCTGCAGGTCGAGCAGGCGGCGCTGCACCTTCGGGTCAGCCTTCACGGTCGGAGCTCCTTGTCGTCCGGTCGGGGTGCGGCGGCGTGCACGGTCCAGGGGTCGGTGTCCAGGTCTGACACCACGGTCTCGACGCCCAGCTCGGCCCGCAGCTGCGCGGCCAGGTCGTCCAGCCAGGGTCGTTCGGTCGCCCAGTGGGCGGCGTCCAGCAGGGCCGGGCCGCCGGCGGCGAGGTGCTCACCGGCGGGGTGGTGGCGCAGGTCGGCGGTGAGGAACGCGTCCACCCCGGCGGCGGTGGCCTCGGCGAGGAAGCTGTCCCCCGAGCCGCCGCTCACGGCGAGGGTACGAACCATACGCCCGGGATCACCGGCGGCGCGAACTCCCCAACTGGTGACGGGCAGCACGGCGGCGGCGTGCCGGGTCAGCTCGGCCAGGGTCAGCGGGGTGGGCAGCTCCCCGATCCGGCCGATGCCCCGCCCCGGGCCGTCGGCGGGCGAGCCGGGGCGCGGGCGGTGCAGCGGGCGCAGCCCGGTCAGCCCGAACCGGGCGGCCAGGGCGTCGGAGACGCCGGGGTCGGCCACGTCGGCGTTGGTGTGCGCGACGTACAGCGCGATGTCCGCCTTGATCAACCGGTGGACGATCCGACCCTTGTACGTGGTCGCGGCGACCGAGGAGACGCCGCGCAGCAGCAGCGGGTGGTGCGCGACGATCATGTCGGCCCCGGCGGCGAGCGCCTCCTCCACCGTCTCCGGCACCACGTCGACCACGCAGGCGACCCGGCGCACCGGGGCGCTGGGCTCGCCGAGCACCAGGCCGACCCGGTCCCACTCCTCGGCCCAGGCGGGCGGGTACCGGCGGTCCAGCGCGGCCACCACGTCGCCGACCGTGGGCGGGGATCCGGTTGTGCTCACGGCCGGCCAGCTTACCGGCGTCCGCCGCCCGCCACGCCCACAGCGGCGAGGAGGAGCCCCTGGTACGGCAGAAAGCGATGACAAGGGACCCCTGCTCGCACCTCAGCCGACCGGGGTGGCCGGGCGGCGCGCGCCGGCCAGCGCCGCGAGCCCGACCGCCCAGGGGAAGGCGTCCAGGTGCCGCTCGCCGGTGCCAGGCGGGTGCAGCGGTAGGACGTGGTCGCCGAAGACCACCTGCACGCCCCACTCCCGCAGCCGGGCCACCCCGGCGAGGAACGCCGGATGGGCGGCCATCGCCGAGTTGGTGTACGGGACCGCCGCGATCGGCACCCCGAGGCCCTGCGCCTCGACCAGCAGCCCCAGGGCGAGCGTGTCCGTGATGCCGGCCGCCCACTTGTTGACGGTGTTGACCGTCGCCGGGCAGACCAGCATGGCGTCCGCCGGGGGCAGCACGTCCGGGTCGCCCGGGTTCTTGTAGTGGGTGCGTACCGGGTGACCGGTCTGCCGGGCCAGCTCGGTCCGGTCGACGAACTTCGCGCCGTCCGGCGTGGTGACCACGCAGACGTCCCAGCCTTCCTGCTGGGCGAGGTCGACGAGCCGGCCCACGTGACGGGCCAGCGGCGAACCGCAGGCGATGACGTAGAGCACCCGGCGGCGCCCGTTGCTGGTGGGTGAACCGTTCATCCGACCGGCGCCGCGCTCATACTCCGACTCCCATGTGCTCAGCCAACTCGGCAATCGGCGGCGGCGGCGTACCACGGGTGCGTCGGAGCACGTCGGACATCACCTCGTGCGCGATCGGCCGGCAGCGGATCTCGGAGGGCGCGAGGCGGTCACCCCGCAGCAGCATCTCCCCGGCGTTCGCGACGTCGCCGATCTGGGCGAAGCCCCGGGCGATGTCGAGCAGGTGGTGCGCGCGCCGCTCGGGCAGCAGGGCGTTGAACGCCGGGTCGGCGATCCGGTGGTGGGTCTCCACCGCCCGGCCGCCGTCACCCAGCTCGACCGCGGCGGCGGCCCGGTGCAGCTCCAGGTTGGTCGGCCCGAAGGAGGTCCAGTAGTGGTTCTGGTCGCCGCCGAGCAGGGTGGCCGCCTCCTTGGCGCCGGTGAGCAGGTCGTCGACGGTGGCGGAGTCGCCGATCCGGGCGGCGGCCATCGCGCCCTGGAGCAGCAGCATGCCGTAGACGGAGAGGCGGTCGGGGGTGACATCGTTGCCGCCGCCGGGGGCGAGCCGGTTGGCGATCCGCACGTTGAGCTCCAGCGCCGGGCGGGGCCGGCCCATCGCGACGAGGGCGTTGCAGACCCGGGTGGTGGCGATGCCGGCCAGCAGGGGGTCGTCGGCCCGCTGGGCGACCGCCATCGAGCGGTCGGCGGCCAGCCAGGCCAGGTCGCACTCGCCGAGCTTGCGCAGCACCGAGGAGGCGATCTGGTAGACCTGCCCGAGCAGGTGGGCCGCCTCCCGGGCCTGGTCGCCGGCGTAGCCGGCGTCGCCGGCCTGGGCGTCGCGCAGCAGCTTGGGCAGGGCACGGGTGAGCATGCCGTAGCGGCCGTACTGGTAGGTGAGCCAGGCGTGGCTGACCGCCTTGCGCATGTCGGTCAGCGGCGGAGGGTAGGGCGCCGCGTCGAAGTAGGCGCTCATCGAGTCGTACCGCTCCAGCGCGGCCCGGATCTCCTCCACCTCGACCTGGTCGATGCAGTTGAGCGCGTCGGTACGCCGCTCCGGATCCTTGCCGAGCAGGAGTTGGACGTCGACCTGGAGGATGTCGGCGATCTCGTAGAGCACGGAGAACTTGTCCAGCCGCCGTACCCCGCGCTCGACCTTGTCCACCCAGCTCTTCGACTTGCCGAGCCGGTCGGCGAAGACCTGTTGGGACATCTTGCGCCGGCTACGCCAGTACGCCACCCGACGGCCGATGGGCAAATCGTCCATCTTGCACCCTCCCCCTGCCCGCGCGTCCGAGCGATCCCCCCGATCGACCACCGCAGCGGTCCGTCAGTGTCCAGGCTTTCCCTGGTCGCACACTCTGTGCGTCAGCCGTACGGCCAGTCCTCGTAGTTTCCGTGCAAGTTGCATCTGCCGTTCGCCAACTCAACGAACATGAGTTACGGCGGTGACGGTGCGCGAAGTGTTACGTGTGGACCGTCCGTTCAGGACGAGAGGGGATGGCGGGCATGTGGGGCGATGTCGGACCACGCGTGGCCCACCTGTCGCCGCTGGAGCGGGTCCGGCTGCGCCGGGTGGCCGTCCGCTACGCCGCCCACGGCTGGCCGGTCACCCCCGGCGCCTGCCTGGCCAACCGCCGCTTCGTCTGCGGCCGGGCCGGCTGTCCCACCGTCGGCTGCCACCCCGCCCTGGAGAACTGGGAGCACGCGGCGAGCGCCGACCCGGCCCGGGTGGCCACCTGGTGGCGCGACCGGCCGCACGGGGTGCTGCTGCCCACCGGGCGCTCGTTCGACGTGCTGGAGGTCGCCGCCCACCTCGGCCGACGGGTGCTGGACACCGTCGCGACCCATCCGGCCGGGGTCGGCGTACGCGGGCCGGTGCTGGTCACCCCGACCGGCCGCTGGATGTTCCTGGTCCGTCCGGGCGACCCGCTCCGGCCGGAGCTGGAGCACTGCTTCCAGGTGGTCCGGCACGGCCCCGGCTCGTGGATCGCGGCGCCGCCGACCCGGCTGCCCGAGGGGACGGTGCGGTGGGCGGTCGCCCCCGAGCATGCCCGCTGGCAGCTCCCCGACTCCTACCTGGTGCAGAACGCGCTGATCGCGGCGTTACGGGCGGCCGGGATCCGGCTCACCCCCGAGCTGCTCCCCGGCCAGCTCCCGCTCCCCCGGCGCGGCGGCTGACCGACGACCGCCCGACAGCGACCTCCCCGGCGCCGCACTCGTTGAACCCGCTGAGGGCGCGCTCGCGCCAGACCGGGGGTTGACCATGTCCAGGGACGACGTGCCCCGCCACACCGGCGGCGCCGAACCTCCGTGGTACCACCGCCGCTGGCGCCGCTGGGCCACCACCCGCCCCTGGAGCACGCGCCCCGGCCGCCCCCGCCCCACCGGCTCCCGCCCCGCCATCCTCCACCGCCCGCTCCGCTGACCACACCGCCGCCGTCGATCACGCAGCCCCCGTCGATCACGCCGCTGGCGGCGCGCCCCACCGCCGACCGGACGAGGCAGACGTCAGGAGGTCAGCGGCAGGGTGCGGGAGTGGAGCAGGCGGGCGTCGTCGGTGACGACGACGTGCAGGTGCGGGGCGGGCAGGGCGTCGAGCCAGGCGATCCCGGCGGCGCCCATCGCCACCGCCGCCGTGGCGTAGGCGTCGGCGGTGCCCAGGTCGGGGCCGACGACGGTGACCGAGCGCAGGCCGCGCGCCGGGACGCCCTGGCGCGGATCGAGCACGTGGTGGCCACGCTCGTACACGCCGGAGGTGGCGACCGCCAGGTCCGTGCCGGTCAGCACCAGGCAGGCGGCGCCGGGGTCCCACGGGTGCCGGACACCGATCCGCCACTCCCCACCGCCGGCCGATCGGCCGCGCACCCGGACGTCGCCGCCGGCGTTCAGGCAGTGGTTGCCGGCACCGGCGGCGACCAGCCGGTCGGAGGCGACCTGCGCCGCCCAGCCCTTGACGTAGCCGGATGGGTCCAGCCGGCCGGTCGCGTACGCGTCGAAGAAGCCGTCGGTCTCCGCCCACAGGTCGGCGCAGCGCTCGAGCACGGCCCGCAGGTCGGCCGAGGTGTCCGCGAGCGGCAGCTCGCCCCGGTCGAGGCGGGACACCTCGCTGTCCGCCCGGTACGTGCTGAACCGCGCGTCGACCTCGCGGAGCCAGCCGAAGGTCTCCTCGGCCAACTCCCACAGGGTGGCGGCGGGCAGGTCGTCGGCCAGGTCGAGGCTGATCGCCGTACCCATGATCTGCTCGACCCGGCGCAGGCCGGGCCGGACCTCCGAGCCCATCCCCGTCACGCCTTGTCGATCGCGGCCTGGAGCGACTGCTGGTACGCGGTGCTGGTGTAGGTGGCCCCGGAGACCGTGTTGAGGTTGGCGCTCTGCTTGGCGACCACCTCGCCGGCGGTGCCGCTGTAGCGCGCCTGCACGTCGTCGCTGCGCTGGCCGGACTGCCCGCCGACCGGCATGCCGAGGGCGGTGGCGTCGACGATCCGGGTGCCGCTGAGGGTGATCCGCACCTGGAGCGAGCCGTACTTGTAGCTGACGGTCGGGCCGGTGACCGTCCGGGTGGCCGGCCTGGGGGCGCTGGTGGTGGTCCGCGGGGCGGCGGTGGTCGTTCTCACGGTGGGGCTGGCCTTCGCCCCCGAGGTCCGGCTGGCACCGGGCTTGACGCTCGCCTTCGCCGAGGCGGTGGGATCGGGGGTGGCGCCCGGGGTGAGGCCGGGGGCCGTCGACCCGCCGGGGGCGACGGGCGCCCCGGCGGCGGGCAGGCCCTGGGCGATCTGGGTGGCGCCCGGGGAACCCTTGAGCACCAGCAGCGCGGTGGTGCTGGCGGCCAGGCCGGTGATGGCGAGGAGCGCGCGACGCATGGGTGGGGGGCCTCTCTACAGCTCGAAGGTGGCCAGGTGGATCTGCCGTCGGGGGACGCCGGCCCGGCGCAGCACGCGGACGGCCTCGTCGACCAGGCCGCCCGGGCCGCACAGGTAGACGTCGCGGCGGGTCAGGTCGGGTACCAGCCGGCGCAACCCCTCCGGGCTCATCACCTGGCGCGGACCGGGATCGTCCCGGGAGCCGATCACGTACCAGACCGAGGTGTGCCGGGCGTGGGCCAGCCAGTCCAGCTCCTGGTGCAGGAGGACGTCGGCGGGCGTCCGGGCCCGGTAGATCACGGCCGCGCCGGGCGGCAACTCCTCCAGCATCGCCCGTAGCGGCGCGATGCCGCTGCCCCCGGCGATCAGCAGGGCCCGCTCCCTGGTCCGGTGCACCGCGGTGAAGGTGCCCGAGGGCCCTTCGGCCCACACCCGGGTGCCGGCGGTGAGGTCCCGCAGGTCCGCGGTGTGCCGGCCGACCACCTTGACGGTGAGCCGCAGCCAGCGACCGTTGGCCGCTGCGGAGAGCGAGAACGGGTGGGACTGCCACCAGCCGCCGAGGTTCAGAAAGCGCCAGCGGAAGTACTGCCCGCCGAGCATGTCGATCTGGTTGAGCCGGCGACCGGTCAGGTAGATCGAGATGGTGTCCGGGCTCTCCGCCACCACGTCGGCGACCCGCAGCCGGTGGCGCAGGTTGAAGTGCAGCGGGGCGATCACCCGGCCCCAGACCAGGGCCGCCACGACCAGCAGGTACGCGGCGGCCCATCCGGTGCGCACCGGCCCGGGCTCGTAGAGTTGCGCGCCGTTGCTGAACTGATGGCCGTAGCCGAGCAGCAGCGCGAGGTAGCTGGTCAGGTGCAGGTGGTACCAGAGTTCGTAGGGCAGGCGCCGGCGGACGCCCCGCACGGCGGTGCAGCCGACCGCCACCATGATCCCGGCGGCCAGGAACGCGGAGATCATGTCCTCGTAGTCGGACAGCAGGGCGCCGACCTCGCCGAGGACGGATTTCTCCTCGATCCGGGCGTAACCCACCACGAGCAGGGCGACGTGGGCGAGGACCGCCACCAGCAGGGTGGCGCCGAGGTCCCGGTGCGCCCGGGAGAGCCGCTCACCGCCGACCCAGCGCTCCAGCACGCCGAGCCGGCTCATCATCAGCACCTGGACCAGCAGCAGGTAGCCGGCGACCAGGCCGGTGATCCGGCCGGCGGCGGTGAGCACGTCGGTGGTCCCGGCCAGCGAGCCGGCCGGGGTGTCCAGCCACCAGGGCAGCACCGTGGCGGCCAGGCCCAGCCAGAACAGCCCGGAGAGGGTACGGCGGCCGGCCGCCCCGCGGCGAGGCCGGCCGGGCGGCGGCGGGGCAGCCGAGCGGCCGCCGTACGGGGCGGATGCCCCGCTCCGGCGCCCGACGGTGCGGGTGTCCTGGTATGTCACGCGTGCAGCTTCATGGGGGTGAATTCCTGCCGGGGGAAGATCTTGCCGATCTGTGCCGTGGTCAGCCGAATCGGCCCTGGGCGACCGATCCGTAAGACGTTGAACATGGTGTTGTATTCGGGTACGTCACCGCTGTCCAGATCGTTCAGTCCGTGCCACGACCCGAGCAGGGGTCCGGCGAGCCTACGCCCGCTCCGGATCGTGATCACACCCCCGTGCCCGTGGTCGGTGCCGCCCTGGTTGGCGGCGACCCACCGGCCGAACTCGCTGGACACCATGATCGTGACGTCGGCGGCCCGGTCGCCGAGATCGGTGAAGAAGGCCGCGCCCATCGTCCAGGTTGGTCAGTCCCGGCCCGACCGGCGGGGCGGGCCAGGAGGGGCGGCGACGGTTTCCGGAGGAGTTGCCACGGGAAGGTAGCCACGTGCCGGAGCCGCTCAAGACGCCCGCGAGGGCACTTGAGACGCTGCTCAGCACCCACCCCGGGAGCGTGCTACGCCCCGCTCCGGGCACCGCCGTCCCAGTCGGCCGGACCCGGGCGGCCAGGGCCGCGACGTAGCGTTTTCGGTCGCCACCGCGCTGTTGGGCGCGTTCCATCGCACAGCGAAAGTTAAGTCACGGATAAGCCCGCCCTGAGGTCCTCCGCCCGGAAGCTCCGCCGGTGCCGTCCGGACCGGCGAAAGTAGCGGCAGGACCGGCGCGTGACCCGCCGCCGTTGCGGGTAAGCCGCCGAACCGCTGAAGCCGTGAGGGGAAGGCACCGCCATGCTCAGCAAAGAGGATCAGCGCAGGTTCGAGCAGATCACCCGCCAGCTGCGGGAGAGCGACCCGCAGTTCTTCGCCCGGCTCGACTCCCGGGCCCGGGCCCGCCGTGGCCGGTACCTGATGCTGTTGACGATCGTGCTGTGGGCCTCGCTGCCGGCGATGACCGTACTTGCCGGCCGGCTGGCCGGCGCGATCTGCGCCCTGGTGTTGCTGGCCAACGCCGGCCTGATGTGGCGGTTCCGAAGGCGCTGGCTGTGACCGTGCCGGCGCGCCGCATCTCACCGGACGTCACGGCGTGGACCCCCGGTCCACCGGCCCGGGGCGGCATCGGCACGGTCCGGAACCGCGTCACTCCGGCCCGGGCTCTCGGCCGGCCGCCGGCCGGGGCCGGCCGAACTCCCGGTACGCCCGGCGCAGCCGCTCGACCAGGCCGGGACCGCCGAGTTCGGCCCCGGGCGGGGCGAGCTGGCGCACCAGCAGCTCCGGCCCGGCCGCCAGGGTGGGGGGCCGGTCGGGCAGCGGCACCGGGGACAGCCAGAACCGGCCCACCGCCTCGGCCGGCGAGAGCGCCGGCAGCCCGCCCAGCACCCGCGCCGCCCCGGCGACGGACGGCTCCGGTGGGGCATCGCCGACCGCCGTCCCGGCCGGCCCGCCCGGCGCCGCCGCCCGGTCGGGCGGGACGGCGTCGGGGATGGCGCCGCCGCCCCGCAGCGTACGCAGCCGGTCGAGCAGCTCGGCCCGGTTGCGGCCGCGCCAGTGCAGGAGCTGGAACGGGTCCGCGTCGAACGCCTCGGCGAGCAGGTAGAAGCTGGCCGCCAGGTGCTTGCACGGCACCGCGAAGTCGGGACAGCCGCAGTGCTGGTCGAGTTCGTCCACGGTGGCCGGGAAGAGCGGCGCGCCGGCCGCGGCGAACAGCTCCTCCAGCTCGGGCGGCAGGTCCCCGGCCAGCAGCCGGGCGCTGAAGAACGCCTGCCCGGCCAGCTCCGCCTCGATCCGGTCCCAGACCCCCTCCGGGTAGGCCGCCAGCCCGATCCGCACCGGATAGGGGTCGGGCCGGGAGCCCTGCACGCTGGCGGCGACCAGCCCGGGGGCGATGTCGAGCCGGAGCACCTGGCCCTTGCGCGCGTACGCCCGGCCCCGGGTGAGCCGCGTGCCGAGGGCGAAGGACTCCAGCACCTCCAGGAACCGCCGGGACCACCAGGACCGGCCGATGGCGCCCCGGGTGCTGCGCGCCTTCAGCCCGCCCTCGACCCGCCGGGGCGGGCCGAAGTCGGCGAACCGGGACGGTCCGTCCGGTGTGGTCATTCGACCACCGCCCCGGACTCCAGCGCGAACAGCTCGCGCAGCGTCTCGGTGGAGAGCTCGGTGACCCACTGCTCGCCGGTGCCCACCACCCGCTGCGCCAGGCTGCGCTTGTCCGCGATCATGGCGGCGACCTTCTCCTCCACGGTGCCGGCGCAGACGAACTTGCGCACCTGCACCCGGCGGCGCTGACCGATCCGGAACGCCCGGTCGGTGGCCTGGTCCTCGACCGCCGGGTTCCACCAGCGGTCCACGTGCACCACGTGGTTCGCCGCGGTCAGGGTCAGCCCGGTGCCGCCGGCCTTGAGCGAGAGGACGAAGATCGGCGGCCCGGCCGGGGACTGGAACCGGGTCACCATGGCGTCCCGGTCGGCCTTGCCGACGCCGCCGTGCAGCAGCAGTACCTCCCGGCCGGTACGCGCCGACAGGTGCCCGCGCAGCATGCCCCCGAACTCCGCGTACTGGGTGAAGAGCAGGGCCTTCTCCCCCGCGGCCAGGACCTCGTCGACGATCTCCTCAAGGCGTTCCAGCTTGCCGGAGCGGCCGGGCAGGGCCGAGCCGTCGTGCAGCAGCTGCGCCGGGTGGTTGCAGACCTGCTTGAGGCGGGTCATGGTGGCCAGCACCAGGCCGCGCCGCTCCATCCCGTCGCTGGACTCGATCCGGGCCATCATGTCGTCGACCACCGCGCGGTAGAGCGCGGCCTGCTCGGCGGTGAGGTTGCAGAGCACCTCCATCTCCAGCTTCTCCGGCAGGTCGGAGATGATCGACGCGTCGGTCTTGAGCCGGCGCAGCACGAACGGGCCGGTGATCCGGCGCAGCCGCCCGGCCACCTCGGCGTCGCCGTGCCGCTCGATCGGCTCGGCGAACCGCTTGCGGAAGGTGGCCGCCGGCCCGAGCAGGCCGGGGTTGGCGAACTGCATGATCGACCAGAGGTCGGCGAGCCGGTTCTCCACCGGCGTACCGGTGACCGCGACCCGGTGCCGGGCGGGCAGCGACCGGACCGCCTCGGCCTGCCGGGTGGCGGCGTTCTTGATCGCCTGCGCCTCGTCCACCACCACCCGGTGCCAGTCGATCCCGGCCAGGTCGTACGCGTCCCGGGCGGCCACCGAGTAGGTGGTGAGGACCAGGTCCGCCGCGTGCACGGCGGCGCTGAACTCCTCGCCCCGGGCCCGTTCCGCGCCGTGGTGCACGTGGACGCGCAGCCCCGGGGTGAACCTCGCCGCCTCCCGCTGCCAGTTGCCGACCAGCGACATCGGACAGACCAGCAGGGTGGGCCCGGCCTCCGGCGGGTCCCCGGCGAGCAGGGCGAGCAACTGCACGGTCTTGCCCAGGCCCATGTCGTCGGCGAGGATCCCGCCCAGCCCGAGTGACTGGAGGAAGGCCAGCCAGGCCAGCCCGCGCCGCTGGTACGGCCGCAGCGTGCCGGCGAATCCGGGCGGCGGGTCGGCCGGGGTGAGCCGCCGCTCCGCCTCCCCGGCGAGCAGCTCGCCCAGCGCCCCGTCGGCGGTGACCTCCAGCACCGGCAGCCCGTCCGGGCGGTCGGCCTCGGCGAGCCCCATCCGGAGCAGGTCGGCCACGGTCAACTCGCCGGCCGAGCGGAGCAGCCGCAGTCCGGCGGCGAGCCGGTTGGGGTCCAGCTCCACCCAGCGGCCGCGCAGCCGGACCAGCGGGGACTTCAACTCGGCCAGGGACGCCAGCTCGTCGGCGGTCAGCGGCTGGTCGCCGAGGGCCACCTCCCAGCGGTAGTCCACCAGAGCGTCCAGCCCGAGCCCGGCGGAGGCGGCGGCGACCGTGCCGGGAGCGGTGCGGCTACGCGCCCGCAGGCGGGCGCCGAGCCGGGCCGAGGAGCGCCGCCACCAGGACGGCAGCAGCACCCCGAAGCCGGCCGCGTGCAGCACCGGCGCGCCCTCCCGGAGGAACCGGTGCGCTCCCTCGGCGTCCAGCTCCAGCCCCTCCGGCGTGGCGGTCCGCAGCGCGTCGTCCAGCTCCGGCCAGAGCCGGCTGGCCCGGCCCAGCTCGGCGAGGAGCGTCTCCTGCGGGTCGACCCCGCGGCCGGCGAGCGCCCGCGCCGGCCCCCGCCAGACCTGCGCGGCGTCGACCACGAGGCCCGGCTCGTCCGCCGGGTGCAGGCCGAACTCGACCCGCCAGGCACCCCCCTCGACCAGCTCGGCCACCGGGTCGACCTCCGGTTCGACCAAGCGGAAGGCGGCGCGTACCGCCCCGCCGGCCGCGTCGCGCTGCCAGGCGTCCAGCTCGGTGCGGAGCAGTTCCAGGGCGGCCGGTTCGGTGGTGAAGGCGCGTTCCGGGCCGGTCAACGCGGCCAGCCAGCGGGGCACCGGGCCGCCGGGGCGCATGCCCCGGTGCAGCCGGGTGTCGGCGAGGGCGGCCCGGGCGGCGGCGTCGGCCAGCGCGTCGAGGGCGTCGGCCACCAGCTCCCCCGGCTCGGCGCCGCCCTCGACTCCGGCCGCGGATGCGGCAGTGGGTGGCGGGATCTCCCATTCGACGGCGGCGCGGGCGGCCGGCGGCAGGGCGAGGGCGAGCGACCGCGCCCAGGCCGCGTCCGAGCCGGTGAGCAGGGGCCGCCAGACCGCACGCGCGGTCACCGCGTCGGCGTCGTCCACCGGGCGCAGGTGCCGTCGGGGTCGGTCGGCCGGCATGGCGCCGAGGCCGTCGGGGTCGGCCGGCGGCACCGGGTCGGGTCGGGCGGTCACGCCGGGCAGCACCCGACCACGGCTGACCAGGTCGGCGGCGAACTCGGCCAGTTCGGCGAGGTGGCGCAGGCTCGCCCCCACCACGGCGTCGCGCGGGTCCAGCTCCCCGAGCAGGGCGTACGCGGCGTCCGGGGCGTACCCCAGGGCGGGGACCCGCCAGCCGGCGAGGGTGACCGGGCCGCGGACCGGTTCCCCGACGGTGGTCCGGACCAGCTCGGGCGAACCCACCGGCGAGCCGGCCCGGGTGGGCAGGGTGAGCAGCACGGAGGCCGGCGTGGCCGGCGGCCCGCCGAGCGCGGCGGTCAGGGCGGCGGGGTCGGCGGCGAAGGGGTGCGGCCGCTCGCGCGGGGCGCGGCCGGGCCGGCGGGGCGCCCGGTCCGGGCGGCTGCTCTCCTCGCCCCACACGGCGAGCCCGACGCCGGACAGCCACAACCCGTGGATGACCAGCACGCACTCCCCCTCATCGACGCCCGGGGCCAGGATAGGCGGCCGGGGCGGACTACTGTCGGCGCCATGGTCGATCTGCTCGTGATCGGTGGCCTCGGCGTCGACATCCGCGCCCAGGTGCCCGCGCTGCCGCTGCCGGTCGCCGACTCGCTGGCCGTGCCCCCGATTGAGCTGCGGATCGGCAACACCGGTGCCGGGGTGGCGCTCGCCGCGCACGCCCTGGGCCTGCGGGTGGCGCTGGTCGACGTGTTGGGCGCGGACCCGGCCGGCGACGTGGTCCGGGCGGCGCTGGCCCGCACCTCGGTCCGCACCGTGCTGGCCGACGCCCCGGCCGGCACCCGCCGGTCGGTGAACATGGTGGATCCGGCCGGCCGCCGGATGTCCCTCTACGACCCGCGCCCGTGGTCGGGGCCGGCGCCGTTCGCCGCGGTGGAGCTGACCGCGCTGGTCCGGGAGGCCGCGCACGTGCACCTGTCGATCATGGATTGGGCCCGGGACGCGCTGCCGGTCCTGCGCGCGGGGCTCCCCGACGGCGTGCGCCTCTCCACCGACCTGCACGACTGGGACGGCGAGAACGACTACCACCACCCCTTCGCCGAGGCGGCCGACCTGGTCTTCGTCAGCGACGTCCGGCTCGGCGACCGGGCCGGCAAGGTGGCGGCGGGGCTGGCGCCCCGGACCGTGCTGGTGACCGGTGGGGCGGCCGGCGCGACCCTGCACGCCCCGGACACCCCGCCGGTCCGGGTGCCCGCGACCACCCCGCCGGCCCCGGTGGTGGACACCAACGGCGCCGGCGACGCCTTCGCCGCCGGCCTGATCGCCGCCCGGCTGCGCGGCGCCGCCCCGCTCGACGCGGCCCGGTACGCCGCCCGGGTGGCCGCCGCGGCCTGCACCCACGACGGGATGGAGTATCCGCCGGGGCTGCTGCCCCGGGACTGAGCCGCCTCAGAGCGCCCCGGTCTCGCCGTCGGTCAGCTCGCGGAGGATGTCCGCGTGCCCGGCGTGCCGGGCGGTCTCCTCGATCAGGTGCACCAGCACCCAGCGCAGCGACACCTCGCCGAGCTGCGGGTGCGGCACCACGTGGTCCAGGTCGAACCGCGCGGCGACGGTCCGGGAGCGGGCGCAGGCCGCCTCGTACGCCGCTGCCAGGGTCTCGACCGTCTCGCCCGGCTCGAGGGTGAAGCTGGCCCGGGCCTCCTCCTCGGTGGTGAGGTAGACGTCGCCCGGCTCCGGCGCGAACAGGCAGGGGAACCAGTTCCGCTCGACCAGCGCCAGGTGCTTGAGCAGGCCGGCGAGGGTGGTCAGGGAGGGCACCAGGCGCCGGCAGGCCTCGGCGTGCGGGAGGCCGCGCGCCTTGCGCAGCACGATGGCCCGGTGGAAGTCGAGGAACGATTCGAGCACGGCCCGCTCGTCGCCGGTGCGGGCGAGGACGGGACCGAGCGTGGGGTCGATCGTGGTGTCCGCCATCTCCGGACCCTAGTCCCGCGTACGGCTAGCCCGCTGCCCCGCTATCCGCTGCGCACCGGCGATCTCCGGGGCAGGATGGGCGCATGGCATCAACGGTGCAGATCCCCCTGGTGGGCGGCGCGGCCGACGGCGAGACCGTCACCGTCGAGCTGGACAGCAACGACCGGCCGCCGCTGACCCACCACCACCTCGGCCCGGAGGGGCTGGCCGAGGCCCAGATCTACGAACTGGAGTCGGACGACCAGGCCGGCCGTCCGTGGATCTACACCTGGCGGGGCCCGGCGGTCTGACGTCGCGCTCAGGCCACGCCCGCCCGCGTCAGGGTGCGCGACCGGATGCTCTCCAGCACGCCCCGGGTGACGTGGGAGGTGCCCCGGGCCTGTTCACACGCCTCGGCCACCCGCCGGGCGGTCTCCTCCGCCCGCGCCTCCCGCTCGTCCCACAACTGGTCCACCTCGGCCAGCAGCGGGCCCTCCACCTCGCGTTCCAAGCCGCGCAGCGCCGGCACCCCGAGCCGCTGGGCCAGGTCGAAGACTTTTCCGGCGTACGGCAGGGGCAGGAACGGCGTGCCCATCATGGCGGCGAAGATCAGAAAGTGCAGGCGCATGCCGACCGCGAGGTCGAAGTGCTCCATCAGGCCGAGCACCTGCCGGGGCGAGTAGTCGTTGTGCAGGATCCGGCCCCGCTCGGCGGCGACCATGTGCGACATCACCCCGTGCGAGTGCCGGATGTCGTCGCGCTCCATCGGCACGAAGAGCACGTACGCGTCGATGCGGTGCACGAGGAAGTCGGCGATCTGAGCGAGCAGCCGGTGGTAGCCGTCCACGTCGAGGCGTTCCGCGGCCCGGCCCGGCTCCCGGACGCTCAACCCGACCAGCCGCTGGCCGGACGGCACGCCCTCCTCGCGCAGCCAGCTCGCCAGGAACTTCTCCGGTTCCAGCAGGAACGCCGGGTCGGCGGTGACGGTGATCGGGTTGGTCAGCCCGGCCTCCTCCAGCACCATCCGGGACTCCTGGTCGCGTACGGTCAGCTCGGCGGCGCCCGCCAGCGTCTCCCGCACCATGCCGGTGTCCACGCCGTCGCTGAGCGGGCCGACGCCGACCGCGTAGGTGAGCAGGGGCAGGCCGCGCTCCTGGGCGACCCGGACCACCCGCAGGTAGCGGCGGGCCTCCCGGTCGTAGAGGATGCCGCCGCCGCCGAGGATGAGCAGGTCGAGCTGACCCAGGATCTGCGACGAGTCCGCCCGGCTGACGCCCTCCCAGGGCACCGCCTCCACGTCGGGGTGGGCCAGTGCGGTGTGCGCCGGGTTCCGCGAGAAGACGACGATCCGGGCGTTCGGCTCCTGCTGGCGCAGGTCGGCCAGGAGGCCGCTGAGGATCGCCTCGTCACCGAGGTTGCGACCGCCGTACGAGCCGAGCACACCGATGGTCAGGTCGGTGTCATCCGTCATCCGTCGCTCCTCCCCAGGGGCGTCCCGCGCCGGTTTCCCGCTGCGCCGGGGGACAACCCTGGGCGGATCGCCGTCAACCGGTGGCGGACTCGACCAGGCGGGAGACCAGGGCGGAAACCACCTGCTCGACGTCGAACCCGGCGTCGACGGAGGTGGTGAGCAGGTCGAGCAGGAGCCCGTCCACCGCGTAGTGCAGCAGGGCCACCTCGAACGCCCCGCCGGGCAGCCCGGCGGCGACGTGGAAGGCCACGTCGTCGGCGTACCCCCGGCGGAGCACGTCGCCGAGCGCGCCGCGCAGGTCGGGCCGGCGGGACGCCTCCAGCCGCAGCTCGAACAGGGCCCGGGTGAGGTCGGGCTCGCGAGGTCGACGAGCTGGTGGTCAAGCTCAGCCCGGTGGTGGTCGGCAGCGGCGTCCCGCTCGCCGACCGGGGCTTCGCGCCGCACCGGTTCACCCTGGTCGAGACCCGGCCGTTCGACAGTGGAGTGGTCGTCCTCCGCTACGCCGCCGCGGCCCGGTAACCGGTTGCCCCCGCCGGGCGGTGTCCGCGACGGTGGGGTGGTGACGAACCCGACGAAGACCCGGATCCACTGGACCGACCTGCCCGACCACGTCCGGGCGGCGGTCGAGGAGATCCTCGGCGACCGGGTGGTGGCGGCGGTGTCGCAGCGGGGCGGCTTCTCCCCCGGCACCGCCGACCGGGTGCGCACCGCCGGCGGCCGGCGGGCCTTCGTCAAGGCGGTCAGCCCGGCCCAGAACGACCGCAGCCCCACCCTGCACCGCACTGAGGCGCTGGTCGCCGCCGCCCTGCCGCCGACCGCACCGGCGCCCCGGCTGCTCGGCAGCTACGACGACGGCGACTGGGTGGCGCTGGCCTTCACCGACGTCGACGGCCGGCACCCGGTGACGCCGTGGGACGCCCGGGAGCTGGCCGCCGTGCTGTCCACCCTGGAGGCGATGGCGGTCGCGCTCACCCCGGCGCCGGTGCCGACCGTCCCCACCGCCGCCGAGCAGCTCGCCCCGGACTTCGCCGGTTGGGGGCGGATCGTCGAGGACCCGCCGGCCGACCTGGATCCGTGGGCCCGGGCGCGGCTGCCGGAGCTGGGCGCCGCCGCCGCGCGCGGGCTCGCCGCGCTGGCCGGGGAGACCCTGAGCCACCTCGACGTCCGGGCCGACAACCTGCTGGTTGGCCCGGACGGGACGGTCACCGTGGTCGACTGGCCGTGGGCCTGTCGCGGCCCGGCCTGGCTGGACAGCCTGATGATCCTGATCAACGTGCAGGTGTACGGCGGGCACGACCCCGAGGCGCTGCTGCGCGCCCGGCCGCTCACCGCCGGCGTGGACCCGGCCGACGTGACCGGGGTGCTGGCCGGCTTCGTCGGCTTCTTCCTCGACGCCGCCCGGTGGCCACCGCCACCCGGCATCCCGACGGTACGGGCGTTCCAGCGCCGCCAGGGCGACGCGCTGCTGCGCTGGCTGGCCCGCCGGCTCAGCTGACCCCCGAACGCGTCGTCCGATCGCCGCCAGACCTGGCCGCGCCCCCGCGCGAGGCTGGTCGTATGAACACACTCGACGGGAAGGTCGCCCTGGTCACCGGGGGCGCGCGGGGCATCGGCGCCGCCATCGCCCGGCGCCTGGCGGGCGAGGGCGCCGACGTGGCCCTGACCTACGAACGCAACGCGGAGCAGGCCGCGATGGTGGGCAAACAGATCGAGGCGACCGGCCGGCGCGCGCTGGTGGTGCAGGCCGACAGCGCCGACCCCGAGGCGGTCCGCGCGGCGGTGGACCGCACCGCCGCCGAGCTGGGTCGGCTGGACATCCTGGTGAACAACGCGGCCGTCTTCCTGGTCGGACCGGTCGGCGAGCTGGGTGCCGAGGAGGTGGACCGGACGCTCGCGGTCAACGTCCGGGCACCGTACCTGGCGGCTCAGGCCGCCGCCCGGCACCTGGGCGAAGGCGGCCGGATCATCAGCATCGGCAGCAACGTGGCGCGCCGTGCCCCCTTCCCGGGCCTGGCGCTCTATTCGATGAGCAAGACCGCGCTGGTCGGGCTGACCAAGGGACTCGGCCGCGAGCTGGGGCCCCGGGGCATCACCGTCAACCTGGTGAACCCCGGCCCCACGGACACCGACGCCAACCCGGCGGACGGCCCGAACGCCGAGGCCATCGCGGGTCTCACCGCCCTGGGCCGGTACGCGGCACCCACGGAGATCGCCGCCGTGGTGGCCCACCTCGCCGGCCCGGACGCCGGGTACGTCACGGGTGCCGTGCTCGACGCCGACGGCGGTTTCGCCATCTGATCCGGAGCGGGTGGCTGCGGATCCGTCCGCACCCGCCCGAGCTGGACGACGGGTGGCCTCGCTGTCCGCCGGGTGATCAGTCGGGCGGGCGCAGCCCGTGGGTGAGGAAGGGCAGCACGACGCCGGGCAGCGCCGGTGACCCGGCGATTTCGTCATGCGTCAGGCCGGGCAGCACGGCCAGCCGGGACAGCGGTCGGTCGGCGCCGTCCCAGCCGGCGTCCCGGTGCCCGCCGCCGAGCAGCCCGAAGAACTCCGCCGCGTGACGGACCGGGATCGAGTCGGCGTCTGCGTAGACCAGCAGCACCGGCATCGGCAGGGCGGCCACCTCGGCCGACCAGTCGTACTCGCGACGCAGCAGCTCGCCGGTCTTGACCCAGAGCCGCGGCCAGTCCTGCGGACGCGGCGCCACCCGCGCGTACAGCTCGTGCGGCGGGGTGCCGCGCATCTGCTCGGCGACCTGCTCGCCGTGGCCGGCCATCGCGGCCAGCACCTCGGGATACCAGCCCTGGCGGCGGCAGGGCGTGGAGACCAGCACCAGGCGGCGGACCAGGTCGGGGTGCTGGATCGCGGTACGCAGGGCCACCCCGCCGCCGAGGGAGTAGCCGAGCAGGTCAGCCTCGGCAAGGTCGAGGTGGCGCAGCAGCCCGGCGACGTCGTCGGCCATCGACTCGTACCGCAGCGGGCGGTCCACGTCGGCGGTGCGGCCGTGCCCCTGGAGGTCGACCGCGATCACCCGCCGGCGCGCGGCGAGGGCGGGCAGGATCGGGGCGAACATGTCCACCGACCCGTACCCGCCGTGCAGCAGCACCAGCGGATGGCCGCTCCCGTGGCTCTCGTACCAGAGCCACACCCCGTTGACGTCGGCGTAGCTCATGCCTCTCCCGTCTGCTCGCCTACCCGTACAACGAGGGCCGTCCCGGCGGCGGGTCGCCCCACCGCCGGGACGCAGGACCGACCCTGCGGGTGCGGTTGTTATTCGGCGACGTACCGGTGCAGCGGCCCTTCGTCGCTGTCGACGACGCCGTCCGGGCGCAGGCCGGCCTTCTCCAGCACCCGGACCGACGGCACGTTGGCCGGGTCCACGGTGGCATACACCCGCACCACCCCGGGGAGGGTGCGGGCGTGGGCCACGAGGGCCCGGGCGGCCTCGGTGGTGTAGCCCCGGCAGCGCCGGGACGGGACGACGCCGTAGCCAAACTCGACCGAACCGTCGACGAGCGGCAACTTAAGGCCGATGGCGCCGACGGTCAGGCCGGTCTCCCGCTCGATCATCAGGCGGTGGCCGTGGGGCTGTTCCGGCTTCCGGGTGAGCAAGCCGGCGATCAGCCGGTCGCCGGCGGCGGGAAAGTCCGCGGCCCAGTGCGGGCGCCGCTCACCGGCGACGACGGCGGCGGCCTCCTCGGCCGGCCAGGGACGCAGTACGAGGCGGTCGGTGATCAGGTCAATTGACGACAACGCGATTCTCCAAGGTCGTGGAGCGACCCGGGTCGCGGTGAGTCAGTCAGGAAGCGCGACCCGGAAAACGGCATGGTGGAGGAAGCTCATGGCGGTCCATGGCCTCAGCTCCCCTGCGCCCACGACGGTCGCGTGTCCGCGCGAAGGCACTCTAGCCCATGATCCGGATACGCCGCGCCCCCGCTGCCTCGGGCCGGGCGGCAGCGGGGGCGCGACGGACGACCGGTCAGCCGACGCCGGTGACGGCCTTGACCAGGTTGATGCCGAAGTAGATCACGAACGCGACGGCGACGGCCCACAGCAGCGGGTGGATCTGTCGGGCCTTGCCCTGCGCGACCCGGATCGCCACCCAGCTGACGAAGCCGGCGCCGATGCCGTTGGTGATCGAGTAGGTGAACGGCATGAGGGTCATGGTCAGGAACGCCGGAACGGCGACGCCCACGTCGGTGAAGTCGATGTCCTTGACCTGGCGGATCATCAGCGCGCCGACGACCACGAGGGCCGGGCCGGCGGCCTCGCTCGGCACCAGCGACACCAGCGGGGTGAGCAGCAGCGCGCCGAGGAAGAGCAGGCCGGTGACCACGCTGGTCAGACCGGTACGCCCACCGTCCGCGATGCCCGAGGACGACTCCACGTACGTGGTGGCCGAGGAGGCGCTGCCGGCGCCGCCGGCGACCGCGGCGACACCGTCGACGAAGAGCACCTTGCCCAGGCGGGGCATGTCGGTGCCGTCCTCGGTGGCCAGGTTGGCCTGCTTGGCCAGGCCGACGGTGGTGCCCATCACGTCGAAGAAGTCGGCGAGCACCAGGGTGAAGACCAGCAGCAGCGCGGTCATCACGCCGACGTGCGCGAACGCGCTGAACGACACGTTGCCGAGCAGGTGCAGGTCGGGCGCCTTGACCAGCGGGTCCGGCAGGGTCGGGACGTTGAGCCGCCACCCCTCCGGGTTGGGCTTGCCGTCGACGAACGCCGGGCCGGGCTTGGCGACCGCGTTGACGATCACCGCGACGACCGTGGTGGCGACGATGCCGATCAGCACGCCGGCCTTCACCTTCTTGGCGACCAGGATGCCGGTGACCAGCAGGCCGACCAGGAAGACGACCGTGGTCCAGCCGCGCAGCGTGCCGTCGCCGCCGAGCTGCACCGGGACGGTGGTGCCGGCCGCGTCGGGAATCCGCCGGACCAGGCCGCCGTCGACGAAGCCGATCAGCGCGATGAACAGGCCGATACCGGCCGCGATGGCGGCCTTCAGCTCGGCGGGGATGGCCCGGAAGACGGCCTTCCGGAAGCCGGTCAGCACCAGCACGGTGATGATCAGACCTTCGATCACCACCAGGCCCATCGCCTCGGCCCAGGTCATCTGGGAGGCGACCGCGTACGCGACGAAGGCGTTCAGGCCCAGGCCGGTCGCCACGGCGAACGGCACCCGGCCGACGATGCCCATCATGATCGTCATGACCGCGGCGACGAGGGCGGTGACCCCGGCGACCGGCGCGATGCCGAGCAGGTTGCCGTCCTTGTCCGGTGCGGTGCCGATGATCAGCGGGTTGAGCACGACGATGTAGGCCATCGTCGCGAAGGTGGTGAGGCCGGCGAGCACCTCGCGCTTGACCGACGAGCCCCGTCGGGTGATCTCGAAGAAGCGGTCGAGGCGGCCGCCTTCGGCGGGTTCCGCCGGCTCGACCGGGGCAGCAGGATCCTGCGTAGTCACGCTCATGGCGTGGCTTACTCCGTTCCGGGTTGGCCCGCCGGACGCGCCGGCCGGGCGGTGGGGGTGCAGTCGTCCCGATTCGGTTGGCCCGGAGAACGTCGGGACGGCTGGGCTCCACGGATCCCGTGAAGCACTACGAAGTCGCACCCCGGTCCGGGGAGCGACTTCGCACGCCCACTTTAACCACCGGCCAACGGCAGATGACCTGCCCCTACGCCTCACCCTCGGCGAGGGTGGCCAAGGTCACTCCGGACGACTGCCCATCCGCCGCAGCCGATCATCGCGTCACGGCCCGGCGACCGGCTCCGCGGTCGGCGTCGGGTCGACGCCCGGCGTCGGGTCGACCCCGGGATGACGGGCGTCCCGCAGCGGAGAGCGGACGGCGATCGCGGCGGCGACCGCCATGCCGGCGACCGCGACCCCGATCGCCGGCCGGTGCCCCAGGTGCGCGGCGAGGAGGCCGCCGACCGGCGCGCCGACGGTCAGCATGCCCCAGTTCAGCGACCGGATGGTGGCGTTCATCCGGCCCTGCAGGCGGTCCGGCGTGACGGCCTGCCGATAGCCCATCTCGTTGGGCCCGCTGATTCCCAGCGCGAGCCAGATGACGAACTGCGCCGCGCCGACCATGACCCAGCCGGCGGTGCCGGTCCCGGCGAGCGCGGCGAGGGCCCAGCCCAGCGGCTCGACCACCCGCTCCAGCAGGATCGCCCGCCCGGCGCCCCACCGACCCACGCGGTGGGACAGCCCGTTGCCGACGACCGCGCCGACGCCGCCGAGGGCCAGCACCAGCCCGAGCCCCACCGCCGCCCGCTCCGCCGGCAGCCGCGGGTCGAGTCCGCGTACGACGAGGAGCGTGAACGCGGTGGAGGCCATGCTGGCGAAGAGGAAGCGGGCGTGCAGGGTGAGCGCGTACGGCGCCAGCACCCGGTGCCGGTAGACCCAGGACAGTCCCTCCCGCAGCTCCCGCCCGAGGTGGCGGCGCTCCGGCGTCGGCGCCGGCTCCGGCCGGCGGATCGTCGCCAGCAACAGCCCGGAGGCCAGATATGACCCCGCGTCGACCAGCATCGCCACGGGGGCGCCGGCCGCCGCCACGACCGCCCCGCCGAGAAACGGACCGGTGGTCTGCGCCAGCGAGGCGCTCTGCTCCATCCGCGCGTTCGCCCGGGTCAGGGCGGCGGGCGGGACGAGCCGGGGCAGGTAGGACTGGTGGGCGGCCTCGTAGAGCAGCGACAGCGCGCCGAACGCGGCGACCAGGACCAGCAGCAGGGGCATGCCCAGCGTGCCGAGCAGCGCGAGCACCGCGATGAGGGCCAGCAGCGCCGCGCGGGCCAGGTCGGTGGCGACGAGGATCGGCCGCCGTCGGTAGCGGTCGGCGATCACCCCGGCCAGCAGGCCGAAGAGCAGGTACGGCGTCCAGCGCGCGCCGTTGACCAGGCCCACCTCGGTGTCGCTGGCGTCCAGTGCGACGATCGCCAGGATCGGCAACGCGACGGTCGTCAGGTAGGTCCCGAACGTGGAGACCGTGTCGGCCGTCCAGAATCGCGCGTACCCGGGGTGGCCGAACAACCGCGTCATGATCGGACGGTAGTGCGCGCTCGTCTCCCCCCGCAGTCCGGACCGGCCGCCAGGCACTCCTCGCCCCGGGCGCGCGGCGTCCGGTCCGTGACCCGCCTACCGGGACACCAACGATTCGGGCGCCTACGCCAGCACGTCGAACCCGAACGACGCGTACGCCTGGCACTGCTACCGCTGACCCACCCGGTCGCGGACGACCAGCAACGGACCGGGAGCTACGGGTGCTCAGCGACCGACAGCAATACCGCCACCGGCACAGCGACTGCGGCTGCCCTGACGCCGGCTGCACGACCTGAGGTCAGGTCGCCGCTGGTGCCGGCTGCCAGGGACGCTCGCCCGAGGCGGATCGGTCGGCCTAGATTGGCGACGTGGAGCCAGCCGCATGGGATCACCACGCCGATGAGTGGGCGGCGCTGCTCTCCCGGGCCGAGCGAGACGACGCCCTCGCCCGAGTGCACCACCCGCACTACCCGGCGATCATGGGTCCGTTGGTGCGGGCGGCCGCAGGCAGCTCGCTGGCCCGGTTCCCGCCGTACATCAGCATGTTCCTGCTCCGGTTCGACGGACCGCTCTGCAACAACCTGCCGCCACCCGTGAGCATCGGCGTCGCCGCGGGTCCAGCCCGATACCTGGTCTGGTGGGGACAGGTATTCAGCCACCTGGAACGGGCGACGATTGTGCAGGAGACGACCGATCCGCACGAGGCGGTGGCGCTTGCGGAACTCCTGCTGCGCAACTGGCCGTTCCCGTACGAGCTACGACGGCCGCCGGCCGGACCGCGGCCGGCCTGAAGGCGCTTCGTCCGGCAGTGTCCGTCCCCGTTCGCGACCCCGGTTTCCGCTGTTCACGGCGCGCCGCCGTTGGACTGATGGCGCCGCCGTACGTAGTCCTGGTCGCCGTGACGGTCTGCCGCGTACCGCTCCTGTCTGGACCTGGCGTCGCGGGCAGCGGCGGAATCCTCAGGTGACGACAGATGATTCCAGGCCCGCGGCGTCCGTGCAGAGCTATGTGGGAGACTCCCGCCGTGATCAGGGAGGCTGACGACGAGGATGCCCTGGACGTCCGAGAGCTTCTCCCGGACGAAGGGGGAACGTGGGGCGGGCTGCTGTTCGACAACCCGAGGATCGGGCTGCCGCCAGCCTTGACCTGCAGCTTCCGCTTTCCCTTCACGGAGGTGACCCGGGACCACGGGACCAGCCCGATCTTCCTGGACATCGAGTGGTTGCCCATCCCCGTGTCCAGTTGGCGCGGCATGGCAGGCCAAGCGGTTCGGAGCGCCGGCGAACCTGCCGAGGCCAGCGTCTACTTCTTCGAACATCACCAGTACGACCTCATCGACCTGGAAATCGTGGAGCAGCGGGATCTGTGGATTCATGCCTGCGCCACGCTGACGGGTGACTCGGACGGCTTGGGCATCGACCCGGTCAGCGCCGACGCGTGGTTACGCTTCGACGGCATCCGGGTGCACCTGAATGGCACGACCTCGGCTCAGTCAGCGCTTGCTCGGCTCCACGAACTTCACCGACACCGGCGGGTTGTCCTACGCGCCGACGCCCAACAGCCCTTCCTTCCGATTTGCCGATGTTCCCGTACGTCTTTGATCCACGGGTGGCCGGTAATTCCGGTGACGGCCCTGGGGTGGGCAGCAAGGATGGTGGGTCAAGGGGGTGCGACCGCGGATGGCGCTTGTGGCTGGCACGGATCAACGACATCGACCCGTCGCCCTGGTGACCGGTGCCGGCCGCAGCGCCGGCATCGCTGCGTCCGTGGTGCTGAAGCTGGCTCAGACCGGCTGGGATGTCGGATTCACCTACTGGACCCCGTACGACGAGCGGATGCCCTGGGGAGCCGATCCCGAGGCCGTGACGCAACTCGGCGACCAAGCCGCCGACCACGGGGCACGAACTGCCGCGACCGAGGCCGACCTCAGCGATCCGCACGCCACGGCTGCCATCTTCGAGACCGTGGAGCGGGAGCTGGGCTCGGTCAGCGCGCTCGTCCTCGCCCACTGCGAGAGCGTCAACTCGGGCCTGCTCGACACCAGCATCGAGAGTTTCGACCGTCACTTCGCGGTCAACGCCCGGGCGAGCTGGCTCCTGATCCGCGAGTACGCCCAACGGTTCCACGGGACGCATGGCACCGGACGCATCGTCAGCCTGACCAGTGACGCCATCGTCGGCAACCTTCCGTACGGAGCCAGCAAAGGCGCTCTCGATCGGATCACCCTGGCCGCTGCCCAAGAACTGGCCCACCTCGGCGTGACCGCCAACGCCATCGATCCGGGTCCAACGGATACCGGCTGGATGACGGCAGAGATCAAGGCTGCCGTCCTACGCTCCACGCCGCTCGGTCGCCTCGGCCGCCCGCAGGACTGCGCGAACCTCGTCGCGTTCCTGTGCTCACCCGACGGGGGCTGGATCAACGGCCAGCTCCTGCACAGCGACGGCGGCATCTCCTGACCACCGTCGCGCTTCTGAGACGGCGCGGCCGTTCCGTCAGACATCAGGCGAGAGCCCGACATCGCCCGGCAGCCGGCAGCCGGCTGTCGGGTCTCAGAGCCCGGGCGACAGACAAGTCGCGGGACATCGGTGACCCGTCCCGCTAGCCTGCACGAACATCCGCGACCGGAGGAGGGCCGGAATGTCTGTTGGGCAGCTACACCCGGACGAGGTGCGCACGAACAGCGCCCTGGTCCAACGGCTGGTCGCCGGGCAGTTCCCACAGTGGGCGGGCCGGCCGGTCACGCCGGTGCCCTCCGGCGGTACGGTCAACGCGATCTACCGGCTCGGCGACGACCTCGCGGTCCGGCTGCCACGCATCGAAGACTCGGTCGACCAGGTCGAGTTCGAGCACGAGTGGCTGCCTGTCCTCGCGAGGCACCTGCCGGTGGCGGTGCCGCAGCCGTGCGCCGTCGGCCGGCCGGCCGAAGGGTATCCGTGGTCCTGGGCGGTCTACCGCTGGGTCGACGGCGAACACCCGACCGGGGGCAACACGGATCCGCGACGGTTCGCCGCCGACCTCGGGGAGTTGGTGGCCGGCCTGCGGCGGGCGGACACCACCGGCGCCCGCGCCGGGTACCGCAGCGGTCCGCTGAGCGGCCGTGACGAATACCTGCGGGAGTGGACCGAGGCCGCCCGTGGCATGGTCGACATCGACGCGGTCATCTCCATTTGGGAGGCGGCGCTGGCTGCGCCGGCCTGGGACGGTCCACCCGTCTGGAGCCACGGTGACCTGCTGGCGGGCAACGTGCTTGTCAAGGACGGCCGCCTGTGCGGCTTGATCGACTTCGGCGCGGCGGGCGTCGGCGACCCCGCCTGCGATGCGATGGCGGCGTGGACACTCCTCGACTCCGACTCGCGCGACGTGTTCCGCGAGACGGCCGGGTTCGATGACGCGACGTGGGCGCGCGGCAAGGGTTGGGCGCTGACCTTCATCAGCGCTCTGACCTACTACCGGGAGACCAACCCGACGATGTACGCCGTCGCCCAGCGGGCGGTGGGAGCGGTCCTGTCCGAGCGCGCCTGACCGCAGCGGATCATTTGCGGGGCCGGTGACCGATAGTGATCTTCCTGGATCTCGGGACAGACCTTCGCGGCTCTTCCGAGTCCCGGTCGGTGAGCGTCCCGCCTCGCCATCCTGGGCCGCTATCGTCGCGGCCATGGAGCCCACCGCCCGCCGCCTGTACCGGCTCGTGGAGCCGATCCACCTGGTCACCTACTTCGCCGACGAGCCGACCGATGCGCTCATGGCGCTCGGCCACCGGAACTATTGGGACGGCTACTTCGCCGGACGAGCCGCACCGCTGGGCCGGGTCCCGGCCGAGGTGGTCCATGCGATCTTCTACAACTTCGCCGACCGCGAGGTCGCCCGCCACATCCCCCGCGTCTGGGACACGGCCACTCCCGAGACGGCGCTCGCCGCTCGCGAGCAGGGCAGCGTCGCGGCGCTGAGGCGGATCCTCGGCGATCTCGCCGATGCCCCCGCTCTCGCGCGTGCCGCCGACCTCGCCACCAGTGCGGCGACCAGCGCCCCGACGGAGGGACGGATCATGTACGCCGGACTCCGAGCGCTCCCCGTACCCGAGGAGCCCGTGGCCCGGCTCTGGCACGCGGCCACCCTGCTCCGTGAGCACCGCGGGGACGGTCACATCGCCGCCCTGGTCGCCGCGGGCATCGGCGGGACGGAGGCCCATGTGCTTCATGCGCTCTCTCAGGGGATCCCCGCGGAGAAGTTCGGCAGGGTCCACCACCTCCCCGCGGCCCGGCTGGCGGCGGTGGTGGACGGGATGCGTGCCCGCGGCCTCATCGACGCCTCGGGCTGGCTCAGTGACGACGGTCGGGAGACCAAGGAGCGGATCGAGTCGCTCACCGACGACCTCGCCGCATCCGCGTACGACAACCTGGAGCCGAGCGAGCTCGACCAGCTCATCGGGGACCTCGAGCCCATCTCCGCAGCGCTCGACGCTGCCGGCTCCCGGTAGCTCGAGACACGTACGAGCGAACGGCGAGCGATCGGTGCACCGTCCCCCCTGATGACCGATCGTGTGACGGCCTTGCGGGGCGAAACCTTGACTGATGGGCTTCCGCGGGGGTGCCGAGGCAAGGTCGATGGACGCGGCGTGCGGCGGCGTGGCGCCTGATTACGCTGTGTTGCCTGGTCTTGAGTACGGGCCCGTGGTGGCTTATCGAACGGGGCAACTCCAAGCTCGATGCCACGTTGCGGGCACGAGGGTTGACACGGCGGCTCAACCATCAAGCGTCACGGGACATGCTTGACACTCGCGTCCCACCAAACGCTTGACGTGATCGGCCGACTGGGACTGGCGACCTTGTAGTCAAGCACCCGTACTCTGGCCGGTATGTGCCCCTCGCCGCCATGACCCTGTGCCGTCGGCTCGCCCTCGCGGTTGCCCTGGCCGCGTCTGCTGGCTATCCGATAGGGCAATGGTTTGTGTCCCCGGGCGATGGAGCCCTCGATGACTTGTCGTCCTTTGGGTTCCTGGCTGCCGTCGTAATGTCGCTGGTGCTGCTGGCTGTCGCTATCCTGGCGGAGCGACCGGCGGTCTTCATCGTGCGGCCGACAGAGCCGTCCTTTAGCGCGCCGCCTAGCTCCCATGCACTTCTCATCCCCCTCGCGTTGACCGTTGGGGCTTCGGGGGAGGCTGGCTCGCTGGTCGGCTCGGTCAAGTCGCACGACATACCGCTTTGGGACGCCGTTGTGGTGGTCTGGATAGTTGGGGCTGGCGTGCTCCTGGCTCGAGCCTGGCGTGGTCTGGGTGTCCACCTCCGCCCTGAGGGACTGCGGTGGCGGGAGCTGACCGGATCGGTAAGCGTGCCCTGGGACGCATTGGCACCTGATCATCCGCTTCGGTCTGCAGCCCGTGCCAACACCATTGCTCTGACGTACGCACGGCCCGAGCTGGTGCGGCGTCGCGGCCTCGTGCTGGGCCACCAACTGCTGAGCATCGACAATGTCGCCGCCTGGTTCATCGCGGATGCCATCCGGCACTACGTGACGCACCCCGAACGTCGGGCAGCGATCGGCACGGAGGCCGAATATGGCCGCCTCCTCTATGCGATCCGCAACGAACTGACTGACCCGCCCGCTAGGCCCGGAACCGGAAGCAATCCCTAGATGCATTGTCGTAAATGTGACGGGCGGCTCCGTTAAGCATGCGGGGCTGGCAGCCGTCCGGCCGAACGTGCGTTCGATCAGAGTGCTGGCGGTGGAGGTGCGCGGGCCTGGTGGAATCAGTCGTGGGGTCGTGGGGTCGTGGCGCGTGATCGACCTCGTGAGGTCCCAGGGATGGCGCTTCGGCTACACGGTCGAAGGCCAGTCTCTGCCACTACCGCAGCGGGTCGCCGACATCTTCGACCGCCGCCGCTTCGAGGCGGCTGTCTCCATGCACGTCTGGCCAGCGCCCCACACGATGGTCAACGCCCATGGTCGCGAAGAGCGCCGCGGCTGGCGACAGGAGTGACGTTGCCGAGCCGCCGGGGCTCGCGTGCGACGGGCTCCTCAAAGGACGTCTGCGGCGTGTCTCGACCTTGGATCGTTATGCCACCGGAGCCTCCGATCCATCTATGCCAGCCACGATGGGGTTATGAGGTCGGCAGCATGTTCGGTAGTGGTACGTAGCTCGCGGGCAACGGTGCCCGCGGGCAAGGCATTGGCCTGTGCGGTGATCCTGCTCTTCTGCCTGGTCGCCACCGGATGCACGCCCGGCCATATTTCGATCACTGCCATCTTCCTTGGCGATGGCCACCCAATGGCCGTCTTCCACCCGTGCCATGGAAGCCGCGTATACGGGGTTTCGGTAGTTGAGAGCATGACCGCGTCCGGCTCTGGCACCAGCCCTTCGTTCGGAAACGTGTGGGACGTCGCTGACACTGACACTCGCGGCGACCACCCGATCACCGAGGTTCGGCTCCTGGAGACCCCGCCGGGCTGGATACTGCAGACGAACCCGGACAGCCTGCTGACGGCCTTCGCGGTGGATCGCACATACCGCGCCCGGGCAGACACCACGAGCCCGCCCGCCGCCAACGATGCCAGCGTCGAGTTCACACTCGGCGACCTGCGCTCGCTCTCCGACGGCGAGGTGTGGGCGGTGCCGAAGCCGTTCGCGCAGCCCCAAGCCATGACCCGGGAGGAATTCCGCCGGCACGCGGCTGCCAGTTGTTGACGACAAGGGCTCACCACGTGGTCAGCGCCGCAACCGCACTCTCGTCGGCGATGATGCAGTCGCGAGCGGCGGAGCCGTCAGGTTGAGGTTGCGCCGCTTGCCGCGGTTGGCCGGTGTTGACCGCTGCATCGGGCACGCGTCGGGCATGCCTAAGCCGCGCGGTGGTGGAAGGTCCTAGAGTGGCCGGCGTGCGGATCAGAGCCGTTGCTGTGACGGCCATGCTGGCGTTCCTCCTGACCCCTGCGGTTGGCTGTGCGTCCTCGGCCCCGACACCACTGCCCACGAACGCTGACTTAACGGGAACCTGGTGCGGATCCTCCGGCGACCGGATCGACCTGCGCCAGGACGGGTCGTCACGGCTGGACCCGATCTCGGACGCCTACCTCTCGCACCTCCTACAGGACCTACGGGACACGTGGAGCGACCAGTACATCTGGCGCACCTACTTCGACGGCCGCCGGCCCGCTTCCGCGCAGGGCACGTGGCTGCTCAGTGAATACGAGGACGACGACGACCACGACGACGACGACCGATGGGTGCGACTTGACTTCGGGGAACGCAAGGCCACAGCTGCTCGCGATCATGAATCCCCACAGCGCTACAGATTCAGCGACGCGCTGCTCATCAGCCACGACAGCAACGGGTTCGAGCTGCTGGCCCTCGATGGGATGCCTGACGAGGGATGGTCGAGCCGGTTCACCCCCTGCTCTGATTGAGCTGCGGGAATCGGGGGTTGAAGCGGAACCTGGATCCGCCCTCCCGTGACCTGCGGCAGCCTGGCCGGCATCCTGGCCACGTCCCGTCCTGAGCTCACGTCATTGGTCGCTGGTTGCCGAGGTTTCACACTGTCTTGTGCCCCGTGTGCGCCCCAAGCCCGACGGCCCGGCGGTGCGCCCGCCGCGTCAGCTGCGAAATTCGCTGTCCGGTTGCCGGAGCACGGTGATAGATCGCCGGAGTGGAAAAGACTCTGGAGTTCCCCGATCTGCTGCGGCTGATCGACGAACGGTCGACCGCCTTCCGCGCCGCGGTCGCCTCCGCGCCCAGCCTCGACGTACAGGTGCCGACCTGCCCCGAGTGGACCCTGTTCGATCTGGTGCAGCACCTGGGCGAGGGGCGCCGCTCCTGGGCCGCCACCGTCGCCGCAGGGCCCACCGCCTCGGCCAAGTCCGCATCGGAGGGCCCGGCTGCGCCTCGGGAGCGCAAGGCCCTGCTGGCCTGGTTGGCCGCATCGACGCGGCAGCTACTGGACGCACTGCGGGAGGCCGGGTCGGATCGCGGTTGCTGGACGTGGTGGGGCACGTCGCAGTCGCCGCAGACCTGCGGTGCCGTCGCCCGACACCAGCCCCAGGAGATCACGGTGCACACCTACAACGCTCAGGTAACCCTGGGCGCCCCGCAACCGCTGCCGGACGAGGTGGCGCTCGACGGTGTCGAGGAGTTCCTGTCCACCTGCTGCACAACGACGGCCGCCTGGCCGCACGAGCCCGCTGCCGTCGATTACCACGCCACCGAGGGCCGCTCCTGGCGCAACTGGCTCTCCGCCGCCGGCGCACGGGCCGCCCGCCTGCCCACCCCCGGCACAATGCCCGCCACCGCTGCCGGCGTGGACCGGACGCGGCCGACGCCGCCGCCCGAGGCGCGGCCAGTGAGCTGGTCCTGGCCTTTCACGGCCGTATTCCGCTGGACTCCCTGAAGCTCGGCGGCGACCGACGTCTCTTCGACCTGCTCATAGCCTGGGAACCGGATGAGTAGGACGTAACGATGCGCCACCTGCTGCGCCCGGGCCGACGGCGGTCAACCGCGCAGTCGCCCGCAATAACCCGGCGACGTCGGTGGTCATCCCCGCAACAATGGCCGACGTGGAGGAGGTCGAGGTCGTCGTTGCTCATAACGAGCGCGCGACCCTGCGCGTCGGCGACGTGTTCCTGAAGATCGACGCTGATCAGACGCGCACCGACGTCGAGGTCGAGGCGATGGCCATGGCGCCGATCCCGACTCCGGAGGTCCTGTGGCGGAAGCCGCCCGTGCTCGCGCTCGCCGCCCTCCCAGGGACGGCACTCGGCCGCCTCGGCGAGCCGTCGACCGCGTCGTCGGCGGCGTGGGCCGCGGCGGGTGCCGCCGCACGGATGCTGCACGACGCGCCGCTGCCGCCATGGCCCGGTAAGAGCCTCGACGACATCGCAATGCGCCTCGACGGCGAATGCGAGTGGCTCGTCACGAACGGCGTCCTTCCCACCGACCTGGTCACGCGCAATCGCCGGGTTGCCGAAGCCGCGCTCCGACCGTGGACACCGGTGTTCACGCACGGCGATCTGCAGGTCGACCACGTGTTCGTCGACGGTGACCAGATCACGGGCGTGATCGACTGGTCCGAGGCGGCCCAGGGCGACGCCCTGTTCGATCTCGCCATCATGACGCTGGGACACGGGGAGCAGCTCGGCGACGTCGTCGCCGGTTACGGCACCGACGTCGACCTCGACGTGATCCGCGGCTGGTGGTCCTGGCGGAGCTTGGTGGTCATCCGCTGGCTGGTCGAGCACGGCTTCGACCCGTTCTCGCCAGGCTGCGAGGTCGACGTGCTCAGATCCCGGCTGTGAGGCTGCACGAGCCCGACGGCCACGAGCGCCATTCTGCCGCACCGAGCGGGCCATTTCCCGAAGCGCGTCGCCTTCCGGACCGACGAGGTCATGGTTCCTCGGGGATCCCCGGGGCAGCCGGTCGGTGACATGAAACCATCAGAGCGACTCGCCGAGCTCCTTGCGCTGACCGCTTGAACGCGCCCAGGTTGACTCCGCTTGACGCTTCTATGGCTCGTCAAGTCCTCCTGGCGGTTTCCATGAGGCGGAACATGTGTCGGGCGGTGTAGCGCTTGAGGCAGCGGCGGATTTCGGCGTCGGATTTCTGTTGGGCGCGTCGGCGGGTGAGGTAGTGCTGGGTGGGTTCGTGGCCGTGGATCATGCGCCAGTTGACGATGGTGTGTAGGGCTCGGTTGAGCTGGCGGTCGCCGAAGCGGTTGAGCCGGTGGCGGGTGATGCGGCCGGAGGATGCCTGCAGTGGGCTGACGCCGGCGAGGGCGGCGAAGGCGGCCTCGGAGCGGCATCGGCCGGGGTGGGACCAGGCGGTGATGAGGTGTGCGGCGCTGACCGGGCCGACGCCGGGTTCGGCCAGCAACGCGGGCATGACGATGTCGACCAGGTGGTGGAGTTGGCGTTCGTTGGCGCGGATCTCTTTGTCCAGCTGACGAATGCGTTGGGCCAGGCTGCGTAGGGTCTGCCGCAGGACCCGCTCGGCGGGGGTGTGGCGGGCGTGGACCCGCAGCAGGGCGCAGGCGGCTGTCTGCCGCGGCGTTGACTGTCGGCGTAGCGGCTCGCGCAGCTGGTCGGGTGCGGTCAACAGCAGTGCCTTGAACACGTTGATCGCGGCGGTGCGGGTCGCGTTGGCGTGCTCGCGGGCCACGAGCAGGATGCGTAACGCTTCCCGGTCGCCGTCGCTACGCGGCTGAGCGTGATGTCCCGCGGCCAGGGCGGTGCGGGCGGCCAGACGGGCATCGGACGGATCAGACTTGCCACCTGGTCGACGCCCCACGCGTTGCGGGCGACCGGCTTCGACGACCTGCTGTCCTGCGGCCAGCAGCGCCCGCAGCAGGCCGGCTCCGTGCGAGCGGCAGCCTTCCACCGCCCAGGTCAACCGGGGGCCAGGCGCCTGCTGGACGGCCCAGGCGATCACCTTGCTATAGCCGTCCGGGCTCGCCTCGACGGTGACGGTCGCGATCTCCCGGCCAGCACCGTCGAGCAGGCATGCGGTGTGCGTGTCGGTGTGGGTGTCCACGCCGATGACGGCGTCGACCGATTCTGCAAGCATGGGCATTACACCGTTGCTCCTTCCCAGGGGCGGTGGTTGACGTTGGCACCGGCCTGGGTGGAGACACCTACGGCACATCTGTGATGAGCCACGCCGCATGGCGGGCAAGCTTCTGATCAGGCCAGACGGTGAGCCACGCCGGTGCCGGCGGTCAGAGACGACAGGTCAAGCGCAGGGCACGTCCGTAGACGGCCAGATGCGTTAGGAGTCAGCCCCGACCACCGGCACCGATCCTGGCAGCAGCCCACCCAGGACCACCACCGCGAGCCTCACAGATGCGTTACACGATCCCCGACTCGCTGGCTACCGACTGTGAAGCTGGTCGAAGACCCCCAATCGACGGCCGACCGCTAAGCCCCGAGACTCTTGGTCAGGATGTGCTCCCGACGTACGCCGTCGGGCATGAGGTCGCCGAGCTCACCCGTGTCACGAAAGCCGTTCCGCTGGTAGAGCGCCCAGGCGTTCTGGTTGCCCTCCACCACGGCCAGGCGCAGCGTCTCCGCGCCCACCAGTCGAGCCCACTGCTCGACCGCACGCACGAGGTGGTCGCCCACACCCCGGCCACGTCCCAGCGGGGCCACGTACATTGAGATCAGCTCGACGACGCCGTCCTGATCGGTCGGCACCCCGCTGGCCATCCCGACCGGCTGCCCGTCGAGCATCGCCATGGTGTTGTACGAGCCGGGGATGGCCAGCCGACCGCGCCAGCGTTCCTCACGGTCGCCCTCGCCCTGCCAGTCCGCCAGCTGAGAACCGAACGCGTACGCCGCCTCCGCCAGCGCAGCAAGCCGCAGCTCCCGCCACATCTTCCAATCGCCCTCGCTGAGCACACGCGTCTCAATCATGCGGGGAAGGGTGCCGCAGGTGTCGCGAGCAGGCAACCCGGTATCCGGTGACGCAGAGTGACGACCAGGCCGACCGGCGTGGGGAAAATTCTTCAAGAAGTCCGGGAGGGGGTGTCGGATCGGGGCGGTGGTGTTCGTGGCAGGGGTGAGGCCGCCCACAAGGGGCGGCGCCAAGGCAAGGAACCGCGATCATGAAGCTGACGACCATGACCCAGATCTCCGTTGATGGAGTGATGCAGAACAACGGAGCCCCCACCGACGAGCACCCGAATGGGTTCGAGCGCGGTGGCTGGGCCCTGGGGAAGGGCGACGACGGGACCAGGGCGTTCATCGCGCAGACCTACCAGCGGGCCGAGGCGTTCCTGTTCGGCCGGCGCACCTACGAGTTGTTCGCCGGCTCGTGGGGATCGATCGACCAGATGCGCGCACATCCCATCGGCGTGGCCTTGAACGAGACCCCCAAGTACGTTGCCTCGACCACGCTCACCGCGCCGCGTTGGAAGGACACGACCGTTCTCCCCGGTGACCTCGCGGCGGCCATCAGTGAGCTGAAGGCCAAGCCCGGGGGTGAGCTGCAGGTGCACGGCAGTGGCGCCCTGACCCGGTGGCTGCTGGCCAACGATCTGGTCGACGAGATCACTCTGATCGTGATCCCGGTGATCGTCGGCCTGGGCGCGAGACTTTTCCCGGAGACCGGTCCGGATCTTGCGCTCGACCTGGTCGAGTCGCGGGTCGACTCGAAGGGCGTGACGATCCAGGTCTACCGGCCGGCCGGGCGCCCGCGGTATGCAACGGCCTGAAGTCCCTGACCGCCGAACCATGCTGTCTTGACACCAGAGGAGATGATCTTCAGATGCAGTACCTGGTTTCCGTGATCGATGACAAGAGCAATCCCGGCAGCACGGACAGGCAGCCTGCCATCAGCGCGTTCAACGAACGGCTGATCGCCGAGGGCTACTGGGTTTTCGCGGGCGGACTCGCGGACACCGACACGGCCACCGTCATCGACAACCGGGGCGAGCAGGCGGTGTTCAGCGACGGGCCTTTCGTGGAGTCGAAGGAGTACCTCGCCGGCGTCTGGGTGTGGGAGGTCCCCGATCTGGATGTGGCGCTCAAGCTCGCCACCGAGGCGTCGAAGGTCTGCGATCGGAAGATCGAGGTGCGGCCGTTCCAGTGAGCGACGTCGAGGAGGCGGTCACCCGGGCCCACCACGACGAGTGGGCCCGGGTGGTCGCCTCGCTGACCAGGCGTTTCGGTGACCTCGACATCGCCGAGGAGGCAGCGGCCGAGGCGTTCGCGACCGCCGTGGAGCGGTGGCCGGCCGACGGCGTGCCGCCCAACCCCGGCGCGTGGCTGACCACCACCGCCACCCGCAAGGCCATTGACCGGATCCGGCGCGAGAACAAGCGCGACGACAAGCACAAGGAGGCTCAGATGCTGCACGACAACACCCCACCCGAGCCTCTCGGCGCCATCGACGACGACCGGCTGCGGCTGATCTTCACCTGCTGTCACCCGGCGCTGGCGACGGAAGCCCGCGTGGCGCTGACGCTGCGCATGCTCGGCGGGCTGACCGTGCCCGAGATCGCCCGCGCCTTCCTGCTGCGGGAGACCACCTTGGAGCAGCGGATCACCCGCGCGAAGGCCAAGATCAAGGCGGCTGGGATCCCCTATCGCGTGCCGGCCGCCGAGGACCTCCCGGCACGCGTCTCCGGCGTACTCGCCGTGCTGTACCTCGTCTTCAACGAGGGCTACCTGGCGACCGGCCCCGACACCGATCCCGTACGTCACGACCTGACCGCCGAGGCGATCCGGCTCACCCGCCTGATCCGCGCTCTGCTGCCGGCGGACGGCGAGGTGGCCGGGCTGCTGGCGCTGATGCTGCTCACCGAGGCCCGCCGCACCGCTCGGGTTTCGGCCAGCGGCGAGCTGGTCACCCTCGACGAGCAGGCCCGTGGGGCCTGGGACAAGGCGCTGATCGCCGAGGGTCACCGGCTCGTGCGCGAGTGCCTCGCCGCTGCCGCCGCCGGGGTGGCTCCGGGCCGCTACCAGATCCTCGCCGCGATCAACGCCGTGCACACCTCCGCCCGCGACATCCGCGACACCGACTGGTCGCAGGTCGTCGCCCTCTACGACCAACTCGTCCACCTCGACTCCTCGCCGATCGTCGCCCTCAACCGGGCCATCGCGGTCGCCGAACTCGACGGACCGGAGGTGGCGCTGGCGGCCGTCGACCGTCTTGAGGACGAGCTGGCCGGCTATCACGCCTACCACGCGACCCGCGCCGACCTGCTGCGCCGGCTGGGCCGCAGTCAGCAGTCGCGCGCGGCCTACGACAAAGCCATCGAGCTGGCCGGCAACACCGCCCAGAGCGCCAACCTGACCCGCCGCCGCGACCAACTGCGGTAGCGCCCACGAATCCGATCGAAACCCCGCACTCAGCGGCGTCCGCCCCGACAAAATCAGATCGGGCCGAGCGCCAGCGGCGGGAACGCGAGCGGTTGGCCGAGGCCTGGCAGGATCACGGCCTGGTCTTCCCCTCCGAGGTCGGCACCCCGATCGAGCCGCGCAACCTGAATCGTCACTTCGCGGCTCTCCGGGTGGCGGCCGGCTGTTCCGATGTACGGCTGCACGACCGCCGGCACACCGTCGTGTCGTTGCTGATGGAGCTGGGCGTCCCGCCGCACGTCGTCCAGGCCGTCGCGCGGCACGCCGACGTGAAGATCACTCTAAAGATCTACTCGCATGCCAACCTTGACGTCATGCGCCAGGCGCTCGGCAAGCTTGACGGGCGGCTGTCGTGAGGCCGGTTGTTGTCACCGCTGCTGTCATTGCCCAGGAATTCGGTCTTCGGGCCAGCGCTTGTGCTGGTGGTGGGCGCGGCAGGTTTCGAACCTGCGACCCCTCGCTTGTAAGGCGAGTGCTCTCCCGCTGAGCTACGCGCCCGGAACGCCCGTACGGCGGGCCGGAGTTGGCAAGCTTACCTGCCGGCCTCCGACCCGGTCGAACGGCGTGCCTGGGGTGGATCAGGCGGCGACGGCCTCGGCCAGCGCCTTGCGCCAGCCCTGCTGGTCCCGGGCCTCACCGGGCATGTTCATCTCGGCGAACCGGACCACGCCGGCCTTGTCGATGACGAACGTGCCGCGGTTGGCGATGCCCGCGACGTCGTTGAAGACCCCGTACGCCTGGGCCACCGCGCCGTGCGGCCAGAAGTCGGCGAGCAGCGGGAACTGGTAGCCCTCCCGGTCGGCCCAGATCTTGTGGGCGTAGACCGAGTCGACGCTGACGGTCAGCACCTGGACGTCGTCGTTGACGTACTCGTTGAGGTTGTCCCGCACCTCGCAGAGCTCCCCCTGGCAGATGCCGGTGAAGGCGAGCGGGTAGAACACCAGCAGCACGGTGCGCTTGCCGCGGAAGTCGGCGAGCCGGACCTCCTGGTTGTTCTGGTCCTTGAGCACGAAGTCCGGCGCCTCGGCGCCAACCTCGATGGGCATGCGTACTCCTCGGGTCGAGTCTGGAGATGATCAGCCTGCCACACCCGGCGACGGCGGCCGCCCGGTGCGGTCCGGCCGGTTACTTCTTGCTCTTCGACCCGCGCCGGAGCACGAGGCGGGCACCGCTCCAGTCGCGGCCCGCGTTGATCGTAGAGGTCTGCTGGAGGCCGGCGGTCTGCGCGCTCTCCGCGACCTCGCTGGGCTCGACGTGACCGTCCCGGCCGGCCTTCGGCGTCAGGAGCCAGACCACGCCGGCGTCGGCCAGGGGTCCGAGGGCGTCGACGAGGAGCTCGAAGAGGTCGCCGTCGCCGTCGCGGTACCAGACGAGAACCGCGTCGACCACCTCGTCGGTGTCCTCGTCGACCAGATCTCCACTGCGGTCGGTCAGGGCGTCCCGGAGATCCTGGTCGACGTCCTCGTCGTACCCCATCTCCATGACGACCATCCCCGGCTCAATCCCGAACCGGTCCGCCAGGCTGCGTACCCCGTCGGCGGCCTGACCAGCGGTCGCGCTCACTGTCGCGTGCCTCCTCATCTCATCCCTGCTCGCGGCGTCGTCCGACGCCGTCCGGCCAAGTCCACACAGTTGTGGCCTCCCGCGCAAGTGGCGCACCGGGTGGAACGGAATTTACCGTGCCAGCAGCGTACGGGCACCCTCGGTAATGGCTTCCTCGGAGACCAGAACCTGACGCGCCGCCGGACCTAATGGTACAAACGAGTCAAGTCCGGCCACCCGTCGCGCCGCGCCGACGTAGCCGGCGTCCACCAGGGCGGCGATCACCCCCTCGGCCACCCCGCCCGACCGGCGGGTCTCGTCGACGACCAGCACCCGCCCGGTGGCCGAGGCCTCCCGGATGATGTCGGCCACCGGGAGCGGGGCGAGCCAGCGCAGGTCCACCACCCGGGTGCCGATCCCCTCGTCGGCCAGGGTGGCCGCCGCGCGCAGCGACATCCGGACGCCGTTGCCGAAGGTGATGATCGTGACGTCCTCGGCGGAGCCCACCCCGTACACCCGGGCCCGGCCGACCGGGACGTGGCCGGCGGCCCACGCCGCCGGCTCGGCGTACCCGGCCAGCCACTCGCCGTCGCCCTCGGCGTAGAGGTCGCGGGTGTGGTAGAGCGCGATCGGCTCCAGGAAGACGCTGACGGCGCCGTCCACCGCCGCGGCGGCCAGGCAGGTCCGAAGCATCGGCGCCGCGTCGTCCGGCCGCGCCGGCACCGCGATCACCAGCCCGGGTACGTCCCGCAGCACGGCCACCGAGTTGTCGTTGTGGAAGTGCCCCCCGAACCCCTCCTGGTACGCCAGCCCGGCGACCCGGACCACCATCGGGTTGCGGAACGCCCCCCGGGAGAAGAACCGCATGGTCGCGGCCTCGCCCCGCAGCTGGTCCTCGGCGTTGTGCAGGTACGCCAGGTACTGGATCTCCGGCACCGGCAGCATCCCGGCGACCCCGGCCCCGAGGCCGAGCCCGAGGATCGAGGTCTCGTCGAGCAGCGTGTCGAAGACCCGGGCCGCGCCGAACCGGTCCCGCAGCCCCTTCGTCACCCCGTACACCCCGCCCTTGGCGGCGACGTCCTCGCCGAAGACGGCCATCCCCGGGTGGTCAAGCATCCCGTCGGCGAGCGCGGCGTTGATGCTCTGCGCCAGGGTGAGCGGCCCGGCCAGCTCGGGCAGCTTGCCCCCGAACATCTCGGCCCGGGCGCCCGTACCGGGCCCGGCCGCCCGGGCCGCCGCGTCGGCCACCGCCCGGGAGATCCGCACCGGCCGGCGCGGGGCCAGCTCGGCCACCACCTCGGCCGGGGACGCGAGCTTCGGCTCGTCGAGCACCTCCTCGGCGATCCGGCGGACCTGCCAGCCCCGCTCGTCGTACCGGGCGAGCAGCTCCTCGCCGCTGGCGAAGCCCGCCGCCACCAGCAGCCGCGCGGTGGCCAGCAGCGGATCCCGCGCGGCGTCCGCGGCGATCTCGGCCGGGCTCCGGTACGCGGTCTCCGCGTCCGCCCCGGCGTGGCCCGTCAGCCGCACGGTGGTCAGGTGCAGCACGGCCGGGCGCCGGTGCCGGCGCACCCAGGCCGCCGCCTCCCCCGCCACCCGGTACGCCTCCACCGGGTCGGTCCCGTCGGCGGCGAAGTAGCGGATCCCCGGCTTGGCGCGCAGCGTCGCCTCGACCCAGCCCCGCGGCGAGCGGACGCTGATCCCCAGGCCGTTGTCCTCGCACACGAAGAGGACCGGGATCCGCAGGCCGGTGTGGTCGTACCAGCCGGCGGTGTTGAAGGCGGCCGTGGCGGTGGCGTGGTTGACCGAGGCGTCGCCGAACGAGCAGACCACGATGGCGTCCGGCGGCCAGGGTGCGGCGGGGGCGCTCTCGCCCTCGGCGCGCCGACCGTTGCCGACCCGGCGCAGCCGCTCCAGGGCGAGTCCCATGCCGACCGCCCGGGGCAGGTGCGAGGCGATGGTGGAGGTGGTCGGGATGACGGCCAGGTCGGCCCGGCCGAACACCTTGTGCCGGCCACCGGCGATCGGCTCGCGCGCCGAGGCGACCATGCCGCGCAGCACGTCCCGCGCCGCCTCCGCGTACGCGTCGTCGGGGTCCGGTGCGGGCAGGGGCGGCACGTCGGCGGTCGCCTCCCCGTCGGTGTCGACCGCCACGCCGGCGCCGGCCGGCAGGCGCACCGCATCCCCGCCCGATTCGAGCGGCATCGCGGACGGGGCCGGCCGGGCCGGGTCGGCGGGCGCGTCGCCGGACCGGATCGGGCTCGTCACTTCGCGCCCGGCGTCCTCGGTCGCGGGACGGACGGCGCCGCCACCCGGCTCCGTGCCCTCGGTGCCGGGCCGGCCGGGCGCGTCGTCCACCGGGTCGTCCCCGGCGGCGCGCGGCTCGGGGATCCGGGCGACCGGGCCGGCATCGTCCCCGTCCGCGCCGTGGTCGGCCCGCTCCCCGGCCGGCCCGTCCGGCGCCTCGGTGCCGGCGTCCGGGCCGGGGTCGGCCGGGAAACCGCCGGCCGCCTGGGCGGCCCGCAGGCAGTAGAACGCGCCGGAGCGGTAGTGCAGCAGGGCGGGATCGGTCGGCCGCAGGGCGGCGGCCACCGCGGCGTTGCCCTCGTGGCCCGCCGAGCCGATCGTGTAGAACCCCTCCCCGAAGCTGCGCAGCCATCTCCCGGCCAGGTCCAGCAGCCGGCTGGTGATCTGGGCGTCGAAGAGCGCCAGCGCCTGCGCGCCGGTCAGCGGCGCGCCGTCGGGAAGCGGCTCGCCCAGGTCATGCCGCTGGGCAGGGGCGCCCAGCTCGCCGAGGGCCGCCCGGAACCGGTCGTCGAGATCTTGCGGGGTGGTCACGTCGGACAGCATTACCGACGAAGGCCAGGGTCGCCCACCCGGACACGTTCCGCCCGGCCGGGCTCACTCCTCGCCGCACGACTCGGGGCAGCCGCCGTCGGAGACCTTCCAGACCAGCTCACGCAGGGTGGCCAGCTCCCCGGTGGTGAGGCCGCCGAGGAGTCGGGAGTCCGACATGACCTGGCCCACGCGGTCGCGTACCTGCCGGCCGGCGTCGGTCACCACGAGCGTCTTCTGCCGCCGGTCGGCGGGGTCGACCCGCCGCTCCACGAGCCCGGCCTGCTCCAGCTTGTCGACCAGGGCGGTGACGTTCGACCGGTCGCACCCCAGCTGCTCGGCCAGGTCGCGGGCGGGCAGCGGGCGGTCGGGGTCGAGCTCGTGCAGGGCGCGGGCGGCGGCCGGGGTGAGCCCCAGGCCGGCGATCTCCTGGTCCTGGTGGTGCCGCAGGGCGGCGGCGATGTGCATGATCCGGCGCACGGTGTCCCCGGCCACGCCCGCACGGTCGTCTGCGGCGAAGGCGGCGGGAACGGTGGGTTGCGCCATGGTTCACATGCTACTTGCCACTCAATAGTTGAGCAGCTCCACTATCGGGCAGCCCGACCAATCCTCACGGGTGGCCACCAGCCCCCACCACCGCCTGAGCCGCCCTGGGTCAGCCGGGGAGGAAGGAGAGGCGGACCTTCCGGGTGGGGTTGTCGCCGTTGGTGTCGACCAGGCAGAGCGACTGCCAGGTGCCGAGCTGGAGGCGGCCGCCGAGCACCGGCAGGGTCGCGTACGGCGGCACGAAGGCGGGTAGCACGTGGTCCCGCCCGTGGCCGGGCGAGCCATGCCGGTGCCGCCACCGGTCGTCGGCCGGCAGCAGGTCGTCGATCGCCCGCAGCAGGTCGTCGTCCGAGCCGGAGCCGGTCTCGAGGATCGCCAGCCCGGCGGTGGCGTGCGGCACGAAGACGTGCAGCAGCCCGTCGCCCTGGCCGGAGACGAACCGCTCGGCCTCGCTGGTGATGTCCCGGACGGTCGGCCGGGACCCGGTCTGGACGCTGATCACCTCGCTGCGCATACGGCGCATTCTGCCGCAGCCGCACACGAACCGCCCCCGCCACCGCCACAGTCGCCGCCACCCCCGGCGTCGCACCGCTCCCGCAGTCGTACCCCGGCGGCCTACCGCACCCGGCGATCGCACAAAGTTACTGACGGGTACCTGTGTTCAGCGTCGCGTCTGGGGGAGGGAGACGTGACGACGAGCGCCACCAGGGGGCAGGATGGCGTCTAGAGACCTATCCCACACAGAACCGAGGGAACGCCTGTGGCTACGGAACGCAAGCGCCCGGTGATCACCGCTGGTCTACCGAGCCAGCTTCCGGACATCGACCCTGAAGAGACCAGCGAATGGGTCGAGTCGCTTGACGGTGTCATCGACGAGCGCGGAACCAAGCGCGCCCGGTACGTCATGCTGCGCCTGCTGGAGCGGGCCCGTGAGCGCCAGGTCGGGGTGCCGTCCCTGACCACCACCGACTACATCAACTCCATCCCCCCGGAGCGCGAGCCGTGGTTCCCGGGTGACGAGCACATCGAGCGGCGGCTCCGGGCGTACATCCGGTGGAACGCCGCCATGCTGGTGCACCGGGCGCAGCGCCCGGAGATCGGCGTGGGCGGCCACATCTCCACCTTCGCCAGCTCCGCGTCGCTCTACGAGGTGGGCTTCAACCACTTCTTCCGGGGCAAGGACCACCCGGGCGGCGGCGACCACATCTTCTACCAGGGCCACGCCTCCCCCGGCATGTACGCGCGGGCCTTCCTGGAGGGGCGGCTCAACGCCGACCAGCTCGACGGCTTCCGGCAGGAGCTGTCGCACCCGCGCGGCGGGCTGCCGTCATACCCGCACCCGCGGCTGATGTCGGACTTCTGGGAGTTCCCCACCGTCTCGATGGGCCTCGGGCCGATGAACGCGATCTACCAGGCCCGGTTCAACCGCTACCTGCACCACCGGGGCATCAAGGACACCTCCCAGCAGCACGTCTGGGCCTTCCTGGGCGACGGCGAGATGGACGAGGTCGAGTCGCTCGGCGCGATCGGCGTGGCCGCCCGCGAGGAGCTGGACAACCTCACCTTCGTGATCAACTGCAACCTGCAGCGGCTGGACGGCCCGGTCCGCGGCAACGGCAAGGTCATGCAGGAGCTGGAGGCCTTCTTCCGGGGCGCCGGCTGGAACGTGATCAAGGTGGTCTGGGGCCGGGAGTGGGACCCGCTGCTCGCGGCGGACACCGACGGCGCGCTGGTCAACCTGATGAACACCACGCCCGACGGTGACTACCAGACCTACAAGGCGGAGTCCGGGGCGTACGTGCGGGAGCACTTCTTCGGCCGCGACCCGCGGACCCGCAAGATGGTCGAGCACCTCAGCGACGACGAGATCTGGAACCTCAAGCGGGGTGGCCACGACTACCGGAAGCTCTACGCGGCCTACAAGGCGGCGATGGAGCACACCGGCCAGCCGACGGTGATCCTGGCCAAGACCATCAAGGGCTGGACGCTGGGCTCGCACTTCGAGGCCCGCAACGCCACCCACCAGATGAAGAAGCTGACGCTGGAGGACCTCAAGCTCTTCCGCGACCGGCTCTACCTCGACATCCCGGACAAGCAGCTGGAGGACAACCCGTACCTCCCGCCGTACTTCCACCCGGGCGAGAAGTCCGAGGAGATCGAGTATCTGCACGAGCGGCGCAAGCAGCTCGGCGGCTACCTGCCGACCCGGCGGACCACCGGTAAGACGCTGCAGATCCCGGGCGCCGAGCGGTTCTCCGACGTCAAGCGCGGCTCGGGCAAGCAGAAGGTGGCCACCACCATGGCCTTCGTCCGCCTGCTCAAGGACCTGATGAAGGACAAGGAGTTCGGCAAGCGCTGGGTGCCGATCATCCCGGACGAGGCCCGCACCTTCGGCATGGACTCGCTCTTCCCGACGGCGAAGATCTACTCGCCGCACGGCCAGCGGTACACCTCGGTGGACCGGGAGCTGTTCCTGTCCTACAAGGAGGCCACCACCGGCCAGATCCTGCACGAGGGGATCAACGAGGCCGGCTCGGTCGCCTCGTTCACCGCGGCCGGCACGTCGTACGCCACGCACGACGAGCCGATGATCCCGCTCTACATCTTCTACTCGATGTTCGGGTTCCAGCGCACCGGCGACGGGCTCTGGGCCGCGGCCGACCAGATGGCGCGGGGTTTCCTGCTCGGCGCGACCGCCGGCCGGACCACGCTCAACGGTGAGGGCCTCCAGCACGAGGACGGCCACTCGCTGCTGCTCGCCGCCACCAACCCGGCGGTGGCCGCCTACGACCCGGCGTTCGCGTTCGAGATCTCGCACATCGTGGAGAACGGCCTGCACCGGATGTACGGCGAGGCGCAGGAGAACATCTTCTACTACCTCACCGTCTACAACGAGCCGATCTTCCAGCCGGCCGAGCCGGAGGGCGTGGACGTCGAGGGCATCCTCAAGGGCATCTACCGCTACTCGCCGGCGCCCAAGGTGGACGGCGACGCGCCGAAGGCGAACGTCCTCGCCTCCGGCGCGGGCATGCAGTGGGCGCTCAAGGCGCAGAAGCTGCTCGCCGAGGACTGGGGGGTGGCCGCCGACGTCTGGTCGGTGACCTCCTGGACCGAGCTGCGCCGGGACGCGGTGGAGTGCGAGGAGCACAATCTGCTCAACCCGGGCGGCGAGCAGCGGGTCCCGTACATCCAGCGGAAGCTGGCCGACGCCGACGGGCCGAAGGTCGCGGTCAGCGACTGGATGCGCGCGGTACCGGACCTGATCGCCCGCTGGGTGCCCGGCGACTACACCTCGCTCGGCACCGACGGCTTCGGCATGTCGGACACCCGGCACGCGCTGCGCCGGCACTTCCACGTCGACGCCGAGTCGGTGGCGGTCGCGACGCTGCGTCAGCTCGCCCTGCGCGGCGCGGTGCCGGCCCACGTGCCGGCCGAGGCCGCCAAGAAGTACGCGCTGGACGACGTCAACGCGGCCCCGGTCGGCGAGACCGGCGGCGACAGCTGACCCATCCGGTACGACAGGGGCCCGGCGCTTTGTGCGCCGGGCCCCTTCGTCATCCGGGCCGTTCTCCTCGGCGGCGCCCCTAGGCCGCCGCGGGGGCCGGGGTCAGCTCGGCGACGAACGGCTCGACGGCGGCCCGCCAGCCCGCCGGGTTGTCGTAGTGCAGGACGTGGCCGGCGTCGGGGACGAGCGCGAACCGGCCGTCGGGCAGCAGCTCGGCCATCTCCCGCTGCCGCGCGACGGGCTGGTCGCTCTCCGCCCCGGCGACCACGAGGGCGGGACAGCCCACCGCGGCGAGTTCGGGCCGGTGGTCGCGGTCCGCCCAGTGCAGCAGGGAGGCCAGCAGGTGCTCGGGCCGGGTCAGCGGCCGCCAGCCGTCCGGCCCGCCGGCCATCACCTCCACGAAGGACTCCCCCTCGGTGCGCCGCTCGGCCCCGAAGTAGTCGCGCACGTCGGCCAGCGTCCGGAACGGTACTGGCCAGTCGGCCAGCCAGCGCCGCCACCGGTCGACCAGGTCGGGCGGGGTCACCGGGCTCATGTCGGCGATCACCACGCCCCCGACCAGGTCGGGCCGGGCGCCGGCGAGCTGCCAGGCGGTGAGCCCGCCCATCGAGTGCCCGATCACCAGCGCGGGGGCCAGGTCCAGCGCCTCGATCACGGCGACTGCATCAGCGACGTACGCCGGACGGTCGTAAGGGCCGTCCGGCCTGTCGCTGTGGCCGTGCCCGCGTGCGTCGTAGCCGACGACCCGGCCGTACCGGGTGAGCCAGCGGGCGGTGGCGGTCCAGTTCGCGGCCCGCCCGGTGAGCCCGTGCAGCAGCAGGATGCCGGGGCCGTCGCCACCGAAGTCGACCACGTTGAGCCCGGTCCCGCCGTGTCCCTCGATCCGCATTCGTCCTCCATACATCGAATCGAGGTACACCGTATCGAGGCATGGCGGCGGTGGGCAAGGCAGAATGCGGGGATGCTGGAGTTGGCGATCCTGGGCTTCCTGGGCGAGGGCCCGCTGCACGGCTACGAGCTGAAGGCCCGCATCGCGCGCCTGGCCGGCTACGCCCGGCCGGTGAGCGACGGCAGCCTCTATCCGGCCATCAATCGCCTGGAGCGGGCCGGCCTGGTCAGCCGGCAACGCGAGCCGGGCGCCGCCGCGGCGCCCCGGCACACCCTCTCGCTCACCGACACCGGCCGGGCGGAGCTGCGACGGCGACTGCGCGAGCCGGCCGAGCTGGACGTCACGGACCAGAACCGGTTCTTCACGCTGCTCGCCTTCCTGGGTCAGCTCGCCGACCCGGCGGCGCAGGCGGCGGTGCTGGCCCGCCGGCTGGCCTTCCTCGACCAGCCTGCCAGCTTCTTCCACACCGGGGAGCGGCCGCAGCGGGCCGCCGAGCAGGAGGACCTCTTCCGGCGCGGAATGTTGGTGATGGCCCGCGAGATCAGCCGGGCCGAGCGCTCCTGGCTGCGGGCCGCGATCGCCGAACTGGGAGCCGGCTGAGGGCGGCGGAGTCGACGATGGTCCGGCGTTCCTGGCGGGAACGCCGGACCATCTCCATCGCGGGCGGCGCCGGGACCGGCTCCGGTCAGCCGACGGCGGCCAGGTCGGTCAGCCGGGCCAGCGAGTCCTCCAGATCGGCGCCGACCCGACGTAGGCCGAGCCGGAGCAGGGCGGCCTTGACCGGCCCGGCGGGCCACCGTACGACGATGAGCCGCACGACCGTCCCGCCCTCCTCCTCGTCCGGGGTCAGCTGTACGTAGATCTCGGTGCGCGCCTCGGCCCGGGCACCGGCGCCCTTGGCCCGCTCGCGCCACCCGATCAGGGTCGGCTCCTGGTAGGCGATCACCTCGGCCTCGTGCGCCGCACCGCGCCCGGCCTGGACCAGTTGTCGCCGGCCGAACCCCTCCCCGGAGAGGACCTCGGCCGCGCGGACCCCCGCCAGCCAGGCCGGCAACTGCTCGGCCCGTTGGACGACGTCCCAGACCGCTTCCACCGGCGCCATCACGTGCGCACTGCGCTCCACGAGGATCATCTGTCTTTCCCCCACTTAAAACACATCCGCGATATTCGGCACTCTATGTGTAAATCGGACTTACCCGGACGGGTTTGGAAAAAGACACGCCGGAATCCCTTGCGCCGCCTCGCTTTCCGGCCTATGGCGCATCGCAGGCCCGCGCCCTAGAGTCGCGAGCACGCTTCGCGTTTCTGGGAGGGCGAATGACGACCGCGCCAATGCCCGGCTTCCCGGCCGGCTTCCGGTGGGGGGTGTCCACGTCCGCGTACCAGATCGAGGGGGCGGCCACCGCCGACGGCCGGGGGCCGTCCATCTGGGACACCTTCGCCCACTCCCCCGGCCGCGTCGTCGACGGCAGCACCGGCGACGAGGCGTGCGACCACTACCACCGGTACGCCGAGGACGTCGCGCTGCTGGCCGGGCTCGGGGTGTCCGCCTACCGGTTCTCGATCGCCTGGCCCCGGGTGCAGCCCACCGGCACCGGGGCGGCGAACGCGGCCGGGCTGGACTTCTACGACCGGCTCGTGGACAGCCTGCTCGGGCACGGGGTCGACCCGGTCGCCACGCTCTTCCACTGGGACCTGCCGCAGGCGCTGGAGGACGCCGGCGGCTGGCTCAACCGGGACACCGCCGGCCGCTTCGCCGAGTACGCCGACCTGGTCGCCGCCCGCCTCGGCGACCGGGTGAAGCTCTGGATCACCCTCAACGAGCCGTTCATCCACATGAGCCTCGGCCACGGCATGGGCGTGCACGCCCCCGGCCGGATGCTGCTCTTCGACGCCTTCCCGGTGGCCCACCACCAGCTCCTCGGGCACGGTCTCGCGGTCTCCGCGCTGCGCGCCCGGAGCACCAGCCCGGTCGCCATCGCGAACAACTACTCCCCGGTGCGGCTGGCCGGAGACACGGACGCCGACCGGTCCGCCGGGGCGGCGTACGACGCGCTGCACAACCGGCTCTTCACCGACCCGCTGCTCGGGCGCGGGTACCCGGCGGAGCCGGGCTTCGACCCGGCCGTGGTCCGGGACGGCGACCTCGACATGATCGCCGCCCCGATCGACGTGCTCGGGGTGAACTACTACAACCCGACCGGCATCCGGGCCGCCGAGGCGGACTCGCCGCTGCCGTTCGAGATCGTGCCGCTGGCCGGCTACCCCCGCACCGCCTTCGACTGGCCGGTGGCCCCGGACGGGCTGCGCGAGCTGCTCCTCCAACTGCGCGACCGGTACGGCGACGCGCTGCCGCCGATCCAGATCACCGAGAGCGGCTGCGCGTACGACGACGTGCCGGACGCCGAGGGCCGGGTGCCCGACCCGGACCGGATCGCGTACCTGGACGGGCACCTGCGGGCGGTGCGCGAGGCGATGGCCGCCGGGGTGCCGGTGACCGGGTACTTCGTCTGGTCGCTGCTGGACAACTGGGAGTGGGCCGAGGGCTTCACCAAGCGGTTCGGCCTGGTGCACGTCGACTACGCCACCCAGCGGCGTACCCCCAAGTCGTCGTACGCCTGGTTCCGCGACCAGGTGATCCGGCGATGACCACGGTGAACCCGACGCCGGCCTCGCTGCCGGCGGCGCTCGCCGAACCGACCGTGCCGGTCCGGCGGAGCTGGATCGCGCTGATCTTCGCGGCCAACCTGGGCGTCTGGATGGCCTTCTTCACCCCCATCCAGGTGCTGCTACCGCAGCAGGTCGAACGGATCGCACCGGGCGACAAGGAGGCCATGCTCGCGGTCGTCACCGGCCTCGGCGCGCTCGCCGCGGTCCTCGCCAACCCGCTCGCCGGCGCGCTCTCCGACCGGACCGTGCTGCGGCTGGCCAACCGGCACTTCGGCCGGCGGCACGTCTGGACCGCCTCCGGCGCGGTGCTCGGCGCCCTCGCCCTGGTGCTGCTGGCCCGGCAGGACACCATCGCCGGGGTGGCGGTCGGCTGGGTCGCCGCCCAGGTCTGCTTCAACGCGATGCTGGCCAGCCTCACCGCCGCCATCCCGGACCGGGTGCCGGTGGCCCAGCGCGGCGGCGTCTCCGGCTGGGTGGGCATCCCACAGGCGCTCGGCCTGGTGGTCGGGGCGGTGCTGGTCACCGCGGTGGTCAGCGGCAACGCCGCCGGGTACGCGGCCATCGCGCTCGCGGTGCTGCTGCTGTCGCTGCCGTTCGCGCTGCTCACCGAGGACGACCCGCTGCCCCGGGAGCACCGGTCGGCGCTGCGGCTGCGCGGGCTGCTGGCGTCGATGTGGATCAGCCCGCGCCGGCACCCCGACTTCGCCTGGGCCTGGTTCACCCGGTTCCTGGTGCAGACCGGCAACGCCCTGGGCACGCTCTACCTGCTCTACTTCCTCACCGACGGGGTGCGCGTGGCCGACCCGGAGGGCGCGCTGCTGGTGCTGATCCTGCTCTACACGGTCGGCATGATGCTGACCGCCGTGGTGGCCGGGCGGCTCTCCGACCGGTCCGGGCGGCGCAAGGTCTTCGTGATCGCCTCCGGGCTGATCATGGCGGTGGCGGCGCTGCTGCTCGCCGTGGCGCCGACCTGGCCGATGGCGGTGGCCGCCGCGCTGCTGCTCGGCGCCGGCTACGGGGTCTACCTGGCGGTGGACGCGGCGCTGATCACCCAGGTGCTGCCGGCCGCCACCGACCGCGCCAAGGACCTCGGCGTGATCAACATCGCCAACTCCGCCCCGCAGGTGCTCGGCCCGGCGCTCTCCGCCCCGATCGTGGTCCACCTGGGCGGCTACCCCACCCTGTACGCGGTCACCGCGGCGGTCACCCTGCTCGGCAGCGCCCTGGTCCTCAAGATCCGTTCGGTCCCCTGACCGCGGTGTTAGGAAGGGACCCTTTACCCCCACGAGGCGTTAAGAAGGGGCCCTTCCTTATCGGGTCGCGGCCCGCCGTAGGCTGGGGAGGTGACGGTACGTGTACGCTTCGCCCCTTCCCCGACCGGTATGTTCCACGTCGGCGGCGCCCGCTCGGCCCTGCAGAACTGGATCTACGCCAAGCAGCAGGGCGGGGTGTTCGTGCTCCGCATCGAGGACACCGACGCGGCCCGCAACAAGCCCGAGTGGACCGAGGGCATCCTGTCCGCGCTCGACTGGATCGGCATCGCCCGGGGCAGCTACGAGGGCCCGTACTTCCAGTCGTCGTACGCCGGTGAGCACCGGGCCGCCGCGCAGCGGCTCTACGAGGGCGGCCGGGCCTACTACTGCGACTGCACCCGGGAGGACGTGCAGGCGCGGACCGGCTCGCAGTACCAGGGCTACGACGGCTTCTGCCGGGACCGGGGCCTCGGCCCCGGCGAGGGGCGGGCGCTGCGCTTCCGCACGCCGGACGAGGGCGAGACCGTGGTGGTCGACCTGATCCGTGGCGAGCCGACCTTCGAGAACAAGCTGATCGAGGACTTCGTCATCGCCCGCGGCGACGGCTCCCCGGTCTTCCTTCTCGCCAACGTGGTCGACGACATGACCATGGGGATCACCCACGTCATCCGGGCCGAGGAGCATCTGCCCAACACCCCGAAGCAGCAGCTGCTCTGGGACGCCCTCGGGGTCAAGCCGCCGGTCTGGGCACACGTGCCCGTGGTGGTGAACGAGAAGCGGCAGAAGCTGTCCAAGCGGCGGGACAAGGTCGCCCTGGAGGCGTACCGGGACGAGGGCTATCTCGCCGCCGCGATGCGCAACTACCTGATGCTGCTCGGCTGGGCCCCCGCCAACGACCGGGAGATCGTGCCCTGGTCGGTGATCGAGGAGGAGTTCCGGCTGGAGGAGGTGAACCCCTCCCCCGCGTTCTTCGACGAGAAGAAGCTGCGCGCGTTCAACGGCGAGTACATCCGGGCGCTGCCGATCGAGGACTTCGTCACGGAGTGCCAGCCGTGGCTGACCGGCACCGAGACCATCGCGCCGCCGCCGTGGCAGCCGGAGGAGTTCGACGCCGACGCGTTCGCCGCGGTGGCCCCGCTGGCGCAGACCCGGATCGCGGTGCTCAGCGAGATCGTGCCGAACGTCGACTTCCTCTTCCTGGCCGACCCGCTGATCGACGAGGCGGCCTGGGCGAAGGCGATGAAGGAGGGCGCGGCCGAACTGCTGGACGCGGCGATCGCCGCCTTCGAGGCGCTGGAGTCCTGGGACGCCGAGTCGCTGAAGTCCACCCTGGAGGCGGTGGGCGCCGAGCGCGGGCTGAAGCTGGGCAAGGCCCAGGCGCCGGTCCGGGTCGCGGTCACCGGGCGCACGGTCGGGCTGCCGCTCTTCGAGTCCCTCGAGGTGCTCGGCCGCGAGCGCACCCTGACCCGGCTACGCGCCGCCCGGGTACGCCTGGTCTGACGTCGCACGCGAAGGGGCCCGCCGGTCGTCCGGCGGGCCCCTTCGTCGTCCGGCCGGGTGGCTCAGCGCCGGGCGGCTCGCCGGCGCAGCAGCAGCCCGCCGGCCAGCGCGACGAGCACCACGACCGCACCGAGCGCCCAGCGCCAGCCGGTACCCCCGTCGTCGTCCGCGCGGGACGCCGCGGGCACCTGGCTCCCCGGGGTGCTGGGCGCGGCCACCGGGGTGGTGGGCGCGGCGGTGCTCGGCGCCGCGCTGGGCGACGGGGAGGCGGCGGGCGCGCCGGTGGTCAGGGTGAACCGGATCGTCCCCTTGACCGGATGGCCGTCGGTCGAGCCGACCTGGTAGGCGACCGTGTAGACGCCGGCCGGGCCCGGGCTGAACGGCACGCTCACCCGGTTGCCGGCGAAGCTCGGCGCGCCGCCCGAGGCGGACGCGGCACCCGGCCCGGTGACTGTGATCTTCGTCGTGGCCGGGGCGGGCGTGGCCAGGAAGCGCAGCTCGATCCGCTTCGGCGCGGTCGCCACCCGGGCGCCGTCCTTCGGATCGCTGCCGGTCAGCGAGTTGTGCGCGGCGGCCGGAGCGGCCGGCAGCACCGACACGCCGAAGGCCACCCCGAGAACCACCAACCAGGTCCGCGCCACGCGGGTTACTCTGCCCCCCATGAGCCCCTCCATCCGGTTACGATCCGGCCGCTGATCAACGACCGGTCGGTTAGTCGGCCGCAGATCGCAAATAGTTCCAATTACTCTTCCACCAGCTGCAACCAAGCGACGTTCTGCGGAGTCTTTGAGGTGGGCACCCGAAGCGCGGGCGGGCCCACCGGCGTCGGCCGATCAAGCGTGACCTGCAGTGGAAGCCACCCATCGAACGGGGCGAGGAGGCGGCGATGGTCCGGAAGGTGAGGCGGCTGCTGACCGCCGTGGCGGGCGCGGTGCTCGCGACCGTGTGCTCGCTGGCCCTGACCGGCGCTACCGCCGCCCACGCGGCCGCGCCCAAGCCCAAGCTTCCACCGGCCGGTGTGGACATCACCGGCGACCGGCTCGCCCAGCCGCTGCAGCTGCGCGCCGACACCCGCCCCACCGAGGTGAACGCCGTCATCGACCAGGTGAAGTGGCTCGGGGCGACCGGCCAGCAGCGCGGCCCGGCAGCGAAGGACCTCGGTCCGAAGTACACCGTGGTGGTGCTCTCCGGAGGCAACCCGGCGAAGACCTACGACCTCTACCCGCTCGCCAAGGGTGGGCCCCGGGTCTACCGGCCGGCCAAGCAGCCCGACCTGAGCAAGACCCGGGCCGGCTGGTTCTTCGGCCGACTGACCATGTCCGAGACGCTGCGCAGCGTCGGGGTGCCGCTGGAGCGGCAGTTCGACACGCTCAGCGGCGGCATCGGCGGCGGCGACCGGGTCATCCCCGAGGAGGCGCTGGACCCGGTGCAGGACATCGACGCGACGCTGGGCGAGCTGCAGCGGCTGCTGCTGCTCAACGTCGGGGTGATGGTGGTCATCACCGCCGGCCTCGCCGGCATCGCGCTGCTGATCCGCCGCCGCACCCGCTGAATCGGCCCGGCCGGCCCGGTCAGACCTCCAGCACCACCTTGCCCCGGACGTGCCCCGCCGCCACCAGGCGCTGCGCCTCGGCCGCCTCGGCCAGCGGGAACGTCCGGGCCACGTGCACGGTCAGCCGACCGGCGTCGACCAGCCCGGCCAGCACGGCCAGGTCGGCGGTGGACGGCTTGACGAAGAGGTAGCTGCCGCCGAGCCGGGTCACGTGCTCCGGGTCGGCGGTGGATATCAGCCGGGCCGGCCGGGCCAGCAGCTCGGCGGAGACGTCCAGCGCGTTACCGCCGAACAGGTCCAGCGCCACGTCCACCCCGTCGGGCGCGACCGCGCGGATCCGGTCCAGCAGGCCGTCACCGTAGCTGACCGGCTCGGCGCCCAGTGACCGGACGAAGTCGTGGTTGGCCTCGCTCGCGGTGCCGATCACCTTGCCGGCGCCGCGCGCCCGGGCCAACTGCACCGCCAGGTGCCCCACCCCGCCGGAGGCGCCGTGCACCAGGACGGTGTCGCCCGCGCCGGTCCGGGCCAGCTGCAGGGCCTGGTACGCGGTCAGCCCGGCCAGCGGCAGACCACCCGCCTCCGGCCAGGACGCCTGGACCGGCTTGTCGGCGAGGCAGCGCTCCGGGGCCGGCACCAGCTCCGCGTACGTGCCGTACTGGACGTCGTCGCGCCGGACGTACCCGACCACCTCGTCGCCCACCGCGAAGCCGGTCACCGCCGGCCCGACCGCCTCGACCACCCCGGCCGCGTCCCACCCGGGCACCAGCGGGAAGTGGGTCGGCAGGGCGGCGGCGAGGTGACCCTCGCGCACCTTCCAGTCGACCGGGTTCACCCCGGCGGCCCGGACCCGCACCAGGACGGTGTCCGGCCCGACGGGCGGGGTGGGCAGGTCGCGCAGGGTGAGCAGGTCGGCCGAGCCGTACGCGTCGATCGCGATCGCCTTCACCCTGCTGAGGCTAGCCGCCGGCGGGCGGACGCGGGGTCAGGCGGCGGACGGGCGGGGTCAGCACCAGCGGCGCGGGGGCCTTTCCCGGCGCAGCGTCCGGTTCCGCGGCCGGACCGCGCCGTGCCGGTGCGCGCCCGCCCAGCCGGGCAGGTCACTGCGGCAGCCCTGGGCCGGGTCCGGGTCCGGCTCGGGCGCGGCCGGCACGACCGGCTCGGCGGCCCGCTGCCGGGGCACCGGCGGGGTGTCCTCGCCGCGCCCGACGGTCGGCTCGGCCGAATGGGTCAGGCCCGTCCGGCGGGGCTGCTTCGCGGACGCCGGCTGTTCGTGGTGGCCCGGCCGGCAGGGCTCACCCTGGGCGCAGCCGTGTTCGGCCTCCCCGTGCGCCATCCCGGTCTCCTCACGTTCGCCCTCGCCCGTCGGGCGGTCGCCCCGACGTGCCCTGACACCGTACTGGCCGACCCCGACGGGGCGGACGCCGCGTACCCGTGGAGATCGTCCGGGCGGCGTCGCGGGCACCGCGCCCGGGGCCAGGGCGCCGCCGGCCGGTCGCCGGACCGCCCCTCGGTGTGGAGTCCCTGGTCAGGGCATGTCAGGCTGGAACGGTGAGCGAGCCGGGCGGGACCGAGGTGTCGGCGACGCTGCGCCGGATCGAACGGGCGGCGGGCGCGCTGGCCACTGCCAGCGTGGCCCGGATGGACGAGGCCCTGCCCTGGTTCCGGGAGCTGCCGGCCGACCAGCGGTCCTGGGTCATGCTGGTCGCCCAGGCCGGTGTCCGGTCGCTGGTGCAGTGGCTGCGGCAGGGCGGCGGCGCCACCGACAGCACCCAGGAGGTGTCGGACGAGGTCTTCGCGGCCGCGCCGCAGGCCCTGGCCCGCTCGATCAGCCTCCAGCAGACCGTGGCGCTGATCAAGGTGACCATCGAGGTCGTCGAGGAGCAGGTGTCGCACCTCGCCGTGAAGGGCGAGGAGCAGCTGTTGCGGGAGGCGGTGCTGCGCTTCTCCCGGGAGATCGCGTTCGCCGCCGCCCGGGTGTACGCCCGGGCCGCCGAGAGCCGCGGGTCGTGGGACGCCCGGCTCCAGGCGCTGCTGGTGGACGCGCTGCTGCGCGGCGACTCCCCGGACGTGCTGGCCAGCCGGGCGGCGGCGCTGGGCTGGACGGACGCGCCGCCGGTGGCGGTGGCGGTGGGCCGGTCCCCGGGCGGCGAGGTGGCCGCCGTACTGCACACCGTCTACCGGCAGGCCCGCCGGATCGGGGTCGAGGTGATCGGCGGCGTGCACGGCGATCGCCTGGTGATCGTCCTCGGCGGGGCGGCGGACCCGCTGGGGGCGACGGAGAAGCTGCTGACCGCGTTCGGCGACGGGCCGGTGGTGGTGGGCCCGGCCGTACCCAGCCTGGACGAGGCGACGGACTCGGCGCGGGCCGCGCTGGCCGGGTTCCGCGCGGCGCCGGCCTGGCCCACCGCGCCGCGCCCGGTGCCCGCCGCGGACCTGCTGCCGGAGCGGGCCCTGGCGGGCGACGCGGAGGCCCGCCGCCGGCTGCGCCACGACGTGTACGCGGCGCTGCTCCGCGCCGGGGGCGAACTGCTGGAGACGTTGGACGCCTTCTTCGCCGCCGGCGGCACGCTGGAGAGCGCCGCCCGGGCCCTGTTCGTGCACCCGAACACCGTCCGCTACCGGCTCAAGCGGGTGGCCGAGGTGACCGGCTTCTCGCCGCTCGCGCCCCGGGACGCGTTCGCCCTCCAGGTGGCGCTCACGGTCGGCCGGCTGGACCCGGTGGTCCCGGCCGTCGCAGCCGTCCCGACCCAGACATTGAGCCCAGCCGTCAGGAAAACGTCACAGGCAGGTGATGATCGCCGTTGATTTTTGTAGGGATCCTCCAAAGCTTCTAGTGCGGTTTGGTGCCGTGCGTTACAGCGCGACCCGCCAGTATCCGTCACAGTCGTAGACGTGCTCGCCGTACTCTCACCCGGACAGGGTTCCCAGAAACCCGGTTTCCTGACTCCCTGGCTGGACCTGCCCGGCGCCGAGGCCCGCCTGCGCTGGTTCTCCGCCCTGGCCGGGGTCGACCTGGTCCACCTCGGGACGGAGGCGGACGCCGACGAGATCAAGGACACCGCCCGCACGCAGCCCCTGCTCGTCGCGGCCGCGCTGCTCGCGGCCGAGCAGCTGCCGATGCACGACGTCGCGCTCGTCGCCGGCCACAGCGTCGGTGAGCTGGGCGCGGCCGCCCTCGGCGGGGTGCTGTCCGCGGAGGCGGCGGTGACCCTGGCCGGCGTCCGCGGCCGGGAGATGGCCGCCGCCTGCGCGCTGGAGCCGACCGGGATGGCCGCCGTGCTCGGCGGCGACCCGGACGAGGTGCTCGCCGCGATCGAGGCGCACGGGCTGTACCCGGCCAACCGCAACGGTGCCGGCCAGGTCGTCGCCGCGGGCGCGGTCGACGGGCTGGACAAGCTCGCCGCCGAGCCGCCCGCGAAGGCCCGGGTGATCCGGCTCCAGGTGGCCGGCGCCTTCCACACCCCGTACATGGCCCCGGCCGAGGCCGCCCTGGCCGGCGTCGCCGCCGGCATCACCCCGGCCGACCCGGCCCGGATCCTGCTCTCCAACCTGGACGGCTCGGCGGTCAACCACGGCCGGGAGCTGGTGCAGCGGCTGGTCCGGCAGGTCACCGCGCCGGTGCGCTGGGACCTGTGCATGCGCACCCTGGCCGACCTCGGGGTGACCGGGGTGCTTGAGCTGCCGCCGGCCGGCACCTTGGCCGGCCTGGTCAAGCGGGAGCTGAAGGGCGCCGGAGCGCCCGAGATCGTCACCCTCAACACCCCCGACGACCTGCCCGCCGCGCGCGACCTGATCGCCCGGCACAGCGGCCTGGGCGGCCACGAACCCGTGATCCAGTTCCGGGTCGTGGTCTCCCCCGCCGCCGGCACCTTCACCCCGGCCGAGGAGCTCGCCGAAGGCGCCGACCTTCGCACCGGCCAGGTCATCGGTCACATCGCCACCCGGCAGGGGCCGGTCGAGGTGACCGCGCACGCCAGCGGGCTGCTCACCGAGTGGCTCGCGCACCACGAGGACCCGGTCGCCCCGGGCCAGCCCCTCGCCCGTATCGGAGGACAGCACTGATGGCCGGGAGCCGGATCGTCGCGATGGGGCACTACCAGCCCTCGCGCATCGTGACCAACGACGAGCTCGCCCAGATGGTCGACACCAACGACGAGTGGATCCGGGACCGGGTCGGCATCGTCACCCGGCGGATCGCCGGCGACGAGACGGTGGCCGACATGGCCACCGCGGCGGCCGGCAAGGCGCTGGCCAACTCCGGCCTGACCGCCGCCGACATCGACCTCGTCGTGGTGGCCACCTGCACCTCGGTCGACCGCAGCCCGAACGTGGCCTGCCGGGTCGCCGCCAAGCTGGGCATCGCCGCCCCGGGCGCGTACGACATCAACACCGCCTGCTCCGGCTTCGCGTACGCGCTGGGCACGGTGGACCACGCGATCCGGGCCGGGGCGTCGCGCAACGCGATCGTCATCGGCGCGGAGAAGCTCTCCGACTTCACCGACTGGACCGACCGCTCGACCTGCATCATCTTCGGTGACGGCGCCGGGGCCGCGGTGGTCACCGCGACCGCCGAGGGCGAGCCGGCCGGGGTCGGGCCGGTGGTCTGGGGCTCGGTGCCGGAGAAGAGCGACGCGGTCCGCATCGAGGGCTGGCGGCCGTACATCGCGCAGGAGGGGCAGGCGGTCTTCCGCTGGGCCACCACCGCGCTGGCCCCGCTTGCGCTGGAGGCCTGCGAGAAGGCGGGGGTCGCCCCGTCGGAGCTGGCCGCGTTCGTGCCGCACCAGGCCAACGCCCGGATCATCGACGGCATCGCCAAGCGGCTGAACATCCCCGACGCGATCATCGCGAAGGACATCGTCGAGTCCGGCAACACGTCGGCGGCGAGCGTCCCGCTGGCCCTGTCCAAGCTGGTCGAGCGGCGGGAGGTGCCCTCCGGCGCCCCGGTGCTGCTGTTCGGCTTCGGTGGCGGCCTGACCTACGCCGGTCAGGTCGTCCGCTGCCCCTGAAGACCCCCTCCGGCGCGAGCGCGCCGAGGAGCGACGACCGGCGTCGCCGGCCGTCGAGTGAACCCCCGATGAGAGGAACCAACCGCAATGACCCGTGACGAGATCACCGCCGGCCTCGCCGAGATCCTCGAAGAGGTTGCCGGGGTGAACCCGGACGACGTGGCCGAGGGGAAGTCCTTCACCGACGACCTCGACGTCGACTCGCTCTCCATGGTGGAGGTCGTGGTGGCGGCCGAGGAGAAGTTCGGCGTCAAGATCCCGGACAACGAGGTGCAGAACCTGAAGACCGTCGGGGATGCCGTCAGCTACATCGAGGCGCAGTCCTGATCATGAGTCGTCCCGACGTCGTCGTCACCGGGCTCGGCGCGACGACCCCGCTCGGCGGGGACGTCGCGTCGACCTGGGACGCCATGCTCGCCGGCCGCTCCGGGGTGAGTGCGCTCACCCAGGAGTGGGCCGCGCAACTGCCGGTCCGGATCGCCGCCCAGCTCGCCGTGGACCCGTCCGAGGTGCTGGACCGGGTCAAGCTGCGCCGGCTGGACCGGTCCGAGGCGATCGCCCTCATCGCGGCGCAGCAGGCCTGGGCCGACGCCGGGCTGGCCGACTCCGGGCTGGACCCGGAGCGGCTGGCGGTCAGCGTCGGCTCCGGCATCGGCGGCGCCACCACCCTGCTCGCCCAGGACGACATCCTGGAGGCGTCCGGCCCGCGGCGGGTCTCCCCGCACACGGTCCCGATGCTGATGCCGAACGGTCCGGCCGCCTGGGTCGGGCTGGAGCTCGGCGCCAAGGCCGGGGTGCACTCGGTGGCCAGCGCCTGCGCGACCGGCGCGGAGGCGATCGCGCTCGGCCTGGACATCATCCGCGCCGGCCGGGCCGACGTGGTGGTGGCCGGCGGCACCGAGGCGGTCATCCACCCGCTGCCGATCGCCGGCTTCGCCTCGATGCGGGCCATGTCGACCCGCAACGACGAGCCGGAGAAGGCCTCCCGGCCGTGGGACAAGGGCCGCGACGGCTTCGTGCTCGGTGAGGGCGCGGGCGTGGTGGTGCTGGAGCGCGCCGACCATGCCGCCGCCCGCGGCGCCCGGGTGTACGCGCGCCTCGCCGGCGCCGGCATCACCTCGGACGCGTTCGACATCGTCCAGCCGCACGCCGAGGGCGAGGGCGCGATCCGGGCCATCGCGAAGGCGGTCGCCGACGCGGACGTCGCGCGGACCGACATCGCGCACGTCAACGCGCACGCCACCTCGACCCCGGTCGGCGACATGCTGGAGATCGGCGCGCTGCGCAAGGCGGTGGGCGACCACCCCTTGCTGTCAGCCACCAAGTCGATGACCGGGCACCTGCTCGGGGCGGCCGGGGCGCTGGAGTCGATCGCCACCATCCTGGCCATCCGCGACGGTGTCGTGCCGCCGACGATCAACCTGGACGACCCGGACGACGGCCTCACCCTGGAGGTCGCCGCCCACAAGGCGCGCCAGCTGGAGATCCCCGCCGCGCTGAACAACGCGTTCGGCTTCGGCGGTCACAACGTGGCTCTCGTCTTCACGCGGGCCTGAGCCCAGCTTCGGAGGCAGACGTGACCAGGACCGCCGTGAGCGCGGACAGCTCGACCGTGGACCACCGGGATCCCGAGGTGCGGCTGCGGGCCCTGTTCGACGCCGGCACGCTGCGCCTGGCCACCCCCCGGGACACCTCGGGTGCGCTCTGGGCGCGGGGTGAGATCGACGGTACGCCGGCGATCGCGTACGCCACCGACGCCACGAAGATGGGCGGCGCCATGGGCACCGACGGGTGCCGGCACGTCGTGGACGCGATCGACACCGCGGTCCGCGAGCGGGTGCCGGTGCTCGGCCTCTGGCACTCCGGCGGCGCCCGGCTGGCCGAGGGCGTGGTCGCGCTCGACGCCGTCGGGCAGGTCTTCGCCGCCATGGTCCGGGCCTCCGGCCGGGTACCGCAGATCTCTGTGGTGCTCGGCCCGGCGGCCGGCGGGGCCGCGTACGGGCCGGCGCTGACCGACATCGTGGTGATGAGCGGGGCCGGCCGGATCTTCGTCACCGGCCCCGAGGTGGTCCGCAGCGTCACCGGCGAGCAGGTCGACATGGAGCGCCTCGGCGGCCCCGAGCCGCACGGCCGGCGCTCCGGCGTGGTGCACGTGACCTGCAAGGACGACGAGGACGCGCTGGCCGAGTCGCGCCGGCTCGCCGCGCTCCTCGGCCGGCAGGGCCGGCTGTCCCCCGACGACGTGCCGACCGGCGCGGGCGACGGGCACGACCTGGCCGCCCGGATGCCGGCCGAGACCAACCGGGCGTACGACGTGAAGCCGGTGGTCAAGGCCCTGCTCGACGAGCCGGGCGTGGAGCTGCACGCCAAGTGGGCGCCGAATGTCGTCACCACGCTCGGCCGGTTCGCCGGCCGGACGGTCGGCGTGATCGCCAACAACCCGCTGCGGCTGGGCGGCTGCCTCGACGCGTCCAGCGCCGAGAAGGCGGCCCGCTTCGTGCGGATGTGCGACTCGCTCGGGGTGCCGCTGGTCGTGCTGGTGGACGTCCCCGGTTACCTGCCCGGGCTGGGCCAGGAGTGGGACGGCGTGGTCCGGCGCGGCGCGAAGCTGCTGCACGCCTTCGCCGAGGCGGTGGTGCCGCGGGTGACCCTGGTGACCCGCAAGGCGTACGGCGGGGCGTACATCGCGATGAACTCCCGCTCGCTCGGCGCGACGGCGGTGTTCGCCTGGCCGGACGCGGAGGTCGCGGTGATGGGCGCGAGCGCGGCGGTCAACATCCTGCACCGGAAGAAGCTGGCGGCCGCCCCCGCCGAGGAGCGGGAGGCGCTGCGCGCCCAGCTGATCGAGGAGCAGATCCGGGTCGCCGGTGGCGTCAACCGGGCGCTGGAGATCGGCGTGGTGGACGACGTGATCAAGCCGGAGGAGACCCGGCGGCGGATCGCCGAGGCCCTCGCCGGGGCGCCCGCCGCCCGGGGCGCGCACGGCAACATCCCGCTGTAAGTGCAAGGAAGGGTCCCCTGTTAACGCCTCAGGCATAGCAGGGGTCCCCTGCTAACGCCCGGAACGGCAGTCGTCGTCCTCCGCGAGGAACTCCGCTGCGCGGCCGCCGCGCAGCGTCGCCGCCACCCGTCCATGGTGGTGGATCACGACTGAACCGTCGCCCCGCTCGACGTAGCGGAAGCCCTGCGCGTGCTGTCCCATTGGGGCCCAGGCAGCCAGCGTCCGCCGTGGCCCGCACCCCCGTTTCGCCGCTGTCCCGGCCGGCCGGCGCCGGGGCCGCTAGGGTGGGGGCCGCCGAGGACCGAGGAGCACCCCGTGGAAGCGACCGAGATCCGCAAGCTCGCCGTGCTCGAGGACACCCACTGGTGGTACCGGGAGCGGCGGGTGCTGCTGGGCCGGGCGCTGCGCCGGCTGGCGGCGGCCGGGGTGCGGCCGGAGCGGGCGCTGGACATCGGCGCGGCCGGCGGCGGCAACACCCGGGTGCTGCGGGCACACGGCTGGCGCCCGCTCGCCCTGGAATACAGCGCGGAGGGCGCCGGGGTGGCCCGGGAGCGGGGCCTGGACGTGATCCGGGCCGACGCCCGGCGCCTGCCGGTCCCCTCGGCCAGCCTGGGGCTGGTGGTCGCCTTCGACATCCTGGAGCACTTCGACGAGGACCACCTGGCGGCCGCCGAGATCCGCCGCACCCTGCGCCCGGGCGGCACCGCACTGATCGCGGTGCCGGCCGACATGCGGCTCTGGTCGGCCCACGACGTGGCGGTCGGGCACGTGCGCCGCTACGACCGTGCCGGGCTGCGGGCGGTGGTGGAGAAGGCCGGGCTGGTCGTCGATGAACTGTGGAGCTGGAACGTGGTGCTGCGCCCGGTCGCGGCCTGGCGGCGCCGGAAGTCCACCGGCAGCGACCTGGACGACCTGCATCCGCTGGTCAACTTCGGGCTGCGCACGGTGATCACCACCGAGCGGTACCTGCCGGTGAAGGCGTTGCCCGGCGTCTCGCTGATGCTGCGGGCGCACCGCCCCGCCTGAGCCGCACCTCCGCCACGACCGCGCCGGCCCCACGCGAGGACGGGGCCGGACGCGACGGGTCAGCGGGGCGAGGGCACCGCCTCGCGGGCCAGGGTCAGCGCGCCGAGCAGCGCGGCGTCGTCGGCGAACCGGGACAGCACCACGTCGGGCCGGTGCGGCAGCACCTCGGCGAGCCGGTCCACCAGCAGTCCGCGGATCAACGCGTTGCCGGCCACCCCACCCACCAGCACCACCCGCTGCGGATCCAGCAGGAGGCAGCAGGTGACCAGGTGACGGGCCATCTCGTCGACGCGGGCGGCCAGCGCGTCGCGGGCCGGCCCGGGGCGCTCCGCCGCGGCGGCGAGCCCGGCTGCCCCGTCCGGCAACCCGAGGTCCGCGGCGAGCAGGTCCAGGGCCCGGCCGGAGAAGTCCAGCTCCAGCATGGTGCCCGGCCAGGGGGCGCCGGCCACGGCGTACCCGATCTCGCCGGCCGCCCCGCGGTGTCCGGCCACGACCGCGCCCCCGACCGTCACGGCCGCGGCCACGCCGGTGCCGATCCCCACGACGAGGCCCGGGTCGGCGTCGCGCAACGCGCCCAGCCGCAGCTCGGCCAGGGCCGCCGCGTTCAGGTCGTTGTCCACCGCCACCCGCGGGACGTCGAGCGCGTCCCGGACCGCGTCGGCCAGCCGCAGCCGCTCCCAGCCGGGCACGTTGGGGGCCAGATCGATGCCGTCCGGCCGGACCACGCCGGGCGAGGCCACCCCGGCCGCGACGAGCGGCCCGCCGACCTCGGCGACCAGCTCCCCGGCGAGGGCCAGCGCCCGGTCCAGGGCCTGCGGCGCGCCCCGGTCGGCGTGCGTGGGGACCCGCCGCTGGGCTAGGAGCTGCCCCTGCGGGTCGGCCACCCCGACGGCCATCTTGGTGCCGCCGAAGTCGATGCCGAGCAGCAGCCCGTCGGTGCGGGTGCCGGCGGCCGGGGGCCCCGAGAGCCGCACGCTCACCGGGCCACCAGCTCGGCGGCGACGGCCGCGTCTGTCAACACCGGGCCCTCCTTTCAGCGCAGCCGGTAGACGGCCATCCGGCCGGTGTCGTGGCGCAGGTCGGCCAGCGTGCGCAGCGTCGGCGACTCCGTGCCGACCCGGCGGTCGACCACCAGCCAGCGGACGCCGTACCGGTCGCGCAGGGCGGCCAGCCCGGCGGCGGTGGGCGCGGTGAACGCGGCGTCGTTGGCGCGCTGCCGGGCGGCGTCCCAGAACGGCGCGTACGGGCCCTCGGGCCGGCCCACCATCCGGGGCGCGAACGCCCACCCCTCCACCAGCACCGACCGCTCAGCGTAGCCGCTCAGCCAGAACGAGCGGGCGTCGCACCAGCCGTCCACCACCGCCCGGCAGTGCACGTTGGTGGCGAGCACGTCGTCCGGGTCGCTGTGCGCGTACACCCAGCGGGCCGCCTCGACCCGGGAGGCCGGCATCGCCACCACCGGGTACGCGCCGCCGTTCGGGTAGGTCCGGGTCGCCGCCGCGTCCATCACCAGCCCCGGGGCCCCGGCCACCAGCACCGCGGTGAGCAGCAGCAGGCCGCCCCGGCCGGCCAGTGCGGGCCAGCGCGCCACCAGCACCGGCCAGTACAGCCCCACCACCAGCGCCAGCACCGCCAGCGCGGTGGCCCAGCAGAGCAGCGGCAGCACCGGGGCGTACGCCTGAGTGGCCGGCGTGCTGGTCGCGGAGCTGAGCTGGACCGCGGTGAGCAGCACGGCGAACCCGGCGGCCCCCGCGCCGAGGAGCCGGCGGCCCCGGGCCGACAGGTCGGCCCGGTCGGCGACCTCGGCCCAGCCCCAGGCGGAGAGCAGCACCCCGAACGCGAAGCCGGTGCGGGTGAAGTACTGGTTGCTGCTGCCCGGATGCCCGACGAGCAGGTAGACGGCCGGCCCGGCGAGCGCCCCGCCGAGCAGGAACACCTGCACCGGTTCCAGCCGCCACCGGCGCGACCGCAGCAGCGCCACCGCGCCGGCCAGCCGGAGCTGCAGGTTGAGCAGGAACGCCACCGCGACGAGCACCCAGACCAGCGCGGTGACCCCGGCCGAACGGCCGGCCGGCACGTACGGGCGCAGCCCGGAGAACGGGTCGACGGTCACCCCGTGGCTCTCGAAGGCGAAGAGCACGGCGGTGGCGAAGAACTGCGCGGCCACGGCCAGCCCGGCGGCGACCAGCACCGCCCGGGGCAACCGGCGACGGACCACCAGCGCGACCGCGGCGGTGAACGCGAGCGCGGCCAGCACCACGGGCAGCGAACTGGCCTTAGCGCCGGTGGACGCGGCCAGGAAGAGCACCACCAGCACCCAGGCGCCCCGGCCCAGGGCGGGCACGGTCACCCCGCGGGCCCGGCCCACGAGCTCGCCGAGCGCGGCCACCAGCGGCAGCAGCAGCACCCAGCTGTACGTCATCGACGGGCTGCCCCAGACGATGAAGGTGGCCTGGCTGCCGAAGAGCTGCCGCCAGCCGTTCTCGAAGCCGAACTCCCCGACGGTGAACATCAGCGCGGCGGCCGCCACCCCGGCGTACGGCCGGCCGCTGATCCGCCAGCCGACCACCGCGACCAGCACGGCGGCCAGCGCGCAGAGCGCGGGTACCCCGAGCCGGAAGAAGACGGTCGGCAGGTCGACGCCGCTGACCAGGCTGGTCGCGGCCAGGTGGGCGAAGCCGAACCAGTGGTAGTGCAGCGGCTCCCCCGCGGCCTGCGGCACGTCCAGCGGCACCTGGTGGGTAGCCGCCCCGGCGAGGGAGAGCTGGAAGGCCAGGTCGATGTACTGCGCCTGCCCCTCGTCGGTGGGGAGCACCGGGGTGACCGCGAGGAACGAGCCGTACAGGTAGAGGGTGAAGCCGGCGACCACCCCGGTGAGCGACCAGGCCCAGCCGGTGGGGGCGACGGCCGGGTAGCGGACCCGCCAGTGCCGGCGCAGCCGGGGCACGGCGGCGAACGGCACCAGCACGGCGAGCGGCCAGAGCCGCAGCCAGCCGGGCACACCGAGCGCGGTGCAGGCGGCCCAGGCGGCCAGCTCCAGCACCAGTCCGACGGCCGCACCCATGGCCAGGTCCTCGACCAGGGTGTGCGGTCGGCGGCGCAGGGCGCGGAACACCAGGGTGCCGGGGAGCAGCACGGCCAGCACCGCGTACCCGGTCCACCGGGCCAGGGCGGCGACCGGGGTGTCGGCGACCAGCAGCACGGTGGCGACGACGGCGTAGCCGGCGAGGGCCGGGGCGTAGCGGCGCAGGGCCGGGCGGCGCGGGCCGACCGTCGGCGGGGCGGCGCCCCCGGTGGCGAGGGCCGTCACCGCAGGCTGTCGGCCAGCTCGGCGCCGTCCCGGCGGACCGCCTCGCCGGCGGCGCTGTCGCTGGCCACCGCGTACGCCGGGCGGCCCTGGACGGCGGTGTAGATCCGGGCCACGTACTCGCCGAGCAGGCCGAGGCAGAGCAGCTGCACCGCGCCGAGGAAGAGGATCGCCACGTAGAGCGAGGGCCAGCCGCTGACCGTCGCGCCGGCGAACCAGGCGAGCACCGCCACCACCACGAGCACCCCGCAGACCGCCACCCCGAGCAGGCCCAGCCAGGTGGCCACCCGCAGCGGGGCGGCCGAGAAGCTGGTGACGCTCTCCGCGGCCAGCCCGGCCATCCGGGACAGCGGGTACTTGGTCCGGCCGGCGGCGCGCTCCTGGCGCTCGTAGGCGACCTCGCCGCTGGGGAAGCCGAGCCAGGGCACCACCAGCCGGAGCACCGGGCTGCGTTCGGGCAGCTCCCGCAGCGCCTCCACGACGGCCCGGCTGAGCAGCCGGAAGTCGCCGGCCTGGGCGGGCACCTGGTCGCCGACCAGGCGGCGGACCAGGCGGTAGTAGCCGGCCGCGGTCCACCGCTTGAACCAGGTGTCCCGGCTGCGGTCGGCCCGCACGCCGTAGACCACGTCCAGATCGTCGGCGCGCGCCCGGCGGAGCATCTCGACGATCACCTCGGGCGGGTCCTGGAGGTCGGCGTCGAGGCTGACCACGTATCCGCCCCGGGCGCGCAGCAGCCCGGCGACCAGGGCCGCCTGGTGGCCGCTGTTGCGGCGCAACCGCAGCACCCGCAGCTCGGGCCAGCCGGCCCGCAGCGCGGTCAGCCCGGCGGCGGTGCCGTCGGTGCTGCCGTCGTCGACGGCCACCACCTCGTACGCCTCGCCCAGCCCGTCGAGCACGCCACGCAGCCGCTCGGCGAGCAGCGGCAGGACGCCCTCCTCGTTGAACATCGGCACCACCACGGAGAGTGCCGGCTGTGGTGCGGTCACGGCCCTCGACCCTCCGGTTCCTGCGGTGGCGGACGGGCCGACGCTACCAGTCGGGGCGGCCGGGTCCGGGCCCGTCGCCGGGCATCGTCCCGGGTCAGGTGGTGCAGGCGGTGGCGGGCAGCCCGGTCACCGCCACCGGGGACCGGCCGGTGGGGCGGGCCTTGCCGGCGAGCACCCGGGCCAGCGCGGTCATCGACGCCCGGCTGGACGAGTAGGTCGCCAGCACCGTCGGCGACTTCGCGCCGGCCAGCACGTACGGGGTGTCCATGGCCACCGTCACCGCCGCGTCGGCGCGCAGGTCCTTGGCGCCGTCGCCGTACCCGACGAGGTGCACCACGGTGCCGCCACTGGGCACCACCGGGACCCCGGCGGCGGTGAGCTCCGCGCTCAGCGCCGCGCGGGTGCGGTCCCGCCCGGCGGAGGAGGTGACGGTGACCGGGCCGGCCACCGGGGTGCCGCACCGGCCGCGCAGCATGGTGACCGCCGCGGCGGCGAGGTCACCGGCCGCCTTCTGGTGTGCGGCGCTGCCGAGGGTGGACAGGTCGGGGGTGGACCGGTCGGCCAGCGTGAACTTCATGGTCAGCACCCGGGTGGCGGCCTCGACCAGCCGCGCCCGGGGCAGTGAGCCGCCCTTGAGCGCGCCGAGCAGCCCGTCGTACGCCTGGCCCACGTTCGGGGTCATCAGGATGAGGTCGTTGCCGGCGTTCAGGGCCCGCACCGCGGCCTCCCCCGGCGACCAGCGCCGGGCCGGCGCCATGTTCATCCCGTCGGTGACCACCACGCCCTGGAAGCCGAGCTGGCCGCGGAGCACGTCGGTGAGGAGCTTGTGGGAGAAGGTGGCGGGGGTGCCCGGGTCGACCGCCTTCACGTCGAGGTGGGCCGACATCACCGCCATGGCGCCGGCGTCGATGCCGGCGCGGAACGGCGGGAACGCGGTGCTGTCCAGCACGGCGCGGGACTGGCCGACGACCGGCAGGTCGGTGTGCGAGTCGGCGGCGCTGAGGCCGTGGCCGGGGAAGTGCTTGATGCTGGCGGCCACCCCCTCGGCCTGCAACCCGCGGACCGCGCCGGCCACCTGGTCGGCGGCGTTCTTCGGGTCGGCGCCGAAGGAGCGGGAGCCGATCACCGTGCTGCGGGTGGCGAGGACGTCGGCGACCGGGGCGAAGTCCATGTTGATGCCCATGGCCGCGAGCTCGGCGCCGGCGGCGCGCCAGGCGGCCTCGGTCAGCGCCGGGTTGCCGGCCGCGCCGGCGGCGAGCGGGCTGGGCAGCAGGGTCACGCCGTCGCTGATCCGGGTGACCACCCCGTACTCCTGGTCGGTGCCGATCAGGAAGGGCGCCGGGCCGGCGGGGAGCTTGCCGGCGGCGGCCCGCAGGCCGGTGGTGAGGTCGCGGACCTGCTTCGGGTTGTCGACGTTGGTGGTCGCCTGGTTGCCGGAGGTGGGGTCGTCGGCGCTGAAGCCGACCAGGATCACCCCGCCCAGCCGATACTTCGCCACCATCTCGGCGGGCGTGTCGACCCCGGCGAGGGCCTGGTTGCCGGCGGCCGATCCGGGCGAGACCCGGGTGGCCGAGCTGCCGTACGCGTAGGGCATCAGCACCTGGCCGACCAGGTCCTCGTCGGCGAGGGTGCGGACCAGGGCCTCGGCCCGGGCCTTCGGGCCGGCGGGGGTCGGGCTCGGGGCCGCCGAGGACGCGCTCGGGGACGGCCCGAGCGCCGGACCGGCCGGCTCCTTCGCGCATCCGGAGCCCAGCAGCGCGGTCAGCGCGGCGAGCACGATCAACGTACGTCGAGGGGTGGTCGACACGAAACCCATCCCACCAGGCTCCGCGTATCGGGGCAACTTGCCCCGTGGTCAGCCCACTCTGGTGAGCAGGGTCACCGGCGCACCGTCGCCGGCGTACCGGTAGGGCTCCAGCTCGGCGTCCCAGGCGGTGCCGAGCGCCTTGTCCAAGGCGTGCGCGAGCGCCTCCGGGGCCCGGGCGGACGCCATGATGCTGCGCAGCCGGTCCTCGCCGAGCTGGATGTCGCCGGCCGCGCCGACCGTGGCCCGGAACAGGCCCCGGCCCGGGACGTACATGAACCGCTCCCCGTCCACGCCCGGGCTCGGCTCCTCGGTGACCTCGAAACGGATCATGGGCCACTGCCGGAGGGCAGCAGCCAGCTCGGCGCCCGTCCCCGGGCTACCGGTCCACCCGCACTCGGCGCGCCGGGCGCCGGGCTCGGCGGGCTGGGCCGTCCAGTGCAGGTTGACCGGCGCGGCGAGGACGCGCGCGATCGCCCACTCGACGTGCGAGCACACGGCGAGCGGGGTCGAGTGGACGTATACGACGCCACGCGTTGGCACGGTGACCTCCCGGAGGGCGAGGTGCGTCTTCCCCTACGACCTCATCCACCCGAGTGGCCTCTGCAACACATGATGACCGTAGTGACGGATGGTTCGCCAGCGAATCGGAAAATTCGCCGGTCCCAACCGGCGGGAAATACCCGGGCGGCTGACCCGGTTGACCACCATGACGGCGCGACGACCAGCCAGGCGTCGAGGTCGTGTACAGTTCTCTGGGCGGTTCTGTGCCGCCGTACATCTTCGCGGGCCGAGGCTCAACCGGGCGTCACCCGCAACAGCCCCCGGACGTTTCAGTCCTCCCGTACGTCTGCAAGGAGTACCTCCGTGGCGAGCAACACCTCTAAGACCGCGCGCGCGTCAGTCCGGGCCGGCCAGGCTGGCCAGGGTGGCGCCCTCAGCGTGCTGGGCGAGTTCAAGTACCTGATCCCGCTCAACGGCGGCAAGCACGCCTACGTGCGCAACCTGACCAACGGCAAGACCGCGCACCTGCGCACCGACTCCGAGGCCTTCGTCGAGGAGATCCGCGTGCTGGCCGCCGCCGGCCACGCCGCCAAGGTCCGCGCCGAGATCGCCAGCCTCGCGGCCGCCCACCCGGACCACGGCTGGGACAAGACCGAGAAGCGTCTCGTCGAGGCCGGCGTCTTCGAGGGCTGAGCCCCTCACCCGCTGCACCACGAACCGCCCGCCGGGGTCACCCGGCGGGCGGTTCGTCATTTCCCCTCCTCCAGCACCGCGACCTCGCCGGTGGCCAGGTCATAGAGGGCCCCGACCACCGCGATCTCCCCGGCCGCGACCGGGGCGGCCAGCAGGTCGTCGGCGCGCAGGGCGGCCACCGTCCGCCGGACGTGCCGGCGGATCGCCAACCGCTGGGCCTCCGGGTGGTCCGCACCGACGTCGGCCACCGCCGGGGCGATCCCGTCGATCACGTACGCCAGCGCGCCGCCCGGGCGCTGCCCGGTGCGCAGCGCCTCGACCGCCGACCCGACCGCTCCGCAGCGCTCGTGCCCGAGCACCATCACCAACGTCGCGCCGAGCTGCCCCACCGCGAACTCGATCGAGCCGCGGACCGCCCGGTCGAGCACGTGCGCGCCGGTGCGGATCACGCAGATCGAGCCGAACGTCTGGTCGAAGATCGCCTCCAGCGGCACCCGCGAGTCGATGCAGCCGAGCACCACCGCGTACGGCCGCTGGTCACCGGAGGCGACCGCCGCGGCGGCGGTGACGTCGTGGCCGTGCACCGGCTGCCCGCTGACGAAGCGCCGGTTGCCGGTCAGCAGCTCGGCCAGGGCGGTACGCGGCGTCCGCGGCGCTCCGGCCGGGACGGGGGTCTGCGGCATACCCTCCAGCCTGGTCGTCGATCCGACCACCCGGAGCCGGTCGGGAATCTTCTCAGCACCATGGTTGCCGTGCTGTCATGACGGGTAGCCGGTTGTTACCGCCGGGTTACGCCGGTGCGGGGACACCGGTGAGCCGGGGGAGGTCGACGATGCCGGAGCAACTGGAGGTACGGCTTCCCGACGGCGTACGCCTGCACGTCGAGGCCACCGGTCCGGTCGACGCCGAGGTCACCGCGATCCTGCTGCACGGCTGGACGCTGGACGGGCGCAGCTGGCACCGGCAGCTCGCCGCGCTGCGGTCGCGGTTCGGCGACCGGGTGCGGGTGGTGACGTACGACGCCCGCGGGCACGGGCGGTCCAGCTGCATGGCCCTGCGCACGGCCACCCTGGCCCAGCTCGGCGACGACCTGGCCGCGGTGCTGGACGGGATCGCCCCCGCCGGGCGGATCGTGCTGGTCGGCCACTCGATGGGCGGGATGACCGTGATGGAGTACGCCCAGCGCCACCCGGAACACTTCGCCGCCCGGACCGCCGGGCTGGTCTTCGTCTCGACCACCGCCGAGGGGCACACCCACACGGTCTACGGGCTCTCGCCCCGGATCGCCCGGCTGATCCGGCTGGCCGAGACCACCGGCGCCGGGGTGCTCGCCCGGTGCGGCTCGTGGCGCCCCCCGCGCGCGCTGCTCCGCGCGCTGCGCCCGAGCATCCGCTGGATGCTGTTCGGGGACCGCTGCGACCCGGCCGACATCCGGCTGGTCACCTCGGCGGTGGCGCACGCCTCGCTCCGTTCGATCGGCGGGTTCCGCGCCTCGATCGGCGCGCAGCACCGGCTGGACACGCTGGCCACGCTCGGCCGCCTGCCGGCCGCCGCGCTCGTCGGCGACCGGGACCGGCTCACCCCGCCGCCCTGCGCCGAGTCGATCGCCGCGGCGCTGCCCACCACCGAGCTGACCGTCTGCCCGGGCGCCGGGCACATGCTCATGATGGAACGCCCGGACGAGGTGAACGCGGCCCTCGCCGCGGTGCTCGACCAGGCCCTGGCCCGCCCGGCCGCCTTCCCGGCGGAACGCGACCGGTCGGCGGCGGGAACGCCCGGACAACGGGTGGGAACGGCCGGATAACGGGCAACCGGCAGCGGCGGGGCCACGGGCACCGGCATGGCCCCGACACGGGCCGGGACGGCGGCCCGTACCCTCATTCAGCCCGCCGTGCCCGCCACCTGACCCGCAGGAGCCCCCGCGTTGAGCGACCAGACCACCCTGGACCGGGAGATCGCCGTCGAGCAGCGGCATCTCGACCGGGTGTACGCCCGGCTGGCGGAGCTGCGTCGGGCGGCCGCCGAGGCCGAACGGGAGGGCTACCGGCTGGCCCGGGTGGGCAACTTCGGCGCGCTGGTGGAGCGGGACGCGATGGTCTTCCACGCGGCCCAGCGCCGGCACGTGCTGGACGCCGAGCACGAGGGGCTGGTCTTCGGCCGGCTCGACCTGCGGACCGGGCAGGTGCTCCACGTGGGGCGGCTCGGGGTGCGCGGCGAGAACGCCGAGACCCTGGTGGTGGACTGGCGGGCGCCGGCCGCGGCGGCGTTCTACCAGGCGACCCCGGCCGAGCCGATGGGCGTGGTGCGCCGACGCACCATCCAGTCGTCGGCGGAGCGGGTCACCCGGATCGAGGACGACCTGTTGGACCCGGAGTCGGCGCCGCCGGACCTCGCCGTGGTGGGCGACGGCGCGCTGCTGGCCACCCTGTCCCGGGCCACCGGCCGGGGCATGCGGGACATCGTCGCCACCATCCAGCGGGAGCAGGACGAGGCGATCCGCTCCCCGGGCAACAGCGTCACGATCGTCTCCGGCGGCCCGGGCACCGGCAAGACGGCGGTGGCCCTGCACCGGGCGGCGTACCTGCTCTACTCCGACCGGGCCCGGTACGCCGGCGGCGGCATCCTGGTGGTCGGGCCGTCCGGGGTGTTCGTCGAGTACATCGCCTCGGTGCTGCCCTCGCTCGGCGAGGAGACGGCCACCCTGCACTCGCTCGGCTCGCTCTTCCCCGGGATGTCCGCCAGCCGCACCGACCCGCCGGCCGTGGCGGCGGTGAAGGGCTCGCTGCGGATGCGCCGGGTGCTGGAGCGCGCGGCGCGGGACGCGGTGCCGGACTCCCCCACCGAGCTGCGCCTGCTCTACCGGGGCGAGCTGCTCCGGCTGGAGCGGGCCGAGCTGGACGCGATCCGGGACCGGATGCTGTCCCGCGGCGCGCGCCGCAACGAGGTGCGCCGGGTCGCCTTCGACGCCGTCCTGGCCGCCCTGTACGCGCAGGCCCGCACGCTGCGGGTCGGCCGGCTGCCGGAGCAGCCCGCGTTCGAGGACGAGATCATCGACCGGCCGGAGTTCCGCGAGTTCCTGAAGGCGTGGTGGCCCCGGCTGCACCCGCGGCACGTGCTCGGCTGGCTCGCCCGCCCCGAGCGGCTGCGCCGGTACGCCGGCGGGGTGCTCTCCGGGGTGGAGATCCGGCTGTTGACCGAGGCGTACCGGAGCCTGGACGCCGAGGGGTTGACGATCGCCGACGTCGCGCTGCTGGACGAGCTGGACGCGCTGCTCGGCAAGCCGGTCCAGCGGCCGAAGCCGAAGCGCGACCCGTTCCAGCTCGCCGGAGGGGTCCGGGAGCTGAGCACGTACGCCGACCGGCAGCGGGCGGCTCGGGCCGCCGCCCGGGAACGGCCGGAGGACTACCGCGAGTTCGCCCACGTCGTGGTCGACGAGTCGCAGGACGTCTCGCCGATGCAGTGGCGGATGATCGGCCGGCGGGGCCGGCTGGCCTCCTGGACGGTGGTGGGAGACCCCGCGCAGACCGCCTGGACGGGCGACCCGGAGGAGCTGACCCGGGCCCGGGACCAGGCGTTGGGGCGGCGTCGCCGGTACCGCTACGAGCTGACCACCAACTACCGGAACTCGGCGGAGATCTTCGCGGTGGCGGCGGCGGAGATCCGCCGGCTCTACCCGGACCTGCCGCTGCCCACCGCGGTGCGCTCCACCGGCGTGGATCCGGTCGAGCTGACCGTGCCCGCCGCCGAGCTGGCCCCGGCCACCGAGGCGGCGGCCCGCGCGCTGCTGGCGCAGGTCGAGGGCACGGTGGGGGTGATCACGCCGGTGCCGCGCCGGGACGAGGTGGCCGGCTGGCTGGGCGGCCTGGGCGGCACGCGGCTCCAGGTGGTGACCAGCCTCCAGGCCAAGGGCATGGAGTACGACGGCGTGGTGCTGGTGGCCCCGACCGAGATCCGGGCCGACCCGGGCTCGGGGGTGCGGACGCTCTACGTGGCGCTCTCCCGGGCCACCCAGCGCCTGACCACGCTGGATCCGGTCGCCTGACGGCTGCCGGCGGCCCGGTGGCACCCGCCGTTTTAGTTGCATACATAGCGATGTGAGCATAGATTGAGCTCGGCCGGGGCGGGGAACGAGAGGGTGTGGGCGTGGGCGCAGGTCATGACCACAGCGGCACGGTGGCCAATGCCGCGCAGCGCCACCGGGGCCGGCTGTGGGGCGCGTTCGGGCTGCTCACCGCCCTGATGCTGGTCGAGGCGGTGGCCGCGTTCGGCACCGGGTCGCTGGCCCTGCTCTCCGACGCCGGGCACATGTTCACCGACGTGCTCGGGATCGGGATGGCCCTGGCCGCGATCACCGCCACCCGCCGAGCCGACACCGACCCGCAGCGCACCTTCGGGCTCTACCGGCTGGAGGTGCTGGCCGCGCTCGCCAACGCGGTGCTGCTCGGCGCGGTCGCCGTCTACGTGCTCGTCGAGGCGGTACGCCGGTTCGGCGAGCCGCCCGAGGTCCTCGCCGGCCCGATGCTCGCCGTCGCGGTGCTCGGCCTGCTCGCCAACCTCGCCGCGTTCGCGCTGCTGCGCACCGGGGCGCAGGAGAGCATCAACCTGCGCGGGGCGTACCTGGAGGTGCTCGGCGACCTGCTGGGCTCGCTCGGCGTGATCGGCGCCGCCCTGGTCATCGCGCTCACCGACTGGTGGTGGGCGGACCCGCTGGTCGCGGTCGCCATCGGGTTGTTCATCCTGCCGCGCACCTGGCGGCTCGGCCGGGCCGCCGTGCGGATCCTGGTGCAGGCCGCCCCCGAGCACCTCCAGGTGACCGCGGTGCACGACCGGCTGGCCGCGGTGCCCGGCGTGGCCGAGGTGCACGACCTGCACGTCTGGACGCTCACCTCCGGGATGGAGGTGGCCTCGGCCCACCTGACCATGCGCCCCGGCGCGGAGGTCGGCGAGGTGCTGGCCGCCGCCCGGGCCGCCCTGCACGACGACTTCCGGATCGACCACGCCACGTTGCAGATCGAACCCGGAGCGTCCCCGGGGGCGTGCGGGTCAGTCGAGTGGTAATTAGGACAATCTTAAATTCGAGTGACTATTGTGGTCCTATGCCGGTTTTGGCCCGACTGTCCGTCCCCGCCACCCGGGCCGCGTCGGGGCACCGCCGGTAGGCTCGATCGCGGCCTCCGCCGGGCGGCGCCCTCCGGCGCCTGCGGTGGCCGTCGCCTAATCGCCGCAGCACGGCGAGCCGGGGAACCACGTACCTGGGGTGCATCCGCGCCAGCGGTAGGGATCTTCCGTCCCGAACCCGTCAGCTAACCCGGTCGGCGGTTGACGGAAGGACACCTGAATGCCATCAGTGGCACCTGTACGACGGACGGCCGCCCGGTTGGCGGCCCTGCTCGTCGCGACGCTCGCCCTCGGCGTCGCGACCGCGCCGGTCTCCCCCGCCTCGGCGGCCACCCCGACCGGCCTGCTCGCCGCCGCCCCCGGCGACGACGAGGGCGGCAGCCCGGCCCTGCGCGCCCAGCTCGACGCGGCCAGCAAGGGCTGGCTGGAGGCGCGGACCGCGCTGAACCGCTCGGTGAGCCGGCAGAAGCAGCTCACCGCCGAGCTCGCCACCATCAACTCCGAGCTGGGCACGCGCGACGCCAAGGTCGGCGAGATCGCCGGTGTGGCGTACCGGACCGGACGGCTCGGCACCGCCGCGGCGCTGCTCGGCAGCAGCAGCCCCGAGGGCTTCATGGACCGCGCCGCCGCGCTCCAGCAGGTCGCCGCGCACGAGGACCGGGCGCTGCGCGACCTCATCGACACCCGGGACCGGGCCACCCGCACCCGGGCCGCGCTGACCGGCGAGATCCAGGAGCAGCGCAAGCAGGTCGCGGTGATGGCCAAGCGCAAGCAGCAGGCGGAGCACGCCCTGGAAGTGGCGAACAACAAGGCGGCCAGCGCCGGCGGCAGCGTGCAGGGCACCTCCCGGGCGAACGCCGAACCGGCCCCGCGCAACGCCGACGGCTCCTGGCCGCCGGAGTCGTGCAGCGTGAACGACCCGACGCCGGCCGACGGCTGCATCACCCCGCGCACCCTGCACGCCCTGCAACAGGCCAAGGCGGCCGGGTTCACCCGGTACGTCTCCTGTTACCGGCCCAGCGGCTCGGGCGAGCACCCGAAGGGCCGGGCCTGCGACTTCGCGGCGCAGAAGGACGGCTTCGGCGGCGTGGCCACCGGCGGCGACAAGACGTACGGCAACAACCTGGCGGCGTACTTCATCCGCAACGCCGACGCCCTCGCCGTGCTCTACGTGATCTGGTACAAGCAGATCTGGCTGCCGAGCAGCGGGTGGAAGGCGTACAGCGGCGGCAACGGCGACCCGTCCAGCGACCACACCAACCACGTGCACCTGTCGGTCTACTGAGGCGGGGGTGGCCCGCCCCGCGCGGCGGGCCACCCTACGCCCCACGACGTACGCCGGATGTCGTCGCGCGCCCCACGACGCCGGGCCGGCGGCGGACCAGCATCGGTGGCATGACCCGACTCTCGCCCACCGGACGCAAGGCCCTGCTGACCCTGCACCTGATCACCTCGCTCGGCTGGCTCGGCGCGGACCTGGTGCTGCTCACCCTGGGCGTCGCCGGGCTGCGCGGCGCCGACCCCGAGCTGGTCTACCCGGCCGCCGGGCTGCTGGTGACCTGGCTCTTCGCCCCGCTGAGCCTGGCGGTCTGGCTGGTCGGGCTGGCCAGCGCGCTGCTCACCCCGTGGGGCCTGCTGCGCTGGCGCTGGGTGCTGGTGAAGTTCGCGCTCACCACCGTGATGCTCGGGCTGGTCCTGCTGCTGCTCACCCCGACCGTGCGCCGGCTCGGCGACCTGGCGCCGGACCTCACCGCCCGGGACCGGCTGGACCTGGTCATCCCGCCGGCGGTCTCCAGCACCCTGCTGATCGTCGCCACCGTGCTCTCCACCTACAAGCCGTGGGGGCGGCTGCGGCGCCCGGCCGCCCCGGCGGGCCGGCCGGCGGTGCCGGCCGGCCGGCGGGCCTGACTCAGGCCGGGCGCCCCTCCAGGGTCGCGCCGAGCCGGCTGGCCAGCCCGAGGTGCGCCGCCCGGGCCTGCCGGAAGGCGTAGCCGAACAGCGGTGCCGGGGCGGAGAGGGTGATCTCGACGTCGATCCGCACCACGCCGTCCGCCTCCTCCCGCAGCCGGGTGTGGTTGCGCACGGTGGTGGCCGGCTGCTGCCGGGCCACGGTCACCACCTCGTCCTCGGTGGCGACCAGCACGTCCGCCTGGTAGGTCACCGGGAAGTGCAGCGGGCCGAGCTCCAGCCGGTCGGTGATCGCGTAGCTGGCCAGCGCGCCGGGGCGGGGCGGCAGCTCGCGGACGCGGACGATCAGCGGATGCAGTTCGCCCTGCCGGTTCAGGTCACCGAGCAGGGCGAGCGCCTCCGCCCGGGTGCAGCGGGCCTGCACCGTGTAGCTGAAGCTGTCGCTGCTGAGCAAGCCGTACCCCCTCGCCGTCGACGGTCCGGACGATCGTCCCGTACCCGGGCCTGGCTGGCAACGGTCGAAGGTCCCCGGCCGGGTGGGGTCGCAGAAGGGGGTGAGGGAGGCGGTCAGGCGCCGGGCAGCAGCTCGGAGCCGCTGTCGGCGAAGTAGGGATCGGGCCCGCCGAAGAGGCCGAGCAGACCGGTCACCCAGAGCTGCCGGTGGACGAAGCGGCTCGGCTCGGTGACCACCAGCTTGACGCCGCTGACCTCGGCGGTCTGGAACCCGGCCACCATCGCGCTGATGCCGACGGAGTCGATGAAGGTGACCAGCCGCATGTTCAGCTCGATCCGCGACGGGCGGCCCTTGGCGAGCACCTCGGCGATCGCTTCCCGCACCTCGTACGCGGTGTCGACGTCGATCTCGCCCCGCGGAGCGATCTGGATGACACCACCCGGCAGAACCGACTTCACGATCGACAGGCTCACGCGAGCACCTCCACTCGCCCGTACGGGCGCCTCATCAGTACGCGGGCCGCGACCGAGAGTATTCCTCCGACACCCTCGGTCGCCACCCCTCGGGATGAGCAATTCGCGGACTGGGCACACCTGGGCATCCCCATCCGGATCCTTTGATTCCTGCTTCCCCGGGACAACTCTCTACACCTGCAACGACCGACGGGTGCCGGCCGATCCGCCGACCCAGGGTAGCGGGCGAGCGCCTGTTCGGCCCGGAGCCGGGCGACCCCGGCGCGTTCGGGTGGTTCCTCCCCCCGTACGCCGAGCGGTGGGCGGGCGGCCCACCGGGGTGGTTTGCGCCCGGTCCGGGGCGGGCACAGCCCGGTGAGCGAACCGTCACACGCGCCGGATGGCCACCGGAGTCCGAGGTGACGCCCGGGACTTCGGCACCCCGAGGAGGTAACACCCATGTTCGGAACCACCCTGCTGGACCGCCGGAGCAAGCCCGAGCGGATCGCGGACCAGGCGTGGGAGCAGCTGCTCTCCGCCGTCAGCTCCGCCGGGGACAGCGTCCGGGACGCCGCCCGCTCCGCCCGCCGCAACGGCGCCGGGCTGACCGACGACGCCACCGGCCTGGTCGGCTCCGCCGCCGAGGAGGCCCGCCGCCGGGCCAGCCTCGCCTTCGACGCGCTCGCCGGTCGCCGGCCGGCGCTGCCCTGGACGCTGTTGATCGCCGCGGCGCTGGCCGGGGCGGCGCTCGGCTGGGCGGCCGGCACCGCCGCCCGGGCCGCCGGAAGCGGCGTCCGCGAGCTGGACGAGATCGAGTTCGTCGACGTGGACCGCCCGGACTCCCCGGTCGGCCTGGACGACTGACCGCACCGCGCCCGGCGGCGTCCCCGGACCGGGGGCGTCGCCGCGCGCGGTTCAGAACGCGGTGACGTTCGCCGGCGCCCGCTCGGCCCGGCTGAGCGCCCGCAGCACGGCCGGCTGCCCGTGCCGGCGTACGGCGAGGCGGGCGAGCAGGGCCAGCACCGGGTCCAGCGCGTCGGCCGGCAGCTCCGGGGTGGGCACGCCGACGCTCACCGCCAGGTCGTCGGAGTGCACGGCCAGCTCCATCAGCCGGGTGGTGAGGTAGTCCTCCAGGGCCAGCGACCACGGCCCCCGGGCCAGGTGCACGACCCGGCCGTCCGGCTCGGCCGGCAGCGTGGCGGCCAGCTCGTCGACCGCGGCGCCGGCCGCGGCGAGCAGCGCCTCAGGGCCGTCGGCGGCGATCCACTCCCCGGAGGCGCGGATGCCCACGTTCACCTCGTCGTCGACCGGTGCGCCGATCCAGGTACCCCGGGCGTAGTGGTCGAGCAGGCCGACCGGCTCGCCCGGCGGGACCGGCTCGGCGAGCACCCCCGGCACTGCGAGGATCTGGAACGCCAGGTGGCCGGCGAGCCCGCCGACCCGGAACTCGGCGAGGGCGCTCGGGGCGTCCCACTGCTCGGCCACCGCGGGGTGGGCGAGCAGCGTCACCGCCGAGCGGGCGGCGGTCAGGTAGGCGGTCCGGATCGGATGCATGGGCGTACCCCTCTCGTCGCGGGTCCGGGAGGCCGAGCCTACTCATCCAAGATCGACCCGGACGGACCCGGAGGCGGTGGAGAGCGCTCCCCGGACCGGCCGGCCCACCCGGATCGGATGAGGACACCTCACCCGGGGTGCGGCCAGGATCGTGGTGCGGGCGTCCGTGCCGGGCGCCGAGCAGCCCGCGCCGCGAACCGATCCGGGAGGGAGCCACCGATGGCCACCGCGACGATCACCCGTACCGACCAGGACATCCAGTCCGACGTGCTCGACGAGCTGACCTGGGAACCCCGGGTACGCCCCAACGAGATCGGGGTGACCGTCACCGAGGGCGTCGTCACGCTGTCCGGCTGGGTGGACAGCTACGCCAAGAAGTGGGCCGCCGAACGGGCCGCGCACCGGGTGTCCCGGGTCCGGGCCGTCGCCAACGACCTCGCCGTCCGGATCGCCACCTCGGCCGAGAAGAGCGACCCGGAGATCGCCACCGCCGCCAGCCGGGCCCTGGAGTGGGACGCGTTCGTGCCGATCGAGGCGCTGGACGTCACCGTCTCCGACGGCTGGGTCACCCTGCACGGCGAGGTCGAGTGGGAGTACCAGCGCCGGGCCGCCGAGCGGGCGGTCGGCCGGCTCAACGGCGTACGCGGGGTGAGCAACGGGATCACCGTCCGGCCGGGCGCCAGCGCCGACGGGCGGGCACTGGCCGAGCAGATCGTGGACGCGCTCGCCCGCAACGACGCCACCGAGGCGGAGGGGATCAGCGTCCGGGTGCACGGCGACACCGCGATCCTGGCGGGCCTGGTGCACTCGATCTCCGAGCGCGACGAGATCGAACGGGTCGTCTGGTCCGCGCCCGGCATCCGGGAGGTGCACAACCACGTGACGGTGGGGCACTGAGCCGAACCACCCCGGGCGGGTGATCCCCGCTCACCCCGTCGGGGACGAGGGTGGGAACCATGACTGATCCGAACGGTCTGATCGAGCCCGGGCGCGGCGCGCCCGGGCTCACCGTACCGGCGACCCCGGACGGGCGACAGGTGGAGACGGATCGGCAGGTGACGGCCCGATGACCACACCACTTCAGGTCACCACCGCCCGGCTGCGGATCCCGGTGACCGAGACGGACCACGCCCGCGGCCCGGCCGACGCGCCGGTGACCGTCGTCGAGTACGGCGACTTCCAGTGCCGGTTCTGCGGGGCTGCGCACGCGAACCTGACCGAGCTGCTGCGCCAGCGGGCCGACACCGTCCGGCTGGTCTTCCGACACTTCCCCATCGCCAACGTGCACCCGTACGCGGAGAGCGCGGCCGAGGCCGCCGAGGCCGCCGGCCGGCGGGGCCGGTTCTGGGCCATGCACGACTGGCTGTACCAGCACCAGGACCAGCTCGACCCGGTGCACCTGTCGCTCGGCGTCGAGCAGCTCGGGCTGCCGCCCGACGAGATCGGCGGGGAGGTCGGGCGGCACGCGCACGCCGACCGGGTCCGGCGGGACTTCGTGGGCGGCATCCGCAGCGGGGTGACCGGCACCCCGACGCTCTTCGTCAACGACGCCCGCCACGAAGGCGGCTACGACCTGGCCGACCTGCTGGCCGCCGTCGACGCCGCCGCGAACGCCTGACCGGCACCGCCGTCAGATCAACCGGAGCTCACGGGCCCGCCGGACCGCTTCGCGCCGGCGGGTCGCGTCGAGCTTGCGGTAGATGTTGCGGACGTGGGTCTTCACCGTGTTGACCGACAGCGACAGCTCGCTGGCGATCTCCACGTTGGACAGGATGCTCTGCAGGTAGCGCAGGATGGTCAGCTCCCGCTCGGTGAGCGGCTCGTCCAGCGTCCGCTCCGGCCCGCCCGGCCGCTCGGGCGGCTCGTCGGCGCCCCGCTCGTCCGCGCCGCGCACCAGGTCGCTCACCGTCGCCCAGTGCGCCGTGCCGGAGTCCAGATGCGTGGCGAGCAGGTCGCGTACCCCCGGGTCGGCCCGGGTGAAGACCCGCCGGTAGCCCTCCGGTCCGGCCAGGTCGAGCACCTGCTCCAGGAGCCGCCCGGCCCGCCGGTCGTCGCCGCCCGCCCCGGCCAGCGCCGCGTCCAGGAGGCCGGCGGCGAGCCGGACCGGCAGCGGCCAGGCGTCGGCGGCGGGGGCCATCCAGTCGGGCAGCGCCCGACCGGCGGCGCGCGGGTCCCCCGCCCGCAGCTCCACCCGGGCCAGCCCCACCCCCAGCACCGCCGCCCCGCCGGGCCCGGTCGCGCGGCCCGGCGCAGCGAGCCCGGCCGGCCGGTCCGGTGCCGACCCGGGGGGCGCGACCGTCCGATCCGGACCCGGCTCGCCGCCGGACACCGGACCCTCCACCACGGATCCGTGCTCAGCGGCGCGCAGCGCGTCGGTGAGCCGGGCGCGGGCGGTGTCCAGGTCGCCGACCGCCGCGCGGAGCTGCGCCTCGCCGGCGGTGAGCCAGGCGGCCAGCTCGGGCCCGGGCGCGGTCTCCCGGGCCGCGGCGAGCAGCCGCAGGGCGGTGGCCGGCTCGCCGCCCGCGGCGAGCAGCTCGGCCCGGCAGAGCGCCGCCAGCGCGGCCGGCACCGGGTCCGCGGTGGCCGGGTCGGCGAGCGTCAGGTGCGCGCCGGCCTCCGCCGGCTCGTCCCGGTGCCACGCCACCAGGGCCAGAGCCAGGTACGCGTACCCGCAGTCCAGCCGGCACGACCAGCCCTGGCAGGGCGGCATGCCCAGCGCCTCCCGGGCGGTCCGCTCGGCCACCCGCAGCTCGCCCCGGACCGCGTCCAGCAGCGCCGACCGGCTCGCGCAGACCAGTTCCGTGCGGGTCCGGCCCGCCTCCCGGGCGGCGGCGAGCGCCTCGGCGAACCGCTCCCCGGCGGCGGGCAGCTCCCCCTCGGCCAGCGCGGCCAGGCCGAGCGCGGCGCCCGCCACCGCGCGGGCGTCGGCGTCCTCCCCCGCCCCGGCCCGCGGGTCATCGCCCGGCCCCGCCGGGGTGGGACGGGTGGCGAGCAGCCGGGCGGCGGCCCGGCGTACCTCCCCGTGGTCGCCGGTGAGCCGGGCCAGGGTGAGCTCCAGCGCGGTGGCCAGCCGGCGGAACCGGTCGCGGCGGGGGGCGGGCAGGTCGCGGGCATACCCGACGGCGCGCCGCAGCTGCCCGGCGGCGGCATCGGCGTCGCCCGCGTACGCCCGCTCGGCGGCGCAGGCCAGCCCCAGCTCCGGATCCCGGCGGACCGCCCCGTCGGGCGGCTCGGCCGGGGCTGGGCCGGCCGGGACCTCCCGCTCGTACGGCATCAGCTCCGGCCACCGGGCGATCAGCAGCTCGGTGGCCCGGTCCCACTCGCCACCGGCCAGCGCGTGCCGCAGCGCCTCCGCCGGCCGGCCGTTGCCCGCGTACCAGCCGGCCGCCCGCAGGTGCAGCTCGCGCAGCTCCTCCGCGGGCAGCCGGCCCAGCTCGTCGCGGAGCAGGTCGGCCAGCAGGGGGTGGCACCGGTACCAGGGCGGGGTGCCGCCGTCGTGTTCGAGGAAGCCGCCGGTCCGGGCCAAATCGGCCAGCACCTGGCCGGCATCGGCCCGCCCGGTCACCGCGTCGGCCAGGTCGGCGCAGACGGCCGCCGCGACGGCGCTGCGCCGCAGCACGTCCCGGGCGTCCGGGTCCAGCGGGGCGAGCACCTCGTCGCGCAGATAGCCGGCGACGTCCGGCTGGTCGCCGCCGAACCGCTCGACCGCCCGGGCCGGGTCGGCCTGGGCGCGCAGCGCCAGGGCGGCGAAGCGCAGACCGGCCGGCCAGCCGCCGGTCCGGGCCCGGAGCCGGGGCACCGCCGCCGCGGGCAGCGGCACCGCGTGCGCCACCAGCAGGTCCGCCACCTCGTCGTCGGTGAACGCCAGGTCCGCCGGGCCGATCTCGGTCAGCTCCCCGGCCAGCCGCCACCGGTGCAGGGCCAACGGCGGCCCGGTGCGTGCCCCGACCACCAGCCGCAGCCGCCCCTCCGCGTGCCGGAGCAGGAATTCCAGCCCGGTCAGTGCGGCCGGGTCGGTGATCCGGTGCAGGTCGTCCAGGACCAGCAGCACCGGGCGCTCCCGGCCGGCCAGTGCCGCGGCGAGCAGTTCGAGCTGGTCGGGTCGGGGCGGCGCGTCCGGCACGGGCGACTGGGACGCCCCGTCCGGCCCGCCGGCCACCGCCGCCCGCAGGGCCGCCGCCAGGTACGACCAGAGCCGCTCCCCCGTGTCGCCGTCCTCCACCGCCACCCACGCCGGTGGCGGCTCGACCTGGACGGCGCGCGCCCACGTGGCGAGCAGGGTGGTCTTGCCCCAGCCGGCCGGCGCGGAGACCAGCGTCACCGGACCGGCCACCCCCCGGTCCAGCCGGTCCAGCAGCCGGGGCCGGACCAGCACCGGCTCGGGCGGCGCGGGCGCGGCCAGCCGGGAGGCCAGCAGGGTCGGGCGGTCGGGCGCAGCAGCCCCGACCGGCACCACCCGGGTCCCGCCCAGCGGGCCGGTCGGATCCGCCGGGGCGGTGCCCGTCGGCACGTCGACGGGCGCGGCAGCGCCCTCAGGCGCGATGACGTCGGTTGGCGTTTCGGCGACCTCGGCGCGGTCGGCCTCCTCCGGCATGCGGCCCCCTCCCCGTGGCGTCCGCTCCCCCGGCGGTGCGGGCAGCGCTTACCCGGCCCGCACCGGTTCACCCCTTCGGGGCGAACCGGCTTCACCCGCCCGGACCCGACGCTGGAGGCACGCGGGCGGCCGGCCGCGCGTGACCGGCCGCCCGGCGCGTCCGGACGACGGGAGGGGCAGGTGACACGGATGGGACGGCTGACCGGTGGGGCGGTCACCCTCGCGGTGGCGGCCGCGACGAATGCCACGCGTGCCCTCGTACGCCGGCGGCGGCGCCCGCCCCGCGCGACCGGGAGCGACCCGCGGCCCGGACGCTGGCAGGTGGTGACGGTCGCCGGCCGGCCCGAGGAGGTGCTCCCGTCCGGGCGGTGGCCGGCGCCGTTGCGCCGCCTCGACGGCGCGGTGGAGCTGGCCGCCCGGCCGGCTCCCGGCGGGCGCGGCACCGAGCTGGCCGCCCGACCGCTCGGCGGTGAGCCGAAGCTGCCCGGAATGGCCGCCCACCTGGTCGGGGACGACCCCGGCCGGTTCCTCCGACAGGTGTTGCGGGAGGCCAAGCAGCTCTTCGAGACCGGCGAGGTGCTCCGCGCCGACCGCTCCCGGCTGGACCGCCCGGTGGTGTCCGGGTGAGGGCGCTCTGCTGGGAGGGCACCGACGCGCTGGCGGTGCGCCAGGTTCCCGACCCGGAGCTGCGCAACGCGCACGACATGATCGTCCGGGTGCGGCGCAGCGTCACCTGCGGGGCGGACCTGCCGCTGCTGGCCGGACAGGTTCCCCACCTGGCCGCCGGGGACGTGCTCGGGCACGAGTTCCTCGGCGAGGTGGTCGAGGTCGGCCCGGAGGTACGCCGGCACCGGGTCGCCGACCGGGTGGTGGTCTGCGCCGGGGTCGCTTGCGGCGCCTGCTGGTTCTGCCGGCGGGGCCTCTTCGCCTGCTGCGACAACGGCACCCCGGACGGGGCGGCGGCGGAGGCGGCGTGGGGCCAGCCCACCGGCGGCTGCTTCGGCCACCCCGCCCCGCTGGGCGGCTTCGCCGGCAGCCACGCCGAGTACGTGCGGGTGCCGTACGCGGACGTCGGCGCGTTCACCGTGCCGGAGGCGGTCAGCGACGACCGGGCCGTCTTCGCCTCCGACGCCGCGCCGACCGGCTGGATGGGCGCCGAGCTGGGCGACGTGACGCCGGGCGACGTGGTGGCGGTCTGGGGCGCGGGAGCGGTCGGCCAGCTCACCGCTGGGGCCGCCCTGGCGCGGGGCGCGGAACGGGTGGTGATCGTCGACGACCACGACGACCGGCTGCGGATGGCCGAACGGCACGTCGGCGCGGAACCGCTCAACTACCGGTACGTGGACGTCCCCGCCGAGCTGCGGGAACGCAGCGGCGGCCGGGGCCCGGACGTGTGCGTGGAGGCGGTCGGCATGCCGGCGGAGCCGCCCGGGCTGCTCGGCCGGCGGGACGGCGGGGAGCGGCCGCTGGCGCTGCGCGAGGCGGTGCACGCCTGCCGCAAGGGCGGCATCGTGGTGGTCCTCGGCACCTGGACCGGCTTCGTGGACACGTTTCCGCTCGGTGCCGTGATGAACAAGGGGCTGACCGTGCGCGGCGCCCGGCAGCACGGGCAGCGCTGGATCCCGACGCTGCTGGACCGGATGGCCCGCGACGAGCTGCGGACCGAGCACCTGGCCACCCACCGCCTGCCGCTGGAGCGGGGCCCCGACGGCTACACCCTCTTCCGCGACCGGGCCGACGGTTGCGTACGGGCGGTCTTCGCCCCGTGATCGGTGCGGCCGGGAGTGGCACACTCGGCGGATGCGCGACGACCGCCCGTACGACCTCGTCCTCTTCGGCGCCACCGGGTTCACCGGCGGCCTCACCGCCGAATACCTGGCCCGGCGCGCCCCGGAGGGGCTGCGCTGGGCGCTCGCCGGGCGCAACCCGGCCAAGCTGGTTGCGGTGCGGGACCGGCTCGCCGCGCTCGACCCGGGCCTGGCCGAGCTGCCGCTGCTGACCGCCGACGTCACCGACCCGGCGTCGCTGCGCGCGGTCGCCGAGAGCGCGCGGGTGGTCGCCAGCACCGTCGGCCCGTACATCCATCACGGGGAGCCGCTGGTCGCGGCCTGCGCGGCCGCCGGCACCGACTACCTCGACATCACCGGCGAGCCGGAGTTCGTCGACCTGATGTACGTGCGGCACCACGCCGAGGCGGTGCGCACCGGGGCCCGGCTGGTGCACGCCTGCGGCTTCGACTCCGTCCCGCACGACCTGGGCGCCTGGTTCACCGTCCGGCAACTCCCCACCGACGGGCCGGTCACCGTGGACGGCTACGTCCGGGCCGGCGGGCGGTTCTCCGCCGGGACCTACCACTCGGCGCTCACCGCGTTCTCCCGCACCGGGGAGATGACCCGGGCGGCCCGGGCCCGCAAGGCGGTCGAGCCGCGGCCGGCGGGGCGCCGGGTCCGGGCCGTGCCCGGGAAGGTGGGCCGGGTGAAGGAGTTCGGCATGTGGGCGGTGCCGCTGCCGACGATCGACCCGCAGGTGGTCCGCCGGTCGGCGGCGGCCCGCCCGGAGTACGGCCCGGACTTCCGCTACCGCCACTTCGCCGCGGTGAAACGGCTGCCGACGATCCTCGCCGCCGGGGTGGGCATGGCCGGCCTGGTCGGGCTGGTGAAGCTGCCGCCGACCCGGCGCTGGCTGCTCGGCCGGCTCTCCTCCGGGCAGGGGCCGAGCGCGCAGCAGCGGGCGAAATCCTGGTTCCGGGTCCGGTTCATCGGCACCGGCGGCGGCCGGCGGGTGCTCACCGAGGTGGCCGGCGGCGACCCCGGGTACGACGAGACTGCCAAGATGCTCGCCGAGTCGGCGCTCTGCCTGGCGTTCGACGAGCTGCCGCCCACCGCCGGGCAGGTGACCACGGTGACCGCGATGGGGGATGCCCTGCTGGACCGGCTGGTGACGGCCGGCATCACGTTCCGGGTGGTCGGCGCTTGACCCTCGACCGGGTTGAGGGCCCAGGATCCGACGTCGTGGAGAGCGACCTGCGCAGCATCGGCGAGCTGGCCCGCAGCAGCGGGCTGACGGTCAGCGCGCTGCGGTTCTACGACCGGTCCGGGGTGCTGGTCCCGGCCCGGGTCGACCCGGCCACCGGCTACCGCTGGTACACCGACGACCAGGTCGCCCCGGCGCGCCTGGTCGCCGGGCTGCGCCGGGTCGGCATGCCGCTGGCCGGGATCGCCGAGGCGCTGCGGCACCGGCACCAGCCAGCCGTGCTGCACCGACTGCTGGACGCGCACCTGCGCCGGCTGGAGGACGGCCTGACCGACGCCCGCCGTGAGCTCTCCCGGATCCGCGCCCTCATCGACCCGGAGGAGTTCCCCGTGACCACCCGTCTCGTGCTGTCCCGCGTGGACCTGGCCGCCGCCGTCGACGCCGTCCGGTTCGCCGTCGGCACCGACCCCGACCTGCCGGTGCTGGCCGGCGTGCTGCTGGACGTCGAGCCGGACGGCGTACGGCTGGTCGCCACCGACCGGCACCGGCTGGCGGTGGCCCGGGTGACCGGGAAGATCGACGGCTCGGCCGTGCGGGCGCTGCTCCCGGTGGACGCGGTGGACGCCGTGCGCGCCCTGCTCGACACCGGCGCCGGGATCACCCCTGAGGCGCACCTCACCGTCGCCCCGAACCGGGTCGAGGTCTCGGTCGCCGGCCGGGTGGTGGCGGCGGACGTCCCGCCGTACGACTTCCCGGACTACCGCCGGCTGCTGCACGGGCGGGTCAGCGGCGCACCCACGTACCGGATCCCGGTGGACGTGGTGGCGCTGCGTACCGCCCTCACCGGCGGGGGCCCGGTGCTGGTCCGCGAGCACGACGGGGTCCGCGCCAAGGTGGCCGTCCTTGGCCTGGACGAGCGGGGCGGGCTGCGGGTGGTGGGACCGGACGAGACGGCCGGCCCCGACGCGGTGCGGGTGGGCGTGAACCGGGAGTACCTGCTCGACGCCCTGGACGCCGGGGGTCGGGGTCAGCTGGTGCTGGAGCTGGACGGGCCGATCGCCCCGCTGGCCGTGCGCCGCCCGGACGAGCCCGACGTCTTCTCCATCCTCATGCCGGTCCGCCTCTGACCCCACCCGCCGCTGCCTCCGCCCGGGCCGGGCCCATGGCCGACCGCCGTCACGCTGAGTTATGCCGGCGCCCGCCCCACCCATGACCTCCACGTCCCTTTGCTCTGCAGCCATCCGCGCAACAGGGCACGGAGCGCGACGGTTGCGTCCGTGGCAGCAGAGCAAAGGAAGCCAGAGGGTGTGGCGGGCGGCGTGACGTCTCCGCGGGGATGACCAGCTCACCAGCCTGCACCGGCGCAATGAGCGCCAATGGACCCGGCTCCAGGGCCGACGCCCGTGACGCAGTGTCACCGTGGGCTGCTAGCGGGGTCTCCGTCACACGCCGTGACCGGGTAACGCCACGAAAACGAAGCCCCGATGCTCGGCTCCACGGGCCGGCCCGGGTCGACGGGGGCGCGACGGTAGCATCTGGGGGTCCCACCTGACTGCCTGGACGGAGGCGTACGGAGCAGCATGCTCGACATGGAGTTGATCCGGAAGGATCGCGAGGCGGTGGCGACCGCGCTGGCGAAGCGTCTGGATCCCGCCGAGGTCAACCGGGCGCTGGACGAGATCCAGCGGCTCGACCAGGAACGTCGCGCCCTGATCACGGAGATCGACGCCGAGCGGCAGCGCCGCAAGGCCGAGGCGCGGGCGTACGCGCAGGCGAAGCGGTCCGGCACCGCGCCGGAGCCCGCCGCGCCGGAGGCCGAGCGCAAGCAGCTCGCCGAGCTGGAGTCCCAGCTGGACGAGGTGCAGTCCCGGTTGCGCAGCACCATGAGCGAGCTGCCCAACCTGCCCGCCGACGACGTGGTCGCCGGCGGCAAGGAGGCGAACCGGGTGGTGCGCACCTTCGGCGAGGCACCCGCCATCGAGCAGGTCCGCGACCACGTCGAGCTGAGCCGGGCACTCGGCCTGGTCGACCACGAGCGCGGCGTGAAGCTCGGCGGCTCGGGCTTCTGGATGTACACCGGGATGGGCGCCCGGCTGGAGTGGGCGCTGGTCAACTGGCTGATCGAGCAGAACATCCAGGCCGGCTACGAGTTCCTGCTCCCGCCGCACCTGCTGCTGGACAGCGCCGGCTTCGCCGCCGGGCAGTTCCCCAAGTTCTACGACGACGTCTACCACCTGGACCGGCAGTCCGCCCCGCGCGGCCAGTTCCTGCTGCCCACCGCGGAGACGGCGATCCTCGGCGCGTTCCAGGACGAGATCCTGGAGACCGCGAAGCTGCCGCTGAAGGCGTTCGCCTACACCCCGTGCTACCGCCGGGAGGCGGCCGGCTCGCACTCGGACGAGCGGGGCACGGTGCGCGGCCACCAGTTCAACAAGGTGGAGATCTTCCAGTTCACCCTGCCGGAGCAGGCGGACGCCGCGCTGGAGCAGATGGTCGCCCACGTCGAGGGCCTGGTCGGGGCGTTGGGGCTGCACTTCCAGACCAGCCTGCTCGCGGCCGGCGACGCCAGCGCCGCGATGCGCAAGACCCTCGACGTCGAGGTCTGGATGCCGAGCACCGGCAAGTACAAGGAGGTGTCGTCGGTCTCCTGGGGCGGCGACTACCAGGCCCGCCGGGCGGCCATCCGCTACCGGGAGCCGGGCGGCAAGCAGACCCGCTTCGTGCACACCCTGAACGGTTCGGCGCTGGCCACCAGCCGCCTCTTCCCCGCCATCCTCGAACAGTTCCAGCAGTCCGACGGCTCGGTCCTGGTCCCCGAGGTCCTCCGCCCCCAACTCAACACCGACCGCCTCACCCCGATCCGCTGACCGACCCGCCCCCGCGATCTTGCACTTTCGGCCCGCCAGAAGTCCGGTTTGCGGCTTCTGCCGGGGCGGCATGTGCAAGATCGCGGGGGCTGGCGGGTCGCCGGAGGGCGAGGAGGAGTAGCGCGGCCAGGGTGGTGGTCAGGAGGGCGGGGCCCAGGGTGGTGAGGGCGTCGGCGAGGGTGTGCTGGAGGCGGGCGGCGGCCAGGACGATCGGGTCGCCGAAGGGGTGCCGGGCCTGGGCGAGGCGCACCTCGTACCAGCCGTACCAGGCGACGTAGCCGCCGGCGACCAGCAGCACCAGGCCGCTCAGCCGGGGCACCCGGGCGCCGCCGCCGCGCAGCCGGGCCACCACCCGGCCGCGCAGCAGCGCCACCCCGAGCGCGGCCACCGCGACCACCAGCCCCATCCCGATCGCGTACGCCCCGAACAGCGCCAGCCCGCGCAGCGGGGAGCCGGCCCGCAGGCTGGTCACCACGATCGCCAGGAACGGGGCGATCGAGCAGCTCAGCGAGGTCAGCGCGTACGCCGCGCCGAACAGCGCCATGGACGCCCAGGATCGGGTCAGCCGGGGCGCCCGGGCGAACGGGCGCGGGCTGGGCAGCCGCCGGCCGGCGAGCAGACAGCAGCCGGCCACCGCCAGCAGCACGCCGAGGGTCACGGTCAGCCAGGGCAGCCGGGGGCGCAGCCAGTCGGTCAGCGGGGCGACCGCCAGCCCGAAGGCGCCGAAGACCAGCACGTACCCGAGGGTCAGCCCGGCCGTCGCGGTGAGCGCTCGGCGGACCGCACCGCGACCGTCGGCGGGGCCGGCGACCAGCAGCGACAGGTACGCCGGCAGCATCGCGAAGCCGCACGGGTTGACCGCGCCGAGCATGCCCGCGGTGAGCGCGAGCAGCAGCCCGCCGGTCATCCCCGGGCCAGCGTCTCGACCTGGCGGGTCAGCGACTCCCCGTCGAGGAAGCCCTGGTGCACGACCCGGCCGTCCCGGTCGATGATCAGGAAGGTGCTCTGCTCGACCACCTCGAACCGCCGCCACAGCGCCCCGGCCCGGTCGTCGAGCTGCGGGGTGCCGGCCAGGTCGAACTCGGCGACGAAGTCCTTCATCGCCTGCTGCTGGCCGAGCCCGGCGACGCCGACGATGGGCACGCTGTCCCGGTACCTCGGAGCGATCTCGGCGACCGTCCAGGCCTGACTCGCGCAGGTGGCGCACCAGGGCGCCCAGAACCAGAGCACCACCGGCCGGCCGGCCAGGGCGGCGGCGGAGAACGTCGTACCGTCGAGGGTCTTCGCGGAGAACGACAGCGTCTCCGGCACCTTTGCCGGCACGGCCGGCGACGGTCGGGCGGTCGGCGACGGTCCGGCGGTCGGCGAGCCGGTGACCGGACCGGCCGAGGGGGCGGCGACGACGCCCACCGGCGTGGCCCGCTCCGGGCCGACCGCGCAGGCGGCCGTGGCCGGCAGCGCGACGGCCAGCAGGGCGGCCGGGACGAGGCGCCGGGCCACGCGGGCCGGCAGCGGGGAACGGGGTCGCATCCGCGTCTCCTCTGACGTCGGCTACTCGGCCTTGACCAGCCGGAGCGCGAGTTCGGGACAGACCTTGACCGCCTTCAGCGCGCCCTCGCGCAGCCAGCTGGGCACCGGGGTGGCGGGGAAGGCGGGGTAACCGTTGCCGTCGAGCCGGATGAAGTCCGGCACCACGTGGGCGCAGAGCCCGTGACCGTCGCAGCGGGACCAGTCCAGGGTGAGCTTCTGCGGGTTGCCGTCGGGCGCCCCGGGCAGGCCCATGAGGCCCTTCACCCGCTTGCCGCAGCCCTCGCCGGTGGCGTGCAGCCGCAGGTCCTCGGCGAACACCTCCACCGCGGAGAGGGCGAAGCGGGCGGTGCCGTCCGGGTGGCTGCACGCGCCGCGCCCCTTCACGTCCCCGGCCGCGGCCCGGACCACCTCGATCGGGGCGCTGCCGGAGACCGCCAAATCGAGGGCGCGGGCCAGGTCGGGCAGGCCCATCTTGCACGGCCCGCACTGCCCGGCGGACTCGCCGGCCAGATAGCGCACCACCTGGGCGGCCTCGCCGAGCGGGCAGGTGTCCCCGCTGAGCGGGACGACGATGCCGGCGCCGAGGGTGCCGCCGACCGCGGCGAGGCCCTTGCGGGACACCTCGGCCCGGTCCGCCGCCGCCGGGGTGATCCACTTGCCGTGGTAGCCGCCCAACAGGAGGCCCGGCCCGTCGGGCACCTCGCACAGTTCGAGGATCTCGCGCAGCGGGGTGCCGGCAGCACACTCCACCACCGCCGGACGCTTCGCCGCCCCGGTGACGGTGAGCAGCACGGTCCCCGGCTCGTCGTCGGTGCCGAGCGCGGCGTACTCGTACGGGCCGATGCGGGCGGCGACGGCGAGCTGGGCGAACGTCTCGGCGTTGGAGAGCAGGGTGGGCAGGCCGCTGACGCCAGAGTCGCTGGAGCGCCGCTTGGTGCCGGGCGGGATGTGCGGCAGGCCGTTGATGCCGTTGACCAACGCACCGCCCTCGCCGGAGATGAACCGGTGCGGCGCGGTGACGATGGTGGTCGGCACCGGCATCCGCCGCTCCTGCAACGCCTCGGTCAGCGACGGCCGGCCGACGACGTCGTCGGCCACCCCGATCACGACCTCCTCGGCGTCCAGCGCGTACGCCGCCAGCGCCGCGCCGTCCAGGACGAGGTGCGGTGCCCGGGTGAGCAGCACCTTGTCCTTCCAGCTCGCCGGCTCGCCCTCGGTGGCGTTCACCACCACCACGGCGGAGAGGCCCTGCCGCTCGCAGGACTCCAGCACCGCGCGCAGCTTGCGGGCGAACGGGAACCCCGCCCCGCCCTTGCCCTTGAGGTCGATCGCCTCGGCGAGCCGGAGCAGTGCGGCCGGTTCCATCGGCCCGATCGGCCCGTGGACGTGCTCGTGGGCCATCAGGTCGAGCCGGCCGAACTCGGCGAAGCCGGCGGTGAGCCGCGGCTCGCCGACGCAGGCCACCGGGGGCACGGTCGTGCGCATCACTTCGCCTCACCGCGTAGCCCGGCCCAGTACGCCCCGTCCACCGCGTCGGCGTTGGCCCGCCGTCGCCGGCTGGACCGGCCCTCCCCGGACGCCCGCAGCGCCCGGCGGGAGGCCAGGTCGACCAGGGTCGGCGTGTCGTCCACGAAGGCCTCCTCGGCGGCGTACCGGGCCGGCGGGCGCCAGTAGTCCGGCTCCTCGGGCACGTCCGCCTCGACGCTGTGCCGTCCGCCGCCGCTGCGCGGCGCCGCCGAGACCGGTTCGCCGGAGACCGGCCGGGTCGCCCACCGGCGCGGGCTGTCCCACGGCTCCTCCGGCTCGTCCAATCGGCGGGGCGGGGCCGAATAGCGGCGACCGGGGTCCGGCGGGGCGGAGTAGCGCGTACCGGTGTCGGGCGGGGCCGAGTGGCGGGCGACGTCGTCCTCGTCGGACCGGGACCGGCGGGTGATTCGCTCCTCCGCGTCCCGATAGCGGCGGGCCGGCCGCTCGTCGCGCCGTCGCCCGACCGACGCCGGGGCGTCGTCGCGCCGATCGCCGACCCGGGCCAGTTCCTCCTCGCGGCGGCGGCGGGTCGCGGCCGCCCAGACCGGCTCGCGCAGCGACCCGGGCTCCGGCACCACCGGTACGGCGAAACGCTCCGGGTCGCGGCGGCGGGCGGTGCCGGCCGGCGCGGTCCAGGTGGTGGTCTCGGCCCAGCCGCCCTCCCGGCCCTGGGCCGGCCGGCTCTCCTCCTTGCCGGCGGCACGCCTGCGCGTCAGGCCGGCGAGCACGCCGGTGCGCTGCGACCGGCCGGTCATCGCCTTGTTCAGGGCGGCGGCCTGGTGCTGCTCCCGGCTGCGCCGGCCGAGGTGGACGGAGACGCGGACCAGCAGCGCCACCACCACCAGCAGCACGCAGGCGAGGTAGCTCAGGACCACCCAGGTCTTCGCCGCCCGGCCGGCGTTCAGCCCGTGGAGCAGCGCGAACGGCCAGGAGACGTAGGCCAACGAGTGCAGGGCGCGCCAGAACCACTTGGGACCGACACCGGCGAAGCGCACCCGGATCAGGCCGGTCCAGAGCACGCTCACCATGAGGAAGGCGGCGACGGTGCCCAGGCCCACGTAGAGCCCGCTGCCGCCGATGAACGGCACGATCGCGTCGGTCGGCCCGGCGCGGCCGATCGAGATCTTCGTGATGACGTGGACGACCAGCCCGGCCACGCCGAGGATGCCGGTGGCCCGGTGCGCCGACTGGAGCAGCACCCGGTGCCGGATGAGCAGCACCAGCCGGTCGGTGGCGAGCAGCCCCAGCATCACGGTGAGGCTGAGGGAGACCAGGGCGACCACCCCGGCGAAGAACTCGGTGAAGAAGAATCCGTACGCGTACACGACGCCGCCCGCGCCGGTCAGCTCGATGCCGGCCCACGCGATGGCGAGCGCGGACGCGCCGAGCGCGACCACCGCCGGCTTCGACCTGGTCCGGACCGCACGGCTGCTGCTGGTGGTCCGGACGGTCGACGGCTTCTTGTTCTGCTGTGCCCGGGCCATCTGCTCCTCGATCGTCTCGCGGCGGCGCCCCCACCGACCGAACCCTGCTCCCTCCTCCAGTACGGACGGGCGGCGCGGACGGATCAGGCCGGTGCCGAATTTCTCGGCCGGCCCGTCGAACCGGCCCGCCCCGACGTGCGTGTAGCGCGGGGCACAACGATGCATTTCCATACGTTGACAGGAATTGCAACAGGCTTGTAACCTTGCCGAAAATTTCGGCCTGGAGCTGCAAGAAGCCGGCACCGGAACCTTCCCCGCGGCAGCCGGCACCCACCCCGTCCCCCGCACCCCCAGGAGTCCCGATGCATCGACGTCGATGCCGGCAACGGCAACCCCAGCTCGGCGCGTCCGACGCCGCACCACGACGCGGAGCCGTCGCGGCGGCCCTCGCCCTCGGCCTGGCCGCCAGCCTGCTCGTCCCCACCGTGGCGGCAGCGCCCGCCACCGCCGCCACCCCTGGCGGCAAGAAGGTCATCGCCCAGCTCTTCGAGTGGAACTGGACCTCCGTGGCCAGCGAGTGCACCACCGTGCTCGGCCCCAAGGGGTACGGCTACGTCCAGGTCTCCCCGCCCCAGGAACACGTCAAGGGCAACCCGTGGTGGGTCGCCTACCAGCCGGTCAGCTACCGGATCGAGTCCCGCAAGGGCACCCGCGCCCAGTTCCAGTCGATGGTGAACACCTGCCACAACGCTGGCGTGAAGGTGATCGTCGACGCCGTCGTCAACCACATGTCCGGCCAGGACAACGGCGGCACCGGCTGGGCCGGCACCACGTACGGCCACTACAGCTACCCGGGCAACTACGGCTCGCAGGACTTCCACCACTGTGGCCGCAACGGCAACGACGACATCGTCAACTACGGCGACCGGTACGAGGTGCAGAACTGCGAACTGGTCAACCTCGCCGACCTGGCCACCGAGTCCGACTACGTGCGCACCCGGCTCGCCACCTACCTGAACGACCTGCTGTCGCTGGGCGTGGACGGGTTCCGGCTGGACGCCAGCAAGCACATGCCGGCCGCCGACATCGCCGCCGTCAAGGGCAAGCTCTCCCGCTCGGCGTACCTGGTGCAGGAGGTCATCCACGGCGCCGGCGAGCCGATCCAGCCGACCGAGTACACCGGCAACGGCGACGTGCACGAGTTCCGGTACGGCAAGGACCTGGCCCGGATGTTCAACAGCGAGCGGCTGGCGTACCTGAGGAACTTCGGCGAGTCCTGGGGCTACCTGCCGGGCAGCCAGGCGGTGGTCTTCACCGACAACCACGACACCCAGCGCGACGGCGGGGTGCTGACCTACCGGGACCGCGGCGAGTACGCCCTGGCGAACGCCTTCATGCTGGCCTGGCCGTACGGCACGCCGGCGGTGATGTCGAGCTTCACGTTCAGCAACAAGGACCAGGGCCCGCCCTCGGACGCCACCAACAAGACCCTCAACACCACGTGCTACTCCGGCTGGGAGTGCGAGCACCGCTGGCGGGTCATCGCCAACATGGTCGCCTTCAACAACGCCACCCAGGGCTCGGGCGTCGCCAACTGGTACGACAACGGCTGGCAGCACATCGCCTTCAGCCGGACCGGCAAGGGCTACTTGACCATCAACGACGAGGACTTCGCGATCACCGGCCGCTCGTACTACACCGGCCTGGCCGCGGGCCGGTACTGCGACGTCATCCACGGCGACTACAGCAACGGCTCGTGCAGCGGGCCGGTGATCACAGTGGACGGCAACGGCTGGTTCGCGGCGAACATCAACGCACACGACGCCGTCGCCATCCACATCGGCGCGAAGCTGCCCTGACCGACGCCCGCACCCCGACGACGGGCGCGGGCCGGCCCGATCTGGCCGGTCCGCGCCCGCCGTCCACCGCCTGAGCCGGAACCCAACGCCGGCCGACCGCGTCGCATCTCCCATGTGGAGACGACCAACTGCCCTGCTCGCCCTGCCCCTCGCCCTCGCCGCCTGCGACGGCACGGACCCGGCCGCGCGGCGCAGCCCGGAGGTGGTCGTCGCGCGCACCGGGTCGCCGGAGCCGTGGACCGGCCGGACGCCGAACCCGGCCGACTGCGGGACCTGGACCCTGCCCCAGGGCGGCCGGCTGCCGGCCGGGGCCACCGAGTGCCTGAGCGGCGCACTGCGGGACCGGCAGCCGGCCCGGATGCGGGTGACCGCCCCGACCACCGAGGGCGACCCGATCACCACCGACTACCTGGTCCGGGTCGACGGCCGGGTCGAGGTCACCGTGGACAGCCGGCGGGACCGGTTCGGCGCCCGCCGGATCGAGCGCCTGGTCTGCACGGGTTCCGTGAAATACGCGCCGGTGCCCACCTTCCCCACCTGCTCGACCCCGGCGCCGGTCTGACCGGCCTCACTCGCCGAGCAGCCAGCCGTTCTCCTCGGCGACGCGGACCGCGTCAGCCCGGTTACGGGCACCGGTCTTGCCGATCGCCGAGGAGAGGTGGTTGCGGACCGTGCCCTCCGACAGGTGCAGCGTCGCGGCCAGGTCGGCGACCGTCCCGCCGGCCCGGGCGGTACGCAGCACCTCCGTCTCCCGCTCGGTGAGCGGGCTCGGCCCGGTGGCCAGGGTCTCCGCCGCCAGCGTCGGGTCGACCACCCGCAGCCCGGCGTGCACCCGGCGGACCGCGTCGGCGAGCTGCCGGGCCGGCGTGTCCTTGACCACGAAGCCGTTCGCGCCGGCCTCCATCGCGCGGCGCAGGAAGCCCGGCCGGCCGAAGGTGGTCACCACGAGCACCCGGCAGCCGGGGACGGCGGCCCGCAGCGCCGCGGTGGCGGCGATCCCGTCCAGGCCGGGCATCTCCACGTCGAGCAGGGCCACGTCGGGTCCGGTGCGGCGGGCCGCGGGAACCACCTCGTCACCGCGGCCCACCTCGGCCACGACGGTCAGGTCCGGCTCCAACGACAGCAGCGCCGCGAGGGCGCCCCGCACCAGTGCCTGGTCGTCGGCGAGCAGCAGTTTGATCGGCTCGGTCACCCGGTCATCCTCCGTGCCGCTCGGCGGGCAGGGCCACCCGGAGCAGGAAGCCTCGCCCCTCGGGACGGCGGCCGACGGTGACGGTGGCGTCCAGCCGCCGGGCCCGCTCCCGCACCCCGACCAGGCCGTGCCCCGCACCCGGCTCGCCGGCCGGCCCGCGGCCGTCGTCGCGGATCTCCACGGCCGCCGGATCCACCCGGATCTCGCAGCGCCGCGCGCCGCTGTGCCGGACCACGTTGGTCACGCCCTCGCGGACCGTCCAGCCGAAGAGCTCGTCCCGCTCCGCCGACAGCGACGGCACCGTCTCCGGCAGCTCCGCGGCGATGCCCGCGGCGGCCAGCGCCGAGCCGGCGCCGGCCAGCTCCGCCGCCAGGCTCACCCCGCGGTACGCCCCGACGGTGCCCCGCACGTCGGCGAGGGCCTGCCGGGCCAGCCGCTCCACGTCGGCGATCTCGGTGGCCGCGCGGGCCGGGTCCAGCTCCAGCAGCCGCCCGGCCAGCTCCGCCTTGACCGCCACCACGGTCAGCGAGTGGCCGAGGATGTCGTGCAGGTCCCGGGCGGTGCGGGCCCGCTCCTCGGCCACCGCGAGCCGGCGGATCTCCTGCTGGGCGGCCTGGAGTTCGGCGTTGCGCTGGGTCAGCCGGGTCACCCCGAACATGGCGAACGAGGCGAGCAGCACCGCGAAGACCACCGTGCCCTCCGCCGCCCAACCGGGCACCAGCGCGGCCGTCACCGGCGGCGTCAGCGCTGCCAGCGCCACCACGACCAGCGCCTGCAGGTTCGGCAGGAGGAACACCGCTGCCGCCGCGACGAAGACCAGCGTGGTCAGCCAGTCGCCACCGGTGCCCGGGATGCCGGCGAGCCCGAGCCCGACCAGCAGCGCCAGGGCCGCCCAGGCCGGGAGGAGCGGGATGGTCCGGTGGGCCAGCCGGTGGGCCCGGGCCCACTGGAAGACCCACACGTAGCAGACGCCGAAGGCGATCAGCGTCGTCGCCCCCACCACCCGCCGCCAGATCTCCGGCTGGTGCAGCGCCGCGAGCAGCGGGATGTTGAGGAAGAAGAGCCACACCGCGGCCAGCAGCCAGCCGGTGAACCGCCAGCGGCGGCTCGCCAGGTAGGTCCCGTCCGGCGGAAGATGCACCTTGAACACGCTAGTCCCGCCGGCCCGGATCAGACGCGGGTGGTGTCGCGGCGGAACAGCCGGGCCGCGGCGAGGCCGAAGAAGGCGGTCCAGGCGGCGATGTTGCCGACCGCCACCCAGTCCATCCCGTCCCCGGTCAACGGGGACCGGGCGAGCTGGCCGACGCCGTACACCGGGGTGAACTTGGCGATCTGCTGCATCACGTGCGGCAGCATGTCGAGCGGGAAGAACAGGCCACCGAACATGGCCAGGATCGCCAGCACCGGGCCCATGAACTGCATGACGTTCTCGGCCGGGGCGAGGTAGCCGACGAAGAGGCCGAGGGCGGCGAAGACCAGCGAGCCGAGCCACGCGGTCAGCCCCGACTCGATCCAGACGTGCACCGGCAGCCGGACCCCGGAGGCGGCGCCGACGGCGAACTCGACCAGCACGCCGAGCAGGCCGAGCACCATCGCGGTGGCCACCTTCGTGGCCACGTACGCGGCCGGGCGCAGCGGGGTGAGCCGCAGCTGGCGGCTCCAGCCCAGCGCCCGCTCGGTGGCGACCGCGGCCCCGGCGCTGGTGGTGGCGACCATCGCCGCGTAGACGGCGAGGCTGATCATGATCCAACCGGTGACGGGCAGGCCGTTGTCCAGGTGCTGACCGCGCTGCGGCAGTCCGAAGAGGAGGAAGAAGACCGCCGGCATGATCAGGATGAACACCAGGGTCCGGCGGTTGCGCAGCACCCGGCGGATCTCGATGCCGAGCACGGCGGTGGAGAACCCGCCCAGGGCGGGGGGCCGGCGGTCGTCGACCCGGGTGGACGAGGCGGTGGTGGTCGAGGCGGTGACGGTCATCTCAGGCTCCGGTATCAGCGGGTCGGCGGTCAGGCGGCGGTGGTCAGGGCGAGGAAGGCGTCCTCGAGGTTGCGCGAGGTGATCTCCAGGTCCCGGGCGTCGGTCCGGGTCAGCAGGTGCCGGGCGACGAGGTCCGAGTCCTCGGTGTGGACCAGGACCGCGTCGCCGCGCAACTCGACCGCCTGCACGCCCGGGAGCGCAGCCAGCGCGGCCTGGTCGGCGCCGGGCAGGGTCGCCCGGACGAGCCGGCCGGCGGCCAGGTTCTTGATCTCGGCGGTGGTGCCGTCGGCGACCACCCGGCCCTGCCGGACCAGCACGATCCGGTCCGCGTACGCGTCGGCCTCGTCGAGGTAGTGGGTGGCGAAGAGGACGGTTCGCCCGGAGCGGGCGTCGGCCCGGATGGCCTGCCAGAAGTCCCGGCGGCCCTCGACGTCCATGCCGGTGGTCGGCTCGTCCAGCACCATCAGGTCCGGGTCGGGCAGCAGCGCCAGGGCGAAGCGCAGCCGCTGCTGCTGGCCCCCGGAGCACTTGCCCACCGGCCGGTCGGCGATGTCGGCGATGCCGGCCCGTTCCAGCACCTCGGCCACCGGCCGGGTGTGGCCGTAGAAGTGCGCGGTCATCCGTACCGTCTCGGCGACGGTGAGGTCCTTGAGCAGTCCGCCGGACTGCATCACGGCGGCGACCCGGCCGAGCCGGACGGCGTCGGCCGGCGTCCCGCCGAACAGCCGGACGGTGCCGGCGTCCGGGCGGGCCAGGCCGAGCAGCATGTCCACCGTGGTGGTCTTGCCGGCGCCGTTGGGGCCGAGGAAGGCGACCACCTCGCCCGGCTCGATCCGCAGGCTGAGGCCGTCGACGGCGGTCACCGGGCCGAAGGTCTTGGTGAGTCCGGCCAGTTCGACGGCCGGTGCGGTGTCGGTCATGACAACGATGTTGCGGCGTGCGGTGTCCGGTTCCCCGGAGCGCTCGTCACCTTCCGACCATGACATTTGTCAGGCCCGCCCGGGCAGAGTCGAGGCGCCGCCCGGGCGGGGCAGCAGGAACGCGCGGCGGCGTCGCCGCGCACGTCCCGCCCCGCTGAGCCCGGGGTTGCCCGCCGCCCGACCGGGTATCCGGCGCCCGTCCGCAGGTCGCCACACCGGGAGGTTCCCATGGCCGCACCGACGGGACGGGTCGACACGATCGTGCTGATCCACGGACTCTGGATGACCACGCGCAGCTGGGAGCACTGGGTCGACCGTTACTCGGCGCTGGGCTTCCGGGTGCTGACCCCCGCCTGGCCCGGGATGGACCGGGAGGTCGAGGAGCTGCGGGAGGATCCGACCCCGATCGCCGAGCAGCGGGTCGCCGACGCCGTCGACCACTACGCGGCGATCATCCGGGACCTCCCCCGGCCGCCGATCATCATGGGGCACTCGTTCGGCGGCCTGTTCACCCAGCTGCTGATCGACCGGGGGCTCGGCGCCGCCGGGGTGGGCGTGCATCCCGCCCAGGTGAAGGGCGTGCTGAAGCTGCCGCTCAGCACGCTGCGCTCCTCGTTCTCCATCCTGCACAACCCGGCCAACCGGCACCGCGCGGTGCCGTTCACCCGGGAGGACTTCCGATACGCCTTCGGCAACACGCTGAGCGCCGAGGAGTCCGACGCGGCCTGGGAGCGGTACGCCGTACCCGGCGCCGGACACGTGCTGTTCGAGGCCGCCTTCGCCAACCTGGACCCGAACGCGGCCACGAAGGTCGACAACAAACGGGCCGACCGGGCCCCGCTACTGCTGACCGCCGGCGGCGAGGACCACGTGCTGCCGCCCTCCGTGGTGTCCGCCAACGCCAACCTCTACCGGGGCTCGACGGCGATCACCAGCTACCGCGAGTACCCCGGGCGGTCGCACTTCGTCGGCGGCGAGCCGGGCTGGGAGGAGGAGGCGGACTTCGCACTGGAGTGGGCCGTGGAGGCGGCGAACGAGTATTCGCCGACGGTGGTCAGCGAAGCCCCCGGCCGCTGAGCCCTGACGCCGGTCGGCCGGGTGGGCTGATCCGCAGCTCGGTCGCACACCTGGGGCATGGTGGGGCGGCGCGGGGGTATGCCCCAGCCATGAGGGCGAGCTTCCGACTTGGTCGGGTCGCGGGCGTACCCGTCGGGGTCAACTGGAGCGTCCTGGTCATCTTCGTGCTGATCGCCTGGGCGCTCTCCGCCAGCCTGTTCCCCCGCTCCTACCCCGGTCACTCCGCCGCCGCCTATCTGGTGGCGGGGTTGAGCGCGTCGATCGTGTTCTTCTTCGGCCTGCTCGCCCACGAGGTGGCGCACGCGGTGATCGCCAAGCGCAACGGGATCGAGGTCGAGGGGATCACGCTCTGGCTCTTCGGCGGGGTCTCGGAGCTGAAGGGCGAGGCCAAGGACCCGGGCGCCGAGCTGCGCATCGCCGGTGTCGGGCCACTGGTCAGCCTCGTGCTCGGGCTCTTCTTCGCCGCGATCGCCGGGGTGCTCGCCCTCGCCGGGGCGCACGGCCTGGTGCTCGGTGCGCTGTCCTGGCTGGCCGGCATCAACGTGCTGCTGGCGATCTTCAACGTGCTGCCGGCCGCGCCGCTGGACGGCGGGCGGCTGCTGCGCGCGGCGGTCTGGAAGGCCACCGGCGACCGGACCAAGGCGGCCGTGGTGGCCGCCCGGGCCGGCTGGGGGCTCGGCATCCTGCTGATCGGCCTCGGCATCTGGCGGTTCGTGGCCGGCGCCGGGGTGGGTGGCCTATGGCTGGCGCTGATCGGCTGGTTCCTGATCGGGGCCGCCGGCGCGGAGGAGCGCCAGGCCCGGATGGGCACTGCCCTGCGCGGCGTACGCGTCGCCGACGTGATGACCCCGCAACCGCAGACCGCGTCCAAGGACATGACCGTCGCCGACTTCGTGGACCACCACCTCTTCACGTACCGGCACTCCGCGCTGCCGCTGACCGAGGACGGCGGACGGCCGATCGGCCTGGTCACCCTCGACCGGGTCCGGGGCATCCCGGCCGACCGCCGGGTCTCGACCACCCTGGGCGAGGTGTCCTGCCAGGCCGGCGACCTGGTGCTCGCCTCCCCGGACGAGCAGCTCACCGACCTGCTCCCCCGGCTCAACGAGTGCGCCGACGGCCGGGCGCTGGTGGTGACCGACCAGCGGCTGGTCGGGATCGTCTCGCCCAGCGACATCAGCCGGGCGGCGCAGCGCGGCAGCCTGCGCGACCAGATGGCCACGCACCGCTAGTCGCGGGGGAAGTACCGGTCCAGCTCCTCGGTGCGGAACTTCCCGGCCGGGTCGAACTCGCGCAGCAGGGCGCGGAAGTCGTCGTACCGGGGGTAGGTCGCGGCCGGGTTGCGGGCGAAGAGCTTGCCCCAGTGCGGGCGCGGGGCGAAGGGCGCGAGCCGCTCCTCCACCTCGGCCAGCACCGGCGCCACCGCCGCCGCGTCCCCGATCCAGGTGAAGTGGATCGCCACGCTGTCCCGCTCGTGGTTCGGGCTGAGCCACAGCCCGTCGGCCGCGACCGTACGCAGCTCGCAGATCTGCAGGACGGCGGCGATCCGCGCCGCGGCCGGATCCAACGCGGCGAGCGCCGCACCGGCCGTGGCGCGCGGCAGGTGCCACTCGGACTGGAGCTCGTCGCCGCTGCTCGGGGTGAAGCCGAGCCGGAAGTGCGGCAGCCGCTCGTGCCACGGCCCCGGCTCGCCGAGCTGGGCGGTGCAGTTCTCCGTCGGCATGCCGGGCACCGGGTGGCACGCCACGTCGGCGGCGGTGGTGCCGAGCCAGTCCGCCGGGGGCGGCGGCTGGTCGGCCCGCTGCTTGAGCCACACCTGGTCGAGCCGGGACGAACGCCAGCCGGTGAAGACGCTCACGCTGTAGGCCGCGTCGAACGCCGCGTCGAGGGCGTCGCGGGGCAGGCCGAGCCGGACGTACTGCCGGAGGTCGAAGGCGGGCACCACGTCCAGGGTGACCCGGGTGACGACGCCGAGCGCGCCGAGGTTGACCACCAGGCCGGCGAAGCGCGGGTCGGCGCGGTCGACGGTGAGCAGGTCACCGTCGGCGGTGACCAGCTCCAGCCCGGCCACGGCGGCGGCCAGGTTGCGGTTGGCGCGGCCCGAGCCGTGGCTGGCGGTGGCCACCGCCCCGGCGACCGAGATGTGCGGCAGCGACGCCAGGTTGGCCACCGCGTACCCCTCGGCGTGCAGCCGGGTGGCGAGGTCGCCGTAGCGCAGTCCGGCGGCGACGGTGACGGTGCCCCGGCCGGGGTCCAGGGCGACGGTGGCCGGCAGCCCGGCCACCGAGACCAGGTCGCCGGCGGTGTCGCCGAGCCGGTTCAACGAGTGCCCGGTGCCCGCCGCCCGCACCCGGTCGGCGCCGGCCACCAGCCGGCGCAGCTCGTCGACGGTGGACGGTCGGTGGCGCCGCGCGGCGCGGTAGCGGACGTTCCCCGCCCAGTTCCCACCTGGGACCGGGGGCGGTCCGTCGGGGTCGGCGGGGACGGGCGTGGCGGCGTCGGTCACGGGGAGGTCGTCCGATCGGTCGGCGTGTCGGTGTCGGTCAGGGCGGCGCAGAGGGCGTCGAGCGCCGCGTCCACCTGGCCGGTGTGGTACCCACGCAGGGCGACCAGCAGACCGGCGGCGCGGGCCTGCTCGATCTCCGCCCGGGCGGCCCGCCGCTCCGCCGGCCCGCCCCGGGCCAGCGCCTCCCGGGCGCGGCGCACCAGGCGGTCCACCTCGCGGACGTCGTAGCCGCGCAGCCCGATGGTGAAGTCGAGGTCCGCCCCGCCCAGCGGGCTGCGCGCGTCGGTGAACCGGCCGCCGGCGTACCGGGTCAGCGCCGCGGCCACCTCGTCGGGGCTCTCCCGCACCTGGGTGAGGTCGAGCAGTTCCACGGCGGGACGGCCGTCGCGCGGATGCCGGCCGGTGGCCGGCGCGCCCGACGGCAGGCCGGGGCCGGGCACCCCGACCAGCCGGCCCGCGTCGTCGAGGGCGAGCGCGTCGAACTGCGCCCACGCGTACGTCCCGCGCAGCCTCGGCCGGCGCACCTGCAGCCCGTCGGCACCGATCACGAAGCGGAACGGCCGCAGCGCGTTGAGCAGCGCCGCGCCGCCGATCAGGATGACGCTGATCGCGACCAGCCGGCGCAGCAGCCCTTCGCCGGCGACGGCGAGGACCATCACGCCACCCGCCACGCAGACGATCGCCAGTGGTAGCGCTCCCCGGCTCCGGTGCAGCTCCACGTTGTCACCCCCGTCGTCGGCGTCGTCGTCCGGGTGCATCATCCGTCAACCTGTCAAGCCACGGTTGCCCCGGGGCCGCGCGGGGAACTCTGCGTACATGAGCAGCTACCCCGACCCGACCCTCCGCGGCGACGTCCACCCGTCGGAGGAGGAGATCGACCCGACCGGCGTCGGCCTCGACCCGGCGAGCGGGCCGCCGGCGCACGGCACCGCGCCGGTGCCGGCGCCGACCCCGGAGCCCGAACCGGATCCCGTCCCGCGACCCGGCCCGCCGCCCCGGGCGGGGTACTCCATCGTCACCCGCCACCTGGACGGGTCGACGGAGACGGTCACCGACCTGGACGGCGACGGTGTCGCCGACCTGGTGCAGGTCGACCTCGACGGCGACGGCGTCCCGGACGTCACGTACCTGGACAGCGACCGTGACGGCCGGCTGGACACGGTGCGGCACAACTTCGACGGGCCGGCCCGCTGACGGCGGACCGGCCCGGGTGAGGCGGCTCAGAGCTGGGGCATGACCTCGGCGGCGATCAGCTCCAGGTGGTCCAGGTCGGCCAGGTCGAGCACCTGGAGATAGACCCGCTGGCTGCCGATCGACGCGTACCGGCCGAGCCGGTCGACGATCTCGGCTGGGGTGCCGGCCAGGCCGTTCTCCCGCAGCTCGGCGGGCTCCCGGCCGATCGCCGCGGCCCGCCGGGCCACCTCGGCCTCGTCCCGCCCGCAGCAGACCACCAGGGCGTGGGACCAGACCATGGTGGCCGGGTCGCGGTCGATCTCCACGCAGGCGGCCCGGACCCGCTCGATCAGGGCGGCCGAGTCCGCGAGCGACACGAACGGCATGTTGAATTCGGCGGCGTACCGGGCGGCCAGGCGCGGGGTCCGCTTCGGGCCGGTGCCGCCGAGCAGGACCGGCGGGCGCGGTTGCTGCACCGGCTTGGGCAGCGCCGGCGAGTCGCTGACCGGGTAGTACTTCCCAGGGAAGTCGAAGGTGCCGCCGGCCGGCGTCTCCCAGAGACCGGTGATGACGGCGAGCTGCTCCTCCAGCCGGTCGAAGCGCTCCCCCACCGAGGGGAACGGGATCCCGTACGCGGTGTGCTCCTCGGCGAACCAGCCGGCGCCGATGCCCAGCTCGACCCGGCCGCCGCTCATCTGGTCGACCTGCGCCACGGTGATGGCGAGCGGGCCGGGGAGCCGGAAGGTGGCCGCGGTCATCAGGGTGCCGAGCCGGATCCGGGAGGTGTCCCGGGCCAGGCCGGCGAGGGTGGTCCAGGCGTCGGTCGGACCGGGCTCGCCGGGCACCGAGCCCATCTTCAGGTAGTGGTCGGACCGGAAGAAGGCGCCGAAGCCGGTCTCCTCCGCGCGGCGCGCCACAGCGAGCAGTTGGTCGTAGCTGGCGCCCTGCTGGGGTTCGGTGAAGATCCGCAGTTCCATGACCCGAGCATAGGAACCGGCCGGGCCGCTCCGCTGACGTAACCGCACCAGCCATTATTCCTTGACAGGCATATGAGTGATGAGGCATATTCGGGTGGTGTCCGTTGACGCCTTCACCGTCCTGGCCGAGCCCACCCGCCGCCGCATCCTCGACCGGCTTCGCCGGGCGGAGAGCAGCGTGGGCGAGCTGGTGGACGCGCTGGGGATGAGCCAACCGGCCGTCTCCAAGCACCTGAAGGTTTTGCGCGAGGCCGGCTTCGTCACCTTCCGGACCGCCGCACAGCAGCGGATCTACCGGCTCGACACCCGCCCGCTACGAGCCGTGGACGACTGGCTCGGGCCGTACCGGCGGATGTGGGCCGAGCACCTCGACGCCCTGGAGCACCACCTCGACAGTCAGGAGTGACGATGGACCGCGACAACTTCCGACCCGGCCCGCTCGCCGAGGTCGCCCGCGTACCGGCCGACGAGCGCTGGGACCTGGTGTTCGTCCGGGACCTGCGGCACCCGCCGGAGAAGGTGTGGGCCGCGCTGACCGAGCCGGACCAGCTCGCCCAGTGGGCGCCCTTCGTGGCCAGCCGGGACCTCGGCACGCCGGGCGACGCCACGCTCAGCACCGTCGACGGCGACCAGACCTGGCCGGAGCCGGCGACGGTGGTGCGCACCGAGCGGCCGTCGCTGCTGGAGTACAGCTGGGGCGACGGGCTGCTGCGCTGGGAGCTGACCCCGACCGGGACCGGCACCCGGCTGACCCTGCGACACCGGATCGACCGGCCCGATCTCGCCCCGCAGATGGCCGCCGGTTGGCACCTCTGCCTGGACGTCGCCGACCACCTGCTCGCCGGCGACCCGGTCGGCCCGATCCGCGGGGCCGAGGCGAAGGACTTCGGCTGGGACGAGCTGCGCGACGCGTACGCGGAACGCCTGGACCAGCCCCCGGCGTGAGCGCCGGCGCGGGGTCCACCGCGGCGGACCCCGCCCCGCTCAACCCGCCCGGCCCGGGACGTCCGGGAGGGTGATCGCGGCGGCCGCCGTGCGGATCGGCTCGGTGACCCGGCGGATCATCGCCTCCCGGCCGGGCAGGCGCGGCATGAGCCGCAGCATCAGCGTCTGCAACCGGATCTGCGCGGCCGAGCCGAGCACCATGCCCTTCAGGTTCCGCTCGGCGAGCTGCTGGTTCGCGGCGACGAACGGCCGCATCCGGCGCTCGTACGCGGCGAACCCGGCCGCCGGGTCAGCCGCCGCCTCGGCCAGCGACGCGGCCAGCACGTATGCCCCGACGAGGCCGAGGCTGGTGCCCTGCCCGGACGCCGGCGAGGCGCCGTAGGCGGCGTCGCCGACCAGGCCCACCCGCCCGGTCGACCAGCTGTCCATCCGCACCTGGCTCATCGAGTCGAAGTAGAGGTCCGGCGCGTCCGCCAGCGCGTCCAGCAGCTCCGGCACCCGCCAGCCGGCACCGGCGAACGCCCGGGCCAGCGCGGCCCGCTGCGCGGCGAGGTCCCGGTGGTCGGGCTCCTCGGCGGGCGACGGGAAGAGGAAGAGCGCCCGCGCGACGCCGGAGCAGCGGTTCGAAGCGGCCTGGGAACGGATCATCAAGTCCTTCACCCGGCTGCGACCGCTCTGGGCCATCCAGTTCGAGCTGATTGCCCAGCTGGACCGGGAGCCCGAGCTACGTCAGGCGTTCGCCGCCGTCACCGGCCAGGCCCGACTCGGCCTCGCCGAGATCTTCCACCGGCTCGACCCCGCCGCTGACGAACCCACGGCGCTCGCGCTCGGCTCCTTCCACCAGGCACTGCTCGGCGGGATGGCGGCGCAGTGGCTGGTCGACCCGGAGACGGCGCCGTCGGCGCAGGAGCTGACCCGGGCGCTGCGGACCGTCGCCGGAGAATTCACCGGCCCGCCGTCGGGGCGCCCCGGCGAGGCGTGATCCGCCTGGGGCGAACCGCGGCGGAGTCAGGCCGCGGCCGGGTCGGCGTCCCGGTCGCCGAGGATCGGCGCGGCGGCGCGGCCGACGAACGTGAAGGTGTCCCGGGCGGCCTCGGTCGCCTCGCGCAGCTCCTCGGTCGACCAGTCCCGGGCGGCGACGGCGCGGCGGAAGTCCCGCCAGTCGCGGCCCGGCACCCGGCCGCTGCGGCGGAAGAATCCGGTCGCCGTCCCCTCCGGCAGACCGAGGAGCCGTTCCACGGCGGGGGCGATGACGCTGCCACCCAGGGCACTGCCGAGCAGGACGTACCGCCCGCCCAACGCCCGGGCGGGGCTGTCGAACCGGACGCCCGGCGGGTCGGCGGAGGCAACCGCGTCGGCCGGGTCGGCGTCGAGGGTGGCCAGGTCGGCGCGGAGCAGCCCGGCCGCCTCGCCGAGCCGGGGGTCGAGCCCCAGCCCCGACCAGTCGGCGGCGGCGAGTTGCCGCTCCACCGGCGCCCAGGAGGCGAGCAGCGCGGCCAGCACGGCCGCCAGGTCCGCCCGCTCGCGGATCCGGCCGGGCAGGTTCAGGTGACGCTCCAGGACGAGATGGTGCTCCCGGGTGCCGGCGCGTAGCGCGGCCAGCATGGGCGACACCGTCTCCCGGCGGGCGGGCTGAGCCGGTTTCGACATCCGGCAAGTATGCCCCGCCCGGCGCGACCCGGTTCTCGCGCGTACACCCGTCGATCCCACGGATCAGCCGCGCCGTATCACATCCATAAGCGTGAGGACGACGCGGCCGGACACTGCTGATTCGTCCTCGGCGATTTCTTGCGGCGAACCGGCCAACCGCCGGGAGCGGCTCGCCCATATGCGCCGCCGAGCGGCGACGACATCGGGGGCGAAAATCTGCGGACCTGACGCTTCTCTATCGCCGACGCCCTATTCGGGGACGAAGGGTGGCAGCGGCGCGGCACCCTTCGGCGGTGCCACTGTACGGGACGAACAGCCCAGGGAGCAGCGAAAACGTTCGGCCGACGATGCCGGTGAGCACGTCCGCCGTGCGTGCCGACGACCGAATTCGACAACTCCGCAGCGGCAGTTTTTGTGTGCAGATCCACATTCCCCGCAGCACCGGCTGGATTTATCGCGATGACGTCGGTAGGTTTCTCGGCCTGCCCGTGTGGCCCACAGAACGTGACCGATGTTGATATCGACGGACGAGACGCGAAGACGGTCACCGATGGCGCGATCCGCCAGCGGTTTCCGTCGGAGAGGGGATCGTGTCCGCGCTCGCAGTGAAGTCGCTCTATAAAATATTCGGCAGTCGAGCTGACGAAGCGGTAAGGCGCCTGACGAACGGCGCGCCCCGCGCCGAGGCCCTGGCCGGGCTGCCCGCCACGGCCGCCGTGATCGACGCGAACTTCGAGGTACGCCCCGGCGAGATCTTCGTCGTGATGGGCCTCTCCGGCTCCGGCAAGTCGACCCTCATCCGGATGCTCAACGGCCTGCTCCGCCCCACCAAGGGCAGCGTGCGGATCGACGGGGTCGAGCTGACCACGCTGAAGCCCGCCGCGCTGCGCAAGCTGCGGCGGGAGAAGATCAGCATGGTCTTCCAGCACTTCGCGCTCATGCCACACCGGACGGTGCTGGAGAACGCCGGGTACGCGCTGGAGGTCGCCGGCCTGCCCAAGGCCGAGCGACGCGAGCGCGCCCTGGACGCGCTGCGGATGGTGGGCCTCGAGGAGTGGGCGGACAAGCTCCCCCACGACCTCTCCGGCGGCATGCGGCAGCGGGTCGGGCTGGCCCGCGCGCTCGCGGCCGGCACCGACATCCTGCTGATGGACGAGGCGTTCTCGGCGCTGGACCCGCTCATCCGCCGGGAGATCCAGGACCAGCTCCTCGAACTCCAGGCCGAGTTGGGCAAGACCATCATCTTCATCACCCACGACCTCAACGAGGCCATGCGGCTCGGCGACCGGATCGCGGTGATGCGCGACGGCCGGATCGTCCAGATCGGCACCGCCGAGGAGATCCTCACCGACCCGGCCAACGGGTACGTGGCGCAGTTCGTCGCCGACGTCGACCGGACCAGGATCCTCACCGCCGCGTCGGTGATGGAGAAGCCGCACCAGGTCCTGGACGCGAACGCCGGTCCCCGGGTGGCCGCGAAGGCGCTGCGGGAGAGCCAGAGTTCGGTGATCTACGTGACGGGGCCGATGAAGAGGTTCCTCGGCACGGTCACCGAGCACGAGGTGCTGCGCGCGCTCCGCGAGGGCCGGCAGAACCTCGACGGGTACGTCTCGACCGAGCGGGTCCGCACGGTCACCGAGGACACCGCGGTGGCCGACCTCTTCGCCGACTCCGCGGAGAGCCAGCACCCGGTGGCCGTGCTGGACGAGCGGGGCCGGCTGACCGGGGTGATCCCCCGGATCACGCTGCTCAGCGCGTTGGCCGCCGCCACCCCCGACGAGGTGCCGACGGCGGACGAACCGGCCGACGAGCCGGCATCGGACGAGATCGAACTGGTCGCCGCGAAGGGAGAGTCGGCATGAGCGTCACGCAGTCGCCGGTCGACAGCTGGCTGCCCCGGGTGCCGCTGGGCGCCTGGACCGAGTCCGCCGTCGACTGGGCCACCGGCACCCTCGGCCCGTTCTTCGACGCGGTCGCCGCCGTGGTCGACGCGCTGGTCGGCCCGCTCGGCGACCTGCTCACCGGCGTACCGGCGGTGGTGGTCGTGCTGGTCCTCGCCGCGCTCGGCTGGTGGCTGCGCGGCTGGAAGTTCGGCCTCGGCACCGCGGTCGGCCTCGGCCTGGTGGCCGGGATGCCGTACTGGGAGGAGACCATGAGCACCCTGGCCCAGGTGCTCGTGGCCAGCGTGCTCGCCCTGCTGCTGGCGATCCCGCTGGGCGTGTTCATCGCCGAGAACAAGCGGGCGTCGGCGGTGGCCCGACCGGTGCTGGACCTGATGCAGACGATGCCGGCGTTCGTCTACCTCATCCCGGCGATCTTCTTCTTCGGCATCGGCACCGTGCCCGGGGTGCTGGCCACGCTGGTGTTCAGCATGCCGCCCGGCGTACGCCTGACCGAGCTGGGCCTGCGCCAGGTCGACAAGGAGATCGTCCAGGCCGCGGAGTCGTTCGGCGCGCCACCGTGGATGGTGCTGCTGCGGACGAAGCTGCCGCTGGCCCTGCCCACCATCATGACCGGGGTCAACCAGGTGATCATGCTGGCCCTGTCCATGGTCGTCATCGCCGGCATGGTCGGCGCCGGCGGCCTCGGCGACGTGATCATGTTCGCGCTCTCCCAGGTCGAGGTGGGCAGCGGCTTCGAGGGCGGCATCGCGGTCGTGGTCCTCGCCGTGGTGCTCGACCGACTGACCGATTCCGTGGGCGACCGGTTCCCCTCCGCGCGGGCGCAACGCCTCGCGCGGGAGGCCGCCTGAGCGTCGCCCTCCACCGGCACCCCTGTTCCCGCGTACGCGGGTCCGCCGGCTCGAATCAGGAAGGACAACCCTGTGTTCACGACCCTGAAGCGCGTCCTCGCGCTCGCGGTGACCGCCACCCTGGCCCTGGGTGGTGCCGCCGCCTGCGGCGGGAAGTCGGACGGCGCGTCCGGCAACGGCAAGAAGATCACCATCGGCTACATGGCCTGGGACGAGGCGATCGCCGCGTCCCACCTGTGGCAGCACATCCTGGAGGAGAAGGGCTACCGGGTCCAGCTCAAGAACCTGGAGGCCGGTCTCGTCTACGGCGGCCTCGCCGGCGGCGACATCGACCTCTTCCTGGACGGCTGGCTGCCCCAGACGCACGCCTCGTACGTGGAGAAGTACGGTGACAAGCTGGAGAAGCTCGGCGTCTGGCACGACGACGCCAGCCTGAGCATCGCGGTGCCGAAGTACGTCGACGGCGTCGACTCGCTGGAGGACCTGGCCGCCAAGGCCGGCACCTTCGACGGGCAGCTGATCGGGATCGAGCCGGGCGCCGGCCTGACCAAGGCCACCCAGGAGAAGGTGCTCCCCGGCTACGGCCTGGACGGCGCGATGAAGCTGAAGACCTCCTCCACCCCGGCCATGCTCGCCGCGCTCGACGGGGCGATCGCCGACCACAAGCCGATCGCGGTCACCCTCTGGCACCCGCACTGGGCCTACGCGAAGTACGAGCTGAAGGACCTGGCCGACCCGAAGGGCACCCTCGGCCAGGCCGAGCAGATCAACACCTTCGCCCGGAAGGGCTTCGGCAAGGACTTCCCCGAGGTCACGGCGATGCTGAAGAAGTTCAAGATGGACGGTCAGCAGCTCGGGTCCCTGGAGGACCTGATGTTCAACACCCACAAGGGCGACGAGGAGAAGGCCGTCGAGGAGTGGCTCAAGGCCAACCCCGACTACCTGAAGACCCTCTCCTGACCGCATCCCGACCACGAGGGGCCCCGCCGGTTCGGCGGGGCCCCTCGTGGTCCGCTCAGTCGCCCTCGGCGAGCAGCAGCGCCGACCTCGGCATGCGCGACGTCACCGGGTTGAGCCGCGTCCGGTGCGGCGCCGGATCCGCCGGGCGACAAGGGCGACCACCGTGCTCCCCGCCGCCATCCCGATCAGCACCAGCACGGCCCCGACCGCCCACAGCCCGGTGTCGTCGGTCGACGCGGCGTGCACGGCCCAGGTGACGGTGAAGGCGACCGTCATCACCGGCGCCACCAGCCAGGGGCTGAGCCACCAGGCGCCGACGGCGGCGATCACGGCCAGGGTGAGCACGCAGCCGGCCACCTGCCACACCGCGTACGGGCCGCTGATCGCGCCGGTCTCCGGGTCGACCGTGTAGCCCGAGTCCCAGCCCAGCCAGGCGAACCAGGCGCCGACCGTCGCCGCGGCCAGCAACAGGCCGCCGAGGAGAGTACGCCTACCCGTCGTCATGGTCACGGCCCGATCCTTTCGCCGATCGTCAAGGTGCGGATGAGTATCCGTACTCGGCTCGGCGCTGGCCGGCTCAGGTGGCGTTGGCGGTCAGCGGGTGGCTGCCTTCCCTCCGGGTGTACGGCGTCCAACGCCCAATGAGTCGGGGTTGGGCGGGCGAGTATGTGCGGTATGGGGCATCGGGAAGGCGGTGGAGACGGTCAGGACCTGTTGCAACGTCGCGAGGACGTGCGGCAGGCCAACTTCCTGGAACTGTTCGTCGACCTGGTGTTGGTGTTCGCCCTGGCCGGGGTGGTCACCCGGGTGGCACGGGACATCGTCAGCGAAGACGTCGTCGTGCGGTGGCGGGCGATGGCCTTCCTGCCGGTGCTGTCGCTGCCGCTGATCTGGTTGTGGATCACGACCGCGCACATCACCAGCTGGTTCGACCCCCGCCGCCGCAAGATCCAGTGGATCGTGCTGGCCAGTGCCTTCGGGCTGCTGATCATGTCGACGTCGCTGCCGGCCGCGTTCATCGGCCGCGGATGGGCGTTCGTGCTGCCGTACGTGATCCTGCAGTTGGGCCGGCCGCTCATCCTGATACCCGCGCTGCGCGGACACCCCCTGCGCCACCTCTACCGCCGGTCGGTCCTGTGGTTCGCGGCCTCGGCGGTGATCTGGTTCGCCGGCGCGGCCGTCATCGGCGGCGCCCGGGCCGCCCTGTGGGGGGCCGCCGTGATCGTTGACTTCATCGCCGCGCAGCTGCGCTGGCCGGTACCGGGGATGGCCGGGCCGCCGGTCAGTGCCTGGGCCACGGACAGCCGCCACCACCTGCCCGAGCGCTACCAGCAGTTCCTGCTGATCGCCCTCGGCGAAACCGTGCTCGCCGTCGGCACCACGCTGACCAACCAGCCGGTCACCGTGACGACCGCCGCGGGGCTGGTGGTGGCGTTCCTGTCGACGGTGTTGATGTGGCGCATCTACTTCTACCGCTCCGGCCAGGTCCTCGCCGAGACCGTCGCCGCGGCTGGGGACCGGGACGCCGCCGGCCGCGCCATCGGCACTGCCCATGTCGTCATGGTGCTGGGCATCGTCGCCACCGCCGTCGGCTTCGAGATCGTACTGAAGCACCCGGACGGCGCGCCGGAGCCGGCGTGGCTCCTCGCGAGCCTCGGCGGCCCGGCACTGTTCCTCTACGGCCGCATCCGGCTGGAACGCGCCGTGTTCGACCGGCTGTCCCTCCGCCGCGTCGTCGCCATCGCCGCCCTGGCGATCGCCGCCGTCCCCCTGCATCTCGCCCCGCCGCTGGCCACCGCGGCCGTAGCCGCGCTCGTACTGCTCGGCGTCGCCCTCGCCGACGCCCGCCACGCCGCCGGCCGTCCCCCCGAGGCCCCCTCGCCGCCGCACTAGACGAGTAAGTCCTAATCCTGGTCAGTGGTCGTAGGCGATCAGGGACCTGGTCAGGGGTTGTCCGGTGGTGCGGTTGTGCCAGATGGCGGCGGTCATGGCCAGGAGTCGTTGTGCGACGCGGGCGGCGACGCCTTCGATGCTGCGGCCGCCGTGTAGCTCGAGGTCGAGTTGGCCCTTGAGCGTGTCGTTGACCGATTCGATGAGTTGCCGGATCGGTTTGAGCAGGTGCTCGCCGGGTCGTGGGGTGCGGTTGCGGTAGGAGGGCCGTAGCAGCCGCACTCCGCGTTCGGCCAGCCAGCGGTCCAGCTCGGCGGACACATAGCCCTTGTCCGCGATGATCAGCAGGCCTGGGCGTTCGGCCAAAAGGTCCGGGTCGTGTTCGAGGACCGCGGTCAACACTTGCCGTTCGTCGATCTTGGGGTTGGCCAGAGCCCAGGTGACGGGCAGGCCGGCCGGGGTGCAGACCAGGTGCAGCCGCAGACCCCAGAACCAGCGCGAGTGCGACGGGCAGTAGCCGTAGCTGGCCCAGCCCGCTAACCATGAGCGGCGCACGGTGGGCCGGGACCGGCCGCACTCGACCGGGGTGGAGTCGACCACCCAGACCGAGTCGGCCCACAGGTCGGTGTCCGCGGCCACCGCCCGGATCGCCCTCTTCAGTAGCGGCACGGCGGCGCGTAGGCGCTTGTTGTAGCCGGACTGCCCCGGCAGATAGGGAAACGCTCCGGGCAGATGCGCGGGGACGAACCGCAGCCAGCGGGCCTCGGACCGGATCCCGAGCAGCACCTGGGCCACCGCCAGGGTCAGCAGCTCAGCATCTGACAGCTTCGGTGGCCGACCGGACCTGCGGGGCCGCCCCAGCCAGTCGTCGATCTTCACGTACAGTGCGGTGAGAAGGGTGTTGATGTCTGTCGTCACAAACGGATCATCAACACCCTTCGCTGCGTTCGCAGCCCCGGACCGACTTAGGAATTACTCGTCTAGTGTCCTGAGTCGTTGGAGAGTTGATTAAGTCTCGTGCAGTAGTTGGCGAGGTTGTCGAGGATCTCGTCGGCGGTCTTGGTCCAGACGAAGGGTTTCGGGTCTTCGTTCCAGGCAGCGATCCAGGTGTTGACGTCGGTTTCGAGGTCTTTGACGCTGCGGTGGCTGCTGCGGCGAAGCTTGCGGCGGGTCAGTTCGGCGAACCAGCGTTCGACGAGGTTGAGCCAGCTGCCCGAGGTGGGGGTGAAGTGCAGGTGGAAGCGGGGGTGCGCGGCGAGCCAGGTCTTGATCGCCGGGGTCTTGTGGGTGGCGTAGTTGTCACAGATCAGGTGCAGATCGAGCTCGGGCGGGGTGTTGGCGTCGATGGTCTTGAGGAACCGCAGGAACTCCTGGTGGCGGTGGCGGCGCTGGTGCTGGCTGATCACCTGGCCGGTGGCAACGTCCAAGGCGGCGAACAGGCTGGTCGTGCCGTAGCGGACGTAGTCGTGGGTCTGCCGGCCGGGCACCCCTGGCATCATCGGCAGCACCGGGGCGCTGCGGTCGAGGGCCTGCATCTGCGACTTCTCATCCACCGCGAGGACCATCGCCTTGTCCGGCGGGTCCAAGTACAACCCGACCACGTCACGGACCTTCTCGATGAACTGCGGATCCTTCGACAGCTTCCACGTGTCCACCAGATGCGGCTTGAGGCCGAACGCCCGCCAGATCCGCGAGACCGCCGTCTGATTCAACCCGACCGCCTTGGCCATCGACCGGGTCGACCAATGAATGTCGTTGTTGATCGGTGCCTCTTCCAGAGTCTTCACGATCACCGCCTCGACCTGCTCATCGGTGATCTTCCGGGTGGCGCCCGGGCGGGGCTCGTCGGACAGGCCCTCCAGCCGCTCACGCACGAACCTGGCCCGCCACTTGTTCACCGTCTGCGGCCACACACCCAACGCCGCGGCAACGTCCTTGTTCGTCGCCCCTTCCGCGCACGCCAACACAATCCGCGCCCGCAACGCCAACGCCTGCGCGGTTTTCGCCCGACGAGCCCAGGACATCAGAGTCTGACGCTCTACATCGGACAACACCAGCTCGGCCTTCGGGCGCCCTGTTCGCGGCATGCCACGAAGCCTACCCGAATTCAGCGGCGAATCAACGACTCAGGACACTAGGTCATCCCAGCAGGAGGGACGCGGGACGGGCGACATCCGGACGCGCCAGGGGGTGCCAGACATGGCACCTCCGTGGGCCAATATGCCTTGCCTTTGTGCCATCGGTGTGCCATATTGGCACCATGGACTTGACCCCGTACGTGAGCAACCTCGGACGTGAGTTCGCCACGCTCGCCGAAACCGGTGGTGAAGAGGCGCGTGCGCTGGTCGAGCGCCTGACCGGGTCGCTCGAGTCGGCGATCCGGATGACGCTGCTGGACGCGCTGTCGGCCGCCGCCGACGAGATCACCCGGGACCTGGCTCCGGGTTCGGTGGAGCTGCGCCTGCGCGGACGCGATCCGAACTTCGTCGTGACCTCACCACCCGCCGAGCCGCTCGGGCTCGCGGCCGGGGACACTGCGGCGACGGTCGACGGCGCGCCGGACAGCGATCTGCTGATCGCCGAGGACGGCCCAGCCGCGCGGATCAACGTACGCATGCCCGAGCAGCTCAAGGCCGCGATCGAGGAGGCCGCGGCCAAGGAGGGACGCTCGGTCAACGCCTGGCTGGTCCGGGCAGCCGCCGCCGGCTTGCAGCGGTCCGATCGCGAGCAGCGTCCCGAGCCACGCGGCGGCGGGAAACGGACCCCGCAGCGCTTCACCGGCTGGGTGCGCTGACCGCACCGCACACGCTGTCTTCACCCCACGTCCCCGACCTGCGGGGACGACTCACCTACCCATGATGCGGGGACAACCATGCCTACTTTCGAGACGCCCGAACCGATCTCCGTCACGCTCGAATTCGGCGTCGGCCACGTGCGGATCATCGCGAGCGACCGGGCCGACACCGTCGTCGAGGTCCGGCCGAGCGACGAGACCGACGAGTCCGACGTGCAGGCCGCTGCGCAGGTCCGGGTCGACTGCACCAACGGCATGCTCCAGGTCACCGGCCCGAAGCGCACCTTCGACTTCTCCAAGAAGAGCAGGTCCGTGGACGTTCTCATCGAACTGCCCAGCGGTTCCCAACTCTCCGCTCACCTGCAGATGGGCGACATCCGCTGTGCCGGCCGGCTCGGCGAGTGCCGCCTCAAGACCACCGGCAACGTCTGGCTCGAACGAACCGGCCCGCTGCGACTGCACACGGGGATCGGTCACGTCACCGTCGACGGCATCACGGGCAACGCCGAGATCTCCACCGGCTCGGGCAAGATCCGGATCGGCGAGGTCGAGGGCACCGTGGTGGTCAAGAACTCCAACGGCGACACCACGATCGACGCGGCCACCGGCGACGTGCGGGTGCGCAACGCCAACGGCGCCATCGCCGTCGAGCGGGCCGGCGCCGGCGTCGACGCGAAGACGTCCAACGGCGGCATCCGCCTCGGCGAGGTGGTCCGCGGCTCGACCGTACTCGGCACCGCGATGGGCGACCTGGACATCGGCATCGCCGAGGGCACCGCCGCCTGGCTGGACATGAACACCGGATTCGGGCACGTACGCAACCTGCTGGAGAACACCACCCGGCCCGACGAGGCCGACCAGACCGTCGAGGTGCGTGGCCGCACCTCCTACGGCGACATCACCATCCATCGCTCCTGATCCGCTTCCAGCCCCGGAGAAGGGAACCATGACCATCACCCAGTCCCGGCCGGCGATTGCCGCAACCGGGCTACGGAAATCCTTCGGCGACCACGTCGTGCTCGACGGTCTCGAGCTGAACGTGCCGCGGGGAACGATCTTCTCGCTGCTCGGCGCGAACGGCGCCGGGAAGACCACCACCGTCAAGATTTTGTCCACTCTGCTCAGTGCCGACGACGGTGACGTCCAGGTCGCCGGGCACGACCTCGCCCGCGAGCCGGACGCGGTGCGCGCCGCGATCGGCGTCACCGGTCAGTTCTCCGCGGTGGACAAGCTGCTCACCGGCGAGGAGAACCTGCGGCTGATGGCGGATCTGCACCACCTCGCCCGGGGCGAAGGCCGGCGGCGCGCCGCCCAGCTGCTCGAACAGTTCGACCTGACCGAGGCGGCCACGAAGCCGGCAGCGACCTACTCCGGGGGCATGCTGCGGCGGCTCGACCTGGCGATGACCCTGGTCGGCAGCCCGCAAGTGATCTTCCTCGACGAGCCGACCACCGGACTGGACCCGCGCAGCCGCCGGGACATGTGGCAGATCGTCCGAGACCTGGTGGCCGCCGGCGTCACCATCTTCCTGACCACCCAGTACCTGGACGAGGCCGACGAGCTGGCCGACCGGATCGCGGTCCTCGACCACGGTCGGGTGGTCGCCGAGGGAACCGCGGAGGAACTCAAGCGCCGCATCCCCGGTGGACACGTTCGCCTGCGGTTCGCCGACCAGGAGGGCCTCGACGCGGCCATGCGCGTGCTGGGTCAGGCCTCGCGCGACAACGACGCGCTCGCCCTGCGGGTGCCCAGCGATGGCAGCCTGCGCGCGCTGAAGACGCTGATCGGCCGGCTCGACGACCGGGCCATCGAGGTCGACGAACTGTCCGTGCACACCCCCGATCTCGACGACGTCTTCCTCGCCCTCACCGGCAACTCCACCGACGAGAAGGTGACCACTCGATGAGCACCCCGGCCCTCACCGCCCCGGCTCCGGCAAGCCTCCGTTTCCATCCGCTACGCGACTCGGCGACGATGCTGCGCCGCAACCTCAAGCGCATGCTGCGGTACCCGTCGATGACCGTGACCCTCGTCGGGATGCCCGTCGTCTTCCTGCTGCTGTTCGTCTACGTGCTCGGCGGCACGCTGGGCGCCGGGCTCGGCGGGGCGGTGCACAGCGGCGCGGCCGGCGGGCGTGCCGCGTACGCCAACTACGTGGCGCCCGCGATCATCCTGATGACCGTGACGGCCACGGTCCAGGGGACCGCGATCTCGATCGCCATGGACATGACCGAAGGCATCATCACCCGGTTTCGCACCATGCACATCGCCCGCGTCTCGGTGCTGACCGGACACGTCCTGGGCAGCATGATCCAGGCGATGCTCAGCCTGGCCATCGTGATCGGCGTGGCGCTGCTGGTCGGCTTCCGGCCCACCGCCGGGCTGGGCGCGTGGCTGGCCACGGCCGGGTTCCTGGTGGCGGTCACCTTCGCGCTCGTCTGGTTGTCCGTCGCGCTCGGCCAGGTGAGCAAGAGCGTCGAGACCGCGAGCAACCTGCCCATGCCGCTCGTGCTGCTGCCCTTCCTCGGCAGCGGGTTCGTCCCCACCGACTCCATGCCGGCCGGTCTGCGCTGGTTCGCCGAGTACCAGCCGTTCACGCCGATCATCGAAACCCTGCGCGGCCTGCTGATGGACAAGCCGATCGGGAACAACGCGTGGCTCGCGCTCGTCTGGTGCGCCGTCATCGCGCTGGGCGGATACCTCTGGTCGAAACGACTGTTCAACCGCGAGTCCTCCCACTGAAAGCGCGGAATGATGCGGACCGCCTCCGCTAGGCGGACGGGGACGGGGCCCTCCGGTGGGCGGCCGGCGGCGCGTCGGGCGTCGGCGACGGCGACGGCGACGCCGAGCAGCACGACGGCAGCGGCGAGGGCGGCGAGCAGCGGCGGGTCGAAGAACAGCGGCGGCGCCAGCAGGACCAGAACGCCGATGCCGACGAGCCGGCGCAGGGCGAGCAGGTTGAAGACGACCCGTTCCAGCCGACTTCGGCCGAACAGGAAGATCGCCGGCCCGCCGAGGGGCGTACTCGCGGCACGAGCGGACGCGTCGGACCATCCACTAACGTCCGTCCCGTGACAGCCGAAGCAGCGGGCGCGTTTCGTCGGACGGCGATCGAGCGATCAGACCAGCGCATCGCATGGGAACGGACGGACCAGGCCTTCTTCGCTGCCGGAGCGTGTCACATTCTCGCCTGGGTCTGCCGGGATTCCTACCCGAGGCGGTCGATCGAGATAGCGGCGGTGCGCTTCGCGGGCGAGCGGCAGGTCTTCCACGCGTACGCGATCTGGGATGGCTGGGCGTTCGACCACTCGGGCTGGAATCCCGAGCCGCAACTGCTGGCGGTCAACACAGACTTCGAAGGCCACCCGATTGAGCGCGTAAAGATCACGGACGGTCTGGCTGAGTTCTGCGAGAAGCACCACCACCGCATGCCGAACCAGTATTGGGATGATCCGCTCCCCCGTGCTCGCAAATACCTGAGCCGATACACCCCACCTTGGCAGTAGCGCCTCCGGCAGGTGCTCACTGACCCGCCGCTGGTGAGGCACCACCCTGGCCGGCGGCAGCAGCGTGCATCGAGCGAGGTCCGGCCTGGCAGGGGCCGGCCTTCAGGTGATGCAGGCTGCGCGGCCGTTAGGGTCGCGAGATGGGTCAGGTCAGTGAGCATGGCGTGGAGCAGAACTTGGCCGGAGGTCGTTTGACGGCTGGTGTGGTCCGGGTGGGCGACACGGTGCGTCGCCCGGCCTCGCCTGCGTCGCGATTTGTGGCGCGGCTGCTGACTCATCTCGCCAAGAAGGGCTTCGACGGCTGCCCTCAGCATCTGGGGTGGGATCAACACGGTCGTGACATGTTGTCGTTCGTGCCCGGCCACGTGCCTGCACGATGGCAGCACTTCACGGACAAGCAGGTTGGCCAGGCCGCAAGGCTGCTTCGACAACTGCATGACGCCACGCGCGACTTGGCCTGCGTCCTGGGGGGTGAGGTGGTCTGCCATCACGACCCCGGTCCGAACAACACCGTCTTCCGCGACGGCCAGCCGGCGGCGTTCATCGACTTCGACTTCGCGGCTCCTGGCCACCCGTTGGAGGACCTGGGGTACCTGGCCTGGGCCTGGTGCATCTCGTCACGGCCCGACCGGGGACCTGCGACAGAACAGGCCCGCCAGGTGCGGACCCTGGCGGACGCGTACGGCTTGAGCCCGACCGACCGTGGTCGCCTACCCGCGGCCATCCGCGAGCGCTTACATCGCAACGAGGCGTTCTGGCGAGACATGGTCGACGACGAGACGGCCTCGGTCCCTCGCCCCCGTTCTGCCGAGATCCTCGCCTGGACCCAGCGCGAACTCGCCCACACCGAGGCCAACCAGGACACGTTCGTCGCCGCGCTGGGCTCGACATGAGCGGGCTCGTGGCGGGGGGCGGGTCGCGGTGTCCGATATTCAGTCCCGGGATCACTCCGGGGACCTACCAGTGCCCGCCCCCCGTAGCCGCGCTGTCCCACACGGGGTTGCTCTGACCGGCCAACTGCGGCGCACCGTAGCAAGCGGGTACGACATCGCGCCCGGTCCCTCATCGCCGTCAACATGGTCACGATGACCCGGGTGATCCGAGTGCAGCTGTCAGCTTGGGAATCGCACAAGATCGGCTCGGAACGGGCCGCCACGCCTGCTCGACGCGCTCCTACGTGGCCTGGTCTGGCCCCCGCTGACACCACCCTGTGGCCCGTGGATGGCCTGGCGGTTCCTTCCAGGTTCCTCGAGAATTCGCCACCCAAACCGGATAGGTCAAAAGCCGAAAGAGTTGAACGGTTCGGGATCAACGCGGAAGACGCGGGCGGTGTCGGTCACCGCACTGAGTCGGTGAGGGCGGATGCGGCCGGCTCCGGCCAGCACGGCAGCGGACATGCCGCCCAGGTATAGGGAGCTCAACGACTGGATGTCCATTGTGAGATCCGGTCGCATGTCCGTTCGGGTGCAGGTCGCCCCCTCGGGGGACACTGCCAACCGCCATACGCCGACATTGTGCGGGCACATGCTGTCGTCCTCGATCGCGAACGTCAGCTCGGCGGTGGTGTCGTAGGCGCGCGCGGTCAAGGCGCCCGGCAGGTCGAGGATGCGGAGCCACAGGTTGTCGGACTGCCGGGTGATCCGCATGGCGCGTGGATTACGCAGCATCCAGCGCAGCGGTTCGTCTGTCGGCCGGGACGGCGCGACGATCTTCCGGGTGAGGTCGAAGTCGGTCAGAAGCATCCACATCGCCCGATAGGCCTCCGGGGTCGAGGCTTGAAACCCCTCGACGACGAGCGTCCCGGTATGTTCCGGCAACGGCGACCACGGGAGCCGGAAGTTCGCAACGCCGTCAAGGTTGCCGTCTACGTCACGGTGCAGCAGGTACCGCATCGGCCCGTCGGTGCCGGCGGCCTCATCGGACAGGCCGTCCACCGGCCGGGCTGGGGAGCGAGTTCGCCGATCTGGCGTTGCCGAATCTGCTTATGAATCTGCGGCCAGGCCTGCCGCGCCGCCGCAGCGTCTACCAGCTCCAACGAGCCCGCGGCAAATTCGGAGTCGATGAAGCGGGCGTCGATGCGCTCCAACTCCCAACGGGCGCGCATCGTCGCCGGGGAGAACCCGAAGCGCCCGTAGATGCCCCCCTCACTCGCGCTCAGAGCGGCCAACGGTTCGCCGCGCGCCAAGGCTTCATCGAACATCGCCTGCATCATGCCGCGCAGGAGCCCGCGCCGACGGTGGGTCGCGATCACGCCAGTTGCCGTGACACCGCCGAACGGCACAGCACGCAGCCCCGGCACGGTGATGGCCAGCGAGAGCATCGCCGAGCCACCCACCAGCTTCCCGTCCACGAAGGCGGCCTGAGGATGGAAGTGGTCATCCATCACCTCATCAGCCCAGGCTTCCAGCTGCTGCTCGGTGGCCGGCTTTCTCGGCGGCGGCCACGCTTCCGGGCCGCCGTGCCCCGCACTGGGAGCCGGCTCCCAGTTCGGCAGCCCGTTGACGTACGGCAGCACCTTGAGGTAATCGACTGCCTCGGAGCGTTCGACGGGTCGGATCTCGATCTTCACGACCCGCATCCTTCAGGTCGGCCAGCGCCGAGGCAACGAAGATTCGGTATCTGCCCAGTCGTCGACAGCCTGCCATGACGGCGGGGAACCGCATCGGTGAAGCGGGCCTTCTCCAGGTGGCGGACCGTCTCGACCGGGCGGCGGCTCGTGCTGCTGCGGACTCAGTGCGGACTGACGGCGTCGGTCCCGATCTTGACGCCGTTCATCCGGGTCGTCGGCACCATGCCTGACCAGGGTGTTTTCGTGGTGGGGCGGGCGGGACTCGAACCCGCGACCGAGGGATTATGAGTCCCCTGCTCTAACCCGCTGAGCTACCGCCCCGTCACCGCGCCGGGATCCTAACCCGCCGGATGGATCACCGGCCACCACGAACCTCAGCGTCGCCGCCGCCGCAACAGCACGATGGGCAACGCGAGGATAACAGTGAGCAGCCAGCCCGCCACGACCACGGCCCACAGCCAGCCGTCGTCGGTCCCGGTCTCGTCGGGCAGCAGCATGCCGATGGTGAGCAGCAGGCTGAACCCGCCGACGCCGAGGGTGGCGAGGCCGCTGAGCACCATCAGCAGGATCGCCCACCAGGCGTGCGGCGCCGGTCGGGCCGTGGCGCCGGGCCGGCCGCCGCCCGCGTACGGCTGGGGGACCCGCTCCGGCGGGCGGGCCGGCATCGGCACCCGGCGGTCGGCGGGCACCTGCTGGTCGATCACCGCGATGGCGCCGGGGTGCAGGTCGAGCAGGGTCGGTTCGATGTGCACCGTGATGCCGTCGTAGCCGATCATCCGGCGGGCGCCGTCCGGCCAGGCGAGCAGGGCGGCGCACTCGGCGTACCGGACGGTGGCGGCGCCCTCGGGCGCGGCGAAGCTGACGCCCTCGACGCCGACCCGCAGCTCGCCGCCGCCCTCGCGTTCCCGGTAGGCGGTGCCGGCGACGGCGTGCTCGGACTGGGTGGGTGCCGGGGTGAAGCCGGCCCAGTCCGCCCGGGTGCCGTCGGGGACCATGAGCAGCGCGCTGGACGTGACCTCCTGGGCGACCTCGTGCAGGTCGGCGAGGGTGACCGCCTTGAGTTCGGCGCGCAGCTCGTCGACGCCGCGGACCGGCTGGCCGGTGAGCAGGTCCCACGCCTGGCCGGGCAGCCGGGCCGCGTCCACCTCGGCGGTGCCCAGGACGTCGTCCCGCTTGGCCAGGGTGGCGTCCAGGTCGGCCTGCTCGATCCGCCCGACGCGCAGCTTGGCCAGGGTGTCGACGAAGCCGCCGACCAGGGCGTCCTGCTTCTCGGGGAGCGCGTCGGCGAGGGCGCGCAGGGTGGCCCGCCCGTCGCCGCGCGGGTCGTATCCGGTGTCGACGGCGTAGGAGAGGCCGTCCTCCTGGCGCAGCGAGCGGTACAGCTCGCGCTCCAGCACGTCGGCGAAGACGGCCGCGGCGGTCCGGCGCCGCACGACGGAGTCCAGCACCACCATCCGCGAGCCGTGCACGAAGTACGCCGGGGTGCGCGGCAGCGCCGACGACACCGGCGGCACGGGCTGCCGTACGCCGGGCGGCAGGGTCAGCCGGAGGCCCTCCGGTACCCGGTCCCCGGCGATCCAGAGCACCGCGTTCTCCCGGGTGAACCACCGGGCCGCCCACGCCCGCAGGTCGTGCTCGGTGAGCGCGTACAGGCCGAACTCCGGGTAGCTGGTCAGGCCGTGGTCCCGGGCGCCGTGCCGCCACAACGGCACCTGGTCGATGCTGCCGCGGCCGCTCCACTCGGTCCGCAGGATCTCCTTCTCCACCTGCAGCCGGGCCATCGGCAGGTCGTGCAGGTTGCGGCAGACGGCGGTGAGGAAGCCGGCGATGTCCTGTTCCGAGCCCTGCATGTAGAAGGAGGTGAAGGTGGGGGCGGTGGCCCCGTTGAAGTGGTAGTCGGTGAGGCCGAGCGGGGCGAGCGCCAGGTGCTCCAGCAGGTGGGTGACGCCGCTGCGGGCCAGGGTCTCGTCGGCGACGCCCACCCGGAAGGTGAGGCCGGCGCGCATCGGCCCGGCCGTGGGGGCGAGCAGGGTCGGCACCCCGTCGACCTCGAGCTGGCGGATCATCGCTGGCCACCCTTCGCGTACGCCTCGCCGCGGAACTTCTCCAGGCCCTCGACCCCACCGAGGTACGACCACGGGTACTCGCTGGCCAGGTGGCCGAGCGCGGTGAACTGGGCGATCGCGGCATCCCAGAACTCGGCGACGCAGAGCATCAGGGCGAACATCGACCGGACCGACACCCAACCGTGCCGGTGCTCGAAGCGCGGGTGCAGCACCGACCGCTGGGCGGCCTCCCAGATGTCCCGCTTGAACTGCGGGTCCTTGCGGTAGCGGGCCCGCTCGGCGCTGCTGTCCCCGTCGGTCCACCGCTCCAGGTGCGCCTCGGCGAGGACGACCGCGTTGTGGGCTCCCTCCGGGGCGGCGGCCATGCACTCCCGGGCGAAGGCGAACGCCTTGTCCCAGGTGCCGCTCCACTTCGGGCAGAACTGCTGCAGCAGCGACTGCTGGGCGCTCACGTGGTGCGGGAAGGCCCGGGAGAGCCGGTCGTAGCGACGGCGCGCCTCCGCCTGGCCCAGCTCGAGGCCCCTCGCCGCGCGCAGCCGCAGCTGCCAGGCCGCCGCATTGCCCGGGTCGCGGGCGCAGACGTCGATGAGGAGCTGCTCCGCCTGCCGCAGGTACGCGTGGAACTGCTCGAACTGCTCCCGGCTGACGTACTGCGCCCGGGCGCCGGTGCGGATGTCCCAGCCCACCCTGATCAGGTGCGCGGCGAGGAGGGTCGGCGCGAGGGTGTCTCCCGGGTGGGCGGCCGTGACGGACCGCAGGAACGGCTCGATCCCGGACACCTCGCCGGCGAGGCCGACCAGCAGGGAGCGGCCGTTCCAGTCCAGCGGGTCCAGCAACGCGTGCACACCGGCCCAGTCGCCGGCGGTGAGCGCCGCGCGCAGCGGTGTGACCTCGGGATACGCGGCGGCCGGCTCGAAGGTGATCGCCGGGTAGGGTGCGGGCATGGCGGCGATGATAGGTGATCACGAACCGTCTTCGGGTCCCCCGTCCAGCTCGGACCTCCGCCGTCAGCTGGGCCGTAGCGCGGCGAGCACGGCGCCGGCGGCCCGCCAGCCGCTGGCCAGCGCGCCCTGGATGGACGGGCTGTCCCGGTGGTCGCCGGCGACGAAGAGCCCGTCGGCCAGCGCGACCGGCTTGCGCAGCCGGCCCTGCGGTGGCGGCATGGCGGGCAGCGCGTCCGGCACGGAGACGGTGGTGAGGTGGGTCCAGTCGGCGGTGGAGCGGCCGTAGAGCCGGTCGAGTTCCCGCCGGATGACCGGCTCGGGCGGGGCCTGCGGGCCGACCACCGAGGTGGCCACCAGGTGCCGGCCGCCCGGCGCGTAGGTGGGCGCGGCGTTGCTCGGCACCACGGTGTTGGCGACCAGTTCCCGCCGCTCCCCGTCGAGCAGCAGGATCGGCTCGGCCAGGGGCGGGGTGTCGGTGCTGTGGTAGTAGGTCGTGTAGCCGTGCATGCGTACCCGGTGGAGCTGGGGCAGCAGCGTGGCGGCTGCCGGCGGGTCCACGGCGACCAACACGGCGCGGCAGGTGATCTCGCCGCTGCCGGTGCGGACCCGGCCGGGCGCGACCTCCGCGACCGGGGTGTCCACCTCGATCAGCTCGGCGGGCAGCGGAGCGGCGACGGCCCGGGGCAGCGCGGCCATCCCCCGGGCGGGCAGCCCGATCCGGCCCCGGGCGAACGAGCGCAGGAACACCGCCAGCACGTGGCTGGAGGTCGCCAGCTCCCGGTCGAGGAGCACCCCGGAGAGGAACGGCCGGAGCAGCTCCTCGATGAACGCGTCGGAGAGCCCGGCCCGGCGCAGCGCCGCCTCGCTGGTCGTCTCGGGCGCGTTGAGCAGCCGGCCCACCGGCAGGGTGGCGCAGCCGGTGGCGAGTGCGGCGAAGCGGAGCCGGTCGACGAGGGAGCCGATCCGGGCGGTCATCGTGCCGCGCGTGCCGGCGGGGTCGCGCAGCGGGTTGACCAGCCGTTCGAGGCGGTCGCCGCGGCGGACCAGCACGCCGGAGGTGAACCAGCCGAGGTCGAGGGGGCCCAGGTCGAGCAGGCCGCCGAGCCGCGGGTACGCGGTGTTGAGCACCTGGAAGCCGCGGTCCAGCAGGTAGCCGTCGACCTCGTCGGTGGCCACCCGGCCGCCGAGCCGGTCGCCGGCTTCGAGCAGCCGCCACGGCACGCCGGCGCGGTGCAGCCGGCGGGCGGCGGCGAGGCCGGCCAGCCCGCCGCCGACGATGACGACGTCGGCCTCACCGGACACCGACGACCTCCGCCCCGGCCCGGTCGCCGTCCCGGTTGGCCCGGGCGAGCCGGCTCGGCCACCAGATCTTCGGCCCGATGTCGTACGCGAGCGCGGGCACCAGCAGCGACCGGACGACGATGGTGTCGAGCAGCACCCCGGCGGCGACCGCCACGCCCAGCTCGACGAGCACCACCAGCGGCAGGACGGCGAGCGCGGAGAAGGTGGCGGCGAGCACGATGCCGGCCGAGGTGATCACGCCGCCGGTGACGGCGAGCCCGGCCAGGACGCCGGCCCGGGTGCCCCGCCGGACCGACTCCTCGCGGACCCGGCTCATCAGGAAGATGTTGTAGTCGATGCCGAGGGCGACCAGGAAGACGAACGCGAAGAGCGGGAAGGACTGGTCGACGCCGGGGAAGTCCAGCAGGTACCTGAAGATCAGTGCGCAGAGGCCGAGCGTGGCCAGGAACGACAGCACCACGGTGGCGATCAGCAGGATCGGGGCGACCAGGGCGCGCAGCAGCAGCGCCAGGATGATCGCGATGACCAGCAGCACCACCGGGATGATGACGTTACGGTCGCGGGTGGTGGCGGCGGCGGTGTCCACGTTGATGGCGGTGAACCCGCCGACCACGGAGTCCGCGCCGGGCACCCGGTGCACCGCCGCGCGCAGATCGCGGATGGTCCGCTCGGCCCCGTTGCTGTCCGGCGGGTCGGCCAGGGTGGCCAGCAGCTGCACCCGCCCGTCGACCACGAGGGGCGGTGCGTTCGGGTCGGGCGGCCCGGCCTGGTTCTGGGCGGTGAGGGGGCGGACGGAGGACACCCCGGGCACGCCCTGCGCCACCTGGGCCACCTGCCGGGCGGTGGCCTCGTTGGTGAAGATGGTGGCCGGGCTGCCGGTGCCGGCCGGGTAGTGCCGGGCGATCGCCTCCTGGCCGGCGACCGAGTCGGTGCGGTTGGTGAACAGGTCGGACTGGCCGAGGGTGGTGGCGCCGAGCTGGGTCACGCCGACCGCGAGGGCGGCCAGGACCACCGCGGTGACCAGCCAGACGGTCCGAGCCCGGCGGGCCACGAAGCCGGCGATCCGGCCCCAGACACCGTGCTCGGTGTGCGGGTCGGCGTGGTCGAGGCGGGGCCGCCGGGGCCAGAACGCCCACCGTCCGCCGAGTAGCAGCAGGGCGGGGAGGAAGGTGAGCATCACCAGCAGCGTGGCGGCGATGCCGACCGCGGCGACCGGGCCGAGCGCCCGGTTGGAGTTGAGGCTGGACAGCAGGAGGCAGAGCAGGCTGACGATGACCGTCGCGCCGGACGCGATGATCGCCGGGGCGGCGCCCCGCCAGGCGGCCCGCATCGCCGCCCCGGGCCGGTCGTGCCGGTGCAGTTCCTCGCGGTAGCGGGCGATGAGCAGCAGCGCGTAGTCGGTGCCGGCGCCGAAGACCAACACGGTGAGGATGCCCTGGGCCTGCCCGTTCAGCTTGATGACGTCGTTCCTGGCCAGCAGGTAGACGCAGAGCGCGGCCAGCGAGTACGACATCCCGGCGGCGAGCAGCGGGAAGATCCACAGCACCGGGCTGCGGTAGACGATCAGCAGGATGACCAGCACCACGACCAGGGTGACCAGCAGCAGCGGGCCGTCGATGGCGGTGAACACCTCGATCAGGTCGGCGAGCAGCCCGGCCGGCCCGGCGACGTCGACGGTGAGGCCGTCCCGGTCCGCGCCGGCGATCGTGCGCAACCGGTCGACCACCGCGCGGATCTGTTCGCCCTCCGAGCTGTCGATCGGGACGACGACCTGCACGGCCTGCCGGTCCTGGCTGACGATCGGCGGCGGCAGCGGGCCGACCACGCCCGGCACCTGGGCGAAGCGCGCCGCGTCGACCTGGATCCGCTGCTGGTCGGCGGGGGTGATGCCCGAGGTGCGTTCGTAGACGACGAGGGCCGGGGTGGTCTCCCTCTCGACGAAGCCGGCCGACAGGTTCTGCGCCCGGGTCGCCTCGGCGTCGGCGGGAAGGAAGGAGGCGTTGTTGTTGGTCGCGACGTCACCGAGCTTCCCGGAGTAGGGCCCGGCGATGCCGCCGAGGACCAGCCAGCCCAGCACGACCACCAGCGCGATCAGGGTGGCCGTCCAGCGGCCTCGCCCTCCGGCCATCTCCACCCACCCTCGTACCGACGCACCGGTCGACGCAGCGGGAGTCCCAGTCGACAGCGACCATCCTGCCGGGCGAAGCGGCGCCCGCGGGCGGAAACCGGGCGTTGGGCCGGTGCCGGCGCACGAGAAACGCCCGCCGGCCAGGCCGACGGGCGTCGTGGAGCTGAGCTCCCCCGTTTGGACTCGAACCAAAAACCTGCCGGTTAACAGCCGGCTGCTCTGCCAATTGAGCTACGGGGGACCGTAGATCACCCGGCGCTGCGGATCTCTCCGCGCCGGGCGACGGGGACAAGAGTACAGGACATCGGGGGGTGGTGCGCCAGGGGGTTACCGCACCGGGGACCGCCCACGTCCCGGCCACGCGACCCCACCAGCAAAACGGACAAATCGTCATCTCGCCCCAAGGAGGCATGAGCGGAGAGCAGGATGGGTAGTTAGCCGCCGACAGAGGACGCAGGCGCGAGATGGTCGCTCCCGCCGGGGAACCGCCCGGACGGGGACGGCGGCGCGTCAGGTACGGAAGGAGCCGCCATGCGCGGAAAGATCATGTTTCTTGGCGGGCTGGCTGCGGGATTCGTCCTGGGCGCCCGTGCCGGCCGAGAGAAGTACGAGGAGCTGATGATCCGGGGCCGCAAGGTGCTCGACCACCCGACCGTCCAGGAGGCGGCGGGCGTGGCCCAGGCCCAGGCGACCCGGCTCTACTCCGAGGGCAAGGACAAGCTGGGCCAGACCAAGCTCGGCGAGAAGCTGGGCACCGGCAACGGCAGCAAGCAGGGGCTGACCGCGGCCGACAAGCCGTTCGCCGGCACGCCGGCCACCGTCGGCGCCAAGTCCGGGTCGACCGGCCCGGGTTCGACCAGCGCGACCGGCTCGACGAGCAGCAGCACGAGCAGCAAGTCGTCCGGCACGAGCAGTAACCTCTGACGTATCCGGAGAGCGGGCCGGTCGCCATCGGGCGACCGGCCCGCTCCCGTCTGTCCGAAGAGCACCCACGACCTACTTTTGCTCATCCTGAACGAAAGTGGTGTCGATTCATCTAAAACTTTTGGGTTCCCCCTCTTCTCTTTGGTCCCGGACGCAAATATCGTCTCGCGTAGAACCTGGCCAGGCTCTCGTCACCTCCCAGCGACCTCCTCAGCCTCATCCGCTGAGGCGGACCCGCCCGACCAGAGCGAGGTTCGATGCGCAGACCATTCGGCCGTAGGGCCGCCATCCATCTCAGCCTGCTCGCCCTCGTCGGCGCGACGCTCGTCGCGACGGCGGAGCAGGCTCCGACCCCGGCGCAGGCCGCGCCGGTGCTCACCGCCCCAGCTCCAAACAGCAACGGCATCCAGTACAAGGTGCTCGTCTTCACCCGGTCGGCCAGCGGCAACAATGCCGCCACCGCGGCCGGTGTGCAGGCCATCCAGCAACTCGGGCAGGACCGGCGGTTCACCGTCGAGGTCACCAACGACCCCCGCAAGTTCGACGAGCCGCACCTGAAGCAGTTCCGTGCCGTGGTGTTCCTGAACACCGCCGGCGACGTGCTCAACGACGCCCAGCAGGCGGCCTTCGAGCAGTACTACCGCGACGGCGGCGGCTTCGTCGGGGTCAACTCCGCCATCGAGGCCGAACCGGACTGGTCCTTCCTCACCAACGTGCTCGGCACCCGGGCCACCGGCGCGCCGTCGGCCGCCAGCAAGGCCACCGTCACCGTCGCCGACCGGGTCCACCCGGCGTCGGAGTCGCTGCCGCAGCGCTGGAGCACCACCGACCGCTGGTACAACTTCGCGGCCAACGTGCGGGGCGTCTCGCACGTACTGGCCACGGTGGACGAGAAGACCTACGCCGGCGGCACCATGGGCTTCGACCACCCGATCACCTGGTGCAAGGACTACCAGGGCGGCCGGTCGTTCTACACCGGACTCGGCGCCACCCCGGAGAGCTACGGCACCGTGGACCTGCGGGCCCACCTGGGCGGGGCGATCCAGTGGGCGGCCGGCGTGACCGACGGCGACTGCGGCGCGACGGTGCTGGCCAACTACCAGATGACCGTCGTCGGAGCGCAGCCCAACGTCAACGAGCCGATCGGCTTCGACGTGCTCCCCGATGGCCGGGTGATCCAGACCGACCGCCGCGGCGGCGTACGCCTGCACAACCCGGAGACCAACTCGACCACCGTGCTGGCCCAGATCCCCGTCTACACCAACAGCGAGGACGGGATGTACGGCCCGGCGATCGACAAGGACTTCGCCACCAACAAGTGGGTCTACCTCTACTACGCGCCGCCGCTGGACACCCCGACCGGCAGCGCGCCGACGACCAGCACCGACCCGACCGCCTGGGACGTGTGGAAGGGCTACTTCCAGCTCTCCCGATTCAAGTTCGTGGACGGGGAGAACCCGTCGCTGGACCTGAGCACCGAGCAGAAGATCCTCCAGGTGCCGGTGGACCGGGGCGCCTGCTGCCACGTGGCCGGCGACATCGCGTTCGACTCGAAGAACAACCTCTGGCTGGTCACCGGGGACGACACCCCGGCCGGCGGCGGCGGGTCCGGCGGCTTCTCGCCGCACAACGACTCGGTCAGCGCCACCGGCGTCTACCAGGCCCCGTTCGTCGACGCCCGGCGCAGTTCGGCCAACACCAACGACCTGCGCGGCAAGATCCTGCGGATCACGGTGGGCGCGGACGGCTCGTACACCGTCCCGGCGGGGAACCTCTTTCCGGCCGGCACGGCGAAGACCCGGCCGGAGATCTACGCGATGGGCTTCCGGAACCCGTTCCGGATCACCGTGGACAAGAACGACGTCGCCTACATCACCGACTACTCCCCCGACTCCTCGGTCGCCCAGGTCGGGCGGGGACCGGCGGGCACCGGCCGGATGATGGTGGTCGAGAAGCCGGCGAACTACGGCTGGCCGCTGTGCGTGCAGCCGAACCTGCCGTACATCGAGATGGACTGGACCACCAATCCCATCTCGCCGGTCGCGCCGTTCGACTGCGCGGCACCGAAGAACACGTCGCGGCACAACACCGGCCTGACCGACCTGCCGCGGGTGGAGAAGTCCGAGCTGTGGTACTCGTTCCAGGCGCCGACCCCGTGTCCGGAGTCCTACCTGTCGACGCCCACCCAGACCTGCCCGGTGCTCTTCCCGGAGCTGGGCACCGGTGGCGTCGGCCCGCACGGGGCGGCGAAGTACGACTACGACCCGGAGCTGAGGTCGGAGACGAAGTTCCCCGAGTACTACGACGGCGCCATCTTCTTCGGTGAGTTCACCCGGGACACCCTCAAGGAGATCCGGCTGGACGACAACGGCGACATCCTGAAGATCAACAACGTGTTGAACTGCGGGCAGGCGCCGACCACCCCGGCCAAGCCGTTCCTCTGCGACAACCCGATGGACATGCGCTGGGGTGCGGACGGCAACTTCTACCTGCTGACGTACGGCGACGGGTTCTTCAACATCAACCCGGACGCCGCGATGCTGAAGTTCAGCTACGTCAAGGGCCTGCGGGCGCCCACCGCTGTGCTGAACGCGACCCCGACCAACGGGCGGGCACCGCTCACCGTCGCCTTCTCCAGCGAGGGCTCGAAGGACCCCGACCCGGCCGACTCGATCTCGTTCGCCTGGGACTTCGACGGCAACGGCACGACCGACTCGATCGACCCGAACCCGTCGTTTACCTACACCACCAACGGCGTCTACACCGCCCGGCTGACGGTGACCGACTCCAGCGGCAAGACCGCGTCGGCGAACACCACCATCACCGTCGGCAACACCGCGCCGACCGTCACCGTCGTCACCCCGCTCGAGGGCGGCTTCTTCAGCTGGGGCGACGACATCCCCTGGTCGGTGACCGTCACCGACCCGGAGGACGGCCCGATCGACTGCAGCAAGGTCGAGGTGACCTTCGTCCTCGGCCATGACAGCCACGGCCACGGTGAGGCGAACCAGTTCGGCTGCTCCGGGGTGCTGCCCACGGACGCGGACGACGCCTCGCACGGCGGCTACATCTACGGCGTGGTCAGCGCGTCGTACACCGACAAGGGCGCCAACGGGCAGCCGGCGCTGACCACGGTGGACCAGCAGATCGTCCAGGCCAAGCGGCACGAGGTCGAGTTCGCCACCGACGAGTCCGGCACCACGGTCGCCACCACGGCGGACACCGGCGGCGGGCAGCAGCGCGGCAGCCTCGACCGCGGTGACTGGCTCGCGATCAACAACACCGTGAACCTGAAGAACATGCAGTCGGTGACGCTGCGGACCTCCGGGGGCAGCGCCGCCACCGCCGGGCAGCCCCGGTTCGGCGTCGAGTTCCGGCTGGACTCCCCCACCGGCCCGCTGCTGACCACGGCCACGGTCAAGGCGACCGCCGGCAACAACGCCTTCACCAGCACCACCGTGCCGATCACCGACCCGGGCGGGACGCACAAGCTCTACCTGGTCCTCACCACCGTCTCCGGTGGCCCGACCAGCGGCTTCGGCAACCTCAACTGGGTCGAGTTCACCGGCCAGGGCATCGGCGTCACCCCGTGACGCCGGGGGTGGGTCGCCGCCCCGGCGGCGGCCCCACCCCGCCACCTCCCACACCGTCCAGCACCGTGAGAAAGGCAGTCAGGACATGAACGACACATCGCATGGGATGAGCCGTCGCCGGATGCTCGGCACCATCGCCGGCGCGGCGGGCGCCGTCGCCGTCGGCGCCGCCGGCTTCGCCCCGTCGGCCGCCTTCGCCGGCAACGGTCTGCTCGTCCCGACCGGCAAGCGGGGCATCATCCTCTACAGCGTCCGCGACCGGATCAGCGCCGCCCCCGACGCCACCGGCGTGCCGTTCGGGTTCGAGCGGGTGCTCGCCCGGCTCGCCGAGATCGGCTACCAGGAGGTCGAGTTCGCCGGGTACACCCAGCACACCTCGATCCTCGGCCGGCAGATCACCCCGCAGGAGATTCGCAAGATCCTGGACGACAACGGGCTGCGCGCCAACGGCTCGCACGCCTCGGTCCCGGGCACGGTCACCCCGGACACCATCGCCCAGTTCGAGCAGACCCTGGACACCGCCGAGATCCTCGGCATGACCCACATCGGCACCGGCAGCGACCCGACCGGCAGCAACTACCAGGCCGACTGGGACGCCGCGGTCGACCGGTGGAACACCTTCGGCCAGATGGCCGCCGCCCGGGGCCTGAAGCTCTACACGCACAACCACGACGCGGCGTACAACTTCCTGCTGGACAGCGGGCCGCTGGACGCGCAGGGCCGCCCGACCCGGTCCTCCGGCGTCCGCAAGCTGGAGTACTTCATCGCACGGACCAACCCGGAGTGGGTCTGGTTCGAGATGGACATCTACTGGGCGCACGTGGCCCAGTACCGCTACCGCAGCTACACCGACCCGGACGGGGTGACCCAGACCAGCATCTTCGACCCGCTGGCCGTGGTCGCCGCCCAGCCGATCCGGTTCCCGCTGTTCCACGCCAAGGACGGCAAGATCAACACGAGCACCACCAACGGGTACGACATGGTGCCGCTCGGCCAGGGCGACATCGACTACGGCGGCTTCTTCGCCAACATGGGCGCCAAGGGCTACCACAACCCGATGTGGGAGCAGGACACCGCGCCCGGTGGCAGCGCCGACCCGGGCCGGTCGCTGCGCTTCGCGGAGATCAGCTACCAGCACATGGCGAGCCTGCGGGGCTGACCCGAACCCCCAGCACGCCGGGGCCGCATCCGGGAAACCGGGTGCGGCCCCCTCGCGTCACGCGATGGTGACACTCGTGTGGCACATTCGAGGGGAGGTGATCGCGATGACCATGATCGGACCGGAGAACGCGGACCAGGCGCGGCTGCTCCGCCTGCTGCGGGACGACGGCCCGCGCTCGCGGGTGGAACTGGCCGACGCCCTGGGCCTGCCCCGAGCCCGGTTCACCGCCGAGGTGGAGCGGCTGACCGCGCAGGGTCTGGTGGAGGGCGCCGGGCCGGCCGCGTCCCGGGGCGGTCGACGGTCGTCCCTGCTCCGGATCGCCGGGCAGGTCCGCTTCGGCGCGGTGGTGGTCGGCGACGGGCAGCTCGACGTCGCGCTCACCGACGGGGAGCTGACCGTGCTCAGCCGGCACCGGGAGCCGGTCGACGTGCGGCTGGGCCCCGAGGCGGTGGTGGGCCGCGCGGTGGAGCGGCTCGGCAAGCTGCGGGCCGAGGCGGGCCTGGCCCGGTTCACCGGGGTGGGGGTGGCCCTGCCGGCGCCGGTCGCGGTCCGCGACGGCGCCCCGGTCTCCCCGCCCGCCCTGCCCGGCTGGCACCGGTTCCCGGTCCGCGACACCATCGCCGCCGACCTGGGCTGCCCGGTGCAGGTCGACAACGACGCCAACGTGATGGCGCTCGGCGAGCGGCACGCCGGCACCGGCCGGCCGTTCGACGACTTCCTCTACGTCAAGCTGGGCAGCGCGGTCGGCTGCGGGCTGGTGCTCGGCGGGGCCCTGTACCGGGGCGCGGCCAGCGGGGCCGGCGACATCGGCCACCTCCAGCTCGCCGAGGACGGGCCGCTCTGCGTCTGCGGCAACAGCGGCTGCGTCGAGGCGTACTGCGCGGATCCGGCCCTGGTGCGGGAGGCGGTGACCGCCGCCCGGAGCGGGCGCTCGACGGCGCTCGCCGAGCGACTGGCCGGGGACGGCACGCTGACCATGGCCGACGTCGCCGGGGCGGCGACCGAGGGCGACCCGACCGCGCAGACCCTGGTCCGCGACGCCGCCCGCCGGCTCGGCCAGGTGCTGGTCGGTCTGGTCAGCTTCGTCAACCCGGCCATCGTGATCATCGGTGGCGCGGCGCCCGGCATCGGGCCGGTCCTGCTCGCCGAGATCCGCGGCGTGGTCTACCGGCGTTCGACCCCGCTGGCCACCGGCAGCATGCCGATCGTCCTCTCCGACCTGGACGACCGGGCCGGCCTGGTCGGCGCGGCGCGCCTGGTCAGCGACCAGGTCTTCGCGGCCTGCTGAGCTGCGCCCCGGGGCCCGGCGCGGCCGGCCCCCGGGGCACGACGGGTCAGTCGCGGCTGCTGCTGAACGCGGCGTCGAAGGCCGCGGCGGGGGCGTCGAAGGCGAGCCGGCGGACGAACTGGAGCGCCTCGGGCGCGCCGACCAGCCGGTCCATGCCGGCGTCCTCCCACTCGATGGAGATCGGGCCGGTGTAGCCGATCGCGTTCAACGCGCGGAAGCAGTCCTCCCACGGCACGTCGCCGTGGCCGGTGGAGACGAAGTCCCAGCCGCGGCGCAGGTCCGCCCAGGGCAGGTGGGAGGAGAGCCGGCCACGGCGGCCGTCACCGGTGCGGACCTTCGCGTCCTTGCAGTCGACGTGGTAGATCCGGTCGGCGAAGTCGAAGATGAAGTTGACCGGGTCCAGCTCCTGCCAGACGAAGTGCGAGGGGTCCCAGTTCAGCCCGAAGGCGGGCCGGTGGCCGATCGCCTCCAGCGTCCGCTTGGTGGTCCAGTAGTCGTAGGCGATCTCGCTCGGGTGCACCTCGTGGGCGAACCGGACCCCCACCTCGTCGAAGACGTCGAGGATCGGGTTCCACCGGTCGGCGAAGTCCTGGTAGCCGCGCTCGATCATGGCCGGCGGCACCGGCGGGAACATCGCCAGGGTGTGCCAGATCGACGAGCCGGTGAAGCCGATCACCGTCTTCACCCCGAGCTTCGCCGCCGCCCGCGCGGTGTCCTTCATCTCCTCGGCGGCGCGGCGGCGTACGCCCTCCGGCTCGCCGTCGCCCCAGATCCGGGCCGGGAGGATGTCCTGGTGCCGCTCGTCGATCGGGTGGTCGCAGACCGCCTGGCCGACCAGGTGGTTGGAGATGGCGAAGACCTGGAGGTTGTGCTTGGCGAGGGTGGCCCGCTTCCGGTCCACGTACGAGTCGTCGGCGAGCGCCTTGTCGACCTCGAAGTGGTCGCCCCAGCAGGCGATCTCCAGGCCGTCGTACCCCCACTCGGCGGCGAGCCGGCAGACCTCGTCGAACGGAAGATCGGCCCACTGGCCGGTGAAGAGCGTGATGGGTCGCGCCATTGTCCTTCTCCCCTGTCGTGATGGGGGATTCCGTAGCGACCGGGGCGAGGGACGACCGGGTGCGGGCGACCCGACGGAGCACCGGTGGGCGCGGTCGCGCCTGGGCCCGACGGGTTGCGCCTCCCGTCGGGTCACCGGCCACCTCGCGGTCGCCGCCCTCACTCTAGGCGGGCTGGAGCCGGCGCGGAAGGCCGGCACAGCACGACGCGGTCTACGGACCGCAGTCGGCCCGGGCCCGGGCGGCCGCGTACCGGATGCCGCCGAGCAGGTGGGCGCGGAACGCGGGATCGGCGTAGGACGCCTGGGTGTGCCCGCCGCCGGTGTAGAAGGAGCGCCCGCCGGCGTACGCCCTGCACCAGGCGAACGGGTGGTCACCGCCCATCGCGCCGCCGACGTACGACGACTCGTCCAGGCTGGCCAGCACGTGTGCCGAGGAGCGGGGGTTGGTGCGGTAGTCGTACCACTCGTCGGTGCGGGTCCAGGTCTGCGGCAGGTGCGCGGTGGCGGGGTGCGTGCGGTCCTCCACCGTCACGGTCGCCTGTTGGATCGCCGGGTGGGCGGCGAACCGCGCGCCCACCAGGTGGCCGTAGAAGGGCCAGTCGTACTCGGTGTCGGCCGCCGAGTGCACGCCCACGAAGCCGCCGCCGGCACCGATGTACGCCTCGAACGCGGCCTGCTGGGCCGGGCCGAGCACGTCGCCGGTGGTGTTGAGGAAGACCACCGCCTCGTACCGGGCCAGGTTGGCGGTGGTGAACTGCGCGGCGTCCTCGGTGGCGGTGACGGTGAAGTTGTTCGCCGCGCCGAGTTCGCGGACGGCCTGGATGCCGGCCGGGATCGAGTCGTGCCGGAAGCCGGTGGTCCTGGTGAAGATCAGCACGTCGTAGGGGTCGTCGTCGGCGTCGGCCGGGATGTCCTGGCTGGTGCAGGCGAGGGTGGCGGAAACGGCGGCCGCCGCGCCGAGGACCGTTCGGAGGACTTTCCGCATGTCGCTCTCCTTGCTGGTGGGAGGGGCCAACGCGAGGCGTGACCGCGTCCCCTCCCGTCAGGTCACCGGCTGCGGTCGATCGCGCGGGCGGCCAGGTCGGCCAGGGCGGCTCGCGCCGGCCCGGCCAGCGGGAGCCGGTCCAACGCGGCCAGGGCGGCGTCGGCGCGGGCCCGGATCATCCCCTCGACCGCGGCGCGGGCGCCGACCGCCTCGACGATCCCGCGGACCTCGGCGGCGCCGGCCTCGTCCAGGGCGGGCCGGCCGACCAGCGCGCGCAGCCGCGCCGCCCGGACCGGGTCGGCGGACTCCCGGGCCAGCGCCATCAGCACCGTCGGCTTCCCCTCGCGCAGGTCGTCCAGGTTCGACTTGCCGGTCACCGCCGGGTCGCCGAAGACCCCGAGCAGGTCGTCGCGGAGCTGGAAGGCGTCCCCGAGCGGGTCGCCGAAGGCGGTGAGGGCGTCCACGTCGGCCGGGGCGGCGCCGGCCAGCGCCGCACCGACCTGCAACGGGCGGGTCACCGTGTAGCGGGCGGTCTTCATCCGGATCACCGCCAGCGCGGTGGCCACCGAGCCGTCGCCGAGCGCCGAGACCACGTCCAGGTACTCCCCCGCGATCACCTCCGCCCGCATCCGGGCGAAGACGGCGAGGCCGGGCCGGACCCGCGCGGGTTCCAGCCCGCAACCGTGGAACATCTCCCCCGACCAGGCGACGCAGAGGTCGCCGCAGAGCAGGGCGGCGTCCCGGCCGTACGCCTCGGGGTCACCGCGCCAGCCGGAGCGGGCGTGCAGGTCGGCGAAGATCCGGTGCACCGAGGGCCGGCCGCGCCGCAGCTCGCTGCGGTCCAGGATGTCGTCGTGGATCAGGGCGAAGGCGTGGAACAGCTCCAGTGCCGCCGCCGCGACCACGATCGGCTGCCCGTCCGGGCCGCCGAAGCCACGCCAGCCCCAGTAGCAGAAGAGGGGCCGCAGCCGCTTGCCACCGGCCAGCACGAACCGGCGCAGCACGGCGTGGACGTCCCCCGTACCGTCGTCCGACCGACCCGGCCGCCGCCCGCGCAGGAACGCGGCGAGCGCGGCGTCGAAGCGGTCCCGCAGCAGGGCCGGGTCGGTCGGTGCGACGGCAAGGGTCACGGCGCCTCCCGGGCCAATCCGGCCAGCTGCAGCAGCAGACCCTTCACGTCGGTCGCGGCGACCCGGTCCCGGGCCGCGGCCGGGTCGGAACAGAGCAGCACCGGCCCGTCCGCCGGGTCGGCGGGCAGCCGGCCGTGCGAGCCGCGCACGGCCCGCGCCCCGGCGTCCAGCCCGACCACGCTCATCAGGTAGCGCATCCCGAGCTTCTTGCGGGCCAGCGCCACCGCGGCCCGGCGCTTCGCCGCGACCGGGGCGGCCGGGTCGAAGAAGAGCTCCGCAGGGTCGTAGCCGGGCTTGCGATGGATCTCCACCAGCCGGGCGAAGTCGGGCGCGCGGCCGTCGTCCAGCCAGTAGTAGTAGGTGAACCAGGCGTCCGGCTCGGCCACCAGCACCAGCTCACCGGAACGCTCGTGGTCCAGCCCGTAGCCGGCCTGGCCGGCGGCGTCCAGCACCTCGGCCACCCCGGGCAGGGCCGCGCAGAGCTTCGCCACCGCCGGCACGTCGGCCGGGTCCTTGACGTAGACGTGCGCGACCTGGTGGTCGGCCACGGCGAAGGCGCGGGAGGTCCACGGGTCCAGGTACTCCATCCCGTCCTGCGTGTAGACCCGCAGCAGCCCTTCCGCACGCAGCAGCCGGTTGACGTCGACCGGGCGGGAGACGTCGGTGATGCCGTACTCCGACAGCGCCACCACGGTGGCGTCCCGTTCCCGGGCGGCGTCCAGCAGCGGCCCGAGCACCCCGTCCAGCTCGGCCGCCGCGGCGGCGGCCTGCGGCGAGGACGGGCCGAACCGTTGCAGGTCGTAGTCGAGGTGCGGGACGTAGACCAGGGTGAGGTCCGGCGCGTGATCGGCCAGGATCTGCTCCGCGGCCCGGCAGATCCAGGCCGACGAGGGCAGCCCGGCGCCCGGCCCCCAGTAGGTGAAGAGCGGGAAGGTGCCGAGCGCGCCGGTGAGCTCGTCGTGCAGCTCGGGCGGGTCGGTCCAGCAGTCCGGCTCCTTGCGCCCGTCGGCGTAGTAGATCGGGCGCGGGGTGACCGTCCAGTCCACGTCGGCGCCCATCGCGTACCACCAGCAGACGTTGGCGACCCGGTAGCCGGGCTCGACCCGGCGGGCCGCCTGCCACAGCTTCTCCCCGCCGACCAGCGCGTTGTGCTGCCGCCAGAGCAGCACCTCGCCGAGGTCGCGGAAGTACCAGCCGTTGCCGACGATGCCGTGGCCCGACGGCGGTTCGCCGGTGAGGAAGGTGGACTGCACCGAGCAGGTCACCGCGGGCAGCACGGTGCCCAGCTCGGCCTGGAAGCCGGCCTGGGCGACCGCGCGCAGCCGGGGCATGTGCGCCAGCAGCCGCGGGGTCAGGCCCACCACGTCCAGCACCACGAGGCGCTTGCTCATGCGGCACCCTCCTTCGTTCGCGACTGCGGGGCTCGCCAACCCGGCTCACTCCTCGCGCTCACGCCACCACCCCCGCCGGTGCGGCCAGTCCGAGCGCGAGCAGCTCGTCGCGGGCGACGGCCAGTTCGGCGGCGATGCCGGTGGCCAGCTCCGCGTCGGTGCGCGGCCGCCGCGCCTCCGGCAGCACCCCCCAGGTGTACGTCTCGACGTCGAGGTGGTCGCAGCCGGCCACCGGCCCGGCGAAGAGCGCGGCGAGGGCGGCCCGCAGCACCGGCATGGTCGAGCGCAGCGGCGGCTCGGGCGGGGCGTGCAGCGGCACGTGGTAGTGCACCCGCCACGCCCCGGGCAGCCGCGCGTCGAGGGCGACGTCCAGGTCGTCGGCCGCGTACGCCGGGTCGGCCGGGTCGGCGGCGCCGGCGCAGCCGGCGGCCCGGGTCTGATGCAGGAAGCGCGGCTCGACCCAGCGGCGCAGCGCCTCGGCCGAGCCGGCCGGGTCGCTGGCCTCGACGGCGGCGGAGACCTGCACCTTGACCACCGGCAGCCCGGCGTCCCGGAGCCGGCCCAGCGCCTCGACCGGCTCCTCCCAGGCGCAGGCGAGGTGCGCCAGATCGAGGCAGATCCCGAGCCGGTCGGTATCCATGGCCGACAATACCTCGCGGGCCTGTCTGGTCGACTCCACCAGACAGCCCGGTTCCGGTTCGAAGCCGACCCGGACGGTCCGGCCCGTCTCCCGCTCCACCGCGGCGAGCCCGGCGGCCAGCTCGTCGAGGCGGCGCCGGGCGGCGTCGGCCCGGTCGGCGTCCCACGGGGTCCGCCAGGCCAGCGGCAGGGTGGAGACCGAGCCGCGGGCCGCGTCGTCGGGGAGCAGGTCGGCCAGCACCCGGGCCAGGTTCAGCGTGTACCCGAGCCGCTCCGGGGTGGTCCAGTCCGGGTGGTAGACCGCGCCCTTCACCACCGGCGCCTGGAAGGCCGCGTACGGGAAGCCGTTGAGGGTGACCACCTCAAGCCCGCGTACGGTCAGCTCCTGCCGGAGCCGGCGGCGGGCCGCCGGGTCGGCGGCCAGTTCGGCGGCGACCGGGGCGGCCAGCCAGAGCCCCAGCCCCAGCCGGTCGGCGCCGAGCGCCCGCCGGACGCCGACGGCGTACGTGTCGAGCTGGGCGAGGACCCCGGCCAGGTCCTCGGCCGGGTGGACGTTGGTGCAGTAGCCGAGGTGGACGTTGCTGCCGTCCGCGTGCCGGAACCGCATCACTCGCCCCCGCGCAGGATGGAGTTGCCGGCGAAGGTGGGGGCCACGGAGTCCAGGTCGGTGAGGTCGAGCCGGCCGGACTGGCCGTAGAACTCCACCGGGTTGCGCCACAGCACCCGGTCGACGTCGTCCTCGGTGAACCCGGCGAGCAGCATCGCCTCGCCGGTGGCCCGGGTCAGGAGCGGGTCGGAGCGTCCCCAGTCGGCGGCCGAGTTGACCAGCATCCGCTCGGTCCCGTACGTCTTCAGCAGCTCGACCATCCGCGGCGGCGACATCTTCGTCTCCGGGTAGATGGAGAAGCCCAGCCAGCAGCCGGTGTCCCGGACCAGCTTCACGGTGACCTCGTTGAGGTGGTCGACCAGCACCCGGCCGGGGTCGATGCCGGACTCGGCGACCACCGCCAGGCTGCGCTCGACCCCCCGGGCCTTGTCCCGGTGCGGGGTGTGCACCAGGGCGGGCAGGTCGTGCGCGACGGCGAGGGCGAGCTGCCCGGCGAACGCGGCGTCCTCGGCCGGGGTCATCGAGTCGTAGCCGATCTCGCCGACCGCGACCACGCCGTCCTTGTCCAGGTAGCGCGGGAGCACATCCAGCACCGGGCGGCAGCGCGGGTCGTTGGCCTCCTTCGGGTTCAGCGCCACGGTGGCGTGGTGCCGGACGCCGAACTGCCCGGCCCGGAACGGCTCCCAGCCGACCAGCGAGTCAAAGTAGTCGACGAACGAGTCGACGCTGGTGCGCGGCTGGCCGAGCCAGAACGCCGGCTCCACCACGGCGCGTACCCCGGCGGCGGCCATCCGCTCGTAGTCGTCCGTGGTCCGGGACGTCATGTGGATGTGCGGGTCGAAGATGCGCATCACGCCTCCCTGGCGGTGGTGGAGTGCGAGCCGGCGCCGAGCCGGTCGAGCAGGTCGGTGGCGTCGGCGGGCATGGTCCGGCCCGCCGCGTGCCGTTCGGCGGCGAGCGCGGCCAGCATCGCCGCCAGCTCGCCGTCCGCCCGGCCGGCCAGGTCGTCGACGACGGCCAGCGGTACGCCGGTGAAGACGCACTTGAGCACGGCCTGCCGCCAGGCCGCCTGTTCCAGGTGCCGGGCGTAGGGGCCGAGGGCGGCGGCGATCAGCCGGGTGTCGTTGGTGCGGATCGCGTCGTGCAGCAGCGGCACACACTCGGCGCCGATCGGCAGCAGCGGCAGCGCGCGGAGCACGGCCCGCTTCTCGGCGGCGTCGCCCTGCCGGTAGAGGGCGTCGGCCACCGCCGCGTGGTCGCCGGGCAGGGCGGTGAGCAGCAGCGCCCGGGCGGCCTCGTCGGCCGTCCAGCCGGGCGGGTCGGGCAGCGGTGCCCGGCCGCACCGCCGGGCGGCGATGGCGAACAGCCGCGGGATCGCCGTGGGTTCGGTGGCGACGCGGCGCAGCGCCGCGTCCAGCCACTGCGGATCGGGTACGCCCCGCAACGCGGCGCGCAGTCGGTCGGGTGTCACTGGCGTCTCCCCTCTGAGCCGGGTGGCAGGTGGTCAGCCACCGCCTTTGGCGGCGATGCGCAGGAAGTCGAGCGAGCGGGCGGCGACCGCCGGCGCGGCGTGCGAGTGCCGGGGCAGCTCCACGGCCACCAGGCCGCGGTAGCCGGCGTCGGCGAGGGCGCGCAGCACCGGCGGGAAGTCGATCTCGCCGGTGCCGAACTCCAGGTGCTCGTGCACGCCCCGGCGCATGTCGTCGATCTGCACGTTGACCAGGTGGTCGGCGACCGCCGCGACGCAGTCCGGCACCGGATCGGGCTCCAGGCACCGGCAGTGTCCGATGTCGAGGGTGATGCCGAAGCCGGACGGCGCGCCCAGCGCGTCCCGCAGCCGCCGCCAGCCGGCGATGTCCTCGACCAGCATCCCCGGCTCCGGCTCGAAGCCGAGCGGCACGCCGGCCGCCTCGGCCTCGGCACAGACCGTGGCGCAGCCGGCGACGAGCCGCTCCCAGGCGACGGACCCCGGCACCTCGGGCGGGCGTACGCCGGCCCAGAACGAGACCGCCTCGGCGCCCAGGTCCGCGCCGATCCGGACGGCCCGGCGGAGGAACTCGACGCGCAGCGCCGGATCGTCGTGCAGCAGCGTCGGGGCATGCTTGTGCCACGGGTCGAGCAGGTAGCGGGCCCCGGTCTCGACCACCACGGCCAGGCCGAGCGCGGCCAGCCGGCGCTGCACCGCGGCCACCCGGCGGGGCAGGTCCGGCGTGAACGGGTCCAGGTGGTCGTGGTCCAGGGTGAGGGCCACCCCCCGGTAGCCGAGGTCGGCGAGGACGGCGAGCGCGTCGTCGAGCCGGTGGTTGGCGAACCCGTTGGTCCCGTACCCGAACCGCAGCTCCGCCGCCTGGCCGGTCATGTCGGTGAGATCAGTCGGGCCAGGCGGCGGCCGACCGGCGCGGCGGCGGCGACGGCGAGGCCGAGCAGCCGGGCACCGGCCCGGGCGGTCAGCGCGCCCTGCAACGCGGGCAGCCCGGTGATGCCCGCGCCGACGGCGGCGCGTACCCGGGGCGGCGACGGGTCGGCCAGCACCCGGGCCTGCGCTGACCCGTAGCGGGTGGCGTAGCCGGCGGCGAGCGCGACCGGAATCGGGTCGGCGCGGCCCAGCGCGGTGGCGGCGACCAGGGCGGTGCCGGCCAGGGTGGCCCGGGGCAGCCGGCGGTCCGCGCCGGAGACCTCGCGCCGGGAGAGCGCGGTGACGGTCCAGGTGTGCGCGGCGACGGTCAGCGCCGCCGGCAGCGCCCGGACCAGCCCGGCGGACCGGGCGGCGACCGCCGGGGAGCTCCGGCGCCCGGACGGACCGGACGCGCCGGATCGGCGCGGCGTTGGGCCGGCGGTGGTCGCACCGAGCAGCACGTCGAGGCCCCGGCAGGCGGCCATCACGGCGGGACCGGCGGCGGTGTCCTTGGCCACCAGGTCGTATCCCCAGATCGCGGCGGCGAGCGGGACGGCGACGGCGGCGGCCCGCCGGCCCCCGGCGGCGGTGGCGAGGGCCAGCCCAGCGGCGGTCAGGCCGGCGGCGACGCCGAACGCGGCGGCCGGGCGGACCCGGCCGGACGGGATCGGCCGCTCGGGACGCTCCACCGCGTCCAGCCGCCGGTCGGCCCAGTCGTTGCCGGCCATGCCGGCCCAGTAGAGCAGCACCGACGCCCCGGCCAGCGCGGGCGTACGCCGGCCCAGCGCGCCGGCCGCCGCCGCGCCGGCGAGCACGTCCCCCGGTACGGAGAGCGCGGCGGGCGCCCGGACCAGCTCGGCGAGGTCGCCCATGCGGGTCATCGGCGCTCCCCGGCGTGCAGCCCGGCCACGAACTCGCGGAGCAGGGTCCACTGTTCGGCCAGCGCGTGGGTGGGCGCGTCGATGCCGTCCTTGAAGAAGAAGGCCAGCTCGGTCAGGGGGCCGCGGCGGCCGGCGGCGTGCGCGGCGGCGGTGAGCCGGGCCAGGTCGAGCACCAGCGGGGCGGCGAGGGCCGAGTCGCAGCCGTGCCAGGTGAACTCCATCCGCATCCCGGTGCCGAGGAAGCCGGCGAAGGTGACCAGGTCCCAGGCGGTCTTGAAGTCGCCCAGCTCCTCCACGTGGTCGATCCGGGTGTCGCCCTGCGGGACGTAGCCGAGGGTCTCCCCGAGCACCCGCTGCTTGCTGGCCACCTTGGCCGCGTTGGCGGCGGGCTCGGCGAGCGTGGCGCCGTCCCCGCCGCCGAGCAGGTTCACCCCGGACCAGGAGCGCACGGCCAGGTGCCGCATCGCGAACATCGGCGCGAGCACGGACTTGACCAGGGTCTCCCCGGTCTTGCCGTCATGCCCGGCGTACGGCAGGCCGGCTTCGGCGGCCAGCGCCGCCAGCGCGGGCAGCCGGGCCCCGGTGGACGGGGTGAAGTCGACGTACGGGCAGCCGGCGGTGAAGGCCGCGTACGCGTAGCGCGAGCTGGCCGGCAGCACCTCGGCGGGGCCGGCCAGCGCCGCGCGCAGCGCGGCGAGGTCCTGGTGGGCCGGGTGCGCGGCGGCGACCGGTTCGGTGGCGGAGACGTTGACCACCACCACCCGGTCCAGCCGGTGCCGCTCCCGGAAGTCGGTCAGGTCGCGGACCACGGCGTCGACCCGCTCGGCCTCGGTGCCGCCGGTCGGGGCGGGACGCAGCGCCTCCTCGACGCCGGCCAGGTCCGCGGTGAGGGCGTCCACCAGCCGGCCGGGGAGCACCCCGGCGGCGGCGAGCGCCTCGGCCCGCTTGACGAGCGGGCACGCCACCACGTCGTGGCCGCCGAACACGAGGTCGGCGAAGGCCGGCAGGGCCGGTCCCCGCAGCTCCGGCAGTTCGGTGACGCAGCCGGTCGGGTCGGTGAGCCCGGCCCGCAGGGCCAACGCCCCGACGATGCTGGTGGTCGCGACGGAGCCGCGCGCTCCCACCAGCCAGACACCCGTACGCATCGTGGTCCCTCCCCAGGTCGTCGGGCCGGTCCGCCGGTGCGGCCGGGGAATCCCGGTCCGGCCGCACCGGACGGCCGTGCTGGTCGTGCCGTGCCGGAGTTTCCGGTGGCACGCTCCCTGGAGTCGACCTCGTTCCCGCCGTGGGGCGCAACCACGGCGGCCCTCGCCGGTCGGCTCCGGGAAGCCTCGTCGGGCGGCGCCGGGCGGCGCCGCGTCGGATCAGGCGGCCACTTCGGCCAGCGCGGGCTCCACCTCCGTCCAGGCGGCCAGCTCCGCCGACCGGGTCACCGCGTCGAGCACGAGCTGGACCTGCAACGCGTCGGCGAACGACGGCGCCGGGTCGGTGCCGGTGGCGACCGCCTCGACGAAGTCGCGCATCTGGTGGGTGAAGGAGTGCTCGTAGCCGATGATGTGGCCGGGCGGCCACCAGGCCGACATGTACGGGTGCTCCGCCTCGGTCACCAGGATCCGGGTGAAGCCCTGCTCGGCGGCCGGCCGGGTGGCGTCGTAGTACTCCAGCTCGTTGAGGCGTTCCAGGTCGAACACCACGGTGCCGAGCGACCCGTTGATCTCGACCCGGAGCGCGTTCTTGCGGCCGGTGGCGAACCGGCTCGCCTCGTACGTGGCGAGCGCTCCCCCGTCGAGCCGGGCCACGAAGACCGCCGCGTCGTCCACGGTGACCTGGCCCGTCGCCCGGCCGTTGCCGTCGGCCTGCGCGGCCAGGCCGCTCGACCCGGCCGGCAACGGCCGTTCCTTGACGAAGGTCTCGGTCGCCGCGCTGACCCCGGTGATCCGCTGCCCGGTGACGTACTGGGTGAGATCGATGATGTGCGCGCCGATGTCACCGAGCGCGCCGGAGCCCGCCCTGTCCTTCTGCAACCGCCAGACCAGCGGGAACTGCGGGTCCACGATCCAGTCCTGCAGGTACACCGCACGGACGTGCCGGATCTGCCCGAGCCGCCCGTCCGCGATGAGCTGCCGCATCATCGTCACCGCGGGCACTCGGCGGTAGTTGAAGCCGCACATCGCCCGGATCCCGGCGGCGCGGGCCTGGGCGGCGGCGGCGGTCATCTGCCGGGCTTCCTCGACGGTGTTGGCCAGCGGCTTCTCGCAGAGCACGTGCTTGCCGGCGGCCAGCGCGGCGATGGCGATCTCGCAGTGGCTGTCACCCGGTGTGCAGATGTCGACCACGTCGATCTCGTCGGACTCGACCAGCCGCCGCCAGTCCGTGGTGTGGCCGTCCCAGCCGAGCCGGTCGGCGGCCTCGGCCACCTTCGGTTCGTCCCGGCCGCAGATGAGTGCCATCCGCACCCGCGCCGGCAGGTCGTACACCCGGTTCACGGTGCGCCACGCCTGAGAGTGCGCGGCGCCCATGAACGCGTAGCCGACCATGCCGACCCGCAGGACGTTGTCGTGAGTGGACAAGGTGGGTCTCCCCCCGTGTGTCAGAACCCGAGCTTCAGGTAGTCGCTCGCGTTCTCCTTGGTGATCGTCTCCGAGGCCAGCACGATCTCCTTCGGAACCTGGAGCTCGACCAGGTCGGACATGCCCTTCTTCTGGCCGATCAGCCGGGCCAGCGAGATGGCCGAGGAGGCCATCGACGGGCTGTAGGTGACGGTCGCCTTCAGGACGGTGTTGTCGGCCTTGATGTCCTCCATGGCCTTCTTCGAGCCGGCACCGCCGACCATGAAGAACTCCTTGCGGTTGGCCTGGTTGACCGCGGCGAGGACCCCGATGCCCTGGTCGTCGTCGTGGTTCCAGAGCGCGTCGATCTTGGGCAGCGCCTGGAAGAGGCCGGTGGCGGCCTGCTGGCCCGAGTCGGCGGTGAACTCGGCCGGGCGGCGGTTGGCCACCTTGAGGCCGAAGGAGGCGAGGGTGTCGGCGAAGCCCTTGGAGCGTTCCTGGGTCAGCTCCAGCGAGTCGATGCCGGGGATCTCGCCGATGACGGGGTTGCTGACGCCCTTGGCCTTGAGCTGCTCGGCGATGTAGGTGGCGGCGGCCACCCCCATGCCGTAGTTGTCGCCCTTGATCTGCAGCCGGTAGGCCCGCGCGTCGGGGAAGGCCCGGTCCAGGTTGACCACCGGGATGCCGGCCTTCATCGCCTCCAGGCCGAACGCGTTGAGCTCCTTGCCGTCGTGCGGCAGCAGCACGATCACGTCGGGCTTCTGGGAGATCAGGGTGGACAGCGCCGCGCGCTGGGCCGCCGCGTCCGCTCCGGCCTCCACCGACTTGAGCTCCACGTCGGAGTACGCCGCGGCCTGCGCCTTGGCGTTGTTGGTGATGGCGGCGATCCAGCCGTGGTCGGCGGCCGGAGCGGAGAAGCCGATGGTCACCTTCTTGCCGGGATCGTTGTTGCCGCCGGCCGCGGCGGCCTTGGTCTGGGCGGCGGTGGGCGCCTGCTCGTTGCTGGTGCACCCGGCGAGCACTACGCCGGCGGAGAGCGCGGCCCCGCCGAAGAGCAGCCGGCGGCGCGACAGATCGCGACCCTGCGTTGTCATGACGGCCTCCTGGATGAGGTGGTGGGGTGAAAATGGGTGTGCTGGGCCCGGCCACCGTCGCTGTCGAGGTGGCCGCCGGTGTCGCGGTGGAATCAGGTGGTGGTGGCCCGGTTGCGGCGGAGGAACTGGGTGACGCTGCCGAACTGGACCTGCTGGACCAGGACGGCGGCGACGATGATGCCGCCCTTGACCATGTTCTGGGCCTCCGTGGAGAGGCCGTTGATGGCGAAGAGGTTGGTGATGGTGGAGAAGATGACCACCCCGAGCAGGGAACCGATGATGGTGCCCCGCCCGCCGCTGAGCAGCGTGCCGCCGATGATCGCGGCGGCGATCGCGTCCAGCTCGTAGAGGTTCGCCATCGCCGCCTGGGCGGAGGTGGCCTGCGCGGTCAGCATGACCGCGGCGATGCCGCAGCAGAGGCCGGAGAGCGCGTAGAGCAGCAGCGTGTGCCGGCGGACGTTGATGCCGGCGAGCCGGGCCGCCTCCGGGTTGCCACCGACGGCCACCGTGCGGCGGCCGAAGGTGGTCCGGTTGAGCAGCACCCAGCCGGCGATCACCACCGCGGCCAGGATGTACACCAGCAGCGGGATGCCGAGCACGTTCGTGCTGGCGATGCCGTTGATGAACTGGTTGTTCGAGACCTGGGTCTGCTTGTCGGAGATCTCGGCGGCCAGGCCGCGAGCGGCCACCATCATGGCCAGCGTGGCGATGAACGGCACCAGCCGCCCGTACGAGATGAGCAGGCCGTTGACCACGCCGACGGCCAGCCCGACAACCAGCGCGCTGAAGATCATGCCGCCGGCGCCGTAGCTCTGGGTGGCGACCGTGGTGGACCAGACCCCGGCGAGCGCGACGATCGCGCCGACCGAGAGGTCGATGCCGCCGCCGATGATCACGAAGGTCATCCCGACGGTGACCACGCCGACCACCGAGGCCAGCTTGAGGATGGTGAGCGTGTTGCCCCACACCCAGCTCGCGTTGCCGTAGAGGTCGGGTCGGGTGAGGATGCCGATGACGACCAGTACCACCAGCGTCGCCAGCAGGCCGAGGTTGCGCTTGGCGCCCTCCCCGCCGTCGCCGCGCCACCAGGAGAGCCGCAGCGCGTCGGCCTTCGCCGTCTCGGCCGGGTCGACCGGCGGCGACTGGGCCGGCAGCCCCGCCGCCCGTTCCGGCGCCGCGGTGGGTGTCATCTCGCTCATGCCGCCTCCATCCACGCGTCGATCTGGGCGCATCGCTCGGTCATGCCGGCGCGCCTTCCATGAGAGACCCCGCCATGACGAGGTCGAGCACGGTGTTCTCGTCGAGTTCGCCGGCCGGGGCCTCCCGGACCACCCGGCCCTCCCGCATCACCAGCACCCGGTCGGCCAGGCCGAGCACCTCGGGCACCTCGCTGGAGACCAGCAGCACCCCGACGCCCCGCGCGGCGAGTTCCCGGATGACCTGGTACAGCTCGGCCCGGGCACCGACGTCGACGCCCCGGGTCGGCTCGTCGAGCAGCAGCAGCCGGGTGTCCCCGAGCAGCCACCGGCCGACCACCACCTTCTGCTGGTTGCCGCCGGAGAGGGTGCGCACCGGCCGGCGTACGTCCCGGGGGCGCAGCTCCAGCGAGGCGGCGATCCGGTCCGCCGCGACCCGTTCCCGCCCGGCGTCGGTGAACCCGAGGCGGGCGTAGCGGCCGAAGGTGGCCAGGGTGACGTTGCGGTAGATCGGCTCGCCGAGCAGCAGCGCCTGGCTCTTGCGCTCCTCCGGGGCCATCCCCATGCCGGCCCGCACCGCCGCCCCGACGCTGCCCGGGCGCAGCATCCGGTCGCCCATCCGGACCGTGCCGCCGCTCGCCCGCCGGGCGCCGTAGATCGTCTCCAGCAGCTCGGAGCGGCCGGAGCCGACCAGGCCGGCGATGCCGACGATCTCACCGGCCCGCACGGTCAGCGAGACGTCGGCGAACTCGCCGGTCCGGGTCAACCCGTCGACCCGCAGCAGTTCCGCGCCGGCGGTCTCGTCGGCCGGGCGCTCCGGGAAGACGTACTCGATGGTCCGGCCGGTCATCCGGGCGACCAGGTCGCGGGTCGGGGTCTCCCGGGCCGGCAGGTTCGCCGCGGTGGTCCGGCCGTCCTTGAGTACGGTGACCCGGTCGCCGATCTCGCGGATCTCCTCCATCCGGTGCGAGATGTAGATGACCGCGATGCCCTGCGCGGTGAGCTCCCGGATGATCCGGAACAGGTTGCCCACCTCGTCGTGGGCGAGCACCGCGCTCGGCTCGTCCATGATGATCAGTCGGGCCTCGTGCGAGAGGGCGCGGGCCATGCTGACGATCTGCTTGCCGGCGGCGGGCAGGTGGCGGACCAGCCGGCCGGGCGGGATCTCCGGGTGGCCGAGCCGGGCCAGGATTTGCCGGGTACGCCGGGCCATGTGGCCGCGGCGGACGAATCCGAGCCGACGCGGCTCGTGACCGAGGAAGGCGTTCTCCGCCACCGACAGGTCCTCGACCAGGTCGAGCTCCTGGTAGATGGTGGCGATCCCGGCCCGCATCGCGGCCTGCGGGTTGGCGAAGGCCGCCGGTTCGCCACGCCACTCGACGTCCCCGGAGTCCGGCCGGTGCACCCCGGAGAGCACCTTGATCAGGGTGGACTTGCCGGCCCCGTTCTGCCCGAGCAGGCAGTGCACCTCGCCGGCCCGCACCTCGAGCTGCACGCCGTCCAGCGCCCGTACGCCGGGGAAGGTCTTGACCACGTCGGTGAGGCGCAGGACCACCTCGCCCGCGACGGTGTCGGCCGGGGCCTCCACCAGTGGTGCCTTCGTCACGTCGGCCTCCTCGCTGCGGTCGGTCGGTCCCGGGACGGCGCGCTCCCCCTGGCCGGTGTCACCGGCCCCGCGCCGTCCCGGGCCGGTCGGTCCCCCGTGGTCCGTGGGTGTCCCCGGGGCGGTCGGGCCGCCGACCGGGTCCGGGGCCGTCATGACGCCTCCCCGAAGGCCAGGTCGCTGGCGAGCACCGCGGCACCGGCGACACCGGCCCGTGGGCCCAGCTCGGAGAGGACGACCGGCAGGTTGCCGGTGGCCAGCGGCAGCGAGCGGCGGTAGACCACGCTGCGGATCTCGGCGAGCAGGATGTGACCGAGCTGGGCGAGCCCACCGCCGATGACGATCATCGACGGGTTGGTGAAGCTGACCAGCCCGGCCAGCACGCTGCCGACCCGCCGGCCGCCGTCGCGGATGAGCTGGATGCAGGTGACGTCCCCCTCGGCCGCCCCCTGCGCCACGTCCAGCGCGGTCACCGCACCCCGGGCGGCCAGCCGGTCGGCGAGCGCCGGGGAGACCCCGGCGCGGGCCGCCGCGATGGCCTCCCGGGCCAGCGCGGCGCCGCTGAACACCGCCTCCAGGCAGCCGAGGTTCCCGCAGGAGCACATCGGGCCGTTCGGGTCGACCTGGATGTGGCCGATGTCGCCGGCGCACCCGTCGGTGCCCCGGTAGACCTCCCCGTTGAGGTAGATGCCGCAGCCGATGCCGGTGCCGATCTTGATGAAGAGGAAGTCGTCCACCGAGTGGGCGACGCCACCGTGCCGCTCGCCGATCGCCATGATGTTCACGTCGTTGTCGACCACGGCCGGGCAGCCGTGCTCGCGGGTGAGCAGCTCACGGACCGGGAACCGGTCCCAGCCCGGCATGATCGGCGGCGAGACCGGCACACCGTCGCGGAAGCTCACCGGGCCGGGCACGCCGATGCCGATCGCGTCGAGCCGCTCGTACGCCCCGTCCACCTTGGCCTTGTGCAGCAGCTCGTTGACCCGTTGCAGGGTCACCTTCGGGCCGGAGCGGATGTCGGCCGGCTCGGTGTAGGCGGTCACCGGTTCCAGCCGGCCGTTCACCACCTCGACGTCGATCGAGCTGGCGCCCAGGTCGACCGCGGCGAAGCGCAGGTGGGGACTGAGTTCGACCAGGGTGGAGCGTCGGCCACCGCGGGACGCGGCCAGCCCCGCCTCGGCGACGTAGCCGAGGGCGACCAGGCGGTCCAGCTCGGCGAGGAGGCGGGGGCGGGGCATCTGCAACCGGTCGCCGAGCTCCGCCCGGGACACCGCCCCCTCGTCGCGGAGCGTTCGGAGCAGCCGTACGTGCAGGGGGTCAACCGTCCGCACCGGGACTCACCTCCGCATCGGAGTCGTTCACACCGACGCAACGGCGATGTGTCGTGTCCGACACAGTAGGAGCCTTCGGGGCGACGTGTCCATAGCTTCGGCACATCCAGTCCAAACTTTTGTCCATCTGAGCAAAAGCACGTGTTGGATCTTGGAAACTCCTCGGCTGAGCGCTGCCGCAGCGCGCGCCGCCGCCCCCGTCGCTCGACTGCGGCGGAGGCGGCGGGGCGGGCCGGGCGGCCCGGGCGGTCAGCGGCGGGTGGCGGCGTTGCGCTTCTTCTTCAGCTTCCGGTCATCGCGCAGCTCGACGTACGGCTCCTCGTCGGCCGGGTGCCCGGCCGCGATGGCGCGGCTGCGCTCCAGCTCGGCGTCGAACTCCGCGCCGAGCAGGATGGCGATGTTGCTCAGCCAGAGCCAGACCAGGAAGACGATCACACCGGCGAGCGCGCCGTAGGTCTTGTTGTACGAGGCGAAGTTGCCGACGTAGAGGGCGAACAGGCCCGAGATGACCAGCCAGATCACCACGGCCAGGATCCCGCCGGGGCTGATCCACCGGAAGCCGCCGTGCCGGGCGTTCGGCGAGGCCCAGTAGAGGATCGCGAACATCAGGCTGACCAGCACCAGCAGCACCGGCCACTTGGCGATGTTCCACACCGTGACGGCCGTCGAGCCCAGCCCGATGGCGTTGCCCGCCTGCTCGGCGAGCCCACCGGTGAAGACCACGATCACCGCGCTGACCAGCAGCATCACGCCGATGACCGCGGTCACGCCGAGCCGGATCGGCAGGGTCTTCCAGATCGGCCGTCCCTCCGGCACGTCGTAGATGCTGTTCGAGGCGCGCATGAAGGCGGCCACGTAGCCCGAGGCGGACCAGAACGCGGCCAGCAGACCGATGACCGCCGCGAGGCTGGCCAACCCGCCGGACGCGCCGGCCTGGTCGATGGCGCTCTCGATGATCTTCTGGATGCTCTCCTCCGGAACCGCCTGGTCCACGGTGTCCTTGACCCCCTGGGTGGCCCGGTCCCCGAGCAGGCCGAGCACGGAGACCAGCACCAGCATGCCCGGGAAGATCGACAGCACACCGTAGTAGGTGAGCGCAGCCGCCCAGTCGGTCAGGCTGTCGTCCTGGAACTCCCGGACCGTGCGCTTGAGCGTCGCCACCCAACCGGTGGCCGGTAGCTCGGTGGGGCTGTCCGGCCCCTCGTCCGGCCCGACCGGCCCGGTGCGGTCGCGCTCGTTGCGAGCGGAAGACTCGTCGGCGGCCATCGCCCCTCCCTCGTCGTCTGTGTCGTCCCCACGACATGCCCCGACGGGAAGGGCGCTTAACCACCTACTTGTAGAGCAACCTCCCCATCCGCCGGGAGGCCAGCGCCAGCATCCCGGCGGTCAGCGCCACCAGGTAGGCCACGTCGAGCAGCCACGACCAGCCGGACGCCGCCACCGAGATCCCCCGGATCAGGTGCACCGACCGGTAGAGCGGGGTCAGCTCGACCACCCACCGCAGCACGGCCGGGTACGCCTCGGCCGGGACGAAGGTGCCGGAGAAGAGGAAGAGGGTGAACTGGGCCGACCCCATCAGGTCGAAATCCTGCCAGCTGCGCATGAGCGTGGAGACCGTCATGCCGAGCGCGCCGAAGGCGAAGCCGACCAGCACCGCGGCCGGGAACGCGACGACGGCCCGCGCGGCGGTGGTCAGGTCCATCACCACCATGATCATCAGGAACGCGGCCGAGTAGAGGCTGCCCCGGATCATCGCCCAGCCCAGCTCGCCGAGGGCGATCTCGAACGGCTGCACCGGAGTCGCGATGACCCCGTCGTACAGCTTCATGTACTTCATCTTGCCGAAGAAGTTGAAGGTGGTCTCGGAGAGCGCCCCGCTCATCGCCGAGGAGGCCAGCATGGCCGGCGCCACGAACGCCGCGTACGACACCACCTGCCCGCCGGGCAGGGTGAGGTCGCCGACCAGCGCGCCCACCCCGACACCGATCGAGAAGAGGTAGAGCACCGGCTCCAGGAAGCCGGAGAGCAGCACCAGCCAGTACGCGCTCTTCAGCGCGGCGAGGTTTCGCTCGGCCACCGAGGCGGAGCGGCGCACCCCCGCGGAGCCGACCAGCCGGGGCAGGACGAGACCGACCACGACATCCCTCCCCTAGACGACGAGCGAACGATGGAACACCCGCCGGGCCAGCAGCCAGCCGACGGCGGCCCAGGCGGCGAGGTAGACCAGGTGACCGGTGACCGACCACTGCGGCGCGACGCCCAGCGCGGCGGCCCGGCAGAGGTCCACGGCGTGCCAGAGCGGGGTGACGTAGGCCAGCTGGCGCAGGCCGCCCGGCAGCGATTCCACCGGGAAGAACACCCCGGCGAAGAGCGTCATCGGGATGATCGCGAAGCGGAACAGCAGGGCCAGGTAGCTGTCGCTCGGCACGGCGGCACTGAACGCGAAGGTCGGCGCGGCGATCGCCAGGCCGAGCAGCACGCTGACCGGCAGGACGGTCACCGCCCAGGGTGACCGGAGCGCCCCGAACAGGGCCGTCACCAGCAGGAACGCCGCCGTGCTGGTGAGCACCCGGAACAGCACGAAGGCGAGGTGGCCGGCGAGGATGTCGCCGATCCGCAGCGGCGCCGCCACCTGGGCGTGGTAGGTCCGGATCCACTTGAAGTTGCTGTGCACCGGCCAGGTCGACTCGGCGACCGCGACCTGGAGTGCGGTCGAGGCGATCAGGCCGGGCACCAGCCAGTCCAGATAGGGCACGCCACCGACGCCCCGGTCCACGTACGCCCCGACGCCGACCCCGAAGCCGACCACGGTGAGCACCGGCAGCAGGAAGGACGAGAAGACGCCCGCGCGCCAGGTGCGCCGGTAGCCGACCAGGTAGTGCGCCAGCACCGCCACCGCCGGGATCCGCGGCGCCACCGGCCCGGCCCGCTCCGCCACGCTCACCGCGACCACCCCCGCTCTCCGCCCACCCCGGCCTTCCTACCCCTCGGGTACGACAGGCCGCCGGCCACCCTACGGCGGGCACCCGGCAACCGTCGTGCCGGTTTTCCCCGGCGGGCCGCGTCCGGTGCCGGAACGGCCGCTCCCTCGGACCCCCGGTTCAGCCGACGAGTGGGCCCGTCGGGGCCTGGCTCGCCGACCATCGCCAACGACCGTCCGTCCGGCCTGCCCCGGGGCGGCGACGGACACCACCTCGGACGGCCGACATCGGTCGGTCACAGTCCGTCACGTGGACGCCGGCGAACGACAGGTGGTGTGGCTCCCTTTGCTCTGCAGCCACGGACGCAACATGCCACTCTGCATGCCTGGTGCGTCCGTGGCTGCAGAGCAAAGTGGGTGTGGGGGTTGTGCCGACCGGCGGCGGCCGGCCGGAAACTCGGCAGCTCAGCGGCGATCTCGGACAGAGCGGCCGGACGGTGGCCGGTTCCTTGGCGGGCCGTCCGATCACGCTGCGTGCAAGTCGGCACCGACCACTGCTATGTCACTCTGCGTCAACGGACGGGCATCGGTCTGGCGCCTGGGAGGGGCAACAGGACCCGATCGCCGTTACGGCCGCTCGGCGACCCGCCCGACACGGCCCGCCCCGCTCCCCCGGGGTACGCCCCACGAGCGCCGACGTGGGCGACCGCCCCGACGGAGGCCTTCCCGGTCGACGGCCCGGGACGTCCGGGACGGCTGACCCGCGCGCAGGAATGGCGGGCAATCGGCGGTCGCTGGGTGCCTTCGCCGCGTCGCGGCGAGGAGGGCATGCGCTGATGCCCCGCTACCGCCCGTGCCCGCGGGCTGGCCGATCGCTTCGTCACCCGGGCACCGGCGGCCTGTCGCAGCGCCTCCAAGCCGCGCTCGTACTTCCGCGTGACGCCGCCGCACCGGAGCGGCCGCGGCGCCTTGCGACTAGTCGACCAGCGTGCGGCCGGTGAGGTGCAGGAAGACGTCCTCCAGGCTGCTGCGGCGGACCAGCACGCTGGCCGGCACGAGCCCCCGGGCGGCCACCTCGGCCACCGCCGCGTCGCCGTCGGCCACATAGAGCAGGATCCGGTCGGGCAGCACCTCGACCCGCTCCCCCAGCCCGCCGAGCTTGCCGGCGAACGCCTCCTGCGACTCGGCGGCGAAGCGCAGCTCCACCACCTCCCGAGTGGAATGCTGCTCGATGAGGGCGCGCGGCGACCCCTCGGCCACGATCCGGCCGCCGTCCATCACCACCAGCCGGTCGCAGAGCTGCTCCGCCTCGTCCATGTAGTGCGTGGTGAGGACCAGCGTGACGCCCTGCTGCTTGAGCCGGAACAGCCGCTCCCAGACCAGGTGCCGAGCCTGCGGGTCGAGCCCGGTGGTGGGCTCGTCGAGCAGCACGATCTCCGGATTGTTGACCAGCGCCCGGGCGATGGTCAGCCGGCGCTTCATGCCGCCCGAGAGGGGGTCCACCTTGCTCTCGGCCCGCTCGGTGAGCTGGACGAAGTCGAGCAGCTCGGCGGCGCGCTCCCGGGCCACCCGGCGCGGAATGCCGAAGTAGCGGGCATAGGTGGTGAGGTTCTCCCGGACGGTGAGCTCCGGGTCGAGGCTGTCGAGCTGCGGGCAGACGCCGAGCCGGGCCCGGATCGCCGGCCCGTCGCGGACCGGGTCCATGCCGAGGATGCGCAAGCTGCCGCCGGAGGGTGGGGAGATGCAGCCGATCATCCGCATGGTGGACGACTTGCCCGCGCCGTTCGGACCGAGGAAGCCGAACGCCTCGCCCGGGCGCACCTCGACGTCGATGCCGTCGACGGCGGTGAAGTCGCCGAACCGCTTCACCAGCCCGCGCGCCTCGATGAGTGGTTGAGCAGTGGTCACCGGCCGACCCTAGCCGCCCGGTCCGACAGCCTCGACCGGTTAACCCGCACGACGAGTGGCACCGGGGAAACACAGACGGTAATGCCGGTTACGCCGCGTGACCACGTCGGAGGCGACACTCACCCGGCCGACAACCGGGACCAATACCGTCATAGTGAACAGATCGCTTTCGGGCACCACTCAATTCCCGAACTCGGCTACTCCTTTTCGACGACATTGGTGAGAGTCGTTCTGAAATATGAGCGCGCTGAGTAATTGGGAAGCCCCTTCGGTCACCCAGCGCAATCATGATCAGCAATGTTCCCAAGATGTACGCGATTCGCGTATCGTGCCCCCTCGTGTCGTCCGTTCGTTCCTCCGACGAAACCCCTCCGACGCCACGGCGTAACGAGGCGCCGGCATCCCCGTCCGACGTGGACGTCGCCCCGGTGCCGCTCCCGCCCGACCAGGGGACGGCCGGCGATCCGGTCTGGGCCGACGACGGCCCGGTCGCCGGGCACCACGACACCCGGGAACTCGCCGCCCGGTTCGAGGACGAAAAACCGGGCCGCGTCCTGTCCGGACCGGTCGGCCTGTTGTTCACCGGCGTCACCGTCGCCATCGCCCTGCTCACCCTCTGGCAGGTCTTCTTCCCGCTTCCCCAGGGCAGTAAGTACTACCTGATCATTTTTCTGGCCGGCGTACTGCCGATGGTCTTTCTGGCGTACCCCTCGGGGATGCGGCTGCCCCGGCGGGCGGCAACAGCATCGGCGGGGAACGAGCCGCCGGACCCCGCCCCAGCGGCCGACGGGCCAGCGGAGCGGGGCGGGCCCACCCCGGTCGACTGGATGCTGGCCGTCGCCGCCCTGCTGAGCTGCCTCTACCCGGTACTGCCGGTGACCCTGGGCGCGGGCGGCGGCGGCTACGATGCCTTCCTCGACCGGCAGGGCCTGCTGGTGCCGCTGGACGTGCTGATGGGCACCGTGCTGCTGCTCCTGCTGCTGGAGGCGTGCCGGCGGACCACCGGCTGGATCCTGCCGGCGGTGTGCCTGCTCTTCCTCGGCTACGGCTACTACGGCGGGCTGCTGCCGCAATCCTGGCCGGTGGCGCACGCCGGGCTCGACTTCGGCCAGCTCGTCGACGCCTTCTACAACTCCGACAGCGGCTTCTTCGGCACCCCGCTGGACGTGGCCGCCTCGTACATCGTGCTGTTCACCATCTACGGAGCGGTGCTCGACCTCTCCGGCGCCGGCCGGTTCTTCGTGGAGCTGTCCGCCGCCGCCTTCCGCCGCTCCCGCACCGCCCCCGGGCGGACCGCGGTCGCCTCCGGCTTCCTGCTCGGCACCGTCTCCGGCTCCGGCGCGGCCACCACGGTCAGCATCGGCGCGGTCACCTGGCCGATCCTGCGCCGGGCCGGATACCCGCCCGAACGGGCCGGCGGCATGCTGGCCGCCGCGGGCGTCGGGGCGATCCTCTCGCCGCCGACGCTGGGCGCCGCGGCCTTCATCATCGCCGAGTACCTGGGGGTGTCCTACCTCCAGGTGCTCGGCTGGGCCACCGTGCCGACGATCCTCTACTACCTGGGCATCCTGCTCTCCGTCGAGATCGACGCCCGGCGCTCCGGCGTACGCCCGGTGGTGATCGAGACCGGTTCGGCCTGGCGGCTGCTGGCCCGGTTCGGCTACCACTTCCTCTCGCTCATCGTGATCATCGTGGTGCTCTCCACCGGCGCCTCGGCGACCCGGGCCGTGGTGATCGCCACCGTGCTGGCCGCCGCGCTGTCCTTCCTGGACCGGCGGCACCGGCTCACCCCGACCCGCCTGGTCGAGGCGCTCAGCGGCGGCGTACGCGGGGTGCTCGCGGTGAGCGCGGTCTGCGCCGCGGCCGGCATCATCACCGCCACCACCACCAAGACCGGGCTCGGCCCGCAGGCCGCCGCGCTGCTGGTCAGCGGGGCGCAGGCGGTCAGCTCCGAGCCCGCCGTGGTGCTGGTGCTCACCGCGCTGCTCGCCGCGGTCGCGCTCAGCCTGCTCGGCCTGGCCGTGCCGGTCACCGCCTCCTTCGTGATCGGCTGGGTGATCATCGGCCCGGCCCTGCTCCACCTCGGTGTCGCCGCGCCCGCCGCGGCGATGTTCGTCTTCTACTTCGCGGTGCTGTCCGAGGTCTCCCCGCCGACCGCGCTCGCCGCCGTGGCCGCCGCCGCGGTGACCGGCGGCCGGCTGGTGCCGACCATGTGGCAGACCCTGCGGTACGCGCTGCCCGCGTACCTGATCCCGATCGCCTTCGTGATCACGCCGACCGGCCTCGGGCTGCTCGGCATCGGCGGGGTGGCACGGATCGCGGTCGCCGGCCTGGTCTCCGCGCTCGGCGTCACCGTGCTCGCGGTGGCGGCGGGCGGCTGGCTGCCCGGCGTCGGCGCGGCCGGCGTGCCGGAGCGGATCCTCGGCGCGGTCGCCGGGCTGGTGCTGCTCTGGCTCGAACCCGTGCCCGTCGCCATCGGGGCGGCCCTGGCCGCGCTGGCCGTGGCGGGTGTGTTCGTCCGACGTGGAGCCGCCGGCCGGGCCGGCGTCCCCGCGCCGGTCCGACAAGTTGACCATCGGGAGGAGACAGAGTGAGACGGATCGACGTGCGGATCGCCGCGGGTATCGGGGCGCTGGCCCTGGTCGCGGCCGGCGCCGCCGGATGCGGGGGCCGTCAGGACGGGGCGGCGACGGACGATGCCGCCAGCGAGATCACCTGCAAGGTCACCAAGGACACCCGGGTCGGCATCGCCACCGGCAACGCCACCGGGGTCTACTACGTCGTCGGCAACGCCCTGGCCGGCCAGCTCTCCGCGGCCACCGGCGGCAAGCTCACCGGGACCGCCGCGGAGACCGGTGCCTCGGTGCAGAACATCGAGCAGCTCGTCGCCGGCCAGTACGACGTCGCCTTCTCGCTCTTCGACACCGCGGTCAACGCGGTGCAGGGCAAGGAGAGCTTCAGCTCCCCGCAGCCGGTGCAGGCGCTCGCCCGGATCTACGACAACTACACCCAGGTGGTGGTCCGGGCCGACGCCGGGATCACCTCGGTCGCCGACATGAAGGGCAAGAAGATCTCCACCGGCTCGCCCAAGTCCGGCACCGAGGTCATCGCCAACCGGCTGCTCACCGCCGCCGGCCTCGACCCGGCCAAGGACATCCAGGCGCAGCGACTCGACCTGACCAAGACCGTCGACGGCATGAAGGACGGCAGCATCGACGGCTTCTTCTGGTCCGGCGGGGTGCCCACCGGCGGCGTCACCGACCTCTTCACCACGGCCGGCGACAAGGTGAAGTTCATCGACATCAGCCCGCTGCTGCCGAAGCTGACCGAGCTGAACCCGGCGTACCAGGCCGGCACCATCGGGAAGGACGTCTACCGGACGGCGGCGGACACCCCGACCATCGTGGTGCCGAACGTGCTGCTGGTCCGGGAGAACCTCGACGCCAACGTGGCCTGTGCGATCACCAGGACGGTCTTCGAGAAGAAGGACGTCCTCGGCCAGGCCAACCCGGCCGCCAAGGGCATCACCCTGGAGAACTCCCGCAAGACCGACCCGGTGAAGCTGCACCGCGGCGCGGACCAGGCGCTCAAGGACCTGGGCGCGAGCTGAGCCGACGACGCCGGGCCCGGACAACCGGTCCGGGCCCGGCACACCGACCCGATCCGGGAGACCCCCGTGCCGCTCCCCAACCCCGCCCGCGTACGCCGGCACCACCGCTCCACCGACCGCACCGAACACCTCTGGTCGGTCCGTACCCAGCTGCTCGCGCCGATCCTGGTGGCGACGGTCGGCCTGGTGGTACTCGGCGCCGCCCAGACCGACGCCGCGCTGGCCGCGTCCGCCGACGCCGACCGGGCCCGCGTGCTCGCCGGCACCGCCACCGCCACCGTGCGGCTGGTGCACGAGCTGGAGCGGGAACTCGGCGAGACGGCGGCCCTGCGCCAGCGCGGCGGCACGTCCGGCCGGCCGCTGGTGGACGCCCAGCGGCGACGGGTGGACGCCGCCGTCGAGCGGTACCGGGCGGCCAGCGCCGCGGCCCGGCACACCGCGCCGGACCTGAGACCGGTGCTGAACGACGCGGACGGCCGACTCGACCAGCTCGACCCGACCCGCGGGCTCGCGCTGGGCGGGGAGCGCGCCGACCCGGCGTACGTGACGATGGTCGAGTCGCTGCTCGCCGTCGCCGACGCCCTCCCGGCCCAGCTACGCGACCGCGACCTGGCCAGCGGGGCCCAGCAGGTGGCGGCCGTGGCCGCCCAGGAACACCTGGCGGCCCTGGAACGCGACCTGCTGCGCGGGGTCTTCGTCCGCGGCACGCTCGCCGCGGGCGAGGTGGCCGGGCTCGGCCGGCTGCGCGGCGCCCGGGAGCAGCGCCAGGCCGAGTTCCTCCGGATCGCCACCGGCCCGGCGAACACCGCCTGGTACCGACTGGTGTCGGGCGGCGACGTGGAGACCGCCCGCCGGATGCGCGACGCGGTACTGGACACCGACGGTGGGGCGGAGTCGTTGAAGACCGACGGCGACGCCTGGTACGTGGCGCAGAGCGGGACGATCCGCCGCTACAACCTGCTCGGCCGGGAACTCTCCGAGGAGCTCGACCACGAGGCCGTTGCGCTGGCCCGCACCGCCCGGCAGCGGGCCCTGGTCACCGCCGGGGCGACCAGCACGGTGGCGCTCGGCTCGCTGATCACCGCCGTGCTGCTCGCGGTGCGGACCAGCCGGCGGCTGCGCCGGCTGCGCGTCGCCGCGCTCACCATGGCGAACCGGGAGCTGCCGGAGCGGATCAACGCGATCGCCGCCGGCGAGGGCTCCCCGGGGGGCGGCACGGCGACCCGGCTGACCGCCGGCATCCGGCGGGGCCGGGACGAGGTGGCCCAGGTGGCCGAGGCGTTCGACACGGTGAACAAGGCCGCGCTGCGGCTCGCCGGCGAGCAGGCCGAGCTGCGGCTCGACGTGACCCGGATGGCGGAGGCGCTGGCCCGACGGATCCGGACGCTGATCACCCGTCAGCTGCGCCTGCTGGACGAGTTCGAACGCGAGGAGACCGACCCGGACGCTTTGGAGCGCTTCTTCGCGCTGGACCATCTCGCCGCCCGCCTGCGCCGCAACGGCGAGAACCTGCTGGTCCTCGCCGGTGGCGAGCCGGGCCGCGGGTACGAGGGCGCCCAACTGCTGGACGACGTGGTCCGGGCGGCGGCCTCGGAGATCGAGGACTATCCCCGGGTGGAGGTGGCCGTGCCGACCGCGGCGGTGCACGGCGCGGCGGTCGGCAACCTGGTGCACCTGTTGGCCGAGCTGTTGGAGAACGCCACCGTCTACTCGCCGCCGGACGCGCCGGTGCTGGTGGACGGCCGGCGCACCGTCGACGGCCTCACCCTGCGCGTGCACGACCAGGGCATCGGCATCAGCGACACCCGGCTGAGCACCATCAACGAGCGGCTCGCCTCGCCGGCCACGCTCTCCAGCGCCGCGGCCGGCAGCATGGGCCTGCACGTGGTGGCGCACCTGGCCGCCCGGCACGGCATCCGGGTGCAACTGCACCACACCGGCAGCGGCACGGTAGCCCAGGTCGAGGTGCCGGAGACGGCGCTGACCCGGGTCGAGTCGGTCACCCGGCGGCCGGCTGGCGAACGGCGTACGCCGGCCGGCCGGGGTGCGCCCTGGTTCCGGCCCGGCCCCGATGGACCGGGGGCGGTCCGGGCGGCCGCCGCCGGGACGCGCGAACTGGTGACCACCGCGCCCGGCCCGGCCGCCCTGCACCACAGCCCGACCGTCGCCGTGCCGGTGCTCGGGGCGGGCCCGGCGCCCGCCGCCGGCCCGGTCCGGGGCGTCGCCAGCGTGCGATCGCCCAGCACCGCCCGGGCACGGCCACCCGACGCCCCCGCCCTCACCCCGGCCGGGCTGCCCCGCCGGACCCGGGGCGGCCAGCTCCCCGCATCCGTGCCCACCACCGGGACGCCACCCCGCCCCGAGGCGGACCTGCTCGACCCCGAGGTGGTACGCGCCCGCCTGTCCGCCCTCGCCGAGGGCGTGGCCAGCGCGATGCGTCGTGCCCCGCACCCCACACCCGACGGGAGAACCGAATGACCTCATCCGTGACCGCCGGACTCGACTGGCTGCTGGCCAACTTCGCCGAGCAGGTGCCGGACGTGTCGCACGCCCTCGCGGTGTCCGAGGACGGGCTGCGACTGGCCGCCTCGCCGGACCTCTCCTCCGACCAGGTGGATCAGCTCGCCGCGGTGATCAGCGGTCTGGCGAGCCTGACGGTGGGCGCCGCCCGGCTGATGTCCGCCGGCCGGGTACGCCAGCAGATCGTCGACATGGACGGCGGCGTCATGCTGGTGATGGCCGTCGGCGAGCGGGCGCTGCTCGGGGTGCTCGCCGCGCCCGGGTGCGACCTGGGCCAGATCGGCTACGAGACGGCGACGCTGGTCCAGCGGGTGGCGGAGGCGCTGGAACCGGCGGTCCGCCCGTGATCGGCCGCCCGCTTCGGCTGGTGGCTGCGCTCCTGGTGACCGTCCTGGTTGCCGGCTGCGGCGAGGCGGAGGCCGGGCCGCAGGCCTGGCACGGCGGGCGGATCTTCCTGGCCACCGGCAACACCACCGGCGTCTACTACCAGCTCGGCGGCGGGTACGCGGACGTGATCAGCCGGCACCTGCCGGGCTACGAGGCGCGCGCCGAGCCGACCGGCGCGTCGGTGGAGAACATCAACCGGCTGGCCGGCGGCGACATGGAGATCGCCTTCAGCCTGGCCGACACGGCGGCGGACGCGGTCACCGGGCGGGGTGCGTTCGAGGGGCAGCCACAGCCGGTCCGGGCACTGGCCCGGATCTACAGCAACTACACCCACCTGATCGTCCGGGCCGACGGGAAGATCGACTCCTTCGCCCAGTTGCGCGGCAAGCGGATCTCCACCGGCTCGCCGAAGTCCGGCACGGACATCATCGCGGGCCGGTTGCTGACCGCCGCCGGGATCGACCCGGACCGGGACATCCAGCGGGTCAACCTGTCCCTGCCGGAGACGGTGCAGCGGATGCGGGCGGGCAGCCTCGACGCCATGTTCTTCTCCGGCGGCCTGCCCACCCCGGGCATCAAGGACCTGCTGTCCAGCGCGCCCGGGATGTTCCGGATGCTCCCCCTGGCGGAGCTGATCGAGCCGCTCGCCGCCCGCTTCGGCTCGGTCTACACCACCGCGACCCTGCCCCGAGAGGTGTACGGCACGCCGGCCGCCACCCCGACCATCACCGTGGCGAACGTGATCCTGGTGAGCGCGGAGATGCCGGAGGACCTGGCGTACGACCTGACCCGGATGCTCTTCACCTACCAGGCCGACCTGATCAGGGTGCACCCGGAGGCGGCGAACTTCAACCGGGACAGCGCGGCGGGGACGGACCCGATCCCGCTGCACCCGGGGGCGGCCCGGTATTACCAGCGGCGGTGACGGGCTAGACGTCGGCGGGCGCGGTGGCGGCCCGGGCCGCGGCGACGAGCCGGTCGGTCTCGGCGGCCACCGCCTCGTCGGCGGGCGTGCCGGGGTCGTAGCGGACCGTCCAGGTCAGCCCGTCGACGCCGGGCACCCGGCGGGCGGCGATCCGGCCGGCGCCGCCGGGCACCGGGTGGTGCGCGGTGTACGCCACCGACCGGGTCACCCGGGCCCGTACCTGGTGCGGCAGGTCGCCCGGGTCGAGCAGCAGGTAGGTCTCCGCCGGGCAGTCCGCCACCACCAGGTAGCCGTCCCGCTCGGCGACCCGGTCGGCCGGCGTGACGGTCAGCTCCCGGCCGGACCAGACCGCCTTGAGGATGTCGTGCCAGCCGATGCGCTCTCCCCGGCCGGGCAGCCAGAGCCCGAGGTTGCTGGCCACCACCACGCCGTCGCCCTCGCCGTTGCCGGCCGCGGCCCAGGCGAGCACGCGTTCCTCGGCGGCGAGGGGCGGCCGGTCGGCCGGGGGCAGCTTCGGCTTGCGGTTGAACAGTCCCATCAGAGCCCTCCGGCGGCCTGCTCGCGCAGCGCCCGCGCGTGTTGCTCCAGCGAGAGCAGTTCCCCGAAGAGCGCGAAGTACTCGTCCTTGTTGCTCACCGGGTTGATCCGCTGGATCTTCGACTTGAGGTCCTTGATCCGGCCGGTGACCGAGCCCCACTGGAGCCGGGCCATGGTGACCGAGACGTACCGGGGGTCGGGGTCGCCGTCGATGCGCAGCGGCTCGACGGCCAGCTCGCCGACGAGTGCCTGGGCGGCCAGGTCGTCGCAGGCGTCCCGGACCTGCTCGATCCAGACCGCGCCGCCGGTGGCGGTCGCCACCCCGCCGGCCGCCGCGACGGCCGCCCGGACCACCTGGTGGACCGGGTGCCGGTATTCGCCGGCCTCGACCGCGTCGAACATCGGGCCGGCCAGCACCGGCTCCTGGAGGGCGAGCTTCAGCGCCTCCCGCTCGACCATCGACCGCGGGCTGTCCACGGTCGGGGCGACCGGGCCGGAGCGGGCCCGGGCGGACGCCTCGCCGGCCAGCTGCCCCGACCCGGCGGCCAGCACCGCGCGCTGCACCGGCTCGATCTCCATGCCGAGGTCACCGGCGAGCTTGCGGACGTACTCGGGGCGCTTCTCCCGGTCCTTGATCTTGGCGACCAGCGGGGCGGCCCGGCGCATCGCCTCCACCCGGCCGTCGACCGTGTCCAGGTCGTACCGGTTGATCACATGGCGGAGCGCGAAGTCGACCAGCGGCTCGCGGCGGGCGACCAGGTCGCGGACCGCCAGGTCGCCCTTGGCCAGCCGCAGCTCGCACGGGTCCATGCTGTCCGGGCTGACCGCGATGAAGGTACGCCCGACGAAGCGCTGGTCGTCCTCGAAGGCGCGCAGCGCGGCCTTCTGGCCGGCGGCGTCCCCGTCGAAGGTGAAGATGATCTCGCCGGCCACCGCGTCGGTGTCCATCAGCAGCCGGCGCAGCACCCCGATGTGGTCGGTGCCGAAGGCCGTGCCGCAGGTCGCCACGGCGGTGGGCACGCCGGCCAGGTGGCAGGCCATCACGTCGGTGTAGCCCTCGACCACGACCACCTTGCCCTGCTTGGCGATCTCCCGCTTGGCCTGGTCGATGCCGTAGAGGACGTGCGACTTCTTGTAGATCGGCGTCTCGGGGGTGTTCAGGTATTTCGGGCCGTCGTCGTCGTCGAAGAGCTTGCGGGCGCCGAAGCCGATCACGTCGCCGGTGAGGTCGCGGATCGGCCAGAGCAGCCGCCGGCGGAACCGGTCGATCAGGCTGCCCGAGCGGGCCGGCCGGGAGAGCCCGGCGGTGACCAGCTCGTCGTGCGTGAAACCCTGCTGGCGCAGGTGCTTGGTGAGCAGGTCCCAGGCGTCCGGGGCGAAGCCGCAGCCGTACCGCTCGGCGGCGGCCCGGTCGAAGCCCCGCTGGGCCAGGAACTCCCGGGCGGGCCGCGCGCCGGCGGTGCTGAGCTGCGCGCGGTAGAACTCGACGGCGGCGGCGTGCGCGGCGACCAGCCGCTGCCGCTGCCCCTGCTGCGGCCGGGTACGCGGGGCGGAGCGGTCGTCCTCCACGTACCGCAGCTGGACGCCGGCGCGGGCGGCGAGCCGCTCGACGGACTCGACGAAGCTCAGGTGCTCGGCGTCCATCAGGAACTTGATCGCGTCGCCGCCGGCGCCGCAGCCGAAGCAGTACCAGACGTTGCGGGCCGGCGAGACGTTGAACGACGGGCTCTTCTCGTCGTGGAACGGGCAGAGCCCCTTGAGGTTGCCGCCGCCGGCCGACTTGAGGGTCACCGTGTCGGAGATGACCTCGGCGATCGAGCTGCGCTCGCGGACCAGCGCGATGTCCTCGTCCCGGATCCGCCCCGCCATCTCCGCCACCTCCTCGGCGTACATCCTGCCCTGCCGGACCGACGATCCGGCGGTCGGGGGCACGGGCGTGTGGCGGACACCGCCCGTGCCCCGTCCGACCGGTCAGGCCGAGCGGCCGGCTCCCGTGGCGTCGCCGATCCGCGGGAACGGCTCGATGGAGAAGACCACCTCGACCGGCACCTCGAAGTAGGCGGCGATCCGCAGCGCCAGGTGCAGGCTGGGCCGGAACTCGCCCCGTTCCAGGTAGCCGACCGTCTGGTAGTGCACGCCCAGCGCGTCGGCGAGCTGTCGCCGGGAGATGCTCCGCTCGGCCCGCAGCACCGCGATCCGGTTGTGCACGGTCTCACTCATCGGCGCCGCTCATCCGACCCGCTGGATGGCGCGTTCCCGGCGGGCGGCCATCCGGGAACCGGACTCCCGGCGGGCCATCCGGCGCAGCACGACCGGGGCCAGGACGAGCCCGAGCACCGCCCAGGCGCCGAGCACCCCGACGGTCTCCACGTGCCGCCACGACCCGCCGAGCTCGACCGCGGCCAGGTCGCCGGGCAGCAGGGCCGAACGCATGCCCAGGCCCAGCCAGTAGATCGGGAAGACCTGGGCGATCGCCTGCAACCAGCCGGGGTAGCCGTTGATCGGGTAGAAGATGCCGGAGAGCGCGATGAGCCCCATCGTCGGCAGCATGACCAGGCCGAGGTTGCGCGGGTTCTCGATCAGGGAGCCGAGCACCGCGCCGATGGGCAGGGTGGCGACCAGGCCGAGCAGCGCCACCGCGAGCAGGGTGAGCCAGGCGCCCGGGCGGGACAGCTCGAGCCCGTCCAGGAAGAAGACCGCGGGGAGCAGCTGGAGGAACATGCTCAGCAGCGCCACCGTGGAGAGCAGGACGATCTTGCCGATCAGGTAGCCGAGCATGCCGTTCGGGGTGGCCTTGACGCGCAGCAGGGTGCCGTCCTCCCGCTCGACGACCAGCTGCGAGGCGAGCACCATCAGGCCGCCGAAGGCCAGCCCCATGCCGAGCGCGCTGGGCAGCGTACGGGCGCCGAGCGAGAAGGTGGTGCCGGGCACGGTGGACCCGCGCATGAAGAACGTGGTCACCAGCAGGACGGCGGTCGGGAAGAAGTAGTTCCACAGGTCCTGGCCGTTGGTGAAGGTGTTGCGCAGCTCGATCAGGCCGCGCTGCAGGCCGGCGCGGACGGCCGCCGTGGTCGGGTTCATCGGTCGCTCCCCTGCTGCCACACCCGGGCGGCCCCGCCGGCCCGGACCCCGGACTCCTGCTCGTAGACCAGTGCCATGTACGCGTCCTCCAGGCTGGCCCGGCGGACCTCCAGCTCCTGCACCTCGTCGCCGTACTGCCGGAGCAGGTCCCGGACGAAGCCGGTGGCGTCGGTCGCGGAGTGCACGAAGCGTTCGCCGGCGCGGGTCCAGCGGATCTCCGCGTCCCCGGCGACCCGACGGGCCAGCTCGTCCGGCGAGCCGTCGGCGATGATCCGGCCGCCGGCCAGGATGAGGATCCGGTCGGCCAGCTTCTCCGCCTCGTCCAGGTCGTGCGTGGTGAGCAGGATGGTGGTCTCGTCCAGGTCGGCGAGGCGGTGCACCAGCTCGTGGAACTCGCGCCGCGCCGCCGGGTCGAAGCCGACCGTCGGCTCGTCCAGGAAGAGCAGCTCGGGGCGGCCGACGATGCCCACCGCCACGTCGAGCCGGCGGCGCTGGCCGCCGGAGAGCTGGTGCACCCGCTTGCCCGCGTGCGGGGTCAGGCCGACGGCGTCCAGCAGCTCGTCGACCGGCCACGGGCGGGGGATCCGGTCGGTGGCGTAGGGCAGGTAGAAGGCGCCCAGGTGGACGAGCAGGTCCCGGACCCGCCACTTGCCGTGGTCCCGCCACGACTGGAGCACCACGCCCAGCCGGGCGCGCCAGCGCTCGTCGCCCCGGCCGGGGTCGACGCCGAGGACCCGGACGTCCCCGGCCGAGCGCAGCCGGAAGCCCTCCAGGATCTCGATGGTGGTGGTCTTGCCGGCGCCGTTGGGTCCAAGCAGGGCGAGCACCTCGCCGCGCCGGGCGGTGAAGTCGACCCCGTGCAGCACGTCCGTCGTGCCGTACCGCATGCGCAGGTCGCGAACGTCGAGGGCCAGGTTCTCGTCGGGTGGGTGCGGAGTCTCGGCGACTCCCGGTACTTCGACCGCAGTCATACCGCGAAATGTAGCACCTCTACTACATCTTGCGGCACACCCGCTCTCGGTCGAGGACCCGACAGGCGGGGTGTAAGCCGGTCACCGATGGGGACAGACGACCATGTCCGGTACGCGCAGGGCGAGCATCCCGTACCAGCCGGCGCTGGACGGTGTCCGCGCCCTCGCGGTGACCGCGGTCCTGGCGTTCCACGGCGGGGTGGCGGCCCTGCCCGGCGGCTTCCTCGGCGTGGACGCCTTCTTCGTCCTCTCCGGCTACCTGATCACCTCGCTGCTGCTCGCCGAGCACCAGGACACCGGACGGATCGACCTGCTCGCGTTCTGGGCCCGCCGCATCCGCCGGCTCCTCCCGGCGCTGCTGCTGGTCCTGCTCGCGGTGCTGCTGGTCGGCCGGCGGCTGATGCCATCGACCGAGCTGGGCGCGCTGCGCTGGGACGCCCTCGCGGCGCTGGGCTACGTCGCCAACTGGCGGATGGCGCACCGGGGCGGGGACTACTTCGCCGCCACCGGCAGCCCCTCGCCGTTGCAGCACAGCTGGTCGCTCGGCATCGAGGAGCAGTTCTACCTGCTCTGGCCGCTGCTGCTGACGGCGCTGCTCGGCGCGGCGGCGCTGCGGTCCCGGCCGGTGCGCCGCCGGCTCGCCGCGGTGCTGCTGGTCGTCCTGGCCGGCGCGGCCGCCTCGGCGCTCGGCGCGGCGGCGATGTTCGCCCCGGACGCCGGGGACCGGGTCTACTACGGCACCGACACCCGCGCGGTGGCCCTGCTGGTCGGGGCGGCGCTCGCCGTGCTCCTGGCCCGCCGGTCGTCGGCCGCGCGGCCCGGGGCCGACGACGCCTCGGCAGGCACCGGCCGCCGGGTGCGGCACCCCGTGCTCGGCGCGCTCGCGCTGGTCGGCGCCGCCGGTACGGCCTGGCTCTGGACCACCGCCGAGGGCGGGGACGGCTGGCTCTACCGGGGTGGCCTCACGGTCGCCGCCCTGGCGGTCGCGGCCGTCATCGCCCACGCCACGGTCAGCCCCGCCTCCTCGACCGCCCGGCTGCTCGCCCTGGCCCCGCTGGTCTGGTTGGGCCGGATCTCGTACGGCGTCTACCTCTGGCACTGGCCGCTGTTCCAGTGGCTGACCGCGGAGCGGACCGGGCTGACCGGAGGGCTCCTGCTCGCCGCCCGGTGCCTGGTCACCCTGGCCGCCGCCACCGGGTCGTACCTGCTGGTGGAGCGGCCGATCCGGCGGGCCGGGCGGCTGCCGCGCGCGGCGCCGGCGCTGGCCGGGGCGGCGGTCAGCGGGGTGGCCGCCGTCGCCGTGCTCGGCACCGTCCCGCCGGCCACGCCGCCCCGGGCGCCGATCGCCCTGGGCGCCCCGACGCCCGCGGCCAGCGCGTCGCCCGGCTCCGCCGCCGCGGCGCCCCCGATACACCGGCCCGGGCGCCGGCCCGGACCGCCGAGGATCGCCTTCCTCGGCGACTCGGTCTCCTGGTCGCTCGGCACCTACCTGCCACAGCAGCGGGAGCTGACGGTCAGCGTGCGAGCGGTGCAGGGCTGTGGCATCGCCCGCCTGCCCGAGCTGCGCTACCTCGGCGAGCCGCACCCCAACTACCCCGGCTGCGAGCACTGGGACGATCGCTGGCGGCGGGGGGTGCGCGCCGACGACCCGGACGTGGCGGTGATCCTGCTGGACCGCTGGGAGCTGATCGACCGCAAGCTCGACGGACGCTGGCAGCACGTCGGCGATCCCGCGTTCGACCGGTACCTGACCGGTGAACTCGACCGGGCCATCGACGTCGCGGCCGCCAGCGGCGCGCATGTCACGCTGCTGACCGCGCCCTACACGCGCCGGGCGGAGCGCCCGGACGGCGGGCTCTGGCCGGAGGACGACGCCGGGCGGGTGGATGCGTGGAACCGGCTCGTGCGCGCGGCGGCGGACCGGCACGCGGCCACCGTGCTCGACCTGAACCGGCGGGCCTGCCCGGATGGGCGGTTCACCTGGTACGCCGGCGGGGTACGGGTCCGGAGCGACGGCCTGCACTTCACCCCCGAGGGGGTGCAGCAGTGGATCGCCCCGTGGCTGCTCCCCCAGCTCTACCGGCTGGCGCTGCGCGGCGGCTGAGCGCCTCAGGCCGGGAGGGTGGCCGATTCCTCGGCCTCGACCTGGGCGTTCCAGGCGGGCTTGGTGGCGCGCCAGCCCTCGTCGTCCAGGCCCCGGCGCCAGTAGCCGGAGATGGAGAGCGCCGCGCGCGGCACCCCCCGCTCGACCCGCAGCAGCCGGCGCAGCTCCTTGACGAAGGTGGCCTCGCCGTGGACGAAGGCGTGCACCGCACCGGCCGGGAAGTCCAGCGCCCGGACCGCCTCGACCAGCGCCTCGCCCACCGGGCGGCCGGCCCGGTGCAGCCAGCGCAGCTCCACCGCGCCGGGGCTGACCAGCGGCAGCTCGTCGGCCGGACCGTCGACCTCGACGAAGACCAACGCCTGCGCGCCGAACGGCAGCCGCTCCAGGGCGGCGGCGATCGCCGGCAGCGCGCTCTCGTCCCCGACCAGCAGGTGCCAGTCGGCCGCCGGGTCCGGCGCGTACGCCCCGCCGGGGCCGGTGAAGAGCACCGGGTCGCCGGGGCGCAGCGCGGCCGCCCACGGGCCGGCGAGGCCCTCGTCGCCGTGGTGCACCACGTCGATGGTCAGCTCGCCGGCCGTCGCGTCCCAGCGGCGCACCGTGTACGCCCGCAGCCGCGGCCACTGCTCGGCCGGGAACTCCCGCCTGATGGTGGCCAGGTCCGTCGGGTGCGGGTAGGTCAACCCGGCGGGCGGGAAGACGAACTTGACGTAGTGGTCGGTGTACGCGCCCACCGGCAGGCCGGCCAGCTCCGCCCCGCCCAGCACCAGCCGGATCAGATGCGGGGTGGGCCGCTCGGTCCGGACGACCGTGGCGGCGGTGAGCTTCTTCGGGCGCTGCGTCATGTCACTTAGGCTAGCCTAAGTCGCCGCCGTTCCCCCAACCGGTCAGGGCGTCGGGACCAGGCGGGCGTGCCAGGACAGGGCGGCCGGGTCGGTGAGCGAGGCCACCTGGTCGATCGCCACCCGCAGCCGCGCGGCGTCGTCGGGGGCGTCCCGCCAGAGCGGGGCGAAGACCGGGTCGAGCGCGTCCGGCGCCCGGTCAAGCAGGGCCGCGACCAGCTCGGCGAGGATCTGCTGCTGCTGGGCGTACCGGGTGTCGGCGCCCGGCCGACGCATCACGTAGCGCAGCGCGATGCCCTTGAGCAGCGCGCACTGCGCCCGGATCCGGCGCGGCACCACCAGGTCGGCGGCATACCGGCGGTGCGGTCCCGGCCCGTGGCGGTCCTGGGTGGCGGCCACCACGGTGGCGACGAACCGGCCGGTCAGCACGCTGGTGGTGGTCTTCAACGCCGCGAGGGCGCGGTGGCTGCCGTCGTACGCGGCGAGCGGGGCGAGCACCGGCTCGGCGAGCAGCTCGGCCAGCACCTCGCCGAGGTCCTCCGGGGCCTCCCCGGAGTACGCGGCCGCCACGTCGGCGCAGAGCGCCCGCCGCTCGTCCTCGTCGGCCAGCAGCGGGCGCAGGCTGACGTACCCGCCGTGGATGCCGTCCTCCACGTCGTGCACCGAGTACGCCACATCGTCGGCCCAGTCCATCACCTGCGCCTCCAGGCAGCGCCGGTCGCCGGGCGGGGCACCGGCGCGCACCCAGTCGAAGACCGGGCGGTCGTCGGCGTACACCCCGAACTTGCGCCGGCCGGGGCGGCGTTCCCACGGGTACTTGCCGACCGCGTCGAGCGAGGCCCGGGTGAGGTTGAGCCCGGCCGAGCGGCCGGACGGGTCGAGCACCTTGGCCTCCAGCCGGGTGAGCACCCGCAGCGTCTGCGCGTTCCCCTCGAAGCCGCCGCAGGCGGCGGCGAGCCCGTCCAGGGCGTCCTCGCCGTTGTGCCCGAAGGGCGGGTGACCGAGATCGTGGGCCAGCCCGGCGGTGTCCACCACGTCCGGGTCGCAGCCCAGCCGGGCGCCCATCTCCCGGGCGATCTGCGCCACCTCCAGCGAGTGGGTCAGCCGGGTGCGCAGGAAGTCGTTGGTGCCCGCGGTGTGCACCTGGGTCTTCGCGGCGAGCCGGCGGAACGCCGCCGAGTGCAGCACCCGCGCCCGGTCCCGCTCGTACGGCGACCGCCCGTACCCGGAGTCCTTGGGCGCCTCGACGGCGAGGCGCGCCGCGTCGTCAGCGCCGGGACCCGCGCTCAACCGTCATCCCCGCTGCCGCAGCACGCAGAACTCGTTGCCCTCGGGGTCGGACAGCACCGTCCACGCGGCGTCGGCCTGGCCGATGTCGACGTGCCGGGCCCCCATGTCCACCAACCGCTCGACCTCGGCCTCCTGGTCGTCCGGGCGCAGGTCGATGTGCAGCCGGTTCTTGCCCTCCTTGGGCGCGCTGACCGGGACGAAGACGATGCCGGGCAGCTCGTCGGGCGAACGGCGGATCTCCACCTCGTCGGGCTTGTCCGCGACCACCTGGTAGCCGAGCGCCTCCGCCCACCAGTGGGCCAGCCGGGACGGGTCCTCGGCGTCGACGGTCAGGTTCTCCCAGACGATGGTCATGCGGCCACCCTTCCTGATCAACGCGAACGCGGCGAGCCCAGGTTACGCCCGCCGACCGAAGACGGCGCACCGGGCGAGCGCGGGGCCGTCGACGACGTAAGCGCCGGCGGCCCCGCTCGTATCACGGTCAGCGGGAGTCGGAACCGGTGGTGGTGATCGCCGCGCGGCCGGCCTCCAGCCGGGCCACCGGGACCCGGAACGGCGAGCAGGAGACGTAGTCGAGCCCCACCTCGTGGAAGAAGTGCACCGAGTCGGGGTCGCCGCCGTGCTCGCCGCAGACGCCGAGCTTCAGCCCGGGCCGGGCGGCCCGGCCCTCCTCGGCGGCGATCCGGACCAGCCGGCCGACGCCCTCGGCGTCGATCGACTCGAACGGCGAGATGCCGAAGATGCCCAGCTCCAGGTAGCGCCAGAAGAACGCGCCCTCGACGTCGTCGCGGGAGAAGCCCCAGGCCATCTGGGTGAGGTCGTTGGTGCCGAAGGAGAAGAACTGCGCCGCCTCGGCGATCTGCCCGGCGGTCAGCGCCGCCCGGGGCACCTCGATCATGGTGCCGATCAGCACCTCGACGCCGCTGTCCCCGACCACCTCGGCGATGATCTTCTCGGCCTCGGCGCGAACCGTCTCCAGCTCCTGCACGGCGCCGACCAGCGGGACCATGATCTCCGGGCAGGCCGCCCCGCCGCCCCGCGCGACCGTGACGGCGGCCTCGGCGATCGCGCGGACCTGCATGGCGAACAGGCCGGGGATGACCAGGCCGAGCCGGACGCCGCGGAGGCCGAGCATCGGGTTCTCCTCGTGCATCCGCCGGACGGCGGCGAGCAGCGCCTCCTCCTTGGCCACGTCCTCGCCGCGCTCCTGGGCGACCGCCACGTTGACCGCGAGCTGCTCCAGCGGGGGCAGGAACTCATGCAGCGGCGGGTCGATCAGCCGCACGGTGACCGGCAGGCCGTCCATCTCGCGGAAGATCTCGATGAAGTCCTCGCGCTGCAGCGGCAGCAGGGCGGCGAGGGCCGCCTCCCGCTCGGCGTCGTCGGCGGCCAGGATCAGCCGCTCGACCAGCTCCCGCCGGTCGCCGAGGAACATGTGCTCGGTGCGGCACAGGCCGATGCCCTCGGCCCCGAACCGCCGCGCCCGCGCCGCGTCCGGGCCGGTGTCGGCGTTCGTGCGGACCCGCAGCCGCCGCGTGGCGTCGGCGTGCGTCATGATCCGGTGTACGGCTCGGACCAGCGGGTCGTCGGTCCGCTCCGCGTCGAGGGTGCCCTCGAAGTACTGCACCACCTCCGACGGCATGACCGGGACCTCGCCGAGGTAGACCTTGCCGGTGGTGCCGTCGATGGAGACCACGTCGCCCTCGTTGACGGTGCGCCCGGCCACGGTGAACTTCTTCGCGGGAATGTTCACGTCGAGCTCGTCGGCGCCGGACACGCAGGTCTTGCCCATGCCCCGGGCCACCACGGCGGCGTGGCTGGTCTTGCCGCCGCGCGAGGTGAGGATGCCCTTGGCGGCGATCATGCCGTTGAGGTCGTCCGGGTTCGTCTCCCGCCGGACGAGGATCACCGGCTCCCCTTCGGCGGCCAGCTCGACCGCCCGGGCCGAGGTGAAGACCACCTTGCCGACGGCGGCGCCCGGGGAGGCGCCGATGCCCTTGGCCACCGGCTCGAACTCGTGGTCCAGCTTGAACCGGGGGAACATCAGCTGGGCGAGCTGCGCGCCGTTGACCCGGTGCAGCGCCTCGTTCAGGTCGATCAGGCCCTCGTCGACGAGCTGCCCGGCGATGACGAACGCGGCGGCGGCGGTCCGCTTGCCGACCCGGGTCTGGAGCATCCACAGCTTGCCGCGCTCGATGGTGAACTCGATGTCGCAGAGGTCCTTGTAGTGCTCCTCGAGCCGGGCCATGTAGTCGAGCAGCTCGTCGTAGGACTTCTTGTCGATCCGCTCCAGCTCCTGCAACGGCACGGTGTTCCGGATGCCGGCGACCACGTCCTCGCCCTGCGCGTTGGCCAGGTAGTCGCCGTAGATGCCCTGCGCCCCGCTGGCGGGGTCGCGGGTGAAGGCGACGCCGGTGCCGGAGTCGGGGCCGAGGTTGCCGAAGACCATGGCCACCACGTTGACCGCGGTGCCCAGGTCGGCCGGGATGCGCTCCTGGCGGCGGTAGACCACCGCGCGCTCGGCGTTCCACGATTCGAAGACCGCGCGGATGGCCAGGTCGAGCTGCTCGCGCGGCTCCTGCGGGAACTCCCGCCCGGTGTGCTTGGCGAAGATCTTCTTGAACGCGTCGACCAGCCCGCGCAGGTCGTCCGCGTCCAGGTCGAGGTCGTTGTCGGTGCCCTTGGCCCGCTTGGCGTCGTCGATGGCGTGCTCGAACTCCTCGCCCGGCACCTCGCAGACGGTCTTGCCGAACATCTGGATCAGCCGGCGGTACGAGTCCCAGGCGAACCGGTCGTTGCCGCCGGCCTGCCGGCTGAGCCCGACCACGCTGCGGTCGTTGAGACCGACGTTGAGGACGGTCTCCATCATTCCGGGCATGGAGAACTTGGCGCCCGAGCGGACCGAGACCAGCAGCGGGTCGTCCGGGTCGCCCAGCCGGCGACCCATGCCGCCCTCCAGGGACTCCAGGTGCGCCTCGATCTGGCCGGCCAGTCCGTCCGGCTCCCGGCCGGTCGCCAGGTACGCCTTGCAGGCCTCGGTGGTGATGGTGAAGCCGGGCGGGACCGGCAGGCCGAGATTCGTCATCTCGGCGAGGTTGGCCCCCTTGCCACCGAGCAGGTCCTTGAGGTCCTTGTTGCCCTCGGCAAAGTCGTAGACGTACTTGTGATCGACCGTCTCTTGCGTTGCCACCAGAGCCTCCCACGCGCGCCGGGATTGACACTTAACGAAGGTTCAGTTCGGACATACCCCGAGACCAACCACCGGTAATCCCGGTGCCGTCAGCGATCGGTGGGCGAAGGTTAAGCGAACATCGAGTGGGCTGGGACCGTTCGGTGACAATCGGCACAACCGTCACCACTATCCGCGTCCGTACCGGTTTTTGGGAACGCTTCCACGCGCAGGATCACGCAATTCCGATTCCCCTCGTACTCTTGGGAGACTGCTTCTGCTGAACCTGACCTTTGCCATATCGCGCGCAAATACACCCTCCGGAGCCGTCGCCGTGTCGACCATCCCCGCCGCCCCCGCCGAGAGCGGACCCGAGCCGCTCGACCCGGCCGACCTGCCCACCCGGCAGCCGGCCGCCGCCGAACTCGCCCGCACCGCCGCCCGGGCGGCCGGCGACCTGCTCGCCCCGCCCGCGCCGGTCCGGCTGGCCGACGTGGTCCCCGCCCCCGAACGGGTCACGCCCGAGCCGGCGGCCGACTTCCTACTGCCCGAGGACGCGGTGATCCTGGTCAGCCCGCCCGCCCGGGACGTCGCCGAGCAGCTCGCCGACTGGCTGCGCCCCGCCACCGGCTACCCGCTCCCGGTCACCGACGCCGGGGACGACGGTTCACTCCTGCTCACCCTGTCCGGCGCGGCGGCGTCCGCCCGCCCGGCCGGCGCGGAGCCGGTCGAGGCGCTGGGCGACGAGGGCTACCGCCTCGACGTGACCCGGGACGAGGTCCGGATCAGCGCGGCCACCCCGGCCGGGCTCTTCCACGGCGCGCAGACCCTGCGGCAGTTGCTGCCGGCGCCGATCGAGAGCGCCACCCCGGTCGCCGAGCGCTGGGTGATGCCGGGCGGCAGCATCCTCGACCGGCCACGCTTCCCCTACCGGGGCGCGATGCTCGACGTGGCCCGGCACTTCTTCACCGTCGACGAGGTGCTGCGGGTGGTCGACCACCTGGCCCGGTACAAGCTCAACCACCTGCACCTGCACCTCACCGACGACCAGGGCTGGCGGATCGCCGTGGACTCCTGGCCCCGGCTCGCCGAGGTGGGCGGCGCCACGGAGGTCGGTGGCGGCCCCGGCGGCTGCTACACCAAGGCCGACTACCGGCGCATCGTCGCGTACGCCGACCGCCGGCACGTCACCGTGGTGCCGGAGATCGACCTGCCCGGTCACACCAACGCGGCGCTGGTCGCCTACCCCGAGCTGGCCCCCGGCAAGATCGCCCCGCCGCCGTACACCGGCACCGACGTCGGCTTCAGCTACGTCGACCCGGCCGACGAGCGGACGTACGACTTCGTCGCCGACGTGGTCGGCGAGGTGGCCGCACTGACCCCCGGGCCGTGGCTGCACCTGGGCGGCGACGAGGCGTTCAAGGTCAAGGGCGCGGCGTACACCGGCTTCGTGGAGCGGGCGCAGCGGATCGTGGCGGCCACCGGGAAGACCGTGGTCGGCTGGCACCAGCTCGCCCCGGCCGGGCACGTCGACGGGCGGGTGCTCCAGTGGTGGGGCACCAACGGCGACGACCCGGAGACCGCCGCCGCGGTACGCGGCGGCGCCCGGCTGATCCTCTCCCCCGGCAACCGGGTCTACCTGGACATGAAGTACGCCCCGGACACCCCGATCGGGCACGACTGGGCCGGCCTCATCGACGTCCACCGGGCCTACGACTGGGACCCGGGCAGCCACCTGACCGGCGTCCCGGCCGACGCCGTGCTGGGGGTGGAGGCGCCGCTCTGGACCGAGTCGGTCACCACGCTGGCCGAGGTGGAGTTCATGCTCTTCCCGCGCCTGCCCGCCGTCGCCGAGCTGGGCTGGTCACCTCGCGCGACGCACGACTGGGACGCCTTCCGGGACCGGCTGGCCGGCCACGGCCCGCGCTGGACCACCGCCGGCATCACCTTCCACCCTTCCCCGGACATCCCCTGGCCGGCGATGCCGACCCACCCCATCCCCGCCCAACCGTCCCGAACGGCCGTCACCGATACCCACTGACCCCTCGGGGCTCGCGCCCCGCGGGCCAGGATCCGCGTGGATCCGCGGGCCCGGGCTGACTCCATGAGCCGGGCAGCGGCTTCCCCGGCCCGCAGCGGCCGGGACCACCTGAGATCGGTATGTCGCTGCGTCGCGTTCATGACGCAGCGGCATGGTCGTCATGCGGTCGGCGAATGGAGCGTGCCTGCCCGGTTGGGGTCGGTGTCCGTTTCTCGGATCGCCCGCGATGCCCCGATGTCCGGGTTTGGGCCCGGCGTCCCGGGGTCGCGGCCACGTCGGCGGCGGAATGATGCCGGGGCCGGGGTCGTTGTACATGGCTGACCGCGCGGCAACCAGTCCGGCCCTCGGGTCGGGCGGAATGACTGGCCGCCGGTCGTGGTTACATCCCCGGGCCGCGAGGCCCGCCCCGGGTGAGCCGGTGGGAATGACCTCCCGGCCCCCGTCGTTACATCCCCGGACCGCGCCGCACCTGGTCCGTGCCGGATGAGCCGAGGGAATCACTCCCCGCCACCGGTCGTTACATCCCCGGGCCGCCCGAGCAGGTCACCCCCTGATCGCCGGGCGAACCCCGAAAGACTTCTTGTTCGCGGCCACCCGCACACCCCCCCTTTGTGCGATGGCCGCAATACCCCCAACCGGAAGGCGTGACTTCATCATGCGTACCGACATTCTGCGTAAGACCGTCCTGACCGCTGCGGGTGTCGCCGCCACCGCCGGTGGCATCGCCGGCCCCGCCATCGCCGCCCACGCCGCCCCCGCCGACAAGGCCGCCCAGGTGAGCACCGACCGCAAGGGCCACGGCGAGCGGGAACTCAACGTCCGCTACGAGGCCCAGCCGAACTTCTACTACTGCGGCCCCGCCGCCACCCGCAACGCCCTGTCCGTGCAGGGCAAGAACATCAACGTCGACGCCATGGCCAAGGAAATGGGCACCACCGAGAACGGCACCAACAGCATCAACGACATCACCCCGGTCCTGAACAAGGAAACCGGCAAGACCAACGCCTACCACTCGGTGGAAATCCGCACCCCCAAGGCCGACGACAAGCAGACCGACACCCTGCGCGCCGACATCGTCCGCACCATCGACGACGGCCGGGCCGTGGTCGCCAACATCGCCGGCACCACCACCGACACCGACGGCAACACCCACTCCTTCGAAGGCGGCCACTACATCAGCGTCGTCGGCTACCGCGACAACGGCCACACCGTGACCATCGCCGACTCCGCCGACCCGAACATGGCCTCCTACCGCATCACCGTCGACAACCTCGCCGACTGGATCGCCACCCGCGGCTACAGCACCTCCTGACGATCCGACCGGCAACAACACGAAAGGGCCCGACCCCACCAGGGGTCGGGCCCTTCGGCGTATCCGGGTCAGCCGCCGGAGTCGTCCAGCTCGGCGCCGTCCGGCGGGGTGTCGTCGTCGCGGCTGGCCAGCCAGCCGTCGGGGAGGAAGACCTTGCCCGGCGAGTTGGTCCGGCCGCGCGGCTGACCCAGGTTCTCGACCGGGAACGGCACGTCCGGGTCCAGCTTGCCGAGCAGGTCGTCGAGCTGGGCCAGGCTGTCGATCATCGCCAGGGAGCGGCGCAGCTCGCTGCCGATCGGGAAGCCCTTGAGGTACCAGGCGACGTGCTTGCGGAAGTCGGTGCAGCCGTCCCGCTCGCCGCGGGCCGGGTTGCGCGCGCCGGCCACGAACTGTTCGACCAGCAGCTCGGCGTGGCGCCGCATGGTCACCGCGACCTCGCCGAGGCTGGGCAGCCGCCGCTCGGTCCGGCCGTTGAAGGCGGCCTCCAGGTCGGCGAAGAGCCACGGCCGGCCCAGGCAGCCGCGCCCGATCACCACGCCGTCGACGCCGGTGTGCGCGACCATCCGCAGCGCGTCGTCCGCCTCCCAGATGTCGCCGTTGCCGAGCACCGGCACGTTCAGCGCCTGCTTGAGGGTGGCGATGGCGTCCCAGTCGGCGGTGCCCGAGTAGCGCTGGGCGGCCGTACGCCCGTGCAGGGCGACCGCCGCGACGCCGGCATCCTGGGCGGCCAGCCCGGCCTCGACGTACGTCAGGTGGTCGTCGTCGATGCCCTTGCGCATCTTGACGGTGACCGGCACCCCGGCGGGTGACGCGGCGTCCACCGCGGCCTTGACCAGCCGGGCGAAGAGCCGGCGCCGCCACGGCAGGGCCGACCCGCCACCGCGCCGGGTGACCTTGGGGACCGGGCAGCCGAAGTTGAGGTCGATGTGGTCGGCCAGGTCCTGCTCCACCACGATCCGCACCGCGGCGGCGGTGATCTCCGGGTCGGTGCCGTAGAGCTGCAGGCTGCGCGGCTGCTCCTCCGCGCCGAAGGCGATCATGCGCAGCGTCTTCGGGTTCCGCTCGACCAGCGCCCGGGTGGTGATCATCTCGCACACGTAGATGCCGCCGCCCTGCTCGCGGCAGAGCCGGCGGAAGCCGACGTTGGTGATGCCGGCCATCGGCGCGAGCACCACCGGCGGCCACACCTGGTGCCGCCCGATGGTCAACGGGCGCAGCGCGGGCAGGGTCGGGGCGGTCACCGGACAAGTGTAAGGAGGGGCCCCTTCTTAACGCCCTCTGCATAGCACGGGCCCCCTGTTAACAGGGCGCATATCACAGGGGCGGGCTTGGCGGGGGTTGTGCACAGGGGGCGCGGCGGTACACAGGCGGGTTCGCGGCGGCGGCGCGGTCGTCCCGTGCGGTGGAGGCTGCGGTCATGATCGAGCACCGAGCCACCACGCTCGAAGAGGCGGCGCAGCGTCAGCACCAGATCCTGACCAGGACCCAACTCCTCGCCGCCGGCTTTGACGACATGTTCCTCTACCGGCAGACCCGCCGGGGCCTCTGGCAACGGGTGCTGCCGGCCACCTACGCGCTGTTCAGCGGCACGATGACGGGTGAGCAGCGGCTGATCTCCGCCGTCATCTACGCCGGACCCGACGCGCAGCTGACCGGACTTGCCGCACTTGCCTGGTACGGCTTCCGGTACAGCCCCCGGACCGAGAACGTGCAGCTGGTCGTGCCGCATCACGCACGGCGCAAGTCCGCCGGCCACGCCGTGATCTCGCGGGCGCTGACCCTCGACCCCAGGGCTCGGCAGACTGCGAACTATCCGGTCTGCTCGCCTGCCCGGGCCGTTGTTGACGCCGCCCGGGACCTGCGGCAACTGCGTCCGGTGAGGGCCATCGTCGCCGAGGCCGTCCAGCGCGGCTTCACCGGCCTGGCCGCGTTGGAGGAGGAGATCAATCGTGCCCGGCGTAGCCGTACCGCACTGATCAGGAAGGCCTTCTCCGAGGTGGTCGCCGGCACCCGTTCGGCGCCGGAGGCGGAGCTGCGGGAGTCGCTGGCCGGCAGCCCTGTTCTGCCGGCGATCCAGTGGAATCCCCGCCTGGTCGACGCGGCGGGGCGGAGGCTGCCCACGCCGGACGGGTACCTCGCCGAGGCGGGCGTGGCGCTGGAGGTCGACTCGCAGGAGTACCACTTCAGTCCGGAGGACTGGGCGCGCACGTTGGACCGGCACAACGAGTTGAGCCGGCTCGGCGTGCTGGTCCTGCACTTCACCCCGGCACAGATCCGCCGGGACCCGTCGGGAGTGCGCCGGGCCGTGGAGGACGCATATGCCACCCGACGCGGCACAGCCGCCCCCGCCGGTGTCCGCGTCGAACCACGCCCCGACCCCGGGTCAGGGGTGTGAGAAGGGGCCCCTTCTCTACCGCAGACGTTAAGAAGGGGCCCCTCCTTACAGCTCAGCAGCCGGGCAGGCGCTCGATCAGGTAGCGCTCGACCTGGTCCAGCGAGATGCGCTCCTGGGCCATGGTGTCCCGGTTCCGCACGGTCACCGCGTTGTCGTCGAGGGTGTCGAAGTCGACGGTGACGCAGAACGGGGTGCCGATCTCGTCCTGCCGCCGGTAGCGGCGACCGATCGCCTGCGAGTCGTCGAACTCGACCACCCAGCGCTTGCGCAGGTCGGTGGCGAGCTGCTTGGCCTTCGGCGAGAGCGCCTCGTTGCGGGACAGCGGCAGCACCGCCACCTTGACCGGGGCCAGCCGCGGGTCGAAGCGCATGACGGTGCGCTTGTCCACGCCGCCCTTGGTGTTCGGCGCCTCGTCCTCGTCGTACGCCTCGAGCAGAAAGGCGAGCACCGCGCGGGTCAGGCCGGCGGCCGGCTCGATCACGTACGGGATCCAGCGCTCGCTCTTGGTCTGGTCGAAGTACGACAGGTCGACGCCGGAGTGCTTGCTGTGCGTGGACAGGTCGAAGTCGGTGCGGTTGGCGATGCCCTCCAGCTCGGCGAACTCGGTGCCGCCGAACTGGAACCGGTACTCGATGTCGACGGTGCGCTTCGAGTAGTGGGAGAGCTTCTCCTTGGGGTGCTCGTAGAAGCGCAGGTTCTCCTCGGAGAGGCCCAGGTCGAGGTACCAGTTCCAGCGCTCGCGCAGCCAGTACTCGTGCCACTCCTCGTCGGTGCCCGGCTCGACGAAGAACTCCATCTCCATCTGCTCGAACTCGCGGGTCCGGAAGATGAAGTTACCCGGGGTGATCTCGTTGCGGAACGACTTGCCGGTCTGCGCGATGCCGAACGGCGGCTTCTTGCGGGCGACCGTCTCCACGTTCTTGTAGTTGACGAAGATGCCCTGGGCCGTCTCCGGGCGCAGGTAGTGCAGGCCCTCGTCGCTCTCGACCGGGCCGAGGTAGGTCTTCATCAGGCCGTTGAACATCTTCGGCTCGGTGAAGGTGCCCTTGTTGCCGCAGTTCGGGCAGTTGATCTCGCTGAGCGAGGTCGGCGGCCGGCCGTGCTTGGCCTCGTACGCCTCTTCCAGGTGATCGGCGCGGAACCGCTTGTGGCAGGACTGGCACTCGGTCAGCGGGTCGACGAACTCGGCGATGTGGCCGCTGGCCTCCCAGACCTGGCGGGCCAGGATGACCGCGGAGTCCAGGCCGACGACGTCGTCGCGCTGCTGGACCATGGTCTTCCACCACTGCCGGCGGACGTTCTCCTTGAGCTCCACGCCGAGCGGACCGTAGTCCCACGCCGACCGGGTGCCCCCGTAGATCTCGCTGGAGGGGAAGACGAAGCCTCGGCGCTTGGCGAGGCTGACGACGGCGTCGATACGGTCGGCTGGCATGTTTCCTCCTACGCCGGCTGGCGGTCGGCGGGGGTGCTGTGGATGGAACCGGGCGGTTCGGGACAACGGTACGACCACCGCGCTCCCGAGCCCAGCAGAATACCGGGGGCGCGCTCAGCTCACCCCGCAGACCTCCATGCCACCCGTCTGCTGGTCCGGCGCCAGCGTCACCGTCTGGGCCTCGTGCTTGCCGCCGGTCAGGGTCACGTCCACCGGCACGGTCAGCGTCTGCGGGTCGACCTTGCCCACCCGGTAGCCGGAGACCTGCGGCTCGGTGGCCACCCGCTGCTCGAACTCGGCCCGGGACTCGCGCCGCCGGGCGTCGTCGCAGAGCTGGTCGTAGGCCTTGGACCAGTCCTTCTCGACGAGGGCCTGGTAGTAGTCGTCGGTGACCGCCCGGCCCTGCTCCTCGACGGCCTGGACGTTGCTCACCGCCAGCCCGACCACGGCCGCGCCACCCCCGCCGCAGCAGAGCAGCACGGCGAGCGCGCCGACGCCGAGGCCGAGCCAGAGCCGGGCCCGGCCGCCCTCGGTGGGCGGGGCGGCGAACGGCGGGGCGACCCCGGGGCCGGGCGGCGGCGCCGGGACGCCGGGTTCGGCCGGCGGGCCCGGTACCGCCGGCACGTCGGGCGGCACGGGGTGCGGGGGTGGGGCGGCCGGGCCGGGTGCGGTCATACGGCAGAGGGTAGTGCCCCCGGCCTCAGCGGTAAGGACCTGCGGCCCGATCACTGGCGACGACGACGATCTCGCCCTCCGGCGCGGCACTGGCGAGTGTCTCGTAGGCGGAGGGCTCGTCCACCGACTGGGCGAGCAACGGGACCGCGGTGACCTTGACATCGAAACCGCCCAGCGCCCGCCGGTACGCCCCGACCGACTCCCACTCGGTGAGCAGGCACCAGTGGGTCGGGTCGTCCAGCGCCCGCAGCAGCTCCCCGCGCAGGTAGCCGGGGCGGGCGGCGAGCGCGGCCAGGGCGGCGTGCGCCCGTTCGGGGAAGTCGGGCGCGACCTCGGCGTCCACCACGAACCGGTTGGTGACCAGCACCGGCGTCCTCCTCGTAGAGTTTGTGGAATGCAGCGTACGCAGACTCCCCTGCTGGCCCGGCTGGCCCGGCTCAACCCGACGGTGGTGTTCCTGGCCACCCTGGTCCTGGTGCTGGTGGCGCTCTTCGCCCCCGGCCCGGCCGGCGGCGTGGTGTTGCTGCTGCTGGCGGCGGGGCTGGTGTGGCTGATGGCGGTCACCTGGCCGGTGCAGACGCCGGCCACCCGGGTGCTGCGGCTGGTGGTGCTGACGCTGCTGCTCGCGGCCGCCCTGGCCAAGCTGCTCTGAGCAGCGCACCGAACATGCAATCATGCGTTTTTGACAATCAATTTCGTTATCGCGGACAGTTGACGGCATGACCGCCCGTCGCCCGTCCCGCGTCCTCGCCGCCAGCACCGCCGCCCTGCTCACCCTGGGCGGCGCGGCCGCCTGCACGGGCGACGACGGCAGCGGGAGCGACCCGCAGCGGGTCGACGTGGTGGCCGCCCTCTACCCGCTCCAGTTCCTCGCCGAGCAGGTCGGCGGGGACGCGGTCCGGGTCACCAGCCTCGCCAAGCCCGGCGCCGAGCCGCACGACCTGGAACTCAACCCGCGCCAGGTGGGCCAGGTCAGCGACGCGGAGCTGATCGTCTACCTGGCCGGCCTCCAGCCGGCCGTGGACGAGGCGGTCGAGCAGAACGCCGGCGACCGGGCGTTCGACGTGGCCACCGTGCAGCCGCTGCGGGACGCGACGGACGGCGGTCACCAGCACGAGGGCGACGCGGGCCACGAGGAGGAGAGCGGCGGCAAGGACCCGCACGTCTGGCTCGACCCGACCCGGCTCGCCACCATCGGGGACCGGCTCGCCGAGCGGCTCGGCAAGGCCGACCCGGACCGGGCCGCCGACTTCACCGCCCGGGCGAAGACGCTCCGCGCCGAGCTGGAGCGGCTCGACGCCGACTACGCGCAGGGCCTGCGGACCTGCCAGCGCCGGGAGATCGTCACCAGCCACACGGCGTTCGGCTACCTGGCCGCCCGCTACCAGCTCGAACAGGTCGGCATCACCGGCCTCAGCCCGGACGCCGAGCCCTCCCCGCAGCGCCTCGCCGAGGTGGCGACGGAGGCCCGGGAGCACCACGCCACCACCATCTTCTTCGAGACGCTGGTCAGCCCGAAGGTCGCCGAGACCGTGGCCCGGGAGGTCGGGGCGAGGACCGCCGTGCTCGACCCGGTCGAGAGCGCCCCGGCCGACGGCGACTACCTCTCGGCGATGCGTACCAACCTCCAGACCCTGCGGACCGCCTTGGACTGCTCATGAGCAAGCTTCAGCAAACCGACCATCAGCACCGCGCCGGACAACTTCCCGGCGGCGGCATGAGCGCACCTGTGGTCCAGGTCGCGCACGCCGCCGTGGGCTACGACGGCCGGGCGGTGCTGCGCGACGTCTCGCTCACCGTCACCGCCGGCGAGGTGGTCGCCGTGCTCGGCGCCAACGGCTCCGGCAAGTCCACCCTGATCCGCGCCGTGCTGGGCCTGGTGCCGCTCGGCGCCGGGTCGGTCACCCTCTTCGGCGCCCCGCAGCGCCGCTTCCGGCAGTGGCACCGCATCGGGTACGTCCCGCAGCGGCTCGGCGCGGGCAGCGGCGTACCGGCCACGGTGGGCGAGGTGGTGGCGTCGGGGCGGCTGGCCCGCCGGGGCGTGCTGCGCCCGGCGGGGCGGGCCGACCGCGCGGCGGTCGCCGCGGCGCTGGACGCGGTCGGGCTCGCCGACCGGGCCGGCGACCCGGTGGCCACCCTCTCCGGCGGCCAGCAGCAGCGCACGCTGATCGCCCGGGCCCTCGCCGGCCGGCCGGAGCTGCTGGTGCTGGACGAGCCGACCGCCGGGGTCGACGCGGGCAGCCAGGAGGCGTTCGCCGCCGCGCTGCGCGGCTTCGTCGCCGGTGGCGGCACGGTCCTGCTGGTCGCCCACGAGCTGGGGCCGCTGCGCCCGCTGATCAGCCGCGCGGTCGTCGTCCACCAGGGCGGCATCTGCCACGACGGCGCGGTGCCGGAGCCGGCCGGGCACCACGCCGAGCCGGGCCACGACCACGTGCACCCGCACTGCGACGAGGAGCCCGCCGGGCTGTGGAGCATGTGATGGACCTCTTCCAGTACGACTTCATGCTGCGCGCCCTGGTCGGCGCGCTGGTCATCGGGCTGGCCGCCCCGGCGCTCGGCATCTACCTGGTGCAGCGGCGGCTGGCGCTGATCGGCGACGGCATCGGGCACGTGGCGCTCACCGGCGTCGGCGCGGGGCTGCTGCTCAACCGCTCCCCCGTGCTGGTGGCGGTGGTCGCGGCCACGCTCGGCGCGATCGTCATCGAGCTGGTCCGCTCGCGCGGGCGCACCTCCGGCGACCTCGCCCTGGCGCTGCTCTTCTACGGCGGCATCGCCGGCGGCGTGATGCTGGTCGGGCTCTCCGACGCGAGCAGCGCGTCGCTCAACTCGTACCTCTTCGGGTCGCTGACCACGACGTCGGCGGGCGACCTGACCACCATCCTGGTGCTCGGCGTGGTGATCCTGGTGGTCATGCTGGCGCTGCGCCCGGCGCTCTTCGCGGTCTGCCACGACGAGGAGTACGCCCGGGTCTCCGGCCTGCCGGTCCGGGCGCTCAACCTGCTGCTCGCGGTGACCACCGCGGTGACCGTGACCATCGCCATGCGGGCCGTCGGGGTGCTGCTGATCAGCGCGCTGATGGTGGTGCCGGTGGCGACCGCGCAGCAGGTGACCCGGGGCTTCCGGAGCACCATGGCGGCGGCCATGGCGTTGGGCCTCTTCGCCGCCGGTGCCGGGGTCGTCGTGGCGGCCTCCGCCGACACCGCGCCGGGCGCCTCGGTGGTGCTGCTGGCCATCGCCTCGTTCCTGGTGGTCGCGCTGGCCGCCGCCGGCTGGCGGGCGCTGCGCCGGCGGGCCCGACCGGTGGCCGGCCCGGCGGCCGAGCCGGTCGCCGACCCGCCGGAGCACGAGGTCGTCCTCCGGTGAACCACCCACCGCCGGCTCTGCTGGCACTGGTTATCGTTACGGGGTGACCGCCACGAACGGGTACGACGCCTTCGAGGGCGCGGGTGACCTGCTGCGCGCATTGTCGGCGCCGATCCGGCTGGCCATCGTCAGCGAACTGGCCCAGGGCGAGCGCTGCGTGCACGAGCTGGTGGAGAAGCTCGGCGCCCCGCAGCCGCTGGTCTCCCAGCACCTGCGCGTGCTGCGCGGCGCGGGCGTGGTCCGCGGCTCCCGGCGCGGCCGCGAGATCGCGTACGCCCTGGTGGACGAGCACGTCGCGCACATCGTCGCGGACGCGGTCAGCCACGCCGGCGAGGGGCCGTCATGAGCGAAGGCGTGCTGCGGAACACCCGGCAGCGGACGGCGGTGAGCGCGCTGCTGGCCGAGGTGGAGGGCTTCCACAGCGCGCAGGAGCTGCACGCCATGCTGCGCCAGCGCGGCGAGCGGGTCGGCCTGACCACGGTCTACCGGACGTTGCAGGGGCTCGCCGACGCCGGCGAGATCGACGTGATGCGGCCGCCCGGCGGGGAGCACCTCTACCGGCGGTGCAGCGTGGGGCATCACCACCACCTGGTCTGCCGGCACTGCGGGCGGACCGTGGAGGTGGCCGGGCCGGCGGTGGAGAGCTGGGCCGAGCGGGTCGCCGCCGAGCACGGGTACGCCGAGGTCAGCCACACCCTGGAGATCTTCGGCTCCTGCCCGGCCTGCGTCGGCTGAGCATCCTCACCGTGCCGGCGCGGCCCGGCCGTGGCACGCTGTCCGGCGTGAAGATCTACGCTGATCGTTTTCCGACCGCCCTCCGTCAGCTCCTCACCGATCTGCTCGTGGTCGTCTGGGTCTACGCGGCGATCCGCTTCGCGCTCTGGCTGCACGACCTGATCGAAAAGCTCGCCGTACCCGGACAGAAGCTGGAGGGGGCCGGCGCCGGCCTCGCCGACAACCTGGCCGAGGCCGGCGGCAAGGTCGGCCGGGTCCCGCTGGTCGGCGACGAGCTGACCGCCCCCTTCACCAGGGCCGCCGACGCCGCCCGGGCGGTCGCCGAGGCGGGCCACGACCAGCAGGAGCTGGTCGGCCAGCTGGCCCTCGGGCTGAGCATCGCGGTGCTGGTCTTCCCGCTCGGCCTGGTGCTCTTCGGCTGGCTGCCGTTGCGGGTGCGCTGGATGCGCCGGGCGGGCGCGGCGAAGGCGCTGGCCACGGCCCCGGCCGGGCGGGACCTGCTGGCGCTGCGGGCGCTGGCCGGGCAGCCGCTGGGCCGGCTGACCCGGATCGCCCCCGACGTGGCCGAGGCGTGGCGGCGCGGCGACGACGCGACCGTCGACGCGCTCGCCGCACTGGAGCTGCGCAGGCTCGGGCTGAAGGCGGGCCGCTAAGGTGTGGCGGTGCTGTACTTCCTGATCGTCGTCGCAATCCTGCTGCTGATCTACGCGGGCGTCCTGGTGAGCTACGTCCGCAAGGGTCGCCGGATTCCGCCGGCCGCGTACCTCGTGCTGGCCGGGCTGAACGGCCTCATCCTCGCCGGCGTGATCGCCTGGGCCGTCGCCCGCTGACCCTGGTTAGGAGGGGACCCCTGCTATGCCGGAGGCGTTAACAGGGGGCCCTTCCTCTCACGCGGGTGGGATCCGGCGGCGGACGTCCTGTGCCGTGGACGGGCCGGGCTGCCAGCGGGCCACCCACGGCCGGTCGGCCGGCGGGGTGGCGACGCCCTCCTCCAGCGACGCGTACCGGCCGGCGAGGATCCGCTTCGCGGCCGCCACGTCGACCGAGTCGGTGTTGGACCAGAGCCCGGTGAACAGCTCGTCGATCCGCAGTCGCGCCTGCCGGCAGAACAGGTCGGCCAGCTCCAGGTTCTCCGGGTGCTCGGCCCGTTCGGCGATCGCCCGGACGCAGACCGCAGACATCGCGAACAGCTCCGCGCCGATGTCCACCACCCGGCCGAGGAACGCCTGCTTGCGCTCCATCTTCCCCTGCCAGCGGGACATCGCGTAGAAGGTGGACCGGGCCAGCTTGCGGGAGGTCCGCTCGACGTGCCGCAGGTGGCCGGCGAGCGGGCCGAACTCGTGGTACGCCCCGGGGGCCTGGCCCTTGCCGACGGCGAGGGTGGGCAGCCACCTGGCGTAGAAGGCGCCGGCCCGGGCCCCCGCCCTGGCCTTGCGGCCCAGCCCGGCGTCCGGGTCGATGATGTCGCCGGCCACCGAGAGGTGCGCGTCGACCGCCTCCCGGGCGATCAGCAGGTGCATGATCTCGGTGGAGCCCTCGAAGATCCGGTTGATCCGCAGGTCGCGCAGGATCTGCTCGGCGGCGGCCGGCCGCTCGCCCCGGGCCGCCAGCGAGTCGGCCGTCTCGTAGCCGCGCCCGCCCCGGATCTGGATCAGCTCGTCGGCGATCTTCCAGGCCATCTCGCTGGCGTAGAGCTTCACCAGCGCGGCCTCGATCCGGATGTCGTTGCGGTCGTCGTCGGCGAGCAGGCAGCAGAGGTCGAGCATGCTCTCCATGCCGTACGTGGTGGCGGCGATGAAGGCCAGCTTCTTGGCGACCGCCTCGTGCTCGCCCACCGGCCGTCCCCACTGGACCCGGTCGGCGGCCCACTCCCGGGCCACGTTCAGCGACCACTTGCCGGCGCCGACACACATGGCCGGCAGCGAGAGCCGACCGGTGTTCAGCGTGGTCAGGGCGATCTTCAGGCCCTTCCCCTCGCCGCCGATCACGTTCTCCTTCGGCACGAAGACGTCGTGGAACCGGGTGAGGCTGTTCTCCAAGCCGCGCAGGCCGATGAAGGCGTTGCGCCGCTCGATGGTGATGCCCTCGCTGTCACCCTCCACCACGAAGGCGGTGATCCCGCCGCGCCGCCCCTCGGCCGCCGGCACCCGGGCCATCACCACCAGCAGGGTGGCGACGGTGCCGTTGGTGGCCCAGAGCTTCACCCCGTTGAGCTGGTAGCCGGTGCCGTCGGCGGTGGGCTCGGCGGTGGTGGCGAGCCGCGCCGGGTCGGAGCCGACGTCGGGCTCGGTGAGCAGGAACGCGGAGACCTCGCCGGCGGCCAGCCGGGGCAGGAACCGCTGCTTCTGCTCCGGCGTGCCGAACATCTTGAGCGGCTGCGGCACGCCGATCGACTGGTGCGCGGAGAGCAGCGCGCCGATCGCCGGGTTGACCGAGCCGGCCCGCATCAGCGCCCGGCAGTAGTGCAGGTTGCTCAGCCCGAGGCCGCCGTACTTGCGGTCGATCTTCATGCCGAACGCGCCGAGCCGGGACAGCCCGTGGAAGACCTCGTCGGGGATCCGCGCGTCGCGCTCGATGGCCGCGCCGTCCACTTCGGCGTCCAGGTACGCCCCGAACGCGCCGAGGAACTCCTCCGCCCGCGCGACGTCGGCGGGGTCGGACCGCGGCCACGGGTTGATCAGGTCCAGCCGGAACCGGCCGAGGAAGAGTTCCTTGCCGAAACTGGGCCGGTCCCAGGCCGCCTCGCGGGCCGCCTCGGCGACCTGGCGGGCCTCCTTCTCGGAGACCTGGCCGGCCTCGGTGGGCAGCGGCCCGACCCCGCCGGCCGCGTCGACGGCGGCGGCGCTGCCGGGCCGCGGGGCGTCGTCGATCGGGGCCACCCGACCGGTGGGGCCGCCCGCGCCGGGCACGTTCGCGGGGTCGGGACGGCTGTTCTGTGTCGTGGTCACGGCTGCCTCCTGGAGACCTCGGTCCGGCTGCGTCGACGTGCGACGAAAACGACGTTACCCCCGGGTGTTACCCAGGGGTAGCGTTCCGCGCACGTCCGATTTGGCGGTTCCGGGGTGGTCAGTCGCCGGGCAGCACCGCGGGATCGTCGTCCTCGTCGTCGATGTCGTCCTCACCCCAGTTGCGGCGACCGAACGGCAGGATCAGCCAGAACGTCAGGAACCAGAGCGCGGTGGCCGCGGAGAGCACGACGGCGAGCGGCCGGCTGAGCACGAAGTCCGTGATGAGCAGGACCGCGCTGACCATCGAGATCAGCATGACGGCGAGCCCGCCGGTGGCCATGTGGTGGGCGAAGCGGACCAGCTCCGGCTTTCGGCCCTGCCGGAACAGCGCCCGGTGGAAGGCCACCGGCGAGATGATCATCGCGGTGGCCGCGGCGGCGGAGAGCAGGGCGACGATGTAGACGTCCTTCTGAAAGGGCGTGGTCCGGGTGAAGCCGTTGCTGAACGGCAGCGTGAGCAGGAACGCGAAGAGGATCTGCACGCCGGTCTGCGCCACCCGCAGCTCCTGGAGCAGGTCGGCGAAGTTGCGCTGCCAGCGCTGCTTCTCGGTTTCCCTGGACACGCAGTACCCCCCCGGAAGACGCTACTGCCGGCGGGGGTCACCCGTCGGCAGCAACGCTTGTGCCCGGTCCGGCTTTCCGGGAAACCGGTTCCCGGTGCCGCCCTTCGTTCGCGACTGCGGGGCTCGCAAACCCGGCTCGCTCCTCGCGCTCACGCTCCCCGGCGGATCCGGCCGGCGTACCGGGCCTCCAGCTCCGCGTTGTGCTCGTCGCCACCGGTGATGTTGGCCGACAGGTAGACCGGGGGCCGCTCCCCCGCCGCCAGCAGCCGGGCCACCACCTCCGCCACGATCTGCTGCGCCAGCAGCGCCGCCGTGATCGACGAGACCGCGCCGACCGCGCCCCCGGCGGGCAGCGGCAGGGTGGCGTCGCCGTACGGGGCACCGTTGTCCAGCACCACGTCGGCGAAGTCGGCCAGCTTGCGCCCGGACGGGTGGCGCGAGGTCATCCGGGCGGAGTGCGCCGCCGACGTGATCGCCACCAGGCCGTGCCCCCGCTCCTTGACGATGGCCGCGAACTCCACCATGGCGCCGTTCACCCCGGAGTTGGAGGCGAGCACGAAGACGTCCTGCGGCCGGACCGGGGCCAGCTCGTAGAGGCGGTGCGCCACGGCGGGCTCGCGTTCCAGTTTGGGACCGAGCACGTCGGCCGGCTCACCGCCGTACAGCACCAGGTCGCGCAGGGCGATCCGGTTGGTCGGGACCAGCCCGCCGGCCCGGCCGGCGATCTCCATGGCGAGGGCCTCCGAGTGCCCGGTGCCGAACGCGTGGACGACGCCGCCGGCGCGCAGCGACTCGGCGAGCAGGTCGGCCGCCCGGCCCACGTTGTCCCGCTGCCCGGCGGCCACCCGCCCGATCGTCTCGGTCACCACCGCCAGGTACGCCTCAGCGCTCACCGTCATGCTGCCTCCGTCCGTCGGTTCCGGGCCAGCCAGTCCACCGCGAAGTCGACCGCCGCCCGCTGCCTCATCAACCGCCCGGTCCCGGCGCCGACCGGCCCGAGCCGCACCGCGGCGATCACCCGGCCACCCGGGCGAGGATCGCCTCGGCCAGCGGACCGGGCGCCTCGTCGGGGATCCAGTGGGTGACGCCGCTGAGCTCGACGAAGCGGTAGTCGCCGACGACATGGGTGGCGCACGCCTCGGCGGCGGTCCGGCCGATCGCGATGTCCCGGTCGCTCCAGACGAAGGTGGTCGGCACGGCCACCGGCCCGACGGCCTTCATGTCCGCCCCCGACATGGCCCGGTACCAGTTCAGCGCGGCGGTCAGCGTGCCCGGCTCGCGCATCGGGTCGGCGTACCGGGCCACCCGCGCGGCGTCGCCGACCCCGCCGAGCATCCGGCGCAGGGTGGCGGCACGCAACGCCAGCAGCACCTTCTCCGCCTTGCCCGGCCTGCGGAACAGCGCGATGTAGGAGGAGCGGGCCTTCTGCTGCGGGTCGGTGGCCAGCGCGTGGCCCATCGCCGCCGGGTGCGGCACCGAGACCGCGGTGAGCGTCCGGACCCGCTCCGGGTGGGCCGCGGCGAGGCCCCACGCCACGATCGCGCCCCAGTCATGGCCGACCAGGTGCGCGGAGGTCACCCCGAGCCCGTCGAGCACGGCGGCGGCGTCCGCCACCAGCTCCGGGATCCGGTACGCCTCGACCGCCGTCGGCCGCGCGCCCGGCGAGTAGCCCCGCTGGTCCAGGGCGTACGTGCGCAGGCCGGCGGCGTGCAGCGCGGGCACCACGTCGTCCCACTCGCCGCCGTGCTGCGGGAATCCGTGCAGCAGCAGGACGGGCTCGCCGCCCTCCGGGCCGCCGGTGCGTACCTCGAACGTCAGACCTCGCGCGTCGACCCGCATGATCGGCAGCCTACCCAGCCGGGCGACCCCGCGTCGGGGCCGACGGTCCGGGCACCGGGGGCATACCCCCTCCCCCGGATGGGTGACCTGGTGTTAGCGTCTGACAGAGACAACTTCACATCCGACAGGGGAGCGCACAGCGCTGAGAGTGCGGGCCGGTGCCCGCAGACCCTCGAACCTGATCTGGGTAATGCCAGCGCAGGGAGTTCGGTCGACCTCCAGCCGCGCCGCCGTCCGGTGATCCGGACGCGGCGTGCGTCTTCTCCTGGTTCGCCCTGCAGAACTGGGAGTTCACCAATGGACAACAACAACCGCTGGCGCACCATCGACATCGTGGTCGCCTCGGTGATCGCGGTCGCCTTCGGCGTCATCTTCTGGGCCTGGGGCCTGGTCTGGGGCGCCACCGACGCCGCCTTCGCCTTCTTCCCGCCGGCGCAGACCCTCATCTACGGCGTCTGGCTGGTGCCGGCCGTCCTCGGCGGCCTGGTCATCCGCAAGCCCGGCGCCTCGCTCTACTGCGAGCTGGTGGCGGCGATCGTCTCCGCGCTGCTGGGCAGCCAGTGGGGCGGCATCGTCATCGTCCAGGGGCTGATGCAGGGCGTCGGCGCCGAGCTGGCCTTCGCCGCGTTCCGCTACCGCTCCTACCGGCTGCCGGCCGCCCTGCTGGCCGGCGCGCTCACCGGCCTGACCGCCGCGATCTTCGACTTCGTCTACTGGAACAAGGCCACCGACCTGGTCAGCTACCGCATCCCGTACGCCCTGCTGACCATCGTCAGCGCCACGGTCATCGCCGGCCTGGGCAGCGTCGCCCTCACCCGTGCCCTGGCCGACACGGGTGTCCTCGACCGCTTCCCCGCCGGCCGCGAGCGCGCCACGGTCTGACCACCACCACGCTCGTCCTGTTGATCATGAGGTTGACGGTGATGTGGACCTCTGAAACTGCCGCCAACTTCATGATCAACGGACGGAAGGGGGTGGCGCGGTGAGCGCGGTGCAGTTGCGCGGGTTCGGCTGGCGGCACGCCGGGCGGAAGGGCTGGGCGGTGCGCGGGGTGGACCTGCGCGTCGAGCCGGGCGAGCGGGTGTTGCTGCTCGGGCCCTCGGGGGCCGGAAAGAGCACGCTGCTGGCGGCGCTCGCGGGCCTGCTGCCGGAGGACTCCGGCGAGCAGGAGGGCACCGTCGAGATCGACGGGCTCGACCCGCGCAAGGCCCGGGAACGGGTCGGCATCCTCTTCCAGGACCCGGAGAGCCAGCTGGTGATGGCCCGCTGCGGCGACGACGTCGCGTTCGGGCTGGAGAACCGGGGCGTACCCGCCGAGGAGATCTGGCCACGGGTGGACGAGGCGCTGCGCCGGGTCGGCTTCCCCTACCACCGGGACCGGCCCACCGCGGCGCTCTCCGGCGGCGAGCAGCAGCGCCTCGCGCTGGCCGGGGCGCTCGCCCTGCGCCCGGGGCTGCTGCTGCTCGACGAGCCCACCGCCAACCTCGACCCGGCCGGCGCCACCCTGATCCGTCGGGCCGTCGCGGACGCCCTCGACGCCGACACCACCCTGATCCTGGTCGAGCACCGGGTGGCCGAGGCGTTGCCGCTGGTGGACCGGGTGGTCGTGCTCGAGGCCGGCGGCGGGGTGCGGGCCGACGGGCCGCCGGAGGCGGTCTTCGCCGTGCACGGCGAAGCGCTCGCCGCGGCCGGCGTCTGGGTGCCCGGCCGCACCGTGCCGCCGCGGCACGCCGCCGCGCCGCCCGGCGACCGGCTGCTCACCGCCGACCGGCTCGGCCTGCCGCCCCGGCTGGCCCCCACCGACCTTCAGGTACGCGCCGGGGAAGCGCTCGCCGTCCTCGGCCCGAACGGCGCCGGCAAGTCCACCCTGGCGCTGCTCCTCGGCGGCCTGCTCCGCCCGGGCACCGGCACGGTGACCGCCACCGAGGCGCTGGCCGGCCGGGACGCCCGCACTCCCCCGCACCGCTGGCGGGCGCCGGCCCTGGCCCGGCGGATCGGCTCGGTCTTCCAGGACCCGGAGCACCAGTTCGTCACCGGCGCCGTCCGCGACGAACTGGCGCTCGGCCCGCGCCGGACCGGCCAGCCGGAGCCGGCGGTCCGCGCCACCGTCGACCGGCTCCTGGACCGGCTCGGCCTGGCCCGGCTGGCCGGGGCCAACCCGTACACCCTCTCCGGCGGCGAGGCGCGGCGGCTGAGCGTGGCGACCGCCCTGGCCACCGCGCCCCGCCTGCTGATCTGCGACGAACCCACCTTCGGGCAGGACCGGCGGACCTGGCTGGAGCTGGTCGACCTCTTCGCCGAGCTGCGCGACGCCGGCCACGGCGTCGTCACGGTCACCCACGACCCGGACTTCGTCGCGGCCCTCGCGGATCGCACGGTCACCCTGGAGCGGGCATGATCGCGGTGGAGCCGGTCGCCGGGTCCGGGGCGCCGCTGGCTCGGCGCAACCCGGTCGCGAAGCTGGCCGCGGCGCTGCTCTTCTCGTTCATCCTCATCGCCACCCTGGACCCGGTGGCCCCGGCCATCGCCATCGCGGTCGAACTGGCCGTGCTGCCGCTGTTCGGCGTCCGTTACCGGGTGCTGGCCCGGCGGGCCTGGCCGTTGCTGGCCGGCGCCGGCGGCATCCTGGTCACCCTGGTGCTCTTCGCCGCCGACCGGTCCGGCCCGGTGCTGGTCGAGGCCGGCCCGGTCCTGATCACCCAGGGAGTGCTGGTCACCGCGCTGGGCCTGGTGCTGCGCATGCTCGCGGTGGCACTGCCCGGGATCATCGTCTTCGCCACCACCGACGCCACCGACCTAGCCGACGCGCTGATCCAGAACGCGAAGGCGTCGGCCCGGTTCGCCATCGGCGCGCTGGCCGCGTTCCGGCTGGTGCCGCTCCTCGAACAGGAGTGGCGGATGATCAGCATGGCCCGGCGGGCCCGGGGCGTGGACGCCGGCCGCAACCCGCTGGTCCGGCTGCGGCTCTTCGTCTCCACGGCGTTCGCCCTGCTGGTCGGGGCGATCCGGCGGGGCACCCGGCTGGCCGTGGCGATGGACGCCCGCGGCTTCGACGCCGGCACCCCGCGTACGGTCGCCCGGCGGCAGCGCTTCGACCGGGCGGACGCGCTGCTGGTCGGCGGTGCGGTGGCGCTGGCGGGGGCGGCGCTGACGGTCAGCGTGGTGCTGGGCACCTTCCGCCCGCTCATCGGCTGACGCCGCCCGCTACCGCCCGAGCCGGGCCACCCCGCTCTGGAACGCCAGCACGACCGCCTGCACCCGGTCCCGCACCCCGAGCTTGGCGAAGATGCGGTTCACGTGCGTCTTCACGGTGGCCTCCCCGACGAAGAGCCGGCCGGCGATCTCCCGGTTGGACAGGCCGAGCGCCATCATCCGCAACACCTCGGTCTCCCGGGCGGTCAGCTCCATCAGGCCCGGATTGCCGGCGACCGTGGCCGTCGCGGTGTAGTGGTCGATCAGCCGACGGGTGATCGACGGGGAGAGCAGGGCGTCGCCCCGGGCCGCCGTGCGTACCGCGTCGGCCAGTTCCCTGGGCGGGGTGGTCTTGAGCATGAAGCCGGAGGCGCCGGCGCGCAGCGCCCGGTAGACGTACTCGTCGAGGTCGAAGGTGGTCAGCATGATGATGCGGGTCTCGCTCCGCGCGGCCAGGATCCGCTCGGTCGCGGCGATCCCGTCCAGCGGTGCCATGTGGATGTCCATCAGCACCACGTCCGGCACGAACCGGCTCGCGAGCAGCACCGCCTCCGCGCCGTCGGCCGCGTCGGCGACCACCTCGATGTCGGGCTGTGCCGTGAGGATCAGGCGGAGGCCGCCGCGCACCAGCGCCTCGTCGTCGGCGATCAGGACCCGGGTCACCGGCCGCCCCCGGTCGGGGCGAGCAGGGCCGTCGACGCCTCGGCGTCGAAGGGCAGCTCGACCCGTACCGCGAAGCCACCCGGCGGCAGCGGACCCGCGGTGACGGTGCCGCCGAAGAGCTCCGCCCGCTCCCGGATGCCGGTCAGCCCGTGACCGGTGCCGGTGCTCCGCCGCGCCGGCCGCGCCCCGTCGTCCACGACCGCCAGCCGGACGGCGTCGCCGGCCACCTCGATCGAGACGCGGGCGGTCGAGCCCGGCGCGTGCCGGGCGACGTTAGTCAGCGCCTCTTGGAGGATGCGGTACCCGCTGACGTCGGCGGCGGCGGGGATCGTGCCGAGGTCACCCGTGACGGTCACCTCGACCCGGCCGCCGGCGAGGCGTACCCCGGCGGTCAACGCGTCGATCCGGCGCAGCGACGGCAGCCCCTCCGGGGCCGCCTCCGCGCCGCGGAGGATGACGAGCAGCCGGCGCAGCTCGGTGACCACCTCGCGGCCGACGTCCTGCACGGCGTCGAGTGACGCGCGGGCCTGACCGGCGTCCGAGTCGAGCACGGCCTGCGCCGCGGCCGCCTGCAGCACCATCACCGAGACCCCGTGGGAGACGATGTCGTGCAGCTCCCGGGCCACCCGCAGCCGCTCGTCCGTCCGGGCGGCCGCCTCGCGCTCGGCGGCCAGCGCGACCAGCCGCTGCGCCTGGGCCCGCCGCATCCGCACCGCGTACCCGGGGCCGAACACGGCCAGCCCGACGAACAGGATGAACGCCCAGTCGGAATCACCGGCCATGGCGTTCTCGATCCCGAGCGGCACGAGGTAACCGACCACGGCGACCGCCGGCGCGGCCCGGCCGCCCACAGCGACACAGCCGAAGCCGGCGGCGAGCAGCGCCAGCAGCGGCACGACCGGCCACTCCGGCAGCACGGGCGTGAAGCTCTGCGCGGTGAAGCAGACACCGGCGAGGACGGCGGCCGCCCGCGGGTACGCCGTGCAGCCGGCCACCGCGAGGACGTAGCCCACCAGCAGCACGGTGAGCACGGCGAGCCAGCCGGTGGAGAGCGCGGCCAGGTCGGGCCCCTGCCCCGCCACGTAGCCGGCCAGCGGGACGTAGAGCTCGGCCAGACCGAACGCGAGCAGCGCGGCACCGGCGAGCGTGGTGGCCACCTCGCGCCACCGGGCCCGCAGGCGGAGGACGGCTGACATGCCGGCAGGGTATCCACGGCGGGCGGAGTTCCGCGTCCACCCACGGGTGTAGCGACGGCGGCCGGCGCTCCACCCGGGGATCAACTTCGCGGCCGACGACCTGGCCCGTCCGGCCTCCTAGCGTCCCTCGCACAGCTTCTCGGAGGGAGATTCAGATGGATGACCGGACCGGACGGCAGTGGGGCCGGCGGCCCACGGCGGTCGCCCTGCTCGCAGGCGGCCTGCTGTACGGCGTGGCGAACGCCTTCTACTGGGTGATGTTCCCCGACGAGGTGTCGGAGAGCGCCGGCAACGTGGCGGTGGCCGCCGGCAACCTCGGTGCGTGGCGGGTGGAGACCGTCCTGTTCGCCCTGGCCCACCTGGTGCTGCTGCCGGCGACCCTCGGGCTGGCCGCCGTGCTGGGCGGACGGAAGCCGGTGGCGGCCACCGTCGGCGGGGCCACGGCGCTGCTCGGGCTCTACTTCTCCGCCGTCCACCTCTGGCAGTACAACGCCTTCTTCGGGGCGCTGGCCGCCGGCGGGGTCGACGCCGACGCGGCGCGGCCGGTGACGAACGCCCTCGACGGTGACCCGTTCGTGCTGGCCTCGTTCGCGGCGTGGCTGCTCGGCTGGCTGGTCGGCCTCCTGGTGCTCGCCTTCGGCGCCTGGCGGGCCCGGCTGGTGGCGCTCTGGGTCCCGCTGGTCCTCACCGCCGGCCAGGTGCTGGACCTGACCACCGAGGGGGTCCCGGTCAAGGTCGCGGTGAGCGTGCTGATGGTCGCCGGGTTCGCCGGCCTGGCGCTCGGCGTCGAGCGATCGGTCGCCACGCCGGTCGAGACGGCCGCGCCGGCGACCGCCCACGCCTGACCCCGGGGTCACCCGCTCCGGGTGCGGCTGTGGTGGCCGGAGCTGCCACAACCGCACCCGAGGCTGGTCGACTGCCGAGCCGGACGGACCGGCCCGGTCAGCTGCGACGGAAGGCGTACCGGCGGGTCTGGCCGGCACGCTGGCCGCGCCCGGCGAAGCGGGCGTCCTGGCCGGTCGGCGGCGGGCCGGCCTTCGGTGGCGCGGCGGGCGTCGCCGCCGGCCGGGTCGACGCCGGCACGGTGACCGGCGGGACCATGTCGAGGTCCGGTGGGGTGACGTCCACCAGGGCCGGCGTCGACGAGACCTTGCGGGACTTCTTCGGATTGCGCTTGGCGGGCATACGCTGCCTCCTGACTGTCTGGGCGCCGGGTGGCGCGGCGAGCGGGCAGGCCCTGGGCGGTCCGATCAGGAGAGACGACGCGATGACGGCGGCGGAGGATGCGGACGCCCGGAGCGGACGGGTCCGCAGCGCGAAGGGCGGCGGACCGGGGCTCGGAAGAGGGGCGTCAGTTACGCATACCGGCACGCTAACCCATCGCCGCCGCCACCCGCAGCCGAATTACTGGCACGATCGGCGGCATGCTGATCGCGTTCTCGATCACCCCGCTCGGCGTGGGTGAGTCCGTCGGCGACCTGGTCACCGACGCCGTCCGGGTGGTCCGCGAGTCCGGCCTGCCCAACCGGACCGACGCCATGTTCACCACCGTCGAAGGCGACTGGGACGAGGTGATGGCCGTGGTGAAGCGGGCGGTGGACACGGTCGCCGCGCAGGCGCCCCGGGTCAGCCTGGTGCTCAAGGCCGACCTCCGTCCCGGGGTCACCGACGCCATGACCGCGAAGGTCGCCCACGTCGAGGCCCGCCTCGCGGAGGGCTGAGGACACGCCGCCACCGCAGCCTCACCCGGCGTCGACGTCCGGGCCCGGCCCCGCACCGGCCGCGATACGGTCGCAGCACGGGCAGCCCGAGGAGAGGTGGCGGTACGCATGGCAGAGCAGGCGACGGCGCAGATCGGGGTCACCGGGCTGGCGGTGATGGGCCGCAACCTGGCCCGGAACCTGGCCCGCAACGGCTTCACCGTGGCGCTGCACAACCGCTCGCCCGAACGCACCCGCCGCCTAATGGCCGAGCACGGCGACGAGGGCGCCTTCGTGCCGTCGGAGTCCCTCGCGGACTTCGTCGCCTCGCTGGAGCGGCCCCGCGCGGTGATCGTCATGGTGAAGGCGGGTGCCCCCACCGACGCGGTGATCGACGAACTGGTTCCGCTGCTGGAGGCGGGGGACATCGTGGTCGACTGCGGCAACGCGCACTTCGCCGACACCCGCCGCCGGGAGGAGGCGCTGCGCGGGCACGGGCTGCACTTCGTCGGCACCGGCGTCTCCGGCGGCGAGGAGGGCGCGCTGCACGGCCCGAGCATCATGCCGGGCGGCTCGGCCGAGTCCTACCGGAAGCTCGGCCCGATCTTCGAAAAGATCGCGGCGCAGGTGGACGGCGTCCCGTGCTGCCGGCACATCGGCCCGGACGGCGCCGGCCACTTCGTGAAGATGGTCCACAACGGCATCGAGTACGCCGACATGCAGCTCATCGCCGAGGCGTACGACCTGCTGCGGGCCGGCTTGTCGGCGAGCCCGGCGGAGCTCGCGGAGATCTTCCGGGAGTGGAACGGCGGCGAGCTGGAGTCCTTCCTCATCGAGATCACCGCCGACGTGCTGGCGCACACCGACGCGGCGACCGGCCGCCCCTTCGTAGACGTCGTGCTCGACCAGGCCGAGCAGAAGGGCACCGGCCGGTGGACCGTGCAGAGCGCGCTCGACCTGGGCATCCCGATCACCGGCATTGCCGAGGCCACCTTCGCCCGGTCGCTGTCCGGGCACGCCGACCAGCGGGCGGCCGCCCGCCGCGCCTTCCCCGACGCGGGCGAGAAGTGGCAGGTCGACGACCGGGAGACCTTCGTCGAGGACGTCCGGCGCGCGCTGCTGGCCAGCAAGATCGTCGCGTACGCGCAGGGCTTCGACCACATCCGGGCCGGCAGCCGGGAGTACGAGTGGGACATCGACCTGGGCGGCACCGCTACCATCTGGCGGGGCGGCTGCATCATCCGGGCCCGCTTCCTGGACCGGATCCGGGAGGCGTACGACGCCGAGCCGGAGCTGCCCACGCTGCTGGTGGCCCCGTGGTTCGCCGACCGGGTCAACGCCGGGGTGCCGGCCTGGCGGCGGGTGGTGGCCGACGCGGCCCGGGCGGGCGTGCCGGCCCCGGCCTTCTCGTCGTCGCTGGCCTTCTTCGACGGCCTGCGCGCGGAGCGGCTGCCGGCCGCGCTGATCCAGGGCCTCCGGGACGACTTCGGGGCGCACACCTACCGGCGGGTGGACCGAGAGGGGTCGTTCCACACGTTGTGGGCGGGCGACCGCTCCGAAGTGGAGGCGTGAGGCGCAGCCGCCCGACGGGCCTGCGACGCTGGCCGGACATCGGCTCAGCGTGCCGTCGCGGCGACATCAGGCGAGGGTGGCATGCATCTCCCAGACCAGGATCTCCGCCGGCTCGCTGGCGGACACCCGTTGGCCACCGGTCATGGTGATCCGGGCCGCGTCCCCCTCGCCGAGCCGCCCGTGCCCCTCGAGGCTCACCGCTCCGCTGGGTACGTAGAGGTGCAGGAAGGGCGCGTCGGGAAGGTTCACCTCGTCGCCGGGGGCGAGCCGGGCGGCGTGCAGGGTGGCGTACCGGTTGCGGATCCGGATGGCGGAGGCGCCGTCGTACCGGTCCATGCCGGACGCGACCGGGACGAGTCCGCCGCGCAGCAGCTCATCGCCGATCTCCAGCTGCTCGTAGCCGGGGTCGACACCCTCCTCGTCGGGGAGCACCCACATCTGGACGAAGTGGACCGGATCGCTGTGCGGGGCGCTACCCTCCAGCCGCCAGGAGTCGTTCTTCTCCGAGTGCAGGATGCCCGTGCCGGCGCTCATCCGCTGGGCCAGCCCGGGATAGATCACGCCGGAGTGGCCGGTCGAGTCCTGGTGCACCAGCGAGCCGCGCAGCACCCAGGTGACGATCTCCATGTCGACGTGCGGATGGGTCTCGAAGCCGGTGCCCGGGTGCACCACGTCGTCGTTGTTGACCAGCAGCAGGCCGTGATGAACGTTGGCCGGGTCATAGTGCCGGGAGAACGAGAAGGAGTGCTTCGAATCGAGCCAGGAGAGCCGGGTGTGAAATCGGTCCGCGGACCGGCGGACGTCCACCGCCGGAGCGGGGGCGACCCCCGTCACCAGGCACGCTGCCCGGTCTCAACGGGGGCCCAGGTCAGCGCCGGCTCGCCGGTGGCCCCCAGCTCGGCGATCTCGCCGGAGCGCACCGCGGGCTGGTGCCCGAGCTCGGCGCAGTGCTGCTCGGCGATCTCCGCGCAGATCTCGGCGACCTGTTCGCAGATCGGGTCGCCCAGGTCGGCCGCGTTCAACGCCATGATCATCTTGTACCGGAGATCGTGCATTCCTCCACCCCCGTGGCGGGCGCGTCCCGGCGGCGCGCCCTGCGCCCGATCGTACGCGCGGGCGCCCCGCCCCCGGCCGAAAAGCCGGATGCGGGGCGCCCGCGGAACGGTCCACCGCGACGCTGCGGCGGGCCGTCGCGTCACCAGAACCGACGGCGCTTCGCCTTCTGCGGCCGGAGCATGTCGGCGCCCTTGGTGAGCAGTCGGCTGACCCCGGTCGGGCCGCGACGGGCCTCCAGGGTGTGGCTGAGCCGGCGCGCGCCGGCCGCCGCCAGCGGCACGGCGACCGCCATGACCGCCCACTGCGCGATCCGCTTCTGAATCATGTGGGTTCACCTCCGCGATCGTCTGCTGTCCGTATTCGTACCCAGCACATCGCTTCGGTAAGCCTGACCTCAGACTTCGGGGGCCACCGGGTTGGGCAGCGCGCCGCCGAACCGGCGGTCCCGCTGGGCGTAGAGCTCGCAGGCGTACCAGAGGTGGCGGCGGTCGAAGTCCGGCCAGAGGGTGTCGAGGAAGACCAGCTCCGCGTAGGCGGTCTGCCAGAGCAGGAAGTTGGAGGTGCGCTGCTCACCGGAGGGGCGCAGGAAGAGGTCCACCGGAGGGACCTCCGGGTGGTAGAGGTACTTCGCGATGGTCTTCTCGGTGACCTTGCCCGGGTCGATCCGGCCGGCCGCCGCGTCGCGGGCGATCGCGGCGGCGGCGTCGGCGATCTCCGCCTGGCCGCCGTAGTTGACGCAGAACTGGAGGGTCAGCGTCGAGTTGCCGCGGGACATCTCCTCGGCGGTCTGCAGCTCGGCGATGACGCTCTTCCAGAGCCGCCCGGCCCGGCCCGACCAGACCACCCGGACGCCCAGGTCGACGAGCTGGTCGCGGCGGCGCCGGATGACGTCCCGGTTGAAGCCCATCAGGAAGCGGACCTCGTCCGGCGAGCGGCGCCAGTTCTCGGTGGAGAAGGCGTACGCCGACAGGTAGGGGATGCCCATCTCGATGGCGCCCTCGATGGTGTCGAAGAGGCTGTGCTCGCCCTGCTCGTGACCCTTGGTGCGGGGCAGCCCGCGCTCCTTGGCCCAGCGGCCGTTGCCGTCCATCACCACGGCGATGTGCTTCGGCAACGCGTCGGACGGCAGCGCCGGCGGCCGGGCGCCGGAGGGGTGCGGGGTCGGTGGCACCGGCTCGCGCCGGCCGGCCCTCATCGATCGGATCACTCGGTCATCTCCCTGTTCACACCAGCGGCGGCGGGCCCGGCGCCGGTGCGCGGCGGGACCACACCCGGCCCCGCGCCGCCGGGCGGCGGGACCGCGCCGGACGCCGGGGCACCCCGGTCGACCAGCGGCAGCGAGCGTAGCGCGCGTTCCAGGTGCCACTGGAGGTGCGCCGCGACCAGGCCACTGCACTCCCGGCGTACGCCGGTCTCGGTGGCGTCGGCATACGCCCAGTTGCCGGTGGTGAGCGCGGACATCAGGTCGATGGTGGCCGGGGCGGGGTGGGCCGCGCCGGGCGGGCGGCAGTCCGGGCAGACCGCGCCGCCCGCCGGCACGGAGAACGCCCGGTGCTTTCCCGGGGTGCCGCAGACCGCGCACGCGGTCAGCGCCGGCGCCCAGCCGGCGAACGCCATCCCGCGCAGCAGGTAGGCGTCGAGCACCAGCGTGGTGGCGTGATCGCCGCGGGCCAGCGAGCGCAACGCGCCGAGGGTGAGCTGGAACAGCCGCAGCGAGGGCTCCCGCTCGATCGGGGTGAGCCGCTCGGCGGTCTCGGCGATCGCGCTGGCCGCCGTGTAGCGGGGGTAGTCGCCGAGGAACCGCTTGCCGTAGAGGTCGATCCCCTCGACCTGGCTGATGGTGTGCAGCGAGCTGCCGTGGTTGCCCTTGGGGTCGCCGGCGAGCTGGAGGTCGACGTGCCCGAACGGCTCCAGCCGGGCGCCGAACTTGCTGGTGGTGCGCCGTACGCCGCGGGCCACCGCGCGCAGCCGGCCGTGCCGGCGGGTGAGCAGGGTGATGATCCGGTCGGACTCGCCCAGCTTCTGCACGCGCAGCACCACCGCGTCGTCGCGGTAGAGCTGTCGGCGGTATCCGGCCACTCGGTCATTCTCCCTCGGGGTGCGATCTCAGGGTCGGTTCGGGGTGGACCAACGGACAAACCCCGATGTGCGGCCGGGCCGACCGGTCCTACGGTGCTCACCATGGCTGCACACCCCAAGGCTGCACACCGGAGCGCCGTCGCCGTCGGCGCGGCAACCACCCTGATCCTCCTCGCCGGGTGTGACACCCTGTCGTTCCGCCGGCTCGACTACGACAACACCGAGGCCGTGAAGATCACCCGGATCACGGTCCGCCCCGGTGGCTCCGGCGACGTCACGGTCCACGCCTCCGGCACCGCGCCGCAGGTGCGGATCAAGCGGGTCGTCCGCTACCAGGGCGCGCAGCCCGACACCCGCTACGAGATCAGCGGCGAGGAGCTGGTCCTCGACACCGACTGCGGCCCCCGGTGCAGCGTCTCCTACGAGGTGACCGCCCCCGAGGGCGTCGCGGTACGCGGCGAGAGCAGCTCCGGCAACGTCGATCTGGTGCAGGTCGGCACAGTGGACTACACCCTGCGCTCCGGTGACATCAGCGTGAGCGGGGCGCGCGGCGAGGTCCGCGCCGCGACCACCTCGGGCAACATCGAGGTGGTCGACGCCGCCGGTGCGGTCCGGCTGCGGGCCACCTCCGGCAACGTGGACGCGCGGCGGCTGGTCGCGGCGGTGGACGCGGAGGTCACCTCGGGCAACGTCACCGTCGAGCTGGACCAGCCGGCCCCGGTGCGGTTGCGGGCCGCCAGCGGCGACATCGACCTGGCCGTGCCCGAGGACCGGTACCAGGTGCGCGCGAGCGCCCAGTCCGGCGACACCGACCTCGGCGGCGTACGCGACGACCCGACCGCGTCCCTGCTGCTGGATGTGGCCACCACCAGCGGCAACGTCACCATCATCCGGCGCTGACCCACCCGCCCCAAGATCCGCGCTGAGGCACGGAATCAGGCCCCTCTGGGGGCGTGGTCGGCGGGGGCGGGGATGCGCGGGGCGGGGATGTGGGGGGCGGCGGCACGGGCGGCTCCCGCGCCGGCGGCGACCAGCTCGGTCTCGGCGCCGGCCGGGGCGGGGCTGGCGGGGGCGGCCGCCGCCCGCTCGGCCAGCGTCCGCCGGGCCCGGCCGGGGACCAGTTCCGAGGTACGCCGGGCGGCCATGTCCTCCACCCAGCCGACCAGCAGGGTGACCACACCGACGAGCGCGAACACCAGCACCACCCGGATGGCGAGGCCGAGCGGGTAGCGCGGCGACCAGCCGACCAGGCCGACCAGCGGGGTGAGCGCCACCACGAAGGGCATGTGCCACATGTAGATGGTGAGCGCGCGCCGGTTCAGCACGGTGACCGCCCGGCTCAGCACCCGGTTGCGGTCGACCCAGGCCGCCTCGGCCGGCGCCCGGCCGATCGCCACCAGGATGAACGCCGCGGACCAGAGCGCGTTGCCGAGGTGGATGTCGTTCAGGTCGTAGCCGCGCGGGCCGGGGTGGGTGAAGATCCAGGACAGGCCGGCGGCGCCGAGGACCAGCGCGGTGGGCACCAGCACCCGGTTGCGCATCCGGCGCAGCAGGCCGTCGTGGTGGGCGAAGCCGAGCAGCCAGGCGCCGAAGTACAGGCCGAACTCGCGGAGCACGGTTGGGGCGTCCGGGAAGATGCCGAACTCGATCGTCGCGAGCAGCGCGTACGGGGCGAGGAGGGTGGGCAGCGGGGCCCGCCGGAACAGCCAGAGGACGAGCGGCGAGGCGAGCACGAACCAGAGGTAGTCCCGCAGGTACCAGATCGGGCTCAGGGCCAGGCCGCCCCAGTAGTTGGCCGGCGGGTCGCTGACCGGGAAGAGCCAGAGCAGCACCTTCGGGGTGAGCGGCAGCCCGGTGAGCAGCATGGCCGGCACGAAGATGGCGGCGAGCACCCAGAGCGACGGCAGCAGGCGACGCAGCCGGCGCAGCACCGCCGGTACCCCGGTCCGGTCCAGCGAGGCGGCCATCAGCGAGCCGGCGAGCGCGAACATCACCGACATGGCCGGGAACACCAGCGTGAGCGCGGCGTAGCCCGTCACGTGATAGACGACGACTCGGACGATGGCCAGGAAGCGGAGCAGGTCAAGGTATCGGTTTCGCATCAGCCTGCATCTATGTCCGGGGGCGGGTTCCACGTTCCCCTACCCTCCGACCCGGCGCGACGAAACGGTTCACAGGCGGGGGTCAAAAGTGAAACTTCCCATAAAGCTGGCTGATTCCGACCAGCCGTCCGGACCCCGGAACGCGGACCGCCGGCCCCGGGATCCGGGGCCGGCGGTGCGGACGTACGGTCAGAAACCGAGCTTGCGCAGCTGCTTCGGATCGCGCTGCCAGTCCTTGGCGACCCGGACGTGCAGGTCCAGGTAGATCCGGGTGCCGAGCAGCTCCTCGATCTGCCGGCGGGCGGTGGTGCCCACCGCCTTGAGCCGGCTGCCCCGGTGGCCGATCACGATCGCCTTCTGGCTCGGCCGCTCGACGTACACGTCGGCGTAGATCTTGGTGAGGTTGCCGCCCTCCGGGATCATCTCCTCCACCACCACGGCGATGGAGTGCGGCAGCTCGTCCCGGACGCCCTCCAGGGCGGCCTCGCGGATCAGCTCCGCGACCAGCACCTGCTCCGGGTCGTCGGTGAGCATGTCGTCCGGGTAGAGCTGCGGCGACTCGGGCAGGTAGCCGGTCATCACGTCGACCAGCGTGTCCACCTGGTGCCCGGAGACCGCGCTCACCGGCACCACGTCCGCGAAGTCGGCCAGCTCGCTCACCGCGACGAGCTGCTCGGCCAGCCGCTTCCGGTCCACCAGGTCGGTCTTGGTGACCACGGCCAGCACGGTCGCCTTCAGGCTGGCCAGCTCGCCGGTGATGAACCGGTCGCCGCGGCCGATCGGCTCGTTCGCCGGGATGCAGAGGCCGATCACGTCGACCTCGCTCCAGGTCTCCCGCACCAGGTCGTTCAGCCGCTCGCCGAGCAGGGTCCGGGGCCGGTGCAGGCCGGGGGTGTCGACCAGGACGAGCTGCGACTCCGGCCGGTGCAGCACCGCCCGGATGACGTGCCGGGTGGTCTGCGGCTTGTTCGAGGTGATCGCGATCTTGGTGCCGACGATCGCGTTGGTCAGCGTCGACTTGCCGGCGTTCGGCCGTCCGACGAAACAGGCGAAACCGGCCCGGTACGGGCGCGGCTCCTCCGGGTCCGGCACGCCGCTCACTCGACCACCGTGCCCAGGACGGTGCCGTCCGGCGCGGCCACGTGGACCGGCGCGTCGGCGGAGAGGTCCCGGACGGCGGCGTGCCCCGCGCCGTCCAGCGTCGAGGCCTCGGTGACCACCACCGCGGCCTCCAGCCGGGTGGCGCCGGCGGCCACCGCCGAGGCGACCGCGAGCTGGAGCGCGGTCAGCGTCAGCGACGGCAGCGCCACGCTGGCGGCCGCGTACGTCCGGCCGTCCTGGTCCCGCACCGCCGCGCCCTCCACGGCGCCGACCCGGCCACGCGCGCCCCGGGCCAGGACGACCAGCTTGCCGTCCTCGGGGCTCAGCTCGGCCGGGTCGGACGGGGTGGGCCGGGCGGCCGGCACGGTGGGTGACTCAGGCATCGGCGGGTTGCCTCTCCTCGGAACGGTTGTGGTTGCCGCGGGACTCGGCGGACTCGCCGCGCCCCGCGCTCTCGGGTGCGTCGCTCGGCTCGACCCGGCTCACCAGCACGCTGTCGATCCGGTTGCGCCGACCGGTGGTGCCCTCGGCGATCAGCCGCAGCCCGGCCACCTCGGCCTCGGCCCCGGGGATCGGCACCCGGCCCAGCGACTGGGCGAGCAGGCCGCCGACCGTCTCGACCTCGTCGGTGGGCAGCTCGGTGTCGAACAGCTCGCCCAGGTTCTCCACGGGCAGCCGCGCGGTCACCCGCACGGACCCGTCCGCCAAACGCTCGACCGGCGGGCGCTCGACATCGTACTCGTCGGTGATCTCGCCGACGATCTCCTCGAGGATGTCCTCGATGGTGACCAGACCGCCGGTGCCGCCGTACTCGTCGACCACGATGACCAGGTGGTTGCGGGCCGCCTGCATCTCGGAGAGCAGGTCGTCGACCGGCTTGGACTCCGGCACGAAGGTCGCCGGACGCATCAGCTCCGACACCGGGAGCTCCGCGGTGCGCGGGTCGCCGCCCTGGGTCCGCCGGATCAGGTCCTTGAGGTAGAGCACCCCGAGCACGTCGTCCACGCTCTCGCCGATCACCGGGATGCGGGAGAAGCCGGAGCGCAGGAAGAGCGCCAGCGCCTGGCTGAGCGTCTTGCGCTCCTCTATCCACACCATCTCGGTACGCGGCACCATCACCTCGCGGGCGATGGTGTCGCCGAGGGCGAAGACCGAGTGGATCATCTGGCGTTCGCCGTGCTCCACCACGCCGCGCTGCTCGGCCAGGTCGAGCACCTCGCGCAGCTCCACCTGACTGGCGAACGGGCCCTCCCGGAACCCCTTGCCCGGGGTGACCGCGTTGCCGATCAGGATGAGCAGCGAGGCCAGCGGGTTGAGCGCCCGGCCCAGCCAGCGCACCAGCGGGGCGACCACCCGCCCCACCGCGTACGCGTGCTGCCGGCCGATGGTGCGCGGCGCCACGCCGACCACCACGAAGCTGACCACGGTCATCGCTCCGGCGGTGACCAGGGCGGCCCGCCAGCCGGCGCCGAAGCTGTCCACCGCCACCAGCGCGACCAGCGTGGTGGCGGTCAGCTCGGCCAGCAACCGGACCAGGAGCAGCAGGTTGAGGTGGCGGACCACGTCAGCGGCGACCGCCTGGAGGGTACGCGCGCCGCGTACGCCGTCGCGGGCCAGCTCGGCGGCCCGGGCCGGGGACACGGCGGCCAGCGCCGCCTCGGTCATCGCGATGAGGCCGGCGAGCACCACCAACCCCGCCGCGAAGACGATGAGCTGGACGTCGGGCAGTCCGGCGGGAGCGCCGGCCGCCAGGGTGACCATCATTTCGACCGGGTCGACCGCCAGCTGGCCAGCAGGCGGGCCTGGAGACCGAACATCTCCCGCTCCTCCTCCGGCTCGGCGTGGTCGTACCCGAGCAGGTGCAGCACGCCGTGCACGGTGAGCAGGTGCAGCTCGTCGGCGGTCGAATGGCCGGCGGTGGCCGCCTGCTTGGCCGCCACCTCCGGGCAGAGCACAATGTCGCCGAGCAGGGCCGGCTCACCGCCGGCCGGGCTGCTCTCCCCCGGGCCGTGGTCGACGCTGCCCTCGTCCATGGGGAAGGCGAGCACGTCGGTCGGGCCGTCGCCGCCCATCCAGCGGTGGTTCAGCTCGGACATGTAGTCGATGTCGACCAGCAGGATGGAGAGCTCGGCGAGGGGGTTGACCCCCATCTCGTCGAGGGCGTGCCGGGCGACGGCGAGCACGGCGTCGGTGTCGACCTCGACACCCGACTCGTTGGCGATCTCGATGGACAACTGTCTTCCTCTGGTGGTTAGCGGCGCCGGCCGGCCCGGCCGCCCTGGGCGGTGCGCCCGGGCACGGCGTGCACGCTCTGCGCCTGCTGGTTCTCCCGCTCGGCGTCCCAGCGGGCGTACGCGTCGACGATCTCGCCCACCAGCTTGTGGCGGACCACGTCGGAGCTGGAGAGCTGGGCGAAGTGCACGTCCTCGACGTTGCTCAGGATCTCCCGGACCACCCGCAGGCCGCTGGTCGTCCCGCCCGGAAGGTCCACCTGGGTGACGTCACCGGTGACCACGATCTTGGAACCGAAGCCGAGCCGGGTGAGGAACATCTTCATCTGCTCGGGCGTGGTGTTCTGCGCCTCGTCCAGGATGATGAACGCGTCGTTGAGCGTCCGACCCCGCATGTAGGCCAGCGGCGCCACCTCGATGGTGCCGGCGGCCATCAGCTTCGGGATGGACTCCGGGTCGAGCATGTCGTGCAGCGCGTCGTAGAGCGGCCGCAGGTAGGGGTCGATCTTCTCGTTCAGGGTGCCGGGCAGGAAGCCCAGCCGCTCCCCCGCCTCGACCGCCGGCCGGGTCAGGATGATCCGGTTGACCTGCTTGGCCTGGAGCGCCTGGACGGCCTTCGCCATGGCCAGGTAGGTCTTGCCGGTGCCGGCGGGGCCGATCCCGAACACGATGGTGTGCGCGTCGATCGCGTCGACGTAGCGCTTCTGCCCGAGCGTCTTGGGACGGATGGTGCGCCCGCGCCGGGAGAGGATGTTGAGCGTCAGGACTTCGGCGGGCCGCTCGGCGCTGCCCTGCTCGAGCATGCCGACGGTACGCCGCACGGCGTCAGTGGTCAGGGTCTCGCCTTTCTCGATGAGTTCGAGCAGCTCGCTGAAGAGGCGCTCGGCGAGGGCGTTGTCCGCGGGCGCGCCGGTGATGGTGATCTCGTTGCCCCGCACGTGGACGTCACTGTTGACCGAGCGTTCGACGAGTCGAAGGATCTCGTCGCCCGCGCCGAGCAGATTGACCATGATCTTCTGCTCGGGGACCGTGATCCTGGTCTGCACCCGGGGCGGGCCGGGAGGTGGGGTGCCGGTCATAGATCGGGCCGTCGGGCCCTACGCCACCTGCTCTCGATCTCGGCGCCGGGCCCTGCTGGCGCGGCGTGCGGACGTTACACCCATCGTATCGGGTCAACACCGGCCGCACCTCGCCCATTTCCGCCGGTAGGAGATCAGCTACCGGTGCGGAAGTCGTACCTGTCAAAGGTCTCCTGGTGGCGGGTGAGGCGGTAGGTCGCCCAGTGCATCCGGACCACCGCGCCGCGCTCGTCGCGGGTCAGCCGGAGCAGCTCACCGACCTCCCGGCCGGCGACGGTCCGGAACACGTCCGGCCGCTCCGGCAGCGGCGCGAACACCGCCGGCGGCTTGCCGGCCGGGTCGTCCGCACCCCGGGCGCGCAGCGTCCCGGCGTGCCAGGAGAAGACGTACTCGAAGCCCTCGCCCCACCAGCGGCCGAGCATCCCGCGCAGGTGGTCCGGGGCGGGCGCGCCGGGCCGCCACGGCTCGATCTCGGCCGGGTCGTGCTCGGCGGCCGCGGCGAGCAGCCGGTGCGGCAGGTCGAACACCTCCACGCCGGTGCCGGAGGAGCCGAGCACGGCGCAGCCCATCGCGCCGGCGGTGCCGTCGCCGCCCCGCCGGCCGTAGACGGCGGCCAGGAAACCGGGCATGGCGCCGTCGTGCCCCACGTGCATCACCCGCCCCGGCTGCGGCACCAGGATCAGGCCCAGCCCGAAGCCGGCCGCCCAGAGCGTCTCGTCGGTGGTGGTGCGGGGCCAGCGCATCTCCTCCAGGGTGGCCGGGGTGAGCACCGCGCCGGCCGGGTCGAGAGCGGCCGGGTCGGCCAGGAAGGCCGCCCAGCGGGCCATGTCCGGGGCGGTGCTCCAGAGCTGCGCGGCCGGGGCCACCGCGCCGAAGTCGGTCGGCGGTTCCCGGTGCGCCTCGTCGGAGTACGCGTCGACCAGGAACCCGGTCGCCGCCCGCTCCCCCGGCGTCGGGCCGGTGCCGGTCAGCCCAAGCGGGGCCAGCACCCGGTCGGCCAGCACCTCCGCCCAGGTACCGCCGCGCAGCCGGGCGACCAGCTCGCCGAGCAGCGCCATCCCGAGGTTGGAGTAGTGGTAGCGCCGCCCGGTGGGCAGCACCCGTTCCACCTGGGCCAGGTCGGCGACGAGCTGGGCCACGTCGGGCGCGCGCAGGCTGTCCCAGACGTCGCCGTGCGGCTCGCGTTGCAGGCCCGCGGTGTGCGACAGCAGCCGGCGGACCGTCAGCTCGCCGTGCGCCGGCAGGTCGAGGTGCCGCCCGACCGGGTCGTCCAGGTCGAGCATCCCCTCGTCGCGGCACTGCATGACCAGCAGCGAGGTGAAGGTCTTCGTCACCGAGCCGATCCGGAACACCGTCTCCGGGCCGAGCGAGGTGTCGTTACCGGTTTCGCCGACCGCGCAGCTCCAGAGCGGCCGGTCGGCCCGGTGCAGGGCGACCGAGACCGCCGGGATCCGACCGTGCGCCTGCGCCTGCCGCACCATCCGGCCGAGCCGGTCATGCACCGTGATCATGGGAGCAGTCTAGGGAGTGTCTCAGCGGCAGAGCATCGGACCGAGCGGGGCGCCGCCGAGCAGATGGGCGTGCACGTGGAAGACCTCCTGGCCGCCCCACGGGCCGGTGTTGAACATCAGCCGAAAGCCGTCGGTGGTCAGCCCCTCCTCCTCGGCCACCACGGCGGCGGTGGCGAGCACCTCACCGGCCAGCCCCGGGTCGCCCTCGGCCAGGGTCACCACGTCCGCGTAGTGCTCCTTCGGGATCACCAGCACGTGCGTGGGGGCCTTGGGGTCGATGTCCCGGAACGCGAGGGTGGTGGCGGTCTCCCGCACGATGGTGGCGGGGATCTCCCCGGCGACGATCCGGCAGAACAGGCAGTCGGTTCCCATTCCGGCAGTGTAAGGAAGCGTCCCGTCTCAACGCCTCGGGCACAGGAAGGGGCTCTTCCCGACCCGGCCGGCAGGTGCGGCAGGATGGCGCGCATGGCGGGACGGGCGGTACTGGTGACGGGAGCCTCGCGCGGCATCGGGCGCGCGGTGGCCCGGGCGTTCGCGGCGGGCGGGGACCGGGTGGCGATCCACCACCGGGACTCGGCGGAGCTGGCCGAGACGCTACGGGCGGAGCTGCCCGGCAACGGGCACGTGGTGGTCCGCGCCGACCTGGCCGACCCGGACGCGGTGCGGGCCATGGTCGACGAGGCGGCCGACCGGCTGGGCGGGCTCGACGTGCTGGTGAACAACGCCGGCGTCTACGGCCCGCGGGACCTCCCGCACCCGGTCTTCGGCGCCACCTACGAGCAGTGGCGGGAGCAGTGGCGGCTGGTCATGGAGACCAACCTGACCGGTGCCGCCAACGTCACCTGGTGCGCCGCCCAGCACCTGCGCGAACGGGGCGGCCGGATCGTCAACGTGTCGTCCCGGGGCGCCTTCCGGGGCGAGCCGGAGCAGCCGGCGTACGGGGCGAGCAAGGCGGGGCTGAACGCGCTCGGCCAGTCGCTGGCCCTGGCCCTCGCCCCGTACGGCATCGCGGTGGCGACCGTGGCGCCCGGGTTCGTGGCGACCGACATGACCACCAGCCATCTCAGCGGCGAGCGGGGCGACGCGATCCGGGCCCAGTCCCCGTTCAACCGGGTGGCCCGCCCCGAGGAGATCGCCGCCGCCGTCCACTGGCTGGCCAGCCCTGAGGCGGAGTGGGCCTCCGGCACCATCCTCGACCTCAACGGCGCCTCCTACCTGCGCACCTGACCCCGCCGCCGCAGGCCACCCGCAGCGCGCGGCCGCCCGGCTCAGGCCGGCGCCAGCGCCTGTCGGTCGGGCCGGACCCCGCCCTGCCGGAGGAGAGACAAGACTGGCGAGCGATATGCCTGAGAGGCATAAATATGGGTCTTGTGTCGGATGTGTGGGTCAGCGGCCGGGGAGTTGGGGCCGGTGGCCGCCGAGGCTGAGCATGGCCAGGGCGATGAGGGCGTCGGGGGAGTGGAAGCCGAAGGCCATGCGGGTGAGTAGGCGGATCTTGGCGTTGACGGACTCGATCCGGCCGTTGGACATGCCGTGTTCGATGGCGGCGATGATCGCGTCGCGGTGGCGGGTGACGCGTCGTTGCAGGTCGATGAAGATGTCGATGCGGCTGCGGCGGGCCCAGCCGATCCACCTGTCGAGGGCTTCGACCGCGGCGGTCGGGCTGGTCTTGGCCAGGCTGAAAATGCAGCGCAGGCCTTCCTTGAGCGCCCATGCCCGGTGCAGGCGGGGGTGGGTCTTGGCGATCCAGTCGAGCTTGGCCCGTTGACCCTCGGTCAGGTTCTCCGGGTTCTTCCACAACGCCCAGCGGGTGTTCTTCAACATCCGGGCCTCACCGATAGCGACGCCACGACGGCCGGCCCCACGGCCGGTGGCCTCGTTCCACACCTGCCGGCGAACTCGGTCGACGGCGTCGGTGGCCCAAGCGACGACGTGGAACGGGTCGGCGCAGCGGACGGCGTTCGGGCAGCGACGACGGATGACCGTGGTGATCCAATCGGCGCCGTCGGCGGACACGTGGGTGATCGCGGCCGTGCGCTGCGGGCCGAGCAGGTCGAAGAACGCGTTCAGCGTCGCCGCGCTCTTGCCCGGCGCAGCCCACACCAGCCGACCGGTGTCGTGATCCACCACGACGCTCAGATACCGGTGGCCCTTCTTGTAGCTGACCTCGTCAATACCGATACGACGCAACCCGTCATACCGGTCCTGCAGACCACCGGTGTCTGCCCACACCCGCGCCACGATCGACCCCACGGTGCGCCAACTGATCCGCATCAACCGCGACACCGCCGACTTCGTGGTGTGCACCGCCAACCACGCCACCGTCGCGTCGAACGCCCGAGTATGCCCCGCCCCATGACGAGCCCACGGGACCGCCGCGACCACCACCCCATGCACCGGACACGACACCCGAGGCGCGTCCGCCTCGATCACCGCCCGCACCACGCCCAGATCCAACGCCCGCCACCGACGACGAACACCAGCGTCATACCGCGCACACCGCCGCCCGCAATGCGGACACCGCTGCCGAGCAGCCTTACGCACCCGCACCCGAGCCACCAACACCGACTCGGCCGGGTCGAACTCGACGTCCTCCACCACCGCCTGCTCGACCCCAAGCAGCCCAGCCCATACCCTGGCAGAACGCACGCCGTTCTCCCACCCATCCAGTTCTGACCTTCGACAAGCCAGAACCTAGGCAGGACAACGGCGTGCGCCATCAACGACGCACCGCACCACCCACAGATGCGCCACAAGACCCATAAATATGCCTCTCAGGCATGTCGCTCTCAATGAATGTCGCTAGTGACCGCGACACGCCGGGCCGCGCTGCGCTCGCTTCCCCAACGAGCAGGGCCGGCCGCGCTCGGCGCGAAGCCACTGTGCTCAGGGCAGACCGAGGACCTGGCCGGTCACCAGCGGGACAGGCGGGTGGAGAGGGCGCTGAGGGCGGCGACGCCCGCCGTCGAGGTGCGGAGGACCGACGGGCCGAGCCGGACGGTACGGGCGCCCGCCTCGCGGAAGGCGGCCAGCTCGACGGGGGCGATGCCGCCCTCCGGGCCGACCACCAGCACGATCTCGCCGGTCTCCGGCAGCTCGGCGGTGGTCAGCCGGTCGTCGGCCTCCTCGTGCAGCACGAACGCGGCGGCGGCCCCGGCGATCCGGCGCGTGACGGTGGTCGTGGACTCGTCGGGCGTACCGGCCACCACGGGCAGCCACGCCCGGCGGGCCTGCTTGGCCGCCTCGCGGGCGGTGGCCGCCCACTTCTCCCGGGCCCGTACGCCGCGCTCGCCGCGCCACTGCACCACCGAGCGGGACGCCGCCCACGGGACGATCTCGTCCACCCCGACCTCGGTCATCGCCTGCACGGCCAGCTCGCCCCGGTCGCCCTTGGCGATGCCCTGCACCACCACCAGCCGGGGGACGGACGCGTCGACGTACCCCCGGGAGGTGACCGACAGGTCGAGGGTGCCCTTGCCGACCGCGGTCACCACGGCGGCGGCCGTGCCGCCCCGGCCGTCGGCGAGCAGCAGCTCCTCGCCGACGCGCAGCCGCTGCACGGTCGCCGCGTGGTGCCCCTCCGGGCCGTCGAGCGTCAGCGTGTCGCCGGTGGGCAGCGCCTCCACCAGGAACAGCGGCGCCGACACGTCAGGCGTGCCCGTTGAACGCGTCGCGCATCCGGGAGAAGAAGCCGCCCTGCTTGGTCAGCTCGGCGACCTCCTCGCCCCGGGTCTTGGCGAACTCGCGCAGCATCCGCTCCTGGTCGGGGTCGAGCTTGGTAGGGGTACGCACGTCCAGGTGGACGTAGAGGTCGCCTCGGCCCGTGCCGCGCAGGTGCGGGACGCCCCGGGCGCGCAGCCGCAGCGTGCTGCCGGGCTGGGTGCCGGGCTTGACGTCGACCGTCTCCTCGCTGTCCAGCGTCTTGATGGTCAGCCGGGTGCCCAGCGCGGCGGCGGTCATCGGCACGGTGACCCGGCAGTGCAGGTCGTCGCCCTTGCGGGAGTAGACGTCGTGCGGCCGCTCGTGGATCTCCACGTAGAGGTCGCCGGCGGTGCCGCCGCCCGGGCCGACCTCGCCCTGCTGGGCCAGCCGGATCCGCATGCCGTCCTCGACCCCGGCCGGGATCTTGACGGTGAGCGAGCGGCGGGTCCGCACCCGGCCGTCGCCAGCGCAGGTCGGGCAGGGGTGCGGGATGGTGGTGCCGTAGCCCTGGCAGACCGTGCACGGCCGGGCGGAGACCACCTGGCCGAGGAAGGTGCGCTGCACCGACTGCACCTCGCCCCGCCCACCGCACGCCTCACAGGTGGCCAGGTGGGTGCCGGCCGCGGTGCCCGCACCGGAGCAGGTGGTGCAGAGCACCGCGGTGTCGACCGTGATCGGGGCCTCCACGCCGAACGCGGTCTCGTTGAGGTCCAGCTCCAGCCGCAGGATCGCGTCGGCGCCCGGCCGGGTACGCGGCCGCGGCCCGCGCGAGCCGCCGGCCGCGCCGCCGAAGAACGCGTCCATGATGTCCTGGAACCCGACGAACGGGCCCGCCCCGCCCGGACCGCCCGGACCGGCGCCCCCGCCGCCCGGCGCGAGCGGGTCGCCGCCCAGGTCGACGATCTGCCGTTTCCGGTCGTCCGAGAGGACCTCGTACGCGGCGTTGATGTCCTTGAACTTCTCCTGTGCCTCCGGGTCCGGATTCACGTCCGGGTGGAACTGCCGCGCCAGCTTGCGGTAGGCGCGCTTGATCTCGTCGTCGGAGGCGTCCCGGCTCACGCCGAGAATGCCGTAGTAGTCCCTGGCCACTGCGTTCGGTGTCCTCGTGTTTCGTCTCGCGTTGCGCCGCGTCGGCCGCCGCTCGGCCGTCGGCCCTGACTGGTCAGTTCTGGGCCAGCAGTTCGCCCACGTAGCGTGCCACGGCCCGCACCGTGGCGATGGTGCCGGGGTAGTCCATCCGGGTCGGCCCGAGCACGCCGAGCCCGCCCATGATGGTGCTGCCCGGGCCGTACCCGGTGCTGACCACGGAGGCGGCCCGGAGGTTGTCGATCTCGTTCTCGTCGCCGATCAGCACCCGGGTGGTGCTCGGCTCCGCCTCGCCGATCAGCTTGAGCAGCACGACCTCCTCCTCGAGCGCCTCGAGGATCGGGCGCAGCGTGCCCTGGAAGTCGAGCAGGCCGCCCCGGGTCAGGTTGGCCGTGCCGGCCAGCGCGATGCGCTCCTCGTGCCGCTCGACCAGTGTCTCCAGCAGCACGCTGGAGAGGGTGGCCATGGCCGACCGGAGCTGCGGGGAGGACTCGTCGACCAGCGCCTGTACCAGCGGCGGGGTCTCCGACAGCCGGGTACCGACCAGCTTCTCGTTGACCAGCCGGCGCAGGTCGGTCACGTCGTCGGCAGGGATCGGCCCGGGCATCTCCACCAGGCGCTGCTCGACCCGGCCGGTGTCGGCGATCATGACCACCATGAGCCGGGTGGTGGAGATCGGCACCAGCTCCAGGTGGCGCACCTTGGAGCGGGCCAGGCTCGGGTACTGCACCACGGCGACCTGGCGGGTGAGCTGGGCCAGCAGCCGCACCGTGCGGTGCACCACGTCGTCCAGGTCGACCGCGCCGACCAGGAAGCGCTCGATGGCCCGGCGCTCGGCGGGGCTGAGCGGCTTGACCCGGGAGAGCCGGTCCACGAAGAGGCGGTAGCCGCGGTCGGTGGGGACCCGGCCGGCGCTGGTGTGCGGCTGCCGGATGTAGCCCTCCTCCTCCAGCACCGCCATGTCGTTGCGGACGGTCGCCGGGGAGACCCCCAGCTGGTGGCGCTCGACCAGGGCCTTGCTGCCCACCGGCTCCTGGGTGGCGACGTAGTCCTCGACGATCGCGCGCAGCACGGCGAGCTTGCGGTCGTCGAGACCCATCTCCCCCACCTCCTGACGCCGACTGGCACTCGACTGTAGCGAGTGCCAGTCTACGTCGGCATACCCGCCGACGCGATGATCAGCGACGGACCTCCGGTGCGGCCCGGCACACCGCGCGCCAGAGCCGATCAGCCGGACATGCCGGACGATTCCGCTCTGGTGTGCCCTTGCCGGCGGGACCTACCGTGACCGGCATGACCGAACCTCCTCGCCCTCCCGGAGCGGGCGACCCCGGCGCCCAGCCGCCGGAGGCGACCCCGCCGTCGGCCCCCCACGGCTCCTCGTCGGCGGACGAGCCCCCCACCGCACCACTGTCCGGGCCTCCGGGCGCAGGGGGCTATCCCCCGCCCGGTGGCTATCCGCCGCCCTCCGGCGGCCAGCCGCCGTCAGGTGGCTATCCACCCCCCGGTGGCTACCCCCCGCCGGGCGGCTATCCGCCGCCTGGTGCCGGGTACCCGAGCGGTGGTGCGTACGGCCCGCCCGCCGGCTACGCCAACAACGACGACAAGACCTGGGCGCTGGTGGCGCACTTCGGCGGCGCCGCCGGCGTGATTGTCGGCGGTGGCCTGCTCGGCTGGGTCGCCCCGCTCATCGCGCTGATGAGCCGGGGGCAGCAGTCGCCGACCGTCCGGGCCCACGCCGTCGCGGCGCTGAACTTCCAGATCACCTGGGCGGCCGCCAGCGTGCTGGGCTGGGTGCTCACCCTGATCACCTGCGGGATTCTGTTCTTCGTCCCGATGCTTGTCTGGATCGTGCCGCTGATCTTCGGGATCATCGCCGGGGTCAAGGCCAACGAAGGCGTGCTCTACCGCTACCCGCTGAGCTACAGCTTCACCAAGTGACCCGGCCGGTCGGCCGCTCCCCCGGCCGGCCGGCACCGCTCAGGGCAGCAGGTCGCGGACCACCGCGTCGGCCAACAGCCGGCCGCGCAGGGTGAGGACCGCCCGGCCGGCCGCGTAGCCCCCGGCATCCAGCAGGCCGTCGGCCAGGGCACGGCCGGCCGCCGCCCGGCCCGCCTCGTCCAGCACGTCCAGCGGCAGGCCCTCGGCGAGCCGCAGCCGCAGCATCACGTCCTCCATGTGCGCCTCGTCCCGGGTGAGCACCTCCCGGGCCAGGCCGGGGGACTCCCCCGCCGCGAGGCGCTGGGCGTACGTGCTGGGGTGCTTGACGTTCCACCAGCGCACCCCGCCGACGTGGCTGTGCGCCCCCGGGCCGAGGCCCCACCAGTCGGCGCCGGCCCAGTAGAGCAGGTTGTGCCGACACCGGGCCGCCTCGGAGCGGGCCCAGTTGGAGACCTCGTACCAGGAGAAGCCGGCCGCGTCGAGGGCGGACTCCGCGGCCAGGTAGCGGTCCGCCGCCACGTCGTCGCTCGGGTACGGCAGCTCGCCGCGCCGCATCCGCGCGGCCAGCCGGGTGCCGTCCTCCACGATCAGGGCGTACGCGCTGACGTGGTCCACGCCCGCCGCGACCACCTGGTCCAGCGAGGCGGCGAAGTCCGCCGCGCTCTCCCCCGGCGTGCCGTAGATCAGGTCCAGGTTCACGTGCTCGAACCCGGCGTCGCGGGCCTCCAGCGCGGCGGCGGTGGCCCGGCCGGCGCTGTGCTGCCGGTCCAGGATCGCCAGCACCCCCGGGGCGGCGGACTGCATGCCCAGCGAGATCCGGGTGTACCCGGCCGCCCGCAGCGCCTTGAGCGACTCCGGGGTGACGGACTCCGGGTTGGCCTCGGTGGTCACCTCGGCGTCGGCGGCCAGCCCCCAGGTGCGGTCGATGCCGTCCAGGATCCGGGCCAGGTCGTCGGCGGGCAGCAGGGTGGGGGTGCCGCCGCCGACGAAGACGGTGTCCACCCGCGGCGGCGGGGTGTCGCCCAACACCCGGCCGGCCAGGGCCAGCTCGGCCAGCACGGTGTCGGCGTACGACTCGCGGCTGGCCCCGCCGCCCAGCTCGGCGGCGGTGTACGTGTTGAAGTCGCAGTAGCCGCAGCGGCTGGCGCAGAACGGAACGTGCACGTACACCCCGAAGCCGCGGGCGCCGACGGCGCGCAGGGCGGCAGGGGGCAGCGATCCGTCGCGCGGGACGGATTCGCCTTCTGGAAGAGCGCCGGGCATGGCCACTAGTGTGCCCGGCATGACCTCTCCGGACGCTCTCGTGCGGGTCGCCACGGCCCGTGGGGTGACCACCCTCACCCTGGACAGCCCGCACAACCGCAACGCGCTCTCCACCCCGCTGATGACCGAGCTGCTGGCCGGGCTGGCCGCCGCGGTCGCCGACGACGCGGTGCGGGCGGTCGTGCTGGATCACACCGGGCCGGTCTTCTGCTCCGGGGCGGACCTGAAGGAGACCGCGGCCGCGTACGCCAGCGGGACGGTGCCCGCCGGGATGCTCGGCGACGTGCTGGTCGCGGTCCGGGAGTGCCCGAAGCCGGTGCTGGCCAAGGTGGCCGGGCCGGCCCGGGCCGGCGGCCTGGGCCTGATCGCAGCGGCCGACCTGGCGGTCTGCGCGCAGGAGGCGACGTTCGCCTTCACCGAGGTCCGGATCGGGGTGATCCCGGCGGTGATCTCGGCGACCGTGCTGCCCCGGCTGCAGCCGCGGGCGGCCGCCGAGCTGTACCTGACCGGCGACACCTTCGACGGCCGGCGGGCCGCCGAGATCGGCCTGGTCACCGCCGCCGTGCCGGCGGACGGCCTGGACGCCGCGGTGGAGCGCTACTGCGCCTCGCTGGTGAAGGGTGCGCCGAAGGCTCTGGCCGGCACCAAGGAGCTGCTGCGCCGGCCGGCGGCCGCCGACCTGCGCGCGGAAATCACCGAGTTGGCCGCTGTCTCCACGGGGTACTTCCTCTCCGCCGAGGGCCGGGAGGGCGTGCTGGCGTTCCGCGAGAAGCGGCCCGCCGCCTGGGTGCCCAGCGAGGACTGAGGCCGCCGGCGCGGGGCGTGGCGACGCGGTGACGCAGCGGGAGACAGCCGGTCGGCCGACCCGGGGCGCGCGCCGGGCGACGTACATTGGTCGAACTGTCGGGGCAGGAGGTGCGGGTGCGAACTCGAGCGGCAATCGTGGCAGCCGGTGTGGCGGTGGCGGTGGTCGCCCTGCTCGGCGTGTGGTTCGTCGCGAAGCAGTTCGGGCACCAGCTCAGCCTCCCGGTGCCGAGCCGCACCTGCACGGTGCGCGCCGACGGCGAGGTCGTGCTCAGTGCCGACCAGATGGCCAACGCGGCCACCATCGCGGCGATCGGCGCCCAGCGGCAGATGCCGGAGCGAGCGGTGGTGGTGGCGCTGGCCGCCGCCTACCAGGAGTCGCACCTGCGCAACATCGCGCACGGCGACCGGGACTCGCTGGGCCTGTTCCAGCAGCGCCCGAGCCAGGGATGGGGCACCCCGGAGCAGATCCGCGACCCGCGCTACGCGGCGAACAAGTTCTACGCCGCGCTGAAGAAGGTCAAGGGCTGGGAGGAGCTGCGGGTCACCGAGGCCGCCCAGCGGGTGCAGCGGTCGGCCTACCCGGAGGCGTACCAGAAGTGGGCGGACGAGTCGGAGGTGCTCACCCGCGCGCTGCTCGGCCACGCGACCGGCGCGGTGGCCTGCACGGTCGGGCCGACGCCGACGGTGCGCGGGCCGGCCGCGGCGGCGTCGCTGGCGGAGAACCTGGCCCTGGACTGGGGGCTGTCCGGGCTCACCACGCCGATCGACCTGACCGACTTCGCCGTCCCGGCGGCCGACAGCCGCAACGGCTGGCGGTACGCCCACTGGCTGGTCTCGCACGCCGACGACCACGGCGTGAAGCGGGTCCGCTTCGGCGGTCTGGAGTGGACCGCCGAGCACGGCACCTGGGCCAAGGTCCGCGACGGCGGCGGCGCCCCGAGCCAGGTGCTCGCCGAGGTCTTCGCCGCGACCTGACCCGGGCCGGCGGTCAGGCGGAGGCGAGGCCGAGCCGGCGGCGGACCTTCGCCCGGACCGGTTCCGGCAGTTGCGGCACGTCGAGCAGCGCGGGCAGCAGTTCGGGCTCCAGCGTCGTGGCCCGGAACACGTGGCCGATGGTGACCCCGTGTGCGGGCCGGTCCACCACCTCGACCGGGTCGCCCGCGCCGACCTCGCCCTCCCGCAGCACCCGCAGGTACGCGCCGGGCGCGGCCCGCACGGTGAACCGCTTGATCAGGTCGGGCATGCCCCAGTACCCGGCGAAGGTGGTGCACGGGGTGCGCGGCTTGGTCACCTCCAGCAGGGCGGTGCCGACCGCCCACCGCTCGCCGATCACCGCGCCGGTCACGTCCACCGCGTACGTGGTGAGGTTCTCGCCGAAGGCGCCCGGCCGCAGCGACCGGCCCAGTTCGGCCGCCCACCAGCCGGCGTCCTCCTCGGCGTACGTGTAGACGGCCTGGTCGGGGCCGCCGTGGTGGGCCCGCTCGCCGATGAAGTCGCCGGCCAGCCCGGCGAACCGGATCGGCACCGGGCCGTCGGCCGGCCGCTTGTCGATGCCGCTGCGGCCGCTCGGGTCGCCCGCCCACTCCGCCTCGGTCACCACGCCGAGGTTCACCGCCGCCACCCTGCCCGTCATGGCGGTCAGCCTAGTCGCCGGGCCGGGCGCCCGGCTCAGCCCTTGACCGCGCCGGCGACCAGGCCGGAGACCATCCGGCGCTGGACCAGCAGGAAGAAGACGATCACGGGCAGGGTGAACAGCGTCGACGCGGCCATCACCGACCCCCAGGCGGTGTCGTCCCGCCCGAAGAAGAACGTCATCGCCACCGGCAGCGTGTACCGGTCCTGGTCGTTGATGAAGGTCAGCGCGAAGATCAGCTCGTTCCACGCGGTGATGAAGGAGAAGATGCTGGTCGCCACCAGGCCCGGCGCGACCAGCGGGAAGAGGATCCGGCGGAAGGTCTGGGCCCGGCTGGCCCCGTCGATCGCGGCCGCCTCCTCCAACTCCTTCGGCACCGCGGCCACGAAGCCGCGCAGCATCCAGACCGCGAACGGCAGCGAGAAGCCGAGGTAGGTCAGGATCAGGCTGGGCAGGGTGTTGTAGAGCCCGAGCCGCTGGATCATCAGGAAGAGCGGGATGACCAGCGCCTCCAGCGGGATCATCTGCACCACGAGCAGCAGGATCAGGAAGGTGGTCCGCAGCCGGAACCGGAACCGGGCCACGGCGGTCGCCGCGAGCAGCGCGACCAGGCCGCTGAGCAGCACGGTCGCCACCGCCACCAGGGCGCTGTTGAGGAAGAAGTCGGCGAACGTCACGCCGGGGATCAGGTTCCCGGTGAGGATCTCCCGGTAGTGCGCCAGCGTCGGCTCGGCCGGTACCGGGCGCGGCGTGGCCGAGAAGATCTCCCGGTTGGGCTTCAGCGAGGTGGCGATCATCCAGTAGACCGGGAACGCCGCGAAGAGGGCGACCAGCAGGCCGGCGCCGTTGAGGGCGATCTTCTTCACGACTCGTCCTCCTGCCGCAGCACCATGCGGACGTACAGGGCGGTCACCGCGAGCAGGATCAGGGTGAGGATGACCGCGATCGCCGACCCCAGGCCGTACTTGGGCGGCGGCGAGAACGCCTCCGCGTACGAGTAGATCGAGAGCATGAACGTCGGCCGGTCCTGCGTGCCGCCGGCCAGCACGAACTGCTGGGTGAAGACCTTGAAGTCCCAGATCGTGGAGAGCACCACCAGGATGCCGAAGACCGGGCGCAGCATCGGGAAGGTGACCGACCAGAAGACCCGCCACGGCCCGGCCCCGTCCACCCGGGCTGCCTCCTGCAGCTCGCTCGGCACGCTCTTCAGCCCGGCCAGCACGCTCACCGCGATGAACGGGAAGGAGTGCCAGACCACCACCAGGGTGAGGATCGCGAAGAAGAGCAGCGGATCGTTGAACCAGCCGTAGCCGGTCCAGTCGCTGCGCCCGAAGAGCGTGCTGGAGAGCCCGCCCGGGAGCTTGTTGAACAGCCAGGTGACCAGGCCGCTGGTGTCGTCGAAGATCCACTTCCAGACGATGGTGCCGGTCAGCGCCGGGGTGGCCCAGGCCAGCATCACGCAGCTCGCGACGAAGGTGGCCATCTTCCTGCCGAGCCGGTTGAGCAGCAGCCCGACCAGGGTGCCGAGGATCATCGTGAGCACCACGGTCGCCGCGGCGAAGAGCACGGTGTTGCGCAGCACCGTACGGAAGAACGGGTCGCCGAGGATCTGCGCGTAGTTGGCCAGGCCCACCCACGGCCACTCGCGGTCCCCGCGCAGCTGCCGGACGCTGTCCAGCTTGTAGAAGGACATCGCCACGACCTGGCCGAGCGGCCAGAGCAGCAGCCCCACGATGATCGCCAGACAGGGCAGGAGCAGAACGTACGGCAGGTGGTCCACACGGCGGCGCCGCCGCGCGGGGGTCTCCCGCGCGGCGGCTGTGCCGGTGGCCTCGGTCAGCGTGGTCACTTGGCGTTGAGGATGCTTTCCATCTCGGTGGCCGCGTCGGCGGTAGCCTTCTCGACCGTCTTCTGGCCCTTGATGACCGAGCTGTTCATCGCCTGGGTCACCGTCTTGGTGCGGCTGACCTCGACCCACTTCGGGGTGAGCGGGGTCAGCTTGGTGTTCTGCATGGCGGTGGCGAACGCGGCCATCACCTTGTCGTTGGCGTAGTTGCCGCCGCTGACCAGGTCCTTGTACACCGGGAAGAAGCCGAGGCTGCTGGCGAACTCCTGGTCCTTCTGCTTGCTCAGCAGCACGGTCAGGTAGTCCCAGGCCAGGTCCTGCTTCTTGCTGTCCTTCCAGAGGGCGATGTCGGAACCACCCGCGAAGGCCGGGGCCGGCTTGCCGTCCGGGCCGGGGATGGGGAACGTGCCCCACACCTTCTCGATGTCGGGGTTGTCCTTCTTCATCGCGCCGCCCTGCCAGCTACCGGCGAACGCCATGGCGGCGTTGCCGGTGGCGAACTGGGTCCGGGCGTCGATCTCGTTCCAGCCGGCGGCGGCCGGCGGGGCGACCTTGTGCACGGTCACCAGGTCGGTCCAGAACTTGACCGCCTTCTGCGCCTCCGGCGTGTTGTAGCCGGACTTCCAGGTGTCGCCCTGCTTGGTGGCGATCTCGGCGCCGGAGGCCCAGAGGAAGGAGTAGAACGGCAGCTCGGAGTTGCCGGGCAGGGCGATGCCGTACTTGCCCGGCTTCTTGGCCTGGACCGTCTTGGCGACGGTGACCAGCTCGTCCCAGGTCGTCGGCGGCTTCACGCCGGCCTCGGCGAACCAGTCGGTCCGGTAGTAGATGGCCCGGACGCCGGCGTACCACGGGACGCCGTACTGCTTGCCGTCGAGCTGGGCGTTCTTCACCAGGTCGGGCAGGATGTCCTTGCCCTCGGTCCAGCTGTTGAACTTGCCCGAGACGTCGGCGAGGGCCTCCTGCGCCGCCCAGCCCTGGGTCTCGGTGTTGCCCAGCTCGGTGACGTCCGGACCCTCACCACCGGCGAGCGCGGCCTGGAACTTCTTGGGCGCCTCGAGCCAGGGGATGTACTGCACCACCACGTCGGTCTCGGGGTGCTTCTTCTTGAACTCGGCCTCGACGCCGTCGAGGAACTTGGTCTGGGCGTCGCCGCCCTCACCCATCATCCAGACCGTCAGCTTGCTGTTGTCGGCGGCCTTGTCGTCATCGCCGGAGCCACCGCACCCAGCCAGCACCATCGCGGCCGAGGCCACGATGGCGGTGACCGGAGCCAGCCGCTTCCACCTGTTCACGCCGTATCTCCCTCGCGCCGCTTGGCACTAACCTTCTCCGCCGCACCTTAGTAGGAAAATTTCCTTTACAACAGGGGGTACTCGCGACGTCCGGGCGAGGCGACCGTATCGCAGCCGGCCGCCCGGGCGGCAGGGGTGCCGTCCGGGCAGCTCACGACGGGTGGGCAGACGACGGCGGGCGCCCGACCGTCAGGTCGGACGCCCGCCGGGGGCGGTTCGGGGATTGACGTCAGTAGCGCGAGACGCTGCGCCGACGACCCACGCCGGCCACCAGGGCGACGGCGATGGCGGCCAGCACGACCTGCACCAGCAGCTCCATCCAGTCGATGCCGGCGGTCTCGGTGGCGATGCCCAGCGCCCGGGCCAGGACGGTGCCGAGCAGCGCGGCGCCCACGCCGATCAGCATGTGCAGCCACATCGGCATGTTCTGCCGGCCCGGCACGATCAGGCGACCCAGCGCGCCGACGATCAGACCAACGACGAGTGCGGTGATGATGCCCCAGACGGTCATGGTCGCTCTCCTCCTCATCCTCAAGCTCTGTCACACGATGTCGTGTGTTTGCTGTCGTGACCGCTAAGTTCCCGACCGGCCGAAAACCCAAACCGAATTCAAGCTCGAACCGCATCAAACAGCTCTGACCAGGTATTTCGCTCCAGAATGCCGCGGCGGTCGGCGGGTTTTCGCATTGAACGACGTCATGCGGGAAAGGGCCGCGCACGCCAGCGGGCGCCCGACCCGGAGGTCGGACGCCCGCTCGGCGTTTCGGGGACGCGCGTCAGTAGCGCGAGACGCTGCGCCGACGACCCACGCCGGCCACCAGGGCGACGGCGATGGCGGCCAGCACGACCTGCACCAGCAGCTCCATCCAGTCGATGCCGGCGGTCTCGGTGGCGATGCCCAGCGCCCGGGCCAGGACGGTGCCGAGCAGCGCGGCGCCCACGCCGATCAGCATGTGCAGCCACATCGGCATGTTCTGCCGGCCCGGCACGATCAGGCGACCCAGCGCGCCGACGATCAGACCAACGATGAGCGCGGTGATGATGCCCCAGACGGTCACGATCGCTCTCCTTCGAAGTAGTTTCACACCTTCTGTGTGGTTCCTGTCGTGACCGGTAAGTTCCCTACCCGCCGAAAAGCCAAACCGACCCACTCCGCGGCGCGGCGCCGCCGCCGGCCGTCCACGACCTCCGCCGGTGCCATCGCGCCGGACGATGCCGCAGGTGACGAGGAGTGTCGGCGGCGGCGAAAAGGCTGCCCGGGTACGCGAAAACGGCCGGCGCCCCGGGCGGGCGGACCCGTGGTACGGGTCGCCGCGCGCGGGGCGCCGGCCGGTGCGTCGGCGTCGGGCGGGTTACTTCTTGCCGGCGGGCTTGCCGTCGCCCGAGTCCGAGGAGAGCGCCGCGATGAAGGCCTCCTGCGGGACCTCCACCCGGCCCACCATCTTCATCCGCTTCTTGCCTTCCTTCTGCTTCTCCAGCAGCTTGCGCTTGCGGCTGATGTCGCCGCCGTAGCACTTGGCGAGCACGTCCTTGCGGATGGCCCGGATGGTCTCCCGGGCGATCACCCGGCTGCCGATGGCGGCCTGGATGGGCACCTCGAACTGCTGGCGCGGGATCAGCGTGCGCAGCTTCGCCGCGATGGTGGTGCCGTAGTTGTACGCCTTGTCCTTGTGCACGATGGCGCTGAACGCGTCCACCGGCTCGCCGTGCAGCAGGATGTCCACCTTGACCAGGTCGGACACCTGCTCGCCGGAGGGCTCGTAGTCCAGCGAGGCGTACCCCTTGGTGCGGCTCTTGAGCTGGTCGAAGAAGTCGAAGATGATCTCGGCCAGCGGCAGGGTGTAGCGGAGCTCCACCCGGTCGGCGGAGAGGTAGTCCATGCCGAGGAGGCTGCCCCGGCGGCCCTGGCACAGCTCCATCACGGCACCGACGTAGTCGTTCGGGGTGAGCACGGTGGCCCGCACCGTCGGCTCGTACACCTCGGCGATCTTGCCGGTCGGGTACTCGCTCGGGTTGGTCACCACGATCTCCTCGCCGTCCTCCTGCATCGCGCGGTAGACCACGTTCGGCGCGGTGGAGATGAGGTCGAGGTTGAACTCCCGCTCCAGCCGCTCCCGGATGATCTCCAGGTGCAGCAGGCCGAGGAAGCCGCAGCGGAAGCCGAAGCCGAGGGCCCCGGAGGTCTCCGGCTCGTACACCAGGGCGGCGTCGTTGAGCTTGAGCTTGTCCAGCGCCTCGCGAAGGTTGGGGTAGTCGGACCCGTCGATCGGGTAGAGGCCGGAGTAGACCATCGGCTTCGGGTCCTTGTAACCGCCGAGCGCCTCCTTGGCCGGGTTGGCGTTGATGGTCACGGTGTCACCGACCCGGGACTGGCGAACGTCCTTCACGCCGGTGATCAGGTAGCCCACCTCGCCGACCCCGAGCGCGTCGGCCTTCACCATCTCCGGGGAGATGACGCCGATCTCCAGCAGCTCGTGCACGGCGCCGGTCGACATCATCTTGATCCGGTCCCGGGCGCTGATCTTCCCGTCGACCACCCGGACGTAGGTGACCACGCCGCGGTAGACGTCGTACACCGAGTCGAAGATCATCGCCCGGGCCGGGGCCGCGGCCTCGCCGACCGGAGGCACGAACTGCCGGACGATCTCGTCAAGCAGGTACGGCACTCCCTCACCGGTCTTGCCGGAGACCTTGATGCAGTCCGCCGGGTCGCCGCCGATCAGGTGGGCGAGCTCCTCGGCGTACTTCTCCGGCTGGGCGGCCGGCAGGTCGATCTTGTTGAGCACCGGGATGATGTGCAGGTCGTTCTCGAGGGCCAGGTAGAGGTTGGCCAGGGTCTGCGCCTCGATGCCCTGCGCGGCGTCGACCAGCAGGATCGCGCCCTCGCAGGCCGCGAGGGACCGGGACACCTCGTAGGTGAAGTCGACGTGACCCGGGGTGTCGATCATGTTGAGCACGGCGGTCTCGCCGGCCCGGTCGCCCTCCCGGACCGTCCACGGCATGCGGACGGCCTGGCTCTTGATGGTGATGCCCCGCTCGCGCTCGATGTCCATCCGGTCGAGGTACTGGGCGCGCATCTGCCGGGGGTCGACCACGCCGGTGAGCTGCAGCATCCGGTCGGCCAGGGTCGACTTCCCGTGGTCGATGTGGGCGATGATGCAGAAGTTCCTGATGCGCGCCGGGTCGGTGGCACCAGGAGCGTTCGCGCCGGGATCGAGCGTCGGTGGCACAGCTGTCCGTTCTGGTCGGCTGACGTGAGCGGGCCGGCGCGGCGCCGGCCCCCTCTATGCTCCCACGTCGCCCGGGCGGCCGGTCCTCCCCCGTCACTCCTCCGGCGGCTCCACGAACAGGGCGGCGAGCCGGGGCAGCCGCCGCCGCGCCGCGTCCTCGTCGTCGAAGTCCCAGAAGTCGTGCAGGTCCGGCTCCGCGGCCGGCGCCCGGTCCGCCGGCAGCTCGGCCGCGGTCGCCTTCCGGTACGCCTCCCACGGCACGGACAGCATGTCCGCGCACTCGAACTCCTCGCCGCTGAGCGCGGCGGCCCGGACCTGGGGCAGCTCGGCGAGGGAGTCGGGGTCGGCCACCGCCTTCGCGAACACCGCCCGCCCCTGGGTCATCAGCCAGCCCCGGAAGTGCTCGAAGCCGTCGTCGGAGGCGCCACCGTTGATCAGGTAGGCCGCGCCCCACAGGTCGACCTTGTGCGAGGCAGCCAGCACCCGCTGCTGGTGCTGGGCGTACCCGACGATCTCCGCCGGCTCCCGTTCGGCGAGCAGGGCGACCGCCCGCACGGCCACCGCGTCGGGCTCTCCCCCGGCGCCGGCGCGGGCGGAGTCGATCAGCTGCCAGAACTCCTCGGTCCTCATGGCTGGCCAGTCTGGCAGAGCGGACCGACAGCCGGCTCCGGGCCGAGCCGCCGCGCCGGTGGGGCAGCATGGGCGGGTGCGCCCGATCTCCCGGCCCCCGGTGCCGTACGACGCGACGGCCGTCCGCCCCGACTGGGCGGCGCTCCCGGCCGGCCTGCGGAACGCGGTCGCCGCGCGGCTCGGCGGACCCCCGGCCGCGGTCCGGCTGGCCGGTGCCGGCTTCACCCGGGGCTTCGCCGCGCTGCTGACCGGCCCCGACGGCGACCGGGTCTTCGTGAAGGCGGCCGCGCTGGCCGGGCAGCGGCACCTGGTCGACTGGTACGCCCACGAGGCCGCGATCCTGGCCCGGCTCCCCGCCGGCCTGCCGGTCCCCCGACCGCGCTGGGCGCTCACCGAGGCCGGCTGGTACGCGCTCGCCCTGACCGCCGTCGACGGGCGCACCCCCCGGCTGCCCTGGGACCCGGCCGAGCTGGACGCCGCCCTCGCCGCGTACGCCGAGGTGGCCACCGCGCTTGCCGACCCGCCGGCGGAGCTGGCGGCGCTCGGGCTGCCGCGCCTCGCCGACCTGGCCCGCGACGACATTCTCTCCTGGGGTGACGTTTCCTTCGGCCGCTCACCCGCCCCGCAGCTGCCCCCGTGGGCACCGCTGCCCGAGCTGGTGACGCTGGAGTCCCGGCTGCCCGGCTACGCCGCCGCCGGCGCCGGGCTGGCCCACTGCGACCTGCGGGTGGACAACCTGCTGCTGGACCCGGCGGCCCGGGCCTGGATCTGCGACTGGAACTGGCTCTGCCACGGCCCGGCCTGGTTCGACCTGGTCAGCCTGCTGATCACCGGGTACGCCAGCGGCCTCGACGCGGACGCGGCCTTCGCCGCCCACCCGGCGGCGGCGGACGCCCCGGCCGACGCGCTCGACGTGACGCTCGCCGCACTGGCCGGCTACTTTCTGACCAGCGCGGCGGCCGGCCCGTCGAGCGCCTCGCCGCACATCCGGGCGCACCAACGGTGGAGCGGCGACCAGGCGCTCGCCTGGCTGGCCGACCGGCAGGGCTGGGCGTGAGGGCGGCGGGCGGAGCCGTTTTGGCTCGTCCCGGGCCGACCTGGTAACCTGGCTCTTCGCGCGGCGGTGACGCATGCTCGTCGTGCGCGGAAGCAGACCAACCCGAGCTATCAAGACGAGGCTGTCGCGTGGCGAACATCAAGTCCCAGATCAAGCGCAACCGGCAGAACGAGAAGCGCCGGCTGCGTAACAAGTCGGTCAAGTCGTCGCTGAAGACCGCCATCCGGAAGTTCCACGAGGCTGCCGAGGCCGGCGACAGCGAGAAGGCCACCGCCCTCATGCGGGACGCCGCCCGCAAGCTGGACAAGGCTGCCAGCAAGGGCGTCATCCACGGCAACCAGGCGGCCAACCGGAAGTCGGCGATCGCCAAGCGCGTCGCCTCGCTCTCGGCCTGACGAGCGCACTCAGATTCTGACCGGAAGCCCCGGGGTTCCGCCCCGGGGCTTCCGGCTGTCTGCGTTCCGGAGGCCCGACCCGCTCCGCCGCCGCTGCCTCGCCGGTAGCGGGAGGCGGCGGCGTCAGGGGTCGTCGTGGCGGAGCACCGGGTCGCCCGGGCGGGCCGCCCCCGGCGCCGCATCACGGCCGCGCGCCACCCGGGGCAGCGCCCGGACCGTCGCCCGCCCCACCGCCGGCTCCATCTGCCGGCGGAAACGGTCCCGCTCCTGCTCCGGTACCTGCGCCGCGGTGTGGATCACCACTTCGGCGACCCGGTCGTTGACCTTGACCATCGCCGCCACCACCGCCGGCAGGACCAGGACGGCCCACCAGCTGACCAGCTCGGCGAGGGCGAGCAGCACGGCGAGCGCCACCGCCCCCTCGAAGAAGAGGAAGCAGAGCACCCCGCCCGGGTTGACGAAGCGCAACCCGAGCACCCGGGCGTAGAGCGGGCGGTACCGCTCCTCGTCCGTCGGGACGGTCGCCCAGCGCCGGGGTCGGGTCACCGGGCGCCACCCTGCCGCGCCGCGGCAACCGAGAACACCGCCCGCTCCAGCGCGTACGCCCGGTCGTCGGCACCGCCCTTGACGGCCGCGTTGCACTCGGCGGCGGCCCGCATGGCCTCGACCAGGCCCTCCGGCGTCCAGCCCCGCCCCTGCCGCTGGGCCCGCTCGATCTTCCACGCCGGCATGCCGAGGCTGCTGGCGAGCTGGTAGGGGCTGCCCCGGCCGGCGGAGGCGACCCGGGCCACCGTGCGGACCCCGTCGGCGAGCGCGTCGGCGATCGGCACCGGGTCGACGCCGACGTGCAGCGCCCAGCGCAGCGCCTCCAGGGCGGCGGGCACGTCACCGACCATCGTGGCGTCGGCGACGGTGAAGCCGCTCACCTCGACCCGACCCTTGTAGTAGCGGGCCACCGTGTCGGCCCCGATCCGCCCGTCGGTGTCGGCGACGAGCTGCGAGCAGGCGGCGGCCAGCTCGCGCAGGTCGGTGCCGACGGCGGCGATCAGCGCCTCGGCCGCGTCCTCGGTGCACCTGCCCCCGCTGCGGCGGATCTCGTCCCGCACGAAGGCCACCCGCTCCCGGTGCCCCTTGAGCTTCGCGGCGGGCACGACGGTGGCGCCCGCCGCGCGCAGCCCGTCGGCGAACGCCTTTCCCTTCGCGCCGCCGAGGTGCAGCGCCACGAGCTGCACGTCGGGGTCCGGGTTCTTCGCGTACGCCAGGAGCGCGGTGACCAGGTCCTTGCGGGCGTCCTGGGCGGAGCGGAGCACGAGCACCCGGCGCCCGCCGAACAGGGAGGGGCTGAGCATCTCGGCGATCTCGCCCACCGTCAGCGAACCGGCCTGGTACTCCCGGACGTCCACGTCGGGGTCGACGCTCCGGGCCCGGGCGACGGCTTCGGTCACCGCTCGCGTGGCGAGCAGCTCCTCGTCGCCGAGAACGAGCAGAATAGGGGGCAGGCTGGCGGGGGTCACGTCGCCCATATTCGCACGGCCCTCGATCGGATCGTGCCTGGTCATCGAGGACTGTGACGACGCAGCCCGCAGCCAGCGCAAATCCAGACATTTACGTCGGCCCCAGCAAACCATCTCGATTCCCGTCGGCACCCGGGCTGCCCGCCACTCAGGTCCACCCCGAGATCTGCCCCAATTCTGATAATTTCTCACGAGCGCCAGTCTTCCTGCGGCAGTATCCCTTTCGGGGGACCTCGACCACCTCCCGACCTTTCGCCGGGACGGTTGGCCCGTTCAGGGAGGCTCACAGTGAAGGTCCTGCACGTGATCACCGGCCTTGGCATCGGTGGAGCGCAAACGCAGCTCGAACTGCTGCTCAGACACACCCGGCATGAGCCCGAGGTGGTCACGCTCCACAACCGCGGCCAGGTCGCCGACACCATCGCGCAAGGCGGTGTGCGAGTCCGTGACCTCGCCATGACCCGCAGCACCGAGGTGTCCGCACTGGGCCGGCTGCACCGGATCATCCGGGAGGGACGCTACGACGTCGTCCACACCCACCTCTACCGCGCCCAGATCTACGGGCACCTCGCCGCACGCCTCGCCGGCACCCGAGCGATCGTGACCACCGAGCACTCCGTCGGCGAGACGCCCGTCGAACGCCGGCGGATGACCATGCCGGTGCGGACCGTGTACCGCGCTGCCGAACTCTGCTCGCACGCCACGGTCGCGGTGTCGGACGTGGTCCGGAACCGGCTGGTGGCCTGGGGTGTGCCGAGCCGGAAGATCACAGTGGTCCCGAAGGCGGTCGACTTCGCCGCCGTCGCGTTCGACCCGGTCGGCCGGGTGAACGTGCGGATGGGCTGGGGCATCGGACCGAACGTCCAGGTCATCGGAGTGCTCGGCCATCTCGGCCCCGACAAGCGGGTTGACCTGGTGATCCGGGCGGCCGCGCCGCTGCTCGGCGAAAGGCGGCGCCTCGTGGTGGCCGGTGACGGCGAGGAACGCGAGCGTCTCGAGCAGATCGTCCGAGAGGTCGGGGTGACGGAGCACGTGCTCTTCGCCGGAGCGCGCCGGGACCTGGGCGCAGTGCTGTCGTCGTTCGACATGCTGGTCGCCGCGCCGGCGCAGGAGACGTTCGGGCTGGCCATGCTGGAGGCGCTGGGCAACGGGCTCCCCCTGCTCTACACCACCTGCCCCACGTTGGACGGCATCGTCGTCGAGCGGGCGCGGCAGGTGCCCGGCGACGAGGTCGGGCTGCGTCGGGAACTGGCCGCCGAACTGCACGCTCCGCTGCACCCGCGCACACCCGTACCCGCACTGTGTGAGCGGTACGGCATCGAGAGCGTGGCTGCCCGGATCGACAACCTGTACGAACGGACAGCGGCGCGGGGTCCTGCGCTGGAGCGCGTCACCGAGACGGAGGAGGAGTGGCACGGGGACCTCTCGCCGTCAGCGTGAAGGGTGAAGGCGCACTGGCGGTTGGCACTGCGCGCCGGGGAAACTCAGCGCCAGATCGAGGCCGTCAGGGCTGCCGCCCCGGACTGATGCCGCGCGCCGCCACCGCGAGTCGACGCCCGTCCCACACCGCCGCCGCATCCCCATCGGTGTCGGTACGCAGCACCCGGGCGCCACCCCGGGTCAGCCGGCCCAGCAGGCCCAGGTTCGGGTGCCCGTAGTCGTTGTCGACGCCGACCGACACCAGCGCCACGGCGGGCCGGACCGCGTCGATGAACTCCGGGTCCTGGTAGGCCGAGCCATGGTGGGCGACCTTGAGCACGTCGGCCCGGACGGCCTCCGGCGGCCCGGCCTCCAGCAGCGCCCGCTGCTCCTCCGTCTCGGCGTCACCGGCCAGCAGGATCCGCACCCCGGCCACGGTCGCCGCGACCACCAGGGAGTTGTTGTTCGGATCCGACCGGCTGCCCTGCAGCGGGTACGGCGGCCCCAGGACGACCAGCTCCACTCCCCCGCCCCGCCAGCGCCACCCCACCGGCACCGTACGCAGCCCGGCGGCGCCGCTCCGGGCCGCTTCGCGTACCTGGGAAACGCCGTAGGGCGGCTCGGCCCAGCCCGGGGTCACCACCTCCGCCACCCGGCGTCCCCGGAACACCCCGGCGACGCCGCCCACGTGGTCGGCGTGGAAGTGGCTGACCACGAAGAACGGCACCTCGCGTACGCCGAGCCGGCGCAGGCAGCCGTCCACACTCGAGGGCTCCGGGCCGGCGTCGACCACCACCGCCCGGCCGGCGGCGACCGGCAGCACGATGGCATCCCCCTGCCCGACGGCGCAGGCCACGACCACCCAGCCCGAAGGCGGCCAGCCGGAGGCGAGCAGCCGGACGGGCAGCGTGCCGAGCACCACCGCGACCGCGCAGGCCGCGACGAGCCGCCGGACCAGCGGGCGCCGGGTGGCGAGCAGCAGCGCCACCGTGAGCGCGGTCAGCAGCAGGGCCCCGGTCACCCCGCCCGGCCAGGCCAGCGTCCCGGCGGGCAGCCGGGCCCCCTGCCCGGCGACGAGCAGCAGCCAGCGCGCCGGCCAACTCGCCAGCCAGGCGGCGAACTCGGCTCCCGCCGGCCAGACCGGCGACACCACGGCGGCGAGCACGCCGAGCACGGTGGCCGGTGCGACGGCCGGCACCGCCAGCAGGTTCGCCGGCACCGCGACCAGGCTCACCGTCCCCGACAGGCCGGCGATCACCGGCCCGCAGGCGAGCTGCGCGGCGGCCGGCACGGCGAGGGCCTCGGCCAGCCCCACCGGTACGCCCCGGCGACGCAGGGCGTCCCGCCAGCCGGGGGCGAGCAGCAACAACCCGCCGGTGGCGCAGACGGAGAGCGTGAACCCGGGGTCCCCGGCCAGCTCGGGGTCGACCAGCACCAGGACGGTGACCGCGGCGGCGAGGGCGGGCAGCGCGGCCCGGGGCCGCCCGGTGGCGAGCGCGGCCAGCCCGATCGCGCCCATCGCGGCGGCCCGCACCACGCTCGGGGACGGCCGGACCAGGATGACGAACCCGATCAGGGCCAGCACGCAGAGCACCGCGGCCGTCCGGGGGCCGGCCCGGGCCCAGCGGGCGAGCAGCAGCACCGCCCCGACGACGATGGCGACGTTGGACCCGGACACCGCGTTCAGGTGGGTCATGCCGGTGGTCCGGAAGTCCTCCTCGACGGTCGGGGACAGCCGGCTGGTGTCCCCGACGACCAGCCCGGGCAGCAGCCCGCCCGGCTCGTCGGGCAGCGGCGCGCACGCGCGGTGCAGCCCGGCGCGGAGGGCGCCGGCGGCGCGCTGCGGCCAGGACGACGCACCGTGCAACGTGGGCGGTCCAGTGGCGGTGAGCACCACCGCCGTCAGGTCGCCGCCGCGCGGCTCGGCCAGCCGGCCCCGGGCGGTCGCCCGCTGCCCGGGCAGCAACGTCCGCCAGGCCGGATCGGTCGCCAGCACCAGCCCGCGCACCGACCCGGTGACCCGCCGGCCGTCGGCGCCGGCGGTGAGGGTTATCAGGTCGGCCTGGAGCAGCACGGTGGCCGGCCGGCCCGGAGCGCCCCGGAGCGGCCGCGGGTCGTCCCGGACCACCAGGTCGGCGGTGACCGACGCCCGCTCGGCGGCGAGCGCCCGCACCGGGGCGGCGTCGCGGACCGCCACCCGGGCGGCGGTGGCGGTCGCGCCGCAGACGACGCCGAGCAGCACGGCGACCGCGATCCAGCCGTACCGCCGGACCGGGCCGGCCGGGCGGCCCAGCAGGCCGCACAGGTGCAGGCCGAGGACGGCAGCCAGGCCGGCGGCCACCCCGGCGAGGGTGGCCGTTTCGCCCGCGCTGAGGTGCAGCCCGGCCAGGGCGGCGAGCCAGGCGGCCACGGCAAGCCCGGCCAGCCGCAGGTCGGGAAGGCCCTCGGCGGCTCCGGCCGGCGGTTCCGCCGTCGTCTGGTCGTCCATGGCGTGCGACATCACACCGTCACCAGGTCCTTGAGCTGCTCGTACCGGGCGTCGCCGATGCCGTCGACCTGGCGCAGGTCGGAGACGGACCGGAAGCCGCCGTGCTGCTCGCGGTGGTCGAGGATCCGCTGGGCGAGCACCGGGCCGACACCGGGCAGCGCGTCGAGCTGGGCGAGGGTGGCCGTGTTCAGGTTGACCGGGCCGCCCGGGGCGGCGCCCGCCGCCGGCTGCCCGCCCTGTCCGGGCGGGACGGCCTGGCCGGGCGGGGCGGTGACGCCGACCAGGATCAGCTCACCGTCGGTGACCTTGCGCGCCGGGTTGAGCAGGGCGATGTCGACGCCGGGCAGCGCACCGCCGGCCGCCTCGACGGCGTCGGCGACCCGGGCTCCGGCGGGCAGCCGGACCAGGCCGGGGCGGCGTACCTTGCCGGCGACGGCCACCACGAGCTGCGCGGTCGCCCCGGGCGAGGCGGCCGGGCAGGGCTGCGGGCCGTCCGGTGCGGCGGCCGCCGCGACCGGGCGGACCGGCTCGGCGTGCGGGCGGGACCGCCAGGCCCACAGGGCGGCGATCAGCACCACCACGGCGGCGACGACCGCGAGGGCCCGGACACCCCGCCGGCCGGGATCGAACGCACCCGGCCCGGGCAAGCGGGAGAGCTGAGCGGACGGACTGCCGGGTGGCTCCTGCTCCGGCTCGCCAGGCGGGGCGGCCTCGGTAGGCCCAGTGGCCGGCTGCACGATCGCGTCGGACCGCGGGCCGGAACTCCCCTGCGCGGCGCGCGATCGCCTGCCGTGCCGCTGCGTGGTGGATTCCCCAGGGAGCAGGTCGAATGTCGGCCGGTCCGGCTCCCCGCGGGCACCCGGGTCGAACAGCCGGGACAGCCGCCGTCGCACCACGCTCTCTTCGTCGTCTGACACGGCGAGAGGCTAGGCCGAGGACGGGCGCCGCTCAGGTAGGAACGGTGACCCTGTGGACGGGGGGATCCCCTGATGCTCCTGTAATGCAAGCCGGGCTGGTCAGAGCTCTGCGAGGGCTGTGGATGACGGGGGCCGGATCCGCAGGGATTCCAAGATCAGCGGGTAGACCTGACGCGCGATGTACCGCTTCAGACATCGGGAGATGTCTCTGTTGCTCAGTCCTTGCTCGCGTCGGCGCTCGACGTAGGTCAGCGTCTCGGGATGGCAGCGCATCCGGTTGACCGCGACGATGTAGAGCGCCCTGTTGGCCATCCTGTCCCCGCCTCGGTTGAGGCGGTGCCGGTCGGTGCGACCGGAACTGGCTGGGATGGGTGAGACCCCGCAGAGTGCGGCGAACGCCCGTTCGTCGCGGATCCGCTCCGGGTTGTCGCCGGCGGTGATGAGCAGCTGCGCGGCGACTTCGGGGCCGATTCCGGGCAACTCCAGCAGCTGCGGGGCGGCCTGCTTGAGCAGGACCTGCAGGTCGACGTCGGCGGCCCGGATCTCGCGGTCCAGGTCGATGACGCGACGCGCCAGCCGACGGATCGCGGTCTTGGTCGCCGCGATCGGGTCGGCGATGTCCAGGGCTGGCCGCAACGCGGCAGCGGTCATGATCAGTTCCGAGTTGCGCAGGTCCAGGAGTTGGGTGCGCAGCGGTTCCGGGGCGGTGCGGACCATGCCGACCAGGGCGTTGATCGCCGCGGTGCGCGACTTCACCGCTGAGGTGCGGGCCACGCGGATGACCCGGATGGCCTCCACCTGCCCGTCTCGGTTCTTCGGGGTGGTGGTCGCGGTGCCGGCCAGCACCGCCCGGGCGGCGGCCTCGGCGTCGATCGGGTCGGACTTGCCACGCCGGCGGCGCATCTTGCGGTTGGGCCGGTCGACCTCCACGAGATGCACGCCCTGGGCGCGCAGGTAGCGGGCCAGGCCGACGCCGTAGCTGCCAGTGCCCTCGATCCCGACCGACCGTACCGGACCGTGGTCGCTCATCCACGCCAGCAGCGCCCGGTAGCCGGCCACCGTGGTGGGGAACTGGCGATGGCCATGCATCCGGCCGACCTCGTCGATGACCACGGCGGTGTGGGTATCGGCGTGGGTGTCAACGCCGCCGATGACTTCGAACTGGTGATCTGTCATGGTGGGTGGTGCTGTCCTTCCAGGTGACCAACCGGGGCAGCACGCACCGTCGGGCGGACGGACAGCACGGTGATGGGACCTCTTGCACAGGCTCCTGTCAGGTCACACCCGTCCGTTCGGCGCGTGCACCCGGCGCGGCCGACAAATCAGGCGAAGGGCAGCCAAGGCGCCAGGTGGACAAAGAGTCAGACCAGCGCCGGGAGCACGACGATCATGGCCGACCGGGCGGGACGAAGCATCTCACCGTGGACAACCGCCTGATCACGCCGAGGATGTGCTAGCAGGCGCGAGGGTGGAGGATTCGGGCGGGCGGTCCAGCAAGTCTCCAGTCGCCCGGCATCCGCAGCTCAGAACCTACTTGATCTAGCCGGCTTCGCCCTCAAGTTCCCTGCGGCGCTTCTCAGCCCAAGCCCTGATGTCGGCCGTCGCCCACACCCTGCCCACCGTCAGATGAGCGATCGGCTCGGGAAAGTCCCCACGGTCAGCGAGCGTGTTAGCTCGCTGCCTGGACACACCGAGGAAGGCCGCTATCTCGGCCATCGCCATCACGTCCTCGGTCATCGGTTCAGACCATCCAGGCCGGGCCCTTTACGACTCGTCAACAAGGGTCATCCGAAGGGGTTGACGGGTCGTCAACCCCTCGGCAAGAGTCGGAGCATGCCCATATGGAGGCTCCGCAAACCGATACCCCTCGCTCCTGTTCATCGGCCTGTGCGGCGGCGCTGGTTCCGCCGTGACTGTTCCTGTGGGCTGAGGTGGAAGACGTGCCCCGACAGGCACCAGCCCGTGCCCGTCGAGCCGATGCCCGAGGCGCCCGCACAGATCGGTCTCCCCTGCCGGAACCATCCGACACAGATCATCTGGACAGGAGATGTCCTCACCCGCGGGCAGGCATATCGCGCGAACGGCGGACGGCATGCGTAGCTGGCACCCTCGCGATCACTTGCCGCTGCGCCCGCTGTGGCTGTGTCGAGCCTGCGCCGACCCTTGGCCGTGCGCCAACGCCCGGCTGTCGCTGAAGGCCGAGTACGCCCAGGATCGCAGCGCACTGTGCGTCTACCTCGGGTCGATGCTGCACGACGCCTGCGCAGACCTGACGGAGCTCAGTCCGAACGATGTGGACGCACGCGCCCTCTACACACGGTTCGTCGGCTGGCCCGACAGGTTCCGTCGACGCGAGTGACGAAGTGCCCAGCAACCATGATCTTCCGGTTGGCAGCTCGGAATCCCTGAGGCGGTGGTCGAACATGCTCGATGTTCGTCGGTAAGCCCAGCCGCGGACGACCCGACGACAGTCAGGTCGTGCTACGCGGTCGAAGACAGTTCCCGGGCGAACCGGCGGATGGCGTCGGTGACGGCCGCCGGGGCGTCGAAGTTGGCCAGATGCCCGGCGCCCGGGACCAGTTCGATCCGGGCACCGGGGTGGGCGGCGGCGAACTGCCGCTCACCGGAGCGGAACACCCGGTCCCGCTCTCCGTTGAGGATGAGCACGGGCGCGCGCACCGTGCCGACGCTGGACGCGTCGAACCGGCCCAGCATGTCCCGCCAGGCGACCGGCAGGGTGTGGAAGGCGTACCCGTCGGCGATGGTGGCGTCGACGACCTCCGGCGGGTACAGGCGGCGCAGCAGCCGGTCGTTCCACCGGGCGAGCCGGGCCGCCGGCAGCCGGCCGACCAGCGCCGCCACCAGCCGGTACGGGATGGTGCGCGGCCCGGTGGTGGCCGTGCTCGCGCCCATCAGCACCAGCCCGGCCAGCAGGGCCGGGTGCCGGTGCGCGAAGTGCAGCGAGACGTAACCGCCGAGCGAGTGCCCCACCACCACGGCCGGTCCCGCGTCGAGTTCGTGGACCGCCTCGGCGACCACATCGGCGGCCCGGTCCAGGTTCCACGGGTCCGCCGCGCGGCCGCCGTGCCCGGGCAGGTCGACGGCCGCCACCGGGAACTCGGCGCCGAGGGCGGCCAGTTGCGGCTGCCACTGGCCGCGGGCGAAGCGGGTGCCGTGCACCAGGACGATCGGTGGATGATCCACAGTGCTCAGTGTGCCTCCGGGTCGAGACCGAGCGCTGCCCGGCCCCCGTCCACCGGCAGCGTCACCCCGTTGACGAAGGCGGCCTGCCCGGACAGCAGGAACGCCACCACATCGGCCACCTCCGCGGTAAGCCCGATCCGGCCCACCGGGTGCAGCCGGGCCAACTCCGACCCGACCCGGTCCGCCTCGGCCGGGGCGAGCCCGGCCAGGAAGGCGGCGTGCCGCTCGGTGTGGATCGAGCCCAGCGCGACGGCGTTGGTCCGGATCCCCCGGCCGCCGTACTCCACGGCGAGCGCCCGGGTCAGCCCCTCCACGGCCGCCTTCGCGGTGGCGTACGGCAGGGCGCCCGGCACCGCCCGGCGGGCCTGGTGGGAGGAGACGTTGACGATGGCGCCGCCGGTGCCGGCGGCGAGGAACCGGCGTACCGCCGTGGCGGCGCCCACCACGGCGGGGCGGAGGTTCCGGTCGATCAGCGCGCACACCTCGGCGGCGGGCGCGGTGTGCAGGGAGGCGTCCCGGAACACGGCGGCGTTGTTGACCCAGCCGGCCAGCGGCGCGGCCGCCTCGGCCAGGTCGGCGGCCCGTCCGGTGACCTCCTCGTCGGCGGCGTCGCCGGCCAGCGGGAGCAGCCGGTCAGCGGCCGGGTGCCCGGCCAGCCAGGTCAGGGCCGTCGGGTCCCGTTCGACGGCGACCACGGTGCCACCGCCGGCGGCGAGCCGTTCCACGATGGCCCGGCCGACCCCCCGGCCCCCGCCGGTCACCACGTAGGAGAGCGTCACCGGCTCACCTGCGGTGGACGACCACGCAGGCCAGGCCCGGTCCGGCGTGCGCGGCGACCACCGCCCCGGCCTCGGTGAGGTAGGTGTCGTGCAGCCGGTCGCCGAGCCGCTCGGTCAGCGCCGCCACCAGTTGTTCGGCGCGCTGCGGCGCGGCGAGGTGGTGCACGGCGAGGTCCACCTCGGCGTCACCGGCCGCCTCGACCGCCAGGTCGACCAGGCGCGCCACGCCCCGGCCGGCGGTGCGGACCTTGTCCCGGACCACGATCGCGCCGTCCGGCATGTGCATGATCGGCTTCACCGAGAGGGCGGTGCCGAGCAGCGCCTCGGCCGCGTTGATCCGGCCGCCCCGGCGCAGGAATTCCAGGGTGTCGACGTAGAAGAAGATGGTGGTCCGGTCGATCGCGTCGACCGCGGCGCCGCGTACCCCGTCGAGGTCCGCGCCCCGGTCGGCGGCGGACGCGGCGGCGAGCACCGGGAAGCCGAGGCCCATGCCGGTGGAGCGGCTGTCGACCACGGCGATCCGGTCGCCGATCTCGGCGGCGGCGAGCCGGGCCGCTTCGACGGTGCCGGAGAGCTCCGCCGACAGGTGCACCGAGACGACGCCGTCGGCGCCGCCGGCGAGCAGCGTGCGGTAGACCTCCGCGAACTGTTCCGGGGCCGGCCGGGAGGTGCTCACCGAGACGCGCCGGGCGCTGAGCACCCGGGTGGCGTCGTCCGGGAACGTCTCGACCCCTTCCAGCCCCTCCGCGCCGTTGAGCACGACGGTCAACGGGACGACGGTGAGCCGGTGCGCGCGCACCAGTTCGGGCGGGAGGTAGGCGGTGGAGTCGGTGACGACCGCGACGGGCATGCCCGGCACGCTAGCCGATGCCGGGCCGACACGCCTGGGCCGGACGGCTCAGACCGCGTCGGTCAGCGCTGGCTGGGTGATGAGCCCGACATTGTGCGCGCGCAGGTGCCAGCCCCGCACGTCGTCGTGGCGCAGCTCGGTCCAGTGGCAGTTGGCCAGCGAGCCGATGGTCCGCAGTACGGTGTGGTCCCAACCGAGCAGGTGGCCGACGCCCTGCCGGGCGCCGCCGCCGTGGGTGGTCACCACGACGGTGCCGCCGGCGGCCAGGTCGGCCGCGTCCTGGAAGGCGGCGCCGAGCCGCTTGCCCAGGTCGTCGAGGGGCTCGATGCCGGCGCCCGGGTCGGGGTCGCCGGCGCGCCAGCGGGCGTACTCCTCGGGGAAGCGCTCGGCGACCTCGGTGAGGGTGAGCCCCTGCCACTCGCCGAAGTGCCGCTCGCGCAGCCGGGCGTCGGGGCGTACCGGCAGCCCGGTGAGCGCGGCGAGCGCCGCGGCGGTGTCGGCGGCGCGACGCAGGTCGCTGGCCACGATCGCGTCGGGGTGCAGCGCGGCCAGCACCGGCGCGGCCGCGCGGGCCTGCTCCCGACCGAGGTCGTTGAGGGGTACGTCGGTCTGCCCCTGGACCCGGCTGGCGGCGTTCCAGTCGGTGTTGCCGTGCCGCCAGATGATCAGGCGGGTCATTCGCCGCTGGCGGTGCCCGCGGCCGAGTCGGCCAGGTCGCGGTCCACGAACGGGATCTGCGGGCAGTCCTTCCAGAGCCGGTCGAGGGCGTAGAACTCGCGCTCCTCGGTGTGCTGCACGTGCACCACGATGTCGACGTAGTCGAGCAGCACCCAGCGACCGCCCCGCTCGCCCTCGCGCCGGACCGGCTTGGCCTTCTCCGGCAGCTCCAGCAGACGCTCCTCGATGGCGTCGACGATGGCGAGCACCTGCCGCTCGTTCGGCGCGGCGGCCAGCAGGAACGCGTCGGTGATGGCCAGCTGGTCGCCCACGTCGATGATGACGATGTCCTGCGCCTTCTTGTCGGCCGCCGCCTGGGCCGCGGCCATGGCCAGCTCGTGAGCGCGTTCGGAAACTGTCACCGTTCTCCTTCGATCAACCGTGCGACCCTCCAAGCCTCTCACACCCGGCGGGGCGGCGACTTGTGAGTTCTGGTCGATTACGCGGACAAACGCTCACATTTGCGACGAAGTCACCGCTGGTAGAGGCGCCGCTTGGCGATGTACTGCACCACACCGTCCGGCACCAGGTACCAGACCGGCTCGCCCCGGGCCACCCGCGCCCGGCAGTCGGTCGAGGAGATCGCCATCGCCGGCACCTGCACCAGGCTGACCGTGTCGGCCGGCAGGTGCTTGTCGGAGAGTTCGAAGCCGGGGCGGGTCACCCCGATGAAGTGGGCCAGCTCGAACATCCGGTCCACCTCCTTCCAGGACAGGATGCGATCCAGCGCGTCCGCCCCGGTGATGAAGAAGAGCTGGACCTTCGGGCCGTACTCGTCGTGCAGGTCCTGCAGGGTGTCGACGGTGTAGGTCGGGCCGCCGCGGTCGATGTCGACCCGGCTCACCTGGAAGCGGGGGTTGGAGGCGGTGGCGATCACCGTCATCAGGTAGCGGTCCTCGGCCGGCGTGACCGGGTAGTCCGCCTTCTGCCAGGGCTGCCCGGTGGGGACGAAGACCACCTCGTCCAGGCCGAACCGGTCCGCCACCTCGCTGGCCGCCACCAGGTGCCCGTGGTGGATCGGGTCGAAGGTGCCACCCATGATCCCGATCCGCCGGATGTCTTCCTCCACCCCGCGATCGTAGGCCCGCCCCGCGCGGCGGCCCGGTGCGGCCCTTCGGCGACCGCGTCCCGGGGCGGTTCGCGGTACGGGCTTCCTGGGAGCCGCCCGAAGCCCTATACTCGCTTACGAGTAATCGGGAACGAGCACTACGAGGAGGCGAGATGCCGAGGCGGCGGAAGGTCGGCAACCTGCTGGCGCTGGCCGTGCTGTCCGCCCTGGTCCAGCAGCCGATGCACCCGTACGAGATCGCCACCACCCTTCGCGCCTGGGGCAAGGACCAGGACATGGAGATCAAGTGGGGGTCCTTCTACACGGTCGTCCGGAACATGGAACGGCACGACCTGATCGCGGCGGTGGAGAGCGTGCGGGAGGGCCGACGCCCCGAGCGCACCGTCTACCGCATCACCGACGCCGGCCGGGCGGAGCTGGTCGACTGGGCGCGGGAGCTGGTCTCGACCCCGGTCTCGGAACAGTCCCGGTTCCGCGCCGGCCTGTCGGTGCTCGCCGCGCTGCACCCCGACGAGGCCGTGGCGCTACTGCGCCAGCGGCTGGAGCAGGTGGAGACCGGGATCGCGGCCGAACGGGACGCGCTCACCGAGCACCTGCGCACGGTCCCCCGCCTGTTCCTGGTCGAGTCCGAATACGGCCTGGCCGTCCGCGAGGCGGAGGCGACCTGGCTCCGCTCCCTGCTGGCCGAGCTCACCTCGGGCAGCTATCCCGGGCTCGACGAGTGGCGGGCCTACCACGAGGCCGGCGGCCCCGAGCCGACCGGCCCGGCGGAAGGGAGCGACCCCGCACAGTGATGGACGGCCCCGGCACGGTGCGCCAACACCAGGCCGGGGCCCTTACCCCGAACCGACACCCGAAGGCGCCCGGCCCGAAGCGGCAACCATGAGGATAGCTGGGCTCCTTCCCGGTCGGTTCTCCACGACGACCGACGATCCCTGGGAGGGAACCGTGAGCAGAGTACGGACAGCCATCGTGATCGGCGGCGGCATCGCCGGCCCGGTGACCGCGCTGGCCCTGCACCGGGCGGGCATCACCGCCACCGTTTACGAGGCGTATCCGAGCACCACCGATGGCAGGGGCGGCACGCTCGCCCTCGCCCCGAACGGCGTCGCGGCGCTGCGCCTGGTCGGTGCGGCCGAGGCGGTCACCGCGATCGCCACCCCGATCCACACGCAGGCGCTGGCGGTGGGCCGCAAGCGCGTCCCCCTGCCCGGCCTGGCCGGCATGCCCCCGCTGCGCGTGGTGCACCGCAACGAGCTGCACCGGGTGCTGCACGACCGGGCGATCGCCGAGGGCGTGACCATCGCACACGGGAAGCGCCTGGTCGGCGTACGGGAGACGGCCGACGGGGTGACCGCCACCTTCGCCGACGGCGACACGGCCACCGCGGACGTGCTGATCGGCGCGGACGGCGTCCACTCGACCGTGCGTACGCTGATCGACCCGCACGCCCCCGGCCCCCGGTTCACCGGAGTGCTGGGTTTCGAGGCGGTGGCCCGGCACGAGGCGGACTCGGCGCCCGGCACGATGAACTTCGCCTTTGGCCGGGGCGGCTACTACCTCTACTGGCCGGAGCCGGGCGGCGGCACCCGGTGGGGCGTCAACCTGCCCCGGGAGCGGCCGATGAGCCTCGCCGAGGCCCGCGCCGTACCGGCCGCCGAGTGGCTGCGGGTCCTGCGGGACGCGTACCGCGACGACGACCCGGGGCGGGATCTGATGCGGACCAGCAACGCGGCGGAGTTGCAGGTGGTGGGCTCGATGCACATCATGCCGCCGGTCCCGCACTGGCACCGCGGGCGGATGGTGCTGGTCGGCGATGCGGCCCACGCCCCCTCCAACAGCTCCGGGCAGGGCGCCTCGCTCTCCATCGAGAGCGGGGTGCAGCTGGCCCGGTGCCTGCGGGACCTGCCCGACGTCCCCTCCGCGTTCGCCGCGTACGAGCGGCTGCGACGGGACCGGGTGGAGAAGGTGGCCGCGCGGGCGGCCCGGATCAACCACGCGAAGGCGCCGGGACCGGTGGCCCGGGCGATCATGCCGGTGCTCATGCCGCTGTTCATCAAGGCGGCCATGAACCCGGAGAAGATGATCGGGCACGAGCAGCGGTACGTCATCGACTGGGCAGCTCCGGTGACCGCGGGCGCGGCGGTGGGCTGAGCCGTGCGCCGGGGTGGCGTACCCGATGGGGTGCGCCACCCCGACCCCTGGTCAGGCGCTGGCGGCGGCCACCGCCGTCCGGGCCACCAGGGCGCGGCGCAGGTCGTCGTCGAGGTCGACCACCCGCCGGCGCAGGCCCGGCGTGAGGTCGTCGCGGGCCAGCAGCGCCGCGGCCAGCTCCCGGGTGGGCTGCGCCACCGCGTAGCGGGGAAACGCCAGGGTGGCGACCCGGTCGGCGGTCCAGGGGGTACGCAGCCGCGCCGCCGCCGGCATGTCGGTGAAGTACCGCTCGACGTACCTGGCGGTCAGCTCAACCTGCTCCGGGTGCCAGAAACCCTCCGCGGTGGCCTCCACGAGCCGGTTGGACAGCTCGGTGTTGCTGGTGACGATCTCCCAGGCGACGCGCTTGGCGTCGGCGTCGGGCCGGGCGGCCCGGCAGCTCGCGGCCCGCTCGGCGCCGGTGGCGCTGCGGTCGGCGGCCGCTTCGGCGGCGATCTCCGGCTCGCCGGCCCCGCCGAGCACCACCAGCCGGTGCAGCAGCGCCCAGCGCAGGTCGGCGTCCACGGCCAGGCCGTCCGGCACGCCCTTGCCGGCCAGCCAACCGGCGAGCAGCCCGGTGTCGGTGGTGGCGCCGATCAGGCCGCGGGCCGCGGCGAGCTGCAGCGAACCGCCGGCCGGGGCGCCGGCCAGCAGCGTGGCGCAGGCCCCGGCGATCCGGTGCAGGGCCGCCTCCCGGGCCGACGGCTCCAGGTAACGGTCGACCAGGCTCCGGCTGAGGGTGAGCACGTCCTCCGCGATGATCACCTCGGTCTCGGCGGGCAGCGCCGCCGCGATGAGCGCCACCACCGAGGCCACCGGCCGCTCGCCGTCGGTGGCGGCATCCAGGGTCTCGCCCCAGAGCAGCGCCCGGGCCAGCGGGTCGTCCAGCGCGGGCAGCACCATCGGCACCGCGTCCGCGGAGGCGGGGTCGAGCCGGATCTTGGCGAAGGTGAGGTCCCCGGCGTTGGGCAGCAGCAGGCCGGTGGCCGGCTGCCCGACCAGCTCGGTGAGCTCGGTGCGGCCGTGGTCGGTGTCCGGGTCGAGGTCCACCTCGAAGCGGCGCACCGGGGCGTCCGGGGCGTACCGGGCGACGCCGACGCGGTGCGGGCGCAGCACCGGGTACGCCTCCGGCGCGGTCTGCACCACGGCCGCCTCGGTCCACCGGCCGTCGACGTCCACCGCGGTCACCATGCGCAGCGTGTTGACCTGGGGCCGGCGCAGCCAGCGCTCCGCCCAGTCGGTGAGGTCCCGCCCGCTCGCGGCGCCGAGGCTCTCCAGGAGGTCGGCGAGCGTGGCGTTGCCGAACCGGTGCTTGGCGAAGTGCGCGTTCAGGCCGGCGAGGAAGGCGTCGTCGCCCAGCCAGGCGACGAGCTGGCGCAGCACGCTGGCCCCCTTGGCGTAGGAGATGCCGTCGAAGTTGAGCAGGCCCTGGGCGGCGTCGGCCACCTCCTCGGGAGCCACCGGGTGGGTGGACGGCCGCTGGTCGGCCGCGTATCCCCAGGCCTTGCGCCGCATGGCGAAGGTGGTCCACGCCTGGTCGAAGCGGGTCGCCTCGGCGGTGACCCGGGTGCCGAGGTACTCGGCGAAGGACTCGTTCAGCCACAGGTCGTCCCACCAGCGCATGGTCACCAGGTCGCCGAACCACATGTGCGCCATCTCGTGGGCGATGGTGGTGGCCCGCAGCTCCCGCTGGGTGTCGGTGACGGCGGAGCGGAACACGTAGTCGTCCCGGAGGGTGACCAGGCCCGGGTTCTCCATGGCGCCGGCGTTGAACTCGGGCACGAACGCCTGGTCGTACTTGCCGAACGGGTAGCGCTCGGCGAAGAGCTGGTGGAACCGGTCGAAGCACTCCTTGGTGACGGTGAAGATCTCGTCGGCGTCGGCGTCCAGGTGCGCGGCGAGCGAGCGCCGGCAGTAGAGGCCGAGCGGGATCCCGTCGTGCTCGTCGTGCCGGACGTGCCACGGGCCGGCGATCAGCGTGAAGAAGTACGTGGCCAGGGGCGCGGTCGGGGCGAACTCCCAGCGCCCCGGGGCCGGCCGGTCGGCGACCTGGCCGTTGGCCGCCACGGTCCACTCCGGCGGGGCGGTGACCGAGAGGGTCACCGGGGCCTTCAGGTCGGGCTGGTCGAACGCGGCGAAGATCCGCTGCACGTCGTCGAGAAAGGACATCGCGTACAGGTAGGTCTCGCCGTCGGCCGGGTCGACGAACCGGTGCACGCCCTCGCCGGTGTTGGAGTAGGCCATCTCGGCGCTGACGGTCAGCGTGTTCGTCGCGGCCAGCCCGGCCAGCGGCAGCCGGTTGTCGTCGAGCAGAGCCGGGTCGACATCCCGGTCGTTGAGGCGTACCGCGACGAGTTTCGCGGGTTTGACCTCGGCGAAGGTCTCGGTGCCGGGGGTCGCCCGGAACCGGATGGTGACGGTGGAGCGGAACCGCTCACCGGCATCGGTCAGGTCGAGGTCCACCTGGTAGGACTCGACGGTAATCAACGCGCCACGCGCGGTCGCCTCTACACGGCTCAGGCTCGGCATCCGCTTATCCTGCCCGATAGGGTCCGGACGGACCTCCCCGTGGCACCTGGCGAAGGAGGAACAGCGATGGGTCAGCACCCCAAGGGCGACTTCGACCTCTCCCGCGCGGTCTGGCAGCGGGCCGAGGGAGACACCTCGGTGAGCGCGGTCGAGGTGGCCTTCGTCGACGATCTGATCGGAATGCGCAACTCGGCCGCGCCGGACGGGCCGGTGCTGGTCTTCACCCAGGACGAGTGGGACGCCTTCGTCGCGGGTGCCCAGGACGGCGAGTTCGACCTGGACTGAGCGGCGGTCAGTCACCGTCGCCCCAGCCGAGGCCGCCCGGGCCGGGCGCGTGGTGGAAGCCGGGATGGCCGGCCACGTCGGCGCAGCGCTCGCCGTCGGGCCCGAGCGCGCCGCAGAACAGCCGCTCCGCGCGGTGCCAGGCGTCCGCCGCGGAGAGCGCCGCGGCGCCGAGCGCCAGCTCCGGGCGGAGCAGGCCCAGCGCCTCGGCGTACGCGACGGCCAGCTCGCGCGCGGCGGCCTGGTCGGCCGCCTCGAAGCCGAGGTGCACGGTGAAGAACCGGGGCGGTCGGGCGACCGCCCGGCGGGGCGGCGCGACCAGGCTCTCCGCCCGGTCGCGGCCTGCGCCGAGCCCGGTCGACACCCACCGCTGCCGGCGCTGCGCCGCCCTGTTGTCCCGCATTCCGTCCTCCCCGTCTCCGCTGCCCGCCCCGCCGGCCGGCCCACCAGCAGCCGTCCGGTGGTGACCGGGGACGGGCCCGCCGCCGGCTGCGAAGCTGAGCGAACCAGGTTTTCGCCGCCCTGGGAGGGGCCAGCTCCGGTGCCTCGGCTGGCCCCTCCCCCGGGGTGCCCGGACGTGCTACGACAGGCAGGGGCGGGATTCACCCGCCCGGACCCGGGTAGAAGCGCAGCGACCGTGCCGCGTCGCCGTCAGGAGCAACCGATGAGCGCCATCCCCACCGACCGCAGCCCGGAGAGCACACTGGCGTTCCTCCGGGCGGGGTACCGGTTCATCGCCGACCGCTGCGACCGCCACGGCAGCGACATCTTCCAGACCCGGCTGCTGCTGGAGCCGACCATCTGCCTGCGCGGCCGCCCGGCCGCCGAACTCTTCTACGACGACGACCGGTTCGTCCGGCGGGGCGCCATGCCAATGCGGGGCCAGCGCACCCTCACCGGGGTCGGCGGGGTGCAGGGGCTCGACGACGCGGCCCACCGGACCCGCAAGGCGATGCTGATGTCGATCATGACGCCGGCCGGGATCCGCCAGCTCGGGCAGCTCTTCGACGACGAGTGGCGGGCCCGGATCGCCGTCTGGGCGGAGTCCGGTCCGGTCGCGCTCTACGACGAGATCGCCCGGATCCTGACCCGGGCGGTCCACGCCTGGGCGGGGGTGCCGCTGGCCGCCGAGGACGTGGCGCGGCGCACGGCGGAGCTGCACGCCATGATCGAGGCCCCGGCCGCGGTCGGCCCCCGGCACTGGCGCGGCCGGCTCGCCCGTCGGCACGCCGAACACTGGGCCGGGGACCTGATCGGACGGGCCCGGGCGGGCGCCCTGCCGGCACCGGAGGGCAGCGCGCTGCGGGTGATCGCCGAGCATCGCGACGAGCGGGGGCAGCTGCTGCCCCGCCGGATCGCGGCGGTGGAACTGCTCAACATGCTCCGGCCGACGGTCGCGGTCGACCGCTTCGTGGTGTTCGCCGCGCTGGCCCTGCACGACCACCCGGCATGGCGGGAGCGGGTCCGCGGTGACGACACCGCGACCGAGCACTTCGTGCAGGAGGTGCGCCGCTACTACCCCTTCTTCCCGGTGGCGGCGGCCCGGGTCCGGCGCTCCTTCGAGTGGCGGGGGTACCCGTTCCCGCAGGGCCGGCGGGTGCTGCTCGACCTGTACGCCACCAACCACCACCCGGAGCTGTGGCCCGAACCGGAACGGTTCCGGCCGGAACGCTTCGCCGGCTGGTCGGGGGATCCGCTCAGCCTCGTCCCGCAGGGCGGCGGCGACCACTACACCGGCCACCGCTGCGCCGGCGAGTGGATCACCATCGAGCTGATGAAGCGGGCGGTCACCAACCTGACCACCGCGATGAGCTACCGCGTCCCGCCCCAGGACCTGGCGCTCGACCTCACCCGCCTGCCCACCCTGCCGCCCGGCGGCCTCCTGATCGACGGGGTACGCCGGGCGGGGTGATCACCTGGCCGCCCCGGACAGGACCGGCGTCACTCCGCCGCCACCAGGGCCTGCGGGGCGGCCTGCTTCATCCGGGTGCGCAGCCACTTGAGCTGGATCGCGGTCTCCTGCTCGCAGGACTTCACCACCCCCAGCAGCTCCTCGTCCCGGGCCCCGTACGCGGCCTGCCCGACCACCGTCCAGCAGATGTCGCACTCGGCGGCCATCAGGTAGAGGTCCTGGAGGTCGCGGAGCAGCCCGATCGGCCCGGTACGCGTGCCGGAGAAGAGCTGCGAGTGCAGCCGGTCGGGTTCCTTCGGGGCCTCCTCGGCGTACCGGCGGGCGAACGGGGCCAGCTGCTTCGCGTGGCGGCGGCACTGGGCGGCCAGCTTCTCGCAGGTGTGGAAGACGTCCGGCTCGTCCCGGTGCGCCTCGCCGACCTCGGCGAACGCGTCGCCAAGGCGGTCCTGGGCCCGGTGCAGCAGCCCGAGATAGTGCGCCAGATGCATGTCACTCCTCCCTCGACGGCGCTTCGGCGGCCGGCCCGCCGACCGTGGCCGGGATGCCGGAGCCTTCCGGCGGGGCGCAGCCGCCCACCGTCGGCGCGGGCGAGGGCCGGCCGCCCGAGTCGGCCTCCTTCACCACCCGCACCGCGGCCACCTTGAAGATCGGCTGCTTGGAGACCGGATCCCAGGCGGTGATGGTCAGCTCGTTCGCCGCCCGGTCGTGCCGCCCCTCCCCGGGCGCGGCACCGTCGGCGGCGTCCCAGTAGCCGTAGTGGAAGGGCACGAAGACCACCCCGGGCCGTACCCCGCAGATCCGGGCCCGGCCGCGGACGGCGCCGCGCGGCGACTCGACCCGGACCAGGTCCCCCTCGCCGACGCCGAGCCGGTCCGCGTCGGCCGGGCTGAGTTCCACCCACGACTCGGGGGCGGCGTGCACCAGCTGGGCGGCCCGCCCGGTCTTGGTCCGGGTGTGGAACTGGTAGACCGTCCGGCCGGTGGTGAGCAGCAGCGGATAGTCCGCGCTGGGCACCTCCGGCGACGGCTGGTACGGCGCCCCGTGCAGGAACGCCCGCCCGCCGGGCTGCTTCGCCCGGTACTCGTCGGGCAGCAGCTCCGCGCCGGTGGTCAGGTCCTGCCCGTACGTCTCGCAGTAGTCCGGGTCGGTGTTGAACACCCCGTCGGTGTAGAGCCGCTCGGTGCCGTCCGGATGCTCCTCGTTGCACGGCCACTGGATGCCGCCGGTGCGCAGCTTCGCGTAGCTGATGCCGGTGTAGTCGCAGGGCCGCCCGCGGGAGCACTCCTGCCACGCCTCGAACGCCTCCTCCGGCCCGGTCCAGGTGATCAGCGGGTTGCCGTCCTTGTTCCGGAAGTCCATCCGGCGCGCGTAGTCGAGGAAGATGTCGAGGTCGGGGCGGGCCTCGGCGGGTGGCTCGACCGCCTTCTCCGAGATGTGCACGGTCCGGTCCACGCTGGTGAAGGTGCCGGTCTTCTCGCCCCAGGTGGCGGCGGGCAGCACCACGTCGGCCAGCTCGGCGGTCTCGGTGAGGAAGAGGTCCTGCACCACGACGAACAGCTCCGGCTTCGCCAGGATCCGGCGGATCCGGGCCAGGTCGGGCAGGGAGACGGCCGGGTTGGTCGCCGAGATCCAGAGCAGCTTGATCGAGCCCTGCTCGGCGTACCGGAAGATCTGCATGGCGTGCGTCGGCGGCGACCAGTGCGGGATGGTGTCCACCTCGACGTTCCAGAGCCGGGCCAGCTCGGCGACGTGCTCCACGTTCTCCCAGTTGCGCAGGCCCGGCAGGTCACCGTCGGCGCCGCACTCCCGGTTGTTCTGCGCGGTCGGCTGGCCGTTCATCTGGTAGAGCCCGGCGCCCGGCCGGCCGATCATGCCGCGGATCAGGTGCAGGTTGTTCACCTGGCAGGCCGCGGCGGTGGCCTGGTTGGACTGGTAGAAACCCTGGAGCACGGTGGAGAGCAGCCGCTCCGAGTGGCCGAGCAGCTCCGCCGCCCGCTCGATGTCCCGGGCCGGCAGGTCGCAGATCTCGGCGACCTTCGCCACCGGGTAGTCCGCCACCACCTGGCACAGCTCCTCGAAGCCGAGGGTGTGCGCTCGCACGTACTCCTCGTCGTACCAGCCGCGGTGGATCAGCTCGCGGAGCAGGCCGTTGAGCAGCGCCATGTTGGTGCCGTTGCGCAGCGCCAGGTGCACGTCGGCCTCCCGCGCCACGGGCGTCGCCCGCGGGTCCACCGCGAGCATCGCCGGCGGGTTCGGCCCGCGCCGCCGGTCCAGCATCCGCATCCAGAGCACGGTCTGGGTCTCCGCGACGTTGTGCCCCCAGAGCGCGATCGCGTCGCAGTGGTCCACGTCGGTGTACGACCCGGGCTGGCCGTCGGTGCCGAAGGACGCCTTCAGGGCCGACGCGGCGGTGGCGGTGCAGAGCCGGGTGTTGCCGTCCATGTGTGGGGTGCCGATTCCGGCCTTCCCGATCACGCCGAGCGTGTAGTACTCCTCGAGGAAGAGTTGCCCGGTGGTGTAGAAGCCGAAGTGTCCCCAGCCGCCGGGGCCCTCCAGCAGATCCTTCGAGCGGGCCACGATCCGCCCCATCGCGGTGTCCCAGTCGGTCTCGACCAGCCGGTCTCCCTCCCGAACCAGCGGCCGGCGCAGCCGGTCCGGGCTGTGGTTGGCCTGCCAGCCGTACAGGTCCTTCGGGTCGACCCGGCCGTGGTTGATCCGGTCCCCGGACCGCCCGCGTACGCCGACGATCCGGTCGTCGATCACGGCGATGTCCATGGCGTCGCCGTTGGAGTGCAGGATGGAGGCGCTGGGCACCCAGCGCTGCACGTCGGCCTCGGAGTGCCCGTCGGCGAGGAAGGTGTCCACCCGCACCGGCCAGCGCTCCTCCGGCCCGTACGGCGTGCGCGGCCCCCACGGGTCGGCGATCCGGTCCACCATCTCCTCATCCCTCCTTCGGCACGGACCAGAGCGGCATCTGCCGGCCGGCGGCCCGGTTGAAGAGCAGGTCGACCACCGTCACCAGCAGCACGGCGGCGAGCGCGATCACCAGCTGGGTGGGGGTGTGCAGCAGGCCGAGACTCACGATCAGTGTGGTCGCTCCGGCCGGCGGGTGCGCTGCCCTCAGCAGCACCAGCACCAACGCGGTCACCGCGAGCGAACCGGCGGCGGCCACGATCCGCGGCACCGACACCCCCTCCTGCAGCGCGGACGGGTGGTCGGCGAGCCCGGTGAGCAGCAGCAGCGCGTACCCGGCGAGCAGCGCCACCAGGTGCCCGATGAGGGTGTTGCGGGGCGAGGACTCCGGCTTGCGAGGCTGCTCGACGTGCAGCATGATCGCCGGCCCGAGGCTCGGGAAGAGCCACGGCTGCCGGGTCAGCATAGCGACCGTACCGGCCACCACCACGGCGATCGCGCTGCCAGCGAAGGCCCGCACCGCGGGCCGGGACGGGGTCTCATCGATCTCGGCTGGCATGACCGGAGTCCTACCCCCGCCGCGCGACTCCGAATCGAACGCACGCGTCCCGGAACCTGTTTCAAGCCGCCTGCGGGTGCAGCACGGTACGCAGGCAGCCGTCCTCCTTCTTCTGGAAGATCTCGTAGCCCCGGGCCCCGTCCTCCAGCGACATCGGGTGGGTGGCCAGGTAGCCGGGGTCGATCTCGCCGACCGCGATCCGGTCCAGCAGCATCGGGATGTAACGCTGGGCGTGCATCTGTCCCATCCGCAGCACCAGCGCCTTGTTCATGGCCGCACCGAGCGGGAACTTGTCCACCAGACCGCCGTAGACGCCGACGATGCTCACCGTGCCGCCCTTGCGGCAGGCCATGATCGCCTGCCGGATCGAGGTCGGCCGGTCGCTCTGCAGCCGGGCCGTCTGCTTCGCCTTGTCGTACGCGTAGACCGGGCCGACGTCGTGCGACTCCATGCCGACGGCCTCGATGCAGGCGTCCGGCCCGCGTCCGGCGGTCAGCTCGCGCAGCGCCTCCAGCACGTCGGTCTCCGCGTAGTTGACCGTCTCGACGCCGAGCCGGTCGGCGGCGGTGGCGAGCCGCTCCGGCAGCCGGTCGATCACGATCACCCGCTCGGCGCCGAAGATCTGCGCCGAGCGGGCGGCCATCTGGCCCACCCCGCCGGCGCCCCAGACCGCGACCACCTCGCCGCCCTTGAGCCCGCAGAAGTCGGCAGCCATCCAGCCGGTCGGCATGGCGTCGGCGGCGAACACCACCGAGTCGTCCGGCACTCCCGAGGGGACGGTGAACGCGCCGACGTCGCCGAACGGCACCCGGATGTACTCTGCGTGGCTGCCCGAGTAGCCGCCGGCCGCGTGCGAGTAGCCGAGGATGCCGGCCGGCGAGTGGCCCCACAGCTTCTCGCTGTAGACCGGCTGCGGATTGGAGTTGTCGCAGAGCGAGTACTGCTCGGTGCGGCAGTACCAGCAGCCCCCGCAGGCCACCACGGAGCCGACCACCACCCGGTCGCCGACCTTGATCCGCTGGACGTCCCGGCCGGTCTCCACCACCTCGCCCATGAACTCGTGGCCGAGGATGTCCCCCTCCCGCATGGCCGGCAGGTATCCGTTGATCAGATGCAGGTCGGAGCCGCAGACGCTGCTGGACCGGACCTTCACGATGATGTCGCCCGCGGCGCGGATGGTCGGCTCCGGCACGTCGCGTACGGCCACCTTGCCGACGCCCTCCCAGCAGAGTGCCCTCACGGCCGGCCTCCCACCATCAGCTTCTCCCGGATCTTGTCGGTGGCCTGCTCCTGCTTGGGGCTACGCCCGGACGGGTCGTGGCGGGTGTCGAGCACCTGGCCCGTCTCGATCAGCGACTTGATCCGGCGCAGCGCGCCGCGCAGCGCCAGGTCCGGGTCGTGCCCGCCGGCCAGGCCGAGCAGCCGGCGCACCGGGCCGGACCGCCAGCGCAGCTCGGTGCGGATCTCGGTGCCCCGGTCCTGCGGCGCCGGCACCAGCTCGACCCGGCCCCGCTGGGCCACCGGCCCCTCGGTCACCCGCCAGCTCAGCCGGCCCGGCCCGTCGACGGTGATCTCGGCGCGCCACTCGGTGCCGGCGCCGCCCGGGTCGCTCGCCACGCAGCGCCACCGGTTGTCGGCGAGCCGCTCCAGGGTCGCCCACTCGGCCAGCCCACGGTCCAACCGTTCCCGGTCGGCCCAGAAGCCGATCACCGCGTCCATCGGCCGGTCCACGGTGATCCCCCGGTGGACGACGTACCACCCGTCCTCCCGGTCGGGTTGGTGCCGACGCCGCCGGCGGGCCACCGCCCGGGCGAGCCCGACGGCGGTCACCGTGGCGGCGCAGGCCAGGGTCCATCTCGCTCCGTTGCTGGTCATCACGTCTCCTCCGCCCGGGCGTCCGAGGTTGGACCGCCCGCATCCCCGGTGCGCTACCCGCCGCTGGTTCAGTGAAACGGGAAAAAGGTTTGATCGCTGAGATTTCGGGCAGCCAGGGCCACCGATCCCGGCCCGGAGGAGGCGAGGACCCGATGGACGCGTACCACCAGGCGGCTCGACCGGCGCGGCTGCTGGCCGCGTTGGCGGTCGGTGCGGCGGTGGCCGGCGCGCTCACCACCGGCCGGCGGGGACGGCTGTCGCGGGCCGCCGCCGCGACGGCGGCCGGGGCCCTGGTGGGCCGGCGGTTGGCCGGCGCGCTCGCCCCGCCGACCGGGCGGAGCGGCGACGGGGTCGGGCCGGGCCGCGCGGCCCAGGACGGGCCGGACGAGCTGCGGCTCTGGGTGGCGGCCGGCGACCTGCCGGTCCCGGCCGCGCGCCCGCTGTCGAGCTGAGTCGTCCCCGCCGACAGCGGCGCCCGGCCCGGCCCGCACACGAGACAGCTCGCGGCCACTCCGGACGGACCCGGGGAGTGGCCGCGAGCTGCGGCGTACGGGGACGCGTCAGTACCGCGCCTGTTCGCGCGACTGCTGCGCGGTGTCCTTGACGTCGTACGCGGCGGAGCGGGTGTCCTCCTTGACCGTCTGCGCGGCGTCCTGGGCGGTCGCCTTCACCGACTCGGCGGCGTGCTGGGCCGGCCCGCGCAGCTCCTCCTTGATCTCGCCGGCGACCTCGCCGAGCTTCTCCTTCACCACGCCGGAGTGCTCGCTGGCCTTCTCCTTGACCTGCGTCGCGACCTGCTGCTCGCGGCGGGTGGCCGGGATCAGCGAGGAGACCAGCATGCCGACGCCGAAGGCGATCACACCGGCCGCGATCGGGTTGCCCTCGGACTTCTCCCGCAGCACCTGCGGCGCCCGCTGGGCGGCGTCACCGACGGTCGACGCGGCCGCGTGCGCCCGGTCGCTGACCGTGGCGGCGGCCGAGGAGGCGTGGTCGCCCACCGAGTGGGCGTGCTGGCCGGTGCTGTGGCCGAGGTCCGATGCGGTTCCCATCACCTTGTCCTTCACGTTCGTCAGCGCGCTACGAACGCGCTGTTTGCGGTCGTCGACGATGCGGCTCGGGCTGACCTTGTACGCCAGGGCGTCCACGTCCGAGCTCAGGTTGTTGCGGGTGGCTTCGATCTCCCGGCGGATCTGGTCGGGATCGGTGCTCATCGGGTGACTCCCTCCGGGTGCGGCTTGAGCGCGTCGGGGATGCGCTGGACGGTGTCGTTGGTCCGCTTGAGACCGCGGATCCGCTCGGCGTTCTTCTTCGCCATCGAGTAGAGGACGCCGGCGATCACGGCCCAGATGACGGCCACGATCAGCGCGGCCAGCCCCGAATCCATCACGTTGTCCAGGGCCTGCCACAGCGCGATGGAGAGGAAGAGGGCCACCATGTAGCCGCCGAAGCCGGCGCCGCCGAAGAGGCCGGCGGCCTTGCCGGCCTTCTTCCCCTCCGCGCGGACCTCCGCCTTGGCCAGCTCGACCTCCTGCCGCAACAGGGTGGAGAGGTCGGTGGTGACCTGGCGCATCAGCTCACCGATGGAGCTGCCGCGAACCTCGTCCGCGGTGTGCGGGGCGCCCGCCGGCTGGTAGCCGGAGTCCAGGCCGGGCCCCTGCGTCGGCGCGGTCATGCCGTCGCCTCCCTTCTGCCGGTTCGGCCGCTCACGGACGGTTCACGCCGCTGGACGGGACGCCCGGCAGCGGGTCGGTCTGGCTCGGCGGGGGCAGCGGCTGGCCGGTGCCGCCCTCCGGGTCGGCCCAGGTGCTCGGCGCGCCGCCGGCCGGGTATTCCGCGCCCGGGGCCGAGTAGCCCGGGTCCGGCTCGGCGTACGTGCCGGGGGTCGGGTCGAGGTAGCCGCCCGGCGGGATCTGGTCCGACACGCCACGGGAGGTCGGGATGACCGCGGTGCGGTCCGGGTCGTAGCCGCCGTACGCCCGCTGGGTGCCGGTCAGGCCGTCACCGGCCGCCGCGATGTTCTTCGTCAGCCGTCCGGCCACCACGCCGAGCAGCGCGGCGCCGACCAGGAAGGTCCCCGGGTTGCGGCGGGCGTAGTTCTTCACCTCGTTGAGGATGTCGCCCGGCTCGCGCTGCTCCAGCCAGCCGGCCACGCCGTGCACGCGGTCGGCGGCCTGGTGGGCCAGTTCGGTGACCGGTCCGGCGCCGCCGCCCTGCTGCGCCATCGCGCGCACCTCGTCGGCCAGCGACCGGAGCCCGCTCGCCGCGCGCTGCTGCTGCTGGCTGGTCTGCGTGGTGAGCTGGTCGCGGGCCTCGCCGTAGAGGTTGCGGGCCTGGCGCTTCGCCTCGCCGACGACCTCCTGACCCTGCTCCTTGGCGGTCTGGGCGACCGCGCCGCCCGCGTTGGCGGCCTCCGAGCCGACCTGACGGGCCTGATCGCGAACGCCGCCGCCGTTGCTCGACTCGTACGTGGCAGACGTGGGTGAGTGATCGTAAGTCATGGTGTCCCTTCCGCTCGGATGGTCGTAGCGGTTGTGCTCGGGGGGATCACGCCGAATTGCTTTCAGCGTGACAACTGACTACCCCCCGTCGTCGGGTCCATGCCTGATTCGGCATTTCTCTGCGGAGGCGCCCCGTCCCGATCACAGAATGGAGGGTCTGCCCGGTCCGGGTGGCGGCTGATCCACGGAGGTGACAGCGATGGCACGTGACGTGCGGGGACGCGCTCCGGCCCGGTCCCGTCCGGCGATCCAGAAGGTCGCCCTCGCGGTGGCCGTCGTCTTCGTGCTGATCGGTATGCTCGGGTTCGTCCCCGGCTTCACCACGCACTACGGTGACCTGGCGTTCGCCGGACACCACTCGAAGGCGAAGCTGATCGGCCTGTTCCAGGTGTCCGTCCTGCACAACCTGCTGCACCTGGTCTTCGGGCTGGTCGGGCTGGTGCTGGCCCGCCGGGTCGCCGGGGCCCGGCTCTTCCTGGCCGGGGGCGGCGCGGTCTACCTGGGCATCTGGCTGTACGGCTTCGCCGTGTACCCGGAGAGCGCGGGGAACTTCGTGCCGTTCAACGACGCCGACAACTGGCTGCACCTCTTCCTCGGTTTCGGCATGCTCGTCCTGGGTCTGCTGCTCTCCAACGACGTGGGCACCGGCGGCCGGCCGGACAGCGCGATCGACCGGCCCTGACCGGCCCGTCACCCGCTCGGGGGCTGCGGTCCGACACACCGGCCGCGCGTTTGCGCGAACATTGCTCAGGGCAACGGAGGACCACTACCGGGAGTGACCCGGTGGAGGAGGAGGTCCGCGATGCCACGGTGGTTGCGGGAGAACGCGCTCACGGTCGCCATGCTCGGCGCGTTCGTGGTCTTCCTGACGTTGCAGAGCGTGTTCGGCTGGCAGGTCCACAACGAGGAGCTGAGCCAGTACGGCGCGGCCCCGCTGAGCTGGTGGGCGTACCTGGGCACCGGGCACTTCGCCGAGGCGGTCTTCGAGAACTGGGAGTCGGAGTTCCTCCAGATGGGCGGCTACGTGCTGCTCACCGCGTACCTGGTGCAGAAGGGCTCGGCCGAGTCGAAGCCGGAGGGCCAGACGGACCGGCCCGACGACGACGCGCGCCGCGCCACCCCGGACTCCCCCTGGCCGGCCCGGGTCGGCGGCCTCCCGCTGGTGGTCTACCGCAACAGCCTGTCGATCGCGCTGCTCATGATCTTCGCCGGCTCGTTCCTCGGCCACCTGCTCGGCGGCGTGGCCGAGTACAACCAGGAGCAGGCGCTGGAGAGCGGGGCCGCCCCGATCAGCGCCTGGCAGTTCCTCGGCACCAGCGACTTCTGGTTCCAGTCGATGCAGAACTGGCAGAGCGAGTTCCTGGCCGTGGGCGTGCTGATCCTGCTGAGCATCGTGCTGCGGCAGCACGCCAGCCCCGAGTCGAAGCCGGTCACCGCCGCACACGCCGAGACGGGCGCCTGAGCGCCCGCCGCCGTCAGGCGGCGACCGGCAGGCGCTTGGCGAAGCAGACGCTGTACGGGTTGTCGACGTACTCGCCGTACACCGGGATCGGGCGGTAGCCGCAGGACCGGTAGAGGCCGATCGCGGCCGGCAGGTAGCTACCGGTCTCCAGGCACACCGTGGTGTGCCCCTGCCGGAAGGCGAGCTCCTCCAGCGCGGCCAGCAGCTGCCGGGCCACGCCCCGCCCCCGGTACGCCGGCCGGACGTACATCCGCTTGAGCTCCCCGGTGTCGGCGTCGAGGGCCTGGATCCCGCCGCAGGCGATCGCCCGCCCGCCGTCGACCACGACCAGGTAGTGGATGTCGTCGTGGGTGACCGTCGCCTGTCCGTCCAGGCCCCCGTCGGCCTCGCGCAGCTCCCGCTGTTGGGCGGTGACCAGGGCGGCGATCTCCGGGTCGGTGGCCGGCCGGGATTCGATCAGCATGCCGTCACCGTAGATCGGCCGGATTTCGCGGAGGTTTCCGGCCAACGACCCGAACACGGACGGAGCGGGACTACTCCCAGTCCTCGTCGTCGACGTCGTCCTGCGGGGCCGCCACCACCTCGTCGGCCGGACGCACCCGGCGCGCCTTGCGGGCGGCCAGCCGCTCGGCGGCGGAGACGCGGGTCGACTTGTCCTCCAGCCGGACGTCGGTGCCCCGGTTGCCCGGGACGAAGTCGACCCCGGCGTAGAGGGTGGGCTGCCAGTCGAACTCCCGGTCACCGATCCGGACCAGGTCGCCCGCCTCCGCGCCGGCCTTGGCCAGCTTCTCCTCGACGCCGAGGCGGGCCAGCCGGTCGGCCAGGTAGCCCACGGCCTCGTCGTTGTCGAAGTTGGTCTGCTTGACCCAGCGCTCCGGCCGGTTGCCGCGGACGGTGAACGAGCCGTCCTCCTCCGCCTCGATGGTGAAGCCGGTGTCGTCGACCGCCTTCGGGCGGATCACGATCCGGGTCGGCTCGGCCGGCGGCGCGGCCCGGCGGCCCTGGTCGACCAGCTCGGCCATCGCGTACGTCAGCTCCCGCAGCCCCTCGCGGGTGGCGGTGGAGATGTCGAACACCCGGAAGCCACGGGCCTCCAGGTCGGCCCGGACGATGTCGGCGAGGTCCCGCCCGTCCGGCACGTCGATCTTGTTGAGCGCGACCAGGCGGGGGCGGTCGGTCAGGCCGCCGTACTGGGTCAGCTCCGACTCGATGGCGTCGATGTCGGCGAGCGGGTCTCGGCCCGGCTCCAGCGTCGCCGTGTCGACCACATGCACCAGCACGGCGCAACGCTCGACGTGGCGGAGGAACTCGAGGCCCAGCCCCTTGCCGGTGGCCGCGCCCGGGATCAGCCCCGGCACGTCGGCGACCGTGAAGGTGTGGTTGTCCACCCGGACGACACCCAGGTTGGGCACCAACGTGGTGAACGGGTAGTCGGCGATCTTCGGCTTGGCGGCGGAGATCACCGAGATCAGCGACGACTTTCCGGCGGAGGGGAAACCCACCAGGCCGACGTCGGCGACGCTCTTCAGCTCCAGCACCACGTCGAGCCGGTCGCCGGGCTCGCCCAGCTCGGCGAAGCCGGGGGCCTTGCGCCGGGCGTTCGCGAGCGAGGCGTTGCCCCGGCCGCCGCGTCCGCCCCGCGCCGCCTCGAAGGTGGTGCCCACGCCGACCAGGTCGGCCAGCACCTCGCCGTCGAGGGTCTGCACCACGGTGCCGTTGGGCACCTTGATGACCAGGTCGTGGCCGTTGGCGCCGTCCCGGTTCGACCCGGCGCCGCCCTTGCCGTTCTCGGCCTTCATGTGCGGGCGGAAGTGGAAGTCGAGCAGCGTGGTCACCTGCGGGTCGACGACCAGCGAGACGCTGCCGCCGTGCCCGCCGTTGCCGCCGTCGGGGCCGCCGAACGGCTTGAACTTCTCCCGGTGGATGGAGACACAGCCGTGCCCGCCGTCGCCGGCCTGCATGTGCAGGACGACCCGGTCAACGAACGTCGTCACGACGCCAATCCTTCCAGCGGGGCACGCCCCCGCGCGAGAAAAGACGAAGCGGGCCGGGACACGAGGTCCGCGGCCCGCTTCGCCGGAAAATTACTGCTGCGGCACGATGCTGACGGTCTTGCGACCGCGCTTGGTGCCGAACTGGACCGAGCCGGCGGCCAGCGCGAACAGCGTGTCGTCGCCGCCACGGCCGACCAGGTCACCGGGGTGGAACTTGGTGCCCCGCTGACGGATGAGAATCTCACCCGCGCTGACCACCTGACCACCGAAGCGCTTCACGCCGAGCCGCTGGGCCGCGGAATCGCGACCGTTACGCGAGCTGGACGCACCCTTTTTGTGAGCCATTGGAGGACGACCTACTTCCCGCTGGAGATGCCGGTCACCTTGACCTGGGTCAGCGGCTGGCGGTGACCCTGGCGCTTGTGGTAGCCGGTCTTGTTCTTGAACTTGTGGATCCGGATCTTCGGGCCCTTGGTGTGCGCGGCGATCTCGCCGGACACCGCGACCTTGGCAAGCTTCGCCGCGTCGGTCACCAGGTCGTCACCGTCGACGAGGAGCACCGCGGTGAGCTTCACCGCGTCGCCGGGGGCACCGACGAGCTTCTCGACCTCGATCACGTCGCCCTCGGCGACCTTGTACTGCTTGCCGCCGGTCTTGACGATCGCGTACATCGGAGGCGGACTCCCTGTCGTTGAGGCTGCTAACGGTCGTTCCCACGGCGTCTTGCCGGGAGCCGTGACACCGGCAGCGCGGGCACGCGGGAACTCGGCACACCAAAGTGCTGCCGCAGGCTAGCGTACGCCATACCAGGCCCGCCGCCCAAACCGGGCCGCCTGGTCAGGCCGGGCAGACCTCGTCGAGGCGCTCCTGGAGCCGGTCGAACCTCGTGGTGTCGATCGACCGCACGTCCGTGCCGAGCCCACCCACCTCGGCGGCCAGCTCCGTCAACAGCGTACGCAGCCGCGGGTCGGTCGCCCCCACGGACTGCTCCCGCAGCGCGTCCTGCCAGCCCGCGAGGGCCGTCTCCGCGTCCTGCCGGGCGGCGTCCGCCGTCTTCCGGTCACCGCGCCCGCCGGCCCGGAGCGACTCGGCCAGCTTCTGCACGTACGTCTGCACGGCGGCGGAGCCGGCCTGCTTGGCGCGGGCGCAGACCCCCGCGTCCCCGGTGGGCGGTCGGGGCGGGGGTGGGCGCCGTGGCCGCTGGGGCCGGTGAGGCGAAGCCCACCCCGAAGGGGTCCTCGCCCCGGTCGGCGCAGCCCGCGCCGGCCAGCAGGATGCCGGTCAGCCCGGTGACCGCGAACACCCGACGCATGTCTCCTCCCTCCGGGGCGCGCCGCCCCGACCGGGGGTCGACGGAGACGGCAGGGCCCCTTTCCCGGACTCTGTTGCCGAGGAAGGGGCCCTGTCAAACGCCGTGCTGGTCAGCGGCTCACGGCCGGGTACGCCGCCGCGCGCCGCCGCGCCGGGAGCGGCGCCGGCTGGTACCGGCCTCGGCCCCCTCCTCCTCGGTCCCGCCGTCGCCGAGCGCGTCCGGGTCGTCCGGCGCCGCCAGCCGGGCCGAGTCGCCCACCTGGCTGTCGGCGGCCGCCGCGGCGGCCGCCGTCTCGGCCTCGTACCGGGACAGGTCGTAGCCCTGGGTGTCGTAGTAGTCGTCCGCGGTGTCGACGACCTCGGCGACGGTCTTCTCCGGGGTGGTCCCGCCGGCCGGCTGCTCCGGCGCGGCCTCCGCGGCGGGCTTCTCCGGGGCGGCCTTGCGGCCCCGGCGCCGGCCCTTCTCCTCGGTGGCCGGGGTGGTGACGGCCGAGGCGACCGCCTTGACCTTCTCCCCCGCGCCGCCGGCCCGCGGCTTCTCCGGCACCGGCTCGGTGTGGATGATCACGCCGCGGCCCTTGCAGCACTCGCAGGTCTCGCTGAACGCGTCCAGCAGGCCCGCGCCGATCCGCTTGCGGGTCATCTGGACCAGGCCGAGCGAGGTGATCTCGGTGACCTGGTGCTTGGTGCGGTCCCGGCCGAGGCACTCCGTCAGCCGGCGCAGCACCAGCTCCCGGTTCGACTCCAGCACCATGTCGATGAAGTCGATCACCACGATGCCACCGAGGTCGCGCAGCCGGAGCTGGCGCACGATCTCCTCGGCCGCCTCCAGGTTGTTCCGGGTGACCGTCTCCTCCAGGTTGCCGCCGGAGCCGGTGTACTTGCCGGTGTTCACGTCGATGACGGTCATCGCCTCGGTCCGGTCGATCACGAGCGACCCGCCGGAGGGGAGGAAGACCTTCCGGTCCAGCCCCTTGAGGATCTGCTCGTCGATCCGGTACTCGGCGAAGACGTCCGACGTGCCGACGTGCCGACGCAGCCGGGCGACCAGGTCCGGCGAGACGTGCGACAGGTACGACTCGACCAGGTCGTACGCCTGCTCACCCTCGATGACCAGCTCGCGGAAGTCCTCGTTGAACAGGTCCCGGACCACCCGGATGACCAGGTCCGGCTCCTCGTAGAGCAGCACCGGGGCGCCGCCCTCGGCCGCCTTGGCCTGGATGTCCTCCCACTGCGCCTGCAGCCGCTTGACGTCCCGGGCCAGCTCGTCCTCGCTGGCGCCCTCGGCGGCGGTCCGCACGATCACCCCGGCGCCGTCCGGCACCAGCTTCTTGAGGATGTCCCGCAGCCGCTTGCGCTCGGTGTCCGGCAGCTTGCGGCTGATCCCGGAGGCGTTGCCGTTCGGCACGTAGACCAGGTGCCGGCCGGAGAGCGCGATGTGGCTGGTCAGTCGGGCGCCCTTGTGCCCGATCGGGTCCTTGGTGACCTGCACCAGCACCGAGTCGCCGGACTTGAGCGCCTGCTCGATCGAGCGGGCCCGGCCCTCCAGGCCGGTGGTGTCCCAGTTGACCTCGCCGGCGTAGAGCACGGCGTTGCGCCCGCGCCCGATGTCGACGAAGGCCGCCTCCATGCTGGGCAGGACGTTCTGCACCTTGCCCAGGTAGACGTTGCCGGCCATGGTGCCGGACGAGTTGCGGGTGACGTAGTGCTCGACCAGCACGCCGTCCTCGAGGACCGCGATCTGCGTCCGGTCGCCGCGCTGGCGGACGGCCATCACCCGGTCGACCGCCTCGCGGCGTGCCAGGAACTCCGACTCGCTCAGGATCGGCGGCCGGGTACGCCGCTGCTCGCGACCGTCCCGGCGGCGCTGCCGCTTGGCCTCCAGCCGGGTCGAGCCGGAGACGCCCTGCACCTCGTCGACCGCCCGACGCGGCTCCCGGATCTTGACGACCGTGGGCACCCCGTCCTCGGCCGCGGTCTCCACCTCACCGGCGCCCCGCCGGCGCCGGCGGCGCCGGCGGCGGGTCATCCCGTCGCCCTCGGACTCCTCCTCCTCGGCGGCCTCCTCGGCCTCGGCGTCGGCGGCCTCGGCCTGGACGGCCTCCTCGGCCTCCTCGTCCTCGATCTCCTCGACACCGCCCTTGCCGCGGCCCCGGCCCCGGCGGCCACGACGACGACGGCGGCGGCCGGCGGCCTCCTCGTCCTCGTCCTCCTCCGCCTCGGCGATCTCCTCCGCCTCGACGGCCGGCTCCTCGTCGACCTCGACCTCGACGTCCACCGGCTCCGCCTCGCGGCGAGCCCGCCGGCGGCGCCGGCCGGTCTCCACCGGCTCCTCAGCCGGCTCCTCAGCCGGCTCCTCGGCAGGCGTCGGGTAGGTGACCCGGACGCTCGGCATCTCCTCGGGCTGGGGCGCCATGAACAGGACGGTCGGCGCGGAGAGCGCGGCCCGTCGGCGGCGGCTGGTCGGCTGCGGCTCCTCGGCCGGCTCGGTCACGCCGGGGACGGCGGCACCCGGGGACACCTCCCCGGTCCGGTCCTCCGGCCCCCCGGCGCGGGCCAGCGTGGCCTCGGCGGCCGGCGGCAGCTCGGCCACCCCCTCGGCGGCCGGCGTCGGCGCGCCCTCGGTCGCCGCGCCCTCGACCTCCTCGTCGGCCGCCTCCTCGGCGGTGCCCGACGGCTCGGCGGCCGGCTGCGGCTCCGCGCCGGCGGGCAGCACCGCCGCGGCCTCGGCCGGCGCCTCCGTCGCGGACTCCTCCACCGGGGTCTCCGCGGGCGGCGGAGTGGCCTTCCGGCGGCGGGTACGGGTCACCTTGACCGGCGGGACGACCTCGTCGGAGGTGCCCTCCGCGCCGGCGGCGACCACCGGCTCCTCGGCCGCCTTCGCGGGGGTCGCCTTGCGGCGCCGTCGGGTGGTCTTCGGCGCGGCCTCCAGCTCCCCGGCGACCGGGGCGAACACCTCGGCCTGCGGCGCCTCGCCGGTGGCGTTGCCGACGCCGGCCGACGCCTCGACCGGCGCGTCGGTCTGCTCCGGCTGGTTGAGCGGGGCGACCTTGCGGCGGCTTGTCCGCTTCCGGGCCGGCTTGGCCTCGGGAGTGCTGTCGGTGCTGCTGGCGGTTGCCTCGGCCGGCTCCGAGCCGGTCCGTTCGCCGCCCTCGGGCTCGTTCTCGAGCATGGACGTTCTCCAGTTCTGGCTGCCCCGGGCGCGGGTGAGCGCTGCCACGCAGGGTCGCCGCAAAAGGTGTTTCCGCCGGGCGCGCAGGCGCGCGACCGCCGAAGTCTGCCTGCCAGAGCGCTGACCGTCGGTCAGTGCTCTCCGATGGCTGCCCCGTCGCGATCCGCATCCAACGGATCGACGATCTCGCCCTGCGCGGTCAACGTGCCCTGCGCCAGCCGGATCACCTTCGGAGCGACCGGCGGCTCCAGGGCGGCCACCGCGCGGAGGCCGGAAAGGACGTCATCGGGCCGTACGGACGGGGTGACCTGCCGCACGACCAGTTCGAGTATCGCACACGGTACGGCCGCAGCCCCGGAAGGCGTCTCCGACGGGGGCACCACATTGATGGCGATCACGGCGGCCCGGGCGTCGAAGGTGCGCCGGCCCTGCTTGGTCATCCGCTCGACCTGGATCTCCTCGGCGGCGCGGAACGCGGCCACCGCCTGCTCGGCCAGGTCCGGGTCGACCTCGGGCAGCTCGATGCGCCAGCGGGACGCCTCGATCCGGTCGGCCAGGCTGCCGCCGGTGGCCTCCACGGCCTCGAGCACGTCCAGCCCGGGCGAGAGCGCGGCGTCCAGGGCCAGCCGCAGCTGCTCGGGGTCGACCGGCTCGCGCAGGCCGATCTCCAGATACTCGGCCTCGCTGGCGACCCCGGTCGGCGCGGCGGAGGCGTACGAGATCTTCGGGTGCGGGGTGAAGCCCTGGGAGAAGGCGATCGGTGCGCCGGCCCGGCGCAGCGCGCGCTCGAAGGCCCGGGCGAAGTCCCGGTGTGAGGTGAACCGGAGCGGTCCACGCTTGGCGTACCGGATCCGGACCCGCTGGACGACCGGTGCCTGGCCGCCCTCGGGTTGAGGCTTTCTGGCGATCGTGAGCTCCTCGGGTGCTACCTGTATGTCCGACCCATAGTGGCGCAGCACCCCGGGCGGTACGCAGCCGGGGCCGTCGCGGCGACCCGAAAAGTCGGTCGAAACCGGTCGGCGGGGACCTTCGCACCCGCCCCGGAGATGCCGGTGGCCGGCCGGCGACACACAGGTCACCCGGCCGGCCACGACGATCAGGACCGATTCCCGCCCGGCGGGGCGGGCGGCGCACCCGGTGGGGGCGCGTAGCCGGTGGGCGGGGCGTAACCGCCCGGTCCCGGCGGCGGGTAACCACCGCCCGGAGCGGGCCCGGCACCCGGTACGGGCGGCGCGCCCGGCGGGCCGTAGCCGGCCGGGACCGGGTGCCCGCCGTCGGTCATCCGGTCGAGCACCTCGTCCGGGATGTCGGCCGCCCGGGCCGCGTCCCGGCGGGACCGACGCCGGTTCCAGACCAGGAAGATCGCCAGCGCCAGCAGGATCACCAGTACCACGGCGATGCCGACGCCGATGATCATGACCTGCTGGTCGGTCGGGCCGCCCCGGTCGCCGTACTGGGTCACATCGAAGTCGTCGTCCTCGCCCGCCCGGGGCGGGGCCGGGCTGGCCGCCTTCGGCTCGAGGAGCGGGTTCGCGGAGACCGTGGGCACGTTCGCGGTCAGCGCGGCGACCGGGTTGATCCGGCCGTAGCCGTACTGCGGGTCACGGCCGGCCGGACCGGCGTCCCGGGCGGTCCGGATGATCCGGTTGATCACGTTCGGCGCGTCGAGGTCCGGGTACTTCGACCGGATCAGCGCCGCGACCCCGGACACGATCGCGGTGGCGTCGGAGGTGCCGTCACCCCAGCCGTAGCCGTGGTCCGGGCCGATGTTGTAGATGCTGTCCCCGGGGGCGGCGACCACAGCCTCCGGGCCCTCCACGGAGCCGGACCAGAAGGCGCCGCCCCTGGTCGTGCCGGTCACCGCGATCACGCCGGGGAGGTTGGCCGGGTTGTTCACCGCACTGTCGCCCCGGTCGGTGTTGCCGGCGGCGGCCACCACCACGGCGTCCCGTTGCAGCGCGTACTGGATCGCCTGCACCTCTTCGTCCGAGGCGGCGCCCATGCTGCCGTAGGACAGGTTGATCACCTTCGCGCCGCGGTCGGCGGCCAGCCGGATGCCGGCGGCGGACGCCGCTTCGGTGACACCGCCCCGCTTCTCGACGGAGATGCCGATGGGCAGGATCTTCGCGGCCGGGGCGATGCCCACCACCCCGTCCCGGGCGGCGTCGGTGGCGGCGATGATGCCGGCCATGTGCGTGCCGTGGCCGTCCGGATCGGTCCGGCCGTCCCCGCTGCGGCCGTCGGTGCGGCCCCCGGGCACGAGCCGGCCGGCGATGTCCGGGTGGCTGCCGTCGACCCCGGTGTCCACCACCGCGACCAGCACGCCCCGACCGGTGGCGACCTTGTGCACCTGGTCGATGCGAAGTTCGTCCAGGTACCACTGCTCGGCCCGGCGGGGCGCGGCGGCCGCCGGTTGGGCCGCCCCCAGCACCAGGAGGCCGGCCACCAGGGCGGCCACGACCGGCCGGAGCCCGCCGACGTTCAACCTCATCCGTCCGTCCTCATCGCAGGATGCCCGGGGACGCGGCGTCACCGGTACCCCACGGATCGTCGTCCTCAGTCAACCACGACGAGTGCTCGGTGCCGGTGCCGCCGTGCCCGGCGCCGCCGTGCCCGCCCATCATGCCGCCGCCCATCATTCCGGCCCCGCGCAGGCCACCCTGCCCGGCGCCGGTCGCGTTGCGCAGGGCGCTGGCCGCGCTGGTCATCGGCGGCACCTTGCCGTTTCCCCCGCCGACCATGCCGGGGATGCCACCCATCCCGATGCCACCGGCCGCGCCGAGGCCGCCACCGCCGATGCCGCCGGCCGACCCGACACCGCCGCCGATCCCGCTGCTGAGGCCGCCCCCACCGCCGAGCCCGGGCGAGCCGCCGAGGCCGGGGCCGCCGCTGTACCCGCTGCCGATCGTGGGGGTACCGGCACCGGCCAGGCCGCTGCCGTAGTCGTGTCCACCGCTGCCGGGGGCACCGGCGGCCGGCGGGGTGTAGGAACCGGCGCCGCCGTGGCCGCCGCTGCCGAAGTTGCCGCCGGTGGACGGCGGCGCGATGGACGAGGGGCCGCCGCCGTACGAGCCGGCGCCACCGCCGATGCCCGTGCTGCCGAGGTTGGGGGCGCCGCCTCCGCCGCCTCCGCCGCCGATGCCGCCGCCACCCCCGCCGCCGGGGTACCCGGACGGTGGGGTGCGGTCGTCCGGCCGGTAGCCGTCGCTCATGTCCTTGCCGTCCGGGCTCGGTACGACCAGCTTGGGCCGCTCGGTCTCCACCGCGGTGGGCAGCGGCGACATGGCGGAGTTGGCCGCCGTCTGGTTGTCCCGGTACCAGTTGTCCAGGTGGGACTTGGTGTCCCACCAGCCGCCCCGCTTGTGGTCCTCGGCGTTGCCGTCGACCTTCATGGTCGCTTCGAGGTCGTCGGCCTTGTCGCGGAACGCCCCGTCGGCGTACGACGCGGGGTTGCTCTGGTAGTCCTTGCGCAGCGCGGCCAGGAAGCCGGATGCGCTCTCGCCGTCGCGGGCGTCGTCGAGTTCGGTGCCGTTGGGCAGGCTCCACTCGTTCCAGCCGAAGTCGTCCATCAGCGGGATCGGGATGCTGGCGACCGACTTGCGGATGTCGCCCTCGATCCGCGACAGGGCGCCGCTGACGTTGGTCGCGTGGGTGATCAGCTCCTCGATGTCCTTGCCGATCTCACCCAGGTGCTCCCGGTACGCGTCGCCACCGCTGCCCTTCCAGCCGGCGAGCATGTCGGTGAGGCCGCCGACGTGCGGGCGCTCCTTGCCGGGCGCGATCGGGCCGACGAACGACCGCCCGACCAGCGAATCCCGCAGGTGCCCCAGGCCCGTGGAGAGGTTGTTCCACCCGACGCCGACCGAGCCGACCGTCTCCGGATCCGCCGACAGCGTCACCTCACGGACGCACCGCTCCCAGGTTCCTCCTGCCATGACCGTCTCCCCCTCAGGCCGTGTACGGGTAGGTGGGCGGGTGATCGCCCGTGCTCGGCGGCGGCGTGGCGGACTCGAGCATCCGCTCGATCTGCTTGCCGTTGGCGGCGTTGCGCGCCTCGACGTCCCGGAACGCCTTGGCGATGTCCTCGGTGCCCTGCTTGAGCCCGGCGAGCTTCTGGGAGACCGCCTTCAGGTGGGCCTCCATGTTGGCCGTCGACCGGGTCAGCGCCTGCCACTGCATGCGCGCGTCCTCGTACGCCCCGAAGGGCGTGCCGTTCGGCACGGTCTGCGCGTTGTTGCTGTCGCCCTTCATCCGCTCCTTGATGCGTTCCATCTCGTAGCTGATGGTGTCGTCGACATACTGCTTCAAACGCTCGACGTAGTCCGCCGCGGCGTCCAGATCCTCGACGCTGACGTGCAGATCGCCGGTGTCCGGCGGCGTGATGTCACCCATGCTGCTGCCTCCCCGCTGCCGACCCGCCGGTCGGTCCAATACGGACGCAGCGTATCGAGTGACGGCCAGTCGAGGCACCCCCGCCCCGCGTCATGGGACGCCGGCGGCGGAACCCGCCCCGGAAACGACGGAGCGCGGGAACCCGCTGGGGTTCCCGCGCTCCGGAGGCGTCGGTGGCGTTACCGCTGCGCGCCGGTCGGCAGCTTCAGCCCGTTGACCGGGGTCAACGGCAGCAGCTTCTGGCCGGTCGGGCCGATCTGGATCTCGGTGTCCATGGCCGGGCAGACACCGCAGTCGAAGCAGGGCGTCCAGCGACAGTCGTCCTGCTCGTACTCGGACAGGGAGTCCTGCCAGTCCTGCCAGAGCCAGTCCTTGTCCAGGCCCGAGTCGAGGTGGTCCCAGGGCAGGACCTCCAGTTCGTCGCGCTCCCGGGTGGTGAACCAGTCCAGGTCCACCCCGAAGGTCGGCAGCATCTCGGCCGCCGCGTCCACCCAGCGCTGGTAGGAGAAGTGCTCGCTCCAGCCGTCGAACCGGCCGCCGTTCTCCCACACCTTGCGGATCACCGCGCCGACCCGACGGTCGCCCCGGGAGAGCAGCCCCTCGATCAACGAGGGCTCGCCGTCGTGGTAGCGGAAGCCGATCGCCCGGCCGAGCGAACGGTCCGCGTTGATGGCCTGCTTGAGCAGCTTGAGCCGCGCGTCGATGACCTCCGGCCGTGCCATGGAGGCCCACTGGAACGGAGTGTGCGGCTTCGGCACGAACCCGCCGATGGAGACCGTGCAGCGGATGTCCCTGGATCCGGTCGCCGCCCGGCCGGCCTTGATGACCTCGTGCGCCATGTCCGCGATCTCGAGGACGTCCTCGTCGGTCTCGGTGGGAAGGCCGCACATGAAGTACAGCTTCACCTGCCGCCAGCCGTTGGTGTACGCGGTGACCACGGTGCGGATGAGGTCTTCCTTCGACACCATCTTGTTGATCACCTTGCGGATCCGCTCCGACCCGCCCTCGGGGGCGAAGGTCAGGCCGGTCCGCCGGCCGTTGCGGGACAACTCCTGGGCCAGGTCGATGTTGAACGCGTCCACCCGGGTCGACGGCAGGGAGAGCGACACGTTGGTGCCCTCGTACTGCTCGGCGAGGCCGGAGCACATGTCGCCGATCTCCGAGTGGTCGGCCGACGACAGCGACAGCAGGCCCACCTCGTGGAAGCCGGAGAACTCCAGCCCCTGCTGCACCATCTGGCCGACGGTGGTGATCGAGCGCTCCCGCACCGGCCGGGTGATCATGCCGGCCTGGCAGAACCGGCAGCCGCGGGTGCAGCCGCGGAAGATCTCCACCGCGTACCGCTCGTGGACCGTCTCGGCCAGCGGCACCAGGGGCTTCTTCGGGTACGGCCAGGCGTCCAGGTCCATGGTCGTGCGCTTGTGCACCCGGAACGGCACGTCGGGGCGGTTCGGCACCACCCGCTGGATCCGGCCGTCGGGCAGGTAGTCCACGTCGTAGAAGCGCGGCACGTAGACGCTCTCGGTGCGGGCCAGCCGCAGCAGCAGCTCGTCCCGGCCGCCCGGGCAGCCCTCGTTCTTCCAGTCCCGGACGATCGCAGTGATCTCCAGCACCGCCTCCTCGCCGTCGCCGAGCACGGCGGCGTCGACGAAGTCGGCGATCGGCTCCGGGTTGAACGCGGCGTGCCCGCCGGCCACGATCACCGGGTCGGCGTCGGTGCGGTCGGCGGCGAGCAGCGGGATGCCGGCCAGGTCGATCGCGGTGAGCAGGTTCGTGTAGCCCAGCTCGGTGGAGAAGGAGACGCCGAACACGTCGAAGTCACGCACCGGGCGGTGCGCGTCGACGGTGAACTGCGGCACGCCGTGGGCGCGCATCAGCTTCTCCAGGTCCGGCCAGACCGCGTACGTCCGCTCGGCCAGCACGTCGGGCAGCTCGTTGAGCACCTCGTACAAGATCTGCACGCCCTGGTTGGGCAGGCCGACCTCGTACGCGTCCGGGTACATCAGCGCCCACCGGACGGTCACCCCGTCCCAGTCCTTGACCACCGCACCCAGCTCACCACCGACGTACTGGATGGGCTTGGTCACCTGGGGCAGCAGCGGCTCCAGCCGGGGCCAGACAGAATTGGCCGCGACCGGGCGCGGCGTCGTGGACGGGGCACTCATGATGCCCAAGCGTACGCGGTGCTCCGCCGCTCACCACCCCGCACCGCAGGCCCCGGCCCCCACCCCCTCCCTGGCTGCCCACCCCCCGAGCCCGGCGATCAAGAGGTTTCGGTCGGGATCGGGGCCGACGGCGACCCAACCTTCTTGATCGACGTAGTGGGTGGCGGGTGCGGGGTGGGCGGGGCTGGCGGGTTGGTCGGTGGTGGCGGGGCGGTACTAACCTCGCAACGGGCGCGAGAGGAGAAAGCCGCGATGTCGCAGCCGCAGCCGGGGGCGGACCGGCCGGCCGACGGGAGCATCCCGGCCACCGGCCAGGACCGCGACCCGGCGGTCACCGATCCGCCCGCAGCGTCTCCGGGCCACGCCCCGGCGCCCGCCGCCGCGTCGGAAGCCGGGGCTCCGACCCCGCCGGACGCCCCGACCTCGGGCGCCGAGCCGTCGAGCACCACGGGCGACGCCGAGACCGCGACCACCCCGGACCCGGCGCCGGGGTCCCCGGTGCCTGCGACCGCGACGACCGCCGAGGAAGCCGGGAGCCGGACGGCGCCCGAGACAGCAGCCGAGCCTCCGACCGCGACCACGCCGGACGCCGGGGACCCGACGTCGCCTGCGGTGGCCTCCCCCGACAAGTCCACCGCCGAGGCAGACCCGTCGAATCCCGAAGCCAACCCGTTGACCCCCGAACCCGACAAGTTCCCGGCCGAAGCCACCCGGGCGACCGACGAACCCGACAAGTCGACCGGCGAACCGGACGCCCGACGCCCCGCCACGCCCGCCGCGCCGCCGGACGCCACGGCGGGTGTCGACGTCACTCCGGTCGCGCCGGTGAGCCCGGCCCGGGGATCCGCCGCCGTGCCCGCATCCACCCGCCCGGCCGGGACCACCCCGGCCCCGGGCCGCCCCGACCCCACCCGGGTCGAGACCCGACCGGAGCCGTCCGCGCCCAGGTGGAGCGGCTCCGCGCCGGTCCCGCCCCCGCCGCCGCGCAAGCGCTCCTGGGGCGAGTCCGCCGAGCCCACCCCGCTGCCGCCGCTCGACTCGCCGGAGCACCAGATCCCGGTCGACCCCTGGGAGGGCGTGGACACCACCGGCTGGGACCTGCACTCGGCCGACTTCCCGGCGCTCCCGCCGACGCTCGACTACCCGGCGCCGCCGCACACGCGGCCCTACCCGGCGCCGCCGGTCAGCCCACCGCCGGCCGCGCACCCGCCGATCGCGGCCCGCCCCGTGTCGCCGCCGCCACCGGCGCCGGTGTCCCCGCCGCGGCCCGTCCCGGTCCCGCCGCCCCGGCCGGCACCGCCCGCGCCGGCCAAGCCGCCGAAGCAGCGCCGCCGGCAGACCGCGCCGCCGGTCACCACGCCGCCGGGCTTCCAGCCACCCAAGGGGTACGTGGCGGTGCCGGTGCGCCGCCGGCGCCGCTGGCCGTGGGTGCTGCTGCTGACCCTCGCCTGCTGCTGCGGGGTGCCGCTGTGGTGGGCCCAGCCGCTCTCCGCCCAGTACCCGGCGAGCGCGGCCCTGCCCGACCGGATGTCCGGGCTGCGACTGCGGGAGGACGAGCGCAGCCAGGCGGCCGCCGAGAGGCTGAAGAACGAGGTGGCCCAGGCGCACCTGCTCGCCGAGGACACCTTCGCCGGGATCTACGGCACGGACGACGGCAAGCGCGTGGCCCTGTTCGGCGGCACCGGGTTCCGGCTGACCCCGGAGGCGGACGCCGACGCCGAGATCGCCCGCTTGCGGGAGGAGTACGCGCTGGAGGCCGCCGTACCGGTGGAGACCGGTGTCCGGGGCCGCTACGAGCGCTGCGCGGTGGGCCGGGCGGACGGCGACGGCGTGGTGGTCTGCACCTCGGTCGACCACGGCAGCCTGGCGACCGGCGTGTTCACCCGGCTGTCCCTGGACGACAGCGGTCGCCTGCTGGACCAGCTTCGGCAGCAGGTGGTGACCGCAAAGCAGTCCTGACCGTCACGTTTCGCAATGTATCGAACACGTAAAGCGCCAGTTTCTACCGGCACACATCGGACGGGCCGGTGACAATTGGGGCATGTCGCGGCGTTGGCTGTTTGCCGACCAGCTGGGGCCGCACTTCCTCGACGACCGGAAGCAACCGGTCCTGCTGATCGAGTCGAAGGCGGTCTTCCGGCGCCGCGTCTACCACCGGCAGAAGGCCCACCTGATCCTCTCCGCGCTGCGGCACCGCGCCGCCGAGCTGGGCGATCAGGCGATCTTCCTGCGCGCCGAGACGTACCGGCAGGCGCTGCAACAGGTTCGCGAGCCGCTGGAGGTCTGCCACCCGACGTCGCGCCGGGCCCTGGCCTTCGTCCGCGACCTGGACCGGGTCACCGTGCTGCCGGCCCGGGGATACGTGACCAGCCTGGCGGACTTCGCCGACTGGGCCGACGGGCGCCGGGGCGCGCTGCGGATGGAGGCGTTCTACCGGTTCGCCCGGGAGCACCACGGGGTGCTCATGCAGGGCGGCGACCCGGTGGGTGGCCGGTGGAGCTTCGACACCGAGAACCGCGAGCCGGCGCCGAAGGGCGGGAAGCTCGACGTGGCCGCCCCGGCGATGCCGAAGGAGGACGACATCGACGCGGAGGTCCGGGCCGACCTGGACCGCTGGGAGCGGCAGGGGATCCGGTTCGCCGGCCGGGACGGCCCCCGCCGGTTTCCCGCCACCGCGAAGGAGGCGACGGCCCGGCTGCGGCACTTCCTCCGGCACCGGCTCGCCGCGTTCGGCCCGTACGAGGACGCGATGCTCTCCACCGATCCGTGGCTGGCGCACAGCATGCTCTCCGCCGCGTTCAACCTGGGCCTGCTGGACCCGGCGGAGGCGGTCCGCGGCGCCGAGCAGGCGTACCGGCGGGGCGGGGCGCCGCTGGCCAGCGTGGAGGGCTTCATCCGGCAGGTGATGGGCTGGCGGGACTTCATCTGGCACACCTACTGGTACTTCGAGCCGAACTGGCGCACCAGCAACGAGCTGGCCGCCCGGCGGTCGCTGCCGGACTGGTGGCACGACCTGGACGCGGACGCGGTCGACGCGCACTGCCTGTCGGACGTGCTCGGCGGCGTCCGGGACCGGGGCTGGGTGCACCACATTCCCCGGCTGATGGTGCTCGGCAACTACGCTTTGCAGCGCGGCTGGCGCCCCGCCGAGCTGGTGGAGTGGTTCCACACCCGCTTCGTGGACGGCTACGAGTGGGTGATGACCGGCAACGTGATCGGCATGAGCCAGTACGCCGACCTGGGCCGGATGACCACGAAGCCGTACGTCTCCGGGGGCGCGTACATCAACCGGATGAGCGACTACTGCGGCGGCTGCCGGTACGACCCGAGGAAGCGGCTGGGCGAGAAGGCCTGCCCGTTCACCGCCGGCTACTGGGCGTTCCTGTCCACCAACCGCCCTCGCATCCCGGCCAACGCCCGGATGGCCCGCGCCCTGAAGCAGCTGGAGCGCCTCAGCGACCTGGACGCGGTGGTGGCGCAGGAGAAGCAGCGCGGCAGCGACCCACCCTGATCCTGCGGATCAAGGAGTGGACGCGGGTCAGGTGGGGTCGGCGGTGGGCTCGACGCGCTTGGGGGCGTAGCGGGGGACGTACTCCTGGCCGGTGAGCTTCTGGATCTCGGCCATCAGCTCGTCGGTGATCTCGCGCAGCGAGGTGCGGTCGTCGGACCGGCCGGTGACGTCCAGCGGCTTGCCGAACCGGATGCTGATCTTGGCCTTGCCGGGCCGGGGCACCCGCGTCCCGATGGGCTGCGCCTTGTCGGTGCCGGTCACGCCGACCGGGATGATCGGCACACCGGCCGCCACCGCGAGCCGGGCCGCCCCGGTCCGCCCCCGGTAGAGCCGCCCGTCCGGCGAGCGGGTCCCCTCGGGGTAGACGGCGACCAGGTCACCGGCCTTGAGCACCGGGATGGCGGCGTCGAACGCGGACAGCGCCGCCCGTCCGCCGGCCCGCGCGACCGGAATCGCGCCCAGCCCGGTGAGCACGAACTTGGAGAACGCGCCCTTCACCCCGGTGCCCGTGAAGTACTCCGACTTGGCCCAGAACGCCAGGTGGCGCGGCACCACCGTGCCGAGAAGCAGCTCGTCGGCGACGGAAAGGTGGTTGCCCGCGAAGATCGCCCCGCCCGTCGCCGGGATGTGCTCCAACCCCTCCACGGTCGGACGGAAGGCCAACCGGATCGTGGGTGCCACGGCGAGCTTGCCGATGGTGTAGAGCAGCGGCACGGGTCCTCCGGCAGTCGTACGTGAACAGGCGCTGTCACGGTAGCGGACGGTTCCCCGCCGGCCCGACGGGGTGGTGGGCCGCCCGCCTGGTGGCCCGGCGGCGACACCCGCCGCCGGACCACCGTCAGTAGGTCATACCCGCCGGACGGCCACCGTCACCCGCTCGCCCTCGCCGGCCTCGCCGGCGAAGCCCTCGACCCCCTCGACGAAGTCGATCGTGTCGGCGAGCACCTCCCGCGCCACGAAGTCGGTGTACGCGGCCACCGCCGCACGCACCTCCTCCGAGGCCGAGAGCGCGACCACGATCCGGTCCGAGACGTCCAGGTCGGCGTCCCGGCGGGCCTGCTGCACCACCCGGACCACGTCCCGGGCCAGCCCCTCGGCGGCCAGCTCCGGGGTGACCTCGGTGTCCAGCACGACCACTCCCTCGCCGCCGGGCAGCGGCGCGGAGTGCTCGGCGTCGGCGGCGACCAGGCGCAGCTCGTACTCGCCCTCGGCCAGCGTGACCCCGGCCGCGACCGGGGCGCCCTCGACCAGCTCCCACTCCCCCGCCTTGACCGCCTTGATCACCTGCTGGACCGCCTTGCCGACCCGCGGGCCGAGCGCCCGGGGCACCACGGTCAGCACCTGCTGGCAGTACGCCGACACCTCGTCGGTGAAGACGACCTCCTTCACGTTGACCTCGTCGGCGACCAGGTCGGCGAAGGGCCGCAGCTGGGCGGCGACCGGCGAGGCCACGGTCAGCTTCGACAGCGGCAGCCGCACCCGCAGGCCCTTGGCCTTGCGCAGCGACAGCGCCGCCGAGGCGACCGCCCGGACGTTGTCCATGGCGGCGACCAGCTCGTGGTCGGCCGGGAACTCCTCGGCGGACGGGAAGTCGGTCAGGTGCACCGACCGCTGGCCGGTGAGCCCGCGCCAGATCTCCTCGGCGGTCAGCGGCGCCAGGGGTGCCACCACCCGGCAGAGCGTCTCCAGCACGGTCCAGAGCGTGTCGAACGCGTCGGCGTCGCCCGCCCAGAACCGGTCCCGCGACCGGCGCACGTACCAGTTGGTGAGCGCATCCAGGTAGGACCGCACGCTGGCGCACGCGCCCGAGATGTCGTACGCGTCGAGCTGCCCCTGGACCGTCGACACCAGCTCGTTCGTCTTCGCCAGCACGTACCGGTCGAGCAGGTGCGTCGAGTCGGTGCGACGCTTCGCCGTGTAGGAGTCGGCGTTGGCGTAGAGCGAGAAGAAGTACCAGACGTTCCAGAGCGGCAGCAGCACCTGACGCACCGCGTCCCGGATGAGCGTCTCGGTGACCGCCATGTCGCCGCCGCGCAGCACCGGCGAGGACATCAGCATCCAGCGCATCGCGTCCGAGCCGTACGCGTCGAAGACGTGGTAGACGTCCGGGTAGTTGCGCAGGCTCTTGGACATCTTGCGCCCGTCGGAGCCGAGCAGGATGCCGTGGCTCAGGCAGTTGCGGAACGCCGGCCGGTCGAACAGCGCCGTGGCCAGCACGTGCATGGTGTAGAACCAGCCGCGCGTCTGTCCGATGTACTCGACGATGAAGTCGCCCGGGTAGTGGTGCTCGAACCACTCGCGGTTCTCGAACGGGTAGTGCACCTGGGCGAACGGCATCGAGCCGGACTCGAACCAGCAGTCCAGCACCTCCGGCACCCGGCGCATCATCGACTTGCCGGTCGGGTCGTCCGGGTTGGGGCGGACCAGGTCGTCCACCGCCGGCCGGTGCAGGTCGGTCAGGCGTACGCCGAAGTCCCGCTCGAGGTCGGCCAGGGAGCCGTACACGTCGACGCGCGGGTAGTTCGGGTCGTCGGACTTCCACACCGGGATCGGCGAGCCCCAGAACCGGTTCCGGCTGATCGACCAGTCCCGGGCGTTGGCCAGCCACTTGCCGAACGAGCCGTCCTTGATGTGCCCCGGGGTCCAGTTGATCTGCTGGTTCAGCTCGACCATCCGGTCCTTGAACTGCGTCACTGCGACGAACCACGACGACACCGCCTTGTAGACCAGCGGGGTGTCGCAGCGCCAGCAGTGCGGGTAGGAGTGGGTGTAGGTGTCCTGCTTGAGCACCACCCCCCGCTCCTTCAGCTCCCGGATCACCGGCTTGTTCACGTCGAATACCTGCTCGCCCTGGTACGGCGGGACGAGCGCAGTGAACCGGGTGTGGTCGTCCACGGTCACCACGGTCGGGATGCCGGCCGCGTTGCAGGTGTTCTGGTCGTCCTCGCCGAAGGCCGGGGCCAGGTGGACGATCCCGGTGCCGTCCTCGGTGGTGACGAAGTCCGCGCCGAGGACCTGGTAGGCGTTCTCGCCGGCCTGGTCGACGAGGAAGTCGTAGAGCGGGGTGTAGCGGCGCCCGACCAGCTCGCGGCCGTACACCGTGCCGACCTGCTCGTATCCCTCCAGATCCTTGGCGTACGCGCCGAGGCGCGCCGCGCCGACGACGTGGCGCTGCCCGTCGCGCTCCAGCACCGCGTACTCGATGTCCGGGCCGACGGCGAGCGCCAGGTTCGACGGCAGCGTCCACGGCGTGGTGGTCCAGACGCCGAGCCGGACCGGGCCGCGGACGAGCTCCGCCGCGCTCTCGTCCGGGGTCAGCTCGAACCAGACCGTCAGGGTCGGGTCGTGCCGGTCCTTGTAGACGTCGTCCATCCGGGTCTCGGTGTTGGACAGCGGGGTCTCGCACCGCCAGCAGTACGCCAGCACCCGGAAGCCCTCGTAGACCAGACCCTTGTCGTGCAGGGTCCGGAAGGCCCACATGACGCTTTCCATGTAGTCCAGGTCGAGCGTCTTGTAGTCGTTGGCGAAGTCGACCCAGCGGGCCTGCCGGGTGACGTACCGCTCCCAGTCCTGGGTGAACTCCAGCACCGAGGTGCGGCAGGCCTCGTTGAACCGGGCCACGCCGAGGTCGAGGATCTCCGCCTTGCTGGTGATGCCGAGCTGCTTCTCGGCCACCACCTCGGCGGGCAGGCCGTGGCAGTCCCAGCCGAACCGGCGCTCGACGTGCTTGCCGCGCATCGTCTGGTAGCGCGGCACCACGTCCTTGACGTACCCCGTGAAGAGGTGGCCGTAGTGCGGCAGGCCGTTGGCGAACGGCGGGCCGTCGTAGAAGACGAACTCGTTCTTCCCGTCCTCCCCGGCGGGACGGGTCTCCACCGACGCCTCGAAGGTCTTGTCGGCCGTCCAGTGCTCCAGGACCCGGCGCTCGACCGCGGGCAGGTCCGGGCTCGCCGGGACGCCGCCGGCGGTCGGGTCGTGCAACGGATAGGCCATCGCGGGTCGCTCTCCTCAGCAGCTCACATGTCCGTGTGGGTCTGCGAGGACGAACCCGTTCCGGTACGCCGTCACCGGCGCCCCGGGCCAGGCCCGCGGTACCACCCCGCTTGGCGGTCGAGGTGCGACCGCCCGCTCGTTGGCCGGCTGTGACGGGCCGGTCCCGTCCGGTTCTACTGGGCCGGTCACCCGGCTGTTCTTCCGGAGGCTCGCCGGTGATGGCCGGGTCGTCGCCTGTGTGCGATCCAGGGTACTCGACCGGCCCGGCCCCCCGCCCCCGAGTATCTGGGGGAAAGGAAGGGCCCCCTGTTATCGCTTCCGGTATAGGAAGGGTCCCCTCCTAACACCCGGGCCGGCGGCCGGACCGGGGGAGCTCGCGCCCGGCTAGGCTGCCGGGGTGATCCGGATCGAGTTGGACGAGCCCACGCTGGCCCGCACCCGGATCGCCACCAGCCCGCTCTGGGAGGTGATGACCAGCCTCTACGTGCTGAAGCGTCACCCTGGGGAGGCGCCCTGGCCGTACACCGGCTGGGCCCGGCACGCCCGCCGGGTGCTGGCCGAGGTGCCGGAGACGGCGCCGGCCCGGCTGCTCACCGCCGACGACCGGGCACCGGACTTCCTCACCCCGGTCCCGCCGTCGCCGGCCCCCACCCTGGCCGAGGAGCTGGCCGTGCTGCGCGCGACCCCGGCCGAGGTGATCGCCGAGCAGATCCCCCGCTACCACGACCCCGACGACCTGCCGGACTGGCTGCGCCCGTTCGTCACCGACCGGCAGGCCGCGCTGGACCGGCTCGCCGGCGGCATCCAGGCGTACTGGGACGCGGCCATCGCGCCCTGGTGGCCGGTCATGCGGGCGGCGCTGGACGAGGAGGTGCTGCACCGGGCCCGGGCACTCGCCGCCGACGGCCCGGACGCGCTCCTGGCCGACCTGCACGAGCGGGTGCGCTGGGAAGAGCCGGTGCTCACCCTGGTCAAACCCCTGGACCAGAGCTTCCGCGCGGTGGATCAGCGGCTGCTGCTGATCCCGCTCATCTTCTCCCGGGGCGCGCTGGCCTGTTCCACCGACCATCCGGAGATCGTCGCGGTCTCCTACCAGGCCCGCGGGGCGGCCGTGCTCGCCGAGGGCGGGCCCACCCCGACGGCGGACGTTCCCGGGACCGACCGCCTGGCGATCCTGGTCGGCCGGGGCCGGGCCCAGGTGCTGCGGGCGCTGGCCCGGCCGGCCACCACCGCTGGGCTCGCCGCCACCCTCGGGCTCGCGCCGAGCACCGTCTCCGAACACCTCGCCGCGCTGCTCGCGGCCGGGGTGGTGCACCGCCGCCGGGTGGGCCGGCGGGTGCTGTACGGCCTGGAGCCGGCCGGCTTGGCCCTGGTCACGCTGATCGGGTCGGATCCGGCGGCCGCCTCCGCCTGAGGATTCGGCAACCGCCGAATTCGTTTCCCCACCCCGCCGGCCGTCCCTAGATTCGCGGCCATGAGCGAGCGAAGCGAGCGAATCATCCGGCTCAGTGCGGTGGAGCCTCATGACGGCCCGGAGCGAAGCGGAGGGCCGGCATGAGCGATTACGCGATCGAGGCGGCCGGGCTGCGGCGCACCTACCGCAGCCGAACGGGATGGTTACGACCCCAGCGCCGGGAGGTGGAGGCGGTCCGCGGCGTCGACCTGACGGTCGGCAACGGGGAGCTGTTCGGCCTGCTCGGACCGAACGGCGCCGGCAAGACCACCACCATCAAGCTGCTGAACACGCTGCTCATCCCGACCGCCGGCACCGCCCGGATCTGCGGCCACGACGTGGTCGCCGAGACCCGGGAGGTACGCCGGCGGATCGGGTATGTCTTCGGCGGTGACCGGGGCCTGTACGACCGGCTCTCCGCCCTGGACAACCTGCGCTACTTCGCCGAGCTGTACGGGGTGCCGGGGCGGGAGCAGAAGCGGCGCATCGGCGAGCTGCTGGCGCTGGTCCGGCTCGACGGCCGGGAGCACGAGCGGGTGGAGGGCTACTCCCGGGGCATGCGGCAGCGGCTGCACATCGCCCGCGGCCTGCTGCACCGGCCGCGGGTGCTCTTCCTCGACGAGCCGTCGATCGGGGTGGACCCGGTGGCCGCGCGGGAGCTGCGGCAGACCGTAGCCGACCTGGCCGCCACCGGCACCACCGTGCTGCTGACCACCCACTACATGGCCGAGGCGGACGAGCTCTGCGACCGGATCGCGGTGATCGCCGACGGCCGCATCCAGGCCCTCGGCACCCCCGCCGAGCTGCGCCACCACGCCGATGGGCGGCAGGTGCTGGAGGTCGAGGCGTACGGCGTGACAGACGCCCAGCTCGCCCGGATCCACGCCCTGCCCGGAGTGCGCGAGGCGAGCGTGACCGTGACCGGCGCGGCGCAGGTGCTGACCGTGCAGTCCGACGCGGGGGTGGACGTGCAGGCGGACGTGCTGCGCGAGCTGGACGGGGTCCGGCTGGGCCGGGTCAGCGCCCGGCAGCCCACGCTGGAGGACGCGTACGTGACGATCGTCAACCGGGTCACCGTGCCGTCCCGCCCGCTCGAGGCGGTGGCCGGGTGAGGCTGCTGCGCATGATCGGGGTGGGTCTGCTGCTGCACACCAAGCAGCTCACCCGCTCCCCGTTCGAGATCGCCACCGCGCTGATCGTGCCGGTGGTGCAGGCCACCCTGGCGGTCTACCTGTTCCGGGCCGGCGGCGAGCCGGGCCGGCTGCTGGAGGCCTCGGTCGGCGCCGGGCTGATGGGGGTCTGGTCGTCGGTGCTCTTCGGCTCCGGCGGCGCCATCCAGAACCAGCGTTGGCAGGGCACGCTGGAGATGATCATGCTGGCGCCCCGGCCGCCGGCGCTGATGATCCTGCCGATCACCCTGGCCACCGCCGTCACCGGCACGTACGCCATGCTCGCCACCCTGCTCTGGGGCCGGCTGCTCTACGGCGTGCCGCTGGACTTCGCGCACCCGCTGCTCTTCCTGGTCGCGGTCCCCGGCTGCGTGCTCGGGCTGGGCATGTTCGGCCTGCTGCTCGCCGCCACGTTCGTGCTGATGCGCAACGCCAACGCGCTGACCAACACGCTGGAGTACCCGATCTGGCTGGTCTCCGGGATGCTGGTGCCGCTCACCGTGCTGCCCGGCTGGACCGGCCCGATCGCCGCCGTGCTGCCCACCACCTGGGGCGCGCGGGCGGTGCACGAGGCGGCCAGCGGCGGCCCGGTGTGGCCGTCCCTCGGCATCTGCCTGGCGATCAGCCTCGGCTGCCTGGTCGCCGGCGCCCTGATGATGACCTACGTCGAGCGACGGGCCCGCGCCGCGGCGACCCTCGCGCTGGCCTGAGGGGGCGACGATGGCACTCTTCCGGCTGATCGGCACCGGCGGCGTGATCGCCTACCGGGCCCTGTTCAACTGGACCACGCCGGCGATGTTCATCGGCTCGCTGCTGGTGGGTCCGATCTTCCAGCTGCTCTTCTTCGCGTACCTGGGGCGGCAGCTCGGGGTCGCGGACGACCGCTTCTACATCGTCGGCAACGCGGTGCTCGCCGCCTCGCTCTCCTGCGTCTTCGGCGGCACCATGGCCGTCGCCAACGAGCGGCGCTTCGGCACCCTCGGGCACGTGCTGCTCTCCCCGCGCAGCCGCACCGCGGTCTTCCTCGGCCGGGTCCTCCCGTACGCCGGGAACGGCCTGCTCATCGCGGTGACCACGCTGACCGCCGGCGCCCTGCTGCTGGGCCTGCGGCTGCCCGTCGACGCCCTGCCGGCGCTGCTGGCGACGCTGGCGGTGGCCGCGCTGTCCTGCGGCTTCTTCGGCCTCACCCTGGGCGCGCTGGGCCTGCGCTTCCGGGACGTCTGGGTGGTCTCCAACGTCTCGGTGGCGCTGCTGCTCCTGCTCACCGGGGTCAACGTCCCCGCCGCCGGGCTGCCCGGCTGGATGCGGGCGGTCGGCGAGGCGCTGCCGATCACGCACGCCGCCCGGGCGGCCCGCCACCTGGCCGCCGGCGACGGCTTCGCGGCGGCCGCCCCGGCACTGGCCGCCGAGGCCGCCGTCGGCTTCGGCTACGCGATCCTCGCCGCCGCCCTCCTCAAGCTCTTCGAAGCCGAGTCCCGCCGCCGCGCCTCCCTGGACACCCTGTGACCCCCACCCCCGGAGGTGGGGGGCGAGGGGGGTGGGTCAGGGGGGTGGGGGCGGTCAGGGTGGTGGTCCAGAGGGCGACGTCGGACCGGTCGCGCAGGTGCACGGTCAGGTCACCCGACTCGCCGTCGATGGCGACCTCGCCGAAGTGCTGGAAGCCCTCGGCGGGCGAGGTGTTCGCGCGCGGCGGGGCGTGCACGAACGCGGGCACAGTTGAGGCGGACCGGCGACGCGGATGGCTGGCGGGGGAACCCCGGCTGACCACTCGTCGACGGTGGGCCGGCATGACGACCGTCACAGCCGCCGTCCGTCACGTCCGCGCCGCGCCGGTCCGTCGTCTACGCGTACGGACGACACGAGGGAGGCCGGGATGAGTCGGATCAACATGGCTGCGGTGGCGCCGGAGGCGTACCGGGCGGTGTTCGGGCTGGAGAAGTACGTCCAGGCGAACGTCGACCACACCGTGCTGGAGCTGGTGAAGCTGCGGGCGTCGATGCTCAACGGCTGCTCGTACTGCGTGGACATGCACAGCCGCGACGCCCTCGCCGCCGGCGAGTCGAGCCGGCGGCTCTTCGCCGTGGCCGCGTGGCGGGAGGCGCCCTTCTTCGACGAGCGGGAGCGGACCGCGCTGGCGCTGACCGACGCGGTCACCCGCCTCGGCGACCACGGCGTGCCGGACGACGTGTGGGACGCGGCGGCGAAGGTGTGGTCGGAGAAGGAACTGGCCGACCTGCTCCTCGCGATCGCCACAATCAACGTATGGAACCGGCTCTCGGTCAGCACCCGGAACGAGCCGCCGCTCGAGGTGTGAGCGGCACCGAGGCGGCGCAGGCGGCCGGTGCGCTGACAGCGCACCGGCCGATGCTGCTCGGGCTGGCCTACCGGCTGCTCGGCAGCCTGCACGACGCCGAGGACGTGCTCCAGGAGGCGTACCTGCGCTGGCTGGACGTCGACCGGGAGACGGTCGCCGAGCCCCGCCGGTACCTGTCCCGGGTGGTGACCCGGCTGGCGATTGACCGGCTGCGCGCCCGGCAGGCGGCTCGCGAGACGTACGTCGGGCCGTGGCTGCCCGAGCAGGTGCCCACCGATCCGTCGCCGTTCGGGCCGCTGGACACCGTCGAGCAGCGCGACACCCTCTCCACCGCGCTGCTGCACCTGCTGGAACGGCTCACCCCGCCGGAGCGCGCGGTGTACGTGCTGCACACCGCCTTCGCGCTGCCGTACGCCGAGATCGGCGACCTGCTGGACCGGTCGGCGGCGGACTGCCGCCAACTGCACCACCGGGCGGTCGCCCGGCTCGCCGACGACCGGCGGCGCTTCACCGCCGGGCCGGCCGAGCAGCGGCGCCTGCTGGACGCCTTCCTGGCCGCGGCCCGCGACGGTGACCTGGCCCGGCTGACCGACCTGGTCGCGGCCGACGCCACCGCCTGGTCCGACGGCGGCGGCCGGGTGAGCGCGGCCCGCAACCCGCTCCACGGCGCGGACCGGATCGCCCGGTTCTTCACCGGCGTCTACGGCCCGCGCCGGCCCGGCGTAACCGTGACCCCGGTCGAGCTGAACGGCGCCCCCGCGCTGCTGCTGCGCTTGCCGACCGGCGTCCACTACACCCTGGCGGTCACCGCCGTCGACCGCCGGATCACCGGCATCTACGTCGTCGGCAACCCCGACAAGCTGACCCGCGTCACCGGCTGAGCGCACGCGACGGCCCCGGTCCCGCGCCGGGGACCGGGGCCGTCGACGAGGAGGTCAGCCCAGCTCGGGGAACCAGAGCGCGATCTCCCGCTTGGCGCTGTCCACCGAGTCGGAGGCGTGCACGAGGTTCTCCCGGTTGGAGAGGGAGAAGTCGCCGCGGATGGTGCCCGCGGCCGCCTTGCGGCCGTCGGTGCTGCCGATCATCCCGCGCACGACCTCGATCACCTGGTCGCCGGAGAGCACCAGCGCCACCAGCGGGCCGCCGGTCATGAACGCCTTCAGCGGCGGGTAGAACGGCTTGTCCACGTGCTCGGCGTAGTGCTGGTCGGCGAAGTCGCCGTCCATGGTCCGGGACACCAGCGCGTCGATCCGCAGGCCCTTGCGCTCGAAACGGGCGAGGATCTCGCCCACCAGACCGCGGCGGACCGCGTCGGGCTTGATCAGTACGAGCGTGCGCTCGTCCGGGCTGCTGCTGGACACGCTGGGTTCCTCCTGTGCGCGGATGCGGCTCGGGCTGGGTACGGTCAGCCTAGCGACCCGGTCCCGGCGCCGGGACGGCGGCTGCTCTTTCCCTCGGTCGCCGCTCCGGCCTAGCCTGGCCCTGGAATCCCTGGGAGGTCCACTGTGGCGAATGGCGGGAACCGAACGATCGCGCCGGTGCGCAAGCTGATCGGTGCGGTGCTGGGCACCGTGGCGACGTTCATCACGCTGTTCGGCCTGGGCATGACGAGCTGGGCCATCGTGGCGCTCGGCGTCGCCCTGCTCGTCCTGGCGATCGCCCTGGCCACCGTACGCGGCGGTGGGCGCACCTGGGTGGTCGGCCTGGGCCACGTGCACAGCGCCTCCGAGCCGCCCACCCAGTACGCGTTCGGCCGCTGCGAACTGCAGTTGGTGATCGACGCCCCCGGGCTGCCGCCGAGGTCCAAGAAGATCATCGAGCCCCGGGTCCCGGTCGCCAAGTGGCCGTCGCTGGGCCAGGCCCTGCCGGTCCGGGTCGCCCTCGACGACCAGCGGCACGTCCGCGTTCTCTGGGACGAGGTGCCGACCCACGCGGAGACCGCCGCCACCGCCGCCACCGTCGCCGACCTCCCACCGGAGTACGCCGGTGCCGAGTCGGTCGAGGAGGTGCTGATCGTCCAGGAGGCCCCGCCGTGGGCGGACCGCGCCCCGGAGGACGACTTCCGCGACGACTTCCCGCCCGCGCCCGACCCGCTCCTCGACGACGTCGTGCGCACCGAGGAGCGGGAGCCGGTGGTGGTGCACCAGCGCCCGGGTGGCGGGAAGGTCCTGGAGGGCGAGGTGGTGGAGCCTACGCCCGGCGGGACGCTGCCTCGCCGGGCCACCCCGGTGCCGCGCCCGCCAGCCGAGGAACGGTTCGAGACCGTGCCGATCGACCCGATCGACGTGCCCTTGGACGAGCCGGCCGCCGAGGCGCCGCCCACCGCCGAGGAGCTGGACGAGGCCATCTTCGGGCCGGCCGGCGACGGGCCGTCCGGGGTGTCCACCCCGATCAGCGGCGTGGGCATCACCCTGCTCGTCACCGACCTGGACCGGTCCCGCGACTTCTACCGGGATCTCGGCTTCGACGAGCTGGACCGGGGCGCCGGCAACGCGGTCCTCGCCTCCGGGCCGACCCGCCTGGTGCTGCGCCAGGTGACCGGAGCCGCCCCGATGAGCCGCCGGCTGGTCCACGTCAACCTCGAGGTCGACGACATCCAGGCCGCCTACGAGCGGCTGCGCGACTCCGGCGTGCGGTTCACGTACGCCCCGCGGGTGGTCAACCGGGGCACCAAGCTGGAGGTGTGGGCGGCGGCCTTCCGCGACCCGGACGGGCACGGAGTGGCCCTCACCCAGTGGCGCACCCTCGCCGACGCCTGATCCCGCCGCGAGCCGGCGGCGGGCACCGCTCAGCCGAGGATGATCCGCCGCACGTGCAGCGCGTACGCCCAGACCAGGGCGAACATGACCCCCAGCACGAGCAGCGACCAGTGCAGCAGGCCGGAGAGCAGCAGCAGGCCCTGCAGGACGGTGCCCGCATGCCAGGCCCACGGCCGTTTCATCTGGCCGGCGAGCAGCACGCAGGCGACCGCCAGCGTCACGATCGCCGCGACGGCGGTGCCGCTGAGGTGTCCGCCGACCACCCGGATCGGCTGGATGGCCAGCAGCAGCACCAGTGCCTCCAGCGCCAGCGTGCCCGCGCCCAGCCCGCGGACGGCCTTGTCCGGATTGCGCAGCCCGGACCGCCGCTGCTCCGGCCCGGCCGGCCCGCCGTCGGTCGACGCACCAGCCACCGGCCCGCCGGTCGTCGGTTGGTCCTCGGCGCCGGGCCGCTCCTCCACCGGGCCGGTCATCGCTTGAGCAGCCGGCGGGCGTCGGCCACGGTCACCACCGACCCGGTGATCAGCACGCCGACCCCGGCCAGCTCGCCCGGCACGTCGGACTCGGCCTCGGCGACGGCCGCCTCGATGGCGTCCGGCATCTCCGCGGTGACCTGCACCCGCTCCGGCCCGAACACCTCGCGGGCCAACGCGGCCAGCTCCTCCGCCGGCATGGCCCGGGGCGAGCTGTTCTCGGTGACCACGAGCGAGTCGAGCACCGGCTCGAGCAGCTCCAGCAGGCTGGCCGCATCCTTGTCGCCGAGCACGGCGAGCACGCCGACCAGCTTGCTGAACGCGAACTCCTCCTGGAGCGCCGTGACCGTGGCCGTCATCCCGTGCGGGTTGTGCGCGCCGTCCAGCAGGATCGTCGGCGCCGTTCGCACCTTCTCCAGCCGCCCCGGCGAGCTGGTCGCGGCGAAGCCCTCGCGGACCGCCTCGATGTCGAGCTGGCGACGCGCGCCCGCCCCCAGGAACGCCTCCACCGCGGCGAGCGCCACGGCCGCGTTCTGGGCCTGGTGGGCGCCGTGCAGCGGGATGAAGATCTCCTCGTACACCCCGCCGAGTCCCTGGATGGTGAGCACCTGGCCGCCGACCGCGACCGCGCGGCGCAGCACGCCGAACTCGGCACCCTCCCGGCCGATGGTCGCGCCGACCTCGGCGCAGCGCTCCAGGATCGGCCGGGCCGCCTCCTCCTCCTGCGCCGCCGCGATGACGGTGGCGCCCTTGTGGATGATGCCCGCCTTGTGCAGTGCGATGTCCTCGATGGTGTCGCCGAGCCACTCGGTGTGGTCGAGCCCGATCGGGGTGATCACCGCGACGCCGGCCTGGATCACGTTGGTGGCGTCCTCGGCGCCGCCGAGGCCGACCTCCACCACCGCGACGTCGACGGGCGCGTCGGCGAAGGTGGCGAACGCCAGCGCCGTGGTCATGTCGAAGTAGGTCAGCGACTCGTCGAACCGGTGGTCCACCAGCTCGGCCAGCGGCGCCACCTCCCGGTACGTGGCGACGAAGCGCTCCTCGCTGACCGGCTCCCCGTCCAGGCTGATCCGCTCCCGGACGGTCTCCAGGTGCGGGCTGGTGTAGCGGCCGGTGTGCAGCCCGAACGCCCGCAGCAGCGAGTCGATCATCCGGGCCGTCGAGGTCTTGCCGTTCGTGCCGGTGAGGTGGATCGACGGGTACGCCCGCTGGGGGCTGCCGAGCAGGTCGAGCAGGCTCTCGATCTTCTCCAGCTCGAAGTGCATGCGGGTGAAGCCGCGCGCGTTCAGCGCGGCCTCCACCTCGGCGAATTCGGTGCGGTCGGTCACGAGGGAAGCGCCTCCAACGCGGCGTCGATCCGGATCAGGTCCGCCTCGGCCACCGTGAGCCGCTCCCGGATCTTGGCGACCACGGGCTCGGGGGCCTTGCCGACGAACGCCGGGTTGTCCAGCTTCGCCCGCGCCTGCGCGGCCTCCTTCTCGGCGGCCGCCCGGTCCTTGGTGAGCCGGGCCCGCTCGGCGGCCACGTCGATCGAACCGCGGGTGTCCAGCGCGACGCTCACCTCGCCCGGCATGGCGAGGGTGGCGCTGGCCTGGAAGTCGTCCCCGGGCGTGTCGATCCGGACCAGCGACCGGATCAGCGGTTCGTGCGCGGCGATACCCGCTCCGGCGAGGCCGTCGAGTCGGGCCGACACCCGCTGCGTCGGGCGCAGCCCCTGGTCGGAGCGGAACCGGCGGATCTCGGTCACCACCCGCTGCAGGGTGCCGACCTCGCCCTCCGCGGCGTCGTCGACGAGGGTACGGTCGGCCACCGGCCAGGCCGCCGTCAGCACCGTCTCGTCGCCGGTGAGCGCCGTCCACAGCTCCTCGGTGACGAACGGGATGACCGGGTGCAGCAGGCGCAGCAGCTGGTCCAGCACGTGCCCGAGCACCCGGCGGGTGGCGTCGGCCGCCGCGCCGCCCTCGGCGAGCACCGGCTTGCTCAGCTCCACGTACCAGTCGCAGACGTCGTCCCAGGCGAAGTGGTAGAGCAGGTCGCAGACCTTGGCGAACTCGTACGCCTCGAACTGCTCGTCCACCTCGGCGGTGACGTGCGCCAGGCGGGAGAGGATCCACCGGTCGACCGTCGACAGGGTGTCGGCCTCGGGCAGCGGCCCGTCGGTGTGCGCGCCGTTCATCAGCGCGAACCGGGTGGCGTTCCAGAGCTTGTTGCAGAAGTTCCGCGAGCCCTGGCACCACTCCTCGCTCACCGGCACGTCCTGCCCGGGGTTGGCGCCGCGGGCCAGGGTGAACCGGGTGGCGTCGGCGCCGAACCGGTCGATCCAGTCCAGCGGGTCGACCACGTTGCCGAACGACTTCGACATCTTCTTGCCGTGCTCGTCCCGGACCATGCCGTGCAGCGCCACCACGTCGAACGGCTGCACGCCATCCATGGCGTACAGGCCGAACATCATCATCCGGGCGACCCAGAAGAAGAGGATGTCGTAGCCGGTGACCAGGACGCTGGTCGGGTAGAACTTGGCCAGGTCCGGGGTCCGCTCCGGCCAGCCCAGGGTGGAGAACGGCCACAGGCCGCTGGAGAACCAGGTGTCCAGGACGTCCTCGTCCTGCCGCCAGCCCTCGCCGGTCGGCGGCTGCTCGTCCGGGCCGACGCAGACGATCTCGCCGTCCGGGCCGTACCAGACGGGGATCCGGTGACCCCACCAGAGCTGCCGGGAGATGCACCAGTCGTGCATGTTGTCGACCCAGGCGAAGTAGCGCTTGGCCAGCTCGGCCGGCTCGATCGTCACCCGGCCGTCGCGGACCGCGTCGCCGGCCGCCTTGGCCAGCGGGGCGGTGTTGACGAACCACTGCAGCGACAGCCGCGGCTCGACGGTCGTCTTGCACCGCGAGCAGTGCCCCACCGCGTGCACGTACGGCCGCTTCTCCGCGACGATCAGGCCCTGCTCGCGCAGCGCGGCGACGATCGCCGGGCGGGCCTCGTACCGGTCCAGGCCCTCGAACGGGCCGGGCGCGGTGATGATGCCCCGCTCGTCCATGATCGTCACGGCGGGCAGGTCGTGCCGCTGGCCGATCTCGAAGTCGTTGGGGTCGTGCGCCGGGGTCACCTTGACCATGCCGGTGCCGAAGCTGGGGTCGACGTGCGCGTCGGCGACGATCGGGATCCGGCGGTCGGTGAGCGGCAGCGCCACCTCGGTGCCGATGAGGTGCTGGTACCGCTCGTCGTCCGGGTGCACGGCGACGGCGGTGTCGCCGAGCATGGTCTCGGCCCGGGTGGTGGCCACCACGACCTCGTCGCTGTAGCGGATCGAGATCAGCTCACCCTCGTCGTCGGTGTGCTCCACCTCGATGTCCGACAGCGCGGTGAGGCAGCGCGGGCACCAGTTGATGATCCGGTTCGCCCGGTAGATGAGGCCGTCGTCGAAGAGCTTCTTGAACATGGTCTGGACGGCCCGGGAGAGGCCCTCGTCCATGGTGAAGCGCTCCCGGTCCCAGTCGACCGCGTCGCCGAGGCGCCGCATCTGGCCCAGGATCGCGCCGCCGGACTCGGCCTTCCACTGCCAGACCCGCTCGACGAACTTCTCCCGGCCCAGGTCGTGCCGGGACAGGCCCTCGCCGGCGAGCTGCCGCTCGACCAGGTTCTGGGTGGCGATGCCGGCGTGGTCCATGCCGGGCAGCCAGAGCGCCTCGTAGCCCTGCATCCGCTTACGCCGGCTCAGCGCGTCCATCAGGGTGTGCTCGAACGCGTGGCCCATGTGCAGCGAGCCGGTGACGTTCGGCGGCGGGATCACGATGGTGAAGGGGGGCTTGTCGCTCTCCGCCGACGCCCGGAAGTGGCCGGCGGCTACCCACTGCTCGTACCGTCGCTGCTCTACCTCGCCGGGCTGGTACTGGCCGGCAAGGGTCGGGGCGTCGGGGCGCGGGGCATCCAGTCTCTCGGTCACCCTGAAAGTCTACGGAGCGCTTTCGGAGACCTGACGTGCGCCACCTCCTGTTCGCGTACGGTGGCGGACATGTCCGACGCGCACCTCACCGAGCGCCCGGTCGACGACGGGCCCGAACCCGTCGAGCTGACCGACGAGCCGATCCAGCTGAGCCGCCGTGACCCGGCACACGACCCCGAGGAGCGGCGTCCCGCCTCCCGCCGGCGGCGGATCGCGCTCGCCGCCGCGCTGGCCGTCGGCCTGGCCGGTCTGGGGGCCCTCGGCGTGGCCGGCTGGCGGGTGCTGGAGCAGAAGGACACCAAACTCAGCCCGCCCACCGAGATCGCCGGCCTCACCCGGGACGACTCCGAGCGGGCCCGGAGCACCGCAGACTATCTCCGCGACGGCTTCGCCGCGGACATCGAGCTGGACCGCAGCTTCGGCACGGTCTACAGCGACCCACGGGACACGGGGCGGGCGGTGCTGGTGTTCGGCGGCACGACCCTGCTCTGGCAGCCGGAGCGGGACCTGGACAGCCTGTTCGGCCTGATGGCCGACGAGACCGGCAAGGTGACCGGGCTGCGCGAGGTACGCGCCGGCCGGCTGGGCGGCGTGATGAAGTGCGGTACGACCAGCGGCGACGGCGGCGACTTCGCGGTCTGCGGCTGGGCCGACCACGGCAGCGTGGTGATGGCGATATTCCCCGGCCGCACGGTCGACGAGTCCGCCGCGCTGCTCCGCCAGCTGCGCGAGGGCATCCAGAGCCGCTGACCCGGTCCCGGCTTCGCGGGGCGCCGTTCGCATTCGCCGGCGGCGTTCCCGGAGGCTCGGAGCCGCGGAATTTGCGCATAAACGCAGTCAGGGTCACCCTGGAGGGTGACCCTGACTGGAAAGGTTGTCCGGCGGTGTCCTACTCTCCCACACCCTCACGAGTGCAGTACCATCGGCGCTGGAGGGCTTAGCTTCCGGGTTCGGAATGTTACCGGGCGTTTCCCCTCCGCCATGACCGCCGTAACTCTATGAACATGTCAAAACAACCAGTCGATGGTTGTTCGCTCGTTCAGAGTTGCACAGTGGACGCGTAGCAGCTTGGTAGTCAAGTCCTCGGCCTATTAGTACCGGTCAACTGAACCCGTTACCGGGCTTACATTTCCGGCCTATCAACCCAGTCGTCTAGCTGGGGGCCTTACCCACCCGAAGGTGGTGGGATACCTCATCTTGAAGCGAGCTTCCCGCTTAGATGCTTTCAGCGGTTATCCCTTCCGAACGTAGCTAACCAGCCGTGCCCCTGGCGGGACAACTGGCACACCAGAGGTTCGTCCGTCCCGGTCCTCTCGTACTAGGGACAGCCCTTCTCAAGTATCCTACGCGCACGGCGGATAGGGACCGAACTGTCTCACGACGTTCTAAACCCAGCTCGCGTACCGCTTTAATGGGCGAACAGCCCAACCCTTGGGACCTGCTACAGCCCCAGGATGCGACGAGCCGACATCGAGGTGCCAAACCATCCCGTCGATATGGACTCTTGGGGAAGATCAGCCTGTTATCCCCGGGGTACCTTTTATCCGTTGAGCGACACCGCTTCCACATGCCAGTGCCGGATCACTAGTCCCGACTTTCGTCCCTGCTCGACCTGTCAGTCTCACAGTCAAGCTCCCTTGTGCACTTGCACTCAACACCTGATTGCCAACCAGGCTGAGGGAACCTTTGGGCGCCTCCGTTACCCTTTAGGAGGCAACCGCCCCAGTTAAACTACCCACCAGACACTGTCCCTGAACCGGATAACGGTCCGAAGTTAGATACCCAAATCAACCAGAGTGGTATTTCAAGATTGCCTCCACCCGCACTGGCGTGCGAGCTTCACCGGCTCCCACCTATCCTACACAAGCTAACTCAAGTACCAATGTCAAGCTATAGTAAAGGTCCCGGGGTCTTTCCGTCCTGCCGCGCGTAACGAGCATCTTTACTCGTAATGCAATTTCGCCGGGCCTGTGGTTGAGACAGTGGGGAAGTCGTTACGCCATTCGTGCAGGTCGGAACTTACCCGACAAGGAATTTCGCTACCTTAGGATGGTTATAGTTACCACCGCCGTTTACTGGCGCTTAAGTTCTCCGCTTCGCCCCGAAGAGCTAACAGGTCCCCTTAACGTTCCAGCACCGGGCAGGCGTCAGTCCATATACATCGAATTACTTCTTCGCATGGACCTGTGTTTTTAGTAAACAGTCGCTTCCCCCTGCTCTCTGCGGCCATACAACGCTCCACCCGCGCGGGGCTTCACGTCTCCGGCCCCCCTTCTCCCTAAGTTACGGGGGCAATTTGCCGAGTTCCTTAACCACAGTTCGCCCGATCGCCTCGGTATTCTCTACCTGACCACCTGTGTCGGTTTGGGGTACGGGCCGCTAAGAACTCGCTAGAGGCTTTTCTCGGCAGCATAGGATCACTGACTTCACCTGAATCGGCTCGGCATCACGTCTCAGCCTATGTGTGCTGCGGATTTGCCTACAGCACGGCCTACACGCTTACCCCGGCACAACCACCGGCCGGGATCAGCTACCTTCCTGCGTCACCCCATCGCTTGACTACTACCCGTCAGGTTCCCACGCTCGCCGCTTCAGACCCGAAGGTCATCCACGGTTCGGGTGGTTAGCACAACGAGGTTCGTCAGGGTCGCTCTTTCGCGGGTACGGGAATATCAACCCGTTGTCCATCGACTACGCCTCTCGGCCTCGCCTTAGGTCCCGACTCACCCAGGGCGGATTAGCCTGGCCCTGGAACCCTTGGTCATCCGGCGGAAGGGTTTCTCACCCTTCTTTCGCTACTCATGCCTGCATTCTCACTCGTGCCGCGTCCACAACTAGGTCACCCCGTTGCTTCACCCCCGGCACGACGCTCCCCTACCCATCCACACACCTGCACAAGGAATCAAGTCCAAGCGAGGTTGAAATGTGAATGCCACAGCTTCGGCGGTGTGCTTGAGCCCCGCTACATTGTCGGCGCGGAACCACTTGACCAGTGAGCTATTACGCACTCTTTAAAGGGTGGCTGCTTCTAAGCCAACCTCCTGGTTGTCTATGCGACCCCACATCCTTTTCCACTTAGCACACGCTTAGGGGCCTTAGCTGGTGATCTGGGCTGTTTCCCTCTCGACTACGAAGCTTATCCCCCGCAGTCTCACTGCCGCGCTCTCACTTACCGGCATTCGGAGTTTGGCTGATTTCGGTAAGCTTGTGGGCCCCCTAGACCATCCAGTGCTCTACCTCCGGCAAGAAACACGCGACGCTGCACCTAAATGCATTTCGGGGAGAACCAGCTATCACGGAGTTTGATTGGCCTTTCACCCCTAACCACAGGTCATCCCCCAACTTTTCAACGTTGGTGGGTTCGGCCCTCCACGCGGTCTTACCCGCGCTTCAGCCTGCCCATGGCTAGATCACTCCGCTTCGGGTCTAGAGCATGCGACTGAATACGCCCTATTCAGACTCGCTTTCGCTACGGCTCCCCCACACGGGTTAACCTCGCCACATGCCACTAACTCGCAGGCTCATTCTTCAAAAGGCACGCCGTCACCCCGCAAGGCTCCGACGGATTGTAGGCGAACGGTTTCAGGTACTATTTCACTCCCCTCCCGGGGTACTTTTCACCATTCCCTCACGGTACTCGTCCGCTATCGGTCACCAGGAAGTATTTAGGCTTACCAGGTGGTCCTGGCAGATTCACGGCAGATTTCAGGGGTCCGCCGCTACTCGGGAACACCCACAGGAGACCAGCCACTTTCACCTACCGGACTATCACCGCCTACGGTTGGCTTTTCCACACCATTCGGCTAGCAGCTGGCTTTGTAACTCCTCAAACAAGTGTCAGCTTGTTTCGCAGGGTCCCACAACCCCGACCACGCAACCCCTGACAGGTATCACACGCAGCCGGTTTAGCCTCAATCCGCTTTCGCTCGCCACTACTCACGGAATCACTATTTGTTTTCTCTTCCTACGGGTACTGAGATGTTTCACTTCCCCGCGTTCCCCCCACACACCCTATGTGTTCAGGTGCGGGTGACACCACATGACTGGTGCCGGGTTTCCCCATTCGGACACCCTGGGATCACAGCTTGGTTGACAGCTCCCCCAGGCCTATCGCGGCCTCCCACGTCCTTCATCGGCTCCTGGTGCCAAGGCATCCACCGTTCGCCCTTGACAACTTGACCACAAAGATGCTCGCGTCCACTGTGCAATTCTCAACAAACGACCAACCCACAACCCGAACCGCGTGACACCAAACCCGACAACCGCCGGCGGTATGCCACACCAGGTCATGCCTGGCGCCCGACGAGCTGACCGCTCGTCACAAGGCTCTGAAAGACAACCGATGGTTGTTCCTTCAGGACCCAACAGGGTGCTCTACATCCTCCCCAGCCGCACCAGGACTTCGTTCCACACCACACGAGGTGGCCGTACTAGAAGGAACCCGGCCGTTGCCAGGGAAAGACTCGCCAGTGTCTCCGCCATCGAGCACCCCACCACCACATTCGGGCGGTGCGGGCTCCTGCACCCTTTCGGGTGAAGGTGCTCCTTAGAAAGGAGGTGATCCAGCCGCACCTTCCGGTACGGCTACCTTGTTACGACTTCGTCCCAATCGCCAGCCCCACCTTCGACGGCTCCCTCCCTTACGGGTTGGGCCACCGGCTTCGGGTGTTGCCGACTTTCGTGACGTGACGGGCGGTGTGTACAAGGCCCGGGAACGTATTCACCGCAGCGTTGCTGATCTGCGATTACTAGCGACTCCGACTTCACGGGGTCGAGTTGCAGACCCCGATCCGAACTGAGACCGGCTTTTTGGGATTCGCTCCACCTCACGGTATCGCAGCCCATTGTACCGGCCATTGTAGCATGCGTGAAGCCCTGGACATAAGGGGCATGATGACTTGACGTCATCCCCACCTTCCTCCGAGTTGACCCCGGCAGTCTTCGATGAGTCCCCGCCATAACGCGCTGGCAACATCGAACGAGGGTTGCGCTCGTTGCGGGACTTAACCCAACATCTCACGACACGAGCTGACGACAGCCATGCACCACCTGTGACCGCCCCCGAAGGACCCGACATCTCTGCCGGTTTTGCGGCCATGTCAAACCCAGGTAAGGTTCTTCGCGTTGCATCGAATTAATCCGCATGCTCCGCCGCTTGTGCGGGCCCCCGTCAATTCCTTTGAGTTTTAGCCTTGCGGCCGTACTCCCCAGGCGGGGCGCTTAATGCGTTAGCTGCGGCACAGGGAACCGGAGAGGCCCCCCACACCTAGCGCCCAACGTTTACAGCGTGGACTACCAGGGTATCTAATCCTGTTCGCTCCCCACGCTTTCGCTCCTCAGCGTCAGTATCGGCCCAGAGACCCGCCTTCGCCACCGGTGTTCCTCCTGATATCTGCGCATTTCACCGCTACACCAGGAATTCCAGTCTCCCCTACCGAACTCTAGCCTGCCCGTATCGACTGCAGGCCCGCAGTTGAGCTGCGGGTTTTCACAGTCGACGCGACAAGCCGCCTACGAGCTCTTTACGCCCAATAAATCCGGACAACGCTCGCGCCCTACGTCTTACCGCGGCTGCTGGCACGTAGTTGGCCGGCGCTTCTTCTGCAGGTACCGTCACTTACGCTTCGTCCCTGCTGAAAGAGGTTTACAACCCGAAGGCCGTCATCCCTCACGCGGCGTCGCTGCATCAGGCTTCCGCCCATTGTGCAATATTCCCCACTGCTGCCTCCCGTAGGAGTCTGGGCCGTGTCTCAGTCCCAGTGTGGCCGGTCGCCCTCTCAGGCCGGCTACCCGTCGTCGCCTTGGTAGGCCATCACCCCACCAACAAGCTGATAGGCCGCGAGCCCATCCCAGGCCGAAAAACTTTCCACCACCAGCCATGCGGCCGGTGGTCCTATTCGGTATTAGCCCCGGTTTCCCGGGGTTATCCCAAAGCCTAGGGCAGGTTGCTCACGTGTTACTCACCCGTTCGCCGCTCGAGTACCCCGAAGGGCCTTTCCGCTCGACTTGCATGTGTTAAGCACGCCGCCAGCGTTCGTCCTGAGCCAGGATCAAACTCTCCAACAAAAACTTGTTGAAAACATGTCCTGACAACAAAAGTGTTGCCAAAGGAATCCCAACCAGCCAAACCAAAAGGCTCGACCAGTCCGGGGTATAAATCAATTTGGCACTGGCTTATCAAGCACCCTGTTGAGTTCTCAAAGAACAACCACACACCATCCGGAAGCTCTACACCGTAGAGCCCCCGTCCGGGGCAACCTCTCTAACTTACCCGGTCCGACTTTCGCTGTCAACCTCATGTTTGAGGTGATCAACTTGGTCAGTCCGACCCACGCTGACGCTCGCCATATCCGGCGTTCGTTGCTGTCGTGGATTCCGGCGGACCGGCCGGCGCCGCTCTCGCGACCACCCGCCCGGCTCCCTGCCGGCTTTCGAACTCTACCCGGTCGGCTTCGCGATCGCAACCCCGTGTCTCTCGGAGTCCGTCGCACCGCCCGGATCCTCAGTCTGGCTCGGCTTTCGCCACCAGCCTGGCGCCCGTTCTCGGCCGGTTTGTCCGGCCTCCCGCGTGCAGAGAGAAAGTTACGTGTCCGGCCCCGAGAAGGCAAATCAATGATCGTCACTTGCTGCACGCGGCGGGCCATGAGGCTCCACGGCGATCGAAGGGAGCCATCGCGGGTCCCGGCATGCCAGAGTGGTCGGCATGGATGACGTGTCCCGGTCCCCGGTGGCGACGCTCGCCGAGGAGGCCCTGCTCGGCCTTCTGCTGCCGTTCTGGCAGCTGGTCATCGGAGCCTTCGTACTCGTCGTCGTCCTGGTGTCGGTGGGCCGCCTCGCCCGGCGCGGCCCGTCCCGGATGACCACGGCGCTGCTGATCACCGCGGTGGCGATCGCCGGCTTCACCGTGATCGGCGTTCTCCTGGAGAGCTGACCGGTCAGAGCCGGCGGTTGGCGAGGCTGGGCAGCTCGGCGCGGATCGTCCGCAGCCGGTCCAGGTCCAGGTCGGTGATCGCGAGCCCGGGTCCGTCCGGCACCTGGCTGAGCACCGTCCCCCAGGGGTCGACCACCATGCTGCGCCCGAAGCAGGTGCGGGACGGCTCGTGATCGCCCGTCTGGCCGGCGGCGGCCACGTAGCACTGGTTCTCGATCGCGCGGGCCCGGAGCAGCACCTCCCAGTGGTCCCGGCCGGTGTGCATCATGAACGCCGCCGGCACGACGAGCAGTTCGGCGCGCCCGTCGGTGGCGAGCTGCCGGTAGAGCTCGGGGAAACGCAGGTCGTAGCAGATCGAGAGGCCCACCCGCAGCCCCTCGACGTCGACCACCACGGGCTGGTCGCCCGGCGCGACGGTCGCCGACTCCCGGTAGGACACCCGGCCCGGGATCTCCACGTCGTACAAGTGGATCTTGCGGTAACTGGCGGCGAGCGCGCCGGTGCGGTCGAAGACCAGCGAGGTGTTCCAGGTGTGCTCCGGGTCCGGTCCGGCCTCGTGGAACGAGCCGGCGATCACCCACATGCCGAGCCGGCGGGTCACGTCGGCGAAGAACCGGCCGACCACGCCGTCCACCGACTCGGCCGGCGGCATCCCCTTGCCGAGGCCGAGATAGTCGACGTACTCCGGCAGGACGGCGAGATCGGCACCGGCCGCCGCAGCTCTGGTGAGCAGGGCCTCGGCGGCGGCGAGGTTCGCCACCCGGTCGTCGCGGGCGTTGAGCTGGCACACGGCGACACGCATGGGGCTCAGCGTACGGGCGGGTAGGAGATGGCGACAGGGCTCAGACGCTCGCCAGCACCAGCGCGCCGGCGGCGAAGCCGAGACCGGCGAGCTGCACGGGGCGGAGCCGTTCGCGGTCGACGCCGAGCGCCAGCAGCACCGTGCTCGCCGGGTAGAGCGAGGTGATGGCGGCGACGATGCTGAGGTGGCCCCGGCTCGCGGCGGCCAGGTAGAGCGCGTTGGCCGCCGAGTCCAGCAGGCCGGCCGCCGCCGCCCAGCCGAGCACGCCCCGCTCGAGCCGCAGACGCGCCCCGGTTCGCGCGGCGAGCGCGAGGCCGAAGGCGATCGAGCTGACCCGGACAGCGAGCACCGGCCACATGCCGGCGTCCTCGTCGGCCTGGCCGAGCAGGGCGAAGAAGACGCCGAAGAGCAGGCCGGCGCCGAGGGCCATGCCGATGACCGGGCGCGAGACCCGGCCGGAGACGCCGCCCTCACCCAGGCTGACCAGCGCGATGGCGACAACGGCGAGGCCCGCGCCGCCGAGCGCCAGGGCGCCCGGGGAGTGCGCGGTGACCAGACCGGCGACGATCGGCACCACCGCCGCGGTGATCGCGGTGACCGGGGCGACGACGGCCATCATCCCCGTCGCCAGGGCCCGGTAGAGCAGCATCACTCCGGCGGCGCCGGCCACCCCGGAGAGCAGGCCCCACCCCAGGTCGAGCGGGCGGGGCGTGCCGGGCACCAGCAGCACCAGGGCGAGCAGCAGCGGGACGCTGAGGATCTGCGAGACCACGGTGACGGCGATCGGGTCGGCCCGGCGGGAGGCCTTTCCGCCGGAGAAGTCTGCCGTGCCGAACGCGACCGCGGACACCGCCGCGAGCACAATGGGGAACATCAGGCAGTCGTACCACAATATTGACCGCGAAGGACAGTGTGATGACCGACGCCGGAACCGGGCGGGTGGGCGCGGTGACCTCCGCCGTGGCCCGGCAGGTACGCGAGCTGCGGGCCGCCCGCGGCTGGTCGTTCGAGGAACTGGCCGGCCGGTCCGGGGTCAGCAAGGGCATGCTGGTGCAGATCGAGGGGGCACGCACCAACCCCAGCATCGGCACGCTGTGCCGGGTCGCCGACGCCTTCGGGGTCAGCATCGCCCAACTCCTGGAGCCGGCCGAGGAGCGCCGCGTACGGATCTCCGCGACCGCCGACGCGCCGGTGCTCTGGCGGGGCGACCAGGGCGGGACGGCCCGGCTCCTCAACGGCGTCGGGGAGCCCGACCTGGTGGAGCTCTGGGAGTGGCGCCTGGAGCCGGGCGAGCGGCACGACTCCCCCGACCATCCCCGGGGTAGCCGCGAGATGCTGCACGTGCTGGTCGGGGCGGTCACCGTCACGGTCGACGGCGTCGACCACGACGTACGCGCCGGCCACACGATCGAGTTCCACGCCGACCAGGAGCACGGCTACCGAACGGCGGGCGAGGAGCCGGCGCGGTTGGTGATGGTGGTCGTCACCCCGTCGGGCGAGTGGGACCGCCGCACCCGCTCACGCGGACCGCGCCCGAGCTGAGGCCGGGCACGGTCGGGGCGGCGTTCAGGCCGACTTCTCCTCGCGGTCCCGGCGACGGCGGCCGGTGAACTCGCGGGGCACGATGGTCGGGTTGACGTTCTCCAGGACGACCTCGCGGGTGATCAGCACCCGGGCGGCGTCGGGGTTGCTCGGCACCTCGTACATCACGGAGAGCAGGACCTCCTCCATGATGGCCCGCAGGCCGCGGGCGCCGGTGCCGCGCAGCATCGCCTGGTCGGCGATGGCCTCCAGCGCGGGCTGCTCGAACTCCAGCTCGACGCCGTCCAGCTCGAAGAGGCGCTGGTACTGCCGGACCAGGGCGTTGCGCGGCTCGGTGAGGATCCGCACCAGGGCGGTGCGGTCGAGGCTGCGCACGTTGGTGATCACCGGAAGCCGGCCGATGAACTCGGGGATCAGGCCGAACTTGAGCATGTCCTCCGGCATGACCTGGCTGAAGATGTCGTCGGTCGACCGCTCGGAGACGGACCGGAGCCGGGCGCCGAAGCCGGTGCCGCCGGAACCGGTGCGGGACTCGATGATCTGGTCGAGGCCGGCGAAGGCGCCACCGCAGATGAACAGCACGTTGGTGGTGTCGATCTGGATGAACTCCTGGTGCGGGTGTTTGCGCCCGCCCTGCGGCGGCACGTTGGCCACCGTGCCCTCGAGCATCTTGAGCAGCGCCTGCTGCACGCCCTCGCCGGAGACGTCCCGGGTGATCGACGGGTTCTCCGACTTGCGGGCGATCTTGTCGACCTCGTCGATGTAGATGATCCCGGTCTCGGCGCGCTTGATGTCGTAGTCGGCCGCCTGGATCAGCTTGAGGAGGATGTTCTCCACGTCCTCGCCGACATAGCCCGCCTCGGTGAGGGCGGTGGCGTCAGCGATCGCGAACGGGACGTTGAGCATCCGGGCCAGGGTCTGCGCCAGGTGGGTCTTGCCGCAGCCGGTGGGGCCGAGCAGCAGGATGTTGGACTTGGCCAGCTCGACGCCATCGCTGCCGGAGCCCGGCGCGCCGGCCGCCTCGGCCTGGATCCGCTTGTAGTGGTTGTAGACCGCGACGGCGAGCGCCTTCTTGGCCTGCTCCTGGCCGACGACGTAGTTGTCGAGGAACTGGCAGATCTCCATCGGCTTGGGAAGCTCTTCCCACTTCACCTCGCCGGACTCGGCCAGCTCCTCCTCGATGATCTCGTTGCAGAGATCGATGCACTCGTCGCAGATGTAGACGCCAGGGCCCGCGATGAGCTTCTTGACCTGCTTCTGTGACTTGCCACAGAAGGAGCACTTGAGTAGGTCGCCGCCGTCACCGATCCGTGCCACCTACGTTCTCCCTGCACTCGTCGGCCGGAACGCCGGCCCTGACCTGCGGGCGCCGGGCGCCCGTCCGTCTGTCGTCCCACCTCGCCGATCCGACCCAGCCAAGCGGTACAGACCCGACGTTACCCGCTGGCGGAGGTTTCTCCGACCCCCAAAGCGGGTGTGTCAGAGGTCGACCGGGAACGATACCCCGGCCGACCTCCGACCTCCCAGTGCTCAGCTCGCGGCGTGCGCCGCCAGCAGACCCTTCTTGCGGCTGGTCAGGATGGTGTCGACCAGCCCGTAGTCCTTGGCCTCCTCGGCCGTCATGATCTTGTCGCGGTCGATGTCCTTGCGGACCTGATCGACCGGGCGGTTGCAGTGCTGGGAGAGCATCGTCTCCAGCTGCGTCCGCATCCGCAGGATCTCCCGGGCCTGGATCTCGATGTCCGAACCCTGGCCGTAGCCACCCTCGGTGGCCGGCTGGTGGATGATGATCCGGGAGTTGGGCAGCGCCATCCGCTTGCCCGGGGTGCCCGCCGAGAGCAGCACCGCGGCCGCGCTGGCCGCCTGGCCGAGGCAGACGGTCTGGATGTCCGGGCGGACGTACTGCATGGTGTCGTAGATCGCCGTCATGGCCGTGAACGAGCCACCGGGCGAGTTGATGTACATGATGATGTCGCGGTCCGGGTCGGTGCCCTCGAGCGTCAGCAGCTGGGCCATCACGTCGTTGGCCGAGGCGTCGTCCACCTGGACGCCGAGGAAGATGATCCGGTCCTCGAAGAGCTTGTTGTACGGGTTGGACTCCTTCATCCCGTACGACGTGCGCTCGACGAACGACGGCAGAACGTAGCGGTTGTGCACGGCCGCGAACTGGGGCGGCAGGCTCAGGTCGGTCATCGTCAGCTCCTCGCTCAGCTCAGGGTCCCGGCGCCTTCCGGAACCTGCGCGGCTCCGGTGATCACCTTGTCGATGAAGCCGTAGTCCATGGCCTCCTGGGCGGTGAACCAGCGGTCCCGGTCCGAGTCCGCCTCGATCTCGGCGGCGCTCCGACCGGTGTGGAAGGCGACCCGCTCCTGGAACATCCGCTTGGTGTACAGCATCTGCTCCGCCTGGATCGCGATGTCGGCGGCCGTGCCGCCCATGCCGCCGGACGGCTGGTGCATCATGATCCGCGCGTGCGGCAGGGCGTAGCGCTTGCCCTTGGTGCCCGCGCAGAGCAGCAGCTGGCCCATGGAGGCCGCCATGCCCATCGCCACGGTCGACACGTCGTTGTCGATGAACTGCATGGTGTCGTAGATCGCCATGCCGGAGTAGACCGAGCCACCCGGCGAGTTGATCCAGAGGTTGATGTCGCGGTCCGGGTCCTCCGCCGCGAGCAGCAGCAGCTGCGCGCAGATGCGGTTGGCGACCTGGTCGGTCACCTCGCTGCCCAGGAAGATGATCCGCTCCTTGAGCAACCGGTTGTAGACCGAGTCGTCGAGGTTGCCAATGGTGTCGCCACCTCGGGCCTCGATCGCCCGGAGCGGCGTTGCTGGGATGTGCATGTCGGTCATGGCAGCCCTTCGCTCTCCGTACCGTCCTACCCGACACTAACCGCTCAGCCGGGGGGCGTACTCCCGGTCGGGGCACTGTTCGCTCTCAGCGCAGTCACCCGCTCGGCGTACCCCGGAAAGGGTTTCGGCCGCCGTCCCGCGCGCAGCGAAGGACGGCGGCCGACACCCGATGATCAGTGCTCGTGGCTGTGCTCGGCCTCGTTCTGGGCCCGCAGCGCGTCGAGGGTGACCTCGTTGCCCGACGAGTCCTTGATCTTGATCTTCTCCATCACCGAGGCGAGCGCCTTGCCCCGGCGGACGTCACCGAAGACGGCCGCGGCGGCGCCGGAGCGGACCAGCTGGTCGTAGTACTGCTGCGGAGCCATGCCGGCGCGCTGGGCGCGGTGCACGATCTCGTGGCCGAACTCGTCGTCGGAGACCTGGACGTCCTCGGCGTCGGCGAGGGTGTCCAGCAGGAGCTGGATCTTGACGCCGTCGGTCGCCGCCTCGGTCAGCTCGGTGTCGATCTGCTCCTCGGTCTTCTCCTCGGCGGCGAGGTATTCCTCCAGGGAGGCGCCGATGCGCTCGAGCTGGTCGACCATCGCGGCCTTGCGGCTCTCGACCTCTTCCTTGACGACGCCCTCCGGCGCCGGCACCTCGGCGGTCTCGACCATCTGCTCGAGGGCCTTGTCCCGGGCGGCGTAGATCTGCTCGACCTGCTTGCCGCGGGTGATCCGCTCGCGCACGTCGTTGCGGAGCTCCTCGATGGTGTCGAACTCGCTCGCCATCTGGGCGAAGTCGTCGTCGAGCTCGGGCAACTCCTTCTCCTTGACCGTGCGCACGGTCACCGCCACGTCGGCGTCGCGGCCGGCGTAGTCGCCGCCCACGAGCTGCGTGGAGAAGGTGGTGCTGTCCCCGGCGGCCAGGCCGACCAGGGCCTCGTCCAGGCCCGGCAGGAGCTGCTTGCTGCCGACCTCGTGCGAGATGTTGCTCGCCGAACCGCCCGGCACCTCCTCGCCGTCCACGGTCGCGTTGAGGTCGATCTGGACGTAGTCGCCCTCCTGGGCAGCCCGCTCGACGGTCTTCAGCGTGGCGAACCGCTCGCGCAGGTTGTTGACCTGATCGTCGATCTCGTCGTCGGCGATCTGCACCTCGTCGACGGTCACCTCGATGGTGGCCGGGTCCGGCAGGGTGATCTCCGGGCGGACGTCGACCTCGGCGGTGAAGTTGAGCGAGTCACCGTCGTTGAACTCGGTGATCTCGACCTCCGGGCGGCCGAGGGTCTTCAGGTCGTGCTCGCGGACCGCGGCGAGGATGTTCTGCGGGATGGCCTCCTGCACCGCCTCGTTGAGGACGGTGCCCCGGCCGACCCGCTGGTCGATGACGGCGGCGGGAACCTTGCCCCGGCGGAAGCCGGGAACCTGGACCTGCTGGCCGATCTCCCGGTACGCCTTCTTGAGGCTCGGCTCGAGCTCGACGAACGGCACCTCGATGGCGAGCCGCACGCGCGTCGGGCTCAGAGTCTCGACGGTGCTCTTCACAGGCGTACTCCTTGACGGATCTCAGTTGAGTCTGGGCGTGATTGCGCGCATCGAGTGTAGGCGAGCCGACCTGCTGCATCGGCAGCGCCCGGGTACCGCACGGAAAAATCAGCGGTTCCCGGGACGGGCCGGTCGCGAACGACAGTCGGGGTGGCGGGATTTGAACCCACGGCCCCTCGCTCCCAAAGCGAGTGCGCTACCAAGCTGCGCCACACCCCGTGGCGACGAGAAGTGTATGCCGTCCGCGCCCGCGGGACGGTCACCGGGGCGCTCCGCCCGGTGCGTCGGCGGCGGGAGGCCGGGCTTTCGTCCTGCCTCCCGGCCGGGGGTCCACCCGTGCGGATCTTCGCGGCGCGATGACCGGAGGGGACGCGCGGTACGGGGCTGCGCGTCCGGTTCCGGGATTCGGTAGGCTGTCGGGCGCGCCTCGCGACAGCGGGGCGCCCGCGGGCGTAGCTCAATGGCAGAGCTTCAGTCTTCCAAACTGACGGTGCGGGTTCGATTCCCGTCGCCCGCTCCAACGGCCTCCGGCCCAGTCATGCAGTCGTGGTCGCACTCACCGCCGATGTGCGGAACTCCTCACCGGAGCGGCGCGGCCGTAGGCACGGGCCCGTACCTCAGGCGCCAGGCCGGGCGCCGGCCCCGTACGGCTCAAGGTCCGGTGCCCCGGCGCGCCCCAGATCGCTGAGCGGGGACCGCGTTCGGGCGGGCGAGCGGCGGGACAGCAGGCATCCGGTCAGCGCGGCGGCGAGGGCGGCCAGCCCGGCCGCCGCGAAGCCGCCCGCTGGCACGGAGACGTCGATCGCCACCCCGACGATCGAGGACCCGACCGCGAAACCCGCGCTCTGCGCCGAGGATTGCAGACCTGTCGCCTCACCCCGCACGCTGGCCGGCGCCAGCCGGCTCACCGCATGGGCCACCGTTGAAAGGGTCGGCGCGGTGAGAAGCCCGGCGCCGACAACGGCCACGCACAACCAGGGCCAGTCGTGGGCAAGCCCGGCGGTAATCGTCACGAGCCCGAGCAGGCCGAGCAGCAGCCACGTGGGCAGCGGCCGGGGCAGCGCGCCATAGATCAGCCCGCCGGCGACGGAGGCCACGCCGAACACGGCTACGACCACGGCGGCCCAGGACATCTGATTTGCTTCTTTGAGCGTGGCGACGATGGCGAGGTCGACGCCGCTGAGCAGCGTCGTGGCGCCGAACGCCATGGTCAGTACGGCAATCATGCCGGCGGACAGCCACTCCCGGCGCGGGGGTCGTCGGGCCACGCCGGCATCCGTCTCGTCCTCGGCACGCAGCGGCGGGTTGAGCAAGGCGATCCCGGCTCCGCCAGCCGCAATCGCGGCGCCGACCCCCCACGCCACCACACCGGGGGACATCTTCGCCGCACACAGGATCACCACAGCCGGGCCCACGATGTACGACAGCTCGCCCTGCACCGATTCCAGCGCGAACGCGGCCCGGCGCTGTCCCGCCGTCGTCATCGCGGCGATCGCCTGCCTGGTCACCGGCTGGGCCGGCACCATCAGCAGACCCGCCGCGAAGGCGGCGCCCAGCAGGGTCCCGTACGACAGGATCGGCACGCTCAGCCAGAACACGACCTGCAGTACGACAGTTGCCAGCAGCACGGGACGCAGGCCCCGCCAATCGATCATGCGGCCAAGCAGAGGTCCGCCCAGCGCCACCCCGGCGGTCAGAGCCGCCGCGACACCACCCGCTGCCGCGTAGCTCATGTCCAGACCCAGCACGACGTACATCGTCAGCGCCATCACGTCGGCCGTGATCGCGGCACGGGCGACCAGCGAAACGCCCAGCAGCGACGCCATCCCCGGCACAGCGAGTACCTGTCGGTATCTGGTCACCTGCCTGACGCTAGATTTTCCCTCACGCCATAGGAAGTGGTTAATTCGTTAGAGCTGACATAATGAATGCTTATGGCCAGAGATCTCGAGACGGCGTTGCTGCGGTCGTTCGTCACCGCCGTGCGGACGGGCAGCATCAGCCGCGCCGCGACCGCGCTCGGACACACCCAGCCCGCGCTCAGCCAGCAGTTGCGCAAGCTCGAGAGCGTTGTCGGCCGTCCGCTGCTCTACCGGTCGCCGTCTGGCGTCTCGCCGACCCGCGCGGGCGAGGAACTCCTGCCGTACGCCGAACGCATACTCTCCCTCTCCGCACAGGCACTCACCGAAGCCGGGCGCGCGCTCACCGGCCACTGCGGCGTCGGGTTGCTCGAGGACCTCGCCGCGTCCCAGCTTCCGCAGGCCCTCGCCGACCTCACCCGGCTGCACCCCGGCGCGACGCTGGAGGTGCTGAGCCTTTCCCACGCCGCGATGCGGGAGGCCTACGACGCGGGCCGCGTACAACTCGTGCTCGACGAGGCGCCGGAGGTTCCCGGGCCGCCGCGCTGGACGGTACGCCGCCCGCTGGTCTGGGCGATCGGCCAGGGTGTGGACGTGGCTGCCGATCCGCTGCCGGTGGTGCTGTTCTCGAACCCGTGCTTCTGGCGTACGTCAGTGCTGGAAACGCTGGCCCGTGCCGATCGGCGCTGGCGGGTGGCGTTCGAGAGCAACAGCCTGGTCGGTGTGCTGGCCGCGGTACGGGCCGGGCTCGGCGTCGCGGCGCTCATGCCCGCTAACCTCGAACCGGCCATGGCCTGCCACGACGCGGACGCCCTGCCCAACCTGCCGGACGTCGAGCTCGGTCTAGCACGGCACCCACGGACCAAAGGTGATCCGCTGATCGATGCCGTGGAGACCGCGCTACGACGCATGATCTGAGTTTCGCGGCTGGTCAGCGCGCCGCAACGCCTTCGCCTGTCGAGATGAGTTGACCTGTTCGCCGGGCAGGCATGAGGCTGACCGGATGGGGACCGTCATCCGAAATTTCGCGTTCGACTGCGCCGACCCGTACGAACTGGCGCACTTCTGGGCCAAGATCTTCGACTGCCCGGTCGACCCCCAGTTCAAGCCCGACGACGAGGAGGTAGCCATCGAGCCGCCCGGCGGCACCACGCTCTACTTCCAGCGGGTACCGGAGCCGAAGAGCGTCAAGAACCGTTTGCACATCTGCCTACAGCCAGAAGTGCTCCGCGATCAAGAGGTCGAGCGGATCGGCGCCCTCGGTGCCACCATCGTCGCCGATCGGCGTGATCCGGACGGCAGCGGCTGGGTCGTGATGGCCGACCCGGAGGGCAACGAGTTCTGCGTGTTACGCAGCGACGCCGAGCGCCAAACAACCGCATAGGCCAGGCGCGCGGAGCCCTGCCGCTTGCAACCGCACTGTCTGCGCACCCTTGATGGTTCGCTCAACTCCGACGGAGCGATTCCACCGACTCGCCAGGACGCCGGCTACCTGCGGGCCCCGGTCGACGGTTCGTTGCTGGCTCGATCGGTAACGAGCCGCCTCCCGAACTTGGCGGCCCAAGCAGGGCGACGACTGCCGCGACGATCGTCTCGATGGCCGGGACTCCATGGTGTGAGGTGTCGATCTCAACGACGGCGTCGACGCCCTCCGGCGGTTCGAAGATCGACCGCGTCATCTCGCCCCGCTGAAACCGGGACAGGAGCTGCTGGTCGATGGCCCCGCCTTCGGCCGCCCGAGCACCAAGTCGCCGGCCGATGACCGCCTCCTCGGCGACCACGTGAACAGCCAGCACTCGGGTGCCACCCGCGCGCAGCACGCCTAGCAGCTCGTGGGACAACACCGAGGACTCGACGACGAAGCTCACCCCTGAGGCCGCGAGCAGCCGGACTGCGTCGACCATCACGGCCTCAGCCCGGAGGCTGACGGGACCACCGGCAACGTGGAAGTCCCGGCCGAGCCGGACCCGGCCGTCCTCGGCGACGGTGGCGGAGGACAACCCAAGACCTGTCTTGATCTCGTCGCGGGTCAGGAGTCCTGTTCGTGGAACACCGAGGTGATCGCCTGCGGGGCGGAGAAGGACTTCGCGCTGTACCGGTTCGCCGGCTGATCAGCCCCGCTGCGCGCCCAGGCCCCGGAAGACGGCCAGGGTCGCCGGGTCGTCGATGGTGGCCGGCACCGGCTCGTCGCGCCCCTCGACCAGGCCACGCATGGTCCGGCGGAGGATCTTGCCGGAGCGGGTCTTGGGCAGCGCCGGCACCACGGTGACCCGGCGGAACGCGGCCACCGGCCCGATCCGCTGGTGGACCAGGCTGACCAGCTCACCGGCGAGGGCGTCCGGGTCGACCTCGGCGCCCGCCTTGAGTACCACGTACCCGCTGGGGACCTGCCCCTTGAGCTCGTCCGCCACCCCGATCACCGCGCACTCGGCGACCGCCGGGTGCTCCGCCAGCACCTCCTCCATCGCGCCGGTGGAGAGGCGGTGCCCGGCCACGTTGATCACGTCGTCGGTGCGGCCCATCACGTACAGGTAGCCGTCGGAGTCGAACCGGCCGCCGTCCCCGGTCAGGTAGTGGCCGGGGAACGTGGCGAGGTAGGAGCGGACGTAGCGCTCGTCGTCGCCCCACAGGGTGGGCAGGCAGCCGGGTGGCAGCGGCAGCCGGATCACGATCGAGCCGTCGGTGCCGGCCGGCACCTCCCGGCCCGAGCCGTCGAGCACCCGGACGTCGTACCCGGGGACGGGCACCGACGGCGAGCCGGGCTTGATCGGCAGCGGTTCCAGCCCGCGCGGATTCGCCGCCACCGGCCAGCCCGTCTCGGTCTGCCACCAGTTGTCGACCACCGGCACGCCGAGCCGCTCCCCCGCCCAGGCCCAGGTGTCCGGGTCGAGACGCTCGCCGGCCAGGAAGAGGGTACGGAGGCCGGTGAGGTCGTACCCGGCGGTGAGGGTGCCGTCCGGGTCCTGCCGGCGGATGGCCCGGATCGCGGTGGGCGCGGTGAACAGGGCGGCGACCCGGTGCTGCGCGATCACCCGCCAGAACGCCCCGGCGTCCGGGGTGCCGACCGGCTTGCCCTCGTAGAGGACGGTGGTCGCGCCGGTGAGCAGCGGCGCGTAGACGATGTAGGAGTGGCCGACCACCCAGCCGACGTCGGAGGCGGCCCAGAAGACGTCGCCGGGCTCGATGCCGTAGACGTTCCGCATCGACCAGCGCAGCGCCACGGCATGGCCGCCGTTGTCGCGTACCACGCCCTTCGGCCGGCCGGTGGTGCCGGAGGTGTAGAGGATGTAGAGCGGGTCGGTGGCGGCAACGGGTACGCAGTCGACCGGCTCGGCCTCCGCCATCGCCTCGGCCCAGCTGACGTCGCGGCCGGCGACGAGCGGGGCGGGCTCCTGCGGGCGCTGCACGATCACGCAGCGCTCCGGGGCGTGGGTCGCCTCGTCGAGGGCGGCGGCGAGGATCGGATGGTAGGGCACGACCCGGTCCACCTCGATGCCGCACGAGGTGGCCACCACCACCTTCGGCTGCGCGTCGTCGATGCGGACGGCCAGCTCGTGGGCGGCGAAGCCGCCGAAGACCACCGAGTGGACCGCACCGATCCGGGCGCAGGCCAGCATCGCGACCACCGCCTCGGGCACCATCGCGAAGTAGAGCAGCACCCGGTCGCCCCGGCCCACGCCGAGCCGGCGCAGCGCCCCGGCGAACCGGGCGGTCTCCGCCAGCAGTTCGGCGTAGCTGAGGGTGCGGACCGCGCCGGTGACCGGGCTGTCGTGGATCAACGCCGGCTGGTCGCCGCGGCCGGCCGCGACGTGCCGGTCGAGCGCGTTGTGGCAGGTGTTCAGCTCGCCGTCCGGGAACCAGCGGTAGAACGGCGCCGCGGTGTCGTCGAGGATCCGCTCCGGGGCCCGGTGCCAGTCGAGGTCCGCCGCCGCCTCGCGCCAGAAGCCGGCCGGGTCGGCGATGCTCCGCTCGTACGCTGATCGATACGCACCCATGCGGCCATGCTGCTCGGCGGCCCTTCCGGGACACGACGGCCGACCGGGATCGGTGCGCCGGAAGCGCGTCCCGGCTCGCCGAACGGCCCGGCCCGGCCGCTGGGCGGTCGCCGAGGCCGGTGATCGGGGCTCAGCCGGCCGGGTGACGGATGAACCGGTCCGGGCCGGGTAATGCGAACGCCGTCCTGGTGGAGTGACGACCGGCGTCGCGGCGTACCGCGACCGGGCGCGCGGGCGGGCGGCGGAACGTCGACCGCCCGCGGCCACGGCGGTCAGTTGCCGGTCACCCAGTTCCAGGCGGTCACCACCCACTCGGTCTGCTGCAGGTAGGCCACCCCCACTCCGACCAGGAAGAGCGCGGTCACCAGGTGCGCGCCGCGGGCGGTGCGGCGGATCCGGCCGAGCTGCCGCTCCCAGACGATCCGGCCGAGCAGGCGGGCGAGCGCGAAGAGGCCGACCGCGGTGAGCAGGCTGAGCACGAAGGTGAGCAGCGGAGCGGTCAGGTTGCCCCGGCCGGAGATCGCCCAGATGCCCCAACAGACGAAGGCGAAGAGAGCGGCGGCGGCGCTCCACTCGCCGCCCCGGCGCAGCTGCGCCAGGTGCCAGCTCATCGGCCGGCGCGGGGCGGAGTCACCCGACCAGTGCGGCTGGTCGACGGTGGGGAACTGCTCGGTCCGGGGGGTACGCCGCTGCCCGACCTGGGCCACCCCCCGCTGGAACCCGTCCCGCTGCGGGGGCACCACCCCGGCGCCCGGCTGGGGCGGCACCTCCACGGTCCGCTCGGCCCACGGCTGTGTCTGGTCCGCCATCTCGTGTCCTCCCCCTCGACCGACGCCGGCCACGGTTCCGAGGGTAGCGAGCCGGCAAATCGGTCGCCGAACCCGGACGTGACGGGCTACACACATCCGATGACGGATGTGACGGTGCCCCGGGCCGAGGACTTCGACGAGATCTTCGCGCTGCTGTCCCTGGCCTTCCACGGCGAACCCGACCCCGAGCTGCGGGCGGTGGAGCGCGGGGTGTTCGAGCCCGAGCGGGCCCTGCTGGTCCGCGACGGCGGGACGGCGGTGGCGCACGCCGCCGCGTTCACCCGGGAGCTGCAGGTGCCCGGGGCGAGCGTGCCGGCCGCGCACGTGACGATGGTCTCGGTCGCCCCCACCCACCGCCGCCGCGGGCTGCTCACCACCCTGATGAGCCGGCAGCTGCGGGAGATCCGGGACGCCGGTCGGGAGCCGGTGGCGGTGCTCTGGGCCAGCGAGGGCCGGATCTACCCCCGCTTCGGCTATGGGCTCGCCGCGCAGCGGTACACGCTCCAGTGCGACACCGCGGGGCTGCGGCTGCCGGAACCGGCGTCCGCCGCGGGCCGACTCCGCCTGGACCGCCCGGCGGCGCACCGGGCCGAGCTGGCTCGGCTGTACGACCGGGTGCGCGCGGACCGGCCCGGCTGGTCGAGCCGGGACGAGCGCTGGTGGGCGTACCTGCTCGCCGACCTGAAGAGCCTGCGGGAGGGGGCGACCGAGCGCCGGGTGCTGCTGCACGAGTGCGCGGCGGGCGTCGACGGGTACGCGCTGTACCGGACGAAGGAGGGGTGGGGCCGCGGCGGTCCACGCGCCGAGGTACGGGTCGACGAGGTGGTCGCCGCGACGCCGGAGGCGTACCGGTCGCTGTGGGCGCTGCTGCTCTCGATCGACCTGACCCGGCGACTGTCGTTCGGGACCGCCGCGGTGGACGAGCCGCTGCTGTGGCTGGTGGACGAGCCGCGCGGGCTGGGCGCCCAGCTCTCCGACGCGCTCTGGGTCCGGGTGGTCGACGCGCCCGCCGCGCTGGCCGCCCGCCGCTACGCGACCGAGGTCGACCTGGCGGTCGAGGTGACCGACGAGCTGCTGCCGGAGAACGCCGGCCGGTGGCGGCTGGTCGGCGGGCCGGCCGGCGCGGAGTGTGTCGCGAGCAGCGCGCCCGCCCAGCTCGCCTGCGACGTACGCGCCCTCGGCGAGCTCTACCTGGGCGGTGCCGGCCTGGGTGCGCTCGCCGCCGCCGGCCGGGTCCGGGAACTCGTGCCGGGGACGGTGGCGGCGGCCGCCGCCGCGTTCGGCTGGCACCGCGCCCCCGCCCCCATGGAGGTCTTCTGACCCTTCGCGGGCGGGCGGCCCGGCCGCCAGGGACGCCGGGGGCGGTACGGTCGGGTGATGGGTGATGCGGAGCGACGGCGACGGCGGCTGCGGCACCACGGCGACGGCGAGACGCCGGTCACGGACGGGCCGAGCGCGACCACGTCCGCGGTGCATGACGACGACGGCTCCAGGTCGCCGCGCGGCGCCAGACGCGCCGAGCTGGAGTCGGCGGACGACGGCTCCAGGTCGCCGCGCGGCGCCAGACGCGCCGAGCTGGAGTCGGCGGACGACGGCTCCAGGTCGCCGCGCGGCGCCAGACGCGCCGAGCTGGAGTCGTCGGAGGTCCGGGCCCGCCGCGCCGCCCCCGAGGAGGGCGAACGCGGGCTGCGCGGGCTGGTCGGGTCGGGGTCGTCGCAGGTGAGCGTGACCGCCGCCCTGCGGGCGCGGGACGCCGCCCGGCCGACCGACGCGGACCTGGCCGAGGCCGAGGCCCGTGTCGTGATCGTCCGCCGCAACTGGATCCCCCGCGACGAGTTGCCCCGCACCGGCCGCTGACGACGGGCCGGGGTCAGGCGGGCAGGTCGGGGAGGCGGCGCGTCTGCTCGTACTCGGCCACCTGGGTGATCCGCCGGGCGTGCCGGGGGTTGCCCGAGAACGGCGTGGTCAGGAACGCCTCCACCAGGGCGGTCGCCTCGTCCAGGGTGTGCTGCCGGGCGCCGACGGCGATGATGTTGGCGTCGTTGTGCTCGCGCGCCAGCTGGGCGGTGTCGATGTTCCAGGCGAGCGCGGCGCGGACCCCGGCGATCTTGTTGGCGGCGATCTGCTCGCCGTTGCCGGACCCGCCGATGACCACCCCGAGGCTGTCCGGGTCATCGACCACCCGGTCACCGGTGTGCAGGCAGAACGCCGGGTAGTCGTCGTCCGGGTCGTAGGCGTGGGGGCCGACGTCGACCACCTCGTACCCCTGCTTGGCCAGATGGTTGGCCAGGTGCACCTTCAGCTCGAAGCCGGCGTGATCCGATCCCAGGTAGACGCGCATACCGCGCAGTCTGACAGGCCCGCCCCCGGGCCGGCGCGTAGGCGGCGGCACGGAGGCGGATTCGTCACAGGTTCGCCGGCGGCAGCTCGGCGACGACCAGGCCGGCCCGCGCCTTCGGGGTGAACCAGGTGCTCTTGCGGGGCATCTTCTCCCGGGCCAGGTTGACCGCGACGAAGTCGTCCACGGTCACCGGGGCGATCAGGATCGCCAGCTCCGCCCGGCCGGCGTCGACCTCGCCGGTGAGCCAGCGCGCCGGGTAGTCGCCGCCGACGTAGGTGACCCGCTTGTCGCCCGGGTCGAGGCCGAGCGCGTCGCGCAGCAGCAGCCGCTCGACCAGCGCGTGGTCGAGGTTGTCCAGCCGGCCGCCGTCGACGTGCGGCAGGGAGACCGCGTACCCGTGACCGGCGAGGTAGAGGTGGACGGTGCCGCCGGCCGCCGGGACCTCGACCGGGCCGTCGATCGGGGTGACCGCCGCGCCCGCGACGCGGAGCCGGTCGAGCAGCTCCGCCGGGGTGGTGGTCAGCTCGCTGACCAGCCGGTTGTAGGGCTGGATGGCGACCGAGGCCGGGGTGGTGATCACGGACAGGAAGCGCGCAAAGCCGCCGGTCTGCGCGGCCAGGCTGCGATGGTTGCCGTCCGCCACCACCAGCTCGCCGCCGCCGGCCAGCGCGGTCAGCTCGGCCTGCTCCGGGCCGGGGCCGACCAGCCAGATGGCGTGCGTCCGCCCGCTCTGGTCCACGTCGGTCGCCGCGGGCGCGCCCGCCGCCTCGGTCGCCGCGGCGAGCGCGGCGTGCAGCTCGTCGCCGCGCCCGGTCTGCAGCAGGAGTACGGGCGAGAGCAGGTGGCCCAGCGCCTCGGCCAGGGCCACCCGCTCCCGCACCTTGGCGATGAAGACGTCCTCGTTGCGGATCACCAGGCCGGGCTCGTCGGCGCGGGTGGAGATCTGGTCGGTGTCGACCATGGCGAAGAGCCCGTACGCGCTCTCCTCGCCCGGCGCGCTGATCCGGTAGAGCACCACGACCTGCTCGGCCGGGGTGTAGCTGCCGTCCGCCTTGGCCTCGGCGAGGCGGGCCACCGCGTCCGGGAGCGCGTCGAGGAAGGACTTCCCGAGGCTGCCCGGCGCCCGGTGGGGCATCTCGATGCCCAGGGCACTGTGCGGGTTCGCCTCGACGATGGCGGTGATCTCCGCGTCGTCGGCGAACTCGTCGTAGTTCTGCGCGCCGGTGCCGCCAGTGGTTATCCAGGCCCGGGGGATCGGATGCACGACCGTCATGCCCGCTGACGCTACCCGCGACCCTCGCCGCGCCGGTGCCGGACCCGCGCCGCGTCCACCAGATGAAAGGGGCCCCTTCGCGCGGGTCGAGTCAGACGGTGCGGTGCCGGCCGGCGGCGGGATGGTGACCCGGCGCCGGGGTGGGCGGACGCGAGGCGGCGCCGGTGGCGAGGCGTACCGTCGTCGCGCCGCCCGGCATCGGGCGGCCGCCCGCGGTGGCGGACCGGGTCGGGCCGGGGGTCCGGGCCGGCCCGCCGGCGCCGGCGGGCGGGGTCATCCGGGAGGTGGCCACCACCCGGGCCACCCCGACCACGATCGGCGGGGCCAGCAGGTCGACCACCTCGGCCGGCAGGGTCGCCTCCGGCCAGTCGCCCTCGGCCACGGACCAGTACGTCGCACCGGAGTCCTCGGCCGCCGGCTGTGGCTCGGCGTGGGGCAGGCGGCGGTGCTTGGCCATGGGAACGCCTCCAGGAGCTGCCGGGGTGCGGCCCCGGACGGGCCGCCGGCGGTGACACCCGGTCAAACGAGCCCTGCGCCGCCCGGGTCACGCCGGGCGGCGCAGGGTTCTGGGGTGTCAAGAGGGGCCCCGGTTCAGCCGGAGGCGTCAGGAAGGAGCCCTTCCTTGCACCTCAGTCGAAGATCGGGCCCAGGTCCCGGGTGCGCTTCAACTCGTAGAAGCCCGGGGTGCCGGCGACCAGCAGGACGCCGTCCCAGAGCTTGCCGGCCGCCTCGCCCTTCGGCGCCGGGGTGATCACCGGGCCGAAGAAGGCGACCTTGCCGCCGTCCGGACCGGGGGCGTGGATCACCGGGGTGCCGACCTCGGTGCCGACCGGCCGCATGCCCGCCTCGTGGCTGGCCCGCAGCGCCTCGTCGTACGCGGACGACTCGGCGGCGTCGGCGAGTGCCGGGTCCAGCCCGACTTCACTGAGCGCGCCGACCAGCATCTCCCGGCCGAGCGGCTCCTTGCCCAGGTGGATCCGGGTGCCCATGGCGGTGTAGAGCTTCGCCAGCGTCTCCCCGCCGTGCGCCTGCTCGACGGCGATGCAGACCCGCACCGGACCCCAGCCCTTCTTCATCAGGTCCTGGTACTCCTCGGGCAGCTCCCGGCCCTCGTTGAGCACGGAGAGGCTCATCACGTGGAAACGGATCTCCACGTCCCGGACCTGCTCGACCTCCAGCAGCCAGCGGGAGGTGATCCACGCCCACGGGCACAGCGGGTCGAACCACATGTCCACGGCGACACGTTCGGTCACGGTGATATCCCTTCACGACTCCGCGCGCCGGAACCCCGGCGCCTTCCCCCTGATCCTCACCCCGGACGGCATCGACCGACAGCGGAATGAGAGCGTGACCTCGGCCACCGCGGGGTGTCACCACATGGAAGACTCGGTGCGGACCGGCCGCCACGAGCGGCCCGGGCGGCCGGTGCCGCAGGATGCGGCGAGACGAGTGGGATGGAGACGAACAGTGCCGGGAGTGCGCAACCTGACCCAGGTCGAGGCCACCGAGCGGGCCCGCCTGCTCGAGGTGACCGGGTACGACATCACCCTTGACCTGTCCACCGCCGTGCAGGCCACCAGCCGCACGTTCCGCTCGGTGACCGAGGTCCGGTTCCGCTGCACCGAGCCGGGGGCGACCACCTTCATCGAGACGGCCGCCGACTCGGTGCGGTCCGCGACGCTCAACGGCGCGCCGGTCGACATCTCCGGCTGGTCGGCGGAGAAGGGCCTCACCCTGACCGGCCTGGCCGCCGAGAACGTCCTCGTGGTCGACGCCGACTTCGTCTACTCGAACAGCGGCCAGGGCCTGCACCGCACGGTCGACCCGGTCGACGGCGAGACCTACCTCTACAGCCAGTTCGAGACGGCGGACGCGCAGCGGGTCTTCGCCTGCTTCGACCAGCCCGACCTGAAGAGCGTCTACACCTGGCACGCCACCGTGCCCGACCACTGGCGGGTGGTCTCGAACATGCCGGTGGAGCGGGACGAGCCGGCCGGTGAGGCGCTCAAGACCGTCCACTTCGCCGAGTCGGCGCGGATGAGCACCTACATCACCGCGCTCTGCGCCGGGCCGTACCACGAGGTGCGGGACAGCCACGACGGCATCGACCTGGGCGTGTTCTGCCGGGCCTCGATGGCGCAGTACCTGGACTCCGACGACCTGTTCCTCATCACCAAGCAGGGCTTCGACTTCTTCCACGAGAAGTTCGGGGTGCGCTACCCGCTGCCCAAGTACGACCAGCTCTGGGTGCCGGACTTCAACGCGGGCGCGATGGAGAACTTCGGCTGCGTCACGCACGCCGAGTCGCACTACATCTTCCGCTCGCAGGTCACCGACTTCGAGTACGAGCAGCGGGCCAACACGATCCTGCACGAGCTGGCGCACATGTGGTTCGGTGACCTGGTCACCATGCGCTGGTGGAACGACCTGTGGCTGAACGAGTCGTTCGCCGAGTGGGCCAGCCACTGGTGCAACACCCACGCCACCCGGTTCGGCGACGCCTGGACGACCTTCCTGTCCATCCGCAAGAACTGGGGCTACCGGCAGGACCAGCTCTCCTCCACCCACCCGGTCTACTGCGAGATGCCGGACCTGGAGGCGGTCGAGGTCAACTTCGACGGCATCACCTACGCCAAGGGCGCCAGCGTGCTCAAGCAGCTCGTCGCGTACGTCGGCGAGGAGCCGTTCCTGGCCGGGCTGCGGGCGTACTTCGGCAAGCACGCCTGGGGCAACGCCACCTTCGACGACCTGCTCAGCGAGCTGGAGACGGCCTCCGGCCGGGAGCTGCGCAAGTTCGCCGCGCAATGGCTGGAGACGGCACAGGTCAACACGCTGCGCCCGGAGGTCACCATCGGCGCCGACGGCACGTACGAGCGGGTGCTGGTCCGCCAGGACGCGCCGGCCGGGCACCCGACGCTGCGTACCCACCGGATCGGGGTGGGCCTCTACGACCTGACCGACGGCCGGCTGGTCCGCCGGGAGCTGGTCGAGGTGGACGTGACCGGCGAGGCGACCGAGCTGTCCGTGCTGCACGGCAAGCCGGCCGCCGACGTGCTGCTGCTCAACGACGAGGACCTCACCTACACCAAGCTGCGGCTGGACGAGCGGTCGATGGCCACCGTGGTGCAGCACATCTCCGGCTTCGACTCGTCGCTGGCCCGGGCGCTGTGCTGGACCGCCGCCTGGGACATGACCCGGGACGCCGAGCTGTCCGCCCGGGACTACGTGGCGCTGGTGCTCGCCGGGCTGCCGGCCGAGACGGACATCAACCTGGTCACCGCCACCCTGCGCCAGGCGACCACCTCGCTCACCTTCTACGTCGACCCGGCGTGGGCGCCGACCGGCTGGGCCGAGCTGGCCCGTACCGCCAGGGCCGCCCTGGCGGCGGCCGAGCCGGGCAGCGGCTTCCAGCTCGCCTGGGCCCGGGCGTACGTGTCGGCGGCCCGCTCCGCTGAGGACCTGGCGACGCTGCGCGGCTGGCTGGACGGCGTCGAGGTGCCCGCCGGGCTGACCGTGGACACCGAGCTGCGCTGGGCGGTGCTCCAGTCCCTGGTGGCCAACGGCGCGGCCGGGGCGGCCGAGGTGGACGCCGAACTGGCCGGCGACCGCACCGCCAGCGGCGAGCGGGAGGCGGCGTACGCGCACGCCCTGCTGCCCACCGCGGAGAACAAGGCGGCCGTGTGGGCGCAGCTCACCGGCCCGGAGGCGCTGCCGAACTGGCGCAACCGGGCGCTGCTGCAGGGCTTCGCGCACCCGGCCCAGGTCGAGCTGGTGGCGCCGTACCGGGAGAAGTACTTCGCCATCGTGGACCAGGTCTGGGCCCAGCGGGACAGCGAGCCGGCGCAGGAGTTCGTCCAGCTCGCCTACCCGGCGTACCTGGTCGAGGACGACACCGTGGCGGCGACCGACGCCTGGCTGGCGGGCGAGGGGCACCCGGCGCCGCTGCGCCGGCTGGTCGCCGAGGGCCGCGACGGCGTGGTGCGGGCCCTGAAGGCGCGCGCCCGGGACGCCCGGAGCGCCTGACGCGAGGAGCACCGCGGCCGGGGCCGGCGTGGGCAGAGGCCCGCGCCGGCCCCGGCCGTCAGGTGAACGACGAGACGACAGAGCCCGGCCCGCGGTTCGCGGGCCGGGCTCTGTCGTACGCGAAGGGGCTCAGCCCTTGCCGGCGTGGCTGGCCAGCTGGTCGAGGCCCTGGATGATGCCGCCGGCCAGGTCGCCGCCGCCGAAGGACGCCACCATGGAGAGCGCGGCGAGCTTGGCGTAGGTGTCCGGGATGCGCTTGCGGACGTACCGGCCGGTGACGACCTCCAGCTGCCGCTGGTTGGGCGACACGGCGATCAGCACCGACTTGTCCGGCTCGGCGAGCTGCCGGTGCAGCCGCTCCGCGTGCTCCCGGATGGGCTCGTCGAGGCCGCCCACGTAGACCGAGAAGACCAGGCCGGTGCCCTGGTCGGCCAGGCGGAGCGCCTCGTCGATGCGCAGCAGCTGGCGGGTCGAGAACGGCCCGTCCAGCACGTCGGGCGGGGTATCGGTCCCCGTCGCGGCCTGCTTCTCACCAACGGTCACTTGCGCCTCCGGTTCCACCGGCCGGCGCCTCCCGGCCGGCCTGCTCCTGCTTGTGGCTGGTCAGCGCCGGCGCCTGCGCCCCGGCGGCCAGCGCGGTGCCGGCCGAGTCGGCCAGCTGCTCCGGGCGGCCCAGGAACCAGACCGGAGTGAAGTCGAAGGGCCGGCCCGGCCGGTAGCGCTTGGCGCCGCCACCGCCGCGACGGCCGCTGCCGGCGTACGCCAGGCCGGCGATCACCAGCACCGCGGCCGCCGGGATGCCGACGAAGACCACCAACGTGTCGGTAACAGACAATCCCAACGCCCCCAGGCGGAAAGAGAGACCAGGAATTCCCGGGCCGGGTCCGATCATGACGACGAGCGCCCGACGCCGCTTGTGATGTTCACGTTAGCGGAGTCGACGGCTCGCCAGATTGCGGGGTGCTGATCCCACCCGCCACAGCCGTGCTCCAGTTGCGCGGCAGTGCTTATCAATGTCGCGTCGTCGCCGTACCGGCCGGTGAGCAGCACCCCGACCGGCATTCCGTCGGCCGTCCGGCCGACCGGCAGGGAAACGGATGGGTCGCCGGTCACGTTGAAGATGGCGCAGTACGGCGAAAACCGGCGCTGCCGGTCGAAATCCTCCGCCGGATCGAGCGCGGCGAACGCGCCCACCGGCGCCTGCGGCGCGGCCAGGGCCGGGCAGAGCAGCAGGTCGCATCCGGCGGTCCGGTGGATGCCGAGGCGTACCTGGGCCTGGAGCTCGCCGAGGGCGGCCATCAGCGGACCGGCGCCGACCGCCGTGCCCCGTTCGCGCAGGAACCGGGTCAGCGGCAGCAGCTGGCTCTCCCGCTCGGGCGGCACCGGCGAGAGCGCCAGCACGTACCAGACGGTCTCGAAGAGCGGCCACGCCGCGGGGCCGAGCGGCGCGGGGACCTCGACCACCTCGTGGCCGGCCGCCGCGAGCAGCTCGGCGGCCCGGTCGACGGCGGCCACGCAGTCGGGGTGCACCGGCTCGTCGGCGAGCATCGGGGTGGTGAAGCGGCCGATCCGCAGCGGCCGGGGCGCCGCCTCCCGGGCCGCGCCCAGGTAGCCGCCGGCGGGCGTGGCCGGCGGCAGGTACGGCTCGCCGGGCACCGGTCGGGCCAGCACGTCGAGCAGCGCCGCGACGTCGGCCACGGTCCGCCCCAGCGGGCCGTTGGTGGGCAGCCCGAACGCCCCGAAGCCGAGCGGCCCGCCGGAGACCAGGCCCCGGCTCGGCTTGTAGCCGACCAGGCCGCAGAGCGACGCCGGGATGCGCAGCGACCCGCCGCCGTCGGAGCCCTGGGCCACCGGCACCAGCCCGGCCGCCACCGCGGCCGCCGCGCCGCCGCTGGACCCGCCGGCCGTGTACCCGAGCCCCCACGGGTTGCGCGCCGGCGGCGCCACGAGCCCCTCCGAGTAGAGCGAGCAGCCCATCTCGGAGGTGGTGGTCTTGCCGAGGCTGACCAGCCCGGCGGCCGCCATGAACCGGACCACGTCGGCGTCGATCGGCGGCACGAAGTCGGCGAAGGCGGCCGACCCGAAGGTGGTGCGCACCCCGGCGGTCAGCGTCAGGTCCTTGATCGCGGTCGGTACGCCGTGCAGCGGTCCGCGCTCGTCCCTCGGTACGGCGTCGGCGGCCCGCGCCGCCTCCCGGGCCCGCTCGGGGGTGACCGTGACGAACGCGCCGACGGTGTCGCCGAGCGCGTCGACGCGGTGCAGGTGATGCTCGACCAGCTCCACGCTGGACAGCTCGCCCCGGCGGATGGCGGCGGCCTGTTCCAGCGCGGTCAGGTCGTGCGGCTCGGCCATACCGCCATCCTGCCGTGCCGGACCGGCGTCCGCGTCCCGACACGGCCGGGCGCCGATCAGGACAGAGTTCCGGGCGGGGCGACCCCGAGGAAGCGCAGGGCGTTGCGGGAGAGGAGCTTGTCGCGCTGGTCCGCGGAGAGGAAGTCCGCCTTGCGGACCACCTGCCCGACCGGCCGCTCCCCCAGCGGGTACGGGTAGTCGCTGCCGACCAGCACCCGGTCCTCCCCCATGGTGTCGACCAGCAGCCGCAACGCGGCCGGCTCGAAGACCACCGAGTCGACGCAGAACCGGTCGACGTAGGAGCTGGGCGGCGCGGTCGAGGCGCCGCGTACCAGGTCACCGCGGCGGTGCCAGGCGTTGTCGGCGCGACCCAGCCAGAACGGGAAGCTGCCGCCGCCGTGCGCGAAGCAGATCCGCAGCGTCTCCGGCACCCGGTCGAAGACCCCGCCGAGGATGAGCGCCAGCACCGACAGGTGCGTCTCGGCGGGCATCCCGGTCAGCCAGCGGGCCATCCACCGGTCCAGCCGGGGCCCGCCCGGCATGTCCCACGGGTGCACGAAGACCGGCGCGCCGACCCGGGCGCAGTGGGTGAGGAACTCGACGATGCCGGCGTCGTCCAGGTCCCGGTCGCCCACGTGGTTGCCGATCTCCACCCCGACGTGGCCGGCGGCCAGGCAGCGATCCAGCTCGGCGCAGGCGGCGTCCGGGTCCTGCAACGGCACCTGGCAGAACGGCACCAGCCGGTCACCCCCGGCGGCGGTGACCTCCAGGGTCAGGTCGTTGAAGATCCGGGCCACCCGGACCGCCTGCTCGGCCGGGCGGTCGTAGCTGAAGAAGACCGGGGTGGGCGAGACCACCTGCACGTCGACGCCGTCGGCGGCCATGTCGGCCAGCCGGGTCTCCGCCTCCCAGCACTCCGCGCCGACCGGCCGGAACTCCGTCTCCCCCACCATGATCATGGCCGCGCGCTCGGAGTCCACCCGCAGCCAGGGCCAGCCGGACCCGCCGCAGGCCGCGGCGAGGTCCGGCCACCCCTTGGGTACGACGTGCGTGTGCACGTCGACGACGGGTCCCGGCATCAGCCCTTGCCCGGGTGCAGCGCGCCGCAGTTGGTGCAGGTGCGGGCCTTCTCGTCGGCGTAGAACGCCGCGAAGACCGGCGGCAGGTCGGCGGCGATGTCGCGCACCTGGAGCTCCACCTCGTGCACCTTGTGGCTGCACTGGGGGCAGTACCACTGGAACTTCTCCAGGGTGCCCTCCTCGCGGACCCGCTCGATCACCATGCCGATCGAGCCGGCCTCGGGCCGCTGCGGCGAGTGCGGGGTGTTGCGCGGCAGCATCCACATCTGCCCCTCGCGCACGTGCACCGTACGCGGCCCCTCCGGCAGCATCAGGTTGATGTGCATGTTGCCCTTGACCTGGTAGAAGAACTCCTCGTACGGGTCGACGTGGAAGTCCGTGCGCTGGTTCGGGCCGCCCACCACCATGACGATGAAGTCGTCGCTGCCCGGCAGCATCTCCTTGTTGCCCACCGGCGGCTTCAGCAGGTGCTGGTTCTCCCCGATCCAGCCCTGGAAGCTGAACGGCTCGGCGATCTCACTCATCACTGACCTCCCGACGGAAGTAGGGCCACTGCCTGGATCTCGATCAGCAGGTGCGGGTGCGGGAGCTGGTGTACCGCCACCGTGGTCCGGGTCGGGCCGGTGGCGTCGAAGAACTCCGCCCACACCTCGTTGTATCCACCGAAGTCATTCATGTTGACCAGGTAGCTGGTGACCTGGACGAGGTCGGACAGGTCGGCGCCGACCGACCGCAGCAGGTCGCGGATGTTCTCGATGACGGCCCGGGTCTGCGCCCGGATGTCGAGGTCGGTCGTGCCGAGCTCGTCCACCGAGACGCCGGCGAAGGTGTTGTCCGGCCGCCGCGACGACGTACCCGAGACGAAGACGAAGCCGCCCGCGACCTTGACGTGCGGGAAGGCGCCGCGCGGCACGGCCTTGCCGGCCACCACCCGGGCGGTTGGATTCCCCGCTGTTCGCGACTGCGGGGCTCGCACCCCCGGCTCACTCCTCGCGCTCACGACGCCGCCGCCAACGACGTGGTGCCGAGCTTCTCGACGACGGCCCGGACGTGCGCGCCGGGGCGCAGCGGCACGGCCGCGGTGGCCGCCCCGGCCAGGAAGACCCAGCCCTCGCGGAGCCGGACGCCGTGCCGGCCGGCGAGCCGGATCCCCTCGTCCAGCGCGCGACGCGGGTCGCCGAGGATCGCCGCGGTCGAGCCGACCTGGGCCACCCGCCCGTCGATCTCCAGCAGCACGCCGAGGTTCTCCAGGCCGTCCGGCACCGGCGACCAGGGCCCGACGACGAACGCCGCGGCCGAGGTGTTGTCGGCGATGACGTCCGGCAGGGAGAAGGTGAAGTTGGCGTACCGGGAGTCGATCAGCTCGATCGCCGGGGCGACCGCGCGCACCGCGTCGGTGAAGGCGCCGACCGGCTCGCCGGGCTCGGGCAGCCGGTCCAGCAGGAACGCCACCTCCGGCTCCACCCGCGGGTGGATGAAGGCGCCCACGTCGACCGTGCCGCCGTCGGGGACCCGCATCGCGTCGGTGAGCCGACCCCAGATCACCTCGTCCACCCCGACCTGGGCCATCTTCGCCTTGCTGGTCAGCCCCATCTTCAGCCCGACCAGCCGCTCACCCCGGTCGAGGCGGTGCTGCAGCAGCGCGGTCTGCACCGCGTACGCGGTGTCCACGTCGAGGCCCGTCTCGGCGGCGAGCTGCGGGATCGCGGTGGCCGTGTCGGCGGCCGCGCCCAGCTTCCCGGCGATCCCCGCGATGTCCGGTCCGATCATGAGTTCTCCTTGCCGGCCAGGTCGAGTGCCACGTCCACGATCATGTCCTCCTGGCCGCCGACCATCCGGCGCCGGCCCAGCTCGACCAGGATCGACCGGACGTCCACCCCGTACTTCGCCGAGGCGCGTTCGGCGTGCCGGAGGAAGCTGGAATAGACGCCCGCGTAGCCGAGGGAGAGCGTCTCCCGGTCCACCTGGACCGGCCGGTCCTGGAGCGGGCGGACGATGTCGTCGGCCGCGTCCATCAGCGCGAACACGTCGCAGCCGTGCTTCCACCCGTGCAGCTCGGCGACCGCGACGAAGACCTCCAGCGGGGCGTTGCCGGCGCCCGCGCCCTGGCCGGCCAGCGACGCGTCCACCCGGACGGTCCGGCCGGACGGGGAGCCGAGCGGGCCGTCCCCGAGGATCCGGCCGTGCTCGACCGCCACCACGCTGTTGGCGACGCCGAGCGACAGGTTGTGGTGGGCGTGGATGCCGATCTGCGTCTCCGGTTCGAGCACCTGCCGGTACGCGTCGACCCGCTCGGCCACGTCGGACATCAGCAGCCGGCCGCCGGAGTCGGTGACGTAGACGCAGTGCGCCCCGTACGACTGCATGAGCTTGGCCTGGGCGGCGAGCCCGGCCGGGTCGTTCATGTGCGACATCATCAGGAACCCGGAGACGTCCATGCCGTTCTCCCGCGCCCACGAGATGTGCTGGGCGGAGATGTCCGCCTCGGTGCAGTGGGTGGCGATCCGGACGCTGGTCACGCCGAGCGCCCTGGCCGCCTTGAGGTCGGCGATGGTGCCGATGCCGGGCAGCAGCAGGGTGGTGAGCTTCGCGGTCGTCATCACCTCCGCGGCGGCGGAGATCCAGTCGGCGTCGCTGGCCGCGCCGTGGCCGTAGTTGACGCTGGAGCCGGCCAGGCCGTCGCCGTGGGCCACCTCGATCGCGGCCACCCCGGCCGCGTCCAGCGCCGCGGCGATGGCGCGCACCTGGTCCACCGTGTAGCGGTGGGCGATCGCGTGCATCCCGTCCCGCAGCGTGACGTCCTGGATGTAGAGGTCGGTCATGCCGGCACCCCCTTGGCCCGCAGGGTGACCAGCCGCTCCGCGGTGCGCAGCGCGGCAGAGGTCATGATGTCCAGGTTCCCGGCGTACGCGGGCAGGTAATGCCCGGCGCCGGAGACCTCCAGGAAGACCGAGACCTGGAGCCCGGTGAGGTGCCGCCCCAGCGACGGGACGTAGGTGTCCACCCGGTCGAACTGCACGTCCTGCTTGAGCCGGTAGCCCGGGACGTACTCCTGCACGGTCTTGACCATGTCGGCCACCGAGCCGGCGATCGCGGACCGGTCGGCGTCGGCGTCCGGGCAGAGGCAGTAGACGGTGTCCCGCATCAGCAGCGGCGGGTCGGCCGGGTTGAGCACGATGATGGCCTTGCCGCGCTCGGCCCCGCCGACCACCTCGATCGCCCGGGCGGTGGTCTCGGTGAACTCGTCGATGTTGGCCCGGGTGCCCGGCCCGGCCGACTTCGAGGCGATCGAGGCGACGATCTCCCCGTACGCGACCGGGGTGACCCGCCCGACGGCGTGCACGATCGGCACGGTGGCCTGCCCGCCGCAGGTGACCATGTTGACGTTCGGCTGGTGCAGGTGCTCGTCGAGGTTCACCGGCGGCACCACGTACGGGCCGAGGGCAGCCGGGGTCAGATCGACCACGGTCCGGCCGTGCGCCCGCAGCACGGCGTCGTTGTGCCGGTGCGCGCCGGCCGAGGTGGCGTCGAAGACCAGCTCGACGTCGGCGAACTCGGGCAGGGCCACCAGGCCGTCCACACCTTCGGCGGTGGTGGCCACGCCGAGCCGGCGGGCGCGGGCCAGGCCGTCGGACTCCGGGTCGATGCCGGCCAGCGCCACCATGCGCAACCGGTCGCTCAGCCGCAACACCTTGATCATCAGGTCGGTGCCGATGTTGCCCGACCCGAGCACGGCCACACCGATGCTCATGACGCCTCCCGGGAGAAACAGGTCCGCACCGAGCCGAGCCCGGAGATCCGCGCCTCGTACGCGGCGCCCGGGGTGACCGGCACCATCGGGCCGAGCGCCCCGGAGAGCACCACGTCCCCGGCCCGCAACGGGTCGCCGGCCCGGGCCATCGTGCCCGCCAGCCACTCCAGCGCGTGCAACGGGTTGCCCAGGCAGGCCGCCCCAGCGCCGACCGAGACCGGCTCGCCGGCGTGCTCCAGCACCATGCCGCAGAGCCGCAGGTCGACGTCGGCCAGCCGGCGCGGCGCGGTGCCGAGCACGAAGAGCCCGCTGGAGGCGTTGTCCGCGACGGTGTCCACGATGGAGATGTCCCAGCCGGCGATCCGCGAGTCGACGATCTCGATGGCCGGCAGCACGTGGTCCACCGCCCGGATCAGGTCGACGGTGGTGACCCGCTCGTCGGGCAGGTCGGTGCCGAGCACGAAGGCGATCTCCGCCTCCACCCGGGGCTGGAGCAGCCGCCCCATCGGCACCTCGACCCCGTCGCCGACCGCCATGTCGTCGAAGAGCACCCCGAAGTCGGGCTGGAAGACGCCGAAGTTCTCCTGCACGGCGCGGGAGGTGAGCCCGATCTTCGCGCCCACCCGGCGGTGGCCCTTGCCCAGCCGCTGCCGGGTGTAGACCTGCTGCACCTGGTAGGCGGCCTCGATGTCGCCCTCGGGCAGCAGCCGGCCGCGCAGGGGCGGGCACGGCTTCTCCTCCTGCCGGGCGACGGCCAGTTCTCGGTTCGCGGCTTCGATGTCGACGGTCATCCCCGCTCCTCGCTGCGTACGCTGACGACGCCGGCCATTCTGCCCGCCGCGCGCACTCCGCTCGCTCATGTGAGGTCCACGCAGACGTTGGTGAGTTCGGAGTAGAAGTCGAGGGAGTGCACCCCGCCCTCCCGGCCGATGCCGGACGCCTTCACCCCGCCGAACGGGGTGCGCAGGTCGCGCAGGAACCAGGTGTTCACCCAGACGATGCCGGCGTCCAACCGGGACCCGGCCCGGTGCGCCCGGCCCACGTCCCGGGTCCAGACCGTCGCCGCCAGGCCGTAGTCGGTGCCGTTGGCCAGCGCGTACGCCTCCTCCTCGTCGTCGAACGGGGCGACGTGGACCACCGGGCCGAAGATCTCCTCCCGGTTGGTGCGGGCGTCCGGGCCCAGCCCGGTCAGCACGGTCGGCTGCACGTACGCGCCGCCGTCGCGGGCGTCGCCGAAGCGCGGCGTCCCGCCCCCGGCGCGCACCTCGGCGCCCTCGGCCCGGGCCAGTTCGTAGTGGCCGAGCACCTTGTCCCGGTGGGCGTGCGAGATCAGCGGCATGTTCGCGGTCGCCTCGTCGGCCGGCCAGCCGAACGCCAGTTCGTCGGCGCGCTTGGCCAGCCGCGCGGTGAACTCCTCGAAGACCGGCCGCTGCACGTAGATCCGCTCGGTGCAGAGGCAGACCTGGCCGCCGTTGGTGAAGCTGGACCGGACCGACCCGGCGACCGCGGCGTCCAGGTCGGCGTCGGCGAAGACCAGCCCGGCGTTCTTGCCGCCCAGCTCGAAGCTGACCGCCTTCACCCCGTCCGCCGCGGCGCGCATGATGGCGCTGCCGGTGGCGGACTCCCCGGTGAAGGTGATCGCGTCCACGCCCGGGTGCCGGGTGAGGAACTCCCCGGCCGAGTCGGGGCCGAAGCCGTGCACCAGGTTGAACACGCCCTCCGGCACGCCCGCGGCGGCCATCACCTCGGCGAGCAGGGTGGCCGAGGCGGGGGTCTCCTCGCTGGGCTTGACCACCACGGCGTTGCCGCAGGCCAGGGCCGGGGCGACCTTCCAGGTGAGCAGGAGCAACGGCAGGTTCCACGGCACGATCACGGCGACCACGCCGACCGGTTTGCGGACCGCGTAGTTCAGCGCCCGGCCGCCGGTCGGGGTGACCGTGGTGAACGACTCGGTCGGCGCGGTCGCCACGATCTCGGCGAACGCCCGGAAGTTGGCCGCGCCGCGCGGGATGTCCAGGGTGCGGGCCTGGGAGATGGCCTTGCCGGTGTCCGCCACCTCGGCGGCGACCAGGTCGTCGAAGCGGCGTTCCAGCTCGTCGGCGACCCGGCGGAGCACCTCGGCGCGTTCCCGCTCACCCATCCGGCCCCACGGGCCGCGCAGCGCCGCCCGGGCGGCCGCCACCGCGTAGTCCACGACGGACGAGGAAGCCTCGACCACCTCGAAGACGGGCTCGCCGGTCACCGGGCTGCGCTTGGTGAACCGGGTCCCGACGTCCACGAAGGAGCCGCCGACGAAGTTGCGCAGCAGGCCGGGGCCGTCCGGCGCGTGTCCGGCCATCAGCCGGGGATCCCAGAGACTCATCCTCGCCTCCCTCGGCCGAGCGCCATCGCCACGCCGGCCAGCGCCGCCGCCGCGCCGGCCGCCACCGCCCCGACCACCTGGTACTGCCGGCGCACCCGGCGGCGCACCTGGGCGTACGGGGTGGTGGAGAAGGAGACCAGCTCGTACTGCGAGACGTACCGGCCGGGCAGCGCCCGCTCCAGCGCGTGCTCGATCTTCTTGCGGGTCTGGAACACCGGCGAGGCGACCTTGTCCCGCATCTCCACGAAGTTGGCCAGCGCCATCCGGGCGATCGCCTCGGCGTTGGCCTGCCGTCGGTGCTGGAACAGCGGCAGCGCCGACGCCCACTGGTCGCCGCACTCGTCCAGGCAGCGGTCCAGCTCGACCACGTCCTCGAAGGCGCAGTTCGCGCCCTGGCCGTAGAACGGCACGATGGCGTGCGCGGCGTCGCCCAGCAGGCCCACCTTCCCGTCCACCTGCCAGGGGGCGCAGCGGACGGTGCCGAGCACGCCGACCGGGTTGTGCTGGTAGTCGTCCACCAGGTTCGGGGCCAGCGGGATCAGGTCCGGGTAGTGGGTGGCGAAGTACCGCTCGATGGCGGCCGGGCTGCCCAGTGAGGCGAAGCTCTGCGTGCCGTGCGTCGGCCAGAAGAGCGTGCAGGTGAAGGAGCGGTCCGGGTTGGGCAGCGCGATCATCATCGAGGTGCCGCGCGGCCAGATGTGCAGCGCGCCCGGATCGAGGGCGAACTCCCCGCCGACCGGCGGGATGGTGAGTTCCTTGTAGCCGTAGTCGAGGAAGTCCAGGCTCTCGGTCAGCACCCCGTGTTCGAGAAGCTGCCCGCGCACGGCGGAGCCGGCGCCGTCGGCGCCGAGGACGACCGACGCGGTGGTGGCGACCTTGCCCGGCGGGGTATCGAAGGTCATCTCGCCGGTGGCCGGGTCGAGCCCGACCAGCCGGTGGTCGAAGGCGATCCGCACGCCGGGCAGCGCGGCGGCGGCGTCGAGCAGCGCGTTGTTCAGCGCGCCCCGGCTGATCGAGTTGATCGCCCGGTCGCCCGAGACGCTGTACGACTGGAACTGCGGCTCGCCCGCCACCGGGTGGATCATCCGGCCGCGCATCGGCAGCGCGTCCGCCATCACCTGCTGGTCCAGCCCGATGCGGCGCAGCGCGTCCAGGCCGCGCTCGGAGAGCGCCAGGTTGATCGAGCGGCCCCGCTCGACCTGCCCGGTCCGCGGGTCGGGCCGCCGCTCGTAGAGGGCCACCGGGTAGCCGCGCCGGGCCAGGAAGCAGGCGAGCAGGCAGCCGGCCAGTCCGGCGCCGACCACCGCGATCTCGTCGCGTCGCTCGGTCACTGATCCACCTCCACTGTCGCGGCCAGCGCGTCGGCGACCCGCCAGCAGTCGTGGTACGTCGAGTAGAGCGGTACCGGGGCGAACCGGACGATGTCCGGCTCCCGGGCGTCGGCGATCACCCCGTGCTCGTGCCGCAGCCGCTTGGTCAGCTCGTTGGCGCTGCCCGTTCCGATCCGCACCGAGAGCTGGCAGCCGCGGCGGGCCGGGTCGCGCGGGGTCACCACGGTCAGCGGCCGGTCGGCGGTCACCTCGTCCAGCAGCCGTTCCAGGTAGCCGGTGAGCCGGAGGCTGCGTTCGCGCAGCGCCGGCATGCCGACGGAGTCGAACAGCTCCAGCGAGGTACGCACCGGGCCCATCGCGAAGATCGGCGGGTTGGAGATCTGCCACGCCTCGACCGTGGCGGGCGGCCGGGACACCGGGGTCATCTCGAACCGGGTGCTGGCCTCGGTGCTCCACCAGCCCTCGAAGCGGGGCAGGTCCGGGTCGCCGAGGTGTCGCTCGTGGACGAAGACGCCCGCGAGGGCCCCCGGCCCGGAGTTGAGGTACTTGTACGAGCACCAGGCGGCGAAGTCCACGTCCCAGTCGTGCAGCGCGAGGGGGACGTTGCCGACCGCGTGCGCCAGGTCCCAGCCGACCACCGCGCCCGCGGCCCGCCCGGCGGCGGTGATCGCCGGGATGTCCATCAGCTCGCCGGTCAGGTAGTTGACCCCGCCCAGCAGCACCAGCGCGACGGTGTGTCCCTCGGCGGCGAGGAAGTCGAGGACGTCCTGCGGGCGCAGGGTGTCCTCGCCGGGGCGCGGCTTGAGCCGGACCACGGTGGCGTCCGGGTCGAGGCCGTGGAAGCGGGCCTGGCTGCGCACCGCGTAGCTGTCCGAGGGGAAGGCGCTGTCCTCGATGACGATCCGGGTCCGCTCTCCCGCCGGCCGGTAGAAGCTCACCATCAGCAGGTGCAGGTTGACCGTGAGGGAGTTCATCACCACGGTCTCCGCGGGGAGCGCGCCGACCAGTCGCGCGGCCGGCGCGGTCAGCAGTTCGTGGTACGGCAGCCAGGGCCGTTCCGCCTCCAGGTGCCCCTCCACGCCCAGCTTGCGCCAGGCGTCCAGGTCGGCGAGGAGTTCGTCCCGGGTGGCCCGGGGTTGCAGACCCAGCGAGTTGCCGGCCAGGTACGCCACGTCGGGGTGCCGCCCGCCCTCGGCGGGTGGCACGAGGAAGAGGTGCCGGTGTCCGGGGTCCGCGGCGTCGAGGGCGCGGGCTTCTGCCTCGGAGGTGTGCATGCTGTTCTCTCCGGTCACATCGCGGTCCGGGCCGACCACAGCTCCGGGAAGACCACCCGGGCCATGCTGCGCTGCAACCAGGCCAGCCCGGCGGAGCCGCCGCTGCCGACCTTGGCGCCCATCGAGCGCTGCACCGCCTTGATGTGGTGCCAGCGCCAGTCACCGAACCGCTCGGCCACCTCCGTCAGCGCCTCGCCGAGCAGGCGCAGGTGGTTGTCGGGGCCGCCGTCGGCGTAGATCCGCACCCAGGCCGCCTCGACGGCGGGGTGCGGCTCGTGCTCGACCGTCACGTCCCGGTCGAGCAACTCGGCCGGGAGGTCGAAGCCGCGCCGGGCGAGCAGGGCGACCACATCGTCCCAGAGGCTCGGGGTGGCGAGGGCGGCGGTCAGCTCGGCGTACACCTCGGTCTGCCGGCGGAACGGGCGGATCAGCGCCGGGTCGCGGAGGCCGAGCAGGAACTCCAGGTGGCGGTACATCGCGGACTGGAAGCCGGAGCCCTCGCCGAGCAGGTTCCGGAAGCGGTTGAAGTCGGCCGGCGTCATCCAGCGCAGCCCCTGCCAGGCGGCGTTGAGCCCCTCCAGGTGCAGGGCGGCCCGGCGCAGCGGGGGCAGCGCCTCCCAGATCCGGTTGGCCCGCAGCTCCCGCTGGGCGTGCCGCAGCTCGTGGCAGGTCAGCCCGAAGTACAGCTCCATGATCTGGCTGACCATCAGGAAGGACATCTCGCCCGGGTCGTCGCTGAGCGGCTCCTGCAGCTGGTGCAGCGTGCTCGCCCGGACGTACGCGTCGTAGGGCACCCGGTCGGCGAACTCCAGCGTCGGCTCGCCCGCGTTGCGCGCCGCCCGGGCCGCCCGCTGTTGCGGGGTGGCCGGCCGGACCACCGTCGTCTGTTCCACCGTCATCTCCTCCGGTACGCGGGGTAGACGACATGATCCCGCCAGTGGATCCGCAGATGGAATGCCTGTTCAACGGCGGTACGGTGGTATCGCCTGTCACTCGGAAGGCTTCCCCCGCACTCGACTTCACGGAAGAAAGGTCACCGCGTGGACGACATGGACTGGGCGCTGCTGCGCGAACTCCAGGCCGACGCCCGGCTCTCCTACAGCGAGCTGTCCCGCCGGGTGCACCTGTCGCCGCCAGCCGTCGCCGAGCGGGTCCGCCGGCTGGAGGAGTCCGGCGTGATCACCGGCTACCACGCGCACGTGGACCTGACCCGGGCCGGCCGGACCGTGCTCGCCCTGATCCGGATGTCCTGCTACGGCTCGCGCTGCATCCTCAACGACCCCGAGGTGGCCGGCTGGCCGGAGATCATGGAAATCCACCGGATCACCGGCGACGCGTGCAGCATGCTCAAGGTGGCGGCCGGGTCGATGGGCGAGTTCGAGGGGGTCATCGACCGGCTCGCCCCGTACGGCCAGCCGTCCAGCACCATGGTCCTCTCCACCCCGCTGGACTGGCACCCGGTCACCCCGCTCCCGCCGTCCGGTTCGACGCCGCGCGGCCGCCGCCGCTGAGCCGCAAGGAAGGGCCCCTCTTAACGCCTGATGCAGAGCAGGGGTCCCCTGTTAACACCCCGAACCGCCGGGAAAGCAGCCCCCACTGCCCGTCAGCAGGATTCCGGTGCACCGCACCGGAAGGGGGGAATCATGCGAGGGCTCGTGTCACGCCGCGCCCTGTCGGCCGTCCTGACCGTACTGGGACTGGTCGCGGCGTTCGTCCTGATGACCGTCACCCCGGCGCGGGCCGGGGAGAACGTCTTCGTCGAGGTCACGCCGAATCCGGCACAGGCCGGCACCCGGGTGAACATCCGGGCCAGCTGCGACAACGCGAACAACCGGCAGGCCGACGTGAACTCGGACGCCTTCGGGCGGGTCATGCTCCGCCCGGACAACGGCTTCCTCACCGGAGCGGTGACCATCCCGGGCAACAAGCAGGCCGGGGACTTCCCGGTCGATCTGCGCTGCTCCAACGGGAAGACGGCCTCGACCGTACTCACCGTGCTGAACATGGCCCAGCCGAGCAAGGGCCCGGCAACCGGCGGTGGCGGCACCGCGGGCGGCCGGGGCGCCGGGTCGCTGCTGCTGGTCGGCGGGCTCGTCGCGGTGGCGGTGGTGGCCGGCGTCGGCGCCCGTCGCAGGACCCGGTCGCGCTTCTGACGAGGTGCGGCCATGGCCCACCAACGGACCCGAGCCGGCCGGCAGCCGGACATCCGAGACGACGGCCGACCGACGCGGATCCGCGGTGACGGCCGCGCCAGCCGGACCCCCCGGGACGCCCGTACCGTGCGGATCCACGGCGAGGCTCGCACCCCGCGCATCCAGGGCGACGGCCGCGCGACGCGGATCCAGGGCGACGATCGCACCGCACGGATCCAGGGCGCTGGCCGCGCGGGGCGGATCAAGGGCGGTCGTACCGCGCGGATCCAGGGCGACGGCCGCACCGCGCGAATCCGGGGCGGCCGCACGGCGCAGATCCAGGGCGACGGGGGGCGGATTCCCTCGGCGCGGGGCGTCGGCCGCGTGCCGAGGCCGGGGGCCAACGGGGCTAGCCGGCGGGCCGGCCCTGCCCGGCGCGGCCCGGCCGCCGCGCCCAACGACCGGCTACGTGCCTCGCTCCGGGCGGTGACCGCGGCGGTCCGCCGGTTCACCCGCGCCGCCGGCCACGCCTCCACCGCGAGCGTGGCCACCGCCGACGCGCGGGCCCGGCCGGTCCCGGTCCGACCCACCACCGCTGCGGCCCGCTGGCGGTACGCCGCCCGCCGCGGCCCCGGCGCCCCGGTGCTGGTGGTGGCGGCGGTGATGGTGCTGATCGTGGCCATGCTCGGGATGGAACGGGTGACCGGGCTCAGCGTGCTGCCCGACCGGCTTTTCGCCGGGCTGCGGCCGCCGCCGAAGAAGTTTCCCGTGCTGCCGGCGAGCCCACCGACGCACCTCTCGATCGGCACCCTCGGCCTGCGGGCGCCGGTGCACCGGGTCGGCCTCGCCCCCGACGGCACCATCGCGGTACCCGAGCTGGAGAAGGCCGGCGAGGCCGGCTGGTACGACCGGGGGCCCACCCCCGGGCAGTACGGCCCAGCGGTGATCGTCGGCCACGTCGACACCACCACCGGTCCGGCCGTCTTCCACAATCTCAAGCAACTCGACGACGGCGACCGGGTCGAGGTGACCCGGGAGGACCACTCGGTGGCGATCTTCGAGGTCACCTCGGTGCAGCGGTACGGCAAGGAGAAGTTGCCGGTGGACGAGATCTTCGGCGACTTCAGCCGGCCCAACCTGCGCCTGATCACGTGCGGTGGCCGGTGGGTGGGCGGCGAGACCGGCTACGCCGACAACCTGGTGGTCTACGCGTCCCTGGTGCAGGCGCGTGGCCCCTGACCCGGGCTCAGGCCGCCTCGGGCTCGGGCTCGCGCAGGTCGAGCCAGTTGGCCCAGCGCGGGTCCGGCGCCCGGTGCCCGAGCACCCGCCACGCCGTCCCTTTCGGCACGGCCGGCAGGTTGTGCAGCCGCCAGCCCAGCTCGGCCGGGGTCTTGTCGCCCTTGGTGTGGTTGCACCGGGCGCAGGCGGCCACCACGTTCTCCCAGGCGTGCCGGCCACCCCGGCTGCGGGGAAAGACATGGTCGATGGTCTCCGCCGGCCCGCGGCAGTAGGCGCAGCGCCAGCCGTCCCGCGCGAAGACCGCCCGGCGGGAGAGCCCGACGTGGGAGCGGTAGGGGACCCGGACGTAGCGGGTCAGCCGGACCACCGAGGGGACCGGGAGCGCGTTGCGCGCGCTGTGCAGGATGCCGTCGCCGTCGGCGACGCAGACGGCCTTGGCGGAGAGGACGAGGATGGCGGCACGACGCACCGAGACGACGCACAGCGGCTCATAGGTGGCGTTGAGAACGAGCGCACCGGAGCCCGCCGTGGGTCGTATGTCAGGCATCGCGCTCACCCTCCCGGTCCAGCCGCTCCTGCCGCTGTCGCGCCGGGCCCGCCCCGCAGGCAGCGGGGAACGACACCGACGCCGGCCGGATCACCGACGTCCGTTGCGCCAATCGTCCCTGATCGCGACCCGGATTGCACGCACTAATCCGGGGTACCCCACGAAGCTTTTTCCGGGCCTGTCAGGATGGCCGGTTCCGCCCGTGATGATCGGTTACTGTCCGAGCGGTGGGGCGGCGGTGGGTCAACAGCCGGCACACAGCGGGCGTGCGGTACGAAAGCAGGGTGAGTGCCACCAACCTGATGCTGCGCGCCCTGGCCGCCGCGCCCAGCCCCGACCCAACGCCCTCCGTCGACTGCCGGACCAACGACTGGTGCAAGCCCATCCTGGAGCTGACCAACTCGACCTGGCTCGCCGAGGGCAGCTACTGGATCATCCTCAAGCCGCTGCGGATCATCCTGATCGTGCTGCTGGCGGTGGCCGCCCGCTGGGCGCTGCACCGGACGATCAACCGGCTGGTCCGCACCACCACCGAGGGCGCGGTGCCGACCCTGCTCCGGCCGCTGCGCGAGCGGATCCCGTCCGCCACGCTCACTCCCGAGGAGTTCGTACCGGAACGGCGGCGACAGCGAGCCGAGGCGATCGGTTCGGTGCTGCGCAGCGTGGTCACCGCGTTCGTCTTCGGTATCGCGCTGTTGATGGTCCTGCGCGAGTTCAGCTTCGACCTGGCGCCGCTGCTGGCCAGCGCCGGCATCGCCGGCGTGGCGCTCGGCTTCGGCGCGCAGAGCCTGGTCAAGGACCTGATCGCCGGCCTGTTCATGCTGATCGAGGACCAGTACGGCGTCGGCGACACGGTCGACCTGGGCGAGGCGACCGGCGTGGTCGAGGCGGTGGGCCTGCGGGTCACCACGGTCCGGGACGGCCGCGGCGTGCTCTGGTACATCCGCAACGGCGAGATCGTCCGGGTCGGCAACAAGAGCCAGGGCTGGGCCCTGGTGGTGGTCGACCTGCCGATCGGCTTCGCCGGCACCGAGGAGGCCACCGCGGTGCTGCGTACGGCGGCGGCCTCGGTGGCGATGGATCCCGAGTTGGCGCCGCAGATCGTCGAGGAGCCGGACGTGCTCGGCGTGGAACAGATCACGGTGGACGGCGCGGTGCTCCGTACGGTGGTCAAGACGACGGCCGACGGTCAGTTCGCGGTCGGCCGTGAGCTGCGCCGCCGGCTGGCCGAGGCACTGGAGAACTCGGGCATCACCGCCCGGATCGCGGCGGCCCGGCTCTATCCGGGGATGCCCACCCGGCCGCAGGCCCCGGGCGAGACGGGCACCGGCGGCGCGACGTAGGAGCTGGCCCGCCACCGGAGCGGGGACCGATTTCGGGGGTTCCCCACCGTGCGGCCCCTCGGGTATCGTCCGTTCGTTCAGTCGGAGATGCGACGATCCATCCGTTCACCCTAGCCGTTGCTCAGACGATCGGGCAGAATCCGGTCAGCACGCTCCCACCGGAGCGGGCTCGTGTCCTCGCTGATCCGAGATCTGACGACGGTCCCCGGTCGGCCATCACGAGTGGGCCGACGCCGAGGACGATGGAGGCGACGGTGTCCGACGAGCGACCGGCCGCGGAGGGCCCGGCCACCTTTCGCGACGTGTTCGCCCAGGCCGAGTTCCGCGCGCTCTTCGCCGCCAACGCCCTGTCCTGGGTCGGCGACTACCTCGCCAAGGCCGCCGTCACGGTGCTCGTCTACCGGGAGACCCAGTCGGTGGCGCTCTCCGCCGCCGCGTTCGCGGCCAGCTACCTGCCCTGGCTGATCGGTGGCCCGGTGCTCGCCGCGGTCGCCGAGCGGCACCGGTACCGGCAGGTGATGGTCACCTGCGACCTGGTCCGGATGGCGCTGATGGTCCTGGTGGCGCTGCCCGGGATGCCACCCTGGGCGGTCCTCGCCCTGATCTTCGCCGCCACCCTGGCCAACCCGCCGAGCCAGGCCGCGCGGTCCGCCGTGACGCCGCAGATCCTGCCCGGCGACCGGCTGGTGGTCGGGCTCTCGATCATCTCGAGCACCGGGCAGGCCGCCCAGGTCGTCGGATACCTGCTCGGCGCGGCCATCGCGGCGGTCAGCCCCGCCGCCGCCCTGCTGATCAACGCGGCCACCTTCGCCGTGTCGGCCGCCCTGGTCCGGTTCGGCCTGCGGGACCGGCCGCCCGCGATGACCGCGGCCCACCGCAGCCACCTGCTGCGGGAGACCGGACAGGGTTTCCGGATCGTCTTCGGCCAGCCGCTGCTGCGGGCCATCGCCGTGCTGGTGTTCAGCGCGTCGCTCTTCTCCATCGTCCCCGAGGGCCTCGCCGCGGCGTGGGCCGCCGAGCAGAGCGGCGGCGACCTGGACAACGGCGCCGCCCAGGCGATCATCATGGCCGCCAACCCGGTCGGCTACATCCTCGGTGGGCTGATGATCGGCCGGCTCCTCGGGCCGGCCCGCCGGCTGGCGCTGATGCGCCCGCTGGCGGTCCTCGCCCCGGCGGTGCTCGTCCCCGCCCTGTTCGACCCCTCGCCGCTCGTGGTGGCGCTCCTCGCCGCGGCGTGCGGCTTCGCCGTCGCGGGGCTGATCCCGGTGGCCAACGGCCTCTTCGTCCGCGCCCTGCCCGACGCCTACCGGGCGCGGGCGTTCGGCGTGATGGCCAGCGGGACGCAGATCGTCCAGGGCGCCGCGGTGCTCGTCACCGGGGCGCTCGCCGAGCACTTCACCATCCCCGACGTGGTCGGCGGATGGAGCGTCGCCGGGGTGCTGCTGGTGCTCGCGGCGGCGCTCACCTGGCCGCGCCCCGAGACGGTGGACGCGGCGCTGGAGGCGGCCGCCCGGGCCAACTCGGCCGACCCGTCGGTCCCGGCGGGTCTCCGCCCGCACGTGCCGGCCCGAGCGGCCGGCGAGCGGGCCCGGCAACGGCACGCGGTGACCTGACCAACGCCGGCGGTGGGCGGGGATCGCGCGCCGGCCGCACCTGGCAGGATGGAACGGTGACTTCCCCAGGCGAGTCGATGACCCTCTTCGAGGCGATCGGCGGCGAACCCACCTTCCGCAAGCTGGTGGACGAGTTCTACGTGGGCGTCGCCACCGACCCGCTGCTGCGGCCGATGTATCCGGAGGAGGACCTCGGCCCGGCGGCCGACCGGTTGACCCTCTTCCTCATCCAGTACTGGGGCGGCCCGCGCACCTATTCCGAGCAGCGCGGCCACCCGCGGCTGCGGATGCGCCACGCGCCGTTCCGGATCGGGGCGGCGGAGCGGGACGCCTGGCTCCACCACATGCGGCGGGCGGTGGACCGGCTGGACCTGCCGCCCGAGGTCGCCGCCGCGCTCTGGAACTACCTGGAGCGGGCCGCGTACTTCATGGTGAACGTGGTGGAGGACCCGGCGGCCGGGGCCTGACGGCGACCGGCCGCGCCGCCGTCGGGACCGGCGGCCCCGACGGCGGCCGGATCAGAGCAGCGCGCCCTCGTCGTGCAGCCAGTCCACGAAGGTCGTGGCCACGGCGGCGCCGCAGTCGAGCATCTCGACCAGCAGCGCGTCGTGGGTGCCGGCGCCGAGCGGCACCTGGAGCTCGGCGTAGATCGGCAGCTGCCCGCGCTCGGTCGGGTCGCCGATGTAGGCCTTGCAGAACCGCCGGGTGTGGTTCCACTCGTTGACCACCCGGTAGGCCCGGTCGGCCCAGTCCGGCGGCACCGTCGCGTGCGGCCGGGCCCGCATCACCAGGATCTCGTCGTCCGGCCCCTCGAGGGTGACCAGCACGGCGTGCCGCTCCCACATGGCCAGCAGGTTGCCGTCGCCGTCGGCGAGGTAGCGCACGTCGAGCAGGTCGAGCGCCTCGCAGACCCGCGGGAGGGTGACCGGCCCGACGGTGGCCGGCATGTCCGAGATCACCGGGCGCTCGGCGGCCGCGTCGTCCCCCGGCTGGCGGGGGGTCGGTGGTCCGACCCGGACGGTGTCCTCCATTGTGATTCCGGTTCGAGTTTCCGGATCGCCGCCGCCGGCGGGACCTGGGCGCCATGACCACCACGGCATCGCTCGCGCACCTCACTCCCCAGCGGATCCAATCGCCTACGGTGCGTTGGATCCGAGGATGGACGGTACCCGGACAGCCGGGTTGAGGCATCCCCCCAACGGACGCCCCAAACCGGAAGGACGAACAGGGGTCATCCGTTCGGATGACTCGATACGGGCGTCAGGGCGAATTCGGCGGCCTTCTGCGACCAGGCCGCTCCATACGGTCCGACCAGACCGACCCAACGGCCGGCCACCCGTACCTGGACGTCGCCCGTGCCGAGGAAGCCCATCCGGACCAGCCCCTGCACCAGCCGCTGCGGCACCTCCACCGGGGCGTCCGGCGCGTCGTCCGGGGTCACCACCACCGCGACGTGGTCCAGCAACGCGTCGCGCAGCGCCCGCTGCCCCACCGCGCGGCCGCCCACGCCGTGCGTGGCCGCCTCCCGCAGCGCGCCGGCCGCGGCGGCGGCGATCCGGCGGACCTCATCGGCGGGCAACGCCTCCACCGCCCGGCTGGCCACCGGCGGGAGCGCCCAGCGCCACCCGTCGTCACGGCGTCGGGGCAGCGCCGCGCCGCCCGCCGCCAACTCGGCCAGCAGCTCTGCGGCGGCGACCGTGGCGTCCTCCGGGGCCGCCCCCTCGACCGTCCGGACGACCAGGACGCCCCACGGCAGCCGGGCCCAGAGGGCGGTACGCCCCGCGCCCGGCACCGGCCGCAGCCGGACCAGGGTGGCCGGGTCCAGCCGGACCAGCCGGGCCAGGAAGGCTCCGGCGTCCGCCACGCCGGCCAGCCCGTGGCCCAGGGCCGGCGCACTCATCGGACTTCCTCGGTGCGCGATCGCGCGCTCACGGGGCCACCCCGGGGGCGTACCGGAGCAGGAAGGCCCGCTCCTCCGGGGAGATCCGGCGCGGCCGCTGCGCGGCCAGGTCGAACGGGACCAGCACCGAGCGGGCCCGGCTGGCCAGCACGTCGCCGTCGTACAGCTCGTAGGCGACGCTGAACCAGGCGGCGCGGATCTCCTCCACCCAGAGCTCGATCCGGACCGTCGGGGCCACCTCCGCGGTGGCCCGACCCAGCGCGTAGTCGACCGGGCGCAGGTAGTCGACCTCGTGCCGACGGATGACGACCCCGTCGGCGAACGAGCCCACCCCCCACGCCCGGCCGCCGGCGAACATCATGGCCACCCGCGCCTCCTCGTAGAGCGTGAGGAAGCGCGAGTTGTTGACGTGGCCGTACGCGTCCAGGTCGGACCAGCGCAGCGTGCAGTGGTAGACGAACCGGTCAGTCACGGGTCAGCTTGCGGTAGGTCACCCGGTGCGGACGGGCGGCCTCGGCACCGAGCCGGTCGATCTTGTTCTTCTCGTACGCCTCGAAGTTGCCCTCGAACCAGAACCACTTGGCCGGGTTCTGGTCGTCGCCCTCCCAGGCCAGGATGTGCGTGGCGACCCGGTCCAGGAACATCCGGTCGTGGGAGATGACCACGGCGCAGCCGGGGAACTCCAGCAGCGCGTTCTCCAGGCTGGAGAGGGTCTCCACGTCCAGGTCGTTGGTCGGCTCGTCGAGCAGGATCACGTTGCCGCCGATCTTGAGGGTCAGCGCCAGGTTGAGCCGGTTCCGCTCGCCGCCGGAGAGCACCTTGGTCGGCTTCTGCTGGTCCGGACCCTTGAAGCCGAACGCGGCGATGTACGCCCGGGACGGCATCTCGACCTTGCCCACCATGAGGTGGTCCAGCCCGTCGGAGACCGTCTCCCAGACCGTCTTGTCCCCGGCCAGGCCGGCCCGGCTCTGGTCGACGTACGACAGCGAGACCGTGTCGCCGACCCGGACCGAGCCGTCGGTCGGCTCCTCCAGCCCGACGACGGTCTTGAACAGCGTGGTCTTACCGACGCCGTTCGGGCCGATCACGCCGACGATGCCGTTGCGCGGCAGGGAGAAGCTGAGGCCGTCGATCAGCACCCGGTCCCCGAAGGCCTTGGTGAGGTGGTTGACCTCGATGACCGTGCTGCCCAGGCGCGGGCCCGGCGGGATCTGGATCTCCTCGAAGTCCAGCTTCCGGGTCTTCTCCGCCTCGTTGGCCATCTCCTCGTAGCGGTCGAGGCGGGCCTTGGACTTGGTCTGCCGGGCCTTGGCGTTGGAGCGGACCCACTCCAGTTCCTCGCTCAGCCGCTTCTTCATCTTGGCGTCGCGCCGGCCCTCGACGGACATCCGGGCGGCCTTCTTCTCCAGGTAGGTGGAGTAGTTGCCCTCGTACGGGTAGGTCCGGCCGCGGTCCAGCTCGAGGATCCAGTTGGCCACGTTGTCGAGGAAGTACCGGTCGTGGGTGATCGCGATCACCGTGCCGGCGTACTTGGCCAGGTGCTGCTCCAGCCACTGCACGCTCTCCGCGTCTAGGTGGTTGGTGGGCTCGTCGAGCAGCAGCAGGTCGGGGGCCTCCAGCAGCAGCTTGCAGAGCGCCACCCGGCGACGCTCACCACCGGAGAGCTGGGTGACGTCGGCGTCCGGCGGCGGGCAGCGCAGGGCGTCCATCGCCAGCTCGAGCTTGGAGTCGATGTCCCAGGCGTCGGCGTGGTCCAGCTCCTCCTGGAGCTTGCCCATCTCCTCCATCAGCTCGTCGGAGTAGTCGGTCGCCATCTGCTCGGCGATCTTGTTGAACCGCTCCAGCTTCGCCTTGGTCTCGGCGACCGCCTCCTCGATGTTGCCGAGGACGGTCTTGGCGTCGTTGAGCGGCGGCTCCTGCGCCAGCATGCCGACGGTGTAGCCGGGCATGAGCCGGGCCTCGCCGTTGCTCGGCTGGTCCCAGCCTGCCATGATCTTGAGGAGGCTGGACTTACCGGCGCCGTTCGGGCCGACCACACCGATCTTGGCCCCCGGCAGGAAGTTCAGCGTCACGTTGTCGAGCACGACCTTGTCGCCGTGCGCCTTGCGCGCCTTTTCCAGGACGTAGATGAACTGGGCCACGGTGCGGGCTACCTCCGTCGGTTGCGATCGCGAGCTTCGGGGCGCGGGCGCGGGCGGCGACTTCCGCCCGCCGCCGCCGGCCGGGGGCCGGCCACGCGCACGCCATCGTCAATCCTGACAGGTACGGCCCGCTCCGCCCACATCACCCCGCCGGGGGCGGTACGCGCGCCGCGACCGGCCCGATGTCGACAAGATCACGATTGGGGGTTCGGTGGTTCTGGGACGGGTAGGGAACTCAGGCACGGGGGAACAGACGCCGCAGCTACGCTCAGTACGCTCAGCGCGGTGGACCCGTCAGCACCCGGAGGTGGCCGATCGTGACCGTCCGTAGCTCCTTTGTCGTAGTGGCGAACCGCCTGCCGGTCGACGAGGTGAGCACACCCGAGGGGCGGCAGTGGCGGCGCAGCCCGGGCGGGCTGGTCACCGCACTGCACCCGGTCCTCGCCGAGCACCAGGGCACCTGGGTCGGCTGGGCCGGCGGCACGGGCGCCGCCCCGGAGCCGTTCGACCTGGAGGGGATCCGGCTGCACCCGGTGCCGCTGAGCGCCGAGGAGCTGGAGCGGTACTACGAGGGGCAGTCCAACGCGACGATCTGGCCGCTCTACCACGACGCGGTCGAGACCCCGGCGTACAAGCGCCGCTGGCGGGAGGCGTACCGGCTGGTCAACGCCCGGTTCGCGGAGGCCGCGGCGGACGTCGCGGCCGAGGGGGCGACGGTCTGGGTGCAGGACTACCAGCTCCAGCTCGTCCCGGCGATGCTCCGCGAGCTCCGGCCCGACCTGCGGATCGGGTTCTTCCTGCACATCCCGTTCCCGCCGATCGAGCTGTTCATGCAGATGCCGTTCCGCACCGAGATCCTGCGCGGCCTGCTCGGCGCCGACCTGGTCGGCTTCCAGCAGCGGCTGGCGGCGCAGAACTTCGTCCGGCTCGCCCGCCACCTGCTCGGCCTGCGGTACGAAGGGCAGATGATCCAGGTCGACGGGCGGCAGGTGAAGGCCGGGGCGTTCCCCATCTCCATCGACACCAAGGAGATGGAGCGGATGGCCGCCGACCCGGCGATCCAGGCTCGGGCCAAGCAGATCCGCGAGGAGCTGGGCAACCCGAAGACCATCGTCCTGGGCGTGGACCGGCTCGACTACACCAAGGGCATCGAGCTCCGGCTCAAGGCCTTCCGGGAGCTCCTCGCTGACGGAAAGTTGACCGTCCCCGACGCGGTCATGGTGCAGGTCGCCACGCCGAGCCGCGAGCGCGTCGAGCACTACCAGGCACTTCGGGTGAAGGTCGAGCGCGAGGTAGGCCGGATTAACGGCGAATTCGGACGGGTGGGTGTGCCCGCAGTGCATTATCTGCATCAGTCGTACAGTCGCTCGGAACTGGCCGCGATGTACGTCGCGGCCGACGTGATGATGGTGACCCCCCTTCGAGACGGAATGAATCTGGTGGCCAAGGAGTACGTCGCATCGCGCGCCGACCAGGGCGGCGCGCTCGTGCTCAGTGAGTTCGCCGGCGCCGCGACAGAGCTGCGTCAGGCCTTCCTGTGCAACCCGCACGACCCCGACGCGGTGAAGGACGCGCTGCTGCGCGCCGTGCACGTCGAGAAACCCGAGGCCCGCCGCCGGATGCGGATAATGCAGCGCCACCTGCGCACCCACGACGTGGGGCACTGGGCCAAGTCCTTCCTGACCGAACTCGGCGTGCCCGATGCGGAGGCCGCGTGAACTCCCCCGCCACCGCCACTCCGCAGGCCGGGGTGATGGATCCCGAGCTGCGCGCTGCCATCGGCCGGATCGCCCGCGTCCCGCAACTCCTGGTCGCCTGCGACTACGACGGCACCCTGGCCCCGATCGTCGAGGACCCGAGCAAGGCCGTACCGCTGCCCGAGTCGGTGGCCGCGATCCGCGCGCTGGCCTCGCTGCCGCAGACCACCGTCGCGGTGGTCTCCGGCCGCGCGCTGCGCGACCTGGCCGCGCTCTCCCGGCTGCCGAGCGAGGTGCACCTGGTCGGCAGCCACGGCTCCGAGTTCGACATCGGCTTCGTCGAGCGGCTCTCCCCCGAGCTGATCGCGACCCGGACCCGGCTGCGGGACGCGCTGCGCGAGATCGCCGCGGCCCACCCGGGCGTACGCCTGGAGCGCAAGCCGGCCAGCGTCGCCGTGCACACCCGCGGGCTGGACCCGCAGATCGCCGCGTCCGCCGTCGACGCGGTCCGCAGCGGCCCCGCCACCTGGGACGACGTCACCGTCACCCAGGGCAAGGAGGTCATTGAGCTGTCGGTGGTGGCCACCCACAAGGGCACCGCGGTCGACCAGCTCCGCACCCAGCTCGCGGCGAGCGCGGTGCTCTTCATCGGCGACGACGTCACCGACGAGAACGCCTTCGGCAACCTGCACGGGCCGGACGTCGGCATCAAGATCGGTCCCGGCGACACCCAGGCCGACTACCGGGTGGCCGAGCCGATCGAGGCGGCCCGGGCGCTGGGCCTGCTGCTGGAGACCCGGCGGCACTGGCTCTTCGGCGAGCGGGCGGTGCCGATCGAGCGGCACTCGATGCTGGCCAACGGGCGGACCGTCGCGCTGGTCACCCCGGACGCCAAGATCACCTGGCTCTGCCACCCCAAGCCCGACTCGGCCGCGATCTTCGCCGATCTGGTCGGCGGCAGCCCGGCGGGGCACTTCAGCGTGGCCCCCGAGCGCGGCGGCATCCCCCTCGGCCAGCGCTACCGCAGCAACACGATGACGGTGGAGACCCGCTGGTCCGGCCTGACCGTCACCGACTGGCTGGACCTGCCCGCCCGGGAGACCACCCCCGACGGCCCGGCGGTCGTCACCGGCGACTCCACGCTGGTCCGGGTGCTCAGCGGCACCGGCCGGGCCCGGATCGAGTTCGCCCCGCGCCCCGAGTTCGGCCAGGTCGCGGTGCAGCTCCAGCCGCTGGACGACGGGCTGCTGGTGCTCGGCTCCAACGAGCCGGTCGCGCTCTACTCCCCCGGCGTCGAGTGGCAGGTCACCAGCGACGGGGTGAACGAGAGCGCGAAGGCGGTCGTCGACCTGCGTGCCGCCGGCGGCCAGGTGGTGCTGGAGCTGCGCTTCGGCACCCACAGCGTGGAACACCACCGGGTGCCGATCCACGAGCGGCAGGCCGCCGCCGAGCAGCCCTGGAAGGACTGGGTGGCCTCGCTGCGGCTGCCCGCCACCGCCCGGGACCTGGTGGCCCGCAGCGCGCTCACCCTGCGCGGGCTCTGCCACGGGCCGACCGGCTCGATCCTCGCCGCGGCGACCACCTCGCTCCCCGAGGAGCTGGGCGGCGTGCGGAACTGGGACTACCGCTACTGCTGGCTGCGGGACGCGGCGATGACCGCCCGGGCCCTGGTCGACCTCGGCTCCACCGAGGAGGCGGAAGGGCTGCTGCGCTGGATCGACGGCGTCATCGAGCGCACCGGCGGGCACCCGGAGCGGCTGCACCCGCTCTACACCGTCGACGGGTACGAGCTGGGCGCCGAGGCGGTCATCGACACCCTGCCCGGCTACGCCGGCTCCCGGCCGGTCCGGGTCGGCAACCTGGCCAACCACCAGCTCCAGCTCGACGTCTTCGGCCCGGTGGCCGACCTGATCGCCGCGGTGGCCGACGCCCGGGGCTCGGTGCGCGAGGACGAGTGGCGGGTGCTGGAGAACATGGTCGAGGCGGTCCGCCGCCGCTGGCACGAGCCCGACCACGGCATCTGGGAGGCCCGCCTCCCGCCGCGGCACCACGTCTTCTCGAAGGTCATGCTCTGGATGACCGTGGACCGGGCGCTGCACGTGGTGCGCCAGCACGGCGGCGAGGACCGGCCGGAGTGGGTGGAGCTGCGCGACCGGATCGCCGCCAACGTGCTGGAGCACGGCTGGCACGAGGAGGCCGAGGCCTACAGCGTCGCGTACGGGTACGAGGAGATGGACGCCTCGTCGCTCTGGATCGGCATCTCCGGCCTGCTGGCGGGCGACGACCCCCGCTTCCTGTCGACCGTGCTGAAGATCGAGGCGGACCTGCGCAGCGGCCCGGTCGTCTACCGGTACCACTGGGACGACGGCCTGCCCGGCCGGGAGGGCGGCTTCCACATCTGCACGTCCTGGCTGATCGAGGCGTACCTGCGCACCGGCCGGCGGACCGACGCGGAGGAGCTGTTCGCCCAGATGATCGACACGGCGGGACCGACCGGCCTGCTCCCCGAGCAGTACGACCCGCTCGCCGAGCGCGGCCTGGGCAACCACCCGCAGGCCTACAGCCACCTCGGCCTGGTCCGCTGCGCCCTGATCTTGGACAACATGCTCAAGCAGTGACCTGAGCGGAGCGCACGCGGCGGCGGGAGACCTCGGTCTCCCGCCGCCGTCGTCGATGCCCACCGCACGGCCGACCGACGCCGTCTGCGCCCAGTCGTCGGGGCGGGCGGCTCAGGACTCGGGCCGGCCGCCGAGGAGGGCGTCCACCACGTCGCCGACCACCACCACCGCCGGCGGGCGCAGGCCCGCGGCGGCCACGTCGGCGGCCACCTGACCCAGCGTCGACCGCAGCGTGCGCTGCCCGGCGGTGGTGCCCTCCTGCACCACGGCGACCGGGGTCTCCGCCGGCTTCCCGTGCCCGACCAGGGTCGCGGCGATCGCGGCGAGGTTCTTCAGGCCCATCAGGATCACCAGGGTGCCGCGCAGGCCGGCGAGGGCATCCCAGCGGACCAGGGAGGCCGGCGAGTCGGGCGCGACGTGCCCGGAGACCACGGTGAACTCGTGCGCCACCGCTCGGTGGGTGACCGGCACGCCGGCCACCGCCGGAACCGCGACCGCGCTGGTCACCCCGGGCACCACGGTCACCGGCACGCCCGCCTCGGCGCAGGCCAGCAACTCCTCCCCGCCGCGGCCGAAGACGTACGGGTCGCCGCCCTTGAGCCGCACCACGGTCTTCCCGGCCAGCGCCCGGTCCACCAGGATCCGGTTGATCTCCTCCTGGGCCCGGGACGGCCCGTACGGGATCTTCGAGGCGTCGACCAGCTCGACGTCCGGGCGCAGCTCGTCGAGGAGCAGCCCGGGGACCAGTCGGTCGGCGACCACCACGTCCGCATCGGTGAGCAGCCGCCAGCCCTTCAGGGTGATCAGCTCCGGGTCGCCCGGCCCCGCCCCGACCAGCGCCACCCGGCCGCCGGCGTTAACCGGGGACCCCTCCTCTACCGCAGGCGTTAAGAGGGGGCCCTTCCTTGCACCCAGGAGGTCGCGGACGGCGTCGCGGACGGTCATCGCGCGGCGCGGGTCGCCGCCGCCGAGCACCGCCACGGTGACCGGGCCGTGGCGGGTCACCGCCGGGGTCCACGCGGTGGCCGCCGCCCGGTCGTCGGCGCGTACGCAGAAGATCCGGCGCTCGGCGGCGGCGGCGCTGACCCCGGCGGCGGCGACCGGATCGTCCACCGCCACCTGGACCAGCCAGGCGCCGTCCAGGTCGGCGGGGCGGAACCGGCGGGCCGCCCAGTGCAGCCGGCCGGCGTCCACGTGCGCCCGCAGCGCCGGGGTGAGTTCCGGCGCCACCAGCAGGACGTCCGCGCCGGCGTCGAGCAGCGCGGGAACCCGCCGGGTGGCCACCGCTCCCCCGCCCACCACGACCACCCGCCGGCCGGAAAGCCGCAGGCCGAGGGGGTAGGGGCTGGTCACTTCTCCGCCACACCCGCCGAGTCGAAGGTGGCCACCTCGTGCAGCACCCGGACCGCGCCGGTGACGACGGGCAACGCCAGCAGCGCGCCGGTCCCCTCGCCGAGGCGCAGCCCGAGGTCGACCAGCGGGTCGAGGCCGAGGTGGCGCAGCGCCGCCGTGGCGCCCGGCTCGGCGGACCGGTGCCCGGCGACCATCGCCCCGACCGCGTCCGGCGCGAACGCGGCGGCGGCCAGCGCGGCGCTGACCGCGATCACGCCGTCCAGCAGCACCGGCACCCGGCGGGCGGCGGCGCCGAGGATCAGCCCGGCCAGCGCGGCGTGCTCCAGGCCGCCGACGGCGGCCAGCACGCCCAGCGGGTCGGCCGGGTCCGGGGCGTGCCGGCCCAGCGCGGCCCGCACCACGGCGACCTTGTGGGCGTACGTCTCGTCGTCCACCCCGGTGCCGCGCCCGGTCACCTCGGCCGGGTCGGCGCCGGTGAACGCGGCGACCAGCGCCGCGGCCGGGGTGGTGTTGCCGATGCCCATGTCGCCGGTGAGCAGGATGGCCACCCCGGCGTCGATCAGCTCCCCGGCGACCCGGATGCCGGTCTCCACGGCCGCGCGGGCCTCGTCCCGGGTGAGCGCGGCGGTGACGGTCAGGTCCCGGGTGCCGGCGCGGACGTTGGCGGGGATCAGACGGGGCGCGGCCAGGTCGGCGCCGGCCGGCGGCTCCACCGGCAGCGGGGTGGCCACGCCGACGTCCACCACGGTGACCGTGGCGCCGGCCTGCCGGGCGAACGCGTTGACGACCGCGCCACCGGCCAGGAAGTTGCCGATCATCTGGGCGGTGACCTCCTGCGGCCACGGGGTGACGCCCTGGGCGTGCACGCCGTGGTCGCCGGCGAAGATCGCCACCGCGGCCGGCTCGGGCAGCGGCGGCGGGCAGGTCCCGGCCAGCCCGGCGAGGCGTACCGAGAGGGGCTCCAGGGCGCCGAGCGAACCGGCGGGCTTGGTGAGCCGGCCCTGGAGGTCACGGGCCGCCGCCATCGCGGCCTCGTCGAGCGGCCGGATCGCCGCAACGGTGGACTCCAACATCATGCCTCCAGGATCTCCGCCAGCGCGCCGGTGAACGCGTCGGTCGTCGCCGGATCGCGTACCGCGATCCGCAGCCAGTCCGGGCCGAGCCCGGGGAAGGTGTCGCCCCGGCGTACCGCCCAGCCTCGCTCGCGCAGCCGCTCCCGCACCGCTGCGGCGCCGGGCAGGTGGACCAGGACGAAGGCGCTGGCCGGGCGGCCCGCGACGCGTACGCCGGGCAGGCCGGACAGGCGCGCCACCAGGTGCGCGCGGTCGGCGGCGAGCCCGGCGGCGATGGCGCGCTCGGCCGCGACGGCGGCCGGGGACGCGCAGGCGGTCGCGGCGGCGAGCGCCGGGGTGGAGACCGCCCAGAGCGGCTGGGCCGCGGCGAACCGGGCGAGCAGCGCCGCCTCACCGAGCAGGTAGCCGACGCGCAGCCCGGCCAGCCCCCAGGTCTTGGTCAGGCTGCGGACCACCACCAGGCCGGGCAGGTCCCGCCGGGCGGCGAGGGACTCCGGCTCGCCCTCCGTGCCCGGGGTGCGGGTGGTGTCGGCGAACGCCTCGTCGACCACCAGCACCCGGCCGGGGCGGGCCAGCGCGGCGAGCGCCTCGGCGGGGTGCAGCACGGAGGTGGGGTTGGTCGGGTTGCCGACCATCACCAGGTCGGCGTCGGCGGGCACCCGGGCCGGGTCGAGCCGGAAGTCGTCCGCCGGGTCGAGCAGCACGCGCTCGACCCGGTGGCCGGCGGCCCGCAGGGCGGCCTCCGGCTCGGTGAACTGCGGGTGCACCACCACCGGGCGGCGGGCCTCGCGCAACGCCCGGGCGATCAGCACGAAGCCCTCGGCCGCACCGGCGGTGAGGAGTACCTCCTCCGGGGGACGCCCGTGCCGGGCGGCGACGGCGGCCCGGGCCGGGGCGGGATCCGGGTAGGCGGCCAGCTCGGCCAGCGCGGCGACCAGCGGGTCGGCCAGCCAGTCGGGCATGGGGGCGCGGCGGACGTTGACCGCCAGGTCGACCAGACCGGGCGTGGCCTCGACGTCCCCGTGGTGGCCGAGGTCGGGCTCGTCGGGCGGGGCGGGCGGCACCCCGGTGAGCTGAGCACGCATGTCCGCGATCCTGCCGGGAAGCCGCCGCGCGGGACAGCGGATCCCGGCGTGGGGCGCGTCACCACCGCTCCGCCCGCTCGCCCGTTTATGAATTCTTCTCATTTCCGAATCGGAAATGTCATAGCTTGACCACGTGAGCAATCGACCCCTCGCCTCCGCCGGTCGTGCCGTTCCCCTCCTCCGCGCCGGACTGATCGCCGGCATCGTGGTCGCCGCCGCGCTCTACCCGCTGGCCGCCGTCACGGGCATCGGCGCCAAGGCCACCGCGCACGCCGTGGAGCAGAAGACGAACATCCTGAAGTCCGCGCTACCCGCCGAGACGTCGTACCTCTACGCGCCGGACGGCACGACCGTGCTGACGATGTTCTACGAGGAATACCGCCAGTACACCAAGATCGAGGACATCTCGCCGAACGTCCAGCAGGCGATCGTCGCCGCCGAGGACAACCGCTTCTACCAGCACCACGGCGTCGACCCGAAGGGCGTGGCCCGCGCCTTCGTGGCCAACTCCCGCTCCGGCGGCGTCTCCCAGGGCGCCTCGACCCTGACCATGCAGTACGTCCGGATGGCCCTGCGGGACAGCGCCAAGACGCCGAAGGAGGTCCAGGAGGCCACCCAGCAGACCAGCCTGCGCAAGGTCAAGGAAATGCGGATGGCGCTGGACATCGAGAAGCACCTCAGCAAGGAGCAGATCCTCGAGCGCTACCTCAACTCGGCCTACTTCGGCCACCGGGCGTACGGGATCTACGCGGCCGCGCAGATCTTCTTCTCCAAGACCCCGGCCACCCTCACCCCGGTCGAGGCGGCCACCGTCGCCGGCCTGGTCAAGTCCCCGTCGGAGTACGACCCGATCACCTCCGACCAGAAGGACGCCACCGGCCGGCGCAACTACGTGCTCGACAACATGGCCCGCCTCGGCTACCTGTCGCCCGACGCCGTCGCACAGGCCAAGGCCGAGCCGATCAGGCTCAAGCTCACCAACCCGCCGAACGACTGCGCCTCGCTGCTGGAGAAGTACCGGGCGACCTGGGGCTTCTACTGCGACTACCTGAAGAACTGGTGGAGCTCGCAGCCCGCGTTCGGCGCCAACCGGCTGGAACGGATGGACAAGCTGCGCCGCGGTGGCTACCGCATCGTGCTCGCCCTCGACCCGAAGATCCAGGACGCGGCGGAGAAGAACGTGGGTGCCAAGGACGCCACCGGCAGCCCATTCGCCAACGGCATCGTGGTCGCCGAACCGGGCACCGGACGGATCAAGGCCATGGCGGTCAACCGGACCTACTCGCTCGACCTGAGCGAGAACCCGAACAGCTCCAACCCGGAGGCCGGCCCGAAGGTCAAGGCGAACTATCCGAACACGGTCGCGCCGCTGCTCGGCGGGGGCACCCTCCCCGGATACCAGGCCGGATCGACGTTCAAGATGTTCACGATGCTCGCCGCGCTCAACTCCGGGACCAAGCTCTCCGACACCATCAACTCGCCGTTCAAGTACCAGTCGGCCATCTACGACGGGTGGGCCCCGGTCAACGCCAGCGGCGCGATGACCGGCGTGCAGACCATGTGGTCCGGCTTCGGGAAGTCGGTGAACACCTTCTTCGTGCAGTTGGAGGAGAAGGTCGGCGCGGAGAAGGGGGTGCGCCTGGCCGAGCAGCTCGGGCTGCGCTGGCGTACCGACGTGGACCGCGAGCACGCCGCGCCGGACAAGGCGAACAAGTGGGGCGCGTTCACCCTGGGCGTCTCCGACGCCACTCCCCTGGAGATGGCGAACGCGTACGCCACGGTGGCCGCCGACGGCCGGTACTGCGAGGCCATCCCGGTGAACTCGATCCTCAACCGGGACGGCACGCCGGCCATGTACACCACCGCCGGCGGGGTGGAGCGGGAGGTCGCCAAGCCGCGCTGCCGGCAGGTGGTCAGCGCGGACGCCGCCCGGGCCGCCACCGACGCCGCCCGCTGCCCGACCGGCGACAGCCCGGCCAAGGGGGGCTGCGGCGGCTGGTCGACCGCCGACAGCGTCCGGGGCACGGTCGGCCGCCCGGTCGCCGGTAAGACGGGTACCACCGACAGCACCCGGTCCGCCTGGTTCGTCGGCTACACCCCGGAGCTGGCCGCGGCGAGCTTCATCGCCGACCCGGACAACCCGTTCAACGCGGTGGGTGACGGGTTGTCCCAGGTGCCCGTCGACGCGGTGGCGACGACCCTGCGCGACGCGCTCAAGGGCAAGCCCACCCGCCAGTTCACCCCACCGTCCGACCAGATCGTCGGCTGAGGCGGAGCCGTCGCCCGACGGCCCGGGGGTGCGCCCGGGCTGATGGTCAAGAGGTTCGCGGCCGGCGTCCGCGAACCTCTTGACCGCGTTCACCGGCGCTCAGCGCAGGTCGGCGGCCACGAAGGACCAGAGCTCCAGGTCGACCCGGGCGCCCCGGACGAAGCCGGCGTTGCGCAACAGGCCCTCGTAGCTGAAGCCGGCCTTCTCGGCCACCCGCCGGGAGGCCACGTTCCCCGGCGCCACCCGCAGCTCGACCCGCTGGAAGCCGTGCTCCAGGATCAGCGCGATGGCCACCGCGTCCACCGCCTCGGCGGCCAGGCCGTACCCCCGGGCGTGCGGCGCGATCGCGTACGACACCTCGGTCAGCCGGGCGCCCCAGTCGGTGCGGCGGGTCCAGAGGCAGCCGACCAGCCGCTGGTCCTCCCGGCGAACCACCCCGTAGTGGTCGCCGTCGCCGCCGTCCCGGCGCTGCCGGGCGAGCTCGGTGCACCATGCCCGCCCGTCGATCTGCCCGGACGCGTCGGCCAGCGGCAGCCAGCGCTGGGTCCGCCGGTCCGCGAACACCTCGTCGACCGCCGCGGCGTCCGCCGCCGCCAGCGGGCGCACCTCGGTGCGCGGGGTGGAGACGGTCAGCGCCGGGAAGCGGCGGACGGCCACCTGTCCGATCACGCCGGGGCCTCCGCCGGGGCCACGGCCGCCGCGACCAGCCGGGCCGCGATCTCCGGGTACGCGGCCCAGTGCGGCACGAGCTGCGAGGCGTGCACGCCCCGCCAGACGAAGCCCTCCGGGGCGCCACCCTCCCAGCTCCACGCGGCCCGCTCGCCCGCCCGCGGGGTGAGCACGGCGGCGTGCTGCTTGTGCCCGACGACCGTGCTGCCGGCCGGGGCGACCACGCTGTCGGTCCGGGCGGTCGCCTCCCGGTAGCCGATCACCACGCCGTCCCGGCTCGCCCCGATCGCGTCGAGCACCCCGCACATGGGCAGCCCGTCCAGTTCCCGGGCCAGCCAGAGCAGGCCGGCGCCTTCGGCGATGACCGGCCGGCCGGTCCGGGCCAGCTCGGCCACGGCGATGCAGAGCCGACGGTTGGCGGAGAGCCGGTCCGCGTACGCCTCCGGCAGGCCGCCGCCGACGACCAGCGCCCGGGTCCCGGCGGGCAGCGCCTCGTCGCGCAGCGGGTCGACCGGGACCACCTCCGCTCCGGCGGCGCGGAGCAGCTCGGCGGTCTCCGGGTGGCTGTAGCTGCCGCCCGGGCCGCCGGCGAGCGCGACCACGGGCCGCTCCCCGGCCGGTGGGCCCCCGGCCGGCTCCGGCGACCACGGCTCGACGGTGAGCGCCGGCGCGGAACGGGCCAGCGCCAGCAGCCGGTCCAGGTCGACGGTGGCGGCCACCGCCTCGCCGAGCCGGCGCACCGCGCGCTCCGCCTCGCCGTCCCGCTGGACCACCGGGACCGTGCCGTGCCGGCGGGCGGGGAGCACCGGGGGCAGCTCGTGCCGGCGCAGCGCGCCGTAGACGGGCACGCCGACGTCGTCGAGCGCCTCGCGCAGCATCGCCTCGTGCCGGGGCGACGCCACCCGGTTGAGGATCACACCGCCCAACCACAGCTGCTCGTCGTAGGAGCGGAAGCCGTGCACCAGGGCGGCCACCGACTGGCCCATCGCGGCCACGTCCACCACCAGCACCACCGGGCTGCGCAGCGCCGTGGCGACGGCGGCGGTGGACTCCGCCTCGGGGCGGCCGGAGATCGAGTCGTAGAGGCCCATGGTGCCCTGGACCAGCGCGAACCCGGTCCCGGCCGCGCCGTGCGCGAAGAGCGGCGCGATCCGCTCCGGGCCGACCAGCCGCGGATCCAGGATGCGCCCCGGACGCCGGGCGGCCAGCCCCAGGTACGCCGCGTCCACCTGGTCCGGACCGATCTTGAAACCGGCCACGTCCAGCCCCCGGTCGGCGAGCGCGGCGAGCAGTCCGAGCGAGAGGGCACCGGTGCCGTGCCCCGACGAGGGAGCGCTCAGCACGACGCGCGGCACGACGGTCATCATCGACTCCTGGTCTGGGGTGGTTTCCGCCCGCGTGACCATACCCGGCCGAGCCGACACGCGACGGTCGCCGACCGGCCGGTTCCGCCCCGGCAGATCGCCCGGCGCAGGTCAGTGGCCCGGCTCGTACGGGTAGCCTTCCTGACGTGTACCGGTTCCTGCTGACCCCGCGCTGGCTGGGCTATCTCGCGCTGACCCTGGTCGCCGCCGCGCTGATGGTGTTCCTCGGCAACTGGCAGCTGGACCGCTACCACGGTCGTACGGCGATCAACGAGCGGATCGACGCCGGCTCGACGATGACCCCCGCGCCGCTGCGCGACGCCCTGCCCGCGCCGACCGGCGGAGCCGGCAGCACCGGCCCCGCCCCGGCCGACCGGGTCACCTGGACCAAGGTGACCGCCACCGGTCGGTACGACAGCGCGAACATCGTCCTGGTCCGCGGCCGTACGGTCGACAGCGAGGTCGGCTTCGAGGTGCTCACCCCGCTCGTCCTCGCCGACGGCAGCGCGGTGCTGGTAGACCGGGGCTGGATCCCGACGGTCCCGGGCGGCGGCGCCACCACCCAGCCGGCGGTCCCGGCCGCGCCGACCGGCAACGTCACGGTCACCGGCCGGGTGGTGTCCAGCGAGAGCGGCGGCGGCGCGGTCGACCGGCGCGACGGCAAGCTGGAGACCCGGCGGATCAGCATCCCCCGGATCGCGAAGCAGCTCCCCTACCCGGTGGCCGGCGGCTACGTGCTGCTCGACCAGCAGGCGCCGGCCGCCGACGCGGCGTTCCAGGCCGTCCCGATCGGCCACACCAACAACTGGCAGAACTTCGGCTACGTGGTGCAGTGGTGGCTCTTCGCCGGCATGAGCCTCGTCGGCTACGGCTGGGTGGCCCGCCGCGAGGCGCGCCGGATGGCCGGCCTCGACGGGCCGCGGACACCGGTCGACCGGGCCGCCGAGCCGACGTCCAGCGCCTCCGCCTGACCCGGTTCCCGCCGGCCGGCCTCAGCCGGTGGTGACCCGGCCGGCGTGGATGGCGCGGACGTGGTCGATGGTGTCGGCCTCGGCGGCGGTCTTGTCGTCCCGGTAGCGCACCACGCGGGCGAAGCGCAGCGCCATGCCGCCCGGGTAGCGGCGGCTGGTCTGCACCCCGTCGAAGGCGATCTCGACCACCTGCTCCGGGCGGACCCGGACCACCCAGTCGCCCTTCTCCACCGCCAGGTCGAGGAAGCGCTCGGTCTGCCAGCGCAGCAGCTCGTCGGTGAGCCCCTTGAACGTCTTGCCCAGCATGACGAACTCGCCGGTGCGCGGGTCACGCGCGCCGAGGTGCAGGTTGGAGAGCCAGCCCTGCCGCCGGCCGCTGCCCCACTCGACCGCCAGCACCACCAGGTCCAGGGTGTGCCGCGGCTTGACCTTGACCCAGGCCGACCCGCGCCGCCCGGCGTCGTAGGGGGCGGCCGGATCCTTGACCACCACCCCCTCCTGGCCGGCCTCGATCGCGGCCGCGAAGGCCGCCCCGGCCGCCTCCGGGCCGTCCACCTCCACCCGGCCGACCAGGAGCGTCGGGTCGACCACGCGGGCCAGGGCCGCCCAGCGCTCCCGGCCCGGCAGGTCGATCAGATCCGCGCCGTCGAGGTGCAGCAGGTCGAAGAAGTACGGCGTGAGCACCGCGTCGCCGGTCCGGTCGGCGGCGGCGAGCACCGCGGCCGCCACCGGCGTGGGCCCGGTGGTGCTGGGCGTGGTGCGCCGGGCGGCCCGGCTGGAGGTCTGTTGGAAGGGCAGCGGCCGGCCCTCGGCGTCCAACCCGATCGCCTCGCCGTCGAGCACCAGCTCCCGGGCGGGCAGCGCGCGCACGGCGGCCACCACCTCGGGGAGCCGGGTGGTGATGTCGTCCAGGCTGCGGGTGAAGATCGCGATGTCCTGCCCCGAGCGATGCACCTGGATGCGGATGCCGTCGAGCTTGACGTCGACCACGGCCGGGATGCCGGTGGCGGTCAGCGCCTCGTCCACGGTGGGGGCGCTCTGCGCCAGCATCGGCGCCAGCGGCCGGCCGACCTGGAGCCCGAAGCCGGCCAGCGCCGCGGCACCGCCGGTGAGCGCGGCGACCGCCACCGCGCGCAGGTCACCGGCGAGCAGCAGGGCCCGGCGCACGGCCGTGACCGGCACCTCGGCGGCCCGGGCCACCGCGTCGGCGAGCAGGCCGGCCTGGGCACCCTGGCGCAGCTCACCGCGGAACAGCCCGGCCAGCAGCCGCTGCTCGTCGGCGGTGGCCGCGGCGAAGAGCCGGCCGACCAGCTCCCGGCGGCGGGCCTGGGAGCCCGCGCCGCGGACCCCGGCGATCTCGTCGATCGCCGCGTCGACCCCGGCCACGGTCAAGGTCGGCTCGGTCGCCGGCGGCGGCAGCTCACGCAGGCTCGCCCAGCCCACCCCGGTCTGCCGTTGCCGCAGCTCCCCGGCGAGGTAGCCGGCACCGGCCGGGACCTCGTCGGGGTCGAGCGACCGGAGCGCCGCGGCGAGCAGCTCCACCTTGGCCCGCCGGCCGCTGGTGGCGCCCACCGCGGCGGAGGTGGCCGCCAGGTCGAGGAACCGCACGGACCTCATCCTGCCAGCCACCCCCGACACCGCGGGGCATCCCGGCCGGCGACGCCACCCTGGTCGGGTGCGGCCGCCACAAGAGGTGGACCGTCGGGCGGACCGGTCCCGGTCAGACCGAGACCGGCTCCTCGATCCGCAGGCCGCGCGAGCGGACCTCGTCGGCGACCCGGCTGAGCAGCGTGTCGAGCGTGACCAGCGCGGCGGACAGGTCGCCGAGCTGTTCCTTGAGCGTGTCCTCGGGCCACGCGGAGACATCGACGTCCCCCAGAGCGCTGACGGCGGCCTGGAGCCGCGCCATCTCGTCATTCGTACGCATGTTCGAGAGGCTACAACACCCGCCCGGCCGACACACGGCAAACTCCGACATCGGCGGCGAAGTTACGGCTGGCGGTCAACCCAGGGTCGCGCCCGCCTCGGCGACCTTGGCCAGCAGCAGCGCCTCGGCCAGGCAGACCCGGGCGAACTCCCCCAGGTGCAGGCTCTCGTTCGGCCCGTGCGCCCGGGATTCCGGGTCCTCGACGCCGGTCACCAGGATCGCCGCGGCCGGGAACATCTCCTGGAAGGTCGCGATGAACGGGATCGAACCGCCGACGCCGATGTCGACCGGGTCGATGCCGTCCCAGGCGCCCCGGAAGGCCGCCCGCGCCGCGTCGAACATCGGGCCGGTGGCGTCGATGACGCAGGGGGCGCCGTCGTGCTCGAAGGTCACCGTCACCTGCGCGCCCCACGGCGCGTGCTTCTCCAGGTGCGCGATCAACGCCGCGTATGCCTGCTTCGGGTCGTCGCCCGGCGCCAGCCGGACGCTCAGCTTGGCCTTGGCGGCCGGGACCAGCGCGTTCGGCGCCTCCCCGGTGGCCGGGGCGTCGACGCCGAGCACCGCGATGGCCGGCTTGGTCCAGAGCCGGTCGGTGATCCGGCCGGTGCCGAAGAGTTCGGCCCCGTAGACCAGCCCGGCCTCGACGCGGAACCGGTCCTCGGGGTAGTCAACGCTGGCTCCCTCGCGGCCCACCAGGCCCTCGACGGCCACGTCACCGACGGCATCGTGCAGCGTGGCGAGCAGCTTGGCCAGCGTGGTGAGCGCGTCCGGCACGGCGCCGCCGAACATGCCGCTGTGCACGGCGTGGTCGAGGGTGCGTACCTCCACGAAGCAGTTGACGATGCCGCGCAGCGAGGTGGTCAGCGCGGGCACGCCGACGTCCCAGTTGGTGGAGTCGGCGATGACGATGACGTCCGAGGCGAGCTCGTCGCGGTGCGCGGCGAGCAGCTGCTCCAGCGAGTCCGAGCCGTACTCCTCCTCGCCCTCGATGAACAGGACCACGCCGACCGGGAGCCGGTCGCCGAAGGCGCGCAGCGCGGCGATGTGCGCCATGATGCCGGCCTTGTCGTCGGCGGCGCCCCGGCCGTAGAGGCGGCCGTCCCGCTCCACCGGCTCGAACGGGTCGGACTCCCACAGCGACAGGTCGCCCACGGGCTGCACGTCGTGGTGGGCGTACAGCAGCACGGTGGGCGCGCCGGGCGGGGCGGGCTTCCGCCCGATCACCGCCGGCTGGCCGCCGGAACGCACGATCTTGGTGTCGAGGCCGCAGCCGCGCAGCAGCTCCGCCACCGCCTCGGCGGAGCGCTCCAGGTGCGAGTGGTCGAAGCCCTCGAAGGCGATGCCCGGGATGCGGACGAGGCGTTCGAGGTCGGCACGGACTCCGGGCAGTTCCCGCTCGACGGCGGCCCGCACCTCGGACTCGGACATGATCGGTGTGGTCATGACCGGCATCGTATGCCCGGCCTTACCGCCGGCACCGTCCGAGCCCGTCCCCTGGTCAGGGGCGGCGGACGTAGTAACGGGCGGGGTCGTACGGGAGGCCCGGGGCGCCGTCGACCACGAGGTCCGCCGCCGCCTCGGTGCCGTCGGCGGCGAAGTGCGCGCGCTCCCCCGCGTGCCAGCGGCGCAGCTCGGGCAAAATCTGCGCGCCGTCCCGGGCCAGCGCGCGGGACAGCCGCAGCTCGGCGGGCGCGGTGACGAACACCGACAGGGTCAGCTCGGGCCGGATCCGGGCCCGCGCCGCGCTCACCCCCTCGACGATGAGCACCGGTCCGGCCGACACCGGCACCGGCGGGCCCAGGAAGCACCCCCGCGCCCAGCTGTACCGGCGGTACGCCCCCGGCCGGCCCGAGCGCAGCGGCGCGAGCACCCACTCCTCCAGCCGGGACCAGAAGGTAAGCTGATCGTCCCAGCCGTCGAGCAGGTCGTCGGTGCGGACCACCGGCGGCCGGTCGCCGGCCAGCGCGGCGAGCGCGTCCGCCAGGCGCGCCGCGAGGACGGTCTTGCCCGCGCCGCTCGGCCCGTCGACCGCCACCAGCCGGGTAGGCCCCAACCGCGCCGGTCCGGCGAGCACCCGCCGGGCCAGTCCGGCGTACGCCTCGACCACCGCCACCGTCACCCGACCGACGCTAGCGCCGCGCCCGGCGGCCGCCGCGAGCACCGTCCCCCGTCCGCTGGATCCTGCCGCCCAGCAGGCCGTTCGTCGGGCGGACGGGTCCCGCCACCCGGCATCATCGGGTGGTGCTCCATGACGTGATGTGTCCGGGCGTCGACGCCCTGTTGGAACAGGCCCGGGCCGGGCTGCGCCGGCTCACGCCGCACCAGACCGTCGAGGCGGTCCGCAACGGCGCGCTGCTGGTCGACACGCGTACCGAGGTGCAGCGGCGGGAGCAGGGCGAGTTGCCGGGGGCGATCGTCATCGACCGGACCGTGCTGGAGTGGCGGCTGGACCCGGCGTGCGCCTGGCGGATCCGCGAGGCGACCGGGTACGACCGGCAGATCGTGGTGGTGTGCCGCGAGGGCTACAGCTCCGGCCTGGCCGCCGCCAGCCTGCAGACGCTCGGGTTGCGCCGGGCGACGGACATGATCGGCGGCGTGCAGGGGTGGCGGGAGGCCGGCCTGCCGATGTCCGATCGCCCGGCCGACGTGCGCTACTGAGGAGCGCCGGGCGGGATGAACGGCAGGCCCGCCGGCGGGCCGGACTCGACCAGCCGCCACAGGGCTTCGGTGTCCAGGTGCTCCTCGACCAGGTCGCCGAGGAGGTCCAGGGTGCGCTCGCGGGCGGCGGCGAACGCGGTGTCCGGGGCGACCTTGAAGCCGGTCCGCCCGGCCAGCCGGGCCACCTCGGTGAGGAACCGGCGGCGGAAGCCGTCGGACTCGAAGGCGCCGTGCCAGTGGGTGCCGTGCACCGCGCCGAGCCGGGCTCCCTCCCCGGTGCCGTCGGCGTAGCGCAGCAGCGGCGGCAGGGCGGGGTCGGCGGCGGAGACGACGCCGTGGTGGATCTCGTAGCCGTGGACCGGGACGTCCCCGGCGGCGATGCCGGTGGCCCGGCGGACGGTCTTGCGCGGGTCGAAGGTGATCTCGATGGGCAGCAGCCCGAGCCCGGGGACGCTGCCCTGCCGGCTCTCCACCGGGTCGTGGATCGCCCGGGCCAGCATCTGGAACCCGCCGCAGATGCCGAGCAGGGGCCGCCCGGCGGCGGTGTGCGCCGACACGGCGTCGGCCAGGCCGGTCTCCCGCAGCCAGGCCAAATCGGCCACGGTGGACTTGGAGCCGGGGAGCACCACCAGGTCGGCGGCGGCCAGCTCGGCCGGCTCGACGGTCAGCCGCACCCGGACGCCCGGCTCGGTGGCGAGCGCCTCGACGTCGGTGGCGTTGCTGATCCGGGGCAGCCGGACCACCGCCACGTCGAGCCAGTCGGTGCCGCGGGGCGCGGCCGGCCGGCCGAGCACCCGCCCGTAGGCGAGCGAGTCCTCGGCGTCCAGCCAGAGGTCCAGCGCCCAGGGCAGCACCCCGTACGTCGGGCGGCCGGTGACCCGGTGCAGCATGTCCAGCCCCGGCTGGAGCAGCCCGCGGTCGCCCCGGAACTTGTTGATCACGAAGCCGGCGACGAGCGCCTGGTCGGCCGGGTCGAGCAGGGCGACCGTGCCGAACATCGAGGCGAACACGCCGCCCCGGTCGATGTCACCGACCACGATCGCGGGCAGCCCGGCGTGCCGGGCCAGCCCCATGTTCACGTAGTCGCCGGCCCGCAGGTTGATCTCGGCCGGGCTGCCGGCCCCCTCGCAGATCACCACGTCGTACGCGGCCCGCAGCTCGGCGAGCGCCGCGTAGGCGGTGCCGGCCAGCCGGGGACGCAGCTCGCGGAAGTTGCCCGCGGTCACCGTGTCGACGGCCTCGCCGAGCAGCACCACCTGGCTGGCGTGGTCGCTGCCCGGCTTGAGCAGCACCGGGTTGAAGCGCAGGTCCGGGTCGACGCCGCAGGCGGCGGCCTGCATGGCCTGGGCCCGGCCGAGCTCGCCGCCGCGCCCGTCCGGGCCGACCACCACCGCCGAGTTGTTGGACATGTTCTGCGCCTTGAACGGCGCGACGCGCACGCCCCGGCGGCGCAGCCACCGGCAGATGCCCGCGGTGAGCACGCTCTTGCCGGCGTCGGAGGTGGTCCCGGCGACCAGCAGCCCGCCGCTCATCGCCCGCTCCCCGGGGACAGCCGACGCCGGGCCGGGCCGCGCAACACGGACCGGCCGACCGCGGCGACCAGGCGGCCGAGGGTCACCGGGTAGGCGGCGGCGAGGCCGAGCGCGGCCAGGCCGACCGCGCCGGAGATCCGGGCGGCCCGCTTCAGGTGCCGGGCCTCGGGCCGGGGCCCGTCCCCGAGGAACGGCCGGGTCTCGGCGCGACCGAAGTAGACGTTGCGCCCGCCCAGCCGCACGCCGAGCGCGCCGGCCATCGCGGCCTCGCACTGGCCGGCGTTGGGGCTGGGGTGGTCGTTGCGGTCCCGCCGCCAGACCCGCAGGGCGGCCCGACGATCCCCGTGCGCGGCCGGCGCGACCGCGATGGTGAGCAGCCCGGTCAGCCGGGCCGGGGCCAGGTTGAGCAGATCGTCCAGGCGGGCCGCCGGGGTGCCGAAGCGGGCGTGGCGGGGTGAGCGGTGCCCGACCATGGCGTCGAGCGTGTTCGCCGCGCGGTAGCCGAGCAGGCCGGGCAGCCCGGCGACCGCACCCCAGAACAGCGGCGCGACCACCGCGTCAGAGGTGTTCTCGGCGACCGACTCGACGGTCGCCCGGGCCAGCTCGGGCTCGTCCAGGCTGGACGGGTCGCGGCCACACAGGTGGTTGAGCCGGCCACGGGCGGCCGCCAGGTCACCACGCTGCAACGCCCGGGCCATCGCCCTCGACTCGTGGCGCAGGGTGCGGCCGCCCAGCACGGTCCAGGTGCCGGCGGCCACCAGCGCCGCGCGGGCCAGCGGCCGACGCCGGGTGGCGAGGGTGCCGGCGACGCCGAGCAGCACCGGGGCGCCGACGGCGAGCGCGGCGAACGCCGCCCCGGCGGTGCGGTCGGGCCGGTAGAGGCGCTGTTCCAGCGCGCCGGCGGCCCGGCCGAACCCGGCCACCGGATGCCACCGACGGGGATCGCCGAGCAGCGAGTCCAGGGCGTAGCCCGCCACCAGTCCCGCCGCATTCGCCATGGCGGTCGCCTGCCGCACCCGTCACCACCTCCGGCCGGCCAGCCTAGCCGTACGGCGGGGTGGCCACGTCGGGCTCGTCGCCACCCCGCTCCCCCGTTGCCCGAGCCGGTGGCTCAGGCGGGCACCGGTGTACGCCGTCCGCCCCGCCGGCCCCGGCCGGTCGGGGTGACGCCCTCGACGTCGCCGGCCGGCGCGCCGCTCGGGTCACCGGGCTCGGCGGCCGGCTCGTCGTCGCCCGTCCCGTCGCCCTCCTCCTCGTCGTCGTCGGCGGACAGGTCGTCGAACGGGTCGGCCGCCGCGTCGAAGCCACCCGACGGCGGGCCGTCGAGGTCGTCGGGGAGCCCGGGCCCACCGTGCGGGGCAGCCAACTCCAGCGCGTCGAACTCGTCGTCGAACGGCCGCTCGTCGAGCGAGGTCGGCGCCGCCGCGACCGGCACCGCCTCGGTCGCCTCGCCGTGCACCCGCCGTTCCGCCTCGGCGTCCTCGACGGCGCTGGTCGCCATGCTCGGGCGGTTGCGCAGGAAGCGGCCCCGGCCGCGGGACAGGTCGTGCCCGACCGCGACCGCCTCCAGCTCGTAGAGGGTGCGGTGGTTGCCCGCGTCGTCGGTCCAGTCGCGGGTGTAGAGGCGGCCGGCGACGACCACCGGGTCGCCGACCATCACCGAGGCGGCCACCCCCTCGGCCAGCTTCCGCCAGCAGTTCACCCGCACCCGGAGGCTGTTGCCGTCAACCCAGCGGCCGGAGTCCCGGTCCAGCCGGCGGGCGGTGGAGGCGACCTTGAAGTTGGCCACCAGGGTGTTGCTCTGCGTGGTACGGCGCCACTCGGGCGCGGTCAGCACATTGCCGACGATGGTGACGTACGTATCGAACATCGCCCCTCCCAGGGAGACTCGGTTTGTCGGGCCGAGCCTCGACCGGCGGCGCCCCGACCACCAGCGGCCCCGCCCGGGCTGTGGACGACGGGCCGGCCTGATGCTCCTGTAATGCAAGCCGGGCTGGTCAGAGCTCTGCGAGGGCTGTGGATGACGGGGGCCGGATCCGCAGGGATTCCAAGATCAGCGGGTAGACCTGACGCGCGATGTACCGCTTCAGACATCGGGAGATGTCTCTGTTGCTCAGTCCTTGCTCGCGTCGGCGCTCGACGTAGGTCAGCGTCTCGGGATGGCAGCGCATCCGGTTGACCGCGACGATGTAGAGCGCCCTGTTGGCCATCCTGTCCCCGCCTCGGTTGAGGCGGTGCCGGTCGGTGCGACCGGAACTGGCTGGGATGGGTGAGACCCCGCAGAGTGCGGCGAACGCCCGTTCGTCGCGGATCCGCTCCGGGTTGTCGCCGGCGGTGATGAGCAGCTGCGCGGCGACTTCGGGGCCGATTCCGGGCAACTCCAGCAGCTGCGGGGCGGCCTGCTTGAGCAGGACCTGCAGGTCGACGTCGGCGGCCCGGATCTCGCGGTCCAGGTCGATGACGCGACGCGCCAGCCGACGGATCGCGGTCTTGGTCGCCGCGATCGGGTCGGCGATGTCCAGGGCTGGCCGCAACGCGGCAGCGGTCATGATCAGTTCCGAGTTGCGCAGGTCCAGGAGTTGGGTGCGCAGCGGTTCCGGGGCGGTGCGGACCATGCCGACCAGGGCGTTGATCGCCGCGGTGCGCGACTTCACCGCTGAGGTGCGGGCCACGCGGATGACCCGGATGGCCTCCACCTGCCCGTCTCGGTTCTTCGGGGTGGTGGTCGCGGTGCCGGCCAGCACCGCCCGGGCGGCGGCCTCGGCGTCGATCGGGTCGGACTTGCCACGCCGGCGGCGCATCTTGCGGTTGGGCCGGTCGACCTCCACGAGATGCACGCCCTGGGCGCGCAGGTAGCGGGCCAGGCCGACGCCGTAGCTGCCAGTGCCCTCGATCCCGACCGACCGTACCGGACCGTGGTCGCTCATCCACGCCAGCAGCGCCCGGTAGCCGGCCACCGTGGTGGGGAACTGGCGATGGCCATGCATCCGGCCGACCTCGTCGATGACCACGGCGGTGTGGGTATCGGCGTGGGTGTCAACGCCGCCGATGACTTCGAACTGGTGATCTGTCATGGTGGGTGGTGCTGTCCTTCCAGGTGACCAACCGGGGCAGCACGCACCGTCGGGCGGACGGACAGCACGGTGATGGGACCTCTTGCACAGGCTCCTGTCAGGTCACACCCGTCCGTTCGGCGCGTGCACCCGGCGCGGCCGACAAATCAGGCGAAGGGCAGCCAAGGCGCCAGGTGGACAAAGAGTCAGACCAGCGCCGGGAGCACGACGATCATGGCCGACCGGGCGGGACGAAGCATCTCACCGTGGACAACAACCTGATCAAGGTCCCGTCTGCTAGGGACCTCGGTCCCTGGGACGCCGACCGGCGGCGCGACACGATCGACAGGTGCCGGCGGTTCCGGACCCGCACCCGCTGGGTATGGAGTTGATCAACCGAGAGAAAGGGCTGCGAGATGATCCTCCGCTCACCCCGTACGACCGATCGCGAGGCCCGGCGATGAGCGCCGTGGCGAACCCCGCGACCGTGGCCGAGTGCCTGCGGGTCGGGGCCGGGTTCTCCCAGGGCGACCGGAACTGGATCGCGGTGCAGTTCGCGACGCTGGACGCCCGGCTCGCGGGGTTCCACGCCGACGCGACCGAGCTGGAGGTGTCGGTCAAGGACCGGGACGCCCGGGGCCAGAAGGTGACCCTGGAATGCTGGGTCGCCGGCCGGCAGAAGATCGTCACCACCTCCGCCGAGGAGGACCTGCACGCCGCGCTGAACGACGTCCGGGACGACCTGCGCCGCCGGCTCAACGACGCCAAGACCCGGCAGGAGCCGCGCCACAACAAGCACCTACGGGAGATCGGCCCGGAGGGCGTCCCCGCGCAGGCCACCGAGCGGGCCGACGCGGAGACCGCCTGAGCCCTCCCCGCCCCCGTCCGCGCCGGTCGGACGGACGGGGGCGGGGCCTACCGCCGGGTAGCGTGGCGGCGTACCGTCGCGGTCGTGGAACCCGACGTGCTGGGACCGCCGTACGAGCGGCAGACGATCGACCTGGGCACCGACGACGAGGGACCGGTCGTCGCGACCCTGGTCCGCCGCCGGGCCGAGCGCCCGACCGGCCGGGCCGTGCTCTACGTGCACGGCTTCGTCGACTACTTCTTCCAGACCCACGTCGCCGACTTCTTCGCCGAGCGCGGTTGGGACTTCTACGCGCTCGACCTGCGCAAGTACGGCCGTAGCCTGCTGCCGCACCAGACCCCGAACTTCTGCCACGACCTGAGCGAGTACTTCCCCGAGCTGGACGCCGCCGCGAAGATCATCCGGGAGGACGAGGGGCACGACACCCTGCTCGCCCTGGGCCACTCCACCGGCGGCCTGATCATCTCGCTCTGGGCGCACGCCCGCCGCGAGGCCGGGCTGGTCGACGGGCTCGTCCTCAACAGCCCCTTCTTCGACATCAACGCCCCCTGGCTGGTCCGTCGACCCCTCGCGGCCGCCGTCTCCCGGCTGGGCCGCCGGGCGCCGCACCGCATCCTCCCGTTCGGGCTCGGCACCGTGTACGGCGAGAGCCTGCATGCCGACCACCGCGGCGAGTGGCGGTACGACCTGGCCTGGAAGCCGCTCGCCGGGTTCCCGGTGCGGGCCGGCTGGATCAACGCGATCCGCGCCGGCCAGCGGCAGCTCCGGGCCGGCCTGGACATCCCGGTGCCGGTGCTGCTCGCCTGCTCCACCCGCAGCTACCGGGGCACCAGGTGGCACGAGTCGGCGACCCTCGCCGACGCGGTGCTGGACGTGGAACACATGGTCCGCTGGGCGCCCCGGCTCGGCCGGCACGTCACCCTGGCCCGCTTCGACGGCGGGCTGCACGACCTGACGCTCTCCGGCCCCGCCGTACGGGAGAAGGTCTTCGCCGAGGTCGGACGGTGGGCGGAGGGCTTCCTCAGGGCCGGCCCGACCGACCCGGCGGCGGACCGCCCGCCGGCGGCGCGGCGGCCGGCCGAGGACCGGGCCGGCGCAGCCACCGAGGGCTGAGCCCGGCCGGTCACCGGTAGCCGGCGGTCGCCGCCGCGAGGGCCGAGCGGATCCGGTCGAACGTCGCAACCGGGTGCCCGCCCGCCTCCCCCGGCAGCACCGCACCCAGGCAGTGCAGCGCCAACTCGCCGTCGGGACCGGCCTCGACCCCGAACACCGGCGCGCCGACGTACCCGGCCGGCAGCTCCGTGTCGACCCGCAGCCCGGCGCCGTCCCGGACGACCCGCTCGATGACCGCTTCGAGGGGCCGCGACCCGTCGTCGCCCACCCCGAGCGCCAGCACGAACGCCGAGCCGGGCGCCGCGCCGACCCGGGCGACCACGTCGGCCCCCGCGGCCACCGCGTCGGTCACCTGCTGGGTACGCCACCGCCAGCCCCGATCCTCGGCATGGCCGTGCAGCCCGCCGGTGGGCATGGCGGCCAGACCGATCTCCGGCAGGTGCAGCCACCGGTCGGCGAAGCCGGGCAGCTCGATCGGCTCCGCCGACGCGTCCGCCGGCTCGGTCACGCTCGGCCGCAGCCCGATCTCCCCGTACGCCGCCCGGGTGGCCGCGTCCGCGGTCAGCAGCCATTCGTGCACCACGTCGCCGTCGTCGGTGGCACCGACCAGCTCGGCGTAGAAGAAGGCGGTGCCGAAGCCGTGGCCGGCCGCGCCGGGCCGGTCGTACCGGCTGACGGGCAGGATGGCCCGCCCGAGCAGCTGGCACAGCTCGTAGACGATCTCGTTCTCGGTTTCCTGGTCGAGCAGCACGACGCCGAGGGTACGGACCTGGCCGGCCGCCGCCGTCCGTGACCCGCGAATCCCGGGTGCCGGTGGCCGGACGCTCATGGCACCCTGATCACGGACGTCGCCGCGACCACCCGTTCCCCCGTCGGGCCCGGGTACGGCGGTACCCTCTTGGCGCGACACCCGTCGCCGCGCGCCCGTAGCTCAGCGGATAGAGCAGGGGACTTCTAATCCCAAGGCCGCAGGTTCGAATCCTGCCGGGCGCACCCACGTCACCGCAGTCCAGCGGCTTCCCGCTCGCGGTCGAGACGATCACCACGGCCCCCGTACAGCCATTCGTACAGCCAAGTCAGCCGAAGAGGTGCTTCGCGGCCTGGTCCACGCCGCGCACCGCAGCTTTCGTCGCCGGATGCGTCACGGCCAGGCCGCCGTCCAGGACAGCTACAACCAGCTCGTCGCCGAGTCGCGCCTGATCCGGCACTTCGAGACGGGGCACGTACCCGGGCTGCTCCAGACCGCCGACCACGCCGGCCGCGTTCTTACTGAGATGGTCGAGCTGCACAACCTCGACATCGCCGGGCTGCGGTCGTACCACCAGTAGATAAGTAGCCGATGAGCGGGAACTCGATCATGCGAGCAGCGAAGCGCTTGCACCTCACGCGGCGTCATGCCACATAGTCGGTGGCGTGGAGGAGCACCTGACCGTGGGGCGTGTGGCGGAGTTGGCCGGCGTCAGCGTCCGCACACTGCATCACTATGACGAGATCGGCCTCCTGGAGCCGTCCACGCGGACCGCGGCTGGGCACCGGGCCTACTCCGCGGGCGATGTGGAGCGACTCCGGGAGGTGCTCGCCTACCGGCGGCTCGGCTTCGGTTTGCGGGAGATCGCGGATCTTGTTGACGATCCGGCCACCGACGCAGTCGCGCACCTGTGCCGGCTGCGCGGCCTGCTGATGGACCAGCGCGACCGCGCTGCTGCCATGGTGACGGCCATAGACAGGGAACTGGAGGCACGAGCAATGGGAATCAGGACGACGCCAGAGGAGCAACTGAAAGTGTTCGGCGCGCAGTTGTACGACGCCATCGGATCCGCTTACCCAGCGACGCGGCGCACCGAGCCACGGATCGCCGCGCGCATCTGGGATGCGCTGGGGGACGCACGAACGGTGCTGAACGTCGGGGCTGGCACCGGCTCCTACGAACCACCCGACCGCGACGTCACGGCGGTGGAACCGTCGGCGGTCATGCGGGCGCAGCGTCCCGTGGGCGCGGCGCCGTGCGTGGCCGCCGCTGCGGAGAGTCTGCCGTTTGAGGACCAGTCCTTTGACGCCGCGATGGCGGTCAGCACCGTCCATCACTGGCCGGACCCGGTCGCCGGGCTGCGTGAGATGCGGCGTGTGGCCCGCCGCGTGGTGGTGTTCACGTACGACGCCGATGACACCGGCTGGCGTCAGCGATTCTGGCTCACCCGCGACTACTTACCGGAGTTCGCAAACCTCCTCGTCGGCTGGCCGTCCCTGGCCGACCTCACCCGCGCGATCGGAGGACGCGCAGAGCCGGTGCTCGTCCCGTGGGACTGCGCTGACGGCTTCTTCGAGGCATACTGGCGCCGGCCTGAGGCGTACCTGGACGAACATGTACGCCGCGCGGTTTCGGTATGGACCAGAGTCGGACCGCAGGCTGAGCAACGGGCAGTCAGCACACTCCGCGAAGACCTTTCCTCAGGCCGGTGGGCCGAGCGCAACCGCGACCTCGTCGCCCTCGACACGGCCGAGCTCGGTCTCCGCCTGCTCGTAGCCTGAACCACCGTGCGCGAGAACGCCGCCAGAAAGCTGACCGCCGGGATCATTAGATACTGCCGCGGCGACGCTTGGCCCCCGTGGCGCGCTCAAGCTGGACGTCCTTACCGCACGGGTCGAGCTTTGACCTGTCGGTCCAGCTCATGGGCAGCCGCGATCAGCGCGCTGAGGTGTCGCAAATCAGCTGGCGGACACGTGTCGCACATCAGTCGGCGGAGGACAGCGGCACGGACCGCGTTGTCTAGTCACACCACATAGTTGACGGATCCGTCCCCGCACATGCACGACACTCGGCCTTGGTCGCTCAGTCGTCGTTGTTGCAGTCGGTGATGCCTGAGCGGCCGTGAGTGCATTCACATGCCGAATACAGGACACTCGCTGGACGATTTATCCGAGGAATGTAGCTGGGATCCCTGTGGGAGCCGAGCAGCCCCGACCGGCGAAGAACGCGCTGGTCGGGCGACCAGTGGCTGGGGCTGTTCCAGGCGCCACGGCGAACTGATCTGCCGCGCTCCGCGCGGTTGCAGTTGCACAGTTGGGGGCCGACTGGGGTGTTTTCGGGAGCCCGCTCATTATGAGCGGGCTCCCCCGGAGCCTGGCCCGACTCGAACGGTGCTGCCACCCCTGGGCTCAGTGACGCGCGGTACCGGCGCCGCGGGTTGGGCAGGCCGGCCTCAAAGCGTAGTTCACCTGGGCCCAGCCAGGGGTGTCCGCACATGCCGCGAAGCGCTCGTCACGGAAGGTAACCGGATCGCGGGTGCCTGCATCCGGACGTGCCGAAAACAGTGCGTCGGATTGCTGGCGCCAGGGTGCGCCCGGCCTTGGGCTACAGCAAGCCGATCCCCGAGGCTGGTCCAATGGGCTAACGTCCTCGGTGCAGCCAGGCCAACAGATCCGGTGGGGCCATCTCAGCCGCGCGCCGGTGGTAACGGCTGAGTTCCTCGGTGCTCAGGAGCGCTTGTCCAGCACCCGACCGGCCCTTCCGGAAGAAGGCTTGATGGTCTTTCAGCACGCCGAGGGCATCGGGCACCAGGACCTGGGCCCGCTCACGCATCGCGGCGAACGTGGCGGCCTCCACCAACGTCGACCACCGCTCGGCTGGCACCTCGATATTTAGCCAGGCGGCGATCCGCCGCATCTGTCCTCCGAGGTCGGCCAGGAGATCGTCATAGTGCACCAGCAGCACATTCGGCTCCCCCCGGCGTCGCCAGGCATCAGTCAGATGCCAGAGCACACCGGGCAGCGAGTCCAACGCCTCCTGCGGATCTCTATCACGCTCGGTCCACCGCACCAACCAGGAATGCAGGGAAGGGCGTGCCGGCGGTGCACTGCTGGGCTGCGGGTCGCCGGTGAGCTGGCGCACTCGTTCCCGGTCGATGTTGTCGCTCTGGTGGTACAAGGACACCGCCATGTCCAGCGGGTGCCGCGCCACCACGATGTACGACACGTCGGGCTCGACCGGTACCCCGTCCAGTGGCGTGTGCGTCTTGATGAAGCGCCGATGCTGCTGGGCGGCGAGATGGTCGTACACCTGCCGCTGTGGGGCGGTCAGCCAGTCGAGCCACGGGGACAGTTGCGCCAACGGTGCCGGCAGGTCGGCGGTCTGGAAGATCAGCAGCGCGCAGATCACCTGCATCCAGGTGGTGCCGCTCTTAGATCGGGTGCTGATGACGATGTCGCCACGCCGGAACGGGAAAGCGAGCCACCTGCCGCTGTCTTCCTCGGAAGATCGATAACGCACCGGAGCCGTCATCCGAGCGAGCCTAGAGGACCGATATAGCAGTCCGCTTCTTCGTTTCCGGATCTGCCGCCGACCGCGCGCTACGCAATGTCACCACACCCGGATCGAGCCGGCGCCCGGTCGTGCCGAGATGAGTAAATGCGGCCGACGTGATGCTCGCGCGGACAACGGGGGCAGCCATCAGCCGATTGGTGTGGGACCATCACGCCGTGCCTGAGTTGATCGTACGGGACATGACGAGGAACGAGTTCGAGGAGTGGCGTGACCGTACCATCCGATCATTCGCTGATGAGCAGGTAGCAGCCGGTAACTGGTCCGCGGACGAGGCCCTCGAGTTGGCCACCAAGGCAAATGACGTCCTGTTGCCGGATGGCTTTGCGACTGCCGGAATGCTGTTCTTGAGGGCCGTGCTTCCCGACGGCAACTATGTTGGCGTGTCGTGGCTGGGCTTGACGCACCCGCGCGGTTCGCCCGACTGCGCGTTCATCTACGACATCGAGATCGATGAGGCGTACCGCGGAGCCGGCTACGGACGCGCGCTCCTGGCTGCGGCCGAGGACGCGGTGCGCTCCCGTGGCGTGGGTCGCCTAGAGCTCAACGTCTTCGGCGACAACGCCCGGGCGATCCGGCTGTATGAGACTTCCGGCTATCGCGTCGTGACACAACAGATGCGTAAATCACTCAATTGACCAAGAGCCAGATCGATTGCCGCCGCCGGTGTACTGATCTGCCACCGACCGCGCGTTGTGGAAGCACGGCTTTGTCGATGAGCGGATGTTGGTCATCGGTGTGGGTAGATGCCCGGCGCCAGCTCATCGGTGACGATCTGGCGTAGCGGTAGCCGATCCCGTCGACAACGATGGCCCTACTGCCCCGCTTGTTGAGCGTCACCCGTCCCCCGCCCTGCCGTGGCCAGCAGTCCGCCGCCATACAGCCATTCGTACAGCCAAGACCGCCGGCCAACGCCGACGTGATCCGACAGTGACGGACGGCTTGAGCAGGAGCAGGTTGCCGTGACCAGCCCTCCGTGATCTTCTTCTAATCCCAAGGCCGCAGGTTCGAATCCTGCCGGGCGCACCACCGTCACCCGAGGTCAGCGGCTTGTCGCGTCCCGGCTAGTCGATCATCGCGGACCAGGCCAGCCCGAGCAGTTCCCCGCGACGGAGCCCGACCGTCAGAGCACAGACGTACAGCGCTTCCAGACGGCGCGCTGACGACGGCGGTACGCTGGCCCCCGCCTTGCGGGCGTTGGACCGGCGGGAACGGTCCCCCGGTCTACGTCTCACCTCGGTTTGGAGGTCCAGGTGCCACTGGCCGACCTGTTCCGGTACGCCGACGGCACGCTGGATGGTGATCCGTGGCCGCTCGTGCGGGAGCTGGCCGTGAGCGGTGATCGCTCGGCGGCAGCGTCCGTGCAGGCCGCGCTGGAACGCCACGCGCGCGAGCGCAACTGGTACGGCCGGGACCTGATGGCGCACGTCCTGGCCGGACTGTCCGGGGCCGAGGTGTTCCCGCTGCTCCTGCGGGTCTTCGCTGGCGCGCTGCGCGGCGAGGACGACGAGGACGGGGAACGACTGGGCCGAGCGTTGAGCGCTGTCATGCGGGCCGACCGGGCCGGCTGCCGGGCCGTCATCCTCCCGGCGCTCGCCGGCGATGATCCCGACTTGCGCAGAGCCGCGCTGTGGGCGCTCCGCGACGTGTTCGAGCCGTCCGACATGGGGACGCTGCGCGAGGCGCTGGCCGATCCCGATCCGGCAATCCGGCGGATCGCCGTCAGCTCACTGCCTAGCGTCGCCGAGGACCCACAGGCATATGAGCTTGTCGTCGCGACCTTGCAGGATCCGGACGACTGGGTCCGGCACCATGCCGTGCTCCTGCTGGCCTGGTCCGCCCCGCCGGCGGTCGTGGATCACTTGGTTCCGCTGACCTCCGATCCCTCCTGGTACGTCCGCTCGGCGCTGGGCCAGGCGATCGGCCGCATGGCCGCGAACTCCGATCGGGCCCCCGCCGCAGCCACCGCCCTGCGCAAGCTGCTCGCCGACTCCGAGTCGGCGGTGCGGTCCCACGCGGCCACCGGCCTTGGCCTGCTGGGCGAATCGCTCGACGCCCTGCAGTCCACGACGGACGACCCGGACTGGTGGGTACGCGCCGCAGTCACGAATGCCCTCGCCGCCAACCTGCGACGCTGGCCGCCCGCCCGTCCGCTGCTAGCTCAACTGACCCGCGACGAAAATCCGACCGTGCGGGAAACCGCAAAGAAAGCGCTCCACGCCTCCGAATAACGCCCGACCAGAACTACTAACAGAGCATCCGGACGCAGTCCACGGCGGCCAACCCGGCACGCGCTAGGCATCAGCCCGCCGTGGCTATGCGTGGGGCTCGCACATACCCAGAGCATCGCGCTGCCAGTCGCTTCCGAAGAGATCGACGGGGTAAGTAACCTCTCTGACTTGCTCGTCCTCGGTCTGGACCGACAGTCGTAGCGACAGTGGCTCTAAAAGCCGGAAGGCGATCGAGCACACGAACCGCAGCTCGACCATGACCTGGCCGGTGCCGCCAGCGGGTATCACACGGGATCGTTCGATGCTGTGAATCACGACGCCCGGCCGCTCTGCGGTAACCCCACGAACCGTGATCGGCGCGGGACCGGCGTTGATCAACATCAACTGTCCGGACAGTTGGACCGATCCTTGGGAGGACGAGCCTCCGAAGTTGGCCGATCGAGGTACGGCCACGAGTGCGACCACAGCGTTCCGCTCCCGCTGATCACGCGAGTCTCGCAGCTGGCTGACGCCGAAACCGCCAAGCACAACACCGACTACGAACGCAGCGACGAGCCGCAGTGTCATCTTCCGTCTGGCCATGAGCCGGTCAGAAGTGGCGGTGCCCGACCCCGCCGGCTGGCGATTCTGGTCGTCCAGGTCGATCACTGCATGCTCCTCGACATGGGCGTCAGCCTAGGGTCCACGAGAACGGCGAAGGGTCCCGGTCGGACACGGGGTGAGCCTGGAGCCGTAGGTTCACCAGGTATTTCAGGCGGGTCGTTGTGCCACCAATCCCACCAACGGCGGCCACCACCGCCAGCACGACCGCAACCGCCGCCGAAATGACCGCCACCACCGGTCTGGAACTTCGCCACATCATGCGCGGACTAGACCTGTTCTTTGAAGTGGATTCCGGAGCGACGGCGGTCCGCGTCTTGGATGCCATGGCGAACGGCCATCCGGATCACGGCGTACAGGGTGATCAAACCCAGCACCCACGCACCTAGGCCGGTGAGCAGATCCCCAAGAGGGGAGCCCGGCGACGATGCGGCTGCGAGCGGAGACTCCAACATCATGGGCTGCACAGTAGGCAGCGGTGAGTGTGCTCGCTGTCCCTTAGGCGAGCGATACCCTCCGCAGTTGTAACCCTGGCGCGCTGGTCCAACTCGGCTAGCCTCAGGCAAGGCACAGCCCCCGGTAGTGAGAGGACCGGGGGCTGCGCTCTTGCGTCGGGTCAGGCGGTCGCCCGGCGGAGTCGGTGACGCTCCAGCCGCTCCGCGCGGAACTTGTCGAGGATGAGGGCGGCAGCCGCGAGCCGAGGGCACCCGCTCGGGATGCATGCTGAGCAGTCATTGCGCTCGTGGTACTCGACGCAGTACGACGCGAGGACGACCGGGAACGGCACTTCAGGCACGCCAGCCTCCCGCCCGGTGCTCTTGGCCGCGAGTGAGGAGCGGGGAGCACTGGTACTCCATCGTCGGCTCATCGGACCAGTAGCAGCGCCCGGAGTTGCGGCGGACCTGGACGTCGTTGACCGCTTGCGGGCTGAGGGCCCCTGAGCGGTTCTGATACGCGGTTGCTGGGCCGGTCAGGTCGGCGGGCCACCTCCGCCTCAGCCACGCGCCCTGCGCCCGTCTACGCCACTTCAGCAACATCTGTCCCTCCTCTTGGTTTTGGGGTCGCTACCGACCGTAGACCTGTACGTCTATGGACGTCTAGTACGTACCGCAGGTCCAAGCCGTTCAGGACGTCAAGGAAGGTTGGGGCATGGTCGATCCGTTGTCGCCGACGCCGCTGTACGTCCAGGTCGCCGATCTTGTAGCGAAGCGCATCGCGGACGGTGAACTGGAACCGCTGCGGCCGATCCCGAGCGAGTCGCAGCTACAGCAGGAGTACGGCGTGGCTCGCGGTACGGTGCGGCAGGCGGTGCGCCTCCTCCGCGAGCGGGGGCTGGTCATGACGATCCCACAGCGGGGCACCTACGTGGCCGAGAAGGCCGGGAAGTAACGGGGTACGCCTGTGCGCCGGCTCCGCATCATCGCCTACGCCACGGTGATGGTTGCGGTGGGCCTGTTCGGTGGCGGCTGCGGCCGGTTGGGTGACGCCATCTCGGGGGACGTGTCCGCCCGCGACTGCCACCCGGACCCGAAGACGGTCGCCGCCCTGCGAAAAGAACCCATGGTGACCCAGGCGCCGCCCGGCGCCACCCTCGCCGCGCTGAGCGAGACCGTGAGCTGCGGTTGGGAGGGTCCGGAGCCCATCAACCTCGGATCGCTCGACCGCGACATCACCGGAGCCGGCACCGCCGGCGAGGTGTCCCGCTTCTACACGGACCTCGCCCGCTCGAACGGCTGGCAGGCCCTCGGCCAGGGCGGCGGACCCAGCACCTTCGACGCCGGGAAGCCGGACGGGACCCACTGCTCGTGGTACCTGCAGGTCCGGAACACCGCCAAGGGCACGTACCACCTGCAGATCACCTACACGCCTCGCGACCTCCGGCCCACCTGCCTGTGACTGCCGCGCATCACACCCCGCCCCGCCGGCGCCCGTCAGCGTCCTCGATCGCGTGCCGGACCGCTAGCCGGATCACCCAGTAGAGAACGAAGAGGCCCAGCGCGTACAGGAGAACGGCTGCAAGTGCGGCATCCATGATCGTGAACCGTAGGGATCAGCTACCAGTGCCGCTACAGCCGTTCGGACAGCCAAGAACCACCGGCTGAGGTCCGTCGCCTGCGGCGCCCGACCGGCGTGCAACCTTTCACCCCGCGATCGGCGACATAGAGACGACCAGAGCCCAACGTCCACGCCGGCCGACCAAGGGAGCAGGATGCGGCCCGACCTAGAACGGGAGTACGTCGAGTACGTGCGGGCGCGACTGCCGCGCCTGCATCGCACGGCGTACCTCCTCTGCGCCGACGCGTACCAGGCGGACGACATCGTCCAGGCGACGCTCACGGCCCTCTACGTGAACTGGAAGCGCGCCGCCGGCGCCGACAATCTCGACGGGTACGTGCACCGGATCATGATGCGGCGCTACCTCGACGAGCGGCGGCGCGGGTGGTCCAAGGTGCTGCTCGGGGATCGCCTGCCGGAACAGTCCACCCCGGTCGATCAGGCGGTCGAGGAGCGGGACGCGCTGGTGACGGCGTTGCGGTCGCTGCCCCGGGGGCAGCGGGCGGTCGTGGTGCTGCGCTACTTCGGGGACCTGTCGGTCGAGGCGACCGCGGAAGCCCTCGGGTGCTCGGCAGGCAACGTGAAGAGCCAGTGCTCGCGGGGTCTTGCCGCGCTGCGCGAGGCGCTCGGCGAACGGCATCCGATCACGGTCGTACAGGGAGGGAGGGACCGGTCATGAACGAGGAACAGGAACTGCGGGACCGGCTGGCGGCGGTCGACGTTCCGCCCAGCCGTATCGAGCTGGACGCCCTGGTCCGCGCCGGTCGCCGGCGTGCCTTTCGCCGCCGCTCGGTCCAGGGGGTCGGGGGTGTGGCGCTGGCGACAGCCCTGCTGCTCGCGGTGCCGTCGATCCTGACCAGGGCGGGAGCGCAGCCGGCCGCCGGCCTGGCCGACGCCTCGGCGGACCCTACGGCCACAGTGGAGGCGACGGCGTCGGCGGAGCCGACCGCGTCACCGGCGGCCACCGCCCCGGACGGCCGCTGCACGATGATGGAGCTGCCCGTGCCGGGCGGCATGAGGGACGTCACGGCCGACGCGGTGGATCCGGCCGGGCGGTACGTGGTCGGGAACAGCGTCGTCGGGCAGGACTTCCGGCCGGTGCTGTGGACCGACGGGCAGCCGCAGGCGCTGCCGGTGCCCGGCCAGTCGGTCCAGGTGACCGCCGTCAACTCCGGCGGGATTGCGGTGGGCCTGGTGGAGAACGGGCCGCAGGAGGAGTACGTCTTCCGCTACGAGAAGGGCGGGTACACCCGGCTGCGCACCCCGCCGGGGAACTGGCACGTGTACCCGTCCCCGGCGATCAACGCGGCCGGCGACGTCGTCATCAACGCGGAGCCGCGCGGGAACTCGGGGGGCAAGGACAGCATCGTCCTGCTCTGGAAGGCGGGGTCGACGACCGCGGTCAAGCTGCGGCTTCCCGACGGCGCCAACGCGTACGACATCACCGACGACGGCACGATCGTCGGCGCGATGTACCGCAACGGCGTCGGGATCGCGGCGTACGCCTGGGACCAGCAGGGCAAGGGCCGGAAGCTGAGGGCGCCGGCCGGCGAGACCGGCGCCGCCTACGCGGCAGCGGGCGACTGGGCGACGGGCGGCCTGTGGCCGTCCCGTTCGACCGCCGTGTGGAACATCCGGACCGGCGAGGTCACCGACCTGGCCACGGAGGGACCGGGACAGTCGGTCAACGCGGCCGGCTGGGTGGTCACCAATGGGGTACTGGTGCGGGACGGCGCCGCTGTCGACCTCAGCGTGCCGAGCGGGCAGGCCGGCTTCGCCTCGGCCGTGTCCGACACCGGGCTGGTCGTGGGTCAGGCACGGAGCAGTGACAGCAACGACCACCAGAACCTGGGACCGCGCGTGTGGCGGTGCTGACGCAGCCGTAGGCGCAGGCGCGGCCGGTGGCGGGAATCGCCACCGGCCGCGTCGCCGTCGACGTCATTCCCCGACCGTGCCGAACGTCGGCGCGCCGACGCTGTCGTAGGTCAGCATGGTCACCCCGCTGGGCGAGTTGCGGCTGTCGGTCATCCGCAGGCCCGCCGGCGGCACGCCCTCGGCGAAGAGTCGCTGCCCGCGGCCCAGGACCACCGGGAAGACCAGCAGGTGGTACGTGTCGATCAGCCCCTCCCGCATCAGCGATCGGGCCAGCGCGCCGCTGCCGTGCACCTGGAGTTCACCGCCGGGGCGGTCCTTGAGTTCGGTGACCCCGGTGGCCAGGTCGCCGTCGAGCCGGTGCGAGCCGGACCAGGTCAGCTCGTCCTTGCGATTGGTGGCGACGTACTTGGGCAGCCGGTTGAGCGGGTTGTCCGGTCCGCCCTCGGCCGGGTCGGTGACGTGCGGCCAGTAGGCCGCCATGATGTCGTAGGTGCGCCGGCCGAGCAGCAGCGCGTCGGCCCGGCCGAGGATCTCCCCCATCCACCCGCCGACGGTCTCGTCAAAATGCGGCGGCAGCCAGCCACCCAGGTCGAACCCGCCGCTGACGTCCTCGTCCCGCCCGCCGGGGGCCTGCATGACGCCGTCCAGGGTCAGGAACGTGGTGACGGTGAGTCGCATGACGTGTCTCCTCCGGTTGGGCCGGCCCCGCGCCGGCTCTCACCATGCCGACGGCCGGAAGCCGACCGATTCGACAATCCGACCTCTCGGAGGGTGTGACCTGAGCCACATCCCTTCGGCTTCCGGGCGAACACGTACGCCTGCTGGCGCCGCAGCCCCTCCCCCGGCGCCTGCCGCAGGGTCGCGGTGACCTCGAGACCCGCCTCCGCCAGCTGTGCCGCGACCCGTTCGGGCCGGGCGGGGTACAGGTCGAGCGGCACCGGGTGGCCGTACGGGTGGTCCAGGCGGACGTGTTCGTCGTCGCCGGCGTGGAAGCCGAGCAGCGCGTGCCCGCCGGCCGCGAGCGCCCGGTGGAACTCGGCGAACACCGCCGGCAGCACCTCGGGTGGCGTGTGGACGGTCGACCACCAGGCGAGGACGCCGCCGAGGCGACCGTCCGGGATCGCCAGGGCGGTCATCGAGCCGACCTCGAACCGCAGGAGCGGGTACGCCCGCCGGGCCAGGTCGACCATGCGCGGCGACAGGTCGACGCCGAACGCGTCCACGCCGAGCCCCGCCAGGTGGGCGGTCACGTGCCCGGGCCCGCACCCGACGTCCGCGACCGAGCCCCCGCCGCCCGAGCGGACCTGCTCGGCGAACGCGCCGAGCATCGCCCGGCCCAGCGGCATGTCGGGCAGCTTGCCGGGCACCAGGGCGGCGTAGTCGACGGCCACGGTGTCGTACGCCGCCCGGGTGCGGACCAGGTGGGCGGGCTCGGTCATCCGCCGACCGTAGCGTCCCGGACCCGCTCGTGGACCGAGACGTGGCGGCGCCGGACGCGGGAGTGGGTGAGGCGGCGGCCGCGGGACCTCGGCCGCCGCCTCGCCGCGCCATGCTGCGGCGCGGATCGCGACGCCGTACGGAGGACCGGGGGGTTGGTCGTCCGGGCGGGGTCGCGGCGCCGATGCCGGGCGGGCGGGAGGGGGGTGTGCCCGCCCGGCATCGGAGGTCAGTGGGTGGGTCGGGCGGTCGGCTTGCGGTCGGCGTCCGGGGCGTCGGTTCCGGCGGTGGTCGGGCGGGCGCTGGGCCGGCCGGTCGGGTGGCTCGGGGTGGCCGTGGGCCGGGCCGCCTGGCTCGGCTTGCCCTTCGCGCCGGCGAGCAGCGCGTCGCAGTACGCCGCCACCTGCTCCTTGTCGCCGGCGGTGGTGATCAGCACGCGGAACGCCGGGTTCTCCAGCGCCTTGCCCGGGTTGTCGCCCGCACCGGCCCGGTACGCCCGGCAGAGGCCGACCAGGTTCGGCGAGGGCGTGCCCTGCGCGTCACCGGCGCCCTTGCCCTTGTCGGCCGCGTCGGACGGCTTGCCGGTGGCGTGCGCCGCCGGCTTCGTGGACGGCTCGCTGCTCGTGCCGGGCAGGGTGCCGGTCGCCGCAGCGAGCGCGACCCCGCCGGTGGCGGTGACCGCGACGACCGTCGCGCCGGCCTTCAGGGTGAGGAGTTTCGCGAGGGCGAACTGTGACATCGAACGGCTCCGTTTGGGATAGAGAGTTCGGACCGGCCGCCCGGCGTGCCTCCGGAACAGCTCACCGTCCGGCGGGGGTGCCGGGCGGCGGGACGGACGCCTGGAACGACCGGCAGCCGGGTGGGGCGGCCGGCTGCCGACGCGCACCGGCGGCGCCGCTGAGTGATCAGTCGGCGACGCCGGAGGCGTGCTGGTCGAAGTTTCCAGTGCGTGCATTCCGTGCCCCTCAGCGCCGCCCCCTCGCCAGATGTCACACCGTCACCGTCGGGCACCGCGAGCCGACCGACCGCAACCGAAGAGGCTGGTCAGGGCGTACGCGGGCCGACCACGGGCGCACCGCCGGGGGCGCCGGACCCCGCGCCGGTGGCATATGCTGCCGCGCGGCACACGGGGGAGGTTCACATGCGACGGTGGCGGGGCCTGGTGGCGGCTGCCCTGAGCACGGTGGCGCTGGCGGGCTGCGGGACGCCGGCCGGCCTGGACGGCGACCTGACCGACGACTGGCGGCCGGTGGGCGCCGTCACGCAGTTCGCGCCGAAGGCGGGCGACTGCCACCTGATCGCCGCCCCGACCAGCTACCTGACCAGCTACCAGCCGGTCGACTGCGCCCGGGCGCACCTGGTGGAGACCTTCCACCTGGGCACGTTCACCGGCCCGCTCGCCGAGCGGCCCACCCCGCCGAAGGTCGGGTCCGCCGCGCTCCGACCCGCGTTCGCCGAGTGTGCCGCGAAGGCGACGGCGTTCGTCGGCGGCGACTGGCGGGGCGCCCGCCTGACGATCCAGGTGGTGCCGCCGTCGCCCCCGGGCTGGCAGGGCGGCGCCCGCTGGTTCCGCTGCGACATGTACGAACTGAACGCAATCGACGGCGATCCCGACTACGCCCACGGTCAGAGCGACCTCGCCAGCCAGCACGCCGGCAGCCTGCGGGGCGCGTTGAAGGGAGCGTCGCCGCTGGCGTACGGCTGCCTGACGACGACCTCGTGGGACAGCTTCCTGCAGACCTCCTGCACGAAGAGCCACCAGTACGAGTACGTCGGCACGTGGACCGCGCCGGACGGGCGGTTCGAGGAGGCCGCCGCCGGCCGGGAGACGAGCATCCACGCCCGGTGCCGGACCCTCGTCGCCCGGTACGCGAAGGTCCCGGTCGACCGCGCGCTGCCCTACCGGACCGGCACGGCGTTCCGGTTGCCGTCCGAGGAGGCGTGGGCCCGGGGTGACCGCGGCATCCGCTGCTTCTACTGGTCCAGCGGGAAGAAGGTGACCCGCTCGATCAGGGGCGGTGGCCCGCGGGTGCTGCCGATCGGCTGACCGGCGTCGCTGCCGGGTCGGCCGGCAGTGGCGCCAGCCCGAACGCGGCGAACACCGCCCGGTCCTGGAAGACCACGTTGCGGCTGACCCGCCCACCGGTGACGGTGAGCACCTGGAGGGTGTGCGGCAGGTACGCGTCCCCGTCCCGCACGTACGCGGCCAGCGCGGGCTGCCCGTTCGCCGCGGTGGGGACCAGTCGCCAGTCGGTGCCGCGCAGCGCCAGGATCCGGGCGATGAACCGGCCGTAGCGGTCCCGGCCGACGTACCAGTTGAGCACCGGCGGCATCTCCAGCACCGCGTCGTCGGTGAGCAGCCGGGTCAGCGCGGCCACGTCGGCCCGCTCGAACGCCGCCACGTACCGGTCGACCAGCGCCCGCTGCTCCGGGTCGGCCGGCTCGGCCACCTGCTCCTCGCGGACCGCCGTCGCGCCGAGCCGGGCCCGGGCCCGCTGCAGCCCGCTGTTCACCGCCGCGGGCGTGGTCTCCAGGGCCTCGGCGATCTCGGCGGCCGACCAGTCGAGGACCTCGCGCAGGATCAGGACGGCCCGCTGCCGGGGCGGCAGCAGCTGCAGCGCGGCGACCAGCGCGAGCCGCAGGCTGCCCCGGGCGGCGACCACGGTGGCCGGGTCGAGCAGGGCGTCCGGCAGCGGCTGCAACCAGGGCACCTCGCCGACCACCATCGGCGCCGCCGGGTCCGGGTTCGGTGCCACGAAGTCCGAGGGCAGTGGCCGGCGGGCGCGGCCGCGCAGCGCGGTGAGGCAGGCGTTGGTGGCGATCCGGTGCAGCCAGGTGCGCAGCGAGGCGCGGCCTTCGTCGTACCGGTCGAAGGCCCGCCATGCCCGCAGCAGCGTCTCCTGCACCAGGTCCTCCGCCTCGTGCACCGAGCCGAGCATCCGGTAGCAGTGGGCCAGCAGCTCCGGCCGGTACGGGCCGGTCCGCCGGCCGAACTCCTCGCTGGTCACCGTCACCGTTCCGCCCTCCCGCCGCGCCCTCCCCATACCTACCGGCCCGGTCGCCGAAATTCATCCCCGCCGGGCCGATGAGTTGCCCCGGCCCGCCGAGTAGGTACCGGCGGAAGGTTGCCGTGAGGAAGGACGACCATGACCGCGGGCCGGGCCCGGCGGGTAATCGGGATGATCTGCCGGGCCGGGTGGTCCACCATCGTCGGATGCCGCACCATCGACCGGCGGAGCCGGACATCCAGCGCTACTACACCGAGGTGTTCGACGAGGCGGATCGGCTGCACCGGACGCCGCAGGGCCGGCTGGAGGCACGGCGCACCCGGGACCTGCTCGCCCGCCTGCTCCCCGCGCCGCCGGCGACCGTGCTGGACGTCGGCGGGGGCACCGGCGCGTACGCGGGGTGGCTGGCGTCGGCCGGGCACCGGGTGCACCTGGTCGACCTGGTGCCGGCGCACGTGGCCGCCGCAAGGGCGGCGTACCCGGAGGTCACCGCGACGGTCGGGGACGCTCGTGCCCTGCCGTTGCCGGACGACTCGGTCGACGCGACCCTGCTGCTCGGCCCGCTCTACCACCTGACCGGCCGGGCGGACCGGGTGACCGCGCTGCGCGAGGCGGCCCGGCTCACCCGCCCCGGTGGGCCGGTGGTCGCGGCGGTGATCAGCCGCAACGCGGCCCTGATCGACCTGACCGCGCAGGGGCGGGTGGACGAGCGCAGCCGCCCCCTGCTGCTCGGGGCGTACGCCACCGGGGTGAACGACCCGGAGACCGGCTTCACCACCGCCTACTTCCACCGCCCGGAGCAGGTGGTGGCGGAGTTCACCGCGGCGGGCCTGCCGGCCCCGACGGTGTACGGGGTGGAGGGTCCGCTGTGGCCACTGCTGAACACGCTGGACACCGGCTCGGAGGACCGGCTCTTCGCCGACGCGGTCGCCTGCGCCGAGGCGTTCGAGCGGGATCCGGCGGTGCTCGGCGCCAGCTCCCACCTGCTGGCGGTGGCGCCCGCCTGAGCCGCCCGTCCGGCGGGTGCCGGGAGCGCCGTTCGGGCCAGCGACGCACCGCGCACCGAGGGTGACCAGTGGCGTTTTGCCATGTTATTCTCCGGCGTCGATCCAGGCCGTGCCGAACCCGACCGGGTCGCTGCCGGAAGGACGCCTCGCCGATGCCGGTCGTAGCCGCCACGACATCGCCACCGGCCCCGCTGGACCAGCCGGGCGCCGGCGCGTTCACCCTCGTCTTCACCACCCTGCCGGCGCTGCTCCGGCTCACCTGCGGCCTGGTCGCCGCGGTGGTGGCCCTCGCGGTCCGCACCCCACCCGTCCGGGTGGGGCTGCTGGTCCCGGCGGTGGCCGTGCTGACCGCCTGGTCCGTCTGGTACGCCGTCCGCGCGCTGCGGCACGGGGCCACCGGCCCGCTGGTCGCCGGCGACGTCGCGCTCACCACCGCGGCCGCACTGGCGATCCCGTGGCTGGTCGCGCCGGAGGTGCTTCCAGGGGAAGTGAGCTGGATCGCGGTGCTCGCCAGCACCACCGTCATCAACGCCCAGGCCACCTCGCCGGCGCGCTGGTCGATCCCGGCCGCGCTGCTGGTCACGGCCGGCTACGCGGCCGGCGCGACGGCCGCCGGCAACCCGGTCGAGGCGCGGGCGCACGCCGTGACGCTGCTGGTGCAGGCCGGCATCACGGCGGTGCTGACCGCGGTGATGCGCTCCCGGATCGGGCGCGCCGACGCCGCCTTCGCCGACTACCAGCGGCTGGCCCGCGAGGCGGCGGCCGCGCGGGCCGCCCGGGACGCCGAGCGGCGACAGAACCGCGACCTGCACGACACCCTCCTCGGCACGCTGACCATGGTCGGCCTCGGCGCGGTCCCGGGCCCGTCGGCCACGCTGCGCGAGCGGTGCGCGGCGGACCTGCGTGCCCTCGCCGCGCTGGCCGACGCCAGGTCGGCGCCGGCGGCCGGCCCGGTCGCGCTGGACGACCGGCTGCGGGCCGCCCTGACCCGGCTGCCCGACCTGCCGGTGACCGCGACGCTCGCCCCGTGCGTGGTGCCGGCGGAGGTCGCCGGCGCGCTCGCCGACAGCGCCGCCGCCGCCCTCGCGAACGTGGCCCGGCACGCGCCGGGCGCGCACGCCACGCTGCGCCTGGCCCGGGACGCGGAGACCGTCGTGGTCGAGGTGGCCGACGACGGTCCCGGCTTCGACCCGACCACCGTCCCCGCCCACCGGTACGGACTGCGGGAGTCCGTCATCGGGCGGATGTCCACCGTGGGCGGCCGGGCAGAGGTGACGTCCGCCCCTGGTGCCGGCACCCGGATCCGGCTGGAGTGGACCGGTGGCTACTGACCTGGGTGCGCGGCTCGACGACGTCCACCGCCGACCCGACGCCGCGCCGGCCGACCGGGCGGGGACGGCCGGTGGGGCGCAGCCCGCCGACGGGACGGTATCGGCCGGCCGGGCGGCGAGCGCGGTGGCCAGCGCCTCCGACCGGGCCGCCCGGATCGCGGCGGTCACCATCGCGCTGGCCTGGCACCTGGTGATCGACCTGCCGGCGTTGCACGGCGCCGGGGCCACGCCCGCCGCCTCGGCCGTGATCGCCACGGCCTGGCTGGTGACCACGGCGGTCGGCGCGGCGGCCGGCGTACGCCTGCTGCGCGGTGGCCTGCCACCGGCCCGGCGGCTGGCGGCGGTGCTGCTGGTGGTCGACGCGGCGGTGTTCGCGGCGGTCGGCGGCGGGCAACTCTTCGCCTCGGCGAACTGGGTGTGGGGTGGCCTGGTCTGGTTCTTCCTGCTGGTGCTCTGGCGCCGGCCGGTGCGCTGGCTGCTCGTGCTGCTCGGCGCGCACGCGGCGATCGCCCTCGGCGCGATGTTCGCGCACGGCGCCACCGCCCCCGCCGACCTCGCCCGCTCCGCGATGTACGTCTACGGCACCTCCTCGCTGCCCGTCGCCGTCTTCGTCGGCGGCGCCGCGATCGCGACCCTGGCCCGGCAGCGGGCCGGCACCGCCGCCGCGGCGCACGCGGTGGCGGCGGAACGGATCGCGGCGGAACGGGCCCGCCAGGAGCGGCAGGCCCGGCTCGCGCTGGTCAGCGGCACCGCCGAGGAGGTGCTGGCCGCCCTCGCCGCCGGCGAGGCCGACCCGGCCGACCCCGAGGTACGCCGCCGCTGCGTGCTGGCCGCGGCCCGGCTGCGCCGGCTCATCGCCGAGTCGGACGACGTGCCCGATCCGCTGCTGCACGAGTTGCGCGCCGCCGCCGACCTGGCGGAACGCAACGGCCTGCCGATCGAACTGGTCGCCCTCGGCGTCCCGCCGGAGCTGCCCGTGGAGATACGCCGGCGGCTGGCCGACCCGCTCACCACGGCGCTCGCCGACGCCCGCGACTGGGCCCGGCTGACCGTGGTCGCCAACCCGGACGAGGTGGTGGTCAGCCTGGTCACCCCGGAGCGGGGCGGGCCGGAGGCGACCGGCCCGCCCGAGCCGGGCGGGGAGGGGCCGGTGGACCACGTGCAGGAGCGGGACGGGGAGATCAGATGGACGCAGATCCGGTGGCGGAGGGCGTGACCGGCGGACGGCCGATCCGGGTGGCGATCGTGGACGACCACCCGGTGGTGATCGACGGGGTGCGCGCCTGGCTGGCCGGCGAGCCGCGGCTGCGCGTACTGGCCACCGGGGACGATCCGGACGCGGTGCTGCTGAACGCTCCGGACGCCGACGTGGTCCTGCTCGACCTGCGGCTGCACGGGCGGATGGTGATCGACAAGCTGGCCGAGCTGAGCAGCGCCGGGCGGCGGGTGGTCGTCTACTCCGAACACACCGACCCGGACACGATGCTCGCCGCGCTGGACGCCGGCGCGGTGGCGTTCCTCGCCAAGCACGAGGGGCGCGAGCACTGCGTGGCGACCGTGCTCGCGGCGGCGACCGACCGGCCGTACGTGCCGCCGGCGTTGGCCGGGGCGATGGTGGGCGACCACCGGCCGGACCGGCCGGCGCTCTCCGACAAGGAGCGTGAGGCGCTGCTGCTGTGGTTCCAGTCGATGTCGAAGGCGTCGGTGGCGCGCCGGATGCGGATCAGCGAGCACACCGTGAAGCAGTACGTGGACCGGGCGCGGATCAAGTACACCCGGGCGGGCCGACCGGCCGCGACCAAGGCGGCGCTGCTCGCCCGGGCGATCGAGGACGGCCTCGTCCGGCCGGAGGAGATCGGCACCTACCGGTCAGAGGCGCAGTCCGATAGGCCGACCCCCTAACGGGTGTCATGACAGCCGCCGCCGCGTCGGCCAGGCTCGACGTACCGCCAACCGTCACCGGGAGGTCGTGACCGTGCAGGAGGACGCCGCTCCCTTCTTCATCCGGCCGCACCGCTTCGACGCGGACGACGACGCCATCCGCCCCCTGCTCGACCGGCGGCACGCGCTGGTCCCCGAGCCGGGCGAGCAGGTGCTCGGGCAGCACCGGCTCGAGGTGGCCGGGCACCTGCTCGGCCCGACGGAGAGCGCCCGCGCCTGGAGTCTCCCCGCGCCGGCCACGGTCACCGTGACCGACCGGCGGCTCGCGTACGTCTGCTCCGGTTCGGAGCTGTCCCTGGTCACCGGGCCGGACGGCCGGACGGGCGCCCGGCACCGGCGCCCGGTCCGGCTGTCCCGCCTGGTCAGCGGCCAGATCCGCTGGCAGTGGCCGTCCCGGCTGGAGCTGGCCGACGGCCCGGACGGCCAGCTCGCGCTGCTGGTGGTCTGCGACGCGCTGCGCACCATCCGGCAGCCGGCGCTCGCGCTCACCGGGCCGGCCGCCGTGGTCACCGCGCTGGGCCGGCAGGTCCGCCGCTCGGTGGCCGGGTTCCGGCTGGTCCACCCCGAGCTGGTGGACCTCTCCCCGCCGGAGCGGGACACCCTCGCGCTCCGGGTGGGCGCGGCGCCGGGCCCGGTGCGGGGCGCCGTGACCCTGCCGGGGTCGCTGCCGGTGGAGTTCCTGTCCCGCGACGACTACTACCGCCCGGCGGTGGGCGAGACGCCCGACTGGCCGCGTCAGGGCTCCCCGGCGCGGGACCGCCCCGGCTCCGCCTGCTGACCCGCTCAGCCGGCGGGGGCCAGGGTGGGGCGGGTGCGGGCGCGCAGCCGGCGGAGCATCCGGGCGTCGGTGAAGCCGACCGCCCGGGCCGCGGCCTCCACGGTGGCGCCGTGCCCGATCAGGTGCTCGGCCCGCTCCACCCGCAGCAGCTGCTGGTAGCCGAGCGGGGTCAGCCCGGTGGCCTGCCGGAACAGCCGGCTCAGCGTGCGCTCGGAGACGCCGCAGGCGGCGGCCAGCTCGGCCAGCGGCAGCGGCTCGGCGTAGTGGGCGTCGATCAGGTCCTGCGCGCGGTGCACCGCGTCGGACAGGTGCGAGCGGTGCCGCATCATGGCGCTGGCCTGCTGTTCGTCCCCGTTGCGCCGGGCGTAGACGACGAGGGCGCGGGCGATCCGGGCCGCCGCCGCCGGGCCGTGCCGGGTGGCCATCAGGTGCAGCGCCACGTCGATGCCGCTGGCGATGCCGGCCGAGGTGACCACCCGGTCGTCGACCACGTAGAGCACATCCCGGACCACCCGGGCCGCCCGGTGCCGGCGGGCCAGCTCGTCCTGCACCTCGTGGTGGGTGGTGCAGCGCCGCCCGTCGAGCAGGCCGGCCCGGCCCAGCGCGAAGGCCCCGGCGCAGACGCTCGCCACGACGCCGCCGGCCGCGTGGTGGTCGGCCAGCCGCCGCAGGTCGTCGCCGCCGACCGGCCCCGCCGGGCCGTGCGCCGACACCCGCCACCCCGGTACGACCAGCAGGTCGTTCCGGTCCAGCGGGGGCCAGTCGGTGTCGGCCCGCAGGGTCACTCCCTGCACGGTCGGCACCTCCGGGGTGGCGGCGACGTAGTGCAGCCGGTAGTCGTATCCGAGGTCGGCGGCGGTGGAGAAGACCTGGGCCGGGCCGGCGAGGTCCAGCAGGTGCACCTGCGGGACCAGGAGGAAGACGACCCGGGCCACGGAGTCAGGCTCCGACCGGGATCGCGTCGACGGCTCCGGGTCGCGGCGCGCCGCCGGACGCGCCGAGCGGGAGTTGTCGCACGACCTCGGCGACCGTCCGCACGGTGGCGAACCGGCCGGCGAGGGCGTACTCGGTGCGGGCGATCATGTCGGCGGTGGAGAGGGTGCGCGGGTCGGCGAGGATCTCCTCCAGCGAGGCGTCCGCCGGCAGGTCGCGGTGCGGCGTGGGGAAGGTGACCGTCGCGTCGGTCACGAAGGTCATCTCGTAGCCCAGGTCGGCGCCGACCCGGGTGGTGGTCTCGACGCACTGCTCGGTCCGGATGCCGCAGACCGTGAGGTCCCGGATCCCGGCGAGGGTGAGGAGCTGCTGGAGGTTGGTCGTGGTGAAGGCGTTGTGCGACGTCTTCACCAGCGTCGGCTCCCCGGCGGCCGGGGCGAGGCCGTTGATCAGCCGGACGTGCCCGTTGGCCGGGTCGAACACGCCACCGGTGCCCGGCTCGGCGTGCAGGACCCATACCACCAGGTCGCCGCGGTGGCGGGCCGCGTCGACCAGCTTGTTGACCTGGTCGACGATGGCGGGCTGGGAGGCGTACGCCCAGTTGGGGCGCTGCCGGAAGGACTCCTGGACGTCGATGACGACGAGTGCTGCTCTGCTCATGACTTCGATCCTGGCCGGGCGGACGCCGCGGCGGCAGGCACCATCATGCCTGGATGCGGAACGATCCGGTCAGCCGCCTGGCGGCGCGTCAGGAGGCGCTGCGGGCGCCGCGGCCCGGGCGGTCCAGCGCGGCGGCCTCCTCCGGGGTGGGCGCGCCGCCCCCCAGGTGGGCCGGCTGCCACCAGGCGTCGTCCGGGCCGGCCGGCTGCTCCGGGTAGTTCCGCTGGGCCCGGTCGACCAGTCCGGCGAGCCGGGTGCGCAGCTCGGCGGTCAGCGTGGTGGCGTCCGGATGGGCGGCCGGGTCCATCGGCTCGCCGACCAGGATGGTGATCGGGGTGTGCCGACGGGTCAGGGTGCGCGGCCGGCCCTTGGTCCAGAGCCGCTGGGTGCCCCAGAGGGCGACCGGCAGCAGTGGCACCCCGGCCTCCTGCGCCATCCGGGCGGCGCCGTTCTTCAGGTCCTTGACGGTGAAGGAGCGGCTGATGGTCGCCTCCGGGAAGACCCCGACCACCTCGCCGCGACGCAGCGCGCCGACCGCCGCGGCGTACGACCCGGCGCCGGCCGCCCGGTTCACCGGGATGTGCTTCATGCCCCGCATCAGCGGGCCGGAGACCTTGTGCCGGAAGACGGAGTCCTTGGCCATGAACCGGACCAGGCGACGGGACTCGAGTGCGCCGTAGCCGCAGAAGATGAAGTCCAGGTAGCTGACGTGGTTGCTGGCCAGCACGGCGCCGCCGGTACGCGGCACGTGGTGGCTGCCCTCGACGGTGAGCCGCAGGTCGAGGACCCGGAACATCGTCTTGGCGGCGGCGATCACGGGCGGATACACGAGTTCCGACATCCGCCAACTTTACCCCGAGTAGGTTACGCGACCGTAGGGGCGGAGTCCGTCCTCGGGCACCTTCTTCTGCCCGCGGCAGAGCCGCCTCGCCGGGACGTCGCGTCGGCGGGCACGATGGCGGGATGACGGAACGCGCGGTGCTGCTCTGGATCCACGGCGGCGGCTGGCGGGGCCGGTACCACGAGGACGGTGCCGCGCTGGCCCCGCTCGGGCTACGGGTGGTCGCCGCGACCTACCGGTTCGTGGACGAGGCCCGCTGGCCGGCCCAGCTCGACGACGTGCGCGCCGCGGCCCGCGCGGCCCGGATGGCGGCGGACGGGCTGCCGCTGCTGGTCGGGGGCGACTCGGCCGGTGGGATGCTCGCCCTGCACCTCGCCCTGCGCGGGGTGGACCGCCCCGGCGACGTGGCGGCGGCGCTGGCGTACTGGGCGCCGCTCGACCCGCTCGATCCGGAGTACCGGCGGCTGCGCGCCGACGACGACCCGTGGGCCGGCCTGCTCGGCCGTCCGCCCGCCGCGGGCGATCCCGCCACCGTCGACGCGACGGTCGCCACCCACCTCGGTTCCGGCGTTCCGGTGCTGCTGGTGCACGGCCGGGAGGACAGGTCGGTGCCGGCCGGCCAGTCAGTCGACCTCGCGCGCCGGCTGCTCGTCGCCGGGCACCCGGTGCACGCCTGGCTCACCCACGGCGGGCACGCCCTCGACCTGGCCCGCCCGGACATCCGGGCGGTCACCGCCGCGTTCCTGGACACCGTCCTGACGCCCGGCTGAGCCGACTACGGTCAGGGCATGCCCGACCTCGCCTCGATCGTCATCCACTGCCGCGACCCCTACCTGCTCGCCCCGTTCTGGAGCATCGTGACCGGGCTGCCCGTGGTGGAGGAGGACCGGGTCAAGCTCGCCGAGCGGTCGCTGGAGGCGGACGAGTCGGTGCTGCTCCGCGACCCCGCCGGCCGCCATCCGGACGTCTGGATCACGCCTGCAGGGGAGCTGCCCGGCCCCGGCCGGATCCACCTCGACCTGGTCGGGGACGCCGAGGAGCGGGCCGCGGTGTTGGAGGCGGGCGCGACCGTGGTCCGCGAGCTGCCCCGGTGGACGGTGCTGGCCGACCCGGAGGGCAACGAGTTCTGCCTGATCCCCCGCAACGAGGCGCACACCGACCCGCTGGCGGCCGGGACCTGAACGCGGGGTCGAGGCGCCGCCGGGCCGGCGGCGCCCCGACGACGGTCGCCTCAGCCGGAGGCCAGGTTCTGCAGGTCGAGCCGGCCCCGGGCGAAGGCGTCCACCCGACCCCACCGGCCCGGGATGTCCAGCACCTCGATCCGGCCCATGCCCACCGGCAGCCGCGGGTCGACCGCCAGGTGCCCCTCGTGCGGCTCCAGCCCCAGCATGGTGCGGATCAGCAGCAGCGGGGTGCCCGTCGACCAGGCCTGCGGGCTGCACGCCGTCGGGTACTCCACCGGGAACTTGGTCAGCTCCCGCCGGTAGCCGCCGAACGCCTCCGGCAGCCGGCCGTCGAAGTAGGTCGCCGCGTCGAGGATGCCGTTGGCGATGGTGGCCGCCTCCTCGGCGAACCCGTACCGGCGCAGGCCCCAGGCGATGAACGAGTTGTCGAACGGCCAGATCGTGCCGTTGTGGTAGCCGATCGGGTTGTAGCGGACCTCGCCCTCGGCCAGCGTGCGCACTCCCCAACCCGACCAGAGGCGCGGCCCGACCAGGTGCTGCGCGATCTGCGGCGCCCGGTCCTCGTCGACGATGCCGCTCCACAGCAGGTGCCCCACGTTGGAGCTGAGCACGTCGCACTGCCGGCCGTCCGGGTCCAGCGCGAGGGCGTAGAACCCGCCGTCCGGCACCCACCAGTCGCGGTTGAACCGCTCCTTCAGCGCCGCCGCCTCCCGTTCCAACTGCTCGGCGTACGCCGGGTCGTCCCAGAACTCCCGGGCCAGCCGGGCGGCCCGCATCTTCGCGTCGTACGCGTACCCCTGCACCTCGCACGTGGCGCGCGGGAACGGGGGCAGCGTGCCGTCGGAGTACGAGATGGAGTCCCAGGAGTCCTTCCAGCACTGGTTCTCCAGGCCGGTGTCGGTGTTGCGTCGCTCGTACCAGACGTAGCCGTTGCCGGCCAGGTCGGCGTAGTCGTCGACCCACTTCAGCGCGGCGCGGCACTCCCGTTCCAACTCCTTGACCAGCGCGACGTCACCGGTCCACTTCTCGTACTCGTCGAGCAGCACCACGAACAGCGGCGTCGCGTCCACCGAGCCGTAGTACGGCGAGTGCGGCTGCTCCTCGAAGGCGGCCGTCTCGCCGTACCGCATCTCGTGCAGGATCCGGCCCGGGTCCTCGTCCCGGAAGTCGTCGAACCGGGTGCCCTGCAACGCGCCGAGGATCCGCAGCGTGGTCTTGGACATCTCCGGTGCGAACGGCAGCACCTGGAGGCAGGTGAAGATGCTGTCCCGGCCGAACATGGTCATGAACCAGGGCAGGCCGGCGGCCGGAAGCGTCTGCCCGCCGAGGGAGAGCGGCGAGAACCGCAGCGCGGCCAGGTCGACCAGACTGCGCCGGTACGTCGAGGAGACCCGGCCGTGCTCGCTGTTCACCTTCGGCGCCCTCGCGATCCACTCCTCCAGGTCGCGCTGGAGGGCCAGCCGCTCGGTGCCGTGCACCCGCAGTCCCATCCGCAGGTCCCGTCCGCCCGGGCCGACCGCGAAGGTCTGCACGTCGATGGCGGTGTCCCATTGCTCGTTGGGCTCCAGGTGGATGGTGAAGGCGAAGCCGTCGCGGTCGTAGCGGGCCGGCTGCGACGAGGAGATGAGCGTCTCCCGCTTGAAGTTCCCGCGCCGGTAGCCCAACCGCAACTTGTCCGGCTCGGCCTCGCTGTAGATCTCCCCCTTCTTGTTCAGGATCTCGTCCTTGACCTGGAAGAGGTCGGCGAAGTCCGAGGCGGCCGCCATCCGCACCTCCAGATCGACCGCCTTCTCGTCGTGGTTGAGGATGGTCAGCGTCTCCCGGAAGCTGCCGCCCACCGCCCGCTCCCGGATGATCGACAGCTTGGCGTCGACGTAGTGGGTGGCCAGGCCGGGCACCAGGAAGAAGCGCGCCTCGTAGTACTGGAGGTCGTCGTAGGAGAGCGCGTTGAGCCGCTCACCGTTGACGGTCAGCACCCAGCGGGACAGGAAGCGGGTGTCGATGGAGAAGAGACCGGTCGGCTCACTCGGAGTGGCTTCGATGTCGCCGGTGTCCTCGGAGACCACGAAGGTGTTGCCGTCGAGGATTCGAACGGTGTTCGTGTCCGCCATCAGAACCCCTCCCTTCGGAACGAATGGCGCGGCCCACGGGAGTCCGGCGGGCTGGGAAAGAGCCGTTCGACCTGGAGCACCAACCGCAGGTCGCCCGAGACGGTCATGTCCCCGCGCAGCAGGGCGGCGATGGCGTTCTCCTCACCCCTGGCGAGTTCGCCGAAGAGTCGGGGTTCGGTCCCGACGACCGTGTCCGCCTCCTGATCCTGCTGACGGACCTGCAGGTTGCCCCGGTCTATCTTCAGCAGCCAGTGCGTGGTGTGCGCCCCTTCGTGCAGGTCGAACCGAAGGGTTCCGGCGGTCTTCGCCAGCAGGGGTTCGTACCCCCGCCGGTCCAGGTCCTCGAAGAACCTCGTGGTCGCGTCCACCATCGGGTCCACTCCTCCCGCGAGCCGCGGCGTTCGACGTCCGAGGAGGGGTCCCCGCCGGGTACGACGTCAACCTCGCCCGGTTCGGGTGAGTCGTCCCACCCGTCCGGTCGGACCTGGGCCGTAACGTGCTCAGTCGGCGACGAGGAGGGACCATGGCGGCGTTCCGCGCGGTGGTGACCGGCCCGTTGGAGAAGGGCGAGGTGAGCCGGGCGGTCAGCGCCCGGATCCCGGCCGAGTTGACCTACGAATGCCGGGCCTGCCAGGCCCGCCACGTCTCCGGCGCGCTCTTCCAGCAGGCCGGCCTGGCCGGCGGCGTACGCCTGGTGGTCGCCGGCCGGGCGGCCCGGCTGGCGCCGCTGGCCGACCCCGGCACCGGTGCCCGCCGCGGCCGCCGGCACGGACGCGCTGGTCCTGGCGTACCTGCGGCTGTCCGGTCCGGCGACGCCGGGCGACGCGGCGGGGTTCCTGGGCGCCTCGGCCACCGAGCTGCGCCGGGTGTGGCCGGCGGACGCGCTGGCCGAGGTCCAGGTCGACGGCCGGCGGGCCTGGCTGCCCGCGGACCGGCTCGACGCGTTGCGTGGCGCCGCGCCGGCCCGGCTGGTCCGGCTGCTGCCGCCCGGCGACCCGTGGCTCCAGGCCCGCGACCGGGCGCTGCTGGTCCCGGAGAAGGCCCACCAGCGGCAGGTCTGGCGAATGCTGGGCAACCCCGGTGCGCTGCTGGTGGACGGCGAGGTGGCCGGCTCCTGGCGCGCGAAGCAGGCCGGGCGGGGCCGGCTGGAGCTGACCGTGACGCCGTTCCACCGGCTCCCGGCGGCGGTGACCCGGGCCCTGGCCGCCGAGGCGGAAACCGTCGGTGCCGCCCGGGGCGCCGCCGACGTGCGGCTGGCCGTCGAGGCGGGCTGAGCCGAGGCCGGTCCGGACAGCCCGAACGCCGGCCTCCGGTACCGGAGGCCGGCGTCACCGCGGCGGACAGCTCAGTTGTTGGGTTCGTCGGCGCTGATGTCGGCGAGCACCGACTGCGGCTCCCGCTCCACGGCCAGGTCGCCCATGGAGACCAGCCCGACCAGCCGGCCGTCGTCCACCACGGGCAGCCGGCGGACGGCGTACGTCCGCATCAGGTCGGCGGCGGACACCGCGTCGTCGTACTGGCTCACCGTCACGACGTCCTTGGTGGTGATCTGGTTGAGCCGGGTGGTGCTCGGGTCCATGTTCTCGGCGACGCCCCGAACCGTGATGTCCCGGTCCGTGATGATGCCGACCACGTGGTCGCCGTCGGTCACCACCACGTCGCCGATGGCGCTGTCCCGCATCTCCTGGGCTGCGGCGGTGAGGGTGTCGTTGCCGTCCATCGTCACCAACCGGGTCGTCATGAACTCTCCGACCGTTGTCATGGGGCTCCCCTCTCGGTGTCGGCACCGCGGTCTACCCGCCCCGCCGACGGGGTAACCCGCAGTCAATCAGCCGCGCGCCGGCATCCCGTAGACCCGCTCGACGTGCAGCCGCAGCACGAGGCGGCGTTCGGCCACCATGGCCCGCCGGAAGTCGGCCCAGTCCGGGTGTTCGCCCTGCACCGCGCGGTAGAGCCCGACCAGTTCCTCGACGGTCGGGTCGTCCGGGTGCTCCGCCACCGGGGTCAGCTCGGCCCGGGCCTCCGCCACCGCGTACGCCCAGCCGTCCTCGCTGCTGACGTGGAAGCTGGCCCGGGGGTCGCGCCGCAGGTTGGCCGTCTTGGCCCGGCCGTCGGTGACGGAGACCCGGATCAGCCCCCGCTCCCGGTCGAAGGAGTAGACCACGTTGGACAACTGCGGCCGCCCGTCCCGTTTGACGGTGGCGAGGATCCCGAGCCACCGGCTCGCGATGAGGTCGGTCAGGGCCTGCCGGGTCTGCTCGTCCGCCATGCTGCGCTCCCGCGTCGACGCGTCGTGTCGGTACCATCCCACCGCATCGGCGCGCGTGCCGCGAGCTGCGCCGCCCCGGCGTGCCGCCGGGGACGGCAGCAGAGCGCGCAGCGGCACTGCGGCGACGAGCGGTATGCCGCGACCGGCATGCCGCTCGTCGGGAGACTCAGCCGCGCTCGGCGGCGACCAGCTCGGCGAGCTGCACGGCGTTGAGGGCCGCGCCCTTGCGCAGGTTGTCGTTGGCGCAGAACAGGGCCAGCCCGTGCGCCACCGTCTCGTCGGCCCGGATCCGCCCGACGTAGGTCGGGTCCTGGCCGGCCGCCTGCAACGGCGTCGGCACGTCGGAGAGGGCCACCCCCGGCGCGCCGTCCAGCAGCTCGCGGGCCCGCGCCGGGCTGATCGGCCGGGCGAAGCGCGCGTTGATCTGGAGCGAGTGGCCGGTGAACACCGGCACCCGGACGCAGGTGCCGGAGACCTTCAGCTCGGGGATCTCCAGGATCTTGCGGCTCTCGTTGCGCAGCTTCTGCTCCTCGTCGGTCTCGAAGGAGCCGTCGTCCACGATCGAGCCGGCCAGCGGGAGCACGTTGAAGGCGATCGGGCGGGCGAAGGAGCGGGGTGCGGGAAACTCCACCGCCCCGCCGTCGAAGGTGAGCCCGCTGGCGTGCTCGGCGACCTTGCGCACCTGCTCGTCCAGCTCCGCCACGCCGGCCAGGCCGGCGCCGGAGACCGCCTGGTACGTCGAGACCACCAGGCTGACCAGCTCGGCCTCCTGGTGCAGCGGGCGCAGCACCGGCATGGCGGCCATGGTGGTGCAGTTCGGGTTGGCCACGATGCCCTTCGGCCGGTCGGCGATGGCGTGCGGGTTGACCTCGGCGACCACCAGCGGCACCGCCGGGTCCATCCGGAACGCCGACGAGTTGTCGATGACGACCGCGCCGGCCTCGGCGACCCGGGGGGCCAGCTCCCGGGCGGTGCCCTTGCCGGCCGAGAAGAGCACGATGTCCAGCCCGCGGTAGTCCGCGGTGGCCGCGTCCTCGACGGTGACCTCGCCGTCGCGCCAGGGCAGCGTGCGCCCCGCCGACCGGGCCGAGGCGAACAACCGCACCTGCTCCGCCGGGAAGTCGCGCTCCGCCAGCACCCGCCGCATCACGCCACCGACCTGGCCGGTGGCCCCCACAATGCCGATCCTCATGCCCGCGAGGCTACCCAGCCCGGTGGCCCGACCGGGAAGCCTTTCCCACCGCGCGGGCCGGCGCCCGGCCCCGCGCCGGCCGCCGGGCGGGCGCGCCACCTGCAACGACAGCGCTCCGGGACGCTCCGCCCCGGAAGATCGCCCGCCGGCGCCGCGCCGGGCCGGAGCATCCACGCACCCGCCCCCTGCGGCCCGGCGCCGCCCGGACGCGACCGGAATCACACCTCGCCGGGTGCCGGCGGTCAGGGGAGGTGGTCGACGACCTCGCCCAGCCCGGCGGCGACCAGCTCGTCCCGGATCAGCGCCGAGTCGCCCTCGACGACCAGGGTGAGCGAATCCGGGTGCAGGTGCGTCGCGGCCGCCGCGGAGACCTGGTCCACGTCGGCGGCGAGCAGCGCCTCCCGCAGCCGGGCGTGGTAGTCGTCCGGCAGGTCGTGCACCACCAGCGTGGTCAGCGCCGAGGCGATCGCCCGCGGGCTCTGCAGCTCGACCGAGAGCTGGCCGGCCCGCCAGGAGCGGGCCACCGCCAGCTCGTCCTCGGTCACCCCGGTGAGCTGGGTACGCGAGACCTCGCCGACCGCCTCCACCAGGGCCGGCGCGGTCACCGCGGTCTGCACCCCGGAGCTGATCGCGAACCGGCCGAACCGCCGCGACGAGGCGAAGTCGCCACGGATGCCGTACGTGTAGCCGTGCACCTCGCGGAGCAGGTGATTGAGCCGGGAGGTGAACGCCCCGCCGAGCACCGTGCCGGCGAGCGTCGTCGGCACGTGGTCCGGGTGGGCGCGATGCGGGGAGGGGTGCCCGAGGCGGAGCGTGGACTGCACCGAGCCGGGCCGGTCGACCAGGATGACCTTCCGCTGGCCGGGCAGCGACAGCTCGATCGGGCCGCTTTTCTCCACCGGCCCACCCCCGGTGCCGGCGAACGCGGCGGCGGCGAGCGCGTCCAGGTCGAGCCGGTCCAGGTCGCCGGCGACGATCAGCGTGCCCGGGCGGATGAACCACTCGGAGTGGAAGACGGTCACGTCGTCGACGTCCAGGCCGGCCACGCTCTCCGGGTCGCCGTACATCGGCCGGCCCCAGCGGTTCTCGCCGCCGAAGATGTCGGCGCGGAGCACGGCGTCGGCCCGGGGGCCGGGGTTGGCCCAGTCCATCCGCAGCGCGGTCGCCTCGTCGTCGCGGACCCGCAGCACGTCGGCCGGGTCGAGCCGGGGCGTCCGGACGGCCTCGGCGAGCAGCTCGACGGCGGCGCCCAGCCGGTCGACCGGAACCTGCACGCTGACCTGGAACGAGTCCCAGTCCAGCCCGGTCACCAGCTCGGTGCCGAGCGCCTCGATGGCCAGCGCGTACGCGGTGCCGTCCCGCTGCGCGGTGCCCTCCTCCAGGGCCTTGGCGAGGACCCCGCCCAGCCCCTCCTTGCCGACGGGCTCCCGGCCGGCCCCGGCGTCGAGGAGCAGCAGCGCGACGGCCAGGTTCTGCCCGGGCAGGTGCGCGGCGACGACCTGCCCGCCGGCGACGGCCCGCCGGACCACCTGCGGGAACCGGTACGGGCGGGCGGCACCCGGGCCGGGGCGTTCGGTGATCAGCGTCATGCGGTCTTCTCCTCCGGCACGTAGATCAGGGTCACCCGGTCGTGTTCGTTCCGGAGCAGCTCGGCGGCCAGCTCGGCGATCTGCTCGGCGGTGACGGCGAGCCAGGCGGGCAGCCGCTCGCCGGCCTTCGCCGGGTCGGCGAACTGGGTGGCGTACCGGCCCAGGGTGTCGGCCCGCCCGTCCACGGTGGACATCTGCCGCCACCACAGGGTGCTCAGCAGCGCCTTGGCCCGGTCCAGTTCGGCGGCGGTCACCGGCACGGTGGCCAGCTCGTCGATCACCTCGGCCAGCCCGGCCCGCAGCCGCTCGGCGTCGACGCCGGGGCGGGCGGTGGCGGTGGCGATCAGCGGGGCCGGCGCGTGCGCCAGGTCCACCCCGTACGCCCCGACCAGGTCCGGCTGGGCGATCCGCTCGCCGTCGGCCAGGCGCTGGTAGAGGCGGCTGCCCCGGCCGCTGCCGAGCACGGCGGCGAGCACCGTGGCCACGTCGTACCCGGGGCTGCCGAACGGATGGGTGCGGTGCGCGACGTAGACGCGGGGCGCGGGCACGTCGGCGGTCACGGTCTGCCCGGCCGGCCGCCCGGCCACCGGCACGCTGCGCCCGTCGGGCGCGGCGGGGATGGCCTCGCGCATCGGAATCGCGCCGAAGTACTTGTCGGCGAGCGCGAAGACCTCGGCGGCCGTGGTGTCGCCGACCACGGTGAGCACCGCGTTGTTCGGCGCGTAGTAGGTGGTGTGGAACGCCTGGAAGGTGGCCAGGTCGGCGGCGTTCAGGTCGGCCATCGACCCGATCGTGGCGTGGTGGTACGGGTGGCCGGGCGGGTAGAGCAGCGGCAGCAGCCGCAGCCAGGCGTCGCCGTACGGGACGTTCTCGTAGCGCTGGCGGCGCTCGTTCTTGACCACGTCCCGCTGGTTGTCCAGCGTCTCCTCGGTCAGCGCGGGCACCAGGCCGCCCATCCGGTCGGCCTCCAGCCAGAGCGCCAGCTCCAGGTGCTCGGCCGGGACGGTCTCGAAGTAGTTGGTCCGGTCCGGGTTGGTGGTCGCGTTCAGCGACCCGCCGGAGCCCTGGATCAGCTTCATGTGCTCGGTCTTCGCCACGTTCAGCGAGCCCTCGAACATCAGGTGCTCGAAGAGGTGGGCGAAGCCGGTCTGTCCGTCCGGTTCGTGCCGGGACCCCACGTCGTACCAGAGGTTCACCGCGACCGCGGGGGCGGTGCGGTCCTCGCTCACCACCACGCGCAGTCCGTTGTCCAGTCGGGTGGTCTCGATGGGCCAGGGGTAACCGCTGTCGGGCATGGCCCGACGCTATCCGATCTCGCGGGCGGAAAGGTGACGAGCGGGGAGCATCCTCGGGTCCGCCTGGACGGCCGGCGCGGCGCCCGGGAGGATGCCGCGCCGGCCTTCGATCCGATCGGCCACGCGCCGCCGGGTCCGGGGCGCGTCGACTCAGTCGGGCGGCTCGACGGGGGTCACGGTCTGATCGGAGGTCCGGTGTTCCAGGGTGGTGTCCTCGGCGACGTTCCGGTCCTCCCGGATGTCCGATTCGGTGAGGATCGCGTCGGCCTGGGCCTCCGGGTCGTCGCTGCCCGTCCTGGCCTCCTCGGGCAGCAGATGGGCGCGGGACTCGATCCGCTCCTGGTCGCTCTGCTCGTGACTCATGCCGTGCTCCATACCCCCACCGGGGCTCAGCGGAACGGGCCACGCACCGCGTAGCTGATCCCAGCGGGTGGTACCGCGCGGCCAGCGGGTGAGAGCCGCCCGTTGCGTCGGGTAAGCTGGCCGGCGTGACGCGGTCGTATCGATGGTTTAGGCAGCCGGCTGGAGGAGCCGGTGACTCGACCATGATCTGACGTCACTCCTCTTCGAGCCGGCCGGGCAGGGATCTCCCTGCCCTTTCGTGTACGAGCAGCCGGCTCGACCTCGGGCGCCGGCCCCGGGGGCACGGTCGGCGGAAGGAACCCCACCGTGACGACCCCGGACGCCCATCGGGTCATCGACCAGCGGATCGACCGTGTCGTGCCGCTGACCACCCCGGCCCTGCTGCACCACCACCTGCCCCTGGAGGCTCCGCTCGCGGAGGCCGTGGTGGCCGGTCGACGCGCCGTCGGCCGGGTGCTGGACCGGGCCGACGACCGGCTGCTGGTCGTGGTCGGCCCCTGCTCGGTGCACGACCCGGCGGCCGCCCTCGAGTACGCGGGCCGGCTGCGCGAGGCCGCCGACCGGCTCGCCGACGACCTGCTCGTGGTGATGCGGGTCTACTTCGAGAAGCCGCGCTCGACGGTCGGCTGGAAGGGCCTGATCAACGACCCGGGGCTGGACGGCTCCGGCGACGTCAACACCGGCCTGCGGACCGCCCGGGCGCTGCTGCTCGACGTGCTGCGCCTGGGCCTGCCGGTGGGCTGCGAGTTCCTCGACCCGATCACCCCGCAGTACATCGCCGACACCGTGGCCTGGGGCGCGATCGGCGCGCGGACGGTGGAGAGCCAGGTGCACCGGCAGCTCGCCTCCGGCCTGTCCATGCCGATCGGCATGAAGAACCGCCCCGACGGCAGCATCTCCACCGCGGTGGACGCGATCCGGGCGGCCGGCGTGCCGCACGTCTTCCCCGGCATCGACGTCTCCGGCACCCCGGCGATCATGCACACCCGGGGCAACGCCGACGGGCACCTGGTGCTGCGCGGCGGGGGCGGCCGGCCCAACTACGACGCCGAGTCGGTGGCCGCCGCGCTCGACCTGCTCCGGGCGGCCGGCCTGCCCGAGCGGGTGGTGATCGACGCCAGCCACGCCAACAGCGGCAAGGACCACCGCAACCAGCCGCTGGTCGCGGCGGACGTGGCCGCCCAGCTCGCCGCCGGCCAGCGCGGCATCGTCGGGGTCATGCTGGAGAGCTTCCTCCAGCCGGGCCGGCAGGACCTCGACCCGACCCGCGAGCTGGAGTACGGCAAGTCGGTCACCGACGCCTGCATCGGCTGGGACACCACGGCCGAGGTCCTCGACCACCTCGCCGCCGCCGTCCGTGCCCGCCGCGCCACCCTCCCCACCCCCGCCTGACCGCCAGGCCGGGGTGGGGTGGGGTGGACGTGACAGCGCCGCCCGGTCCGGGGACCGGGCGGCGCTGGGTGTCGGTGTGCAGGTCGCCTCTCGGCGAGTGGCACGACGCGGCTCCAGCCGGACGGTATTCCGCGAAGGCAATGGGTGAGGCCCGGGGACACTGGGCACACCGACGTTCTGCACAACGACCGGTGACCGCCGGGTGTTCCGGCCGGCACCGTGTCCGCCGTCACTCGGTCCCGCGCCACGGGCGACGACGTTTGACCGATTCGGGCCCGGGTAGCTGACCGGCGTGACCGACGACGCGCCCGTGACCGAGCAGCCGGACACTCGGCGGCTCGACGACCTGCTCGACGACATCTACCACGGCCAGGAACGGATCACCCAGGCGGACATCTACCGCCGGGCGGTCGCCGCCGAGCTCCCCGCGGAGCTGCTCTCCCGGATCGCCGCGCTCCCCCAGGGCGAGTACGCGATCGACGAGGTCTCCGAGCTGTTGGGCGGGACGGTGTGACCGCCGACCGGACGACGGAGAGGACAGCAGGATGACCGACCAGGACGAGGGTCAGCGACCCCATCCGGAGGCGCTCGGCCAGCCGCCGGCGGCGGTGCCCCCCGACCCCGACCCGGACTTCGCGGAGGAACACGAGGAGACCGCGGTGGACGAGGACGTCATCACCGGCGAGGACGCGGGCCGGCGGGAGCCGGAGTCGGCGCGGGGCTGGGCCGGCGAGAACCACGGCACCTCCGCCACCTGATTTCTACGAGCCGAGGGGCCGGCGGCGCGCCGACCCCTCGCGTCTCGACAACACCAGCGCGGGACGTCGCTGGACAGCCCGCCGGTCACTCCCCGTGCCCGCCCTCGGCCGCCTGCTGGGCGACGGCGTACCCCATCTGGAGGAAGTCGGAGGCGGCGACCGCGGTCAGCGCGGTGGCGACCAGCCGGGTCAGCCGGGGCGCCAGCACGAGTCCGCCGGTGAGCCCGGTGGCGACCCAGACAGCCAGGCAGAACGGGCAGCTCACCAGCTCACCCACGGCGTGCCGGGTGGGACTGCCCTGGTCGCGGACCTGCTCCATCACCTCGCCGCTGCCGATCGGGTGGTCGTAGCGGGTGAAGGGCGCGCGCAGCGGGCTGGTGATGGCGTCCTTGGACAGCAGCCGGCTGAGCTTGTGCGTGGCGATCGAGAGCAGCACCACGTCGCCCGGGCTGGGCCGCTCCGGCACCGGCCGCCCGGTCGCCTTCACCAGGCCCACCAGGGACGCGGTCACCCCCGCGTAGGTGCCCATCGCCACCAGGTAGCCGCCCAGCGGCCGGTGCTCGTGCGGCGCGTACGCCTGGCGCAGCCGCGCCACCTTCTGCTTCAGGCCACTCCCGGTCACCCGGCCTCCTCGGTGCTCGTGGCGGCGCCGGCTCAGCCGGCGGTCAGGTTGTCGGCCACCTCACGGGCGAGACTGGCCAGGATCTCGTCGGCCATGCCGTGGTCGGTGCCGGACAGGTCCAGCCGGACCCGGGCACCGCCGGCGTCGGCCGGCTCGACGTCGATGTCCGCCGACCAGCCGGCGGCCTCGGATCTCCAGCGCGCCCGCATGTCCTCGCTGTCGACGATCTCCACCCGGTGCGTCCCGGCGCGCCGCAGCTCCTCCGGCAGCCAGGCGGCCGACCGGTCCGGGTCGGTGGCGGTGTTGAACACCACCTCGGGCGGCGCGGACATGCCGCGTTCGGCGTGGCTGGCCATCAGCCCTCCCGCAGCCGGCTCGGGTCGACCTCCCGCCCGGGGTGGCGGGCGAGGTACTCGGTTTCCAGCTCCGCCGTCCGGCGCAGGTGGTTGGCGAGTGCCGAGTCGGTGGCGTGCCGCAGCGTGTCCAGCCGGGTCCGGTGCAGGCTCTGCATCTCCCGGATCAGGTCCTCGTCCCCCAGCTCGGCCGGGTCCACCCCGAGCAGCTCGCCGTCGACGTCGCCGGTCATGGTGTCGGTCCGGGCGTGGTCGCCGTCCCACTCGGGCATCCGCTGCTCCGGGCTGGTCTCGCCGGTGCGGCGTACTGATTCGGTCATCGTCGCCCCCTCGTCTCGTTCGGGCTGGCGTCTAGACGGATGCCCACCCGGGATGCCACCAAACCCCGCCACCTACGACACCGCGTCGGAGACGGGCGCCGGCCCCGGTACCCTCGAGGGCATGAAGCGGCTCTGGACACCGGCGTGGATCGCCCGCCACGTGGCCATGGTCGTGCTGGTCGTGGGCTTCCTCGGGCTCGGCTGGTGGCAGGTCACCCGGGCCGCCGGTGGCAACACGCTGAGCTTCGGCTACGCGATCGAGTGGCCGGTCTTCGCCGGCTTCGTGGTCTTCGTCTGGTGGCGTGAGCTGCGGCACACGCTGCGGGGGCGGCCCGAGGAGGAGGTGGCCCCGGCGCCGCCGGCCGCCGCCGGGCCCGAGCCCGCCGCCGCCACCCCGGCGGTACGCCGACCCGTGCGGGTCAGCCGCCAACCGGCCACCCCGGTCGGGGCGGAGGACGGCGACCTCGCCGAGTACAACCGCTACCTGTCATGGTTGAACGCCAACCCGGGCGCGAGGCCCGGTGACTATCCCGGCTGAGGCCGGCTTCGGAAGGACGGACGACGGTGGGCGGAGCCCTTACCCGGTACCGCGTGATCGCCTGGATCGTGGGCGTCGCGCTGGTGGTGCTGGTCCTGATCGGCATGCCGCTGAAGTACTTCTTCGACTACCCGACCGTGGTGGCCGTGGTCGGTACCGCGCACGGCTGGCTGTACATGATCTACCTGGCGCTCACCTTCGACCTGTCGCGGCGGGTCGACTGGCCGCTGAAGCGGATGCTGCTGGTGATGCTCGCCGGCACGGTGCCGTTCGTGTCGTTCTACGCCGAGCGCCGGGTGAGCCACTGGCTGGCCGACGCCGACCGGCCCCGGACTCCGGAGCCGGTCGCCGGCTGAGTCAGCGGTTCGGCCGCCACACCGTGGAGGCCAGCGGCTCCGCCCAGCCACCGAGGCGTACTCCCTCGCGGGCCCGTTGGAGGGCCCGGGTGACCTGCCCGAACTGCCGCTCGTTGTCGCTGCTGAAGAGCAGCACCTCGGCGCCCCGGTACCGCCCCCACAGCTCGTACGCCGGGGGCCGCCAGCGGTCGGCGAGCACCACCAGCAGCACCGGCAGCAGGCCGACCGCGCCGAGCGCCAGATAGGCGGCGGCGGTGAGCCGTTGCAGTCCGCCGGTGAAGCCGAGCAGCACGCCGACCCCGCCGATCAGGGCGGCGGTGACCCCGACCGCGCGGAGGACGAGACGGTCGTGGGGGCCGCGGGTGGTCCAGACCTGGGTGAGCTCGGCGACCGGCCAGCTGGCGCGGCCGACGGTGAAGCGCTCGGCGGTGACGACGATGCCCGGCCGGGCGTAGAGCAGGGTCGGGGCGGCCGCCCGGGCCGAGCGGGGCGGGCGGGTGGTGGAGCCATCGGTCTGCACGGCGTCCTCCCGGGGATCGCGCCGGACTTCCGCGCCACAGGCCAGACGCGCCGATGCGGTGTGGCGGGATTCCCGGATCCGCGCTTCATTGTGTTGCGGTCGCGCCACCCCCGGCATGGCGTTTTCCCTGCTCAGCCCGGCTGGCCCGGCGCCTTGCCCGCCGGGAAAGAGAAGGCATTTCCGGCTTTGTCGGCATATCGCGCCGAGCCGCCTGGCGACATCAGCCGAGAACGACGAATCGGGCCAGCCGCACTATCCACCCATCCCCCTGCGGGCCGCGACGGCGGGCCGGCACACCGGACACGAAGCGTCACCCTCACCAGTGTCACTTTTTGACACTTTGCCAACATTCGCCCCTGCTTCAACTCCCGCCGTCTTCGGTCACGGGTTAGGTTGGGCGGGCCGGTCCGGTCGACCGCCATCCAGCCGGATGGCCCCGGGCTGGTGTCGCCGGGTGCGCATCGCCGCCCCCGGCGACCGTCGGAGAGGAGCTTTCCGCTCTTGTCGTCCTTACGGATCCTGCTGCGCAGCCTGGCGGTGGCCGGCCTCTCGGCCGTGCTGATCGCCCCGGCGTCGGTGGCCCGGGCCCAGCCCACCCCGGCCGAGCTGACGAAGCAGATCGACAAGTCCTCGACTGAGCTGGAGCGAATCGTCGAGTCCTACAACAAGCTCAGCGAGGAGATCAAGGCCAACAAGGCCACCGCGGCCACGTTGCAGGCCAAGATCGGCCCGTTGCAGGCGCAGGCCGAGCAGAGCCGCGCCGACGTCGGGGTCCTCGCCACGACCGCGTACAAGACCGGTGGGCTGCGGACCGCCCAGGCCCTGCTGGATCCGGGCGGGTCGACCTCGCTTCCGGAGCGGCTGGGCGCCCTGGACCAGTTGAGCCGGCAGCACCAGCAGACCATCGACGGCTTCACGGCCAGCCAGCGCAGGCTGATCGACCAGAAGACCCGGCTGGACACCACGCTGGCCCGGCAGGCCGCGCAGGCCAAGCAACTGGCCGCGGGCAAGAAGAAGATCGAGGCGGATCTCTCCCGCCTCTACGAGCTGCGCCGCCAGGCGTACGGGCGGGCCACCGAGGCGCCCAGCAGCTCCAGCTCCGCCGGGAACCCGCCGGCCATCTCCGGCTCCGCCGGGGTGGCGGTGCGGTACGCGTACGGGGCGGTCGGCAAGCCGTACGGCTACGGGGACGACGGCCCGGACAGCTACGACTGTTCGGGGCTCACCCTCGCGGCCTGGCGCGCGGCCGGGAAGTCGTTGCCGCACAACGCGGCGATGCAGTGGGACGCCACCGCGCGGATCAGTCGCGGCTCGCTGAAGCCCGGCGACCTCGTCTTCTACTCCGGCCTCGGACACGTGGCGATCTACGTGGGCAGCGGCCAGATCATCGACGCGCCCAGCGCGGGCCGCAACGTCAGCAAACGGGACATGGACATCATGTCCATCGCCGGCTACGGCCGGGTGCGCTGACCCCGCCGACAGAACGAACGGCCGGCGTCCCCCTATCGGACGCCGGCCGTTCGTCGTGTCAATTGTTACCAGGTCAGGCGGCCTGCAGCCCCTCGGCCCGGGCCAGCTCACGGAGCCGGCCGAGGGCCTGGATCTCCAGCTGGCGGATCCGCTCCCGGGAGAGCGAGAACCGCGAGGCGACCTCGGTCAGCGAGTGCTCGCGCCCGTCCTCGAGGCCGTAGCGGGCCCGCATGATGCCGGCCGAACGGTCGTCGAGGTGGTTGAGCAGACCCTCGATCCGCTGCCGCTCAAGGCCGGTGAGGACGATCTCCTCCGGCGACGGGGCGTCGCTGTCGGCGACCAGGTCGCCGAGGTTGGTGTCGCCGTCGTCGCCCACCGGGGTGTCCAGCGAGACGGTGTCCTGCGACCAGCGGCGCAGCTCGTTGACCCGCTCGACGGTGACGCCGAGCGCCGCCGCGATCTGCTCCGGCTCCGGGTCGCTGCCCAGCTCACGGGTGAGCTGCCGGGCCACGTTGCGCATCCGGTTGACGTCCTCGACCAGGTGCACGGGCAGCCGCACGGTGCGCTCCTGCTGCGCGATCGCCCGGCTGATCGCCTGGCGGATCCACCAGGTCGCGTAGGTGGAGAACTTGTAGCCGCGCTCGTAGTCGAACTTCTCGACCGCCCGGACCAGGCCGGTGTTGCCCTCCTGGATCAGGTCCAGCATGGGCATGCCCGAGCGCACGTAGCGGCGGGCGATCGAGACGACCAGCCGCAGGTTGGCGCGGATGAACAGGTCCTTCGCGCGCTCACCCTCCACGACCAGCCGCTCCAGGTCCTCCCGGTCGACGCCGTCGGGAACGCGGTCCTCGCCGAGCAGGTGCTCGGCGTACAGGCCGGCCTCGATCGCCTTGGAGAGGTCGACCTCCTTGGCGGCGTCCAGCAGCGGCGTCCGGGAGATCTCGTGCAGGTAGACGCCGACCAGGTCCCGCTCCTCGGCGACCTCGTCGGTACGCATGCCGATGTTCTTGTCCACGATTGCCACGGTCCCCTCGCTCGCGCCGGTTGCCCGGTTCCTTGCCATCCCCACGTTCATCAGCCCTCCCCGTAACCTCCGCTGTGCCCGTAGGTGCTGACACCTACACAACAGATGAGACGCGTCGGGGATTCCATGTCGTGAGCCGAAACTGTCACGAATGCCTGAGTAGTAGCTGAGAGCCCGGTCCATGTTTGCTGTCAGGACCCCTGCTCGGGTGGCTCCCGTACGCCCTGGTGGCAGGGCATCGGAGCAGCGGAATCGTCGTCCGCCCACGGAATCGCACCATTGCGAATTCCATGAACACAGCGACCCGCGTCACCGCGTCATTGCGATCCTGGTCACTGCGAGATACGCGTCCGTGGGCCGGTCGGTTCAGCCACGGGTGAGGATTACCCCACGCCTCCTTGAACAATCCGGAGCGCGCGACACGTCCCCCCGGCAGCGTGACGCGCGTCGCATCTGGCGGCGGGAGGGTGCGGAAGGGCGGTCAGGAGGCGAGCAGGGCCAGCGCGCCGCGTACCTGGTCGGCGGAGCGGGCCAGGGCGGCCCGGGCGGCGGAGACCTCCGCGCCGGAGACCAGGGAGACCAGGGCGGTCTTGAGGTCACCGTCGGCCTGTTGCAGCGCGGCCTGGCAGAGCTCCTCGGGGCAGCCGGTGGCCTCGATCAGGATCGAGATCATCCGGCCGCGCAGCTTGGCGTTGGTGGCCACCATGTCGATCATCAGGTTCGAGTAGACCCGGCCGAGGCGCACCATGACGGCCGTGGAGAACGTGTTGAGCACCAGCTTCTGCGCGGTGCCCGCCTTCATCCGGGTCGACCCGGTGACCACCTCCGGTCCGGTGTCCACCCCGATGAAGACGTCCACCGTCGAGGCGGCGTCCGCCTCCGGATTGGCGCAGAGCAACACGGTCGAGGCGCCCTGAGCCCGGGACGCGCCGAGCGCCCCGAGGACGTACGGGGTGCGACCGCTGGCGGCCAGCCCGACCACCAGGTCGCCGGGGCGTACGCACTCGGCCGCCTCGGCGGCGCCGCCGCGTTCGTCGTCCTCGGCGTCCTCCACGGCCCGCCACATCGCCTCCGGCCCCCCGGCCAGGTGGGCGCAGAACCAGTGCCGCGGCGAGTTGAAGGTGGGGGCCAGCTCGGCGGCGTCCAGCACGCCGAGTCGACCCGAGGTGCCGGCGCCGAAGTAGTGCACCCGGTGACCGCCGCGCAGCGCGGCCACCGCCAGGTCGACGGTCTCGGCGATCTCGTCGAGCACGGCGGCCACCGCGGCCGGCACCCGCCGGTCCGCCTCGTTGATGACGGTGAGCACGTCCCGGGTCGACATCAGGTCGAGGTCCAGGCTGTGCGGGTTGCGCCGCTCGGTCGGCGCGCCGACCCGCACCACGGGCCGCATCGCGTCCACCTCGTCCCGCTCCATCCGGCCCGTCGTCATGCCCGCCTCCGGCCGGAGCCCACCCGGTGCGACTGGACGGCCTCGGCCGTCGCCTCCAGTGCCTTGCGGGCCTTGGCCCGGTTACGCGCGGCCACCCCGACGAAGAGGCAGTCGACCACGGTCAGCTGGGCCAGCCGGCTGGCCATCGCCCCGGAGCGGTATGTGGTCTCCCGGGCGGCGGTGGTCAGCACGAAGTCGGCGACCTCGGTGATCGGCGAGCGCGGGAAGTTGGTCAGCGCGACCGTGGTGGCGCCCCGGGCCCGGGCCTGCTCCAGCACCTCGATGACGTCCGAGGTGGTGCCGGTGTGCGAGATGCCCACGGCGACGTCGCCCCGGCCGAGCAGGGCCGCGGAGGTCAGCGCGGTGTGCACGTCGGGGAAGTAGAAGGCGGTCCGGCCGATGCGGTGCAGCTTCTGCTGGAAGTCGGAGGCGACGAAGCCGCTGGCGCCGGCGCCGTAGACGTCGATCCGGCCGGCCGCGCCGATCGCCTCGACCACCTGCTCGCAGACCGCCGGGTCGAGCTGCTCGGCCGTCTCCTCGACGGCCCGTGCGTCGTTGAAGGCGATGGTCGCGATGATCTGCGCCAGGTCGGCGCCGGGCGGGATGTCGCCACCGACCACCCGGGCGTCCGGCGGCTCGATCCGGCGGGCGGCCTCGGCGGCGAGCCGGATCCGTAGCTGGGGGTAGCCGTCCATGCCGACCGACCGGCAGAACCGGATGACGGTGGCCTCCGAGGTCTCGGCGGCGGTGGCGAGGTCGGTGATGGTGCGCCGGGCGGCGTCCGCGGGATCGGCGACGACCAGCCGGGCGACCCGCTGCTCGGCCGGGGACAGCGACGGGAGCAGGCCACTGATGTGGACGATCAGTCCACCGGGCTCGTGACTCGCAGAAATCTTCGGACTCTTCGCCACGGATGAAACTTACTTTCATGAGGCGTGACCGTCAACCATGACGGCGCGTATCGGGAAAAGTACCGCCTTCCGCGCGGGTCCCGCGCGGCAAGGGTCCCATTCCCGCAGCCCGGCCGCCTCCTCCGGTCCGGTCGACTCGGCCACCCCGGCCCACCAGCGGACGGGCCGTCGTCCACGGCGCCCCGGCCGGACGGCCGGCACGCGTCGCCGGACGGCCGGGCCGACCCGCCGGACGAGGGCCGCCGGCGTCGAGCGGGCCGGATCGCGCCCGGGCCACCGACGAGCGGACCGGGCCGCTAGCGTGTGCCCATGGTGGAGCGCACGGTGCTGGTGACCGGCGGCACGGGCGGGCTGGGCGGCGCGGTCACCGCCGCCTTCCTGAAGGCCGGGTGGCGGGTGGTCGTACCCGATCGGAAGGGCGGGGAGACGACGCCGGCGACGTCCGGACCGGTCCGCGTCGTCGCGGATCTGCTGGAACCCGCCGGAGTGGCCCGCGCGGTCGAGGCGGCCACGGCCGACCCGACCGCGCCGCTGCGGGCGGTGGTCAACCTCGTCGGTGGCTACGCCAGCGGCGGGCTGGTGCACGAGACCCCGGTCGAGGAGTTCGACCGGATGCTGCGGATCAACCTACGCCCGACGTACCTGGTCACCCAGGCGGCGCTGCCGCACCTGACGGCGGCCGGCGGCGGTGCGGTGGTCTGCGTGTCGGCGCGGGCGGCGGTGGCGCCCTTTGCCCGCGCGGCCGGCTACGCCACCGCCAAGGCGGCGGTGGTCGCCTTCGCCAACGCGGTCGCGGTGGAGTACCGGCAGCACGGCGTGCGGTGCAACACGGTGCTGCCCAGCGTCATCGACACCCCGGCCAACCGGGCCGCCCAGCCGGATGCCGACCATGGGCGCTGGGTGCCGCCGGCCGAGATCGCCGGGGTGATCCGCTTCCTGGCCTCCGACGAGTCCGCGCCGACCAGCGGGGCGAGCATCCCGGTCTACGGGCGGGCCTGAGCCGGGACGGGACCGTCCCGGCCGGCGCCGCCCGCGGGCGGGCGGGTGCCCTCGGCCGGCGGGTCGCCGGGAAGCCACTCGGTGAGGTGGTCCTGGATTCGGCGGGACACCTCCTCGGGCGTGCCGCTGGCGTCGACCACCACGAAACTGCCGTACTCGGGCAGCGTCCGGTAGGCGGTGGCGGCGGTGGTGAGCCAGCTCATGCTCTCGTGGTCGGTGCCGCGCCGCTCGATCCGCCGGTACGCCTCGGCCGGGTCCACGGTGAGCAGGAAGGTGACCTGGGGCGCCGGGAAGATGCGGTAGCCGGCCCGGGCCAGCCGCTCCCAGCGCTGCCCGCCGTGCGCCCGGATGCTGGCGTACTGGCAGGCGGCGTAGCGGTCCATCACCGCGGTGCGGCCGGTCGCCAGGCAGCTCAGCATCGCCAGGGCGATGGCGAGCCAGCGGAGCACGGACTCGACGGCGAGCAGGCCCTCCCGCCCGACGAGACGTTGGGCGTCGGGCCGGCCGAGCCGGTGGGCGAGGCGGCCGAGCCAGCGCCGGCCGCCGGCGTTGCGGTGGTAGGTGGCGGGTTGGCCGGCGGCGGTGAGCGCCTCGGCGAGCCGGTGAGCCTGGGTGGTCTTGCCCGATCCGTCGATGCCGATCAGGGCGACGGCGCGCAGTCGGGCCCTGCCGCGCCGCACCCGCAGTGACCTGGCCACCTTCCCGAGGCTATCCGACGGGCGCTCCGCCGTGGGGATTTGTCCGTTCCCGTCCCCCTCCCGCCCCGCCGTGCCGGGAAGAGGTGTGACCGACCGGCACGCCGGGTACGCAACTTCATTCCCACCGCCACCCACGACGACGGGAGATCCAGATGGCCGAGCGCGGGGACGAGAGCCTGGTGCACACCCTGAAGAAGGTCGCCGCCGTGCTCAAGCACTCCGAGATCCCCTTCGCGCTCGGCGGGAGCTTTGCCGTCTACGCCCACGGCGGTCACTCCAGCGACCACGACGTCGACTTCCTGATCCGGGAGCAGGACGTGGACCGGGCCCTGGAGGCGCTGGTCGAGTCCGGCTTCCGCGCCGAGCGCCCGCCGGAGGACTGGCTGGTCAAGGTCTACGACGAGGGGCGGATGGTGGACCTGATCCACCGGCCGATCGAGACCCCGGTGACCGAGGAGACCTTCGCCGACACCGTCGTGCGACCGGTCGACGCGATCCACATGCCGGTCCTCTCGGCCAGCCAGCTGATGGTGCACAAGCTGCTCAGCTTCGAGCAGCACTACTGCGACTTCGCCCGGGCCCTGCCGCTCGCCCGCTCGCTGCGGGAACAGATCGACTGGGAACGGGTACGGAAGGAGACGCAGCACTCGCCGTACGCCGAGGCGTTCCTGGTGCTGCTCGACCGGCTGGACGTGCTGCCCGAGGGCGCGTCCGGAGGAAGGGAGACAGCGTGACCGAGCAGCACGGCGGCGGGCCGCCCGACGAGTACGTGGAGGCGGAGATCCACCGCCTGTTGGCCGAGGACCCCTCCGTCGCCGAACAGGGCATCACGGTGGTCCGCCGCGAGCGCGGCCTGGTGCTCTACGGCGAGGTGGAGAGCCCGCACCGGCGGGAGGAGATCCTGCGCCGGGTCGCCGAGCGGTTCCCGGACGAGCCGATCACCAGCGACATCGGGGTGATCCGTACGCAGGCGCCCAGCCAGGTCGAGGAGCTGCCGTGAGGGAGGATCGATGGTGATCCGGATCGCCGCCGTCGGCGACGTGCACCTGGACCAGGACGTCGTCGGCCGGTTCCGGCCGGCGCTGGATGAGCTGCCGGACTGTGCCGACGTGCTGCTGCTCGCCGGCGACCTGACCCGGCACGGCACCGAGTCCGAGGCGCGCTGCGTGGCGCAGGAGTTCGGCAACCTGGGCGTCCCGGTGATCACCGTGCTCGGCAACCACGATCATCAGTGCGACGAGGTGCCGCAGGTGGTGAAGGTGCTGGAGGACGTCGGCATCACCGTGCTGGAGGGGACCGGGATCGTGCTGGAGTGTGCCGGCGGGCGGCTCGGCGTCGCCGGGGTGAAGGGCTTCGGCGGCGGGTTCGCCGGGCGCTGCGCCAGCGACTTCGGCGAGCCGGAGATGAAGGCGTTCGTCCACACCACCACCGAGAGCGCGGACGCGCTCGGCGCGGCGCTGCGCGGGCTGGAGTGCGATCTGCTGGTGGCGCTGACCCACTACTCCCCGGTGCCGGACACCCTCGCCGGCGAGCCGCTGGAGATCTATCCGTTCCTCGGCTGCTACCAGCTCGGGCAGGCGATCGACTCGGCACCCACGGCACTGGCCCTGCACGGGCACGCCCACCACGGGACCGAGCGGGGCACCACGCCGGGTGGGGTCCGGGTCCGCAACGTCGCCCACCCCGTCATCAAGCAGGCGTACAGCATCTTCCACCTGGGAGATCATCTGGAGTGAGGAGCAGGTTTCCCGGATCGGACGGCCGGGTACTCAGCGGCCATGGAGCTGATTCTGTGGATTCTCGCAGTCGTACTGGTGGTCGCCGGCATTCTCGCGCTGTTCCGCCGGCAGATCCTGTGGGGCATCGTCCTCATCATCGTCGGTCTGCTCGTCGGCCCGGGTGGCGTCAGCATCTTCAGTTAACCGACATGTCCTGACCACCCCTGACCCGCCGGGGTCGTCGAACCCGAGAGCTCCGTCCTCCCAGACAGGTGCTCCGGGCACGACGACCCCGGCGTGCTGCGGTCAGCAGCGCGGCACGCCCGGGATGAACCCGTCGTAGCCGGTGTAGACGTACGCGTCGGAGACGTACCTGCCGGTGCCGATCCGGTCCCAGATCGAGCTGGTGCCGTAGGTGCCGGTGACCGTGGTGCCGGTGGTCTGGCAGTAGATGGTCACCTTCGCGCCGTCGGCGACCGAGCCGACCGCGGCGTAGCCGGTGCCGGGGCCGGAGCGGACGGTCAGGGCGGCGCCCGCCGTGTTCACCGTGCCCTCGCCGGTGTTCGTGCCGGAGCAGCCGTTGTCGCTCGTGTAGGTCTTGGTGCCCCAGTAGAGGGCGAGCGCCCCGTTGAACCGGACCTGGATGTCGTTGCCGTTGAGCCGCTGCTCGTAGTGCAGGTGCGGCCCGGTGGACCCGCCGGTGCTGCCGACGTACCCGATCACCCTGCCGTAGCCGACGGTCTGCCCGACCGAGACGTTGAAGCCGTTCAGATGGGCGTAGTAGGTGGTGTAGCCGTTGCCGTGGTCGATCCGGACGTACTTGCCGTAGCTGGTGCCGCCGAGGTCGGTCACCCGGTCGACGGTGCCCGGCGCGCTGGCCACCACCGGGTCGCCGAGGTCGTCGGTCCGGTTGAAGTCGATGGCGTAGGCGGGGCTGTGGTCGGACCGGGTCTGCCCGGACCAGGACTGGTTGCAGGGGAACGGGACCTTGAAGGTCGGAGCCGCCATGGCCGGGGTCGCCGGCACCAGCGTGGCCGCGAGGACCGCGCCCACGGCCGCCAGGGTGAACCACCGCTTGCGCATCCACTACCTCCTATGTTGAAAGTTTTCGATTTCCTAGGGTCAGGGTGACAGAAAGCTCCATCGATGGGAAGGGCCTTCCCGGCGCCGGAACGAACGGAGCGTGGGAGCGCGTCCACGGCCGGTGAGCGGGTTTCCGGATTGTTACCGGGCCGTGTCCGACAGGGGGTGGACCAGCGAGGATGCAAGCGCTTACATGTGGGGACGACCATCGGACCGGCGCGGGTTCGATTTCCCCCACGCGCCGGCAAGGAAGGAGATCGGCATGGCGTTTGCCAGATCGCGCCAGGCTCTCGCGATCGCCGGCGTGCTGGGCCTGGCGCTCGGCGTCACCGCCTGCGGCACGGGCAACGACAAGAAGAGCGGCAAGGCGAGCTCCGCGGAGTGCGCCGCATACGAGAAGTACCAGGGCCACGACGGCAAGAAGGTCACGATCTACTCGTCGATCCGGGACATCGAGGCCGACCGCCTGGACCAGTCCTGGAAGCAGTTCGAGGACTGCACCGGCATCGACATCGACCACGAGGGCTCGGGCGAGTTCGAGGCCCAGATCGGCGTCCGGGTGGATGGCGGCAACGCCCCCGACCTGGCCTTCATCCCGCAGCCGGGCCTGCTCAAGCGGTTCGCCGACGCGGGCAAGCTCAAGCCGGTCGGCGCCGACACCAAGGCGCTGGCGGAGCAGAACTTCACCCCCGACTGGCTGAAGTACAGCACCGTCAACGGCACGCTCTACGGCGTTCCGCTCGGCTCCAACGTCAAGTCGTACGTGTGGTACTCGCCGAAGACCTTCAAGGAGAAGGGCTGGACCGTCCCCACCACCTGGGACGAGATGATCGCCCTGAGCGACAAGATCGCGGCGAGCGGCACGAAGCCGTGGTGCGCCGGCATCGAGTCCGGTGACGCCACCGGCTGGCCGGCCACCGACTGGATCGAGGACGTGATGCTGCGGACGGCGGGCCCCGAGGTCTACGACCAGTGGACCACCCACGGCATCAAGTTCAACGACCCGCAGGTCGTCGCGGCCGTCGACAAGGCCGGCACCATCCTCAAGAACGAGAAGTACGTCAACGGCGGCTTCGGCGGCGTGAAGAGCATCGCCACCACCTCCTTCCAGGAGGCCGGCACGCCGATCACCGCCGGCAAGTGCGCCATGCACCGCCAGGCGTCCTTCTACGCCAACCAGTGGCCGCAGGGCACCAAGGTGGCCGAGGACGGCGACGTCTTCGCGTTCTACTTCCCGGCCATCGACCCGGCCAAGGGCAAGCCCGTGCTGGGTGCCGGTGAGTTCGTCGCGGCCTTCGCCGACCGTCCCGAGGTCCAGGCGGTGCAGACCTACCTGGCCTCCGGCGAGTACGTCAACAGCCGCGCCAAGATCGGCGACTGGCTGTCGGCGAACAAGAAGCTCGACATCAACAACGTGCCCAACCCGGTGGACAAGCTCTCCGTCCAGATCCTGCAGGACCCGAAGACCGTCTTCCGCTTCGACGGCTCGGACCTGATGCCGGCCGCGGTCGGCGCGGGCACCTTCTGGAAGGGCATGGTCGACTGGATCAACGGCAAGGACACCACCACGGTCCTGAACGGCATCGAGAGCAGCTGGCCGAAGTGATCTGAGCCGGTGGTCCGGTCCGCGCCCGCGGGCCGGACCACCGCTCGATCCAACCCCTGGGAGGGTCGATGGAGTTCGACTTCGCGGAGGAACAGCCGAAGTTCCTCATGCTGATGTACGGGCTGATCGCTTTCGTCGCGGTGGTGGGCGGGCTGCTCCTGCTCCTCGACGTGGTGCCGGCCTGGTTCGCCCGCCGCCGGGAGGCGAAGCTGGTCGCCGCCGCGACGAGCGGCGCCCCGCTGCCCCGCCGGCGCAAGCCGCGTGAGGGGCTGTTCGCGCTCTTCTTCCTGCTGCCGACGCTGCTGTTCCTCCTCGTCGGGCTGGTGGTGCCCGCGATCCGCACCACGCTGCTCTCCTTCATGGATTCCGGCAGCAACAACTGGGTCGGACTGCGCAACTACGGCTGGATGTTCTCCGACGGCGCGATCGTCCAGGTGCTGACCAACACCCTGATCTGGGTGCTCCTGGTGCCGCTGGTCGCCACCACGTTCGGCCTGATCTACGCCGTGATGGTGGACCGGGCCCGGCTCGAGGCGCTCGCCAAGTCCCTGATCTTCCTGCCAATGGCGATCTCGTTCGTCGGCGCCAGCATCATCTGGAAGTTCGTCTACGCCTACCGCGGCGACGGTGAGGAGCAGATCGGTCTGCTCAACCAGATGGTGGTCAGCCTCGGCGGCGAGCCGAAGCAGTGGCTGCTCGAATCGCCCCTGAACACCTTCCTGCTCATCGTGATCATGGTCTGGATCCAGGCCGGTTTCGCGATGGTGGTGCTCTCGGCCGCGATCAAGGCCATCCCGGCGGACATCGTCGAGGCGGCCCGGCTGGACGGGGTGAGCCCGTGGCAGATGTTCTGGCAGATCACCCTGCCGAGCATCCGGCCGGCGCTGATCGTGGTGGTGGTCACGCTCTCCATCGCCACGCTCAAGGTCTTCGACATCGTCCGGACCGCCACCAACGGCAACTACGACACCAGCGTGATCGCGAACGAGATGTACAACCAGGCGTTCCGGTACGGCCAGAACGGGCAGGGTTCCGCCCTCGCGGTCTTCCTCTTCGTCCTGGTCATCCCGATCGTGATCTACCAGATCCGCAACCTGCGTCAGCAGCGGGAGGGCTGAGATGACCACCGCCACGCCCACCGTCGGAGCCGGCGTCCAGGCAACCGGGAAGACCACCCGGATCGGCCGGGTCCGCAAGCGCCTGAACAGCCGGACCGCCACGCTGGTCTCGATCGTCATCGCGCTGCTCTGGACGGTTCCGACCTTCGGCCTGTTCATCTCCTCGTTCCGGCCCGAGGACCAGATCAAGACCACCGGCTGGTGGACGTTCTTCACCGACCCGCAGTTCACGCTGGAGAACTACCAGCAGGTCCTCTTCAGCACGTCCTCCTCGTCGGGTCAGCTCGCCAGCTACTTCATCAACTCCCTGGCGATCACCATCCCGTCGGTGCTCTTCCCGACGGCGTTCGCGGCGCTGGCCGCGTACGCGCTGGCCTGGATCAACTTCAAGGGGCGGGACTGGCTCTACATCGCGATCTTCGCGTTGCAGATCGTTCCGCTGCAGATGGCCCTGGTGCCGCTGCTGAAGTTCTTCTCCACCGGCGTCACCGTCGCCGGTGTCCAGGTGCTCCCGGCCTGGGATCTCGTCGACGAGCAGAAGTTCGCGCAGGTGTGGTTCGCGCACACCTGTTTCGCCCTCCCGTTCGCCGTGTTCCTGCTGCACAACTTCATCTCGCAGCTGCCGTCGGACCTGATGGAGGCGGCCCGGGTCGACGGGGCCACGCACCCGAAGATCTTCCGCACCATCGTGCTGCCGCTGATCACGCCCGCCCTGGCCGCGTTCGGCATCTTCCAGTTCCTCTGGGTCTGGAACGACCTGCTGGTCGCGCTCATCTTCGCGGGTGGCGGCAACGAGACCGCCCCGCTGACCGTCCGGCTCGCCGAGATGGCCGGCACCCGGGGCAACGAGTGGCAGCGGCTGACCTCCGGTGCGTTCGTGTCGATCGTGGTACCGCTGATCGTGTTCCTGTCCCTCCAGCGCTACTTCGTGCGGGGCCTGCTCGCCGGCAGCGTCAAGGGCTGACCCGCTGCTCCGCCGCCGCCGACCCCGGCGGCGGCGGGGCGCGGGCCGGAGCGGGGAACAATGATGACCAAGATTGACGACGTCGCCCGCCTGGCCGGGGTCTCCACGGCCACCGTCTCCCGGGCGCTGCGCGGCCTCCCGACGGTCTCGGCCGCCACCCGGCACCGGGTGCTCGCCGCCGCCGAGCAGCTCCAGTACGCCGTCTCGCCGAGCGCGTCCCGACTGGCCGGCGGGAAGACCGGCACCGTGGCCGTGGTGGTCCCCCGGATCACCCGCTGGTTCTTCGCGACGGTGGTCGAGGCGGTCGAGGACCATCTCCACGAGAACGGCTACGACCTGCTGCTCTACAACCTCGGCGGTCGGGAGCAGACGCGGCGGCGGGTGCTACGGACGGCCGACCTGCACAAGCGGGTGGACGCGATCATCCTGGTCGCCACCCCGCTGCGCCCGGCCGACGTGACCGCGCTGACCAAGCTGGACCTGCCCGGCGTGACGATCAGCTCGGGCAGCGGCGTTCCCGGCTGGCCCTGCGTACGCATCGACGACGTGGCGGCGGGCCGCAGCGCCACCCGGCACCTGCTCGACCTCGGCCACACCCGGATCGCGCACATCTCCGGCGACCCGGACGACGAGCTCGCCTTCACCACGCACCTGGACCGCCGCCGCGGCTACCAGGAGGCACTGCGGGCCGCCGGGATCCGGCCCGACCCGACCCTGGACATCGAGTCGCAGTTCACCATCGACGGCGGCACCCGGGCCGCCACCGAGCTGCTGGCCCGCGGCGAGCTGCCGACCGCGATCTTCGCCGCCTGCGACGAGATGGCGATGGGCGCGATGACCGCGCTGCGCGACGCCGGGCTGCGGGTACCGCAGGACGTCAGCGTGATCGGCGTCGACGACCACTACCTCGCCGGGGCGCTCGGGCTGAGCACCATCGCCCAACCCGCGGCGGAGCAGGGCCTGCTCGCCGCCCGGATCCTGCTCGACCCGCTCGGCGTACGCGCCGCCGACCCGTACGCCGGGCTGGTGCCCTCGCAGGCCGGCGCGAAAACCGGCCGCGACACGCCGACGCGGCCGGTGATCCTGCCCACTCGGCTGGTGGTGCGGGAGTCGACCGCGCCGCCGCGGGCACACTGAACGGATCCGGCCGTCCCGCGACGGCCGGGGAACGGCCGCACGGCCACCGCACGACACAGGGGAGAAGGCTCTGAACACCGACGCTACGCAGCAGGAACCGGCCGTCGTCCCGGCCACCGGCTGGTGGACCGAGGCTGTCATCTACCAGATCTACCCGCGTTCGTTCGCCGACTCGAACGGCGACGGCATCGGCGACCTTCCCGGCATCACCGCCCGCCTCGGCCACCTCGCCGAGCTGGGCGTCGACGCGGTCTGGCTGTCGCCGTTCTACCCGTCGCCGCAGGCCGACGCCGGGTACGACGTGGCCGACTACCGGGATGTGGACCCGCTCTTCGGCACCCTCGGCGACGCCGACAAGATGATCGCCGAGGCCAAGTCGCGCGGGCTGAAGGTGATCGTCGACCTGGTGCCCAACCACACCTCCTCGCAGCACCGCTGGTTCCAGGCCGCGCTACCGGCCGCGCCGGGCAGCCCGGAGCGGCAGCGCTACGTCTTCCGGGACGGCAAGGGGCCGCAGGGCGCCGAGCCGCCGAACGACTGGCAGAGCGTCTTCGGCGGTCCCGCCTGGACCCGGCTGCCGGACGGCCAGTGGTACCTGCACCTCTTCGACCCCGGCCAGCCCGACCTCAACTGGGGCAACCCCGAGGTCCGCGCCGAGTTCCTGGACATCCTCCGGTTCTGGCTGGACCGGGGCGTCGACGGCTTCCGGGTGGACGTGGCGCACGGCCTGATCAAGCAGGCCGACCTGGCCGACTGGCAGGAGCAACCGGAGATTCTCTCCGGCGCGGAGATCGACAAGCCGCGCCCGCCGATGTGGGACCAGGACGGCGTGCACGAGATCTACCGGGAGTGGCGGCGGCTGCTCGACTCGTACGACAGCGAGCGGATCCTGGTCGCCGAGGCGTGGGTCGAGCCGGCCGAGCGGCTGGCCCGCTACGTGCGCCCGGACGAGATGCACCAGGCGTTCAACTTCGAGTACCTGCTCGCCGCCTGGACCGCCCCGGCCCAGTACGCGGTGATCACCCGCTCCCTGGAGGCCACCGACTCGGTCGGCGCCCCCACCACCTGGGTGCTCTCCAACCACGACGTCGTCCGGCACGCCTCCCGGCTCGGCCTGCCGATCAGCGGTGGCCGGCCGAACGGCATCGGCATCGGCGACCCGCAGCCGGACGCCGCGCTCGGCCTGCGCCGGGCCCGGGCGGCCAGCCTGCTGATGCTCGCCCTGCCCGGCTCGGCGTACCTCTACCAGGGCGAGGAGCTGGGGCTGCCGGAGCACACCACGCTCCCCGACGAGGCCCGGCAGGACCCGACCTGGGAGCGCAGCGGGCACACCCAGCGCGGCCGGGACGGCTGCCGGGTGCCGATCCCGTGGGAGGCCGACGCCCCGTCGTACGGCTTCGGGCCGACCGACGCGAGCTGGCTCCCCCAGCCCCCGAGCTGGGCCGAGTACGCGCTCGACCGGCAGCGCGACGTGCCGGGCTCGACGTACGAGCTGTACCGGACGGCGCTGCGGCTGCGCCGTGAGCACGGCCTCGCCCGCGGCCCGCTGCGCTGGCACTCCTCCGGCGACGAGGTGCTCATCTTCAGCAACCGGGGGCTCATCGTGCTGACCAACTTCGGCGCCGAGCCGGTGCCGCTGCCGGTCGGCGCCAAGGTGCTGGCCGCCAGCGCCCCGCTCGACGACGACAATGCCGTCCCGACGGACGTCACCGTCTGGTACCGCGTCTGACGGTTCAGGAGGCCCCCGGTACCGCGCGAGGCGTTGACCGGGGGCCCTTCCCTACAGGCGGTCGGCGCGGGTGTGCAGGAGGTCGTGGACCGACTCGATGTCGCCGGGTGAGGTACGGGCGGCGAGCCAGTACATCAGCCCGGTCGGGATGAAGAAGAGCTGGAACACGGCCAGCCCGACGGCGTAGTTCAACGGCGGCGGGAAGGCCGCCCGCAGCCCCTGGAAGGCCGCCCCGACCAGCCCGTTGCCGGCCGCCCGGCCGACCCCGTTGACCAGGTTGCCCAGGCTGTAGACGGTGCCCCGGTGCTCGGGCGGGTTGACGTCGGCGATCAGCGCGAACCAGTTGGGCGAGTTCGCCGAGGTGAGCGCCAGCGCCAGCACGGCGGTGAGCAGGCTCAGCCCGACGGTCGGCTCGGTGACCACGCTGGCCAGCACCGCGCCGACCACCGCGCCGGAGCTGCCGCCGTCCGGCACGTCGATCCGGATCGGCACCAGGAACAGGACCAGGTAGAAGGGCACGGCCGCGAGGATGCCCGCCGCCGCGACCAGTGCCCGGCCGCTCGGCGTACGCCGCTGGAGCGCGTCGCCGACCAGGCCGCCCACGATGGAGAGCACCCCGCCGAGCTGGAACAGGGTGGCGAAGACGCTGCCCACCACGACCGCGGTGGCCGCCGAGTAGCCCTGCGCCTCGGCCCGCTGGGCGAACAGCACGGGCAGCCAGACCAGCGAGCCGAACGCCGCCTGTGCGGTCAGGCCCTGGAGGATCAGCCAGCGGTTGGTCCGCCGGGCCAGGATCCGGGGCAGGTCCGCCCGGCTGATCCGGTAGTCGTACTCGCCGCCCGCGTCGAGCGCCGCGGCCAGCTCCGGTTCGCTCTGCCCGCGCCGGATGTCGTACGTGAACAGGTAGGCCACGGTGGCGGCGAGGCCGACCACGGTGAGCACCAGGAACGGCCGCCGCCACTCGGTGGCGCCGAGGATGCCGCCGGTGAGCGTGCCGGCGAGGGTGCCGACGCCCTGCGACAACCCCCAGAAGCTCATCACCAGCCCCCGGCGCCGGGGCGAGATCAGGTCGGTGACCACCGAGAAGCCGACCGAGCCGACCGCGCCCAGCCCGACCGCCGCGACCAGCTGGGCGACCAGGAACGTCGGGTAGTTCTGGGCGAGCGCGCTGCCCCCGGTGCCGGCCGCCCAGATCAGGGTGCCGACCATGAGCAGCGGCTTGCGGTCGGTCCGGTCGCCCACGTACGCCCAGGCGACGGCGGCGACCGCGCTGACCAGGAAGCTCACCGCGGTGACCAGGCCGAGCATCCGCTGCGACACGCCCAGCGCGCCGGAGATCGGCCCGTACAGCGGCGGGACCAGCCCGATCGCCACGTTGTCCAGCGAGGCGAGCACCACGAACACCACGACGCTGTACCACCGGTGGGCCGCGTTCCCGCGCCTGGAGATCCTGGTGCCGCTCATGCCCGGCAGCAAATCAGGTACAGATCACGGCCGGATGACGACCCCGCTTCAGAGGTAACCGCCGATCTCGACCGGCACGGCCCCGGCCGGGACGGTGCCGGCACGCAGCGCGTAGAGCTCCGCCAGAGTGGCGCCCTGCGCCGGGACGCCCGCCGAGGTGCCGAGCCAGTCGGTCGCCTCCCCGTACGACAGCGGGCCGACCTCGATCCGGGCCAGGCAGCGGCCGGGCCGCGTAACGGCCGGGTGCAGCCGGGCCAGGTCCTCGTTGGTGGTGATCGCCACCAGCACCTCGCGGCCCTGGCCAAGCAGCCCGTCGGTGAGGTTGAGCAGCCGGGACAGCGCCTGTCCGGCCGCCTGCTTGGCCTCGCCCCGGATCAGCTCGTCGCAGTCCTCCAGGATCAGCAGCCGCCAGCGGCGTCCCGCGCCACCCTCCTCGTCGTCGTCCCCCACCGCGATCTCGGAGAGGTACGCCGCGTCGGCGAAGAGCACGTCCGGATCGAGGACGGCGTCGACCTGGCACCAGTCGCGCCACTGCCGGGCGAGCGCGCGCAGCGCGGTGGTCTTGCCGGTGCCCGGTGCGCCGTGCAGCAGCACCAACCGGCCCAAGATGTCCTCCGGCGTGACGCCCATCAGTCGATCCAGAGCGGCACCCGCCTGCGCGGCGTAGTTGCTCCGGATCGCCGTCCACTCCGGCGCCACGATCGACCGCACGTCCCGTTGGGCACCGCGTCGGGGATCGTGGTGCCAGAACCCGATCCGCCCGGTGTCCGGGTCATCGGGTTCGGCGGCGCCGTCCACGATCCGGTCCAGCGCCGCCTGGCCGACCTCGTCGCTCACCGCGGTCACCGTCACCTCGCCGGACCGGCCGTTCCAGGTCACCACCCGCGCGGTCCAGCCCTCCCCGGCGAGCAGCCGGTACCGCTGCCGATGTTCGACGGCGGTCCGCAGCACCCGCGCGTCGGCGGGAGTCAGCGCCGCGTCCCGCCGCAGCCGGGACAGCCGTACGGTCCGCGCCCACGGATGCCGGCCCGTGACGAAGTCGGCCAGGGCCAGCGCGTCGATCACGTCGCAGGGGGTGTCCGAATCGTCGTACTGGAGGACCGAGGGCAGGGCGGGGCCGGCGGGGGCGGTGCGCATCCCTCCATGATCGCGAGTGCGGGCACCGCCCGTACAGCCGTTTACCCGCCGGCCTGCCGGTCCACCACCAGCTCGCGGGCCCGGGCGTAGCGTTCGCGGACAGTGGGGACGGGCGACGACTCCAGCTCGGCGCGGCTGACGCCGCGCCGCGACCTGGAGCCGTCGTCCGCCGCGTACTCCTCGGTCTGGCCGACCGACCAGGTGGGCGGCGCCTCCCCGCCCAGGGCGACCCAGGCGGCCTGGCGGGCCGCCCCGTCGGCGACATACTCCCCGGGCGGCGGCACGACCACGGGGCGGCCGAAGACCTCCGGGGCGATCCGTCGCACGGCGGCGGACCTGGCCCCGCCGCCGACCAGGATGATCCGGTCGGCGCGGGCGCCCTGCGCGACCAGCGCGTCGAGACCGTCGGCCAGGGCGCAGAGCATGCCCTCGACGGCGGCCCGGGCCAGGTGGGCCGGGGTCGAGGTGCCCAGGGTGAGGCCGTGCAGGGCGCCGGTGGCGGTGGGCCGGTCCGGGGTCCGCTCCCCCTCGAGGTACGGCACCATGACCAGCCCGTCCGCGCCGGGCGGGGCCGCCAGGGCCAGCTCGCTCAGCTCGTCGAGGCCGACCCCGAGCAGGGTCGCGGCGGAGTCCAGCACCCGGGCCGCGTTGAGCGTGCAGACCAGCGGCAGGAACCGGCCGGTGGCGTCGGCGAAGCCGGCCACCGCCCCGGTCGGGTCGGCGGCGGGACCGTCGGCCACCGCGAAGACGGTGCCCGAGGTGCCGATCGAGACGACCACGTCCCCCGGGCCGGCCCCGGCGCCCAGCGCGGCGGCGGCGTTGTCCCCGGTGCCCGGGCCGAGCAGGACCCGGCCGACGGCACCGGACCCCGCACCGTCGGCCGGGCCGGTGCCGCTCGGGCCGCCGCCGAGGGCCGCCGGGTCGAGGTAGCCGGCCACCTCGCCCGGACCGAGCACGACGGGCACCTCGACCCGCCGCCCGAAGGCGCGTTCCAGCAGGTCGAGGCGGTACTCCCCGGTCCGGGGCGACCAGTAGCCAGTGCCGCTGGCGTCACCCCGGTCGGTGCGCAGCGCCGCCAGGCCGGGGGCGCCGGCCAGCCGCCAGGTGAGCCAGTCGTGCGGCAGGCAGACGGCGGCCACCCGGTCGGCGTTCGCCGGCTCGTGCCGGGCCAGCCAGCGCAGCTTGGTGGCGGTGAAGCTGGCCACCGGCACCGAGCCGGTCGCCTCGGCCCAGAACCGGCGGCCCGCCTCCCCGCCGCCGGCCTCCTCGACCAGCTCGCGGGCGGCGTCGGCGGAACGGGTGTCGTTCCACAGCAGCGCCGGACGGACCACCTGCCCCGACTCGTCCAGACAGACCATGCCGTGCTGCTGGCCGCCGACCGCGACGGCGGCCACGTCGGCCAGCCCGCCGGCCTCGGCGACGGCCGCGAGCAGGGCGTCCCACCAGGCGAGCGGGTCGACCTCGGTGCCCTCGGGGTGCGGCGCGCGGCCCTGCCGGACCAGCGCGCCGGTCTCCGCGTCCCGGATCACCACCTTGCAGGACTGGGTGGACGAGTCGATGCCGGCGACGAGCGGCATGGCGGGCCGCCTCAGCGCGCGCCGAGCAGGTGCTCGACGGCGAGCTGGTTGAGCCGGACGAAGCCGAAGCCCTTCGCGCCGGCCGCCTCCGGGTCGAACTCCTCGAACGCGGACCGGTCGGCGAGCAGCTCGGCGTAGCCCTCGCCGGCGTTGAGGGTCGGGGTGGCCAGGTCGGTGACCTTGCTGGCCGCCAGGGCCTCGGCCACCTCCGGGTCGGCCCGGAACGCCGCGGCCCGCTCCTTGAGCAGCAGGTAGGTCCGCATGTTCGCCTCCGCCGACGCCCACACCCCGGTCATGTCCTCGGTGCGGGAGGGCTTGTAGTCGAAGTGCCGGGGCCCGTCGTACCCGGGGCCGCCGTTCGGGCCGCCGTGCTCGAGCAGGTCGACCAGGGCGAACGAGTTGAGCAGGTCGCCGTGGCCGAAGACCAGGTCCTGGTCGTACTTGATGCCTCGCTGGCCGTTGAGGTCGATGTGGAAGAGTTTGCCCTGCCAGAGCGCCTGGGCGATGCCGTGCGCGAAGTTCAGCCCGGCCATCTGCTCGTGCCCGACCTCGGGGTTCAGCCCGACCAGCTCGGGGCGGGCCAGGGTGGAGATGAACGCCAGCGCGTGGCCGACGGTGGGGAGCAGGATGTCGCCGCGCGGCTCGTTCGGCTTGGGCTCGATGGCGAAGCGCAGGTCGTAGCCCTGGTCGACGACGTACTGGCAGAGCAGGTCGACGGCCTCCCGGTAGCGGTCCAGCGCGGCGCGGATGTCCTTGGCCAGGTCGTACTCGGCGCCCTCCCGGCCGCCCCACATCACGAAGGTGCGGGCGCCCAGCTCGGCGGCGAGGTCGACGTTGCGCAGCACCTTGCGCAGGGCGTAGCGGCGGACGTCGCGGTCGTTGCTGGTGAAGCCGCCGTCCTTGAAGACCGGGTGGGTGAAGAGGTTGGTGGTGACCATCGGGACGACCAGGCCGGTCTCGTCGAGGGCCTTGCGGAACCGGGTCAGGTGGGCGTCGCGGGTGGCGGCGTCCGCCCCGAAGGGGATCAGGTCGTCGTCGTGGAAGGTGATCCCGTACGCGCCGAGCTCGGCGAGCCGGTGGACCGCCTCGACGGCGTCCAGCGCGGGCCGGGTCGCGTCGCCGAACGGGTCACGGGCCTGCCAGCCCACCGTCCAGAGACCGAAGGAGAACTTGTCGGCGGGGGTGGGACGGGGCGCCATGGCAGACCTCCGGTGGTGTCGTCGCCAAATTTGTTCAGTGGTTGAATTAAATGGCGGCGATGTGGCAGTGTCAAGGGGTGACCAGCGCCAGCACCGGGGCGGTCCGGCAGGGCAGCCTCCGCGAGCTCAACCTCGCCGTGGTGCTCCGGCGGATCGCCGCCGCCGACCGACCGCCGTCCCGCGCCGAGATCGCCGCCGGGACCGGGCTGACCCGGGCCACCGTCTCGGCCGTGGTCGACGACCTGATCGCCGGCCGGCTGGTCGCCGAGGCGGAGCCCGCGCCGCGTACCGGGGCCGGGCGGCCCGCCCGCGGCCTGGTGCTGTCCGGGGACGGCCCGGCCGGGCTCGGGCTGGAGATCAACGTCGACTACCTGGCCGCCTGCGTGGTCGACCTGACCGGCGCGGTACGCCACCACGCGGTGCGGCGGGCCGACCTGCGCCCGGTCTCCCCCGCCGACGCGCTGGCCCGGCTGGCCGCGCTCGCCGCGGAGGCCCGGACCGCGGCCGTCCGCGCCGGGCTGACCCTGGCCGGCGCGACGCTCGCCGTGCCCGGCCTGGTCGGCGACGGCGGCCTGGTCCGCCTCGCGCCCAACCTCGGCTGGCGGGACGTGGACGTCCCCCGGCTGCTCGCCGGGCATCGGCTGGCCGAGCCGGTGGACGGGATCCCGCCGCTGGTGGTCGACAACGAGGCCAACCTGGCCGCCCTCGGTGAGCTGCACGCCGGCCCGCCCGGGTCGGCCAGCTTCCTGCACGTCACCGGCGAGATCGGCATCGGCGCCGGGATCGTGCTCGACGGGGTCCTCTACCGCGGCGCGCGCGGGTGGAGCGGCGAGATCGGTCACCTGCCGGTGGACCCGCGCGGCCGGCCCTGCCGCTGCGGCGGCCAGGGCTGCCTGGAGCGGTACGCGGGCCAGGAGGCCATCCTCGCCGCCGCCGGGCTGGCCGGGGCGGAGCTGCCCGCCGACACCGCCGCGACCCGGCTGGCCGACCTCGCCCGGGCCGGTGACCCGGCCACCCTGACCGCCCTGGCGGACGCCGGCACCGCCCTCGGCGTGGCCGTGGCGGGCGTGGTGAACCTGCTGGATCTGGACACCGTGGTGCTCGGCGGCGGATACGCGCCACTGGCTCCGTGGCTCTGCCCACCGGTGGTCGCGGAGGTCTCCCGGCGGGTGCTGACCGCCGCGTGGTCACCGATCACGGTCCGACCGGCGGCGCTCGGCCCGCAGTCCGCGGCCGTCGGTGGCGCCGCGTCGGTGGTCCGCCGCATCGTCGACCGCCCGGTCGGCTGGCTGGCGCGATCCGGCTGACCCGCCTTCCTCCGTGGGCGAGCGGCGGCCCTGCTCGGTACGCTGGGCCGCAGGCAACCGGCCGGCGACCGAGGAGTGCACCGACAGCATGCGCAGAGGTGGACCCACCGGGGCGCCCGGCGACCTGCGGTGACGACGTCCCGCCGGGGCGGTGTCGCCGGGGCGGCCAGCGGTCAGGCTGCCCGACCCCGGGTCCACCGGACCGCCCAGAACGCGCTGCCGGCCGACTCCCGCCTCGCCCGTGAGCTGCTCGACGGGCTCGCCGAGGCGGTCGTGACCACCGACCAGGCCGGGGTGGTGACCCTGGTCAACGCGATGGCCGGCGCGTTCCTCCCCGAGCTCTCCCCCGGCGTGGACCTGGCCCGCTGTGCGGTGCCCGCACTGGCCCGGGCCGTCCGCGAGGGCGGCGACACGTTCGACGCCGAGCACCACGGCCGGCGGCTGCACGGCCTCCGCCGCGGCCTGGCCGGCGGGCGCTGCGGCTGGTACGTGCGGGACGTCACCGAGGAGCAGGCCCGCGCCGACGCGCTGCTGGCCGAGCGGTCCCGCACCGCGTTCCTCGCCCAGGCCGGCAGCCGGCTCGGGCTCTCCCTGGACCGGGAGCAGACCCTGCGGGCCGCCGTCACCCTGCCGATCCCCTACCTGGCCGACGCCGCCGTGGTCGTGCACCGCCCGCCGCCCCCGGCCGAGGACCGGCCGCACTGGATCCGGTACGCCGCGGGCGACCCCGCGCCGGCCATCGGCGTCGGCGGCCGGGGGATGGCCGTGCCCGGCCTCATCGAGGCGTTCGACGACGAGGCCGGCGAGCCCGATCCCTGGCTCGACGCCGAGCTGGCCGACCTGGCCGGCGTGCTTCCCGAGGGCTTCGGCCGGCCCGGCACGCTGCTGATCAGCCCGATGCGCGGCGCCGGCGGGCCGGCCGGGGCGCTGATCCTGGTCCGCCGCGCCGACCGGTCCGGCTTCGCGCAGCGGGAGGTCGAGCTGGCCCGCGAGTTCGCCGCCCGCGCGGGCGCGGCGCTGGCCACCGCCGAGCTCTACGGCGAGCAGGCTCACCTGTCCCGCGTCCTGCAGAACAGCCTCCTCCCGCCGGAGCTGCCGCCGGTGGCCGGCATGACCCTGGCCGGCGGCTACCGGGCGGCCGGCGACCGCCTGCGCATCGGCGGTGACTTCTACGACCTCTTCCCCACCGGGCCGGGCGCGCTCTTCGCCCTCGGCGACGTCTGCGGCAAGGGGGTCGGGGCGGCCGTGCTGACCGGCCGGGTACGCCAGTCGCTGCAGACGCTGCGCCTGGTCGAGCAGCGCCCACTGGAGCTCATGGGGCTGCTCAACCGGGCGCTCCTGGACGCGCCGGAGGCGGCCCGCCGGGCCCAGTTCACCACCCTCCTGCTGGGCACCCTCACCCGCGAGCCGGACGGCGGGCTGCTGGTCCGGGTGGCCGGCGGCGGCCATCCCGCCCCGCTGGTCGTCCGCGCCGGCGGCACGGTCAAGCCGGTCGCCGTGGGCGGGATGCCGGTCGGCGCGCTGGCCGCCGCCCGCTTCGGCGAGGCCCAGGTAAGACTCGCCGCGGGCGACCTGCTGCTGGCGTACACCGACGGGGTGACCGAGGCCCGGGGCGGCCCCACCGAGCTGGAGATGTTCGGCGACGCCCGGCTCCGCCAGGCGCTGGCCGCCGGGGCCGGCCTGCCGCCGGCCGCGCTGGTGGACCGGCTGCTCCGCCTGGTCGACGAGTGGCTCGACGGGCAGGTCCACGACGACATCGCCATGCTGGCCGTGGCGCCGACGCCGGCCTGACGCGCCCCCGGGACCGGTCGGACACCGTGGCGGACCGGCCGGTGGACCTGATCGCGGCTGACCGGCCCCGCGGCTCAGGCGGTACGGGCCACCGGCGGTTCGCCGGGCGGGGTCTCGCCCGACGCGGCCGGCAGCGCGCTCCGCCCAGCCTCGCCCGGCGACTCGGCGACCCGTTCGTAGGCGGGCTGGAGGACCGACCAGGCGTCCGCCGCCGCCTCGCCCCGGCGCGCGGCCTCGTCGAACTCGCGCATGCCGCGCAGCAGCGCCGCGCGCCCCTCCGCGCTCATCTCGGCCATGATCCGGTCCAGCCGGTAGCGCCGGTCGGCCCGCAGCTCGGCGAGGAGCCGGGTCGCCGCCGGGGTGAGGTGCAGCGAGATCTCCCGCCGGTCGTACCGGCCCGGCTCCCGCTCCAGCATTCCGGCCGCCACCAGGCGGTCGCAGAGCCGGCTGGCCGAGGAGAGCAGCATGTCCGTCAGCGTGGCGAGGCGGCGCAGGTTGATCCCGTCGTACTGCTCGACGACCATGACCGCGCGTAACTGGGCGCCGGAGAGCCGACTCGTCGTCCGCTCCCGCGCCGCCTCCCAGACAGCCAGCAGGGTGCCCGCCGCCTCGTCCAGGGCGGCGGCCATACTCGCTTCAGGTCCGTGCGGACCGCGTTCTTCGGCCATGGTGGGCCCGAGACTACCCGGCATACCAGGCCGACGACCTGTGCAAAGGAGCAAAGATGAGTGGACCGGAGGATCGGGCGCGCCGGACCCTCGCCGCGGCGCCGGCGGACCTGCTTCTCGATCGGCTCGCCGCCGAGCTGGAGCGGTCGTACGGCATCACGCGCACCGAGCTCTACCAGGTCGACTACCGGTTGGCGGTGCTGCTGCCGCTGGACGGCGGCGAGGGGATCACCGGCCCCGGTCACCCCGCCTGGCGCTGCTTCGACCACCAGGAGCCGATCGTCTCGGAGGACACCGGCTGGTTCCCGGTCGGGATGCGCGGTGAGCGGCGCGGGGTGCTCCGGCTCACGCCGATGCCGGACGACCCGGCCGCCCTCCGGGAGCTGGACGCGATCGCCACCGCGCTCGGCCACGAGCTGGCCGCCGTCACCCCCACCACCGACGCGTACGTGACCGCCCGACGCGACCGCCGGCTGACGCTGGCCGCCGAGATCCAGTGGGAGCTGCTGCCCGGCCGGAGCCGGCTCCGCCCGTCGTTCCGGCTCGCCGGGCAACTCGAGCCGGCGTACGCCGTGCGGGGGGACAGCTTCGACTGGTCCGACGACAGCCGCCGGCTCTGGCTCGCCGTGATCAACGGCTCCGGTGAGGGGGTGGAGGCCTCCATGCTCACCTCGCTGGCCATCCACGCGCTGCGCAACGCCCGCCGGGCCGAGCTGGCCCTGGCCGACCAGGCCGCCCTGACCGACCAGGCGATCTACGCGATGCACCGGGGCGAGCAGCACCTCTCCGCGCTGCTGCTGGAGCTGCACCTGGCGTCCGGGACGATGACGGTTGTCGACGCGGGCTCGCCGCGGCTGTTGCTGCTGCGCGAGGGCGAGGTGACCGAGCAGATCCTGGAGAAGCAGTTCCCGCTCGGCATGTTCGAGGACACCGACTACCGGGAGCAGCAGTTCCAGCTCCACCCCGGCGACCGGCTCTTCGTGGTCAGCGACGGGGTCGTCGACGCCACCGCCCACCAGCTCCGGTACGGCGAGACCGCGCTGGACCGCTTCCTCCGGCGCACCGGGCCGATGGAACCGCTGGACGCGGTCCGGTCGCTGATCGGCGACCTGCGCGCCTTCGTCGCGGGCGACCTGGTCGACGACGCGGTGGCGGTCTGCCTGGACTGGCTGGGCCCGCAGCCCTGACCGGCGGGCTCAGTACGCGCCGCGGCTGTGCAGCACCGCGCCGAACGTCTTCCAGAGGATGGTCAGGTCGGCGGCGAGCGACCAGTTCTCCACGTAGTAGAGGTCGAGCCGGATGCCGTCCTCCCAGCTCAGGTCGGACCGGCCGCTGACCTGCCAGAGGCCGGTGATGCCGGGCTTGACCAGGAGCCGGCGGGCGACGTCGCCGTCGTACCGGGCCACCTCGGAGGGGAGCGGCGGGCGGGGGCCGACCAGGCTCATCTGGCCGAGCAGCACGTTGGCCAGCTGGGGCAGCTCGTCCAGCGACCACTTACGCAGCAGCCGGCCAACCCGCGTCACCCGAGGGTCGTCGCGCATCTTGAACATCAGGCCGTCGGTCTCGTTGCGCGCGGCCAGCTCGGCCAGCAGGGCGTCGGCGTTGACCACCATGGTGCGGAACTTGTAGACGCCGAACTCCTTGCCGCCCTGACCGACCCGGATCTGGCGGAACAGCACCGGCCCCCGGCTGTCCAGCTTGATGGCCAGGGCGATCATCACCAGCGCCGGCAGCAGCAGGAGCAGCGCGAGCAGCGACACCGAGCGGTCGACCAGCCCCTTGACCAGCTTCCGCGCGCCCCGGAACTCCGGCGCCTCCACGTGGATCAGCGGCAGCCCGGCGACCGGGCGGGTGTGGATGCGCGGTCCGGCGACGTCGGTCAGCGCGGGGGCCACCACCAGGTCGACCCCGGTGCCCTCCAACTGCCAGCCGAGCCGGCGCAGCCGGGTCGCCGTCAGCTCACCGGAGGCGGTGACCGCCACGGTGTCCGCGCCGATGGCGGTGGCCGCCTCGGGGATGCCGCGGAACGAGCCGACCACCGGCACGTCGCCGAGCCGTTGCGGCACCGGCGCGAGCAGCGCGTCCGGGATGCAGGCGCCCACCACCCGGTAGCCGGCGTACGGCTCGCGGTGCAGGGTGTGCACCAGCTCCAGCACGTGCGCGGTGTCCCCCACCACCAGCACCTTGCGGGACCAGCCGGCCCCCCGGTGCCGGGCCCGGTGCAGCCGCTTGCGGGCGCCGAACCGGGCGAGCACCAGGCCGACCGTGCCCACCGCGAAGGAGATGGCCAGGAAGCCCCGGGAGACCCCGACGTCGGCGATGTAGCCGGCGATCGCGATGCCGCCGGCCAGCCGCAGGCTCGCCGAGCTGACCCGCCGGTACTCGTCGGCGCCGTAGCCGAGCATTCGGTCGTCGTAGCACCGCATCGTCCGCAGCGAGATCAGCCAGACCAGCAGCAGACCGGGCGCGACCAGCTGGTAGGGGATCTCCGAGCCGCCCGGATGCTCGTCGCCGAACCGGCCGGCGTAGCCGATGAGGATCGCCACCGCCAGGACGGCGGTGTCCAGCACGGCGAGGAGACGGACGTAGGACCGCTCGGCGGCCCGCGTCGCCGGGCCGGACCGGTCACCCCGGGCCCGCGACGGCAGCCGGGCGGGGGTCAACAGCGTCGCCGACGTCACCGCCCCTCCCCGCACCCGGACATCTTCCCTCGACAATTGTGGACGCTGATTGATTCGGACGTGTTGCCGTCACTTTTCGCCGGCCCGTGCGAGCCGGAAGGCTTCCGCCGCACCGGTCTCCCGGTGCGGCGGAACCCGTACGCCGAGCGGCGGGTCAGCGCGGCGCCGGCGGGCGCAGCGCGATCGCCTGGAGGAAGATTTCGCCGATCTTGGTCGGATCGGCGGTGACGAAGGAGCCGCCGCCGGTCACGTCGGTGATCGACTTGAGCTCGGTCCGGCTGACGCCGGTACCGATACCGATGATGATGACCTGCACCGGCTGCTCCGGGTCGCGGAGCTGCTTGAGCTTGTCGAGCAACTGCTTCTGGGTGATGCCGTTCTTGTCGTCGTTCTTTCCGTCGGTGAAGAGCACCACCGAGTTGACCTTGCCCGGCTCCCAGTCCTCCTGGACCTTCTGGTAGGCCGCCAGCATGGTGTCGTAGAGACCGGTGTCGCCGCGCGACGGCGTGACCGTGCCCAGCCCGCGCTGGATCGCGCCTCGGTTGCTCGACAGCGGCCTGATCGGGACCACCTCGGTCCAGTCCCGGGACCCGCTCAGGTTGGTGGAGAAGGTCCAGAGGCCGATCGCCCAGGAGTCGTCGAACAGGCTCAACCCCTGGCTGGCGGCCGCCACCGTGACCTGCTCCCGGGTGGCGCCGTTGGCGGTCTTCACGGGTTCCTTCATGGAGCCGGAGACGTCGATGACGCAGAGCATGCGGCCGGACTGGGTGGCCACCGACCAAGTGGTGGTGGCCGTCTGGATGGCCGTCGGGTCGAGGTCGGCCGCGGCGCCCTGGCCGATCGGCGGGACCGCGCTCGCGCCGCCGTTCGCCGGGCTCGGCGCGCCCTGCGGGGCCTTGAACCCGGCGCCCCAGTTGCCGTCCGGCGCGCGCAGCGACTGCGCGGCCAGCCGGTTCTTGAAGCCGGAGGTGGTCAGCACCTCGAAGAGCACCTTCGCGGCGGACGCCTTGGCCGGCTCGATGCCGGGCAGCACCGCGAACGGGTAGTCCAGCGGCATCGGCGACGGCTCGGGGTAGAGCGCGGCCAGCGGGATCGGCGGCTTGGTGCTGTTGTAGGCGATGACGTCCTCCTCGGAGAGCGCCGCGGCGCTCAGCCCGTTGGCGATCGCCGTGGGATCCGTAGAGCGCGGGAAACGCGCGAGGAGGTCCTGCCGGAGCGAGGAACGGTTTGTCGCCAGCGCCCGCAGCGCGCCGATCATCGCCTCCTGCGCCTGCGGCGACCCGGCGGCGCCGGTGGCGCTGGCCGCGGCGGTCAGCGAGAGCAGCCCGGACAGGCCCGCCGCGTCCTGGGTCGGCTCGACGATGCCGGCCCGCAACGGCTGCTTGCCGGTGGTGACCGCCCCCAGCAGGTCGGTCCAGGTCACCTTCTTGTCCGGCCAGCCGATCCGGGTGGCCATCGGCTCGGGCATGGCGACCACCACCGGGCTGCGGGCGATCGAGGCGCCGTTTGCCGGGGCGAAGGCGGTAGCGCCACCGCTCTTGAGCCGCAGCAGCCAGGTGGACGAGTCCGGCACCCAGACGTCCGGGGTCACCGCGGTGCCGCTGGCCTGCCCGACGCCGGCGAGGGTGGCCCCGTGCTTGCTCGCCACGGCGGCGGCCACCTCGACCGACTCGGCGGAGGTGACGTTCACCGCGATGCAGGTCCCACCGACCGCCGCTCCGTCGGCGACCCACTGGTCGGCCGCCCCCTTGACCGCGGGAGCGATCTCCGGCGCGGCCGCGAGGGACAGCTGGATCCGCCCCGAGCAGGACGGGCCAGCCAACTGCTGGTAACCGAACCAGGAGCCGGCTACGACGACGACGAGAGCGGTGGCCGCCGCGGCGGCACCTGCCCCACGGAGGCTTGAACGCATACGATGGCGGCCTGACACGGTGACCATCTTGCGTATCTCGTGGGGTTACTGCCACAACCGTTCGGACGAAAGTTACGGAGCAGAAACAGTTGCTCGCCAAATCGCTACTTTGAGTGATTGGTCAGTCATTGGACGTGGTGGCGGTCCACAAGGGACGGGCGTTCGGCGACCGGGCCGTCACGGGCGCACACACGTCGGGCTCGCCATCGGGAGCGGCTCACCGACCGGCTCCGGCACCCCCGTGGCGACGTCGACCCGGAAGATCCTGATCATGTCGGCTCGCTCGTCGGCCACGTACAGGTGCTCCCCCGCGAGGGCGAAGTGCCGGGGCCACTCCCCACCGGTCTCCACCTCCGCCACCAGCTCGGGCACCTCCCCCGCCACCGCGAAGACGGCGACCGTGCCCACCCCGCGGTTGCCCACGTAGAGGAAGCGCCCGTCCGGGCCGACGGCCACCTCGGAGGGCTGCACGTGCCCCGCCCGGCCGCTCGCGTCCACCCGGGCACGCTGGTGCAGCGCGCCGTCGGCGGTCAGCTCGTAGCCGGTGACCGTCGCGTCCAGCTCGCCGACCAGCCAGCAGCGCCGCCCGTCCGGATGCCGGGCCAGGTGGCGCGGTCCGGTACCGGCCGGCGTCCGCACCCGCGGCGCCCGGGGCACCAACCGGCCGGAGGCGGCGTCCAGGTCGTACCGGTAGACCGAGTCGGTGCCCAGGTCGACGGCGAGCAGCGGGCCGCCGTCCGGGTCGGGCGAGACCATGTGGCAGTGCGCCTGCTCCTGCCGCTGCGGGTCGGCACCGTGCCCCTCGTGCCGGACCAGGTCGCTGCGCTCCCCCGGCACCCCGTCGCGGTCGAGCGGGAAGACGGCCACGCTGCCGCCGCCGTAGTTCGCCACCACGAGGTGCCGCCCGTCCGCGGTGACCGCCAGGTGGCACGGCTCGGCCCCGCCGGTCGGGCGGACGCCGAGCGGGTCGAGATCGCCGTCCGGGCCGGTCCGGAACGCGCTGACCTGGCCCTCGCCCAGCTCGTTGACCGCGTACAGGACCGGCAGCGCCGGGTGCCGGACCAGGAACGACGGGGACGGAGTGACCGCCACCGTGCCGAGCGGGGTCAGCTCCCCCGACGCCGGGTCCCGGCGGGCGGCGACGATGCCCTCGGCCCGCCCGCCCATCTCCGCCGTGTAACCGCCGATGTGGACGATCGCGTCCTGCCCGGTCACCGGTCCCACCTTCCGCCGTTCCTCCGTCGATCCAACCAGAGGCTTCCCGGCGGGCCGGCCGGTTAGCCGTCTTTTCCGCGACCAGTTCGGGCGGCGGGCCGGCGGCCGGGACGGGTCAGCCCACCGGCACCGGCTCGCCGCGTTGCCGCGCGACGTGCTCGACCAGCGAGATCAGCACCAGCTTCCCGGACTGCCGGTCCCGCGCGTCGCAGAGCACCAGCGGCACGTCCGGGTCCAGGTCCAGCGCGTCGCGCACCGCCGCCAGGCTGAACCGCCGGGCGCCGTCGAAGCAGTTCACCCCCACCACGAACGGGATGCCCCGCTGCTCGAAGTAGTCGATCGAGGGGAAGCAGTCGGCCAGCCGTCGGGTGTCCGCGAGCACCACCGCGCCGAGGGCGCCGAAGGCGAGCTCGTCCCAGAGGAACCAGAACCGGTCCTGTCCCGGGGTGCCGAAGAGGTAGACCTGCAGGTCGTCGTTGATGGTGATCCGGCCGAAGTCCATCGCCACCGTGGTGGTGGACTTCTCCTCCACCCCGGAGACGTCGTCAGTGCCGATCCCGGCGCCGGTCAGCACCTCCTCGGTCTGCAACGGCCGGACCTCGCTCAACGCGCTCACCAGCGTCGTCTTGCCGGCCCCGAAGCCACCGGCGATGAGGATCTTCAGGGCCAGCGGGATCCGCGGCGTGGCGGCCTCCCGGTCAAAGCGCACGGAGTCCACTGACCACCGCCTTGAGGATGTTGTCGTCGGGCAGATACGCGGCGGCCGGCGGCTGGTGCACCGCGACGAGCCCGCGGGCGAGCAGGTCGCCGAGCAGCACGCGGATCACGCCGACGGCGAGGTCCAGGTCGGCGGCGAGATCGGCCACCGCGACCGGCCGCCCGGCCAGCTCGACCAGGCGCCGGTGCTCCGGCTGGAGACCGGGTACGCCGGTCAGGTCGGCCACCGGCGTGGCCAGCACGAACGCCATCAGGTCGAAGCCCTCGACCGACGGCCGCACCCGCCCGCCGGTGAGGGTGTACGGACGGACGACGGGACCCGCGGCGGCGTCCAGCCACTCGTGCTGCGGCCCCGGCGACTCAGTCCGCATCGGCGGCTCCCGCCCCCGCCCGGGCCGGGGCGCTGAGGTTCTCGCCGACCCGGATCACCAGCATCGCCATCTCGTACGCCACCAGGCCGATGTCGGCGTCGGCGTCGCTCACCACCGCCAGGCAGGCACCCTGCCCGGCCGCCGTCACGAAGAGGTACGCGGAATCCATCTCCACCACGGTCTGCCGGACCGCGCCACCGGCCAGGTGGCGGGTGGCGCCCTTGGCGAGGCTGGAGAAGCCGGAGGCCAGGGCGCAGAGGTGCTCGGCGTCGGTGCGGCTCAGTTCGCCGGAGGCGCCGAGCAGGAGCCCGTCCGCGGACAGCACCACCGCCTGGCGGGCGGCCGGCACCCGCTCCACCAGGTCGTCGAGCAACCAGTCGAGATCGGCGTTCTGCCGCGTCGTGTGCACCACTAGGCGTCCCTCTCAGTCGCAGTCGGAGGTTCCGGAGCCGGCGCCGGCTCCGGCGGGGAGGGCTCGGCGGCCGGGGACGGGGTGACGGCGGCGCCGTCGGCGGGTTTCTCCGGCGTGGCCTCCGCCGGTGGGGGGGCCGTGACCGGCGACGCCACCTTCGGGAGCCGGACGGTGGCCGTCGGGTCGTCGCCGGCGCGGGCGCCGTCCCGGCGGCCCCGGGCGGTCCCGGCCTGGAGGGCGGACATGGCCCGGCGGGCCTCCTCCGGCGAGCGCGGGGCGGGGGTGTCCGCGACGGCCGGCCGAGGGTGGTCCACCGGTCCGCGCCGACGGATTCGGCGCGGCAGGCCCTCGCCGTCCGCGGGGGCCTCCACCGAGGAGGTACGGGTCATCGACAGCGGCACCACCGCGGACTCGGGGCGTTCGCGGCCGGGCCGGGCGGTGCGGGTCCGGGGCCCCGCGGCCAGCCGGGTCACCTTCGCCATCCGCCGGTCCTCGGGCGCCGGGCCGCCGGCCGGGCCGGTCGGCGCCAGCGCCGGCTCGTCGGTGATCAGGTCGGCCGGGAGGTGCACCACCGCGGTGACCCCGGCCGGGGTGGCCGGCCGCAGCTCCACCCGGACGCCGTGCCGGGCGGCGAGCCGGGCCACCACGAAGTGCCCGAGCCGGGCGCTGTCGGCCGGGTCGAACTCGGGCGACCGGGACAGCTTGTGGTTGGCGTCGGCCAGGGCCTGGGGCGACATGCCCAGCCCGTGGTCGGTGATCGCCAGCACGTACCCGTCGGGGCCGGCCCGTCCGGTGACGTCGACCCGGCTGCCGGGCGGGGAGAACGCGGTGGCGTTCTCGATCAGCTCGGCGAGCAGGTGGATGACGTCGCCGACGGCCCGGCCGAGCACGCCGGCCGAATGCACCGCACCGATGTCCACCCGGTCGTACGACTCCACCTCGGAGATCGCGCCGCGGATCACGTCGACGGCGGCGACCGGGTTCCGCCAGCCCCGGCCGGGTGCCGCGCCGGCGAGGATGACCAGGTCCTCGGCGTGCCGCCGGAGCCGGGTGGCCAGGTGATCGACCTGGAAGAGGCCGGCCAGCTCGTCCGGGTCCTCGGTGTGCCGCTCCAGCCGGTCCAGCAGCGCCAACTGCCGGTGCACCAGGCCCTGGCTGCGCCGGGCGATGTTGAGGAAGACCTCGTTGAGCCCCCGGCGCAGGCTGGCCTCGTTCATCGCGGCCCGGATCGCCGTCCGCTGCACCTCGGTGAAGGCCCGCCCGAGCTGGCCGATCTCGTCCGCGCCGTAGTCGCGGGACGGGGCCTCCCGGGCGATGTCGACCTCCTCGCCACGACGCAGCCGCTCCATCACCTCCGGTAGCGCGCGCTCGGCCCGGTTCAGCACCTTCCGGACGCGCAGGAGCCGGATCGCCAGGGACCGCCCGACCCGCAGCGCCACCAGGACCGAGGCCACCACGGCCCCCAGACCGAGCACCCCCGCGACGGCGAGCCGGACCAGGATCTTCACCGCCAACGGCACCGAACGCTCGGCCAATGCGTCCGCGCTGCGCAGCTCGAAGTCCCGCAGACCCTGCGCGACCGCCGCCTGGCTCGACTCCCAGGTCCGTACGTCGAGCCGGGACGGCAGGTCGCGGTCGCGGATCAGGGTGTCCTGCAGGGCGCGCAGCCGGACGAAGTCCGCCCCCTCGGTGACCCGCTGGTATTCGGCCCGCTCGGCCGGCGGCAGGTCAGCCACCGCGTTCTCGGCCAGGAACCGCTCGTTGTCGATGGTGCGGACGAGCTGCTCATGCTCGCCCTCGGCGTACCGGCCGGCGGTGATCGCGCCGGCGAGCAGGGCGTCCGCCTGGCCGAGCAGCTCCCGGGACCGGCCCAGCGCGGTGAGCGCCGTGGCCTCCCGGTTGAGCTTGGCGTCGGGCAGGTTGGCCATCGCGGAGAACGCCTGGAAGGCGGAACTGATCATCCCGCTGTAGAGGCCGATCGCCCCGGCCCGGTCCACCTTGCGGCCGTCGATGAAGCCGCGTCCGGCGGGCAGCGCGTCGAGCGCCGAGACCAACTGGTCGAGGCGGGCGTCGAGCAGGTCGTCGGCGGCGTCGCGCAGGTCCTCGCCGCCGACCCGGCGGCGCAGCTCGGCGACCGCCCGGTCGGTGCGGTTCCGCTGCTCGGCGAGGGCCGGCAGGGCGGTGTCGCCGGCGAGCTGGACGACGGAGAGCCGGCGTTCCTGTTGCAGCTCGGCCACCACGGTCTCGCCGGGGCGCCCCAGGTCGTAGAGGTAGGTGCGCGCGGCGAGCAGGTCGAGGGCCGGCCCGAAGGTCAGCGTGGTGGCGAAGATCCAGAGCGCCAGCAGCGCGGTCATCGGTCCGATGACCAGCGCGGTCAGCTTGGCGCGGATCGGCCAGTCACGGGTGTTCATCAGACCTCGCCCGGAAGGTGTCGCAGGGGTGGCGCTGCCCTGACCGGAAGGCGGCCCGGCGGCGACGCCGGGCCCCGGCTCAGGCGCCTTGGGCAGGATACGTAATCAGCGCCCCAATGCACTACCGGCCGTCTCGCCTGTCACTACCGTCCGGGATGTTCCGCTGTGGACGCCTTTCGACGCGAGCGCCCCGCCGGAACGGACCGGTGGGATGCTCCCGCAGCCCGGCCCACGGCGTGTCCACCCCGTACGGCCCCCGACCACCGTCCTGGTTGGTGTTCACTCGAACGCGGGGCGGCGGAGGGCGACACCCCGATGCCGGTCGGCATCGCTCGGCGCTTTCTGGGGTGACTCAGCTTTGGCCCCTCGTGGATCGGGCTGTGGGCAGCGCCATGCCGGCGGGGCGTTTGAACCGCGAAAACCGGTCAGGAAAGTAGCCCGGATCGGGATTGGCGATCACCGCGCAGAGGGAATACCAGCGGGCGAAGGAGGAGCCATGTCGTCCACGCAGGTAGTCGTCATAGTCATCGTCGTCCTTGTGCTCGCGGCGCTGGCCGCGATCGCCGTGGTCGCGAGCCGCCGGCGCGCCCTCAGGCAGCGCTTCGGCCCGGAGTACGACCGGGCCGTCGCCGAGCAGGACAGCCGGAGCGCCGCCGAGCGGGAGCTGCGCGAGCGGGAGCGCCGCCACGCCGAGCTGGAACTCACCCCGCTCAGCCCGGAATCCCGAGCCAAGTACGCCGCGGCCTGGGAGGAACTCCAGGTCCGCTTCGTCGACTCCCCCGCGGAGACCGTGGGCGAGGCCGACGAGCTGGTCAGCCGGTTGATCGCCGAGCGGGGATACCCCACCGGCGACTTCTCCGAACAGATCGCCCACCTTTCCGTCGAGCACGCCCGCACCCTGACCCACTACCGCGACGCCCACGACATCCGGCTGCGCAACGAGCGCGGCGAGGCCGGCACGGAGGAACTCCGGCAGGCGCTCGTGCACTACCGGGCCCTCTTCGCCGACCTGCTCGGCGAGGACCCGGTCGGCCACCAGCCGCCGGAGCCGCGCCACCCCGACCACGAGCACGACGCCACGAGCCGCTGAGGAGGCTGCCGCCATGCGCCAGGAAGAGCAGCAGGTCACGCAGGAACACCCCGAGGCCGTCCGGTCCGCGCCGGTGCCGGTCACTCCGCCCGGCGACGGCGACGGCGACGGCGACGGGCACCGTCCCGACCGGGGCGCCCGGACCGACGTACCCGAGGACGCGCTGGACGACCGGGGCACCTTCGACGACCCGGCGGTGATCGGCGACCGCGCCGACGACCGGCCGGCCGACGACCCGGCCTTCCGGGACGCCGAGCTGGACGAGACCCGGGCGTACGACGCCCGGGAGGTCCGGGACGCGGAGGCCGCCGACGCCGACGCCGACGCCGACGAGCGGCCGGTGTACCACGACCCCGCCCCGCTGCCGACCGTGTTCGGGGCCGCCACGGTGGGCGACGCGGTGGCCGCCTCCGCGATGGCCAGCGGGCGGCCCGAGGACGAGCGCGACGCGCGCGGCGAGGACACCGCCGCGCCGGGTGACGGCGCGCCGGGACGGACCGACGCGTTCGATGACGAGCGGGCGGACCCGACGGCCGGCGACCGGCTGCACGACCCGGACCGCTGGGCGGCCGAGCACTCCGCGCGCGACGACGCCCCGGCCGCCGGCGCCGCCGGCTACGGCAGCGCCGAGCCGGCGATGGTCGACCCGGACAGCAGCACCGCCGCGGCGGGCGCGGGCGTGGCCGGTGCCGCCGCCGGGGCGGGCGCGGCCCTGGCCGGGGCGGCCCGTCCCACCCCGGGCGCGGTGCCGGCGGACGCCGCCACGCTCTTCGCCCCGGAAACCGCGCAGGGCTTCCGGGACCGCTGGCGGGACGTGCAGCTCCGCTTCGTCGACGACCCGCAGGCCGCGGTCGGCGAGGCACAGTCCCTGGTCGAGGAGGCGATCCAGGCGCTCTCCACCGCGCTGCAGGAGCAGAAGAGCAAGCTGGGCGGCTGGCGGGAGTCCGGCTCGGCCGACACCGAGCAGCTCCGGGTGGCCGTCCGGGGCTACCGGGACTTCCTGGACCGCGTCCTCGGCCGCTGAGCCGATTCCGAGCGAGCCCCGGCCGTCCGGCCGGGGCTCGCGTTTGCGCCCAAAATCGCACTGTGGCATGAAAATCCGCTATCTGGGTACCTGCGGGCGCAGCACCGCCGCGGAGGGGAGCACGGGATGGGTGATGGCCTCAGGTTGAACATGAACGCCCTCGACTACGTGATCCTGGCGCTCTACTTCGTCACCGTGCTCGGGGTCGGCTTCGCCGCCCGGCGGGCCATCCGCACCAGCGTCGACTTCTTCCTCTCCGGGCGGTCCCTGCCCGCCTGGGTGACCGGACTGGCGTTCGTCTCGGCCAACCTGGGCGCGCTGGAGATCATCGGCATGGCCGCCAACGGCGCCCAGTACGGCGTGATGACCGTCCACTACTACTGGATCGGCGCCGTGCCGGCGATGGTCTTCCTGGGCATCGTGATGATGCCCTTCTACTACGGCTCGAAGGTCCGCAGCGTCCCCGAGTACCTGCGGCTCCGGTTCAACCGCCCGACCCACCTGCTCAACGCGATCAGCTTCGCGCTCGCCCAGGTGCTCATCGCCGGGGTGAACCTGTACGCGTTGGCGCTGGTGATGCAGGCCCTGCTCGGCTGGCCGCTCTGGATCGCGATCGTGGTCGGCGCGTTCATCGTGCTGGCGTACATCACCATCGGTGGCCTCTCCGGCGCGATCTACAACGAGGTGCTCCAGTTCTTCGTGATCCTCGCCGGCCTGATCCCGATCACCGTGATCGGCCTGGTGAAGGTCGGGGGCGTCAGCGGCCTGATGGACGCGGTCCGCGGCTCCAAGCTCGGCGAGGCCGGGCTGCACGCCTGGCAGGGCACCGGCGGCACCGACAATCCGCTCGGCGCGCACTGGCTGGGCATCGTCTTCGGCCTCGGCTTCGTGCTCTCGTTCGGCTACTGGACCACCAACTTCGCCGAGGTGCAGCGGGCCCTCTCCGCGCGGAACATGAGCGCCGCCCGGCGTACGCCGATCATCGCCGCCTACCCGAAGCTGTTCATCCCCCTGGTCACCGTGATCCCCGGCCTGGTCGCCCTGGTCACCGTGCAGGGGCTGGGCGCCGAGAAGGGCGACCTGGTCTACAACAACGCCATCCCGCTGCTCATGCGCGACCTGCTCCCCAACGGGGTGCTCGGCATCGCGGTCACCGGCCTGCTCGCCTCGTTCATGGCCGGCATGGCGGCCAACGTCAGCGGCTTCAACACCGTCTTCACGTACGACATCTGGCAGGCGTACTTCAAGCGGGACCGCTCGGACGAGTACTACGTGAAGATCGGCCGGCTCGCCACCGTGGCCGGCGTGCTGGTGGGCATCGGCACCGCGTTCATCGCGGCCGGCTTCAGCAACATCATGAACTACATCCAGGCGCTGTTCTCGCTCTTCAACGCCCCGCTCTTCGCCACCTTCATCATCGGCATGTTCTGGAAGCGGATGAGCGCGCTGGCCGGCTTCTGGTCCCTGCTGCTGGGCACCCTGGCGGCACTGGCGACGTACCTGCTCTACCGGGGCGGCGTGGTGCACTTCAACTCGGACCTGGAGGAGAGCTTCTGGGGCGCCGGCATCGCGTTCGTCACCGTGGCGGTGGTCGCCCTGATCGTCACCCCGCTCACCCGCCCGAAGCGCGATCACGAGCTGGAGGGGCTGGTCTACGGCATGGCCGACACCACGCTGACCGACGACTCGCTGGCCGGCGACGCCGCCTGGTACCGCTCGCCCGTGCTGCTCGGCGTGGTCGCCGTCATCCTCGCCGCCCTGTTCTACATCCCGGTCTTCTGAGGGAAGGGACGAACGCCATGTCCGACCACCGCGAGCACCGCCACCACGACCGCGAGTCGTACGACCCGCTGGTCGAGGAGACCGAGGAGGAGCGGCAGCGCTCCGCGGCGGCCCGGCTCTTCGACATCCGCCGGGTGATCGGTGGGCTGTTCGTCGTGTACGGGCTGATCGTGGGCCTGATGGGGCTCTTCGACTCGTCCGCCGAGATCGACAAGGCGCAGGGCGTCCGGATCAACCTCTGGGCCGGGCTGGTCATGCTCGTCTTCGGCCTGCTGATGCTGGCCTGGCAGTGGGTCCGGCCGAACGAGGCGCCGGCGCCGCACCGCGGCGAGGAGCGCTGACCCGACCGCCGGCGGCATGCCCCGGCTCGCACGGGGTACCCCAGGTGGATCACGGAACGGGACAGGAGGGCAGCAGCATGGCGGATCGTGACCGTTACGGCCAGCGGCCGTTGGAGGAGACCCCCGAGGTGGCTGCGGCCGTGGACGACGACAGCACGGTGCCGCAGCTGCGCAGCGGCGGCACCGATCCGGACAATCCGGTCTTCACCGAGCCCGACGGCGCGGTGCCCGACACCGGATCGCCGGACCTCCTCGGCGACCCGTACGCGGCCGGAACCGGGGCGACCGGCACCGGCACCGGGGCCGGCGGGGACAACATCCGCACCGGCGCTGAGCAGCCGTGGGAGCCGGAGGACCTGGTGATGGCCCGGGGCCAGGACCTCACCGCGGAGAACCTCGAGCGGGCCCGCCGCGACCTGGCCGAGCTGGGCCGGGCGGCGATCGAGAAGACGGTCCCCTGACGGACGGCCGGGACCCCTGGCCGTCCGACGTCGACCAGGGGCCCGGGGAGCCCGCGCGGCAGTGCCTCACTCCCGCCGCCGCGGGCGGGCCCGGCCACCGCGGTCAGGAGAGCGGCGGGTAGGCCGCTCGGCATGCGGCAGGGCGCCGGTCAGGTTCTTGCCGGTGCGGGCGCTACCGGTGTAGGTCGGGTCGCACATCCGGTCGAAGCCCTTGCCGTCGTCGGTCGGAATGGCGGTGTTGGAGCCGTCCGACTCGCCCGGGGCTTCCCCCAGGCGTTCGCGTCGATGCCCGCCTCGGGGTTCGCGGGGACGCTCACCGAGACCCGACTCCGGCCGTTGACGTAGGTGTTGCCCTCGACCTCCCAGCTCGCGGTGCGGCTCCCCGAACCGCGCGCCTTGATAGGAGCGCTTCCATGGCAATGGGTCGATGTATTCGACCTCTACGCGGGTGGGCGCCCCAGAGGCGGCGAAACGGACGGCCGGTCGCGAAAGCCCGCAGACCCGCAACGGTCGACACGACCCGGCACGGGCCGCCCGACCAGCCCAGCCGCGTCGGGACGACCCGGCACGGCACAGCGGATCAGCGACGGGTGAGCACGACCACGAAGGCCTCCTATGCCCCCCAGCGTCAGAAAACTCCAATACGCGAATCTTTCCTCGGATAAGTCGCGAAACGGTCTAACGTCGGGCGTAGCTCGACCAACGTCGGGCTCAGGACAAACAGGGGATGGAGTGACGCTGGTCATGGGAACGAAGATGCTCAGGAAGCTCGTTGCGGGCGCTGCTCTCGGCGGCGCGTCCCTGCTGCTGTTCTCGCCCGGGGCGGCAAACGCGGCCGCGAGCGGCGCGTACGCGGGCACTGTCGCCAAGCCGCAGGTAAGTCTTCTTGACTTCTGCCCTGGCGACCATGAGGACTGGGACCACAAGGACTGGGACCGCAAGGACTGGGACCGCAAGGACTCGGACTACAAGGACTGGGACCGCAAGGACTCGGACCGCAAGGACGAGGACCGCAAGGACCACGACGGCAAGGACGCCGACCACGGCCCCGACGGCAAGGAACAGCACGGCCGCGACGACAAGGGCAAGGACGGCAAGGACGACCACGGCAAGGACGGCAAGGACGACCACGGCAAGGGTCCGGACGGCCGTGGCGACTACCAGGAGCAGTACGGCGGCGGCCAGCCCCCGGCGCCGGGCGGCTCGGGTGGCGGCATGGTCGCCGCCGACCAGCCGGGCCAGGGCGACTGGAAGGACCCGAAGGACTCGGGCAAAAAGGACGACAAGTCGGGCAGCGACTGGCAGAGCCACGACGAGTACGGCCAGGACGCGGAGTCGGACTACGGCCAGAAGGACAAGGACAAGGACAAGGACAAGAAGGACGACAAGTCCAGCCACGACGACTGGAACAACAAGGACAAGGACAAGGACAAGAAGGACGACAAGTCCGGCCACGACGACTGGAGCGACAAGGACGACCACGGCAAGGACGACAAGTCCAGCCACGGCGACTGGAGCGACAAGGACGACCACGGCAGGGACGAGAAGTCCGACAAGGACCGCGACAAGGACCGCGACAAGGACCGCGACCGGAAGGACTGCATGCCGCGTGGCCACGTCGACGGTGGTGACGGTGGCATGACCACCACCAGCCTGGACGGCAAGATGGCCGCCAGCGGGGTGGGCGTCATCGGTGCCGCCGCCCTGGGCGGCATGGTGCTGCTGCGTCGGCGTCGGGCCGATGACCTGGCCTGACGAGACGGCGACACGGGCCGGCGGCCGTCACGGGAGACCGTGGCGCGCCGCCGGCGCCGCCGTCGTCGTCCTGCTCGCCATGGTGGGCTCCGCCCTGGTCGGCGCCTCCTTCCGGACCACGCCCCCGCCCCGGCCGCCCCAGCCGATCGCCCAGGCCGGGCCCGCCGATTCGGCCCCCGCCACCACACCCGGCTCGGCCTCCGCCGCGCCAAGTGCCGGCACGGACACCGCCGAGCAGGCGGCCACCGGCGACGGGTCCACGCCGGCCCCGGACATGGCACTCGCCGGGCTGCCCCGGTCGACCCCGACCACGGTCACGATCCCCCGGATCGGGGTGAACGCCCAGATCATGAGCCTCGGCCTCAACGCGGACGGCACCGTGCAGGTGCCGCCGCTGAGCCAGGCCATGACGGCGGGCTGGTACTCGCTGGGGGCCAGCCCGGGTGAGGTCGGCAACGCCGTCATCGTCGGCCACGTCGACTCGGCCCAGCTCGGGCCGGCGGTCTTCTTCAACCTCGGTGCGCTCCAGCAGGGCGACACCATCAGCCTCAGTCGGGAGGACGGCTCGACGGCGACCTTCACCGTCGACGACGTGAGGTCGTACCCGAAGACGGCCTTCCCCACCGATCTGGTCTACGGCCCGAACGACAAGCCGGGTCTGCGGGTGGTCACCTGCGGGGGCGACTTCGACCAGAACAGCCGCAGCTATCTCAACAACATCATCGTCCTGGCCAGCATGACGCCGTGAGGCGAGGAACGGGCGCGGCCCGGTGGTCGGGTGACCGACCACCGGGCCGCGCCGGCGTCCGTGACGGCTCAGGCCGCGGCCGAGGTCCGCACCAGGGTACGGATCTGCCGGAGCAGCACCGACAGGGCGGACAGGTCGGCTCGGGACTCGTCGAACTCTCCCATTGCCCGGTGCGCCCGGTGGATCGAGGTGGCGTTCGCCTGCTCCCACTCCTGCACCCGGTCCACCGGCGGCAGGTTGTCCGGGGTGGAGCCGAGGACCTCCGCGGTGAGCGCGGCCAGCGCGGCGTACAGGTCGTAGCGCAGCGCCATCCGGGCCAGCGTCTGCCAGCGGTCCTCCCGCGGCAGCAGGGAGATCTTCGACAGCAGGGCGTCCACCCGGAACCGGTCGGAGAGGACGAAGTAGACCGAGGCCACCTCGTTCACGTCGCGGCCGGTCGACTGGGCGGTCTCCACCACGTCCAGCAGGCCGAAGCTGTACATCAGCCGGGTCGCCTGCTCGGCCAGCTCGCGGGGCAGCCCCTTCTCGGTCAGCGAGTCGATGTGGGCGGCGATCGCCTCCCGCTCGGTGCCGTAGAAGAGGTGCTCCAGGTCCGGCAGGAGCCGGGCCACGCCGTCCCGCAGCCGGGCGATCTCCGCCGGCACGTCGATCGGCGAGCGCCGGTTGGTGACCAGCCAGCGCACCGCGCGGTCGAGCAGCCGGCGGGAGTCCAGGTAGACGCTGGTCTGCAGCTCCGGCGAGATCCTGTTGTCCAGCGCCTCGACCGCGGCCCAGAGCTCACGCAGCCCGAACACCTCGCGGACCACGACGTACGCCCGCAGCACGTCCGCCGCCGACGCGGCCGTCTCCTCGACGACCCGGAAGACGAACGAGATGCCGCCCCGGTTGATCGCCTCGTTCACCAGCACCGTGGTGACGATGTCCCGGCGCAGCCGGTGCTGGCCCATCCGGTCGGCGAACCGCTCCCGCAGCGGGGTCGGGAAGTAGTTGACCAGGACGTCGGTCGTCCACTCCTCGTCCGCCAGCCCCTCGCCGACGATCTCGCGTTCCAGCACGATCTTCACGTACGCCAGCAGCACCGCGAACTCCGGCGCGGTCAGGCCGTTCTCGCTGCGGACCGCCAGCTCCTCGTCCGGCGGAAGCGCCTCCAGCGCCCGGTCGAGCTGGCCGGACCGCTCCAGCTCGTTGATCATCCGCCGGTGCACCGGGAGCAGCGAGGCGGCCTGCGCCTGGGCATTGTTGATCGCCCGGGCCTGGTCGTAGTTGTCCCGCAGCACCAGCTCGGCGACCTCGTCGGTCATCTCGGCGAGCAACTCGTCCCGCGCCGGCACGGTCAGCGCGCCGTCGGCGACCGCCGTGTTGAGCAGGATCTTGATGTTCACCTCGTGGTCGGAGCAGTCCACGCCGGCCGCGTTGTCGATGAAGTCGGTGTAGATGCGGCCGCCGGCCGAGGCGTACTCGATCCGGCCGTGCTGGGTGAAGCCCAGGTTGCCGCCCTCGCCGACCACCCGGCAGCGCAGGCTCTTGCCGTCCACTCGGATGGCGTCGTTGGACTTGTCCCCAACCTCGGCGTTGGTCTGCGTGGACGCCTTCACGTAGGTGCCGATGCCGCCGTTCCAGAACAGGTCCACCGGCGCGCTGAGAATCGCCTTCATCAGCTCCTGCGGCGACATCTGCTCGACGCCCTCGTCGAGGCCGAGCACCGCGCGCACCTGCGGCGAGACCGGCACCGACTTGGCGGTACGCGGGTAAACCCCGCCGCCGGCCGAGATCAGCTCGGGGTTGTAGTCCTCCCAGGACGATCGGGGCAGATCGAACAGCCGCTTCCGCTCGTCCCACGAGGTGGCCGCGTCCGGGTCCGGGTCCAGGAAGATGTGCCGGTGGTCGAAGGCGGCCATCAGCCGGATGTGCTTGGACAGCAGCATCCCGTTGCCGAACACGTCGCCGGACATGTCGCCGACGCCGGCCACGGTGAAGTCCTGGGTCTGGGTGTCGTGCCCCAACTCCCGGAAGTGCCGCTTCACCGACTCCCAGGCGCCCCGGGCGGTGATGGCCATCTTCTTGTGGTCGTAGCCGGCCGAACCGCCGGAGGCGAACGCGTCGCCCAGCCAGAAGTTGTGCGCGGCGGAGATCTCGTTGGCGATGTCGGAGAACGTGGCGGTGCCCTTGTCCGCCGCCACCACCAGGTAGGGGTCGTCGCCATCGTGCCGGACCACGTCCTCCGGCGGCACGATCTCCCCGCTGGCGATGTTGTCCGTGACGTCCAGCATGGCGCCGACGAACTCCTTGTAGCAGACCACCGCCTCGTCCCGGTCGCCCGGCTTCTGCTTCAGCACGAAGCCGCCCTTGGCGCCCACCGGCACGATCACGGCGTTCTTCACCATCTGCGCCTTGACCAGGCCGAGCACCTCGGTGCGGAAGTCCTCCCGCCGGTCGGACCAGCGCAGACCGCCCCGGGCCACCGGCCCGAACCGCAGGTGTACCGCCTCGAACCGGGGCGAGTAGACGAAGATCTCGAACTTCGGCCGCGGCGCCGGCAGCTCCGGGATCGCCTGCGGGTCCAGCTTGAACGCGACGTACGACTTGGGCCGCCCGCCGACCGGCCGCTGGTAGAAGCTGGTCCGCAGGGTGGCCTGGATCAACGTGAGGTAGGACCGCAGGATCCGGTCCTGGTCCAGGCTGACCACGTCGTCCAGCGCCTCGCCGATCGCGCCGACCAGCTCACCGCTGCGCTGCCGCCGTTCGTCCATGCTGGTCGCGCCCGGGGCGAACCGGGTCTCGAAGAGTTCCACCAGCAGCGAGGCGATCCGCGGGTACCCGATGAACGTCTGCTCCATGTATTCCTGGGAGAAGACGGTGCCCGCCTGCCGCAGGTACTTCGCGTACGCCCGGAGGACCACCACCTGCCGCCAGGTGAGCCCGGCCCGGAGCACCAGCTCGTTGAAGCCGTCCACCTCGGCCTCGCCCCGCCAGGCGGCCGCGAAGGCGTTCTCCACGTGCGGGCGCACCTCGCCCAGGTCCTGGTGCGCCTCGGGCAGTTGCAGGCCGAAGTCGTAGAGCCAGATCCGGCCGTCGACCCGTTCCACCTCGTACGGGTGCTCGTCGACCACCTTCACGCCGAGCGAGTGCAGCACCGGCAGGACGGCGGAGAGCATCATCGGCTCGCCGTACCGGTAGACCTTGAACCGGACGTCCATGGTCTCGTCGACCTCGGCGCCCCGGTGGACGCCGTTCGTGCGCCCCGCGACCTGCTTGCGGAACAGGTGCATCTCGAGCTGGCCGGGCTCCTCCAGCAGCTCCAGCTTGGCCAGGTCCTTCATCGCCTCGTACGGCGTGTGCCCGTCCTTGTAGCCCTCCGGGAAGGCGTCGGCGTACCGGGCGAACAGGTGCTTGGCCTGCTCGTCGCCGAGCTTGCGCTCCAGCACCAGCCGGTAGTCGTCGTCCCAGAGCCGGGTGGCGTCGGCCAGCTCCTCGGCGAGCAGGTCGGCGTCGATCTCCCCGGGCGGGTTGGTCGGGTCGGTCCGCACGATGAAGTGCACCCGGGCGAGCATCGACTCGGTCACCCGGGTGGTGTAGTCGACCCCGACGCCGTTCAACTCACGCAGCAGGATGTCCTGCATGCGCAGCCGGTTCTGGGTGGTGAACCGGTCCCGGGGGAGGTAGATCAGGCAGGAGATGAATCGCCCGTACGCGTCCCGGCGCAGGAAGACCCGCAGCTGGCGGCGGCCGGCCATGCGGAGCACGCCGACGGCCGCGTGGTAGAGGTCGTCGGTCTTGATCTGGAACAGCTCGTCGCGCGGGTAGGTCTCCAGGATCTGGAGCAGGTCCTTGCCGGAGTGGCTGCGCAGGCTCAGGCCCGAACGGTCCAGCACCTCGGCCACCTTGCGGCGGACCACCGGCAGCTCCTGCACGCTGGTCCGGTACGCCGCGGTGGAGAACAGGCCCAGGAAGCGCCGCTCCCCGACCACCTCGCCGGCGTCGTTGAAGATCTTGAAGCCGATGTAGTCCAGGTAGGCCGAGCGGTGCACGGTGGCGCGCGAGTTGGCCTTGGTGATGATCAGGAGACGCTTCTCCAGCACCCGCTCGTGTGCCTCGGGGGTCATCGACGACAGCGCCCGGGCCTCCGGCGAGTCGGATCGGAGGATGCCGAGCCCGGTGCCGAGGACCGCCTCCAGCGCCTGGCCGCCGTCCCCGCCGTCGGTGTCGACCAGCCGGTACTCGCGGTAGCCGAGGAAGGTGAAGTGGTCGTGCGCCAGCCAGCGCAGCAGCTCCACCGAGTCGGTGATGTCCTTCTCCGGCACCGGCGGCCGGTTGTCCGAGGTGCGCGCGGCGGCCAGCTCGTCGGCGAGCGCCAGGGCGCGCTGGCGCATCTTCGGCCAGTCCTCGACGGCCTCCCGCACGTCCGTGAGCACCCGCTGGAGCTCCTTGCGGAGCCGCTCCCGCTCGGCCGCGTCGCGGACCGGGTCGATCTCGACCCGCATCCAGCTCTCGACCAGGTCACCGGCGATGGCGTCGTCCGGCTCCACGTCGGCGGAGACCTCGGTCAACCGGCCCAGCGGCTCCCGGCGGACCACCACCAGCGGGTGGACCAGCAGGTGCACGTCGAGGTGGTGGGTGTTGAGCAGCGCGGTCACCGAGTCGACCAGGAAGGGCATGTCGTCGGTGACGATCTCGATGACGGTGTGGTGCTGGTCGGCGTCCGGCTCGTGGATGCGCAGCTTCAGCTCGCCGGGTACGCGCTGCTGGGCCAGGTCCCGGTGGGCCCGGGCGGCGGCGAGCATCTCCTCGGCGGTGAAGCCGATCAGCTCCTCATCCGGCGCGAACCGCCAGAAGCGGCCGACCAGGGTCGCCGCGTCGTGGTCGTCCCCGGCCAGCGCGACCGCCTGGGCGACCAGTCGCTCCGCGTTCGGTACCGGCTCGTCCAGCTCGGCGTCCTCCACGTCGTCGGCCAGGGCCTGCGACGGCAGGCCCAGGTCGTAGAGCGTGTCGACGCTCGAACCGGTCATCCCGGTCACTCCTGTGTCGAGACGGCCGAAACCGTCCCCGTCGGTCGCCGAATCGAAGCTGTCATCGGCCCGGCCGGTGTCATCCTGCCGGAGGTCGGGTCCCGGTTTGATCGCCGGACGCCGGTCCATCGGTGCCACTCCCCTCGACCCACCGCGTTGTGGGTCACTCTCCCGCCAAGCCTAGGCCCTGCCGTTCTGACCGTTCGTCGGCGGACCACTGGCCGGACGTCCGGATCGGGACTTTGTCCGTTCACCTGTTGCGGGTCCGTGGTCTGGCGGTCGCCGAGTACCCGGACTGGCGATGTTCATCACACGGTGCCAGCGGGGTCTTTCCCCTCGCCGAGGCCGGAGCGGGGCGGTGGGGAACGGTCTGCCGTACTAGCGTGCAGGGCAGCTTCGCACCGGAGGAACTGCTTCATGCTCGTGTCCTACCCCGTCCGCCGCCGCCTCTCCCCTCGCCGCCCGGTTCTCGCGGCGCTGGCCGCCACCGTGCTGGCGGCGGGCGCGCTGACCGGCTGCTCCGGCGAGGACGGGCCGGAGCAGAGCGTCGACGCGTTCCTCAAGGGCTGGCGCTCCGGCAACCTCCAGGCGGTGGGCTTCATCGACCCGACCGGGGCCAAGATTTCGGCCGCCGAGGTGACGAACGAGATCAAGGCGCTCTCCGGCGAGCTGGTCGACACCCCGCCGGAGCTGGAGCGCGTCGGCGACGCCACGATCACCGCGGACACGGCGGCCGCGCGGATCCGGCTGACCTGGACGCTGCCGGGCCGGACCCGCTGGGCCTACGAGAGCCCGGTCCGCCTCAAGCGCGGCAGCGACGACCAGTGGCAGGTGATCTGGGAGTCGACGGTGGTCCAGGAGAAGCTGGAGAAGGGTGACCGCCTCGCGCTGCGCCGTGACCCGGCGACCCGGGCCGGCATTCTCGACGCGGCCGGCACCCCGATCGTCGCGCCCCGGCCGGTGGTCCGGGTGGGCGTGCAGCCCAGCGAGGTCACCGACGTGAAGGCGCTGGTGCGGCAGCTCGACGCCGGGTTCCGGGCGATCCGGCCGGCCCTCACCCCGCCGGTCGACCTCTCCGACCTGCCCAAGCGGATCGCCGAGGCCGAGCCCGGCGCGTTCGTCGAGGTGGTGACGCTGCGCGACGAGGCATACCGGCAGATCAAGCCCCGGATCTACGACCTGCCCGGCACCAGGTTCACCGCCGACAAGCTCGACCTGGCCCCGACCCGGGAGTTTGCCCGGGCCCTGCTCGGTTCGGTCGACCAGGCCCAGGCCGACGACCTCAAGGCCCACCCCGACAAGTACGTGGCCGGTGACCTGGTCGGCCATGGCGGCCTCCAGGGCCGGTACGACGACCGGCTGCGCGGCGCACCGGGGCTGACCGTGATCATCGAACGCCGCGCGCCGGACGGCGCCACCACCCCCACCGGGGTGGAGGTGTTCCGCAGCGCCCCGAAGGCCGGCCAGCCGCTGAAGACCACCCTCGACCAGGCCACCCAGAACGCCGCCGACGCGGCCCTGCGCGGGGCGGCCCGCCGCTCCGCCCTGGTGGCCGTACGGATCAGCGACGGCGCGGTGCTGGCCGCCGCGAACGGCCCCGGCCCGGCCGGCGAGAATCTCGCCTTCACCGCCCAGGTGCCGCCGGGCTCGACGTTCAAGGTGGTCAGCGCGCTCGCCCTGCTCGACAAGGGAGCGGTGACGCCGGAGGCCACGGTGGCCTGCCCGAAGACCCGCGTGGTCGACGGCCGCCCGTTCAAGAACTCCGACAACTTCGAGCTGGGGCCGGTCCCGTTCACCACCGACTTCGCCAGGTCCTGCAACACCGCGTTCGTCGCACTGGCCCCGGCTCTCGGGCCGGACGGGCTCGCCACCACCGGCCGCACGCTGGGCCTGGAGGCGGCGTGGGACGTGGGCACGGACGTCTTCACCGGCAAGGTCTCCGCCAACGGCTCGGCCACCGAGCAGGCTGCCGCCGCGATCGGCCAGGGCACCACCGTGGTCAGCCCGCTGGCCATGGCCGGCGCCACCGCCGCCGTGGCCCGGGGGCACTGGGAGCAGCCCAAGCTCGTCCTCGACCCGGCCCCGCAGCGGCCCGCCCCGGCCGGGCCGGCGCTGAAGGCCGAGTCCGTGGCGGCGCTGAAGACGATGATGCGCGCGGTGGTCACCGGCGGCACGGCCAGCGCCCTCGCCGACGTCCCCGGCGGGCCGGTCTACGGCAAGACCGGCACTGCCGAGTACGACAACAACCCGGCGCACACCCACGCGTGGTTCGTCGGCTGGCAGGGCGACGTGGCGTTCGCGGTCTTCGTCGAGCAGGGTGGGTCGAGTACGGCCAGCGCCGTCCCGATCAGCGAGCGTTTCCTCCGCGCCCTGGCGAGGTCCTGATCCGCCCGCGGGGGCCATCACCCTCCGTGATCAACCCGGCCCGTCGTCGGCCGCCCGCCCGCTACCCGGCGTGACCGGCGGCGGCCGGGTCGCCCTCTGTTCCGCCTAGTCCCGTGGGTGGGACCCGCCCGCTTCGGGAAACACGGTGACGCTCCGCCGAAATCGCCAGCATTTCGGCGCCCCGAGCCCGCCACTTTCCGTGTCCACACTCGACCGGAAATATCGGCCGAGGCGCTTCCGGCAATCGCGTGGGAATTGATCCGCCCCCCGCCGAAAATGGCCGCGGCGCGACGGACGCTCATCCGGTCATGGCCATTTGTGCGATCCTTGCCGCCGCCGAATCGCTGGATGATACGGCTTCCGACATCGCCGGGAAGGGGGCACGGTGTTCCCCGACTTCTACGCCACGGCCGCACAGGTTCTGCCGGTGCTGATGCTCGCGCTGATCTGGGAATCACGATTTCTCGATCGCCTGGAGGAGCAGAACAGGCGGTCCCGCCGGGAAGATCCAAAGGGCGTTCTGTTCTGGACCAGGCCGCGCGTACGCGCGTATTCGCTCTTCATCGTCGTCACCATCATGATCGGCACGGCGTTGGCCCTGCTGGTGCTGGCCGAGGCGCTGCCACCCGGCCCGGTACCGCGGACGGTGCTGACCATCTGCGTGCTGCTGGCGCTGGCCACCCTGCTCACCCGCGTGGTCGTGGACGTCGTCGGGGCAACCGCACCGCGCGACCGGGACCGCGCCCCTTCCCTCGACCCGGAACCGGCGGGCCAGCCCCGCTCGCACTCCTCGGTGAGCACCGGGAGTGAGCTCGGATGAACCCGGTCGACCTGGTCTTCGTGCACGGGCTCTTCTCGTCCCGCCGGGCGTGGGAGCCGATGGACCGGCTGCTGGCCGGCGACCCGGACCTGCCTCCGGTGCGGACCCACTTCTTCGAATACGACTCGCAGATCGTCCGGCTCCGCCCTGACCGCCGGATCCCGCACCTGGACGACATCGCGGACCGGCTGGGCACGTACCTCCGCCACGAGGTCGGGGCCGCGGCGCGGATCGTGCTGGTCTCGCACAGCCAGGGCGGGCTGGTGATCCAACGGTTCCTGGTCCGGACGCTGGCCCGGGGCGGCGGCTACGAACTGGGGCGGATCCGCCGGGTGTTGATGTACGCCTGCCCGAATTCCGGATCCCAGTTCTTCAGTTCCCTCCGGCGGCTGACCTTCCCGTGCCGCAATCCCCAAGAACGAGAATTGCGGCCTCTCACCAAGGAGATCGCCGAGACGTCCGAGGCGGTGCAGCGCACCGTCCTGCGCGCCCAGCACCCCGGGCCGCACGAGTGGCCCCTGCCGATCACCGCGTACGCCGGAATTTCCGACAACATCGTCCCGCCGTTCATCGCCACGGGGACCTTCTCGGCGAGCGGGGTGGTTGACGGCGACCATTTCTCGGTGATCCGGCCGAGCACCCGTGACGACTCCCGCTACCTCGCCCTCCGCACGGAGGTGCTCGCCGCCGCCGAGGCCGGGGACCCGCCGCGGGCACCGTCCGACCCCGGTGCGGCGCGGGACGCCGAGGCCGCCCCGGCTACCGTCAGGCCGGTGGGAGCGGCCGAGCCACGCACCGCCCCGGATCCGACCTCCGGCCGGCCGGACCGGGCCGGTCGGATCTCCGTCGAGCCCCCGCTGGGCCGCCTGGATTCGCCGCTCTACGGTCGGGACCAGCTGATCGACGAGGTCACCTCGGACCGACGCAAGCCGGGCCAGCCGCCGTCCTCCGTCCACGTCCTGCACGGCCTGCCCGGCTCCGGCAAGAGCTACCTGGCGCTGGAGATCGCCCGCCGCGCCCGGCGGGCGGGGCGGCAGGTCTGGTGGGTCTCGGCCCAGCGACTCAGCTCGAACATGCGCGAGGTGGCCAGCCGGCTGGGGGCACCCAGCAGCCTGGTCGACCGGGCGTGGTCGGGGGACGCGAGCGCGACCGACCTGGTCTGGCGCTTCCTCGACAAGGCCGAGCAGCAGTGGGTACTGATCATCGACAACGCCGACGAACCGCGGGAGCTCGACCCGGTCGACAACGACCTGACCGACGGCCGGGGCTGGCTGCGACCGCCGCGGAACCCGGCGAACCTGGTCGTCGTGACCAGCCGCGACGGCGACCGGAACATCTGGCCGGCGTGGTCGCGCCGGCACGCGGTGCGGCCGTTGAAGGACAAGGACGGCGCCCTCGTGTTGCTGGACCGGGCCGGGGGTGCGGCCGGCACCGAGGAACAGGCCCGTGCCCTCTCCGCCACGCTCGGTGGCCTCCCGCTCTCGCTACGGGCGGTCGGCGACTATCTGAAGTCCGTCCACACCACCCAGATCTACCAGGGCAAGCAGGTGCAGCGGGACTTCGAGAGCTACCGCAGCAACCTGCAGCAGCGGCTGGAACTGACGCCGGGCGCCCCGAAGCTGGCGGAGCTGACCGGCCTCGGCGTCACCGCCAGCGTCTTCGAGATCTCGCTGGAGCTGCTGGCCAAACGCGGCCTCACGCAGGCCGGCAACCTACTGCGGGTGCTCGCCTGTCTCAGCCAGGCCCCGGTGCCGTACTACCGGCTGCTGGACCAGGAGCTCCTGAAGCGGTCGCCGCTGTTCTCCGAGTTCACCGGCCAGCAGCAGCTGACGGTGCTGGAAGGGCTCGCCGATCTCTCCCTCGTGACGCCGGACGAGCTGGAAGGCGTGCGGAACGAGGACTTCCGCCATGTGCTCTCGCTGCACCCGCTGGTGCACGGGATCCTGCGCGACGACCGCGACCTACGCCAGCAGGCCACCGAGTACTACGCCCTGGCCACCCAGTTGCTGGTGGCGGCGGTCCGCGATCTCAACCCGGACGCCGCGGCGGACTGGGACGGGTGGTACCTGTTGGCCCCGCACACCATCGGCCTGACCCGGGACTACCTCCGCGGCAGCGGCATTCGCTACGAGCGGCTGACCGTGCTGGCCGTCCTGGAGCTGGTACGGCTGACCGCCCGGTACCTGCTCGCCACCGGGCTGGCGCTCTCGGCGGAGGAGATGCTCGCCCCGGTGGTGGACAACTGCCAGGCGTACGACGTCAACCCGGCGGACCGGGAGATCCTCGCGCTGCGCCACGAGCTGGCCCGGGCCGCGCTCGAACAGCAGCGGCCGGCGGAGGCCGAGGCGCTGCTGCGGGAGGTGATCGCCGGCCGGCAGGCGGTGCTCGGCAGCAGGCACGCGGACACCCTGGCGAGCCGCCACAAGCTGGGCCGCGCCATCATGGCGCAGAACCGCTGGGCGGAGGCGGAGAAGGAGCTGACCGAGACGGTGGCGGCCGAGGACAAGGTCCGCGGGCCCGAACACTCGGACACGATGATCATCCGGCACAGCCTGGCCCGGGCCGTCCTGTTGCAGGGCCGGACGAAAGAGGCCGAGGACATGCTGCGCGAGATCCTCGACATCCGGCTCCGGCAGTGGGCGCCGCTCGAACCGGAGACCCTCCTGGTCCGCCTGAGCCTGGCCCGCTGCCTGTTCGACCTGTCCCGCTTCGACGAGGCCGAGGAGCAACTCCGGGCCGGCCTGGCCGGCGTCGGCAAGGAGGAGGCGATCCGTCCGGAGGTGTTCCTGCTCCGGTGGACGCTCGCCCAGGTCCTGATCGCGCAGAACGGCGTCGCCGAGGCGCGCGAGGTGCTGACCCGGCTGCTGGAGGACCGGGAGCGGGTGCTCGGCGAGACACACCCCGACACGGTGGCCACCAGCGAGACGCTCGAGAAGCTCGCCCCGTACGTGCCACCGCGGCAGCCCGGCAAACCGGAACGGGAGCAGGGGGAGCCGACCGGCGACGCGGGCGGGGCGGGAGCCGCCTCGTGACCGGTTCTCCCATTGACGGATTTTGGTCAGACAACTGCCAATGTCTCTCGTCGAACTCATGGCATCCTCCGAATGGAGGTTGTCCTCGTGGCCGCGCCGAATCACGATTTACCCACGTGTCGCTTCATCGCCAGGGGGTCCGGATGTCCAGTGACCAGCACGCACCGGAATCGGCGAGCACGGGACAGGTCCAGCGCCCAGGTCCGGATCGGGCGGCCGAAGCGCTCCGGCAGATCGCCCGCGAGATGTCCAAGGCATACGAAGTGGCGCTGGAAGTCGACCCCCAGCTCTACTTCAGCGGCCGTACGCCCGCGCTGGCCACATCTCCGAGTTTGGCCGATCGGGCGCGCTGACCTGCTCCGGTCGGGCTCCGCCGACAATGGAAGGTGCCATGACCACGAACGGCAGCAGACTCTTTGTCGTCGACGCGTTCACCGACGAGCCGTTCCGCGGCAATCCCGCGGGTGTCGTCATCCTCGACGAGAAACGCGACGAGGCGTGGATGCAGGCGGTGGCGAGCGAGATGCGACATTCGGAGACCGCCTTCGCCCTGCCCGCCGACGGCGGCTGGTGGCACCTGCGGTGGTTCACCCCGACCGTGGAGGTGGATCTCTGCGGCCACGCCACCCTCGCGACGGCGCACGTGCTGGGCGGCCACAGCCGCTTCCGCACCCGCAGCGGCGACCTCACCTGCACGGTCTCGCCGGAGGGCTGGATCGAGATGGACTTCCCCGCCGACCCGCCCACCCCGGTCGAGGCGCCGCCCGGGCTCGACCGGGCACTCGGTGCTGACGTCACCGTGGTCGCGGTCGCCCGCGGGGTCTCCGACCTGCTCGTCGAGGTGGCCGGGCCGCCGGACGTCCGGGCCGTCCGGCCGGACCTGGCAGCGCTGGCCTCGATCCCGGTCCGCGGCGTGATCGTGACCGCGTACGACGACGACCGGGACGTGGTGGTCAGCCGCTGCTTCTACCCGGCGGTGGGCGTCCCGGAGGACCCGGTCACCGGTTCCGCGCACTGCACCATCGGTAGCTGGTGGGCCGAGCGCCGGCAGCGCGACGACCTGCGCGCCGAACAGTTGTCGCCCCGCGGCGGCACGCTCCGGCTGTCCCGCCGTGGCGACCGCATGCGGCTGGCTGGCCGCGCGGTCACCGTGTGGCGCGGCGAGATGTCGGTCTGACGCATGAAGTACGCCGAGGAACTGAACGCGACCACGCTGGGCCAGCTCGCCGAGGGAGACCTGGACGCGATCTGGGTACGCGGCTTCCACTCCCCGGAGCGGTGCCGCGCCGTGCTGCCCCGCGTCGTGGCGGCCTGCGAGCGATCCCACTACACCCTGACCGCCGACTTCCAGAGCATCGGCACCTCGATCGGCGAGGCAGCCGAGTCGGCGGCCGGTGAGCGCCGATACCTGGACACGGCGGCCGAGACCCGCGACCTCATCCGGGACGTGATCTTCGCCGGCCGGCTCTCGCCCCTGGACGAGTTGCGCCTGCGGCTGGACGAGTTGTGGCCGGACGGCGCGACGGTGGCCCGCCACGAGGGGCGCCCGATGCTGCCGGGGATCATCCGGCGCTGGCCGGCCGGCGGGCACGCCAACCCGCACATCGACCAGCGGGCGATCCCCCTGCTCGCCGACCAGCACCTGCAGCGCCGGATCGGCACCAACGTCTACCTGGAGGTCCCTCCGGGCGGCAGCGGCGGGCACGTCGACTTCTGGGGCCGGTGGACCGACGAGGACGAGTACGACAGCCGCCGTCGGGCCGACTACGGCCTCGACCGGGGCGCGTTGGGCGAGCCGCACTGGTCCTGCGAGCCCACCCAGGGTGACCTGCTGATGTTCGACGCCGCCCGGGTGCACAGCGTGCGCCGGGTGGACCGGGGTGCGCGTGCCACCGCCGCCTGCTTCGTGGGCGTCCGGGCACCGGGCCAGCCGCTCGTCCTGTTCGCCTAGCTCCCCCGCCGCCGGCGACCTCCCGCCAGCGGCGGGGAGGCACGTCGTGGGGTCAGCTCACGGCGGCCGCGCCGAGATCCGCCGGCGGGTCGGGCACCGGGGGCACCGGCACGGGCTGCGGCGGCACGACCGCCTCGCCGGCGCTGAGCGGGCGGAGCCCGGCCACCACGGTGTTGACGATGTCGGTGGCGTACGACCCGTCGAGGTCGTAGTCGGGGTCGAAGACGGTCAGCTCGACGCCGAGGCAGTGCGGGGTGGCGACCAGCCCGGAGAGCAGGATCTCCAGCTCGGCGAAGGCGATCCCGCCCGGGTCCGGCGCGTCCACCGCCGGCATCACCGCCGGGTCGAGCACGTCCACGTCGATGTGCACCCAGTAGCCGGCGCAGTCCGCCAGCTGCTCGTGGGCCCACTGGGCGGTGCGGGCGGCCCCCTCGGCGCGCAGCGCCGGCACCGGGCGGGTGGTGATGCCGGCGGCCTGGAGGTCGAGCCGGTACTCGTCCTGCGCCCGGATGCCGAGCACCACCACGTCGACGTCGCGGAAGTAGGGGCGCCGCCCCTCGATGGCGGCCAGGTCGGCCTGCCCCCGGCCGGTGACCAGGGCGAGGTCCTCCCCCGCCGCCGCGCCCACGTAGGAGGCGTTGCCGGGGTGGCGGAAGTCGGAGTGGCCGTCGACGAAGACCAACCCGATCCGGCCGCCGACGGCCTCGCCGAGCCGGTGCATGGCCAGCGCCGAGCCGATCAGCACCGAGCAGTCCCCACCGAGCACCAGCGGGAACTCGCCCCGGTCGATGATCGCGCCGATCCGGTCGGCCAGCGCCACCGAGTACGCCGAGATCTCCGGGGCGTGGCAGACGCCGTCGCCGGGGCGCCAGTCACCGGGGTCGTACCGGGGCGGGGTGAGGCAGCCCGCGTCGCGCGCCCGCAGCCGGGCGAGCAGGTCGTGGTCGCGCAGCGCGCCGGGCGCCTTGCCGCAGCCGGGGACCGAGGTGGACGTGGGCGGGCGCAGGCCGAGGTTGGTCGGGGCATCGAGGACGGCGATCCGGCGCATCATGGGCTCCCGTCCTCGATGGTGGGGCGGGCCGGCCGGTACGCCGGCCCGCGCTGGCGTGCGGTGAACTCAGAACAGGGCGCTGGCCAGGGCGCGGCGGGCCGAGGCCACGGCGGGGTCGTCCGGGCCGGCGATGGTGAACAGGCCGACCAGGTGCTGGCGTACCTTCTCCCGGTCGTCGCCGGAGGTCCGGCGGACCAGGCCGACCAGGCGCTTGTAGGCCTGCTCGGCCAGCCCGCCGAGCACCTCGATGTCGGCGGCCAGCAGCTGGGCGTCCACGTCGTCGGCGTTGGCCGCCGCGGCGGTCAGCGCCGCCTGCGGGTCCGCGCCGGCCACCCGGCGGGCCAGCCCGACCTGGGCCAGCCCCGCCTCCGCCGCCGCGTCCGCCGGGGACTCGGCCAGGATCTTCCGGTACGCCCGCTCGGCCGCGTCGAGGTCGCCGCTCATCAGCGCGTCGTCGGCCTCGTCGAGTCGCGGGTCCTCCGGCTCGGCCACGCTGACGCCGCCGGCCTTGAGGACCGCCTGGATCCACTGCCGCAGCTGCGCCTCCGGCACCACGCCGGAGAAGGCGTCGATCGGCTGCCCGCCGACGATCGCGTAGACCATCGGGATGCCCTGCACCCGGAACATCTGCGCGATGCGCGGGTTGGCGTCCACGTCGACCTTGGCGAGCACCCAGGCGCCGCCGCCCTCCACCGCCAGCCGCTCCAGCACCGGGGAGAGCTGCTTGCACGGCTCGCACCACTCGGCCCAGAAGTCCACGATCACCGGGGTGGTCAGCGAGCGTTCGAGAACCTCGGACTGGAAGGTCGCCTCGGACACGTCGATGACGCTGACCCCGCCGACCGCGCCGCCGGGCGCGCCGGCCGGGGGACCGGACTTGGCCGGCGCCGGGGTGGGGGCGGGGGTGCGCAGTGCGCTGAGGTCGACCGCGCCGCGGGTGAAGATCGACGAGGTCATCCGTGGGTCGCTCATGGTTATCTAGTCTCGCACGTGTCGCGCGGAACTCAGATCAACCGCGACGCCGACAGTTGCAACTCTCACGCCTGCTCACCCCCACCCCACCCCCGCCCCCGCGATCTTGCAGTTTCGGGCCGGGCAAAAGCCGCAGAGGCCGCACCTGGCGGGCCCGAAGTGCAAGATCGCGGGGAGGGGGTGGGTGGGTCAGAAGCGGGCGGGTTCGCGGTAGGTGCCCCACTCGGCGCGGAGGGCGTCGCAAATCTCGCCGAGGGTGGCCTCGGCGCGGACCGCGTCGAGCATGGCCGGGATCATGTTGTCGCCGGTGCGGGCGACCTCGACCATGCGCTGCACGGCGGCCTTGACCGCGGCGTCGTCGCGGCCGGCCTTGCGCTCGGCGAGCACCCGGCGCTGCTTCAGCTCCACCTCGTGCGAGATGCGCAGGATCTCCAGGTCCTTGGCGACCGTGCCGGTGTGGCAGTTGACCCCGACGATCTTCTTCTCGCCCTTCTCCAGCGCCTGCTGGTAGGCGAAGGCCGACTCGGCGATGTGCCCGGTGAACCAGCCGTCCTCGATGCCCCGCAGGATGCCGGAGGCCATCGGGCCGATCTTGTGCGGGCCGTCGCCGCCGAGCTGCCGGATCCGGGCGAAGATCTCCTCCGCCTCCGCCTCGATCCGGTCGGTCAGCGCCTCGACGTACCAGGCGCCGCCGAGCGGGTCGGCCACGTTGGTCACCCCGGTCTCCTCCATCAGCACCTGCTGGGTACGCAGGGCGATCTCGGCCGACTCGTCGGTGGGCAGGGCCAGCGTCTCGTCGAGGGCGTTGGTGTGCAGCGAGTTGGTGCCGCCGAGGACCGCCGCGAGGGCCTCCACGGCGGTACGCACCACGTTGTTGACCGGCTGCTGGGCGGTCAGCGACACCCCGGCGGTCTGGGTGTGGAACTTCAGCCAGAGCGCCTTCTCGCTGGTGGCCCCGTAGACGTCGCGGAGCCAGCGGGCCCAGATCCGGCGGGCGGCCCGGAACTTGGCGATCTCCTCGAAGAAGTCCACGTGCGAGTCGAAGAAGAAGCTCAGGCCCGGGGCGAAGACGTTCACGTCCAGCCCGCGGGAGAGCCCCAGCTCGACGTAGCCGAACCCGTCGGCGAGGGTGTACGCCAGCTCCTGCGCGGCGGTCGAGCCGGCCTCCCGGATGTGGTAGCCGGAGACCGACAAGGGCTTGTACTTCGGGATCTCCCCGGCGCAGTACTCCATCAGGTCGCCGATCAGGCGCAGGTGCGGCTCCGGGTCGAAGAGCCACTCCTTCTGCGCGATGTACTCCTTGAAGATGTCCGTCTGGAGCGTGCCGTCCAGCGTGGACAGGTCGGCGCCCTGCCGCTCGGCGGCGACCAGGTACATGCAGAAGACCGGCACGGCCGGGCCGGAGATGGTCATCGAGGTGGTCACGCCGGCCAGGTCGATGCCGTCGAAGAGCACCTCCATGTCGGCGGCCGAGTCGATGGCCACGCCGCAGTGGCCGACCTCGCCGAGCGACTGCGGGTCGTCGGAGTCGCGCCCCATCAGGGTCGGCATGTCGAAGGCGACGGAGAGCCCGCCGCCGCCGGCCCCGAGGATCATCTTGTAGCGCTCGTTGGTCTGCTGGGCGTTACCGAAGCCGGCGAACTGCCGGATGGTCCAGGTCCGCCCGCGGTAGCCGGTCGGGTAGAGCCCCCGGGTGTACGGGTACTCGCCCGGCCAGCCGATCCGGTCGAAGCCCGGGTAGGCCACGCCCTCCGGCGGGCCGTAGACCGGGTCAACGGTCATCCCGGAGAGCGTGGTGAAGTCCGCGTCCCGCTTGCGGGCGGCGTCGTAGCGGGCCTGCCAGCGGGCCCGACCGGCGGCGATCTCGTCGGCGTCCATGCGCGGAGCTCCTCCTCGAGTCCTCGACTGAAGACCGAGTGTAGAACGGTTGCCTGAACGATCGCTAAGGATGTGCGTACCGGCCGGTAACCTGGGTCAGGTCGAGGGCACCGCCGGCCCGCCCAGGGCCACGTCGTCGACCCGGATGTTGATCTCGTCGACCCGCAGCCCGTACGCCTCGACCGCCGAGGTCACCGCCGAGCGGACCGCGTCGGTCACCTCCGGGACCGGCCGGCCGCCGTCGATCACGATGACCAGGTTGACCACCGCCGCGCCGTTGGTGACGTGCGCCGAGCAGCCGCGCCGGGCGTCGCCGACCTGGTCCAGCCCGACCTTGTCCAGCACGGCGTTGAAGAAGCGGGCCACGTCGCCGCCGAGCTCGGCCACCCCGAGCACGGACTTCGCGGCGGCCACCGCGATCTTCTCCACCACCTCGTCGGAGACGTGCGTCGCACCGCCCGCCACCGCGTCCGGCAGTACCGACAGCTCCTGGGTCGCCTCGTCAGCCATGCTCTCCCCACCACACACACGCGCACCGCCCCACGGGTCCGTGAGGCGGTGCGAGCGTACTAGTTGGGGCGTCCGCAGTGGAGCCCTCAGGCGCCGAGCTGGTCCAGCAGTTCGGTGGCGGCCGCGTACGGGTCGATCGCGCCCTCGGCCACCTTGGCCGCGAGCGTCGGCAGCTGCGTACCGTCGCGGAGCGAGCCGATCCGGTCCCGCAGGGTGCCCAGCGCGATCGCCTCGATCTCGGCGGCGGCCCGCGCCTCCCGGCGGCGGCGCAGCTCGCCGTGCCGCTCCAGCCAGTCGCGGTGCTTGTCGATCGCGGCGGCGATGTCGTCGATCCCCTCGCCGCGCGCGGCGATCGCCCGGACCACCTGCGGCCGCCACTCCCCCGGCCCGCGCTCGCCCAGCGCGATCATGCCCTGGATGTCGCGGACGGTGGCGTCGACGCCGTCCCGGTCGGCCTTGTTCACCACGAAGACGTCGGCGATCTCCAGGATGCCGGCCTTGACCGCCTGGATGGCGTCGCCCATGCCCGGCGCGAGCAGCACCAGCGTGGTGTCGGCCAGCGAGGCAACCTCGACCTCGGCCTGCCCGACGCCGACGGTCTCCACCAGCACCACGTCGCAACCGGCGCCCTCCAGCACCCGGACCGCCTGCGGCGTCGCGGCGGAGAGGCCGCCGAGGTGGCCACGGCTGGACATCGAGCGGATGTAGACGCCGGGGTCGGTGGCGTGGTCCTGCATCCGGACCCGGTCGCCGAGGATGGCCCCGCCGGTGAACGGGCTGGACGGGTCGATGGCCAGCACCCCCACCCGGTGGCCGCGCGCCCGCAGCGCCCGGACCAGCTCGTTGGTGGTGGTCGACTTGCCCACGCCCGGCGAACCGGTCAGGCCGACCACCTGGGCGTGCCCGGCGTACGGCGCGAGGGCCGCCGCGACCTGCGGCAGCACCTCGTCGCCGGACTCGACCAGGGTGATCAGCCGGGCCACCGCGCGGGGGTCACCCGCGCGGGCCCGCTCCACCAGCATCGGTACGTCCCGGCTGCGGCGCACCGATCCGGTGGCCCCGGTCGGGGTGTGCTCGTCGGTCACTGCGCCGACTCACCGCCGGCCGGCACGTGGATGATCAGCGCGTCGCCCTGGCCGCCACCGCCGCAGAGGGCCGCGGCACCCGTGCCGCCGCCCCGGCGCTTGAGCTCCAGCGCCAGGGTGAGCACCAGCCGGGCGCCGGACATGCCGATCGGGTGGCCGAGCGCGATGGCGCCGCCGTTGACGTTGACCTTGTCCGGGCTGACGCCCAGGTCCCGGGAGGACTGGATGCCGACCGCGGCGAACGCCTCGTTGATCTCGATCAGGTCGAGGTCGGAGACGCCCAGGCCGGCCTTCTTGAGGGCGTGGTTGATGGCGTTGGACGGCTGCGAGTGCAGGGAGTTGTCCGGGCCGGCCACGTTGCCGTGTGCGCCGATCTCGGCCAGCCAGGTCAGCCCCAGCTCCTTGGCCTTGGCCTTGCTCATCACGACCACGGCGGCGGCGCCGTCGGAGATCGGCGAGGAGCTGCCGGCGGTGATGGTGCCGTCCTTGGTGAAGGCCGGGCGGAGCTTGCCCAGCGACTCGGCGGTGGTGTCCGGCCGGATGCCCTCGTCCTCGCTGATCACCAGCGGGTCGCCCTTGCGCTGCGGGATGATCACCGGGGCGATCTCGTCGGCGAAGTGCCCGTTCTTCTGGGCGGCGGCGGCGCGCTGGTGGCTGGCCGCGGCGAAGGCGTCCTGCTCCTCGCGGGTGATGCCGTGCTTCGCGCCGTGCCGCTCGGTTGACTCACCCATCGAGCAGCAATCCCAGGCGTCGGTGAGACCGTCCAGGGCCATGTGGTCCTTGATCGCCACGTCGCCGTACTTGTAGCCGGAACGCTGGCCGAGCAGCAGGTGCGGCGCGTTGGTCATCGACTCCATGCCGCCGGCCACCACGATGTCGAACTCGCCGGCCCGGATGAGCTGGTCGGCCAGGGCGATCGCGTCCAGGCCGGAGAGGCAGACCTTGTTGATGGTCAGCGCCGGGGTGGACATCGGGATGCCGGCCTCGACGGCCGCCTGGCGGGCCGGGATCTGGCCGGCGCCGGCCTGCAGCACCTGACCCATGATCACGTACTGGACCTGGTCGGGGGCGACGCCGGCGCGCTCCAGCGCCGCCTTGATCGCGACGCCACCGAGCTTGGTCGCGGGGAGGTCCTTGAGGTTGCCCAGCAGGCGCCCCATCGGGGTCCGCGCGCCGCTGACGATCACCGAAGCCATTGCCTGCCTCCGAGGGGGGTGCCGACCTGTACGCCTTAACGATTGTTCGGTCAGACTAGCGTCATGGTTGAGAACTCCCCCGTCGAGCCCGCTGCCGACTACATCACAGACATCGGCCTGCGCCGGATCGACCACGTCGGGGTCGCCGTGCCCGACCTGGACGCCGCCATCGACTTCTACCAGCGCACCTTCGGCATGCGCTGCGTGCACACCGAGACCAACGAGGAGCAGGGCGTACGCGAGGCGATGCTGGCGGTCGGCCCGACCACCGAGGGCGGCTGCGTGCAGCTGCTCGCGCCGCTGTCGCCGGAGTCGACGATCGCGAAGTTCCTGGACCGCAACGGGCCGGGGGTGCAGCAGGTCGCGTACACGGTGGTGGACATCGACGCGGCGTGTGCGGCACTGCGCGAGCGGGGCGTGCGGCTGCTCTGGGACGCGCCGAAGCGGGGCACCGGCGGGTCGCGGGTCAACTTCGTCCACCCGAAGGCCGCCGGCGGGGTGCTGGTCGAGCTGGTGGAGCCGGCCGCGACCGGCCACTGAGCCGGCGGGGAAGGCTCCCGGCCCGGGCCGGGAGCCTTCCCATCTCCTGGGACGTGGCGCGGCAGTGCGCGGTTCAACGTTCCCACGGACAGCTCCACGCATCGGTGGATGCAGTTTTTCACAGAGGACTTCCGACCCTAGCTACCGTTCAGTAACGTCCGGCTGCACAGGAGCGCGACCGGTGCCGGATGTGTCGATTGCCGACATGGCGGTCCCGTCGCACCGGCGCCGACGATGGCAGCACCCCTGCCGCCGGTGCGGGTGCCAACGAACGGGAGGTCACCGTGCAGGACATCCTCGAAGCGATCATGGCGGCGGAGGGCTCCGCGCAGCCAGAGCGGGAACTCGCCGGCCTCGCCGGCCTGCCGGTACCGGAGACCTACCGGGGCGTGGTGGTCCGCGCCGAGGACACCCGGATGTTCGACGGCATGGCCACCCGCGACAAGGACCCGCGCAAGGCGCTGCACGTCCAGGAGGTGCCCACCCCCGAGCTGGGCCCGGGCGAGGCGCTGGTCGCCGTGATGGCCAGCGCCATCAACTACAACACCGTGTGGACCAGCATCTTCGAGCCGCTGCCCACCTTCAAGTTCCTCCAGCGCTACGGCCGGCTCTCCGAGCTGACCCGCCGGCACGACCTGCCGTACCACGTGGTCGGGTCGGACGCGGCCGGCGTGGTGCTGCGGACCGGACCGGGGGTGACCCGGTGGAAGGCCGGCGACGAGGTGGTCGCGCACTGCCTCTCCGTCGAGCTGGAGGACGCCGCCGGCCACGACGACACGATGCTCGACCCGCAGCAGCGGATCTGGGGCTTCGAGACCAACTTCGGCGGCCTGGCCGAGCTGGCCGTGGTCAAGGCCAACCAGCTCATGCCGAAGCCGCGCCACCTGAGCTGGGAGGAGGCGGCCAGCCCGGGCCTGGTCAACTCCACCGCGTACCGGCAGCTCGTCTCGCACCACGGGGCGAACATGAAGCAGGGCGACGTGGTGCTGATCTGGGGCGCCTCCGGCGGCCTGGGCGGCTACGCCACCCAGATGGCGCTCAACGGCGGGGCCATCCCGGTCTGCGTGGTCTCCTCGCCGGAGAAGGCCGAGCTGTGCCGGAAGATGGGCGCCGAGCTGGTGATCGACCGCACCGCCGAGGGCTTCCGCTTCTGGAAGGACGAGGAGACCCAGGACCAGGACGAGTGGCGCCGGTTCGGGGAGCGGATCCGCGAGCTGACCGGCGGCGAGGACCCGGACATCGTCTTCGAGCACCCCGGCCGGGAGACCTTCGGCGCCAGCGTCTACGTCGCCAAGAAGGGCGGCACGATCGTCACCTGCGCCTCCACCAGCGGCTACCTGCACCAGTACGACAACCGCTACCTGTGGATGCACCTGAAGCGGATCGTCGGCAGCCACTTCGCCAACTACCACGAGGCGTGGCAGGCCAACCGGCTGGTGGCGCTGGGCAAGGTGCACCCGACCGTGTCCAGGACCTACCCGCTGGAGCAGACCGGCCAGGCCGCGTACGAGGTGCACCGCAACGCGCATCAGGGCAAGGTCGGGGTGCGCTGCCTCGCCCCGTCCGACGGCCTCGGCGTCCGGGACACCGCGCTGCGGGCCCGGCACGAAACGGCGATCAACCGGTTCCGCGGGCACTGACCCGTTCGGGTGACCCCGGCGCGACCATTGCGCCGGCCGCCATTGCCTTTTCAGCGCGCCGGGACGCCATTTGATTGCCGTCCGACAAAGGGCCGCGGGCCACGCCCCGCGGCCCTTTTCGCGCTCACCCCGACCGACGTGTGACGCGCCCCGGGACCTGCCAAGATCGCCATCCGGCCCCGTCCCGTCGGCGCCCGCGGGTTGACCATGTAAAGAGGACAGGAAAGCTGCGGACCGCTCTTGCGAAGCACCCTGGGGCGTCTGCGAGTATGTCCCAATGCCCCAGCAGCAGTCCTCCCCTCTTGCGTTCTTCGATAACGCAAACTCGCAGCCCGATTTCACCGTTGGCCTGCGCGGATACAACACCGGCCAGGTCGACGACTTCATCGGCCGACTGTCCGCCGCGCTGACCCAGTCCGAGCAGGCCCGCGCCGAGGCCGAGCAGCGGATGAACGACGCCCAGCGCCGGCTCCGCCAGGCCGAGCAGCGCCAGAGCGCGATCGAGCAGAAGCTCGCCGACACCAACAAGCAGCTCGAGGAGAACAGCCGGCCGACCCTCTCCGGCCTGGGCACTCGCGTCGAGCAGATCCTCCGGCTGGCCGAGGAGCAGGCCAACGACCACCGCAACGAGGCCAAGCGGGAGTCGGAGGGCATCCTCTCCGCCGCACGCCTGGAGGCGCGGGAGATCACCGACAAGGCGCGCGCCGAGGCGGCCGCCATGAAGGCCACCGCCGAGCGGGAGGCCGGCAGCGTCCGCACCGCCGCGGAGCGGGAGGCCGCCGAGGTCCGGGTGCAGGCCCGCCGCGAGGCCGACACCCTGCGCGCCGACGCCGAGCGGGAGACCAAGCAGCTGCGGACGGTCACCGCGCACGAGGTGGCCGAGCTGAAGTCCACCGTCGAGCGTGAGGTGGCCACCCTGCGGGCCACCGCCGAGCGGGAGATCACCCAGCAGCGGGCGAAGGCCGCGCGGGAGGCCGAGGAGAAGCGGGCCGAGGCGACCAAGCTGCTCACCGACGCCCGGGACAAGCGCGACAAGGACCTGCAGGCCCTGGAGCTGCAGCTCGCCGAGCGGCGGGAGAAGGCCGAGCGCGAAGAGTCGGAGCGGCACGCCGCCCAGGTCGCGCAGACCCAGAAGCTGGTCAGCGAGGCCGAGCAGCGGGCCCGGGCCGCCCAGGAGCGGGCCAAGGAGATCGAGCAGCGGGCCGAAGCCCGCCGGGTCGAGTCCGAGCGCACCGCCACCGAGACGGTGGAGAAGGCCAAGGCGCTCGCCGACAAGACGCTGACCGAGGCGAGGGCCGAGGCGCAGCGCCTGCTCAGCGAGGCCCGCACCGAGGCCGAGCTGACCACCCAGGCGGCCCGCCGCGAGGTCGAGGACCTCACCCGGCAGAAGGACGCCGTCACCTCCCAGCTCGGGCAGATGCTCTCCGGCCTGGCCGGCATCGTGCCCGGCGTGCCGGCGGCTGGCGCGAAGCCGGAGCCGGCCAAGACCGAGGGCGCGGAGAAGAAGGTCGCCGAGTCGGCCAGCTGAACACCACCCGCAACGGGGCATGAGCCGCGGCGCGGGGTGACACCGGGTGACCGGTGACACCCCGCGCCGTGATGCTTTTCCGCCCCTTTCGACACCCTCGGTGAAGTAGGTCCCAACAGGGGCGTCCGTATCGCCCCAGCAGAGCCGGATGCGTGTGAGGATGGGGGCATGTCGCACGGCGAGGAACTGTTCGATCTCGGCGGGGACGTGACCACGGAGCCCAGCTTCGAGTCCGCGCTGCGGGGATACGACAAACGACAGGTCGACCGGTACGTCGCTCGTGCGGAGCACGAGATCTCGGCGCTGACGGCGGAGCGGGAGCAGGCGTACACGCAGATCCACAAGCTGGCCGGCCAGGTGGAGGTGCTGCAACGCGACCTCGCCCAGGTGCGCAAGCAGGTGGGTGTGGTGGACCGGGCCTCGTTCCGGCACCTCGGCCCCCGGGTCGAACAGATCCTCCTGATGGCCGAGGAGCAGGCGGACGACATCCTCGCCGCCGCCAACGAGGAGATCGAGGCCCGTCGTGCGGCCGCCGAGCACATCATCGAGGAGGCCCGGAAGCAGGCGGCTCAGGCGCTCAAGGACTTCGAGATCGCCCTCGCCGCCCGGCGGGCCGAGGAGGAGCGGCACACCGCCGCCCGCAAGGCCGAGGCGGAGGCCACCCTCAAGGCCGCCAAGGACGAGGCCGGCAAGCTCCGCAGGGACGCCAACGACGAGGCCACCCGGCTGCGCAAGGCCACTCAGGAGGCGCTGGCCAAGGCCCAGCAGGAGGCCACCCAGCTCCGGGACACCGCCAAGGAGATCCACACCCGGGCCCAGCAGGAGTCCACCCGGCTGCGCGAGACGGCCAAGGAGGCGCTGGCCAAGGCCCAGCAGGAGGCCACCCAGCTCCGCGAGGCGGCGAAGGAGATGCACGCCAAGGCGCAGCAGGAGGCCAAGCGGCTCACCGAGTCCGCGGCCGAGGCCGGCCGGGCCACCCACGCCAAGGCGCACGCCGACGCCAAGAAGATCGTCGACGACGCCGAGGAGGCGGCGAAGGTCACCCGGGGCCGGGCGCGTACCGAGGCCAACCGGCTCACCACCGAGGCCGCCGAGGCCGGCAAGCGCAGCCGCACCGAGGTCGAGGCGTACGTGCAGCGGATGCGCACCGAGACCGAGGCGTACGTGCAGCAGGCCCGGGCCCAGACCCAGCAGGAGCTGGGCGCCTGGCGGGCCGGCGTGGAGAAGGAGGTCAACGCCCGGCGGGACGCGGCCGACAAGGAGTTCGCCCGGCGCCGCGCCGCCGCCGAGCAGGAGTACGCCAAGCGCCGCGACGAGCTCGACAAGCAGCACAAGAAGCGCCAGGACGAGCAGCAGAAGACGCACGCCGCCCAGCGCGTGGAGATCGAGCAGGGCGGCGCCCGGATCCGGCAGGCCGCCGAGCAGGACGCGCTGACCATACGCCGGCGGGCCGAGGAGGAGGCCGCCAAGCTGCTGGCGCAGGCCGAGGCGGACGCCGGCGACAAGCGCCGCAAGGCCGACGAGCACGTCGCCGCCTCCCGCCGCCAGTTCGAGGAGTACGCGGCCACCACCCAGCAGCACCTGGCCACCACTCAGCAGCACCTCGCCGCCACCCAGCAGGAGGTGGCCACCGGCCGGCAGCAGCTCGCCCAGGTGATGCTGGAGATCGCCCAGGCCCAGCAGGAGCTGGCCGACCTGCGCACGGAGACGTGGAAGTCGCGGCAGGAGTCCGACGACCTCCAGCGCGCGCTCGCCGAGCTGAGACTGTCGGCGAACGCGGCCGGCCTGGCCGCCACCCCGGTCGACCCGGACGAGCTGGCCGCCGCGGCCGGCGGCGAGTCCCGTCCGACGCCGGCGGGCGCCAAGGACACCGCCGCGCCGACGGGCGGGAAGAGCCCGGAGGCACCGGCCGCCGGGACCAGCGCGCCGGTGGCCGCCCGGGGCACCGCGGCCGTCTCCCCCAACGGGAGCGGAGCGGCGGCGGCCACGGAACCCGCGACCGCCACGGAACCGGAACCGGAGCCGGCCGCGGAGCCGGAGCCGGCCGCGGAGGGCGGGGCAGCCCGTCCCGTCGCCGAACCGGTCACCACCGTGGACGGAAACCAGGCCACCTCCGGAGTGGACGGCGAGCCGACCGTGGCCGCGGTGCCCGGCGAGGGCGGCCGGGGCGCCACCCCCACGAAGATCACCAGCACCGGCGAGAACGGCAAGCGCCCGACCAAGCCGACCACCGACGAGCGCAGCGCCAAGCCGAGCACGGTCACCGTCGAGAAGGACTGATCTCCCCCTCGCCGGATCGCCGCCGCGCCGCTAACCTCGCGGGCAGGGAGCCGCGCCGCCGAGGGCCCTGCCTGGTTCTCGCGGCCCGCCGCACACGTCGCTCCGGCGCGCTCCCCCGGAGCGGGATCCGGGAGGTCCGGTGTCGCAGGAAGGGTCAGCCGCCGGCCCGCCCGACGAGGATCCGTTCGACGCGCTGCGCCCCGAGCCCGACCCGGCCGACGGGGATCCTCCGGCCACCGGTCCCCGGCCGGACCCGGAAGCGAGCGTGGGCCGCACCGCGCGGACCGGGTCGGCGGCCGTCGACGAGCTGACCGAGTCGACGGAGTTCGAGCCGAGCGGGCGGTTCGGCGTGCCGGGGAAGCCGCTGCGGCGCAGCAGCTTCCTGGTCGGCTTCACCGGGGCGCTCGGCGTGCTCCTGGCGTACGCGGTCTTCCTGGGCCTCCGCAACTCCGTCGGCATCCTGGTGCTGGTGGTGATCGCGCTCTTCCTCGCCGTCGGGCTGCACCCGGCGGTGGTCCGGCTGCGCGGCTGGGGCGTGCCGCACGGGCTGGCGGTCGCCATGGTCACCCTCACCGTGGTGCTGCTGATCGTCGGCGGCCTGCTGGCCCTGGTGCCGCCGGTGGTGACCCAGTCCGGGCAGTTCATCCAGCACCTCCCCGGCTACGTCGACGACCTGCGCCGCAACCCCACCGTCAACGACCTGGTCGAGCGGTACGACCTGATGGAGCGGGTGCGCTCGGCCGCGAACGCGGACACCATCGGCCGGGCGCTCGGCGGCGTGCTGGGCGGCGCGCAGCTCATCTTCGGCACCATCTTCCGGGCGCTGACCGTGCTGGTGCTGACGATCTACTTCCTGGCGTACTTCGACCGGCTGCGCGACCTGGGCTACGCGCTGGTGCCCCGCACGCGACGGGAGCGGGTCCGGCTGATCGGCGACGAGATCCTGACCCGGGTCGGCGCGTACATGGTGGGTGCCCTGACCATCGCGGTGCTGGCCGGGGCGAGCACCTTCGTCTTCGCGCTGGTCGTCGGCCTGCCGTACCCGTTCGCGCTGGCCGTGGTGGTCGCGGTGACCGACCTGATCCCGCAGATCGGAGCGACCCTGGGCGCGGTGGTGGTGACCCTGGTGGGCCTCGCCACGGACCTGCCCGTCGGGGTCGCCTGCCTGGCTTTCTTCCTGATCTACCAGCAGGTCGAGAACTACCTCATCTACCCGAAGATCATGCGCCGCGCGGTCTCGGTCAACGAGGTGGCGGCGCTGCTCGCCGCGCTGCTCGGGGTGTCGCTGCTGGGCGTGGTCGGCGCGCTGATCGCCATCCCGACGGTGGCCGCCCTCCAGCTGATCCTCCGGGAGGTGGTCCTCCCCCGGCAGGAGTCCCGCTGACGGCGGCGCTACTCCGCCCGGCGCTGCGCCGGGCCGGGGACCGGGGTGTCGGCGAAGGCGGCCACCGTCCGGTCGGCGTACGCGCTGACGTCGCCGGCCTCCATCGGGCCGTCCCAGCTGGTCGGCAGCGGCACCGGCACGGCCGGGTTGACCCGCCGGACGATCTCGTCGAGCACGGTCTCCGCGTCGCCGACCCAGAGGTGCTTGGCGCCCGGCACTCCCACCACCTCGGCCTGCGGCACGGCCGCGAAGCGCTGCCGGGCCTCCTCGGGGCGGAGGTAGTCGTCGAACTCGGGCACCAGCGCGGTCAGCGGCCTACCGGACTCCGCCCAGATGGCCAGGTCCGCCGGCGCGGAGAAGCGCAGCGGCGGGGAGAGCAGGATGGCCCCGGCCACCGCCGGGTCGCAGCCGTGCTTCAGCACCAGGTCGGTGCCGAACGACCAGCCGACCAGCCAGATGTTCGGCAGCTCGTGGAACTCGGCGTACTCGATGGCGGCGGCCACGTCGAAGCGCTCGCCGACGGCGTTGTCGAACGCCCCCTCGCTGGTGCCGCGGACGCTGCTGGTGCCCCGGGTGTTGAACCGGAGCACCGCCAGGTCGGCCAGCGCGGGCAGCCGCCAGGCGGCCTTGCGGAACACGTGGCTGTCCATCATTCCGCCGTGGGTGGGCAGCGGGTGCAGGCAGACCAGGGTGGCGGCCGGCTCCCGGTCCAGCGGCCGGGCCAGCTCACCGACCAGCCGCAGCCCGTCGGCGGTGTGCAGTTCGATGTCCTCCCGGCGGCCGGGCAGGATCGACGACGCACGGATCGGGGTGCTCACCGTCCCAGTCTCCCGCGCCGCGGCTCCCGCCGCCCAGCGGGGCGGGAACAGGGTGATCCAGATCGCTCAGCCGTACCGGGGCGCGCTGCGGCCGCGCTGGAGGTTCGGCCCGCGCCGGTCCCGGGCCCGCCAGCAGCCGCTGTGCCAGTGCCGGCGGTCGGTGAGGTCGCCCCGGTTGTCGGCCGGCCAGGCCACCACGTGCGCCACCCCCGGGCGGATCTCCTGGTCGCAGCCGGGACAGCGGTACGTCTTGACCGACGCCCCGCCGGTGATCCCGCGCACCTGCCAGTCGCCGTCGCGCCATTCCTGGACGGTCGGCACGCCCTGGCGGGCCCGCTCGGAGTCCAACTGGGTGGTCTCGTCCCGGCGGGGACGGTTGCGACGGGGGCTCACGGTCACCAAGCGTACGGTCCGCCGGCCGGACCGGCCCGGGACGGGCGGTCCGGCCGGAAGCACCGGGTCAGTCCCAGGTCTCCGGGTGGCTCAGGTCCTTCGCCACCTGCGCCCCGGCCAGCACGGTGGCGGCGTCCGCCGCGGTGAAGCCCTCCCCGGGCCAGCCGAAGTCCGCGACCAGGTGCGCCCTGGGGATGCCGAGCAGTTCCAGCTTGTCCCCGTACCGGTAGGCCGGCCGACCGCCGATCGTCCGGTTGCCGTCGCTGCGCTGGCCGGCGATCTCGGCGGCGTACTGGAGGTGGACCCGCATCGACGTGGACCCACCCCGCTGGAGGGTCAGCTCGACCTCGAGCCCGCCGGGGAATCCGGCGACGTTCACCGTGCAGCCGCCGATCGTGGCGCCCGCCGGCAGAGCGGTGAGGCGCAACGGCGCGACGCAGCGCCGCGCCTCGTCCCAGCGCAGCGCCGCCATCGCCCGCCCGAACGCGTCCCGGTCGAACCCGAGCAGGTATGCCCGGGCGTACACCCCGGGAACCGGCTGCCAGGCGCGGACCAGGCCACCGGCGGCGGCCACCGGGCTGCCGGCCGGGCGCAGCGGGCTGCGCACCTCCCGAACCTCCCCGTCGAACGTCGGCGGGGTGGTCGCCACGTCGCTGGGGAAGTTCTCCAGGAAGAGGCCGTCGAACGCCGCGGCGCTCCGGGTCACCTGCACCGTCACCGGCACCCCGCGCACGGCTTCGAACCGGATCTCCTCGACCTGCATCTCGCTGACACTCCAGCCCAGGTACCGGGCGCGGGCCGGGTCGACGTCGAAGTGCAGCACCTGCGGGTCGGCGCCGACCCGGGTCGCGTCGGTGGCGGCCCCGGCCGCCCCGGCCGCGCGGGGCGGCACCGGGGCGGCGACACCCGGCGAGGCCGCCGTCCCCGGCAACCGCCCGGAGAGCCCGGCCAGGTCCGTGCCGGTCACCCCGACGAAGCCGAGGACGCCGACCAGGGCCAGCGCGGTGCCCGTCGCTGCCCGGCGGCGCAGTTGCCGGCGGCGGCCCCGGGCGCGGGAGGCCCGGAGCAACCGGTGGGTATCGGTCTCACCTTCGGCGCGCTCCCGCAGCACCGAGGCGATCCGCTGGTCGAGGTCGGTCACGGCCGGCTCCCGTTCGTCGCCGGGACGCCGAAGCGCTCCCGGAGGTGGGCGAGCGCCCGCATCGCGTGGGTGCGGACGGTGACCGGGGAGCAGTCGAGGATCTGGGCGATCGTGGCGTCGTCCAGATCCTCGTAGTAGCGCAGCACCAGCACGGCGCGCTGGCGATCGGGCAGGGTGTGGATCAGCTGCCACATCTCGTCCCGGTCGGCCGCCTCGCCGCCGAGATCGCCCCGGTGGGCCTGCTCGGCGAAGGTGTCCACGGCCAGCTCGCGGCTGGACCGTCGGCGCCACCACGACCTGTTGGCGTTGACCAGCATCCGGCGCACGTACACGTCGGGCCGGTCCGCCCGGGCTATCTTCCGCCAGTGCACGTACGCGCGCGCCAGCACGTCCTGGGTCAGGTCCTCGGCGCGGTGTTCGTCGCCGGTCAGCAGCCGGGCCAGGCGCATCAGCGCCGGCCCGCGGCTGCCGACGTACTCCTCGAAGGTCACACCCTCAAGACGCCGTCACCGGCGTCCGGTGTTGACCCGGGTCAGCGGTTGGTGTGGTCGCGGAAGCCGCGACCGCTCTTGCGGCCGAGGTAGCCGGCGGTGACCAGGTGCTCCAGCAGCGGCGCGGGGGCGAAGCCCGGCTCGCGCAGCTCCAGGTAGAGCTCCCGCTGGATGGCCAGCGAGACGTCCAGCCCGACCACGTCGAGCAGCTCGAACGGGCCCATCGGATAGCCGCAGCCGAGCTTCATCGCGTAGTCGATGTCGTCGGCGGTCGAGTAGCTGGCCTCCAGCATCTTCACCGCGTCGTTCAGGTACGGGAAGAGCAGCGCGTTGACGACGAAGCCGGAGCGGTCGCCGCAGACCACGCCCGTCTTGCCCAACGCCGCGCAGACCGCGCGGGCGGTGGCGGTGGTCTCCGCCGAGGTGCGGATGGTCTGCACGATCTCCACCAGCGGCATGATCGGCGCCGGGTTGAAGAAGTGCAGGCCGATCACGTCGGCCGGGCGCTGGGTGGCCATCGCGACGTCGATCACCGGCAGCGACGAGGTGGTGGTGGCCAGCAGCACGCCCGGCTTGCAGATCTCGTCCAGGCTGGCGAAGAGGGCCTTCTTGACGCTCAACTCCTCGACCACCGCCTCGACCACCAGGTCGACGTCGGCCAGGTGGTCCAGGGTTGCGGACCAGGTGACCCGGCCCAGCGCGGCATCCCGGTCGGACTCGCTGAGCTTGCCCCGGACCACACCCTTGTTGAGCGAGGTCTTGACCGCCTCGCAGACCTTGGCGGACTTCTCCGCGCCCCGGGTCACCGAGATGACCTCGTAGCCGGCCTTGGCGAAGACCTCGATGATGCCGGTGGCCATGGTCCCGGAGCCGACCACGCCGACCTTGGCGATCGCCCGAGTGCCGTCGGCGAGCCCGGCCCCCGTCGCCACCGGGGTGTGCTCGTCCGGGACGACCTTCGGCGAGCCCGGCCGCTCGTAGGTGTAGAAGCCGCGGCCGGACTTCCGGCCGAGCAGCCCGGCGGTGACCATCTGCTTGATCAGCGGCACCGGGGCGTGCCGGCGGTCCCGGCCGCCGCGGCGGTACATGGTGTCCAGGATCTCGTACGCGGTGTCCAGGCCGATCAGGTCCATCAGCGCGAGCGGGCCCATCGGCAAGCCGCAGCCGAGCTTCATGGCGGCGTCGATGTCCTCGCGGGTGGCGTACCGCGCCTCGAACATGCTGACCGCGTGGTTCAGGTAGCCGAAGAGCAGCGCGTTGGCGATGAAGCCGGCCCGGTCGCTGATCGTCACGTCGACCTTGCCGAGCCGCTCGCAGAGCGCCTCCACGTCGGCCACCACGTCGGCGGAGGTGACCACCGTGCGGACGACCTCGACCAGCTTCATCACCGGGGCCGGGTTGAAGAAGTGGATGCCGATCACCTGATTGGGCCGGATGGTGGCCACGGAGATCTCGGTGACGCTCAGCGACGAGGTGTTGGTGGCCAGGATCGCCTCGGGCTTGCAGACCCGGTCCAGCTCGGCGAAGATCCGCTGCTTCAGGTCCAGGTGCTCGGGGACCGCCTCGATGACCAGGTCCACCGAGTGCAGCGCGTCCAGGCCGACCTGGAAGTCGACCCGGCTCAGCAGGGCGTCCCGGTCGGCCTCGGCGAGCTTGCCCTTGGCCACCGCCCGGTCGGTCGAGCCGGTGAGGGTGGCCCGGCCGCGCTCCAGGGCGGCCGCGGAGATCTCCACGGCGACCACGTCGAGGCCGTTGCGGGCGAACACCTCGACGATGCCGGCACCCATGGTGCCCAGCCCCACCACGCCCACACGGGTGAACTCGCGCGCCAAGACCGGCCTCCCCTGGTTGACTCCGCCGCTGCCGAGATGAACGGCCGCTAAGGTTATGCGCCGGAGTCTGCCACGTGACGCTGCGTTGTCGAGACGCCGTGGGATATTTCACGCATCGGGTCGGTCAGACGCCGGCGGGCGCTCACAGCAACGCCAGCAGTTCGGCGACGAACTCGTCCGGCCGCTCCAGGTGCGGGCTGTGCCCGCAACCCGGCAGCACCACCTCCCGGTACGCCCCGCCGGCCACCGCGTACCGCTCCAGCACCGCCCGGGTCTGGCCGACCATCGGCTGGGGCGGGCAGTCCGCCGCCCCCGGCCAGCCGGGCACCACGCCCAGCGAACCCAGGTAGGCCAGGTCGAAGAGCGAGGTGTCCGAGACGATCACGTCGGCGTCGCCGCGTACCCAGGTCACCGGCGGCTTGGCCGGGACGGCGACCAGCTCGTCGGCGACCCGGAAGTGCGCGGGCGCCAGCGAGTTGAGCACGCCGCGCTCCCCCGCCGCGGTGCCCGGCCAGTGCCCGGACGGGACCGCCGTGCCCGGGTAGTTGTCGTCCCCGGTGGCGGTGGTGAGCATGCTCTCCAGCAGCAGCTCCTCGTCTCCGCCGAGGGACGCCGGGTCGGCCACGTACGCGGACCGCAGCACGCTGCGCGGGCTGGTCGGCCCGTCGGCGCCCCGGTCGCCGGCGGCCAGCCGGGCGACGAAGTCGGGGTTCGCGGTGCCCGCGCCGGTGCCGGCGAAGTCGGGCGTGGTCGGGGTGCCGTCGAGGTCCCGGGTGCCGCCGAAGCCGTACGGCGAGACGGGCGCCTCCAGCAGCAGGCCGGCCACCCGGTCGGGGTGGTCGGTCAGCAGTCGCATCGCCACCCCGCCGCCGAGCGAGTGCCCGACCACCACCGGCCGCGCGCCGGGGGCGAACAGCCCGGGGGCGTCGAGCAGGGCCGCCACGTCGTCGGCGAAGTCGCCGAGGCCCCGGGTCGCGTCGACCGGGGCGGTGTCGGTGTCGCCGTACCCGCGCAGGTCGGGGGCGACCACCCGGAGCGTCTCCGGCAGCCGGCGCAGCAGCGGCTCCCAGAACGCGGACGACGAGACGTTGCCGTGCACCAGCAGCACCGGTACGCCGTCCGGCGGGCCGGCCACCCGTACCGCCTGAGTGATGCCGTTGGCCTGAACGGTGTGCCGTGCGCTCTCCATCCGCGCATGCTGGCACACCGGGCCGGCCCGGTCCATGTGGCCGGACCCCACCCGGGCCCCCGGGCGGGTGTCGGCGCGCCCCGTGCCGGCGACCCGACGTGGGATCAGCGCGGCACGTCGGCCGGGAGCGGCACGGTGCCGCGCTGCGACTGCACCGGCTCCGTCGGCTCCACCGCCTGCCGTGACCCCGCCACGGGCAGCGGCAGGGTGGGCCGGTGGTCGCGGCGGGGCAGCCCGAAGTGCAGCCCGACCGGGTCGGTCCGGGCCACGCCGGGGTCGAAGAACCGCAGCTCGGTACGCCCCACCCGGATCACGTCACCGTCGGCGAGCTGCACGCTGCCGCTGATCCGCTCGTCGTTGAGCCAGCTGCCGTTGGTCGAGCCGAGGTCGGTCAGCGCGACCCCCTCGACGGTGAGCTGGACCGTCGCGTGCCGCCGGCTGAGATGCGCGTCGGCGAGCACGATGTCGACGGTCGGCGCGCGGCCGATCACCTGCGGGTCCCTGCGGACCCGGAAACTCAGTCCGCGCATCGCCCCGCCCGCCACGGTCAGCAGCGGCATCAGCTCCGGGTGCTCCTCCATGGACTTCTCGCCCCTCCGCCCCCACGATCGCCCCGCGTCAGCCTGCCACCTCACCGTAGCCGTCTCCACCACCGCCCGGTCACCCCGACGACCCCGGGCGGTCACAGCCCGATCCACGGTTCGGCGGGCGGGCGGCTCAACCGGCCGGCACGTCCGTCGATCGCACCGGCGCGACTGACACCTACCGGCGAGTAACGCTCGGGTCTAGACTTCGGCCATGACGGCTGTGCATGTGCCGGGTACCCCGATCATCGAGGCCGGCCGGCTGGTCTCCACCAGCCCGGCGACCGGCGCGGAGGCCGGGCGGCTCCCGGTGGCGACCGAGGCGGACGTGCGGGACGCGGTCGCCCGCGCCCGCGCCGCCGGCGACTGGTGGGCCGGGCTCGGCTTCACCGGCCGGCGGGAGCGGCTGCTGCGCTGGCGGGGTGTCGTCGCCCGGCGGATCGAGGAGCTGGCCGAGCTGGTGCACACCGAGGGCGGCAAGCCGGTCGGAGACGCCGTCGTCGAGATCCTCACCGCCCTGGAGCACATCGACTGGGCCGCCCGCAACGCGCGGCGGGTGCTCGGCCCGCGGCGGGTCCGCACCCGGCTGGTTCTGGCCGAGTTCACCGCCCACCTGGAATACCAGCCGTACGGGGTGGTCGGCGTGATCGGCCCGTGGAACTACCCCGTCTTCACCCCGATCGGCTCCGCCGCATACGCCTTGGCGGCCGGCAACGCGGTGGTGTTCAAGCCGAGCGAGTACACGCCGGCGGTCGGGCAGTGGCTGGTGGACCGCTTCGCCGAGGTGGTGCCCGAGCAGCCGGTCTTCCAGGCGATGCACGGCCTCGGCGACGTGGGCGCCGCGCTGTGCCGCTCCGGGGTGTCCAAACTGGCCTTCACCGGCTCCACCGCCACGGCGAAGAAGGTGATGGCCGCCTGCGCCGAGACGCTCACCCCGGTGCTGCTGGAGGCCGGCGGCAAGGACGCGATGATCGTGGACGCCGACGCCGACCTGGACGCCGCCGCCGAGGCGTGCGTCTGGGGCGCGCTGACCAACGCCGGCCAGACCTGCATCGGCATCGAGCGGGTCTACGCGGTGGACCAGGTCTTCGACGCCTTCGTCGACAAGGTGGTGGCGAAGGCCGGCCGGCTCACCGTGGGGCCGGAGGGCACCGACCTCGGCCCGATCACCATGCCGTCCCAGCTCGACATCATCCGCCGGCACATCGACGACGCGGTCGCCCGCGGCGGTCGGGCGGTGCTCGGCGGGCCCGAGGCGGTCCAGCCGCCGTACGTGCACCCGACCGTGCTGGTGGACGTGCCGGAGGACTCGGCCGCCGTGCGCGAGGAGACCTTCGGCCCGACGCTGACCGTCAACCGGGTCCGCGACGTGGACGAGGCCGTCGAGCGGGCCAACGCCCTCCCGTACGGTCTCGGGGGTTCGGTCTTCGGGCGCAAGCGGGCCCTGGCGGTGGCGCGGCGGCTGCGCTCCGGGATGGCCTCGGTCAACTCGACGCTCACCTTCGCCGGGATGTCCACCCTGCCCTTCGGCGGGGTCGGCGACTCCGGCTTCGGCCGCATCCACGGCGAGGACGGGCTGCGCGAGTTCGGCCGGCCCAAGGCGATCACCCGCCGCCGGGCCCGCTCGCTGCTGCCGGCGATGACCTTCGAGCGCACCCCGGGCGACATCGCCCGCCTGGTCAAGGCCGCCAAGCTGATGTACGGCCGGGGCCGCTGACCCCGGCCGGCCGGCTCAGAAGAGGGTCAGCTCGTCGCGCTCGATGCCGCGCAGCTTGTCGTAGTCGACCACCACGCAGCGGATGCCGCGGTCGGTGGCGAGCACCCGGGCCTGCGGCTTGATCTCCTGCGCGGCGAAGACCCCGGTCACCGGGGCGAGCAGCGGGTCGCGGTTCATCAACTCGAGGTAGCGGGTGAGCTGCTCCACGCCGTCGATCTCGCCGCGCCGCTTCACCTCGACCGCGACCGCGCCCTGGTTGGCGTCCCGACAGAGCAGGTCGACCGGGCCGATGGCGGTCATGTACTCCCGGCGGACCAGCGTGAAGCCCTCGCCCAGGGTCTGCGGGTTGGCGGCGAGCAGCTCCTGCAGGTGCGCCTCGACGCCGTCCTTGCGCAGGCCCGGGTCGACGCCCAGCTCGTACGAGGTGTCCTGGAAGATCTCCTCCAGGGTGATCCGCAGCTCCTCGCCGGCCTTGTTGACCACCCGCCACACCCCGGGTGCCTCCTCCAGTCGGCACGGCGGGCTCATCCAGTTCAGCGGCTTGTACGCCCGGTCGTCCGCGTGGATCGACACCGAGCCGTCCGCCTTCACCATGAGCAGCCGGGTGGCCAACGGCAGGTGTGCCGAGAGTCGTCCGACGTAGTCCACCGAGCACTTCGCAATCACCAACCGCACCCGACGAGGGTAGCGGAGCACCCGGGCGTCGCCGACGAGCGCCACTGGCGGACCGGTGCGATATTGAGATGGTGCTCGAAGTCCTCACCGGTTCCGGCCTGGCCGCCTCGGCCGGCCTGAACGCCTACATCCCGCTGCTCCTCATGGGTCTGCTGGCGCGCTACACCGACCTGGTCGACCTGCCCAGCGGCTGGCAGTGGCTGGGCAACGGCTGGGTCCTGGTGATCCTCGCCGTGCTGCTCGCCGTCGAGGTGGTCGCCGACAAGGTGCCGGTGGTGGACCACGCCAACGACGTGATCCAGACGGTCGTCCGGCCGACCGCCGGCGGCCTGGCGTTCGGCGCCGGCTCCAGCTCGCAGACCGTCACGGTCAGCGACCCGGACACCTTCTTCTCCTCGCACCAGTGGGTGCCGGTCGTGGTCGGCGTGCTGATCGCGCTCGGCGTGCACCTGCTGAAGTCGGCGGCCCGCCCGGTCATCAACGCGACCACCGCCGGCTTCGGCGCGCCGGTCGCCGGCACCGCCGAGGATGCCACCAGCGCGATCATGTCGGTGGTGGCGATCCTGCTGCCGGTGCTGGTGCTGGCCTTCCTGCTCGGTTTCGTCGCGTTCCTCTTCTGGTTCCTGCGGCGGCGCAAGGACCGGCGTCGGGAGCGCGCGGCGGCTCGGGCCGCGGGGTTCCGGGTCTGACCGCTCCTGCTTCGGTACGCACAGATGCCGCTGGCCGGCACCCGTGTTCGGGTGCCGGCCAGCGGCTTGGTGCGCTTGTGTGGTTGTCAGCTGTTCCAGTGCTGGGCGACGAGGTCGGCGGCCTGCTGCTCCCACTGGGCGTAGGCGTCCGGGTAGGCCGAGACCTGCACGGTCTGGGCGGCCTCGGTCAGCGGCATGTCCTGCCACCCGTCGACCTGCTTCAGACCCTTCTCGAACGCAAGCGTCGCGTACTCGGGGTTGGTGATCTGCTCCGGCGTACCCCAACCGCTGGAGGGGCGCTGCTGGAACAGGCCCAGCGAGTCGTGGTCGTTGGCGTCGCCGAGGTGGCCCAGGTTCTCCAGCTTCGACTCCTGCAGGCTCGTGGCGATCGAGATCACCGCGGCCCGCTCCGGCAGACCCGCCTTCTTCGTCGCCGCAATGATCGCCTTCGCATTCGCGACCTGCTCATCGGAGAGGTCGATGCGCGACTGGGCGCCCTGCACACCATGCGGAATCAGCTTGCTGGTGTCGGGCTTGTCGGCCTGCACGACCGCGGCCTCGGTCACGGCGGTGGTCGGGGTGGCCTCGTGGTGCAGCGGACCGGCGGCCAGACCACCGGCGAACGCGAGACCAGCAATACCGAGCACGCTCTTACGCAGCATCGTGTTCATGATCAAAGCTCCATTCGGGGGTTTGGCGCACACGCCGATGGGGGTCGGCTTCGTGCGCAAGCACCGTCAGGCGCTCAAGAAGTCTTCGGGGGGATCCGGCGCGCGGGGCGGGGCCTCTTCGCGGCGCCGGGACCATGTGTAACGACCGGCGGCCCGCCATCATTCCGGGGGGCCGGCACCCGCCTCGGCGGGTGGTCTTCCTCGGCCGTACACGGGATTCAACGACCCCCGCCCACCCACCATTCCGGCCCCGGGATGCCGCCGGCCACCCTCGGAACCGGACACTCGGCGCAGACCGCGCATCTACGGCCGGCAGCGGACGCCACATCCGGACATCGCGCCGGACACCGGGCGCGGACGGCGCCGCGCCGCAGTATCGGGCGGCGGGGACGCACGACGCGGGACGGCGACCAGAGACGATGGCAAAGCCATCAAGACGAATAGGCCAAACGCCTAAAATCGGCTCAAGATGCCTAAGGAGGGTCGCCACCATGACCGCAGCGATGGAGATGCCCCGGGTCCAGGAGTGTGCCGTCAGGTCCTGCGCCTACAACCACACCAACGACTGCCACGCGTTCGCCATCACGATCGGCAGCAGCGATCACGCGCACTGCCACACCTTCGTCGAACTGCCGGTGCGCGGCGGCATGGAGCAGGCGGTGGCCCAGGTCGGCGCCTGCAGCCGCGCCGACTGCCAGCACAACTCCGACCTGGAGTGCCACGCCCCGGCGATCACCGTCGGGCCGCAGATGGACCTGGCCGACTGCCAGACGTACGCGAGCCGTTGACGGGCCCGACGCGCGTCACGACAGGCCGTTGGCCTCGCGGATCACCGTCACCAGGTCGTCGATGATCCCGGTGAGCGCGAAGTCCTTCGGGGTGAAGACCCGGGCCACCCCGGCGGCCCGCAACTCGTCCGCGTCGCCGGCCGGGATGATGCCGCCGACCACCACGGGCAGGTCGCTCCGCCCGGCGGCGCGCAGCCCGTCCAGCACGGCCGGCACGGCGGCCAGGTGGGAACCGGAGAGCACGGAGAGGCCGACGAGGTCCACGTCCTCCTCGACGGCGGCGGCCACGATCTGCCCGGCGGTGAGCCGGATGCCCTGGTAGACCACCTCGAAGCCGGCGTCGCGGGCGCGTACCGCGATCTGCTCGGCACCGTTGGAGTGCCCGTCCAGGCCGGGCTTGCCGACCAGCAGCCGCAGCCGGCCGCTGCCCAGCTCGCGCGCCGTCGCGGTGACCCGCTCGCGGACCGCCGCGAGCCCCGGGTCGCCGCCGGCCCCGGCCGCGCCGGACAGGCCGGTCGGAGCCCGGTACTCGCCGAAGACCTGGCGCAGCGCGCCGGCCCACTCGCCGGTGGTCACCCCGGCCCGCACGCACTCCAGCGTCGCCGGCACCAGATTCGCCGCGGTCGCGGCGTCCGCGCGGAGCCGGGCCAGCGCGGCGTCCACGGCCGCCGCTTCCCGGCCGGCCCGCCACTCGCGTACGGCGGCCGCGGCGGCCGCCTCGACGGCCGGATCCACCTGCTCGATCGCCTCGGCGCCGGCCGCGGTCAGCGGCGACGGCTCGGTCTCGGTGAACCGGTTGACCCCGACCACCACGTCGCTGCCCGCCTCCATCCGCCGCCGGCGGTCGGCGAGCGAGGCGACGAGGGCGCTCTTCAGGTAGCCGGTCTCCACGGCGGCCACCACGCCGCCCATCTCCAGCACCTTCTCCAGCTCGACGCGCGCGCCGGCGACGATGTCGTCGACCAACGCGGTCATCACGTGCGAGCCCTCGAACAGGTCCGGGTACTCCAGCAGGTCCGACTCGTACGCCAGCACCTGCTGCATCCGCAGCGACCACTGCTGGTCCCAGGGGCGGGGCAGGCCGAGCGCCTCGTTCCAGGCGGGGAGCTGCACCGCCCGGGCCCGGGCGTCCCGGGAGAGGGTGACGCCGAGCATCTCCAGCACGATGCGCTGGATGTTGTTCTCCGGCTGGGCCTCGGTGAGGCCGAGCGAGTTGACCTGGACGCCGTACCGGAAGCGCCGCTGCTTCGGGTTCGTCACGCCGTACCGGTCGCGGGTGATCTCGTCCCACAGCGCGCCGAAGGCGCGCATCTTGGCGATCTCCTCGACGAAGCGCACCCCGGCGTTGACGAAGAAGGAGATCCGCTGGACCACGTCGCCCATCCGCTCGGCGGGCACCTGGCCGGCGTCGCGGACCGCGTCGAGCACGGCGACCGCGGTGGCCAGGGCGAAGCCGACCTCCTGCACCGGCGTCGCGCCGGCCTCCTGGAGGTGGTACGAGCAGATGTTCACCGGGTTCCACTTCGGCATCTCGCGCAGCGTGTACGCGATGACGTCCGCGGTCAGCCGCAGCGACGCCGCCGGCGGGAAGATGTGCGTCCCCCGGGACAGGTACTCCTTGATGATGTCGTTCTGCGTGGTGCCGGCGCAGCGGGCCAGCTCGGCGCCCTGCTCGGTGGCGACCGTGCCGTAGAGGCCGAGCAGCCACATCGCGGGCGCGTTGATGGTCATCGAGGTGTTCATCTCGGCGAGCGGGATGCCCGCGAAGAGGGCCCGCATGTCGCCGAGGTGCGCCACCGGGACGCCCACCCGGCCCACCTCGCCGGCGGCCAGCTCGTGGTCCGGGTCGTACCCGGTCTGGGTGGGCAGGTCGAAGGCGACGGAGAGACCGGTCTGCCCCTTCGCCAGGTTGCGGCGGAAGAGCGCGTTGGTGGCCGCGGCGGAGGAGTGCCCGGCATAGGTGCGCATCACCCAGGGCCGGTCGCGCTCCGGCAGCCGCCCTGAGGGAGCCTTCTCGTCCATGGCCGGAGTTTAAGTTACCGTTCAGTAAAACGGGCTGTGGAAAACCACACAGGTCCATGGAGCGGACCGACGGGCACGAGCGGCGCGACATGGCCGACACCACCACACCCCGGGCCGCCGGCCGGCCCGCCGGAGTCGCACACTGGACGTCATGGATGACGAGCTCGCGATCTCCGTACGGGGACTGCGCAAGGCGTACGGGGACAACGTCGCGGTGGCCGGCGTGGACCTCGACGTCCAGCGGGGCGAGGTGTTCGCCCTGCTCGGCCCGAACGGCGCCGGCAAGACCACCACGGTGGAGATCCTGGAGGGCTACCGGCAGCGCGACGCCGGCGAGGTACGCGTGCTCGGCGCCGATCCGGCCCACCCGGACCCGCGCTGGCGCTCCCGGGTCGGCATCGTGCTCCAAGGCACCGGCGAGTTCGACGAGCTGACCGTCGGCGAGGTGGTCCGGCACTTCTCCGGCTTCTACCCTGAGGCCGACGACCCGGACAAGGTCATCGAGCGGGTCGGGCTGGGCGCCAAGGCCCGGGCCCGTACGCACACCCTCTCCGGCGGGCAGAAGCGCCGGCTCGACGTGGCGCTGGGCATCATCGGCCGTCCCGAGCTGCTCTTCCTGGACGAGCCGACCACCGGGTTCGACCCGGAGGCCCGGCGGGGGTTCTGGGACCTGATCCGCGACCTGGCCGCCGCCGGCACCACCATCGTGCTGACCACGCACTACCTGGACGAGGCCGAGGCGCTCGCCGACCGGGTGGGCGTGATCGCCGCCGGCCAGGTGATCGAGGTGGCCCCGCCGCAGCGGCTCGGCAACCGGCAGGAGGGGCTGGTCACGGTCTCCTGGCGTACCCCGGACGGGACGCCGGAGACGGCGGAGACCGCGACGCCCACGGCGCTGGTCGCGGAGCTGGCCGCGCGCTTCGGCGGCGAGGTCCCCGGCCTCACCGTCACCCGGCCGACCCTGGAAGACGTCTACCTGCGGATGATCGGACACCGATGACCACCACGACGAAGCCGGCGGCCCCGGTGGCCGCCGCACCGGCCCGCCGGCTCGGGGCGGGCGCCCTGGCGCTGCGCCAGGGGCGGCTGGAGATCACCCAGTTCCTGCGCAGCCGGGAGTCCGTCGTGTTCACGATGGGCTTCCCGATCATCATGATCCTTATCTTCGCGGCGATCTTCAACGACGAGATCGCGCCCGGGGTCAGCTACACCCAGTACTTCATCACCGGCATGATCGCGACCGGCCTGATGACGGTGAGCTTCCAGAACCTCGGCATCTGGATCCCGATCGAGCGGGACCGGGGCGTGCTCAAGCGCTACCGGGGCACCCCGATGCCGAAGTGGGTCTGGTTCGCCGGCAAGGTGATCATGGTGGTGGCCATCGGCGTCGCGGAGACCGCACTACTGCTCGCCGTCTCGGTGGCGCTGTTCGACCTGAAACTGCCGGACACCGCCGCGAAGTGGGCGACCTTCGGCTGGGTCGCGGTCCTCGGCGTCACCGCCTGCACCCTGTGCGGCATCGCCATCTCGTCGCTGGCCCGCACCGCCCGCAGCGGCTCGGCGGTGGTCACCCCGGTGGCGCTGGTGCTCCAGTTCATCTCCGGCGTGTTCTTCGTCTTCACCAGCCTGCCGGGCTGGATGCAGCAGGTGGCGGCGCTCTTCCCGCTCAAGTGGATGTGCCAGGGGCTGCGCTCGGTCTTCCTGCCGGACAGCTTCGGCGGGCAGGAGCCGGGCGGCTCGTTCGAACTGGGCCGGGTCGCCCTGGTGCTCGGCCTCTGGTGCGTGATCGGCCTGGCACTCTGCCTGACCACCTTCCGCTGGACCACCAGGCGCGACGGCTGACGGTGCAAGGAAGGGCCCCCGGTTAACGCCTGGTGCATAGCAAGGGACCCTTCCTAACCCGCAGGTGGCACACTCGCCGGCATGGCTCACCTCCTGACCCGGCGCGCGCTGCTCACCGCAGGTGCCGGGGTGGCCGGCGCCGGCGTGATCGGTGGGCTTACCGCGCGGCAACTCTCCCGCGCCGAACCGGACCCCTCGGGGCCGGATGTCCCGGCCGGTGACGCGCGGCTGATCCGCATCGCGTCCAACGCCCGGGGCCGGGAGGTGGACTTCTGGACCGCCGTCCCCGAGGGGTACGGCGACGGCCGGGGCCTCCCGGTCTGCCTCGTGCTGCACGGCGCCTCGGCCACGCCCCGGGACTTCGGCCGACTCGGGCTGGCCCGCTTCCTCACCGACGCGGTACGCCGCGGCGCGCCGCCCTTCGTGCTCGCCGGGGCCACCGGTCCCCGGAACTCCTGGCACCCCTCCGGGACCGACGACCCGCAGCGGATGGTGCGCGAGGAGGTGCCCACCTGGTGCGCCCGGCGCGGCTTCGACAGCAGCCGGCTCGCCGTCTGGGGCTGGTCCACCGGGGGCAGCGGCGCGCTGCTGCTCGCCGAGGCGTACCCGGGCTGGCTGCGCGCGGTGGCCGCCTTCTCTCCCGCCGTACGCCCCGGCGACGCGGTCTTCGCCGGCGCCGGGAAGCTGCGCGGCACCCCGGTCGGGCTCTGGTGCGGCCGGCAGGACAACTTCCTGAAGGACGTCCGCGCCCTGACCCGGGCGCTGCCCGAGCGGCCGGTACGCGCCGAGTGGACCGACGGCCGGCACAACTTCGGCTACTGGAACACCGTCATCCCGGATGCGTTCGCCCTGCTGGGCGGGGCCCTGACCCCGCCCCGGGCAGGATGACGCCCCCGACCCTGGCAGCCGGGGGCGTCACGAGCGCGACTCAGTAGGCGTAGAAGCCCTGGCCGGTCTTGCGGCCCAGGTCGCCGGCGGTGGCCATGCGCTGCAGCAGCTCCGGCGGGAAGAACTTCTCGTCGGCGGTGTCGGTGTAGATGTTCTTCGCGGCGTTGAGCAGCACGTCCACCCCGGTCAGGTCGACCGTGGCCAGCGGGCCCATGGCGTGGCCGAAGCCGAGCTTGCAGGCGGTGTCCAGGTCCTCGGCGGAGATGACGCCGGACTCGACCAGCTTGACCGCCTCCATCGCCAGCGCGCAGATCAGCCGGGTGGTGACGAAACCGGCGATGTCCCGGTTGACCACCACCACCGTCTTGCCGATCTCCTCGGCGAACGCCTTCGCCCGGTCCATGGTCTCGTCGCTGGTCTTGTAGCCGCGGACCAGCTCGCAGAGCTTCATCATCGGCACCGGCGAGAAGAAGTGGGTGCCGACGACCGACTCCGGGCGCTCGGTGGCGGTGGCGATCTGGGTCACCGGGATGGCGGAGGTGTTGGTGGCCAGCACCGCGTCGGACTTGCAGATCTTGTCCAGCGCGCGGAACACCTCGTGCTTGATCTCGATCTTCTCGAAGACCGCCTCGACCACGATGTCCGCGTCGGCCGCCGCCTCCAGGTCGGTGGTCGGGGTGATCCGGGCCAGGGTCGCCTCGACCTCGGACGCCTCGATCTTCCCCTTCTCGGCGAACTTCTCCAGCGACTTACGGATGCCGTCGACGCCCCGCTTGGTGGCCGCGTCGTCCAGGTCCCGCAGCGTCACCTGCCAGCCCGCCTGCGCCGCCACCTGGGCGATGCCCGAGCCCATCAGCCCGGCACCGACGACCGCGAGTCGACCCGCCATCTGCTTCTCCCTCGCCTGAATGAGTGTCTGCCAGCACCCTAGTCGGCGAGCCTGAACGAGTGCTAAGGACCTGACGGCCGCAGGAGACGGCGGTGCTCAGATGGCGAGATCGGGCTCCTCGGGCGCCGTGCCGCGCTCCACCTCCACGCCGAGCGCCCGCAGGTCGGCGACGAAGTCCGGGTAGCCGCGGTCGACGTGGTGCACGTGGGACACCTCGGTCACCCCGTCCGCGCAGAGCCCGGCGATGATCAGGCCGGCCCCCGCCCGGATGTCGGTGGCGCGTACCGGGGCGCCGGAGAGCCGCTCCCGGCCGCAGACCAGGGCGTGGTGGCCGTCGGTCCTGATGTCGGCGCCGAGCCGCATCATCTCGTTGGCGAACATGAACCGGCCGTCGAAGATGTTCTCGGTGATCAGCGAGGCGCCGTCGCTCACCGCGGCCAGGCCGATCGCCATCGGCAGCAGGTCGGTGGCGAAGCCCGGGAACGGCAGCGTCACCACGTCCACCGCCGTCGGACGGCCGTCCATCCGTACCCGGAAGGCGTCGCCCCGGGTCTCGACCAGTCCGCCGGCCGAGACGAGCTTGTCCAGCGCGACCTCCAGGAACGCCGGGTCGATGCCGGTCACGGTGACGTCCCCGCCGGTCATCGCGGCGGCGAACGCCCAGGTCCCGGCGACGATCCGGTCCCCCACCGTGGCGTGCCGGACCGGCGACAGCTCGGGCACCCCGACGATGTGCAGGGTGGAAGTGCCGGCCCCCGCGATCCGGGCGCCCATCCGGTTGAGCATGGTGCAGATGTCGACGATCTCCGGCTCGCGGGCCGCGTTGTCGATCGTCGTGATGCCCCGGGCCAGCACCGCCGCCATGACCAGGTTCTCGGTCGCGCCGACGCTCGGGAAGTCCAGCACGATGTCCGCGCCGTACAGCCCGTCCGGAGCCTCGGCGATGACGAAGCCGTGCTCGCCGGAGATGTCCGCGCCCATCCGGGTCAGCCCGGCGATGTGCATGTCCAGCCCACGGGAGCCGATCGCGTCCCCGCCGGGGTGGGCCACCCGCACGTAGCCCCGCCGGGCCAGCAGCGGGCCGAGCACGCAGATCGACGCGCGCAGCCGGCGGACGAGGTCGTAGTCGGCCTCCGCGCCGGGCCGCTCCGGCACGTCGATGACGACCGCCCGGGAGCGTTCCACCCCGCCCCGGGCCACCATCGGATCGACCGGGTCATCGGTGGCGAAGCGGACGCCGCAGCCCAGCCGGCGCAGCACCTCCCCCATGATGGCGATGTCGGTGATCCGGGGGACGTTGGTGATCACGTTGCGCCCGGGGGCCAGCAGGGCGGCCGCCATCAGCTTCAACGCCGAGTTCTTGGCCCCCACCACGTGCACCGTGCCGGCCAGCCGGGCCTCACCGGACACCCGGATGACGTCGACGTCGCTGACCGCCGGGTCGCCGGCATCGCCCGGTCCGACCCCGGTCGACCAGCCGGGCTGGCCCGGCCGCGCCGGGATGGTCAGGTCCGGTATCCGTAGGCTGTGCGTCATGGCCGTCCACCTCACGCGCATCTACACCAAGGCCGGCGACGCCGGCATGACCAGGCTGAGCAACAACGAGCAGGTGCCGAAGACCGATCCGCGGATCGCCGCGTACGCGGACGTCGACGAGTGCAACGCAGCGATCGGTGTCGCGCTGGCCCTGGGGCAGCTCGGGGACGAGCTGCGGGCGGTGCTGGAGTCGATCCAGAACGACATGTTCGACGTCGGCGCGGACCTGGCGACCCCGGTGGAACCGGACCCGGCGTACCCGCCGCTGCGAGTCACCGAGGAGTACGTCGAGCGCCTCGAGGGCTGGTGCGATGAGTACAACGCGCGCCTGAGCAAGCTCGACTCCTTCATCCTCCCCGGCGGCACCGCTGGCGCGGCGCTGCTGCACGTGGCACGGACGATCGCCCGACGCGCCGAGCGCGCGGCGTGGGCCCTGGTCGCACACGACCCGGACCGGACCAGCCCCCTCCCGGCAAAGTATCTCAACCGGCTCTCCGATCTGCTCTTTATCCTGGCAAGAACGGCAAACCCGGACGGAGATGTGCTATGGGTGCCGGGCGGGAAGCGCTGACCGCCGGCGCGCTGCACCACGTGGAGCTCTGGGTACCCGACCTGGCGGCAGCCAGGCACAGCTGGGGCTGGCTTCTCGGGGAACTGGGGTGGACGCCGTACCAGGACTGGCCGGCCGGCCGGTCCTGGCGGCTCGGCCCGACGTACCTGGTGCTGGAGGAGTCTCCGGCGCTCTCCGCGCGGGTGCACGACCGGCTCGCCCCGGGCCTCAACCACCTGGCCTTCCACGCCGGCCCGCCGGCCGCCGTGGACCGGCTGGTCGACGCCGCACCGGAGTACGGCTGGGAGTTGCTCTTCCCGGACCGGCACCCCCGCGCGGGCGGCCCGTCGACCTACGCCGCCTACCTGGCCGACGGACAGGGGTACGAGGTGGAGCTGGTCGGGTCGGTCGCGGACTGAGGGCGCGGGCGGCTCCGGCCGGTCGAGATGAAGACGCCGCTGGCCGGCACCCGTGTTCGGGTGCCGGCCAGCGTGGCGTGTGCTGTTCGGTTGTCAGCTGTTCCAGTGCTGGGCGACGAGGTCGGCGGCCTGCTGCTCCCACTGGGCGTAGGCGTCCGGGTAGGCCGAGACCTGCACGGTCTGGGCGGCCTCGGTCAGCGGCATGTCCTGCCACCCGTCGACCTGCTTCAGACCCTTCTCGAACGCAAGCGTCGAGTACTCGGGGTTGGTGATCTGCTCCGGCGTACCCCAACCACTGGACGGGCGCTGCTGGAACAGGCCCAGCGAGTCGTGGTCGTTGGCGTCGCCGAGGTGGCCCAGGTTCTCCAGCTTCGACTCCTGCAGGCTCGTGGCGATCGAGATCACCGCGGCCCGCTCCGGCAGACCCGCCTTCTTCGTCGCCGCAATGATCGCCTTCGCGTTACCGACCTGCTCACCGGAGAGGTCGATGCGCGACTGGGCGCCCTGCACACCATGCGGAACCAGCTTGCCCATGTCCGGCTTGTCGGCCTGCACGGCCGCGACCGGCTTGCCGGCAACAGTCGGGGTGTCGGCGTGGGCGGCGATCGGACCGGCGAACACACCACCGGTGAAAGCCAGACCAGCAATACCCAGCACGCTCTTACGCAGCATCGTGTTCATGACAAAGCTCCATTCGGGGGTTGGCGTCCACGCCGATGGGGGTCAGCAGCAGACGCAAGCACCGTCAGGCGCCCAAAAAGCAAAAGGGGAAAAGTCTTGGGGGGATCCGGCGTGCGGGGCAGGGCCTCTTCGCGGCGCCGGGACCATGTGTAACGACCGGCGGCCCACCATCATTCCGGGCCCGCACACCCCGCCAGGCGGGGCGGCCTTCCTCGGTCATTCACCCGTGTTCAACGACCCCCGCCCACCCACCATTCCGGCCCCGGGATGCCGACGGTCACACCCGGAAACCGGACACACCGCCCCGTCACAAGCCAGGCCGCTCAGACCTCGACGCGGTCAGTGGAACGCTATGGAGGTCACCGGAGCCCGGAGACAGCCATGACGTTCCACCCAGCACACCCAGCCAGCCCACAACCGGACAATCTCGCCCCCGCCACTCCATACCGAGGAGGGCGGCAGCAGCGCCGGGGGCGGCGGAAGCACCGGCAATGCCTGGAAGCTGCGCCGGCCGAACCCCGCAGGGCGGCCCATTGGACGGGAACCCGGAACCGGACTATACGTACATCAGACGCAGACCGCGCAGGCCGCACGGCCCGGACGGCGCCGGCGCGCGACGCGGGTGTGGCCCGGCGTGACCGGCGCAGGGATCAAGCCTGACCGCCCGGAGCCGGGCACGGCGGGCCACACCCGAAACCGCAATCACAGACGAGCAAAGAGGCACGGACAACCGCAACCACGGACGAGCAGACCGGCGCGGCCAACCGCAACCAAGGTCAGGCGGCAGGCCAGTCCTGGGAGGCCAGACGCGGCGAGACCGCCCCGGGTGGGGCGGCCTCGAGCCAGGAGAGGAAGCCGGTGACCGTGGACCGTGCCATGGCGATCTCCACCGGCGCGTGGTTACTGGTACAGCGGAGGATCACCCAGTCGGCCGGCATGGAGAGCTGTTCCTGCCCCTCCGGCAGCCGCCGGCGCTCCACGGCGAGGGCCTTGCGAAAGAGCACCCGCTTGGGCCGCAGGGCGAAGCTGAACATGCGGTACCAGCGAAGTTCGTCGCCGACGAAACGGGCGAAGCCGGGTGACCAGCCTCGCCCATCGAGAATTGTGGAGACCCGGACGCTGAGCCGGATGATGCCTCCGCTACGGGTGAACAGAGCCCGCCGGATGAAGAGGATCAGAAGCGCGGCGAGCACGACCGCGACGCCGATTCCGATCCCTTCCACGATCTCCATCGGCGGGTCGGCTCAGCGCGCCGGGGTGGCGGGGGTGGCGCTCTCGGCGAGGACGGTGACGCCCTCACCGGTCACCGACAGGAAGCCGCCGGCGACGTCGTACGCGACCTGCTGGCCGCCGGCCTGCTTGATGCGGACCTGGCTGGGCTCGGCGAGCTGGCCGAGCAGGGGCGCGTGCCCTGGCAGCACACCCAGCTCACCCTCGGTCGTCCGGGCGACGACCATCTCGGCCTCGCCGGACCAGACCTTCTCCTCGACGGCTACGAGCTCGACGTGAAGCTGCTGTGCCACGCTGTCTCCTTGCTGCGGCGGCGGATTGCCGAAAGTCTAGTCGCGGCCCTGATCGCCACCCAACGCGGGTGGCGAGAGCTGCGCCACGGTCTCGCCAGCGGGCTCCGGTGCGCGCCGGAGCCCGCTGGCGGTCAGATTAGCTGTTCTTCTGCTTGAAGTCGGGGTGCTCCAGCATGAACGCGTCGACCTGCTCGGTGCGGATCGCCGTGAAGAAGTCCTCCGCGGGCGGCAGCAGCTTCTCCCCCTTGTACGCGCCGCCCACGGTGACCGGCCCGCCCGGCAGCTTGATGGTCTCGATCGAGTCGGACCGGATGCCCTTCAGGGCGAGGGCGAAGTCGACCACGCTGTTGCCCCGGCCGTTGAAGATCAGCGACTGCCCCGCCGCACGGAGCACCCGGTCGAGCTTCACCGGGTTGGTCACCACGTCGGCGCTGAACGCCTGGTTCACCATCGCCTTGACGAACTGCTGCTGGTGGCGCTGGCGGCCGTAGTCGGCGTCCGGCACCCCGTTCCGCGGGTAGCGCTGCCGGACGTAGTCCAGCGCCTGCCAGCCGTTGAGGTGGGCGTTGCCCTTCTTGTACTGGGCCTGCGGGCCGAGGTAACCGCCACCGCCCGGCTTCAGCTCGCGCATCGTGCCGTCGGGCTTGCGGTGCTCCGACTTCACGTCCCGCTCGATGTACATGTCGACGCCGCCCATCGCGTCGACGATCTTCTTGAAGCCGGTGAAGTTGATGATCGCGCCGGCGTCGAAGCGCTCGATCCCGGTGACCTGCTGGACGGTGTTGGCGAGCAACTCGAAGCCGCGGGCGGCGTCCGGGTTCTGCCCGGGCACCCGGCTGCCGTACGACATGGCGGCGTTGAGCTTGTCGGTGCCGCCCGGGTAGTGGGCCTTGGGGAACGCGGGGATGTCCACCCGCAGGTCCCGGGGCAGCGAGAAGAGGTAGCCGCGGTCCATACCCGCGGGCACGTGCAGGATCATGATCGAGTCGGCCAGCGGCGGCGTCTCCGGCTTGCGGGGGTCGATGCCGACCAGCAGGATGTTCAGCGGGCCCTTGATGTCGCTCTTCTTCTCGGTGGCTCCGGCCGCCTGGTCGCCGAAGAGGTCCCCCTTGCCCACCGCGCCCTCGTACCGGTTGACCAGCACGTGGTAGCCCATCAGGGTGGCGCCGCTGAGCACCATGAGGACCACGCCGAAGACGGTGCACACCCGGGCCCACCGGGGGACACCCCGCCAGATGGACCGCTTGCCGCCGTCCCTGCCGGCCTTAGCCACGAGCATCTCCAATCGTCACGCCCACGACTGGTAGACGGGCGCGCGGTTCCGTTCGGTTGCAAGGGATCAACGTTCCTGACCTGAACGCCGTGTCACGAAACGGTACCGCGCGGTCTGCCGAACCGCTTGCCCGAGAACCGGACATCTGCTAATGAGCAGCCCCGAACAGGCGAAGGCCGCCCCGACCTTCGTCGGGGCGGCCTTCGTGGAGTGTGACGAGAGACTCAGCTCTCCATCAGTTCCTTGGCCTTCTTCTCCAGGTCCTCGAGACCGCCGCACATGAAGAACGCCTGCTCGGGGAAGTGGTCGTACTCGCCCTCGCTGATCTTCTTGAACGCCTCGATGGTCTCCTTGATCGGGACCGTCGAGCCCGGCACGCCGGTGAACTGCTCGGCGGCGTAGGTGTTCTGCGACAGGAAGCGCTCGATCCGGCGGGCCCGGCCCACGGTGATCTTGTCTTCCTCGGAGAGCTCCTCGATGCCGAGGATGGCGATGATGTCCTGCAGGTCCTTGTAGCGCTGCAGGATCCGCTTCACCTCGGTGGCCACCTGGAAGTGCTCCTGGCCGACGAAGTCCGCGGCGAGGATCCGGGACGAGGACGCCAGCGGGTCCACGGCCGGGTAGATGCCCTTGTCGGAGATCGACCGCTCCAGGTTGGTGGTCGCGTCCAGGTGGGCGAACGTGGTGGCCGGCGCCGGGTCGGTGTAGTCGTCGGCGGGCACGTAGATCGCCTGCATGGAGGTGATGGCCTGGCCCCGGACGGAGGTGATCCGCTCCTGGAGCTCGCCCATCTCGTCGGCCAGGGTCGGCTGGTAACCCACGGCGCTCGGCATGCGGCCGAGCAGCGTGGAGACCTCGGAACCGGCCTGGGTGAAGCGGAAGATGTTGTCGATGAAGAGCAGCACCTCCTGCTTCTTCACGTCGCGGAAGTACTCCGCCATGGTCAGCGCGGAGAGGGCGACCCGCAGCCGGGTGCCCGGCGGCTCGTCCATCTGGCCGTAGACCAGCGCGGTCTTGTCGATGACGCCGGACTCGGTCATCTCGGCGATGAGGTCGTTGCCCTCACGGGTGCGCTCACCCACGCCGGCGAAGACCGAGGTACCACCGAAGTTCCGGGCCACCCGGGTGATCATCTCCTGGATGAGCACCGTCTTGCCCACGCCCGCGCCGCCGAACAGGCCGATCTTGCCACCCTTGACGTACGGGGCGAGCAGGTCGATGACCTTGATGCCGGTCTCCAACATCTCGGTCTTCGGCTCCAGGTCCGCGAAGGCCGGGGCCTTGCGGTGGATCTGCCAGTGGTCGTCCGGCTCGAGCGTCTCGCCCTCGGTGAGGTTGAGGACCTCGCCGATCGCGTTGAACACGTGGCCCTTGACCGCGTCGCCCACCGGCACGGTGATCGGCGAGCCGGTGTCGCGCACCTCGGTGCCGCGGACCAGGCCGTCGGTCGGCTGCATGGAGATGGCGCGGACCACGTTGTCACCCAGGTGCTGGGCGACCTCGAGGGTCAGCGTCTTCTCGCCGCCGGAGAGCGTCACGTTCACGTGCAGGGCGTTGAACAGGTCCGGCATGGCGTCGCGCGGGAACTCGGCGTCGACGACCGGGCCGATGACCCGGACCACGCGACCCGTGGCCGTCTTGGTCTCTACTGGGGCAGTCATCACACTTCACTTCCCGCCGCGGCCAGCGCGTTCGCGCCGCCGACGATCTCACTGATCTCCTGGGTGATCCCGGCCTGGCGGGCCGAGTTCATCTCACGCGTGTACTTGTCGATCATCTCTTCGGCGTTGTCGGTGGCGCTCTTCATCGCCCGCCGCCGGGCCGCCGACTCGCTGGCCGCCGACTCCAACAACGCCGCGTAGATCCGCGTGTTGATGTACTTCGGCAGCAGCGCGTCGAGCAGCGCCTCCGCCTCCGGCTCGAACTCGTACGCCGGGAGCAGACCCTCGGACCGCGGCCGGTCCTCGACCTGCATCGGCCCGATGATCTTCGCGACCGGGTTCTGGGTCATCAGGGACTTGAACTCGGTGTAGACGATGTGCAGCTCGTCGATGCCGACGATCCCGTCCGCCCCGGCCTGCCCGTCCACGTCGTCCGCGCCGGCGGTGAACGCCTTGATCAGCGTCTCACCCACCTCGCGGGCGTCGGAGAAGGCCGGCTGCTCGGAGAAGCCGGTCCAGCTCCCCGCGATGTCCCGGTTGCGGAACCGGTAGAACGTCACGCCCTTGCGGCCGATGACGTAGAGCACCGGCTCCTTGCCGTCCGCCTTCAGCCGGGCGATCAGCGACTCCGCGGCCTTGATCGCGTTGGAGCTGTAGCCGCCGGCCAGGCCGCGGTCGCTGGTGACCAGCAGGACGCCCGCCCGCCGCACCCGCTCCCGCGGGGTGAGCAGCGGGTGGTCGATCCGCGCGTTCGAGGCCAGCGCCGTGAGCACCCCGGTGATGGCCTGGGCGTACGGCAGCGACGCCGCCACCCGGGCCTGGGCCTTGGCGATGCGGCTCGTCGCGACGAGCTCCATCGCCTTGGTGATCTTCTTCATCGACTTCGCCGAGCGGATCCGTTGACGAAGAACGCGAACCTGCGCGGCCATCGTCAGCTCTCAGCCGGGCGGTCGGTCGAGCCCTCACGGAAGCGGGTCACCGTCTCGCGGTTCTCCTCGCCCTCCAGCGGCTTGGCCGGCGCCTCGTTGATCCGGACCTCGTCCTCCTTGCCCAGGAAGACCTGCTTGAACTCCGTGATGGCCGAGTCGAGCGAGCCGATGATGTCGTCGTCCCACTTGTTGTCGGCGATCGCGGCCAGGACGCCCTCGTGCTTGTGCCGGAGATACTGCAGGAACTCCGACTCGAAGCGCTTGATCTCGCCGACCGGGACGTCGTCCAGCTTGCCCTCGGTGCCGGCCCAGACGGAGACGACCTGCTCCTGCACCGGGTACGGCGAGTAGTTCGGCTGCTTGAGCAGCTCGACCAGGCGGGAACCACGATCGAGCTGGGCCCGGGAGGCCTTGTCCAGGTCGGAGGCGAAGGCGGCGAACGCCTCCAGCTCGCGGAACTGGGCCAGGTTCAGCCGCAGCGAACCGGCGACCTTCTTCATCGGCTTCACCTGCGCGGCGCCACCGACCCGGGAGACCGAGGTGCCGACGTTGATGGCCGGCCGGACGCCCTGGTTGAACAGGTCGGTCTCCAGGAAGATCTGGCCGTCGGTGATGGAGATGACGTTGGTCGGGATGAACGCCGAGATGTCGTTCGCCTTGGTCTCGATGATCGGCAGACCGGTCATCGAACCGCCGCCCAGCTCGTCGGAGAGCTTGGCGCAGCGCTCCAGCAGCCGGGAGTGCAGGTAGAAGACGTCACCCGGGTAGGCCTCGCGGCCCGGCGGGCGGCGCAGCAGCAGCGACACGGCCCGGTACGCCTCGGCCTGCTTGCTCAGGTCGTCGAAGACGATCAGGACGTGCTTGCCGCCGTACATCCAGTGCTGGCCGATGGACGAGCCGGTGTACGGGGCGAGGTACTTGAAGCCGGCCGGGTCCGAGGCCGGGGAGGCGACGATGGTGGTGTACTCCATCGCGCCGGCCTCCTCCAGCGTCCCCTTGATCGAGGCGATGGTGGAGGCCTTCTGGCCGACGGCGACGTAGATGCAGCGGACCTGCTTCTTCGGGTCGCCGGAGCGCCAGTTCTCCCGCTGGTTGAGGATCGTGTCCAGGGCGACCGTGGTCTTGCCGGTCTTCCGGTCACCGATGATCAGCTGGCGCTGGCCGCGGCCGATCGGGGTCATGGCGTCGACGGCCTTGATACCGGTCTGCATCGGCTCGAAGACCGACTGCCGGGCCATCACGTTCGGAGCCTGCAGCTCCAGCTCGCGGTAGCCCTCGTTGGCGATGTCGCCGAGGCCGTCGATCGGCTGGCCGAGCGCGTTGACCACGCGGCCCAGGAAGGCGTCGCCGACCGGGACGGAGAGCACCCGCTCGGTCCGCTTGACCCGCTGCCCCTCCTCGATCCCGCCGTAGTCACCGAGGACGACGACACCGATCTCCCGGACGTCGAGGTTCAGCGCCACGCCCAGCGTGCCGTCCTCGAACTCCAGGAGCTCGTTGGTCATGGTCGAGGGCAGACCCTCGACGTGGGCGATGCCGTCGCCGGCGTCGGCGACGGTGCCGACCTCCTCACGGGAGACGTCGGCCGTGTAGGAGGAGACGTAGCGCTCCAGGGCGCCGCGGATCTCCTCCGTCGAGATGGTCAGCTCGGCCATCCTCTGCTTCCTTAAGTATCAGGGGCCCGGGATACCTAGTACCGACCGGTCCGATGGCGTCGAATCAGGGCTGCTAAGACGCTGATCAGCGCTTCGCGAGCGCGTTGCGGGTCTCGTTGAGGCGGCGCAGGACGGTGCCGTCGTACAGGTCGGAGCCGACCCGCACGCTCACCCCGCCGAGCACGTCGGGGTTCACCGTCTGCTTGACGGAGACCTCTCGACCGTACATCTGCGAGAGGCGATCACCGAGGCGTCGCTCCTCCTCGTCACTCAGCGGCGCCGCCACGGTCACGTATGCGACCTGACGGTCCCGCCGGTCGGCGGCCAGCTCGACCAACCGGGTGAGCGCCCCGATGAAGGAGCGTCCCCCGAAGCCGGCGAGCGCGGCCTCGACGAGGCGGACGGTGACCGGCCGGGCCTTGCCGGCGAGCAGCTGGTCGGCCAGGGTGGCCCGCCGCTCGGCCGGGGCCATCGGGTCGGAGAGCGCGTTGGACAGCGCCGCGGAGCCGGAGACGACCTGCCCGAAGCGGAACAGCTCGTCCTCGACCTCACCGAGCTCGCCGGCCTTGTCGGCGCTCGCCAGGAGCGCCTCGACGCCCAGCCGCTCGGCGCCGTCGAGCAGTTCCGACGGGGCCGACCAGCGGCCGGAGACCAGCACGCCGAGCAGGTCGAGCGCGTCCCCGCCGACCTTGCCGCTCAGGATGCCGGTGAGCAGCCCGCTGCGGTCCTCGCTGGCGCGCGCCGGATCCGACAGCGCCCGGCGCAGCCGCGGCTCGCGCCGCAGCAGGGCGGCGACGGAGAGGATGTCGTCGGCGGTGGAGGCCACCGCCGACGGCTCCGCGCCGCGGGCGTACGCGTCGAGGCGGTCGGCCGCGACCTTGTACGACTCCCGGCTGGCGGCCTGCATCAGCGGGCCCCCGTGCTCTCGAGACCGCTCAGGAACCGGTCCACGGTGCCCTTGCGACGCGCCTCGTCAGCGAGCGACTCGCCGACGATCCTGCTGGCCAGGTCCACCGCGATGGTGCCGACCTCGGTGCGCAGCTCGCGCACGATGGTGGCCCGCTCCGCGGCGAGCTGATCCTTGCCGGCGGCGATGATCCGGTCAGACTCCTCGCGCGCCTTGGCGAGGATGTCCTGGCGGATGCCCTCGGCGTCGGCCCGGGCGTCGTCGCGGATCTTGGCGGCGTCGGTACGCGCCTCCGCGAGCTGGGCCCGGTACTGCTCGAGCAGCTGGTTCGCCTCGGCCTGGGCGGCCTCGGCGCGCTTGATGCCGCCCTCGATCGCGTCGACCCGGGCCTGGAACGTCTGCTCCATGCGGGGGAAGACGAACTTCATCAGCACGAAGCAGAGCACGATGAAGGCGATCCCACCGACCACGATCTCCTGCCAGACGGGGATGATCGGGTTGTGGGTCGTCTCACCACCCTCAGCGGCGAGGAAGTACATGGGAAAACCTCCCGGTCAGAGGGGCTGGATCAGGCGGTGCCGGCCCAGATGAAGCCGAAGGCGATACCGAGCAGCGCCAGGGCCTCGATGACGGCGAAGCCGATCCAGACGTACGGGAGGGTCATCCGGGACGACTCCGGCTGGCGGGCCGTCGACTGGATGTAGGCCGAGAAGACCAGGCCCACGCCGATGCCCGGGCCGATGGCGGCCAGGCCGTAACCGATGGCAGCGGTGCTGCCCGTTACCTCGGCAAGGATGCTCATTGCGGTTCCTCCTGGTTATCACGCGTGACGGTCACGCGGGACGACAACGGTTGGTGCGAAGTGGATCAGTGCTCTTCGGCGAGCGCGCCCTGCACGTAGCTGGCAGTCAGCACCGTGAAGACGTACGCCTGCAGACAGATCACCAGGAACTCGAGGAAGGTCAGCGCGATCGTCATCGCCCAGGACACCACCGAGACCGGCGCCAGCCAGGCGTTGGCGCTGAGCATGGCGAACCCGCCGAGCGTGAAGACCAGCAGGAGCATGTGGCCGGCGAACATGTTCGCGAAGAGACGGACGGCGAGCGAGAACGGCCGGACCAGGAAGGTGGAGAAGAACTCGATCGGGATCAGCAGCGGCAGGATGTACCAGGGCGCCGGCGGGATCAGAGAGTTCTTGAAGTACTTCACGAAGCCGTGGTGCCGGATGCCGATCCAGTTGAAGAGCACGTAGCTGATCACGGCGAGGAAGGCCGGGAAGGCGATGTGCGAGTTCGGCGAGATCTGGAAGAACGGGATGATCGCGAACGCGTTCGTCAACAGAACGAAACAGAAGAGCGTGGTGAAGTAGGGCGCGAAGCGCACCCCCGCGTGCCCGATCATGTCGACCGCGATGTTGTTGCGCACGAAGCCGTAGATCGACTCGGCGAACCACTGCTTCTTGGTCGGCACCAGCTGCGGGTTCCGGTAACTGGCCAGGAAGAAGATGATCAGGACACCGACGGCGATCCACACCATCGCCGTGATCTTGGTGAACCAGTACGAGTTCTCCGCACCCCAGGGCAGGATGCTGGGCAGGTAGAAGTCCCCCACCGTGGGTGGGAATTCCGCCTGGCCCTGAGCCAGGACGTTCGCCTGTCCGAACACCGCGTCCCTTCCTAAGTAGGCGTGCCCAGTCGGCGGACGACCAGGATGATCCCCCCGGCCATGCCGAGCACGATCCCGATCCCGGTGGCGATGCCGCCGGTGTCGAGCCAACGGTCGACCAGCCAGCCGATGAAACCCCAGACGAGCATGCCCCCGATGAGGTACGAGAGCGCGGTCCAACCCTGACCGGCACCGGGCGGAACGTCGCTCGGGCCGCCAGCGCTGGGGGGTTTCTGGTCACCGGCCATGACGGGGCGAACGATATCAGTCGAGCCGAAGAGGCTGTGCCTCACCCCCCGCACAACCTGGTTGTGTGGGACACGGGTGGGCGAAGTCGTCTGGAGGCACGCTACTCCCCCTCCGCCACTGAGAGAATGACCGATCGCGGACACACCGGCGCGCGTCCGAAGGATGAGACGGCGTCAGTTGTGGACGCGCCGGGCGTGCACCGTGGCCAGCCACCAGATGTGCACCCCGGTCCAGATCAGCACACCGGCCGCGATGCCGAGGCAGAACGGGATAAGACCCGACCAGCCGGTCGCGCCCACCAGCACCATCACCCCGCCGAGCAGGGTCATCTTGGCGATGTAGAGACCGAGCCCGAAGGGGAGCACGAGCTGCGGGTCCCGGGCGTCGGCCCAGGCCAGCACGACCGTGGTGAGCGTGTAGCTGAACGCGGTGACGGCCACCCCGGCCGCCGCGCCGAGCGCGCCGTCCGCGCCCCGGGTCACCCCGCCGACCACCGCGGCGAGCGCCGCCAGCACCGCCGAGGCGATCAGCAGCACCGGCAGGTGGCGCAGTCGCCAGCCGCGGTCCGCGGCCGCCTCCGCCGCGCGCATCCCCGGCTCAGCCACGGGGGTACGCCGGGAAGGCGGTGACCAGCTCGGTCACGTCGGCGGCGATCCGGGCCAGCTCGTCGGCGCCCCCGGGCGCCTCCGGGTCGGTCCGCACCGCCCGGGCGATCAGCGAGGCGATCCCGCGCATCTCCCCCTCCCGCATGCCCTGGGTGGTGACGCTCGGGGTGCCCACCCGGATGCCGGAGGCGACCATCGGCTTCTGCGGGTCGTACGGGATGGCGTTCTTGTTCAGGGTGATGCGCGCGGCGTCGCAGCGCGCCTCCGCCTCGGCGCCGGTCACCCCCAGCTCCCGCAGGTCAATCAGGCTCAGGTGGGTGTCCGTGCCGCCGGAGACCGGGCGCATCCCCTCGGCGGCCAGCCCGTCGGCGAGCGCCTGGGCGTTGCTGACCACCTGGGAGGCGTACGCCCGGAACTCGGGCTGGGCGGCCTCGCGCAGCGCGACCGCCTTGGCCGCGACGGCGTGCATCAGCGGGCCGCCCTGGGTGAACGGGAAGACCGCCTTGTCGATCCGGGACGCCAGCGACTCCCGGCAGAGGATCATGCCGCCGCGCGGACCGCGCAGCACCTTGTGGGTGGTGAAGCAGACGACGTCCGCGTGCGGCACCGGGGACGGGATGGCCCGGCCGGCGACCAGCCCGATGAAGTGCGCCGCGTCCACCATCAGGTACGCGTCGACCTCGTCGGCGATCTCCCGGAACCGGGCGAAGTCGATCAGCCGCGGGTAGGCGGTGGCGCCACAGATGATCATCTTGGGCCGGTGTGCCCGGGCCAGGTCACGCACCTCGTCGTAGTCGATCAGCTCGGTGTCCCGCCGGACGGTGTAGCCGACGGTGTGGAACCACTTGCCGGAGAAGTTCACCCGGCTCCCGTGGGTGAGGTGGCCGCCGTGCGGCAGGTCCATCGCCAGCACGGTGTCGCCGGGCTGCACCAGGGCGGCGTACGCGGCCAGGTTGGCGCTCGCGCCCGAGTGTGGCTGGAGGTTGGCGTGCTCGGCGCCGAAGAGCTCCCGGGCCCGGGCGATGCCGATCTCCTCGGCCCGGTCCACCTCGGCGCAGCCGCCGTAGTAGCGCCGGCCCGGGTAGCCCTCGGCGTACTTGTTGGTCAGGGTGGAGCCGAGCGCGGCGAGCACCGCCGGCGAGGTGAGGTTCTCGCTGGCGATCAGTTGCAGGCCGCCGCGGAGCCGTTCCAGCTCCCCCAGCACCACCCCGGCGATCTCCGGATCGACGACGCTGAGCTGCTGGAAGTCCGGCCCCCAGAAGGGCTCTCTCGCGTTCTCCACAGCGAAGGAGTCTACGGAGCCGCAGACTGGAAGCCGTGCGATGCCTCGTCACCGGAGCCACGGGTTACCTCGGCGGGCGGCTGGCGCCCCGACTGCTGGCCGACGGACACACCGTCCGCTGCCTGGCCCGGAAGGCCGGGCGGCTGCGGGACGTGCCGTGGGCCGCGCGGGCCGAGATCGTCGAGGGCGACCTGCGGAAACCGGAGACGCTGCCGGGCGCGTTCGAGGGCGTGGAGGTGGCGTACTACCTGGTCCACTCGCTCGGCCAGGCCGGCTTCGAGACCGCCGACCGGGAGGCGGCGAACAACTTCGCCGCGGCGGCCCAGGCGGCCGGCGTACGCCGGATCATCTACCTCGGCGGCCCGGAGCCGAAGGCGGCGGGCGAGCTTCCCTCGGCGCACCTGCGGTCCCGCGCGGAGGTCGGCCGGATCCTGCTCGGCAGCGGCGTGCCGACCGCGGTGCTCCGGGCCGCGGTGATCATCGGGTCCGGCTCGGCGTCGTTCGAGATGCTCCGCCACCTGACCGAGCGGCTGCCGGGGATGGTCACCCCGCGCTGGGTGCGCAACCGGATCCAGCCGATCGCGGTCCGGGACGTGCTGCGCTACCTGATCGGCTGCGTGGACCTGCCGCCCGAGGTGAACCGCTCCTTCGACATCGCCGGGCCGGACGTGCTCACCTTCCAGGACATGATGCAGCGCTACGCGCGGGTGGCCGGGCTGCCCCGGCGGATCATCCTGCCGGTGCGGGCGCTCACCCCGGCGCTCTCCTCGTACTGGGTCGGGATGATCACCCCGGTGCCGAACTCGATCGCCCGGCCACTGGTGGAGAGCCTGGTCCACGAGGCGGTCGCGCGCGAGCACGACATCGCCCGGTACGTCCCGGACCCACCTGGCGGGCTGACCGGCTTCGACGAGGCGGTGGCCCTGGCGCTGGCCAAGGTTCGCGACGCCGAGGTGGAGACCCGCTGGTCGACGGCGAGCGGGCCGGAGGCCCCGGCCGAGCCGCTGCCCAGCGACCCGAAGTGGTCCGGCGGCACCGCGTACACCGACCTGCGGGAGCGGACGGTGCGCGCGCCGACGGCGGCGCTGTGGCGGGTCATCGAGGGGGTCGGCGGCGAGCACGGCTGGTACTCGTTCCCGCTGGCCTGGTCGCTGCGGGGCTGGCTGGACCGGCTGGTGGGCGGGGTGGGGCTGCGCCGGGGGCGGCGCGACCCGCACCGCCTCCGGGTCGGCGAGGCGCTGGACTTCTGGCGGGTCGAGGAGATCGTCCCCGGCGAACTGCTCCGGCTGCGCGCCGAGATGCGGCTGCCCGGCCGCGCCTGGCTGGAGATGCGCGCCGAGCCGGCCGAGGACGGGCGCAGCCGGTACCTCCAGCGCGCCGTCTTCCTCCCCCACGGCCTGGCCGGGCACCTCTACTGGAAGTCGGTCGCCCCGTTCCACGCCGTCGTCTTCGGCGGCATGGCCCGCAACATCGCCCGTGGCGCCGAGCACACCGTCCCCCACCCCACCTGACCGGGCCCGACCCGCAACGGTCAGTTGCCGGCGCGGGGTGCGGTGCGCTGGTAGGCCACGGTCTGGCTGGGCGGCACGAAGTCCAGCACCGGCTTGCCGCGCAGCGCGTACGCCAGCACGTTGCCCACCGCGGTGATCTGTCGGGTCTGCACCCCGCCGCCGACGGCGTCCCGTGGGTCGTCCGGGTTCGCGGCGATGGTGGCGACGGCGAGCTGCGGGGTGAAGGCCACCACGGTCTCCGTGGCGTTCTGCTCCGAGCTGCCGGTCTTGCCGGCGAGCGGCCGGCGCAGCCCGGGCTGGAGCTGCTCGGCCGTGCCGCCGTCGCAGCGGCGGTACATCGACTGGTCGCCGACCGGGCAGCGGGCCGCGTCCGCGGCCGCCCGGGCCACGTCGGTGTCGAGCACCTGGCGGCAGTCCGCGTTGCCGGCGGCCACCCGCCGCCCGGAGCTGTCGCTGATCGAGCTGATCGGGGTGGGCCGGCACCACACCCCCTCGGCCGCCACCGTCGCGTACGCGTTGGCCAGGTCGAGCGGGGTGGTGGCGGAGACGCCGAGGGTGAAGGCACCCCAGTTCTTGGCGCCGTCACGGGCCAGCTTGGCGTCGTCGGGCGCGCGGAACACGATGCCCAGCCGCTCGGCCAGCTCGACCACCCGGTCCGCCCCGACCCGCTGGGTGAGCCAGGCGAAGTAGGTGTTCACCGACCGGCCGAAGGCGCTCCACATGGTCTGTTCCCCGTCCATCCAGAGCGGGTTGGCGTTGGTCGGGCACCAGCGACCGCCGCAGCTCGCCGGGCCGCCGTCGACCGGGTAGCTGGTGACGTACCGGCTCGGCGCGTCGAACACGGTGTCCAGGGGCAGCCCGGACTCCAGCGCGGCCAGCAGCGTGAAGAGCTTGAAGGTCGAGCCGGCCTGGTAGCCGACGATCCCGCCGCCGCCGGCAACGAGCTGGTTGACGGTGTTCGGGTAGTTTTCCTGCCCGTTCGGGTTCGCCGCCACGCTGTAGTTCCGGTTCACCGCCATGGCCAGCACCCGCCCGGTGCCGGGCTGCACCACCGCGGTCGGCGCGGCCCGCATGTTGGTCACCGGGTAGATCCGCAGCACCTGTTCGGTGGCCTTGCTCTGCACGTCCGGGTCGAGCGACGAGACGATCTTCCAGCCGCCCCGGCGCAGGGTTCGCTGCCGCTCGTCGGCGGACTTGCCGAAGGCGGGCTGGGCGTTCCACCACTGGGTGAACCAGTCGCAGAAGAAGCCCCAGTCGTTGTGTCCGGCGGGCACCGCGGCGCAGTCGTTCGGCGTGGCGTTCGGCTTGAGGTTGAGCTGCTCGACCTTGGCCCGCGCGGCCGTCGCCGCGTCCACCTGCCCGGTCTCCACCATTCGGTCCAGCACGTACGCCCGGCGGCCCAGGGCGCTGTCGGCGTTGCCGTTGATCGGGTCGTCGGTGTCCGGCGAGCGGACCAGCCCGGCCAGCAGCGCGGCCTGGGCCAGGGTGAGCTTCGCCGGCGTGGTGGAGAAGTAGCGCTTGCTGGCCGCCGCGATGCCGTATGCCCCGGCCCCGAAGTACGCGATGTTCAGGTAGCGGCTGAGGATCTCGTCCTTGCTCAGCTCCCGTTCCAGGGCCAGCGCGTACCGCATCTCGCGGATCTTGCGGCCCAGGCTGATCTCGGTGGCCCTGGCCCGCTGCGCCTCGGTCAGCCGGGGGTCACCGGCCAGCGCGTTGCGGACGTACTGCATGGTCAGCGTGGAGGCGCCCTGCCGGGTGCCGTCCCGCCCGTTGACCGCGAAGGCCCGCGCCACACCGCGCACGTCGACGCCGTGGTGCTGGTAGAACCGGACGTCCTCGGCGGCCACGATGGCCTGCCGCATCACCGGCGCCACCTCGTCGACCGGCACGTCCACCCGGTCCTCGAGGTAGAACGAGGTGATCAGGGTGCGTCCGTCGTTGGCGTAGAGGGTGGAGCGCTGGGCCGGCTGCGGCGTCCTCAGCGACTCCGGCAGCTCGGCGTAGGGCATCAGGTTCTTGAAGCCGAGCCCGAACACCAGCGCGGCCGGCAGTGCGGCCGCGGCCAGGGCCAGCCCGGCGAGCACGCCGGCGAGCAGGACGGTGAACAGCTTGTTGAGATGGGCCCGGTTCATCAGCTCTCCCCGCAGGAGCCGGCCGTACGGACCCGTCCAGAATGACCGGAATCGGTGGTTTCGCCGCTATCTTCGGCAAAACGCGCAGGAAGTTCGCGAGAAAGGATGAACCTCAGGCCAGCAGCGCGGCGGCCAGCGGATGGACGGTCTCCTCGATCTCGTCGGCCACCCGGCTGAAGCACTGGTCGCCCCGGCCCCACGGGTCGTCCAGGTCGTCCGTGGGCAGCGGCGAGCCGCCCTGCCGGGCCGCGTCCGCCGCCGCCACCAGCGCCACGCCCCGGGCGAACACCCCGTCCGGGGTGGCCTCCGCCGGGGGCAGGCCGGCCGTCTGCACCGCACCCAGCAGCCGGCCGAACTCGCCCAGCACGAACGTGCGCGCCGCCGCGTCCGGACGCAGCGCCAGCACGTACTCCTGCTGGTCGGCGGTGGCGGTGAGGATCAGGTCGGCGGCGTCGATGAGGTCGGAGCGGAGCTTGCGGGCGGCGAACCCGGCCACCTCACCGCCGCGCGCGGTCACCTGCCGGGCCGCCGGCGGATTCATCCCCTCGCCGGCGTGCCAGCCGCCCGTGCCGGCGCTGTGGCTGTGCACCAGCTCGTCGGAGCGGGCCGGGTCGACCCCGAGCCGGCCCAGCCGCTCGCGGACGGCGAGCACCAGCAGCCGCTCGGCCATCGGCGACCGGCAGATGTTGCCCATGCAGACGTGCAGGACGGTGAACGGCGGCACTCAGACCCCCCGCTCGTCGAGGATGTCCGGCACCACGTCCCGCAGCTTCTCCAGCGTCACCGCCCCCTGGCGCAGCACCCGCGGCACCTCACCGGTGAGGTCGACGATGGTGCTCGGCACCGGGTCGAGAGCCGGGCCGGCCTCGAGGTAGGCCCGGACGCCGTAACCGAGCTGCTCGCGGGCCTCCTCGGCGGTGAGCGCGGCCGGCTGGCCCACCTTGTTGGCCGAGGCGACCGCCATCGGGCCGGTCTCCCGGAGCACCTCCAGCGCCACCGGATGCAGCGGCATCCGCACCGCCACCGTGCCGCTGGAGTCGCCGAGGTCCCACGCCAGGCTCGGGGAGTGTTCCACCACGATGGTCAGCGCGCCCGGCCAGAACGCCTCGACCAGGTCCCGCGCCGCGCGGGGCAGCGAGAAGACCAGGCCGTCGAGGGTGTGCCGGGAGCCGATCAGCACCGGCGGGGCCTGCCGGCTGCCCCCCTTGGCGTCCGCGAGCGCCTTCACCGCGTACGGGGTGAAGGCGTCGGCACCGATGCCGTAGACCGTGTCGGTCGGCAGGACGACGAGTTCCCCGTTCTTGACGGCCTCGATGGCAGCGGCGATGCCGCGGTCCCGATCGGCGAGCGACCGACAGTCGTAGAGCATCACGAGGAGCCAGTCTGCCACGCCGCAGCGGGGTCGGCGTGCTGGCCGTCCGCCCGGCGGGACGCGGTGGCGAACCGAGGCCGGCCGACCAGGTCACGGTGCTCCTCGACGCGCTCGTACCGGCCGTCGGCGACGAGCAGCGCCGGCACCGCGGCGCCGTGGGTGTCGTCGTGCTCCACGCCCAACGCGCCGCCCGGGCGGAGCAGCTCGGCCGCCCGGGTCACCACCGGCCGGATCACGTCCAGCCCGTCCGCCCCGCCGAAGACCGCCTCGGCCGGGTCGTGCCCGGCCACCTCCGGCGGTACGACCACCGCGCGCGGCACGTACGGCGGGTTGCAGACCAGCACGTCGACCCGGCCCACCAGGCCGGGGAGGAGGTCCGGGTCGGTGACGTCGGCGGCCACCACCTCGATCGGGGGGTCCCCGGCGGCGGCCCGCTCGGCGGCGTTGCGGCGCAGCCAGGCCAGCGCCGCCGGGGACCGCTCCACCGCCACCACCCGGGCCGCCGGCAGCTCCTGGGCGACCGCCAGGGCGATCGCCCCCGAACCGCTGCACAGGTCCACCACCAGCGGGCGGTCGAACCGCCGCCCCTGCGCCAGCGCCCAGCCGGCGAGCAGTTCGGTCTCCGGCCGGGGCACGAACACCCCGGGGCCGACCGCCAGCTCCAGGTGCCGGAAGCCGGCGACGCCGGTGAGGTGCTGCAGCGGCTCCCGGGCGGCCCGCCGCGCCACCAGCCCGTCGAGGCGGTCCCGCTGCTCGGGGGTGAAGCCGTCGGCCAGCGCCAGCCGCCCGCGCGGCACCGCCAGCACGTACGCGGCCAGCAGCTCCGCCTCCGCCCGGGGTGCCTCGACACCCGCCGCGGCGAGCGTTCGGGCAGCCCGGGCGACCACCAGTGAGGGGCGCTCGCGTTCTGTCCCTTCGGACGGGTGTTGCGGGAGGGAGGTCACGACATAATCATGAAGCGTCGCAGGTGACATCACGAGCGGGTGCGTCCAGGGGCACACCGACAAGGAGGTCGCGGGTGGGTTGGCTCGACCGGGTCGATGACCAGGTTGACGCCCTTCGGCGCGCGCGGACCTTGCAGGAGGCGAGCCGCTCCGCGGAGGCGTGCGTCCTGCTCGACCGGGTGATCCGGACCACCCAGGACCCGTACGCCCGGGCCGACGCGCTGGTCCAGCGCCTCTCCGCCCTGATCAATCTCGGCCGCACGGCCGAGTTCACCCGGGCCATCGAGGAGGCGTCCGCCGCCGTCCGGGACCTCGCCGAGCCGTACCTGCACGGGCACCTCAACGCCCTCGCCGCGCTCGCCGCGCACCACCAGGGGGCGTTGGACCGCTGCGTCACCCACCTGGTGAAGGCGGCCCGGGCGCTGACCGCGGACGACGATCCGGATCGGGACACCGCCTGGGGCTGGCACGACCTGGCGATGGCCTACTCGTACCTCAGCTTCCACGGGCACGCCCTCGGGGCGATCGAGCGCGCCCGCCAGGTGGGCGTCACCGCCGGCATCCCCGAGGAGACCTTCGCCGCCCCGGGGATCCGGCTGCGCAACGCGGTCGCCCTGGACCACAACGGCGACAGCGACGGCTGCCTGCGGGTGCTGCGCGACGTGGCGGGCGACTTCGGCCGCTTCCTGCGCAGCGGCCGGGCCGGCGACCTCCGGCCGAGCAGCCTCGCCGCGTACGGGTACGCGGCCGCCCGGCGGGCCGCCCTCGGCGACCGGGTGGAGACCGGCACCGACGCCGACCCCGCCCGGCTGCTCGCCCACGGCGGCGACAGCGCCCGCGCCCGCGACCTGCGCCAGCTCGGCCAGGTCTGCCTGGCCATCGCCGACGGCCGGCCGATCGAGGCGGTCACCCGGCTGGACACCACCCGGGTCTCCAACGAGACCCTCGGCGCGGCCGAGGCGCCCCGGCTGCGCAGCATCGCGCTGGCCCGGGCCGGGGACCACGCCGCCGCGCACCGCGCCGACCGGCACGCGTTCCGGCTCGCCGCCCAGCGAAACGACCGGCTGCGGGACGTCTACATCGACGGCATCGCCGCCCGGATCGACCACGAGGAGATGCGCCGGGAGGCCGCCCGGTACGAGGGCGAGGCGCTGACCGACCCGCTGACCGGGCTGCCCAACCGGCGCCGGCTGGAGCGCTACATCGGCGCGGTGGTGGCCCGGGGCGACCGGGTGGTGATCGGCGTCTGCGACCTGGACGGCTTCAAGGCGGTGAACACCCGGCACGGCCACCACTCGGGCGACCTGGTGCTGCAACGCATCGCCGGGGTGATCAACCGGGTGATGCGGCGCGGTGACTTCGTGGCCCGCTACGGCGGGGACGAGTTCGTGGTGGTGCTGCCCGAGACGGGGATGGCCGAGGCGGCGGAGGTGGCCCGCCGGATCCAGGCCGCCGTCCGCACCGAGGACTGGGCGTCCCTGGTGCCGGGCACCCCGGTCGGGGTGAGCATCGGCTTCGCCGAGGTGACCGGCGGGTCCGGGGCGAGCGTCCGGGAGGCCCTGGGCGCCGCGTTCGAGCTGGCCGACCGGGAGATGCTCCGCGCCAAGGACCGCGCCCGCGCCTCCTGACCCGCCGGGGCGTCCGGCCCGGCGGGGTCAGCTCAGCGGCGGGTGAGTTCCGTCTCGCCGGCCAGGCGGGCGGCGCGGTCGGCCTCGGTGAGGGCGTCCAGCACGCCGTCCAGCTCCCCGGCCAGCGCCAGGTCCAGGTTGTACGCCGTGTAGCCGATCCGGTGGTCGGTGATCCGGTTCTGCGGGAAGTTGTACGTCCGGATGCGCTCGGACCGGTCCACCGTGCGGACCTGCGCCTTGCGCGCGTCCGAGGCGGCCGCGTCGGCCTGCTCCTGCGCCGCCGCGAGCAGCCGGGCCCGCAGGATCCGCATGGCCTGCTCCCGGTTCTGCAGCTGCGACTTCTCGTTCTGGCAGGAGACCACGATCCCGGTCGGCACGTGGGTGATCCGGACCGCCGAGTCGGTGGTGTTGACCGACTGCCCGCCGGGCCCGGACGAGCGGAACACGTCGATCCGCAGGTCGTTCGGGTCGATGTTGACGTCCACGTCCTCGGCCTCCGGCAGCACCAGCACGCCGGCCGCGCTGGTGTGGATCCGGCCCTGCGACTCGGTGACCGGGACGCGCTGCACCCGGTGCACGCCGCCCTCCCACTTGAGCCGGGACCAGACCCCGTTGCCGCCCTCCGGGACGCCCTTGGTCTTGATCGCCAGGGAGATGTCCTTGACGCCGCCGAGGTCGGAGTCCTGGGAGTCGATCACCTCGGTGGTCCAGCCGTGCCGCTCGGCGTACCGGGTGTACATCCGGAGCAGGTCGCCGGCGAAGAGCGCCGACTCCTCGCCGCCCTCGCCGGCCTTGATCTCGACGATGACGTCCTTGGCGTCGTGCGGGTCGCGCGGGATCAGCAGCTCCGCGAGCTTCTCCTCCAGCGCCGGCAGCGTGGCGGCGATCGCCTCCGCCTCGGCGGCGAAGGCCGGGTCCTCGGCGGCCAGCTCGCGGGCCGCGGTCAGGTCGGCGCGGGCCTGCTCCAGCTCGCCGGCGGCCTTCTGCAGCGGGACCAGCTCGGCGTAGCGCCGGCCGACCCGCCGGGCGGTGCCCTGGTCGGCGTGGATGGCCGGGTCGGCCAGCCGCCGCTCCAGCTCGGCGTACTCGTCGAGGAGGGCGGCCAGGCGCTCACTGCTCATGCTGCGGATGCTCCTTCGACGGCGACCCGGCGGGGATGGGAATAAACGGGCGAGAACGGACGAACGCCCGCGCCCGGCGCGGAGCCGGACACGGGCGTCGTCGGTGGAGCTACTTGGCCTTCTTGGCCTGAACCTTGGCGTACTTCTGCTGGAACTTCGCGACCCGACCGGCGGTGTCCAGGACGCGCTGCTTGCCGGTGTAGAACGGGTGGCAGGCGCTGCAGGTCTCGACGCTGATCTGACCGCCCTTGGCGGTGCTACGGGTCGTGAAGGTGTTGCCGCAGGAGCAGCGGACCTCGGTGGTCACGTACTCCGGGTGGATGTTGGGCTTCATGTCGCCTCGGTCCTTTCGTCGGTGGTCGCCGGGTCGCCCGTCGTGCTCCCCGTCGTTCGCGACGGGCTCTGGGCGTGAACCGGAACCGGTGGCCGATTGACCAGTGTGCCATGGGCGTCCGCCGACCCGGCGAGCGGGCCGCACACGAGGTCCGGCAGGCGCAACGCTCGCCTCGTCGTACGCATTCCCGCCCGGACCGGGGGCATTCCCCGTCGTACCGTGGCACCGGGATCGGACGGACAGGGGTGAAGCGGATGTTCTGCCTGATCGCGACGCGTGGGCTGCCCGCCTCCGGCAAGACCACCTTCGCCCGGCGGCTCCAGCCGGGGGTGGTCCGGGTCAACCGCGACGACCTGCGCCGGATGATGCACGGCGAGCGGCTCTTCACCCAGTGGGCCGAGGGGCAGGTCACCCGGGCCCAGCGGGCTCAGGTGGAGGCGCTGCTGGCGGCCCGGGTGAGCGTCTGCGTGGACGACACCAACCTGCGCTCCCGCACGCTGCGGGACTGGGCCGAGCTGGCCGAGCGGTTCGGCGCCGCGTTCGAGGTGCACGACTTCACCGACGTGCCGCTGGAGGAGTGCCTGCGCCGGGACGCCGCGCGGCCGGAGGCGGACCGGGTCGGCGAGGCGGCGATCCGCCGGCTGCACGAGCGCTACCTGGCCGACCGGCCGTTACCGCTGCCGGTGCCGACGGCCCGCACGGGCACGCCGGCCCGGGTCCACCCGCCGCACCCCGAGCCACCGGCGATCGTGCTGGTCGACATCGACGGCACGGTGGCGTTGAACGTCTCCCGCAGCCCGTACGACATGACCCGGGTCGGGGAGGACGCGCCGAACGAGGCGGTGATCGCGGCGGTGCGGGCGATGCACGCGGCCGGGCACGGGGTGGTCTTCTGCTCGGGCCGGGACGCGACCGCGCGGCCGGCCACCGAGGCCTGGCTGGACCGGCACGTCAAGGTCCCCTACCTGGCGCTGCACCTGCGGGCGGTCGGCGACAACCGCAAGGACGCCGTGGTCAAGCAGGAGATCTACGAGCGCGAGATCAAGGGCCGGTACCGGGTGGCCGGCGTCTTCGACGATCGGCAGCAGGTGGTCCGGATGTGGCGCTCACTCGGCCTGACCGTGTTCCAGGTCGCCGAGGGCGACTTCTGAGGGTGCAAGGAGGGGCCCCTTGTTAACGCCTCCGGTAGAGCACGGGCCCCCTGTTAACGCCAGGTGTTAACAGGGGGCCCCTGCTTCCCGCTCAGGCGGCGGGCGCCTCCGCCGCCGTCAGGGTCACCGTCGCCTCGGCGCGGACGCCGTTGACGGTCACCGCGAGCACCACCTGGCCGCCGGCCCGCAGCGCGGTCAGGCGCCCGGTGGCCGGGTCGAACCGGGCCACGTGCCACGGCTTCACCTCGTCGGCCCCGCCGACGAGCAGGTTCGGTGAAGCGGACCAGTCGGCGCTGACCGGCGCGGCCACCGGGATCGTCCGGCCGCCGGGCTGGGTGAGGGTGGCGGTGACCGGCGCCGGGGCGCCGACCGCGACGCTGGCCGGCGCGGCCAGGCTGAGCCGGTCGACGTGGGCGTGGAACTCCGCCTCGACCCAGTCCGGCCCCTCGGCGAGGGGGTCGCGCCGGGCCCGCTCGGCCTCCTGCGGGGTGACCGGGTCGACGCCGAACTCGGTCCAGCCGGTGAAGCCACCGAGCTCCGGCGGGGTGGACGGGTTCTTGCCCGAGTTGCCGTTGATCACGTACGGCACGCCGTCCACCCGGTCGGCGTGGAAGGTGCCGACGTGCCCGTTGACCATCAGCGCGCCCTTGCCGGTGCGGTGCTGGAAGTCGGCCAGCCACTGCTCGACCAGGGCGGCCTCCTTGCGGTCGAGGAGCTGGCTGGCCTTGGCCGGGCTGGGGTCGCGGGGCGGGTGGTGGAAGAGCACCGTCACCGAACCGACGGCCGGGTCGGCGGCGGCCGCGTCGAGCGTGTCCCGCAGCAGCTCCACCTGGTCGAAGCCGCCGCCGCGCAGCGACCCGGTCGCCGTGCTCAGCGTGACGAACCGGGTGCCCTGGTGGTCGAAGACCCGCGAGGTGTCACCGAAGACGCTGCGGAAGTTGTCGATCGGGGCGCCCATCATCTCGTGGTTGCCCGGGACGTAGTAGTAGGGCAGTTCGCCGCCCAACTCCTCGTCCAGGATCCGCTTGGCCAGCGCGAAGTCGGCCGGGTACGCGGTGTCCACGAAGTCCCCGTCGATGACCAGGAAGTCCGGCTTCGCCGCCCGGATCTCGCGGAGCGTACGGCGGGCCTGGGCGACCAGGTCGCTGTCCGGGTCGGCGGCGACGAACTGGGCGTCGGACATCACCGCGAACCGCCAGGGTGCGCCGTCCACCGTGCCGTCGCGCAGCACCACCCGGTCGGTGCGGTTCTCCTCGGCCGGAACCTGCACCGTCGGCGGCACCCGGGCCACCAGGTCGTCGATGACGACCTCGCTCTTGTACTGCTTGGCCGGGTCGGTCTCGGCCACGTAGAACCGGCGCACCCGGACCGGGTACTGCACCCCGGGCGGGACGGCGAACTCCACGTAGCGCCAGCCGGTCCAGGTGACGTACGGGCCGCGGAGCACGAACTGGGTGTCCTGGGCGTCGTGCAGGTGCAGGCTGGGCCACTCCCCCGTGCCGTTGCCCTTGATCCACATGCCGAAGGCCTGCGGCTGGCCGGGCACGTCGATCCAGGCCGGCGGGTCCGCGTACGCGGCCCGGGTGCCGGTGGACTGGCTGAAGTCGTAGGAGAGCTTCAGGCCGGTGCCGGTGTGCCCGGGAGCCGGGGCGACGGCCCCGCTGGCCCGGGCCTGGCTGAACTTCCAGGACGCGGCGTCGTCGAAGCCCGCCACCGGCACGTCGGTCAGGCCGATGGTCACCGGCAGCACCGTGCGGGTCCCGCGGACGGTCACGGCGACCAGGGCGGAGCCGGTGTCGCCGAGGGCCTTGAGGTCCAGGTTGCCGTCCGCCCTCGGGGTGATGGCGAGCAGGTCATTGTCGTACTCCAGCTTCAGGTCGGCGGGCTCGATCGGCGCGGTGTTGCCCTCGGCGTCGTAGCCCACCACGCCGAACAGGGCGGTGTCGCCCGCCTTGTTCAGGCCGAGCCGGTCGACGGTCGCGTCGATCCGCTCCAGCGGGCCGAGCACGGTCAGGTCGAGGGCGCCCCGCGCCTCCTCCCGCCAGGCGGTGACGGTGCTGTGGCCGGGCCGGCCGGCCCGGAACACGCCCTCGTCGTCCACCGTGCCCTGGGCGGCCGGGTCGGCCCGCCACTGCGGCGCGCCGGCCGCCGGCCCGTACGTCTCGTCGTAGCCGGCGGCGGTGAGCCGCCGGGTGAGGCCGGGGAAGACCCGGTCCGGCCGGCCGCCGCGGACCGGGGCGACGCCGGGCGCCGCGGTCGGGTCGCTGGCGGTCTCCAGCCAGTAGCCGGTGAGCCGGCCGCTGCCCTCGGGGGCGTAGATGGCCAGGCCGTTCGGCACCGGGCGCTCGCTGCCGTCCGAGGGGCTGTTCTCCACCTGGACCGCCGCCGCGCCGGGCTCCCGGGCCAGCAGGGTCGAGGAGCCGCCGCCGTCGAGGTTGAGCGCGTTCCACGCGCCCAGCTCGCGCATCATCCGGCCCATCTCGGTCTGGGTGACGCCCCGGCTGTCCACCTGCCGGCCGTCCACCGTCATCATGATCAGCTTGCGGCCGTCGGCGGAGAAGCCGACCGAGGTGCGCGGGGCCAGGCTCTGGTCGGCGATGTCCTGCACCACCCCGTCCCGGACCAGCACGCTGCCGCCGCCGACCGCCGCCCGCGGGCTGGTGCCGTCGGAGGCCTTCGGCCGCCAGGTCAGGCCGACCGGGTCGCCCGGCCGCAGCGCCGCCAGGGCGTCCGCCCCGGCCTCCCGGCCGAGCAGGACCGTGCTGCCGGCCGGGATCGGGCCCTCGCCCGCGGCGGTGGCCACGGTCGCCACCTTGCCGCCGGTCACCGTCACCTCGACCAGCCGCGCCGCGCCGCTCACCGCCCGCTGCCGGGTGTACGAGCCCCAGAGCGGGGTGAAGACTCCGATGCCGTTCGGCTGGACCATGTTGTTGAACTGGGTCAGCGGGACCGGCCCGACCGGCAGCGTCGCGCTGCCCTCGAAGCCGATCTGGATGACCCGGCCCAGCCCTTCCGCGCTGACCGCGACGGCGTTGCTGTGCCCGGCGACCGGCGACTGGATCAGCTCGCCGGAGCGGATGCCGATGCCCTGCGCGGCGCCGGAGTTGTTGATGTCGAAGAAGTCACCGTTGACGGCGGCCACCGCGCGGGCGCGGTCCACCGCGGTGCGCAGCGGCTCGTCCCTGGTGACCGCGCCGGAGTTGACGTAGTCCACGGTGACGCCGCCGGAGAGGTCGGCGGTGAGCGCGTCCGCGCGCAGCCAGCCGTCGGCGTCGTACCGGTCGAAGGAGGTCAGGTCGAGTCCGGGGGCGACCGGACGGGTGGTCTTCGCGGTGTCCAGGCCACCGGCCGGCGCCAGACCGGCGGCGCCCTCTCGGGCCAGGGCCACCGCGGAGTCGGGGCGGGACGACGCTGCCGGGGCGTCCTCGGCGGGGGTGCTCGGCGGGGCGGCGGGTGCCGCGACGCCGGCCGGGACGGGTCCGACCAGGGTGAGCATCGGCGTCAGCAGCAGGACACCGGCGAGACGGGCGGATCGACTGCGGATGCGCATGGACCACAGTCAACAGAGCCTGCATAGAAGTTTCAATACCCTGGGGCCTAACCGAAGAAAAACTTCACTGCTCGTCCCGGTACGCGAAGAAGGGCACGGCCCGCAGGCCGTGCCCTTCTTCGCGTCTCTCCTGTCAGGTCACTCGCCCGGGGTGGACTTCGCGATCTGCATCAGGAACTCGATGTTCGTCCGGGACTGCTTGAGCCGGTCGAGCAGGAGGTCGAGCGCCGCCTGCGAGTCCAGCGAGTGCAGCACCTTCCGGAGCTTGTGGACGATCGCCAGCTCCTCCGGCGCGAGCAGGACCTCCTCCTTGCGGGTGCCGGAGGGGTTGATGTCGATCGCCGGGAAGACGCGCTTGTCGGCGATCTTCCGGTCCAGCTTGAGCTCGGCGTTACCGGTGCCCTTGAACTCCTCGAAGATGACCGTGTCGGCCATCGAACCGGTCTCCACCAGCGCGGTGGCGAGGATGGTCAGCGAGCCGCCGTTCTCGATGTTGCGGGCCGCGCCCAGGAAGCGCTTCGGCGGGTAGAGCGCGGTGGAGTCGATACCACCCGACATGATCCGGCCGCTGGCCGGCGCCGCCAGGTTGTACGACCGACCGAGCCGGGTCACCGAGTCGAGCAGCACGACCACGTCGTGCCCCAGCTCGACCAGGCGCTTCGCCCGCTCGATCGCCAGCTCCGCCACCGTGGTGTGGTCCTGCGGCGGACGGTCGAACGTGGCCGCGATGACCTCGCCCTTCACCGACCGAGACAAGTCGGTGACCTCTTCCGGCCGCTCGTCGACCAGCACCACCATCAGGTGGCACTCCGGGTTGTTGCGGGTGATCGCATTCGCGATCGCCTGCAGCACCATCGTCTTACCGGCCTTCGGCGGCGACACGATCAGCGCCCGCTGCCCCTTGCCGATCGGCATCACCAGGTCGATCACCCGGGTGGTCAGGATGTGCGGCTCGGTCTCCAGCCGCAACCGCTCCTGCGGGTAGAGCGGAGTGAGCTTGTAGAACTCCGGCCGACGCTTCGCCTCCTCCGGCTCCATCCCGTTGATGGTGTCGAGCCGGACCAGCGGGTTGTACTTGTCGCGCCGCTGCTCGCCGTCCCGGGCCGCCCGCACGGCGCCGGTGATGGCGTCACCGCGGCGCAGGCCGTACTTCTTGATCTGGGACATCGAGACGTAGACGTCGTTCGGGCCGGCCAGGTAGCCGGTGGTCCGCACGAAGGCGTAGTTGTCGAGCACGTCGATGATGCCGGCGACCGGGACGAGCACGTCGTCCTCGCCGACCTGCGGCTCGCGGCCGCCTCCGTCGCCGCCCTCGGCCCGCTCGCCGCGGCCACGCCGACGGTCGCGGAACCGGCTGCGCCGGCCGCGCCGGCCGCCGCCCTCGCCGTCCTCGTCACCGTCGTGGTCGCGCTCAGCCCGCTGACCGCGGTCGTTGCGCTCGTTGCGCTCGCCCCGGTCACCGCGCTCGTTGCGCTCGGCCCGCTCGCCACGGTCGGCCCGCTCGTTGCGCTCGGTGCGGTCGCCGCCGCGCTCGCCGCGCTCGGCCCGCTCGCCGCGCTCGGCCCGCTCGCCGCGCTCGGCCCGCTCACCGCGCTCGGCCCGCTCACCGCGCTCGGCCCGCTCACCGCGCTCGGCCCGCTCACCGCGCTCGGCCCGCTCACCGCGCTCGGCCCGCTCACGGCCACGGCCCTCGCCGCGCTCGGCCCGCTCGCCGGTCTCGGCGGTGGCCTCCTCGGTACGCGTCTCCGCCGGCCGCGCCTCGGCGTTCGCGGCCCGGCCCCGGCGGGACCGGGTGCGACCCTCGGTCGGCTCGGCGGCCTGCTCCGCCGGGCGACGCTCGGCCTCGGCGCGCTCCTCGCGCACCTCGGCGTGCACTTCCTCCCGGACGGGTGCGGCCGCGGCCGCGACCTCGGCCCGCGGTCGAGGGGTCCCGGCGGCGGCGCCGCCCTGCCGCTCGGTGATCGCGCTGATCAGCTCGCCCTTACGCATGCGAGCCGTACCGGAGATACCGAGCGACGCGGCCAGGCTCTGGAGCTCTGGCAGCAGCATCGCCGACAGGCCGGTACCGCTGCGCCGGCGGCGCGTGGGGGCGGCGGTGGTGGCATCGCCAGCGACGTTGGAAACATCCGACGTCACGTCGGTGGTGTCGCTCAATGGATTCCTTCCCTCGATAGGCCGGGGCTGCCCGGAGTCGTGGAACAGGTGGCCGGGCGGCCTCGGTGCACCCGCCTCGCCTGACGCGGCGCGGGAGTCTGTGACACAGCAGCCGGTCGGTTTCCCGACTCACCGACATCGGTGAGCAGGTCTCGCCGTCTGCGGCGACCTGTGGAAACTGCGGTGCGGCGTGGGCCTTTGGCAGGGGTGACGGGCTGACCGCCGAGAGCTTCGGGGGTGCGCCGACCCGCAGGAAGATCGCATGCTTCGCGGCTGTGCTGAGTCTAGAGCGTAATCAACTCTTCCGACCTGCGGCAACAGGGTCCCGCTCGGCGTGTCTCAGTCTACCCCGGGCAACCCGGGCACCGCTGACGTCTATCGGCAACTCCCACCGCAGCCAGTTTGTTCCCGCGTGGAATCCCGTCGGGACCTCGGTCAACGCCAGGACGGTGGGGCCCGCCCCACTGACCACAGCCGCCACATCCGCCGCACGCAGCGCCCCCACCAGGGCCGCGGTCGCCGGCATCCCCGGGGCCCGGTAGTCCTGATGCAGCCGGTCGAGGGTGGCCGGGAGCAGCAGTGCCGGATCGCTGGTCAGCGCGTGCACCAGCAGCGCCGCCCGCCCGGCGGTCAGCGCGGCGTCCGGGTGCGGCACGGTGGCCGGCAGCGCGGCCCGCGCGGCGGCGGTGAGGCCGCGTTCGCCGGGCACGAAAACGGTGGGGCGGACGGCCTCCGCGACGGGCAGGGAGACCGCCCGGGCCCCGGCCGACTCCGTCCAGGCGATCGTGAAGCCGCCGAGCAGGCACGGCGCGACGTTGTCGGGGTGCCCCTCGATCTCGGCGGCCAGCCGGAGCGCGGCGGCGTCGTCCAGCCGCGTGGCGCCGTCGGTCACCAGCGCGCGGGCCAGCAGCACCCCGGCGACGATGGCCGCCGAGGAGGAGCCGAGGCCCCGGGCCTGCGGGATCCGGTTGACGCACTCCAGCGCCAGCCCCGGCGGATGCCCGCCCAGCACGTCGAAGGTGGCCCGCATGGACGTCACCACCAGGTGCCGCTCGTCGGCGGGCAGCTCGCCGGCACCCTCGCCGGCGACCGTCACCCGGACGCCCTCCGGCATCACCTCGGCCGCCACGTCGTCGTAGAGCCCGAGGGCCAGCCCGAGCGCGTCGAAGCCCGGGCCCAGATTGGCGCTGGTCGCGGGCACCCGGACCCGCACGGGACCGGAGGCGAAAGTCATCGGCACCGACTCATGCTAGGGCTCCGGACCAGCCACGCGCTGGTCCGCCCGGACCGTGGGACCGGCCCGGCCACGCTGGCCTGACGCCGACTCCGTCGATGGCAACCGCAGCCGCACGAGCCGGCCTGAGCCTGGCACGAGCGGATCCAGCCCGGGCCGGCCGCCGCGGGCCGGGTCAGGCGGCGCGGGTGGGCTCCGGCTGCTCCGCGGGGTCGGTGAGCGAGAGCCGCCGGGTGGCCAGCCGCCAGCCCACCGCGTAGACCACCGTGACCAGGCCACAGCCGGCCAGCACGGTCCGCTCGTTCACCGCGTCCACCACCAGCGCCACCACGAGCTGGCTGACCGAGATGGCCAGCGTCGCCAGCATCATGTCGGTGGCGAAGACCCGGCCCCGCAGCCGGTCCGGCACCTCGCCCTGCAGGGCGTAGTTGGACATCACCCAGTTGCTGCCGCCGCCGAGGTGGGCCAGGAAGACCAGGACCAGCACCAGCGGGAACCAGTCGACCACCGAGGTGCCGAGGTAGGCCACGCCGTAGAGGGACATGGACAGCGCCAGGCCGGTCAGCAGCCAGGCCCGGTTGGACAGCACCCGGCGCATCAGGATCGGGCCGACCAGGGCACCCGCACCCCGGCTGGCGAAGAGCAGGCCGGTGCCGATCGGCCCGGCCCCGTATACCGCGGCGAGCAGCGGGAAGACGGTCAGCACCCCGTTGCCCAGGCCGACCGCCGACTTCACGGTGACCAGGGCGAGCACCCGCGGCCGGTGCGCGATGTAGCCCAGCGCCTCGCGGATCGCCGGCCAGGTGCGCGGGGTGGCCAGCGCCGGGTCGCGGGGCGCCTGCAACGGCCGTCGGATCAGCGCGGCCAGGCCCGCGGCCACCGCCAGGCCGCCCGCCGCCACCCAGAAGCTGACGTACGGCCCGGCGGCGGCGCTGAGCATGCCACCGAGCGAGGCGCCGACCACGGTCATGGTGCCCCAGGCGGAACCGGCGACGGCGTTGCCGGCGGCCAGGTCCGCCGGGTCGAGCACGTTCGGCAGGGCGGCCTGGGCGGCCGGCGAGTAGAACGCCTTCGCCACCGCCACCAGCGCGATCGACACCAGGGCCAGCCAGGCCGTCCCGGCGCCCCGGACGCCGAGCAGGAGCAGGATGCCGGCCAGCGCGGCGAGGTTCGCCACCATCATGATCTTCCGCCGGTCGAACCGGTCCGCGATGGTCCCGGTGTACGGCAGCAGCAGCGCCGTCGTGCCGGTGTCCACGGCGAGCACCAGCGCCCCCCACACCCCGCTGCCGGTCAGCTCCGGCAGGAGCACCAGCAGCGGCACCATGACGAACCAGTCGGCGCCGAACACCACCAGCTCGGCGAGGAAGAGGCTGCGGAAGTCACGGTTGCGGACCAGCACGGAAAGGGTCGGCGACACGCGGGAACCTTACCGGGCCACTCCGACGGTGTGCCCGAGCAGTTGGGAGACCGTGACGAACCGGTAGCCGCGGTCCCGCAACCCGGTGATCATCTCCGGCAGGCCGCGGAGCGCCACCAGGCGCTGCTCGTGGCCGACGTCGTGGCCGAGCAGGATCGTGCCGGGTTGGACGTCGGCGACGATCCGCCGGGCGTGACCGGACGGGTCGTGCGGGAACTCGTCCTCTCTCATCTGCAACGTCCACAGCACGAGCGAGTAGTCCAGCCGGGCGGCGGCGTGCAGCACCGCGCCGCCCAGGTGCCCCCAGGGCGGGCGGAGCAGCCGGGGCTCCGTCCCGGCCGCCTCGGCGATCGCGTCGTGGCTGCGCTTCAGGTCGTCGTACGCGGTGTGCGCGTCCATCCGGGCCAGGTCGTGGTGGGCCCAGCTGTGGTTGCCGACCTCGTGCCGGGCCAGCCGGCCGCGCACCAGGCCGGCGTGCTGCCGGGCCCGCTCCCCGACCAGGAAGAAGGTGGCCGGGACGGCGTACCGCTCCAGGATGTCCAGCACCATCGGCGTCCACTGTGGCTGCGGGCCGTCGTCGAAGGTGAGCGCGATCATGCGCTCGCTGGTGCGTACCCCCCAGGCGACCTCGACGGAACCGGCGCCGACCTGCTGGTGGCGGTTGCCCAGGGTGGCGCTGGCGGGCCCGCCGGCGAGCGGAAGCCGACGGTCGGCGATCCAGACGGTCTGCGAGGTGGCGGCGACCCCCAGCGCCGCGCCGCCGGCCAGCAGGGTGGCCCGGCGCAGGATCGTGCGCCTGCCCCACCGGCCCCCGCCGTCCGCCATGCCCCCGCTCCCACTCCGGCCGCCCCCAGCAGCGGGGACGCACCGACACCAACCGCAGCTATAGGCTCACTCACCGTACCGTTCCCGCGTCGCCGCGTCCGGGCGGTGGCCGCACGAACCGGAAAGAGTGGCCGTCCCGGGCGGGACAGCCACTCTTTCCGGGCAACCGCGCCCGAGGCAGCGGGCGCGGGTGGATCAGTCTCCCGGCGGCAGCGGGGAACGGCGGCTCCTCGGCAGGCGGAGCACCTCGAACTGGTCCGTACCGTCGATCAGCGCGGCCGACGGGGCCGGGCGGGCCGGCGGCTCGGCGGCCCGCGGCGCGGCGCTGTCGTCGGCCGCCGCACGAGCCCCGACGGTGACCGGAACCAACTCCGGCTCCGGCGTCCGGGCCGGCACCGGGGTGCCCCGGCGGCGGGCCCGGCGGGCCCGCAGCGACTCCTTGGTGCGCTCCACCATGGTGTAGAGGGTCGGCACCAGGATCAGGGTCAGCAGCGTCGAACTGATCAGGCCGCCGATCACCACGATCGCCAGCGGGCGGGAGATGAAGCCTCCCTCACCGGTGAGGCCCAGCGCCATCGGCAGCAGCGCGAACACGGTGGCGACCGCGGTCATCAGGATCGGCCGCAGCCGCCGCCGGCCACCCTCGACCACCGCCTCGGCGACCCCCATGCCCTGCGCCCGGTACTGGTTGATCAGGTCGAGCAGCACGATCGCGTTGGTCACCACGATGCCGACCAGCATGAGCACGCCTATCAGCGCCGGGACGCCCAGCGGCGTGCCGGTGGCCAGCAGCAGCGCGATCGCGCCGGTGGCCGCGAACGGGACGGAGATCAGCAGGATCAGCGCCTGGGTCAGGCTGCGGAACGTACCGACCATGATCAGGAAAACGATCGCGATCGCGGCCAGCACGGCCAGCCCCAGGTCGGCGAAGGCGTCCTTCTGGTCGGCGCTGACCCCGCCGATGGTGAACGTCGCCCCCGGCACGTCCAGCGCGTCCAGCCGCTTCTGCAGCTCCTGGGTGGTGGCGCCGAGGTTGGAGCCGGTGGCCGTACCGGTGATCGAGACGCTGCGCTCCCCGTCGATCCGGGTCACCTGCTGCGGACCCTCGACCTGGTCGACGTCGGCGATGTCGTCCAGCTTGACCCGGCCGACCGGCAGCGCCCGCAGCTCGTCGACGGTCAGCGGCGGCCGGGCCCCGCTGCTGAGCACCACGTCCCGCGGCCGGCCGTCGACGGTGACCTGGCCCAGCGGGGCACCCCGGTACGCCTGGGCGACCAGCTGCCCGACGGCTGCCTCGGTGAGCCCGGCCCGGGCCGCGGCGACCCGGTCGACCGTCACCTCGACCCGGGGCACCCGGGTGGCGAGGCTGCTGGCCGCGTCCTCGACGCCCGGCGTACCGGCCAGGGCGTCCCGGGCGGCCTCGGCGGCCCGAGTGAGGGTGTCCTGGTCGGCGGCCTTCGCGATCACCTCGAGCTGGTTGGCGGAGCTGGCGCTCTCCCCCGCGCCGAAGCTCAGCTCGCCGGCCTCCGGCCCGAGCGCGTCGAACTCCTCGCGCAGGCTCGCGCGGACCTTCGTCGCGTCGGCGTCGTCGGCGAGTGCCACCGAGTAGGAGGCGATGTTGTTGCCGCCGCCCACCCACGGGTTGTCGCTGCCGCCCGCGGAGACCTGGTACGTCTTCACCCCCGGCGTGCGCCGGAGGACCTCCTCCACCCGGGCGGCGGCCTGGTCGGTGCCGGTCAGCCCGGTGCCCGCCGGCAGCTCCTGCCGGATGGAGAGGGTGAGCTGGCCGGAGTCATCCAGGAAGTTGGTCTCCAGCTTCTGCGCCAGGCCGAAGGTGCCGACCAGCACCAGCAGGCCCAGGCCGACGGTGGCCCAGCGGGTGCCGCGGGACCGGGTGGCGAAGCCGATGACCGGCAGGTACCCCCGCTGCAACGAGCTGCGCAGCTCCTTCTCCTCGGCGGCGCGCCGGGCGGCCGCGTCGTCCGCGCCGCGCCGCGGCTTCAGGAACCAGTACGCCAGCACCGGGATGACGGTCAGCGCGACCAGCAGCGAGGCGAGCAGGGCCACCGTCACGGTGATCGCGAACGGCGCGAAGAGCTGCCCGACGAAGCCGCCCACCAGCGCGATCGGCGCGAAGACGGCCACCGTGGTGAGCGTGGAGGCGGTCACCGCCCCGGCGACCTCGCGGACCGCGCCGAGGATGGCCTCCCGCTTCGGCTCGCCGTACTCCAGGTGCCGTTTGATGTTCTCCAGCACCACGATGGAGTCGTCGACGACCCGGCCGACCGCGATGGTCAGCGCGCCGAGGGTGAGCAGGTTGAGCGAGTAGTCGCCGGCCCAGAGCGCGATCAGCGCGACCAGCACGGAGAGCGGGATGGAGACCGCGGTGACCACGGTGGAGCGGACCGAGAGCAGGAAGACCAAGATCACCACGACCGCCATCAGCAGGCCGAGCAGGCCCTCGGTGGTGAGGCTCTCGATGGACCGCTCGACGAACGGCGCCTGGTCGAAGACCACGGTCAGGTCGGCGTTGGAGGCGGCCGCCAGCGCGTCCAGCCGGTCCCGGATCTCGTGCGAGATGCGGACCGCGTTGCCGTCCGGGGTGGCGGTGACCGCGATGCCCAGGCTCGGCTTGCCGTCGGTCCGGGTGAACCCGCTGGCCGGCGCGAGCTGCTCCGCCACCCGGGCCACGTCGCCGAGGCGCACCGGGGCGGCGGGGGCGGTGGCGAGCACGATGCCGCGCAGGTCGTCCACGGTTCGGATCGGAGTGCCGACCTGCACCGGAAGGGACCGGCTGCCATCGGCCACCGCGCCGGCGGGCAGCGCGACCCCGTTGGTCTTGAGCGCCTCGGCGATGGCGGTCGGGGCGAGCCGGGCGGCGGCCAGCTTCACCGGGTCGGGGGTGATCAGCAGGACCTGGTCGCGGGTGCCGGTCACCTCGACCGTGCGCACCCCGTCCAGTCCCTCCAGCTCGGGTACGACGGTGGCCCGCAGCTTGTCGGCCAGGGCCTGCTCGTCACCGCCGCCGGTCGCGGCGACCACCACGGCCGGGAGGTCGTCGGTGCTGCCCGCGACGACCTGCGGGTCCACCCCCGCGGGCAGCTGCCCGTCGATCCGGCTCAGCGCGGTCTGCATCTTGTTGACCACGTCGTCCAGGTCGGTGCCGAAGGCGTACTGCACCTGGACGGTGGCGGCGCCCTCACGCGAGGTCGAGGTCACCTTCTCCAGGCCCGGGATGCCCTGGAGGCTGTTCTCGATCGGCTCGGCGACCTGGGACTCGACGATCTCCGGCGCGGCGCCCGGGTAGGGCGCCACGATGAACGCGGCGGGGAACTCCAGCGACGGCAGCAGCTGCTGCTTCAGCGACGGCACGGCGAACGCCCCGAACGCCGTGGTCACCAGTGCGATGAGGGCGATCAGCCCCCGGTTGGCAAGGCTGAATCTGGCGAGCAGCGACATCGGCGTTACTCACTCCTGGAAAAGGGTCTGTGAAGTCCACAAAGTCTGCCGCACCCGGTCACGCTCCCAGGCACCCACCCCGACCCGGCCGGTCCGGCGCGGTGCCGACCGGGGTCAGGCGAGGTCGAGGGAGCGGGCGGCGGCGACCGGGTCGTTGGCGATCGTCAGCGGGGCGGGGGCGGTGGAGATGGCCCACTCGGGGTCCTTCAGGCCGTGGCCGGTGACCGTGCAGACCACGGTGGCCCCGGCCGGCACCCGGCCGGCGGCGGACTGCTGGAGCAGACCGGCCACGCTGGCCGCGCTGCCCAGCTCGACGAAGACGCCCACCTCGCGGGCCAGCAGCCGGTACGCCGTCAGGATCTCCCGGTCGGTGACCGCCGAGATCAGCCCGTCGGAGGCGTCCCGGGCGTCGATCGCCTTGGTCCAGCTCGCCGGGTTGCCGATCCGGATGGCGGTGGCGATCGTCGACGGCTCCGGCACCACCTTGCCGGTGACGATGGGGGCCGCGCCGGCCGCCTGGAAGCCGTACATCTTCGGGGCCCTCGTGGCCCGGCCGGCCGCCCGGTCCTCCGAGTAGCCCATCCAGTAGGCGGAGATGTTGCCGGCGTTGCCGACCGGCAGGCAGTGGATGTCCGGCGCGTCGCCCAGCGCCTCGACGATCTCGAAGGCGGCCGTCTTCTGCCCGTGCAGCCGGTCCACGTTCACCGAGTTGACCAGGGCGACCGGGTAGTCCTGGGCGAGCTTGCCGGCGAGCGCCAGGCAGTCGTCGAAGTTGCCCTGCACCTGGAGCAGCCTGGCGCCGTGCACCAGCGCCTGGGCCAGCTTGCCCAGCGCGATCTTGCCCTGCGGCACGAGCACCGCACAGGTGATCCCGGCGCGGGCGGCGTACGCCGCGGCGGAGGCGCTGGTGTTGCCGGTGGAGGCGCAGATGATCGCCTTGTCACCGGCCTCGACGGCCTTGGAGACGGCGACCGTCATGCCCCGGTCCTTGAACGAGCCCGTCGGGTTGGCGCCCTCGACCTTGAGCCAGACGTCGGCCCCGACCCGGGCCGAGAGCACCGGCGCCGGCAGCAGCGGGGTGTTCCCCTCGTGCAGGGTGACGACCGGAGTGGCGTCGGTGACCGGCAGCCGGTCGCGGTACGTCTCGATCAGACCCCGCCACATGTCGCACTCCTCGCCTCTCGCGCCCCGGCCGCATGGGGGCCGCCCCTACCAGCGTGGACCAGCCTCCCGGACCGGCCGCCGGCACACCTCCCCTTAACCATCAGGCGGGACGGGAGGCTACGCCCCGCCCTCGACCCGGAGCACGCTGGTCACCGAGCGGACGATCGCCAGCCCGCGCAGCTCCCGGACGGTGGCCGCGAGCGCGGCGTCGGGCGCCACGTGGGTGACGATGACCAGCTCGGCGTCCTCGCCCCGGCCGGCCGGACCGCCGCCCGCCGGGCCCTGCCGCACCGTGGCGATGGAGACCTCGTGCCGGGCGAAGACCCCGGCCACCGCCTCCAGCACACCCGGCCGGTCGGTCACGTCGAGGCTGATGTGGTAACGGGTGAGGGCCTCGCCCATCGGCCGGACCAGCAGGTCCGCGTACGCCGACTCGCTGGCCGCGTGCACCCCGGCGAGGCGGTTGCGGGCCACCGCCACCACGTCGCCGAGGACCGCGCTGGCGGTCGGCGCGCCGCCGGCGCCCCGGCCGTAGAACATCAGCTGCCCGGCCGCCTCGGCCTCGACGAAGACCGCGTTGAACGCGTCGCCGACGCCCGCGAGGGGGTGGGTCAGCGGGATCATCGCCGGGTGCACCCGGACGCTGACCGTCTCGTGGCCGGCCGCGTCGGCGCCCCGGGCGGCGATGCAGAGCAGCTTGATGGTGCACCCCATCGCCTTGGCGCTGGCCACGTCGGCGGCGGTCACCTCGGTGATCCCCTCGCGGTGGACGTCGGCGGCGGTCACCCGGGTGTGGAACGCCAGCGAGGCGAGGATGGCCGCCTTGGCGGCGGCGTCGAAGCCCTCCACGTCGGCCGTCGGGTCGGCCTCCGCGTACCCCAGCTCGGTGGCCTCCTCCAGGGCCTCGGCGAAGCCGGCGCCGGTGGCGTCCATGGCGGAGAGGATGAAGTTGGTGGTGCCGTTGACGATGCCGGTGACCCGGTTGATCCGGTCGCCGTGCAGCGACTCGCGCAGCGGGCGCAGCAGCGGGATGGCGCCCGCCACGCTGGCCTCGTAGTAGAGGTCGGCGCCGCCCTCGGCGGCCGCGTCGTGCAGCGTCGCGCCGTCCTCGGCGAGCAGCGCCTTGTTGGCGGTCACCACGCTCTTGCCCGCGCGCAGCGCCTCGACCAGCCAGCCCCGGGCCGGCTCGATGCCGCCGACCACCTCCACCACGATGTCCACGTCGTCCCGCTTGACCAGCCCGAGCGGGTCGGTGGTGAACAGCGCGGGGTCGACCGGCAGGTCGCCGCGGTCCCGGCCGACCCGGCGTACGGCGATCCCGGCGATCTCCAGCGGGGCGCCGATCCGGGCGGCGAGGTCGGCCGACTGCTCGTGCAGCAGCCGAACCACGTCGCTGCCGACCGTGCCGCAGCCGAGCAGCGCCAAGCGAACGGGTGAGGTCATCCGACATCCAATGCGAGCAGGTCGTCTTCGGTCTCCCGGCGGACGATCAGCCGGGCCCGACCGTCGCGGACGGCGACGACCGGGGGCCGCGGGACATGGTTGTAGTTGCTGGCCATGCTCCGGCAGTAGGCCCCGGTGCCGGGCACCGCGACAAAATCTCCGGGCTGCACGTCGGCGGGCAGGAATTCATCCTTCACCACGATGTCCCCGGACTCACAGTGCTTTCCCACCACACGGGCGAGCATCGGCTCCGCCACCGAGGTGCGGTTGGCCACCGTCGCCGAGTAGGACGCGTCGTAGAGGGCGGTGCGGATGTTGTCGCTCATCCCACCGTCCACGCTCACGTACGTCCGCAGGCCGTCGACGTCCTTGACCGTGCCGACCTCGTAGAGGGTGAACATCGCCGGCCCGACGATCGCCCGGCCGGGCTCGATGGACAGGTGCGGCACTCGCAGCTTCTCGGCGAAGCACTCGCTGTCGACGATCTTGCGGAGCCGCTTGGCCAGGTCGCCCGGCGCGGCCGGGTCGTCCTGGGTGGTGTACGCGATGCCGAAGCCGCCGCCGAGGTCCAGCTCGGGCAGCTCCACGCCGCGGGCGTCGCGGATCTGCGCCTGGAGGGCGAGCACCCGGCGGGCGGAGACCTCGAAGCCGCTGGCGTCGAAGATCTGCGAGCCGATGTGCGAGTGCAGCCCGCGCAGCTCCAGCACGTCCTCGTCGAGGATCTTGAAGGCGGCGGCCGCCGCCGCCCCGCCGGCCAGGGAGAAGCCGAACTTCTGGTCCTCGTGCGCGGTGGCGATGAACTCGTGGGTGTGCGCCTCCACGCCGACGGTGACCCGGACCAGCACCCGGGGGCGTACCCCGCGCTCGCGGGCGAGCGCGGTGAGCCGGTCGATCTCGGCGAACGAGTCGACGATGATCCGGCCCACCCCGGCGTCGACCGCCCGGGTCAGCTCGGCCACCGACTTGTTGTTGCCGTGGAAGCCGATCCGCTCCGGCGGCATCCCCGCCGACAGCGCGGTGGCCAGCTCACCGCCGGTGCAGACGTCGAGGAACAGGCCCTCCTCGGCGATCATGCGGACCACGGCGCGGCAGAGGAACGCCTTGCCGGCGTAGTAGACGTCGGCGTCGGGGAAGGCGGCCCGGAACTCGCGGCAGCGCGAGCGCAGGTCGTCCTCGTCCAGCACATACACCGGGGTGCCGAACTCGGCGGCCAGGTCGCGGACGTCCAGGCCGGCGACGGTCAGCGCGCCGCCCTCGGCGCGCGCGACGTTGCGCGGCCAGAGCTGCGGGACCAGGGCGTTGACGTCGACCGGGGTCCGCAGCCACGCGGGCCCCCGGGTGCCGATCTCGCCGTGCAGGGCACCGGCCTCGTGCGCGCGCATCGCGTTACATCCTCTCCGGGGCGGAGACGCCGAGCAGGTGCAGGCCGTTGGCGATGACCACCCGGGTCGCGTCGTTGAGCCAGAGCCGGGCCCGGTGCAGGTCGGTGATCTCCTCGTCGCCGCGCGGCAGGATCCGGCAGTTGTCGTAGAACCGGTGGTACGCCCCGGCCAGCCGCTCCAGGTAGCGGGCGACCAGGTGCGGCCCGCGCAGCTCGGCCGCCGAGGAGACCACGGCGGGGAACTCGGCGAGCGCCTTGAGCAGCTCGTTCTCCTTCTCGTGGGAGAGCAGCTCGGCGTGGAAGTCGGCGGCGTCGCCCCGGGTCAGCCCGACCTCGGCGGCGTTGCGCCCGACGCTGGCCGTCCGGGCGGCGACGTACTGCACGTAGTAGACCGGGTTGTCGCGGGTGGCCCGGGTCCACAGCTCGACGTCGATGTCGATCGGCGAGTCGCTGGAGTAGCGGGCCAGCGCGTAGCGGGCGGCGTCCACGCCGATCGCGTCGACCAGGTCCTCCAGGGTGACCACGGTGCCGGCCCGCTTGCTCATCCGCACCGGGGCACCGTCGCGGAGCAGGTTGACCAGCTGGCCGATGAGGATCTCCAGGTTGTGGTCCGGGTCGTCGCCGAAGCAGGCCGCCATCGCCTTCATCCGGCCGATGTAGCCGTGGTGGTCGGCGCCCAGCATGATCACGACGCGCTCGAAGCCGCGCTCGCGCTTGTCCAGGTAGTAGGCGCAGTCGGCGGCGAAGTAGGTCCACTCGCCGTTGGACTTGCGCAGCACCCGGTCCTTGTCGTCGCCGAAGTCGGTGGTGCGCAGCCAGGTCGCGCCCTCGGACTCGTAGAGGTGCCCCTGCTCCCGCAGCCGGTCGAGCGCCTTGTCCAGCTCGCCCCGGTCGTGCAGGTCCTTCTCGTTGAAGTAGGTGTCGAACTCCACGCCGAAGTCGCGCAGCGACGACTTGATCTCGGCGAACATCAGCTCGACGCCCTCGACCCGGAACACCTCCTGGGCGGCGGCCTCGGGCAGGTCCAGCACCTCGGGCCGGCGCTTGACCACCTCGGCGGCGATCTCCGCGATGTACGCGCCGCCGTAGCCGTCCTCCGGGGCCGGCTCGCCCTTGGCCGCGGCGAGCAGCGAGCGGGCGAACCGGTCGATCTGGGAGCCGGCGTCGTTGAAGTAGTACTCCGTGCCGACGTCGGCGCCGGTGGCCCGGAGCAGCCGGCTGAGCGCGTCGCCCACGGCCGCCCAGCGGACCCCGCCGATGTGCACCGGGCCGGTCGGGTTCGCCGACACGAACTCCAGGTTGATCTTCTGGCCGGCGAGGGCGTCGCTGCGGCCGTACTCCGGGCCGGCCTCGACGATGACCTTGGCGAGCTGGCCGGCGGCGGCCGCGTCGAGCCGGATGTTCAGGAAGCCGGGGCCGGCGATCTCCACCGACTTGATCCCCTGGGCCCTGCCGAGCTGCTCGGCCAGCGCGGCGGCCAACTCCCGCGGGGGTACGCCCACCTTCTTGCTGAGCTGCAGCGCCAGCGTCGAGGCGTAGTCGCCGTGCTCGGAGTTGCGAGGTCGCTCGACCGTGGTCTGCGCGGGCAGCGCGGAGCGGTCCAGGCCCCGATCTTCGAAGACGGCGTGGGCTGCGGAGAGGACGACCTCGGCGAGTTCTGCGGGAGTCACCGAACCATGTTATCGGGGGTAGACTCGGTCCCCGCGGCGGCGACCAGCATGTGAACCTGCCCCGCGGCTCCCTGACCGACCGACCTGACGAGGCACGATGAGCATCAGCACCCCGGGCGGCCCGGAGCGCCGCCCGACCGTGGTCAGCACCGGCAAGAAGCCGGCCGCCGGCCGGCCGGCCGCTGCCGACAAGCCCGCCGGTGGCAAGGCCGGCAAGGGCACCCCGCGCCAGACCGCCGGAGGCAAGGGCCGCAAGCCGGTCGCCCCGGTCAAGGTCAGCCAGGGTCGGTCCTGGGGTCCGATCGCACTCTTCGTCGCCGTCGGCGTGCTGGCCGCCGGCATCATCGGCTACGGCGCCTGGGCGGCGTACAAGGGCTCCCAGCCGTGGCAGGACCGGGCCGACGCGATCAGCGGCGTGGTCGACTTCCGCAAGAAGGACAAGGGCCTGGTCCAGGGCGGCCAGCACCAGCAGGGCACGATCAAGTACGACGTGCTGCCGCCGGTGGCCGGCCCGCACAACCCGGCCTGGCAGAACTGCATGGGTGACGTCTACGACGCCCCGATCGCCAACGAGCACGCGGTGCACAGCCTGGAGCACGGCACGGTCTGGATCACCTACCGCCCCGACCTGCCGGCCGACCAGGTGGCGAAGCTCAAGGCCAAGGTCCAGGGCAAGGAGAAGCTGATGCTCAGCCCGTTCGACGGGCTGGACAAGCCGATCTCGCTGCAGGCCTGGGGCTTCCAGCTCAAGGTCGACAACGCCGACGACAGCCGGATCGACGAGTTCATCAAGACCCTGCGGGTGAACGCCTCCGTCGAGGGCCCGAACGCCAACTGTGCCCAGGGCGTCACCGCGACCGGCACCACCCCGCGTGACCTGGGCAACCAGATGGACCAGCCGGTCCAGCAGTGAGGACGCCGCGATGACCGCTCCCGTGACGATGGACACCGACCTGGACGAGGCGCCGGCCACCGAGGGTGGCCGGCGGCCCGCGCGCCGGTTCGGCCTGCTGGCCGTGGCCGTCGCCGTCGTGGTCGGTCTCCTCCTCGGGTACGCGGGCGGCCTGCTCACCCCGACCTTCACCCGCCCGGGCGACAACTCGCCGGAGGCGGGCTTCGCCCGGGACATGAGCACCCACCACGCCCAGGCGGTCGAGATGGGGCTGATGGCCTTCCAGCAGGGCCAGGACCCGGAGGTACGGCAGATCGGCGGCGACATCGCCACCGGCCAGCAGGGTGAGATCGGCACCATGCAGACCTGGCTGCGGTCGTGGCACCTGGACCCGACCGGCGACCAGCCGCCGATGGCCTGGATGCCGGACGGCGCCGGCCTGGTCACGAACGGCCTGATGCCCGGCATGGCCACACCCGACGAGATGGCCAAGCTGCGGGCCGCCCACGGGCACGACTTCGACGTGCTCTTCCTGCAGATGATGATCAAGCACCACCTCGGCGGCATCCACATGATCCAGGGCGTCCTCGACGAGGGGCACGACCAGGACGTGCTGGCGGTCGCCCAGGTCATGAAGAACACCCAGCAGACGGATCTGACCAACCTCCAGGCCGCGCTCAAGCGGCTGGGCGGCGCTGCGTAACACCTGCTCCGGAAGGGCCCGCGTCGTGCGCGACGCGGGCCCTTCCGCGTCCCCGGAACCTCCTGTCCGGTATGCCGCTTTATAACGGTTTGGGTATTCCAACCTATTGAGCGGCTTGGAGACTTTTCTCCCCACATATCGTGACCAGTTGCGATTCGGGCTCGTTGCGCAGGGCGTGGGGGTTGCACTCAGAGACGCAGGGCGGTCGGTGACCAGTTGGTGCCGGCGCCACACCATCGGCGGTGACGGGGCGGTGGCAGCCGTCCGTCGCGGACTCCGGCAGGGCGAGTCGGGAACGCTCAGCCGCGAACAGGAACTCGAACTGATCGACGGCCTGCGGGGCGTCCACCCCGACGAGTTGGGCCTGGACGAGGAGCTCTGGACGCGACAGAGCCTGACCACCCTCATCCAGCGCCGGTTCGACCTGACGATGGACGCCGGCACGGTCGGGGCGTACCTGCGGGCCTGGGGGTTGGGCCCGCGGGAGCCCCGCGAGCGGGCCTGCGGGCTCTGCGTCGGCGCGGTCGAGCGCTGGGTCCGCAGCGAGTACCCGTCGATCACGCGGGCCGCGCAGGAGCACGCCGCGGAGGTCTACTGGATCGGCCGGGTACGCCTGCGCGGCACCATGCCGGCGGCGGACGTGATCTCGGCGGTCTCGTCCCGCGGCCGGGTGCGCTTCATGATCACCACGCCGTCGGTCGACCCGCCGCTCCCCCGCGACTTCGTGCTGCGGCTCAGCGGCGGCGAGGAGCGGACCGTGCACCTGATCGTGGACGGCTCCTGGCCCCGTAACGAATGGCCCCGCCGCCTGCCGCGCCGGATCGTCCTGCACCCGCTGCCCAGCTGCGGCCGCCCGGTGGCCGCCGCCTGACCCGCCGAAGATCGCGCGGGGTGGCCGATTCGGTGATCTGGGAAGGGGTTTGCTACTCTTCTCGGGTCGCTGAGCCCCCGTAGCTCAGGGGATAGAGCACCGCCCTCCGGAGGCGGGGGCGCAGGTTCGAATCCTGCCGGGGGCACAGACACGCGAGAGCCCGGGCCGAACGGTCCGGGCTCTCGCGCATCCGGGGGGCGGTCCCCACGGCCCGGACAGCACCCTCGCCGGTCGGAGCACCGTCACCGAGCCCCGCTGAACCCCGCCGGTCAGCCGGCCTGCCGCCGGGCCCGGGCCCGGCGCTTGCCCTCGTGCATGGCCTGCACCCGGGCGACCGGGATGGTCCGCCCCTCGGCGACCAGGTCGGCCGGGAGGCGCTGCGGGGCCGGCAGCGCCTCGGCCCACGGGTCCCGGTCGCCGAGCAGCCCCGGCACCGTCCGCACGGTGAACTCGGCCGGCGTCACCGACTCCACGTCGGCCCAGCCGACCGGGTACGACACCGGGGTGCCGGGCCGGATCCGCGGGCTGTAGGCGGCCACCACCGTCGCGCCGTACGACCGGGTGGAGTCGACGAAGACCCGGCCGCCCCGGTCCTCGACGATGAACGCGGTGGTGGCCAGCGCCGGGTCGAGCCGTTCGGCATGGACGGCGAGGGCCCGGGTCGCGGCGGCCGCCTCCTCGGCGGTGGTCGCCGGATCCACCGGCACGATCACGTGCACACCCTTGGCGCCGCTCGTCTTCACCGCCCCGGCCAGCCCGGCGTCGGCGAGCGCCTGCCGGACCAGCAGCGCGGCCTGCACCGCCATGCCGAAGGAGTCGCCCGGTGGCGGGTCCAGGTCGAGCACCAGGTGCGTCGGGTGCTCGGGGTCGCCCGCGCGGCCGAGCGTCGGGTGGTACTCCACGGCCCGCTGGTTGGCGAACCAGAGCAGGGTGCGCCGGTCGTCGCAGAGGGCGTACGAGATGCGCCGGTGCGACGCCTCCGCCCAGACCTCGGTGCGGCGCACCCAGTCCGGGGTGTACTTCGGCAGGTTCTTCTGCATGAACGGGTCCTGGCCGGGCCGGACCCGGATCACCGACAGCGGCCGGTCGCGCAGCTCCGGCAGGATCCGCTCGTGCACGGCGTCCAGGTAGTCGACCAGGTCGCGCTTGGTCGCCCCGGCCCCGTCGAAGAGCGGTTGGTCCAGATTGGTCAGCGACACCCCGTCCCGGGTCTCGTCAGCGGCACCCATCCGCTCACCTTCCCGGTCCGCGGGCGCGCCAGCAACCCGACACGGCCACCGCGGGAGTCAGATCCAGAACGTGTCGTGCCGCAGGAAGAACTCCGTCCGCTCCTCCTCGGTCCTGTCGGCCAGGTCCGGCAGGCCCTCGAAGTAGCCCTCCCGGGGCGCGCCGGGGGCGAAGTGCAGCAGCATCGAGGCCGGCTCGCCGGACTCGTTGCGGAACGCGTGGACGCCACCCTCGGGAACGTGCACGAAGTCGCCGGGCACGGTGTCGATCCACCGCCGCCCGTCGTAGATGCGTACGGTGCCGGACAGGATGAAGAACGACTCCGAGATGGACCGGTGGAAGTGCGGATCCGGGCCGCTCGGCCGCGGCCCCATCTCCCAGCGGTAGAGCCCGAACTGCCCGTTCGTCGACGCGCCGGTGGCCAGGTAGTGCGCCGTACCACCGCTCGGATAGACCAGCTCCGGGGGCTGGTCGGCCGGGCGGTAGGTGGCGGTCGGCTCGCCGACGTCTCCTGAGTAGCGCGGCGGTGGGTAGGTCACCCTGCCTCCCCTCCGGTCGGGAACACCTCCTCGCCCGCCCGGATCGCGGCGAGCATCTCGACGGTACGGGCGCGCGCGGCCTCGTACAGCCCCGAACCGAAGCTGATCCGGGCCACCCCGAGCCCGGCCAGCTCGGCCAGGGCTGGCGCGCCGGGGCGGGCGAACACGTTGACCGGGGCGTCCACCTCGGTCACCAGGGTCCGGATCGCCGCCGGGTCGGCCAGCACGATCGGGTAGACGCAGTCCGCCCCGGCCGCCCGGTAGCGCCGGGCCCGGTGGACCGCCTCGGCGAGCCGTCCCTCCGGCGGCCCGTACGCCCGCAGGTGCACGTCGACCCGAGCGTTGAGCACCAGGTCCACCCCGGCCTCCCGGGCCGCCGCCCGGATCCCGGCGAGCAGGTCGGCCTGCTCCTCGCGGTCGCGCAGCTCCCGGGTGCGCGGGTCGGAGTCCTCGATGTTGCAGCCGACCGCGCCGGCCGCCAGCAGCCGCTCGACCAGCTCGGCCGGGCGCAACCCGTACCCCCGTTCCAGGTCGGCGGTGACCGGTACGGGCACGGCGGCGGCGATCCGGGCGACCGCGGCGAACATCTCGGCCGCCGGGGTGGCCTCGTTGTCGGCGTGGCCCAGCGCCTCGGCCACCGCGCCGCTGCTGGTGGCGACGGCCGGGAAGCCGGCCGCGACCACGGCCTGGGCGGATCCGGGGTCCCAGGCGTTGGGCAGGATCAGCGGATCTCCGGGGCGGTGCAGCGCGCGCAGCGCGGCGGCCCGCCGGCTCAGCTCGGTCATGCGGCGATTCTCGTCGCGTCGGCGGTCCACCCTAAGCTCCAATTCCATGCCGATGGACTGGGCCGATTTCGGCGTCGACCTGCACCTGGAGCTGGACCCGAGCGGCGGCCGGCGGGCCGGGCTGGAACGCGCCCTGCGGGACGCCATCCGCGACGGCCGGCTGCCGCCGGCCACCCGGCTGCCCGCCACCCGCGCCCTCGCCGCCGAGCTGGGCCTGTCCCGGGGCACGGTCAGCGCCGCCTACGACCAGTTGGTCGCCGAGGGCTGGCTGGTGGCCCGGATCGGCGCCGGCACCGAGGTCAGCCCACTGCGCCGGGTCGCCCCGCCGCCGGCAGCGCCACCGCCCGGCCCCACCCACCACCGGTACGACCTGCGGCCCGGCAGCCCCGACGTCGGGCTCTTCCCGGTCACCGCCTGGCTGCGGGCCACCCGGCGAGCGCTGGCCGTGGTTGGTGCGGACGCGTACGGCTACGGCGACCCGCGCGGCCGGCCCGAGCTGCGCGCCGCGCTCGCCGGCTATCTGGGGCGGGCCCGGGGCGTGCTCGCCGATCCGGAGCGGATCGTCATCACCACCGGGTATGTGCAGGCGCTGGTGCTGCTCACCACCGTGCTCCGCGACGGCGGCACGCCCGCGGTGGCGATGGAGGACCCCGGGCTGACCTTCCACCGGGAGGTGGTCCGCCGGCACGGCGGGACGGTGCGGCCGTTGCCGGTGGACGAGCGGGGCGCCCGCACCGACCTGCTCGGCGCCGGCGCCCTGGCGGGGGTGGGCGCCGCGGTGGTGACCCCGGCGCACCAGTACCCCACCGGGGTGACCCTGCACCCGTCGCGCCGGCACGCGCTGACCGACTGGGCGCGGAGCACCGGTGGCCTGGTGATCGAGGACGACTACGACGGCGAGTTCCGGTACGACCGCCAGCCGGTCGGCGCGGTCCAGGGGACGGCCCCCGAGCAGGTCGCGTACGTGGGCACGGCGGCGAAGACGCTCGGGCCGGCGCTGCGCCTGGCCTGGGTGGTGCTGCCGGCCCGGCTGGTGGATCCGGTGGTCGACGCCAAGCGCCACCTCGACCTGCACACCGAGACGATCGGTCAGCTCGCCCTCGCCGACCTGATCACCACGCACGGCTACGACCGGCAGATCCGGACGGTCCGGCGGCGCTACCGGCAGCGCCGGGACCTGCTGCTGGCCCGGCTGGCGGCGTCGTCCACCCTGGGCGGGATCTCGGCCGGCCTGCACGCCACCGTGCCCCTGCGACCGGGCGGCCCGGGCGAGGCGGAGGTGCTGGCCGCGGCCGCCGCGCACGGGCTGGCCCTGAGCGGGCTCACCGAGCACCATCACGAACCGGCTGGGCAGTCGCCCGGCCTGGTGATCGGGTACGCCCGCCCACCCGCGCACGCCTACCCGGCCGCCCTGGACCTGCTGGCCCGGGTGCTGCCCGGTCCCGATCGCTGACCCGGCCCGATCCGGCGCCGGGGACCGGCACCGCCACGCAGGAAGGCACGGGTTCCGCCGCCGCCCGTCGGCCCCTGCGACGGGTCAGCGGGCCCGTACCGCGCTGGTCGGGACCGGGGTGGGGGCGGAACGGCGGGACCGGCGGGCGGCGAGGAGGGCGAGCAGCAGGGCGGCGGTGACCAGGGTGGCGGCCACCGCGAACGCGGACCGGTAGCCGGCGGCGAGGGCGGCAACGGGGTCCGTGCCGGCGGCGCGGAACATCTCGGTGCGGCTCGCCGCCAGCGTGGCGAGGACGGCCAGGCCGAGCGCCCCGCCGACCTGCTGGGTGGTGTTGGCCAGCCCCGAGGCGAGTCCGGCGTCGGCGGGATCCGCGCCGGCCATGGCCAGGGTGGTGACCGCCGGCAGGGTCAGCCCGCCGGCCACCCCGAAGACCAGCAGCGCCGGCAGCACGTCGCGGGCATAGCCGGCGTTCACCGGGAGCCGGGCGAGCAGCAGGAAGCCGGCCACCGCCAGCGCCAGCCCGCCGACCAGCACCGGCCGGGCGCCGAACCGGGCCACCAGCCGGCCGGCCAGGCCCAGCGAGACCGCCGCGATCACCAGCGGGGTGGGCAGGAAGGCGAAGCCGGTGGTGGCGGGGTCCAGGCCGAGGACGAGTTGCAGGTGCAGCGCGAGGAGGAACTGGAAGCCGAAGTACGCGGCCACCATGAGGAACTGCACCGCGTTGGCGGCGACCAGACCGGGCGCCCGCAGCACCCGGGGCGGCAGCAGCGGGGTGTCCGTGGCCCGCTGCCGGGCCGCGAAGCCGGCCAGCAGCGCCGCGGCGAGCCCGGCCGCGCCGAGGGTGCGCGGCGAGGTCCAGCCGTGCTCTCCGGCGCCGACGATGGCCAGGACGGCGGCCATCAGCCCGGCGGTGGCCAGCGCCGCGCCGAGCAGGTCCAGGCCGGCGCGCAGCCCGACCCCGGGGTCCGGCGCGATCAGCCGCACGGTCGCGGCCAGGATCACCGCCCCGATCGGCAGGTTGATCAGGAAGATCGACCGCCAGCCGGCCAGGTCGGTGAGGACTCCCCCCACGAGCAGGCCGATCGACGCGCCGGCCGCCCCGGTGAAGCTGAACACGGCAATCGCCCGGGCCCGCTCGGCCGCCTCGGGAAAGATCCGCACGATCATGCCGAGGCTGACCGCGGTGCTGAGCGCGCCGCCGACGCCCTGCGCGAACCGGGCGGCGACCAGCGTGGCCGGCCCGGCGGCCACCGTGCAGAGCAGCGAGGCGAGGGTGAACAGGGCGACCCCGGCCAGGAACACGCGCCGCCGGCCGAGCAGGTCGCCGAGCCGCCCGGCGAGCAGGAGCAGGCCGCCGAAGGCCACCAGGTAGGCGTTCACCACCCAGGCCAGCCCGGCGGCCGAGAAGCCGAGGTCGGCCTGGATCGCCGGCAGCGCCACGGCGACGATGCTGCCGTCCAGGATGATCATCAGACTGCCGGCGCAGAGCACCAGCAGCGCGGGCCAGCGGTTGGTCCCCGTCATCGGAGTGCCTCCTTGGTGCACGGTTTGTTACCGAGGCCATCGTCTGTGACCATCAGGCGGAGCGGAAGGAGGCACTTTGGTGTCCCAGGGGAACAGCTGTGTGACCGTGACGGCCCAGCAGGCGCGGGCCTGCACGGTCCGGGAGGCGCTGGACCGGGTCGGTGGGAAGTGGAGCATCGGCATCCTGATCGCCGCCTCGCAGGGGCCGATCCGTTTCACCGAGCTGGAGCGGCAGGTGGAGGGGATCAGCCGGCGGATGCTCACGCTGACCCTGCGCAACCTGGAGCGGGACGGCCTGCTGCACCGGCGCGTCCATCCGACCGTGCCACCGAAGGTCGAGTACACCGCCACCCCGATGGCACTCGAGCTCTACGAGTCGCTGGTCGCGCTGACCGCTTGGGCGGAGCGGCACCGGCAGTCGATCAGCGCGGCCCGGGCCGCGTACGACCGGGAGCACGGCGCGGCGGCCTGAGCAGTGCTGTGGCGAAGGCCACGCAATCCGTCTGACCGATCGGTCAGCTCCTGACCGATCGGTCAGGCATGCTGGAGGACATGGCACGCGCAGTACCCGAGACCCACGACGAGATCCTCGCCGCGGCGGCGCGCCGCTTCGCCGTCACCGGCTACAAGGGCACCTCGCTCCAGGACATCGCCCGCGAGGTGGGCTGCTCCAAGGCCACCGTGCTCTACCACTTCGCCAACAAGGAAGCCCTGCTCTGCGAGCTGATGGCACCCGCCATCGCGATGCTGGAGGCGCTCGACGCCCGGCTCGCCGAGCACGTCGGCGCGGACGCCCAGCGGGTCGCCGCCGAGGGCTTCGTCGACCTGGCGGTGCGCTTCCGCCGGGAGATCGCGCTGCTCCGCGGGGAGTTCCCCGACCTGCTCCAGCAGCCGGCGTTCGCGCACGTCCAGCAGATCTCCGAACGGCTGATCACCGCGTTCGCCGGCCACTCCGACCGCCCGGCGGCGCGGATCGCCGCGCTGGTCGTCCTCGCCGGCATCGCCGAGACCTGCGGCGAGTTCCTCGACATCCCCGACGAGCAGCTGCGGCCCGCGCTGCTCGCCGTGGCGCGCCGCGCGCTCGAGCCCACCACCTGACCCCAGTTCCGACCCCGAGGGCAAAGGAAGGTCCATGGCGACCCTGCTGTACCGGCTCGGCCGGGCATCACTGCGCCGGCGGCGACTCGTCGCCGTCGTCTGGCTCGTCGTACTCGTCGGCCTCGGCGTCGCCGCGGCCACCCTGAAGGGGCCGACGGCCAGCAACTTCACCATGCCGGGCACCGAGTCGCAGCGCGCGATCGACCTGCTCGCCGACCGGTTCCCGGCGGCCAGCGGGGCCACCGGCACCATCGCCGTCAAGGCGCCCCAGGCCGGCCAGCTCCTCACCCCGGAGGGGCAGGCGGTGGTCAAGCAGGTCACCCAGGAGGCGGCCACCCTGCCCGGCGTGGTCGGCGCGGTCGACCCGTACCAGGTGAAGGCGCTGACCCCGGACGGCCGGTACGCCCTGATCCAGGTGCAGTTCTCCGGCCGGGCGGACGACGTGACCGACGCCCAGCGCGACGCGTACGAGAAGGTCGGCGCGCCGGCCGAGGCGCAGGGCTGGCAGATCGCCCCCGGCGGCGAGGTGCTGAACGCCGAGCCGGAGGTCGGCTCGACCGAGGCGCTCGGCGTCCTGGTCGCCGCGATCGTCCTGATCGTCACCTTCGGCTCGCTGGTCGCGGCCGGGATGACCATGCTGAACGCGCTGATCGGCGTCGGCGTCGGCATGGCCGGCCTGTACGCGCTCAGCGGCGCGGTCGAGCTGACCAGCACCGCGCCGATCCTGGCCCTGATGCTCGGCCTGGCGGTCGGCATCGACTACTCGCTCTTCATCACCTCGCGGCACCGGCAGAACCTGCTCGACGGGCACTCCCCGGAGGAGGCGGTCGGCCGGGCCGTCGGCACCGCCGGCTCCGCCGTGGTCTTCGCCGGCGCCACCGTGGTCATCGCGCTGGCCGGCCTGGCGGTGGTGGACATCCCGTTCCTCACCGTGATGGGCCTGGCCGCCGCCGGCACGGTCACCGTGGCCGTGCTGGTGGCGATCACCCTGGCCCCGGCCCTGCTCGGCTTCGCCGGCCGCAAGGTGCTCCCGCGCAAGCTGCGTAACCGGGCGGTGGCGCCCGCCGTGGGCTCGGAGCACCGGTCGGGCTTCGGGTTCCGCTGGGCGCCCTGGGTGACCCGGCTGCGCATCCCGGTGATCCTGGTCGGGCTGCTCGGCCTCGGCCTGCTCGCGATCCCCGCCCAGGACATGCGCCTGGCGCTGCCGGACGCCTCCGCCGCGGCCGAGGGCACCCCGGCCCGGGTCAGCAACGACCTGATCCGGGAGGGCTTCGGCCCCGGCTTCACCGGCCGGCTCGCGGTGGTCGTCACCGCCGACTCGCCGCAGGCCACCCAGGCCGCCGTACCGCAGGTCACCGCGCTGATCCAGAAGACCGACGGGGTGCTGGCGGTGGCCCCGCCGCAGCTCGACCCGACCGGCCGGACCGCGCTGCTCGGGGTCATCCCGAAGACCGGCCCGACCGACGCCGCCACCGAGACGCTGGTGCACGAGATCCGCGACCAGGTCGCCGGGATCAGCAACGCCGACGTGCTGCTGACCGGCGTCACCGCGATCGGCATCGACGTGTCGGAGAAGCTCTCCGCCGCGCTCCCGGTCTACCTGCTGCTGGTCGTCGGCCTGTCGGTGCTCCTGCTGATGCTGGTGTTCCGCTCGATCCTGGTGCCGGTGAAGGCGGCGCTCGGCTTCCTGCTCACCGTCGCGGCCACCTTCGGCATCACCGTGGCGGTCTTCCAGCAGGGCCACCTGGCCGACCTGGTCGGGCTGGACACCCCGGGTCCGCTGGTCAGCTTCCTGCCCATCCTGCTGATCGGCATCCTGTTCGGCCTGGCCATGGACTACGAGGTCTTCCTGGTCTCGCGGATGCGGGAGGACTTCGTGCACGGCGACACCGCCCGGCAGGCCACCATCAACGGGATGGGGCACGGCGCCCGGGTCGTCACCGCCGCCGCGCTCATCATGATCTCGGTGTTCGGCGGCTTCGTCTTCCTGGAAGACCCGGTGATCAAGTCGATGGGCTTCGCGCTCGCGATCGGCGTCGCCATCGACGCCTTCGTGGTCCGGATGACCATCGTCCCGGCGGTGATGTCGCTGCTCAACACCGCCGCCTGGTGGATCCCGCGCTGGCTGGACCGGATCCTGCCCAACGTGGACGTCGAGGGCGAGGGGCTGCGCGCCCACCTCGCCGAGCGCGAGCCCGCCGGGGTGTGATGAAAGGAGGGGTCCCCTGTTAACGCCTCGTGCATAACAAGGGGCCCCTCCTAACACCCCGGTCAGACCCCGGCCGGGTAGGTCTCCATCTCGCCCGGCGCGCTGAACGCCGGCAGCGGGTGCAGCGCGGTCGCCTCGTCACACCAGATGAACCCGTCGTAGCGCGCGGCGAGCCGGGTCGGCACGTAGTTCCCCCAGGACTCGAAGGTCGGCTCGTAGACCACCCCGATGGCCCGGTGGTCGACCTCACCGGTCACCCACTCCGGCTCGTCCGGCCCGCCGAAGACCAGCACCGCGCGCTCCGGCATCAGCTCGTGCAGCCGCCACTCCACCGAGCCCTCCCGGGCCGGCGGCACCACCATGGCCTCGGCGGGCGAACCCCAGCGCGGCGCGGCGATCACCGTGCCCCGGTAGCTGCCCAGGCCGACCAGCACCACCTCGTCCGGTCCGTGCCGCTCCCGGGCCAGCTGTCCGATGTTGACCATCCCGTCCGCCGCCATGTCCGTGGCCCGGGCGTCCCCGACGTGGGTGTTGTGCGCCCAGACGATGCCGCGCGAACCGGGCCCGTACAGATCCAGCAGCCGGTCCAGGGTGTCGGCCATGTGGGTGTCCCGGACGTTCCACGACTCCGGGCCACCGCCGACCATCGCCCGGTAGTAGCGCTCGGCGCCGGCCACCACCTCCGCGTTCTGCCAGGCCGAGAAGCGGTCCGGGCCGTCCGCGGTGGCCTGTTCCCGGGTACGCGCCAGCAGCCGGACCACCTCCTCCTCGCAGCGGGCCGAGACGAACCGGCTGGCCATGCCGTACTCCTCGACCTGTTTGCCGTACGGCTCGAAGCAGCGGTACGCCTCCTGGGCCGCCTCCAGCGCGGCCGGGTCCTCCTCGCCCAGGTAGTCGAAGATCGCCTGCATCGACTCCCACAGCGAGTAGACGTCCAGCCCGTGGAAGCCGGCCCGTTCCCCCTCCGGACGTTCCAGGTTCCACGCCCGCAACCAGCGGCAGAAGCGGGCCACCTCCGCGTTGGCCCACATCCAGGTGGGCCAGCGTTCGAACCGCTCCAGGGCGGCCAGCGGATCGGCCAGCCCGCCGGGGGCGCCCACCACCGAGCGGTGCACCCGGTCGCAGTCCGGCCAGTCCCCCTCCACGGCGATGAAGTCGAAGCCCTGCTCGGCGACGAGCCGCCGGGTCAGTTGCTCACGCAGCCGGTAGTAGTCGTAACTGCCGTGCGTCGCCTCGCCGATCATCACGATCCGGGCGTCCCGGACGCGGTCCAGCAACGGGTCGAAGTCGCTCGGCGCGCCGAGCCGCTGTACCAGCATGCCGGGCGGCTACCCGGGACCCGCCCGGACAAACCGCCGGCCCCACCCGCCCGCCGGGCATGCCGGCGGGCGGAGCGGGTAGCCGGTCGGCATGACCGTGACCGGGGTGCAGTTGCAGGAGTTCCTGGCCGGGCTCGACTACCCGGTCTCCCGGGAGGACCTGATCCGCTGGTACCAGGAGAACGGCGGCAGCACCGAGATGTTGCAGCTGCTCAAGGCGCTCCCGGCGGAGGAGTTCGACAACCCCGCCGAGCTGGCCGATGCGCTGAACACGCTCACCTGAGGCGGGTCGAAGGCCCGGCCCTGGTCACCTGCGGCTCGACGCCGACCGTTGGGCCGGGTCCGCGGCGTGCAGCAGGCGGAACAGCACCAGCCACTGTTCGGGCCAGACCAGACCGACCGGGGTGTCCGGGGCGAGCCGGGCGGCCCGCAGCGCCCCGTCGACCCGGCGGGCCGGGTGGGCGGTGCGCAGCGAGGCCGCGAGGGAGCCGCCGACCCCGCCGAAGCCGAGCTCCACCATCCGCCGGTAGGCGGGCAGCACCCCCGGGGGCAACAGCGGCGTCGGCCGGCGGTCCACGCGGAGGATGCCGCCGTCGACGACGGGCACCGGCCGGAACGCGGCCCGGGGCACCCGCTCGGCCAGCCGCCAGTGGTGCTCGGGCCAGGTGAGCACGGTGAGGCGACTCCAGCGGCCGTGGTCGCCGCTGCGCTTGCGGGCGTAGTCGAGCTGGGTGAGCAGCGTGGCGGACCGCAGCCCGGGCGCGGCGAGGCACCAGCGGACCACGGCGGCGGTGAGCGACCACGGGATGTTGCCGACCACCGCGAACGGCTCGTCGGGCGGGTCGGCGGCGAGGAAGTCGGCCGGCCGGACCCGGACGTGCGGCAGGGCCGCGCAGACCTCGCCCAGCTCGGCCAGGACGGCCGGGTCGACCTCGTACGCGATCAGCCGGCCGCACCGCGCGGCGAGCGGCCGGGTGAGCTGGCCGCGCCCGGCACCCACCTCCAGCAGCAGGTCGTCCGGGCCGGGCCGGGCCGCCCGGACCATCCGCGCGACGGCGGCCGGGTCGGCGAGGAAGTTCTGGGACAGTACGCGACGGGACCGGTCGCGTGCGGTGGTGCGGTGTCGGCGGGGCGCCACGGGGATCGTCCTGTCTGTCGCCGGGCGGCGACGGTACGGACAGGCAGCGCGGAGCGGGCCTGCCCGAGCGAATGGGACTCGGACGACCCTGGAGAGTCGGCGGGGGACGCGATGCGAACGTTCGCCACCGGGCAGCCGGCACCGGCCGGCCCGGTCAGCGGCCGGCGATGCGGATGGTCAGGTCAGGCGCGGTGGGCGGCCCGGCCGGCCAGGGCCGGACGCCGGACACGCGGACGGGCGACCAGGAGGAGCCCTCGCGCGGCCGGCGTGACGGCCACGTCGAGCAGGGCGTGCGTGAACATGCCGGCCAGGCTAGCCGGGGGGCGGCCCGGCTCGCGACGGAATTGTCAGAGGTCGACCGTGCGCCCCTCGGCGCGGGCGGTCTCGGCGGCGTCGAGCACGGCCACCACCTCGCGGCCGAACCGCACGTCGCAGCGGTGGTCGCGGGTGCCCGCCTCGACCTCCTCCAGCAGCTGGTCGATCGCCGTGCCGAAGGCCTGGAGCACGCTGCCGTCGCCCGGCGGGACGGTCTCGGTGCCGTTCTCGCCGAAGAAGACGAAGTCCCGGGTGACCGCCTCGGCCGGCGCGTCGAGGGTGAGCGAGAGCGTGCTGGTGGCGCCGCCGTCGTGGGTGAGCAGCAGGTGGACCAGACCGCTCGGGCCGTTCATCGCGGCGACCCGGGTGACCCGGCCGAGCACCGGCAGGATCAGCGACAGCGCGTGCGGGCCGATGTCCCACAGCGCGCCGTGCTGCCGCCGCCACTCCGAGGTCCCGTACGGATTTCCCGGCTGGTAGATCGAGGCGAACATGGTGGCCCGAGCGTGCTGCCAGCCCCCGGCCGCCGCGGTCGAGGCGAGGAAGCCGGTGATGTTCGGGTGGAACCGTTGGGTGAAGAAGACCACCGAGGCCACCCCGGCCGCCTGCGCGGCGTCGACCACCCGGTCGGCCTCGGCGAGGCTCAGCGCCAGCGGCTTGTCGAGCAGCAGGTGCCGCCCGGCGGCGGCGGCCCGCACGGCGATCTCGGCCTGCACGTCGGGCGGCAGCGCCACGGCGATCGCGTCGCAGGCGCCGAGCAGCGCGTCCACGTCGTCGAAGGCCGGCACCCCGTGCCGCTCGGCCAGTGCCGCCGCCTTCGCGGGGTCCCGTCCCCACACCCCGGCCAGGGTGGCCCGGGGGTGGGCGTCGATGGCCGCGGCGTGCGTCTCCGCCGCCCAGTGACCGGTGCCGAACAAGCCGAACCGCACCACGGACCCCCTGTTGTCGTCCTCCGCCACGGCGTACACCGGTGGCCGTGATCCACGCTAGTCGCACGGCCCGGCCGGCGCGCCGCGACCCCGTGGGAGAGCCGGGCGAGAGTGGCTACTACGACGCTTAGTAGGCTGTGCCGGTGACTGGGACTGCGTCGATCACCAGCGCCGCCGCGGCGGGCTCGCCGGTGGACGGGATCCTCGCGACGGCCGCGATCGTGCTGTCGCTCGTACTCGCGATCTGGGCCCTGGTGGCGGCGGTGCGCCACCGGGCGCCGGACCGGCTCCAGTTCGCCGGCCTGGCCGTGCTGGAGCTGGCGCTGCTCGCGCTCGCCGTGGTGGCGCTGGTCGCGCTCGGCGGCGGGGAGCGGCCGGGCGAGCCGGGGGCCTTCTTCGGCTACCTGGTGACTCTGGTCTGCCTGCCGCCGCTGGCCTGGGTGCTGGCCCGGATGGAGCCGACCCGGTGGGGCTCGGCGATCGTCTGCGCGATCTGCCTGGTCACCCCGGTCGTGGTGGTCCGCTTGCAGCAGACCTGGGAGGTCGTCGGTGGCTGAGACGAGGGCGCCCGAGCGCGCCACCAACAAGGGGCCGGGCCGGCTGCTGATCGCGGTCTACATCCTCTTCGCCATCGCCGCGACCTCGCGGGCCGGGTTGCAGATCGCCACCAAGTTCGACGAGGCGCCGGTGGCGTACCTGCTCTCCGCGGTGGCCGCGCTGATCTACATCGTGGCGGCGGTCGGGCTGGCCCGGGCCGGGCACACCGGTCGCCGGGTCGCGCTGGCCTGCTGCTCGGTGGAGCTGGTCGGGGTGGTCGCGGTCGGCGTCCTCAGCGTCGCCGACAAGGAACTCTTCCCGGACGAGACGGTCTGGTCGGACTTCGGCAGCGGCTACGGCTACATCCCGCTGGTGCTCCCCATGCTCGGCCTCTTCTGGCTCTGGCGCACCCGCCACGACCCCGCCTGACCCGCACCGATGCTGAGGCCCCTCTTTCGGCGGAAAGAGGGGCCGTTCGCGGGAGGGGCGGCGGGTCAGTCCTTGGGGCCGCCGGCGACGTAGATGACCTGACCGGAGACGAAGGACGCGCCCTCGCTGGCCAGGAACGAGATGGTGTGCGCCACGTCCTCCGGCCGGCCGGTGCGGCGGACCGGGATCTCCGCGGCGGCGTGCTGCTGGAGTGCCGCGAAGTCGACCTTCATCCGGGCGGCGGTGGCGGCGGTCATGTCGGTGACGATGAAGCCCGGCGCGACCGCGTTGACGGTCACCCCGAACGGCCCCAGCTCGATGGCAAGGGTCTTGGTGAAGCCCTGCAGGCCGGCCTTGGCGGCGGAGTAGTTGGCCTGGCCCCGGTTGCCCAGCGCGGAGGTGCTGGAGAGGTTGACGATCCGGCCCCACTTCCGCTCGACCATGTGCTTCTGGACCGCCTGGCTGAACAGGAACGCGCCGCGCAGGTGCACACCCATGACCGTGTCCCAGTCCGCGTCGGTCATCTTGAACAGCAGGTTGTCGCGGAGCACCCCGGCGTTGTTGACCAGCACGGTCGGCGCACCCAGCTCGGCGGCGACCCGCTCGACGGCGGCCTCCACCTGGGCCCGGTCGGACACGTCCGCACCGACCCCGAGGGCCCGGCCGCCGGCGGCGGCGATGGCGTCCACGGCCTCCTTGGTCGCCGACTCCTCGATGTCGACCACGGCGACGGCCATGCCGTCGGCCGCCAGCCGGCGGGCGGTGGCCGCGCCGATGCCGCGTGCGGCTCCGGTCACGATGGCGACGCGGGGCTCCTCCGACATGATTACCTCCCGGTAACTTGGGCTCGATCGAAGGAGCTTAACGCCGGGCCCGTCGTCAGGGATGCTGGCCCCGGCAGATCCGGATCCACCGGTAGCCGTACCCGGTGAGCTTGAGCCGGTCCAGCTTGCCGACCTCCTCGTAGTTGCGGTCGGTGAGCACGTCGATCGGCAGGTCCGCCTCGGGGGCGAGGACACTCAGGTCCACCTCGACGTCCTCGGTGCCGAGGTTGTGCAGGAAGACCATCGTCCCCGTCGGCCCGTCGGCCCGGTGCGCGAGCACCCCGGGCGGCATCGGCACGTCGATGTGGCTGGTGCTGCCCGAGCCGATCTCCGGGGCCTCCCGGAGGGTACGGATCATCCGCTCGAACCAGGCCAGCAGCGACCTCGGGTCCTTGCGCTGGGCGGTCACGTTGACCTGCTGGTAGCCGTACTCACCCTTGTCGATCACCGGGCGGACCAGCTTCTCCGGATCCGCCGTCGAGAAGCCCGCGTTCTCCTTGTACGACCACTGCATCGGCGTGCGGATCGCCTCCCGGCCGGGCAACGACAGGTCCTCCCCCATCCCGATCTCCTCGCCGTAGCGCAGCACGGGGGTGCCGCGCAGCGAGAACTGGAGCGCGTACGCGAGTTCCATGCGACGGCGGTCGTTGCCGAGCATCGAGGCCAGCCGGCGGCGGATGCCCCGGCCGTAGAGGCGCATGTCCTCGTCCGGGCCGAACTGCTCGTACACCTGGTTGCGCTGCTCGGCGGTGAGCCGGGACAGGTCGATCTCGTCGTGGTTGCGCAGGAAGGTCGCCCACTGCCCGCCCTCGGGCAGCGCCGGGGTGTCCCGCAGCGCCTCGATCACCGGTTCCGGGTCCTGCCGAGCCAGGGCGAGCATCAGCCGCCCGTTCAGCATGAAGTCGAAGAGCATGTGGATCCGGTTGGCGGAGCCACCGCTGTCGCCGAAGTAGACCGGCAACTGGTCCGGCTCCACGTTCGCCTCGGCCAGCAGGACGGCGTCGCCCCGCCGCCACTGCACGTGCTGGCGCAGCTCGGTGAGGAACTCCAGGTCCTTCGGCGAGTCCGGGTTGCCCGCCTCGGTCAGCTCGATGATGAACGGCACCGCGTCCATCCGGAAGCCGGAGACGCCGAGCTGGAGCCAGAACGACATGACCTTCTTGATCTCGGCCCGGACCTCCGGGTTGGCGACGTTGAGGTCCGGCTGGAACTTGTAGAAGCGGTGGTAGTACCAGGCCTTCGCGGTGCGGTCGTAGCTCCACGTCTCGTTCTGCTCGCCGGGGAAGACCATGCCCTGGTGCCGGTCCGGCGGCGCTTCCTCGCTCCACACGTACCAGTCGCGGTAGGGCGAGTCGGGTGAGGACCGGGCGGACTGGAACCAGGGGTGCTCGTCCGAGGTGTGGTTGACCACCAGGTCGATGATCACGTGAATGCCCTTGTTCCTCGCCTGGTGCAGCAGCTCGGCGAAGTCGCCGAGGGTGCCCAGCCGCGGGCTGACGTTGTAGAAGTCGGTGGCGTCGTAGCCGTCGTCCTTGTTGGGCGACGGGTGGATCGGGTGTAGCCAGAGGCAGGTCACGCCCAGCCGGGCGAGATAGTCCAGCCGGCCGATCAGGCCACGGAAGTCACCCACCCCGTCGCCATTGGAATCCGCGAACGTGTCGACGTCGAGGCAGTAGACGACCGCCTCCTGATACCACCTGTCGCCCATGCCCGCGTTACTTCTCCGGTCCGTCGATCCGGCAAACCCGCCTCGCGCACCCTTGCCCGCCGGACGGTCGGTACGGTGCCGGCATGAGCCTCGACGCGCAGCCGGTCGACTGGTCCGCCGGCAGTTGGTTGAACCCGCCGGAGCGGGCCGACGAGTCCGGTGACGGCCTGCTGGTCGAGCCGCGCGGGGGCAGCGACTTCTGGCGGCGGACCAGCTACGGCTTCGTGCACGACGACGGGTCGGCGCTGCTGGCGCCCTTCCCGACCGGCAGCGCGGTGGAGGTGAGCTTCCGCCTCGACTACGCAGCGCAGTTCGACCAGGCGGGCGTGCTGGTCCGGGTGGACGAGCGGCGCTGGACCAAGGCGGGCGTGGAGGTCAGCGACGGCCGGCCGCAGGTCGGCGCGGTGGTCACCGACGAGGTCTCCGACTGGTCGGTCGCTCCGGTGCCGGAGTGGTCGGGGCGGGAGGTGACCGTCCGGGTCAGCCGGGCCGGTGACGCGCTGACCGTCCGGGCCCGGGCGGACGCCGAGCCGTGGCGGCTGGTCCGGGTCGCCCCGCTGGACCCGGCGGCCGCGGCGTCCGCCGGGCCGTACTGCTGCTCGCCCAGCCGGGGCGGCCTGCTGGTCCGCTTCACCGGTTGGCGGCGGGGGCCGGCGGACGAGGCGCTGCACCCGGCGGGCTGAGTGGGGCCGATCACCGGCAGGTGTGACCGGCCGCCGCCGGGGTACCACTTCCGGATCCCCCGGCAGCACGTGGAAGGACGCCGATGGCTCTCGCCCAGAACGTCGACCCGAACCAGTTCACCGGGCTGACCGGCTGGGTGGCGACCGTCATCGACTCGCTCGGCGCGGTCGGGGTGGCGCTGCTGGTCGCCCTGGAGAGCGTCATCCCGCCGATCCCGAGCGAGGTCGTGCTGGCCATGGCCGGCTACCTCGCCGCCGAGGGCCGGTTCTCCGTGGTGCTGATCGTGCTCGCCGCGACGGCCGGCTCGGTGCTCGGCGCGCTGGTGCTCTACTGGCTCGGCGCCGCGCTCGGCGAGGACCGGCTGAAGCGCTGGCTGGACCACATCCCGCTGGTGGACCGGGACGACCTGGAGAAGGCCGACCACTGGTTCGAGCGGCACGGCCGGTGGGCGGTGCTGATCGGCCGGCTGGTGCCGGTGGTCCGCAGCCTGGTGTCGGTGCCGGCCGGCGCCAACCGGATGCCGCTGGGCGAGTTCGTGCTGCTCACCACGCTCGGCAGCGGGGGGTGGAACGCGTTGATCGTCGGCCTCGGCTTCGCCCTCGGCTCGCGCTGGCAGCAGGTCGGCCGCTACAGCGACTGGTTCAACTACGCGATCCTGGCGGCCTTCGCGGTGATGACGGCGAGCTGGGTGGTCCGGAAGCTGCGCCGGCGGCGCGCCCGGCAGTCGGTGACCGCCGGGCGCTGACCGCGACGCCGCTCAGAACTGGGCGGTGATCGAGGTGAACTCCCAGGTGTTCTGGGCGATGCCGGAGCAGTTGGAGACCACGCCGCCGCCCGGGCAGGGGCGGTCCCGGTTGACCGACCAGAAGGTGAACCGGGCGAGCCCGCGGGCCTTGGCCCAGTCCCGGATCTGGGTCCAGGTGGCCGGCGAGGTCAGCTCCTGCTGGTCGGAGAGGCCGTTCATGCCGGAAATTCCCAGGTGGGAGTACGCAGTGGCATCGGACCAGCCGAAGGCGGTCTTGAGCGCGTTCTTCAGGCCCTCGGCGGCGTTCACCGTGCTCTGGTACATGTTCGCGCCGCCGCCGAAGTCGAACGGCATGATGGTGAAGACGTCGACGTTGGCCCCGAGCGCGGCGGCCTGGTTGATCAGGCGGGTGCCCCACCAGGACGGGCCGCTGGTGGACGTGCCGATGGTGACGATGGTCCTGAGGCCCGGGTTGTTCTGCTTGACGAGCTTCAGGGCGCCGAGGATCCGGTCCTGCACGACCTCGTTCTCGAACTCGTCGGTGTTCTCGATGTCGATGTCGATCGCCTTCAGCCCGTACGCGTTGATGACCTGCTGGTACGCGCCGGCCAGGGCGCTCGCCGAGGAGCAGTTGGGGCCGAGCTTGTTGCCGCTCCAGCCGCCGAAGGAGGGGATCACGTCGCCGCCGGCCGCCCGGATCGCGGCGATGGCGTTGGCGTGCGCGCCGCCGGTGAGCGGGCCGCTGCCGTCCCAGGCCGGCGTGCAGCCGCCGCCGGAGAGCACGAACGCGATGGTGAACCACTTGATCCCGGTCGCCCCCATCACCGTGGACGGCGCGGGCGGGTCGCCCCAGCCCGGGTAGAGGTAGGGCGCGGCGGCCATCGCGCCACCGCCCCCGCCGGTGCAGCCGGTGGTGCTGCCCGACACTGCCGCCGACTTCGCCGACTCCCCGCTGGCGTTGTACGCGGTCACCGTGTAGCTGTGCCCGGTGCAGGCCGCCAGGCCGGAGACGGTGGCCGAGGTGCCGGTGACGGTGGCCTTCACGCTGGTGCCCTCGTACACCCGGTAGCCGCTGACCGTGCCGGACACGGCGTTCCAGGCCAGCGAGATGGTGGAGTTGGTGGCCCCGGTGACCCGCAGGCCGCCGGGGGTGGCCGGCGCGGACGGGTTGCCGCCGCCCCCGCCAGTGCAGGAACCGCCGTTGACCGTGCAGTTGATCGGGTCGCCGGTGCCGCTGACGATGAAGCCGAAGGTGGTGCTGGCGCCCGCGGCGAGGGTGCCGTTCCAGGACTGGTTGACCGCGGTGACGTGCTGGCCGGAGGTGCTCAGCAGGGCGTCCCAGTACGAGCCGACGGTGCTGCCGGCCGGCAGGTCGAACTGGACGTTCCACGAGGAGATGCTGGCCGAGCTGTTGTTGGTGACGGTGAACTTCGCCTCGTACCCGGTGCTCCAGCTGGAGGTGCGGACGAAGGCGGCGGTGGCGGCGGAGGCGGGTGGCGCGGCCAGCAGGGTGGCCGCCACCAGTGCGGTGGCAAGCGCGGCGGCGAACGTCGCCACGCGGGCGGAGCGGAGTCTCACGGCGTCCTCCAGGAACCGTTGCGGTGGGAGATTCATGACCGTCGACGTCAGCGCCCATTATTAAGACTGTTAACTGTTTCTGTCCAGAGGGGAACCAGGCGTTAACAGGGGCCCCTTCCTATACGCGAGGCGTTAAGAAGGGGCCCCTCCTTGCACTTCAGTGGCGGAAGGTGAACCAGTTGACGTTGACGAAGTCGGCACCCTGGCCGCTGGTGAAGGTCAGGTAGACGGTGTGCCGGCCGGTCACCGGGGTGACGTTGCCCGGCACCGAGCGCCAGCTCTGCCAGCCGCCGGTGTTGGCGATGGCGAAGCTGCCGGTCGGGGCGCTCGTCGGGCTGTCCACCCGGACCTCGACCAGCCCGCTCACCGCGGCCGGCGCGCCGGAGGCGACCCGGGCCACGAAGTCCCTCGGCGGGGTGGCGCCGAAGTCGACGTTGTCGTAACGGGTCCAGTCGCCGTTGGCCAGCCAGCCGATGTTCTGCCCGCCCTCGGCGCACGCCTCCACCTGCACCCCGTTCTGCGCCGCGTACGCCTCGGCCTGGATCGTCGAGTACGGGTCCACCGTGCCGCCCGGCGGCGGGGTGGTCGGGGACGGGGTCGGGTTGCCGCCACCGCCCCGGGCGTAGACGGCCACGTAGTCGACCAGCATCGGCCGGCCCGGGACGGTCGACGCGGTCGGCGTGGTGAAGCCGGCCACCCCGTTCGGGAAGGAGCCGCCCATCGCGACGTTGAGCAGCAGGAAGTAGCCGCCGTGGCTGGTCATCTGACCCCAGTACGGGTCGCCGACCTGGCTCTGGCTGACGGTGTGGAAGAGCTGACCGTCCACGTACCAGCGCAGTTGTTGCGGGCTGACCGAGGCGTCCCACTCGGTGCGGTAGGTGTGGAACGCCGCCTGGCAGGCGCTGCCCGGGCAGGCCCGGATGTTGCCCAGGCCATTGAACTCGTTGCACGGGCCGCCCGGGGCCACGCCGCAGTGCAGCGTGCCCCAGACCTGGTTGAGCCCGTTGACGTTCTCCATCACGTCGATCTCGCCGATGCCCGGCCAGTTCTGGTAGTTGCCCCGGTACGGCGAGCCGAGCGACCAGAACGCCGGCCAGTAGCCGGCGGCCGCCGCGCCGGTGACGTTGGGCATCTGGATCCGCCCCTCCATGGCCAGGACTCCCCCGGCCGGCGGCTTGAAGTCGGTGCGGACGGTCTCGATCCGGGCCGAGGTCCACCGGCCGGCGCCGTCCCTCAGCGGGGTGATCCGCAGGTTGCCGGCGCCGTCCTGGGACAGGTTGGCGGTGTTCGCGGTGTAGGTCTGGATCTCGCCGGTGCCCCAGTTGGCCGGGCCGCCCGGGTAACTGGTGCCGGTGTCAATGATCCAGTTGGCGGCGGACGGCAGGCTGCCGGACGCGCCGGTGAAGTCGTCGCTCCACACCAGGCTCCAGCCGGACGGGGGCGGCGGGACGGCGGCGTGAGCGGTCATCGCGACGGTGGCCAGTGCGGTGGTGGTGGCGAGCACGGCCGCGAGGGGGAGGAGCCGGCGCGCTCGGCGCACGCCGGACGGGGCGGCGGACGCCGCCGGGGCAGGACTCATCGGGGTGCCTCTCTGCGGGGACGGGGGCAAGAGAGCGCTCTCTGGAGCGTTTTTCTACGCCCCCGCCCGCAACTTGTCAACGCACGTCGATGGACTCCGCCCGCGGTCGCCGCAGCACCGCCTGCTCCAGCGCGGTCCAGCCGGTGGTGGTGACGAGGTAGAGCACCGCGGCCAGCGGCACCACCAGGGCCACCAGCACCGTCGTGTACGGCAGCAGTGGCAGCAGCCGGCCCAGCACGGCGGCGCCGGGGCCGTCGGTGGGCGTACCGGCGACGGTGCCGGTGGCCGCGGCCGCCCGGCGGGCGCGGCGCGCGGACCACCAGGCCAGGGCGAGCAGCGCGGCCAGCAGCACCCCGAAGACCGCCACCACCGAGGTGGAGAGCCCGTCGCCGAGGTGCCAGCCCAGCGGCACCCCGGCCAGCCGCTCGTCGAGCAGGGTGGGGCCGCCGTCGCCGGTGGCGAAGAGGCGGTACATGACCAGGAAGAACGGCGCCTGCAACAGGGCCGGGAGGCAGCCGGCGACCGGGTTGGCGCCGGCGCGCCGGTAGAGCGCGAACAGCTCGCTCTGCAGGCGGGCCGGGTCGTCGGCGTGCCGCTGCTGGAGCTTGCGGACCTCGGGGGCGAGCGCCGCGCGGCGCCGCTCCCCGCGGACCTGGGCCAGGCTGAGCGGCGAGATCAGCAGCCGGACCCCGACGGTGAACAGGACGATCGCGGCGGCCGTGGCGGCCCCGCCGGTCAGCGGGGCGAGCGTGCCGGCGAGCCAGGTGACGACGGTGGCGGCGACGGACGCCGCCGTGTGCAGTGGTGCGAAGGCGTGCATGGGGAACCCCTCGGTCCGATCCCGGATGCCCCGTCGGGACAACGCGTCCCAGCGGGGTGGATGACGACGGAACCGGCCGCGTGGCCACCCGCCGTGCCCGATGGACCCGGGGAGGGCGGAGCGCTACGCGGCCGAGGGGCGCACGCCGGGCGCGCGGGGACGCGGCCGGCCGGCGGCGTCCGGGTCGGCCTGCCGGGGCACCCGCCGGCCCCGGGCCCGGGCCCGCAGGGCGGTCGCGTGCCGCATCGCGCCGGGCGCGCCGGGCACCGCCCGGGACCGGAGCGCGAGCAGCGCGGCCAGCAGCAGCGCGGCCGCCACCGCCGCACCGGCGAGCAGCGTGGCCGGGCGGTCGGCGAGCACGGTGAGCTGGGCGAGGGCGTACGCCCACGCGCTCGTCACCGCCACCAGCATCCCCGGCACACCGCCCAGCCTAGAACCCCCGGTCACGCCCTCAGGAGGACTCGCGGACCAGCGGGAACGGCAGGGTCTCCCGGATCGACCGGCCGGTCAGCAGCATCACCAGCCGGTCCACGCCGAGACCCAGGCCGCCGGTGGGCGGCATGGCGTACTCCAGGGCGGTGAGGAAGTCCTCGTCCAGCTCCATCGCCTCCGGGTCGCCGCCGGCCGCCTTCAGCGACTGCGCGGTGAGCCGGCGCCGCTGCTCGGTCGGGTCGACCAGCTCGGTGTACGCGGTGCCCAGCTCCATCCCGAAGGCGACCAGGTCCCACCGCTCGGCCAGCCGGGGGTCGCGCCGGTGCTGCCGGGTCAGCGGCGACACGTCGGTCGGGAAGTCCAGGTAGAAGGTGGGCACCTCGGTGCTCGGCTCGACCAGCCGCTCGTAGAGCTCCAGCAGCACCGCGCCCCGCCCCCAGCGCGGGTCGTAGGGCACCCCGGCCGCGTCGCAGAGCTTGCGCAGCGCGGCCACGTCGGTGTCGGCGGTGACCTCCTCGCCCAGCGCGGCGGAGATCGCCTCGTTGACCGTCCGGGCCGGCCACTCGGCACCGATGTCGACCAGCTCACCGCCGTGCGGGCGGCGGGCCACCGGCGCGCCGTGCACCGCCACCGCCGCCGCCACGATCAGCTCCCGGGCCAGCTCGCGCATGTCCTGGTAGTCGGCGTACGCCTGGTACGCCTCCAGCACGGTGAACTCCGGGTTGTGGGTGGCGTCGACGCCCTCGTTGCGGAACGCCCGGCCCAGCTCGTACACCCGCTCGACGCCCCCCACGGCCAGCCGTTTCAGGTAGAGCTCGGGTGCGATGCGCAGGCTGAGCCGCAGGTCGTACGCGTTGCTGTGGGTGACGAACGGGCGGGCGTTCGCCCCGCCGTGCACCCGCTGGAGGACCGGCGTCTCCACCTCCAGGAAGCCCCGCCCGACCAGCGAGGAGCGCAGGCTGTGCAGGGCGGCGCCGCGGGCCCGCAACAGGTCGCGCGCGTCGGCGTTGATGGCCAGGTCCAGGTAGCGCTGCCGGACCCGGGCCTCCGGATCGGCCAGCCCGTGGTGCTTGTCCGGCAGCGGACGCAGGCACTTGGCGGTGAGCCGCCAGTCGGCGACCCGCAGCGACACCTCGCCGTGCTTCGTCGCGTACACCTCGCCGGTGGCGCCGACGTGGTCGCCGATGTCGACGGCGGCCCGCCAGCGGTCCAGGTCGTGCTCCAGCATGAGCTGGAGGTCGCCGCTGCCGTCCCGGACGGTGGCGAAGAGGACGCCGCCGTGGTCGCGGACCAGCATCACCCGGCCGGCCACCGCCACCGTCTCCCCGGTCCCGGTGTCCGGGGCCAGCCCGGCGTGCCGCTCCCGCACCGCCGCGCAGGTCTCCGTCCGCGGGTAGCCCACCGGGTACGGGTCCACCCCCGCGGCGCGCAGCCGGTCGAGCTTGGCCAGGCGTACCCGGATCTGCTCCGGCCGCGGCACCTCGGCCGCCTGCGGCGGGACGGCCCGGACCGTCGCGGCGGCCGGCGGCACGAACCCGACCCCGCCGCCGGCCGGCGGCACCCCGTGCAGCGGGGCGGGCCGACCGCCGGGCAGGCCGAGGAAGCCCTCGGCGGCCGCCGCCGCGATGCCCACCCGGGCCAGCTCCCGGCGCTCGGCGAAGCAGAGGTAGCGCGGGGTCCAGTGCGGCTGGTACTTGGCGTTGGAGAGGTAGAGCGACTCCAGCTGCCACCAGCGCGAGAAGAAGAGCAGGGTGTGCCGCCAGAGCCGGATCACCGGGCCGGCGCCGATCCGGGCGCCCTGCTCGAACACCGACCGGAACGCCGCGAAGTTCAACGACACCCGCTCGACCCCCAGGCGGGGGCCCGTGGTCAGCAGCGCCGCCACCATGAACTCGGTGATCCCGTTCTCGGCGCTCCGATCCCGGCGCATCAGGTCCAGCGACACCCCGTGCGCACCCCACGGGCTGAACGACAGCAGCCCCCGCACCCGGCCCTCGCCGTCCCGCGCCTCGACCAGCACGCAGTCACCGTCGGCCGGGTCGCCGAGCCGGCCCAGCGCCATCGAGAAGCCCCGCTCGTGCTCGGTGTCCCGCCAGGACGTGGCGAGCGCGGCCAGCCGGGACAGCTCCTCCGGCGGGATCTCCGCGTGCCGGCGGACCCGGGCCGTGTAGCCGGCCCGCTCCACCCGGTGCACCGCCTGGCGGACCGGGCGCATGTCCCGGCCGTCCAGGTCGAACTCGCGGGTCAGCAGGATCGCCTCGTCGCCGAGTTGGAGCACCTTGAGGCCGTGCCGGTGGTACGCCCGCGCCCCGGCGTCGCCGGCGCCGAGCACCGCCGGGGTCCAGGCGTACTCGCGGGCCCGGGCCAGCCACGCCTCGATCGCCGGGCCCCACGCCTCCGGGTCACCGACCGGGTCGCCGCTGGCCAGGCTCACCCCGTTGACCACCCGGTAGGTGATCGCCGCCTTGCCGCTCGGCGAGAAGACGGCCGCCTTGTCCCGGCGGGTGGCGAAGTAGCCCAGCGAGTCCCGCTCGCCGTACCGGGCGAGCAGCTCACGGATCCGCTCCTCCTCGTCGGCGTGCAGCACCGCGTGTGCCCGCTGCGAGCGGACCAGGGTGAACAGGCCGGCGACGAAGGCGAGCGCACCGAGGGCGCCGAGCAGCAGGTTGACCCAGCCGGGCGCCTGGCCCTGCCGGGTCAGGTCCAGCGTGATCGCGCCACCGAACACCTTCTCGACCGCGTAGCCCAGCCGGTCCGACCAGGTGTGCAGGCTGCCCGGCGCGGCGAGGACCAGCAGGTAGCCGAGCCCGACCGAGACGGCGGCCAGGCCGAGGAAGACGCCGAGGGCCTGCCACGCGCTGCCGGGGCGGACCCGGGCGTAGAACTCGCGGCGGGCGGCCAGCAGCAGGGCCAGCGCGGCGGCGGCGAAGACGATGCCGACCCAGACGCCGACCGTCTCCAGGGTGCCGAAGAGCCGCCGCCCGGCGGCCTCGTTGAGCCGGTTGGTCCCCACCACCAGCAGCAGCGCCCCGGCCAGCACGCCCACCAGCAGGGTGAGGCTGAAATAGGCGACCAGCACCCAGTGGGCCAGCCGCTTGCGCCGCCGCACCGCCGCGGCGAGGGTGCCGAGGAAGACCGCGTACGCCAGGTTGGCCGGGGCGGGCACCAGCAGCGCGTCGATCGCGGTGCGCACCGGCTGGAACTCGAGGCGGGCGGCGCTGCTCAACGCGGCGAGCGCGCAGACCGCCGCGACCACCCAGAGCAGGGTGGCGAAGGCCCGGGGCACCTGACCACGCCACCCCCGGCCGGAACGCCGGGCGTCGGTCACCTTTTGTGACGTGGGGCTCGGGGTCAACGCGGCCTCCCTCGCTGGCGGCGACGCGCCGGGGCGTCGGCCGCGGCCCATCGTAGTCACGCCGCCTGCCCGTCGCCCGGCTGTCCCGATCCGCGCCGAAGCTGGGCGGAACCTTGGCGTGCGGCGGCGACACGCCGCCCGGCGTTTCCCGCCGCCGACACGGTGGGTAACAGGGCGCCCACGACGGCTCCCGGTCGCGGCACGGCGCCGCGAGACACGAATCGGATGGTGGTGGCCATGGACGGGTCAGTGGCGGAACAGGAACGGAGCGCCGCCCCGGGCGGCGGCACGCACCTTCTCACGGTCGGCGTCGAGGAGGAGTTCCTGCTGGCCGACCCGCACACCGGCGCCGCCGTACCCGCCGTCGACCTGGTCATGGAGCAGGTGCCGGCCGAGTTGCGCGGCCAGGTGGAACGGGAGTTCCAGACCAGCCAGATCGAGATCGGCAGCCCGCCCGGGCTGGAGCTGTCCGCCATCCGGCACTCGCTGGGGGTGCTCCGCACGGCGCTGGCCGACGCCGCCGAGCGGGCCGGCGTACGGCTGCTGGCCATCGGCACCGGCCCGGTCGACGGCCCGGTCCCGCCGGTGGTGGACAAGCCCCGCTTCGACCGGATGATCGAGCGGTTCCGGCTGCTGGTGCCCGGACCCGGCAACAACGGCATGCACGTGCACGTGGGCATCCCCGACCCGGACACCGGGGTGCGGGTGCTCAACCACGTCCGGCCCTGGCTGCCGATCCTGCACGCGGTCACCGCCAACTCGCCGTTCGCCAAGGGCGAGGAAACCGGGTACGCGAGCTGGCGCTCGGTCGAGTGGGAGCGCTGGCCGTCGGTGGCGCCCACCCCGTACCTGGACTCCCACGAGCACTACGAACGGCTGATCCGGCAGCTCATCGCCAGCGGCGTGATGCTCGACGAGGGGATGCTCTACTGGTACGCGCGGCTGTCCGCGAGGTACCCGACCGTGGAGATCCGGATCGGCGACGTCTGCCCCTCGGTGGACGACGCGGTGCTGGTGGCGGCCCTGGTCCGGGCGCTGGTGGCGACGTCCTTGACGGAGATCGCCGAGGGCCGCCCGGCGATCAACACCGACCACCACCTGCTGGTCGCCGCGCACTGGCGGGCGGCCCACGACGGGCTGGAGGGCGACGGGGTGGACCTGACCGACGGCGAGCTGCGCCCCGCCTGGGAGCTGCTGGACCGGCTGGTCGAGCGGGTCCGTCCCGAACTGGCGCGGCACGGCGACCTCGACCAGGTGACCGACCTGCTGGGCGGGCTGCGCCGGCACGGCAGCGGCGCGGCACGGCAGCGGGCGGTGTTCGCCCGCACCGGTCGGCTGGTCGACGTGGTCGAGGACGTGGCCCGGCAGACCCGGGGCTGACCGGACCCGCGCCGGATCTCCCCGTGACAGGATGGGCCACGTGGCGGAGCGCCTGATCGTCGTTGGCGGGGACGCGGCCGGAATGGCGGCGGCGTCCCAGGCCCGACGCCGCCGTGACCCGGCGGACCTGGAGATCGTCGCCTTCGAGCGGGGACACTTCATCTCCTACTCGGCCTGCGGCATTCCGTACTGGGTGAGCGGGGTGGTGCCGGAGCGGGACCAGCTCATCGCCCGCGACCCGGGGACCTTCCGGGAGAAGTTCGCCATCGACGTGCGGCTGCGGCACGAGGTCACCGCCATCGACCTGGACCGCCGCGAGGTGGTCGCGCGGGACCTCGACGGCGGCGGCGAGCTGCGCGAGGGCTTCGACGCCCTGGTGTACGCGGCCGGCGCGGTGCCGGTAAAACCCGACTGGGCGCGCGGCGGCACCGCCGGGGTGTTCGGGATGCAGACCCTCGACGACGGCACCGCGCTGCTGGACTGGCTGGACGGCGAGCCCCGGCCACGCCGCGCGGTGGTGGTCGGCGGCGGCTACATCGGCGTGGAGATGGCCGAGGCGCTCATCCAGCGCGGGCTCTCCGTCGACCTGGTCGAGCAGGCCGCCCAGCCGATGTCCACGGTGGACCCGGACATGGCTGAGCTGGTCGCCGAAGCGATGCGCGGCATCGGCATCGCGATCCGTACCGGCCTGACGGTCACCGGCGTGGAGGAGCGGGACGGCCGGGTCGCGGCGGTGGTCACCAACGAGGGGCCGATGCCGGCCGACGTCGTGGTGCTGGGTCTCGGCGTACGCCCGAACACCGGGCTGGCCAAGGCCGCCGGCCTGCCGCTCGGCCCGACCGGCGGGGTGCGCTGCGACCGGCGGATGCGGGTGCCCGAGGTTTCCGGCGTCTGGGCGGCCGGCGACTGCGTGGAGACCCTGCACCTGGTCAGCGGCATGCCCGTGCACGTACCCCTCGGCACCCACGCCAACAAGCAGGGCCGGGTCGCCGGCATCAACATCGGCGGCGGGTACGCCACCTTCCCCGGCGTGATCGGCACCGCGGTCACCAAGGTCTGCGACCTGGAGGTGGGGCGGACCGGGCTGCGGGAGCGGGACGCCATCGCGGCCGGCTTCGAGTTCGTCACGGTGCTGTCCGAGTCGACCAACCGGGCCGGCTACTACCCCGGGGCCCGACCGATGACGGTCAAGCTGATCGCCGAGCGGCCCAGCGGCCGGCTGCTCGGGGCGCAGATCGTCGGCTGGTCGGAGGCGGCCAAGCGGATCGACGCGCTGGCCGTGGCGCTGTGGAACGGCATGACGGTGGACGAGATGACCGCGCTGGACCTGGGCTACGCCCCGCCGTACGCCCCGGTCTGGGATCCGGTGCTGATCGCCGCCCGCAAGGCCGTCGACGCCCTCGCCCACCGGTAGGAAGGGCCCCTTCTTAACGCCTGCGGTATAGCGCGGGCCCCTTCTTAACGCCCGGTTCTTTGTCGGGGGGCGCGGTTAGCGTGTGGGTGTTGTCGCCGGTTCCGGCCGATTCCCCCTGGAGGCACCCCTTGTCGCAGGAGACGACCTATCTCGAACTGTCCGAAGTGGACGGTGGCGCGCACAAGTTCTACGAGGTGGCGGTGGACGACACCGCGATGACCGTGCGCTACGGCCGGATCGGCGACCAGGGCCAGGTGAAGACGACCAGCTACCCGGACAACGCCCGGGCCCGGGCCGCCGCCGCGAAGAAGATCGGCGAGAAGGTCCGCAAGGGCTACGCCCCGGCGGTGCGCGGCGTACGCCAGAAGCGAGCGGTGTCCCGCCGGCAGATCGTCAGCACCCGCTCCACCGCCCGCACCGCCCCGGTCCTCTGGCGGTACGCCTCGGGCGCGCCGGCGTTCGGCATCTTCATCGACGGGCAGAGCTGCATGGTCGGCAACGAGCACGGGGTGATCACCACCCTGGACCACGACGCCCGCGTGCTCCACCAGGTCCGGCTCCCCGACGGGGTGAAGTGCATCGTCGCCGACGACGCCTGGCTCTACGCGGGTTGCGACGACGGTAACGTCTACGACTTCTCCGGCAAGGTGCCCCGGGTGGCGTACGCGATCGCTCCGGAGATCGACATCTACTGGCTGGACATCCACGACGGCGTGCTCGGCGTCTCCGACGCCGACGGCGGGATCGCCGCGATCGACCACGAGGACGAGTTCCTCTGGCGCCGGCCGGGGCGCGGCCGGGCCGCCTGGATGGTGCGCTGCGACACCGACGCCCTCTACCACGGCCACTCTCAGGGGGTCACCGGCTACGACTGGCGTACCGGGCGGGAGCTGTGGCACACCCGCACCGGGTCGGTGCTCTTCGGCTGGCAGGAGCGCGACGCGGTGTTCGCCGGCACCGGCACCCGGGAGGTGGTGCGCCTGCGCAAGGACGGGCGCCCGGAGCGGAGCTACCGGTGCGACGCCCCGGTCTTCTCCTGCGCCACCGCCGAGGACGGCCGGTACGTCTTCGCCGGCGACAACCAGTCCTCGATCTACTGCTTCGACGCGGCCGGCAACCGGCTGTGGAAGCTCGGCACCGGCTGCGGCTCGGCCTACTCGATGCAGTACCACCAGGAGCGGCTCTACGTGGTGACCACCGGCGGCTACCTGGCCTGCATCGACGCCAGCGAGCCGGCGATCCGGGCGGCCGAGGCGGGCACCGTGCCGGAGGTGGTGGACGTCAAGGCGCCGGCCCGGCTGCCCGAGCCGGCCGCTTGGACCTCGGTGGAGGTGACCACGGACGACCGGGCCGGCGTGGTGGTGCAGTGCGTCGAGCAGGGCGGGCGGCTGCGCATCCACGTCCTCTCCGACGGCTACCGGCGGGACTGGTCGGTGCAGTTCCCGAAGGGCATCCGGGAGGTGGGGGCGCGCTACCTGGTCACCGAGGTGCGGGAGTCGGGGCGCGGCGGCTTCTACCGGACGTACGGCGACATCCGCCGGCTGCGGTGAATGGCTCCGGTCCGGGGGCGGTGCGGGACCGCCCCCGGACCGGTCACCGGCAGGTCCAGCGCACCGGCCGGACGTCCTGGTCGTCGCGCTCGAGCTTTCCGCCGAGCACCCGCCCGTCGTCGCTGAGACTCTTCACCCCGCCCTGCCGCCCGCCGCGCCAGCCGTCCGGCACGGGCAGCTTTACAGTCTTCGTGTCGGTGATCACGCCGGGGACGTCACCGGAGACCACACCGGCCAGCCAGCCCCGACTGTTGCCGGTCCCGGACCAGAGGATGCCCTCCATTACGTCCGCCTGTCTGGTACGCAGATCGATCCGCACCGGGTACCTGTTGATGCCGCTCCGGGGGACCACCTTGGTGTCGCGTTCGGCGGTGCCGGTCACCCAGCCACCGGCCAACGACAGGGGCAGGAACCGGTCGGCCTTCCCGTCGGGCACCCGCGGTAACGGCAGCACCTCCGGCCGGGCGGCGCCCGGACGCCACACCACCGCGCGGGTGGGCTTGTCCGGGTGCCCGTCGGACATCGCGCCCAGGATGGTGCCGTCCTCGTCGATGCCGACGGCCGTGCCCTCCCACTGCGGGCCGGGCAGTGGCAGGTCGACCGGCCGGCTCTGGTACGAGTCCCAGACCACCGGCAGTTGCTTGAAAGCCGGCTCCCAGGCGTGCCCCAGGCTGCGGTAACCGACGATCCGGCCGGCGTCGTTGACGGCCGCCGCGCCCTCGGACGTTCCCCCGGGCAGGCGGATGACCTCGCCGTCGCGCACGGCCCACGCCCGCCACTCGTTGCCGGCGCTCAACGACGAACCCACCGCCAGGCCGGCCCGGTTCACATCCGTCAACTCCTGCGCCTCGCCCGGCAGCTCGACCTCCCGGACCCGGTCGCCCTCCCAGATCAGCAGGCCGAAATCCAGGCGACCCTGCCCCTGCGGGGCCCGACGGCCGACCAGCCACCGGCCGTCCGGGTCACCGCCGGTGACCGCGCCGTGTGGATCGCCCGGCACGGACAGCAGGGCGGCCGTGCAGATCCCCTGCCACGGGCCGGTCGGCCGCGGTGTCGGCGACGGCATCGACGGGCTGGTGCTCGCGGCCGGCGCAGGCGCCGCCCGCCCGTCCCCGCGCAGCGCCGCCGGCAGCGCGGCCACCGCCAGCACACCCAGCGCGGCCGCCCCGGCCGCCGCCACCCGGCGGTTGCGCCGCCGCCGGCGGGCCTCCCGCATCGCCCCCGGCAGGTCGATCCGGGGCGGGCCGGCCGGCTCGTCGTCCAGCCACCGCAGCCGGTCGGCGACGTGTTCGTCATCGGTCCTCATGCCCACCGCTCCTTTCCGGTCCGACCGGCCAGCTCGCGGTCCCCGAGCAGCCGTCGCATCGCCGCCAGGCCGTGCGAGGTCTGGCTCTTCACCGTGCCGGGCGAGCAGCCCAGCGTCCGGGCCACCTCCTCCACCGGCAGGTCGTGCAGGAAACGCAGCACCAGCACCGCTCGCTGGCGGGGCGGCACCTTGGCCAGGGCGTCGCGCAGCACGGTCTGCTCCTCGACGCCCCGGTCCTCGGTGGACCGCACGTCGGGCGGCCCGCCGAACAGGTGCACCCGCCACCAGCCGCGCCGCCGGGTGTCCAGGAAGTGCCGGACCAGCACCGTGCGGACGTACGCGTCGAGCTGCTCGACCTCAGCGATCCGCGCCCAGCGCAGGTAGAGCCGCGTGGCGGTCTCCTGCACCAGGTCGTCGGCCAGGTCGCGGTCGCCGCAGAGTCCGTACGCGAGCCGCCGCAGCGCCGGCAGGCGCGCCGTGACGTACTCGACGTATTCCTGGTCCGATGCATCCGGCATCCGGCCACCTCCCTGGGGTTCGCTGTTCCAGACGGCACCAGGCCGGAAACGGTTGTACGCGATCCGCAGCAGATCCGAGGATGGCCGGATGGAGATCCCTGAGAGCCTGCGGTGGACCGACCAGATCCCGGCGGGCCGGGCCTGGCAGGCGGTGCTGCCGGACCGGCTGGCGGAGTGCGTCGCGCAGTGGGACCTGCGGGTGGTGGGACCCCCGTTCGGGTACGCGTTCGCCTCGCTGGCCGTGCCGGCCGAGCTGCCGGACGGCACGCCGGCCGTGCTGAAGCTGCAGTATCCGGACGACGACAGCGTGCACGAGGCGACCGCGTTGGCGCACTGGGCCGGCCGGGGCGCGATCCGGATGCTGGCCCACGACCCGGAACGGCGGGCGCTGCTGGTGGAGCGCTGCCTGCCCGGCACCCCGCTGCACGCGCTGCCGGCCGACGCGGCGCTGGACGCCGTGGTCGAGCTGCTGCCCCGGCTCGCCGTGCCGGCCGGCCCGCCGTTCACCCCGCTCGCCGAGGAGGCGGCCGGCTGGGCGGAGCGGATGCCGGCGCAGTGGGAGCGGGCCAACCGGCCGTACGAGCGCCGGCTGCTGGACACCGCCCTCGGGCTGCTCGCCGACCTGGTGCCGAGTCAGGGCGAGCAGGTGCTGGTCAACCAGGACCTGCACGCCGGCAACGTGCTCCGGGCGACCCGGGAGCCGTGGCTGGTCATCGACCCGAAGCCGCTGGTCGGCGAGCGGGAGTTCGCGGCGGTGCCGATGGTGCGCGGCCCCGAGCTGGGGCATTCCCCCGAGGCGGTGCGGCACCGGCTGGACCGGCTCAGCGCCGAGCTGGGCCTGGACCGGGGGCGGGTCCGGGGCTGGACGGTCGTGCACACCCTGGCCTGGAGCATCGGCGAGGACCAGGTGTTCCCCCGCCAGGTCGAGACGGTCCGCTGGCTGCTCGGCCTGGCGTGAGTGGTCCCCGGGGACCACCCACGCCACGCGGGTTCAGGCCGGATACGGGACCGTGTCGCGTGCCGCCCGCAGCGCGGCGGCCCACCTGGTCGTCCTGCTGCCCGCCGACGAGGCGACCGCGCTCGCCGTCGAGCAGCTCCGGCACCGCCCGCGCGGCATCCTCCGCGCGGCGAGCTGACGCCGCCGCCGCGGTCCGGGGCGCGGCCCGGCGCTCGCCGCGACACCGGCGGCCGGCCGGATCGGTTGCGAGGGCACCGTCCGGTGTCAGCCGGCCTGGCAGGTGGCGCACCAGTAGAGGTTGCGGCCGGCCAGCTCGCCCCGGCTGACCTCGGCCCGGCAGACGTGGCAGGGCGCGCCGGGGCGGCGGTAGACGTACACCTCGCCGCCGTGCCGGTCGACCCGGGGCGCGCGGCCCATCGCCTCCGGCAGGTGGACCTCCCGTACGGTGTCGATCCGGCCCCGCTCGACCGCGCGGGTCATCAGCGCGACCAGGTCGGCCCAGAGCTCCCGCCAGCCCGCCGGGGTGAGCTGCCGGCCGGGCAGGGTCGGCGGCAGCCCGGCCCGGAACAGCGCCTCGGTCACGAAGATCAGGCCGGTGCCGGCCACCACCGACTGGTCCAGCAGCAGCGCGGCCAGCGGGGTGGCGCTGCGGCGGATGCGGGCGTACGCCCGGTCCGGGTCGGCGTCGGCGCGCAGCGGGTCGGGGCCGAGCCGGCCGCGCAGCGCGGCCACCTCGGGCGGGGTGAGCAGCTCGCAGGCGGTCGGGCCGCGGAGGTCCAGCCAGTGCCGGTCGGTGTGCAGCCGCAACCGGACCTGCCCGACCGGGGGTGGCGGCTCGCCGGATCCGTCGGTGACCTTGCCGTAGAGCCCGAGGTGGACGTGCAGGGTCAGCTCGCCGGCGTAGTGGTGCAGCAGGTGCTTCCCGTACGCCTCGGTGCCGTCGAGGACGGTGCCGGTGAGCCGGGCGGCGCCTTCGGCGAAGCGGCCCTGCGGGCTGGCGGCGTGCACCTTGTCGCCGGCGAACAGCTCGGCGTGCCGGGCCGCCAGGCGGTGGATGGTGTGTCCCTCTGGCACGGCTGCCAAGCGTAGTCACCGGTCACCGGGTGTCGACTTCTCCACCACTGGGTACCTCCTGACTGTCACGCGCGGCCTCCGCGCCTGGATCAGGAGGTGTCGAAGTGAAGATTCTGTCCCGCCGGAGCGCCCCGGCGCGAAGTGAGGACGTCGACGGCGACGGCGTCGTCGACGCCCGCGACCGGGTCGCGGACCGGGTGGACGGCCAGCCGGTGGTCACCGACCGCGACGCGGACCGGACGACCTACCGCAGCGGCGCGACCGTCACCGAGGGCGAGCGCGCCACCGACGCGGAGCGGCGCGCGCACGCGCGGGTGGACGACGCCACGCGCACCCACGCGACGACGGACCCGGACCCGACCCTGGAACGCACCGTCGACCTGGACGGGGACGGCCGGCCGGACCGGGCGGAGCGCGCCGACGTCGCGGAGCGGACCGCCCCGGTGGCGCTCGGCCCGCGGCCCCGGACCAGCCTGCTGGCCACCCTCGGCCTGATCGTCTCGGTGGTCGGCGCGCTGTTCGTGCTCTCCGGAACCCTGGCCGGGTACGGCGTCGGGCTCGGCGCGGTCGGCGCGGTGCTCGCCGTGCTCGGCCTGATCGCCACCCGGCGCCGGCACGTGGCCGGCACGACCGACGCGCTGATCGGCGTGGTGGTCGGCCTCGCCGCCGTGGTGCTCGGCGTGGTGGCGCTGACCGGCCAGTTCGACTGGCCGACCACTGACGGCGCGTGGGTGGGCCGGTTCCGCGAGTGGCTCGACTCACAGTTTGCCAACTGGTTCTGACGGGCACTGTCCGGCCGCCGGCAGCGCCGGCCCGCCCGATCAGCTCTGGTGGTTCACCAGCCGGGCACACACCCTTTCGGGGGCGGCGGTTCGCCGCCCCCGAAGCGTGTCCGGGGTCACCCGCCGTGCCCCGGCACCGGCACCCGCGCCTCCGGGTGGAACGGGCCCGACCGACGACGCAACGATCCACCGCGAGCGGGAGCCCAGACGCAACGATCCGTCGCCGTACGCAACTTCTCACGGTGGATGTCGTCGGCCCGCGCCGCATACCGTTGGACCACGGCGCCAGCCCGTGGGCCGACGGTGGCCGGGCGCGCCCGACCCTGGGAGCACGACATGACGATGGACGCGACCCGCCAGCGCTTTCTGATGTGCCGGCCGACGTACTTCGCCGTCGACTACGCGATCAACCCGTGGATGGACCCCACCGCGCCCGTGGACGCCGACCTGGCGATCCGGCAGTGGGAGCAGCTCCGCCAGACGTACGTCGACCTGGGCCACGAGGTCGAACTGATCGACCCGGTCGCCGGCCTGCCGGACATGGTCTTCGCCGCGAACGGCGGCACGGTGATCGACGGCAAGGCCATGGCGGTGCAGTTCCGCGACCCGCAGCGCGCCGACGAGGCCCCCGCCTACCGCGCCTGGTTCGAGGCCGCCGGCTTCGAGATGTACGACCCGAAGCACGTCAACGAGGGTGAGGGCGACGTCCTGCTGGTCGGCGACCACCTGCTCGCCGGCACCGGGTTCCGCACCGCGCACGCCTCGCACGCCCAGCTCCAGGAGGTCTTCGGCTACCCGGTGATCACCATGCAGCTGGTGGACCCGCGCTTCTACCACCTGGACACCGCCCTGACCGTCCTCGACGAGCGCACCGTGGCGTACCTGCCGGAGGCGTTCTCGCCGGGCAGCCGGGCGGTGCTGCGCCGGCTGTTCCCGGACGCGGTCCACGCGACCATGGCCGACGCCGAGGTGCTGGGGCTGAACGCGGTCGGCGACGGGCGGCACGTGGTGCTGCCCGCCCAGGCCACCGACCTCGCCGCCAAGCTGCGCGACCGGGGCTACGAGACCATCGGGATCGACCTGTCCGAGCTGCGCAAGGCCGGCGGCGGACCGAAGTGCTGCACATTGCGACTCCGTCAGGGAAAGGCAGTCAAGTGATCGTCGACGACATGCTGCGGACGCCGTCCGCGGTCCGGGACGCGGAGCGCCACACGGCGCACAACTACCACCCGCTGCCCGTGGTGATCTCGTCCGCCGAGGGCGCCTGGCTGACCGACGTGGACGGCCGCCGCTACCTGGACTGCCTGGCCGGCTACTCGGCGCTGAACTTCGGCCACCGGCACCCGACGCTGATCGAGGCCGCGCACGCGCAGCTCGACCGGCTCACCCTCACTAGCCGCGCGTTCATCCACGACCAGTTCGCCGACTTCTGCCGGGAGCTGGCCGCGCTCTGCGGCAAGGACCTGGTCCTGCCGATGAACACCGGCGCCGAGGCGGTGGAGACCGGCATCAAGGTCGCCCGCAAGTGGGGCTACCAGGTCAAGGGCGTGGCCCCGGGCCAGGCGAACATCGTGGTCGCCGAGGGGAACTTCCACGGCCGGACCACCACCATCGTCAGCTTCTCCACCGACGAGGACGCCCGCGCCGACTTCGGGCCGTACACGCCGGGCTTCACGGTCGTCCCCTACGGCGACCTGGCCGCGCTGACCGCCGCGATCGACGAGAACACGGTCGCCGTGCTGCTCGAGCCGATCCAGGGCGAGCAGGGCGTCGTGGTGCCGCCGGAGGGCTACCTGCCGGGCGTCCGCGAGGTCTGCACCGAGCGGAACGTGCTCTTCATCGCCGACGAGATCCAGTCGGGCCTGGGCCGCACCGGCGCGACGTTCGCCTGCGACCTGGAGGGCGTCGTCCCGGACATGTACCTGCTCGGCAAGGCGCTGGGCGGCGGCATCGTGCCGGTCTCCGCGGTGGCCGCGAACGCCGACGTGCTCGGCGTGCTCAAGCCGGGCCAGCACGGCTCGACGTTCGGCGGCAACCCGCTGGCCTGCGCCGTCGCCACCGAGGTGGTCCGGCTGCTGGCCACCGGCGAGTTCCAGCGCCGCTCGGCCGAGCTGGGCGAGCGGCTGCACGCCGGGCTGCGCGGCCTGATCGGCAAGGGCCTGGTGGCCGTCCGGGGTCGGGGCCTCTGGGCCGGCCTGGACATCGACCCGGCGCTGATGACCGGCCGGCAGGCCTGCGAGCGGCTGATGGAGCGGGGCGTCCTGGCCAAGGACACCCACGGCTCCACCATCCGGCTCGCCCCGCCGCTGGTGATCACCGAGGAGGAGATCGACCACGCGGTGGCCCAGCTCGCGGCCGTGCTGGAGGGCTGACCCCGTACGCGAAAGGGCGCCGGGACCGCGACGGTCCCGGCGCCCTTCGTCGTCGCCGTCAGGGACGGGGCAGCCGCATCGCCATGGTCGGGGCCTCCGCCATCACCGAGTTCGGGGTGAACTTCGCGTCGCTGGCCACCTCGTCGGCCCGGCCGATCTGCACGCCCGGGTAGAGCTCGACGAGATCCCCCTCGGCCAGCACCCGGGACTGCTGCGGGGCGAGCGTGATCCGGTCCGGCTCGGCCATCGAGCCGCCGGGACGCACGCCCGAGCCGTTGGTGCTGGTGTCCGTCACGATCACCTCGCCCACCCGCAGCTCGAACCGGACGTGGCTGCGGCTGATCCAGCGCCGCGCCTCGTCGTTGAGCCACTGGCCGAGCACGACGCCACCGGAGGCGTCCGGCGCCCGCCCGACCAGCACCGGCTGGGACTCGGTGAGGGCGAACCGGCGCCGCACCAGCCCGCCGATCCGGACCGCCAGCACCGCCGTACGCGGCCGCGGGCCGGCGTCGCCGAGCCGCGCGCCGTGCCGGGGGCAGGTCGGCACGCCGTTGCGCAGGGCGGGCGGCGGCTGGCCGGCCGGGGCGCGGTCGACCCGGGCCAGGTCGGCAAAGGCGCCGCCGCCCCCACCGCCGCCGAAGAGCGCGCAACCCGGCTCGGGGCAGCGCCACTGCCGGGCCAGCAGCTTCTCGCCGACCGGCGAGCGGCTGCCGGAGGCCGGGCTCTGCCCGCCGCCGACGTGGGCGATGAACACCGGACCGCCGGCGCCGGGCACCGGGGCCAGCACCCGCCCGGCCTGGCCCAGCCACGGGTAGCGGCCGCTCAGCCCGTCGAACCGCATCCGGCTGAGCACCGGCAGCCCGAGCAGGTCGGCGATTTCCAGCATCCGGTCGCCGGGGTGGTCGAGCACCTCGACCAGTCCGTCGTCGGCCCAGCGCCGGACCACCATCCGCTCGTTCGAGGTGAGGTCCGCGTCGGAGAGCAGGGCCCGGTGCACGATCGCGTAGACCGGGACGCTGTCCTCCTCCAACTGCCGGGACAGGGCGTCGATCACCATGCCGAGCCGCAGCAGGCTGGCCGGCCGTCCGCCGTCCAGGTCCTGCCAGCGGATCACCTCGGCCAGGTCCACCACGGCGCGCGCCAGCGAGGGGTCGGTGCAGACCCGGCCCTCGATGGCGTCCAGCACCTTGCTGATCTCGAATCTCACGGGGCACTCCGGGCGATGTCGTCGATCCGCCGGGACGGGGTCGACCCGCCCGGCTCGTCCCGCACCGCCGCGGCGGTGAGCACGTCTGCCATGCGCCGACCCTACCGGGCGGACGCGCCGCGGCCCGGCCCAGGCACGCCTCCTGAGCAGGACCGGGGTCGCCGCCGTCAGCTGCGCCGCAACGGGCGGCCGACCTGGTGCAGGTGCGCCAGGGCCTGCCGGTACGACTCCACCAGCCCGGTCTCCGCGTACGGGATGCCCTGCTCGGCGCAGTACGCCCGGACGATCGGCCGGGCCCGGCGCAGGTTGGCGCGGGGCATGTTCGGGAAGAGGTGATGCTCGATCTGGTAGTTGAGCGCCCCCAGCGCCGCGTCCACGAACCGGCCGCCCCGCACGTTTCGCGAGGTGAGCACCTGCTTGCGCAGGAAGTCCAGGTCGTCGTCCGGGTCGGGCATCGGCATGCCCTTGTGGTTCGGGGCGAACGCGCAGCCCAGGTAGAGCCCCCACAGCCCCTGGTGGACGGCGACGAAGAGCAGTGCCTTCCCCGGCGACAGCACCGCGAACAGCAGGCCGAGGTAGCCGGCGGCGTGCGCGACGAGCAGCAGCGCCTCGACCGCGCGGTGCCGTACCGGGGTGCGCCACCGGCCGTCCTCCCGGCCGGCCAGCGCCCGCACGCTCGCCACGTGCAGCGCGAGCCCCTCCAGCAGGAGCAGCGGGAAGAAGAGCCACGCCTGCCGCCGGGCCAGCCACCGGCCGAACCCCCGGGTCGCCGCCGCCTGCTCGTCCGTCCAGACCAGCGCGCCCGCCCCGACGTCCGGGTCCTCGTCGGTGTGGTTCGGGTTGGCGTGGTGGCGGTTGTGCTTCTCCACCCACCAGCCGTAGCTCAGCCCGACCGCGAGGTTGCCGGCGACCAGCCCGGCCAGCTCGCTCGGGCCGCGCCGGCGGAACATCTGCCGGTGGCCGGCGTCGTGCCCGAGGAACGCCACCTGGGTGGTGGCCACCGCCATCGCGGCCGCCAGCGGCAGCTGCCACCAGGAGTCGCCGACCGCCACCACCAGCGCCCAGCCGGCCAGGTAGGCGCCCAGGGTGAGCCCGATCCGGATCGCGTACCAGCCCGGCCGGCGGGCGAACAGCCCGGCCTCGGCGACCCGGCGGGACAGCCGCGCGTAGTCGCTGCCCCGCCGGGCCGCTGGTGCCGTCAACGTCGATGAGGTCATCCCGATCCCCGATTCTCGGTCCGTGCGCCACGCCGGACGGCGCGACTCCGCGTGATCGAGTCTGGTCGGGACGGTCGCTCTGGGTAATCCTGGCAACCCCCCAGCCGGGGGTGGTGCTGGCCCTACCCCATCCGGCCGACGAGCGCCCGCAACCGCGCCAGGTCGCGCCGGCGGCGCTCGTAGGTGGCGGCCAGCCCGATCAGCGCCAGCCCGCCCAACCCCAGGAAGATCCAGCGGGGCAGCAGGTCCCAGCCCCGGGCCAGCTCGTGCAGCGCGAGCGGCACCAGCGTGGCCGCGCCCAGCACGACGGGCGCCTGCCAGCGCCGGGTCGCGCCGCCGAGTACCGCGGCCAGCGCGACCACGCCGAGCGCGAGCCGACGCCACGGCTGCGGGTCCGGCGCCGCCAGCACCGAGACCAGGCTGGGCAGCAGCGCCGCCGCCAGCCCCGGGCCGAGCGCGAGCCAACTGTTCAGGCCGGGCCGGGTCCGCACCGCCACCAGGCCGGCGACGAGGGCGAGCGCGGCGGCCGGCGCGGTGTACGCCTCCAGCACCACCACCCCGCCGGCGGCCAGCAGGAGCCAGCCGCCGAGCAGTTCGCTGCCGCCCGCGACGGCGGCCAGGATGCGCCGGCGAGCCGCCGACTCGCCTCGCCGCAGCACCCGTACCGCCACGGCCGCGCCCCAGAGCGCGCAGACCGCCGCCGCGTGCCGGAGCGCGCCGCCGGTGAGCAGCAGCGCCAGCACGGCCACGGCCTGGGCCGCCGCCTCCAGCGCCGCCGCCGCGCTGGCCGCCGCGCCCGCGCGGGCCGGCGCCCCGGTCCCCGCCGCCGCACCGGCCTCCCCGGCGCGCCGCAGCGGTACGCCGTGCAGGACCAGCGCCGCCACCGCCAGCGCCGCGAAGGCGGCGGTCCGCAGCGGCAGCCCGGCGGCCAGCGGCGCGGTCACCGCGAAGCCGGTGGCCGCCGCCACGGCGGCCAACCAGCCGGCGCACCGGGCAGCGGCGGGCCGCCCGGCCACCCCGACGACGACCGCCGCGACGACCAGCACGCCCAGGGCGGCGAGCGTCCCGGCCCGGGTGGCGGCGAGCCCGCCCAGCCCGGGCACGGCGAGCGCCGGCCCGAGCGCCAGGGTCACCGGGAGCAGCGGCGGGCGCGGCGCGGCGAGCGCGGCCACCAGCAGCGCACCCAGCCCGGCGCCGAACGCCACGGCCGGTACCACCGGCCAGGGTGCGCCGGCGCCGGCCAGCAGCACCGGGACGGCGACCGCGCCGAACGGCAGCGCGGCGAGCGCGGGCCGCCACCGCCCGCCGTTTCGACGACTCCCGCTCGGCGCGTCCGACGCCGCGCCGCGACCGGGAGCCGTCGCGACCCGGACGTACGCGGCGGCGGCGACCGCGAGCAGCAGCAGCGTCAGGGCGGCGCGGGTCGCGGCCGGCACCGGGGCCGCGGCGGGCACCCCGGACCAGGGTCGAACCGGCAACGCCAGCAGCACCGCGAGGCTCGCCGGGGCGGCGGCCAGCAGCGCCAGACCGGCCAGCCCGGCGCCGACCAGCCGGGGCGCGCGGGCCGGCCGGGTGCCCCCACCGGCGGCCAGCGCCAGCAGCACACCGGACGCGGCGTAGACCGATGCCGGCTCGCCACTGCGCAGGACCAGCGGGGTGACCGCCACCGCGGCCAGCGCGACGGCGAAGCCGGTCGAGGCGTACCCGTGCAGGTCGGGCCAGTGTCGACGGACGGCGAGGACGGCGACCACCAGCAGCGCGACGGCGGCCGATGCGCCCCGGAGCTGCCACCAGGAGGGCAGGCCGAAGCCGAGCAGCGCCACCGCCACCCCCGCGGGTACGGCGAACAGCGCCGCGCCCAGCGCCACCCCGGCGACGGCCGGCTGTGCGCCCGCGCCCCGCCTGCCCAGCGCCGCCGCCAGCAGGCCGACGCCGGCGACGACGGCCCACCCGGCGGCCGCGCCGGCCGGCTCGGCGCGGCCGACCAGCAGGGCGTGCCCGGACAGCACCGCGGCGGCGAACGCGGGCGCCAGCACGGTCGCGTACCGGGGGCGCGGCCGGCGCACGGCGCCCAGCAGCAGCGCGCCGGCCGCGGCCAGGTCGGCGGCCACCACCAGCGGCCACGGGGTGGCTGCGACGGCCGGCACGGCCAGTACGGCCAGCGCCCCGCCGACCACCCCGACCACCGGTCGGGCGGGCCGGGGCAGGTGCAGCGCCACCGCGCCGGCGGTGAGCAGCACGGCCAGCGGGAGCTGCCAGCCCCAGGACGGGGCCGGGACGGGTTCCGCCCTCTGCCAGGCCGGCGCCGCGGCGAGCGCGGTGGCGCCCGCGACGAGCAGGCTGAGGACGGTGGCGACCTGACCGAGCGCGGCCGCCACCACGAACGCACCCACCCGCGGCCCGGTACGCTGCCGCCCCGGCACCGCCCGCACCGCCCCGGCCAGCCCGGCCACCACCAGACCGGCGGCGATCAGCAGCGATCCCGGGCGCAGCTCGGCGACCGGGCGGAGCAGCGCGCCGGCCAGCACCGGCACCAGCAGGCCGGCGGTGACGGCCCGGTAGGTCCGGCCGCCGGCCGCCAGCGCCCCGGCGAACAGGGCCAGCGCCACGACCAGCAACGGCGCGCCGGCCAGCAGTGGGGTGCCGCCGGCCCGGCCCAGGACCAGCGGCACCAGCGCGCAGCCGGCCGCCACAGCCAGCGCGGCACCGTGCCCGATCCAGCCGAGCACCCACCCGGCCAGCACCGCCGCCGACGCCCCGCTCCCGACCGGCCCCTCGTTCCCGGCCGGGGCGCCGCCGACGGACGACGGCACCCCGGACCGGTCCCGGGCCTCGCCGCCCACCCGCGACGTGACCCGGTTTCGCAGGACGACCACCACCACGAGGTCGCCCAGCGCCAGCCCGGTGAGGACCACCGCCCAGCCGGCGGCGGACGGCTCCGCCGCCAGCGCGGCCAGCGGCAGCACCGGCTGGGCGGTCAGCAGCGCCGCGAACCACGGCACGGTGAGCCGGCTCAGCCGCGCGTAACCGGCCGCGACCGCCGCGCCGAGCCCGCCGACCAGCGCGGCGTAGCGGCTGCCCGGCCAGCCGGCCACCCCGAACAGGTCCACCGACCAGGCGGCGTACCCGTCGAGCAGCACCAGCAGCAGCCCCACCGCGGCGAACGTCTCGGCGGTGCCCCGCAACCCGCGCCAGCGGGCGACCAGCGGCACGGCCAGGGTGAGCGCGGTGACCGCGAGGAGGATCAGTGCCCGCCCGGCCACCCCGAACGCGGACCAGGCGACCGCGGTGAAGACCACCGCCGCGGTGCCCAGCAGCAGTCCACCGAGGACGAAGAGGAGGCCCTGCACGGCCCGGGCCGAGGTCTCCGCCCCGCCGGGCGGCGCGGGGGCGGCCGGCACCGGGTGGACCGGGGCCATCGGCGGCGTCGCCACCGGGCGCGGGGGCGGGATCTCCAGCCGGATCCGCGCACTGAGCTCGGCCCGCCGCTGCCCGGCCGCCCCCAGCCGGGCCGCCAACTCCTGGTACGTCGCCCGCGCCTGCTCCACCCGCGGCGCGAGCGCGGCGATCTCCCGGTCCAGCCGGATCACCTCGGCGGCCGGCGGGTACGGCGGTCGACCGCAGCCGCGACAGCCGGAGACGAGATCGGCGGGGGCGCCGCAGCCGGGGCAGGGGTAGCCGGTGTTCTCCACCAGACCAGCATCGGCACCCCCGGCAAGGGGGTACAGAGTAGGCGTACCTAGGGGCGGGTCTGGTCGTGCACCCAGGTCGCGTAGTCGGGGTTGCCGCTCTCCACCCGGGTCACCAGGATCTCCGGCACCTCGTACGGGTGGTTGGCGCGAATCTGGTCGACCAGGGCGGTCACCCGGTCCGGCGCGGTCTTGAACTGCACCGACCATTCGGTCGTGGTCTGGATCGCGGACTGCCACCAGTAGGTGCTGTCCACCTGCCCACCGACCTGGGCACACGCGGCCAGGCGTCCGGCGACGGCCGCGGCGGCCAGGAGGTCGGCGACCCCGCGCGCGTCCACCACCGTCGTCACCACGCAGATCTGCTCCACGAGCGCACCCTACGCAACATCCGGTCGGGGCGGGTCGGCCGCGGCCACCCCGTCCCGGTTGGCGGCGATCCACCGGTCGATGCGCGCCCACCAGTCGAAGAGCCAGTCGATGCGCTCCTGCCTCCCGGTCGGGATCTCCTCGGGTGACACCGACCAGAAGCGCATCACGATCCGCTTGTCCATCGGCAGCTCCCGCCACACGTCGGTGACGGTGAGCATCCGGTCCAGCCCGGTGTGCGCCACGAAGATCACCCCGGCGTCGGGGGCGGCGTCCAGGGCGGCGAGCAGGCCGCCCGGCTGCGGGGCGAGCACGTGCTGCATCCGCTCGGCGCGCAACGCCATCCGTTCCAGGCCCAGCGCCCGCAGCCGGGCGATCGCCCGCAGCCGCCGCTTGGGGGTGAAGTTGCCGCCCTCGGGGAAGATCACGAACGCGTCGTCGTCGTCCAGGTCGGTGGCGAGGTGACCGATCTGCCGGATCGCCGATTCCCGACCGTCCGGGCCGGGCGCGATGAACCGGTTGGGCAGCCGGTTGAGCAGCACGTCGATCGCCGGGTCCCACTGGAGGCTCTCCTTGAGCACGATCCGGGGCTCCCGGTGGAACCAGTTCACCAGCGCGTGGATCAGGATGAACGAGTCGCCGGGCCCGGCATGCCGGCAGAGCACCAGCTCGGGGCGGCCGGGCAGGGCGGTGTCCGGGTCGGTGCCGACCACGTCGATGCGCAGCCGCAGCGTCCACCGGGCCTGCCAGAAGAGCATCCGCAGGAAGCGCCCGGCGAGCAGGTAGTGCGCCCGCTGGAAGGCGGGCGACCGCTTGCGCGCCCCGAATCCCGAGGCGAGCCAGAGCGCGAAGAGCGCGAGCAGCGCGGCCGCGTCCCAGACCAAGTAGACCGTGCCGATCCAGAGCAGCCGCAGCGGCCGCAGCCGCCCCGGCACCAGCGGCGAGGCGGCCAGCGCCAGCAGTGCCCACCCGGGGAGCGTGGCCAGCACCGCGACGGCGAGCAGCACCACGCCGGGGGCCAGCAGCAACCGACGTACCCACCGGGGCGGCAGCGGCATCAGCGCTCCAGCTGGTTGTCCAGGTAGCGGCGGGAGGCGGTGTACGCACGACTGATCCGCCGCCCCACCGCCGCCATGTCGCGGTACGCCCACGGGCTGTCCTCGCGCGGCCCAGAGCCGCCGGTGGGAAGCACGTGCACCTCCACGTCCTCGGGCAGGGCCGCCATCTCCCGGGCGAACCGGTGCCGCCGGGCGATCTCGAACGCCACCTGGGCGATCTCCCAGGGGCGGCGGGGCGGGGACAGCTCGCGCTCGATCCGGCCCACCTGGAGGACGAAGATCTGCTTCGCGCCGGCGGCGACCGCCTCGCCGACCGGGATCGAGTTCACCACCCCACCGTCGATGTAGTGCTGGCCGTCGATCTGGGTGGGCGGCAGCAGCCCGGGCACCGAGGCGGAGGCGAGCACCGCCGGCACCAGCGGCCCACTGTGGAACCAGTGCTCGGCGGCGCGCTCGATGTTCGCGGCGCAGCAGCGGAACGGCACCTTCAGGTCGGCGAAGGTGGTCTCCTCGCCCAGCTCGTTCTCCAGCAGCCTGCGCAGCGGCCGGGGCGAGTGCAGGTGGGTCCGCGCGGCGAAGCGGCGCAGCTGGCGGGCGACCGAGTCGCCGTACACCTCGCTGGCCTCGGGCGAGGCCCAGAGCCGGACCAGCCGGTCGGTGACCGCCTCGGTCGGGTCGGCGGCGACCAGCGCGCCGTTGACCGCGCCGATCGAGGTGCCGAGCACCATGTCCGGCCGGATCCGGGCCCGGAACAGGGCACGCAGCATGCCCACCTCGACCGCGCCGAGCACTCCCCCGCCGCCGAGCACGAACGCCACCGGACCGCCTGCCATGCCGTTCATCCTGGCACGGGCCCGGAAGGCGGCCCGGTGCAGCCGGCCGGGGCGGCGACCGCGATCACCGCGGGCGACCGGCGCGGCGCGGCCCGTCGAGCACGGACCGGACACCCGTTGACAGGACGGACGCCTTCCCACAGCCTGCTAGCGCTTGGGCGCGGCCCGCGGTCAGCGGGCGGCGACCCGGGCGGCCTCCCGGGGCCCGGGCTGATGCCGCGCGCGGGAGGCCAGGAAGTTGCGGAAGACGGATTCGTAGCCGATGGCCATCCGCTCCACCGAGAAGTTCTCCGCGACGTGTGCCACGCAGTCGGCAGGGTCCAGGCGGGACGACTCGCGCAGCGCCGCCGGCAGGTCCTCGGCCCGGTCGCAGACCAGCCCGGTCAGCCCGGGGCGGACCAGTTCCGGCACCGCGCCCCGGCGCAGCGCCACCACCGGCGTGCCGGTCGCCATCGCCTCCACCATGACCATGCCGAACGGCTCGTCCCACTGGATCGGCATGATCAGGCAGCGGGCGTCGAGCAGCAGCCGGACGGTCGCCTCCCGGTCGGCGTTGATGACGACGCTCACGTCCTCGCCCAGCAACGGCTCGACCACCTGCTCGAAGTAGCGGCGTTCGGCCGGCTCGTTGCACTTGCCGGCCAGGGTGAGCGGCAGGCCCGCCGCCCGGCAGGCGCGGATCGCCACGTCCGGGCCCTTGTCCGGGCTGAACCGGGCGAGCCAGAGCACCGGTCCCTGGCCGGGGTTCCGCTTCTGCGGGAGATCCCGCAACGGCATCGCGTTGTGCACGGTCCCCACCCAGGGCAGGTCGGGGTTGGACCGGCGCTGGGCGTGCGAGATCGCGACCAGCCCCACCCCGGGATCGGTGTTGCTGAGCACGGTGCCGAACTCCCCCACCGGGTTGCCGTGCACGGTGGCCACGGTGGGCACCCGACGGCGGCCGGAGACCAGCGGGCCGATGGTGGTGTGGTCGTGGATGACGTCGAAGTCCTCGGGGGAGACGAGCCGGCTGACGTGGGCCAGGTGGGCCAGCTCGGGCAGGGCCTCGCCCAGCCGTTCGTACTGGAGGTCCGCACAGGTGGAGACGTAGTCGGCCGCGGTGCCGTGGTCCGGGCCGGCACCGAAGACGGTCACCGCGTGGCCCCGGTCGACCAGCGCGTTGAGCAGCCCGGCCACCACGTGCTCCAGGCCGCCGTAGCCGGGCGGCGGCACGGAAAGCCAGGGCGGGACCACCGTGGCGATCCGCAACGGCCGGGCCCGCGAACGGTCCGAGGTCAGGTGATTCACGGCGACGAGTCCTCCCCCGATGGTCCCTGGCCTGCCTGATCAGCGGCGCTTTCCCGGCGTGCCCGGCGGTAAACGGGCGGCTCAGCCGGCCACCACGAGCCGGACGTGCACCTCGCGTACCCCCGGGGTGGCCCAGGCGGCGCGTTCCGCCTCCTCCCGCTGCCACCAGGAGCGGACCACGCCGTCGAGGACCACCGTGTCGCCGGTGACCTGCACGTCGATCCGTTCCGTGCCGGTCCGTCGGAAGAGCACCCGTTGCAGGTCGCGGCGGTTCTGCTCGTCGCTGGGCGGGGTGGGCGGACGCACCTCGACGAGGTTGGTCACCCCGCGTACGCCACGCAGCCGGCGCAGCTCCCGCTCGGCGGTACGCCGCTGGAAGCCGAACTCGACCTCGCCGCGGAGCATGACCCAGCCGTCGGCCACGGTCACGTCCAGCCGCTCGGCGGGGACGTAGCTGTCCCACTCCAGCGCCCGGCTGGCCGCGATGGCGATGTCGGCGTCGGTGCGCTCCTCGGCGGCCGGCAGGAGCACCTCGAGGTCGCTGGCGACGGCGCGGACCCCGCGTACCCGGTGGGCGCAGCGCTCGGCCGCCCAGCGTCGGGCATAGCTGTCCACCTGGCCGGTCAACGTGACCACGCCGTCGGCCACGGTCACCCCGATCTCGGTGGGCCGGGTCTGCGCGTCCCAGTCGAGCTCGGCGAGCACGTCCCGCTGGATCTCCTGGTCGGTACGGACGGCGGTGGTGGTGGTCATGACGTCCCCTCCCGTGCGCTTCGGCGTCCCTGAAGGGTCCCGCCGCCCGGGGTGAGCCGGGCTCACCCGGACCGGGTGAGACACGAAAATGGGCGGCGGGCGACGGAGCCAACCCCCTTGGCTCCGTCACCCGCCGCCCGTGGAGGAGGCAGGTCCGTACGGGTTATGACGTCTCGGCGAGCGTCACGGTTGCGGTCTGGGTCGATCCGTTCCGCTTGAACTGCACCTCGACCCGGTCCCCGACCTTGCCGGCCTGGACGGCGCCCACCAGGTCGTTGGAGTCGTTGATCGCCTTGTCGCCGAACTTGGTGACCACGTCGCCGCGCTGGAGGCCGGCCTTCTCGGCGGCACTGCCCGCAACCACGTCGGAGACGAGTGCGCCGCCGTCCTCCGCGCCGGTCACGCTGACCCCGAGGGACGGGTGGCTGATCTTCTCGCCGCGCTGGAGCTTCTCGGCGACGTCCTTCGCCTTGTTGCTCGGGATGGCGAAGCCGACCCCGATGTTGCCGTTGCTGCCCTGCCCGGCGGTGGCGATCGCGGTGTTGATGCCGATCACCTCGCCCCGGGTGTTGACCAGCGCGCCGCCGGAGTTGCCCGGGTTGATCGGGGCGTCGGTCTGGAGCAGGCCGGAGATCGAGCTGCCGGCCTGCTGCGGCTCCTGCTGCTGCTGGCCGCCCTCGCCGGCCTGGATGGTGCGGTCGCGGGCGCTGAGGATGCCGGCCGTGACGGAGCCCTGCAGGCCGAGCGGGCTGCCCAGGGCGAGCACCTGGTCGCCGACCTGCATGGCGTCGCTGTCGCCGAACTTGGCCGCCTTGAGGTTGCTCACCCCGCTGGCCTTGACCACGCCCAGGTCGGTCTTCGGGTCGGTGCCGACGATCTTCGCCTGGGCGGTCTTGCCGTCGGCGAAGACGACCTTCACCGTGTCGCCGCTGGCGGAGGCGACCACGTGGTTGTTGGTCAGCACGTACCCGTCGGCGCTGAGGATCACCCCGGAGCCCTCACCGCTGTCCGTCATGATCGTGACGATGCTGTCCTGGACGGCGGCCGCGATCTTCGGCAGGTCGGCGCTGTTGATCACCGGCGCCGCCGAGTAGGTGCGGGTGACGGTGGTGTGTCCGCCCACGGCGAGCGCCAGGGCGCCGCCGGCCACGCCGGAGCCGAGCATCAGGGCCAGCGCCAGGGCGCCCGCGCCGACGAACTTGCCCGCCCGGCTCGGCCGGGCCGGCTGGTGCTGCGGGACCCACGGCGGAACCGGCGCGCCAGGCTGGTGCGGCTGCCCACCCGGGTACGGCTGGTGCGGCTGGTAGGGCGGGACCGGCCCGGCGCCGTGCGGGGCGTAGCCGCCCTGCTGCGCCCAGCCGCCCTGCTGCTGACCCCCGTACCAGGACTGCTGCGGCTGGTACGGCGGGGCCGACGGGGTGGCCGCCGGCGGCGCGTACGGGCTGGTGGGCTGGATCGGCATCTCGGCGCGGCCCGGGTCGAAGGCGATCGGCGCTGCGGTGTGGCCGGCGTCGGAAACGGTCGGGGCGGGGGTTCCGGCGGCCGGGGAGTCGGCCGGAACCGGCGCGGCGGCCGGGCTGGCGGAGGTCTGCGGCTGCCCGTCAGCGGTACGCGGCAGCTCGGTCGTGGAGTCCGACTGCCCGCTTCCGGTGCGGGGCAGCTCGGCGGTGGGGTGCGACGGCTCGGCGTCGGCGGGAGCCGGCGACCGCTGCGGGTCGGTCTCGTGGTCGGTCATGCGTTCCACCTTCCCCTCCAGCACTGCGACCAGCCTGGAACGTGCCTGAATGTTTTCTGAAAGTCACTCGCCCGAGTCCGGCGTCGCCGGCAGCAGCGGCAGCTTGACCCGGAAGGTCGCCCCGCCGCCCGGCGTCTCGGCCACCTCGACCGTCCCGTGGTGGGCGGAGACCAGCGCGGCGACGATGGCCAGCCCGAGGCCGGTGCTGGTCGGCCCGCCGGCCCGCCGGGTCCGGGCGGCGTCCACCCGGTAGAACCGTTCGAAGACCCGCTCGGCCTGCTCCGGGGTGAGCCCCGGGCCGGTGTCCGCCACCTCCACCACGGCCAGGTTGCCCGGCTCGACGCGCAGCCGCAGGGTCACCGCGGCGTCCGGCGGGGTGTGGGTGAGCGCGTTGGTCACCAGGTTGCCGATCACCTGGCGCAGCCGGGCGTCGTCGCCGAGCACCACCAGCGCACCGGCCCCGGGCTCGACCTCCAACTCGATCGGGCGCTCCGGGTCGACCGCCCGGGCGGCCTGGACCGCGTCGGAGGCCAGCACCGGCAGCTCCACCGGCGCCAGGGTGATCGGCCGTTCGCGGTCCATCCGGGCGAGCAGCAGCAGGTCCTCCACCAGCAGCCCCATCCGGGCCGCCTCGTCCTCGATCCGGCGCAGCAGGCCGGCGGTCTGCTCCGGTTGGCGGGCCGCGCCCTGCCGGTAGAGCTCGGCGAAGCCCCGGATCGTGGTCAGCGGGGTGCGCAGCTCGTGCGAGGCGTCCGCGATGAACTGCCGCATCCGCTCCTCCGAGCGGCGGGCCCGCGCCTCGGACGCCTGCGCGGCGGCCGCGGCGTCCCGGGCGCCGACCTCCGCGGTCCGGGCCGCCGCCTCGGACGCCGCCCGGGCGGTGAAGGCCGCCTCGATCTGGGCGAGCATCGCGTTCAGCGCGCGGGAGAGCCGGCCCAGCTCGGAGGTGGGACAGGCCCGGCCCTCCTCCGGGTCGGGCACCCGGCGGGTCAGGTCGCCGCCGGCGATGGCCGCCGCCGTCCGCTCGATCTCCACGAGCGGCTTGAGGCTGGTACGCACGATGCCCGCACCGACCGAGGCCATGATGATCAGCACCGCTCCGCCCACCAGCAGGTCGATCCAGGCCAACTGCTTGACCGCCGAGTCGACGTCGGTGAGGTTTTGCCCGATGGCGACCATCTGACCGTTCGGGAGCTGGGTGTAGAGCATCCGCCAGCGAACCGAACTGTCGCGTGCCCGGGCGGTGAAGGGTTCGTCGCTCATCCGGGCGAATCCGGTCGCGTCGCTCGGCCAGGATGGGAGGTCTGCCGGGCGGAACCGGGAGGTGTCGTAACGCGAGAAGAGCACTGCCCCGGTGTCCGGGTTGGTGGCAACGAGCAGATAGTCGGTCGGAATGCCGAGCCCACCCTCGTGCGGCTCGGCGACGGCGCTCTCCAGCGTGCGCTGTGAGGCCCGCAGCTCGCCGTCGACCTGACTGATCAGATAGTTGCGGAGGAAGTAGGTGGTCAGCGAGCTGATCACGACAAGCGCCGCAGCCACCAGGGCGAGCACGGCAGTGACCAGCTTGACCCGCAGCGGAATGCTGCGCAGCCACCCCTTCGCGTCGTGGACGGCGTTCACGCCGCGGGCTTGCGCAGCACGTAGCCGACCCCGCGCAGGGTGTGGATCAGCCGGGGCTGGGTGTTGTCGACCTTGCGCCGCAGGTAGGAGATGTAGGACTCGACGATGTTGTCGTCGCCGCGGAAGTCGTAGTTCCAGACGTGGTCGAGGATCTGCGCCTTGGAGAGCACCCGGTTGGCGTTGAGCATCAGGTAGCGCAGCAGCTTGAACTCGGTCGGCGAGAGCTGCACCCGCTGGCCGGCCCGGTGCACCTCGTGGGTCTCCTCGTCCAGCTCCAGGTCGGCGAAGGTGAGCCGGGAGGGGGCGTGCTCACCGGTGGCGGTGCGCCGCAGCACCGCCCGGATCCGGGCGGTCAGCTCCTCCAGGCTGAACGGCTTGGTGACGTAGTCGTCGCCGCCCAGGGTGAGCCCACGGATCTTGTCGTCGGTGGCGTCCCGCGCGGTCAGGAAGACCACCGGGGTGCGGGTGCCGCCCTCGCGCAGCATCCGGATGACCTCGAAGCCGTCCAGGTCGGGCAACATCACGTCGAGGACGACCAGATCGGGCCGGTGGTCCTTGGCGGCGTTCAACGCCGCGCTGCCGCTGGTCGCGGTGGCGACGTCGAAGCCCGCGAAACGCAGGCTCGCGGAGAGCAGTTCGAGGATGTTCGGATCGTCCTCGACGACGAGCAGTCGGGCCTCGGTCTGGGTAGCCACCATGTGGCCCATCATCCGCGCTCTGGCTGCGGTCGCGCTGGGTGGATCCTGGAAACAAGCTGTGAGCCGGTGGCGCCCTAGCGGAGCAGCCGGCGCAGCCCGTCCAGCGCGCCGTCCAGCAGCCGGATGGCCGTCCGGAGCTGGGTGTCGGTGAGCCGGCCGGCCCGGACCAGCGCGCCGACCTCGACGGTGAACGCGGCGAGCCGCTGGTCGAACTCGGCGAGCAGGGGCGACTCGGCGGCGGTGGTCGGGCCGCCGTTGGCCCGGGTGGGGCGGGTGGGCGTGGGCGGCGCCTCCCAGCGGTTCCGCCGGGTCTGCCGGGCCGCCTCGCGCAGCTCCCGCTTGAGGTCCCGCACGGAGCCGCGTACCTCGGTCTGGATCTCCCCGGCCAGGGCGGAGAGGTCCTCGACGGAGGCGGTGATGTCGGACTCCAGGGTGGCCAGCTCGCCGGCGCGTTGCCGCAACTCCGCGCGGCCTGCCTCGGTGATCTCGTACACCTTGCGGCCGCCGGCCGCGGTGTGGGTGACCAGCCCCTCCACCTCGAGGCGTTGCAGCCGCGGGTAGATGGTGCCGGCGCTCGGCGCGTAGAGCCCGAGGAAGCGGTCCTCCAGCAGCCGGATCAGCTCGTAGCCGTGCTTCGGGCCGTCATCGAGGAGCTTGAGCAGGTAGAGCCGGAGCCGCCCGTGACTGAACACGGCGGTCACGGCTGCTCCTCCTGGTCGTCGGCGTCCTCGACGGGCCGGGCGAGCAGCGCGATGCTGCCGGAGGTCGCGGACGCCCAGAGCTTACCCGCGCCCGCGCCGAGGACTCCGTGGCTGTCCTTCACCGCACCGAACCCGGGCCCGCCGCCGATCTGGGGGAAGCCGCTGGTGATCCGGCCGGAGGTGGTGTGCAGGTGGACGGTGAGGTCGCTGTCCTCGCGGACCCGGACGGTGATGCTGCCGGAGATGGCGCTGAGCCGGATCTCGCTGCCCTTCGGATTGTCCAGGTCGCAGGTGATCGACCCGGAGATCGCGTGGGCGCGCACCCGCTCGGGCGCGCTGTCGGCGAGGATCAGCTCGCCGGAGACGGTCTCCAGGTTGAGGTCTCCGCTCACGCCGAGCGCCTCCACCGGCCCCGAGGTGACCTTCGCCGTGGTGGAACCGCGCAGCCCCATCAGGGTGACCTGGCCGGAGGTGACGTCGACCCGGGTGTCCCGGCGCAGCCCGGAGGCGACCAGCGAACCGTCCACCAGGTGCAGGTCGGCCAGCACGTCGGCGGGGACGGCGATGGAGACCTCGGCCTGGAACCGGCGGCCCAGCTGACCGAGCCACCAGAGCACTCCCGGCCAGCGGGGTGGCCGCTCGTGGCCGACGCTGAGCCGGCCGTCCCGCAGCTCGACGAGGACCGGCTGGCGGCTGACCCGGGTGACGTCGACCCGGGCCGGGCCGTCGGTGCCGACCACGTTGAGCCGCCCGCTGATGAGCCGGACGTCCAGCCGGGTGACCGGGCCGTCCAGGGTGAGCCGCTGCGGACTGTCGACCGTCCAGCTGGCCATGGCGTCCTCCCCTCGGCGACGCGCCGACCCACGGCGCGTCGAGTGACGGGAGGAGCATAACGCGATACATCGCGACTGAACAAGACTGTCGCGAAGTATGTCGCGACACTGTCAGGCGGCGAGATCCAGCTCCACCTCCCGCAGCGGGACAGCGCCCCCAGCCGTCACGAGGTGGGCGGGCCGGACCCGACCGACCGGCGCCGGCCGGGCCGGGCTCAGGTGGATCGCCGACTCGGCGGCGCGGGCCAGCACCCGCCGGTCCGCCCCGGCGGCCGGATGCAGCGCGGCGGTCACCCCGACCGACACGGTCAGCTCCCGGGCGCCGAGCACCCGGCGGACCGACTGCCACAGCGTCTCCTCGCCGAGGAACGCGGCCAGGGTGGTGGGGTCGCCGGCGTACCGGTAGTTGAGGCGCAGCGGCACCACCGGCACGCCGGCGTCCACCGCGGCCTGGAACACGGCCGGCCGGAAGCCCCGGGCCGGCCGGCAGTCGGCCGCCTCGCCGCACCAGGTCGTCCCCTCGGGAAAGACGGCCACCGAGTGTCCGGCGCGCAGCGCGGCCGCCACCCGGGCGACCGTGGCCGGCAGGTCGCGCGGGCGGGACCGGTCCACGAAGACGGTGCCGGCCGCGGCGGCCAGCGGCCCGACCAGCGGCCAGTCGCGTACCTCCCGCTTGGCGACCATCCGGGCCGGCGCCACCGCGAGCACCGCCAGGATGTCCAGCCACGAGACGTGGTTGGCGACCAGCAGGGCCCGCCGGCGCGGCGGCCGGCCCCGGACCAGCAGCCGCACGCCGAGGGCGCGCAGCGTCCCCCGGGCCCAGCCGCGCAGCGCCGCCCGGCGGTCCCGCGCCGGCAGCAGCGGCAGCAGCGCGGCCAGCCCGACCCCGGCCAGGAGCATCCCGAGTACGCCGAGCAGCCGGCCGACCCGGCGCGCGAGCGGCACGGCCGGATCGGTGCCGGCCGGCAGGCACGCCGGGCCGCAGCCCGACGCCGGCCGCCACAGCTCGCCGGCGGTCACGACGGCTCTCCACCCAGGAAGTGCCGCAGGTAGCGGGGGTTCAGCCGGTCCAGCGAGAAGAGGATGTAGAAGTCGGCGCAGCCGAAGTCGGGGTCGTACGCCGGCTCCCCGCAGACCCAGGCGCCGAGCCGCAGGTAACCGCGGAGCAGCGGCGGGACCAGCGCGCGGCGGGCGGCCGGCGACAACGCCAGCCCGGCGGGTCCGTCGCCGCGCGTGGCCGGGTCGGCGGCGGCCGGCGCCTCGGCGAACCACGGACGGCGGGGCGTCACCCGCAGCGGCGGCGGCGCGAGATGGCGGGCGGTGACCTGGGCCCACACCTCGGCGGCCGCCGTCCCGCCGTCGGCCACGGGCACCGAGGCGCAGCCGCCGAGCCAGCGCGACCCGCGCAGGTGCAGGTAGCGGGTGATGCCGGCCCACATCAGGTTGATCACGGCGCCGGAGCGGTGGTCCGGGTGCACGCAGGAGCGGCCCGCCTCGACCAGGTCGTCGCGGAGCGGGGCCAGGGCGGTCAGGTCGAACTCGGCGTCGGCGTAGCGGCGGTCGGTGCGACCGGGCGGCAGCAACCGGTACGTGCCGACCACCTCGTCGGTGCCCTCCCGCAGCACCACCAGGTGGTCGCAGTGGGCATCGAACTCGTCGGTGTCGAGGCCGGCGGAGCCCGGGTGCAGGGTCGCGCCGAGCTCGGTGGCGAACACCACGTGTCGCAGGCGTTGCGCGGCCGCGACCAGGTTCGGGTCGTCGGCGATCAGAAGGGTGTACCCGCTGGTCGTGAGGGGTGCGCCAGCGGCGGGCAGAACGGCCATGGCACCTGTGTAAGGGCCGCGGGTTGCCGCCCCCGGGGCGACGGGTGTCGATCCGGTGAACGCCAACCGGCGCTCCGGTCCCGCCACCCCGGTGATCAGCCGGTGGGCGGCCGCCGGGGCGGGCGTGCGAGGCTGCGGGGGCAGGCACACACGCGGAGGGCAGCATGATCATCGAGTCCCGGTTCCACGGGCCGGCCGGCTCCGGCAACGGCGGCTGGAGCGCCGGGATCTTCGCGGCGGCGGTCGACGACCGGGGCCCGGTGGAGGTCACGCTCCGCAAGCCGCCCCCGCTGGAGACCCCGCTGACCGCGGTCGGCGACGAGGTCCGCGACCCGGACGGCCAGGTGATCGCCCAGGTACGCCGGGTCGAGGAGTTCACCGCCGTGGTCCCCCCGGTGGACCGGCCGACGGCCGAGGCGGCGGCGAAGGCGTACCCCGGGCTGGTGGAGCACCCCTTCCCCGGCTGCTACGTCTGCGGGCCGGAGAACCCGGCGGGGCTGCGGATCTTCCCGGGCCAGCTGCCGGACGGGCGAACCGCGGCGCCGTTCCGCGCCCCGGCCGAGGTGGTGCCGGCGACGGTCTGGGCCGCGCTGGACTGCCCCGGCGGCTGGGCGGTGATCGCGCCCGGCCGCCCGTACGTCCTGGGTCGGATCGCCGCGGTGGTGCGGGCGCTGCCGGATCCCGGCGCGGAGTGCGTGGTGACCGGGGCGATGGTCGGCGGCGAGGGACGCAAGGCCGAGGTGCACTCCAGCCTCTACGGCCCGGACGGCGCCCTGCTCGGCTACGCCCGGGCCACCTGGATCGCGCTCCCCCCGACCTGACCCTCTCCTCCCTCAGGATGATCACCTCCTGCTTCCGCGGGAGGAGGACGTCAGCATCCCGCCTGATTGACCCCCTTGCGCGGGGTTGCCAGGCTGTGCCACGGCGCCTCCGCGACGGCGTCCCCACCGGCGCGCCCGCGCGCCGTGGCAGGAGAGGAGAACGATGTCCGACGGGCAGTGGAGCCCCAGCGCCGGGACCGGCCAGATCGTGGTGTCCGGACTGACCAAGCAGTACAAGAACGTGCGGGCGGTCGACAATCTGTCCTTCACCGTCGAGCCGGGGCGGGTGACCGGCTTCCTCGGGCCGAACGGCGCCGGCAAGACGACCACCCTGCGCATGTTGCTCAACCTGGTCACGCCGACCGCCGGCGAGGCCACCATCGGCGGCCGCCGGTACGCCGACCTGACCGACCCGCTGCGCTCGGTCGGTGCGGTGCTGGAGGCCTCCAGCGCCCACAAGGGCCGGACCGGGATCAACCACCTGCGGGTGATCTGCGCGGCCGCCGGCCTGCCCCGGCAGCGGGCCGACGAGGCGCTCGCGCTGGTCGGGCTCACCCCGGCGGCGAAGCGCAAGTTCAAGGGCTACTCGCTGGGTATGAGGCAGCGGCTCGGGATCGCCGCCGCGATGCTCGGCAATCCGCAGGTGCTGATCCTCGACGAGCCGGCGAACGGTCTCGACCCGGAGGGCATCCGGTGGATGCGCGGTTTCCTCAAGGGGCTGGCCGCCGAGGGGCGGACGGTGCTGGTCTCCAGCCACCTCCTCTCGGAGATGCAGCTGCTCGCCGACGACGTGGTGATCATCGCGGCCGGCCGGCTGGTCCGGCAGGGGCCGGTCGAGCAGGTGATCGGCTCGATGGCGCACGGCGGGCGGGTGCGGGTACGCACCCCGCAGGCCGACGAGCTGGCCGCGGCGCTGCGCGAGCAGTCGGCCACGGTGGACGCCGACGGCCAGGGGACGCTGCTGGTGAGCGGGGTGGACGCCCCGACCGTGGGCCGGACGGCGCTGGCCGCCAAGGTGGAGCTGCACGAGCTGACCACCGAACGCCCCGACCTGGAGGGGGTCTTCCTCGAACTGACGGCCGGAAAGGCGGAGATCCGATGAACCTGGTCCGCTCCGAGCTGCTCAAGATCCGTACGACCAACACCTGGTGGATCTTCGGCCTGATCACCCTGCCGCTCTGGGCCCTCGCCCTGCTCTTCAACTGGCTGCAGACCGCAGCGCTGACCAGCGGGAACGTGGGCGACGTGCCGGCCGACCAGGCCGACCAGATGGCCGCCGTCTCCAGCGCCGACAGCCTGGCCGCCAACCTGTACACCAACGGTCAGTTCTTCGGCCTGCTCATCGTGATGCTGCTCGGCATCGTCGTGGTGACCAGCGAGTTCTTCCACCAGACGGTGACCACCACCTTCCTCACCGCACCGCACCGCACCGCGGTGATGCTGGCCAAGCTGGCTGCCGCGGGTGTGCTGGCGCTGCTCTTCTGGGTGGGCACCACCGCGCTCAACCTGGTCGCCGCCCCGCTGGTGCTGAACGCGACGGACGTCGGCGCCCAGTTCGGCAGCGGCGCGGTCTGGCGGGCGGTCGCCCTCAACGGGCTCGCCTATCTGCTCTGGTCGGTGCTCGGGGTGGGCATCGGCGTGCTGATCCGCAGCCAGATCGGCGCGACGGTGACCGGCATCCTGCTCTATCTGGGCGGCGCGATCGGCGCCGGGATCGCGATCGGCCTGCTGGCGGCGAGGTTCGGCGACTGGATCAACAAGCTCCAACTGCTGGTGCCGTCGCTGGCGTCCGGACTGATGGTGAGCGGGACCGAGATCCCGGGCAACCCGCCGCGCTGGGCGGGGGCCGCGGTGCTGATCGGCTACGCGGTGGTGGCCGGCGCGATCGGCGTACTGACCATCCGACGGCGCGACATCTCCTGAAGTCGGCTTTCCCACCCGGCCCCGGCCGGTGACCACACGTCACCGGCCGGGGCCGTTCGTCGCTTAGCAGGACTGGGCGGGACACGCAGCGTTTGCCGAACTTCTGGCATCTTCTGTGAAACGGACCACCAGCCGGAGGCGAGAATGCCTGCGCCATTCGTACGGCGTAGCCTGGGACCCGTCTCCCCGACGCCCGGATTCGGGCATCGGATGACACCGCGTGACATCGAGAACCCGCGTGAAAGAGGCGATTAGCGGCCGTGTCGACCCAGCAGACTTCGCAGGAGAACCCACTGGCGGGTTTCGGCCCGAACGAGTGGATCGTCGAGGAGATGTATCAGCGCTATCTCGCCGACCCCTCGAGTGTCGACTCTGCCTGGCACGATTTCTTCGCCGACTACCGACCCGCGCCGGGCGCCGCCACCCCGCGGCCGGAGGCCCCGGCCGCGCCGGCCGCCCGCCCCGAGCCCGGTGAGCAGCAGGAGCCGGCCGCCACGGTCAGCCAGCAGCCCGCCGCCAAGGCCGCTCCCGCCCCGGCGAAGCCGGCACCGCAGGCGGCCAAGCCGGCAGCGCAGCCCGCCGCCAAGCCGGCCGCCAAGGCCGCCCCGGCGAAGCCGGCCGCCAAGGCCCCCACCGCCAGCGCCGCCGGCACCACCCCGCTTCGCGGGGTCGCCGCCAAGATCGTCCAGAACATGGACGCCTCGCTCTCCGTGCCGACCGCGACCAGCGTCCGCGCGGTCCCGGCCAAGCTGCTGGTGGACAACCGCATCGTCATCAACAACCACCTGGCCCGCGGCCGGGGCGGCAAGGTCAGCTTCACCCATCTGATCGGCTACGCGTTGGTCCGGGCGCTGGTCGAGCACCCGGAGATGAACAACTCCTACGCCGAGGTCGACGGCAAGCCGGCGATGGTCCGCCCGGAGCACGTCAACCTGGGCATCGCGATCGACCTGACCAAGCCGGACGGCTCCCGCAACCTGGTGGTGCCCTCCATCAAGGGCTGCGAGCAGATGGACTTCCGGCAGTTCTGGCAGGCGTACGAGGACGTGGTCCGGCGCGCCCGCCGCAACGAGCTGACCATGGAGGACTACGCCGGCACCACCATCTCGCTGACCAACCCGGGCGGCATCGGCACGGTCCACTCGATCCCGCGACTGATGCAGGGCCAGAGCGCCATCATCGGCGTCGGCGCGATGGAGTACCCGGCGCCGTACCAGGGCATGAGCGAGGCCACCCTCGCCGAGCTGGCGATCAGCAAGATCATCACGCTGACCAGCACGTACGACCACCGGATCATCCAGGGCGCGCAGTCCGGCGAGTTCCTCAAGGTGATGCACGAGCTGCTGCTCGGCGAGCGGGGCTTCTACGACCAGATCTTCACCTCGCTGCGCCTCCCCTACGAGCCGGTGCGCTGGGTGCAGGACGTTGCCGTCGACTCCGAGGGCCAGATCAACAAGACCGCGCGGGTGCACGAGCTGATCCACGCGTACCGGGTCCGCGGCCACCTGATGGCCGACACCGACCCGCTGGAGTTCAAGATCCGCAAGCACCCGGACCTGGACGTCCTCCAGCACGGGCTGACCCTGTGGGACCTGGACCGGGTCTTCCCGGTCAACGGCTTCGCCGGCAAGCAGCGCATGAAGCTGCGCTCGATCCTCGGCGTGCTGCGCGACTCCTACTGCCGCCGGGTCGGCATCGAGTACATGCACATCCAGGACCCGGAGGAGCGGCGCTGGCTCCAGGAGCGGGTAGAGCGCAAGTACGAGAAGCCAACCCCGGACGAGCAGAAGCACGTGCTCAACCGGCTCAACGCGGCCGAGGCGTTCGAGACCTTCCTGCAGACCAAGTACGTCGGCCAGAAGCGCTTCTCGCTGGAGGGCGGCGAGTCGCTGATCCCGCTCCTCGGCGAGGTGCTGGAGTGCTCCGCCGAGGGCGGGCTGGACGAGGTCGTCATCGGCATGGCCCACCGCGGCCGGCTCAACGTGCTGGCCAACATCGTCGGCAAGCCGTACGAGAAGATCTTCTCCGAGTTCGAGGGGCACCTCGACCCGCGCTCCACGCAGGGATCGGGCGACGTGAAGTACCACCTCGGTCAGAACGGCAAGTTCACCACCCCCGACGGCGGGCACGCGGTCAAGGTGTCGGTGGTGGCCAACCCGTCGCACCTGGAGGCCGTGGACCCGGTGCTGGAGGGCATCGTCCGGGCCAAGCAGGACCGGATCGACCTCAAGCTGGAGGGCTACACCGTGCTGCCGCTGGCGGTGCACGGTGACGCCGCCTTCGCCGGCCAGGGCGTGGTGGCGGAGACGCTCAACCTGTCGCAGCTGCGCGGCTACCGCACCGGCGGAACGGTGCACGTGGTGGTCAACAACCAGGTCGGCTTCACCACCGCCCCGGAGTACAGCCGGTCCAGCCTCTACAGCACCGACGTGGCCCGGATGATCCAGGCGCCGATCTTCCACGTCAACGGCGACGACCCCGAGGCCGTGGTCCGGGTGGCCCGGCTCGCCTTCGAGTACCGGCAGGCGTTCAACAAGGACGTCGTGATCGACATGGTCTGCTACCGCCGGCGCGGGCACAACGAGGGCGACGACCCGTCGATGTCCAACCCGCAGATGTACAAGATCATCGACTCGAAGCGGTCGGTCCGGAAGCTCTACACCGAGGAGCTCATCGGGCGGGGTGACATCACCGTGGAGGACGCGGAGGAGCTGCTGCGCGACTACCAGGCGCAGCTCGAGCGGGTCTTCAAGGCCACGCGGGACGCGGCCACTACGCCGCGCCAGCTCGGCCGGCCGCCCCGGCTGGTGGAGCCGGAGCCGCAGGTGGAGACGGCCACCGACGCCGCCGTCGTCAAGGCGATCGGCGAGGCGCACGTCAACCTCCCGGAGGGCTTCACCCCGCACAAGCGGATCCAGCAGCTGCTGGACCGCCGGGCGAAGATGTCCGTCGAGGGCAACATCGACTGGGGCTACGGCGAGATCATCGCGTTCGGCTCGCTGCTGCACGACGGGGTCACCGTCCGGCTCGCCGGGCAGGACTCCCGCCGGGGCACCTTCGTCCAGCGGCACGCCTCGATCGTCGACGGGAAGACCGGCGACGACTACCTGCCGCTGAAGTCGCTCACCGGCGACGGCGAGCGGTCCCGCTTCTTCGTGCACGACTCGCTGCTCTCCGAGTACGCCGCCATGGGCTTCGAGTACGGCTACTCGGTGGAGAACATCAACGCGCTGGTCTGCTGGGAGGCCCAGTTCGGTGACTTCGTCAACGGCGCCCAGTCGGTCATCGACGAGTTCATCTCCTCCGGCGAGGTGAAGTGGGGCCAGCGCTCCGCGGTCACCCTGCTGCTGCCGCACGGCCACGAGGGCCAGGGCCCGGACCACACCTCCGGCCGCCCGGAGCGGTTCCTCCAGCTCTGCGCCGAGGACAACATGCGGGTGGCCATCCCGACCACTCCGGCGAACTACTTCCACCTGCTGCGCCGCCAGGCTCTGTCGCCGAAGCGCAAGCCGCTGGTGGTGTTCACCCCGAAGTCGCTGCTGCGGCACAAGCTCTGCGTGTCGTCGGTGGAGGACTTCACCACGGGCACCTTCCAGCCGGTGCTGGCCGACACCGCCGCCCCGGCGCCGGAGCAGGTGAAGCGGGTGCTGCTCTGCTCGGGCAAGGTCTACTACGACCTGTTCCAGGCGCGGCAGGAGCGGGGCGTCACCGACACCGTGATCCTGCGGATGGAGCAGCTCTACCCGCTGCCCGTCGAGGAGGTCCGGGCGGCCCTGGCGCAGTACCCGAACGCCGAGGACTTCGCCTGGGTCCAGGAGGAGCCGGCCAACCAGGGCGCCTGGTCGTTCGTCGCGCTCAACCTGCTGGAGCACCTCCCCGAGGTCCGGCTGCGCCGCATCTCCCGCCCGGCCGCCGCCGCACCGTCCGTCGGCTCGGCGAAGATGCACGAGGTCGAGCAGTCCGCGCTGATCGAGGCGGCCCTCCCCCGCTCGTGACCTGACCGCACCGCCAGCATCCGGGGCAGCGACCGTACGACGGCCGCTGCCCCGGTCGCGTGGCGGCCCCCATCCCAGGAAGGGACGCACATGTACTTCACCGACCGTGGCATCGAGGAGCTGGTCCAGCGCCGGGGTGACGAGCAGGTCACCATGGAGTGGCTGGGCGAGCGGCTGCGTGACTTCGTCGACCTCAACCCCGAGTTCGAGACGCCGATCGAGCGCTTCGCCACCTGGCTGGCCCGCCTCGACGACGAGGACGACGAGTGACTGTTTGACGGCAGGCCGTTCCATCGAGTCCACTGGAGAGCAGCGTCCAGGGTCCGACGAGGACGCGCCGGACCACACGCCGCCCGACGCCAGGGAGGCGGAGATGAACCCCGAGCCCCGCAAGCCGCCGCAGGACGCGGTGACCGTACGCCACCTGCGCCTCGGCATCGGAGCCGTCGGCATCGCCCTGCCGGTGGTGCTGGTGGTCGGCCACCTGGTCGTCGCCCGCCGGCTCACCCTGCTCGACTCGCTCAGCGGCTACTACCACACCGAGATGCGGGACGTCTTCGTCGGCTCACTGTGCGCCGTCGGGGTGTTCCTGATCGCCTACCGGTACCGCTGGCCGGACGACGCGCTGGGCACCGTCGCCGGAGTCCTGGCGGTCGCGGTGGCCCTCTTCCCCACCACGGTGGGCACGCCGGCTGGCACCACCAGCCACAGCGATCGGACGGTCGGCGTGGTGCACCAGGTGTCCGCCGCGGCCCTCTTCGCGCTCCTCGCCGTCTTCTGCCTCGTCCTCTTCACCCGCCCGGACCGGGCCGGGGTGCCCCCGCGCCGCTCGGCCGTCCGGTTCTACCGGGTCTGCGGCGGGCTCATCCTGCTGGCGATCGTGCTCGCCCTGGCGAGCAGCCAACTGCCGGCCGACGCGCGGCACACCCTCAAGCCGGTGCTGTGGTGCGAGACGCTCGCCGTGTTCGCCTTCGGCGCGGCCTGGGTGGCGAAGAGCGACGCCCTGTTCCGGGCCGCCGGGCCGGCCGACGCGGCACCCGAACCGGCACTCGGGCCCGCCGCGCCGACCCCCTCCTGACCGCCGAACGGGTCCTCGGGCCCGGGCCGAGGGACCCGGGCGACGGAGACCATGACCTTGTAGCGTGAGGTCGTGGCGCGCAGCGTGTACCTGACCAGCGTGGGGTCGGGCGGGGGCAAGTCGACGGTCGCGCTCGGGCTGGCCGAGCTGCTGTCCCGCCAGGTCGAGGGGATCGGCGCGTTCCGGCCGCTGGTCGCGGGCACCGGTCCGGACCAGATCCTCGCCCTGCTCACCGAGCGCTACCGGGTCGCCCTCCCGGTCGACGAGCTGCACGGCTCGACGTACGCGGAGGCCACCGCGCTGGTCGCGGAGGGCCGGCGGGAGGAGCTGATCGCGCGGATCGTGGCCCGCTACCGGGAGGTCGAGCGGCGCTGCCCGGCGGTGGTCGTGGTGGGCAGCGACTTCGCCGACGGGGACGGGGCCGGGCCGCGCGAGCTGGCCTTCAACGCCCGGCTGGCCACCGAGTTCGGCAGCGTGGTGGTGCCCGTCGTCGACGGGTTCGGCCAGCAGCCCGAGGCGATCGTGGCCGCGGTCCGCGGGGCGTACCACGACCTGGAGGACCTGGGCGCGACGGTGATCGCGGTGGTCGCGAACCGGGTGCCCGGGCCGCTGACCCTGCCCGAGCTGCCGGTGCCCGCGTACGCGATCCCGGAGGTGCCGGCCGTGTCGGCGCCGACGGTGGCCGAGGTGGCGGCGGCGCTCGGCGCCACCCTGCTCGCCGGCGACGACGCCGCGCTCGACCGGGACGTGCTCGACTACGTGGTGGGTGCGGCGCACGTGCCCACCCTGCTGGACCACCTGACCGACGGCGCGTTGGTGATCACCCCGGGCGACCGGGACGACCTGCTGGTGGCGGCGAGCGCCGCGCACGTGGCCGGGCAGGTGTCGGTGGCCGGGCTGGTGCTCACCCTCGGCGAGCAGCCCGACCCGCGGGCGATGCGGCTGGTCGAACGGCTGAACACCGGCCTGGCCGTGCTGTCGGTGACCAGCGACAGCTACGACACGGTGGCCGCGTCCAGCCGGATCGAGGGCCGGCCCAGCACGGCGAACCCGCGCAAGGTGGAGGCCGCGCTCGGCGCCTTCGAACGCTGCGTCGACACCGTCGACCTGGCCCGCCGCCTGCGGGTCAGCCGTTCCGCGCGGGTCACCCCGCTGATGTTCGAGAACGACCTGATCGACCGGGCCCGGGCGCAGCGCCGCCGGCTGGTGCTGCCGGAGGGCACGGAGGAGCGCATCCTGCGGGCGGCGGAGATCCTGCTGCGCCGGGGTGTGGCCGAACTGACCCTGCTCGGCCGGCCCGAGGAGGTCGCCCGGCGCAGCCGGGAGCTGGGCATCGACATCGGCGACGCCGAGGTGGTCGACCCGGTGACCAGCGAGTGGCGGGACGAGTTCGCCGACGGGTACGCGAAGCTGCGCGCCCACCGGGGCGTGACGGTCGAGTTCGCGTACGACGTCGTGGCGCAGGCCAACTACTTCGGCACGATGATGGTGCAGACCGGGCGGGCGGGCGGCATGGTCTCCGGAGCCACCCACACCACGGCGGCGACCATCCGGCCGGCGTTCGAGATCATCCGGACGGTGCCCGGTGTCTCGGTGGCCTCCAGCGTCTTCTTCATGCTGCTCGCCGACCGGGTGCTCGTCTACGGCGACTGCGCGGTCAACCCGGACCCGGACTCCACCCAGCTCGCCGACATCGCCATCTCGTCGGCCGACACCGCGGCCCGGTTCGGCATCGAGCCGCGGGTGGCGATGCTGTCGTACTCGACCGGCGACTCCGGCTTCGGGGCGGACGTGGAAAAGGTCGCGGCGGCCACCAAGGTGGTCCGGTCGCGCCGGCCGGAGCTGCTGGTGGAGGGCCCGATCCAGTACGACGCGGCGATCGACCCGAGGGTCGCGGCCACCAAGCTGCCGGACAGTCCGGTGGCGGGGCGGGCCACCGTGTTCATCTTCCCGGACCTGAACACCGGCAACAACACGTACAAGGCGGTGCAGCGCTCGGCCGGCGCGGTGGCGGTCGGCCCGGTCATGCAGGGCCTGCGGCGCCCGGTCAACGACCTGTCCCGGGGCGCCACCGTGCCGGACATCGTCAACACCGTGGCGATCACCGCCATCCAGGCCGCCGCGTCGTCGGAGGGGGTCGCGTGACCGACCGGGTGCTGGTCCTCAACTGCGGGTCCTCGTCGGTCAAGTACCGGCTGTACGACGGCGAGGAGGTGCGGGACAACGGCAAGATCGAGCGGGTGGGCGAGCCCGGCGGCGGGCCGGCCGACCACGAGACCGCGGTACGCGAGATCATCGACCGGCTCGACCTCGGCGGGCTGAGCGCGGTCGGGCACCGGGTGGTGCACGGCGGCCGGAGGTTCAGCACGCCGACGCTGATCGACGACCGGGTGTTCGCCGCGATCGAGGACCTCGTCCCGCTCGCCCCGCTGCACAACCCGGCGAACCTGGCCGGCATCCGGGTGGCCCGGGAGGCGCTGCCGGACACCCCACAGGTCGCCGTCTTCGACACCGCGTTCCACCACACGCTGCCCGAGGCCGCCGCCACGTACGCGATCGACCGGGAGACCGCCGAGCGGTACGGCGTGCGCCGCTACGGCTTCCACGGCACCTCGCACGCGTACGTCTCGCGCCGCACGGCGGAACTGCTGGACCGGCCGTACGCCGAACTGAACACCATCACCCTGCACCTGGGCAACGGGGCGAGCGCCTGCGCGGTCCAGGGCGGGCGGAGCGTGGCCACCTCGATGGGCATGTCCCCGCTGGAGGGCCTGGCGATGGGCACCCGCAGCGGAGACCTGGACCCGACGGTCATCTTCCACCTCCGCCGCGAGGGCGGGATGGGGGTGGACGAGATCGACGACCTGCTCAACCACCGCAGCGGTCTGCTCGGCCTGACCGGGGCCAACGACATGCGCGAGGTGCTGGCCCGGCGGGACTCCGGGGATGCCGCCGCCGGGCTCGCCTTCGACGTCTACTGCCGCCGGATCAAGGGCTACGTGGGCGCGTACTACGCGCTGCTCGGGCGGGTCGACGCGGTCACCTTCACCGCCGGGGTGGGCGAGCACGCCGCGCCGGTCCGGGAGGCGTCGCTGGCCGGTCTGGAGCGGCTCGGCATCGCGGTGGATCCGGCGCGCAACGCGGGCCGCGGCGACCGGGTGATCTCCCCCGCCGGAACGGCGGTCACGGTCAGCGTGATCAGCACCGACGAGGAGCTCGAGATCGCCCGGGAGACCCGCGACATGCTGGCCGCCCGGCCCTGATCCGCCCGGTCAGCGGCGGGCGCGCCGGCGACGCTGCCGCACCCGCGACCGGCCGCCGCGCCGGAGACGGTCGGGCCCGGGACCGCGGCGCACCGGGAGCCGCCGGGTGGCCGGCCCGGCCGGCCTGGTGACGGGCACCGTGAGCCACGCGCCCAGGGCGGCCACCACCAGCCCGAACGGCAGCCCGGCCCACGCGTTGGAGATGCGCAGCGAGTCGTCGGTGTGCCCGTTCTCGGCGACGAACTCCGCCGGCCGGGCCGGATCTACCCAGACGGTCATCTCCGCCGGCGGCTCCGCCATGCAGCCGCGCGCGCTCCCGCAGGGGATGCGGGTCGAGTAGGTGCTGCCGCCGTGGGTGTACCAGACCTGGACGGTGTCGGTCCCGCCGCCCCGGCCGACGGTGTTCCGCCGGTCGCCCACCGTGGCCCGCTCCGGGACGCCCTCGGCGCGCAGCCGTTCGGCCTTGGCGTGCAGGTGCCACTTGGTGGCCCCGACCGCCCCGGCCCAACCGAGACCGGCCAGCATCAGGAGCAGACCGCCGAGCGCCGGCAGCCACCGGATCCGGCGCCGCGCGGGCGCGGCGCCGGCCGGCTCGGTCAGCCCAGCACCAGCCAGGCGATCAGGGCGACCACCACGACGGCGACGCCGATGCCGGCGATCAGCGGCAGCCGGGACGGGGTCTGCGCCGCGGCGGCGGGCTCGGGAGAGTCGACGAAGGCGCGGAACTGCGCCGTGTTGCCGCTCGGGTCGGTGTAGTTGTCGGACATGGGCGTGACCTTAGCGAAGCCTGTCCACCCGCAGGGTCCCGCCCGGCCGGCGCCGGCAATCCGGTCCGGCCGGTGGAGGCGGGTGCCGGCCGGGTGGCGGCGACAGCCGGTCCGGACGGCGGGGCCCGGCCGGCCACCCGGTGCCTACCGTGAAAGGGTGAGGGTGCAGCGGCTGGCCGCCGCGCTGGTGACGGCGCTGCTGGCGGGCTGCGGCCCGGCCACCGCCGCGACCGACGACGGTCCCCCGGTCACCGCCCGGCACGTCCCACCGCGGGCGTACGCGGTCGGGGTACGGCAGATCGTCGTCGACCCGGGCGGCGCCCGGCCGCTGCCGGTCACCGTCTGGTATCCGACGGAGTCCGCCACCCCGGCGTCGGCCGGGCCGGTCGTCCGGCCGGGCGCCCCGGTGGCCGCCGGACGGTTCCCGGTGGTGATCTACAGCCACGGCCTGCGCAGCCTGCCCGAGCTGCACGCGCCGCTGACCACCCGCTGGGCCGCCGCCGGCTTCGTGGTGGCCGCGCCGACCTACCCGCGCACCAACCTGCGGGCCCGCGACTTCACCCGCGCCGACGTCCGCAACCAGCCCGCCGACGGGTGGCGGCTCATCCGCCACCTGGTACGCCTCGACACCCGCGCCGCCGACCCGCTCGCCGGGCATCTGGACGTCGCGCGGATCGCCGCGGCCGGGCACTCGGCGGGCGGTTTCACCACGGCCGGCATGTTCACTTCCGGGCACTCGGCCCGGCTGCGCGCCGGCATCGTGATCGCCGGCGGCGGGCTGGCCGGCAGCTTCGCCGGGCCGGTCGCGCCGCTGCTGTTCGTGCACGGCGCCGCCGACGCGATCGTGCCGGAGTCGGTCGGCCGGGCCGCGTACGCCCGCAGCCTCGGGCCGGCCGCCTTCCTGAGCCTCCCCGGCCAGGGCCACGGCGAGTACCTGACCCCGGGCCGTCCCGGCTTCGCCCAGGTCCTGGCCACCACCACCGACTTCCTTCGCTGGACCCTGTACGACGACCGGCCCGCCCTCCGCCGCCTGCCGGCCGACGCGCGCCTGCCCGGCACCACCTCACTGATCACGCGCGCCCTGCCCGGCTGAGCCCCCACGCCGGTGCCCGCCACGGGTAGCGTCGCCCGGGTGGACGGGCTGGCGGCACGGCAACTCGAGGCGATCCGTGAGGTGGGCGAGCTGGCCGGGTCGGCCGGCATCCCGGTGTGGCTGCGCGGCGGCTGGGCGATGGACTTCCACCTCGGCGAGGTGACCCGGCCGCACGTCGACGTCGACTGGTACTGCTGGCGGCGGGACGGCGGCCCGCTGGCCGCCCGGCTCGGCGGGCAGGGCTGGCGGCCCGACCCCCGGATGCCGGTCGAACGGCAGCTCGACCTGCTCCGCGACGATGTCGAGCTGAGCTTCGCGTACCTGGACCGGGACGCCGAGGGCCGGGTGGTGGTCGGCGCCGGGGCGTGGGCGGGCACGCCGCTGCCCGACGGCATGCTGGCCGGCCCGCCGGGCCGGCTCGGCCCGCTCACCGCGCCGGTGATCAGCGTGGCCGCGCAGATCGAGTTCAAGGAGATGTACCCGGTCTGGATGCCGGAGCGGCCCCGCCGGCCGAAGGACGCCACCGACCTCGCCCGGCTGCGGGAGAGCCGGCTCGCCCGGCCGCCGCGCTGAGGTGTGCCGATCCGCTCACCCTGGGCCGATGTCCGGCCGGCCGGGCCGGATCGCGAGGCACAATCGTCTTCATGCTCCGTCGCCCTACCGCCCTGGTCACCGCCGCGCTGCTCACCGCCGGACTGGCCGGCTGCTCCGGCGGCACCGCCCCGGTGCAGCGGCCCGCGCCGAGCGCGCCGCCGAAGGCGAGCACGCCGGCACCGCGCGTCGCCGCCGGGCACGCCCCCGCCGAGAGCTTCGCGGTCGGCGTACGCCAGTTGAAGCTGAACCGCGACGGCGACCGCCCGCTGCCGGTGACCATCTGGTACCCGGCCCGGGGCGAGGCCGGCGGCGAGCCGGAGCGGTCCGCGCCGGCCGCGGCCGGGCGGTTCCCGGTGGTGATGTTCAGCCACGGGCTGGGGGCCCGGCCGGAGGACTACCAGCTGCTGCTGAGCCGCTGGGCGTCGGCCGGGTTCGTGGTGGCCGCGCCGAAGTTCCCGCACACCGGGGCCGGCGGCGACGGCAACCCGCTCGACGTGCTCAACCAGCCCGCCGACGTGTCGTACGCGCTGACCCAGGTGCTCGCGCTGAACGGCAGGGCGGGTGACCCACTGCGCGGCCGGCTGGACCCGGACCGGGTGGCCGCGGCCGGGCACAGCGCGGGCGGGGTGACCACGATCGGGCTCTTCACCGCCGGGCGGGACGAGCGGCTGGACGCCGGCATCGTCTTCGCCGGCACCGCGCTCGGCGTCGGCACCGCCTTCGCCGGGGCGGCCGCGCCGCAGCTCTTCGTGCACGGCGAGGCCGACGAGGTGGTGAGCTACGCCTCCGGCAAGGCGGTCTACGACGCGGTGCCCTGGCCGAAGGCGATGCTCAGCCTGCCGAAGGGCGACCACGGCCGGGCCCTGCTCGCCGACGGGAAGGCGCTGCGGGTGGTCGAGGACACCACCGTCGAGTTCCTCCGCTGGTCGCTCTACGGCGACGCGGCGGCGAAGAAGCGGCTCCCCGCCGACGCCGCCCGCGGCGGCCTCGCCACCCTCGACGACCACCTGTAGGGAGGCGCCCCGACGCTTCCGGTGGCGCAGGGGCCCTTCCTGACGCCGTCAGGCGGTGTGGTCGATGACGACCTTGCCGAAGACGTCGCCGGAGTGCAGGCGGGCGAATGCCTCATCGATCCGGCTGAACGGCACCACGCTGTCGATCACCGGGCGCACCTCGTGCTCGGCGCAGAACGCGAGCAGCTGGGTGAGCTCGTCCGGGGTGCCCATCGAGGTGCCCAGGATCGCCAGCTGCATGGCGAAGACCCGGCGCAGGTTGACCTTGGGCTCGTAACCGGCGGTGGCGCCGGAGACCACGATCCGGGCCATCGGCGCGGCGGACTTCAGCGAGTGGTCGAAGGTGGCCGCGCCGACCGTCTCGATCACCACGTCGACCCGCTCGGGCAGCCGGGCGCCGGGCTCCACCGCGGTCGCGCCCAGCGCGCTGATCCGCTCCCGCTTGGCGGGGTCGCGGCTGGTCGCGTACACCCGCTTGCCGAGCGCGACGGCGAGTGCGACGGCCGCGGTGGCGACGCCGCCGCCGGCCCCCTGGACCAGCACCGACTCGCCCTCGTCGACCCGGCCCTTGGTGGTGAGCATGCGCCACGCGGTGAGCCAGGCCGTGGGCAGGCAGGCCGCGTCGGTCGCGGACAGGCCGTCCGGCAGCGGCAGCAGGTTCATCCGGGGCACGGCCACCCGCTCGGCGAAGGTGCCGGGGAAGTGCTCGGAGAGGATCGAGACCCCACGGGGGTCGCCCGGGGTGGTCACCACGGGGTAGATGACCACCCCGTTGCCGTCCGGGTCGGTGCCGACCGCGTCGCAGCCGAGGATCATCGGGAGCTGGTCGGCGGTGAGGCCGACCCCGCGCAGCGACCAGAGGTCGTGGTGGTTGAGCGAGCTGGCCCGTACCTGCACGGTGACCCAGTCGTCCTGCGGGTGGGTCGGCTCGGGGCGGTCGCCGACGGTGAGCGCGGCGAGCGGGTTGTCGGCGTCCAGGGCCGAGGCGAAGGCAGCACGCATGATCGGCACGGTAACAAGCTGAGCGCCCGTTAAGAAGGGGCTCTTCCTATGCAAAACACGATAAGAAGGGCCCCTTCCTTCCGGTCAGCGGCGGGCGACCCCGTCGCGGCGGGCGGCCTCGGCGACGGCCTCGGCGACCGCCGGGGCGACCCGCGGGTCCAGCGGCGAGGGCACGATCGCCTCGGCGGTCAGCGACTCGGCGACCACGTTGGCGATGGCGTCGGCCGCGGCCACCTTCATCCCGTCGGTGATCCGGGTGGCCCGGGCGTCCAGCGCGCCGCGGAACACACCGGGGAAGGCGAGCACGTTGTTGATCTGGTTGGGGTAGTCGCTGCGGCCGGTGGCGACCACCGCGACGTGCCGGGCGGCCACCTCCGGGTGCACCTCCGGAGTGGGGTTGGCCAGCGCGAAGACGATGCCGCCGGGCGCCATCCCGGCCACCGCCGCCTCGGGGATCTGCCCGCCGGAGACGCCGACCAGCACGTCCGCGTCGCGCAGCGCCTCGGTGACGTCGCCCTGCCGGCCCTCGGCGTTGGTGGTCTCGGCCAGCTCGGCCTTGGTCCCGGTCAGCTCGCGATGCCGGCCGATGATGCCCCGGGAGTCGCAGACCACCACCTGATCCGGGTTCACTCCCCCGGCGACCAGCATCTTCGTCACCGCGACGCCGGCCGCGCCGGCCCCGCTGACCACCACCCGCAGGTCGCCGAGCTTGCGGTTGAGCAGGGTCGCCGCGTTGCGCAGCGCGGCCAGCACCACGATCGCGGTGCCGTGCTGGTCGTCGTGGAAGACCGGGATCGGCAGGGCCTCGTCCAGCCGGCGCTCCACCTCGAAGCAGCGCGGGGCGCTGATGTCCTCCAGGTTGATCCCGCCGAACGAGGGGGCGAGCGCCCGCACCGCGGCCACGATCTCGTCCACGTCCTGCGTGTCCAGGCAGATCGGCACCGCGTCCACCCCCGCGAACTGCTTGAAGAGCACCGCCTTGCCCTCCATCACCGGCAGCGCCGCGCGCGGCCCGATGTTGCCCAGGCCGAGCACGGCGGAGCCGTCGGTGACCACGGCGACGGTGTGCGACACCCAGGTGTAGTCGTCGGCGAGGTCGGGGTCGGCGGCGATCGCCTCGCAGACCCGGGCAACCCCGGGGGTGTACGCGAGGGAGAGGTCCTCCCGGCTGGTGAGCGGCACGGTGGCGGCGACGGCCATCTTGCCGCCGGCGTGCAGCCGGAAGACGGGATCAGCGAGGTCCGGGGTGGACGAAGACATGGTGACTCCAGGATCTGTCGAGCAGACGGACCGGCCGGCTCGGCGCGCCATGGTCAGCGGCGAGCGGGGCGGCGGTGCGGGGGTCACCCGGGCACTTTCCGAGCATAGTCAGGCATCCGGCGCTCGGATGTGAGCGGGGTCATATCCGTGGCCGCCGCCCCGTGACGAGTCCGGGACGCGGCCAGTACCGGGCCACCACCCGGCCGCGCACGTCCGCCACGCCGTACGCCCGGGAGTCGTCGGTGACCAGGTCGTTGTCGCCGCGCAGCCACCAGCCGCCGTCCTGCGGCCGGACCGCGCGCTTGACCACGAGCAGGTCGGGGCGGCTGCGGAAGACCGCCACCACGACGTCGCCGGGGTGCACCGGCCGCCCCCCGGTACGCACCAGCACGGCGTCGCCGTGCCGCAGCGTCGGCACCATGGACGGGCCGGTGACCAGCACCGCCGCCAGCGGCCCGGGCAACCCCGGCACGCCGGGCTGGTTCGCGGCACGCACCGGGGTTTCACCTCTCGCCCGCCGGGGAGCATGTCCAGGAGTAATGTCGTCTCCGATCATCGCAAACATCCCATGGAGGACCCTGATGCGCCTTCCTCGCATCCTCACGCCGCGTGTGACCGCCAGCGCCCACTGCGACCTTCCGTGCGGCGTGTACGACCCGGCGCAGGCCCGGATCGAGGCCGAGTCGGTCAAAATGATCTGCGAGAAGTACCAGTCGAACACCGACCCGGAGTACCGCACCCGGGCGATCATCATCAAGGAGCAGCGGGCCGAGCTGGTCAAGCACCACCTCTGGGTGCTCTGGACCGACTACTTCAAGCCGCAGCACTTCGAGAAGTACCCGAACCTGCACCAGCTCTTCAACGAGACCACCAAGCTCGCGGGCTCCGCCGGCGCCAAGGGGGCGACCGACCCGGCCATCGCCGACCAGCTGCTGCAGAAGATCGACGAGATCTCGAAGATCTTCTGGGAGACCAAGCAGGCGTGAGCCTGCCCGCCCAGGCACCGACGATCCGGCCGGCGCGTCCCGAGGACGTGCCGGCCGTCGTCGCGATGGTGCACGAACTCGCCGACTACGAGCGCGCCCCCGAGCAGTGCCACCTCACCGAGGAGCAGCTCACCGCCGCACTCTTCACGACTGCGCCGGCGCTCTACGGGCACGTCGCGGTCGACGCCACCGACCGACCGATCGGCTTCGCCCTCTGGTTCCTCAACTTCTCCACCTGGGAGGGCGTACACGGCATCTACCTGGAGGACCTCTACGTCCGCCCGGCCGCCCGGGGCACCGGCGCGGGTCGCCTGCTGCTGGCCACCCTCGCCGCGATCTGTGTCGAGCGCGGCTACCGGCGGCTGGACTGGTGGATGATCAACTGGAACCCGGCGGCCCGTTTCTACGCCCGGATCGGGGCGAACCCGATGGACGAGTGGGTGCCCTATCGGCTCGCCGGCCCGGCCCTGCACGAACTAGCCGCACAGGCGACGGCCGCGCCCACCCACCCGCGCGCCTGACCGGGTAGAGTCCGGCACCGGGGGGATGAGGCGTGACTCAACTGACCGGCCAGCCGACGACCGACGACGACGTCGTGCACCTCACCGTGCCCGCCGACGGCGGCTACCTGGGTGTGCTCCGCACCGCGACGGCCGGCCTCGCGGCCCGCCTCCAGTTCGCCCTCGACGAGATCGAGGACCTGCGGATCGCGGTCGACGAGGCCTGCGCCATGCTGCTCGCCATCGCCACCCGCAACGCCGAGCTGGAGTGCCGGTTCGCGGTCACCGAGGACGCGCTCACGGTCGAGGTGACCGTGCCGACGGTCCGGGGCGCCACGCTGCCCTCCGAGTCGTCCTTCGCCTGGAAGGTGCTCACCGCGCTGACCACCGCGGCGTCCGCCCGGGCCGCCGACGGTCGGGCCACCATCGCCCTGCTCACCCGCCGCGCCTCCGGCTACTGACGGTCCGCCCCGTCGGCGAAGCCGAGCGCCCGGTTGCTCGGCGCGCTCACCAACAGCCCGGTCACCCCGAGGCCGAGCACCATCAGCGGCAGCCCCAGCCAGGGCAGGCCACCCTGGATCATGTACCAGCCGACCGGCAGCAACATGAGCTGGAGCACGACGGCCGGGGCCCGGGCACCGGCCCGCCGACGGACCAGCGCACCGGCCAGCGCCCAGAGCGCCGCCGCGCCGCCGACCGCGAACGCCGTCAGCAGCAACGCCGTCGTCAGGTCGTGCGCCTCGGAGGTGAGGTCGGACCAGATCAGCCACACCGCGACCAGGGCGAGCGCCACGGCTTGGGCGCGCAAAAGGCGCACCGCCCAGCGGAGCGTGGCGGGGACCGGCTCGGAGTCGATCGTCACGCGCGACACGATACCCGTGGGTAGGCGCGGTACAGTGCCGCCCATGCGCGCCGTCCTGGTGGTCAATCCGAAGGCCACCACCACCAGCGAACGCAGCCGGGACGTCCTGGTCCGGGCGCTGCGCAGCGAAGTCGACCTGTCGGTGCGGTACACCCGCCGGCGGGGGCACGCCATGGACCTGGCCCGGGAGGCCGCCCAGGAGGGCGTCGACCTGGTGGTCACGCTGGGCGGGGACGGCACGGTCAACGAGGTGGTGAACGGCCTGATGGCGGCCGAGCCGCCGACCTTCCGCACCGGGGAGACCACGGCGGAACGACTGCCGGCGCTGGCCACCGTCCCGGGCGGCTCGACCAACGTCTTCGCCCGCGCACTGGGCCTGCCCCGGGAGTGGGCGGACGGGACCAGCATGATCCTGGAGGGGCTGCGCCTCGGTCGGTCACGGACCATCGGGCTCGGCCGGGCGGACGACCGCTACTTCACCTTCTGCGCCGGCTTCGGCATCGACGCGGCCGTCATCCAGCGGGTGGAGCGGGCCCGCAAGCGGGGCCGCGTCTCCACTCCGACGCTCTACTTCCGCGCCACGGTGAGCCAGTACTTCGTCGGCTCGGACCGGCGGCATCCGTCGATCACCCTGGAGCGCCCGGGAGAGGCGGCGGAGACCGAACTGGCCACGGCCATCATCCAGAACACCGCGCCGTGGACGTACCTGGGCGAACGGGAGATCAACCCGAACCCGGAGGCGTCCTTCGACCTCGGGCTGGACGTGCTGGCGATCCGGCAGCTCAAGGTGGCGAGCACGGCACGTACGGTCACCCAGTTCTTCTCCCGGGATCCCGATCCGCACGGCAAGCAGGTGCTCCGGCTGCACGACGTCGCGGAGTTCACCCTGCTCTCGGCCCGTCCGCAGGCGTTCCAGCTCGACGGGGACTACCTTGGCGAGCGGGAGAAAGTCAGATTCACATCCGTTCCGGCCGCACTGAGAGTAATCTGCTAGGTCTCGGGTACTGCCGTCGGTTGACGCGGGACTCATCGCACGCCCGGTGCGGTGCCGCGACACACGAGGGGCAGGTGCCGGAAATGTCAGCAACGTCACGCAGACCGTACTACATTGATCCTCGACTGTGGCACGCCGGGTAACCAGAGCGCTCTGAAACCCGGACAAAAGGGTGGTGAGCCCGCTCACTGTTCGGAGTTTTTCCGAGCGCCACCCTTGACATCGCGGCAGTTCGTGAAAGTATTCACAAGCGAACTCGTGTTACCGGGACATTGCCTGGATATGCTCGGCAGGTTGAGCTGTTCCAGCAGGTCCCGGGGCCCCGCAGCCTGCTCACGCAGCGCCGAATTGATGGCTGCTTACCGTCACCGATCGGCAATGCGGATGCATATAGGAATAGCAACCAAGCGTTATTGGCCACCCACTTAAGAATGAGGAGTGTTGCCGCCATGGACTGGCGCCACGATGCCGTCTGCCGCGACGAGGACCCGGAGCTGTTCTTCCCGATCGGGACGTCCGGCCCGGCCCTCCTGCAGGTGGAACAGGCCAAGGCCGTCTGCCGGCGCTGCCCGGTGACCGACCAGTGCCTGCAGTGGGCGCTGGAGTCCGGTCAGGACGCCGGCGTCTGGGGCGGGATGAGCGAGGAGGAGCGCCGCGCGGTGAAGCGCCGCGGCGGGCTCCGGGTGCTGCGCGCTCACTCCGCCTGATCGCACCGCAGCTACACGCCCCGGCCGGGTCATCCCGCCGGGGCGTTCTGCTGTCCATGGCTCCCCGACTACCCCGTCGCCGTCGTCCTTGATCACCGGGGCGGCGGCGACGCTCGTCACCGCGAACCCGCCACCGGGCCGCACCAGCCCGCCACGGCGGCGTCCACCCGGCGCAGCACCAGCTCGGCGAGCTCGGGCAGGTCGGTGAGCGGGTCGGCGACCGCCACCGCGCCGGCCTCCGCCGCCCCGGCCACCACGCCGTCATGGAACAGGCCCGGCGCCAGGAAGTAGGCCACCACCGCAACCCGGCGGGCCCCGCCCGCGCGCAGCTTCGCCACCGCGACGCCCGCCCCCGGCGGCGCCGCCGAGGCGTACGACACCCGGCAGCGGACACCCAGCTCGGCGCCGAGGACCGCGGCCACCCGGCCGACCGAGCCGCGCGCCCGCGGATCCCGGGTACCGGCGGCGGCCAGCACCAGTCCGTCGTACCCGCCGGGTTCCGCCTCCGCCAGCCGGCGCCGCAACCCGGCCAGCAGCCCGGCGTCCACGACCCCGTCCGCCGGGCCCAGCACGTCGGTGACCCGTACCTCGATCGGCGCGCCCGCCCCGCGGGCGGCGGCCACCGCGGCCGGGATGTCCACCCTCCGGTGGTAGGCGGCGGTCAGCAGCAGCGGCACCAGCACCGCGCGGTCCCGGCCGGCGGCGGCGAGGTCCCGCAGCACGGCGGCCGGCCCCGGCTCGGTGTGGTCCAGCCAGCTCGGCAGCACCGGCGTGCCCGGGCGGGCGGCCGCCACGGCCCGGGTCAGCGCCCGCGTCGCCTCGGCCGCCCGCGGGTCACGACTGCCGTGCGCGACCAGCACCACCGGTGGGGCGGTCAGGTGTGCAGGCCGCACTCGGTCTTCTCGAACATGGCCCACCGGCCCGCCCGCGGGTCCTCCCCCGCCTTCGTCCGGCGGGTGCAGGGCCAGCAGCCGATCGAGCCGTAGCCGCGGCTGAACAGCTCGTTGACCGGGATGTCGTAGCGGGCGACGTAGGCGTCCACGTCCCGCTGGGTCCAGGCGGCGATCGGGTTCACCTTGACCTTGCCGCGCCGGGGGTCGAAGGCGACCACCGGGGTGTTGGCCCGGGTGGGGGACTCGTCCCGGCGCAACCCGGCGGCCCAGGCGTCGTACCCGGTCAGCGCCCGCTCCAGCGGCTCCACCTTGCGCAGCTGGCAGCACTCGTCCGGGGAGCGGTTGAACAGGCGCGGACCGTACTGGCCGTCCTGCTGCCCGACGGTGATCCGGGGGCGGATCGAGCGCACGTTCACCGGCAGCCGGCGGGCCACCTCGTCGCGGACCTTGAGCGTCTCCGGGAAATGCAGCCCGGTGTCCAGGAAGACCACGTCGACGCCGGGCGCGACCCGGGAGACCAGGTGTGCCAGCACGCCGTCGGCCATCGAGCTGGTCACGCAGAACCGGTCGCCGAAGGTCTCCGCGGCCCAGCGGGCGATCTCCAGCGCCGGGGCGCCCTCCAGCTCCCGGCCGGCCGCCTCGGCCAGCGCGCGCAGCTCCTCCGGGTCCCGCCGATCCGGGTCGGCGGGCGTCGGGCCGCCCAGCCCGACCAGACCCAGGCCGGCGGCGGAGACCAGCCCGCTCACCGGGTCACCGCCCGGGAGAGCAGGCCGGTGAACTTCACGGTGAAGACCCGCGCGCAGGCGTGGCACTCCCAGGCGCCGTGCCCGGCCTCGCTCGGCCGCAGGTCCTCCTCCCCGCAGTACGGGCAGTAGAGAGGTACGGATCGGCTTTCGCTCATCGCAGTTCCTCCTCGTCGACCCTGATCACCCAGTTGGCGAACGTCTCGCCCTCGGTCCGGCCGGCCAGGTAGCGGCGGGCCAGTCGTTCCACGTACTCCGGAAGCTCCTCGGCGGTGGTCTTCAGGCCGCGCAGCTTGCGGCCGAAGCCGGCGGTCTGCCCCTGGGCCATGCCGAGGCCGCCGCCGAGATGCACCTGGAAGCCCTCCACCTGGCGGCCGTCCGGACCCACCACGAGCTGGCCCTTGAGCCCGATGTCGGCGACCTGGGTCCGGGCGCAGGCGTTCGGGCAGCCGTTGAGGTGGATGGAGATGTCGGCGTCGAAGTCGCGCAGCCGCTCCTCCAGCCGGGCCACCAGCTCCTCGCCGCGCCGCTTGGTCTCCACGATGGCGAGCTTGCAGAACTCGATGCCGGTGCAGGCCATGGTGCCGCGCCGCCAGGCCGACGGCCGGGCCTCCAGGCCGATCGTCCGCAGCTGCGCCACCAGCGAGTCGGTCCGCTCCGGCGCCACATCCAGCACCAGCAGCTTCTGGTACGGGGTGAGCCGGACCCGGCCGCTGCCGTGTGCCTCCACCACGTCGGCGAGCCGGGCGAGCTGCGGGCCCGAGACCCGACCCACCACCGGGGCGGCGCCGACGTAGTTGCGCCCGTCCCTCTGCGGGTGCACGCCGATGTGGTCGACCGGCTTCGCCGGCAGCGCCGCGACCGGCCCGTCGAGCAGCGTCCGGCCCAGGTACTCCTTCTCCAGCACCTCGCGGAACTTCGCCACGCCCCAGTCGGCGACCAGGAACTTCAACCGGGCCCGGTTGCGCAGCCGGCGGTAGCCGTAGTCCCGGAAGATGCCGACCACGCCCGCCCAGACGTCCGGCACCTCGGCCAGCGGCACCCAGACGCCGAGCCGCTTGGCGAGCATCGGGTTGGTGGAGAGGCCGCCACCGACCCAGAGGTCGAAGCCGGGGCCGTGCTCCGGGTGCTCGACGCCGAGGAACGCGATGTCGTTCGCCTCGTACGGGGTGTCGACCAGCCACGAGATCGAGGTCTTGAACTTGCGGGGCAGGTTGGAGAACCGCTGGTCGCCCACGTATCGGCGGACGATCTCGTCGATCGCCGGCGTCGGGTCGAGCACCTCGTCCCGGGCCACCCCGGCGACCGGGCTGCCCAGCACGACCCGCGGGCAGTCGCCGCACGCCTCGGTGGTCTGCAGCCCGACCGCCTCCAGCCGGCGCCAGATCTCCGGCACGTCCTCGACCCGGATCCAGTGGAACTGGATGTTCTGCCGGTCGGTGATGTCGGCGGTGTCCCGGGCGAACTCCCGGGAGATGCCGGCGATCACCCGGAGCTGGGCCAGGCTCAGTTCCCCGCCGTCCACCCGCACCCGGAGCATGAAGAACTCGTCCTCCAGCTCGTGCGGCTCCAGCACGGCGGTGCGCCCGCCGTCGATGCCGGCCTTGCGCTGGGTGTAGAGGCCCCACCAGCGGAACCGGCCGCGCAGGTCCTGCGGGTCGATGGAGGCGAAGCCCCGCTGCGCGTAGATGTTCTCGATCCGGGCCCGCACGTTGAGCGGGTCGTCGTCCTTCTTGATCCGCTCGTTGGGGTTGAGCGGCTCGCGGTGCCCGAGCGCCCACTGCCCCTCACCACGGGCACGGCGGGTCGCCCGCGCGGCGGGCGGGGTCTCGGACCGGGTGGGGGTGCTGCTGACCGCCATCGCGGCGTCCTCCGTTGTCTGCTGTGCCTGGTTACGCAAACGCGACGGCCGGCCCTGGTGAGGGCCGTGGACGGCGGTGTCGGTGACGGCCGGCGCGGAGCGCGCCCGAGACGGATGGGTCGGGCGTCGTCAGTGGGCCGGACAGATCGCGCTGCGCACGCGGCCGTAGTCGACGTGGCGACGGGCCACGAAGCGGCGGACGACAGCGGCGGTCATGGGCCATATGCTGCCACACCCCGCAGGGGCCGACCACCAGCCGAAGGTGTGATCCCACATCACGGGCCGCCCCGACCACATCGACGCTGTTCCGCACCCTGCGGCAGCGTCGGCTGGCCGGCACCGCGAATCGGCGGACCCGCCCGACGGCGGTGTGTGACGCTGCGAAGGTGAGCGGAGCGTCGGATTCCGGACCGACCGGCGATCGCCCGGCGTGGCTGGTCTGGGCGGCACCGACCCTGCTCACCCTGGCGATCACCCTTACCGGGATCGGCCAGGCCCAGCTCTGGCGGGACGAGCTGGCGAGCTGGAGCGCGGCCACCCGGCCGGTCGGTGACCTAGCCCGGCTGGCCGGCACCATCGACGCCGCGACCGGCCCCTACTACCTGGTCATGCACGGGTGGACGGCGCTGGCGGGGACCTCGCCGACCGCGCTGCGGCTGCCGTCCGCGCTGGCCATGGCCGCGGCCGCCGGACTCACCGCCCGGCTCGGCGCGCGACTGGCCGGCGCCCGGGCCGGGCTCCTCGCCGGCCTGCTCTTCGCCCTGCTCCCCGGCACCTCCCGGTACGGCCAGGAGGCCCGCCCGTACGCCCTCGCGACCCTGCTCGCCGTGCTCGCCACGCTGGCGCTGGTCGGGGCGCTGCGCCGGCCGGGCTGGCGGCGTTGGACCGGGTACGCCCTCGCCGTCGCCGCCCTCGGGCTGATCCACCTGATCGCCCTCACCCTGCTCGCCGCCCACGGACTCGTGGTGCTGCTCGCCACGGGGCGCGGCCCGGCGGCGGCCGGCGTCGACGGGCCGGACGGCGAGCGGCCCGAGCGGCCGACGACGGGCGAGCCCACCGCTCCGGACCTCCCGGCCGACCACGGGCGGGCGACCGCGGCCCCGGGCGCGCCGCGCGGCGGGCCGGGTGGGAGCCGGGGACTGCTCTGGCGCTGGCTGCTGGCGGTGCTGCCAGCCGCCGTCCTGGTCACCCCGCTGGTGCTGGAGGCCCGGGGGCAGCGGTCCCGGCAGCTCGACTGGGTGGACCTCGCCCGCCTGCCCGACCTGGCGGCGCTGCCCGGGGGCGTGGCGCAGAGCGGGGTGGTCGGCGGTCTGCTGTTCGGCCTCGCCGCGCTCGGGGCGGGACGGCTCGGCCGGCGGGCGCTGCTGCCGGGCGCCGCCATCCTGCTGCCGGCGCTGCTGCTCTTCGCCGCCGGCACGGTACTGCCGCTCTGGGTGACCCGGTACCTGGTCTTCACCGTCCCGTTCGGCTGCCTGCTGGCCGGTGCGGCGCTGGCCGGCGTACGGCTGGCGCCGGCGCTCGCCGTGGTGACCCTGGCCGGCCTGCTCGGCCTGCCCGACCAGGCGGCGCTGCGCCACACCCACGAGTGGCCGCGCAGCGCCCCCGTCGACTACGCGGGCGCGGCCCGGGTCATCGCCGATCACGAACAGCCCGGCGACGCGATCGTCTTCTCGCCCCGGCACAGCTGGCTCTTCCTGGACCTCGGGGTGGCGTACCACCTGGGGTCGCGGGAGCCCCGCGACGTGCTGGTGGTGCGCGACGAGCGGCAGCGCGCGGACCTCTGGGCGAGCGAGTGCGACCGGCCGGCCGAGTGCCTGGCCGGCGTGCGGCGGGTCTGGCTGGTGGTGTCCGGGCGCCGGGGCGATCCGCTGGCCGCGGTCGGCGGCGCCAAGGGGGCCGCCCTGCGGGACGCCTTCACCGTGGCGTTGGTCCAGCCCCGGGCCGGGGTGACCGTGGCGCTGCTCGTCCGGCGGGGTTGAGCAGCGCCACGGCCCCGGTCAGGCCGGCTTCCGTTCGAGCAGGACCACCCGGACCCGGTCGAACCGCTCGACGTGCTTGATCAGGAACTTCTGCCGCAGCAGCGCCTCCCGCGCCGGCGGCAGCCCGGCCAGCGGGTCGTTGAGGTGTCCGGTCTCGACCAGCCAGAGCCGCTTCGTGTCCCCGAGGCAGAGGGCCGGGTTCTTGCACTCCCGGGCGGTCAGCCAGCCGGTGTCCCGGGCCGGGACGTCGGCGAAGACGTCCCGCGGCTGGAGCTGGTCCCGCAGCCCGTAGTTGGTGGCCTTGCGCGCCACGTCGCTGGAGCCGCCGAAGCCGTCGTTGAAGGCCACCCCGTCGCCCGGCTTCGCCTGCTGCCCGAGGTAGCGGACCGCGTCCAGGTAGTGCGGCTGGCCGTCGGCGTCGTTGGACCGCACCTTCTCCTGCGCCGGCATGGTCTGCCAGGCCAGCGCGGGCACCAGGATCAGCGCCCCGACCAGCCAGGCCGCCGGCATCCGCCCCCGGGTGAGCAGCTGGATCGTCCGGCACACGCCGAACGCGGCCAGCAGCGCCCAGGCGGGCACGGTGAAGAGGAAGTAGCGGGCCAGGAACAGGTGCAGCCAGGCGAAGGTCAGGTAGCCCGTCACCGGCGGCAGCAGGGCCCAGACCACCAGCATCAGGGCGGCCGGCCGCCGCTCCCGGCCGGCCACCGCCACCGCGAGGAGCGCGAGCAGCGCGACGGCCGCCAGGACCGGCAGCGTGCCGGTCAGGTTCTCCAGGAAGCGGAGCACGGCGTTTCCGTCGTTCTTCACCCAGGAGATCTGGCCGGACTGCCGCCCGGCGAGCAGCAACAGCGGCAGGATGAAGAGCCCGGCGATGCCGACCGAGGCCGACCACCGCCAGCGCGGCTCTTCCCCGGGCACGGCCCGCCACAGGTAGAGCAGGTGCGCCGCCCCCACCAGCAGCGCGACGAAGTGCAGCCAGCCGACCACCACCAGCAGCACCGCGTACGCCCACCAGCGTCCCCGCGACGGCCGGTCGACCGCGCGGAGGAAGAGCCAGGTCGCGGCGACCGCGGCCAGGGTGACCAGCGCATACGACCGGGCCTCCTGGGCGTAGCGGGAGACGGTCGGCAGCAGGGCGAAGAACAGTCCGGCGAGCACGCCGACCGGGGTGCCGAAGAGGCGCCGGCCGATCAGGGCGATCAGTCCGGCGCTGGCCCCGATGGCCAGCACCGAGGGCAGCCGCAGGGCGATCAGGGAGTCGCCGCCCACCGCCGTCACGGCCGCCATGATCAGGTAGTAGAAGGCGTGGACCAGGTCGATGTTGCCGATCATCATGCGGAACTGCTCGACCGAGAGCGAGGTGGCGTGCCAGGTGACCAGCTCGTCGTTCCACAGGTCCCGGGCGTCCAGCCGCCACCAGCCAAGGCCGAGCGCGACCACGGCCGGCAGCAGGGCCCACCAGCCGCCCCGGGCCGCCGGCGCGGCCGCGGTGGCGCCGACCGTCGCCCTGACCTCGGCCGCGGTCGGCCGCCCGACCCACTGGACCGCCGGCGCGGTCACTTCGCGGTCCTGATGTCGAAGCCGAAGACGTCCTTGGCGGCGGCCCGCTTGAACGACGACAGCGCGCTCTGGTCCCGGTCGATGTTCCACTTGCCGGAGCCGTTGATGTTGAAGTAGGCCACCCCGACCATGTCCTTCCGGCGCGCCACGTTGCTGAGCAGGTCGGCGATCTGGGCAGGTCGGCCGGCGGCCGGCTCGCACCCGGTCTCCACGATCAGCAGTGGCCGGCGGGTGAAGGTCCGGATCTCCTTGATGGTCGGGTTGAAGAGGTCCTTGAACGTCTTCTGCCCCCGGACCGTGTAGTAGCCGTCCATGCCGACCCAGTCCACGTACGCGTCACCCGGGTAGAGCGCCTTGATGCTGACCTTGCGCAGGTAGTTGATGACGTTCGGGGTCCAGGTCCAGATCACGTTGGTGGCGCCCTGCTGCTCGAAGATCTCGTGCAGGTGCCGCCAGGCGGCCACGTACTCGGCGGCGGTGGTCTTCTTGGTGCCCCAGGAGTACCAGTGCCCGTTCATCTCATGCGCGAAGGTGAGCGCGATCGGCAGGTTCAGCATCCGCACCGCGGCGGCGAACTCCTTCACGTACGCGTCGTGCTTGCCGGCGGCGATGTCGCGCAGCGGCACCTCGTACGGCTCCCACCGGATGACCGCCAGCGCTCCGTACTGGTGCAGTTCGCGGACCTCGCTGGCGGCGAACTTGTCGTCGAAGCTCTCGAAGATCGCCACCAGGTTCGGGGTCTTGCCGATCTCGTCGGCGAACCCCCGGATCCGGCCCATCTCCGCGCCGCCCTCCACGGTCACCCCGAGGTACTTGCCGGCGGGGGACTTCAGCGCCGTGACGTCGTACGCCGGCACCTGCTCCTCGACGGGACTGGCGACGCCGCCCGGCCCGCCGGTCACCCCCGAGTTGACCTTGATGTCCACCTTGCGGAGAACGGCGAGCTCGGTGAAGGCCAGCGCCAGCACCGCCAAAAAGGTGATCAGGTACTTGGTTCTCACCGCACGACCTCGACGTCCTTCTCGGGCTTGACCAGCAGCGCCTGCCCCACGATGGCGAGGTAGAAGACCGCGCTGAGGAAGGCCGGGGCGAAGACCATCGGGTCGGGCTCGACCAGCATCCGCCAGGCGGCGACGCCGGCCCAGACCAGGCCGGTGCCGGCGGTCCAGTACTTCATGCCGGTCCAGAGCCGCTTGGTCTTGCTCTTCTTGGCGGTGCCGCCGGTCGGCTGCCAGCCCATCCGCCGGCCGCGGATGATGTCGATGATCGCGAACGCGTGCGCCCAGCCGTAGATCATCTTGACCGTCCAGCTCTCCAGCTGGTACCGGTTCCGGTGCCAGAGCGGGAAGATGATCATGTTGTAGATGACGCTGGGCACGATGAGCAGGTAGTTGGCCAGGGCGATCTCGTGCGCGAACGCGGTCAGCATCAGCACCGGGATGATCGGCGCGACGAAGGTGAACAGCCCGGTGTGCAGGTAGTAGCAGAAGCCGGAGATGTAGCTCAGCCGGGCGCGCAGCTTCAGCTTGGTCTGCCAGAACTTCTTCGAACCGAGCAGGCTCATCGAGCCGGCGCACCAGCGGTACTGCTGGGTGAAGAACGAGTCCACGTCGGACGGACATAACCCGGCGGCCAGCACGACCGGGATGTAGCGCAGGTTCCAGCCCTTCATCCGCAGGTCGAACCCGGTGTGCACGTCCTCGGAGTGCTCGATCAGGGTGGAGCCGCCGATGGAGAAGAGCGCGTCCCGCCGGTAGATGGCGCAGCTGCCGACGCAGATCGCCGAGTCGTGCGCCTGCCGGGACACCTGCACCGAGCGGTAGAAGAGCTCCTGCACGGCGCCCGCGCCGCGCTCGACCCAGGTCTGCCCCAGGTGCACCCGGAAGTACTGCGGCGACTGCACGATGCCCGCCCGGGGCTCGGCGTCGAACCAGGGCAGCATCTGGTCGAGCATGTCCTTGCGCGGCACGAAGTCGGCGTCGAGCACCAGGATGAAGTCGCTCATGGTGCGCTCGAAGGCGTAGCGCATGTTGCCGGCCTTCTTGAACCAGCCGCGGTTGGGTCGGCGCTGGTAGACGAAGCCGAAGGCGAGGGCGGTCCGCTCCATCGCCTCGCTGGGCGAGTCGTCGAGGATGTAGACGGTCACGTCGCCCCGGTAGTGCTGGCTCATCGCCCGGACGTGCTCCCAGGTGTTGCGCAGCACGTGCGGCGGCTCGCCGCAGACCGGCAGGAAGACGTCGACGCTCGGGTACCGGGACGGCCGCCAGTTGCGCACCAGCTCCTGGTGGCGCGCCATGTCGAAGCCGGGCGTGAAGAGGTTCACGGCCAACGAGATGAGGTAGTAGACGACGGTGAACGCCAGCATCGGTGCGAGCAGCCACAGCCACGGGGTGAGCCGGACGAAGAGCACCTGGCTGGTGATCAGGCAGCCGAAGCTGACCAGCGACGGCAGCATCAGCCCGGCCAGGCGACGCTTCCGGTAGGAGAAGAGCTCCTCGTCGGTGGGCGGGAGCGGCACCACCGCGTACGCCGGCCGGTTCACCCCCTGGCCGACCCGGCGGGGCGTCCAGCGCGCGAACTGGTGCGGCACCCGGAACTCCGCGGTCGGATCCGGCACGGTAACCGGCTCGATCGCAGGTGGTGAAGTCATTCCCGTCTCCCCGCTAGTCAAGCAGCACGCCCTCCTCCGGTGGTGCCGGCGAGGGTTCGCCTGACGCGTCCAGGAAGCCGGGCACGGCGAACGTCGGCCGTGTCTGCTTGATGGTCGTGCCAAAGTTATGCAGTCTCACGCAAGGTGTCAATGCGTCGAAATTGATCGAAAGCCGCGCGGTAGCCGGAACCACCCGGAGGGCTTGCTCACATCGGCCTGAACAGCGGCTCATTTTCAACCGGAGGGCGGATGGCCAGCCGGCGCTCATCAGGCCTTGGCCAGCGGCAGCACCAGCACCGCCTCGGTGCCGCCGGCCGCGCCGTTGCGCAGCTCGATGCTGCCGCGCAGCTCCCCGGTGACCAGCGCCCGGACGATCTGCAGGCCCAGGTTGCCGCCCCGTTCGGCGTCGAACTGCTCGGGCAGGCCGCGCCCGTTGTCGGCGACGGAGACGTGCAGCTGCTTGCGGAACCGGTGCGCGGAGACCACCACCTCCGGCTCCGCCGCGCCCTCGGCCCGGGCCGCAGCCTCCTCCCCGGCCGGCGGGAAGCCGTGCTCGACGGCGTTGAGCAGCAGCTCGTTGAGGATCATCACCAGCGAGGTGGCGATCTCGGCGGGCAGTACGCCGAAGCTGCCCTGCCGGCGCATCCCGACGCTCACCTCGGTGGCCGCGACCTCGGTGGCCGCGCTGGCCACCCGGTCGACGATGCCGTCGAACTCGACCGCCTCGTCGCTGGACAGGGAGAGGGTCTCGTGGACCAGGGCGATGGAGGCGACCCGGCGTACCGACTCCTCCAGGGCGACCCGGGCCTCCGGCATGGCGACCCGGCGGGCCTGGAGGCGCAGCAGCGCCGCCACCGTCTGCAGGTTGTTCTTCACCCGGTGGTGGATCTCCCGGATGGTGGCGTCCTTGGTGATCAGGGCGCGGTCGCGGCGGCGTACCTCGGTGACGTCGCGGACCAGCACCAGCGCGCCGATCGGCACGCCGGCCGGCATCAGCGGCAGCGCCCGGGTCAGCATGGTGGCGCCCCGGGCGTCGATCTCCCGCCGGGGCGGCGCCTCGCCGCGCAGCGCGGCCAGCACCGCGTTGCCGGCGTCGGTGCCTTCGAGCGGGTCACTGGCCAGCCGGCGGTGCAGCTCGGCCAGGTCCTCCCCCACCAGGTGGGAGGCGTAGCCGAGCCGGCGGTACGCGGACTGCGCGTTCGGGCTGGCGTAGGTGACCTTGCCGTTGGCGTCGAGCCGGACCAGGCCGTCGCCGACCCGAGGCGCGGAGGTGGTCTCGCCCGGGTGCCGGGGCGGCGGGAAGGTGCCGTCGGCGATCATCTGGGCCAGGTCGTCGGCGGTGGTCAGGTAGTTCAGTTCGAGCTGGCTGGGCGTCCGCGCGGTGGACAGGTTGGTGTCCCGGCCGACCACGGCGATGACCTCGCCGGACTCCCCGTCGACGCCGCGCAGCCGGACCGGGATCGCCTCGTGCCGGGCCGGGACGTCGCCGTACCAGACCGGATCGCCCTCCCGCCAGATCCGGCCCTGCCGGTGCGCGACCTCCAGGTGCGCCACCTCGGGCCCGCCGACGATCCGCCCGACCTGGTCGTCGAGGTACGCGGTCGGGGCGGTCGTCGGGCGGACCTGGGCCACGCAGAGGAACGTGCCGTCGCCGTCCACCGGCACCCACAGCAGCAGGTCGGCGAAGGACAGGTCGGAGAGGAGCTGCCAGTCGCCGGCGATCCGGTGCAGGTGGTCGATGTCGGCCGGCCGGAGCTGGGTGTGCTCCTCGGCGAGGTCGCGCAGCGTGGACACGCTGAACAGAGTGCCACGCCGGGCCTCACATCGTCGCCGTGACCTTTTTCAAGCCGCGCGGGGCGTCCGGGTCCTCGCCGCGGGCCAGCGCGAGGGAGAGCGCGAGCCGCTGGAGCGGGAGGATGTCGAGCAGCGGGGCGTACCGCTCGTCGACCTCGGGGACCGCCATCCGGGCGGTCGCCTCGACGTCGGCGGAGCCGACCACCACCACGTCGGCCCGGCGCTCGCCGAGCCGGGGCAGCACCTCGCGCATCGACTGCCCGCCCGGGCCGGCGCCGACCACGGCGAGCACCGGCACGTCCGGGTCGGTCATGGCGAGCGGGCCGTGCAGCAGGTCGGCGCCGGAGAAGGCGAGCGCGGGCAGGTAGGAGGTTTCCATCAGCTTGAGCGCGGCCTCCCGGGCGGTCGGGTACGCGTATCCCCGGCCGGTGGTGACGAGCTGGCCGGCGAACCGGTAGCGCGGGGCGAGGCGGGCCGGGGTGTCGTCGGCCAGGGTGCGTTCGGCCAGCTCGGGCAGGCGGGCGAGGGCGGCCTGCTCCTCGGCGGGGAGCACGCCGTCGCCGGCCCGCACGCCCTCGACCAGCATCAGCAACGCGAGCAGCTCGGCGGTGTACGTCTTGGTGGCGGCCACCGCCCGCTCGTGCCCGGCGGCGATGTCGATGCTCAGCTCGGCGGTGGCCACCAGCGGCGAGTCGGGGTTGTTGGTGACGGCGAGGGTGAGCGCGCCGGAGGCCCGGGCGACCCGCAGCACCTCGGCCAGGTCGGGCGAGCCGCCGCTCTGGCTGACCCCGACCACCAGGGCGTCGGAGAGGTCGGGCCGGGCGCCGTAGACGGTGACCGCGCTGGGCGAGGCGAGGCCGGCGGGCAGGCCGAGCCGGATCTCGCTCAGGTAGGCCGCGTAGAGGGCGGCGTGGTCGGAGGTGCCCCGGGCGGTGAAGACCACGTGGCGGGGCCGGCGCTCGGCGATCACCGCCGCGACCCGGGCGATCGCACCGGCGTGCTCGGCGGAGAGCAGTCGGTCGTAGCCACCCGGCTGCTCGTCGATGTCGGCGGCCATGCCGGCCCCTGGACGCGTCACCTGAGACCCCTTCCTGCGCGTTCCCCGCGCGAATCGTGCTCAGTCTTGCATCTTTCGACGGCAACGAGCAATGGAACGAGCAGTAGTGCGCAGTGGATCACCATCTCGATCCTTGATCGCCTAGGCTTGCCCGGCTGACGGAAGACCACCGAGAGGACCCCGTGCCCGAGGACGCCGCGCTCTCCGCCGCGGAGGAGCTCGCGCTCGCCCGGCTGGCGCTGGACGAGGGGGACCTGGCGCACGCCGCCGGTCACGTCGCCGCCGCCCTGGTGCAGGCCCCGACCCTCCCCGAGGTGCACGAGACGCTGGCCCGGGTGAACGCGGCCAGCGGCGGCGACCTGGAACTCTTCCCGCTCGGCCACCACGCCTTCGTCGGTGCGGTGGTGGCCCGCGCCCACCTGCTCGCCGCCGCCGGGCGCCCCGCCGAGGGGCTCGACCTGCTGGCCGCGGCCACCGGCTACGCGCCCGGCGCCGACTGGGCCGGCGTGCCCTGGGTGACCGCGCCCGAACTGCCCGAGCGCCTCGACCCCGAGCGCGCCGCCCGAATCCTCATGCAGATCTGCGCGGCGGTGCCCGACCCGGTTCCCCGCCGGCTGCGCGACCCGCTGCGGCCGTACCTCGCGCTGGCCCGCAACGCGGTCACCGTGCACCCCGGCCACCCGCTGCTGCTCGGCGCGGCGTCCGCGCTGGCCCGGCGCGTCGGCGAGGTCGCCCTCGCCGTCACCTGGGCCGCCCGGGGGGTACGCGCACAGTCCACCAAGCTCGGCGAGGTCTGGCTCGGGTACGCCTACCGCAGCGCCGGTCGCACCCGGGACGCCCTCGCCGCGCTCGGCCGGGCCGTCCGGCACGACCCCGACGACCTCGCGGTCTACGCGGACATCGCCGGCACCCTCGCCGACAACGGTCGGCTCGACGAGGCGCTGGACTGGATCGACCGGGCGTTGGCCCGCGATCCCAGCTTCGACTGCGCGGTGCACACCGCGCACCGGCTGCGCTTCCAGCGCGACGAGGACGTCGCCCACCTGGTGGCGCTCGCCGACTTCGTCCGCGACCACCCCGACGACACCCACGAGCACGGCGACCTGGCCGAGTGCTGCCGCAGCCGCCCGTGGCTCGGGCAGGTGACCCCGGCCGGTGGGCCGGTGCTGGACGCGCTGCGCCAGGCCCTCGCCGCCGAGGGTGCCGTCCGGGTCGCCGTACGCCTCGACGCGCTGGAACCGCCGAGCGCCATGCGGACCGCGGCCGCGGCCGTGCCGGGGCTGGACGTGGAGGTGGCCGCGGTGGCCGACCCGGACCCGCGGGAACCCCGTCGGGCCACCACCTGCCAGCTCTGGCGGTACGAGGGCACCACCGCCGCGCCCACCCTGCCCGCCCCGTCGGCGGCGGCGGCGGAACGGATCCGGCAGCTCGCCCACCCGGCCTGGCCCCATCCGCCGGCCGCCTACGACGCGGCGGTCGGACTGGCCACGCTGGACCTCGCCGATCTGCTCGGCCTGCTGGTGCACCCGCCCGAGGCGCCGGGCACCGCGCTGGGCCGGGTGCTCGCCGGCCAGGACCCGTCGCTCTGGGTGCGGTGCGTGCAGGTCTGGGCCTGTCTCGGCCTGCTGCACCACCGCACCGACGAGCCGTGGGCCGGGTCCACCCGCCGCCGGGTGCTGCTGGAACTCGTCTGGGGGGTGGAGGACTGGATCACCGAGGCGGCCCTCTTCGCCCTGGTCACCGCCGCCTGGGTGGACCCGGCCGTACGCCCCGACGTGGCCCGGGTGGTGGCCGAGCGGCTCGCCGACGCGGCGGCCGTGGCCCGCGAGCGCCGGATGCCGATCGCGGTGTCCCTGGCCCACCTGGCCCTGGCCACCCCCGACCTCGACCCGCCCACCCGCGACCTGGCCCACGCCCTGATCGCCGGCCCGGCCGACGGTACGCGCCGGATGGGCCGCCTGGCCCGCCTCTGGCACCGCCTCGCCGCCGCACTCCGCCGCCGCTGACAGCCCGCGCCCGGCGGGCGGACCTGGGAGAAATGCGGCGCGGCCCCGCCGTACCCCGGGGGGTTGGCGTGGCCGCGACGGAGGGTGGGTCAGGCGACGGGGGCCTTGCCGAGGGCGGCTTCGGCCTCGTCCTCCGGCGTGGCGCCGGCGGGCGGGGCGTCGTTCGCCGAGCGGAGCGGGACCTCCTTGATGAACCAGGCGAGCACCGGCACCGCCACGGTGAAGAGCACCGCCCAGAAGAAGACGTGGGAGATGCCGTCGGCCAGGGCGCCGAGGACGATGTCCCGCATCGGGCCGGTCAGCTTCCCGAGCTTCTCCAGGTCCATCCCGCCGCCGTCGCCGCCACCGCCGCTGAACGCGGCGCCCGCGGCGGAGTCGGCGAGCCGGTTGGCGAAGATCGCGCCGAAGAGCGAGATGCCGAACGAGCCGCCGATGGAGCGGAAGAAGGTGGCCGCGCCGCTCGCCGCGCCCAGGTCCTTCTGCTCCACGCTGTTCTGTGCGATCAGCATCGAGGTCTGCATGAGGAAGCCCATGCCGATGCCGAGGACGATCATGTAAAGCGAGGACTCGATCTTGCTGGTGCCGACGTCGAGCCGGGTCAGCAGGCCCATGCCGGCGGTCATCACCACGCCACCGATGATCGGGAAGGCCCGGTAACGACCGGTCTTCGTGATGGCCCGGCCGACCGCCAGCGAGACCACGAGCATGCCGAACATCAGCGGGAGCAGCAGCAGCCCGCTGTTGGTGGCCGAGGCGCCCTGCACGGTCTGCTGAAACATCGGCAGGAAGTTCATCGCGCCGAACATGGCGAAGCCGAGCAGGAAGCCGATCACCGAGATGAGGGCGAAGTTGCGGTTGGCGAAGAGCCCCAGCGGCAGGATCGGCTCGGGAGCCCGGCGCTCGACGAAGCCGAAGGCGACCAGGGCGATCAGGGCGAGCGCGGCGAGGCCGAGGATCTGCGGCGAGGCCCAGTCGTACTCCTTGCCGCCCCAGGTGGTGATCAGCACGATCGAGGTGATGCCGACGGAGAGCAGTCCGGCACCCAGCCAGTCGATCTTGTGCTCGGTGCGGTACTTCGGCAGGTGCATGGTGGTGGCGAGGACCAGCAGGGCGACGCCACCGAGCGGCAGGTTGACGTAGAACGCCCAGCGCCACGAGAGGTGGTCGGTGATGAAGCCGCCGACCAGCGGACCGGCCACCATGGCGATGGCCATGATGCCGGCGATCATGCCCTGGTAGCGGCCCCGCTCGCGGGGCGGCACCAGATCACCGATGATCGCCATGACGCCGACCATCAGGCCGCCGGCGCCGAGGCCCTGGATGGCCCGGAACGCGATCAGCTCGACCATGCCGTCCTGGGTGCCGCCGAACATGCTGGACCCGGACATGCCGCAGAGGGCCGAACCGATCAGGAAGATGACCACAGAGGTGAGGAAGACCGCCTTGCGCCCGTAGAGGTCGCCGAGCTTGCCCCAGATCGGGGTGGAGACGGTGGTGCCCAGGACGTACGCGGTGACCACCCAGGTGAAGTGGTCGAGGCCGCCGAACTCGCCCACGATCCGGGGCAGCGCGGTGCTGACGATCATGTTGTCGAGCATCGCGAGCATCATCGCGATCATCAGGCCGAACAGCACGACCCGGACGTTGGGTCGCGCTGCCGCCTGTACTGGTTGACTCATGGGTAAGCTCCCCCGAAGATCTGTGACCGACTTACTTGCCGCCCGGCTAGTTACCTTACTAGCCGCACGGTAAGTTGGACAGCAAAAGTCGGTCAAGCAAGTTAGGTGGTTCAGGTGAGGGAGAGCACAGGCGGCACGCGGGCACGGATCCAGTCCGTCGCGCTGGAGCTCTTCACCGAGCAGGGCTACGAGAAGACCTCGCTCCGGGAGATCGCCGAGCGGCTGGGCGTGACCAAGGCCGCCCTCTACTACCACTTCAAGAGCAAGGACGAGATCGTCAACAGCTTCGTCGAGGACCGGCTGCGCCGGATGGACGAGCTGATCGAGTGGGCCCGGACCCAGCCGGCCAACCTGCAGACCCGGCACACGCTGATCAGCCGGTACGCGGACACCATGTTCTCCGACGAACTGCCCGCCGTGATGCGCTTCTTCGAGCAGAACCAGACCGTGCTAAAGAGCCTCGCCGCCGGGATGCAGATGCGGGACCGGATGATGCAGCTCGCCAACGAGCTGTGCCGGGGCGACGAATCGCCGGAGGCCCAGCTCCGCGCCGCGCTCACCATTTTCGCGGTGCACAGCAGCTGGTTCGCGGTCCGCACCCCGGGCATCACCGACGAGGAGCGCCGGAAGATCTCCCTCCAGGTCGCGGACGAGCTGCTCGCGAAGATCGCCGACGCCGACTGACGGGCCGGGTCAGCCGCGCCCGGCCAGGTCCAGGCGGAGCCCCAGCAGGTCGACACCCGGCAGCGGGGACCAGTCCTTCTCCGGCAGCCGGACGAACCCGAGCCGCTCGTAGAGCTGGTGCGCCGCCGCGGCCATCCCGCTGCGTACGCAGATCACCACGGCCGAGCAGCCCAGCTCGGCGGCCCGCGACACGCAGGCCCGGGCCAGGGCGGAGCCGGCGCCGCGACCCTGCGCGGCCGGGTCGACCGCGAGCATCCGGAACTCGGCCTCGCCGGGCCCGGAGAGTTCCGCGTACGGGGTGCCGGCCAGCACGAACGTCACCGCGCCCAGCACCTCGCCGGTGGCCTCGTCGACGGCGACCAGCACCTCGCCGGTCTCGGCCCGGGTCGCCACGTCCGCGAGCACCGCGCCGTAGCCGGTCTCACCCTTGAGCTGCCCGTCCGCCTCGTACGCGGCGACCGTCAGGCGGGCCACCGCCGGGTGGTCCGCCGGCTCGGCCCGGCGGACGACCAGGGCGGTCAACCGATCACCGCGATCAGGTCCCCGTCCTGCACGACGTCGCCCTCGTTGACGGCCATCTGCTGCACCACGCCGTCGGACTCGGCGACCACCGGAATCTCCATCTTCATCGACTCCAGGATCACCAGCGTGTCTCCCTCGGACACGGTGTCTCCGGCCGACGCGACGACCTTCCAGACGTTCGCCACCATCTCGGCGCGGATCTCCTCGGCCATTCCCAGGCCCTCCCTCTCCACCGGTCTGTCTGCGAACGGTATCCAATCATGGCGCGGGTCACGTCCGAAGTCCTGACCGCCGGCACGCCGGAACGCGCCCCACCGGACCCGGGCCGGCACCCCCGGCACTAGCATCAGCGGGTCGGTCCCCGGACACCCGGCGGACCGGTACGCGACCTCCGCCGCGCTCGTCGCGGCCGGACCGTGACCAGCACAAGGAGGCAGAGCATGGCGAAGAAGGCCCGCAAGAAGAAGGCCCGTAAGAAGAGCAGCGCGAACCACGGCAAGCGCCCCAACTCCTGATCGGCACGCCGATCAGCGCCGGTCCCCGGGCCGGACACACCGGTGGCCCGGGTCCGCTTCGGACCCGGGCCACCGGTGTCTTACGTCGTGTCGCGGTCGCTCAGTCGGCGAGTTCGCGGGACTCGGTGGACTCGAAGACCACCAGCTCGGTCAGGCGCACCCGCAGCCGCTCGCGCAGCTGTTCCGGCGCGACCTCGTTGCCGCAGCAGCGGGCCACCAGCGCCTTCACCTCCTGCTCGATGCCGTACTCGCGCAGGCAGCCCCCGCACTCTTCCAGGTGGGTCCGGATCAGGACCCGCCGCTCCTCGGCGCACTCCAGGTCCAGGTAGAGATAGACCTCCGCGAGCACCTCACGGCAATCCGTCTCGTGCGGCTCCCCACAGCTCATGGTCACACCTCCCGGCCGGCGGCGGCGGTCGAACCCTTCGACGGCGCGGCGCTGAAGCCCCGCTCCGCCGCGTACTGCTCGAGCAGCTTGCGCAGATTACGTCGACCGCGGTGCAGCCGCGACATCACGGTGCCGATCGGCGTGCCCATGATGTCGGCGACCTCCTTGTAGGAGAAGCCCTCGACATCGGTCAGGTAGACGGCCAGGCGGAACTCCTCCGGCAACTGCTGGAGGGCCTCCTTGACGTCGCTGTCCGGCAGCCGGTCCAGCGCCTCGGTCTCCGCCGAGCGCAGCCCGCTGGACGTGTGCGACTCGGCCTCGGCGAGCTGCCAGTCGGTGATCTCGTCCGTGGGCGCCTGGACGGGCTGGCGCTGCCGCTTGCGGTAGGAGTTGATGTAGGTGTTGGTCAGGATCCGGTAGAGCCAGGCCTTCAGGTTGGTGCCCTGCTCGAACTGGTGGAAGGCCGCGTACGCCTTCAGGTACGTCTCCTGGACCAGGTCCTCGGCATCCGCCGGGTTACGCGTCATCCGCAGCCCGGCAGCGTAGAGCTGATCGACGAAGGGCATCGCGTCCCGCTCGAAGCGGGCCCTGCGCTCGTCCGTCTTCTCGGTGGTCAACCGCACATCCCCTCGCGTCGGATGCTTTCCCGCCGAGGATACGCGTACCCACTTGCCGGCAGATTCACTTCCAGACTCTGTGCTGGTGCTCACGGCCGACGCCGCCGCGGGCCACTCCGGCGCGTCGAGCAGCTGCCTGACCTGCCGCGCGTCCCGTTCGTCCCGCTCCCGGCTCCGTGTCTCGGTCGGCACCGGTCACCCCCCTCGGCTGGAAATGTCGTCCGGGGGTAGTAACGCGCGGCGTGGGCCGCCACATTCCGCCGCCACCCGCCGTTCCTGGTCCCGGCCCCGGCCGCGAACCGACGCTGGGACCAGGAAGGGCCTGGGAGGTGGTACCGATACGCCCGAACCGGGCACTCGTCACCAACCGGTCCAACGACGCGCCGCCGCCCCCGGTCACGCGGCGGCCGGGGTGTCCGGCCGCCGGGCCCCGGCCGGCGGCATCAGGCGGGCGTCCAGCCCTGGGCACGCAGCCAGTCGCGGACCACGGCGGCAATGCCGGCCGGGTCGCCCCGCAGGTCGTGCCGTTCGCCAGGGCGGACCACCACCTCGACACCCGGGCCCGGCTCCGGGACGCCGAACGGGTCGCGGTCGCCGTTCACCACCAGGGTGGGCAGACCGGTGCCCAGTTCGTCGGCGCGCGAGCGCTCTGGGCGGCCCGGAGGGTGCAGCGGGAAGGCGAGCGCGACCACTCCGGCCGCGCCGACCGAACCGGCGGTACGGCAGGCGACCCGGGCACCGCTGGAGCGTCCACCCACCACCCAGCGGGACACCTCCGGATGGCGTTCCCGGAGGGCGGCCAGCACCGCCCGCCAGGCCTCGTCGAGGTGCCCGGCCGGGGCGGGCGCGCGCCGGCCGGCGACCCGGTAGGGCTGGGTCACCCGGACCACTCCGACCCCGGCCTCGACCACCGCGTCCCGGACCGCGCGCAGATCCGGGGCGTCCACGTCACCGCCCGCACCGTGGCCGAGCACCAGCAGGGTGGCGCATCCCGCAACGGGCAGGTCGGTGTCGACCCGGGCCGGGCCGCGGGGCGTCTCGATCTCGTCGCCGTGCCGCACCGGCCCATTCTGCGTCCTGCCCCGCGATGCCCGACGGTGGACCGGCATCGGCGCGGTCCGGGACGCGGCAGGGGCGGCGACGCCACCGGGGAATCCGCCGGACATTGCCGCCGCCCGCGTCCCGGACGGGAAACGCGGGCGGCGGAATTGCGGTCAGCTCAGCGGCACCAGGGTGAGCAGCCGATCGCGGACCGGCGGACCGGCCTCGTCGACGGCGTCCGGATCCGGCTGCACCTCGCTGCGCCAGGCGACGAGCATGGCCCGGCGCTCGCGCGGCGTGGTGCCGCCCCAGACGCCGTGGCAGTCGCCCACCTCCAGCGCCCAGGCCAGGCAGGATCCCTGGACGTCACAACTGCGGCAGAGCGCGACCGCCGCGTCGGCCGGTTCGTTGGGCGCCGGAAAGAACGTCTCCGGATCCACGCTCTGACAGGTTCCTCTGGTCCGCCACGCATCGTCCTGCCGCCGCTCGCGCAACGCCCGCAGCAGTCGCGGGTCTCGTCGCGCGGCGGCCACCTCGTGCGGGCGGGGCATACGTGCCCGTGTCAATACACCCACCTCCCCCGTGGGACCGGCAGTGATCATGAGAGAAGATCGATGGATGTCATCCGCCCCGTGCGGACAGACGTCCAACGCCGGCGCTGTGTTCTATCGCACTTGAGGACACGGGGACAAGACTCTGCCGTAAACATGGCTAAATGACCGGGCGACCTTTCCGGCGCAACCCCGGCAAATCAGCACACGACAATGTGCTGACAGTGATCAGAAGAGGGTCATTTCCGTGCCGGCCTCCTCGCGCCTGAGCGGAACCCGGGCGGTGAGGCCGGGACCGTCGTTGCGGACGTCGCCGACCGCCGGGGAGACCGGACGGACCTGCAGCCCGGCGAGCCACTCCGGCGCCGGCGGGACGAGGAGCGCCGCCGGGTCACCGGAGGCGCCGAGCCAGGCCGCCCACCGCTCCCGGGGCAGCAGCAGCGGCATCCGGTCGTGCACCTCGGCCAGCTCCCCCACCGCCGCGGTGGTCAGCACGCTGAAGGTGAGCAGCTCGGCGCCCGCCGACTCCCAGACCGACCAGATGCCGGCGAGGGCGAGCACCGAGCCGTCGGTCGGGGTCATGTAGTAGGGCTGCCGCCGGCCATCCGGCTCGCGGACCCACTCGTACCAGCCGTCGGCCGGGACCAGGCAGCGCCGGCGGGCGAAGGACGGGGCGTACGCGCGGCTGGTGGCGACGGTCTCGGCCCGCGCGTTGATCATGCGGGCCGCGCCGGCGGCGCTGCGGGACCAGTGCGGCACCAGGCCCCAGCGGCCCACGGAGAGCCGCCGGTGCCCCTCCGGCGCCAGCCGCACCAGCGGCACCGGGTCGGTCGGGGCGACGTTCCAGTCCGGGCCGGCCCCGCCGCCGGTCTCGTCGTACGACTCGAACAGCGCGCTCAGGTCGCCCGCACTCCGGGTCGTCGCGTACCTCCCGCACATGGCGCACACGCTAACGCGCCGCCGTCGTCCTGGCTGTCCCGCCAACCGGGAGCTGGGACGACGGGCGGTTCCCCCGCCTCCGCGAGTTGGCAGAATGTAAGCGTGGGAAATCCGACCGCGACCCGGCCGCCGCAGCCGTGGACCGCACCGACCGCCTCCGATCCGGTCGGCGCCACGCTGCGCCTGCCCGGGTCCAAGTCGATGACCGCCCGGGCCCTGGTGCTCAGCGGGCTGGCCAGCGGGCCGTCGACGCTCGTCCGGCCGCTGCGCGCCCGGGACACCGAGCTGATGGCCGGCGGGCTGCGCGAGCTGGGCGCCCACGTCTCGGTCTCCGACGACGAGCGGTGGTTGGTCCGGCCGCACCAGCTGGTCGGCCCGGCCCACGTCGACGTCGGCCTGGCCGGCACGGTGATGCGCTTCCTGCCGCCGGTGGCCGGCCTCGCCGCGGGGCGGGTGACCTTCGACGGCGACCCGCAGGCCCGGGTCCGCCCGCTCGGGCCGCTGATCGGGGCGCTGCGCTCCCTCGGCGTACGCATCGACACCCCGGAGACCGGCAGCCTGCCGCTGGCCGTCCTCGGCACCGGGCGGGTCGCCGGCGGCGAGGTGGTCATCGACGCGTCCGCCTCCAGCCAGCTCGTCTCCGGCCTGCTGCTCGCCGCGCCCCGCTTCGACCGGGGCGTGGTGGTCCGGCACCGGGGCGCCCCGGTGCCGTCCGCGCCGCACCTGCGGATGACCGTGCAGATGCTGCGGGCCGTCGGGGCGGCGGTGGACGACACCACCCCCGACGTCTGGGCGGTCGAGCCGGGCCCGCTGACCGGGCGGGGCTGGGAGATCGAGCCCGACCTCTCCGGGGCGGCGCCGTTCTTCGCCGCCGCGCTGGTCACCGGCGGCGAGGTGACCCTGCAGGGCTGGCCGCACAGCAGCATCCAGCCGGTCGAGCAGTTCCGTGCCCTGCTGACCCGGATGGGCGGCGAGGTGACGTTGGGCACCGCCGGGCTGACCGTCCGCGGCGCCGGCACGGTGCACGGGCTGGACGCCGACCTCTCCGACGTCGGCGAGCTGACCCCGGTGCTGACCGCGCTGGCGATGCTCGCCGACTCGCCGTCCCGGTTGACCGGGATCGGGCACATCCGGGGCCACGAGACCGACCGGGTCGCCGCGCTGGCGAAGGAGTTCACCGCGCTGGGCGCCGACCTCAGCGAGCTCCCCGACGGGCTGGAGATCCGGCCCCGGCCGCTGCGCGGCGGGACCTTCCGGACCTACGACGACCACCGGATGGCGCACGCCGCGGCGGTGGCCGGGCTGGCCGTGCCCGGCATCGAGGTGGACGATGTGGCGTGCACCTCGAAGACCATGCCGGAGTTTCCGGCACTATGGTCGGGGATGGTGACCGGCAAGAACTGACCCGACGGGGGGACCTCCTGGCGACCAGGCGACGGGAGTATGACGAGGACGACGTCCGGGTCCGACCCGGGAAGTCCTCGCGTCCGCGTACCCGGACCCGGCCGCGCCACGAGAACGCGGTCGAAGGGTTCGTGATCGCCGTCGACCGGGGCCGTTACACCTGCGTGCTCCCCGACACCGGGCCGGACGCCCCGACCGTCACCGCGATGCGCGCCCGGGAGCTGGGCCGCAAGTCGGTGGTGGTGGGTGACCGGGTCGGGCTGGTCGGTGACACCTCGGGCACGCCCGGCGCGCTGGCCCGGATCGTCCGGATCGCCGAGCGCCGCTCGGTGCTGCGGCGCACCGCCGAGGACGACGCGACCACCGCCGAGGGGCGGCTGGAACGGGTGGTCGTCGCCAACGCCGACCAACTGGTGATCGTCAGCGCGCTGGCCGACCCGCCGCCGCGGACCGGGTTCATCGACCGCTGCCTGGTGGCCGCGTACGACGCCGACATCGAGCCGCTGCTCTGCCTGACCAAGGCCGACCTGGCCGGCCCGGAGGCGGTGCTCGACTACTACACCGAGCTGGAGCTGCCGTACCTGTTGATCCAGCCCGACTCCGACCTGGACGCGCTGCGCGCGCTGCTCGCCGGCCGGCTCTCGGTGCTGGTGGGGCACTCCGGGGTGGGCAAGTCGACGCTGGTCAACCGCCTCGTGCCGGAGGCGGACCGGGCGGTCGGCTCGGTCAGCGCGATCGGCCGGGGCCGGCACACCTCGACCAGCGCGGTGGCGCTGCGGCTGCCGCCCGCCGAGGGCGCCGAGGGCGACCTCCGGCAACTCCAGCTCGACGCGTCCGGCGCCGCGCCGCGACCTGGAGCCGCCGTCGGATGGATCATCGACACCCCCGGGGTACGCAGCTTCGGGCTGGCCCACGTCTCCGCGGACAGCCTGCTGCACGGCTTCCCCGACCTGGTCGAGGCGACCGTCGACTGCCCGCCGAACTGCCCGCACACGGCCGACGCGCCGGACTGCGCGCTGGACGGCTGGGTGGCCGCCGGCAAGGCCGACCCGCGCCGGCTGGCCTCGTACCGTCGGCTGCTGGCCTCCCGCAGCGGCGAGGGCGACCCCCGCGGCGAGTCCGACCAGCGGAACCCCGGGGATCCGCTCGACCGGTGACGGCTAGCGTGTCGCCATGACCAGGTACGCCGACGACCTCGCCCTCGCCCACCGGCTCGCCGACGCCGCCGACGCCATCTCCACCGCCCGGTTCCGCGCCCTCGACCTGCGGGTCGACTCGAAACCGGACCTGACCCCGGTCTCCGACGCGGACACCGCCGTGGAGCGGGAGATCCGGTCCCTGCTGGCCGACCACCGGCCCGGCGACGGCCTGCTCGGCGAGGAGTACGGCGAGCAGCCCGCGGCCGGCCCGGACGGGCGACGCTGGGTGGTCGACCCGATCGACGGCACCAAGAACTTCGTCCGGGGGGTGCCGGTCTGGGCGACTCTGATCGCCCTGCTGGAGGGGGACCGGCCCGTCCTCGGCCTGGTCTCCGCCCCGGCCCTGGGCCGGCGCTGGTGGGCCGCGCTCGGCGGGGGCGCGTACGCCGGCCCGGACCTGGCCTCCGGCGCGCCGATCGGGGTCTCCGGCGTCACCGACCTGGCCGACGCCAGCTTCTGCTACTCCTCGCTCACCGGCTGGGAGGAAGCGGGTCGGCTGGACGCCGTCCTACAGCTCATGCGGGACGTCTGGCGCAGCCGGGCGTACGGCGACTTCTACGGCTACATGCTGCTGGCCGAGGGGGCTCTGGACGTGATGGTGGAGCCGGAGCTCTCGCTCTGGGACGTCGCCGCGCTGGTGCCGATCGTCACCGAGGCGGGCGGGACGTTCACCGACCTGTCCGGCGGCCCGGCGCCGGCCGCGGGCGAGAACAGCGCGGTCGCCACCAACGGCCCGCTGCACGACGAGATCCTGGCCCGGCTCGGCCGGCCGGCCGAGCGCTGACCCGGCGGTAGCCTCTATCCTCGCCAGGTGGTGTCCTCCGGTTGGTGCTTCCTGGCGGCGATGATCGTCGCGTACGGCTTCGCCAACCTCCTCCAGTCGGTGGCCGCGGCGCGGACCACCGTGCACCACACCTTCGACCCCGGTCTGCTGCTCCGGCTGGCCGGTCACCGCACCTACCTGGTCGGGCTGTTGTGCCAGGTCACCGGCTTCGTGCTGGCCTTCCTGGCCCGCCGCGACCTGCCGCTGTTCCTGGTCCAGGCGAGCGTGGCGGCGGGGCTCGGGGTGACCGCCGTACTCGGCGTGCTGGTGCTCAAGTGGCGGCTGCCGGCCGCCGAGATCGGGCTGCTGGCGCTGCTCTTCGGCGGGATCACCGCGCTGGTGCTGGCCGCCCAGCCGGCGCCGTCGCGACAGCTCGGCACCGCCGGGCTGGTCGGCCTGGCGGTGGCGCTGGGCGTGATCGCCGTGCTCGGTTTCTTCGCCGTCCGGCTGCACGGCGCGCCCGGCTCGGTGGTGCTCGGCTCCCTGGCCGGCATGGCGTTCTCCGCTGCGGCGGTGGCCGCCCGGCCGCTCGCCTCGGCCGACACGGCGGAGGCGTTCGTCCGCGACCCGCTGCTCTATCTGCTGGTCGCCCACTCGGTGGTCGGGCAGCTCCTGCTCGGGCTGGCGATGCAACGTGGCTCCACCACGGCGGCGGTGGCCGCGATGGACGCCGCCGGCGCGGTGCCCGCGGCGATCGTCGGCCTGCTGCTGCTCAACGACCGGATCTGGCCGGGGCGGGAGTGGCTGGCCGGCGTCGGCTTCCTGGCCACGCTGGTCTCGGTGGTCGGCCTGACCCGGTACGCCGAGCCGCAGCACCACCACGCGGTCGCCCGGGACCGGGAGCGCGCGATGATCGGTGCCGGCGCGCCCGCGGCCCGGCCCCGCCGCTGAGCGGGCGTCAGGCCGCCTCGACGGGGCCGCGCGTCTCGACGGCCGCCTCCACGGGCTGGGGCGCCTCCGCCGCCTCGACCGGGCGGCGGCGGCCGATCACCCGCTCGTAGAGCCGCTCCAGTGCCCCGGCGGTCCGCTCCCAGGTGTAGCTGCACCGGACCCGGTCCACCGCGGCGTGCCCGTACGCGAACCGCCCGGCGTTGTCGGCGAGCAGCCGGCGCAGGGTGACCCCGAGGGTGCGGACGTCCCCGGGCGGGACCAGCTTGCCCGTGACCTCGTCGACCACCGCGTCGGCGATGCCGCCCATCGCGTAGCCGACCACCGGCACGCCGCACGCCATCGCCTCCAGCGACACCCGCCCGGCGGACGAGTAGTGCGGGGTGCAGGCGACCACGTCGGCGGAGCGGTACCAGGTGGCCATCTGGTCGTGCGGCACCGCGCCGACCAGCTTCACCTGCTCGGCCACCCCGTTCTGCTCGGCCAGCTCGCGCAGCCGGCGGGCCTCGGCGTGCCCGGCGAGCTGCTCGGCCGGCGGGCCACCGGCGATGACCAGTTCGGCGTCGCCGACCAGTCGCAGCGCCCGGATCAGGTCGTCCTGACCGTGGCCGGGCGCGAGCCCACCGACGGAGAGGATGCGGGCGCGCTGGTCCCGGGGCGCCGCCTCGCCGTCCGGGTGGAACTGGGCGGTGTCCACCCCGGTCGGCACCATCGCCACCGAGGTGCGCTGGAGTCCCATCCGGGTCAGCTCGTCGACCTCGTCGTTGCACTGGGCGACCGCCATGTCCACCGCCCGGGTCAGCGCCCGCTCCAGCGGGATCCGCTCCCCCGGCCCGTCGTACCCCCGGCCGAGGTGGCGCAGCTGTTCGACGCCGAGCGAGTGGAAGGTCTGCACGACCGGGATGTCGGTCTCGCGGACCGCGTGGGCGGCGGCCAGGCCACCGAGCCAGTAGTGCCCGTGCACCACCTCCGGCGCCCAGTCGCCGGACCAGCGCCGGGCCAGCCAGCCGCCGAACTCCGCCACGAACGGCACCAGCTCGGCGGTGCGCAGCGGGGCCGCCGGGCCGACCGGGACACGCTCCAGACCGTAGCCGTCCACCTCGGTGGACGCCGGCTGGCCCGGCTCGTCCCGGCGCTCGTAGACCCGTACGTCGTGACCCCGTGCGGCGAGTTCGGCCGCGACCCGCGCGATGTGCTGGTGCGTGCCGACGGTCGGACCGTCGACGGACGGGCCGGCGTGCGCGCACACAAGGCCGACGCGCATGGTGCACCTCCATGCGTTCTCGCGAGCGGTGGGTCCTCCGGTCAGAGGGTCCCATTAACCCGGCCCCGGTGCGCCGAAACCTGGCAGATCGGGATCGGTCAGGCGGATCACCTGCCCGGAACCGCCCCCTGGTCAATCGTGATCCGGGCTACCCGCCCGGCATGACCGCCCGGACCCGGGGTACCGGCGAAGAATGCCTCTCACCCGCACCCTCGACGACGCGACGGTCGTGATCACCGGCGCTTCCAGCGGGATCGGCGCGGCGACGGCGTACGCGCTGGCCCGTCGGGGCGCCGACGTGGTGCTGGCGGCCCGCACCGAGGAGGCGCTGCGCCGGGTCGCCGCGCACTGCCGGGAGCTGGGCGGGCAGTGCCTGATGGTGCCCACCGACGTGACCGAACCGGAGGCGGTGCGGCAGCTCGCGGCGCGGGCGGCGGCGGAGTTCGGCCGGATCGACGCCTGGATCAACAACGCGGCGGTGAGCGCGGTCGGGCTCTTCGACGAGATCCCGGTCGAGGAGTTCCGGCGGGTGGTGACGGTGAACCTGCTCGGTGCCGTGTACGGCACCAAGGCGGCGCTGCCCTGGCTGGAGGCGGCCGGCGGCGGGGTCCTGGTCAACAACGCCTCCGTGCTGGCCGAGGCGGCGATGCCCTACCAGTCGGCGTACAACGCCACCAAGCACGGCATCCGCGGGCTGGCCGACACGGTCCGGCAGGAGCTGCGGGTCACCGGGCGCGGCAACATCTCCATCTGCACCGTGCTCCCGGCGACCATCGACACCCCGTTGTTCCGGCACGCCGCCAACCACACCGGGCACGAGCTGACCCCGCCCCCGCCGGTCTACCCGCCGGAGGTGGTCGCCGAGACGATCGTCCGGCTGCTGCGTCGGCCCCGGCGCGAGGCGTACGCCGGGGGCGCAGCCCGGCTGATCGGGTTGCAGTGGCGGCTCGCGCCGGCGCTGGCCGAGCGGCTGCTCGGCTGGTACACCGCGCGCACCCAGTTCGGCCCGGGCGTACGCCTGGACAGCAGCGGGAACGTGTTCCGGCCCGACGCGGCGGCCGAGCCGACCGGTGGCTGGCACGGCCGGCGCCGGCAGCTGGTGCGGATGACGGCGTTCGGGCTCGCCGCGGCGGGGACCGCCGTCGGCACGATGGCCGCGATGACCCGCCGGTCCAAGGCGGGACGCGCATGAAACAGGCGGGCCGGCCGGATGCGCGTCCTCGACCCGGCATGCACAATGGGACGATCATGCCGACGGACGTGCGATGCCTGGTGGAGACGGACGAGTCCTCCGCGGTCGTCAGGCTGACCGGTGTGCTCGACCTGGCCGAGACGGACGCCGTCCGCGACGCTCTGCTGGCGCGGCTCTGGCAGCGGCCCGGCCCGGCGATCGTCGACCTGTCCACGGTCCGGATCGTCGAGCCCGCCGCCCGGGCCGTCGTCGACCACGTGCACCGCATGGTCGCCGACTGGCCGGCGGCCGCGCTGCTGGTGCTCGACCCCTCGGGCGGCCCGGGGGGCGGCGCGCCGGTCTACCCGTCGCTGGCCGCGGCGCAGGCGGCGCTGGTCGGCGCGCCGCTGGCGGCCGTGCTCAACGCCGACCTGCCGCCGGTGGTGGCGGCGGCCCGCGAGGCGCGGGGGCTGGTCACGGACGGGTGCGCCCGGTGGGGTGTGCCGGAGCTGGCCGAGCCGGCCTGCATCGCGGTCACCGAGATGGTCAACAACGTGGTCGCCCACGCCGGGACGCCGATGACCGTCCGGGTCGCCCCGCGGGGCAGCGCCCTGCAGCTGGCCGTCCGCGATCACTCCACCCGGCGGCCCGCGTACGCCGGGCTGGCGCCGCTGACCTCGACCGGGGGGCGCGGGCTGCTGCTCATCGACACGGTCGCCCGGCGGTGGGGCAGCACGCCGCTGGGGGGCGGCAAGGTGGTCTGGTGCGTCCTGCACGCCGAGGACGAGGCGGCGTGCCGCAGCTGAGGGTGGTATGACCCTCTTCCTCCCGTTCCCCCCGCCCGTACGCGGTTAATGCGACGAGTGCAGTGGGTAGTGACCGGTCATGCGCGACGACGAGTACCCGACCCCCGTGTCCGACCCCGAGGCGGAGGGCCTGCCCGACACCGCCGACGACGACTCCACGGCCAAGGACGACATCCTGACCGGTCGCGAGGCGGACGGCCCCGAGCCGGCCCAGCTTCCCGCCGACCGCACGCCGGTGGCCGTGGACCGGTTCGGGACCACCGCCGAGGAGCAGCTCGACGGCGAGTCGCTGGACTACAAGCTCCAGCGGGAGGTGTACGAGCGGCCGGCCGACGACCCGCTCGCCGGCCCGGTCGACCCGGACATCGCCGCCGAGGCGGACAGCGAGGAGGCCGCCGCGCAGGCCCAGCTCGACGCCGACGTGATCGACGCGGGCCCGACCTCCGACCCGCACTCGCCGGTCTCGATCTACGACCACGGCCAGCTCGGCACGGTCGCGGACCATCAGGTGGGTCGGCTGGTCGAACCGGACGAGGGCGCGCACACCGATCAGGAGACGGACAACGTGGCGTACGACGCCGGCTCGGCCGGTGGCGGGGCGACCGCCGAGGAGTTGGCCGTCCACGAGACCCGGCCGCCCGAGGCGACCCCGTGACGGGTCACTCGTCCAGGCCCCGCTCGATGGCGTAGCGGGTCAACTCGACCCGGTTGTGCAGCTGGAGCTTGCCGAGCGTGTTCTGCACGTGGTTCTGCACCGTCCGGTGGGAGAGCCCGAGCCGCTCGGCGATCTGCTTGTAGGACAGGCCCTTGGCCACCAGTCGCAGCACCTCGGTCTCCCGATCGGTGAGCCGGGGTGCCGCGTCGTGCCGGGCGGCGGGCGCCGCGGCCAGCCGCCGGTACTCCCCCAGCACCAGCCCGGCCAGCCCCGGCGTGAAGACCGGCTCGCCGGCCGCCGTGCGGCCCACCGCGTCCAGGAACTCGGCCGGTGCGGCCGACTTGACCAGGTAGCCGGTGGCGCCGGCCTTGACCGCGTCCAGCACGCGCTGCGGCTCGCCGCTGGCCGACAGCATCAGCACCCGGACGTCCGGCAGCGCCGCGCGCAGGCCGCGGATCACCTCGACCCCGGAGACGTCCGGCAGTTGCAGGTCGAGCACGACCACGTCGGGGCGGGCCGCCGGGGCCACCCGCACCGCCTGCCGGCCCTCGCCGCTGGTCGCCACCACCAGGTAGCCCGCCTCGGTGAGGTCGCGCGCGACGCCCTCCCGCCACATCGGGTGGTCGTCCACCACCATCACCCGGATGCTCACCGCTCGCCCCTCGGCACGCTCAACTCGACCTCCGTGCCGACGCCGGGGGCGGAGACGATGCGCACCGCGCCGCCGAGGTCGGCCACCCGGCCCCGGATCGACTGCGCCACCCCGAGCCGGCCCTGCGCGGCGGCCTCGGCCAGCCGCCCCTCCGGGATGCCCGGACCCTCGTCGCGTACCGAGACCGTCACCGTCTCCCCCTCGTCCTCGACCAGCACCCAGGCCCGCCCGCCGCCGTGCCGGGCCACGTTCTCCAACGCCGCTCCCACCGCGGCAGCCAGTTCCTGCGCCACCCGGCCGGGCAGCCGGACCGGGGTGGCCGGCGCGGCGACCTCGACCGTCGCCGAGGCGTACCGGTCGAGCAGGTCTCGCAGGTCCCGGGCATCCCCCGCCTCGGCCGGCGCGACCCCCGCCCGGCCGATCAGCGCGCGCAGGGCGGCCTCCTGCTCGCCGGCCAGCCGGGCCAGCTCGCCCGCCTCGCCGTCCAGCTCGGCACCGCGCCGCCGCACCAGCGCCAGCACCTGGAGCACCGAGTCGTGGATGTCCCGGGCCAGCCGCTCCCGCTCCCGGGTGGCCGCCTCCAGCTCCACCGCCCGTTGCAGCCGCTCCTCGGCGGTGACCGCCAGCCGGGCGACGTGCCCGACCACCACCCCGGCGAGCAGCATCAGGATCACCCCGGTGAGCGAGGACTGGGTGATCCGTTCCCGGGTCGCCAGGTCGACACCGCCGAGCAGCAGGGCGGCGACCGCGCCGCGCCGCCGACCGCCGGAGACCGCCCAGGCCAGCACCGGCCCGGCCAGCCACGCCACGGTCAGCGTGGGCACGCCGGCGGCCAGGGCCGCGCGGCCCACCACCCACGGGGTGGCCAGCATGATCGCCACGACCACGCCGAGGTCGGCCAGGAGCAGGGGCCAGCGGCGCCCGGCCGGGCGCGCGTAGCCGGCCGCGGTCACCCCGGTCCAGGCCAGCATCACCAGGAGTACGCCGCCGGCGGCGAGCGGGTGCGCGTACCGGTGGGCGTCGCGGAGGACCAGCAGGCCCACGTACGCCAGCGAGGCGAAGCGGAACACCGCGATGGACCGCCAGAGCGGGACCTCCAGGCCACCCGGGGACGACGGCATGCGCGACACCATGCCACAACGCGACGACGCCGGGGTGACGGCTGCGGCGTGGGAAACCCTGACGTACGGTGGAAATGCCGCGAAAATCGCCGAGACCAACCGCCGGGACGGGGCCATGACGAACGCAGAACCCCCCGCACCGCGTACGGTTGTGCCCATCGAACCTTCCCTCCTGATCGCCCAGGCCTTCGACCAGGCCCAGGTGACCGAGCTACGGCACTCGGTCACCGACTGCGCGCACGCCGCGGGGCTGGACGGCCAGCGGCTGGAGGATTTCGTGCTGGCGGTCAACGAGCTGATCACCAACGCCGTGCGGCACGGCGGCGGCCAGGGCTGGCTGCGCCTGTGGCGCCGGGCCGGGGAGCTGGTCTGCGAGGTCTCCGACCACGGCCAGGGGATCAGCGTCCAGCAGCTCAGCGACCGGAACCGGCCCGCCCCGGACACCGCCGGCGGCTGGGGCCTCTGGCTGGCCCGGGAGCTGAGCGACGCCATGGCGGTCGAGACCGGGGAGGCCGGCACCATCGTGCGGATCAGCGCCGCGCTGGCCCGACCGCACGTCCCCCGCCCCGCCGAGGGCTGACCCGGAGGCGGCCCCCCGGCGGCTCAGCCGAACAGGGCGCTCACCGACTCGCCGTTGTGGATCCGCCGCATCGCCTCGGCCAGGGCCGGCGCCACCGAGAGCACCTCCAACTTCGGCACCCGCTTCTCCGCCGGGATCGGCACGGTGTTGGTGCAGACGATCTCCAGCACCCCGTCCTGCCCGCTCAGCCGCTGCAGCGAACCGCTGGAGAACAGGCCGTGGGTGCAGGCCAGCCGGATCGACCGCACCTTCCGCTCCCGCAGGTGCGCCATCAGCTCGATCATCGTGCTGCCCTTGGCGATCTCGTCGTCCAGCACGATCACGTCCCGCTCCGCCACGTCGCCGATCACCGTGCTGATCTCGACGCGATCGTCGCTGTACCGCTGCTTCGCGCCGGCCGCGACCGGGGTGCCGAGCATCCGGGCGAACGCCGCCGCCTGCTTGGCGTTGCCCAGGTCCGGCGAGACCACCACCGCGTTGCTCAGGTCGTACCGCTTGAAGTGAGCGGCCAGCTCGCGCAGCGCGTGCAGGTGGTCCACCGGGACGCTGAAGAAGCCGTGCACCTGCGGCGAGTGCAGGGTCATCGCCAGCACCCGGTCCGCGCCGGCCGAGGTGAGCAGGTCGGCCACCAGCCGGCCGCCGATGGAGATCCGCGGCGCGTCCTTCTTGTCCGACCGGGCGTACGCGTAGTGCGGCAGCACCACGGTGATCCGGCCGGCCGACGCGCCGCGGGCCGCGTCGATCATCAGCAGCAGCTCCACCAGGTGCTCCTGCACCGGCGGCACCAGCGGCTGGATCAGGAAGACGTCCCGCTCCCGGCAGTTCGCCTGCAGCTGCACCTCGAGGCAGTCGTTGGCGAACCGGGAGACGCGGACGGGGTACAGCGGCACGCCGAGGTGGCTGCAGATCTCGGCGGCGAGGTCGGGGTGGGCGGTTCCGCTGAAGACGGCAATGTCACGCACGCCTGTTGATCGTACGGGTCAGTCCCAGCGGTTGCCGGTGAGCTTCTCGTAGACCTCGACATAGCGGGCCCGGGTCGCCTCGACCACCTCGGCCGGGACCTCGGGGGCGGGCGGCTGCTTGTCCCAGCCGCTCTGGGTGGCCCAGTCCCGGACGTACTGCTTGTCGTAGGAGAACTGGGCCCGGCCCGGCTGGTACGACTCGGCCGGCCAGAACCGGGACGAATCGGAGGTGAGCACCTCGTCGGCGAGGATCAGCGTGCCGTCCGGCGCCCAGCCCAGCTCGATCTTGGTATCGGCGACCAGGATGCCCAGATCGGCGGCGATCTCCGCCCCCCGCCGGTAGACGTCGATGGTGATCTGCCGCAGCCGCTCGGCGATCTCCGCGCCGAGCTTGTCGACCACCTGCGCGTACGTGATCGGCTCGTCGTGCTCGCCCGCGGGCGCCTTGGTCGACGGGGTGAAGATCGGCTCGGGCAGGATGGACGCCTCCGTCAGGCCCCGGGGCAGCTCCACGCCGGAGACCGCGCCGGTGCGCTGGTACTCCGCGAAGCCGCCGCCGGTGAGGTAGCCCCGTGCCACGCACTCGACCGGGACCATCTCCAGCCGCCGGCAGCGGATCGCCCGGCCGGCGAACTCCGCCGGCACGTCGGTGGCGGAGATGACGTGGTTCGGCACCAGGTCGGCGAGCTGCTCGAACCACCACAGCGACAGGGCGGTGAGCAGGCGGCCCTTGTCCGGGATCGGCGTCGGCAACGCCACGTCGTAGACGGAGATGCGGTCGGAGGCGACCAGGATCAGGTCGTCACCGTCCGCGTACACGTCCCGGACCTTGCCTGAGTGCAGAAGTTCCACGGCGCCTAGTACACCACGGGGCGGGACGCCCGCCCGGCGCGGCCACCGGCCGCCTCATCCGCCCCGGTCGATGTCCGCCGCCGCCCGGCGTTGACACCCCCGTCCGGGGCCTGTGTAAATGGTCCGTCCGCAGCCGCCGCCCGCGCCCCCAGGAGAACCCGTGCGCGCTCCGCAGTCCGTGCCCCGTCCCGGTCTCGACCGGCGGCGGCTCCTCGGCGCACTGACCGGGCTGCCGTTGGTGGGCGGCGGACTGGCCGGCTGCGGGCCGGAGGAGGAGAGCCGGGTCGACGACGGACCGCTCGAGCTGTCGGTGTTCTGGTGGGGCGGGGCCCGGCGGGCCGAGGCGACCGAGAAGGCGCTGCGGCTCTACTCCCAGCAGCACCCGCGGGTGCGGTTCCGGGTCACCTGGCAGGGTCTCACCGGCTACTACGACCGGCTGGCCACCCAGGCCACCGGCGGCAACGTGCCCGACCTGTTCCAGATCGAGGACACCGTGCTGACCGAGTACGCCCAGCGGGGGATCGTCCTCGACCTCAGCCGGTACGTCACCGACAACCGGCTCGACCTGCGCGACCTGCCGCCGAACCTGGCCCGCTACGGCCAGGTCGAGGGCCGGACCGTGGCGGTCCCCGCCGGGCAGACCAACGCCGCGCTCGTCTACAACCGGGACCTGCTGCGCCGCCTCGGGCTGGCCGAGCCGCGCACCGGCATGAGCTGGAAGGAGTACGCCCGCTGGGCCGGCCAGATCACCCGGGTCTCCGGCAACCGGGTGGCCGGCACGATGGACGCCTCCGGCGACTACCGGGCCCTCTGGCTCTGGCTGCGCGGCCAGGGCAGCGAGCTCTACCAGGGGCGGCAGCTCGGTTTCAGCTCCGCCGAGCTGCTCGAATGGTTCGAGTTCTGGGAGGTGGCCCGCCACGACCGGGCCACCCCGAGCGCCGCCCTGGTGGAGCTGGCGGACACCGGCGAGCTGGACCGCCAGCTGGTGGTCACCGGGCACGCCGCGGCGTCCTTCGCCTGGTCGCACCAGCTCCCGGACCTCCAGCGGCTCACCCACGACGAGCTGGGCCTGACCGCCCTGCCCGGCACCCCGGCCGCGCAGTGGCCCCGGGCGTCCATGTACTGGGCAGGGTTCCGCGGCACCCGCCAGCCCGACCTGGTGGCCGATGTGATCAACTTCCTGACCACCAACGTGGCGGCCGGCCGCATCCTCGGCACCGAACGAGGGCTGAACGCCAGCGTCCCGGTCCGGCGGTACGTCACCGACGGCGTCACCGACCGGGTGGAGAAGCGAATGATCGCCCTCGACAACGCCCTCGGCGACCTGATGGGACCGGCGCCCGCTCCGCCGCCCGAGGGGCACGCTCAGGTGCGTACCCTGCTCGTCGCCGCCGCGGAGAGCATCCGCGCGAAGCGGTCCGGGGCCCGGGCGGCGACCTCCCGCTTCATGGCGCAGGCGAGCTCGGCCCTGGCGGCGTGACCACCGTCGGCCGGGCGCGGCCGACCGGTCAGCGCGGCGGGCCGCCGCGCCGCCGGCGCAACAGCCGCAGCACCAGCAGCACGATCACCACGACCACCACCAGGCAGCAGAGCAGCCCGAGGAAGCCACCACCGCCGCGGGACCGCCGCCGGGCAGCCTCCACCACCAGCTCGCCGGTACCGGTGGACGCCCACGCCGCGGCCGGCACGAAGACCGAGAGCACGACCGCGCCGAGGAGCGCGCCGAGCCGGCCCCACCACTTGCTCCAAGCAGACATGCCCTCATCCTCGCCGAGCGACGCAACCGGGGCAGGGCGGACGGCCGGAGAAGGACGAAAGGCCCCGGAGTAAATCTCCGGGGCCTTTCGCGACGAGTAGCGGGGACAGGATTTGAACCTGCGACCTCTGGGTTATGAGCCCAGCGAGCTACCGAGCTGCTCCACCCCGCGTCGGCTCGTACAGCTTATCGCATCTCCGCCGTGGAGATCAGCCGGGTCCCGGAACGCGACCGGGGCGCCCATGACGAAGGGCCCCGGAGAGATCTCCGGGGCCCTTCGTGACGAGTAGCGGGGACAGGATTTGAACCTGCGACCTCTGGGTTATGAGCCCAGCGAGCTACCGAGCTGCTCCACCCCGCGTCGGTTCGTACACCGTAGCGCACCGACCCCAGGGGGCGCAAAACAGGCCCTCAGCCCAGCCACCCGCGCAGCGCCTCGGCCGCCCGACCGCTGTCGGCGTCGAACTGCGCGCGGTCCGTAGAACTGCCCTCCCAGCCCTGCTCCCAGAGCACGGTCACCACGTCGCCGACCCGGATCGCGCGGACCAGGTGGACCTCCTCACCGCTGACGGGCCGCCCCTCGACATCCAGGTTCGGGTTGCGGAGCTCGAAGAGCACCGACTCGTCGCCGTAGCCGGTGCCGTCCAGCAGCCGCTGGGTCGAGGTCACCGCCGGCGCCTCGGTCACCGGCTGCTCCGGGCAGTCCCGGACGGCACCCCGCAGCTCCCGCAGCGCCTCGTCGGCCCCGCCCGTCCGGTAGACGGTGATGCTGTGCCGGTAGTAGCCGTCCGGCACAGACGCCGGCGCGGCGTCCGCCAGCCGGTACGGCAGGGAGCGGGCCCGGCGCTGCGCGATCTGCCCCTCGCCGGGCATGGCGCCACACAGCTCCGGCAGCACCGGCCCCGGGACGAAATCCCCCGCCGTCCCGAGATCGTTCGCCGGAGGCAGGGCGAAGAAGGCGCGGTCCGGGATGCTGATCGCGGTGGTGGCCGTCGGCCCGGCGCTCGTCGGCGGCGGCGAGCCCGGCGTACGGGACGACGGCGGCTGGGTGGTCCGGCTCGGCACCGGCGAGGACGGGCTCGCGGTGGGCGACGGTGCCGGGGTGCCGGTGGCGGTGGGGCTGGCGGCCGGCGGTCCCGGCGGGGCGTCCGGCCCGGCGATGAGCACCATCCGGGTGCCGACGGCGGTGCCGGCGACCAGGACGGCGGCGGTCAGCGCGCCGAGCGCGGCCCGGTTCCGCGCCTGCCGGTCGGCCCGCCGGCGCAGCTGGTCCGGCGCTGGCAGCGCCCGCTCGTCGGTGTCGGCGGCCAGGGCCCGGTAGAGACGGGTCAGTTCACGCGACATCGTTGACCTCCAGCTCCTCGGTGGCCACCCCGGGCAGCAGCTCGGCCAGCCGGGCCCGGCCACGGGCCAGCCAGGACTTCACGGTGCCGGTGGGGACGCCGGCCTCCCGGGCGATCTCCTCCACCGGCATGTCGAACAGGTAGTGCAGGGCGAGGGCCTGCCGCTGCCGGACCGGCAACTGCCGGAGCGCGCCGACCAGCAGCACCGTCTCCTCGCCGGGCGGCCGGACGTCGTCCGGTGGTCCGGTGCGGCTGGCCGCCAGCCGCCAGCTCCGCAGCCGCCGCCAGCGATCGGTCGCCAGCCGACTGATCACCAGCCGCAGCCAGGCCTCGGGGGCCGGGTGGGCAGCCAGCTTCGCCCACTGCCGCCAGGCCCGGGCGTACGCCTCCTGGACGAGGTCCTGCGCCTCGCCGGGATCATCCGCCACCGCGTAGCCGTAGCGGAGCGTCCGCGCCGACGTGCTGCGGTAGAAGTCGTCGAAGCTGTTCGCGTCCCGCATCGGCCTCCCCCTCGGTCCACCTGCCCTGTTGACGGTTGAACCGGGCGCCGGGTTGCGGGCCTTCCGTCCGGAAAGCGACACGAGCCCGTGGTCCGGGACCGCTTCGGGTTCCGGGCCACGGGCTCGGGTGGTCGGGTCGGCGTCAGCCGTTCGGTGACGGTGAGGAGGTCGGCGGTGCGGCCGACGGCGAGGCCGGGGCGCTGCCGCCGGGCGACGGGGCCGCCGACGGATTGGCCGCCGTCTGCGCCTGCTGGAACGCGGACATCGCCTCGTCCAGCGCCTTCAGCGCCCGCCCGTACCGCTCGAAGTCGCCGGACGCCTGGGCCGCCCTGACCTCCGCGATCGCGCCCTGCACCCGCTCGGCGGCCTGGGCCAGCTCACCGGTGAGCACCGGCGGGCTGGTGCCGCCGGTCGGCGGCGGGGTGCCGCCACCCGGGGCGGGCGGATTGCCCGGGGTGGCGCGTTTGCCCTGCTCGACGAGCTGCTTGATGCCGTCGCCGAGGTTGTTCGCGAGCACCACGTACGAGCCGCCGTCGCCGTACGAGAGCAGCACCTTCTGCAGCAATGGGTACGCGTCCTGGTTGCTGCTCTTCACGTAGACCGGCTCGACGTAGAGCATCCCGTCGGCGAACGGCAGCGAGAGCAGGTTGCCGTACTGCACCTGCGCCTGATTGGAGGAGAGCAGGTTGAGCTGTTGCCGGATGTCGGCGTTGTTGGTCATCTGTTGGTGCACCTGGACCGGGCCGGAGATCCGGGTCTGGTCCGGCAGCTCCAGCACCTCCAGCTTCGGCTGCCCGTCGACGTACGACCCGGAGATCAGCGCGGCCAGGTTCTGCCGGCCGTTCGGGGTGACCGCCGAGGTGAGCTGGAAGCGCGGCCCGTCCTGCTTCGGGAACTGGGTGAAGAGGTAGTACGGGGGCTGCTTCTGCCCGCTGTCCGGGGCGTCCGGCACGTTGGGCACCTGCCAGAAGTCCTGGCCGGAGTAGAAGTCGCCGGGGTCGGTGACGTGGAACTTGGTGAGCAGGTTGCGCTGCACCTTGAACAGGTCGGCCGGGTAGCGGAAGTGCTCGGCCAGCTCCGGCGGGATGTCGCCCTTGGGCAGCACCAGGTCGCCGCCGAACGCCTTGTTCCACGCCTTCAGCACCGGGTCCGCGTCGTCGAAGGCGTAGAGCTTCACCGTGCCGTCGTACGCGTCGACGGTGGCCTTCACCGAGTTGCGGATGTAGTTGACGTTCTCCCGGGCGAGCTGGAAGGTGCCCCGCCCGGTGAGTTCGTCGGCCGTCTCGGCCTGGAGGTTGACCCGCTCGGCGTACGGGTAGGTCGCCGCCGTGGTGTAGCCGTCGATGATCCAGAGGACCCGGCCGTTCACCACCGCCGGGTACGGGTCGCCGTCCACCGTGAGGAACGGCGCGACCTTCTCCACCCGGTCGCGCGGGTTGCGCACGTAGAGCAGCTTGGAGTCGTTGTTCACCGCCTCGGAGAGGAGGAAGTTCGACTCCTGCTCCTTGATCGAGTAGAGCAGCCGGCGGGTGAACGAGCCGATCTTGACGCCGCCCTCGCCGGTGTAGGTGTAGTACTGCTCGCCACCGGTGGAGGTCGGCCGGTCGAACTCCACGTTCCGGTCGCCGGTCTGCCCGACGATGGCGTAGTCGTCGGGCTCCATCCGCTCGCCGTAGTAGATCCGCGGCTGCTGGGCCGGGATCTGCTCCGCCTGCGAGGAGCAGGCCTCCTGCGCCTTCTCGCCCAGGAAGCCGGAGACGAAGAACGGCTGGCCGCCGCAGACCACCTGGTTGGCCGGGGCGGCGACCAGGCCGTAGCCGTGGGTGTAGACGGTGTGCCGGTTGATCCAGTTGCTCTGCTGGTCGGTCAGCTCGCCGTAGTTGATCTCGCGGACCCCGACCACGTAGTCGGAGGTCTTGCCGGCCACCGCGTACCGGTCGATGTCCAGCTTCGGGCCGAAGTCGTAGAAGCCCCGGACCTGCTGGAGCTGGGTGTACGTCTCGGAGACCAGCTGCGGGTCGAGCAGCCGGGCGTTCGGCACCACCGAGGTGTCGGTGGCCAGGCTGGCCGGCGGGACGAGATTGTTCGCCGCGTACCCGGTGCTCTTCGTGGCCGTCAGCCCGTACGCGGCCCGCGTCGCCTCGATGCTCCGCTGGATGTACGGCGCCTCCTTGTCCCGGGCGCTCGGCTTGACCTCGAAGGTCTGCACCGCCCACGGGTAGATGCCGCCGATCGCCACCGCGGAGACCCCGAGCAGGGCCAGCGCGATCCCGGGCCAGACCAGGTTCCGCATCACCGCGTTGGAGAACACGATGATCGCGATCGCCACCACGACCGAGATGTACGCCAGGATCTCCTTCGCCGGGAGCAGCGCGTTCACGTCGGCGTAGCCGGCGCCGTAGAGCTTGGCGCCCTCGTTGTACTCCAGCAGCATCGCCCGCCGGTCCAGCACGTACGCGACGGCCTTGAGCAGGACGAAGACGGCGACCAGCGTGCTCAGGTGGGCCCGGGCCGCGTTGGTCATCCGGTCGCCGACGCCCTGCAGCCGCACCCCGCCGAAGACGTAGTGCATGGCCAGCGCGCCGAGCAGGGCGAGCACCACGGCGGTGAACCCGACCCCGAGCAGGTAGCGCCAGAAGGGCAGCTGGAAGACGTAGAAGCCGACGTCGACCCCGAACTCCGGGTCCTTGACGCCGAAGCTCCCGCCGTTGCGGAACAGCAGCCACTGGCTCCACCGGCTCTGTGCGGAGAGCCCGGCGAAGAGCCCGATGACCGCGGCGGCCAGGGCGATCCAGGTGCCGAGCCGCGGGCTCAGCAGCATCCGGTAGCGCTCCAGCGTGGCCTGCTCCGGGGAGTGCGGCCGCAGCCGCGGGCGCAGCCGGTAGGCCAGCCAGAGGTTGCCGGCGATGACCAGCGCCATGCCGAGCCCGATCACCAGGAACAGCAGCAGCCGGGTGGCGAGCACGCCGGTGAAGACCTGGGTGTAGCGGACCTCGTCGAACCAGAGCCAGTCGGTCCACGCGTTGACACCCCAGCCGAGCAGGGTGAACAGCAGGAACACCCCGATCAGGACCCCGATGGTGACGCGTCCGCGCCGACTCATCCTCGGCAGGGGGCTGCTACGCATGACCACTGTTGGCTCCGCACGCTCGATGTGATCGGCTCCGACCAGGCACCCAGAGTACGGGGTGTTCCTGAACACGTCGGGTCAAGGTCACGTCACGATCGTCCGGCGGACCGCCGGGCCGGCTCAGCAGCGGGTCGGCTGCCCTCCGGCACGCAGCGTCTCCAGCGCCTTCAGCGCGTCGTCCAGCGACGCCACCTTGAGCAACGGCAGGTCGGGCTGGGGGTTGCGGACCGCCTCGGCGCAGTTGTCGGCGGGCACCAGGAAGACCTTCGCCCCGGCGTCCTTGGCGCCGACCAGCTTCTGGGCGATGCCACCGATCGGCCCGACCCGGCCCTCGTCGTCGATGGTGCCGGTGCCCGCGATGACCTTCCCGCCGGTCAGGTCGGCCGGCTCCAGCTTGTCGACGATGCCCAGCGCGAACATCAGCCCGGCGCTCGGCCCGCCGATGTCCCCGAGATCGATCTTGAGGGTGAACGGGTGCGGCTGCTGCTGGTCGATCTCGATGCCGATCCGCGGCCGGCCGTCCTGCTCCCGGCTGGTCACCGTGGCGGTGGCCGGAACGCCGGCCCGGGTGTACCCGATCTTCAGCGCGGTCCCCGCCGGCTTGGCCCGGATCAGCTCGGTGAGCCGGGCGGCGCTGGTCACCTGCTGGCCGTCGACCGAGGTGAGCACGTCGTTGGTCTTGAGCACGTCGACCGACGATCCGCCCGGGGTGACCGCCTTCACCAGCACCTGGATCGGGTAGCCCAACTCCCGCAGCGCGGCCGTCTCCGCGCTGGTCTGCGAGTTCTGGAAGTCCTCGGCGTTGCGCTTCTCGACCTCCTCCTGCGACTCGCCCGGCGGGTAGACCAGCTCGCGCGGCACCACCGCCTCGTCCCGGGAGAACCAGCCGGCCAGTGCCGAGCGGAGCCGGACGGTGGGCTGCACGCCGACCGTGGTGAGCCGCAACTGGCCGGCGGACGTGGACGTGGGCCGCCCGTCGACCTGGATGACCTCCTTGCCGTCGGAGGTGCCGAGGGTGTTGACCGTCGGGCCGGGACCGAGCACCACGTACGGGATGGGCACGCTCAGCACCCCGACGCTGAGCAGGGCGGTGAGCAGTGCACCGAGGAGAACGGTCACGCCGCGACGTCTCATGCGGCAGAGCGTACCGATAGGGCCCGTGATGTCCGGCGCGACGACCGGCGGACTTCGCCCTCAGCGCAACGCCAGCGGGCGCGACCTGCGGCGCGGCACGCGTACCGTAGACGTCGTGCCTGATATTCCGTTCGGCTTCGCGCTCCCGGGTGGGCAACCACCAGACCCCAACGATCCCGCGCAGATGCAGCAGTTCATGTCGCAGTTGCAGCACCTGCTCTCCGCGCCGGGCAGCGGACCGGTCAACTGGGACCTCGCCCGGCAGGTGGCCGCCAGCCAGCTCGCCGCCGCCGGCGACCCGGCGGTCTCGCCGTTCGAACGCAACGCGGTGGAGGAGGCCCTGCGCATCGCCGACCTCTGGCTGGAGCCGGCCACCTCGTGGCCGTCCGGCATCCGGGCGTCGGTCGCCTGGAACCGCAACGAGTGGATCTACAAGACCCTCGACGTCTGGCGCAAGCTCTGCGACCCGGTGGCCAGCCGGATGGTCGGCGCGATGGGCGACCTGGTGCCGCCGGAGGCCCGGGCTCAGCTCGGCCCGATGCAGTCGATGGTCGCCACGCTGGGTGGCGCGCTCTTCGGCGGCCAGCTCGGCCAGGCGCTCGGCTCGCTCGCCGCCGAGGTGCTCTCGGCCGGCGACATCGGCCTGCCGCTCGGCCCCGCCGGCACCGGCGCGCTGATCCCGGCCAACATCCGGGCGTACGGCGAGGGCCTGGAGCTGCCCGAGGACGAGGTACGCCTCTACGTCGCCCTGCGCGAGGCCGCCCACCAGCGGCTCTTCCAGCACGTCCCGTGGCTGCGCGGGCACGTGCTCACGGCCGTGGAGAACTACGCCGCCGGCATCCGGGTCAACCGGGAGGCGATCGAGGAGGCGATGGGCCGGGTCGACCCGGCCGATCCGGAGTCGATGCAGGCGATCGCCCTGGAGGGCATCTTCACCCCGGAGGACACCCCGGCACAGAAGGCCTCGCTGGCCCGGCTGGAGACGGTGCTCGCCCTGGTCGAGGGCTGGGTGTGCCACGTGGTCGACAGCGCCGCGGGCGACCGGCTGCCCAACGTCGTACGCCTCGGCGAGGCCTTCCGCCGCCGCCGGGCGGCCGGTGGGCCGGCCGAGCAGACCTTCGCCGCCCTGGTCGGCCTGGAGCTGCGACCGCGCCGGCTGCGCGAGGCCACCGTGCTCTGGGCGGCGCTGACCGAACAGCGCGGGATCGCCGGCCGGGACGCGGTCTGGGGCCACCCGGACCTGCTCCCCTCGGACGACGACTTCGCCAACCCGGAGGCGTTCGCCGCGACGACCAACGACCTCGACGAGGAGTTGGCGAACTTCGACTTCACCGCCCCCGGCGCCCCGGAGGAGCAGCCCCCGGGCGAGGACGAGGGCGAGGGCGACAACAAGCCCTGACTCGGCCGTCGCGGCGCCACCAGGATCCGCGCAGGCTGTGCGGCTCCTGGTGGCGTCGGTCGGTCAGCCGGGCTGGCCGGAGAGCAGGGCGCGGGTGGCTTCCCAGCCTTCGAAGGCCGGGTCGAGGGTGGCCAGGTCGGCGGGGCCGCGCAGCCGGCGCCAGCCGGCGGTGACGGCCACGTCGCCGGGGCGCGGGGCGGCCGCGCGCAGGTCGGCCGGCACGGCCGTGTCCACGTCCAGCGCCGGCAACCAGCCCGGTACGGGCAGCCGGGCGGCCACGCCGAGTAGGCCCGGGCCGTCGCCCTCCACCGGAGCGACCGCGACCGGGCGGCTGGAGAGCGGCCGGAGCAGCTTGCCTAGGGTGAGTCCGGGAACGTCGGGCGCGTCGGCGACCACCACGGCAGCCTGGTCGTACCCGCCCGAGGAAGTCCCGCCGGTCCGGGCCGGGGCAGCGGTGTCGGCCGAGGCGACATCCTCGCCCGGCCCGGCCCCCGTGCCCGGTGCGGCGGCCCTCGACAGCGCGGTGAAGACGGCGTTGACGGTGGGTTCGGCAACCTCGTGGACGGCCGTGCCCGGCCAGACCACGGCGTCGGCCAGCCAGCGGTCCTCCGGGGTCACCGCAACCGCGATCTCCACCTCGTGCAGCGTGGCCAGCAGGTCCACCACGTCCTCGGCGAGCGCGGTGCGCCACCGTGCCGGGTCGATCCCCGGAGGCGTCCAGGCCACCGGGCCGAGCAACGCCACCACCACACGTCGGGCCACCCGACGACCCTAACCCGCCGCCCCCTGTCGCCAGCCCGACCGGGTTGCGACGCAGGAGACCTCGGTAGCAGGTGACCCCGACCCGGGCCGATTCCTTCCAAGATCTGGGGGCTCCGGCGATACGAGCGGGTCAGTCGGCCAGGGAGACGCCGGCGGCGGCGGCGACACCCTCCAGGTAGCCACGGGCCCGCTCGGTCTTCGGGTACCGGCCGACCAGGGCCCAGAACGAGGCGTTGTGGCTCGGCACGATCAGGTGCGCCAGCTCGTGCAGGAGCACGTAGTCGATCACCCAGTCGGGCATGTCCTGGATCCGGTGCGAGATCCGGATGGTCCGGTCGGCCGGCGTGCAGGAGCCCCAGCGGCCGTTCTGGTTGGTGACCCAGCGGACGCTGGCCGGGGCCGCCGCGACGCCGTGCTCGGACAGGTAGAGGTTGATCAGCCGGGTGGCCCGGGCCAGCAGCTCGGCGTCGGAGCGGGCGAGCCGGCCCTCCCGGGCGGCGAGCCGGGCCAGCATCCGGTCGACCCACTCGCTCTCCTCGGCGCGGGAGAACTGGTCCGGGATGAGCACCACGACCCGCTCCCCGTCCCGGTACGCGGACACCGTGCGTCGCCGGCGCTGACTGCGCCGTACCTCGACGACGGGCTTCCGCGTCCCGGCCATCACTGGTCCGCGCAGCCTCGGATGACTGTCACGAGGGAAAGTTACTGCGTAGTGACCAGGGGTCCGCAAGAGTCAACACGACGACACGCGCCCGGAAAATGGGGGTTGGTCGTCAGGAGTCCTGAAAAATTTCTTTGCGGGTGACCCGCTCGGCAGTTTGCACGTCACCTGTCGGCCCCCGCTCACGTTAGATGATCTACCAACGGGCCGTCGCGCGGGGTCTCCCCGAAGGGGGATCTGAGGGCCTTCATCCGGCGTGTCCCCGCGAAACTGACTTATCCGACGTAACTCGGCATGCACACTCTCGACGTCGACTTCCTCACAGAGTCGACGCACAGCTGACATGGAACTGCCCAGACCTGGGTAGGGTCCGCCAACCAGCGGTCACGAGCGTGGCCGCGGAGAACCCCCCGGCGCCGGTGCCGTGCGTGGCCCGCCGCAGGGAAACCCGCCGGGACGGCGTGCCCGGCGGACGAGACGAGGAGGGCTACCGTGGCCGACCAGGCCCAGACCTACAACGGTTACTGCGTGAAGTGCAAGGAGAAGCGGGACTTCGAGGGCCGCGTGGAGGTCTCGAAGACCGGCATGAACATGGCCAAGGGCAAGTGCCCGGTGTGCGGCACAACAGTGAACCGCATCCTGGGCAAGGCCAAGGTCTGACCCGTACGGGTCGAACCGGGGGAGGGCGGCCACCGGCCGCCCTCCCCCGTGTCGTGTCCGGGCCCGGACTGTCGGCTGGCCGACACCAGCTACCGGCCGGTTGTGGATAACCCTGGTCAGCCCTGTGGACAACCCTGGATGCCGCCGGGCGCGCCTGTGGACAACGATCGACGGAGAGCGGAGACGCGGTCACGATCCGTGGCATGACCCACCCGACGCCGCTCCCCCGCCCGACCCTCCTGCCGGGCCTCACCAGGCTCTGGCGGGACCGGCACACCCTGCAGCTCGGGGTCGAGCCCGGCCGCGCGGTGCTGCTGGAGGTGGCCAACCCCCGGGCCGCCCGCCTGCTCGACCTGCTCGACGGCACCCGCAGCGAGCGGGCCGTCCTGGCGTCCGCGACCACCGCCCAGGTGGCGCCGGACGAGGCCCGGGTCCTGCTCGACACGCTCCGCGCCGCCGGTCTCGTCGTGCCGGCGCACTGCCTGCTCCCCCGCGACCTCGCCGGTCCGGTCCGGGCGCGGCTCGCGGGCGAGGCGGATGCCCTGGCGCTCGCCGTGCCCGGACCGCCCGGCACGCCGGCCCAGGTGGTGCGCCGCCGCCGGGCGGCCCGCGTCCGGGTCACCGGCGCCGGCCGGGGCGGCGGGGCGATCGCGGTCGCGCTGGCGCAGGCCGGCGTGGGGCACGTGGCGCCGGAGCTGAGCGGCCCGGTCCGCCCGGCCGACCTGGTCGGCACCGGCCTGACCGCTGCCGAGGTGGGTCGACCGCTGGCCGCGGCGGTCCGGGGCGCGCTCGCCCGGTGCGCGCCCGGCACGCAGACCGGGGCGCTGCATCGGGGCCGGGTCGACCTGGTGGTCCAGCTCGGCACCGACCGGCCCGCCGCGCTGCTCGCCACCGGGTACGCGCAGCGCCGCCAGCCCCACCTCCTGGTCGACCTGCGCGGCGGCGTGCCGGTGGTCGGTCCGCTGGTCCGGCCGCCGGTGGGTCCCTGCCTGAACTGCCTCGACCTGCACCGGGTCGACCGGGATCCGGACTGGCCGGCACTCGCCGCCGACCGTGCCGAGCGCGCCTGCACCGCCACCACCCGGCTGGCGGCGGTCGCGTACGCGGTCGCGGAGGCGCTGGCCCACCTCGACGGCGGCGTCCCGGAGACCCTCGGCTGTGCGGTGGAGATCGCCGGGGCCGGCCACTTCCGGCGCCGCCGGTGGCCACCGCATCCGTCCTGCCGGTGCTCCGGACGTCGCCCGATCCGGGGCGGCCCCGACCCGCTCCGGGCTTCGTAGCACCAGCGGACCCCTCCGGTCGGTAACAATGACCGGGTGACCGACATCCCGCGCCGCGCCGTCTCCCGGACCGCCAAGCTCGCCGCCCTGCCGCTCGGTTTCGCCGGCCGGACGGTGCTCGGCATGGGCAAGCGGGTCACCGGGCTGGCGTCCGACGTCATCTCCGCCGAGATCCAGCAGCGCACCGCCGAGCAGTTGTTCAGCGTCCTTGGGCAGCTCAAGGGCGGGGCGATGAAGTTCGGTCAGGCGCTGTCGGTCTTCGAGGCGGCCCTGCCCGAGGAGATCGCCGCCCCCTACCGGCAGGCGCTCACCAAGCTCCAGGAGGCGGCGCCGCCGCTGCCCGCCGCATCCGTGCACAAGGTCCTCGCCGAGCAGCTCGGGCCCGACTGGCGCGACCGGTTCGTGGAGTTCAACGACACCCCGGCCGCCGCGGCCAGCATCGGCCAGGTGCACCGCGCGGTCTGGCGGGACCCGGGCTACGGCCCGAGCGGCGGCCCGAAGCATCGCGACGTGGCCGTGAAGATCCAGTACCCGGGCGCCGGGGACGCGCTGCTCGCCGACCTGAAGCAGCTCTCCCGGCTGGGCGGCATGTTCCGGGCGATCCAGCCCGGGCTGGACGTCAAGCCGCTCCTGGTCGAGCTGCGCGAGCGGATCACCGAGGAGCTGGACTACGAGCTGGAGGCCGAGTCGCAGCGCGCCTTCGCCGCCGCGTACGCCGACGACCCGGACATCTACATCCCCGAGGTGCTGGACTCCTCGCCCCGGGTCCTGATCACTGAGTGGGTCGAGGGCACCCCGCTGGCGGAGATCATCCGGGACGGCACCGAGGAGCAGCGCGACGAGGCCGGCCGGCTGATGGCCGAGCTGCACCTCTCCGCGCCGATGCGGGCCGGGCTGCTGCACGCCGACCCGCACCCGGGCAACTTCCGGCTGCTGCCCGACGGCCGGCTCGGCGTGATCGACTTCGGCGCGGTGGCCCGGATGCCGGAGGGCACCCCTGAGCCGATCGGCCGGATCGCCGCGCTGGCGCTGCGCGGCGACGCGGAAGGGGTGGCGGCCGGGCTGCGGAGCGAGGGCTTCGTCAGCTCCACCGAGCCGATCGACGCCCAGGCGGTGCTCGACTTCCTCCGCCCGATGCTGGAGCCGATCGCCGCCGAGGAGTTCCGGTTCACCCGGGCCTGGCTGCGGTCCGAGGCCGCCCGCCTGGCCAATCCCCGCTCGGCGGCCTACCAGCTCAGCCGCCAGCTCAACCTGCCCCCCTCGTACCTGATGATCCACCGGGTGACGCTCGGCTCGATCGGCGTGCTCTGCCAACTGGAGGCGAAGGCGCCGTACCGGGCGATCCTGGAGCGCTGGCTGCCCGGCTTCGCCCCGGTGAGCTGACCGGCGCACACGCCGAAGGGGCGGTGACCATCCGGTCACCGCCCCTTCCGTGGTGTGGGGATCTAGAGAACGCCCAGGTCGCGAGCCGACTGGCTGCGGCTCTTCATCGCGACGGTACGGGCGGAACGGGTTGCCTCAGTGCTCGTGGTGGTGCCGGCCTGAGGCCGGCGCATTCGAGCCCGGGACAACGCTTCGTGGAGTAGTTGCATCTCGGTTCCATTCGGCAGGTGCAGCATCGATTTCGGCTTTCTCGCGGCCGGTGAGGTCACCGGCGGGGACGTTGGAACGGGGTTGTGTCAGGCTGCCAGCCGGACGGAGCTACGCGACTCGGACAGCCCGCTGGCCGCCAGTCGCGCCTCCGCCTCGACCCGAAGCTGGGCGTCACGGGCGAGGTCCTCCTTGCGCGGACGGCCCCGGGGCCGCTTGCGCGGAACGACCGCGCCACGCTCGAAGATCTCGCCGCCCCAGACGCCCCAGGGCTCGGCCCGCTCCACCGCGCCGGCAAGGCACTCGACGCGCAGCGGGCAGTCCCCGCAGAGCGACTTGGCCAGCTCGAGCTCGGCAGGCGAGTCGGAGAACCACAGGTCGGGGTCGAACTTCCGGCAGGGCAGGTTCGCCTCCACCTCGACGCTCACGTCGAGCGGGGCCAACGCCAGACTCATCCTCCGGTCACCTCTCTCTCACTTCGATCTCGTGGATCGCATTTCCGACGTACTTCGGCAAAAAAACTGAGGCCGCGGATCCCGGTATGCGGGTTCCGCGGCCTCGAGGTGAGCCGGTGGTCTGGATCAGACCGGTCTACCTCGAGGTGGAACGCCGCGGACATCCGTGCGCTTCTTGACGTCACCGATGCCCATGCCCGTGAAGCCACTGGTCCCCTCGATCTCCGCCAGCGGCGCGACGGTCAGGTTCAGCTCGGCCTGAACCTGGGCCTGGTGCACCTGCGGAGCCGACGGTCGAGCGGCAAGGGCCACCCGGACGGACGACAGCGGAGCGCGGGCAGCTGGCATCGCCGCCGGACGCTCATAGGTGAAGATCTCCACGGGTGCCACCTCCCTCAACGTTCCTCGTGCCGACCATGGACTCATCCCCCGTGAGCAGCCAAAATGATGCCGCTCGCGAGGTGTGTCCTGAGGCTATTCCTCGCCCGCAGGCGAGGGCAAACGATTTACGGCTAGATTTCGAAACTTTTCTGCGGGCAGACCTCGTCGACCGGTGCGCCGGCCACCAGGGCCAGCACCGTATCCCCGTAAAGTCCCAGTTTGCGGGGGCCGATTCCGGCGATCGCGATCAGCTCCTCGGTGCGGCCCGGCTTCCGCTCGGCCAGCGCGGTGAGCGTGGCGTCGGTGAAGACGACGTACGGCGGCACCTTCTGCGCCCCGGCCACCCGCTGCCGCCACTCGCGCAGCCGCTCGTACAGCTCTTCGTCGATATCGGACGGACAGGTCGGGCAGCGCCCCAGCTTCCGGTCCGCGCCGGCGAGCAGGGTGGCCCCGCAGATCCGGCAGGAGACCACCTGGGTGCGCCGCCGCTCGGTCCGCCGGGCCGCGCCCGCGCCGGCCCGCTCGCCGCCGCCGGAGCGGTCGAGCTGCGGCAGGAAGCGAGAGGGCCGCCGGGCCCGCCCACCCGGCGACCGGGCCGCGGCGTACGACAGCCAGAGCCACTCCCGCGCCCGGGTGATCCCGACGTAGAGCAGCCGCCGCTCCTCCTCGACCTGCTCCGGGGTCTTCGCGTACGTGGTGGGGAGGGTGCCCTCGGCGAGGCCGACCAGGAAGACCGCGTCCCACTCCAGGCCCTTGGCCGAGTGCAGCGAGGCCAGGGTCACCCCCTCGACCGTGGGCACGTGCTGCTGGGCCGCCCGGCGCGCCAGTTCCTCGTTGAAGTCGGCCAGCGTCACCGGCCGCTCGATGGCCACGGCCTCCCCGATCGGCACCACCTCGGGCGTCGCCGCGTACTCCTCGGCGAGCTGGACCAGGGCGGCGAGCGCCTCCCACCGCTCCCGGGCGGCGCCGCCGGCCGGGGGCGCGTCCGGGGCCCAGCCCACCGCGCCGAGCCCCTCCACGACGGCGGCTGGCAGCGGGGTCTCGCCCGGGATGGACCGGGTGGCGGCCCGCAACGCCACCATCGCCTGGCGCACCTCGGGCCGTTCGAAGAAGCGTTCCGCCCCCTGCACCACGTACGGCACCTCGGCCTCGGTGAGCGCCTTCTCGTACGCCTCGGACTGCGCGTTGGTGCGGAACAGCACCGCGATCTCCCGGGCCGGGGTGCCCCCGTCGACCAGCGCCCGGCACCGGGCGGCGACCGCGTTGGCCTCGGCCGGCTCGTCCGTGAAGATCCGCAGCTCGGGTTCCGGGCCCGGTGGGCGCTGGCCGTGCAGCTCCAGCCGCAGCCGCGCCTCGCTGCCCCGGGCCTGGGAGATCACCGCGTTGGCCAGCCCGACCACCTGCGGGGTGGAGCGGTAGTCGCGGACCAGCCGGACCACCGTGGCGCCGCGGTAGCGGCGCGGGAAGTCGACCAGGTAGGACGAGGTGGCGCCGGTGAACGAGTAGATGGTCTGGCTGGCGTCGCCGACCACGGTGAGGTCGTCCCGGCCGCCGAGCCACGCCTCCAGCAGCCGCTGCTGGAGCGGGTTGACGTCCTGGTACTCGTCGACGACGAAGTGCCGGTACTGGCCCCGGACCTGCTCGGCGACGTCGGTGTGTTCCTCGATCCCCCAGACGGCGGCGCGCAGCATGTCCTCGAAGTCGATCACTCCGTTGCCGCGCTTGAGCCGCTCGTACGCGGCGAAGACCTCGGCCACCTTCGTCGGCTCGTACGGGGTCTCGCGCAGCGCCTTGGCCGCGGCCACCACGTACTCGCCCGGCTCGACCAGCGACGACTTGGCCCACTCGATCTCGCCGGCCAGGTCGCGGGCGGCGGCCCGGTCGGCGCGCAGGCCGACCTTGGCGGCGGCCAGGGTGACCACCCGGACCTTGCTGTCCAACAGCTCCGGCATGGCCCGCCCCTCGAGCAGGCGGGGCGCGAAGTAGCGCACCTGGCGCAGCGCGGCGGCATGGAAGGTGCGGGCCTGGACACCGCCGACCCCCAGCGCGGTGAGCCGGGCCCGCATCTCGGCGGCGGCGCGGGCGGTGAAGGTGACCGCCAGCACATGCCGGGCGGAGATCTCCCCGCTGAGCGCGCGGTGGGCGATCCGCGAGGTCACCGCCCGGGTCTTGCCGGTCCCGGCGCCGGCCAGGATGCAGACCGGGCCGGCCGAGGCGGTCACCGCGGAGCGCTGCTCCGGATCCAGTCCGGCCAGCACGCGTTGCGCCGCTGAGTGAACCACCACAGCCAGGAATCATTCCAGCCGCCGGCGATGTTGCAGCGGTTAGCCTGGCCTGACCCGGACCGGGCGCGAGAGCCACCCCTTGGAGGACCTGACCATGTTGACGATGTATTCCACCTCGTGGTGCGGCTACTGCCACCGGCTGAAGTCGCAGCTCGACCGGGAGGGCATCGCGTACGAGGTGGTCGACATCGAGCAGGACACGAAGGCCGCGGAGTTCGTGATGAGCGTCAACGGCGGCAACCAGACCGTGCCGACGCTGCGCTTCGACGACGGCAGTGCCCTGACCAACCCCTCGATCATCCAGGTCAAGCAGCACCTCGCCGGCATCGCCGGCTGACCCCACCCGTACCCGACAGGAGCGGCCGCCCCACCTGGGCCGGCCGCTCCTGTGCGTCGGCCGGGAGTCACCGCGCCCGCCGACAGCGGGTCGCGGCGACCACCTCGTGATCGCCGACCACGGCCGCCAGGGCGGCCTCCACCGGGCGGCGGGGAGCGGGGACGGGCCGGCGGACGGGCACGGACGGCGGGGTGAGCCGGCGGCCGCGCCACAGGTAGAGGCCGGCCGCGATGGTGACCACCCCGACCAGGGCGAAGAGCAGGCGGTAGTCGAGGACGCCGACGAGCAGCGCGCCGGTGCCGATGGAGACCGCCTGCGGGCCGCTGACCAGCGCCTCCGACGCGGCGGCGACCCGACCGAGCAGCCCGGGCGGGGTGCGCCGCTGGACCAGCGTGTTCAGCCCCACCATGGTCAGCGGCAGCGACACCCCGGCCAGCAGCAGCGCCAGCACACCCAGCCAGAGCCGGGGGTACGCCAGCGCCAGCGCGGCCGGCCCGAAGAAGGTCACCCCGGCGGCGAGCGTGCCCACCTCCCCGGTCCGGCGCACCACGGTCGCCGAGAGCAGCCCGCCGACCAGCCCGCCGATCCCCTGCACGGTGACCAGCACGCCGACGAACGCCACGTCCCGGCGCAGCCCCTGGTCGACGTACGCGAAGATCAGCGACTCGGTGAAGCCCATCACCAGCGAGCCCAGCCCGTAGCCGAGCAGGGCCCGGCGCAGCGCCGGCTCGCCGGACAGGTGCCGCAGCCCGGCCCCCAGCTCGGCCGGCCAGCGCAGGTCGGCGCCGCCCGGCGCGGTCTCGGTGACCCGGAGCAGGCCGACGACGGCCGCGGCGGCGAGGAAGCCGGTCATCGCGAGGGCCACCAGCAGCCAGCCACCGACGGCGGCGTAGATCCCCGCCCCGGCGAGCGGGCCGACCAGCCGCAGGCCCTGCCGGACGGTCTGCAGCACGCCGTTGGCGTCGGCCAGCAGCTCGCTGGGCACCAGGTGCTGGATCAGCCCGCTCAGCACCGCGCTCAACGTGATGTACGACAGCCCGTACAGCACCGCCACCACGTAGATGATCCAGACGTCGGCCCGGTCCCGAACCGCGAGGAGCGGGCCGAGCAGCACCGCCGCGCCGAGGTTGGCGACCACGAAGAACGGCCGGCGGCGGTAGCGGTCGACCAGCCAGCCGACCAGCGGCGCCAGCGTCATCGGCGCGATGATGGCGAAGATCGTCGCCCCGGCCATGCCGTCCGCTCCGGTGAGGTCCTTCACCCAGACGGCGAGGGCCAGCAGCAACACGGACTCGGCCGCCATGCTGGCCAGCACCGCGGCGAAGAGCAGACGGAAGTCGGGTCGGCGCAGGACGGTGCGCATCGGTTCCCTCCGGCGGGGGGATGCGCCCTCGGCGGGCGCGTCGGGGTCGGTCGTCGGGCCCCGGACCTCCCCGTCCGGAGCGTCGAGCACCCCTCCACGGTCCTCTTTTGTCGGAAGACACGCCCTCACCGGGAGCTCCGGCGCTGGTCGCGCCGTCCATACTGACCGTTGGGGGCGAATTTCATACAGTTACCGCCGCGTCCCGCGACGGTCGACCGAGAAGAGGACACCGTGCCTCCTGCCGCACCAGGCCCGATCCTGCGCCGTCGCAGGCTCGGCACCGAGCTGCGCCGGCTGCGTGAGCAGGCCGGGCTCACCGGGGACCAGGTCATCGAGCGGATCGGCTGGGCGTCCGCGTCCAAGCTGTCCCGACTGGAGAACGGGCGCAGCCGCCCCGACCCGGACGACGTCGGCGTGCTGCTGACCCTCTACGACGCGGCCGACGCGCAACGCCAGGAGCTGCTCGCGATCACGCAGGAGGCCGGCGACATGCGCGGCTGGTTGAAGAACTTCCCGGTGATGACCGAGCAGCAGCGTGGCTTCGCCGAGCTGGAGGCGGGCTGCGCGGAGATCTCGGAGTACAACCCGGTGCTGGTCCCCGGGCTGCTCCAGACACCCGGGTACGCCCGGCACCGGATCCTGTCCGCGGCGCGGGTGGCGGCGCAGGCCGGCGACCCGGAGGCCGGCGAGGCCCCGGAGACCGAGGTACGCGCGCGCCAGGCCCGGCAGTCGCTGCTCACCCGCCCCGACGCGCCGCGCTACACGGCGGTGCTGGAGGAGGCGGCGCTCGGCCGGCGGGCCGGCCCGCCCGAGGTGCTGCACGAGCAACTCGCGCACCTCTGCGAGCTGGCCGTACTGCCGAACGTCACCCTGCGCCTGCTGCTGCGCGACACCCGGGTCGGCGACTACTACCTCCCACCGACCGCCTTCTCGGTCTACCGGTTCGCCGACCCGCTCGATCCGGAGACCCTGGCCATCGAAGGCGGCTTCACCGACGTCATGTCGACCGAGGCAAACACCCTAAATCGCTATAAAGTGGTGTTCGAGTGGCTATGCTCGGCAGCGCTCTCCGCATCGGACACCCTCTCCTGGCTCTTCGAGGCGACGGGACGGCCCGAGACGGCAGCCGAGTCCACAGTGGCGCACGGGCCGGCAACGGCGCCGGTCCAGCGCCGCCGCAACTCGGGGCGCCTCGCGACGGACCGGTGATCCAGCCAGGACCGGCCGTCCGGCCTGCGGCGTCACTCGTCCCCATCGGAGCACTCAGACCAGGAGCAGAACCATGAACGAGATCCGCAACAGCTCGCCCGGCCGCGCGCGGCAGCTCGCCGACGCCGCCTGGCGCAAGAGCACCCGGAGCCAGACCTCGAACTGCGTCGAGGTCGCGCCCCTGCGTACCGGGCCGGCGGCGGTGGCGCTCCGCGACAGCAAGGATCGCGGCGGGCCGGTGCTGCTGTTCAACCGGGCCGGATGGCTGGGCTTCATCGCCGGCGCGAAGAACGGGCAGTTCGACCTGAACTGATCCGGCGAACACGAGGGGCCGTCGGCTCGGTGCCGGCGGCCCTTCGCATGTCCACCCGGGACCAGCGTGCTGACCTGGGCTCCCCCGAACGGTCTACGCCTCGAACAATCGTCGAGTTTCACTTGCTGGGACGACCACCCGGCGTAACATGACGAACGAGTGACGTGGAAGTTCCAGCGCGTAATCCGTCCATCCGTACCCGGGGGACACTCATGCGGTTCCTGATCGTCCGCACCGAGATCCGATCCGTCGCCGACACCGACATCGCGGCCGTCTGGGCCGGTGGTGGTCGACTGCGGGACGAGACCACCGCGCCGGAGCCGCGCCGCCAGGTCGTCCACGCCGAGGACCGGGAGGCCGCCCTGCTGCTGGCCCGGGCGCTGGCCTCCGTGGGGGCCGTCCGCGCCGGCCGGCACCGGGTCAAGGTGCTCCCGATCGCGGACCCCGACCCGGACCCGGCCTGGTCGTACCGCTGGGCCGGCAGTTGACCCACAGCTGACGTCCGTCGTGGTCGGACCGGCTCCCCCGCCGCGTTCCTCGCCTCACCCGGCCACGGCGGCCCGTGCCCCCGGCCCGTGACCGCCGCGGCAACGACGGTCGCGGGCCGGGGCCGCGTTCCGGGTCAGCAGTGGCCGTCCAGCCAACGGTGGATCAGGAACAGGGCGATCGAGGACGGCGGCGGGAGCACCAGCAGATCGCCGCCGTCCGCCTCGACCGACTCGCCGGCCAGGGCCGTGCCGATCTCCCGCCGGGTGAACCAGCGGGCGTGGGCGATCTCCGCCGGGTCGACCCGGATCGGCTCGTCGGCGTCCGCGCGGGCCAGGAAGCCGAGCATCAGCGAGCCGGGGAACGGCCAGGACTGGCTGCCGGCGTACGCCATCCCCTCGACCCCGATGCCGACCTCCTCGCGGACCTCCCGGAGCACGGCGGCCTCGGCCGACTCCCCGGGCTCGATGTAGCCGGCCAGGCAGGAGTAGCGGCGCTTGCCCGGGCTCCGCGGCCAGGTGGCGTTGTTGCCGAGCAGGCAGCGTCCCTCCGGACCGGCCACCCCGTCGTGGACCAGCACGATCATGGCCGGGTCGGTGTGCGGCCAGACCCGCGTGCCGGCCGGGTCCACCCGCGACCAGCCGGCCTCGTCCGCCCGGGTCGGGTGCCCGGTGACCGACGAGTAGCCGTGTCGGACGTGCCAGTTCATCAGGGCCAGCGCGGTGGTGAAGATGCCCGCGTCCCGGTCGACCAGGAGGTGACCCACCTCGCGAAGGTTGGCCCGCCGGGTGCCGGGCAACTCCGGCAGGGGGGCGTCCACCGCGAAGACCGGTACGCCGTCCGGCTCGACGCCGAGGAACATCGGCACCGAGCGGGGCACCGCGGGCAGCTCGCCGGGGCCGACCAGCACCAGCTCCGGCGGGGCCGCCGGACCGCGCACCAGGGCCCGGCCGTCGTCGGCCGAGTCCAGCACCAGCACCCGGGCCCGCTCCCACGCCTCGGCGAGCCAGTCCGGATCGGTACGCCGGTGCGCCGCGCGGTCCAGCGTGGAGCGGGCCAGCGGCGGGGCGGGCTCGCCGCTCACGCCGCCGCCTCGCTGCTGAGCCACCTGGTTCGCTCGCTCCGCTCGCTCACGCCGACTCCGTACGCACCGGGGTGAGGGTGGCGAGGGAGTCCGCCACCCGCTCCGCGTCGCCGAGCACGACGGTGACCGCCTTCGCCGGGGCGAGGTAGCGCGCCGCCACCTCGGCCACGTCGTCCACGGTCGCCTTCGCCAGCCGGGCGGCGTGCTCGGCGAGGAAGTCCAGGCGCAGCCCGTTGCCGGCGTACGCGCTGGTCAGCGAGGCCAGCCCGGCCTGGGTGGACATGCCGAGCTGGAGCGTTCCGAGGGCGTACTGGCGGGCCTGCTCCAGCTCGTCCGGCTTTGGCGGCAGGGTGGCCAGCCGGCCCAGCTCGTACATCGTCTCCAGCAGCGCGGGGGCGGTCACCTCGGTGGCCACCTCGGCGCCGGCGACCAGCACCGATCCGGCCACCGAGTGCTCGATCAGCGAGTGCGGCCCGTACGTGTAGCCCTTGTCCTCCCGGATGTTCTCCACCCAGCGGGAGGAGAAGTAGCCGCCGAAGACCAGGTTGGCCAGTTGCAGCGCGGCGTGGTCCGGGTGGGTGCGGGGCACCGCGGGCAGGGCGAGCCGCAGCGACGACTGGACCGAGCCGGGCCGGTCGACCAGCAGCAGCGGACCGGGCTCCAGCGGCGGCGCGGGCGGCAGCTCGGCGACGTGCCCCGCCCCGTCCCAGCCGGAGAGCGCCTTCTCCGCGGCGTCCACGGCTCGCTCCGGCTGCACGTCGCCGACCAGTACCAGCACCGCTCCGGCCGGATGCACCCGCTCGGCGTGCAGCCGGCGCAGGACCGGCGGGCGGACCGCCCGGACCTGGTCGGCCTCGGGGGTCTGGACGGCGTACGGGTGCCGGCCGTAGATCCGCTTGAGCAGCGCGGTCCGGGCCAGGTGGGCGGGCTGGCTCTGGGCCACCTGGATCCGGTCGACCAGCCGGTCCCGCTCGGTCTCCACCCAGTCGGCCGGGTAGGTCGCCCCGGTCAGCACGTCGGCGAGGATCTCCAGCATCCGGTCCAGCCCGGTGACCAGGCCGGCTCCGGAGAGCATCAGCCGGTCCGGGTCGACGCCGGCGGAGAGGCCGCCGCCGACCTTCTGCAGTTCGGCCGCGATCTGGGTGGCGGTCAGCTCGGCCGTGCCGGAGAGCACGGTCTGCGCCAGCGTCGCGCCGCGGGCCAGGTGGGTCCGCCCGAACGGCATCCAGAGCCGCAGCTCGACCAGGGGAACGGCGGGCCGGCGTACGGCGATCACGGTGAGCCCGTTGCCGAGCGTGCGCTCGGCCTGCTTCGGCAGCTTGAGCCTGCGGTTGGGGCCGAGCGGCGGCAGCGCCCGCGTCCCGGTCTCCACGGTTGCCGTCATCGGGCACCTCCGGCGATGACCTCGATGGACGCGCGGCGCTGCGGCCGCACGGTGGCGGCGGCGGCCTGGATCTGCTCCTCGGTCACCTCGCCGACCAGCCGGGGCAGTTCGTTGAGCAGGCCCGGTTCGCCGCGCTGCTGTTCCAGCACGGCCATCCGGAGCGCCCGGCCGAGCACCGCGTCGGTGTCCCGCAGCAGGTGGGTGGCCATCCGGGCCTGGGTGCGGGCCAGTTCCCCCTCGGTCAGCCCGTCGGTGGCCAGCCGGTCCAGCTCCTCGTCGATGGTGCGCAGCACCTTGTCCACGTCGCCGCCGGGCGGCAGGTGGGCCTGGAGCAGCAGCGCGGTGGGGTCGCGCACGTCGAACGGGTCGCCCATGAAGCCCAGGTAGCCGCCGAGGCTGGTGACCGTGCGGTCCCGCTGGACCAGCCGCTCGACCAGCCGGGACGCGTCCCCGTCGGTGAGCACCTCGGCCAGCACCACGTACGGCAGGTAGCCGGCGAAGTTGGTCACCGGGTCGGGCACCCGCCACGCCCCGGCGACCGCGGGCAGCGGGGCCAGCTTGTCGGTGTACGACTTCCGCCGCTCGACGGTGAGGTCGGGCTCGGCGAAGTCCGGGCGGGCCGGGGCGGGCCGGGCCGGCACGTCCCCGAAGTGCCGTTCGATCAGCGCGGTCGCCTCGGCCACGTCGATGTCGCCGCTGACCGCGAGGACCGCGTTGCCGCTGGCGTAGTAGCGGCGGAAGAAGTCGGCGGCGTCGGCGACGGTGGCCGATTCCAGGTCGTCGAAGGAGCCGTAGCCGTCGTGGGCGTTGGGGAAGGTGTCGAACATGACCGGCGGCAGGGTCAGCCAGGGAAATCCGCCGTACGGCCGGTTGAGCACGTTGACCCGGATCTCCTCCTTGACCACGTCGACCTGGTTGCGCAGGTTCTCCTCGGTCAGCCGGGGGCCGCGCATCCGGTCGGCCTCCAGGAAGAGCGCGCGTTCCAGGGCGTTGCTCGGCAGCGTCTCGAAGTAGTCGGTGTAGTCCAGGTGGGTGGAGCCGTTGAAGGTGCCGCCGGCGCCCTGGACGTGCCGGAAGTGGGCCAGCTTCTCCAGGTTCTCCGAGCCCTGGAACATCAGGTGCTCGAAGAGGTGGGCGAAGCCGGTGCGCCCCTCCGGCTCGGACCGGATACCGACGTCGTAGACCACCGCCACCCCGATGACGGGGGCGCTGCGGTCGGGGGTGAGCACCACCCGCAGGCCGTTGTCGAGGGTGAACCGCTCGACCGGGTATTTCGTCGCTGGAATTCTCGCTCTCCGCGTCGGCACGTCCTCGACCCTAACGCGCCGGCCCCGCGCGCACCGGCGGTGTGGCCCGGCACCCCGGCCGGCCGCTCGCAGGGTGGCCCGAGTGGGTCAGCTTACTCCACCGGACAGGTGGGAATTGCCGAGAATACCGAGGTCGGCCGTCCCGGATCGTGGATGGGCCTTGACGCCGCTCATCCACTACCCCACTCTTCCTACTAACTAAGTAGGAATACTGTGGATTGGAATCATGATGAGACGCCTTCCCGTCCGTCGGCTGCTCTCCCTCGCCACCCTCGTCGCGGTCGGCGCGGCCACCCTGGGCACCGCGGCCTGCGGCGGCGACGCCGCCGACGCCGGCGGCTCCGGTCCGGTGACCCTGCGCCTCGGCTACTTCCCGAACATCACCCACGCGCCGGCCGTCGTCGGCGTGGAGAAGGGCATCTTCGCCGAGAAGCTCGGCAGCGACGTCAAGCTGGAGACGAAGACCTTCAACGCCGGCCCGGCCGCCATCGAGGCGGTCTTCTCCGGCGCGCTCGACGCCACGTACATCGGCCCGAACCCGACCGTGAACGCCTTCTCCAAGTCCAAGGGCGAGGCGGTCCGGGTCGTCTCCGGCGCCGCCTCCGGCGGCGTCGCGCTGGTGGTCAAGCCGGAGATCACCTCGGTGGAGCAGTTGCGCGGCAGGAAGATCGCCACGCCGCAGCTCGGCAACACCCAGGACGTCGCGCTGCGCTACTGGCTCAAGGAGAAGGGCCTGCAGACCACCAAGGAGGGCGGCGGCGACGTGAAGGTCGTCCCGCAGGAGAACGCGCAGACCGTGGAGACCTTCACCAGCGGCGCGATCGACGGCGCCTGGGTCCCCGAGCCGTTCGTCTCCCGGCTGGTCAACGCCGGCGGCAAGGTGCTGGTCGACGAGCGGGACCTCTGGCCGGACAAGAAGTTCGTGATCACCAACCTGCTGGTCAGCACCAAGTTCCTCACCGCCCACCCGGACGTGGTGAAGAAGCTGGTCGAGGGGCAGGTCGCGGCGAACGAGTTCGTCAACACCAAGCCGGACGAGGCACAGCAGGCCATCTCGGACCACATCGGCAAGATCACCGGCAAGCCGCTGGACGTGAAGCTGATCAAGCAGGCCTGGCCCACCCTGGAGTTCACCAACGACCCGATCGCCTCGTCGCTGAAAACCGGTCTGGACCACGCGGTCGCCGTCGGGCTCACCGAGCCGGTCGACCTCAACGGCCTGTACGACCTGAAGTACCTCAACGAGGTGCTCCAGGCGCAGGGCAAGCCCGAGGTCACCCAGCCGTGACGTCGACCACGACGACCTCGCGCAGCGCGACCGGCTCGGTCGCGCTGCGCGAGGTGACCAAGGTGTACGGCCAGGGCGGCAACGCCGTGCTGGCCCTGGACGGGGTGTCGCTGGACGTCGAGCCCGGCGAGTTCGTCTGCCTGGTCGGCGCCTCCGGATGCGGCAAGAGCACGCTGCTCAACCTGGTCGCCGGCCTGGACCGGCCCAGCGGCGGCCGGATCGAGCTGGACGACGCGAACCCCGGCCTGATGTTCCAGGAGTCCGCGCTCTTCCCCTGGCTCACCGTCGAGGCCAACGTCGAGGTGCCGCTGAAGCTGCGCCGGCTGCCCCGGGCCGAGCGGAAGGCCCGGGTCGCCGAACTGCTGCGCACCGTCCACCTGGCCGACTTCGGCCGCAAGCGCCCGCACCAGCTCTCCGGCGGCATGCGGCAGCGGGTCGCGCTGGCCCGCACCCTCGCCCTGGACACCCCGGTGCTGCTGATGGACGAGCCGTTCGGCGCGCTCGACGCGATGACCCGGGACATCCTCCACGACGAGCTCGAGCGGATCTGGTCCGAGCGGAAGCTGACCGTGCTCTTCGTGACCCACAACGTCCGGGAGGCGGCCCGGCTCGCCGACCGGATCATCCTGCTCTCCAGCCGACCCGGACGGATCATCTGGTCCACCCGGGTCGACGTCCCCCGGCCCCGGCGGATCGACTCCCCGGAGGTGGCGAACATCGCCGCCGAGGTCACCGACCGGCTGCGTACGGAGGTGGGCCGCCATGGCCAGTGACACCCTCACCGGGTCCCCGCGCACCGACGCGGAGATCTCCGGGCTGGACGCCCTGGAGATCGCCGGCCGGCAGAAGACCACCACCCGGGCCGCCCGGACCTGGGCGTCGACCTGGCCGAAGCTGGCCGCCCTGGCCATCGCGATCGGGGCCTGGCAGGTGGTCGTCTGGGCCGAGGTGTGGCCGTCGTACTCGCTGCCCGGGCCGGCCACCGTCGGCCAGGAGCTGATCCGGCAGGCCGAGAGCGCGCAGCTCTGGCAGGGCCTCGTCACCACGCTGCGCCGGGCCGCCGTCGGTTACCTCTTCTCGGTCGGCGTCGGTCTGCTGCTCGGCCTCGCGGTGGCCCGGTTCCGGGTGCTCCGCGCGGCCATCGGCTCGATGATCACCGCGTTGCAGACCATGCCGTCGATCGCCTGGTTCCCGCTCGCCATCCTGCTCTTCGAGCTGAGCGAGAAGGCCATCTTCTTCGTGGTGGTGCTCGGCGCGGCGCCGTCCATCGCCAACGGGGTGATCAGCGGGGTCGACTACGTGCCACCGCTGCTGGTGCGGGCCGGCCGCAACCTCGGCGCCCGCGGCCTGAACCTCTACCGGTACGTGGTCGCGCCCGCCGCCCTGCCGGCCATCGTGGCCGGGCTCAAGCAGGGGTGGGCCTTCTCCTGGCGCAGCCTGATGGCCGGCGAGCTGATCGTGGTGGGCATCTCGACCACCTCGCTCGGGGCGCAGCTGACCTACGCCCGGGAGCTGTCCGACGCGCCGTGGCTGCTCTCCACCATGATCGTCATCCTGGTGGTCGGGCTGCTCGTCGACGCCGCCTTCGGCGCGGTCGACCAGGCGATCCGCCGGCGGTGGGGCGTGCTGGACCAGGCCGGCAACTGACGCCGTGTACGTCTCCGCCCGCGCCGACTACGCGCTCCGGGCCATGCTCGCCGTCGCCGACGCGGCCGGGTCCACCGGCACCGGTGGACCCGGCGGCGAGCTGGTCAAGGCCGGGAACCTCGCCGAGAGCCAGGACATCCCGCTCAGCTTCCTCCAGGGCATCCTGCTCGACCTGCGCCGGGCCGGGCTGCTGCACAGCCACCGCGGCACCGAGGGCGGGTACGCCCTCACCCGCCCCGCCGGGGAGATCACCGTCGGGGATGTCCTGCGCGCGGTCGGCGGGGCGCTGACCAGCGTCCGGGGCCTGCCCGCGGATCGCACCGGCTACCGCGGGGTGGCAACCGGGCTGCGGGACGTCTGGCTGGCGGTCGACGGCGCGATCGCCCTGGTGGTCGACCGGACCACCCTCGCGGACCTGCTGGCGGACCGGGCCGCCGCACCCTGACCGGACCCGCGGGATCGGGCCCCGGATGCGACGAGGCTCGAAAGCCCAGCATCGGCGGGAACGAGACCCGGGACAGTCGCCCATCAGACGCGACCGCCGCTGATCCCCGACTTGACGGGGAGCAGCGGCGGAGGCGACGGAGGCGAGGTCAGGCGGTACGGGGACGCTGGGGGCGACGGCGTCGGCCGGACGCGCGATGCGCCGGACGCGGAGCGGCGTCGGTCTCCCCGCCGGACTGGCGGCCACCTGCGGCGCGGCCGGAGTCGGCAGCGACGCGACCGCCGTTGCCGGCCGCCCGGCGCCCCCGGGGTGCCCCGGCCCGCGCGGCGGGCGCCGACGGGGCGGCGACGATCGTCACCGGCACGCCGGAGGGCTCCCGCGCCCCGGTGACCCGGGTCAGCTCCGCGTCGCCCGGACGGACCTGGGTGGTCCGCGGGCTGATCCCGGCCACGCTCATCAGCCGGGAGACGTCCCGGCGCTGCTCCGGCAGGACCAGCGTGACCACGGTGCCGGACTCCCCGGCCCGGGCGGTACGCCCGCCCCGGTGCAGGTAGTCCTTCGCCTCGGTCGGCGGGTCCACGTTGACCACCATGTCCAGCCCGTCGACGTGGATGCCGCGGGCCGCCACATCGGTGGCCACCAGCGCGGTCACCTGGCCGGTACGGAACTGTTCCAGGATCCGGGTGCGCTGCGGCTGCGACTTACCGCCGTGCAGCGCGGCGGCGCGTACGCCCTTGGCGAGCAGTTGGCGGGCGAGCCGGTCGGCGCGGTGCTTGGTCCCCATGAAGAGGATGGTGCGACCCTCACGAGCGGCGATCTGCGTCAGCGCGGCGGGCTTGTCGACCGCGTCGACGTGCAGCACGTGGTGGGTCATCGCGGTCACCGTGGCGGTGCCGGGATCGACCGAGTGCGACACCGGCCGGGTCAGGAAGCGGCGGACCAGCTTGTCCACGCCGCCGTCCAACGTGGCGGAGAAGAGCATCCGCTGGCCGTCCGGCGCGACCTGCTCCAGCAGCTTGGTGACCTGCGGCAGGAAGCCCATGTCGGCCATCTGGTCGGCCTCGTCGAGCACGGTGATCGCCACCTCGCCGAGCCGGGCGTCACCGCGGTTGATCAGGTCGTGCAGCCGGCCGGGGGTGGCGATGACGACCTCGGCGCCGGCGCGCAGGGCGTCCGCCTGCCGTTGCAGCGACAGACCGCCCACGACGGTCGCGCAACGCAGCCCGACCGCGCGGGCGTACGGGGCGAGCGCGGTGGTCACCTGCTGGGCCAGCTCACGGGTCGGCACCAGCACCAGGGCCAGCGGGCGGCCCGGGCGAGCCCTACGGCCGGCGGTACGGGACAGCAGCGGCAGCCCGAAGGCGAGGGTCTTGCCGGAGCCGGTGCGTCCCCGGCCGAGCACGTCGCGACCGGCCAGCGAGTCCGGCAGGGTGGCCGCCTGGATCGGGAACGGCTCGGTGATGCCCTGCGCCGACAGCTCGGCGAGCAGCTCGGAAGCCAGGCCCGTCGCGGCGAACGTGGGAACGGTCATGGTCATGCGGAATGCCTTCCTCGACGCGGCACGTGTCGAGGGAGGCGCCGGAAGCGGCGCTGTCAACCGGGGACTCGTCCACCGGGACTCACAAGCACGAACCGAAGGGGTAGGGGCCGGTCCGCCGCAGCGCGCCGCCCGCCCGCCGGAGCGGGGGGCGGCGCGGCGGACCGAACCCTCACCGTGCCCTGAGGGCGCGGTGGATGGTGCCGGGTGATCCGAAGATCAGAGCGGGCGGATGTTCTCCGCCTGCGGGCCCTTCTGGCCCTGGGTCACCTCGAACTCGACCCGCTGGTTCTCGTCCAGGCTCCGGTAGCCGGAGGTCTGGATCGCCGAGAAGTGGGCGAAGACGTCGGCGCCGCCGCCGTCCGGGGTGATGAAGCCGAAGCCCTTGTCAGCGTTGAACCACTTGACGGTGCCAATAGCCATTTGTTTCGTCTCCTTGACGGAACGGTCGGCCCCACACCTGTTGTGGGGCCGGAGGAGTGCGTCGCGCTGGACTGCGCGCCACACCTGTCGCTGCTGGTCGCCCCGCCCGGAGAACTCCGGACACAACAAAGTGCGCCTGGGGCCACAATCCGCCAGGCGCACACAGAGTCTCTGGAAACCAAAACTGCAACGCGCCTAACCTATCACGAACTGAGCAACGCCGGGGCGTCCGCCGAAAATTCCGGCACGCCGGCGATCAACGCGGTCAGCCCGTCGGCGTCGAGCAGGTCCGCCGGCCGCACGGTGACCCCGTCCCGCACGTAGTGGAAGGCGGCGCCCACCCGCTCGACCGGCACGCCGGCCAGTTCGGCCCAGGCCAGCCGGTAGACGGCGAGCTGCACGGTCGCCGCCTCGGCCTCCCGCCCGGTGGGCTGGCGGCCCGTCTTCCAGTCGACCACGTCGTACCGGCCGCCGGGGCGGGCGAAGACGGCGTCCATCCGGCCGCGCACCACCACCCCGGCGATCACTGTGGCGAACGGCACCTCCACCTCCACCGGCACCCGGTCGGCCCATTCGCTGGCCAGGAAGCGCTCCTGCAGCTCGGTGAGCGCCTCGTCCGGGGCGGCGTCGTCGTCCGCCGCGCCGGGCAGCTCGTCCACATCGAGCAGCCGGTCGGCGCCGAAGCGCTGCTCCAGCCAGGTGTGGAAGGCGGTGCCGCGCCGGGCGTACGGGTTGGGCTCGGTGGGCATCGGGCGGCGCAGCGCCCGGGCCAGGGCCGCCGGGTCGCGGCGCAGCGCCACCAGTTGGGTCACCGACAGGTGGTGGGGCAGCTCGACCTCGACCGCCTCGGCCCCGCGCAGCAGTTCGGCGCGTTCGGCGAGAAGCAGGTCGGCCTCCCGCCGCCAGCGGGCCACCTCGGGGTCGTCGTCGGGCCCGGCGGCGGCCACCGCGTCCTCGTGCCGGGCCGCCCCGGGGTCGGCCAGGTGGCGGCGGACCAGCGCGGCGGCCTCGGCCAGCGCCGGCCGGCGGGCGCCGAGCGGGTCGGCCGGCCACTCCGCCCGGAGCACCACCTCCGTGGTCGGGTTCACCGCGTCGCCGGCCGGCTCCGGGGCCCACTCGTCGACCAGGTGCCCGGCCGCGCCGTCCAGGCAGGCGTCGTGCACCTCGCGGAGGAAGACCGAGGGGCCGCGGAACTTCTTCGTCCCCTCCCCCCACCAGTAGCCGGAGCAGAGCAGCAGCCGCCGGGGTCGGGTCACCGCCACGTACGCGAGCCGGCGCTCCTCCCGCTCGTCGTGGGCCCGCCAGGCGTCCGTGAAGTCCTCCAGCGCCCGGGCCACCCCGCGCTGGTCCTCCGCCCCGTGAAGGCCCAGCTCGGGCAGCCCGTCGGCGTCACCGCGCAGCGGGAACGGCAGCACGCCCAGCCCGCCGAGCCAGTGGTCGGAGTTGCGGACCGGCCCCGGCCAGACGCCCCGGGTGAGCCCGGCGACCGCCACCACGTCCCACTCCAGCCCCTTGGCGGCGTGCGCGGTGAGAATCTGCACCGCGCCTTCCACCACCTCGACCTCGCCGGGGGTGAGCCCACGCTCCTCGTCCTCGGCGGCGGCCAGGTAGGCGAGGAATCCGGCGAGCGTGGCGCCGGGGGTCTCGCCGCTGAACCGGGCCGCCACGTCGCCGAGCGCGTCGAGGTGGCCGCGGGCCAGGCCGGCGTCGCCGGTGCCGTCCCGGCCGGCCCGAACCGCCACCTCCACGTCCAGGCCGATGGTCCGCTCGATGTCCGCGATCAGCTCCGGTAGGGACTGGTCCAGCCGGTAGCGGAGCAGCGCCAGCTCCATCCCGTACGCGCGCAGCCGCGCGTACCCCTCCGCCGAGTACGCCTGCGCCGGCCCCAGGTCGGCCAGCGCCTCGACCAGCGTCGCCTCGTCCAGCCCGTCCACGGTGATCTCCGGGCCGTCCCCGCCGGCCAGCTCCCGGCGGGCCCTCGCGATGGCCTTCGCCCGCCGGTGCAGGGCGACCAGGTCGCGCGGACCGATCCGCCAGCGCGCCCCGGTGAGCAGCCGCAGCAGGGCGGCCCCGTCCGTGGGGTCGGCGAGCACCCGCAGCGTGCAGACCACGTCCCGCACCTCGGGGGTGTCCAGCAGGCCACCGAGCCCGACCACCTCGACCGGCAGGCCCCGGGCGCGCAGCGCGGACTCGATCGCGGGGATCTGGCTGCGCAGCCGGACCAGCACGGCGGTGGTGGGGCGCCGCGGCACCGGGATGTGCTCGGGCAGCGCACCGGGCATGCCGGCCGCGCCCCGCCAGGCGGCCAGCACGCTGTCCGCGATCCACTCGGCCTCGTCGGCGTACGTCTCCAGCAGCGCGCAGTGCACGGTGCCGGCGGCCTGACCGCGGGGGCTGCGGTGCGGGATCGGCTCCCGGACGCTGAGCGCGGCGTGCAGCTCCGGCACCCGCGCGCCGGCCGCCCGCAGCGGCACGGAGAGCGCGTTGGCGACGCCGAGGATCTCCGGACGGTTGCGCCAGCTGGTGGTGAGGCTGAGCACCCGGGCCGGGGTGCCGTCGGCGCGGGCGAACTCGGCGGGGAACCGGTCCAGGGTGCCGGCGCTGGCGCCCCGCCAGCCGTAGATGGACTGGCAGGGGTCGCCGACGGCGGTCACCGGGTGGCCGCCGCCGAAGAGCGCGTTGAGCAGCACCACCTGGGCGTGGCTGGTGTCCTGGTACTCGTCGAGCAGCACCACCCGGAACCGGTCCCGCTCGATCACCCCGACGCCGGGGTGGTCCCGGGCCACCCGGGCCGCCCGGGCGAGCTGGTCGGCGTAGTCCATCGCCTCGAAGTCGTCCTTGCGCCGCCCGTACGCCCGGACCAGCGGGAGCAGCTTCAGCCGGATCTGCTGGAGCTGCAACGCCTTCCGCACGTCGGCGTAGACCCGGCCGGGGCGGGACTGCACGTCGGCGAAGAACCGCCCGGTCCAGGCGGCCAGCTGGTCCGGGTCGACCAGGTGCTCGTCCAGCTCCCCGGCCAGGGCGAGCACCGCGTCGGTGATGGTGCTCGGCATCCGGTCCACCGCGGACATGTCGCCGTCGTAGTTGCGCACCAGCAGGTCGACGAGCTGCCAGCGGGACGCCTCGGTGAGCAGCCGGGTGGTCGGCTCGTACCCGGCCCGCAGGCCGTGCTCGGTGACGATCCGCCCGGCGTACGAGTGGTAGGTGGAGACGGTCGGCTCGCCGGCGAAGGGGTCGTCGTGCGGGTCCCGGCCCTGCCGGCCGAGCCGGCGGATGAGCTGGTCGAGCCGGGTACGCACCCGGTGCGCCAGCTCACCGGCGGCCTTGCGGGTGAAGGTGAGGCCGAGCACCTGCTCGGGTCGGACGTAGGAGTTGGCGACCAGCCAGACCACCCGGGCGGCCATCGTCTCGGTCTTGCCGGAGCCGGCGCCCGCGACCACCAGCAGCGGCTCGACGGGGGTCGCGATGATCGCCGCCTGCTCCCGGGTGGGCGCCGGCAGCCGGAGCAGCTTCGCCAGCTCGACGGGCGTGTAGCGCGGTCCGGCGTCGGCGGTCCGCGGCGTCGGGGTGGCGGTGGCGCTGAACAGCGTCGGCTGGGTCGTCATGGGTGCTCCGTGGGCGGCTCGACGACCTGGCGGCCCTGCCCGGACACCGGGCAGCTGGTGCGGACCGGGCAGACCCGGCACTTCGAGTTGGCGACCGCCGCGAAGGTGGCGGCGGCCATCGTGTCGGCGGTGCGCCGGACCAGCGCGGTGGCCCAGCCGGCCCCGGGCCCCTCCCCGGCGGCGGTCTGGCTCTGCTCCTTGGCGTCCTTGGCGCCGGTGCCGAGCTGCACCAGCGCGGCGCCCCCGGACTCGTCGCCGAACTCGGCGAAGGCGCCCGCCTCGACCGCCGCCTGGTAGGCCCCGAGCTGCGGGTGCTCGGCGACCTCCCGCTCGGTGACCGCGGTGGACTTGCCGGTCTTCAGGTCGATCACCACCAGCCGGCCGTCGGCGTCCACCTCCAGCCGGTCCACCCGGCCGGTCAGCTCGACCGGCCGGTTCGGGTCGTCCAGCCGGACCGCGAACTCGTGCTCGATGGCGAGCAGCCGGCGCGGGTTGCCGGCCAGCCAGCGGAGCAGCTTGTCCACCATGGCCTCGGCGCGGGCCCGCTCCGGGCCGACCATCCAGCGGGCGGCCAGCTCGATCGCGTCGAACCGGGCGGCCACGTACTCCAGCAGGGTGGTCCGGTCGACGCTGGCGTCCTCGGCCAGCATGGCGGCCGCGTGCACCAGGTTGCCGACGCCCTGCGCGGCGCTGGCCGGGGCGCTGCCGCCGTGCCGTTCCAGGAGCCAGCGCAGGCTGCACCGCAACGCGCTCTCCATGGCCGAGGGAGTGACCTTCACCGGCTCGCCCGCGTCGACCAGCGGCCGGTCGTCGGAGAGCCCGCGCAGCCCCCACCAGTCGTCCGGGTGCGCGCCGGGCACGCCGGCGGCGGCCAGCCGGGCCAGCTCGCCCGCCGCCGCGCGCCGCCGGGCGGCCGGCGCCGCCGGATCGGTGACCGCGGTACGCAGCTCCGCCACCAGCGCGGACAGCGTCAGCCCGCGCGGCGGCAGGGTGACCGGGAGTGCGCCCGGCGGCCCGTCCTGCGGATCGTCGTCCCCGGTCGGCGGCTCGGCCGGCGCGGCCTCGCCGACCGGGACCGTCTCCTCGGCCGGGGCGGCCCCGCCCGGGCCGGTCGTTGCCGGCCCCGGCTGCGGGCCGGCCGGGACCGCGCCGCCCCCACCGACGGCCGGCGGCTCGGTCGCGCCGAGTTCGTGCAGGAAGCGGCTGGGCTGCTCCTCGTGGTCGTCGCCGCCGACCGCCGCCGAGGCGACCGCGCTGACCAGCAGTCGGCGCCGGGCCCGGCTGACCGCGACGTGGAACAGCCGCCGCTCCTCGTCGAGCAGCGCCGAGGTCTGCCCGACCAGGCTGGCCCGGACGCCGGTGCCGTCGGACCGGCCGGCCAGCACATCGACCAGCCGTTCCGAGCCGAGCAGGCTGCCGCGCAGCCGCAGGTCCGGCCAGACGCCCTCCTGCACCCCGGCCACCGCCACCAGGTCCCACTCCAGGCCCTTGGCGGCGTGCGCGGTGAGCAGGCGGACCGCCTCGCCCCGGTCGGCTCCGGCGGCCAGGGTGTCCGCCGGCAGGTCCTGGCCGAGCACGTGGTCGAGGAAGACCTCGGTACGCGCGCCGGGCAGCCGGTCGGTGAACCGGGCCGCCGCGTCGAAGAGCACCAGCACGGCGTCGAGGTCCCGGTCCGCGGCCTCGGCCCGCCAGCGCTGCGCGGTCTCGTGCTCCCCGGTGGCGGCCCGGCCCCGGGTGATCGCGCCGGCCCAGCGTTCGGCCAGCCCGCTCTCCTTCCACACCGCCCAGAGCACGTCCTCGGCGGTGGCGCCCGGGGTGGCCGCGGCCTGCCGGGCGGTCGCCAGCAGGTGGGCCACCGCCTGGGCCGGGGCCGCCCAGCGCCGCGCCACGGTGGCCAGCTCGGCCGGATCACGCAGCGCCTCGACGATCAGCTCCCCGGAGGGGCGGCGGTCACCGCCGGCCAGCGCGAGGGCGCGCAGTCCCTGGCGCAGCCGGCGTTCGGCGAGCGGGTCCGCGCCGCCGAGCGGCGAGTGCAGCAGCGCGACCGCCGCCTCCTCGTCCAGCCGGTCCGGTTCCAGGGCGCAGCGGAGCAGGAGCAGCAGCGGGGCCACCCCGGGCTGGAGGTGCAGCGGCAGGTCCTCGCCGTGCACCACGGTCGGCACCCCGGCGGTGTGCAGGGCGCGTTGCAGCGACGGGAGCTGCCGGCCGGTGGACCGGACCAGCACCGCCATCCGCGACCAGGGCACCCCGTCGAGCAGGTGCGCCTCGCGCAGGGCGTGCGCCAGCCAGGCGGACTCGCTGGTGGCGGAGCGGAAGGTGCGTACCTCGACGGCGCCGGGTGGCGCGTCGGGCAGCGGGTGCAGCCGCCGGTGCGCCGCCGGGCCGCGCAGCCGGCGGGCCAGCCGGGCGGTCGCCGCCAGCAGCTCGGGCCCGGCCCGGTAGGACGTGGTCAGCACGACCTGCGCGGCCGGTGCCCCGGAGGCGGTGCGGAACCGGTGCGGGAAGGTGGTCACGCCGGCCGGGTCGGCGCCGCGGAAGGCGTACGTGGAGGAGTCGGGGTCGGCGAAGGCGACCAGGGACTTGCCGCCGCCGGCGATGACGGCGAGCAGGTCGAGCTGGGCGGGGTCGGTGTCGGCGAGCTCATCGACGTAGACGTGGGCCACCCGGCGGCGCTCGGCCGCCAGCAGCTCGGGGTCGTCGAGCAGCATGCCGGTGGCGGCCCGGACCAGCTCGGCCGGATCGTACGCGATGGAGCCCCGGTTGCTGACGTCGCGCAGGGCGAGGACGGCGACGTACTCCCGGAGGAAACGGGCGGCGGCCGGCCAGTCGGCGCGGCCCAGCTTCTCCCCCAGCCGGGCCAGCTCGACCGGGCCGACGCCCCGCTCGGCGGCGCGCATCAGCAGGTCGCGGAGCTGCTGGGCGAACGCCCGGGTGCGCAGCGCGGGGCGCAGGTCCTCCGGCCAGCCGACCGGGTCGTCGCCGGGCTCCTCGCCGACCACGTCGAGCAGCTCGCGGATGATCAGGTCCTGCTCGGGGCCGGTGAGCAGCCGGGGCGACGGCTCGCCCCGCTCGGCGGCGGCGCGGCGCAGCAGCCCGAAGGCGTACGCCGGGAAGGTGCGCACCAGCGGCTCGCGGACGACGCGGTGCCCGTCGCCGGCGATCCGCGCCTCGATCCGGTGGCGGAGGTCGGTGGCGCCGCGCCGGCCGAAGGTGAGCACCAGGACGCGTTCCGGGTCGACGCCCTCGGCCACCCGGGCGGCGACCGCCTCGACCAGGGTGCTGGTCTTGCCGGTGCCGGGACCGCCGACGACCAGCATCGGCCCGTCGGTGTGCGCGACCACCTCGGCCTGCACCGGGTCGGGCCGGCGTGGGTGCGCGGCATCGCCCGCTGACCCCCCGGATCGCGGCTCCGCTCCGGCCGGCCCCGCGGACCGACCACCCCCCTGCCCCGCCCCGCCGGGGTGGGCGACCCCCGTCCCCGCCCCGCCGGGCCGGCGCACCAACCGGTACGCCTGCATCCCCCACATCCCACCACGCCGGTACGACACCGGAAAACCTGCCGCTGCCCCCGCGCGCCCAGCTCACGTCGATCATGAGGTTGGCCGCACCCACGGAGATCGACTTCGCCGTCAACCTCGCGGTCGGCGGACGTGGGGCGGAGTCGGTCCGGGTCAGATGAGGCGGGAGTCGAGGAGGTCGAGGGCCTCCGGAACGGTGCGGGCCACCAGGAGGAGGTCGAGGCCGGCCGGCTTGAGGAAGCGCTGTTCGGCCAGGGTGCGCAGCCAGTCGAGCAGGGGGCGGTAGAAGTCGTCGGCGTCGACCAGCACCATCGGCTTGGTGTGCAGGGCGAGCGTGGCGGTGGTCCACACCTCGAAGAGCTCGTCCAGGGTGCCGAGGCCACCCGGCAGGGCGACGAAGGCGTCCGACTTGTCGATCATGAGGGTCTTGCGGCTGGCCATCCCGTCGGTCACCAGCAGCTCGTCGGAAGCCAGGTCGGCGACCTCCAGGTCGACCAGGGACTGGGGAATGACGCCGGAGGTGTACCCGCCGGCGGCCCGGGCCCCGTCCGCCACCGCGCCCATCATGCCGACGCAGCCACCGCCGCTGACCAGGGTGTGCCCGCGCCGGGCCAGCTCCGCCCCGGTCTCGGACGCCAGGTCCAGCCAGCGCTGGTCCAGCGTGCGGGAGGAGGCGCAGAAGACGCAGATCGCGGCCATCGGTCAGCCCTGCCCCGCCGGGCCCTCGGGCGCGGCGTCGGCAGCGGCCCGCTGGTCGGCGGCGACCCGGGCGACCGCCTCCTCCCGGATCGCCTCCTGCTCGGCGGAGAGCACCGCCTCCGCCTCCACGATGTGCCGGACCGCCTCGTCGACGTCGTCGGTGACGCAGATCAGCTCCAGGTCCGTCGGACCGATCTTGCCGTCGACGGCCATCGTGTCGCGCAGCCAGTCGAGCAGCCCCCGCCAGTAGTCGGCGCCCATCAGCACCACCGGGAAGCGGGTGACCTTGCCGGTCTGCACCAGGGTGAGCGCCTCGAACAGCTCGTCCATGGTGCCGAAGCCGCCCGGCAGCACGACGAACGCCTGGGCGTACTTGACGAACATGGTCTTGCGGGCGAAGAAGTAGCGGAAGTCGATGGCCAGGTCGACCCAGTCGTTGAGGCCCTGCTCGAACGGCAGCTCGATGCCGAGCCCGACGGAGAGCCCGCCCGCCTCGCCAGCGCCCCGGTTGGCCGCCTCCATCACGCCCGGGCCGCCGCCGGTGATCACCGCGTACCCGGCCCGGGCCAGTGCGCGGCCCAGATCCTCGGCCATCCGGCACTCCGGGCTCTCCGGCTTGCTGCGGGCGGAACCGAACACGCTGACCGCGGGCGGCAGGTCGGCCAGGGTGTCGAAGCCCTCGACGAACTCCGACAGGATGCGCAGCGCCCGCCAGGCGTCCCTGGTCTTCCAGTCGCCCCGGCCCCGGGAGTCCAGCAGCCGCTGGTCGGCGGTGCTGGTCGGGATGGCCCGGTTGCGCAGCGTCACGGCGCCCCGGTGCCGCTCCCCGCCCGGGCCGCGACCCGGCTCCGGCCCGTTGCTCTGGCTCATGCAGCCACCGTAGTGGAGCCGGGCCGCCCGGGTGCGCAGGCGGGTGGCCCGGCGAAATTCTTCGTGATCTTGGGCAACTAATTCGGTCGCTCGTACGTCTTACTATTCACATACGGGGTATGCCCTGGCGCGTTGCCTTTCGGGGGAGGAGCAAGCGTTGATCAGCAACTCGGAGATGATCCGGATCCGCCGGCAGATGCAGCGGCGGATCCGCGACGTGGTGGCCGAGCGCCGCCGTGCCCGGATGATGGAAGCCCACCACACCGACCTCACCGGCGGGCCCAGCGAGACGGACTCCTCGCTGACCACGACCGCCTGACGGTCCGCCGGCACGACCTCGGGGGGCCCGCGTCACCGACGCGGGCCCCCCGATCGCGTCCGCCCGGCCGGCTCAGGCGGCGGCGAGCCAGCGGTGCAGGGTGGCCGCGCCGTCGCGGATCTTGGTCAGCTCGACGTGCTCGTCCTTGTGGTGGGCCAGGTTGGGGTCGCCCGGGCCGAAGTTGAGCGCCGGGATCCCCATCGCCGCGAAGCGGGCCACGTCCGTCCAGCCCAGCTTGCCGATCGGCGCGGCGCCGACCGCGGCCAGGAACTCCTGCGCCGGCGGGTTGTCCAGGCCCGGGGCCGCGCCGGCCGCCGCGTCGGTCACCGCCAGGTCGAAGCCGGCGAAGACCTCCCGTACGTGCGCCTCGGCCGCCGCCGGGTCGCGGTCCGGGGCGTACCGGTAGTTGACCTCGATCTCGCAGCGGTCCGGGATCACGTTGCCGGCCACCCCGCCGGTGATCCGCACCGCGTTCAGGCCCTCGCGGTAGTCGCAGCCCTCGATGGTGACCCGGCGCGCCTCGTACGCCTGAAGCCGCCGCAGCACCTCACCGGCGTCGTGGATGGCGTTCACCCCGTGCCAGGACCGCGCCGCGTGGGCCCGCGCGCCGTGCGTGGTGACGATCGCCCGCAAGGTGCCCTGGCAGCCGGCCTCGACGATGCCGTACGTCGGCTCCAGCAGCACCGCGAAGTCAGCCTCCAGCCACTCCGGGTGGGCCTCGGCGACGAGGGTGAGACCGTTGTACTTCGACTCGATCTCCTCGGCCTCGTAGAAGAAGTACGTCACGTCGTAGCGCGGGTCCGGCAGGGTCACCGCGAGGTGCAGCGCGAAGGCCACGCCCGACTTCATGTCCGAGGTGCCGCAGCCGTACATCAGATCGCCCCGCATGGTGGACGGAAAGTTGTCGTTGAGCGGGACGGTGTCCAGGTGGCCGGCGAGCACGATCCGCTGCGCCCGCCCCAGGTCGGTACGCGCCATCACCGTGTTGCTGTGCCGGAACGTGGTCAGGTGCGGCACGCCCTGCAGCACCTCCTCGACGCAGTCGGCGATCGCCTTCTCGTTGAGGGAGACAGACTCTATGTCGACCAGCGCGCGCGTGAGCGCCACCGGATCAGCCAGGACCTCGGGGGTCAGCGGGTTCTGCATGTCTGGCACGGTACCGTCAAAATCGTGACGACCGCAGAATCCGCCTGGGGCATCGGCCTGGCCACGATCACCGCTGACGACCAGGTGCTCGACACCTGGTACCCGACCGGCAAGCTGGGACTCGGCGAGCTGCCGCTGGTCGCCGGGGAGGACCAGGCCGACGTGCTCGACCTGCCGCCCGGCGCGGTCGGCGAGCGGGCCCTGCCCGGCCTGCGTACCGCCCAGGTGGTCACCGTGATCGGCTCGCTGGACGACCCGATCAAGGACGCCGCCGACGCGTACCTCCGGCTGCACCTGCTCTCCCACCGCCTGGTGCGGCCCAACGAGCTCAACCTCGACGGCATCTTCGGCAAGCTGGCCAACGTGGCCTGGACCTCGGCGGGGCCGTGCCCGCCGGAGCGGGTGGACGAGTTGCGGGTCATCGAGCGGGCCGCCGGCCGCCACCTGGCCGTGTACGGGGTGGACAAGTTCCCCCGGATGACCGACTACGTGGTCCCCTCCGGCGTGCGGATCGCCGACGCGGACCGGGTCCGGCTCGGCGCGCACCTGGCCGCCGGCACCACCGTCATGCACGAGGGCTTCGTCAACTTCAACGCCGGCACGCTGGGCACCTCGATGGTGGAGGGGCGGATCGTGCAGGGTGTGCTGGTCGGCGACGGCTCCGACATCGGCGGCGGGGCGTCGATCATGGGCACCCTCTCCGGCGGCGGGACCGAGAAGGTACGCGTCGGCGAGCGGAGCCTGATCGGGGCGAACGCCGGGGTGGGCATCTCGCTCGGCGACGACTGCGTGGTGGAGGCCGGCTGCTACATCACCGCCGCTTCCAAGATCACCCTGCCGGACGGCCGGGTGGTCAAGGCACGTGACCTCTCCGGCGTGGCCGGCCTGCTCTTCTGGCGCAACTCGGTGACCGGCGCGCTGGAGGCGAAGCCGCGAACCGGTCGGGGCATCGAGCTGAACGCCGCGCTGCACGCCAACGACTGACCCGCAGCGGCGTCGCACCTCCGCCAAGTCGAGGAAACCCGGGCGGGACGGGGGCAGAATCCTTCAATGGCCTCGATGAAGGAACGCATGCTCGCCGGCGAGCTCTACATCGCCGACGAGCCCGAGATCATCGCCGACCTGGACCGGGCGGCGCGGCTCACCGAACGCTTCAACACCAGCCCCGCCGACGACCCGGCGGGGCGGCTCGCGGCGCTGCGTGAACTGCTCGGCTCGGTCGGCGAGGACACCTGGGTGCGGCCGCCCTTCCACTGCGACTACGGCTGGCAGACCCACCTCGGGCCGCGCACCTTCGTCAACTTCAACGCGGTCTTCCTCGACGTCGCCCGGATCACCATCGGCGCGGACGTCCAGATCGGACCGAACGTCCAGCTCCTCACCGCCACCCACCCCGTCGAACCCGAGGCCCGGCGGGGCAAGTGGGAGGCGGCGAAGCCGATCACCATCGGCGACAACGTCTGGCTCGGCGGCGGGGCCATCGTGCTGGCCGGCGTCACCATCGGCGAGAACACGGTGGTCGGCGCGGGTGCCGTGGTGACCCGGGACCTGCCCGCCAACGTGGTGGCGGTCGGCAACCCCGCTCGACCGGTCCGCACCCTCGCATAGCCGGCCGCGGCGATCCCGTCACCCGGGCAGGGGTGCGGCCAGCCGAACCACCAGATCGGCGTGGTCGGCGGTGGCCACGACCCGGCGGGCGTTCTCCTCGTCGCTGCCCAGCGCCCAGGCGCGCGCCTGCTCCGGGGTCTTCCCGTACGCCTCGTGCCGGGCGGTGAGCCGGCGCACCCGCAGCTCGGCGTCGAGGTCCAGGAACCAGGCCTCGTGCAGCAGCGTGCGCACCTCTTCCCACGGATCGTCGCGGAGCAGCAGGTAGTTGCCCTCGGTCACCACCAGCCGGACCTCGGGCGGCACCTCGATCGCCCCGGCGACCGGTTCCTCCAGGTCACGACGGAACAGCGGCGCCCAGACCGAGGTGGGCTCGATCCGCCGCACCCGGCGCAGGAGGGTGACGAACCCGTTGACGTCGAAGGTGTCCGGGGCGCCCTTGCGCCCCTCCCGCCCGAGCCGGACCAGTGCCGACTGGGCCAGGTGGAAGCCGTCCATCGGCACCAGCCGGGCGAGCGGCCCGACCTCGGCGACGATCCGCTCGGCCAGGGTCGACTTGCCCGCCCCGGGCGCGCCGGCGATGCCGAGCAGCTGCCGCGGGCCGGCATCGGCCAGTGCCCGGGCCCGGGCGACCAGCTCGTCGAGGGGGACCTCCCGTGCCGGGGGCATCAGCCGAGCACCGGCTCGCTGATGGTGAACCGGGCCTCGACCGTCGCCTGCACCGGCTGCGGCTGCGGGTCCAGTTCCAGCTCCGGCGGGGCGCCACCACCGGGCCCGCCACCCCGGCCGGCGGCGGCCCGGGCGAACATCGGCGGCGCGGCGGACACCCCGCTGTCGGAGAGCTCCAGCAGCCCGGTGATCCGGGCGCCGAGCGCCTCCGCGTACTCCCGGGCCCGGGCCAGCGCGTCCGCGATGGCGGCGTGCCGCGCCTCGCGATAGGCCGGGCTGTCCGGCCGGAGCGACCACCACGGGCCGGCCACCTGGACCTGGTCCTGGTCGGCTAGGCGGAGCATCAGCTCGCCGAGCGCGGTGAAATCGCCGACGGTCACCGTGGTGCTGACGCTGCCGTGGTAGGCCACCACCCGCTCACCGGACCGCTTCGTCTCCGGCCACACCCGGAGCTGGCCGGTCTCGCGCCGCTCCACGGCCGGCTCGGCGCGGTCCAGCAGCACCCGGACGGCGGCGGCCCGCTCGGCCAGCCGGGCCAGCGTGGTCTCCCGACCGCGGTCCCGGGCGGTCGCGGTCACGGTGAAGCGGGCCACCTCGGGAGCCACCTCCCGGTACGCCTCGCCGCGTACCGCCACGACCGGTGCGTCCGCCATGCCTCCCACCCTAGGACCTGTCCGCGGTGCCCGTCGCCCGGCTCAGGCAGCAGCGGGCGGCTGCGGCAGGTGCGCGGTGTAGATGACGCCACCGGCCGTCATCCGGCAGCCGCTCAGGTGGCCGCCGGCCGCCCCCACCTCCCGCAGGTAGGCCAGCTCCCCCGCATGGTCGGCGGCGGCCCGGAACTCCCGCTGGTGGGTGCCGAACGGGCGCTGCCCCAGCGCCGCGCGGGCGGTCCGCCCCTCGTCCAGCCGGGCGGTCAGGGCCGCCGCGTCGCCGGCCCGCAGCGCGTCGGCCAGCTCATCGAGGACCGCGCGGACGGACGCCAGGCCGGTCAGCACGTCACCCCGATTGCCGAGCAGCATGTTGGCGGTCCGCTGCGGCGGGCCGCCGGCCACCCGGGTGCCGTCGGTGAAGCTCCCGGCGGCGAGGGCCAGCACGGCGTCGCGCAGCGCCGACCGCTGCACCGCCCCGGCCAGCGCGCCGGCCAGCAGGTGCGGTAGGTGTGAGCTGAGGGCCGCCGCGGCGTCGTGCTCCGGCGCGGACATCGGCACCACCCGGACCCGGAACACCTCGATGAGCAGCGCCGCGAGTCGACGGAACGCGGCGATCCCGTTCGGGCCCGGGCAGAGCACCCAGGCGGCCCCGACGAGCAGCCCGGGGTCGGCGGCGGCCAGCCCGGCCCGGTCGGCGCCGGCCATCGGGTGCCCGGGGACGAACCGGTGCCCGAGCCCCTGCGCGGTCGCGGCGGTGGCGACCTCCGCCTTCGTGCTGCCCACGTCGGTGAGCACGCACCGCTCGTCGGTGGCGGCGGCCACCCGGGGCAACATCTCCGGCAGGGTGGGCAGCGGACCGCAGAGGAACACCACGTCCCGGCCGGCCACCGCCTCCTCCATGGTGTCCGGGCACGGGACGCCCCACCGGCGCGCGTGGGCCCGGGTGGCCGGATCCGGATCCCAACCGGCCACGTCGAGCCCGACGTCGCGCAGCCGCAGCAGCAGCGAGCCGCCGATCAGCCCGGTGCCGACCACCGCGGCGCGGACGCCGGCCGCCGGGGGGTCGACGGTGGACGGGCCGCCCCGCCGGGTCGCGCCGTCGGTCACCGCTGCCGCCCGGGCGTCAGTCGCGCAGCCGGTCGGCGACCGCCGCGACGTGCTCGTCGGACTCGGTCAGCGCGGCCCGGACGTGCCGGGCGCCGGCCGGACCGTAGAAGACGCCGGCGGCGACCAGGATGCCCCGGCGGGCCAGCCAGTCGACCGTGTCCCAGCAGTCCTCGTCGCGGGTCATCCAGAGGTAGAGCCCGGCCTCGGAGTGCTCGACGGTGAAGCCGGCGCCGGTGAACGCGGCGCGCAGCCGCTCCCGCCGGGCCCGGTACCGCTCCCGCTGCTCATCGGCGTGCGCCTGGTCGCCCAGCGCGGCCACCATGGCGGCCTGTACCGGGGCGGGCACGATCATGCCGGCGTGCTTACGGATCTTGAGCAGCTCGGCCACCAGCCCCGGATCGCCGGCGACGAAGCCGGCCCGGTAGCCGGCCAGGTTGGAGCGCTTGGAGAGCGAGTGCACCGCCAGCACGCCGTCATACGACCCACCGCAGACCTCGGGCGAGAGGATCGAGACCGGCTCGGCCTCCCAGCCCAGGGGGAGGTAGCACTCGTCGCTGGCGACGACCGCGCCCCGCTCGCGGGCCCAGTCGACCACCTTGCGCAGGTGGGCGGCGGGCAGCACCCGCCCGGTCGGGTTGGCGGGCGAGTTGACCCAGACCAGGCGCACTCGGGGGGTCGGCCCGACCGCGGTCAGCGAGTCGGCGCGCACCGTGGTGGCGCCGACCAGCCGGGCCCCGTCCTCGTAGGTCGGGTAGGCGATGGACGGCACCACGACCACGTCACCGGGGCCGACGCCGAGCAGCGTGGGGAGCCACGCGACGAGCTCCTTGGAGCCGATCGTCGGCAGCACGCCGAACCCGTCGACGCCCGCGCCGCAGGCCCGGGACACCCAGGCCGCGATGGCGGCCCGTAGCGCGGGCGTGCCCGCGGTCAGCGGGTAGCCCGGGGCGTCCGACGCGTCGGCGAGGGCCCGCCGGATCACCTGAGGCACCGGGTCGACCGGCGTGCCCATCGAGAGGTTGATGAGACCGCCCGGGTGCGCCGCGGCCGTCGTCGCCGCGGCGTCCAGGGTGTCCCAGGTGAAGTCGGGCAGCCGCGACGAGACCGGCGCGGGCCGGTTCAGTGGCCCTCTCCGCGTGGCGGCTGGGCGGCCACGAACGACGCGTCCTTCTCCACCTTGCCGATCTTGGAGGCGCCGCCCGGCGAACCCAGGTCCTCGAAGAACTCGTAGTTCGCCCCGGTGTAGTCCTTCCACTGCTCCGGCACGTCGTCCTCGTAGAAGATCGCCTCGACCGGGCAGACCGGCTCACAGGCACCACAGTCGACGCACTCGTCGGGGTGGATGTAGAGCATCCGGTTGCCCTCGTAGATGCAGTCGACCGGGCACTCCTCGATGCATGCCTTGTCGAGCACATCCACGCACGGCTCGGCGATGATGTAGGTCACCGGTCTTCTCCTCCGCAAGACTCATCGCGATCACCCGCGACGGTAAGAGCCTAGTATCTCGCCGGGGAGGAGGTCGATCGTGCTCCGACAGCAGGATGTGGGACACCGGATCGTGGTCCGCCGGATTGTGGGTATTCGCGAAGGCCGGCCGCTGTTCACCGACGCTCTGGGCGAGCTCGTCGAACTGAGCGAGAGCCACATCACTCTCGCCACCGACACGGGCCGGCTCCAGGTTCCGGTCGGCGAGGTGCACCGCGCCAAGCGCGTACCGCCGGCCCGCCGGCCGACCGCCGCCGCGGTGGTCGCCCTGGAGCTGGCCGCCGACGAGGCGTGGCCCGCCCCGGTGCGCGAACGGCTCGGCGACTGGCTGCTGCGCAGCGCGGACGGCTGGACCGGCCGGGCCAACTCGGCGCTCCCGGTCGGCGACCCCGACCGCCCGCTGCCCGCCGCGCTGGACGCGGTGCAGCGCTGGTACGCCGACCACGGCCGGCCGGCTCTGGTGAACACGCCGCTGCCGCTGGCCGCGCCGGTCGGCGCGGAGCTGGACGCCCGAGGCTGGGACGCCCGGCCGCCGGTGCTGGTCCAGACCGTCCCGCTCGCCGCCCTGCCGGCCGGCCGGGCCGACCTGCCGCCGGTCGAACTGACCGCGACACCGTCGGAGGACTGGCTCGCCACCGCCGAGGCGCGCAAGGGCGGCCTCCCGGACGTCGCCCGGCACGTGCTCACCGCCGTGGACCGGGTCCGCTTCGCGCACGTCTACGCCGACGGCCGGCTGCTCGCCGCCGGCCGGGGCACGGTGACCGGCGGCGGCCGCTGGCTGGGGCTGACCTCCATCGAGGTGCTGCCCGAGGCGCGCCGGCAGGGGCTGGCCGGCCGGGTGATCCGGTCGCTGGTCGACTGGGGGGTGGCGGAGGGTGCCACGCACGCCTTCCTCCAGGTGGAGCAGCGCAACACCCCCGCCGTGACCCTCTACCGGGGGCTCGGCTTCACCACCCACCACACGTACCTGACCCGGGTCGCCCCGGCCTGACCGCCCGGGTCAGCGCCGGACGATCTTGCGAGGCTTCGCGGCCCTCAGCTCGGCGTACCGCTTGAGCTGCTGGGAGCGGTAGTCCCGGCCCAGCGCGGTGAGAGTCAGGAAACCCACCAGCACACCCGCCGCCGTGGCGGCCAGGTAGAGCCAGATCTGGGCGAAGAAGAGCCCGGCACCCCCGCCGAACGGGTTCTCCCCGACCAGCAGCGGGCCGACGAACACGGTCAACGCCAGGGCCACCGCGACCGCGCCGGCCAGGTCGGCGAGCCACCGGCCCACCGGACGGTCCCGCCCCCAGCGGAACGCCACCACGGCCAGGATCAGCCCGATCACCACGAACATCACCCAGGAGACCCGGTCGGCGGCGGCGTCGTCGTTCGGGAAGCCGAACTTGATGACCAGCCGGGCCACCACGTTGACCACGAACAGCGCCGCCGCCAGCACGCCGATCGCGCGCCACCGCTCCCTCATCGCCCGCCTCCCGCCGTATGCCCGCCGCACGGCAGGCTCCTGGCAGGAATATCTACCACCACCACCTGTGCCGCGTCTGTACCTCAGCGGGGGGCGGGCGGCGGCAGCACGAGCTGCCGGAAACCCAGCACCGCGAAGGTGACCGCGCCCGTCACGACCAGCGCGAGGCCGAGCACGTTGTCGCCGGTGAGCGCGAGGTCCCCCTCGGTGGTCGGGAAGCCGCCCGCGACGATCACCACGAACCAGGGCAGCGCGGCCAGCGCCGCCGCCCACCGGGTCCCGACGGCGGCGTGCGCGAACCAGCCCACCAGGACCGTCAGCACGACCACCGCGGCGACGCCGCCCAGCGCGGCCGAGATGCCGACCACCGCCTTCGCCAGGCCGCCGGACCGGCCCTTGACCACCTCCCAGGCCCAGGTGGCGAAGAGCACCTCCAGCAGCGCGGCGAGCACGCCCGCCCAGACCGTCACCACGCCGCCCGCGATCCGCAGGGCGAGGTCGAGAGCCCGCCCCGGCCGGGCGGGCGGCGCGGCGGGCTGCTGCTCGGGGGCGACCGGCATCGGTACGGCGGGCAGCGTCACCGGAGGCCGGCCGCCGCGACCGGGGCCCGGTCCGCGCCGTCCAGCGCCAACCCGGCGAAGAGGTCGTCCTCCCAGCCGTACGGGCCGTTGCCCGGTCCCTTCGCGCCGAGCGCCAGGGTGAAGTACTCCACGCCCATGAACTCGGCACCGAAGTTGCCGGCGATCGAGTAGAGCCAGGAGGTGGCCGGGATCTGGGTGGCGTGCGCCCGCATCGCCGCCTCCTTGGCGGCGTGCTGCTCGGTGGCGTCGATCCGGGCGGCGATCTCCGGGTCGGGCGTGCCGAAGGGCAGCTCGTCGGCGCTCTCGATGCCGGCGAACGGGTTGTCCGAGGACTCGGTGAAGGCGTCCAGGCCGGCCGCCAGCACGCTGCGCGGCATGGCCGTCCAGTAGACCTTCGCCGGGGCGATCCCCTCGGCGGCGGCCAGCTCCACGGCGCGCATCGCCACCCGGTGGGCCTGGATGTGGTCCGGGTGGCCGTAGAAGCCGTTGGCGTCGTAGGTGATCATGACCTGGGGGCGTACCTCCTGCATGATCGCCACCAGGTGACCGGCGGCCTCCTCGAGGTCGGCCTGCCAGAAGGCGCGGGGATGCTCGTTGGTGGCGAGGCCCATCATGCCGGAGTCGCGGTAGCGGCCCGCGCCGCCGAGGAAGCGGTGGTCGGTGACGCCGAGCGCGGCGCAGGCGGCGGCCAGCTCACCGATCCGGTAGCCGCCGAGCTGGTCGGCCTCGGCCGCGGCGAGCTGGGCCAGCTCCGGTACGTGGATCTCGCCCTCCTCGCCCAGCGTGCAGGTCACGAGGGTGACGTGGGCGCCGGTGGCGGCGTAGTGGGCCATCGTCGAGCCGGTGCCGATGGACTCGTCGTCGGGGTGCGCGTGAACCAGCAGAAGGCGTCGATCGGGCAGCGTCGTCACGCCCGTCACTCTATCCGGCGGTCCTGTCCCGCCGAGGATTACGCGTCCGCGCAGGTCGGCCACATCACCCCCGGGGCGCGCCTACGATCCGAAGCGTGGACTTTCCCGAGCTGGCCGCCCGTACCCGTCGGTTCAGCCACGGGGCGCCGCGCGCCGTCTCCGTCGCGGACGACGGCTGCCGGGTGATCTTCCTGCGCTCCTCCGGACCGGAGGACCCGGCCGACGCGCTCTGGCTGCTCGACGTCGCCTCCGGCGAGGAGCGGCTGGTCGCCGATCCGGCGGTGCTGCTCGGCTCGGACGCTGATCCCACCGCGCTCTCCCCCGGCGAGCGGGCGCTGCGCGAGCGGCTGCGACTCGCCGCCGCCGGCATCGGCTCGTACGCCCTGGACGCCGCCGGCCGGGTGGCGGCGTTCGCCCTGGCCGGTCGGCTGTTCCGGGCCGACCTGGTGCACGGCGACGTGATCGAGGTGACCGCCGTCGGCCCGGTGATCGACCCCCGTCCCGACCCGACCGGCGAGCGGCTGGCCTACGTCACCGACGCCGCCGAGGGGGTCCGCCGGGGCCAGTTGCGGGTGGTCGAGCCGGACGGCACGGACAACCTCCTCGCCGGTGAGGACAGCGGCGTGAGCTGGGGGCTGGCCGAGCACATCGCGGCGGAGGAGTTCGGCCGGTTCCGCGGCTACTGGTGGGCCCCGGACGGGCGCTCGGTGCTGGCCGCCCGGGTGGACGAGTCCCGGCTGCCGCAGTGGCACCTGCACGATCCGGCCGACCCGGCGAGCCTGCCGACGACCGTCGCGTACCCCGTGGCGGGCGGGCCGAACGCCGAGGTCAGCCTGCACCTGCTCGACCTCGACGGCGGTTGGGTGGACGTGCACTGGGACCGGGAGACCTACCCGTACCTGACGTCGGTGGACTGGGCGGACGGCGGGCCGCTGATCACCGTGCTGCGCCGGTCGCAGCAGCACGGCCTGGTGCTCGCGGTGGACCCGCGGACCGGGGAGACCCAGGTGCACGCCGAGCTGGCCGACCCGCGTTGGGTGGAACCGATCCCCGGCACCCCGGCGCACCTGCCCGACGGCCGGGTGCTGGTCGGCGGCGAGCTGGCCCACGACGGGTACGACGCCCGCTGCCTGTTCGCCGACGGCACCCTGCTCACCCCGCCGTCGCTCTACGTACGCCGGGTGGTGGGGCGGCTGCCCGCCGGGCCGAACGCCCCGGCGGACCTGCTGGTCGAGGCGAGCGAGGGCGAGCCGAGCCAGCGCCACCTCTACCGGGTCCGGACGGTGATCGGCGGCGGGGTGGACGCCCGCCGGATGGGCAGCGACCCGGGCTGGCACACCGCGGCGATCGGCGGCGCCACGCTGGTGGTCGGCCTCGCCTCCCTGGAGCAACCGGGCACCCACTGGCGGGTGTGGCACGACGACCGTGAGGTGGGCGAGCTGCGCTCGCTGGCCGCGACCCCGCCGTACGCGCCGCGGCCGACCATGGTCCGGGTGACCGACCGGCGGCTGCCGAGCGCGGTGCTCTACCCGCTGGAGCACGTCAAGGGCACGAAGCTGCCGGTGCTGCTGGACGTCTACGGCGGGCCGGGGCACCAGGAGGTGGTCGCCGCCCGGTCGGCCTGGCTGGAACGGCAGTGGTGGGCCGAGCAGGGCTTCGCGGTGGTGACGATCGACAACCGGGGCACCCCGGGCATCGCCCCGTCGTTCGAGAAGGCGATCCACCGGCGGATGGCCGACGTGATCCTCTCCGACCAGGTGGACGCGCTGACCGCGCTCGCCGGCAAGCACCCGGACCTGGACCTGGAGCGGGTGGCGGTGCGCGGCTGGTCGTTCGGCGGCTGGCTGGCCGGGCTGGCGGTGCTGCGCCACCCGGAGCTGTTCCGCTGCGCGGTGGTCGGCGCCCCGGTCACCGACTGGACGCTGTACGACACCGCGTACACCGAGCGCTACCTGGGTATGCCGGACGACGGGATGGACGTGTACGCCCACCACTCGCTGGTGGAGCTGGCCGCCGAGCCGGTCGGCGACCCGGCCCAGGCCCGGCCGATGCTGCTGGTGCACGGCCTGGTCGACGACAACGTGCTGGCCGCGCACACGCTGCGCCTCTCGGCGGCGCTGCTGGCCGCCGGCCGGCCGCACGCCGTGCTGCCGCTGACCGGGGCCACCCACATGGCCGCCGGTGGTGTGGCCGAGCGCCTGCTCCGCCTGGAGCTCGACTTCCTCCGCCGGCACCTGTAAGGAAGGGCCCCTTATTAACGCCTGCGGCAGAGCAGGGGCCCCTTATTAACGCCAGGCGTTAAGAAGGGGCCCCTGCTTTCAGGCGGTCACTGCTTCACGTAGGCGTTCACGAAGCTGGGCCAGCCGAAGATGCTGCCGATGAAGAGGCCGCCGGCCTTGTCGCCGTGGGCGACGGAGACCACCTCGTTGTACAGCGGCACCGCCGGCGCCGACTCCTTCATGAGCCGCTCGTCCAGCTTGCTCCACTCGTCGGCCTGCTTCGACGGGTCCTCAGCGAGGACCCGGTCGAACTCGGCGTTGATGGCGTCGCTGTTGAGCTGGGACGTGTTGCTGTTGCCCTCGGCCTTGATGTTCCGGCCGTCGAAGAGCACCGGCAGGATCGAGGCACCGCTGGGCCAGTCGGCCGCCCACGAGTCGACCCAGATGTCCCACGGGTTGCTCTTCTTCTTCACGAAGTCGAGGTAGCCGTCCTCGGGGATGGGCTTGATCGTGACGGTGAAGCCGGCCTTCTCCAGGGCGTTCTTGACCTGCGTCGCGGTCTCCTGCGACGGGGTGTCGTCGGAGGTGCCCAGCACCAGATTCACCGACTTGCCGGCGAGCAGTTCCTTCGCCTTCTCCGGGTTGCCGCTCTCGCCGGCCGGGTAGGCGTCGAACTTCTTGTAGCCGAGCGTGGTGGGCGGCAGCAGCGTGGTCAGCGGGACCGCGCCGTACGGGCCGCCGAGGTTCTTGGTGATGCTGCTGCGGTCGATCGCGTAGTTGATCGCCTGCCGCACGGGCAGGTCGGTGACCCGGCTGGTGTTGATGCTCAGCCGGTACGCGTTCGGCGTGGCCGCGACGATCATCCGCTCCTTGAGCTTGGCGTCGCCGGTGACCTTCGCGATCAGCTCGGACGGCACACCGCCGGTGGCCACCGCCGCGGCGTCGTTGCCGGTGCCGGCGAGCACCCGGTTGGTCTGGGTGGTGTTGTCCGCTCCCAGCGACCAGACGAACTTGTCCGGGTACGCGTGCCGCACCGGGTCGGTCGCCGGGTCCCAGTTCGCGTTCCGCTCCAGCACCATCTCCACGCCGGGCGTGATCTTGGTGAACTTGTAGGGGCCGGACGAGAACGGCTGGTTGTCCAGGTTGACGCCGGTGTCCTTGTCCGGCGGCAGCGGCGCGGTGGCCGGCAGCGACACGGCGAACGGCAGGTCACAGCGCGGCTTGTTGAACTCGAAGCGCAGCGTCTGCGCGTCCGGGGTGCTCAGGCCCGGCGGCAGCGAGTTCTTGTTGGCCTTGAAGTTCCACTTGGTGTCGTACTGCGGGCTGTCGACCAGCCACTCCTGCAGGTAGGTCGGGCCACCGGTCAGGTCGGGGTCGAACGAGCGGGCGATGCCGTACGCGATCTCCTTGGAGGTGATCGGCCGGCCGTCCTCGAACTTGACGCCCTGCTTGATCTTGAATTCCCAGACCTTGCAGTCGTTGTTGACGTTCGTGCCGGGGGTCTCGGCCAGGTCGCCGACCAGGGTCACGTTGCCCTTGCCGTCGTCCTTGAACGTGGTGAGGAAGCGGGCGTAGAGCTGGCTCCCCATCAGGCCGGCGAACGAGTAGACCCGCTGCGGGTCCAGGTGGGAGATCTTGTTCTCCCGCAGGATGTAGAAGGTCCCGCCCTTTGCCGCGCCGGGCACCTCGGCCGCCGGGCCGAGCGAGTCCTTCGGGTCGGTCGCGATGGCGCCCGTGCGCGGCTTGTTGGTGTCCACGTCGTTGGCGTTGTCGCCGGTGTTCTTGCTGCATGCACTGAGGGCTACCACCAGTGCCATCGCACCGCCCATGGCGGTGGCGAGTCTTGCTCGCATACTCACTCCTCCGGGTCCGATGAAGGAAAGCTTCGCCTAGCTTTCACTCGCGGTAAATTTCGAGCAGATAACGGGGCCACAACGATCGGCACCCTGGCACAGGGCGGTCAGCCGAGGCGTACCCGCGGGTCGATGAACGCGTAGAGCAGGTCGACCACGATGTTCGCGATGACCACGAAGAGCGCCGAGATCAACACGGTGGCCATGATGGTCGGCAGGTCCCCCTGGCGGACCGCCTCCACGGCCGTCCGCCCCAGCCCCTGGATGCCGAAGGTGGTCTCGGTGATGACCGTGCCGCCGAGCGCCGCGCCCACGTCGAGACCGGCGATCGTGACGATGGGCGTGATCGCCGCCCGCAGCGCGTGCCGCCCGTAGACCTTCCGCTTCGACATGCCCTTGGCGCGGGCCGTGCGTACGAAGTCCTCGGAGAGCGTCTCGAGCATCTGCGCCCGGGACAGCCGCGCGTAGATCGCGGAGAAGAGCAGCGCCAGGGTCACCCAGGCGAGCACCAGCCCCCGGGCCCACTCCACCGGATTGTCGAAGATCGGCGTGTAGCGCGGTGTCGGCAGGATCTTCAGCGAGTAGACGAAGATCAGCAGGAGCACGGCCCCGACGAAGTAGAGCTGCAACGAGGCGAAGGTCAGCGTGAGCCCGATCGAGATCCGGTCGAGCAGCGAACCTCTCCGTAGTGCCGAGATCATGCCGAGCCCCACCCCGATGGCGAGCCACAGCACCGCCGCCGGAAGGACCACGTTCAACGTCACGGGCAGCACCCGGGCGAAGGTGTCGCTGACCGCCTCGCTGTTGACGTAGGAGTAGCCGAGGCAGGGCGCCTCGCACTTGCCGCCCTGCGCGCTGCCCAGGTCGCGGCCGACGAAGATGCCCTTCATGTAGTTGACGTACTGCTGCGGCTTCGGGTCGTTCAGCCCCAGTTCGGTACGCACCCGCTCCAGGCGTTCGGCGTTGCAGTTCTTCGGGCACATGCCGGTCACCGGGTCGCGGGGCAGCGCGAAGAACATCAGGAAGCTGACGACGCTGACCGCGAGCAGCACCGAGACCGCCAGCAGCAGCCGCTTCAGCAGGAACCGCGCCATGTGCCGAACCCCTTACCGTGACGACTTCGGGTCGAGCGCGTCGCGCAGCGCGTCGCCGAAGAGGTTGAACGCCAGCACCAGCGCGAAGATGGTGATGCCGGGGAAGAAGACGTACGCCGGGTCGGTCTGCAGGTAGTCGATGCTGCGGTAGATCATCCGGCCGAAGCTCGGCACCGATTCGGGCAGCCCGACGCCGAGGAAGGAGAGCGCCGCCTCGCCCGTCACGTACGACGGCACGGCGAGCGAAAACGCGACCAGGATCGGGGCCCAGATGTTCGGCAGCAGTTGCCGGAACAGCATGTGTCCCAGCCCCGCCCCGCTGGCCCGGGCCGCCTCCACGAACTCCCGCTCGCGCAGCGACACCACCTGTCCCCGGACCAGCCGGGCGGTCCCGGTCCAGCCGAACGCCGCGAAGACCACGACCAGCGTGGTGACCGCGAACCAGGTCGGGATCGCGTCGCGGGGGCCGTAGAACCGCAGCGAGAAGGTCGGCACCACGGCCAGCGCGAAGACCAGGAACGGCATGGCCAGGGCGACGTCGGTGAACCACCCGATCACCGCGTCGACCACGCCACCCAGATAGCCGGCGACGATCCCGAGCACCACACCGATCGTCGTGGTCACCAGGGCCGCCCCGAGCGCGATCAACAGCGAGGTGCGGATGCCGTAGATCATCCGGATGAAGATGTCCCGACCCAGACCGGGTTCGAGGCCGAACCAGTGATCGCCGCTGACCCCGCCGACGTAGCCGAGGGGCATGCCGGTGGAGTCCAGCAGGTCCCCGAACTGCTGGCTCGGCGACATCCCGTAGAGCCGCTGGAGCAGCGGCGCCGCCACCGCCGCCAGGACGAACAGGACCAGCACGACGCCGCTGACGAGGGCCGTGCGGTCGCGGCGCAACCGGGCCCAGACCAGTTGGCCCGGGGAACGCCCGACGAGCCGCTTCTCCTCGGGGCCGTCACCGGTGGACTCGATCTCGGCCAGCGCCACGCCCTCGACCGGGGACAGGCTCACTTCGCCACCTCCTCGGCGGTCGGTTCCGACTCCCGGCTGATCGACCCCTGCTCCGGGAAGTGGCAGGCGGTGAGCTGCCGGCCACCGTCCCGGGTGACCAGCGCCGGTTCCTCCGTCGCGCACCGGTCCTGCGCCTTCCAGCAGCGGGTCCGGAACCGGCAGCCCGACGGCGGGTTGAGCGGGGTCGGCACGTCTCCGGTGAGCCGGATCCGCCCGGCCGGTCCGAGCGCGGTCACGTCCGGGATCGCCGACAGCAGCGCCCGGGTGTACGGGTGCTGCGGGCGCTCGTAGATCTCGTCGCGGTCGCCGATCTCGACGATCTTCCCGAGGTACATGACGGCGACCCGGTGGCAGAAGTGCCGGACCACGGCCAGGTCGTGGGCGATGAAGACGAAGGCCAGGTCGAGGTCGCGTTGCAGGTCGCGCAGCAGGTTGATGACCTGGGCCTGGATGGAGACGTCGAGCGCGCTGACCGGCTCGTCGGCCACGATCAGCTTGGGCCGCAGGGCGAGCGCGCGGGCGATGCCGATGCGCTGCCGCTGGCCGCCGGAGAACTCGTGCGGGTAGCGGTTGTAGTGCTCCGGGTTCAGGCCGACGAGCTCCAGCAGCTCCTGCACCCGCTTCTTGGTGCCGCCGGGCGGGTTGATGCCGTTGACCTGCAACGGCATGGCCACGATCCGGCCCACCGTGTGGCGGGGGTTCAACGACGCGTACGGGTCCTGGAAGATGATCTGGAGGTCCTGCCGCAGCGGCCGCAGCGCCCGCCGCCGGGCGTGGGTGATGTCCTGTCCCGCGAACTCGATGGTGCCGGAGGTGGGTTCCAGCAGCCGGACCAGCATCCGGCCGGTGGTGGTCTTGCCGCAGCCGGACTCCCCGACCAGGCCCAGCGTCTCGCCCGGGCGGACGTCGAAGTCGAGCCCGTCGACCGCGCGCACGGCCCCGCCGGCGCGGAACCCCTCGCGGACCGGGAAGTGCTTGGTCAGCCCGCGTACCTTCAGCAGCGGTTCGGTCATCGAGCCACCCCCACCTGGGCGATGTCCTGCTGGTAGAGCCGGGTGCGGTCCTCGGCCGGGAGGTGGCAGGCGACCAGGTGGCCCGCCTCCCCGGCCGAGCGCAGCTCCGGCACCTCGGTCCGCGACCGGTCCCCGTTGCGGTCGGCGTAGCGGCAGCGCGGGTGGAAGGCGCACCCGGCGGGCAGGTTGATCAGCGAGGGCGGGTTGCCCGCGATGGGCACCAGGTCCGCGTCGGCGTCACCGTGCAGGGACGGCACGCTCGACAACAACCCCCAGGTGTACGGATGCTGCGGCCGGCGCAGCACCTGCTCGACGCTGCCCTGCTCGACCGCCCGTCCCCCGTACATCACCAGCACGTCGTCGGCGACCTGCGACACCACGCCGAGATCGTGGGTGATCAGGATGATCGCCGAGTGGAACTCCTCCTGCAGGTCGGCGAGGAGGTCGAGGATCTGCGCCTGCACCGTCACGTCCAGCGCCGTGGTCGGCTCGTCGGCGATCAGCAGGTCCGGGTCGTTGACCAGGGCCATCGCGATCATCGCGCGCTGCCGCATGCCGCCGGAGAACTCGTGCGGGTACTGGTCGTACCGCTTGGCCGGCTGCGGGATGCCCACCCGGCCGAGCATGTCGACGGCCCGGCTACGGGCCTCCCGCTTGCCGGCCCTCGGGTGGTGCACCCGGTACGCCTCGGCGATCTGCCGCCCCACGGTGTAGTACGGGTGCAGCGCCGACAGCGGGTCCTGGAAGATCATCGCCATGTCGCGGCCGCGCAGCCGGCGTACCTCCTCCTCGGGCAGGCCGACCAGCTGCCGGCCGCCGACGGAGATCTCCCCGCTGATGGTGGCGCGCTTGGTGTTGTGCAGGCCCAGGATCGCCAGCGAGGTGACGCTCTTGCCCGAGCCGGACTCCCCCACGATGCCGAGGGTGCGACCGCGCTCGACCGAGAAGGACACCCCGTCGACGGCGCGGACCACGCCGTCCTCCGTGTCGAACCGGACCCGCAGGTCCTTCACCCGCAGATAGGGACCCTCGCCGGAGCGTTGCTCCGGCACCGCTGGGCGGTCCGGTTCCCCGGACGGCGCCGACTCCGACCTGCCCACGACCGCCTCCCTCTGTGACGAAGAGAACTTACAGCAAAGTTCTGGAGGCGAAAATAAGCTACAAAACGCGGGCTGTCAGCGGCCTGAGCGTAACGAGTGGGTTTCGGGCTTGACCAGCCCTCACCTGGACATTCACATCCACAACTCGATGTCTGCGCCGCACGTCGCACGGCGAGTGCGACCATGGTCCGGAGGCTCAGGTGAGGATTCCGGCCGACACGAGGTGGAGGTGGCCATGACCGCGGCGGTGTTCGACCACGACGGCCCGTGGACCGAAGAGGAGTACCTCGCCCTCGGCGAGACGCAGCAACGCGTCGAACTCTTCGACTGGAGCCTCTACGTGACCCCTGGACCGACGCCGCTGCACCAGAACATTTCCGGCGAGCTACGCGCCGCGCTCCGTAAGCCGGTGCGTGAGGCCGGCCTGCGGGTGCTCGAAGCGGTGAACGTCCGCCTGCGGCCAGGCCGGATCCCGATTCCCGATCTGGTCATCACCAACGACATCGATCTTCAGGTGCTCGTCATCGACGCCAGCGATGTCCATCTGGTTTGTGAGATCATCTCGCCGAGCAACGCGGCCACCGACAAGGTGCTCAAGATGCACTACTACGCCGCCGCCGGCATCGAGTGGTACCTCCTGATCGAGCAGGAGACCCTGACCATGTACCTCTATCAGCGGCAGGGTGGGCACTATGTCGAGCGGTCCGTCACGAAGGCGGGCGAGGTGCTGGAGCTGACCGAGCCCGTTCGGGCCGGCATCCGGCCGGAAGACCTGCTCGGCTGACGGATGTCGGTGCGCTCGCCTAGGGTCGGGCGCATGACCGAGTTCGACGCGGCGACCGCCGCCGTCCAGGCCGCCCTCGACGCGGGAGCCCGGTACGCGGACGCCCGGGTGATGCACCGCCGGTACGAGTCGATGTCGGCCCGCAACGGCGACATCGAGGAGCTGACTCAGGACGAGAGCGTCGGGCTCGGCGTCCGGGCCCTGGTCGGCTCGAGCTGGGGCTTCCACGCCGTACCGGACCTGTCGGATGCCGCGGCCCGCGACGCCGGCCGGCGCGCCGCGGCGACCGCCACCGCGAGCGCGCGGGTCCCCGGCCCGCCGATCGACCTGGTCCCCGTCGAGGCTCGGGTCGCCAGCTGGGCCTCCGGCTGCGTGGTGGACCCGCTCGGCGTCCCCCTCTCCGACAAGGGCGACCTGCTGGTCCGGGCCACCGAGACGATGCGCGCGCACGGCGCCGACCTGGCCGAGGGGCTCTACCAGATCTGGGACACCGCGAAGTGGTTCGTCTCCAGCGAGGGGCACCGGATCGACCAGCGCATCCGGGAGTGCGGCGGCGGCATCTCCGCCACCTCGATCGGCGACGGCGAGACGCAGCGCCGGTCCTACCCGAGCTACCGCGGCCAGTACGGCACCACCGGTTGGGAGCTGGTCACCTCGCTCGACCTCGCCGCGCACGCCGCGCGGATCGCCGAGGAGTCGCGGGAGCTGCTGACCGCCCCCGAGTGCCCGGCCGGCGAGACCGACCTGATCCTCGGCGGCGAGCAGCTCGCCCTGCAGATCCACGAGTCGGTCGGGCACGCCATCGAGCTGGACCGCATCCTCGGCTGGGAGGCGGCCTTCGCCGGCACGTCCTGGCTGGACCTGACCCGGCTCGGCTCGCTGCGCTACGGCTCCGACCTGATGAACATCACCATCGATCCGACCATCCCCGGCGCGCTGGGCAGCTTCGGCTTCGACGACGAGGGCTCCCCGGCGGTCAAGCGGGACGCGGTCCGCGCCGGACGCTGGGTCGGGGTGCTCGCCGGCCGGGACTCGGCCGCCGTCGCCGGTCTCGGCTACGGCGGCAGCGTACGGGCCGACGGCTGGGCCCGGCTGCCGATGGTGCGGATGACCAACGTGGGCCTGGAACCGGGCCCGCACACCCTCGACGAGATCATCGACGCCACCGACGACGGGGTGCTGATGGACATCAACCGGTCCTGGTCGATCGACGACAAGCGGCTGAACTTCCAGTTCGGTTGCGAGGTCGGCTGGGAGGTGAGGAAGGGCCGGCGGGGGCGGATGCTGCGCAACCCCACATACACCGGGATCGGGCCGGTCTTCTGGCGCTCGATGGACATGCTCTCCTCGGAGATCGTCCCGTGGGGCACGCCGAACTGCGGCAAGGGGCAGCCCGGCCAGGTCGGGCACACCGGCCACCCGGCGGCCCCGGCCCGCTTCCGCAACGTCCGGGTGGGGGTGCGGGCATGACCGAGCTGGACCTCGCCGGCCAGGTGGTGGACCTGGTCCGCCGGCTGGCCGGGCCGGACGCCCAGGCCGAGGTGGTGGTGACCCGCACCGACCTGGCGCTGACCCGGTTCGCGAACTCGTTCATCCACCAGAACGTCGCCGAGTCGGGCACCGCGGTGCGGCTGCGGCTGCACCTCGACGGCCGGACCGCCGCCGGCAGTGGCAGCCTGGTCGACCCTGACGGACTGACCGCGCTGGTCGAACGGACCCTGGCGGCGGCCCGGCTCTGCCCGCCCGACCCGGGCTGGCCTGGGCTCGCCCCGGCGTCGCCGGTCCCGCCGGCCGCCGTCTTCGACGAGGCCACCGCCGACGCGTCGCCGGACGAGCGGGCCGCCCGGGTGCGCGCCTTCGTGGACGCGGTCGGCGGCCTGGAGGCGGCCGGCTACTGCCGCACCGCCTACCGGTCGGGGGCGTTCGCCAACTCGGCCGGGCACTCGGCGCAGGGGCGGACGGCGGAGGCGGCGATGGACGGCATCGCGCGTACCGGCGGGGCCGACGGGGTGGCCCGGCGCTGCGCCGACCGGCTGGCCGACCTCGACGGCGCGGCGCTCGGCGCCCGGGCGGCGGCGAAGGCGCGGGCGGCGGCCGATCCGATCGAGCTGCCCCCGGGGCGGTACGACGTGGTGCTCGAACCCGCCGCCGTCGCCGACCTGCTGCAGAACCTCGCCTGGTTCGGCTTCAACGGCAAGCGGTACGCCGAGCGGCAGTCCTTCGCCGAGCCGGGCGCCGCCCAGTTCGACCCGGCGGTGACCCTGGTGGACGATCCGCTGCACGGCTCGGCCCTGCCGTACGACCTGGAGGGCACGCCCCGACGCGCGCTGACCCTGGTCGACGCCGGGACCACCATGGCGGTGGCCCACGACCGGCGCAGCGGCGGCGAGGCGGGGGTGGCGTCCACCGGGCACGGCATGCCGGGCGCCGCCACCTTCGGCCCGATCCCGCACAACCTTCGCCTGCTCCCCGGCGCCGGCCGGGTGGCCGGCGGCGACAGCCCTGCGCCCGTCGGTGGGCCGACGTCGGGCGGGACCGCGGGGGCCGTGGCGGATCCGGACACCGCCCTGCTGGTCGCCGGGATGGCGCGCGGGTTGCTGGTGAGCGACTTCTGGTACACCCGGGTGCTCGACCCGAAACGCCTGGTCATCACGGGGCTGACCCGCAACGGGGTGTGGCTGGTCGAGGACGGGGTGCCCACCCGGGCGGTCCGCGATTTCCGGTTCACCGAGTCGTACCCGCGGGCCCTGGGCCCGGGCCGGGTGCTGGGCCTGGGCCGACAGCCGGTGCGGCAACCGGACCGGGTGGACGGCGCCTGGTGGGAGGCGTCGCCGCTGCGCCTGGCGTCGTGGAACTTCACCGGCGGGGCGTCCGGTTGAGGTTCCCGCCGCTCTCCCGGCCCGGCACCGGGGTTTCCGGTCGGCGCACCGTCCACCCCGCCCAAAGATATTGATCATGGTTCGGGTCTTTCCAAGCCGCGGGACACACGGGACACTGCGTTGCGCGGCCGGGCCGCGAAGATCGGCGTAACGTGTGTCACTTAGCTGCGTCGGTTTCGCCGGCGCGGTCGTTGGTGTGCGCACGACGTGGCAGTGGACGCGGTCTCGCCGGTCCGCTGACCGGTACGGAACGTGATCCGCCGCCCCCGCGAGGGCGCCGTCAGGGAGACGACTCGAATGACATCAACGGCAACGAGGCCGCGAGGGGCGCGGGCACGCGCCGCGATAGCGGCGAAGACGTTGCGCACGGACCGCTGGTGGTTCGCACCACTGATCACCGTCGTCGGGCTCAGCGCCTGGGTCATCTACGCCACGGTCCGGGTCTTCATGCACAAGTGGTACTGGGTGGACCAGTACCACTACCTGACGCCGTTCTACTCCCCCTGCGTGACCGAGCGGTGCGTCGAGGGCTCCTCACACTTCGGCAGCTTCCTGCCGGGCTGGTGGATCATCCCGGACGCGGCACTGACCCTGCCGTTCCTGCTGCTGTTCCGGCTGACCTGCTACTACTACCGCAAGGCCTACTACCGGTCGTTCTGGCTGTCGCCGCCGGCCTGCGCCGTGCCCGATGGGCACAAGGCGTACGGCGGGGAGACCCGGTTCCCGCTGCTCGGCCAGAACCTGCACCGCTACTTCTTCTACGCTGCCGCGATCATCTCGCTGATCAACACCTACGACGCGATCTACGCCTTCCACTCGCCGAAGGGCTTCGGCTTCGGCCTCGGCAACATCGTGCTGCTGGTCAACGTGGTGATGCTCTGGGCGTACACCATCTCCTGCCACTCCTGCCGGCACATCATCGGCGGGCGGCTCAAGCACTTCTCCAAGCACCCGCTGCGCTACCGGGCCTGGACGGGCATCTCCTGGCTGAACGTCCGGCACATGCAGCTCGCCTGGATCACCCTCGGCACCCTGGCGCTGACCGACTTCTACGTCATGGCGGTGGCGGCCGGATGGTTCAACGACCTGCGGTTCATCAACTGAGAGCCTGGACATGACTGAGACGCGAATCGAACGACACCACTACGACGTCGTCGTGATCGGGGCCGGCGGCGCCGGCCTGCGCGCGGCGATCGAGGCCCGGCTGGCCGGCAAGAAGACCGCGATCATCTCGAAGTCGCTGTTCGGCAAGGCGCACACGGTGATGGCCGAGGGCGGCGCGGCGGCCGCCATGGGCAACGTGAACTCCCGGGACAACTGGCAGGTGCACTTCCGCGACACCATGCGCGGCGGCAAGTTCCTCAACAACTTCCGGATGGCCGAGCTGCACGCGAAGGAGTCGCCGCAGCGGATCTGGGAGCTGGAGACGTACGGCGCGCTCTTCGACCGCACCAAGGACGGGAAGATCTCCCAGCGGAACTTCGGTGGTCACGAGTACCCGCGGCTGGCGCACGTCGGTGACCGGACCGGCCTGGAGCTGATCCGCACCCTCCAGCAGAAGATCGTCTCCCTGCAGCAGGAGGACAAGCGGGAGTTCGGCGACTACGAGGCCCGGATCAAGGTCTTCGCCGAGACCACGATCACCGAGCTGCTGCTCGACAACGACCGGGTCGCGGGCGCGTTCGGCTACTACCGGGAGTCCGGCCAGTTCATCCTCTTGGAGGCGCCGGCCGTGGTCCTCGCGACCGGCGGCGTCGGCCGTTCCTACAAGGTCACCTCGAACTCCTGGGAGTACACCGGGGACGGTCATGCGCTGGCGCTGCGCGCCGGGGCGACGCTGATCAACATGGAGTTCCTCCAGTTCCACCCGACCGGCATGGTCTGGCCGCCCTCGGTGAAGGGCATCCTGGTCACCGAGTCGGTGCGCGGCGACGGCGGGGTGCTGAAGAACTCCGAGGGCAAGCGGTTCATGTTCGACTACGTCCCGGACGTGTTCCGCAAGCAGTACGCGGACAACGAGGCCGAGGCGGACCGCTGGTACAAGGACCCGGACAACAACCGGCGCCCGCCCGAGCTGCTCCCCCGCGACGAGGTCGCCCGCGCGATCAACAGCGAGGTCAAGGCCGGTCGGGGTACGCCGGCCGGCGGCGTCTACCTGGACATCGCCTCCCGGCTGCCGGCCGAGGAGATCCGCCGCCGCCTGCCGTCCATGTTCCACCAGTTCAAGGAGCTGGCCGACGTGGACATCACCAAGGAGCCGATGGAGGTCGGCCCGACCTGCCACTACGTGATGGGCGGCGTCGAGGTGGACCCGGACTCCGGGGCGGCGTACGGCACGGTGCGCGGGCTCTTCGCCGCCGGCGAGGTCTCCGGCGGCATGCACGGCTCCAACCGGCTCGGTGGCAATTCCCTCTCCGACCTGCTGGTCTTCGGCAAGCGGGCGGGTGGCCACGCCGCCACGTACGCCGACCAGCTCACCTCGCGCCCGGCGGTGTCGGTGGCGGCGGTGGAGGCCGCGGTGGAGACGGCCCTGGCCCCGTTGCAGCGGGACACCGGGGAGAGCCCGTACGTCCTGCAGCAGGACCTCCAGGCGGTGATGGGCGAGCTGGTGGGCATCATCCGGCGGGAGGGCGAGCTGGCGGACGCCCTGGGCAAGCTGACCGAGCTGCGCGAGCGGGTGGCCAAGGTGAGCGCGGCCGGCGGCCGGCGCTACAACCCGGGCTGGCACCTCGCGCTGGACCTGCGCAACATGCTGGTGGTCTCGGAGTGCACCGCGAAGGCGGCGCTGGAGCGGCGGGAGTCGCGCGGCGGGCACACCCGGGAGGACTTCCCTGGGATGGACCCGAAGTGGCGGCAGGTGAACCTGGTCTGCGCGCTGGACGGCGACGCCGTCCGGCTGACCCGGAAGCCGCTGCCGAAGATGCGTCCCGAGCTGATCACGCTGTTCGACCGGGCCGAGCTGGCCAAGTACCTGACCGACGAGGAACTCGCCGAGTTCGACGCCCTCGCTGAGGAGGCGGGCAACTGATGGGCACCAAGCGACAGTTCCGCATCTGGCGGGGCGACGACACCGGTGGCGACCTGAAGGACTACACGGTCGAGGTCAACGAGGGCGAGGTCGTCCTCGACGTCATCCACCGGCTGCAGAACACCGAAGCGCCCGACCTGGCGTGCCGGTGGAACTGCAAGGCGGGCAAGTGCGGCTCCTGCTCGATGGAGATCAACGGCAAGCCGCGGCTGAGCTGCATGACCCGGATGTCGACGTTCGAGGAGGGCGAGACCGTCACGGTCACGCCGCTGCGGACGTTCCCGGTGATCCGGGACCTGGTCACCGACGTCTCGTTCAACTACGAGAAGGCCCGGGAGACCCCGGCGTTCGCGCCGCCGGCCGACGTGGCCCCCGGCGACTACCGGATGCAGCAGGTGGACGTCGAGCGCTCGCAGGAGTTCCGCAAGTGCATCGAGTGCTTCCTGTGCCAGAACGTCTGCCACGTGATCCGCGACCACGAGGAGAACAAGCAGGCGTTCTCCGGTCCCCGGTTCTTCATCCGGGCCGCCGAGCTGGACATGCACCCGCTCGACGCGAAGACTGACCGCAAGGAGTACGCGCAGTCCGAGATGGGTCTCGGCTTCTGCAACATCACCAAGTGCTGCACCGAGGTCTGCCCCGAGCACATCAAGATCACCGACAACGGGATCATCCCCATGAAAGAGCGGGTCGTCGACCGCAGGTACGATCCCCTTGTGTGGCTTGGTAGCAAGATCTTCCGGAGGGGTCAGGTGCCTCAGACCAGCGTGACCAGCGGGCACTCCAGCGGCGCGACGACCGCCGGCGCCCACGGCGGGGTGCACTCGCACGCCGGCGGCTCGCACGACACGCGGGCCGAGAGGCAGGCTCAGCAGGGCGTCAACTGGCACCGCGAGGTGCCGCACCCGACCGCCCCGGCGGTCGACGTCAACGGCAAGCTGCCGCTGACCGAATTGACGTTGGACAGGGCGGCCGCGCCGTCGCCGTTCGGCGACGACGTCACCTTCCCGCTGCCGCCCGAGCACCTCAACTTCGCTCACCCGCAGCAGGACGAGCCGAGGCACTGACCAGCACAACGACGACGACGGGGGCCGCGGCGGATGCCGCCGGCCCCCGTCCTGTTTCCGCCTCCGTGTCCGCTCTCGCCGGTCAGGCGTCGGGGAGCAGCGGGCGCAGCGCGGCGACCACCGGCACGTCGGCGGGGAGCCAGGGCACGGTGTCGAGTTCGGCGGCGGAGAGCCAGCGCAGCTCGGAGTGCTCCAGCGCCTTCGGCTGGTCACCATGGAGGAGGCGGGCCACGTACACCCGGAGCACGGATCGGCCGTGGGCCATCCGTACGTCGCGGCCGACCCGCGCGCCGATCTCCACCCGTACGCCGAGTTCCTCGGCGCACTCCCGGATCAGCGCGGCGGTCTCGCCCTCCCCCGGCTCGACCTTGCCGCCGGGAAACTCCCAGCGGCCGGCCACCTCGGGGGGCGCCGAGCGGGCGCACGCCAGCACCCTGCCGTCCGCGATGATCGCCGCCCCGACGACGACCTTCGGCTCACGCCGGTCGGCGTGCCCGTTTCCGCTTACCCGTTCGGTCCGCACGGCCGTCCAGGGTGCCAGATCAATCGGCGGTTTGGGTACCTGACGTCGCCGTGAGGTCAGTAGAACCCGGAAGTGTGGGCGTGGACACACCCTCTGTGCGACGACAGACTAGAGGGCGTCTACGAGGACACGGGACGGCGACGATTTGGCCACAAGCCGGCAACGACGCCTGGGAGGTGCGGTGATGCGCGTGCTGTTCAACAGCCGGCAGAAGCACGACTACCTCAACGACGCCCTCGCCCTGCTGTCCGGGTGGACCCGCGAGGGCGAGCAGATCCGACGCACCCTCAGCCTCGACGACACCCAGCACGCCGCGCTGACCGAGCGGGTCGCGGTGGTCGCCGACGCACTGCGCCTGCGCCCCGAGATCAGCCGCCGGGCCGGCCGTACGCAGATCAAGGTGGGCCACGGCGACGGCGAGCCGCTCACCGAGGGTGAGGTGCTGCTCGCCGCCCGGATCGAGGACGCCGTCCGCGCGGTCACCGAGCCCTGAGCCGGCTGGCGCGCCCCACCTACCGTCGGGGACATGGCTGAGCCGACGTACGACCGCAGGGAACAGTTCCAGCAGATCCAGAGTGGACTCCTGGCCGGAGAGCAGATCATCGCCGTCTACGACGCGATCGGCACGGGCACCGGATTCGTCGGCCTGACCGACCGCCGGGTGATCATCCAGGACCGCTCCTTCGTCGGTAAGCGGCACGCCATCACCAGCATCCCCTACTCGAAGATCACCAGCGTGAGCGTGGTCAGCAACAAGTCCTGGGGCGGCGCGTTCTTCTCCACCGGGGCGATCGCCATCCACGTCGGCGCGCACACCTACGAGGTCGAGTTCCGCGGCGCGCAGAAGAGCCACCACGTGCACAACGTGATCCTCCACCACATCTCCTGACCGCTACCCTGACCGGTCATGACGGACCGGCTGGCAGCGCTCTACGACGTGGAGAACGCGTGGGGGCGCGACGACGAGTTCTTCCTCGGTGTCGCCGGCAGCGCCCCGACCCGCGTCCTCGACCTGGGCTGCGGCACGGGCCGGCTCACCCTGGCGCTGGCCGCTGCCGGCCACACCGTGACCGGCGTCGAGCCCCTGCGCACGTCCCTCGACGCGGCCCGCGCCAAGCCCGGCGCCGACCGGATCGCCTGGATCCACGGCACCTCGGCCGACCTGCCCGCCGCCGCCTACGACGTGGCCCTGCTGACCAGCCACGTGGCGCAGGAGATCCGGGACGACGACGAATGGGCGCGGACCCTGGCCGACCTGCGCCGGGCACTGGCCGACGGCGGCCGGCTGGCGTTCGACTCGCGCGACCCGTCGGCCCGCCGCTGGGAACGCTGGACGCCGGCCGCGTCCCGCCGCCGCCTCGCCCTGCCCGACGGCACGGCGGTGGACGCCTGGACCGAGCTGACCGAGGTCCGCGACGGGCTGGTCCGCTACCGCCACCACTACCAGTTCCCCGACGGGGAAGCACTGTGCAGCCGGGGCACGCTGCGCTTCCGCACCGAGGCGGAGCTGCGGGCGTCCCTCGCCGACGCCGGCTTCACCGTCGAGCGGGTGTGCGGCGGCTGGGCAGGCGAGCCGGTCGGGACGGGCGACGACGGGGAGCTGATCGTCATCGCCCGCGCGGCACCCTGACCGCCGTCAGCGGCGGTACGTCAACTCGAAGTCGAGCGCCCAGTCGAAGCCGTCCGCCGACCGCTCCCACCGCCCGTCGATGACGGCGTCGCCCACCGTGGCGACCCAGCGCTGGTGGAAGCCGGGCGCCCGCCGCCACATCCGCCAGGCGCCGTCGGCGAACGTCATCTGGTAGACCCGGTGCACGCCACGCGCGTCCGCGTACAGCGCGGCGAACGTCTCCGTCGTGTCGTCGAGCCCGATCACCTGTGTGGTGGGCAACGGGTTGTTGTCCCGCCAGGCCTGCGGCGCCGTCTCCGGCAACGGTTCAGCGTCGCTGAACTGTCGCAGGTACTGGCCATTCTCGAGCCAGCTGAACTCGGTCCACCCGGCACCGAGACCGGGCACCTTCGGCTGCACGGTCCACCGTCCGACGAGCACGTCGAGCCGCGCGAGCGCGGGATGCCGCTCCGCCATCTCGTTCTCCTCCCGCTGTCGAAGCATCCACGCTATCGATGGCCGGGGTGGCGTGTCGGCCCCGCGCCGGAATAATCGTCGGCATGCGGGGGCGGTTGGCGGGGCTGAGGCGCTGGTGCGGGACGCACCGATCGTTGCTGCGCAGGTTGCTCGTCGCGGGTCTCGCCGGCGTGGTGCTGCTCGTCGCCGGCACGGTGGCCAGCGTGGCGTGGGTCCGCGGCGGCGCCGACGGCCACCTCTTCACCGAGGCCGACGTGCCGGAGGCACCCGTCGCCCTGGTCCTGGGCACCAAGGTGGACCCGGACGGCACGCCGTCGCCGTTCCTCACCGCCCGGCTGGAGATCGCGCGGCGGCTCCTCGACGCCGGAAAGGTCCGCGTGATCCTGGTGTCCGGGGACAACATGAACGTCGGCTACAACGAGCCCGAGGCGATGCGGCGCTGGCTGCTCGACCGGGGCGTGCCGGCGGGGAAGGTGGTCATGGACTACGCCGGCTTCGACACGTACGACTCGTGCGCCCGGGCCAAGCGGATCTTCGGGGTGGACCGCGCGACGGTGGTCACCCAGTCCTTCCACCTGCCCCGCGCGGTGGCGCTGTGCCGGCGTCTCGGCATCGCGGCCAACGGCGTCGGCGACGACACCGCCCGGCGGTACACCGAGCGGTGGCGGATCAGCTCCGCTCGCGAGTACGGCGCCTCCGTCAAGGCGGCGGTGGATCTGCTCTCCGGCCGCGACCCGGTCCACCTCGGCCGGCACGAGACCGGCGTCGAGGACGCCCTCCGCGCCGGCTGACGATCGGGTCCCGCCGGGGCGACGGCCGGGCACGCGGCGCTCAGCGGGTCAGCCGGCGGGTGCACGGTCCGTCGTGGTCAGCCCGCAGCAGGCAGCGCCGGCCGCCGGCCAGCCGCAGGTCGCAGAAGACCCGATGGCGTACGCCCTGGTCGTCCTCGGCGGAGACGGTGGTCTCCCCCGGGTCGGCCTGCGGGAGCAGACCCGCCCAGCGGGCGACCACCCGGGCCAGGCGGACCGCGCCGGTGAGGTCGCCGGCGGCCACCGGCAGGTGGATGACGAACCGTTCCCGCTCGACCATCAGCAGTACCGCCCGGCGTTGGCCCGCTGCTGCGCCTGCTCGGACTGCCACCTCCGCAGTGCGTCCTTGATCCGGGCCGTCTCCTGCCGACTGTCGCCCAGGGCCTGGTAGGCGGCGGCGAGTTCGTCGGCCACCCGGTCCAGGAAATCCTGCACCTCGCCCGGGTCGAGGCCGCGCCGGCCGAACCGGGTCGGCCGGAACCGCCGCTGCCGCACCTGCCAGGCCGACAGCGGGACGTACGTCGAGGAGCGGTAACAGGTCGACGCGCCGGGCCGCGGCCCCTCGTTCCGGCGCAGCCCACGGATGAAGGCACGCATGATCGCCCCACCTCTCTCGGTTCAGCACTGAAGGGGTGGCCGTGCCCACCCGCCGCGCGCGGGCCGACCACCCCGCCCCACCACCGCAGCTCCGATCAGCGGTACGACAGCAAGGCTGGTCAGCAGCTGTCAGCGCATTCGAGCGTTTCCGCCCGGCCACTGGTTGTTACTGCGACCATACGCCCAGGGGCTCAGGGGCACAACCAGACTTGCCCACGGGGGAATAAGGCTTCGTGCCATGACCATCGATCCGCGCTCACACACTCCGGTCTACGTGCAGCTCGCCGATTTGCTTCGCGAGCAGATCGAGTCGGGGGTGCTGGCAGCCGGATCGGCACTGCCCAGCGAAGCCAGGCTGACCCAGGAGCACGGAGTCGGCCGAGAGGCGGTGCGAATGGCCATCTCGCTGCTGCGCTCGGAAGGCCTGGTCAACACGGTGCGCGGGCACGGCAGCTACGTCCGGGAAACGCCGGACCGGCGGCAGGTCGAGCTGGCACCGGGCGCGTCGGTCATCGCGCGGATGCCGAGCGGCGGCGAGCGCCGGTCGATGCAGCTCAACGAGGGCGTACCGGTCCTGGAGGTCCGCGATCCGAAGGGCGGCACCGAGGTCTTCGCCGCCGACGAGGTCGAGCTGACCCGTCCGGCATGAACCCGTACGAGAGCGGCCGGTTCGCCGAGACCAGCAACCTCGACGGCGTGGCCTCCCCAACGGACGTCGCCCGCATCGTCGACGAGATGCTCGGCGACCTGGAGGCGCACCCCGGCGAGTGGGAGAACACCAGCCCCGAGACCTTCCTCGATGCCCTGTCGAGGTCGCTCCAGGGCCTGCCGCAGCTCTACCGGAACCGCGGTGAGGACTTCCCCGACCCGCCGACCTGGAAACAGTTCGCCGAAGCTCTGGTGATGGCCACCGGCTACGAGTGACCGATCGCCCACCGCGCCGGCACGGCCTGCTCGATCCGCTCCCGTTCCTCAGCCGTCCGGCCCCGGACGTAGAGCCACGCCCACTCGCCCCCGCCGTCCATCCGCAACAGTTGCCCGGGAGCCGAGTACCACCGGATCGGGTCCGCTGGATCGGCCCAGGACGGGTATTCCGGGAAGTTGACCCGCCGGTAGTTCTTCTCCACCAGCTCGATCAGCTCCGCCGGCACCTCGGCGGCGTTGTCCCGGTCGCCTGGGGCGAACAGCGTCTCGGAGAGCACCATCTCGACGCAGGCCAGCGACACCCGGTCCAGGAAAGGCTGCCAGCCGGCATCGTGCTCCACCAGCACGGGCGGGTCCGGGTCGGCGACGGCCGCCACCGGTATTCCCCACGACGCGGCGTTCTGGTTCTCGTGGCGGAAGACCAGCACCTCGCGGTCGACCGAAAGTCCGTTCGGGGCCGCGAGCCAGTCCTGGTTGCTCGTCAGGTCGTCGCGCCGGCCGAACAACAGGTACGCCTCGCGCAGCGCGGCCGGCAGCGGAATCCCCAGCCGTTCCTGCGCCGCGCCGAGCTCCTGCGGATCGACCCCGTCGTTGTCCCGCAGGGGTTCGGCCCACGCAGCTGCGAAGGCCCGGATGAATCGCCATGCCGCACGTCGATCGGCGACCCCGTCCCGCAACGCGGCGGCGACGTCGTACCCGTCCACCCTGCCCACCCACCCGTCGCATCGAGTCGTACGGCGGCGAGGCTAGCCTGCCGAGTTGGATCCGCGCAGCCGGCCGGCAGTATGGTCGGGGCGTGGTGAAGCTGGCCGGGGAGACACTGGCGGCGATCGGCCGGATGACCGTCGCGGCGACCGAGTTGGAGCACACGCTGGCCGCGATCGGCGCACACCGCGCCGACGGCGACGCCGACGCGCTCTTCGCGCGACCCGGAGCGGCGTTGCGGGCGGCGCGCGAGGCCGTCCGGTCCGCGCCGCGGACCCACCGTGACGACCACGTCAACATGGTCGAGGGCGCCGGTACGCAGCTCGCCGTGAGCCAGGCTGCTCTGCGGGCCATGTGGCGCCCGGGCGGCCGGACCGACCCGGCGATGTTCGACGAGATCACCGCACGCCTGCTCCGCTGCCGGGACACCCTGCACGAGCTGGCCCAGACGGCGTCGAGCACGGCCTGAGGCGGCGGCACCGTGGCCGGCGGCGACCGTCGCGGCTGGACGGATCCGGCTTTCCCTCCCAGCCGCGGTGGACATCGTCGAGGAGCGGAGCCATCAGCTCCGCCTGCGGGCCCGGGAATCCGGGTCTGAGTACGCCGACTCATGCCTGGCCAACCCGGCTGGACCAACCTGGACCGCATGACGTCTTCGACCACGACCGCCCGTCGGGGCGGACCCGTCGTCGGGCTCCTGGTCCTGCTCTGGCTGGTGGGCCTGCTCGCACTGCTGTGGTGGGCGTTCGCCCTCGGTATGGAGAGCTGGGCCGACCAGCAGTCGAATGGCGGTGCCCGCGCGGCGGAGCTGGGTCGGCAAGGGAACCAGTTGCTGCTGGCCCTGGCCGTGGTGGCGGCGGGCGGCCCGGCTCTCATCGCGCTGGCGGCGTACTGGATGCGGCTCGTCCGTACCGGAACCGTCTTCCTCGTGCTGGCCGTCGCGATCGGGATTCCTGCCCTGTGGGTCGCCGCGCACGCCTACCGCGACCTCGCTCCATCACCGCCGCCGCCCGGGCCGCCGGGCCACTGCGTGGAGCTCAGCGGCGGCGACACCCGGTGCCCGGGCGGCTGACGCCCACGCCGCCACGGGACGCCCCGGACCGCCGGGTCCGGTTAGGGTGCGGTCGTCGCCGACCGGCAGAGGACGAGGATGGACAACCGAACGGACCCGATCGAGATCATCGCCCGGGTGGCAGAGCGGGACGGGAAGCAGCGCGCCTTCGAGGTCTGGCGCTACAAGGCCGAGAAGCAAGGCTGGTCCGTGACGGTGCAGTCGTCCTCGGTGGACGAGCCGGGCGACGAGTGCGGTGTGGTGGACGTCGAGGGCCTGCCCTACCGCATCCGCCACGCGCCACGGGTCCGCCAGCGGGTCGAAATCGTGCCGGCCGGGCGGCACCTGATCGCCGCCGCCGTCGAGTGGTCCCTGGGTCGGTCCGAGGATCTGGCGTGGTACTGGAGGTTCGACCATGCGGCATGGGCCGAGCCGGTGATCGAGGACGATTGATTCCGTACCCGGCCACCCACCAGGTCGACCGGGCACGCTACGCCAGATTCTTACTGCTTCACTGTTGACCATGATGAGGCGGAGAGTTCGGTGGGCCTTGGCGCTGGCGCTGGTTGTCGGTCTGGCGTTGTCTGCCAACGCTGGCTGGCGCTGGTGGCACAACCGCCCCCCGTTCGGCCCTGAAGCGCTGTCACTGCAGTCGTCGCTTGAGTTGGTCGGCTACACGCAGTCCCAGGAGGCCCTTGGCCGACCCGTGGACTACCCGCCATCGATGGAGCCAAAGGTCCGGATGGTGGTCGGTCGAGTCTCCTGGCGCCCTACACCTGAGCCGCTCGACGGCTTCCTCATGGTCGTTCTCATCGACAAGCGCTCGAACCGGCTGCCCGTGATCGACCTGCGACGCAACTGGGCCAGGGACGCGTACCCGGCTGGGGTCGGGGGTGGTGGGCCGCAGAACAAGATCGCCCAGCGCTACCCGTGGTTGAGAGGCATGGGCTACAAGAAGATCGGGGAGAACGAGTGGCTCAGTGAAGGCAACGTCATCTGGGCGCACGACCAGGAAGCGTCACCGCTGACCTTCGTGGCCCGCTTCCCGCCGACGCGGAATCCCCAGCTACCAGAGACTGCCCTCACCACCGAGCCGATCGCAGTGTCGGACCTGCTCCTGGCCGTGGTCTGCGTCGGCTCCGACAACCAGATCTATTGGGCGCACAGGCTGCAAGGTTAGGCAAGCGACCGCACCCTGTGTGCCCCACCCGTCCTCCAGCGAGTTCCAGCGCCTGAGGCGAGATGCTCGTCGGCAACTGGAACAGCACTGTTCGCAACCTCTAGCGCCAACCGGTTTGTTATGCAAACCTGTCTGCATGACTACTGATTCGGTACCCGACAGCGGCGACCCCCGCCGGCTGCTGGCGGACTTGCGCCACCTCGCGCAGCGGGTCCGTCTTGCCCAGCGGGTCACGTGGTTGCCGCTGCTGGTGCTCGCCCTGGTCACCTTCGGGGCCATTCCCGTCTACCGGTTCGGCCGGGTCGTCAGTGACTGCCAGCCCGTGGACGGCGGTCAGGTGTGCAAGGTCTGGTTCCAGGCCGTGACGTTCTACTGGCTGGCGGCACTGGTCCTGGCGTACGTGGTGATCGCCGGCGGGTACCTGCGGGTCGCCCGGGCCCGGGGCGTGGACGCCCGGGTGCTGCCGTACGCAGTCGCCGGCGTCGCCCTCGTCGCGCTGGGCTTCGCCTTCGCGGCGGTGTGGGTCCGCCTCAACCCGCTGACCTACCCGGAGGAGCCGTCCGCCCTCGCCCAGTTCCTGTCCCGGCTGCTCGACCCGCCCGGCGCGATCGGGTTGGCCCTGCTGGTGCTGGCCTGGCTGGAGCGGCACGTCGCGCTGCTGCTGTTCACCCTCGGGTACCTGACGGTGGTGCTGGTGCCGATCACCTTCGGCTGGGGCGCGCACTGGGGTCCGCACACCTGGTTCATCCCCCAACTGGTCATCAACGGCGGCGCGCTGCTGCTGGGCAGCGCCGGGTTCGCCCTGGCGCAACGGCTGCGGCGGCCCCGGTGAGCGACCCCACCGACGGCCCGGCGCCGGAGCCGACCGCACCCGCCCACCCGGTCAACGGGCTCGACGACGTGGTGCACCAGCGGGTCCGGCTCGGGATCCTCACCATCACGCACGAGGCGCGCCGGGTGGAGTTCGGCTACCTGCGCACCCATCTGGAACTGACCGCCGGCAACCTCTCTCAGCACCTGGGCGTGCTGGAGACGGCCGGTCTGATCGAGGTCGAGAAAGGCTACGCCGGGCGGCGCGGCCGGACCTGGATCACCCTCACCGCAGCGGGCAACGCCGCCCTCGCCGACGAGATCGCACGGCTGAAGCTACTGATCACGCGGGTCGAGACGGCCAGCGGTCAGTAGCGACACCAACTGACGCCATAAGGTCGTCGGCATGCGAATGCCGCCACTGCCGAACCCGTCGACCCCGCTCACCCCCGACCGCATCGCCGCCGGAGCAGTCGGAGACCGGCCCATCGACGTTCCGCTCTCGGCGATCACGATCATGCCGTACGACCCGGCCTGGCCCGCGCTGTACACCGCCGAGCGGAGCCGGATACTCACCGCGCTCGGCACCCGCGCACTCGCCATCGAGCACGTCGGATCGACGGCGGTACCGGGACTGTCGGCCAAGAACCGGCTGGACATCGATCTGATCGTGACCGATCCGACCGACGAGGTTGCCTACGTGCCCGTCCTGGAAGCCGCTGGGTACGCGCTGCGGACCCGGGAACCGGACTGGTACCAACATCGCTGCCTGTGGAACCAGGGCCACACCGTGAACCTGCATGTGTTCGGGCCCGATTGCGACGAGCACCTACGGCATCTGATCTTCCGCGACTGGTTGCGCACACACCCGGACGACCGCGACTTCTACGAGGCCGAAAAACGACGCGCCGCCGCTGACAGCCCCTGGTCCATGTCCGCTTACAACACGCAGAAAGCCACCTCGATCATCGAGGTCCTACGGCGAGCGGGACTTCGCCCCCAAAGCGCGGGCGCACCCTCTTGACCTGGGGGAACGGGTCGGATTCAGACGTTGAAGCGGAACATAGAGCCGCCGCCTCGCTACCTGCGAGAACCGCACGTGACGCCTGCTCGTGCGGTGTCTGGGCTGCCATCGTTGATGGCTGGTTCTCGACGTTTCGCGGTGTCTTGTGCCCCGCGTGTGCCCCACACTGCCAGGAGCGGGCAGAGGTAGGTCAGCCTCGCCCAGCACTGCTCAACGGCTCCCCCGAAGTACGGGATAGTTCGGCCGGGTACGCCGCCTTGCCTACTTCGGTGGCTACTCAGCCGGGCTAGGCTCCGCATCTCGGCGCGTGCGGGCGGCAGTTGATGTTGTTCAGGTCGCGAAGATGACCTGCCAAGCTCCGGTGACGCGCTCGGGCACGATCTCGATGGTCACCGGGTCCCCGGGGCGTAGATCGAGGCCGAAATCGCGCTTCCAGCGGCTGTCCTCGTCGCCGTACATACCGTCTGGGTTTCCCGCGTAGTCCCACCACCGGCCGGTCTTGATCTCTGTGCCGTTGACGCGGAGGTGGAGGAGCCCGGTCGTCTGGGCGGCCATGACGATGGAGTGGGTGGTCTTCCAGGTCACGGTCTGTCGGACGGGGCGCGACGGGTCGGCGGGATCGGACCGGATGATGACGAAGCCCTGGCACGGCACCTCGGTGCAGCCGGCTGGGAGCGTCAGTGGGACGAGTGCTCCTGACGGCCGGGATGGCAGCGGGTACTGGTCCAGCGAAGTCCGCTCGCTGATCGCGAGCCCGAACGTGCCGCTGGCGGGGACCTGCGTCCGAATCTCGCCCGACTGGTCCAACGGCCGCGTCCCGGTGATCGTCAGGACGAAAGTCGCGGGCTTGCCGACAGCCACGCCGTACTCGTCCCATCCGGGCCCGAGCTGGACCGTGCCGCAGTCACCGTGGGAGGAAAGGTCGTGACCGTTGATGCTCAGCTGCTCCTGAAGCAGGGGGTAGTCGCAGCGGGTGGACACGACGAGATCGAGGGTGCTCGGCACAAACGTCACCTCGACGCGGCGCTGCGGCAGCGCTGCGGACTTCACGGCCACGAGCCGGGCCCCGTTGGCGTACTCGGGAAATCCTTCGATGGTGCGTCCCGGCGACGGGCTGTCCGCCGGAGCGGGGGTGGCGTCCGGGCGGAGCCCCGGCAGGACAGCGGCCGCGACGACGCCGCCCAGGGCGACCACCGCGCAGGTCGTCCAGGTTGCGACACGGCGGCGGCGCCGCGCGATTACCTTTGCCCGGACGCCGCGCAGCCGCTCGTCGTGCCGGTCCTGGGCCGCCGCCTCGCCGGAACGCTCGTCGAGCACCTGCGTCAGATCGGTCAGATTCATCGCAGCATCCCTTCCGGTGCCAGGGTCTCGTCGAGGCGGAGCTTGGCCACGGCCCGGCTGGCCTGGCTCTTGACGGTGCCGACGGAACACGCGAGCACTTCGGCGATCTCGGCATCCGACAGATCCTCGAAGTACCTCAGCACGAGCACGGCGCGCTGCCGGCGAGGCAGGCGTCCCAATGCCCGCCAGAGGCGGTCCCGGTCGTCGAGGCCCGAGTACCGGTCCGCCTCGACGGCCACCTCAGGAAGGTCCGCCGTGGGAACCTCACCCCGCCACCGGCGCCGCCACCACGACGCGTTCGCGTTGACGATGATCCGTCGCACATACGGCTCCGGGTCACCCTCGATACGCCGCCACGCCTCCCACGCCCGCGCCAGTGCCGTCTGCAAGAGATCCTCGGCCAACGCCCAATCACGCGTGAGCAGGAACGCAGTACGCAACAGCCGGGGCGAGCGGGTCGCGACGAACTCGTCGAACCCCTCAGGTGTGATCAAGTTCCCGCCCTTCCTCCCAGTCATCAGGTAGTACCGGCTGTGAACAGAAAAGGTTGCATGGCCAACGGCCACTCGACTCGGTCGCGCCGATGCCCACTCCCTCTGTGGTCGCCAGAACCGGAGTCCACGCCGTAGCGTCGATGCCATGACGGCGATGGCGGTAACTCTGGTGGGGCTTCTGTTGCTGGTTGCCGCGGTTGTTGTCTTCGTGGCATGGCGAGACCGGAACCGCCTCTCTTCGGATGAGGATCCCGGTGCGGTTCTCCGGGCCGGTGCCGAACAGGATCGGCACGAGGCGGAGCGTCACATCGTGCAGGGCCAGGCAGCGAGCCGCAACATGCCCAACAACTCCATGTGAGTGAGCCCCCTGGATGTCGTCCGCCAGGTGCGCGACGACATCCGCGCCCGGCTTCAGAAGCTCGTCGACGGTCTCCGCGCGTAGCCTCGGGCAAGTCCTCTCTTGCTCGCCACCGCTACTTTGATCTGGTGCTGCTGAGTCCCACCGCCCTGGCCCTCGACTGGCAAGAGGCATCGGATCAAGCGACCGTCATCGGCGTCCTTGTCGCCTTGGCTGTAGGCATTGCGACCACCGTCGTGATGATCCGGCAGGAGAAGGTTACGAGGGATGGCCAGCGGCTCCAGGCGACAGAGGCTCGGGCTGCTGCGGAACGCTCGGAGTCAGCCGCTCGGCTAACGGAGGAATACACCCGTCGAGTCGTTGAGGCACTGGAAACCATGGCCGCTAACAGCACCGGCAATGCCGAAGCAGGGCCGATAGCTCCACGAGTTCAATGGTCGCTGGAACACCATCAGAACGACGCCTATCGGCTGACGAACGTCGGAGATGAGGTCGCGGAGAACGTCCGGATCACTGCTCACGAGTCGATGTTCCTGAAGGCCCCGGAGCACGCCATGGTCGCACCTGACGAAGCAATCATCTTCATCGCGGCGCGAAGCATGGCGACCAGCGACAGCACGATCACCATCCGATGGTTCGGCGGGGACTCCGGCCGCGAGGAGCAGACCTGGAAGTACCCACTCCCGGCACGCCCCCGCAGGTAACTTGCCGTCCCGTCCGCCGTCGACCCGGACTTCTAGGGAGCGGGCCGCCGCCCGGCCCGTCACGTCAAGCGGGCCTGGACGGCTCGTACGGCCCCTGCCCGAACAGGCGAGTCGGCTCTCGTGTCACGGACCGCGAGCCCCACGGACACCGCCACAGCGGCGCAGTTGAACTAACCTCGTCTGGCGCGAACCCGGCTCCCGGGCTCGGAGCTGGTCACCGGCGGCCACCCTGGCGATTTGCTGACTCCGGCCGAGGAAACGCCGGCGCGAAACCCGCTCGACGAGGACGACGAGTGCCTGTGACCTACGTCGGAGCATTCAGCCCGGAAAGGGACGACCCCCGTCGGGGGAGCCGACAACACATCGTGCCGACGGTTGCCGGACCGCACCAACCTGCGTGGCGCAGCACGTGGTGGGCAGCGTCCCTTGCCGTCCGGGACCGACTCTGATCGAGGTTCGGGATGCCTCCTTGCTGCCTCGCTGCTCTCGATGCCAGCCCTCCAACCTCCTGCATTTGATCTCGCCCCCTCCTCTCGGATCAGCTCGTCGGCTGCCAATTGGCGAGGCGACGTGACGACGTTTGAGGAGGGATACGGCGCGGGCAGATATTCGTGACCGACCATGCAATCAGGGAGGCCACGACATGGCACAGGGCGACATCGAGACTTACTACGAGGACGGGCAGTGGAAGAATCGCCCAGCGGGCAATCAGCGGGCGAGCAGCGCACACGACACCAAGGCAGAAGCGGAAGCCGCAGGCCGACAGATGGCCACTCAGCGCGGCGTCGAGCACGTGATCAAGAAGAAGGACGGCACGATCGGCGAGAGGAACACCTACCCCCGTAGCCGTGACCCTCGCGAGACCAAAGGCTGACCTGCTTGTCGCTACCAGCACTGCTGGCGCGCCCCCAACGGTTACTGAAGCGCTGTTGGTGGATTCGGTGGCGTCCGGGTGTCCGGACGCCACCGCCGGCGGCTACAGCCCCGACGGCTCCGCGCGCGACATCTCGCTTACAAGGCGTTTTCGGCGAGAGTCGTGGCGTCCGTTGACGTCCACTGGGTTCGGGCCGGTGGCGAGATCCGTACGCACGTGTGCGGCCTCGGCCGCCACCGTTGATGTCAACGGCTGATGTCACGTTGCCCCTGCGGCCGGCGCTCGGTCGACCGATCGCCCACTACGTGGCTCTCACGCCTGGCCGCCTGGCCATCGGGCAGGCCGTAGCCTTCGATCATGCCCCCCTGCCTTGACGTGTATGTATGGGTCCCCGGCTGCGAGCCGGATGTGTTCCGGGCCTTCGTCGACCGGTATGTCGACGTCGATGATCCCGGCGATGAGGCTGCATCCGTTTATGCGGACCTACATCGCGGGATCGCCCTGGGGCGGGGACGCAGAAGCGCTCCGGGACCTCGGCCGAAGCGCCGACGCTGGCAGCGGCTTCTCGCTCTACGTCCGAGCTCGCAACTACTACAAGGCCATCATCACAGTCACCAGTGAAGGCGCGAGTGTCCTGGGCCTAAGCCTGGATGACCCCGAAAGCTCCGCGCAGACGCTTGAGCAGGCAACGGACCTTCTCGGCCGTCTCCGGCAGGAGTTCTCATCCCCTGCCGGTGTTGCGGGAGTGGAACTCCCACCAGCTCAATCTCGAGAGGAGTGGAACGACGACGGCTTGGTGCAGCTCCGCGTCGGGGAGCTGCCCGAAGACGTGGGGTAGACAGTGCGACGACCCCCGCCGGGGGAGCCGGACGCCCGCTGCCGTTATGTGTCGGTGGATGCCGGGCGGTGCTGATCCGTACCTCGCGCCAAGCGTCCTCTGATGCGTAGTCGCGGCCCACATCAAAGGGCTTGCTGCTTTCTCGCTGCCTCCGGCCCTGGGCGTGGCCACAGTTGCCGGCGCTGGCCAAAGTCCGATGAATGGCGCCGGCGGCGACAGTCGTGCGCTGTCACCGCCGGCATGGGCTTCCTGGGCTGGCTTAGCTCTAGCAAGCAGCCACTCGCTGGGCCCTATCAGGCCATGCTGGGGGCGGCGGCTTGCGGAGCGTCCTTCGGGTCGGCACCGTACCGGTTACTTCCCCGCGTGCCGTCCTTCACGAGGAACACGAGCAGGACGATGGCCCCCACGAGAGGCACGAGTCCGATCAACAGCCACCAGCCCGAGCGGTCGGTGTCGTGAAGTCGCCGCACGGCAACTGCCAGGCCCGGCAGTAGCAGGGCCAAGCCGACGATGATCCCGATGACGCCGGTAGAGCTGGAACCCGACCCGATGTCGGTCCCCAGCGCGCCGTCCAGAACTCCGGCGAGGCCGTTGAGGATCAGGGTGAAGAGGAAGAACCACCAGTACTCGGACCGGCGAGCTCGACCGCCAAAGCCGGCGTACTGGGAGAGAACGGATTTGATGGCATCCACGGGGGACATACATTCTCCAGTGCAATCGGAGACTCAGACCTGCAAGGTCAACTGCGACGCAGCCAAGCAGACGGCCGGCGGGCGGTCAATGGCCATTCGGCTGCCCCTGCCCGGTTGGGGCCTGGGACTTGAACCCTGAACCCCTCCGGCGGCCCGTGGATCATCCCAGATCGGGCGGATCGGCGTCCCGACCTGGGCGAGGCCTCTCGTCGCCTTACAGCAGTCGATAGTCCTTGTCGGCGTCACTTGTGCCCACCTTGTGCCGGGTGATCTCGCCAGCCCGTCGATCGCCGTCAGTTGCCGGCCTCGGCCCTGGCCGTGGCCGTAGTCCTGGACTTGCACGGCGGATGATGAGCCACCCCCTCGATGATGAAGCGGGCGGAACGTCAGAGTGAGTACTACTGCCCGGCTCGCCATTCACCTGATAGGTCCCGAAAGTCTCCGTAGGCTCACTCAGAGACGTACTCGCGACAGGCCGTGGAAGGGGCTTTGTCATGGCCGACAACCAGGTCACCCGCAACCTGAAGGGCATGGACGACCTCGACTTCAAGGGGTGGAACCCGGCGGACTGGAACGGAGTGTTCGCCCACCACCACACTGATGACGTGCTCGTGGACTTGAAAGGGCAACCGCAGACTCATGGCCTCCAGGAGCACATCGACGCCATGCAAGCCTTCGCCCAGAAGACCGGTGGCAAGCCGGTCCAGATCAAGTCGCATCCCATCGGGTTCGGGTCGGGAGAGTGGACCTGTGTGGTAGGCGAGTTGGAAGACGGCAGCCGGATGGTGACGGTAGCGAAATGGCGCGACGGCGCCATCGCTGAGGAGTACATCTGGATGTAGCCACCCGACGCGCCTCCGACTGCAGTCAGACGTTGAAGCGAAACCTAGACGCCGCCGTCGGCCGGCTGCTGAAGCGCGGCGGCTGTCGGGGGTCTCAGGACCTGCGTGAGCCAGCTGCGGAGCATCCCTTCCACAATGGGACGACCCCCGCCGGGGGGAGCCGGGTGCGGCGTACCAACGGCTGTGGCTGAGTACTGGGGTTACCAATCACCGCACCGCATCTGCGGTCCGCTGGCGACTCACCTCGGCCGCTGACGCACGTCTCGCTGCCTTCTAGCTGCCTCTACCGGCACATGGTTCGGGTCACCCACCGGCGGCGCCGGGGTCCGCGCCGCCGGCCCGCTGTTATTGCGCCAGCCGTTGCCGCACCCACGCCGGCTCGGGGTTAACGTACGGCTCCCCGTCGACCACCACCGTCGGCACCGTCTCGTCGCCGCCGGTGGCCGCCCGTACCGTTGCCGCGCCCGACGGGTCGCGCCAGATGTTGACCCAGTGAGCCTGGCGTGCCGAGCGGCCGAGGCGCAGCCGCAGCCGCAGGCAGTACCGGCAGCCGGGCCGCCAGTAGACGATCGGATGGCCATCCCCGCTGCTGCGTTGCTGCGCTTCCGCGGCAGTCAGCGAGCGCGGGAAGACCAGCGGCGACAACAGACCGGCCAGGGCCACGAAGACCACGAACTCAATGACACCGATCCAGGGCAGTTCCTGGGCGACGGCCACGATGACGCCGCATGTCAGCATGAGGCCGGCCAGACTCCAACTACGCACCACGCCGCCGAACGCTACCCCTCGGAAACGGCGAAACCCAGGCCGATGATCTGGGCTTTCCGTACCGAGCTGCCTGACGGAATCGAACCGTCGACCTACGCATTACGAGTCAGTCCCCGGCTCCTGCTCCCGGGGGCGCTCGGCGCGTGTCACATGGTGTCCAGGTCCGTCATCGTCCGCGCCCGTCCGCCGGCTTGGCTGCTCGCTTGGCTGCTCTTAGTCGGGCTCAAAAGCTAGGCGCTGTCCAACATCTCCGAGGGCGCGTACTGCCCTCTGGAGAATGTCGTCGCGTTGCGATGCCAGCTCCTCGGGCAACCTGGATTCCTCACGAGGAGTCGGGTCAAGCAGGCGCGCAATGTTAGTCAGGATCTCACCACTGGTAGCGCCGTATAGCACGGCGTCCTCCAGCGACTGCGCCAGCTGCCCCAGGCCGCCTCGGCGCAGGTTGCGGACAAACTCTTCGATATCGCCGTAGAGGTCGCTCATCGGCTCTGCCGGCTCCAGCTCGGGGACATGCCCGAGTCTACGAAGCAGCTCGCCGCGGATCCACAGCCGCTGTCGCCTCGTCCGCCCCATTCTCTCGATCGCGGCCAGCGGCTAGGACATCTCGCTTACAAGCTCTGTGCACTGCGTCCGCGTCCGTCCGGCAACCGTCGCCCGCTCGGAGCGGCGTCCCTCGCTGGGCTTGTCCGCGCGTCGTCGTTCACGCTGGTTGCCAGCGTTGCTGTCGACGTCCGCACCACTCCCCGAGCACGAACCCGCTGGCGGAGTCGGACACCCCTTGTCCGCCCGTGGCGGTCGGCGTCGATCCTTGCTGGCTCGGGTACGCCACGCACTCGTCCTTCGATGCTGGATACCGGCTTGTATCGACCGGCTTGCTGCCTCGTTGCTGCCTCCGAGCGTCCGTGCGTGGCTGTCCCTCCGGCAGCCCGTCGCGCCAGTCCGTTGAGCCGGAGCTACGAACCGACAGGTCTCGGCGGCGAAGGCTCTGCAATCTATGCAGGCGTCACGGCCCGTCGTATCCGCTTTACCGTGATCCAGCCCAGAAAGCTCACTGCCAACAAGTCCAGGACGACAAGAAGGGCCGGCAGAAACCCGGGGGCGACATGGGCACGCGAGCCGGCCAGTATTGCAACCTGCTCGCGTGCGGACTGCGGAACCTGTACTTCCCACTCGTAGTTGGGATCGGGCTCGACCCTGAGCACCTGCCAGTGCCGGCTGACATCCACGCCAAAGACCGGTCCCGACTGGGCGCGCCCTAGCTGAGTCCAGTGCCCGACGCACCGGCTGTACCGCTGCTCTTGGCGGTCATACGTGACGTAACAATGGTCCACTATCACCCGACCAGAGCTGCCCGGCGTAAGGCTCGCAAGGAAGGCCAGCACCGCTACGGCTGCTACAAGACCGCCCGCAACGGGCGCCCACCTGACTGCCATTACTCTCCCTCACGGGTGCCGGCTGGCCCTTACGGTCGTGGATTCACGCCGCCGATCGCCGCCGCCGCGCCGCCAGCGAACAACGCCCCAACCAGCGACCAGCGCCGAGATACCCAGCGCCCTTCGCTCGGGCGCCCTGTGGGACTGCAGCGGCATGTCGAGGATCCGGGCAAGGATCCTCGCTCCTTGTGGAGTTGTGGTGAATTGGACCCGAGCGCTTGGCTGCGCGCTCTTGATCAGTTCATCGGTTGCGCTGTCCTGCCGCTTCACTGCAGCCCTCTCGCGTAGGCGGTCAAGCTTTCCGTCGGAGACGGTTTCGGCTCAACTGATCGGTGCTCGTAGATATTTGCGAACCGGCGGCGTGCCCGGTGCAGCCGCACGGCGAGCGTCGCCACAGTGCACTCCAGCACCATCGCCGACTCACTCCCGCTGAGGTCGTACCAGTAGCGCTGCAGCAGCAGTTCCCGGTCCGCTTCTGGCAGCGTCGCCAACGCCGCGAGCACCTCAGCCCGCTGAGTGGCCGCGGGACTCGAGTGTGAGGGGTCGCTGGGCTCCGCATGGGAATAGGGCCGGATCTGTAACGCTGCCTGGCTGGCGCGGCTTCGCCGATGCTGCATCACCAGTTGCCGCGCGACCCCGAACAACCACGGCCGCTCCCGGCCTTCCTTGATGGTTGCCAGTCGCCGCCATGCAACGACGAAGACCTCGGCCACCAGATCCTGAGCATCCTCTCCGCCCAGTCGATCGCTGGCGTAGGCGAAGACGGCCTCGCCATGCCGACGGAACAAGTCGGTAAGGCGCTGACGGTCCAAAGCTGTTCTCGGGGCGTCGGGCACCGATCCTCCAGGTTGTGGTCTCACACCAATACTTGTCGCCGGGCGATGCTGGCAGCCGACGATGGCCGGCTAGTAGGAGACATGAACGGCCCAGTCGCCTGTCACATGCTGCGGTTCGATCGTGACCGTGATGGCATCACCGTTCTTCACAGGCTTGTCGCTATCCCCGGGGATCAGTTCCTCGTAGCAGCCGTTGTCGATTTCCGTCTGGCTCGGGGTCGTTGACGTCTTGTCGTAATTCCATTTCACGCAGCTAGTGACTTCACGGCCGTTGGCCATCACGCGCAGGGTGCCGGGTGTCTGCATCTGCGCGAAGAAGGTCAGTCTCTTCCGCGATCTGACCTCGATCGTTCGCGGAGCGAGGGCATCTCCCGGCGTGCTGCGCACCGTGGTGTCGGCACCCGGCGGTATGGCCAGCGGCGGCAGCGTCGCGGGCCGGGGAGGCAGGGGGTACTCGTCGAAGGGGATCCGCTCGCCGACAGCGACCGCGAAGGTCCCAGTAGCGGGCAGCGGTCCGAGCCGCGGCGGGCGGGTCAACGACAGGGTGCCAATGGCCTCCAGCCTGATGGTGGCGGGCTTGCCGACGCGAATCCCAGCGAACGACAACCCTTTCTCGGTGAATCCCCCATGGCTGGACCCGCAGCGACCGCCCGCCATACCGCCGTCAGGGAGGATCAACTGGGCGTCGAGCTCGGGCGGATCGCATCTGGTGAAGAACACGAGATCATGCGTCGTGGGTACGAATGTCAGGGTCGCGGTAGTGTCCGGGAGCGACGCGGACGCAGCGGAAAGCACCCGCGCGCCGTTCAGGTATTCCGGGAAGCCCTCGATCGTCCTGGCGGTCGGGCTGGGGCTCACCGTGGGTGCGCCGTCGGCGGGTCGGTCGGGAAGATGCCGTGGTACCCCCAGGCCGGACATCACGACCCCGACCAGAACGGCGACGGCGGCGACCGCCGAACCGGTCGCTGCGGCGCGACGACGGCGGGCACGGGCGATCCTGCGACGGACTGCGGAGGGCCGTGCTTGGTGGATGATTTCGTCGGGCTCGCCGGTCGAGCGGTCCTCGAACACTTCCCGCAGCAAGCTGCTCATGCCATCACCCCAAGAGTTTCGTCCAGTCGAAGCTTCGCCAGCGCCTTGGATGCCTGGCTCTTGACCGTGCCGGCCGTGCAGCCCATCGCCTGTGCGATCTCTGCCTCCGTCATGTCCTCGAAGTAGCGCAGCACCAGGACAGTGCGTTGGCGCTTCGGCAACCGGCCGAGGGACCGCCAGAGTTCGTCGCGGACGTCGAGGGCCGCAAAGGGATCGGACGACGGGCCTGTCCGCTCCGGCGGGTCCGCCACAGGCTCTTCGGCGTTCCACCTACGCCGCCACCATGACGCGTACGTGTTCACGATGATCTTCCTGACGTACGGCTCAGGGTTCGACTCGATCCGATGCCAGGCGAACCATGCCTTCGTCAACGCTGTCTGTAGCAGGTCCTCGGCGGCCACCCAGTCCCTCGTGAGGAGATAGGCCATACGCAGCAGCCGACGAGAGCACGCCACCACAAACTCATCGAACTCCTGCTGCTTCGACACCACCATCTCCTTCGACCCGGTCACAGGGGAGATACCAGTCGGGCTCCCTGGAAGGTTGCCTGCCTGGCCGAGAAAGTCGAGCGCCGCGGACAAGCTCGAGGTGGGAGTGGCCGCCGCGACTTCAAGGATCGGTGACCCAGAATCCGGCGTACAGGTCGACTCGTCCGTCGCCCACCAGGTCAGCCGCCGTCACGTGGTGGCTGACCTGCTGTTTTCTTGGGTGCTGCTGGTCGTCGGCGGTTATCTCTGGTCGGCGTTTGGCGGCCCAGCGACGGACCAGACGGCCCGTAGACGGCCCAACCGACCCCTCGCTTGTAAGTTCTAGGCGCGCTGTCCGGCGGGGTCCATCCGCGTCTGCGACCTCGGGCGACTGTCCGTGCCCGGCCGCTGCCGGCTGCTCTCGTCCCGGCCGGTTGCTGTCGCCGTTGCTGTCGACAGCCATCCCTGCTGCGATCCGGTCGGCTGGTACGGGCCGCACGCTGGCTGGCTGTGCCCGGCATACTCGGGCCGTGCAAACACCTGCCAGCCCAGACCCGCGTGGCGCAGCGACCTCCACGGTGTGGATCTTTCACGGCTCGAATGCGCGATTCGCTTCCGGCGTGTTTCAGTCTCAGGCTGACGGACTCGCCTGGGCGGCGCAGCATCGGCTGTCGGGCATTCTGAGCGAGTACCCCGTAGGCGTCGGCTGCTACGACCAGGCCGTGGCGGCCGGTCGCTTCCGACCAGGCAAGCCGCACCATGGAACCCCTGACCATGTTGCTGCCTTTTCACCTAGCCTCAGCCACCTGCATCTGACCGATGGCGTGCCGGACTAGCTAGGGCACACGGTTTAGGAAGGCAGTTGCGCTGCAAGCTGCAATGGCACTTTGAGCAGCGGAAGCGCTGGTTGCCCGTCACCTACCATCCTTGATCATTCCGCGCATAGTCCGGATCTTGGCCCGCTATCGCTGTGTGACGGGCCAGTGCGGTGCTCGGGCCGGAACTATCGTGACCCGATGACGACCGACAGGTGGGCACAGTGGTTGTTGACGCGCCGAGACGGCGGAAGCGCCACCCTGCGCGCCCGGTACGCCTCAGACCTGGCGTGGTTCCGCGACGGCGTCCTCGACCGAGCCGATCTGAAGCGCGATGACGTCCTCCTCGACGTCGGATGCGGAACCGGATTAATTGGGTTTGGTGCTCTCGACCGTCTCGGCCCGGACGGCCGTGTCATCTTCAGCGACGTGTCGCAGGACCTGCTCGACCAGTGCCGGCGGATCGCCGACGGCGATGAGCGGTGCAGCTTCGTACAGTCGCCGGCCGAGGACCTTGCCGGCGTTGCGGATGCCTCCGTCGACGTCGTCACCACCCGGTCGGTGCTCATCTACTCCGACCGCAAAGCCGCCGCGTTCGCAGAGTTCTTCCGAGTGCTGCGGCCAGGCGGAAGGCTCTCCCTCTTCGAGCCCATCAACCGCTTCGCGCGGCAGCACCGCCCCGACGAACTGTTCGGCTTGGGCGGCTCCCCGGTCGACGACCTGGTGGCCAAGGTCCGCAACGAGTACCGGGGACGCACAGAAGCGGACGAGCAGCCGATGGTTGACTTCGACGAGCGCGACCTGATCGCCTGGGCAGAGACTTCGGGTTTCGAGGCGGTGGAGCTGGACTACCGCGCCCAGCTCGACGTACCCGCCGAGCCGATCAGCGACTGGGACGCGCTCAAGCGGGTCGCCCCCAACCCCCTGGTCCCGACGTATGGCGAAGCCATCGCCGCCGCGCTGACTAACGACGAGCGCGAGCGCCTCGACGCGCACATGGCTGCCCTGGCAGCGGCCAGGACGCCTACCCGCCGCACTACAGCCATAGCGTTCCTACGCGCGCTGCGGCCCTGAGGTTCAGGTCCGGGATTGTCCGCTCTTGCTCGCCGGTTTGGGTGCCTGCTTGGCTGCTCGGGAGCCCGGACGCCTCGTCTACAAGTCCTAGGCGACTCGTCCGGCGTCATCCGCGGCACGGTCGTGACCTCGGACATCTGTCCACCGGCGGCTCGTCCTGGTCGCTTCCGTCCGGGCCGGTTGCTGTCACCGTTGCTGTCACAGAAGCGGCGTACGACAGGACGCGGCCGTCCGGATCCTTCCGCTTGACGGCTCGGTAACCTTCATGTCGTGGCCACCTCGTCTGTTGAGAGCCGGCGGTCCGTTGCCTTCATCACGATCGCCTTCGGCTTTTTTGCGCTCATCAACGGACTTGCGCTGGTGCTCGGCATTGCACTCCAGCGGGTGTCCTTTGCCACGGTAGGTCAGGGGCTCGGACTCGCTATCTTCGGTCTGCTGACCTGGGTCTACGCTCGCCGCTGGCACAACAGTCGGACATCCGCCGTCCCCTCCAACGTCGACGACGAGTAGATGCGGTTGTCTGCGAATGCCGCGACTCCTTGACCCCCAGGCAACAATCACGGCGCTCTCACCTACTGCTTTGTTGGCTCTGGACTGCGGGCCTGGTCCACCCTCGTCCGTGCTCGTCCGGCGGTGTCCGACCCGATCGTCACCCAGTTAGTCACCCACGTCCCGCAGCAAGGCCTCGGCCTCGCGCACCATGTCCGTTTCAAGCTGGACGCGCCCAGCGCCACCAGCGTCGGTGCTGACGCCTATCACCTCGGCGCGACTGTCGCCGCGCTGACCGCCGTATGGTTTGCCTCGCAGACTGGCTCATGTCCGGTAGGTTGCTGGCCATGCAGGCACAGACGTTGGCAGCCGTCGCTGCATGCGCCGCCGCCGCCCTCAGCCTCATTAACGTTGGCTACCAAGCTTACCTATCGAACAAGAACGAGGCCCGCAAATGGCAGCGCGATAAACTTCCTGACCTCATTCGCATGTTCAGCGGATCTAATCACAAGCTGAACGCGATGGTTTTTTTTCAAGTCGAGAAATGGCAGAATTCGCGGGAGGAGAAGGAAACTACCGCGAGGGCCGAATACAGGATTTCTAAAGAGCTTCTTGATGCCCTGGAAGTGACAGCAAGCTCAAAGGTAGCCACTGCGGCCAAGGAGGTCACATCTTCAATAGCGGATGGATGGGAATATTTACGTTTGAACGCTGGCACGCCAGAATATGATTTGAGCAGGGAGCGCGAGCTTTACTGGAAATACGCGGAAGCACGCTACGCATTCCTATGTGCTGCGCGTAAGGAGTTGGGTCTAGGACCCCTCCCACCTCCGCCGGGGTTGCTGAGGTGGAGAGTACGAGGTTCGCGAGCCCGATCCCTGCCTAGACCGGCCAGCAAAGGCGCAGGGGTCGAAAAGGCGAGTCCCTCGGTCGAGAGTTCCCCCTAATAATTCACGGCGTCTCAACTCAAATGCCCCCCAACTTTCCACAGCCATCTTGGCCCATCTCGCATTTGGGCTACAGCTAGCAACCCAGTCGGTTTCTCGTCCCGAAGGAATGACCAGCCGTCGATGAGCAGCGTCAGCGGTAGCGCTAACCTGCCTGAACGGTCCACCGAAGTCCACGGACGTTCAGCGTTGCTTGCGCCCACCGTCACCCAGTTGGTCGCCCAGCTCGGGTGTTAGACGTTGAAGCGGAACTCCACCACGTCGCCGTCCTGCATGACGTACTCCTTGCCCTCGATCCGGACCTTGCCGGCGGCCTTGGCCGCCGCCATCGATCCGGCCGCGACCAGGTCGGCGTAGGAGACCACCTCGGCCTTGATGAAGCCGCGCTGGAAGTCGCTGTGGATGACCCCCGCGGCCTCCGGCGCGGTCGCGCCCACCGGGACGGTCCAGGCCCGTGCCTCCTTGGGGCCGGCCGTCAGGTACGTCTGGAGCCCGAGGGTGCGGAACCCGACCCGGACGAGCTGGTCCAGGCCCGGCTCGGACTGCCCGATCGACTCCAGCAGCTCGCGGGCCTCCTCCTCGGGCAGGTCCACCAGCTCGGACTCGATCTTGGCGTCCATGAAGACGGCCTCGGCCGGGGCGACCAGGGCGCGCAGCTCGTCGAGGAACTCGGCGTTGCCCAGCTCGGCCTCGTCGACGTTGAAGACGTAGAGGAACGGCTTGGTGGTGAGCAGGTGCAGCTCGCGCAGGTGCTCCAGCTCGATCTTGGCGGCGGCGGCCCCCGCGTACAGGGTGGTGCCGCCGTCCAGGACCTCGACGGCCTTCTTGGCGGCCTCGACGGCGGCGGCCCGGTCCTTGCGGAGCTTGGCCTCCTTCTCCAGCCGGGGCAGCGCCTTCTCCAGGGTCTGGAGGTCGGCCAGGATCAGCTCCGTGTTGATCGTCTCGATGTCGTCGGCCGGGGAGACCTTGCCGTCGACGTGCACCACGTTCGGGTCGGAGAAGGCGCGCACCACCTGGCAGATCGCCGAGGCGTCGCGGATGTTCGCCAGGAACGCGTTGCCCCGTCCCTGCCCCTTGGAGGCGCCCCGGACCAGGCCGGCGATGTCGACGAACGACACCGGCGCCGGCAGCACCTTCTGCGAGGAGAAGATCTCGGCGAGCGTGGCCAGCCGCTCGTCGGGGAGCCCGACCACGCCGACGTTCGGCTCGATGGTGGCGAACGGGTAGTTCGCGGCGAGCACGTCGTTCTTGGTCAGCGCGTTGAACAGGGTGCTCTTGCCCACGTTGGGCAGGCCGACGATGCCGATGGTGAGACTCACGACGAGCCAGCTTACGCGGTTCGCCGCGAGTCTCGGGCAGGCAGGTCCGGCGGGGCCGGAAAACGGCCTCAGGAGGGCTGGGCGGTCAGCAGCCGGGGCTCGATCCGGGTCTCCCGGACGCTGCCGTCCTCGCCGCGGCTCACCTCGTACGCGGCCACGCCCTCCCGGTCCGCCACTGCCTCGGCCAGGCGGGTGCCCCGGTAGACGAGACCGACCCCGTCGTCGGTGCAGTGGCTGGTCGGCAGCGTGCCGTCGCCGACCAACCGGTGCATCAGCGGTCGACGCTGCTCCTCGCTGTCGTAGTGCACGCCGTTGCCGTACGGGAGCCAGCCGAGCGCGTCGGTGAACGGCCGCAGGGTCGGGCCGTAGCTGTCGGTGGCGCCGCCGAGGTGCCAGCAGATCGACCCGGCGGAGACCCCGCCCAGCACCACGCCGGCCTGCCAGCACTCGTGCAGGATGTCCGGCAGGCCGTGCACCCGCCACACGGCGCAGAGGTTGGCGACGCTGCCGCCGCCCACCCAGATGGCGTCCTGGGCGAGCAGGTGGGCCCGGATGTCCTCGACGTTGGGCATCGGGAAGAGCGCCAGGTGGGAGGCGCGGAACCGGGTGCCGGCGAAGGCGCCGTGGAAGACGGTGAACGAGGTGGGCTGGTCACCGACCGCCTGGTTCAGGTAGCAGATCTTCGGCGCGTCGCCGGCCTGCGCCAGCTCGGCCATCAGGTCGAAGACCGGGCCGGGCTGGGCGTCCCACGGGCCACGGCGGCGGCTGCTGAAGCCCATGCTGGTGGCGACGATGGTCGGTTCGCTGGCGGGCATGGTCGTCCTTCCGGTCGGTGACGGTCGAGATCATCCTGCCTGGCCGGGCTGCTCCGCCTCGGCGGCGGCGAGCAGCGTCCGGAGCAGGTCGGCCAGGCGCTCCTGGTCGTCGGGGGGCAGGGCGTCGAGGATCCGGCGCTGCACGGCGAGGCCGGCCTCGACCGACTCCTCGACCACCCGCCGGCCGTCGTCGGTGAGGCTGACCCGGAGCGCGCGCCGGTCGGCGGGGTCGGGGGCGCGCCGGACCAGGCCGGCCCGTTCCAGGCGGTCGAGCCGCCCGGTCATCCCGCCGGAGGTGAGCATGAGCGCGGCGGCGAGCGCCTTGGGTGCCAGGGTGTAGGGCGCGCCGGAGCGGCGCAGCGCGGCGAGCACGTCGAACTCGCCCCGGCCGATGCCCCAGCCGGCGTACACCCGTTCCTGGCGGTCGCCGACCAGCCGGGCCAGCCGGTAGATGCGGCCGAAGACGGCCATCGGCTCGGGCCGCAGGCCGGCGCGCTCCCGCCGCCACTGCTCGACGATCTGGTCCACCTCGTCCGCTGCCACGCAGGGATTGTGCCGCACCTCCCACTTCCCCGTTCACTCGGCGTTGACTAGCTTAGAGCTAAGCTACTTAGCATCGAAGGAAGAGGGATGCCATGAACCGCCGCTGGACCGGTGTCGCGCTCACCGCCGCCGCCCCCGCCACCTGGGGCACCACCTACCTGGTCACCGCCGAACTGCTGCCGGCCGGCCGGCCCCTCTGGTCCGGCGCGCTGCGCGCCCTGCCGGCCGGGCTGCTGCTGCTCGCGCTGACCCGCCGACGGCCCACCGGCGGGTGGTGGTGGCGGGCCGCGGTGCTCGGCGCGCTCAACATCGGCGCGTTCTTCCCGCTGCTCTTCGTCGCGGCCTACCGGCTGCCCGGCGGCACGGCGGCCGTGCTGGGGGCGACCCAGCCGCTCCTGGTCGCGGCGCTCGGCCCGGCCGCCCTCGGCGAACGGCCCGGACGCCGGGCGCTGCTCGCCGCGCTCGCCGCGCCGGCGGGCGTCGCCCTGGTGGTGCTGCGGGGCGGCGCCGGCCTCGACCCGCTCGGCGTCGCCGCCGGGCTCGCCGGCACCGCCGCCATGGCCACCGGCCTGGTGCTCACCCGCCGCTGGGGGCGGCCCGCCGGCGTCGGCACCCTCGCCGCGACGAGCTGGCAGCTGGTCGCGGGTGGCCTGATGATCGTGCCGGTCGCCGCCGCCGTCGAGGGCGCGCCGCCCGCGCCGGACGGGCCCGCCCTGCTCGGGTACGCGTGGCTCGGGCTGGTCGGCACGGCGCTGGCGTACGTGCTCTGGTTCCGGGGCGCGGCCCGGCTGCCGGCCGCCCGGGTGTCGATGCTGGGGGCGCTCAGCCCGCTGACCGCCGCCGCGCTCGGCTGGCTGGTGCTCGGCCAGTCACTCAGCCCGGTCCAGCTCGCCGGCTTCGCCGTGGCGGTCGCCGCGATGGTTGCCGGTCAGCTACCCGGCCGTCCCGGGCCGGCAGCTCAGCCGGCGAGCAGGCGAGGCCACTCCAGCGCCTCGTCACCCCACTCGGGCAGCGCGCCCGGGGGCAGCTCGGCCGCCGCGGCCAGCGGCAAGGTGAACCGGTGCGCGACGGCCGGGCCGACCGAGTGCGACTGGTCGAGCAGCCAGCGCACCTCGTCCACCGTCCAGCCCAGCCGGGGCCGGTTGGCGATCTCCCGGACCAGGCGCAGCCCCACCCGCGTGTCGTCGTCGTAGAAGCGCATGCACCAGTGGTGCGCCCACATGCCGAGGGCCCGCAAGCCGGCCGCGTCGAGCGAGCCGGCGAGCCGGCCGCAGGCGGTCTCGGCGAAGGCGCGCCCCGGGTCGTCGGCCCGGTCCCGCTCGATCGCGCCGTACGCGGCCGGCGCCACCACCCGCATCCGGTCGTAGAAGCCCTGCACCACCGCGCGGTCCAGCCGAATCCGCCCCGACCGCATCAGCGGGCACCTCGCCCGGCCACGCTCGCCATCTCTCGCACCTTTTCTTGAGTTGGTGGCGGGACCGTACCGACCACTACCGACACTTTTCCGCGCCGGAATCCCTTGCCGCGCCTGGGACAGCCGGCGTGAGCTGGGGCGTCTGTATGGGTGACCCACACGAACGGGGAGGACCTGCTCCACCGTCCCTCACCCAGTGGGCTGGCTCCGACCGTCACCGCGGTTCCCTCCCCCCGCCCGTCACGGCCGGGAGGCGCACCCCCCTCGCCGAGGGTGGCCCGGGGGCGGCAGACCAGGGGGCGTGCGGTCAGGTCCGAATCCCGCCAGCCGACGGCTGGACCTGCGAGGCAGTATCGATGGCGTGGAGTTGGACTTCGAGCGGTGCTACCGGGCCGTCGACAGCCGCGACCAGCGGTTCGACGGGTGGTTCTACACCGGCGTGACGTCGACCGGGATCTACTGCCGGCCGTCCTGCCCGGCGATGACGCCGAAACGGCAGAACGTCCGGTTCTTCCCGTCCGCTGCCGCCGCACAGGGCGCCGGGCTGCGGGCCTGTCGCCGCTGCCGCCCCGACGCCGCCCCGGGCTCCCCGCAGTGGGACGTGCGGGCGGACGTGGTGGGGCGGGCGATGCGGCTGATCGCGGACGGGGTGGTCGACCGGGACGGCGTACCGGGGCTGGCCGCCCGGCTCGGCTACACCGAGCGGCACCTGCACCGGATGCTCTACGCCGAGCTGGGCGCGGGGCCGCTCGCGCTGGCCCGGGCGCAGCGGGCGCAGACCGCCCGGATCCTCATCGAGACCACCGAGCTGGGCATGGCCGAGATCGCCTTCGCCGCCGGGTTCGGCAGCGTCCGGCAGTTCAACGACACCGTCCGGGAGGTGTACGCCACCACCCCGTCCGAGCTGCGGATCACCCGGGGCGGCCGGCCGGCGGCGGGCGGGGCGGGCACCATCTCGCTGCGGCTGGCGTACCGGCCGCCGTTGCACGCGGCGGCGCTGCTGGACTTCCTCGCCCTGCGGGCCCTGCCCGGCGTCGAGGAGGTACGCGACGGGACGTACCACCGGGGCTTGCGGCTGCCGCACGGGCCCGGCACGGTGTCGCTGACCCCGGCCGACGGGCACGTGGCCGCCACGCTGCGCCTGGCCGACCTGCGCGACCTGGCACCCGCGGTGGCCCGCTGCCGCCGCCTGCTCGACCTCGACGCCGATCCGGTCGCGATCGACGCCGTCCTGGCCGCCGACCTCGCCCTGGCCCCGGCGGTGGACGCCGAACCCGGCGTCCGCCTCCCGCACGCGGTGGACGGCTTCGAGATGGCCGTCCGCGCCATCACCACCCAGCAGATCTCCCTGGCCTCCGCCCGCACCACCCTCACCCACCTGCTGACGGCCACCACCACCCAGCCCGCTGATCATGAGATTGACGGCGAAGTCGATCTCCAAAGCCGCGGTCAACTTCCTGATCAACAGGAGCTCCGCGGGTTTCCGGCGGCGGAGGCGGTGCTGGCGGCGCCGGACAGCGCGTTTCGGATGCCGGGGGCGCGGCGGGAGACGTTGCGGGCGGTGGCGCGGGCCGTCGCCGAGGGAGCACTCGACCTGGAGCCGGGCGGGGACCGCGAGGAGGCGGTACGGCGGCTCGTCGCGCTGCCCGGGATCGGGCCGTGGACCGCCGGCTACGTGGCCATGCGGGCCCTCGGCGACCCGGACGTCCTCCTCCCCACCGACCTGGGCGTACGCCGGGGCGCCACCGCGCTCGGCCTGCCCGACGACCCGAAGACCCTGAACGCGTACGCGGACCGCTGGCGTCCCTGGCGGTCGTACGCGGTGATCCGACTCTGGAGAGCGGCATGACCACACTGGACAGCACCGTCATCGACACCCCCGCCGGCCCGCTGAGCGTCCTCACCGGACCCGACGGGGCGGTACGCGCCGCCGGCTTCACCGCCGACCCGGCGGCCCTGGTGCCGCTGATGCACCCGACGCTCCGCGGCGAACTGCGGGACCGGGCCGACCTCGGCCCGGTGACCGCCGCCGTCCGGGCGTACCTGGCGGGCGACCTCACCGCGATCGACACCGTGCCGGTCGCGCAGCACACCGGCGGCGACTTCATGGCGCACGCCTGGCAGGTGCTGCGCCACGTCAAGCCCGGCGAGCCGGTCACCTACACCGGGTTCGCCGAGTTGGCCGGCCGCCCCGCCGCGGTACGTGCCGCCGCGGCGGCCTGCGCCCGCAACGCGGCCGCCCTCTTCGTGCCGTGCCACCGGGTGCTGCGCACCGACGGCACGCTCGGCGGCTACCGCTGGGGGCTGGACGTGAAGAAGTGGCTTCTCGGGCATGAGGGACGGGTGACGGCAAGCTGACACCGGCACCGCTCCCAAATGCCGCTACCGTCGGATAGTGCGTGCGCAGAGCGACGGGCACCCGGCGGTGCGTCACGAAGCCCGGTACCACCCGCTGCGTAACCTCTGGCGGCTGCGTCCCTACCTCCGCCCGTACGCGACCGAGTTCGCCTGGCTGCTGCTCGCCGCCCTGGCCGCCACGGCGGCGAGCCTGGCCGTGCCGCTGGTGGTGCAGCGGGTGGTGGACGGGCCGGTGGCCCGGCACGACGTGGCCGGGCTGGTCCGGCTCGGCGCCCTCGCCCTGCTGCTCGGCCTGGCCGAGGCGGCGCTGATCTTCATCCGCCGGTGGACCCAGTCCTCCTCCTCGGTCGGGATGGAGGCGGCGATCCGCGCCGACATCTACGCCCACCTGCAACGCCTCCCGGCCGGCTGCCACGACCGCTGGCAGTCCGGCCAGCTCCTCTCCCGGATCACCAGCGACCTCTCGGTGATCCGGCGGTTCCTCTCCTTCGGCCTGCTCTTCCTGGTGCTCAACCTGGTCACCTACGCTGCCGTGGTGGTGCTGCTGATCCGGCTGCACCCCTGGCTCGGCCTGCTGGTCGCCGCCAGCGCCGTGCCGTTGTTCCTGATCAGCCGCCGGTTCGCCCGGCACTACCACGCCGCGTCCCGGCGGATGCAGGACCAGCAGGGCGACGTGGCCACGCTGGTCGAGGAGACCGCGCAGGGGCTGCGCACCATGCGGGCGTACGGGCGGGGGCCCGAGCTGGCCGCCCGGTTCGCCGGCGGCGCGCGGGCCCTGCACGACACCGGGATCGTTAAGGCGCGGCTGCTGGCCCGCACGTCGGCCCTGTTCGACCTGGTCCCCAACCTCACCCTCGGGACGGTGCTGGTGGCCGGGGCGGCGGCGGTGGCCGCCGGGGCGCTCACCATCGGCGAACTGGTCGCCTTCGTCAGCCTCCAGCTCATGCTGATCTGGCCGGTGCAGTCGCTCGGCTGGATCATCGCCAACGGCCAGGAGGCGGCCACCGCCGCCGACCGGATCCAGGAGTTGCTCGACACCCGGCCGGCCATCGTGGACGCCCCGCACGCCCGGGTGCTGGGGCGCGCCGAGGTCCGCGGCCGGCTGCGCTTCGAACGGGTGAGCTTCCGCTACCCGGGGACCGGCCCGCCGGTGCTGCGCGAGGTCGAGCTGACCGTCGAGCCGGGCGAGACGCTGGCCCTGGTCGGGGCGACCGGCTGCGGCAAGAGCACGCTGCTCTCGCTGGTCCCCCGGCTGCACGACGTCACCGGCGGCCGGATCACCCTGGACGGGCACGACCTGCGCGAGCTGCGGCTCGGGTCGCTGCGCCGGCTGGTCGGGGTGGCGTTCGAGGAGCCGACCCTCTTCTCCATGTCGGTCTGGGAGAACCTCACCCTGGGCCGGCCCGACGCCGGCGAGGACGAGGTCCGCGCCGCGCTCGCGCTGGCCCAGGCGGAGTTCGCGTACGGGCTGCCGTGGGGGCTGGCCACCCGAGTCGGCGAACAGGGGCTCTCCCTCTCCGGCGGGCAGCGGCAACGGCTGGCGCTGGCCCGGGCCGTGCTCGGCCGGCCCGCGCTGCTCGTCCTCGACGACCCGCTCTCCGCGCTCGACGTGCACACCGAGGCGCTGGTGGAGGCGGCACTGCGGCGGGTGCTGCGGGACACCACCGCGCTGCTGGTGGTGCACCGCCCCTCCACGGTGGCGCTCGCCGACCGGGTGGCGCTGCTCGACGGCGGGCGGATCGTCGCCGTCGGCGCCCACTCCGAGCTGCTGGCCGAGGTGCCGGCGTACCGGGCGGTGCTCTCCGCCGAGCCGGAGCGGCGCCGCGACGACGCCGGCCTGGTGCGCTCGTGACCGACGCCGCTCCGGGCGGGCCGGCCCGCGTCCCCCGGCCGCGCCGCGCCCCCGACGGCGACGACCTCGACCTGACCCGGTGGCGCGGGCGGGCCACCGACCCGGACGCCGACCGCAGCCGGGCCGAGGGCGCCACCCCGGCGGCGGTGGCCCGGCTCCGGGCCCGCAGCCGGCTGCTGCTCCGCCGGCTGCTGCGCCCGCACCGGGGTCGGCTCGGGGTGGCGGTCGCGCTGCTGCTGGTCCAGAACGCCGCCGCCATGGCCGGCCCGTACCTGGTCATGCTCGGTATCGACCGGGGCATCGCCCCGCTGCGGGCCGGCGACCCCGGCCCGCTGGTCGCCGTCGCCGCCGCCTTCGCCGTCGCCACCGGCACCGAGTACGTGGCCCGGCGCGGCTTCCTCACCCTCGCCGCCCGGATCGGCCAGGCCGTCCTGCTCGACCTGCGCCGCCGGGTGTACGGGCACTTCCTCCGCCTCGACGTGGGTTTCCACGAGCGCTACACCTCGGGCCGGATGGTGTCCCGGCTGACCAGCGATCTCGACTCGATCGCCGAGCTGGTCGACGGCGGGATCGACAAGCTGGTGATGGCCGCGCTGTCGGTGCTGTCCGTGGCGGGCATCCTGCTCTGGCTGGACCTGCCGCTGGCCTCGGTCACCCTGCTCGCGTTCCCGTTCCTGTTCTGGCTGTCCCGCTGGTTCGCCCGCGCGTCCGCCGGGGCGTACCGGCGGACCCGGGAGGCGGTCGCCCTGGTGATCGTCCACTTCGTCGAGTCGTTGCGCGGCATCCGGGCGGTGCAGGCCTACCGGCGGGAGCCGCGCAACCAGCGCATCTTCGCCGCGGTGAACGACGACTACCGGCAGGCCAGCCTGGACGCCTTCCGGCTGATCGCGGTCTACTCGCCCGGCATCCGGCTGATCGGCAACCTGACCGCCGCGGTGGTGCTGGCCTACGGCGGCGTCCGGGTGCTGAACGGCGGGACCGAGGTGGGGGTGCTCGCCGCGTTCCTGCTCTACCTGCGCCGCTTCTTCGAGCCGATGGAGGAGCTGAGCCAGTTCTACAACGCGTTGCAGTCGGCCACCGCCGCGCTGGAGAAGCTGGCCGGAGTGCTCGACGAGCGGCCCGCGGTGGCCGAGCCGGCGCGGCCCGTGCCGCTGCCCGCCGTCCGGCGCCGGGGCACCGTGGTCTTCCGGTCGGTCTCCTTCGGCTACCGGCCGGACGCGCCGATCCTGGCCGGGCTGGAGCTGACCGTGCCGGCCGGGCAGACGGTCGCGCTGATCGGGCCGACCGGCGCCGGCAAGTCCACCATCGCCAAGCTGCTCGCCCGGTTCCACGACCCGGCCGCCGGCACGGTCAGCCTGGACGGGGTCGACCTGCGGGACCTGGCCGACGCCGAACTGCGCCGCGCGGTGGTGCTGGTGACCCAGGAGAACCACCTGTTCAGCGGCTCGGTGGCGGAAAACATCCGGTTCGGCCGCCCGGACGCCGACGAGGCGGCGGTGGAGGCGGCCGCCCGAGCCATCGGCGCGCACGACTTCATCGCCGCGCTGCCCGACGGGTACGCCACCGACGTGCGCCGCCGCGGCGGCCGGCTCTCGGCCGGGCAGCGCCAGCTCGTCGCGTTCGCCCGGGCCTTCCTGGCCGATCCGCGGGTGCTGATCCTGGACGAGGCCACCTCGTCGCTGGACGTGCCCACCGAGCGCCTGGTGCAGCGGGCGCTGCGCAGCGTGCTGCGGGACCGCACCGCGGTGGTCATCGCGCACCGGCTCTCCACGGTGGAGATCGCCGACCGGGTGCTGGTGCTGGACGGCGGCCGGATCGTGGAGGACGGCCCGCCGGCCGAACTGGCCGCCGCCGGGGGCCGGTACGCCGACCTGCGCCGGCAGTGGCGCGACTCGCTGATCTGACCGCGACGGCATAACCCGTGGTCGGCACGTCACCGGGTGCCTACGATCGGCTGATGACCGATACGGCAAGGTCGGCCCGCGCCGGCGTCCCCGAGCGTCCCACCCTGGACGGCATCGAGGAGACCTGGGCGCGCCGCTGGCAGGAGGAGGGCACGTACGCGTTCGACCGCGCCAAGGAGCGCGGCGACGTGTACGCGATCGACACCCCGCCGCCGACCGTATCGGGCGAGCTGCACATGGGGCACGTCTTCTCGTACACGCACACCGACACGGTGGCCCGGTTCCAGCGGATGCGCGGCCGGACCGTCTTCTACCCGATGGGCTGGGACGACAACGGCCTGCCCACCGAGCGGCGGGTGCAGAACGTGTACGGCGTGCGGCCCGACCTGGCGCTGCCGTACGACCCGGACTGGCGGCCGCCGGCCGGGCCGGTGAGCGAGGCGGCCCGGAAGGATCCGCTGCCGATCTCCCGGCGCAACTTCATCGAGCTGTGCGAGCTGCTCACCGTGGACGACGAGAAGATCTTCGAGGCGCTCTGGCGGCGGCTCGGTCTCTCCGTGGACTGGTCCCTGACCTACACCACGATCGGGCGGGTGGCCCGGGCGACCAGCCAGCGGGCGTTCCTGCGCAACCTGGCCCGGGGCGAGGCCTACCAGGCGGAGGCGCCGACGCTCTGGGACGTCGGGTTCGCCACCGCGGTGGCCCAGGCCGAACTGGAGGACCGGGAGCGGCCGGGGGCCTACCACCGACTGCGCTTCGCCGGGCCGGGCGGCCGCGAGGTGCTGATCGACACCACCCGGCCGGAGCTGCTGCCGGCCTGCGTGGCGCTGGTCTGTCACCCCGACGACGAGCGGTACGCGGACCTGGTCGGCGGCTTCGTGCGTACCCCGCTCTTCGGGGTCGAGGTGCCGGTCCGCGCGCATCCGCTGGCGGACCCGGCGAAGGGCACGGGCATCGCGATGGTCTGCACGTTCGGTGACCTGGCCGACGTGACCTGGTGGCGGGAGCTGCAGCTGGACACCCGGGTGGTGATCGGCCGGGACGGGCGGCTGCTGCCCGAGCCGCCGGCCGGCGTGCCCGCCGAGCCCTACGCGGCGCTGGCCGGGCAGACCGTGAACGGCGCCCGGCGGACCATCGTGGAGCTGCTCTCCGACGCCGGCGACCTGGTGGGCGAGCCGCGCCCGATCACCCATCCGGTGAAGTTCTACGAACGCGGCGACCGGCCGCTGGAGATCGTCTCGACCCGGCAGTGGTACCTGCGCAACGGCGGCCGTGACCTCGGCCTGCGCGAGGAGCTGCTGGCCCGGGGCCGGGAGCTGCGCTGGGTGCCGGAGCACATGCGGCACCGCTACGAGCACTGGGTGGGCGGCCTGACCGGCGACTGGCTGGTCAGCCGGCAGCGCTTCTTCGGCGTGCCGGTGCCGGTGTGGTACCGGCTCGACGACGCTGGCGAGCCGGACTGGTCCCAGCCTCTCACACCGGACGAGTCGCTGCTGCCGGTCGACCCGTCCAGCGACCCGCCGCCGGGCTACGAGGAGGCGCAGCGCGGGGCGCCGGGCGGCTTCGCCGGCGACCCGGACGTGCTGGACACCTGGGCCACCTCGTCGTTGACCCCGCAGATCGTCGGCGGTTGGGAGACCGACCCGGACCTGTTCCGCCGGGTCTTCCCGATGGACCTGCGCCCGCAGGGGCAGGAGATCATCCGGACCTGGCTCTTCGACACGGTCGTCCGGGCCCACCTCGAGCAGGGCGTGCTGCCCTGGCGGGACGCCGTGCTCTCCGGCTGGATCCTCGACCCGGACCGGAAGAAGATGTCCAAGTCCAAGGGGAACGTGGTCACCCCGATGGGGCTGCTGGAGCAGCACGGCTCCGACGCGGTCCGGTACTGGGCGGCCACCGGCAAGCCCGGCATGGACCTGGCCTTCGACCCAGCCCAGATCAAGGTGGGGCGACGGCTCGCCACCAAGCTGCTCAACGCGTCGAAGTTCGCCCTCGGGCTGGGCGCCGCCGACGCGTTGCGCGCCCCGGCGACCGAGCCGCTGGACGCCGCCATGCTCGCCGAGCTCTCCGGTGTGGTGGCCACGGCGACCGCCGCCTTCGACGGGTACGACCACACGGCCGCGCTGATGGCGACGGAGGCGTTCTTCTGGCGGTTCTGCGACGACTACATCGAGCTGGTGAAGGAGCGCGCCTACGGCACCGGGCCGGGGGCCGACTCGGCCCGGGCGGCCCTGGCCACCGCGCTGTCGGTGCAGTTGCGGCTCTTCGCCCCGGTGCTGCCGTTCGTCACCGAGGAGGTCTGGTCCTGGTGGCGGTACGGCTCGGTGCACCGCGCCCCGTGGCCCACCACCTACGAGGTGGGCCGGGCCGTGCAGGCGCCGGGCGACCCGGAGCTGCTGCGGCTGGCGGCCGACGCGCTGGGCCAGGTGCGTCGGGCCAAGTCGGAGCGGAAGCTGTCGATGAAGGCGGAGGTGCCGCTGGCCGAGGCGCTCGGCCCGGCCGCCCTGCTCGACCAGCTCACCCTGGTCGCCGACGACCTGCGGGCGGCGGGCCGGATCGCCAAGCTCGACCTGCTCCCCGACCGCACCCCCGAACTCGTCGTCGCCTGCGCCTTCTGAGGTGCAAGGAGGGGCCCCCTGTTAACGCCTGGCGTAGAGCAGGGGCCCCTTCTTAACACCTGCGCTTCCCCGCGGGGCTCTGTGCGCGGTGTTAACAGGGGTCCCTTCCTCTACCGGAGGCGTTAACAGGGGCCCCCTCCTTACCCGTCAGCTCGTTTCGCCGGCCACGCTGAAGGAGCGGAGGCGGTCGACGGCGAGCACCGTGAAGCCGACCACGACGAGGCCGGTGAGCACGGCGGCGACCGGAACCGAGACCGTGGTGGCGAGCAGGTCGGTGGGGGCCATTCGGTCGGCCAGCGCGATCACCCACTGCTGAATGGAGAGCACCTTGGTGCCGTCCACGAACCGGCCCAGCAGCCCCTCCCAGATCAGCACGTAGACCAGGCCGAGCAGCACCGGCCGGCGGGTGAGCAGACTCAGCGCCAGGAACAGCGCCGAGTACGCCAGCGCGCCCAGCGCCGACGCGGCGGCCAGGGCCAGTCCGAGGCGTACCGAATCGGCGAGCACGCCCGCGACGTAGAGCGGCACGGCGACGGTGACCGCGGTGACCCCGGTGGCCACCGCCAGCTTCGGCAGCACGATCTGCCAGCGCGGCAGCGGCTTGGTGAGGATGTGCACCACTGTGCCGTCATCGATCTCGGCGCCGAGCACCCCGGTGCCGACGATCAGCGCGACGACCGGCAGCACCACGGCGAGCCCGAGGCCGACCAGCACCGGCGGGCCCCACTGGCCCGGGTCCACGCCGAGCGAGCGGGAGAGGATGGCCAGCGCCAGCAGCAGCACGGGCAGCGGGAGCAGCAGCAGGAACCGGCGCCGGCCGAAGAGTCCGCGCGCGGTGATCCAGGTAACCGTCGACATGGGTCAGCTCCCCACCAGGTAGGAGAAGACGCTCTCCAGGGATTCGTCCTCGGGCGTCAGCGACCGGACCCGGACGCCCCGGGCCAGCGCGATCTTGGGCAGCGCCCGGGTGAAGGCGCCGTAGTCGCCGGCCCGGACGGTCAGCCCCTCCCGGCCCAGCTCCACCCCGGTCACCGACTCCTCGGCGATCAGCGCGACCGCGAGGGCCCGGTCGTCGGTGGAGCGCACCCGGAAAACGTGCGGGCGGTTGGTCATCAGCCGGCGGATGGTCCGGTAGTCGCCGGAGGCGGCCAGCCGGCCGGCGACCATCACCTGCACGGTGCCGGAGACCTGCTCGACCTCCTCCAGGATGTGCGAGCTGAACAGGATGGTCCGGCCGGCGTCGCCGAGCCGGTGCAGCAGGGCCATCATGTGCAGCCGCTGCCGCGGATCCATCCCGTTGAACGGCTCGTCGAGGAGCAGCACCTGCGGGTCGTGCACCAGGGCGGCGGCCACCCGGGTGCGCTGCCGCATGCCCTTCGAGTACGTGCCGATCCGCCGGTCCTGCGCGTCCGCCATCTCGACCAGGTCGATCGCCCGGCGGGCCGCCGCCTCCGGATCGGGCAGCCGGTGCAGCTTCGCGCTGGCCAGCACGAACTCGTACGCGGTGAGGAAGGCGTGCACCGCCTCCCGCTCGCTGACCAGGCCCAGCCGGCGGTAGACACCCGGGTTGCGCCAGGTGGGCGCGCCGTCCAGGGTGACCGCGCCCCGGGACGGGGCGAGGAAACCGGCCATCATGTGCAGCAGAGTGGTCTTCCCGGCGCCGTTCGGCCCGAGCAGGCCGGTCACCCCCGGCCCGAGCCGCATGGTGACGTCGTTGACCGCCACCACGTTGCCGTACCAGCGGGAGACGCCGGCGAGGTCGAGGGTGGCGGCGGGCGTGGCCGGGGCCGCCACCTCCGCGCTGATCGTGGTCATCGGGTGGCCACCTTCCGGTATCGCAGCAGCAGCAGGGCGACGCAGCCGGCCACCAGCAGCACGGCGGCGGCCACGTAGACCGGCCCGAAGCCGCCGATCTGATAATCGGTCTGCCCGTTGGGAACGAGCAGGTCGCCGAGGGTGTACTCGCCGACGGCGTGGATCAGGGCGGTGGGCGAACCGAGCATCGCCAGCTCGTTGACCGTCCGGGACGGCATGATCGACAGGATGCCGACGATCGGGGCGGTCATCAGGAACACGGCCACGATGCCGCCGGCCGCGAACGCCCGCTTGCCGGTGAGCGAGGCGATCAGCAGCCCGACCGAGGCGAAGACCACCGCCCAGAGCGCCGCGTAGAGCAGGCCGGGCAGCAGGTCGCCCAGCTCGGTCCAGACGCCGTGCAGCCCGTCCTTGGTGGTGAACGCCGCCCCGAGGAACATCACCAGCTGCGGCGCGCCGAGCAGTAGCCAGAGCGCGCTGACCAGCGCGCCGAGCTTGGCCAGGGCGTAGTCGCCACGCGGCAGCGGGCGGGAGAAGTAGAGCGGCAGCACACCGCTGAGCAGGTCGCGGGAGACCAGCTCCGGCCCGACCACCGCGACGAAGAAGATGACCAGCCAGCTCATCGCGTCGGCGAACTGGGCGTACGTCATGACAACCTGGCCGGTCTGGGTCCGGACCGCGGTAACCCCGGCGGCCACCACCAGCACGATGCCCATCACCAGCCAGGGGAAGATCTTCGCCTTGGCGGACCGGCCCAGCCCGAAGGCGGTACGCAGCCCGTGCACGTAGAGCGCGCCGAGGACGTGCCGGCGGCCCAGCCGCGGCCCGGTGTAGCGCTGGTAGCCGATGTCGTGGATGACGCCGGTCGGCTCAGACATGGCTGGGCTCCCTCGTGGCGAAGAGTTCGGCCACCCGGTGCCGCCGCTGGTCCAGCCGGTGCAGCGGCAGGTCCAGCTCGGCGACCGCGCCGAGGATCAGGTCGTAGGTGACGTCGTCGGCGAGCGGGACGAGCAGCAGCCGCCCGTCCCGGGACACCGGCAGGCCGAGCCCGGCGAGCCGGGCGGCGAGGTCCTCGGTGCCCTCGCTGACCTCGACGGCCAGCACGTCGGTGGCCGAGGTCATCGCGGCGACCCGGTCGGCCCGCAGCAGCCGCCCACCGTCGATGGCGACCAGGGTGTCGCAGATCCGCTCGACCTCGCCGAGCAGGTGCGAGCAGACCACCACGGAGATGCCGAACTCGGTGCCGATCCGGTGGATGAGGGCGAGCATGGCGTCCCGGCCGGCCGGGTCGAGGCCGTTGGTCGGCTCGTCCAGCAGCAGCAGGTCGGGGTCGTGCACCAGGGCCTGGGCGAGCTTCACCCGCTGCTTCATGCCGGTGGAGTAGCCGCCGACGGCGCGGTGGCGCTCCTCGTGCAGGCCGACGTGGCGCAGCGCCTCGGAGGCCCGCTCCCGGGCGACCGTGCGGGGCAGGCCGCTCATCCGGCCCAGGTGGGTCACCAGCTCGGCGGCGGACAGGTCCGGTGGCAGGGCGTCGTGCTCGGGCATGTAGCCGACCCGGGCGCGGACCGCCGCCGGGTCGGTGGTGGGGTCGAGGCCGAGCACGGAGACCCGGCCACTGGTCGGCGCGAGCAGACCCAGCAGGATCTTGATCAGCGTGGACTTGCCGGCGCCGTTCGCGCCGACCAGCCCGATGATCCCCGGCTCGACCGACACGGTGAGATCGGTCAACGCGGTGACCCGACCTCCGTACGTCTTGGTCAGCGACTCGGTCGCGAGCAGTGTCACGGGGTACAGCGTAGGAAGGCGGGGCACGCCCGGGCACCGGGAAACGCTCGGGGTTGCCCCTGATTCCGCCCGGATGGGGGGCGCGGACCCGCGGAAGGAGTGGCGCTCTCGACCGAATGGCGATGGGCTGAGAAACTGTGGACCGGCCGGTGACGTTGGGGGTCTGATGAGCAACGGGTGGGTGCTGCCCGAGGACGTGTTGCGGGACGCGCCGACGTACGCGCTCCGGGCCGCTGAGCTGGCCGATCTGGAGTTGCTGCTGACCGGGGCGTACGCCCCGCTGACCGGCTTCATGACCCGCGCCGACCTGACCTCGCTGAGCCGCCGCGGCCGGCTCGCCGACGGCACGCCGTGGCCGGTGCCGGTGACCCTCCAGGTGCCGGCGCCGCTGGCCGACGGGCTGGAACTGGACGACCCGCTGCGCCGGGCGCTGGTGCTCACCGACGGCGAGGGCGCCCCGGTGGCCGCGATGGACGTGACCGACGTCTGGCCGGTCCGCACCGGCGTGGTCGGCGTGGGCGGCGCGGTCCGCCGGTTGGGCGACGGCGGCCACGGGCCGTTCCAGCGGCTGCGCCGCGACCCGGAGGAGATCCGCGCGCTGCTGCCGCCGGGGCGGGTGCTCGGGGTCTTCGCCGACCGTCCGCTGCACCGGCCGCAGCTGGCCCAGATCGCCCACGCCGCGCGCACCCTGGGCGCGCACCTGCTGGTGCTGATCCCGGTGGGCGAGGAGGCGACCGGCGGGGTGCCGGCCGAGGCGCTGGTGCGCAGCGTGTTCGCCGCCCGGGACCGGATGCCCCCGGCCACCCTGGTGGCGGTGCCGCTGGCCCGCCGCCCGGACGAGATCAGCGACGCCCTGCTGCGGGCCCGGGTCGCCGCGGCGTACGGGGTGACCCACCTGCTCTCCACCGAGGGCATGCTCTCCGGGGCCGGCCTGCGGGTGCTGCTGCCCCGGGAGCTGGCCTACGACAACCGGGACGGGCAGTGGCGCTGGCGGGAGGACATCCCGCCGCGCAACCGGCGGCTGGCGCTCCGCCAGGACGAGATCGACGACCTGCTGGACCGGGGCTTCCCGCTGCCCGAGTGGCACACCCCGCCGGCGGTGGCGAAGGAGCTGGCCCGGGCTCGCCCGCCGCGTCGGCACCGCGGCCTGGTGGTCTTCCTGACCGGCCTCTCCGGTTCCGGCAAGTCGACCATCGCCCGCGGCCTGGCCGACCTGCTGCGCGAGGGCGGCGACCGCACGATCACCCTGCTCGACGGGGACGTGGTGCGCCGGGAGCTCTCCGCGGGGCTGGGCTTCAGCAAGGCCGACCGGGACGCCAACGTCCGCCGGATCGGCTGGGTGGCCGCCGAGATCGCCCGGCACCGGGGCGTGGGCATCTGCTGCCCGATCGCCCCGTACGCGGCCGCCCGGCTCATCGCCCGGGAGATGGCGACCGCCGCCGGGGCCGGCTTCCTGCTGGTCCACGTCGCGACTCCGCTGGCGGTCTGCGAGCAGCGCGACCGCAAGGGCCTGTACGCCCGCGCCCGGGCCGGCCTGCTGACCGGGATGACCGGCATCGACGACCCGTACGAGGAGCCGACCGACGCGGACCTGGTGGTGGACACCACGGACCTGACCGTCGAGGAGGCGGTGCAGCGGGTGATGGATCACCTGACCGAGACCGGCTGGGTGGAGCCGCGCCTCCAGTCCGCCTGATTCCTGCCGCCGACCGCCGCCGTCCCGGACCGGGGACGGCGGCGGTTCGCGTATGCCCACCCCTTCCTTCCGCCGTGCGCCGGTGCGCGCTAGTGTTCATCTTTGTTGGAACACGTTCGACCGCGTGGGCACGTGGTCGAGGAAGCCGGAGGTGACGGCGGGTGCTGGCGCGGCAGCGGCAGGCGGCCATCCTGGAGCGGGTCCGCGCCGCCGGAGGCGTACGGGTCACTCAGCTCGCCGCCGAGTTCGGCGTCTCCGACATGACCATCCGGCGCGACCTGGAAACGCTGCACGAGCAGGGCCTGCTGGCCAAGGTGCACGGCGGGGCCACCCTCGCCGGCCCCGGCTCGACCGACGAGCCCGGCTTCCACGCCAAGTCGATCCGCCAGTCCGCCGAGAAGGCCGCCATCGCCGCCCGGGCGGCGCAGCTGGTCCGCCCCGGCGCCGCGGTCGCCCTCTCCGCCGGCACGACCACCGCCGAGCTGGCCCGCCGCCTGGTCGATGTGCCGGGGCTGACCGTGGTGACGAACTCGCTGCCGGTGGCCGAGATCCTGCACATCGGCGGCCGGCCGGACCAGACCGTGGTGCTGACCGGCGGGGTGCGCACCCCCTCCGACGCGCTGGTCGGCCCGCTGGCCGTGGCGGCGCTCGGGGCGCTCCACCTGGACCTGCTCTTCCTCGGCGTGCACGGGATCAGCGAGCGGGCCGGCTTCACCACCCCGAACCTGATGGAGGCGGACACCGACCGGGCCCTCGTCGCGGCCGCCGACCGGCTGGTCGTGCTCGCCGACCACACCAAGTGGGGCACGGTCGGCATCTCCTCGATCGTCGGCCTGGACGCGGCGGACGTGCTGGTCAGCGACGACCGGTTGGCGCCGGACGCGCGACGGGTACTGGAGGACCGGGTGGGCGAGCTGATGCTGGTGCCGGCCACGGAGGGAGCGGAGTGAAGCGCACGCAGATCGAGCTGGCCGACGGCCGCGAGCTGATCTACTTCGACGAGCGGGACGACGCGGTCCGCGACCAGCCGGACCGGCGGGAGCTGCCCCCACCACCGCCGGCGTCCCAGCTCCGGTACGACCCGCTCACCGACGAGTGGGTGGCGGTGGCGGTGCACCGGCAGACCCGGACCTTCCTGCCCCCGGCGGACGAGTGCCCGCTCTGCCCGTCCCGGGACGGCCGGCTCAGCGAGATCCCGGCCCCCGACTACGACGTGGCCGTCTTCGAGAACCGCTTCCCCTCGCTGAGCCAGCGGGTCGCGGAGGAGCCGGCCGAGATCACCCCGTTCACCCCGGTCCGCGCCGGGCGCGGCCGGTGCGAGGTGGTCTGCTTCACCGACGACCACACCGCCTCGTTCGCCAGCCTCTCCCCCGGCCGGGTCCGGACCGTCGTGGACGCCCTCGCCGACCGGACCACCGCGTTGGGTGCGCTGCCCGGCGTCGAGCAGGTCTTCCCGTTCGAGAACCGGGGCGTGGAGATCGGCGTGACCCTGCACCACCCGCACGGCCAGATCTACGCGTACCCGTTCGTCACGCCCCGGACCCGCACCATGCTCGCGGCGGCCCGTCGGCACGCCGACCGCACCGGCGGCAACCTGTACGCGGACGTGCTCGCCGCCGAACGCGCCGCCGGCGACCGGGTGGTGGCCGCCAACGAGCACTGGACGGCGTACGTCCCGGCGGCGGCGCGCTGGCCGTTCGAGGTGCACGTCGCCCCGCACCGGCCGGTGCCGGACATCCCGGCCCTGGACGACGCCGAGCGGGACGCGTTCGGCCCGCTCTACCTGGACCTGCTGCGTCGCTTCGACGGGCTGTTCGACCTGCCGATGCCGTACATCGCCGCCTGGCACCAGGCCCCGGTCCGGGTGGACCGCGAGCTGGGGCACCTGCACCTGCAGCTGTTCAGCATCCGGCGGGCCAGGGACAAGCTGAAGTACCTGGCCGGCTCCGAGTCCGCGATGGGCGTGTTCATCAACGACGTCGCGCCCGAGCGGGCGGCGGAACTGCTCCGCGCCGCCTGACGCCCGCACAACAGGGCGCGGGGGGCCCGGGACAGGGCCCCCCGCAAGGGAAGGGACGGCCGGCTGTGTGCGACAGCCGGGAAGGTTGCTGGTCGGCACTCGCGCCGCGAGGCGACCGCGGGTCAACCTTCCGTGGACGGGACTGGCATCGCGTCCACCCTGTTCAACGAGGCGCGCCACCGGCGGTGACGCGGCCGGGCACGACGGAGCCCGCCGGCCGACGGCCGACGGGCTCCGGTGCGACGGTGACGATCAGGCGGCGAGCTTGCGAGCCAGGTTCTCGTCGAGCGCGTTCATGAACTCGTCGGTGGTCAGCCACGGGGCGTCCCGCGAGATGAGCAGCGCGAGGTCCTTGGTCATCTGGCCGCCCTCGACGGTGTCGACGATGACCTGCTCCAGGGTGTTGGCGAACTCGGTGACCGCCGGGGTGCCGTCCAGCTTGCCCCGGTGGGCCAGGCCCCGGGTCCAGGCGTAGATCGAGGCGATCGGGTTGGTCGAGGTCTTCTCGCCCTTCTGCCACTGCCGGTAGTGCCGGGTGACAGTGCCGTGCGCGGCCTCGGCCTCGACGGTGCGGCCGTCCGGGGAGAGCAGCACGGAGGTCATCAGGCCGAGCGAGCCGAAGCCCTGCGCGACGGTGTCGGACTGCACGTCACCGTCGTAGTTCTTGCAGGCCCAGACGTAGCCGCCCTCCCACTTGAGCGCGGCGGCGACCATGTCGTCGATCAGCCGGTGCTCGTAGGTGATGCCGGCGGCGTCGAACTCCGACTTGAACTCGTTCTCGAACACCTCGGCGAAGATGTCCTTGAACCGGCCGTCGTACGCCTTGAGGATGGTGTTCTTGGTCGACAGGTAGACCGGGTAGCCGCGGTCCAGGCCGTACCGGAACGAGGCGCGGGCGAAGTCCCGGATCGAGTCGTCGAAGTTGTACATGCCCATGGCGATGCCGCCGCCGGGGAAGTTGGCGACCTCCATCTCCATCGGCGCGCCGCCGTCGGCCGGGGTGTAGGTGATGGTCACCGTGCCCGGGCCGGGGACGACGAAGTCGGTGGCCTTGTACTGGTCGCCGTGCGCGTGCCGGCCGATGATGATCGGCTTGGTCCAGCCGGGGACGAGCCGCGGCACGTTGGACATGATGATCGGCTCACGGAAGACGACGCCGCCGAGGATGTTGCGGATGGTGCCGTTCGGCGACCGCCACATCTTCTTCAGGCCGAACTCCTCCACCCGGGCCTCGTCCGGGGTGATGGTGGCGCACTTGACGCCGACGCCGTGCTCCTTGATGGCGTTGGCGGCGTCGACGGTGACCTGGTCGTCGGTGGCGTCGCGGTGCTGGATCGACAGGTCGTAGTAGTGCAGGTCGACGTCGAGGTACGGCAGGATCAGCTGCTCCCGGATCTGCTTCCAGATGATCCGGGTCATCTCGTCGCCGTCGATTTCCACGACCGGGTTGTTTACCTTGATCTTCGCCATCGGCCGGCGCTCCTCTCGGGGGACACGTGCTCAAGCAGTACGAGCGTACTGCAAACGGACCGGGGCTCCCCAGCCGGCCTCACCCCGCGCCGGACGCGGGGTCGCCCGGGACGGGCCGCGGTGGCATCCTTCCCGGATGCCGCTGACTCACACGGTCGGGTCTATCACGGTCACCGCCCTGCCCGACGGGGCGGGTCCCTTCTTCCAACCCCGCGAGGAGGCGTTCCCGGACGCCACCCCGGCGCAGTGGCGGGAGGCGGACCGGCGGGACCCCGAGACGGTCACTCCGGACGGCCGCTGGTGGCTGCCGTTCCGCTGCTTCGCGCTGCGTGCCGGGGACGGGCCGGTGACCCTGGTCGACGCCGGGATCGGCCCGGCCGAGGCGCTCGCGGCGAGCTGGGCGCCGGTGCCCGGGCGGCTCCCCGAGGAACTGGCCGCCGCCGGCATCGACCCGGCGGACGTGCGCACCGTGGTGCTCACCCACCTGCACACCGACCACGTGGGCTGGGCGGGCCCGCTCTTTCCGAACGCGGACCATCTGGTGCAGCGCGCCGAGCTGGCCGCGCTGGAGTTGTTCCACCCCGAGCTGCCGGCCCGGCTCCTGGGCCCGTTGCGCGCCGCCGGCCAGCTCCGGGTGGTCGACGGAGACCGCGACCTCACCCCCGGGGTACGCCTGCTCGCCACGCCCGGACACACCCCTGGCCACCAGTCCGTGCTGGTCGACTCCGGCGCCGACCGCCTGCTGGTCACCGGCGACCTCCTGGTCCACACCCTTCAACTCGTCGACCCGGCCCTCGCCTACGCCCACGAGGAGGACCCCGCACTGGCCCGCACCTCCCGCACCGGCCTCCTGGACTCCCTCGCCCACCGCGGCCCGGCCACGCTCGCCACCCCCCACCTGGGCCACCCCTTCACCCCCCTCCCCCGCCCCTCCCGCGGGGAGCGGGACGGCGAAGGGGCGGGCCGGCGGTAGCCGGGCCCGCCCCTTCGGGAGGTGCTCAGGTCACATGTTGGCGACGTCGCCCTGCTTGGCGCGGACCGCCTCGGCGGCCGCCTTGAGGGCGGCCAACTCGTCGGCGTCCAGGTCGGTCTCGACGACCCGCTTGACGCCCTCGGCGCCGATCTCGGCCTCGACGCCCAGGTAGACGCCGGAGATGCCGTACTGCCCGTCGACCCAGGCGCACACCGGCAGGATCTCGCCGGAGTCCTCGGCGACCGCCTTGGCCATCCGGGCGGCGGCGGCCGACGGGGCGTAGTACGCCGAGCCGGTCTTCAGCAGCGCCACGACCTCGGCGCCACCGTTGCGGGTCTTGACGACCAGCTCCTCAATCTGCTCGGCCGGCATGGCGTCGCGCAGCGGCTTGCCGTCCACGGTGCTCTTCGAGGGGACCGGGACCATGGTGTCGCCGTGCGAGCCCAGGGTCAGGGTCTTCACCGACTTCACCGGCACGTTCAGCGCCTCGGCCACGAAGTTGGTGAACCGGGCGGTGTCCAGCATGCCGGCCTGGCCGAGCACCCGGTTCTTCGGGAACTGGGTGGCGAGCTGGGCCAGCGCGGTCATCTCGTCGAGCGGGTTGGAGACGACGATGACGACGGCGTTCGGCGCGTACTTGGCGACGTTCTCGGAGACCTGACGGACGATCTTGGCGTTGGTCTCGAGCAGGTCCATCCGGCTCATGCCCGGCTTGCGGGGCAGGCCGGCCGTGATCACGACGACGTCCGAGCCCTCGATGGCCTCGTAGCCCTCGCCGTTCGGGCCGGTGGTGACGCCGACGACCTTGGTCTCGAAGCCCTCGACCGCGCGCGACTGGTTGAGGTCCAGCGCGAGACCGGCCGGCTTGCCCTCCACGATGTCGGTGATCACGACGGTGTCGAAGACGTCGTACTCGGCCAGGCGCTGTGCGGTGGTGGAGCCGTAGAAGCCGGCGCCGACGACAGTGACCTTCTTACCCATGGTCGTCCCACTCCCCTGATACCAGTCGGTTTTCCGGACCGTATCAGCCATCCTGGCACCGATCGGGCCAGGGGCGGACGGTTATGGCGTGCTTGGGCGGTCAGACCTGCTGCTCGGCGCGCTCCACCACGTTGGTCAGCAGCATGGCCCGGGTCATCGGGCCGACCCCGCCCGGCATCGGCACCAGCTTGCCCGCCACCTCGGCCACCTCCGGGTCGACGTCGCCGGTGTAGCGGCCCTTGCCGTCGGCGCCGATCACCCGGGTGATGCCCACGTCGACCACGGTGGCGCCCGGCGTGATCATGTCGACGGTGAGCAGGCCCGGCACCCCGGCCGCCACGATCACGATGTCCGCCTCGCGGGTGTGCGCGGCCAGGTCCAGCGTGCCGGTGTGGCAGAGGGTCACGGTGGCGTTCTCGCTGCGGCGGGTGAGCAGCAGGCCGAGCGGCCGGCCCACGGTGTTGCCCCGGCCCACCACCGCCACCTTCGCACCGCGCAGCGGGACCTCGTGCCGGCGCAGCAGCTCGACGATGCCCCGCGGGGTGCAGGGCAGCGGCCCTTCGTAGCCGAGCACCAGCCGGCCGAGGTTGACCGGGTGCAGGCCGTCCGCGTCCTTGGCCGGGTCGATCATCTCCAGCGCCCGCTGCGTGTCGAGCTGGACCGGGAGCGGGAGCTGGACGATGTAGCCGTGGCACGCCGGGTCGGCGTTCAGCTCGGCCAGGACCGCGTCGAGCTGCTCCTGGGTGGCGTCCGCGGGCAGCTCGCGCCGGATCGAGGCGATGCCCACCTCGGCGCAGTCCCGGTGCTTGCCGTTCACGTACGCCTGGGAGCCGGGATCGCCGCCGACCAGGACCGTGCCGAGCCCGGGGGTGATGCCCCGTTCCGCCAGCGCCTTGACCCGCGTCCGCAGCTCGTCCTTGATCTCCGCCGCGGTCGCCTTGCCGTCCAGGATCGTCGCCGTCACTACCAGATCGTCTCACGCCGCCGAACCGGCGGGCCGATGACGGCAAACGGTCACGATCTGTTACGTGGCCATTGTCACTAACAGTCACATCCTGTGGTCTTTTCCACACCTCGGCTCGGACAGGCGCCCGGAAACCGGCGAGACCCGACAGCCCGCCGAGGCGGGCAGGACCGGGACGGAGCGGCCCGACGGGTGCCGCAAGACGCCGGGCGACAGCCCGGCTGGGCAGGAGTTACGTCGCTTGGCATTACCACAGCACGTGGCAGCCAACAAGGAGTCCATGCCGACTCCGTTATCGCATCGCAATGGCTTCGTTGTCGAAGCCTGACCACCGACCTACCGTTACCGAGCGTTGCGCAGCGTTACCCAGCGTCGGGCCTGACTGCGCACTGTGAGGAGATGAGGAGACTCCCATGCGAGTTCGTAGACTCGCCGCCTGGGCCGCCCTCCCGCTCGTGGTGACGCTGGGCCTGACGGCCTGCGGCAACGGCGGGAACGGCGGATCGAGCGGCAGCGGCCAGGATGCGGCGGTCAGCATCCAGATTTCCGAGCCGCAGCACCTGGTTCCGACCAACACCACCGAAACGTCCGGCTCGCAGGTGCTCGCCGGCCTGTTCAGCCCGCTCGTCGACTACGACGCGCAGAACAAGCCGTACGAGGTCGCGGCCCAGTCGGTGACGCCGTCCGACAACAACAAGGTCTGGACGATCAAGCTCAAGGACGGGTTCACCTTCCACAACGGCGAGAAGGTCACGTCCGACGACTACATCAACGCCTGGAACTACGGCGCGTACGCGCCCAACGGCCAGGGCGCCAGCTACTTCTTCGAGAAGATCGCGGGCTACCAGGACCTGCAGGGTGACAAGCCGAAGGCCAAGACGATGTCCGGCCTGAAGAAGCTGGACGATCTGAGCTTCCAGGTGACGCTCGCCGAGCCGTACATCGACTTCGAGTCCATGCTCGGCTACACCGCGTTCTATCCGCTGCCGAAGGCCGCGTTCTCCGCGCCGGGCGTGCTCAACGACTCGTACGAGCAGGCGCCGATCGGCCAGGGTCCGTTCAAGATCAAGGGCACCTGGCAGCACGACGCCAAGATTGACGTCGAGCGCTACGACGCGTACCCGGGCGAGAAGCCCAAGGTGAAGGACGTCGAGTTCCGGGTCTACCAGCAGCTCACCGCGGCGTACTCGGACCTGCAGTCGGACAACCTCGACGTGCTGCCGACGATCCCGACCGAGAACCTGAGCACCGCGCCGAGCGACCTGGGCGACCGCTACCAGACCAGCCCGATGTCGTCGTTCCAGTTCCTGGCCTTCCCCACCTTCGAGAAGGACTACAGCAACCCGGACGTGCGCAAGGCGATCTCGATGGCGATCGACCGTGACGAGATCACCAAGTCGATCTTCAAGGGTTCGCAGCAGTCGGCCCGCTCGTTCGTCTCGCCGGTCCTGCCGGGCTACCGGGACAACACCACGGGTGCTGCGGGTCAGTTCAACCCGACCGAGGCCAAGAAGCTCTACCAGGCCGCCGGCGGCCCGTCGAAGATCACCATCTCCTACAACGGGGACGGCGGTCACAAGGACTGGGTCGACGCGACCTGCAACCAGCTCAAGGCCAACCTGGGCGTCGACTGCGTCGGCTCGGCCGAGCCGAAGTTCGCCGACCTGCTGACCAAGGTCGAGAAGAAGCAGCCGGTGGGTCTGTTCCGGATGGGCTGGGTCATGGACTACCCCTCGATGGAGGACTACCTCGGCCCGCTCTACAGCACCAACGGTTCGTCGAACTACTACGGCTACAGCAACCCGGAGTTCGACCGCCTGGTCAAGGAGGGCTCGGCCGCGCCCACCCAGGAAGAGGCGATCAAGAAGTACCAGCAGGCCGAGGACATCCTGGCCAAGGACATGCCGGTGATCCCGCTCCGCTTCGGCGAGAACGTGTACGGGCACTCCGCCAAGGTCAAGAACGTCCAGATGGACCTGTTCCAGCGGGTCAACCTCGTCAAGATCGAGGCGGCCAGCTGAGCTGATCGTGGCACGGGCCACCCGGGGCGACCCGGGTGGCCCGTGCACGCGGCGGTCCGGCTCGCTGGCACCCCGCCGGGCCGGTCTCGGCGCCGGTCCCCACCGGACCGGACGCGCCGATCCCAATTTTCCGGTTCAGCCAGAGATGTCGATCTGCGCCCCATTCGCACTTTTCCGGAGAGACTGGCAAGTATGTTCCGCTTCATCCTGCGGCGCCTCCTGCAGATGGTCCTCGCGTTCTTCGGGACCACGCTGATCGTCTACGCGCTGATGTTCGCCGGGCAGGGCGACCCGATCCAGGCCCTCGCCGGGGAGCGGCCGGTGACGGCGGCCCAGCGGGCGTACCTCACGCAGAAGTACCACCTGGACCAGACCGGCGTGGGCGGCTTCTTCTACCGCTACTTCGACTACGTGAAGAGCCTGCTCCAGGGCGACCTGGGCCAGTCGCTCACCGGCCGGCAGATCGGCGACATCCTTCAGCAGGCCTGGCCGGTCACCGTGAAGCTGGCGCTGATCGCGCTCGCCGTGGCCATCGTCTTCGGCGTCACGGCCGGCGTGATCGCGGGCATCCGGCGGGCCAGCATCTTCGACAACTCCACCCTGGTGCTCACCCTGCTGGTGCTCGGCATCCCGACGATCGTGCTCGCCCCGCTGGCCCAGTACTTCCTCGGCGTGAAATGGCAGCTCTTCCCGCCCACCGCCGGGGCCCAACCGAGCTTCTACGCGCTGCTGCTGCCCGGCATCGTGCTCGGCTCGCTGTCGCTGGCCACCGCCTTGCGGCTGACCCGCACCTCGGTGGCGGAGAACCTGCGCGCCGACTACGTCCGGACCGCCCGGTCGAAGGGCCTGGTCAAGCGGCGGATCGTCAGCGTCCACGTGCTGCGCAACTCGCTCATCCCGGTGGTCACCTTCCTCGGCGTCGAGTTGGGCAACCTGATGAGCGGCGCGATCATCACCGAGGGCGTGTTCAACATCCCCGGCGTCGGCTTCAACCTCTTCCGCGGCATCCGCACCGAGGACGGCCCCCTGGTGGTGGGCATCGTCAGCGTGCTCGTCGTGGTCTACCTGATCTCCAACCTGGTGGTGGACGTCCTGTACGCCGTACTCGACCCGAGGATCCGCTATGAGTGATTTCGAGACCGTGGCGGCCACGGAGAACCAGGCCGCGCGGCGGGGCGTCTCCGGCGAGCCGGGCACGCCCAACCAGGTCGGCGTGCCGCAGAAGCCGCGCAGCCTGGCCGGCGACGCCTGGCGGGACCTACGCCGCAACCCGATCTTCTGGATCAGCCTGGCCCTGGTCGTGCTGGTCGCCGCGATGGCCGTCGTGCCGTCGCTGTTCACCGCCAACGACCCGCGCGACTGCCTGCTCTCCCGGCAGCACGCCGGGCCGTCCGGCGGAGCCATCTTCGGGTACGACTTCCAGGGCTGCGACGTCTACGCCCGGGCGGTCTACGGCACGCGGGCGTCGCTGCTGGTGGGCGCCCTCGCCGCGCTGGCCACCGGCGTCATCGCGCTGCTCGTCGGCATGCTCGCCGGCTACTTCGGCGGCTGGGTGGACGCGGTGCTCTCCCGCGTGATCGACATCGTGCTCGGCATCCCGCTGCTGCTCGCCGCGATCGTGCTGCTCAAGCGGGTGAGCACCAGCAGCGACAACGTCCGGCTGTTCGCGGTGATCTTCGTGCTGGCGGTGCTCGGCTGGACCACCGCGGCCCGAGTGGTGCGCTCCTCGGTGATCACCGCCAAGGAGCAGGACTACGTCGCCGCGGCCCGCATGCTCGGCGCCCGCAACGGCCGGATCATGTGGCGGCACATCCTGCCGAACGCGCTCGCCCCGGCCATCGTGGTGCTGACCATCGCGCTCGGCTCGTTCATCGCCGCCGAGGCGACGCTGAGCTTCCTCGGCATCGGCCTGAAGGCCCCGACCATCTCCTGGGGCCAGGACATCGACACCGGCCGCATCCACATGCGGGAGTCGGCGACCCCGCTGATCGTCCCCTCGGCGTTCCTCGCGCTGACCGTGCTCGCCTTCATCATGCTGGGCGACGCGATCCGCGACGCCTTCGACCCGAAGCTGCGGTGAGACCCTGATGACCCAGTCCGCTGTCCGGCCCACGCCGGCCTCCCCCACCCCGCCGGGCGGCCACCTGCTCGACGTGCGGGACCTGCACATCGAGTTCCGCACCCGCGAGGGCGTGGCCACGGTGATCAACGGGGTGTCCTACCACCTCGACCCGGGCGAGACCCTGGCCGTGCTCGGCGAGTCCGGCTCCGGCAAGTCGGTGACCGCCCAGGCGATCATGGGCATCCTGGACACTCCCCCGGCGCACATCCGCTCCGGCCAGATCCTCTACCAGGGCCGGGACCTGTTGACCCAGTCCGAGGAGCAGCGCCGGCAGGTGCGCGGCAAGGAGATCGCGATGATCTTCCAGGACGCGCTGTCGGCATTGAACCCGGTCTTCCCCGTCGGCTGGCAGATCGGCGAGACGCTGCGCCAGCGCGAGGGGATGTCCCGCGCCGACGCCCGCAAGCGGGCCGTCGAGCTGATGGACCTGGTCCGGATCCCGGCCGCGGCGAAGCGGCTCGGCGACTACCCGCACCAGTTCTCCGGCGGCATGCGCCAGCGCGTGATGATCGCGATGGCGCTCGCCCTGAACCCGCGGGTGCTGATCGCCGACGAGCCGACCACGGCGCTCGACGTCACCGTGCAGGCCCAGATCATGGACCTGCTGGCCGACCTGCGCCGCGACCTGAACATGGCGATGATCCTGATCACCCACGACCTCGGCGTGGTCGCCGGCGTCGCGGACCGGATCGCCGTCATGTACGCCGGCCGCATCGTGGAGCACGCCGACGTGCGCTCGCTGTACCGGGCGCCGGCCCACCCGTACACCAAGGGGCTGCTGGAGTCGATCCCGCGGCTGGACGTACGCGGGCAGGAGCTCTCGACGATCAAGGGGCTGCCGCCGAACCTGATGCGGATCCCGTCCGGCTGCCCGTTCCACCCCCGGTGCCCGTACGCGCAGCAGGTCTGCGTGGACGAGGTGCCGCACGACCTGGTCCTCGGCGACGGCCGGACCAGCGCGTGCCACTTCGCGCAGGAGGTCCGTGATGACAGCGTCCGCTAGCCCGACCAAGGTCCGCGGCGAGACCATTCTCGAGGTCAACAACGTGGTCAAGCACTTCCCGATCAGCCAGGGGGTGCTGTTCAAGAAGCAGACCGGCGCGGTCAAGGCCGTCGACGGGGTCAGCTTCGAGCTGCGCCGGGGCGAGACGCTCGGCGTGGTCGGCGAGTCCGGCTGCGGCAAGTCCACCCTCGCCCGGCTGCTCATGCGGCTGGAGACGCCGACCGCCGGCCGGGCCACCCTGGAGGGGAAGGACCTGTTCAAGGCCTCCGGGTCGGAGCTGCGCCGGCTGCGCCGGAACATGCAGATGGTGATGCAGGATCCGTACACCTCGCTGAACCCGCGGATGACGGTCGGCGACATCATCGGCGAGCCGTTCGCCATCCACCCCGAGGCGGCCCCGAAGGGCAGCAAGCAGCGCCGGGTCCAGGAGCTGCTGGACGTGGTCGGCCTCAACCCCGAGCACATCAACCGCTACCCGCACCAGTTCTCCGGCGGTCAGCGGCAGCGCATCGGCATCGCCCGGGCGCTCGCCCTGCGGCCCGAGATCATCGTCTGCGACGAGCCGGTGTCCGCCCTGGACGTGTCGATCCAGGCCCAGGTGATCAACCTGCTGGAGCAGCTCCAGGACGAGTTCGGGCTGTCGTACATCTTCATCGCGCACGACCTGTCGGTGGTCCGGCACATCTCGGACCGGGTCGCGGTGATGTACCTCGGCAAGATCGTGGAGATCGGCACCGAGGAGGAGATCTACGAGCGGGCCACCCACCCGTACACCCAGGCGCTGCTCTCGGCGGTGCCGGTGCCCGACCCGGACGCCCGGAACGAGCGGAACATCATCCGGCTCACCGGCGACGTGCCGAGCCCGGCCGACCCGCCGTCCGGCTGCCGGTTCCGCACCCGCTGCTGGAAGGCCCAGGAGATCTGCGCCAAGCAGGAGCCGCACACGGTGCTCCGCGCGGCGGACCCGCACCCCTCGGCGTGCCACTTCGCCGAGGTACGCCCGGCCGCCTGAGCAGGGCACAACCGGAAGCCTGTGGGGAAAGGAGGGGCCCCTGCTCAACGCCTGGCGTTGAGCAGGGGCCCCTCCTTGCGTCCGGCCCGGACGAGGGCGCCGGACCGGGGGTCGTCCGGCCCGGGCGGATCGGGGGCCGCGCCGGACCGGACGACGCCTCAGAGCTGGGCCAGGTTGAACGCCCAGATGCCCCGACCGTGGGTCGCGACGTAGACCGAGTTGTCCGCCGCGTTGTACTCGACGTCCATGCCGACCGTCAGCGGCAGGCCGGCGCCGAGCCGCTGCCAGTCGGTGGCGCCGGGCGCCCGGTAGAACGTGGCCAGGTCGGTGGCGAGCACCAGCGCGCCGGTGGACAGCTCCTTGATCGAGCTGGCCGGCACGTCCGGCAGGTTCGCCGAGACGTCCTTCCAGGTCGCGCCCGCGTCGGTGGTCTCGAAGACGTGGCCGAAGCCGGCCCCCGGCCCCTCGGTGAAGCGGCGGGAGAAGCCGTTGACCGCGACGAAGGCGTGCGAGGCGTTCGCCGGGTCGATCCCGACGCCCTGCAGGAACCGGTTCGGGAAGTCACCCGGCAGGCTGACCTGGTGCCAGCTCGACGGGTCGGTGACCTTGCCGACCGCGAGGCCCCGGGCGAACCCGGCGTTGTTGCACGGTCCGCACCAGCCGACGTACGCCATGCCGCCGGAGACGGCGACCGAGGTGGCGGTGTGTCCGGCGCCCAGGTTGAAGACGTTCGTCCAGCCCTTGCCGTTCTGGATCGAGTAGCCCTTGGTGTTGACCCAGACGTGCTGGCCACCGGCGACCCAGACGTTCGCGTCGTGGTCGTCGGGAGCGAACGGCGCGATGAACCGGGCCAGCTCGTCACCCGGCGCGTTGGTGTACGGCTGGATGTCCCGCGAGGTGGAGTCCGCCAGCGTGCCCGAGCCGGTGTTGGCGTTGCAGTTCTCGGTCACCCGCATGGCCAGGTTGGTGTACTCCTGGACCTGCCGGCAGCCGTTCGCCGGGTCGGCCTGCGAGTCGCCGCCGTCACCGCCGAAGTGCGAACCCATCACCGTGTCGCCGGGGCGCAGGATCGAGGTGCCGTTGTCCTGCAGACCGCCGGAGACGATGGTGCCGGCCTTGGCCGGGTCCTTGCCCAGCGCCACCGAGTAGTACTGGAGGGCGTCGATGGTGCCGTCGTTCAGGCTCTGCCAGTCGGTGGCGTGCCCGTCCTTGTCGGTCTTGCCGTTGATCGGCCGGCGGTACACACCACCGTCGTTGCCGACGTAGACGAACCCGTTGCCGACCGCCACCGAGTGCTGGTCGGAGTGGGTGGTCTTGTTGCACTTGTTCTGGGCGTCGTAGATGCTCCAGCAGGAGAAGCCGAAGTTCCAGTACGGACCCACGGTCTTCCAGTTGGCGCCGGCGTCGGTCGACTCGTAGACCTCCTCCAGACCCGCCCAGACGTGGTTCGGGTTGGCCGGGTCCACCGCCAGGAACTGGTTGTACCAGGCCTGGATGCCCGGGCCGTAGCCCTTGCCGATCACGGTCTGCTTCAGCGCCGAGCCGGAGTTGCCCAGCTTCGACGAGTCGGCGATCTTGTTCCACGGCCCGGCCGGCGAGCCGGTGTTGGAGACGTAGATGCCGTCCAGGTAGCTGTTCACGTTGCCGGCCGGCTTGTTGAGCAGCCGCGGCGACTGGTTGATCGCATACAGCTTGCCGCCGTCGGCGGAGAAGGCGAACGTCACGTAGCCGATGTCGTCGGCCGGCATGGCGCCGGTCGGGTTGACCTTCGTCCAGCCGCCGGCGGTGTAGTCAGCCGTCTCGTAGAAACCGTTGTAGGTGTCGCCGGAGCGCCACGCCGAGGCGACCACCACGTGCTTCGGGTTGCGCGGGTCCTGGGCCACGTCGTTGACGATGTTCTTGTACGCGGCGTTCGCGTCGCCGGCGTTCGCCCCGCCCGGCAGGTAGCTCGGGTTCGGCGCGAACTCCCGCTTCCAGGCGCCCGAGGTGCTGCTCATCGCGTGCGAGAACAGGCCCCGGTTGGTGGCGACCCAGACCTTGCCGTCGAAGAAGCGCAGCTTGTTGATGACCGTGCTCTCCAGCTCGGTCCCGCCGACCCGGTCGGTCGGCTTGAAGCTGCCGCTCTTCGGGTTGGCCAGCCGGTACACCCCGGCGCCCACGTACGAGGTGCCGCCGGTGTTCGCCTCGCCGGTGGCGTACCAGAGCGAACCGTCGCCGGCCAGCACGATGTCGCCGCTGGACAGGGTGGGCAGCGCGTCCGTGATCGGCGTCCAGCTCCCGCCGCCGGTCGAGGAACGCCACACGCCGCCGTCGGCGCCGGCCGCGTACACGTAGCCGCTGTTGTCCGACGCGAGGCCGGTGATCCGACCGGTGACCAGGCCGGCGCCACCGGAGGAGTTCGACGCGTAGTCGCGGTAGCGCGGGTCGTCCCCGTCGTACTTGATGTTGGTTACCTCGCGCCAGGTGCCCTTGGTGGCGGCGAGCCCGTTGAGCTGGCTCAGCGCGTTCGAGTACGCGCCTGGCGAGACGATGCCCGGGGCGTAGCGAGCCTGGGCGAACTGCTCGGCGATGGTGCGGGCCTCGAAGGCCTCCTCGCCGGCCTCCTCCGACTCCTCGCCGGCCGCCATCTCCATGAACTCTCTGGGGTGCCAGGGCATGTTGGCGCCCGGCTCGTCGGCCAGGCCCAGCTTCTCCTGTACCTCGTGGTTGGTGGCGACCACGCCACCGAGCGCGGCGGTGAGCACCAGCGCGCCCGCGATTGTCGCCGGCCTGCGCCAGCGTGATGTGGACATGTGAATCCTCCGGGATTCAAGGGGTCCCGGGCAGGGTTGCCCGGGGTGGGAAACCGTGGGCGGCGGATGACCCCCCACGGCGCATCGGTCATCGGGCGGACACCCTCCGGAGTCGACCCAGAGCCGGCTGGGCGCGCGGTGACGCGTGGATCAGCCGCGATGAACGAACTCGAGGAGGGTCAGGCGACGGCCGGTGGGGCCCGGCCGGAGGGGCTGCCGCGCGGCGGCAACGGCACGGCGGGCTGCCGGTAACCGGTCGCGACGAGGTCCGGGGCGGACGTGTCGTCGACGCGCGGGGGCGCGGCCGGGAGGAGATCGTCCGGTCCGTCGGTGACGACGCCGGCGCGGTGATCACCACAGGGTCCGCCGGAGACTTCCGTCCACAGCTCCGACGGAGCGTCGGGATGCGTGAGGCGCGCGCCGACGGCTCGGGGGTCGCCGGAGGGCGGGGCGGGACTGCTCGGCGTGGTGACCGGTGCGTCGACGGACCATCCGTCCGGAGGAAGAACGGACGGGCCGTCGTGGACGATCGACCGGTGCGCGGCGGTGACCACCGCGCCGGGATCGAGGGTCTCTCCGCAGGCGGGCGCCCCCAGGCCGGCCAGGACGAACGCCAACGCGACGACGACGGCGGTCAACCGGTCGAGTACGCGCATGGGCAACCTGTCGGGAGGGGGAGCCGCTCGGGCGGGCGGCGCGGTGGCCGCGGGCCGGAGCGGGCGGCGGAGAGAACGGGGAGGGTCGATCGCTTGCTGCGGGACAACGCTAGCAACAACTTTCACAACCGGGCAATGGGAAGCAGTCGTACTTTCGGCTGGTCAGCGCCCGGCTCGTGACATCGCTCCGAACAGGAATGTCAACACATGAAACAGGGGCGCGACCGGTCGGTCGCGCCCCTGCAAAGCCCGGGAGATCAGTGGAAGAAGTGCCGGGTGCCGGTGAGGTACATGGTCACGCCGGCCTCCTTGCAGGCCGCGATGGTCTCCTCGTCGCGGATCGAGCCGCCGGGCTGGACGATCGCCCGGACGCCCGCCTCGATGAGGATCTTCGGCCCGTCCGCGAACGGGAAGAAGGCGTCCGAGGCGCAGACCGACCCGCGGGCCCGGTCGGCGCCCGCCCGGCGCACCGCGAGCTGCGCCGAGTCCACCCGGTTGACCTGACCCATCCCGACGCCGACGGTGGCGCCGTCCCGGGCCAGCAGGATCGCGTTGCTCTTCACCGCGCGGACCGCCCGCCAGGCGAATGCCAGGTCCCGCAGCGTCGCCTCGTCGGCCGCCTCGCCGGTGGCCAGCCGCCAGTTCGCCGGGTCGTCGCCGTCGGCGTCGATCCGGTCCCGCAGCTGCACCAGCACGCCGCCGGTGACCTGCCGCCACTCGGCCGGCAGCGGGTCGAACTCCGGCGCCCGCAGCAGCCGGATGTTCTTCTTGGCCTGGAGGATCTCCACGGCGCCCTCGTCGAAGCCGGGCGCCACCAGGACCTCGGTGAAGATCTCCGCGACCTGTCGGGCCATCGCCACGCTGACCGGCCGGTTCACCGCGATCACCCCGCCGTACGCGGACACCGGGTCGCAGGCGTGCGCCTTGCGGTGCGCCTCGGCCACGTCGGCCCCGACCGCGATGCCGCACGGGTTGGCGTGCTTGATGATCGCCACCGCCGGCTGGCCGGGGAAGTCGTTCGCGGCCCGCCAGGCGGCGTCCGCGTCGACGTAGTTGTTGTAGGACATCTCCTTGCCGTGCAGCTGCTCCGCCTGCGCCAGGCCCGCCGGGCTCGCCGGGTCGGCGTAGAGGGCGGCCGCCTGGTGCGGGTTCTCGCCGTAGCGCAGCACCGCCTGCCGGCGCAGCGCCAGGTCGGCGAACTCCGGCCACCCGTCGGCGGCCGGCGCCACCGTGGTCGCGAACCACTCCGCGACGGCCACGTCGTAGTCGGCGATGTCGGCGAACGCGCGGGCGGCGAGCGCCCGGCGCTGAGCCAGGGTGAAGCCGCCCTCGGCGAGCGCGGCCAGCAGCGCCGGGTACGCCGCCGGATCGGTCACCACAGCGACCGAGGCGTGGTTCTTGGCTGCCGCCCGGACCATCGCCGGACCGCCGATGTCGATCTGCTCGACGCACTCGTCCCGGCCGGCGCCCGAGGCGACCGTGGCCTGGAACGGGTAGAGGTTGGAGACCAGCAGATCGATGCCGGCGATGCCGTGCTCGTCGAGCTGCGCGGCGTGGGCGTCCTTGCGCAGGTCGGCGAGGAGGCCGCCGTGGATCTTCGGGTGCAGGGTCTTCACCCGGCCGTCGAGGATCTCCGGGAAGCCGGTCACCTGCTCGACCGGGGTCACCGGCACGCCCGCGCGGGAGATGGTCGACGCGGTGCTGCCCGTCGAGACGATCTCCACGCCGGCCTCGTGCAGGGCCCGGGCCAGCTCGACCAGGCCGGTCTTGTCGTAGACGCTGACCAGCGCACGCCGGATCGGGCGGCGGGCGTCCTCAGTGGTGCTCACGGAACCGTGACCTTTCTGCCGGTGATCGTCCAACCTTCACGGACCAGCCGACCGACCTGCTCGACGAGCTGGCGCCGCTCGGCCTCCTTGATGCGCTCGGTGAGCGTCTCCTCGTCGTCGTCGTCCAGCACCGGCACGGCGACCTGGGCGACGATCGGGCCGGTGTCCATCCCGGCGTCGACGAAGAACAGGGTGGCCCCGGTGACCTTGACGCCGTACGCGAGCGCGTCCCGGGGGCCGTGGATGCCGGGGAACGCCGGCAGCAGGGTGTTGTGCGTGTTGAGGTAGCGGTCGTCGAACGCGGCGAGGAACTGCGGGCCGACGAGCTTGAGGAAGCCGGCGCTGATCACCAGGTCCGGCTGGTGCTCGGCGACCCGGGCGGTCAGCGCCTTGTCCCAGTCCGCGCGGGTCGGATGGTCCGTCAGCCGCTCGACGAAGGTGGGCACCCCGGCCGCGGTCGCCCGGTCCAGGCCGGCGATCCCGTCCCGGTCGGCGCCCACGGCGACCACCCGCGCCCCGTACCCGGGGTCGGCGGTGGCGTCCAGCAGCGCCTGGAGGTTGCTGCCGGAGCCTGAGACGAGGACGACGAGGCGGGCGACGGACGCGGGCTCGGTCACCCGGCAACCCTATCGGGCTGCTCGGGCCGTCCAGCGCTCGGGCGGCGGCGTCGCGGGTGATCTCCCGGGTGGCATCGGCACGATACGCTGCCGACGCCCGGTGCGTCCCGGTGCTGGGCGGAATCATCAGCGGCACCATGGACCGTCGACCCCCAGTTTGAGGAGCAACCAGCAATGCAGCCCGGTTACCCCGGTCAGGATCCGTACGGCCAGCAGCAGCCCAACCAGGACCCGACCTCCCCTCAGTACGACCCGTACGCCCAGCCGCCGCAGGCTCCCCAGTACGGGCAGCAGCCGACCTCGGGCCAGCCGTACGGGCAGGACCCGTACGCCCAGCCGCCGCAGGCTCCGCAGTACGGGCAGCAGCCGACCTCCGGGCAGCCGTACGGCCAGCAGCCGACCTCGGGCCAGCCCTACGGCCAGCCGACCTCGGGCCAGCCCTACGGACAGCAGCAGCCGTACCAGGACCCGTACGCGCAGCAGCAGCCGTATGGCGCCGCGCCGACCTACCCGGCCGCCGGCTACCCCAGCGGACAGGGGCAGAACAACAACACCCTCGGCCTGGTGTCGATGATCCTCGGCATCGCGTCGATCCCGCTGGCCTGCTGCCTCTACCTGGGCATCCCGGTCGGCATCGCCGGTGTGATCACCGGCTACCTCGGCCGGCAGAAGGCCGCGCAGGGGCTGGCCAGCAATGACGGCCAGGCCAAGGCCGGGCTGATCTGCGGCGCCGTCGGCGCCGGTCTCGGCATCCTGGTGCTCATCCTCGGTATCGTCGCCAACGTCAACCTGCCGACCGAGCCCTGATCGACCCGATCACCGCGGGGGCGTTCCGGAGCATCCGGAGCGCCCCTCGCCGTTCCTCCCACCCCTCGGCGTCGACCAGGAGGGTCGCCCGCGAACCCGGTCCCGCGACCGGAACTACCTGTTCAGCGGGGCGGGGCGGCCGGACGCGGCGCGGCGGGGCGAGGGGTGGTCGGGCGGGAGGTGGTCGGGCGGGAGGTGGGGGTGTCGTGGGTGAGGGCCTTGACGGCTGCCGCGCCGAGCAGGGCGCCGGCGGCGACGACCAGTGCCGCCACCCCGGCCACCAGCCACGGCGTCGGGCCGATCTCGGCCAGCCGCCCCCCGCCGAGCGGGCCGCCCGAGGCCGCGGCGGCCGCGCCGAGCAGCACCCCGGCCACCGGGCCGGCGAGCGCCGCCGGGGCCAGCAGCGCCGGCCAGCCGAGCGCCGCCCGCTCCTCGGCCGCGATTCGCACGAGCCGCCGGGCCAGCAGCCAGCCGGCGGCCATCCCGGCCAGCACCGGCACCGCGAGCAGCCCCACGCCGAGCCCGTCGACCGGGCCGCGCGGCAGGCCGGCCAGCAGCGGTACGGCGGGCAGCGCGCCCACCGAGACCTCGCTGGTCCGTACGGCGGTGTCGGTGCCGACGGCGAACCCGGGGCCGAGCAGGTAACTGGCCGACCAGACGGTGGCGTTCGGCGCGTACGCGAGGCTGACCAGGGTGATGCCGGCCTGACCGGCCACCCCGGTCCGGTACGCCCCGATCATGTCGGCCGCGTCGCCACCCCCCGTCGCCACCGACAGCCCGGCCGCCCCGGCACCCGCGCCGAGCAGCAGCAACCCGGCGACCAGCCCGGTCCGCAGCCCGTTCCGCAGCGCCGGTGGAGACCGCCGCGCCAGCAGCACCGACACGCCGGTGGTGCGCACCGCGCCGACCAGGGCGGCGAGCGTGCCGACGACCGCGCAGGCCAGCCCGGCCCGGATCGGGGACACCCGCAGGCCACCGGCGCTGACCGCGATCGCGGCGACGGCGCCGAGCAGCGCGTACCCGATGCCGACGGCGACCGCGACGGTGAGCGCCCGCCCGGGGGACCGGCTACCGCGGGCGCCGACGGCCCGGGTGACGTGCACCCCGGCCCGGGTGAGCCGCCAGACGGCGAGCGCGGTCAGGGCGAGCGGCACCAGCCCGAGCGGCCCGGCGGAGGTTTCCAGCGGCACCCCGTGCCCCAGCAGCCAGCCGGCGAGGCCGGCGCGCATCGCCCCGGTCAGCGAGCCGGCGTCCTCGCTGAGCTGGGCCAGACCGAGCACCAGGGTGACCGGCAGCCACGACGTCACGGCCGCCCAGCCGGCCGCCACCCCGGCGGCGACGGGGAGCGGGGCCCGACCGCGCGGCGCCTCCGGCGACCGGGGCGCGGGCACCCGGGGCGCCGGCCGGGCGCGCCCGGCCGGCCGGGCGTCGGCGGTGACCTCGGCGGCGGAACGGCGGGGCTGGTCAGGGGTGACGGGTGACATCGGCTCTACTCTGGCATGTCGCGCCGACGGTGGCAGTCCGATACCGCCCCGGCGCCCCGGCGAGTTCCGTGATCCACCGGTTCCCGGCGCTGATCCGGTTTAGCCTCGGCCCAGGACGCGACCTTTCCTGTCGCGGCACCGACCGCTCGGAGGACGCCGTGAACGCTCCGTATCCGCCGCCGCCACCGCCGCCGGCCGCCGGCCGGGACCGGACCACCCTGTGGGGCGTCCTGGGGATCATCTTCGGTCTGCTGTGCTGCGGCATCCTCGGCATCGTCTTCGGCTACCTGTCGATCCGGGACGCGAAGCGCTTCGGGCGGTCCCAACTGCTCGGCTGGCTGGCCATCGCGTTCGGCGTCATCAACATCATCACCAGCGCGATCATCCGGGCCCGGGGGAGCTACTACTACCCGTACTGGTACCGCTGAGCAGACGAGGGGGCCGACCGCTTTCCGGTCGACCCCCTCGGCACGTCACGGGACCGCTCAGCGGTTGGACATGATCTCCCGCATCAGGTTGGCGGTCTCGGTCGGGGTCTTGCCGACCTTGACGCCGACCGCCTCCAGCGCCGCCTTCTTCGCGTCGGCGGTGCCCGCCGAGCCGGAGATGATGGCGCCGGCGTGGCCCATGGTCTTGCCGGGCGGGGCGGTGAAGCCGGCGATGTAGCCGACCACCGGCTTGGTGACGTTGGCCTTGATGAACTCGGCGGCCCGCTCCTCGGCGTCGCCGCCGATCTCACCGATCATCACGATGGCGTCGGTCTCCGGGTCCGCCTCGAACGCGGCCAGGGCGTCGATGTGGGTGGTCCCGATGATCGGGTCGCCGCCGATGCCGACGCAGGTCGAGAAGCCGATGTCCCGCAGCTCGTACATCATCTGGTAGGTCAGCGTGCCGCTCTTGCTGACCAGGCCGATCCGGCCGGAGCCGGTGATGTCGGCCGGGATGATGCCGGCGTTGGAGGCGCCCGGCGAGGCGATGCCCGGGCAGTTCGGGCCGATGATCCGGGTCCGCTCGCCCTTGGCCACGTTGTACGCCCAGAACGCGGCGGTGTCGTGCACCGGCACGCCCTCGGTGATCACCACGGCCAGGTCGATGCCGGCGTCGATCGCCTCGATCACCGCGGCCTTGGTGAACTGCGGCGGGACGAAGATGACCGTGACGTCGGCCCCGGTCTCCTTCATGGCGTCGGCGACGGTCGCGAAGACCGGCAGCTCCGTGCCGTCGAAGTCGACCTTCTGGCCCGCCTTGCGCGGGTTGGTGCCGCCGACGACGTTGGTGCCGGCGGCAAGCATCCGCCGGGTGTGCTTGGAACCCTCGGAGCCGGTCATCCCCTGCACGATGACCTTCGAGTCCTTGGTCAGCCAGATTGCCATGATCAGACCCCCGCAGCGGCCAGCTCGGCGGCCCGCTCGGCCGCGCCATCCATGGTGTCGACCCGCTCGATCAGCGGGTTGTTCGCGCCGTCGAGGATCGCCCGACCGGCCTCGGCGTTGTTGCCGTCGAGGCGGACGACGAGCGGCTTGGTGACCTTCTCGCCCCGCTGCTCCAGCAGCCCCAGCGCCTGCACGATGCCGTTGGCCACCGCGTCGCAGGCGGTGATGCCGCCGAAGACGTTGACGAAGACGCTCTTCACCGACGGGTCGGAGAGGACGATCTCCAGGCCGTTCGCCATCACCGCGGCGCTCGCGCCGCCGCCGATGTCGAGGAAGTTGGCCGGCTTGACGCCGCCGTGCCGCTCGCCCGCGTACGCCACCACGTCGAGGGTGGACATGACCAGGCCCGCGCCGTTGCCGATGATGCCGACCTCGCCGTCGAGCTTGACGTAGTTGAGGTCCTTCTCCTTGGCCGCCTGCTCCAGCGGGTCCACCGAGGCCTGGTCGACCAGGGCCTCGTGGTCCGGGTGCCGGAACGCGGCGTTCTCGTCCAGGGTGATCTTGGCGTCCAGCAGCAGCAGCTTGCCGTCCTTGGTCTTGGCCAGCGGGTTGACCTCGACCAGCGTGGCGTCCTCGGCGACGAACGCCTGCCACAGCTTGACCGCGACCTCGACGACCTGGTCGGCGACCTCGGCCGGGAAGCCGGCCGCGCTGACGATCTCCCGCGCCTTCGCCTCGTCCACGCCGGTGTTGGCGTCGATCGGGGCCTTGACGACCTTCTCCGGGGTCTCGGCGGCGACCTGCTCGATGTCCATGCCGCCGGCGACGCTGGCGATGCAGAGGAAGGTGCGGTTCGCCCGGTCGAGCAGGTACGAGAAGTAGTACTCCTCGGCCACGTCCGCGGTCACGGTGATCATGACCTTGTGGACCGTGTGACCCTTGATGTCCATGCCGAGGATGTCGGTGGCCCGGGCCACCGTCTCCTCCGCGCCCTCGGCCAGCTTCACGCCGCCGGCCTTGCCGCGGCCGCCGACCTTCACCTGCGCCTTGACGACCACCCGGCCGCCGAGGCGCTCGGCGATCGCGCGGGCCTCCTCCGGGGTAGTGGCGACGCCGCCGGCGAGCACGGGCAACCCGTGCCGCTCGAACAGGTCCCGCCCCTGGTACTCGTACAGGTCCACGATTGCGCGTCCCGTCCCGTCTCCGCGGCGCGCCGTCGCGCCGCCACCAGCGTTGGAAAATCAGTTTGACGCCTGTCATCAGATGAGACAGGCCATTTGCCGCAGCCTAACGAGATGGGAACCGGCGGCAACCGAGCGGGTGCGCGGTGTGCGGTAATGCACAGCCGCCGGCCGCTCGGGGGTCAGCCGACCCGGCAGCGGCCGGCCGCGTAGCCGACGACCGCCCGCATGATCTCGTCCTCCGAGTGGTCGGCGTAGTTCACCGTGGCGGTGAAGCCGGTGCCGAAGAAGGCCTGCGTCATGCCGGCGTCGACGGCGGTGAAGGCACCCAGCCCGCTGCCCACGCGCGGGTCACGCGGCTTGACGCAGAGCATCTTCTCCAGGCCCCAGCGGCGCAGGTAGATCCGGTCGATCGCCGCCCAGGGCAGCCAGATCGCCTGCCCCCGGGTCGGCCGGGTCTTGATCCACAGGCCCTCGGGCCCGACCGCGAGCACCGGGCCACCGGAGGAGACCAGCCAGAGCTGGAGGCCCACCGGCAGGAAGAAGAGCAGCATGATCACCGGGATCATCCAGAGCAGCGCGAGGTCGCCGTTCGGGCCGGACGCGGCGGCGCCGATCGGGCAGGCCAGTACCAGGCCGATGACCAGCGTCACCGCCCCGAGGGCCAGGGCCCGCTTGCGCAGGCTCGGCCGGGACACGAACGGCAGGTCCTCCGGGATCCGCTTCGCGGTCACCGCCGTCGGGGGCTGCCACGGCGGTGGCAGCTGCGCCGGGCCGACCGCGCCGGGGTACCCCGGCTGCGGCCCCGCGGGCCAACCCTGCCCCGGCTGCGGCTGTCCCGGCCAACCCGCGCCGGCCTGGGCGGGGGCGGGCCAACCCGCGCCCGCCGGCGGCGGGGCGGCCGGGGCGGGCCATCCGGGGCCGGCCGGCGGCGCCGCCGGGGCGGGCCAACCTTGGGCGGCCGGCGGCGGGGACTGCGGCGCCGACCAACCGGCGGTGGGCTGCTGGGGCGCTGCGGGCCAACCCTGACCCGCCGGCGGCGGAGACTGCGGCGGCGACCAGCCGGTGGTGGGCTGCTGAGGTGTCGCGGGCCAGCCCGCAGGGGGCTGCTGCGGCGCAGCCGGCCAACCGGCCTCGGGCTGGCGCGCCGCCGCCTGCCCGCCGCCGGCCGGGGGCCGCTGGGGTGGGGCCGGCCAGCCGGCGCCGGGCTGCTGCGGGGCCGGACCTGCCGCCCCCGGCTGGGCCGGTGGGCCGGACCATCCCGGGGCGGACGGCGGCTGCGCCGCGCCGTCGGCCGGCGGTGCCGGCGGCCAGCCCTCGGCGGGGTGCGGGGACGGGTACGACGGCTGGGTCACGGCGGGCTCCCGGCGGGGTCGTCGACCGCGGACGCGGTACGGGCAGCCACACGATACGACCCGGGCCCCGAACGCGGGCCCCGCGTGGCGCGCGTCCGGGCTCTGCAGGAGGGAGCGAAGTAGAAGTAGCGGTCCCGTCGGGTCGGGGCACGACCGCGTCCCGGAAACCGCGCGGATTCCCGCCGGGATCCCGGGCGCGGAGGCTGGGAGCAGGGCACCGGCGGGCGGGGATCAGCCGTCCGGGGGATGTTGGAGAAGTTGCGTAACCCCCCGATGGGGGCGTCGTTGAGTCTGATGTCGGAGCGCTGGTACAGCGCGGCGACGGGAGACGGCCGATGCCCTGTCGGTCGAGGGGTGGCGGCGGGGCATCGTGCATAGAGGGGCCGGGCGTGTGAGGGGTGCGTCCGGCCCCTCCCCCCTGTCCGGGCCCCGGTCCCGCGACCGCGACCCGCCGGGGGTCGAAGCTCAGGCCACCGGCTGGGCGACGTTCTCCCGGACCCAGTCGACGATGGACTGGGTGGTCGCGCCCGGGGTGAAGATCTTCGCGACGCCGAGCTGCTCCAGCTCGGGGATGTCGGCGTCCGGGATGATGCCGCCGCCGAAGACCACGATGTCGGTGGCGTCGCGCTCGGCGAGCAGCTCCAGTACCCGCTTGAAGAGGGTCATGTGCGCGCCGGAGAGCACGGACAGGCCGACGGCGTCGGCGTCCTCCTGGATCGCGGTCTCCACGATCTGCTCCGGCGTCTGGTGCAGGCCGGTGTAGATGACCTCCATGCCGGCGTCCCGCAGGGCGCGCGCGACCACCTTCGCGCCCCGGTCGTGGCCGTCCAGGCCGGGCTTCGCGACGACGACCCGGATACGAGAGCTCATCAGCGCACACCTTTCCCCGGCTACCGCACTACCTCAACTGAACGAACGGTAACCCGGCCGGCTCGCGACCGGGAACCCGGGCCACACCCCTAGCCTCGACGCGGCGCCCCTAGCGTCCGACGCCCCGCCCGGGAAGCCGGACGCCTCCGCCGAACGGTCACTGTGCGCGACGAACGGACGGTTGTCGCGCCAACCGAGCGGCGGCACGAGCCGGGGCAAGACCGGATAGAAACGGACAGAATGAAACGCCAATTCGGCGCTTCGGCTTGTGACAGGAGTGGCGGTTGGCTAACGTGTCCACGGTTGTCATCAGGTCCATGGACGGGTGACGACGCGGCCACCGGACGTTCGACAGAGCTTCACCGAACGGCCCGAGGTCGCCTCGGATCCCCGACAACGGAGGGTGTGCGTGCGCCAGCGCCTGTCGTCTGAGCCCGATAGATATCGCGGCCGCCGCCGCGTACCCACCCCCCCGCGGAGCCGCTACGCGGCGGTGGTGACCACCGCCTTCGTGGGCGCCGGCCTCGTCGCCCTCGGCGCGAACGCCCTCCCCGACGCCAAGAGCGTCAGCCCGTCGGTCCTCGACGAACTCAAGCAGGCCTCGGTCACCAGCCAGGACGCCGCGGCCCGGGCCGACTCCGCCAACGTCGCCACGCGCGACGGCCGCGCCGAGAGCAAGGCCTCCACCGAGCAGGACGTCTGGCTGCTCCCCCTGCACGGCTACGACTTCAACTCGCCCTACGGCATGCGCTGGGGCAAGCTGCACACCGGCATCGACCTGGTCGCCCCGGAGGGCACGCCCTACGTGGCGATCCACGACGGCACGGTCACCAAGGCCGGCTGGTTCGGCGGCTACGGCTACGCGGTGATCGTCCAGCACGCGGACGGCAGCGAGGCCATCTACGGCCACTCCTCCGCGATCAACGTGCAGGAGGGCCAGCAGGTCAAGGCGGGCGACCAGCTCGGCCTGGTCGGCAACACCGGCCACTCCTACGGCTCCCACCTGCACCTGGAGATCCATGTCAACGGGCAGCCGCTGGACCCGGTGCCGTGGCTCGCGGAGCGCGGGGTGGACATCAAGCTGCAAGTCGAGGCAATCTACGCCGACGTAGCCGCGTCCTGACGCTCCGTATCGTCCACTGACCGCCCGGATCGGCCGATCCGGGCGGTTTTCGTTGCGGCAAAGTCTGCCCGGTCACAGTCGAAACTGTGCGCGGCGCCACAGCGCTACATGATCCTCTACCGCACCAAACCGACCGACCGGGGACGAAACCGACGGCGGGCGGTGGACGGACCTGCCCGGCCCCCGGAGCCAGTACCCGCCGGCGGCCCGACCGACACCAGTATTTCGAGGTCACGTGCCCCCTCGACTGATGAAGGTCCCCGTGCAGGAAGACAGCTCCATCCAGAACGAGAACACCCAGGACACCCCCGCCCGGCACCGGCGCACGCGTCCGGCCCGGCGCACCGCATACTTCATCATCGGCGCGGTCGCCCTGGTCGGCCTCGGTCTCGGCGGCGTCTCCGTCGTCACCGCCGACCACGGCACCCCGACCCCCACCGCCGTCGACTTCGACGCCCGGGCCCGCGCCGAGGCCGCCGCACGAGCCGACCGCTCGGTCCGCGAGCCGGCCGTCCCGGCCACCCCGTCCGCCACCCCGGTCAGCCCGTCGCCGAGCCCGACCACGGCCAGCCCGAAGCCGACGAGGACCGTCAAGCCCAGCCCGAAGAAGACCAGCAAGCCGAAGCCGACCTGGGTCATCCCGATGAAGGGCGCCACGATCACCTCCTGCTACGGGCAGCGGTGGGGCACGCTGCACGCCGGCATCGACTTCGCGATGCCCGCCGGCACCCCGATCCACGCCGCCGCGGCGGGCACCGTGGTCAAGGCGGGTGACGCCGGCGACGGGTACGGCAACTCGGTCTTCATCGACCACCACAACGGCTACCTGACCCACTACGCCCACCAGAGCCGCCTCATCGTGAGCGTCGGCGACAAGGTGAGCGCGGGCCAGGTCATCGGCTACGAGGGCGCCACCGGCGACGCCACCGGCCCGCACCTGCACTTCGAGGTGCACAAGGGCGCCATGTGGAACCAGATCGACCCGGCGCCGTTCCTGCGCGCCCGGGGCATCGACGTGGCCTGCTGACGGGCCACGGCACGAGGAGAGGCCCGGTCCGGCGCTCCGCCGGACCGGGCCTCGCCGTTGTCAGAGCTTGTCGATCGGGGCGTGCCGGAGCACCAGCCACATGGTCTGGTCGCCGAAGTCGATCTGCGCCCGGGCGCCCGGGCCGTGCCCCTCGACGGCCAGCACCCGGCCCAGGCCGTAGCGCTGGTGGTTGACCCGGTCCCCCGCCGAGACCTTCGGCGCCTGCTTCAGCTCGCTGGCCGTGGCGAGCCGGCTGGCGTCCACCCCGAGCCGCTTGGCGAGCTGCGCCGCCTTCGGCGTACCCCCGGTGAAGCCGCCGCGCCCGCCGGGCGCGCGGTCCGCGCGGCCGCCGACACCGCCGCCCCCGCCGGCCCATGAGGTGTACGACCCCTCCGTGCGCTCCCAGCGCACCAGCTCCGTCGGCAACTCCTCCAGGAACCGGGAGGGCGGGTTGTAGGCCGGCGCGCCCCAGGCCGACCGGGTGACCGCTCGGGACAGGTAGAGGCGCTGCCGGGCCCGGGTGATGCCCACGTAGGCGAGCCGGCGCTCCTCCTCCAGCTCCCGGCTGTCGCCCAGCGAGCGCAGGTGCGGGAAGACGCCGTCCTCCAGCCCGCTCAGGAAGACGACCGGGAACTCCAGGCCCTTCGCCGTGTGCAGCGTCATCAGGGTGACCACGCCCTGGTGGTCGGGGTCGTCGCTGGGCACCTGGTCGGCGTCGGCGACCAGCGCCACCTGCTCCAGGAAGCCGGCCAGGGTGGCCCGCTCGTCCTCCGCCCCCAGCGCCTCGATCCGCTCGGTGTACTCGCGGGCGACGCTGACCAGCTCCTGGAGGTTGTCCACCCGGCCGGCGTCCTGCGGGTCCAGGCTCTCCTCCAGCTCGGTGAGGTAGCCGGAGCGGGTCAGCAGGGCCTCCAGCACCTCCTCGGGGGTGCCGGTGGCGGCCAGCTCGCGGGCGCCGTCGAGGAGGGCGACGAACTCGGCGATGCCGTTCGCGGCCCGGGTGGAGATCCCCGGCGCATCCTTGGCCCGGCGCAGCGCCGCCCCGAAGGAGATCCGGTCCCGGCTGGCGAGCGCCTCCACGCACGCCTCGGCCCGCTCGCCGATGCCCCGGCGGGGGGTGTTGAGGATCCGGCGCAGGCTGACCGTGTCGTCGTCGTTGACCACGGCGCGGAGGTAGGCCAGCGCGTCCCGGACCTCCTTGCGCTCGTAGAAGCGCACGCCGCCGACCACCTTGTAGGGGAGGCCGACCCGGATGAAGACCTCCTCGAAGACCCGGGACATGGCGTTGGTGCGGTAGAAGACGGCCACGTCGCCCGGGCGCGTGTCGCCCTCGTCGACCAGCCGGTCGATCTCGCGGGCCACCCAGTCCGCCTCGGCGTGCTCGGTGTCGGCCACATAGCCGACGATCTGCTCGCCGGCCCCGGCGTCGCTCCACAGCCGCTTCGGCTTGCGGGAGGTGTTCCGGTCGATCACCGCGTTGGCGGCGTTGAGGATGGTCTGGGTGGAGCGGTAGTTCTGCTCCAGCAGGATCGTCCGGGCGTCGGTGAAGTCGCGCTCGAACTCCAGGATGTTGCGGATGGTGGCGCCGCGGAACGCGTAGATCGACTGGTCGGCGTCACCCACCACGCAGAGTTCGGCCGGCGGGATCCCCTCGGTGCCGGAGACCAGCTCCTTGATCAGCACGTACTGGGCGTGGTTGGTGTCCTGGTACTCGTCGACCAGCACGTGCCGGAACCGGCGCCGGTAGCTCTCCGCCACGTGCGGGTGAGACTGGAGCAGGTGCACCGTCGTCATGATCAGGTCGTCGAAGTCGAGCGCGTGCGCCTCGCGCAGCCGCCGCTGGTAGAGCGTGTAGGCCTCGGCCAGAGCCCGCTCGTTGGGCCCCTTGGCCCGGCCGGCGAACTCCTCCGGGTCGACCAGCTCGTTCTTGAGGTTGGAGACCTGGGCCGCGAGGCCGCGCGCCGGGTAGCGCTTCGGGTCGAGGTCCAGCTCGCGGGCGACGAGCTGCATGAGCCGGCGGGAGTCGTCCGCGTCGTAGATCGAGAAGGTCGACTTGAGGCCGGCGTGCTCGTGCTCGGCGCGCAGGATCCGGACACAGGCCGAGTGGAAGGTCGACACCCACATCAGCCGGGCGCGCGGGCCGACCAGGGCGGCCACCCGCTCCTTCATCTCGCCGGCGGCCTTGTTGGTGAAGGTGATCGCGATGATCTCGCCCGGGTGCACGTCCCGCGCGGCGAGCAGGTAGGCGATCCGATTGGTCAGCACCCGGGTCTTGCCGGAGCCGGCGCCGGCCACGATCAGCAGCGGGGAGCCGGCGTGGGTGACCGCGTCCCGCTGGGGGCCGTTCAGCCCGGTGAGCAGGGCCTGCGGATCCGACCGGGCGGCCGACGGCGCGAGGTTGCGGCGCGGCGGGGTCGACCGGGACTCCGGCGCGGACGGGGACACGGGGATGTCGAAGAGAGGATGCATCGCACGGCGAGTCTATGCCGCCGGACGGACATCTCCGGTGCGCGCGGGCCCGGACGAGACAAAGGCGTCGCGTCCCACAGGTTGGCGGTTTCCTTGCGCCGGCCGCCCACCGGTCGGCATACTCGACGGCGTGTTCGGTCAGCGCTTCTACTTTTACTACGGCACCGGGAGTCCGGCAGCCGTGGGTCGCGCCTGATCACAAGACCTACGAAAGCCCCGGGCTCCTGGAGCCCGGGGCTTTTTCGTCCCGGGATCCGGGCACCGGGCCCGAGACCCCGAAGGGTACGACGATGATGACTGACGTGGTGGAGTCCAGCGGCAGCCTGGCGCCCGGCGAGCGGGCCGACGGCACGGACCCGACCGGGGCCGCGGCGTCCCGCACCGGCACCGACGACTCGGCGGCCGCCGAGCGGATCGTGGCCATCCGGGAGCGGATCGACGAGATCGACCGCACCATCATCGCGCTCTGGCAGGAGCGGGCCGCGCTGTCCCAGGAGGTCGGCGCCACCCGGATGGCCTCCGGCGGCACCCGGCTGGTGCTCTCCCGGGAGCGGGAGATCCTGGAGCGGTTCCGCCAGGCGCTCGGCGCGGACGGCACCCAGGTGGCGCTGCTGCTGCTCCGTGCCGGCCGGGGCCCTTTGTGAGTCCTGGCATGCCGGCCGTCGATTGCCGCGGGAGGGTCCGCATCCCCGCTGGCCAGGTGTGCCAGGGGCGTCACCTACCGGGGCACGACGCGGCGTACCGGTCCGAGGATTCGGGCGGCGGGGACGAACCCGAAGATCCGGGAGTCGAAGCTGGCGTCGCGGTTGTCGCCCAGCAGCACGAAGTACCCGGACGGAACCTGCGGTACGTCGCCCGCCGCCGGCCCGTCGTCGGCCCCGGGGCCGCCGCCGACCGCGGCGATGACATCGGCCGGCACCGGATCGCCCGGTCCGGCGACCGCGCGTTTCACGATCCAGCTCCGGTCGGTCGAGGGCGAGGCACCCCCGGCCAGCGGCGGCGTAGGCCACGCCCCGTCGACCGGCTTCTCGACGACGACCATCTGCCCGACCTGGATGCTCGTCGGCGGGATGCGCCGGACCAGGACGTGGTCCCCCGGCGCCAGCGCCGGCACCATGGACCGGCCCTCCACCGTGACCAGCACCCACCCACGCCGTAACCGGATCAAGAGGACACCCAGCGTCAGTCCGACGGACCCGGCGATCAGGGCGTAGACCATCGGCCGCCTCCCTGCCGGTCAGCCCGCTACCGGTTGGTAGCCGGCAGCCTGGAGGTTGAACAGCCGGGCGTACGCGCCCTGCGCCGCCAGCAACTCGGCATGGCTGCCCTGTTCGGCCACCACTCCGTCGCGGAGCACGACGATATGGTCGGCGTCGCGGACGGTGCCCAGACGGTGCGAGATCAGCAGGGTCGTCCGCCCCTCGCGCAGTCCGCGCAGCCGTTGGTGCAGCTCCGCCTCCGCCTCCGCGTCCAGGCCGGCGCTGGGTTCGTCGAGGATCAACAGATCGCGGTCGGCGCGCAGGAAGGATCGGGCGAGCGCGAGGCGCTGCCACTGCCCGCCGGAGAGCAGGACTCCGCTGCCCACGTCGTCGCGGTCGGCGGGATCGGTGAAGAGCCGGGTCAACTGGGTCTCGTACCCGTGCGGCAGCGCTGTCACGGCATCGTGCGCGCCGGCCCGCTGGGCCGCGGCGACGATCCGTTCGCGGTCATCGAGGGCCGCGACGTCCCCGACGCCGATGTTCTCCGCAGCTGACAGGTCATAGGACATGAAGTCCTGGAAGGTCGCCCCGATCCGGTCACGCAGCTCGCTGACGGACAGGTCGCGGAAGTCCACGCCGTCCCAGTGCACGCTCCCCTGGCTCGGGTCGTAGAACCGGGCCAGCAACTTCACCAGGGTGCTCTTACCGGCGCCGTTGAGCCCGACGAGCGCCACGGTCTGTCCCCGTGGAATGGTCAGGTCGACGCCGCGCAGCACCCAGGGCTGCCCCTCGCCGTACCGGAACCACACGTCGCGCAGCTCGATGCCCTGCCGCAGCGGCGATACCGGCCTGGGCTCGGTGGGCAGGACCAGATCCGGTGTGGCGGTCAAGACCTCTCGGTAGTGGGCGAACTGCAGCAGGGCCTGGTGGGCGCTGGCGAAGCGGCCGATCCCCGTCGCCACCGCCCCCTGCACCCCGGCCACGGCGGCAACGAAGATCGTTACGTCGCCGATGCTCAGCCGACCGGCGCGGGCGGCCTGGATGGCCCAGACCAGACCGGCGCCGGCGGCCACGGCACCGGCGACGGCCAGCACCACCTGGACAACGAGTTCCCTGCGGTCCATCCGCCGGTTGGCCGCGTTGAGCACGCGCAGTTCCTTGAGCATCCGCTGGCCGAACAGGTCTCCCAGGTTGAACAGCCGTATCTCCTTCGCCGCCGCCAGGCCGATCAACAGCTCCGCATAGAAGAACTGGCGCCGTTCCACGGGACTGAGCCGCCACATCAGCTCCGCCCGTTGCCGGGACAGCCGCAGTTCGGCCTGCGCGGTCGGGATGGCGGCCAACGCGAGTAGGCCGACCATCCATGGATTGAGCAGCGCAAGCGTGCTCGCGAAACCAACGATGGTGAGCACACTGCGCAGCAGGTCCAGACCGCCGCCGACGACCGCGATCGGGCTGTTCCGCCCCGCCTCGTCGGCAAGGTTGAGGTGGTCACGGAAGCCCGGATTCTCCAGCCGGCTCAACCCGGGCAGCCGGTTCACCGCGGCGTACAGGGCGGCCTGCGCCCGGACCGCAGTGGCCCTCCGCCACTCGGCCTCCACGTGCCGCAGCAGGTGCGGCAGGGTGGCCACGGCGACCCCGGCGACGGCGAGACCGACGGCCGCCCCGATCACCGTCGCCACCGACCCGCCGTCCGGCCCGGCGAGCCGGTCCACGACGACCTTCGTCAGGAGACCGACAGCGACCGGGGTGAGCCCGGCGGCGACAGCGAGCAGGGCCTGCGTCACGGCCGTCACCGGCGCGGACCGGTAGGCGAGACCGGCTGCCGCGCCGGCCAGCCGAACGTCCACCCGGCTGCCGGCCACGTCCCGGGTCACGCCGCTACGGGAGCGGGCAGCCGCCGCACCCCGGTACCGCTGTCCCGGACGGCGCCGGTCGCATCCAGGATGCACCAGCCGGGAGAGGCGGTGGCCCGGAAGGCCGTGGCGAGTGCACCGTCGGGCTCCTCGACGATCACCCGGGCCACGCCGGTCAGCGTTGCGGACAACCCGCCGCCGGTCGGCTCGTCACTGCTCACCACGGCGAGCACCTGCCTGCGCCCGCCCGGGAACGCGGCGGCCCACGTCACGAACCGGGGCAGCGCCTCCGTGCACGCCGGGCAGTTCGTCGAAAAGAAGCCGACCAACACCTCACCGGTAAGGTCCACCCGCCGTAGCCGCCCGCCGTCGAGATCGGTGGCCGTGAACTCGCCGGGCACCTGCCCGGCCGCGATGATGCCTGGCTCGTCGCCGGCCGCGGCCAGCAGCTCGGTGTGTTCCCGTAGACGTCGGATCACCGCGAGGCTGAGCAACAGGTTGAGGATGCCCAACGCGGAGGCCAGGACGACGCCGGTGACAAGGTAGGGCACTGTCTCTCTCCTCCATGCGTGACAGGATCGGATGACGCGGCTCGACGGCCGGCAACCCGGCCGGCCGTCGAGCCCAGGGAATCAGCAGCCGTAGTACAGCGTCTCCCAGCGGTAACAACCGCCGCCCACATTGCAGCACTTGCGCTTCTGGTAGTAGCCGTTGTAGCAGCGGTACTGGTAGTACGCCCCGCAGTCATCCGCCGAGGCGGTGGCCCGGGGGGCGACGAGACCCAGCAGCCTGTCGCCCATGGCATTGATCGCTCGCAACATCTGATTCACCTCCTTCATCCCCGCGTGATCACGAGTATGAATCTTTCGATTGGTCGTCGACTGGATGCAGAATGGACGGCCTGACAGACAGGGGGCCGGCGTCGAGCGGGCCCCACCGCGAACGGGGGACACAGTGGAAGACGACGGATCGACCGGGGTGCGATTACAGCTGTTGGGCCCGATCCGCCTGTGGCGAGGTGCGGTCGAACTTTCGGCGGGTCCACCGCAACGGCGAGCGGTGCTGGCCCTGCTCGCGCTGGCCGCGGGCCAGCCGGTCGGCCGAGACGAGCTGGTGGACGCGCTGTGGCCGGTGGAGCCGCCGAGGCGCGCCACCAACGTCCTGCAGACGCATGTGAAGCACCTGCGCCGGGTCCTGGAGCCGAACCGACCGGCGCGAACGGCGAGCCGGTTGCTGCCGTCGGCGGGGACCGCGTACCGCCTGGACGTGGACCATCTCACCGTCGACCTGGCCCGATTCCGGCGCCTGGTTGCGGAGTCGCGCACGGCCCGGCGGCTCAACGACCATCCGCGGGTCTGGGAGTTGACCGGAGAGGCGTTACGGCTGTGGCAACCGCCGCTGGCCGACCTGCCCATGCTCGCCGAGAATTCCCGGATCATGACGCTGATCGCAGAGGCGCAACTGGTGCTCTCCTGGCGCGTCGACGTCGCGATCCGCGAGAGTCGCGCCGATGAGGTCCTGGCCCTGGTCCGGGAAGAGGCCCGGAGCCGGCCGCTCGATGAGCAGACCCAGGCACACCTCATGCGGTGCTACACAGCCGTGGGCAGGCGGGCAGAGGCGTTCGCCGTCTTCGACGAAACGCGCAGACGGCTGGCAACCGAGCTGGGTGTCGATCCGGGGACCCTGCTCACCGCCGCCTACGAGGAGCTGCTCGAACCAGAGCGACGCGCCAGCGTTGCGGCACCGCCGGCCGAATTCCCCGCGATCACGGTCGATCCACCGGCGTCGGCCCCGCCGCCGGTGATGCCGGCCCAGCTGCCCCCCGACATTGTGGCCTTCACCGGGCGGACCGAGCAGTTGCACTGGCTCGACGAACTGGCGACGGCCCCGGTGCGCGGTCGGCCGGTCGTGGCCGCGATAACCGGAACGGCGGGCGTCGGTAAGACCACCTTGGCGGTGCACTGGGCACACCGGGTGGCCGAGGGGTTCCCCGACGGGCAACTCCACGCCGATCTCAGGGGCTTCGACGCAAACGTCGGACCCGCCCCGACCGACGAGGTGCTGCGGGCCTTTCTGGTGGCACTCGGAGTCGCCCCGCAACTCATCCCGGTGGACCTGACCACGCAGGTCGGCCTCTACCGAAGTCTGCTCGCCGGACGGCGGGTGCTGATTCTGCTCGACAACGCTCGCCGCGCCGACCAGATCCGTCCGCTGCTGCCCGGCTCGGCCGGCTGTCTGGTCGTCGTCACGAGCCGCAATCATCTGCCCGGGCTGGTCGCCGCTGGCGCCCACTCGCTCACCCTGGAGCTGATGACCGGCGCAGAGGCACGGCAACTGCTGGCCAGCCGGATCGACTCGGACCGGGTCGCCGCCGCGCCCGCGGCGGTCGATCATCTCGTCGCCGCCTGTGCGCGGCTGCCGCTGGCGCTGGCCATCGTCGCCGCCCGCGCCAGCACCAACCCCCAGCTTCCCCTCGCCGCGCTGAGCAGGGAGCTGCGGGAGGGGTCCGACGCCTTGACGGTGTTCTCCGACGAGGATGCGGCGTTCGACGTGCGAACGGTCTTCTCCTGGTCGTACCGCCTGCTCAGCGCCGACGCGGCGGCGTTGTTCCGGCTGTTCGGTCTGCATCCGGGGCCGGACATCTCCGTCTCGGCCGCCGCCGCCCTGGCTGGCTCCGCGGAGGGTCAGGTCCGTCCGCTGCTGACCCAGCTCGCCCGGGCCCACCTCGTCATGGAGCACCGGCCCGGCCGGTTCGGCTGCCACGACCTGCTCCGGGCGTACGCGGCGGAACTCGCCCGCACGGTCGACCCGGAGGAGGCGCGACGGGCCGCGTTGCGCCGGGTCCTCGACCACTACGTGCGGTCGGCGGCGCTCGCCGACCAGCTGATCACGCCGAACCGGTTTCCCGGCGGCCCGGTGCCGCCCGGGCCCCCGGTCGACCCGGGCCGCACGCCTGTGCGGGACGCCACCGGGCACTCCGGCGACAGCGAACCGCCGGCCGACGTCGAGGCCGCGCTCGCCTGGTTCACAATGGAGTACCGGGCGCTGTTCGCGCTCATCGACCAAGCGGTCGAGGCCGGCTTCGACCAGGCGGTGTGCGATCTGGCGTGGCACCTGACCGCCTTTCTCGACCGTCGGGCCTACTGGACCCAGCAGGAACACGTCCAGCGAGCCGCGCTGGCCGCGGCCGAACGGCTGGGGGACTCGTCGGTGCGGGCCCGCACGCATCGTGGCCTGGGCCGGGCATACCTGCGCCTGGGCCGGCCCGAGGATGCCCGTCGTGAGCTGGGCGAGGCGCTGGTCCGCTACGAGGCGCTGGGAGACGATGCCGGCCTGGCCACGACGATGATGAGCCTGGCTGACTGCTGTGAGCGGCAGGGTCGTCACCGGGAGGCGCTCGCCCACCTGCAGCAGGCGCTCGGTCTCTACGAGGTCGTCGGCTACCAGCCGGGCGAGGCCAAGGCGTTGAACGCGGTCGGCTGGTGCCACGCGCTGCTCGGCGACCACGGGCGCGCGCTGACGTACTGCACCCGGTCGTTGCGGCTGTACCAGCGCCTCGGCGACCGGCGGGGGGAGGGGCACGTCTGGGACAGCATCGGATACGCCAGCTACGGCTTGGGCCGGTACGGGTCCGCGGCACGCTGCTTCCAGCGGGCGGTCTCGCGGTTCCAGGAGACGGCTGACCGGTTCGAGGAGGCGATGTCGCTGACGCGGCTGGGTGACACCTGCCGCGCGGCCGGTGACCCGCATGCCGGTCGCGCCTACTGGACCCAGGCGTTGGCCATCCTGACCGCGCTGGGCCATGCCCGGGCCGCGGAAGTCCGGGCCAGGTTGAACCGCGCACCTTCGTCGCCGGCGGTAACGGTGGCCAGCTGAGCGTCGTCGGCGGGCGATGGCTTCGGCGGATCGCACCGCGAGGCAGCCGGCGAATCCGGCACCGGTAGCAGGTTGTTGCGTTGGGGCCGAACGGATAGATTCCCTCCGTGCGGTATCTGGAGGTGACGTGCCGGCTACTCCTCGCGGCGGTCTTCGTCGTGGCGGCGTTCAACAAGGCCTCCGGGAAGACCGCCTGGCTCAGCTTCGTTCAGTCACTGCACCAGCTGAGGCAGGTGCCTGCCTCGCTGGTGCGGCCGGTGGCGGTTGCCGCGGTGACGACGGAGACGACCGTCGCCCTGCTGCTGCTCGTTCCGGTGCGGGCCGTCGGTGCGGCCGGATTCGCGGTGGCGGCCGGCCTGCTCCTGGCCTTCACCGTCGTGATCGGACTGGCCGTTTCGCGCGGCAACCGCGCCCCCTGCCGATGCTTTGGCGCCTCCAGGGTCCCGCTGGGCATGCCGCACGTGATACGGAACCTGGTGCTGATCCTCGCGGCCGTGCTCGGGCTGATCGGTGCGCTGAGCGAAGGCACAGCCGAGGTCCCGTACGCGCTGCTGGCCGGCACCGGCGGGTTGATCCTCGGCATCCTGATCACGGCGGCAGAGGACATCGTCGCCCTGGTGAAGCCGATCGGGACGCTCCGGTCGGTGTCCGCGACATCCACGCGCGGACCACACCGGACCAGCCGCTCGGATTGAGCGTCCTGACGGCGGCCGGGCCACCCGGAACGATCGGCCGGGTGACCGTGCACCCCCCGGATAAGGCGAACCGCCTGCCGGCGTCACGCTGACGCCGGCAGGCGGTCCGTTTCGATCAGGCCGCCTCGTGGGTCGGCACGATCTCGCGCCGCTCCGCGAAGTGGCAGGCGCTCGGGTGGTCCGAGGAGCGCCGGATCTGCAGCAGCGGCACCTCCTGGGCGCAGATGTCCTGCGCCTTCCAGCACCGGGTGCGGAACCGGCAGCCCGAGGGCGGGCTCACCGGGGAGGGGACGTCACCGGTGAGCCGGATGATCGCCTTGTTGTCCCGCAGGGTCGGGTCCGGCACCGGCACCGCCGACAGCAGCGCCTGGGTGTACGGGTGCGTCGGCCGCTCGTAGATCTCGTCCTCGGTGCCGACCTCCACCATCTTGCCCAGGTACATCACGGCGACCCGGTCGGAGAGGTGGCGCACGACCGACAGGTCGTGGGCGATGAAGACGTACGACAGGCCGAACTCCGCCTGGAGCTTCTCCAGCAGGTTCATCACCTGGGCCTGGATCGACACGTCCAGGGCGGACACCGGCTCGTCACAGACGATGATCTCGGGCCGCAGGGCGAGCGCCCGGGCGATGCCGATGCGCTGCCGCTGACCACCGGAGAACTGGTGCGGGTAGCGGTTGATGTGCTCCGGGTTCAGGCCGACCAGGTCGAGCAGCTCCTTGACCTTGCTCCGGCGGGACCCCTTCGGGGCCACCTCCGGGTGGATCTCGAACGGCTCGCCGATCAGGTCACCGACCGTCATCCGCGGGTTCAGCGAGGTGTACGGGTCCTGCATGACCAGCTGGATCTGCCGGCGCAGGCGCCGCAGCGCCGCCCCCCGGAGCTTGGAGATGTCCTGCCCCTTGTAGAGCACCTGACCGGCGGTCGGCTTCTCCAGGTTCATCAGGACCCGGGCCAGCGTCGACTTGCCGCAGCCGGATTCGCCCACCACGCCGAGCGTCTCGCCGGCCTTGAGCCCGAAGGAGACGCCGTCGACCGCCTTGACGTGCCCGATGGTCTTCTTGAACACGATGCCCCGGGTCACGGGGTAGTGCTTGACCAGGTCACGGACCTCGATGATGTTCTCAGTCACGGCTCACGAGCTCCTCGGCGAAGTGGCAGGCGCTGGCCCGGCCGCTGCCGATCTGCAGCAGCGGAGGCAGCTGCTCCCGGCACACCGGCTGCGCCATGGGGCAGCGCGGGTTGAACGGGCAGCCCGGCGGGATGTTCATCAGGTTCGGCGGCAGGCCCTTGATCGTCCGGAGCTCCTGGCCCTTCTCGTCCATCCGCGGGATCGAGTTGAGCAGGCCGAGCGTGTACGGGTGCGCCGGCTTGGCGTACAGGTCGTACACATCGGCTTCCTCGACGATCCGGCCGGCGTACATGACCGCGATCCGGTCCGCGACGTCGGCGACCACGCCGAGGTCGTGGGTGATCAGGATCATGCCCATCTGCCGCTCCCGCTGGAGCTCGCCGAGCAGGTCCATGATCTGGGCCTGCACGGTCACGTCCAGCGCGGTGGTCGGCTCGTCCGCGATCAGCACCTCCGGGTCGAGCGCCAGCGACATCGCGATCATCGCGCGCTGCCGCATGCCGCCGGAGAACTGGTGCGGGTAGTTGCTGTACCGACCCTTGGCGTTCGGGATCTTGACCTGGTCGAGCATCTCGATCGACCGCTTCTTGGCGTCCGCGCGGCTCATGCCACGGCGGATGCGGAACTGCTCGGCGATCTGGAAACCGACGGTGAAAACCGGGTTGAGGGCGGAGAGCGAGTCCTGGAAGATCATCGCAATGCCTTCACCACGGATCCTTCGCCGCTGCTCGGCGGACATCTTGAGCATGTCCTTGCCGTGGAAGCGGATCTGGCCGCCGGTGACGAAGCCGGGCGGGGTGTCGAGGATGCCCATGATGGTCTGCGCGGTGACGCTCTTGCCGGAGCCGGACTCGCCGAGCACGGCGAGGGTCTCCCCCGCGTCGACGTGGTACGTCACCCCGTTGATGACCTTGGCGACGCCGTCCCGGGTGCGGAACTCGACCCGGAGGCCGTCGACCTCCAGCAGCCGGCCCGAGGGGCGACCGGATCCGTCGGCGCCCGGCGCGGACTGCTCGGACACGAGAATGTCGGACAACTCAGTTCCCCTATCGGAGCTTCGGGTCGAGGGCCTCGCGGACCGCCTCGCCGAGCATGACGAAGCTCAGCACGGCGGTGACGAGGAACGCGGCGGGGAAGAACAGCAGGTACGGCGAGACCCGGATGTAGTTCTGCGCCTCGCTGATCATGATGCCCCAGGACACGACGGGGGTCTTCAGGCCGATGCCCAGGAAGGACAGGGTGGCCTCGGCGCCGATGAACGAGCCGACCATGATCGTGCCGTAGACCAGCAGCGGGGCCAGGCAGTTCGGCAGCAGGTGCTTGAGGATGATCCGACCCGTACCGGCGCCCAGGGCCCGGGCGGCGACAATGTAGTCGGCCTCCTTGGTGGCCAGCACCGAGGAGCGCATCAGCCGCATCACCACCGGCCAGCTCAGCACGGTCAGCGACATGATCACCAGCCCCATGATCGTCCACTCGCCGTTGTCCGTGCCCGAACCGTTGAAGGTGGTCAGGATGACGATCGAGCCGAGCACGAACGGCAGGCCGAAGAAGATGTCCGCGGCCCGGGACAGCAGGGCGTCCACCCAGCCACCGCGGTAGCCGGCGATGATGCCCATCGTGCCGCCGATCAGCAGGGTGCCGATGGTGGACAGCAGGGCCACCATGATCGAGGCACGGGCACCGTAGATGGTCCGGGCGAACACGTCCCGGCCCTGCACGTCGTAGCCGAACCAGGCGGACCCGGACGGCTCCACCCGGCTGCGGTCCAGCGAGCCGTTGACGGGGTCACCCGAGGTGAAGACCCAGGGGAAGGCCGCCATCAGCACGAAGAGCACGATGAACGCCGCCGAGATCCAGAACAGCGGCTTGCGGCGCAGGTCGCGCCAGGCGTCGCCGAGCAGGCTGCGCGGCTTCTGCTGCTTCTGGGCGCTCTCCGGCAGGCCGGTGACGGGCGCCTCGGACGGCATGGTCGCGGGCGGCGTCGAGACGATCGACGCGGTACTCGGGTCACTCATAGCGAATCCTCGGGTCCAGGGCGGCGTAGAGCAGGTCCACCAGCAGGTTCATCAGGAGATAGACCATCACCAGGACCACCACGATGGAGACAACGGTAGCGCTCTCCTTCGTGACGATCGACCGGAGAACCTGGCGGCCGATGCCGTTGATGCTGAAGATGCCCTCGGTGACGATGGCGCCGCCCATCAGGGCACCGAGGTCGGTGCCGAGCAGGGTGACGACCGGGATCAGCGAGTTGCGCAGCAGGTGCACGCCCACCACCCGCCGCATGGGCAGGCCCTTGGCGATGGCGGTGCGGACGTAGTCGGCCCGCCGGTTCTCGGCGATGCTGGTCCGCGCCACCCGGGCGATGTATGCCATCGAGGCGCTACCCAGCACGAAGCCGGGCAGGATCAACTCGGAGATCCGCATCTCGTTGGAGACCGTCGGGTGGACGATCCCCCACTTGACGCCGAACAGCCACTGGAGCACGAAGCCGATGACGAAGACCGGCAGCGCGATCAGGAAGAGGGTGGAGATCAGGACCAGGTTGTCCAGGAAGCCGTTGCGCCGGAGACCGGTCAGCACGCCCGCGCTGAGGCCGATGACGGCCTCGATGGTGAGCGCCACCACCGCCAGCTTCAGGGTGTTCGGGTACGACGTCAGGATGATGTCGCTGATCTGGCGACCACTGAACGTGGTGCCGAAGTCACCCTGGAAAAGGTTCTTCATGTAGCTGGCGTACTGCACCCAGATCGGCTGGTCGAGGTGGTACTTCTCGGTCATCATCGCCCGGAAGTTGTCCGGGCAACCGCGGTCGCCGCACTTGCCGGCGAACGGGTCGCCGGGCACCGACCAGACGAGCCAGTAGATCAGGAACGTCGTGCCGATGAACACCGGCACGAGTTGCAGCAGCCGTCTCAAGAGATAACGGCCCATGGGGTGGTCCTCCAGACAGGGGGCGCGTCGGACGGCCGACACGGTGGTGACAAACGTGCGAGGGGTTTGTTGTACACCCCCTCGCGGAACGGCCCCGGGTCGGGCTCACCGGTAGGCGAGCCCGACCCGGGGTCAGACCGTTCGGATCAGAGCTCGACCGAGGTGATGTCGATCTCGCCGACGTTGGTCAGCTCCATCTTCTTGATCTTCTCGGAGTGGCCGGACTGCTGGCCACCGAAGTAGATCGGCATGGCCGGGACGTCCTGGTCGATGAGCTTGACGGCCTCAGCGAACTTCTTGTGCGCGTCCTCGAGGCTGGGGGCCGACGAGGCCTCCTTGGCGAGGGCGTCCACCTGCGTGTTGCTGTACTTGCCGTCGTTCGAGGAGCCACCGGTCACGTAGAGCGGGTTGATCCAGTTCTCCACGTCCGGGTAGTCCTGCTGCCAGCCGGCCCGGTAGGCGCCGGTCATCTTGTAGGCGTTGATGTTGGCCCGGAAGACCGCGAAGGTCGGCACGCCGACGGCGACGGCGTCGATGCCCAGGTTGGTCTTGATCTGCTGGGCGACGGCCTCCATCCACTCCTTGTGGCTGGCGTCCGCGTTGTACGACAGGGTCAGCTTACCGGTGAAGCCACCGGCCTCCTGGAGCAGCTGCTTCGCCAGGGTCACGTCGAACTTGCAGGCGGTGCAGTTGCCCGGCTCGGCGCCCGGGGTCAGCGGGTTGGCCCAGCTGTCGGCCGGCTTGCGGTTACCGAAGAAGATCTTGTCGGTGATCTGCTGCCGGTCGATGGCGTGCGAGATCGCGGCCCGGAGCTTCGGGTTCTTGAACTTCGGGTCGTAGATCGGGAAGGCGATGATGCCGGTCGACGGGGTGGTCGACGAGATCGCCCGGTCGCCCAGGTCGCTCTTCCACTTGTCACCGGCCAGCGAGGAGACCGGGACCTGCTGCTGGAAGTCCAGGTTGCCGGAGACCAGGTCGCTGTAGGCCGCCGTGTCGTCCTGGTACAGCTTGACGGTGACGTCCTTGATCTTCATCTTGTCGCGCAGGTTGTAGTCGTCGAAGCGGGTGAGCTTGATCTCGACGTTGTCCTGCCACGAGACGAACTTGACCGGGCCGTTACCGACCGGCTTCTTACCGAACTCCTCGGGCTTCTGGGTGAAGAAGACGTCCGGGAGCGGCATGAAGGCGCTGTAGCCGAGCTTGGTCGGGAACACGGCGGTCGGCGCGGAGAGCGTGACCTCGAAGTTCCAGTCGTCGATGACCTTCAGGCCGGACATCTCCTTGGCCTTGGGCTCCGGGGCCTTCTGCGGGCCGTCCGGGCCGTCCGGGTCCTCGGTGTAGGTGTCGCCGAAGCCCTGGATGTCCGAGAAGAAGCTGGCGTTCTGCGCGCCGTTCGGGCCGTACGCAGCCCAGTTCCAGGCCTTGACGAAGTTCTCGGCCTTGACGGTGGTGCCGTCGTGGAACTTGGTGTTCTGCTTGATCTTGATCTTGAAGACCTTGGAGTCGGTCGTGTCGATCGACTCGGCCAGCGCGTTCTGCGGAGCGCCACCGTTGTTCGGGTACTCGACCAGACCGGTGAACATCCAGTCGATGACCTTGCCACCCTGGGTCTCGGTGGTGTTCGCCGGAACCAGGGGGTTCTCCGGCTGGCCGCCGTCGACGACGATCGCGCCGTCCGAGCTGGCGCCGGCGTCGCCGCCGTCGCCGCTGTTCCCGCTGGAGCAGCCGGACGCGATGAGCGCGAACGCCGCGCCCACCGCGAGCGCGCCGCTCGCCCGCTTCGAGACTCTCATTCCGAGGGGCCTCCTCTTTCTAACCTGGTTCCGTCGTGGGTTTCACGCACGTCTGGGGGGTGACACCACCGCCGACCCGAACCACGGGTCGTCGGTTTACCGCAGAGGAAATCGGGACACCCCAGGGGCACCGATCCGCCGGGCACCGCACCCTCGGCGACAGACACCGCGCAGGGTCGACGGCCACGCGCCGTCGCACGGAGGCGGCGTCACGTGGTCGGTGGGCCCGACGGGGTGCCCCACACCGGGGGTGAGGTGCTGCCACTGTGACACTCACCGGCCCTTTCCGTGAAGGTGCCGTTATCAAGCCGTTAGTTGGCCGCCACGTTGCCGATACTTGAGAAAAGATCATGAAACGCGCCGGTCGTACCGCTCTGAACAGGTAAGACACGACCAGACCGCGCGAGACCGGGCGCGTAGGCTCAGGCGCTGTGAGCTTTCCTGCCTCCGCCCCGGTGCTGACCGACGTCCGCCGGACCCTCGCCGTTTTTGCCCATCCGGATGATGTCGACTTCGGCTGTGCGGGCACCATCGCCGGCTGGGTGGATGAGGGTATCGAAGTGGCGTATCTGGTCGTCACCAGGGGGGACAGCGGCGGCTTCGACGACACCCCGCGCGCGGCGATGCCCGCTCGGCGGGAGACGGAGCAGCGGGCCGCGGCGGCCGCGGTCGGCGTGCACCGGGTCGCCTTCCTCGACGGCCACCCCGACGGCATCATCGCCCCCAGCGTGGAGCTGCGCCGTCAGATCACCGCCGCGATCCGCCGGTTCCGGCCGGACCGGGTGCTGACCAGCTCGCCGCTGCGCCGTTGGGAACACCTCGCCGGCCCGAGCCACCCCGACCACCTGGCCGTCGGCGAGGCCACCACCTGCGCCGTCTACCCCGACTCCCGCAACCGCTTCGTCTTCCCGGACCTGCTCGCCGAGGGGCTGGAGCCGTGCGTGGTCCGGGAGATCTGGTATGCGGGCGGCCCCGCGCCGGACCACGTCGTCGACGTGACCGACCAGGTCGACCGCAAGATCGCCGCGATGCGGGCACACCGCTCGCAGACCGCGCACCTGGACGTGGAGACCTGGGTCCGGGACCGGCTCACCACGATGGCCGACAACGCGGGGCTCCCCGCCGGCCGGATGGCCGAGGCGTTCACCGTGTTCCGCACCGAGTGACCGGGTGACCGGAACCGATCACCCGGACCGCGTCCCGCGAGGTCGCTAGACCAGCCGGCGGTCGGCCGCCCACCGGGACAGCTCGTACCGGTTCGACATCTGGAGCTTGCGCAGCACGTTCGAGACGTGCGTCTCGACCGTCTTGATCGAGATGAACAGCTCCTTCGCGATCTCCTTGTACGCGTACCCCCGGGCCAGCAGCCGGAGCACCTCGCGCTCCCGGTTGGTGAGCTGGTCCAGCTCCGGATCGGCCACCGGCGCGTCCGGGCGGGCCGCGAAGGCGTCCAGCACGAACCCGGCCAGCCGGGGGCTGAACACGGCGTCCCCGTCGGCCACCCGGCGGATCGCGTCGGTCAGCTCGTCGGGCGAGATCGTCTTCGTGACGTACCCCCGGGCGCCGGCCCGGATCAGCCCGATCACGTCCTCGGCCGCGTCGGAGACGCTCAGCGCCAGGAACCGCACCTGCGGGTGGGTACGCCGCATCGCCTCCAGCACCGCCCGGCCACCACCGTCCGGCATGTGCACGTCCAGCAGCACCACGTCGGGCTGGGTCGCCGCGATCCGGGTGACCGCCTCGGCCACCGTGCTCGCCTCACCCACCACCTCGACGTGCGCGCCGAGCTCCGCGCGCACGCCCGCGCGGAACATGGCGTGGTCGTCGACGAGGAACACCCGCAGCCGCCCGTCCCGTGGCGCCGCCGGCTCGACGGGTCCCTGCTCGGCCATGGTCATCTGTCCCTTTCCGCCGTGGAGCCGGTGCCGCTGATCGGCAGGATCAGCCGGACCTCCGTCCCCTCCCCCGGGCCGGACCGGATCTCCGCCCGGCCGCCGTGCCGCTTCATCCGCCCGATGATCGAGCCCCGGACGCCGTGCCGATGATCCTCCACGGTATCCGGGTCGAAACCCTTGCCCCGGTCCCGCACGAAGGCGCTGACCTGGTCCGGCTCCACCTCGGCGTAGAGCGACACGGTGCGTACCCCGGCGTGCCGGGCCGCGTTCACCAGCGCCTCGCGGGCCGCGGCGACCAGCGCGCCGACCCGTTCGTCGGTCTCCCGGTCGCCCACCACCACCGCCTCGACGGTGATCGCGAAGGTGTCCTCCACCTCGGCGGCGGCCTGTTCCAGCGCGGCCGCGAAGCGCTCGGTGGGCGAGGCGGTCGGCTTGTAGAGCCAGTTGCGCAGCGACCGTTCCTGACCACGGGCCAGGCGCTGCACCGTCTTGACGTCGCTGGCGTTGCGCTGGATCAGGGCGAGGGTGTGCAGCACCTGGTCGTGCACCATCGCGGCCAGCTCGGCCCGCTCCTGCTCCCGGATCCGCCCCTCGCGCTCCGAGCGGAGCTGGTTCCATGTGCGCCACAGCACCGGGCCGGTCACCACGCCGACCCCGGCCAGCCCGACCAGCGCGAAGATGACGCCGTTGAGCACGGCGTCGAAGTTCTGCGCCGGCGAGTAGACCGCGGCCACGCCGATGATGCCGACGGCGACGAGCACCCCGCCGCCGATGAAGCGCAGCACGAACGCCCGCCGGTCGCTCTCCTCCACCACCACGCCCAGCCAGGGCACCGGCATGGACCCGCCCCACTGCCGGCGGCGCTCCGGCGCGGACTGGTGCCAGATCACCCCGGCGCCGACCGCGATGATGGCGACCAGCCAGCCGGCCGTGCCGGCCGCGCCGACCGAATGGAAGGCCATCACCTGGATCATGAGCACGCCGAGCCCGATGGCCACGAAGGGCAGCAGCTGCCCGAGGTCGCGGCGGGGCGGCACGGCGGTGTCGCCGGGCCGGGGCGGGACGACCGCCCAGAACGCCGCGTACAGCAGCAGCCCGAGACCGTTCAGCCCGAGCAGCACCATGAAGGCGATCCGGACGCGGAGCACCGAGATGCCGAGGTGCTCGGCGAGGCCGGCGGCCACCCCCGCGGCCAACCGGTGCTCGGTGGCCCGGTAGAGCCGCGGCGGGTGGGGGGTGATGGTGCTGCTGATCGGAGGCTCCCGGGTCGAGGGACGGCGGTGCGGGCCGGTCTCCGCCGGCACCGCCCCGATCGTCACACGGGCGAACCCGTCCCGACCACGGGGACGCCCCCGACATTCGGGTCTCCGGGATCTCAGGGTGGCGTCAGGGTCGGGTCCTGAGGACGCTCGGGCGACCGGGGCAGCAGGATCGGAGGCATGACCGAGGAAGCTGCCCGTCCGCCCCGCCCCGGGGCGGCAGCACAGGACGGGCCACCGCCACCCCCACCGCCGGGGCCGGCGCCCACCGCCGCCGACCCTGCGGCGCCCCCGCCGCCCGGCGCGCAGACCGCCGGTTCCCCGCCGTACCCCGGCGCGGCCCCGGCCGGGTACGGCCCGCCGCCCGGCGGCGCCGGCTTCACCTCCCGGTACGGGCTGGTCCGTCCCCGCGAGGGCCGGTACCTGGCCGGCGTCTGCGCGGCGATCGGCCGGGCCACCAACACCGACCCCGTGCTCTGGCGGGTGCTCCTCGCCGTGCTCGGCTTCTTCGGCGGGATCGGCATTCTGGTGTACGTCACCGCCTGGCTGATCATCCCCGGCGAGGGCGACACCGCCTCCCCGGTGGAGTCGATGCTCGGGCGGGGGCGGTCGAGCATGTCCCCGGTCACCGTGATCGTGCTCAGCATCGTGGTCGCGGTCGGCTTCGGCTACGTGGTCACCAACGCGTTCCGGGCGATCCTGCTCGGCGCGGTGATCCTGATCGGCGGGGCGCTGCTGCTCAACCGCGACCCCCGCAACCCGGTGGCCGGGCAGCCCGCGCCCGGTCCGGTGCCGCCGGCCGGCTGGCCGACGCCCGGTCCCGCCACCGCACCGGCCGGCCCCACCGCCGGCCCGGCCTGGTCCGGCGCCGCCCCGGCGACCGCCGGCGGCACCGCCTGGCGGACGGCCGCTCCGGCCGGCGCGAGCGCGGAACCGCCCGCCGCCGCGCCGCCGGCCCCGGCCACCGCACAGGTGGCGGAGGTGCCACCCGCGGACGACGGCGTCGTCTGGTCCGGCGCGGAGCGTACGGCCCCGCAGCCGGCCTGGGCGGAGACCGGGCAGGTCGTCCCGCCGCCGGCCGAACCCACCGTCGCGCAGCCGAGCTGGCCGGGCACGCCGACCACGGGTGCCCCGCTCGGGGAGCCGGTCTCGGCGCGACCGCCGTCGCCGGTCACCGCACCGCTGCCGCCGGGCGGTTACCGGCCGCCCTTCGCCCCGCACGGCCCGTACGCCAGGCCGTACCCGCCCGCGCCGGCGGCCCCGGCCCGGCCGGTCCGCGCCCCGAAGCGGCCCAGGGAGCGCTCCGCCCTCGGCGCGGTGACCTTCTCACTGATCTTCCTGGCGCTGGGCGTGGTGGCCATGCTCGACCTGCTCGACGTCTTCCCGGTGGGCGCGGCCGGATACTTCGCCGCGGCGCTGGCCACCATCGGGCTCGGGCTGCTGGTGGGCACCTGGTTCGGCCGGGCCCGCTGGTTGATCGCCCTCGGCCTGGTGACCGCGGCGGCGCTCGGCATCGCCACCGTGGCCGAGTCCTACGACCGGGTACGCGGCATCGACGGCGACGTCACCTGGGCCCCGGTCGACTACCGCGACCTGGCGGTCCGCTACCAGAACAACTTCGGGGACTCGGTGCTGGACCTGCGCGCGGTCGACTTCGACAAGAAGGACACCCAGATCACCGTGGAGGTCAACTTCGGCCAGGCCACGGTGGTCGTACCGCCGAACGTCGACGTCACCACGGTGGCCGACGTGAACGCCGGTGACGCCACCGTCTTCGGCCGGCACAGCGGCGGCCTCAACGGCCGCCAGTGGGAGAGCACCGACCTCGGCGCGGACGGCCCGGGCGGCGGCACCCTGCGGCTGCTCGTCCACATGAACGCCGGCAACCTGGAGGTGACCCGGTGAAGGCCCACCGCACCGACCTCGTGTCGTTCGCCTTCGGGCTGGTCTTCCTGGCCCTCGCCCTCTGGTGGCTGCTGGCCCGGATCCTCGGGCTCACCCTGCCCCCGGTGGGCTGGTTCCTGGCCGGCGCGCTAATCGTGGTCGGGCTGCTGGGCCTGGTCGGCGCGCTGCGCTCCGGGCGGCACCCCGAGCGGGAGGCCGCCGACCAGCAGCCGGAGGCCACCGTCGCGGCGCCCTACGTGGACGGCACCCCGACCAGCGGCGGTCCCGTCGCCCGGGAGGCCGACGAGTGGGCCACCGACGCCGTCAGCGACGACCTCGTCGCGGCGCGGGAGGACCGCCCGTTCGGCAGCGAGCCGGTGACCCGGGAGCTGCCGGTCGCGGACCCGCCGGAGCGGCCGGCCGGCGACCGGCGCACGGACGGGGACGAGCCGGGCCCCGGGGAGCGTCCGCCGGGCTGACCACGGGCGGTGCGGCGCTCCGGCGGCGCCGCCTATGCTGGCTGGTGGAGATCCCGCCTCCGCCGGCCGGCCCACCCCGTGCGCGGCCCCGGCCGGCCAGGTCGCCGTGGCGGTCCCGCCGCGTCCCGTCGCTACCGTCAGGAGCCCGTCCGACATGACCCAGTCTCCCGCCGTGCGCACCCCCGGCCTGTCCGGCCCGGTCCGCATCGGCGAGCGCGCCGCCCGCGCCCTCGTCTCCGAGCTCGCCCGGCGCAACGACCCGAAGGCCGGCCTGCTGGTCGGCGCGACCCCGGACTCCGCGGTGCTCGCCGCGGCGGTCGACGCGCTGCTCCCCGGGGACCGGCTCACCGTCGTCCCGGCGGAGGGCTCCTCCGCGGCGGCGCTCCGCGAGCACGTGACGGCCCAGGGCCGCTGGGTCGCCGACCGGGTACGGGTGGCCGACACCCTCGCCGAGGCGGACGCCGCCGAGGTGGTCATCGCCGCCGAGCCGTTCACCGGCACGGCCGACGAGGCCCGAGTGGCCGTCGACGGCCTGTCGAAGTACCTCACCGACGGCGCGGTGCTCAGCCTGGCGGCACCGGTGTTCCGCACCGAGGGCGCCGGCGCCGAACTGGACCGGCAGGGCGTGCTGCACGGGGTCCGCACCGACCTGGTGCTGCGCAACTCCCCGCCGGTGCGGGTGCACCACCTCCGCTTCACCCCGGCGGGCGCGGCGCTGGCGGCCAAGCTCGCCCCGGCGTACCGCCCGTCGAGCGTGCCGCTGACCCGGAGCATGCACATCGACTCCAACGGCGTCGCCGCGGCCGGCATCAGCCTCGGCCTGGCCGCGCTGGCCCGGGTGGCCCGGCCCAAGTCGAAGCTGTGGCTGCTCCCGGCGCTGGCCGCCGCGCCGGTGGCCGCGTTCTTCCGCGACCCGGAGCGGGACGTGCCGGAGGACCCGTCGGCGGTGGTCGCCGCGGCCGACGGACAGGTCCTCTCGGTGCAGCGGCTGCACGACGAGCGCTTCGGTGACGCGGAGTGGCTGCGCGTCGCCGTCTTCCTCTCCGTGCTGGACGTGCACGTCAACCGCGCCCCGGTGGCCGGCAAGGTGGTCGACTACTTCGTCGCGGACGGCGGTTTCGTCAACGCCATGAAGCCGGACGCCGAGCACAACGTGGCGGCGTACACGGTGCTGGAGACCGAGCACGGCACGGTGGTGGTCGCGCAGCGGACCGGCCTGATCGCCCGGCGGATCGTGCAGCGGGCGCCGGTCGGCGCGCTGCTGGCGAAGGGTGAGCGGTTCGGCCTGATCCGGTTCGGCTCGCGCACCGACGTCTACCTGCCGGCGACGGCGGCCGAGCCGCTGGTCGGCCCGGGCGACAAGGTGGTCGGTGGTGCGACGGTGATCGCCCGCTGGGTCTGATCCCGCAGCTGCGAAAAGGGGCGCCGCTCGTCGCGGCGCCCCTTTTCGTTGGTACGGGTCAGGCGGTGCGGCGCTGGTGCAGCCAGAGCACCGGGCCACTGACCAGGTAGCCCACCACCACCAGGGCGAAGGTGAGCCGGATGTCGACCAGCGCGCCGACCACCGGGGCCAGCCAGATCCACGGCGGCAGCTTCACCAGCCGAGCCAGCTTCGCGTACGGGAAGCTGGAGACCATGGCGAAGGCGAGCAGGGCGACCCCGCCGACCATCACCAGGCCGGAGACCGGCAGCCCGATCGCCACGGTCAGCGCCAGCACGGCCGCCGCCATGGTGGTCGGTACGCCGCAGAAGAAGCGCCCGTCCTTGGGTGAGACATTGAACCGGGCGAGCCGGATCGCGGCGCAGCCCGCGACGAGGGCGCAGGCGACCGCGGCGGCCGCCGGCGGGACCGACCCGGCCAGCGAGGCGTAGACCACGACCGGCGCGGCGAGACCGAACGAGCACATGTCGGCCAGCGAGTCCATCTGGGCCCCGAACGGGCTGGCCACGCCGAGCTTGCGGGCGAGCGCGCCGTCCAGGCCGTCGAACGCGACGCAGGCGATCAGGCAGAGCGCCGCGGACCGCACCTCGCCCTGCATGGCCAGGAAGATGGCCAGCATGCCGAGCATCAGGCTGCTCAGGGTGCAGGCGTTGACCAGGGCGAACTTGGCCCGGCGGGCGGTGGTCCGCTCGCCCGGCAGCAGCGGGATCGACATCGCCGGCGCCTCGTCGACCGATGCGACCGGGGCGAGCGCCGGGCTGACCGGCATCACCGCCTCCACCTCGGCGTCGAACCGGCCGTAGCGGCGGCGCTGGCGGTCGCTCCACCGGTGGTCGGGGGTGACCAGGTCGGTCGCGGTCGCGGCGGCGCCGTCCCGGCGGCCCACCCGGACCAGCAGCACCTGGCGGGCGAACGTGCTGCTGCGGCGCAACCGGCCCGCCCAGCGACGCCCTGCGGGGCGCGGACTGTCAGTCGTACGACGCCGGCGCCATGGGGCTCTCGGCACGTTTCCTCCATCACCGGATCGGGTGACCGCCTCGGGGCGGCTGTCCGGCTGTCTCGTGCCGGACCTCTCTGGTCCGGCAGCCCGTTTTGCGGAGTACACCATTGCACAGGGGATAGGGGCTTGGCGATAGCTGCCGGCGGTACTTATAACTCCCTTAACCGCGCGAACTGCTCACTTATTCCCATCTCGGGCCTCATCGCCCGTTTTCCTCGGCCAACCCCAACTCCCGACTGTACCGGAGGCACCCCACGCCGGCTCGGCGAGCGGGCGCTACCTGCCCCGCTGTCCGGTTGCCCGGACCGCCACGTCGGTCATCCGCAGGACGCCGACCTGCTCCGGGGCGAACCAGGCGGCCCGCGCCGTGGAACCGCCCGCGAGCTCGGTCACCACCGCGTCGGTGGGGGCGTCGACGCGGACCCGGTAGATCACCCGGACGCCGTGCCAGTCCAGCGGCCGCCCCTCCGGGCCCAGCGCGGCCGGGTTGTGCAGGTTGTCCACGGCCAGCAGGTCGACCACCCGCCCGAGCTGGCCGGCCTCCTCCACCAGCTCGCGGAGCAGCCCGGCCGCCGGCTGCTCTCCGTGGTCGGTGCCACCACCCGGCAGGTGCCACTGCCCGGCCCCCGGGTACCCGTCGGCGATCATGGTGAGCAGCACCCGGTCGGCCGGGTCGGTGACCAGCCCGTACGCGGCGAAGCGCTGGCGGCGGTCGGTCGGCAGCGGCGGGAACGGCTCCCGGGCCCGCCGGACGGCGCTCTCCGGCAGCGGGTCGACGGCCAGGCCGAGCACCTCGGCGGTGAACGGCAGCAGCGGCAGGGTGGGCGCCTCGTCGAGGGCGCACCACCGGGCCAGGTCGGTGGTGTTGTCCGGTCCGTCCCGCAGCGTCCCGCCGGTCGCCACCACGTCGAAGACGATCCGGTCGGTGTGCAGGGCGACGCCGAGGTCGGCGTACCGGGTGACGTCGGCGACCGCGGCGCGCAGCCCGGCCGCCCGGACGGTCAGCCCGGTCTCCTCGGCGAACTCGCGGACCACGGCGCGCTCGGGGTGCTCGGCGTGCTCGAGCCCGCCTCCGGGGAGCTGCCAGACGCCCGGGAAGTCCGCCACCGCGGACCCGCGGACCAACAACACCCGCCCGTGCTCATCCCGGAGGACCCCGTACGCCCCGATCCGCCGCCGTTCCTCCACCGCACACCCCTCGTCATCCCGCTCGCCGCCGCCTCGCTCCCGTCGATCATGAGGTTAGCGGCCAACCTCATGATCAACGGCGGCTGCGGGGTGCTCGGGGGTGGGTCAGATGAGCTGGGCGGCGTGCACGGCTTCGGCGGTCACCTCGGTGAGGCGGTCGGTGGGGAGGGCGCCAAGCTCTTCCCGGCGGAACCAGCGGGCCTCGCAGGTGGAGCCGCCGACGTCGACCACCGTGGGCGGGGCCGGCTGGTCGACGACCACCCGATAGAAGGCGCGTACGCCGTGCCAGTCGATCGGGTAGCCCTCCGGGCCGAGCGAGGCCGCGTCCCGGTGGCTGGCCACCCCGAGCAGCTCGACCAGGCGGCCGGTCTGCCCGGTCTCCTCGACCAGCTCCCGGATCAGCGCGGCGCCCGGCTGCTCCCCGTAGTCGGTGCCCCCGCCGGGCAGGTGCCAGCAGCCGGCGCCCGGGTAGCCGTCGGAGACCCGGGTGAGCAGCACCCGCTCCTCCGGATCCGTCACCACCGCGTACGCGGCGAAGCGCTGCGCCCGGTGCAGCCCGTCGGGGCCGGGGACGGCGTAGAACGACGGGAACTCGGGCACCTCCTCCGGCACGATGTCGCCGGTGGCGGTGGGCAGGCTCAGGGCGCGCGCGGTGAACGAGCGCAGCGGCAGCTCCCGGGCCTCGTCGAGGGTGAACCAGCGGGCCAGGTCGGTCGGCCGGTCGACCCGGTCGCCGAGCGTCCCGCCCCGCACCGAGACCGTGTAGAGCAGGCGGTCGGTGTGGATGGTGATGCCCCGCTCGGGCAGCGCCCGCATGTCGGCGATCACGTCGCGGAGGCCGGACACGGCGACCGAGAGGCCGGTCTCCGCCGCGGTCTCCCGCACGACGGTGTGGTTCGGGTCCTCACCGTGGTCGACCGCCCCGCCGGGCAGCGACCAGGCGCCGGGGGTGCCGGAGCGCTCCGATGCGCGGACCAGCAACACTCGGCCGGCGGAATCAGCACAAACTGCGTATGCCGCGATCCTGCGGAGCGGCTCCAGCGAGGTGGTCACGGGAGGAAATTCTCCCCGGCGCCGGTTACCTCCATCGAAAAGAGTCAGATTCCTGACACTTGGCTGGCACCTCAGGGATCCATCAGGGTAGGAGTCCGGGCGGTCACCGAGGTCGTCGGCCGTGCCGCGCGGGACCGTGGGGACATGACCTACACCAGCACCCCTCATGCCCCGTACAAGCAGCTCCGCCGACCCGTCACCGACCGGATGATCGCCGGGGTGGCCAGCGGCGTCGGACGCTACTTCGCCGTCGACCCCACCCTGGTCCGGGTGGTCTTCGCCGTGGCCACCCTGCTCACCGGCGGGCTCGCCGCGCTGGCGTACCCGATCATGTGGTTCCTGATGCCGGAGGAGCCGGCGGGCGCACCCGCCTGGCCGCACCCGGCGGGCACCGCACCGGGCTGGCCGCCGGTCCCGCCGACCGCGCCACAGCCGACCGCCGGACCGGCGCCGCAGGCCGGACCGACGCCGGAGCCGGCGCCCCGGCCCGCGCCTCAGCCGCCGGCGACCTGAGGCCGGGTCACTCCCACTCGATGGTGCCCGGCGGCTTGCTGGTCACGTCCAGCACCACCCGGTTCACCTCGGCGACCTCGTTGGTGATCCGGGTGGAGATCTTGGCGATCACCTCGTAGGGCAGCCGGGACCAGTCGGCGGTCATCGCGTCCTCGCTGGAGACCGGGCGCAGCACCACGGGATGGCCGTAGGTGCGGAAGTCGCCCTGCACGCCGACGCTGCGCACATCGGCCAGCAGCACCACCGGGAACTGCCAGACGCCCCGGTCCAGCCCGGCGGCGGTGAGCTCCTGCCGGGCGATCAGGTCGGCCTTGCGGAGCACGGCGAGCCGCTCCTCGTCGACCGCGCCGATGATCCGGATGGCCAGGCCCGGGCCCGGGAAAGGGTGCCGCCAGACCATCGCCTCGGGGAGCCCCAGCTCCAGGCCGAGCGCGCGGACCTCATCCTTGAACAGCGTGCGCAGCGGCTCGACGAGGGCGAACTTCAGGTCCTCCGGCAGGCCGCCGACGTTGTGGTGGCTCTTGATGTTGGCGGTGCCGGTGCCGCCGCCGGACTCCACCACGTCCGGGTAGAGGGTGCCCTGGACCAGGAACTCCACGTCGCCGTGCACGGCGATCTCCCGGGCGGCGGCCTCGAAGACCCGGATGAACTCCCGGCCGATGATCTTGCGCTTCTGCTCCGGGTCGGTCACCCCGGCCAGCGCGCCGAGGAACCGCTCCCGGGCGTCGACCACCTTGAGCTTGATGCCGGTGGCCGCCACGTAGTCCTTCTCGACCTGCTCGGCCTCGCCGGCGCGGAGCAGGCCGTGGTCGACGAAGACGCAGGTGAGCTGGTCGCCGACGGCCTTGTGCACCAGCGCCGCGGCGACCGCCGAGTCGACGCCGCCGCTGAGGCCGCAGATGACCTCCTTGTCGCCGACCTGCTCCCGGATCCGGGCCACCTGCTCGTCGATGATGTTCTCGGGCGTCCAGGTCGGCTCGATCCCGGCGATGTCGTGGAGGAAGCGGGCCAGCATCTCCTGGCCGTGCGCGGTGTGCCCCACCTCCGGGTGGAACTGCACGCCGGCCCGGCGGCCGGCCAGGTCCTCGAACGCGGCGACCGGCGCGCCCGCCGACTCGGCGGTGACCGTGAAGCCGGTCGGCGCCTCGGTGACGCAGTCGCCGTGGCTCATCCAGACCGGCAGGTCGTCGGGGAGGTCGCGGAGCAGCACACCGGCCTGCGGGCGGGCGTGCAGCGGGGTGCCGCCGTACTCCCGGTTGCCGGTCTTCGCCACGGTGCCGCCGAGCGCCTGGGCCATCGCCTGGAAGCCGTAGCAGATGCCGAAGACCGGGACGTCGGACTCGAACATGCCGGCGTCGATCTGCGGGGCGCCCGGCGCGTAGACGCTGGACGGGCCGCCGGAGAGGATGATCGCGGCCGGGTTCTTCGCCAGCATCTCGGACACCGGCATGGAATGCGGGACGATCTCCGAGTAGACCTTCGCCTCGCGGACGCGGCGCGCGATGAGCTGGGCGTACTGGGCTCCGAAGTCCACCACGAGGACGGGGCGAGGCGTGCTCATGTGCAGCAAGCCTACCGACAGTCACCGCCGGACCGGGCGCGGGTTGGCGGTGAGCCGACGTGAGCGTGTTAACAGGGGGCCCCTGCGCTACCGGAGGCGTTAAGAAGGGGCCCTTCCTTACCGCAGGGCGGCGGGCGCGTGCGCCGGCACCGCCGGGTCACGGGGCGGGACCGGGTCGAGCCGCCGGTACGCCGCGCCGAGCGGCGGGCGCGGGTCCTCCTCGCCCTTGTTGGGCCAGAACGACATGGCCCGCTCGGCCTGCGCGGTGATGGTCAGCGACGGGTTGACCCCGAGGTTCGCCGAGACCGCCGCGCCGTCCACCACGTGCAGCCCCGGGTGGCCGTAGACCCGGTGGTAGGGGTCGACCACCCCGCGCTCCGGGCTGGCGCCGATCACCGCCCCACCGAGGATGTGCGCGGTCATCGGGATGTTGAACGGCTCGGTGAGCGCCCCGCCGGGCGTCCCGTCGATCTCCTCGGCGAGCAGCCGGGCCGCCTCGTTGCCGGCCGGGATCCAGGTCGGGTTGGAGGCGCCGTGGCCCGGGCCGGAGACCAGCCGGCGGCCGAACAGCCCCCGCCGGAACCGGGTGGTGAGCGAGTTGTCCACCGACTGCATGACCAGGGCGATCACGGTCCGCTCCGACCAGCCGCGGACGGAGAGCATCCGGGCGGCCAGCCCGGGCTGCCGGACGATGCTGCCCAGCCAGCGCCGGGCCCGGCGGGGACCCCCGTCGACCAGCAGCGACTGGAGCAGCCCCATCGCGTTGGAGCCCTTGCCGTAGCGGACCGGCTCGATGTGGGTCTGCGGGTCGGGGTGGAACGAACTGGTGATCGCCACCCCCTGGGTGAAGTCGAGCCCGCGCTGCCGGGCCTGCCGCGGCCCGACCGAGGCGCCGAGGATCGCCTCCGAGTTGGTCCGGGTCAGCTCGCCGAGCCGGGGCGAGAGCCCGGGCAGCGCGCCGGTGGCCCGCATCTCGTGCAGCAGCCGCTGGGTGCCCAGCGCCCCGGCGGCGAAGACCACCTGGTCGGCGTGGACCACCTGGCGGCGCTTGCGCACCCAGGCGCCGGTGCGCGTGGTGTGCACGTCGTAGCCGCCGCCGGCGGCGGGCCGGACCGCGGTCACCGTGGTCAGCGGGTGGACCTGGACGCCCAGCCGCTCGGCCAGCCAGAGGTAGTTCTTGACCAGGGTGTTCTTCGCGCCGTATCGGCAGCCGGTCATGCACGAGCCGCAGTGGTTGCAGCCGGTCCGCTCCGGCCCGACCCCACCGAAGTAGGGGTCGGCGACCCGCTCGCCGGGCCGGCCGATGTGCACTCCCACCGGCGTCGCGTGGAAGGTGTTCGCCACCCCCATCCGCTCGGCCACCGCCCGCATCGCCCGGTCCGCGCCGGTCACGATCGGGTACGTGGTGACCCCGAGCATCCGCTTCGCCTGGTCGTAGTGGCGGGCCAGCTCGTCGCGCCAGTCGGTGATGTCCCGCCACTGCGGGTCGGCGTAGAACGCGTCGAGGGGTTCGTAGAGGGTGTTCGCGTAGACGAGGGATCCGCCGCCCACCCCGGCGCCGGAGAGCACCAGCACCCCGCCGCCGGCCTTCCGGTCGGCCGAGCGCAGCAGGTCGATCCGCTGCAGCCCGTAGCAGCCGAGCTTCGGGGCCCACAGGAAACGCCGGGCCCGCCAGGACGTCTCCGGGAACTCGTCGTCGGCGAAGCGCCGCCCGGCCTCCAGCACGCCGACGGTGTAGCCCTTCTCGGCGAGGCGGAGCGCGGTGACGCTGCCACCGAAGCCGGACCCGATGACGACCACGTCGTACCGCACCATGAACGCATCATTACCGACGAGTAGCTATAGCGCCAGCACGAGTTTTTCGCGGATCATGCAGAGCGCTCGATGGCCCGGGATTCCTGTCACTGCAACCTGTGGCACCCCCTACCGCGTCGAGTCACACGGGGGAAGGAGAAACCCATGACGAGACGACGCTGGCCGCTGGGGCTGGCCGCCCTGGTCGCCGTCCTGCTGGTCGCCGCCGGCGCGGTGGTCACCGCCCGGCTGGTGTCCCGCCCGTCGCCCGCCCCGATCGCCGGCTCCGCCGCACCCACCGGATCGCCCGGCCCGTCGACCCCGACGCCGAGCCCGGCCAGCCCCACCCCGCCGCCGGGCGCCGACCTCACCGGCCCGCTCAACCTGCTGCTCGTCGGCGTCGACACCCGGGTCAGCGTGCCCGGCTGGGAGCCGCACGCCGACGCGGTGCTGGTGCTGCACGTGCCGGCCGGGCTGGGCCGGGCGTACCTCTTCTCCCTCCCCCGCGACCTGGTGGTGGACATCCCCGCCTACCCGAAGTCCGGCTACCCGGGCGGCCGGACCAAGCTCACCCACGCGATGAGCTACGGCAGCCGGGTCCCCGGGGACAAGGCGCACCCCAGCACCGCCCAGGGGTACGAGCTGCTGCGCGCCACCGTCAGCCGGTACACCGGGCTGCGCATCGACGCGGGCGCGGTGATCACCTTCGGCGGCTTCGACAAGCTGGTGGACACCCTCGGTGGGGTGGACCTCTACGTGGACCAGCGGGTCGCCTCGATCCACCGCCGGCCCGACGGGCGCTACCGGGACCGCGCCGGCAGCACGTACACCGGACCGCAGATGGTCTACGAGAAGGGCAACCGCCACCTGACCGGCTGGCAGGCGCTGGACTACGCCCGGCAGCGCTACACCGCCGGCGGTGACTACACCCGGCAGCGCCACCAGCAGCAGCTCATCCGGGCGCTGGCCCGGAAGATCCTGGACCAGGGCCTGGCCCGGGACCCGGACCGGGTCGAGCAGGTGGTGGCCGCGCTCGGCCGGACCCTGGTGTACGTCGGCGGCGGGCGCAAGCTGGTGGACTTCGCGTACGCCCTGAGCGGGGTGCCCGCCGACGGCTTCGTGCTGGTCGGGCTCCCCGGCGGGGCGGTGGGCAGCGGCGGGTCGTACCGGGGCGAACAGCTCCGCCCGGTGGGGCGGCAGTTCCTCGCGGCGCTGCGCGGCGGCACCGCCGACCGGTTCCTCGCCGCCCACCCGTCGCTGCGGGTGAAGACCTGAGTCAGAGCGGCTTCGGCCGGGCCGGCCGCTCGGTCCCGTAGAGCCAGGAGTCGAAGACCTTGCCCAGCTTCTTGCCGGAGACCCGCTCGGCGAGGGCCACGAAGTCGGCGGTGGTGGCGTTGCCGTTCTTCCGCTCCGCCGCCCAGCTCCGCAGGATGGAGAAGAAGTCGGTGTCGCCGACGGCGACCCGCAACGCGTGGACCGTCATCCCGCCCCGCTCGTAGACCGACCGGCCGAACAGGTTCGACACCCCGGGCTTGCCGGGCGGGGTACGCCACACCTGCCCGGGTGCGGTCGTGTACGTCTGGTCGAAGGTGCGCTGCACGGTCGAGGAGCCGGTGTGCTCGGCCCAGAGCCACTCGGCGTAGGTGGCCAGCCCCTCGTTGAGCCAGATGTCCTGCCACTTCGCCAGCGACACGCTGTCGCCGTACCACTGGTGGGCCAGTTCGTGCGCGACCACGCCGGTGTTCTCGCCCTGCCGGAAGAAGCCGGCCGAGTAGACCGGCCGGGTCTGGGTCTCCAGCGCGTACCGGACCCGGTCGTCGGCGACCACCACCCCGCCGTACGCGTCGAACGGATACGGCCCGAAGACGCTCTCCAGGTAGTCGGCGACCTCGATGGTCCGCGCGACGGACCGGTCCGGCGCCCCGGCGGCCACCTTCGTGCTGACCGCGCTGAACACCGGCCGTCCCTTGTGCTCCCCGGTGGTCACCCGGAACTTCCCGATCACCACCGTGGCGAGGTAGCTGGCCATCGGCGCGCCCTCGGACCAGGTCCAGGTGGCCCAGCCACCCCGGACCGTCCGCCCCGTCGGCACCCCGTTGCTGACCGCGGTGAGCTGCTTCGGCACGGTGATCTCGAAGTCGTAGGCGGCCTTGTCGGAGGGGTGGTCGTTGACCGGGAACCAGGTGCTCGCCGACTCCGGCTGGCCGAGCGCGATGGCGCCGTCCGAGGTGTGCAGCCAGCCGCCCTCGCCGAGCACGTCGTTCTTCAGGGCGGCCGGCTCCCCGTCGTACCGGATCTCGGCGACGAAGCCGTTGCCCGAGGTCAGGCCGACCGCCGGGGTGACGACCAGCTCGTCGCCGGTGCGCGCGTGCCGGGCCTTGGCCCCGTCCACCGTCACCGACCGCACCGTCAGCCCGGCCAGGTCGAGGTTGAACGCGGACAGGTTGGTGGTGGCGGTGCCGCGCAGCGTGGTGGTGCCGGCGAGCCGGTCGGTCGCCGGGTCGTAGCGGACCTTGACCGTGTAGTGGGCGACGTCGTACCCGCCGTTGCCGTAGCTCGGGAAGTAGGGGTCGCCCACCCCGGGCGCGCCGGGCGCGAAGCTGCGCGCGGCCGTCGGCGTGGGTGCGCCGGACGTGGTGGCCGCCCGCTCGGCGGCGGGGGCGCCGCAGCCGCTGAGCAGCAGCACGCCGGAGACCAGCAGCCCGAGTCGTCGTCCGCTCCGCCGCGCCAGCGTCATCGCCTCGATCCCTCCCTGGCGGGCGAGCGGACCCACGCGGGCCGCTCCGCCCGCGGCAGCCTACCGACCGACCGTCACGCCCGCATCACGGCAGGGCGGGCGCGGTGGCACCGGCCAGCCAGGCGTCGAAGAGCGGGCGGAGCGGCCGGCCGGCCACCCGCTCGACGTAGCCGACGAAGTCGGCGGTGGTGGCGGTGCCGTTCCGCCGCTCGGCCAGCCAGCCGCGCAGGATCCGGAAGAAGGTCTCGTCGCCGACCGCGCGGCGCAACGCGTGCACGGCGAGCGCACCACGCTGGTAGACCGCGTCGCCGAACATCCCCGCCCGGCCCGGGTCGACCGTCGGCCTGGTCCAGTCGGTCGCCGCGTAGCGCTCGGCGAAGGCCCGCGCGACAGTGGGGCCGCCGTCGTGCTCGTCCCAGAGCCATTCCGCGTACGTGGCGAAGCCCTCGTTGAGCCAGATGTCCCCCCACCGGGCCAGCGACACGCTGTCGCCGAACCACTGGTGGGCCAGCTCGTGCGCGACGACCGTCGGGTTCGGCCGGCCGCCGCGGAAGAAGCCCGGCCCGTAGACCGGGCGGGTCTGGGTCTCCAGCGCATACCGGATCCGGCCGTCGGCGACCACGATCCCGCCGTACGCGTCGAACGGGTACGGCCCGAATCGGCCGGCCAGGAAGTCGGCGATCTCGCCGGTGCGGGCCACCGAGGCGGCCTCCGGCCCGTCCGCGGGCAGCCCGGCGGCGACCGCGGTGACCAGCGGCTTCCCGGCATGGGTGCCGGTCGACACCCGGTAGTTCCCGATCACCAGGGTGGTCAGGTAGCTGGCCATGGGCGCGCCCTCGGCCCAGCGCCAGGTGGTCCAGCCGGCCCGGCTGTCCCGCCCCTTCGGCACCCCGTTGCTCAGCGCGGCGAGCCCGTCCGGCACGGTCACCTCGAGGTCGTAGGTGGCCTTGTCGGAGGGGTGGTCGTTGACCGGGTACCAGGTGCTCGCCGACTCCGGCTGGCCGAGCGCGATCGCGCCGTCCGGGGTGGCGTGGAAGCCACCGTCGCCCAGCTCCCCACTGGGCAGCGACCGCGGCACCCCGCCGTACGCCACCTCGACGGTGAACCGCTTCCCGGCCGGCAGGCCGCGCGCCGGGGTGACCACCAGCTCGTTGCCGTCCCGCCGCTGGGTGGCCGGGGCGCCGTCGACGCGGACCCGGTCGACGGTGAGGCCGGCGAGGTCCAGGTGGAACCGGGACAGCCCGGTGGTGGCGGTGGCCGTGATGGTCGCCTGGCCGGTGAGCCGGTCGTCGGCCGGGTCGTAGCGGACCTTCAGCGCGTAGTGGTCGACGTCGTAGCCGCCGTTGCCGGCCCCGGGCACGTACGGGTCGCCCGCGTCGGCCGCACCGGGACGGAACCGACCGTCGTCCCCCGTGCACCCGGCGGCCAGCAGCGCGACGGCCAGCGCGACCGCCGACCAGCGCCACCCCCGTGTCATCCGCCGAGCCTAGATGCGCGACGGCGCGGGTGGGACGAAATCCCGCACCCGCGCCGTCGCCCGGTCGCCGACGGTTCAGCGGTCGAGCACCAGGCCGACCTTCTGGAACTCCTTGAGGTCGCGGTAGCCGCACTTGGCCATCGCCCGGCGCAGGCCGCCGAAGAGGTTGAGCTGGCCCTCCGGCTCGTCGGCCGGCCCGAAGAGCAGCTTCTCCATCGAGCCGAGCGGCTCGCCGGCCACCTCGAACGCGCCGCGCGGCAGCGACGGGTGGCTCGCCGCCGAGTGCCACCAGGCGCCGCCGGCCGGGGCCTCCTCGCAGAGCGAGAGCGGCTCGCCGAGCATCACCGCGTCGGCACCGCAGCCGAGCGCCTTGGCGATGTCGCCGGAGGTCTGCATGTCGCCGTCGGCGATCAGGTGCACGTACCGGCCGCCGGTCTCGTCCAGGTAGTCGCGGCGGGCCGCGGCGGCGTCGGCGATGGCGGTGGCCATCGGCACCCGGATGCCGAGCACCGACTCGGTGGTCGACCAGTCGTCGCCGCCGATGCCGACGATCACGCCGGCGGCGCCGGTCCGCATCAGGTGCAGCGCGGTCTTGTAGTCGGTGCAGCCGCCGACGATGACGGGCAGGTCCAGGTCGGCGATGAACTCCTTGAGGTTCAGCGGCTCGTCGGTGGTGGAGACGTGCTCGGCGGAGACGATCGTGCCCTGGATGACCAGGATGTCCACGCCGGCGTCGAGGATCACCGGGGCGAGCGCGAGGGTGTGCTGCGGGGACACCCGGACGGCCACCGTGCCGCCGCCGGCCCGCAGCTCGCGGACCCGCTCGGCGATCAGGTCGGGCCGGATCGGCTCCGCGTAGACCTCCTGGAGGCGCTTGGTCGCCCGGGCCTCCTCGTCCAGGCCGGCCAGCTCCTCGAGCACCTTGGTCGGGTTCTCGTAGCGGGTCCAGAGGCCCTCGACGTTGAGCACGCCGAGGCCGCCGAGCTGACCCAGCTTCACCGCGGAGGTGGGGCTCATGGTGGCGTCGGACGGGTGCCCGACGCAGGGGATGCCGAACTGGTACGCGTCGAGCTGCCACGCGGTGGAGACGTCGTCGACGTCCCGGGTGCGACGGCTCGGCACGATGGCGATGTCGTCCAGGTGGTAGCCGCGCTGCGCGGTCTTGCCCAGCCCGATCTCGACCACGTCACGCATGGGGGACTCCAGGTGGTTGGGGGTGGTGGGTCAGCGGGAGTGGTAGTTGGGCGCCTCGACGGTCATCTGGATGTCGTGCGGGTGGCTCTCCTTGAGCCCGGCCGCGGTGATCCGGATGAGCTGGCCGCGCCGGTGCAGCTCGGGGATGCTCTCGGCGCCGACGTACCCCATCGCGGCGCGGAGCCCGCCGATGAGCTGGTGGGCGACCTGGGCGAGCGGGCCGCGGTAGGGCACCTGGCCCTCGACGCCCTCGGGCACCAGCTTGTCCTCGGCGAGCACGTCCTGCTGGAAGTACCGGTCCTTCGAGTACGACTTGCCCTGGCCCCGGGACTGCATCGCGCCGAGCGACCCCATGCCCCGGTACGCCTTGTACTGCTTGCCGTTGATGAAGATCAGCTCGCCCGGGCTCTCCTCGCAGCCGGCCAGCAGGCTGCCGAGCATCACGGCGTCGGCGCCGGCGACCAGGGCCTTGGCGATGTCGCCGGAATACTGGATGCCGCCGTCGCCGATCACCGGCACGCCGGCCGGGCGGGCCGCCCGGGCGGCCTCCATGATCGCGGTGATCTGCGGCACGCCGACCCCGGCGACGATCCGGGTGGTGCAGATGGCGCCCGGGCCGACGCCCACCTTGACGCCGTCCGCGCCCGCGTCGACCAGCGCCTTCGCGCCCGCGTACGTGGCGACGTTGCCGCCGACGATGTCGATGGCGACGTCCTTCTTGAGCCGGGCGACCATCTCCAGCACGGCCCGCTGGTGGCCGTGCGCGGTGTCCACGATCAGCACGTCGACGCCCGCGTCGACCAGGGTGCGGGCCCGCTTGTACGCGTCCTCGCCCACCCCGACCGCGGCGGCGACCCGGAGCCGGCCGGCGGAGTCCTTGGTGGCGTTCGGGTACTGCTCGCTCTTGGTGAAGTCCTTGACGGTGATCAGCCCGCGCAGCTTGCCCGCGTCGTCGACGATCGGCAGCTTCTCCACCTTGTGCTGGCGCAGCAGCGCGAGCGCCTCGTCCTTGCTCACCCCGACCGGGGCGGTGACCAGCGGGGTACGGGTCATGATCTCGCGGACCGGGGTGGCCGGCTCGGAGACGAAGCGCATGTCCCGGTTGGTGACGATGCCGACCAGCTGGCCCTGCCCGTCGATGACGGGGACGCCGGAGATGCGGTAGCGGCCGCAGAGCGCGTCGACCTCCCGCAGGGTGTCGTCCGGGCTGGCGGTCACCGGGTTGGTGATCATGCCGGACTCGGAGCGCTTCACCAGGTCCACCTGGAGCGCCTGGTCCTCCACCGACAGGTTGCGGTGCAGCACGCCGATGCCGCCCTGGCGGGCCATGGCGATCGCCATCCGCGCCTCGGTGACGGTGTCCATCGCGCTGGAGAGCAGCGGGATGTTGAGCTCGATGTTGCGGGTGAGCTTGGTGCGGGTGTTGACCCGGCTGGGCACCACGTCCGACTCGCCCGGCTGGAGGAGCACGTCGTCGAAGGTCAGCCCGAGCGGCACCACCCGCGCCGAGCCGGCGGGCAGCTCGGGCAGGTGACCACCCAGCTCGCCGCCGTCAACGCCGGCCAGAAGTTCGGTGCTGGGCGAATTCTCCACGATTGCTCCCCTGAGCTGTTCGGACGGGCTTCAGCGAGGCGGCGCGCGCGGGCACCGGCGCGCACCGAGGTGACGGCGCGTCGCTTCATCGTACCCATTGAGCTGCGCCGCCCCCGGCAGCGGCGGGCCCCGGCAGGCCGTGCCACACGCAGTCCCCTGGGGCGGACTTTCCGGCGCGTCGGGGACTACGGTGAGGGGGTGCACGACGAGCCCATGGACCCGTTCAACGGCGACCCGGCCGATCCGGCCGCCGGCCTGCACGACCCGCGCGAGGACGACCCGCTCGACCCGCTGACCGAGGTCGAGCGGCAGGACGTCCTGGAGGACCTCGCCGACCTGGAGATCTACCAGGCGCTGCTCCAGCCGATCGGGGTCCGGGGCCTGGTCATCGAGTGCGAGGACTGCCGCGAGCCGCACTACTTCGACTGGGACCTCCTCCGGGGCAACCTGCGGCACCTGCTCAACTCCGGTCGCCCGCGGGTGCACGAGCCGGCCTACGACCCGGATCCGGACCACTACGTCAGCTGGGACTACGCCCGGGGCTACGCCGACGGCGTGCACGACACCCTGACCGAGGGCACCGAGGACGAGACCCCCGCCGGGGACTGACCGGCGCTCAGGCGACCAGGCCGGCACGGAAGCCGGCGGCCACCGCGTGCGCCCGGTCGCGGGCGCCCAACTTGCGGAAGAGCCGCCGGGCGTGCGTCTTGACCGTGTCCTCCGAGACGAACAGCTCCCGGCCGATCTCCGCGTTGCTCTTCCCCTCGGCCATGCCGAGCAGCACCTGGAGCTCACGCTCGGTGAGCCCGATCGCGCTGCGGGGGCCCCGGGAGCCCGCGCGCGGCGCAGTGGTCGCCGGCGTCGGCTCCGGCTCACCGGCCGTCGGTTCGGCCGGGTCGTCCCCGCGTTGCACCGGCACCATGGTCGGCGCGTTGCCAGGCCCCTCCGCCGCCCCCGCCGGCCAGGCCGGCGTCGACCCGCTCGGGGTGCGCCCGGGCGCGGCCGACCGGACCGGTCCGCCGACCGCGGCGGCGTCCCGGGCCGGGTCGGTCACCCGGTTCCGGGTGGCCCGTCCGGGCGCGGCGAGCAGCAGCAGGGCCTTCGCCACCGCGCTGGTCAGGTCGTGGTCCGCGCCCTGGATCAGCCCGCGCGCCCCGGCGTTGATGGTGGCGGCCGCCGCCTCGGACTCCTCCGTGCCGAGCAGCACCACGGCGGCCTGGGGCGCCCGGGCGAGCACCCGGCGGACGAACCCCGCGCTGTCCGGCCGGGTGAGGGCGGTGTCGGCGAGGATCACATCGACCGGCCGCTCGGCGAGCCGCAACATCACCTCGGGATCGGAGACGGCGGTCCGCAGGACGCCGGACAGCCCGAGCCGCGCCGCCGCGGAGGTCAGATGCTGGGCCGCGAGTGGTGTCCGAACGCACACGAGAACGCTACGCACAGTGGTCTCCTCTCCGCCTCAGAGCAGACCATGACGGCGTCGGCTCGGGAGGAGGTTCCGGGCAATCATCCGAACTTTTCCGGCAGATGGGGCATATGCCGCTAGTTGTCCGAGGTTTTCGATCACAGATGTGTGAGCGCGGGAAAGCCCGGGTACCGAGGGGTCCAGACCGGAACCGGCGTCCCGCGCGGGCCCGCCGCCCGGTAGCTCGCCACAAAGGATTCTCCGCGGTGCCGCGCGGGAGGAGGGGTGCTGATGTCGAACGTACGTAGGCTGCCTGGACCCATCGTCGACCTGTGGGACTGGCAGCGGCTCGGTGCCTGCCGGGGCCGGGACAGCGCCCAGTTCTTCCACCCCGACGGCGAGCGCGGCTCCTCGCGACTGCGCCGCGAGTCGGGCGCCAAGGCGGTCTGCCGGAGCTGCCCCGTGCGCGCCGAGTGCGCCGCGCACGCCCTGTCGGTCCGCGAGCCCTACGGCGTGTGGGGCGGGTTCAGCGAGGCGGAGCGGCTGCGCCTGCTCGCCCTCGGCTGGGAGGACCTGGCCGACCGCCGGCAGACCCGGGTGGACGTCGCCCGGCTGGAGGCCCGCCTCGGCCGGCCGCACAAGACCGCCGTGCCGGACCAGCGCAAGATCGCCTGATCCACCGACACCGACCAACCCGACGCCGCGCCCGGTAGGGCGCGGCGTCGGCATATGCCCGCCCCGGACCGCCCGGGAGCCACGGGTGGGCGTGGTGTGATGGGCCGGTGGAACTGCGGGAAATGCGGGCGTTCGTGGCGGTCGTCGAGGAAGGGAGCCTGTCCGCGGCCGCACGGCGGATGCATGTGAGTCAGCCCGCACTGTCGCAGACCATGAACGCGCTGGAGCGACAGCTCGGCGTGCAACTGGTGGTCCGCGGCAGCACCGGCGTGCGGGCCACCGAGCCGGGCATGACCCTGCTGGCGGAGGCGCGCGCCGTCCTCGCGCGGTACGACCAGGCGGTGGCCGCGGTCACCCGGCACGCCGCGGCGGGCGGCGGCCTCCTCCGGCTCGGCATCCCGCTGGAGCTTCCTCCCGACCTGCTGACCAGACCGCTCGCCGACCTCGCCACCGCCTACCCGGATACCCGGGTCCAGGCCCGCCACATGTCCACCGCGGCACAGCTCACCGCGCTGCGCCAGAGCGAGCTCGACGTCGGGCTGGTCCGCGAACACCCGATCGGCCTCGACCTGGACGCCGTACTGGCCGTCGAGGAGCGGCTGGGCGTGCTGCTGGCCACCACCCGGGCCGCCGCGCTCGCCGGGCCGGACGGGATCCGGCTCGACGCGCTCGCCGGGCTGGACTGGGTCGGTTTCCCCCGCTCCGGCAGCCCCGCCTGGTACGACGAACTCACCGCGATCCTGCGCAGTCACGGGCTGGATCTCGGGCCCGCCGCACCGGAAGGGCAGGAGCTGATCGCCGAGGTGAAACTCGCGGCCGTGACCGCAGGCGGAGCGTTCGCGCTGGCGCCGCCCGACTTCTCGCCGCCGCTCCCGGCCTCGGTCACCTGGTCGCCACTGGTCGGGCATCCCCTGATCCGGCGCACCTGGGCGGTGTGGCCGGCCAGCTCCCGCCGCCGCGACCTCGGCCAGCTGATTGCCGCCCTGGAGATCCGGCGGCCGGAGCAGGTCCGCTAGGCCGCCGGGCGGTTCGCTTATGGCCGCCATAAGTGACGCCATCGACTCGCCGGGAAAGCTCGATCCCCCCGCCGACTTTCACCTACTGGTCGGGACAGCCCCGACCGAAGTCGCAGCTTTGCGGAACAGAAGTGGGTGAACGATGAGCACAGCATTGCAGGGCAGGTCGGCGCTGGTCACCGGTGGCAACAGCGGCATCGGCCGGGCGGCCGCCAAGGCGCTCGCCGACCTCGGCGCGCACGTGGTGATCTCCGGCCGGGACGCCGAGCGGGGCGACCAGGTGGTCCGCGACATCCGGGCGAGCGGTGGCCGGGCCGACTTCGTCGCCATCGACCTGCGCGACGAGGCCTCGGCCCGAAAGCTGGCCGCACGGACCAGGGAGCTGGCCGGCCACGTGGACATCCTGGTCAACAACGCCGGGATCTATCCGTTCGGCCCGACCGAGCTGACGACCGAGCAGACCTTCGACGAGGTGTTCTCGCTGAACGTGAAGGTGCCGTACTTCCTGGTCGCCGAGCTCGCCCCGGAGATGGTGAAGCGGGGCGAGGGCTCGATCATCAACCTGACCACCATGGTCGCCGAGTTCGGCCAGGCGGGGATGGGCCTGTACGGGGCCAGCAAGGCCGCGCTGGTGCTGCTCACCAAGTCGTGGGCCGCCGAGTACGGGCCGCACGGGGTCCGGGTCAACGCGGTCAGCCCCGGCCCGACCCGCACCGAGGGCACCGCCGGCATGGGCGATGACTTCGACCAGTTGGCGACGACGCTCCCGGCCCGCCGGCCCGGCTCGGCCGAGGAGATCGCCGAGGCGATCATCTTCCTGGCGACCGACCGGGCGAGCTTCGTGCACGGCGCGATCCTGCCCGTCGACGGTGGGCGCATCGCCGTCTGAGTTCGTTCGGCCGGGCCGCCGCGGCCCGCTCCCGCATGCCGTGGAGCGGGCCGCGTGCCCTGCGTGCGGCGTCGACCGGGCGAGGGCCGGTCACCCCCGGCGCTCCGGCGGTCACCGACGCGGGCCCGACGCGGAGCGCTGCTCGACGACCGCCAGCACCACCCAGGCCGCCGCGCTGAGCGACACCGCCACCAGCGGCGGCGGCCCCGCCAGGGCGATCACCAGCGCGACGAGCGCCAGCCCGGCCTGGGTCAGCGCGACCGGCCGGCTGACCGACAGGCTGATCCCCCGGTAGATGATGACGCAACCGGCCATCATCGCCAGCTGGCTGCCGCCCAGCAGCCGCGCGGCCACCTCGTGGCCGGGTCCCTGATGCGCCGCCGCCTTCGCCGCCAGCTCGACGGCGACACTCGCGGTCACGATCGCCGCGTAGACCACCAGGTGGCCGTAGGCGTAGAAGTAGCTGCGGACGGTCGCCTGCCGTCCGGCGCGCAGCACCCGGTTGCCCGCCTCGCTGTCGTACGTGGCGAGGAAGTACACCCACCACACCCCGCAGGCGATGACGAACCCGGCGACGCCGATCGCCACCGAGCTCGGTTGCCAGCCACTGGCGTCGATACCGTTCGCGACGGCCAGCACCGCCTCCCCGAGCACCACGATGGTGAACAGGCCGAACCGTTCGGGCATGTGCGACTTCTGGGTGGGTGCCCGGGACACCAGGGCGTACGCCAGCGGCCCGGCGATCGCGGCGTTGACGGCCAGGGCGACCGCCCAGACCCCGTACCGCAGCGGTGGCGGCGCCAGCAGCGAACCGAACCAGAGCACGGCGGCGGAGAGGAAGCCGCCGGCGTTCCACCAGCAGAACTCGCGCGCCTCGACGTCGATCCGGCCCACCACCCCGTACGCGGCGGTGAGCAGCACCAGCAGCAGCCCGTACGCCACCGCGAAGCGCTCCGCGTCGGCGGCGCTCGCGCTCGGCAGGGCGGCGGAGAGGGCCAGCACTCCCAGCATCGCGGCGAGCTGCACCAGTCGGCTCGGTGGACGGTCGTCGTCGAACAGGTCGGCGAAGTAGGAGAAGCTGAACCACAACCACCAGATCGTGCTGATCAGGCCGGCGTAGACCAACAGCCCGCGCGTCGACGGATCGTCCAGCAGCAGCTGGCCGAGCCGGAACACCGCGACCACGAACACCAGGTCGAAGAAGAGTTCCAGCCAGCTGGCCCGCCGGGCGGTCCCGTAGCCGTGGATCAGCGACCGCCTGCGTCCCTGCCCCGCCTCCACCGGATGAGGCTAACGAGGGGCCGGCCCGGAATATCCGGATTCCGCGGGGTGACCCGTCAGCGCACGGCGACCTTGACAGTGTGCCAGCCGGTGGCGCCGTCCGGCGCGACCGGACGGCGCTGCGCGGTCTGGGTCACCCCGTCGGCGTCGGTGGCCCGGACCTGGAGGGTGTGCTCCCCGGGAGTGGCGTCCCAGCGCCACGACCACTGCACCCAGGTGTCCACCGAGACCGTCGGGGCGAGCGTCGCCTCCCGCCACAGGCCGCCGTCGACGCGTACCTCGACCCGGCGGATGCCGCGGTGCTGGGCCCAGGCCACCCCGGCCACCATGACCGCGCCGGCGGTGAGCCGGTTGCGCGGGCCCGGGGTGTCGATCCGGGACTCCGTCTTGATCGGCCCCTGGGCCGCCCACCCCCGCGGCACCCAGTACGCGTCGAAGTCGGCGAAGCTGGTCAGCTCCAGCTCGGTCACCCACTTGCACGCCGAGACGTACCCGTAGAGCCCGGGGACCACCATCCGCACCGGGAAGCCGTGCGCCACCGGCAGCGGCTCGCCGTTCATCCCCACCGCGAGCAGCGCGTCCCGCCCGTCGCGGAGCACCGCCGTCGGGGTGCCGCAGGTCCAGCCGTCGACCGAGCGCCCGACCACCTGGTCCGCGCCGTCCTCCGGGTCGGCCTCGTCCAGCAGTTCCTTGATCGGTACGCCCAGCCAGCGGGCGTTGCCGATCAGGTCCCCGCCCACCTCGTTGGAGACGCAGGCCAGCGTCACGTACCGCTCGACCATGGGCCGGGCCAGCAGGTCGGCGAAGCTCAACTCGATCGGGTTGCGGACCCGGCCGTGGATGCGCAGCCGCCAGGTCGCCGGGTCCACCTGCGGCACCACCAGCGCGGTGTCGATCCGGTAGAAGCCGCTGTTCGGGGTCACGTACGGGGCGAGCTGGGCCAGCGACAGGTCGGCGCCGGCCGGCGCCGCCGGCGCGGCGGCCGACGGGGTGGGCAGGGTTACCGACTGGCGGGCCGCCGAGACGCCGCGCCGCCCGGCGAGCCAGTGCCCGCCGAGCCCGGCCACCGCCGCCGCGCCCAGCAGCGCCCCCGCCCCGGTCAGGAACCGCCGCCGCCCCTCCTGGTCGGCCTCGTCCCCGCGCTCCCCGGGCCGACCCGCCGCCCGGGCACCGATGGGTGCCGGCTCCCCCGGCCGGACCTCGGGCCCGCCCACCGGACCGGCCGACGTGGGTTCGGCGGGCGCGGCCGGGGCGGTCGGCCCGGCGGGACCGGCCGGCGCGCCGGATCCCGCGGGGGTGGGCGGGGACCAGGACCAGAGGTCGGGGGCCAGCGGACCGGCCAGCAGCAGCCACAGCGTCAGCCCGCCCAGTGCCGCCCCGACCAGCGCGGGGAGTGCCGCGGCGGGGCCCGCGCCGGGCCGGGTCAGCGCGGCGACCACCCCGAGGGCGGCGAACGCGGCGATGCCGGCCAGGCCGATCCGGAGCCGCCGGGCGGCCAGCACGCCGAGCAGCGCGGCGAACGCGGCCAGCAGCACCCCGGTCCCGATCAGCAGGGCGATCTTGTCGTGGGTGCCGAAGAGCGAGATGGCGAGATGCTTCAGCGACTCGGGCACCAGGTCGACCACCAGCCCGCCGACCGCGATCAGCGGCGCGGATCGGGGTCCGGTGAGGACGGCCACCGGTTCGGCGGCGCCGATGGCCACGGCCGCGGCGGTGACCCCGGCCAGCGCGGCGTGGCCGCGGGAGATGCTGCTCACGCCGACCAGTGTTGTCGAGCCGACCGGGCGGCCGCCAACCACGTCAGCGTTCCGTAACCAGATACGGATCAGGGCGCACCGCCGGGAAGGCGGTGCGCCCTGACTCAGGCCGTAGGCGTGGGATCAGAAGCCCGGGCCGTGCTGGTGACCGTGGCCGTGGCCGTGGCCGTGGCCGCCGGCGGCGGCCGGCTCGGCCTTCTCCGGCTTCTCCACCACCAGGCTCTCGGTGGTGAGCAGCAGGCCGGCGATCGACGCGGCGTTGGCGACCGCGTTACGGGTCACCTTCACCGGGTCGATGATGCCGGACTTGACCAGGTCGACGTACTCGCCGTTGGCCGCGTTGAGGCCGTTGCCCCAGTCCTGGCCGACGACCTTCTGCACCACCACGTAGCCGTCGTGGCCGGCGTTCTGGGCGATCCAGCGCAGCGGCTCGACCAGCGCCTTGCGCACGATCGAGACGCCGACCTTCTCGTCGCCGGTGAGGCCCAGGTCGCCGTCGAGCACCGGGAGGATCTGGGCCAGGGCGGCACCGCCACCCGGGACCGTGCCCTCCTCGACCGCCGCCTTGGTCGCCGCGATGGCGTCCTCGATGCGGTGCTTGCGCTCCTTCATCTCGACCTCGGTGGCCGCGCCGACCTTGATCACCGCGATGCCGCCGGAGAGCTTCGCCAGCCGCTCGGCCAGCTTCTCCCGGTCCCACTCGGAGTCCGAGGCCTCGATCTCCTTGCGGATCTGGGCGACCCGGTCGGCGACCTCGGCGGACTGGCCGCCGCCGTCGACGACGGTGGTGTTCTCCTTGTCGACCACCACGCGGCGGGCGGTGCCGAGCACCTCCAGGCCGACCTGGTCGAGCTTGTAGCCCAGCTCCGGGGCGACCAGCTCGGCGCCGGTCAGGATCGCCATGTCCTGGAGCATCGCCTTGCGGCGGTCGCCGAAGCCGGGGGCCTTCACCGCACAGACCTTGATGGTCTTGCGGATCGCGTTGACCACCAGCGTGGACAGGGCCTGGCCCTCGACGTCCTCGGCCACGATCAGAAGCGGCTTGTTGTTCTGGAGGACCTTCTCCAGCAGCGGCAGCAGCTCCTCGATCGCCGAGATCTTCTGCGTGGTGATCAGGATGTACGGGTCCTCCAGGACCGCCTCCTGCCCCTCCACGTCGGTGACGAAGTTCGGCGAGATGAAGCCCTTGTCGAACTGGAGACCCTCGGTGACCTCAAGCTCGGTGGTCAGGGCGGAGCCCTCCTCGACGGTGATGACACCGTCGCGGCCGACCTTCTCCATCGCCTCGGCGATCAGCTCGCCGATGGTGGCGTCCTGCGCGGAGATCGTCGCGACGTGCGCGATCGACTCCTTGTCGGCGACCTCCACGGCCTTGCCGAGCAGCGCCTCGGAGACCTTGCCGGCCGCCGCGTCGATGCCCCGCTTGAGGCCGGTCGGGTTGGCCCCGGCGGTCACGTTGCGCAGGCCCTCGCGGACCATGGCCTGGGCCAGCACGGTCGCGGTGGTGGTCCCGTCGCCGGCGACGTCGTTGGTCTTGGTCGCCACCTCCTTGACCAGCTGCGCGCCGAGGTTCTCGTACGGGTTGGTGAGCTCGATCTCCTTGGCGATCGTCACGCCGTCGTTGGTGATCGTGGGCGCACCAAACTTCTTGTCCAGGACGACGTTGCGCCCCCGCGGGCCGAGAGTGACCTTGACCGCGTCCGCGAGGGCGTTGACACCGTGCTCCAGCAGGTGCCGGGCGTCGTCCGAGAAGCTCAGGATCTTCGCCATCAATATCCCTTCGAAGCGTCGCTGCCCCGGCCCGGCGAGCCGGACCGGGGCAGCGACACTGATCGGTTGCTTACTTCTCGATGACCGCGAGGACGTCGCGGGCGGAGAGCACCAGGTACTCCTCGCCGGCGTACTTGACCTCGGTGCCGCCGTACTTCGAGTAGAGAACGGTGTCGCCGACCTTGACGTCGAGCGGCACGCGGTTGCCCTTGTCGTCGATCCGGCCCGGGCCGACAGCGAGGACGGTGCCCTCCTGCGGCTTCTCCTTGGCGGTGTCGGGGATCACGATGCCCGAGGCGGTGGTGGTCTCGGCCTCGTTCGCCTGGACCACGATGCGGTCCTCGAGCGGCTTGATCGCAACCTTGGTCGCGGTAGTCACGGGCATACCCTCCTGGGGTACTGGTTTCGTTACCGGTCGACCGGGGCCGACCAGTGTCAATCTGCCACATGCCACCGGGCGGGGCCGTCGTCGCGGGTGCCGGTCCGCCTGGCGTTAAACCCCCGGGCACCGGGCCCGGGCGTTGGCACCCTCAGGGCGAGAGTGCTAACTCGCAGGTTATTCCTCGGCTAGCACTCCGTCAAGGAGAGTGCCAACCCGCCACCCCTCGTGTCGCCGGCGCCGAGCCGTCCGGACAGCAAGGACCCGTCCGGTCCGGTGTTCACCTTCGAACCGCGACCTGGCGGGCCTTCGTGGCCGCCACCCCCGTCCGGCGCTGACACCACCGTCCGGACGGTCCGGCCGGGGCCGGAGAATGGGCGCGTGGATCTGGACCAGCTCGCCGCCCTGCGTACCCCCGAGGGGTCGGCCGCGCTCGCCGCGGCCGCCCGGGTGGCCGGCGGCGACCCGCTGGCCGCGGCGGCGGCGCTCCGCTCGGCCGGGGTGCCGGCCGGACTCGCGGCGGCGGCACTGACGCAGGCCGAGCTGCGCCGCCGGGCGGTGGGCAAGTTCGGGCCGGAGGCCGACGGCATGTTCCTCACCCGCCCCGGGCTGGAGCAGGCCACCCGCCGGGTGGTCGCCGACCGGCGGGCCGCGCGCCTGCACGCCGCCGGGGTGCGCACCCTCGCCGACCTGGGTTGCGGCCTCGGCGCGGACGCGCTCGCCGCCGCCCGCGCCGGCATCCGCGTGTACGGGGTGGAGGCCGACCCGGTGACCGCCGCGATGGCCGCCGCGAACGCCGAGGCGGCCGGGCTGGGCGCGTGGTTCACCGTGGAGTGCGGGGACGCGACGGCGTTCGACGTCAGCCGGGTGGAGGCGGTCTTCTGCGACCCGGCCCGGCGGGCGGCGGGCACCGGACGGCGGATCTTCGACCCGAACGCCTACTCGCCGCCCTGGGACTTCGTCACCGGGCTGGCCGAGCGGGTGCCGCGCACGGTGGTCAAGGTGGCCCCCGGCCTGGACCACGGGCTGATCCCGGCGGGCGCCGAGGCCGAATGGGTCAGCGTGGACGGCGACCTGGTCGAGGCGGCGCTCTGGTGCGGCGCGCTGGCCGAGGTGCCCCGCCGCGCGACCGTGTTGAAGGAAGGGCCCCTTCTTAACGCCTCCGGTAGAGCAGGGGTCCCCTCTTATCAGCCTTATCAGCTGACCGGCTCGGGCGAGATCGAGGCAACCGTCGGGCCGGTCCGCCGCTTCTTGTACGACCCGGACCCGGCGGTGGTCCGCGCCCACCTGGTCGCCGAGCTGGCCACCACGCTGGGCGGGAACCTGGCCGACCCGAGCATCGCGTACCTGTACGCCGACGAGCGCGTGACCACGCCCTTCGCCCGCTGCCTGGAGGTCACGGACGTGCTGCCGTTCTCGCTGAAGCGGCTGCGCGCCCTGCTCCGCGAGCGCCGGGTCGGCCGGGTGGAGATCCTCAAGCGCGGCTCGGCGCTGGAGCCGGAGCGGCTGCGGCGGGACCTGAAGCTGGCCGGGGACGCCTCGGCCAGCCTGGTGCTGACCCGGGTGGCCGGCGCGCCGACGGTCCTGCTCTGCCGGCCGGTTCCCGGCTGACGGTTTCTCCCTCGCCCGCGCGCCCCGGCCGGGTTAGCTTGTCGGGCATGGCGGGACAGGGCACTCCGGCGACGGCACTGCTGACCAAGCGGAAGATCGCCCACCGCACCCACCCGTACGACGTCTCCCCCGAGGCGCCGAACTACGGCGCGCTGGTCGCGGCGGCCCTCGGCGTACCGGCGGAGCAGGTGTTCAAGTCGCTGGTCACCGAGGTCGACGGCGCGCTCACCGTGGCGGTCGTCCCGGTCACCGGCGAGCTGGACCTCAAGGCGCTGGCCGCCGCGCGCGGTGGCAAGCGGGCGGCCATGGCGGACCGGACGGTCGCCGAGCGGGCCACCGGGTACGTCCGCGGCGGGATAAGTCCGCTCGGCCAGCGCAAGCGGCTGCCCACCGTGGTCGACGCGTCGGCGCTGGACCACCCGACCGTCTACGTCTCGGCGGGCCGCCGGGGCCTGCAGGTGCAACTCGCCCCGGCGGATCTGGTCGCGCTGACCGACGCCGTCACCGCCCCCATCGCGGCCCGCTGAACGGCCGGCGGCAAGAGACCTCTGGCACACTGCACCCGGCCCCGGGCGTCCGTGCCGGGGCGACGGCCGAGAAGTTCCGGAACCAGGGCCCTCTACCGCTCCGCGCCACCATTGCCGATGATGTCGAGCAGGCCGGTGCGGTACACCCCGGACGGCCCGAACGACATCCAACGGAATTGTGATATCGCTCACATTCAGGTGTCAGTCCGATATTGGACTTGCCTGTGAGCGCCCTTTATTGCAGGATTGTTACCCTTTTTTCAGGCCCGAAGCTTGTGAAAGTCCTTCCACCCGCAATAGGTTGCACTGGCAACTAAGGCAAGTGGAACCCAGTCCCTCGCGGAGGCATCCATGACAGTCGTGAGGCGGGCCGAACAGTGAGCGAGACGCCGATCCTGTTGGAGATGCGCGGCATCACCAAGGAGTTCCCCGGGGTCAAGGCTCTCTCCGACGTCAACCTTGTGGTGCGCGCCGGCGAGATCCACGCGATCTGCGGCGAGAACGGTGCCGGCAAGTCCACCCTGATGAAGGTGCTCAGCGGGGTCTACCCGTACGGCACGTACGACGGCGACATCTTCTATCAGGGGACCGAAACTCGCTTTTCCGACATTCGGGCCAGTGAACACGCCGGGATCGTCATCATCCATCAGGAACTCGCCCTGATTCCGGACATGTCGATCGCCGAGAACATCTTTCTCGGTAACGAGCCTCGCAAACGAGGCGCGATCGACTGGAAGTCCGCGAACCGGATGGCGCTCGAACTGATGGCCCGGGTCGGTCTGAGCGAGGACCCGGACACCCTGGTCAAGGACATCGGTGTCGGCAAGCAGCAGCTGGTGGAGATCGCCAAGGCGTTCGCCAAGGACGTCAAGCTGCTCATCCTGGACGAACCGACCGCCGCGCTGAACGAGGCCGACTCCCAGCACCTGCTGGACCTGCTGCGCGGCTTCCGCGAGCGGGGCATCACCTCGATCATGATCTCGCACAAGCTCAACGAGATCGAGGCGATCGCCGACCAGATCACCATCCTGCGGGACGGGAAGACGGTCGAGACGCTCGAGGTCAAGGCGGGCGACGTCGATGAGGACCGGATCGTGCGGGGCATGGTCGGCCGCCAGCTGAGCAGCCGGTTCCCGGACCACACGCCGAAGATCGGCGAGGTCTTCTTCGAGGTCCGCGACTGGAACGTCCGGCACCCGATCTCCGCCGAGCGCCAGGTCTGCAAGAACGAGAGCTTCGTCGTACGTCGGGGGGAGATCGTCGGCTTCGCCGGGCTGATGGGCGCGGGCCGCACCGAGCTGGCCATGAGCGTCTTCGGGCGCTCCTACGGCGTGTACGAGTCCGGCACGATCGTCAAGGACGGCAAGCCGGTCGTCCTGAAGTCGGTCGCCGACGCCATCGCCCACGGACTTGCCTACGTCAGCGAGGACCGCAAGGCCATCGGGCTGAACCTGCTCGACGACATCAAGGCGTCCACGGTGTCCGCCAAGCTGTCCAAGATCTCCCGGCACGGCGTGCTGGACGAGGTCGAGGAGTACCGGGCCGCCGAGTCGTACCGCAAGGAACTGCGGACGAAGGCCCCGACCGTCGACGAGAGCGTCTCCAAGCTCTCCGGCGGCAACCAGCAGAAGGTCGTGCTGGCGAAGTGGATGTTCACCGACCCCGATCTACTGATCCTCGACGAGCCGACCCGCGGCATCGACGTGGGCGCCAAGTACGAGATCTACGGCATCATCCAGCGGCTCGCCGACCAGGGGAAGGGCGTCGTCGTCATCTCCTCGGAACTGCCTGAGCTGATCGGGCTGTGCGACCGCATCTACACCGTGTTCGAAGGCACCATCACCGGCGAGATCGCCCGGCAGGACGCGGACCCGGAAACCCTCATGAAGCAGATGACCTCGACGAAGAAGATGCAGACACGATGAGCCGACTGAAGGACCTGCAGAAGAACCTCTTCGGAGGCACCACCTCCAACGCCCGCCAGTTCGGGATGATCTTCACGCTGGTGGCGATCGTCGTCCTGTTCCAGATCCTGACCGACGGCCTGACCCTGCGGTCGGACAACCTGATCGCGCTGTTCCAGCAGAACTCGTACATCCTGATCCTGGCCATCGGCATGCTCATGGTGATCGTCGCCGGGCACATCGACCTGTCGGTCGGCTCGATCGCCGCCTTCGCCGGCATCCTGGTGGCCAAGTCGATGGCGGAGTGGTCGCTGCCGTGGCCCGCGGCCATCCTGTTCGGCCTGGTGATCGGCGCGATCATCGGCGCCTGGCAGGGCTTCTGGGTCGCCTACATCGGGGTGCCGGCGTTCATCGTCACCCTGGCGGGCATGCTGCTCTTCCGCGGCGGCAACCAGTTCATCGGCAACGCGAACACCATCCCGGTGCCCGAAGGCTTCCGGGTGATCGGCGCCGGGTTCCTGCCCGAGGTCGGCCCGGACACGGGCTACAACAACCTGACGCTGCTGCTCGGCCTCGCCGGGTGCGTGGCCGTGGTGTGGCGGGAGCTCAAGGCCCGCCGGACGCGCCGGGAGATGGACGCCGATCCCGCCCCGATGTGGATCTCGGTGCTGCGGATGGCCGTCATGGTCGGCGTCATCGTCTTCGTCGCGCTGCGCTTCGCCAGCGGCCGCGTCGGCACCAGCTTCCCGGTCTCCGGCATCATCCTGGTGGCGCTGCTCCTGGCCTACTCCTTCTACACCCGCAACACCGCCGGCGGCCGGCACATCTACGCCGTCGGCGGCAACTCCCGAGCCGCCGAGCTGTCCGGTGTCAAGCTCAAGCGGGTCAACTTCTTCGTCATGATGAACATGTCGATTCTGGCCGCACTGGCCGGCATGATCTTCGTGGCCCGGTCGGCGGCCTCCGGCCCGCAGGACGGCAACGGCTGGGAGCTGGACGCGATCGCCGCGGTCTTCATCGGTGGCGCGGCCGTCTCCGGCGGTATCGGCACCATCAGCGGCTCGGTCGTCGGCGGTCTGGTCATGGCCGTGCTCAACAACGGCCTGCAACTCCTCGGCGTCGGCACCGACCGGGTCCAGATCATCAAGGGCCTGGTTCTGCTGCTGGCCGTCGCGCTCGACGTCTACAACAAGCGCCAGGGCCGGTTCTCCATCATCGGCAGCATCATGCGTAACTTCCGCCATGACGGAACCAGAACGGCCACGTCGTCGTCCGACGTGGACCGCGAGCCCGCCAAGGCCTCGGTGCCCGGCTGACGGTCACCGACCCCCACCCCGTATCACCACTTCAGAAGGGCACTCCCTAGTCATGCGCAATCTCATCGGCAAGTCGGTGGCCATCGGTGCCATCGCGGCGCTTGCTCTGACCGCTTGCGGCTCCGGCCGCGACGGGGGCACCGACGGATCGAAGGCCGAGACCAAGGGCTTCGCGGCGGACTCGCTGATCGGCGTGGCCCTGCCGTCCAAGACCTCGGAGAACTGGGTTCTCGCCGGCGACCTGTTCACCAACGGCCTGAAGGAGGCCGGCTTCAAGAGCGACGTGCAGTACGCGGGCGCGTCGACCACGGTCGCCGACCAGCAGGCGCAGATCACCGCCATGGTCACCAAGGGCGCCAAGGTCATCGTCATCGGTGCGACCGACGCCTCGCAGCTGTCGACCCAGGTCGCCGCCGCGCACGCGGCCGGCGCGAAGGTCATCGCCTACGACCGGCTGATCAAGAACACGCCGGACCTCGACTACTACGTCGCGTTCGACAACTTCAAGGTCGGCCAGCTCCAGGGCCAGGCCCTGCTGGACGGCATGAAGGCCAAGAAGCCGAACGGCCCGTACAACATCGAGCTCTTCTCCGGCTCGCCGGACGACAACAACGCCGGTGTCTTCTTCGACGGCGCGATGAGCGTGCTCAAGCCGGAGATCGACAAGGGCAACCTGGTCGTCGCCTCGAAGCAGACCGACGTCAAGCAGACCGCCATCCAGGGCTGGAAGGCCGAGGGTGCGCAGGCCCGCATGGACCAGCTGCTGACCTCGGCCTACGGCAGCAAGACGCTGGACGGCGTCCTCTCTCCGAACGACACCCTCGCCCGCGCGATCATCACCTCGGTCAAGAGCGCCGGCAAGCCGATCCCGGTCGTCACCGGCCAGGACTCGGAGGTCGAGTCGGTCAAGTCGATCATGGCTGGCGAGCAGTACATGACGATCAACAAGGACACCCGGAACCTGGTCAAGCAGACCATCGAAATGGTGAAGGCGCTGCAGGCCGGTAACGCCCCCGAGGTGAACGACACCAAGTCCTACAACAACGGCGTCAAGGTCGTCGACACGTACCTGCTCCCGCCGGTCGCCGTCACCAAGGCGAACGCGGCCGAGGCGTACGCGAACGACCCGAAGCTCTCGCCGCTGACCAAGTAACACCCGGCGCTCGTCGCCACGAAGGGTCCCGGAGTCCGCTCCGGGACCCTTCGTCGTTGCGGGATCCGCCAGCCAACTCGACCGGCGCTGAACCGAGCGGGCCGGTGATCCGTACCAGTGTCCGGACGGACGGCCGGCAGGGTGCGGCCGCCCGGGACAACCGCGTACCGGTCCGGACCGAGGAGGCACCGCAACCATGGCACCGCTGGAATCCGCACGCCGCCGGGTGGCGCACCGGGTGGCGCTGCTGCTCGTCGCGCTCGTCGCGGGGATCGGCATCCTTCCCGGCCCGGCGACGGCCGCGCCCGGACAGCAGCTCAACGCCGCCGACATGACCCTGCTGAACGGCGTACGGCTGGCCGGCCTCTGGGAGATGCCGGCCGGGCAGATGGCCGCCGAGAAGGGCCAGTCGGCCCGGGTACGCGAGATCGGCGCGGAGATCGCGCGTCAGCACGGCGTGCTGGACCAGCTCGTGGTCGAGGCGGCGAACAAGCTGGGCGCCACCCTGCCGACGGAGCCGACGACCGAGCAGAAGGGGTGGCTGAGCGAGCTGCAGAACGCCACCGGCGCCCGGTTCGACCAGATCTTCGTGACCCGGCTCCGGGTGGCCCACGGCAAGATCTTCCCGGTGATCGGCGCGGTCCGGGCCAGCACCCGGGACCCGATCGTGCGCAAGCTCGCCGAGCAGGCGAACACGTTCGTCAACGACCACATGACGATGCTGGAGAGCACCGGGCTGGTCCGCTGGCAGCAGCTCCCGCCCGCCGCGCTGCCCCCGGCGCAGAGCGACTCGCTGGTCGCCGCGGCCGGGGCCAACATCGGCAGCGGCGGCGGCGTCCAGGTCAGCACCACGGTGGTGTGGGCGGTCTTCCTCCTCGCCCTGCTCACCGGCGGCTACGCCACCTGGCGCATCCTGCGCCGCAACTGACGCCGTCCGTTCGCTCACCCGTGCCAGGAGCGCCAGAGGGCGGCGTACGAGCCACCGGCCGCGACCAGTTCGTCGTGCGACCCCAGCTCGGTGATCCGGCCGTCCTCGACCACCGCCACCCGGTCCGCGTCATGCGCGGAGAAGAGCCGGTGCGCGATCGCGATCACCGTACGGCCCTGGAGCACCGCGGCCAGCGAGCGCTCCAGCGCCCGGGCCGCCCGCGGGTCGATCAGCGAGGTGGCCTCGTCCAGCACCAGCGTGTGCGGGTCGGCGAGCACCAGCCGGGCCAGCGCGAGCTGCTGCGCCTGGGCCGGCGAGAGCGGATGCCCGCCCGAACCGACCCGGGTGTCCAGCCCGTCCGGCAGCGCCTCCGCCCAGCCCAGCGCCTCGACGGCGGCCAGCGCCGCGCGCACCTCGGCGGCGTCGGCGTTCGGGCGGACCATCGCCACGTTGTCGGTCAGCGTGCCGATGAAGACGTGGTGCTCCTGGCTGACCAGCGCAACGTGGGTCCGCAGCTCGGCCAGGGGCAGCTCGGCGAGCGGCCGGCCGTCCACGGCCACCGAGCCGGCGCGGGGCACGTGCACCCCGGCCAGCAACCGGCCCAGGGTGGACTTGCCCGCCCCGGACGGGCCGACCATGGCCAGCTTCTCCCCCGGCCGGGGCACCAGGGTCACCCCGTGCAGCACGTCGCGGCCGTCCCGGTACGCGTACCGCACGTCGTGGGCGGCGAGCCGGCCGTCGGCGGGGACGCGCGGCCCGGCGGGCGGGGTGGCCGGAGCGTCCGGCTGGTCGGCGGTGACGCCGAGCAGCCGGGCCAGCGAGGCGCCGCCGACCTGGAACTCGTCCAGCCAGGAGAGCAGCCGGTCGACCGGGTCCACCAACTGCTGGGCGTAGAGGGTGGCCGCGGTGACCTGGCCGAGGCTCACCCAGCCCTCCAGGTAGAACCAGCCGCCGAGCAGCAGGGTGCCGACCACCGGCAGCAGGTAGCCGATCTCGGCGACCGGGAAGAAGACCGTCCGCAACTTCAGCGTGTAGAGCTCGGCCGCGTACGACCGGCGGATGTCGGTGTCGCTGCGGGCCCGGCGGCGGGCCCGCTGGCGCAGGGCCTCGGTGGTCCGCGCCCCCTCGACCGTCTCGCTGATCCCGTCGGTGATGTCGGAGTAGGCGGCGTTCTCCCGCAGGTACCCCTCCGGCGCCCGGCGCAGGTACCAGCGGGTGCCGGCCCAGAGCATCGGCACCGCGATCAGGCACGGCAGCACCAGCAGTGGCCCGGTCAGCGCCAGCGCGCCGAGGATCAGCAGCACGGTGACCGCCGAGATCAGCGTCTCGGGCGCGGCGAACCGGACCGTCCGGGAGAGCGCGGCGACATCCCGCGAGGTCCGGGTGAGCAGGTCGCCGGTGCCCGCCCGCTCCACCGTGGACAGCGGCAGGGCGAGCACCCGGTCGACGAACTCCTCACGCAGCTCGGCGAGGAGCCGCTCGCCGAGCCGGGCCGAGGCCAGGTGGGCGAAGCGGACCAGCACCGACTGGACCACCACGAAACCGGCGATCGCCAGGGCGACCCGGTCCACGGTCACTGCGCCGACGCCGCGCGAGATCCCCTCGACCAGGTCGCCGAGGAGCCGGGGCGCGACCAGGCCGGCGGCCGCGGCGAGCGCGTGCAGGCCGAGCGCCGCGGCCAGGCCGCGCGGGTGCCGGCGGGCCAGCTCCCGCGCGTACCGCCGGACCTGGTGGGCGTCGGCGACGGGCAGGGCGTTGCTCACCGGTCCTCCTCCCGGCTCACCGCGGCCGCGTACCGGGGCTCGGCGGCGAGCAGTTCGTCGTGGCGGCCCTCGGCGACCACCTTGCCGTCCTCCACGAAGACCACGTGCTCGGCGCGGCCGAGCACCAGCGGGCTGGTGGTGCAGACCAGCGTGGTCCGGCCGCACCGGGCCGCGCCCAGCCGGTCGGCGATCCGCGCCTCGGTGTGCGCGTCCACCGCGCTGGTCGGCTCGACCAGGATCAGCGTCTCCGGGTCGGCGACCAGCGCCCGGGCCAGCCGCAACCGCTGCCGCTGCCCGCCCGAGAACTCCCGCCCCCGCTCGGCCACCGTGCTGTCCAGGCCGGCGGGCAGCGCCTCGACGATGTCCGTCGCGCTCGCCGCGGCCAGCGCCGCCTCCACCGCGGGCCGGTCACCCCGGTCGTGCGGGTCGAGCTCCGCGCGCAGCGCCCCGCTGAAGAGCTGCGCGTCGTTGTCGGCGACCAGGATCCGCTCCCGCACCGTCGCCAGCGCCACGTCCCGCAGCGGTACGCCGTGCAGCGTCACGTCCGCGTCGACGTACCGGCCGAGCCGGTCGGCGATCTCGGCCGCGTCCTCGGGGGCGGTGGCGGCCAGCGCGGTGAACCGGCCCGGCCGCAGCACCAGCCCGGAGCGGACGTCCACCAGCTCGCCCGGCCCCTCGGGCAGCGGCACCGGGCGGGCCGGGTCGGTGAACTCCGGGGCGAGGCGGAGCAGCCGCACCACCCGGCGGGCCGCGACGTGTCCCCGCGTCAGCTTGTCGGCCGCCTCGGTGAGGTTGCGCAGCGGGCTGACCAGGAACGCCGTGTAGCCGTAGAACGAGACCAGCTCGCCCGCGCTGATCTCGCCGCGCAGGGCGAACCGGGCCCCGAGCCAGGTCACCAGCACCACGAAGGCACCCGGCAGCAGGATCTGCGCCGCCTGGAGCAGCGACTCGACCCGGGCCACCCGCAGGCCGTCCGCGCGCAGCGCCTGGGACTGCTCCCGGTACCGGGCGCCGAGCACCGGCTCGCCGCCCACGCCGCGCAGCACCCGCAGCCCGGAGACGATGTCCGCGGCGCGGGCGGTGAGCCGGCCGGTGGAGTCCCGGTACGCGACCTGCTGCCGGTGCAACGGCCGGAGCAGCAGCGCGACCAGCCCCATCAGCACCGGCACCCCGAGCACCACCACCAGGCCGAGCGGCAGGGACGCGGTGAGCAGGATCGTCGTCACCGTGGCGATGGCGACCACCGCGCCGGTGCCCCGGGCGGTGATGTCGACCGCGCCGCCGATGTGCTCGATGTCGGCCGTACCGATGCTCACCACCTCGCCCGCGGCGACCCGGCGGGGCAGCGCGGCGCCCAGGCGGTTGGTGGCGTCCACGGTGACCTGCACGGTCCGGTACGCCGCGCCGAGCCAGTTGCGCACCGCGCAGCGGTGCCGCAGGATGCCGGCGGTCGCCTGGACGAGGCCCAGCCCGAGCAGGACGAGGCCCCAGCGGAGCAGCGCGTCTGGGTCGCGCTGGGCGAGGCCGGCGTCGACGGCCCGGCCGACGGCGGCGGGCATCAGCGCCTGGGCCACCATCCAGATGACACCGAGGGCGATGGCGGCACCGAAGTACACGGGGTGTCGACCGGCGAGCCAGACCAGGTAACGGGTGGCGGACCGGGCGTCGGGGGTGCCGGGATCGCCGGCGGGTGCGAAGCGCATGACGTCCCGACGCTAGGTGCCGGGCCGGGCCCGGCGCCAACCAATTCCCGCCGGTCAGGCGGGCTCCGGATCAGCGATCGACCTGCGTGAAGTCCCAGCTGTGCGGGGGCCGGGCGACCAGGCGCATGGGTGGCTCGGGCAGGTCCCGGGGCGCGCTGCGCCATTTCGAGATGACCACCAGCCGGTGGTCGGTGGAGGAGAACACCTCGCTGGACAGGTGCAGCGGGTCGTGCTCGAACTCGGGCAGCGCGGTCTCGCACACCCAGGTGATCAGGTCGGCGAAGCCGTACGGCTCGGCCTTCGCCTCCCACATCCGGACGATCACGTCGGTCCTCTCCCGGTCAGACGCTGACCACGGTCAGCGGCATCGCGGAGTCGGCCGGCAGGTCCAGCCGGCTCGGGGCGACACCCGCGGCGACCAGGTGCGAGCCGAGCGCGGCCACCATGGCGCCGTTGTCGGTGCAGAGCTTCGGCCGGGGCGTCCGCACCCGGACGCCGTGCTTCGCCGCGCGGTGCTCGGCCATCGCCCGCAGCCGGGAGTTGGCGGCCACCCCGCCGCCGATCACCAGGGTGTCGATGCCGCTGCTCCGGCAGGCGTCGAGCGCCTTGCCGACCAGCACGTCGCAGACCGCCTCCTGGAAGGACGCGGCCACATCGGCCACCGGAACCGGTTCGCCGGCCCGCTGCCGCGCCTCCACCCAGCGGGCCACCGCGGTCTTGAGGCCCGAGAAGGAGAAGTCGTAACGGTGGCCGGCCAGGTCCTTGGCGGCGGTCAGGCCGCGCGGGAAGGCGATCGCCGCCGGGTCGCCGGCCCGGGCCTCCCGGTCGATGTACGGGCCGCCCGGGAACGGCAGCCCGAGCAGCCGGGCCACCTTGTCGAACGCCTCGCCGGCGGCGTCGTCGATGGTCGCGCCGAGCGGGGTGACCTCCCGGGCCAGGTCGTCGATGCGCAGCAGCGAGGAGTGCCCACCCGAGACCAGCAGGGCGATCGCCGGCTCGGGCAGCGGACCGTGCTCCAGGGTGTCCACGGCCACGTGGGCGGCGAGGTGGTTCACCCCGTACACCGGCTTCTCGGCGGCCACCGCGTACCCCTTCGCGGCGGCGACGCCGACGAGCAGCGCACCCGCCAGGCCCGGACCGGAGGTGACCGCGATGGCGTCGATGTCCGCGATCGTCACCCCGGCCTCGCGCAGCGCCCGGTCCATGGTCGGCACGATCGCCTCCAGGTGGGCCCGGCTGGCCACCTCGGGCACCACGCCACCGAACCGGGCGTGCTCCTCGACGCTGGAGGCCAGCGCGTCGGCGAGCAGGGTGTGCCCGCGGACGATGCCGACCCCGGTCTCGTCGCAGGAGGTCTCGATGCCGAGGATCAGTGGTTCGTCAGCCATGCTCGTCAGTCCTCGTTGCGCTGCATGACCAGCGCGTCGGTGTTGCTCGGTTGGTAGTAGCCGCGGCGCACGCCGATCGGCTCGAAGCCGTACATCGCGTAGAGCCGCTGCGCCGGGCCGTTGTCCGCGGCGACCTCCAGCAGCGTGCTGCGCGCGCCCCGCCGGGCCGCCTCCGCCAGCAGCGCCTCGAGCAACTCCCGGCCGATCCCCCGCCGCTGGGCGTCCCGGCGGACCGCGATGTTCTGTACCCAGGCCTCGTCGGGCGGGGCCACCATCAGCCCGGCGTAGCCGAGGACGCTGCCGTCGTCGTCGCTGGCGACCAGGTAGAAGTGCCCGCTGGCCAGCTCGTTCCAGAACATCGCCGGGGACCACCGCTCGGCCCCGAAGAGGTCCGCCTCGATCGGCAGCACCTGGTCGATGTGCCACCACCGGAAGCGGTCGAGACGCACCCCACTCATGGGAGGACCGGCTTGTGCCCGGTCGCCGCGACGGCGTCCGGACGCCGCAGGTAGAGCGGGGTGAGCGGCTCGCCGGGGGCACCCGCGCGGATCCGCTCGGCGGCGAGGCGGGCCAGCGCCGTCGCGTCCGGGTAGCGGGGCTCCTCCCGCACCGGCAGGCCCAGGACGTCCGCGTACCGGTGCGCGCCGTCGCCGACCGCGACCGTGACGGCGAGGCCCCGGGCCCGCTCGGCGGCGACCGCGGGAGCGTCCACGTCCGGGCCGGCGATGCGCTGGCCGGCGCCGTCGTAGACGGCCCAGTAGACCTCCCGGCGCCGCGCGTCGCTGGCGGCCAGCACGGGCTCGCCGGCGGCCGCCGGGTGGCCGATCCCGTCCAGCGAGCAGACACCGTATGTGGGGATGCCGAGCACCTGGCCCATGGTGGCCGCGGTGACCAGGCCGACCCGCAACCCGGTGAACGGCCCGGGGCCGAGCCCGGCGACGATCGCGGCCAGGTCGGCGGGACGGGCGTCGGCGTCGGCCAGCACCGCGTCGACCTGCGGGGCGAGCAGCTCACCGTGCGCCCGGGCGTCGACCGTGCACCGCTGCGCGCGCGCCACCACGCCGGCCGCCGAGACCTCGACCAGGGCCGCGGTCACCGCGGGCGTCGAGGAGTCCACCACGAGTACGAGCACGGTAAGCCAGCCTAGCCGCCCTCCGCTCACGGCCGGTCACGACCTGTCCTCGACGACTGCCAGCGGGCGCGTCCGGGTGGCAGGCGTGGGGCATGGTCGGCCGGGCGACGGAGTCGGCGGCCGCAGATCAGGTCGGCGAACCGCCGTTCCGGCCTTGTCCGGCCGTCGCCGCATCTTCACCGCGCGGCCTGGCCGTCGGCCCCTCGGTTCGCCCCCCGCGCACAATTCGGGCAGAGCCAAGCCTGGCCGCGTCTGTTACTCGCCGTGACGCCCGCTGGGAGGCACACCACCAGTGAGCGATATGCCTCTGAGGCATAAATATGGGTCTTGTGGCGCATCTGTGGGTGGTGCGGTGCGTCGTTGATGGCGCACGCCGTTGTCCTGCCTAGGTTCTGGCTTGTCGAAGGTCAGAACTGGATGGGTGGGAGAACGGCGTGCGTTCTGCCAGGGTATGGGCTGGGCTGCTTGGGGTCGAGCAGGCGGTGGTGGAGGACGTCGAGTTCGACCCGGCCGAGTCGGTGTTGGTGGCTCGGGTGCGGGTGCGTAAGGCTGCTCGGCAGCGGTGTCCGCATTGCGGGCGGCGGTGTGCGCGGTATGACGCTGGTGTTCGTCGTCGGTGGCGGGCGTTGGATCTGGGCGTGGTGCGGGCGGTGATCGAGGCGGACGCGCCTCGGGTGTCGTGTCCGGTGCATGGGGTGGTGGTCGCGGCGGTCCCGTGGGCTCGTCATGGGGCGGGGCATACTCGGGCGTTCGACGCGACGGTGGCGTGGTTGGCGGTGCACACCACGAAGTCGGCGGTGTCGCGGTTGATGCGGATCAGTTGGCGCACCGTGGGGTCGATCGTGGCGCGGGTGTGGGCAGACACCGGTGGTCTGCAGGACCGGTATGACGGGTTGCGTCGTATCGGTATTGACGAGGTCAGCTACAAGAAGGGCCACCGGTATCTGAGCGTCGTGGTGGATCACGACACCGGTCGGCTGGTGTGGGCTGCGCCGGGCAAGAGCGCGGCGACGCTGAACGCGTTCTTCGACCTGCTCGGCCCGCAGCGCACGGCCGCGATCACCCACGTGTCCGCCGACGGCGCCGATTGGATCACCACGGTCATCCGTCGTCGCTGCCCGAACGCCGTCCGCTGCGCCGACCCGTTCCACGTCGTCGCTTGGGCCACCGACGCCGTCGACCGAGTTCGCCGGCAGGTGTGGAACGAGGCCACCGGCCGTGGGGCCGGCCGTCGTGGCGTCGCTATCGGTGAGGCCCGGATGTTGAAGAACACCCGCTGGGCGTTGTGGAAGAACCCGGAGAACCTGACCGAGGGTCAACGGGCCAAGCTCGACTGGATCGCCAAGACCCACCCCCGCCTGCACCGGGCATGGGCGCTCAAGGAAGGCCTGCGCTGCATTTTCAGCCTGGCCAAGACCAGCCCGACCGCCGCGGTCGAAGCCCTCGACAGGTGGATCGGCTGGGCCCGCCGCAGCCGCATCGACATCTTCATCGACCTGCAACGACGCGTCACCCGCCACCGCGACGCGATCATCGCCGCCATCGAACACGGCATGTCCAACGGCCGGATCGAGTCCGTCAACGCCAAGATCCGCCTACTCACCCGCATGGCCTTCGGCTTCCACTCCCCCGACGCCCTCATCGCCCTGGCCATGCTCAGCCTCGGCGGCCACCGGCCCCAACTCCCCGGCCGCTGACCCACACATCCGACACAAGACCCATAAATATGACTCGGAGGCATATCGCTCACGAGTCTTTGTCATCCTCCGGAGATGTCCGAGAGTCGCCTGGCCCACCAGATCGCCGCCGCCGTTCGACACGAGCGGGATCGCCGAGAGCTGACCCAGCAGGCCCTGGCCAACCTGGCCGGGCTGAGCCAGGGCGCCGTAGCACGCATCGAGCGGGGCGACCGGCTGCCGAGCCTGCCGATGGTGGAGCGGCTGTTCGCCGCGCTGGGACGACAGCTGCGCATCGAGCTGGAGCCGCTGGACAGCCACCTGGACGCGGCGCTGGACGGGCTGGCCGGGCGGCCGGTGACCGAGCGGATCCGGGAACTCGGGTTGGCCAAGATGCTCGACGCGCTGGGCGAGCTGCCGTACGTGCTGACGGGGAGCACGGCGGCGCTGCTCCAGGGCGCGCCGCTGCCGGTGGACGCGGTCGAGGTCGCGGTGCGGTGGCCGGACTCGCCCCGGCTCACCGCATTCCTCGAGAACGCGTACGGGCAGCGCTGGAACGCCCGCTGGGAGGAGTGGGGTGGGCTGCGACTGGAACCGGAGGAGCCGGGCGAGCACCGCTGGCAGACCCGGTACGGCGAACTACGGGCCCGGATGTGCGACGAACTGCCGGAGCCGGTCGAGGTGCGGCACGCCGGCCGGAGCTATCCGGTGGAGCCGCTGGTCCGGGTGGAGCTGGCCGACCCACGCGCCGCCGACCTGCTGCGCCGGCATCGGCAACGCCTCGCCGCCACGTCCCGGAAGACCGGGTCAGCCGGCTGAGCGCTCCCAGTCGATGGTGGGCAGGCCGGCGTCGGCGAGGGCCTTGTTGGCCGCGCTGAACGGACGGCTGCCCAGGAAGCCGCGCGGGTTCATCGGGCTCGGGTGGCCCGCCTCCAGCACCACGTGCTGCGGGTTCGTGACCAGGGCCGCCTTCTTGCGGGCGTAGCCACCCCAGAGCAGGAAGACCACCCGCCGGTCGAGGGCGTCCAGGGCGCGGATGGTGGCGTCGGCGAACTCCTCCCAGCCCTTGTTCGCGTGCGAGCCCGGGGTGGCCTGCCGGACGGTGAGCACCGAGTTGAGCAGCAGCACACCCTGCGCCGCCCAGCCGTCCAGGTTGCCGCTGGACGGCTTCGGCACGCCCAGGTCCTCGCCGAGCTCCTTGAAGACGTTGCGCAGCGACGGCGGCACCGACACCCCCGCCCGCACGCTGAAGCTCAGCCCGTGCGCCTGCCCCGCCTTGTGGTAGGGATCCTGCCCGAGGATCAGCACCCGGGTCTCCGCCGGCCCGCACACCCGGTAGGCGGAGAACAGGTCCTCGACCGGCGGGAAGACCGTCCCGGTCGCATACTCCTCGGCGACGAACTCGGCGAGCGCCGCGGTGCCGGCCGGGTCGAGGTGCGGGGTGAGCGCCGTCCGCCACGCCTCGGGAAGGAGCGCCAGCAGGTCGAGGGGGGCAACGTCGTCGGGCATCGGCAACCTTTCACCGGTCGGATCGGTCCCCGGCACTGTAGGCAGCGGGTACGACAACCGTCAGTCCAGGGTGGCCAGCCGCGCGGCCCAGTCGCCGCCGACCGGCTCCAGCGTGACCACCCGGGTGTCGTCCTCCCGCCGGTCGATCAGCACCCGCAGGTGGGCGTCGACCAGCTGCTCGACCATGCCCTCGCCCCACTCGACCACGGTGACCGCCTCGTCCACCGAGGCGTCCAGGTCCAGGTCGTCGATCTCGGCGCGCGGGTCGGCCGACTCCCCCAGCCGGTACGCGTCGGCGTGCACCAGGCTCACCCGCCCGCCCCGGGCCGGGTCCGGCCGGTGCACCCGGGCGATCACGAAGGTCGGCGAGGTGATGTCGCCGCGTACGCCGAGGCCGGCGCCGATGCCCTGGGTCAGCGCGGTCTTGCCGGCCCCCAGCGGGCCGCTGAGCAGCAGCAGGTCCCCGGCGTGCAGCACCCCGGCCAGCCGGCGGCCGAACTCGCGGGTGTCGTCGACCGTCTTCAGCTCGACCATGACGGTCACAGCGACCCCAGGAAACGTTCCAGGGCCGCATTCACCTCGTCGGCGTGCTCCAGCATCACCACGTGTCCGCTGTCGTGGATCTTGACGAACTCGGCGTGCGGCAGCCGCCGGACGATCTCCTCGGAGTGGGTCACCGGGGTGATCATGTCCTTGTCCCCCACGATCACCAGCACCGGCGTGCCGGCCAGCGCGGCCAGCGCGGGGAACCGGGAGTGGGTGGCCAGGGTACGCAGGTAGCGGGTGACCGTGTCGGCCGAGGTCCGCGAGTTCATCGTCTCGACGTACGAGACAAGGGCCGGGCTGGGCTTGGCGGTGCCGAAGCCGTACCTGCGGGTGAGCAGCCAGGCGACGTTGGTGGTCGACTTGCGGGCCTTGTCGATCACCGTGCCGCCGTACCGGGTGGCGTTGCTCATCATGTAGAGCACCGGCGCGCCGACCCGGCCGAGCAGCGCGGGGGCCACCAGCTTGGTCTCGGCGAGCAGGCCGCCCGAGGTGGCCATCAGCACCGTGCCGACCACCCGGTCGCCGAAGAGCTCCGGGTAGAGCTCGGCCAACGCCATGATCGTCATGCCGCCCATCGAGTGCCCGACCAGCACCAGCGGCCCCTCGGGGGCCACCCGGTCGATCACCCGGCGCAGCGTCCGGCCCAGCGTGGCCAGGTCGTAGTCGCCCGTCTCCAGCTTCCCGGAGCGGCCGTGCCCGGGCTGGTCGTAGGCGACGACCCGGTAGTCGCCGCGCGCGGCGAGCAGCTTGCGCTGGAAGTGGAACGTCCCCATGTCCAGGCAGAAGCCGTGCACCAGCAGCACCGTCGGGTGCCCGGCGACCGGCCGGGTCGGCTCGACCACCTCCACGTGGATGTCGGTGCCGTCCGGCATCTCCAACAGGTACGCCTCGTCGTACCGCTGCTCGCCGAAGACCTCGCGGGCGTACGGGTCGGTGGGGTCGTTCCGGAGCCGGCGGACCAGGACGCGCTCGCTCACCACGCCCGCGGCGAGCCCGGCGGCGGCGACGCCGACGGCGGCACCGACCACCCCGGCCACCTTGCCGGCGGCGGTCCGCGGCCGGGGAACGCGGAAGCCTCGGCTCACGGCCGCTCGCCGTCGTAGACGCGGGGCACCCGGACGCCACCGAACCGGGTCACGATCTCGTAGTTGATGGTGCCGACCGCCGCGGCCCAGTCGTCGGCGGTCGGCTCGCCGTCGGCGCCGCTGCCGAAGAGGGTCGCCACGTCCCCGGCGGCCACCTCGTCGTCGCCGCAGTCGACCACGAACTGGTCCATGCAGACCCGGCCGGAGATGCTCCGCCGCTTCCCGCCGAGCTGCACCGGGCCGGTGTTCGAGGCGTGCCGGGGCACCCCGTCGGCGTAGCCGAGCGGGACGACGGCAAGGTTGGCCTCCTGCTCGGTGAGGTAGGTGTGGCCGTACGAGACGCCGGTGCCCGCCGGGACCCGCTTGGTCAACATCACCCGGGCCCGGGCGGTCATCGCCGGGCGCAGGCCGAACTGCTCGCCCTCGATCGGCGAGAGGCCGTAGACGGCCAGGCCGGGGCGGACCAGGTCGAAGTGGGTGTCCGGGCGGGTCAGCGTGGCGGCCGAGTTGGCCAGGTGCCGGTAGCGGGGGCGCAGGCCGGCCCGCTCCACCATCTCCAGCCCCTCGTGGAACACGGCGAGCTGCCGGTCGGTGGTGGGGTGTCCGGGCGAGTCCGCGTACACGAAGTGGCTCCACACCCCGACCACCTCGACCAGGCCGTCGGCCTGGGCCTTCGCGGCGGCCTCCAGCAGGGCGGGCCAGTCGGCGACGGTCGCCCCGCCGCGCGACAGCCCGGTGTCGATCTTCAGGTGCAGCCGGGCCGGGCGGTCCGCCCGGCGGCCCGCCTCGATCATCTCGTCGAGCTGGGCGAGGCTGGCGCAGCCCAGGTCGACGCCGACGGCGACCCCGTCGTGCAGCGGCAGGCCCGGGTCGAGCAGCCAGGCCAGCACCGGCGCGGTTACCCCCTCCTGGCGCAGGGCGAGCGCCTCGTCGAGGGTGCAGACCCCGAGCCAGTCCGCGCCGGCGTCCAGCGCCGCGCGGGCCGCCGGGACCATGCCGTGGCCGTATCCGTCGGCCTTCACCACCGCCATCAGCTCGGCGCTGGTGCCCGACTTGAGCCGGGCGACGTTCTCCCGGATCGCGTCCAGGTCGACGCGCACCTCCGACTGCCACATGCCCCCAGCCTACTTCCGTCGGTGATCACCGTGGCCGCGAGCCGCCCGGCCGGCCCGGGCCGCGGAACCCGCCGTCCCGCGCCGGGTCAGCCCAGCTGGGCGATCACCGGGCGGAGCGCGGTCGCCACGTCGGGCGCGGTCACCGGCCCGCCGCGGGTCGCCTCCCGGCCGGCCAACCCGTGCAGGTACGCCGCCGCGGCGGCCGCCCGCTCGGCCGGCAGCCCGGCGGCGAGCAGCGAGCCGAGCAGCCCGGCCAGCACGTCGCCGGTGCCCCCGGTGGCCAGTGCCGAAGTGCCGGTCGGGTTGACGTACGCCCGGCCGTCGGGGGTGGCGATGATCGTCCGGTCGCCCTTGAGCAGCACCACCGCGTTCATCCAGGCGGCCAGCCGCAGCGCGGCCGCCGCCCGGTCCGCGCCGGGGGTCTCGCCGCAGAGCCGGGCGTACTCGCGGTCGTGCGGGGTCACCACGATCGGCGCGTCCCGGTCCCGCAGCCGGTCCGCCATCTTGCCGTCGACCAGCAGGGTCAGCGCGTCGGCGTCGAGCACCACCGGCACCGGCGCGGCGAGCACCGCGCGCAGCTCGGCCGCCGCCTCCTCGCCGGTGCCCAGCCCGGAGCCGCAGACCCACGCCTGCACCCGGCCGGCGTCGGCGACCCGGTCGGCCGCGACCACCGACGGGTGGTGGTGCAGCACCTCCTCCCGGGCGCCGCCCGCGTAGCGGACCATGCCGGTGGGGCCGGCCAGCGCGCCGCCCACCGACAGCACGGCCGCGCCCGGGTAGCGGGCCGAACCGGTTGCCAGCCCCACCACGCCCCGGCTGTACTTCTCCGACGACGGGCCGGGCCGGGGCCACCAGTCGACCACGTCCGACCACTCGACGACGCGCAGCGCCGGCGTCCCGCGCAGCCACGGCGCCAACCCGATGTCGACCAACTCGACGTGCCCGGCGAGCGCGGCGGCCGGGCCGACCACCAGGGCCGGCTTGAGCGCGCCGAAGGCCACCGTCACGTCGGCGCGGACCGCGCAGGGCCGGCCGGACGCGGTGAGCGGCACGTGCCCGGTGTCCACCGCGACGCCGCTCGGCACGTCCACCGCCACCACGGTGGCCCGGGTGCCGTCCCGCCCGCTGCGCTCGGCCAGGCTCGCGGCGAGCTGGTCGGCGGTCTCCCGCAGCCCGCCGGTGCCGCCGATTCCGACGATGCCGTCGAGCACCAGGTCCACCACGGCCGGCGGTCGGTCGACCACCCGCCCGCCGGCGGCCCGCAGCGCGGCCAGCCCCTCGGCGTGCGCCCGGCCCGGGGAGAGCAGCAGGGCGGCCACCGCGGCGCCCCGGCGGGCCAGGTGGGCACCCGCGTAGAGGGTGTCGCCGCCGTTGTCGCCGGAGCCGACCAGCAGCAGCACCCGGGCGCCGTAGACGCCGCCCCGGTCGCCGAGCAGCAGCGCGCAGCGGCGGGCCAGCCCGGCGGCGGCCCGCTGCATCAGCGTCCCGGGCGGGAGCGTGGCCATCAGGCCCGCCTCCGCCGCGCGTACGTCCGCGACCCGCCACACCGGTCTCATGCCACCCCGTCCAGTCCGTTCGTCCCCGGTGGGCCGGCCGGCCCACCGGTCAGCTCAGCGTTCCGCGACCACCATCGCCGACGCGATCCCGCCGTCGTGCGACAACGACAGATGCCAGCGGTTGATCCCACGTTCCGCCGCCGCGGCGGCCACCGTGCCGGAGACGGTCAGCCAGGGCCGGCCGTCCGGGTCCGGCACGACCTCGCAGTCGTGCCAGCTCAGCCCGGCCGGCGCGCCGAGCGCCTTGGCCACCGCCTCCTTGGCCGCGAAGCGGGCGGCCATCGACTCGGACGAGCGCGGGTTGCCGGCGCGGGTGTAGCGCTCCGCCTCGGTGAAGAGGCGGTCGGAAAGCAGCGGCGTCCGCTCCAGGGCCCGGGCGAACCGGTCCACCAGCACGACATCGATGCCGACAGCCACGATCACGAACTCACCCTACCGGCGGTCGCGGCCGCACATTAGTCAGCGGATGCGGCCGTGGACAACGCCTGTGGACAACGGCGCGGTGCGGCGACCGTCGGTTGTCCACAGGGCCGGTGCCGGCGCGCCCGGGGCGCCTAACGTCCCCGGTGTCCGTTCCGCCGCGCCGCCGGGCGGACGGTCGTCCGCCGCCGGCGTCACCCGCCGGCGGCCCGTCCCGTGGGGGTGCGCCGATGTCCGAGGAGCCGTTCACCGTCGAGCCGGAGCTGCTGCGTGGGGTGGCCCGGGAGCTGGGCGACGACGCGTACCGGCTGGCGCACGGGCTGGCCGCCGCCCCGGGGCTGCTGGTGCCGGCCGACGGCTGGCGGGCCGGGACCGCCCTGGCCGAGCTGGAGGCGGCCGTGCAGCACTGGTGCGGCACCCTGGCCGCCGGAATGGCGGCGACCGCCGAGGCGGTCCGCGGCGCCGCCGACGGCTACGAGGCGGTGGACGAGCGGGCCGCCGCGCGGCTGGCCGGGGTGGTCCGGTGAGCGGGCATCCGCGCACCTCCCCGGCCCGCGCCGCGCCGCCCGCGGGGACGGGACCCGGCCGCGCACCAGCGACCGCGGGCCGCCCGGCGGCCGTCCGCGGCCGGCGACCGGCGGGCCGCCCGGAGGCGCCGCAACCGGTCGGGTACGCGCAGCTCTGGCGGGCCGACCCGGGGGCCTGGGCCGGCGCCGGGGCGGCCTGGGGCGGGCTCACCGGACCGGTCCGGCAGTGGGCCGACGGGCTGGCCGCCCGGGCCGCCGCCCTGCGCCCCGGCTGGTCCGGTGGGGCGGCCACGGCCGCCCGGGGGCGCATCGGCGCGCTGCGGGACACCCTCACCGACGTGCTGCCCGCGCTGGTGGAGGTCGACCAGGCGCTCGCCGACCTCGCCGCCCGGCTGCGGGTGGCCAAGGCCCGGCTCGCCGCCGCGGTGGCCGATGCCGACGCCGGCGGCCTGCTGGTGGACCGGGCGGGCACGGTACGCCCGGATCCGGCCCGCCCCCGCCCCGTCGCCCAGGTCGGTCCCGGGATGGCCCGGGTGGCCGCCGAGATCCGCGGTGCGCTGGCGCTGGCCGGCGCGGCCGACGGGGAGGCGGCCGCCCGGTTGACCGGGCTGGCGACGGCGGCGGTCACCGGCTGGCTGAGCGTCCGGCCCGCCTGGCGGCCCCCGCCGGGTGCCGGCCCGGCCGAGGTGAGCCGCTGGTGGGCCGGGCTCACCCCGGCCGAGCGCCGCTGGCTGGTCCGCCACGAGCCGGCCCGGGTGGGCGGCCTCGACGGGGTGCCGGTGGCGGCCCGCGACCAGGCCAACCGCCTGCTGCTGGCCGAGCGGCGGGCGGAGCTGCTGACCCTGCGCCGCCGCCTGCTGCGCCCGCTGCCGCCGGGTCCGGCCGAGCTGCTCCGGCTGACCCGGCTCCGCCGGGTGCAGGCGTCCCTGCGCGGCCTCGACGAGCTCGGCGAGCGGCTGGCCTCGCCGGGGGCGCCCCGGGCGTACCTGCTCGGGCTCGACCCGACCGGGGACGGGCGGGCGGTGGTGGCGTTGGGCAACCCCGACCGGGCCGGCGCGGTGCTGACGTACGTGCCGGGGATGACCGCGGACCTCGCCGACGCCCCCGGCGAGCTGGGCCGGGCCGGCCGGGTGCTGGAGCGGTGCGCGGCGGTCGCCCCGGCCGACGAGGCGGCGGCGGTGCTCTGGCTGGACTACGACGCCCCGGACTTCCTGGACGAGGCGTCCCGTTCCCGGCAGGCCGAGGACGCCGGGCCGGCCCTGCACCGCTTCCAGGAGGGGCTGCGCGCCTCGCACGAGGGTCCGCCGGCCCGGCAGACCGTGCTCGGCCACAGCTACGGCGCGCTGGTGGTCGGCAGCGCCGCCCGCGACCACGGGCTGAGCGCCGACGCGCTGGTCTTCGTCGGCTCGCCCGGCGTCGGCGTCGACCACGCCACCGAGCTGCGGATGCCGCCCGGCCAGGTCTGGTCGGCGACCGCGCCGGACGACGTGATCCGGCTGGCCCGGCCGCCGGCGGAGCTGGCCCCCCGGGCGGTCCTGGCCGGGACGCCGCTCGGCCCGCTGGCGGCGGTGCTGCCCGACGACCACGAGCTGTGGTTCGGCCGGGATCCGACCGATCCCGGCTTCGGCGGCCGGCGCTTCCCCAGCGGCCGGCACGGCCACACCGGCTACTGGGACCCGGACAACCCGGCGCTGGACGGGATGGCCCGGATCGTGCTGGGCCGATGAGCGCGCCAGGTCCGGACATGCGGAGGCCCCTCCGCCCGGGGACGGAGGGGCCTCGGCGGGGACGACTACTCGACGGTGACCGACTTGGCCAGGTTGCGCGGCTGGTCCACGTCGTGGCCGCGGGCGGCGGCGATCTCGGCGGCCAGCACCTGGAGCGGCACCGTGGTCACCAGCGGCGCCAGCAGCGTCGGCACCCGCGGCACGTAGATCAGGTGGTCGGCGTAGCGGACCACCGCCTGGTCGCCCTCCTCCGCGATCACGATGGTCCGGGCACCGCGGGCCCGCACCTCCTGGATGTTGGAGACGACCTTGTCGTGCAGCATGCCCCGGCCGATCGGCGACGGGACGATGCAGATCACCGGGGTGCCCTGGTCGATCAGCGAGATCGGGCCGTGCTTCAGCTCGCCGGCGGCGAAGCCCTCGGCGTGCATGTACGCCAGCTCCTTGAGCTTCAGCGCGCCTTCGAGGGCCACCGGGTAGCCGACGTGCCGCCCGATGAAGAGCACGGTCGGCTCGGACTTCAGGTCGCGGGCCAGCTCCCGGACCGGCTCGATCCGGTCGAGCAGCTCACGCAGCTTGCCCGGCACCTCCTGGAGCTGGGCGACGACCGCGCCCACCTCGTCGGCGAACTTGATCCCGCGCACCTGGGCCAGGTGCAGGCCGATCAGGTAGCAGGCGACGACCTGGGTGAGGAACGCCTTGGTCGAGGCGACCGCGATCTCCGGGCCGCCGTGGGTGTAGAGGACGGCGTCGGACTCGCGCGGGATGGTGGAGCCGTTGGTGTTGCAGATGGCCAGCACCCGGGCCTTCTGCTCCTTGGCGTGGCGCAGCGCCATCAGGGTGTCCATGGTCTCGCCGGACTGCGAGATCACCACGACCAGCGTGGACCGGTCGAGGACCGGGTCGCGGTAGCGGAACTCGCTGGCCAGCTCCACCTCGCAGGGGATCCTGGTCCAGTGCTCGATGGCGTACTTGGCGACGAGGCCCGCGTGGTACGAGGTGCCGCAGGCGACGATGAAGATCTTGTCGACGTCGCGCAGGTCCTGCTCGCTGAGGCGGACCTCGTCGAGGGCGATCTCGCCGGTCTCGGTGAGCCGACCGAGCAGCGTGTCGGCGATGGCCTGCGGCTGCTCCTCGATCTCCTTGAGCATGAACCAGTCGTAGCCGCCCTTCTCGGCGGCCGAGGAGTCCCAGTCGATGTGGAAGTCCTTGCCGGTGGCGGGCTGCCCGGCGAAGTCGGTGATCTCGATGTCCTCCGGGGTGATCAGGACGATCTGGTCCTGGCCCAGCTCGACCGCGTCGCGGGTGTGCTCGATGAACGCGGCCACGTCGCTGGCCAGGTAGTTCTCCCCGTCGCCGCGGCCGACGACCAGGGGCGAGTTGCGCCGGGCCCCGACCACCGCGCCGGGGATGCCGGCGTCGACGGCCAGCAGCGTGAAGGCACCCTCCAGCCGTTGGCAGACCAGCCGCATGGCGGAGGCGAGCAGCTGCGGACTGTCGACCTCGCCGGCCGAACGCAGGTCGGCCAGCGAGCGGGCGAGCAGGTGGGCGGCGCACTCGGTGTCGGTGTCGCTGGTGAACTCGACGCCGTCGGCCTCCAGCTCGGTGCGGAGCTTCGCGAAGTTCTCGATGATGCCGTTGTGGATCACGGCGACCCGGCCGTCCGGGGAGAGGTGCGGGTGGGCGTTGCGGTCGGTCGGGCCGCCGTGGGTGGCCCACCGGGTGTGGCCGATGCCGGTGGTCCCGTCGCCGATGCCGATCGGGCTGGCGGCGCAGGACTCCGGGTCGGAGGCGGCCCGCTCGGCGAGGACCTTCTCCAGGTTGGCCAGCTTGCCGGCCTTCTTCTCGATCAGCAGCTCGTCGTCGCAGACGATGGCCACGCCGGCCGAGTCATAGCCCCGGTATTCCAGCCGCCGCAGTCCGTCGAGCACGATGCCGAGCGCCGGGCGCGCGCCGGCGTAACCCACGATTCCACACATGGTCCGCAGCCTAACCCAGTTTCGCTCATCATGCGTGCTCGGAAGCCGGGTAAACGATCACTGAATTTGAGCGAACCGGTGGGCAGAGGACAAGGATCGGGTGAATCACCCATACCGGACCGGCAGTAGGCCGGAGGCAGGGAACGGGCACCGACGCGCCCTTCGCCGCCGGCCGCCAACGCCGGCTGGCGGCGCTGCGCCGCGACGAGCCGGCGGGGGCCGCGGGAGTGGTGGCCGGGCCTTACATTGAGGCCCTGGTCGGGAGCCACCTCGACCGGCCCCCTGCCCGCGGTCGTGTCCGCGCCCGTCCCCTGCGAGCTGAGCTGATGCCCGAAGCGATGCCGCCCTCCCCCGATCCCGGCACCGGCGGGAACCCGACCGATCCCACCGCCGGGCCGGACACCCCGACGCCCACGCCCTGGACGCCGCCGGACCCGCTCGCCACCCCGCAACCGTGGGCACCCCCGGCGCCCTGGACACCCACCCCGTGGTCGCTTAGCCCCTGGTCGCCGTCCGGCACGCCGGGCACCCCGGACTCGACCGGCGCGCCGGGCGACTCCGGAACCTCCGCCGACCCGCCCGTGGCTCCCCACGGACAGCCCGGCCAAATCGGCTCACCGCCCGGCCACCCCGGACCGCCGCCCCCGGCCGGGCGACCTGATCCGGGCCGGGCACCAGGGCCGACCGTCCCGCCCACGAACCCGCCAGGGCCGGGGTACCCGCCCAGCCATCCCTGGCCCGGGTCCGCCACGGCGCCCTGGCCCCCACCCGGCTATCCGCCGCCGTACGCGCACCCTGGGGCGCCGGCCCGGACGCGCGACGGGCGGATCGCGGCGATCGTGATCGCCGTGGCCACCGTCGTGGTGCTCGTCTTCTGCGGCTGCCTCAGCATGGGCGTGCTGGGCCCTTGGTACGGGGACTCGTACGACGGCCACGGCAATGGCGAGCCGGGCGGGGGCGCCACCGCCGAGGCGCCGTTCCCCGTGCCGTCCCGGCACCCCGCCACCCAACCGTCCGGCGGCCCCGGCGAGCTGAGCGTGGTGTACGAGGTGACCGGCGTCGGCCCGGTGGACCTCCAGTACTACGACGCGAACGGCGACTACATCGAGAACGAACGGGTGACCTCGCCGTGGCGGCTGCAGTTCACCACCAACCGGACGGACCGGGGGCTGATGGTGCTGGCCCAGCTCTCCGAGCCGAACGAGATCGACCGGGCGACCTGCCGGATCATCGTCGACGGTAACGTCGTCGCGGAAGACAGCGGCGTGTACGGAGGAGACTGCTTCGCGTGAGCCAGACCGATCCGGCCGCGCCCTGGGTTCCTCCGGACCCGCCCCACGTCCCTGCAGCGGTGCAGCCCGCACCGCCCGTCCCGACCGGCGAACTGCCGGCCCTGCCGGCGGCCGAAGCGTCCGGTGTGCCCCGGCCCCGATTCGGGGACGGCCGGCTCACCACCGTCCTGCTCGCCACGTTCGCGGCGGCTGTGGTGCTGGTCTGCGGCGGCCTCGGCGCCGCGAGCCTCGTGCTCAACCTGCCGGACCGGTCACACCCCGAGGCACAGGTCGGCCAGCAGCAGACGCCCGACGGGCCGGCCGAGTCCGAGGCCGACGAGAGCCCGCGGGCGGAGCCCGCACCGGATCCGACCCCGACCCGGAAGCCCGCGTCGACCCCGTCGAACGGGCCCGGCCGGTTCGCCGTCGCCTACGCGGTGACCGGGCAGGGGCCGGCCGACATCCTGTATCGCGACGCCGACGGCTACCTGATCTGGCTCGACAAGGTGGCGCTGCCCTGGCGCCGCACCGTCCACACCGACGACCCGAACCAGTTGTTTCTGCAGGCCGGCAAGGCCGAGGACAAGGGCGGGCGGACGATCACCTGCGCTGTCGCGGTGGACGGCGGCCGGCGGGTGACCGAGACGGTCGGCCCCGGTGGCTGGCGGTGCGGCGTCGGCGGCTGACGGCGGGCTTGCGGCGGCGGAGCCGGGCCGTAGGCTGGCCCGCGTGACGACGACCGACCCGCTGGTGGCCCGGATGCGGCCGTTCGGCACCACGATCTTCGCCGAGATGTCCGCGCTGGCCGTGCGCACCGGCGCGGTCAACCTCGGGCAGGGCTTCCCCGACACCGATGGCCCGCCGGAGATGCTCGCCGCGGCCGCCGTGGCGCTGCGCTCCGGCCACAACCAGTACCCGCCGGGCCCGGGCATCCCGGCGCTGCGGGCGGCCGTGGCGGCACACCAGCGCCGGTTCTGGGGCCTGGAGTACGACCCGGACGACGAGATCGTGGTGACCGCGGGCGCCACCGAGGCGATCGCGGCGAGCATCCTCGCCCTCTGCGAGCCGGGCGACGAGGTGGTGTGCTTCGAGCCCTACTACGACTCGTACGCGGCCTCGATCGCCCTGGCCGGCGCGGTCCGTCGCCCGGTGACGCTGCGTCCCGGCGCCGACGGTCGGTACGCCGTCGACCCGGCGGAGCTACGCGCGGCGTTCGGGCCGCGCACCCGGCTGGTGCTGCTGAACACGCCGCACAACCCGACCGGCAAGGTGTTCACGGCCGACGAGCTGGCCCTGGTCGCCGAGCTGTGCCAGGAGCACGGCGCGTACGCGGTCACCGACGAGGTCTACGAGCACCTGGTCTTCACCGACGCCGCCGCACCGCACCTGCCGCTGGCGACGCTCCCGGGCATGCGCGAGCGGACCCTGCGCATCTCCTCGGCGGGCAAGACGTTCTCCTGCACCGGCTGGAAGGTCGGCTGGGTGAGCGGGCCCGCGCCGCTGGTCGCCGCCGTGCTGCGGGTGAAGCAGTTCCTCACGTTCGTCAACGCCGGGCCGCTGCAGCCGGCCGTGGCGGTGGCGCTCGGCCTGCCGGACGCGTACTTCGAAGACTTCCGCGACGGGATGCAGCGGCGGCGGGACCAGCTCGTCGCCGGGCTCATCGACGCCGGGTTCGGGGTGCTCGCGCCGGAGGGGACGTACTTCGTCACCGCCGACGTCACCCCGCTGGGCGGGCGCGACGGGGTGGAGTTCTGCCGGGCCCTGCCGGAACGCTGCGGCGTGGTGGCGGTGCCGACCCAGGTGTTCTACGACGACGCGGAGGCGGGCCGGCGGCTGGTCCGGTTCGCGTTCTGCAAGCGACCCGCGGTGCTCACCGAGGCGGTCAGCCGGCTGCGCCGGCTCAAGGAGGACGCATGACCGACGCGTACGCCGAGCGGATGCGCCGCCTCGCCGCGCAGCGCGACTGCGACACGGTGCTCTCCGGCGTCCGGCCGGCCACCGTGCGGGAGCAGCTCGCGACGCTCGGGGCGGCCGTCGGCGACGACCTGCTGCCCGACTTCTACGGCGAGGGCGGGGCGGTGGAGCAGCTCGAGCGGCGGGTCGCCGAGCTGCTCGGCGTGGAGGCGGCGGCCTTCTTCCCCACCGGCACCATGGCCCAGCAGGTCGCGATGCGCCACGGCGCCGAGCTGACCGGCCGCGACGCCGTCGGCCTGCACCCGCTCAGCCACCCGCTGCTGCACGAGCGCGACGCGTACGCGGTGCTCGGCGGGCTGCGGGCGGTGCGGACGACGGCGGCGCCGCGCAACCCGACGGCCGAGGAGGTGGCCGCGCTCGACGAGCCGATCGGCACGCTCTTCCTGGAGCTGCCGCTGCGCGACGCCGGGTTCGTCCTGCCGAACTGGGACGAGCTGGTGGCGGTGGTCGGCGCGGCCCGGGAGCGGGGCGCCCGGGTGCACCTGGACGGCGCCCGGCTCTGGGAGTCGAGCGTCCGCCTGGGGCACTCTCCGGCCGAGATCGCGGCCCTGGCCGACAGCACCTACGTCTCGTTCTACAAGTCCCTGGGCGGCCACTCCGGCGCGGCCCTGGCCGGCGACGCCGAGCTGGTCCGGTATGCCCGCGCCTGGCGGCACCGCTACGGGGGGACCCTGTTCCAGCAGTGGCCGGCCGCGCTCGCCGCGCTCGCCGGCCTGGAGCGGGAGCTGCCGCGGCTGCCCGGTTACGTGGCGCACGCGACGATGGTGGCCGAGACACTGGCCGCCCTGCCGGGCGCCAAGGTCCACCCGGCGCCCCCGCACACCCACCAGTTCCGCCTCTGGCTGCCACATCCGGCCGAGGCGCTGGACGCGGCCAACCTCGCGCTCGCCGAGGAGGAGAAGTCGTGGTTCGCCGGCGGCTGGCGGGACACCGAGGTGCCCGGCCTGGCGCTGACCGAGGTGACCGTGGCGGGCCCGGCGCTGGAGCTGGGCCCCGACCAGATCCTCGACCTGGCCGACCGGTTCCTGCGCCGGGTGTCGTCCCGCTGACCCCGGCCTGACGACCCGCCGTCCCGCACCCGGGCCGGCGCACCGTCGAGCCCGGGCGCGCACCGACAGCGGTCAGCCCGCGGAACGGGCCGGGCCCGCGTCCGCTGCCGGCGTCGCCGGGCCCGGCCGGTCCGCTGCCAGGGCCCGGAGCACGGCACCCCCGTCGGCGAGCAGCGCCGACTCGGCGTCGTCGACGAAGGCGAGGTCCGCCTCGACGTGCCGGGCGGCGGCGGAGAGTAGCAGCCGGACCACCGGGTCCTCGGAGCGGCGGCGCAGCCCGTCAAGGTTGCGCAGCTCCCGCATGAGGTGGCCGCGCTGGTTGGCCAGCACGGTGCGGACGGTGGTGGCCTCGCCGGACCGGGCGGCGGCGGTCACCTTGAGGAAGAAGTCGTCCCGGAAGCCGCCGCTGCGCGGGCTGGGTTCGGCGAGCCAGCGATCCAGCTCGGTCCGGCCGGCCTGGGTGATCTCGTAGACCACCCGGTCGGGCTTGACCGGCTGGGCGTGCCGCTCGGCGACCACCAGTCCGTCCCGGGACAGCCGGTCGAGGATCTGGTAGAGGTGCCCGATGTTGAGCGGCCCCCACTGCGGGCCGACCGCCGCCTCGAAGGCGCCCTTGAGCTCGTACCCGTAGCTGGGGCCGCGGGCGAGCAGGGCCAGGACCGCGTGCTGGATCGCCACCGTCTCCTCCGATCCGGTTCCGGACAGGCACCCCGGAGGGGCCTTGCATTGTCACAATGTATCGCGCACAGTGTGAGTCAGCACACGGGGAGGCGCGACATGTTCCACGTCATCTGGGGGCAACTTCGTGGCCGTGCGGGACGGTCGGTGGCGCTGCTGGTCGGCGTGCTGGTGGCGACCACCGGCTTCACCGTCCTGACCGGCGCCACCACCACCTCCCGCCTGGACGTCACCGGCACCGTCGAGCGGAACACCGAGGCGGCGTACCAGATCCTGGTCCGTCCGAAGGGGACGCGCACCCCGCTGGAGGTCGAGCGACGGCTAGTCCGCCCCAACTACCTCTCCGGCCTCTTCGGTGGGATCACCACGGCCCAGTACGAGCAGGTCAAGGCGGTGGACGGCGTCGACGTGGCCGCGCCCATCGCGATGCTGGGCCACTCCACCGTACCGGTGCCCATGTCGTTCGACGTCACCGACGCCGTCGACCGGAGCCTGGACCGCCAGGTGATCCGCGTCGACCCCACCTTCGTCGCCGAACGCGGCCTCTCCACCGCGCCGGCCAAGCCGCGCTACGTGTACGTGACGAAGCACCGCCTCATCTACCCCCGCTACGACGGCGACCTGTCCGAGCAGGCGACGCCCTACAGCGACGGCCGGTCGTACGCGTGGGACCACGTGTGCGGGCCCGTCCCGCGGGAGGTGCTCCCGGGCGGAGCGAGCCGCCCGATCTGCGATCCGATGTTCGGCGGTCTGCAGGCCAGCCCGGCCACCCTCTCCGAGCGGGAGGTGTGGAGCCTGGACTCGGCGCGGCTGCTGCCGGACGGCCGGTTCGAGACCGCCGACGGCGTGCTCGCGCCGGGCACCGCCCCCACCACCACCGACCGCCTGGTGCTCACCTACCAGCTGACGGTGCCGTTCTTGATCGCCGCCATCGACCCGGTCGCCGAGAACCGGCTCGTGGGGCTGGACTCCGCGGTGGTCAGCGGGCGGTCGGTCCGGGCCGACGACCCGGTGACCGAGCGCCGGGGCGGCACCCTGCTCACCCGTACCGCACCGGCGCTCGTCACCAACCGTCCCTTCTTCGACAGCACGGTGCGCGTCCGGTTCACCCGGCTGCCCACGGCCCGGCCGGCCACCGTGCCGGCGATCGAACTCGAACAGACCCTGGGCCGCGCCGCCGGGATCCCGGCCGGCTCCGCCGAGGTCGACGCGGGCGCCGCCTACCGCGCCCAGCTGACGGAGGGGGTCGCCGAGGACGCCTGCTGCCGCGGCCAGCTCCAGCGGGTCATCCAGGCGGGGCCGGTGACCTACCGCGAACTGCCTGATGGCACCCTGCGCGCCGACGCGGTGCCGCCCGCGGACCCCGAGGTGTACGGCAATCGGTTCACCTTCAACTTCCTGCCCCGGCCCTGGCTGGCCGAGGACACCGGCTCCCGGCCGGTCCGGGCCCTCGCCGGAAAGGAAGGCGGCGCGGTCACGCAGTACCACCAGTGGCAGGCCGTCGGGGTGTTCGACCCGGAGAAGCTGGCCGGCTTCAGCGACGTGGGCGCGGTCCCGCTGGAGACGTACGAGGCGCCGCGCGCCGAGGGCGCGGATGACCGCAGCCGTACCGCGCTCGGCCGCCGGCCCCTGGAGCCGAGCGGCAATCCGGCCGGCTACCTCTCGGTGCCGCCGCTCGTGCTCACCAACCTCGCCAGCGTGCCGAAGCTGCTGGAGACCAGCAACAGCCCGCAACGCGGCGCGCCGATCAGCGCGATCCGGGTCCGGGTCGCCGGCGTGGACGGATACAGCGAGCACGCCGCGGAGCGGGTCCGGTTGATCGCCGAGCAGATCAATCGGGCGACCGGCCTGGACGTCGACATCACGCTGGGCTCGTCCGCCGCCCCGCAGACCGTGGAGCTGCCGGGCGGCGCATTCGGCCGCCCCGACCTGCGGCTCACCGAGAACTGGTCGGCGTTGGGCGTCGCCTCGACCATCGTCCAGGCGGTGGACCGCAAGAGCGCCGTGCTGTTCCTGCTGGTGCTGGTGGTCTGTGTGCTCTTCCTCGGCAACGCCGTCTCCGCCGCCGTCCGGGACCGCCGCTCCGAACTGGCGGTGCTGGCCTGCCTCGGGTGGCCGGCCCGCCGGATCGGGGCTCTCATCCTCGGCGAGGTGGCCCTGCTCGGCCTCGCCGCCGGGCTGCTGTCGCTCGGGCTCGCCGTACCGCTCGGCGCCGCCCTCGGCATCGGCGTCGACTGGCGGCGGGCGTCGCTCGCCGTACCGGTGGCGCTGCTGCTCGCGCTGGCCGCCGGCCTGGCGCCCGCGCTGCGGGCGGCGCGCGCCCACCCGGCCGCCGCGCTCCGCCCGCAGGTCGCCACCGCCCGTTGGATACGCCGGCCCCGCACCCTGTTCGGGCTGGCCCTGGCCAACCTGGTACGCACCCCCGGGCGGACCCTGCTCGGTGCCGGCGCTCTGGCCATCGGCGTGGCGGCGCTGACCCTGGTGGCCGCCGTCGGGTACGCGTTCCGGGGCGCGATCGTCGGGACCCTGCTCGGTGACTCGGTGGCGCTGAGCGTGCGCGGCGCCGACGTGCTGGCCGCCGGCGCGACCGTGCTGCTCGGCGCCGCCGCGGTCGCGGACGTGCTCTACCTCAACATCCGGGACCGGGCGGCCGAGCTGGCCACCCTGCGCGCCACCGGCTGGACCGACCTCGCGCTCGGCCGGCTGGTCGGCTACGAGGGGCTGCTGCTCGGCGGGCTCGGCGCGCTCGCCGGCGCCGGGCTGGGCACGGGCGGTGCGGCCTGGCTGGTCGGGGACGTCCCGGGCGCGCTGGTGCTGGTCGCCGCGCTGACGGCGGCAGGCGGCGTGCTGCTCACCGCCTGCGCGGCGCTGGCGCCGGCCGCGCTACTGCGCCGCCTACCCACCGCACGACTGCTGGCAGAGGAGTGAGAGCCATGGGCGAGAGCACCGCCGGTAGCCGCGTCGAGATCGCGGGCCTGGTGAAACGGTTCGGGGCCGGCGCGGAGCGGATCACTGCGGTCGACGGGGTCGCGCTGGAGATCACCGCCGGCTCGGTGGTGGCGCTGACCGGGCCGAGCGGCTCGGGCAAGTCGACGCTGCTGCACCTGATCGGCGCGATCGAGCAGGCCGACGACGGCACCGTGACGGTCGACGGGGTGGACGTGACCGGCCTGCGCCGGGCCGCGCTCGCCCGCTACCGGCAGCGCGTCGGGTTCGTCTTCCAGCGCTACCACCTGCTGCCCGCGCTCACCGTGCTGGACAACGTGATCGCGCCGGTGCTGCCGCGCCGGGGCCGCGCCGATCAGGTGGACCGGGCCCGGGAGCTGCTCGACGCCGTCGGCCTGGCCGGCCGGGAACGGGCGCTGCCCGCGCAGCTGTCCGGCGGCCAGCAGCAGCGGGTGGCGATCGCCCGGGCGCTGATGGGCTCGCCCGGCCTGCTGCTCGCCGACGAGCCCACCGGCAACCTGGACTCGGCCACCGGCGTCCAGATCCTCGACCTGCTGCTCGGCCTCCGCGACCGGCACGGGATGACGATCCTGCTGGCCACCCACGAGCGGGCCGTCGCCGCCCGCTGCGACCGGCTGATCCGGCTCGGCGACGGCCGGGTGGTGGAGGACGTCGACCTCACCGACGGCGAGGACCCGTCCACCACGTACGCCCGGGCCAGCACACTGCGCCTCTGAGCCCGGATTCACCGGGTGACGGCCGCGCGATCGGCCGGATCAGGCGACCGGGCTGGCGCTGCGGACCTGCTCGGCGATGCGCTCGGCCACCGACTGGGCGGTGGCCTCGGTGGCGGCCTCGACCATGACGCGTACCAGCGGCTCGGTGCCCGACGGGCGGAGCAGCACGCGGCCGGTCTCGCCCAGCTCGGCCTCGGCCCGCTCCACCTCGGCGCGGACGGCCGGCGCGGCGGCACCCACGGTGCGGTCGCCCACCGGCACGTTGATCAGCACCTGGGGCAGCTTGGTGACCACCGAGGCCAGCTCGGCGAGGGACTTGCCGGTGGCAGCCAGCCGGGACATCAGGTGCAGCCCGGTGAGCACCCCGTCGCCGGTGGTGGCGTAGGCGGGCATCACGATGTGGCCGCTCTGCTCGCCGCCGAGCGCCAGGCCGGAGGCGCGCAGCTCCTCCAGCACGTACCGGTCGCCGACCTTGGTCTCGACCAGCCGGATGCCCGCCGCGGACATGGCCAGCCGCAGGCCGAGGTTGCTCATCACGGTGGCGACCAGGGTGTCCCGGGTCAGCTCGCCGGACTCCCGCATGGCCAGGGCCAGGATCGCCATCACCTGGTCGCCGTCGACCTCCTCGCCGTCGGCGCTGACCGCCACGCAGCGGTCGGCGTCCCCGTCGTGGGCGATGCCGAGGTGGGCGCCGTGCTCAACCACGGCCGCGCGCAGCGCGTCGAGGTGGTTGGAGCCGCAGTCGTCGTTGATGTTGAGGCCGTCCGGCTCGGCGCAGATCGCGATCACCTCGGCGCCGGCCTCCCGGTACGCGACCGGGGCGACCTCGGCGGCCGCGCCGTTGGCGCAGTCGACCACGACCTTGATCCCGTCCAGCCGGTGCGGCACGGTGCCGACCAGGTGCTGGACGTAGTGGTCGGCGCCGTCGAGCAGGTCGTGCACCCGGCCGACGCCGGCGCCGATCGGGCGTTCCCAGGCGGTGGTGGCGTTCGCCTCGACGGCCGCCTCGATCCGCATCTCGATCTCGTCCGGCAGCTTGTGCCCGCCGGCGGCGAAGAGCTTGATGCCGTTGTCCGGCATCGGGTTGTGCGAGGCGGAGAGCATCACGCCCAGGTCGGCCTTGGCCTCGGCGGTCAGGAACGCCACCGCCGGGGTGGGCAGCACGCCGACCCGCACGACGTTGGCGCCGGCGCTGGTCAGCCCGGCCACCACGGCGGCCTCCAGCATCTCGCCGCTGGCCCGGGTGTCCCGGCCGACCACGGCGAGCGGCGGATGGCTCTTGTCCGACTCGGCCAGCGTGTGCGCGGCGGCGACCGCCACCGCGAGCGCCAACTCCGGGGTGAGATCCGCGTTCGCCCGCCCGCGTACGCCGTCCGTGCCGAACAACCGACCCATACCCGCCAACCTCCGATGGAGTGCCGTTGAGAGGAGAAACGCGGAACGGCCGGGCCACCTCCCCGGTCGAGGGAGGCGGACCCGGCCGTCCGTCAGGAGTACAAGGCGCTGGTGGTGATCAGCGCTTCGAGTACTGAGGAGCCTTACGGGCCTTCTTGAGGCCGTACTTCTTGCTCTCCTTGACCCGGGCGTCACGGGTCAGGAAGCCGGCCTTCTTCAGGGCCGGGCGGTCGTCCGGCTCGCTGACGATCAGCGCCCGGGCGATGGCGAGGCGCAGCGCGCCGGCCTGGCCGGTGGTGCCGCCGCCCCGCAGGTTGGCGATCACGTCGAAGGCCTCGGCCTTCTCGGCGGTGACCAGCGGGTCCTTGATGAGCTGCTGGTGCACCTTGCTCGGGAAGTAGGCCTCGAGGTCGCGGCCGTTGCAGGTGATCTTGCCGCTGCCGGGGACGATGCGAACCCGGACGATGGCCTCCTTGCGCCGACCCACGGTCTGGATCGGGCGGTCGCCACGAGGCGCGCGGGCGACGGGCGCCGGCGCCTCGGTGGCCTCGGGGGCAACCTCGGTGGCGGTGATGTCGGTCATGCTGCTTCCTTCGCCCGCGCTCACTGCGCGATCTGCTTGATCTCGAACGGCACCGGCTGCTGCGCGCCGTGCGGGTGCTCGGCACCGGCGTAGACCTTCAGCTTCTTGAGAATCTGGCGGCCCAGCTTGTTGTGCGGGAGCATGCCCTTCACGGCCAGCTCGATGGCCCGCTCGGGCCGCTTGGTCAGCAGCTCGTCGTAGCCGACCTGCTTCAGACCACCCGGGTAGCCGGAGTGGCGGTAGGCGATCTTGGTCTGGCGCTTGTTGCCGGTCAGCGCGACCTTGCCCGCGTTCACGATGACGACGAAGTCGCCCGTGTCGACGTGCGGCGCGAAAGTCGGCTTGTGCTTGCCACGCAGCAGCGTGGCGGCGTGGGTCGCGAGGCGGCCCAGCACGACATCAGAGGCGTCGATGACGTGCCACTGACGCTCGATCTCACCCGGCTTCGGGCTGTACGTACGCACAGGTCTACCTTGTCTCGTCGTCGGTCTGGGGTCGCGCGCCGAGGTGACCAGGCGCGCACGAACGACCAAGCGTACCTGATGCGGCACGCCTAAGAATGTCGTACAACAGCAGGCAACGATACCCGGCCGCCCGGCGGCAGGTCAAAACGGGGTGTCACCCCGCGTGGCCTGCGCCTTTCCCCATGGCGGAGGTCACACGCCGGTCAGCTTACGCGGCCCCGGCCGCAGATACACCGCCCAGGTCACCAGGAAGCAGAGCGCGTACCAGCCGATGAAGGCCAGGTAGGCGGCGTCGGCGGTGCCGGCGGCCAGGAACGACTGCCGGAAAGCGACGTTCACCAGCACCCCGCCCGAGGCGCCCACCGCCCCGGCGATACCGATGAGCGCCCCGGAGAGCCGCCGGGCCCGCCGCTCGGCCGCCGCCCGGTCCCCGGTCAGCTCCGCCTCGGCGGCGGCCCGGGCCCGGAAGATCGCCGGGATCATCTTGTACGTCGACCCGTTGCCGATGCCGGAGAAGACGAAGAGCGCCAGGAACCCGGCCAGGTAGAGCGGGAAGGAGCGGTCCCGGGCCGCGTACAGCACCAGCCCGGCGCCGGTGGCCATCGCGACGAAGTTCCAGAAGGTGACCCGGGCGCCGCCGAGCCGGTCGGCGAGCTGGCCGCCGAGCGGCCGGATCAGCGAGCCGATCAGCGGTCCGAGGAAGGTCAGCCAGGCGGCGTCGACCGCGGTCGGGAACCGGTCGTGGAACTGGAGCTGGAGCACCTGCCCGAAGGCGAAGCCGAAGCCGATGAACGAGCCGAAGGTGCCGACGTAGAGCAGGGACATCACCCAGGTGTGCGGCTCGCGGGCCGCCGCGCGCAGCGCGCCGGGCTCGTTGCGCGCCCCGGGGACGTTGTCCAGCCAGCGCGCCGCGGCCAGCGCCGCGAGCACGATCAGCGGCAGGTAGACGGCGGGCACCAGCCGGGGGTACGCGGCCCCGGCGGTGGCCAGCACCGCCAGCCCGACGAGCTGCACGGCCGGCACGCCCAGGTTCCCGCCGCCGGCGTTGAGGCCGAGGGCCCGGCCCTTGAGCCGCTCCGGGAAGAAGAGGTTGATGTTCGCCATCGAGGAGGCGAAGTTGCCCCCGCCCACCCCGGTCAGGCAGGCCAGCACCATCAGCGTGGCGTACGACACCCCGGGCTCGATCAGCAGGGCCATCGGCATCGCCGGCACGAGCAGCAGCAGCGCGCTCACGATGGTCCAGTTCCGCCCGCCGAACCGGGCCACCGCCAGGGTGTAGGGCAGGCGCAGCACCGCGCCCAGCGCGGCCGGCACGGCGGTGAGCAGGAACTTCCCGGCCGGGTCGATGCCGTAGTCGGGGCCCAGGAAGAGCACCGTCACCGACCAGAGGCTCCACACGGAGAAGCCGACGTGCTCGGCGAAGATCGAGACGTACAGGTTGCGGCGGGCGACCGGGGCGCCGGTGGTCGCCCAGAACCCGGAGTCCTCGGGGCGCCAGTCGGTGATCGGCCTCCGGCGCCCGGCGGCGGCCGGGGTCGGGGTGGGGGAAACGAGCGTGCTCACGGCGACTCCTCCTCGTCGGCGACGAGGGGGACGCTAGGAACGGGCGGTTTCCCGGCCGTGCCCGGCGCGGGTCGTTCCGGAAACGGAGCTCGCACGTCCGCCGGGAACCGGCGGTGAGCCGGTCAGAGCTCCTGGAGGATGCGCAGCGCCCGCCCGACGCGCTGCATGGTCTCGGTGTCGGCCACGTCCACGCACTCGGTGAACCACTTCTTCATCGGCGAGGAGAGCCGATCGGGCATGACCACGTAGCCGCCCATCGGCACGGCCAGCGGCGAATCCCGCAGCAGCGACTCCTCGACCACCTCGGCCACCATGACGATCGGCACGTCGGTGGAGTTGTAGACGTCGGAGCTGATCACCAGACCGAATCGTTCCCGGGCGCCGGAGATGCGCCAGACCTCTCCCCTACGCAGCACGCGGGCGCCCGCCGCCGAAGAGGGCGTCGTCGACGATCGCGGCCTCCTGGGCGTCGGCCAGCGCGGCGGACTCCAGGTCCAGGCCGGCGCGGGCGACCGCCTCGGCGTGCGCGGTGAAGACCTCGCGCAGCGCCTTCTCCCGGGCGGCCTGGTCCATCCAGGCGGAGAGGGAGAGCCCTTCCCGCTTGGCGAACCGGCGCGCCTCCTCGATCGTCTCGTCGGAGAACGACAGTGTCACCTTGGCGGTCATGCCGGAGAGATTACCCACTGGTATGACCAGTAGTCATCCCCGCTCGCGCCGGCCGGCGAACCGGACAAGCCGCCCAGCTGGCCCTTCGACCGGGAAGAGCGGTCAGCCGCGCCGGTCCGGCGCCGCCGTCAGGGGCGGCGACCGCCGAAGACGGCGAAGCGCCACTCCTTGAAGAAGCAGTCGACGTCGGCCAGCCCGGCCGCGGAGAGCCATCGGCACTGCTCGGCCACCGGCGCGGGCCGGTCGTGCCGCATCCGCTCCCGGGCCGCGGCGATCTCCTCGGCGGCCGAGCCGAGCGCGGTGATCCTGGCGGTCCAGACCTCGTCGTAGCGCCGGTCCAGGGCGGGGGTCGGGCCGGCCACCTGCTCGGCGTTGACGAAGACCCCGCCGGGCACCAACGCCTCGGCGGCCCGCCGGTAGAGCGCCCGCTTGCCGTCGTCGTCGAGGTGGTGGATGGCCAGGGCGGAGACCACCGCGTCGTACCGGCCGGCGGGCAGCGGGTCGGTGAGGTCGGCGAGCACCGTCCGGTGCGGCACGTCCCGGGCGGCCAGGTGGCCGGCGGCCACCGCGAGCATGCCGGGCGCGGCGTCGACCAGGGTCAGCCGCACCCCGGGCACCGCCGCGGCGAGCAGCAGGGAGAGCAGCCCGGTGCCCGCGCCCAGGTCCAGCACCTCGGGGGTACGCCCCGCCGCGAGCGCGGCCCGCAGCGGCGGCGCGGCCACCTCGACCGCCGTGCCGTAGAACGCGTCGAAGCACGGCACCAGCCGGCGCCGGGCCTCGTCGTAGCTTCCCGCCACCGCGTCGAACGCGTCCGCCACACTCATCGGGTCTCCCAGTATTCAGGATATGTGTCCCACATTCTAAACCCGGCGGTCCGGTCCGTCACTCCCGTGCGGGGTGAGGTGCTCTTGACAGGGCCGAAACAGAAGGGACCCGGACCGGAAACCGCCCGGCGGCACGCTCTTCGGACATGACGCACGGTGCACGGATGGCGACGGGACCGGAGGCCCACCCCCGGGAGGCGGCCACCCACTGCCCGTACTGCGCCCTCCAGTGCGGCATGGTGCTGCGCGAGACCGACCGGCGGGTCGAGGTCCTCCCCCGGCAGTTCCCCACCAACCGGGGCGGCCTCTGCCAGAAGGGCTGGACCGCGGCCGAGCTGCTCGACCACCCGGACCGGCTGACCACCCCGCTGCTGCGCGACCGGCCCGGCGCCGAGCTGCGGCCGGCGGGCTGGGACGAGGCTCTCGACCGGGTGGCCGCCGGCCTCCGCGCCGTCCAGGACCGGTACGGGCGGGACGCGGTCGCGGTCTTCGGCGGCGGCGGACTGACCAACGAGAAGGCGTACGCGCTCGGCAAGTTCGCCCGGGTGGCGCTGGGCACCCGGCACATCGACTACAACGGACGCTGGTGCATGTCCTCGGCGGCGGCGGCCGGGCTGCGCGCCTTCGGCGTCGACCGGGGACTGCCCTTCCCGGTGGCGGACCTCGGCCGGGCCGACACCCTGCTGCTGGTCGGCGCGAACCCGGCCGAGACCATGCCGCCGCTGATGCGGCACCTCGCCGACCAGCGGCGCCGGGGCGGCCGGCTGATCGTGGTCGACCCCCGGCTCACCGCCACCGCCCGCCAGGCCGACCTCCACCTGCAGCCGCTGCCCGGCACCGACCTGGCGGTGGCCAACGCGCTGCTGCACATCGCCCTCACCGAGGGCTGGCTCGACCGGGCGTACGTGACCGAGCGCACCAGCGGCTTCGACGAGGTGCGCCGGACCGTGGCCGGCTGGTGGCCGGCCGAGGTGGAACTCCTCTCCGGCGTGCCGGTGGCCGACCTGGAGGCGACCGCCCGGGCACTGGCCACCGTGGACCGCGCGGTCATCCTCACCGCCCGGGGCGCCGAACAGCACGCCAAGGGCGTGGACACGGTCACCGCCTTCATCAACCTGGCGCTCGCCCTGGGGCTGCCCGGCCGCCCCGGCTCCGGGTACGGCTGCCTGACCGGCCAGGGCAACGGACAGGGTGGCCGGGAACACGGGCAGAAGGCCGACCAGCTCCCCGGCTACCGGCGGATCGACGACCCGGCGGCCCGCGAGCACGTGGCCGGGGTCTGGGGCGTGGCGGCCGACGACCTGCCCGGGCCGGGCGTGCCCGCGTACGCCCTGCTGGACTCGCTCGGCACCGCGACCGGTCCGCGGGCGCTGCTGGTCTTCGGCTCCAACCCGGTGGTCTCCGCGCCCCGCGCGGCCCGGGTCGAGTCCCGGCTGCGCGACCTGGACCTGCTGGTGGTGGCCGATTTCCTGCGCTCCGAGACCGCCGAGCTGGCCGACGTGGTGCTGCCCGTCGCCCAGTGGGCCGAGGAGGACGGCACGATGACCAACCTGGAGGGTCGGGTGCTGCGCCGCCGCGCGCTGCGTCAACCCCCGCCCGGCGTCCGCACCGACCTCGCCGTCCTCGCCGCCCTCGCCGCCCGCCTGCAAGGAGGGGCCCCTTCTTATCGGGAAATGCATAACAAGGGCCCCCGCCAAACACCGGAGGAGGCGTTCCCGAGCGATCCGCGGGCGGTGTTCGCGGAGCTGCGGCGGGCCTCGGCCGGCGGGCCGGCGGACTACGCCGGGGTGACCTGGGAGCGGATCGACCGGGACGAGGGGGTCTTCTGGCCCTGCCCGGCGGAGGACGCCCCGGACACCCCCCGGCTCTTCGCCGATTCCTTCCCCACCCCGGACGGCCGGGCCCGGTTCCACGCGGTGACCCACCGGCCGGCCGCCGAGCCGGTCTGCGCCGACTACCCGCTCCACCTCACCACCGGCCGGGTGCTCGCCCAGTACCAGTCCGGCGCGCAGACCCGGCGGGTCGCCGCGCTGCGCCGGGCCGCCCCCGGCGGCTTCGTCGAGCTGCACCCGGACCTGGCCGACCGGCTCGGCGTGGCCGAGGGGGACGAGGTACGGGTGCTGTCCCGCCGCGGCGAGCTGCGCGCCCCGGCCCGGCTCAGCCCGGCGATCCGGCCGGACACCGTCTTCGCACCGTTCCACTGGCCGGGCGCGGCCCGGGCCAACTCGGTCACCAACGACGCCGTCGACCCGGTCTCGGGGATGCCCGAGTTCAAGATCTGCGCGGTCCGGGTGGAGCGAGCATGAGCATCGTCATCGTCGGCTACGGCATGGCCGGGGCGCGGGTCGCCGCCGAACTGCACGCGCGGGACGGGGACCGCAAGGTCACCGTGCTCGGGGCGGAGCCGCACCGGGCGTACAACCGGATCATGCTCGCCACCCTGCTCGCCGGGAAGATCGACGAGCCGGACGTGGCGCTGACCGAGGTCGCCGGACAGGCCGTGGACGTGCGGACCGGGGTGGCGGTCACCGCGATCGACCGGGCCGCCCGGGAGGTACGCACCGCCGACGGTGACCGGCACCGCTACGACCACCTGATCCTCGCCACCGGCAGCCAGGCCGTGGTGCCGCCGCTGCCCGGGCTCGACCCGCTGCCGGACCGGGTGGTGCCGTTCCGCACCCTGGACGACTGCCGGCGGATCCGCACCGCCGCCCGGGACGCCCGCCGCGTCCTGGTGCTCGGCGGCGGCCTGCTCGGGCTGGAGGCGGCCCGCGGGCTGGCCACCCGGGGGCTGGACGTGACCGTCGTCCACCCCGTCGGGCACCTGATGGAACGGCAGCTCGACACGGCCGCCGGGGCGGTGCTCGCCGGCACCCTGGCCGGGCTCGGCGTCCGGACCGCGCTGGCCGCCCCCGCCGTGGCGGTGGCCGCCGACGCCGACCAGGTCCGCCTGGATCTCGCCGACGGTCGCGCGTTCACCGCCGACCTGCTGGTGCTCTCCTGCGGCGTACGCCCCGACACCGCGGTGGCCGCCGCGGCCGGGCTGGTCGTGGAGCGGGGCGTGGTGGTGGACGACCGGATGCGGACCAGCGACCGGCACATCTCCGCGATCGGCGACTGCGCGCAGCACGACGGGACGCTGACCGGGCTGGTCGCCCCCGCCTGGGCACAGGCCCGGGTGGTGGCCGAGGTGCTCTCCGGCGGCGACCCGCTCGCCCGGTACCGGCCCCGGCCGGTGGTGACCCGGCTCAAGGCGGCCGGCATCGACCTGGCCGCGATGGGCGACGCCACCGGCGTACCGGCCGACGGCGGGCCGGTCGAGGAGCTGACCTTCGCCGACCCGGCCCGCGGCACGTACGCCCGGCTGCGGATCCGCGACGAGCGGCTGACCGGGGCGATCCTGCTCGGCGACAACCCGGCCGTCGGCACCGTGGTGCAGCTCTTCGACCGGGGTGCCCCGGTGCCCGCGGACCGGCGATCGCTGCTGCTCGGGCGGGCGTTCGGCACCGCCCCGGCCACCCCGGCCGCGTCCCCGGCACTGATGCCGGACGCGGCCACGGTGTGCCAGTGCAACGACGTCAACAAGGGCGCGCTGGTGGCGTGCTGGCGCGCCGGCGCGCGCAGCGTCGACGAGCTGTCCACGGCGACCCGGGCCGCCACCGGCTGCGGCGGCTGCCGGGACGCGGTGGCCGGCATCGCCGGCTGGCTCGCCGAGGCGGACCCGGTGGCGGCCCGATGACCGGACGCGCCCGGGCAGGTGACGGGACCGACCGCGTGGAGGTGACGCGATGAGCGAGCGGAGCGAGAGCGGCGGCAGGCTGGTGGTCGTCGGCAACGGCATGGTCGGGCAGCGCTTCGTCGAAGCGTTGCGAACCCGGGACCACGACCGGCGCTGGCGGGTCACGGTGCTCGCCGAGGAGCGGCGGCCGGCGTACGACCGGGTGCGGCTGTCGGCCTTCCTCGACGGGGTGAGCGCCGAGGAGCTGAACCTGCACACCCCCGACGCCGGGGTGGAGCTGCGGCTGGGCGAGCCGGCCCTCGGCGTCGACCGGGGGCGGCGGGTGGTGCACACCGTGACCGGCGAGCACCCGTACGACGCGCTGGTGCTGGCCACCGGCTCGTCCGCCTTCGTCCCCCCGGTGGCCGGCACCGACCTGCCCGGGGTCTTCGTCTACCGGACGCTGGACGACCTTTCCGCGATCCGGGCGCACGCGGCGGGTCGGCAGACCGGCGCGGTGATCGGCGGCGGGCTGCTCGGCCTGGAGGCGGCCAACGCGCTGCGCCTGCTGGGGCTGGCGACCAGCGTGGTCGAGTTCGCGCCCCGGCTGATGCCGGTGCAGGTGGACGAGGCGGGCGGGGCGATGCTGCGCCGCTACGTCGAGGAGCTGGGCGTGACCCCGTACCTCGGGGTGGCCAGCAGCGCGCTGCGTCCCGGCCCGGACGGCACGGTCGCCGCGCTGGAACTCGCCGACGGGCGCACGATCGACGCCGACCTGGTGGTGGTGGCCGCCGGCATCCGGCCCCGGGACGAGCTGGCCCGGGCGGCCGGCCTGCCGCTCGGCCCGCACGGCGGGGTGCTGGTCGACGCGACCTGCCGGACGGCGGACGAACGGATCTGGGCGGTCGGTGAGTGCGCCGCCGTGGACGGCACCTGTCACGGCCTCGTCGCCCCCGGGTACGCGACCGCCGAGGTGGTCGCCGACCGGCTGCTCGGTGGGGCGGCCACCTTCCCCGGCCCGGACACCGCGACCAAGCTGAAGCTGCTCGGGGTGGACGTGGCCTCGTTCGGCGACGCGCACGGCACCACCCCGGGCTGCCTCGACGTGACCTTCACCGACCCGGTCACCCGCTCGTACGCGAAGCTGGTCCTCTCCGACGACGCGCGCACGCTGCTCGGCGGCGTGCTGGTCGGGGACGCCGGCGCCTACCCGACGCTGCGGGCGAGCGTCGGCGGGCCGCTGCCCGCTCCCCCGCTGGCGCTGCTGGCCCCGGCCGGCGGTGCGGGCGCCGGGGCCGGCGCGCTGCCGGCCGCCGCACAGGTCTGCTCCTGCAACGCGGTGACCCGGGCCGACCTGGACGCGGCGATCGCCGGCGGGGCGACCGACGTGCCCGCGCTGAAGGCGTGCACCCGGGCCGGGACGAGCTGCGGCTCATGCCTGCCGATGCTCAAGCAACTCCTCGACGCGGCCGGGGTGCGGCAGTCCACCGCGCTCTGCGAACACTTCGATGCCAGCCGGCAGGAGCTGTTCGACCTCGTCCGGGTCCGCGGCATCCGCACCTTCTCGCAGCTCATCGCCGAGCACGGGCGGGGGCGCGGCTGCGACATCTGCAAGCCGGTGGTCGCCTCGATCCTCGCCTCGCTGGGCACCGGGCACGTGCTCGACGGCGAGCGGGCCTCCCTCCAGGACACCAACGACCACTTCCTGGCCAACCTGCAGCGCGACGGCAGTTACTCGGTGGTGCCCCGGATCCCCGGCGGGGAGATCACCCCGGAGAAGCTGATCGTGATCGGCGAGGTGGCCCGGGACTTCCAGCTCTACACCAAGATCACCGGTGGGCAGCGGATCGACCTGTTCGGGGCCCGGGTCGAGCAGCTCCCGCAGATCTGGCGGCGGCTGGTCGACGCCGGGTTCGAGTCCGGCCACGCGTACGGCAAGGCGCTGCGCACGGTGAAGTCCTGCGTCGGCGAGACCTGGTGCCGGTACGGGGTGCAGGACTCGGTCGGGCTCGCCGTCGCGCTGGAGCTGCGCTACCGGGGGCTGCGCGCCCCGCACAAGCTCAAGTCGGCGGTCTCCGGCTGCGCCCGGGAATGCGCCGAGGCGCGCGGCAAGGACTTCGGCATCATCGCCACCGACACCGGCTGGAACCTCTACGTCGGCGGCAACGGTGGCTTCCGCCCCCGGCACGCCGACCTGTTCGCCACCGATCTGTCCACCGAAGCGCTGATTCGGCTGATCGACAGATTCCTGATGTATTACATCCGCACCGCCGACCGGTTGCAGCGCACCGCCGCCTGGATCGAGGCGATGGAGGGCGGCCTGGACCACCTCCGGTCGGTGATCGTGGACGACGCGCTCGGGCTCTGCGCCGAACTGGACGCGGCGATGGCCCGGCACGTCGCGTCCTACTCGGACGAGTGGCGGGACGTGCTGGAGGACCCGGAGCGGCTGCGCCGCTTCACCTCCTTCGTCAATGCCCCCGACGTGCCCGACCCGTCCATCACGTTCGCCGTCGAACGGGGGCAGCCCGTGCCGGCACGCGGGGCGCCGCCGGGCGCCGGCGCCGACCGCAGGCGCCAGCCGGTCCCGCTCGGTCTCCCGGAGGTACGCCGATGACCGCCTCGATCACCCTCGACTGGACCCCGATCTGCCCGGTGGACCGGCTGGAGCCCGACCGTGGGGTGGCCGCGCTGGTGGACGGGGTGCAGGTGGCCCTCTTCCGCACCGGCGGCGAGCTGTACGCGGTCGACAACCTCGACCCGGTCGGCGGCGCGCAGGTGATGTCCCGGGGGATCGTGGGCAGCCGCGGCGGCCTGCCCACGCTCGCCTCCCCGCTGCACAAGCAGGTCTACGACCTGACCACCGGGCGGTGTCTGGACCTCCCGGGCGTGGCGCTGCGGCGGCACGAGGCGCGCTGCCGGGACGGGCTGGTCGAGGTGCGGTTGCGACAGGAGGAGTGATGCGGGAGGAACTGGCCGGCTTCACCATCGGGGTCACCGCGGACCGGCGGCGCGACGAGCTGGCCGCGCTGCTCCAGCGGCGCGGCGCGCGGGTGGTGCTCGCCCCCGCCCTGCGGATCGTGCCGCTGGCCGACGACACCGACCTGCGCGAGGCCACCCGGGCCTGCCTCGACCGGCCGCCGGACGTCCTGATGGCCAACACCGGCATCGGCATGCGCGGCTGGCTGGAGGCGGCCGAGGGGTGGGGGCTGGCGGAGCCGCTGCGCGGCGTGCTCGCCCGGTCGTACGTGGTGACCCGCGGCCCGAAGGCCACCGGCGCGATCCGGGCGGCCGGCCTGCGCGAGCACTGGTCCCCGGCGTCGGAGAGCTGCGATGAGGTGATCGACCACCTGGTTCGGCGGGGAGTGGCCGGCCAGGTCGTCGCCATGCAGCTGCACGGCGAGCGGCAGCCGGAGTGCACCGAGGCGCTGGAGGCGGCCGGCGCCACGGTGATCGAGGTGCCGGTCTACCGGTGGGCGCCCCCCACCGACCCCGCCCCGCTGCACCGGCTGATCGACCTGGTCGCGGGACGGCTGGTCGACGCGGTCACGTTCACCTCCGCCCCGGCGGCGGAGGCGCTGCTGCGGGCGGCCGGGGACCGCACCGAGACGGTGCTGGCGGCGTTGCGCGGTGACGTGCTGGCCAGTTGCGTCGGCGCGGTCACCGCCGAGCCGCTGGTGCGGCGGGGGGTGCCGGTGAGCGCCCCGAGCCGGGCCCGGCTCGGCGCCCTGGTCCGGACGATCGTCGACGAGTTGCCCCGGCGGACCGTCACCGTGAAGGCCGGCGGGCACCTGCTGACCCTGCGCGGGCACGCGGCCGTGGTGGACGGCGAGCTGCGGCCGCTCGCCCCGGCCCCGATGGCGGTGCTGCGGGCGCTCGCCGCGGCGCCCGGGAAGGTGCTGTCCCGCACCGCGCTGCTGCGTACGCTGCCCCGGGGCGCCGACGAGCACGCGGTGGAGATGGCGGTCGCCCGCCTGCGGGTCGGGCTGAACGCCCCCCGCGTGGTGCAGACCGTGGTCAAGCGCGGCTACCGGCTGCGGGTCGACTGACCCGCCGCCGGGCGGAGGATCAGCCGACTGGGGCCGCGAAGCCGTGCTCGGCCTGGAGGCGGAGCATGGCGTGCTCGACGACGGTCACCAGGACCTGCTTGACCGACTCCCGCTGCCGCGCGTCGCACATCACCAGCGGTACGTCCGGCGAGATCGCCAGCGCCTCGCGGACCTCCTCCGGCTCGTACTGGGGCGCGCCGTCGAACCGGTTCAGCGCCACCACGTACGGCAGGTTGCGGTTCTCGAAGTAGTCGAGCGGGGCGAAGGCATCGGTGATCCGGCGGGTGTCCACCAGGACGGCCGCGCCCACCGCACCCCGGATGATCTCGTCCCACATGAACCAGAAGCGGGTCTGACCGGGCGTGCCGAAGAGGTAGAGGATCAGGTCCTCGGCCATGGTGATCCGGCCGAAGTCCATGGCGACCGTGGTGGTCTCCTTGCCGGGCACCTTCGACGGGTCGTCGATGCCCACGCCGGCCGCGGTCATCAGCGCCTCGGTGGTCAGCGGCGTGATCTCGGAGATCGCACCGACCATGGTGGTCTTGCCCACCCCGAAGCCGCCCGCGATCACGATCTTCGCGGAGATGATCTCCCGGCTGCGGTTCGCCCCGGCGGGGTCATAGTTCGCGAAGTCCACTTAGCACCCTTCCAAGCAGGTTCATCCGCGCCGCGAACCCCGTCGCGGGAGCGGCAGTGTGTAGCGTCAGCAGGCCCTCGGCCACCATGTCGGCGACCAGCACCCGGGTGACGCCCAGCGGCATCCGGGTGTACGCGGCGATCTCCGCGAGCGACTGCGCCCGGCCCTCGCAGACCGTGGCGATGCGGTACTTGTCGTGCCCGGCGAACCGCGCCTCGGCCGACTGGGTCGCGGTGCAGGACAGCACCGCCTCCAGCGCGATGTTCTGCAACGGTTCGGTGCGGCCACGGGTGACCGCGTACGGTCGCACCAGCGCCCCACGCGGGTCCCGCCGTGGTTCCATCTCGCGATCACCTCCCCTCGTCCGGAGCCGGGCCGGCTCCGGATCACCCAGTCACACCCGACGCCCGGTCAGGACCGGACGGCGTCCCTCGGCAGCGGCGACAACGCCTGGCCGACCCGCTCCACCAGCAGCGCCATCTCGTAGCCCACCTGTCCGACGTCGCAGCTCCGGGCGGCCAGGACCGCCATCGAGGAGCCGTCGCTGATCGACATGAGGAAGAGGTATCCGCTGTCCATCTCGATCACCGTCTGGAGGACCCCGCCGGCGCTGAACATCCGGGCGGCACCCTCGGTCAGGCTCACCACGCCGGAGGTGATCGCGGCGAGCTGGTCGGCCCGGTCCGCGGGCAGGTCCCGGGAGGAGGCGAGCAGCAGCCCGTCGGCGGACACCGCCACCACGTGGGCGATGCCCGCCACGCTGTCGGCGAAGTTGGTGAGCAGCCAACCCATGTCCTGCATGGCCGCTGGCCTGTTCATCGGTTCGTCTCCTTGGTCGAGGTGCTGTTCAGGTCCGCGCCGGCCGTCCGCCCCCGCTGTACCCCGCGGTGGTAGGCCGACAGCAGGCCGCGTACTTCGTCCGGCGTACGCCGGGTGACGTCCCGGCCGCCCTTCTGTTCGATGCCGCCGGGCACCAGCTGGGCCTGCGGCACCCGCTTGGGGAGGCCGGAGCGGGTGGTGCCGCCGTTGGTGGGCTCCGCGGCCCGGTTGGCCCGGGACCAGCCCTCGTCCGCCGCCGTCCGCCAGGCGTCCGGGTCGGTCGCCGGCGGGGGTACCGCGGCGGCGGGCGGCGCGGACGGCACCGGCGGCGGATTGTACGGCGGCGGCGTGGTCACGCCGGCGGCCTGGGCTCCCGGGGTCCGGGTCGGCAGCGGCGGCGGCGTGGCCGCGGCGACCGGCTGCGCCGCCGGCTCGTCGTCGAACCGCGGGCGGGCGAAGATGGTCGTCTCGTCCTCCCCGTGCGACCGGAACCAGACGGCCTCCATCTCCCGGAAGATCGGGGCCTCGGCCCGGTGGGCCGCCACCGGTGCGGCCGGCGCCGGCGCGGTCTCGACGGGCGGCGGGACCGCCGCGACCGGCGCATACGCCGCTGGAGGGAAGGTCGGCGGCGCGAGCGGAGCGGGGTCGACCGCCCCGCCGGCCGGGGCCCGCTTCGGCAGCGGGTCGCGCGCGGGGAACGCCGGACCCGGCGTGCCCAGGCCGTAGCCGGCGCCGGAGACCGGGGTGGCCGGGGCGGGCGGCGCGGACGCGACCGGGACGGTCGGCAGGCTCGGCAGGGCGCCGGCCACCCCGCCCAACTGCACGGCCGGACCGGTGTCCCGCGCCTCGGTGGCGGCCTGCCAGCGGGCCGGCGGCGGGGCGGCGGTCTGCCACTGGTCGGTCAGGGTCGCCGTGGCGCCCCGCCCGGCCAGCGGCTCGACGGCGGCGCCGAGCTGGCTCAGCGGGGACTGCTCGACGGCGAGCGGCTGGCGCGGCCGGGTCAGCGGGGCCTGGCCCCGGTTGGCCGGCAGCACCACCGCGGAGTTGGGCAGGGTCACCTGGGCGACCGTGCCGCCGTCGACGTTGCGCCGCAGCTCGACCCGGATGCCGTAGCGGGAGGCGAGCCGGCTCACCACGGCCAGACCCATCAGCCGGAACGCGGCCACGTCGACGGTGGGCGGGGCGGCCAGCCGGCGGTTCAGCGAGTCGAGCTGCTCGTCACTCAGGCCCAGACCGCGGTCCTCGACCTGGATCAGCACATAGTCGCGGATCCGCCGGCCGTCGGCGACCACCGTGGTGTTCGGCGGCGAGAAGCGGGTGGCGTTGTCCAGCAGCTCGGCGACGAGCCGGACCACGTCGTTGACCGCGTGCGCGGCGACCGAGATGTCGGTGTCGACGGTGCCGAACTCGATCCGGTTGTAGAGCTCCACCTCGGACTGGGCGGCGCGCAGCACGTCGACCAGGAGGGCGTCCTCCCGGCGCGGGACGGCCGAGTCGGCACCGGCCAGCACCAGCAGGTTCTCGTCGTTGCGACGCATCCGGGTGGCCAGGTGGTCGAGCTCGAAGAGCTGGGCCAGCCGCTTCGGGTCCTCCTCGCCACGCTCGATCGCGTCCAGCTCGCCGATCATCCGGTCGACCAGGCTCTGCGACCGGCGAGCCAGGTTGAGGAACATCGCCGAGACGCTGGTCCGCAGCGCGGCCTGCTCGGCGGCCACCCGGACCGCCTCCCGGTGGACCACGTTGAACGCCGCCGCCACCTGGCCGACCTCGTCGCGGTTGGTCAGCCTGATCGGGTCCCGGACCTGCTGGACGATCTCGTCGACGCCACCGTCGCCGATGGCATTGACGCTCTGCAGCCGGCTCACCGCGTCCGGCAGGTCGTGGTTCGCCACCGCCAGGGCACCCTCGCGCAGCCGGCGCAGCGAGTCGTTCAGCGAGCGGGCCAGCACCACCGCCAGCGTCACGGCGATCAGCAGCGTGACCAGGACGAGCAGGCTCTCCAGGACGGCCTGCCGGATGACGTCGGTCCGGACCGCGTCGGCATCGGCGAGCAGCCGGTCCTGGAGCTGGATCTCGGCCCACCGCATCAGGTCGGCGACCGCGCCGATGGCCGCCGCGGCGTCGTCCCGGCCGACCAGCGGGGACTGGTTGACCGAGCGGGACAGGTCGTTGGCGACCCGGTCGGCGAGCTGCACGGCGTCACCGGAGACGGTGCCGTCCACCAGGGCCCGCTGTGCCGGCTCGGCGGCACGGGAGAAGGAGAGCAGCGCCTCCTGCTGGCCGGTCAGGGTGGCGACGAAGGAGGAGAACTGCTCCTCGTCGAACTGGCCGGTGGCGAGGGCGGTGAAGGCGACCGCCTGCTCCTCGGCGACCTCCGCCTTCGCGTGGGAGAACGCGGCCACCGCGCGGCGGGCGTCGGCGATGCCCTCGGCGCCGGGCTGCTGGGCCAGCGTGTCGCCGTACGCGACCAGGTCGTTGACGATGATGCCGTAGCGCAGGCTGGCCTCGGCCACCGGCATCTGCTGCCGGTCCAGCACCTCCTGGCGGGTGCCGTTCAGCGTGGCCAGGTGGTCCTCGATGACCGTGAGCCGGTCGGTCACCGAACGGGGCACGCCGCCGAGCTTTCCGCGCTCCTCCCGGTACGCCGCGATCCGCTCGTCGGTGCGCCGGACCCGCAGGTTGTAGTCGTCCGGCTTCTGGTCCGGCGCGGCCAGGTACGCGGCCGCTGCCATCCGCTCCTTGTGCAGGTCCTGGGCGAGCGCCGAGACGTCGATCGACAGCGCGGTGAGCGACCGGATCCGGGTGGCCTCGTACGCGCCCTCGCCGACCGAGACGAGTCGGATTGTCGCCAGTGCGATAACTGCGGCGACCGGAACGACCAGGATGAGGGCGAGCTTGGAACGGATCCGCGCGTCACGCAGCCGAGGAAGTCGCCGTCGCCGGTTTCGCTGGTCGGCGCCGGGACTCTCGGGCAGGGTCGTAGGTCCGGTGCTCACGACATCGCCTCCGTCGTTTCTTCCACGGCTGACCCACCGACCCGTGCCTGGCGCGGCGGGCGGCGCCGCGCGCGGCACGGCCGCGATTTCATCAGAGCGTGTTTGAGAGGGACTTGATCAGGTCCAGATGAAGGTGCGCTTTGCCTGCCGTCGGGCTGGTCGGCCGCGGGTGATGCGGCGGGTCATGCCGGCGATGGCGGCCCACCTGACGATGCCTTCGGAGGTTTCAGGGTGGCGTTCGTAGTCGCGGGCCAGCCGGCGGCAGGCGGTGAGCCATGCCAGGGTCCGCTCCACGACCCACCTGCGCGGGTGCACGGCGAAGCCCCGCTGCTCAGCGGGCTTGCGCACGATCTCCAGCGTGATTTTCAAGGTGTCGCGGGTCCAGTCGACGAGACGGCCCGCGAAGCCCTGGTCGGCGAAGACGTGCCGGATCGGGGTGGCCAGATAAGCGCCGAGCAGGGCCGTCTTCGCGCCGTCGCGGTCCTGCCACGACGCGGCCATCACCGCCACGGTGACCAACAGCCCGCCGGTATCGGTGATGATGAACCGTTTCCTGCCGTTGACCTTCTTACCCGCGTCGTAACCACGCGTCTGCTGCCCGACGGTGTCGGCGCCCTTCACCGACTGCGAGTCGATGATCCCCGCCGACGGCTCCGGATTCCGCCCGTCCTGCACCCGCGCCTTGACCCGCAGCGTGGCCAGCAGGTTCTCGGTCACACCGGCGTCCTCCCAGCGCACGAAATACCAGTACACCGTCTGCCACGGCGGCAGATCCGCCGGCAGGTACCGCCACGGACACCCCGAGCGGACCACGTACAAGATCGCGTTGACGATCTCCCGACGAGGGTGCTTCTCCCGCCGCCCGTCCGTGCTGGGCTCCGGCAACAACCCTTCGATCAACGCCCACTGGGCATCGGTCAGGTCCGACGGGTAACCACGACGAGGCGACGACACCCAGACACCCTGCCCGCCCCGGCGGCCATCGTCACGCCGCCACACCGTCCACACCCGGCCTTCTCAAACACGCACTCAGACGAGGTGCTGTTTGGGAAGCCGCAGTGAGACCGGAAACGGTCGGCGGCGACTCAACCAGTGCAGCAGTCAACTAATGCCTTCATTTTTTCGGGCCCCTGAACAGGGGATGTAACTCCAGAGTGGTCGGTCGCATCTGCGCAGTAATTGCAAGTTAACGTTTCGTGTCCCCAACATGTGGGACGGGTGTCCCGAAACGGCGCACCGCGTCCGCGCTTGACCACACGGCCCGGCATTGGCAAGGTTTTGCAGGCTTCGCGCACACCGTACGGCACACCAATCTCGTTCCTCCACTGAGGACGGATGAGCGGCGGTGATCGGGCGTACACCCGCGCCACACCTGGAGGACTGAGTTGAGCCCCATCCGCTCCGCGAGCATCGCGGCGCTCGCATCGGCCGTGCTGGCCACCACGCTCACCGGCTGCCAGTTCGGCGGGGAAAAGCAGGACAGCAGGCCCATCGTGATCGCTGCGGACCTCGAACTTTCCGGCGCATCCGCAGCGATCGGCAAGGTGTACCAACGGGCCCTCGAACTGAAGGTCGAGCAGTTGAACTCGTCCGGCGCGCTCGGTGCCCGGAAGATCGAGCTCAAGGTGAAGGACAACCGATCCGACGCCGCCGAGTCGTTGCGCAACATCAACGATTTCAGCGGCGACTCGCGGGTCAGCGCCATCATCATGGGCGGTTGCAACGAATGTGCGGTCGGCGCCGTCCGCACGATCGGCGAGAAGCACATTCCGACCGTCGCGCTCGCTTCCTCCGGCGCGATCACCGAACCGGTCGCCGAACGCCGGTACGTCTTCAAGCTGGCCCCGAACGCGGCCGACAGCGCCGCAACGCTCACCGCCGAACTGAAGCGACGCGGCATCGCCAAGGTGGCCGTGCTGCACAGCGCCGACAGCTACGGCGAGGAGGGGCTGACCGCCCTGCGCGGCGAGTTCGACAAGGCCCGCATCCGGCTGCTCCGCGCCGAGGCCGCGCGCACCACCGACACCGACGTGAGCGGCCAGGTCGGGCAGCTGGTCGACCGGAAGCCCGACGCGCTGATCGTCTGGACGCCGCCGGAGCAGGCGGCGCTGGCCGCCGCCAACGCCCGGCAGAGCCGCTTCAGCGGCGACCTGTTCTTCGACGCCTCGGCGGCCGGCGACCTCTTCCTCGGCGCCTCCGCCCGCTCCGCCGAGAAGGCGACGCTGATCTTCACCCAGACCATGGTGATCGACGACGTCATCGCCACCACCCCGGCCAAGGCCGCCCGGCGGCAGTGGTTCCAGGATTACACCGCCCGCTTCGGCGGCTACAACGGCTTCTCCTCGTTCGCCGCGGACGCGGTCCAGCTCATCGCGGACGCCGAGCTGCGCAGCGGCGACGAGTCCGGGACGGCGCACCGGGACACCCTGCGCGACGTGCTGGAGACCTCGCAGCTCGACGGACTCTCCGGGCCGATCCGGATGACGCCGGACAACCACTCGGGATTGATGCCGCAGGCGTTGACGACGCTCGTGGCGCGTGGGGGTCGCTGGCGTCTCGCCGGCTAGTGGTTGGGCTTGGGGGTGTGGCCCCACCGCAACCGGCTCCGGGCGGTCAGGCTTGATCCCTCCGCCGGTTGCGGTGGGGCCACACCTTCGGTGGTGCCGCGCCGTCCGTCCGCTTCTGTGGACCTCGGGTGTCTACGGTCAACGCCGGGTCCACTGTCGACTGGTTGCCTTGCGGGTCATCTGGCGGAGGTGGTGGCTCGGACCCAGGGGAGGGCCAGGCGTTCGAGGAGGGTCAGGGCGGAGTAGAGCAGGATGCTCATCAGTGCTACCAGCACGATCGCCGCCCACGCCGTCGCGATGTCGCCGACGCCGTTGTACTGGAGAATCTGGTAGCCCAGCCCGGGCTTGTCCGAGTAGAACTCCCCGATCACGGCGCCGATCGCGGCGAGCGGCATCGCCACCTTCAGTCCGACGAAGATCTGCGGCAGGGCGGCGGGGAAGCGCACCTTCCGGAACGCCTGCCACCACGACGCGTTGAGCGAGCGGGCCAGGTCGGCCATGTCGGCGGGGGTGGTGGTCAGCCCGGTCGCGGTGGACAGCACGATCGGGAAGAAGCAGAGCAGAAACACCATGGTCAGGATGGGTTTCTGCCCCCAGCCGACGGCGACCACGAGCAGCGGTCCGAAGGCGATCTTCGGCACCGCGTTGACCGCCACCAGCAGCGGCGCGAACATCCGCTCCACCCGGCGGGAGGCGGCCAGGGCCATCCCGATCAGCACGCCGGCGACCGACGAGAGCAGGAAGCCGAAAAGGGTCAGCCAGATGGTGATCCCCAGCGCCGGCAGGAGCACGGGCAAGCTGGCGGTCAGCCCCTGCCACACCGCCTGCGGCGGTGGCAGCACTGCCGGGTGGACCAGGTGCAGTCCCGAGCTGACCAGCCACCAGGCCGCCACCGCGATCACCAGCCCGAGCGCTGGCAGCCCCACCGCCGGGCGTACGCCCAGCCGGCGCGGAACGGTCGCGGTCTGCGCCGACGGGTGCGGCGCCGGTGCCCCGGCGCGGGTCCCGGTCAACTGCGTCAACGTGTCCTCCTCTCTCGGCCGGTCGGACGACCGGCACGCGAAAGGGGTGCGCCCCACCGGAACCCCGGCGGGCCGCACCCCGTGGTCCGAGCCGGCCGGTCAGGCCTTCGGCGCGAGGTTGAAGTCGATGATCTGGTCGGGGGTCAGGTTCTGCTTGAGCGCGCCCGCGCCCTGAAGCAGCGCGATGCTCTTGGCGACCCGGCCGCTGTCCAGGGTGCCCAGCGCGGTGCCGGAGTTGTTGGACCGGACGTACGCGGCCATCAGCTGGAGCTCGGCGGCGGCCGCGGCGGGGTTGGCGGCGTCCACATTCTTCTTCAAGATCTGGCCCGCCTCCTCCGGGTGGGCCAGGGAGTACTCCAAGCCCTTGATCAGCGCCGCGGTGAAGCGCTTGACCATTTCCGGCTTCTCCTTGGCGATCTTCGTGGAGGTGATCAGCGCGTTGCCGTAGAGGTCCTGCATCACGTTGCTGTAGGGCAGCACCACCGGCTTCTTCTTGGTCACCGCCTCGACCGTCGGCTGGCCGACCACGAACTGGCCGATGCCGTCGACCGAGCCGGCGCCCAGCATGCCGATCAGTCCCGCTGCGTCGCCGTTGACCCAGGTCACCTTGCTGGCGTCGATGCCAGCCAGCTTGGCGTACGTCGGGAAGAGGTTGTACACGACGGAGAACTTGGTGTCGGCGAGCCTCTTGCCCTCCAGGTCCTTCGGCGTGGCGATGTTCTTGCCCTCGACCGAGACGATCGCGGCCATGGTGCGCTGCTGGATCGCCGCCACCGCGACGAAGTCCTTGGCCTGGCCGTTGCCCATCTGGAGGATGCCACCGGTCAGGTCGATCGGGCCGAAGTCGGCCTGGCCGCCGGTGACGAGCTTGATGACATCGCCCGTGCCCTGGCCCGGCTTGATGTCGACGTCGAAGCCGGCCTCCTTGAAGAAGCCCTTCTCCTTCGCCACCCAGGCGTACGAGTCCCGGCCGAAGTTGCCGAAGGAGGTGAGGTATGTCACCTTCTCCAGCGCCGCGCCACCCGCGGCCTTGTCCGCGGACTTGTCCGAGTCGCTGCTGCAACCGGAAACCAGGGCGAGGGCGGTGGCCAGCGCGGCGGCGGCGACCGTACGGGTCAGCCTTCTCATCAGTGCACCATGTCCTTTCCGACCAGGCCATGCTCGCCCGGACGGGTCGTGGGTCTGACGGGGTCGGCGGGAGGGGGCAGCCGACGGGACCGTCGTGAGGGGACTCTTCGCGCGCAACAGCGTACGAGAAGCTTCTTGCCGGCACGTCCGGCCCACCGTTGCGGTACGGAAACGAAGTTGCCTGACGGAAAGTGGTCGCTGTCCACCCCGGACGGTGCTATGAGGAGCCCGTCCGGCTACGCTGGCCCGGCTCGCGTTCGCGACGTGGAAGGGAGCCGGCGGGAGATGATCCGACTGTCCGGGGTGTCCCGCACCTTCGACGGCCGCTCGGGGCGGGTGGAGGCGCTGCGCGAGGTCGACCTCGACGTCGCCGAGGGCGAGTTCGTTGCCGTCCTCGGCCGGTCCGGCTGCGGCAAGTCGACCCTGCTCCGCATGATCGCCGGCCTGCTGCCGGTCAGCGCGGGCGAGATCACCGTCGGTGGGACGCCGATCACCAGACCCCGCCGGGACATCGCCATGCTGTTCCAGCGGCCGGCCCTGCTGCCCTGGCGCTCGGTGCTGGACAACGTCCTGCTCCCGGTGGAGATCTTCGGCTGGCGCCGGGCGAAGCACCGCGACCGGGCCCGGGAGCTGCTGGAGATGGCCGGGCTGGGCGGCTTCGAGAAGCGGCTGCCGCACGAACTCTCGGGCGGCATGCAGCAGCGGGTCTCGCTCTGCCGCTCGCTGATCGGCGAACCGCGGGTGATGCTCATGGACGAGCCCTTCTCCGCGCTCGACGCGCTCACCCGGGAGGAGCTCGCCGGTGAGCTCCAGCGGGTGCACATGGAGACCCGGGCGACCATCGTCTTCGTCACCCACTCGATCGACGAGGCGGTGCTGCTCGCCGACCGGGTCGTCGTGCTCAGCCCGCGCCCCGGCCGGATCCGCGAGGTCGTCGAGGTGAAGGTGCCCCGGCCGCGCACGCTCGGCCGGCACGCGCACCTGGCCGAGGTGGCCCGGATCAGCGCCGAACTGCACGAGCTGCTGATGGAGCGGGACGCGCCCGCGCCGGCCGAGTCGACCGACGGGACCGAGACGCCGGCCTCCGCCGGCACGGGAGGGCAGTGACCATGCGGGTGTCGGTGTTCACCGAACCGCACCGTGGAGCCAGCTACGACGACCAGCTCCGGTTCGCCCGGCGAGTCGAGGAGACCGGCTTCGAGGGCTTCTTCCGGGCCGACCACTACCGGTCGATGGGCGACGAGCCGGGGCTGCCCGGCCCCACCGACGCCTGGTTGACCCTCGCCGCGCTGGCCCGCGAGACCTCCCGGATCCGGCTCGGCACCCTGGTCACCTCGGCCACCTTCCGGCTGCCCGGGCCGCTGGCCGTGCTGGTGGCGCAGGTCGACCAGATGAGCGGCGGCCGGGTCGAACTGGGCATCGGCGCCGGCTGGTACGAGCGCGAGCACACCGCGTACGGCATCCCGTTCCCCGGCGTCGCCGAGCGGTTCGACCGGCTCGCCGAGCAGCTCGAGGTCGTCACCGGGCTGTGGCGCACCCCGCCCGGCGAGACGTACAGCTTCAAGGGCGAGCACTACCAGCTCCTCGACGCACCCGCGCTGCCCAAGCCGGTGCAGCGCCCCGGCCCGCCGGTGATCGTGGGCGGCCGGGGCCCGAAGCGCACCCCCGAGCTGGCCGCCCGGTACGCCGACGAGTTCAACATGCCGTTCAAGACCGTCGCCGAGACGGCCGCCGCCTACGAGCGGGTCCGCGAGGCGTGCGACCGGATCGGGCGTACCGCCTCGGGGCGGGCGCCGCTGGTCCTCTCCGCCGGCGTGGTGGTGGCCATCGGGCGCACCGACGCGGAGGCGCGGCTGCGGGCCGCGCCACTGCACGTGAAGAGCGCCCTGCCGCCGGAGGACCCGGTGGTCGGCTCCCCCGCGCAGCTCGTTGACCGGCTGGGCGAGTTCGCCGCGGTCGGCGCCACCCGGGCGCACCTGCGCCTGATCGACTTTGCCGACCTCGACCACCTGGAGCTCATCGCCGCCGAGGTGCTCCCCCAACTGAACGGAACGCGATGACCGGCAGCGCCACCGATCTCGAACTCGGCCCGGTGGGCCAGGAGATCGTCTACGAGAACGACCGGGTGCGCGTCTGGCACATCCGACTGGAGCCGGGCGAGCGGCAGCCGCTGCACCGGCACGACCACCCCTACCTCGTGGTGGCGATCCAGGGCGCGAAGAACGTGGTGCAGACCATCGACGGCACGAAGATCGACGCGGATGAACCGACCGGCGGGGTGGTCTACCGCGACCCCGGCGCCGTGCACATGCTGACCAACGTCGGGGACACCACCTACCTGGCCCGCCTGGTCGAGCTGAAGTAACCACGCCGACACCAACCTCGGCGAGTAAGTAGCGGCCGACCCCACCGGGCCGTAACGTGCCCGACATGGCCTTTCGGACGTGGGGCAGGCTGCCGCTCACCGCGCTTGGAGTGAGCATGCTGGCCGGGGCCGGCCAGCTCGGCATCGCGTACGGGTTCGGCGTCGTACGCCTCGACGGTGCGTTCGCCGACGGTTCGGTCAACCGGTGGCCCGCCCAGCTCGCCTGGGTGGGCTGGTTCGCGGCGATCGCGGCGGTGGCCGGTGCCGTCGTGACGGAACGCCTCGCCCGCCGGGACGGGTCGCCGGGCGGCATCAGCGAACAGCTCGCCGTCGCCGGCGTCGCCGCGCTCGGCGCGACCGTGGTCGCCCCGCTCTGCATGCAGCCGGCCCGTACCGCCGAGCTCGGCGGGACCGTCGACCCGGTCTGGGCGGTCGGCATCTGCGCGATGCTCGGCGCGCTGGTCGGGGCGGGCGCCGCCATGGTCGTCCTGCTCAGACCGCCGTTCGGGTGGAACATCGCGCTCACCGCCGCAGTCATCTGGCTGCTCGCGCTGGTCTCCGTCGCGCCGACGGTGGCCTCGACCGGGCCGCTGCGCACCGTACGCCTCGGCGTCCTCGAACCGTCCTGGCTGGACCCGGCGGCGGCGCAGCGGCTGGCGATGCTGGTCCTGCCCACGATCGCCCTGCTCGCCGGCGCGGCGACCGGCGCGCTGGCCCGCCGGCGGGGTCACCTTGCGCCGATCGGTGGGGCGGCCGGGCTGGCCGGACCGGTGCTGCTGGCCTTCGCGTACCTGACCGCCGGGCCCGGCGACGCCAGCGACCGCTACCAGCTCGCCCCCTACTACGGGGCGCTGATCGCGGTCGCCGCCGGCGCGCTCGGCTCGACCGCCGCCACGGTGCTGCGCCGGCCGACGCCGGCCCCCGACACCGACGCGATCGAGCCCACCGACATCCTCCAGCCCCTGCCGGCCTCGCCCGCCACTCCGGTCGCGGCGGCCGCGACCGGGTCGAACCTCGCCGCGCCGGCAGCCGACGGCACGGCGGACCAGCCGGGCCGGATCGCCCCGATGTCGGAGTCTCCGGGCGCCGGCTCGCTCGCCCCCGCCCACTGGGACTGGCCGGCCGCGTCCGGCCTCACACCCGCACCGGTCCGGTCCGGCCGGACGGTGCCCCGGCACTCCGCTCCCGACGATCGCGGTGCCCCGGTGGCGCCGGCCACGCCCGACGAGGGGATCCCCCCGGTGGCGCCGGCCACGCCCGACGACCGGGTCCCCCCGGCAGGGGCGGCCGCCGGGACGACCGAGCACGAGCCGGTCCGCCCGGTGAGACCGACCGCCGCGACGGCCGCCCCGGACGACCCGATCCCGACCGCCGAGACGGCCACTCCCGACGTGGCTGTCGCCGAGCCGGCGGCGAGCATCGCGGAGATCGACGGCCGCGCGGAGCGCGGCACCCGCGACGCCGACGAGCTGACCCGGAACCTGCCCGCTCCGATGCTGCCCCCGGGCCGGCGGACCTCCGCCATCGACGTGCTCGCCGCCGGTCGACCGGCCGCCGAGCCGAAGCCGCCGGCCCCCGCCGCGACGCCCGCCGACGCCACGCCGTCGAGGCGACGGGAGCGGATCTCGGAGCCGGCTCGGAAGGCAGCCGGCGTGGCTTCGGCGACGCCGGGCGAGGAGTCGCCGGCCGCGCCTGCGGAATCGGCCCCGCCGGTTGCCGGACGGTCGGCCCGGCCCGCCGAGCCGGCCCCGGCGTCGTCGCGGGCGGAGCAGCGCGGCGGTGAACCGTCCAAAGGCGACCGTCCGGACCGGAAGGCCGCGGTCACCCGCGGCATGGCGGCGAGCGGCCCGGCGACCGCTGGCGCGTCCGCCACACCGGCACCGGCACCGGCCGCCGGCGACCGGCCGTCCGACTCCGCAACGCCGCAGCCCGGCGACGCGGAGCCGGGCACCGCGCCCACACCGCGCGGCGGACGCCGCTCCCGCCGGGGCACCTCCGGCGCGAAGGGCGCCGCTGGGCTGATCCCCACCACCCCGGCGACCAGCCGACCCGAACGGGCCGGCGCCGCCACAGCCCCGGACCGGACCGACGCTTCCGCAACAACACAGCAGGAGCGAACAGGCGTTCCCGCGTCGGCCCGGCAGGAGCGCACCGACCGGCCGGACGGCATCGACGCGCCCACGCCGGCGGACCAGTCGACGCCGGCACAGACCGAGGTCCTCCCGCCGGCCCGTCCCGACCAGGCCGAGGCTCCGGCGGAGCACCCGGTCGGCCAGCCGGAGGACGGGACGCCGGCCGCGCCGCGCGGGCGGTCCAAGCGCGGGCGCAAGAGCCCCGCCGCCGCCCCGGCTCCCACCACCGAGCCGGTCGGGACGACTCCCGCCGAGCCGGCCGCCGAGGTCGACGTGCCGGCGCGGGCGCAGGTCACCCCCGTGCCCCGCGATCCGGCCGCCGCCGAACCCGCCGGGGTGGCGAAGGCGGGGACTCCCGGGTCGCCCGCGCCGGACACCTCGACCGACGGGAGGAGCAGGAGCTACCTCTTCGCCGACGAGCCGGCCGGACCCGGCCCGCTCGACCCCCCGGCGTCGCCCCGCCCGCGCGTCCCGATGTTCGAGGACGTGACGGACCGGCCGGACGACGACCGGCCCGCTCGGCCGGCCGCGGCCGCGCCGAACTGGCCGGTCACCCCGCGGGCCACCGCCGCCCCTGGCGAGGCCGGCCCGAGCGGCGGGCCGGAGAGCAGCGTGGCCCCGGCGGACGAGGCCGAGACGCCACCCGCCCCGCGTCCGCGTCACCGGGCGCTGCCGGATCTGGCGCGGCCGAACTGGGATGCCTTCCCCAACGCCCGACCCGCCACCCCGGTCGGGCCCGACGCGTCGCCGGCCGGCGGCCGGCATGCCGGCCCGGTCGATCCCGCCGCGACGGCCGCCGACCCCGCCGAGGAGGCCGACGAGCCCGGCGGTGGAAAGTCGAAGCAGCGACGCGGCCTGTTCCGGCGCAACCGGGCCAAGGGCGGCGACGTGCCGGAGCCGGATCGCGAGTCGGGGCAGCTCGCGCAGGACGAGGAGTACGTCGACTGGGTCGCCGGCCTCGCCTCGGACGACGACGCCGGGGACATCCGTGCGCTGCGCACCGGTCGCCACCACCGCGACTGACCGGTGGCCGGGCCCTGGTCCGGCCCGGCCACCGCACCCGCTCAGGCCAGCGGCAGGTAGACCCGCGCCCCGCCCGAGACGAACTCCGCGGACTTGTCCTTCATCCCGCGCGCCGCGTAGTCCTTCAGCTCCTGGGTGATCTTCATGGAGCAGAACTTGGGCCCGCACATCGAGCAGAAGTGGGCGGTCTTCGCCGGCACCGCCGGCAACGTCGCGTCGTGGTAGGACCGCGCGGTCTCCGGGTCCAGCGAGAGGTTGAACTGGTCCTCCCAGCGGAACTCGAACCGGGCCCTGGAGAGCGCGTCGTCCCAGGCCTGCGCCCCCGGATGCCCCTTGGCCAGGTCGGCCGCGTGCGCCGCGATCTTGTACGCGATGACGCCCGCCTTCACGTCGTCCCGATCCGGCAGGCCGAGGTGTTCCTTCGGGGTGACGTAGCAGAGCATCGCGGTGCCGAACATGCCGATCATCGCGGCGCCGATCGCCGAGGTGATGTGGTCGTACGCGGGCGCGATGTCGGTGGTCAGCGGGCCGAGCGTGTAGAACGGGGCCTCGTGGCACCACTCCTGCTGGCGGTCCACGTTCTCCTTGATCTTGTGCATCGGCACGTGACCCGGGCCCTCGATCATCACCTGGACGTCGTGCTCCCAGGCCACCTTCGTCAGCTCGCCGAGGGTACGCAGCTCGGCGAACTGCGCCGCGTCGTTGGCGTCCGCGATGGAACCCGGGCGCAGCCCGTCGCCGAGCGAGAAGGTGACGTCGTACCGGGCCAGCAACGCGCACAGCTCGGCGAAGTGGGTGTAGAGGAAGTTCTCCTCGTGGTGCGCCAGGCACCAGGCCGCCATGATCGAACCGCCGCGGGACACGATGCCGGTCACCCGGTCCACCGCCAGCGGCACGTACGGCAGCAGCACCCCGGCGTGCACCGTCATGTAGTCCACGCCCTGCTCGGCCTGCTCGACGACCGTCTCCCGGAAGACCTCCCAGCTCAGCTTCACCGGGTCGCCGCCGACCTTCTCCAGCGCCTGGTAGATCGGCACCGTGCCGATCGGCACCGGCGAGTTCCGCACGATCGCCTCGCGCGTCTCGTGGATCCGCTTGCCGGTGGAGAGGTCCATCACGGTGTCCGCGCCCCACCGGGTGGCCCAGGTCAGCTTCTCCACCTCCTCGGCGATCGACGAGGTGACCGCCGACGTGCCGATGTTGGCGTTCACCTTCACCAGGAACGCCCTGCCGATGATCGCCGGCTCGCACTCCGGGTGGTTGACGTTGAGCGGCAGCACCGCCCGCCCGGCCGCGATCTCGTCCCGCACGAACTCCGGCGCGACCCCCTCGCGGATCGCCACGAACTCCATCTCCGGGGTGACCACGCCCGCCCGGGCGTACGCGAGCTGCGTCGGGCGCTTCCCGGCCACGCCCGCCAGCGGCGTACCGGCGCCCCGCACCGGGGCCACGTCGCCGCGGGACGCGATCCACGGGCCACGCAGCGGCGGCAGCCCCACCCCCGGGTCCGAGCCGGGACCGGAGGTGTCGTAGCGGCGCACCGGCGGGTTGTCCCCGGTCAGCTCCACCTCGGCGAACGGCACCCGGACGTCCGGCCGCGACCCCTCCACGTAGACCTTGCGTCGTGCCTGCATGACAGCCTCCCTGATGGTCAACAGGACCAGCCGAAGTGGTCCAGCGGGCCGCGTCCCGCGCCCAGGTCCCAGTCCCGCGCGCCGGTCAGCGCGCGGGTCACGTACTCCTTGGCGGCGGCCACCGCGACCGGCACCGGGTCGCCCGCCGCCAGCCCGACGGCGATCGCCGCCGAGAACGAGCAGCCCGTGCCGTGGGAGTGCCGGGTGGCCACCCGGGGCGCCCGCAGCAGCGTGGTCGTCCCGCCGCCGGCCAGCACGTCCACCGACTCGCCGTGGGCGTCCACGTCGCCGCCGGTCACCACCACGTGCGCCGGACCGCCGGCCGCCAGCGCCTCGGCCGCCGTGACCATCTCCGCCACCGTGGTCACCGGGCGTCCGGTGAGGGCCGCGGCCTCCGCGCAGTTCGGCGTCGCCACCTCGGCGTACGGGAGCAGCCGCTCGACCGCCTCCACGACGCCGAGCCGGTGTCCACTGGTGGCGACCAGCACCGGGTCGACGACCAGCCGGGGCAGCCGGCCCGCCCGGGCCGCCTCGGCCACCGCCTCGGCAACCGCCGGAGTGCCGAGCATGCCGGTCTTCACCGCGCGTACCGAGAAGTCGCCGAGCACGCTGTCGAGCTGGTCGCGGACGGTCTGCGGGGGCAACGGCAGGACGGCGTCGACGCCCCGGGTGTTCTGCGCGGTGACGGCGGTGAGGACGCTGGTGCCGTACGCGCCGAGGGCGGCGAAGACCTTGAGGTCGGCCTGGATGCCGGCGCCGGCGCCGGAGTCGGAGCCGGCGATGGTGAGGATGGTTTTCGGCGTCACTCTTTCCCCCTGGTTGCGGTGGGGGGCTGCGGCACCGGGGTGACCACCTTCTGAAAGCTCCCGGTCAGCGTGGTTGCTGTTTCGGTGGGGTCTTCGGCTCGCATGAGCGCGCCGAGCACGGCCACTCCGGTGGCGCCTGCCTCGACGCACGCCCTGACCTGGTCTGGGGTTTCGATGCCGCCGAGTGCCAGGGCCGGGACCGGGCTGACCTTGATCAGCTCGGCGAGCCCGGTCGGCTGGAGGGGTGGGCCGTAGCCGGGCTTGGTTCTGGTGGGGAAGACCGGCGAGAGGGTGGCGTAGTCCTCTGTGCTGAGTCGGGCGAGTTCCGCCGGGTCGTGGCAGGAGCGGCCGACCAGTCCGAGCCGCGGTGGCGGGTACGGGCCGGCGGCGGGCAGGTGCACGGCGTCTCCGTCGAGCGGGTCCGGGCCGGCGACGATCAGGGTGCCGCCGACGTCCGCGAGCACCGCGCGCAGCTCGACGGCGAGGGCGAGACGCTCGGGGCGCGGCAGGTCCTTCTCGCGCAGCACCACGAACCGGACTCCCCCGGCCCCCGCTCCCGCGACCACCTCCAGAAGTGGCCTGCGCGCCACCCGCCGATCCGCCAACAGCACGACGCCGGTCGGTGCCGTACCCCCCGAGACCTTGGCAGTTCCCGGCCACTCCAGGGGCCCGATCCTTCCAAGATCCACATCGGGAGGCGCGATCACAGCTCGGGCCGGCCGTCGTCGGGGGTGGACGCCAGGGCGTGGAAGCGGCGGGCGATCCGGCCCGCGCCGTACGCGAGCCGCCCGGCCTCCACCGCGTACCGCATCGCGGTGGCCATCGCCACCGGGTCGGCGGCCCGGGTGACCGCGCTGGCCAGCAGCACCGCGTCGCAGCCGAGCTCCATGGCGAGGGCCGCGTCCGAGGCGGTGCCGATGCCGGCGTCGAGGATCACCGGCACGTCCACGCTCTGCCGGATCAGCCGGATGTGGTGCGGGTTGCCGACGCCCAGCCCGGAGCCGATCGGGGCGCCGGCCGGCATCACCGCCGCGCAGCCCAGATCGGCCAGCCGCCGGGCCAGGACCGGATCGTCCGAGGTGTACGGCAGGACGGTGAACCCGTCGGCCACCAGTTCCTCGGCCGCGCGCAGCAGCTCCACCCCGTCGGGCAGCAGCGTGCGCTCGTCCCCGATCACCTCCAGCTTCACCCAGTCGGTGTCGAACGCCTCCCGGGCCAGCCGGGCCACCTTCACCGCCTCCGGCGCGGTGTAGCAGCCGGCGGTGTTCGGCAGCAGCCGTACGTCGCAGCGGTCGAGCAGGCCCAGCAGGCCGCCGGTGCTGCCCGGCGCGGTGTCCACCCGGCGCAGCGCGACGGTGACCAGCTCGGTGCCTGCGGCGCGGATCGCCTGCTCCAGCAGGTGCAGGTTGGCCGCGCCGCCGGTGCCGAGGATGAGCCGGGAGCCGAAGGTGACCCCGTCGATCTCGAGGGACACCGCGCTCACCCGCCCTGCGCGGCGCTGAGCACCTCGACCCGGTCGCCGTCCCGCAGCACGGTCGCCGACCAGCCGCCACGCGGCACCACCTCGCCGTTGACCGCGACGGCGAGGCCGCGCCGCTGGTCGGTGAGCGCGCGGACCACGTCCGCCACGGTCGCTCCACCGGGCACGCTCCGCCCGGCGCCGTTGACGATCAGTTCCACGTGCGCTCCTTCCCGGCCACGAACCGGTCGGCGGTGAAGGGGGCGAGCAGCGGGTCCGGCTCGCCGGTGACGATCAGCCCGGTGACCAGGTCGGCGGTGACCGGGGTGAGCACGATGCCGTGCCGGTGGTGCCCGGTGGCGACGAGCACGCCGGGCCGCCCGCGCAGCGGCCCGATGATCGGCGCGTTGTCCGGCGTACCGGGGCGCAGCCCGGCGGCCGCCTCGACCAGGTCGTACTCGGCCAGCTCGGGGACCAGGTCCACGGCGGCGCGAAGCAGCCGGAGCACCGCGCCGACGGTCACCTCCGGGTCGGCGCGCTCCTCGACGGTCGCCCCGACCACCACCTCGCCGCTGTCCCGGGGCACCAGATAGACCGACTCGCCGTCGGCGTACCCGCGGATCACGTGGCGGAAGCCCGGCGCGCCGCGACCGGGCGCGCGGAGCCGGAGCACCTGCCCCTTCACCGGCCGGACCGGCAGGCCGGTGAGCGCCGCCGCGCCGCAGCCCGCCGCCACCACGGTCACCCGGGCGTCCACCTCGGACAGCGCGCCGACCGGCGCCGGCCGCAGCACCGCGCCGGCCCGCTCGGCCGCCGCGCGCAGCGCGGCGACCAGCCGGCGCGGGTCGACCTGGTGGTCGCCGGGGGCGATCGCACCGCCCCGCACCCGCGGGGCCAGCGCCGGTTCGCGGTCCCGCAACGCCGAGGGCCGCAGCGGCGTGATCGGCAACCCCAACCCCTGCTGGTACGACCAGAGCCGGCGCGCCTCGGCCAGATCGTCGGCGGTCAACCCGACCATCAGGGTGCCGTCGGTGCAATAGCCGAAGTCGGTGCCGGCGGCCGCGGCCAGCTCGGCGGCGAAGCCCGGCCAGCGGGCGGCGGACTCGGCGAGCAGCGCGGTCAGCTCGTGCTCCCCGAAGTACGCCTCGGCGACCGGCGACAGCATCCCCGCCGCCATGTGCGAGGCGCCCGAACCGGGCGCCGGGTCGTGCACCACCACCCGCAGTCCCCGGGACGCGCACCGCCACGCGATCGCCAGCCCCACCGGCCCCGCCCCCACCACGGCGACGTCCGGCAGGAAAGGTCCCCGGTCAACGCCTCCGGTGGCGGAGGGCTCCCCGGTCAACACGTCAGCGCTCCGAGCAGCTCGGCGGTGGCCCGGCCCGGGTCGGCGGCCCCGGAGAGGGCCCCCACCACCGCCACCCCGTACGCCCCGGCGGCCCGCAGCGCCGGCACCGCAGCGGCGGTCACCCCGCCGATGGCGATCACCGGCACGTGGGCCGCCCCGGCGACGGCGCGCACCCCGGCGGGGCCGATCGGGTCGGGCAGGCCGGACTTGGTGGTGGTCGGGTGGCACGGTCCCACGCCCAGGTAGCTGGCCCCGGCGGCGACCGCGGCGGCGGCGCCGCCCGGCTCCCGCGCGGTCGCGCCGAGCACCGCGGTGGCGCCGAGCACCCGGCGGGCGGCCGGCACCGGCAGGTCGTCCGCGCCCACGTGGCCCCCGTCGGCGCCCACCGCCAGCGCCACGTGCAGCCGGTCGTTGACCAGGCACGCCGCCCCGTACGGCCGGCACAGGGCGAGGACCCGGCCGGCCAGCTCGTACGCCTCACGGTCGGTGGCGTCGTCCGCCACCCGGACCTGGACGACCAGCTCGGCGCGGGCCACCGGCAGGGCGGCGCGCAGCACGCCGAGGGGGTCCCGCCCGGGCCGGGTGTCGGTGATCAGATGCAGTCGTCCCAGGGACGGCACGGCAACACTCCTCCCTGCGCCGGCATTACCCGGATCAGGTTCGACGGTCGGGGGCTTCCAGCCCCCCTCTCAGCCCGGTACACACCGGGCTCCCGTGGGTCACTTGCGCGCCTACCGTACGACGTTCCCCCGGATCCGCCAAGGGCCGGTGACACTTTTTCCCACCCACCGTCCGGAACGGACGACAGGGACAGCGCGTGACCGTCCACTCACGCCATGCTCTCCGGATGCCCTCGACCGCTCGTACGCAACCGTGCCTCGGCGGCCGCCACTGGCGCCGGACAGCACGCTGCCCCGGCGCCGTCGGCACCGGGGCAGCGGAAAGCCCGGTCAGAGGAGGGCGTCGAGCGCGTCGAGGTCCTCGTCGGTGGGCTGCCAGGTGCCGGCCTCGGCGTTGGCGCGTACCTGCTCGGGGGTGGTGGCGCCGGCGATCACCGAGGTCACCGCCGGGCGGGCGGCCAGCCCGCCGATGGCCACCTGGAGCATGCTGACCCCGCGCTCAGCCGCGTACGCCTCGATCGCCTCGATGGTGTCCCAGTCGGCCGCGGCGAGCCGCGCGGCGTACCGGCCGCCGCCTGCGAGCCGGCTGCCGGCGGGCGGCGCCTCGCTCCGCTTGTACTTGCCGGTGAGCAGGCCGTTCGCCAGCGGGAAGAACGGCAGCATGCCCAGGCCGAACCGCTCGCAGGCGGGGATCACCTCCGCCTCCACGCTCCGCTCCAGCAGCGAGTAGTGGTTCTGCGCGGAGATGAACCGGGTGCGGCCCTGGGAGGACGCGGTCCAGTCGGCGTCGGCGATCTGCCAGCCGGCGAAGTTCGAGTTGCCCAGGTAGCGGACCTTGCCGGCGCGGACCAGGTCGTCCAGGGCGGCGAGGGTCTCGTCGACCGGGGTGGCGGGGTCGGGCTCGTGCATCTGGTACAGGTCGATGTGGTCGGTGCCGAGCCGGCGCAGCGACGCCTCGACCGCGCGGACGATGTAGCGCCGGGCGCCCCGGGCGCCGTGGTCCGGCCCGTTCAGGCCGTGCATGTCCATGCCGAACTTGGTGGCGACCACCACGTCGTCGCGGCGGCCCTTGAGCGCCTGGCCGAGCAGCTCCTCGGAGCCGCCCTGCGGCTCCCCGTAGATGTCGGCGGTGTCGAAGAAGTTGATTCCGGCGTCGAGCGCGGCGTCGACCACCGCGCGCGTGCCGTCGAAGTCGAGCTTGCGGCCGAAGTTGTTGCAGCCGATGCCGACCACGGACACCACGAGCCCGGAGTCGCCCAGTCGACGGTAGGTCATCTCAGTCACGAGAGCCACCCTATGCCGACCGCCGGACGGCCACCCACCGAGTCGCCGCTCAGCCCAGCGCCTCGGCGACCAGGGCCCGCGCGGCCGCGCGGGTCACCGCCAGCCCCCCCGCCGTCGATCATCCGACGTCCCAGACCGGCTCCGGCGTCTCGACCACCTCGCCGTCGCCCCGGAACAGGACGAACCGGTCGAAGGAGCGGGTGAACCAGCGGTCGTGGGTCACTGCGATCACCGTCCCCTCGAAGGCGTTCAGGCCGGCCTCCAGCGCCTCGGCGGAGGCCAGGTCGAGGTTGTCGGTGGGCTCGTCGAGCAGCAGCAGGGTGGCCCCGGAGAGCTCCAGCAGCAGCACCAGGAAACGCGCCTGCTGACCGCCGGAGAGGGTGCCGAAGCGCTGGTCGCCCTGGCCGGCCAGCTCGTACCGGGACAGCGCGGCCATGGCCGCGTGCCGGTCCATCCCGGCCCGGTGCTCGTCGCCCCGCCACAGGATGTCGACCAGTGTCTTCTGCATCAGTTCCGGCCGGTCGTGGGTCTGCGAGAAGTGGCCGGGGCGGACCCGCGCGCCGAGCCGGACCACCCCGTCGTGCGCGACGGGTGCGAGCGCCGCCGCGCCGTCGACCGGCGTGTTGGCCGGGTCGGGGTCGGTGCCGCCGCGGGCCAGCAGGCGGAGGAAGTGCGATTTCCCCGTCCCGTTCGCGCCGAGCACGGCGACCCGGTCGCCGTACCAGAGCTCCAGGTCGAACGGGTAGGTCAGGCCGTCGAGCTCGAGCTGCTCGGCGATCACCGCGCGCTTGCCGGTCCGCCCGCCGGTCAGCCGCATCCGGATGTCCTGGTCCTTCGGGGGTACGGGCGGCGGCCCGGCCTCCTCGAACTTGCGCAGCCGGGTCTGCGCGGCCTGGTAGCGGGAGGCCATCCCGTCGTTGTACGCGGCCTTCTGCTTGTACATCAGCATCAGCTCGCGCAGCTTCTGGTGCTCCTCGTCCCAGCGCTTGCGGAGCTCGTCGAGGCGGGCGTGCCGGGCCACCCGCGCCTCGTGCCAGCTCGCGAAGCCGCCCGGGTGCACCCAGGCGCTGCCGCCCTCCACGGCGACCACCCGGTCGGCGGTCTGGGCGAGCAGTTCCCGGTCGTGTGAGACGTAGAGCACGGACTTGCCGGACTCCCGCAGCCGGGCTTCCAGCCAGCGCTTACCCGGTACGTCGAGGAAGTTGTCCGGCTCGTCGAGGAGGAGCACCTCGTCGGTGCCGCGGAGCAGCAGTTCCAGGGCGAAGCGCTTCTGCTGGCCGCCGGAGAGGGTCCGCACCGGACGGTCCCGGGCGGCGTCCCAGGGCAGGTCGAGGACGATGGTGGCGACGGTGTCGAAGAGCACCTCCGCGTCGTACCCGCCGGTCTCGCCCCAGGCGGCCAGCGCGTCGGCGTACGCGAGCTGGGCCTTGCTCGCGGCGGTGCTGTACTTGCCGCGGACCTCGGCCGCCCGCATGGCCGCCTCGGTCTCGGCGAGCCGGCGGCCGGCGTCGCGCAGCGCCGGCGGGGCGAGCGAGAGCGCCAGGTCGGCGAGCGTGGAGCCGTCCCCGATCATGCCGATGAACTGGCGCATCACCCCGAGGCCGCCGGAGCGGGCGATCGCGCCGGTCTTCACCGTCAGATCACCGGCGACCATCCGGAGCAGCGTGGTCTTGCCGGCCCCGTTGGGCCCGACCAGCGCCACCTTGGCGCCCTCACCGACCCGGAACGACACCTCGGCGAAGAGTTCCCGGCCGTCCGGGAGGATGTGCCCGACCGCTGCCACGTCCACGTATCCCACGCCGGCATCCTGCCCGAGGGACCGGGGCGGACGACACTCGATTACCGGGTGACGCGGAGCACCCGGTAGCCCTTCTGGCTGGCGTGCCGCTGCACCTGCCAGCCCTGCTCGACCAGCCAGCGGTGCAGCGAGTCGCCGCCCAGGTGTTTCGCGACGACCAGCCAGGCCACCCCGTCCGGGGCGAGCCGGGGCAGCCAGCGCCGCAGCAGCTCGTGCAGCTCCCCCTTGCCGATCCGGATCGGCGGGTTGGACCAGATCTGGTCGAACGACAGGTCGGCCGGTACGTCCTCGGGCGCGACCGCGCGGACCCGGCCGGCGGCGCCCACCCGGGCGGCGTTGGCGGCGGTGAGCGCGCGGGCGCGCTCGTTGACGTCGAGCGCCCACACGGTGGCGGACGGCGCGACGGTGGCCAGGACGCAGGTGATCGGGCCGAAGCCGCAGCCGATGTCGAGCAACTGACCGGTGTGGTCGGCGCCCGGCAGCTCGGCCTTGCGCAGCAGCACAGCGGTGCCGGGGTCGAGCCGGTCGGCGGAGAAGACCCCACCCGCCGAGGCGAGGGTGTAGTCGCGCCCGGCGACGGAGAACTCGACCTCGCGCGGCTGGGCGGCGCTCGTGGGTTCAGCGGAGAAGTAGTGGTCGCCGGTCACGTCGGGCATTGTCGCACCGGTCGGGCACGGCCCCGGCGACGGTGCGGCCGTGGTGCCCGGGACGGGGCGCGGCGAAGGCCGCAAAGACGCCACTCCGCTAGAATCTCGCGAAATTCCCATCGAAAGGGGCAATCAGTCCTACTGTATCCGACATGGTGTATCGGTACGAGTCCGATGAGGACGCCTTCCTGGAGTACCCGAGGCCCGGGTCGGACCCGTCCATGCCCGGCGCCGCCGTGCCTCCGCCTGCGGGGCCCTCACCGTCCCGCTTCCCCACCCCGTCGCTCCCCCCGCCGGTCCGACCCAGCAGACGGGCCGTCGAGGTCACTCCGGCGCCGCCTTCCGTGCCGTCCCGGCCGGCGCCCCTGCCCGCTCCCGAACCGGCCCGGCCCGCGGTCGCGACCGACGTCCCCCGGGCCACCGTCCCGGCGCCCGACGAGACGCCGCACCCGCCCGCGTCCACCCCTCCGCCGCCGGACTTCCGGACCAACGACCCGACCGACCCGGCCCGTACCCGCCAGGACGGGGGCCGACGCGGCGGCGGCCGGGCCTGGCAGGCGCTCATCGGCGGGGCCGCCGTACTGGTGCTGCTCGCCCTCTGCGGCCTGGCCGTCGCCGCCCTGCTCCAGGATCGGAACGGCACGCCGCAGGCCGGCACGCCGACCGGTCAGCCTGCGGTGGAGCAGGCCGGCGCGGCCGACAACACCGACCTGGACTCGCGGGACACCGACCAGCTGGCGCTCACCGCCAAGGAGGTCTTCCCCGGCAAGGCGCTGGTGACCACCACCGGCCAGCCCGCCTACCAGGTGCTCAAGGCGAGTTCCAGCGGCAGCTGCGCGGTCGCGGCGACCGGTGAGATCGCGGACCTGCTGGTCCGCCTCGGCTGCAACCAGGTGGTCCGGGCGACGCTGCGCTCCCCCGACGGCCAGTACCTGCTCACCGCCGGGCTGCTCAACCTCACCGACGTGGCCAGCGCCCAGCGGGCCCGGGACCGGATCCGCCAGCTGCTCGACGAGCGCCAGGGCCGGTTCCGGGGCCTGGCGGCGGGCAACGACACCCAGGCCGTCGAGCAGGCCGCCGCCCGGGTCGGCTGGCAGGTACGCGGCCACTACATCGCGTACTGCCTGGTCACCCGGGCCGACGGGGAGAGGATCAGCTCCACCGACACGCGGGCGCGCGAGATCCTGTACGACCTGATCGAGGTCCACCTGAACCGTGGCGTGCTGGAGCGCCGGGCGAACGGTGGGGTGGCCAGCCAGCCCGCCGACGACCCGACGGACGGCACCACCGGCCAGGACGACACCACCGGCCGGGGCCCGTCGAACAACTGACCCCCACCTCGACGGCCCGTCGCCCCCACCCGCGGGCGGCGGACCGGTTCCCGTCCCGGGCGGTCAGCCCTCGGCGACCGGGACGCGCAGCCGGCGGGTGAGTTCGGCGCGGCGGGCGTACCCGGCCGGATCGTCGGGGTAGCCGACCTCGACCAGGGCCAGCCCGTGCGCCGGCGCCACGGTCACCTCGCTGGACCGTTCCCGGCGGGTCAGCAGACTCGCCGGCCACTCGACCGGGCGGCGGCCGTCCCCGGCGACCAGCATCGCGCCGACCAGGCTGCGCACCATGTTCTGGCAGAACGCGTCGGCCTGCACGGTGGCGACCAGGATCCCGTCCGGGTCGCGCCGCCAGTCCAGCCGGGTCACCTCGCGCAGCGTGGTGGCGTTCTCCTTGCGCCGGCAGTAGGCGGCGAAGTCGTGCTCCCCCACCAGACCGGCGGCCGCGGCGTTCAGGGCCGCCAGGTCGAGCGGCTTCGGCCAGGCGAGGGTGTCCCGGCGGCGCAGCGGCTCGGCACCCCAGGGAGCGTCGGTGACCCGGTACTCGTAGCGGCGGAAGGTGGCCGAGAAGCGGGCGTCGAAGTCGGCCGGCACCTCGGTCATCGCGCGCACCCGCACGTCCGGCGGGAGCAGCCGGGCGAGCCGGCGCAGCAGCCGCCCGTCGTGCTGGCGCCAGACCTCCGCCGGCAGGTCGAGGTGGCAGACCTGCCCGGTGGCGTGCACGCCGGCGTCGGTCCGGCCGGCCACGGTCAGCCCGGTCGCGGTCCCGGCGCCGAGGACCAGGTCCAGCGTCTCCATCAGGACGCCGGCCACGGTACGGCGGGTCGGCTGGGCGGCCCAGCCGGAGAAGTCGGTGCCGTCGTACGAGACGTCCAGCCGCAGCCGGGTCCGCTCGTCCACCTCGTACCTCCCGTTGACGCCGTCGGGCCCGGCACCCACGGGAGGGGTGCCGGGCCCGACGTTGCTGCCTGCGCTCAGGCCTTGTCGTTCTCGCCGGCCTCGTCGCTGTCCTCGCGCGACTCGGCGGTGTCACCGGAGGCGTGCACCGGCGGCTCGGAGTCCTGGTCGGCCGGGGCCGACGCCGGGGTCTCCTCGGCCGGGGCCAGGGCCTCGACCTTGTCCTGCTGGGCGGCCTTGCGGGCGGCGGTCTTCTTGTTCGCCTTCGGCTCGGCGACCTGAAGCTCCTCGACCAGCTCGATGATCGCCATCGGAGCGGCGTCACCCTTGCGCGGACCGGTCTTCACGATCCGGGTGTAGCCACCGTTGCGGTTGGCGTACCGGGGCGCGATCTGGTCGAACAGGGCGTAGACCACGTCCTTGTCCTTGACGACGCCCAGCACCCGCCGACGCGAGGCGAGGTCGCCGCGCTTGGCCTTGGTGATGAGCTGCTCGGCCAGCGGACGCAGCCGCCGGGCCTTCGTCTCGGTGGTCTGGATCTTGCCGTGCTGGAACAGCGCGGTGGCCAGGTTGGCCAGCATCAGCCGCTCGTGCGCGGGGCTGCCGCCGAGGCGGGGGCCCTTGGTGGGCGTGGGCATTGTTGGTGCTCCTCAGAAGTGGCGGCAGCCGGACTTAGAGCTGCTCGGTCTCGCGGTAGTCGTCGGTGTCGTAGTCGGCCTCGCCGAAGGCGTCCACGACGTGCGCCGGGTCGAAGTTCGGAGCCGAGTCCTTCAGCCCCAGACCCATCCCGGCGAGCTTCATCTTGACCTCGTCGATCGACTTCTGACCGAAGTTACGGATGTCGAGAAGGTCGGCCTCGGTACGCCCGATGAGCTCACCAACGGAGTTGATGCCCTCGCGCTTGAGGCAGTTGTAGGAGCGGACGGTCAGGTCCAGCTCCTCGATCGGCAGAGCCAGATCCGCCGCCAGCTGGGCGTCCTGCGGGGACGGCCCGATGTCGATGCCTTCGGCGGTCTCGTCCAGCTCCCGGGCCAGCCCGAAGAGCTCCACCAGCGTCGAGCCGGCCGAGGCCAGCGCGGTACGCGGGCCCATCGACGGCTTGGTCTCGACGTCGATGATCAGCCGGTCGAAGTCGGTCCGCTGCTCGACACGGGTCGCCTCGACGCGGTAGGTCACCTTGAGCACCGGCGAGTAGATCGAGTCGACCGGGATGCGGCCGATCTCGGCACCCGCCTGCTTGTTCTGCGCCGCCGTGACGTAGCCACGACCCCGCTCGACGGTCAGCTCCATGTCGAGCCGGCCCTTGCCGTTGAGGGTGGCGAGCTTCAGGTCCGGGTTGTGCACCGAGACACCGGCCGGGGGCTGGATGTCGCCGGCGGTCACGTCCCCCGGGCCCTGCTTGCGCAGGTACATGCTGACCGGCTCGTCGTGCTCGGAGCTGACGCAGAGCTCCTTGATGTTCATGACGAGCTCGACCACGTCCTCCTTGACGCCGGGGATCGTGGTGAACTCGTGCAGGACACCGTCGATCTTGATCGAGGTGACCGCCGCACCCGGGATGGACGACAGCAGCGTGCGCCGCAGCGAGTTGCCCAGGGTGTAGCCGAAGCCCGGCTCCAGCGGCTCGATGGTGAACCGGGACCGGGTCTCGTTGATCGACTCTTCGGAGAGAGACGGTCGCTGGCTGATGAGCATCTTTTCTCTTCTCTTCCGGGGCGCCCGCTATATGACGCCCACGACACAAACTGTTCCGGTGGCCCGCCCCGGAGGGCGGGCCACCGCAACGAGCCCTTACTTGGAGTAGAGCTCGACGATCAGCTGCTCCTGGACCTGGGTGTCGATCACCTGGCGGGCCGGGAGCGAGTGCACGAGGATCTTCAGCTGGCTCGGAATGGCCTCCAGCCACGCCGGGACGGTCCGCGAGCCGGCCTCACCCTGCGCCACCAGGAACGGGGTGAGCTCCTTGCTCTTCGCACGCACCTCGATGATGTCGTGCTCCTTGACCCGGTACGACGGGATGTCGACCTTCTTGCCGTTCACCGTGAAGTGACCGTGCTTGACCAGCTGACGGGCCATGTCCCGGGACTTGGCGTAGCCGGCCCGGTAGACCACGTTGTCCAGCCGCGACTCGAGGATCTGCAGGAGGACCTCACCGGTCTTGGCCTGCTTGCCCACGGCCTCCTCGTAGTAACCGCGGAACTGCTTCTCCAGCACGCCGTAGACCCGGCGAGCCTTCTGCTTCTCACGGAGCTGGAGCAGGTACTCCGTCTCCTTGGTGCGGCCGCGGCCGTGCTGCCCGGGCGGGAACGGCCGGGACTCGAACGGGCACTTCGGGCCATCGCACTTGCTGCCCTTGAGGAACAGCTTCATCTTCTCCCGCCGGCAACGGCGGCAGTCAGCACCGGTGTAACGAGCCATCTCTCTCTAACCTCTCAGACCCGGCGACGCTTCGGCGGACGGCACCCGTTGTGCGGCTGCGGGGTGACGTCGGAGATCTGACCGACCTCGAGGCCCACGGCCTGCAGCGAACGGATGGCGGTCTCCCGGCCGGAGCCGGGTCCCTTGACGAACACGTCGACCTTGCGCATGCCGTGCTCCATGGCCCGACGCGCGGCGGCCTCGGCGGCCAGCTGCGCGGCGAACGGAGTCGACTTGCGGGAGCCCTTGAAGCCCACCTGGCCGGCGGAGGCCCAGGAGATGACCGCACCGGTCGGGTCCGTGATGGACACGATGGTGTTGTTGAAGGTGCTCTTGATGTGCGCCTGCCCGTGGGCGACGTTCTTGCGTTCCTTGCGCCGGACCTTCTTGACGGCGGCTCCGGCACGAGCCTTCGGTGGCATAAGTCTGTGCGCTCCTAGTTACTTCTTGCCGGGCTTCTTCTTGCCGGCCACGGTCCGCTTCGGGCCCTTCCGGGTCCGCGCGTTGGTCTTGGTCCGCTGGCCACGGACGGGCAGGCCCCGGCGGTGCCGGATACCCGCGTAGCAGCCGATCTCGACCTTGCGGCGGATGTCAGCGGCGACCTCGCGGCGAAGGTCACCTTCAACCTGGTAGTTGGCCTCGATGTGGTCGCGGAGCTGCACGAGCTCCTCGTCCGTGAGGTCCCGAGCGCGCTTGTCCGGCGAGATGCCGGTGGCGGCGAGCGTCTCCAGGGCACGGGTGCGACCGACCCCGAAGATGTAGGTGAGCGCGATCTCCATCCGCTTGTCGCGGGGGAGGTCCACGCCGACTAGACGTGCCATGTGCGGGCGTACTCCTCGTGATGTTGTGGCGGAGGTGTGGACCCGTCCCACCCCGCTACCGACCGTCCCGTCCTTCCGACGCGTTCCGCGCCGGCGACCGGGATCGGTCGCTGCCCGAGCGGGCCCCGGCCTCCGACCGGGGGTCAACCACGAGGGAGTACGCGCTGCGTACCGCTCGCGGCTGGGACGAGCTGATGATCTGTTGTCGGGATCTGCGGCCCGGACCGATCCGACCGGCCGTCACGGCCGGTGGGACTGGTTCAGCCCTGGCGCTGCTTGTGGCGCGGGTCGGTGGAGCAGATGATCATGACCCGGCCGTGCCGGCGAATCACCCGGCAGTTGTTGCAGATCCTCTTGACGCTCGGCTTGACCTTCACGGTTGCCTTACTTCCCATCTGGCCCGGAGGCGCGACGCAGCGCGACCCGGACGTCGAAGACGGACACGGGGACGTCCCGGCCGTCGTCAGGCTTACTTGTAGCGGTAGACGATGCGCCCGCGGGTCAGGTCGTACGGCGAGAGTTCGACGACGACCCGGTCCTCCGGCAGGATGCGGATGTAGTGCTGCCGCATCTTGCCGCTGATGTGAGCCAGCACCTTGTGGCCGTTCGCGAGCTCCACCCGGAACATGGCGTTCGGCAGGGGCTCGATGACCCGACCCTCGATCTCGATGGCTCCGTCTTTTTTCGGCATGTCCTCCGCTGTCCTGACGTCGGTTGCTCCGGACGGCCCACAACGTCTTACACGGGTGAACTGACCAAGATCAGGAAACCCGCGCCAGCCGCGGCTCCAGCTCCCACCGAAGCGCGGGTGGGCATGCCGGAGTGGACGCTGTGCGCCGATCAGAAAGTGTACGCCCGCCAGCGGGCCGTCGCCAAACCGGCCGCCCGGCCGGTCACCTGGCCGAAGGAAATTCGTCAAGCCCCGATCGCCTGCTGTGACCCTGGCCACAGCCTCGGCGGTCAGTATCGTCTGCGCCGGTCCCGCCGGTCCTTGCGGCGCCGCTCGGTCGAGTGCCGCCACCCATGGTCGTGGCCGCCGACGGTGCGCATCAGTAGGAAAAACCCCCACGGCCCGATCGCCCAGGCCGGCCAGTAGTGGCCGAGGTGACCCGAGCCGACCGAGGCGAACAACCAGATCACGGTGAGGATCCCGGCGACCCGCAGCCACGGTGACCAGATCGCGAGCACCCAGCCGGCGCCGCGCCCGCTGTTGTCGGCGACCTTCTCGCTGGCATCGGGGGCCGGGGCCGTCGGGGCCGACGGGGCGGACGGGGCCACCGCGGCGCGCTGTGCGCGTGTCGCCCCGGGCAGGTCGGCCACGACCTCGTCCAGCTCGGCGTACGTCTTCGCCTGGTAGGCCCGGACCAGCCGCTCGTCGTACTCGTGCAGGTCGAGCCGGCCCTCCTCGAGAGCCACCCGGAGCCGCTCCGCCGTGGCCGCCCGGTCGGCGTCGGCCGCCCGCATCCCGCTCCGCCCGTCCATGACGGCAAGCATGCCACCGGCGTGCCACCGCGCGGTAACCCCTCTGTCGCACCCAGCGGCGACGAGCGGTGCGGCGGTACGCAGCCGGGCGGAAACCGCCCGATCGGCGCGAGGAGCGCCAAGGCCGGGACGGACCGGTCAGACCGCCGGGGAGCCGGCCGGCTGGCGGGACGTGACCAGGTCGCCGAGCCGGGCCCGGCCGCCGTCCTCGGCGGTCAACACCCACACCCCGTCGTCCAGCAGCGCCATCGAGTGCTCCACGTGCACCGCCATCGACCTGTCCCGGGTCACCACGGTCCAGCCGTCCGCCAGCTCCACGGTCCGCGGCGAGCCCATGGTGATCATCGGCTCGATCGCCAGCGCCAGCCCGGGAACCAGGCGGGGCCCCTTCCCCGGGCGCCCGTGGTTGAGCACGTGCGGGTCCTGGTGCATCTCCGTGCCGATGCCGTGGCCGCCGTAGCCGTCGACGATGCCGTACCGGCCGCCCTTGCGGACCGCGTTCTCCACCGCGTACGAGATGTCTGTGAGGCGACCCTTCCCGCTGGCCGCGCCGCGGGCGGCGGCCGCGATCCCGGCCCACATCGCGTCCTCGGCCACCGCCGCCATCTTGAGCAGCGCCGGGTCGACCTCGCCGACGCCGACCGTGATCGCCGAGTCGCCGTGCCAGCCGTTGAGCACCGCGCCGCAGTCGATCGAGATCAGGTCTCCCTCGCGGAGCACCTGCTGCGACGACGGGATCGCGTGCACCACCTGCTCGTTGACGGAGGAGCAGATCGACGCCGGGAAGCCGTGGTAGCCCTTGAAGGACGGGATCGCGCCGGCGTCGCGGATGGTGGCCTCGGCGATCGCGTCGAGGTCCGCGGTGGTCACCCCGGGGGCGACCGCCTCCCGCATCAGACGCAGCGCACGGGCGACCACCAGACCGGCGGCCCGCATCAGCTCGATCTGGTCCGGGGTCTTCAGCTGGATGTCCAGCTGGGGACGACGCATGGAGGCGTTACCTTTCGTCGCGCGGAACAGCGGGGCACGCCGGACGTACCCCGCTGGTCGCACTCTATCCGCCGGGATCGCCGGCGGGATGTCAGCCGCCGTACGAGCGCAGGGCGTCGATGGCGCGGACCGTGACGTCCTCCACCGGCCCGGTGGCGTCGATGCCGACGAGCTTGCCCTGGGCGCCGTAGTAGTCGACCAGCGGCGCGGTCTTCTCGGCGTACTCCCGGAGCCGGGCCGCGATGGTCTCCGGCTTGTCGTCGTCCCGCTGGAACAGCTCCGCGCCGCAGCGGTCGCAGACCCCCTCCCGGGTGGGGGCGTCGAACTCGACGTGCCAGATCTTGCCGCAGCCGCGGCAGGTGCGCCGGCCGGAGAGCCGCCGGATCACCTCGTCGTCGTCGACGACCAGCTCCAGCACCAGGTCCAGCGCGGTGCCGAGGTCAGCGAGGAGCTTGTCGAGCGCGGCGGCCTGCGGCGTGGTACGCGGGAAGCCGTCGAGGAGGAAGCCCTCGCCGGCGTCCGGCTCGGCGAGCCGGTCCCGCACCATGTTGATCGTGACCTCGTCCGGGACCAGCTTGCCGGCGTCCATGTACCGCTTCGCCTCTACCCCGAGGGGCGTGCCCTGGGAGACGTTGGCCCGGAAGATGTCACCGGTGGAGATCTTCGGCACCGAAAGGTGGGCGGCGATGAACTCCGCCTGTGTGCCCTTGCCCGCGCCCGGCGGGCCAACCAGAACGAGTCGCATCTACCGCAGGAACCCTTCGTAGTTCCGCTGCATGAGTTGGCTCTCGATCTGCTTCACGGTCTCCAGACCGACGCCGACCATGATGAGCACAGCGGTGCCGCCGAACGGGAAGTTCTGGAACTGCTGGTTGTCGAGCCAGATGAAGAAGAAGTTCGGCAGGATCGCGATGATGCCCAGGTAGAGCGCACCCGGCAGGGTGATCCGGCTGAGGATGAAGTCGAGGTACTCGGCGGTCGGCTTGCCGGGGCGGATGCCCGGCACGAAGCCGCCGTACTTCTTCATGTTGTCCGCGACCTCGGTCGGGTTGAACGTGATCGACACGTAGAAGTACGTGAAGAAGATGATCAGCAGGAAGTAGATCGCGATGTGCTCCGGCGCGCTCGCCTTCACGATGTGGTTCTGGATCCAGGCCTGGGTCTTGCCCGGGTTGGTCTGGTCGAAGAACTGGAGCACGAGCGTCGGCAGGTAGAGCAGCGACGAGGCGAAGATGACCGGGATGACACCGGCCTGGTTCACCTTCAGCGGGATGTAGGTGGATGTGCCGCCGTACATCCGCCGGCCGATCATGCGCTTGGCGTACTGCACCGGAATCCGGCGCTGGGCCTGCTCGATGAAGGTGACCGCGGTGATGACCAGCAGGACCAGGGCGATGACGAGGAGGAACATCCCCCAGCCCTTGGTGGTCTTGATCTTCCAGCCCTCGCTGGGGAGCCGGGCCGCGATCGAGGTGAAGATCAGCACGGACATGCCGTTGCCGACGCCGCGGTCGGTGATCAGCTCGCCGAGCCACATCACCACACCGGTGCCCGCGGTCATGGTCATGACCAGGATGGACAGGGTCAGCCAGTCCGGGATGCCGGTGCCCCGGGGGATGATCGGGAACTGGTCGCAGCGGTTCTGGAAGAGCTGCCCGGAGCGGGCCAGCGCCACGAACGCCGACGACTGCAGGATGCCCAGGCCCAGCGTCAGGTAGCGGGTGTACTGGGTGATCTTCGCCTGGCCGGCCTGACCCTCCTTGCGGAGCTGCTCCAGCCGCGGGATGACCACGGTCAGCAGCTGCAGGATGATCGACGCGGTGATGTACGGCATGATGCCGAGCGCGAAGACCGAGAGCTGGAGCAGCGCACCGCCGGAGAACAGGTCCAGCAGGTTCAGCACACCGGTGCCGCTCCCCTGGATCGTGTCGAGGCACTTCTGCACGTTGCCGTACGAGACGCCTGGGCTGGGCAGAGTGGCGCCGAGCCGATAGACCGCGATGATGCCTACTGTGAACAGCAGCTTCTTGCGCAGGTCAGGCGTACGGAACGCACTGAGAAAGGCGGACAGCAACTTCTTCCTCCTGCGCGAGGCGGGCCGCCGGTGATGATCCCTGGCGGGGCGGGGTGGGTGCCGGGCGAGCGCCCGATATCCATAGCTGGGAAGGGACTCTAACAGCCCGATCCCGGTGGGGGCAGACGTGCCCGGCTACATAAAACGAATCCGATGTTACCCGGCGCACATTCGCCGTGGAGACCATGGCGCCCGCCCAGTTGTCGACAACTGAGCGGGCGCCATGAGTCGTGCCTTACAGCTCGGTGACCGAACCGCCGGCAGCAGTGATCTTCTCCTTGGCCGACGCGCTGAACGCGTGCGCCGACACCTGGAGCGCCACACCGCCGAGGTCGCCGGTGCCGAGCACCTTGACCGGCTGGCCCTTGCGGACCGCGCCGGCCTCGACCAGCTCGACCGGGCCGACCTGGCCGCCGTTCGGGAAGAGCTCGGCGAGCCGGTCCAGGTTGACCACCTGGAAGACGACCTTGAACTTGTTCTTGAAGCCCTTCATCTTCGGCAGGCGCATGTGGATGGGCATCTGCCCACCCTCGAACGCCGGCGAGATGTTCTTCCGGGCCTTGGAACCCTTGGTACCGCGACCGGCGGTCTTGCCCTTCGAGCCCTCACCGCGACCCACGCGGGTCTTGTCGGTCTTGGCCCCGGGCGCCGGACGCAGGTGGTGCACCTTGATCGTCATTACTCGACCTCCTCGACCTTCACGAGGTGGTTGACCGCGAAGATCATGCCCCGGATCTCCGGACGATCCTCCTTGACCACCACGTCGTTGATCCGCTTGAGACCGAGCGAACGCAGCGAGTCACGCTGGTTCTTCTTGGTCCCGATCTCGGACCGGACCTGGGTGACCTTCAGGCGCGCCATCAGGACGCCACCCCCGCCCGCGACGCCAGCATGGCGGCCGGCGCGACGTCCTCGACCGGCAGACCACGACGGGCCGCGACCGCCTCCGGCGACTCGAGCGCCTTCAGGGCCGCCACCGTGGCGTGCACGATGTTGATCGGGTTGGACGAGCCGAGGCTCTTGGAGAGCACGTCGTGGATGCCCGCGCACTCCAGCACGGCACGCACCGGACCACCGGCGATGACGCCCGTACCGGCCGAGGCCGGCTTGAGCAGCACCACACCGGCCGCGTCCTCGCCCTGCACCGGGTGCGGGATCGACTGGCCGATCCGCGGCACCTTGAAGAAGTGCTTCTTGGCCTCCTCGACACCCTTGGCGATCGCCGCGGGCACCTCCTTGGCCTTTCCGTAGCCCACGCCGACGGTGCCGTCGCCGTCGCCCACGATCACCAGGGCGGTGAAGCTGAAGCGACGACCACCCTTCACGACCTTGGCGACGCGGTTGATCGCGACGACCCGCTCAAGGTGCGGGGTCTTCTCGACGGGCGCGTTTCCGCGGCCGCCCTCACGGCGGTTGTCGCGGCGACCACCCTCGTTGCCACCGGACCCGCCGCCACGGCGCTGTTGACCTGGCATCAGCAGCCTTCCTTCTCTCTCGTGACGGGGTTTCTAGAACTCGAGCCCGGCTTCGCGGGCGGCGTCGGCAAGCGCGGCGACCCGCCCCGCGTACCGGTTGCCACCGCGGTCGAAGACGACCTTCGAGACGCCGGCGGCCTTGGCGCGCTCGGCGAGCAGGGCGCCGACCTTGCCGGCCAGGGCGCTCTTGTCGCCCTCGGCACCGCGCAGCGAGGCGTCCATGGTCGAGGCCGACGCCAGGGTGTGACCCTTGGTGTCGTCCACGATCTGGGCGACGATGTGACGCAGCGAGCGGGTGACGACCAGGCGAGGACGGGCGGCGGTGCCGCTGACGTTCTTGCGGACCCGGAAGTGCCGACGCGCACGCCCGACGGCACGCTTGGCGGCGACGCCGCGGCGGCGCTTGAGCAGCGTGGCGCTCACTTCTTACCTGCCTTTCCAGCCTTGCGGCGGATGACCTCGCCCTGGTACTTCACGCCCTTGCCCTTGTAGGGCTCCGGCGGGCGGATCTTCCGGATGTTGGCGGCGACCTCGCCGACCTGCTGCTTGTCGATGCCGGCCACGTGGAACAGGGTCGGCTTCTCCACCGTGAAGGTGATGCCGTCCGGGGCCGGAACCAGCACCGGGTGCGAGAACCCGAGCGCGAACTCCAGGTCCTTGCCCTTGGCGGTGACACGGTAACCGGTACCGGCGATCTCGAGGCTCTTGCGGTAGCCCTCGGTCACGCCGACGATCATGTTGGCCACCAGCGTACGGCTCAGGCCGTGCAGCTCCTTGGCCTTGCGCTCGTCGTTCGGCCGGTTGACGTGCAGCTCGCCGTCCTCGCCCCGCTCCGCCGTGATCGGCTCGGCCAGCACGTGGCTCAGCTCGCCCTTGGGGCCCTTGACCTTGACGGTCTGGCCGTCGATGGTGATATCGACGCCGGCTGGCACCGGGATCGACTTACGTCCAATACGCGACATTTCTACCTGTCTCCCGTTACCAGACGAAGGCGAGGACTTCCCCGCCAACGCTCCGCTTGCGGGCCTGCCGGTCGGTGAGCAGCCCCTGGGACGTCGAAATGATCGCCACGCCCAGCCCGCCGAGCACCCGCGGGAGCCCGTCCGACTTGGCGTACACCCGGAGACCGGGCTTGGACACGCGCTTGATGCCGGCCAGGCTCCGCTCCCGGTTCTGGCCGTACTTCAGCTCGACGACCAGTCGCTTGCCGACGGCGCCCTCCTCGGGCTCCTCGACCGACCAGGTGGCGATGTAACCCTCGGCCTTGAGGACCTCGGCGATGTTCGCCTTGATCTTCGAGTAGGGCATCGTCACCCGGTCGTGGTACGCCTGGTTGGCGTTACGCAGACGCGTGAGCATGTCTGCGATCGGGTCGGTCATCGTCATGAAATTCGTCAACCTTTCTCGCCGGGGTTCCCCGGGCCAGGCCCGGGGCCTACGGCGAAGAGACAGTTCAGCTGACGCGCGAAGCGCGCCGGGCTATTACCAGGAAGCCTTGGACACGCCGGGCAGCTCACCGCGGTGGGCCATCTCCCGGATGCACACCCGGCAGAGACCGAACTTGCGGTAGACCGCCTTCGGACGCCCGCACCGCTGGCAGCGGGTGTACGCGCGAACCGAGAACTTCGGCTTCGCGGCCGCCTTGATGATCAGCGCCTTCTTGGCCATCTCAGTTCTCCTTGAACGGGAAGCCCAGGAGCTTGAGCAGCGCCCGGCCCTCGTCGTCGGTCGTGGCGGTCGTGACCACCGTGATGTCCATGCCCCGCTGGCGATCGATCTTGTCCTGGTCGATCTCGTGGAACACCGACTGCTCGGTCAGACCGAACGTGTAGTTGCCGTGGCCGTCGAGCTTGCGCCCGTCCAGGCCGCGGAAGTCACGGATACGCGGCAGCGCGATGGAGAGCAGCCGGTCCAGGAACTCCCACATCCGGTCGCCCCGCAGGGTGACCTTCGCGCCGATCGGCATGCCCTCGCGGAGCTTGAACTGCGCGATGGACTTGGTCGCCCGCCGCACCAGCGGCTTCTGGCCGGTGATGGTGGCCAGGTCGCGGACCGCGCCGTCGATCAGCTTGGCGTCCCGAGCGGCCTCGCCGACGCCCATGTTGACGACGATCTTGACGAGCCCGGGCACCTGCATGGGGTTGCCGTAGCTGTACTGCTCCTGCAGCTTCGCCACGACCTCGTTGCGGTACCGCTCCTTGAGGCGCGGCAGGGTCTTGGTTTCGGTAGCCGTGGTCATCAGAGGTCCTTACCGGTGCTACGCGCGATGCGGACCTTCTGGCCGTTGTCGTCGATCCGGTAACCGACGCGGGTCGGCTTGCCGTCGGAGTCCAGGACCTGCACGTTCGAGACGTGGATCGGGGCCTCCTGGGTGACGATGCCACCGGTCTTGGCGCCACGCTGGGTGGTGCTGATGCGGGTGTGCTTCTTGACCCGGTTCACGCCCTCGACCAGGACCTTGTCCTGCCGCGGGTAGGCCGCGATGACCTTGCCCTTGGCACCCTTGTCCTTGCCGGCGATGACGACGACCGTGTCGCCCTTCTTGACCTTCACGGTCACAACACCTCCGGCGCGAGAGAGATGATCTTCATGAACCGCTTGTCCCGCAGCTCGCGGCCCACCGGGCCGAAGATACGGGTACCGCGCGGGTCCCCGCCGTCCTTGATGATGACGGCGGCGTTCTCGTCGAAGCGGATGTACGAGCCGTCCGGCCGCCGCTTCTCCTTGGCGGTGCGAACGACGACGGCCTTGACGACGTCGCCCTTCTTCACACCGGCACCGGGGATCGCGTCCTTGACCGTGGCCACGATGACGTCGCCGATGCTCGCGTAGCGCCGACCGGAGCCACCGAGAACCCGGATGCACAGGATCTCCCGGGCACCCGTGTTGTCGGCGACGCGCAGTCGCGACTCCTGCTGAATCACGTCTATCTCCTATGTCTGCCGGTTCTCCGGCCGCCGGAGGCGGCCGGAGCCTGGCGGAACCTGCGCCCGACCGAAGCCGGCCGAGCTCGAGCCTTCGCTACTTGGCCTTCTCGAGGATCTCCACGAGCCGCCACCGCTTGGTGGCGGAGAGCGGCCGGGTCTCCATGATCAGGACCCGGTCGCCGATGCCGGCCGAGTTCTGCTCGTCGTGGACCTTCAGCTTGCTGGTCCGGCGCATGATCTTGCCGTACAGCGCGTGCTTGACCCGGTCCTCGACCTCGACCACGACGGTCTTGTCCATCTTGTCGCTTACCACGAGGCCCTCACGCACCTTGCGGGTGGCCCGCGCGGCGGCGGTGGTGGTGGTGTTCTCACTCATGATGCAGTCACCTCAGTCGGCGCGGCCGAGAGACCCAGCTCACGCTCACGCATGATCGTGTAGATCCGGGCGATCTCCCGACGGATGACCTGCAGCCGCCGGTTGTTGTCCAGCTGCCCGGTTGCGGCCTGCACGCGGAGGTTGAACAGCTCCGCCTTCGCCTCGCGCAGCTTCGTGACCAGCTCCTCCTCGGAGAGCTCACGCAGCTCGGAGGCCTTGACGCCCGCTGCCATCAGGATTCACCCACTTCGCGCGTAACAATGCGGCACTTCATCGGGAGCTTGTGGATCGCGCGACGCATCGCCTCTCGCGCGATCTGCTCGTTGGGGAAGGACATCTCGAAGAGAACCCGCCCCGGCTTGACGTTGGCGACCCACCACTCGGGCGAACCCTTACCGGAACCCATCCGGGTTTCCGCCGGCTTCTTGGTGAGGGCCTGGTCCGGGAAGACCGTGATCCAGACCTTGCCGCCACGCTTGATGTGACGGGTCATCGCGATACGCGCCGACTCGATCTGGCGGTTGGTCACGTACGCCGGCTCGAGAGCCTGGATCCCGAACTCGCCGAACACCACCCGGTTACCGCCCTTGGACGCGCCGTGGCGGTCCGGGTGGTGCGGCTTGCGGAAGCCCTTCGGGGGCTTGCGCGGCATCAGCATCTGTCAGCCCTCCTGCTGCGTTTCTGCCGCGGCGGCGACAGCACCGGCGTCAACCGGCTCGCCGCTCGGCGTCTCGGCCTGCTGCGCGATGGTGGTCGCGGCAGCCCGGCCGGCCTCGGTGCCACCGGCGGTCGTGCCGGACGAACCCGACCGGCCACGACGCGGCCGCTCGGGCCGGTCGCCGCGGTCACGGCGCGGGCGGGACGGGCCGGCCTCGGCCGGAGCCTCCCGGCCCGGGACGGCGTCGCCCTTGTAGATCCAGACCTTCACGCCGATCCGGCCGAAGGTGGTACGGGCCTCGAAGAAGCCGTACTCGATGTTGGCCCGCAGCGTGTGCAGCGGAACCCGGCCCTCGCGATAGAACTCGGTCCGGCTCATCTCGGCGCCGCCGAGGCGACCCGAGACCTGGACCCGGATGCCCTTGCAGACCGGGTTCTTCATCGCGGACTGCATCGCCTTGCGCATGGCCCGACGGAAGCTGACCCGGCTGGACAGCTGCTCGGCGACGCCCTGGGCGACCAGCTGCGCGTCCGACTCGGGGCTCTTCACCTCGATGATGTTCAGCTGAACCTGCTTGCCGGTGAGCTTCTCCAGCTCGCCGCGGATCCGGTCGGCCTCCGCACCCTTACGGCCGATGACGATGCCCGGCCGGGCGGTGTGGATGTCGACGCGGACCCGGTCCCGGGTGCGCTCGATGTCGACCTTGGAAATGCCGGCGCGCTCCAGGCCCTTGGACATCATCCGGCGGATCTTGACGTCCTCGCCGATGTAGTCCTTGTAGAGCTTGTCCGCGAACCAGCGGGACTTCCAGTCGGTCGAGATGCCGAGCCGGAACCCAGTGGGGTGAACCTTCTGACCCATTACTCGGCACCTTCCGTCGTGCTCTGCCCCTCGGCGGCCTCGGCCTGCTTGGCCGGGGCGGCCTTCTTCGCCGACTTCTTCGGCGTGGCCGGCGCGACCGCCTCGACCGCCACGGTGATGTGGCAGGTCCGCTTGCGGATCCGGTACGCCCGGCCCTGCGCCCGCGGCCGGAACCGCTTCATCGTCGGGCCCTCGTCGACGAACGCCTCGCTGACGAGCAGCGCGTCGGGGTCCAGCCGCTCGTTGTTCTCCGCGTTGGCGATCGCGCTCGCGAGCACCTTGTACACCTGCTCGCTCGCAGCCTGCGGCGCGAACTGCAGCACCGTGAGCGCCTCCTTCGCGGGCAGGCCGCGGACGAGGTTGACCACCCGGCGCGCCTTCATCGGCGAGATGCGCACGTGCCGCGCAACCGCCCGCGCGCCCGGAAGCACCGGAGCGTCGCCCTTTCCTGGCATCGCTGTAACCCCTTGTTCCTCTATCCGTATGCCCGCGGCGTCAGCGCCGGCGGCTCTTCCGGTCGTCCTTCTCGTGACCCTTGAACGTGCGGGTCAGCGCGAACTCGCCGAGCTTGTGCCCGACCATGGCCTCGGTCACGAAGACCGGGACGTGCTTGCGTCCGTCGTGCACGGCGATCGTGTGACCCAGCATCTCCGGGATGATCGTCGAGCGCCGCGACCAGGTCTTGATGACGTTCTTCGAGCCCTTGTCGTTCTGCGTCTCCACCTTCTTGAGCAGGTGGTCGTCGACGAACGGGCCCTTCTTCAGGCTGCGAGGCATGTCTTATCTCCCTCAGCCGCGCTTACGCGTGGCGTAGCGGCGGCGGACGATCAGCCGGTCGCTCGGCTGGCCCTTACGACGGGTGCGGCCCTCGGGCTTACCCTGCGGGTTGACCGGGTGGCGACCACCGGAGGTCTTACCCTCACCACCACCATGCGGGTGGTCGACCGGGTTCATGGCGACACCACGGACGGTCGGGCGCTTGCCCTTCCACCGCATCCGGCCGGCCTTACCCCAGTTGATGTTCGACTGGTCGGCGTTGCCGATCTCACCGACGCTGGCGCGGCAGCGGACGTCGACGCGCCGGATCTCACCGGACGGCATGCGAAGGGTCGCGTAGGCGCCCTCCCGGCCGAGCAGCTGGATGCCGACGCCGGCCGAGCGGGCCAGCTTGGCGCCGCCGCCCGGACGCAGCTCCACGTTGTGGATGGTGGTACCGACCGGGATGTTGCGCAGCGGCAGGTTGTTGCCCGGCTTGATGTCGGCGCCCGGGCCCGACTCCACCGTGTCGCCCTGCTTCAGGTCCTTCGGCGCGATGATGTAGCGCTTCTCGCCGTCGGCGTAGTGCAGCAGCGCGATGCGCGCGGTGCGGTTCGGGTCGTACTCGATGTGGGCGACCTTCGCCGGCACGCCGTCCTTGTCGACCCGCTTGAAGTCGATCAGACGGTACTGCCGCTTGTGGCCGCCACCGTGGTGCCGCGTGGTGATCCGGCCGTGGGCGTTGCGTCCGCCCTTCTTCGGCAGCGGAGCCAGCAGCGACTTCTCGGGCGTCGACCGGGTGATCTCGGCGAAGTCGGCCACGCTCGAGCCACGCCGGCCCGGCGTCGTCGGCTTGTACTTACGGATAGCCATTGTCTACACCCCTCAGCTGACCGGGCCGCCGAAGGCCTCGATACGGTCACCGTCAGCCAGCTTCACGATCGCCCGCTTGGTGGCCTTGCGCTGACCGAAGCCGGTCTTGGTGCGCTTGCGCTTGCCCTCGCGGTTGAGCGTGTTGACCGTCAGGACGCGGACGTTGAAGATCTGCTGGATAGCGATCTTGATCTCGGTCTTGTTGGCGTCCGGGTGCACCAGGAAGGTGTACCAGTTGCGGTTCAGCTCGCTGTAGCTCTTCTCCGAGACGACCGGAGCGACGATGATGTCGCGCGGATCGGCAATCGTGCTCACTTGCCACCCTCCTCGGTGGTCTCGGCGGGAACGCCCAGGAACTCGTCCAGGGCCTCCTTGGTGAAGACCACGTCGTCGGCCACCAGCACGTCGTACGTGTTGAGCTGGCCGGCCTCGATCAGGTGCACCCGCGGCTCGTTGCGCAGCGACACCCAGTTCAGCTCGTCGGTGCTGCTCAGCACGACCAGGACCCGACGGGCCTCGGTCAGCTTCGCCAGCGTGGCCAGCGCGGCCTTGGTCGACGGCTTCTCGCCCGAGACGAACGCCTCGACGACGTGCACCTGGCCGGCGCGGGCCCGGTCGGAGAGGGCGCCACGCAGGGCGGCGGCCTTCATCTTCTTCGGGGTGCGCTGGCTGTAGTCGCGCGGCACCGGGCCGTGGACCACGCCACCGCCGGCGAACTGCGGCGCGCGGGTCGAGCCCTGGCGGGCACGACCGGTGCCCTTCTGCTTGTACGGCTTCCTGCCTCCGCCGGAGACCTCGCCGCGGCTCTTGGCCTTGTGCGTGCCCTGCCGGGCCGCCGCGAGCTGAGCCACCACGACCTGGTGCATCAGCGCGATGTTGGCCTGGACGTCGAAGATGTCGGCCGGCAGCTCGACGGAGCCGCTCTTGGCGCCTTCGACGTTGCGGACGTCAACGGTGGTCACTTGGCCGCACCGCCCTTCTTCACCTTGGTCTTGGCCGCGGAACGGACCAGGACCAGCGCGCCCTTCGGGCCGGGGATGGCGCCGCGGACGAGCAGGAGGTTGTTCTCGGTGTCGATCGCCTGCACCGTGAGGTTCTGCACGGTGTAGCGCACGCCACCCATGCGACCGGCCATCCGGGTGCCCTTGAAGACGCGACCCGGGGTCGCGCAGGCGCCGATGGAGCCCGGCGAGCGGTGCTTGCGCTCGACACCGTGGCTGGCGCGCAGACCGTGGAAGCCGTGCCGCTTCATCGGGCCGGCGTAACCCTTGCCCTTGGTCTTGCCGGTCACGTCGATGGTCACGCCGGCGGGGAACTCCTCGACCGTGACCTCCTGGCCCAGCGAGTAGTCCGCGGCGTCCACGGTGCGCAGCTCGACGATGTGCCGGCGCGGCGCGACGTCCGCCTTCGCGTAGTGCCCGCCGATCGGCTTCTTCACCTTGCGCGGGTCGATCGTGCCGTACGCCAGCTGGACCGCGGAGTAACCGTCCTTCTCGGCGCTACGAACCTGGCTGATGACGCACGGGCCGGCCTGAACCACGGTCACCGGGACAACCTTGTTGTTGTCCCAGACCTGGGTCATGCCGAGCTTTGCGCCCAGGATCCCCTTGACTTGCCTGTCCATTTGTCCGGTCCCTACAGCTTGATCTCGATGTCGACGCCAGCCGGCAGGTCGAGGCGCATGAGCGAGTCGACCGTCTTCGGGGTCGGGTCGATGATGTCGATCAGCCGCTTGTGCGTGCGCATCTCGAAGTGCTCGCGCGAGTCCTTGTACTTGTGCGGCGAGCGGATAACGCAGAAACGGTTGATCTCCGTGGGCAGCGGCACCGGGCCAGCGACCTGCGCCCCGGTACGCGTCACCGTCTCGACGATCTTCCGAGCCGAGGAGTCGACGACCTCGTGGTCATAGGCCTTGAGCCGGATGCGGATCTTCTGTCCCGCCATGGTGGCTTCTGTTCCTTCTCTCGATGCCGCTGTGTTGCGGGCGCCTGTACCGGCTGGCACAGGCCCACTTCGCCGACCCCCGCGGTCGGGCGTGTCGCGCCCGTGGACCAGGCTCCGCCCCGAGGCTCCGGAGCGATTCTCTGACCACGCGGTGGGTCATGGCGCCGATCGCGTTACCGCGACCTGGACGCCCTGCGAGGGTGGTTGACCGCCAGGGGCGATCAACCACCCTACGCGCGACTGTTGGTCGGCCCGGAGGTCCAGCATGCACCGGACGCAGGCGACTAACCGTCGTTACGCAACCTGACCAGTATGCCGTACTACCGCACGGCAACGCTAATCGGGGTTACCCAGCTCACTTGATGATCTTGGTGACGCGACCCGCGCCGACCGTACGGCCACCCTCCCGGATCGCGAACTTGAGGTTCTCCTCCATCGCGATGGGCTGGATCAGCTTCACGGTCATCGTGGTGTTGTCGCCCGGCATGACCATCTCGGTGCCCTCGGGAAGGGTGACGACACCGGTGACGTCCGTGGTCCGGAAGTAGAACTGCGGACGGTAGTTCTGGAAGAACGGGGTGTGCCGGCCGCCCTCCTCCTTGGAGAGGATGTAGACCGTCGCCTCGAACTCGGTGTGCGGGGTCGTGGTGCCCGGCTTGATGACGACCATGCCGCGCTCGACGTCCTCGCGCTTGATGCCGCGCAGCAGCAGACCGACGTTCTCACCCGCGCGGGCCTCGTCGAGCAGCTTGCGGAACATCTCGATGCCGGTGCAGGTGGTCTTCATCGACTTCTCGCGGATGCCGACGATCTCCACCTCCTCGTTCGGCTTGAGGATGCCGCGCTCGGCGCGACCGGTGACCACGGTGCCGCGGCCGGTGATCGTGAAGACGTCCTCGATCGGCATGAGGAACGGCTTCTCAGTCTCGCGCTCCGGCTGCGGGATCGCGGTGTCGACGGCGTTCATCAGGTCCATGAGCTTCCCGGTCCACTCCGGGTCGCCCTCGAGGGCCTTCAGCGCCGAGACCCGGACGACCGGCAGGTCGTCACCCGGGTACTCCTGCGACGAGAGCAGCTCGCGGACCTCGAGCTCGACGAGCTCCAGGAGCTCCTCGTCGTCGACCATGTCGCTCTTGTTGAGCGCCACGACGATGTACGGCACGCCGACCTGACGGGCCAGCAGCACGTGCTCGCGGGTCTGCGGCATCGGGCCGTCGGTCGCCGCCACCACCAGGATCGCGCCGTCCATCTGGGCGGCACCGGTGATCATGTTCTTGATGTAGTCGGCGTGACCGGGGCAGTCGACGTGCGCGTAGTGACGCGCCTCGGTCTGGTACTCGACGTGCGCGATCGAGATCGTGATGCCGCGGGCCTTCTCCTCCGGCGCCTTGTCGATCTCGTCGAACGGCGTGTACGGGTTGAGGTCCGGGAACTGGTCGTGCAGGACCTTGGTGATGGCCGCCGTCAGCGTCGTCTTACCGTGGTCGATGTGACCAATGGTGCCGATGTTGACGTGCGGCTTAGTCCGCTCGAACTTCGCCTTCGCCACTGGTGTCCTCCTGTGGACTTTCTTGGTTCGTTCGCCCCGGTGCGCCGGGTCGGCGCTTAGGACTCTGTCGACAGCCTTTCCGACCTTGACGGCCGGAGAGCCTTTGTGGGTTCTGCGGCGATGAAGCCTACAGGCCCGGATTCACACAACCCGACCGAGGTGGTCGCGGGCGGGAAGAAAACCCTCCCGCGACCGGCCCCGAATCATCGGATCAGCTCAGGTGAGCGTCACTCACCGGTCGCCTTGGCGATGATCTCCTTCGCCACGCTCTGCGGAACCTCGGCGTAGGAGTCGAACTGCATGCTGTAGCTAGCCCGGCCCTGGGTCTTCGACCGCAGGTCGCCGACGTAGCCGAACATCTCCGAGAGCGGCACCAGGGCCCGGACGATGCGGGCGCCGCTGCGCTCCTCCATCGCCTGGATGATGCCCCGCCGGGAGTTGAGGTCGCCGATGACGTCACCCATGTTCTCCTCAGGGGTGGTGACCTCAACGGCCATCATCGGCTCGAGCAGTGCGGGGTCGGCCTTGCGGGCCGCCTCCTTCATCACCATCGAGCCGGCGATCTTGAATGCCATTTCCGACGAGTCGACCTCGTGGTACTGGCCGTCCAGCAGCGTCAGCTTGACACCCACCAGCGGGAAGCCGGCGAGGATGCCGTACTGCATCGCGTCCTGGGCGCCCGCGTCCACCGACGGGATGAACTCCCGGGGGATGCGGCCACCGGTGACGGCGTTCGCGAACTCGTAGGTCGGCGAGTCGTTGTCCAGCGGCAGCGGCTCGATGCTCACGATCACGCGGGCGTACTGGCCGGAGCCACCGGTCTGCTTCTTGTGGGTGTACTCGATCTTCTCCACCTTGCGGCGGATCGTCTCGCGGTACGCCACCTGCGGCTTACCGATGTTCGCCTCGACGTTGAACTCGCGGCGCATCCGGTCGACCAGGATGTCCAGGTGCAGCTCGCCCATGCCGGAGATGACCGTCTGACCGGTCTCCTCGTCGAGCTTGACGCGGAAGGTCGGGTCCTCCTCGGCCAGCCGCTGGATGGCGGTGCTGAGCTTCTCCTGGTCGGCCTTGGTCTTCGGCTCGATGGCCACCTCGATGACCGGCTCCGGGAAGGTCATCGACTCGAGGATGACCGGGTTCGCCGGGTCGCACAGGGTGTCACCGGTGGTGGTCTGCTTCAGACCCTGGACCGCGATGATGTCGCCAGCCTTGGCGGAGCTGCGCTCCTCCCGCTTGTTGGCGTGCATCTGGTAGATCTTGCCGATCCGCTCCTTGCGGTCCTTGGTGGAGTTGACCACCTGGGACCCGGACTCGACCACGCCGGAGTAGACCCGGACGTAGGTGAGCTTGCCGAGGTGCTTGTCGGTCTGGATCTTGAAGGCCAGGCCGGAGAACGGCTCCGAGGTGGACGGCTTCCGCTGCATCGGGGTCTCGCCGTCGGTCGCGGTGCCCTCGATCGCCGGGATGTCCAGCGGCGACGGCAGGAAGTCGACCACGGCGTCGAGCATCGGCTGGACGCCCTTGTTCTTGAACGCGGAGCCGCAGAGCACCGGGTTGGCCTTGCCGGCGATGGTGGCCCGGCGGATGGCGGCCTTGATCTCCTCGACGGAGATCTCCTCGCCCTCCAGGTACTTCTCCATCACCGAGTCGTCGACGTCGGCCAGGGTCTCCATCAGCTTCTCGCGCCACTCGGCCGCGGAGTCGGCCAGGTCGGCCGGGATCTCCTCGATCGCGTAGTCCTCACCCTTCTGGGTCTCCCCGCGCCAGGTGAGGGCGCGCATGCCGATCAGGTCGACGACACCGATGTGGTCGCCCTCGAGCCCGATCGGGATCTGGAGCACCAGCGGGGTGGCGTTGAGCCGGTCGATCATCATCTGCACGCAGCGGAAGAAGTCGGCACCGGTCCGGTCGAGCTTGTTGACGAAGCACATCCGCGGGACGTGGTACTTGTCGGCCTGCCGCCAGACGTTCTCCGTCTGCGGCTCCACGCCGGCGACACCGTCGTAGACCGCGACCGCACCGTCCAGCACCCGCAGCGACCGCTCGACCTCGACCGTGAAGTCGACGTGACCGGGCGTGTCGATGATCTGGATCGTGTGGCCCTTCCACTCACACTTGGTAGCAGCGGAGGTGATGGTGATGCCACGCTCCTGCTCCTGCTCCATCCAGTCCATGACGGCAGCGCCCTCGTGGACCTCACCGATCTTGTACGTGATACCGGTGTAGAACAGGATCCGCTCGGTGGTCGTGGTCTTACCGGCATCGATGTGCGCCATGATGCCGATGTTGCGTACGTTGGCGAGCGCGTCTGCGGCGGCCACTTCAATCCCTACTTATCGTCGTCTAGACACAACTGGTGGCGGTTCCGGCGCCTCGTGGGCGCCGGAACCTGGGTGTTACCAGCGGTAGTGCGCGAAGGCCTTGTTGGACTCGGCCATCTTGTGCGTGTCCTCGCGCCGCTTGACGGCGGCACCGAGGCCGTTGCTCGCGTCCAGCAGCTCGTTCATCAGCCGCTCGACCATGGTCTTCTCGCGACGGGCCTTGGAGTACGTCACCAGCCAGCGCAGGCCGAGGGTGGTCGCGCGGGCCGGACGAACCTCGACCGGCACCTGGTAGGTGGCGCCACCGACCCGGCGGCTGCGCACCTCGAGGGTGGGCTTGACGTTGTCCATCGCGCGCTTGAGCGTGACGACCGGGTCGGTGCCGCTCTTCTCGCGGCACCCCTCCAGGGCGGCGTACACGATGCGCTCGGCGAGCTGACGCTTGCCGCGCATCAGGATCTTGTTCACCAGCTGGGTGACCAGGGGCGAGTTGTACACCGGGTCAGCGACCAGCGGCTTCCGCGGAGCGGGTCCCTTACGCGGCATGTCAGCTCTTCTCCTTCTTCGCGCCGTAGCGGCTGCGAGCCTGCTTGCGGTTGCGGACACCCTGGGTGTCCAGCGAGCCGCGAACGATCTTGTACCGCACGCCGGGGAGGTCCTTCACACGGCCGCCGCGGACGAGCACGATCGAGTGCTCCTGCAGGTTGTGGCCGACGCCCGGGATGTAGGCGGTCACCTCGATCTGGCTGCTGAGCTTCACACGAGCGACCTTGCGCAGCGCCGAGTTCGGCTTCTTGGGGGTGGTGGTGTACACGCGGGTGCACACGCCGCGCCGCTGGGGGGACCCCTTCAGCGCCGGGGTCTTGGTCTTGGTCGTCTTGGCCTGGCGGCCCTTTCGGACCAGCTGCTGAATGGTGGGCACCGGGTTTCTCCGCTCCCTTCGGCCGCTGCGAGGCGACCGCGCCGTCTGCTCGTTAGCCGACCTGATGGACGGCTCTCCTACATTCCAACCAGGGCCACCTGACGGAGGTCCCAGCACCCGCGGTCGGGCGTGTCGCCCAGATCACGGTCCCGGTGTCGCCGCTCACACGTCGTACCGGTGTTTCTGTCACCGGCGCAGGAAATCTCAAACGCCGGGTCTTGGGCTTTGTTCGTGCCGCCGCGCGATCACCGGCTGACCGGTTCCGACGCACGCACGCATTGCCCGGGCTTGCCCGGGCACAAGGAGGAAGAGTACCTACCACAGGCGCGCAGGTCAAAACGGAGCGGTCCGGGAGAACTGCGTCGCAGTCCACCGGCCGGTCGTCTCGTCCCTACCCACCCATGCTGGGCACCTACGGCTACAAGTGTACCGGCTTCCCGTGCTACCGGCCGGGCGGCCCCGGTTCCGCCCGCCCCACCGGCCCCCGGGACGGCGTCGCACCTGTTCACCCCCGTCGCCGGCGGCCGCCACCGGTCAGGTGATCTGCACCACCAGCGCCACCGCGAGCCCGAGCAGGCTGAGCAGCAGGCCGACAACCCCGCAGACCAGCCCCGCCACGGCCAGGCCCCGCCCGGTGAACCGGACCGCCGGCGGCGGCGGCGCCGGCCGCCGGATCTGCCGCCGCGCCAGCAGGCCGGCGACGATCGCGGCGGTCCCGCCGAGCGCGCCGAGCACGGTGAACGCCCCGGCCGCCCAGGCGCCGCCGTAGTCCGGCCCGGCGACGCCGAAGCAGAGGACCAGCAGCGACACCAGGATCGAGGCGATCCCGCTGACCAGCGACCCGACGGCGAGCCCCGAGGTCACCGGGGGCACGTCCAGGTGGACCACGCCGAACGGGGTGCCGGGGACCGGGTCGACCCGCTTCGGCGGGCGGGGCGCCTCCCGCGGGGGCGGCGGCACCGCCCCCGGCGAGGGACCGACCACCGCCGGCGGCACCGGGCCCCAGCCGCCGCCCGGAGCCGGCCACCCGCCACCCGCCAGCGGCGGATTCCCCGGGTACGCCCCGGGCGCCGCCCACCCGCCGCCGGCCGCCGGGTGCGATCCGGGGTACGGCCCCGGCCGGGCCGGGCCGGGCTGACCCGCCGGGACACCGGGCGACGGGGGCGGGCCCGGGAAGACGCCCGGGGCCGACGGTCCGGCGGGCGGGTACGGGCCGGCCGGCGGGACGGGCGGCGGGGCGTACCCCACGGTGGCGACCTCCGGCGGTGCGCTCGGCCCCTCGTCGGGCCCGGCCCACGGACTGACCGGCTCGGCGCCGCGCGCGCCCCCGACCGCGTCCGGCCCGGCGGCGGACCGGGTCGGGTCGTCTCCCGGCGGAGGGGCCGGTTCCGTCACGGGGTCCTCCTGTCGACTGGCTCGCCCGCCGCGCGGCGGACATCGGCCAAGGCTACCGTCGCGCGTCCCGCCGGCGGGGCCGGGCGCGGCCCGCTCCCCCGCCCGGTCAGTCGACGTTCGGGGCGTAGTCGTGGCCGAAGGGAGCGTCGGCGAGCCGGACCACCCCGACCACCACCGCCGCCACCACCGCGACGGCCGCCAGCACCAGCCCGGTCCACGCCAGCCGCTCGCCCCGGCGCAGCCAGTCCCCACCGGTGAGGAAGCCCCCCGAGGCGTACGCCTCCCGGCGGGCCTGCCTCGCGAGCGTGAGGGCGATCGTCGACGGGACCACCCCGCCGAGAAAGAACCCGGTCAGCGCCCCGATCAGCCCGAGGGCGAAGACCGCGCGGGCCTTCGTCGACCGGACCGGCTCAGGGTCGAGCGGATGGCGCGACCCCTGCTGGGCGACGGGCAGCTGCCCGGGCATGGTCGTCATGCCCACCATCATGCCCCGATCCGGGCGCGCCCGGTCCCGCCGACGCCCCGACCGGCGGCGGCACGGCGAACCGGTCCGCCCGGAGCAGCAGCAGCGCGGCGACCACCACCACGGCCGCCTCGGTGAGCAGCACCGCCCGGTAGTCCAGGGCCCCGATCAGGTACGCCCCGAGCCCGATCGAGGCGGTCTGCGGGACGGTGGTGGTCACCTCGAAGGCGGCGTACACCCGGCCCTGGAGCCGGTCGGGCGCGCTGCGCTGGAGGACGGTGAGCAGGGCGATCGCCATGACGGTCAGCCCCATCCCGGAGCTGACCCGGCCGGCCAGCACCACCCCGAGCACCGGCCCGGCGGCGAGCGTGGCGCCTGCCGCCCAGGCGAGGAACGCCGCCGCGGCGACCCGTACCTCACCCCACCGGCGGATGGCCGCCGCACTGCCCAGCCCGCCGAGGATCGCGCCGACTCCCTGGGCGGCCTGGAGCACGCCGAGGAATTCCGGGGCCCGGTGCAGGCCGCGGTCGACCACGGCGTACCCGGTGGACTCGCTGAAGCCGAGCACCAGGGCGAGCACCGTGCAGGCGAGCGCCACCCGGCGCAGCAGCGGGTGGCCGGCGAGGTGCCGGATCCCCGCCGTCGCCTCTCCCGCCCAGTGCCGCAGCACGCCACCCGTGCGGTCCGGGCGGTCCGGGGCCGGGTCCGGGACGCGCAGGGTGAGCAGCAGCGCCGCCGCGCCGACGAAGGTCGCCATGTCCAGCACGGCCACCGCCGCGCCGCCGAGCAGCGCGTACAGGCCGGCGCCGGCGAGTGGGGCGAGCAGCCGCAGGCTCTCCCGGGCCGTACGCAGCAGCCCGTTCGCGCTGGCCAGCAGGTCATCGGGGAGCAGCGTGGTGAGCAGGGCCGACTGCGCCGGCGCGATGACCAGGTTGAGGCAGCCGTACAGGAACATCACCGCGTAGACCAGGCCGACCTGGCCGGGGCCGCGGACCGCCAGCAGCGGCAGCAGGACGACCGCGCCGACGAGGTTGGCGGCCACCAGCAGCCGACGGCGCGGCAGCCGGTCGGCCAGCATCCCGGCCAGCGGCGCGAGCAGCGCCGGGGCGGCGAAGAAGAGGAAGGTCAGGCCGGCCGCCCCGTCGCTGCCGGTCAGCTCCTTCACCCAGATGCCGCAGGCCAGCCACATCGAGCTGTCCCCGATCAGGGACAGCGTCTGCCCGGCCAGGTAGCGGCGGGCGGGCCGGTCAGCCAGCAGCCGTCGGGTCGACATCCGACACCTCCGGAGCCTGCACCGGGTAGCCGAAGAAGAGCAACTCAACCGGGAGGGCCCCGGCCGGGCGGGCGCCGGAGTCGGTGCGCCGCCGGTCGAAGCGGGCGGTGAAACCGGCGACCAGCTCCCGGTACGCGGCGACGAACTCGGCCAGCTCGTCGGGGGTGAGGTGGAACAGGTGCTGCTGTCCGGTGGCCGCCGCGTACCACTGCGGGGGGTAGGTGGGGGCCTCGTCGACGAAGCGGCGCAGCCGCTGGACGTACCGCTCGAGCAGCACCCGGTCGAGGGCCTGGGAGGCCCGGGTCCAGTCGGGGTCCTCCGGGCGGGCCGGCGCGGACCAGCCCCGCCGGGTCAGCCGCCACGGCCGGGCCCGGCCGCGCCCGCCGCCCGCCTCCTCGACGAAGCCGTAGCGGGCCAGCTGCCGGAGGTGGAACGAACAGGTGGTGGCCGTCTCCCCGATCAACTCGCCGGCCTGGGTGGCGGTCAGCGGGCCGCCGCCGAGGGCCTCCATCAGGGCCAGGCGCACGGGATGGCTGAGCGCCCGCAGCTCGCGGGCGTCGGTGAGGGTACGCGGCTCGTCGCTCTCCATGGTGTCGAGAGTATTCTCTCGACAGCTTTCTCTCGATAGCCTTCTCTTCAGATGATGCACCCCGAGACGCGACGAGGCCCCCGGCGGCTGCCGGGGGCCTCGTCGTTTCCTACTGCTTAGCGGTACGACCCGAAGTCGAAGTCGTCCAGCGGCACCGCCTGGCCGCTGGCCGGCCCGAAGCCGTAGTCGGTCTCCGGGTAGCCGGTCATCGAGTAGACCTTGGCCTTCGCCTCCTCGGTCGGCTCGACCCGGACGTTGCGGTACTTGCTGATGCCCGTACCGGCCGGGATGAGCTTACCGATGATCACGTTCTCCTTGAGGCCGATCAGCGAGTCGCTGCGGGCGTGGATCGCCGCGTCCGTCAGCACCCGGGTGGTCTCCTGGAAGGAGGCCGCCGACAGCCAGGAGTCCGTGGCCAGCGAGGCCTTGGTGATACCCATCAGCACCGGGCGACCCGCGGCGGGCTCGCCGCCCTCGGAGACGAGCCGGCGGTTCTCCGACTCGAAGAGCGCCCGGTCGACCAGCACGCCCGGCAGGAACTCGGTCGAGCCGGAGTCGATGACCGTCACCCGCTTGAGCATCTGGCGGATGATGATCTCGATGTGCTTGTCGTGGATGAGCACACCCTGCGAGCGGTAGACCTCCTGGACCTCCTGGGTCAGGTGGACCTGGACCGCGCGCGGGCCGAGGATGCGCAGCAGCTCGTGCGGGTCGATGGTGCCCTCGGTGAGCTTCTCGCCGACCTCGACGTGGTCGCCGTCGTGGGCCCGGAGCTTGACCCGCTTCGAGATCTTGTCGTACACGATCTCGTCGCTGCCGTCGTCCGGGATCACGATGATCTTCCGGGACCGCTCGCCGTCCTCGATCCGGATCCGGCCCGGGGTGTCGGCGATGGGCGCCTTGCCCTTCGGGATCCGGGCCTCGAAGATCTCCTGGACCCGGGGCAGACCCTGGGTGATGTCCTCACCCGCGACACCACCGGTGTGGAAGGTACGCATCGTCAGCTGCGTACCCGGCTCACCGATGGACTGGGCGGCGATGATGCCGACGGCCTCACCGATGTCGACCGACTTGCCGGTCGGCAGCGAACGGCCGTAGCAGGCCGCGCAGACGCCCAGCTTCGACTCGCAGGTGAGCACGCTGCGCACCCGGACGGTCTCCACCCCGGCCGCGACGATCCGGTCGACCCCGATCGAGTTGATGTCCTGACCCCGTTCGGCGACGACGGTGCCGTCCGGCCCCTTGATGTCGTCGGCCAGCGTACGGGCGTGCACGCTGGTCTCGGCGTGCGTGTGCACGACCAGCTTGCCGTCGAGCCGCTCGCCGATCTGCATCGGGATGGCGCGGTCGGTGCCGCAGTCCTCCTCGCGGATGATGACGTCCTGCGACACGTCCACCAGACGACGGGTCAGGTAACCCGAGTCGGCGGTACGCAGCGCGGTGTCGGCGAGACCCTTACGGGCACCGTGCGTGGAGATGAAGTACTCCAGCACGGAGAGACCCTCCCGGTACGACGCCTTGATGGGTCGCGGGATGATCTCACCCTTCGGGTTGGCCACCAGACCACGGATCGCCGCGATCTGCCGGAGCTGGAGCAGGTTACCGCGGGCACCCGAGTTGATCATCTTCCACAGCGGGTTCTCCTGCGGCAGCGCGGTGTCCATCTCCTTGGCCACCTCGTTGGTCGCCTTGGTCCAGATCTCGATGAGCTCGCCGCGACGCTCCTCGGCGGTCATCAGACCACGCTGGTACTGCTTGTCGATCCGGTCGGCTTCCTTCTCGTACCGCTCCAGGATCTCCCGCTTGCGCGGCGGAGCGATGACGTCCTCCATGCCGATGGTGACGCCGGACCAGGTGGCCCAGTGGAAACCGGCCTCCTTGAGCCCGTCCAGGGTGGCCGCGAGAGCCACCTTCGGGAAGCGCTCGGCGAGGTCGTTGACGATCGCGGAGAGCTGGCCCTTGCGGATCTCGTAGTTCACGAAGCGGTAGCCCTGCGGCAGCGTCTCGTTGAACAGGACCCGGCCCAGCGTGGTCTCGACGGTCACCGGCTCGCCCTCGACCCAGCCCTCCGGCGCGACCCACGGCTCGGCGCCGGCGCCGTTGTCGACCCCGACGATGTCCCGCAGACGGATCTTGACCGGGGTCTGCAGGTGCAGCTCACCGTTGTCGAACGCCATCCGGGCCTCGGCGTCCGAGCTGAACGCCCGACCCTCGCCCTGCCCACCGGGGGTGAGGTGGGTGAGGTGGTAGAGGCCGATGACCATGTCCTGGGTGGGCATGGTGACCGGCTTGCCGTCGGCCGGCTTGAGGATGTTGTTCGACGACAGCATCAGGATCCGCGCCTCGGCCTGGGCCTCGGCGGACAACGGCACGTGGACCGCCATCTGGTCACCGTCGAAGTCGGCGTTGAACGCGGTGCAGACCAGCGGGTGGATCTGGATGGCCTTGCCCTCGACCAGCTGCGGCTCGAAGGCCTGGATGCCCAGCCGGTGCAGGGTCGGCGCCCGGTTCAGCAGAACCGGGTGCTCGCCGATGACCTCCTCCAGCACGTCCCACACGACCGGCCGCTGCCGCTCGACCATCCGCTTGGCGGACTTGATGTTCTGCGCGTGGTTGAGGTCGACCAGCCGCTTCATCACGAACGGCTTGAACAGCTCCAGCGCCATCTGCTTGGGCAGGCCGCACTGGTGCAGCTTGAGCTTCGGGCCGACCACGATGACCGAACGGCCGGAGTAGTCGACGCGCTTGCCCAGCAGGTTCTGGCGGAACCGACCCTGCTTGCCCTTGAGCATGTCGGAGAGCGACTTCAGCGGGCGGTTGCCCGGGCCGGTGACCGGCCGGCCGCGACGGCCGTTGTCGAACAGCGCGTCGACGGCCTCCTGGAGCATCCGCTTCTCGTTGTTGACGATGATCTCGGGCGCGCCGAGGTCGATCAGCCGCTTGAGGCGGTTGTTCCGGTTGATCACGCGGCGGTACAGGTCGTTCAGGTCGGAGGTCGCGAAGCGGCCACCGTCCAGCTGCACCATCGGACGCAGGTCCGGCGGGATGACCGGGACGCAGTCCAGCACCATGCCGAGCGGCGAGTTGCGGGTGTTCTGGAACGCCGCGACGACCTTCAGCCGCTTGAGCGCCCGGATCTTCCGCTGGCCCTTGCCGGAGCGGATGGTCTCGCGCAGGTTCTCGGCCTCGGCGTCGAGGTCCATGTTCTGGACCAGCGCCTTGATGGCCTCGGCACCCATGCTGCCGGTGAAGTACTCGCCGAAGCGGTCGCGCAGCTCGCGGTAGAGCAGCTCGTCGGTGACCAGCTGCTTCGGCTCGAGCTTGCGGAAGGTGTCGAGGACCTCGTCGAGGCGGTCGATCTCGCGCTGGGCCCGGTCGCGGATCTGGCGCATCTCGCGCTCTCCGCCCTCCTTGACCTTGCGCCGGACGTCCGCCTTCGCGCCCTCGGCCTCCAGCTCGGCCAGGTCGGCCTCGAGCTTGGCGGCCCGCTTCTCGATCTCCGAGTCGCGGCTGTTCTCAGCCTGCCGCTTCTCGGCCAGGATCTCGTTCTCGATGGTCGAGAGGTCACGGTGACGCGCCTCGGCGTCCACGCTCGTCACGACGTACGAGGCGAAGTAGATGATCTTCTCGAGGTCCTTCGGGGCGAGGTCCAGCAGGTAGCCCAGCCGGCTCGGCACGCCCTTGAAGTACCAGATGTGGGTCACCGGAGCGGCCAGCTCGATGTGACCCATCCGCTCCCGGCGAACCTTGGAGCGGGTCACCTCGACGCCGCAGCGCTCGCAGATGATGCCCTTGAAGCGGACCCGCTTGTACTTACCGCAGTAGCACTCCCAGTCCCGCTGCGGACCGAAGATCTTCTCGCAGAAGAGCCCGTCCTTTTCCGGCTTCAGGGTGCGGTAGTTGATGGTCTCGGGCTTCTTGACCTCGCCGTGGGACCACTGACGGATGTCGTCGGCGGTGGCGAGGCCGATGCGCAGCTCGTCGAAGAAGTTGACGTCGAGCACTATGTCCCCTATGTCGTCGTCTGTACTGCCTAGCTAACGGGCGGGGTCGGGGGCCGGCGCACCGGCCCCCGAACCACCAACCTCAGACCTCTTCGACCGAGCTCGGCTCGCGCCGGGACAGGTCGATGCCCAGCTCCTCCGCGGCCCGGAACACCTCGTCGTCGGTCTCGCGCATCTCCAGGGCCACGCCGTCGCTGGACAGCACCTCGACGTTGAGGCACAGCGACTGCAGCTCCTTGAGCAGCACCTTGAACGACTCCGGGATGCCCGGCTCCGGGATGTTCTCGCCCTTGACGATCGCCTCGTAGACCTTCACCCGGCCGAGGACGTCGTCGGACTTGATCGTCAGCAGCTCCTGCAGGGCGTAGGCGGCGCCGTACGCCTGCATCGCCCAGCACTCCATCTCACCGAAGCGCTGGCCACCGAACTGCGCCTTACCACCCAGCGGCTGCTGCGTGATCATCGAGTACGGGCCGGTCGACCGGGCGTGGATCTTGTCGTCGACCAGGTGGTTGAGCTTCAGGATGTAGACGTAGCCGACCGCGATCGGGTCCGGCAGCGGCTCGCCGGAGCGACCGTCGAACAGCTGCGCCTTGCCGCTGCGCCCGATCAGCTGCTGACCGTCCCGGTTGGGCAGGGTCGACTCGAGCAGACCGGAGATCTCCTCCTCGCGGGCACCGTCGAAGACCGGGGTGGCCACGTTGGTGTCCGGCTCGGACTCGTGCGCGTTGATCGAGCGGAGCTGGCGCTTCCAGTCGGCGTCGTCGCCGTCCACGCTCCAGCCCGTCTTGGCCACCCACCCGAGGTGGGTCTCCAGGACCTGGCCGATGTTCATCCGGGACGGCACACCGAGCGGGTTCAGCACGATGTCGACCGGGGTGCCGTCCTCCAGGAACGGCATGTCCTCGATCGGCAGGATCTTGGAGATGACGCCCTTGTTGCCGTGGCGGCCCGCGAGCTTGTCACCGTCCTGGATCTTGCGCTTCTGGGCCACGTAGACCCGGACCAGCTCGTTCACGCCCGGGGGCAGCTCGTCGCCGTCCTCGCGGGAGAAGGTACGCACGCCGATGACCGTGCCGGTCTCGCCGTGCGGCACCTTCAGCGAGGTGTCCCGGACCTCGCGCGCCTTCTCACCGAAGATCGCGCGGAGCAGCCGCTCCTCGGGGGTCAGCTCGGTCTCGCCCTTCGGGGTGACCTTGCCGACCAGGATGTCGCCGGGGACGACCTCGGCGCCGATCCGGATGATGCCGCGCTCGTCGAGGTCGGCGAGCATCTCCTCGCTGACGTTCGGGATGTCGCGGGTGATCTCCTCCGGGCCGAGCTTGGTGTCCCGGGCGTCGACCTCGTGCTCCTCGATGTGGATCGAGGTGAGCACGTCCTGCTGCACGAGGCGCTGCGACAGGATGATCGCGTCCTCGTAGTTGTGGCCCTCCCAGCACATGAACGCCACGAGCAGGTTGCGCCCGAGCGCCATCTCGCCCTCGTCGGTGCACGGACCGTCGGCGATGACCTGGCCGGCCTCGACGCGGTCGCCCTCGAAGACGACCGGCTTCTGGTTGACGCAGGAGCCGGCGTTGGAGCGGCGGAACTTGTGCAGCAGGTACGTCCGGCGGTGGCCGTCGTCCTGGTGGACCGTGATGTAGTCCGCGCAGAGGTCCTCGACCACACCGCCGACCTCGGCGACGACGACGTCACCGGCGTCCACGGCCGCCCGGTACTCCATGCCCGTGCCGACCAGCGGGGCCTCGGCCTTGACCAGCGGCACCGCCTGGCGCTGCATGTTCGCGCCCATGAGCGCCCGGTTGGCGTCGTCGTGCTCGAGGAACGGGATCATCGCGGTCGCGACCGAGGTCATCTGCCGCGGCGAGACGTCCATGTAGTCCACGGCCTCCGGCGCCACGTCCTCGGTCTCGCCGCCCTTACGGCGGACCAGGACGCGGTCCTCGGCGAACGACCCGTCGGACTTCAGCGGGGCGTTGGCCTGCGCCTTGACGAACCGGTCCTCCTCGTCCGCGGTCAGGTAGTCGATCTGGTCGGTGACCCGACCGTCGATGACCTTCCGGTACGGCGTCTCGATGAAGCCGAACGGGTTGACCCGGGCGAAGGTGGAGAGCGCGCCGATCAGACCGATGTTCGGGCCTTCCGGCGTCTCGATCGGGCACATCCGGCCGTAGTGGGACGGGTGCACGTCGCGGACCTCGAAGCCGGCCCGCTCCCGGGACAGACCACCCGGGCCGAGCGCGCTCAGCCGGCGCCGGTGGGTCAGGCCCGCCAGCGGGTTGGTCTGGTCCATGAACTGGGACAGCTGCGACGTACCGAAGAACTCCTTGATCGCCGCCACCACCGGGCGGATGTTGATCAGGGTCTGCGGCGTGATCGCCTCGACGTCCTGGGTGGTCATCCGCTCCCGGACGACCCGCTCCATGCGGGAGAGGCCGACCCGGACCTGGTTCTGGATCAGCTCGCCCACGGTACGCAGGCGCCGGTTGCCGAAGTGGTCGATGTCGTCGGCCTCGTAGCCCTCCTCACCGGCGTGCAGCCGGCAGAGGTACTCGACGGTGGCGACGATGTCGTCCTCGGTCAGCGTGCCGGTGGTGATCGGCACGTCCAGCTCGAGCTTCTTGTTGAACTTGTAACGACCGACCTTGGCGACGTCGTACCGCTTCGGGTTGAAGAAGAGGTTGTCGAGCAGGGTCTGGGCGTTCTCGCGGGTCGGCGGCTCGCCGGGACGGAGCTTGCGGTAGATGTCCAGCAGCGCCTCGTCCTGACCGGCGATGTGGTCCTTCTCGAGCGTGGTCATCATCAGCTCGGACCAGCCGAACTTCTCGCGGATCCGCTCCGCGGACCACCCGATGGCCTTGAGCAGGACGGTGACGGCCTGCCGGCGCTTGCGGTCGATGCGAACGCCGACCGTGTCGCGCTTGTCGATGTCAAACTCCAGCCAGGCACCCCGGCTCGGGATGACCTTGACGCTGGAGAGGTCGCGGTCGGAGGTCTTGTCCGGCTGCTTGTCGAAGTAGACGCCCGGCGAGCGGACGAGCTGGCTGACCACGACGCGCTCGGTGCCGTTGATGATGAAGGTGCCCTTCGGCGTCATCATCGGGAAGTCACCCATGAACACCGTCTGGCTCTTGATCTCGCCAGTGGTGTTGTTGGTGAACTCCGCGGTCACGAACAGCGGGGCGCAGTAGGTCAGGTCCTTCTCCTTGCACTCCTCGATCGAGGCCTTGACCTCGTCGAAGCGCGGAGCCGAGAAGGAGAGCGACATGGTGCCGGAGAAGTCCTCAATGGGACTGATCTCGTCGAGGATCTCCGCGAGACCCGAGCGTGCGTGCGCGTCGTCGGACGACCGGCCCTGCCAAGCCTCGTTGCCGACCAGCCAGTCGAAGGACTCGTTCTGGATGGCGAGGAGGTTGGGGACCTCGAGGTGTTCGGTGATCCGACCGAAAGAAACTCGGCGGGGCGCGAAAGCGCTCGACGTACGACTGGTCTTCGCAGGGCGGGAAGCTGCCAAGATGCGTCCTTCCGAGGACCGGTGCTGCAGAACGGCTGGTACGCGTGCACTCCAATGACCCCACCGGAAATATCCACAAACGGACATTTCCGAGCAGGGGTCAAGTCGGAAGGCAGCGCAAACTAGCAGTGTAGCCGAGAGGCTAACCGCTGTCCAGCCCACCCCGCAGGTCGTCGCGGAACTTGCCTCGGGACCCCCAAAAACCGGGTCTACCGGGCCGCTCGGAACGCGACGCTCCTGCCGGTCCGCTCGGGTGTCACGGCGGGATCTTGCTGCCGCTGCCATTACCCAAGAGGTGGCCGTTGCAAGCGCGGAAGGTCTTGCTGGTGTCAGCGTGCCTGTCAGCCGGGTGTCGCGTCAAGGGCCGGTTACCGCTCGGGGTGTCTTTCCCACCGACGGGCTACCGACAGGCGTTGCTGTGAAGCCGGTACGAACAACCTGGACGCCCTGCTCACGCCGCTGCCACCGGGTACCACCAACCACAGCGGGCGGCGATCCGTTCCCGGATCACCGCCCGCTGCGAACGCGGTGTGCCCCGGCTCACGTGAGCCGGACGCGCGTCAGGTCAAGCGCAAGGTCACTTGAGGGTGACCTTGGCGCCCTCGCCCTCGAGCTTGGCCTTGGCCTTCTCGGCGGTCTCCTTGTTGGCCTTCTCCAGGACGGCCTTCGGAGCAGCCTCGACCAGGTCCTTGGCCTCCTTGAGGCCCAGGCCGGTCAGCTCACGCACGACCTTGATGACCTGGATCTTCTTGCCACCGTCGGCGTCGAGGATGACGTCGAACTCGTCCTTCTCCGGCTCGGCCTCGGCGGCCGGGGCACCCGGGACGGCGGCGCCGGCGACGGCGACCGGAGCGGCGGCGGTGACCTCGAAGGTCTCCTCGAACTGCTTCACGAACTCCGAGAGCTCGATCAGCGTCATCTCCTTGAACGCGTCGAGCAGCTCTTCGGTGCTGAGCTTCGCCATGTCTGGCGTCCTTTCCTGAATGGTTTAACTAAGAACGTGGGTGCGCCGGGTGGCCTCAGGCCGCCTCGGCGCCCTCCTTCTCGCGCTTGTCCTGCAGAGCGGCCGCCAGACGCGCGGTCTTGGCGAGCGGAGCCTGGAACAGGGCCGCGGCCTTGCTCAGGTTGCCCTTCATGGCGCCGGCCAGCTTCGCCAGCAGCACCTCGCGGGACTCCAGGTCGGCGAGCTTCGTGACCTCGGCCGCGGAAATGGCCTTGCCCTCGAAGACACCGCCCTTGATGACGAGCTTCGGGTTGGCCTTCGCGAAGTCGCGAAGCCCCTTCGCCGCCTCGACGACGTCGCCCGAAACGAAAGTCAGCGCGGTAGGACCGGTGAACAGCTCGTCGAGGCCGGAGATGCCCGCCTCGGTCGCGGCACGCTTGGCCAGCGTGTTCTTCGCGACCGTGTAGCTGGTCTCGTTGCCGAGCGAGCGCCGCAGCTGGGTGAGCTGCGAAACCGTGAGCCCGCGGTATTCGGTCAGCACGGTGGCCCCCGCGTTGCGGAAGCTCTCGGTCAGCTCGGCGACGGCCGTGGCCTTGTCGGCCCGGATCGGCTTGTCCGCCATGTCCCTCCTCTCTCGTTGCTCGGAGCTGGTACGCCGGCGACGAGCGGAGGCTCGCGACGGCGGCGGAGGCATCACGACAACGAGAAAAGCCCCGGCGCAGGGCGCACGGGGCGAGGGCCGGCACGATGAACGCAGTCGGCGGACCACGCACAGCACCGATTTTCGCTTACCGCCCTGCGCGGGTCGCCCGTCATCGCGGGACCTTCGACCGTGCCGGGGCACGGTGACCAGCGGTCTTTGGGTGGAACTACGCGACAAGGTTACGCGACGGGTCCCGGTACCGCCAAATCGCCCCCGAAGTGCCGTCCGTCACGGCACGGGGTGGCCCCCGAGCGCCGTTTATGCCCTCACGCCCGGTTTCGCCGGGCCCAGGCGTAGCCGGCCAGCGCCAGCACGGCCCACGCGGACGCCCAGGCGGTCAGCAGCAGGCCGGTGACGACCGCCAGGTGCTCGGCCAGCGCCCGGGCCGTCGGCAGCAGCGGCGGCACCAGCCAGGGGGCCACCGAGCCGGAGAGGCCGAGGACCAGCGCCCCGACGGCGCCGAGGGCGAGCACGGCGACGCCGTACCCGGCGCTGCGGGTGACCGCCCGGCTGGCCAGGGCGCCCACGGCCACCGCGCCGGGCAGCGCGAGCAGATGGGCCCAGAGGCCGAGCGCCACGCCGGCGACCACCGACCGGTCCCCCGGCCCGGCCGGGCCGGTCACCCCGCCGACCAGCCACGGGAGGACCAGCGCCACGACGATCGTGCCGAGCCCGGCCACCGCTGCCGCGAGCAGCCCCGCGGCCCGCTCCCGGGCCGACCCGAGCAGCACCTGGGCCAGCCGGCGCTGCACGTCCGGCTCCACGTCCAGCAGGATCTTGGTCTGCCAGGCCAGCACCGGGAAGAGCACCACGGCGGAGACCCCGTAGGCCTCCGCCGGCTGCGCCCGGCCGCCGCCGTAGAGGACGCCGAGGGCGAGCAGGCCGGCCAGGACCGGGGCCAGCGCCCGTCCGGTACGCAGGAAGCCGGCCAGCCGCAGCCGGACCAGCGCGATCACCGCACCACCTCGGTCGCCGGCCCGGTCAGGCCACGCCCGGCCGCGGCACGACCGTCGGGTGCGGCCGGAGCCGGTTCCACCGGGATCGCGACGTCGGCCGTCGGACCGGCAGCGAAACCCGGGTCACCGGCGAGAACCGGGCCATCGTCGGGCTCGGGGGCGGCGTGGGACAACGGCGCTGTGTCGGGCCGCGTGGTGGAGGGCGGGGCCGCGTGGTCGCGTACCCGCAGGACGTGGTGGCCGTCGGCGCGCAACCGGGCCACGGTGGCGGCGACCCCGGCGGCCGGGACCGCCAGCTCGACCACCGCGACGGCCGCGCCCGCGGGCGGCGCCTGCTCGGCGACGGTGCCGGCGGCGACCGTCCAGTGCCGGGCGCCCGACAGCCGGACCGTCTCGCCGCGGTGGTCGCTGACCAGGACCGCGCCGCCGTCGGCCAGCACCTCGTCGATCACCTCCGGCACCAGCTCCCGGGCGGCGGCGTCCAGCCCCTCCCAGGGTTCGTCGAGGACCAGCAGCCCGGGCGCGCGCAGCAGCGCCTGGGCCAGGCCGACCTTCTGGGCGGTGCCCTTGGAGAGCTGCGGCAGCCGGACCCCGTGGAACCTGGTCAGGCCGAGCCGGTCGACCCAGCGTCGGACCGCCCGGTCCGCCTCGGCGGCGGGGAGGCCGGCGACCCGGCCCATCGCGGTGAGGTACGCGCCGACGGTGAACGGCTGATCGGCGGGGAACCGCTCCGGCACCCAGCCGACGGCCGCCGGCCGGTCGACGACCCGGCCGCGGGTCGGCCGGAGCACGCCCGCCGCGAGCTGGAGCAGGGTCGACTTGCCCACCCCGTTGCGGCCGAGCACCACCGCCACCTCGCCCGGGTCGATCCGCAGGTCGGTCTCCCGCAGCACCCACGGACCGCGCCGGTGGTACCGCAGCCAGACGCCTTCCAGCCGCATGCGCCGAGCCTGCCACACCGGACAGACGAACGGGGCCCCGCCACCAGGTGGCGGGGCCCCGTCAGGGCAGTGGTGCTCAGGCCTCGGCCGGAGCCTCCTGCAGGTTCTTCACCAGCTTCGGGTCGACCGGGACGCCCGGGCCCATGGTGGTGGTGAGGGTGACCTTCTTCAGGTAGGTGCCCTTGGCCGCGGACGGCTTCGAGCGGAGCACCTCGTCCAGCACCGCCGCGTAGTTGTCGACCAGCTGGGACTCGGTGAACGAGGCCTTGCCGATGATCAGGTGGAGGTTGGAGTGCTTGTCCACCCGGAAGGTGATCTTACCGCCCTTGATGTCCGCGACAGCCTTGGTGACGTCCATGGTCACCGTGCCGGTCTTCGGGTTCGGCATCAGGCCGCGCGGGCCCAGGATCCGCGCGATCCGGCCGATCTTGGCCATCTGGTCCGGGGTGGCGATCGCCGCGTCGAAGTCCAGCCAACCGCCCTGGATACGGGCGACCAGCTCGTCGGTGCCCACCTCGTCCGCACCCGCGGCGGCGGCCTCCTCGGCCTTCGCGCCGGCGGCGAAGACGATCACGCGGGCGGTCTTACCGGTGCCGTGCGGCAGGTTGACCGTGCCGCGGACCATCTGGTCCGCCTTGCGGGGGTCGACGCCGAGGCGCATCGCGACCTCGACCGTGGCGTCGAACTTGACATTGGTGGTCTCCTTGGCCAGCTTGACGGCCTCGGCGGGAGAGTAGAGCTTCGACCGGTCGATGACCTCGGCGGCCTTGCGGTAGCTCTTGCTGCGCTGCATTTCTCGTTACTCCTGTGGTCTATGGCGGGCCCGCGGCGTCCGCGGCCCTCCCACGATCTGATCGGGTGGAGCGGTGAGGAGAGGTCAGTCGGCGACGGTCAGGCCCATCGACCGGGCGGTGCCGGCGATGATCTTCTCAGCCTGCTCGATGTCGTTGGCGTTGAGGTCCGCCATCTTCTTCTCGGCGATCTCGCGCAGCTGGGCGCGGGTCACCGAGCCGACCTTCTGCGTGTGCGGGACGCCCGAGCCCTTCTGCACGCCGGCGGCCTTGATCAGCAGCCGGGCGGCGGGCGGGGTCTTCAGCACGAAGCTGAAGGTGCGGTCCTCGTAGACGCTGATCTCGGCGGGGACGATGTCGCCCCGCTGCGACTCGGTCTGCGCGTTGTAGGACTTGCAGAACTCCATGATGTTCACGCCGTGCTGACCGAGCGCGGGGCCGACCGGCGGCGCCGGGGTGGCCTGGCCCGCCGGCAGCTGAAGCGTGAACGTCTTGACGAGCTTCTTCTTCGGAGGCATGTCTCTTCCTGGGGCTTGGAACTGGGATTTTCGGCCGCTCGCGGGCGCGCACGGTCAGCGCGGTGCGGACAGCCGACGTTCTAGGGTAGCGCAGCCGTCCGCCATCCTTCCGCCGAGGTCCGGCGGGGCGGCGAAACGACACACCGGCGGCGGGCCGGGAGGCCCACCGCCGGTGCCTGGGCGTACGTCAGATCTTGGCGACCTGGTTGAAGTTGAGCTCGACCGGCGTCTCCCGGCCGAAGATCGAGACCAGCACCTTGAGCTTCTGCTGGTCGGCGTTGATCTCGCTGATCGTCGCCGGCAGCGAGGCGAAGGCGCCGTCGGTGACGGTGACCGAGTCGCCGACCTCGAAGTCGAGGACCTTGACCTCGGGCTTGGCCTTCTTCTCCACGGCCTCCACCGCCGGGGCCAGCCACTTCAGCACCTCGTCGAGGCTCAGCGGCGCCGGACGGTCGGCCCGGTCGGTCGCCCCGACGAAGCCGGTGACCCCCGGGGTGTTCCGGACGCAGGAGTAGGACTCGGCGGTGAGCTCCATCCGGACCAGGATGTAGCCCGGGAAGACCTTCGCCTGGACCTGCGAACGCTTGCCGTTCTTGACCTCGACCTCTTCCCGGGTCGGCACCTCGACCTGGTAGATGAAGTCCTCCATGTCGAGGGAGGTGATCCGGGTCTCGAGGTTGGTCTTGACCTTGTTCTCGTAGCCGGCGTAGGAGTGCACCACGTACCAGTCGCCCGGGGCGTAGCGCAGCTTCTGGCGCAGCTCGGCGACCGGGTCGAACTCCTCGTCCGCGGGCTCGGCGGTCGGGAATTCCGGCTCGCTGGCGGCCTCGACCGACTCATCGTTGGCCGCCGTCGCCACCGCGGACTGCTCGTCCGGGGTCTCGGCGGTCTCGTCGTACTCAGGCACGCTCGCTCACTTCCGTCACTATCGCTGTTGGCCCGTCAGCTGGGGTTGCCGAAGACGAACAGCACCGCCTTCGCGAAGCCGTAGTCCAGGCCGGCCACGATCGTCAGCATCACCGCGACGAAGGTGACCACCACCGCCGTGTAGGTCAGCAGCTCCTTGCGGGTCGGCCAGATGACCTTACGCAGTTCGGCCACGACCTCGCGGAAGAAACGCGCGATGCGGGCGAACAGCCCGATCCGCTCGGTGTCCTTCCGGGTCTTCCGGCCCTCGGTCGACTCGGCGCGGGCCCGCTTGCGGGTAGCCGTGCCGCCCCGGGAAACCGACTCCTCGGCCTCGTCCGCGCTGGTGGCGTCGTCGTCGGCCACGTCGTCGACGACCGCGTCCTCAGGCAGACGCTCGTCGCCGGCGTCCTCGCCGCGCCGCTTGCTCTCGGCCACTTCGCCCTCCGTGCGGGATATCGGGTCGCACGCCGATGGGCGTGCGCGGCGTGTGGTCACGCCGGCCGGACCAACCGTCCCGCGACGGGCCGCGGCCGGCGGACCGAACGAGAGGGTCCCGATGCCTCGGAACCACCCCGCCGATGCCACCACCACGGGCCGGACGCCGCCATACGGGCGGCGCGACCCACGGGAACGGTCAGGCCTGAGGCGCAGGGGTGACAGGACTTGAACCTGCAGCCTGCGGTTTTGGAGACCGCTGCTCTGCCAATTGAGCTACACCCCTGTGCGGCAACTGCCACCCCACCCGAGCACGCGGTGCCGGGCAGGGGTCACTTGCCCCACGGCGGACCAGTGTACGGGTAGTCGTGCGACTTTCCCAACCGGTCTGCCCCTAGCGCGTCGACCGGCTGGTCAGCGCGGCGTTCGGACGGTCGCCCGGGCCTGCGACAGCACCTTCTCGCCCAGGCAGGTCGCGGTCACGTCGAGCCTGGTCAGGCCGTCGGCGGTGACCTCCTTGACCACCGCGTTGACCTCGATCTCGGTGCCCTCGTCGGTGTCCGGGACGACCACCGGGCGGGTGAACCGCACCCCGAAGTCGACCACCGCGTCCGGCGCGCCGGCCCAGGCGGTGACCGCGCGGCCGACCAGCGCCATGGTGAACATGCCGTGGGCGATCACCCCCGGCAGCCCCACCTTGGTGGCGGTCCGGTCGCTCCAGTGGATCGGGTTGAAGTCGCCCGAGGCGCCGGCGTAGCGGACCAGGTCCGCCCGGGTCACCCGGAAGGTCTGGGTGGGCAGCTCCATGGGTCAGGCCTCCCCGCGTACGACGATCTTGGACCAGACGGCGACCACCGGCTCGCCGGCGGCGGTGCTCACGTCGGTGCGGGTGGTCAGGAAGCCGTGCCCGCCCCGGGTGGTGATCTCCTCGATGGTGTTGACGCAGACCAGCTCGTCGCCGGCCACCACCGGCCGGGTGTACGCGAACCGCTGGTCGCCGTGCACCACCCGGCTGTAGTCGACGCCGAGCGCCGGATCCTCGACGATCTGCCGGCTGGCGGCCATGGTGACGATCACCGGGAAGGTGGGCGGGGCCACCACGTCGGGGTGCCCGAGCGCCCGGGCAGCCGCCGGGTCGTGGTGCGCGGGGTCGGTGGCGCCGATGGCCGTGGCGAACTCGCGGATCTTTTCTCGGCCCACCAGGTAGGGGGCGGTCGGCGGATAGGTCCGGCCGACGAAGGACGGGTCCAGGGACATGGCGCGAACCTACACGGGGAACACGAAAGCCGACCCCTACGGGTTGGCGGCTCGGGGCCGCCGTCCGTGCGGATCGGCTTTCGGGAGATGCTTCGGGACCAGGCCGGCGAGCCGGCCGTGGGTCAGCGGGTCTCGCGGTGGATCGTGTGCTTGCCGTCCCGGGGGCAGAACTTCTTCAGCTCGATGCGGTCCGGGTCGTTACGACGGTTCTTGCGCGTGATGTAGTTGCGCTCCTTGCACTCCACACACGCCAAAGTGATCTTCGGCCGGACATCGGTCGCCTTCGCCACGGCGGAGTGCCTTCCTCGCTAACGGGTAACAACTACGGCGCATGAGCCTACGCGCTGATGGCGCAGACATGCAAAGTGGGCGCCTGTGGCGCCCATCCCACCGACCACCGGGCGAACCCGGAGGACGAGAGTAGCGGTGGCCGGACTTGAACCGGCGACACAGCGATTATGAGCCGCTTGCTCTGCCATCTGAGCTACACCGCCGTGACGGGTCCAGCCGGACCCTTTGAGCCCCCTTACGGAATCGAACCGTAGACCTTCTCCTTACCATGGAGACGCTCTGCCGACTGAGCTAAGGGGGCCTGCCCGATCACCCCGTGGGGTGTCGCGCAGAGGAAACAGTACACGACCTCGCCGCCGAGGTGAAATCGGATCCCCTATTGTGCCGTATCGGCAGCTCAGGGCACCACACGCAGGCGAGGCAGCTCGCTGGCCGAGATCGTCTCCGGGTCCACCTGGGCGCCGAACCAGGCCTCCAGCCGCTCGTACGGCAGCGGCCGGCTGAACAGGAATCCCTGGCCGATCTCGCAGCCGATGTCCTGGAGCAGCTCCAGGGTCAGCTCGCTCTCCACGCCCTCGGCCACCACCGCCAGGCCGAACTGCTGCGAGAGGGTCACCACGGCGTTCACGATCGCCAGGTCGCCCGGGTCGGTCGCCATTCCCTGCACGAAGGACCGGTCGACCTTCACCTCGTGCACCGGCAGCCGGCGCAGTTGCGCCAGGGACGAGTTCCCGGTGCCGAAGTCGTCCACGGAGAGCCGGACCCCGAGGTCGCGAAGGCGTCGCAGGGTGGGGATCGGACGTTCGGTGCCATCCAGCACCCCGGCCTCGGTGATCTCCAGGGTGAGCCGTTGCGGCGGCACGCCGTACTCCTCGAGCAGGTCCCGCACCACGGCGGGGAAATGCTGATCGGTGAGGGTACGGGCGGCCAGGTTGACCGAGACGGCGAGCGGTTGCTCGCCGTGCCCCCAGTCCCGGCTGCGGCGCAGGCTCTCCCGGAGCACGAACTCGGTGAGCCGCCCCAGCTGGCCGGTGTGCTCGGCCACCGCCACGAAGTCGTCCGGGGCCACCGTGCCGTGCGCGGGGTGGTCCCAGCGGGCCAGGCACTCCACCCCGACCAGGCGACGGTCCCGCAGCGTCATCTTGGGCTGGAAGTAGACCTCCAGCGCGCCGTCGTCCAACGCCCGGCGCAGGTCGCCGGCGAGGCCGAGCCGGCGCAGCGACCGGGACTCCAGCGCCGGGCTGTAGAGCTGCACGTTGCCCGGGACGGACTTGGCCGCCGACGCCGCCAGGTCCACCCGCTGCAGCAGGGCCACCGCATCGCTGCCGTGGTCGGGGTGCACGGCCACCCCGACCGCGGTGTCCACGTCCAGGGTGAGGGCGTCGAAGACCATCTCGTCGCGGATCTGCTCGCGTAGCTGCCCGGCCAGCTCCAGCGCCGCCTCGGCGCTCTCCAGCCGCAGGGTGACCAGGAACTCGTCGCCGCCGGCCCGGCCGACCAGCGCCGAGGAGGGCGCGCAGGCGCGCAGCCGCTCGGCGACCTCGACGAGGACCTTGTCCCCGGCCGCGTGGCCGAGCGACTCGTTGACCTGACGCAGCCCGTCCACATCGAACAGCAGCAGCGCCACCACCTCGCCGGGTGCCGCGATCTTGACCGCGTCGGCCACCGCCGCGGTGATCCGCCGACGGTTGGGCAGCTTGGTGAGCCCGTCGTGGTTCGCGTCGTGCCGCAGCCGGTCCACCAGGCGGGAGTTTTCCAGCGCGATCGCGGCGTGTGCGGCGACCGTCTCGAAGACCGGGATGTCGCTGGGCGCGAAGTGGCCGATGTCGCTGAGCCGGTTGATCACCTCGAGAGTGCCGATCACCGCCTGACCCGAGCGGAGTGGCACGACGATCGCGTCCTTGACCTGGTTCGCGTCGGCGACGCCGCGCAGCGCACTGTCGCCCCCGAGCAGCCGCCCGGTCGAGAGGGTCCGCCCAAGGTCGCGAGCCTGCTCCCGGAACGCCGCCGGGGTCGGGGCGACATCCAGCAGCCCGGTGGTGTCGACGCGGGCGGTGAGCAGCACCTCGGGATGCCGACCCTGGGCTGGCAACCAGAGCGTCGCGTACTCGGCCTGCATGAGCGCCCGGACCCGACCGAGCAGGACATCCCCGAGGGCACCCTCGGTGCTGGTGGTGATCACGCGGGACAGGTCGTAGATGCCGGTCAACGTGCGGTGCTGCTGGAAGAACTGGGAGTACGACCGGTAGACCGGAACGAGCGCTGCGAAGAGCGCGGCCAGCAGCAGCGCGGACCACCATGTCGTGTACAACGCGATCAGGATGAGCAGGCCCACCGAGGCGTTGATGGAGGTGGTCAGGAAGACCGAAGGAGTGGTACGCAGCATTTCCCGGCCCGCCTGCCAACCCTGCAGCAGCACGTTCACGCCGACCACCGACACCACGCTGACCAGCGTGATGGTGTTGACGGCGAGGAAGAGAATTCCCCAGGTCCCCGGACCCACGCCTTCCAGCGGTGGTAGGGCGAGCAGGAGAAGGCCGGCCAGGGAGGTGGCTGCCGCAGCCTTGGCCACGTTGAACCACAACTTCGCCGGGGCGAACCGCTGCCAGGAGTAACGGGCCAGCGACGAGAGGGTGTAGATCACGACGACCGTCAGCGGCGGCAGGAAGAAGAGCGCCACCACCAGCGGCACCTCGGTCAGTGTCACGACCATCGACTGGCGCCGGACGATGAAGTTCAGCACCGGGACGCTGACGGCCGTTATGGCCACGAAGAGAACCAGCGCCAGGAGCCACTCACCGACGGGCTCATCGGAGATGAGGGCGACCGCGGTGCTGAAGACGACGGCAAGAAGCGTCAGGGGTGCGGTGATGAGCCAGGCGCGTTCCGTCGACCTGCGTTGTTGGTCTGGGCCCGCCATACCACTCCCCTACTCGGCACCGCCCCGCCGTGGGTTACTGCAAGATGCCGGCGGCCCAGATGACGTCGGTGAGCTGCACATCGGGAGTGAGGGTGCCCGCACCGACGAGGACACCGGCGAGCAGGAGGAGCGAGCCGAGCAGCAGGCCCAGCCTTCGACCAGACATGATTGCTCCTGTCGGGGAATGTCGCAAGGATGGTGAGGTTCCACGATCGTGCCACACGGCGCACGGGCAGCAAAGCGGGGAGGCCGAGGGCAGCCCGAGTTTCGGTCAGGTTCCGCCGTTCGGCCCAGCACCCACCATCTCGTCGTGTCAGGTCCCCGGCCTGGACCGCCCGGCTGACCCTGTCCGCGAATCGCTCAATCACACCAACAGCACAAATCCGGCGATGTCACCTCGGGTCCGGCCATCAGGGACCATCAGGGGCGGCCCGGTACGTCGCCCCGCGAGCCGTCGCATCGACCACCATAACTCACCCAGCTCACCGGGCAACCCGTCCGCGCGAATCCGACTCCACCCAGCCGGCCACCCGGGTCGGCACACCCCTGACCTTCTCTCGCGATAACCCGACGCGCGCGGCGGCGAGGCCCTCGTGTCCGACCGCCTACGGCTCACCAGGGAAGAGTGGACTCAGCAGGTACGGCCGGCGGCGAGGGTCGACGGGCTGTCGGCCTGCCGCTCGATGTTCGGCCTCTGACGGCCTCCGCTCATCCAGGACGTGGGCCCCTGCCGCGGGGCCCGCCCCCGACGGCGCGGCGGTCGGTCGAGGAATCCAGCCGGCCGGAAGGAAGGCCCCCGGGCAGTACACCTAGTGCGCCGGGGAGGGGGCCTCGGGGGGACGGCCGGCGGAGTGGTGGGCGTCGGCGAGGGCGACGGCGAGCAGTATGAGTCCGGCGACGATCGGAGAGGCTAGCGGCGGGGCGAAGTCCAGGGGGATGGCGGCGGCTGCCAGGGCGGCGATGGCGACGACGCGGCGGCGCGAGAGCCGGTTGAACACGATGCGTTCCAGCCGGATGCGGCCGTAGAGGAACAGTGCCGGGCCGCCGAGGCTGGCGACGAGCCACGCGGGCTCAGGCAGGCCCTGCGGGTGTTTCAGCACCGCCTCGAAGCCGACGGCGGTGGCGACGATGCCCAGCACCATGACGACGTGGGCAGTGCCGGTGGCGCGGCCGGCGGCGTCCCGGTCCCTGGCGGTGGCGAGGGCTTCGGCGAGGATCTGCCCGGAGCGGTAGAAGTAGATGCGCCAGAGCAGCACCGTCGACACGAACGTCACCACCAGCAGCGCGGAGGTCGCCGGGCTGATCGGTTCGTTGGTGAAGGTGGTGCCGACGGCGAGCACGGTTTCGCCGAGGGCGATCATCAGGAGTTGCTGATAGCGCTCGGGCAGGTGGTGCTTGCTGTCCGTGGCCCACGCGCTGACCGGCGGCCCGGCCATCCCCGGTGCCGGCCAGCGTAGCTGCGCGGAGACGATGTCCACGGTCACGGCGGCCCCCCAGAGAGCGGCCCGGGCACCGCCACTGACGGCCGCGCCGGCGACAAGGATCCCCGCCGAGACCACGTGCCAGGGCAGCGACCGGCGGTAGATCTGTTGCAGGGGGTGTCCGCGCAGCGCGGGTATCAGGATGAGCGGCCGGCCCAACTGCAGGATCACGTACGGCAGCACGAACGCCAACCCGCGGCCGATGAACGCGGACGGCAGCGAGGTCGACATGACCAGCAGCCCGAACGCACTGGCCAGCACGATCCACTGGATCTTGCGGCGACGGGGGTCGAACCAGCTGGTGATGTGCGCGGTCGTGATCCACAACCAGATCAGCGGCAGCGACAGCACGAGCATGTAGGCCATCGCCCGCCATCGCACGACAACGTCATCGTTGATCAGGTCCCGCGCGACCCGGCTGACCACCCCGGCGAGGGCGAACACCAACACCAGGTCGACGAACAGCTCCAGGAAGTTGGCCTGCCGCACGTCCTCACGACGTTGCAACAGGTCCTGCCCCGGTCCACCGCCTTCCCGATCCCCCATACCGCTCATACTCGCCGGGCAATACCCGGCTCACCGGCGGTTGGACGTCGTACACACTCCTGGGACTGGCGCTCACGGACCTGCTCATCTTCGCCTGCGAACGCCTCGCCGACGGAGCGTGATCGTGTCATCCAGGGCTCAAGGTCCCACTCGTCTTGACGAGTCGGCCGCATGCGCCACAACCTAGCCCGGGGGCGGGCCCGTGGAGACGATGGAAGACCCCCGCCTCTAGGGTGGGCCGATGCCGTCGGTCAAGCAGATCCAAGTCACCTTCGACTGCGCAGAACCTGAGCGCGTCGCTCGTTTCTGGTGCGAGGTGTTGGGGTACGTCGTACCGCCGCCACCGGAGGGGTTTGCTACGTGGGACGATTTCGATCGCACGCTGCCGCCTGAGCATCAGGGTTCAGCGTTCGCATGCATTGATCCCTCAGGTGTGGGCCCGCGCCTGTACTTCCAGCGCGTTCCCGAAGGCAAGGTCGTGAAGAATCGGCTGCATCTTGACGTGCGGGTCGGCACCGGGCTCGTGGGTGAAGAACGCCTGGCCGCACTTGAGGCCGAATGCGCACGACTGGTCGCGCTCGGCGCGGTACGCGTGCGACTACTGCCTGCCGATGACGACAACGAGTCGTGCCTCGTGATGCAGGACGTCGAGGGCAACGAGTTCTGTCTCGACTGAGCGGCCGCGAACGTGGCACCGCCCCGTTTGCCAACCTCAGGCGCGGCGGAACTCCGCGCGCCAGCGGATCCCACCGTCGGGGGCGACGATCTCCTCGACCCGGGCGAGGGTCAGCGGGCCGTCCGCGAAGGCGTCGACCTCGGCCCGGGCCAGCGGCCAGGGCGGGCCCTCGACGACCTCGTCGTCCCGCCGGCCGGCCGCGATCACCAGCAGCGTCCCGTCCGGCGCGACCAGCCGGCCGACCGCCGGGATCGCCCGCTGCCGCAGCTCGGCCGGCAGTGCCTGCACGTTCATGCTCTCCAGCACGAAATCGAAACCGCCCAGCCAGTCGTGCGGCGGGTCGAGCAGGTCGGCGGTCTCGTACCGGACCGGGGAGTCCGGGTGGCGGCGGCGGGCCGCCCGTACCGCCGTGGGAGAGATGTCGAAGGCGACGGTGGCGAAGCCGAGGCGGGCCAGATGTTCGGCGTCGCGGCCGAAGCCGCACCCGACGACCAGGGCGCGCCGACCGGATCCGTCCGGCCGGGTCCGGTCGGTCCACTCGCTGAGCAGGGACTGCGCCCGGTCGAGGTCCCACGGGACGGCCGCCTCGCCTCGCTCGGCGTCGGCGTAGAGCCGCTCGAACCAGCCGGCCGGATCGCTCTCGGCGGTGGCCGGGGAAGGCAACCGGTGGGTCACATCGTGGTCGTGCACGGACGCCTCCTCGCCTTCGGGAAGCCCTGGACCCGTGGCTTCGAGTCGGTGCGAAGGGCCTCGCCGCGTTGGTCGCCCACCCTAGCCCTCCGTGCGTGCCCGATACCCGCCCGATCAGACGGATGACCAAGGGCGCAGCTGTGGGCACAGGTCGCCAACTCGATCTCATAATCCCTCGGTCGCCGTGCCCCTCCACGAGGCTGCTCCGCCTTGTCCCGTCCAGGGAGTTCATCGCCGTGTCGAAGTGCGCCGCCTGCGCCCCGTCTTGATCAGCGCACCGAACACGCCCACGCACACGGCCGAACACAAGCCCATGACTACCGCCGCGAACGGATCGCTTTTCGGGCCCGACAAAGGGCTCACCGATGCAATCCCGAACACGATGGCAAGAATGGGCAATATCCCACGCGCCGCAGCGCGGTGATGACGCCGATTGTGCGCAGCGCTAATGCGACGTTCTTCGGGACTCAGGTCCTTCTCGCAAGGGGGTGTTGAAGGGCCAGTTGGCAACCCAGATTATTGCGGCCAGCCCCGCAATGGCCATCAGCACCGTGACGATGAGCATGCTCTACCTCCAGAAGCCGGTCAGTCCATGACAGAACCGACAGCGTTGGTAAACGGGCCATGGTTGGCGGGGCCCCTGGGCCAGAAGGTGGCTACCTGAGCGTGGGAGCCATGGCCGGGAGCCACCGGGGCGAACGGAGCCGGACGAGCCCGGACCGATCCAGTTGCCGAGAGCGCGGCGACCAGGGCGAGGCGGACGTTGCCGAACGGCTGCGGAGTGGTCTTGGGAATCTACGGATCAGATGGTCAGCAGCGGCGTGTCGTACAGCCATCCGTACAGCCCAGACCGCCCGCCAACGCCGACGGCATCCGACAGTGACGGACGGGCTGAGCAGGAGAACGGCTCCCGCACCAGCCCGCTCCGTTCCTCTTCTAATCCCTAGGCCAGGCCTGGCCGCTCACATCGACCTTGACAGTCGCCATTGAGACTCGTCCAGTAGGGCGCTCCACCTTGTCACCCTGGCCCTGGCCCGCTCCACGGTGTGTGGGTCGGCAGCAGACGGAGGGCGAGGGGGGCAGCGTGTGCTGTTCAGCGCAGCCCGCATCGCTTGAGGATGTCGATGATGATCCTCGTCTTGCCCTGGACGTACAACGCCATGTCCATCGGGTGTTCCTGGGCGACCCGGTGCTTCTCTGCTGCGTAGCGATCGCGATCTTCTGGGTGCGTGCGGAGCCAGTCTCTGAGGATTAGGTGCCGGAGGTACTCATCGCAGTCAGGACCGAAGACGTGCAGATTCACGCCGTGGTCGTGGGTCCAAAGGCAGCGGTGCTGGTACCAGTCGGGGTCGCGGGTGCGTAGGAAGTAGCCGGCGGCTTCCAGCGGCGGAACGTAGGCATCTTCATCTGCCGGGTCCGCAACGATGAGGTCGATGTCGAGTCGATCCTTGGCCGCCAGACCGGGCACGGCGGTCGACCCTACGTGTTCGACCGCAAGCGCCTTGGCACCTAGCGCAGCCCGGATGGCCGCCTCCTCCTTGGCGAACATTGCGGGCCACTCAGGGTTGTAGGCGTCGATCGTGATGGGTGAGGTGACGTTCGCCGGACGGTTGCCGACTGCTCGCTTCGCAGCCTTGTCGCCGGTGAGATCCAGCGATGCCTTAGGCAGAGGTGGAATGCGCATTGGAGGCACCTTAGTGAGGTCGCCCGTGATTCGCAGCCCCGTTCGCCGAGCTTCATGGGGGAAGTTCGAGGAGGGATTCCCGGCGGCGCGGGCGAAGCCACCGGACCACGACCACAGCCAAGATCGGTGCTCCCGCCATGTTCCCCCACAAAGAGCTCTGCGCTGTACAGCCACCCGTACAGCCAAGCCTTCCGTCGAAGGTGGTCCGAGGGCGACGGCGGGCGACACAGCGAGCAGGTCAGCGACCGCTAACGACGCCGGCCGACAGCAGTCTTGATCTTCGCAAGGCACAGATCGGCCGGGCGCCGCAGTCCTTGCACCGATCGGAGAGACCGAGGGCAGAGTGGCGGCCACCTTCTGCTGGAGTGCCCGCCGGGCTACGACTGTCTCAGATCGGGCTCGTGCCGAGGAGGGTTTTGTGGTGGCTCCAAAGCCACTGTAGGTACTGCTGCATTTCCTCGGGCGTGGCGACCCAGCCGTGGTCCATGTAGTTGAGGATGCGTTTGATCTCGCCGGGTACGAGGTCGTAGGCGGTCGCTCCGGTTTCCGGAACGGGCGTGTCAGGAGGAACGGGCACGGGAAGGGGGATCATGGGGAGGCGAAATCCAGCCTTCGTGAGGGCTTTGAGGACCGTGAGGTAGACGCGGGCCAGGTGGTAAGGGGAGACAGCGAGCGCGAGGCTGGTGATGCCGCGGGCTTGGACCTGGTTGACGATCCATGCGGCCTGTAAGCCGGTGTTGGGGGCCGGCTCGGCTTGGAGGTAGACACCATTGGTGCGACGAAGGCCGAGGCTCCGCAGGTAGTCGAGCGTGATCTCGACGTAGGTGTCTTCATCCGGGTTCCCGTTCGCTACCAGAAGGTAGCGGAGCGCTCGGTTCGCCTCCCAGTTGCGGATCGCATGAGTGAGACGCCATTCTTCGCCCTGACCAGTGGCTACCACGAGCGCGTCGACGTGGTCGGCGGCTGACTGGGGCAGGGTCAGGATCACCGTGAGGGCTTTCATCGCCTCCAGGAACTGGCCCGCTGTGAAGCCGGCTAGATCCTCTTCCGCCACAACCCGAGCGGCCGCCTTGTTGGGATTCACCGAACCACCCCACGCGTCGTGACGGCCGGTGCGCAACACGAGGGACGCCAGATCGTCGGGTCGAGGTAGGGGGAGATCATGCATGCGATCTTTCCAGCCCTCAGCCCTCCCTCGCGTGCCCGATACGTGCCCGATGGGCCGGTCGATCAGGCGCAACGACGGTCAACAAGGGCAGCAAACGACTAAGGCCCCTGATCTACGTTTCCGCAGTTCAGAGGCCTTGCCGATCCCTGGTGGCGGGTAGAGGATTCGAACCTCTGTAGCTTTCGCGACGGATTTACAGTCCGCTCCCATTGGCCGCTCGGGCAACCCGCCAGGGCACCCCACCGCGTCGCAACGCGGCAGCGGAAGCAAGGATAGCGGCTGCCCCCGGGGCGGTCGCAACCGGGTACCGTCAGGGGGTCCCACGCTGGTCAGCGGGGGACGGAACAGGACAGACCGCCGGACAGCAGGAGCATGAGCATGGCAGCGAACCCGTCGTTCGACATCGTGAGCAAGGTCGACCGGCAGGAGGTCGACAACGCCCTCCGCCAGGCGGAGAAGGAGCTCGCGACGCGGTTCGACTTCCGCGGCACGGGCGCGGAGATCTCCTGGTCGGGCGAGGAGGCGATCAGCCTCCAGGCGGAGACCGAGGAGCGGGTCCGGGCCGCCCTGGAGGTCTTCAAGGAGAAGCTGGTCAAGCGGAACATCTCCCTCAAGTCGCTGGACGCCGGCGACCCGCGCGCCTCGGGCAAGGTCTTCAAGGTCGACGCCAAGGTGATCCAGGGCATCGACTCGGACAAGGCCAAGGCGATCAGCAAGAAGATCCGCGACGAGGGCCCGAAGGGCGTCCAGGCGCAGATCCAGGGCGACCAGCTCCGGGTCACCGGCAAGAAGAAGGACGACCTGCAGGCCGTCATCACACTGCTCAAGGGCGAGGACTTCGGCGTCGCCCTGCAGTTCACCAACTACCGGTAGGAACCTGCTCGCGCCGCAGTTGGCTTGCATCCGGTACCTGGGTACAGGCTTACCGTCGGGGTATGGGTGACCACCAGATCACGACGGACGACGCCTGGGTGCCGGATGCCTGCACCCTGCCGACGGCGGAACGGCCGCTGCGGCTCGCCGAGTTCGATCAGTTCTTCGCCGACTCCGTGCGCGCCGTCGACCGGCCGTCGGCGCAGCACCTGCGGTTGCGGCTTGCCGGCACGGCCCAGGTGGAGCAGATGGCCCGGGATCTGACGGCCCGGGAGTCGTCGTGCTGCACGTTCTTCACCTTCCAGCTGTCCCGGCCCGAGCCCGGCGCGCTGGCCTTGGACGTTCGGGTACCGGCGGCACACGTGGACGTGCTCGACGGCGTGGCCGATCGGGCCGCGTCGGCCACGGGCACGCGATGAGCGGCGCCGGGCTGCGCGTCGGCCAGCTGGCCGACGCGGCCGGGGTCAACCCGCAGACCCTGCGCTACTACGAGCGCCGGGGACTGCTCACCGCCCCGCGGCGGTCGCCGGGCGGACATCGGCTCTACCCGTCCGAGACGGTCACCCTGTTGCGGGTCATCAAGACGGCGCAACGCCTCGGTTTCACCCTCAACGAGGTCGCCGACCTGCTCGACGCCGGTCGACACCGGCACCGCGGCCGATCCGACGCCGGCCTCCGGGCACGGGCCCAGCAGAAGCTCGTCGAGGTGGAACGGAAGGTGGCCGACCTGACCGTCATCCGCGACACCCTGCGAGCCGCCATCTCGGCCGGCTGCGACGACCTGATCGCCTGCGCCGGCAGCTCCTGCTGTCCCCTACCGTTCGCGGAACTCGCCGAGGGGAACGATCGCTCAGCGGGAGAAGATCAGCAGCAGGATCACGGTCAGGATCGCGCTGACCAGGATCGAGCCGAGGCAGCCGATCCGGTTCGAGAAGAAGACGAACATCCCGGCGGATACCCGCCAGGGCGGGATTGATCCGCCCGGGTCAGGCGGCGACCGGCTGCTCGGCGCGGACCGCCACGGCCTCGGCGCGGGCGATGGGGCCGGCGGGGAGCGCGGCGACCGCGGCCCCGACGGCGACCGCCGCGCCGGCGAAGAGGAAGGCCCACGGCACGCCGCCGGCGTGGTCGACGATCAGCCCGGCCACCGCTCCGCCGGCGGCGCTCGCCGCCACCGACATGGTGACCACCCAGGTGTACGCCTCGTTCAGCATGCCCGCCGGGGCGATCCGGCCGACCAGGGTGTTCTCCAGGGTCAGCGCCGGGGCGATGGTGGCCCCGCCGAGCACCAGGGCGATGCCGAGGGCGAGCGGGCCGGGCATCACCGCGAAGACGGCGAAGCTGGCCGCGACGGCGCCGAGCAGCCAGGCGAACTGGCGGGTCATGCTGGCGGCCGGTGGGCGTACCCCGAACCAGAAGCCTCCGGCGGCGCTGCCGATGCCCCAGACGGCGAGCAGCAGGCCGGCGAGGCTCTCCGGGTCGTCGGCGGCCGCGTTCCCGGCGAAGGCCGGGACGATCACGCCGGCCGCGCCGAACGCGATGCCGAGGCTGGCCACGCAGAGCAGCAGGGCGGGGAAGCCGCCGACCCGCAGCGGGCCGAGCCCCCGGGCGTGGTGTTCCCGGGGGTGCGGCCGCCAACTCCGCATCACCTGGCCGAGCGCGACGGCGGTGGTCCCGACCAGGGTGACCACGGCGGCGCCGACCAGCGCCGCGGCGGCGTCGGCGACCAGCACGAACGCGGCCACCAGCAGCGGGCCGAGCACGAAGACGATCTCGAAGAGGGAGGTCTCCGCGGCGAGCGCGGTGTTGCGCAGGTGGGCCCGGCCGGTGGCGGGGGCGGTGAGGTCGTTCCAGGCGCCCCGGATGGCGGCGGTGAGCGGCGGGTAGGTGGCCCCGGCCGCGGCGGCGGCCAGGTAGATCAGGGCCAGGCTTCCGGTGCCGGAGCGGCTGGCCCAGAGCAGGCCGAAGAGCGCGAGCGGGTGGGCGGCGGCGGTGGTGAGCAGCACCGGCGTGGGGCCGACCCGGTCGGCGATCCGGCCGGCCACCGGGCTGAGCGCGGCGCCGGAGAGGGCGTAGATGCCGCCGGCCACCGCGGCGAGCGAGTACCGGTCGGTCACCTCCTCGACCACGAGCAGCAGCGCCAACGAGGTCATGCCGATCCCGAGCCGACCGATGATGCCGAGGATCAGCAGCATCGGAGCGCCGGGGATCCGCCAGACGCCCAGGTAGTGGCGCAGTGCGGCCAAGGGTGCACCTCCGGTGCGGACAGGTAACGGGTGGAATCCCTTCTGACCCTAACGCCGAAGGTCGCCGCGGGGACGGTCGGCTCGCTCACATCGGGGCCCGGAGCGGGGCTGCCCCGCCAGCGGAGAGACGGTAGGTTGCTGATCGAACTGGGTCCATTCCCCGCAGACTCCGCCCATCGCCGTACGGAGGTCCGATGACCGGCGCCACCATCGAACCGCTGCGGGTCGCGCGGCAGGGCAAGGAAGCGGATCAGCCGAGCTGATGACCGACGCCGACGAACGGCTCGCGCCCCCGCCCGGCTACCGAGCCCTGTTCCGCCACCCCGTCGCCTCCCGGCTGGTCATCGCCCGCGGCATCTCCGAGCTGGGCGACTTCGTCGGGCTGGCCGCCCTGCTGCTGCTCGCGTACGACCAGACGCAGTCGGTGCTCGGCCCGGCCGCCGTGTACGCCGCCCGGACGGTGCCCGCCCTGCTGGTGGCGATCGTGTTCAGCGGCTGGCTGGACGTGCCGCCCCGGCGCACCATGCTGGTCGGGCTGTCGCTGGCCGGCGCGGTGCTGATCGCGGTCCCGACCGCGGTCCCCCAGCCGCTGCCGGCGATCGTCGCGGCCGGCCTGCTCGGCGGGGTCCGGGCCGCGTACGCCAGCGTCAACGTGGCGATCACCGCCGAGGCGGTGGACACGCCGCTGCGGCTGCCGCTGTTCGGCCTCTCCGCCTTCGGGAACCAGGTCGGCCAGGTGACCGGCCTGCTCGCCGGGGCCGGCGTGACCGTGGCGCTCGGCCCCCGGGTCGCGCTCCTGGTGGACCTGGTGTCGTTCCTGCTCGCCGCGGTCGTCCTGGCCGGGCTCCCGGGGGGCCGGGGGGAACGCCGGAAGGCCCGGCCGCCGGCCACCGCGGGTGTGCGCACCATCGTCGGCCACCCGGTGCTGCGCGGCGTCGCGCTGCTCACCTTCGGCACGGTCCTCTCCGGGGCCCTGCCGGAGACCCTGGCCCCGGACCTGGCCGGTGGGGGGTGGCGTCCGGTCGTGCTGGCCGCCTCCGCGTTCGGCGGCGCGGTCTTCGTGCTGCTGGCGGGGCGGCGGGGCTGGCTGGCCCGGGTGGCCGGTCAGGTGGCGGCCGCCGCCGCGCTGGCCGGGGCGTTGCTGTTGGCCGCGGTGCTGGTCGTGGTCCACGCGCCGGCCTGGGCGCTGGCGGGGGCGAACGCGCTGATCGGCGCGGGCGCCGGCTGGTTGATCGGGGCGCAGGCGACCTTCGCCCGGCTGGCGCCCAAGGAGCGGATGGGGCAGGTCGAGGCGACCATGGTCGCCGCGAACATCGTCGTCGGCGGCTGCGGGATCTTCCTGCTGGGCAGCACCGCCGAGCTGTTCGGTCCGGCGACCGCGTACCTGGTGGCGGGGCTGATCCTGCTGGTCGCCGTGGTGTTCGCCCGACCCGACCGGTTGCCCCAGGCCACCTTCTGACGACACGACCGCCCGCGTCCGAGGTCGGACGCGGGCGGCGTGACAGGTCGGGTCAGCGCTGGAACTGCACCGGCCCGGAGTTGCGGGCCAACTGCTCCAGCCGGGCGACCCGCTGCTCCATCGGCGGGTGGGTGGAGAAGAGAGCGGCAATGCCGCCACCCCGCTTGAACGGGTTGTCGATCATCAGGTGGGCGGTGCTGGTGAGCTGACCCTGCGGGGGCAACGGACGCATCTGCGTCCCCCTGTGGATCTTCCGCAGGGCGCTGGCCAGCGCCAGCGGGTCCCGGCTCAGCTCGGCGCCGGACTGGTCGGCCTGGAACTCCCGGCTCCGGCTGATCGCCAGCTGGATCACGGTGGCCGCGATCGGGCCGAGGATCAGGGTGAGCAGCAGCACCGCGGGGTTCGGGGCGTCCTCGTCGTCGGAGGAGCCCAGCGGGATGAACCAGGCGATGTTCGCCAGCACGGTGATGATGCCGGCCAGGCCGGCCGCGACGCTGGAGATGAGGATGTCCCGGTTGTAGACGTGGGACAGCTCGTGCCCGATCACGCCGCGCAGCTCGCGGTAGTCGAGGACCTCGACGATGCCCTGGGTGACGCAGACCGCCGCGTGCTGCGGGTTACGCCCGGTGGCGAACGCGTTGGGCTGCGCTGTGGGGCTGACGTAGAGGCGGGGCATCGGCTGGCCCGCCTGGGTGGAGAGCTCCCGCACCATCCGGTACAGCTCGGGGAACTGTGCCTCGCTGACCGGTTGCGCCCCCATCGAGCGCAGGGCGAGCTTGTCGGAGTAGAAATAGGTCACGCCGTTCATCAGCAACGAGACGACGACGGCGATGACGAGGCCGCCGCTCCCGCCGAACCAGTAGCCGACCGCGAGGATCAGCGAGGTCAACAGGCCGAGCAGCGCTGCGGTCTTCAGACGGTTGTGATGCACGATCGCTCCTTCGGTGCGCGGCCCCGCGCGGGGACCGCTGACCGGTTCAACACCACCGGTACCCGTCAACCATCCTGCTCATGGCTGAGAGTTGACTGAGGATTTCTGTGCATCGGCTGTGCCGACTGCCCACCGCGGGACGAAACGCCCGGTTCAGCGGCCGGCCACGTCGAGCACGAGCTGCGGAGCGAAGCCGACCACCACGGCCAGCGCGGTGGCCACCCCGAGGGCCACGGCCACCACCCGGGTCGGCCGGGCGGTCACCGGGCCGGGCGCGGCGTAGAGGGTGGCGGCCAGGCGCAGGTAGTAGGCCAGGCCGAGGACCGCGTTCACCGCCACCACCAGGGCGAGCCAGCCGGCGTGTCCGGCCAGCAGCGCGCGCACCACGGTGACCTTGGCGAAGAGCCCGGCCAGGCCGGGCGGCAGCCCGGCCAGCCCGATCAGGGCGAGCGCGAAGGCGCCGCCCACCCACGGGTGCCGGCGGGCCGCCCCGCTCAGGTCGGCCAGGGTGCCGCCGTCCCCCTCCGCCGGCCGCAGCGCCACCACCGCGGCGAAGGCGGCCAGCTCCAGCAGCACGAAGAAGACGGCGTACGCGACGGCCGCCGCGTAGGCCGTGGCCCGGGCGTCGGCGGTCCGCCCGCCGGCCAGCGCCAACGCGCCCAGCGGGGCCAGGATGTAGCCGGCCTGGGCCACCGAGGACCAGGCGAGCAGCCGGACCGTGCGCCGCTGCCGCAGTGCCACCAGGTTGCCGACGGTCATGGTGAGCACGGCCAGGAGCGCCAGCACCGGCCCGCTGACGCCGGCCGGCAGCGCGCGCTGCACCACCGCGAGCAGGGCCACCACCCCGCCCAGCTTCGACGCGGTCGACAGGTACGCGGCCACCGGCAACGGCGCGCCGTCGTAGGTGGCCGGGGCCCAGGCATGGAACGGCACCGCGGCGACCTTGAACGCGAGCCCGGCCACCACCAGCGCCACGGCGACCGTGGTGAGCGGCAGGTCGAGCAGGCTCTCCCGGTCGGCGAAGGCGGCGCCGAGCCGGTCCAGGTGCAGGCCGCCGGTAACCGCGTAGAGCAGCGCCGCGCCGAGCAGGGTCAGCGTCGTCGCCACCACGCTCACCACGAAGAAGGTCAGCGCCGCCTCGGCGCCGGCCACGCTGCCCCGGCGCAACCCGACCAGGATGTACAGCGGCAGGGTGAGCGTCTCCAGCGCCACCACCAGGGTGATCAGGTCGCCGGCCGCGCCGAGCACCACGCCGCCGGTGAGCGCGCAGGCGAGCAGGAAGCAGTATTCCCCCACCGGCGTCCGGCCGGCCTGCAGCAGCGGACCGGACAGCGCCAGCACGCCGAGGGTGAGCAGGGCGAAGACGACCGCGACGAGAGCCGCCCGGCCGCCGTACTGCCACGAGCAGTCGGCGCCGACGCAGAAGGTGCGCCGTTCGCCGCCCGCGCCGACCAGGGCCGCGCCGAGCGCGGTGGCCGCCCAGCCGGTCGCGGCCGTGGTCACCGTGACCGCGACCCGGGCCACCAGCAGGTCGGCCAGGAGCACCAGTACGGCCGTGCCGCCGGCCAGGTAGGCCGGCAGCAACGCCACGTGGTCCACGCTCTGCACCAGGTTCATTTGGTGACCACTCCCACCAGGGCCTCAACCGGACCGGAGGCGTAGGACAGGACGAGGGCCGGAACCAGGCCCACGGCGAGCGCGAGCAGCACGAGCGGCGCCCAGGCGGTCAGCTCCACCCCGGCCAGCCCCGGCGCGAGCCGCCCGACCGCCGCGCTGGGCCGGCCGTGGGTGACCCGGCGCAGCAGCCGCAGGAAGTACGCCGCGGTCAGCGCGCCGCCGAGCGCGGCCAGCACCGCGAGGGTGGTCCACAACCCGCCGCCCCGCCGGACGGCGGCGATCACGGCGAACGCCTCGCCCCAGAAGCCGGCCAGCCCGGGCAACCCGAGCGAGGCGATCGCCGCGAAGCCGAGCAGCCCGGCCAGCCGGGGCGCGGTCTCCCGCAGCCCGGACAGTTCGGTGAGCGAGCCGGTGCCGGTCCGGTCCTTGACCGCCCCGGCCAGGAAGAAGAGCAGCCCGGTGATCACGCCGTGCGCGATGTTGCCGATCAGCGCGGCCTGCAGGCCGGTGGCGGTGAGCGTGGCGACCCCGAGCAGCACGAAACCCATGTGCCCGACGCTGGAGTACGCGATCAGCCGCTTCAGCTCGTCCTGCGCCAGGCAGACCAGTGCGCCGACCAGGATCGCCGCGACGGCGAGCACCCCGAGCACCGGGGCGGCCCAGCGGGCGCCCTCCGGGGCCACCCCGACGGCCACCCGGATCAGGCCGTACGTGCCCATCTTGAGCAGCACCCCGGCGAGGATCACGCTGCCGACGGTGGGTGCCTGGGTGTGCGCGTCGGGCAGCCAGGAGTGCAGCGGCCAGAGCGGGCTCTTCACCGCGAAGGCCAGCGCCAGCAGGGTGAACGCGGCGAGCTGGGTGCCCCGGGACAGCCCGGCGCCGCCGGTCAGCGCCACCAGGTCGGCGGTGCCCGCGGCGGCGACCACCAGGTAGACGCCGACCAGCAGCAGCACCGAGCCGAGCAGGGTGTAGAGGGTGAACTTCCGGGCCGCCCGCCGCCGGTCCGCGCCGCCCCAGCCGGCGATGATCGCGTACATCGGCAGCAGGACGACCTCGAAGAAGAGGAAGAAGAGGACCAGGTCGAGGGCGAGGAAGGTGCCCAGGATGCCCACCTCGACCACCAGCAGCAGCGCGACCAGGGCCTTTCCGCTGCCGCCGCCGTCCGGCACCCGCCACAACGTGTACCCGCAGCAGAGCAGGGTGAGCAGCGCCGTCAACGCCACCAGCGGCCAGGAGATGCCATCCACGCCCAGGTGGAAGCGGAGGTCCAGGCCGGGCGCCCAGGGCAGGTCGACCTGGTGCCAGGGCTGCACGGCCGGCCGCGGCCCGTAGCCGAACCAGCCGTGGTCGCCGCCGACCAGCGGCAGGGTGGCGAGCAGGGTCAGCCCGGCGGCGACCGTGCCGACCAGGCGCCCGGCCCGGTCGCCCGGAGTGGCGGCGGTCGCGACCGCGCCCAGCGCGGGCAGCGCGAGGGCGGCGACCAGCAGGAACTGTCCGAAGCTCATGACCACGCTCCGATCAGGGCGGCGGCGAGGCCGATCAGCAGCGCGCCGGCCAGCACCGCGGCCGCCGCGCGCGGCAGCGCCGCCCGGTGCAGCGCGGCCAGCCCGCCGCCCAGGCCCACCGCCGCGCGCCCGCTCCCCTCGACCAGGCCGTCCACCCCCAGCTCGTCACCGGTACGCACGGCCCGGGCGAGCGCCGTGGTCGGGCGTACGACGAGGGCGTGCTGGACGTCGTCGAGCCGGAACGCCCGGGCGAAGACCGGCCGCAGCGGACCCAGGAAGCGGGCCGGGTCGGCGGCCGGGTCGCGGCGCCAGCGGAACCCGGCGACCCCCGCCCCGACCAGCAGCAACAGCAGCGGGAGCAGCACGTTCGGCGCGAGGTGGACCAGTTCGACGGCCGCCCCGGTGTCGTCGGCCGGCACCCGGAGGCGGTCGGCGAACCACGGCGCGAAGGCGGCCAGGCCGAGCAGCGCGGCGGGGACCGCGAGCAGCAGCACCGGCCAGCGCAGCACCGCCGGCGGGTCGTGCGGGTGGACCAGTGGGCTGCGGGGGGCGCCGAGGAAGGTGCGCAGCAGCAGGCGGGTCGCGTACCAGGCGGTGACCGCGACGCCGAGCAGCCCGGCCAGCCAGACCAGCCAGCCCACCCAGGCCGGGGCGGAGCCGGCACCGTCCAGCGCGGCGGCCTCGGCGGCGGCCAGCACCCCGTCCTTACTCCAGAAGCCGGAGAGCGGCGGCACCCCGGCGAGCGCGCCGAGGCCGACCACCATGCACCAGAAGGTCACCGGCATGCTGGTCCGTAGGCCACCCATCCGGGACATCAGGGTGGTGCCGACGGCGCGGATCACCGCGCCGGCGGCGAGGAAGAGCAGCGCCTTGAACGCGGCGTGGGTGAGCAGATGGAACAGCGCCGCGGCGGGCGCCCCGACGGCCAGCGCGCCGGTCATGTAGCCGATCTGGGAGACCGTCGACCAGGCCAGCACCCGCTTGATGTCGTCCTGCGCGGTGGCGGCGAACGCGCCCAGCAGCAGGGTGACCGCCGCCATCACCCCGAGCACGGCGAGGGCGGCCGGGGCCTGCGCGAAGAGCGGGAAGAGCCGGGCCACCGCGTACACCCCGGCGGCGACCATGGTGGCCGCGTGGATCAGCGCGGAGATCGGGGTCGGGCCGGCCATCGCGTCCGGCAGCCAGGTGTGCAGCGGGAACTGGGCGCTCTTGCCCGCGACCCCGGCGAGCAGCAGCAGGCAGGCGGCGGTGAGGGTGCCGGTGGACCAGTGGTGGGCGAGCACGTCGGCGATCTTGAAACTGCCCGCGCCGACGCCGAGCAGCGCGATGCCGAGCAGGAAGCCGACGTCGCCGACCCGGGTCACCAGGAACGCCTTCACCGCGGCGGCCGGCGCCTCGGGCAGCCGGCGGTCGTGGGCGATGAGCAGGTAGGAGCAGATGCCCATCACCTCCCAGCCGACCAGCAGCAGGATCAGGTCGCCGGAGACCACCACGGTCAGCATCGCGGCGGTGAAGAGGCTGATCTGGGCCGCATAGGGCGGGTAGCGGTGGTCGACCTCGACGTCGTCGTGCGGGCCCCGCCGCAGGTAGCCGATCGAGTAGACCTGGACGGCCAGGGCCACGGCGGCGACCGCGGTGGCCACCAGCACGGCCACCCCGTCCAGCCGGTAGCCGAGGGTGACCGTCAGCCCGCCGAGGTCGACCCAGGTGGTGCCGCCCTCGACCGGACGGTCCACCCGGACCAGCAGCGTCACCGCGACGACCAGGGCCACCGCCGCGCCGGCCACGCCGAGCGCGATCGCCGCCCGCCGGGCCCGGTCCTCGCCGGTCGACGCGCCGCGCGGCGACGGCGGCAGCAGCAGCAACCCGACCAGACCCACGAGCAGGGGTACGCCCGGCAGCGCCGCCGCGAGCAGTCCGGTCACTTCTCCCCCTCCGGCCCGCCGGGGCGCGACGGCCCGTCCCCGGCGCCCACGCCGACCGGCGCCGGCTCGCTCAGCGGCACGTCGTCCACGGTGACGCTGGCCCGCAGCCGGTAGAGCTGGAGCACGATGGCCAGCCCGACCCCGATCTCGGCGGCCGCCAGCACGATCACGAAGAGCGCGAAGACCTGGCCGGAGTGCGGGAGCTGGGCCCGCACGGTGGTGTCGGCGGCGACCAGGATCAGGTTGACCGCGTTCAGCATCAGCTCGACGGCCATCAGCACCAGGACGGCGTTGCGGCGGCGCAGCACGCCGTAGACGCCCAGGCCGAACAGCAGCGCCGCGGTGACGTACGGGATGACCGGCCTCACGGGCGTCCGCCCTCGTCGGCCGAGGCGGCCACGGTGGCCGGTGCGGTGTGGGGACCGGTGACCGGCCGACCGGGACCGGCCGGCGTACCGGCCGCCGTCGGCTGGGAGCGGCCGATCTCGGGGCGGGACAGCACGATCGCGCCGACCAGGGCGGCGAGGAGCAGCACCGAGAGCACCTCGAACGGCAGCACCCAGGAGCGGAACACCTGCTCGCCGAGGCGTTCGGCGGTGCCGGCGGCGGGCAGGTCGACCCGGGTCCAGCGGAACGCGTCGACCAGCAGCACCGCGAGGCCGAGCCCGCTGCCGGCACCGATCAGCGCGGCCGGCCAGCCGGGCCGGTCCAGGTCGTCGGAGGCGCCGATCGGCGCCCGGGTCAGCATCACCGCGAAGAGCAGCAGCACCACCACCGCGCCGACGTAGATCAGCACCTGCACCCAGGCCACCAGCTCGGCGGTGAGCACCAGGTAGTCCCCGGCCAGCGCGCCCAGGCAGACCACCAGCCAGAGGCCGGCCCGGACCAGGTGCCGGGTGCCGACCACCAGCCCGCCCGCGCCCACCGCCACCGTACCGAGGGCGAGCAGCAGCACGTCGGCACCCGTCATGACGGCGTGCCTCCGCCCTGCTCCGCACCGGGCTCGGGGCGTACGCCGGACGGGGCCGGACGGGCAGCGGGAGCCGCGGCCTTGCGGGCGGCGGTGGTCTCCTCCTTGGCGGGCTCGCCGTGCGGGTCGTGGGCGGGCGGCGGGGGCACGGTGGCCATCCACTCGCCGAGATGGTCCTTGTCGTGCAGCAGGTCTTTGATGTCGTACTCGGCGTACTCGAACTCCGGGGACCAGTAGAGCGCGTCGAAGGGGCAAACCTCGACGCAGATGCCGCAGTACATGCAGAGCGAGAAGTCGATGTCGAAGCGGTCGAGCACGTTGCGCTGCCGGGGGCGGGCGGCGCCGGGCACCGCCACCTCCTCCTTGTGCGAGTCGATGTAGATGCACCAGTCCGGGCATTCCCGCGCGCAGAGCATGCAGACCGTGCAGTTCTCCGTCAGCAGCGCGATCACGCCGCGCGAGCGCGGCGGCAGCTCCGGCGCGACGTCCGGATACTGCTGGGTGGTCGAGCGGCGGGTCATCGTCCGGAGCGTGACCGCCAGCCCCTTCACCAGCCCCTCGCCGGGCCGCTCGCTGCGCTCGCTCACGCCGTCGCCTCGCTTCGCTCACCGACGCCGTGCGGCACCTCCGCGCTGAGCTGGCTGATTCGCTCGCTGCGCTCGCTCATGCCGCCCATCCTGCCCTGTGCCTCCGACGCGCGCGACCACCACCCGGTCGATCGCCCGCCGCCGGGCCGGCCGGCGGTCAGACGTCGAGGGCGGGCGGCGGGGGAAGCATCTCGACGCCGAGCTGCTGGAGCAGTTGGAACAGCTCGTTGACGCTCCACACGTCCACGATCCGGCCGGCCTCGTCGAAGCGCAGGAACGACGCCCCCGAATAGCTGACCACCTGGCCGGTCGGCGGCACCGGGCCGAACTGGCCGGCCTGGGTGCCGGCGGCCCGCCAGTGCACGGCCACCCGGTCGCCGGCCGCCACCAGCTCGACGATCTTGTAGCGGAGGTCGGGGAAGGCCGCCCGCCGGTCCCGGTGCCAGGCCAGCGTGGCCGCCGGCCCGGTCCCGCCCAGTCCCGGGCAGTCCTCGGCGACCAGTTCGTACGCGCTCTCCTCGCGGCCGGCGTTCCACACGTCGGCGATGAAGCGTCGGGCCGCCGCCTCCACATCGGTCACCGCGGCAGCCTAGCCCGGGCGGCCTCCCGTCCGGCCTGCCGGGAGCCGCCGGAGCGACCATGATGGGACCGGACGACAACCTCGGGAGGCGGCGTGGGCGGCAAGGGCGACGAGATCCTCGGACGGACCGGCGGGAAGTACGTCGAGCCGGGCGGCGAGTTCACCCGGGACCAGCGCTACATCGCCACCCGGCTCACCGCGGACGGACGGGACGGCTGGCCGGTCGAGCCCGGCCGGTACCGGCTCGCGGTGAGCCGGGCCTGCCCCTGGGCGAACCGCCTGATCATCGTCCGCCGCCTGCTCGGGCTGGAGGAGGCCATCTCGATGGCGGTGGCCGGCCCGACCCACGACAGGCGGAGCTGGACCTTCGACCTGGATCCCGGCGGCCGGGACCCGGTGCTCGGCATCGAGCGGCTGGCCGAGGCGTACTTCACGCGGTTCCCCGGGTACGACCGGGGCATCACCGTGCCGGCGATCGTGGACGTCCCCACCGGGCAGGTGGTCACCAACGACTACGCGCAGATGAGCCTGGACCTGTCGACGGAGTGGACGGCGTACCACCGGCCGGGGGCTCCGGACCTCTACCCGGAGCGGCTGCGGGGCGAGATCGACGAGGTCAACGCGGTGGTGTTCAAGGACGTGAACAACGGGGTCTACCGGTGCGGTTTCGCCGGCAGCCAGGAGGCGTACGAGCGGGCGTACCAGCGGCTCTTCGACCGGCTGGACTGGCTGAGCGAGCGGCTGGCCGGGCAGCGCTACCTGGTCGGCGACACGATCACCGAGGCGGACGTCCGGCTCTTCACCACGCTGGCCCGCTTCGACCCGGTCTACCACGGCCACTTCAAGTGCAACCGGCAGAAGCTCACCGAGATGCCGGTGCTCTGGGCGTACGCCCGGGACCTGTTCCAGACCCCCGGCTTCGGCGACACCATCGACTTCGACCACATCAAGCGGCACTACTACGAGGTGCACCGGGACATCAACCCGACCGGTATCGTCCCGCTCGGCCCCGACCTGTCAGGCTGGCTCACCCCGCACGCCCGCGAGGAGCTGGGCGGCCGCCCCTTCGGCGACGGCACGCCCCCGCTGCCGGCCCCGCCCGCCGAACGCGTCGACCCGGCCCACACCCCGCTGCGCGACCTCGGCTGAGTGGGTGAGAAGGGCACCCTTCTCTACCGGAGGCGTTAAGAAGGGGCCCTTCCTTACAGGGCGAGGCGGACGGCGGCGGTCAGCACGAGCTGCGCCAGGGCGAGCGGGACCAGCACCAGCCAGCAGAGACGCTGGAGCTGGTCCTCGCGCAGGCGGGGGTACGACACCCGGAGCCAGATGATCACGAACGCGACGACGAACACCTTGATCAGCGTCCACAGCCAGCCGAGCTGGGCGTCGGCGAACGGGCCCTGCCAGCCGCCGAGGAAGAGCACCGTGGTCAGCGCGGCGATCACCACGATGCCGACGTACTCGGCGAGCAGGAAGAACGCGAAGCGCAGGCCGGTGTACTCGGTCATGTAGCCGAAGACCAGCTCGGAGTCGGCCACCGGCATGTCGAACGGCGGCCGCCGGATCTCGGCCAGCCCGGCGACGAAGAAGACCACCATGGCCGGCGCCTGCCAGAGCAGCCACCACGGCCGCCACGCCTCGACGATGCCGGAGAGGCTCAACGTCCCCGCCGCCATCGCCACCGACGCCGCCGCCAGCACCAGCGGCAGCTCGTAGCCGAGCAGCTGGGCCGCGCCGCGCAGCCCGCCGAGGAGGCTGTACTTGTTGGCCGAGGCCCAGGCCGACATCAGCACCGCCAGCACCCCGATGCCGACCACCGCCAGCACGAAGAACAGGCCGATGTCCAGCGGCTGCCCGACCAGGTCGCCGGGGCCGAGCGGGATCACCAGCAGGGCGAGCAGGTACGGCACCAGGGCCACCGCGGGGGCCAGCCGGAACACCGGCCGGTCCGCGTCGCGCGGGGTGACGTCCTCCTTCTGCACGAACTTGATCCCGTCGGCCACCAGCTGCGCCCAGCCGTGGAAGCCGCCCGCGTACATCGGGCCGAGCCGGCCCTGCATGTGCGCCATGACCTTGTGCTCGGTCTGGCCCACGATCAGCGGCAGGGTGAGGAACGCGACCAGCACGCCCACCACCCGGAGGACCAGCTCCAACCAGGCGGGCATCAGGCGTCCCCCTCCTCGGGCGTGGTGTCGGCGGCGGGCTCGGGCCGGGTCGGCCCGGTCGGCCGCTCGCCGGGCAGCGGACGCCCGGGCGGGCCGGCTTCGCCGACGGCTCGCTCGGGTTCGCCGGCCGGCTCGGGCCGGGCCGGGCCGGTCGGTCGCTCGCCCGGGGTCGGCCGGGCCACGCCCGCACCGCCGGCCGGCCGCGCTGGGCGTTCACCCGGCGTGGGTCGGGCCGGCCGCTCGCCCGGGGCCGCGCGGACCGGGCGTTCCCGGGCCGGCCGGGCGGGCGTACCGCCGCGCGGGCCCTCGCCCACCCCGGCCGCGCCGGCCGGCGTGGGCGTCGTCCCCCACTCCCCCGGCGCCGGTACGCCCGGCGGCCGCATCGGCCGCCGGCCGCCGCCGGCCTCCGACTCGCCCGGTTCCTTGGCGCCGGGCCACGGCTTGGCCACCCGGGAGGCGAGCACGAACTCCTTGCGCAGCGGGTGCCCCTCGAACTCCGGCGGCAGCAGCAGCGGCCGCAGCTCGCCGTGCCCGGCGAACCCGATGCCGAACATCTCGTGGGTCTCGCGCTCGTGCCAGGCCGCGCCGGGGAACAGGTCGACCACCGACGCCGCCACCGGCGCCTCCCGGGACACCCGGGTACGCAGCAGCAGCCCGTGCCGGTGCCGGGTGGACCAGAGGTGCGCCACCACGTCGAAGCCGTCGGCCAGCTCGTCGACCGCCGAGAGCCAGTCGAAGAAGTCGAGGCTCAGCTCGGCGTCGTCGCGGGCCGCGCGCACCGCGTCCCGCCAGCTCGCCGGGGGTACGTCCACCGTGGCGCGGGCGTACCCCTGACCGCCGGAGACCGACGCGGTGGCCTCATCAGGCGCGAGCAGCGCGACCAGTCGCCGGCCGACCTCTTCCGGAGTCATGCCGCTGATCCTAGGGCTGCCGACAATGACCCGCCTCGGGCCGCCCGCGGCGGGGCCGGATCCGCCGCTTTGCGGACGGGCGGCCGTCCGGCAGGGAAAGATATACCCGTGCGTGCTGTGACTGTCACTCCCGGTAGCCAAAACTCGCTACGCTGCATCGCCGACTGGCCCGAACCGCCCCCCGAGGAGGGCGCGATCCTGGTCGAGGCCCTTGCGGTGGGCATCTGCGGCACCGATCTGGAGATCATCGCCGGGGCCTACGGGGAGGCGCCGCCCGGCGAGGAACGGCTGGTGCTGGGCCACGAGGCGCTGGGCCGGGTGCTGGAGGACCCGACCGGCACACTCCAGGCCGGCGACCTGGTCGCCGGCATCGTCCGCCATCCCGACCCGGTGCCCTGCACGAACTGCGCGGTGGACGAGTGGGACATGTGCCGCAACGGGCTGTACACGGAGCACGGCATCAAGGGACTCCCCGGGTTCGCCCGGGACCGGTGGCGGGTGCAGCCCAGGTTCGCCGTCGGCCTGGACCCGGCCCTCGCCGAGGTGGGGATGCTGCTGGAACCGACCAGCGTGGTGGCGAAGGCCTGGGACCACATCGAGCGGATCGGCCGCCGCGCCGAGTGGAAGCCGCAGACCGTGCTGGTCACCGGGGCCGGGCCGATCGGCCTGCTGGCCGCGCTGCTCGCCACCCAGCGCGGGCTGTCGGTGCACGTGCTCGACCGGGCGACCGCCGGCCCGAAGCCGGACCTGGTCCGCGCGCTCGGCGCCACCTACCACGCGACGCAGGTGGCCGAGCTCGACTTCGAGCCGGACGTGGTGGTGGAGTGCACCGGCGCGCCCGTCGTGGTGATGGCCGTGATGTACAAGGTCGGACCGACCGGCATCGTCTGCCTCACCGGCGTGTCCAGCGGCGGCCGGACCATCGAATCCGACCCGGGCGCGCTCAACCGGGCCCTGGTGCTGGAGAACAACGTCATCTTCGGCTCGGTGAACGCCAACCGACGGCACTGGGAGCAGGCCGCCGAGGCCCTCGCCCGCGCCGACCGGGGCTGGCTGAACTCGCTGATCACCCGGCGGGTGCCGGTGGGGGCGTACGCCGACGCGTACGCCTCCCAGAAGGATGACATCAAGGTGGTGTTGGACTTCCAGGCCTGACCGCCCGGCTCGCGGATCAGATGCCGGGCAGCCGGCCGTTGCGGAACAGGTCCACGAAGAGCTGGTGGTCCTCGCGGGCCCGGATCCCGTACGCGTGCGCGAAGTCGACCAGGTAGTCGACGAAGCCGGCTGCGTCGGCGTCGACCACCGCGACGATCGACTCCTCCGTGGAGTAGTCCACCAGGTCGTGGCTGGACTCGTCGTCGGCGACCGAGTGCATCCGGGCCACCGCCCGGCCGAGGTCGGTGAGCACGCCGCTGAGCTGCTCCGGCTCGTTCACGTCGGACCAGTCCAGGTCGGCCGCGTACGGGGAGACCTCGGCGACGAGCTGGCCGCTGCCGTCCAGCTCGGTGAAGCCCAGCCACGGGTCGGCGTGCGCCTGCAACGCCCGCTGCGACTCGGCCGTCCGGTGCCCCTGGTGCCGGAAGTACGACCGGACCCGCTCGTCGTCGATGTGCCGCGCCACCGCCGGCACCTGGGCCTGCTTCATGTAGATGACGACGTCGTTCTCCAGCGCCTGGGTGTGCCCCTCCAGCAGGAGGTTGTACGACGGTAGCCCGGCCGAGCCGATGCCGACGCCCTTGCGCAGCACCACGTCCTTGATGTTGGCGGCCACCGGACGCAGCCGGGCGGTCGCCGTCGGCAGCGTGTTCAGGTAGTCGTGGAAGGCGGCGCAGACCTTGTCCCGGGTCCCGGCGTCGATCTCGAAGACGCCGTCGCCGAGGGAGAAGCGGCGCTCGTAGTTGTCGATGGTGGTCTGGGTGGCGAGCAGGTCCACCCGGGTGTTCAGCCGGGCCTGCTGGAGCACCCGGCGCAGCATCCCGTCCGCGTTCTCCAGGGTGATCGAGCCGATCGCGTCGTCGCCGCCCGCGGCGATGGCCCGCAGCTCGGTCAGGTACGAGCGGGCGAAGCCGGCCACCAGCTCGCCGATCGCCCGGTCGGAGAGCGCCTTGGCGTAGCCGAGCAGCGCCACGCTGGCCGCAAAGCGCTTCAGGTCCCAGGAGAACGGCCCGACGTACGCCTCGTCGAAGTCGTTGACGTTGAAGACGAGCTGCCCGGAGCCGTTCATGTAGGTGCCGAAGTTCTCCGCGTGCAGGTCGCCGTGGATCCACACCCGGCTGGTCCGATCGTCGAGGAACCGGTCGCTGGCGAAGTCGCCGAGCTGGTCGGCGTAGAAGAGCGAGGCGCTGCCCCGGTAGAAGGCGAACGGGGAGGCCGCCATCTTGCGGAACTTGCGGCGGAAGGCGGCCGGGTCGAGCGCCATCGACGCGCCGAACTCCTCGGTCAGCACGTCGATGATGAAGGCGGAGCGCTGGTCCGCGGACTGGGTCATGGTCCGCAGGCTAGCCCTCGACCGCCACCCGACCGGTCAGCCGGTCGGCGGACGTACCGGCGGGGCGGTGAGGGCTTCGACCGGACGCGGGGCCGCGTCGGCCGGCGAGGTGAGCCGGTCCGGACGGTGGACCCCGCCGAGGCCGGCCTCCTCGGCGGCGATCTTCTCCTGGAGGCGGAGGATGCCGTGCAGCAGCGCCTCCGGGCGGGGCGGGCAGCCCGGCACGTAGACGTCGACCGGGATGAGCTGGTCGACCCCCTTGGTCACCGAGTACGAGTCCCAGTACGGGCCGCCGCAGTTGGAACAGGCGCCGAAGGAGATGACGTACTTCGGCTCGGGCATCTGGTCGTAGAGCCGCTTGACCGCCGGGGCCATCTTGTCGGTGACCGTGCCGGAGACCACCATGAGGTCGGCCTGCCGGGGGCCGTGCGCGAAGGGGATGACGCCGAGCCGCATGAAGTCGTGCCGGCCCATGCTGGTGGCGATGAACTCGATCGCGCAGCAGGCCAGGCCGAAGTTGAACACCCACAACGAGTAGCGGCGGCCCCAGTTCAGCACGAACCGGATCGGCTCGCCGAGCACGGCCGGCAACTGCACCTCGGGCCTCCCTCACCTGTCCCCGATACGACAGTCAACCACAGCGCCGGAGACGGCAACCGACGCAACCGGGCCCGGCGTCGACACGTGTGACCGACGTGGACCGCACGGGCGGCCACGGTGCACGGGGAGGACCGGATGACGGTGATGAGGGAACCGCGGCTCGGTGAGCCGCCACCGGACGGGACAGCGCAGCGGCCGGAGCGCCGGGAGCGGGCCGAGGGGATCGACTTCGACGGCCTCTACCACGCCTACTTCCGGTCGCTGACCCTCCAGCTCGCCGCGTACTGCGGCGACCTGCCGCAGGCGCAGGACCTGGTGCAGGAGGCGTTCTGCCGGGCGTTCGCCCGCTGGTCCCGGGTATCCCGCTACGACGACCCGGTCGCCTGGGTACGCCGGGTCGCCTGGAACCTCGCCACCAGCCGCTGGCGGCGGCTGCGCACCGCCCAGTCCTGGCTGCACCGACAGCGCGAGGAGCACGTGCCGGGTCCCGACCCAGACCGGGTTGCGCTGAACGTCGCCCTCGCCCAGCTTCCGACCAACCAGCGCCGCGCGGTGGTGCTGCACTACCTGGCGGACCTCTCCGTCCTGCAGATCGCGGAGCAGGAGGGGGTGCCGGAGGGCACGGTCAAGTCCTGGCTGCACCGGGGGCGGGCCGCGCTGGCCGCGCAGCTCGTCGGCACGAACGAGGTGAACGACCGTGACTGAGCTTGACGACATCCTGGTCAGCGGCGAGTTCGCCGCGTTCCGCGACGCGTACGGCCCCGAGGTGCGGCCGGCCGGGCCGGCCGAGGTGCGTCGGACCGTACGCCGGCGCCGCCGGCGGGCCGCGGTCACCACCGCCGCCGTCGTGGCGCTCGCGGTGGCCCTCCCGGTCGCGGCGAACGCGGCCCTGCACGAACGTCGGTCGCCCGCACCGACCGAGAGCGTCGAACCGACCCCGTCGGAGCCGACCGGGTCGCCGACGCCGTCCGCCACTTCGTCGCCGACGCCGAGCACGGCCAGCCCCACCCCGGCCGCCCCGAACGGCCGGATCAGCCGGGCCCAGCTCCTGGCTGCCCGCGTCGACCTCCCCGACTGGCCGTCCTACGCCCCGGAATCCTGCACGGTCAACGACGTCCGGCTCGACCCGGGACCGGGGATCATCGCGGACCCCGTGCCGGTGCTGTTCGGCGAGCCCCGCTACGGCGACCTGGACGGCGACGGCGCCGTCGAGACGGTGGCCCTGATCGCCTGCCGGTTCGGCGAGGCCTCGGCGAAGCAGGTGGTCGCGTTCGACCGGGACGAGCGCGGACGGGTCGTCACCCTGGGCCAGGTGGTCGGCGTTCGCGAGGGGATGGGCGACATCACGGACTTCTCCGTCGCCGCCGACGGGACGGTCCGGGCGCACGTGGCCGACATCCAGCCCTGTTGCAGCACCCCCCAGTGGTGGCCGCAGCGGCAGTGGCGGACGTACACCTGGACGGGCAGCCGGTTCAGCCAGACGGCCGGGCCGACGAAGTTCGGGACGGATCCCCGGCTGACCGACCTCAGGCTGACCGCCGGTGACCTCGTCCTCGGCCCGGCCGACGCCAGCGGGAAACGGCCCGGGTCGGTGACCGTGACGGTGACCAACAAGGGTCCGGTCGACGTGCCGGGGGTCGGCTTCGGCGAGCAGTTCACGATCGGTGAGCCGGCCGGCGGGGACCTGACCCGCTGCCGGATGACACCGACGGACGGGAGCGACGCCTGCGTGCTGGACGGCCTCCAGGTCGGGCGGAGCCGGACGTACACCTTCCGGTTCCTGGTCGATCCGGCCGGGCCGCCGGGTGGCCAGCGGAGCCTGCGGGTGATCCACTTCGACGCGCAGGGGCGGTACTGGACGGACCTCCGTCTGCGGGACAACTTCGTGAACCTGCACGTCGTGGGCTGACCGCCGCACGAAACGGAGGCGAGGGCCCGGCAACAGCCGGGCCCTCGTCGTATTCACGACAAAAGATGTCGCAACGGGCAGCCCCGGCGGGGCGTGTTCCCGGTACCGGGCGGACGGAAGCACCGTCGCCCACCCACGGGGATCACGGGAGGAACAGCAATGACCACACGTACGGCACGGATCACCAGCGCGGTGCTCGGCGCGAGCGCGGCCCTGCTCGGCCTGGCGGCGCCCGCCAGCGCGGCGACCGCCACGGCGGCCGGCCCCGACGTCACCGCCCAGCGCCTGGTCCTGACCCCGACCGACCGGGGGTACGTCGGGACGCTGACCGCGACGGTGACCAACCCGGGCGCACCGCCACCAGCGTGGACCTGCTCGTCACCGAGCCGGCCGGGGCCTCGTTCACCACCTTCGAGCCCGGCGGCGGGCCCTGCCTCTACCAGGAGCTGGTGGAGAACCGGCTCGTCACCGACTGCTACGGCGGCCGGCTCGAGCCCGGGGCGAGCCTGACGTTCCAGCTCGGCTTCCACGTCTGGACCACCGCCCGGGACTACCCGATGGTGGCCCGCGGCGGGCAGATCGCCGTGGTGCCGTCCGGCGCCTCCAGCCCGTCGGACACCGCCCGGTTCACCACCCTGTTCGCCTCCACCACCGGAAGCCTGCGGCACCCCCGGACGTACGAGCAGGCCACCGCGACGGACCTGGCGATCCGCGGTGACGCCGTGGTGCTGACCCGGCAGGCCGACGGGAGCCTCCAGGGCCGGATGCCGGTTACCGTCCGGTACGGCAACGACGCCCCGTCGTTCCAGGTGGACGTGGCCGCGAACCTGCCGGCGGGCGTCCTCGTCTGGGGCACCGACCCGCAGGACATGCCGAGCTTCCCGGACTCGTTCAGCGTGCCGGGCAACCGGTTCATGCCCGGTGAGGAGCGCACCTTCGACGTCATCCTCCGGGCTCCGGCCGGGACCCCGGCGGGTGACCTGGGCACCGGCTCGTACACGGTCACGGCGGGTTACTTCTCCGGCATCCCGGTGCCGGACGTCGACCCGGCCGACAACACCACCTCGTTCACGGTGACGGCGGTCGACGCGAGCTGAGCGGCATTCCTGGCGAGAAGCCCGTTTCATCCGATGGGTCAGCGTGGATGGAACGGGCCTCGTTATGTTGCTCGTTCACCGCGAGCCAGAAGGGCGCGTGGGGAATCACGGGGAAGGTTCATCGTTCATGTCCATCACCCTGTCCACCGGACGCCGGGTCGCCGCCGGCCTGCTCGGCTCGGCGCTGGCGCTGCTCGCCGCCGGCGCACCCGCCGCCGCCGCGCCGGCCGAGGCGACCGGCACGTTCTCCATCACGGCACCGCAGTTGGTGCTCGACCCGACCGACCAGGGCTACGTCGGCACCTTCACCGTGACCGTCACGAACAACGGCACGGTCGCCGACTACCCGACGCTGGCCCTCACCGAACCGGCGGGAGGCTCGCACACGACGATCGACCCCGGTTTCGGCTGCACCATCCAGGGCCTGACGCAGAACCGGATGCGGAGCCAGTGCACCGGCGAGGAGATCGCTGCGGGCGCGAGCAAGGCCTACACGCTGGGCTTCCACGTGTGGACCACCCCGCAGAAGTACGCCATGATCGCCACCGGCGGCGAGATCGGCGTACTGGAGGTCGGCAGCGGCGAACTGTCCGACAACGTCGCCTTCACCACGCTGTTCCGGTCGACCAACGGCAGCCTGAAGAAGCCCAAGCCGTACGTGCAGGCGACCCAGAGCGACATCCGGGCCAGCACCACGCCCGGCACCGTCGCCCTGAGCCGACTCGCCGACGGCAGCCTGCAGGGCCGGATGCCGCTGACCGTCCGGTACGGCAACGACGCCCCGTCGTACGACCTCGGCGTAGAGGCGACCCTGCCGGAGGGGGTGGTCGTCGACCACATCGAGCCGCAGGACGCCCCGAGCTGGAACCTGGGCTTCAGCGTGCCGGGCGGCCGGTTCATGCCCGGTGAGGAGCGGACCTTCGACGTCATCCTGAGGGCTCCGGCCGAGACCCCGGCGGGCGAGCTGGGTGCCGGCTCGTACACGGTGACGTCCAGCTACTGCTACTGCGAGCCCGTGCAGGACGTCGACCCCACCGACAACACCACCTCGTTCACCGTCACCGCGAGCTGAACGACCGTCGCCCGGCCGGGGAGCCCCGGCCGGGCGACGGTCTCGTCGCGGCGGTCACCAGGTCGGGCGTTGCAACAGCCCGACGAACTCCACCAGCAGGCGCTCCCGCAACGGCACCGGGGCGGCGTCGAGCAGGGTGTTCACCGCCGCCATCCGGTCCGGCGCCGGGCCGGCGCCGAGCCCGAGGCCGGCGGCGAGCCCGGCGATCAGCTCGGAGGTCAGCGCCTCGGGGGTGAGGCTCCCGGCGAGGGCCAGCAGCTCCGGCGGCAGCACGACCGGCCCGGCCGCCCGGGCCGCCGCGACCGCCTCGGCCAGCGCCGGACCGAACTCGGCCACCCGGGGGGCCACCGCCGCGGTCACCGTCAGGTGCACGCTGGCCGGCAGCCCGGCGTACGCGAGCTGCGGCTGGGTGTGCCAGCCCCGGGCGGTCAGCTCGTCGACCAGCACGAACAGGTCGAGACCCGGGTCGTCGCTGGTGAAGCAGACCACGGTCGACGCCGGCTCGGCCATCAGCCGCAGCCCGTCGACCGCGCGGACCGCATCGGCCAGCCCGGCCACCGCGTCCCGGGTCAGCGCCGCCAGCCGCAGGTAGCCGTCCTCCCCCAGGTGCCGCAGGGTGGCGTAGGCGGCGGCGATCGGGCCGCCCGAGCGGGTCGAGGCGATCACCGGGTTGACCATCGTGTAACCGGGCCAGTCGGCGTACGCGAAGTACTGCGGCGCGCGCAGCCCCGGGTTCCGGTGCAGCAGCACCGACACCCCCTTCGGCGCGTACGCGTACTTGTGCAGGTCGACGGAGATCGAGGTGACCCCCGCCACGGCGAAGTCGAACGCCGGCACCGGGGCGCCGAGCCGGCGCAGCCAGGGCAGGGTCCAGCCGCCGAAGCAGGCGTCCACGTGGCAGCGCACCCCGGCCGCCCCGGCCAGCGCGGCGATCTCCGCGACCGGGTCGACCACGCCGTGCGCGTACGACGGGGCGGAGGCGGCGACCAGCACGGTCTCCGGCCGGATCGCGGCGGCCACGTCCGCCGGCCCGGGGCGCAGGGTGACCGGGTCGACCTCGACCGGGTCCAGTTTCACCCGCAGGTAGTGGGCCGCCTTGGCGAAGGCGGCGTGCCCGCTGGCCGGCACCACGATCCGCGGCTCGGCCAGCTCGGGCCGGGCGTCCCGGGCCGCCTTCACGGCCAGGATGAGGGACTCGGTGCCCCCGCTGGTGACGCTGCCGACCACGTCCGGAGCGCTCGTGCCCGGGCCCCCGCCGAGCAGCCGGGCGGCCGCGCCGACCAGGGCGTTCTCCATCGCCAGCAGGGACGGGAAGGCGGTCGGGTCGAGTCCGTTGACGTGGGCGCTCTCGGCGTACGCGGCCTGTGCCAGCTCGTCCAGCCCGGCCACCCCGGGGTCGTAGACGTACGCGAACAGCCGGCCCCCGTGCGTGGGCCGGTCGGCCGCCCGCAGGGCGCGGATCTCGGCCAGCACCCGCTCCGCCGCCACCCCCTGCTCGGGCAGCGCGCTCAGCTGCTCATGGTCGGTCATGGACTCGTGGCGCCCTTCTCGTGATGGTCAGCGACTCTCGTCCCCCACCAGGACGCCCCGGTCGGTGGGACCGGCGGGGGACGGCAGGCGGTAGGCGCGCAGCAGCAGCACCGGGGCGGCGACCAGCAGCGCGGGGAGGACGGTGAAGCCGAGCAGGACGCCGAGCCGGGCGCTCGCCGGCTGGGTGGCCGCCGCGCCGGTCGACGACGAGACGTAGCCGGAGAACTGGAGGACCAACCCGTAGCTGCCGGGGCCGAGGGCGAGGCCGAAGGTCTCCCCGGCGGTCCACAGCCCGGTGAACACCCCGGCCTGCCGCCGCCCGGTGCGCGCGGTGTCGTACGCGATGCAGTCCGGCAGCATGGCGAGCGCGAAGACCTGCTGGCCGGCGTACCCGACGCCGATCAGCGCGACCACCACGTACACCCCGGCGGCCGGCAGCGCGGGGGCCGTGACCAGGGCCAGCGCGCCCGCCGCGAAGAGCAGCGACGCGATGACCAGCGCGGCCCGCTTGCCCAGCCGTGCGCCGACCCGGGTCCAGAGCGGCATGACCAGCAGGGCGGGGGCCACGAAGCAGGCGAAGAGCAGGGTCGGCCCGGTGTCCGGGGCGCGCAGCACCTGGTCGGCGAAGTACTTCACCCCGGCCAGCACGGTGGCCACCCCGGCGGACTGCACCACGAAGCAGACCAGCAGGGCACGGAACGGACGGTTGCCGGCGGCGACGGCGAGCTGGGCGCGCAGGCTGGGTTCGCTCTCCGCCACCGGGCCGATCGGGGCCGCGCGGGTGCCGAGGAAGGCGCCGATCGCGCCGGCGCCGATCAGCGCGGCGACGAAGAGTCCCATCCAGCGATGCCCGGGCACGCCGTCGCCGCCCGCGGTCACCACCGCCGGGGCCACCGCGCCGGAGACCAGGATGGCCAACGCCAGCACCGCGATCCGCCAGGTCATCAGCCGGGTACGCTCCGCCGGGTCGTCGGTCAGCTCGGCGGGCATCGCCACGTACGGCACCTGGAAGAAGGCGAACGCGGTCGCCGTGGCCAGGAAGGCCACCGCCACGTACGCCCCGGCGGCCGGGCCGGCCCCGAACGGCGCGGCGAAGATCGCGGCGAAGAGGACGGCCAGCGCGAGCCCGCCGCCGAGCAGGTAGGGCCGGCGGGCGCCCCAGCGGGACCGGGTCCGGTCGGAGATCCGCCCGGCGACCGGGTTGACCAGCACGTCCCACGCCTTGGGCAGGAGCACCAGCAGGGCGGCCACGCCGGCCGCGACGCCCAGCGTGTCGGTGAGGTACGGGAGCAGGAGCAGCCCGGGCACGGTGCCGAACGCCCCGGTGACCAGTGAACCGAGCGCGTACCCGGCGTGCACCCGGCGGGGCAGCCGCCCGGTGGGGTCCGCCCCTGTCCCCCTCATGGCGCCGAATGTTGCTCACGTTATGGCCCGGGTCACATCCCCTCCTCCGGCGACCAGGCTGCCGCCGACATGTCCACCCCGGACTGCCGCAACGGGCAGCCCTCGGCCCGCAGCCGGGCGCGCGCCTCCACCTCGTGCCCGGGCGGCAGCCGGCCCGCCGCGTTCACCACCCGGTGCCAGGGCACGCCGCCCCCGTGCCGGGCCATGATCGAGCCGACCAGCCGGGCGGAGACGCGCCCCGAGCGCTCGGCCAGCGCGTCGGCGACCGCCCCGTACGACATCACCCGGCCCGGCGGGATCCGCTCGACCAGGTCGAGCACCGCCTCGACGTACTCCTCAGGCGTCATGACCGGCCACGATATGGGAACGCACCGAGGTCCGGGGGACCCGGACGCGCAGAATGGGCGGGTGCGCGAAGCAGTCACCTCGGCCCGCCGGATCGTCGTCAAGATCGGTTCGTCCTCGCTGACCACCGCGACGGGCGGCCTGGACGACACCCGGGTCGACGCGCTGGTCGACACGCTCGGCGCGCTGGCCGCCGGGGGCCGCGAGGTGGTGCTGGTCTCCTCCGGCGCGATCGCCGCCGGCCTCGCCCCGCTCGGGCTGGCCCGGCGCCCCCGCGACCTGGCCACCCAGCAGGCCGCCGCCAGCGTCGGGCAGGGCCTGCTCATCGGCCGGTACGCGACCAGCTTCGCCCGGCACGGCCGGACCGTCGGGCAGGTGCTGCTCACCGTCGACGACGTGACCCGGCGGGCGCACTACCGCAACGCGTACCGGACCCTGCGCAAGCTGCTCGACCTGCGGGCGGTGCCGATCGTCAACGAGAACGACACGGTGGCCACCGAGGAGATCCGGTTCGGCGACAACGATCGGCTCGCCGCCCTGGTCGCCGCCCTGGTCCAGGCCGACCTGCTGGTGCTGCTGTCGGACGTGGACGCGCTCTGGACCGGCGACCCGACCCGCCCCGGCAGCACCCGGATCACCGAGGTGCACGGCGACGCCGACCTGGCCGGCGTCGACGTCGGCGGCGCGGGCCGGGCCGGGGTGGGCACCGGCGGCATGGTGACCAAGGTCGAGGCGGCCCGGATCGCCACCGGCTTCGGCATCCCGGTCGTGCTGACCGCCGCGCCGCTGGCCGCGGCGGCACTGGCCGGCGAGCCGGTCGGCACCTTCTTCCACCCGAGCAGCCGGCGGCCCGCCGCCCGGCTGTTCTGGCTGGCGCACGCCACCGCGCCGCGCGGCCGGCTGCACCTCGACCCCGGCGCGGTGCAGGCGGTGGTGGGGCGGCGGAAGTCGCTGCTCCCGGCCGGCATCACCGCGGTGGACGGCGCGTTCACCGCCGGCGACCCGGTGGACCTGGTCGACACCGAGGGCGCGCCGGTCGCCCGGGGGCTGGTCAACTACGACGCGGTGGAGCTGCCCGGGCTGCTCGGCCGCTCCACCTCGGAACTCGCCGCGGCGCTGGGCCCGGCCTACGAACGAGAGGTCGTCCACCGCGACGACCTCGTACTGCTGTAAGCACGGGCCCCTTGCTAACGCCTGGCGTTGTACAGGGGCCCCCTCCTAACCACTGAGGAGTGCACGATGAGCGTCGTCGAGCAGGCCCGGCGGGCCCGGGACGCGGCGGAGGCCCTCGCGGTCGCCACCCGTACCGTCAAGGACGCCGCGCTTCACGCGATGGCCGACGCGCTGGTGGCGCGTACCCCGGAGATCCTGGCCGCCAACGCGACGGACCTGGCGGCCGGGCGCGAGGCCGGGCTGACCGCGGCCGTGCTGGACCGGCTGGCCCTCGACGCGGGCCGGGTGGCCGGCATCGCCGACGCCCTGCGCCAGATGGCCGCGCTGCCCGACCCGGTCGGTGCGGTGGTCCGCGGCTCGACCCTGCCGAACGGGTTGGAGCTGCGGCAGGTCCGGGTGCCGTTCGGGGTGGTCGGCATCATCTACGAGGCCCGGCCGAACGTGACCGTGGACGCGGCCGGCATCTGCCTGAAGTCCGGCAACGCGGCGCTGCTGCGCGGCTCCTCCTCGGCCGCGCGCTCCAACGCCGCCCTGGTCGCGGTGCTCCGGGACGCGGTCGCCGGGGCCGGCCTGCCGGCCGACGCGGTGCAACTGCTCGACGCCAGTTCGCGGGAGTCGGTCAAGGAGCTGATGCGCGCCCGAGGCCTGGTCGACGTGCTGATCCCGCGCGGCGGGGCGTCGCTGATCCGGACCGTGGTCGAGGAGTCCACCGTGCCGGTGATCGAGACCGGGGTGGGCAACTGCCACGTCTACGTGGACGCCGCCGCCGACCTCGCCAAAGCGGTGGCGATCACCCTGAACGCCAAGACCCAGCGCCTCTCCACCTGCAACACGGCCGAGTCGCTGCTGGTCCACGCCGGAATCGCGGACGCCTTCCTGCCGGCCGTGCTGGCCGCCTTCGCCGAGGCCGGGGTGACCGTGCACGGCGACGCGCGGGTGGCCGGATACTCCGCCGCGGTCGTGCCGGCCACCGAGGAGGACTTCGCCACCGAGTACCTCTCCGCCGACATCTCGGTCGCCGTGGTCGACTCCCTCGACGCGGCGGTCGCGCACATCCGGCGGTACGGCACCGGGCACACCGAGGCGATCGTCACCGACTCGCAGTCGGCGGCGCGGGAGTTCGTGGCCCGGGTGGACGCGGCAGCGGTGATGGTGAACGCCTCCACCCGGTTCACCGACGGCGGCGAGTTCGGCTTCGGCGCGGAGATCGGCATCTCCACCCAGAAGCTGCACGCCCGCGGCCCGATGGGGCTGCCCGAGCTGACCAGCACCAAGTACGTGGTCACCGGCGACGGCCACCTGCGCTGACCGGCACCCCCGCCGGCCGCGTCCGGTCAGGCGGTGGGGGCGGTCGGCTCCGGCGGGGCCACCCGCGGCCCCTCGGGCTCCGGCCCGGGCCGCGGCGCCACCGGCGGCACCACGGCCTCCGGCGTCGACCCGACCGTCCACGGCGGCATGCCGACCGGCGGCACGAAGGGCCGGGCCAGCGGGGCGGCCGGCGCGACCACGTCCGACGGCGGCTCGACGCCCGGGACGGTCGGCGCGGCCGGCGGCCCCACCTCGGCCGACAATGCCGGCAGGGCGGGCGGTTCCGCCTCCGCCGGCACCACCGGTCCCCGGGGCTGCGCTGGCAGGACGGGCGGTCCGGGCTGCGCCGGCACGACGGGCCGACCGGGCTGCGCCGCCACGACGGGCGATCCGGCCGCGGTGACGGACGACGCGCGGGCCGGGGCCGGCGGCGGGACCACGGGGGCCGCGCGCGGCGCGGGCACCACGGGCAGCGCGGTCGGCTGCGGCGACCGGAAGGGCGCCCCGGAGACCGGGACCTCGGGCGCGGTCGGGCGGCAGGCCCGGATGGCGCGCAGCGTGGTGTGCACGTCGAACTGGTGGCCGTCGTCGCTGTCCCAGCCGCCGTCGCTGCGCTGCGTCTCGGCGAGCCGCTTGCGCGCCGAGACCAGCAGCCACTGCTCCTCGCCCACGTCGACCCGGCGCAGCGTGGCGGCGAGCCAGGCCACGTCGGCCGGGGACATCTGCGGGATCCGCTCGGCCAGCACCGCCTGGATCCGCGCCGACTCGTAGTACAGCTGCTGGCGGTGCAGCACCGCCGCGGCGAGCCAGCCGGCGGGGAGGAAGGACGGCCAGCTCCCGTCGGGCGCGAGCTGCGCCGCGAGCGCGTGGGCCGCCGCCTGCACCACCCCGGCGTACGCCCCGCCGACGCGGTGGTCCAGCGGGCCGGCGGCCCGGGCGTCGAGCCCGGCCACGGTCAGCCAGAACCCGGCGTTGGCAGTCAGGAAGAGGCGGGCCTCCGGGTCACCCGGCGTGGCCCACTCGGGGGCGAACCCGGCCAGCGACGGGTGCTCGTCCCAGCCGCCGTCGGGGAGTTGCCCGGTGGCCAGCCAGTCCAGGGCGTGCCGGGCGGCCGGGCGGCCCAGCCCGCCGAGGTCGTCCAGCTCGGCCAGGCGGAAACAGGTGGCGTCGACCGAAGCCACCTCGCCGTCGAGCACGGCCGGCCAGCCGCCGCCAGGCGCCTGCCCGGCCTCGGCCGAGTCGAGCAGGTCGGCCGGCACGGGAGCTCCGGTGCGCAGCCGGGACAGACGGGCGCGGTCCACCGCGTCCCCATGAGCCACGACGAACCCGATCGCGGCGTCCAAATCGACCACGCCGGCAACGCTACCTGTGCAAACGTGGTTGCGCCTCGGTAGCTCGGCCAGGGGTGGCCTCGCCCACCGGTGGGTACGCGCAGGGCCCGTCCGTGCCGGACGGGCCCTGGCGGACGGACTCAGTACGCGGGCAGCGACGGGTCGATCTGCTTCACCCAGGAGAGCACCCCGCCCTGCACATGCACGGCGTCCTTGAAGCCGGCCGCCTTCAGCGCGGCGAGCGCCTCCGCGGACCGGACGCCCGACTTGCAGTGCAGCACGATCTGCCTGTCCTGCGGCAGCTTCGCCAGCGCCTCGCCGGAGATGATCTCGCCCTTGGGGATCAGGGTGGCGCCGGGGATGCGGACGATCTCGTACTCGGCGGGCTCGCGCACGTCGACCAGGAAGATGTCCTTGCCGGCGTCCTGCCACTCCTTCAGCTCCAGCGCGGTGATGGTGGAGTCGACCACCGCCTCCTGCGCCTCGACCGGGACCGCGCCGCAGAAGTCCTCGTAGTCCTCCAGCAGGTCGGTGACCGTCGGGTCGTCGCCGCAGAGCACGCAGTTCGGGTCCTTGCGGACCTTGATCTTGCGGTAGCTCATCTCCAGGGCGTCGTAGACCATCAGCCGCCCGACCAGCGGCTCGCCGATCCCGGTGAGCAGCTTGATCGCCTCGTTGACCTGGATCGACCCGATGGACGCGCAGAGCACGCCCAGCACGCCACCCTCGGCGCAGGACGGCACCATGCCGGGCGGCGGGGGCTCCGGGTAGAGGCAGCGGTAGCAGGGGCCGTGCTCGGCCCAGAACACCGACGCCTGGCCGTCGAACCGGTAGATCGAACCCCAGACGTACGGCTTGCCGAGCAGCACCGCCGCGTCGTTGACCATGTAGCGGGTGGCGAAGTTGTCGGTGCCGTCGACGATCAGGTCGTACTGGGAGAAGATCTCCTTGACGTTCTCCCGGTCCAGCGCGGTGTTGTGGATCTCCACGTTGACCAGCGGGTTGATCTCGCGGATCGAGGCGGCAGCCGACTCGGCCTTGGACCGCCCGACGTCGGACACGCCGTGGATGATCTGCCGCTGGAGGTTGGACTCGTCGACGGTGTCGAAGTCGATGATGCCGAGGGTGCCGACGCCGGCGGCGGCCAGGTACATCAGGGCCGGCGAGCCGAGACCGCCGGCGCCGACGCAGAGCACCCGGGCGTTCTTCAGCCGCTTCTGCCCCTCGACCCCGACGTCCGGAATGATCAGGTGGCGGGAGTAGCGACGGATCTCGTCTACGGTCAGCTCGGCGGCGGGCTCGACGAGCGGGGGCAACGACACGGTGGACTCCCCGGGATCGGCGGTGGGACCGCGCCATTGTCGCTCGCCCCGGTAGGGATCGGCCATGATGAGGGCCACGTAGCCCGACATGCGGGAGCGGGAATAACTCAGAGGCCGTCGACGAGCTCCCCCTCGTAGCGGCTCCCGTCCAGGTACGGCCAGGCGTTGGCGACGCACCCGTCCAGCCCGTACGTCTGCTGCTGCATGACCGGGGCCGGCCGGCCGGGTCCGGGGCAGGCCTGGTGCACCTCGCCGAACTCGTGCCCGACCTCGTGATTGATCACGTACGTCCGGTAGGCCTCCAGCGAGGTGCCGTAGTCCGGCACCGCCTCCATCCAGCGGGCCAGGTTGATGATCACCTGGCCGGGCAGCCGGCAGGAGGTGAACCGCTCGGTGATCAGGCCGCCCTCGGCGCACATCCGTTCCGAGGTGGCCGGCGTGGCGAGGTAGATGGTGAAGTCGGCGGCGGCCGCCTCGGTCACCCGCTGCACCCGCAGCTCACCGGAGGCGATCCAGCTCCGCGGGTCGCCGAGCACCGCGTCGACCGTGGCGGCGAACCCGTCGGCGTCCTGGCCGCTGTCCCGCTCGACCTCCACCCGGTAGCGGCGCAGCGGCCCGTCGTACCCCCGCACCGGCGAGCGGCCGTCGGCCGCGGCGAAGCTCCCGGCGCCCTGGGTGGGGTAGCCGGTCGGCTCCTCGTGGTTTCCGGCGCCCAGGCGGTTGGCCAGCCGGGCGTCGCGGGCCGCCATCGGGGCCGGGTCGGCCCGGCGGAGCAGCCCGGTCAGGCCGGCCGCGCCGCCGCCCAGCACCAGCAGGGTGACCAGGAGCAGGACGGTACGGCGCCGCCGGCGTCGCATCCGGCGCAGACCGGGGCGGACGGGTGGGGCGGCCGTGCCGGGGTGGGCCGGCGGACGGTCGAAGTCGAGCCGGACGGGACGGGACGCCGGTGCCGACGGTGCGCCGGGGTCGGCAGGCGGGTCGGAAGGGGACGACGGCGTCATGCCACCAGCGTGCCACGCAAATTAGGGCATTCGGTCGCTTTTACCGCTTGTTTCGCGAGTTCTCATCGTCGCGATCAGGTAGTTCAGACGGTCGGGCCGACGTAGCGCCTGCCGTTGCGGAACGGCCACGGGTTCGGCTGGCAGCCGTCGAGGAAGAGGGTCTGCTGCTGCATCACCGGCGCCGGTCGCCCCGCCCCCGGGCAGCCCTCGTGGTGATGCCCCAACTGGTGCCCCACCTCGTGGTTGATCACGTAGAGCCGGTACGTGTCCAGCGGCATCACCGCCGCGACCAGGTGCGGCGCCGAGGTGCGCCAGCGGTCCAGGTTGATGACCACCTTGCCGGACACCCGGCAGGACGTGTACGGCACCCCGCCCTTGCGGATGTCGATGCCGCCCCGGCGGCACAGGCGGGCGGCGGTGTCCCGGGTGGCCAGGTAGATGGTGAAGTCGTACCGGGAACCGGGGGCGACCCGCCGCAGCCGCAGCCGGCCGTCGTCCACCCAGCTCCCCGGCCCGGCGAGCGCCCGTTGCACGGTGTCGCCGAAGGCGTGCACGTCCTCGCCGGAGCCGTTCTCCACGGCCACCCGGAACCGGTGCAGCGCCCCCGCCCGACCGAGCACCCGGCCCGGCCGGTCGTCGTAGGCGTAGCTGCCCCGGCCGTGCGCGGGCACCGGGCCGGGCAGGGAGAACACCGGTGCGGGCGGGACCGGGCTCGGCGACGGCGACGGGCTCGCCGGGGTGGACGGCGACGGCCCGGTCGGGGACGGTTCCGCCGGCCGGACCACCGACCCCTCACTCACCAGCAACTCGGCCCCGGCGGACGGCCGTTGCACCACCACCCCGACGCCGACGCCGGCGGTGGCCAGGAACGCGACCACCACGGCCGCGGACCGCCATCGGCGGGCGGCCGGGCGACCGGCGGAGACGGACCGCGCGGCGGCGCCACGCGGACGGGAGGAAGTGGGCATCCGGCTCAGCCTGCCATGTCCCGGCGGCGGGCGCTCTCCTCCGGTCCGCCGAGCGACGCGTGTCCCCCGGCGTCGGCGAGCAGGCCCAGCACCGCCCGGGCCACGGTCCGGGGCACCTCCAGCTGGGCCACGTGCCCGACCCCGTCGAGCATCAGCAGCCGGCTGTCCGGGATGACCCGGGCCGCCTGCGGCGCCACCCGCACGTCGACCAGCCGGTCCTGCCGTCCCCCGACCACCAGGGTGGGCGCCCGCACCGACCCGGCCAGCCGCCACAGCGAGCCCGTCCCCGGCAGGTACGAGCGCAGGAAGCTGGAGACCAGGCCGCGGAAGGTCCGGACGTACGCGGCGGCGTAGTGGGCGGCCTCGTAGCGGATCCGGATCTCCTCGACCGCCTCCAGCCGGCGCTGCTCGCTGATCCGGGTCAGGTCGGCGATGCACGCCTCCATCACCTGCTGGGCCATCACCTCGGGGGCGAGCTGGGTCAGCCGCCAGGCGGCCAGCCGCTCGCCGCGGGGGACCGCCAGCAACGGCAGCATCCGCCCCTGCAACGAGCGCCGGAAGTCCAGGAACGGCAGCGCCGGGGAGATCAGGGTCAGGGTGCGGACCAGGTCCGGACGCAGGGCCGCCACCCGGACGGTGACCGCGCCGCCCAGCGAGTTGCCGAACAGGTGCACCGGCCACCGGCCGCTCTGCTCGATCCAGCGGACCACCCGGTCGGCGAAGGCCGGGATCGTGTATCGCCGGCCGGGCTCGCTGCGGCCGAAGCCGGGCAGGTCGATGGCCTGCCCGTCGAGCCGGTCGGCGAGCAGGCCGGCCAGGTCCGTCCAGTTCTGTGCGGACCCGCCGAGGCCGTGCACGTAGAGCGCCGGCTCGGCGTCCGGGCCGGTGGCCGGGGTCTCCCGGACGTAGGTGACCGTGCCGTCGAGCACCACCTCCCGGCCGGGCCAGGGCGGTGGGACGTGATGCACGGGCAGGTGGTGGTCCGGCCAGAGGGAGGCGGGCTTCATGCCCCCAGTCTTCCCCGGAGCCCGGCCGCGCCACACCGGCTCCGGCTCAGGCGAGCAGGGCCTCCAGCCGGCGGTTCACCGCCGCCAGGGTCGCCCGGACCACGGCCTGCCGGGGATCCCCGGCGACCAGGGCCGAGCCGGCCAGCTGCTCCACCCAGCCGTCACAGACCAGCAGCACCACCACGGTGGCCACCTCGCAGTTGCCGAACGGCACCACGGCGGCGTGCTCGACGAAGCACCGCCCCCGCTCCCCCGCCGGCGCGCGGCCGAGCAGCTCGTCCACCGCCGCCGCGGCGGCCACCGCGCAGAGCCGCAGCACGTAGCCGTCGACGGCCGGGCCGGTGGCGTGGCCCTCCGCCGTCCGGTCCCTGGCGATCAGGCGCACCTCCACGGTGGCGTCGAGGCCGAAGGTGCTCACCTGGACGTGGTCGATCACCACCCGGGGCCCGGCCGCGCCGCCCGTGTCCAGCGGTCGCGAGGGGGCGGTCTCGGTGGTGGTCAGATGCCCGCCGGAGTACGACGTGCCGAGTGTCGCCGGGCTGCCGGTGGGCGTACCGGTCGGGGCGGACGCCAGCGACGACTCCTCGACCGCCGCTCGGCCCCGGTGGGTCGCGCTCGGTCGGCGTCGACGCGGCGGCTCGTCGCCCGGCTCCGCGCCGTCGGCGGGTACCTCGGCGAGCCGGCCGCCACGCGCCTCCGGTGCGGCAAAGCGGCTCTCCCCCGCCCGGTTCTCCGCCGGCCGCCCCTCGCCGACCCGCCCCGGGCGGGCCACGGTCGACCCCTCGGCGGACCGGGCCAGATCGGGCGTGGGCGGTCCCTCGTCGGCCGGCCGCGGCTCGGCGGCGCGCGGCGCGGCCGACCGGCGGCGGACCGGGGGCGGCGGCGTGGCCGGCGCGCCAGGCAGGTTCTGCGGGGCGGCGGCCAACCCCATCCGCTCCTGGAGCAGGCGGGCCACCACCCGGCTCACCTCGGCCGGGTCCGCCCCGTCGGCCAGGTCGAGCCGGAGGCTGTGCGCGCCGGCTGGGGTGCGGCGCAGCGCCGCGTCCCGGACGCCGGCGACCTCACGGACGGCGTCGAGGATGGCGTTGACGTCGAAGCCTTCGGGGCGCTCGCGGAGCGGCGCTGGCTCGTCGTCGCGGCGCAGGTGGGTGGCGATGCGGGCGAGCTCCGGGGTCTCGGCGGACGGTTCCACGGCTGGCGGCTCCGGCACGACGGGTACGTCCGGCTCGGCGGGAACGCGCTGCGGCAGCACCACCGGGGCGGGCTCCGCCGCCCGGCGGTCGGCGACCGGCTCGGCCGGCGGCACCGGTTCGGGGGCGGACCGGCGGGCCGCGTAGGGAGGCGCGCTCGTCGGAGCGGGCGTGGGGGTGCGGTCGAAACGGGCCGTCCCGCTCGTCACGGGGGCGGGACCGGCAGCGGTCGGCGGCGCGGCGGGGCTCTCCTCGGCCGCGCTCCGCGGCCGGTACGCCAGGCCGTCGCGCTCCTCGGCCCGCCGGACCCCGCCGGCCGGGGCATACCCGGCGGACGGCGGGGGGTACGCGGCGGGCGAGGCGGGGGCGGGGGTTTCGCGGTGAACCGGCGGGGCGCTGGTCGGGGCGGCGTGCGGCGGAGCGCTGAACGGGGTCACCGGGACGGGCGGCCCGGCCCAGGAGGGGCGCTCGGGGACCTCCCGGGCGGCCGGCTCGGGCACCGGGTGCGGCTCCCCGCTCCGGGGCACCTCGTACGGTCGGGCCGGTTCGGCGCGGGACGGCTCGTACGCCGGGTTCCGCTCGGCGCGCACCGGCTCGTACGGCCGCGCCGGCTCGGCCCGCGGCGGCTCGTAGGCCGGGGACTGCTCGGCTCGCGGCGGGTCATACGCCGGGGCCGGCTCCGCCCGCGGCGGCTCGTACGCCGGAGCCTGCTCGGCTCGCGGCGGCTCGTACGCCAGGGCCGGCTCGGCTCGCGGCGGCTCGTACGCCGGGGGCTGCTCGGCTCGCGGCGGCTCGAACGGCCGCGCCGGCTCGGGCGCCCACTCGACGGCCCGCTCGTCGCGGGCCCGGCGACCGACCGGCCCGTCCTCCCGGCCCGGCACCTGGTTCTCGGCGGCCCGGCGGCCCACCGGCTCGTCCCGGCTCCGGGAGGCGTCGGCCGGGAGCTCGGCCTCGGCGGCGGCGCGACGGCCGACCGGCTCCGGTTCGGCGGCGGCCCGGCGACCGGCGGACCCGTCCTCCCGGGCCCAGGCCGGCGCCCAGCCGGTGCCCAGGCTCGGCCGATTCCAGTTCGGGGCGGCCCACTCCGGTTCCTCGGCCGACGCCGCCCGACGCTCGTCCGCCCGCCCGGTGTGCCGGTCGTCGGCGTCGACCCGCGGCTCCTCGGCCGGAACGCGGCGCTCGTCGGCCGGGCCCGCGTCCCGCTGGGCGGGGGGCGCGGACGACGGGCGGTCGGCCCAGCCCCGGGAGAGCGAAGGCGACTCGTCCGCGAACCGGTCGGCCCAGCCGTGGGAGAGGGACGGGGGCTGCTCGGCGGCGGGCCGGTCGGCGGTGGGGGCGTGGAATCCGGGCGGGACCTCGAAGCCGGAGGCGGCGGCGCCCACCGGCGGCACCTGGAGGGCCGGCGGCGCGGACGACGGGACGCCACCCTCGGCCCACCGGGACGCCCGCCCGGTGGGCGGCTCGTCGGAGGCGTGCCGGGCCGGCCCGGACTCCGCGTCGGCGGTCGGCTGCTCCACCGCGGGCGCCGGCCGCTGGGCCGGTAGGACCAGTCGGTCGTCGTCGGGCTCCCGACGCGGCTCGTCGACGGGCGGGGCACTCACCGGCGCCTGGTGGGTCACGGGCGACTCCTCCCCGGCGTGCGGCACGCCGTTGACGTGTCGGCCGTTGACCCGGGCCGACGGCTCCTCGACGGGCAGCCCCGGCAGCGGGGCCGGAAGATCGCCGTGGCGCGGGGACGAGGCGCCCCAGCCGGTGGTGAGGTCGGACCGGGGCCAGCCGCCGGACGCCTGCGCGCCCCGGGCCCAACCGGTCGCCGGGGGCGCCCACCCGCTGCCGGTGCGGGCCAGGTCGTCCTGTCGACCCGTCCCGTCGCCGTGCTCTCCCGGGGTGGCGGCTCCGGGTTGCCCTGTTTCACTCACCGCGCGCTCCTTGGTCGCCCCCGCTGAGGCTACCGTGTGGTGACAGTGGCGATAAGTTACAGCGGCGGGCCAATTCCGGTCCGGGTTCAGGAGCCCGGACCGGTTCGGGTGATTAAGTGCCGGCTCGTACGAAGAAACTCGGAGGTTCGCATGACCGCTGTGGGGAACGGTGCGCAGACCGCCGGCCGGCCCACCCGCCTGCCCCGCTCGGCCCGGCGCAAGCAGCTGCTCGCGGCCGCCCAGGAGGTGTTCGTCGCACAGGGCTACCACGCCGCCGCGATGGACGACATCGCCGAGCGGGCGGGAGTCTCCAAGCCCGTGCTCTACCAGCACTTCCCGGGCAAGATGGAGCTCTACCTGGCGCTGCTGGACACGCACTGTGACGCCATCGTGGCCAAGGTGCACGACGCGATGCGCAGCACCACCGACAACAAGGAGCGGGTCGGCGCCTCGGTGCGCGCCTACTTCGACTTCGTCGACCACGAGAGCGAAGCGTTCCGGCTGGTCTTCGAGTCGGACCTGCGCAACGACCCGGCCGTCCGGCAGCGGGTGGAGCGGGTCAAGCAGGGCTCCATCGCCGCGATCACCGACACCATCATCTCGGACACCGGCGTGAGCCGGGCGCACGCCGAGCTGCTCGCCTCCGGCCTGGTCGGCACGGCGGAGACGGCCGCCCAGTTCTGGCTGGCGGGCGGCCGGCAGGTGCCCAAGGCGGAGGCCGAGGCGCTGGTCGCGGCCCTCTCCTGGCGGGGCATCGCCAGCTTCCCGCTGCAAGGTGAGTCAGCCTGAACATCGGCCCGTCAGATCGGATAGCCTTCTCACGGCGGCACTTTCGCCCCAGTTGAGGAGGCACAGTGGAGGTCAAGATCGGCGTGCAGTACGCGCCGCGGGAGCTGGTCCTGGAGAGCGCGCAGTCGCCGGCCGAGATCGAGCAGATCGTGACCGACGCCGTCGCCAAGGGTGAGGGCACCCTCTCCCTGACCGACGAGAAGGGCCGGCGGGTCATCGTGCCGGTCGGCAAGGTCGCCTACGTCGAGATCGCGGAGGCCGCGCCCCGCGCGGTCGGGTTCACCGTCCGCTGATTCCCTGCCGGGTCGCCGTGGCGGGGGGCACCCGCCACGGCACCTCAGTTGTTCAGCCCCGCCGCGGTCATCCGGGCGGTGTGTGCGTCGGTCAGCCGGCGGAACAGCGCCGACACGTCGGCCCGGCGGGCGATCAGCGCGGTGAGCGCGCCCCGGTCGGCGGCGGCCACCCGCCCGGCCTGCGAGAGCGCCTCACCGAGCAGCCGTCGGGCCCACATGGAGAGCCGGTTGGCCACCCGGGGGTCGGCCTCGATGGCCGCCCGGATCTCGGCGGCGGCGAACCCGGCGTACCGCGAGTCGTGCAGGACGTCGAGGATGAGCTGACGGTCGGGCCCGTCCAGCCCGTCGGCGATCTCCCGAAGGAAGTCGTCGGTGATCGCGTCCCCCACGTACGCCTTGGTCACCGCCTCCAGCCAGTCCTTCGGCTCGGTCGAGTCGTGGTACGCCTCGAGCGCCTCCGCGTACGGGGTCATGGCCTCGTCGGGTGTCGCGCCGAGGGCGGTGATCCGGTCGGCGATCCACCGGTAGTGCGCGATCTCGGCGGCGGCCATCTCGCAGAGCGCCGCGCGGCGCCGCAGGTCGGGGGCGAGGCGGGCGTCGGCGGCAAGCCGGTCGAAGGCGAGCAGCTCGCCGTACGCCACGAGGCCGAGCAGGTCGGCCACGGCGGGGTCGGGGGCGGACACCAGGGCAGGCTACCGTCCGGATGATCTGTGGTCCAGGTCACACCAATCACCCCCGGACGTCGGGCGGTCACCCGGAATGAGAACTCCCCAGGGGTGGTTCAGGTAGGATGAGACAGTTGCCGTGGGCACCGATGCGGCCAGCGGAGCTGGTCACCGCCGGATCCCCGGCGCGCGTGCGGCCCGGTCCGGCTCGGCGTATCGCCCCCGACCGTGTGGCCCGCGCCATACCGACCGCGCCCTGAGGACATGAGGGGCGTACCACGAGAGGGCACCCCCAAATCCATATGAGCGAGCAGACTCAAGGCCAGGTACTGGCCCCCACCGCTCCGGTCCGTCCGGAGGCTCCCACGTTCGCCGAGCTCGGCGCCCGCCAGGAGACCGTCGAGGCCCTGGCCGCCGCCGGCATCACCCGCGCCTTCGCCATCCAGGAGTACGCGCTGCCGATCGGGCTGCGCGGCGTCGACCTGATCGGCCAGGCGCCGACCGGCACCGGCAAGACCCTCGGCTTCGGCATCCCGCTGCTGGAGCGCGTCTTCGCCCCCGCCGAGGGCGGCGACGGCGTGCCGCAGGCGCTGGTCGTCGTCCCCACCCGCGAGCTGGGCCTCCAGGTCGCCAAGGACCTCGACGCCGCGGGTCGCACCCGGGGCGTCCGGGTGCTGCCGATCTACGGCGGCGTCGCGTACGAGCCGCAGATCGACGCGCTGCGCAAGGGCGTCGAGATCCTGGTCGGCACTCCCGGCCGGCTGCTGGACCTGGCCAAGCAGAAGCACCTCCGGCTCGACCGGGTGCACGCGCTGGTGCTCGACGAGGCCGACCGGATGCTCGACCTGGGCTTCCTGGACGACGTCGAGAAGATCCTGGCGATGCTGCCGGAGGACCGGCAGACCATGCTCTTCTCGGCCACCATGCCGGACCCGATCGTCGCGCTCTCCCGGCGCTTCCTGCGCCGGCCGGTGACCATCCACGCCGGGCACACCGCCGAGACGGGCCCGTCGCCGCAGACGCAGCAGCTGGTCTACCGCACCCACTCGATGAACAAGGTCGAGATCGTGGCGCGCATCCTCCAAGCGGAGGGCCGCGGGCTGACCATGATCTTCACCCGCACCAAGCGGGCCGCCGACCGGGTGGCCGAGGACCTCGACTTCCGCGGTTTCGCGGTCGCCGCCGTCCACGGCGACCTGGGCCAGGGGGCGCGCGAGCGGGCGCTGCGGGCGTTCCGGGCGGGCAAGATCGACATCCTGGTCGCCACCGACGTGGCGGCCCGCGGGCTCGACGTCACCGGCGTCACCCACGTCATCAACTACGACTGCCCCGAGGACCAGGACACCTACACCCACCGGATCGGCCGCACCGGCCGAGCCGGGGCGTCCGGTGTCGCGGTGACCTTCGTCGACTGGGACGACATGCCCCGCTGGCGGATCATCGACAAGACCCTCGGGCTCGACATGCCGGAGCCGCCGGAGACCTACCACACCTCCCCGCACCTCTACACCGACCTGGACATCTCCCGGGACATCAGCGGCACGCTGCCGACCGCCGAGCGCACCCGCGCCGGCCTGTCGGCCGAGGTCGAGGAGGACCTGGGCGGTGGCCGGTCGCGGCGCGGCGAGCGCGGCTCGCGGCGCGGCGAAGGCCGGGGCCGGGAGCGCCGCCATGGTCGCGGGGGCGACACCGGCGCGGCGCCCGAGGGCGAGGCCACCGAGGCGTCCGCCGAGGAAGGCACCCGTACTCCGCGCCACCGCCGGCGCCGCCGGGCCGGCGAGGTGGTCGCCGCCGAGCCGACCGCGGCGATCTCCACCGCGGGTGGCGCGGAGCCGGCCGTCGCGGCCGCCGACGGCGAGTCGGCGCCCAAGCCGCGCCGCCGCCGGCGCCGTCGCGGTGGCGGTGGTTCGGGCACCGGTACGCCGGCCGAGGCGACCGCCGACTGACCCTGCGAGACCCGTGACATCCCCCGTGCCGCCGACGGCGCGGGGGATGTCGTCTCTCCCCGACTCCCTTTGCTCTGCTGCCGCACACGCAACACGGCCTCCCGCTGTTGCGTCCGCGGCAGCAGAGCAAAGGGGGCCACAGGCACTCGGGGACCGCGCCCGGCGGGGCGCACGGCCCAGACACGCACGGCCGGCCCGGCCCGGAGCCGGAGGCCGGGAAGGATGATGGAGCGATGCCGGAACCCCTGGACGCCGCGCTGACCGAGGTGCGGGCGTTGCTGCTCGACCCCGCCCTGACCCGGGCGGTCGCCGCCGGCCGGCAGCGCGGGCAGCGCCCCACGGTGGTCCGGGCCGAGCTGCGCCCGGTCACCCTGAAGGCCGGCCCCCGGCTGCAGATCTCCACCTCGGACGGCGCCCGGCCGTACACCCGGAACGTGGCGCCCGGCGCGGAGGCGGGGGCGGCGGTCGACGCGCTGCTCGCCGAGCCGTTCGGCAACTGGCATGTGGAGACGGCCGACACCACGCTCCAGCTCCGGGTGACCAAGTCCGGCGAGGCGCAGGTGCACCGGGCGGCGGCGACCCGCCCCGCTCCGGAGCCGGGCGGGCACGACCGGGCCAAGGACTGGCTGCTCGACCCGGGCGACCCGCTCTTCGCCGAGATCGGCGGCTCGGCGGCCAAGCGCCGCCAGGTCGACGCGTTCCTGCGGGCGCTGTCGGCCACCCTGCCGGAGGACCTGACCGGGCCGTTGCGCGTGGTCGACCTGGGCTGCGGCAACGCGTACCTGACCTTCGCGGCGTACCGGTTCCTCACCCGACGCGGGTTGGACGTCGAGCTGGTCGGGGTGGACGTCCGGGAGGACCAGCGCGAGCGCAACACCGCGCTGGCCGAGCGGCTGGGCTGGGCCGACCGGGTGCGCTTCGTGGCCGGCACCATCGCCGACGCGGTGGTCGAGCCGGCCCCCGACCTGGTGCTGGCGCTGCACGCCTGCGACACCGCGACCGACGAGGCGCTGGCCCGCGCCGTCCGGTGGGAAGCCCGGTGGGTGCTCGCCGCCCCGTGCTGCCACCACGACCTGGCGGCCCAACTGCGGGCCCGGCCCACGCCCGCGCCGTACGAGCTGCTCACCCGGCAGGGGATCCTGCGCGAGCGGTTCGCCGACGTGCTGACCGACGCGCTGCGGGCCGGCCTGCTCCGGCTGCACGGCTATCGGGCCGAGGTGGTGGAGTTCGTCGACTCGCGACACACCCCGCGGAACCTGCTGATCCGGGCCCGGCGGACCGGGAGCGCGCCGACCGACGACCAGCGCGCCGAATATCGGGAGCTGGTCGGCCAGTGGGGCATCACGCCCCGGCTGTCGACGCTGCTCGGCGCGGCGGACTAGCGGCGCCGGGGCCGGTCCCGCCGGTCGTGGCCGGGCACCCCGTCGCCGAGGCGCTCGCCGTCGCCCGACGCGGTCGGGAACGGCACCACCTTGGCCGGCTGCCCGGCGTTGCCGGCGGCCGTGAACGCGTTCCATGAGATGTCGACCAGCAGCCGCCTGAGTTCCGCGTGCCGGACGGCGGCGTTGTGCTGCAGCGCCACCCGTACGCCGAGCGCCACCCCGACCAGCGTGAAGGTCACGGAGCAGGCCGCCGCGAGCACGTGCGCCCCGGTCGCCTGCTCGCCGGTGAGCACCAACACCAGCAGCCAGCTCCAGCCGACCAGGGCGAAGAGACCGGCCTTGGCCACGAAGAAGAGGCTGACCGGCCCGGGACGGTACGACACCGGACGGCTCGACTCGGACATGCTGCTCCTCGGCGCTGCGACGGCGGTCCACCCACTCTAATTGATGATGGACAATCAATGAGTCCCGCCCAGGGGACCTTCCGACCGATCAGTCAGTTGTTTCCGCGTGCCGCCGTACTACCCTCGATGGCGCACAGTCGGGTGCTCCGGCGGAAAGGGAAGACCCCACGGATGGGTTCCGCAGAGGTTTCGCCGCAGATGGCCTTCGCGCGCTTCGTACGGCGCGCAATCGACGATGCCCGCGAGGAACGCGGCTGGACGGTGACCGACCTGGCCACGCACACCGGCGTGGGCCGCTCCACCGTGTTCCGCTGGCTGGCCGGCGACTGGCAGGACTACCCCGAGCTGGCCAAGGTGCGCGGCTTCTGCGCGGCCCTCGACCTGCCGGTGGCGGCCGCGTTCCGCGCGCTCGGGCTGCCCGACGCCGGCCCGGTCCCCCGCCGCCGCGGCGAGGACGGCCCGGTGGAGGCGGACGTCCGGGTGATCCTGGAACGGCTGGCCGACCCGAGTGTGCCCGCGGAGGAGAAGCACCACATCCGCGACCTGCTCCGCTACCTGGCCCGCCGCCCGGTCCGCCGGGCCGGCTGACGGCTCACCCGACCGTCAGGCTGAACGCGGCGGTGCGCACCACGCCGCCCACCTGGAAGTCCAGGAACATCCGGTATCGACCCGGCCCGGGCGCGGTCATCCAGAACGTCACGCTGCCCGGCTCGGCCTGCGGCCCCGGGTGCACGTGCAGGTAGCCGAGGTCCCCCTCACGCAGCGCGACCAGGTGGCCGTACGAGCCGAGATAGGGCTCCAGGGCGGCGGCCGCGCCACCGGTCCGGACGGTGAACCGCACCGGCACCGTCTCCCCAGCCTTCGGCGTGCCCTCGTAGCCGACGGTGAACCCGTCGACCGTGGTCGAGGTGGCCGGCGCCGGCAGGGGCCGGGGCGCGTACGGGCCGGGCGCGGCCAGGTCGGCGCCGAGCGTGACGGCGGTCTGCCGGCCGTCGTCGGCCACGGCGGTGAAGTCGGCGTACATCCGCCACGCGCCGGCCTGCGGCAGGGTCAGCGGCACCGACCAGGTGCCGTCGGCGGCCATGGTCGGGTGCAGGTGCTGGAAGCCGGTGAGGTCGCGGCGCACCACGATCAGGTGCATCGGCTTGTCGTGCACGACGGCGAAGCGGGTGACCGGCCGCCGCTGCTCGTCCCGGATCTGGAACCGCAGCTCCCCGGCCCGGCCGACCGGGAACTCCACGGTCGACGGGGCCAGCGTGTAACCGCCCGAGCTGATCGAGAGGCCGGCCGCGTCCGCGCCCCCCGCCTGGGTGACGTCGGCCCCGTCGTGTGAGTGCGCGCCGGTGCCCGGGGCGTGGGTGTGCCCGGCGGTCACCGGGGCGGTGCCCGGGGCGGCGGTGGGCGGCGGGTTCAGCCGGCCCAGGCCGAAGCCGAGCAGCACGGCGAGCACCAGCCCGCCCACCACGAGAGCGAGCCGCAGCGTGCTCTGATCCACCCCGGCCGGCTCGGCCGGGCCGGCCGGTGGCGCCGCGGCGGCGGACACCTCCACGGCGGGCGGCGACTCAGGCAATGCCGCCCGCCAGTTCGTAGCCCGCCTCGTCGACGGCGGCCCGGACGGACTCGATCGGCAGCGCCTCGCTGCTGGTCACCGTGGCCGTGCCGGCGGCCAGGTCGATCCGCACCTCGTCGACGCCGGGCAGGGCGGAGAGTTCGGCGGTCACCGCCCGCACGCAGTGCTCGCAGGTCATCCCGGTGACGGCGTACGTCTGGACGACGGATCGCTGCTCGGTCATGCCACCACGGTACCGGCGACCGGAGTGCCGGCCCGCGGACGGTCCGTGACGGTGGCGGCGCTCGCACTCCGGCCGGGCGGGGAACTTTTCCCGGCCACCCGACGACAACTTCAGCTCGGCGCGTCTGACGCCGCGCCGCGACCTGAAGCCGTCGACGACAACTTCAGCTCGGCGCGTCTGACGCCGCGCCGCGACCTGAAGCCGTCGACGACAACTTCAGCCGGCGACGGCGAGGGCCAGGGGCAGCACGTTCGGGGCGCCGGCCCGGCGGAGCAGCCGCGCCACCATGGTCATCGTCCAGCCCGAGTCGACCAGGTCGTCGACGAGCAGCACCGGTCCGTCCAGCCCGGCCAGGGCGTCGGCCAGGTCACCGGGCACGGTGAGGGCGTCGTGCAGGGCGCGTACCCGCTGGGCGCTGTTGCCGCGCGGCCCGCCGCCCGCCGGCGGACCGGTCGGCACGACCCGGCCGAGCAGCGGCAGCCGGCCCACCGCGGCGATCCGCTCGGCGAGCGAGCCGACCAGCACCGGACGGGCGCGGGATCCGACGGCGACCACGCCGACCGGGCGGCGCGGCCAGGGATCGTCGCCGTGCGCCCACGCCTTCAGCACCTCGACCACCGCCGCCGCCACGTCGTCGGGCACCGGGCCGTCCGCCGCGTCCGGCCCGACCAGGCCACGCAGCCGCCCGCCCCAGCCCAGGTCGGAGAGGCGTCCCACGGCCCGCCCGGGCAGCGCCTGCTCCGCCGGGGGGATGCGCCCCTTCAGGGGTACGCCGACCGCCTCCAGGCCGGTCGGCCAGAGCTTCTTCGGGGCGATCTCCACGCCGGGGCGGCCGAGGAAGGTCTGCGCGGCGGTGAGCGCGGCGGCGGAGACCTCGGGAGTAAACAGCGGGCCGGCGCAGGTGTCGCAGCGGCCGCAGTCGCCGGCACCGGCGTCGTCCAGGCACTCCCGCAGGTAGCGCATCCGGCAGCCGGGCGTGGCCGCGTACTCCCGCATGGCCTGCTGCTCGGCGGTGCGCGCCTGGGCGACGCGGCGCAACCGGGCCTCGTCGTAGACCCAGGGCTCGCCGGTGGCGAGCCACCCGCCGCGCACCCGACGGACCGCGCCGTCGACGTCGAGCACCTTGAGCATCAGCTCCAGCCGAGCCCGGCGCAGGTCGACCACCGGTTCGAGGGCCTGGGTGGAGATCGGCCGCTCGGTGTCCAGCGCGGCCAGTACCGCCCGGACCTGCTCCTCCGGCGGGAAGGCGAGCGAGGCGAAGTAGCGCCAGATCGCGGCGTCCTCCACGCCGGGCAGGAGCAGCACCTCGGCGTGCTCGACGGCCCGGCCGGCACGACCGACCTGCTGGTAGTAGGCGATCGGGGACGGTGGTGCGCCGAGGTGCACCACGAAGCCGAGGTCGGGCTTGTCGAAGCCCATGCCGAGTGCGCTGGTGGCGACCAGCGCCTTGATCTTGTTGTCGAGCAGGTCCTGCTCGGCCGCGCGCCGGTCCGCGTCCTCGGCCTGCCCGGTGTACGCGGCCACCGACCAGCCCCGCGAGCGCAGGAGCTCCGCCGTCTCGCCGGCCGCCGCCACGGTCAGCGTGTAGATGATCCCGGAGCCGGGGAGCGCGTCCAGGTGGTCGGCCAGCCAGGCCAGCCGGTGCGCCGGGCTGGGCAGGTCGAGCACGCCGAGCCGCAGCGACTCCCGGTCGAGGGTGCCGCGCAGCACCAGCGCATCGCCCAGCTGCTCGGCCACGTCCTGGGTCACCCGGGCGTTGGCGGTGGCCGTGGTGGCCAGCACCGGGGTGCGCTCCGGCAGGTTGCCGAGGAAGGTACGCAGCCGGCGGTAGTCCGGCCGGAAGTCGTGCCCCCAGTCGGAGACGCAGTGCGCCTCGTCCACCACCAGCAGCCCGGTGGTGGCGGCCAGCTTGGGCAGCACGCCGTCCCGGAAGTCCGGGTTGTTGAGGCGTTCCGGGCTGATCAGCAGCACGTCCACCGCCCCCGCGTGGATCTCGGCGGTGATCTCGTCCCACTCGTCCAGGTTGGCCGAGTTGATGGTGCGGGCCCGGATCCCGGCCCGGGCCGCCGACTCGACCTGGTTACGCATCAGCGCCAGCAGCGGCGAGACGATCACCGTGGGCCCGTGCTCCCCACCCTCCCGCAGCAGCGCCGTGGCGACGAAGTAGACCGCCGACTTGCCCCACCCGGTGCGCTGCACGCAGAGCACCCGGCGCCGGTCCACCACCAGCGCCTCGATGGCCCGCCACTGGTCCTCGCGGAGCCGGGCGTGGTCACCCGCCAGCCGCCGCAGCACCGCCTCGGCCCGCTCCCGTACGGCCACCCGATCCTGGCTCATCCGGCATTTCTACCAGGCAACCGGGCCACGCCCGGGATCAGCAGGTCCGGGTGGGGGCGGCGGGGGTGGCAGGAAGAGCAGCAGGTCCCGGAGCGGTTCGGTCGCCGCGACCGGCAGCCGGCAGCGCCCGCCCAGCTCCTCCAGCGACCCGTACGGGCCGCGTGCCCACCGGTCGACGGCGATCTGGCGGCGCTGCTCCCCGGTCAGTCCGGGCAGCCCGGCCAGCACCTGGTCCGGCACGGCGTTCACGTCGACCAGACCGCCGTCGTCGAAGGTGCGTAGCAGGTCGGGCCGGCCGATACGCAGTTCGTGCCGGGCGGCCGGATAGTGCTGGAGCAGGTGGCGGGCCTGTTCCCGGCGGACCCGCCGCTCCTCGGCGGCACGCTGCTCGCCGGACCCGAACGCCCGGGCGAGCGCCGATTTCAGGAACGGGTTGAGCAGCAGCACGTGGACGCTCCCCACCGCCCAGCAGATCCCGACCACGATGACGAAGTAGAGGGTCTCGCCGTCGGCCGGGGCGTCCTCGTCCACCGGCCCGGACCGGACAGCGAGGACGAACAGGCTGGCGACCAGCAGGAAGTAGCCGAACCCGGCCACCGCGAGCCGCCAACTGCGCCGCCACAACGCGTAGCCGAGGACCACCGCCCAGGTGAGCGCGCCGAACGACAGCAGCGCGGCCGCCGTGCCAACGACCGTCGCGGTGGCCGGGACCCATCGGGGCGACTGCCGCTCCGCAGGAGCGGCGAACGGCGGGGGCATCCCGACCAGGAGGGCCGGCGAAATCGCACCGCCCGGCACGGCCGGGCCGACCGGTCCCGGCGGAACCAGCGCCGCCGGGTCAGCCCGCTGCACCGGGACGAAGCGCCCGGGCTGGGCGACCGGCGGCGGTGGGACGGCCGACCCGGGCGGCGCGGCCGGCTCCGGCGGGACGCCCGACCTGGGTGAGGCGGGCAGCAGGTCCTCCGCCGGCGGCCCGCCGCTCGGCTCCGGAGCGACGGCGGCGGTGTCCGCCCGAGAGGTGGGGACGGTCGCGGGCTGGTGGGCGTCCACCACGATCAGCGCCGGGTCCGAGCGGAGCATCCGCCCGTGCAGCGCCTGGAGCGCCTCGCCCGGCTCGATGCCGTACTCCTCGCGGAGCAGCCCGGCGAACTCCCGGTACGCGGCCAACGCCTCGGCCTGCCGACCGCTGCGGTAGAGCGCCAGCATGAGCTGGTGCCGCAGCCGCTCCCGGACCGGGAACTCGGCCACCAGCTCGACCAGCTCGCCCACCAGCTCGCGGTGCCGCCCGCTCTCCAGCGCCAGCTCCGCGCGGGTCTCCAGGGCGACGGCGCGCAGCTCCACCAGCCGGTGCCGGGCGCTGTCGAAGTACGGCCCGGCGAACCCGGTGAACGGCTCGCCCTGCCACTGTTCCAGGGCGCCGGTCAGCTCGGCCAGCGCCTCGTCGGTGCGGCCCTCGGCGTGCCGCTGCCGGGCCCGGTGCACGCCGCGCTCGAAGCGGACCGCGTCGACCGCCTCCGGCGGGATCCGCAGCAGGTATCCGGCGTCGGTGAGGGTCAGCACCTGCCCGGGCGTACGCGGGGACCGGTCGGGTTCGAGCACCCGGCGCAGCCCGGCCACGTACTTCTGCACGACGTTGGGGCCGTTCGCAGGCGGCTCCTCCGGCCAGACCGCGTCGACGATCTGCCCGGTGGGCACCGGCCGGCCGGCGGAGAGCAGCAGCACGGCGAGCACCGCGCGCTGCTTGCCGGGGCCGAGGTCGAGCGGGCGGTCGGCGTACCAGGCCCGCTGGGGACCGAGGAGCGCGAATCGCAGCGGCGCAGGCGGCGGGCTCATGCCGCACCACCGGCCGGCACCTTCGGTCCTGACATGCGAGTTTCCGCTCCTGACAACCCCGGCGGGCCGGACGGCAGTGCCCGGCAGCCGGACCGCAGCATATCGGCAGCCGAACCGCCGTGGCGGCTCGCTAGCATCGTCGCCGGCAGATGCCAGGCGAATGAGAAAGAGAAATGCGATGACACAGGCAACGGGCAGCGTCGGAACCGTCCGACGGACGATGGGCACGGTCACGGCCATGTTGGCCGCCACCACCCTGCTCGGCGGTTGCGGGTCGAAGAGCGACCCGGCCGCCGCGCCGAGCACCAGCTCGGCCGCCAGCCCGACCGCCGAGCCGAGGCAGGCGCTCCTCGACGCCGTCCCGGACGAGACCGACGGCGCCTTCCAGTTCAGCGGCAAGGACGCCTCCAGTGACCTGCGCGGGCGGATCGACCCGGCGGCGAAGGCGTTCGAGATGAACATGGCGATGGCCCCGGACAAGGACGGCGTCACCGTGAAGATGTCGTTCCTGGTCGTCGAGGAGAAGATCTGGATGAAGGCGAAGTTCAGCGGGCAGCCGGGCCTGCCGAAGTTGCCGGACAAGTGGCTGGCGCTGGACCGGGCCAAGCTCAACGACGGCGACGGGGTGCCCAGTTACGACGGCGCGGACCAGGGCAACGCCGGCCCGCTGATCGAGGCGGCCACCTCCGTCGCGCAGGAGGGCCCCGGGAAGTACACCGGGTTCATCGACGTGACCGGCGGCGAGGCGGCCAAGGCGCTGGAGGACGGGGAGGCGGCGGCGCTCGGCGAGGCCGGCAAGCACGTGCCGTTCACCGCGCTGGTCGGGTCGGACGGGCACCTCTCCTCGCTGGTGCTCGAGATGCCGGCCGCCGGCAAGCGGAAGGCGTACCGGTACGTGGTGAACTACACCGGCTTCGGCAGCACCTCGAAGATCACCGCCCCGACCGGGAGCGCGGCGACCAAGGCGCCGGCGCTGGCGTACGAGATCCTGAACGGCTGACCCTGCGACGGTGAGGGACGGCGGCCACACGGGGGGCCGCCGTCCCGGTGTAAGGAGGGGTCCCTTGTTAACGCCTGGCGTTAACAAGGGACCCCTCCTTACTTCTCAGCGGCCGAGGACCGAGCCGCCGTTGACGCCGAGGACCTGGCCGGTGACGTAGCCGGCGTCGGGGCCGACCAGGTAGCGGACGGCGGCCGCGATGTCGTCGGGCACACCCGCCCGACCGACCAGGGTGGCGCCGACCCGCTTGGTGTGCCCCTCCAGGGTCATCCGGTCGCCGAAGAACTCGGTCTCGGCGACGTAGCCGGGGCTGACCACGTTGACCGTGATCTGCTCGGGTCCGAGCTGGCTGGCCAGGTCGTACGCCCAGCCGTGCAGCGCCGCCTTCGCCGCCGAGTACGGCCCGGCCCCGCCGCGCTGGGCGGCGATCGAGCTGATCAGGAGCACCCGGCCGCCGGGGCGGCGCAGGGCGGGCAGCAGCGCCTCGGTGAGCAGCACGGCGGTGAGCACGTTGGCGTCGAGGTTGGCCCGCCACCACGCCGCCACGTCGGCCAGGGTGTCGGTCGGCCCGCCCAGGTAGCCGCCGGCGTTGTTCACCACCGCGTCGACGGTCCGCTCCCCGATTGCCTCGACGACCCCGGCGAGCTGCGCCGGGTCGGTGAGGTCGGCGGTCACCGCGCTGACCGCCTCGGGCCGCCCGCACTCCGCCCCGATCCGTTCCGCGGTGCCGAGCAGCACGTCCGCCCGCCGCCCCACGATCAGCACGTCGTACCCGTCGCTGACCAGCCCTCGCGCGACGGCGGCCCCGATCCCGGTCCCGCCCCCGCTGACCACTGCCAACCGCTCCCCCATGGCCCACCCCTCGCGCCGTTGATCAAGAAGTTTGCGTCATCCTACGGCCGAATCGTGACGCAAACTTCTTGGTCAACAGGCGGGAAAGCGTCGGGTCAGCGGCGACGGAGGGCGGTGCGGAGCGGGGACAGGCGGGAGCGGAGGCTGGCCAGGCCGCCGGGGAAGAAGTACACCGCCAGGATGAAGACGGTGCCGAGGACGAAGAGCGGCTGGGACAGCGGGTGGCTGAGCACCGCGGGCAGGTTGTCCACCGCGGCGCTGCTGCCGAACGCGGTGAGGCGGTGGTCCAGGTACATGTAGAGGATGCCGCCGAGCACCGGACCCCACCGGGTGCCCGGGCCGCCGAGCACCACCATGACCAGCAGCGACAGGGTCAGCTCCGACGAGGTCACGTGCGGCGAGGCGCCGCCCACGATCAGGCAGTAGACCGCGCCGCCGCCGGTCGCCAGGCCGCCGGCCAGGGTGAACGCGACCAGCTTGAACCGGTACGGGTCGAGCCCGAGCACCCCGATCCGCCGCTCGTCGTCGCGCAGCCCGGCCAGCACCCGCCCGGTCGGCGAGCCGCTCAGCCGGTGCACCACGAAGACCACCAGGGCCAGGTACGCCAGCGCCAGCCAGTACAGGTTCACCGTGTTGGCGACCCCGACCAGGGCCGACGGCAGCCCGGACACGTCCAGCGGCAGTCCCTCCTCGCCGCCGGTGAGCCCGCCGAAGTCCCGGGCCACCAGGATCGCCCCGACCTGGGCGAAGGCGAGCGTCACCATGGCGAACGCGATCCCGACCGTGCGCAGCGCCACCGCGCCGAGCAGCGCGGCGAGGATCGTCCCCCCGGTGACGGTGAGCAGCGCGGCCTGCCACAGCGGCAGCCCGGCCCGGGTGACCAGCACGTCGGTGCCGTACACGCCGGCGGCGAAGTAGAGGGCGTGCCCGAAGGAGAGCATCCCGGTCCGCCCGAACAGCAGGTCGTACCCGGCGGCGAGGCCGCCGAACACCAGGCAGATCGCGAGCAGTTGCAGGGTGCCGGGCGAGTTCAGCGGCCCATCGAAGACGCCCGGCAGGTTCAGCGTCGAGTACGGCACGATCGCCGCCACCAGGAGCGCGACCAGCGGCGCGTACGGGCGCAGCCCGTGCCAGCGGGAGTGACCGGGGGTCAGCTCGTCGGGCACCGCCGCTGGCGGTGCCGGAACCTCGGGGCTCTTCACCTCGGTCATGCGTGAGCCACCTTTCCGGCCAGGCCCTGCGGACGCAGCAGCAGCACCACGGCGAGCAGGCCCACGACGCAGAGGTCGCCCAGCCCGGAGGTGCCGTAGTAGTTGACGAACTGTTGCAGCAGCCCCACCGCGACCGCCGCGTACGCGGACCCGACCACCGAGCCCATGCCGCCGATCACCACCACGATGAACGCGAAGATCAGCAACGAGCCGCCCTGCCCGGGCGAGACGGTGCCGAAGTAGACGCCGCCGAGCGCGCCGGCCAGCGCCGCGGCCGCCCCACCGATCGCGAAGACCAGGGTGAACGCCTTCCGCACGTCGATGCCGAGCGCGGTCACCATCTCCCGGTTCTCCACCCCGGCCCGGATGATCAGGCCGTACCGGGTGAAACGGAGGAAGGCGAGCAGCCCGCCGAGCACCAGCACCGCGGCCACGATCAGCAGCAGCCCCGCGTTCGGCACGTTGGCGCCGAGCACCGAGGTGACGTCGCGGGTCCACGCGGGCCGCGGGAACGGCCGCGGGTCGGCGCCCCAGGTGGCCTGGAGCAGCGCCACCCCGGCCAGCGACAGGCCGACGGTGACCAGCACCTGTTCGATGGTGCGGGAGTAGAGCGGCCGGATCAGCACCAGCTCGACCAGCACCGCGACGAGGGCCCCGGCGAGCACGCCGAAGGCGACCGCCACCACGAACCCGAACCCGTCCGAGCCGGCCCCGGGCAGGTTGCCCGCCGCCCACCAGGTCGCGTACGCCCCGACGCCGAGGAAGAGGCCGTGCGCGAAGTTGAGCACGTCGGCCAGGCCGAAGACCAGGGAGAGGCCGGAGGCGACCAGGAAGTAGAGCGCGGCCAGGCCGAGCCCGGTCAGGGTCAGCAGGATCACCGTGCTCACGCCATGCCATCCTTCGTTCGCGACTGCGGGGCTCGCAAACCCGGCTCACTCCTCGCGCTCACCGGCACCTCGCCGGAGCCGACGCCCAGCAGGGACTTGGTCAGCGCGGTCTCCAGCAGCAGGTCCTGGGCGTTCCCGGTCCAGGCCACCTGGCCGGCGGAGAGCACCACCGCGTCCGTCGCCAGCCGCCGCACCACGGCCAGGTTCTGCTCGACCAGCAGCACCGGCACGGACTCGGCCACCCGTTCCAGCACCTCGGCCACCTCGGTCACCACCTTCGGCGCCAACCCCTTGGTCGGCTCGTCGACCAGCAGCAGCCGGTTGTCGTTGAGCAGCACCCGGCCGATGGCGAGCATCTGCTGCTGCCCGCCGGAGAGCGAACCGGCCCGTTGCCGTCCGCGCCGGTCCAGCTCCGGGAAGAGCGCGAAGACCTTGTCGTACGCCGGGGTGGTGCCCCGCCGTTCGGCGAGCCGCAGGTTCTCTGCGACGCTGAGCCCGGCGAAGACGCAGCGGTCCTCCGGCACATAGCCGAGGCCGCCGCGGACCAGCCGGTGGGTGGGGCGGGCCAGCAGGCTCTGCGCGCCCATCCGGATGGCGCCGCGCACCTCGCCGTTGCGCGGGGTCAGGCCGACGATCGCGCGCAGGGTGGTGGTCTTGCCGACGCCGTTGCGGCCGAGCAGCACGGTCACCCCGGTCGGCGCGACCTCGAACGACACCCCCTGGAGGATGTGCAGCCCGGCGATCCGCACCGACAGGTTCTCGACCGAGAGGATCGGTTCGGTCACAGCGACTCCCCCAGGTAGGCCTCCTGGACGGTGGCGTTGGCCATCACCGTGTCCGGGGTGTCGCAGGCCAACAGCGCGCCGTGGTGCATCACGGCGATCCGGTCGGCGAGTTCCAGGATCACGTCCATGTGGTGTTCCACCATGAGCACCGACCGGCCGGTGTCGCCGGTCAGCGACTTGATGACGCTGACCAGCTCGGGGACGTCCTCGGCGCTGACCCCGGCCATCGGTTCGTCGAGCAGCATCACCCGGGGTTCCCCGGCGAGCAGCAGGGCGATCTCCAGCTTCCGCTTCTCGCCGTGGGCCAGGGTGCCGGCCAGCGCCGTACCCCGGTGGGCGAGGCCGACCCGGTCGAGCGCCGCGTCGGCGGCGGCGACCACCTCCCGGTCGGCCGCCGCCCGCCGCCACAGCTTCATCGAGCCACCCCGGTGCGCCTGTACGGCGAGCCGGACGTTCTCCCGCACCGTCAGCGACCCGAAGACCGAGGACGCCTGGAAGGTACGTCCCAGCCCGAGCCGGGCCCGCCGGTGCGGGGGCAGGGCGGTGACGTCCTCCCCGTCCAGCAGGACCCGGCCGTCGGTGGGCCGGCGCAGGCCGGTGATCAGGTTGAACAGCGAGGTCTTGCCGGCGCCGTTGGGCCCGATCACGCCGAGGAACTCCCCGGGCGCGAGATCGAGGTAGACGCCGTCGACGATGGCGACCTCACCGATTCGCCAGGTCAGACCACGGGTGGCGAGCACAGATCAGCCCTTCATCTGGGTGACCGGCGGGGCCGTCTCCTCGCCGGTCAGGGTCTTCTCGGCGGCCGCCGTGAACGCGGTGCCGCTGCCCGTCAGCTTGGCCTGGTACATCGGCTGGAGCAGCGCGTGGTCCTCGGCGCGGATGGTCATCTTGCCCTTGACGCCGTCGAACTGCCAGCCCTCCAGCGCCTTGACCATCTTGTCGACGTCGTCGCCGCCCTCCTGCACGGCGCGCACCACCATCTGGGCGGCGGCGAAGCCGTCCGGGTGGAACAGGTCGAGCGTGCCGACCTTGGCCTTCAGCGCCTTGGCCGCCTCGGTGTCGCTGGCGCCGTCGAAGTAGTGCGACAGGAAGGAGATCTTGCTACCGGCCGCGCCGAACGTCGGCCAGGAGGCGCGGATGTCCAGACCGGTGACGACCGTGGTGGAGGCGAGCACGCCCTGCTGGTCGAGGGTCTGCCACATCGCCGGGGCAGTGGTGCCGGCCCAGGCGACGAAGAGCAGATCCGGCTTGGCGGCCTTGATCTGGCTGGCGAACGGGGTGAACTCGGTGGCGCTGGCCGGCGCCCGCACGCTGCTCACGGTCGCGCCGGCGCCGCCGATGACCGCCTTGACCGCGGCCTCGTTCGCGTCGCCGAACGCGCCCTGCTGGGCGAAGACCACGACCTTCTTGCCCTTGGCGTCGCCGATGAAGGACTTGGCGGTCACCACGTCCTGGTACGACTGCCGGCCCGAGCGGAAGGTGTACTTGTTCGCGCCGGTCACCCCGTCGGTGGCGGCCGGGCCGGAGATGAACAGGACCTTGTTCTGCGCGGCGATCGGGGCCACCTGGAGGGCCACGCCGGAGGCGGTGGAGCCGGCGATGATCTTCGTGCCCTTGCCGATCAGGTCCTTGGCCGCGGAGACCGCCTTCGCCGGGTCACCCGCGTCGTCGACCTCGGTCAGCTCGATCTTCCGGTCGCCGACCTTGCCGGTGCCCTTGGTGGCGTAGTCGAGGCCCGCCTTGAAGCCGTCGATGTACTGCTTGCCGTAGCTGGCCAGCGGGCCGGACTGGGAGTAGACCAGGCCGACCTTGACCGGTGCGGCGTCGCCGCCGCCGGAGGCGGTGTCCTGCGGGCTGCCACAGGCGGTGGCGGCGAGCGCGGCCGCCATCATCGTGGCGGCGGAAAGGAACACCCGTCGCGTGTGCCGGATCGTCATTGCGACTCCAGGTGGGGACAGGGGAATGTCAGTTGTCGGCTCACGCTAGAAGTGACGTCACCCACGGGCTATGTGGCCGAAACACACAAGTGATCCAGGGAGGGTGGCCGGCTGTTACAACCGCTCGCCACCGGTGGGCGGCTCCCCCACTCCCGGTGGCCGCCGTCACCACCGGCCCGGGTGCCGCTGTGTCGCGGCCCGCCACCGCCGGGGCGGACCGCAGTCGCCGTCGTGGTCGGCCGGGAGTGGGCAGCGGCGGCCGCCGTCGAGCAACCGGTCACACCACACCCAGTGCCGTACGGACTGGGCGTCCTCGGTCGACACGGTCGTGCCGGGCCGGTCCACGTCGGCCAGGAAGCCGAGCGCCCGGCAGATGGCCCGGGCGAAGCGGCGCGCCCCGTCCAGGTCGGTCGCGAGCACCGGCAGGTGCACGACGAACCGCTCCCGGGTCACCAGCCCGCTCCCGGCGTGAACCGGGACTGCCAGCTCCGCAGCGCCCGCTTGATCCGCACGTTCTCCTCGGCGGTCCGGGCCAGTTCACGGCGGGCCAGCGCCAGGTCACCGGCCACCCGGTAGAGAAAGGCGTGCACCTCCTCCGGGTCCAGCCCGCGCCGCACGGTACGGAAGTGCCGCTCCCGGACCTGGCCCGGGCTGAGCGGACGGCAGGATTCCGAGCGGTACCAGCCGCCGTTCGGCGGCCTGCTCGCGGCGCTCGGCCGCGATCGGAACAGGTCGAGCACGTTGCGCACCGACACCCTCCTCACCGGACCTGGAAGGCGGCCCGCCCGCAGATAGGGGACGCGGCCGGGCCGCCCGGCCCCGCGACCGCAGCCCAAGTCGGCGGTACGACCCCGGAGCCCACCTCTGGGTCCGAACTCCGAGGGTTTGCCGAACCAACCGGAGCCGGACATCGTGAGGCTACACAAAATGCTTGTGTAGGTCGACCCTCTGCTTGCGACGTGTCGACAGCTTGTTGCAGTTACTGATGTAAGTTCGGCATGATCGAGGACGCCGAACCAACCGGAGTCCTCACCATGCCCACAGCGGAACCGCCCTACCGAACGATCGCCAACGACCTCACCGCGAAGATCAAGAGTGGCGAGCTGAAGCCCGGCGACAAGCTGCCGTCGACCCGCGAGCTGGCCGAGGCCTACGGCGTCCACATGAACACCGCCTCGCGGGCCCTGTCGCTCCTGCACGACCGGGAACTGATCACCGGCCAGCCGGGGCGCGGCACCTACGTGGCCGAGCGGCCCGGACAGTAACCTCCTCGCCCCCTGTCGAGCTGATGTCGTAAACGACTCACACCGAACCGGGGCTGTCTTCCGAGACGTTCTCGACCCTGGATGTAGTGGCCTCCGCCAGCCTCGGCACCACTGCTTCCGGTTCGAACCGGACCGCGGAGACGAGCACGGGACCGGGCGGGCCCGCTTGAGTCGTTGGTGATGTCAGCTCGAAAGGCGCTGACGGAGACACCTTCCGCCAGCGCCCACCTCGCCCAACCGGAGCCGAGCCGGCGAGCGGCAGGGCGGCATCCGGTTGGTAGCGCCGTACCCGAGCACTTCCCGGCGGCGGGGATGGCCGCGCCGGCCCGAGCGTGCGCCGGCCGCCCACCGATGCCCGGCGAAAAACGCGACGTGGGGCGCCCGGACAGGTCCGAGGCACCCCACGTCGCAGGAGCGGCCGCGCCGGGCCCCGAGTCGCCCGGCGCGGACGCCGTCTAGCGGCCGGCGCGCGCGGCGACGGCGGTGTCCGGCTGGTCGGCGAAGGCGCCGTCCAGGCCGAGGCCGAAGAAGAGCTCGTACTCGGCGGTGATGTCGCCGCGGGCATTCGGGTCGGCGCCGATCCGGTAGTCGGCCGGCAGGAACTGGTTCTCGGCGCGGAACGTCCAGGCGTGCACCAGCAGCCTCTCCCGGTGCGCGTCCCGAATCACCGTGGTCGGGGCGAGGAGCTTGCCGGTGGCGTCCCGGGGCACGATCAGGTTCTTGTTCAGGCCGACGCCGTCGGCGTACCCGGCCACCCAGTGCAGGCCGGCGGCGGAGGCGAGGTCGGCGTAGCTGCGCGGGTCGCCCGCGGCGGTGAAGTCGTACGGCCGGCCGGCGGCGTCCATGAGCTGGATCAGCCGCACGTCGGTCATGCCGTCGAGCTTGCACAGGTTGGCGATCTCGAAGCTCTGGATGAAGACCGGGTCGTTGCGGTGGGTCAGCCCGTTCCGGCGCAGCACCTCGACCAGCGGCTCCTCCAGCGGCAGCCCGATCGAGGCGAAGTAGCTGGGGTGCTTGGTCTCCGGGTAGACGCCGATGGTCCGGCCCCGCGCCCTGGACTCGGCCTGGGCCAGGTCGATGACCTCCTGGAAGGTCGGGATCTCGAACTGCCCGTCGAACGCGGTGTTGGCCACCCGCACCTGGGGCAGCCGTTCCTTGGCCCGCAGCGTCTTCAGCTCGGCCAGGGTGAAGTCCTCGGTGAACCAGCCGGTCACCGGCGCCCCGTCGATGGTCCTGGTCGCCTTCCGGGCGGCGAACTCGGGGTGCGCGGCCACGTCCGTCGTACCGGAGATCTCGTTCTCGTGCCGGGCCACCAGCACGCCGTCCTTCGTCGAGACCAGATCCGGCTCGATGTAGTCGGCGCCCATCCGGATCGCCAACCGGTAGGCCGCCAGGGTGTGCTCCGGCCGGTAGCCGCTGGCGCCCCGGTGGCCGATCACGATGGGCCGGTGCGCCGCGGGCGACCGCTCGGCACGCGAATCCGGGTCGGCCTGGGCCGCCACGGTCGGCGCCACCACGGCCGCCGCAAGCAGCCCGCCGGCCACGCCGAGGGCGGAAAGGGTACGTCGCAACGCGGTCTCCTGTCATCGATGGGTACGCCCAGCAGACCGGCTGCGGTTGACCGGCAGTTGGTCGGTTCCTGACCTGCCGGTGAATCTCCGGACGGAAGATGACCTCGTGCGCCGCCTCCTCCGCAACCCCGTACGGCTGGTGCCGTTCGGGTTCCTGGCGGTGATCCTGCTCGGCACCGGCCTGCTGATGCTGCCCTGGGCCACCAGCGAGGCCTACTACACCCCGTTCGTCACCGCGCTCTTCACCTCCACCTCGGCCGTCTCGGTCACCGGCATGGCGATCAACGACACGCCGAACTACTGGAACGACTTCGGGCTGGCGATGATCACCGTGCTCACCCAGCTCGGCGGCCTGGGCATCCTGACCGTCGCCGCGTTGGTGATCCTGGTGGTGTCCCGGCAGCTCGGCCTGCGCAATCGACTGCTGGTGCAGGCGGAGACCGCCGAGTTCGGCGTCGGCGACGTCGGTCGGCTGCTGATCCGGATCGCCGCGACGGTCTTCGCCACCGAGGCGGTGATGACCGCCGTGATCGCCGGCCGGCTCTGGTGGGCCTACCACTACCCGCCGGAGCAGGCGCTCTGGTCCGCCACCTTCCACTCCATCCAGGCCTTCAACAACGCCGGCTTCGCCCTGTACTCCGACGGCCTGGTCGCCTTCTCCCGCGACCCGTGGGTGGCGCTGCCGCTGGGCCTGGGCGCGATCATCGGCGGCCTCGGCTTCCCGGCGCTCTTCGAGGCCGTGCGGGAGTGGCGTCGGCCGGCGGGCTGGGCGGTCGCCACCAAGCTGACCATCTGGGGCAGCCTCGTGCTGATCGCGTTCGGCTTCGGCTTCCTGCTGCTCGCTGAGTGGACCAATGCCGCGACCATCGGCACCTACGACGTCGCGGGAAAGGTGCTGGCCTCGTTCACCCAGATCGCCCTGAGCCGTACCGGTGGCTTCGACGTGATCAACATCGACCACCTCAGCGAGGAGAGCTATCCGCTGTTCATCGTGCTGATGTTCATCGGCGGCGGCAGTGCCAGCACCGCCGGTGGCATCAAGGTGTCCACGTTCTTCCTGCTCGCCTTCGTCATCTGGGCGGAGCTGCGCGGCGAGCCGGACGTGACGGTGGGCAGCCGGCGGGTCGCCACGGCCAGCCAGCGGCAGGCGCTGACGGTGGCGCTGCTCAGCGTGGCCCTGGTCGTCGGCGGCACGCTCGGGCTGATCCTGCTCACCCAGAACGTCCGCTACTACGCCGCGCTCTTCGAGGTCACCTCCGCGTTCAGCACCACCGGCCTCTCCACCGGCCTCGCCCAGCAACTCCCGGAGCCCGGCCAGTACGTGCTGACCGCGCTCATGTTCATCGGCCGGGTCGGGCCGCTCACCCTCGGGTCCGCAATCGCGTTGAACACCCGGCGACGCATGTACCGCTACCCGGAGGAGCAACCCATTGTCGGCTAGGAAGACGGACGACAGCAGCATTGCAGTGATCGGCCTCGGCCGGTTCGGCTCCCGCCTGGCCGGCTCGCTGCTGCATCTCGATCACGACGTGCTGGCCATCGACGGCAGTCAGGAGCGGGTTCAGCGCTGGGCGTCCCAGTTGGAGCGGGTGGTGCAGGCGGACTCCACCGAGGGGAACGCGCTCCGCCAGGTCGGCGTGGCGGATTTCCAGCGGGTGGTGGTGGCCATCGGCGCCTCCGTGGAGGCAAGCGTGCTGACCGTGCTGGCCCTGACCGAGCTGGGCATCCCGCAGATCTGGGCCCGGGCCACCTCGGAGAAGCATGCGAAGATCCTCGCTTCGGTGGGCGCGCACCACGTGATCTTTCCCGAGGCGGAGACCGCCGAGCGGGTGGCTCACCTGATCGTCAGCAGGATGCTGGACTTCATCGAGTTCGACGACGAGCTGGCCATCGCCAAGGTACGCGTACCGGAGGCGATGGTGGGGCGGCTGCTGCGCGAACTGGCCCCGGCGGACCGGTACGGAGTGATGGTGGTCGGCGCGAAGCTCCCCGGCGAACGGTTCCGCTACGCCGGCCCGGACACCGTGCTGCAACGCGGCAGCGTGCTCATCGTGGAGGGCAGCATCGGGCAGGTGCAGCGCTTCGCCTCGCTCGGCTGAACCAATCCCGGCCACGCCTCACTTCTTGCCCTTACCGCCGTGACCACCCCCCTTCGGCTGCTTCACCGACCTTTTCCCTTGCCGTCCTCCTTGCCCTTACGGGACTTCTCGGGTTTCGCCCGACTGCCGGAGCCGCTCGAACTGTGCGTGGCGCTCTTCGGCGTCGCGCTGGCCGCCGACGGCGGTGCGGTGGTCGGCGTCGACCCGGCCAGCCCGGAGACCTGCACGCCGCAGGTGCTGTCACCGACCTTGAACTCCACCGGCAGCGGGTTCACCCCGGTGTACCGGCCGGTCAGCGAGACCTTCCTCGACGCCCCCGGGGCCAGCGCGGGATCCGCCGCGGGCGCCAGGAGCTGCACGTTGCGCCCCTGCTGGAGGACCGTCGGCTCGGTCGTCGTCACCGTCTGCCGGCCCGGGAAGGCGAAGCTCATCGTCCAGTCGCGCAGCTCCCGGTCGCCGGTGTTGGTCAGGGTCAGCTCCGCCGTGAAGTCCTTGCCGGAGTCGCGGCGCAGCACGTAGTCGACCGCGCAGGAGATCGGCTGGGGCAGGGCGATCCGCGCCTCGGTCGGCTCGACCCCGCCGCTGGCCGAACTCTTCGCGGTCACCCCCCACAGGGCGGCGGTGACCGCGACCAGACCCGCGGCCGCCACCCCCGCCTCCACCCGGCGCCGACGGGCCGCCGCCTTCCGGGTACGGGTGCGGATGGCGGAGAAGGGCAGCGCGTCGGTCTCCGACGACCAGGGCAGGATGGTCGTCCCCGCGTTCTCCAGCAGCGCCGGGTCGAACCGGCCGAGCGCCGGGGAGACCGGCACGATCGCCGCGATCCCGGCCGCCTCGGCGAGCGCGCGGGCCACCTCGGCGGTCGCCGGCCGGTCCTCGGGACGCTTGGCCAGGCAGCGCCCGACCAGCTGCTGCACCTCGTCCGGGAGCCCGACCACCGGGGGCATCGGGTCCGGCTGGTTGTACATGTGCGCCCGGAGCATCTGGGTGGTGGTGCTGGCCTGCCAGGGCAGCCGGCCGGTGAGCATCCGGTAGAGCAGCAGGCCGACCGCGTACACATCGGTGGCCGGGGAGACCTGGCCGTTGTCCAGCCGCTCCGGCGCCAGGTACGCGGGCGTGCCGAGCAGCGTGCCGTCCGGGCCCTTCTCGCTCTCCCCGACCAGCGCCGAGATGCCGAAGTCGACGACCTTCACCCCGGTCGAGGTGAGCATGACGTTGTTCGGGGTGACGTCCCGGTGCACCACGCCCCGGGCGTGCGCGGCGGCCAGCGCCGACGCCACCTCCGCGCCGATCGTCACCGCCTCCCGCCAGGGCAGCTGCCCGCCGCGACCGAGCCGGCTGCTCAGCGGGCCGCCGTCCACCAGCTCCATCACCACGTACGGCACGGTCAGCCCGACCTGCACCGACTCGCCGTAGTCGTACACGTTCGTGATGTTGGGGTGGCAGAGCCGGGCGGCGGACTGCGCCTCGATCCGGATCCGGTGCCGGAACGCCTTGTCGCTGGCCAGCCGGGAGGCGAGCACCTTGACCGCCACCTGCCGGCCCAGCACCTCGTCGTAGCCGCGCCAGACCACCGACATGCCGCCCGCACCGAGCTGCTCGACCAGCCGGTATCGCTCACCCAGCAGCTGCGCGCCGCCCCGTTCCGCTGCACCCATGGTCGGTGCTGTTGCCCGGGGTGAGCGGTCGTACACCTGATGGGTCGGAATCGGTCAGAAAAGTCACCCGTTAGGCGGTCGCGAGGAGCTGGTCCACCGGGGCGTAATCGTCGGTCAGCACCATGGCGTCCCCGACGAACGCGGCCAGCTCGTCGCCCTGCAGCAGCACCGCCTGCTCCGGCAGGCCGCGCAGCCCGTCGGTCAGCCGGGCCAGCGGCAGCGGCGCGTCCGAGCCGACGATGAGGAAGTTGGCGCCGGACCGGCCGGCGATCGCCCCCGGCGGGGCGATCAGCGCGACGTTGCGGAACTCGGCCGCGACGGTGGCCAGCTCGGCCCGGATGAACCTGCCCGGCGGGTAGTCGATGACGTTCTGCACGTAGCTGCCGCCCGGGCGGAGCACCCGCCGGATGTCGGCGGCCATCTCCCGGGTCGCCAGGTGCCACGGCACGACCAGATGGCCGAAGGCGTCGCCGACGATGAAGTCCCGGCTGTCCGTCGGCTCGGCGCCGAGCAGCACCCGCGCATCGCCGATCTTCGCCGTCAGCTCCGGGCCGGTCCGCACGCCCAGCTCCCGCCGGTCCAGCTCGACCAGCTCGCCGTCGATCTCGAAGACCAGGCTGTCGGTGCCGGGTCGGGTGGCGGCGAGGTAGCGCGGAATGGTGAAGCCACCACCGCCGAGGTGCAGGGCGTCCAGCCGCTGCCCCTTCGGCGCGGCCTCGTCGGCCACCAGGCCGATCCACTGGGTGTACGCGTACTTCAGGCGGGTCGGCTCGGCCAGGTCGACGTACGAGTGCTCGGCGGAGTTGAGGAAGAGCGTCCGCCCCTGCGTCCACTGCTCGTCCACCTCGATGCGCGCGCAGTGGTAGGCCGTCTCGACGTCGCACGGATTCGGGGCGACCGCGGAGAGGCCGGCCCCGGCCAGGCCGAGCACCGCCAGGGCCGCCTTCGCCCGGCCCGGACCGGGCAGCCCGGCCCCCGCCCCCCGGCGCAGGTACGCCCCGAGCACCAGCCCGGTCACCCCGAGCACGGCGCCCAGCCCGAGCACGATCACCGTGCTGGGCAGCGCGGCCACCAGCACGAAACCGGTGACCAGGGTGGCGGTGATCCCGCCGAGGGTGCCGATGCCGGAGAGCCGCCCGACCACCTGGCCGGTCCGGCGCAGGTCCGCGAGCTGGAGCTTCACCACCAGCGGGGTCACCGCGGCGAGCAGCCCCGCGGGCACCAGCACGGCCAGCGCGGTCAGCAGGAGGATCCCGCTCGCCGCGCCGCCGCGCAGCACCTCACCGGCGTACCGGACGACGGGGAGGGTGACCGCGGTGGCGATGCCGGCCAGCACCAGGGCCGGGGCGAGCAGGGTGCGCGGGTCCCGCCGGTCGGCCAGCCACCCGCCCATCCACGCCCCGTACGCGATGGCGCCCAACGCCATGCCGATGACCGAGCTGGTCACCTGGAGGGTCACCCCGACGTACGGGCCGACCAGGCGGAGCGAGACGGTCTCCAGCACCAGCACTGCCCCGCTGGAGAGGAAGACCAGGAACGCGGCGAGCCCGTTCGGCAGGGCCCGTGGCGGGGTCGGCGCGGCGGGCGCGGACTCCACCGTGACGTCGGACGATGTGCTGCTCACCGTCGCGATGGTACGCAGCGTTCCCGGGCACCCGGCTCAGTACATCGAGATGTGAACATGGTTTGTGTGGTCGGCGGCGGGGCTGCCGCCCCCGCTGTACGCCCGCCAGCCGGTGTTCGGCATCCAGATCTGCCGATACCAGATGACGTACATGATGCCGAGGCGGTTGGCGTTGTTCTTGGCCCAGCTGGCCAGGCTGTCGCCGTACGCCTTGTCCCCGCCGGTGGCCGAGACGTTCTCGAAGCCGCCGCTGGCGGCGGCGAAGTCGCAGGCCCGCCCCTTGGGGTGCTCGCCGTCGCCGCCACTGCGGTAGCAGGACACGTAGCGCTTGTAGCCGGCCGCCTTGGCCTGCTCGAGCATGTGCAGGGTGCGCGGCGTGATGCAGCCGGAGGTGGTCGGGTCGTTTACCGAGCAGGACTCCGACGGCCAGGAACCGTCCGGGTTGCGCGGGGCCGGCCTGGCCGAGGCGGAGCCACCGCCGAAGCCGGAGCCGCTGCCGGAACTCACCTTCGCCAGCGCGACCTCGGCGTCCCGCTTCTTCTTCGCCAGGATGGCGAGCTGCTTCTGCTGCTCGCGGACCTCGCCGTCGAGGGCCAGCTTGGCCCGGGCCGCCTCGGCCTTCGCCTCGCTCAGGTCGTGCAGCCGCTTGCTGTCCCGCTGGGCCATCACGTCCAGCTCGGCGGCCCGCTTGAGGAAGGCGTTCGGGTCGGAGCTGGCCAGCAGCATCGACACCGGGGTCAGCCGACCCACCCGGTACGACTGCGCGGCCACCTCGCCCACCTGCGCGGTCAGCTCGACCAGGCGTACCTCGAGCTGCTTGAGCTGCGCGGTCAGCGCCACCTGCCGGCGCTTGGAGTTGTCGAGGCGGGCCTTGGCTTCGATGTGCCCCTTCGCCGCCGCTTCGAGAGCCGCCCGGAGCTGCTTGCTGCCACCCTCGTCGGGCGCGCTCGGGCTGGGCGCGGCGGCCGCCGGCGCGGCCGGGGCGAGACCCGCGCCGAGCAGCAGGGCCGTCGCGGTGAGCAGGGCGAGCAACGGCCGGCGGGCTCGCCGCCGGATCAGCCTGGTCCTGGGCACGAAGGCGTCCTTCCGTCGACCGCCGGCCCCCCGGACGAACTCTGCGCGGCGGCGGTTCCGCCGGCCCCGGACGGCGGCCTGCTGGCGAAACCGCCGGTCACGATACCGGACCACGCCCGTCGGACCGGGCCCCCGACCTCGGACGTCGCCGAATGTCGACGCAGTGTGCCGACGCGGTCGCTCCGGCGTGACGATCATGGCCGTCGCGGGCCCCGGGGAGAGCCGCCTCAGCCGTCGAGCAGCGCCGACCGGACCTCGTCCCAGATCTCGCCGCTGGCCGCCACCAGCAGGCCCCGGCCGTCGTCGCCCGGGCGGTAGTCGGTGCCGTCGAAGCGCCGGGCCACCCCGCCGGCCTCACGGACCAGCAGCGTGCCGGGGGCATGGTCCCAGGGCAGGGTGCGCCAGAAGAGAACGAACTGCTGGGCTCCGGTGAGCACGTCCAGGTACTCCCGGCCGGCGCAGTGCTGGCCGGGCAGCAGCTCGCCGATGCGCGCGCCGCCCTCCTCGGCGGTCCGCCGGGCGTCCGGCGGGAGGAACCGGGTCATCGCGGTGCCGCGCAGCGCGCCCAGCTCCGGCAGCGCGCGGGTGGCGGGTACCGGTGCGCCGTCCAGCCGGGTCCCGGCGCCGGCGCGGCCCACGGCCATCGTCCCGTCCAAGGGGTCGTAGACCCAGGAGGCGGCCGGCACACCGTCGGTCAGCAGCGCCACCATCAGGGCGAACGGGCGCCGGCCCGCGGCGAAGTTGGAGGTGCCGTCAACCGGGTCGACCAGCCAGACGTCACCGGTGCCGCGCAGGTGCCGCAGCAGGCCCGGATCCTCGGCGACGGATTCCTCGCCGACCACCACCGAGCCGGGGCGCAGCCGCCGCAGCCGCTCGGAGATGAACGCCTCGGCCTGTCGGTCGGCGACGGTGACCACCTCGCCGGGTGCCTTCTCCGAGATGTCCGCGTCGTCGAGCCGTCGGAACATCGGCACCACGATCTCGGCCGCGGCCTCCCGCAGCAGCGCGCCGACGTCGTCCAGCAGCCGGTCAGCCACGCGGGGGCAGCTTGACCACGCTGACGAAGAACTCGTCGATCTGGCGGACCACCGCGATGAAGCGCTCGAAGTCTACCGGCTTGGTCACGTAGGCGTTGGCGTGCAGCTGGTAGCTGCGCAGGATGTCCTCGTCGGCCTGGGAGGTGGTGAGCACCACGACCGGAATCCGGCAGAGCTGCTCGTCCTGCTTGATCTCCTCCAGCACCTCCCGGCCGTCCCGGCGGGGCAGGTTCAGGTCGAGCAGGATCAGGTCGGGGGTCACCGCGTCCCCGTACTGGCCCTCGCGCCGCAGGTAGGCGAGAGCCTCGGCGCCGTCGGAGACGACCGTGAGGCGGTTGCGGAGCTTGTGCTCCTCGAACGCCTCCTGGGTCATCAGCACGTCGCCCGGGTCGTCCTCGACCAGCAGCACCTCGATCGGGCTCTTGCCGTCCGCCGGTGCGGTCATCCCACCGTCTCCCTCATGCCACCCGTTGTCCCCCCGGCCGCCTCGGCCGGCGTGTCCCCGCCTTCCGCGCCGTCCGCCTGCCGGCCGACGGGCGCCGCCGTCAGGGTGCCATCCGCACCGTCGGCGGTCGACTCCGGCTCCCCGGTCGACTCCTCACCGGCCGCCGCCCGCGCCGCCTCGACGTCCTCGGGCAGCGCGGGGAGGGCGAACCGGATCGCGGTGCCCTCCTCGGTGTCGGTGTCCACCCAGACCCGGCCGCCGTGGTATTCCACGATCTTCTTGACGATCGCCAGGCCGATCCCGGTGCCCGGGTACGCGTCCTTGGAGTGCAGCCGCTGGAAGATCACGAAGATCTTGTCGGCGAACTCCGGCTCGATCCCGATGCCGTTGTCCTGGCAGGTGAACTCCCACTCGTCGTCGACCAGCCGGGCCGACACGTGCACCTTCGGCGGCACGTCCGGGCGGCGGAACTTGATCGAGTTGCTGACCAGGTTGGCCAGCAGGTTGGTGAGCAGCGGCTCCTCGCCGCGGATCACCGGCAGCTCGTCCCAGGTGAGTTCGGCGTCGGCGTACTGGCGGGCGGCCTCGGTCTGGGCCGCCACGTCGCCCATCACCTTGTTCAGGTCGACCTCGGTGAAGCCGGTGGTGAGCCGACCGATCCGGGAAAACGCGAGCAGGTCGTTGATCAGGCGTTGCATCCGCTGCGCGCCGTCCACGGCGAACGCGATGTACTGGTCGGCCCGCTCGTCGAGCTGGCCCGCGTAGCGCCGCTGGAGGAGCTGGCAGAAGCTGGCCACCTTGCGCAGCGGCTCCTGCAGGTCGTGCGAGGCGACATAGGCGAACTGCTCCAGGTCACGGTTGGACCGGGTGAGCTCCTCGGCCTGCTTCTGGAGCTGGCTGTTGACCCACTCGATCCGCTCCCGGGCCTCGCGGACCTCGTCCAGCTCCCGGGCGATCTTCTGCCGCATGACGTCGATGTCGTCGGCGAGCCGGCGGAACTCCGGCGGGCCGGAGCCCTCGATGTGGTGCCGGTAGTCGCCGGCGGCGACCTCCCGCACCTGGCCGACCAGCCCGGCCAGCGGCCGGATCAGGATCCGGTCCAGCGAGAGGAGCATCACCGCGCCGGCCACCGCGACCACCAGGGCCGCGATGATCAGCAGCACCACCAGCACATTGCTGGTGGTGCTCACCTCGTCCGCGGTCTGCTGCCGGACGACGAGGATCTCGTTCTGGAGGCCATCCACCGCGCTCCGGATGCCGTCGAACTGCTGCCGGGTCTGGTCGGTGATCAGCGCCCGGCCGGCGGCCGGCCCGGAGCGCTCAGTGGTGGTGATCACCGGCTCGGCGACGTTCGCCCGCCACTGCTCTGCCCGCTGCTCGACGACCGTCAGCGCACGCCGCACGTCCGGGTAGTCGGCGGCCAGCGCCTCCATCGAGGCGACGGTGTCCCGCTCCCGCTTCACCCCGTCCTGGTACGGGCCCAGGTCGTTGCGGTCGGCGTTCACCGCGTAGCCGCGGACGGCGGTCTCCTGGTCGAGCAGCGCGCTCATCAGTTGCTGCGCCTGGACCCGGAGCGGACCGGTCTTGATCAGCACCGCGTCGATGTTCTGCCGGTTCTGCGCCGCCACGGCCGCCTCCGCGGCGGCCAGCCCGAGCAGCAGCACCAACACCACGCTGAGCAGCGCGATGACCCGACGGCGCAGGGTCCAGCCCTGCTGGTAGGCCTTCACCGGCCACCGCCCCGGGTGATCAGCAGCATGGCCACGTCGTCGGCGAGCGGGCCGCCGTTGAGCTGCTCGGCCCGGCCGACCAGCCACGCGGGCAGTTCGGCCAGGGGCACCGCCCGGTTGGCGGGGTCGGCGAGCAGGTCGGTGAGCCCGGACACGTCCAGCCGATCGTCTCCGGCGCCCACCCGACCCTCGATGAGGCCGTCGGTGTACATCAGCAGGGACCAGTCATCGGTGTCGAACTCCAGGTCGAAGGCCACGGGCCGGCGCGGTCGTACGCCGAGCAGCAGGCCGCCCCGGGCCGGCACCGGGGTGACCTTGCCCCCGCTGAGCAGCAGCGGCGGCGGATGGCCGGCGAGTCTCACCGTGGCGCGGTTGGCCGCCAGGTCGAGCCGGATGGTGGCGACCGTGGCGAAGATCTCCTGGAGCCGGCGCTCGCTCATCAGCACCTGCTCCAGGGCGGGGAGCACCTCCTCGTCCGGCACGCCGGCGAGGATCAGGGCCCGCCAGGCCACCCGGAGCTCGACGCCGAGGGCGGCCTCGTCGACGCCGTGGCCGCAGACGTCCCCGATGATCATCTCGATCCGGTCCGGCCGGGTCTGCACCACGTCGTAGAAGTCGCCGCCGATCAGCGCGGCGTGCCGGCCGGGGCGGTAGAAGGTGTGCACCGAGACCTGGTCGGTGGTCATCAACGGCTGCGGCAGCAGGCCCCGCTCCAGGCGGGCGGACTCGGCCTGGCGCAGCTCCACCTCGCGCAGCCGGCGGGCGTTCTCGTCGGCCCGCTTGCGCTCCACGGCGTAGCGCAGGGCCCGGGTCAGCAGCACCCCGTCGACCTGGCCCTTGACCAGGTAGTCCTGGGCGCCCTCGGCGACCGCGACGATGCCGAGGTGCTCGTCGGAGCGGCCGGTGAGCACGCAGACCGCGGCGCCGCTCGCCATCTCCAGCACCCGGCGCAGCCCGTCCAGCCCCTGCGCGTCGGGCAGGCCGAGGTCGAGCAGGACGCAGTCGACCCCCATCACCCGCTGCCGGGCCTCGCTGAGGCTGGTGGCGACCAGCAGGTCGATCATGGAATTGGTCTCGGCGAGCAGCTCGCCGACCAGGAAGGCGTCGCCCTCGTCGTCCTCGACCAGCAGGACCCGCAGCCGCTCACCCGGCGGCAGGCTGGCGTGGCGCCCGACGCCGGCCTGCGGCACGACGGCGGACCCGGGCAGGCCGGGCCCCCGGTGCGGCCGGGTCACCGCCGCGAGACGCGGGAGTTCGCTGGTGATGTCGGGCTCCTTCCGAGTGCCCTGCTGATCCTGTATCAGACAACGGTCGCACACAACACGACGGAAGTCGGCGCGGGCGGGGCGGGCACGGCCCACCCAGCGGGAAGCGTCCGGGCAGACCAATGATGTTACGCCGCGACCCGGGTCGGGCACGGAGCGCGCCGACCGGCCGGGGAGTGCCGTCGCAGGTCGCCGGGGTGCAGGATGATCCCCACCCCGACCCATCCCCGAGGAGTTCCCGTGGGCGTACCCCCCACCCGCCCCGCCGACCGGGCGCTGGCCCGGCCCCGCCGGCGACCGCTCGCCGCGGTCGCGGCGCTCGTCGCGCTGCTCGCCGTCGGCGCGGGCGTCCTGGTCGACCTGGCCACCCCGGCGCCACGCCCGGCCGACGCGCCGGCGAGCGAGTTCAGCGCCGCGCGGGCCTACCAGAACGTCAAGGTCATCGCCGCGCGGCCGCACGTGGCCGGTAGCGCCGCCAACGACCAGGTCCGGGAGCACGTCGTGGGCGTGCTGCGCGGGCTGGGCCTGGAGACCGAGGTGCAGGACACGGTCGCCCCCGAGGCGGGGCAGCTCAGCGGGGCGGCCGGCGGGGCCACGCTGGCCCGGGTCCGCAACGTGGTGGCCCGGCTGCCCGGCACCGACCCGACCGGCCGGGTCTTCCTGGTGGCCCACTACGACTCGGTGCAGTCCGGGCCGGGCGGCAACGACGACGCCGCCGGCACGTCCAGCATCCTCGAGGTGGCCCGGGCGCTGACCGCCGGCCCGCGCCCCCGCAACGACATCGTCTTCGTGCTCACCGACGCGGAGGAGGCCTGCCTCTGCGGGGCGTCCGGGTTCGCGGCCAGCCATCCGCTGGCCGCCGACGGCGGCGTGGTGCTCAACCTGGAGGCGCGCGGCTCCACCGGCCCGGTGATCATGTTCGAGACGTCCCGGAACAACGCGAAGCTGGTGGACGTCTTCGGCCGGGCGGCACCGCACCCGGTGGGCACCTCGTTCGCCGTGGAGATCTACCGGGCGCTGCCCAACGACACCGACTTCACCGCGTTCCTGGACCACGACTTCGTCGGACTGAACTCGGCGTACATCGACGGGGGCGCGGTCTACCACACGCCGCTGGACACCCCGGCCGCGATGGACCGGGGCAGCCTGCAGATGCACGGCGACAACGCGCTCGGCGTGGCCCGCGAGTTCGGCCGGACCGACCTGCGGGAGCTGCGCGCCGACCACGACGCCACCTACTTCCCGGTGCCGGGCGGCCTGATCCGCTACCCCGGCTGGCTGACCCTGCCGCTGGCGCTCGCCGCCCTGGTCGCGGTCGGGGTGCTCGGCTGGCTGCTGCGCCGGCGCGGCCGCGCCGGCGCCGGCCGGCTCGCCGCCGGCGTCGGGCTGGCCCTGATCCCGATCGTCGCCGCCCCGCTGGCCGCGTGGCTGCTCTGGGCCGCGATCACCACCATCCGACCGGGGTACGCCGAGCTGCTCGACCCGTACCGGCCGGTCTGGTACCGGCTGGCCGTGGTGGCGCTGGCCGCCGCCGTCGTGTCCACCTGGTACGCGCTGACCCGCCGCTGGGCCGGCCCGGCCGCGCTGGCCTTCGGCGGGCTGCTCTGGCTGGCCCTGTTCGGGGTGCTGCTCGCCGTGCTGGTGCCCGGCGGGGCGTACCTGGCCACGCTGCCCGCCCTGGCCGGCGCGCTCGCCGGCCTGCTGGCCCTGGCCACCCGGCGGGACGGCCCCTGGCCGGTGGTGGCGGTGACCCTGGCCGCCGCGGTGGCCGTGGTGATCCTGCTGCCGACCGTGGTGCTGCTCTTCCCCGCGCTCGGCATGGCCATGGGCGGCGTGGCCGCGCTCTTCGCGGTGCTGCTCGGCCTGGCCGCGCTGCCGGTGGTCGACCTGCTGCACCCGCAGGCCGGCGGCCAGCGCGGCCTGGGGGCGCTGCGGGCCCGCCGGCTGGGCGCGCTGCCGGCCGGCGCCGCCGCGCTCGCCGCCCTGGTGCTCGCCGGGGTCGGCCTGGCCGTGGACCGCTTCGACGCCGCGCACCCGGTGCCGACCCACCTGATGTACGCGCTCGACGCCGGCACCGGGCAGGCCCGGTGGCTCAGCCACGAGGACGCCCCGCAGCCCTGGACCGACGGCTACGTCGACAAGCCGGTCGACGTCGCCGACGAGTTCCCCGGCCTCGGCGACGGCGAACTGCGGGCCGGCCCGGCCGCAGCGGCCAACCTGCCGGCCCCGAAGCTGGAGACGCTCTCCGACACCCGCACCGGCGACCAGCGGGTGCTGCGGCTGCGGGTGGTGCCGCAGCGGCCGGTCCGGCTGCTCTCCCTGCACGTGGACACGACCACCGCCACCGTTCGCTCGGCGACGGTGGCCGGGCGGGACGTGCCGGTCAAGGCCCGCGACGGCCGGTGGGGCTTCGGGATCGTCTTCCATGCCCCGCCACCGGAGGGCGTCGAGGTGACCCTGACCCTGGTGCCGAAGGCCGGACAGGTGAACCTGCGCGCCATGGACGCCAGCGACGGGCTGACCGGCCTGCCCGGGTTCCGGGCGCGGCCCACCGACGTCGGGGTGGTCGGCTCGCACAGCTCGGAGATGCTGGCGGTGGCCCGGACCTACCCGCTCTGACCGGCGGTGGCCCCCGGGTGGTCCCGGGGGCCACCGGCACCGCTCCGGCTCCGCGACCTGGGGCCGGTCGACCGCCCGCGCATCGCATCGCCGACCACCACCCCGGCCAGCACCAGCACGACAAAGGCGGTGACCAGCACCGGGGGCCAGCGGCCCAGCCACGGCATCGCGGCCACGAGGACCAGCAGCCAGACCACCCGGTGCCACGGCATCGTGCCGAGGATCCGGTAGGTGAACACGGTGCGCCCGAGCAGGAAGAGCGCCGGCCCGCCCAGGATCAGCCCGATCCAGCGCGCCGGAGTGTCGCCGGTGGGCCGCTCGACGACCAGGTCGAAACCGGCGGCGATGCCGACCACGCCGGACAGCATGGCCAGGTGCGTGTACGGGGCCAGCCGGGTCGCCCGCCGGAGCACTCGCGGGGCGGTCGTCCGCGCGATCTCACCGGCCCCCAGGACGTAGATCTGCCAGAGCAGCAGCATGGTGGCGAAGGCGGCCAGGAAGGCGATCGACCGGGCGCCGGTGAAGTCGGCGCGGCTGATCTCCAGGGTCGGCACCAGGATGACGTCGCCGAGCGCCAGGATGACGAACTGCTGGTACCGCTCACCCAGATGCGCGGTCGTCCGCTCGTACTGCATGTTCGGGACCCGACCGAGCCGGGGCGTGGGATAGCGGACCGCGGCCGAGACGTAGTCGATCGTCACGGCGACGGTCCAGACCGTCCAGCGCACGGCGTCCGGCAGCAACGCCCCACCGATCCAGAACACGCCGGAGACCAGGAACCAGAAGAAGAAGCGCGCGGCCCGCTCCTCGGCCTGGTGCCGGCGCAGGTGCAGCACGCTCACCAGCACCACGCCCCGGAAGAGGTGCGGGACGACGTAGCCGACAGCGAAGACCAGCGGGTGGGCGTCGGCGGCCAGCGAGGCCGCCGTCACCACCGCACCGAGCATGGTGACCATCAGGATCGCCTGGATCGGCCGCTGGTCGGGGTCGTAGAAGTCGGTGGTGGTCGAGGTGATCGACCAGGTCCACCAGACCGCCATCAGCATGAGCACGACCGGCGCGATACCGGGCCACGACCCACGGTCGGCGAGCTGCATCGAGATCAACGCCAGGGCGGCCACGAAGACGACGTCGAAGAGCAGCTCCAGCAGGGTCGCCCGGGTCGACCCGCTCGGCCGGCGCACCAGCTCGCCGCTGCCCCCGGTCGTCATGCCCGGCCTCCCGCCCGTGGCGCCGCACCCCCGAGGATTATCGGTGCCCGGTGCCGCGCCGCGCCTACTTCCAGCGGAAGTGGACGAAGAGGCGGCCGAAGTTCTTCGAGTCCTTCTCGACCCGGTGGTAGAGCTGCTTGACGTCCTTCTGGTCGAGGAAGCGCAGCACCTTCTTCTTGAGCTGGCCCGAGCCCTTGCCGGGGATGATCTCCACCAGGGTGGCCTTCTTCGCCACCGCCTCGTTCATGATGTCGCGCAGGGCGCGGTCGATCTCATAGCCCCTGTTGTAGATGTCGTGGAGATCGAGCTTGAGCTTCACTCGCCCATCCTAGATACGACCAAGGGCAGCCCGTCCGGGCTGCCCTTCGACACGAACCGCGTCAGCGACCGCCGACCTTGCCCTCCACCCGGCGCAGCGCCGCCGTGTAGTCGGTGTTGGTGGAGTGCATGGCCGCCGCGATGCGCAGGTGCCGCAGCGCGTCGGCGGGCCGGTTCAGCCGCTCCAGGGTCCGACCCAGCACGTGGTGCGCGTAGTGGTCGCTCGGGTCCCGGTCGACCAGCTCGCGCAGTTGCTCCTCGGCCCGGTTGAGCTGGGCCGACTGGAAGTACGCCCGGGCCAGCAGCTGCCGGACCGAGGAGTTGCCGGGCTCGGCCTCGATGATCGGCTCGAGCAGCCGGGCCGCTCCGGTCGGGTCGCCCGCTTCGAAGTACATGGTCGCCCGCCGGTAGTCCGCCAGAAGATCCACTTGACCCACCCCCTCGTGTCGCGCCGCCCTCTTGTCCGACGCTGACACAACACCAGCCGTACCGCGAGTGTTCCTCGGGTGGAAGTTGCGCCTCAGGGGGTCGGGTCGTACCGGTCGCCCACCAGCTCCCAGGCCCGGACACCGCCCACGATTCCGGCCGTGTTCGGGACGACCACGACGTCATCGCCCATCCGGGCCAGTTGTTCCGGCCGGATCAGCCGCGAGTTGCCCCCGCCCAGATAGAGCCGGTCCCAGCGGAAGACCGGCCGGAGCCCGTCCACCACCTGCCGGATCCGTCGCGACCAGAAGGCGTCGCCCAGCCGCCGGCGTTCCGGCTCCCCGACGTACGTGTCGTAGGTGGTGTTCCAGCGCACCGGGGCGTGCGACAGCTCCAGGTGCGGGGCGAGCATCCCGCCGTCGAAGAGCGCGCTGCCCAGCCCGGTGCCGAGGGTCAGCACCAGCTCGCAGCCGGTCCCGGCGACCACGCCCGCGCCGTGCACCTCGGCGTCGTTGAGCACCAGCGCCGGGACGCCGAACGCCTCGGCCAGCGCGGTCCGCGCGTCGTAGCCGGACCACTCGGCGACCAGCCCCGGGTCGACCTTGCTACGCGGGCCGGAGCGGGTCACGTAGTGCGGGGTGGCCACCACCACGCCGTGCCGGATCATGCCGGGCATCCCGACGGTGAGCCGGTCCGCCGCCGGCAGTTGGCCGGCCAGGTCCAGCAGGGTCTTCACGAAGAGCGCGGGCGGCAGCGGGTACGGCGTGGGAACGCGCAGCGGGCGGGCCCGCATCGTCCCCGCGGCGTCCAGCACGGAGGCCTTGATCCCGCCGCCCCCGCAGTCGATCGCCAGAGTGGTCACCACGGGAGTGAGTGTCCCTCACCTCTGTTTCCCCCGGAGGCCCGGTTAACCGATCGGCTCCGGGCCGCCGTCTCGGTAGGCTCGATCTCCTCATGAGCGCCACATTGATCGCCAAGGACCTCACCGCCGGCCACGCCGACCGGCTGCTCTTCGCCGACCTGGACCTGGTCGTCGCCCCCGGGGACGTCATCGGGCTGGTCGGGGTGAACGGCGCCGGCAAGTCGACGCTGCTGCGTACGCTCGCCGGGCTGCAGCCGCTGGAGCAGGGCTCGGTGGCTTTGAACCCGCCCACCGCCACCGTCGGCTACCTGCCGCAGGAGCCGGAGCGCCGGCCCGGCGAGACGGTCCGCGACTTCCTGGCCCGACGCACCGGGGTGGCCGCGGCGCAGGCCGCGCTCGACGCCGCCACCGAGGCGCTCACCGCCGGGGCCGAGGGCGCCGACGACGCGTACGCCGGGGCGTTGGAGCGCTGGCTCGACCTGGGCGGCGCGGACCTGGACGAGCGCGCCGAGCAGGTCGCCGCCGAGCTCGGGCTGACCGTCGACCTGGACCACCCGACGACCGCTCTCTCCGGCGGCCAGGCGGCCCGGGCCGGGCTGGCTTCCCTGCTGCTCAGCCGCTACGACGTCTTCCTGCTCGACGAGCCCACCAACGACCTGGACCTGGCCGGGCTGGACCGGCTGGAACGGTTCGTCACCGGGCTGCGCGCCGGGACGGTGCTGGTCAGCCACGACCGCGAGTTCCTGACCCGGACGGTGACCCGGGTGCTGGAACTGGACCTGCATCAGCAGCAGGTGCGGCACTACGGCGGCGGCTACGCGGCGTACCTGGAGGAGCGGGAGGTGGCCCGCCGGCACGCCCGCGAGGAGTACGAGGAGTACGCCGAAACCCGGTCCGACCTGGAGGCGCGGGCCCGGACGCAGCGGGCCTGGATGGAGAAGGGCGTGCGCAACGCCCGCCGCAAGGCCACCGACCCGGACAAGCACGTGAAGTACTTCCGGGGGCAGACCTCGGAGAAGCAGGCGGCGAAGGCCCGGCAGACCGAGCGGCTGATCGAGCGGCTGGAGGTGGTCGAGGAGCCCCGCAAGGAGTGGGAGCTGCGGATGGAGATCGCCGCCGCGCCCCGCGCCGGCGCTGTCGTGGCCGCGCTCCGCGGCGCCGTCGTACGCCGGGGCGGCTTCACCCTCGGCCCGGTGGACCTCCAGATCGACTGGGCCGACCGGGTGGCGATCACCGGGGCGAACGGCTCCGGCAAGAGCACCCTGCTCGCCGCGCTGCTCGGCCGGCTGCCGCTGAACGAGGGGCACGCCTCGCTCGGCCCGGGCGTGGTGGTCGGCGAGGTCGACCAGGCCCGGGGCCTGTTCCTCGGCGACCAGCCCCTGGTGGACGCCTTCGGCGCCGCCGTACCGGAGCTGGCGCCGGCCGACGTGCGGACGCTGCTGGCCAAGTTCGGCCTGCGGGCGGACCACGTGCTGCGGCCGGCGGCGACCCTCTCCCCGGGTGAGCGGACCCGGGCCGCGCTGGCCCTGCTCCAGGGGCGGGGAGTGAACCTGCTGGTGCTGGACGAGCCGACCAACCACCTGGACCTGGCGGCCATCGAGCAGCTGGAGTCGGCCCTGGCGACGTACCCCGGCACGCTGCTGCTGGTGACCCACGACCGGCGGATGCTGGACGCGGTGAGCGTCAACCGGCGGCTGCGGGTGGCGGCCGGACGGGTCGTCGAGGACTGATCCGTGCCGACCCGGTCGCGCGGGGTGACAATGACCCCATGCTCAAGTGGGAGTACGCGCTGCTGGTCCGTCGCCGCCAGGCGGCCACCACCGACATCGGGTGGGAGGTCGTGTTCATCTGGTACGGCCCGGACGGCTCCATGATCGACGTCACGCCGTACGGCGACACCGCGCTGGCCCACCTGAACCGGGCCGGTGACCAGGGCTGGGAGCTGGTCGCGATGAGCGAGGACCCGTCCCTCCCGGGCAACAACGAGCTGCACCGCTACCACCTCAAGCGGCCGAAGTCCGCCGCCCCACCGCCGCGTCAACGGATGCGCGGCGCCGGCCGCGCCACCCGCCGCACGATCGCCGGCTGACCCGGCGCCCCGCCGTGCCGGGGCGACAGGCCCGCGTCCGGGCGTGTCGGACGCGGCAGGCATACCGGGCGACGATGCGGGTATCGGGCCGCCCGGAGGTGGGCGCATGGTGGCGATGGGGCAATCGGCGCTCTCGGGCGAGCGGCTGCGGGAGATCGACGGCTTCCTCGCCGAGGCGTGGGCCGACCTGACCCGGCACGACGACCGGCTGGGTGGGCTGACCGTCGAGGTGCGCTTCGACCGGGGGGTGGCCCACCTCGACGGCGCGGTCGCCGACCCGGCCGAGCTGCGGCTGGTCCGGGACCTGGTGGGTCGTCTCGCCGGGGTGCTCGGCGTCTGGAGCCGGGTGGCGGTCGACGGCCGGGCGCCGGTGGTGGTGGACCTGGGCTGCGGGGCGACCAAGCAGTGGCCGGGCAACCTGGGGCTGGACATCTACCCGGCGCCCGGGGTGAACGCGGTGGCCGACCTTTCCGGCTCGCTGCCCCTCGCCGACGACTCGGTGGACGTCTTCTTCGCGGTGCACATCATGGAGCACCTGATCGACTTCCTGCCGCTGTTCGACGAGTGCCACCGCGCGCTGCGGCCCGGCGGCGTGCTGCACGTGATGAGCCCCTGGTGGCGGCACGTGAACGCGGTGGCCGACCCGACCCACGTCCGGCTGCTGGACGTGCAGACCTTCAAGGGCATCTGCGGTCAGCGGCCGCCCGGCACCCCGCGCTGGTACCCGCTGCACGTCGGCTGCGACGGCGCCTCCGTCTTCGCCGATCTCACCCCGCTGCCACCGGACGCCCCACCCCCGCCCAGCACCCACCTGGCCCGCTTCTTCGACTGACTCCCCCGGCCCCCGCTCACCCGGGCAGGGTGGGGGCGGACTCGCGCAGGGCGAGGCGGTGCGGGGCCACGAGTTCGCGGGGCGGGGCGGTGCGGTCGCCGGTGACGCGGGCGGCGAGCAGGTCCACCGCGAGGCGGGCGATGCGCTCCTTGTCCGGGGCGACCGTGGTCAGCGTGGGGATGGAGAACCGACCGTCCTCGATGTCGTCGAACCCGGCCACGGCGACGTCCTCGGGCACCCGCAGCCCGGCCTCGTGCAGGGCGCGCAGCGCGCCGAGGGCGAGCGTGTCGTTGAAGCAGAAGACCGCGTCGGGGCGTACGTCGGTGGAGAGCAGGTGCCGCATGGCGGCCGCGCCGTCCGCGCGGTGCCAGGCGGACGCGGGCGCCACCAGGCGCTCGTCGTAGCCGATGCCGGCGTCGGCCAGGGCGGCGGTGTAGCCGGCCAGGCGGAGCCGTGCGCTGGCCCCCTCCGGGGTGCGCTGCGAGCCGATCGCGGCGATCCGCCGGCGGCCGAGCCCGAGCAGGTGGGCGGTGACCTCCCGGGCGGCGGCGACGTTGTCGACCACCACGTGGTCGGCGGGGCCGTGGTCGACCCGCTCGCCGAGCAGCACCATGGGCATGCCGTCGAGGCCGGCGAGGTCGTCGGCGGCGAGGGCCAGCGGGCTGAAGATCAACCCGTCGATCATGTGGTCGCCGATCCCGCTGGCGGCCTTGCGTTCCTGTTCCGGGCCGCCGCCGGTCTGGTCGATCAGGACCGTCCAGCCGTGCTCGGCCGCGGCCGTCACCACGTGCCGGGCCAGCTCGGCGAAGTAGGGGATGTCCAACTCCGGCACGGCCAGGGCGATCACCCCGGTGCGGCCCTTGCGCAGGTTACGCGCGGACAGGTTGGGCCGGTAGTTCAGCTCGGCGATGGCCTCTTCGACCCGGGCCCGGGTGTCCGCGCGCACGTGCTGGTAGCCGTTCACCACGTTGGAGACGGTCTTCACCGACACGCCGGCCCGTTCCGCGACGTCCTTGAGCCTGTGCCGCACTGCGCTTCCTTCCCGGGGTCTGCTGGGGCGCACTCTACCGCGTCACGACGACGTAACGACCTCTTTACATCGTTGCTTACAACGTTGTACAAACCAGGGACACCCGGTGACCCAGGTCACCCGGGGCAGCACCGAGGAAAGGGTGGCACTCGTGCCGAACGCGCAGCTGACGATCGACCCGGCGTTCCGGATCGGGCCGGCGGACCGCCGGCTCTTCGGTTCCTTCGTCGAACACATGGGGCGCTGCGTCTACGGCGGGATCTACGAGCCCGGGCACCCGGACGCCGACCCGCGCGGCCTCCGCCGGGACGTGCTGGCGCTGACCCGGGAGCTGGGCGTCTCGGTGGTCCGCTACCCGGGCGGCAACTTCGTCTCCGGCTACCGGTGGGAGGACGGCGTCGGACCGGTGGGCGACCGGCCCCGCCGGCTCGACCTGGCCTGGAAGACCATCGAGACCAATGCGTTCGGGCTGGACGAGTTCATGACCTGGGCGGCCGAGGCCGGCGTCGAGCCGATGATGGCGGTCAACCTCGGCACCCGGGGCGTCCAGGAGGCCTGCGACCTGCTGGAGTACGCCAACCACCCGGGCGGCACCCAGCTCTCCGACCTGCGCCGCAAGCACGGCGCCGAGGAGCCGTACGGGGTGAAGCTCTGGTGCCTCGGCAACGAGCTGGACGGGCCGTGGCAGGTGGGTCACAAGACCGCCGACGAATACGGCCGGCTCGCCGCCGAGACCGCCCGGGCGATGAAGTTGATCGACCCGTCGATCAGCCTGGTCGCCTGCGGCAGCTCCAACCGGCAGATGCCCACCTTCGCCTCCTGGGAGGCGACCGTGCTGGAGCACACCTACGAACACGTCGACTACATCTCGGCCCACACCTACTACGACCCGTCCGACGGCGACCGGGCCAGCATCCTGGCCTCCGCGGTGGACATGGACCACTTCATCCGGGAGGTGGTCGCCACCGCCGACCACGTGGCCGCCAAGCAGCGGCAGAAGCGCAAGCTGAAGATCTCCTTCGACGAGTGGAACGTCTGGTACCAGTCCCGCCTCCAGGCCGACCTGGACCGGCGGGGCTGGGTCGAGGCGCCGGCCCTGATCGAGGACGACTTCACCGCGGTCGACGCGGTGGTGGTCGGTGACCTGCTGATCACCCTGCTCCGGCACGCCGACCGGGTCGGGGTGGCCTGCCAGGCCCAGCTCGCCAACGTGATCGCCCCGATCCGGACCCGGACCGGCGGGCCGGCCTGGCGGCAGAGCATCTTCCACCCGTTCGCCCTCACCGCCCGGCACGCCCGCGGCACGGTGCTGCGCACCGAACCGGTCTGCCCCAGCTACGCGACGAAGCGGTACGGCGACGTGCCGGTGCTGGACACCGTCGCCCTGCACGACGAGGAGACCGGCGAGCTGACCGTGCTGGCGGTCAACCGGGGCTCCGACGACCTCCCCCTCGACCTCGACCTGCGCGGGCTGCCCGGCCTGCGCGCCCGGGAACACACGACCATCGCCGCCGGGGCCGACCCGGCGGGCGCGAACACCGAGGCCGAGCCCGAGCGGGTGACGCCCCGTCAGCTCACCACCCCCACCCTCGACGACGGCCGGTGCGCCGTGGCGCTGCCGGCCTGCTCCTGGAACCTGCTGCGCTTCGCGCCCCAGCCCTGACAAGGCAAGATCTCATCCCGTCCCCCAAGGAGAACCGCATGATCCAGAATGAGATGAGCCGGCGGCGCCTGCTCGGCCTCGGCGTCGGGCTCGGCGCGGCGGCCACGCTGACACTCGCCGGCTGCGGCGGTGGCAGCAGCAGCTCGGACCGGTCCGCCGCGGCCGGCAACGGTGGCAAGGACTACACCGGGCCGAAGGTCGACCTGAAGCTGTGGAACGGCTTCACCGGCGGCGACGGCGACATCTTCAAGAAGCTCGTCGAGCAGTTCAACAGCGAGCACCAGAACATTGCCGTCAGCGTGATCACCTACCAGTGGGACGACTACTACAGCAAGCTCCCGGGGGCGGTCTCCAGCGGCAACGGCCCGGACATCGCGGTCATGCACATGGACCAGCTGGCGACCTTCGCCGCCCGGGGCGTGATCACCGAGCTGGACGACGTGGCCAAGGCCCTGGAGCTGAGCGAGGGCGACTTCGCCCCGACGGTGTGGAAGGGCGGCATCTACCACGAGAAGCGGTACGGCATCCCGCTGGACATGCACCCGCTCGGTTTCTACTACAACAAGGCGGTCATGCAGAAGGCGGGCCTGGACCCGAACAAGCCGCCGACGACGAAGGACGAGTACACCGCGGCGCTGACCGAGCTGAAGAAGTCCGGCGTGCAGGGCTTCTGGGTCAGCCCGTTCCAGTTCACCGGCGGCATGACCTTCTACAGCCTGCTGCACCAGTGGGGTGGGACGCTCTTCGACGCCGACGTGGCGAAGGCGACCTTCAACTCCGACCCGGCGGTCGAGGCGTGCACCTGGCTGGTCGACATGATCAAGCAGGGCTTCTCCCCCGCCAACGTCGGCCAGGACGCCGACTACCTGGCGCTCAAGAGCGGCAAGAACGCGTTCAACTGGAACGGCATCTGGCAGGTCAACGACCTGAAGAAGAGCCCCTCGGTGCAGTGGGGCGTCGCCCCGCTGCCGCAGATCGGCAGCCAGAAGGCCGCCTGGGCGAACTCGCACAACTTCACGATCGTCAAGCAGCGCGCGGCGAACGACAACAAGGTCTCCGGGGCGAAGGTCTTCATCAACTGGCTCAGCCAGCACTCCCTCGACTGGGCCAAGGGCGGCCAGATCCCGGCCCGCAAGGCGGTCCGGGAGGGCGCCGAGTTCAAGGCCCTGCCGGAGATCAGCTCGCTCGCCCCCGAACTGGAGTACGCCGCCTTCCCGCCGGCCGCGCCGGGGCTCGGCGAGGTCATGACCACCTTCTACAACAGCTTCAACGAGGCCGCGCTCGGCAAGAAGTCGCCGAAGCAGGCGCTCGACGACGGGGTGGCCAAGGCGAACAAGCAGCTCGAGGACAACCGCAAGAAGTACGGGAACTGATCCGCCGTGGCGGACGTGATCGAGGTCGGGGCGGCGCGTGACGACGCGCCGCCCCCGGCGGGGCGCCCCCGCCGGGGCGTGACGCAGCGGGGCCACCGGGCGACCCCGTACCTCTTCCTCGCGCCGTACCTGGTCCTGTTCCTGGTCTTCGGGCTGGCGCCGATCCTCTTCGGGATCTGGATCAGCCTCCACCAGTGGGACCTCCAGCTACCGAACCGCCCCTTCATCGGCATCGACAACTATCGGGACCTGTTCTCCAGCGACTCGGCGATCTACGCGGACTGGTGGTCCAGCGTCCGCGCCACCGCGATCTTCACCGTGCTGTCGGTGCCGCTGCTGGTGGTCGTCCCGCTGGGCCTGGCCCTGCTGCTCAACCAGAAGTTCCCCGGCCGGACGTTCTTCCGGGCGGCCTTCTTCGCCCCGTACGTGCTCGGCGTCGCGGTGATCGGCCTGCTCTGGCGCTTCCTGCTGGACGCCAACCTCGGCCTGGTCAACCGCCTGCTCGGAGCGGTCGGACTGCCGCCCGACACCCCGTGGGTGACCGACGTGCCGTGGGCCTGGGTCTCCCTGGTCGGCGTCACGGTCTGGTGGACCTGCGGCTTCAACGCCGTGATCTACCTGGCCGGGCTGCAGGACATCCCGGCCGAGCTGTACGAGGCGGCCCGGGTCGACGGGGCCAACGGCTGGGCCCGGTTCCGCCACGTGACGATCCCCGGGCTGCGCCCGGTGCTGCTCTTCGTGCTCACCACGACGATCCTCGCCTCGGCGAACGTCTTCGGGCAGGCGTTCCTGATCACCCAGGGCGCGCCGGGCGAGCAGACCCGGACCGTGGTCTGGCGGATCGTCGACGAGGGGCTGCGCGACTACGACGCCGGGCGGGCCGCCGCGATGAGCGTGCTCTTCGCGCTGCTGCTGGCGGTGGTCAGCATCGTCAACTTCCGGCTGTTCCGGTACCGGGAAGACTGAGGGGACGACCATGACGAACGTGCGTCGGGCGGTGCGCTACGGCGTGCTGCTCCTGATCACGGCGGTGTTCGTGACCCCGCTGGTCTGGATGGCCCTGACCTCGCTGAAGACCTACGACGACGCGCAGCAGGACCCGCCGAGCTGGTTGCCGAACCCGTTCTCCACGTACGGCTACGACCAGATCGTCAACAACACCGCCAACCCGGTGCTGCGCTGGTTCGTCAACAGCATGCTGGCGGCCAGCCTGCACACGCTGCTCGTGCTGGTCACCGCGTCGATGGCCGGGTACGCCCTGGCCCGGCTGCGGTTCCCCGGGCGGAAGCTGAGCTTCGCGCTGATCGTCGGGACGCTCTTCCTCCCACCCACCTCGTTGATCATCCCGAACTTCGTGATCGCCGAGCGGCTGAACTGGATCGACACGCTGACCGTGGTGATCGTGCCCGGCGCGGCGAGCGCGTTCGGGGTGTTCTTCCTGCGCCAGTTCTTCCTCTCCATCCCGGCCGAGCTGGAGGAGGCGGCTGTGCTGGACGGGGCGAACCACTGGGAGATCTTCACCCGGGTGCTGCTGCCGCTGTCGAAGCCGGCGCTGGCCACCCTCGCGGTGCTGTCGTTCCTGGCCAACTGGAACGACTTCCTCTGGCCGGTCTACGTGCTGTTCAGCCCGGAGCGGCTGACCCTGCCGGCCGGCCTGGGGCTGCTCCAGGGCGCCTACGTGACCGACTACCCGGTGATCATGGCGGGGGCGGTGCTGGCCAGCGTGCCGGTGCTGATCCTCTTCGTGCTCGCCCAGCGGCACGTCATCCAGGGTGTCTCGCGGAGCGGCCTGAAGGGATGATCGACCGGAGGACCCGGCGACTCGGCGCGGCCGCCCTGGCCGCCGCGCTGCTCGTCGCTGGTTGCGGCAGCGGACCCACCCCATCGAGTACGCCGGAGGACGCGCGCGTGTTCACCAACCCGGTCGTCCGGAGCGACGCCCCCGACCCGCAGGCGATCCGGGTCGGCGAGACCTGGTACCTGTTCCACACCAACTCCGGCGGCCGCAACGTCCCGGTGCTCACCTCCCCCGACCTGGTCGACTGGGCCGAGGCCGGGGACGCTCTGCCGGAGCTGCCCGGCTGGGCGGACGCGGGAAAGACCTGGGCGCCGGAGGCCATCCAGCTCGCCCCGGACCGGTTCGTCCTCTACTACACGGTGGCCGACCGGGCCTCCGGCCGGCAGTGCGTGGGGCGGGCGGTGGCGGCCACCCCGCTGGGGCCGTACCGCGACGACTCGGCCGGGCCGCTGATCTGCCAGGCGGAGCTGGGCGGGTCGATCGACGCCAGCCCGTATCGGGACGACGACGGGAGCCTCTGGCTGCTCTGGAAGAACGACGGGAACGCGATCGGGGTGGACACCTGGCTCTGGTCGCAGCGGCTCAGCGACGACGGGCTGCGTCTGGTCGGCACCCCGACGAAGCTGCTGAAGCAGACCGAGCCCTGGGAGGGCACCCTGGTCGAGGGCCCCTTCTTCCACCGGCACGACGGAAGGCTCTACCTCTTCTTCGCCGCCAACGCCTATGACAAGGCAACCTACGCCGAGGGGTACGCGGTCTGCGAGAGCCCGACCGGGCCGTGCGTGAAGGCCGCGGAGAACCCGATCCTGAAGGGCAACGCCGCCGCCTCCGGCCCGGGCCACGCCTCCATCGTGGAGCAGGACGGCCGCACCTGGCTGCTCTACCACGCCTGGCCGCCCGGCCAGGAGGGCTCCATTGAACCCGGCCGCCAGGTCTGGCTCGACGAGGTCGTCTGGACCGACGGCAAGCCGGTCGTCAAGGGCCCGACCGCCGGCCCGCAACCCAAGCCCTGAGGTGCAAGGAAGGGCCCCCTTTTAACGCCTCAGGTAGCGCAGGGCCCCTTCTTAACACTGGGCGTTAAGAAGGGGCCCCTGCTTACACATCAGTGGGTGGCGGCGGGCTCGGGCGCGGCGGCCTGCTCGCGGCGGGCCAGCCGGTTGCGCCGGTGGCCGTAGCCGAAGTAGATGACGCCGCCGAGGAGCATCCAGGCGAGGAACCGGATCCACGTCTCCACCGACAGGTTGAGCATCAGGTAGAGGCAGGCCAGCGCCGACACGATCGGCACCACCGGCGAGAACGGCACCTTGAACGGCCGCTCCAGGTCCGGCCGGCGGCGGCGCAGGATCGGCACCGCGACGGACACCAGCACGAACGCGCAGAGCGCGCCGATGCTGACCAGGTCGGCGAGGGCCGAGAGCGGCAGGAGGCCGGCGAGCAGCGCCACGCCGATCGTCATGATCGCCGAGATCCGGTACGGCGTGCCCCAGCGCGGGTGCACCTTGGCGATGGACGGCGGGATCAGCCCGTCCCGGGCGATGGCGAAACCGATCCGGCCCATGGCCACCAGGTCGACCAGGATGACGCTGGTCAGGCCGGCGATGGCGGCGATGGAGACCAGGATGGCGGCCCAGCCGGCGCCGGCCGCCTTGAAGGCGGACGCGATCGGGGCGCCCTCGTCGATGTCGGTGTAGTGCACCATGCCGACCACCACCAGCGAGACGCCGATGTACAGCACCGTCGAGATGCCCAGCGTGCCGAGCAGGCCCAGCGGCAGGTCGCGGCGGGGCTGCTTCGTCTCCTCGCCGAGGTTCGCCACGGCCTCGAAACCGGTGTACGCGAAGAACACCACCGCGGCGGCGGTGAGCACGCCGGCGAAGCCGAAGACCGACGGTTCGAGCCCGAAGATGGCCTGGGTGACCGGCTGCCGGATGCCGTCCTCGCCGCCGCCGGCCGGCTCGGCGGCCGGGATGAACGGGCTGAGGTTGGCGGCCTTCACGAAGAACAGCCCGGCGACCACGACGAAGACGCAGATGGCCACCTTGACCAGGACCAGCAGGTTGGTCACCCGGGCGGATTCCCGGATGCCGACGATGCCGACGGCGCCGAGGATCAGCACGATGGCGATCGCGCCGAGGTTGACGATGCTGCCCTCCTCGGCGAACCAGGCGCTGGGCAGGCCGAGGAGTTCGGCGAGGTAGCCGGACCAGCCCCGGGCCACCACCGCCGAGCCGAGCGCGAACTCCAGCAGCAGGTCCCAGCCGATGATCCAGGCGACGATCTCGCCCATCGTGGCGTACGCGTAGGTGTAGGCGCTGCCGGCGGTCGGCACGCTGGAGGCCAGTTCGGCGTAGCAGAGGGCGGCGAGCAGGGCGACCACGCCGCCGATGGCGAACGAGATGACCACGCCGGGGCCGGCCGTGTTCTTCGCCTCGATGCCGGTGAGGGTGAAGATGCCGGTGCCGATCACGATGCCGATGCCGAAGCCCATCAGGTCGAACGCGCCGAGCCGGCGGCGCAGGCCGCCCCGGCCCCCGGTGTCCTCGCTGCCGTCGGCCTCGCTGTGCGCCAGCACGTCCTTGATCGGCTTGGTCCGCAGCACGGACACCTGATCACCTCCCGACCGTGAGACCACCACGGTGGCGGCCAGTGACCGGCCTAGCTACCCAGGGCTTCCGCCCCCTAATCACGCGCGGCGCGGGTCGGAAAGGTCACGAATCAGCCTGTGGGCCGGCTCACCCCTCGGACATTTGGCCCCATCTGGGCGTCGATCCGCCCGGAAGTCTTGCGCGCCATCGGGATAGGTGAAAGTTTTCTACCGGCGACAGATGTCCTGCGGCGAATCTTGCCGGATGCGCCGACCGTCCGCCGCCACCCGAAACTGCCCGGGAGCCCCAACGAAGGGACTGCACCGCATGAAGGCAACTCGGCTCAGAGCCGCCGGGCTGGCCGTGGCGCTGCTCGGCGCGCTCGTCGCCGGCACCCCCGCGGCCGCCGCTGAGAACGACCCGACCACCGACTCCTCCTCGACCACCTGCGTCACCAACCCGGCCACGCCGAAACGGCAGTTCCGGGCCATGTGGATCGCCTCGGTGACGAACATCGACTGGCCCACCAAGGCCTCGCAGACCGCACCCGACCAGGTCGCCAAGCAGAAGGCGGAGTACCTGGCCTGGCTCGACCTGGCGCAGAAGCTGAACCACAACGCCGTCGTGGTCCAGGTCCGCCCCACCGCGGACGCGTTCTGGCCGTCCCCGTACGAGCCGTGGTCGGAGTACCTGACCGGGGTGCGCGGCCAGGACCCGGGCTGGGACCCGCTGGCCTTCCTCGTCGAGGAGTCGCACAAGCGGAACCTGGAGTTCCACGCCTGGATGAACCCGTACCGGGTCTCCATGCCGGCCCCCAGCGGCGCCGGCGCGGACATCTCGAAGCTGGCCCCGAACCACCCGGCCCGCCAGCACCCGGACTGGGTGTTCGCCTACCCGCCGGCCGGAGTCGCCGGCAGTCGGCTCTACTACAACCCCGGCATCCCCGAGGTCCGCGAGTTCGTCGAGAACGCGATGCTGGACGCGGTGCAGCGGTACGACGTCGACGCCGTCCACTTCGACGACTACTTCTACCCGTACCCGAGCGGCACCTACCAGTACCCGGACGACGCCACCTTCGCCCAGTACAACCGGGGCTTCACCAACAAGGCCGACTGGCGGCGGGACAACATCAACCTGCTCGTCCAGGAGATGAACGCCAAGATCAAGGCGGAAAAGCCGTGGGTGAAGTTCGGGGTCAGCCCGTTCGGCATCTGGCGCAACAAGTCGGCCGACCCGAACGGCTCGGACACCACCGGCTCGCAGTCGTACGACATCATCTCCGCCGACACCCGCAAGTGGGTCAAGGAGGAGTGGATCGACTACATCGTGCCGCAGCTCTACTGGTACATCGGCCAGTACCCGGCGGCCGACTACGCCCGGCTGGTGCCGTGGTGGGCGGAGACCGTGCGCGGCACCAACGTCCAGCTCTACATCGGCCAGGCCGACTACAAGAGCGGTGACCCGGCGTACGGGTCGTTCTGGATGAACCCGCACGAGCTGTCGGACCACCTGACGCTCAACCGGTCGTACCCGGAGGTGCTCGGCAACGTGCACTTCTCCGCGGTGCAGGTGAAGGCGAACCGGCTCGGCGCCACCGACATCTACACGGCGGAGCACTACTCCCGCCCGGCGCTCGTGCCGACCATGTCCCAGCTGCCGGCTCAGCCCCTGCTCGCCCCGGTGGTCACCGGCGCGCAGCGGCAGGACGACGGCGTGCGCCTGAGCTGGCGGCAGCCGGCCGACGGCAAGGGTCCGCTCGGCACCGCCACCTCGTACGCGATCTACCGGTTCGACGGCACCGGCCTCGCCGAGCGGTGCGACTTCGCCGACGCGGCCCACCTGGTCGGCACCGTCCGGGGCACGGACGGCGACGTCCAGTCCTGGGTGGACACCACCGCGGCGGCCGACGCGCGCTACACCTACTACGTGAGCGCGCTGGACCGGTCCTGGAACGAGGGCCCGGTCAGCCCGCCGCGCTTCGTGCACTGACCCTGCCCGAATGCCCCCGGGCCGCCACGGCGGCCCGGGGGCATTCGTCTGTTTGAACGCATGTCATCAACAGCTCACCTCGACCATCCCCCGACGCCGCGAGATTGATCGACACTTATCGACATCCGGTGATCCGCCGGTGACCCGCCGTACCGCACACCCCCAGCGGAGGTACCCGTGTCCAGACGTCTCGCCACCCTTCTCGCCACCGGCACGCTCGCCCTGCTCACCGTCCTCGGCGTCAGCTCACCCGTGGCGGCCGCCGTGAGCCGCGAGCAGAAGCTGAGCGTGCTGTCCAGCTGGACCCAGACCAGCGCGACGAGCTACAACGCCTGGAACGCCGGCCGGCTCAACAAGGCCGCCTGGTCCGAGTACGCCTTCGACTGGTCGACCGACTACTGCTCGTCCAGCCCCGACAACCCGCTCGGCTTCAACTTCAGCCTCTCCTGCTACCGGCACGACTTTGGCTACCGGAACTACAAGGCCATGGGCGTCTTCTCCGCCAACAAGTCCCGCCTCGACAGCGCCTTCTACGAGGACCTGAAGCGGGTCTGCGCCACCTACAGCTCGATCGTCCGGCCGGCCTGCTACAGCCTGGCCTGGACCTACTACCAGGCGGTCAGCGTCTTCGGCTCCGTGGCCGCCGTCCAGCAGGCCGACATCGACCGCGCCGCCCGGATGAAGGCGCAGGCCGAACGCGCCGCCGCCCGCTCCTGACGCCGCTGCGCCGACCAGGAGGTTCGGGTCGCCGTACGCCGGGTCCCGACCTGACCCTCCTGGTCAGCCGGCGGAGGACCGGCGTGGGGCCGGCGTGGGGGCGGTGAAGCGCGGGGAGTCGGCCGCGAGGTCGGGGTGCTCCACGCCGAGGGCCAGCGTGGCCGCCTCCTCCAGGGCCAGCTCGGCGCCCGCGCCGTACGCCGCGTCGAACGCCGGGTCGCCGAGCACCCGGCGCAGCTCCGCCTGCCGGGCCAGCCAGTACGGCCCGTAGATGCCCGGCGTGGCGCGCAGGCTCGCCCGGGTGGCCTGGGCCGCGCCGAACAGCCGCGCCGCGGTCACCGGGTGACCGCCCAGCGCGCAGCGCACCGCGATCGCGTTCAACGTGTCGCACGCCCCCCCAAGGTAGCCGTGCGCCATCCGGGAGCGCAGCGCCACCAGCAGGTGCTCGTGCGCGGCGACCAGGTCGCCCCGGACCAGCGCCACCAGGCCGAGCAGCATGTCCACCGACCGCCGGCCCCGCTCCACCGGGCGGGCCGCCTCCACCGGCCGGGCCGCGCCCAGCAGCTCGGCCGCCTCGTCCAGCGCGCCCCGGCGCCAGAGCAGCTCGGCCAGGTTGTAGACGGCGTGCAGCGCGTCGGGCACCACGTCCTGCGCGTGCGCCCAGTCGATCACCTCCCGGCAGACCCGCTCCGCCTCGGCGAACTGTCCCATGTCGACCAGCGGCGCGGCCCGGCCCGCCAGCACCCGGGCCAGCAGGCCCAGGTCGCCGGCCTGCCGGGCGGCCGCCTCGGCCCGTTGCGAGTAACGCAGCTCCTCGCCGAACTCGCCGTCCGCGCCGGCGTGCAGCGAGTGCATGTGGTACGCCGCCGCCAGCTCGGCATCCGGGACCTCCTCGCCGGTCTCGGCGAGCCGGCCGTAGAGCCGGAACAGCCAGAGCCGCCCCTCCCGGGCCAGCCCCCGCTCCCGCCACCACTGGTCCAGCCCACCGGCCAGCCGCAGCCCGAAGCGGGCGCTGCCGCCGGTGGCGCACCAGCGCAGCGCCGCCCGCAACTCCCCGGCGAGCGGGTCGAGCGCGTACAGGGAGAGGGTGACCGGCTGGCCGTCCTCGCCCAGGTGGGCGCGGTCCAGGGCGTGCCGGGACCAGGCGACGTGCCGCTCCCGGGCGGTCTGCTCCTCGCCGGCCTCGACCAACCGGCGGGCCGCGTACGCGCGGATCGGGTCGAGCATCCGGTAGGTGCTGCCCGAGGCGTGCGGCTCGGCCAGCACCATCGACTTGTCCACCAGCACCGAGAGCGGGTCGAGCGGGTCGTCGTCGAGCAGCCACTGCACGGTCGGCAGGTCCACCGGGCCGGCGAAGACCGACAGCCAGCGCAGCAGCCGCGCCGAACGGGCCCCCAGCGTCCGGTAGGACCAGGTGACGGTGGCCTGCATGGTCAGGTGGCGCGTGCTCGCCGAGCGGTGCACGGCCCGGGTCGCCGGGGTGGGCGGCGCGATGCCGGTGGCGGCGGCCATCAGGTCGACCGTGTCCTGCTGGTTGCCGCTCCACCCGGCCTCCACCGGCGGCGGCTCCGGCTCCACCCGCCCGGCGTCCAGGGTGCCCAGCATGTCGTCGAGACGCTCGGCGAGCTGACCGGCCGAGAGCACCCGCAACCGGGCAGCGGCCAGCTCGATGGCGAGCGGCAGCCCGTCCAGCCGGCTGACCACCCGCCGCAGGTCGGCCTGCTCGGTGAGCTCCGGCGGGCGGCCGCCCCGGGCCGCCGCGGTGCGGTCGAGCAGCAGGGCCACCGCGTCGCTCGCGCCGCCGTCCGGGCCGGGGTCCACCGAGAGCGGCGGGATCCGCCAGACCACCTCGCCGGGCAGGCCGAACGACTCCCGGCTGGTGGCGAGCACCCGGACACCCCGGCCGCCGGCCAGCAACCGGGAGATCACCTCGCCCGAGGCCGCCGGCTGGGCGTCGCAGGTGTCGAGCACGACCAGCATCCGGCGGGCGGCCGCGTACTCCACCAGGGTGTCCACCATCGGGCGGCCGGGCTCCGGACGGAGGCCGAGCACGGCGGCGATCTCGAACGCCACGAGGCCCGGGTCGGTCACCGCGGCGACGTCGACGAACCACGCCCCGTCCGGGTAGACCTCGACGATCCCCGAGGCCAGCTCCACCGCCAGCCGCGTCTTACCGGCGCCGCCCGCGCCCAGCACGGTGACCAGCCGGTACCTCTCGACCAGCCGACCCAGCTCGGCCCGTTCCGCCTCCCGGCCGACGAACGAGGTGGCCTGGGTGGGCAGGTTGTGCGCCACCACGTCCGCGGTACGCGGGCGCGGGAAGCTTCGCTCCAGCCCGGGCGCCACCAGCTGGAACAGCCGTTCCCGGTCGTCGAAGCCGCGCAGCCGGTGCAGCCCGAGGTCCAACAGGGACGCTCCGTCCGGCAGCGGGTGGGCGCGCCGGGCGGTGGCGCCCGAGCAGAGCACCTGTCCACCGTGGGCGGCCGCCGCCACCCGGGCGGCCCGGTGCACCTCGGGGCTGGCGTACTCGCCGTCGCGGGGTTCGGCGTACCCGGTGTGCAGGCCCATCCGCACCCGGGGTGCGGCCTCCGCGGTGGGCCAGTCGTGGCTGGCCAGCGCGCGCTGCGCGGTCAGGCAGGCGCTCACCGCGGCAGCCGCGTCGTCGAACGCGAGGAAGAACGAGTCCCCCTCGGTCAACAGTTCCGCCCCGTCGGTGTCGGCCAACGTGTCACGCAGCAGCCGACGGTGTTCCCGCAGCACCGGGCGGTAGCCCGGACCGAGCAGCTGGGCCAGCCGCGTCGAGCCCTCGATGTCGGTGAACACGAAGGTCACCCATCCGCTCGGGAGGTGGATCCGTGGCGACATGCGTGGAACCTCCGACCCTGACGTCGGGTTCATGCTGCCCTATGGTCAACCGATCACGCATCGTGAGAACGGTCGGGCAGATTCCGACCCAAGGTGCCAAGGATCACACTGCCGGCAATGTCAGGGTCGACCGGCGAGACGAGGTGGGCGGCCGGATCAGCAGCCGCAGCCGCCGCCGCAGCAGCCCCCGCCGGCCGGCGCGGCACCGCCGCCGACCGGACCGGCGCCGCCCCGGCCGGTGACCGCGACGGTCGACAGCAGCTTGACGGTGTCGGCGTGACCCTGGGGGCAGGACGCCGGCTGGCCGGCCTCGGCCATCGGCCGGTTGACCTCGAAGGTGTCGCCGCAGGCGCGGCAGCGGAACTCGTACCGGGGCATGCCACCAGGGTACGGCCGGGCCTGACGCCACGGCGGGCATGGGTGATACTCGACGGGTGGCGCACGGCGAGGAGCGATCGACGGTTCGACCCCTGCGACCGGCCGCGCCGCCCGACGGCGTCGCCGGCACCGGTCCGCTCCCACGGCCCCGGCGCGGCACGACTCCCAGCCCGGCGGAGACCAGCGGCTCGGCGCCGAAGCCGGCGGAGACCGGCGGGACCGGCGCGGAGTCGGGACCGACCACACCGGACGCCGGCGCGACAAGCGGGCAGCCCGACACCACCGCCACGCATGGCCCGAAGCCGGCGCAGACCACCGACGGCGCGACCGGACCGACGCCGGAGCAGTCCCCGGCGGACGCCACCGTGACGGACGGCAAGGCCGGCCCGAAGCCGGAGCAGACCACCGCGACCGACGCCGTGACCGGCCCGCAGCCGGAGCAGTCCCCGGCGGACGCCACCGTGACGGACGGGAAGGCCGGGTCCGCCGGGCCGGAGCAGGGCGGGGCGGCGGGCGGCCGGCGCCGGCGGGTGCCGTTCGCGCACGCGGTCCGGGTCCCGCCCCGGCAGCTCGCCGTCGGCGCGGCCCGGGCCACCCGGGCCTGGTCGCGCCGCCCCAGCGGGCGCACCGCCCTGCCCGGAGTATTCCTGCTCGCCCTGGTCGGGGCCACCGCGGCGGCGGGCGCGCTGCTGGTGCCGGCAGCCGTGCGCAAGCCGCAACCGGTGGCCGTCGACAGCACCGCGACCGCCCCGGTCAGCGGCGTGCCGCAGGGCGGCCCGGTGCCCGGGCCGACCGACCTGGGATTCCCCGGTGCCACCGGGGTCCCCGTGCCGACCGGGACGCCGGGTGGCGCGCTGCCGACCGGGCCGCTGCCGGCCGGTCGCCCGGCGGACGCGCTGGCCGGGTGGGCGCAGCAGCTCAGCCCGAAGACGGGCATCCCGGTGGTCGCCCTCCAAGCGTACGGCTACGCCGAGTGGGTGCTCGGCCAGACGCAACGGAGCTGCCAGCTCAGCTGGACCACGCTGGCCGCGATCGGATATGTCGAGTCCCGGCACGGGTCGGCCAACAACGCCACCCTCCAGCCGAACGGCGTCTCCGCACCGGAGATCCTCGGCGACCCGCTCGACGGTCAGGGCGGCCGTTCCCGCATCCTCGACACCGACCGGGGCCAGCTCGACCACGACACCGTCTACGACCGCGCGCTCGGGCCGATGCAGTTCATCCCGAGCACCTGGCAGGAGGTCGGCGCGGACGCCGACGACGACGGTGTCAAGAACCCGCACGACATCGACGACGCGGCGCTGGCCGCGGGCAACTACCTCTGCGAGGGTGGCCGGAACATGACCATCCCGGGCGACTGGTGGGGTGCCATCCTGTCGTACAACGACGTGCGCCGGTACGCGCAGGCCGTCTTCGACAAGGCCGACGAGTACGGGCGGCTGAGCGGTACGTGACGTGACGGCTCGCGTACATTCGCGGACTGAACCCTTCCCCCGGGCTGCCGTTCCCGGCAAGCTAGACGGGTGATGGTGCGCGAGTGGGACCCCCGGACCGCGTCGTCCGCCGACATCGCGTCGCTGCTGGACACGCTGAACGCAGTGTTGGCGGCCGATCTGCCGCAGGATCCGCCCTGGCGGGAGAATTCCATGCGGGAATACCTCTCCGAGGTGATGCCGGGTGAGCGGCGGATCTCCTGGGTCGCCCAGGCCGAGCCGGCCCCGGACGGCACCCCGGGGGCCGTCCTGGGGCACGTGCACGTGCTGCTCCTCGGCGGCATCGGCGTGCTGGAGGTGCTGGTCCACCCGTCGGTCCGGCGCGGCGGCCTCGGCCGCGAGCTGGTGCGACTGGCCGCCCGCCGGGTCTGGGGCGAGGGCTTCCAGTCGATCGGCGTCGAGGTCGTCGGCGACACCCCGGCCGTGGCGTTCTACGAGTCGCTCGGCTTCACCCGGGAATACGTGGAGACCCGCAGCGTGCTCGACCTGGGCGCGGTCGACTGGCCGGCGCTGACCGAGATGGCCAGCGGGGTCGGCGCCGGCTACCACCTGGAGTTCTGCCCGGGCGGCCTGCCGGACGACCTGCTCGCGGCGTACGCGCGGGCCAAGGCCGAGGTGCGCGACGTGGACGACGGCGAGCTGCGCCCCAGCTCCTACGACCCGCAGCGGCTCCGGGACAGCCTCGACACCCTGCACCGCCGGGGTATGAAGCCCTACATCGTGCTCGCCCGGCACGAGCAGACCGGCGAGGTGGCCGGGCTGACCGAGGTGGTGGTGCCGGCGCAGCACCCGACCCGGGCCGACCAGTACGACACCATCGTGGTCCGGGACCACCGCGGCTACGGCATCGACCGGGCCATCAAGGCGCGGATGCTGCTGGAGCTGCGCTCGGCCGAACCGGAGCTGGCCGAGGTGCAGACCTGGAACGCGCAGGCCAACGAGGCGATGCTGAAGGTCAACGCGGAGCTGGGCTACCGCCCGGACCGGGACTGGTGCGAATACAGCGTGGACGTCGCGGAGCTGGTGCACCGCCTCGACCCCCATCGCTGACGGATATTCACCAAACGGCTGCCCGGGGGATGGACGAAGGACCGGAACGGCACTTAACGTGCGTTAGTTCACGTCCACCCATCGTGGAGGCCTCATGCGCCCGCGCCGCACCCTTGCCGCGCTCGCGACCACGGCGGCCGTCTCCGTCACGGCCATCGGCGTCGCACCTCCCGCGGCCAGCGCCGCGCCCACCGACCTGTTCATCTCCGAGTACGTCGAGGGCTCGTCCAACAACAAGGCGATCGAGCTCTACAACGGCACCGGCGCCCCGGTCGACCTGACCGCCGCCGGCTACCAGCTCCAGTTCTTCTTCAACGGCGCCACCACGTCGACGAACGTCGCCCTGAGCGGCACCGTCGCGGCCGGTGACGTCTTCGTCTTCGCCGCCTCCTCGGCCGCGCCGGCGATCCTCGCCCAGGCCGACCAGACCTACGGCGGCTCGCTCTACAACGGCGACGACGCGGTCGTGCTGCGCAAGGGCAGCACGGTGCTCGACTCGATCGGGCAGGTCGGCGTCGACCCGGGCACCGAGTGGGGCACCGGGGTCACCAGCACGGCCGACAACACGTTGCGCCGGCTCCCCTCGGTGACCGCCGGCGACACCGACCCGTCGGACGCCTTCGACCCGACCGTGCAGTGGGCCGGCTTCGCCATCGACACCTTCGACGGTCTGGGCAGCCACACCGCCGACGGCGGCGGCCCGGTCGACCAGCCGCCGACGCTGGCCTGCGGCGGCACGCTGACCGTGGAGGCGGGCGGCACCGCGACCCGCCAGGTCACCGCCACCGACGCCGACGACACCGTCACCGACCTGGCGGTCACCGCGGTCAGCCCGGCGCCGGCGAGCGGCTCGATCAGCCGTACCGCGTTCACCCCGGCCGCCGGCGTCGGCGGCACCGCCACCGCGACGCTGACCGCGACGGGCCTCCCGGCCGGCTCGTACGCGGTCACCGTGACCTCGACGGACGCGGACGGCGGCAGCGCCACCTGCACCCTCACCGTGCAGGCGACCAGGCTGCTCTCGGTGGGCGAGGTGCAGGGCCGCACCGCCGACGACGAGAACGGCCGCACCGACCGGTCGCCGCTCGCCCCGGCCAGCGGCAACGGCACCAGCTCCGCCCTGTACGACGTGCGCGGTGTGATCACCCAGAAGTCGCTCACCCGCTCCTCCGCCGGGGCCGACCAGTACGGCTTCTACCTGCAGAGCCGCAAGGGCACCGAGGACGGCGACCCGCTCAGCTCGGACGGCATCTTCGTCTTCATGGGCTCGTTCACCACGCTGATCGGCGGCTACGCGCCGACCGTGGGCGACGAGGTGGTGCTGCGCGGCCGGGTCTCCGAGTTCTTCGACCAGACCCAGCTCTCCAGCGCCTCGCTGGTCCGCAAGCTCGACTCCGGCCTGGACGTCGACACCGCCGTGCAGGTGGACGAGGCGATCCCGCCGGCCGACGCGGCCGCCGCCGACCTGTTCTGGGAGCGGCACGAGGGCACCCGGATGCGGGTCCGCTCCGGCAGCGGCGTCTCCGCCCCGCGGCACATCTTCGCCTCCACCCTGGACTCCGAGATCTACGTGGTGGACCGCGAGGACCCGATCATGAAGCGCTCCGACCCGTACGCCCGCCGGGTGTTCCGGGACGCGCACCCGCTGGACGACATTCCCGGCACCCTCTTCGACAACGGCAACAACCAGCGGATCCTGCTGGGCGCGGGTGGCGTGAAGGCGACCGCCGGTGACTCCGCCGCGCTGCTGCCGGAGGCCCGCACCTACGACACGCTCACCGAGGACGCCTACGGCGCCATCTCGTACGCGTTCAGCAAGTACAGCGTGCAGCCGGAACAGCTCACGCTGACCGGTGGCGCGGACCCGGCGGAGAACAACCCGCCGCAGCCCGCGGACCGCGACTCCGAGGTCGCGGTCGCCACCTACAACCTGGAGAACCTGTACGACTACCGGGACGACCCGTTCGACGGCTGCGACTTCGCCGGCAACTCGGGCTGCACCGGGGTCAGCCCGCCGTTCGACTACGTGCCGGCCAGCGAGGCCGCATACGCCGCGCGGCTGAACGTGGAGGCCCGGCAGATCGTCACCGCGCTGCACAGCCCGGACCTGGTGCTGGTGCAGGAGGCCGAGGACCAGGACATCTGCTCGGTGGTCGACGGCCAGCTGGTCTGCGGCGACACGAACAACGCCGACGGCGCGCCGGACACCGTCCAGGAGCTGGCGCTGGCCATCGCGGCCAACGGCGGCCCCGCCTACGCGACGGCGTACGACCGGACCGGCGCGGACGCCCGGGGCATCACCTCGGCGTTCCTCTACCGCACCGACCGGCTGACCCTGGCCGAGGCGACCGCCGCCGACCCGCTGCTGGGCTCCACGCCGACGGTGCAGTACCGCTCGGCGGGCCTGCCGTCCAACGCGGACGTGCAGAACCCGAAGGCCTTCAACGCGGTGCTGCCGGCCGACGTGGACCGCTCCACCGGCGTGGACGGGTCGAACGTCTACACCCGGGCCGCGCAGCTGGCGAAGTTCACCGTGGCGGCGGCTCCCGGATCGAGCGAGCACTACACGCTCTGGGCGGTCAGCAACCACTACTCGTCCGGCCCGGACACCCGGGTCGGGCAGCGGCGGGAGCAGGCCGCGTACGGCGCCGCGCTGGTGCAGGCGGTCGAGGCGTACGACCAGGACGCACGGGTCGTCTACGGCGGCGACCTGAACGTCTTCCCGCGGCCGGACGACCCGATCGCCACGGCGTCGAACCCCACCCCGTCGGACCAGCTCGGCCCGCTGTACCAGGCCGGCATGCACAACCTCTGGGACGACCTGGTCGCGGACGTGCCGGCGGCGGCCTACTCGTACACCTTCAACGGGATGGCGCAGACCCTGGACAACCTCTTCGTCAACGACAAGCTCCACGGCGACCTGGTGCAGGTACGGGCGGCGCACATCAATGCCGACTACCCGACCGACGCGGCAGGTCTGGGTGACCGGGGTGCCAGCGACCACGATCCGCAGGTGGCCCGGTTCCGCTCCCGGGCGTCGGTGAGCGTGGCCGACACGTCGGTGGCCGAGGGCAACAAGGGCGACGCCACCATGACGTTCACGGTGACCGTGTCCCGGCCGCTCTCCGAGCCGGTGCTCCTCTGCGCCGCCACCTACGCCACCACCGCGCAGGCCGGGTCGGACTACGACACGTACCTGGGCTGCCGGACGCTGGCCGCTGGCCAGACGTCGCTCGCCTTCCCGGTGACCGTCCGCGGTGACAAGAAGGTCGAGGCGGACGAGCAGCTCAACCTGTTGGTGCTGGGCGTGCCGGGGCTCCGGCTCGCCGACCCGGTCGGCGTCGGGACCATCCTGAACGACGACTGACCACCCGTTGGCACGACGGCCCGTCGTCCGGCTCACCAGCCGGGCGGCGGGCCGTTCCGGTATCCGCGGCGCTGCGGGTCGGGCGGGGGCGGATCGCCGCGGTACTTAGCCACCCGCACCTCCCATTGGCTGCGTCGCCGCAGGGCATCCCGGTGGGCCCGGTCCCGATAGAAGGTCTCCGGCGGCCGCGCCAGGCCGTACCGGTCGGCCCACCACTCCCCCGGCTCGGGATCGGTGATGACGTCGAGGTGGGACGGGTAGCGCCGCTCCGCGCCGTCGCGCAGGTCGGCTCGGTCGCGCATCGGCTTGAGCACCCGACCGGCCTCGTCGACCACGACGAGCCGGAACCCGGCCGCGGAGATGATCCGGAGCAACATGGCGAGGCTCGGGGTCAGGGTGCCCGCCTCGATGCGCCCGATGGTGGCCGGGTGCACCTGGGCGAAGCGGGCCAGCTCCCGCTGGCTGGCGTCGGCCCGGCGGCGGACCGCGCGGACGACCCCGGCGGCGGGCCAGGGAATGTCGAGGGGCTCGGTGAGCAGCGCGGGCGGCTCCGCGGCCTCTCCTGCCGCAGGCACCGAGTCTCCGGGGTTGGCGGGGTCGGTCACACCGCCACGGTCTCGCCCGGGGCACCCGCGCGGCAACCCTGCCCGGTCCGGCTGTGGACAACCGATACCCCGCCGAAGTTCCGCAGGCACCTGTCCTCGGCTCGCCGCCCGCCTCGGCAGCCGGAACCACTACACACCGTGAAGGTCACGATGCGTCACTCCCTCTCGCCCGCGCTTCACCAGAACGCATCACTCAACGCCTACAAAACGGACGTAACCTCCACTGCGGCACCGGCCACCTACCCACCCACTCGCCGCCTTTGCTCTGCAGCCATCGACGCAACGGCAACTGTCGGTATCCGATGCGTGTATGGCTGCAGAGCAAAGGCGGCGAGGGGTGGGGTAGCCGGGACGAGCCGTCAGTACGGAGTGTGACGTCGTGGCGGCATTGCCAGGGTGGACGCGGCACCATGTCGGTGCCGAGCAACGATCGGCGCGGCGCGGCGCGGCTGTCGGCGACGACCCGGACGATCATCCGAATTCGGTGGGAACGATCCGGGCGGCTCGGGCGTGAACTTGACATGGGCAACCCTCCCGCCGCACCGGCACCGCCGCCGGACGTGCTGATGCGCTGCGACGTTCCGCTCGCCGAACTGCCGTTCGAGCAGTTCTACCGGGACCACGTGGACCGGGTCCACCGGGCGCTCGCGCTGGCCGTCGGCGACGCCGGCGTGGCCCGGGAGGCGACCGACGAGGCGATGGCCCGGGCGTTCGCGCGCTGGGATCGGGTGCGCCGGCTGGACAACCCGGGCGGCTGGGTGTTCCGGGTCGGGTTGAACTGGGCCACCTCCTGGTGGCGCAAGGTACGCCGGGAACGACCGCCGGCCGACGACCGGCAACCGGCGACCGCCGCCCCGGACCCGGCCGGGCTGGCCGCCCGGTCGGCCCTGGAGCGGCTGCCCGCGAGCCGGCGCACCGTGATCGTCTGCCGGGTGCTGCTGGACCTCTCCACCGCCGAGACCGCCGCCGTGCTGGACCTGACCGAGGGCACCGTCCGCAGCCGCCTCTCCCGAGGGCTGGCCGAGCTGCGGGCCGCGCTGGCCGAGAAGGAGTGACCGTGGACGTCATACCCGAGGACCTGACCGACCTGGTCCACCGCGCCGCCAGCACGACGGCGGCGCACCCGGCGGACCTGGCGACCGTACGCGGGCGGGCCCGTGCCCGACGACGCCGGCGGGCGGCGGTGGCCTCGGGCGGCCTGGCCGTGCTGGTCGCCCTCACCGGCGGCGCCGTCCCGCTGCTCACCCGCGACGACCGGGCAACCGTCCCGGCGTCGGCACCGCCGGTGCCACCGCCCGTTTCCGCCTCGCCGACGCCACCTCCCGTGCCGGCGCAGCGGCTGATCCTCACCGGTGACGGCGGCACCGTCCGGCCCCAGCGGGGCGGACCCGAGATCGGCCTGCTCGGCGGCCCCGCGGACGAGCTGGCCGCCGACGGCTCGGTGGTCGGGCACCGGGTGCCCGCCGGTTGGCAGGAGACCGTGGCGCTGCCCGACGGGCGGCTGGTCGGCCTCGAGTTCACCGACCTCATGCCCGGCGTGCGGCGGACGGACGGCCCGAACGTCGCGGGCCTCTCCATCCGGCTCACCGTGCTCGGCGCGGACGATCGGGTGGACATCAGCCGGGAGGTCCGGGTCCGGGGGCAGGCCCTCAAGCTGGTCGGCGCCGACGCGCGATACGCCTACCTGGTCCGGGACGGAGTGGGCCTGGTGTCCCACGAGCTGACCAGCGGACGGGAGAAGACCCTGATCCGGGTGCCGGCGAAGGTCGACGGCGAACTGCCGTTCCGCGAGGCCGACGTGGCGGCCGGCCGGGTGGTGTCGGTGACCGGCCCGCCCGACATGACCCGCTGCCAGCTCGACGTACGCCGGCTGGCCGGTGGGGGCGGACTGTCCCGGCTCACGGTGGACGGGGAGTGCGCGGCGTCGATCCGACTCTCCCCCGACGGCAGCCTGGTCGCGGTCCCCTACCGCCGCCCCAGCGGCCGGCGGACGCTCGAGTACCGGCTGGCGATCCTGGACACCGCGACCGGCGAGCGCCGGGCCGACCGGCTGATCGGGGCGGCGGACACCGTCTACGGCCTCACGGCCGGCGGGACCTGCGGTGCCGCCTGGGTCGACGGCACCACCGTCCGCGTGGTGTGGGCGCAGCTACCGGACCCGCCCCGGAAGGTCTACACCGTCGCGGAGCTGGCCCGGGTGGTCACGGTGACCGCTCAGTAGCGCTCGCGGAGCAGCTGGGCCGCCTCGACCGCCCAGTAGGTGAGGATGATCTGCGCGCCGGCCCGGCGGATCGAGGTGAGCGTCTCCAGCATCACCCGCTCGCGGTCGATCCAGCCGTTCGCGGCGGCCGCCTCGACCATCGCGTACTCGCCGGAGACCTGGTAGGCGGCGACCGGGACGTCCACCGCGGCCCGGACCGCCGACACCACGTCGAGGTACGGCAGGGCCGGCTTGACCATCACCAGGTCGGCACCCTCGGCGACGTCCAGCTCCACCTCGCGCAGCGACTCCCGCAGGTTCGCCGGGTCCTGCTGGTAGGTGCGCCGGTCGCCCTCCAGGGCCGACTCGACGGCGTCCCGGAACGGGCCGTAGAACGCGGAGGCGTACTTCACGGCGTAGGCGAGCACCGACACGTCCTGGTGGCCGGCGGCGTCCAGGGCTCGCCGGACCACGCCGACCTGGCCGTCCATCATCCCGGACGGCCCGACCATGTGGACCCCGGCGTCGGCCTGGGCGACCGCCATCCGGGCGTACGCCTCCAGGGTGGCGTCGTTGTCCACCGCGCCGTCGGGGGTGAGCAGGCCGCAGTGCCCGTGCGAGGTGAACTCGTCCAGGCAGAGGTCGCTCATCACCACGGTGGCGTCGCCCACCTCCGCGACCACGTCCCGGATGGCCACGTTGAGGATGCCGTCCGGGTCGATGCCGCCCGAGCCGGTGGCGTCCCGCTCGGCCGGCACCGCGAAGAGCATGATCCCGCCGACGCTCGCCTGGACCGCCTCGACTGCGGCCTTGCGGAGCGAGTCCCGGGAGTGCTGGAGCACTCCCGGGAGCGACGCGATGGCCCGCGGCTCGGTCAGCCCCTCCTTGACGAACATCGGCACGACCAGCTCGGCCGGGTCGACGCGGGTCTCGGCGACCAGCCGCCGCACGGCCGCGTTACGGCGCAGCCGGCGGGGCCGGATCTCGGGGTACGGCATGACGAGCCTCCTTGGCGATTACCGGAACCGCAGGGCGGTCGGCCCCTGCACCTTCGAGCCCCGGCGCTGCTTGGCCGGCATGGCGGCGAGCTTCTCGCGCAGCTCGACGGCGTAGGCGGCGAGCGCCTCCACCAGGTCGGGCACCGAGGCGTGCTGAGGCTGCACGTCGACCCGCAGGCCGAACTCGGTGGCGGTCTCCGCCGTCTTGGGCCCGATGACAGCAACAACGGTACGCGCGTGCGGCTTCCCGGCGATGCCGACCAGGTTCCGGACGGTGGAGGACGAGGTGAAGAGCACCGCGTCGAACCCGCCCGACTTGATCGCGTCGCGGATCTCGGCCGGCGGCGGCGCCGCCCGGACGGTCCGGTACGCGGTCACGTCGTCGACCTCCCAGCCGCGCTCGGTGAGCCCGGCGGCGAGGGTCTCGGTGGCGATGTCGGCGCGCGGCAGCAGCACCCGGCCGACCGGGTCGAGGATCTCGTCGTGGGGCGAGAACTCGGCCAGCAGGCCCTCGGAGGACTGCTCGCCCGAGGGGACCAGCTCCGGCTGGATGCCGAAGGCGCGCACCGCGTCGGCGGTGGCCTCGCCGATGCAGGCGATCTTGACGCCGCCGAAGTGGCGGGCGTCCAGGCCGTGCTCGGCGAACTTCTCCCAGACCGCCCGGACCGCGTTCACCGAGGTGAAGATCACCCAGGCGTACCGGCCGTCGACCAGGCCCTTGACCGCCCGCTCCATCTGGGCGGGGGTGCGCGGCGGCTCGACGGCGATGGTCGGCACCTCGCACGGGATGGCCCCGTACGCGCGCAGCCGGGCGCTCATCACGCCGGCCTGCTCCTTGGTCCGGGGGACGAGCACCTTCCAGCCGTACAGCGGGCGGTTCTCCCACCAGCTCAGCTTGTCGCGGTCGGGGACGCCCGCACCGACGGTGAGCACGACCCGGCCGGTGAAGCCGAGCGCCGCCGCGACGAAGGAGTCCACGGTCGACGTGGTGGTGTACTGCGTCTCGCCGGTGCCGTCGCCGGTCACCCCGACGCCGGTGGCGCCGTCCACCCCGGCGGCCAGCAGGCCGTCCCGGACGGCGGCCAGGTCACCGGCGTCCACGGCCAGGGCCAGCGAGCCCCGGTTGACGGCCGCGGCGAGCGCGTCGAAGTCCAGCGTGGTGACGTCCTCGACGTCGGCGGCGGTCCGCACCCCCGGCAGCGGCACACCCGCGTAGGTGGCCACCCCCTCGGCCTGGCCGATGCCCGGGACCACCTCGAAGTGCGCGGCGGTACGCGCGACCGCCTGCACCTCCTTGACCACCGAGTCGTGGCCGAACGGGTCCCCGGCGACCAGGTGCACCGCGTTCTGCCCGGAGCGGGCCGCGGAGATCAGCACCTTCGCCACGTCCCCCGGTACGCCCTCGGCGGGGCTGAACTCGGCGTCGGACCTGGCCTGGGCGCGGACGTGCTCGAGCAGCGACTCGGGGACTCCCCGGTCGTACACCACCTGGTCGGCGTCGACCAGGGCGTCCAACGCCCGACGGGTCAGCAGGCCCGGGTCGCCGGGTCCGGCCCCGACGAACGCGATCCGGCCTACGGGCTTACGGGTGCGGGTCATTCTGTGCTCCCAAATTGCTGGGTCCCCGGGCCGGCGTGTCCTTCTTGGCCGAGGATCGAGTCGGCGCCGAGTTCGAGGAGTTCGGCGGCGAGTGCCTTGCCGATCTCCGCCGCGTCGGCGGGCGTTCCGGTGCGGGACAGCCGGAGGTCACGGGTACCGTCCGGGCTGATCACCGCCCCGCGCAGGTAGATCTCCTCGCCGGCGTCACCCTCGGCGAGTTCGCCGTAGGCGGCGACGGGTGCGCTGCACCCGGCCTCCAGGGTGGCCAGCAGTGCCCGCTCCGCGACGACCGCGGCGCGGGACGGTGCGTGGTCGAGCACTGCGAGCAGCTCGACCAGGTCCTGGTCGTCGACCCGGCACTCCACCGCCAGCGCACCCTGGGCGGGCGCCGGCAGCATCAGCATCGGGTCGAGCGTCTCGGTGATCACGTCGGTCCGGCCGAGGCGGGCGAGCCCCGCCCGGGCCAGGACGACGGCGTCGAGGTCGGCGTCCGGGCCGAGCACCCGCCCGAGGCGGGTGTCCACGTTGCCCCGGACCGGGGTGACCTCCAGCTGCATCCCGAGCGCGTGCAGCTGGGCGATGCGGCGCAGCGCGCCGGTGCCGACCCGCGCGCCGGGCGACAGCTCGGCGAGCGTCCGGCCGTCCCGGGCGACCAGCGCGTCCCGCGGGTCCTGCCGGGGCGGCACCGCGGCGATGTGCAGCCCGGGAGCCGCCGCCGTGGGCAGGTCCTTGTACGAGTGGACGGCGAAGTCGATGGTGCCGGCGGTCAGCGCGTCCCGCAGCGCGGAGACGAAGACGCCGACGCCGAGGCGGTGCACCGGGGCCGTGGAGCGGTCCCCGGCGGTCACCACCTCGACCAGCTCGACGGCACGGCCGGTGGCCTCGGTGAGGGCCGCGGCGACGTGGCCGGACTGGGCCATCGCCAGGGCGCTGCCCCGGGTGCCGAGGCGCAGGGGGGCGGTCATCGCACACCTCCGGTGGGCGGGACGTCCGCGGCGTCGAACGACGGCCGGCCGTCGCTGTCGGACGCCACCACGTCGGGGACGGTGTCGACCGGGGAGGTCTGCGGCACCTCCAGGTCGAACAGCTCGCGCAGCAGGGCGGCGTACTGGTCGCCGCCCGGCTCGGCGGCGAGCTGCCGGACCCGGACGGTCGGCTGGTGCAGCAGCCGCTGCACCACCCGGTGCACGGTGCGGGCGACCTCCGCGCGCTGGTCGTCGCTGAAGTCGGGGCGGCGCTGGGCGAGCCGGCCCAGCTCGGCGGTGACCACGTCGTCGGCGCGCCCGCGCAGCGCGGCCACGGTGGGCGCCACGTCGGCGCCGCGCAGCCAGCTGAGGAACGCCTCGACCTCGGCGGCCACGATCCGGCCCACCTCGGCGGCGTCGGCGGCGGCGGGGCCGTCGGCGAGGATCGCCGCCATCCGGTCGATGTCGATCACCTCGACGCCGGGCAGCGCGGCCACGCCCGCCTCGACGTCGCGCGGGACGGCCAGGTCGAGCAGGACCAGCGGGCCGCGGTCGGCGCCCCGCCGGGCCGACGCCCGGGTCACCACGTCGAGGGTGAGGACCGGCTCGGTAGCCGCGGTGGCGGCCACGACGACGTCCACCGTCGCGAGGGCGTCGACCAGCTCGGTCATCGGCACGGCGGTCGCGCCGTACGACTCGGCCAGCCGGACGGCCCGGTCGGCGCCCCGGTTGGTGACGGTGAGCGGCCCGGCGCCCAGCCGGGAGAGGGTGGCCACGCCCAGCGAGCCCATCGCGCCCGCGCCGACCACCATCGCGGGGCGGCCGGCCAGGTCGCCGTCGAGCAGCCCGGCGGCCAGGTCGAGGGCGGCGGTGACCACGCTCTGCCCGGCCCGGTCGATGTTGGTCTCGGCGTGCGCCCGCTTGCCGACCCGCAGCGCCTGCTGCATCAGCTCGTGCAGCAGCCGCCCGGCCGAGTCGGCGCCGGACGCCGAGTGGTAGGCGTCCCGGAGCTGGCCGAGGATCTGCGCCTCGCCGACCACCATCGAGTCGAGCCCGGCGCCGACCCGGAAGACGTGGTCCACGGCGGCGGCGTCGTAGTGCACGTAGAGGTGGTTGGCCAGCGCCGCCGGCGCGCAGCCGGCCTGCTCGGCCAGGACGGCGCAGATGTCCCCGAGGCCGCCGTGGAAACCGGAGACGGCCGCGTACACCTCCACCCGGTTACAGGTGGAGACGAGCACGGCCTCGGCGACGTACGGCTGGGCGACCAGGCGGTCCAGGGTGCGGGTGAGGTCCGCGGGCGGGACCGCCAGCTGCTCCAGCGTCGCGACCGGGGCGGTGCGGTAGGACGCGCCGACGACGAGCAGTTTCACGTGCCGATCGCCTCCTGGTTGTCGGTGGTCGCGAGCCCGCCGGGCAGGGCGGTGAGGGCGGACCCGCCGGTGGCGGGGAGCGCGGTCAGCGACGCCTTGCGGTGCTCGTGGAAGGACAGGATCTGCAGCTCGATCGCGAGGTCGACCTTGCGCACGTCGACCCCCTCCGGAACCGAGAGTACGCACGGCGCGAAGTTCAGGATGCTCGTCACGCCGACGGCGACCAGCTGATCGGCCACCGCCTGGGCGGCCGGGGCCGGGGTGGCGATCACGCCGATCGAGATCGACTCCTCGGCGGCGACCTGCGGCAGCTCCTCGATGTGCCGCACGACCAGCCCGTTGATCTCCTCGCCGACCCGCGACGGGTCCGCGTCGAGCAGCGCGGCGATCCGGAAGCCGCGGCTGGCGAAGCCGTCGTAGCCGGCCAGGGCGTGACCGAGATTACCCACGCCGACCAGCGCGACGGCCCGCCGCTGGGTCAGCCCGAGCACGAACTCGATCTGTTCGATCAGCAGCGCGAGGTCGTAGCCGACGCCCCGGGTGCCGTACGAGCCGAGGTGGGAGAGGTCCTTGCGGAGCTTCGCGGAGTTGACCCCGGCGGCGTTGGCCAGCCCCTCGCTGGAAACCGTCTCGTGGCCGGTCTCGGCGAGCGCGTGCAGGGCACGGAGATATTCCGGGAGCCGCGCCACGGTGGCCTCGGGCAGGTCCGGGAGCGCCGGTACGGCACCGGCGCGGCCGGGCGCGCCTGGGTGACGGTGCTGACTCATGAGACTCCGTGCGGTGCGATCCTCGACCAGCGACGGTGGCGGGTCGTTTCGGGACTCCCGCTGGCGACCGATGTTGCCGGCTGTGCTAGCAGGGCGCGTCGGAACTACAGAGTAGGCGCTTGTGAAGAGGTGCACAAATCGCGATCTTGCTGACCCGCGACGCGCCGCCACCTGCACCTCCAGCCCGACAAGATCGATAGACCGCGCTTCCTCGGCGCGCCCGGCGATTATTGCTCAATCCCGACTTCTCTGACCAATCGCACGCGCCCAGTCGCGCTGTGTCATCGGCGTGGCGAGGCGCGGGTCACGCCCGGGTAGGGACAACCCCACCCCGGAGAGGCCGGTGCACGGGATGGGTCCGGGGAGTGCCGGGCCATAGCCTCGGGACATGACCGCCGTGCCGCTGGCCACCGCGCCCGCCCCCACCACCCCCGCCCCGGGCCTCGCCCGGCAGCTCCTGCGCGACTCCGGCTACGTGCTGTTCGGCCTGCCGCTGGCGTTGGTCGGCTTCGTGGTGGCGGTGGCCGGGATCTCCCTCACCGCCGGCCTGCTGGTCACCACCCTCGGCCTGCCCGTCCTGGCCGGCACCCTGTACGCGGCCCGCGCGCTGGCCGACCTCGAACGGTTCCGGCTCCCGGCCGTGCTCCGCCAGCCCCGGGTCCGCCCCGTCTACCTGGCCCCGGCGCCGCGGGCGGGTTACTGGCGCCGGATCCTCACGCCGGTGCGCGACCTGCAGTCGTGGCTGGACCTGTTGCACGCCTTCGTCAAGCTGCTGGTGACCCTCCCCACGTTCGTCGTGGTGCTGGTCTGGTGGGCGGTCGCGGTCGCGGGCACCCTCTACGTCACGTACGACTGGGCCATCCCGCGCGGGCCGGACGACCAGGACCTGAGCCAGCTCCTCGGGATGGGCGACGGGGCCGGGGCGCGGGTCGCCCTGAACACCTCGATCGGGCTGTTCTGCCTGCTCACCCTGCCGCTGGTGGCCCGGGCCGGCGCGCGGCTCCAGGCCGGCCTGGCCCGCTCCCTGCTCACCGGGGTGGCCGAGATGCGCAGCCGGATCAGCACCCTTGAGGAGCAGAAGCGGGCCGCCGCCTCCGCCGAGGCGTCCGCCCTGCGCCGCCTGGAGCGGGACATCCACGACGGCCCGCAGCAGCGCCTCGTCCGGCTCGCCATGGACCTCAGCCGGGCCCGCCAGCAGCTCGCCGCGGACCCGGAGGCGGCCCGGCGGACCCTGGACGAGGCGGTCACCCAGACCCGGGAGACCCTCGACGAGCTGCGCGCCCTGTCCCGGGGCATCGCGCCGCCGATCCTGGTCGACCGGGGCCTGCCCAGCGCCCTGGCCGCCCTCGCCGCCCGCGCCCTGATCCCCACCGAATTGGTGGTCGACGACGACCTGGGTACGCCCGGCGGCCGGCTGGACCCGGCGCTGGAGAGCACCGCGTACTTCGTGGTGGCCGAGGCGTTGACCAACGTCGCCAAGCACAGCCACGCCGGCACCTGCCGGGTCGCGGTGACCCGCCGGGTCGGCCGGCTGGAGATCAGCGTCCGGGACGACGGGGTGGGCGGGGCCCATCTGGCCAAGGGACACGGCCTGAGCGGCATCGCCGACCGGGTCCGGGCCATCGGGGGCGCGCTGGAGGTGACCAGCCCGGCCGGCGGCCCGACCGTGGTCCACGCCGAGCTGCCGCGATGAATCCCGACGGGGACGTGGTAGACACCGGACCTATGCGGGTGGTGATCGCGGACGACGCCGTGCTGCTCCGGGAGGGGCTGGTCCGGCTGCTGACCGAGTCGGGGCACGAGGTGGTGGCGGCCGTCGGCGACGGCGACGCCCTGGTCGAGGCGGTGGTGACGCACCGACCGGACGTGTCGGTGGTCGACGTGCGGATGCCGCCCTCGCACACCGACGAGGGGCTGCGGGCCGCGGTGGAGGCGCGCCGCCGGGTGCCGCGTACGCCCGTCCTGGTGCTCTCCCAGTACGTCGAGGTCTCGTACGCGGACGACCTGCTCGCCACCACCGGCGGGGCCGGCGGGGGCGGGATCGGCTACCTGCTCAAGGACCGGGTGGCCGCGATCGACGAGTTCCTGGACGCGCTGAACCGGGTGGCCGCCGGCGGCACGGTGCTCGACCCGGAGGTGATCGGCCAGCTGCTGGTCCGCCGCCGGCGCGACGACCCGCTGGCGGCGCTGACCCCGCGCGAGCGGGAGGTGCTGGCCCTGATGGCCGAGGGCCGCTCGAACACCGCCATCGCCCGCGCGCTCGTGGTCAGCGACGGCGCGGTGGAGAAGCACGTCCGCAACATCTTCACCAAGCTCGACCTTCCCGCCGACGCCGCCACCCACCACCGCCGCGTCCTCGCGGTCCTCACCCACCTCCGCGCCTGACCCGCCACCCGCCTCGCCGGGGCGGGGCGTCAGGGGAGGGTGCGGGCGAGGGTCACGGCTTCGGTGAGGGTGTCGGCGACGGGGTGGCCGGAGGCGCGCAGGCGGGCCGGGTCGGAGAGGCCGCCGGTGTAGAGGACGCAGGCGGCGCCGACCGAGCCGGCGGCGTCGGCGTCGTCGAGCGAGTCGCCGATCAGCACCACCTCGCGGCCGTCCAGGCCCAGCTCGGCGAGGTGCTTCTCCAGCCACTCGGCCTTGTGCCCGCCGCCGACCGCGGACCGCAGCCCGTCCACCCGGGTGAAGTGCGGCGTCAGCCCGTACGTCCGGACCGTCGGGACCAGCTCGTCGTGGAACCACATGGACAGCAGCGACTGGCTGCCCGGCCAGGCGGCGATCGCGGTGGTCGCGTCGGCGGCCAGCGCGCAGCTGGTCAGCCCGGCCCGGTACGCGTCGTGGAAGATCCCGTCCAGGGCGCCGAACGCCTCGTCGTCGATCGCCCGCCCCAGCATCTCGGCGTAGTAGTCGGCGATCGGCCGGCGGAACCGTACCCGGTGCTCGTCGGCGCTGACCACCGGGCCGCCGGCGCTGGCGAAGGCCACGTTGGTGGCCGAGACCACCAGGTCGAGGTCGTCGAGGAGGGTCCCGTTCCAGTCCCACACCAGGTGGCGGCGCACAGAGGTCATCGCTGCACGATAAGGGCCGGTCAGAGCTGCGGGGTGGTGAGGTCCCGCAGCAGCCGGTCCTCCTCGACCCGCCAGTAGCCGTGCTCCTTGCCGTCGAGCAGCACCACCGGCAGGCGGTCGCCGTACTCGCGCTCCAGTTCGACGTCGCCGGTGACGTCCTTCTCGATCCACCGGTCGCCGGTGACGGCCACCACCCGGTCGAGTGCCGCCTTCGCGTCCTCGCAGAGGTGGCAGCCGGGCCGGGTGATCAGGGTGAGCCGGGCGTCACTGCTGGACATCGGGTACCTCCGTGCGGATCTCGGTCGGCGGCGCCGGTGACGGCACCGGAGGCGCCGCCGGGCGGAGCTCGGTCTTGCGTACCTTGCCGATCGCCGAGTGGGGCAGGCTGTCGACGAACTCGACGGCGGTCGGGCACTTGAACCGGGCCAGGTTACGCGCGCAGTGGCCCAGCAGCTCCTCCCCCGTCACCGTCGAGCCGGCCGCCCGCACCACGTACGCCCGGACAGTCTCGCCGGTCCGCGGGTGCGGCACCCCCAGGACGGCCGACTCGGCCACCCCGGGATGCGCCTGGAGCACCAGCTCCACCTCGTGCGGGTAGACGTTGAAGCCGTTCACCAGGATCAGCTCGCCGAGCCGGTCGACCAGGTAGAGGTCCCCGTCCTCGTCCGCGTAGGCGACGTCGCCGGTGGCCCACCAGCCGTCCGCGTCCGGCCCGCCCCGCCCGTCCGGCCAGTAGCCGGCGAAGAGGTTGTCGCCACGCACCACGATCTGCCCGGGGTCGGTGCCCGAGGCGTCGTCGGAGAGGTCCAGCTCGTCGCCGTCCTCCTCGGCCGCCGGCACGCCGTCCCGCCACAGCTCCGTGCCGTCCGCCCCGACCAGGCGCAGCTCGACCCCGGGGAGCGGGCGGCCGATGGAACCGGGCCTGGGTTCCCCGTCGACCAGGGTGGAGGTGAGCACCGGCGCGGTCTCGGTGAGCCCGTACCCGACGTGCACCGGATGCCCGGTGGCCTCGGTGAAGCGGGCCGCGACCGGCGGCGGCAGCGGCGCCGCGCCGCACACCGCGACCCGCACCGAGGCAAGCGCCGCCGCGCCGTCCGCCTCGGCCCAGGTCAGGAACATCGACGGTACGCCGACGAGCACGCTGACCCGGTGCCGGGCGATCTCGTCGAGCGCCCCGGTCGGGCCCGGCTCGGCCACGAGCACCCCGGTCGCCCCGTGGTGCACGACGGCCCCCAGCCCGGAGTTCAACCCGTACGCGTGGAAGAGCGGGAGGGCGAGCAGCACGGTGTCGTCGGGGCCGACCACCGGCGGGTCGATCCGGCCGACCTGCTCGTGGTTGGCGGCCAGGGCGCGGTGCGACAGCATCGCGCCCTTGGGCCGGCCCTCGGTGCCGGAGGTGTAGAGCAGGACGGCGAGGTCGTCCCCGGCCCGCACCGGGAACCCGGCCGGGCCGTCACCGTCGGTGACCGGCGGGGCGGTGTGCACGGCGGCCAGCGCGGGCAGTTCGTCGGCGGCGACCCGGTCCCGGACCTCCTGGGCGCAGACCAGCACGGCGGCGCCCGAGTCGGCCAGCACGTGCCGCAGCTCCCGGGCGGTGAAGCCGGGGTTCACCGGCACCGCCACCAGGCCGGCACGCAGCACGGCGAGGTACGTGACCACGAAGTCCGGGGTGTTGCCGAAGGCGATCGCGACCCGCGGCGGGTGGGCATCACCGGGCGCCGGTGGCGCCGTGACGGCCAGCGCCCGGGCGGTGGCGGTGACCGCGGCGTCCAGTTGGGACCAGGTCATCGTCCGGTCGCGCCAGTGCAGCGCGGGGCGATCACCCTGAGTGTCGGCCGCCCGGCGGAGCCGGTCGGCGAGGTTCGGCGCGGAGCTGTCGGCTGCGTCCTGCACGGTGGCTGAGTCTGGCACAGCCCGGTCCGCCGGGCCACGCCCGACGGCCCCGCCGGTCCGGTCGGGCCGTCCCCCGCACGGGACCGCGCGCCGGTCCATCCGGGATTCCCGTTCCCGGGAGCCGGCCCCCGCGACGGCGCGACGCGTCCGCTCCGGACAGCCGGAAGTGGTGCCGCGACACGGTCGCCGCGACACGCCGAACGGGGTACCAAATTAGCTCCGACCAGGACTTTCCACTCCGGACCAGCTTTTGGCCTGAAAGTCAACCGCACACGACGGACAACGGGTCCGCCATCCGTGCGACAGGGCGGGAAATACTTCCGCTCTGTGTAACGGACTTGCCACGCGCGGGTGACGTTGGCCCTATCATCAGGCGGTCGGCTCACCCCGTTCGCCGTGAGTCGACACCCCTCAGCCCGAGGAGGCTCCCCGTGCCTGTGAGCGCATTGGACCAGCACCTCAAGGGGATCTGCCGCCCGTCGGCACGTCCCGGAACGGCCCTGCCCGGCCGGGGTGCACCCGGTCCCGCCGCGACGCCGCGGCAGCCGGCGCGGCCGCGCCCCGCCTGGACCGGGGAGGCGCGGTGACCACCTTCGGTTACGCCGAACGCCCGGCCGGGGTGACCGGTCCGATCCAGCGCACGCCGGTCAACGAGCGGCTGGAAGCCGACGGTTCCCGGCCGCGCGGCGTCAGACGCACCGAGTTGGAGTTGTCGGAGGCCCCGCGCGCCTCCGCCGAGGGGATGTGGAGCCTCGCGGTGCGGGGTGAGGGGACGCGGCGGGGCCGCAACCGCCCGCACCACAACGAGGCGCCGCCGCGCCCGGCGGTGCCCGGGAGCAACGCGAAGCCCGCCGCCGGCCGGCTGGGCGCGCCGGCCCGGCCGACCATGCCGGCGCAGGGTCGCCGCGGTGAGACCCCGGCCAACCCCGAGCCGTCGGCCGCCGAGACCGCCGTGCTGCCGGCCATCCCGGCCGCCGACACGGCCGTCCTGCCGAAGGTGCCCGCCGAGGCCCCCGCCACCGGCTTCCCGAGCCGGCCCGACCCGTCCGACCCGGCCACCGAGGTCTGGGCGCTGGTGGAGCGGGCGCAGGCCGGCGAGGCCGAGGCGTTCGGCCTGATCTACGACCGGTACGTCGACACGGTCTTCCGCTTCGTCTACTTCCGGGTCGGCAACCGGCAGCTCGCCGAGGACCTCACCTCCGACACCTTCCTCCGGGCGCTCAAGCGGATCGGCAGCTTCACCTGGCAGGGCCGCGACCTCGGCGCCTGGCTGGTCACCATCGCCCGGAACCTGGTCGCCGACCACTTCAAGTCCGGGCGCTACCGCCTGGAGGTCACCACCGGCGACGTGCTCGACGCCGACCGGGAGGACCGGGGGCCGGAGGGCAGCCCGGAGGCGGCGGTCGTCGAGCACATCACCAACGTCGCACTGCTCACCGCGGTCAAGCAGCTCAACCCGGAGCAGCAGGAGTGCATCGTGCTCCGCTTCCTCCAGGGCTTCTCGGTGGCCGAGACGGCCCGGGCGATGGGCAAGAACGAGGGCGCCATCAAGGCCCTGCAGTACCGGGCGGTCCGGGCCCTGGCCCGGCTCCTGCCCGACGGCTTCCAGCCCTGAGCCCTCCGCCATCCGACCCGCCCGGCCATTCGTCGGGCGGGTATACGCACCTCCGCCGTCCCGTGACGACGATCACGCTTGGTGATTTCGCCCCGGCCCGCCCCGTAACCGGTACCCGCCGCGGTCCGTTTCTCCGGGTGCGACCAGTGGTTGTCCGGCGTCTCCCGGGCCACCCGTCCGGCGGGCATGGTCGGCCGCCTCGGCCGACCGTCGGCGTCACGCTGCCACCGGTCGCTGGTGACGACGACGGCCAACCGGCCGTCACCAGCGAGAGGGGGTGCCTGCGGTGGACAGCAACCTCTTCTCCCGTCGGCGTGCCGAACGCTTCGCGCAACTCCTCGACGAGGCCAACGGCGGCCGGCGGCACCACGCCCGTTCCCGGTCCGACGACGAACTCGCCGCCCTCGTGGCGGTGAGCAGGCGACTCACCGCCGACCAGCCGACCGTCGAGGTCGAGGCGGAGTTCCGCACCGGCCTGCGCGCCATGCTGGTCGCCACCGCCGAGCGGGAGGGCGTCGGGGCCGCGGCGAAGACCGAGGCGGCCACGACGTCGAGCGGGCTGCGCGGCTCCCTGCTGCCGGCGGTGACCGGGCGGCGGGCCCGGGCCCGGGGCGCCATCCTGGTCGGCGTGGCCGCCGGGGCGGTGGCCCTCTCCGGCATCTCCGCCGCCAGCGAGAACGCGCTGCCCGGCGACGCCCTCTACGGCATGAAGCGCTCCACGGAACGCGCCCAGCTCGCCCTGACCAGTTCGGACATCAGCCGCGGCCAGCTATTCCTGGACTTCGCCCGGACCCGGCTCGACGAGGCGGCCACCGTCCGTGGTGACCGGCTCGGTTTCGGCGCGGTCCTCGACGACATGGACGCCGACACCCGGCAGGGCGTACGCCTGCTGACCACCGTGGCGGCCGAGCGCTCCGACCCGGCCGGCCTGGACGCGATCGACGGGTTCGTCACCGGCCAGCGGCAGGCGGTCAGCGGCCTGCTCGACCGGGCGGACCACGTCGAGCAGGACCGGACCCGCCGGTCGCTGGCCCTGCTCGACGCCGTCGGCCGACGGGCCGACGGGCTGCGGGCGGCGATCGCCTGCGGGCTGCCGGCCCCGGTGGCCAGCGACGCCCTCGGTCCCGCCCCGGTCTCCTGCCCCGCGGGCCGCTGACCGCGGGGCGAGAGCCGCCACACTTCTCCCGGCGGACATCCGTCCGTCACACACCGCCGGATAGGCTCGGTGGGAGGCGTACCCGATCGGGAGGGGAGGGAGGCGGCCGTGGCCCGGACCCGCAAGGTGACGGTCAGCTCCGACGTCCACGGGCACACCGCCGGCTGGTCGGAGACCCCGGAGGCACCCCCGATCACCCCGACGCCCGACCGCACCGCCGCCGCCTTCTTCGATGTGGACAACACGATGATGCAGGGCGCGTCCATCTACTGGTTCGCCCGCGGGCTGGCCGCCCGCAACTACTTCACCACCGGTGACCTGGCCCGGTTCGCCTGGCAGCAGGCCAAGTTCCGGCTGCTCGCCACCGAGCACGCCGGGCACATGTCGCAGGCCAAGGAGGCGGCGCTCGCTTTCATCGAGGGCTGGCGGGTGGACGATGTGGAGCGGCTGACGGAGGAGATCTTCGACGAGCTGATGGCCCCGCGGATCTGGGCCGGCACCCGCAAGCTGGCGGAGCGGCACCTGGCCGGGGGGCAGCGGGTGTGGCTGGTCAGCGCCGCCCCGGTGGAGATCGGCCGGGTGATCGCGGCCCGGCTCGGCCTGACCGGGGCGATCGGCACGGTCGCCGAGGTGGTCGACGGGGCGTACACCGGACGGCTGGTCGGCGACCTGATGCATGGGCCGGCCAAGGCCGAGGCGATCACCCAGCTCGCCGCGGTCGAAGGGCTGGACCTGGCTCGTTGCGCCGCCTACAGCGACTCGGCCAACGACCTGCCGATGCTCTCCACGGTGGGTCACCCGGTGGCGATCAACCCGGATCCGGCGCTGCTCCGCCGGGCCCGCGAGCGGGGCTGGGACGTCCGCGACTTCCGCACCGGCCGCCGGGCCGTCAAGATCGCCGTACCGTCGACGGCCGCTGCCGGGCTGCTCGCCGGCGCCGTCACCGCCGGCCTGGCGCTGCACCGCCGCCGCCAGCGCGCCGACTGACCGCGCGACCGCCGGGTCAGGGGCCGAACGGGTCGGGGCGGCGTTCGAGCAGCTTGTGCAGGGTCTGCTGGATGGTCTCCCGCACCTGGTCGGCGAGGTTGAACACGACCAGCGGATCGTCGGCCGAGTCGCGCAGGTGCGCGGTGGGGATCGGCGGGCAGAACTCGATCAGCCACTTGCTCGGCAGCGGCACCATGCCCAGCGGCCCCAACCAGGGGAAGGTCGGCGTCACCGGGAAGTACGGCAGCTTGAGCAGCCGGGCCAGCGGCTTGATGTCGGCGAGCATCGGGTAGATCTCCTCGCCGCCGACGATCGCCACCGGCACGATCGGCGTGCCGGTACGCAGCGCCGCCGAGACGAACCCGCCCCGCCCGAACCGCTGGAGCTTGTAGCGGTCGGCGTAGAGCTTGCCGACGCCCTTGAAGCCCTCCGGGAAGACGCCGACCAGCTCGCCGTTGCCGAGCAGCCGCTCCGCGTCCGGGTTGCAGGCCACCGTGCCGCCCGTCTTGCGGGCGAGCTCGGAGACGACCGGCATCCGGAAGACCAGGTCGGCGCCGAGCAGCCGCAGGTAGCGGTGGGCCGGGTGCCGGTCGTGCAGCGCGGTGGCCAGCACCAGCGCGTCCAGCGCCACGGTGCCGGAGTGGTTGCCGACCACCAGGCCGGCACCGGCGTCGGGGATGTGCTCCACCCCGAAGACCTCGGTGCGGAACCAGTCCCGGTAGAGCAGCCGGACCAGCGGGTGGAAGACGGCGGCGGTCAGGTCGGGGTCGAAGCCGAACTCGTCGACCTCGTAGTCGCCGGAGAGCCGCCGACGCAGGAAGGCGAGCCCCTTGGCGACCTTGCGGTCCCAGTGGTCCCCCGGCCGGTCCGCGACCGCCCGGCCGGTCGGCGTCCCGGCCGTTCCCTGCCGCTCGTCCGCCGCGCGGTGGCCCGGCCCGCTCGTCGCCGCCGCGTCCGCCTTCTTGGCGACCGCCTTCTTGGCGACCGCCTTCTTGGCGACGGCCTTCTTCGCGACCGGCGGCGGACCGGCGGCGCCCGGGTCGTCGGTCGTGGCCCGCGCCGGCTCGTCGGTGGAGGTGTCCGGCTCGTCGGCGGCCGGGTCGCCCGCCGCCACCGGGTCGGCGGCGGTCGCCGTGGCCCGCCGGTGCCCGTTGCGCCGCGCCGGCTCCGCGTCCGGCGCGGGCGTGGGCAGCGGTACGTCGTAGCGGGCCTCGCCCCGCTCCTCCGCCCCGCTCACGAGCGCTCCCGCACGGCGGCCCGGACCTGCCGGATGCTCTCCAGCACCAAATGCTCGGCGGCGGCGAGCTGCGACCGCGTCACCACCACCCCACCGTGGTGGGCCCGGATGAAGTCGTCGAAGGCGGCGGCCGTCGAGCGGGGCGTGAAGGCGTACTCCCGCTCCAGTCTGGTGGTGTCCACCACCCGACCGTGCACGAAGAGGTCGACCTGGTCCAGCCCGTAGCGGCCGAAGCCGAGGCTGCGCGCGATCGCGGCGGCCCCGGAGAGGCCCGGTTCGAGCACCGGCAAGCCGACCCGGCCGGCCCGGCGGATCGCCTGGGACAGCGAGAGCACCCCCGGACCGGCGACGTTGTACGTGCCCGGGTGGTCCTCGGCGACCGAGCGGTGCAGCACCTCCAGGGCGTCGTCGATGTGGACGAACTGCAGGCGCGGGTCCCGGCCGAAAACCGTCGGCACGACCGGCTGGGAGAAGTAGCGGGTGAGCGTGGTGTCCGCGGTGGAGCCGATGAACGGCGCGAAGCGCAGCACGGTCGCGGTGACGTCGGGGCGCCGGCGGCGGAACCCGCGGACGTACCCCTCGAGGTCGAGGATGTCGCGGCCGAAACCGCCGCGCGGCACCTCGCGCGGTTCGGTCTCCTCGGTGAAGACGGCCGGGTCGCGGAACGACACCCCGTACGCGGCGGTCGAGGAGCGCACCACGAGCTTGCGCAGCCGGGGCGCCCGCTGGCAGGCGGCGAGCAGCTGCATGGTGCCGATGACGTTCTGTTCCTTCATCGCCGCCCGGCCGCCGTGCTGCGGGTCGGGGGCGGTGACCAGGGCCAGGTGCACCACGGCGTCGACGTCGAGGTCGACCAGCAGGCCGCCGAGCGAGTCGAGGTCGAGGCGGACCCGCTCGACCCCGCTCAGCAGGTCGGTGAACTCGGGATTGGGGGTGGCCGGGTCGACGCCGATGACCCGGTCGATGCGGGGGTCGGCGGCGAGGCGGGCGGCGACGTGCGCGCCCAGGTAGCGGCCGACGCCAGTCACGACGACGACCCCCGGAGCACCTGTGGTGCCACCGGGGGTCATGTCGTGCGCCTTGCGCGGCAGGCGGGATCGAGCCGGGACGTCCACGGCCTGATCACCTGAGCCTCCGAGGGTCGACAGTTGGCAGGTGGTGCCGGGTGCCGGGCCAGGGCCCGGCCCCGGTCACTTGCCGAGACGGCGACGCTGGACGCGGGTCTTGCGCAGCAGCTTGCGGTGCTTCTTCTTAGCCATGCGCTTGCGGCGCTTCTTGACCACCGAGCCCATACGACAGCCTTTCGATGCAACGTGCGGGGCGGACCGGGAGACACCACCGGGGGTGGCGTCGTGACCGCTTGCGGACAACGGACCGGACCAGCGTGGTGGGCAGGGCACACCAGGGTGCGGTCACGGTCGGGGTCCAGGGTAGCCGGAGTGCGTCAGCAGGACCAACGCGCCCCCGTCGATGCCCCTTTCGTCGCACTCGACGGCCTGGCCACCGGTGCGTCAGGCGGATTCCTGGAACGCGCCCCGGAGGTATTCGTGCACCGCGTGCTCGGGCACCCGGAACGACCGGCCGACCCGCACCGCGGTCAGCTCACCGCTGTGCACGAGACGGTAGACCGTCATCTTGGAGACCCGCATGACCGTCGCCACCTCGGCGACGGTCAGGAACCTGACATCCGACAGCCGACCGTCGGACTGCGACCCGGCCATGGCTCACCGACCCATCCCATGCCCGGCGCGTGCCACCGGGCAGGTTGATCCGGCCACGACGGGCAACGCGCGTGTTACCAGTACGGTAGCGGGACGCCTGTGACCGGCGCGATCCCTTCCTGTGAATGATCATGGGAGATCAGCCGTTTCCCCGGCGTTGACCTGCCGTTTTCCTTCCGCGGGAGCGCCGCGTCCCGTTCACGGGAGGCTGCCCCGCGGCCGGGACGGTCGCACCGGTCTCCCCGCGTCACTCGGCCCGCAGCGCCACCACCGGATCGAGCCGGCCGGCGCGCTGGGCCGGCACCACGCCGAAGACGATGCCCACCGCCGCCGAGACCCCGAACGCGAGCGCCAGCGACCACCAGGTGATCGCCGCCGGGATCGGCGAGACCGCGTCGACCAGCAGCGCCGTGCCCACGCCGAGCGCCATCCCGGTCAACCCGCCGAGCGAGGTGAGCAGCATCGCCTCCAGCAGGAACTGCACGCCGATGTCCCGGGGTCGCGCCCCGACCGCCTTGCGCAGGCCGATCTCCCGGGTCCGCTCGCGTACCGAGACGAGCATGATGTTGGAGACGCCGACCCCGCCGACCAGCAGCGAGATGCCGGCGATGGCGGCCAGCACCCCGGTCAGCACGCCGAGGATGTCGCCGAGCACGCCGAGGATCTGCTGCTGGGTGACGGCGCTGAACTCGGTGTCCGGGTGCCGGCGGGACAGCTCCGCGACGATCCGGTCGCCGAGCTGGTCGATCCGCTCCCGGTCGGGGGCCTTGACCGCGATGCCGTCGATCCGCTGGGTGCCCCAGAGCCGCTGCGCCGCCGTCACCGGGATGTGCACCTCGTCGTCCCGGTCCACGCCGAGGCTCTGGCCGAGCGGGGCGAAGACCCCGATCACCCGGAACCGCACCCCGGCCAGGGCGACCTGCTGGCCGAGCGGGTCCCGGTCCGGGAAGAGCGCCCGCGCCACCGACGCCCCGAGCACCGCCACCCGGCGACTGGTGTCCACGTCGGCCCCGGTGAGGTAACGGCCCCGGGCGAGCGAGCGGGTGAAGACCCGCGGGGTGGTCTCCAGCACCCCCTGCACGGTGGTGAAGTCGGAGCGGTTGCCGGCCCGGGCGGTGGCACCGGAGGCGATGGTGACCGCCACCCGGCCGGGGTCGCCGACCACCCGGGACACGGCGTCCACGTCCTTCAGGTCGAGCGGCGAGACCACCGGGGCGGTGCCCACGTCGATCTTGCCCGGGACCACCAGGAGCAGGTTCGAGCCGAGCCCCTCCACCTGCCGTTCGACCTGCTGCTTGGTGCCGGTGCCGATGGCGATCAGGACCACCACCGAGGCGACCCCGATGATCACCCCGAGCATGGTCAGCGCGCTGCGCATCCGGTTGGCCCGCAACGCGTCCAGCGCCACCCGCCAGGCCTCGGCGACCCTCATCCGGCACCCCCGGGCGCCGCCTCCGCGTCGGGTTGCGGAGCGTCCGCACGGTCCGGCTCGTCGCCGGACCGGCCCGCGCCCGTCGTACGCGGAAGGCGTCCGGTGGCTCCGGTGGCGCCACCGGAGCCACCGGACGGGTGCCCCGGGCCGTTTCCGGACACGGACCGGGGCTCCGCGCTGGGAGCGTCGTCCAGTGTCTCAGGTCGGCCGCCGGCGCCGGACAGCGGTCGATCATGAAGGGTGTCCGACCGGATGAGACCGTCGCGTACCGCGATCCGCCGGCGGGCCCGGGCGGCCACCTCCTGGTCGTGCGTCACCATCACCAGCGCCACCCCGGACTCGGCGTTCAACCGCTCCAGCAGCTCCAGCACCGCCTCGCCGGTGGCGGTGTCGAGATTGCCGGTGGGCTCGTCGGCGAGCAGCACCGCCGGGTCGGTGACCAGTGCCCGGGCGATCGCCACCCGCTGCTGCTCGCCGCCGGAGAGCTGGTTGGGGCGGTGGTCCAGCCGGTGCCCCAGCCCGACCCGGCCGAGCACCGCCGCGGCGCGTTCGCGCCGCTGCCGCGCCCCGATCCCCCGGTAGACCAGGGGCAGCGCCACGTTGTCCACGGCGGACGTCCGGGGCAGCAGGTGGAACGCCTGGAAGACGAAGCCGATGGTCCGGTTGCGCAGCGCGGCCAGCTCCGGTGCGGCGAGGGTCGCGACGTCCCGGCCACCGATCACCAGCCGGCCGCCGGTCGGCCGGTCCAGCCCGCCGAGCAGGTGCATCAACGTGGACTTGCCCGAGCCGGAGGGGCCGACCACCGCCACGTACTCGCCCGGGTCGATGGTGAGCGACACCCCGCGCAGGGCCGGCACCGACACCCCGTCCAGCTCGTACGTGCGGGACACGTCGACCGCCTCGATCGCCGGCACCCCGGCGGCCGGGGTCACCGAGCCGGTCTTCGGTCCCGACCGCGGGTCTGGCAGGACCGGCTCACTCCTCGCGCTCACCGGAGTTCCTGGCCGTCGTGCACCTGGTCGGCGCCGCGCACCACGACCCGGTCACCGGCCTGCACCCCGTCGACGATCTGCACCAGGTCCTGCCCCTGCACGCCGACGGTGACCGGCACCCGGTCCGCGTGGCCGTCGCGCAGCACCCACACCGCGTCCCGGCCGTCGGCGGAGAAGACCGCCGAGGCGGGTACGGCCACCGCGTCGGTGGCCGCGCGGACCCGGAGGTGGACCACGGCGTTCATGCCGGGCCGGGGCGCCGGCGCGGGCTCCCCCTCGCCGAGCCGGCCGGCGCCGAGGCTGAGCCGGACCCGGTAGCTCACCCCGCCCCGGGCGGAGGTGGTGGGCAGCAGGTCCACCGAGCGAACCGTGGCGTCGTAGCTCGCGCCGGTCACCGCGTCCAGTTCCACCGCGGCGGTCAGGCCGGCCCGGACCAGCAGCACGTCGGTCTCGTCGACCTCGGCGAGCAGACCGAGCTGAGCGGTGTCCACGACGGTCAGCACCGGCGTCCCGGCGGTGACCCGGCCGCCCTGCGGCACCGCGTCGTCCACCCCGGGCGGCGGCCCGCCCTGCCCGGCCGACCCGACCGCCGACGGGCCGACCCCCGCCGCGGCGCCGCCGGCCGCCCCGAGCAGCGCCGACAGGTCCGTCGACCCGCCGGCTCGCGTCCCGCCCGGCTGCACCACCCCCGCGATCGGGGCGCGCAGGGTCAACGCGTCGACCGTCGCCTTCGCCAGGTCGTACGCCTGCTGGGCCTGGAGGCGCTGCGCGGTCGACAGCGCGCCGACGGCGCTGTTCAGCCCGGCCAGCCCGCGCTGCACGGCGGCGACCGCCCGGTCGGCGGCGCGGGCGGCGGACTCGTACTGCCGCTGCGCGGACTCGACCTGGAGCAGCAGCGCCGACCTCAGCTGCGGGTCGCCGATCTTCCCGGCGGCCCGGCGCGCCGCGTCGAACGCCTCGGCGGCCGCCTGGTCGGTGCCGCGCAGCCGGCCGCCCAGGTCGCCGGCGCCGACGCCCCGGCCGGCCCGCTTCACCGCGCGCAGCGCCTCCCGCGCCTGCCGGAGCCGGTCCTGCGCCGCCGGCGAGTCGATGACGGCGAGCACCTGGCCCCGGGCGACCCGATGTCCGGGTGGGACGCGCAGGCTGGTCAGGGTGCCGTCGGCGGGGGCGGTGAGGGTGGCGGCGGCCCGGGCGGCCACCGTGGCGGGCGCGTCGATCACCTCGGCCACCTCGGCGCGGCCCACCTCGGCCACGGTGACCGGGGAGCTGTCGTCACCGCAGGAGGCGGCGGTGGTGCCGGTCAGGGCGACGACGGCGAGCAGGGCGGTGAGCAGGCGGGGGCGGGTGGCCGCGGGCAGCCGCGGCGGGTGGGGGCGGCGCACGCGGCTCATGCTACGACCCGCCGGCGACCGTCGACCTGCCCGCCGGCACCGGCCGGTCAGGCCGCCACCGGCGTCAGCCGGCCACCGCGCGGACGTATCCGACGCAGTCGTCGTGCAGGGCGGGCCACGGGTCGCCGAACACCTCCTCGGCGGCGGCGGCCACCGGCCGGCGTTCGTGCACCACGACCCGGAAGAAGTCGAGCACCCGCTGCTCGCCGTACCGGTCCACCAGGTGCCGGACGGCCAGGTAGCCGACGCCGTAGGCACCGCCGACCCGGTCGTCGGCCGCGTCGTCGGCGGGGGCCAGCGCGTCGAGCCGGCCGGCCCACCCGCCGTGCAGGAGTTTGCGCACCTCGGCCAGGCCCTCGTAGCGGCCCACCGGCTGACCGTCGGCGCCCGCGTACTCGGCCAGGCCCTCCACCAGCCACCAGCTCGACCGGTCCGCGTAGCCCCGGTCGGGCAGCGACGCGGCGTGGGTCAGCTCGTGCCGGAGCAGGTCGTCGACCCCGGCCGGCGAGAGGCTCTGCGCGTTCAGCACGACGTCGTGGTGCCCGCCGCCGACGCCGACCGCGTACCCGGCCGTCCACTTCGGGCGGCCGCCGCCGTACCAGCGCTGCCACTCGGCCCGCCCGGCGTAGAAGACGAGGTAGCGGTCCGGTGGGGCGGTGCCGACCGCGTACCGGTCGGCGACCCTCGCGGCGGCCTCGGCTTGCACGAGCAGGCCGGGAAGCTTGCCCCGCAGCGTCGGCGTGGTGGCCACCAGGGTCCGCTTCCCCACCGCCACCGCCAGGTCGCTCACCTCCCACGGCCGGGCGCCGGCCGGCCGGGCCGCGGACTCCTCGACGGCGACCAGCCGGGGCTCCTCCTCCCCCGCCAGCCGCCACCGGGTGCCGATCGCCACGGTGCTCGGGGTGCAGCCCGGCACCACGAAGCAGTAGCCGACCCGGACCGGCAGCCGCCACTCCCCCGGCCGGCCGTCGACGGCCGTCGGCAGGCCGTCGGCCGCCGGCCGCCACACCGTCACCCGCAGCGCACGCAGCGCGGCGTACCGGCGGGTGAGGGCGGGTCGGGCTGCCGGATCGGCGACGGCGAGGAAGCCGGTGCGGTCGCCGCCGAGCAGCGCCGCGGCCTGGCGGTCGAGCTGGGCGGTCATTCGCTGGCCGAGGCGCCGCGCGGTCGCCGCGGCCGGGTCGTCGGCCCGGCCGGCGGCGGGACGTCCGACCGCGTCCCCCACCAGGCCGAGCAGGAGTACGCCGGGAACACCGCACGCCACCAGCACGAGGACCAGGGCGATCGCGATCCAGAGCGGCCGACGTCGCCGGCCACGCGGCGGAGCGGACGGGACGGCGGCCGGCGCGCCGCCGACCTCCGGCGCCGGCTGGGTGGCCGGCTCGTCACACCCCGCGGTCGCGGTGGCGGGCTCGCCGCTGCTCACCGCCGGGCCAGGGGGCCGCACGTCACCGTCGGTCACCGGCGAAGGGTACGGCCAACCGGGCGTTCCGGCCAGAGCCCATCCGCGCGTCGACGGGGCATCACCACGAGCAGATCCTGGCAGCGCATGGCCCCGGGCGGGGCCGGATCCTGCCACGATCTCCGGGGTGGCCGGCGCGGCGGTCGGTCAGACCGGGTCGCCGAGGGCGGTGAGCAGGGCCTTGTCGACCGCCCAGAGGGCCACCAGCACGGCGCCGGGCACCGGCCGCCCGGCCAGCGCGAGGAGCACCCCGCCGGTGAGGAAGCAGGCGGCCTGGGCGGCGAGCTTGGCCGGCGCGGGCAGCGGCACGCTGGCCTTCGGCGAGCAGAACAGACCCCACCCGACGGCGATCAGCAGCGGCGCCCCGAGGCCGGCGAGCAGGCGTACCGGCCAGCCGGCGTCGAGGGTGAAGCCCCACCAGCCGACCGCGACGAGCAGCGCCAGCTCCAGCAGGAAGATGACGGCGAGCAGGGCGCCCTTCATGAGGACCTCCAGTCCCGGTAGGCGGTGTCCAGCGCGGCCACCATCTGGTCGAAGGAGCGGTCGATGTCCCGGGGCAGCCCGAACCCGCCGGCCGCCTCGAGGCTGATGAAGCCGTGGACCGCGGCCCGGAACATCCGGGTGGCGTCGACGGCCGCGTCGCCGTCGAGGCCGTACCCGCGCAGGATCGCGTAGATCGCGCCGACCGCCCGCTCAGCGGCGGCGACGTGCTCGGGATCCTCCGGGTCGGGGGCGCGCTGGGTGGCCGGGTAGCGGCCGGGGTGCCGGCGGGCGTAGTCGCGGAACGCCGCGGCGACCGCGCGCAGGGCGTCGCCGCCGGCCCGGCCCGCGGCGGCCGTGGTCAGCTCGGTGGCGACCTCGGCGGTGGCCAGCACCGCCAGCTTCTGGTGCAGCGCGTCCACGCCCTTGACGTGCTTGTAGAGGCTGGGCAGCGCGACACCGAGCCGGCCGGCGAGGGCGGCCAGGGTGAGCCGGTCGTGACCGACCTCGTCGGCGAGCACGGCCGCCTCCCGGACCACGGTCTGCGGGGTCAGGCCGGCCCTAGGCACGGGTGGTCACCGCCAGGAACTCGACGAGGTCCGCGGCGGCGGCGTCGGGCTGGTCGGCGTGCGGGTAGTGGCCGGAGTCGGCGATCATGCGGGCCTCGGCGGTGGCGAAGAGCCGCCGGGCGGCCCGCGCCTCGGCGCCCGGGTCGGGGAAGTCCGGGTCCTTCGTGCCCATCAGCACCAGCACCGGCTGCCGCACGTCGCGCGCCCGCGCGGTCCAATGCGGGTCCACCGGCGCGACCACCCCGCGCACCGCGGCCATCCGGCCGCGCAGCTTGGCGACCAGCTCGCGGCGGTACGCGGCGTCGTCCGCCGGCCGCCCGGACGGGAAGAGCGTGCGGTGGAACATGCCGAACAGCCGGGGGCTGCGCAGCACCACCGCCTGGGCCAGCCGCATCATCGGGTTCGGCTTGAGCTGCGCCACGAACGGGCTGACCTGCACGACGCCGCTGACCAGCTCGGGCGCGTCGGCGGCGGCGAAGACCACGGCGGCGGCGCTGGACGAGCTGCCCACCAGGGTGGCCGGGCCACCGCCGAGCGCCCGGACCACGGCGAGCAGGTCGGCACCCACCTCGGCCGGGGCGTACGTGGGCCAGTGGGCGCTGGAATCGCCGTGGCCGCGGACGTCGACCGAGGCCACCCGGTAGCCGGCCGCCACCAGCCGGGGCACCAGGTGCCGGAAGGCGGCCCGGTTCTCCCCCATGCCGTGCGAGAGGAGCACGAGCGGCCCCTCGCCGTGCACCTCGTACGCGATGCTTCCGCCGTCCCGCGACACCTGGCTAATCGTCATAGCCGTAAAGCTAATACTATTAGCTTTACGCGTCAAGGGTTGACCTGAAGCCGGGTCGAGGTCGGACGATCTTGCCCATGCCCCTCACCGCAGACACCCATGTCCGCCTCGCCCGCCCCAGCCAGGACCTGGCCGCCGCCGAACGGTTCTGGGCCGACGGCCTGGGCCTGGACGTCCTGTACCGAGGGGCGGCCGACGGTCCCGGCGAGCACGACCTGGTGATGCTGGGCTGGCCGGGCGCGGCCTGGCACCTGGAACTGGTCGGTGGGGAGCACCTCATCGTCGCGCCGAGCCCGACCGCGGAGGACCTGTTCGTGCTCTACCTCGACGGGCCGGCCGACGACGACCTGGTCGCGAGACTGGAACGGGCCGGCGGGACCAGGGTCTCCGCCGGCCCGTACTGGGACCGCTGGGGGATCACGTTCGCCGACCCGGACGGCTACCGCCTGGTGCTCTGCACCCGGGCCTGGTCGAACGGCTGAGTCACTTCTTGGAGACCAGCGCGCGGCCGAAGAACATCAGGTTCGCCGGGCGCTCGGCCAGCCGGCGCATCAGGTAGCCGTACCACTCGTCGCCGTAGGGGACGTAGGTGCGCACCGTGTAGCCCTCGCCGACGAGCCGCCGCTGCTCCTCGGGGCGGATGCCGTACAGCATCTGGAACTCGAACCGCTCCGGGCCGCGGTCGAACCAGCGGGCCCGGTCCTCGCCGATCGCGATCAGCCGCGGGTCGTGAGTGGCCAGCATCGGGTAACCGTCCCCGGCCATCAGCACGTTCATGCAGCGCACGTAGGACTTGTCCACCTCGCGGGCGGACTGGTAGGCCACCGACTCCGGCTCCTTGTAGGCGCCCTTGCACAGCCGCACCCGGGACCCCGCGCCGGAGAGCTCCCGGCAGTCCGACTCGGTCCGCCGCAGGTACGCCTGGAGCACCGCGCCGGTCGACGGGTAGTCCTTGCGCAGCTTGGCGAGGATGTCCAGGGTCGAGTCGGTGGTGGTGTGGTCCTCCATGTCCAGGGTGACCGTGGTGCCCGCCGCGTCGGCCGCCGCGCAGATCGCCCGCGCGTTGTCGTACGCGAGCTGCTCGTCGAACATCTGCCCGAGGGCGGAGAGTTTCACGCTCACCTCGGCCGCCGGGGTGAGCTCGGCGGCGCCGAGCAGCCGCAGCAGCTTGAGGTATTCGTCCCGGGTGGCGTTCGCCTGCTCGGGGGTGACGGTGTCCTCGCCGAGGTAGTCGAGGGTGACCGTCTGGCCGTCGGCGACGAGCGCGCGGGTCGCGCGCAGCGCGTCGTCGGTGCCGGCGCCGGCGACGAACCGGCGGACGACGTCCCGGGTGAACGGGGCCGTCGCGACGAGCCGCTCGACCTGGGATGACCGGGAGGCGGCGAGGATGACGGAACGGAGCATGAGCTGAGCGTAACGCCCGGCCGTGGCCCCGCGCCGGGGGGCGGCGGCCAACCGTCACCCAGCGTTCGGACAGGCATCGGGGCGGCGGTCGACGACAAACGATCAACGCGAGAGCGAGAGCCTCATCACGGACGGTTACGCGCGGTTCCTGCCCCACTACATCGACGCGCCGCACACGCCGTGAGTCGTCTACCGTTGGTGTCGTGAACTTCGACGCGTACGCCCGGACCGGCGTTGATCTTGTCAACGCCCGCCTGGACGACCTCGACGACCTGCGGGCCCTCTTCCCCGACGACAACGCGTGGATGCGGGACGAGGTCGCGGAGCGGGACCTGGCGATCTTCCGGCGGGCGCAGAAGCGCCTGCGTGACATCTTCGAGTACGGCACCTCGGGCCGGGACACCGAGGCGGTGTCCGAGCTGAACACGCTGCTGGAGGCGTTCCCGGTGCAGCCGCGCATCTCCGGCCACGACTCGAGCGACTGGCACATGCACGTGACCAGCCGGGGTGCCTCGGTCAGCTCGGAATACCTGGCCGGCGCGGTCTGGGGCCTGTCGGTCTGGCTCTGCGAATACGGCAGCGCCCGGTTCGGCGTCTGCGCCGACGAGCGCTGCGGGAACGTCTACCTGGACACGTCCTCCAACTGCTGCCGGCGGTTCTGCTCGGAGCGCTGCGCGACCCGCTCCCACGTGGCCGCCCACCGGGCCCGCAAGCGGGCCGCGATCGGCGAGCAGGTGGCGGTGCCCGCCCAGGCGGCCGAGACCCTCACCCCGGTGAGCTGACCCGCCCGAGGACTCCAGCCCGGCGACCTGGCGCCGTCGCCGGTCAGGCGTCGACCGGGGAGGGGGCGGTGAGGTTGGCGCGGGCGAATTCCAGCGCCTCGCGCAGGTCGTCCTCGCGCACGGCGCGGCTCTTGGCGCCCCGCGTGGTCACCTCCACCGCGACCGAGCCGGTGAACCCGCGGCCGGCCAGCGAGCGGAGCAGCTCCGCGCAGGGCTGCCCGCCCCGCCCGGGCACCAGGTGCTCGTCGCGTCCCTCGCCGGTGCCGTCACCCAGGTGCACGTGCGCCAGCCCGGCGCCCATCCGGTCGGCCATCGCCAGGGCGCCGGTGTGCGAGGCGGCGCAGTGCGACAGGTCCAGGGTGTAGGAGGCGTAGCCGGTGTCGGTCGGGTCCCAGCCCGGGACGTACGGGACGAACTGCCGGCCGGCCATCCGCACCGGGTACATGTTCTCCACCGCGAACCGCAGCCCGCCGAACTGCTCCTCGATCGTCGCCAGGCCCTCGGCGAAGTTGCGGGCGTAGTCGCGCTGCCAGGTGAACGGCGGGTGCACCACGACGGTGGGCGCCTCGAGGGTCTCGGCCAGCTCGGCGGCCTTGCGGAGCCGCTCCCACGGGTCCGGGCTCCACACCCGCTGGGTGACCAGCAGGCAGGGCGCGTGCACCGAGAGGACCGGCACGCCGTAGTGGTCGGCCAGGCCGCGCAGGGCGCCCGGGTCCTGGCTCACCACGTCGGTCCAGACCATCACCTCGACGCCGTCGTAGCCGAGCGCGGCGGCCAACTGGAACGCCGCCGCGGTCCGCTCAGGGAAGACCGAGGAACTGGACAGGAGCACCGGGACGCGCGAAGTCACGTCCCTCAGGGTAACCGCACCCGCCACCGAGCATCGGGACGAGCATCCGCAAAGCGGACGACATCGGCCCGCCGGGATCACATCGGGGCAAGTTGATCAAGCCGGCGGAGGATGACCCCCTCGCGCAGCGCCCACGGGCAGATGTCCAGGCAGTCCACGTCGAGCCGGCGCATCACCGCCTCGGCCACCACCGCCCCGGCGAGGAGCTGGTGGGCCCGCTGCGCGCTGACCCCCTCCAGCTCGGGCAGCTGGGCCGGCGGGATGTGCCGGATGAACCCGAGCACCTGCCGCAGCCCCGTCCGGGTCAGGCTGCGCCGGGCCCACAGCCCGGCGCCGGAGGGGGCCGCACCGGCCAGCCGGGCCAACATCCGGAACGTCTTCGAGGTGGCCACCGGGCGCTCCCAGCCGACCTCGGTGAGCTGCTTCACCACCGGTTCGAGCTGGGCGTCGACGTACTCCCGGAGCTCCTCCACCGCCTCGGCGGGCGGCGGCACGGCGCCAGCCGGGTCGACCCTGAGCCACTCCCGGCTCAACCGCCCCGCGCCCAGCGGCAGCGAGATCGCCACGCCCGGGTCCTCGTCGATGCCGGCGGCCAGCTCCAGCGAGCCGCCGCCGATGTCCATCCCCAGCAGCCGGCCGGCGGACCAGCCGAACCACCGCCGCACCGCCAGGAAGGTCATCCGCGCCTCGTCCGCGCCGGAGAGCACCTCCAGGCGTACGCCGGTCTCGTCGCGGACCCGGGCCAGCACCTCGCCGGCGTTGGTGGCCTCGCGGACCGCGCTGGTGGCGAAGGCCAGCAGATCGTCGGCGGCCAGCCCGTCCGCCGCCGCCCGGGCCATGCCGACCGCCTTGACCAGCCCGTCGGCGCCCGCGTCGGTGAGCGCGCCGTCCGGGCCGATCTGCTCGGCCAGCCGCAGCACCACCTTCTCCGAGTGCGCCGGCCAGGGGTGGGCGCCGTGGTGGGCGTCGACCACCAGCAGGTGCACCGTGTTGGAACCGACGTCGAGGACACCCAGTCGCATGTGTCGACCCTAGGGCCAACACGTTTTGCCGGCTCGCCGGCCGGCCCGGGTCACCCCGCGTACGCTGGTCCGGGTGACAGGGCAGATCGAGCTGCAGGTGCTGGTGGACGACCCGGACGACCCGCGGAGCCGGGAGGTGGAGCTGGACTTCCCCCGGGAGTGGATCGAGTTCCTCGACCCGGCGGACGAGAAGCACCTGGTCCGGGCCGACCTGACCTGGCTGCTCTCCCGGTGGACGTGCATCTTCGGCAAGGGCTGCCACGGCATCATCGCCGGCCGGGCCGCCGACGGCTGCTGCTCGCACGGGGCGTTCTTCACCGACGCCGACGACGAGAAGCGGGTCCGGGCGGCGGTCAAGCGGCTCACCCCGCAGACCTGGCAGCACTTCCGCCGGGGCTTCAAGAACTGGACCGAAAACGACACGATCGACGGGAAGAACCCGGCCCGGCGTACGGCCACCCGGGACGTCGACGCGCCGTGCGTCTTCCTCAACGACGCCGACTTCCCCGGCGGGGGCGGCTGCGCGCTGCACGCCCAGGCGCTGCGGGACGGGGTGCACCCGCTGGAGTACAAGCCGGACGTCTGCTGGCAGCTCCCGATCCGCCGGGACCAGGAGTGGCACAAGCGGCCGGACAACACCAAGGTGCTGATCTCCACCCTGAGCGAGTTCGACCGGCGGGGCTGGGGTGCGGGCGGGCACGACCTGGACTGGTGGTGCACCTCCTCCACGGACGCGCACGTCGGCGCCGAGCCGATGTACGTCTCGTACGGCCCGGAGCTGACCGCGCTGATCGGCGCCCCCGCGTACGCGAAGCTGGCCGAACTCTGCGCCGCCCGCCTCCGCCAGGGCCAGGTCGCCCCGCACCCGGCCAGCGAGGGCTAGTCCCGCCCGACCACCGGCAGGACCACCACGCCATCGTCGTCGCTGTAGACCTCGGCGCCGGGCGTGAAGACGCAGTTGCCGAAGAACACCGGCACGTCCCGCTCACCGGCACCGGTCTTGGCGCTCTTGCGCGGGTTCGTGCCGAGCGCCTTGATGCCGATCGAAAGGGTGCGCAGGGCGGCGACGTCGCGCACCGCGCCGTTGATCACCACGCCCGCCCAGCCGTTCTCCGCCGCCGTGCCGGCGATGAGGTCGCCCATCAGGGCGGTGTGCCGGGAGCCGCCGCCGTCCACCACCAGGACCCGGCCCTCCCCGGGCTCCGAGACGATCGACTTGACCAGGGCGTTGTCCTCGAAGCAGCGCACCGTGACGGCCGGTCCGCCGAAGGCGCGCACCGCACCGAACTGGCGCAGTTGCGTGTCGCACGAGCCGAGGGCCTCGCCGTACCGGTCGTAGAGGTCGGCGGTCGTCGGTGTCTCCATGGGCGTCCTTCTCTCCGTCAGGGGCTGGGACTCGCGGGCGGTGGGCGGTGCAGGCGGGTGGCGGCCACGGCCGCCGCGCCGAGGCCGGCGGCGGTGCAGCCGAGGACGCCGGCCGCGCCGGCTCCCGCAGCGAGCACCCCGGCGGCGCTGGGGATGAGGACCTGGCCGAGCCGGTTGCCGGTGAGCCGCAGCGACATGGCCCGGCCCCGCAGCCCGGGCGGGGCCACCTCGGCCAGGAACGACATGGTCAGCGGCTGGCCCGCACCGAGTCCCAGCCCGGCGACGGTCACCACGAGGACGAGCACCGGGAACGGCAGCGGCGGCAGCAGCAGGCCGATTCCGACGGCGGAGAGCGCCACGGTGCCGACCAGCACGACCCGCCGCCCGAGGGCCGCGACCAGCCGGCCGAGCAGCAGCCGGGACGCCATCGAGGCGACCGCCCGGACGCCGAGCAGCACGCCGATCGAACCGGCGGCGATACCGCGTTCCGTGCCGAGGGCGGGCAGGTAGACCAGGCTGATGTCGACCGCCGCCAGGGCCACGCAGCTGACCGTGAGGGCGCGGACCAGGCCGGGCTGGCGCAGCAGGTCGCGCAGCCCGCCCGCGCCGGGCCCGGCGGCGGCCTCCCGGTGGTGTCCGGAGGGGCGCAGGAACAGGGCGACGACGAGCAGCGGCACCGCCACCGCGGTGGCGCCGAGGAAGATGGCCCGGGTGTCCGGGATCGAGCGGTCCCCGCCGAAGAGCACGATCAGGCCGGGGCCAAGCGCCTGACCCAGCGACGCGGCGAAGGTGTAGTAGCCGAAGGCGGCGTCGTACCGGTCGGCCGGGGTGCGGTTGGCGACCAGCGCCTGCTGGGCCACCACCGCACACAGGTGCGCGGTGCCGAGCAGCATGCTGGCCACCACCAGCCCGATCACCGAGCCGGCCAGCAGCACGAAGCCGAGGCCGGCGGCGGCGAGCAGGGTCGACCCGGCGAGCGCGATCCGGCGCTCGCCGAACCGGTCGACCGCGTGTCCGGACGGGACGGCCAGCAGCAGCGGTACGACCGCGAAGCTGGCGCCGAGCACGCCCAGCCAGGCCCCCGGAACGTCCAGCTCCAACGCCCGGTAGGCGGACGCCGGCCGGAGCATGAAAGTGACCGCCTGCACCACGACGGTGTGTACGAGCAGCAGCACGGTCTGGGCGCGCCCGGGGCCGGCGAGGTCCCCGGGCGCCACTCAGTCGGCCTTCACCGCGAGGACCGGGCAGGGCACCCGGAGCAGGATCTCCTGCGCGGTCGACCCCATGATCAGCTTGCCGACCGGGGTGCGGTGCCGGATCCCGATGACGACCAGCGAGATCTCCTCCGCCTCGACGATCTCGGCGATCTCCTCGGCCGCGTCCCGCCCGCGCATGAGCTGCCGGACGTTGTGCGGCACCCCGGCGGCGACCAGCTCGCGGGTCAGCCGCTCCAGGTCGGGCTCCTGGGCGAAGCGCGGATCGACGTACGCGTCGCCGCGCGAGGTGTTCACCACCAGCAACGGCTCGTCGCGGAACCGGGCCTGCTCGATGGCGGCCTGCAGGGCCGCCTCACCGAGCGGGGAGGGCACGTATCCCACCAGCACCGTCATGCGGTCACCACCTTTCCGCGCAGCGGACGGACCACGAACCGACCGATCAGCGGCCAGAGGAGCACCACCGCGATCGTGGCGTAGATGACCCAGGACACCCAGCCGCCGATCAGCCCGTGCAGCTCACCGCCGGAGAGCTGCAGCGCCCGCCGGCCGTGCAGCTCGGCGCGCGGGCCGAGGATGATGCCGACGATCAGCGGCAGGATCGGCAGCCCGAAGCGTCGCATGCCGAAGCCGAGCAGACCTAGGGCGAGCAGCAGGAACAGGTCGAACGGTTGGGCGTTGACCGCGTACGCGCCCATCGACGCGAAGAAGAGGATCCCGGCGTAGAGGTACGGGCGCGGGATCCGCAGCAGGCGCGCCCAGGCCGGGGCGAGCGGCAGGTTGAGCACCAGCAGCAGCAGGTTGCCGATGAAAAGGCTGGCGATCAGCGTCCACACCAGGGTGGACTCCTTCGAGAAGAGCAGCGGCCCCGGCTGGATGCCGTACCCCTCGAAGGCGGCGAGCATCACCGCGGCGGTGGCGTTGGTGGGCAGGCCGAGCGCCAGCATCGGCACCAGCGTGCCGGCGGCCGAGGCGTTGTTGGCCGCCTCCGGGCCGGCGACTCCCTCGATCGCACCCCGACCGAACTCCTCCGGGTGCTTCGACAGCTTCTTCTCGGTGACGTACGACAGGAAGGTCGGGATCTCCGCCCCACCGGCGGGCACCGCACCGAACGGGAAGCCGTACGCGGTGCCGCGCAGCCACGGCTTCCAGGACCGCTTCCAGTCCTGCCGCCCAATCCACGGCTGGCCCACCGGGATCACCTCGCCGGCCTTGCGGCGCAGGTGCGCGGCGATCCAGAGCGCCTCGCCGACGGCGAAGATGCCGACCGCGACCACGACGATGTCGATGCCGTCGGCGAGCTGCGGCAACCCGAAGGTGAGCCGCTGCTGACCGGACTGGTCGATGCCGATCACGCCGATCACCAGGCCGAGCAGCAGCGAGGCGAACCCGCGTACCCGGGACGCGCCGAGCACCGCGGTGACCGACACGAACGACAGCAGCATCAGCGCGAAGTAGTCGGGCGAGCCGAGGCTGATCGCGAACGACACCACCGGCGGCGTGACCACCACGAGCAGCAGGGTGGCGATGGTGCCGGCGACGAACGAGCCGATCGCCGCCGTGGCCAGGGCCTGCGCGGCCCGGCCGGCCTTCGCCATCTTGTTGCCCTCGATCGCGGTCACCACCGACGACGACTCGCCCGGGGTGTTCAGCAGGATCGAGGTGGTCGAGCCGCCGTACATGCCGCCGTAGAAGATGCCGGCGAACATGATGAACGCCTGGGCCGGCTCCATCCCGTAGGTGACCGGCAGCAGCAGCGCCACGGTCATCGCCGGCCCGATACCGGGGAGCACCCCGACGGCGGTGCCGATGGTCACGCCGAGCAGCGCGAACAGCAGGTTCATCGGGGTCAGCACATGGCCGAACCCGTCGAGCAGGTTGGCGAGGTTGTCCATCTACAGGATCCCTTGCAGTACGCCGGCGGGCAGGTCGACGCCGAGCCCGATGGCGAAGGTGTAGAACGTGATCAGCGACAGCGCGACGGCGATCAGCAGATTCCGGACGTAGTGGCGGTTGCCGAGCGCGTAGGCCGAGCCCCAGAAGAGGATCGTCCCGCTGATCACCCAGCCGAGCGGTTCGATCAGCACGGCGTTGACCAGGAACGCGCCGATCAGCAGCAGCACGGTCCGCCAGTCGATGGGCATGGTCAGGTCGACGTCCTCGCCGGCCTCCGGCTCGCCGGCGCCGCCGCGGGCCACGTCCACCGCGTAGATCGCCGCGATGATCAGCAGCAGCACGCCGAGCAGGATCGGCACCGGCTTCGGGCCGATCGGGTCGGCGGTGTTGATCGCGCTCCCGATCCGGGTCGTCGCGTCGAAGATGACCAGCCCGCCGACCAGGGCCAGGAAGGCGCACACGCCGTACTGCGCCCGGTCCCGCTTGGGCGCTGGGCTCTCCGCCGCCCCTTCACCGTCCGGCCCGGTGTCCGCCGGTGGTGCCGCCGACCCGGCGGGTTGCCCCGCCGGGTCGACGGCCGGCGGGTCCGCGACCGGGGCGGGCGCGGGGGGCAGGCCGCCCGTCTCCCGGTCCGGCGGCGCCGCCTGTTCCGGCACGTTCGGTACGGCCGGGGGCCGGGACGGCGGGTCGCCGCCCCGGTCCGGCCGGGTCGTCATCCCGGTCATGCCAACCCGAGCTGCTTGAGCACGTCGGCGACTGCCTTGTCCTGCTCGGTCAGGAAGGTGCCGAACTCGTCGCCGGTGACGAACGCGTCGGTCCAGCCGCGCTTCTTCAGCTCGGCCTTCCACTCCTCCGACTCGTGCATCTTGGTCAGCACGTCGATCCAGACCTTCTTGTCGGCGTCGCTGATGCCGGGGGGCGCGACGATGCCCCGCCAGTTGGTGAAGACCAGGTCGATGCCGGACGACTTCAGGGTCGGCACGTCCTTGAGGGCCTCGATCGGCGCCTCGCTGGTCACCGCGAGGACGCGGATCTGGCCGGCCTCGACCTGGTCGAGGAACTCGCCGAAGCCGCTGGCGCCGAAGGCCACCTTGCCGCCGAGCACGGCCGGCAGCAGCTCGCCGCCGCCGTCGTACGAGACGAAGTTGACCTGGCGGGGGTCGATCCCGACGGTCTTCGCGAGCTGCATCGGCAGCAGGTGGTCCGGGCCGCCCGGCGACGAGCCGCCGCCGACCGCGATGCCCTTGGGGTTGGCCTTCCAGGCCGCGACCAGGTCATTGATGGTCTTGTACGGGGAGTCCTTCGGCACCACGATGGCGCCGGCCTCCTCGATCATCTTCGCGAGCGGGGTGGTCTGGGTCAGCGTCGCCGCGGACTTGGAGGTGTACGAGGCACCGACCACGCCCAGGCCCATCTGCATGGCGAGCTTGCCGTTGCCCTTCTCGTTCACGGTCCGCTGGAGGCCGACCGTGCCGCCCGCGCCGGGCAGGTTGAACACCTGCACGCCGGTGGCGATCTTGGCGTCCTCCATCACCTTCGCGGCGGTCCGGGCCGTGGTGTCGTATCCGCCACCCGGGGTGTTCGGGACCATGATCCGCAGACCGGTCACCGGCTTGCCGTCGTTGCTGGAGCCGCCCTCGTTCTTGTCGGCGGTGGCGCCACAGGCAGCCAGGGCCAGCGCCGTGGCGGCGGCGACCCCCATGACCAGCACGTTTCTCCTAGTTGCCATCTTGTTTCTCTTCCGTTTCGAATGAGTCCAGCGGCAAGATGGTGGCCTCCACGTGGGCAGCTTGTCTGCGTTGTGTCACCAGCGGAAGTTGAGGTCTTTGTGGTCGCGGTCACGTCCCGGCGTCGTACCCTCGCCGGGCAGCTGCTCGTTCTCCAGCTCGCGATCATCGTCGTGGTGCTGGTGGCGGTGGCCGCCGTGTCGCTGGCCCAGTCGGCGGCGACCTTCAACCGGGTCGAGGGGCGTCGGGTCGCCGCCCTGGGCGAACAGCTCGCCGGCAGCCCGCTGCTCCGCGACCAGCTCGACCAGCCGGCGCCCGCCGAGGCGATCGCCCCGCTGGTGCAGAACATCTTCAACCAGTCCGGGGTGACCTCGGTGACCGTGGCGGACGCCCGGGGCCGGGTGGTGGCCTCCACCAACCCGACGCTGGTGGGCAGCCCGGTGAGGCTCGGCGACCCGGCCGTGGCGCGGGGCCGGAGCTGGTCCGGCGAGCTGGAGGTGGACGGGTCACGGGAGCTGGTGGCGCAGGTGCCGGTGCTCGGCGACGACCCCGGCACCACCCTGGGCCGGAACCTCGGCGTGGTGGTGGTCGGCGAGGCGTCCCGTACCTGGTCGCAGCGGCTGGTCGGGGCGTCGTCATACCTGCTCACCTACCTGGGCATCGCCTGCGGCCTCGGGGTGGTCGGGTCGTGGCTGCTGGCCCGGCGGATCAAGCGGCAGACCCTCGGCCTGGAGCCACGCGAGATCGCCGGGCTGGCCGAGCACCGGGAGGCACTGCTGCACGGCATCGCCGAGGGGGTGATCGCGCTCGACCCGCAGCACCGGGTCACCCTGGTCAACGCGGTCGGCCGGCGGCTGCTCGACCTGCCCGAGCACTGCCTCGGCCGCAGCCTCGCCGAGCTGCGGATCAACGGCCGACTGCGGGACGTCCTGGCCGGCGCGGGCGGCGGCCCGGAGGCCCGGGACCAGGTGGTGGTCCGGGGCGGCCGGGTGCTGGTGATGAACCGGATGACGGTCCGCAAGGACGGCCGCCGGCTCGGCTCGGTCACCACGCTGCGGGACCGGACCGAGCTGGCCCGGCTGGAGCAGGAGATCGGCGGGTTCCGCAGCACCACGGAGCTGCTCCGGGCGCAGACCCACGAGTTCGCCAACCAGCTGCACACCATCTCCGGGCTGATCCAGATCGGCGAGCACGACGAGGTGGTCCGCTACGTCGACGCGCTGAGCCGGCACCGGGCGTCGCTGGACCTCACGGTCACCAGCCGGATCCACGACACCGCGGTGGCGGCGCTGGTGATGGCCAAGTCGGCGGTCGCCGCGGAGCGCCGGGTGCAACTGCGGATCTCCGAGCGGACCGGGCTGGACCGGCTGCCGCCCGAGCTGGCGGCGGACGTCGCCACCGTGCTGGGCAACCTGGTCGACAACGCGGTCGAGGCGGTGGCCGGGGACTCGTCCGACCGCCCCGCCTGGGTGGAGGTCGAGCTGCGCCAGGACGCCTCCTCGGTGGAGATCGTGGTCCGCGACTCCGGCCCCGGCGTCGCGCCGGAACTGGCGCAGGAGGTCTTCACCCACGGCTTCACCACCAAGGCGGCCCACAGCGGCGAGCGCGGCATCGGCCTGGCGCTCACCCGGCTGGTGTGTCACCGTCGCGGCGGTGAGGTGGCGGTGACCAACACCGACGAGGGCGCCATGTTCACCGCGCGGATGTCCGTGCTGGCCAGCATGATGGAGGAGGCGCGATGATCGACGTACTGGTCGTCGACGACGACTTCATGGTGGCGCGGATCCACCGCGGTTTCGTCGAGCGGATCGACGGCTTCCGCGTGGTCGGCACCGCCAGCACCGGCGAACAGGCCGTGGCCGCGGTGGACCAGCTCCGCCCCGACCTGGTCCTGCTCGACCTCTACCTGCCGGACATGTTCGGCCTGGACGTGGTGACCCGGATCCGCGCCGCTCGGCACGACTGCGACGTGCTGGTGATCAGCGCCGCCCGGGAGGCCGAGGCGGTCCGCCGGGCGGTCCGCTACGGCGCGGTCAACTACCTGCTCAAGCCGTTCGGCTTCGACGAGCTGCGCACCCGGCTGGAGCAGTACGCCGCCCGCCGGGCCGCACTGCGCGCGGCGGTCGTCGCCGACCAGGCGGACGTGGACCGGGTGCTCTCCCGCAGCGGCTCGGTGGCCACCGCCCCGGCGCTGCCCCGGGGCCTCAGCCCGGAGACCGCCGAGCTGGTGGAACGCGCCCTGCGCGAGCACGAGGGGACGCTGTCGGCCAGCGAGTGCGCCGACCGGGTCGGCATCTCCCGGGTCAGCGCCCGCCGCTACCTGGAGCACTACGCCGGCACCGGCCGGGCCGAGGTGAGCCTGAAGTACGGCGCGGCGGGCCGCCCGGAGCGCCGCTACGCCTGGGTGGCCTGACCGGGCCGCCCCGTCGCTGCGGCCCGGCTCAGCCGAGCGCGGCGTCGACGAGGGCGCGGGCGGAACGCTTGGCGGCCTCGGCGACCGCCGGGTCGCCGTCGAGCACCCCGCCGGCCAGGCCGCCGTCGAGCAGCAGAGTGAGCTGGCGGGCCAGCAGCTCCGGCTCGCCCGCACCGGCCCGCCGGGCCAGGTCGGTCACCCAGGCCCGAACCACGTTCTTGTGCTCGACGGTACGGGCGTGCACCGGGCTGCCGGCGGGTGACTCGGCGGCGGTGTTGATGAACGCGCAGCCGTGGTACCCGTCCCGGCGGCAGGCCCCGACCAGGGCGTCGAACATGCCGACGAGCTGCTCCCGGGGGTCGTCACCGGCGTCCCGGGCGGCGGCGCGCAGCGCCCCGAACCACGCCTGGTCGACCTTGTCCAGGTACGCCAGCACGAGGTCGTCCTTGCTCGGGAAGTGCTTGTACAGGGTGGCCTTGGCGACCCCCGACTCGGCGATCACGGTGTCCACGCCGACGCCGCGCGGCCCGTGCGCGTAGAAGAGTCGGAACGCGGTGTCCAGGATGCGCTCCCGGGCGGACCCGGCGGGCGTACGCGTCATCAGTCCTCCCTGGGTTGACCAGCAGAGTCTACAGACTGGTCCGTCCACCCTCCCCGCAGCGCGTGACGCCACTCACCCCGGTCAGGGCTGGCGCAGCAGACAGACCTGTCTGTTAGTCTCGCTGCATCGAGCGCGGTGCATCGGCGTCGCGCGATCAGCGGAGGACGGAAACGACATGCGCATCGCAGTACTGGGCACTGGCATGGTCGGCCGGACGATCGCCGCCCGGGCGGCCGAGCTGGGACACGAGGTCGTCGTCGGCACCCGTGACGCGGCGGCCACCCGGGCCGGTGACTGGTCCGACTGGGCCGCGTCCCACCCGCAGGTCGGCCTGGCCGGCTACGCCGAGGCCGCCGCCGACGCCGAACTGGTGGTGAACGCGACCAGCGGGGACGGCTCCCTGCCCGCGCTGACCGCGGCCGGCGAGGAGAACCTGGCCGGCAAGGTGCTCCTCGACATCGCCAACCCGCTCGACTTCAGCAAGGGCCTCCCGCCCACCTTGTCCGTGCTCAACGACGACTCGCTGGGCGAGCGGATCCAGCGGGCGTTCCCGCGCACCCGGGTGGTGAAGGCGCTCAACACGCTGACCGCCGACCTGATGGCGCACCCCCGGCAGCTCGCCGACGGCGACCACAGCGTCTTCGTCTCCGGCGACGACGCGGAGGCCAAGAAGGTCGTGACCGAACTGCTGACCAGCTTCGGCCACACCGACGTGATCGACCTGGGCGACATCACCACCGCCCGGGGCACCGAGATGCTGCTGCCGGTCTGGCTGCGCCTCTACGGCCGGCTCGGCACCGCCGACTTCAACTTCAAGATCGTCCGCTGATCGTGGAGATGCCGCTGGCCGGCACCCGTGTTCGGGTGCCGGCCAGCGGCTTGGTGCGCTTGTGTGGTTGTCAGCTGTTCCAGTGCTGGGCGACGAGGTCGGCGGCCTGCTGCTCCCACTGGGCGTAGGCGTCCGGGTAGGCCGAGACCTGCACGGTCTGGGCGGCCTCGGTCAGCGGCATGTCCTGCCACCCGTCGACCTGCTTCAGACCCTTCTCGAACGCAACCGTCGAGTACTCGGGGTTGGTGATCTGCTCCGGCGTACCCCAACCACTGGACGGGCGCTGCTGGAACAGGCCCAGCGAGTCATGGTCGTTGGCGTCGCCGAGGTGGCCCAGGTTCTCCAGCTTCGACTCCTGCAGGCTCGTGGCGATCGAGATCACCGCGGCCCGCTCCGGCAGACCCGCCTTCTTCGTCGCCGCAATGATCGCCTTCGCATTACCGACCTGCTCATCCGACAGGTCGATGCGCGACTGGGCGCCCTGCACACCATGCGGAACCAGCTTGCCCATATCCGGCTTGTCGGCCTGCACGGCCGCGACCGGCTTGCCGGCAACCGTCGGGGTGCCGGCGTGAGCGGCGATCGGACCGGCGAACACACCACCGGTGAAAGCCAGACCAGCAACACCCAGCACGCTCTTACGCAGCATCGAGTTCATCACAAAGCTCCATTCGGGGGTTTGGCGCACACGCCGAGGGGGGGGTCGGCATCGTGCGCAAGCACCGTCAGGCGCCCACAAGCAAAGGGGGAAAGTCTTCGACCGGCAGGCCCGCGGGGCATCGGGGGAACGCCTCTTCGCGGCGCCGGGACCATGTGTAACGACCGGCGGCCCACCATCATTCCGGCGGCCACGCACCCGCCTCGGCGGGGCGTCTTCCTCGGTCGTTCACCCGGTTCAACGACCCCGGCCCGCCCACGATTCCGGCCCCGGGATGCCGCCGGTCACACCCGGAAACCGGACACACCACCCAGTCACAGCCAGCGGCCGCGCAGGCTGCGGCGCGGTCAGTGGAACACCATGGAGGTCACCGGAGCCCGGAGACAGCCATGACGTTCCACCCAGCCCACCCAGCCAGCCCACAACCGGACAAAACGGCCCGCGCCCCGTGCGGAGCAGGGCGGCAGCAGCGCCGGGGGCGGAGGAAAGCAGCGGCATGACGGGCCGGGGCGCCTGACCATCGTGGCGGCGCTGGGAGAGTTGCGCCCGCCGGCCGAACGCCGCGCGGCGTGCGCCCGCCGCCTGAGGACCTGGAGCCGGACATCCTGGAAACGGACATTCCGCCGTACATCCGACGCCGACCGCGCAGGCCGCATGGTCCGGGCGGACCGTGCAGGCCGTACAGTCCGGGCCGACCGCGCAGGCCGCACGGTCCGGAACGCCGCCGGACCACGACGCGGGTGGCGGCCCGCCGCGACCGGCGCAGCGATCAAGCCTGACCGCCCGGAGCCGGGCACGGCGGCCCACACCCGACAACAGCGACCAGCGACAACCGCAACCACCACAGGTCACGGCTCGAACTTGTAACCCAGCCCCCGCACGGTGACGATGTAGCGCGGCGCCGACGGCTCCGGCTCGACCTTCGAGCGCAGCCGCTTGACGTGCACGTCCAGCGTCTTGGTGTCGCCCACGTAGTCGGCGCCCCAGACCCGGTCGATGAGCTGCCCCCGGGTGAGCACCCGGCCGGCGTTGCGCAGCAGCAGCTCCAGCAGCTCGAACTCCTTGAGCGGCAGCTGGACGGCGGCACCCTCGACGGTCACCACGTGCCGTTCGATGTCCATCCGGACCGGGCCGGCGGCCAGGGTCGGCGCGCCGGATTCGCTCGCCTCGGTGCTCTGTCGGCGCAGCACCGCCCGGATCCGGGCCACCAGCTCGCGCGGGGAGTACGGCTTGGTCACGTAGTCGTCGGCCCCGATCTCCAGGCCGACCACCTTGTCGATCTCACTGTCCCGGGCGGTCACCATGATGATCGGGACGTGCGACCGCTGGCGGAGCTGGCGGCAGACCTCGGTGCCCGACATCTCCGGCAGCATCAGGTCGAGCAGCACGATGTCGGCGCCGGCCCGGTCGAACTCGGTGAGGGCGGAGGGACCCGTCGCGGCGACGGACACCTCGAAGCCCTCCTTGCGGAGCATGTAGGACAGGGCGTCGGAGAACGATTCCTCGTCCTCGACCACCAGTACGCGGCTCAACGGGTGTTTCCTTTCCTGTCGGTCAGGCCTGCCGGAGCTCGGCCGGGCCGGCCTCGATCCCAGCGGAGGAGAGTGTCGCCTCCAGGTCGTCCGGGGGGCTGGCGGGCAGCCGCAGGGTGAACGTCGACCCCCCACCAAGAGTGCTCGACACCTCCACCCGACCGCCATGGTTGTTGGCGATGTGCTTGACGATGGCCAGGCCCAGGCCGGTGCCACCGGTGGCGCGGGAGCGGGCCTGGTCGGCCCGGTAGAACCGTTCGAAGATCCGGTCCACCTCGTTCGGCGCGATGCCGATGCCCTGGTCCGCCACGGCGATCTCGACGTGCTCGTCGGTGGTGCGCGCGGTCACCCGGACGCGGGTGTCCTCGCCCGAGTAGTTGATCGCGTTCTCCACCAGGTTCGCCACGGCGGTGGCGAGCTGGCTGTCACTGCCGTACGCGGTGAGGCCGCGCTGGCCGTCCACGACGATCTCCACCCCGCGGGCGGTGGCCGCGGTCCGGGTCCGGTCGATCACCTCGGCGATCACCCAGTCCACCGACACCGGCTCCGGCGCGGGTTGCGGCTCGGCGCCCTGGAGCCGGGTGAGTTCCAGCAGCTCCTGGACCAGGCGGCCGAGCCGGGTGGACTCGTGCTGGATCCGCTCGGCGAACCGCCGGGCGGCGATCATGTCCTCGGAGAGGTCGGCGGCGGCCTCGCCGGCCGGCTCGGTGGCGTCCACCAGCGCCTCGGCGAGCAGCTGGAGGGCGCCGATCGGCGTCTTCAGCTCGTGACTGACGTTGGCCACGAAGTCCCGCCGCACCCGGGCCAGGCGGTGCGACTCGGTGACGTCGGCCGCCTCGATCGAGATGTAGCCGCCACCGAGTCCCATCGCCCGCAGGTGCACGCCGAGCGGGTTGTCTCCCGCGCTGTCGCGGCCGCGCGGCAGGTCCAGCTCGATCTCGCGGCGCACGCCCGTGCGGCGGACCTGCCCGGCCAGGGTGCGGATCAACGGGTGGGCCGCGATCGACCCGGGCGTCGCCCCGGTGCGGAGCAGGCCCATCGCCCGCGCGGCCGGGTTCACCAGCACCGGCACGTCGTCCGGGCCGAGCACGACCACGCCGGCGCGCAGCGCGTCCACCGTCTTGCGGCCGAGCCCGGAGAGCCCGCCCTGCTGGTCGTCCGGAATCGCGGGCCTCCCTGCACTCCAACGGGAGCCCCTGCTCCCCGGCGACACCGACCGGCGCCGCCACTCCCGGAAGGGCCGGGACAGCAGTAACCCGGCGACCAGTCCGGCCACCAGAGCCAGGGCCACCACGACCGCCACCGCCCATTCCACCCGGCGATCGTAGAGTCATTGTTTACCTGGCTATCGGGCAGAACGGGACGAACCACTCTCACTTTCGGAGAAGTTCACTCCCGGGTCCCGCGTCGTTAACCGGCGTTCACCTTGACGCCGGTTCCCCCGGCCTACCGTGGGTCGCGCACCTGCTCACGCCGCACGCGCGCGCCCTCCCGGCCGCCGGCGGCCACCGACCCCAGGAAGTGACGATGCGCGACGAGTTCCGGGCCGATCTGCAGATTGTCAGCCAGTTGCTGGTCGACATGGCGGAGGGGGTCCGCGCCGCGATGCGCCAGGCCACCAAGGGCCTGCTCACCGCCGACCGGGCGGCGTCCGAGACCGTGATCGCGCGGGACGCCGAGATCGACGACCTCTACCGGCACGTGGAGGAGCGGGTCTGCGACCTGCTGGCCCGACAGGCGCCGGTCGCCTCCGACCTGCGCGCCATGATCACCGCACTGCACGTGGCGGCCGACCTGGAGCGGATGGGCGACCTGGCCGACCACGTCGCCAAGACCGCGCTGCGCCGGCACCCCTCGCCCGCCGTGCCGGCCGAGCTGCGGTCGGTCTTCACCGACATGGCCGCCATCGCGGACCGGATGGCGGAGAAGATCGCCTCGGTGCTGGCCAAGCCCGACGCCGACCTCGCCGCCGAGCTGGACCGTGACGACGACGCCATGGACGACCTGCACAAGAGCCTGTTCGGCGTGCTGCTCGGCGACGACTGGCCGTACGGGGTGGAGACCGCAATCGACGCCACCCTGCTGGGCCGCTTCTACGAGCGCTTCGCCGACCACGCGGTGAACGCCGGCGAGCACGTGGTCTACCTGATCACCGGCCAGACCGCGCAGTCCTGAGCGTCGGGCAGGGCCCCGGTCGGCGCCGGGCGTCGACCAGGGCCCTGCCGTCTCGCTCAGCGGCCCTGGTTGGCGACCGCGGCGGCGGCCTCCTTGGCGGCCTCCGGGTCCAGGTAGGTCCCGCCGAGGACCTGCGGGCGCAGGTCGGGGTCGAGGTCGTAGCGCAGCGGGATGCCGGTCGGGATGTTCAGCTTGGCGATCGCCTCGTCGGAGATCTCGTCGAGGTGCTTGACCAGGGCGCGCAGCGAGTTGCCGTGCGCGGCCACCAGCACCGTCCGGCCGGCCAGGATGTCCGGCACGATCGAGTCGTACCAGTAGGGAAGCATCCGCTCGACGACGTCCTTCAGGCACTCGGTGCGCGGCATCAGCTCGGTGGGGAGCAGCGCGTACCGGGGGTCGCCGACCTGCGACCACTCGTCGTTGTCGTCGATCGGCGGCGGCGGCGTGTCGTACGAGCGGCGCCAGAGCATGAACTGGTCCTCGCCGTACTCGTCCAGGGTCTGCTTCTTGTTCTTGCCCTGGAGGGCGCCGTAGTGCCGCTCGTTGAGCCGCCAGGACCGGCGCACCGCGATCCAGTGCCGGTCGGCGGCGTTCAGCGCCAGCTCGGCGGTGCGGATCGCGCGGCGCAGCACGCTGGTGTGCACCACGTCGGGCAGCAGGTTGTGCTCGCGGAGCAGCTCGCCGCCGCGCCGCGCCTCGCCCTCCCCCTTGGCGGTCAGGTCGACGTCGACCCAGCCGGTGAAGAGGTTCTTGGCGTTCCAGTCGCTCTCGCCGTGCCGCAGCAGGACCAGCGTCCCGACGGTGGGCCCCTCGCTCGCAGTCATGCGGATCATCCTGCCGTACGTCGCGGACGGACACGCGGGGACCGGTGGTGACGACCACCACGTGGAAAAGCTGATGACCCGGCCTCCCGGGCGGCACTAGGTTGTAAGGCGTCCGAGATAGATCGGTCATTACCGAAACGGGGGCGTCGGGATGCGGACGGTGCGGGGCTGGTTCCGGGACACGACAGGCGGGCTGCCACGGGCCTTCTGGTACCTCTGGACCGGCACGCTGATCAACCGGCTCGGCTCGTTCGTGCTGGTCTTCCTGGCCATCTACCTCACCCAGGCGCGCGGCTTCTCGGCGTCGCAGGCCGGCCTGGTCATCGGGCTCTGGGGCGTCGGCGGCGCGTTCGGCACCACGGTCGGCGGCACCCTGACCGACCGGTGGGGGCGCCGGCCGACCCTCCTGACCGCACACGTCGGCGCGGCCACCATGATGCTCGCGCTCGGCCTGGCCCGGCCGCTCTGGGCGGTGGCCCTCGGCGCGCTGCTGCTGGGGACCTTCGCCGAGGCCGCCCGACCGGCGTTCGGCGCCATGATGATCGACGTGGTGCCGGAGAAGGACCGGCTGCGTGCCTTCTCCCTGAACTACTGGGCGATCAACCTCGGGTTCGCCTGCGCCGCGGTCCTCGCCGGGTTCGCCGCCCAGGCCGGCTACCTGCTGCTCTTCGTGGTGGACGCGGCCACCACCCTGGTCACCGCGCTGATCATCTTCACCCGGGTGGGCGAGACCCGGTCGACCACGGCCGCCGCGGTCCACAAGGACGGGAGCGCCCCCGCCGGCGCCCTGCGGACCATCCTCACCGACCGGGTCTACCTCGGCTTCGTGGCGCTCAACCTGTTCGCCGCGCTGGTCTTCCTCCAGCACATCTCGATGCTGCCGATCGCGATGGGCGACTCCGGCCTCAGCCCCGCCACGTACGGCTCGGTGATCGCGCTCAACGGCGTGCTGATCGTGATCGGTCAACTCTTCGTACCCAAGCTCATCAAGGGTCGGAGCCGATCGCACGTGCTGGCCCTGGCCGCGCTCGTGACGGGCGTCGGTTTCGGGCTCACCGCGTTCGCCGACGCCGCCTGGCTCTACGGCCTCACCGTGCTGATCTGGACCGTCGGCGAAATGCTCAACTCGCCCTCCAACGCCACCCTCATCGCGGAGCTCTCCCCCGGCGCGCTGCGCGGCCGCTACCAGGGCGTCTTCTCGCTCTCCTGGCAGGTCGCCGGGGCGGCCGCCCCGATTCTCGGCGGCCTGGTCCGGGAACACGCCGGCAACACCGCGCTCTGGTTCGGCTGCGCCGCGATCGGCGGCGTGATGGCGGTGGCCCACCTGGTCTCCGGCCCGGCCCGGGAGCGCCGCGCCGCGCAACTCCGCACCGCCGGCACCCCGGTCCGACCGGTCACGGTGGCCCGGACGCCGGCCCCCGAGGCCGGCGAGGCCGCGGCCACCGCACCCGCCGAGCCGGTCCCCGCCGCCTCCTGACGTACGGCCCGACGCCCGCCCGGCACCTGCTCCGACACCGCCACAGGCCCACCGGCACCGACGACGCACCGCTCCCGCCGCGGCCGGCACCTGGCCTGACATCGGCTGTGGAGCTGATGTCGCAAACGACTCAACACCCCGACAGCCACCGGGCGGGCCGGAGACGGCGTACCCCCGGTTGATCGGGCCTTGTCTGATTCGTCCCTGCCGCTCGCTCCGAGATGATTCGGTGGCGACATCAGCTCCACAGGCGCTCGCGAGCAGCCTGCCGGCCCTGGTGACCAGGGCCACGCTGGCGCCCGACGGCCCCGCTCCCTAGGGTCCGGGAGGGAGCAGTTAACAAACCTTTCTGGAGGACGGGTGCGCGGCCTGCGGCGCTGGTGGGACGACACGGCCGGCGGGCTCCCCGCCACCTTCTGGTACCTCTGGTCCGGCCTGCTCATCAACCGGGCCGGCGCCTTCGCGATGCTCTTCCTCTCGCTCTACCTGACCGCCGCGCGGGGCGCCTCGGCGTCGCTCGCCGGATTGGTGGTCGGGGCGTACGGGGCGGGCGGCGCGGTCGGCACCCTGCTCGGCGGGGTGCTCGCCGACCGCTGGGGACGCCGGGCCACCCTGCTCGCCGCCCACCTCGGCGCGGCCGGGCTGATGGTGGCGCTGGCGTTCAGCCGGCACCTGGCGGTGATCGCCGTGCTGGCCGCGCTGGTCGGCGTGGTGCACTCGATGCCCAGCCCGGCCTTCGTGGCGGCCATCGTCGACGTGGTGCCCGAGGACCGCCGGGCCCGCGCGTTCAACCTCCAGTTCTGGGCGTTCAACCTGGGGATGGCGGTGGCCTCGCTGCTGGCGGGCGTGCTCGCCGAGGCGAGCTTCCTCGCGCTCTTCCTGGTCGACGCCGCCGCGACCCTGGCGGCGGCGGCGGTGATCGCCCTGAAGGTCCCCGAGACTCTCACCAGCCGCACCAGGATCCGCGTCCCCTCCGGCGGCCGGCGGCCGGGGCTGCACACCGCGCTGACCGACCGCGTCTTCCTCGTCTTCGTCGGGCTGACCTTCCTGCTGGCCGTGCTCACCATGCAGACCTCGACGATCATGCCGCTGGCGATGCGGGCCGACGGCCTGCGCCCGTCGGCGTACGGCGTGGTGGTGGCGCTCGGCGGGGCGCTCATCGTCGCCGGGCAACTCTTCGTGCCCCGGCTGATCGCGCCCTACCGGAAGGCGACCGTGCTGTCGGTCTCCACCGGCCTGATGGCGCTCGGCTTCGGCGCGCTGACCGTCGCCGACCACCTGCCGGTCTACCTGGGCGCGGCGGTGGTCTGGACGGTTGGGCAGATGCTCGCCGCGCCGCCGAACGCCCAGATCAACGCGGACCTCGCGCCGCCGGAGCTGCGCGCCCGCTACCAGTCGGTCTTCTACCTGACCTTCCCGGCGGCGTCGTTCGTGGCGCCGGCACTGGGCGGGCTCAGCCTTGAACACCTGGGCGAGCGGCACTGGCTCGTGGTGGGCGGGTTGGGTCTGGTGGCGGCGGCCGGCCACCTGCTGGCCGGTCCGTCCCGGGAGCGCCGGGTCGCCGCGCTGCGGGCCGCCGCCGCGGACCGCGAGGAGGCGCTGGCCAGGGGCCGCTGAGCTCGTAAACGGCGTCGAGCGCCCACCCTGACCCCCGTCAGGATGGGCGCTCGCACCGTACGCCCGGCGGCGGCGGGCGACACTCACCCCCGTAAGCGTCGCCCGCTCGCGCCGCCGGTTCCACGGGTGGCACCGTCCCCCAACGGTGTGCTCCACCCGATCCCTCGCGCCTCGCTTGCGCGGATCTGATCGATCCGCCGCTCCCCCGAACGATTCCAAGCGTGGCGCGGTGCAATAAAGTTAGTTCGCCCGGATTCCGGATTCAACCCAGTTCGCTGTCTTGCCCGTCACAGCCCCTGTGTCGGAAATCCAGCTGTCCCTACTCCGGGCCTCGGGATGGCCAACAGTGGATCCCCGCCAGCCATTCCCGTAAACCTCAGCCGTCCTCGCGATTTGGGTTCTCGGTCCGGAAAAAGTTGCTCTGCCGGCCGTCCCGCATCTGCTCCTGGTAGATCAGGTTCAGGCCGCGCAGGTCGAAGGTCCGGAACCAGTCATCCCAGCTGATCTCCCGGATCCGGCTGCTCTCCCGGTAACCCGGGATGTTGAACGTGAGCACGCCCGCCCGGCCCTCGCGCTCGGTGCCGGCGATGGTGGCCGGCCTGGCCCCCCGCGCCCGCGCCCAACGCTGGATCACCTCGTGGTTTGCGGTCACCAGGCTCCGGCCGGGACGCTCCGGACGATCCGCCAGCGACGTGATCTGCTGGGACGACAGCACCGAACGGGACGACGACCGGCCGCCACGGATGCCCGTCGCCGGCGCGGCCGCCGTACCGGCGCCCCTGGCGGGCGCGGCCTTCGCGGCGGCCGCCTTCCGCGCCGGGACCGCCCTCTTCGCGGCGGGCGCCTTCTTCGCCGCCGGGGCCCTCTTCGCGGCCGGCGCCTTCTTCGCCGCCGGCGCCCTCTTCGCCGCCGGCACCCTCTTCGCAGCGGCCGTCTTCCTCGCCGCCGGCGCCTTCTTCGCAGCGGCCGTCTTCCTCGCCGCCGGGGCCTTCTTCGCGGCGACCGTCTTCCTCGCCGCCGGGGCCTTCTTCGCCGGGGCCCGCTTCGCGGGGGCGGCCTTCTTGGCCCGCGCACCCGTGGCCTTCGCGGTGGGTGCCGCCTTGGCCGCGGCGGCCCGCTTGGCCGGCGCCTTCTTGGCCGCCGCCTTCTTCGTGGCCGCGGGCCGCCCGGCCGGCCCGGTGGCCCGGCGTGCCGCGCCGCCACCACGGCTCTCCGCCCGGAGGGTCCGGGCCAGGGTCTTCACCAGTTCCGGCTTACGCAGCGCGGAGATCCCGGAGACCCCGCGTCGGCGGAGCTGGCCCCGGAGGTCGTCGACCTTCATCCGGGAGATCGCGGATTCGGAGATTTCCGGCGTGTTCGGAGCCTGGTTGCCGGCTTGCCGCTTGGTCCTGGTCGCAGTCGTGCCGCGACCTGAGCTGATGCGCTGAGCCATGGGACACGCTCCTCGACAGTCCGTCCTCGGCCCGCGGTGGGTCCCAGTGCCGCACCGCGCGGTGCGGCATACCCGTCAGGACGGGTCCGAACCTCCGAGGCCCGAGGTCGCGCCGGCCGACGGCGGGAACAGGTGCGCGAAGGCGGCGAGGTTGGCCGTCGACTCGCCCCGCTTGACCCGCCACTCCCACTCGCGGCGGATGGCGGTGCCGAAGCCGATCTCCAGCATGCTGTCGAAGGACTCGTCGGCGTAGGTGAGCACGGCGCCGAGGAGGCGGTCCAGCTCCTCCTCGTCCACCCCGGCCAGGTTGACCCGCCCGGTCAGGTAGACGTCGCCGACCGCGTCGATGGAGAAGGACACCCCGTACATCCGGGCGTTGCGCTGGAGCAGCCAGGCCCAGAGCTCCTCGCGGCGCTCGTCCGGCTGGCGCATCACGAACGCCTCGACCCGCAGCGCGTGCTCGCCGACGATCAGGTTGCAGATCGTCTTGAGCTTGTGCGTCCCCGGCAGGGTGACCGCGTACGACGTCTCGCCGGTGGACTCCCACTCCAGCTCACGCTCGGCGCAGACCGACTCGATAAGCGCGGCGACCTCACTCCTGCGGCTCATCGCACCCACTCTACGGTCGCTGCCCCGGCCCCGCCGTGCCGCGACCGGTCACCAGGAACAGGAGAGCGCCGGGTCGCCGGAGAGCTGGCCGGCCAGCCGCGCCCGCTGCTCGGCGATCGCCTCGCCGTAGACGGCCAGCAGCCCGGCGGCCGTGCGGTGCCAGGAAAAGTCGCGGGCGTGCCGCTCGGCGCCCCGGGCCAGGGCCAGCCGGCGCAGCCGGTCCGGCAACAGGCGGGCCAGCGTACGGGCCCAGTCGACCGGGTCGTGGCCGTCGATGAGCACGCCGCTGACCCCGTCCTTCACGGCGGTCACCAGACCGCCCACGGCAGCGGCCAGGACCGGCGTGCCACAGGCCTGCGCCTCCAGCGCGACCAGCCCGAACGACTCGTTGTGCGACGGCACCGCGACCAGATCCGCGGCGCGGTAGAGGGCGGGCAGATCCTCGCCGGTGCGCGGCGGCAGGAAACGCACCCGATCGGCGACGCCGAGCGAATCGGCCAGCTCGATCAGCGCGGTGGGCCGGTCGAGGCCGCTGCCGCTGGGGCCGCCGCAGATCACCACAGTCACCTCGTCGGCGAGCGCGGGATCCCGCTCGCGCAGCGCGGCGACCGCCCGGATCAGCACGTCGGGAGCCTTGAGCGGCTGGATCCGGCCGACGAAGGCCACCACGTAGCCGGAGGTGGGGAGGCCGAGACGGCGGCGGGCGGCGCGTACGGCGGCGTCCCGGTCGCCGGCCGCCGGGCGGAACCGGTCCAGGTCGACGCCGGGCTCCACCACGGCCACCCGGCCGGGGTCGGCTTCGTACCGGTCGATCAGGTCACGGGCCTCGACCCGGGTGTTGGCGACCAACCGGTTCGCCTCGGCGACCACCTGCTCCTCGCCGATCACGCGGGCCTTGGGCTCGGGCCGGTCCCCGGCGGCGAGCTGGGCGTTCTTGACCTTCGCCAGGGTGTGCGCGGTGTGCACCAGGGGCACACCCCACCGCTCCTTGGCCAGCCAGCCGACCTGCCCGGAGAGCCAGTAGTGCGAGTGGATCAGGTCGTAGTGGCCGGGCGGGCGGGCCGCCTCGGCGCGCAGCACGCCGGCGGTGAAGGCGCAGAGCTGGCCGGGCAGCTCCTCCTTGGTCAGCCCTTCCAGGGGGCCGGAGGTGACGTGCCGGACGTGCACGCCGGGCGCCATCTCGACCACCGGCGGCAGGTCACCGGAGGTGGCCCGGGTGAAGATCTCCACCTCGACGTCCGCCTCGGCCAGCCGCCGGGCGACCTCGAGGATGTAGACGTTCATGCCGCCGGCATCGCCCGTGCCGGGCTGGTGCAGCGGCGAGGTGTGCACGGAGAGGGTGGCGATCCGCCGTGGCCGCGGCCACGGCAGGGCACCTCGCTGACGACCGACACCGGTGTGCAACTCCGCCACGTCCGCTCCCTCTGTCACGGTTGATGCCGTCCCGCACGACCGGCGCTTCTCGGTCAACCTCCGCGCCGGATGTCATCTTCCCCATCGGGCTTCGGAAATGCGCCACTGCCGGGTCCGGGCGTGACGGACCTCATCACCGCGCCCGGGCGGGGGCCGGGAGACAATGACCGGATGACCTCTGTCGCCATCGTCACCGGTGCCTCCAGCGGGATCGGCGCCGCCACCGCCCGCCGCCTCGCCGCCGAGGGTTTCCACGTGCTCGCCGCCGCGCGGCGTACCGACCGGCTGACCGGCCTGGTCGCCGAGATCGCGGCGGCCGGCGGCGCGGCCACCGCGGTGGAGTGCGACGTCACCTCGGACGAGTCGGTCGCCGGCCTCGCCGCCGCGGCCGCCGCCGCGCCCGGCCCGGTCACCCTGCTGGTCAACAATGCCGGCGGGGCCCGCGGCCTGGACCCGGTGGAGTCCGCCTCGGTGGGCGACTGGCAGTGGATGTACGAGGTGAACGTGCTGGGAACGGTCCGGGTCACCCAGGCGCTGCTGCCCGCGCTGGAGGCGTCCGGCGCCGGCACCATCGTGATCATCAGCTCCACCGCCGGTCAGGTCGTCTACGAGGGCGGGGGCGGCTACACCGCGGCCAAGCACGCGCAGACGGCGGTCGCCGGCACCCTCCGGCTGGAGCTGTGCGGCCGACCGGTGCGGGTGATCGAGATCGACCCCGGCATGGTGCGCACCGAGGAGTTCGGCCTGGTCCGGTTCGGCGGCGACGCCGACAAGGCGGCGGCCGTCTACGCCGGGGTGGCCGAGCCGCTGGTCGCCGAGGACATCGCCGACTGCGTCGCCTGGTGCGCCACCCGCCCGCACCACGTGAACATCGACCAGCTGGTGGTCCGTCCGCTGGCCCAGGCCGCCCAGCACAAGGTGCACCGGGTGAGCTGATGAAACCGCTGGGCGTCGTCACCCGCGGGACGACGAATCCCAACCGACTCCGGCGGGTGGACAACTGGATCGTCGAGACCTGCGGGGACGCGCTGCGCGCCGCCGCCGACCCGCTGGTGGTCGATCTCGGCTACGGCGCCACCCCGATCACCGCCGTCGAGCTGCGGGCCCGGCTCGCGGCCGGGGTCCGCGCCGACGTCCGCGTCGTCGGGCTGGAGATCGATCCGGTCCGCGTGGCCGCCGCCCAGCCGGCCGCCGACCCGCCCGGGCTGACCTTCGCCCGGGGCGGCTTCGAGCTGGCCGGGCTGCGTCCCGCCCTGGTGCGGGCGTTCAACGTGCTGCGCCAGTACGACGAGGGCGAGGTCGCGGCCGTCTGGCGTACGGTCACCGAGCGGCTGGCCCCGGGCGGGCTGCTGGTCGAGGGGACCTGCGACGAGCTGGGGCGGCTCGGCAGCTGGGTGCTGCTCGACGCGGCCGGCCCGCAAACCCTGACCCTGGCCGCGAAGCTGACCACGCTGGAGAGTCCGGCCCAGCTCGCCGAGCGGCTGCCGAAGGCGCTGATCCACCGCAACGTCCCGGGCGAGCCGATCCACGACCTGCTCCGCGCCCTGGAGAGCGCCTGGCAGTCGGCCGCCGGCTACGCCCCCTTCGGCCCCCGGCAGCGCTGGCTGGAAACGGTCAAGTCACTCAAACAGGACTGGCCCGTGCTGACCCGCCCCCGCCGCTTGCGCCACGGCGAACTCACCGTCCCCTGGCCCACCATCGCCCCCACCTGACCCACCCTGCCGCCTGCCGGCCGCGCGTTCTGCCCGATTTGTCGCCGCCAACTTCACGATCAACGGGGCGAAAGGGAGGGTGGGTCAGATGACGCAGTTGATGAGGACGGGTTCGGGGTGGAGGGTGACGGCGAAGCGGTCGTGGACGCCGTCGCGGATCTCCCGGGCCAGGGCGACCAGGTCGGCGGTACGGGCCGTGCCGCTGCGGTTGGTCAGGGCGAGGGTGTGCTTGCTGGAGATCGCCACGCCCTCCGGGCCGGCGTAGCCCTTGCCGAAGCCGGCCTTGTCGATCAGCCAGGCGGCGCTGAGCTTGACCCGGTCCCCCGGGCAGGGCCAGGAGGGCGGCTCACCGAGGTCGGCCGCCCGTTCCCGGAGCACCTCGTACGCCTCTCGCTCGAGCACCGGGTTGGTGAAGAACGAGCCCACCGACCAGGTGTCCGGGTCGTCCGCGTCGAGCACCATGCCCTTGCCGGCGCGCAGCCGCAGCACGGCGGCCCGGGCGTCGGCCAGCGGCACCCGGTCGCCCACCTCGACGCCGAGCGCGCGGCCCAGCTCGGCGTAGCGCACCGGAGCGGAGAGCGGGGAGCGGGTGAGCCGGAAGTCGACCGAGAGCACCACCCACCGGTCGCTGTACTTGAAGATGCTGCCCCGGTAGGCGAACCCGCAGTCGGCGGCGGCGACCAGGACCACCTTCCGCTGGGTGCGGTCGTACGCCTGCACGGCGGTGATCGTCTCGGCCACCTCCTGGCCGTACGCCCCGACGTTCTGGATGGGGGTGGCGCCGGCCGAGCCGGGGACGCCGGAGAGGCACTCCAGCCCCGACCAGCCCTGCGCGACGGTGGCGGCCACCAGATCGTCCCAGGGCTCACCCGCCTCGACACGTACGGTGACGGTGCCGGCGTCCTCCGCGACCACCCGGTAGCCCCGGGAGCGGATCAGCACGACGGTGCCGGGGAAGCCCTGGTCACCGATCACCACGTTGCTGCCGCCAGCGAGGACGAGGACCGCTTCGTCCCGCGATTCCGCTTCCTGCACCTTCTGTACGATTTCCTCGGCGCTGGTGGCGGTCTCCAGTCGGCCGGCGGGGCCACCGAGGCGGAGCGTGGTGTAGCGCGCCAGGGTGGCCGGGTCGGTCGGGTCGGCTCCGGTCGCCGGTTCGGCGTAGACGTCTGACACGCCCTTCACCCTAGGCTGAGGGGTAGCCGCGGCACCCACTGGTGGCCCGGTCACCCCCGGGAGGATTGCGATGAGCAGACTGCACGGCACGAAGGACTTCTGGATCGGCGCGCTGCGGACGGAGGGCCCCGCCTTCGCCGCGGCCGTCGCTGAGGCACCCCCGGAGACTCCGGTGCTCTCGTGTCCCGGCTGGACGGTCTCCGACCTCGCCCGTCACCTCACCCGGGTCTACGTCTGGGCCCGCACGGTGGTGACCGCCGGGACCGCCACCCGGCCGGAGCGGCACGACCCGGAGCCGGCGGCCGACCTCACCCCCGTCGAGTCGTTCCGCCGCGAGCACGACCGGCTGATGACGCTGTTCGAGGGGCTGGACCCGGAGGCCCCGGCGTGGAACTTCGCGCCGCAGCCGAAGAAGGCGGGGTTCTGGCCGCGCCGGATGGCCCACGAGACGGCGGTGCACCGCTGGGACGCCCAGCTCGCGATCGGCGCCGGGGAGCCGATCGAGGCCAAGCTCGCGGCCGACGGGGTGAGCGAGGTGCTGGACACCTGGCTGCCGGCGGGGCGCCGGATCGCGCCGGGTCAGTGGCACGGGGTGGTGCAGTTGACCGCGACCGACGCGGCCCAGCAGTGGTACCTGCGGCTGCGCGGCGAGGGGGTGGCCCTGCTGGACACCGCGACCATCCTCGACCACGACGACCACCGGGCCCGGGTGCAGGTCACCGGCACCGCCAGCGACCTCCTGCTGGCGGCCATGGGCCGGATCAGCTTCGACGCCCTCGGGGTGGCCGGCGACCGCAGCCTGCTGGACGGGCTGCGGGTGGGCTGACCGGTGGGAACGGGGATGACGACGGCACAGCGACCGACCCTGGAGGCGGTGGCCCGGCGGGCGGGAGTGTCCCGGGCCACGGTCTCCCGGGTGGTCAACGGCGCCACCACCGTGGCGGCACCGATCCAGCAGGCGGTCCGCCGGGCGGTCGAGGAGCTGGGGTACGTCCCGAACCTCGCCGCCCGCAGCCTGGTCACCCAGCGCACCGACTCGGTGGCCCTGGTCCTGCCCGAGGCGGCCACCCGGGTCTTCTCCGACGACCAGGTCTTCCCGGGCATCATCCGGGGCGCGGCGCAGGAGCTGGAGGCGGCGGACAAGCAGCTCGTGCTGATGCTGGCCGGCTCGCCGGCCGGCCACGAACGGGTCGAGCGGTACACCACCGGCCGGCACGTGGACGGGGTGCTCTTCGCCTCGCTGCACGGCGCGGATCCGCTCCCCGGCAAGCTGGCCCGGCTGGGCATCCCAGTGGTGTGCAGCGGCCGGCCGCTGGACGGCGTTGAGGTGCCGTACGTCGACATCGACCACGTCGGCGGGGTGGCCAGGGCGGTGCGGTACCTGATCGAAAGCGGCCGGCGGCGGATCGCCACCATCGCCGGGCCGCAGGACATGGTCGCCGGCATCGAGCGGCTGCAGGGCTACCGGAACACCGTCGCCGAGGCCGGGCTGCCGGAGCTGGTGGCGTACGGCGACTTCACCCGGGAGTCGGGCACCGCGGCGATGCGGCAACTGCTCGCCGCGCACCCGGACCTGGACGCGGTCTTCGCCGCGTCCGACCTGATGGCGCACGCTGCCCTGCGCACCCTCCGCGAGGCGGGGCGGCGGGTGCCGGCCGACGTCGCGGTGGTCGGGTTCGACGACATCGAGACGGCGGCGTACACCGAGCCCCCGCTGACCACGATCCGGCAGCCGATAGTGGAGCTGGGTCGGGCGATGACCCGGCAGCTGCTGCGGATCGCCGCGGGCGAGGCGGTCGAGCTGGCGCTGATGCTGCCGACCGAGCTGGTGATCCGCGACTCCGCCTGAGCGTCGGCGCCGGCCGCGGCCGGGGCGGTTAACCGGTCGCGACGACATGGCCCGGGCGCTACGGTCGCCCGGTGACCGGCATCGTGCGCCTGATCCGGGCGCCCCAGCTCTCCGACGTCGCCGAGTACGCGTACGCGGCCGAGGTCGCCCCGCCGGCCCGGCTGGTCTTCGCCGCCGGCGCCTGCCCGCTGGACGCCGAGGGGCGGACGGTCGCGCCCGGCGACCCCGTCGCCCAGGCCCGGCAGGTGATGGCCAACCTGGCGGTGGCCCTGGCCGCCGCCGGGGCCCGGCTCACCGACGTCGTCAAGACCACGGTGTACGTGGCCAGCGGTGACCGCGCCGACCTGGTGGCCGTCTGGCAGGTGGTCCGGGACGCGTTCGGGGACCACGATGCGCCCAGCACCCTGCTGGGGGTGGCCGTGCTCGGCTACCCCGACCAGCTCGTCGAGGTCGAGGCGGTCGCCGCGGTCCGGGCGGAGGTGAGCTGAGTGGCCGTCCGTCCGGCCCGCCCCGCGGACGCGCCCGCCGTGGTGGCGCTGCGCGCGCTGGTCCACCCGTATCTGGTGCACGGCGTCGAGGGCACCCGGCTCGGCTACCGCCCGGTCGCCACCCAGTGGTCCTGCCTGCGCGAGCTCACCCGACTCCGGCCGTTGAACGAGGCTCAGCCCGCCGCGGCGACCCGCGCGGCGACCTCGTACGTCTCGGCGCCGAAGAGCACCAGCCGGGCCTCGGTGACGTGCGTCGGCGTGGCGCCGCGCAGCACGGCGAGCGCCTGGCGGACCGCGTCGTCGACCGGCCAGCCGTAGACGCCGGCCGAGATCAGCGGGAAGGCGACCGCCACCGCCCCCAGCTGGTCGGCGACCGCCAGGCTGTTCGCGTAGCAGCCGCGCAGCAGCGCCGACCGGTCCTCCGCCGCCGAGAAGACCGGCCCCACGGTGTGGATGACCCAGCGGGCCGGCAGCCGACCGGCGACCGTGGCGGCCGCCTGGCCCGCCCCCAGGCCGTCCGGGTAGCGGGTGGCGCGCAGCGATCGGCACGCCTCCAGGATCGCCGGGCCGCCCTTGCGGTGGATCGCGCCGTCCACTCCCCCGCCGCCCAGCAGCGAGGAATTCGCCGCGTTGACGATCGCGTCGACGGGCTGGGCGGTGATGTCCCCCTCGACCAGCATGATCTCCATGTCAGCCCTCCTCGATGGACTGCCCGAGCGACCGGCGGGCCAGCAGCGTGGCGCCGGCGACGGCCGCCGGCATGACCAGCACCGCGCCGAGCGGGATCAGGAAGCAGACGAAGACCGCGGTCCCGAAGCCCAGGGTGGTCGGCCGATCCGCCTTGAGTATCGACCGCCGCTCCGGCAGCCGCATGCCACGCCGGTAGAAGGGGGCGCCGACCAGCTCGAGGGCGAGGAACCAGCCACCCACCACCGCGCCGATCACCGGGACGACCGTCTGACCGACCACCGGGATGAAGCCGGCCGCGAAGAGGGGTACGCCGACCAGCGCGGAGAGGGCCACCAGCCGCAGCGAGTCGCGGATGCTGCGCCGCAGCGAGGCCCAGAACGGCACCTCGACGGCGCCCGGGGTGCCGCCGAGCCGGTCCTCCACCCGCTCGGAGATCTTCTCGTAGAACGGGTCGCCGATGGCCAGGGTGACCGCGGTGAAGGTGAGCACCCCGAGCAGCCCGGCCAGCCCGACGACGGCCAGCCCGGCAACCACCCGGACCAGTGCCCGCCAGGTCGCCGACCAGTCGTCGGCGAACGGGGTGACCAGCGCGGCCAGGTCGTCCACGAAGTACAGCAGGGTGGCGAACGCGGCGACGAAGAGCGCGCCGGAGATCAGCGCCGGCACGATCCCGAGCAGCATCAGCCCGGGGCTGCGGACGTACAGGCCGAGGCCGCGTAGCAGCAGGCCGGCGCCGGAGAGGAAACGGGTGGCGGCGCCGGTCACCGGCGCGGCGAGGCGGGGTACGTCCACGAGCGGACAGCCTAGTCGGGCGGATCAGCCGTTCAGGTAGGCGAGCACGGCGCGTACCCGGCGGTGCGCGTCGTCGGCGGGCGGCAGGTCGAGCTTGGCGAAGATGTTGGTGATGTGCTTCTCCACGCTCACCGGGGCGAGCACCAACGCCGCGCAGATCGCCGAGTTCGACATGCCCTGCGCCATCAGCCCCAGCACCTCGCGTTCGCGCGGGGTGAGCGCGTCCACGCCGGAACGCCGGCTGTTGCGGGTGAAGAGCTGCCGCACCACCTCCGGGTCCATCACCGTTCCGCCGGCCGCCACCCGGTCCACCGCGTCCAGGAAGTCGTCGAGCGCGGTCACCCGGTCCTTGAGCAGGTAACCCACTCCGCCCCGGCCGTCGGCCAGCAGGTCGGCGGCGTACGCCCGCTCGACGTACTGGCCGCCGCCGTATCTCCGCACCACATCGACCAGTTCGACGACCGGCCGCCCCGCTCCGTGAATTCGCATGTCCTCAGCCTCGTCACCGGGCGGCCCGGGCGACACACGGTCGCCCCGTATCTGCGGGGTGGGGACAGCCCTACCGTGGCCGGCGCGCGGCAGGATGGTCGGGTGCGCGCGTCCCGGCTGATCTCGTTGGTCCTGCTGCTCCAGTCGCGGGAGACGATGACCGCCGCCGAGCTGGCCCGAGAGCTGGAGGTCTCCGAACGCACCGTCTACCGGGACGTGCTGGCGCTCTCCGCGGCCGGGGTGCCGGTCTACGCGGACCGGGGCCGGGCCGGCGGCTACCGCCTGCTCGGCGGCTACCGGACCCGGCTGACCGGGTTGACCCGGGACGAGGCGGAGGCGCTCTTCCTGGCCGGGCTCCCGGGGCCGGCCGGCGACATGGGGTTGGCCGACGCGGTCGCCGCCGCCGAGCTCAAGGTGCTCGCCGCGCTGCCACCGAGCCTGCGGGACGCGCCCGCCCGGACCGGGCAGCGGTTCCACCTGGACGTGCCCGGCTGGTTCCGGGAGTCGGCGCCGCCGGCGTGGCTGGCCGAGCTGGCCCAGGCCGTCTGGCGGGACCGGGTGGTCGGGCTCCGCTACCGGCGCGGCGACCGGGAGGTGACCCGCACGGTCGAGCCGTACGGGCTGGTGCTGAAGAGCGGCGTCTGGTACCTGGTCGGCCGGGTCGGCGACGGGTACCGGACGTACCGGGTGGACCGGGTGATCGGCGTGGCGGCGGGCGACGAGACCTTCGCCCGGGACGAGGGCTTCGACCTCGGGGCGTACTGGCGGCAGCAGGCGGAGGCGTTCCTGCGGAGCATGCTGCGGGCCGAGGTCACCGTCCGGCTCAGCCCCGCCGGCCTGCGCGCGCTGCGGCACGTGGCGGAGGCCCCCTTCGCGTACGTGGAGGCGGTGGCCCGCGCCGGCGAACCCGACGGGCAGGGGTGGGTGGTGACCCACCTGCCCGTCGAGTCCGTGCCGGTGGCGTACACCGTGCTGCTCGGGCTCGGCCCGGAGGTGGAGGTGCTCGACCCGCCCGAGCTGCGGGCGCGCTTCGCCGAGGCGGCCCGTCGCTCGGCGGCGCTCTACGACGTGGGGTCGGAGGCTCAGCGGTAACCGGTGTCGCCCGCCGGCTTCCCGGGCTTGACCACCTCCTCGTGGTACCGCGCCCAGTTCGGGCGGGTGCCGTCGAGGTCGGTGAAGCCGTACACCTGGGCCAGCCCGCCGCTGTCCACGGACTTCCCGGTCCAGCGGGCCCGGTCCGGGTCGGCGGCCAGGGCGGCCACCGCGCGCCCGACGAAGGCCGGCGTCTCCGACATGACGAAGTGCGGGTCCTTCGCCGCGCCGTCGCGCCAGTTGGCCTCGGTGACCCCGAAGTGCTCCAGCATCGCCTCCGAGCGGAGCCAGCCCGGGGTCAGCGCCACCGCCGTGCCGCCGTGCGGCGCCAGCTCGTGCGCCTGGCTGAAGGCGAGCCGGTTCACCGACACCTTGGCCAGGTCGTAGAAGACCGAGAGCCGGTACGTGGCGTCGTTGTACTCCTTGGTCCCGTCCCCGATCTCGACGACCAGGCCGCCCGGGTTGCGGATCAGCAGCGGCAGGGCGAAGTGGCTGGTGATGATGTGGGTGTCCACGGCCAGCCGGAGCAGGTGGAAGCCGGCGTCGAGGGGCTGCTCCCAGACGGGCTTCTCCCAGGTGGTCAGCGGGTCGCCACCCCAGACGTCGTTGACCAGCACGTCCAGCCGGCCCTGTTCGGCGTCGATCCGCTCGACCAGGCGGCGTACCTGGTCGGGGTCGAGGTGGTCGACCGCCACGGCGATGCCGGTGCCGCCGGCCGCGGTGACCAGCTCGGCGGTCTCCTCGATGGTCTCCGGCCGGTCCATCTCGGAGCGGCCCTGCCGGGTCGAGCGGCCGGTGGCGTATACGGTGGCCCCGGCCGCGCCGAGCTGGACGGCGATCTGCCGGCCGGCGCCCCGGGTCGCCCCGGCGACGAGCGCGATCTTCCCTGTCAGCGGTTTTGTCATGTGGCCACCGTGGCACCGATACCTGACAGCCGAAGTCCGGTTTTCCGGGTGATCCGGATCCGCCATCATGGCCGGCATGCACCTGCTGCTCTCCGGGATCGTCGGCTCGGTCGCCTACGGGCTGGCCGGCCCCGGCTCAGACGTGGACCGGATCGGCGTCTTCGCCGCGCCGACGGTGGCCTTCCACGGCCTGCATCCGCCCCGGGAGTCGGTGGTCACCACCGAGCCCGACCTGACTCTGCACGAGTGTGCGAAGTACTGCCGGCTGGCGCTGAGCGGCAACCCCACGGCGACCGAGCTGATGTGGCTGCCCGACGACTGCTACGAGACCCGGACCGAGTTCGGCGAGCGGCTGATCGAGATCCGCCGGGCCTTCCTCAGCGCGCCCCGGGTCCGCGACGCCTACCTCGGGTACGCCACCCAACAGTTCCGGAAGCTGACCACCCGTGACTCGTCGCAGGGTGGCCGGCGCCGGTCGGCGAAGCACGCCCGGCACCTGGCCCGGCTGCTGCACCAGGGGCGAGTGCTCTACGAGACCGGCGTGCTGGAGATCCGGCTGGCCGACCCGGAGTGGTTCCGGACCTTCGGCGAGCGGGTCGCGGGCGGTGCCCTGGCCGAGGCGGAGGCGCTGGTGGCGGCGGCGGAGCGGGACTTCGACCGGGTCCGTTCGCCGCTGCCGGAGCGCCCGGACGAGGAGACCGTGGAACGTTGGCTGCTCGACGTCCGGGCGGCTCACCTGCCGGGTTGACCCGCCACTGCTGACCTCAGTCGGCCAGGCGGACGCGGACCCGGCGGTTGGCCCGGCCCTTGCTCTCCACCTTGACCACCTGGACCTTGCCGATCTGGGCGGTGGAGGCGACGTGGGTGCCGCCGTCGGCCTGCACGTCCAGCCCGACGATGTCGACGATCCGCACCTCCTGCTCGTCCGGCGGGATCAGGTTCGACTGGGTACGGATGATGTCCGGCAGGGCCAGCGCCTCGGCCCGGGGCAGCACCCGGACGGCGACCGAGCGGTCGGCGGTCACCTCGGCGTTGACCAGCTCCTCGATCCGGGACTTGAAGTCCGGCGGCACCTCGGGAAGGTTGAAGTCCATCCTGGCCTCGCCGGGTTCCATGTTGCCGCCGGTGACCAGCGCGCCGAAGTCGCGGAACACCACCCCGCAGAGCACGTGCAGCCCGGAGTGCGTCCGCATCAGCATGGTGCGCCGGGCGTCCTCGACCGCGCCGGTGACGGCGGTGCCGACCGGCGGCACGGGGTCACCCTCGGCCGGGATGAGCCAGAGGTCGTCGCCCTTGCGGGTGCCCACGATCCGGGTCTGCACCCCCTGCCAGAGCAACACCCCGTGGTCCGGCGGCTGCCCGCCACCGCCCGGGTAGAAGGCCGACCGGTCCAGCACGATGCCCTGCTCGGGGTCGGCCGCCAGCACCGTGCACTCCCACTCCCGCAGGGTGGGGTCGGCGAGGTCGAGGCGGTGCGTACGGCCGTGATGTGTGACGCCCATGACCGGGGACGTTACCCGTTCAGGAACGTCGAGATCCGCTCCCGGAGGTCGGCGCGTTCCGACCAGAGCACGCCCGGCCGGTCGTAGACGTGCAGGGTGGCGTGCGGGAGCGCGGCGGCCAACTGCTCGGCGACCGCCGCCGGGTGCAGGTCGTCGCCGGCGCAGCCGATCACCAGCGCCGGCGCGGTGACCGCGGCGAGCGCCTTCGCGTCCCGCAGCGGGGCCTGCTCCGGCAGGCTGGCCAGCCCCGGCGCGAGCCCGTCCCGGAGCAGCTGGTCCAGCCGCTGCCGCAGGTACGCCCAGCCGGCCGGGGTGTTACGGACCGACGGCGGCAGCTCCAGCGACACCACGTCGGCCAGCGCGGAGGCGTCGCCGTCGGCCACCGCGTCGAGCAGGTCGGTCAGCCGGGCCCGGGCGACCTCGCCGCGCGGGGTGTCCAGCACGGCGGGGAGGAAGAAGACCAGCTTGTCGAAGCGTTCCGGGCTCTCCACGAGCAGCCGGCACAGCGCGCCCGCGCCGAGGCTGGCCCCGAAGGCCCGGCTCGCACCGCCGAGGTCCGCGATCGCCCGCAGGTCGCGGGCCAGGTCCAGATAGGTCCACGGACCGGGCGGCGAGTCGGAGCGGCCGTGGCCCCGGAACTGGAAGAAGACCTTGCGGCCGGTCACCGCGCTGCCGAACGGGCGGGTGGTGGCGATGCCGTTGCCCAGCCCGTGGGCGAACACCGTCACCGGGTCGCCGGTGCCGGTGACCAGCCGCTCCAGCCGTACCCCGTGCGGGGTGGTGATCAGTTCGGTCTCCGGCTCGGGCAGTGCCGGCCGACCGGTGCGCGGGGCGCCGGGGCCGGGGCCCCAGGTGCGCGGGCCGCCGTCCGGCGGCGGTGGCCAGCGGAAGCTTCTCACCAGAAGCCTCGGCCGTCGTGCAGGTCGCGCAGCCCGACCCGGACGTCCAGCAGGTAGATCAGGCCGGCCGCGATGCCGATCAGGCCGAAGAGGCTGAGCACACCGAAGCCGAGCAGCGTGAGAAGCAGGCAGACCCCGAGGATGGCGATCCAGGCGCCCTTGGGCAGGGTGCCGATCGCGGCGAACGCGTCCGACCGCTGGGTGATCGCGTGCACCAGCGCCACCCCCTCGATGATCAGGGCGAAGACGAGCAGGATCAGCTCGATCACGAAGCGGACGTCGTGGTAGAACAGCGGCGCGGCGTAGGCCATGTCGGCAAGCTTATGCCGAGACCCCGGCAACGTCCGACAGGACGCCGTCCGGGGTCTCGGTCCAGGCTCGACTCACTCGGCGGACGGGCGGGTCCGCTTGGTGGTCTTCGGCAGCTTCGCCGACGGGGTGGCGGACTTCTCGGCGGCCTTCGCGGCGGTGGCCTTGGTGGCCCGGGTCCGCTTCACGGCGGCCGGCTTCGCCTCGGCGGCCTCGGCCACCTCGACCGGGCTCGGCGCCTCGGCCGGCTTCGCGACCGGGCTGGCCTCGGTGGCCTCGATGTCGGCGTTCACCGTGTCGGCGGCCTCCAGCACGCCGGCACCGACGACCCGCTCACCGCGGGCAACCAGCTCAGCGTAGGTGGCGAGGGCCCGGGCCTGCGCGGCCTGGGCGCCGGCCAGCACGGCGGCGGCGTTGCGGGCCGCGGCCTCGCGGAGCTTGTCCACGTCGAGGTCGGTCGAACCGGCCTTCTCCCGCAGCCCGGTCGCGGTCAGGTTGGCGGTCTTCAGCGTCTCGGTCGCCTTCTGGCGCAGCTCGACACCGGTGACCACGGCCTTGCCGCCGAACTCGGCGACGACCCGGGTGCCGAGGTCGCTGACCACGGTGGGGAGCTTGCGGAGCTGCTGGAGCGCCAGCTCACCGGCGCCGGCGGCGGCGTAGATCGGGGCCGGGATGCGGTTGGTCTTCGGCTGCGTCATGACTTCTCCTCTTCGGCCGCACCGGCGGCCTCACGGACCACCCTGCGGGCGGTCTTCTTCCGGGGGGCGGTGGTGGTCGGGGCGGGGGCGGCCCCCGCCTCGGTGACGGCGACCGACTCGAGGACCGCCTCGGTCGGGGTGCCGTCCGGTGTCGTGGGGCCGGTCGCGGCCGGCGTGACGGTGGCCGGGGCCTGCGGCGCGCTCGCCGGCTCGGTGGCCGGCGGGGCGGGCTCGGCGGCGGCCTGCGCCGCCGCGGTGGCCTCGGCGAGCCGGGCGTTCTCCCGGCGGAACGTCTCGTAGATCTGGGTGAGCGACTGCTTCTGGGCCATGGTCAGCTCGGGGTCGACGGCGATCGCGGCGAGCACGCCCTGCCCCTCCTTGTCGTCCAGCAGCCCGGCCCGCAGGTACATGGCCGGGGTGGAGACGCGCAGGGCGCTGGCGAGCTGCTGGAGCACCTCGGCGCTCGGCTTGCGCAGGCCGCGCTCGATCTGGCTGAGGTACGGGTTGCTGACGCCCGCCTGCTCGGCGAGCTGGCGCAGCGAGATCTTCGCGTTGCGGCGCAGATCGCGAATGAACCCGCCGACGTCGGGAAGGTCCTTACCGGTGGCCATGACTCCACGCTAGCGCGCGGTGCTAGCTGCTGCAAGCAGAATGCTTGCCGGAGTTAGCGAGGTCACGAACGGCCGGTTGCATACCGGGTGCCGGGTCCGTACCGTTCCCCCGTGGCCAAGATCGAAGTCAACGGCGCCCAGCTCGCGTACGACGAGGCCGGCAGCGGCAGCGCGGTGGTGCTGCTGCACGCCGGCATCGCGGACCGGCGGATGTGGCGTGGACAGCTCGACGCGCTCGCCGCCCGGCACCGCGTGATCGTTCCCGACCTGCGCGGCTACGGTGACTCCGAGCTGCCGCCCGCCGCCTTCGCGCACCACGACGACGTGATCGGGCTGCTGGACGCCCTGGGCGTCGAGCGGGCCGCCCTGGTCGGTTGCTCGTTCGGCGGCAAGGTGGCGGTGGACACCGCGCTGGCGTACCCGGAGCGGGTCTCCGCGCTGGCCCTGCTCGGCGCCCCGGTCTCCGGCAACGAGTGGTCCGAGGAGACCGAGCAGCTCTGGGAGGAGCTGGTCGGCGACGTGGACCCGGAGGACTTCACCGCCACCGCGGCCGGCGAGGTCCGGTTCTGGGTGGTCGGCCCGACCCGCGAGCCGGCGGACGTCGACCCGGAGCTGATCCGGTTCGCCGAGGAGATGGACCGCCGCGCGCTCGCCGCCGAGCTGGCCCTCAGCGCGGTGGAGGTGGGCGAGCTCGACCCGCCGGCGATCGAGCGGCTGGGCGAGCTGCGGATGCCGGTGCTGGCCGGCGCCGGGGCGGACGATCTCGCGGACATCCGCCGGCTGGCCGACCGGATCGCCGCGGAGGCGCCGCACGGCATCCGCCTGCCGGACGTCCCGGACGCCGCCCACCTGCTGCCGCTGGAGAAGCCCGAGCCGGTCAACGCGGCCCTGCTCGACTTCCTCCCCTGAGCGAACTCGGCGGGCCCTGGTCCGCCCGGCTGACCCGGGCGACGGAGACCGGGGCCCGCGACCGCGCGGGCGCCACCACCGCAACCGGCGCCCGGGTCACCAGACCGGGCGAACCGCACCCACCGGGAGGCCGCCGCCGAGCAGCGGCACGTCTTCGTACTCCGTCAGCACCGGGGCCTCGACGCCGAGCCGGCGCAGCGCCGCGACCAGCACCGGCATCCGGGCCCGTCCGGCGCCGTCGTCGATCTTGAGGGCCACCGCCCCGACGCCGGGGACCGCCGCGGCGATGACGCCCTCCGCGCCCACCTTCGCCAGCAGCCCGGGTACGCCGCGCATCAGCCGGGTGTCGTCCGCCTGGGTGCCGCCGACCAACTCCGGGTACGTCCGCATGGCGTCGGCCACCGTCCGCTCGACGGTGCCCGGCTCAGCGGAGACCAGCCGCAGATACGCCCCGGCCAGCCCGGTCAGCGAGACGGCCAGCACGGGCGCGCCGCAGCCGTCCACCCCCACCGCCGCCGCGGGCTCCCCGGTGCACTCCTCGATCGCGGCGCTCAGCCGCTGCTGGAGCGGGTGCTCGGGCTGCCAGTAGCCGTTCAGCGGCCAGCCTGCGGCGAGGCAGGTCAGCAGCATCCCGGTGTGCTTGCCGGAGCAGTTCATCTGGATCCGCCGCGCCCCGCCCCCGGCCCGCAGCACGGCCTCCCGGGCCGCCTCGCCGACCGGCAGGTCCGGCGGGCAGTGCAGGGCCTCCTCGTCGAGGCCGGCCCGGCGCAGCAGGGCGCCGACCCGCTCCACGTGGAACTCCTCGCCGGCGTGGCTGGCGGAGATCAGCGCCACGTCGGCCGGGTCGGTCAGCGGCAGCCCGGACCGGAGCATCCCGATCGCCTGCATCGGCTTGTTGGACGAGCGCGGGAAGATCGGCGAGGTGACGTCCCCCGCCCCGGCCACCGGCGCGCCGGTGGCGTCGAGCACCACCACCGAACCACGGTGGACACCCTCCACGAACCCGGACCGGACCACCTCGGCGAGCGGCACGCCGCCCTCGTACGTCTTTCCCACGAGGTGGACGGTACCGACGGGCTCGGCGGGCCCGGCAGCGGGGTGACCAGCGATGTCGGCCCCGGGCGTACAGGGGTGCCGCGCGGGCCGAGACTTACAGGCCGAGCAGCTGCCGAGCCTCGCTGGTGGTCAGCGGCGGACGCTGGGCGAGCTGGGCGAAGCCGACCGCGCGGGCCACCAGCTGCATGTTGGACTCGACCGGCCGACCCTTGGCGTAGGTGACCGTGTCCTCCATGCCGACCCGGAGGTGACCACCGGCCGAGAGGGAGGCCAGCATCACCGGGATGGTGCTGCGGCCGATCCCGGTGGCCGAGAAGGTGGTGCCCTCCGGCAGGTCGCGCAGCATCTGCTCGGCGGCGACCAGGGTCGCGGTGGTGCCCGGCATGCCGCCCGGCACGCCCATCACGAAGTCGACGTGCACGTGCCCGCCGTGCGGCAGGCCGTACTTGCCGAGCAGCCGCTGGAGGGCGGTGAGGTGGCCCAGCTCGAAGATCTCGTACTCGGGGACGACGCCCTTGTCCTGCATCCGGGTGTGCAGGTCGACGATGAACTCCCAGCGGTTCAGGAAGACGTCGTCGCCGAAGTTGACCGTCCCCATCGTGCAGGAGGCCATGTCCGGACCGGCGTCCAGCACGGCGAGCCGGTCGGCCTCCGGGTCGGTCACCGCGCCGCCCGAGGAGAGCTGCACGATCAGGTCGGTGCTCTCCCGCAGCGCGACCACGGTCTCCCGCAGCCGGCCCTGGTCGAGGGTCGGCTTCGCCTCGTCGTCGCGGATGTGGACGTGGATCACCGCGGCGCCCAGCGCCTCGCACTCCTTGGCGGTCAGCAGCAACTCGTCGAGGGTCACCGGCAGCGCCGGCACCTCCGCCTTGGCCGACTCCGCGCCGGTCGGGGCAACCGTGATCAACGTCCCTGTGCTCATGCCGGGATCCTAGACCGCCGACTCCCCTTCGGTCGACAGGCGGAGTCCAACAGAATCCGGCGCACCGACCCCGAAAAACGGAAAATTTTCCGCCTTCTGGCCGTCGCGACGGTATCCCTTACGCAGGATCGATGGCGGCGGCCGTCTCCCCGACCATCAGCCGGGCGTCGTCGGCGACGTTGCGCTTGACCACGGCCAGGGCGATCTGGCCCAGCTCGTGGTGGTGCACCGCGGTGCCGACGAAGCCGACCGCCCGGCCGTCGAGGGTGACCGGCGTCCCGACCACCGGCGGCTGGTCGGTGGTCACCCCGTCCAGGTGCAGCAGGACCAGGCGGCGCGGCGGCTTGCCCAGGTTGTGCACCCGGGCCACCGTCTCCTGCCCCCGGTAGCAGCCCTTGTCCAGGTGGACGGCCGGAGCGATCAGGTCCACCTCGGCCGGGATGGTGCGGTGGTCCGTGTCCACCCCGACCCGGGCCCGCCGGGCGGCCACCCGGACCGCCTCGTACGCCCACAGCCCGGCGACCGGCACGCCCGCCCCGCGCAGTTCGTCCACCAGCCGGCCCATCGCGTCCCGGGGCACCAGCAGGTCCACGCCGAGCGCCACCCGCCGGGCCCACCCGCCGCCCGGCAGCGGCTTCACGTCGTACACCACGCCGGGCCGGGGTGGCAGCTCGCCGGAGCGGAACTTCGGGCCCGGCACCGCGACCAGGTCGGGCGCGGCCAGCCCGGTGACGCCGAGGGTGTCGAGCGCGCCGGTGGCCTCCGGCCCGACCAGCGAGAGCAGGGCGTGGTCGGCGGTGACGTCGCGCGGCTCGACCTTGCTGAAGAACCGCATCTTCTCCAGGTACGACAGCAGCCCGGTGGTCATCCCCGGCTCGGTGTCCAACCAGGTGGTCTCGCCGTCCTCGGCGACCATGGCGTGCTGCTCGACGTGCCCGTGCGGGGAGAGCACCAGCAGCTCGGTGCCCTGCCAGGGGCGCAGCCCGGCGAGGTGCTGGCTGGTCAGGGTGTGCAGCCAGCTGATCCGGTCCTCGCCCGGCACCGCCACCACGCCCCGGTGCGAGCGGTCCACCAGGCCGACGCCGGTGGCGAGCGTGCGCTGCTCGCGCATCGGGTCGCCGTAGTGCGCGGCGACCGGGCCGACCCCGGCCGCCCGGTGGGCCGGCTCGGGCTGGTCCCGGGTCTCCTCGTCGATCGCCTCGGCGGCCACCGCACCCGCGATGTCGATCATTTCTCTCCCCCGTCCTCGCACCTGCCGCAGACCCCGAACAGCGCCACGTGCCCGATGTCCACCTGGAATCCCCGCTGCGCGGCCAACTGGTCGGCCAGCGGGCGGAGCAGCTCGGGCTCGATCTCGTCGATCGCGCCGCACTCCCGGCAGACCAGGTGGACGTGCTGGTGCTCGCCCGCCGCGTGATAGGTCGGCGAGCCGTGCGACAGGTGGGTGTGGGTCACCAGGCCGAGCCGTTCCAGCAGCTCCAGCGTGCGGTAGATGGTCGTGATGTTGACCCCGGCGGCCACCTCGCGGACCGCCGAGTGGACCTGCTCCGGCGTGGCGTGCCCCAGGTCCAGGACCGCTTGGAGGACCAGCTGCCGCTGCGCCGTCAGCCGCAGCCCACGGGAGCGGAGCAGTTCCGCGAGCGAGGATTCGGACACCGTCCGATCATAGTTCGGCCGCCGCGCCGGACCGGCCGCCGCGGTGGTACGCCACTACGCTCGACGCTCGTGGTGGCATCGCGGGTGGCCGTGCTGGGCCGGGGCGTCGTACCGGCCGGGGAGGCGGTGCTGCGCGGCGACGACCGGGGGGTGTTGCACGGCGACGGCCTCTTCGAGACCCTGCACCTGCGCGGCGGGGAGCCCTGGCTGCGGGACGCGCACCTGGCCCGGCTGCGGGCCGGCGCGGCGGCCGTGGAGCTGGACCTGCCGCCCACCGACGCGCTGGTCGAGCTGCTCGACGCCATCCGCGCCGGGTGGCCGCCCGAGGTGGAGGGGGCGCTGCGGCTGGTCTGCACCCGGGGCCCGGAGGGCGGCGGGTCGCCGACCGTCTACGCCACGCTGGGCGAGGTGCCGGCGGCGGCGAAGCGGGCCCGGCGGGACGGGGTGACGGTGGCCACCCTGCCGCTCGGGGTGGCCGCCCGGTCCCGCCCCGGGCTGGGCTGGCTCCCGGCCGGGGTGAAGTCCACCTCGTACGGGGTGAGCACCGCCGCCCGCCGCTGGGCGGCCGGCCACGGCGTGGACGACGTGCTCTGGGTCTCCACCGACGGGTTCGTGCTGGAGGCGCCGAGCGCCAACGTGGTGTGGCTGACCGGCACGACGCTCCGCACGGTGCCGGCGGCGGAGACCGGGGTGCTGCCCGGGGTGACCGCCCGCTGGCTCCTCGACCACGCCGGCGACCTGGGCCTGACGGCGGAGGAACGCCTGATCACCCCGGCGGCGCTGCAAACGGCGGACGCCGCCTGGCTCACCTCGTCGCTCCGCGGCCTCGCGCAGGTCCGCTCCCTCGACGGCGTCCCCCACTCCTCCTCGCCCCTGACCCCGGCCCTACTCACCCTCCTCGGCTTCCCCCGGCCCGACACCGGCGCGCGTTGATCAGGAGGTCTGCGTCTGCCGGGAGATCGATTCCGCCGCAAACCTCTTGATCAACATTGCCCAGCGGGTGGGGCCGGGGTTGGGAGGTCAGCCGGCTACGCGGGTGAGGCGGGCGGAGAGGTGCGGGCTGAGGGGTTGACCCATGGCCGCCATCTCCTGGGCGTAGAGCAGGGCGCCCTCGACGATGCCGAAGAGGCGGGCGCCGGAGGTGACCTCCTTGGCGGTGGCCGTCCGGACCACCGCGTCGGTGGCGAACTCGATCTGGGTGCCCGTGCGCTTGCCGATGTGCAGCTCCATCACGCCGGTCGGCGTGGTCATCAGCGCTTCCAGCTCGTCGGTGACCCGGTCGCCGTCCAACACCGGACGCCACCAGCCCACCTCACGACCGGCCGGGCGGACCGGGCGGCTCTGCTCGTCCAGGATCCAGGCGCGGGACTCGTAGAACAGGAAGGGCCGGCCGTCGTGGCTGATCCGGATCTCCTGCGCGAAGTCGAAGTCCTCGATGGTGGGGAATCCGCCCCGACCCCGCCCGCGCCACACCCCGATGTACGGCAGCAGGCCGTCCAGGCTCCGGTGCAGCTTCGGGCCGACGCGCAGGTCGTGGCTCTCCTCGTACGGGTACGGGTCGACCGGCGGCGCGTTCAGCCACGGCGGCTGCAGCGGGTTCTCACTCACCACTTACCTCTCGAAATGCGGACTGCGAGATAGACCAGGCCACCGGCGAGCGCGCCCAGGCCGGCGACCAGCAGGCTGACGAACCCGATCTCGGTAACCATCCCGGTCATCCTATGCTGGCCCCATGTCCCGCACTCTCGTCGTCAAGGCCACCGCCGGCGCGGACGCCCCCGAGCGCTGCGCACAGGCCTTCACCGTCGCCGCCACCGCCGCCGCCGCCGGCGTCGACGTGTCGCTCTGGCTGACCGGGGAGTCGACCTGGTTCGCGCTGCCCGGCCGGGCCCAGGAGTTCGAGCTGCCGCACTCCGCGCCGCTCGGCGAACTGCTGCACGTGATCCTCACCACCGGCAAGGTGACCGCCTGCACCCAGTGCGCCGCCCGCCGGGACATCGGCCAGGACGACGTCATCCAGGGCGTACGCATCGCCGGCGCCGCGGTCTTCGTCGAGGAGGCGATGGCCGAGGGCGCCCAGGCCCTGGTCTACTGACCCGGGCCGACCGCGCAGCCTGTCCGGTCTGGGCGGAGCGCCGATATTGGCCCGACATGTCCGACCGCTGCCTACGATTCCCCTGTGGGTGGGGCCATCGAGGAGTTCTTCGCGTCGCTGCCGGTGCGTGCCCCGGCGGTGCTGCGCGGCCCGGCCAGCGGCACCCTCCAGGTCGACCTGACCGAAGGTAACCGGACCGAACATTGGTACGTGCGGCTGGCCCCCGGCTCCGTCCAGGTCACCCGCGAGCGGTGCCCGGCCGACGCCACCTTCACGGTCAGCGCCAAACTGTTCGAGGAACTGGCCGACGGGCGCGAGGCCGGCGTGGCGGCGGTGTTCCGCAACGAGGCCACGTTCAGCGGCAACGTCCTGCTGTTCCTGCTCTTCCGCCGCTTCTTCCCCGACCCGCCCGGCACCCGTGACCCCCGGGAGATCGCTCGCGAGCACGTCGGACGGTCGGAATGAAGGAGCGGGTCAGCATCCTGGACGGCAACACGTTCCTGGTCAGCGACCGCCGCGGCAACATCGAGCCGTCCTTCGACTTCCCCACCGGGCTCTTCTCCTTCGACACCCGGTTCATCTCCACCTGGATCCTCACCCTCAACGGGGAGAGGCTGCACGCCCTCTCCATCGACGACTCGCAGTCGTACCGGACGCGGTTCTTCATGGTCCCCGGCGAACCCACGCACTACCTGGACGCCAAGGTCTCGGTCATCCGCAGCCGGTCGATCGGCGGCAGCTTCGACGAGGAACTGACCCTGCTCAACCACGCGGAGCAGGAGGTCGAGTTCGTCCTTCGGCTCGAGATCGGCGCCGACTTCGCCGACCTGTTCGAGATCAAGCACCAGCGGCAGAAGAAGGGCCGCACCACCCCCACCGTCGGGGAGAACGAGCTACGGCTCACCTACCGCCGGGAAGGCTTCCACCGGGAGGCCGTCGTCAGCACGACCACGCCGGCCGACATCGACGAGGGCGGCATGACCTACCGGATCCGGGTCGGGCCGCACGGCGAATGGACCACCCGGCTGCACATCGCCACGGTCATCTACGGCGCCCGGGGCGAGGACATCCGGGCCACCCTGCCGCTGGGCGGGCACCGCTCGGTCGCGGACATCCACGCCGAGCAGAACGAGCTGATCGAGCGGGCCCCGAAGCTGGGCTGCGACTGCGAGCCGCTGGCCGGGGCGTACCGGCGCAGCCTCAACGACCTGGCCGCCCTCCGCTACGAGTCGATCGCGCTCGGCGTACGGCTGCTCGCCGCCGGCCTGCCCTGGTTCATGACCCTCTTCGGGCGGGACAGCATCTTCACCTCGCTCCAGGTGCTGCCCTTCCTGCCCGAGCTGGTGCCGCCCACCATCCTGATGCTGGCCGGCCTGCAGGGCAGCCGACTGGACGACTTCCGGGACGAGGAGCCGGGCAAGATCCTGCACGAACTGCGGTACGGCGAGACCGCCGGCTTCGAGGAGCAGCCGCACTCCCCGTACTACGGCTCGGCCGACTCCACCGCGCTCTTCGTGATCCTGCTCGACGAGTACGAGCGGTGGACCGGCGACGGCAAGCTGGTCCGGATGCTGGAGCACGAGACCCGGGCGGCGCTGGCCTGGCTCGACACGTACGGGGACCTGCTCGGCACCGGCTACGTCTCGTACCTGACCCGCAACCCGGAGACCGGCCTGCCGAACCAGTGCTGGAAGGACTCCTGGGACTCGATCTCCTTCTCCGACGGCCGGCTGCCGGCCTTCCCCCGGGCCACCTGTGAACTCCAGGGGTACGCGTACGACGCCAAGCTGCGCGGCGCCCGGCTGGCCCGGACGTTCTGGAACGACCCCGCGTACGCCGACCGGCTGGAACGCGAGGCGGCGGCGCTGAAGGAGCGGTTCAACCGGGACTTCTGGATCGCGGACCGGGAGTACTACGCGCTGGCCCTGGACCCGGACGGGCGGCAGGTGGACGCCCTCTCCTCCAACATCGGGCATCTGCTGTGGAGCGGCATCGTCGACGAGGCGCGGGCGCCCGCGGTCGCCCGGCACCTGCTGGGGCCGCGGCTCTTCTCCGGCTGGGGCGTGCGGACCCTCGCCGACGACCAGGGCCGCTACAACCCGATCGGCTACCACGTCGGCACCGTCTGGCCGTTCGACAACTCGATCATCGCGTGGGGACTCTCGAAGTACGGCTTCCGCGTGGAGGCCGGCCGGCTCTGTGACGGGATGCTCGGCGCCTCCCGCTACTTCCAGGGACGGCTCCCCGAGGCGTTCGCCGGCTACGAGCGCGAACTCACCGACTACCCGGTGCAGTATCCGACCGCGTGCAGCCCGCAGGCCTGGTCCGCCGGCACCCCGCTGCTGCTGCTCCGGGTGATGCTCGGCCTGGAACCGCAGGGCGAGCACCTGATCATCGACCCCGCGGTGCCGGACGGGATGGGCCGGGTGGAGCTGCTCGACATCCCGGGCCGATGGGGCCGGGTGGACGCGCTGGGCCGCAGCCGAAGCCCGCACGACGAAAGTCGCGGGCACTGACCGGCCGGCTCAGGCCCGGCAGGGGCTGGTGACGGCCACCCGGACCCGGTCGTCGACCCGCTCGGCCAGCACCCCGAAGGTGCCCCGCAGGGCGTACTCCGCCGCGGAGTCAAGCAGCACCGGGAAGCCGTCGGCGGCGTCCACGAAGGCCGCCGACAGCGGGGACCCGGTCGGCCCGCCGGCCGTCTCCGCCCGCGCCGTGCGGGCCGTACCGCCGTCGGGGCAGGACGCCACGAGCACCTGGACCGGCCCGGCCGCACCGCCCCAGCGGCGCAGCGCCCGGCGGGCTTCCGCGGTCTCGGCCCCGGCGTCGGCCGGCGGAGGCCGGTAGCCCGCGCCCACCGGCCGGCAGCCGGTGGCGACGGTGAGCAGCACCCGGCCGGCCGCGCCGGCGCGGCCCTCGACCGCGACGAACTCGCCGGCGTCCGCGCGCAGCACCGGCCCGCCGGCGGACGCCGCGACGCCCGCCCGCCAGTCCGCCGGCAGCCGGTCGGCCACCCGCTGGAGCAGATCACGTACGTCGTCGCCGGCAACGACGACCTCCACGCCGCGGATCAGCTCGGCGCCGTCCGCCAGCGGCGTGACCCGGCAGCCGCGCTCGATCCGGTCCGGCACGATCGCCGGCACCCCGTCCCGCCCGACGGCCGCGGTCAGCCGGCCGATCGCCCGGTCCACCACCGGCCCGGCCTGGTCCAGCGCGCGCTGCTCCTTCACGGTCGGCGGGTCGTGCCGCACCGACCACCAGGTCACCCCGGCGAGCAGCACCGCCCACGCCACCGTCGCGGCCACCAGCCAGCGCAGCCAGCGCCGGCCCGACGCCGGCTGGTCGGGACGGAACGGCGGGGCGTACCCGGTCTGGACGGCACCACTCACCGGGCCATCGTGTCACGCGGCGACGACCCGCCCGGCCGCCCCTCGGGTCCGCCGTCGTCACCCGCTCCGCCGGGGCCCGGACAGACCCGTGGCCCGCCACCCCGGACGGGGTGACGGGCCACGATCAGAGCGTGGGTCAGTCGGCGACCGTGACGGTCAGCTCGTTGATCCCGCGGGCGGCGGTGACGGCGATGTCGCCGTTGCCGTGCCGGGAGAGCGCCCGCAGGGTCCACGAGCCCGGCGCGGCGAAGAACCGGAACTGGCCCGCCGGGGAGGTCACCACCTCGGCGGTGAACTCGCCGGTCGAGTCGAGCAGCCGGACGTACGCGCCCGGGACGGTCTCGCCGGACTCGGCCTTGACCAGGCCGGTGATGACGGTTTCCTTCTCCAGGTCCAGGCTGGCCGGCAGCGGGGCGGCCTGGTCCGGAGCGGCGCAACCGGCGGCGGTGGCAGCTGCCGCTGCGATGGGAGCAGTCATGATCACGCCTCCCCCGGCTCGTCGCCGAGCGCGACCGGCACGCCGACCAGCGAGCCGTACTCGGTCCAGGAGCCGTCGTAGTTCTTCACGTTGCGGTGGCCGAGCAGCTCCTGGAGCACGAACCAGGTGTGCGAGGAGCGCTCGCCGATCCGGCAGTAGGCGATGGTCTCCCTGCTGTCGTCCAGCCCGGCGGCGGCGTAGATCTTGCGCAGCTCGTCGTCGGACTTGAAGGTGCCGTCCTCGTTGGCCGCCTTGGACCACGGCACGCTGATCGCGGTCGGCACGTGGCCGGCCCGCTGGGCCTGCTCCTGCGGCAGGTGGGCGGGGGCGAGCAGCCGGCCGGCGTACTCGTCGGGGCTGCGCACGTCGACCAGGTTCTTGGTGCCGATCGCGGCGACCACCTCGTCGCGGAAGGCGCGGATCGAGGCGTCCGGCTCCTGCGCGACGTAGGTCGTCGCCGGGCGCTGCACCGCGTCGGTGACCAGCGGGCGCGCGTCCAGCTCCCACTTCTTGCGGCCGCCGTCGAGCAGCTTCACGTCGCGGTGGCCGTAGAGCTTGAAGTACCAGTACGCGTAGGCGGCGAACCAGTTGTTGTTGCCGCCGTAGAGGATGACGGTGTCGTCGTTGCCGATGCCGCGCGCGGAGAGCAGCGCCTCGAACTGCGCCTGGTTGACGAAGTCCCGGCGGACCGGGTCCTGCAGGTCGGTGCGCCAGTCGAGCTTGACGGCGCCGGCGATGTGGCCGGTGTCGTAGGCCGAGGTGTCCTCGTCGACCTCGACGAAGACGACGCCCGCGGCGTCGATGTTCTTCTCGGCCCACTCGGCCGAGACGAGTGCGGTGTCGCGACTCATCAGATCACTCCCTGTGAGGATGGAGGTGAGCCTGCGCGCGGAGATCGAAATTGATGACTGTCGCACCACGCGCGGGACCCAGGACTAGGAACGGATCACGGGTACGTGCGACGGCGCCGCTGCCGGGCGAGAAGGGAGACACCGGAGGGTACGCGGACCCTGCGTGCCGGTGGCCGCCTAGGCGGCCGAGGACAGCCCCGCCGTCAGATGACGGGGCGACACAGGCAGGTGGTCACGCGGCACAGGTCGACCGCGCGCCGCTTGGTGAGGAGCGTCCCCATGGGGAGGGACACTACCAGCCCGTCCGGACCAAGCCACCGGGCCGACCAGCATCCGGGACGGCCCACCGGCCCGGAGGATGCCGACGGCCCGACCGGTGGCCGGGCCGTGAGCAGGGATTCCGTCAGCGTACGGAGTTGATCGGCACGTTCTTCGCGTCGGCGGTGACCACCAGCCCCTCCGGCTTCGGTTCCACCTTGCGGACGTTGAGCTGGAACGGCAACGCCGGCAGGGGCACGTCGATCGAGATGCCCTTGGCGTAGTTGGCCAGCATCGTCTTGGCCAGCGGCAGGTTCGGCAGGCCCTCCGCGCTGAGATCGTTGAAGCGCAGGGCCACCTTGCCGTTGGCGACCGTCACGTCGGCCGTGCCGTTGATCGTGAGTTTCACGCCGAGGATGTCCGCCGGCGCGGTGACCGCCAGCTTGCCGTTCTGCTCGGCCAGCTTCAGGCCGGGCCGGTCGAGCAGCTTCGCCAGGCTGTCGTACGTGACGGTGCCGCGACCGTCGACGCGCTCCGCGACCACGTCCCCCCGCCCGGAACGCAGGGTGTCCAGCGAGGCCTTCACGTCGCGGGCGTCCACGTCGAGCCGGGGCACGCTGACCGCGTCGCCCTGCACCTTGCCCTGCACGTCGGTCAGCACGATCGAGATGTGCTGGTACTTCCCGGCGAGCACCTGGGTGAGGAACGGGAAGCCGCCCACCTCGACCTTGGGTGGGGCGGACTGCGCGTCCTGCTTGGCGACCTGCTGCTTCACCTGGTCGGCGATGGCCCGCTCGGCCACCCCGACCGCCACCCGGTCGGCGACGACCAGCAGCCCGGCCAGGACCAGGAGCAGCACGACGAAACCGATCAGCAACTTCCGGCCACGCCGCCGGGGCCGCTCCTCGTACGCCGGGTAGGCCTCTGCCACGTCGCCTCCTGTCCACGCTGCCGGTCACCGTCCGGCGGGGCGACCTCGTGGCCGCCTCCCGGCGCAACGGTACTTACCCGAGGCGTCGATTCCCCAACCGTGCGCTCAGAGGAAGAGCACGCACATGACGTACGCGGCCGGCGCGGCGAGGGCGAACCCGCCGAGCGGGCCCTGCATGTGCCGGGCGACCCACATGGTGGGCGGCTCGCCGGCCATCAGCCGACCTGCCTCCGCATAGCCGACCGCGAGGTCGGCCAGCACGGCGGTGGCCGCCGTGACCAGCCCGACCAGGGCGGCGCTGGTCGGGGTGAAGCCGACCAGGTAGCTGCCGAGCAGCGCGCTGGTCAGGGTGCCGAGCATGGCGCCCGCGACCACGCCGGCGGCGCCCCGGGGCACCTGCGGGGCGAGCCGCGGCCAGGGCGCGATCGCGTCGGTCAGCCGGGCCGCCAGGAGGGCGACGCCGGTGGCGGTGAGGCAGACGGTGATCGCCTGGGTGCCCTTCGGGATCCGGCTGAGCACGATCAGCGTGGCGAAGGCGACCACGCCGACCACGATCAGCAGGGTGCCGCCGAGCGAGTCGGTCACCCGGACCCGGTCCACCCGGCGGACCAGTTGGCCGAGCACGCCGAGCACGAAGCCCGCGGCCGCCGCGTAGCCGAGCGGGGCCAGCCCGGCGATCTCGGACTGCACCGCCGCGGCGTCGGCGATGGCCGCCGCCCCCGCGCTGACCAGCGCGACCACCAGCAGCGCGGGCGGGCGCATGGCCATCGTCCAGGCGAGCACGAAGAGCAGTTGGACGCCGAAGATGATGAACGCGAAGGGCAGCCGGTGCCCCGGGCCGGCGGTCTGCGCGCCGAGCACCAGGCCGACGCCCAGCAGCGCGGCGAAGCCGGCCACGGCGAGGGCCAGCGGGCGGCGGACCGGGACCGGCGGCACCTCCTCCTCGGGCGCCTCGTCGGTCTCGTCGTCGGGGCGCCGCCCCGGGCCGCCCTTGCGGAGCCGGCGCGGGCCCTTCCGCTCGGGCCGCTCCCCACCGTCGTCGGCCGGACCGGTACGCGGACCCGGCGGGTAGCCATGGGAGGGGCCGGCCGGCCCCGGGCGCGCGTCGTCGGTCCACGGGTCGCGGCCGGTCTCGGGCGAGGTCGAGGGAAACACGCCCCGATCGTGCCAGACCGGGTCGCCCGGGCGGAGGTCACGGTTTCGGCAACGTTAAAACCTGCGCCGTGATCGGGGGCAGATCGGACAAACAGGAAGGCGCACGGAGGTGAAGGGCGGGCAATCGGTTACGCTCAAGCCGTTACCCGCCCGTCAGCGACGCCGGGACCCACGCTAGTGCTCAGCGCCACCCCTGCCAGGAGTGCCGCTGGTCGCGCGCGGCCGGAGGGCCGCCGGGACGGAGGTGATCGTGTGGAGCTCCTGCTGCTGGTGACCGCGCGCGCAGGTGAACCCTCGGCGGTGCTGCCGGCGCTCGACCTGCTGCCGCACTCGGTCCGCACCGCGCCGCGCGACGTGCGCACGCTGGTCTCCGGCCCGAGCCCGGACGCCGTGCTGGTGGACGCCCGCTCCGAGCTGAGCGAGGCCCGCGCCACCTGCCGGATGCTGCACGCCACCGGGCTCGGTGTCCCGCTGGTCGCGGTGGTCACCGAGGCCGGCCTGATCGCGCTGAACGCGGACTGGGGCGTGGACGACGTCATCCTGGCCGGGGCGGGGCCGGCCGAGGTGGAGGCCCGGCTGCGGCTCGCGGTCGGCCGGCTGAGCAACGCGACGGCCGGCGCCGGCGGCTCGATCCGGGCCGGCGAGCTGACCATCGACCCGGACACCTACGCGGCGAAGCTCAAGGGGCGCCCGCTCGATCTCACCTACAAGGAGTTCGAGCTGCTGAAGTTCCTGGCCCAGCACCCGGGCCGGGTGTTCACCCGGGACCAGCTGCTCCGCGAGGTCTGGGGGTACGACTACTTCGGCGGCACCCGCACCGTCGACGTGCACGTCCGGCGGCTGCGCGCCAAGCTCGGCTCGGAGTACGAGTCGATGATCGGCACGGTGCGCCAGGTCGGCTACAAGTTCGTCGTGCCGCCGTCGCGTTCGCTGCCGGAGTCGGAGCCCGCCCCGCTGCCGGTCTGAGCGCTCCCCTCCCTCTTCGGAGGGCTCTTCACCATTCGCCCCTTTTCGCCCTATCGGCCGGTTCTATTCTCGGTGCCGGACTGGACGGGCGCAAAGGGGGCGACGGTGCGTGCGGTGACCACGGGGGCGATGACAGGTCCGTGCCGGGACCCGAACGGACGGGCCCGGTGATGCGGGCCACCAAGGTTCGGGCGTCCGGGACGGTGATCCTGGTGTTGGCCGCGCTGCTCGGCTCGGCGTACGCGCTCGGCCGCAGCCTGGTCCCCGAGCAGCCGCAGCGGAGCAATGGGGTCACGGCCAGCCGGAACCAACAGCACTACGCCGAGCAGCCGCCCGCCACCGACTTTCCCGCCCCGGCCACGGTGAGCCCGAGCCGGTCCGCGGAGCCGCAGCAGGCGGGCGGCGACGGCGACGGACCCGACGGCAGCTGGATCACCACCGGCACCTCCCGGGTCGCGCTGACCTTCGACGACGGACCGGACCCGCAGTACACCCCGCAGGTCCTCGCCCTGCTCAACGAGTACGGCGTCAAGGCCACCTTCTGTGTGGTGGGGCAGAACGCCCAGGAGCACCCCGACCTCATCCAGGCGATCGTCGCCGAGGGGCACACCGTCTGCAACCACTCCTGGAGCCACGACGTCGACCTGGGCAGCCGCTCCCCCGACACGATCCGGGCCGACCTGCTGCGGACCAGCGACGCGATCCGGGCCGCGGTGCCGAACGCGCGGATCGCGTACTTCCGGCAGCCGGGCGGGAACTGGACCCACCCGGTGGTGTCGGTCGCCGAGGAGCTGGGCATGACCCCGCTGCACTGGGCGGTCGACCCGACCGACTGGCAGCTCCCGGGCCCTCAGAAGATCATTACGACGGTGCTGACCGAGACCCGGCCGGGTTCGATCGTGCTGATGCACGACGCCGGCGGCGACCGGTCGGGCACGGTCGCGGCGTTGCACTACCTCCTGCCCGCGCTGCTGGACCGGTTCCAGTTGGAGGCCCTGCCCACCGGCACCACGTGACGACCACCACCCGGCCGTCCCCGCGTCCGGCATGATCGGCGGCCCGCCGGCCGCTACGGTGACGGGATGAGCAGCACCCCGCCGACCGCCGATCGGGTCGCCCGCGCCGACCGGCTGGCGCCGGTCGAGGTGGCCGAGGTGCTGGCGCTGGCCCGCACCGCCGGCGACGCCGACGGCGCGGACCCGCTCGACGAGCACGTGCTGCTGCGGCTGCGCGACCCGGAGGCGCCGGCGGTGCACCTCACCGCCCGGGCCACCGACAACACCCTCACCGGCTACGCCCACCTCGACACCACCGACCCGACCGGCGGCATCGGGGTCGAGTTGGTGGTGCATCCGGCGTACCGGCGGCGGGGCACCGGGCGGGCGCTGGCCCGCGGCGTGCTGGCCGCGGCGTCCGGGCCGCTGCGGGCCTGGGCGCACGGCAATCACCCGTCGGCCGCCGCGCTCGCGGTCGACCTGGGCTTCGCCCGGGCCCGGGTGCTCTGGCAGCTACGCCGGCCGCTGACCGCCGCCGTCGGCGAGCCGGGCCTGCCGGACGGCGTCGAGCTGCGCGCCTTCCGCCCCGGCGAGGACGACGAGGCGTGGCTCGCGGTCAACAACGCCGCCTTCGCCGAACACCCGGAGCAGGGCCGGTGGACCCTCGCCGACCTCCGGGTACGCCTCGCCGAGCCGTGGTTCGACCCGGCCGGCTTCCTGCTCGCGGTGGAGTCCGCGACCGGCCGGCTGCTCGGCTTCCACTGGACCAAGGTGCACGAACGGCCCGGCTCGGCCCGGATCGGCGAGGTCTACGTGCTCGGGGTGGCGCCGACCGCGCACCGGGGTGGGCTCGGGCGGGCGCTCACCACGGCCGGGCTGGCATACCTGCGGGACCGGCGCGGGCTGGACCGGGTGATGCTCTACGTCGACGAGTCCAACACCGCCGCGGTGGCGCTCTACGAGCGGCTCGGTTTCGCCCGCTGGTCGGCCCACGTCAACTACCAGCTCGGCTGAGCCCGACCGCCGATCCCCGTCCCGTGCAGCGGTCACGGCAGCGTCACGCGGTGGACTCGGCCGAGTAACAACCGCCCGGATAAATCGTATTATTAGCGATAGCCGGCCGCGAGTTCACGTAACGGACAACCCCTCCTCAGCCCACGGCCACCCCGCCGGCCGCACCTGTTCATCTCCCGTTCACTTCCGACCGGCGAACCGTCTACCTGGCACTTCTACCTTTCGTGTCAGCCGGTCAGCGCCGGCACCCGGGCGAGCCCCGGGCGACCTGACCAAAGACGTGAAGGGAAACCTTTCAGGTGAAGCTCCAGCGGCACGGCGCCATTGCCTGCCTCGCTCTTACCGCGGTGCTCGGTCTCAGCGCCTGCGGCTCGGACAACAACGAGCCGACCGGCACCTCCGCCTCTGGCTCCGCCGCCGCCGCCGACTGCGGCAAGGGCACGCTGAACGCGCAGGGCTCCTCCGCGCAGAAGAACGCGATGGCCGAGTGGATCAAGGCGTACCAGCAGAAGTGCGCCGGCACCACGATCAACTACGAGCCCTCCGGCTCGGGCGCCGGCATCCAGGCCTTCATCGCCGGCACCGCCGACTTCGCCGGCTCCGACTCGGCCCTCAAGCCGGAGGAGCAGCCGCAGGCCGACGCCAAGTGCGCCGGCGGCCAGGCCATCCACCTGCCGATGGTCATCGGCCCGATCGCGGTCGCCTACAACGTGAGCGGCGTGGACAACCTCCAGCTCGGCCCGGCCACCCTGGCCAAGATCTTCGCTGGCAAGGTCACCAAGTGGGACGACGCCGCGATCAAGGCCGACAACCCGAACGCCAAGCTCCCGTCGACCACCATCCAGACCGTCCACCGCTCGGACGAGTCGGGCACCACCGACAACTTCACCAAGTACCTGGCGAAGACCGCCGGCGCGGACTGGACCTTCGAGAACGCCAAGGCCTGGAAGGCCCCGGGCGGCACCGGCGCCAAGGGCTCGGACGGCGTGGCCAGCGCGGTCAAGGGCGCGGACGGCTCGATCGGCTACATGGAGCTCTCCTTCGCCGACAACTCCGGGCTGAAGAAGGCCAAGATCAAGAACGGCGCCGGTGAGTTCACCGAGCTGACCGGCGAGGCCGCCGGCAAGACCATCGCCGGCGCCAAGGTCGAGGGCCAGGGCGACGACCTGAAGATGTCGATCGACTACAACACCACGGAGGCCGGGGCGTACCCGATCGTCCTGGTGACCTACGAGATCGCCTGCAGCAAGGGCCTCGCGGCCGACAAGCTCCCCCTGGTCAAGGGCCTGCTCGGCTACGCGGCCAGCAGCGAGGGTCAGACCCAGCTCTCCGAGCTCGGCTACGCCCCGCTGCCCGACTCGGTCCGCACCAAGGTCGAGGCCGCGGTCAAGAACCTCTCCTGACCGTAACCACCACTTTCGAAGCGAGCGAGCAGATGGGTCAGACCCCTCAACGCTCGGCGCACGCCGGCACCGGCGGCCACACCGTCACCAGGAGTGACGGGTGGTCCGCCGGTGCCTCGGCGCGTGTGGCCGAGATCCCCGGAACCCCTCGTACGCCTGACAACGGCCTCGGCGGCGGCGGCGCGCTGCCACGGGCCCGGGCGTTCGGCGCGGAGAAGGCCTTCCGTGGCCTCACCGTGGCCGCCGGCACCGCCGTGCTGGTCATCATCGCGGCCATCGCGGTCTTCCTGATCTCCAAAGCCGTGCCGGCGCTGCGCGCGAACACCGAGAACTTCTGGACCTACGAGGGCTGGTCGCCGAACCAGGCCCAGCCGAAGTTCGGCATCGGCACGCTCGCCTTCGGCACCGTCCTCAGCTCGGCCCTCGCGCTGCTCATGGCCGTGCCGGTGGCCCTGGGCATCGCCCTCTACCTGTCCCACTACGCACCCCGCCGGCTGGGCACCGCGCTCGGCTTCCTGATCGACCTGCTGGCCGCCGTGCCCAGCGTGGTCTTCGGTCTCTGGGGACGGGACATCTTCATCAACCCGGTGCGGGACTTCTCGGTCTGGCTGAACAAGTACTTCAGCTGGATCCCGATCTTCGGCGGCGACGGCCCGTTCGGAAGGTCGATCCTGCTGGGCGCCCTGGTCCTGGCGATCATGGTGCTGCCGATCATCACCTCACTCTCCCGCGAGGTCTTCCTCCAGACGCCGCAGGCCAACGAGGAGGCCGCCCTGGCGCTCGGCGCCACCCGCTGGGAGATGATCCGCACCGCCGTGCTGCCGTACGGCCGGCCCGGCATCATCGCCGCGGTCATGCTCGGCCTCGGCCGGGCGCTCGGCGAGACCATCGCCCTGGCGATGACCCTCGGCATCACCTTCGGCATCTCCTTCAACGTGATCCAGAACGGCGGCAACACCATCGCCGCGAACATCGCCAACGCCTTCGGCGAGGCGAACGACACCGGTCGCGGCGCGCTCATCGCCTCCGGCCTGGTGCTCTTCGCGATCACGCTGATCGTCAACATCACTGCGCGGGCGATCATCTACCGCCGCCGCGAGTTCACGGAGTCGGCCGCATGACCACCACCACCGTCACCAACCACCGCCCGCGGCCGCCGGCGCAGCCGGCCACGCTGCGGGCCCGGCGGCTTCCGGCGTACGCCGCGCCCACGATCGCGGTCGTGGCCCTGCTGGCCGCCGCCGGCATCGTCTACGGCGCCGGCATCGGCGGCCCGGTCCTGGTCGTGGTCGTCGCCGCCCTGCTCTACCTGACCGGCCTCTTCCTCGCGGCCAACGCGGTGGAGGGCCGGCGGGCCGCCCGCAACCGCACCTGGAGCGCGCTGATCCACTCCGCCTTCGTGCTGGCGGTGCTGCCGCTGGCCTCGGTGGTCTGGACCCTGGTCAGCAAGGGTGTCGAGCGGCTGGATGGCAACTTCTTCGGCACCTCGATGAACAACATCGGGGCCCGGGACGCCAACGGCGGCGCCTACCACGCCATCGTCGGCACGCTGGAGCAGGTCGGCATCGCCACCCTGATCACCGTCCCGCTCGGGGTGCTCTGCGCGATCTACGTGGTGGAGTACGGCCGGGGCCGGTTCGCCTTCACGATCCGCTTCTTCGTGGACGTGATGACCGGCATCCCGTCGATCGTCTCCGGCCTCTTCATCCTGGCCTTCTGGGTGCTGATCGTCTCCCCGGTGTTCAACGACGGCCGGCCGGGCTTCTCCGGCTTCGCCGCCGCGCTGGCGCTGAGCGTGCTCATGCTGCCGACCGTGGTCCGCTCCACCGAGGAGATGCTCCGCCTCGTCCCGGCGCCGCTGCGCGAGGGCGCGTACGCCCTCGGCGTGCCGAAGTGGAAGACCATCCTGCGGGTCGTTTTGCCGACGGCATTGCCGGGCATCGTCACCGGCGTGATGCTCGCCATCGCGCGGGCCGCCGGCGAGACCGCCCCGGTGCTGCTCGTCGCCGGCGGCGGCGCCGCGATCAACTTCAACCCGTTCGAGAACAACCAGTCGTCGCTGGCTCTCTTCGTCTACCAGCAGGCCGGCGATGCCTCGAAGTACTCGCCGGCGCGGGCGTGGACCGCGGCGCTGACCCTGGTCGCCCTCGTTCTCATCCTGACCATCGCGGCGAAGTTGCTGGCCCGTCGCAACCGGCTCGCCCGATGAACCCCGGAGGTACCGCCACCATGGCCAAGCGCATCGAAGCCACGAACGTCACCGCGTACTACGGGGGCTTCAAGGCGATCGAGAACATCAACCTGACCGTCGAGCCGAAGACGGTGACCGCCCTGATCGGCCCGTCCGGCTGCGGCAAGTCGACCTTCCTGCGCTCGATCAACCGGATGCACGAGGTGCTCCCCGGCGCCCGGGTCGAGGGCAGCCTGACGATCGACAACCAGGACATCTACGACCGGGACGTCGACGTCACCGCGGTCCGGCGGATGATCGGCATGGTCTTCCAGCGGCCCAACCCGTTCCCCACCATGAGCATCTTCGAGAACGTGGTGGCCGGGCTGCGGCTCAACGGGGTGAAGCGGAAGTCCATCCTGGAGGAGGCGGCCGAGAAGGCGCTCCGCTCGGCGAACCTCTGGGACGAGGTGAAGGACCGGCTGGGCAAGCCGGGCGCCGGCCTCTCCGGCGGTCAGCAGCAGCGGCTCTGCATCGCCCGCACGATCGCGGTCGAGCCGCAGGTGGTGCTGATGGACGAGCCCTGCTCGGCCCTCGACCCGATCTCCACGCTGGCCATCGAGGACCTGATGTTCCAGCTCAAGGACAAGTTCACCATCATCATCGTCACGCACAACATGCAGCAGGCCGCCCGGGTGTCGGACCGGACCGCGTTCTTCTCGATCGAGAAGACCGGCGACCCGGGCCGGCTGATCGAGTACGACAACACCCAGAAGATCTTCAGCAACCCGAGCGTGAAGAAGACCGAGGACTACATCACCGGCCGCTTCGGCTGAGCCGCTGGTTCCCGGTCCGCGAGGGCCCCGGTCGATCCCGACCGGGGCCCTCCGCGTATCCGTGGTCAGCCGCCGAGGACGAAGCGCGGCTCACCGTCGTCGGGAAGGTCGAGGCGGGGGGTGACCGGGGTGGCCGCGTCGCGGGACGCCGCGAGTTCCGCCACGCCGGCCAGGTCGCCGGCGGCGGCGACCTCGGCCAGGGTGACCATCGTCGGCGGCAGCATGGTCAGCTCGCCGGCCGACGCCCGGGCGAGGGCGTCCGCCGGGCGGAGCCACAAGGTGTGGTCGGCCTCGCCGGAGACGTCCCGGGTCCGCTGCCCCTCCGGCAGCAGGGCCACGAAGAAGTACGTGTCGAAGCGGCGCGGCTCGAACTCCGGGGTGATCCACCGGCTCCAGGGCAGCAGCAGATCCGAGCGGAGGGTGAGCCGTCGTCCGGCCAGGAGGCCGGCGAAGCCGGTCCGGCGGGCCTCCAGGTCCTGCCGCGCGCTCTCCCAGTCGTCCCCGCTGACGTCGCCGACCACGGTCGCCGCGTCCGGGCCGGCCAGCAGCACCCCGGCCTCCTCGAAGACCTCCCGCGCGGCCGCGCAGACCACCGCCTGGGCGGCGTCCGGGGCGAGGCCGAGTCGGTCACCCCAGGCGGCCGGCTCCGGGCCGGCCCAGTCCAGGTGCGCCTGCGAGTCGGAACGGTCCACCCCGCCGCCGGGGAAGGCGTACATCCCGCCGAAGGTCATCGCGGCGACCCGGCGGATCAGGTACACCTCGAACCCGGCGCCGGACGGGCGGAGCAGCAGCACGGTGGCCGCGACCCGCGGCACGGCCGGGACCCCGCCCTCGGCCTGGAACCGGCGGGCGTGCTCCACCAGGGCGGGGGGTGCGGCGAAGCCGTCGATCGTCATTCTGAGCAGCCTAGTTCCCGACCGGTGGATCATCCGCCCGACGGCCGGGCGGTCCGGGATAGCGTGCCGGCATGACGCGTTGAGGAATCCTCGCCACCGGGCACATCGCCGGCCGTTTCGCCGAGGACCTGCGGCGGGTGCCGGGGGCGGAGCTGGTCGCGGTCGGCTCCCGGACCCGGGAGAGCGCCGAGCTCTTCGCCGCCCGGCACGACGTCCCCCGGGCGTACGCCTCCTGGGCGGAGCTGGCCCGGGACCCGGACGTGGACGTGGTCTACGTGGCCACCCCGCACGCCGCCCACCACGAGGCGACCCTGACCTGCCTGGCCGGCGAGAAGGCGGTGCTGGTCGAGAAGCCGTGCACGCTCGACCTGGCGACCACCACCGAGCTGGTCGAGACCGCCCGCGCGCGGGGCCTCTTCCTGATGGAGGCCATGTGGATGCGGACCAACCCGCTGATCCTCCGGGTCCTGGAGCTGATCGCGGACGGCGCCATCGGCGAGGTGACCGGCGTGCGGGCCGACTTCGGGGTGGCCGGGCCGTTCCCGCCGGAGCACCGGATGCGGGCCCGGACGCTGGGCGGGGGCGCGCTGCTCGACCTGGGGGTCTACCCGGTGAGCCTGGCCCACCTGCTGCTCGGCGTGCCGCAGCAGGTGCGGGCCTGGGCGAAGCTGAGCCCGGAGGGCGTGGACGAGAACACCGGCGTCGTGCTCGGCTGGGACTCCGGCGCGGTGGCGACGCTGGGCTGCGGGATGATCGGCCCCGCCGCGGTCACCGCGTCGATCACCGGCACGACCGGCCGGATCGACCTGCCCGAGCCGTTCTACCGGCCGGGCGCCGCGGTGCTGCATCGGCTCGGCGCGGAGCCGCAGACCATCCCGGCCGACCTGACCGGCGGCGGCTACCAGTACGAGGCGATCGAGGTGCAGCGCTGCCTGGCCGCCGGACTGAGCGAGAGCCCGCTGGTGCCGCACGCCGCCACCCTGGAGGTGATGGCCCTGCTCGACGACATCCGGGCCCGGATCGGCCTCTCGTACGCGTGACCGGAGGGGCCCCGTCGGAAGGGGCCCCTCCGGTCAGCTCAGAACAGCGGGCGGACCAGCAGGTACGCCAGGCAGGCGATGGCCGCGGCCGCGGGGAACGTGATGATCCAGGCGATCACGATGTTGCCGGCCACGTTCCAGCGGACCGCGGTGAGCCGCTTGGTCGCGCCCACGCCCATGATCGCCGAGGTGATCGTGTGCGTGGTGGAGATCGGGGCCTTCAGCACCAGGGCGTTGAAGTAGAGCACCGCGCTGGCCACCGTCTCGGCCGCGAAGCCCTCCGGCGGGCCCAGGTCGATGATCTTCCGGCCGAGGGTCCGGATGATGCGCCAGCCGCCCGCGTAGGTGCCGGCCGCCAGCATGGCCGCCGAGGTCCAGAACACCCAGCCGGGGATGTGCGTCTTGTCGTGCTGGAAGCCGCCGGTGTACAGGGCCAGGACGATGATGCCCATGGTCTTGGCGGCGTCCTGCATGCCGTGGCCGACGGACATGGCGGCGGCCGAGACGGTCTGCGCCACGCGGAAGCCGCGGTTCAGCTTGCCCGGCTGGCCCTTCCGGAACAGCCAGAGGATCGCCAGCATCACCAGGAAGCCGAGCACGAGGCCGACCACCGGCGAGAGCACCATCGGGATGATGACCTTGTCGATGATGTTGCCCCACTGCACGACGCCGCCGGAGAAGAGGGTGGCGCCGACCAGGCCGCCGAAGAGGGCGTGCGAGGAGGACGACGGCAGGCCGAAGTACCAGGTGATCAGGTTCCAGGCGATGGCGCCGAGCACGCCGGCGAAGACCACCCCGAGGCTGGTCACCCCGGTGGGCAGGGTGACCAGTCCGTCGCCGACGGTCTTGGCCACCCCGGCGCCGAAGTGCGCGCCGACGAAGTTGCCGACGGCGGCCAGCGCGAGGGCGAACCGGGGGGTCAGCGCCCGGGTGGAGACGCTGGTGGCGATCGCGTTGGCCGCGTCATGGAAGCCGTTCGTGTAGTCGAACGCCATGGCGACCACGATCACCGCCAGCACGGCGATGAGTTCGGGAGTCACGGGATCAGGACTCCTTGACCGCGATGGTCTCGACGGTGTTCGCCACGTGCTCGAAGGCGTCGCAGGCGGCCTCCAGCTCGTCGGCCACCTCCTTCATCTTCAGCACGGTGAGCGCGTCGTACTCGCCGGAGAAGAGGCGGACGAGCAGCATCCGGTACACCTGGTCGCCGTCGTTCTCGAGGCGGTTGCACTCGATCCAGTAGTCCTCGAGGTTCTTCATCGACCGCAGCTGCGGCATCGCGTCGGCGGTCAGCTTGGCCTGCTGGTCCAGCACGTTGACCAGGTCGTGCAGCTCGCGCGGCAGCGCCGGGAGCTTGGTCAGGCCGTACAGGTAGAGCAGGTTGCCGACCGCCTCCAGGTGGTCCATCACGTCGTCGAGCAGCGAGCCCAACCGGTAGATGTCCTCCCGGTCGAACGGGGTGATGAAGGTAGAGTTGATCTTCTTGAACAGCTCGTGGGTGATCTGGTCGCTGTCGTGCTCGACCTCGGTCAGCCGCTCGCTGACCGACTGCACGTCGACGCCGGGCAGCGCCAGCTCGTTGAGCAGCTCGGTACCCCGCACCAGGTTCTGCGCGGCCCTGGTGAAGAGCTCGTAGAAAGCGCCCTCGGTGGGACGGAAGGAAAACTTCACAGCACGGACCTCGTCAGTGTCGGTGGAAGGGTGGCCGTCGCCCCGAAGGGCGCGTGCTCTGGGCATGCTAGGTACCCCGCGGAACCGGGCATCCGCCGGCCCACCCCTGGTCAGGCCCGATTCACCGCTTGTTCACCCGCCGTTCACCTTGACCTTCTCGTTCGCGCTCCGCAACCGCTGGCGCTCCCGTTCCACGTCAAAATCGGCAGCCGGATACCCCAGATGCCACCCGTCGAACGTCTCCCGCAGCAGGTGCGCCACCGCCCAGTCGCGGTACCACTTCCGGTCCGCCGGCACCACGAACCAGGGCGCGGCGTCCGTGCCGCAGCGGCGCAGGGCGTCCCCGTACGCGGCCTGGTAGTCGTCCCAGCGGGCCCGGGTGTCCAGGTCGCTGGGGTTGTACTTCCAGTACTTCGTCGAGTCGCTGAGCCGCTCCGCCAGCCGCTCGCCCTGCTCGGCGTAGGAGATGTGCAACATCACCTTCACCAGGGTGACCCCATGATCGGTCAGTTCCCGCTCGAAGTCGTTGATCATGTCGTACCGGGCCCGCCAGGTGGGCTCGTCGACGAGCTCCTCGACCCGGCCGATCAGCACGTCCTCGTAGTGCGAGCGGTTGAAGACGCCCACGTACCCGGGGGGCGGCAGGGCGCGCCGGATCCGCCAGAGGAAGTCGTGCCGCCGCTCCTCCTCGGTGGGCGGGCCGAACGACCGGATGTGCAGACCCAGCGGGTTCATGGCGCCGGCCACCCGCTTGATCGTGCCGTCCTTGCCGCCGCAGTCCATCGCCTGGAGCACGAGCAGCAGCCGCCGCGGGCGGTGGCCGTCCAGGTCCGCGCCGGCCTGGGTGGGGGCACTGGCCGGCACGTCCGGCCCGGCCGCGCTCTTCGCGGCGGCGTACAGCATCTCCTGCTGGCGGCCGAGTTCCGCGCCGAGCAGCTCGACCTGCCCCCGCGCCCACTCCTTCCGTTCCTTTCCCCGGCCGGCCGCCACCGGCAGGCCCGGGGTCGACCGGGGGTCGATCGCCGTCAGGTCCGCTCCCACGGGCGCCACCCGCAGCAGCTCCCGCATCGACCCGCCCGCCGGCGGGACCACCTCGTCGACTGCGCTCATCCTCCGATCCTCGCCCACCCCGCGCCGCCCCGCCTCCCGAGCACCTCGCGCCCGGAACCGCCGAGTGGCACCACGCGATGTCACATGTCGGGGCGGCGAAGCGTCCAGAGGTGTGGGGAGAATGTGAGCTCCGACGGGGAGGGTGTGGATCGTGACGGATCTGGCGGCGGAGTTCGAGGCGGAACGCGCGCACCTGCTGGCGGTCGCGTACCGGATGCTGGGCAGCCGGAGCGAGGCCGAGGACGCGGTGCAGGAGACCTGGCTCCGGTACGCGTCCGCGCTGGCCGACCCGGCCGCCCGCGCCCAGGTCCGGGAGCTGCGCGCCTGGCTGACCACCACCTGCTCACGGATCTGCCTCGACGTGCTCCGCTCCGCCCGGGTCCGCCGGGAGGCGTACCCCGGCCAGTGGCTGCCGGAGCCGGTGGTCAGCCAGCTGCCCACGGCGGACGGGTTCGCCCCCGACCCGGCCGAGCGGGCGGTGCGCGCCGACCAGCTCGGCACCGCGCTGCTGGTGGTGCTCGAGCGGCTGACCCCGGAGCAGCGGGTGGCGTTCGTGCTGCACGACGTCTTCGCGGTGCCGTTCGCCACGGTCGCCGACGTGCTCGGCACCACGCCGGAGGCGGCCCGGCAGCTCGCCTCGCGCGGTCGCCGGGCGGTGAGCGGCCCCGACGTCCCCCGGCACACCGCCGACCTGGCCGAGCAGCGGCGGGTGCTGGCCGCCTTCACCGCCGCGGTGGAGTCCGGCGAGCTGGACCGGCTGGTCCAGGTGCTCGCCCCGGACGTGGTGCTGATCGGCGACAGCGGCGGGCACTTCCCGGCGGCCCGCCGGCCGGTGGTCGGCGCGGAGATGGTGGGCCGGTTCATCCTCGGTCTGTTCGGCCAGGCCGCCCGGTACGGCGAGCGGGTGCTGGCCCGGCCCGTGCTGGTGGACGGCACGTTGGGCTGGCAGGCGGAGACCGTCTACCGGGACGGGCGGCTGATCCGCATGGTCACCTCGTTCGCCATGCACGAGGGCCGGGTCACCGGGGTCTTCAACCAGCTCAACCCGGAGAAGGTGACCCGACTGCCGGCGATCGGAGCGCAGGCCGGCTGGCCGCCGCACTAGGTGAGCTGGCTCAGACCACCAGGGCCAGCCACTTCCGGTAGGAGGTGGCGAACGGCTCGGTGCCGTCGGCGAGCGCGCCGAACAGCCAGCCGGCCGCCGCCTCGGCCTCGGCGACCACGTCGTCGGGGTAGCCGAAACGCTCGCGGTGCTCGGCGAACTCGTCCTCGTCGCGCAGCTCCACCAGGCCGGTGGCCCGGCGGCGAACCACGTCGAGGTCGAGGTCGATCAGGTGGACCGTGTCCTCCCCCTGCCAGCGGGCCGGGGTGGTGATGTCGCAGTAGACCTCGCTGGTCCGGGGCGGCGGGTTGAACATGCCGGTCCACCAGCTGTGCCGGGGCACCAGCAGGACGAACGGGATCTGCTCGACCGAGGGCCGGCCGTGGTAGACCGACTCGGTGCCGGCCGGTACGCCGAGCCACACGCCGAGATCGTCCTCGGCGAGCCGGCGGGCCGGGTAGTCGCGGTGAGCGCTGCCGTCGTACTTGCGGTAGATCACGCGGACCACGTCGCTCGGCATGACTGGCACCCTAGCCGATTCCGGCCACGCGACGCGATCGGCAGGTAACCGGACGCGACCCGATCGGAACCGCGCCACGCGGTGGCGCGACGCGGCCCGTGTCGGGCCCGGCGGGTACGGTCGCACGGTGACCCCGCCCCGCACCGCCACCGGTCCCGCCGTCGGAAAGAAGCGCCGAAGCGGCCGGCCCAGCGGCGAGGAGCTGCTGACCGCGGCGGTCGGCGCGGTTCCCGGCGGGGCGGCCCGCCCGGGTCAGCAGCAGATGGCCGAGGCGATCGAGCGGAGCGTCGCCTCCGGCGAGCACCTGCTGGTCCAGGCCGGCACGGGCACCGGCAAGTCGCTGGCCTACCTGGCCCCGTCGTTGACCGTGGACGGGCCGGTGGTCGTCTCCACCGCCACCCTGGCGTTGCAGTCCCAGCTGGTCGACCACGACCTGCCCCGGCTGGCCGACGCGGTGGAGCCGCTGCTCGGCCGCCGCCCCACCTTCGCGGTGCTGAAGGGGCGGCACCACTACCTGTGCCTGGCCCGGCTGGACAACTCCACGGAGGAGGAGCCGAAGGACAGCCTCTTCGACGCGCCCCGGCCCGGCGGCGGGACGAAGTGGCTGGGCGAGGCGGGCCGGCTGGGCAAGCAGATCCAGCGGGTCCGCGACTGGGCGGAGGAGACCGCCACCGGCGACCGGGACGAGCTGGACCCGGGGGTCGACGACCAGGTCTGGCGGACCGTCTCGATGCCGGCGCGGGAGTGCGTCGGCGCCACCCGCTGCTCCTTCGGGCAGGAATGCTTCGCCGAGGCGTCGCGGGCCCGGGCCCGCGAGGCGGACATCGTGGTCACCAACCACAGCCTGCTCGCGGTCGACATGCTCGCCGGCCGGCACATCGTGCCGCCGCACAAGCTGCTCGTCGTCGACGAGGCGCACGAGCTGGCCGACCGGGTCTCCTCGGCGGCGCAGGCCGAGCTGGTCCCCGAGCTGATCGACCGGTCCGCCCGCCGGGCCCGCCCGCTGCTGCGCCCGGAGGTCGCCGAGCGGCTCACCGAGGCGGGCGACGCCCTCGCCGTGGGGCTGGCCGAGGCGCCGGCCGGGCGGCTCACCGCCGGGCTGCCCCCGGCGCTGCGCGAGGCGTGCACGCTGCTCGACTCGGCGACCCGGGCCGCCCTGGAGGCGATCGGCGAGGTCAAGGCCGACGACCCGGATCCGGTCCGCAAGCAGCAGGCGAAGGCGGTCCTGGACGAGCTCTCCACGACCGCGCAGCGGCTGCTGGAGGAGGCCGACCACGACGTCGCCTGGGTGGAGAAGCCGGAGAACGGCAGCCGGCGGGCGCTGGTGGTCGCGCCGCTCTCGGTCGCCGGCACCCTCGCCACCCACCTGTACGACGAGCGGACGGTGGTCGCCACCTCGGCCACCCTGGCGCTGGGCGGCCGCTTCGACACGGTGGCCCGGGCGCTGGGGCTGGAGGCGCCGCCGCCCGCCCCGCCGTCCCCCGCCGCGGCCGCGCTGGCCACCGCGGCCGCCGCCGGCCGGGCGACCGCCGCCGGCCGCGCCCCGGTGGCGAGCACCGAGGGCAGCCGGGCCGCCGTCGGCACCGTGCCGGCCACCGAGGGGCCCGGTTGGAGTTCGCTCGACGTCGGTTCGCCGTTCGACTACGCCCGGCAGGGCATCCTGTACGTGGCCGCGCACCTGCCCCGGCCGAGCGTCTCGGGGCTGCCCACGGCGGCCGGCGAGGAGCTGCTGGGGCTGGTCGAGGCGCTCGGTGGGCGTACCCTCGGGCTCTTCTCCTCGCGACGGGCCGCGCAGCAGGCCGCGGAGCTGCTCCGCGCGCGGACCGACCTGCCGGTGCTGCTCCAGGGCGAGGAGGCGCTGCCGCTGCTGGTCCGGCGGTTCCGGGAGGAGCGGGCGAGCTGCCTGTTCGGGGTGATGTCGCTCTGGCAGGGGGTGGACGTGCCCGGTGACTCCTGCCAGCTCGTGGTGATCGACCGGCTGCCCTTCCCCCGGCCGGACGAGCCCCTGGCCGCGGCCCGGGCGGCCGCGGTCGACGCCAACGGCGGTTCCGGCTTCGCGGCGGTCAGCGTGCCGATCGCCGCGGTCCGGCTGGCCCAGGGCGTCGGCCGGCTGATCCGGGCCACCGGCGACCGGGGCGTGGTCGCGGTGCTCGACTCCCGGCTGGAGACCGCCCGCGGCTACGGCCCGTTCCTGCGGCGCAGCCTGCCGCCGTTCTGGTACACCACCCGCCCCGACGTGGCCCGGGGCGCGTTGGAGCGGCTCGGGAAGAGCTGACGCCCGCGCCGCCCCGGGCGGGGCCGCGCGGGCGTCGGACGGCCGGCCTCAGGGCGCCTGGGAGGCGACCACCACGGCGTCCGGCGGGGTGTCCGGCACGGTCCGCGCGGCGAGCCGGCGGATGGCGGTGTTGAGTACCGCGATCAGCGGCACCGCGACGAGCGCGCCGGCGATCCCGGCGAGCACCACCCCGGCGGCGATGCCGATGATCACGGCGAGCGGGTGGATGGCCACCGCCCGGCCCATGATCAGCGGCTGGAGCACGTGCCCCTCGAGCTGCTGCACGCCGATCACCACGCCCAGGATGATCAACGCGGTCACCGGGCCGCTGTCGACCAGCGCGACCAGCACGGCCACGCCGCCGGAGAGCGCGGCCCCGACGATCGGGATGAACGCCCCGAGGAAGACCAGCGCGGCCAGGGGAAACGCGAACGGGATGTCGAAGATGACGAGGAAGATCCCGATGCCGACGGCGTCGATGAAGGCGACCAGCACGGTGGCCCGGACGTACGCGCCGAGCGTCGACCAGGACGCCCGGCCCGCGTCGTCCACCTTCCAGCGGGCGGCCACCGGCAGCAGCCGGACCAGGAAGCGCCAGATCTTGTTGCCGTCGCGGAGGAAGAAGAACGTGGCGAAGAGCACCAGGATGGTGCCGGTGAGCACCTCGGCCAGGGTGGCGGCGGTGGAGAGAGCACCGCTGGTGACGGTCTTGGTGTTGGCGTCGACCCAGCTCTGCGCCTCGTCGATGTAGCGGTTGAGCTGGCTGTCGGAGAGGTGCAGCGGGCCGGTCTTGAGCCAGTTCTGGATCTGCCGGACGCCCTGCGAGGACTTCTCGCTCAGCTCCGGCACGCCCTGGATGAACTCGTTCACCACCAGGGTCAGCGTGCCGATCACCGCGGCCAGGCCGCCGACCAGCACCACACCGGTCGCCAGCGACCGGGGGAAGCGGGCCTTGAGCAGCCAGCCGACCGCCGGGGCGAGCAGCGCCGAGAGCAGCAGGGCCACCGCCAACGGGAGGATCACGATGCGGATCGTGCCGACGATCTTGAGCAGCGACCAGGTCACGATGCCGACCACGATCAGCCGCCAGGACCAGGCCGCGGCCATCCGCAGCGCGTGCGGCACCTCGGCGTCGTCCCGGCTGGCGGTGGTGGCGTGCATGGCGGCGGGCGGCTCCGCGCCGACCACCGTCGCCGCGGCCGGGGCCGCCGGGCCCGGCGAGGAGGGCGAGGCCACCCCCGACTCGCCCGGCGCGTCGTCCGGGTCGAACCGGTTGGCCCGCGCCGACTCCCGGCCGGACTCGTACGCGCGGCGGAGCCGTCCGCGCAGCTCCTCGAAGCGGCTCAAGCGCACCTCCCGCAAACTTGGCCCGCCCACGTCACAGGGGGGACAGGATACGTCTGTCCGCACCACCCTAGAGCGGCGTCGCCACACATTGCCCCCGCGCGTCCGGGCTCAACCACCGCACGACCGCCCCCGGGGCACGGGGTAGCGTCTTCGCGTGACCGCCGACCAGAACCTCGACTCCGGGCTGCCCATCCGCCTGCTGCACGACCGCGTGCTGGTGCGGACGGAGAACGGCGAGGGTGAGCGCCGATCCACCGCCGGCATCGTCATCCCCGCCACCGCTGCGGTGGGCAAGCGGCTGGCCTGGGCCACCGCCGTGGGAGTGGGCCCGCACGTGCGCTCCATCGTCGCCGGCGACCGGGTGCTCTTCGACCCCGACGACCGCTCGGAGGTCGAACTGCACGGCCGGGCGTACGTGCTGCTGCGCGAGCGGGACGTGCACGCCGTCGCCGCCGAGCGGGTGGAGAAGGAGCCGACCGGCTCGACCGGCCTCTACCTCTAGCGCCGCCGCCGCACCCCGGCGTCGTTTGCACCGCTTTCCGGCGGGAAGCCCAGGCACCTCAGCGCGCCCTGGGGAGGGACCATGCCGGTAGTCATCAAGAAGATTCTCGCCTGGGGGTTCCTGGCGTTCATCATCTACTTCATGGCCTTCCGACCAGACGGCGCGGCCCAGACGTTCAAGTCGATCGGGGCCGCGCTGATGGCCATCTTCCAGGGCCTCGGCGACTTCATGACCGGCCTGATGACCTGACCGCCGCCCGGCGGGCCGCCGTCAGGCGCCCGGGGGCCAGGGTGCGGCCGGGCGCGGGCCGTACCAGCCGGGCGGGCCGTAGCCGGCCGGGAAGGCCGGGGGCGGCGGCGGGGCCAGCACCACCGGGATCGGCACCACCGGCTCGTCCGGGGCCTCCACCGCCCGACGCGACCCGTCCGGGAACCGCAGGTGGTAGCGCTGCCCGTCCCACACCCCGACCGGCGTCTGCGGGTCGCGGCCCACGAAGAACGCCCGGTACGCCCCGATCGCCTCCAGCAACTCCCGTTCCTCCCGCGCCGTCCGGTCCCGCTCGGCCGGCTTGCGGTCCAGCCCCCGGCGCATCCCGTCCCGCAGCAGCGCCAACCGGGTGGCCGCGAACTGGTATCCCCGCATCGCCTTCACCCCGCCGTCGCCGGCCACCCGGCGGGCCCACGTCCGGGCCGCGTGCCGCCGGCCGAGACTGCCCAGCGCGGCCACCTCCGGCGGGGTGAGCCAGCCGGCCCGGACGTAGTCCGGCAGGGTGCGCTCGGTGAGCCGCCCCTCCCAGGCCCGCAGCCAGATCGCCAGCCCGACCATGCCGAAGAAGATCGGCACCATCACGCCGATGTAGCCGTACAGGACGATCACCGGCTGCCCGGTGGCCGCGGCCAGCGAGGGCAGCAGGTTCCAGGTGCCGTGCAGCATCATGGCCAGCAGCAGGCCGGCGATCGGGGCGAGGAAGCGCACCCGCCGGTCGGCGGTACGTGCGGCGATGCCGAGCCCCACCCCGGTCATCGAGGTGAACAGCGGGTGGGCGAAGCCGAAGAGCAGGATCCGCACGATGAAGATGGCGATCACCTGCTGGGCGCCGGTGGCCGGCCCGTACTCCTCGACGCCGGTGCGGTAGCCGTACCCGCCGAGGTAGAGGATGTTCTCCACCATGGCGAAGCCGATCGCGGAGAGCCCGCAGTAGACCAGCGCGTCGGTGATCCCGGAGAACTCCCGCCGCCGGAAGATCAGCAGCAGGATCGGCCCGGCCGCCTTGGTCAGCTCCTCGATGAACGGGGCGACCAGCACCGCGGTCAGCGCCGTGGGCAGCCCCTGGTGCTTGAACAGGCCGGCGAAGAACTCGTTGACGTTCAGCGAGATCGCGGTGGAGACGAACGCCCCCCAGGCGAAGCAGAAGATCAGATACTTCATCGGCTCCGGCTCGTACCGGTCCAGCCAGAGGAAGCAGGAGACCAGCACCGGCACCGGCAGGATCGCCGCGATCACGCCGACCAGCAGGGCCGCCGCGCCGAGGCTCTCGCCGAGGGTGAAGACCATGAAGACCGCGCCGGCGGCGATCAGCAGCACCACCCCGGCGAGCGCCAGGAACCGTCGCCAACCGAGCCGGCGCACCGGCATCGTGGGGGTCGACGGGGCCGGCGAGGAGGCGGCGGGCGCGGTCGGCGGCGGCGGCAGGGCTCCGCCGGGCGGGGTGTCGGCCATGCGGTCAGCGTAGTCACCCGTGGCCCTCTGGTCCGGCCGCATTCCGCCCGCTATGCTCCGGGCAGGTCACGAGCGCCAGCGTCAAGCCCCGGCTTGCTGGCCGGCAACCCTCGTCGAGTTCGCGGTGGGGTGCCCCGGGTGATGACCGGGCCCAGCCCGAACCGCGTGCTGGGCAAGCGCGGACCCCGTCCCGGTGCCCATACCCCGGGGTCCCCTGGACCCGGGAGGTTCCGGCATGACCGTCACCCTCGTACCCTCGCTGCCCGTGCTGCCGGCGCCGACCGGGCCGGACCCGCTCGGCGTCCTCGGCGTGCCGGGGCAGATCAACCTGGACCATGCCGCCAGCGCGCCGTGCGCGCGGGCCGCGGCCGACGCGGTGGCCGAGCTGCTGCCCTGGTACGCGAGTGTGCACCGGGGCGCCGGGGCGCTGTCGCGGCGCTGCACGCTGGCCTACGAGCGGGCCCGGCAGACGGTCGGCGACTTCCTCGGCGCCCGCCCGGGCGACCACGTGATCTTCACCCGGAACACCACCGACGCGATCAACCTGCTGGCCCGGGCGCTGCCCGCCGGCACCACCGTGGTCACCTTCGCCGGCGAGCACCACGCCAACCTGCTGCCCTGGCCGCGTGGCTCGGTCCGGCTCCCGGTCCCCGACAGCCCCGGCGCGGCGGTCCGCGCGCTCGACGCCGCCCTCGCCGAGCTGTCCCGCGACGCCCGGCCCGGCCTGCCGGTGCTGGTCGCGGTGACCGGTGCGAGCAACGTGACCGGGGAGCGCTGGCCGGTGGCCGAGCTGGCCCGGGTGGCCCGCCGGCACGGTGCCCGGATCCTGGTGGACGCCGCCCAGCTCGCCCCGCACGCCCCGGTGGACCTGGCCGCGCTGGACGTGGACTACCTGGCCCTCTCCGGCCACAAGCTGTACGCCCCGTTCGGCGCCGGCGTGCTGGTCGGGCGGGGCGACTGGCTGGACGCGGCCCCGCCGTACCTGGCCGGGGGCGGGGCCACCAGCCACGTCGGCGCGGCCACCCACGAGGTGCGCTGGGCCACCGGGCCGGCCCGGCACGAGGCGGGCACCCCGAACCTGCTCGGCGCGGTGGCCCTCGCGGCGGTCTGCGCCGCGCTGGCCGACGCCGACCGGGACGCGCTGCACGCCCGGGAGCAGGCGCTGCTGGCCCGGCTGCGGGACGGCATCGCCGCCCTGCCGCACGTGGTGGAGCTGCGGACGTTCGGGCCGGCCGCGCCACGGGTCGGCATCGTCTCCTTCGTGGTCGCCGGCTGGGACTCCGCCGACGTGGCGGCCCGGCTGGCGGCCGAGCACCGGATCGGGGTACGCGACGGGCTCTTCTGCGCCCACCCGCTGGCCCGGCGACTGCTGTCCGAGGCGGCGGCCCGCAGCGGCCGGGACGACCTGCCGCCCACCGCGCTGCGCGCCAGCCTCGGCCTCGGCACCACCCGGTTCGACGTCGACGCCCTCCTCACCGCCCTCGCCGCCCTCCGCTGAACCCCGCTGGGGGTCAGCCGACGGGGGGCGCGGTGGGGGGTTTGGGGGCGGGGCTCTGCTCGGTGGCGCCGCCGCCGCGCTGCTCCCGCTCGCCGAACGCCTGCCGGACCAGCCGGTTCGCCTCCTCCTGGTCGATGCCGGAGGCGACCATCAGGTCGCTGGCGGTGGTCCGCACCTGGGCGATCACCACGCTGCCGGAGAAGCCGACCCCCTCGCCGTACGCCCGGCCGGCCTCGCTGACCGCGCGGAGCGTCCGTTCCCGGGCCTGGTCCGGCTCCTCCCCGGCGGCGAACTCGTGCCGGAGCAGGCGTACCGCCTCGGCCAGGTGGGAGATGGAGTCGGGCATCGGGTCGGGGACGGGCTCCTCGTCCTCGATCATGGTCACGGAACGCCGGATGAGGGTGCCGCTGTTGCGCATCGCGCGGTCGATCGGGTCGGCCGCGTCGGCGTAGTGGGTGAGCTCGCTGCGCCGGTGCCAGCGGGCCGGGGAGATGGTGATGGTCTCCTTGGCGCCCTCGATCGCCTCGGAGAGCGCGGCCAGCTCGTCCTTGTTCTCCCGCAGCCGGTACAGCGCCTGCTGCGCGGTGCGGCGGTCCCGTTTTCGCAGCGCCTCCGCACAGATGTCGAGCTGACCGGCGAGCAGGTCCAGCGCCGGCCGGGCGGCCCGGTTGATCACGCGCAACGGGTTGAGCGGCAACAGGATCGCGGTCACCAGCAGGGCGATGCCGCCGCCGATGAACGCGTCCACGAAGCGTGGGATCTCCAGGTTCTGCGTGGACGGGCTGAGCGTCACGATCAGCACGGCGGTGGCCGCCGCCTGGATGACGATGGCCACGCTCGCCCCGGCGAAGATGGTCAGCAGGATGGCCGCGGTCACCACCAGGCCGAGTTGCCAGGCCCCGGTGCCGAGGAGGTAGATCAGGAAGTCGCCGACGGCCACCCCGACCGCCACCCCGATGATCAGCTCCACGGTCCGGCGGAACCGCTGGCCGACCGAGGCGGCCAGGGTGCCGACCGCGGAGATCGGCGCGAACACCGGTTGCGGGTTCCCGAGCAGGCGGTGGGAGACCAGGTAGGCCAGCCCGGCGGCGAGACCGGCCTGGACCGCCAGGCCGGTGGCCGTCCGGACCCGGTGGAGGCGGTCGTGCAGGGTGGCCTTGCTGCGGTCCCGGAGTTCGTCCATCGCCTCCGCGATCCGGGGTCCGTCGAGGTCGACCAGCCCCTCACGCAGGGGGGCGCGCCGCAGGAACGGCGGTCGTCGGTCCCGGGCCACGGCCATGGCCGGGACTACCCGTCCCGCATCCGGTGAATCCTCCCGTCCGGTGGCGGTGGGGCAGACTGCTCCGGGTGGACGAGCTGATCGAGCGGTGGCGGGACGCGGCCCGGGCGGCGGGGGCGGCAGACCCGGCCGGCGTGCAGCGGGCCGGGGCGCGGCTGCTGGCCGCCTGGCGGGAGCCGCACCGGCGCTACCACGCCGTGCCGCACCTGCGGGCGGTGCTGGACGTCGTCGACGCGTACGCCGGGTCGGCGCGCCGGCCGGAGCTGGTCCGGCTGGCGGCGTGGTGCCACGACGCGGTCTACGACCCGCGGGCCGGCGGCGACGCCAACGAGCGGGCCAGCGCCGACCTGGCCGGCGAGCTGCTCACGGACGCCGGGCTGCCGGCGGAGGCGGTGACCGAGGTACGCCGGCTGGTGCTGCTCACCGCCGGACATCTGGTGCCGGCCGGCGACCCGGACGGCGCCCTGCTCTGCGACGCGGACCTGGCGATCCTGGCCGCCCCGGCCGAGGAGTACGACCGGTACGCCGCCGCCATCCGCCGCGAGTACGCCCACGTGCCCGACCCGGACTTCCGCACCGGCCGCGCCCGGGTGCTGACCGCTCTCCTGGCCCTCCCCGCCCTCTACCGCCTACCCGAACCGCACACCCGCTGGGAACCCCCCGCCCGCGCCAACCTCACCCGCGAACTAACCACCCTGACCTGACCCCCCCACCCGCGCGATCTTGCAGTTCCTGCCCGGGCAAAGGGGGCGAATCAGTCCGAGGTGCGGGCGGAAAGTGCAAGATCGCGCGGGTCGGCGGGGGTGCGGGGTGCGACGGGGCGGGGACGGTGGAGGTGTTTGGGGCGGCGGAGGTCGGCGGCGCGAAGGAGGCGGACGATCTCGCGGGACGGGACGACCCGGGCACCGAGCCAGACGGCCATCGCGAAGCGTTCGGCGGGCAGGTCGTAGTGGTCCCGGTCGAAGCCGCGTCGGGGCGCACCCAACGCCTCGGCGAACGCGTGCAGCTCGGCGTAGGAGACGTCGCTGATCAGGTGCGACCAGAGCCGGCCCCGCCAGGGCACCGAGGGGCGGTCCAGGTAGAGCACGTTCAGCAACGGTACGCCCGGTTGATGATCACGATCCGCACGGCCTAGCCTTCCCGGCATGACCGCCAACCTCCTCCTCGACGAACTGCGGGCCGCGCTCGGTGACACCGCCGTGCTCACCGACCCGGACCTGCTGCGGATCCACGCGCGGGACGAGGCCGACCTCTGCGACGCCGGCAGCCCGCTGGTCGTGGTGCGCCCGCGGAGCACCGAGGAGGTCGCGGCGGTGGTCCGGGCGGCGGGCCGGCACGGCGTACCGGTGGTGCCGCAGGGGGCGCGGACCGGGCTGGCCGGCGCGGCGAACGCGGTCGACGGCGCCGTGCTGCTGAGCACCGTGGCGATGGACCGGATCCTGGAGATCGACCCGGTGAGCCGGATCGCCGTGGTGCAGCCCGGCGTGGTGAACGCGACGCTGGCCGGCGCGGTCCGGAAACACCAGCTGTACTACCCGCCGGACCCGGGCTCCTGGGAGTCCTCCACCATCGGCGGCAACGTCGCCACCAACGCTGGCGGCATGTGCTGCGTCAAGTACGGCGTGACCACCGAGTACGTGCTCGGCCTGGAGGTGGTGCTGGCCTCCGGCGAGGTGCTGCGGACCGGCCGGCGCACCGCCAAGGGGGTCGCCGGATACGACCTGACCCGGCTCTTCGTCGGCTCCGAGGGCACCCTCGGCGTGATCACCGAGGTGACCCTCTCGCTGCGGCCGGCACCGGAGGAGTCGCTGACCCTGGTCGCCGTCTTCCCCACCACGGCGGCGGCCGGCACGGCGGTCGCCGGGCTCGCCGAGCGCGGGCTGACCCCCAGCCTGCTGGAGCTGCTGGACCGGACGCACCTGCGGGCCATCGAAACGTACCGGCCGATGGGGCTGCGCACCGACGCGCAGGCGCTGCTGCTGGCGGCCGTGGACACCGGCGTACGGGCGGCCGACGACCTGGCCCGGCTCGCCGAGGTGTGCGAGGCGGCCGGGGCCGACGAGGTCTACGCGGCCACCGACGCGGCGGAGGCGGCCGCCCTGCTCCAGGCCCGCCGGCTCGCCCACCCGGCGATGGAGAGGTTCGCCGCCGAGGCCTTCCCGAACGGCAACGGTGGCCTGGTCATCGATGACGTGGCGGTGCCCCGGGGGGCGCTCGCGGCGCTGCTGGACGGGGTGGCCCGGATCGCCGCGGAGTGTGCCGTGCCGATCGGCGTGGTGGGGCACGCCGGCGACGGCAACATGCACCCGAACATCGTGGTCGACCGGGCCGACCCGGCCAGCGTGGCGCGGGGCCGGCGGGCCTTCGACGAGATCATGCGGCTCGGCCTGGAACTCGGCGGCACCTGCACCGGCGAGCACGGCGTCGGGCTGCTCAAGCGGGACTGGCTGGCCCGGGAGATCGGCCCGGTCGGGGTACGGGTGCACCAGGCGATCAAGGCGGCCCTGGACCCGGCGGGGCTGCTCAACCCCGGCAAGGTGTGCTGACGCTCAGCTTTTGTCCTCGGCGGGCGTGGCCTGGGTGAGCAGCAGCAGGACCTGGTAGCCCACCGCTGGCCGCTCCTCGCCCGGGCAGTCCTGCGAGGTGATGGTCAGCCCCGGCGGGATCAGCAGGGTGGAGGTCAGCGCGTCGATGCAGCCCTGCTTGTACTGGCGGGCCTCGTCGGTCTCGGTCGCCAGGGCCGGATCGGCGAGCATCCGCTGCAACCGCTGGGTCTGCTCGGCGGTGAGCTGGCCGGTGGAGTCGACCCCGTCGCCCGCGCAGTCCCGGCACTGCCACCGGCCGCTCGGATCCACGTCGAGGGTGCGGGGCGCACCGTCCGCCCCGACCCGCTGCACCAGCGAGACCCGCCGCCCCGCCTCCGCCGACACGGTCGGGCCCGGGCTACCCGGTGTGGTGGCACCCTCGGCCCGACCGAACAGGGAACAGCCGGTCAGCGCGAGCGCCAACAGGACGCCGGCGGTCATCGGAACCATGCGCGACCAGGAGGGGCGAACCACGCACGGAAACCTACACTTCCGTAGGTAGCGCCCGGTACCCTCCGGAACGACGTTACCCGCCGGTCACCTGCGAAGACGGCGGCAGCCCGGCGGCGCTGCCGCCGTCGGCACCCCGGTCGGCGGCGAAGCCGCGCACGTCCGGCGCGCCGAGCCGGGCCGCGTCGGCGGCCACGTCGTCGGGCATCGCCTGCGACAGCCGCTCCGCCTCCACCCGGGCCCGGTAGTGGGCCACCTCGCGGGCGCGCGTCGCCGCGTCCCAGCCCAGCACCGCGCCCATCAGCTCCGCGGTGTGCTCGGCCGACTCCAGGCCGCGATGGCTGGTCTCGATGGAGATCCGGGTACGCCGGGTCAGCACGTCCTCCAGGTGCAGCGCCCCCTCGGCCCGGGCCGCGTACGTCACCTCGGCGGCCAGGTACTCCGGGGCCCCGGCGAGCGGGGAGCCGAGCAGCGGGTCGGCGTCGACCAGGGCGAGCAGGTCGCGGGTGAGCGTGCCGTACCGCTCCAGCAGGTGCTCGACCACCCCGACGGGCATGCCGTGCCGGCGGGCCAGGTCGGCCCGGTCCCGCCACATCGCCGCGTACCCGTCGGCGCCGAGCAGCGGCAGGTCGGCGGTACGCGACGGACGGGTCCAGCCGAGCCGGTGGACCGCGCGGTCGACCACGTCCGACGCCATCACCCGGTACGTCGTGTACTTGCCGCCGGCCACCAGCAGCAGCCCGAGCATCGGCTCCACCACCGCGTGCTCCCGGGAGAGCTTTGAGGTGGAGTCCGCCTCGCCGGCCAGCAGCGGGCGCAGCCCGGCGTAGACGCCCTCGATGTCGTCGGTGGTCAGCGGCCGGTCCAGCACCGCGTTGACCTGCGCCAGCAGGTAGTCGATGTCCTTCGCGGTGGCCGCCGGGTGGGACCGGTCCAGCCGCCAGTCGGTGTCCGTGGTGCCGATGATCCAGTGGCCGCCCCACGGGATGACGAAGAGCACGCTGGTCGCCGTACGCAGGATCAGGCCGGCCTCGCCGGTGATCGCCGAGCGGGGCACCACCAGGTGGACGCCCTTGGAGGCCCGGACCCGCATGCCGGGCCGCAGCCCGACGTCGTTGAGCATCCGGGACATGTCGTCGCTCCACACGCCGGTGGCGGCGATCACCGTACGGGCGCGTACCTCGAACTCGGCGTCCGGCGAGCCGGCGGGAGCCTCCAGGTCGCGGACCCGGACCCCGGTGACCTCGCGGGCCTGCCGGATCAGCCCGACCGCGCGGGCGCTGGTCACCACGGTGGCCCCGAGGCTGGCCGCCGTGCGGGCCAGCGTCACCACCAGGCGGGCGTCGTCGACCTGCCCGTCGAAGTAGCGGATCGCCCCGGCCAGCTTGTCGGCGCGCAGGCTGGGGAAGACCCGGCGGGCGCCCTCCCGGGTCAGGTGCCGGTGCAGCGGCATGCCGCGCCCGCCGCCGAAGACCCCGGCGAACGCGTCGTAGGCAGCCACGCCGGCGCCGTAGTAGGACCGGCGGAAGAAGCGCCCGGGCAGGTCACTCAGCCGGCCCTCGGCGGGGAGCGGGACCAGGATCGGCACCGGGCGGACCAGGTGCGGGGCGAGCCGGGTGGCGAGCAGGCCGCGCTCGGTCAACGCCTCGTGCACCAGGTGGAACTCCAGCTGCTCCAGGTAGCGCAGGCCGCCGTGGATCAGCTTGCTGGACCGGCTGGACGTGCCGGCGGCGTAGTCCCGCGCCTCCACCAGGGCCACCTTCAGCCCGCGGGACGCGGCGTCGAGCGCGGCGCCCGCCCCGGTCACCCCACCGCCGATGACCAGGACGTCGAACCGCTCGGCGCGGAGTTTGCGGAGGTCGCCGGCACGGCGCTCGGGAGAGAGCTGACCGGCCACGGATCGGGACACGTTGGGGTCGCGCACCTGTCCACGGTAACCGTCCCGGCGCTCCGCCCGCAGCGGGCGCCCGCCCGTACCGTGTTGGTCATGACGGTCGGTCCCCCCGCAGCCCCGCTCGCACCGCCGGTTCCCGGCCCCGCGGGGACCGGGCCGTGGCCGGTGGTCGCGGCCGCCCTCACCGGGGTCTGGGCGGTGCTGGTCACCGTGCTGGGTCAGCTGGTCGGCTGGGCGGTGGACCAGGCGGTGCTGGTCGCCGGCCTGGACCGGGTGGTGCCGGTCTGGCCGGTGGTCGCGCTGGGCACGGTGCTCCTGGTGGGCGCGCCCACGCTGGCGCTCGCGCTGCTGCCCCGCTCGCCGGCGGTCCGGGTCACCGGCCGGGCCTGGTTCGCCGGCACCCTGGCGCTCGGCGCGCTGACCCTGCTCCGGGCCCTGCCACCGGTGCACGAGGAGGCGTACCTGGCGGCGCTGGCCGGCACCGCCGCGCTGCTCGCGGCGGTCCTCGGCCGGCTGTCCCGCCGGCGCGGGGCCGTCGCGCCGGCGGATGCCCGGCCCCCCGTTCCCCCACCGACCGGTGGGCGACGGTTCGGGCCGGTCACGCTGCTGGCGGTCGCCGCCGGCCTGGCCTCGCTGCTGCCCTGGGCCTGGGTCGGCGCGCTCGGCGGCGCCCTGGAGACGCTGCTCGCCGTCCTCGCCGCGGCCGCGCTCGGCGCGCTCGCCGGGACCCTGCTCGACCCGGCGTTCTGGGCCGGGTTCGCGGTCGGCGAGCCACCCCGGCCGGCCCGGCTGGTGCTGGTCGGCGGCCTGGTCGCGGGGGTCACGCTGGTCCTGCTCGCCGCCGGGGCCGGGCAGTCCGGGGCGCAGCTGCCCGCCCTGTTCCTGCTGCCGCCGCTGGGGTTCGCGCTGGGCGCCCTGGAGGCCGCGGCCCGCCGCTCCGGCGTGCCGGCCGGCCGGCGCCCGGTGCGCTGGCTGGTCGGCCTCGCGCTGCTCGGGCCGCTGGCGTTCCTCGACCCGGAGGAGCTCACCGTCCTGCTGGCGACCAGCCGCGACGTGCCGTTCTGGGGCGCGGTCGCGACCGGGGCCGGGTTCGCCGTCGCGGTGCTGCTCGCCCTCGGGTACGGCGTGCTGCTCGCCCGGCCGCGCGCCGGCACGCCCCGGCGCCAGGTGGCCGGGCTGGCCGCCGCGGCCCTGCTCGCCGCCGTCGCGGTGGTGTACGTCGTCCCCGGCCGGCCCGGCCTCTACGGCGAGCGGTTGCTCGTGGTGCTGCGCGAGCAGGCCGACCTGACCGGGCTCCCGGCCGGGGCGCCCGGTCGGGCCGGCCGGGACGCCCGGGCGGCCGAGGTCTACCGGCGGCTGGTGGCCACCGCCGACCGGACCCAGGGCGACCTGCGCCGCGAGCTGACCCGGCTGCGCCTGCACCCCACGCCGTACTACCTGGTCAACGCGATCGAGACGGATGGCGGCCCGGCGGTGCGGGCCTGGCTCTCCGGGCGGCCGGAGGTGGCCCGGGTGCTGGTCAGCCAGCGGCTGCGCCCGCTGCCGGCGGCGCCGCCCCCGGCCCAGGGCACCCAGGCCGCGCCGACCGGCCCGGTGTGGAACGTGTCGCTGATCGGCGCGGACCGGGTCTGGTCCGAGCTGGGCGTGACCGGGGCGGGCGTGGTGGTCGGCAGCTCCGACTCCGGGGTGGACGGGCGGCACCCGGCCCTGGCCGCCGGCTTCCGGGGCGGCGACGACTCCTGGTACGACCCGTGGGAGCACACCGGCACGCCGGGCGACCGGGGCGGTCACGGCACCCACACGGTGGGCAGCGCGGTGGGCCGGGACGGGATCGGCGTGGCCCCCGGCGCGCGCTGGGTGGGCTGCGTCAACCTCGACCGGAACCTCGGCAGCCCGGCCCACTACCTGGACTGCCTGCAGTTCATGCTGGCCCCGTTCCCGCCGGGCGGCGACCCGCTCACCGACGGTCGGCCACAGCGCGCGCCGGACGTGCTGACCAACTCGTGGGGCTGCCCGCCGATCGAGGGCTGCGACCCGGCGGCGTTGCGCCCGGCGACCGCCGCGCTGGCCGCGGCCGGCATCCTGGTGGTGGCCGCGGCCGGCAACACCGGGCCGTACTGCGGCTCGGTGGCCGACCCGCCGGCACCGTACCCGGACGTGCTGACGGTCGGCGCGGTGGACCGGGCCCGGCAGCTCACCCGCTTCTCCAGCCGGGGGCCGGCCCGCGGGGGCGTCGACAAGCCGGACCTGGTGGCGCCGGGGGCGGGGGTGCTGTCGGCGTACCCCGGGGGCGGCTACGCCACCCTGGACGGCACGTCGATGGCGACGCCGCAGGTGGCGGGGGTGGTGGCGCTGATGTGGTCGGCGAACCCGGCGCTCGTCGGTGATCTGGCGCGGACCCGGCGGATCCTCCTCGACACGGCCGGTCCGGCCGGCGTACCTCCGAGCGCGGACCGCTGTGGTGGCGAGCCCGACCTGGTCGGCGCGGGCCTGGTGGACGCGTACGCGGCGGTCCGCGCGGCGCGGTCGGCGCGCTGACCGCCTCTGTTAAGAACCCTGCCCGATGACCTAGGGTCGGCGACCATGGACGCGGAGATCATCGAGCTGGATCCCGACCGCCTGCCCGCGGTCGTCGACCTCTGCCGGCGGGCCCTGGACCTGCCGGAGGACGCGGCCGAGGCGCCGGCCGTCGTGGACACCCTGGCCGCCCGCGCGACCGCCGACCGGCCGGTGCTGCGGCTCGGCGCGGTCCGCGGCGGCGAGCTGATCGGGGTGTTGATCGGCTCCCGGTCGGCGCGGGATCCCGGGCTCGGCCACGTCGACCTGCTGGCGGTGGCCCCGGAGGAACGGCGCCGGGGCGTCGGGCGGGCGCTGCTCACCGAGGCGGAACGACGGCTGGCCGCGCTCGGCGCCACCGAACTGCTGCTCGCCGGGAACCCGCCGTACTACGCCTGGCCGGGCATCGACGTGCGGTACACCCCGGCGGTATGCGCCGCGCTGCGCCTCGGTTACCGGCAGGACCGGACGGGCTGGAACATGACGGCCGACCTGGCCGCGGGCTCCCCGGCGGTGCGGTCGACGGAGGCCGCCGAGCGGCGGCTGGCCGACGCGGGCGTGACGGTACGCCAGGCAGAGCCGGCGGACCTGCCGGCGCTGGGCGCGTTCGCCCGGGCCACCTTCGGCGGGACGTGGGACGACGAGCTGGCCGGGTCGCTGGGCCGGCCGGGCGCGGGCGCGCACCTGGCCGAGCGGGACGGCGAGGTCCTGGGCTTCGCCGCGTACGGCTCGTCCCGGCCGAGCTGGTTCGGCCCGATGGGGACGGCACCGGCCGTCGAGGGCTGGGGCATCGGCGGCGTGCTGCTCCGCCGCTGCCTGCGCGACCAGGCCGCGGCGGGCCTCGACGCGGCGCAGATCGGCTGGGTGGGGCCGGTGCCGTTCTACGCGAATGCGGCGGGTGCCCGGATCGAGCGGGTGTTCTTCCTGTACCGGAAGGCGCTTGACCGGACATAAGTAACTTAAGTTACATAGACGGTTATATTGTCATTCAGCCCTCCCGGTCATCGACGGCCGCCTACCGTCGGGGCATAGAGGAGGCAGCCATGACCACGGATGACGAACGGACCGACGAGGCACCGGTGAGCTTGCCTCCGGTCGGCGAACTCCCCGGGCAACTGCCATTCGACCGGCTCGACTACGGCGACGCCGAGCAGCTGGCGGAGATGGCCGGCGGCGACGATCCAGCCACCGAGGAACCGCTGCAACTGGTGGACGAGCCGCTCCGGATCCCGCCGCCGTACGACCGGACGCACAAACGACGCAACCAGCGGCGGCTGCCGACCTGAGCGCACGGGAAAGGGGGCGGACCGCTGACGCGGCCCGCCCCCTTTCGGCGTACTGGTGGAGCTGGACTCAGAAGTCCATCTCCCCGCCACCCGGGCCAGCCGGGGCGGCCGGGGTCTTCTCCGGCTTGTCCGCCACGACCGCCTCGGTGGTGAGGAACAGCGCGGCGATCGACGACGCGTTCTGCAGCGCGGAACGGGTCACCTTGGCCGGGTCGATGATGCCCGACGCGAGCAGGTCGACGTACTCGCCGGTCGCGGCGTTGAGGCCGTGACCCGGCTCGAGGTTGCGGACGTGCTCGACGACGACGCCACCCTCGAGGCCGGCGTTGACGGCGATCTGCCGCAGCGGGGCGTCCAGCGCGATCTTGACGATCTGGGTGCCGGTCGCCTCGTCGCCGGTCAGGTCCAGCTTGTCGAAGGCGGTCTTGCCGGCCTGCACCAGCGCGACGCCACCACCCGGGACGATGCCCTCCTCGACGGCGGCCTTCGCGTTGCGGACGGCGTCCTCGATGCGGTGCTTGCGCTCCTTCAGCTCGACCTCGGTGGCCGCGCCGACCTTGATCACCGCAACGCCGCCGGCCAGCTTGGCCAGCCGCTCCTGCAGCTTCTCCCGGTCGTAGTCGGAGTCACTCTTCTCGATCTCGGCCCGGATCTGGTTGACCCGGCCCTGGATCTGCTCGGCGTCGCCGGCACCGTCGACGATGGTGGTCTCGTCCTTGGTCACCACGACCTTGCGGGCGCGGCCCAGCATGTCGAGGCCCACGGCGTCGAGCTTGAGGCCGACCTCCTCGCTGATGACCTGGCCACCGGTGAGGATGGCAATGTCGGCGAGCATGGCCTTGCGGCGGTCACCGAAGCCCGGCGCCTTGACGGCGACCGACTTGAAGGTGCCGCGGACCTTGTTGACCACCAGGGTGGCCAGGGCCTCGCCCTCGATGTCCTCGGCGATGATCAGCAGCGGCTTGCCCGACTGCATGACCTTCTCCAGGATCGGGAGCAGGTCCTTCACCGACGAGATCTTGCTGTTGACGATCAGGAGGTACGGGTCGTCGAAGACGGCCTCCATACGCTCCGGGTCGGTCATGAAGTAAGCAGAGATGTAGCCCTTGTCGAAGCGCATACCCTCGGTGAGCTCCAGCTCCAGGCCGAAGGTGTTGCTCTCCTCGACGGTGATGACGCCTTCCTTGCCGACCTTGTCCATCGCCTCGGCGATGATCTCGCCGACGCTGGTGTCACCAGCCGAGATGGAGGCGGTGGAGGCGATCTGCTCCTTGGTCTCCACGTCCTTGGCGAGCTTGAGCAGCTCCTCCGAGACGCTGGCCACGGCGGCCTCGATGCCCCGCTTCAGGGCCATCGGGTTGGCACCGGCGGCCACGTTGCGCAGGCCCTCGCGAACCAGGGCCTGGGCCAGGACGGTCGCCGTCGTCGTGCCGTCACCGGCCACGTCGTCGGTCTTCTTCGCGACCTCCTTGACCAGCTCGGCGCCGATCTTCTCGTACGGGTCCTCGAGCTCGATTTCCTTGGCGATGCTCACACCATCGTTGGTGATGGTGGGGGCACCCCACTTCTTCTCGAGCACGACGTTGCGGCCCTTGGGGCCGAGGGTCACCTTCACGGCGTCGGCGAGCTGGTTCATGCCCCGCTCGAGGCCGCGGCGCGCCTCTTCGTCGAACGCGATCATCTTGGCCATACGGCGTTGTCCTCCTGGACACTCACGGGCCATCCGGAGATCCCCCGGATGGGCCGCCTGGTGTACGCACCTTGGGGACGTCGCCACCTGGCGACGACGACGTCTCCTCGGTCGGGCCGGACAGCCCGCGACGACCGGCCCCGTGCCGCCCCGGCGCCATCGAGACACCGGGGTGGCCGTGGCCCTACCGCCCCGACCATTGGCACTCACCGTATGCGAGTGCCAATGACTTGTTTAGCACTCTCCCTAGCCGAGTGCAAGCACGATGGCCGCGCTCAGCCGAGTTCCGCGGCCAGCCGGGCGGCGTTCACCGGGCCTTCGTGGGCCCGCTGCTCGGCGTACGTGACGACCAGGCCGATCAGCTGCGCCAGATACGCCGGGGTGATCAGCAGGGTGCCCGCCAGCGCCAGCAGCACGGCGGCCCCGCCGGTGCCCGCCGCGTCCAGCGGGTGCTCGCCGAAGATCAGCCGGTTGACCGTCTCCACCACCCCGTTGAGCATGGTGGCGACGACCAGCACGGCCACCACCAGCGCCACCCGCCCCAGCACCATCCCGAACCGCTGGTGGAAGAGGCGGAACGCGCGGCCGATCGGCTCCTGCCGTTCGAAGAGGTAGACCGGGCCGAACAGGGCGACCGCGAAGGCCACGTAGATCCCGGGCAGCACGCAGGCACAGACGCCGACGCCGATCAGCAACGAGGAGACGATCGTCCAGCCCCAGAGACCGAGCGCGCGCCGCCAGCCGTACCGGAAGGCGACGCCGACCACGGCCGGCTCGCCGACCGCCTGGCGGGTGATCACCCAGGTGCCGGCAGCCCACCCGGCGCTCTGCAGCGGGCCGAAGATCAGCGCGGCCAGGATCACCGCACCGTAGAAGGCGAAGAAGTCGGTGAAGTAGCCGTCCGGCAGGACCGGGGCGCCGTCCGGCCCGGCGACGGGCTGGCCGGTCGGGGCCAGGGCCAGGGAGAGGACCGCGATCACCGCGGCCGGCACCGCCTGGCTGATCAGGACGATGGGCAGCAGCTGCCGCCAACCGCGCCGTAGCGCCCCGGAGCACCGGGCGAACCAGCCGCCGATCCCGGCGTGCGGCGGGGTGACCAGCGGGTCACCGGGGTCGACCCCCGGGTACCAGCCATAGGGCTGGCCGGGCATCGGTGGCTGGCCGGGGTAGGTCCCACCCGGCCCGGGACCGTCCGGCGTCGGCCAGGCCCAGGTGTAGGGCGAATCCACCGGCTGGGCGGCCGGCGTCGGCCAGGCCCAGCCGTGCGGCTGGCCCGCCGGATCGACCGGGTATCCCGCGCCGGGCACCGGAGCGGCGGCCGGCTGACCCGGCACAACCGGGTACCAGGGCTGACCCGTTGCGGCGGGCTGCCCCGGCAGCGTCGGATCCGTCGGGGTTGGCGCTCCGGACCCGAGGGGACGATCCGCATCCCCCGCCGTCGGCGCCGGCGGCGTGGACGAGGCCGGGTCGGCCGGGGCACCGGACGACGCCGGGGGCACCGGCTCGGTGGAACCCGACGGGGGCAGGTCGGACATGAACCCTCCTCAGCAGCGATGGCTGGAACGGCTCACGATCTTCCCTGCTGCGCGCCCGCAGCGCAGCCCCCCGGCCGGGGTGAACTGCCGCCGAACGGGCGGCGACGGGGTCAGGCGATGACGCGGACCCGCTCCGCCTGCGGACCCTTCTGACCCTGGGCGATCTCGAACTCGACGCGCTGGCCGTCGTCCAGCGCCTTGTAGCCGTCCATCTCGATCGCGGAGAAGTGGACGAAGACGTCCTGCCCGCCGTCGACGGCGATGAAGCCGTAGCCCTTTTCGGCGTTGAACCACTTGACGGTGCCCTGTGCCACGGTGCACTTCCTCACTCTGCGCGGCGTTCCACAACCCGGAGACCGGCGGACCGGCACCGGCGGACCACCGGTTCGGCCATCGGTGACGGCCGCTGAATCGGTGACCGAAATCGCACGCTACACGAGGCGTGACGACGGCGCACGACCACAAATCGGGCATATTCCGGCCGACATCCGACCCGGCCCGACACGGGTCCTCCGCACTCCGGTATGCATGGCGACATGACCAGCGCGCCGACCACGACCACGACCGTCCGCCGGGTCCGGCCGGAGGACGCCGCCCGGATGCGGGCGCTCCGATTGGAGATGCTCGCCGACTCGCCGCTGGCGTTCCTGGAGACGGTGGCCGAGGCCGCCGCCCGCCCGCACGCCGACTACGCGGCCCGGGTCGCCGCGGTCTCCCGAGGCGACGCCACCGCCCAGTTCGTCGCCGATCCGGGCGGTCGCCTGGTCGGCCACGCCGGCGGCACGGTCGCCCCGGAGGAGCCCGGCCTGACCCTGATCTACGCCGTGTACCTCACGCCGGCCTGGCGGGGCGGCGGGCTGCTCGGCGCGCTGGTGGACGAGGTGGCCGCCTGGTCCCTCGCCTGCGGCCGGCCGGAGCTGATGATGGAGGTGGTGGTCGGCAACGACCGCGCCTACCGGGCGTACCAGAAGCTGGGCTTCGTCGACACCGGGGTGCGCGTGCCGCACCCCAAGATCCCCGCCCTCCGGGAACTCCAGATGCGCCGGGCGGCGTGAGAAGGGGGCCCCTGCTCTACCGGAAACGGTAAGCAGGGGCCCCTCCTTGCCCATCAGACGTGGCGGCGGCTCTGCACGATGCGGAACCGGTTGGCCACGTACGCACCGTCGGTGAGCGCGGAGTTCGCCGCCGGGTTGGCGCCCGAGCCGTGGAAGTCCGAGAAGGCAGCCGACTGGTTGACGAAGACCCCGCCGGTGAGGTTGCAGGACAGGTGCACGCCGGCGTCGATCGCCGCCGCCTCGGCGGCGTCCAGCACCGCCTCGTCGGTGGCGTAGACCCCCGCGGTGAGCGCGCCCTTCTCCCCCACCGTCGCGCGGAGGATCTCCAGGCTGTGCGCGGTCGAGTTGGTCGCGATGGCGAACGAGATCGGCCCGAACCACTCCCGCGAGTAGACCCCGGTGTCGGTGGCGTCCAGCTTGACGATGGTCGGCGTACGCACGACCGCGCCGGGGAAGGACGGGTGCTCGACGGCCCGCGACTCCAGCACCGGCTCGCCGACCTTGGCGACCTCCTCGAGCCGCTCCAGCACGCCGTCGTTGACGATCGCGCCGGTCAGCTCGACGCCCCGGGCCGGGTCGGCGGTGAGCTTGCCGACCGCCGCGGCGATCCCGGCGGCCACCTCGTCGAAGCTCTTGTGCCCCTGGTCGGTCTCGATGCCGCCCCGGGGGATCAGCAGGTTCTGCGAGGTGGTGCACATCTGCCCGCTGTACAGGGTGAGCGTGAAGCCCAGGTTGCGGCAGAGCCCGGCGAAGTCGTCGGTGGAGTCGATCACCACCGTGTTCAGGCCGGCCTTCTCGGTGTAGACGGCGGCCTGCCGGGCGTTGGCCTCCAGCCAGTCGCCGTACTCGGTGGAGCCGGTGAAGTCGACGATCCTGACGGCCGGGTGCAGGGCCAGGGTGGAGGCGAGCTTCTCGTCCGCCGCCTCGGGCGCGAGCTGCACCAGGTTCGGGTCGAAACCGGCCTCGGCGAGCACCTGGCGGGCGTACTTCACGGTGATCGCGAGCGGCAGCACCGCGCGCGGGTGCGGCTTGACGATCACCGGGTTGCCGGTGGCCAGCGAGGCGTAGAGCCCCGGGTAGGAGTTCCAGGTCGGGAAGGTGTTGCAGCCGATCACCAGCGCCAGGCCGCGCGGCACCACGTGGAACGTCTTGCTCATCCGCAGCGGGTCGCCCTTGCCGGCGGCCTTCTCCCAGCCGGCGGTCCCCGGGTGGCGGGTCATCTCGGCGTACGCGTACGCGATCGCCTCCAGCGCCCGGTCCAGCGCGTGCGCGCCGCCGGCCTGGAACGCCATCACGAACGCCTGGCCGGTGGTGAACTGCACCGCGTTGGCCAGCTCGAAGACGTTCCTGTGCAGCCGGTCGAGGATCTCCAGGCAGACCCCCACCCGGGCCTGCGGGCCGGCGTCGCGCCAGGCGGGCAGCGCGGTTTTGGCGGCGGCCACCAGCTGGTCGGGGGCGGCGTGCGGGTAGCGCACGTTCAGCTCCATGCCGAACGGGCTGACCTCGGTGGCGACGCTGCCGCCGTCACCCGGCTGGTCGAGGGGGAAGTCGGCGTTCAGGTACGCCTCGAAGGCGGCCTTGCCGTCGGCGGCGGCGGTCTCGCCGTAGACCCGGGGGCTGGGCGACTCGGGATAGGCGGACCAGTACCCGCGCTCCATGATCGCGGTCAGCGCCCGGTTGAGGGTGTCGGCGTGCCTGTCGTACAGGGGGTGCGGGGTCTCCGTCATGCCCGTCATCATGCAACAGGAAGCCACCAGATCAGTAGGGGCGTGTCACAAGTCAGGGTCGCCGCCTGCCGCTCGGGCGCGGCATGACCGGACCGGCTCGGGGTAACCGCGCGGCTGGCGACCAGGAGGGGACGGCCACGGGTGGGAATCACCGAAATCCGGGTGCACGGGGTCGCCGACCGCGGCCCGGAGGCGATGCTGAACCGGCCGATCGTGAGCCGGGTGGCCGGGGATCGGGAAGCCGGTTTCTACCGGGTACCCCCGGGTTTCGGGAATCCGCACGGCGTCGCCGACACCACGCTGGAGGCGTACCGCTGGAGCGGGCTCACCGGGGGAACCGCAACCCGGACCTTCTCGCTGGTCCTGCTCCTGCCCTTCATGCTCGCCAACACCGCCATCTGGATGCTGCCGCCCGCCGGCCGCGGGGGCGCGGCCGGCAAGGCGCTCTGCCGGCTGCTCGCCGCGACCCTCACCACGATGTACGTGCTGTCGATCGTGGGGGCGGCCCTGGACCTGGTGGCCTGGCAGTGCGCGGAGTACGCGCGCTGCCTGGAGGGTCGCCGGGGGATCTCCTGGCTGGGTGGCGTGCCGCCTGGGCGGCGGCTGGCCATCGCCGCCCTGCTGCCGATCCTCGGGATCGCCCTGGTCTGGCGGCTCAGCGGCCGCACCTGGCAGCGTCCCGAGGACACCACGACGTTGCCGCCGGGGCTCGGGGCGGGCCGCCTCGACGCCCCGGCCTTCTGGGACAACCGGGCGCTGCTGCTCCGGCTGCGGTCGCTGCACGTGGTGATCTCGCTGGCGACGCTCGACCTGGCCCTGCTCCTGGCGGTGGTCCCGCGCAACGGGATCCCCGGCCACGCGCTGCTCGTCGGGTCCGCCGGCCTGCTGGCCGCCGCGCTGGTGGTGCTCTGCCTGCCGCAACTCGAGCGGCGTCCGGCCGCCCGGTGGTCGCGGCGCGCGGGCCGGCTCCTCCGCTGGGCCGCGATCACGTTGACCGGGCTGACCCTGGCGTATGCCGCGGCACCGCGGGCACCCTGGTCCGCCGTGGGTAACCTGCCCGGGTACGACGTGCTGGTCGCCGGGCTGTTCACCGGCCAGGTGGGGCTGCTCGTGGCGCTGGCGGCGCTGGTCCTGGCGCGGCGGTCGGTCCGAGGTCGCGGGGCGCTGCTGGGCCTCGCCGCACCGCTGGTGGTGTCGGTCGCGATCGGGCTGGCCGTGTCCTACTCCTCCGGGCTGAGCTACGGCGTCGCCGAGTACCTGGACCGGGGTTCCCACCCGACGCCGGCCCGGCCACTGCCGCCCGGCGCCCCGCCGCTCTCCCCACCGGTCGCCTACCGCTGGGCAGCCCTGGGCTTCTCGGCCGCGCTGCTGTTCGCCGTCGCGGTGACCGTGCTGGTCGGCCGTTATCAGCGGATCCGGCACCGACAGGCGGCGGACGATTTTGTCCAGCGGGAATTTCCGGAAGCGCCCCGGGCGGCTCCGGAACGGGTGCGGGCAGTTGCCGACAAGATCATCCGGGCCCGGCTCGCGGACCGGCTCGGCCCGCTGCTCCTGGCCGCGTACGCGCTTCTGGCCGCGCTGGCCCTGGCCGCCGCCGGGTCGTCGGCGCTCGGTCATGGGCCGGAGGATGTCGCCCAACGGCTGGGCGGGCAGTCGCTGGCCCGTCCGGTGATCTTCGTGACCGACCTGGGAGGCCTGCTGGTCGGACTGTTCGCGGTGGCCCTGTTCGGGGCGGGACTGTTCGCCTACCGGTCGGAGGCCATGCGGATGGTCAGCGTGCTGTGGGAACTGGCCACCTTCTGGCCGCGCGCGGCGCACCCGCTGGCCGCCCCGTGCTACGCCGTGCGTGCCGTGCCGGATCTCATCCGCCGCATCGTCCACCTCACCGCCGGCGGGGACGCGGTCGTGCTCTCCGGGCAGAGTCACGGCAGCGTGCTGGCGGCGGCGACCGTCCTCCAGTTGCCGGAATCCGCCCGCGCCCGGGTGGCACTGTTGACCTACGGCACCCCGCTGGGGCGGCTCAGCAGCCGGACCTTCGCCGCCTACATTGGGCCGGACGTGCTGCGGGAGATCGGTGACCGACTGGACTGGCGGTGGATCAACCTGTGGCGGCGGACCGACCCGGTCGGCGGGCCGGTCTTCGGTGCGGAGGCCAGAAATCGCGACGACCCTCACGCCCGGGTGGACCGCGAGGTCCGCGACCCAGCGGGGCTGCTGATCCCGCCCGGGGACACGGTCCCGCCGAAGATCGGCGGGCACCGATTCACCCCGGACGACTTCGACTGGGCGGTCCATGAGCTGGTGGGGCGACTGCACCCCGCCGGCCCCGGCGACGGTGGACTCAGAGGGTGAGCTGCCAGTCGGTCGAGCCGTCCACCGGGCGGAAGCCGAGCTGTTCGTTGATCGCGATCATGTGGGCGTTGTCGGCCGCGTTGTAGGTGTCGATCGCGCGCAACCCCGGCTCGTACGCCAGCACGTGCTCCAGATTCTCGATCTTGGCGAGCCGGCCGAGCCGGTGGCCGCGGTGCTCCGGGTCGACGATGGTGCTCTGCTGCCAGGCGTGCCAGGTGGTGTTCGCGGCCAGGCTGAGCATGCTCCAGGCGACCAGCCGGCCGGACGCCTCGTGCACCGCGCCGACGCTGTAGTGGCGGACCCCCCGGGCGTCCAGAGCCCGCTCGGTGCCTCGGATCCGGTCGGCGTCGATCTGCTCCTGCTCCCACTGGAGGTCCCCGGTCGGGGCGTCGGTCACCATCCGTCCCTCCAGGTAGGCGACGTCGGCGACGTACTCCTCCGGGGTGTGCTGCCGCCAGCGGACGATGCGGTAGCCGGCGGCGGCCGCGCGGGCGTCGGCCAGCAGCGCGTCGAGTCGGCGCTGGTCGCGGGCGGTGACGTCGAGCCGGCTGCGGACGTCGGCGAGCGCGGGGTGGGCACCGACCGCGGCGGCGAAGGCAGGCCCGGGACTTTCCCTTTCCGGAGCGCCGGGCAGGTTGTCGGCCACCGACGCGACCACCCGCTTGCGACCGGCCTCGCGCAGCACCCGCAGCCCGTGCTCGTGCAGCGCCCGGCCCACGCCGCGCCGCCGGTACTCCGGGTGCACCCGGAGCTCGGCGCTGGCGTTCTCGGTGTTGTCGAGCTGGGGCAGGAAGAGGCGGAGCCAGCCGGCGGGCTCCCCGTCGAGCCGAGCAAGAGCCCAGTGGGCGGCGATGCCCGGCATCGGGTGGCGGACCATCCCCTCGAAGCGCCGCCGGCAGTACGGCGGGAAGTCCGGGAGGTCGGCCGCCTCGACCGCCGCGCCGATCCGGTACGCCTCGTCGACCGCCGTCTGGTCGGCCGGGTCGAGCGGGATGACAGCGATGCCCATGCGGGTGAGCGTGCGCCACGCGCAGCGAAGGGGCCAGCGGTTTTCCGCCGGCCCCTTCGAACGTTGGTCGGGAGGGACGTCCGCACAACGCCTCCGGCGTTGGGTCGTAAGAACTTGAAAAGCCTCCGGCGGAAGCCCTCCCGCACGGAGCATCTTGCGCCGTCCGGTTCCTGCCGTCAAGTCCTTGTCGGCGGGTTTTCCACACTCACAGCAAATCGCCAGTTACTCACCGGATCTCCCCGATCCCCCGCCCGGGCGATCCGCACCTCCCCCGCCCGGATGAGTTGACCAAGGAGTTTGCGTCGTGACTCGGCCCTTCCGGTGACGCGAACTCCTTGATCAACAGCCAGGAGGGCTCAGCCGAGGAGGCCCGCGTCGCGGGCGGCGCGGAGCGAGGGCTTGATGCGGTGGGTGGGGCCGACCTGGGCGGCCACCGCGTCGAGGGTCTTCAGGCCCTCACCGGTGTTGAAGACGACCGTCTCGGCCGCCGGGTCGAGCTTGCCGGACTCGACCAGCTTGCGCAGGACCGCCACGGTGACGCCGCCGGCGGTCTCGGCGAAGACCCCGGTGGTGCGGGCGAGCAGCCGGATGCCGGCGCGGATCTCGTCGTCGTCGGCGTACTCCATCCAGCCGCCGGTACGCCGGACCGCCTCCAGCGCGTAGAGCCCGGCGGCCGGGTCGCCGATGTTCAGCGACTTGGCGATGCCGGTCGGCTTGACCGGGGTGATGGTGTCGCTGTCGCTGTGCAGCGCGGTGGCGATCGGGTTGCAGCCGGCGGACTGCGCGCCGAAGACCTTCCAGCCCCCGGCCGGCGCCTCCACCAGGCCGATCTCGACCAGCTCCGAGAACGCCTTGTCGATCTTCGTGAGCAGCTCGCCGCTGGCCATCGGGATGACCACCTGGGCGGGGATCCGCCAGCCGAGCTGCTCGGCGACCTCGTAGCCGAGGGTCTTGGAGCCCTCGGCGTAGTAGGGCCGGACGTTGACGTTGACGAAGGCGGTGTCCTCGAACTCGTCGGTCTCCACCAGCTCGCCGCAGAGCCGGTTCACGTCGTCGTACGAGCCGCCGATGGCCACCAGCTCCCCGCCGTAGACGGCGGTGGTCACCACCTTGCCCTGCTCCAGGTCGCTGGGGATGAAGACCACCGAAGGCACCCCGACCCGGGCCGCGTGGGCGGCCACCGAGTTGGCCAGGTTGCCGGTGGAGGCGCAGGCGTACCGGGTGAAGCCGAGCGCGCGAGCGGCGGTCAGCGCGACCGAGACCACCCGGTCCTTGAACGAGTGGGTCGGGTTGCCGCTGTCGTCCTTGACCCAGAGCGGGGCGCTGATGCCCAGCTCGGCGGCGAGGTGCGGGGCGGCGACCAGCAGGGTCAGGCCCGGGTCGAGGGTCACCCGGGTGGCCGGGTCCTGACCGGCCGGGAGCAGGGCCGCGTACCGCCAGAGGCTGTTCGGGCCGGCCTCGATCTGCTCGCGGGTGACGGTGGCCAGGGCGGCGGCGTCGTAGTCGACCTCCAGCGGACCGAAGCACTCGTAGCAGGCGTGCTGGGCGGCGAGCGGATAGCGCGCGGAACAGGCGCGACAGACCAGGGCGCGGGCCGGGCTGCGGGTGGTGTCGATGCCGGACGTGGCGGGAAGCGTCGACGTCATGTCGAGGGGTCCTCTCATCTTTCCCCGCATCGCCTCGCGCGGCGGGGACGGAATTGGCACCTGCCCGCGGTCGCTCGTCGTCGAGCGCGCGGGTGGTTGCCGGGGCGTCATCGGGCCGTATCCCTCAGCCCCTCTGGATGAGGTATGCAGTTGTGCCGCCGAGTCTATGCGCACCCCACGCCGCCACCGAGCCGGGTTCCCACGCTGTGAACTCTCCCGTACCCGGCCGGGGCGGGGTTCCGGGTCAGCGGGCCACCACGGCGACCGGGTCGACCACCGCGGGGCGGTCGATCACGGCGAGGGCGGCGGCCGGGGCGGGGACGGCCGCCGTCCGGGTGCGGGTGGCGAGGTTCGCGGCGACCAGGGCGGCGATGGTCAGGGCGGCGCCGGCCAGCTCCACCGCACCGGGCCGGTAGCCGCGGAGGATCTGCACCACGAACGTGGTCACCGGGACGAGGTTCATGAAGAGCGCCGCGTCGGCCGCGCCGAGCCGACGTACGCCGGTGTTCCAGGCCAGCACCGCGAGGACGGCGGCGACGACCACGGCGTACGCGAGTTGCGGGGCGACCGCGACGAGGTCGGCGGCGGCCGGCGCGTGCTGGAGGCCGGTGAGGTCGGCGACGGCGCTGGCGGCCAGCATGGCGAGCGTGCCGGCGACGGCGGTCAAGGTGGTGTAGCGCAGCGCGGAGTACTCGGGGAAACGGCTGGCGCCGTGGGTGTAGACGGCCCAGCTGAGCACCGCGCCCATCATGAGCAGCCCGCCGACGCCGAACTGGCCGAGCCCGTCGAGCCGGCCCCGGGTGATCACCAGGCCCACCCCGACCAGGGCGACCAGCGAGAGCCCGAGCAGCACCGGCCGGGGGCGTACGCCGTCCCGCGCCCACCGGACGAGCTGGGTGACCAGCGGGGTGGTGGCGACGAAGAGCGCGATCTGCTGGGGGGCGGCGTGCCCGAGGGCGAGGTTGGTGAGCACGTTGAAGCCGGCGAAGCCGATGACGCCCAGCAGCACCACCTCGACCGCCCGCCCGCCCGCGCGCAGGGCGGTCGCCCCCTCCCGGCCGAGCAGCAGGGGGAGGAGCACGGCGGCGGCGAGGACGTACCGGGCGGTGGTCAGGTTGAGTGCGTCCACCCGGGTGAGCGCGCTGGCCAGGACGGGAAACATGATGCCCCAGCTCAGCACGGCAAAGAGCGGGAAGGCGGCGTGGCGAGAGCGCATCGCAGCTCCTATGTTCGAGTGTCGTCGAACCAACGCCCATGACAGTAGGAGCTTGTTCGACAATTGTCGAACATGGGTTACCCTGGTCACATGGAGCTGCACGAACCCGAACTACGCGAGGTACCGGTCACCGCCGTGCTGGCCGCCCTCGCCGACGAGGTACGGCTGCAGATCGTGCGCGCCCTCGCCGAGGGCGGCGAGTACGCCTGCGGCACGTTCGAGTTCGGCGTCTCCAAGGCCACCCGCAGCCACCACCTGAAGGTGCTGCGCGAGGCCGGCCTCACCCGGACCCGGGTCGCCGGCACCAGCCGGTACGTCCGGCTGCGCCGGGAGGAGCTGGAGCGTCTCTACCCCGGCCTGCTCGACGCGGTCCTCACCGCCCCCGCCCGCCCCTGAGCCGCTGCGGGCAGCCGGCCGAGAGACGTCAGCTCGTGATGTCCTTGCGGGTGAAGCGCCAGAAGGCCAGGCCCCAGAATCCGGTGGCGTAGGCGACCGCCGAGACGGCGCCGCGGACCAGGTCGTCGCTCTGCACCGGGGTGGAGAGCAGGCCCAGCCAGGCGGTGCCGTAGTGCGTGGGCAGCAGCGCGCGCAGCCCGCCCAGCGCGGTGATCTGGTCCAGGATGCTGGACAGGATCCAGAGCAGCACGGCCCCGCCGACCGCGCCGAGCGCCGCGTCCGTGGTCACCGAGAGCAGGAACGCCAGCCCGGCCACCACCAGCAGGACGACCGCCAGGTAGCCGAGCACCGCGAGCAGGCGGACCAACCCCTTGGCCGGGGCCAGCTCGGCGGAGACCTGGCTGCGCAGCGGGGACCAGCCGTACCGGAGGGTGCCGGCCAGCAGGGCGGTGCCGGCGAGCAGCACCAGGGCCAGCCCCGAGTACGCGAGCGCGACCAGCAGCTTCACCGTGAGCAGCCGGGCCCGCGGCACCGGGATCGCCAGCAGGTAGCGCAGACTCCCCCAGCTCGCCTCGCTGGCCACCGTGTCCCCGCAGAACAGCGCCACCACCACGACCAGCAGGAACGACGAGGACACGAAGATCGAGAACAGCGTGAAGTTCAATCCGCCCGAGGTGGCCAGGTCGACCAGGCTGCCGAACTCGTTGTTCCGGTTCCGGTCCTCGTTGCCGCTGTTGAACTGGAACGCGACCAGGATGATCAGCGGCAGCAGCACCATGAACCCCAGCGCGAGCTGGGTACGCCGCCGCGACGCCTGCCGCCGGAACTCCGCCAGGAACGGCAGGGTGGCGGACGGCCGGTACCCGGTCGCCGCCCCGGCGCGTTCCGCCGTGCCCACGTTCGACTGCCCCATCACCGGTCCCCGCTTCCCCGAGAGTTCTCCCCGACCAGGGCGAGGAACGCGTCCTCCAGGCGGCGCCGCGGCACCACCCGGTCCACCCCGATGCCGGCGCGGACCAGCTCGGCCACCACCTCGCTGCGGGCCGTGCCGTTGGTGTCCACCACCAGCCCACCGTCCCCGCCGGGCAGCACCCGTACGCCGCCCAGCCGGTCGAGCACGCCGCGCGCCGCGTCCGGGTCGCTCACCTCGAACAGCACGCTCGGCGACTCGCCGACGATCTCCTCGACCGGGCCGGCGGCCACGATCCGCCCCTTGTTCACCACCACCGCGTGGGTGCAGGCCTGCTCCACCTCGGCCAGCAGGTGGCTGGAGACCAGCACCGCCCGGCCGTCGGTGGCGTACCGCTGGAGCACCCGGCGCATCTCCGCGATCTGCGGCGGGTCCAGGCCGTCCGTCGGCTCGTCGAGCACCAGCAGCTCGGGCAGGCCGAGCATGGCCTGCGCGATGGCGAGCCGCTGCCGCATGCCGTGGCTGTAGTTCTTCGTCCGCCGGTGCACCGAGGCGCCCAGCCCGGCGATCTCCAGCGCCTGGTCGAAGTGCGCGTCCGCCCACGGCCGGCCGGTCGCCCGCCAGTACGCCTTGAGGTTGTCCAGCCCGGACAGGTGCGGCAGGAAGCCGGGCCCCTCCACCAGGGCGCCGATCCGGGAGAGCACCGGCGAGCCGGGCACCAGCCGGTGGCCGAAGACGTAGATCTCGCCGGCGGTGGGCTGGGTCAGCCCCATGAGCACCCGCAGGGTGGTGGTCTTGCCGGCGCCGTTCGGCCCGAGCAGGCCGACCACCTGACCGGGATGCACCTCGAAGTCCACGTGGGAGACGGCGACGAAGCCGTCCGCGTACTCCTTGCGCAGCGACCGGACGGCGAGCGGGACGCCCGCGTACTCCGGATGCACGGAGCTGTCCTGGCGGCGGTGCCGACGGCGGGCGATCAGCAGGACCACGGCAAGCCCGACCGCGATGGCGGCGAGCAGGCCGGCCAGCACCCAGCGCCACACGGTGGCGGTGGTCGGGATCGGCGCGGCGTCGACCGTGGGCAGCCCCAGCCCGCCGTCGCCGAGGGCGACCGAATAGACGGCCGGTTCGGCCGGGGTGGCGTACGCCTGGTCGGAGGTGGCCACCACGACCCGCAGCCGGTGCCCGGCCTCGATCCGGCGGACGATCGCCGGCAGGGTCACCGTGACCGGCTGGGCGGCGTCCACGGACTTCGGCAGGCCGGTCAGCCGGACCGGGGCGACCAGGCCGTCGGGCAGGGTGGCGGCGCCCTGCGCGTCGACGTCGTAGAGCTTGACGAAGAGCACCGCCTCGCCGGTCGGCGAGGCCGCCCGGAGCCGTACGGTGGGCGCGCCGACCACGTCGACGGGCTCGTCCAGCGGCGCGGACTCGAACCGGGCATGCTGCCCCGGAATGTCCCCGGCCACCCCGTTCAGCAGCGAGCCCAGCGCCCCGGCGAACGGCACCGCGCTGATCGCGGCCGGGTTGCCGTTGGGCGGATTGGCGATCGACTGGGGCGGCCCGGCGAGCGTCACCTCGCGACGGCCGGTCCCGGTCACCCCCGGGTAGTCGGCGATGCGGTAGCCGGTGGCCACCAGCCCCCGGTCCAGCGCGTCGAAGCCGGCGATCCGGGAGAAGGTGAAGGTGCCGCCCGGCGCCGACCCCTCGCCCTTGACGTAGTGGTCGAGCCACTGGGCGGTCAGGAACTTCACCCGGTCGGAGTCGGACGTCGGCCCCTCGCCGCCGTCGTGGCCGCCGGTGAACCAGGCGACCCGGACCGGGGTGCCGGCGGCGGCGATCCCCCGGGCGTTGGCGTCCGCCTCGGTGAGCGGGAAGAGGGTGTCCGCCTCCCCCTGCACCAGCAGGGTGGGCGCCTTGATCCGATCGAGCACCCCGGCCGGCGAGGAGCGGCGCAGCAGGTCGACCGCGGCGGCGTCGGCCCGTCCGGTGGTGGCGATCCGCAGGTACGCGGCGCAGACGTCGGCGGCGAACCGGCCGCAGGACGGGTCGGCCGCGCCGCCCGGGGCCCGCCCCGAACCCGTGCCGGGGCCGGCGCCGGGCTGCGGGCTGGGCGCGCCGGCCGACGCGGGAGCGCCCTCGGGCTGGCCGGCCGTGGTGCCGGAGAGGCCGGCGGGACCGGAGCCGGCGCTTCCGCCGCCGCCGAAGAAGATGCCGGCCCAGCCCTTCTTGAACACGCCGTCGGTGGGCCCCTTGCCGGTGCTCTCCGGCAGGAACGCCCGGGACAGGTCGTTCCAGGTGATCATCGGGACGATCGCGTCGACCCGGCTGTCCTGGGCGGCCAGCAGCAGGGCCAGGCCGCCGCCGTACGAGCCGCCGACCACGCCGACCCGGGGGTCGCCGGCCGCGTCGAGCCGGATGTCCGGACGGGCGGCCAGCCGGTCGAGCAGGCGGGCAGCGTCCCGTACCTCGTAGTCGGGGCTGTCCAGGTGGATCTCGCCGCCGCTGCGGCCGAAGCCCCGGGCGGTCCAGGTGAGCACAGCGTAGCCCAGGGCGGCCAGGTCCTCGGCGTCGGAGCGGACCGACTCCTTGGTGCCACCGAAGCCGTGGGCCAGCAGCACGGCCGGGACCCGGTGCCGTGTCGACGCGTCCCGGGGCAGGTAGAGCGTGGTGTCCAGGTCGACCGGTTGGTCGCCGGCCGGTCCGGAGCGGACGGTCACCAGGGCCGACTCGGTCCGGAAGCCGGGCCGCTGCGGCCAGGCCGCCCAGAGGGCCGCGGCGGCCAGCAGGACGACCGCCACCGCCGCGGCGACGACCCGGCGACGGCGGGTGGCCACGGCACGCCGGAGCCGCGCGGCGGAGAGCCGTGATCTCATGCGGCACACGGTACGGCCCGGAACCTGAGCGTCGCCTGAGATCCGCCGTACGTCTGTCCGGCTGCACCGTCCGGGGCGCGAGGTTCGTCGACCGCCGAAGGTCCAGAGGCATCTCGGCGGGACGAATTCGAATCCCGCGAATTCACATCTACACGCGCGAATCGGCTTCGATCCGGCCATCTCACCGACCACTTGGGACGCTGCGTATCCACAAGGTCAACAAGTCGTGACACGACCCGAAGTGACGCAAAGCTGACTCAGCGACCACGGACACACATACGACTGGTTCGGATACTTTCCGGTCCGGTGAACGGGACCGCGTACGGCCCGGCCACCGCAGCGTCCCCCGCCGTCGCCGGAGGAAAGATCATGCCAGTCCCCGCGCCGCGGGTCCGTCGGCGGCCCTCCGCACCGGGTCGCACCCTGCCCCTGCCCCTGCTGCTGGTGGTGGCCCTGCTCGCCCCGCTGGGCCTGCTCTTCCTCCAGACCCACCGGCAGACCGGCGACGACCGGGACCTGGCGGTCCGGGAACGGCTCGGCGTGCGCTACCTGCTCGCCCTCGGGCCGGTCACCGACGCGCTGGTCGACGCCCAGTCCGCCGCGGTCGCCGGACGGCCGGTCTCCCGGGAGGCGCTCACCGCCGCGGTCGCGCGGGTGGCGGAGGTGGACAGCGCGGCCGGCGACGAGTTGCGCAGCCACGAACGCTGGGCCGGGCTCCGGGCCAAGCTGGAGGCCCTGCCGGACCGGGCGCTCACCGACCCCGACGCGGTCTACCTGGCGTACGCGGAGGTCACCGACCTGCTGCTGGCCCTGTACCGGAAGGTGCGGGAGAGCTCCGGCCTGGTCCGCGATCCGCAGTCGGACTCGTTCCACCTGCAGGACGGCATCGGCGGGGACCTGCCCCAGGCGGTGGTGGCTGCCGGCCGCCTCGCCGACCTGGCCGCGCTCGCCCCCCGGCGGCCCGCGGCCCAGGCCGGGAAGACCGTCGCCGAGCTGGCCGAACTCCGGGTGGGCGCGCTCGCCTCCGCCACCGACCTGGTCGCCGACCTGCGGGCCGCGGTGGACAGCTCGGAGAACACCGACCTCGGCGCCAACGTGCTCACCCCGCTGGACACCTATCAGCGTGCGGTCGAGGCGCTCGCGGCGTACTCGGCACCGACCGGGGCGGGCGGGCCCGACCCGGGTCAGCTCGCCGCCGCCCGGCTCACCGCCCAGTCGGCCGCCAAGCAGCTCCGGCAGGTCATCCTCGACCAGCTCGACGCGCTCCTGACGGAGCGGCTGGACCGGCTCGACCGGGACCGCCTGCTGGCCGTGGCCGCCGTAGCCGCGGCCGGCGTGCTGCTCATCGTGCTGGCCGGGACGCTGCTCGCCGCGCTACGCCGGGCCCGCCGCGCAGCCGTCGAGGGACGCCCCGGCTCGGCGGGGGCGTTCCGACCGGCCGGGCCGGACCGGTTCCCGCCGACGCTGGACGGGCAGCGCCAGCCGGTCGGGGCGGGCCGCGGCGGCGAGGCCGAGCGGTGGGGGCCGTTCGATGCTGCTCGCTAGGCTACGGATCCGGGGCAAGCTCACCCTGCTCGTGATCATTCCGCTGCTCAGCATGGTCGGCCTGGCCGTGCCGGTGGTCCTCGACCGGGTCGGGGCGGCCCAGCGGGCCGCCGACACCGCGCAGACCGTCCGGACGGCCAGCCGGATCGGCAGCCTGGTGCAGGACCTGCAGCAGGAACAGCTGCTCTCGGTGGGGCTGCTGCTCGGCCGGGTGACCCGAAGCGAGCTGATCCAGAAGTCCACCGCCGTGGACGACCACGTCGCCGACCTCCGGGCCGAACTCGGCCACCGGCTGTCCGCCGAGCTCACCACCGCCCTGGACGGCGTACGGAAGCTGGCCGACCTGCGTACCGCGGTGCTGGCGGGAAAGGCGACCCCGACCCAGGTCATGGAGGCCTTCGGCCCGATCGACGTGGCGCTGATCGACGGGCTGCGGCTGCCGTTCCAGGTGGACACCCACACCTCGGCCGGGCGGCAGGTGCTGGCGCTGGACGCCGTGCTCCGCTCCGCCGAACGGCTCGCCGCCTGCGCCACCCTGATCGTGCTGGTGAAGGCGACCGGCGGTGCGCAGGTGTCCGCCGCGTACCTAGCCTGCGTGGCCGCACTGCAGGTGGACAAGGTGCGGTTCCGCAGCCTCATCACCGCGGAACAGCTGAAGCTGGCGCAGCTCGACGACGCCGCGGTCGCCGCCCGCACCAGCCCCACGTTCGAAACCGACAGCCTCCGGGACCCGGCGGCGGCGATCGCCGCGGTTCCGCTGGACGCGCTGTTCCCCTCGGCCCGTTCGATGATCACCCTGCTCCAGTTCGTGGCGAAGAAGATCGTCGCGGACGTGCTCGCGGAGACCACCGCCGACCAGCGGGAGGCGCTCACCGCCGCCTGGCTGGTCGGCTCGGCCGCCGCCGTGATCCCGCTGCTCGTGGGGCTACTCAGCGTGGCCGTCGCGGGTGCGGTGGCCCGGCCGCTGACCCGGCTCACCCGCTCCGCCGACCGGGTCGCCCGGGTCGCCGAGGCCGAGCTTCATCGGGTCGTGGACGACGACGCCGAGACCGTCCGACCGGTCCGGCTCGACCCGGTCGACGTCCGGGCCCGGGACGAGATCGGGGACCTGGCCCGCGCGTTCGAACGCGTCCAGCGCACCGCCGCCCGGCTGGTCGAACGCCAGGTGGCCGGCCGCCGCAACGTGGCGCAGATGTTCGGCCACGTCGGCCGGCGTACGCAGAACCTGGTCGGCCGGCAGATCGCGCTGATCGACCGGCTGGAACGGCAGGAGTCCGACCCGGGCCGGCTGGAGCACCTGTACCGGCTGGACCACATCTCCAGCCGGCTGCGCCGCAACGCCGGCAGCCTGGTGGTGCTCTCCGGCGACCCCGGCACGGACGAGCACGTCGCGCCGGTGCCGCTGGCCGACGTGGTCCGGCTCGCGCTCGGCGAGATCGAGGACTACACCCGGGTCGACGTCAAGGTGCCGCCCGGGGTGTCGGCCTCGCCCGCGATCGCGGGCGACCTCGTGCTGGCTCTCGCCGAACTGATGGAGAACGCCACCGTCTTCTCCCCGCCGCACACTCGCGTGACGGTGTCCGGCGAGCTGACCGACGGCGGCGGGCGGCTCACCGTGGTGGACCGTGGCATCGGCATGACCGGGGAACGCCTCGCCGAGGAGAACGCCCGGCTCACCCGCCGGGAACGGCTCGACCTGGCCCCGACCGAGGTGCTCGGGCTCTTCGTGGTGGGCCGGCTGGCCCGCCGGCACGGCTGGACGGTCGGCCTGGCGCCGACCGTCGGGGGCGGGGTGACCGCCCGGCTGGAGATGCCCGCCGCCCTGCTGGTGGTCCGCCGCCCCGATCGCCCCGGCGCGACCGTGGCGCGGGCCGCCGTACCGTCCCGGGGGCGGCGCGCGCTGCCCGAACCGGTCCGGACGCCGGCGGCACCCCCCGCCGAGGAGTGCCCCGGGTTCGACCGGGCGCTGCTGAGCCGGGCCACCCGCACCATCGAGTCCGGGCAGTCCTGGAACGCCTTCGGCGCCGGGTCCGAACCGTCGGTCGCCGGAACCGGCCCGGTCGGGCCGGTGGGCGGCCCCACCGGCGACCCGGCCACGGTCCGCGCGCTGGTCGAGGCGTTCCAGGAGGGCGTACGCCGGGCCGAGGGCGGCGGCACTCCGGTCCCGCCCACGCCCGGCCGGCCGCGGCTCAGCCAGCGGGTGCCCGGCGCGAACCTGATCGTCTCCCCGCTGCCGGCCGCCCCACCCGCCAGCCAGCAGCCCGGGGACCCGGCCGAGGTCCGCAACCTCATCACCGAGTTCGAGGCGGGCGTCGCCCGTGCTCTGCGCGAAGTCAGTCCAGACCGCCGCTACGGAGAGGACGCATCACGGTGACCAGCCCCTTCCTGCACGACAACGTCGACCAGAACGGCACCGGAGGGCTCAGCCCCGAGGCACGCACGTTCAACTGGCTGCTCGACTCGTTCACCTCCAGCACGGCCGGGGTGATGGAGGCCATCGCCGTCTCCTCCGACGGGCTGCTGATGGCCATGTCCGCGATCAAGGACCGGTCCAACGCGGAACGGCTCGCCGCGGTCGTCTCCGGCATGACCAGCCTCGCCGGCGGCGCCGCGAGCTGGTACGCGCTGGGCGGCCTCAACCGGGTGATCGTGGACATGGCCGAGGGCTACCTGCTGATCAGCGCGATCAGCAGCGGCTCGGTGCTCGGCGTGGTCGCCGACCGCTCGGCGAACCTCGGCACCGTGGCGTACGAGATGACGCTCTTCGCCGGGCGGGCCGGCGGCGCCCTCACCCCGCGGCTGATCGCCGAGCTGAAGAACGCCGTACAGCAATGACCCCGGAGCTGGCCGGCGAGGACCCGGACCCCGAGGTCCGGATCCGGCCGTACCTGCGCTCGCCCTCCCGGGCCGGGGAGCCGGACGAGGGCGACGCGGAACCTCCCGGCCCGCGCCCGTTCGTGCTGACCGCCGGCCGGGTGGCCGGTGACCCGGCGATCGGCCTGGAGACCCAGGTGAGCGCCCGGCCGGAGGGCGGCTCGTGGGCGGTCAGCGCCCGGCTCGCCCCGGAACTGGCGGCGATCGTCGCGCTCTGCGCCGACCCGATCTCGGTGGCGGAGATCTCCGCCCGGACCCGAATGCACTTCGGCGTGACCCGGGTGCTGGTGGGCGACCTGCGGGCCGCCGGCCACCTCGACGTGCACGTCGGCGACGCCGAGGACAGCCTCGATCCCGACATCATCCTGCGAGTGATTGATGGACTCCGTGCGATCTCCTGACTGGCCGGCCGCCGCCACGGGCGGTCCGGCCGCGAACAGCGCCGCCGCCCGGTACGCCGGTCCGGCCGCCCCGGCTCCGGCCCCCGACGGGGCCGCGCCCGCGCCGTACCTGCCGCCGGTGGCCGCCGCGCCGGCCCCGACCCGGCCCGCGAACACCCGGGCGCCGGTCCCGGTGAAGATCCTCATCGCCGGCGGCTTCGGGGTCGGCAAGACCACCACGGTGGGGGCCATCTCGGAGATCGCCCCGCTGACCACCGACGCGGAGATGACCAGCGCCGGCATCGGGGTGGACGACCTGGGCGCCGACTCCGCGAAGACCACCACCACGGTGGCGATGGACTTCGGCTGCGTGACCATCGACCGCAGCCTCAAGCTCTACCTGTTCGGCACGCCCGGCCAGGCCCGCTTCGGCTTCATGTGGGACGACCTGGCCCGGGGCGCGCTCGGCGCGCTGGTGGTGGTCGACAGCGCCCGGCTGGACGACTGCTTTCCGGCGGTCGACTTCTTCGAGCGGGCCGGGCTGCCCTTCGCCGTCGGGGTGAACGCCTTCGACGGCCGGTTGGCGCTCGACCTGCCGTCGATCCGCTGGGCGCTGGCGATCAACGAGCATGTGCCGCTGGTCCAGTTCGACGCTCGGGACCGGCTCTCCGTCCGGGACGCCCTGCTGGTCGTCCTCGACCGGGCGCTGGAGCGGGCCACCCGGGAGAGTGGCACCTGAACCGGGCGCCGGTTCGATCCGTTTCATGGAAGGGGTGGGCGTGATGAGAGGTGATCTGGACGAGACACTGGCCCGGCTCGCCCGCCGCGAGGAGGCGTTGCGCCACCGGGGACCGGTCCCCGGCGAGGAGTCGGAGGACACCGAGCCGGTGACGCGGGAGGGGCACGGCGCGTACCGGCTGCGCGGCGGGCCCGGACCGGAGCGGCGGAATCCGATCGAGGACGTCGCCGAGGCGATGCGCCGGGTGGTGGCGGAGCACCCCGGGCTGGCGGTCACCCTGCGGGTGGAGCAGGGCGGGCAGGCGTACCCGCTGCGGATCTCCTGGTCGGGGCCGGAGGTGACGGTCACCCCGGTGCCCGCGCCGGCGCCTCCGCCGGCCTGGCCGATGTCGGTGAAGACGGTGCCGGCCCCCGGGCAGGACCGGGTGGCCACCGACCCGGCCGTCCGGCTGGCCGAGATGATCCGGCGCGATCCGTCGCTGCTGGAGGAGACCGGCCCGGTCTGAGCCGGGCGGGACGCGCCACGGGCACTCCCTGGTGCCGGCGGCTACTGTCGGGCGGGTGGCGGAACCCGACCTGACCCTCACCGCGAGCCTGCGGCCGGCGGCCCTGGACGCCCGGCGCGGCGTCGTCCGCCTGCACCCCGAGGTGCTGACCGCGCTGGCGCTGCGCCCCGGCGACCCGGTGCGGCTGGCCGGCCGGCGGGTCACCGCCGGCATCGCGGCCCCGGCCGAGCCGGGCGCGAGCAGCGCCCTGCTCTACGCCGACGACCTGCTCCTGGGCAACCTCGGCGTCCGCGACGGCGGGCAGGTGACGGTGAGCCCGCTGCCGGTCACCCCGGCCCGCCGGGTGACCCTGGCCGGCCCGGTGGGGATCGTCGCCGCGGTGTCACCGGAGATGCTCCGCCTCGCGCTGCTCGGCAAGGTCGTCACCGCCGGGGACGACGTCTCGCTGCTGCCCCAGGACGTGCTCCCCGACGCCGCCGTCCGCGGCCTGGTCGAGGCCGCCCGGCGCAGCCTCGCCAACACCGTCGGGTACGCCTGGACCAGCACCCTGCTCAGCGTGCTCGCGGCCGAGCCCACGGCCGGTGGGCTGGTCACCATGGACACCGTGGTCGGCTGGGAGCACGGTCCGGCCACCCGCGGCTCCGGGCCGGTCGGCCAGGACGTCACCGGTCGGCTCACCGACGGCGGCGGGACGGGTGCGCCGGCCCCGGCCGGCCGACCCGGCCCGGTCTCCGCGACCGGCCCCGGCCCGGCAGCGGCCCCGACCGCCGGCGCGCCCGGCGGCCTGGTCGGTCCGGAGGACGCACCCGACGTGGACGAGCTGCCCGGGCTGCGCCCGCAGGCCGAGGAGCTGACCGAGCTGCTGGACCTGGGCTTCCACCACCGGGAGGTGCTGGGCCGGCTCGGCACCACGGTCTCGCTGGGCGTCCTGCTCAGCGGGCCGGCCGGCTCGGGCAAGTCCGCGCTGGTCCGCGCGGTCGCCGCCCGGGTACGCGCCCGCGTCTGCCCGATCTGGGCCCCCGAGGTGGCCGCGCTGAACAACGACGCGGCCGCCCGCCGGCTCCGCGAGGCGGCCGCGGCGGTACGCGCCGCCGGACCCGCCGTGCTGCTGGTCACCGACGTGGAGGCGCTGGCCCCGGCGGACGAGCCGGGCCCGGTGGCGACGGTGTTCCGGCAGGTCGTCGCCGAGACGGTCGGCGCCGGTGCGGCGGTGGTCTGCACCACCGGCCGGCCCGAGGCGGTGGATCCGGCGCTGCGCGGCCCGGACCTGCTCGCGCTGCGGATCACCGTGCCGTTGCCCGACCAGGCGCTGCGCCGGGAGCAGCTCGGCGTGCTCACCCGGCAGGTGCCGCTCGCCGGAGACGTCCGGCTGGACGAGGTGGCCGGGCGTACGCCCGGCTTCGTCGCCGCCGACCTGGCCGCGCTGGTCCGCGAGGCCGGGGTGCGCGCGGCGCTGCGGCAGAAGGCGGCCGAGACGCCGACCGTGGCGATGGCCGACTTCACCGCCGCGCTGGAGGTGGTCCGGCCCACCACGATGGCCGGGTCCACCCTGGAGCTGGCTGCGGTGACCCTGGACGACGTGGGGGGCCTGCACGAGGTCAAGCAGACGCTGACCGAGTCGGTGCTCTGGCCGCTGACCTACCCGGACACCTTCGCCCGGCTGGGCGTGACGCCGCCGCGCGGGGTGCTGCTCTACGGGCCGCCCGGCTGCGGCAAGACCTACCTGGTGACCGCGCTGGCCGGGTCCGGGCGGGCCAACGTGCTGTCGGTGAAGGGCGCGGAGCTGCTCTCCAAGTGGGTGGGCGAAAGCGAACGGGCGGTCCGCGAGCTGTTCCGCCGGGCCCGCGAGGCCGCCCCGACGTTGGTCTTCCTGGACGAGGTGGACGCGCTCGCCCCGGTCCGCGGCCAGACCACCGACGGGGGCACCACCGACCGGGTGGTCGCGGCGCTGCTCACCGAGCTGGACGGGGTGGAGGCGCTGCGCAACGTCGTGGTGGTCGGCGCGACGAACCGGCCGGACCTGGTCGACCCGGCGCTGCTCCGGCCCGGCCGGCTGGAACGCCTGGTGTACGTGCCGCCGCCGGACGGCCCGGCCCGGGGGGAGATCCTCCGCGCCGCCGCCCGGGACGTGCCGCTCGCGCCCGACGTGGACCTGGCCGCGCTCGGCGAGGAGCTGGCCGGCTTCTCCGCCGCCGACTGCGCGGCCCTGGTCCGCGAGTCGGCGCTCGCCGCGATGCGCGAGTCGCTGGCCGCCGCCACGGTCACCGCCGCACACGTGGCGACCGCCCGCGGCCGGGTCCGCCCCTCCCTGGACCCCGCCCAGGTCGCCTGGCTGGAGTCCTACGCGGCAGCCCACCGCTGACCGCGTCAGTCGGTCGGCAGCAGGGGCCCGAGCGGGCCGAGGTCGAGATTGAGGTCCTCGGGGGCGAGGCCGAAGTATTCGCGGAGCTGGGCCATCTGCTCCTCCAACGCCATCAGCGTGGTGCCGATTCGCTCGACCTGCTCCTCGCTGAGGTCGCCGAGGTCGACCCGGCGCAGCGCCTGCCGCTCCATGAGCTGGCGCAGCAGCTCGATGACGGTGAGCACCAGGCTGGCCAGGCCCCGCTCGACGGAGTCCTGGTCGATGGCGAGCCGGCGGTCCAGCGGCCGGACCCGCGGTGCCTGCCACTGCGGCTCCCCCAGTGCCGCCGCCACCTCGGCCGCCTCGTCGCGCCCGGTCACGGCCCGACCGCCCGCACGGCGGGGTCCGGCGCGAGCGCGCCGACCGACGCGATCAACGCGCGCAACGACACCCGGACCAGGTCGATGTCGGCGATGGCCAGGGTGATGTCACCGGTGATCACGACCCCGGTGGCGAGCACCCGGTCGAGCAGGTCGACCAGGGCCACCGGCCGGTAGGCCAGTGGGTCGTCGGCGCTGCTCGGCGCCAGCGGGGTCACGCCCATGCCGACTCCGAGGGTTCCGCCACGAAGGAGTACGGCGGCCAGGGGCCGGTCGGCTCCAGCCGGAGCTCCGGGTGCCGGTCCGCCAGCTCGCGGACCAGCACGGCGAACCCGTCCAGGCGATCCCGGTCGACCAGGTACGCGCCGTTGAGCACCATCGCGGTGGGCGCGCCGGAGAGCCGCCGGTCCTGCGGGGCGTGCCGGCGGGCGGCGGCCGCGTGCCCGGCGAGGGCGGTGTGCACGGCGGCCGCCGCGTCGGCGGCCACCCGCTGCCCCTCCTCCCGGGCGGTGAGCTGGGCCTTCCGCCGGCGCAGGTACGCCGCTCCGGCCCCGCCGCCCTCGCCGGCCGGATCCCCGCGGCGCGGCGTCGCGCCGGGCACCACGTACCCCTTGACGCCCCACTCCTCGCGGCCGCTGAGCCGGGCCAGCGTGCCGGCCAGTTCGTCGTGCCGCTCGACCAGCACCCGGGTCACCCGGTCGTCGTCCCGGTGCACGGTGGCGAGCCGGGCCGGCACCACCGCACCGGACCGGGAGAGCGCCGCCACCACCGCGTGGTGCGCCCGGGCGGCCCGCTCCAGCCAGGCCAGGTCCTCCAGGTTGCGGCGCAGCGCCTCCTCGCCGTACTCGGTCAGCGGGGCGTCGCTGACCACGGCGACCAGGCCGGCGGCGGCCAGCGCCCGGACCGGCGTGCCGGCGATGCCGGTGATCCCGGTCGGCGTCGCCGGACCGTCCCCGGCGACCACGCCGTGCAGCCAGACACCGCTTCCGGTCCCCGGCACCGCCGGGGTCGGCTCAGCCCTCGTACTCATCCCGCTCCTCCCTCTCCGCCCGGGCGGCCGCGCGGGGCCGCCGGGACGCCTCGACCTCCTCGGGGTCACGCGGGCCCGGCTCGACCGGTGGGCGAGCCCGCGAGCTCAGCCACGGGTCGTGCTCCCACCAGTCGATGCCGATCTGACGCGCGGTGTCCACGGAGGCGATGACCAGCCGCAGCTTCAGCGTCAGCAGCTCGATGTCGAGCAGGCTGACCCGGATGTCACCGGCGATGACGATGCCCCGGTCGAGGACCCGTTCGAGGATGTCGCCCAGGTTCGCCGGCTCGTGCCCGGCGGGCAGCACCTGACCGGAGTTCTGCACCACCGAGGGAGTCCGCCCAACCGTCATGTCAGTCCCCCTTGCCCCGCTGGTAGCGGCGCGTCCGCCGGTAACCGAGCAGGCTGCCGGCCAGGTCCAGCTCCACCTCGTACAGGCCGAGCAGGTCGGTCGACGCGGGAATCCGGTGGTCCTCGACCACCTCCACCCCGACCAGCCAGCCGTCGTCGGTGGGCTGGATGGAGGTGATCCCCAGCGGGTCCTTGCCGGTCAGCCCGGCGATCTGGCGCAGCCCCTCGCGGGCCGCCTCGGCCGCGCTGATCTCCTCGTAATCGTCCTCGTCGACGTACCGGCCGCCGGGGTTGTCGTCCCGGTCGCGGCCACCGTCGCCGCGGGTCCGTGCTGTCATCTCATCTCCCTCACCTGCGGCGCTGCTCACCCTGACGGTCGGCGCGCCGCCGTCGGGCGGGTGGCGGCCGCCGGCCGGTGCCGGTCGTCCCCTGGGACGGGGTACGACCGGGGTCACCGGCCGGCACGGTGAGCCGCTCCAGGACGCGCTGCTGGCCTCGGTCGCGTTCCTCCGGCGTGATCTCGCCGGCCGCCGCCGCCCGGTCCAGTTCCTCCAGCTCCCGCCGGATGTTGACCGGGTTGTACTGCTGCGACTCCGCCTCCCGGGCGATCACCTTCACCGCTGCGGTGAGCCCCCGCACCGGGGCGTACGGCAGGGTCAGCAGCCCCCAGAGGATGTCCACGGCTCACTCCACCAACTGGTGCGCGCTGACGAAGTCGTACGGGGCGAGCGGGCCGATCAGCCGCATCCGGATCAGCTCCCGCCGCTGCTCGGCGAACTCCTCCACGGCCGCGATGAACCCCTCCTCGTCGTCCGTGCCGACCAGGAAGGCGACGTTCAGCGCGTCCATCTCGTGGCTGGGCTGGCGCGGCGCGTTCGCCACCCCGTGCCGACCCACCGCGTCGATCAGGGCGCCGTTCTCCGCCTCGCGGCGCAGCTCGACCGCCTGGCCGATCATCTCGCCGAGCCGAATCCGCGCCTCCCGGCTCTCCACCTCCGGTCGGCCGCGCACCTGGTCGGCGAGCGCGGCGGCGCCGTCGTTCTCGGCCAGGAAGCCGCCGATGAACTCCCGATCGTCGAAGCGCCCGTGCACGGTGTACTGGACGCGGTCCTCCAGCTCGGCCAAGGCGGCGGCGAACCGCTCGTGGTGCGCCTCCAGCAGGTCCTCCACCGCGTCCGCGCCCGTCACCACCGTGCCGAACCGGACCGGCAGCACCGGCGCGACCATCACCGTGCCGTCCAGCAGCCGCTCGTACGCGGTGAGGTCGGCCGGCCGGCCCATCGGCTCCTCCAGCCCGACCTCGCTGACCAGCGCGGCGAGTTCGCCGTGCCGGATCGCGGTGACCTCGCCCGGCGGGTTCCCTACCCCCTCGGCGTCCGGGGTCGGCTCCACGTCGGACGGCACGATGCCGTAGATGAACAGTCCGTTTTCCTGAGCCATCTCAGCGCTCCTCATCCCAGCGACGCTGCCGGGGGCGGTCGCCGTCCCGGTCGCCCAAGGAGTCGACGACCACACCGGTGATCTCTTTGGCCGCTTGGCCGAGGCCGGACAGCGCCCTGCCCTTGGCGGCACCACTGGCGGTGTCACCCACGATGTCCGGCAGGCCCTTGGTGCCCTTCGGCACGATGCTCAGCCGGTCGACCGTCTGGGCGAACTGGAGGTACGTCTCGACGCTGGCGATCACGATCCGGGCGTTGATCTCCAGAAGCTGGATGCCGACCACGGCGACCGACACCTGCGCGTCGATCACCACGCCCTTGTCCAGCACCGTCTCGACGACGTCGGCGAGGGTGCCCCCTCCCCCGCCGCCGGTCCGTTCCAGGGCGCTGCCGGGTTGAGACGATGTCGAGGCGATCGTCATCAGTCACGCTCCTCTCGCCGGCGGCGGACCACCGGCCGTCGGGGGGTTTCGGGGGTACGGCGAACCGGGCGGGCCCGCTCCTCGCGGGGTTCCCGGTCCTCGCGCTGCGGGCGGCGGGCCCGCTCGGGCTGCCGGCGGCGCGGCGGCGGCTGCTCCGCTTCCTCCGGCTCCTCGGCGTACTCCTCGTCGTCGAAGTCGTCGCCCTCGTCGTAGGCCTCGTACTCCTCCTCCTCGGGCGGACGGCGGCGCTGAGGCGCCCGGCGGCGGCCACGCTCGGCGGGCCGGCGCTCCTCCGCCGGTGCCTCCTCGCGCTCCTCCTCGGGCTCCTCGGCGCGGCCCTGTTCCTGCTGCTCGCGGGCCTCCTGCTCCTCGCGGAGCGCGGTCTCGTGATCCTTGACCACCTGGGAGTCCTCGATCTCGCCGCGCCAGCCCTCGACCGAGTCGGGGTCGAGCACGGTCCGGGTCATCACGTGCCGGACGAAGTGCTTCAGCTCCAGCCGCACCCGGCGTCCCTGGGCCCGCCAGAGGTTGCCGGTGTGCTCGAAGAGACCCTGCGGGTGGTACTCCAGCACGACCAGGATCCGGGTCAGCTCCGGGCCGACCTCGTGGAAGCTGACCGTGCCGTCGACCGAGCCCTTCTCACCCTTGGACCGCCAGTGGATGAGGCGGTCCGGGATCTGCCGGACGATGGTCGACTCCCAGCTCCGGTGCGACCAGAAGACCTGCGCCTTCCAGGTCATCTTCTCGTCGGACTCGCAGTCGGCCTGCTCCACCTTCTTCATGAAGCTCGGAAAGTCGCCGAAGGTCGTCCACTGGTTGTACGCGACCCGGACCGGCACGCCGACCTCGATCGTCTCGACGATGTTGGTGACCTTGAGCTTCTTGCCGCCGCCCTTGCCGCCCTTGCCGCCGCCGCCGAACGCCGACATCAACTTCTCCTTACCGCCGGCCAGGCCGGCATGCAACATGGCCCTCATCGGGGAGTGGCCCTCGGCGAGCTTCTGCGCGCCGGTGGCGGCGGCGACCAGGCCGGGACCGCCGCCCTGCTTGGCGTACTCGCTGAGCCGGCCGGTGGCCCCGGTGACCCGCTCGGTCACCACCTGCACCGCCCGCTCCCCGATGGCGGCGGCGAGGTTGCGCAGCTCGCCGCCGAGCTGGTCGCGCGCCTTGTCGGCGAGGTTGTGGGTCGCCATGGTCACCGCCCCCGCTGTCGGCGCGCGGCGACCGGGCGCCCGGCCCGGTCCTCGTCCTCCCACGCCTCCGGCTGCTCGTCGAGCTCGGGCTCCTCGTCCGGAACGGAGCGCTCCGCCGACTCCGGCCGCTCGCCGGTCCGTCCGGCGGACTTCCGGCGCAGGGCGTCGGCGCTGTCGCGCAGCTTGCCACTCAGCGCGTCGATGCCACCGCCGGCGGCCGCGCTGGCCGCCGCCTTGCCCGCCGTGGCGAGCGGTCCGCCCAACCTGGTCAGGCTGCCCAAGTGGGGGGACGTCAGCAGGTCCGTGCCGTACTTCAGCAGGCCGCCGGGGTTCTTGCTGGCCCGTCCCGCGGCCACGGCGGCGGCCAGGGTCAGGGCGGTACGCAACTTCCTGCGGCGGCCGACGACATAGCCGAAACCGACCGCCAGGGCGATCCGAGCTCCGCTCTTCATCTGTTCTCCTTCGCTCCCCGGCGGAAGCAAACACCTCGTGCGTGGAGCAGGCCCGGATCAGCTACCGGGGATCAGCGGATAGGGCCTGCGACCGGCGTCCCGAATCAGCGGACCCGGCGGGCAGTACCCGGGGCCCCGATCGCAAAACCTTTCCAGCCCTATTCCGGCGGGTACGTCACAGCGCAGTCGGATAGGCGGCACGGAGGAGGACAATACTTCGCAAAGCGGTCAGACAAGCCGTCTTGAGCAGCGAAAAGGAGATAGTTACCCGAAGGCAAGCAAAGAACGTCAGCGAGCCGGCAATGCGGAATCGAGGCACATTTTCGCGCGCAATTTTCCGCCCTCTTCACGCAATTCTGCGCCGCATTTCTTGAGAACGGAAATTGCCCCCGGATTGTCCGGGGTCGTCTCGGCCACCACGGTTCGCATCCCGGCCGCCGCGGCCGCGTTCAGCAACTCGCGCAGGGCGGCCGCGCCGAGGCCCTGGCCCCGGGCCGAACGCCCCAGCCACATCCCCGTCTCCACGGTCCCCGGCTCGGCGCAGCGGGTCATCCGGACCATGCCGACCACCTCGCCGCCGGCGACGATCGCGTACATCCGGGTGCGGGTCGGGCCGTCCAGCCCGCCGAAGCTCGCCCGGTGGAACTCGCGGAACGCGTCCCGACGGGCGAGCGACCACCCGGCCGGGGCCTCCACCGGGGGCATGACGTCCTCGGGCTCGGCCTCGGCGGCCGCTACGGAGAGCAACGGCTCCAGGTTCCGCTCGTCCACCGGCTCCAGTCGTACCGCACCCTTCACGAGCCGCAGTCTGCCGCCCCTACCGGCCCAAGTCCACCCCTTTGCCCGGGGACTGCCGGTCCGGCGGAGGGTGCCGTCCGGTCGTACCCCCCGGGTGTTCCACCTCACGCTCAGTTGTCAGCCGACCGGCCGTTCTTCGGTGAACGTGCTCACTCCGCAGCGTCGAACTCGCACAGCGACACCGAGGCGTCGTCCGTCCGCTTGTGCCGGCGCAGCCGGTCCGGATGGTCCCGCTCGGCGGCCCGGACCCGGCCGATCAGCCCCTCCGGCCCCTCCGCGGTCGCCACGTCCAGCAGCCCCGACCAGTCGAAGAGGCCGAACTCCTCCACCGCGCAGGACGCGCCGTCGGTGAGCAGCGCCGCACGGCGCAGCGCTCCGGGACCGCGCAGCGGCACCGTCCCGGTCACCGCGTGGTACGCGGCGTCCGGGTCCGCGGCGGCGGCCCAGTAACCGTGCGTCCGGTTCATCCGCGCCCGCTGCACGGTCACCGACCGGTGGAACCGGGTCGCCGCGTCGGCGCCGTCGCCGGGCAGCGTGTCGGCGGTCCGGCGCAGGTCCGCCGTGGCGGCGGCCAGCCGTTCGTCGGCGACGACGGTCACCTCGCTGCCGGTGTCCAGCACCAGCGGACTGTCACAGAGCACCAGGTAGTCGGCCTGGTCGCCGCCCTCCCGGAGCAGGCAGACGGTGGACGACGGGGTGCCCGGATGGTCCAGGTCGCACACGTCGCCGTGGTCGGCCCGGACGGCCAGGATCGCGGCAGCGAGGCTGCTCATCAGCGTCGCCGCCGGCCGGGCCGCGATGGCCAGGCCGATCCGGGCGGCCAGGTGTCGGACGTACCAGGCCGGCCCGTGCACGCAGCCGGTGTCGTAGCCGTCCGGCACGGTGGCCCCGTCGAGGACGCCGACCAGCGGGCCGAAGCGGAAGACCACGTCCTCGTTCTCGAGGCGGCCGGGCGCCGGGTCGGAGGCGGAGCGTACCCGCATCAACGGCGCCGTCCCGACCGGTCGCGCCGGCACGCTCCCGGTCGGGTACCGGCGATCTGGTGCCCCCATGCGTGCTCCCTCCGTCGCCGCCCGCCTACCCGGACGGGCGGACGCCATGCCGCCGCCGGCCGGAACCAGCGGTCAGCGGCAACGTCGCGAAACGGTCCGAGCGTGCACGGTAGCGCCTGGAACAGGCGGCGCAGGAGAAATGAGACGGCTCAACGTCGGCGGTTGCGGGCCCGGGACGAGCGCAGCCGGCGCAGCCGGCCGATCAGCACCGGCTCGGCGGCCAGCGCGGCCGGGTGGTCGAGCAGCGCGTTGAGCAGCTGGTAGTAGCGGGTCGCGGAGAGCCCGAAGGTGTCCCGGATCGCCTGCTCCTTGGCGCCGGCGTGCTTCCACCACTGCTGCTCGAAGGCGAGGATCCCCCGGTCCCGTTCGGTCAGCTCACCCGGCCCGCCGTCCTCGGCAGGCGCGGCGGCTTCGTCGACCGTCCCGAGCGGACCGGGAGCGGCCTCGACGGCGGGAGCCGACCGGGGCGGGGGGACCGTGACGCCGGACTCCCGACGGGTGGTCTCGGCGGGCCCGGACGGCTCGGGGCGGTCGGTGGCGGCCGCGGAGGCGTCGGCGGGCATGGCGCTCCTCGGGAGGGCGGACGACCGGCGCGGAAACAACCGGCCGGGGGGACCCCAGCGTAACCAGGGTCCGCCCCGGCCGCATCGGACGCGTGTCCGGACCGGTCGGTGGCGCGGGCGACCGCGCCGGACGGTCAGGCGATGTCCCGCCGGCGCATCGCCCAGAAGGCCGCGACCAGCACCAGCGCACCCCCCAGACCGAGCACCAGCGCGGAATCCTGCCAGGTGAGCAGCAGCTCGGCCGGCTCACACTGGCCCTTCGTGAACTGGCACGACTGATAGTCGAGCAGCTGCACCTTCTTCATGAACCACGCCTGGGCGTACGTGGAGAGGACGTACTTCTCGCCGAACGGGACGGAGAGCACGCCGACCGCGATCCGGATGCCGATCTCGCTGATCGCGAAGACCGCCACGGCGGCGCCCAGCGCCATCGCGGTGTGCCGGCCGAGCGAGGCGAGCGCGAAGGCGACCGCCCCGACGGCCAGGATGATGCCGACCGCCCGCAGACCGTCGAGGCCGAACGACCGCCACACCCCGGCGGTCACCTTGGCGGTGGTCCCCCGGTAGCTGCCGACGAGCCAGAAGGCCAGGGTCCAGAACGCGCCGAGCACCAGGCTCGCCCCGAGCAGGGTGGTGAGCAGCGCGGCCAGCTTGGTGCCCAGCACGGCGAGCCGTTTGGGCCGCCAGAGCAGCAGGTTCATCATGCCGCCGGTGCTCCATTCCGCCCCGACGAAGGAGGCGCCGACGATGAACGCGAAGAGCGCCAGCGCGCCGGCGAAGACGGCGATGAACATCGGGAACTCGCCCCGGAAGTCGAACTGGTAGGGCAGGTTCCACTTCGGATCGAACATCTCCGGCTGCGGCTGCCAGTCCCGGCCGCAGTTCGGTCCGTACCGGTCCTCGAGGCCGTGATCGCCGCGGGCCTGGGCGGCGTCGCACTCGGCCACGGTCCGCTTCCAGTCCTCCACCGCCTGGCGGTACTGGGCGTCGGACTCCGCCTGCGCCGCCGCGACGGCCTCCGTCGACAGCTTGTGACTGGAGAGGCTGAACGCGGTGGCCACCCCGGCCAGCCCGAGCACCAGCAGGACCAGCAGCAGCCGGGTGAGCCGGCGCTTGGCCAGCCGGCGCAGCTCGGTGACGTACAAGCTCATGCGCCCCAACCTCCTCCGGTGCCGTTGCCCGGCTCACCGACCTTCGCGGACTGGTCGACCTGCCGGTGCTGCCCGGGAACCGGCGCGGTGGCGGTCAGTTCGAGGAAGACGCTCTCCAGGTCGACGGCGACCGGCGTCAGCTCGCTGACGTAGAGGCCCTGCTCGGCGAGGAGTCGGCTGACCGTGGCCGGCTTGTCCACCCCGGAGAGCATCAGGTGGTCCGGCTCGGCGGCGACCCGGATCCCGGCCCGGGTCAGGACGTCGGCGGCGTGGGGCAGGTCGGTGGCCGCCTCCAGGCGGACCCGGACCGCGCCCTGCGAGTGCGCGGCGAGCACCTGCTCGACCGGCCCGAAGGCGACCCGCCGGCCGAGCGAGATGATGGTGACCTCGTCGCAGATGAGCTGGATCTCGCCGAGGATGTGGCTGGACAGCACCACGGTCATTCCGGCGGCGGCCAGGTCCCGCATCAGCGTCCGCATCTCCCGGATGCCGCCCGGGTCGAGGCCGTTGGCGGGCTCGTCCAGGATCAGCAGCTTCGGGTTCTTCAGCAGCGCGGAGGCGACGGCGAGCCGCTGCTTCATGCCGAGCGAGTAGGTCTTCACCCGCTCACCGGCCCGGTCGCGCAGCCCGACCAGCTCCAGCACCTCGTCGACCCGCTGCCGGGGCAGCTCGCCGGCCTGCGCGAGCAGGCCGAGGGTGTCGCGGGCGGAGAAGTGCGGGAAGAACTGCGGGCTCTCCACGATGGCACCGACCTGACCGGCGACCGCCGGCAGCGCCTGCGGCAGCTCCTGGCCCAGGATGGCCATCCGCCCGCCGTTGGGCCGGATCAGGCCGAGCAGCGTCCGCAGCGTGGTGGTCTTGCCCGAGCCGTTCGGGCCGAGGAAGCCGTGCACCTGCCCGGCCTCGACCCGCATGTCGAAGCCGTCGAGCGCGTGGCGTGTCCCGCGTTTCCGGCTCCGGTACGTCTTACGGAGACCCTCGATCTCCAGGACAGCCGTCAAGCTGACCTCCCCCGATGAGTAGGTGTCAGCGGACACCATACGCGGTATGCAGACGGAGACAATACCGGGTATGCATCGGGATTCTTCCGGATTCGCGTACGACGCGCGGAGAGCGACGCCGTCAGGCGCAGACGACGTGCACGCCGGCGTCCCGGAACGCCTGCACCACGGTGGGGGACGCGCCGGAGTCCGTCACCAGCGTCTCCACCCGGTCCACCGGGCAGATCCGGGCGAAGGCGTGACCGCCCAGCTTGGACGAGTCGGCGATCACCACGACCCGCTTGGCCCGCGCCACCATCAGGCTGTTCATCGCCGCCTCACCCTCGTGGTGGGCGGCGGCGCCGAGCTGCGGGTCGATAGCGTCCACGCCGAGCAGGGCGACATCCAGGGTCACCTCGCGCAGCAGCGCCCCGCCCAGGGGGCCGACCAGCTCGAACGACTTGGGCCGGACCACCCCGCCGGCCACCACCACCTTCATCCGCGAGCGGACCAGCAGCTCGTTGGCGATGTTCAGGGCGTTGGTGACCACGGTGAGCTGGGCACCCTCGGCGCTGGTGTTCAGGTCCGGCCGGACGGCCAGGGCCCGGGCCACCTCGGTGCTGGTGGTGCCGCCGTTGAGGCCGACCACGGTGCCCGGGGAGACCAGCGCGGCGGCGGCCGCCCCGATCCGCTGCTTCTCGGCCGAGTGCTTGGCGGTCTTGTAGCGCAGCGGCAGGTCGTACGAGACGCCGTTGGCGACCGCCCCACCCCGGGTGCGCGTGATCATCTGCTGCTGCGCGAGCTGGTCGAAGTCACGCCGGATGGTCGCCTGGGAGACGTCCAGGCGCTCGGCCGCCTCCTCGACGCTGACCCGTCCGTTGTCGGTCAGCATCTCGAGCAGCGCGTTCCATCGGGCGTAGCGGTCCACCGCGGGGCCTCCACTGACTCTGCACGAAGGGTGATTGATTGCGTGCACAGTAGTGCGCGAAACTACCAGGGCGCAAAACCCTGACCTGCGCGATCTGGGAGGCGGTTGCCACGCCCACCCGGGTTCGCGCAGAATGACGCGCGAAAGGCGGCCATATCGCGCCGTATTGCGCAAGGTCTCCCCTGGCGAGGAGTTGTCATGGCGTACGTGCACGCGGAGATCGCGAGCCAGCCCGACTGCTGGCGGGAGGCGGCCCGGCTCGCCCCGGCCGTCGCCGACCGCCTGCCGCGCCCGGGCGAGCGGGTCGCCGTCGTCGGGTGCGGCACGTCGTGGTTCATGGCCATGGCGTACGCCGGGCTGCGCGAGCGGGCCGGACACGGCGAGACCGACGCCTTCCAGGCCAGCGAGTTCCCCACCGGGCGCCGCTACGACCGGCTCATCGCCATCACCCGCTCCGGAACCACCACCGAGGTGCTGGAACTGCTCGGCGCGCTGCGCGGCCAGGTCCCCACCACGGTCCTGGTCGGCGACCCCGCCTCCCCGGCCGTCGAGCTGGCCGACACCGCGGTGACCATGCCCTTCGCCGACGAGCGCGCGGTCGTGCAGACCCGCTTCGCCACCACCGCCCTGGCGCTGCTTCGCGCCCACCTCGGCGAGGACCTGGGCCGGCTGGCCGCCGACGCCGAGGTCGCCGTCCGCGCCCCGCTACCGGTCGACCCGGCCGGGATCGAGCAGGTCACCTTCCTCGGCCGCGGCTGGACGGTCGGGCTGGCCCAGGAGGCCGCGCTGAAATGCCGCGAGGCGGCCACCTTCTGGGCCGAGGCGTACCCGGCGATGGACTACCGGCACGGTCCGATCTCGATCGGCGCCCCGGGCCGGCTCGTCTGGGCCTTCGGCGGGATCCCCGACGGGCTGCCCGAGGACGTCGCCGCCACTGGCGCCACCTTCGTGCACAGCCGTACGCACGGCTGCCACACGGTGCTGACCAGCTGGGCGGCCGGGCGCACCCCGGTCGACCCGATGGCCGACCTGATCCTCGCCCAGCGGTTCGCCGTCGCGCTGGCCACCAGCCGCGGCCTCGACCCGGACGCGCCCCGGCACCTGACCCGCTCCGTGGTGCTCGCGTGACGCCAGGCGGCGAGGTCGTCGTCGCGCTGGACGTGGGCGGCACCGGGATGAAATGCGCCCTGGTGCGCCCGGACGGCCGCACCGTGCACGCCGAACGGCACGCCACCGAGGCGGCGCGCGGGCCGGAGGCGGTGGTCGGCACCATCCTGGACGTCGCCGAGGGGCTCGCCGGCAAGGCCCGCGCCGCCGAGCTGACCCCGGTCGCCTGCGGGATCGCCGTGCCCGGGGTCGTCGACGAGGCCCGCGGAGTGGCGGTCTGGTCGGCGAACGTGGGCTTTCGGGACGTACCGCTTCGGGACCTGGCGCGGGCGCGGCTCGGCCTGCCGACGGCGCTCGGCCACGACGTGCGGGTGGGCGGCCTCGCGGAGGCCCGGCTCGGCGCCGGGCGGGACGCCGACCACGTGCTCTTCGTCGCGATCGGCACCGGCATCGCCGCCGCCCACGTGGTCCACGGCTCGGCCGCCGCCGGCGCGCACGGCGCCGCCGGCGAGATCGGCCACATCCTGGTCCGCCCCGACGGCCCGCGCTGCGGCTGCGGCCGCCCCGGCTGCCTGGAGGCGATGGCCTCGGCAGCCGCCATCGGCCGCCGCTACGCCGAGCTGGCCGGCGAACCGGCCACGGCGGCCGACGTGGCGGAGCGGGCGGCGGCCGGCGAGCCACTGGCCGGCCGGGTCTGGCGCGAGGCGGTCGAGGCGCTCGCCGACGGCCTCGCCACCGGCCAGGCGCTCTTCGACGTGGAGACCATCGTGCTCGGCGGCGGACTCGCCCAGGCCGGCGCCCGGCTGCTCGACCCGCTGCGCGCGGCACTGCGCGAACGACTGACCTTCCACCGGGAGCCGCGCCTGGTCGCGGCGGCCCTCGGCGACGAGGCCGGCTGCCTCGGCGCCGCCCTGCTCGCCCTGGACACCCTGAATGAGGAGAGCCGATGACCCGGCGCGTGACCGGCAAGGTGGTGACCCCGACCGGCGTGATCCGGCAGGGCTGCGTGGAGATCAGGGCGGATCGGATCAGCGCGGTGGCGGAGTACCCGTCGGTGCGCGACGGGCACTGGATCGTGCCGGGCTTCGTGGACATGCACACCCACGGCGGGGGCGGGCACACCTTCACCACCGGCGACGCGGAGTCGGCCCGGCAGGCCGCCGCGTTCCACCTCGGACACGGCACCACCACGCTGCTGGCCAGCCTGGTCAGCTCCCCCTTCGCGCTGATGCGCGACGCCACCGCCGCCTTCCGGCCGCTGGTCGAGTCCGGCGTCCTGGCCGGGGTCCACTTCGAGGGGCCGTACCTGTCGGCGGACCGCTGCGGCGCGCAGAACCCGGAGTTCCTCCGCGACCCGTCCACCGAGGAGCTGGCCGAGCTGATCGAGCGGGGCGGCGGGGCGGTCCGGATGGTCACCCTGGCCCCGGAGCGGGACGGCGCGCTGGAGGCGATCAAGCTGCTCGTCTCGCACGGCGTGGTGGCGGCGGTCGGGCACACCGACGCCACCTGGGAGCAGACCCGGGCCGCCGTGGCAGCCGGGGCGAGCGTCGGCACCCACCTGTTCAACGGGATGCGCCCGGTGCACCACCGGGAGCCCGGCCCGGTGGTGGCCCTGCTCGACGCCCCCAACGTGATCTGCGAGCTGGTCGCCGACGGGGTACACCTGCACGACGGCATGCTGGGCTTCGCCACCTCGGTCGCCGGCCCGGACCGGGCCGCGCTGATCACCGACGCGATGGCCGCCGCCGGCATGCCCGACGGCGAGTACGAGCTGGGCGGCCAGGCGGTCACCGTGGCCGACGGGGTGGCCCGGCTCAGCCGCGACGGCGCGATCGCCGGCAGCACCCTGACCATGGACGCCGCCCTACGGCACGCCGTCAACGCCGGCGTCGCCCTGCCCGACGCCTGCCGGATGGTCGCCACCACCCCGGCCCGCGCGATCGGCCTGGGCGGCCAGGTGGGTGCGCTCCAGACCGGCCTCCGCGCCGACCTGGTGCTGCTCGACGACGACCTCAACGTGGTCCGGGTGATGCGCGCCGGCGCCTGGGTGGAGTGACCGCTGGTCCACCCACGCGGCGGGGACTCAGGCGGTGGGCACCTCGACACCGAGGACGGCCTGCTCGTCGGGGCGGTGCACCAGCACGTCCGACAGGAACGACTGCACCGCGTGGCGCATCCCGACGTCCCGGCCGGCCCGCTCGGAGAGCAGCCACTTGTGCTCGATGATCTGCGCGAAAAGCTCCTGCGGCTCCAGCTTGCGCCGCAGGTGCGCGGGCACCGCCCGGACCACCGGCTCGAACACCTCGGTCAGCCAGCGGTGCGCGGCCTGCTGCTCGTCGGTCAGGTCGCTCTCCACCCGGTACGCGTCCAGGTCGTTGAGGAGTTTGCGGGCCTGGTTCTCCTCGGCATCCAGGCCGGTGAGCCGGAGCAGCCGGCGGGTGTGGTAGCCGGCATCGACCACCTTGGGCCGGACCAGGTACCGCCCGTTGTCGACCGTCGACAGGGCCACCTCGGCGACGTCGAAGCCGAGTTCGTTGAGGCGCCGGATCCGGCCCTCGATGTCGTGCCGGGCCGCCCGCTCGACCTGCTGCTCGTAGGTGATCTCGTGCCAGAGCCGCTCGTACCGCTGCACGACCTCCTCGCAGACCACCTCCGGGTCGATCGACTCGTGCAGCAGCCCGGCGGCCTGCAGGTCCAGCGCCTCGCCGAAGATGTTGACCCGGGCGATCTCCAGGTCCTCGCCGCGCTGGCCGTTGGAGAGCGAGCTGCGCAGCGCCCCCGTCTCGGCGTCGACCAGGTAGGCGGCGAACGCCCCCGCGTCCCGGCGGAACAGCGTGTTGGACAGCGAGCAGTCGCCCCAGAAGAAGCCGGTGAGGTGCATCCGGACCAGCAGCACCGCCAGCGCGTCGAGCAGCCGGTTCATCGTCTCCGGGCGCAGCGTCCGGGAAAAGAGCGCCCGGTAGGGCAGCGAGAACTGGAGGTGCCGGGTGATCAGCACCGGGTCCAGCGGCTCGCCGTCCTCGCTCTGCCGGTCGGCCACGATCGCGACCGCCTCGACCGACGGGAAGTCGATCCGCTCCAGCGCCCGGAGCAGGTCGTACTCCCGCTCGGCGACCCGCTCGCCGGTCTCCTTCACCGCGTACACGTGGTCGCCGAGGCGGACGAAGCGCACGATGTGCCGCGAGATGCCCTGCGGCAGCGCGACCAGGTGCTGGGCAGGCCACTCCTCCAGCGGGGTCGACCAGGGAAGGTCGAGCAGCGCCGGGTCGATGAGGGCCGAGGTGATCCGCACGGCCCCAAGTGTGACCGCTCCCCTGGCCGAGCGCCTCCCTTCGTGAACCGGCACACAGCCGCCGACGCCCGCGCCGGTCCGGCGCCGCCGACGGCCGGTAGCGTGGTCGCGTGCGGGAGACCAGAGGGGTACGCGAGCAGCTGCGGCTCCGGCCCGTCCGGCCGGCCGGCTGGTGGTTCGACGGGCTGCTGCTCGCCGCCCTGGTCGGCTTGACCGTGACGCTCGCCACCGGCCACCTCTTCGGTCTCGACCGGGCGGTCGCCGACTGGGCCGACGCGCACCGGCCGACCGCCGCCCGGTGGACCGCGATGATCCTCAACTTCCTGGGGCAGGGCACCCCGCTGACCCTCCTCGCGGCGGGGCTCGGCGTGCTGGTGGCGGTCCGGCTCCGCTCGGTCCGCCCGGTCCTGCCCCCGGTGGTGGCGTTCGTGCTCACCTACCTGACCATCGGGCCGCTGAAGGTGTGGACCGCGCGGCCGGCCCCGAGCGCCAGCGCCAAGGAGCCGTTCCTGCCGCCCGACCAGACGCTGCCGCTGTTCCAGGACGGGCTGCCGGTGCGCTTCGCCCAGTCGTTCCCGTCCGGGCACGTGGCCAACGCGATCGTCTGGTACGGCGTGCTCGCCCTGCTCCTGGCGCCGCTGCTGGCCACCTTCGGCCGGACCGTGCCACCCCGGCTGGTCACCGTGGTCCGGGTGCTGCCGCCGCTGATCGTGCTCTGCACCACCACCTACCTCGGCTGGCACTGGCTGACCGACTCGGTCGCCGGGCTGCTGCTCGGGCTGCTGCTGGACCGGTTGCTGCACCGGGTGCCCTGGGACGACCTGCCGTTGCCGGGGCGGTTGCGCACCGTGGACCGCCCGTTCACCTCGTACCCCTAGGGTCCAGGTGTGGACCATCTGACGCGGCGGCTGGGCGTACCCGATGCGGTGGTCATCGGTCTGGGGTCGATGCTCGGCGCGGGCGTCTTCGTGGTCTTCGCCCCCGCCGCGGCGGCGGCCGGCGGCGCCGGCCTGCTGATCGCGCTGGCCCTGGCCGGCTTCATCGCCTTCTGCAACGCCACCAGCTCGGCCCGGCTGGCGGCCCGCTACCCGGAGTCCGGCGGCACCTACGTCTACGGCCGGGAGCGCCTGCACCCGTTCGCCGGTTTCCTCGCCGGCTGGGGGTTCGTGGTCGGCAAGACGGCGAGCTGCGCGGCGATGGCGCTGACCATCGGGGCGTACCTGTGGCCGGGGCGGGAGCGGCTCGTCGCGGTCCTCGCGGTGGTGGCGGTGACCGCGGTGAACCTGCGCGGCATCGGCAAGACCGCCACCGCCACCCGGCTCCTGGTCGGTGTCGTGCTCGCCGTCCTCGCCCTGGTCGCGGTCACCGGCGCGCCGCACGTCACCCTCGACCGGCTGGACGGGGTGGCCGGCACCGGGCTCCGGGGCGTGCTGAACGCCGCCGGCCTGCTCTTCTTCGCCTTCGCCGGGTACGCCCGGATCGCCACCCTCGGCGAGGAGGTACGCGACCCCGAGCGGACGATCCCGCGCGCGGTGCCGCTGGCCCTCAGCGTGGTGCTGGCGATCTACCTGGTGCTGGCCGTGGTCGCCCTCGGCGTGCTGGGCGAGCAGCGGCTGGCCGGCTCCGCCGCGCCGCTGGCCGAGGTGGTCGGCTCCGCCGGGCTGCCCGGACTGGCCTGGCTGGTCCGGGCCGGGGCGACCGTTGCGGTGACCGGGGTGCTGCTCTCCCTGCTCGCCGGGGTCGGCCGGACCACGCTGGCGATGGCCCGCCGCCGGGACCTGCCCGGCGCGCTGGCCGCCGTGCACCCTCGCACCCGGGTGCCGCACCGCGCCGAACTGGCCGTGGCCGCCGTGGTCATCGTGGTGGTGGCCGTCGGCGGCGTCCGGGGCGCGATCGGCTTCTCCAGCTGCACGGTGCTGGTCTACTACGCGATCACCAACGCCTCGGCGCTCACCCTGGGCCGCGACCGGGACCGGAAGATCCCGGTGCAGCTGCTCGCCGCGCTCGGGCTGGTCGGCTGCCTGGTGCTGGCGGTCAACCTGCCGGTGGCCAGCGTGCTGGCCGGCTTCGGCGTCCTCGCCCTCGGCGCCTGCTGGTACGCCCTCCGTCACACCGTCCGGACGCCCTGAGCTCGCTACTCGGGCGCTGGTCGGGTGCAGACGACCCACCTGTCGTACTCCTCGGCGGTGACCCCGCAGACCGCGTCGCCGATCACCAGCAGGCGGCGCCACTCCCGCTCCAGGCGGCCGGCCCGTCCTCCTCGTCGTGACCGACCCGCCAGGCGGGTAGCGCCATCGAGCTGATCACCGGCCGCCAGGCCGCCGTACGCGAAGGCAGGCCCGGCGCGGCGTACGACGCCTAAAGGACAGGCAAGCCGGCCGCGCCGAGGCGGTCCACCGACGACGACACCATCAGTCGGTCTCCCGAGGATGGGCGGTGCCGGCGTACGTCAGCCACAGTGTGCGGCGGTCGTCGTCGATCAGGTACCAGATGCGACCGCCGCCGGTGACCTCGTACTGCCAGCGTTCCAGGGTCTGGCCCTTCCACTCGGCGGTGGCCAGCGAGCCCTTGAGCCGGTGATGGCGTTCCGGGCTGGCCTTCGACCTCGGGTCGGCACGCAGCACGTCGTAGGCCCGCCGCAGATTCGTGGCCGCCTGCCGGGCGAACTGCTCCCAGCCTTCGGCGGCCGCCGAGTCGGCGTAGCGCAGTTCGTACTCGCCACCGATGGCGGGCGGGGCTGCCCGGTCGCCTCGCTTCGGGCTCATCGCTCCGCGCCCGGTGCCGGCACCGGACCCAGGTCGCCGCTGGGCTCCCGGGTCACGATCTCCAGCAGCGTCGGGTCGGCATGGATCTCGGCGGTGTGCCGCCACTGCGTCAACAGGACCGCGACCGGCGACAGGTTCTCCAGCGATGCCGCGCCCTGCGCAACCGTGGTCAGTTCGGCGAGCAACTGGTCGACGTCCTCGTCGGGCAGGAAGGCCACCCACGGCAGAGCTTCGTTCAGCACCCGGCGAACCACCTCGGCCGGCTCGGTGCGCACCAGACCGGCGAGGAGCCGGGCGGTGAAGTCGACGACGATCGCGTCGCGTTCCAACTGGTCAGCACGGGTCAGCGCGAGGTCCCCGGCGTCCCGGCGGCGCAAGCGCAGGGCCCGCACCTTGTCGAGCCGGTCGGCAGCGGCCGCCGGCCGGTGGAGGAACTCGCTGAAGGGAAGCTCTTCATAGACCGCGCCCACGACATCCACACTACCGTGGAAGTTCTTCCCCCGTGCGCTGTCGACGCCCCGATCACGATGGCCGCGCTAGATCGCATTCACTCCTCCGGTTGGCGCGGCGCCGGCATCCCGGTCGGCTCGGGCGAGAGCGGGGTGGTCTCCCGGAGCAGGGCGCTCAGCCCGGCCCGCCGGGCCACCACGGTCAGCCGGTCCCCGGCCTGGATCACCATCCGCGGGTCGCTGGACCAGTCGGTCTTCTGCCCGGCCCGGCTGTGCGCGAGCAGGCGTACCTCGCCGGGGCGGGCCACCGCGGCGAGCGGGCGGCCGTCCAGCGGCGACCCGGCCGCCACCGGCACCTCGGTGACCAGCAGCGCGTGCCGGTCGACCGGGATGGTGGCGATCACCGCGCGGTCCAGCAGCGCCGCCGCGAAGGCGGGCGCGGCCAGGTACGACACGCTGCGCGAGATGCCGATGCCGAACGCCTTCTGGACCCGTTCCGCGAAGTCGCCGTCGAAGAGGCGCAGCACCACCCGCAGGTCAGGGTCGAGGCTGCGGGCGTTCAGCGCGGCGCGCAGGTTGGTGCCGTCGTCGGTGGAGACCACCACCAGCGCCTGGCAGGTGTCCACCGAGGCCGCCCGCAGCGTCTCCTCCAGCCCGGCGTCCCCGACGATCAGCGGCACGCCGAGCCGGTGGGCGAGAGCCGCGCCGCGCGCGTCGGGGTTCTTGTCGATGGCGACCACCTCGACCCCGAAGTCCTGCAGCTGGGCCATCACCCGGGTGCCGATGTTGCCGAGCCCGACCACCACCACGTGCCCGCTGCGGTCGGGCTGGACCCGGCCGTTGTGCAGGGCGAGCCGGGCGTTGACGATGCCGTCGACCACGGCGGCGGTGAGCAACGGGATCAGTGCCAGCCCGGCCAGGTTGAGCACCACCTGCATGACCTGGGCGGCGACCGGCTTGCTGACGTCCGGATCCTGCCCGCTCAACGTGGTGACCAGGGTGAGGTAGAGCGCCTCGGACCAGTTCAGGTTCGACGCGCGGGCGTTCAGCCAGCCAAGGACGGCGATCACGGCCAGCAGCACCAGCACCGCGATGCCGATCTTGCGGGTGGCGAAGCTACGGATCGCCCGGAGCAGCACCACCACCGGCTCCCGACGCCGCCGGGCCCGGACCAGCCGGCGGGCGGCCAGCTCGGTGCCGGGCGGCTGCCCGGTCGCCTCGGCCAGCACCACGTCCGCCGACGCCTCGTCGGCGGGCAGCACCCGGACCAGCCGCGGGTCGGTGGTGACGGCCAGCCCGCAGAGCACGTCCTGCGGGCGTACGTCGGCCCGGCGGGCCGCGTAGAGGGTGCGGCCGGCGTGCCGGAAATGGGTGGGGGCCAGCTCGCCCAGCGCGGCGGCGACGAAGGCGGGGGCGGCCATCGAGGCGTCGGAGAGCACCGCCGAGTCGGGGAAGAGCTGCCGCAGGCCGTTGGCGAGGCTGGTGTTGAACATGCGGACCACCAGCCGCAGCCGGGGCTCCACCTCCTGCGCGCAGAGCGCGGCGTGCATGTTGCCCACGTCGTCCTGGTGCAGCAGGGCCAGCCCGTCCGCGCCGGCCAGCCCGGCCCGGCGGAAGGCGGTCTCGTCGAGCCGGTCGGCGAGGACCACCTGGACGCCGTCGAGGTCCCGGCCGTCCGGCCCGTCGGAGCGGCGGCGCTCCGGCAGGACCAGGGTGATCCGGACCCGCCCGGTGGGTGACTCGGTGGCCAGCAGCGACCGGACCACCCAGTACGCCAGCGGGTCCGAGCCGCAGACCACGTAGTGCGGACGGTTCTCCCCGTTCATCCGGAGCCGCCAGCCGGTCGCGCGGCGCGCGCGGTCGCGCAGGGGCTCGGCCATCCCCGGATCGTAGTCAGTCGATCGCCGTACGCGCAGCCCCTAGATCATGAAGGAATGGTGGCCCCGAGTACGGGTAGAGCAGCGCCATGCAGACGTTCCTCCCGTACCCGGACTTCCTGGCGAGCGCCCGGGCGCTGGACCAGAAGCGGCTGGGCAAGCAGCGGGTGGAGACCATCCAGGTGCTGCGCGGGTTGACCCGGCCGGACTACGGCTGGCGCAACCACCCGGCGGTGAAGATGTGGGCCGGGTACGAGGAGGCGCTGACCCGGTACGGGCTGGACGTGTGCGCGGTGTGGTGCGAGCCGGGCCGGGCGGACACCTGCGCGGCGACCATGACCACCGATCTCGCCAGCGCCTGCGGCATCGACGTCGTCCGCACCCAGGCCGAGCTGGCCGAGGCCGCCGAGCTGCCGCCCTGGCTGGGCCGGGAGGACCTGCACCGCAGCCACCGCTCGTCCCTGCTGCGCAAGGACCCGGCGCACTACGGCCCCCGGTTCGGCAACGTCCCGCCCGACCTGGAGTACGTCTGGCCCGCCTCGGACCGGGAGCGGCGCTGCCTGCTGTCCCCGGAGGGCTGAGCCGGCAAACTGGGGGCTCCACGGCCGGGAAGGTGCACATGGCGCTGTCGCGGGTGGTCGGCCGGCTCATCGGCGTACGCGAGCACGTGGTCGACCCGGGCGGCGGTGGCGCCCCCCGCGTGCCGCGCCCGGTGCGGGCGGTGGTGGTCGGCGGCGGCATCGCCGGCATGTCGGCGGCGGTGGTGCTGGCCGAGCGCGGGGTGGCGGTGACCGTGCTGGAGGCCGCGCCCACCCTGGGCGGCCGGCTCGGCGCCTGGCCGGAGGAGCTGCCGGACGGCAGCCCGCAGCGCGTCGAGCACGGCTTCCACGCGTTCTTCCGGCAGTACTACAACTGGCGGTCGATCCTCCGCCGGATCGATCCCCGGCTGGGCTTCCTCAAGCCGGTCCCCGGCTACCCGATCCTGTCGGCCCGGTGGCCGACCGAGGAGTTCGGCCGGCTGCCGCCCGCGCCGCCGGCCAACCTGCTCGCCCTGCTGCTGCGCAGCCCGAGCCTGCGCCTGGCCGACCTGCGCGCGATGGACCGGGACGCCGCGCTGCCGCTGCTCAGCTACCACCCGACGCGCACCTACGCCGAATTCGACGGGCGGACCGCCGACGAGCTGCTCACCTCGCTGCGGCTGCCGGACCGGGCCCGGGCGATGCTCTTCGAGGTCTTCTCCCACTCGTTCTTCAACCACGAGGCGGAGATGTCGGCCGCCGAGCTGCTCGCCCAGTTCCACTTCTACCTGCTCGGCAACCCGGAAGGGCTCGCCTTCGACGCCCCGGACGAGGACTACGCCACGGCGATCTGGGCGCCGCTGGCCCGGCACGTCGAGCAGCACGGCGGCCGGGTGCGCACCGGCGCCGTCGCCGCCCGGCTGGACCGGGCGCCGGACGGCTGGCGGGTGACCACCGCCGACGGGGCGGCCCACGAGGCCCGGCACCTGGTGCTCGCGGTCGACCCGCCGGCGCTCGCCGCGCTGGTCGGCGCCTCCCCCGGCCTGCTCGCCGCGGCGCCGCGGCTGGTGGCGCGGATGCCCGCGTTCGGCACCCCCGGTCCGCCCTACGCGGTGGCGCGGTACTGGATGGACGGGGACGTCGACCCGGGCCGGGCCGTGTTCAGCGGGGTGTCCCGCCAGCCCACCCTGGACTCGGTGACCCTCTACCACCGGCTGGAGCGGGAGTCGCGCCACTGGGCGGAACGCAGCGGTGGCTCGGTGGTGGAGCTGCACGCGTACGCCTGCGAGCCGGGCGTGCCGGCGGAGGAACTGGCCGAGCGGATGCGGGTCGAGCTGGCCGCCCTCTGGCCGGAGGCGGCCCGGCTGCGGGTCCTTGAGTTGCGGGCCCGGGTGGAGGCCCGGGCGCCGGCGTTCACCCCGGGCAGCCACGCCGGACGGCCCGGCGTACGCACCGACGCCGACGGCCTCTACCTGGCCGGCGACGGGATCCGCACGGAGTTCCCGAGCGCGCTGATGGAGCGGTCGGCGGCGACCGGCATCCTCGCCGCCAACCACATCCTGCGGGCCGAGGGCGCGGCCGCCGAGCCGGTCCGCTCGGTCCGCCCGCGCGGCCTCCTCGCCCGGCAGTAAGGAAGGGCCCCTTCTTAACGGCTCCGGTAGAGAAGGGTTCCCTTCTCACGGCTGGGCGGCGCGGGCGGGAGGGTATCGAAATGCGTTGCCCTCCCGCGGGGCCCGCGCCTACCGTGATCCGCGCAAGGTCAACCAGCCGGTCGGGAGCACGCCATGTCGTTGTCGCACCTCACGTGCGTGTCGCCAATGCTGCCCGTCGATGGTTGCCGAGCCGAAGGTCCCCGTGCCGGGAGGCCCGACTGACGCGTACCCGCGTCCGCGTCGTCGCCGCCCGGTCCCGTGGACCGGGCGGCTTTTTGCTGCCGTACCACCGATCGTGAAGGGAGAGCCCGGTGGACGCCGTCCTCGTCATCAACGCCGACCTCGGCCCGCTGCACCGGGTCACCGTCCAGCACGCGATCCGGATGCTCTGCCGGCGGGTCGCCGAGATCCACGAGGCCGAGCCGGACCAGGTGATCGGGGTGTTCCCGATGCCGCGGGTGGTCCGCCTCGTCCGGTACGTGGTCACCCGCTGGCGGTTCAGCGCCGGGCCGGCCTGGTCGCGGGCCGGGGTGCTGCGCCGGGACGGCCGGCGCTGCGCGTACTGCGATGCCCCGGCCAGCACCGTCGACCACATCCTGCCCCGCTCGCGGGGCGGCCGGAACACCTGGAAGAACACCACCGCCGCCTGCTACCCGTGCAACCAGCGTAAGGGCGACCGGACGCCGGCCGAGGCGGGCATGCCGCTGCGGCGCGAGCCGGTGACGCCGAGCTGGGCCGCGCTGGCCGGGCGGTGACGGGCCGGCCGGCGGGCACAGGGGGCCGCGTCGGGGGTACGCCTCCGGCGCGGCGCCCGCCGGTCTCCGGGAAACCGTCCTCAGTCGAGCTGCCTGGCCAGGCGCACAGCAGGAGGTCGAGCCCACCGCCCAACTCGTCGTCCGGCCCGACCGTACGGGCCGCCCGCGCGGTCTCGGCCAGCAGCGGGAACTCGTCCCGGGGCAGCCCGACGGCCGGGTGCTCGCCGCGAAGTACGGCGACTGCGTCTACGACCAGTGGCCGGTCGATGAACTCCTCTCCTGGGCGTCCCGGGCCGAGGTGTCCGATCCGGAGGCGTCCCGCAGGTCGGGGTGAGCCCGCAGGAACGCATCGCCCCGCCGCGCGTCCCGGAGGAGCTGCCACGCTGCGAGCACGAACAGCACCGCTGGCGCGACGAAGAGCATCAGCGAGGCCGGTGTGTAGCGGATCAGCGCCTGCCCGAGCTGCATCGTCACCAGACCGGCGAAGAGCACGACCAGCCACCGCTGCCCGGCCATCTGCCGGCCGGTGTGCCGCAGGAGAGGCAACTCCGCCTCGGTGCGCACGACGTCGCGCCGCACCTGGCGGGAGAGCTCACGCCGGCGGCGCCAGCTCACTGCCCAGAGCGCCGACTTCCGGCCAGCCCGGTAGCGTCCGCTCCGCACGGCCCACACGAGGGCGACTACCTCCACGAGCAAGCCGAGGATCGCCAGGACGATGCCGGTCGTCTCGGCCCACGCGGGCGGCTGACCGTCCCGGAAGACGACAGTGGACGCATCGCTGGTGGCCAGCAAACCGACCAGGAGGGACAGCGCGGCGAAGAGAAGGAGCGTGCCGAACACACCGAGCAGGAATCGGCGGCGGCCACGCCGGATCCGGTGCCGCAGGCCTTCGTTCCGACCGTCCACCTGGGCCCCCTTCCCCGCCGAGGGCTCCGACGTACCCATCGGAGGAAGGCTGTCAAAAACCGGTCAATGACCGGCGGGCGGCGCCCAACCGAAGCGGGGCGGCCGGCGCTCGTTGGCCGCCGCCACCCCCTCGCGCGCCTCGCCGCTGGCCCGGACCTGCCCGTGCCACCAGTCGATCCGGTCGTCGTCGGCGCGGCCGTCGATGATCTCCTTGGCCGCTGCCAGGGTGAGCCGGGAGCGCTCGGCGATGGCTGCCGTCACGGCCGCCACCCGGGCGTCCAGCGCGTCGGCCGGCAGCACCTCGTCGACCAGGCCGATCCGCAGCGCCCGCTCGGCGTCCACCAGCTCGCTGGTGAAGAGCAGGTGCTTGGCTGCGGACGGCCCGACCAGCCGGGCCAGCCGGCGGGTGGTCGGCGCCGGGTAGACCAGCCCGAGCCGCGCCGGGGGTACCCCGAACCGCGCGTCTCCGGCGGCCAGCCGCAGGTCACAGGCGACGGCGAGCTGGCACCCGCCGCCCACGCAGGCGCCCCGGACGGCGGCCACGGTGGGCTTGGCGAAGGCGGCCAGCCGCTCCTCGGCGGCGACCGCGATGCTGCCGTCCCCGGCCTCCAGCAGCTCGTCCAGGTCGCCGAGGTCGGCGCCGGCGCAGAACGTGCCGTCGGCGCCGGTGAGCACCAGCGCGTGCACGGCGGGATCGGCCTCCAGCCCGTCGAGCAGCACCGGGAGTTGCCGCCACATGGCGGTGGTCATCGCGTTACGGCGGGCCGGGTTCCGGATCACCACGGTCGCCACCGGGCCGGCCACCGTGACGGTGAGCTCCGCGTCAGACATGTCTCCCCCTCGCGCCGCCGGTCCGGCCGACCATAACGGCGGGGCCCGGTGACCACCCGCGTGGGGTGGCCGCCGGGCCCCGGGGTTCGGGCGGCTAGGTCAGGAGACGTTCACCGCGGTGTCGTCGATGACGAAGGACGTCTGCAGTGAGATGTCCTCGGTGCCGGTGAACTTCAGGGTGACGGTCTGTCCGGCGTAGGCGGCCAGGGAGAAGGACTTCTGGCTGTAGCCGGCGGCCTTGTTCAGGTTGGAGTAGGTGGCCAGGGTGGCCAGCACCGACCCGGAGGAGTTGAGCACCTGCACGGTGAGCCGGTCGTAGGCGGTGCTGGTGGTGCTCTCCGACGTGTCGATGTGCAGCCAGAAGCTGAACGTGTAGGACGTGCAGCCGGCCGGCAGGCTCACCGCCTGCGACAGGGTGTCGGTGTGGGTGAAGCCGTAGCCGTCCAGCCAGGCGTTCCAGGTGCCGGTGCGGGGCGGCTGACCGGAGGAGCCGTACTGGCCGATCACCCCGGAGGTCGACGACCAGACCGTGTTACCGGACTCGAACCCGGGGTTGCCCAGCTTCTGCCCGGCACCGGTGCAACCACCGCCGCCGCCGTTCACGGTCAGCGAGTACGTCGCCGAGTGGCTGACCGAGCCGCTGCCGGTGACGGTCACCGTGTAGGTGCCGGCCGGGGTGCTCGCCGTGGTGCTGATGGTCAGCGTGGACGAGCCGCCCGAGGTCACCGAGGACGGGTCGAACGACGCGGTGGCGCCGGTCGGCAGGCCGGACGCGGAGAACGTCACGGTCTGCGCGGTCCCGCTGGTGGTGGCGGTGGCGACGGTGGTGGAGACGGCGCCGCCCGCGGTCACCGAGCCGGCGGTCGGCGAGAGCGAGACGGAGAAGTCGTTGCCGGTCGAGCCGCAGGGGGCGTCGCTGCCGGCCACGTTCACCGCGGTCCACGCCGCCTGGACGGTCCGGTACTCGGTGGAGCAGTTGCCGTACAGGTCGGTCGCCGCCCGGAGGCTGTACGCCCGGGACGTGTTCGACGGGGTGGTGGTGTTGACGTACGAGGTGTTCGAGGTGAAGTACACGTCGAGCGCCCGGAACCAGATCTTCTCCGCCTTGGCGCGGCCGATGCCGGTCACCGCCGGCGCCGAGCCGCAGACCGGCGAGGTGCCGTACGCGGTGGAGCCGGTGCCCTCGGCCAGGTCGAAGTAGAAGTGGTTCGCCACGCCGGACGAGTAGTGCACGTCCTTGTTCTTGGTGCTGGTCGACCAGCAGGAGTCGGACGAGCCGTCCAGCGACGGGTTGTACATGTAGCGCAGCGGGGTGCCGTTGCCGTTGATGTTGATCTTTTCGCCGATCTGGTAGTCACCCGGGTCGGCGGTGGTGTTGGCGTAGAACTCGACCATCGAGCCGAAGATGTCGCTGGTGGCCTCGTTGAGGCCGCCGGACTCGCCGGAGTAGGTCAGGCCGCCGGGGACGACGTTCTCGGTGACGCCGTGGCTCATCTCGTGGCCGGCCACGTCGAGCGCGACCAGCGGCCGGGAGTTGCCGGAACCGTCGCCGTAGGTCATCTGGGAGCCGTCCCAGAAGGCGTTGACGTAGTTGCTGCCGTAGTGCACCCGGCTCGGCACGCCGGTGCCGTTGCCGAAGATGCCGTTGCGGGCGTGCACGTTCTTGTAGTAGTCGAACGTCTTCGCGGCACCGAAGTGGGCGTCCACCCCGGCCGACTGCCGGTTGGAGTTCGCCCCGGTGCCCCAGGTGTTGTCGGCGTCGGTGAAGCTGGTGCAGGTCGACGTGCCGTTGTTCATGTCGCAGGTACGGCCGTTGCCGTGCGACGGGTCGACCATCTGGTAGGTGCTGCCGGAGAGCGTGGTGTCGATGCTGACCGTGCCGGAGTAGATGCTGTTGCCGGTCCCGACGACCGCCTCGATCTCGTCGTACGAGCCGAGCACCGTGCCGGTGGTCGCGTCGGTGATGACGTGCAGCTTGGACGGTGTCTGCCGGTCGGCCTGCCAGCCGGAGGCGACGGTCTCCCAGGCCAGCCGGCCCCGGCCGGAGCTGGCGTCGACGAAGAGCTCCGGGCTGCCCACCGAGCTGAGCGTGCCGGAGAACGCCTTGCGCGCGCTCGACTTCGCGGCGGCCGAGCCGACCTTCGCGGTGGTGCTCAGGCTGAGCGGCGCGGCCAGGCCGGAGGACGTGCCGGTCATGGTGCCGTTCGGGGCGGTGTGGATGACGAAGTCACCGCCGTAGACGCGCAGGCCGTGGTAGGTCCGGGTGTACCGGGTGTGCGCGGCCCCGGAGGGGTCGACCTTCGTGCGGACGGCCTGGTAGGCCTCCCCGCTGGCACCCTGAACGGCACCGGGGTTGGCGCGGAGCAGGCTGTCCGCCCGTGCTGCGGCGGAGGTTTCCGGGCCGGGGGCGCTGGGGGTTGCCGCGTGCGCCGCGGTGGTGACGCAGGTCAGCACGCCACTGGTGAGCAGAGCTGCGCTGACGGCGGCGAGGGTTCTCTTCACGTGCCCTCCTGACAGGGTGAGGTGTGACGCGGGTAGTCACGCATGTAGATATAGCCATACTTCGAAGAATGAGGAAGAGGGCGAGCGCTTTCCTGCCGGAGACACTGGCCGTTCGGCCGAGGCGGCCCAGGTGAATGGAACCGAGTTGACCCGTTGTGCGTCCGACCGACATGAGATCGACCCCCGCCGCCGCAGCCCTGCTCGCCGCGCTTCTCCTCCCCGTCAGCGCCTGCGCCCGGACCGGCGAACCCGCCGCGGATGGCCCCGCCGTGACGGCGCCGCCATCCGCCTCCGCCACACCCACCGAGGGCGGCGGCACCGCGGGCCGGCCGGGCGTCGAGGTGGTGCTGACGAAGTCCGGCGGCATCGCCGGGTTGACCGACACCATCACGGTGCGGCCGGACGGGCGGTGGACCAGGGTGGACCGGGCCGGCACCGCGCGTACCGGTCAACTCGACGCCGCGGACCTCGACCGGCTGCGGCGGCTCACCGCCGATCCGCGCCTCGCGGCCGAGGCGACCGCCACCTCGACGACCATGTGCGCGGACGCCTTCACCTACCAGCTCACCGTCGGCCCGATCACCACCGGCTACGTGGACTGCCCGCCGGAGGCCACCCCGCCCGCCGGCACCGCCGCGGTGGTCGACCTGCTGACCCGCGCCACCGAGTGACGCGCCGCGCGGCCGGGGGTCAGATCCGGTAGTCCGGCGGGAGGCCGGTGGCGCGCAACTCCGGCGGCAGGTGGGCCACGTCGTTGACGGTGATCAGGTTCGGCGGGGCGGCCGAGCTGTACCGAATCACCGTCAGCCCGCAGTTGTGGTGGTTGAGCCCGAGCCAACGGCGCTCCGGGGCCTCCAGCGCGTGGCGGACGAACCAGGCGACCAGGAAGTTGTGGGTGACCACCAGCTCGCGAACGTCACCCTCCGCCGGCGCCGTCGCCAACCGCGCCACGGCCTCCGCCGTGCGTCCCGGCCCGTCGGCCCGCTCCCGCTCGGTGAAGCCGGCGAGGAAGGCCGCGTACCGCTCGGGCAGGCCGGCCGGGTCGGTGTCGTGCGGCAGGTGGTCCCCGACGCTCTCCGAGCGGTGTACGGGGACGCCCGGCAGGGCGGCGGCGACCAGCTCGGCGGTCTCGACGGCCCGGCGCGCCGGGCCGTGGTGGACGGCGGCGAAGGGCGTCCCCCGCAGGCGCTCCGCGAGCAACTCCGCCTGCCGCCGCCCCCGGGCGGAGAGGCCGGTGTCCCCGCCGTCCTCCGCCCGGTCCTGCTCACCGTGCCGGACCAGGTAGAGCAGTCGAGTCGCCACTCGTCACCTCACCATGATCGGGAGACGCGAGCCTAGCTCCCGTCTCCCGATCGTGGCTGCCCCGCCGGTCAGCCGAACGCCTCCCGCCGGGCCCGCAGCAGGGTGGCCGAGAGCCACGCCCAGCCGGCCACCACCGCCAGCCCGAACAGGAGCATGGTCGCCGGCCGGCCACCGCTGCCGATCATCGCCAGCCAGGCCGCAGCGAAGAACACGCCGGTCGCCCCGCTGTACGCCGCCCAGCCCCGCTCGCCACGCCGGGCGAGCCGGCGCGCGGCGAGCAGACAGGCCGCGATGAGCGCCGCGAAGGCCACCGCCCCGGCGCCGAAGTGCCCCAGGCCGTGCCAGCTCACCGCGCCCGCGCCGCGCGGCGTGCCGGCCGGGAAGCCGTCGAGCGGGTCGGCGACGAAGATCCCCGACAGCACCAGGCCGACGCCGTACTGACCGAGCAGCCAGGGGCCGCCGACCGGGCCGAGGCCGAGGTGGGGAACGCGCCGCAGCGCCCAGGCTGCCCCGACGCAGAGCAGCCCGGCCAGGACGAAGTTTCCGATCTGGAGCCAGCCCAGGTCACCGTTGCTGAGCACGCTCACCGGGTGCCGGCGGAAGTCGAAGCCCTGCCGGGCCAGCCCCTGGGCCAGCGCGAGCGCCACCCAGAGCGGGCCGGCGACGACGCCGCCGGCGAGCAGCGCGCGGACCGTCCGCACCTCGTCCACCGGACGCACCGCGATCACCTCGGTCACCGGTCGGCCCCCTCAGGCCCGGGGGTGCATCTGGCCGACGCGGATCCGGTTGCCGAACGGGTCGCGGATCCCGAAGTCGATCCCGTACGGCCGCTCCGTCGGCTCGTCGGTGATGTCCACGCCCTTGGCCACCAGCTCCTCGTACGCCTTGTGGGCGTCGTCGGTGGTGAGGCAGAGCCAGCCGCCCATCGCGCCCTTGGTCAGCAGCTCGCGGACCCGCTCCGCGGTGGCCGGGTCGAGCGCCGGCGGGCCCGGCTTCTCCAGCAGGATCTCGTGCTCCGGATCGCCGGGCACGTTGACCGTGAGCCAGCGCATGAAGCCGAGGTCCTGATCGGTGTTGATCTCCAGGCCGAGCTTGCCAACGTAGAAGTCGAGGGCCTCGTCCTGGTCGAGGACGTAGATCTGGGAGCGGGAAATCGAAGTCATCGTCATGCGGAAGACGCTAGACCCGGCTGGAGAGCTGCTGCTTATCCAAAACTGCTGGGCTGACGGCCGGTTGACGGCTCCACCGTTCGTACACCTTTGTGGACGCTGAGCAACCTGCCTCCGACGCCAGTCGTCAGGCCAGATGGGACCCCTTCGCGTAACCGGTCCTTCACCTCTACGACACATGCACTTCTGACGACTTCGGGGGAATCGCAGATGTACGTCATGCTGGCCTGGTTCGCCGAGATCCCGCTGCCGGAGGCCGCCCGGGCCGCCCGCGCCGCCCGTTTCGCGGCGTCCGTCGCAACCCTCGTGCCGGCGTCCTGGCGCCGCCACGACCTCGGCGGCGACGACTGGGGCGTCACCGTCCTGCACCCGGCCGATCCGGGGAGCTACCGCTGGCCGACGGTGGCCACCGAGGGCCCGGTCACCGCCGTCTCGCTGGGCATCCCGGTCGGGCTCGACGTGGCCGCCGGGCCCGCCGTGCTGGCGAAGCGGCTCCTGGCCGGGGAGGACGTGCACCAGGACGTGGTGCCGCCCTTCGGCCTGCTGGCCCTGGACATCGACCGGTTCGCCCTGCAACAGGACTGGCTCGGGATGGGCCGCGTGTTCACCGGCGAGGCCGACGGGGTGACCGCCTTCTGCACCCGCCCCACCGTGCTGGCCGCGTTCCTGCACGGGCAGGCCCGGCCGGACCTCGACGGCTGGGCGTCGTACGCGGTCTGCGGCCACTTCGGCGGCGACCTCTCCCCGATCGCCGGCACGCGGCTGCTCCGCCCCGGCGAGCGGGCCACCGGGCACCGCCGGCCCGACGGCGGCTGGCGGCTCACCCGCGAGCGCCGGTACGCCGTCGACGAGGTGGTACACACCGGGTACGCCGCGCAGGGTGGGCCCGTCGGCGAGCAGCTCGACCGGGCCGCCGACGCCCTCACCAGGGCCGCCGACAGCCTGCACCGGATCTACGCCGACGAGGTCGTCCTCGGCCTGTCCGGCGGCAAGGACTCCCGGCTCATCGCGGCGGCGCTGGTCGCCGCCGACCATACGCCCCGGTTCCTCACCAACGAGGACACCCGGGCGGAGGGCGAGGTGGCCCGCCGGCTCGTGCAGCTCCTGCGCGACAAGCGCGGGCTCGACCCCGAGCACCGGCTCCGGCTCGTCGGTGCGCCGGCGCAGGTGCACGACACCGGCCTGCGGGAGCGGGCCCGACTGCTCGGCGAGCACTACGACCACCAGTTCCCGTCCACCTATCTGGCCCGACCGGCCGCCCCGCCGACGTACGCCGATTCGGTGCGCCCGGCGACCTTCACCGGCGCGGCCGGCGAACTGGCCGTCGGGTACTGGTATCCGGCGGCCGACGCCGATCCGGCGCCCACCCCGGAGGAGGCGGGCCTGGCACGGCTGCTGGCCGGCGTACCCCGGTCCGCCGCCGCGCCGGCCGCGCTGGCCGCCGAACGGGACCGGATCACCGCCGTCCTCGACCACGCCCGCGCGACCGGCCTGCGCGACCGGCACCTGCTCGACTACCTCTACCTGGTCGAACGGATGCGGCGCTGGGCCACCTCCGCCTACACGACCGGGATGGTCACCCCGTTCCTGGCGCCGGGCTTCGTGGCCAGCACGTTCGCGCTGACCGCGGGGCAGAAGCTCGACCGGGCGCTGCATACCGGGCTGATCGCCCGGCTGGTGCCGGAGTGGGCGGAGGTGCCCTTCGTCAGCGTCTCCACCGGACCGTCCACCGCCACCCGGGTGTGGGAGGGCGACGGGGTTACCGCCGTCGCCGACCTGCTGGACACCGCGCACGGCCCGGTCACCGGGCTGGTCCGGCGCCCCGCGGTGGAGCAGGCGCTGCGCCGGGCGGCGCTGGGCGGCCGCCCCGATCCCCGCGTCCTCCAGCAGTTCACCGCGCTGGCGGTCGCCTCGGCAGCGCTGGAACCCGGCACCACCCGCCCCGCGAGCGGCGCCACCTACGCCCGGGTCACCGCGCCGCCGCGACCCCGCTCGAGGGCAGTGGCCGGGCTGCGCTGGATCCGGCGTACCCGGCTCGGTGACCGCCTCTGGGTCACCGTCCGCCGGCGGGTGCGCGGCTGACCGCGGTGGCGCTGGGCCGCATCCACGCCTTGGTGAAGCAGCTCGGCACGCCGGCCGCGACAGCCTTCCGCCGCCGGTACGCCGACGGCGACTCCCCGACGATGTCCCGGAAGGTCCGGCTGAACGTGCCGAGGCTGCCGAAGCCGACCGCGTAGCAGATCTCCGTCACCGGCTGGTCGGTCTGCACGAGCAGGTACATCGCCCGCTCGACCCGACGGCGTTGCAGGTACCGGTGCGGGGTCTCGCCGAAGGTGTCGCGGAAGGTGCGGATGAAGTGCGCCGCGGAGACGTGCGCGATCCGGGCCAGCGCCGGCACGTCGAGGGGCTCGGCGTACGCCCGGTCCATCGCGTCGCGGGCGCGCAGCATCGCCCGGTTGGACTCCTCGACCGCCCGGCTCACCCGTCCACCACCAGGTCGAGGGCGGCCAGCCGGCCGGGGTCGGCCACCACCTCGATGCCGATGATCCGGTCGGTGACGATGAAGCTGATCGCGAGGCGGATCCCACCGTCCAGGACGACCACCGCGCCGGGCAGCGCGTCGACGAACGCGGGCAGCGCCCCCTGGGCACGGCCGTTGAAGAAGTCGGCCACGAGGGAGGAGCCCCGCGTCTCGGCGGTCCCACCCATCCGTACCGCGGTGGCATCGGCGCGCAGGACGACGTGCGGGTCGAGCAGGCTGACCAGGTCGTCGAAGCGACCCTCCCGGGAGGCGGCGAGGAACGCCTCGACCACCCGGCGCTGGCGGGCGGGATCGGAAACCTGATCGGCCGAGCGGCTCTGCACCCGGCGCCGGGCCCGGCTGGCGATCTGCCGTACCGCGGGGGTGCTGCGGTCGACCACCGGCGCGATCTCGTCGAAGGAGACGGCGAACAGGTCGTGCAGCACGAACACCAGCCGCTCGGTGGGACCTAGGGTGGTCAGCACCACCTCGAGCGCCCGCCCGACCGACTCGGTGAGCAGCGCCTCCTGCTCCGGGTCCCGGCCGCCGACCGGCCCGCCGGCGGGCTCCTCCTCGGCCACGTCCGTCGACCGCTCGTGCCGGGCGCTCCCGGAGCGCAGCCGGTCCAGGCAGACCCGGCCGACGGTGGTGGTCAGCCACCCGGGCAGGTTGTCGATGGCGTCGGCGTCGGCGCGGCTGAGCCGCAGCCAGGTGTCCTGGACGGCGTCGTCGGCCTCGGCCGCGGAGCCGAGCATCCGGTGGGCCACCGCGCGCAGCCGCGGGCGCTGCTCCTCGAAATCCCGGACCAACAGCTCGGTGTCACTCACGGCCCGCCACCCCTTCGCGACCATCCGCGTGACCGCCGTCACATCTGTCACGCCGCCGCCCGCCGGCTCGACATCCCGGTGACGGACGACCACAGCGGCCGCGCGGCGAACGCCGGCCAGCCTAGCCGACAGGACGGATCACCATGACGCTCGAAGCTCGCATCCAGAACCCCGCCGCGCTGCTCCCCGACGCGGTGAAGGCGGTCAACCTGCTCTACAAGTCCGCGTTCTCGGCCGGCGTACCCGGCAGCACCCTGGAGCTGGTCCACCTGCGGGCCAGCCAGATCAACGGCTGCAGCGCCTGCGTCGACTCGGGCGCGCGCAGCGCCCGCAAGAACGGCGAAACCGAGGAGCGGCTGTTCGCGCTGGCCGCCTGGCGGGAGACGCCGTACTTCACCGAGGCGGAACGGGCCGCGCTCGCCCTCGCCGAGTCCGCGACCCGGCTCGCCGACCGCAGCGACGCGGTGCCGGACGAGGTGTGGCAGGAGGCGACCCGGCACTTCGGGGAGAAGGAACTGGCCGCGCTGGTGCTCTGGATCGCCACCACCAACTTCTTCAACCGGATCAACGCGACCACCCGGCAGCCGGCCCCGCAGAACTGGGGCTGACGGCGACGCACCGGTCCCTCGGGGCGGTCGTGGCCCCCGCCGGCCACGACCGCCCCGGCCCGGCTCCGACCAGCGGGATCGTTACGGGCGACGGTTGTCCTGGTGACCCATACTGGCGCCGTGCACGCCGCCGGAGAGATTTGGCATGTCGGAGTTCCCCTGTTCGTGGTGGCGTTGAGTGCCACCGCCCTGCTGCTGGCTCTCGGGGCGAGCCGACCGCCCTGTCGCATCGCGACTGGCTGGGCAGCCTCGTCGTGCTCGCGCTGGCCGGCGACGCGGCACTGGGCGATCACCGATCGTTGTTCGAGCGACAGTGGAAGGGAACGGCCGCGGCACTTCTCGGCCTGGCTCTCGGCATCCACTGGTGGCGTCATCACCGCTGGCGGAGACGTAACCGGTCTCGCCCACCGGCTGGAGAGGCCGCCCGGGTGGAAAGCGCGCCGGCCGACGCAACCGTCCTCACCATGCCGGCCCTCGGCGAGCACGTCGCGGAGGGTACGGTCACCCGCTGGTTGAAGAAGGTCGGTGACCCGGTCGGGACCGACGAGCCGCTGTTGGAGGTCTCCACCGACAAGGTCGACACGGAGATACCCTCGCCCGCCTCCGGCACGCTGCTCGAAATCAAGGTCGGTCAGGACGAGACGGTGCCAACCGGTGCCGCACTGGCGGTGATCGGCGTCGTCCGGCGTTCTCCGTCCGCGTCTGCGACCTCGGTCGACCGACCGCGCGAGGGCTGACCGGGCCACGACGATGACAAGGTGACCGATCTTGTTGCGATAGGCGAGTGCGTCGAGTACGTTTCGGGCACGCCGTCGAGCTGGGAGGAGGTCAGAACAATGTCCGATGTTCTGCGCCCCCTCCGCGTCCCGGCGTCTGCGCGGATCTGACCCGGGGCGTTCGCTTTCCGGAGGATCAACCTGTGACCGATCTGGTCATCCGTCCGCTCGTCGCGGGCGAAGAGAGTCTCTTCGATTCGATGCCCGATCCGCTGCCCCAACTGCGCCAGGTCAGTTACGCCGACGGCATTGCCGCCGGCGGCTACCGGCCCGAGAACACCTGGGTCGCCTTGCGAGCCGGCCGCGTCATCGGCCGGGCAGCCTGGCTTCTGCCGCCGGGTGCTGCTGGCGCTCCATGGCTGGAACGGTTCGACCTGGACGCCGAGCCGGAGGTGGGTGCCGCGCTGCTGCGCGCCGCCCACCAGGCACTCGGCGGTCCAGGGTTGTACTACGCCGCCCTGCCAGCACATTGGCGGCGCCGGCCGGAGGTCCTCGCTGTGGTCGAGGCGCCGATGGCTGCAGCCCGTCTCGCCGGGCTCGTCGAGCGTGGCGAACGGCTGAGGTGCTCCTGGACGGGCACGCCCCTGCCGGCGGCCTCCGGGCGGTACACGTTCCGTCCGGCGGTCGACGCGACGGAGATCAATACGCTGGTCGGCCGAATCGCGGAGCCGGACGTGCTGACCGGCATGGAGATTGCACGGGCGGTCGGTGGCGTGGATCTGGCCACGGATCCCCTGGCCTGGCTGACCGGGCCGGTCGAGGGCTGGCGAGTGGCGCTGGCTGCCGGGGAGCCGGTCGGCCTGGTGGGAACGGCCGGGGACGCCTGCTATCCGCTCATCGCCTACCTGGGCCTGCTCGACGAGGCCGTCCGGGGCGAACTGCTGGCCGCGGCGGTCGAGGTGCTGATCGCCGGCGGCGCCCGGGAGGTGATAGCCGACGTGGACGCCCACCGGGTGGCGGTGCTGGCGGAACTGGAACGGACCGGGTTCCGGCAGTTGCGGTCGCGGGTCCTTTTCGAACCCGCCGCCAGTTCGCCGTCCGCCGTCGCTTCCGGCTCCGCGGTCGCCGCCGGGGTCGTGGCCTGCGCAGACGGTACGGAATAGATCATCCGGGGTGCGCCCCGGCCCTTCGGGGCGCACCCGCTGCGCAGGCTGGGGGCGAGGCATTCGCCCGGTCGACTGAGGTCAGAGTTGGCTGTCAGCCTGCCGCCGGGCCGCCCCTGGACGGGCACGCCGGGTGGGTTTTGGCTGGTGAAGACTTGGAGCCCCCGGCCGGGATCGAACCGGCGACATCTCGCTTACAAGGCGCTTTCGGCAAAGGTCGCAACGTCCGTTGACGTCCAACGAGTTCGGCTCAGATCCGACGGCCGTCCACGCTCGTCCGGCTTCAGCCGCCACCGTTGATGTCAGCGACGGATGTCAAGCCAGGCCCCTCAGGTCCCCGAAAACGGTCCCGGGCACCCCGGTTGGTTGCCGGCCCAGCCGATGCCCCCGGGCGGCTGCTTCCACTCGGTGGCACGCCTCTTCGACAGGCCAGGCCATCGCTTACGCGCGGCCTGCCGACTGGCGCCTACCGCCGCGCCAAGCTCGGGATAGCCGGCACCGTGCTGCACCGCTTCCTCAGCACTGGCGGACACGAGGTCAGCGAGAAGGCGACGCATCTGCTCACCTGCCGCCATCCGCGCAAGGTGAGTCCGCATCGTCTCCGCGGATCTTGGCTCCTGGGCAGCGCCGGCCCGGGCATCCACATCGGAGTTGTGCAGCCGCTGCGCCCAGTCAGCGGCAACCGCACCCAGTTCCCGCCGAAGTTCCCGTCGCTCGTCCGACGTCAGCTCCCGCATGATCGGCTCCCTTGTCAGTGGCCTCCGACTTCAGAGTCCGCTCGACAACCAGGGTTGTCAACCGTCGCTGCATGGCCAGCCCAACCTACGGTGGCTTCCTGGTACGGGCGTCGCTGCCCATCGAGCCGGCGCCGCCTGCCCCGTGATTCCAGTGTGGGGACGCCGCCGGCAGGGGGAAGCGGTGCTCCTCCGGCGAAGGATTCGCCGCTTCCGCAGCGCCGATGGCTATCCCGGCTATGCGTCCGAGATGCCGCCTCTCCCCACCGTGGCTGGCTTTCGCGGTCTAATCCTGGTCTCTCCGCGGGCCAGCACCACGACCATCGGCTGCTTCAGTTCGTCGGCCAACCGCGCCGATCGTTCCAATGCTTCAGATTGGGGTGCTGTGCCATGCAACAGAGGCTGATACCGCAGTCGTATATCCGGGTGTGAGTGCAGCTGGGCGGGGAGGGGGGCAGAGGTTTTGGAGTTCGACGACTACGTACGGACGCGAGGTGCAGCGCTGGTGCGGCTGGCGCGACTGTTAACCGGCGACCGGCATCGCGGTGAGGATCTGGCCCAGGAGGTGTTGGCGCGGGCGTTCGCGCGCTGGAACCACATCTCGACCGTGAACACAGAGGCGTACCTGCGCCGGATGCTGGTCAACGCTGCGATCACGCGCTGGCGGCGACTATCGAGCCGCGAGATTGTCGTGGTCGACACCGGCGATACCGCTAGCCGGGTGGATCTTGAGTCGGAGGTTGTTGAGCGTGACGTCCTGTGGCGTTACGTCCGGCAGTTGCCCGCCAAGCAACGGGCAGCCGTTGTCCTGCGCTACTACGAGGATCTTGACGATGTGTCGATAGCGGGGTTGCTCGACTGTTCGACAGTGACCGTGCGTACGCAGGTGAAACGGGCGCTTGCGACGTTGCGGGGCAAGGTGGGTGCTGATGTGGCGCTGTACACCAAAGGGGGAACGCGATGACTGACCTGGATCGAGCGCTGCATGAGACGTTGACCCGTGTCGCCGATGAGGACGTGCATGTCGACCGGCTCCTCGTCGGGGCCCGCACGGTGGGCACCCGCTACCGCCGGCGGCGGCGGTTCGGTATCGCCGCCGGCGCGGCGGGTCTGTCGGCCGGCGCTGCGGCGGTGGTGCTGTCGCTGACAGCGGCGCTAAGCCCGAGCGCCGGGCCGGGGCCCGGGCCGGGGTCGGGGTCGGGGTCGGGGCCCGGGCCGGGGTCGGGGTCGGGGCCGAGCGTGGCGACGCCGACGCCGACGCCGTCCGCGCCGTCGAGAAGTGCTCCACGGATGGCAGTGTTGCCGACACCGCCGGTCGCTGCCGGCGCCGCTACGGCGGTTGACTCGGCGGATGAAGTCGGCCGGCCGCTGCTGCTGCACCTCAGCCTGGCGCGATTGCCGTTCCCGATCATCGGCGTGCAATACCAGCAGCTGATCGACGAGCGGCAGGAACGCCTCGGAATCGACGGTGTCGACAACAACGGTCAGCAACGAGAGCTCATTGTGCGGGTCGGGGCCGACACGAAGGACTTCGAACCCCTGGCCGGTAAGCGCAAAGCCGTCCGCGTCGCAGGGCGACCCGGCACGTTCGCCCTCGACAAGATCGACGACCGCCCGTACGCCGTGCTGCGCTGGCAGGCCGCCAACGGCCTCTGGCTACAGGTTGCGGGGGGGCGTCACGAGACCGATGCGTTGACGGTCGCGGCCAGCGTCCGGCTGGATCGCACCTACCGGTGTGCCGCGCCGTACCGGCTGCGTGCACTGCCTGCCACGATGAAGCCGGAGAGCTGTTCAGTGGTGTTCCGCGGCACCACGGCCACCAGCATGCTGAGCGTAAGTAACGGAACGTTCCATATCTTGTTCAGTACCGAGTCCGGCCGAGTCGCAGACACCAACGAAGAGATCGGCAGCCGGCCGGCCCGGGTCCTGGAGCACCGCGGAGACGGCGGCGCCCAGATCATGGAGGTGGCGGTCGACCACGGCGGCACCGTGCTATCGCTGACTGCCTCCGGCCGCTACGACCCAACGCTGATCCGCCGGATCGTCGCCGAGTGCGACTGGACGGGCGGCCAGGACCCAGCGACGTGGCCCATTGATCCGTTTATCAGCGATCGCTGACCCGAGCCGATAACCCGGCGTGCGTGGCGGTGGACGCCCCCGTGCGTCCACCGCCGCACGGCCACTACCAGAGAAACCACTGCTGTCCAACATCGGCGGCTTGTGGTCATACATGGCGGCCAAGGAACCGACAACCGCGGCAGCTTCGAGCTGCGAGAGGCCTGGCCGCCACCGACTCGCCGTCGTTGACATCTAGGGCAGCAACCAACCGCTCAGCTACGGCGCCGCCCCACGCCTCATCGTCCTGGTGACCTGGCTCGCGCTCGGTGTAGTGCTGTGTCTGGCCGGCGGCCTGCGCGCCCGCCGTACCGCCACCGTCGCGGACGCCGCACAGCCGGCCGCGCACGCGACGGTCTGAACACCACACAGCAGCACTCGCCAGAGTTTCCCGACGGCCGGGCATCGAAGCTGCGCAGCGGTTTCTGCCCGCCGCAGTTGGCACAGTGTGGAAGCACGACGTGCACGGCGGACTGGGGCCGTGCGACCCTGGTCGAGATGTCCGACGGACGCATGATCTTCGGCCCGCCCAAGTCGGCTGCGGGCCGTCGCTCCGTCACGGTTCCCGGGCGATCCGTCCGGATCTTCGGCGTCATCTGCGCGACTTCGTCGCCGACGACCCCGACGCCTTGGTCTTCACCGGCGCGAAGGGTGCTGCCCTGCGCCGCTCCAACTTCCAGAAGGCCACCGGCTGGTCCGCCTCGTCGAGCAGAGTTGCGGGACCGGTAAGCCTCGCGGACCGACTCGGTGTCTTGCTGGGTGACGAGGCCGGGAGGTCAGATGGGTGATTCGCGGGGAGCGGAGTTTGACGACTTCGTTCGCACACGAACGATGGTGCTGTTACGGGTTGCTTTTCTGCTGACCGGGGATCGGCATGCGGCGGAGGACCTGCTTCAGGAGGTGTTGGAGCACGTGTATGTGCGGTGGCGTCGAGTGCAGGGCAGCCCGGAGGCGTATGCGCGGCGTGCGCTGGTCAACCGGTCGATCAACCGGTGGCGCTGGCGTGCCCGGCGGCCCGAGCAGGCGCTGGGCCATCACGACGGGGTTGCCCGCGACCACGCGGACGTCGTAGCTCTCCGCGAAGTGGTCGTTGAGGCGCTGCGGGCGTTGCCGCCTCGGCAGCGGGCTGCGGTCGTGCTCCGCTACCTGGAGGATCGGCAGGTGTGCACACCAGCGACGGGTCTCCCCTCCTGTGGGTCTACGGGGCAACCCCGGACGGCCGGCTACTCCTCGTGGAAACCATCCAGTACGACGACGACCCTGCCCGCGTCATCGCGCTGCTCGCTCCCAAGTACCTCGCCTTCAAGGCGGTCGCCAGCACCCTTCGCGGACTGGAAATCGCCGTTGCCCGTACGACTGCAACTGCCTGACAACCAGGGCGTTCTGGTCGCCGCCGAGGGGGCGGCGCTGAGCTACCGGATCGGCGACGGTCAGTGGCAGGACGCTGGCCGGAACGCCGCACTGCTACCCGCCAACATCACCGATGTACGTGTCACCGACGCCGGCGACACCGTCACCAGCATCCCCGTCACGTCCTGACCCAAATCAACTGCACTACGCCTGCCGGCTCACCGTTTGAGTGAGCCGGCAGGTGTCCCGGCCGCGGGCGACAAACGGCAACCACTCCGCCACCCCGCTCGGGATCTTGACCTATACGTCGGTCATCTGCTTATGTTGACGACATGACTAGGCCCTTCGCGTCGATGCGCGAACCTACCTACTTCATCTTGGCCGCGTTGCAGGACGAACCCTTGCACGGCTACGCGATCGTCAAGCGGGCGCAGGAGTTGTCCGACGGGCGGGTGCGCCTCACGACGGGCACCCTCTACGCCGCTTTGGACCGGCTCACCGGTGAAGAGATGGTGCGGGTGGCCGAGGAGGCGGTGGTCAACGGCCGTGCCCGCCGCACCTACGAGCTGACCCAGCGAGGCATGTCCGCGTTGCGTGCGGAAGCGGAGCGGATGGCTGCAGCCGCGAGCGTCGTTCGTGACCGTTCCGTCCGCTCGACGCCTGCGGCGGGTTGGGTGGTGCCGGCATGACTGAGCTGGAGCGCCGTTACCGCTGGCTACTGCGGGCCTACCCCCGCGCCTACCGGCAGTATCGCGCCGACGAGATGCTCGAAACCCTCCTCGCCACGGCTGACCAGCGGCGGCGGCCGGACCTTCGAGAAGCGGCGGCGCTCGTGGTCGGAGGGCTACGCGCCCGCACCGGTGTTGACCGTCTCGGCTCGCGATCGGCGCTGGGACACTCCGCGCTGCGACTGTCCACGCTGTCCCTGCTCGTGTACGGCATGACACTCTGGGCCGGAGGCCCGATCTCATTCTTGCTGACGATGCTGTCGGAGGGCCCGTACAACGTCGACACATGGTGGTTCATCGTCATTCCGGCGCTGCTGACCATCGCGCTTTTCGCTGCGGCGTGGGGTAGCTACCGACTGGCATTCGCTGGGGCGATATCGACCGTGGTCGCGCAACACTGGTCGGCAAATTGGTGGGACCAATCGTCCTGGTTCTGGTCGGCTCATAGCCTCCAGTACGCGATTGTTCCCAAGTGCTGGCCAGCGCTGCTGGCTTCGCTGGCCTTGCTGCCACTGCTCCGAGCCCCCCGAGCGCCCGTGGCCAAACCGTGGGCCTGGCCCGTTCTCGGGGCACTGGCAGTCGTCGTTCTGACGCCGAGCCCGATCAACGGCTGGTCGGACGCACCACTGATGTCCCTGTACGCGTTCGCCGCACTGGCCGTCATCACCGCACCCGTCGATGCACGGATGCCCATCGTCGCCTCGGTGCTTCTCCTGGCGCCAGCCTTGGCGCAAGCCACCTACGAGCTCTACTTCCACCGAGCAGGGTGGGAGCTGGGAACCTCCGTCACCACGATCCTCATCCTCGCGGCGGTCATGGCGATCACACTTGCAGCCGGCACAATCGCCGGTCGCCGCCACGCCAGCATGTAGACACGGAACTCACTTCCAGCGGTATTGATCTAGTTCACGGGCGTAGTCGATCAAACCTGTCGGCTGCGCCTGTGAGCTGCCGCTACCCGTGACATGGATGGTCAGCGATGGTCACCGCTGGTTCTCGTTCGACGGCCCGGCGACGGCATGATCTTGGTTGGCTTCGGGGGCCAGCTTGTACCGCGCCTCTTCAGCCGCCCTCACACGTCGACCAGCCCGCCAATCGGCGTGCTGCTCTACCAGCCAATGGGGCAGAAGTCCAGATCCCAGCGCGGCATACCCGTGCCCGACCGGGCGTGGAAGCTCGCCGACTACCTGTCCTCCTGGCTGTCCGCCTACGTCACCGACCTCAAGCCCGCTCCTGCTGGGCCTCGGCACTCCGCCGCACATCACTCAAGCCATTGCGGGCCATTCCCACGTCGACGTCACGATGATGATCTACGCCCACACCCGGATGGCAGAGCAGACGGAGGCCCTGCGCAGGCTCGGTGAGGCGTTCGGTCCGGTCGACTGATGTCAGAAATGGATGTCAGCCTCCCGCTCGGTTGCCCAGTAGTGGGCATGCCGGGCGGGTTTTGGCTGGTGAAGACTTGGAGCCCCCGGCCGGGATCGAACCGGCGACATCTCGCTTACAAGGCGAGTGCTCTGGCCAGCTGAGCTACAGGGGCGCGTGGTGTCGTGGTCAGCATAGCGACTGACGTCCGAGAAACCCGCTCGGCAGCGCTCCCGAGCACGGAAAACGTCAATTTCCTGACCTGAAGACCGACGGATCGATGCCGAACCGGCCGACCGGCCGTGGAGATTGGTCCCCGGCCGTGCCCGGGTGACCGGAATGCGTATGCCGTCCGTCGCACCCGGCTGGTCCCTGTCTTGGCAGGGTCGGAAAACCCGTTTACCGTGCAGTGACACGGACGACACTCCGGTCGGCCTCGGCCGCCGGGCGACCGCCCGTTGGCCGGCACCATGGGTGCCGGCCGCTCCTTCACTCGGATCGTCCGGCACGTTCCTGCCGGTGAAAGGAAGCGCTCCACCATGGCTACGGTCACCTATGCGAAGGCGTCCCGGATCTACCCGGGCACCGAGCGCCCCGCGGTCAACCAACTCGACCTCGAGATCGGCGACGGGGAATTCCTCGTCCTGGTCGGCCCGTCCGGTTGCGGCAAGTCCACCAGCCTGCGGATGCTCGCCGGCCTGGAGGACGTCGACGAGGGCTCGATCTACATCGACGACCGGGACGTCACCCACCTGCCGCCGAAGGCCCGCGACATCGCGATGGTCTTCCAGAACTACGCCCTCTACCCGCACATGACGGTGTACGAGAACATGGCGTTCGCGCTCAAGCTGCGCAAGACCTCGAAGTCGGAGATCGACCGGCGGGTCAAGGAGGCGGCCGCGCTGCTCCAGCTGGAGGACTTCCTCAACCGCAAGCCGAAGGCGCTCTCCGGCGGTCAGCGCCAGCGAGTCGCGATGGGCCGCGCGATCGTCCGCGAGCCGCAGGTCTTCCTCATGGACGAGCCGCTGTCGAACCTCGACGCCAAGCTGCGGGTGCAGACCCGTACGCAGATCGCGTCGCTGCAGGCCAAGCTCGGCGTCACCACCGTGTACGTGACCCACGACCAGGTCGAGGCCATGACCATGGGGCACCGGGTCGCGGTCATGCTCGACGGCGTCCTCCAGCAGGTGGACACCCCGCGGGCGCTCTACGACACCCCGGCCAACGTCTTCGTCGCCGGCTTCATGGGCTCCCCGGCCATGAACATCAAGACCGTGCCGCTCACCGAGAAGGGCGCGGAGTTCGCCGAGTTGCTCGTGCCGCTGACCCGTGAGCAGGTCGAGGCGGCCCGCGCCGAGGGCGGCGACGGCAAGGTGACCGTCGGCTTCCGTCCGGAGGACTGCGACCTGGTCAGCCCGACCGAGGGCGGCATGCCGGTCGTGGTCGAGCTGGTCGAGGACCTCGGCTCCGACGCCAACGTCTACGGGCACGCGGCGCTCGGCGGCAACTCCGAGCGCTTCGTTGTCCGGACCGACCGCCGCTCCATGCCGAACATGGGCGACACCGTGTTCGTCAAGCCGCGCGCCGGCCGCAGCCACGTCTTCCACGCCACCACCGGCAACCGGATCTGACGTACGAAGAAAGGGGCGGTCCGCCACGGCGGACCGCCCCTTTTCGTGTCCTCGGGTGACTACGCCTCGACGGAGCGGCGGCGGGCGACCTCGGCGAGGGTGACCGCGGCGGCGACGCTGGCGTTGAGCGACTCGACGTCGGAGATCATCGGGATGCTCACGGTCAGGTCACAGGTCTCGCCGACCAGCCGGGACAGCCCGCGCCCCTCCGAGCCGACCACCACGACCAGCGGGCCGACCGCGGCCTCCAGGTCGTACAGGTCGGTCTCGCCGTCGGCGTCCAGGCCGACCACGACGAAGCCGGCGTCCTTGCACGCCTTCAGCGACCGGGTCAGGTTGGTGACCTGGGCGACCGGCACCCGCGCGGCCGCGCCGGCGCTGGTCCGCCAGGCGGTCGCGGTGATCCCGGCGGCCCGCCGCTCCGGCACGAAGACGCCCTGGGCGCCGAACGCGGCGGCGGACCGGATGACCGCGCCGAGGTTACGCGGGTCGGTGACCCCGTCCAGCGCGACCAGCAGTGGGCAGGCCTGCTCCAGGGCGGCCGCGATCATGTCCTCGAACGGCTCGTAGGCGAACGGCGGCACCTGCAGCCCGACGCCCTGGTGCAGCACGCCGCCGGTCATCCGGTCCAGCTCGGCCCGGCTGACCTCCAGGATCGCGATGCCCCGGTCGGCGGCGGTCCGGACGATCTCGTTGACCCGGTCGTCGATGTCGATGCCCTGGGCGGTGTAGAGGGCGGTCGCCGGCACCTGGGTGCGCAGCGACTCGAGCACCGGGTTCCGGCCGACCAGCAGCTCGGGGCTGTCCTTCGCCGGGGTCGACTTGCGGCCCGGGGCGACCCGGGGGCCACCCCGGCCCGGGGCCTTGCCCTTGCCGCCCTTCAGCGGGACGCCGGCGCGGCTGCCCTTGCCCCAGGTGGTGTCCTTGGTGCCGGGCTGGCCGATCTTGGGCGCGCGCCCCTCCTCGGCCGCCGAGCGGCGCTCCTTGTCCTGCTTCCAGGCGGTGCGCTGGGGCAGCTTCTCGGTGCCCGAGTACGCCTTGTGCCAGGGTCGCTCGTCGGCGGGCAGGGTGCGGCCCCGGCCCGCGAGGGCGTCCCGGCCCTTGCCGCCGGAGCCCTTCGGGGCACCCGCCTTCGGCGTCAGCCGTCGGCCACGGCGCTGCGAGTTGCCGGCCATCAGTCCTGCTCTCCAATAGTCCAACGGGGGCCCTGGGGGGTGTCCTCGACCACCACGCCGGCCTGCTTGAGCTGGTCGCGTACGGCGTCGGCGGCGGCCCAGTCCTTGCGGCTGCGGGCCTGGGCGCGCTGCTCCAAGGCGAGCGCGATCAGGGAGTCCACCACGCCGCGCAGGTCGCCCGCGCGGCCGCCGCCGGTCCAGGCCGGGTCCAGGGGGTCGACGCCGAGGATATCCAGCATGCTGCGGACGGCGGCCAATACCGTGCCGACCGTCACATCGTCGCCGCTCGTCAGCGCGTTGTTGCCGTCCCGCAGGAGGTCGTGCAGGACGGCCAGGGCGGCCGAGGTGTTGAGGTCGTCGTCCATCGCCGCGACGAAGCCGGCCGGCAGCTCGCCGAGCGGCCCGGCGCCGACCCGCTCGGCGGCGCGCTGCACGAAGCCCTCGATCCGCCGGTAGGCGACCGCGGCCTCACGCAGCGCGTCCTCGGAGTAGTCGATGCGGGACCGGTAGTGCGCGGCGGCGTAGTAGTAACGCAGCTCCACGGGGCGCACGCCGAGGGACGCCACGTAGTCGAGGTCGAGGGTGTTCCCCAGCGACTTGCCCATCTTGGTGCCGCCGATGCCGAGCAGGCCGTGGTGCACCCAGTAGCGGGCGAACGGCAGGTCGGCCGCCTGCGACTGGGCGATCTCGTTCTCGTGGTGCGGGAAGGTCAAGTCGAGCCCGCCGCCGTGGATGTCGAACTCGGCGCCCAGGTAGCGCCAGCACATCGCGGAGCACTCGATGTGCCAGCCGGGGCGGCCCCGGCCCCACGGCGACGGCCAGTAGGCGTCCGCCGGCTCGTCCGGCTTGGCGCCCTTCCAGAGGGCGAAGTCGCGCGGGTCGCGCTTGCCGCGCTCGGGGGCGTCCCCGGCGGACTGCATGTCCTCCGGCGACTGCCCGGAGAGCGACCCGTACGCGGGCCAGGAGGCCACGTCGAAGTAGACGTCGCCGGAGCCGTCGGTGGCCGGGTAGGCGTGACCGGTTTCGATCAACCGCGCGATGAGCTGGTGCATCTCCGGGATGTGCCCGGTGGCCCGCGGCTCGTACGTCGGCGGCAGCACGTTCAGCGCCCGGTAGGACCCGGCGAGGATCTGCTCGTTGACGTAGGCGATCGACCAGAACGGCCGGCCCTGTTCCATCGCCTTGACCAGGATCTTGTCGTCGATGTCGGTCAGGTTGCGGATGAAGGTGACCTCGAAGCCGGACGCGATCAGCCAGCGGCGCAGCACGTCGTAGTTGACCCCGGAGCGAAGGTGACCGATGTGCGGCGGGGCCTGGAGGGTGAGACCACACAGGTAGACCCCCACCTTGCCGGATTCCCGCGGGACGAAGTCCCGCACCGATCGGGTGGCGGTGTCATACAGGCGTAGCGTCACCGTACAAGGGTAGCCGTCCGCACATTTGGAAGCTGCCCGGAGCTGTCTCGTACGCTGCGTGCTGTGGACACGGCGGCGCGCGCACCGGAGACGGCGCAGACCCTGGAGCGGGGGCTGCGCCTGCTGCACCTGGTCGCGGACGCGCCGGGCGGGCTGACCGTCACCGAGGCGGCGAACCGGCTGGGCATCGGCCGCGCGGCGGTCTACCGGCTGGTCGGCGCGTTGACCGGGCACGGCATGCTGCGCCGCGACGGGGAGGGCCGGCTGCGGCTCGGCGCCGGCGTGCTGCACCTGGCCCGGCGGGCCCAGCCGCTGCTCGCCGAGGGGGCGTTGCCCGCGCTGCGCCGGCTGGCCGAGCAGGCCGGCGCGACGGCCCACCTGACCGTGGTGGAGGGCGGCGAGGGGGTCGCCCTCGCGGTGGTGGAGCCGAGCTGGACGTCGTTCCACGTGGCGTACCGGACCGGGTCGCGGCACCCGCTGGAGCGGGGGGCGGCGGGACGCGCCATCCTCGCCGGTCGGGCCGGGCAGGCCGGGCCGGTGAGCAGCACCGGGGAGTTGCAGTCCGGGGCGTACGGGGTGGCCGCCCCGGTGCTCGGGGTGGCCGGGCTGGAGGCGAGCGTGGGCGTGGTGGCCCTCGCCCCGCTCGATGTCGGGACGGTCGGCGCCCAGGTGAGCGCGGCCGCCGAGGCCGTCGCCGCGGCGCTGCGCTGACCGCGGCCGGGGTGGCGGCCCCGCCCCGGAGAACGCTGCCGACTACGCGTCCACCACGGCGTCGCCGGCCGGGCTGTTCGCGGCGACCGTGCCGAGCGCCGCGGCGAGGTCCGCCGGCGCCGCGCTCCGCTCGCCGAAGACCGCGTGCCAGTCGGACACCAGGTCCGCCAGGGACAGCCCGGCCGCCGCCGGGGCCAGCCGCCGCATCTCCTCGAGTACGGCCACCAGCCCGCCGGTCACCGCCGGGCGCAGGTCGAGCAGGGTGTCGTCGGCGTCGAAGACCACCACGCGCAGCACGCCGCTCACGTCAGCACCGGCTCGTCGGCCCGCTCCTCGACCGGCTCGGGACGCCCGCCGCGCAGTTCGTCCAGCCGCACCAGGGCGACCCCGACCACGATCAGCGCCCCGCCGAGCAGCTGGACGGCGGTCGGCAGCTCGCTCAGCACCAGCCAGGCGATCAGCACCGCGAACATCACCTCGGTCAGCCCGACGAAGGACGACAGCCGCGCCCCGAGCAGCCGGGCCCCGGCGACCCCGGTCAGGTAGGCGACCACCGCGGCGATCAGCGACAGGCCGGCGATCGGCACCAGCCAGCTCATCCGGTGCCCGGCGAAGGCGACGTCCGCGGTGCCGGCCCGCAGCGGGAGCGCCCCGACCACCCCGAGCACGAGCAGCACCAGGGCACCGACGGCCATGCCACCGCTCGCCATCACCACCGACGGCAGCGCGGCGTCGACCCGGCCGGCGATCACGTAGTAGCCGGCGAGGCCGACCCCGGCGCCGAGCCCCCAGAGCACCCCGACCGGGTCGAGCCGGCCGGCGCCGGTCAGGTCCAGCACGAACACCAGCCCGCAGAGGGCGGTCAGCGAACCGGCGACGGTGAGCAGCCGGGGCCGCTGGCCGTGGACCAGCCACATCCAGCCGACCACCAGGACGATGCCGAGGTATTCCAGCAGCAGCGCGACGCCGACCGGCAGGTAGCGGACGGCGTTGAAGAAGCACGCCTGGGCCAGCGCCACCCCGAGCAGTCCGAACACGACGATCGTGCCGGCGTTGCGCCGGAGCACCGGCCACCGCCCGCGCAGCGCCAGCAGGGCAGGCAGGGCCAGCACCAGCGCGGCGATGCCGACCCGGGCCAGCACCACCGCCTCGGCCGACCACTGACCGGTGATCAGCGGGCGGGCGAAGGAGCCCGAGGTGGCGAAGGTGAGCGCGGAGAGCAGGGCGAGGCCGAGGCCGACGCCGGGCCGTTCACGCATCGACAACTCCTTGGTCCGACCGAGCGGTCATGAGTCAAACGTGGTTATGCTGATGACGCTAGGCTGGCACCCTGACAGGAGTCAAGTTGCTCTTTGCTCATGACACCGAGTGCGCCCTGGTCGCCGCCGCCGCGCTGGTCAACACCGCCGGCCCGGACCGGGAGGGGCTGCCCGACGTCGCCGCGCTCGACGGGTTCTTCACCGCGCACTCCTGGACCGGCCGGCACGAGCACACCGACGCCGAGCTGCGCGAGGTCCGCGCCCTGCGCTCCCGGCTCCGCCGGCTCTGGGACGTCGACATCGACGAGCTGGTGGCGATCGTCAACGCGCTGCTCCGCGACTCCCACGCGCTGCCCCAGCTCATCCGGCACGACGACGAGCCGTACCACCTGCACGCCGTGCCCCGGGACGCGCCGCTGGCGACCCGGATGGCGGTCGAGGCCGCCATGGCGATGGCCGACCTGGTCCGCACCGGCGAGCTGGGCCGGCTGCGCACCTGTGAACACCCGGACTGCGACAACGTGCTGGTGGACCTCTCGAAGAACCGGTCCCGCCGGTTCTGCGACGCCGGTTGCGGCAACCGCGCCGCCGTCACCGCCTACCGCGCCCGCAGGGCCGCGTCCCACTCCTGACGCACCGCCGGCCAGTCCGCCCGGAGCAGCTCGTACTCGACCTCGCCGTGCTCGGTCCCCGGGATCGGGTCGTCGAAGGTCAGGTGGAAGGTACGCACGTACCGCAGCCCGGCGCGCGCCATGACCGCCCGCGACCGGTCGTTGACCGCCATCGTCTCCGCCCACACCCGCCGCACGCCCACCACGTCGAACGCGTGCCGGACCAGCGCCCGGGCGCCCTCCGTGGCCAACCCTCGGCCCCACGCCGAGCGGCGCAGCCGATAGCCCAGCTCCGCCTCGGTGCCGTTCGCGGAGGGGTCGAGCGCCAGCCAGCCGAGGAACTCGTCGGTGATCCGGTCGAGCGCGGCCCACCGGCCGAGACCGGGCTGGCGGTCGTACCGGGCCAGCAGTCGGGGCAGGTGCTCGGCCCGGACCACCTCGGCCGGGGTCGGCTGGCCGCCCGTCAGGAAACGCATCACCTCCGGGTCGCTGTCCAGCTCCACCAGGTGGTTCACGTCGTCCGCGGTGAACCGGCGCAGCCGCAGCCGCCCGGTCGCCAGCACCGTCCCGCCATCTCCGCTCACCGGCGGATCATGCCGGTCGGACCCGGCCCGGGTCGACCGGATATCCCGACCCGCGGTCGGCGGCGGGGACCGCCCTGACTCAGGGGTGGGTCATCCGCAGCAGGTCGAGCGCCTCGTCGAGCTGGGCCTCGCTGAGCTTGCCCGAGTCGACGTGGCCCCGCGCGATCACCACCTCCCGGATGGAGGTCTGCTTGGCCAGCGCCTCCTTGGCGATCGAGGCGGCCTCGTCGTAGCCGAGGTGGCGGTTGAGCGGGGTGACGATCGACGGCGAGCCCTCGGCGTACGACAGGCAGACCTCGGCGTCCGCGACCAGGCCGACCACCAGGCGGTCGGCGAAGAGCCGGCTCGACGCGGCCAGCAGCTTGATCGACTCCAGCAGGTTGCGGCCCATCACCGGGAGCATCACGTTCAGCTCGAAGTCGCCCTGCGAGCCGGCGAACGCCACCGCGGCGTCGTTGCCGATCACCTGCGCGCAGACCTGCCGCATCGCCTCGGCGACCACCGGGTTCACCTTGCCCGGCATGATCGACGAGCCGGGCTGAAGGTCGGGGATGCGCAGCTCCCGCAGGCCGGCGCGCGGGCCGGAACCCATCCAGCGGACGTCGTTGGCGATCTTGTAGAGACCGACCGCGATGGTCCGGAGCTGGCCCGAGGTCTCCACCAGCGCGTCCCGGGCGCCCTGCGCCTCGAAGTGGTTGCGCGCCTCGCTCAGCGGCAGGCCGGTCGAGGCGCGCAGCCGCTCGATCACCTTGGCCGCGAAACCGAACGGCGTGTTGATGCCGGTGCCCACCGCCGTGCCGCCGAGCGGCAGTTCGGCCAGCCGGGGCAGCGTCGCCTCCAGCCGCTCCACGCCGTAGCGGACCTGCGCGGCGTACCCGCCGAACTCCTGGCCCAGGGTGACCGGGGTGGCGTCCATCAGGTGGGTACGCCCGGCCTTCACCACGGTTTCGAACTCGGCCGCCTTCTCCTCCAACGCCCCGGCCAGGTGCCGCAACGACGGGATCAGATCCTCCACCACGAACTGGGTGGCGGCCAGGTGCATCGAGGTCGGGAAGACGTCGTTGCTGGACTGCGAGGCGTTGACGTCGTCGTTCGGGTGGACGTTGCGGCCCAGCTCGCGGCTGGCCAGCGTGGCGATCACCTCGTTGGCGTTCATGTTGGACGACGTGCCGGAGCCGGTCTGGAAGACGTCGACCGGGAACTGGTCGTCGTAGCCGCCGTCGGCGACGTGCGCGGCGGCGGTGGCGATCGCCTCGGCCACGTCCGCACCGATCACCCCCAGCTCGCCGTTCACCTGGGCGGCCGCCCCCTTGATCTGCGCGAGGGCCTTGATCTGGGCGGGTTCGAGGCCCCGGCCGGAGATCGGGAAGTTCTGCACCGCACGCTGGGTCTGCGCCCGCCACAGCGCCTCGGCGGGCACCTCCACCTCACCCATCGAGTCGCGTTCGATCCGGTAGCCGGTCGCCTCTGGAGTCGTCACGCGTACCATCCTGCCGCGCTCCACGCCGACCCGCAGATGATCGGTCAGTCCAGCTCGGCGAGCAGCTCCTCGGTCGCCCGCCGGTCCGGGGACTCGATCTGCCGGAACAGGGTCAGCGCCCGGCCGGCGAAGGCGCGGGCCTCACCCGGGTCGGTGTCGCGCAGGCAGCGGGCCAGGCCGTCGAGCGCCCGAGCCTGCTCGTAGCGGGCGCCGAGCGCGGTGGCCTGGTCGAGCACCCGGCGGTGCAGGTCCAGCGCGCTCGCCGCGTCGCCCTGCTCGAGGAGGGCGCGGCCCAGCAGGTTGCGCGAGGCGTACTGCCCGATCCGATCCCCGGCGTGGATCATCGCCACGAGCGCGTCGCGGTGCCGGGTCGCCGCCGGGCCGGGGCGGCCCTCCTCGCGCTCCAGCACCCCGAGCTCGTTGAGCAGCTCGCCCTCGCCGGACCGGTTACCGTTTTCGCGTTTGAGCACGAGCGCCGCCTGAAGCAACCGGCGTGCCTGCCTCCGGTCACCCATCCGACGCCGGATCATCCCGAGGTGGCCGGTCGCGTTGGCCACATGCCACGGATCGCCGTTCCGTCGGCCGAGCAGAAGGTGGTGCCGGGCGTCCCGGAGGGCCTCGGCATAGCGGCCCAGGAGGGTCAGGACCAGCGATCGGTTGTTGAGCAGGTTCGGCAGCCTCGCCGCGACGTCTTCCGGCAGCAACCCCAGATCGAGCACCTCGTCGAGGCACGCGAGGCCGCGTCGGTACTCGTTGCTGCTGACATGGGCGCCAGCCACATTGATCAGATGGTGCACCGTCTCGCGCCGCCGGCCGAGCCGGCGGTAACGGTCGACGACGCCCTCCATCAACCGGATCGCCTCGGTGAAACGGGCCAACCGGTTGTACGTCGCGGCGAGACGGTTCGCGGTCAACGCCATCGCCTCTTCGTCGCGTAGCTGCTGCGCGGCCCGCATCGCGATCGTGTGCGTCTCGACCAGTTCATCGAGGTGCCCGCCGTGGAAGTTGAACCACCATGGCGCGCGAGCCAGCTGCCAGCAGTGCCGGAGGAAGCCCTCGGTCTCGGCCAGCCGGACCAGGGCAGTCATCGTGGAGCGGTTCTCGTCGAGCCAGGGACGGCCGAGCTCCTGGCCCGCCGCGAGGAGATCGGGGCGCGGCGGCGGGGGCAGGTGGTGCACGTCCTCGATACCGGGGCTGGGCTCGGTCGTCCGGGCGATCGCGGTGGCGACGTACAGGTAGTGGTCGAGCAGCCGGGCCACGCCGGCTCGGCGATCAGCGGCCCGCGCCGGCTCGGTCAGCACCATGCGGGCGTACTCGCGCAGCAGATCGTGCAGCCGGTATCGGCCCGGCTCCACCTCCTCGGCCAGGTGCGCGTCCACCAGCTCGTCGAGCAGGTCCTGCGCCTCGGTCAGCGGCAGCTCGACCAGCGCCGCGGCCACCCCGCTGTCGAACCGCCCCCCGGGATGCAGCCCGAGCAGCCAGAACAGCCGCTGCGCCGGCGCCGACACCTGGGCGTACGACAGCGCGAAGGCCTGACCGACCGAGCGCTCGCCGGCCGCGAGCTCGGCCAGCGGGTCCCGCCGGGCGGCCAGCCGCGCCGCCAGGTCGGCGACCCGCCAGCGTGGACGGTGGGCCAGCCGGGCACCCGCCAACCGGATCGCCAGTGGCAGGTGACCGCAACGGCGGACGACCTCCGCCGCGGCCGCCGGTTCGGCGGCCACCCGCTCCGGGCCGGCCACCCGGCCGAGCATCTCGACGGCCTCGTCCAGGTCCAGCACCGGCAGCGACGAGGGCCGCCCGCCGTCGAGCCCGATCAGCCGCCGTCGGCTGGTGACCAGGACGAGGTTCTCCGGCCCGTTGGGCAGCAGGGGCGCCACCTGGGCGGCGCTGGCCGCGTTGTCGAGCACCACCACGGCCCGGCGGTTGGCCAACTCGGTACGCCACACCGCCAGCCGCCCCTCCAGGTCGACCGGGATCCGCCTGGGCGGCACGCCGAGCTGCCCGAGCAGGGTGTCCACCGCCGCCGCCGGGGTCACCGGCGCGCGCTCGCTGTGCCCGTGCAGGTCGATGAAGAGCTGCGCGTCCGGGAACCGGTCGCCGAGGGCGCTCGCCACGTGCACCGCGAGGGTGGTCTTGCCGCTGCCAGCCATCCCGTCGATGAGCTGGACCCGGGCGCCCTCCTCGGCGATCTCCTTGACCAGCCGGACCACCGTCTGCTCCCGGCCGGTGAAGTCGCTGATCGCCCGCGGCAGTGACCGCACCGACGCGACGCGGGGCAGCTCCGGCCCGCTCGCGGTGACGTCGCCGGTCAGCAGCCGCTGGTGCAGCTCCTGCAACGCCGCACCGGGCTCGATGCCCAGCTCCTCGGCGTAGATCCGGCGGCCCTCCCGATAGACGGCGAGCGCGTCGGCCTGCCGCCCGACCGCGGAGAGGGCGAGCATGAGCTGCCCGCGCAGCCGTTCCCGTAGCGGCTCACGCTCCACGCTCTCGGCCAGCTCGTCGATCAGGTCCGCCGCCTGCCCCAGCCGGAGCTCGACGTCGACGCACTCCTCCAGCGCCGTCAGGCGCTGCTCGTCGAGCGCCTGCGCCCGGCGGCGTACGGTCCGGCTGGCGATCCCGGCCAGCGCAGGCCCACGCCAGAGCGCGAGCGCGGCGCGGTAACGCCGCCGCGCCTCGGTGGGCTGCCCGGCGGCCAGCGCGGCCCGGCCGGTCTCGACCTCGCGGGCGAAGACCAGGGCGTCCAGCTCGTCCGGCTCGACCCAGACGCCGTAGCCGACCGGGTCCCGGACGATGACCTCCGGGGACATCCCGAGCAGCGAGAGCCGCTGTCGCAGTCGCGACACGCAGATCTGAAGCTGGGTCCGGGCGGTGGCCGGCGGGTGGTCCTCCCAGACCGCGTCGATCAGTTCCTCGACCGGAACCACCCGGCCGGCGCGCAACAGCAGCATGGCGAGGACGGTCCGGTCCCGACCTGCGGTGACGGTGGCTTCACCCGCACCCACCCGCAAGGGTCCCAGGATCCCGAACCGCATCCGCGCCCCCGCAGCCATCCTGTGCAACCTCCAGCAGCGTAGCGCCCGGCCCACGGACCGCTCCGGTGAGGCGATAGCGATCTGATAGCGGATCGACAGCGATGCCGCCGACACTCGTTTCCTGGTTGTCGGTGACGGCATCCGACGGGGGCGGTGCGCCCGACCCGTGAACCTGCGGGCGGGCGCACCGATGTCGACGAACGACAGGAAGGGGGCGCCGGGCGGGGATCCCCGCCCGGCGCCCCTTTCGCGTACGTGCCGAGGTCAGCGCCGGCCGACGGTGAGCACCGGCTTGGTGACCTCGGCGAAGAAGTCGTTGCCCTTGTCGTCGACCACGATGAAGGCCGGGAAGTCCTCCACCTCGATCTTCCAGACCGCCTCCATGCCCAGCTCCGGGTATTCGAGCACCTCGACGTGCTTGATGCAGTCCTGGGCGAGCCGGGCGGCGGGGCCACCGATCGAGCCGAGGTAGAAGCCGCCGTGCTGCTGGCAGGAGCGGGTGACCTGGGCGGAGCGGTTCCCCTTGGCCAGCATCACCGTCGAGCCGCCGGCCGCCTGGAACTTCTCCACGTAGGCGTCCATCCGGCCGGCGGTGGTCGGGCCGAACGAGCCGGAGGCGTAGCCCTCCGGGGTCTTGGCCGGGCCGGCGTAGTAGACGGCGTGGTCGCGCAGGTACTGCGGCATCGGCTCGCCCGCGTCCAGCCGCTCGGCGATCTTGGCGTGCGCGATGTCCCGGGCCACCACGAGGGGGCCGGTCAGCGAGAGCCGGGTCTTCACCGGGTACTTGGACAGCTCGGCGCGGATCTCGTCCATCGGCCGGTTCAGGTCGACCCGGACGACCTCGGAGGTGTCCAGCTGCGCGTCGGTGACGTCCGGTAGGTAGCGGGCCGGGTCGGTCTCGAGGCGCTCCAGCCAGACGCCCGACGGGGTGATCTTTGCGACCGCCTGCCGGTCCGCGGAGCAGGAGACGGCGATGGCGACCGGGCAGGAGGCACCGTGCCGGGGCAGCCGGACCACGCGTACGTCGTGGCAGAAGTAGCGGCCGCCGAACTGCGCACCGATGCCGAAGTTGCGGGTCAGCTCCAGCACCTGGGCCTCCAGCTCCAGGTCCCGGAAGCCGTGCGCGCTCATCGAGCCGGAGGTGGGCAGGCTGTCCAGGTACTTCGCGGAGGCGTACTTGGCGGTCTTCAGCGCGTACTCGGCGGAGGTGCCGCCGATGACGATGGCCAGGTGGTAGGGCGGGCAGGCCGAGGTGCCGATGAGCCGCAGCTTCTCCTCCAGGAACTGCAACATCCGCGTCGGGTTCAGCAGCGCCTTGGTCTCCTGGTAGAGGTACGACTTGTTGGCCGAGCCGCCGCCCTTGGCCATGAAGAGGAACTTGTACGCGTCGGCGTGCCCCTCCGGGTCCTCGGCGTAGAGCTCCACCTGGGCGGGCAGGTTGCTGCCGGTGTTCCGCTCCTCCCACATGGTCAGCGGGGCGAGCTGCGAGTAGCGCAGGTTCAGCCGGGTGTACGCCTGGTAGACGCCGCGCGAGATGGCCTCGGCGTCGGTGCCGTCGGTGAGCACGTGCCGCCCGCGCTTGCCCATCACGATCGCGGTGCCGGTGTCCTGGCACATGGGCAGCACGCCACCGGCGGCGATGTTGGCGTTGCGCAGCAGGTCCAGCGCGACGAACCGGTCGTTCGGCGAGGCCATCGGGTCGTCGATGATCGACCGGAGCTGGGCCAGGTGCGCCGGGCGCAGGAAGTGGGCGATGTCGTGCATCGCCTCGGCGGTCAGCGCGGTCAGCGCGGTCGGCTCCACGGTGAGGAACCGACGGCCACCCGGGCCGTTGACGACGTCGACGCCCTCGTCGGTGACCAGGCGGTACTCGGTCTGGTCGGGACCGGTCGGCAGCAAGGGGGCGTACGAGAACGCGGCGGCACTGCTCATGACGGAAAAGCCTAGGGCAGGCGCGTCGATCGGTGACACCCGCCGGGGGCCTCCTGGGACGCCGCTCTCATCCGGCGCCGCTCCCCGGCTGGCAGAGTTCCTTCTTCGGTCCGCAGCTGCCCTGGTCGGACGGGGGCAGGAAGGTCCCGCCCGGGTTCGGCCCGGGCACGCCGCCCTGGGCCGGCGGCGGGACGGAACCGGCGGTGCCCCAGCGGACGTACCCGATCTCCCGGCCCTCGCCGATGATCATGCCGTACGGGCCGACGGCCAGGGCCTTCGCCGAGGTGCGCAGCACCACCAGCTCGCGCCCGCTGGCCGGGTCGACCGCGATCAGCCGGGCCGGCTTCTCCTCGGCGATCACCGCCGCGTACGGGGTGAGCGCCGCGCCGCTCTTCCCGCCGGCCGGCCGGGTCCAGGCGGTCCGGTCCACGGACAGCTCCCGCCCGAGGATGGTCCGCTTGTCGGCGCTGCGCACCAGCGCGTAGCGGTCGTCGACGGCGAGCAGCTTCTCCCCGTCCGCGCCGACCTGGAGCAGCCGGCCGTCGTACCCGTCGATCACCGCCTCGCGGCCGTCCGGGGCGACCCCGATGAGCACGTTCCGGGCGCCCTGCGGGTCCTCCCGCTGCACACAGCCGGCGTAGTCGGCGGTCCGCAGGTTCACCCCGGCGCGCCGCCACACCTCCCGGCCGGTGGCCGGGTCGACCGCGGTGATGACGAAGTAGCAGCTCCCGTCGCGCGAGGTGGCGGCGATCCGGAGCAGCCGGCCACCGATCACCGCCAGCCGCTCCTCCCGGCCCGGCTGGACGTTCTGCAGCACCCGGCCGGTCGCGGTGTCCACCACGTGCACCCGCCCGTCGACCGGGAAGCCGAGCAGCGGCGGGACGGCCTCCGGTCCGGCCACCCCGCCGTCGATGCGCGGCGCGCCCAACCGCCGGGTGCCGAGCAGCTCCGGGTTGTCGGCGAGCATCCCGCTGTGCACCCCGGGCAGGAACGCCGTCCACAGGGGCTGGCTCCCGCGCGGCTCGAAGGCCCGCAGCGTGCAGTCGGTGGCCGCCACGCAGCGGGCGTCGAGCAGCAGGTCCCGGTACGTCCAGACGGCCACCGCCCGGTCGTCGCTGCGGCGTACCACGCCGGTGGCCGGGTCGAGCACCTCGTACCCCTTGACCAGGAGCTTGCCCACGGCGACGACCGGGTCCCGGTCGCCGCCCGCGACCGCCGCCCAGTCGGCCTTGCGCTCCCAGAGCTGGGTGCCGGTGGCCAGGCTGCGCGCTTCGATCCGGGTACGCTGCTCGACGATCACGGTGTCGCCGGCGATGGTGACGCTTCTCGGCGTGCCGCCGACCCGCTGCTGCCAGACCACGTTCGGCTCGGCGATCGGCTCGCTCCGGTCGACCCAGTCCCACATGGTCGGGAACGGGTTCCACACTCCCGTGGCGGCGAGCACGACCACGGTGATGAGCCCGAGCAGCAACCAGCCGCGTACCCCAAGGCCCTTCACACCGCACACGGTAGCGACGATCACCGCGCTGCCGAGCCCTCGCGGATGCGTGTCGCGCCGCTTTCTGCGCCTCGGCGCCGGGTCAAGCGGCGTGAGCAGGGGCCCTTCCTTTCAGCGGGCGGCGGAGCGGACCAGGGGGAGCGTGCGGTAGGGGATCTGCTCGGCCAGGGCGATGATGGTGGAGGCGCGCCGGATCCCCTCGGAGCTGACGATCTGGTCGATCACCCGCTGGAGGTCGGTGTTCGACCGGGCCACGATCCGGCAGAGCAGGTCGCTGGAGCCGGTGATGGTGTGCGCCTCCAGCACCTCGGGGATGGCGGCCAGGTGGGCGGTCACCGGGTCGTGGCCGTGCCGCTGGCTGATCTCCAGGGTGACGAAGCTGGTCACCCCGAAGCCGATCGCCGCCGGGGAGATGTCCGGGCCGAAGCCGCCGATCACCCCCCGGTCGACCAGCTTGTCGAGCCGGGCCTGGACGGTGCCCCGGGCCACCCCGAGCCGGCGGGAGCACTCCAGCACCCCGATCCGTGGCTCCTCGGCGAGCAACGTGAGAAGCCGTGCGTCCAGCTCGTCGAGCTGTACACCCTGACTAGCGTTCATGGGGCTTCACTTTACCGAATGCACAACCTGACCAGGATTTCAGCCAACTGTTGCCCAACGGTCGGGGGGAAAGCGATCCTCGCCACAACAGCTCACCGACGGCGGCCCACCAGGCCGGCCGGTACGCAAGGGAGGCCACCATGACCCAGGCGATCGACCGACCCCAGTCGACCGAGGAGGTTGACGTCGACGCCCTCGTCGGCGCGGTCGACCACGACATCACCCGGGACCCGTTCCCGGTCAAGGGCCTCGACCACGTGCACTTCCTGGTCGGCAACGCCAAGCAGGCCGCGCACTACTACTCCACCGCGTTCGGCATGACCTGCGTCGCCTACCGGGGCCCGGAGCAGGGCTACCGGGACCACGCCCAGTACGTGCTGACCAGCGGCTCGGCCCGGTTCGTGCTGACCGGCACGGTCCGCCCCGACGCCGAGGGCGCCGAGCACGTGGCGAAGCACAGCGACGGCGTCTCCGACATCGCGCTGGAGGTGCCGGACGTGGACGCCGCCTACGCGCACGCCACCGCGCAGGGCGCCACCGGCCTGGTGGAGCCGCACGACGTCAGCGACGAGCACGGCACCGTCCGGCTGGCGGCCATCGCCGCGTACGGCGACACCCGGCACACCCTGGTCGACCGGTCCCGCTACACCGGCCCGTTCCTGCCCGGCTTCGTGGCCCGCGGGCCGATCGTGGACCGGCAGCCGATGATCGACGCGGGCATCCAGCCGAAGCGCTTCTTCCAGGCCGTCGACCACGTGGTCGGCAACGTGGAGCTGGGCCGGATGGACGAGTGGGTCGAGTTCTACAAGCGCGTCATGGGCTTCAGCAACATGGCCGAGTTCATCGGTGACGACATCGCGACCGACTACTCCGCCCTGATGAGCAAGGTGGTCGCGAACGGCACCCGCAAGGTGAAGTTCCCGCTCAACGAGCCGGCCGTCGCTCGCAAGAAGTCGCAGATCGACGAGTACCTGGAGTTCTACCAGGGCGCGGGCGCCCAACACATCGCCGTCGCCACCAACGACATCCTGGCCAGCGTCGACGCGATGCGGGCCGCCGGCGTCGAGTTCCTGGACACCCCCGACTCCTACTACGACGACCCGGAGCTGCGTGCCCGGATCGGCCAGGTGCGGGTGCCGATCGAGGAGCTGAAGGCCCGCAAGATCCTGGTCGACCGGGACGAGGACGGCTACCTGCTCCAGATCTTCACCAAGCCGGTGCAGGACCGCCCGACCGTCTTCTTCGAGCTGATCGAGCGGCACGGCTCGCTCGGCTTCGGCAAGGGCAACTTCAAGGCCCTGTTCGAGGCGATCGAGCGGGAGCAGGAGAAGCGCGGCAACCTGTAACACTGTCGGCGTGACGCAGCCTCCCCCGAACACCCCGCCGCCGCCCGCCGGGCCCCCGCCCGCGGGCGGCGGCTTCGCGCCGCCCGCCGGACCCGCGTACGGGCCACCCGTCCAGTACGCCCCGCCCACGTACGCCGGGCTGCCGAGCTACCCGCCGCCACCCCCGGGGTACGCCCCGCACCCCGGTCTCGTGCCGCCCACCCTGGCACCCAACGGGCAGCCCCTGGCCGGCTTCGGCGAGCGGCTGGTGGCCTGGCTGATCGACACCGCGGTGGCGACCGCCCTGGCCATGGTGCTCTTCCTGCCGGTCTTCCTCTGGCTCTGGTTCCGGATGTTCAGCGAGATGATGACGGTCGCCCCGGACGGGACGGTGCCCCCGCCCGACCCGGGGACGATGCTGACCGACTTCTTCCTGCCGATGCTGCTCGCCGAGGCGGGACTGCTGCTGGTGCTGCTCGTCTTCTACTGGCTCTACCACGTCGAGTACGCCCGCCGGACCGGCCAGACGCTCGGCAAGAAGCTGATGAAGCTGCGCATCGTCCCGCTCGATCCGACGGCGCCCCTCACCCGGGGCGTCCTCGGCAAGCGGTACCTGGTGGAGTTCGTCGCCGGCTCGCTGGTGCCCTTCGCGAACTACGCCGACGGGTTGTGGCAGCTCTGGGACAAGCCCTGGCAGCAGTGCCTGCACGACAAGTTCGCCGGCACCGTCGTCGTTAAGGTTGCACCGTGAGCGTGCAACCGGGCTGGTACGTCGACCCCGCCGACCCCGAGACCCGACGGTACTGGGACGGCGAGGGGTGGATCGGCGCGCCGATCCCGGTCGACGCCACCCCACCCGAGGGCCCGCCGTCGCCCGAGCCGGCCCCCGCCGCCGCGCCGGCGCCCACCCCGCACCCGGGCGCCCCGGGTGGCTATCTGGGGCAGCCCGGTCCCGGGCCAGCCGCGGGACAGCCGGTCGGCGCGCCGTACCGGGGGCAACCGGGTGCCGGGCCGTACCCGGGGCAGCCGGTCGGCGGGCCGGGGCAGTGGCCGGGCCACCCGCCCGCGCCCGGCCAGCCGCCGGGGCCGCCGCCGGGCTGGCCGTACCCGTCGTGGCCGGCGCGGCCCCCCCTGCCGCGCCCGCACGGGCTCCCGCTCGCCTCGTACGGCGCCCGGCTGGTCGCCCGCCTCATTGACATCTTCGTGCTGTTCCTGCTCAACGTCGCGGTGAACGGCTGGTTCGTGTGGCGCCTCCTCGGTGAACTCGCTCCCCCTCTTCGGGAGGCCTGGCGGCGGGCCGAGACGCCTGACGCCACCACGGCGCCGCTACCGCCCGCCGGTCAGCAGACCGACGCGCTGTGGCTCGCCATCGTGCTGATCGTCGCCGCGCTGTGGTTCGCCTACGAGGTGCCCTCGATGGCCGCCCGCGGGCAGACCTTCGGCAAGCGCGTGATGGGCATCCGGGCGCTGCCGGTCGAGGCCGACCAGCCGCTCGGCTTCGGCCGGGCCACCCGGCGCTGGACCACCCTCGGCCTGCCCACCCTGCTCTGGTACTGCGCCGGCTTCGGCCTGCTGCTCCAGTTCATGGACGCCGTCTCCGTGCTCTTCGACCAGCCGCTGCGCCAGGCGCTGCACGACAAGCGCGCGCAGACCGTGGTGGTCCAGCTTCCCCGTACCAGGCCCGACACCCGTACCACCCCGCGCGACCGCGCCAACCCCCCGGGAGACACCCCATGACCGACACCGGACGTCACCAGCCTCCGCTGCGGCTCACCCGCGCCGACCTGGACGCGCTGCCCAACTACGTGCCCGGGCGCAGCCCCGCCGACCTGGCCCGCGAGCTGGGCCTGCCGGAGGCGATCAAGCTGGCCAGCAACGAGGTCCCCTACGGCCCGCTGCCGGGCGTGGTGGAGGCGGTCGCCGAGGCGGTGGCCGGCTCGCACCGCTACCCGGACATGGGCGTGGTGGCGCTGCGCCAGGCCCTCGCCGAGCGGTACGGCGTCGACGCCGATCGGATCGCCACCGGCTGCGGCTCGGTGGCGCTGGCCGAGCACCTGGTCCGGGCCACCTGCCTGCCCGGCGACGAGCTGCTCTACTCGTGGCGGTCGTTCGAGGCGTACCCGATCATCGCGGCGACCAGCGGCGCGACCAGCGTGCGGGTGCCGAACGACGCCGGCCACGGCCACGACCTGGCCTCGATGGCGGCGGCGGTGACCGACCGGACCCGGATGATCCTGGTCTGCAACCCGAACAACCCCACCGGCACGGCGGTGCGCAAGGCGGAGCTGGACCGCTTCCTCGACGCGGTGCCGGAGGACGTGCTCGTGGTGATCGACGAGGCGTACCGGGAGTTCGTCACCGACCCGGAGGTGCCGGACGCCCTCGGCTACCTGGACCGGCCGAACGTGGCGGTGCTGCGCACGCTCTCGAAGGCGTGGGGGCTGGCCGGCCTGCGGATCGGCTGGCTGGTCGCCGAGCCGAGCGTGGCCGCCGCGGTGCGCAAGGTCGTCACGCCCTTCTCCACCAGCATGGCTGCCCAGGCCGGCGCGCTCGCCGCGCTGACCCAGGCCGACGAGGTCGAGCGCCGCTGCGCGCTGGTCGTCGCCGAGCGGGACCGGGTCACCGAGGCGGTACGCAAGCTCGTCCCGGACGTCCCGTCCAGCCAGGCCAACTTCGTCTGGCTGCCGCTGGGCGACCGGGCCGTCGACTTCGGCAAGGCGTGCGAGGCGCGCGGCGTGATCGTCCGGCCGTTCCCGGGCGACGGCGTCCGGGTCACCATCGGCACCCCGGCCGAGAACGACGCCTTCCTGGCCGCCGCCGAGGCGGCGCTCGCCTGACCCGTGCCGGCTGCTCGCCGCCGCTCAGGTGGCGGCGAGCAGCACCGGCTCGGCCATCAGGAAGTACGCCTGGTCGTCGTCGTCCGGGCTGGCCCGCTCCCGCAACCGCTCCACCGCCACGTACCCACCCGTCGCGTACGCCCGGCCGGGCGTCCAGCCGATGCCGTCGTGGCCGACGTTCAAGGCGAAGCGGGACCGCTCCGCGCCGGTGACCGGGTCGAGCGTCACCAGGTCCCGCCGCACGGTCAGCAGGTGCACCCGGCCGGGCTCGACCGCGATGATGCGGACCGGTCCGAGGTCGGCCCGCCGCCACAGCTCCTCGCCGGTGCGGGCGGACCGGCCGGTCACCACCCCCGCCGAGGTGCCGACGACCCGCTCGCCGTCGAGTTCGGCGTCCGCCCCGTCGAGCGCGGGCGCGGCCACCGGGGCACCGGGGCCGACCAGCCAGCCCCGGCCGGTGCCGTCGCCGGGCGGCGAGATGCGCAGCCCCCGGCACCCGGAGCGCCCTTCCCGACAGCCCACCGGGGTCAGCACGAACTCGTCCGGGGCGTCCGGGGGGCGCCAGCGGCTGCGTACCGCGCCGGTCGCCGCGTCCCGGAACTCGACCGTCTCCGGGCCGTCACAGGCGAACAACCCGAGCACCTCGCCGGTGGCGGTGGTGCCGGCGGCGCCGATGCAGCCCCGCTCCCGGTCGACCCGCCAGAGCCGGCGGCCGTCGGCCAGGTCGTACCCGTCGAGCTGCCCGGCGCCGGCGGCGACCAGCATGGCCCGGCCGTCGGCGGCACGGGCGACATACAGCCCGCCCGGATCCCAGACCGTCGAGGCGTAGGTGCGGCGCGGCTCGGGCACCATGCCCGGCTCCGGCCCCTCGGCCCGCCAGGCGACCCGCCCGGTACGCGCGTCCAGCGCCACCAGCTTTCCGTCGGACCAGCGGCTGACCAGGGTGGTGCCGTCGGCGAGCACCCCGTCGACCTTCGCCGGCCAGCGCCGGTAGGACCAGAAGGGGGTCACCCGGTGCTTCCGGTCGGCCGGCTGGTCGGCGTACACCTGACGGGTGCCGGCGTAGACGCGGAGCCGGCCGTCGACGACCAGCGGGGCCACCGGCAGCCGGCCGATCACGCCGACCTGCGGGGTGGCGGCCGCCGGCGGGTACCCGCTCCGGGCGACCGTGCTGACCTCGGCCGGCGCGAGCACCCGGTGGAGCACGGCGGCCGCCGCCCCGACGGCGAGCACCGCCGCGAGCGCCACCACGATCCACCGCCGCCCCGCGGGCTTCCCCATGCCGCACCTCCGCCCGGCACCCTACCCACCGCCAACTCCAGGCCGCAGCGCGGCGGCAGGCGCGCCGGGCTGGCGTTGCCCGGGACCGGTCAGGTGGCGGCGGGCCAGCTCAGGCGGCCTCGGCGGAGCGGCGGGGCGCGACGGCCAGGGCCAGGTCGGCGAGGTCGCGCCGGAGGGCACCCTCGACCGCCCGGGCGGCGAGGCCGCCGAGGATCAGGGCGAGCATCCGGCCGTACACGGCGGTCGGCACCGCCTCCTGCTCGACGGTGACCTCGGTGCAGCCGCGCCGCCGACGCTCGACCGTCCGCAGCGTCCAGGTGATCCGATAGTCCACCCCGGCGCCGCGCGAGCTGAGCACCAGCCGGGCCGGGGCCACCGCCTCGACCACGATGAACTCCTCCGGCTCCGCGGCGCCGTCCGGCCGGACCCGGGTCTCGCACCAGGCGGTGCCGGGACCGAACTCACCGGAGGTGAGCACGTCGACCGCGCTGACGGCGGAGAGCCAGCCGGCCCGCGCGGGGAGATCGGTGAGGAGCCGCCAGACGTCGACGTCCTGGGCTTCGATGAGCTCGCTGACCGTCACCGTGGACATGACACCTCCCGTATCGTCCACGGTACGGGGCGTGAACGGGAAACGGGGAGTCTCGGGTGACATTTCCACCACCGGTGCCCTCGGGTCGGGGCACCGGACGCCCGGCAGCCGGGGGGTCAGCGGTGGAACGTCTCGGCCCGGATCGCGGTGACGAACGCCGTCCACCCCGGCGGGCTGACCGCGAGCGTCGGGCCGGCCTGGTCCTTGGAGTCGCGTACCCCCACCACGCCGTGCGCGGCGATCGCGTTGGTCGCCACCTCGACGCAGAGACCCTGGTCGTTGGAGCGGCTACTGGTGCGCCAGACGGCGCCGGTCAGCTCGGTCATCCTCGTTCCCTTCGGTTCCACCCGGTGCGCCCCGGCCCGCACCGCCGGGGCGAACGCAATCCGCGTCGATCAACGCCGAAGGAAACGTCCCCGGTCGCACAGCGGGTGCGACCGGGGACGGGGAGTGCGGAAGGGCGGCTCAGCGGGCCGGGAGGATGGTCCCGGTGACCTCGCCGAGGGCGATGGTGGTGCCGTCCGGGCCGGGAGCGGTGGCGGTGATGGTGACCGTGTCGCCGTCCTCCAGGAAGGTCCGGGTGCCGCCGTCGGCGAACTTGACCGGCTCGGCCCCGCCCCAGGTCAGCTCCAGGAACGAGCCGACCTGGCCGCGCTCGGGCCCGGAGACGGTGCCGGAGGCGTAGAGGTCGCCGGTACGCAGCGACGCCCCGTTGACGGTGAGGTGGGCGAGCTGCTGGGCCGGCGTCCAGTACGTGGTGGCGAAGGGCGGCTCGGCGACCCGCTCGCCGTTCCACTCCACCGAGAGGGCCAGATCCAGTCCGAGGTGCGGGATGTCCCGCAGGTAGTCCTGCACCGGCGGGTCCTGGTCCGGGGCGGGCACGAAGGCGTCGGCCAGGGCGTCCAGCGGGGTGACCCAGGCCGAGACGGAGGTGGCGAACGACTTGCCCAGGAACGGGCCGAGCGGTTGGTACTCCCAGGCCTGGATGTCCCGGGCGGACCAGTCGTTGACCAGCACCACGCCGAAGACATGGTCGGCGAAGTCCTCGACCGGGACCCGGTCGCCGAGCCGGCTCGGCAGACCGACCACGAAGCCGACCTCGGCCTCGATGTCCAGGCGCACGGAGGCGCCGGTGGTCGGCCCCTGCGCGGTGGCCCGCTGCCCGATGGGGCGGACCACCGGGGTGCCGGAGACCACCACCGTGCCGGCCCGGCCGTGGTAGCCGATCGGCACGTGCTTCCAGTTCGGCAGCAGCGGCGGCTGGCCGGGGCGGAAGATCTGCCCGACGTTGCCCGCGTGGTGCTCGGACGAGTAGAAGTCGACGTAGTCGGCCACCTCGAACGGGAGCAGCAGCTCCACCTCGCGCAGCGGCACCAGCAGCGGCTCCACCGCCGGCCGGTGCGCGGGGTCGGTGAGCAGCTCGGTGACCCGCTGCCGGACGGCGGTCCACTGCGGGCGGCCGAGCGCCAGGAAGTCGTTGAGGGTGGGCCGGCCCAGCGCCCCGCCGGCCAGCACCAGCCCGGCGGCCTCCGCGCCGGCCAGGTCCAGCACGAAGTCGCCGATGCGTACGCCGATCCGCGGCTCCCGGCCGCCGTGCCGGAACACCCCGTACGGCAGGTTGGTCACCCCGTACGCCGAACCGTCGGCACCCGTCACCCAGCTCATGCCGCCACTCCGCTCCGCCGAACGGTCCTGCTGATTCGCTCGCTGCGCTTGCTCATTCCTCGAAGCCCCCGTTCACCAGCCCCAGCCGGATCAGATCGGTCAGTGGTTCCTCGATGCTGCACGAGCCGTACCCGACCCAGAGCGGGCGCTCGTCGTCCCGGTGCGCCCGGACCTGCTCGACGACGCGCACCGGGTCGGTGGCGGCGAGCAGCTCGGCCACGGCGTCCACCTCGGCGCCGTCGGTGGCGGCGAGGGTCGCGGCGAGCACGTTGACGAAGCCGTGGTGGGTGAAGCCGGTCTCCGGGTCGCGGTGGCGGATCGCGTGGTGCAGCCCGGCGGTCAGCTTGAACGGCAGGTCCCGGTCCCGGCAGGCGCAGATCACCGCGGCCAGCTCGACCGGGGTCGGGAACAGCTCGGCGGCGAGGCCGCCGGTGCGGAACTTGGCGGCGACCGGGAGCCCGCCGGCCCGCGCGTCGGCGACGGCGTCCAGGGCGCCCATCAGCCCGAAGGTCAGCGGGATTTCGGCGTGGACGGGGGTGCCGCCGAGCCGCTCGGTGAGCTTCACCAGCTCGGCCAGGCCGGGCTGCGGGTCCTCGCCGCGCTTGGCGACGGGCGCCTCGACCTGCCGGGCGGTCACCCCGTCGGGGGCGAGGAAGGAGAGCGCGACGGGCAGCCGGTCGAGGCCGGTGTCGCCGATCAGCCCGATGACGAAGCCCTCGGCGGGGTCGACCAGGCCGCTCAGCTCGCCAGCCGTGATGATCGAGGCGGGCAGCAGCAGCGGCCCGACCAGGTCGGCGTACCAGGCGGCGCGGTGCCGACGGTGGGCGCTCACCGCGTCCGGCACGGGCGCGCTGCCGGGCGGGAAGACCGCGGCGTCGTCGACCAGGCCGGCGAAGAGGCGGGGCACCTGCGTTGACACGACACAAGAATCTACGGGACGCTACGGGGAACGGACAACAGCGTCCGATTATCGGACGTCGCCGGCAAGAGAACGGGACATATCGGGAGGCGAGATGCCGTACTACCGCAGCGTCGGCGAGGTGCCCCGCAAGCGCCACACCCAGTTCCGTCAGCCCGACGGCACCCTCTACGCCGAGGAACTGGTCGGCCAGGAGGGTTTCTCCTCCGACTCGTCGCTGCTCTACCACCGGCACGCGCCAACCGCGATCGTGGCCGCCGAGGAGTTCACCCCGCCCGCCGTCGCCCGGGTGCCGAACCTGCCGCTCAAGCCGCGGCACCTGCGCACCCACAAGCTCGACGGGACCGGCGCGGACCCGGTGCTCGGCCGGCAGTACCTGCTCGCCAACGACGACGTCCGGATCGCGTACGTGCTGGCCGACCGGCCGTCCCCGCTGTTCCGGGACGCCACCGGCGACCACTGCCTCTACCTGGAGGCCGGGTCGCTGCGCGTCGAGTCGCCCTTCGGCGTGCTGGAGGCGGTGGCCGGTGACTACGTCATCATCCCCACCTCGACCATCCACCGCCTGGTGCCGACCGGCGACCAGCCGACCCGGCTGCTCGCCATCGAGGCGGCCGGGCACGTCGGGCCGCCCAAGCGCTACCTCTCGGTCCGCGGGCAGTTCCTGGAGCACTCGCCGTACTGCGAGCGGGACGTCCGGGGGCCGGACACGCCGCTGCTGGTCGACGGCGAGGACGTCGAGGTCCTGGTCCGGCACCGCCGGGGCTGGACCCGCTACACGTACGCCCACCACCCCTTCGACGTGGTCGGCTGGGACGGGCACATGTACCCGTGGGCGTTCTCCATCCACGACTTCGAGCCGATCACCGGCCGGGTGCACCAGCCGCCGCCGGTGCACCAGACCTTCCAGGGCCCGAACTTCGTGGTCTGCTCGTTCGTGCCGCGCAAGGTGGACTACCACCCGGACGCCATCCCGGTGCCGTACAACCACCACAACGTCGACTCCGACGAGATGCTCTTCTACACCGGCGGCAACTACGAGGCCCGGCGCGGCTCCGGCATCGAGCAGGGCTCGATCTCGCTGCACCCGTCCGGCTTCACGCACGGCCCGCAGCCCGGCGCAGCCGAGCGCTCGATCGGGGTGGACTTCTTCGACGAGCTGGCGGTCATGGTGGACACCTTCCGCCCGCTCGACCTCTGCGACGCCGCGGCCGCCTGTGAGGACGACGCGTACGCCTGGACCTGGGCGCGCCGGGGCTGACCGTACGCCCCCGGGGGCCGCGTCCGGACGGACGCGGCCCCCGCCGGGCGACGGTGGCTCAGATCGTCGCGGCGTCGATGACGAAGCGGTAGCGCACGTCCGACGCGAGCACCCGCTCGTACGCCTCGTTGATCTGCTCGGCCTGGATGACCTCGATCTCGGCGCCGAGGCCGTGCTCGGCGCAGAAGTCGAGCATCTCCTGCGTCTCGGCGATGCCGCCGATCATCGAGCCGGCGAACGACCGGCGGGCCGGGATCAGCGAGAACGCGTGCACCGACAGCGGGTCCTCCGGCGCGCCGACGTTGACCAGGGTCCCGTCCACCGCGAGCAGTCGCAGGTACGCGTCCAGGTCGATCTTGGCGCTCACCGTGTTCAGGATGAAGTCGAACGACCCGGCCAGCTTGGCGAAGGTCTCCTCATCCGAGGTGGCGAAGTAGTGGTCGGCACCGAGCCGCAGCCCGTCCTCCCGCTTCTTCAGCGACTGCGACAGGACGGTGACCTCGGCGCCCATGGCGTGGGCCAGCTTGACGGCCATGTGGCCGAGCCCGCCGAGGCCGATGATCGCCACCCGGCTGCCCGGGCCCACGCCCCAGTGCCGCAGCGGGGAGTAGGTGGTGATGCCCGCGCAGAGCAGCGGCGCGGCCACGTCCAGCCCGAGGCCCTCGGGGATGCGCAGGACGAAGTCCTCGGTGACCACGATGGCCCGCGAATAGCCGCCCTGGGTGGGCTGCCCGTCGGCGTCGACCCCGCCGTACGTCCCGACGTTGCCCTTCAGGCAGTACTGCTCCAGGCCCTTGCGGCAGTTGTCGCACTCCCGGCAGGAGTCGACCATGCAGCCGACGCCCACCCGGTCGCCGGCGGCGAACTTCGTCACCTCGGCGCCGACCTCCTGCACCACGCCGGCGATCTCGTGGCCGGGCACGATCGGGTAGGTGGTCGGACCCCACTCGCTGCGCGCCGTGTGGATGTCGGAGTGGCAGATGCCGGAGTACCGGATGTCGATCAGGACGTCGTGCGGCCCGAGGTCGCGTCGCTCGATGGTGGTCGGAGTGAGTGGTCCGGTCGCGGACGGGGCCGCGTAGGCGTTGACGGTGAGCACGATTCTCCGCTTCCTGCAACGTTGGGGACGCCGGTTGTCGACAGCCGCCGCCGACGGGCGACCGCACCGGCAAGGAAAGCCTTCGCCTCAGCTGTTGCTACCCCGCAGCCGCCCCCACCCACACGTAGCCAGGGTCACCCCTCAGACAGGGAATAACCCCGTCGGACAGGCGGTGACCGACCACGACAGGTTTCGCTCAGCGCCGAGCCAACACAGCAAGTTCGGCGGTCAGCGCCACCGCGACCGACGCCACCAACGGCCACGGCCCACCGACCAGCGCGTAGAGCACCAGCAGCGCCGGGGCGACGGCCACCGCGTACACCGCCAGCGCCAGGCCGCGGTCGGCCCGCAGCAGCCCGGGGAGGATCGTCCCGAGCAGGCCCGGCATCCGGGCCGCGTGCCGCCAGACCACCAGCACCCCGCCGAGAGCGGACAGCACCGCGACGACCCGGGACAGGCCCGGCGCGGCCGGGGCCAGGAAGGCGACCAGCACCGCGGCGACCAGGCACCAGCCCGCGCCGTACAGCACCAGCCGCCGCAGGCCGTCGGAGATCGTCCGGCCGGCGTTGCTACGCGCCGGATCCATCGCGGCCGCCTCGGTCAGCTGCTCCAGCGCCTCGGCGTAGCGCCGCTGCTCCAGCCGGATCACGCCCATGTCGTGCCGCGCCCCGGCCAGCTGCGGGTTCAGCCGCAGCGCCTCCCGATAGGCCCGCTCGGCCAGGTCGAACAGCTCCAGCCGGGCGGAGACCAGGCCGAGCACCAGGTGCGCCTGCGGCTCCTCCGGCGCCAGCTCGACGCCTCGCCAGGCGGCATCCAGCGCCTGCTGCCCGTTGCGCGAGCCGGACAGGATCGCGGCCGCGCTGCGCTGGGCGTACGGGTCGGTGGGCCCGAGCGCCAGGATCTCGTCCGCGGTGCTCGCGGCGGCCTTCCACCGACCCAGGTCAACCAGCGCGAACCCGCGCGCCGCCAGCGGCGGTACGGCGTTCGGGGCGGCGGCCACGGCCGCCTCGGCGGCGCGGAGCGCCTCGGCGGACCGGTCGGTGGCGAGGTGCATCCGGGCCAGCATGGCCAGCCCGTCGGCGTTGCCCGGCTCGCTGGCGATCAGCGAGCTGAGCTCGCCCACCGCCTCGTCGTACCGGCCCAGCTCGGCGAGGAGCTGGGCGCGCTGGAGGTAGCCGTCGGCGGCGGACTGGTCGGAGGCGGCGTCACTCGACATCCCGGCGAGCGTAACCGCCGCCGCCCCGGCCCGCCGACCAGCGTCGAGCGGGACGACGGCGCGGTCAGGCGCTCCGGCAGGTGGTCCCGGCGGCCCGGCGACCGCAGGTGCCCATGCTGCACCATCGGCGCAGGCCGGTCTCGTCGAGGAAGAGCCAGCCGCACTGCTCGTCCGGGCAGACCCGGACGGTGAGCCGGCGCGGGTCGGCGAGCAGTTGCGCGGCGCTCCACGCGACCGCGTGCAGCGGCAACCGGAGTCCGGCGGTCAGGTCCGGCCACCAGCGCCCCCGCCCGTCGGCCTCCGGGCGGAACACGAGGGTACGCGCCGCGGCCTCCGCGTACCGGGCGACCGTTTCGAAGGCCCGCCGGTCGTCCGGGGCGACCAGGCAGGCGTACAGCGTCGCGCGGAGGGCGCGGGCCTCGGTGAGCAACGCGTCGGCCCGGCCGGGGTCGCGCCGGGCGAGATGGAGCAGGCGACTCACCGACACCTCGTCGGCCAGTCCGACGTGGCCGATCCACACCGCCAGGGTCCGGTAGCTCCGCAGCCATTCACCCCGTGGCGGCGAGGGCGCGAGGCCCCAACCCGCGAAGGTGTTGCAGAAGTCGAGGGCGGGATGCCCACCCACGCTCCAGGGCAGCTGCTCGTCGCGCACCCGCACCTCGAAGATGGGCCGGCCCGGACGGTCGAGCCGGTCGTCATCCGCGAGGATCCGGCGGTGCACGTCGCGCAGCCGCGACCCCGGCTCCACCCCCAGGTCCGCCACCAGGAGGTCCCGGGTGGTCCGGTAGAGCCGCAGGGCCTCCGCCCGCCGGGCCCCCCGGTGGAGGGCGGTCATCAGGGTGGCGACGAGCGGTTCCCGGGTCGGGTGCCGCGCCACCAGCGGCGTCAGTTCGGTGATCGCCCGGTCGGGCTGGTTCAGGGCGAGCCGGGCCTCCGCCCGCAGCTCGACGCCGGCCAGCCGCAGCTCCTCGAGCGGGCCCTGCAACCGTTCCCGCAGCTCGTCGTCGGCGCTGTCGGCGAGCAGCGGCCCCCGCCACCGGGTGAGCGCCCGCTCCAGCAGCCGCACCCGTTCGGCCGGATCGGCGGTGTCGCCCGCCTGCCCGACGAGCGCCGCGAACTCCACCACGTCGACCCGGTGCCCGTCCGCCTCGACGAGGTAGCCGTCGCCCCGGGTGCTGATCCGCACCCCGTACGGCGTCAGCGACGCCCGGAGCCGGCCGACGTACGTGTGCACCGCGCCCCGGGCCGAGGCCGGCGGCGAACCGTGCCACAGCAGGTCGATCAGGCGGTCGGTGCTGACCAGTCGACCCGGCTCGAGCAGCAGCACACCGAGCAGCGAACGCTCCTGACGCCGGCTGCCGACCTCGACGAGCTGGCCGTCGTGGCGGGCCTCGAACGGTCCGAGCAGGTGGAAGTCCATGCCCCTTGAAACCGCCTGACCCCCGCACCAGGTTGTCGGGCCGGTGAGCCGGTGGTGTGTCCGGGGCCGGCGTTCGCCCCGCCGACGCCGGTCAGGTCGGGTGTCTGGTGAGCCGATGGTGAGCCAGCTCGGTGACGCTGAGTCCGTCCCACCACTGGAGACGAATGGAGTGATCATGCGTTACCTGAGAAGTGTCGGAGCGGCGCTGGCCGCGGCAGCCCTCGTCGCGGCCGGTCCGGTGCCGGCGTCCGCCGCGAGCGGCGACATCGCCCCCGGGGTCTGGGAGCCGGCGCCGCAGGCCGCGTTCGAGCTGCCGGCCGGTGCCCGCTGCGACTTCGCCGTACGGAGTGAGCCGATCCTGGACGAGGTCCGGAAGCTGACCGTGTCGACGTACCCGGACGGCTCGCCGGAGCGGGAGCTCTACCAGGGTGCCCTGATCGGCCGGTTCACGAATCTGGAGACCGGGGCCAGCACGATCACCGACGCGAGCGGCAGCGCCCGGATCGAATACGGCACCGACGGCTCGATGACCTGGTACGTGACCGGTCCGGTGCTGTTCGGTTTCCGCGAGAACGGCGGTTCCCTGCCGAAGGGGCTGTACATCATCGACGGTGAGTACACCGTCCAGTTCAGCCCCACCGGCGTGAAGACCCTCACGATGCGGCACGGCACCGTGCACGACCTCTGCGCCGACGTGGCCTGAGCACCGCCGCTCGCCGGGCCCGCGAGGGCGCTGTTCGCGGCGCCTCGCGGGTCTGGACCGGCGTCGCCTCAGTCGGTCGGCGCCTCGTACACCAGGGCCACCGCGATGCCGGTCAGCCCCTCACCGCGCCCGGTGAAGCCGAGCCCGTCGGTGGTGGCGGCGGAGACCGTGACCGGGGCGCCCACCGCGGCGGAGAGCACCCGCTGCGCCTCGTCCCGGCGCGGACCGATCTTCGGGCGGTTGCCGATCACCTGGACCGACACGTTGCCGATCCGGAAGCCGGCCGCCCGGACCCGCCGGGCGCTCTCGGTGAGCAGTGTCACCCCGGACGCGCCCGCCCACTCCGGCTGGTCGACGCCGAAGTTGGCGCCCAGGTCGCCGAGGCCGGCGGCGGAGAGCAGGGCGTTGCAGGCGGCGTGCGCCACCACGTCGGCGTCGGAGTGGCCGGCGAGGCCGTCCTGGTCCGGCCAGTGCAGGCCGGCGACCCAGCAGGGCCGCCCGGCCGCGAAGGCGTGCACGTCCGTGCCGATGGCCACCCGAGGAACGATCATGAGCCGAGGGTACGCGTCAGGCCCCGGCCGCCAGCAGGTGCTCGGCGAGGGCCAGGTCGAACGGCCGGGTGATCTTCAGAGCGAACTCCGACCCGGGTACGCAGAAGACCGGCACGCCCTGCTTCTCGGCCAGGCCGGCGTCGTCGGTCAGCGGATCCCCGGCCGCCTCGTGCGCGGCGGTCAGCACCGACCGGCGGAAGCCCTGCGGGGTCTGCACCGACCGGAGGGCGGCGCGGTCGACCGTGCCGAGCACCCGCTCGGCGGCGTCGACCTCCTTGATCGTGTCGACGACCGGGAGGACCGGGATCACCGCGTCGTGCCCCGAGCGGACCGCCTCGGCCACCGATTCGACCAGCTCGGGCGGGGTGAGCGCGCGGGCCGCGTCGTGCACCAGGACGATCTCCGGGCCGGCCGGGACGGCGGCCAGCGCGGCGGCCACCGACGCCTGGCGCTCCGCCCCGCCGGCCACCACGGTCACCGGGGCGACCGGCGCGAGCATCGCCCGGACCGCCTCGACGTCGGCCGCCGGGGCGGCCACCACGACGGTGTGCACCGAGGGGGCCGCCGCGATCCGGCGTACCGCGTGCACCAGCAGCGGCTCGCCGGCGAGCAGCCGCAACGCCTTGGGGGCGCCGGGGCCGAGGCGTACGCCGGCACCGGCCGCAGGAACAAGGACCGCGACGTCACCGCGCGGATTGAGCTGCGCGGTCACGTCGCGGTCCTCGGATTTCTTTGCTACGGGGTGGGTAGGACGATGCTGTGGAACTCAGGCCTCGGTCAGGACCTTGTCGAGCAGCGTCTCCGCCTCGTCCTTGGTGCTCTTCTCGGCCAGCGCGACCTCGCCGACGAGAATGTCGCGGGCCTTGGCGAGCATGCGCTTCTCGCCCGCGGACAGACCCCGCTCCCGCTCCCGGCGCCACAGGTCGCGGACGACCTCGGCGACCTTCAGCGGGTTGCCGGAGGCCAGCTTCTCCAGATTCGCCTTGTAACGCCGCGACCAGTTGGTCGGCTCCTCGGTGTGCGGAGCACGGAGCACGTCGAAGACCTTGCCCAGGCCCTCTTCGCCGACCACCTCGCGCACACCCACGATCTCGGCGTTCTCAGCGGGCACCCGGACCGTCAGGTCACCCTGCGCGACCCTCAGGACGAGGTACTGCTTTTCCTCACCCTTGATGACCCGAGTCTCGATTGCCTCGATGAGTGCGGCCCCGTGGTGGGGGTAAACAACGGTCTCGCCGACACTGAAAACCATAGGTTCGAAACCCCTTTCGCTGTGTCTAGGGTAACACGCTCAGGCACCGATGTCTCACCGCTGTCCTGACCGTTGGCGCAGCTCAGGGGCCCTGTGAGAGGTATTTCTTCAGCTTGACAGGCGGTCAAACCGATGGTTTCAACACGCTCCGTGACGATCGGATGACAACCCGATGCGAGTCACAGGAGCGTCGATATCTAGGGCGATGCGCTCCTTCCATGGTAGCCCTGGAATCCCACGTGCGCCCAGGTGTGGCGGTACGCGGGCCGGTGCGGGACGCTGGACGTGGACGCGACGTCCGCTCACCGAGACGGCTCCTGGGGGTCCGATGGGCATGCCTGACGCTGAAGGCCACGGGCCACCGGACGGGCTTCCCGACCTGCCGCCGGAGTGGGGTCGGGTGGTCGTCCCTGACGACGCCTCGGCGCTCGCCGACGAGGCCCGCCAGCTCCGCCGTGAACTCCGCCGGGTACGCCGGCGCGCGGGCTGGCGCCGCCGGCTCGGTCTCACCCCGCGCCCGGACGGCCGCCCGCCGCTCGGGCTGCCGATGCTCGCCCTGGTGGTCTCGATAATGGTCACGCTCACCGGGCTGGCCGCGGTCACCTGGCCCCGGTCGATCCGCTCGGGGGCCAGCCCCACCGTCGTCCCCTACCCGACCGCCATCCCGGGCCCGGTCGGGCCGCTTCCCGCGCTCGACCTGGTCGACGCCGAGAACTCCCCGGTGCCGCTGCGCAGCCTGCTGCCCGCGATGATCGTCCTGGTCGACGCCTGCGCCTGCGCGGAGCAGGTGACCGAGGCGGCCGCCGCCGCGCCCCCGGCCGTCACGGTGGTCACCGTCACCGAGGGCCGCGAGGTCGAGACCTCCGAGATCCCCGGGGTACGCCCCCTGGCCGACCCGGCCGGCGGCCTGCGCGCCTATCTCCACCTCGCCGCCCAGCCCGGCGTCGCCACCGCCCTGCTGGTGGACCGGGACGGCACCCTGGTCCGGGTGGTGCCCGAGCTGGGACCGGCCGAGGCGTACCGGGACGACCTGGCGCGGCTGGCCACCTGACCCGCCGGGTCAGAACAGCGAGACGAGCCGGGCGTCCAGGTCGACCGCCCCGTCGCTCACGGTGAAGCGCGTCTGCAACGGCCCGCCCTGGGCGGTGATCGGCTGCGTCGTCCGCGGGCTGGAACAGCTCGTCACCAGACCCGGGCCGTCCTCCTCGGCGCCCGACCAGGCCACCCGCAGCGTGCCCGCTCCGGTGCAGCCGACCGTGAGCAGGAAGCGCTCGCCGGCCGACGGGTCGGTCTGCCGGACCAGTGGATCGTCGCCGGCACCGAGGTGGGACCGGTCCTCCCACACGACGTGCGAGATCAGCGTCTCGCCAGGAGCGGGACCCGCCTGCCCGTCGAGGGCCTCGCTCACCACCTGCCCGGTGCTCGGGTCCACCTGGAACACCTGGCCCACGATCGGCTCGGTCGGCTCGGCCGCCGACGGGCTCGGCCTCGCGCCGACCGGTCCGGTGGCCGGGGCGGCCGCCCGCCACCACCAGCCGCCGGCGGCCAGCGCCGCCACGGTCAACCCGGCCAGCAACGCGGTCCGTACCCGGTCGTCGGTGCCCACCGGGTGAGGATATCGGCGCGACGCACGCGGCACGTCCCCTCAGGCGATGAGGTCCAGCAGGGCCGCGTAGAGGGTCAGGCCCGGGCCGAAGGCGAGCAGCACGATCCGCTCCGGCGGCCGCGCGGCCCGGTACAGCCGGTCGAGGATGAGCAGCACCGTCGGGGACGAACAGTTGCCGTGCTCGTCCAGGATGGCCCGGGACGCCGCGAGCGCCTCCGGCGGCAGGGCCAGCTCGCGTTCGGCCACGTTGAGGATGCGCGGGCCGCCCGGGTGCACCGCCCAGCCGTCCACCTCGGAGATCGTCCGCCCGTGCCGGGCCAGCAGGTCGTCGACCAGGGCCCGGACGTGGTGCGAGAGCACCTGCGGGACCTTCGGCGACAACCCCATCCGGAAGCCGGTGTCGGTGACGTCCCAGGTCATGTGGTCGGCGGTGGAGGTGTCGGTGACCGAGGTGATCTCGCGCAGCGCGTACCCGGGGCCGCCGGGGACGACCACGGCGGCGACCGCGGCGTCCGAGAAGAGCGCATGCGAGACGATCTGCTGGGTGTCCACCCGGGCCCGGGCCGGCTGGATGTGCAGGCTGGTCAGCTCCGCGCAGAGCAACAGCGCCGGGCGCCCCCGGGCGGTGACGAAGTCGCTCGCCGCGCCGAGCCCCGGCAGGGCCGCGTAGCAGCCCATGTGCCCGACGAACATGCGCTGGGTGTCCGGGGCCATGCCCAGGTCCCGGGCGAGCAGGATGTCCAGCCCCGGGGTGGCGTACCCGGTGCAGGAGCAGACCACGAAGAGCCCGATGTCGCCCGCGTCGAGGCCGGCGGCGGTCAGGGCGCGGCTCACCGCCTCCTTGCCGAGCGGCAACGCCTCGACCTGGTAGCGGCGCATCCGGCGCTCCGTCGGCCACTCCGAGACGTCCTCCAGCAGCGGGTTCACCGCCGCCTGCCGTCGGGACACGCCGGAGTTGGCGAAGATGCGCTCGGCCAGCGCGCGGGTGCTGCCGGAGAAGTGCTTCGCGAAGAAGCCCGCCCAGAGCTCCTCCTGTGCGACGGCGGGCGGCTGCGCCACACCCAGGCCCGCGATCACCGGCACGGCCATGTCCCCCACCTCTCGGACCTGATCCACCACTCCCTCACCAACGATCGCCGTCCGTTCGCGACTTCGCTCACCGGGCCGCCCTTCGTTCGCGACTGCGGGGCTCGCAAACCTGGCTCACTCCGCACGCTCACCAACGAGGTGCCGAGCCGTCGCGGTCCGGGTCGCCGCCGAGCGCGGCGACGCCGAGCCAGTCGGCGCAGACGTCCGACGTGGCCGGGTGCAGCGAGCCACAGCGGGCGTCCCGGTAGAGCCGTTCCAGCGGGTGGCCCCGGCGGGTGGCCGAGGTGCCGGCCGCCTCCAGCATGGACGCCGCCACGTCGGCGGCGGTGGTGCCGGCGAGCAGCTTGGCCCGCCACACCCAGCGGTTCGTCTCCGCGTCGCCCGGCGCCTCGTCGACCCGGCGGGCCGCCTCGGCCACCACCAGCTCGGCGGCGGCGACCGCCGCGTCCGCCCGGCCCAGCCGGGCCCGGACCGCCGGCAGGCCGGCGAGGTTGCGCGCGTTCAGGTGCTCGGCGGCGGCGTCGACGGCCGCCCGGGCCACCCCGACGTAGACGGCGGCGTAGCTGGCCACCAGCCAGTGCGGCATGAGCTGGGCGACCACCAGGGCCAGCCCCTCCACCCCGCCGAGCAGCCGGTCGGCCGGGACGGTCACGTCCAGGTGCAGGTCGTGCGAGGCGGTGGCGCGCATGCCGAGCGCGTCCCAGGTGGGCTCGACGGTGGTCCCGGCCCCGGCCGGCACGAGGAACTGGGAGACCACCGACTGGTCGGTGGCGCTGCGGGCCGCCACCAGGTAGCCGTCCGGATGACCGGCGCCGGAGCAGAAGGTCTTGGCGCCCTTGATGTGCCAGCCCCCGTCGACCGGCTGGTAGACGGTGCTGAGCTGCGACAACCGGGCGCCGGCGCCGCGTTCGCTCATGGCCACCGCGTACCAGGCGCCGTCGGCCGCCGCGCGGAGCAGCCGGTCCCGGGCGGCCAGCGCCTCCTCCGGTACGCCGAGCGCCTCGGCCAGTTCCTCGGTGACCGCGCCCAACGCCCCGGTGACCGAGGCGTGCATGTTGAACACCAGGGCGGTTGCGCCGTTGCCCCGGGCCAGTTCGGTGGCCACGGCCGCGTACTCGGCGAAGCTGGCCCCGGTCCCGCCCAGCTCCCGAGGCACCATCAGCCCGAAGAGCCCGGCCTCCCGCAGGTCGGCGAAGTCGTCGACCGGGAAGGACCCGTCCCGGTCGTGCTCCGCCGCGCGGGCGGCCAGTCGCGGTGCCAACCGGCGCGCCGCCTCCAGCGCGTCCACAGTCATTTAGCTCCCTTCTCGGCGTCCCCTCGTCCCGGCTACCCGCTCCGGACCCCGTGGCCCTGGTAGAGCACGGCGGTGGACCAGGTGGGCACCATCCGCGGCTCCGTCCTCGCCGGGCCGGCGGCGCGCCAGCGACGCAGCAGCCAGCCCAGCGTGCCGCCGAGCGCCGGACGGAGGCCGCGCACCCGCAGGTGGACGCCGTGCCGGGCGCACTCGGCGACCAGGGCGCGGGCGTCCACGAACAACCGTGGATCGTGGATGCCACGCGGCACGGTGGGCAGCCGCTCGCTGATCTCCACCGCGACCAGCCGGGCCAGCAGGGTGTCGTTGAGGGTGTCCAGCACGAGCAGGCCGCCGGGCCGCAGCAGCCGGCACGCCTCGGCGACCGCGCGACGCCAGTCCGGCACGTGTTCCAGCAGCTCACCGGCGGAGACCACGTCGGCGCAGCCGTCCGCGAGCGGGACCGCCGTGGCGTCGGCGTGGACCACCACCACGCCGTACGGGGCGGCCTGGTCGAGGGCGGACCGGGTCAGGTCGAGCCCGACGTGCCGGTAGCCCTTGCCGGCCAGGTGTGGGGCGAGCAACCCGGCGCCGCAGCCGAGGTCGACCAGCACGGCGTCCCTCCTGGACGCCGGCGGGACCAGGGCGGCGCGGGCCCGGGCCAGCCAGTGCAGCATGGCGAACGCGCCGTCCGGTCGCCACCACTCGTCGACCAGGTCGTCGTACTGCCGGGGGTCGTTCGGCGGCAGCACCCGGGGCGGAGTGGACACCGGGGCCGCAGCACACATGCACCGAGCGTGGCACGACTCCCGGGTAACGGCCAGACTTCCCTTATGTCGACGTCGGTGTTAGGGCTGGCCAGGGCGAGCCATCCGGAGCCGACCGCCGCGGTCACCGTGGTGGCCGGGCTGCTCGCGTGGGGGGTCGGGCACCGTCCGGCCGGGATCGCCGCGGTGCTGCTCACCGTGCTGGCCAGCCAGCTCGCCGTCGGCTGGAGCAACGACCTGATCGACGCGGATCGCGACGCCACGGTCGGGCGTACCGACAAGCCGCTGGTCAGCGGCGGGCTCCGGCGCCCGACCCTCGCCCGCGCCGCCGTCACGGCGGTCGTCGCCACCCCGCTGATCGCGCTGACCACCGGCGGCGCGGCGGCCCTCTGCGTCACCCTCGCGCTCGTCTCCGCGCTGCTCTACAACTGGCCGCTGAAGTCGACGCCGGTCTCGGTGCTGCCGTACGCGATCTCCTTCGGTGCGCTGCCGGCCTTCGTGGTGCTGGCCCTGCCCGGCGCCCCTGCGCCGCCGGTCTGGCTGGTGGCCGCCGCGGCCTGCCTCGGCGCCGGGGCGCATTTCGCCAACGTCCTGCCCGACCTGGCCGACGACGCCCGCACCGGGGTGCGTGGGCTGCCGCATCGGCTGGGGCCGGCGGGCAGCCGGGCGGCCGCCGCCGGGCTCCTCCTCGCGGCCACCGTCGCCCTGGTCGTCGGGCCGCCCGGGCCGCCGTCGTGGGTGGGCCTGTCGGCGGTCGCCGCCGCCGTCCTGGTGCCGGCCCTCGGCTGGTACGCGGGCCGCGCCGCGGCCGGGTCCGGAGGCCGGCCGGTGGCCGCCTTCCGAGCGGTCATGGTGGTGGCGCTCATCGATGTGGCCCTTCTGGTGGCGAACGGCCGGGTGAGCTGACGGATCCCCGGGTAGGTGGCATTCCCGGGTCGGCGTGCGGCCCTCGATCAGCTCCAACTACCCTGGAGCGCGGTCTGCGCGGGTATGGCCACCCCGTGTCCGGCGTCCGGCCGGGTGGGGATCGTGACGAGGAGGACCGACGTGACGCGCTCGATCAGGGGTTCCCGGGGGGCGGCCCTGCTGCTGGCCGGTACGGCGGCGGCGAGCCTGCTGCTGTCCGGGTGTGGCGCCGGCCAGGTGGCCGAGACCGCCAACAAGATCCCGTCGGTGCAGGGCGTCAACGTCCAGACCCCCGACAACCTCTTCAAGGTGCGCGGCCTGTACGTGCAGTACCCGGGCGCGGAGGGCTACCAGTCGGGCGCCGACGCGCCGCTCAACGTCGTGATCTACAACGACAGCCCCTCCCCGGTCACGGTGACCGTCACCACCGACAGCGCGCGGGACATCCAGCTCACCGGCGCGGCCCAGAGCGGCGGCCCGTCGGCCGCCCCGACCGGCTCGCCCACCGAGCCGGCGTCGAAGTCGCCCAGCCCGACCCAGTCCAACCTCGCGGAGTCGCCGTCGGCCTCGCCGAGCGGGTCCGCGTCGGCCAGCCCGTCGGCGTCCCCGAGCGAGTCGGCCCCGGCCGGCAAGCCGGCCCGGCTCGACATCCCGGCCAACGGCTACGTCCAGCTGAACAGCACCGGCGGCCAGTTCCTCCAACTCGTCGGCCTGAACGACAAGCTGCTCAGCGGCCAGCAGGTCAACCTGACCTTCGACTTCGGTGACGGCCACACCATCAAGACCGCCGCCCCGATCGGCGTCCCGCTGACCCCGGCCGCGCGCCCCTCGCCGGTCGTCCACCCCCGCGAGGAGGCGGGTGAACAGGGTGGCGCCGAGGACGGCAGCCACGGCTGATCCGCCGACGAACCTTCGCCGACACCGTCGGTGTGGCCACCGCCACGCCGGCGGTGTCGCCGTTTCCGGGTGGGCTTTCGTCGTACCGCCCGGTTAGCGTCCTCGGGTGAGCACCTCCCGATCGACCTCCTCCCGCTCCGCCGCCACCGGCCGGAGCCGGGGCGCCGCCCGCGAGCCCCGCCCGGCGTACGAGTGCGACGCCTGCGGCCACCAGCCGCCCAAGTGGGTCGGGCGCTGCCCGGAGTGCGGCGAGTGGGGCTCGGTCGTCGAGTGCACGCTGAGCGGGCCGACCGTCTCCGGCCGGGTGGTCAGCTCCCGGATGCCCGCCGAGCCGGCCCGCCCGATCGCCACCATCAGCGCCGCCCCGGCCCGGGCCCGGCCCACCGGGGTCAGCGAGCTCGACCGGGTGCTCGGCGGGGGGCTCGTCCCCGGCGCGGTGGTGCTGCTGGCCGGCGAGCCCGGAGTGGGCAAGTCCACCCTGCTGCTCGACGTGGCCCAGCAGTGGGCGGCCCATGCCGGCAGCCCGTCGCTGGTGGTCAGCGGCGAGGAGTCGGTGAGCCAGGTGCGGCTGCGCGCCGAGCGGATGGGCACCCTGCACGACCAGCTCTATCTGGCCGCCGAGAGCGACCTGTCGGCGGTGCTCGGCCACCTCGACGCGGTCAAGCCGGGGCTGCTGGTGCTCGACTCGGTGCAGACCATCTCCACCACCGGGACCGAGGGGGTGCCGGGCGGGGTGACCCAGGTCCGGGCGGTCACCGCAGCGCTGGTGGCGGTCGCCAAGGAGCGTGGCGTCGCCACCGTGCTGGTGGGCCACGTGACCAAGGACGGCCAGGTCGCCGGCCCGCGGGTGCTCGAGCACCTGGTCGACGTGGTGCTGCACTTCGAGGGCGACAAGCACTCGTCGCTGCGGATGGTCCGGGGCGTGAAGAACCGCTTCGGCGCCGCCGACGAGGTGGGCTGCTTCGAGATGCACGAGGGCGGCATCAGCAGCCTGGCCGACCCGTCCGGCCTCTTCCTGACCCGCTACTCCGAGCCGGTGCCGGGCACCTGCGTCACCGTGGCCATGGAGGGGCGGCGGGCCCTGGTGACCGAGGTGCAGGCGCTGATCGGGGCCACCGTGGCCGGCTCGCCCCGGCGGACGGTCTCCGGTCTGGACGGCGCCCGGCTGGCGATGGTGCTGGCCGTGCTCCAGCGGCGCACCGAGCGGCTGACCCTGCACGACCGGGAGGTCTTCGCCGCCACCGTGGGCGGGATCCGAGTGGTCGAGCCGGCCGCCGACCTGGCTGTGGCGCTCGCCGTCGCCTCCGGTGGTCTCAACCTGGCCATCGCCCCGCACCTGGTGGCGATCGGCGAGGTCGGGCTCACCGGCGAGGTGCGCCGGGTCGGCGCGGTCCCCCGCCGGCTCGCCGAGGCGGCCCGCCTCGGTTTCCGGCTCGCTCTGGTGCCGCCCGGCTGCGGCCCCGGCAGCAGCGGGGTGGCCCCCGAGAACATGCGGGTGATCGAGGTCACCGATGTGCGGGGGGCGCTGCAGGCTGCCGCCCGCGCGTCGGCGGAGTGACCCACGGTGATGCTGGGGCGGGGCTGGCTGGGCGATTCCGGACAGCCGGCACAGCCGGTCGACGATCGCCGGAGCCGGACATCGTGACACATCACAGTAACCACGAGAGCACCCACCGCACGGCAGTCCGTAGACTGTGCCCGTGCCGATCGACCGCGATGCCACCAAGCCCGCCGCGGCGACGCCGCACGCCCGCACCGGTGCCGTGGGCTCGTCCGCCCGTCCGATCAGCGTGAGCGTCACCGGGAGCCTCAGTGGCGCCGGCGGCGACCCGCTGCGGGCCAATCTCGCCCTGATGGCGCCGGGCACCGCCCTGCGCGACGGGCTGGAGCGCATCCTGCGCGGCCGCACCGGCGCGCTCATCGTCCTCGGCTACGACAAGGTGGTCGACACGATCTGCACCGGCGGCTTCCCGATGGACGTCGAGTTCTCCGCCACCCGGGTGCGCGAGCTGTGCAAGATGGACGGGGCGGTGGTGCTCTCCAGCGACGGCACCCGGATCGTCCAGGCGGGCGTGCACCTGATGCCGGACCCGTCCATCCCCACCGAGGAGTCCGGCACCCGGCACCGCACCGCCGAGCGGGTGGCCCGGCAGACCGGCTACCCGGTGATCTCGGTCAGCCAGTCCATGCGGATCATCAGCCTCTACGTCAACGGCCAGCGCCACGTGCTGGACGACTCCGCGGCGATCCTGTCCCGGGCCAACCAGGCCCTGGCCACCCTCGAACGCTACAAGCTCCGGCTGGACGAGGTCTCCGGCACGCTCTCCGCCCTGGAGATCGAGGACCTGGTCACCGTCCGCGACGCGGTGGCCGTGGTGCAGCGGCTGGAGATGGTCCGCCGGATCGCCGACGAGATCGCCGGCTACGTGGTGGAGCTGGGCACCGACGGCCGCCTGCTCGCCCTCCAGCTCGACGAGCTGATGGCCGGCGTGGACGCCGACCGCACCCTGGTCATCCGGGACTACCTCCCGATCGGCCGCAAGTCACGCACCCTCGACGAGGCGCTGGTCGAGCTGGACCTGCTCAGCGCCACCGAGCTGATCGACCTGGTTGCCGTGGCCAAGGCGATCGGCTACCCGTCCGCGTCCGACGCCCTCGACGCGGCGGTCAGCCCGCGCGGCTTCCGCCTGCTGGCCAAGGTCCCCCGGCTCCCCACAGCGGTGGTGGACCGGCTGGTGGTGCACTTCGGCAGCCTCCAGCGGCTGCTCGGCGCCACCGTGGAGGACCTCCAGGCGGTCGAGGGGGTGGGCGACGCCCGGGCGCGGGGTGTCCGCGAGGGCCTGTCCCGGCTGGCCGAGGCGTCCATCCTGGAGCGCTACGTCTGAGCCGCCGCCGGCCCGCCCACGGGCGGGCCGGGGCGATCAGCCGGTGATGGTCAGCTTCACCGGGTCACTGAGCTTGGTGCCCACCCGGGCGAACACCTGGTACGTGCCGACCTGGGCGTAGCCGCCGTTGGCGAGACCGTTGGCGCACTTCGTGCTGTACCGGCCGTTCCAGCCCAGCTCGTAGGAGCGCTCGAAGTTCGGCGTGAACGACTGCACGTCCGAGCCCTTGCCGGTGCCGCAGGTGTCCGAGGACCAGACCTTCTCCGCGCCGGACTTGATGAAGAGCTCCTGGAGGTCGGCGCCGACGTCCCGGCTGCAGGTCCGGTCCGAGACATTCTTGATCTTGAGGCGGAGGGTCACCACGGTCCCCTGCTGCGCGGTGGCGGGCACGGCCACCGGGGTCACCCGGATCTCCGAGTCGGTGCAGGTTCCGTCGTCGACCACCGGGTTGGCCGGCGCGCCGGCCCCGCCGTCGTTCGTCCCGGTGCCACCGCCGGCCGGGCCGGCCTGCCCACCGTCCGAGCCGCCGGAGTTGCCGCCGGAGCCGCCCGGGATGCCGGACGGGTCCGGTGTCTGCGGGGTCAGCACCGACCCGGTCGGCGCCGGGGCCGCCGCGGCGGACGACGTCGCCGCGGGCCGGGTGCCCGACGAGCCGGTGTTGCGCTCCGGCCCGGTGCACGAGTAGAGCAGGACAATCAGGAAGAGCAACCCGGCTCCGAGTACGACGACGCGACGCCGCCAGTACACGGCGGGAGGCAGTGGGCCGACCGTCAGACGCATGATGCGTTCACCGTAGCCGCGCACGGCACGACGTGGGGTACGACGCGCCGGTGCGGTCCGGGCGCGTCGGCGGGCCACTCCACAATGGACGGCGGTCGTGACCGAGCGCCCCGGCCGGGTCACGTCGGGTCAGAGATAGACCTTCCGCTGGTAGATCGCGTGCGCCCCGGCCACCCGGTCGAGGAAGAGCAGGCCGGCGCAGTGGTCGATCTCGTGCTGCAGCGCCCGGGCCTCGAAGCCGTCGGTGACCAGCCGGACCGGGTCGCCGGTGCCCGGAAGCACCCCCTCGACCACCAGACGGCTGGCCCGCTTCACGTCACCGGTCAGGTCGGGCACCGACATGCAGCCCTCCCGCCCGGCCTTCCACCGGCTCGCCTCGACCACCTTCGCGTTGCAGAGCACGAACGTGCCGTGCACGGTGAGCGCCTTCGGGTGGCCGGTCACGTCCACCGCGAAGACCTGGGCGCTCACCCCGACCTGCGGCGCCGCGAGGCCCACGCAGCCCGGCGAGACGCGCATCGTGGCCACCAGGTCCGCGGCGAGGCGGACCACCTCGTCCGAGGTCGGATCCACCTCGGGACCCGGCTGGCTGAGCACCGGGACGGGGGCGGCGACCACCGGGCGCACCTCGCCGGGCAGGCCCAGCGCCTCCGGGGTCCAGCCGGCGAGGCCGACGTACTCCTCCGCCGTCACAGCAGGTCCGGGTCCGCGGGCCGGAGGCTGACACCCACGCCCAACTCGGCAGCGGTACGGGCGAGCCGCCCGGCCACCTCGTCGGCGCTGCCCGGCGGGAGTTCCACCTCGGCGACCACCACGTAGAGCGAGCCGGTCAGCCGGGTGCTCAGGTCGGTCACGTTGCCGCCCGCGTCGGCCAGCACCCGGGTCATCGCGGCCACGATGCCCATCCGGTCCGCGCCGTGCACCGCCAGCACGTACGGCTCACCGGTGGGCGCGGCCTGCCCGTCGGGGGTGACCGCGCGTACGGTGGCCAGCAGCTGGCCCTCGGCGGCGAGCGGGGCCAGCGCGGCCTCGACGTCGGCGGCGGCCGGGCCCACGCAGATCAGGGTCATCGCGAAGTGTCCCCGCAACCGGGTCATCGTGGAGTCGGTGAGGTTCGCGCCGAGCCGCGCGAGGGCCTCGGCGACGTCGGCCACGATGCCGGGCCGGTCCCGGCCGATGACGGTGATCGCGAGCTCGTTCATCCGGACATTCTGCCCGGTGGCCGTGGGTCGGCCGCGCGGGCCCGCCCGGCCCGCCCATCCTGCGGGAAGGCGGCCCGTGACATGATCGGCGGCGCGATGTCCGAGCCCACGTTCGCCACCCTGGTCAGCCGCTGGTACGAGCGGAACGCCCGCGACCTGCCGTGGCGCAGGCCGGGCGTCGGCGCCTGGGCGATCCTGGTCAGCGAGGTCATGCTCCAGCAGACCCCGGTGGTCCGGGTGCTGCCCGCCTGGGAGGCGTGGCTGGCCCGCTGGCCCACCCCGGCCGCGCTGGCGCACGACACCCCGGCCGAGGCCATCCGGATGTGGGGGCGGCTCGGCTACCCCCGCCGGGCGGTCCGGCTGCGGGACTGCGCGGTGGCGATCGTGGAGCGGCGCGGCGGCGAGGTACCGGAGCGGCTGGACCAGCTGCTCGCGCTGCCCGGCGTCGGGACGTACACGGCCCGCGCGGTGGCCGCGTTCGCGTACGGGCAGCGGCAGCCGGTGGTGGACACCAACGTACGCCGGGTGGTCTGCCGGGCGATCGCCGGCGAGCCGGACGCCGGCCCGGCCACCCGGCCGGCCGACCTGGTCGCCACCGAGGAGCTGCTGCCGGTGGAGCCGGCCGCCGCAGCGCTGGCCAGTGCCGCGTTCATGGAACTCGGTGCGGTCCTCTGCACCGCCCGGTCGCCCCGCTGCGCGGCCTGCCCCGTCGAGTCGGTCTGCGCCTGGCGCGCCTCCGGCCAGGAGCCCCCGGCCGGCCCGACCCGCCGCCGCCAGCGGTACGCCGGCACCGACCGCCAGGTACGCGGCCTGCTGCTCGCGGTGCTCCGCGAGGCGACCGGGCCGGTGCCGCACCAGCGGCTGGACCAGGTGTGGCCCGACGACGTGCAGCGCGCCCGGGCGCTGGCCGGGCTGGTCACCGACGGCCTGGTCGAGCCCGTCGGCGCGGAGTCCTTCCGGCTCATCGGCGACGGCCCTCCGGTCCCGCTCCCCCGCCCCTGAGCGGCCGCCCCTGCCACCGGCTCAGCGGCCCCTGGCCGGGCATGGGAAAAGGCGACGGCCCCGGTGGCTTTCGCCGACCGGGGCCGTCGCCCTGTCGTATCTACCCGACGCTTACGCCGCGTCGTCCGCGCCCGTGGCGGCGGTGCCGCCGAGGTCCGCCGGGACGGCGTCCGGCACTTCGACCGGCTTGTCCGCGCCTCGGAAGACGAGCTTGGACTTGTCGATGTTCTCCGGGTCGCCCTCGCAGTCCACCACCACGATCTGACCCGGGGTCAGCTCGTTGAAGAGGATCCGCTCGGAGAGGTTGTCCTCGATGTCGCGCTGGATCGTGCGACGCAGCGGCCGCGCGCCCAGCACCGGGTCGAAGCCCTTCTTCGCCAGGTACTTCTTGGCGTTGTCGGTCAGCTCCAGGCCCATGTCCTTGTTCTTCAGCTGCGTCTCGATCCGGGCGATCATGATGTCCACGATCTGGAGGATCTCGTTCTCGCGCAGCTGGTGGAAGACGATGGTGTCGTCGATCCGGTTCAGGAACTCGGGCCGGAAGTGCTGCTTGAGCTCGTCGTTGACCTTCTGCTTCATCCGGTCGTAGTTCGACTCGGAGTCATCAGAGGCCTGGAAGCCCAGCGACACCGCCTTGGCGACGTCCCGCGTGCCGAGGTTGGTGGTCAGGATGATGACCGTGTTCTTGAAGTCCACGATCCGACCCTGGCCGTCGGTGAGCCGCCCGTCCTCCAGGATCTGGAGGAGCGTGTTGAACACGTCCGGGTGGGCCTTCTCGATCTCGTCGAAGAGGACCACCGAGAACGGCCGACGGCGCACCTTCTCGGTCAGCTGCCCGCCCTCGTCGTAGCCGACGTAGCCGGGAGGGGCACCCACCAGCCGGGACACCGTGTACCGGTCGTGGAACTCGGACATGTCCAGCTGGATGAGGGCGTCCTCGCTGCCGAAGAGGAACTCGGCGAGCGCCTTGGACAGCTCGGTCTTACCCACACCGGACGGGCCGGCGAAGATGAACGAGCCGGACGGGCGCTTCGGGTCCTTCAGGCCGGCCCGGGTACGCCGGATCGCCTTCGAGACCGCCTTGACCGCGTCCTCCTGGCCGATGACGCGCTTGTGCAGCTCGTCCTCCATGCGCAGCAGGCGCGAGGTCTCCTCCTCGGTCAGCTTGTAGACCGGGATGCCGGTCCAGTTGCCGAGCACCTCGGCGATCTGCTCGTCGTCGACCTCGCTGACGACGTCCAGGTCACCGGCCTTCCACTCCTTCTCCCGCTGGGCCTTCTGGCCGAGCAGCTGCTTCTCCTTGTCGCGGAGCTGAGCGGCCCGCTCGAAGTCCTGCGCGTCGATCGCGGACTCCTTGTCGCGGCGGACCTGGGCGATCCGCTCGTCGAAGTCGCGCAGGTCTGGCGGCGCGGTCATCCGGCGGATCCGCATCCGCGCGCCGGCCTCGTCGATCAGGTCGATCGCCTTGTCCGGCAGGAAGCGGTCCGAGATGTACCGGTCGGCCAGGGTGGCGGCAGCGACGAGCGCCGCGTCCGTGATCGAGACGCGGTGGTGCGCCTCGTAGCGGTCCCGCAGGCCCTTGAGGATCTCGATGGTGTGGGCCAGCGAGGGCTCACCCACCTGGATCGGCTGGAAGCGGCGCTCGAGAGCGGCGTCCTTCTCCAGGTGCTTGCGGTACTCGTCGAGCGTGGTGGCGCCGATGGTCTGCAGCTCGCCACGGGCCAGCATCGGCTTGAGGATGCTGGCGGCGTCGATCGCGCCCTCGGCGGCACCCGCACCCACCAGGGTGTGGATCTCGTCGATGAACAGGATGATGTCGCCGCGGGTGCGGATCTCCTTGAGCACCTTCTTGAGGCGCTCCTCGAAGTCACCGCGGTAACGGGAACCGGCGACCAGGGCACCGAGGTCGAGCGTGTAGAGCTGCTTGTCCTTCAGCGTCTCGGGCACCTCGCCCTTGATGATCTTCTGGGACAGCCCCTCCACCACGGCGGTCTTACCGACGCCGGGCTCACCGATCAGGACCGGGTTGTTCTTGGTACGGCGGGAGAGCACCTGCATGACCCGCTCGATTTCCTTCTCGCGCCCGATGACCGGGTCGAGCTTGCCCTCGCGGGCGGCCTGGGTCAGGTTGCGGCCGAACTGGTCCAGCACGAGGCTGGTCGACGGCGCGGCCTCGCCCGGCGCGGCGCCCGCCGCGGCCGGCTCCTTGCCCTGGTAGCCGGAGAGCAGCTGGATCACCTGCTGGCGGACCCGGTTGAGGTCCGCGCCGAGCTTGACCAGCACCTGGGCGGCGACGCCCTCACCCTCGCGGATCAGACCGAGCAGGATGTGCTCCGTGCCGATGTAGTTGTGGCCGAGCTGCAGCGCCTCACGCAGCGACAGCTCCAGCACCTTCTTGGCCCGCGGCGTGAACGGGATGTGCCCGCTCGGCGCCTGCTGGCCCTGGCCGATGATCTCCTCGACCTGCTGACGGACGCCCTCGAGGGAGATGCCGAGGCTCTCCAGGGCCTTTGCCGCGACACCCTCACCCTCATGGATCAGGCCCAGCAGGATGTGCTCCGTACCGATGTAGTTGTGGTTGAGCATCCGGGCCTCTTCCTGGGCCAGGACGACAACCCGTCGCGCTCGGTCGGTGAACCGCTCGAACATGCCCTCGTGCTCCTCACGTGCCGTGCGCCTTGATGGTCAAGATCTTGGCGGGGCCGGTGCGCGGACGTCCGGGACGGGCGTCCGTGCCTCCTTACTCTATCGCCGCGGGCCGACTCCGCTGAGGTCGTGTGTCCCCGCGAATGGCCGTTCCCACGTCGTTTCTGACAACCGTCCGCGCTCAGGAGGTGTTCCGGTACCCCTACCTGTACGCGCAGAGCGAAATTCGACCGCCGGTGGAAAAGGCCGGTCGCGGCCTCCCGGACGACTGCCGGGGCCCGGGGCGGGCGACTCTCCGGCCCACCACCCGTCATCCACAGCCTGTGGACGACATCTCCACCGCCTGTGGACAACTCCGCCCGGGGAGGGTTTCTTCCCGGCCCGACCCGAATTTCCCGGCGACGGCCGGACCCGGGACGCGAACCGGACAGACGGCGCACGGGGGCGGAAACGACGACGCCGGACCGGAGTGAACTCCGGTCCGGCGTCGATGTCGCCCGGCTGGTCGGCTCAGTGACCGGCCTTCGAGTGGTACTCGTCCACGATCTCCTGGGGAATGCGGCCCCGGTCGGAGATGTCCTTGCCGGCCTTCTTGGCCCAGGCCCGGATCGCCTTGTTCTGCTCGCGGTCGGCGGTGGCGCCGCCCCGACCCCGCGCAGCCCGGCCACCCACGACCACGCCGCCGCGACCGACCTTCGTGCCGTGCGCGACGTACTGACCGAATACGTCGCGCAATTTCTCGGCGTTCGAAGCGGACAGGTCGATCTCGTACTGCACGCCGTCCAGCGCGAACTTGACAGTCTCGTCAGCGTCCCCGCCGTCCAGGTCATCGACCAGCTTGTGAATGATCTGCTTGGCCACGTCCCACATTCCTTTCGAGCAGGGTTGTGCTCCTGCAATACAGGAGCACAATAACCCGCCCGCCGCTTGCCGCGTCAATGGGTTGCGGTAACGACCCGGGAACGGGTGTCGGCTACTCCGGCCGGACCAACGGGAACAGGATCGTTTCCCGAATTCCGAGCCCGGTCAGCGCCATCAAGAGACGGTCGATTCCCATTCCCATACCGCCGGCCGGCGGCATTCCGTACTCCATCGCCCGGAGAAAGTCCTCGTCGAGTCGCATCGCCTCGTCGTCGCCGCGCGCCGCGAGCTGCGCCTGGGCCACCAGCCGCTCGCGCTGCACCACCGGGTCCACCAGCTCCGAGTACGCGGTGCCCAGCTCGAAGCCGAGGACGTAGAGGTCCCACTTCTCGGCCAGCCCCGGCTCGCCGCGGTGCGCCCGGGTCAGCGGGCTGGTCTCCTCCGGATAGTCCCGCACGAACGTGGGGGCCCGCAGGGACGGCACCACCAGCTCCTCGAAGAGCTCCTCGGCCAGCTTGCCGGGGCCCCACTTCGGGTCGACGGAGAGCCCGACCTTGTCCGCGTACTCGACCAGGCGGGCCCTTTCGGTCCGGACGGTGACCTCCTCACCGAGCGCCTCCGAGAGAACACCGAAGAGCGTCACCGAGCGCCACTCGCCACCGAGATCGAACTCACGGCCGTCCGCGTGGGTGACCACCGTCGAGCCGGTGAGGGCGATCGCCGCCTGCTGCACCAGATTCCGGGTCAGCTCGGCCATGGTGTTGTAGTCGCCGTACGCCTGGTAAGCCTCGAGCATCGCGAACTCCGGCGAGTGCGACGAGTCGATGCCCTCATTACGGAAGTTGCGGTTGATCTCGAAGACCCGGTCGACACCGCCGACCACGGCACGCTTGAGAAACAGTTCCGGCGCGATTCGCAGATACAGATCGGTGTTGAGCGCATTGCTGTGGGTCACGAATGGGCGGGCCGCCGCGCCACCGTGCAGCAGCTGGAGCATCGGGGTCTCCACCTCGATGAAGTCCTGGGCGTGCAGGGTGTCGCGCAGACTCCGCACGGTCGTCGCCCGGGTCCGCACCATCTGCCGCGCCTGCGGGCGGACGACCAGGTCCACGTACCGCTGGCGGACCCGGGCCTCCTCACTCAGCGGCTTGTGCGCCACCGGCAGCGGGCGCAGCGCCTTGGCGGTGACCGCCCACTCCTCGACCAGCACGGACAGCTCGCCGCGCCGGCTGGTGATCACCTCACCGGTGACCCCGACGTGGTCGCCGAGGTCGACCAGCCGCTTCCAGTCGTCCAGCCGCTCGGCACCGACCCGGTCCAGCGAGAGCATCGCCTGCAGCTCGGTGCCGTCGCCGTCCCGCAGGGTGGTGAAGCAGAGCTTGCCGGTGTTGCGGACGAAGATCACCCGGCCGGTGACCGAGACCCGGTCGCCGGTCGCGGTGTCGGTCGGCAGGTCGGCGTACTGCTCGCGGATCTTCGCCAGCGTGCTGGTCCGCGGAAAGCCGACCGGGTACGGCTCGACGCCCTCGGCGAGCATCCGGTCCCGCTTCTCCCGGCGGACCTTCAGCTGCTCCGGAAGGTCGTCGGCGGGGTCCACTGGCAGGGCGTTCTGCTCGGTCACGGCAGTTTCCTCAGGCTTGGGGAATATCGGCGGGTCAGCCCATGAGCGTACTCAAGCGCCCTGCCGCCCGTTACGGGATAACCTCCCGCCCATGACGGACCCCACTCACGCACTCTCCTTCGGCGCGGCCGCCGCCGAGTACGACCGGTTCCGCCCCCGCTATCCCGCGCAGGCGCTGCGCTGGGCGCTGGACGGGCTGCCCGCGTCGGCCCGGGTGATCGACCTCGGCGCGGGCACCGGCATCCTCACCCGCGGCGTGCTCGCGCTCGGGCACCGGGTCGTACCCGTGGAGCCGGATCCGGGGATGCGGGCGCAACTGGCGGCCGCCACCCCGGGCACGGCGGCGCTGGCCGGCAGCGCCGAGGCGGTGCCGCTGCCCGACGGCTCGGCCGACGCGGTGCTGGTCGGGCAGGCCTACCACTGGTTCGACAAGGAGCCGGCCCACGCCGAGATCGCCCGGGTGCTGCGGCCCGGCGGCACCTTCGCCCCGATCTGGAACGTCCGGGACGAGCGGGTGGCCTGGGTCGCCGAGCTGAGCCGGGTCGCTCACCTCGGCTACAACGCGGGCAACGTGGTCGACAAGTACGGCGACTTCGGCCCGGCCTTCGAACCGGTCGAACTGGGCGAGTTCGCCCATACCACCACACTCTCCCCCGATGAGGTGGTGGGCATGCTGCACACGCGCTCCTACTGGTTGACCGCGTCGGCCGAGGACCAGGCGAAAATCGACCGGGAACTCGGAGACCTCTTCGCCACCCACCCGGACCTGGCCGGCCGGGAAACCGTCGAACTCCCCTACCGCACGTTGGTCTTCCGCTCCCGACGGCGCTGAGCACGGTGTTAAGAGGGGGCCCCTGCTCTACCGGAGGCGTTAATAAGGGGCCCTTCCTTACACGTTCCGCTCGTACACCATGCGCAGGCCGATCAGGGTGATCATCGGCTCGTGGTGGGTGATCGTGCGGCACTCGCTGAGCACCAGCGAGGCCAGGCCGCCGGTGGCGATCACCGCCTTCACCTCGCCCAGCTCCTCGATCATCCGCTCGACGATCCGGTCCACCTGACCGGCGAAGCCGAAGTAGAGGCCGGCCTGGAGGCACTCGACGGTGTTCTTGCCGATCACCGATCGGGGCTTCGTCGCCTCCACCTTGCGGAGCTGGGCGGCGCGGGCGGCGAGCGCGTCGAAGGAGATCTCGATGCCCGGCGCGAACGCGCCGCCGAGGAACTCGCCCCGGCCGCTGATCACGTCGAAGTTGGTGGTCGTGCCGAAGTCCACGACGATCGACGGCCCGCCGTAGAGGGTGTACGCGGCCAGGGTGTTCACCACCCGGTCCGCGCCCACCTCCTTCGGGTTGTCGATGGCGAGCTGCACCCCGGTGCGCACCCCGGGCTCGACGATCACGCTCGGCAGGTCGGCGTAGTAGCGGGAGAGCATGGTGCGCAGCGAGCGCAGTGCGGCCGGCACCGTCGAGCAGGCGGCCACCCCGGTGATCTCCACGGCGTCACCGGCCAGCAGCCCCCGGAACATCAGGCCCAGCTCGTCCGCGGTGGAACGGGCGTCGGTCTTGATCCGCCAGGAGTGCACCAGCTTGTCGCCGTCGAAGGTCGCCAGCACGGTGTTGGTGTTTCCGATGTCGATGCAGAGCAGCACGCTGGCAGCCTAGACGCTCATTCCGCGCGCAGATCCAGGGCGATGTCCAGGATCGGCGAGGAGTGGGTGAGGGCGCCGACGGAGAGGAAGTCGACGCCGGTCGCCCCGTACTCGGCGGCCACCGGCAGGGTCAGCCCGCCGGTCGCCTCCAGCTCGGCCCGGTCGCCGACCGCGGCCACCACCTCGCGCAGCTGCGCCGGGGTCATGTTGTCCAGCAGCAGGAAATCCGCGCCGGCCTCGACCGCCTCCACCGCCTCGGCCAGGGTGTCCACCTCCACCTGCACCGGCACGTCCGGGAACGCCTCGCGGACCCGGCGGTAGGCGGCCCCGACACCGCCCGCCGCCAGCTTGTGGTTGTCCTTGATCATGGCGACGTCGTGCAGGCCCATCCGCTTGTTGGTGCCGCCGCCGGCGCGGACCGCGTACTTCTCCAGGACGCGCAGGCCCGGGGTGGTCTTGCGGGTGTCCAGCACCATCGCCTTGGTGCCGGCCAGCGCGTCGGCCCAGGCCCGAGTGTGGGTGGCCACCCCGGACATCCGGGAGAGCAGGTTGAGCGCCGTCCGCTCGGCGGTGAGCAGCTGCCGGGTCGGGCCGGTCACCGTGGCCAGCACGTCCCCGCGCGCCACCCGCTGCCCGTCGTGGGCCACCAGCGACACCTCGACCGTACCGTCGGTGCCGGTCACCTCCCCCACCAGCTCGAAGACGGCCGCCGCCACCGGCAGCCCGGCGACCACGCCGTCCGCCCGGGCCACCAGGTCGGCGGTGTCGTTCTGCGCGTCCGGGATCGTGGCGACGCTGGTGACGTCGAGGAACTCCGGCCCCAGGTCCTCGGTGAGCGCGTCAACGATCACCCGCCGCACCAGCTCCGGGTCCAGGTCACCGGCCCGCAGCGCCCGCTCCGTCGACTCCCTCACTGCGACTCCCATCGCTCGGTCAACCGGCTCTCCGTCCCGATCCCGCCGACGAGGTGGCCCAGCCACCGGTCGTCGGCCGTCGGGAAGTCCTCCCGCCAGTGGCAGCCCCGCGTCTCCCGGCGGGTGTACGCAGCCGCGACCAGCGTCGACGCCACGGTGATCAGGTTGGTCGCCTCCCAGTCGGCGGTGCGCGGGACCCCCCGGCCCTGCCCCAGCTCGGTCAGCGTGGCGGCCGTCGCGGCCAGGGTCGGCGCCGAGCGGAGCACGCCCGCACCGCGGGTCATCGCCCGTTGCAGGGCCGGCGTGCCCTCGGCCGGCACCACCCAGCCCTGGCCGCCCACCCAGGCCCCGGTCTCCGCCGGCTTCGCCTGCTCGGGCAGGCCGGCGGCGATGTCCTCGGCGATCCGCCGGGAGAAGACCAGCCCCTCCAGCAGCGAGTTGCTGGCCAGCCGGTTCGCGCCGTGCACCCCCGTGCAGGCGACCTCGCCGCAGGCGTACAGCCCGGGGATGGAGGTGCGGCCGTGCAGGTCGGTGCGGACCCCGCCGGAGGCGTAGTGGGCGGCCGGGGCGACCGGGATCAGGTCGGTGGCCGGGTCCACCCCGATGGCCAGGCAGGAGGCGACGATGGTCGGGAAGCGCCGGGCCAGGAAGTCCCCGCCGAGGTGGCGGGCGTCCAGGAAGACGTGATCCGCGCCGGTGGCCAGCAGCACCCGGTGGATGCCCTTGGCGACCACGTCCCGCGGGGCCAGCTCGGCCAGCTCGTGCTGCCCGACCATGAACCGCTTGCCGTCGCCGTCGACCAGGTGGGCGCCCTCGCCACGGAGCGCCTCGGAGACCAGCGGCTGCTGGGCCAGCCCGGCGCCCGGGCCGCCGGCCGGCACGATCAGCGCGGTCGGGTGGAACTGCACGAACTCCACGTCGGTGACCGCCGCGCCGGCCCGCAGGGCGAGCGCCACGCCGTCGCCCGTGGAGACCGCCGGGTTGGTGGTGGCCGCGAAGATCTGGCCCATGCCGCCGGTGGCCAGCACCACCGCCCGGGCCAGGATCGCCCCGACGCCGTCCTCGCTGCCCTCGCCGAGCACGTGCAGGGTGATGCCGCAGGCCGGGCCGAGCCCGCCGGGCCCGTCGCCGGGAGCGCGCAGCAGGTCCAGCACCAGGGCGTGCTCGACCAGCCGGATCCACGGGTCGCGGTGGACCGCCGCGTGCAGCGCCCGCTGCACCTCGGCGCCGGTGGCGTCGCCGCCCGCGTGCACGATCCGGTCGGCGCGGTGGCCACCCTCCCGGGTAAGCATCAGCGAGCCGTCCGCGTTGCGGTCGAACTCCGCCCCGATCCGCATCAGCTCACGCAGCCGGGTCGGGCCCTCCTCCACCAGCACCCGGACCGCCGCCGGGTCGCAGAGGCCGACGCCGGCCACCTCGGTGTCGTACGCGTGCGCGGCCGGGGTGTCGGTCGGGTCGAGCACCGCGGCGATGCCGCCCTGCGCCCAGCGGGTCGAGCCCTCGTCCATGTTGACCTTGGTGACGACGGTGACGTGCAGGCCCGCCTCGCGCAGGTGCAGCGCGGCGGTGAGGCCGGCCACCCCGGAGCCGACCACGATCACGTCGGTGGTCTCCACCCAGCCGGGGGCGGGCGCGGCCAGCAGCCGGGGCAGAGCCGGCAGCTCGACGGTCGGAAGGTCCATGAGCACAGTCAACCCGAAGGCCCCTCATTGCGGGCGGCGGGGGCGGGACGAGTGGTTTCGGCTACCTGGTCCGGACCGGCAGGCCGGCCGGGCCGGTCCCCTTGAGCGAGTCGGTCTTCGTGCGGTCGGGGAGCCACAGGTAGCAGCGGACGCCCCGGTCGCCGACGGCCCAGCGGCCGGCACCGGGCGGGCGGATCACCGCCCCGCTGCGGAAGCGCAGGATCGCGTCGTCCGGCACGCCGACGTACCGCGCCCAGGACCGTGTTGCAGCCGCTCGCCGTCCCGGGTCAGTTGAGGGCGGCGGCCAGCGGGTTCGGGACCGGGTCGCCGGCGGTGCCGGGGGCGGCCGTGGTCGGGTCGGCAGTCAGGTCGACGACCCGGTTGTCGGCGTCGACGTGCACCACCCGCGGCTGGTACGCCCGGGCCTCGGCGTCGTCCATCTGCCCGTACGAGATCAGGATGACCAGGTCACCCGGGTGCACCAGGTGCGCGGCGGCGCCGTTGATGCCGATCACGCCGCTGCCGCGCTGCCCCGGGATCACGTACGTCTCCAGCCGGGCCCCGTTGGTGATGTCCACGATCGCCACCTGCTCGCCGGGGATCAGGTCGGCCGCGTCGAGCAGATCCTCGTCCACGGTCACCGAGCCGACGTAGTGCAGGTCGGCCTGGGTCACCGTGGCCCGGTGGATCTTCGACTTGAGCATGGTCCGGAGCATCGGAGGTGCCTCTCAGCGGGTGGGTGGAGTGGTCAGGGGCGCGGCGCGAGGTGGAGCGCCACGTTGTCGATCAGCCGGGTGGCGCCGACCCAGGCCGCGATCAGCAGCCGCGCCGGCCCGGCGACCGGCCCCGGCTCCAGGTCGGCGTCGGTGAGCACCAGGTAGTCGAGGCGGGCGCCCGGCGTACCGGCGTCGAAGGCGCGGTGGGCGACGGCCAGCACCTCGCCCGCGTCCGCGCCCTGCCCGGCGGCCTCGACGCCGGCCCGGAGCGCGGCGGAGAGGCGAAGCGCCACCTGCCGCTCCTCGGGGGAGAGGTAGCGGTTGCGGGAGGAGAGGGCCAGCCCGTCCGGCTCGCGGACGGTCGGCACGCCGACGATCTCGACCGGCACGTCCAGGTCCCGGACCATCCGCCGGACCAGGCTCAGCTGCTGGTAGTCCTTCTCGCCGAAGAAGGCCAGATCGGGGCGGGTGAGCTGGAGCAGCTTCAGCACCACGGTGAGCACCCCGTGGAAGAAGCCGGGGCGGCTCAGCCCCTCCAGGTCCTCCCCCAGCGGGCCCGGGTTGACCCGGACCTTCGGCTGGCCCTCCGGGTACATGTCGGTCACCGCGGGGGCGAAGACCACGTCCGCGCCGGCCCGCCGGCAGATCTCCAGGTCGGCGTCGAGGGTGCGCGGATAGCGGTCGAAGTCCTCGTTCGGGCCGAACTGGAGCGGGTTCACGAAGATCGTGACGATCACGTGGTCGGCGCGCTCCCGGGCGGCCCGCAGCAGCGTCTCGTGCCCGGCGTGCAGCGCGCCCATGGTCATCACCACGCCGACGGTGCCGGTCAGGCCGTCGCGCGCGGCCGCCAACTCCTTGCGCGTGTGCACCAGCTCGGTCATGCGGCAACCTCCCCGTAGATGCCACTCAGCACGTCCAGCAGCGACTCCGCGTCGGCCGGGCGCAGCCGGCCCGCGGCGATCGCCCGGTCCGCGGTCCTCCTGGCCAACGCCAGGTAGGGGGGCACCGATTCCGGCGCGGTCGCCGCCAGCTTGACCAGGTGCTGGCGTACGGTGCCCGCGTCGCCCCGGGACACCGGGCCGGTGAGCGCGTCGTCGCCGAGCCGCAGGGCGTTCTCCAGGGCGGCCCGCAGCAGCGGGGCGAGCACCTTCTCCGGCCGGTCCACCCCGGCGTCGCGCAGCCGGTCGGCCGCCTCGTTGACCAGGGTCACCAGGTGGTTGGCGCCGTGCGCCAGCGCCGCGTGGTAGAGCGGCCGGTCGCCCTCGGCCACCCACTCGGGCACCCCGCCCAGGTCGGCGACCAGCCGGGCGGCGAACGCACGCAGCTCGGCCGGGGCGGTCACCCCGTACGAGATGTTGGTGAGGCGGCCCAGGTCGTCCGGCGTACCGGTGAAGGTCATCGCCGGGTGCAGCGCGAGCGGCCGGGCGCCGAGCGCGGCGGCCGGGGCGAGGACGGCCAGCCCGTGCGCGCCAGAGGTGTGCGCGACGACCTGGCCCGGGCGCAGCGCGCCGGCCTCGGCCAGCCCGGCGACCACGCCGGCCAGGGCGTCGTCGGGGACGGCCACGATCAGCAGGTCGGTGGCGGCCCGGGCGACGGCGGCCGGGGAGCGGGTCGGGGTCTGCGGCAGCAGCAGCGCCATCCGGGCCTTCGTGGCCCCGGAGGCGCCGGCGGCGGCGACCACCCGGTGGCCGGCGGCGGCGAGGGCCGCGCCGAGCACGGCACCGACCCGGCCGGCGCCGATCACGCCGACGGTGAGGGTGCGCGGGAAGACGAGCGGGGCGTCGGGGGCCGCGGATGGGGCGGCCGGACGCGGGCGCAGCGGTGCGCTCATGGCAATCGATCCAGTCCTCGAAAGGGGGTACCGGTCGATCGCAAGTATGCGCCGGGGACGAGGAGCGGAAACAAGCATGTGTGAAAACCTTCACCGGCCCCAGCGAAGGGGTTTCAACGGCCACTTCCGGGGGTCCGGCCAGTCGGTCCGTACGCTCGGCCGGTGACCTCCACCGAGCGGCTGTCCTGGCGGGTGGCGATGGACCGGGCCCTCTACGGGCCGGGTGGCTTCTTCGTCTCCGGCCCCGGGCCGGCCGCCCACTTCCGCACCAGCGTGCACGCGTCCCCGGTGTTCTCGTCCGGCCTGCTCCGACTGCTCGGCTCCGTCGATCGTGCTCTCGGGCACCCGGCTCAGCTGGACGTGGTGGATGTCGGTGCCGGGCGCGGCGAGCTGCTGCGATCGCTGCTGGTGGGGGTTTCCGAGGAGCCGGCCACGGCGCCACTGGCCGATCGGGTACGACTCGTCGCTGTCGAACGGGCACCCCGACCCGAGGACCTGCCGGCGGAGATCCACTGGACCAGCGACCTCCCCGACGGGATCACCGGCCTGCTGGTGGCCACCGAGTGGCTGGACAACGTCCCCCTGGACCTGGCGGTGCACGCCGAGGACGGCTGGCGCTACCTGATGGTGGACCCGGCGACCGGCGAGGAGTCGACCGGCGACCCGGTCAGCCCCGAGGACGCCGCCTGGCTCACCCACTGGTGGCCGACCCCTACCCCCACGCCTGACGGGGGGCGGGTGGAGGTCGGGCGGACGCGGGACGATGCGTGGGCGGGGGCCGTGCGGAAGATCGACCGGGGGGTCGCACTGGCCGTGGACTACGGGCACCTGCGGGGCGGTCGGCCGGTCGACGGGACGTTGACCGGGTATCGGGGTGGGCGACAGGTGGCGCCGGTGCCGGACGGCTCGTGTGACGTGACGGCGCACGTGGCCATGGACTCGGTCGCCTCCGCCGGTGAGCCGATTGCCCGGTGTGCGTACACCCTGGTTTCGCAGCGGGAGGGGCTGCAAGCGCTCGGGGCCGACGGCGGGCGACCACCGCTGAGCCTGGCCTCCCGCGACCCCGCCGGGTACGTGCGGGCGCTGGCCGCCGCGTCGGCGGTGGCCGAGCTGACCGACCCGGCCGGCCTCGGCGGGCACTGGTGGCTGCTGCAACCGGTCGGCGTCGCCCTCGATCCGCTCATGGCACGATGGCGGACATGACCACCGACGCCGGCGACCTCCGCGAACTGACCGTCGGCACGGGCGCGGGCGGGGAGCAGCTCGGCACCGACATGGTGCTGAACATCGGCCCGCAGCACCCGTCCACCCACGGCGTGCTGCGACTGAAGCTGGTGCTCGACGGGGAGCGGGTGGTCGCCGCCGAGCCGATCATCGGCTACATGCACCGGGGCGCGGAGAAGCTCTTCGAGGTCCGCGACTACCGGCAGATCATCGTGCTGGCCAACCGGCACGACTGGCTGTCGGCCTTCGCCAACGAGCTGGGCGTGGTGCTCGCGGTCGAGCGGCTGATGGGCATGGAGGTGCCGGAGCGTGCCGTCTGGCTGCGGATGGCCCTCGCCGAGCTGAACCGGGTGCTCAACCACCTGATGTTCCTCGGCTCCTACCCGCTGGAGATCGGCGCCATCACGCCGATGTTCTACGCGTTCCGGGAGCGGGAGACCCTGCAGGCGGTGATGGAGGAGGCCTCCGGGGGCCGGATCCACTACATGTACAACCGGGTCGGCGGGCTGAAGGAGGAGGTGCCGGCCGGCTGGACCGGGCGGGCCCGGGCGGCCATCGGCGAGGTGCGCCGGCGGATGCCCGACCTGGACAACCTGATCCGGCGCAACGAGATCTTCCTGGCCCGCACCGTCGGGGTGGGCGTGCTGTCGGCGGCGGACGCGGCCGCGTTCGGCGCGTCCGGGCCGGTCGGCCGGGCCTCCGGGCTGGACCTGGACCTCCGCCGGGACGAGCCCTACCTGGCGTACGACCAGCTCGACGTGCCGGTGGTGACCCGGACCACCGGGGACTGCCACGCCCGCTTCGAGGTGCTGCTCGACCAGGTGTACGTCTCGCTCGACCTGGCCGAGCAGTGCCTGGACCGGGTGGACCGGCTCACCGGGCCGGTGAACACCCGGCTGCCGAAGGTGGTCAAGGCTCCCGAGGGCCACACCTACGCCTGGACCGAGAACCCGCTCGGCATCAACGGCTACTACCTGGTGTCCCGGGGTGAGAAGACCCCGTGGCGGCTCAAGCTCCGCACCGCCTCCTACGCCAACGTGCAGGCGCTGGCCACGCTGCTCCCGGGCTGCCTGGTCCCGGACCTGATCGCCATCCTCGGCTCGATGTTCTTCGTGGTCGGCGACATCGACAAGTAGCCCCCGGCGGACCGCCCGCGGCCGGCGGGGCGGGTGCCGCCGCGGTCAGCGCCAGCGGTCGGCGGGGCGGGTGCCGCCGGCCCGGGGCACGTCGTCCCGGGGCGGGTAGCCGTACCGCTCGTCGCCGTACCGGACCGGCTCGGGCTCCGCCTGGCGCCACTCGGGCTGGCCGCTGCGCTGCCTCGGTGGACGCCACTCGTCCGGCACCGGCACCCCGCCCGCCGGGAGCGCCGGGCGGCTGTCGTCCGCCCAGCCGGGGAGCGCGTCCGCCGCGCCGCCGCCGTAGACGCCGCCCTGGTCGCGGCGGGGCTCCCGGACGGACGCCCACCGGTCCTCGACCCGGTACTCGGCGCCGCCGTCGTCGGCGTGCACCGCCGCCCGCCGCTCCCCGACCCGGATCTCCCGGCCGCGGTCGTCGTCCCGGACCGAGGCCCAGCGGTTGCCGGCGCGCAGCTCGGACCAGTAGTCCCCGTCCGTGTCGTCCGCCGCCCGGGCGGCGGGTTCGGAGGGGGCCGAGCCGCGGGCGCCCGACGACGTCCAGCCGCCGCCCTGGCCGGCCCAGCCCCGCCCGTCGCGGGAGCCGGCCGGGCCGTCCTCGTCGCGGGAGGCGACCCAGCCCCGCCCGTCGCGGGACCCGTCCCGCCCCGCCGACCAGGCGTCGGGCGAGCCGGCGTGGCCCTGCTCCCAGGAGCGCTCGTCGCTCGCCCCACCCGAGGCCCCCGACCAGGAACGCTGGTCACCGGGCTGATCCGCCGACCAGGCGCGGTCGCCGCCCTGCCCCGCCGACCAGCCACGGTCGTCACCGGACCCGGCCGATCCACCGGCCCGGCCGGCACCCGCCCACGGGTGGTCCCGGACCGGGCCGCCGTCGGCGTCATCCCGCGATCCGGCTGCCCGGGACCAGTCCCGATCCTCCCGGGACGCGCCCTGACCGGCCCAGTCCTCGCGAGGCCCGCCCTGGCCGGCCCAGCCGCGGCCGCCGCCGGACCGGTCGTCCTCGGCCTCCCGGTACTCGGAACGGGCGCGCTCGTCCGGCTCCGCGCCGGCGAAGCCGCGTTCCTCCTGCGGCGACCAGCGGCCGGCGTAACCGCCGTAGCGGGTGCCCGCCTCGGCGCCGCCGTCCACGATGGTGTGCCGGGTGGTGACGTGCACGGTCTCGGTGTGGTGCACCACCCCGACCTGGCGGGGGCCCGGCTCCGACCAGCCGTCCGGCTCCGGCGCGCGCGGCGCCCCGTACACCCCCGGCTGCGGCCGGTCGGCGGCGGACCCGGCACGGTCCGTGCCGTAGCGGGCGCCGGACTGCGGGCGGCGGGTCGACTCGTCCTCGTCCCGGCCGGCGGCCTGCCCCCAGGTCGGGGCGGCCGGCTCCGGCGCGCCGTAGCGGGAGGGCTTGTCGTCGTACGTCTCGGCGGCCGGCACCCGGGCCCGTCCCCCGGCCGGCTCGTCGGCGGACGCGGCGGCGATCCCCGCGGCGGCGGCCGCCGCCGCGTCGAGGCGGCGGCGCAGCGTGGCGACCGAGTCCTCGGTCCGTTGCGCCTGGTCCAGCGCCTGGTTGCCGCGCTGGGCCGCGGCCACGATCTCACTGCGCAGCTCCCGCCGGAGCTGCTCGATCTCGTCCCGCAGCTCGTCGGCACCGGCCGCCGCGCCGCCGCCGTCGGGCCGCAGCGCGACGGAGAGGCCGATCAGCACCACGGCGAGGATCGCCAGCACGGCGCCGAACCGCAGCAGGCCGTTGCCGTCGGCGACCAGGAGAATCAGCGCGGCCAGGGGGGCGAGCCCCACGCCGATCCAGAACAGGACGGTCAGCAGTGAGGTGCGCTTCTCGGCGGGGGCAACCGGGGCGGGCATGGCTGAGCAGACTACCGAGACTTCTCCCGGTAGGGAACGCCCTGACGGCATTGAGGTAAGACCCGGTGACCAGGCTTTCCGGCAAGGCACCGCCCGGCGGTCGCCGACGGGCCCACGTGGGCCCTTCGGCGACCGGCCGACCGTTCCGGGTGGGTCAGCTGGCGGCGAGCGCCGCGTCCGAGGAGAAGACCAGGCCGACGCTGGCCGAGCCGGTCTTCAGCGCGTTCTTGGTCTGCGGACCGCCCGCGTCCAGCGAGCTGAACGAGCCGGCCTTGAAGTCGTAGACCTGGACGAGGCCGGCCTGGCACTTCGGCCGCTGCGGGCACTCCGGCGGGCCGGCCAGCACGGTCGCCTGGCCGGAGCACTTGCCGGCCAGGTCGGAGAGGGTGGCGACCTGGTACTTGTCGGCGAAGGCCTTGGTGACCGCGAAGGCGTTCTGGTCCTGCGCCTGGGACGGCTGGCCGAAGGTGAGGCCGACCTTGTCCCCCTCGGCCTTCAGCGCGGTGACCGTCTTGTCCAGCTCAGGGGAGGAGACCGGCTGGGCGTCCTTGCCGTTGGCCTTGGTGTTGAGGAACTCGGCCATGGTGGCGGCGTACTCGGGGACGACCTGGATCTGGCCCTTCTCCAGGGCCGGCTCGTAGAGCTCCCGGTTGCCGATCGTCTGCACCTTGACCTGGTAGCCGGCGGCGGTGAGCGCGATCTTGTAGAGCTCGGCGACGGTCTGGCTCTCGCTGAAGTTGCCGGCGCCGACCGTGACCTGGCCGCTCTGGTCCTTCGGGGTGCCCTCGGTCACGCCGTTGGCGTCGGCGAACTCCTTCGCCGCGACCTGCGGGGTCTTCCGGTCCACGTCGACCGCCCGGTTCAGCTCGATCAGCTTGGGGGTGTCGAGCTTCGCGGAGACCTTGTCCAGCGCGGCGACGAGCTGCGGCGTCGCCGCCTTGGCGTTGATCGCCGGAAGGACGTTGTCGGTGTTCTGGAGCTTCTTGTCGTCGGTGAGGACGACCAGCTTGTCGCCGGCGACCGGGGCGCAGCCCGCCCCGGAGGCGCCCTTTTCGGGGGCATTCGTGCCGGAGGATCCGGCGCCGCCGCAACCGGTGAGGAGACCCACCGCCGCGACGGCGCCGAGCGCCCCGACGGCCAGGCCTGAACGTGCGCGCATCTGTGCCCGCCTTCCGTGTCCCGGCGCGACCCCCGGTGGGGGCCGGCCGCGTGTCCGACGGGCGATCCGGTCGGCCGCCCGCGACTCCAGCCAATATCCTCCCGGCCGGACCGACAAACTCCGAGCAGGTTTCGTCACCGGATCGTCATCCGGTGCGGATCGGGCCGGGTCAGCCGCCCGCCGTGGCGTCCGCGGCGCGCCGGTTCGCGGCCCGCCGGACCCGCCGCAGCGGGCGCGGCGTCACCGCCCGCTCGACCACCGCGAGCACCCCCTCGACCAGCACCGCCAGCCCGGCGACCAGGACGCCGCCGGCGATGATCTGCCCACCTCCGGCGGCGATGTCCAGCCCGAAGCCGGCCCGGATGATCTGCCCCAGCCCACCGCCGTTGACGAAGGACGCCAGCGCCGCGGTGGCGACCACCTGCACCGCGGCCGTGCGGAACCCGGCCGCCAGGTAGGGCACCGCCAGCGGCAGCTCCACCCGGCGCAGCAGCTGCCCGCCGGAGAGCCCCATGCCCCGCGCCGCGTCCCGCGCCTCCGGGTCGGCCTGCCGCACCCCGGTGTACGCGTTGGCCAGCAGCGGCGGCACCGCGAACACCGCGAGCGCGACCACCACCGCCGGGCGGCCGAAGCCGAGGAAGGTCAGCGGCAGGATGGTCAGCAGCGCCAGGGTCGGGATCGCCAGGGTGACGTTCGACACCAGCAGCACCCCGCCGCCGCCCCGGCCGGTGTGCCCGAGCCAGAGCCCGATCGGCCAGGCCACCAGGCAGCCGAGCAGCACCGCCAGCGCGGAGATGGTCAGGTGCTCGCCGAGCCGGTCCAGGATGCCACCCGGGTTGGTCCAGTTCAGCGGATCGTTCAGCCAGACGACGGCTTCCCCGATGTGGTTCATGCCCCGCGCCTCCGCAGCCACGGCGTGAGCAGCCGGCCCACCCCGGCCAGCACCAGGTCCAGCACCAGGGCCAGCAGCACGCAGAGCACCGTGCCGGTCATGATCTGCGCCTTGTAGAAGTTGTTCTGGAAGCCGGCGAAGATGAGCTGACCCAGACCGCCCCGCCCGATCACCACCCCGACGGTGACCAGCGCCACCGTGGAGACGGTGGCCAGCCGGACGCCGGTGAGGATGCCGGGCAGGGCCAGCGGCAGCTCGATCCGGAACAGCCGGCCCCAGCGGCCGTAGCCCATCCCCTCGGCGGCCTCCCGGACCTCGGGCGGCACCTGGTGCAGCCCGGCCAGCGCGTTGCGGACGATGACCAGCAGCGCGTACAGCACCACCACGGTGAGCACGGTCACCGCCCCGATGCCCAGATACGGCCCGAGGAACGCGAACAGCGCCAGCGACGGGATGGTGTACAGCACCCCGGTCACCGCCAGGACCGGCCCGGCCAGCGACCGGAACCAGTACGCGGCCACCGCCAGCGGCAGCGCCACCAGGGCCGCGATCAGCACCGCCCGGGCGGTGAGCCAGGTGTGGTCGCGCAGCGCGGCGAGGATCGTGTCAGAGTTGTCCCGCACGTACTGCCAGGAGAACCACGGGTTACCGGGCGCGGCCCGGTAGCTCAGGTGGAGGGACACACGTGGACGTTACCCCGGGATCCACCGGCGGACACCGCGCCGCCTCGATCACCCTGGACCGCATCCGCAAGCGCTACCCGGACGGGACGGAGGCGGTGCGGGAGCTGAGCCTGGAAGTGAAGGCCGGCGAGCTGATGGTGCTGATCGGCCCGTCCGGGTGCGGCAAGTCCACCGTGCTGCGGATGATCAACCGGCTGATCGAGCCGACCGGCGGCCGGATCCTGCTCGGCGACGACGACGTCACCCGGGTCGACCCGGTCGCGCTGCGCCGCCGCATCGGGTACGTCATCCAGAACGTCGGCCTCTTTCCACACCAGACCGTCGCCGCCAACGTGGCGACCGTGCCCGGCCTGCTCGGCTGGCCCCGGGCGCGGACCCAGGACCGGGTGAACGAGCTGCTGGAGCTGGTGGGCCTCGACCCGGCGCAGTTCGGCCGCCGCTATCCGCACGAGCTCTCCGGCGGCCAGCGGCAGCGGGTCGGGGTGGCCCGGGCGCTCGCCGCCGACCCGGTGGTGCTGCTGATGGACGAGCCCTTCTCCGCCGTCGACCCGATCGTCCGGACCCGCCTCCAGGAGGAGTTCCTGCGCCTGCAGGCCGAGGTCCGCAAGACCATCGTGCTGGTCACCCACGATCTGGACGAGGCGGTCCGGCTGGGCGACCGGATCGCGGTGCTCTCCCAGGGCGGCCGGCTGGAGCAGTACGACACCCCCGCCGCCCTGCTCGGGTCGCCCGCCTCGCCGTTCGTCCGCGAGTTCGTCGGCACCGACCGGGGCATCCGTCGGCTGGCGGTCACCCCGATCACCCAGGACGTGCTGGACCCGCTCCCCGCCGACGGCGGCGCCGACCTGCCGACGGTGCCGCTGGGCGGCTCGGCGTACGACGCACTCGGCGCTCTGCTCACCTCGGCCGCCGAGCACGCCGTGGTGACCGAGGACGGGCGGCCGGTCGGGCTGCTGAGCCGGGGCCGGGTGCTCAGCCTGGGCGTCGTCGACTGAGCCCGTTCAGGCCCGGCCGCCGAGGCTGGCCAGGCCGATGATCCAGCCGGCGAAGAAGCCGTAGGTGACCCCGGTGCCGGTGGCCTGGAAGGCGGCCAGCAGCGATCCGGCCGGCCCCAGGAGCGCGGCCAGCAGCGCGGCGAACCCGGCGGCCAGGGTGTACCCGGCCCAGCCGGAGAAGAACTGGCTGGCCGAACCCTGCACCCGGGCCGCCTGGGCGGCGGGCAGCAGGTAGAGCAGCGCCGCGGCCAGGACCACCAGCAGGATGGCCCGCAGGTCGGTGGCGAGCACCCCCTGCGACGGGTCGTCGGCGTGCAGCCGCCAGGCCGGCCAGGCGAGCAGCTGGAGGAACCAGCCGCCGGCCCCGTTCGGGTCGGTGTCCTGGACCCAGCCGACGTACATCGGGCTGCCGCAGACCCCGACCAGGAGAAGGGCGGCCAGGGTGCCGGTGCCGGCGGCGGTGCCGTATCGGCTGACCGTGCGGGGGCGGTTGGTGAGGGCCATGGGGCGGTCAGTTCCCGGCCCACCTCGCCGGGCAAACCTGCGCGTACGCGCGACCGCCGCTGGCCGGCGAACGGCCATCGGGGTGATCAGTGCTTCAGCAGGTAGTCGATGAAGGCGGCCCGCAGCACCGGGGCATTCTCCTCGTAGCCGTGGCCGGTCAGCTCCCGCCACAGGGCGTTCCACTCGTCGATCGTCGGCCCCACCGAGTTGACGGCGCCGTCCAGGGCCGCCGCCTCGTCCGCGTTCGGCAGATGCCGCACCACCGACCAGAAGAACCCGAGGTCGCGACGCTTCCAGGCCAGGTGGAGGGCCTGCTCGCGCAGCTCCTCGGTGGAGAGCTTGTCGAGCTCGTCGAAGGTACGTCCGCCGGCGCCAGTGGTGGGAGTGTCGCTCATGCGCCGAGCCTAACCGGCGAGATCAGGTCGGGCCCGCCGGACGCGTCCGGTCCCGGGCATCGCGCCGCTCAGCGGTCGTCGTCCTCCCACCGCCGCGGCCCGGTCTCCCAGCGGGGTGCGTCCCAGGCGTCGACCGCCGTGTCCGTGGTGCGGATCGGCAGCACCGAGGGCCACGTGTCGGCCTGCTCCGGCTGCGGGGTCAGGGCCCAGCCGCTGCTGATGGTGCCGTCCCCGGGCGGCCCGACCTCCACCGTGCCGGCGCCGGGCACGCGCGGCCGGCCGAACGTCTCGACCAGGCGGGTGGCCAGCAGCCCGACGCCGAGCGCGGCCGCGCCGAGGGCCCACCGGCTGACCGTCCAGCCGCGGGCCGTCGCCCAGGCCAGGAAGACCTCGACCAGGCCGACCGCGAGCAGCGCGCCGAAGATGCCGCCGCGCCGCCCGTACGCGCTGGTGCCGGCGAGCAGCACGGCGCCCACCGCCAGCACCGTCCAGTCCAGCCCGGTGCCCGGGACGACCGGGCCGGACCCGTTGGCGGCGATCAGCACGCCGCCGAGCAGAGCAAGGACCGTGGAGCCGGCCAGGGCCAGCATGGTCACGGTCGCGGCGACGGCGCCGCGCCGCCGGGCCGGATCGGCGACCGGCCGGAACCGGCCGACCAGCCGTCGGACCGGCTTGATCGCCCCGAAGAGCCCGCCGAGGACGGCCACCGCGGCGAAGCCGACGAAGAGGTAGAGCGCGGTGCGCCGGGGGTCGTACGCACCCTGGACGACGACCGGGAAGGTGCGCCGCTCGATGTACACGATCACCGCCGCCGCCCCGGCCAGGCTGGCCGCCCAGCCCGGCACGTGCAGCACGACGACGACCAGGCCGAGCGCCAGCCCGCCGAGCGCCGCCACCGCCAGCGCCGGCAGCAGCGCCTCCCGCAGGCCCCGGTCGCCCTGTTCGGCGAAGTGCAGGGCGGCGGCCACCGCGACCGGGCCGACGGCCAGGTTGACCGCGGCGGCGCGCAGGCTCAGCCCGGCGGCGAGGGCGAGCAGCCCGAGCCCGACCACGTCGACCAGGAGCGACTTCAGGCCGGCACCCCGCAACGCGTCCGGGTTCTCCCGCCAGAGCAGCCAGGTGACCGCGGCCAGGCCGGCCAGCAGCAGGACCTCCCACACCACGTGGACCGCGATCCGGTCCCGGCCGGGCTCGCCGTGCGACGGGTCGTCGAAGACGTTCTCCAGCACGGCGGCCGGTACGCCGGACGACGCGTCCGCCGGCGCGCTCCGGCCCGTCTCGTCGTACCCCATGGCCCGCGCCTCCCACTTCGGCGGCCGTCCAGGTCCGACACCCCGCGGACCGGCGGCGGCCGTTGCTCTCCGGTCGCCGAGGACGGTACCTGCGGGAACGGGTGGGTGGGAACCCCTGATCAGAGGCGGCCGCGGGGAGTCTCCCGGTCGCCCGGCTCGCGGTCCTCGTCGTCCTCCTGCTCCGGCACCCGGCAGGACCGTTCCAGCCAGAGCGCCGCGGCGACCAGCGCGAGGGAGGCGAGCAGCCCGGCCCCGCCGGCCGGCCGGTCGCCGACGGCGGCGTTGGTCCGCTCGACGAAGAGCCAGCCGGTGAGTCCGGCGTAGAACCCGGCGAAGATGGCCCCGGCCAGTGCCGACGCCTTGGCCAGCACGACGAACCGGGCGACCAGCAGCGGGTTCACCGGGTCGCGGCCGGGCCGACGCTCGATCCGGTTGCGGGTGTTGACCGCGGCGTAGCCCTCCAGCACCGCGAGGCCGGCCAGCGTGACCACCGGCAACCAGGGCAGCCGGGGCACCACGTCGTAGTAGAAGCTGCTGATCAGCAGCCACGCCACGGCGGCGGCGCCCAGGCCCGCCACCACCAGCGTGGAGATCCGGGTCGGACCCATCCGCCACCGTTCCGGGTCGCGCGGGAACTGCGCCTGGCTCATGCCGTCCGGCTCCACTGGGTCATGTGTCCGACTCTAACGCCAGATCCGGCCGAGGGCTGAGTTCCAGGGCGTCCCCGGCCAGCGGCTCGGCGTTGAGCAGATCGGTCAGCCAGCCGTGCCCGGGCAGCCGGCCGTGCGGTTCGATGTCGATCCACGGCCGCAGCACGAAGGCGCGCAGGTGGGCGCGGGGATGCGGCAGGGTCAGCTCGGCCGCGTCGCGCAGCACCGGCTCACCGGCCTCGTCCCAGACCGCGATGACATCGACGTCCAGGGTGCGCGGCCCGTACCGCCGCTCCGGGTCGCGGGTCCGCCCGGCCGCCGCCTCGGCGGCCCGGGCCCGCGCCAGCCAGTCGTCCGGGCCGGCCGCCGGGTCCGCGACCAGCACCGCCGCGTTCAGGTACGCGGGCTGGTCGGCGTCCCCCCACGGTGGAGTCTCGTAGACGCCGGAGACCACCAGCACGGTGTCGCCGAAGGAGGCCACCGCCGAGCGGAGGTGGGCCAGCCGGTCGCCGAGATTGCTGCCGATCGACAGCACGGCGCGGCTCACCGGGTACGCCGCATCGTGACGGCCACATCCCGGAAGGTGTGCGGGATCGGGGCCTCCGGCTTGTGCACGGTGACGGTGGCGGCGGCGACCAGCGGCTCGGCCAGGCAGACCGCGAGCAGCCGGTCGGCGAGCGTCTCGATCAGGTTGACCGGCTCGCCGGTGATCACCGCGACCAGCCGCTCGGCCAGCTCGCCGTAGTGCACGGTGTCGGTGACCTCGTCGGAGCGGGCGGCCGGGGCGAGGTCGAGTTCGAGCACCGCGTCGACCACGAACTCCTGGCCCTGGGCGCGCTCGAAGGCGTAGACGCCGTGCCGGCCGTGCGCGCGCAGGCCGGTCAGCTCGATCCGGTCGGTCATCGGTCCCCTTCGTCGGCGGTGCGGGTCACCAGGCGCGGGCAGCCGGTGGCCCGCCAGACGGCGAGCGCGTCGGTGGTGCCCCGGACGTCGTGCACCCGAACCCCCCAGGCGCCGGCCGCGACGGCGAGGAGGCTGGTGGCGATGGTGGCCGCCTCGCGGCCCGACGTGGGTCGGGGGCCGCCGTCGGCGTCGGAAAGCAGCCGGCCCAGGTACGACTTGCGGCTGGCCCCGAAGAGCAGCGGGAAGCCGAGGTCGACCAGCTCGGGCAGGCGGGCGCTGAGTTCCCAGTTGTGCGCGGCGGTCTTCGCGAAGCCGAGCCCGGGGTCGATGATGATCCGATCGGCGGCGACCCCGGCGGCGAGCGCCGCGTCGACGCGCTGGCTCAGTTCGGCCCGGACGTCGGCCACCACGTCGGTGTAGGTGGCCAGGTCCCGCATCTCGCGGGAGTGGCCGCGCCAGTGCATGAGCACCCACGGGTAGCCGGCGTCCCGGACCACCCGGGCCATGTCCGGGTCGGCCAGCCCGCCGGAGACGTCGTTGACCACGTCGGCCCCGGCGCCGAGCGCCGCCTCGGCCACCCGGGCCCGGCTGGTGTCGATGCTGACCGGGATACCGGCGGCGCTCAGCTCGCGGATCACCGGCAGCACGCGGGCGATCTCGGTCGCCGCGTCCACCCGGTCGGCGCCGGGCCGGGTGGACTCGCCGCCCACGTCGACCAGGTCCGCGCCGGCCTGGCGCAGTCGCACTCCGTGTCCGACGGCGGCGTCGAGATCGGCGTATCTGCCACCGTCCGAGAAGGAGTCGGGCGTGACGTTGAGGACGCCCATCACCACCGGGGCCGGTGCCTGTACCAGATCGGTCACGACCCGACAGTACCGGTCGCCAGCAGGGCCTCCGGCGGCCCCGGCGGGTACCGCCCACACGGGCGCTGACATGCCGATTGAAACAGGTGTACGATCGGTCGTCCGGGTCGGTTCGGGTCGACTCTTCGCGGGTTGTCGCAAAGGTGCCCGGGCCGTACGCTTTGGAATTGCCCAGCATCGGGATGGCGAAGCCTGGAGGGAGGGCCGAAGCGGGACAAATCCCCTCAAAGTTCGCCACCGTCCGTGGTGGGTGACGAACGCAGGGTCGCGAACGCTGCACCCGAGAAGCACCATCCCGCCACGCTTGCCTACTGCACCACACGCGGCGCCGCCGGCCGCGACCTGGGGAGGTTTCAGTGATCGCCATCGAGCTCCTGGCGACGGCGACGTCCGCCGTCGACCACGCGCTCCACACCCTGGCGTCGACTCCACTCGCCGAGCCCGCGCCGAAGGGCATCGACACCAGCGGCGTCGTCTCCTTCTTCGCCAGCAAGATCGCGCCGATCCTGCTCGCGGTGCTCGGCGTCATCTTCATCGGACGCGCCAGCCGGGGTGAGATCTCCAAGGTGCTGACCAGCTCGGCCATCGCCATCATCGGCCTGGCCTTCATCGCCGGCGCGGCCACACTCTTCTTCGTCGGCGACTACCTGATCAAGCTGATCTTCGAATAGGCGCCGGCGACCATGCGGCTGCGCACCGACGACGACATCTACCGGGCTCGTCTCGTCTACCTCGGGCCGCCCGGCTACACCCTTCCCGTCCACCTTCCATACGCCCAGTACGGCCTGTTCATGCTGCTCGTGCCCCTCTACATGTTCATCCACTGGCTGTTCACGCTGCAGGTGGAGCTCTTTCCCGCCTGGGAGATCTCGCTGGCCATCGTGACCACCTCGTTTGTCTTCCGGTACGTCGACCCGGACCGGCCGGCGCGCATGGTCATCCGGACCGCGCTGACGGACTGGCGGCGCACCCGGGAGCCGGCCGCCGAGCTGCGCGACCCGCGCCTGGTGGCGAGCCGGATCAGGATCCGGGAGGAACTGGCATGACCGGGCGTACGCCGACGGCGCAGCCGAACGACGCGGGTGAGGCGATCGCATGAGTCGCTCTTCCACGCCGGGTTCTCCGGCCGGACGCCCGGCCGGTCCGTACGGTAACCGAGCGCGATCGTTCGACTACCCAGAGGACGAGGAGCTGGACGAGGTCGTCCTCGACCCGGCCCTGGCCAGCAGCCCCGGGCAGGGGCGGGTCGGCGTCTTCCAGCCACCCCGGCCGGCGCGCAACCCCGGGCAGGAGCAGCGGGGCTCCGCGGTCGGCGACAACGGCGACATCGACTCGCCCTTCCTCGACCTCTTCGGCGGGGCGCAGCCCGGCGGGCGACGCCGGCCGGCGAGCCCACCCGCGGCCCAGCCCGACACCGTGGCACCGGTGGAGCCGACCCCGGTGGTGGCGCCCCCGCGGCGCGGCGTGGGGCGGGAGGCCCTGCCGATCCCGCACCAGCACGCCGCCCCCACCGGGCCGGTTCCGTCACCCGTCGAGCGCCGCCCCGTCGACGACGACGAGGCGGCGGCCGCCCCCCGGGAGAACCCGGCCGGGGTGCGGCAGGTTCCCCGGACCCGGGAGGTCGCCGAGGTCGACCGGGCCCTGCCCCGCGCCGCCGAGCCGCCGGAGCTCACCCGCGCCCCGGCCCGACCCGTCGGGCCGCCCGACCAGCCCCCGGCCCTCGACCCGGCACCCGTTCGGACCCGGCTGCCGCACCAGCCCGGCGACCGACTCCCCGCGCTGCGACCGACCGCCGAGCCCGAGCCGACCGACCCGGAGCCGACCGTTGAGCGACCCGGTCGCCGCGGCGACCGGCGAACGGCGGAGACGGCCCGGACGGCCAGCCGCGAGGTGGCCGCCGCGCCCAGCCGGGAGTTGGCCCCGCCGCCGCGCCGGGCGGTGACCCCGCCCCGGCAGCGGTCCGCGGAGCGGAGCCGGTCCGCCAAGCCGGTCCAGGTCCACCCTCCGAAGATCAAGTTCGGCGACCGCGACCCGTCGGTGGAGCTGGCGATCACCGAGATCGCCGGTCACCTCACCTTCACCCCCAACACCGTCACCGCCTGGTACTGGCTGCCCGAGGTGCGCTGGGCGTTCCGCCCCGACGCCGAGCGGGAGGCGCTGCTCTCGGCCATCTCCGAGCAGTACGCCGGCCTCGCCGGCTTCCGGCTGCACCTGCGCCGGACCACCCGCCCGTTCCCGGCCGACGAGTGGGCCCGCACCATCGACGCGCACACCGCCGCGCCGCTGCCCGACGTGCCCGGCACGGCCGGCTGGGCCGACCATCTGGTCGCCGCCCAGCGGCACCTGATGGCGGTCAACCACGCCGAGGGGCAGACCTACCTCGGCGTCACCTTCGCCCGCCGGTCGCTCGGCGACACGCTCACCGAACGGCTGCTGCGTACCTTCGGCCGGGGCACCGCCGACGGCGAACGCCGACGGCTGGGCCGCACGGTCGAGCAGTTCGACGAGGTGCTCGGCGCGTTCGGCATGCGCGGCCGCCGGGTCACCGCGCAGGAACTGGAATGGCTGCTCTACCGCTCGGTCGCGCTCTGCATGGCGCCACCCGGTGCCCTCTCGCCAGCCGGCAACGGCCAGTGGGAGCGCGGTGACCTGCTCGCCCTCACCGAGCAGGTCGAGCGCTACCGGACGCCGTACGGCTCCACGGTGAAGCTGGTCAACCGGATGACCGGCGAGGAACGGCACGTCGCCGTGCTCGCGGTGGGCCGGATGGAGCCGCTGGAGATCCCCGAGCGGCACGAGCCCTGGCTGCACTTCCACGAGCGGCTGCCGTGGCCGATGGAACTCTCCACCCGGGTGGACATCCTCGGCCCGGGCGACTCCTTCCGGAACCTGGAGCACCGGCTCCGGATGATCCGGTCGCAGCAGCTCGACTACGCGGAACACGGCATCGACGCCCCACCGGAGCTGGAGCGGCTCGCCAAGCGGGCGCTGGTGATCGGCGACGAGATGACCACCGGCCTGCCGGTCGACTCGGCGCGCGCGCACGGCTGGCACCGGATCGCGGTGGGCGGCCGGACCCGCGAGGAGTGCCTGGAGCGGGCCCGCCGGCTCATCCAGCTCTACTCCCGCGAGCTGCGCATCTCGCTCCAGCACCCCAAGAACCAGGACTGGCTGGCCCGGGAGTTCATCCCCGGCGAGCCGATCGCCAACACCGGCTACGTCCGCCGGATGCCGGTCAACCTGCTCGCCGCCGCCCTGCCGCAGGCCGCCTCCACCGTCGGCGACCGGCGCGGCGACCTGATCGGCCGGACCGCCGGCACCTGCCGCCGCCCGGTCTTCCTCGACCTGCACTTCCCGATGGAGGTACGCGAGCGCTCCGGCCTCGCCGTCTTCGTCGCCGAGCCGGGCGGCGGCAAGTCCACCCTGCTCGGCGCGCTCGGCTACCTCGCCGCCCGGCGGGGCGTGCAGGTGACCCTGCTCGACCCGTCCGGCCCGCTGGCCCGGCTCTGCGCCATGCCGGAGCTGGCGCCCTACTCGCGGGTGCTCAACCTGACCGGTTCCGAGCAGGGCACCCTCGCCCCGTACGCGCTGATCCCGACGCCGCTGCGCAGCGAGTTCAGCAGCGGCGCGGCGGGCGACCGGGAATACGAGATCGCCGTCTCCAACGCCCGCGCCGAGCGGCGCATGCTGGTGCAGGACATCTGCATGATGCTGGTGCCGCCGCAGGTGGCCCGGGAGGCGTCCACCGCCACCCTGTTCCGGCACGCCGTACGCCAGGTGCCGGCGGAGGAGACGTCCACCCTGGACGACGTGGTCGCCTGCCTCCAGGGGCTGGACGACGACGCCGGCCGGGAGCTGGCCAACCTGCTGCTGGACACCGCCGAGATGCCGCTCGCCATGCTCTTCTTCGGCCGGCCGCCGGAGGGGCTGCTCGGCGCCGACGCGGCGCTCACCGTGATCACCATGGCCGGGCTCCGGCTGCCCGACCTCAAGATCGAGCGCGAGTACTGGTCGGCCGAGGAGGCCCTCGCCCTGCCGATGCTGCACACCGCGCACCGGCTCGCCGTCCGGCGCTGCTACGGCGGCTCGATGTCCTCCCGCAAACTGGTCGGCCTGGACGAGGCGCACTTCATGGAGGGCTGGCGGTCCGGGCGGTCGTTCCTGGTCCGCCTCGCCCGCGACTCCCGCAAGTGGAACCTGGCCGCCCTGGTCGCCTCGCAGAACCCGAAGGACATCCTCGGCCTCGACGTCCAGAACCTGGTCTCCACGGTCTTCGTCGGCCGGATCGCCGAGGACACCGAGATCGCCTCCGAGGCGCTCCGGCTGCTCCGGGTGCCGGTCAACGACGGCTACGAGGCCACCCTGGCCTCGCTCTCCCAGGCCGACGCCGGCTCCGCCGCCCGGCTCGGCTTCCGCGAGTTCGTGATGCGGGACGTCGACGGACGCGTGCAGAAGGTCCGCGTCGACGTGTCGTACGTCAACGGGCTGCTGGAGCACCTGGACACCACCCCCGCCGCAGTCGCCCGGGTGGCCGGACAGCTGCCCACCGTCCTGGCTGATCTGGAGGCGTGACATGGCCAGGGCCCGGGCACGGATCGCGGCGCTCCTCCTCGCGCTCGGCATACTCGCCGCGGCCACCATCGCCTGGCCGGTGGTCGGGGCGACACCCGCGTACGCCGCCACTCCGGTCGCCCAGGCCCGGGCCGAGCTGTGCAGCACCAAGCAGTGGCAGGCCGACTTCCGCGCCTGCGTCGCCAAGCTCAAGGAGGTCAGCCAGGACCAGGTCGAGTGCCGCAACGCGCCGGTGCCGGGCGCGCCGGACTCGGGCCTCGCCGGCTGGTTCGCCTCCCGCCCGGACTCGGCCAAGCTCCCCGGCCCCAAGGGGCTCTACAGCGACTACGGCTACGCCGGCTACAGCTACACCACGTACGACGTCGACGGCGGATGCGCGTCGTCCGTGCTCCATCCGGACTACCGCTTCACCACCATGGTCGCCAACGGCGAGTTCATGTTCGCCAACGCGGTGATCGGGGCGTCGAACGCCCTGCGGGAGCGGGCCTGGGACCCGCGGTCGATGTGGGGCTGGGCGGACCCGCTGGTGGAGCAGGCGACCAAGGCCGTCTACCAGAAGGTGTTCAGCGTCTTCGGCATCATCACGCTCTGCGTGGTGGGGCTCTACCTGCTCTGGCGCTCGCGCCAGTCGGACATGAGCAACGCCATGACCACAGCCGGCTGGGCGGTGCTGGTCATGGTGGCGGTGACGGCCCTCGCCGCCTGGCCGGTGAAGTCGGCGAACATCGCCGACAACACCCTGATCACCACGCTGGGCGTCGTTCACGACGCCGTAGGCCCGGCGTCCCGGGACACTCCCCCCGGCCAGTGTGACGACCCGAATCCGCAAGCCTGCAAGGACCACCGTCCCCCTGCGGTGCGGGCCAGCGACACCGCCACCGAGACGATGCTCTACCGGAACTGGCTGCGCGGCGTGCTCGGCTCGGCCGACAGCGAAACGGCGAAGAAGTACGGGCCGGCGTTGTACGACGCCAAGTCGCTCTCCTGGGAGGAGGCGGAGAAGCTCCGCCAGAACCCGGCCACCCGTGAGGCCACCATCAAGGCCAAGCAGCAGCAGTGGGCCCGGGTCGCCGAGCAGATCAGGACGGAGGACCCGGAGGCGTACGAGTACCTCCAGGGCGTCCGGGACATGGACCGGGTCGGGGCCGGCTTCATCGCGGTGCTCGCCTCGCTGCTCTTCGCGATGTTCGACCTGACCGCCTCGCTGCTGGTGCTGCTCGGCTTCCTGATCTTCCGCTGGGCGGTGATCGCCGCACCGATCCTCGGCACGATCGGCCTGATGCGCCCGGCGAGCGCCGGCCTCCGCCGGCTGGCGAACGCGGTGGTCGCGGCCGTCTTCAACATCGCCATCTTCGGCACCGGCGCGGCCATCTACCTCTTCGCGGTCGACCTGATCATGAACACCCCCAGCCTGCCCGGCTGGCTCCAGGTGGTGCTGGTCTGGCTCTGCGGCGTGGTGGGCTGGTTGCTGCTCCGCCCGTACCGGCGGATCACCCAGCTCGGCGGCAAGGACAGCAGCGAGGCGATCAGCTCCGCCGGGTCGTGGCACCGCCGGTTCTTCCGGGACGTGCGGGTGGCGGCCCGGCTGGACGTGGTCGAGCCCGGCGGCACCGCCGAACCGGCGATCGGCCGGCGGCGCGGCGTAGCGCTCGACCAGAGCAGCCTCCGGCCGGAGGCCCGACACGAGGACCCGTCGCACACCACGGCCACCACCCGCCAACGCCCGGACGGGCAGGAACGGGCCGGCGAGGCCCCCACGCCGGACCGGCAGAGCCGACGGGACACCGTGGCACCCCGCCCGCGCCGAGCCCCGGCGACCTGGACGGAACCCGACGTCCCGGAGGAAGCTCCCTCCTTCGCGGTCTACCGGCCCGACTCGGCCGACCGTGCGCCGGCCAACCCGGCTCCCCGGGTGCGCTCCGAGGCACGGTGAGATCGATGCGTCGGGCGCTGGAGTTCCTGTTCACCCGGGTCCTGCGGTCCCGGCTCGGCGTCGCGCTGGTGATCGCCGCCCTGGTTTTCGGCGTGATCGGCGCGGCCCGGCTGGTCTCCGGCCCGATCGACCCGGCCGCCGGGCTGAGCAACCGGCCCAGCGAGCCGATCAGCACGGTCGACCCGGAGGCCGGTGACGACGGGGTGCTGTCGAGCCCTCCGGCGACGGTCTCCCCGAAGACCCGCCCGGGTGAGCTGCGCCCCGAGCAGGCCGCCGGCCGGTTCACCACCGCCTGGCTGACCGGCCCGGGTAGCAACGGGGACGACTGGCGGGCCCGGCTGCGGCCGCTGTCCACGCCCGCACTGACCGAGAAGCTGGACGGCGCCGATCCCGAGAGCGTCCCCGCCCGGCGGGTCACCGGTCCGGTGACGCTGCGACCCCGCACCGAGTCCTTCGTGGAGGCGCTGATCCCGCTGGACGACGGTCAGCTCCGGCTCGAACTGGTGGCCCCGGACGGTCGGTGGCTGGTGGACGCGATCGACTGGGAGCGGCAGTGAGCGCCCCGCCGGACGAGACCGCACCCCGTCGGCGGAAGCTGCGGGTCGGCGTGCTGGCCACCGCGGTGACCATCGCGCTCACCCTGCTCTGCTGCGTGGGCGGCGCCGGAGCGTTCCTCCTCACCGAGCTGGGCGACGACGAGCAGGACGGCCTGGCCGCCGGCCTGGCCTGCGACGCGGCTCACCAGGTCGACGTCACCGGACAGATGCCCCGCTTCACCGAGTACGGCGAGGGCCAGCTGCGCAACGCCGCCGTCATCATCAAGGTGGGCCAGGACCGGAAGGTGCCCGCGCGCGGCTGGGTCATCGCACTGGCCACCGCCATGCAGGAGTCCGCGCTGCGCAACCTCGCCAACAGCACCGTGCCGGAGTCGCTGGCGCTGCCGCACGAGGGCGTCGGGTCGGACCACGACTCCCTCGGCCTGTTCCAGCAGCGACCCGGCTGGGGCAACGTCCAGCAGCGGATGGCGCCCGCGTACGCCGCCGGCAAGTTCTACGACAAGCTGCTCGAGGTGCCGAACTGGCAGCGACGCCCGCTCACCGTGGTGGCGCAGCGGGTCCAGGTGAGCGCCTTCCCCGACGCGTACGCCAAGCACGAGGAGCTGGCCGGCCGGATCGTCGACGCGCTGGCCGGCGGCGCCGCCCGCACCGTCGAGGTCGCGGGCAAGGCAGTCTGTGACGCCGCGGCCGGCGCCCGGATCGCCGCCTCCGGCTGGACCGCACCGCTGCCGGGCGGCATCGTCTCCGGATTCCGCACCGCCGCGCGCCCCAGCCACAACGGGGTCGACCTCGCTGCGGAGAAGCGCACCCCGATCCACGCCGCCTCCGCCGGTCGGGTGCTGGTGGCCCGGTGCGACCCCGACCATTCCGGCCGCCGGGACTGCGACCGGGACGGCTGGCCGGGCAAGGGCGGCTGCGGCTGGTTCGTCGACATCCTGCATGCCGGTGGCTACATCACGCGCTACTGCCACCTGATCCAGCGGCCCGACGTGGTGCCGGGGCAGGCGGTGGAGGCGGGTCAGGTGCTCGGCCTCTCCGGCACCAGCGGGAACTCCTCCGGCCCGCACCTGCACTTCGAGGTGCACCAGGACAGCGACCGGTCCAGTCGGGGCGCCATCAACCCGGTGCCGTTCATGCGCGAGCGTGGCGCCCCGGTGGACGGCAACGCCTAGGTTCACCGGCCATGACCAACCCGCTGCCCGACCCGTTCGCGGACCAGCCCGACTGGACCCCGCTGCCGCCCCGACCCGTCGAGATCGTTCCCGCCACCAGCCGGATCGAGCTGCGCGGCCGCCGGGTGCTGGTCGGCCTCCCCGGCCTCGGCTGGCGCGGCGACCTGCGCGCCGACGAGCGGGTGGTGCAGGGCAGCCGGACGTACGTGCCGGTCATCCCGGAGCACGAGTGGTACCGGGCCGAGTCCGAGCAGGTGGAGGTCTTCGCACCGCTGGTGCCGCTGGAACGGGTCTGGGTGGAGACGGTGGCCCCGCGGCGGTCGGCCGCCGGCCCGCCCGAGGCGGGCATCCGGCTGGTCTCGCTGGACGCGCCCACGCGCCGCCCGCCCACGCCGGTCTTCGAGGCGGACTCGGTCGCCGGGCGGCGGGTCGTGCAGGTGACCGGCTCGACCGAGCAGCGCGACCTCCGGGCGGTGACCGAGACCTACTCCGGCGCCGACGGGGACATCTGCGTCCGGGTGGCACCGGAGCTGGAGTGGTACCGGTGGGCGTGGCGCGGAGCGGCACCGACCACCCTGGAGGTTCCGGTCCACCTGCTCTGGCTCGAGTGAGTCGCAATCAACCGATCTTGTTGCCCCCGCAGACGCGCCAGCCGTCGCGATCGATCACCTCGAACTGCCAGTCCTCGCGCCGGCTGCTTCGCGTCTGGCCGTTCGCGGAGCTGGCGATGGTCAGCGTCGTGGTCACCGACTCCTTGCCGTCACCCGTCTTCACCTGAGCCAGAGGCCCCCAGCTCACCCGCACCACGACATCGAAATTCGCCTCGCGCTGCTCCAACTCGTCCCGGAGACCATGGACGGCGCTGAGGTCGCCGCCGTCTCCACATGCGAACTCCTCGGCCTTCGTGTCGTCGCGGTCCACCAGGAGCGCCCGAAGGTAGTTGTCCACCACGACGTCCGGGGCGCTGCGGTCGGGGGCGGTCGCGCGGTCGTACAGCACGAAGCCGATCACCGCGCCGCTGCCGCAGAGCAGCGCCAGCACCCCGGCGACGATCGCGAGGACGGTCCGCAGCCGCCGGCGCGGACGTTCCGGCGCGGGAGCCGGCGCGGGGGGCGCCAGCTGCTCGGGCGGGGTCCGCTGCGCCGGTACGCGGGAGACCTGGGAACCGGCGGGGGGCTGCACTGATTCCACCTTTTGAGGCTATCGGCTGCGCGCCGCGTACCCAATGCCTCAGATCTCCGGATCGTGGCGAACCGCCGGGACGGATGCCGGGTGAGGCTGCTCACCGCGGCGGGTAAAGAGCGGCGCAGCGCCGGGCGACATCCCGGAGGACGGCGCTCGGCTGGGATACCGTCACAGCTCGGGGAGGATAGGTCGGCCTCGGGAAGAGAGGTGGACGCGGTGGCGAGTCCGAAGGCGCGAGCCGGCCGGGCCGCCGTTCTGCACCGCCGGGCGGAGGCGGCCGCGTCGGCCGCCGCCGGCATCCTCGACGAGATCCGGCCCGCACCCGCCGATCACCACCGGCAGTACGAGCTGGCCGAGCGGCTCCGCGCGTCGGCGGCGCTCGCCGCGCCCGGCTGGGCCGGGGACCCGCTGGAGGGCCTCACCGTGGCGACCCCGCCGGGTGACGGCCCGCCGCCCGTGGTCCGGGTCGGCACCGCCGCGCCGTTGGACGACGCCCGGTTCCCCGCGCTGGTGCCGTTGCTCGGCAGTGGACACCTGACGGTCGACGCCGACGCCGGTGATCCCCGGGTCGCCGGGCTGCTCCGGGCCCTCCTGCTCCGCCTCTTCGCCGCCACTCCGGCCGGCGCGCTGCTGGTCCGCGCAGTCGACGGCACCGGTCCGGCGGACACCTTCGCCGGCTTCGCGGCGCTGGCCGACGCGGGGCTGCTGCCGCCGCCGGCGACGGACGCGGCCGGGCTCCGGGCGGTCCTGGCCGAGGCCGAGCAGTGGGTGGCCGCCGGCACCGCCCGGCAGCGCGGGCACGACCGGACCCTGCTGCTGATGCTGGCCACCCTGCCGGACGGCACGGCCCCCTCGGACCGCGCCCGGATCGAGGGACTGGCCGCCCAGGGGCACCGGGCGGGGCTGCACCTGGTGGTGGCCGGCTGGCCGGCGGCGGCGCCGCTGCCCCAGGCCACCAGCATCGCGGTGCGCACCGCGTACGCGCTGGTCGGTGACCCGCCGGGCGCGGCGCTCAGCGGTCCCGGGGCGGAGTCGCCGGGTGGGCTGAACTCGCCGGTGTTCCTGGCGGAGGATCCACCGGTGAAGTTGGTCGCCGGGGTCTGCCGCCGGCTGGCCCGGCAGATCGAGGACGGCACCCGGCTCTCCCTGTCCGACCTGCTGCCGGCCGGGGAGCGGTGGCAGTCGAGCTCCACAGATGCGCTCAGCACGATGGTCGGTGACGCCGCGGGCCGGCCGGTCAGCCTCGGCTTCACCGAGCTGACCCCGCACTGGCTGGTCAGCGGTCGCTCGGCGGCGGGCCGGTCCGCGTTCCTCACCAACGTGCTGTTCGGGTTGACCGCCCGCTACGCCCCGGACGAGCTGGTCCTCCACCTCGCCGACCTGGGCGACGGTGACTCCTTTGTGGAGTTCCTGCAGACGGAGCGGGACCGCTCCTGGGTGCCGCAGGTCCGGACCGCCGGGATGGCCGCCGACCGCGAATACGTGGCGGACCTGCTGGAGGAGCTGGCGGCGGAGCTGCGCCGCCGCGAGGACGCCGGCCGGCGCGCCGGCGGGCAGCGCTACGCGGAGCTGCGCGAGCACCAGTCGCTGCCCCGGATCGTCTGCGTGATCGACAACTTCCCGCTGTTGCTGCGCGAGCGGGACCGGCTGGCCACCGATCTGCTGGCCCGGCTGGACGCGCTGGCCCGCGCCGCCCGGGCGTACGGGATCCATCTGGTCCTGGCCGGCGAGGGCGACCTCGGCATCGGCGGCCCGCGTGACCCGCTGCTCGGCCAGTTCCCGGTCCGGGTGGCGCTGCCCGGCGGGTCGGCGGTGCTGGAGCCGACGAACGACGCGGCGGCCGGGCTGCCGGTGGGCAGCGCGGTGGTGAACACCGCCGGCGGGCTCGGCGGGCCGCGCGGCGCCACCCGGGGGCATGAACGGATGATCCGGTTCCCGGATCCGCACGAGGACCCGGACGCCCTCGCCGACCTGCGGCACCGCCTCTGGTCGGCCCGGCCGGAGGGCGGCCTCCCGCCGGTGGTCTTCGCGGGGTACGCGCGACCGCTGCTCACCAACGACCCGCGGTACCGGGCCGCGCTGGCCGGACGGGCACCGGCCCCGGCCGCGCTGCTCGGCCGGGCGGTGGACGTGCACCGCTCCACGGCGGCCGTGCCGCTCGGGCCGGCCGCCGGCCGGAACCTGGCGGTGCTGGGCCGGGACGAGGAGGCGGAGCGGCTGCTGGTCACGGCGGTCCGGAGCGCGGCGGTGCAGCCCGGCAGGGTCCGGTTCGTGCTGGCGCCGCTGGCGAACGGGTCGGCCGGGCCGGCGGCGGCGCTCGCCGAGGAACTGGCCGAGCGGCACGAGGTCGAGACGGTCGACGTGGCCGGGCTGCGGGCGGCGATGGAGGAGGACGCACCCGGCTACCTGGTGGTGTTCGGCCTGGACGTGCCCGACGCGGACGAGCTGCCGCCCGAGCTGCTGCGCTCACTGCTGCTGGAGGGCCCGCCGGGCGGGCGGCACCTGCTCGGCTGGTGGCGTTCGGTGGCGCCGTTGACCGGGCTGCTCGGCCCGGAGGGCGAGGTGGACAAGCTGACCGCGGTGGTGGTGACGGACGTGCCGGGCGGCCGGCTGGAGCAGCTCTTCGACCGGCCGGTGTCGTGGCGGCCGCGGCCCGGGCGGGCGGTGCTCTGGGACGGCCCGGGCGAGCAGGGGACGGTGCTGGTGCCGTTCGGGGAGGAGCCGGCGTGAGCGAGACAGGCGTGGCCGTCCCCGCACCCCGGTCCGGCGGCCCGACGGCGGAGGTCGACCCGGCACAGGCGGCCTGGGCCGACTACGTGGCCGCCGCGCGGCAGCTCGACGGGGTACGCCGGGCCGCGGCGACCGCCGCCAGTGAGCAGGCCCGATCGGTGGCGGCGGCCCGGGAGGAGCTGACCGCCGTGCGGGAGCGGCTGGCGCCGCAACAGTCGCGGCTGCGGGAGCTGGGCGTACCGGCGATCTCGCTGGCGCCGACGCCGCCGGAGGTGACCGAGTCGGTCCGGTCGATGGCCGGTGGGCCGGCGGCGGTGCTGGCCGCCCTGCGGGCCGCGCGCGGCTGGGCGGAGGCGGCGGACGACACCCTCGCCGCCCGGGGCCTGCCCCGGCTGGCCCGCTGGCCGGCCCGTCCGCGCAACCTGCTGGTGTACGGGCCGCTGGCGCTGGTGGTTCCGCTGGTCCAGGTGGTGCTCTTCCTCGCCACCGGCACCGGCCCGGTGAGCATCCTGGCGCTGGTGATCGGCCTGCCGATGCCGGCGGTCGCGTTCATGGCCGGCTGGCTGGCGGTCGGGCGGCTGTTCCGGCCCCGGCCGGAGGACCGGGTGGACCGGACGCCCCGCTTCGGCGCGCTGCTCTGTCTGGTCCCGGCGGTGCTGACCACCGCCGGCCTGGTCCTGGCCATGCTCGGCTGAGCGCCCGGAACGGCGACGGCCGCGCGGCTCCGGGTGGGAGCGGCGCGGCCGTCGAGTGGGGTCCGGGTCAGCGGGGGATGATCAGGGCCATCGCCTCGGCCCGCGACTTCGCGTCCCGCTGGAGGGTGCCGCGTACCGCCGAGGTGATCGTCTTGGCGCCGGACTTCTGGATGCCGCGCATCGCCATGCACATGTGCTCGCACTCGAGCACCACCACGACGCCGCGCGGGTCCAGCTTGGTCATCAGCAGGTCGGCGATCTGCGAGGTGAGCCGCTCCTGGACCTGCGGCCGGCGGGCGAAGACCTCGACCAGCCGGGCCAGCTTGGACAGGCCGGTGATTCGGCCGTCCCGGCCGGGAATGTAGCCGATGTGCGCGCTGCCCCGGAACGGCAGCAGGTGGTGTTCGCAGAGGCTCATCACGTCGATGTCCCGGACGAGCACCAGCTCCTCGTGGTTGGCCTCGAAGGTGGTGCTGAGCACCTGCGCCGGGTCGACCCGCAGGCCGGCGAAGAGCTCGGCGTACGCGCGGGCGACCCGGGCCGGCGTCTGCTGGAGGCCGTCCCGGTCCGGGTCCTCGCCGACGGCGACGAGGATCTCCCGGACCGCCTTCTCGATCCGGGCCAGGTCAACCGTCTCCTCCACCGGGCGCCCGGTCAGCTTGCCGCTGATCAGGCGCGCGGCGACGAAGTCGAGCCCGTCGTCGGTGTCGGGCTCGGTCGCGGAGACGGCCAGCTCCCGGTCGGGGGAGCTGGCCGTCGGTTCGCTGCTCAGTGGGTGCCGTCCGAGTTGTTCGAGGCGGACCCGCCGACCGAGGCCCCGTCGGCCTGGGCCTGGGCCTTCAGGGCGTCCTTCTCGGCGGGCGTGAGCACGGGCGGCTCGGTGGAGGGCTGACGCTTGCCGAAGCCGTGGTACGGGGCCATCGGCGGGCGCTTCGCCACCCGGGCGCAGATCCGGGCCATGTCGGCGGTGGAGAGGGTCTCCTTCTCCATCAGTTCGAGCACGATGTTGTCCAGGACGTCCCGGTACTCCACCAGGATCTCCCAGGCCTCGTCGTGGGCCAGCTCGATCAGCGCCCGCATCTCGCCGTCGATCTCGGCGGCCACCGCGTCGGAGTAGTCCCGCTCGTGGCCCATGTTGCGGCCGAGGAACGGCTCGTCGCCGCTGGTGCCGTACTTGATCGCACCGAGCTTGGAGCTCATGCCGTACTGGGTGATCATCGCGCGGGCCAGCTGGGTGGCCTTCTCGATGTCGTTGCCGGCGCCGGTGGTCGGCTCGTGGAAGACCAGCTCCTCGGCGGCCCGGCCGCCCAGCGCGTACGCCAGGGTGTCGATCATCTCGGCCCGGGTCTGGGTGTACTTGTCCTCGGTCGGCAGGACCAGGGTGTGGCCCAGCGACCGGCCCCGGGACAGGATGGTCACCTTGTGCACCGGCGCGGCGTGCGGCAGCGCCCAGGCGACCAGCGCGTGCCCACCCTCGTGGTACGCGGTGATCTTCTTCTCCTGGTCGCTCATCACCCGGGTCCGGCGCTGCGGACCGGCGATCACCCGGTCGATCGACTCCTCCAGGGAGTCGTTGGTGATCGCCCGCTGGTCCTTGCGGGCGGTGAGCAGGGCGGACTCGTTGATCACGTTGGCCAGGTCGGCGCCGCTGAAGCCGGGGGTACGCCGGGCGACCGAGTCGAGGTCGACGTCGGGCGTGAACGGCTTGCCCTTGGCGTGCACCCGCAGGATGGCCTTGCGGCCCTCCATGTCGGGGGCATCGACCGGGATCTGCCGGTCGAAGCGGCCCGGGCGCAGCAGCGCCGGGTCGAGGATGTCCGGCCGGTTGGTGGCGGCGATCAGGATGACGCCGCCCTTGGTGTCGAAGCCGTCCATCTCGACGAGGAGCTGGTTGAGGGTCTGCTCCCGCTCGTCGTGGCCGCCGCCCATGCCGGCGCCACGGTGCCGGCCGACGGCGTCGATCTCGTCGACGAAGACGATCGCCGGCGCGTTCGACTTGGCCTGCTCGAAGAGGTCGCGGACCCGGCTGGCGCCGACACCGACGAACATCTCCACGAAGTCCGAGCCGGAGATGGAGTAGAAGGGCACCCCGGCCTCACCGGCGACCGCCCGGGCGAGCAGGGTCTTACCGGTGCCGGGCGGGCCGAAGAGCAGCACGCCCTTCGGGATCTTGGCGCCCAGGGCCTGGTATTTCGCCGGGTTCTGCAGGAAGTCCTTGATCTCGTGCAGTTCCTCGACGGCCTCATCCGCCCCGGCCACGTCGGCGAAGGTGGTCTTCGGCGTGTCCTTGGTGATCATCTTCGCCTTGGACTTGCCGAAGTTGAGCACCCGCGAGCCGCCGCCCTGCATCTGCGACATGAAGAACAGCAGCAGGAGCACGAGCAGCGCGATGGGAAGGAGGTTGACCAGCAGGCTGACCCAGATGCTGTCCGACGAGACCTTGGTGTCCGCCGGGCCGGTGATCCGGTTGGCCGACTTGGCCGCCAGGACCTCGTTCCAGACCTGGTTGCCCACCTCGTAGGGGAACTGGGCCTCGATCCGGTCGGTGGTGGTGTCGCCGAACTTGGTCTTCTGCGCCAGGTCGAGCTGGAGCGTCTGCTCCTTGTCCTGGAAGACCGCCTTGTTGATCTTCGCAGTGTGGAGCTGGTCGAGCGCCACCGACGTGTCCACGCGGTGGTAGCTGGGGCCAGCCGTGAAGACTTGACTGAGCAAAACGGCGCCGAGGATGACCAGGATGATCCAGACCACCGGTCGGCGGAAGAAACGCGTACGTTCCATGCTGTCGTCGGGCGCCGAGACGCCCGCATCCTCCTGATCGACGTCCTGACCGTCTGAATGGTGTCGCCGCCGCGGGCGGCGGCCGCAGCCGCCGTGCGGGCCGGCCCCGACCCCGAGGCGCGCCGAGTGGCGCGTCGCGGTCATTCGACGGTACACCGTTCGTGCCAGATGTGAGCTTGCGAGCCCGGCACTTACGCGTACGGCGAACCCAGGTTTGGGCCGGCGTGACGGGAACTCCCCACCCGACCATCCGACCGCCCGGTCACGCGGTGCGAGGGGTCGGGCCTGGAGGGTGCCTCCACGCCACCGGCCTCCACCGTAGTCCGGAAGGCTGAGAGCCCGCTGAACGTCCGCTTGACGGATCCCGAGCGGCCGCTCAGGCCCGCGCGTACACCTCGGGCTTCAGCACGCCGACGTAGGGCACCTCGCGGTAGCGCTCGCCGAAGTCCAGGCCGTAGCCGACGACGAACTCGGTCGGGATGTCGAAGCCGACGTACTTCACCGAAACCGGCACCTTCACCGCGTCCGGCTTGCGGAACAGGGCGACCACCTCGACGCTGGCCGCGGAGCGCGACTCGAGGTAGCGCAGCAGCCAGGAGAGGGTCAGACCGGAGTCGACGATGTCCTCGACGACCACCACGTGCCGCCCGGCGATGTCCCGGTCCAGGTCCTTGAGGATCCGGACCACGCCCGAGGAGGTGGTGCCCTGGCCGTAGGAGGAGACGGCCATGAACTCCAGCTCGGCGGGCGGACCCTGGCGACCCAACGCCCGGGCGAAGTCGGCCATGAACATGACCGCGCCCTTGAGCACGCAGACGAGCAGGAGACCGTCTTCGACGTGCGCGTAGTCCGCGGAGACCTGCTTGGCCAGTTCCGCGGTCTTCTCGCGGATCTGCGCCTCGGAGATGATCACGTGGTCGATGTCGGCGTCGTACCAGGAGCCGTCAGCCATGCTCCTAGCCTGCCGTACGCCCGATGGCCTCCGTCGGCGGGGCCGCCCCTTTTGGCGCGGTCCCGCCGGGGACATTCGGCGCTGAATGGGCAAATCACCTCAGCAGGTGCGGGAGCGCCAGCGCCGCCCGTCGTCGGTCGGCTTCCAGTCGGCCGAGTCCCGGGTGTCGGCGGTCAGCCCCACGGCGCTGGCGACGACGAGAAAGAGCAGGAACAGCACAAGCAGCAGGACGGTCATGGCGGCGCTCGCTTTCGCGTGGTTGATGTCGGTTTCGCCGCCGGTGCGCACCGGACTGGAACCAGTTTGCGCCCCGCCGCACCCACGCTGACAGTGGCAGGGATGCCAGTAGGCCTCGATTTCCTGCCACCCGTCGGGTTACCCTCGTCACATGCTTCGATCCGTGGCCGTGGTCGCCCTCGACGAGGTCGCCGCGTTCGAGCTCGGCGTGCTCGCCGAGGTCTTCGGCACCGACCGCACCGCCGACGGCTTTCCCGGCTACCGCTTCGACGTCTGCACCGTGGACGGTGGGCCGGTGCGCAGCCGCTCCGGCTTCCTGCTCACGCCGCACGCCGACCTGACCCCGATCGAGGACGCCGACCTGGTGGCCGTGCCGGCACACGCCGACGGCGCCGCCGTCCCGGGGCCGGTCCTCGACGCGCTGCGCCGGGCCGCCGACCGGGGCGCCTGGCTGCTCAGCGTCTGCTCCGGCGCGTTCGTGCTGGGTGAGGCGGGGCTGCTCGACGGGCGGGACTGCACCACCCACTGGCGGCACGTGGACGACCTGCAACGGCGGTTCCCGGCCGCCCGGGTGCACTGCAACTCGCTGTACGTGCAGGACGGGCGGCTGCTGACCAGCGCCGGCACCGCCGCCGGGATCGACGCCTGCCTGCACCTGGTCCGCCAGGAGCACGGCTCGGCAACGGCCACCCGGCTGGCCCGGCGGATGGTGGTCCCCCCGCACCGCGACGGCGGCCAGTCCCAGTACGTGGAGGCGCCGATCCCGAAGGCGCCGGAGGCGCCCACCCTGGAGCCGGTGCTGGAGTGGCTGATGGGCCACCTGGACCGGACGGTGACGGTGGACGAGCTGGCCACCCGGGCCGGCATGGCCCCGCGTACCTTCGCCCGCCGGTTCCGCGCCGAGACCGGCACCACCCCGCACGACTGGCTGACCAACCAGCGGGTGCTGCTGGCCCGGCGGCTGCTGGAGGAGACCCGGCTGAGCGTGGAGACCGTCGCCGACCAGGCCGGCTTCGGCGACGCCGCCGCGCTGCGGCACCACTTCAGCCGCCGGGTGGGCACCACCCCGCACGCCTACCGGACCACGTTCCGGGAGCGCGTCGAGGTCTGATCACCAGCCCGGCATCGCGGCAAAAACTGCGGGTCAGCCGGGGGCGAGCCGCCCGGCGCGGCGGACCACCGGCAGCGCCCCGGGCAGCTGCACCGCACCCTGCCCGTGCCAGTCGGTGACCAGGGCGTCCAGCGCGGCGACGTGCCGGTGTGACAGGGCGGCCGGCGGCGCGCCCAGTTCCCGGGCCCAGGCGTGCAGCACCCGGGTACGGACCGCCGCCGGCAGCGCGGCCAGCGCGTCGACCGCGAGCCCACCCTCGGCGGACCGGGCGTCGGCGAGGGCCGCGGCGGCCAGGTCGTCGAGGGCGGCGGTGTCGGCCGCGAGCAGCCGGGCGGTCCGGGCCAGGTTGTCCACCACCCCGGCGCCGAGCGCGTCGACCAGGGCCGGCAGCAGGTCGGTGCGGACCCGGGAGCGGGCGTACACCGGGTCGACGTTGTGCGGGTCGTCCCACGGGGTCAATCCCAGTGCGGCACACGCCTTGCGGGTGTCCTCGCGGGCGACATCGAGCAGCGGGCGCAGCAGCGGCACCCCGGACAGCTCCCGGCGCTCCGGCATGCCGGCCAGGCCGCGCGGGCCGGCGCCCCGGGCCAGCGCGAGCAGCACCGTCTCGGCCTGGTCGTCCCGGGTGTGGCCGAGCAGCACCCCGGCCGCGTCGTGCCGGCGGGCGACCGCGACCAGCGCCTCGTAGCGGGCCTCCCGGGCGGCCGCCTCCGGACCGCCGGCCCGCCCGGCGACCCGCACCGGCACCGCCTCCACCGGGTCCAGCCCGAGCTCACGGGCCCAGCCGGCGACCGCCTCGGCCCGCTCGGCGGAGCCGGGTTGCAGGCCGTGATCCACCGTGACCAGGCCGACCCGCCGGCCGAGCCGGGGCGCCACGAAGGCGGTCGCGGCGGCCAGGGCGAGCGAGTCCGCGCCGCCGGAACAGGCCACCAGCACCGGCCCGGCGCCGGGCAGCCCGGTCAACGCCCGGCGTACGGCGAGCCGGACGGCGGCGACCGGTGGGGCGAGGGCGGCCACGGCGACCGGCTCAGCCGGCGGCCGGGGGGACGTTCGCCGGGCCGCCGTGCACCCGGGCCACCCAGGCGTCCGGGTCGCCCAACTCGTCCAGCCGGGGCAGGGTCAGCGGCGAATTGAAGACCTTGTTGAAGCCGGCCATGCCGACCCGGTCGACGACCCCGTGCACGAACTTCCGGCCCTCGGCGTACTGGCGCATCTTGACCTCGATGCCGAGCAACCGGCGGATCGCCTTCTCCAGCGGGTTGCCGGCCTCCCGGCGGCGGTTGAACGCCGCCCGGATCGACTCGACGCTCGGGATCACCTGCGGGCCGACGCCGTCCATGACGAACTCGGCGTGCCCCTCCAGCAGCGTCATCAGCGCGGTGAGCCGGTCGAGCACGGCCCGCTGCGCCGGGGTCTGCACGATGTCCAGCACGCTGGCCCGGCTCTCCGGGTCCTTCACCGCGTCGGAGAGGGTGGCCACGCCCCGCCGCAGCCGCTCCAGCAGGTGCTCACCGGCCTGCGCGGCGTCCACGAACGCCTGCACCTCGCTGAGGAAGTACGCGCGCATCCACGGCACCGCGGTGAACTGCGTCCGGTGGGTCACCTCGTGCAGGCAGACCCAGAGCCGGAAGTCCCGGGTGTCGGCCCCCAGCTTCCGTTCCACCTCGACGATGTTCGGCGCGACCAGCAGCAACTGGCCGGGGTCGCCGGCGAAGACCTCGTACTGGCCGAGCACCCGGCCGGACAGGTACGCCAGCACGGTGCCGGCCTGGACGCCGGTGAGTCGGGACCCGATCGCCTCGGTCAGCGGGCCGGGCCGCTTGTCGCCGGAAAGGCGGCTCACCAGCGGGCCGATCACCTCACGCAGCCCGGCGATGTTCGCGGCCGCCCAGTCCCGGCGGTCCACCACCCGGACCGGCGGGTGGCTGACCTGGGAGCGCAGCCCGGTGTAGTCGGCGACGTGCCCGGCCGCCTCCTCGGTCAGCCGTCGCAACTCGCCGACCACGTCGGTGGCCTCGGCGTACGACACCCGGGGCCCCGACTTGCCCAACGCCCCCGCGGTCGCGGCGGCCAGATCCCAGTCCACGAACTGCGCCATGAACCCACCGTACCCGCGCCGCGACACCCCAACCGGCGCTCACGCCGGCCGATCGACGCCGGTCGCAGGGTGCCCGGAGGTCAGCGGCAGCCGCAGCGGGCCAGCGTGGAGCTGATCCGGTCGAGGGCCTCCCGCGTCTCGTCGAGGGTGTCCGGCGGGGTCCGGTCGGTGAGCACGGCGAAGGTGAGCAGCCGCCCGTCGGCGGTGGTGACCAGCCCCGCGATGGCATTGACCCCGGTCAGCGTGCCGGTCTTGGCCCGGACCACACCGGCCCCGGCCTTCGTGCCCGACTCCCGGTAGCGGTCGTCCAGGGTGCCCGACCAGCCGCCGACCGGCAGGCCACCGAAGATCGCCGCCAGCTCCGGGTGGCTGCCGTTGCCGGCCAGGGTGATCAGGTCGGTGAGCAGGGACGGGCTGATCCGGTTGGTCCGGGACAACCCGCTGCCGTCGGCCAGGCTGATCTCGTCGGCCGGCAGCCCCAGCCCGCCGAGCACCTCGTCGGTGGCGGCGGCGCCGCCCACGAACGAGCCGGGCTTGCCCTTGGCGAGCGCCACCTGCCGGGCCAGGTACTCGGCGATCACGTTGTCGCTGTCCCTGATCATGATGTCGACCAGCCGGACCAGCGGCAGCGACTCGACCTTGCCCAGCTCGGTGCCGGGCGCGGCGGCCGCGCCGGCGGCGGCGGCCCCGGACGCGGCGGGCGCGTTGCCCCGCTTGACCTCGGCGGCGGCCCCGGAGAGCCCGAGCAGCCGGGCGAACTGCCGGCCGGCGGTCAGGTCCGGCTCGGGCACCCGCTCGGCGGCGCCGTGCGTGTCGTCGAAGGTCTTCCGGGCCTCCTGCGGGTCCCGCCGGGCGGCGTCGGTGGTCAGCGCGGCGATCGCCGCGCCATAGCCGCCGGTGGGGATGTCGGCGTCCCAGCCGGGTTCGTACACCGGACCGCTGAACAGGGACGAGTCGACGGTGACCTTGGTCGGCGCGGTGTCGCCGAGCGCCTTGCGCACCTGGGCGGCGAGGTCGTCCAGCCGGGCCGCGCCCGGGTAGAAGCCGTTCTTGTCCACGGCGAGGCTCGGGTCGCCACCGCCGACGAGGACCACCTCGCCGGGGGTCGCGCCGGCCACCGCCCGGGTGGGGATCCGGTACGCCGGGCCCCGCGCGGCCAGCACCGCCACCCCGGTCGCCAGCTTGGTGACCGACGCGGGGACGGTCGGGGTGTCCTGGCCGTCGCCGTAGAGCGCCTGACCGGTGGCCACGTCGGCCACCGACACGTGCACCCGGTCGCCGAGCGCGGCGGCGCGGACCAGCGGTTCGAGCGCGGCGCGTACCCCGTCGGGGGTGGGCTCCGGCGCGTTGCCGTCCGGGCCGGCGAGCACGGCCGGCGGGTCGGGTTCCGGCGGCTGGGCGCTGGCCCCGGGCGAGGTGGCCCCGCCGCCGAGCCAGCCGGCGACCGGGCCGGGGCGGACCACCGCGAGCCCGACGACGGCCAGCGCGATCACCAGCACGGCGGCCAGCACGGCCACCAGCCGGAGGCCCCGCCGGCGGGCCGGCGGGGGCGGGACGGCCGGGGCGGCCGGGGCGGGACCGGACGGCGGGACGGGCGGGCTGACCGGTATCCCGCCGGGCGCGCCGTGCCCCGGCCAGCTCACCGGGGCGCTCGGGCCGGCGCCGTACTGTCGCGGGTCGGCCCGGCCGACGGGGGCGGACCCGCGAGCCGGGGAGGGGTTCGCGCCGGGGACCCGGACGCGCCCGGTGGCACCGCCGGAGTCGGAACGGCCGGAGTTCCGCCCGTCAACCCCTTCGGGGCGGTAGTGTGAATCTTCCCTCCCCACGACCCCCTCCTCCCCCGCTCAGAAGCACCTTGGGTGACACTACTTCGGTCCGAACACTATGCGGCGGCCGGAGTCGGCGGGGGTGGTTCACCCGACCGGGAGTGGCGCGCCACTGGTTCCGTTAGCCAGCGTGGGCAAACGAGGGAGCGTGGAAGATGGATTTCGACGTCACGGTTGAGATCCCGAAGGGTCACCGCAACAAGTACGAGGTGGACCACGCGACCGGCCGGATCCGGCTGGACCGCACCCTCTTCACCTCCACGCAGTACCCGGCCGACTACGGCTTCATCGAGGGCACCCTGGGCGAGGACGGCGACCCGCTGGACGCGCTGGTGCTGGTCCCCGAGCCCACCTTCCCGGGCTGCCTGATCCGCTGCCGGACCATCGGCATGTTCCGGATGACGGACGAGAAGGGCGGCGACGACAAGGTCCTCTGCGTCCCCTACGAGGACCCGCGCCAGGAGCACCTGCGGGACATCCACCACCTCGGCGAGTTCGACCGGCTGGAGATCCAGCACTTCTTCGAGGTGTACAAGGACCTCGAGCCGGGCAAGTCGGTCGAGGGCGCGACCTGGGTGGGGCGCACCGAGGCCGAGGCCGAGATCCGGGCCTCGTACCAGCGCGCCAAGGAGGCCGCCGAGCGCGGCGAGGCGCACTGATCTGTCACGCGCCACGCGAAGGCCCGGGTCGCTCGACGACCCGGGCCTTCGCATTCAGCCGAGCAGCCCGCGGGCCCGGTCGTAGAGGTCCAGCACCGCGCAGGCGACCGGCACCACGGAGACCACCAGCACGGTGTCGGTCAGGTCGGCCAGCCGACCGAGGTACGGGGAGACCGGCCGCCGGGCGTACGTGGCGCCGGCCGCGACGGCGGCCAGGGCCAGCAGGAGCCCGCCGCCGGCCAGCGCGAGCCGGCCGGTCGGGTCGACGCGCCCGGCGAGGACCGCGCCGAGCAGGGCGCACCCGGTCAGGCCGGCGGCCACCGCGGGGACCCGGTGGCGGACCGCCACGAACAGCCGGCAGCGCAGCAGCAGCACGGCGCAGCCGACCGCCGCCAGCACTCGGCCGGCCGGCCCGCCCGCCGTGGCCAGCACCGCGGTGGCGGCGACCGCCAGCACGGCCTGCCCGAGCAGCAGGCCGGTCAGCACCTCCTCGGTCCGGGCCACCGCGGCGTGCACCCGGCCCGGGTCCGGCAGGTCCCGGACGCCGCCCGGGCCGCCGCCGGGGGTGGCGGCGGGCAGGGTGATCGGCGGCAGCGGCAGCTTGCCGAGCCGGATCGCCAGCAGCGGCAGCCCGCCGAGCGCGAAGACCAGCACGCAGAGCAGCACGGCGGCGGTGCTGGCGGGGTCGAGGAGGAGCCCGCCGAGGGCGGCCGCCGCGCCGGCCCCACCGACGGTCGCGCCGGCCACGAAGACCCGCGCCCGGCTGGCCACGCCGAGCAGGCCGAGCACCGACACCAGCAGCAGGGCCACCGCGCCGGCCAGCAACTCCGGCGCGCCGACCCAGCGCAGTGGCCCGAGCGGACCGACCGGGTCGCCGCTGCTCACGGCCAGGGCGCCGGCCGCCGCGGCGTACGGCAGGGCGTACCCGGCCAGGGTGGTGCCGGTCGGGCCATCCCCGTACGCCCGGGAGGCGGCGGTGCCGGCGAGCACCAACAGGAAGGCGACCGCGCCGGCCACGGGCCAGCCGCTCCCCTGCCCGGGCCCGGCGGCCAGCACGGCGAGCAGCCCGACGGCCAGCGGCACGCCCGCCCCGGCCAGGGTGACCGCCCGAGTGGCCGCGGGCGACCAGGCGGCGCCCCGCCGGCGGGCCCCGTCGGCGATGGCCTCGACCACGTCGTCGTACTCGAGTTCGGGCCACTCCGCCCGGGCCGGGACGAGGTGCAGCACCTCGCCGTCGCGTACCCCCTGGGGCAGCAGCGCCTGCGCGGTGGCGAGCAGCGCGCCGTCGGTGCGGCGCAGCACCCAGCCACCGTGCCGCTCCCCGTCGTCGGCCAGCCCCTCGCCGGCGTGCCGGAGCACCTCGGGCAGCAGCTCGGCCAGGGGAACCTGCTCCGGCAGGGCCACGTCCACCCGCCGCTGCGGGGCACTGATCGTGACCCGGGCCAGCCCGATTGTCATCGAGGTATCTCCATATCGAGCGGGATGGGTGACTGACGGACGACAGGACTTTACCTACGATGAGCGAGGCTCGGGTCACCGAGAGCCACCTGGGGAGGCCGAGTGTCCACTGTCGTCGTCAAGCGGCCGCCACGCCGCCCGGCGCCGGAGATTCCGGGCGGGGAGCTGCCCGTGCCGGCACCGCCGGAGATCCCGGTGCTCACCGGCGGGCGCTGGCAGCAGGCGCTGATGGTGCTGCCCATGCTCGGCGGCACCGTGGCGATGGCGATGATGTTCGGCCGGGGCGGCGGCGCGTACTCGTACGTGGTGGGCGGCATGTTCGGCCTCTCCTCGCTGGCCATGCTGGTGACCTCGTGGGGCGGCGCCGGCCCGAAGAAGTCGGAGATGATGGCCGCCCGCCGGGAATACCTGCGCCACCTGGCCGCGCTGCGGCGCCGGGTCCGGGAGACAGCCGGGGCGCAGCGGACCGGGCTCTACTACCGGCACCCCGACCCGGGCCGGCTCTGGTCGACCGTCGACAGCCACGGGTCTGGGAGCGCCGGCCGGGCGACCCCGACTTCGCCGTGGTCCGGGTGGGGGTCGGCCCGCAGACGCTGGCCACCCCGCTGGTGCCGCCGGTCACCCGGCCGCTGGAGGAGCTGGAGCCGATGACCGCGGGGGCGCTGCGGCGCTTCCTCGACGCGTACTCGGTGGTGCCGGACCTGCCGGTGGCGCTCTCGCTGCGCAGCTTCGCCCGGGTCTTCGTACGCGGCCCGGCCGTGCGACAACTCCAGCTCGGCGCGTCTGACGCCGCGCAGCGACCTGGAGCCGTCGCTGACCGCGGAGCCGGCTCCCCGGCCGCGCAGGCGCTGGCCCGGGCGGTGCTCACCCAGCTCGCCGTCTTCCACGCCCCCGACGAGCTGCTGGTCGCGGTCTGCGCCGGCCCGGAGCGGCGGGCGCGCTGGGAGTGGGTGAAGTGGCTGCCGCACGCCCACCATCCGAGCCGTACCGACGCGCTCGGCCCGGTGCGGCTGGTCACCAGCTCCGCCGCCGAGCTGGAGCAGCTCCTCGACGACGTGCTGGCCAGCCGGTCCCGGTTCAGCCCGGTCGGCCCGGCCACCGACGGCCCGCACGTGGTGGTGCTGCTCGACGGCGGCGACCTGACCGGGGCCACCGACCTGGCTGGCGACGGCGGCATCGACGGGGTCACCGTGCTCGACCTGGACACCCCGCCGCCCCGCCTGCTCGACCGGTACGCGCTCCTGCTCGACCTGGCCGACGGCCGGCTGCACTCGCGCTCCGCGGAGGGGCACGCGGAGGTCGGCACCGCCGACGCGCTGGAGCCCGCCGACGCCGAGTCGGTCGCCCGCCGGCTCGCCCCGCTGCGGCTCGCCGGCACGGTACGCGGACCGGACGGCCCGCCCGGCGCCGAGCCGGGCCTGCCCGAGCTGCTCGGACTCGGCGACCCGGAGAACTTCACCGCCGAGCAGGGCTGGGCGCCCCGGGCCGCCCGGGACCGGCTGCGGGTGCCGATCGGGGTGGGCGCCGACGGCGGCGCGATCGAGCTGGACCTCAAGGAGTCCGCGCAGGACGGCATGGGCCCGCACGGCCTGCTCATCGGCGCCACCGGCTCCGGCAAGTCGGAGCTGCTCCGCACGCTGGTGCTGGGGCTGGCCGCCACGCACAGCTCGGAACAGCTCAACTTCGTCCTCGTCGACTTCAAGGGCGGCGCCACCTTCGCGCCGTTCGAGCGGCTGCCGCACACCGCCGCGGTGATCACCAACCTGGCGGACACGCTGCCGCTCGTCGACCGGATGGTCGCCGCGATCAACGGCGAGCTGGTGCGCCGGCAGGAGCTGCTCCGCCGGGCCGGCAACTTCGCCGGCCAGCGGGACTACGAGCGGGCCCGGGCCGCCGGTACCCCGCTCGCCCCGCTGCCGTCGCTGCTGCTGATCTGCGACGAGTTCTCCGAGCTGCTCTCCGCCAAGCCCGACTTCATCGACCTGTTCGTCCAGATCGGCCGGCTGGGTCGGTCGCTCGGCGTCCACCTGCTGCTGGCCAGCCAGCGGCTGGAGGAGGGGCGGCTGCGCGGGCTGGACACCCACCTGTCGTACCGGATCGGGTTGCGCACCTTCTCGGCGCTGGAGTCGCGGACGGTGCTCGGCGTGCCGGACGCGCACGAGCTCCCCCGCAGTCCGGGGCACGGCTACCTCCGCTCGGGCACCGACCCGCTGACCCGGTTCAAGGCCGCGTACGTCTCCGGCCCGGTGCGCCGCCGGGGCGGCCCGGCCGGCTCGCCCGACGGCGGCACGTCCCGGCTGCTCTCCTTCTCGACCCACCTGGTGCCGGTCACCGAGCCGGCCACCCCCGCCGCGCTCCCCACCACGGCGGACCCCACCGAGAGCCTGCTCGATCTGCTGGTCGGCCGGCTGGCCGGGCAGGGCCCGCCGGCGCACCAGGTGTGGCTGCCGCCGCTGGACGAGCCCCCCACCCTGGACGAGCTGCTGGGCCCGGTCGGCGCCGACCCGGTACGCGGGCTCACCGTGGCGAACCCGGAGCTGCACGGCGCGCTCCAGGTGCCGGTCGCCCTGCTGGACAAGCCGTTCGACCAGCGCCGGGACCTGCTCTGGCTGGCGCTGGACGGGGCGGCCGGGCACGTGGCCGTGGTGGGCACCACCCGCAGCGGCCGGTCCACCCTGCTGCGCACGCTCAGCTGCGCCCTGGCGCTCACCCACACCCCGGCCGAGGCCCAGATCTACTGCCTCGACCTCGGCGGCGGGACGCTAGGCGCGCTGCGCGACCTGCCGCACGTCGGCGGGGTGGCGGGGCGGGCCGACCACACCGCCGTACGCCGTACCGTCGGCGAGATCGTCAGCCTGCTCGTCGAGCGGGAGCGGCGCTTCGCCGAGGCGGGGGTGGAGTCGGTGGCGGCGTGGCGCCGGCGGCGGGCCGCCGCGCTGCCCGCCGGGCGGCCGGACCCCGACCCGTTCGGCGACGTGTTCCTGGTGATCGATGGATGGAACACCCTGCGCAGCGACTACGAGGACCTGGAACCGCTGGTCACCGAGCTGGCCACCCGAGGGCTCGCGTACGGGGTGCACGTGGTCGCCAGCTCGCTGCGCTGGTCGGACTTCCGGCCGGCGATCCGGGACCTCTTCGGCTCCCGCCTCGAACTGCGCCTCGGCGACCCGGCCGACTCGGTGCTGGTCAAGCGCCCCGTCGCGGCCACCGTGCCGGAGCAGCAGCCGGGCCGCGGCATCACCGCCGAGGGGCTGCACTTCCTCACCGCCCGGCCCACCGTCGCCGCGCTGGGCACCGGGACCACCGACCTGGTCAAGGCGGTGGCCGGGGCGTGGGCCGGGCCGACCGCGCCCCGGATCCGGCTGCTCCCGCCCGTGCTGCCCTACGCGGAGCTGGACCAGAGCGGGACCGACGGGTTGGCCTTCCCGATCGGGGTGGCCGAGGCGGACCTGCGTCCGGTGGTGCTGGACTTCGCCGTGGAGCCCAACTTCGTGGTCTTCGGCGACGCCGAGTGCGGCAAGTCGTCGTTCCTGCGCGCGTTGGCCACCTCGATCGTCAACCGGTTCACCCCGGACGAGGCCCGGGTGATCCTGGTGGACTACCGGCGCAGCCTGATGGGCACCATCGAGACGCCGCACCTGATCGGGTACGGCACGGCCGCGCCGCACACCGTCGCGCTGATCGAGTCGGCGGCCAGCTACCTCCAGGGGCGGCTGCCCGGGCCGGAGGTCACCCCGGCCGAGCTGCGCAGCCGGTCCTGGTGGACCGGTCCGGAGCTGTTCGTGCTGGTGGACGACTACGACCTGGTGGCCGGTGGGCCGGCGAACCCGCTGCGCGCGCTGGAGGAGCATCTGCCGCACGCCCGGGACGTCGGCCTGCACCTGGTGCTCGCCCGCCGGGCGGCCGGTTCCGGCCGGACCTCGTACGAGCCGATCGTCCAGCGGCTGCGGGAGCTCTCCACGCCCGGCCTGGTGATGTCCGGCGGCCCGGAGGAGGGGACGCTCGTGGGTCAGGTGAAGGCCGGGCCGCTGCCCCCGGGGCGGGGCCGGCTGGTGACCCGGCGGGAGGGCGTCCGGCTGGTGCAGCTGGCCCACCTGCCGCCGGGATGAGCGGGGTCAGCGACTTGCACCGTGGCGTACGGGAAACCCGGTAATCTCCGAGCAGCATGTTTCTGTCGCGTTGAATGGCTGGGGATGTGACCAGGGATCGGCAGGGAGCCCCGACGGCGGCCCGGCGTCTTGTCGGGCGCGCGCTGCTCGGTGCGGCGGCCGCCCTCGCCACCGTGGCCGGTCCGCTGGCCCCGCCCGCGCACGCGGCCCCGGCCCCCGCCGCAGCAGGAACCGCCCGGCGTGCGCCGGTGGACGAGCCCACCGGGGTGGACCCGGTCCGTGAGGGGCAGTGGCAGCTCGCCACGTTGCAGGCGCAGACCGCCTGGCAGACCTCCACCGGTCGCGGCATCATCGTCGCCGTCGTCGACTCCGGAGTGGACGGTTCCCACCCCGACCTGGCCGGGCAGGTGCTGCCCGGCATCGACCTGGTCTCGAAGGGTGCCGACGAACCGGATCCGGTGGGGCACGGCACCACCGTCGCCGGCCTGATCGCCGGGCGCAACGACGACGATCGCGGCGCGGTCGGGCTGGCGCCGGACGCCAAGATCCTCCCGGTCCGGGTGCTCGACCAGGAGAACCGGTACGACGACGCGTTGACGGTCGCCAAGGGGGTGCGTTGGGCGGTGGACCACGGCGCCCTCGTGATCAACCTCTCTCTCGGCGGCAGCGAACCCAGCCCGCCCCTGGCCGCCGCCATCGACTACGCCTTCGCCCGCAACGTCGTGGTGGTCGCCTGCACCGGCAACCTGGCCACCTCGGACAGCCGCAAGGTCTGGTACCCGGCCCGCGAGCCGGGCGTGCTCGCCGTCACGGGGCTGGACCGGAATGACAACCTCTGGTCCGGCTCGGTCACCGGCCATGAGACGGTGCTCAGCGCTCCGGCCACCGCGATCTACGGGGCCCGCCCCGGTGGTTACTGGCTGATGCAGGGCACCAGCTTCGCGGCCCCGCTGGTCGCGGCGACGGCGGCCCTCGTCCGGGCCCGGTACCCGCAGATGTCCGCCGCGGACGTGGTCAACCGGATCATCACCACCGCGCGGGACCTCGGGCCCACCGGTCGGGACGACCGGTTCGGCTACGGCATGGTCGATCCGGTGGCCGCGCTGACCTCCGACGTGCCGTCGGTGGCGCGCAACCCGCTCGACGACCAGGGCTCCCCCGGGGAGGTGGGCTTCGGCCGGGCGCCCGGCGCCGGCCCGGACACCCGGGCCGACGCCGGGCAGGGCGCCGACCCGTTCACCCTGGCCGCACCCAAGCAGACCCGGTGGGCGGCCCGCCCGGCCGGCCAGGCCGAAGGCTCGGCGCCGGAGCGGCTCTGGCCAGGGCTCGTCCTGCTCGTCGCGCTGGTCACCGGCGCCGCGCTGGCGATCCGCCGGTTCCGCCAGTCCGGCCGCTGACCGGGCCGGTCTGACCCTGGCCTTTCCTGGGTAGGGGTCACCGCATGAACGCGTCGGGTGTGGGTGATGGGATGTCGACGGTCGAGCGGTCCTGGCGGCGCCGCCGCCTGGATCCGGACCGGTCGCTGGGCCTCCGCCTGACCCTCGCGGCCGTCGCGGCGTTCCTGGTGCTGGTGCCCTTCGCCCTGCTGGCGCTGCTGGTGCTCGGCGCCTGGCCGCCGCTGTTCCGGCTGGACGCGTCGATCACCGCGGCCCTCCACGGGTATGCGCTCGACCACCCGGGCTGGGTGCGGGTGATGAGTTTCTGGACCGATGTGTTCGCCCCCGGCCCGCTGCGGGTGGCCGCCGCCGTGCTGCTGGTCTGGCTGATGCTGCGCCGGGCGCCGCGGCTGGCCCTCTGGGTGGTCACCACGATGGCCGTCGGCGGCCTGCTCGGCGCGCTGCTGAAGCTGCTGGTCGGGCGGCACCGCCCGGACCTGCTCGACCCGGTGGCCCGGGCGGCCGGGTTCTCCTTCCCGTCCGGTCACGCGCTGAACGCCACCCTGGCCGCCGGGGTGCTGCTGCTGGTCTTCCTGCCGTTCGCCCGGGAGCGGCGGCCGCTGCGCTGGGCACTCTGGACCGTGGCGGTGCTGCTCGCGGTGGTGACCGGGCTGAGCCGGATCGCGCTGGGCGTGCACTGGACCAGCGACGTCGTCGGCGGCTGGCTGCTCGGCGTCGCGGTGGTCGCCGCGACGACCGCCGCCTTCACCACCTGGCGGACCCGGACCGGACGCCGGCCGGTGCGTACCGTGCGGGAGGGCGTCGAGCCGGAGCTGGCCGAGTCGGACCCGGACGGCGCGTAGTTCGACACCCGTCGGGGTAAAGGGCGCCCCATGTCCGATCTCGTGGTCCAGGTCGCCCGGCGCATCCTGCTGCCGGTGGCCCTGCTCTTCTCCGTCATGGTGGCGCTGGGCCTCCTGGTCACCCGGGTGCTCGCGAACACCTGGCCGTTCACCGTCGAGGACACGGTCAACCGCGAGCTGGCGGCCGACCGGACGCCGGGGTGGAACGCCGTGTCGCTGGTGTTCAGCACGGTGGCCAGCACCCAGCTGATCGTCGTGGTGACCGTGCTGGTGGCGCTGGTGCTGCGGCTGGTGCTGCACCGCTGGCGGGAACCGCTCTTCCTCTGCGCGGCGGTGAGCGCACAGGCGTTGGTCTTCCTCTTCACCACCATGGTCATCGACCGCCGCCGCCCGGCCGTCGAGCACATGGACGTCTCCCCGCCGACCTCCAGCTTCCCGTCCGGGCACACCTCAGCCGCGATGGCGCTCTACGTCGGCATCGCGGTGCTGCTGGCGCTGCGGGTGCGGAGCACCCCCGCCAAGGTCGCCTGGTGGACGCTGCTGGTCCTGGTGCCGGTCGGGGTGGCGGTCACCCGGATGTACCGAGGCATGCACCACCCCAGCGACGTGGTGGCGTCCTTCCTCAACGGCGGCACCTGCGTGGCGATCATGGCGCGGACGTTGCTCGACCGCACCCTGACCTGGGGCCGGCCCCGGCAGCCGGTCAGCCGCCCGGGCGACGGCGTGGCCCCGGCGGGCGCGTCCGCCGGCTGAGCGTCACCGTCGCGTCCGTCGCGGTCGCTCCGTCCGCTCAGGTGCAGTCGCCGGTGCCGACCGCCCGGGTACGCTCCGCGCCCGCCAGCGCCACCGGCCGGGCCTCGGCGGCGGTCACCGCGAAGCCGGTGTTCGGGTCGTCGGCCGCGGCCGCGAAGATCACCCCGAGCACCAGCCCGTTCGAGGAGACCAGCGGGCCGCCCGAGTTGCCGCTGCGCACCAGCGCCCGGATCGTGTAGATCTCCCGGGTCACGTCACCGGAGGAGTAGATGTCCGGGCCGGTGATCCGGTCGACGTCCCGGACCCGGGCCGGCCGGGCGTCGTACGGGCCGTCGAGGGGGAAGCCCAGCACGATCGCGTCGGCCCCGCTGCCGGCCTGGCCGGCGGCGAAGCGCAGGGACGGGCCGGGCAGCCCGGGCACGTGCAGCACGGCCAGGTCCCGCTGCGGGTCGTAGACGACCACCTCGCCGTCGTACCGCTCGCCGCGCAGCTCGACCGCGACCGAGCGGGTGCCCGCCACCACGTGCGCGTTGGTCATCACCCGGTCGTCGGCGTAGACGAAGCCGGAGCCCTCGATGCGGCGGGCGCAGCTCGGTGCGGAGCCGAGCACCTTGACCACCGCCCGCTGGCTGCTCTGCACCACCTGGGAGCCGGCCAGTGCCGGGTCGGGCGGGGAGACCTGGCGGGCGCGGGTCGGGGCGAGGTCGCCGAAGACGTCCGGGAAGCCGTTGGTGTCGACGGTGTCCCGCAGCGCCGTGGACAGCTCCTGTGCCTTGTCCGGCAGCACCCGGTCGACCACCGTGAGCAGGGCGCTGTTGCGCACCGAGGAGGCCAGCCAGGGCAGTGAGGACGAGCCGAGCGGCACCGCGACCAGCCAGGCCACCAGCATCACGGCGAAGACCGAGACCAGCGCGCCGCCGATGTCGTCGAGCTGCTTGGCCAGCTCGTTCGTGATCGTCTGGCGCAGGTGCGAGCCGAGCCAGCCGGCCAGCGCCTGGCCGAGCACGGCGAGCCCGAAGATCGCGACGAGGGAAATCAGCACCCGGGTGCCGCTCTCGGCGAACTGCCGGGCGATCAGCGGGCCGATCTGGAGGCCGACGAGCGCGCCCAGGAAGAACCCGGAGAACGACAGGGCTCCGATGACGAAGCCCTGACGGTATCCGCTGATCGCGAACACGAGCATGAGCAGCAGCAGTACGAGATCCACGGCGGACACGCACCCAGGGTACGGGCACCGCGCCCAGAAGAGGCTGGCCGCTCGCTGAACGTGACCTTCGGAGGCACGCCGGTGACCGGCCCGGCTCAGCGCACCGGGGCCTCGTCGACCTCGTCGGTGCCGGCGGAGGGGGCCGGGGTGGCACCGGTCGGCGGCAGTTCGACCACCCGGGCGCGGGACCACGGGCGGGCCCAGCCGCCCATCTCCAGCAGCGTGTTCAGCACGCCGGCGGTGAAACCCCAGACCAGCATCCCGCGGACCGAGAAGGCGGGGCCGATCCAGCCGCTGGGGTGGCGTACCCGCACCCGGTTGTCCGGGTCGACCAGCTCGGCGACGGGCAGCCGGGCGACGTGCGCCACCTCGGCCGGCTCGCGGGGGTGCACCGGGTGCGGCGCGTGCCACCACGCGAGCACCGGGGTGACCACGAAGTCGCTGACCGGGATCCACAGCTTGGGCAGCTCGGCCAGCACGGTCACGCTGCCCGGGTCGAGGCCGACCTCCTCGTTCGCCTCGCGCAGCGCGGTGGCGCTGGCGTCGACGTCCTCCGGGTCGGCCGCGCCGCCGGGGAAGGCCGGCTGCCCGGCGTGGTTGCGCAGGGTGGCGGCACGCTGGAGGACCAGCACGTCCGGGCCGGCCCCCGGCTCCTCGCCGAGCAGCACCAGCACGGCGCTCTCCCGGCCGCCGCTCTCCGGCGTGGTGAGCCGGGTGAAGTCCTCGGCGCGGGCGGTGCCGAGCCGGCCGAGCAACGGGTCCAGCCACCCGGGCGGCTGGCGGGTCATGTCGTCACGTCCACGCCGAGCTGCGTCCGGACCAGCTCGGCCAGGCGCGCGTCGTCCAGCGCGCCGGTCGAGTCGGTGTGCCGGATCCGGCCGGTCGCGTCGACGAAGACGGTCAGCGGGAAGGCGTTGCGGCCGAGCGCGTGCTCGAAGGAGTCGCCCTGGTCGACCAGCATCGGGAAGCGGACGCCGAAGTCCTCGCCGATGGACTGCGCGCCGCCGCGACTGTCCCGGCTGTTCACCCCGATCACCTGGAACCGCCCGGCGGCCCGCTCGTGCAGCCGCTGGAACGCGGGCAGCTCCTTGCGGCAGGGCGGGCACCAGGACGCCCAGACGTTGATCACCGCGGGGCCGCGCACGTCCCGCAGCCCGACCGGGGTGCCGCCGGTGAAGCAGGCGAGGGTCAGCTCGGGCAGGCGGTCGCCGGGGTTGCCGCCCGGCGTCGCGGCGGGCGAGGGGGGCGCGGCGGTCAGCGTGGCGCAGTCGGCGAACGGCGAGGGCCGCTCGGGCCGGGCCGGCGCCGCCGCCCCCTCGGGCGGCTCTGCCGTGGCGGTGCAGCCGGCGAGCGCCAGCAGCACCGGGAGGACCAGGTGGCGGAGACGGCGGTTCACGGCACCTCCGCCGCGACCGCCTGCTGCGGCACCAGCTCGGGGTCGATGCCGACGGCCGCCGCGAGATCCCGGGCGCGGGGACCCTTGAGCAGCTTGGCCGCCGCCACCGGGTCGGTTGGCCCGGTGCCGTAGGACGGGCAGAGCTGCGCCAGGGTGCAGGCACCGCAGGCCGGCTTGCGGGCGTGGCAGACCCGGCGGCCGTGGAAGATGATCCGGTGCGACAGCATCGTCCAGTCGCGCTTCGGGTACAGCGCGCCGATCCCGTGCTCGATCTTCACCGGGTCGGTCTCGGTGGTCAGCTGCCACCGCTGCACCAGCCGCTGGAAGTGGGTGTCGACGGTGATGCCGGGGACGCCGAAGGCGTTGCCGAGGATCACGTTGGCGGTCTTGCGCCCGATGCCGGGGAGGGTGACCAGGTCGGCCAGCTTCCCGGGGACCTCGCCGCCGTAGCGCTCGCAGAGGGCGCGGCCGAGGTTGATCAGCGAGGTGGTCTTGTTCCGGTAGAACCCGGTGGGCCGGATCAACTCCTCCAGCTCGGTGCGGTCCGCCGCCGCGTAGTCGGCGGCGGTGCGGTAGCGGGCGAAGAGCTTCGGCGTGACCTCGTTGACCTTCTTGTCGGTGCACTGCGCGGACAGGATGGTGGCGACGGCCAGCTCCAGCGCGTTGGTGTGGTCGAGTTCACAGTGCGCGTCGGGGTGCGTCTCGGTCAGCACCCGGCCGATCCGCCGGGCCCGGCGGGTGCGACCGAGGTCGGTCTCGGGGGAACGCGTGGTCACGCCGGCCAGCCTACGTCGCGCGGCCGACGTCCCGGCGGGCCCACGCGCCGGGCCACCCGCGTTACGCCCCGGTCGGCGCGCTGATCCGGCCGGCCCCGTCCAGCTTGGCCCCGGTCCGCGGGAAGTCCGCCCCGGTCACCTCGCGGACCAGCCCGAGGCCGCGGTGCTGCCGGTCGATCGACGGCCGGCCGACCCCGTTCATCACCGTGGAGGTGAAGGTGCCGCCGACGAAGCCGCCGTCCGGCTTGAGCGTGACCTTGAGCACGCCGCCCCAGCCGAGCCGGCCGGAGCTGTTCAGCGACTTCCCGCCGCCGGCGAAGTTGCCCAGGCTGTACGCGATCAGCCGCCCCCGGTAGAACTCCATGCCGCGCAGCACGTGCGGGCCGTGCCCGACGACCAGGTCGGCACCGGCGTCGATCACCGCGTGGGAGAACTTGATCGGGTCCCCCCGGTTCTCCCCGAAGAACAGCTCGGTGCCCGGCCGGACCCGGCTCTTGTCCGCCCCCTCGGCGCCCATGTGCACCTGCACCACGACCAGGTCGGCCATGGTGGCCGCCTTCGCCACCACCCGCTTCGCGGCCTCGATGTCGACCAGGCTGTTGGACCAGACGTACGAGGAGAAGCCGGCCACCGCCACGGTGACGCCCTCGACCTCGACCACGGTGATCTGGTCCGGGGCGCCGGTGTGCTCCAGGCCGTGCTCCTCCAGCGCCCGCTGGGTGTTCTGGTAACCCTTCGGGCCGTAGTCGTAGCCGTGGTTGTTGGCCTGGTTGAGCAGCTGGAACCCAGCGTCCTTGAGGTGGGCCGCATACTCCGGCGGGGCCCGGAACTGGTAGCAGTTCTGCGGGTTCGGCCCGCACTTGCCGGCGCCGGTGTCCTCGGTGAGCGGCTCCTCCAGGTTGCCCATCACCAGGTCGCCCTTGAGCGCGGCCTTGACGTCGTCGAAGAAGCCCGCCCCGTCGCCGGCCGGCAGCCGGTTCGGGGCGTTGCCCATGATCACGTCACCGGTGGCGGCCAGGGAGATCGCCTTCTCCGACTCGTCCACCGGCTGGACCGGCTGGTCGGCCTCGGCCGGGACCGGGGAGCCGGCGCCCGCGCCCGCGCCCGGCTGCCACACCGGCTCGGTGCCGGTCGACCCGCCGCAGCCGGCGGCCAGCAGGGCGACGAGCAGCGCACCGAGGACGGCCGCCGCGCGGTGGCGCGGACGGGATCCGGAAAAGGCGGCAGCGTACATCGTGGGCGACGCTACCGCCCGGGAAACGCTCCGACGACGGCCGATCGGTCGGAAACCCGACCCGTTGAGCGGGCGACGGCGGCCCGCGTCAACCCGGCCGCCGGTCCGACCACGGGACGACGGTGCCGGCGCCACCGGCCAGGACGGCGGCGTGCACGGCCCGGGCCAGCGGGGCACCCCAGGCCGAGCGGGGACCGCCGTACGGGGCCGGCTCGCCGTCGGCCGGGCAGAGCACGGTGACGGCGTCCGTGGGCGTGCCGGTGGCCGGCAGGCCCAGCTCCCAGATCGCCTGCGCCTTCGCCTCGGTGGCCGTGGCCACCGCGTTGACCAGGGCAGCGTCGCCGAGCCGGGCCGGGACGTACACGACGATGTTGACCGTGCCGACGCGCTGGGCGGGGGTGGCCGGCGCGGGCGCGGCGGCCCAGACCGGGGTGCCCAGCCCGACCGTCGCCCAGACCCGGACACCGCTGTCGGCGCGGGTCACCACCTCGGCCACGTCGACCCCGGTCAGCAGCCCCACCCCGGGCCCGTCCAGGCCCAGGCCGGCGGCCAGCTCGGCCAGGTGGTCGGCCGGGTCGTCGCGGTCGTAGGACATCGGCACGGTCGCGTTGACCACCCACCGGCGGACACCCACGCCCCCGCCGAGCGGGGCCGTGCCGACCGCCAGCAGTGGGTCGTCGGCACGCCAGACCAGCAATGGGACGTCCGACCCGTCCTCGTGACGGGTGGTCAGGAAGGGCTCACTCAGCACAGCCAGCAGCCTATGATCCGAGGGGTGCACCTCTGATTCGTGCTCATGTGCGCCTAGACTGGCGGCGCGCGCGGGATCAGCGGACGGCGGACCCGGCCGACGGACGGCACGCGCAGGCGGAGGTGCGCGATGGACGAGGTACTGGCCCGCAGCGGGATCTTCCAGGGTGTCGACCCGGAGGCTGCCGAGGCGCTCGCCAAGGAGATGGAGACGATCGAGGTCCGTAAGGGCGAGGTCGTGTTCAACGAGGGCGAGCCCGGCGACAGTCTCTACATCCTCCTGTCCGGCAAGATCAAGGTGGGTCGCCGCGCGGCGGACGGCCGGCAGAACCTGATCGCCGTGATGGGCCCGTCGGACATGGTCGGCGAGCTCTCGCTCTTCGACCCCGGCCCGCGTACGGCGACGGCCACCGCGGTGACCGACACCCGGCTGGTCCGCCTGCGCAAGCAGGCGCTGCGACCCTGGCTGAACAACCGGCCCGAGATCGCGGAGCAGCTGCTGCGGGTGCTCGCCCGCCGGCTGCGCCGGACCAACGACTCGCTGGCCGACCTGATCTTCACGGACGTGCCCGGGCGGGTCGCCAAGAACCTGCTCCAGATGGCCGGCCGGTTCGGCACCCGGGACGGCGGCGTGCTGCGGGTGACCCACGACCTGACCCAGGAGGAGATCGCCCAGCTCGTCGGCGCCTCCCGGGAGACCGTCAACAAGGCCCTCGCCGACTTCGCCTCGCGCGGCTGGCTGCGGCTGGACGGCAAGAGCATCATCATCCTCGACCCGGAGCGCCTGGCCCGCCGCGCGCGGGTCTGACGCCCTGCCCGGCCGGCCCCGATCCGGCCACCGGCTCGTCCCCGGCCCGGACCGCCCCGAGCGGTCCGGGCCGGCGCCGTTTCCGAACGTTTCAGCGCGGGTCGGTGCCGAACCCGGACCGCCCCTGGCCGATGCCGGTCGTCTGCCCGGCGCAGAATCGCTGGACCGGCGGCCGGCGGGGCGGGAACGCTGGGGCGATGCTCGAACGTGTCGCAGTCCTCTCCGACATCCACGGCGCGCTGCCGCCCCTGGAGGCCGTGCTGGCCGAGCCGGACGTCGCCACGGCGGACCTGATCGTGCTCACCGGTGACATCGCCAGCGGTCCGCAACCGATCGAGGTGCTCGACCGGCTCGCCGCGCTCGGCGAACGGGCCTGCTGGGTCGCCGGCAACGGCGAGCGGGAACTGGTCGAGGCGCGGGCCGGCAGGAAGTCGCCGTTCGAGGTCGCGAACTGGGCGGCCGAGCAGCTCCGGGGCGACCAGCTGGCCCGGCTGGCCGGGCTGCCGCTGACCGTCACGCTGCCGGTCGCCGGTCTCGGCGAGGTGCTCTTCTGCCACGCGACGCCCCGCGACGACGAGGAGGTCGTCCTGGTGGACTCGCGGATGGAACGTTGGGCGGAGGTCTTCGCCGGGGTGCCGGCCGAGGTGGGCACCGTGGTCTGCGGGCACACCCACATGCCGTTCACCCGGCTGGTCGACCGCCGGCTGGTGATCAACCCGGGCAGCGTCGGGATGCCGTACGGCGGGGCGGGCGCCTGGTGGGCGCTGCTCGGTCCCGGCGTGCAGCTGCGCCGGACCGGGTACGAGGTGGACGCCGCCTGCGCCCGGGTGGCCGCCGAGTCCGGCTTCCCGGACGCCGCCGAGTGGGCCGACGAGTACCTCCGCTCCCGGCACAGCGACGCCGACGCCCTCGCCGTCTTCGGCCCCCGCGACGGCCGCTGACGGATCGGCCGCGAACGACCGCCGCGTGCGGCGGGACCGGCCGGGCACCCGGCCGGTCCCGCGGCGGCTCAGCGGTGGGTCAGGTAGTCGTGGGCCGTCTCGCGGAGCCGGGCGTGCACCCCGTCGTACCCGCTCATGCCCCCCAGGTAGCGCTTGTCCACCTTCGCCAGCATCGTGTAGTTCGGGTCGCACACGTTGCCGACCGGGGCCTCACCGGCCTGGCTGATCAGCTGGTACGCGTCCAGCTGGTCCAGACCGAGCAGCTCCGCGGTCCAGGTCACCAGGTCGTGCTGGCTGATCCGGTAGGCGTCCTCGAGCGGGCGGGCCGAGCCGGTGGACATCAGGGCGTCGTCGGACTCCAGCCGCGGCCACGGGGTACCCGCACCCTTGATGACGTCCACCACGACCGTGGTGTTCATGGCCGCTTCGAGGCCGGTGCCGCAGACCTCGCCGTGCCCCTGCCGGCAGTGCCCGTCGCCCAGGCCGAACAGCGCGCCCGACACGTTCACGCCGAAGTACGCGGTGACCCCCGCGCGCAGTTCCGGGCTGTCCATGTTGCCGCCGTGCGCGTCGGGGGTGATGGTCATCCGCGCCTCGAAGGCGCCCGGCGCCACCCCCGCCGTGCCGTGCATCGGATCCAACGGCAGCTCCACAGTGTAGTCGCCGCGCCGTGCCCGGTACGTCGCCGTGCCGGCGGCGACGTCGATGTCGTACCGCCACACCACCTCGTCGAGCGGGGGCTGCAGGGTCGCGGTCGTGTGCGTGCTGGTGAGCGCGCCGAAGTGGGGGAAGGTGCTGGACACCGCCGAGTCCCGGGCCGGCTCGATGGCGATGAAATGGACGGCGAGGGTGTCCCCCGGCTCGGCGCCCTCGACGTGGATCGGCCCGGTCACCGGGTTGAGGTACGGGAACTCGCACACCTGCGAGGGCAGGTCGTCGACGCCGCGGACCCGCCCGCCGAAACAGTCCTCGGTGTACAGCTCGAGGATGGTGCCCGGGCGTACCCGGAGCACCGCCTCGCGCCCGCCGAAGGTGTAGGAGAGCTCGTCCGGCTCCGGCCGGTACTTCACCACCTCGGTCACTGCGGCTCCTTGACGGGCTCGTCGGTCGGTTCGGGCGCGGCCTCGGCGAGAGCGGCGAGCTCGGGGCGCCGGCCGGTCGCGTAGAAGGTCAGCAGGATGACCACGCCGATGCCCAACCAGATGAAGCCGAGCACCTGGGCGGCGACCTTCGCGTTGATCACCACGTAGAGCAGGATCAGGAACCCGATCACCGGTACGACGAGGTGCCGCAACCAGTCCCGGCTGCCGTTGCGGACGACGTAGTGCGTCACGACCGAGACGTGCAGCGCCAGGAACGCCGTCATCGCCCCGAAGTTGACCAGTGTGGACAGCAGGGAAATCCCGTCGTCCCGGCTGGCCATGTAGAGGCCGAGCGCGAGGGAGATGCCGGCGACCAGCAGGGTGGCGTTGGCCGGCACCTTGTGCTTCGGGTTGATCCGGGCGAGGAAGCGCGGCATCTGGCGGTCGCGGGCCATCGCATAGAGCAGCCGCGACGTGGCGGCCTGGGCCACCAGCGAGTTGGCGAAGCCCCAGGCGATCGCGGTGGCCAGGGCGGTGAGCCCGGCCAGCCAGCCACCGCCGGCCACCCGTGCGGCGTCGTAGAAGGCCGCGCCCTCCGGGTCGCCGTTGTCGAGCAGGGCGGGCGCGTCCGGCACCAGCAGGGCCGCGACCCACGTCTGCACGACGAACAGGGCGCCGGCCAGCAGCAGCGCGCCGACCATCGCCCGCCCGATCTGGCGGGCCTCCTCGCGGCTCTCCTCGGCCAGCATGGAGATTCCGTCGAAGCCGAGGAAGGACAGGACGGCGATCGACACCGCGCCGAACACCAGCGGCCAGGAGAAGGTGTCGGCGTCGAACAGCGGCCGCCACGAGAAGCCGTGGCCCTTGCCCTCGGCGAGCGCGACCACCCCGACGACCAGGAAGATCGCCAGGATGACCAGCTCGGCGGCAAGCATCACCCGGTTCACCCGGGCGGTCATCTGGATGCCGAGGTAGTTGACGATCGTGTTGAGCACGACGAAGGCCACCAGCCACGCCCACACCGGCACGCTGTGCACCAGGGAGTGCATGGCCACGCTGGCCACGAGGTAGAGCAGGCCGGGCACGAGGACGTAGTCGAGCAGGATCACCCAGCCGGCGAGGAAGCCGACGGGCGGCGCGATGCCGCGTCCCGTGTAGCTGTAGACCGAGCCGGCCATCGGGAAGGCCCGGACCATCTGCGCGTACGACAGGGCGGTGAACATCATCGCCACCATGCCGATGAGGTAGGCCAGGGCGACCATGCCGCCGGAGCCGGCGTACACGCTGCCGAAGATGCCGAAAGGCGCGATCGGCACCATGAAGATCAGTCCGTAGATGAGCAGATCCGTGAAGCTGAGCGAGCGGCTCAGTTCCTGGCGGTAACCGAACCGCTCCACCTGCGCGGCGGGGGAGTCGGGAGGTCGGGTCATGGCGCGCCTCCTTGATGTTGGTGAGGCCGCACGTTAGTCCAGCGGGCCGCGGACAGGAAGATCCACGTACCTGGACCGAAAACATCGACAAAGCGGCCATGGTCCAGGTGCTGCACGGGGCCCAAAAAAGTCAGTCTTGACTGTTTGTTTCGTGGGCGGCAGGCTGACCCCGTGCCCGCCGCATCGACCCGCGTCCCGCAACAGGAGCGCAGCCGCGCCACCCAGGCCCGGCTGCTGGAGGCGACCGTCGAATGCCTGGTCGAGCACGGCTGGTCCGGCACCACCACCACCGTCGTGGCGGCCCGGGCCGGCGTCTCCCGGGGCGCCCAGCTGCACCACTACCCGACCAAGGCCGCCCTGGTCACCGCCGCCGTCACCCACCTCACCGAGCGCCGGGCGGAGGAGCTGCGCACCGAGGCCGAGGCGCTGCCGGCCGGCCCGCAGCGCCTCGACCGGGTGGTCGACCTGCTCGCCGCCGCCTTCACCGGGCCGCTCTTCGTCGCCGCGCTGGAGCTGTGGGTGGCCGCCCGCACCGACCCCGAGCTGCGCGGCGCCCTGGTGCCACTGGAGGCCCGGGTCGGCCGCGAGATGCACCGGCTGACCGTCGCGCTGCTCGGCGTGGACGAGCGCCGGCCCGGCGTCCGGGAGGCCGTGCAGGCCACCCTCGACCTGCTCCGCGGCCTCGGCGTGGCCAACCTGCTCAGCGACGACTCGGCCCGCCGCACCGCCCTGCTGCACACCTGGAAGCGCCAGCTCGCCGCCCTGCTCGCCCCCGACGACGGCCCACCGGCGCCCGGGAGCGAGCGGCACTGACCCCCTGACCGGAGGCACCATGGTGGACCTGACAGCCCTGCTCGCGGATCTGGCCGCCGAGTCCGAGCAGCTCGACGCCCTCGTCGCGCCGCTGCCGCCGGCCGGATGGAACCGGCCGACACCGGCCCCGGGCTGGACGATCGCCTACCAGATCGCCCACCTGGCCTGGACCGACCACGTGGCGCAGCTCGCCGCGACCGACGCAGAGGCGTTCTACGCCTCGGTCACCGCCACGCCGGACCCGTCCCGGCTGGTCGACGACGGCGCGGAGTCGTTCCTGGCCCCGCCCGCCGCGCTGCTGGCCCGCTGGCGGGCCGGCCGCTCGGCGCTCGCGGCGGCCCTCGCCGCCGCCCCGGCCGGCGAGAAGCTGCCCTGGTACGGCACCGGCATGTCGCCCGCCTCGATGGTCACCGCCCGGCTCATGGAGACCTGGGCGCACGGCGAGGACGTGGCCGACGCGCTCGGCGTCCGGCGTACCCCGACCGGGCGGCTGCGGCACGTCGCGCACCTGGGCTTCCGTACCCTCGGGCACAGCTTCGCCGCCCACGGCCGGGCCGTGCCGACGGAGCCGGTCCGGGTGGAGGTCGCGGGGCCGGACGGCGACACCTGGACCTTCGGGCCAGCGGGCGCGGCGGACCGGGTCACCGGGCCGGCGCTGGACTTCTGCCTGCTGGTGACCCAGCGCCGGCACCGCGCCGACCTGGCCCTGATCGCCACCGGGCCGGTCGCCGACGAGTGGCTGGACGTGGCGCAGGCGTTCGCCGGGCCGCCCGGCGGGGGACGGGAGCCAGCCGCCGCGCGGAGCGAGGCGGCGACATGAGCGTGCTGCGGGTCGGCAACGCCTCCGGCTTCTACGGCGACCGCCGCTCCGCCTGGCGGGAGATGCTCGACGGCGGCGAACTGGACGTGCTGACCGGCGACTACCTGGCCGAACTGACCATGCTCATCCTCGGCCGGGACCGGATGCGCGACCCCTCCCTCGGGTACGCGAAGACCTTCCTCGGGCAACTGGAGGGGTGCCTCGGCACCGCCCTCGACCGCGGGGTCAGGCTGGTCACCAACGCCGGTGGCCTCAACCCGGCCGGGCTGGCCGCCGCGATCGGCGCGCTCGCCGACCGGCTCGGCCTCTCGGCCCGGATCGGGTACGTCGAGGGCGACGCCCTCGACCGGCCGGACGCGCTCACCGCGAACGCGTACCTGGGGGCGTTCGGGATCGCCGCCTGCCTGGACGCCGGGGCGGACGTGGTGGTCACCGGTCGGGTCACCGACGCCTCGCTGGCGGTCGGCCCGGCCATCGCCCGCTTCGGCTGGGGCCGCGACGACCTCGACGCGCTGGCCGGGGCCACCGTGGCCGGCCACCTGATCGAGTGCGGCGCGCAGGTCACCGGCGGCAACTTCAGCTTCTTCACCGAGCTGCCGGACGGCGGTCACCACCCCGGCTTCCCGATCGCCGAGATCCACCCGGACGGCTCGTCCGTGCTCACCAAGCACCCCGGCACCGGCGGCGCCGTCACCGTCGAGACGGTCACCGCCCAGCTGCTGTACGAGGTGGGCGGCCCGGCGTACCTGGGGCCGGACGTGGTGACCCGGCTGGACACGGTGAAACTGACCCAGGACGGGCCGGACCGGGTCCGGGTCACCGGCGTCCGGGGCACCCCGCCGCCGGAGACGCTCAAGGTGGGCGTCAACAACCTCGGCGGCTTCCGCAACTCCATGACGTTCGTGCTCTGCGGGCTGGACATCCCGGCCAAGGCGGCCCTGGTCCGGGGCCAGCTCGAGGAGGCGGTCGGCAAGGAGGGGCTGGAGTTCACCCTGGCCCGGACCGACCACCCGGACGCCGCCGACACGGAGGCGGCGAGCGCGCTGCTGCACGTACACCTGCGCGACGGTGACCGGGCGCGGGCCGGGCGGGCCTTCTCGGCGGCCGCGGTGGAGCTGGCGCTCGCCTCCTACCCGGGCTGCACGCTGACCACCCTGCCCGGCGACGCCACCCCGTACGGGATCTTCACCGCCGACACGGTCCCGCAGGACGCGGTCGCGCACGTCGCCGTGCTGCCCTCCGGCGAGCGGGTCAGGATTCCACCCCCGCCCACCGCGCGTTTGCAGGGGCCCCCTGTACAACACGAGGCGTTAACCGGGGGCCCCTCCTTGCATCCGACCCGGCGCGGACCGTTGGGGGAGGTGGTCGGGGCGCGGTCGGGCGACAAGGGCGGCGACGCCAACCTCGGCGTCTGGGCCCGCACCGACGCGACCTGGGCCTGGCTGCGGGGCTGGCTCACCGTGGACCGGCTGGCCGAGCTGCTGCCGGAGACCGCCCCGCTGACCGTCGAGCGGTACGAGCTGCCGAACCTGCGCGCCGTCAACTTCGTCATCCGAGGGCTGCTCGGTCAGGGGGTGTCCGCCTCCACCCGGTTCGACCCGCAGGCCAAGGCGCTCGGCGAGCTGCTCCGGGCCCGGGTGGTCGACCTGCCGTCCCGGGAGGACGCATGACCATCGTGGACACCCCTGAACGCCGACAGCTGCGGGAACTGACCCGGGCCTTCGTGACCAGGGAGGTGCTGCCGCACCTGGCCGACTGGGAGCGGGCCGGTGAGGTGCCCCGGTCGCTGCACGAGACCGCCGCGAAGATCGGGCTGCTCGGCATCGGCTTCCCCGAGTCGGCCGGCGGCAGCGGCGGCGACCTGCTCGACTCGATCGTGGTCACCGAGGAGATCATCCGCTCGGGTGGCTCGTCCGGGCTGATCGCGGCCCTGTTCACCCACGGCATCGCCCTCCCCCACATGGTCGCCTCCGGCGACGACGGCCTGATCGACCGCTACGTCCGGCCCACGCTCGCCGGCACGACGATCGGCGCGCTCGCGATCACCGAGCCGGACGGCGGCTCCGACGTGGCGGGTATCCGCACCTGTGCCCGCCGGCACGGCGACCACTACGTGGTGAACGGCTCGAAGACCTACATCACCAGCGGCGTCCGGGCCGACTTCGTGACCACGGCCGTCTGCACCGACTTCCCCGGCAGCGGGACGCTCTCCCTGCTGGTGATCGAGAAGGGCACGCCCGGCTTCACCGTGGGCCGGCGGCTGGAGAAGCTCGGCTGGCACTGCTCGGACACCGCCGAGCTGTCCTTCGTGGACGTCCAGGTGCCGGTGGCGAACCGGATCGGCCTGGAGGAGACCGGCTTCCTGGCGATCATGCAGCAGTTCGCCACCGAGCGGCTGTCGCTGGCCACCCAGGCGTACGCGACCGCGCAGCGCTGCGTGGAGCTGGCCACCCGCTGGTGCCGGGACCGGTCCACCTTCGGCCGCCCGCTGGCCAGCCGGCAGTTGGTCCGGCACCGGCTGGCCGAGATGCACACCCGCGCCGAGGCGGCCCGGGCGTACGTGCACGAGGTGGCCGCCCGGGTGGCCGCGGGCGAGCCGGTGGTCAGCGAGGTGGCGATGGCGAAGAACGTGGCGGTGGCCGCCTGCGACTTCGTCGTCGACGCGGCGCTGCAACTGCACGGCGGCTTCGGCTACCTGCGCGACGCCGAGGTGGAACGGCACTACCGGGACGCCCGGATCCTCGGCATCGGCGGCGGCGCCACCGAGATCATGAACGAGATCATCGCGAAGGGCATGGGCCTGTGACCACACTCGACAGCGCGCTGGACCCGGCCTCGCCGGCCTACCGCGCCAACCGCGAGGCGCTGCTGGACCGTCTCGCCGAGCTGGGCGCCGCGCTCGACCAGGCCCGCGCCGGCGGCGGCGAGAAGTACGTGACCCGCCACCACAAGCGGGGCAAGCTGCTGCCCCGGGAGCGGATCGAGCTGCTGCTGGACCGGGACAGCCCGTTCCTGGAGCTGTCGCCGGTGGCCGCGTACGGGACGGACTTCCCGGTCGGGGCCAGCACGGTGACCGGCATCGGCGTGGTCGAGGGCGTGGAGTGCCTGATCGTGGCCAACGACCCGACGGTACGCGGCGGCGCGGTGAACCCCTGGGCGCTGGCCAAGACCCGGCGGGCCGGCGAGATCGCGCTGGCCAACCGGCTGCCGATGGTGAACCTGGTGGAGTCGGCCGGCGCGGACCTGCCCACCCAGGCGGAGATCTTCATCCCGGGCGGCCGGGTGTTCCGCGACCTGACCCGGCTCTCCGCCGCGAAGATCCCCACGGTCAGCGTGGTCTTCGGCAACGCCACGGCCGGTGGCGCGTACGTGCCGGGGATGTCGGACTTCACCATCATGATCCGCGACCGGTCCCAGGTCTACCTGGCCGGACCGCCGCTGGTGAAGATGGCCACCGGCGAGGTCACCGACGACGAGTCGCTGGGCGGGGCGGCCATGCACGCCGCGAAGTCCGGCCTGGCCGACTTCCTGGCCGAGGACGAGCGGGACGGCATCCGCCTGGCCCGGCAGTGCGTACGCCGGCTCAACTGGCGAAAGCAGGGCCCGCCGCCGCGCACCGCCGTCCCACAGCCGCCGAAGTACGACCCGGAGGAGTTGCTCGGCATCGCCAGCGCCGACCTCAAGGTGCCGTTCGATCCGCGCGAGGTGCTCGCCCGGGTGCTGGACGGCAGCGAGTTCGACGAGTTCAAGCCGAACTACGGCAGCGCCCTGGTCACCGGCTGGGGCGAGCTGCACGGCTGGCCGGTCGGCGTGCTGGCCAACGCCCGGGGCGTGCTGTTCAGCGAGGAGGCGCAGAAGGCCGCCCAGTTCATCCAGCTCGCCAACGGCGCCGACACCCCGCTGGTCTTCCTGCAGAACACCACCGGCTACATGGTCGGCACCGAGTACGAGCAGCGCGGCATCATCAAGCACGGCGCCCTGATGATCAACGCGGTGTCGAACTCCCGGGTCCCGCACCTGACGGTCAACCTCGGCGCCTCCTACGGGGCCGGCAACTACGGCATGTGCGGCCGGGCGTACGAGCCGCGGTTTCTGTTCACCTGGCCGAACGCCAAGTCGGCGGTGATGGGGCCGGCCCAGCTCGCCGGGGTGCTGTCGATCGTGGCCCGGCAGGCCGCCGCCGCCCGGGGTCGCGACTACGACGAGGACTCGGACGCCGCCATGCGAGCGATGGTGGAGCAGCAGATCGAGTCCGAGTCCGGAGCGCTCTTCCTCTCCGGCCGGCTCTACGACGACGGGGTGATCGACCCCCGGGACACCCGTACCGTCCTCGGGCTCTGCCTGTCGGCGATCCACAACGGACCGGTCAAGGGCGCCGACGGCTTCGGCGTCTTCCGGATGTGAGGCGGAGATGATCCAGAGACTGCTCGTGGCCAACCGGGGCGAGATCGCCCGCCGGATCTTCGCCACCTGCCGCGCGCTCGGCGTCGAGACGGTCGCGGTGCACTCCGACGCGGACGCCGACGCGCCCTTCGTCGCCGAGGCCGACCAGGCCGTCCGGCTGCCTGGGAACACGCCGGCCGAGACGTACCTGCGGATCGACCTGATCCTGGCGGCGGCCCGCAAGGCGGGCGCGGACGCGGTGCACCCGGGTTACGGCTTCCTCGCCGAGAACGCCGAGTTCGCCGCGGCGGTCACCGACGCCGGGCTGACCTGGGTGGGCCCGCCGGCCAAGGCGATCGCCGCGATGGGCGACAAGGTGGCGGCCAAGGCGCTGCTCGCCGACGCCGGCGTGCCGATGCTCCCGACCTGGACCGACGAGGATCAGGTCACCGACTTCCCGGCGCTGGTCAAGGCCGCCGCGGGCGGTGGCGGGCGCGGCATGCGCGTGGTCCGGGACGCCGCCGGGCTCGCCGAGGCCGTCGCCTCCGCGCGCCGCGAGGCGGCCGCCGCGTTCGGCGACGGCACGGTCTTCATCGAGCGGTACGTCGAGCGGGGCCGGCACGTCGAGGTGCAGATCTTCGGCGACTCGCACGGCGCGGTGGCCGCCCTCGGCGTCCGCGAGTGCTCGATCCAACGCCGCCATCAGAAGATCGTCGAGGAGGCGCCGGGAGTCCTGCCGTCCGCCGTGCGGCAGCGGCTGCACGAGGCGGCGGTGGCCGCCGGCCGAGCGGTCGACTACGTCGGCGCGGGCACGGTGGAGTTCCTGCTCGCACCCGACGGGGAGATCTACTTCCTGGAGATGAACACCCGCCTCCAGGTGGAGCACCCGGTCACCGAGGCGGTCACCGGCCTGGATCTGGTCCGGCTGCAACTGCTGGTCGCCGACGGCGCGACGCTGGGGGCGGAGAACGCGACCGACCCGGACCGGGTCCGGGGGTACGCGATCGAGGTGCGCCTCTGCGCCGAGGAGCCGGCCCAGGCGTTCCGCCCGGCCACCGGCACCCTGCACCGCTTCGCGATCCCTGGGGTGGAACGGGAGTTCGGGCGGCTCATGACGGGCGGCCTGCGGCTCGACTCCGGCGTGGTGGACGGCTCGGTGGTCGGCGTGCACTACGACTCGATGCTGGCGAAGGTGATCGCCTGGGGGCGGGACCGGAACGAAGCGGCCCGGATGCTGGCCGGCGCGCTGGCCCGCGCCGAGCTGCACGGGGTGGCGACCAACCGCGACCTGCTGGTCCGCATCCTGCGCAGCCCGGAGTTCGCCGCCGTCGAGATCGACACCGGCTTCCTGGACCGGCACCCCGAGGTGTACACCCCACTGCTGCCGGCCGAGCAGCTCCCCCAGGCCGCCCTGGTGGCGGCGCTCGCCTCGGCGGCCGACCGGCGCGCCGGGGCCGGCGTCCTCGGCGGACTCCCGTCGGGCTGGCGGAACGTGCCGGCGTTCCCGCAGGTCACCCGCTATGCCGGTGCCGGCGACGGGGAGATCGAGGTGCGCTACCGCCTGGATCGCACGGGCGGGCTCGCCGAGTGGTCGGCCTCGGCGGGAGAGTCGCCAGCCGTGACGCTGGTCGAGGCCACCCCGGATCGGGTGGTGCTCGACGTGGACGGGGTACGCCGGGCGTTCCGCGTACACCGGGTGGGGTCGGCGGTCTTCGTGGACGGACCGGACGGGGCGACGAGCCTCGTCGAGCTGCCGCGGTTCCCGCTGCCCACCGCGGAGCTGGCCGCCGGGTCGCTGCTCGCGCCGCTGCCCGGCGCGGTGACCCGGGTGCACGTCGAGGTCGGCCAGCGGGTCGCCGCCGGCGACCTGCTGCTGACCCTGGAAGCGATGAAGCTCGAACACCCCGTGTTCGCCCCGACCGACGGCGTGGTGGCCGAGCTGCCCGTGCCGGCCGGCGGACAGGTCGAGACCGGGACCGTGCTGGCCGTGGTGACCACCGAGGAGGACCCGCGATGAACTTCGACCTCACCCCCGAGCAGGACCAGCTCCGCGACGCCGTCCGGGCGCTGGGCCGGAAGTACGGCCACGCCTACTTCGTGGCGAAGGCCAGGGCCGGCGAGCACACCACCGAGCTGTGGCACGAGGCCGGCCGGCTCGGCTACCTCGGCGTCAACATCCCGACCGAGTACGGCGGCGGGGGCGGCGGGATCACCGAACTGGCCATCGTCTGCGAGGAGCTGGCCGCCGCCGGCTGCCCGCTGCTGCTGCTCGTGGTCTCCCCCGCCATCGCCGCCACGGTGATCAACAAGCACGGCACGGACGAGCAGCGCAAGCGCCACCTGCCCGGGCTGGCCGACGGCTCCCGGAAGATCGTCTTCGCGATCACCGAGCCGGACGCCGGCTCGAACTTCCACCGGCTCGGCACCGTGGCCCGCCGGGACGGCGCGGACTGGCTGCTCTTCGGCCGCAAGTGCTACATCTCGGGGGTCGACGAGGCGCAGCACGTCCTCGTCGTGGCCCGTACCGAGGACTCGGCCACCGGCAAGCTGAAGCCCGCGCTGTTCATCGTGCCGACCGACGCCCCCGGGCTGGAGCGCACCAAGCTGGACATGGAGATCCTCTCCCCGGAGAACCAGTTCCTGCTCTACCTCGACGACGTGCGGCTGCCGGCCGACGCGCTGGTCGGCGAGTCCCTGGACGCCGGGCTGCCGGCGCTCTTCTCCGGGCTCAACCCGGAGCGGATCACGGTCGCCGCGATGGGCGCCGGCACCGGCCGGTACGCCATCGAGCGGGCCAGCGGGTACACCGCCGCCCGCAAGGTGTGGGGCGGCCGGAGCATCGGTTCCCACCAGGGCGTCGCGCACCCGCTCGCGCACGCCGCCGTGCAGGTGGAGCTGGCCCGGCTGATGATCCACAAGGCGGCCGCCCTCTACGACGCGGGCCGCGACCTGGAGGCCGGCGTCGCCGGCAACATGGCCAAGTACGCGGCCGGCGAGGCCGCGGCGCTCGCCGTGGACACCGCCGTGCAGGCCCTCGGCGGCGCCGGAATGACCACCGAGTACGGGGTGGCCACCCTGCTCGGCGCGGTCCGGGCCGGCCGGATCGCCCCGGTGAGCCGCGAGATGATCCTCAACTTCGTCGCCCAGCACGTCCTCGGCCAGGACAAGTCGTACTGACCGGGCGGCCGGACGACAACCCGCCCGGATCGGTGGTTGACAGGTGGACGGCCTGGGCGATGCTTGTCGGGTGAGCTCGTTCCCGAAGCCCGATGCGCGGGTGAAGGCCGCCGCCGCGTCGCTGGCGGCGGTGGCGGCGCTGGTGACGCTGTTGGTGTGGCACCCTCCGGGCATCCTGTCGGTGGCCCTGGCGCTGCTCTGCATCCTGCTCGGAATGATCGCCGGGGTGGCGGTGAGCGCCCTCCGGCAGGGCGGCGGCGCCCCGGTCGAGGAGTGGACCGCACCCGGCACCTTGGGCGGGGACGCCGACACCCTCGAGGCCCTCGATCCGCGGACGATCCGGGAGCTACGGACGGCGGCCGAGTACGGCGTCGACGCCGACACCCTGGAGGCGCTGGATCCCCGGGACGTCCGGGAGCAGCGGGCGGTGAACGGCCTCAGCGACCGGTGAGGGTCGGCACGGCGAGCGCGTCGACGCCCCGTCCGGCCAGGCAGCGGTAGGTGCGGTCGGCGCCCTGGTCGGCGGGGGGCAGCACCTCCAGATTCCAGCCGGTTGCCTGCCGGATGCCGCTGGCGAGGCGGAACGTGCTGAGGTTGCAGACCTGCTGGACGGCGGGGTCCGCGACGACCGCCTCGTGCCCCGCCCCGACCAGCGCCGCCGGCAGGACGCCCTCGGCGTAGCTCTCCCAGGTGTGCCGGCCGTCGCACGGCACCCGGGCCGCCTCCGCCCGGTCCCGGCGCAGCCGCACCGGCCCGTAGCACTCCAGCTCCGGTGCGCAGCGGGCACCGGTCGGCAGGTGGACGTCGCCGGTCGCGCAGCCCGGCAGCACGGTGGCGCCGGCCGGCTGGACCACCCCGCTGGCCACCGACGTCGGCGAGACCGCGGCCGGCGCGCCGCCGGCCAGCCACGCTCCCGCGCCGGCCGAGGCGGCCAACGCGACCACGCCCGCGCCGCCGAGGAACCAGCGGCGCCGCCAGCGCCGGCCGGACGCCGGCACGGTCGGGTGGTCGTCCTCCGCGGGCGGGCGCGGGCTCGGCTGCCCCGTCCGGCCCAGGCCGTACGACCCGCCGGTGGTGGTGCCGCCGGTGGCGCCGCCACTGATCGGGGCACCGGAGATCGGGGCGCCGCTGACCGGCGCGTTCGGGTCCAGCGGGAGCGCGGCGAGCATCCCGCGCAGTTCCACGGCGGACGGTCGCCCGGCCGGGTCGTTGGACATGCCGAGCCGCAGCACGTCGAGCAGCTCCTCCGGCACGCCCGGCAGGCCGGGGATCGGCTGTTGGAACATCTCCAGCACGGTGACCAGGCTGGGGTTGCGCTCGGACTGCCAGCGCGGCGGCCGGCCGTGCATCACCGCGTAGAGGGTGGCGCAGAGCGCGTACACGTCGACGGCCGGCGATGGCGGGCTGTGGCTGAACATCTCCGGCGGCGCGTACGCCGGGGTGAGCACCTCCAGGGTGACCGAGGCGTCGCGCACCTCGGCCAGCACGGCCAGCCCGAAGTCGGCCAGCACCGCCGGGTTGAAGTGCGAGTAGAGGATGTTGGCCGGCTTGACGTCCCGGTGCAGCACCCCGGCCGCGTGCGAGTGGGCGAGGGCGTCGGCGATCTTGACGCCCAGGTCACGGGCCTCCAGCGGGCCCAGCGGGGAGGTGCGCATCCGCTCCGCGTAGGACCCGTCGCAGAGTTCCATGATCAGGTAGGGGTGCTGGTCGACCGTGACCCCCACGTCGAAGAGGTCGACCACGTGCGGGTGGGAGGACATCTTCCCGGCGGCCCGCGCCTCGCGCAGGAACCGGGCCTGGTCGCGTTCGCTGTCCAGGGTGCGGTTCTCCACCTTGACCGCGACCTCACGCCCCACGGAGATCTGGGTGGCCCGGTAGACGGTGGCGTAGCCACCCCGGGCGAACACCTGCAGATCGGTCAGACCGGGCACGATGGGCAGCCGGAGGGCGCCGGGCGGGGTCTCGGTCACGGCTCGAAAATACCCAACGGTCCGGGCCGCTCAGCGCACCGCGTCGGTCGCCGGCAAAGGCCCGGAGCCGGCGGCCGCGTCCCCGGCCGCCCCCGGGATGCCCGCCCGGCGGGCGTCCCACCACAGGCCGACGGCCGTCGCCACCGCACCCAGCCCCTCCCAGGCGGCCACGGCGAAGAACCGGCCCGGGGCCACGTGGGAGAGCACCGCGATGCTGAAGACGGTGAACGTGACCAGCCGGAACCAGACGGTGAAGCGGTAGAACGGCCGCCACTCGGTGGCGGCGGCGAGCAGGTAGTAGACCCCCATGTTGAAGGAGGCCATCGAGGACGCGGTGAGGAACGTCCCGGTGTAGTCACCGGGGGCTCGCTCGGCCGGCACCTGGAAGCCGAGCATGCGCAGCTGCGCCTCCGGCCAGACCAGCCCGAGCGCCCCCAGCAGCACCGCCAGGGCCCCGAAGACCGCAGTCGTCCAGCCGGCGCCGGTGCGCGGCAGCCTCATCCGTCCTCCCCCTCAACCCGCCGACGTGAACGGTCCCCCTCGACCCCACACGCTAACCGGCGGCACCGACAGGCACATCCCCGGAACCGCCATACCTGTCGCGCTCCCATTGATGGCGGCGCGCGGGGGTCAGGACCCGGCGAGGCGGTCGCGCAGGGCCTCGGCGACGGCCCGCTCGCTGCGCTGCTCGGTGGCGTACGCCAGCCGGACCGCCTCCTCCGCGTTGGCCAGCGCCTCGCCGCGGCGGCCGCAGGCGTCCAGCGTCTCGGCCAGCACGCAGGCCGCGATGACCTGGCTGCGGACGTCCTCGGCCGGCGCGGCCACCGCCCGCTGCGCCCAGTCGAGCGCCTGCTCGCGCTGGCCGTGCGCGAGCAGCGCGGAAGCGTACCGGGCCATGGTCTGGCGGCGGGAGAAGAGCAGGGACGGGCTGTTGGCGGCGGCGGTGGCCACCGGGGCGAGCAGCCCCACCGCAGTCGCCGAATCGCCGGCGGCGAGCCGGGCCATGGCCAGCAGCACCCGGGGCGCCACCTGGGCGGGAGCCTGCGGATTGTGCGGCTCCACGGTGGTCAGCACCGACCGGGCTTCCCGCTCGGCCGTCTCGGCGTCGCCCATGTCCAGCGCCACGAAGCCGCGCATCGTCCCGGCCATCCCGGTGAGCAGCGGGTGCGAGGTGCGGTCGGCGTACGCGAGGGCGTCGGTGAGCAGGTCGGCGGCGTGCTCCGGCTCGCCCAACCCGCGCGCCACCACCCCGCGGACGACCAGCGCGAAGCCCTGCCCCCAGTCGTCGCCGACCTCGGCGAACTCCCGGTACGCCCGACGCGCCCCGCGGTCCGCCTCGGCCAGCTCGCCCAGCTCGGCGGTGGCGTACGCCTCGACCGCGCGGAGCGTGCCGACCGCCCACGCCTCGCCGACCCGCTCGCCGAACGGCAGGAACACCTGCGCCATCCGGCAGGCCTCCCGGAGCCGGCCGGCGAGCAACCGGGCGAACGCGGTGGTGCCCCGCAGCCAGGCCCGCCCGTACGGGTCCTTCAGCTCGGCGAAGAGCCGGGCCGCCCGCCCGAGCACCGCGTTGGTGCCGGCGAAGTCGCCCCGGGTGGTGGTCACCCAGGCCAGGTTCTGCAACGACCAGGCCTGCCCGCGCGGGTCCTTCGCGGAGAGGCTGACCTGGTAGGAGGCGGCGAGGCGGCTGCTCGCCTGACCCAACCGGCCGGCGATGAAGTCGGCCATGCCGAGCCGGCGCATGGCCGAGGCGCGCACGGTGGGCAGCTCGGCCGCCGTGGCCACCTGCAACGCCTCCTGCCAGCAGCGCTCCGCCCGGGCGGCGTCGCCGAGGGTCTGGTGGGCCTGCCCGGCGAGCAGCAGGGCGCTGGCCCGGATGGCGGCCCCGTCCCCGGCGTTGGCGGCGATCTTCTCGGCGAAGGCGAGCGCGTCGTGCGGGCGGCCGACCTGGAGCAGCGCCCGGGCGTGCACCACCCGGTCGGCCAGCGGCACGCCGTCGCGGGCCAGCTCGGCGGCGCGTTCGGCGTACTCGACGGCCAGGGCCGGCTCCCCGGAGCGCAGCGCGCGGCGGGCGGCCCGGCCGAGCGCGGCCACGCCCAGCGGGGCCACCGCGCGGGCCGGCGCGTCGGGGCGGAGCTTGACCGCGTCGGCGAGCGCCGCGGCCCGCTCGACGTGCTGGGCGACGAAGTCGTCCCGGGCGGCCTCGGTGAACCCGCCGGGCAGGGTGGCGGACAGGTCGGCGCTCTCCGGGGCGGCCCACCGGGCCAACGCGGCGTGCCGCTCGGCCAGCTCGGCCTTGCTCACCCCGGCGTACGCGGCCTCCCGCATCAGCGGGGTGGCGAACGCGTACCCGGTGCGGGTGCGGTGCAGCATGCGGCGTTGCAGCAGCTCCTCCACGGCCCGGTCCAGCTCCACCGCGACCACCGCCGCCGGCCGGCCGTCCCGCCCGGCACGCTGCTCGCGGAGCGCCTCCAGGGTGCCCGCGGGCACGGTGTCGCCGACCACGGCGGCGTCGCGCAGCACCGAGCGGGCGTCCGCCGGCAGCGCGTCGATCCGCGCCGCGAGCACGGCGGCCAGGTCCCGGGAGAGCAGCCGGCTGCCGAGCGAGCCGGGCGCCAGCCGCCAGCCGCCGGGCGCGTCCCGGTCCGGGCCCGCGGTGAGCGCGCCCCGCTCCATCAGCAGGGTGACCAGCTCGGCCAGGTAGAACGGGTTGCCCTGCGCGGTGGCGAGCAGCCGGTCCGCGTCGGCCGGCCCCAGCTTGCCGCCGCCCAGATAGCTGGTGAGCAGGCGGGACGCGTCGGCACCGCGCAGCGGGGGCAGCGCGTGCACCTCGGCGTCCGCGACCCGGGTCAGCGCGCCGGCGGTACGCACCAGCTCGGGCCGGCCGAGCAGCAGCACCAGCACCGGTCCACTGAGTCGGTTGAGGGTCAACGCGAGCGCCTTGATGGTCTCGGCCGTGGCGTCGTGCAGGTCGTCCACGACGATCATCAGCGGCGCCTCGACGGCGAGCGCGCTGAGCAGCCCGGCGACCGCGTTCGGCACCGCCTCGGCGTCCGGCGGCGGGGAGGCCGCGTTCCACTCGCCGTTCTCGGTGGCGGCGGGGAGTTCGGCGTACCCGAGCAGGGCCAGGAGCTGGTCGGCAGCGAGCGGGGGCAGGTCGCCGGGGAGGCGGCTGAGCCGCTGGCCCAGCCGGCGCAGCCGCTCCTCGACGGCCGGCCGGGTGAGCGCGGTGGCCGCGTCGTTGGGCAGGCCGACGGCGGCCCGGACCAGGTCGGCGAGGGGGGCGAGCCGGCGCCGCTCACCGAACGCGGCGCAGCGGACGGAGAGCACCCGGGCCCCGGTGTGCGCGGCGTACCGGCCGGCGCCGACGTCGTAGCCGGCGGCCAGGCGTTCCACCTCGGCGGCGAACCGGGACTTGCCGATCCCCGCCTCGGCGGTCATCAGCAGCACCCGGGGCTCGCCCCGGTCGATCACCTCGGCGAGCCGGCCGGCGACCCGGCCGACCTCGGTCTCCCGGCCCACGAAGGGCGCCTCGTCGCCCAGGCCGGACCGGGTGCCCGGCGCGTCCAGGAGGCCCAGCAGCTCGTACGCCTCGACCGGCTCCCGCTTGCCCTTGAGCCGCAGCGGGCGCAGCGCCCGCCAGGAGGCGACGTGCCGGGTGGCGGCGGAGGTGCGCGCGCCGGCGTAGACCGCGCCGACGGCGGCCGCGTCGGCGAGCCGGGCCGCGGTGTTCACCGTGTCGCCGATGACCGTGTACTCGATGGCGGCCTGGATGCCGGCGATCACGTCCCCGGTGTTCAGCCCGACCCGCAGGCCGAGCGGCGCGCCGCCGCCCCGCTCGTCGTCGAGCACCCGGCGGACGGCCCGCTGCATGGAGAGCGCGGCCCGGACGGCCCGCTCGGCGTCGTCCTCGTGCGCGACGGGCGCGCCGAAGACCGCCATGATCCCGTCGCCGGTGAGCTTGTCGACGTGCCCGCCGAAGGTCTTGACCGCGCCGGCGAGGGCGGCGAGCACCCGGTCCGTGACCGCGCCGACCCGTTCCGGGTCGAGGTCCTCCGACCAGGAGGTGAAGTCGGAGAGGTCGCCGAAGAGCACGGTGACCACCCGCCGTTCGGCGGCGGGCAGCGTGGCGGCGGCCGGCAGCGCCGCCCCGCAGTTGTGGCAGAACCGCGCGCCGGGTACCGCGACGGTTCCGCACACCGGGCAGGTCACGGCTGCTCCACCCCGAGGTATTCGAGCTGGGCGCGGACCGACCACTCGGCGGCCCACCAGAGCGACCGGTCGACGTCGGCGTAGACCCTGGCGACCACCTCGGGCGCGGTGGTCGCGCCCGCGACGACCGCGGCGCGGACCTGGTCGAGCCGGGCCCGCCGGTGGGCCAGGTAGAACTCGGCCGCCGCGGCGCAGTCGGCCAGCGCCGGGCCATGCCCGGGCAGCGCCGGGATGCCCGGGTACGTGCTGAGCAGCTCCAGGCTGGAGAGGTAGTTCCCGAGGTGCCCGTCCGGGTGGGCGACCACGGTGGTGCCCCGGCCCAGGATGGTGTCGCCGGTGAGGACGACCTGCTCGTCGCCGTGCCCGACCAGGAAGCAGACCGAGTCGGCGGTGTGCCCGGGGGTGGGGACGAGCCGGATGCGCAGGCCGGCGGAGTCCAGCGCGGCGTCCCCGGTCAGCGGCTCACCGCCGACGGTGTGCGCCGGGTCGAAGGCGCGGACGGGCGCGCCGCCGAGCAGCTCGCTCAGCCGCGGTGCCCCTTCGGTGTGGTCCGGGTGCCCGTGCGTGATCAGGACGAACCCGACCGGCGCGTGCGCCGCGATCGCGGCCAGGTGCGCGTCATCGGCCGGCCCCGGATCGACGACGACCGCGTGCTCCGCGCCGGGGGCGCGCAGCACCCAGGTGTTGGTGCCGTCGAGCGTCATCGGCCCCGGGTTCGGGGCGCGCAGCAGCGTCACCCAACCCGGCAGCTCGTCCGCGAGCGCACCTGCCGCCCCGGTCACATGCCCGCCCATGGCAGCGATCGTACGACCCCGCTCGCCAGTCCCCGCGATCTTGCAGTTTCGGCCCCTGATTCATGCCCGTTCGCGGCATTTTCCCGGGCAGAATCCGCAAGATCGCGGGGAGGAGCGTGAGTGGAGCGTCAGGCGACCTCGACGATGACCTCGACCTCGACCGGGGCGTCGAGCGGGAGCTCGGCGACGCCGACCGCGCTGCGGGCGTGCCGGCCGGCCTCACCGAAGACGGCGCCGAAGAGGTCGGAGGCGCCGTTGATCACGCCCGGCTGGCCGGTGAAGCCCGGCGCGCTGGCCACGAAGCCGGTCAGCTTCACGATCTTGACGACGTTCTCCAGGCCGACCAGCGAGTCGATCGCGGCGAGCGCGTTCAGGCCGCACCGCTGGGCCAGGTCCTTCGCCTGCTCGACGGAGACGCCGGCGCCCACCTTGCCGGTGGCGAGCAGCTTGCCCTCGACCATCGGCAGCTGACCGGAGACGTAGACGTGCTGCCCCGACTGCACGGCCGGCACGTAGCTGGCCACCGGCGGCACCACCTCGGGCAGGGTCAGGCCGAGCTCGGCGAGCTTCGCGTGTGGTCCGTTCGCCATGTCGGTCACGCCTTCGGACGCTTGAGGTAGGCGACGAGCTGCTCCGGGTTCGGGCCGGGAACCACGGAGACCAGTTCCCAGCCGTCCTCGCCCCAGTTGTCGAGGATCTGCTTGGTCGCGTGGACCAGCAGCGGGACCGTGGCGTATTCCCACTTCTGCATCGGGTAGAGGCTCCCTTGCCTGGCATGGACTTCGGTCAGGCACAGCCTACGGTCCGGCGGACCTACCCGGACGCGGGACGCTGCTCAGGTGTCCCGCGCGGATCAGCGCGCCCGGTTGGCGGTGGGACCGCTCGTTGAGCGGCAGCCGGCACCCGCGCCGACGGCCCAGCAACGGGACGCGCCGGCCCGATCACCTGCAGTCACAAATGCGGCGCACCTCAGGCCGGCGGCCGTCCGTTTCCCGTTCCACAGCGGCCGGCGCGGACGGCGACCGCAGACGCGGGGCTGGCAAGTCGCCCATCGACCGATACCCTTCCGGTCTGGACGGGCGAGCCACGCTCGTGCGCCACGCTCGATCATGCGTCCGTCGCCTGGGGCGGCGAGGGCGCCGCACCCCGGGGGAAGACATGACCCAACCGCCCATCGGCGGCCCCGCCGGCTCGCCCGGTGGCCCGTCGCCCGAGCAGCCGCCCGTCGGCGCCGCGCCGACCCCCGGGACCTTCCCGCCACCGGCCCCCGGGGCCTACCCGCCACCGGGCCCTGGGGCCTACCCGCCGCCGACCCCCGGGGCCTTCCCGCCACCGGGCCCCGGCTATCCGCCGTACCCGGACCCGGCCCCGAAGAAGCGGCGCGGGCTGCTGATCGCCTCGATCGTGCTGGCCGCGGTGGTGCTGCTCTGCGGCGGTGGCGGCACGGCCGCCTTCCTCACCCTGCGCAACGCCGAGAACGGGCAGGGGGCCAAGGAGCCGGCGGTCGCGGTGGACAACTTCCTCACCGCGGTCTACAAGGACCGGGACGCCCGGAAGGCGGCCACCTTCGTCTGCTCCGCGTCCCGGGACGACGAGAAGATCGCCGCCAAGGTCGCCGAGGTGCGGAACTACGCCACCAAGTACCAGAGCCCGCGGTTCCGGTGGACCACGCCGAAGGTGGACAACCAGACCGGCGAGCGGGCGACCGTCAGCACCAGGGTCACCATGACCACCTCCGACGAGAAGGTGGCCAACCAGGACCTGCGCTTCACGGTGGTGCGGAAGACGGGTTGGTGGGTCTGCGAGGTCGCCTGAGTCGGGCGGCTGGATAGGCTCGACGGGTGGCAGCAGCTGAGCATCCGGCCGAACCGGCCGGCACCGGGTGGCCGGCCCGCCTCCACGTGGTGACCGGCAAGGGCGGCACAGGCAAGACCAGCGTGGCCGCGGCGCTGGCCCTCGGGCTGGCCGCCGGCGGCCGGCGCACCCTGCTGGTCGAGGTGGAGGGGCGGCAGGGCATCGCCCAGCTCTTCGAGACCGACCCGCTGCCCTACGAGGAGCGGCACCTGACCGGCGCCCCGGGCGGCGGCGAGGTGCGGGCGCTGGCGGTGGACGCCGAGGAGGCGCTCCTCGAATACCTGGACATGTTCTACAAGCTCGGCGCGGCCGGCCGGGCGCTGCGCAAGTTCGGCGCCATCGACTTCGCCACCACCATCGCCCCGGGCCTGCGGGACGTGCTGCTCACCGGCAAGGTCAAGGAGGCCACCACCCGCACCACCGGCCAGCGCCGGACCTACGACGCGGTGGTGCTGGACGCGCCGCCGACCGGGCGGATCGGCCGCTTCCTCAACGTCACCGCCGAGACCGCCCGGCTGGCCAAGGTCGGCCCGATCAAGACCCAGAGCGAGGGGGTCGCGGCGCTGCTCCGCTCGCCGATGACCGCCGTGCACGTGGTGACGCTGCTGGAGGAGATGCCGGTCCAGGAGACGGTCGACGCGATCGACGAGCTGACCCAGTTGGGCTTCCCGGTGGGTCGGGTGATCGTCAACGGGACCCGGCCGCCGGTGCCGGCGGGTCGCGGGGTGACCGCGGCCGAGCTGAAGCGGGGGCTGGCCGCCGCGGGCCTGCCGACCGACGGCCGGACCGTGTCCGGGCTCGTCCAGGAGGCTCGGGACCAGCGGGTACGCCGGGAGCTGGAGGACTCGCTCCGGGACGAGCTGGCGGAGCTGGACCTGCCCCTGACCGAACTGCCGCTGCTCCCGGACGGGGTGGACCGGGCCGGGCTGGAGACGCTGGCCGCGGCGCTCGTCCGGGCGGATTGACTCACACCTGCGGCCGGCCCGGAGCAGAGACACCCTCCCGACCGATACGCTCGATTGGTGCCTTCCGAAGACGCGGCGCCACCGCTGGACGTCGACCAGATCCTCGCCGATCCCGGCGTGCGGATCGTGGTCTGCTGCGGGGCCGGCGGAGTGGGCAAGACGACCACCGCGGCGGCGCTGGCGCTGCGGGCGGCCGAGCGGCACGGTCGGCGCACGGTGGTGCTCACCATCGACCCGGCCCGCCGGCTGGCCCAGTCGCTCGGCCTGACCGAGCTGGGCAACAACCCGCGCCAGGTCAAGGGGATCGACGTCGAGGCCAGCGGCGGTGAGCTGCACGCCATGATGCTCGACATGAAGCGCACCTTCGACGACGTGGTGCTCCAGCACACCGATCCGGCGAAGGCGGCGGAGATCTTCGCCAACCCCTTCTACCAGGCCATGAGCTCCACCTTCGCCGGCACACAGGAATACATGGCGATGGAGAAGCTGGGCCAGTTGCACGCCCGGGGCGAGTGGGACCTGATCGTGGTGGACACCCCGCCGTCCCGCTCGGCGCTGGACTTCCTCGACGCCCCGGCCCGGCTCTCCCGCTTCCTCGACGGCCGGATGCTGCGGCTGCTGCTCGCCCCGGCGCGCAGCGGCGGCCGGAGCATGTTCAGCTTCGTGACGGCCAGCTTCGGGATTTTCTCGAAGGTGGTGCAGAAGGTGCTCGGCGCCCAACTGCTCACCGACCTCTCCGGCTTCGTCGCCGCGCTGGACTCGATGTTCGGCGGTTTCCGGCAGCGGGCGGAGCAGACGTACCGGATCCTGCAGGCCCGGGAGACGGCGTTCCTGCTGGTCGCGGCCCCGGAGGCGGACGCGGTACGGGAGGCCGCCTACTTCGCCGGCCGGCTGCGCGAGGAGCGGATGCCGCTGGCCGGCCTGGTGCTCAACCGGGTGCACCGCCCGGCGGTGCCTCAGCTGAGCGCCGCCGACAGCCTGGCCGCCGCCGAGCGGCTGGCCGGCGCGGGCGGGCACGCGGGCGCCGTCGAGGTGCTGCGCGCCCACGCCGCGCTGGCCCAGCAGGCGGTACGCGAGCAGCGGGTGGCGGCCCGGTTCACCGAGGCGTTCCCGACGGTGCCGGCGGTGTCGGTGACGGCGCAGCCCGCCGACGTGCACGACGTCGACGGGCTGCGGACGATCGGCGAGGCGATCAGCCGGCCGTGAGGCGCGGCGACCGGTCGGCCGGATGACCTGCTCGGTCAGTTGGCGGTGGTCACCAGGACCTTGTCCTTGCCGGCCTTGTCCTTGGCGTTCTTCCTCATGGCGGCCTCGAACATCTTTCGCCAACTGGTCACCTGCGGGTGACGGCGCAGCAACGCCCGGCGCTCGCGTTCGGTCATGCCACCCCACACCCCGAACTCGATCCGGTTGTCGAGCGCGTCGGCCAGGCACTCGTACCGCACTGGGCAGCTCCGGCAGATCCTCTTTGCCACGTTCTGTTCGGCGCCCTGTACGAACAACGCGTCCGGGTCCCCGTTCTGACATGCCGCCAGTGACGGCCAGTCAGTGATCATGCCCATCTGTACACGTCCCCCCTTGCCTTGCCTACCGACTTCGGGCGACCAGCCGTCGAATCAACCCCCCGGTCGTCCGACCGACCTCCCCAGGGCGGCGCGGACGACGTGTGGCTCTGTCGCGGTCACCATCATGCTGGGTAGTCACCCGATTACGCAACGTTGTCGGCGAAATCCATCATTACGGACACTCCCGGCTTCCCGGGCTTTCGCCCGCCGTCTACCCGGCCGAGCTTCCTGAAAACGCTGCGCGGCTCCCCCGTTCGGGGGAGACTTCTCGCGGGTTCACGCAACCTCGCACCAGGGTTCGTGCGTTTAGCACAACGAGGCCGGCGCGCGCAGGAAATGGGGAAACTTCCCCGCGCGCCCCTCGTTCCCTACTCGCGTACCCTGTCGAGGTGACCTGGATGCGGAAACGTGACCACAATGTGCTGACCAACGCCGCATCGCTACTCATCTGTGGCCTGTTGGCCGGCGTGGTGGTCGCGGCGGCGGCCTTCCCCGCGGTGGCGATGTCCGGACTGGCCGCCAAGGCGGGGGCGGAAACCTTCGGTGCGCTCCCCAAGGAGCTGACGGTGGCGCGCGCGCCGCAGATCAGTTACCTGCTCGCCTCGGACGGCAAGACGCCGCTCGCCACGATGTACGACGAGAACCGGCGCGACGTCAAGCTCAAGGACATCGCGCCGGTGATGCAGAAGGCCATCATCGCGGCCGAGGACCACGACTTCTACAAGCACAACGGCGTCGACCTCAACGGCGTGGCGCGGGCGTTCGTCAACAACCAGTCCGGGGCCTCCCGGCAGGGCGCGTCGACGCTGACCATGCAGTACGTCCGGCTGGCCATCTCCTACTCGGCCACCCACCCGGCCGACGTGGTCGCCGCGACCGAGGACACCAGCGCCCGCAAGCTGCGCGAGATGCGCTACGCGCTGCAGATCGACAAGGAGCTCTCCAAGGACGAGATCCTGGAGCGCTACCTGAACATCGCCGCCTTCGGCAACGGCGCGTACGGCATCTACGCCGCCAGCCAGGTCTACTTCGGCAAGGTGCCGAGCAAGCTCGACATCCAGGAGTCGGCCATGCTGGCCGGCATGGTGAAGGCGCCGACCGCGTTCGACCCCACCACCAAGACCGGCTACCCGGAGGCGGTCGGGCGGCGTGACTACGTCATCCAGAACATGGTGCAGATCGGCGCCATCACCCAGGAGCAGGCCGACCAGGCCAAGAAGATCACGCTCAAGGTCAAGAACAAGCGCACCCCGAACGGCTGCGTCGCCACCAACACCCGCACCTGGGGCTTCTTCTGCGACTACTTCTACCGCTGGTGGATGCAGCAGGAGACGTTCGGGTCGACCTCGTACGACCGGGAGCGCCGGCTGAAGAGCGGCGGCTACACCATCACCACCAGCCTCGACACCCAGGCGCAGAAGGCCGCCGACAAGGCGGTCCGCAACCACCTGAGCGAGGACAACAAGGCCGCCCGGATGGTCGCGGTGATCGAGCCGGGCAGCGGCCGGGTCCGGGCCATCGCGGTCAACCGGAACTTCAAGCTCGACGACCCGAACCACCCGCAGAACAAGATCTCCAGCGACCCGAAGAAGGCCGGCAAGGACATCCGGGGCAACCGCCCGAACACGGTCAATCCGCTGATCACCGGCGGCGGTGGCATCACCGGCTACCAGGCCGGCTCGACCTTCAAGATGTTCACCCTGGTGGCGGCCCTGGAGAAGGGCTACCCGCTCGACTACACCATCAACGCGCAGCCGCAGTTCAAGTCCGAGTACATCATCGACTCGGGCAACCCGGCCGCCTGCGCGGGCACGCACTTCTACTGCCCGCAGAACGCCTCGAAGTCGATGGCCGGCGTGCACAACATGTGGAGCGCGTTCGGCTTCTCGGTCAACACCTTCTTCGTCGCGCTCCAGCAGCGGGTCGGCGCCGAGAACGTGGTGAAGGCCGCCGAGAAGCTCGGCATCACCTTCCGGGCGCCCAACGACGCCAAGTTCGCCGCGAACAAGGACGCCGCGCACCAGTGGGGCGCGTTCACCCTGGGCGTCTCGCAGACCACCCCGCTGGAGCTGGCCAACGCCTACGCGACCCTGGCCGCCGACGGCAAGTACTGCGAGCCGATCCCGGTGCAGGAGATCCGCGGCCCGGACGGCGACAAGCTGGACATCGCCAACCCGCACTGCGAGCAGCGGATCAGCACCCAGGTGGCCCGGGCCGCCGTGGATGCCGCCCGCTGCCCGGTCGGTGACCGGTCGTCGACCTCCAAGTGCAAGACCGCCACGGCGGGCAACGTGCACCGGATCGTCAACGCCCCGGTCGCCGGCAAGTCCGGCACCACCGACTCGGACAAGACCTCCGCGCTGGTCGCCATGACCAAGCAGTACGCGGTGGCCGGCATCGAGGCTGACCCGGACTGGCCGCAGACCAACCAGAAGATGGGCCACGACGTCCCGACCGGCATCAACCCGGCGGTGTACGAGACGCTGCGGGACGCCATGAAGGGCAAGGAGCGGATCGACTTCACTCCGCCCAGCGGCAAGATCATCGCAGGTGACCAGCGCTCCATCCCCGGGGTGAAGTGCGAGTCGGTCGAGACCGCCAAGTCGCGGCTGCGCGGCGCCGGCTTCGAGCCGGTGGTGTCCAGCAGCAAGGTCCCGTCCGAGTGCCCGGCGGGCACCGCCGCCGGCACCAGCCCGGACGGGCGCACCATCAAGGGCGGCGTGGTGATGATCGAGGTCAGCGCCGGCGGCGGCAAGCCGGACGGCGGCGCCACACCTCCACCGAACGGCAACGGCCCGGGCCGGCCACCACGCCGCTGACCCGAGGAACGACGGCGGGCGGGCACCCCAGGTGGGTGCCCGCCCGCTTCGTCGTCCGGCCCGGTCAGAGGCCGAGCTGCCGGCGTACCTCGGCGGCGACCCGACCACCCTCGGCCCGGCCGGCCACCGCGGCCTGGGCCGCCTTCATGGCCGGGCCCATCTGCGCCTTGCCGGTGAAGCCGCCCGCGGCGAGCGCCTCCGCGACCAGGTCGGTCAGCTCGGCGTCGGAGAGCTGCTTGGGCAGGTACCGCTCCAGCACCTCGCCCTCGGCGGTCTCCTTGCCCGCCTGCTCGCTGCGACCCGCGTCGGCGAAGGCGGTCGCGGCCTCGCGCCGCTTCTTCGCCTCCTTGGTCAGCACCGCGAGCACCTCGTCGTCGCTGAGCTCGCGCTTCTGCTTCCCGGCGACCTCGGCGTTGCCGACGGCCGCGAGGGCCATCCGCAGCGTGGAGGTGGTCAGCTCGTCGCGCGCCTTCAGGGCGGCGCGCATGTCGGTGGTGAGACGGTCCTTCAGCGTGCTCATGGACGGTCAAACTACCCTGAACGCCATGCGAAAGCGCACACTATTCCGGCTCGCCGCCGGGACCGTCGCCGCCGGTGCCGCCACCCTGGCGTACGCGTCGCTCGTCGAGCGCAACATGTTCACCCTGCGCCGGTACGACGTGCCGGTGCTCCCCACGGACGCCGAGCCGCTGCGCGTGCTGCACCTGTCGGACCTGCACATGACGCCGAACCAGCGGCGCAAGCAGGACTGGGTGGCCTCGCTGGCCGCGCTCGACCCGGACCTGGTGGTGGTCACCGGGGACAACATGGCTGACCCGGACGCCGTCCCGGGCGTGCTGCGGGCCCTGCAACCGCTGCTCGACCTGCCCGGCGCCTTCGTCTTCGGCTCCAACGACTACACCGGCCCGGTCTGGAAGAACCCGTTCACCTACTTCCTGCCCGACCGGGAGTACACCGAGGGCGTCCCGCTGCCGTACGACGAACTGTGCGATGTCTTCACCGGCGCGGGCTGGGCGGACCTCAACAACGCGCGGACCACGCTCAAGGCCGGGGGCCGCGAGATCGAGCTGGCCGGCGTGGACGACCCGCACATCGAGCGGGACGACTACGACGCGGTGGCCGGTCCGGTGAGCAGCGGGACCGCCCTCTCCATCGCCCTGGCCCACTCGCCGGAGCCCGCGGTGCTGGACCGGATGGCGGCGGACGGCTTCGGGCTGCTGCTCGCCGGCCACACCCACGGCGGACAGGTCTGCCTGCCCGGCTACGGCGCCCTGGTGACCAACTGCGGGCTGCCCCGCTCGATGGCCCGCGGGCTGCACCGCTGGCCCGGCTCGGACTCCTGGCTGCACGTCTCCGCCGGCCTCGGTACGCACCCCACCGCCCCGGTCCGCTTCGCCTGCCCGCCGGAGGCGAGCGTGCTGACCCTGATCCCCCGCTGACCGCCCGGCCCCGGGGGTACCGAGTTTGACCATCGGAGCGGGTGGGCTACTATTTGTCGGCACGCCTCGGGGTGTGGCGCAGCTTGGTAGCGCGCTTCGTTCGGGACGAAGAGGTCGTCGGTTCGAATCCGGCCACCCCGACCAGAGGTAACAGCAGGTCAAGGCCCCTCCACGGAGGGGCCTTGATTCATTTCTGGGAATCACCGCTCCTCCTGAGGCAGCGAGAAGGCAGCAAACGAGGCGAGCACCCTGCGATCCCGATCACGGGTCGAGTGCGTGTAGCGGTTCAAGGTCGTGGACGTCTGCTCGTGCCCCATGACCTTCGCCACATCGTTGATCGGCACGCCGTCGGACACGAGCCAGGTCGCGTACGAGTGTCGAAGATCGTGGAACCGAAGCCCGAGCGGCAGTCCCGCCCGTTGCAGCGACGGCTTCCAGATCCGCGCCCGAAACGTGCCCCGCTTGAGCGGTTCGCCGGTCCGAGCGACGAAGATCAGCCCTTCGGTGCCAGTCTCGAAGGACTGGCGGTGGTCGGTCAGCGCCTGGACGACGAAAGGCGGCAGCGGCACGGTACGCCGGCCAGCTCGTGACTTCGGATACGGCTTGAGCGTGATGTGCCCGGACACCTCCTCAGCGACCCGGACTACCCGGAGGACGCCCGCGGCCAGGTCCACGGCATCCCAGCGGAGCCCAACGCACTCGCCCCTCGGAAGGGCACCCGTTCTGCCTGGTCCGCCACTCCACGAAACAGAGCCCGGCCAGCTAGTGAGCCTGCCGGCGTTTGGACTCCTGCCGGATTGCCTCCGTCAGATCGCGCCAAGTGCCGGCCGAGGTCTTCATCATCCGGTCGACCATTGCCCGGGCGGATGCTTGTCGGGGAAGTCGTACGAGACCTCTTGCCCTCCGTCACCACCGAGGCGGCCACGGACTCGCCAGTGTCGGCCATCGGAGACCAGCCAGATGTCGCGCCGGGCCATCCGGCCCCAGCTCCCGTTCCACCAGCGCCCGCGTATCTCCACCGGCATGACTCTAATCGAACACGCGTTCGACCGGCCGCCTGTCGGCTGCTGGCCGAAGCCGGTTGATCACCTGCTTACCTTCCTGACGGCGATGGTCGCTATCCTTCGGCGATGCTGACACAGCGCCTGGCGGTGAATCGGTGACGACCTACCGACGTCGCGGGCATTGGCGAACAAGTCCGGGCGGCACCCGGCACTGGGTGACCAACCACAACGTGACCCGCTCGTCTGCCAAGTCCTCCGCATCGCTTCGTCGGAGCTACCCGAGATCTGCCAGGTCCTCCGCGTCGCTTCAACGGAGCTACTCGAGATCACCTTCAACGGCGTCCAGCAGTGCAGTGGGTTGGATCAGCCCGAATGCGCGCTGCCCCATCTGTGGCGCGGCGGTCTACTTCTACGCCAATGAGCACGGCAGCCGCGTCTTCTTCGATGACCTGGGACCGCCGTGGCCCAAGCATCCGTGCACTGACAACCCCACGTGGCAGGTGACAACGGTCGGTGGTCGCCAGGCGCCCAGCGTCCGTGACTTCAGCATCGCACAGCGCCCGAGTGATATGCGCGACCGTCGATGGAAGACGCACGTGGTCGAGGACGTCACGTTCGAGGGCGGCCAGTCGCGCATCACTTTTGAGCCGCTCGGTGGGTCTGGGCGAAGGCCCACTTGGACCGTGTCGAGGCCGTTGCCCCTGCGGAAGGGCGACCTCGTGTTCGTGAGGGCACAACAGATGTCCTATTTCGACACCGACGCGTGCGAACCCGCGGTCGTCGAGGATGCCAGGCGCGCCGCTCAGATCGCTCAAAGGTTGATCACCGAACGGGACAGGCAGCACGTCCTGGCGACGCTCCCTGCCCGAGTCGCCGCAGGCGAGATGACGCTCGACGAGACGGCGGACGTGAGGGTCGCCATCCAGGCCGCCCGAACTCGCGGCGAGCTCGCCGACGCACTCAAGATCAGAGTCACGGACCTGAAGGTTGCGCCGCCTCGCCCCGGCGACCTGTGGCTCCTCGCGATCGCGTTCGTGCTCATGGTCGGAGCGACCAGCGCCGCCGAAGGCGGACGCTCCTTCCTGATGATGCTTCCCGGATTGCTGCTCATGGCGACGGCTGTCTACCGTCTCAACCCAGATCTGGAGCGTGGGGCTAGGGTCCTCCTTGCCGTGTTTACATCCCTCGTGGCGATCTGTCCCGCCGGCGTGCTCGGCGGTGCGATCCAGGTCGAGATCCTCCATCACTGACGGCGGCCACGAACGATTGAGCCTTACGCGGCTGCGGTGGCGGTGCACTCCATGCCGACGAGCGGGCGTTGGAGTGCGGGCGAGCCCATCGCGCTACAACTCGAACACGGTGTTGGGATCGTCCATGGCGCGCCTCAGATCGCTGAGGTTGCCGATGTCGGCGAGCGGTGACGTGCGTGCCACTTCGACGATTCCGCCGACAACGCTCTGGATCGCTGCGACATCGCCGGATTCCAAGGCCCGGTCAAGGCTGGCGAACAGTCGATTGTGATTCTCGCGCCGCTCTTCGAAGATGCGGTCGAAGTAGTCCCGGAGAGCCGCCTCAGATGCCCTGATCCGCGCGATCTCAGTCTCCCGGTACGCCCGGAGCTTCTCGCGTTTCGTGCTCTCCGTTTCGTGGACCTGGATCGAATCGCGGACAACACCCACGATCAGGTTGAGTGCGTTGAACGCCTCTGCCGCACCGACCCGTAGATCGGCTCTCTTCCCAGGTATGGGGGTGCCTTCGAGCACGTCCTCCTGATTAGGCATCCGCTGTCTCCTTGCGCGCGTCGCGGTACTTGAAGATGAGTTTCTCGGTGTTCGGGTCGAGGTTGCTGTCCTCGTCAGCAATGGGTGCGGCGGCTACCTCTTGCACCGACTTGACCAGGATCAGAGCCGTCTGGAGGCGCTCACCGTGAACGGCCATGTCGAGACGTTCGGGTCCGAGCTGGTCGAGGGCCCTCGTTGCCTTTGCCGCCAGCCGAGTTAGGACGTCGTGTTTCTCCTGCCCTCGTTTCCTCACCCCACGGAACAGTTCGTCGCGAGCGTCGAGTTCCGCGATGGCGATGCCGACTGCTGTCCGGTACTCGTCGGCCTCCGTTCGTGCCTTGGTCCCTTGCATCATCGTTGTGAGGCCCGCGACGAAGAGGACCGGCCCTGCGACTGCGACTTTCTGGACCGTAGCTCCGAGCGCCATTCCGCCGCCGCCCGACGCGAGACTTCCGCCGCCGAGGTACGCAAGCCTTGCACGCTCCGCCGCTATTCCGCGGAGTGCCGAGAGCCGTGTCCCCGTGCTGGCGCTTCCGAACTGTTTCACGCCATCATGGAGGGCCGCCCACGTCGCGCTGCCGGCTAGAGCTGAGCGGATGACGCCTTGGGCCCAACCCTCGACATCCATGTCAAGCTTTGCCAACGCTCCGACCTGGAGGGCGGTGGAGAAGTCGACTCCGTCGAGGATGAGGTGTTCCCGCACCAGCACCTGCTTGCCATTGCGTTCGAGGAAGTCTCGCATCCGCAAGACGACGTCGCGATGTACTCGTTCCTGCATCCGACCGAACGACTGCAGCTCCGCGTTCGTCCGGCCGTGTTCCGCGAGGTGAGCGTTGTGGCGATCCTCATAGCTTGCCCTGTGATGCCGTTTCTGCCTTTCTGCCCGTTTGATCCGAACACCGCCGACGGTGCCTGCCACCAATCCGCCTCCACCGGCGACAGCGCTGCTGGCCGTGATGAGGAGCGGAACGCGCGGCAAGACCATCGTCGGTACCTCCATAGGGGCCTGTAAGACGATGCGCAAGTCTCGCGTTCGTCTCGCCCGCGGATGGTATCGCCCCGTGTCGCTCGAAAGGCACTCGAAAGGCCGATGCGTGAAGCGTTTCGCCGGGGTGTAACACCCTACCGACGGCTTACAACTTCTGTACGCGGTAGCGCCACCGCGTGAACGCCTGAGCTGACCTCTCACGCCGAAGCGCTGACAAGCGGTACCAGAAACGCCCGCAACTGCCGCCGACAGTGCACGCTCGTGAGCGGCCGACGAGCGCCGCGGTGCAGCGCGGACCGAGTGCGCCGGCCTGCCGAGTCGGCGGTTGCCGCCTACGCCCTCGTCTGATCGGTCCGGTTCGTGCAGCTGCCAATCAGAGCGCCAGGCAACGACGCTGCGGACACGTCGTTGGCTTGTCCCGCCAGTGTTCCTTGACGTGCCGCCTCCACAGGACGATATCGAGGACCCGCAGGATGCTCACCTTGTCGTCCACGCCCACGGTTGCGCGAACTTCGGAGAGGGCAGCCCGCAGCTCACCGTCGTTCTTGGCGAGCTGGTCGTGCAGCTTCAGCCACACATGCTTCGGCGCTCCGAACTGGCAGCTGACGATCGAGTCGTATACGGGGATGAGCTTCGGCCGCTTGCGAGCCAGTAGCTTGCCGGCGATTACCCAGCCGATACCGGTCTTCTCGTTCCGATTGTTCAGCAGCTGCCATGCCTGATCGGCGTGCCCACCGTCGACGATCAGCTTGGCGGCGCTGCGGGTACCCAGCTCGGCATCAGTGGGGATCTCTCGCAAGCGTGCGCTGATGTCCCTGCCAAGCTGACCGTCAAGTAGCTCCTTGCCGACGGCGAACGGAACCTGAACGTTGAGCGTCTCCACCGCATAGAGATCGTCCACGGCGATCCTGTCGCGTGTCTCGGCGCGGTCGCCGCCGCCTGTGAAGGTCTCGAACCACTGCCCGGTGTACGCCCCCGGCGTGAAGTAGGCCCCGAGATGGCCCACGCCTTCACGACGAACAATGTCGATCAACTTCTCAGGCATCGGCAGATCCTACCGGGCACCGGTGGATACCAGCATCTGTCGCGATCCGCGCGCTCGGCGCGATCATGTAAAGCGTCATTTCGAGGCAACCGAAGGTCTCACTCAGGTCAGGGACGCCGATCCGCCCGATCTGGGTTGATCTACAGACCGCCGGGGGGGGTTCAGGGTCCAAGTCCCCTGGGCTCCGCAACTCGACTCGCGCCACATCGAAAGACGTTGACGGAGATCATCTTGCTGGCTAGGTTGATCCCGCCGTGACGTTCTGATCATGCGGGGGCTTCAATGTTTGTCAGACCAACGTCGGGTGCGCGCACCCGTTCTGCTCGCCGCGGCCTTGTTGCGATGGTTGCCTCGCTGGTGCTGCTAGCCGTCGGTTCGACGCTGGTGGCGTCGCCAGCGCTGGCGGCCGGCGGGCGGGCCGGGGCGAAGGCGCCCCTCCAACCGGCGATCAGCTTCCCGAGCGGGGACAGCGTCGCCGAAGGTGGCCAGGTTGCCATCAGGTTCGACGCGAACGGTGACACCACGGTGGCCAGGTTCCGGTACAGCGTCGACGACACCAACCTCGACAGCGAGGTCCCGGCCGCGCCGGACGGCACGGCCAACGTGACGATCGACGTCGGCAACCTGATGGGTGAGCGTCCGGTGTACGCGGTGGCGGTCGACCGCCACGGCCGGCTCAGCCCCATGACGCAGGGAACCTTCACGGTATCCGCCGTCTGGAACCTCAAGGGCCAAGCGCTCGACATGACCACCTGGCTGCCGGTGGAGGGGGCGACGATCCGGCTGGAGCCGGCTGGAGTCGAGGTTGTCACCGGCCCCGACGGTGCCTTCCAGTTCGCCGTCGACCCGGGCCTCTACACCCTCACCGGCACCTATGCTGGCCCGCCCAGCCTCTCGGGGAGTCAGCAACTGGAGCTTGGCAACCAGCAGACTGTGGTGAACCTGTATCTGTTCCCGGACTCCGGGAGCTGATGCTCACGACCCGCCACGAGGACATGGGCTCGATGGCCCCGGCGCTCACGGCCGGGGCCATTCTCTTGCCGTCTGGTCAATGCCGCCTGGTGGTCCAGCTCCGCTTTTACCCGCTGCATGGCCCCCCTGGCGACTCAGGTGTCAGGAGGCCGTCCGTCGGAGACGGGACCAGCCTTCCCGCCCTGCTCATGGCCCAGTCGGTTGAGGCTGAACGCCGTGTCGCAGACCGCGAAAGCGTGAGAAGCCCTCCTCGCCCGCCTCCACATGCTCCACCCACCGACCAGCGACGACGGCTTCCCACTCCCGGAAAGCAGCAGGGAGGCAGCGAACACGTCGCCTGCCGTCGACAAGTCCCGACAGCGGGCGGGGTCGTAGCCGAGCTGAGAGGTGCGGGATGACAACCGATGACAGCGGACGATGGGCCGCCACGTTCGGGACGAAGAGGTCGTCGGTTCGAATCCGGCCACCCCGACCAGAGGTAACAGCAGGTCAAGGCCCCTCCACGGAGGGGCCTTGATTCGTTTCTGGCGATGCCGGGCTACGCGTTACCGCTTCCGATGGGCGGGTAGACGACGAGGACCCCGCCAGCGAGACGAAGCATGCCGTGGCCGGAACTCGGCATCAGGCGAGGGTGCGGCAGGAAACTCATCGAATCCAGGAGGAAAAGATGAGCACGCAGGCTGCAACCAGACAGCAGGCACCTGATCGGGCGATGGGGGTGCAGGAAGCGCCTCGTTATGCGCCGATGATGACGGGCGGAGAGCGCCCGATACCGGCGCCCGGTACCGAGACGAAGCCGTCGCTACGGTCCACTGAGTTCTGGGTCTACGTCGCGGCAGTGATCGCTGTGCTGGCCGCGTCCCAGTTGGTCGGCAAGAACTCAGTCGGCGTGGACATCTTCCGTGCCAACCAGGCGTGGTTCCTGATCACGCTGCTGACCCTCGGCTACCTGGGTAGCCGCGGTCTGGCCAAGGCCGGAAGCAACTACCGCGGCGCGGAAGAACGTAGGGCCCGTCACTGAGTAGACGGACGGGGGCGAGGGGTGGTCCGGGAGTCGCTTTCCCGGACCACCTCCATCTCTCCGTCGGCGGTCCCGGCGTGGGCGGGTGATCGATTTTCCTGGCAAGGTTGACGGCATGGCCGCGCTGATCCGATCCCGCCTGACCGATTGGACCACTCTCGTACCCCTGATCGCGGTCCTGGTGCTCGCGGCCTCCTGGGGCCGCCACCTGCCCCCCGTGTTGATCCTGGTGGTGGCCGCGCTGCTGGCCGGCGCGGTGCTGGCGGCCGTGCACCATGCCGAGGTGGTGGCCCACAAGGTGGGCGAGCCCTTCGGGTCGCTGGTCCTCGCCGTGGCGGTCACCGTGATCGAGGTCGGTCTGATCGTGACGCTCATGATCAGTGGTGGGGACAAGACACAGGCGCTGGCCCGGGACACGGTCTTCGCGGCCGTGATGATCACCTGCAACGGGATCCTCGGCCTGTCCCTGCTGCTCGGCGCGCTGCGCCGCCGGGTGGCGGTCTTCAACCCGGAGGGCACCGGCGGGGCGCTGGCCACCGTGGCCACGCTCGCCACGCTGAGCCTGGTGGTGCCGACCTTCACCACCAGCCGGCCCGGGCCGGAGTTCTCCCCGGCGCAGCTCGCCTTCGCGGCGGTGGCCTCCCTCGCCCTCTACGGGCTCTTCGTGATGGTGCAGACCGGCCGGCACCGCGACTACTTCCTCCCCGTGACGCAGGAGGGCAGCATCCTGGCCGAGGACGCGGACGGTGACGGGCACGCCGACCCGCCGTCGGCGCGTACCGCGCTGGCGAGCCTGCTGCTGCTGGTCGTGGCGCTGGTCGCGGTGGTCGGTGACGCGAAGACCATCTCCCCGACGATCGAGGCCAGCGTCTCGGCGGCGAACCTGCCGCAGGCCTTCGTCGGGGTGGTCATCGCCCTGCTGGTGCTGCTGCCGGAGACCCTGGCCGCATCCCGGGCCGCCCGGCGGGACCGGGTGCAGATCAGCCTCAACCTGGCCCTCGGCTCGGCCATGGCGAGCATCGGCCTGACCATCCCGGCCATCGCCCTGGCCTCGATCTGGCTGGACGGCCCGCTGCTGCTGGGTCTCGGCGGTACGCAGATGACGCTGCTCGCGCTCACCGCCGTGACCGGCGTGCTGACCGTGGTGCCGGGACGGGCGACCGTGCTGCAGGGCGGGGTGCACCTGGTGCTGCTCGCCGCGTTCGTGTTCCTCGCCGCGAGCCCGTAGGCCGGCGTCCCCGACCCGCGGCGCGGTCGCCGGCCGGGTGGCCGTCAGTCGTGCAGCTCGGTGCGGGCGACCTCGGCGAAGGCCGCGGTCAGGTAGTCCGCCAGGGGCCGCCCGGTGACCGCCAGCAGGTCGGCCACGAGCAACGGGGCGTGCCGGGCGATCGCCGGTGGGCCGGGCGGGGCGTCGTCGTCACCGGGGTCGTAGACGCCGAGGGTGCTGGCCAGCAGCACCAGCAGCACGTGCGGATCGACCTCGGGGCACCACTGCGCGCTCGACCGGACGCACCGCTCCAGCACCTGGCGGACGTCGTCGCCGTCCAGCCCGTCCGGGTGGGTCTCCTCCAGCAGCAGCCGGACTGCCCCGCCGAGCACCAGCCCGGCCCGGTCGGCGGCGGTGAGCCGCTCCACCGCCGGCCCGTACGTCTCGATGTTCCGGTCACCGGCGGCGGTCACGGCCGCCGTGGCCGCCTCGGCGATCTCCCGGGCGGATGCGGGGAGGTGGCGCCAGGTCGTGGTCACCGCGCCAGCATGGCAGACGGTACCGACACAACCCATCGGCCGTATCCCGAGGGCCGGCCATCCGTGGTCGGACCGGCCGAGATGTTTCGGCTCGAAGATCCAGGGCAGAGGTTTCCGCACTGTTGATCGAGCGGGCCAGGGTGCCCGAGATGCCGGAGGCCGCCGGGTCGTACGTCATGACGAACCCATGGCACGCCGCCCGCGTACGGGAAATGGAGCTGACGTGAGCGCACCAGAACTGACTCCCCTGACTTTGGACGAGTTGGCCGCGGAGGCGGCGACCGCGCTGCCCACGAAGGAGGTGATCTCTCTCCTTGACCTCAACGTGGACCTCGACCTCGGACTGGATCTCGCGGCGCCGATCGACCTCGCGGTGGCCGCCAACGCCAATGTCGCCGCCCCGATCGACGCCGCGGTCGGGGCGAACATCCTCTCCACCGGCTCGACCGCGGCCGCCCTGTCCGACCAGGGCGTCCTCATCGACCAAGCCATCTCCGGCCACGCGATCGCCACCGCTCCGCAGGACAGCGCGATCGACCAGTCCAACGACATGATCGACGGCGGCACGACCGACCCGGGCACCACCGATCCCGGGACCACCGGCGGCGGCACGACCGACGGGGACGTCAGTGTCCCGACCGACCCGGCGTCGATGCTCGACGGCGACCTGCTCAACGTCGACGTCAAGGTGGCCCTCGACACGGACCTCGCCGCCCCGGTCGCGGGCGCGGTCGCCGCCAACGCCAACGTCGCGGCGCCGATCGACGCCGCCGTCTCCGCGAACGTCGCCTCGGTGGACTCCAGCGCCACCGCCATCTCGCAGCAGGACGCGATCATCACCCAGCATCTCGACGACGTCACGGCCGAGGCCACGGCCGACCAGCAGGCCGAGATCACCCAGTAGCGCCGATGAGTGTGATCTCGCCACTCGATCCGCGTACCTCGCCGGGGCGGGGCGCCGCGCGCACGGTGCCCCGCCCTGCGGGGCCCGAACCGGACCCGGGCACCGCCGAACACACCGGATCCGATCCGCGGGAGGTGCCCGTCCACGCGCCGGGACTGGAACTGCTGGGCGAGCTGCCGGGCTCCGGGTACCGCCAGCCACCCGGGCTGGTACGGCGTGCCGACGGCCAGACCTGCCAGCTCACCCGGCTGCTGTACCTCATCCTCGAGGCGATGGACGGCCGGCGCGGCTACCCGGAGATCGCGGCGCTGGTCACCGGGAGGATCGACCGTCTGGTCACCGCGGACAACGTCCGGATGTTGACCGTGCAGAAGCTGCGCCCGCTCGGACTCGTCGGGCGACCTGACGGATCCGCGCCGGCGGCGCGAAAGGCCAATCCACTGCTGGCGCTGCGGTTCCGGCTCGTCGTCTCCAACCCCACGATGACCCGGCGAGTCACCAGGCCGTTCGCCGTCCTGTTCCGCCCGCTGGTCGTCGCCGTCGTCCTGGCCGCCTTCCTGCTGTCCACCGGATGGGTGCTGTTCGAGAAGGGGCTGGCCTCCGCCACCCACCAGGCGTTCGACAAGCCGGGTCTGCTGCTGCTGGTTTTCGCGATCACCATCGTCTCGGCCGGCTTCCACGAGTTCGGGCACGCCGCGGCCTGCCGGTACGGCGGCGCCACCCCCGGCGCCATGGGCGTGGGGCTGTACCTGGTCTGGCCCGCCTTCTACACCAACGTCGACGACAGTTACCGCCTGGGACGGGCCGGCCGGATCCGGGTCGACCTCGGCGGCCTGTACTTCAACGCGATCGTCGCGGTGGCCATCTTCGCCACCTGGGCGGTCATCCGGTGGGACGCGTTGCTGCTCATCATCGTGGCCCAGGTGCTGCAGATGCTCCGGCAGCTGGCACCGTTCGTCCGCTTCGACGGCTACCACATCCTGGCGGACCTGACCGGCGTGCCGGACCTCTACTCCCGCATCCGGCCGACGCTGCTCGGCCTGCTCCCGACCCGGTGGAATCGCCCGGAAGCCAAGGTGCTGAAGCCGTGGGCCCGGCTGGTGGTGACCCTGTGGGTCCTGGTCGTGGTGCCGCTGCTGCTGCTGACGCTGGTGCTGATGGTGACGGCCCTGCCCCGGGTGGTCGCGACCGCCTGGCAGGGCCTGCAACGGCAGTCCGTGCTGCTGGTCGCGAACTGGGCGGACGGGGACGTCCCGAGCATCGGCCTCCGGCTGCTGTCCGTGCTCGCCATCTGCCTGCCCCTGCTCGGCACGGCGTACCTCCTGATCCGGCTGGTTCGGCGGACCGTGCGGTCGGTCTGGCGGGCCACGGCGAGCCGCCCGCTGCGCCGAGCCGGCGCGCTGGTGGCCGGCGGCGCGGTGGCGGCGGCGCTGGTGTGGGCCTGGTGGCCGGCCCCGGAGAAGTACCAGCCGGTGCAGGAGAACGAGCGCGGCACCGTCGCCGACGCACTGCCCGCCGGGCATCGGCATTCCGCAGTGCCGGCGGTCGACCGGACCCTCCAGGTCGGGGACCGGGGCACCGTGACCACTGCCTGGCCCCGCACCGATCCGCCGCCCGCGGGAGGTGAGCAGCGGCTGGCGCTCGTCCTGGTGCCCCGGCACCCCGCCACCCCCGCGGTCGGCGGCCCCACGCAACCGGCCTGGGTCTTCCCGTTCCACGCGCCGGAGGCACCGGGTCCGGGGGACAACCAGGCCCTGGCCGTCAACACCCGGGACGGCTCCACCGTCTATGACGTGGCCTTCGCGCTCGTGTGGGTCACCGAGGGGGACGTGGACAACCGCAACGAGGCGTACGCCCTGGCGAGGTGCCGGGACTGCCGCACCGTCGCGGTCTCGTTCCAGGTGGTGCTCGTCGTCGGTCCCGCCGACATCGTCGTGCCGGAGAACGTGTCGGTGGCCGTCAACTACTCCTGCCGGGAGTGCCTGACGTACGCGCTGGCCTCGCAACTCGTGGTGACCGTGCCCGAGGGGCTGAGCGACGGCACGAAGGACCGCCTCACCGCGCTGTGGCAGGAGATCGAGGAGTTCGGCCAGCACCTCCAGGGGCTCAGCCCGCAGCAGATCCAGGCCCGCCTGGAGGGTTACCGGGCGCGGATCGCGGCCGTCATCGAGCAGGACCCGGCCGTGGCGGCGAACGCCGGAAGCACGCCCACCGGGACCGCCGCGACCCCGATGCCGACCGAGGGCACGACACTCAGCCCCAGCGACGCAACGTCCATGGCACCGTCGGCGCCCGCCGGTCCCACCACACCGGCCCCGGAGACCCCGGTGCCGTCGCCCGCCGGCTCCGGCTCGACCTCGCCGGCGGCTTCCCCATCGGACACCAGCCCGTCGGCCGCCACGCCTGAGGGGTCACCCTCGGCCGCCACCGTCGACGGGTCGGTGAGCCCGACGCCGACGGGTTGAGACCCACCTCACCCCGCCCTCTGCGGGGTGAGGTGGGCCACCCGAAAACCGCTCGCCGCCTGTCGTACCCCCGCAACAGAATCCAGGCATGCTGCGCCGCGCCCTACCCACCCGCCCTGAAGCCCGTCGGATCCTGCTGGGCACCCTGCTGTCGGCCGTCGGGCGCGGCCTGACCCTGCCCTTCCTTTTCATCTACCTCACCGACGTGCGCGGGCTGAGTGACAACCAGGCCGGCCTGGTGATCGGCTGGTTCGGCGCCGTGACGCTCGCCCTCTCCCCGCTCGGCGGGACGCTGATCGACCGGTTCGGTGCCCGCCGGGTGGTGCTGCCCTGCCTGGCGGTCGAGGCGGTCGGCACCGGCTCGCTGGCGCTGGTCGACTCGGTCGGCACGGCGTTCGCGGTCAGCACCCTGATCGCGGTGGGCGGCTCGGCGCTCTGGTCCGGGCAGACCACGATCCTCGCCTCGCTCACCGGCGACGGCGAGCGGCAGCGGGTGTTCGGTCTCCAGTTCGCCCTGCTCAACCTCGGCATCGGCATCGGCGGCGTGATCTCCGGCGCGGTGGTCGACATCGCCCGCCCGGTCACCTTCCAGGCGATCTACCTGCTGGACGCGCTGAGCTACCTGATGCCCGGCCTGATCCTGCTGACCCTGCCGCACGTCGGGCACCGGCTGGCACAGGCCCCGGCGGCCGAGGCCGGTCGTCCGGCCGGGGGCTACCTCACCGTGCTGCGGGACCGGCCGTTCCGGCGCCTGGTGCTCTTCGGCCTGGTGCTCACCACCTGCGGCTACGCGCAGATCGAGGTGGGCTTCGCGGCGTATTCGGTGCGAGTGGTCGAGGTGACGCCGCGGGTGGTGGCCTGGGCGCTCGCCTGCAACACCGTCATGATCGTGCTCGCCCAGCTGCTGGTGATCCGCCGGATGGAGGGGCGCAGCCGGACGAGGGCGCTGGCCGCCGTGGGCGCGGTCTTCGCGACCGCCTGGCTGGTCCTCGGCGCGGCCGGCCTGGTCGGCACGGGCAACGCGCTGCTCGCCGCGCTCGGCGTGGTGGCCTGCTCGGCGATCTTCGGGTTCGGCGAGACGATGCTCTCGCCGGTGATGCCGGCCCTGACCAACGCCCTCGCCACCGACGAGCTGCGCGGCCGCTACAACGCGATGAGCTCGATGATCTTCGGGATCAGCGGGATCATCGGCCCGGTCACCGCCGGCCCGTTGATGGGGGCGGCGCACGGGCGGATCTGGGTGGCGTTCGTGGTGGGCGGCTCCCTGATCGCCTCGGTCATGGCCCTGACCCTGGGCCGGCTGCTCACCCCCGCCCAGGACGGCCGGCCCGACCGGGTACCGCGTCCCGTCCGGGAGCCGGCGGCCGCGCAGGCGTGAGGGCGTCCCGGGGACGGGCCCCGGAACAGCGGACGGGCCCCGGAGCTTCAGCTCCGGGGCCCGTCGTCGTACGGGTTCGCCGTCAGGCGGCGGGGACCTCCGCGGTGGTCTGGATCCGGTCCAGCGCCGGCGGGGAAACCGGCGACTTCTCGGTCAGGTACGCGGTGAAGGCGTCCAGGTCGATCATGCCGGTGACCGCGTTCGTGCCACCGGGGAGGACGCTGAAGCCGTCGCCACCACCGGAGAGGAAGTTGTTCACCGTGACCCGGTAGGTCGCGGTGTCGGTGACCGGGGTGCCGTTGATGGTGAGGCTGCCCCGGACCACCCGGGTGCCGCTGCACGGCGAGCCGGCGGGCGCGGTGGTGCCGTTGGTGTCGACGACGTAGTGCACGGTCGAGGACGCGTACAGCACGCGGGCCACGGTGAACTGCTGCTCCAGCATGCAGTACAGCTGAGCACCGGTCAGGTCCAGGGTCACCAGGTTGTTGGCGAACGGCTGGACGGTGAACGCCTCGGCGTAGGTGACCGGGCCGGCGTCGATGTCGGCGCGCACCCCACCGGGGTTCATGAAGGCGGCAACCGCGTTCTGCTCGTTGTCGGTCGCGGCGAGCTGGGCGTCGGCGATCAGGTTGCCGAGCGGCGATTCACCGGTCTGGTACGTCGGCTTGCCGTTGGCGTCGACCCCGGTCTGGTACAGGTTCTCCTGGGTCTTGGTGATCGCGGCGGTGGTCTCGCCGACCACCTTGTCGGCGACCGGGCCGAGCGCGGTCTTGTAGTGGTTGATCAGCTCGGTGCTGGCCGGGTCCTTCGGGACGTTCCGGGTGACCACGACGTTGTTCGCCTTGGCGCTGATCACGTCGCCGCTGCGCCGGTCGACCTTCAGGTCGATGTCGGTGACCAGGCGACCGAACGAGCTGGCGGAGGTCACCAGCTTGCCGTTGATGTTGCAGTTGTACGCGGCGTGGGTGTGCCCGCTGACGATCACGTCGATCGCCGGGTCCATCCGGTTGGCGATGTCGACGATCGGGCCGCTGAACCCGGTGCAGTCGTTGATGCCGCCGCCGTTCTGCACGCCGCCCTCGTGCAGCAGCACGACGATGGACTGCACGCCCTGGGCCTGCAGGATGCGGGCGTACTTGTTGGCGGTGTCCGCCTCGTCGGCGAAGGACAGGCCGGCGACGCCCTGCTGGCTGACGATCTGCGGGGTGCCCTCGAGGGTCATCCCGATGAAGCCGACCTTGACGCCGTCGATCTTCTTGATGCCGTACGGCGGCAGCAGCGGCTGGCCGGTGGCGGTCTTGAAGGCGTTCGCCGACAGGTACTGGAACTTGGCGCCCGCGAACGGGGTGCCGTCGGCGCAGCCGTCCACCGGGTGGCAGCCGCCGTTCTGCATCCGGAGCAGCTCGGTAGCGCCCTCGTCGAACTCGTGGTTGCCCACGCTGGTGAACTCGAGCCCGGCGAGGTTCATCTCCTCGATGGTCGGCTCGTCGTGGAAGGCCGCGGAGAGCAGCGGGGAGGCGCCGATCAGGTCACCGGCGGCGACCGTGACGGTCCGCTCCCGCTCTTCCTCGGTGGTGCCGCGCAGCTTGTTGAGCTGGGTGGCCAGGTATTCCGCGCCGCCGGCGGCCTGCCCGGCGATGGTGCCGCTCGAGCCGGTCGGCGGCTCGAGGTTGCCGTGGAAGTCGTTGATCGCGAGCAGCTTGACGTCGACCGGCTTGGGGTCGGCCTCGGCCTGGTTGGGGTTGACGGCGACCGCGGTGAACGCGGTCGCGGCGAGCGCGGCCAGGCCGACGGCGGCCCGACGCATCCCGGGGACGGACATGGAACTCCTCATGAGGTTCGGCGCGTGGCTGTCCGGGCGATGGTTCGTCCGGCGACCCTGATCCGTGCCGTGACAGGGGTCGATCGCGGAAGGCGGCAGTCGGGGGACACCACCCGCCGGAGAAAGCTTGCCATCCGACACGTGATTGGTCGACCGGGCCAGTACAACAGAACAGCGGATATGGCCGGCGACTTGCACCGGTCTGCCCGACGAGTCCGACATGACTGGCAGGTGAATTCCTTCACGGCCACCGTAAGCCGGCCGTCTGCACTAGGAAAGTAGCCATGACGTCGAACGGCACCACCTGGACGGTGGACACGGTGCGGTCCGCCGACGGCACCACGATCGCCTACGAGACGGCCGGCGAGGGGCCGCCGATCGTCCTGGTCGGCGGGGCCTTCAACGACCGCGGCACCACCCGTCCGCTCGGCGCCGCGCTGGCCTCCGACTTCACCGTGTACGGCTACGACCGGCGTGGCCGCGGCGACAGCGGGGACACCGGGCCGTACGCGGTGCAGCGGGAGATCGAGGACCTGGCGGCCCTGCTGAGCCGGGCGGGCGGCACCGCTTTTCTCTACGGCCTCTCCTCCGGGGCGATCCTCGCCGCCTACGCGGCGGCCGAGGGTCTGCCGGTGACCGGGCTGGCGCTCTTCGAGCCACCGTTCCAGGCCGGCGCGCACGGCGGCCGCAAGCCCGGGCTGGCCGAGCGGCTGACCGAGCTGGTGGCGGGCGGCCGGCGCGGCGACGCGGTGGAGCTGTTCCTGACCGACGCGGTCGGGGTGCCGCCCGCGGCGGTCGCCGGGATGCGCGGCGCGCCGGAGTGGCCCTGGATGGAGGGGCTGGCGCATACGCTGGCCTACGACACCACGGTCACCGGCTACGGTGGACTGCCCGCCGACCGGCTCGGCAGGATCACCGTCCCGACCGTCGTGGTGGCGAGCACGGGCAGCCCGGACTGGCTGCGCGACGCCGCCACGGCGACCGCCGGGGCGATTCCCGGCGCCACCGACCTCAGCCTGGCGGGTGGCTTCCACGAGGTCCCGCCGGACGTGCTCGCCGCCGCGCTGCGCGACGCCCTGCTCGGCTGAGGACGCCGCACACCCGCGCGACGCCGGCTCCCTGGGACCGGGGAGCCGGCGTCGCGGGTCTAGTGGGTCAGCAGTAGGTGTAGCCGCCGCTGCTGCCCCAGAAGCAGGTGTCGATCGAGGTGCCGGCGGAGTTGCGCAGGTACGCCGCGTCGCCGGTGTTGTTCCAGATGTACGCGCCGGAGCCCCAGTACCGGTGGGTCGCGCTGTTGGTGCCCTTGCCGGTGTGGATGAAGACGCTGGCGCCGGCGGCCAGGCGGAAGTCCCCGCTGAACTTGTAGACGTGGTTCGACTTGTCGCGCAGCGTCCAGTACTTCAGGTTGATGGTGGTGCTGCGCTTGTTGGTCAGCCGCACGTACTCGGCGTTCAGGCTGCTGTTGGAGCGGGTGTCGGTGCCCGGCGAGTTGTAGTAGACCTTGGTGATCTGGACGGCCGGGGTGGCGGCCTGCGCCGGCCCGGAGACGGCCAGCGCGCCGCCGACCGCGACCGCGAGCGCCGCCACGAAACCGATCAACCTCTGCTTCACGTGTTCCCCCACTGGTTGCTGGCCGGCGGACGGGCGCCGGCGCTGACTGCCATGTCCTCGCCCGGGGCGACGACATGATCATTTCAACGGCAAATGTTTACCCGTGACAACCTCTGCGCCGGCAAATACATCCCTTGGGCGGCCAGCCTCACCCGAATGTCGGCCCCGGGACGACAATCCGGCGACGAACGTCCGCTGTCCGATTTCGACGGTCCGGCCGAGAGTGTGATGATCCGTGCCGCGCGGTCGGCCGGCAGGCACGAAGGAGCGCCGAGTCTGTCCGAAAGGGATGGAAAGTGAGAAAGTTTATACGGTTCGTCGATTCTCTTCCGGGTACCGGATGTGACGCAAAGGGCAACCCAGTGGAAGGAAGAGTTCATGCACGCAGCACGTCTCCGCACCACCTTCGTCGCCCTGGCCGCGACCACCGGCCTGGCTCTCGGCGGCACCGGGGTGGCGCAGGCCGCACCGGTCACCCAGCAGGCGCCGGCCGTCGCCCCGGCGGCGTCGACCCTCACCACGCCGGTCACCGGTAGTTTCACGGACGCGCTCGGCGGCACCGGCAGCTTCGCCGGCACCTTCACCCCGACCCGGTTCGTCAACCAGAACGGCCAGCTCGCCGCAGTCGGCACGCTGACCGGCACCCTGACGAACTCGGCCGGCAGCTCGCTCGGCGCGGTGAGCCAGCAGGCCACCGTGCCCGTCCAGGTCAGCGGCACCTGCGACATCCTCAACCTGGACCTCGGCCCGCTGGACCTCAACCTGCTCGGCCTCCAGGTCCACCTGAACGAGGTGGTGCTCGACATCACCGCGCAGCAGGGTCCCGGGAACCTGCTCGGCAACCTGCTCTGCGCGGTTGCCGGTCTGCTCGACAACACGGGCGGCGCGGGTGGCGGCCTGAACGGGCTGGTCACCCTGCTCAACCGGATCCTCGCCCTGCTCTGATCCAGCCGGGGCTGAGGGCGGAGGCCGTCGGAAGTCGATTCCGGCGGCCTCCGCGCGTACCGAGGGTCAGAACCAGGCGGTCCGCCCGGCGGCGTGGCTCACCTGGACGGTGTGCGTGACGCAGCTGCCGCCGGCCACCCGGTGCAGCAGAAAGGCCGTCGGCTCGGCGACCATCCCGACGTCCGGATCGTCGGTCATGGTCAGGCTCACCTGCATCCAGGTGCTCGGCGCGGTGGTCAGCACCGTGCCGGCGAAGCCGCTGGTCACCGGCCGGTGCAGGTGACCGGCGGCGACGCGTACGACATGGGGGTGCCGCTCGATCACCGCGGCGAAGGCGACGGCGTCGGTGAGCCGGATGGCGTCCATGACCGGGACGCCGACCGCGACCGGCGGATGGTGCAGGCACACGACGGCGGGCGCCTCCGGGCGGCCGGCGAGCACCCCGTCGAGCCAGCCGAGCTGCTCCTCGCCGAGCCGCCCGGCGGCGTCCCCGGGGGCGAGCGAGTCGAGCACCACGAGCGTCGCGTCCGGGTGGTCCACGTGATAGTGGGCCGAGAAGCCGCCGGCCAGGTAGGGGGTGCCGCCGAAGATGTCGAGCAGCGACTCCCGGTCGTCGTGGTTGCCGGCGGCGAGGTGCACCGGCAACGGGAAGCGCCCGATGACATCGCGCAGCGCGACGTACTCGTCGGGGCGGCCGTTGTCGACCAGGTCGCCGGTGATCACCACGCAGTCGGGCCGGGGGCGCAGGGCCAGCACCCGGCCGAGGGCCCGGTGCAGCCCGGTGGCCCGCTCGGCACCGAGCGGGCCGGTGGTCACGTGCGGGTCGCTCAGCTGGGCGATGAGCATCGACGCCTCCTCGGGACCGGGACCCTCACGCTATCGCCGACCACCCGGCCGCGCGTTCCACCGCACCCACAGGCCACGTCCACAGCCTGTGGATAGCACATGTGTACGAAGGTCGGCGGAGCGTCCGCTGAGTACCCTTGATCGCGCTACGACCCCTCCGACCAGGAACGACGTGGATCACGAGCGAGTCATCCGGGACGTCACGGTCCGCCTTCCGATGGCGTCGACCGCTCTGGAGGCGTGCCAGTGGACGGTCGCCGCGCTCGCCCGACACACCCCGGCGACCATCTCGATCCTGCTCCAGGTCCCCGAGGGGCTCCGCTGCGTCGCGGCCACCGGCGCCTGGCAGGTCTTCTCCACCGTGCCGACGCGGACCGGGAGCTCGGCGCGGCCGACGCCGGGCCGCGACCCGGAGCGGTCGATCGTCGGCCGGGTGTACGCCTCCGGCGAGCCGGCCACCGTCGCCGACGTCACCGCCGACCCCGACTACCTCCCGGTACGCCCCGACGTCACCGCCGAGCTCTGCGTGCCGGTGCGGGACCCGGCCGGGCGGCCGATCGGCGTGCTCGACCTCCAGTGGACCGGCCCGGTCGAGCTGGACCGGTGGCGGGGGACCGCCGAGCGGTTGGCCGGCCGGCTGGGCGCCCGGATCACCGCGCTCGGCGGCCCGCCGGCCGAGAGCCGCGGCGAGAAGCTGCTCCGGCACGCCGCCGCGATGACCGCCGCCCCCACCGACTGGGACCTGATGGCCGCCGCGATCACCGCCGCTCGGGACGTCTCCGGGCTCTCCGCGGCCGTGCTGCTGCTCGCCGGCCGGTCGGGGCCCCGGCTCGGCGCCCCGACCGGCACCCCGGGCGAGCTGGAGTCGCGGCTCCGGGCCGAGCTGACCGAGGCCGGTCCCGCCGCGCTGGGCCGGATGATCGCGCGGGCCCACCGGCACGGCTCGGCGTACACGCTGGGCGAGGCGGGGCACCCGCCGACCGAGGACTACCTGCCGCTGGCCCGGGCCGGGGCGCGCACCCTGGTGGCGGTGCCGGTCGGGCCGCCGGAGGGCGGCGGCACGCTGCTGGTCGCCGACGAGCGGCTGCTGCGGCCCGACCCCACCACGGTCAACCTGATGGAGCTGCTGGCCGGGCAGGCGTGGACCTGCCTCGACCGGCTGCGCACGCTCGCCCGCCTGCGCGAGCAGGCCAGCTCCGACCCGCTCACCGGGCTGCGCCACACCGGGCCGTTCGGGCAGCGGATCGCCAAGGCCACGCCGGGGCGTACCGCCCTGCTGGCGATCGACGTGGACGGCTTCAAGAACGTCAACGACACGTACGGCCACCAAGCCGGGGACCAGCTCCTGGTGGGGCTGGCCCGGGCGCTGGAGGGGGCGCTGCGGCAGGGCGACGAGCTGTACCGCACCGGTGGCGACGAGTTCGTCGCGGTGATCGAGGTGAGCCGCCCCGAGGAGGCGGTGCGGATCGCCGAGCGGCTGACCGAGGCGGCCCGGCGGACCGGCCGGACCATCAGCGTCGGCGTCGCCCTGCCCCACCTCGGCGAGCCCCCCGAACGCACCCTCCACCGCGCCGACCGCGCCCTCTACGCGGTCAAACAACACGGCCGCGACGGCGTCCACCTCGCCGCCTAGCCCCACCCACCCTCGCCGATCTTGCACGTTCGGCCCGCGTTTCGCGGCTTGCACCCGATCTACCCGGGCACAAACTGCAAGATCGACGGGGTGAGGGAGGGGTGGGAGTCAGGGGCGGGTCAGGTCGGTGGCGAGGAGTTCGGCGATCTGGGCCGTGTTGAGGGCGGCGCCCTTGCGGAGGTTGTCGCCGGTGACGAAGAGGTCGAGGGCGCGCGGGTCGTCCACCGCGCGGCGGATCCGGCCGACCCAGGAGGGGTCGGTGCCGACCGCGTCGATCGGCATCGGGAACTCGCCCGCCGCCGGGTCGTCGACCAGGATCACGCCGGGCGCGTTGCGCAGCACCTCGCGGGCGCCCTCGGCGTCCACCTCGGCGGAGAAGACCGCGTGCACCGCCACCGAGTGGCCGGTCACCACCGGCACCCGTACGCAGGTGGCGGAGACCTTGAGATCGGGCAGCCCGAGGATCTTGCGCGACTCGTTGCGCATCTTCAGCTCCTCGGACGACCAGCCGCCGTCGCCGAGCGAGCCGGCCCACGGCACCACGTTGAGCGCCAGCGGGGCCGGGAACGGGCCCAGCTCGTCGCCGACCGCCTGCCGGACGTCGCCCGGCCGGGAGCCCAGCACCCGGTCACCGGCGACCTTGCCGAGCTGGGCGTGCAGCGCGTCCGCGCCCGCCTGCCCCGCCCCGGACGCCGCCTGGTACGACGCGAGCACCAGCTCGCGGAGACCGTACTCGCGGTGCAGCGGGGCGATCGCCACGATCATCGCCAGGGTGGTGCAGTTGGCGTTGGCGATGATCCCCTTGGGCCGGTTGCGGACCTGCTCCGGGTTGATCTCCGGGACGACCAGCGGCACGTCCCGGTCCATCCGGTACGCGCCGGAGTTGTCCACCACCACCGCGCCCCGGGCCACCGCGACCGGTGCCCACGCCACGGAGACCTCGTCCGGCACGTCGAACATGGCCACGTCGACCCCGTCGAACGCGTCGGCGGTGAGGGCCTGGACGGTCAACTCCTCGCCCCGGCACTGCACCTTTCGCCCGACCGAGCGCTCCGAGGCGAGCAGCCGGATCTCACCCCAGACGTTGCGCCGGGAGGAGAGGAGCTGGCACATCACCGTGCCGACGGCGCCGGTCGCCCCGACCACGGCGAGGGTGGGCAGCGACGACGACATCCCCGCTACCGCCCGGTGCCCGCGTAGACCACGGCCTCGGTGTCGCCGCCCAGGTCGAAGGCCTCGTGGATGGCCCGCACCGCCTCGTCGAGGTCGGTGTCCCGGCAGACCACCGAGACCCGGATCTCCGAGGTGGAGATCATCTCGATGTTGACCCCGGCCGCGCCGAGGGCGGCGAAGAAGCCGGCCGCGACACCCGGGTGCGAGCGCATGCCCGCGCCGATCAGGGAGACCTTGCCGACGTGGTCGTCGTAGAGGAGCCCCTTGAACTTGACCGCCTCCTGGATCTTGCTGAGCGCGGCCATGCCGGTCGCGCCGTCGGTCTTGGGCAGCGTGAACGAGATGTCGGTGCGCCCGGTGCCCTCGGTGGACACGTTCTGCACGATCATGTCGATGTTGATCTCGGCACCGGCGACGGTCTCGAAGATCTTCGCGGCGGCACCCGGCTCGTCGGGCACCCCGACGATCGTGATCTTCGCTTCGCTGCGGTCGTGGGCGACCCCGGTGATCAGTGCCTGTTCCACGGGAAGGTCCTCCATCGATCCGGTGACCATGGTGCCGGTGTTGGTCGAGTATGACGAACGGACGTGGATCGGCAACCCCGCGCGCCGGGCGTACTCGACGCTGCGCAGGTGCAGCACCTTGGCGCCGCAGGCGGCCAGCTCCAGCATCTCCTCGTAGGTGATCTGCTTGATGTGCCGGGCGTTCGGCACGATCCGCGGGTCGGCGGAAAAGATGCCGTCCACATCGGTGTAGATCTCGCAGACGTCCGCGTCGAGCGCGGCGGCGAGCGCCACGGCGGTGGTGTCCGACCCGCCCCGGCCCAGCGTGGTGACGTCCTTGGTGTCCTGCGACACGCCCTGGAAGCCGGCGACGATCACCACCGCGCCCTCGTCCAGCGCGCCCTTGAGCCGGCCCGGGGTGACGTCGATGATCCGCGCCTTGCCGTGCACCGAGGTGGTGATCACGCCGGCCTGCGAACCGGTGAACGAGCGGGCTTCGTACCCCAGGTTGTGGATGGCCATGGCGAGCAGCGCCATGGAGATCCGCTCCCCGGCGGTGAGCAGCATGTCCAGCTCCCGGCCGGGGGGCAGCGGGCTGACCTGGTTGGCCAGGTCGAGCAGCTCGTCGGTGGTGTCGCCCATCGCGGAGACCACCACGACCACGTCGTCGCCGGCCTTGCGGGCGGCCACGATGCGCTCGGCCACCCGCTTGATCCGCTCGGCGTTGGCGACGGAGGACCCGCCGTACTTCTGCACCACGAGTGCCACGACGGTGCACTCCCTCCCAGCGACGACCCTGAGCGTGCCGACGCCGCCGGGTTCCGGTCCGGCGGCGCGTGTCAGACCTCCCCAGGGTATCGGGCGGCGCGCACCGCCGGGTCGGGTGATCCCACCATCCGGCCCGGCGTGGGGCGGCTCACCAGGGCCGGAGGGGCCGGTTGCGGGCCGCGCGACACGCCGGGACGCCAGCCGTACGGCGGGGCTCCCCGGACCCGTGCCGGCACCGCAGAATGTCCCGGTGCACGCTCACCTCCGCGCGGCCCGGCGACTGACCGGCGTCCTGGCGATCACCCTGCCGGCCCTGTTGGCCGCCTGCACCGCCGACCTGCCCAGACCGGCCCCGACCAGCACCGCCGACCCGGCGCCCGCGGAGGCGGACGCGGCCCGCGACGAGCTCGCCGCGCTGGCGGCCGCCGCCCAGGACCGGCACCTCACCGCCACGTACGTCTTCACCACCGGGGACGGCCCGGACCGGACGGTCACGGTGACCAGCGGGAACGACGGCAGCTGGCGGGTGGACGTGCCCGGCTGGGGCCAGGGCGGCACGGTCGACGTCTCGCTGGCCGCGACCGCCGACGGGCTGTTCCAGTGCGCGCTCCCCTCGGCGGGCCACCCGGAGCCGGCGGGCTGCGTACGCCTCGGCGACCCGGACGACGCCGTGCCCCGGAAGCTGGACCCCAAGGTGCAGCACCCGTTCACCGACTGGCTGGAGGTGCTCACCGACCGCCGGGCGCCGCTGGCGGTCTCCCCCGCCACCCCGCCCACCGGGGCGGCCGGCGAGTGCTACTCGGTCGAGACGACCTCGGCGTCGCTGAACGCCCCGCTGGACGTGGGCATCTACTGCTACCGGCCGGACGGCACCCCGAGCGCGGTCCGGGCGGCCTTCGGCACCCTGCGGCTGGCCGGCGAGCCGGGGCCGGCGCCGGCCACCGTGCAGTTGGCCGGGCCGGTCACCGAGGGCGACCCGGTCGGGCCGGGTGCGCCGTCGCCCACCGACAGCACGAGCCCCGCAACGGAGTAACCCCCCTGTCCGTTACGGGTGCTCTCGAACACATCTGTCCGAACCGGCGGCGAGGGCGAAACGCCCATCCGGGATGCTTCACCTCATGGCCGACCTGACACCGCTGCTCGCCTTCCGCTGGAGTCCCCGGGCGTTCGACCCCGAGGCCGAGCTGACCGGGGACGAGGCGGCCTCGCTGCTGGAGGCCGCCCGCTGGGCCCCGTCGGCCGGGAACGCGCAGCCGTGGCGGTTCGCCCTCGGACACCGGCAGGACGAGACCTGGAAGCGGATCCTGGTCACCCTCCCCGAGGGCGACCAGGGCTGGGCCCGGCACGCCTCCGCGCTGGTGGTGGGTGCGCACACCGGCGCGTCCGGGGAGCAGGCCGGGGCCGAACGGGCCGCGTACGACCTCGGTCAGGCGATCGCCCACCTCACCGTGCAGGCCACCGCGCTCGGCCTGCACGTGCACCAGCTCACCCGCTTCGACCGGGCCGGCCTCGCCGCCGAACTCGAACTGGCGGCCGGGATCCGGCCGCTGGTGGTGGCCGCCGTCGGCCGCCTCGGCGACCCGTACGCCCTCCCCGCCGAACTGCGGGCCAGGGAGACCGCCCTCCGCCGCCGCCACCCCCTGCCCGCCCTCCTCCTCCGCTGATCCGCGTTGACCCTGCCGGGCCGGGCGAACTACCCGCCGCGGCTGGCGCGGACGAGGACCGTGGCGGCCTCGGTGTTGCGGTAGAGGACGTGCCGGCCCTGGCGGGACCGCTGGACCAGCCCGGCGGCGTGCAGCGCGGACAGGTGCTGGGAGACGTTCCCGCCGGACATCCCCGTCCGCCGGGCCAGGTCGGTGGTGGTGGCGGCAAGGTCCAGCAGCTGCAGCAGCGCCGCGCGGCCCGACCCGACCACCCGGGCCAGCGCGTCGCCGGGCGGCGTCGCGGTCGTCTCCCACAGCGTGCCCACCGCCCGGACCGGGTACGTCCCGGCCGGCGCCGAATCCTCCAGCAGGTTCCACAGCACCCGCCGGTCGGTGAAGACGCCCGGGTTGAGCGCCAGCCCGCGTCCGCCCAGGTCGAAGTCCCGCTCGAACGGGTCGTCGCTGACCACCCGGTCGCCGAGCCAGCGCAGGCTCGGGTGGAGCTGGTCGAAGAGCCGGCCGGCGCCGCCGTCGGCGAGCTGGCCGGCCCGGTGGGCGACGTCCGCCTCCAGCAGGGCGCGCATCCGCGGCCAGTCCGGCGCGATCGCCTCGTCGTGCCAGACCCGGACCGCGTCGACGAGCTGCGGCAGCAGCCCGGCGGGGTCGGCGAGCAGGGCCCGCCCGAACGGGCTCAGCGGGCGCCTCGGGGTGGTCGCCAGCAGGTCCCGGACCACCACGTCGGGCGGCGTGGCGGCGATCTGGTCGAGCTGCTCGGCCAGCGTCACGTCCGGCCGGGCCGCCGCCGGGGTCAGGAAGTCGGGCAGCCAGCTGCGGGGGCGGGTCAGCTCAACCAGCGGCCCGACCCGGACGGCCACCTCCGGGCGGCGCAGCGTCGCCCGGGCCCGGTCGATCCAGGGCAGGTGCACCGCGTGCCGGACCGGCTGATCCAGCGCCCACATGCTGGAGACCGTCTCCCACACCGGCGAGACCGTGAACCGTACGCCCGCGACGTCGGCCGGAGTGAACCGCAACTCGGACACGCACACCCCCCGACGCAGGATTCGCCCCAGACTAAAAGGCTCGACGGGATCGATGGGGGCACGGTTCACTCACCCGCCATGGGGGCCAGAGAGAACATCCGCAACGCCGTCCGGCACGTCGTACCACCGGCCGGGTTGACCCGCGCCCTGGCCGTGCAGGCCATGGTCTACGCCGTCGGCAACGGCCTCTTCCAGGCCGGCAGCGCGGTCTTCTTCACCCGGGCGCTGGGACTCAGCGCCGCCCAGGTGGGGCTGGGCCTGTCGATCGCCGCGGGGGTGTCGCTGCTGGGTACGGTTCCCCTGGGCGGGCTGACCGACCGGTACGGCCCGCAGCGGATCTGGGTGCTCGGGCTGGTGCTGGACGCGGCGCTCTTCGCGACGTACCCGTTCGTGGGCGGGTTCGCCGGTTTCCTCGCCGTGGTGGTCGCGCTGGCCACCGTGGACGCCGCGAGCGGCGTGGCCCGGCAGGTCTACTCGATCAACGCCCTCCCGCCGGCCGAGCGGGTCACGGCGATGGCCTACCAGCGCTCGTTGCTGAACGTCGGATTCGGGCTCGGCGCGGTGATCAGCGGCCTGGTGCTGGCGGTGGACACCATCGGGGCGTATCGGGCGATGGTGTGGTTCATCGCGGCGGTGTTCCTGGTGACGGCGGTCTTCGTGCGGCGGCTGCCCCGGTTGCCGGAGGTGGCCCGACCGGCGGAACCGATGAGCCGGTTCGCCGTGCTGCGGGACCGCCCGTTCATGTCGGTGTCGCTGCTCTCCGGGCTGCTCACCGCGCACCAGACGCTATACCTGACGGTGATGCCGCTCTGGATCCTCACCCACACCGACGCCCCGAAGACGCTGATCGCCGGGCTGGTGCTGCTCAACACGGTGCTGATCGTGCTGCTCCAGGTACGCGCCAGCCGGGGCGTCGACACCGCTTCGGGCGCGGCCCGGGCGTCCCGCCGGGGTGCCCTTCTGATCGCCCTGTTCTGCCTGGTCCTGCCGATCTCCGGGGTAACCCGGGGCGCGCTCACCGTGGTGGTGCTGGTGGCTGTCGCGACGCTGCTGATCGTGGCCGAGCTGGTCGAGTCGGCGGGCACCTGGGGGCTCACCGCCACCCTGCCGCCGGCCGCCCAGCGCGGCGCGTACGTGGGGGCGTTCCGGCTCGGCACGCAGCTCCAGTACCTGATCGCCCCGGCGGGGCTGACCGCGCTCGGGGTGACCACCGGCGGCTGGGGCTGGTACCCGACGGCGGCGATCTTCGCGCTGGTCGGGCTGGCGCTCGTACCCGTGGTGGGCTGGGCCGGGCGGACGCCGCGGCTCGGTGCGGCGGCCGCGGAGCCGGCGGTGACATCGGTCCCATAGTCCGGACCTGGCTTCCCACCGCCGGTCCCGCCACGTAGGGTGACCTTGTCATGTGGCGGGCGTTCCTTCTCCTTGGCTGCCGCGACGAGGCCTGACCGGCCGGCACCTCGTCGCGGAGTTGAACCGCGCCGTCCAGCACATCCGATCTTCCTTCTCGGCACCGCCGCGCACCGTCGCCCGGCATCTCGCCGACACATTCCGATCTGCTGACGCCACATGTTCCAGGGAGCACTTCGAGATGGCTCAATTTGCCACCGACGCTGAGACCGATCCGATCGCCCGGCAGCGCCCCAGCCGGATGCCGTTCCACCGTTACCTGCCGTACGACCAGCAGTTCCGGTTCGACCTGCCGGACCGCGCCTGGCCGACCCGCCGGGTCGACGCCGCCCCCCGCTGGTGCGCGGTGGACCTGCGCGACGGCAACCAGGCGCTGATCGACCCGATGTCCCCGGAGCGCAAGCGCCGGATGTTCCAGCTGCTCGTCCAGATGGGCTACAAGGAGATCGAGGTCGGCTTCCCCTCGGCCAGCCAGACCGACTACGACTTCATCCGCCAGCTGATCGAGCAGGACCTGATCCCGGAGGACGTCACCATCCAGGTGCTCACCCAGTGCCGGGAGCACCTGATCGACCGGACCTTCGAGTCGCTGCGCGGCGCCCGCCGGGCCATCGTGCACTTCTACAACTCCACCTCGACCCTGCAGCGGCGGGTGGTCTTCGGCCTGGACCGGGACGGCATCACCGACATCGCCACCCAGGGCGCCCGGCTCTGCCAGAAATACGCGGAGATCCACACCCCGGACACCGACATCCACTACGAGTACTCGCCGGAGTCGTACACCGGCACCGAGCTGGAGTACGCGCTCGAGGTCTGCACCAAGGTCATCGAGGTGGTCGACCCGACGCCGGACCGGAAGCTGATCGTCAACCTGCCGGCCACCGTCGAGATGGCCATGCCGAACGTCTACGCCGACTCGATCGAGTGGATGCACCGGCACCTGCCCCGGCGGGACAGCCTGGTGCTGAGCCTGCACCCGCACAACGACCGGGGCACCGGCGTGGCCGCCGCCGAGCTGGGCCTGCTGGCCGGTGCCGACCGGATCGAGGGCTGCCTGTTCGGCAACGGCGAGCGGACCGGCAACGTCGACCTGGTCACCCTGGGGCTGAACCTCTTCTCCCAGGGCATCGACCCGATGATCGACTTCTCGAACATCGACGAGATCAAGCGGGCCGTCGAATACTGCAACCAGCTCCCGGTGCACGAACGGCACCCGTACGCCGGCGACCTGGTCTACACCGCCTTCTCCGGCTCCCACCAGGACGCCATCAACAAGGGCTTCGACGCCCTGCACGCCGACGCCGCGGCGGCCGGGGTGCCGGTGGACGAGTTCACCTGGGCGGTGCCCTATCTGCCGATCGACCCGAAGGACCTGGGCCGCACCTACGAGGCGGTCATCCGGGTCAACTCGCAGTCCGGGAAGGGAGGCGTCGCGTACATCATGAAGACCGAGCACCAGTTCGACCTGCCGCGCCGCCTCCAGATCGAGTTCTCCGGCGTGGTCCAGGAGGTCACCGACCACGACGGCGGCGAGGTCGAGCCGGGCACCATGTGGGAAATCTTCGCCCGCAACTATCTGGTCGACCACCAGGTCGACCCGGCGGTCGGCCTGGCCGGCTACACCATCGGCACTGCGGACGGCAAGGTCGAGATCGAGGCCCGGGTCGGCTTCGAGGGCGAGGTCCGCCCGCTCACCGCGGTCGGCAACGGCCCGATCGACGCGTACGTCAACGCGCTGCAGTCCCTGGGCGTGGCGGTACGGGTGCTCGACTACCACGAGCACGCGCTCTCCTCCGGTGGGGACGCGCAGGCCGCCGCGTACGTGGAGTGCGAGGTGGACGGCCGGACGGTGTGGGGCGTCGGGGTCGACGCGAACATCGTGACCGCCTCCATCAAGGCGGTCACCAGCGCCGTCAACCGCGCCCGCAGCTGAGCTCGTAAGGAAGGGTCCCCTGCTAACGACTCGTGCATAGCAGGGGACCCCTTCTAACGCCCGACCACCGGGTGGGCGGGGCCTCGGACCAACGTCAGACGGGCAGGACCCGCGGCGATCCGTCGTCCAGGACGACCGCCTGGGCGACGATCACCCGCTGACCGTCGAACGTCACCGCCGGCGAGCCGTGCAGCCGGTAGCCCTCGGCCAGCGCCGCGCTGACCCGGCGGCAGAACTCGGCATCGTCGGGCCCGGTGAGCAGGCGGTACCGCAGCCGGTCGTCGTGGTCGCTCATCCGGCGACCGTAGCAACCCTGAGGCCGCTTTGCGCCACGCCCCGGCCGCTTGTTAAGCGGGGGCCCCTCCTCTACCGGGTGGATTCCAGGGGTCGTTGCAACACGGCTTAGTCGGTGACGGCTAGGAGCTTAGCGAGACGCTCGGCTGGGGTGTCCCAGCCGAGCGTTTTGCGTGGCCGGCCGTTGAGTTCGGCGGCTACTGCGGCGAGGTGCTCGGGGTGGTGGGCGGCCAGGTCGGTGCCCTTGGGGAAGTACTGGCGCAGGAGGCCGTTGGTGTTTTCGTTCGATCCGCGTTGCCAGGGTGAGTGCGGGTCGCAGAAGTAGACGGGCATGTCAGCGGCGGTGCTGAACTGGTGGTGCAGGGCCATCTCGGCGCCTTGGTCCCAAGTCAGGGATCGTTTGAGGTGGGCGGGCAGGGTGGCGATGGTGGTCAGCAGCGCGTCGCGGACGTGCTCGGCGGTGCGTCCGCGGCCCAGATGTACCAGCAGGACGTATCGGGTGGCGCGTTCGACGAGGGTGCCGATGGCGGAGGTGTTGTCCTTGCCGATGATGAGGTCGCCTTCCCAGTGGCCGGGCACGGCCCGGTCGGCCACGTCGGCGGGCCGTTCGCTGATCATCACCATGGGGGTGGTGAAGCGGGGCTGGCGTTGTCCGGGCTGGCGGTGCGGGCGGCGCACCGCCCGGCCGGTGCGCAACGCCCGGGTCAGCTCGCGGCGTAGCTCACCGCGTCCTTGGACGTAGAGCGCCTGGTAGATCGTCTCGTGGGTCACGTGCATCCCTGGCCGGTCGGGGAAGTCTCGCCGTAACCGTCGCACGATTTGTTCCGGGCTCCACCTGCGGTCCAGGCCGTCCTGGACGGCGTGGCGCAGCTGCGGGTTCGCGGCGAGCTTGCCGGTCTTCGGCCGCGGGCGCCGCGCCTCGGCCCGCGCCTGCGCCGCATGGGGACGGTAGTCACCGGTCTCCGGGTGGGCGTTGCGGCGCAGTTCCCGGCTGATCGTGGAGGGATCCCGTCCCAACTCGGCGGCGATCGACCGCAGTGACCTGCCCTCACGCCGCAGGTCGGCAATCAGAATCCGGTCATCCACCGATAGGAACCGACCAGAGGAAGGCCCGGGCCGGGCAGGAGGCTGCGCCTCCCGCCCGGCCCGGCTTGCTCGTCCATACCGCCAGCGGTGGCCAGTACGCCGGTTAACCCCGACCATCCGGCACGCTTGTGCGATACCCACACCGTGCGCCACAAGATCAAGATAAGCCTGGCGCTCAGCATGCAACTTCTTCCGGCCCTGAGGCGACCGGTCCTTGCGGATCTCGAACACTGCAACCCCTGAACAAGTCAGGCGTTGCAACCACCACTAGAACCCAAGCCGCAGGCGTTAAGAAGGGGCCCTTCCTTGCTGATCGGGCGGGGTCGAGGCGGGCAGCGACGGGCAGGGTTGAGCCCCGGGCGCCTTCCGCTCCGGGCGGTGGATCAGCAGCCCGGCCAGCGCGGCCCCGGCCAGCAGCAGCACGGCGCACCAGAGCATCGCCCCGCGGAACGCGCCGGTCAGCGCGGCCTTCTGCGCGTAGCCGGTGCCGGAGAGGCCGACCAGCAGCGGCAGGGCGGCCACCGCCAGCAGGCCCCCGGCCCGGGAGGCGGCGTTGTTGAAGCCGCTGGCCACTCCGGCGAACCGGTCCGCCACCGCCGCCAGCACCGAGGCGGTCAGTGGCGCCACCACCAGGGTCAGGCCGGCCCCGAACAGCACCACCCCGGGCAGCACGTCCACCCAGTACGACGCGCCCGGCCCGACCCGGCGCAGCAGGAGCAGCCCGGCCGCGGCGACCACCGGGCCGACGGTGAGCGGCAGCCGGGGGCCGATCCGGGCCGCCAGCGCCCCGGCCCGGGCCGAGCCGACCAGCAGGAGCAGCGTCATCGGCACGGTGGCCAGGCCGGTGAGCAGCGCCGACCAGCCCACCACGTTCTGCAGGTAGACGGCGAGGAAGAAGGTGAACCCGCCGAGGGCGGCGTACACCACGACGGTGAAGACGTTCAGCACCGAGAAGAGCCGGCTGGTGAAGAGCCCGGTGGGCAGCATGGCGCTGTCCCCGCGCCGCCGCTCGACCAGCACGAAGACCGCTGCGGCGAGCACCCCGACCAGCACCGCCGCGAGCACCGTCGGGGAGCGGAGCCCGCGCGCCGGGGCGTCGATCAACGCGTACGTGACGCCGCCGAGGCCCAGCGCGCCGAGCAGCGTCCCGGCGACGTCGAACCGCCGCCCCGCGCCGGCACGGGAGGCGTTCACGTCCCGGCTCTCCGGCACCCAGCGCAGCGCCGCCAGCACCACCGCCACCGCGAGCGGCAGGTTGATGAAGAAGATCCATCGCCAGGAGAGGGCGTCGATCAGCCAGCCGCCGAGCAGCGGGCCGAGCGCGGTGGAGACCCCGGAGAGCCCGGACCAGGTCCCGATCGCCTTCCCCCGGTCGTCCGGATGGAAGCTGGCCTGGAGCACGGAGAGCGAGCCGGGGGTGAGCAGTGCCCCGCCGGCGCCCTGGAGGAAGCGCGCCGCGATCAGCCAGCCCGTCCCCTGGGACAGGCCGCAGAGCACGGACGCCGCGGCGAACCAGGCGACCCCGAGCAGGAAGATCCGGCGCCGGCCGAACCGGTCGCCGAGCGCGCCCCCCAGGAGCACGAACGCGGCCAGCATGAGCAGGTAGCCGTTGATGGTCCACTGGAGATCCGCCACGTTCGCGCCGAGTTCCGCGCCGAGCCGGGGCAGCGCCACGTTGACCACCGTGCTGTCCAGGAAGACCATGCCGGAGGCGAGGATCGCGGCGAGCAGGGTGCCCCGGCCGGCGGCGGTGCCGGTGCGGAGCGCGGGTGCGGATGTGGTCATGGGAAACCACTCTGCCCGGGCTCCACATCCGACGCCACGAATAACGGAAACCGCTGCGGGGGTACTGTGCGGACTCGCCGGGAGCCCGCAAGCTTAAGAGGTGTCGTCTGTGCGTAGGAGATCAGGAGCCCGTGCCGGGTTGACGGCCGCGCTCGCCGCGGCGCTCGCCCTCGGCGCGGCCGGTTGCGTCCCGGTGGTCGACGAGCCGGAGACGCCACCGAGCGCCGCCGCTGACGTCGACCAGCAGCTCGGTGAGCTGACCGTCGCCGCCGCCGGGTCGATGAAGGGCTACAGCCGCACCCGCTTCCCCCACTGGCGGGACACCGGGAAGAACTGCGACGTGCGGGACAGCGTGCTGCAACGGGACGGGGAGAGCATCAAGCTCTCCGGCTGCAACGTGGTGGGCGGCCGCTGGGAGAGCCCGTACGACGGGTCCGTGCTGACCGATCCCGCCGACGTGGACATCGACCACGTGGTGCCGCTGGCCAACGCCTGGCGCTCGGGTGCCGACGAGTGGGACGACTCGAAGCGCGGGGACTTCGCCAACGACCTGACCCGGCCACAGCTCCTCGCGGTTTCCCTGCGCTCCAACCGGGCAAAGGGTGACCAGGATCCGTCCCGGTGGAAGCCGGCGAACAAGTCGTACTGGTGCCAGTACGCGGCCGACTGGGTGACGGTGAAGCACTACTGGCGGCTGACGGTGACCAGCGCCGAGAAGGCCGCCCTCACCGACATGTTGGAGGGTTGCACATGGGCGAACAAGCCGTGACCGGGGCCGGCGGCAGGCCGGCACCGGAGCAGACGCCGGACGCGGCGGGCGAGGACGCGGCGGCGGCCGCCGGCAGCGGCGCCGCGACCGGCCCGACCTCGGCCGGGATGACGGCGGACGGCACGCCCCCGGCCCCCGCCGACGTCTCCGGGGCGGGCATGTCGGCCGATGCCATGCCGGGAGCGCCCACCGCGGGCGCGCCGGGCGGGCCGCACCAGCGGACCGCCGACATCACGGCCGGTCCCGGCGGGGTGATGACCGACGAGGTCGGCGTGGTGACCGGTGAGCTGACCCTGCGCACCGAGTGGGCCGACGGCCAGGTCACCCTGCGCGTGCAGTACAAGGACGCCGACGAGTGGTACGCGGTGACCGGCGGGAAGACGGCACTGGCCGACCCGGCCGGGCTGGACGCGGTCCACGCCGTCGCGGTCGCCCTGCTCAACCGCCCCGAGGGCTGACGACGCGACGAGGCCCCCTTACCCCGGCGTCCGGGGAAGGGGGCCTCGTCGTCTGCTCACGGGGTCGGGATCAGCTCACCGGGGCCGCCCGGTGCCGCGCCGTCGTCCGGCCGGACCAGCTCCGGCTCCACCTCGTGCGGCCGGATCCGGCCCGCCGCGATGTCCTCGGCGTAGTGGCAGGCCACCCGGTGACCGTCGAGCACCTCGCGCAGCGCCGGCCGCTCGTCGCCGCAGCGGGTCGGCTGGGCCCACGGGCAGCGGGTGTGGAACCGGCAGCCGGCCGGCGGGTTCGTCGGCGAGGGCAGGTCGCCGGCGAGCAGGATCCGCTCGCGGCGGTCCTCCACCTGCGGGTCCGGCACCGGCACCGCCGACATCAGCGCCTTCGTGTACGGGTGCATCGGCTCGCGGTAGAGGTCGTCGCTGGACGCCTCCTCCACCAGGCCGCCCAGGTACATCACGCCGACCGTGTCGGCGATGTGCCGGACCACCGCCAGGTCGTGCGCGATGATCAGGTAGGTCAGCCCGTGCTCGTTCTGCAGGTCCTCCAGCAGGTTGAGCACCTGCGCCTGGATCGACACGTCCAGCGCGGAGACCGGCTCGTCGGCGACGATGAGGTCCGGGTCGAGCACCAGGGCTCGGGCGATGCCGATCCGCTGCCGCTGGCCGCCGGAGAACTCGTGCGGGTACTTGCTCAGCGCCGAGGCGGGCAGGCCGACCGCGGCCAGGGCGTCCCGCAGCTTCTTGGCGGTGGCCGCCTTGTCGCCGGCCAGGCCGTGCGCCTTGAGCCCCTCGACCAGCAGCGACTCCACCGACTGCCGGGGGTCGAGGCTGGACAGCGGGTCCTGGAAGATCATCTGCATCCGGCGGCGGGCCCGGCGCAGCGACTCGCCCTTGAGCGAGCGGACGTCGGTGCCGTCGAAGACGATCTCGCCGTCGGTCGGCTCGACCAGCCGCAGCAGGCCCCGGCCGAGGGTGGACTTGCCACAGCCCGACTCGCCCACCAGCCCGTACGTCTCGCCCTTGTTGATGGAGAGCGAGACGCCGTCGACCGCGTAGACGTGGCCGACCGTACGGTCGAAGAGCACGCCGCTCTTGATCGGGAAGTGGACCTTGACGTCGCGCAGTTCGACCAGTGGTCCGGTCCGCTCCTCGGTCACGGGACCGCCACCTCCTCGGTTACGGGGTTGTTGCAGCGCAGGTCGCCGCCGGTCGCGGTGGGTTCGAGCGGAGGGGTGCCCTCCAGGCAGGCGTCCACCACGTTGTTGCAGCGGGGCGCGAAGGCGCACCCTTCGACCCACGGGATGTTGTCGGCCACCGAGCCGCGGATGGCGTGCAGCTTCTCGCCACGCGGCGAGTCCAGCCGCGGCACGGAGTTGAGCAGTCCGTGCGTGTACGGGTGCCGCGGCCGGGCGAACAGCTCGTGCCGGGGGGCCCGCTCCACCACCTTGCCGCCGTAGAGCACGTTGACCGTGTCGCAGAGCCCGGCGACCACGCCCAGGTCGTGCGTGATCATGATCAGCGCGGTGCCGGTCTCGTCGACGAGCTGCTTGAGCAGGGTGAGGATCTGCGCCTGGATGGTCACGTCCAGGGCGGTGGTCGGCTCGTCGGCGATCAGCAGCCTCGGCTTGCAGGCCAGCGCGATGGCGATCAGCGCCCGCTGCCGCATGCCGCCGGAGAGCTGGTGCGGGTACTCCTTCAGCCGCCGGTTCGGGTCCGGGATGCCGACCGCGTCGAGCAGCTCCCGGGCCTCCTTCAGCGCCGCCTTGCGGTCCATGCCCCGGTGCCGTTCCAGCACCTCGGCCACCTGGACACCGATCGGGATGACCGGGTTCAGCGAGGAGAGCGGGTCCTGGAAGATCATGCCGATGTCCCGGCCGCGCCGGTCCCGCATGTCGTCCGGGCGGAGCTTCAGCAGGTCGGCACCCTCGAAGAGCACCTGGCCACTGACCTTGTTGCCCCGCCGGGGCAGCAGGCCCATGATCGCCAGGCTGGTCACGCTCTTGCCGCAGCCGGACTCGCCGACCAGGCCCACGGTCTGCCCCGGCTCCACGCTGAAGCTGACCTTGTCGACCGCGGTGAACGGCTGCTCACCGCGGCGCTGGAACACCACGCTCAGGTCGCGTACGTCGAGCAGGCTCATCGGGTCACTTCCTCTCGCCGGCACGTGCCGGCCGTGCTGGTCCATCGCATCGGCCTCGTCACCGCCGGTTCTTCGGGTCGATGGCCTCGCGCATGCCCTCACCGAGCAGGGTGAAGCCGAGCGCGACCACGATGATCGCGATGGCCGGGTAGTAAGCAAGCTCCGGGCGGACGTCGAAGTAGCGCTGACCGTCCACCCCGAGCATCAGGCCCCACTCGGCCCGGTTGATGTCCGGGTCACCGAGACCGAGGAAGGAGAGCGAGGCGGCCTCCAGGATCGCGGTGGAGAGGGTCAGCGTGGCCTGCACGATCACCGCGGTCATCGCGTTGGGCAGCATGTGCCGCAGCACGATGTTGCCCTGCTTCACGCCGAGCGCCCGCGCGGCCAGCACGTGGTCGCTCTCCCGTTGGGCCAGCATCGACCCGCGCAGCAGCCGGGCGAAGATCGGCACGTTGACGATGGCCACCGCGAAGATGACCGTCCACTGGCTCGACCGGCTGGCCATGGCCACCAGGCTGATCGCCAGGAGCAGGGCCGGCAGGGCCAGCATCACGTCGGTGAGGCGCATCAGGACGTTGTCCACCCAGCCGCCGAAGGCCCCGGACAGCGCGCCGATCAGCACGCCGAGGCCCAGCCCGATCAGCGTGGCGACCACACCGACGAAGAGGGTCTGCCGGCTGCCGTAGATCATCCGGGACAGGAAGTCCCGGCCGAGCGGGTCGGAGCCCAGCGGGAAGTCGCTGCGGGCACCGGGGATGCTGTCGACGGTGAGGTTCTTCGTCAGTTCCTCGAAGCGCTGCGCCGGGTCGTGCGGCGCGAGCAGCGGTGCGAAGATCGCCACCAGGATGAAGAGGCCGACGATGGCGGCGCCGACAATGGCGACGGGGTTGCGCCGCAGCCGGCGGAACGCGTCCCGCAGCAGGCTCACGCCGCCCTTGTCGGCGGTGGCCTGGGCCAGCGCCTCCAGCCGCGCCCGCTTCCGCTCGCCGAGCCGGCCGATGGCGCTCGGCAGGGTCCCCTCGGGCTTCTCCTCGACGGCGGACGGGTCGACGCCGTCGCGCTGGGCGCCCACGGTGGGGCGGGTGATCGGATCACTCATCGGACACGCACCCTCGGGTCGATGAAGGCGTAGGAGAGGTCGACCAGGAGGTTGACCACCACGAAGACCAGCGCGGCCAGCAGGATCAGCGCCTGGAGGACCGGGTAGTCACGGCCGCCGCTGATCGAGTCGGTGATCAGCGTCCCCAGGCCGCCCCAGTTGTAGACCTTCTCGGTGAGCACGGCGCCGGAGAGCAACGCGCCGGTCTGCAGGCCGATGGTGGTGACCACCGGCAGCAGGCCGTTGCGCAGGATGTGCCGGCCCCGGATGGTCTTGTGCCGCAGGCCCTTCGCCTCCGCGGTGCGCACGTAGTCCTCGTTGAGCACGTCGAGCACGCTGGCCCGGGTGATCCGCACGATCACCGCCAGCGGGATGGTGGCCAGCGTGAACGCCGGCAGGATCAGGTGCCAGAGCGCGTCGGCGGTGGCGTCGAACTCCCGGGTGAGCAGTCCGTCGAGGACGAAGAAGCCGGTCACCTCGGTGTTGTCCACCCCGGTGCTCATCCGCCCGGAGGGCGGGAACCAGTGGATGTTCTGGGTGAAGACGTCCTTGAGCAGGTAGCCCAGGAAGAAGATCGGAATCGAGATGCCGAGCAGGGTGCCGGCGATGCTGAGGTTGTCCAGCAGCCGGCCCCGGTGCCGGGCGGCGAGGTAACCCAGCGGCACGCCGAGCCCGACCGCGATGATCATGGCGGCGACGGCCAGCTCGATGGTGGCCGGGAAGGCTCGGCCGATCACGTCGATGACCGAGTCGCCGGTCCGGATGGAGTTGCCGAAGTCGCCGGTCAGGACCCGCTGCATGAACTTGGCGTACTGGACCAGGATCGGCTGGTCGTAGCCGAGTGCCTTGGTCAGCAGGGCCCGCCGCTCCGGCGTGGCCCGCTCACCGAGCAGCGCCTCGATCGGGCCGCCGGGCAGGTTCCGCAGCCAGATGAAGATGAGCGCGGACAGCGCTATCAGGGTCACCACCAGTTGCAGCAGGCGGCGGACTATGACTCGCAACATCTCTCACACACCAGACTCTCGATAACAGCGGGTCGGCCCGGGCCGGGGAAGCCCGGCCCGGGCCGAATCCACGTACGGCGTCAGCGGCGTCCTCAGCCGACGCTGACCGTGTTGAACCGCTCGTCGGTCAGCGGGCTGGCGACCAGACCCTTGACGTCCTTGGTGACCACGATGGCCGGCGGGGCGTGCCAGATCGGCACGGCCGGCAGCCACTTCGCGGCGATGTCGCGGTTGACCTGCTCCCAGGCGGCCTTCTTGCCGGCCTCGTCGACCGTGCCGTCGGCCTTGGTGATGGCGTCGAACATCTCGGTCATCGCGGCGTCACCGAACTCGGCCTTGGACCGGCCGAAGAAGGTGCCGACGAAGTTGCCCGGGTCGTTGTAGTCACCGGTCCAGCCGAGGATGTGCAGGTCCTGCTTGCCGAACTGCTGCACGTCGTCCTTGTAGCCACCGTTCCACGGGCGGGCCACACCGTTGACCTTGATGCCGACGGCCTGGAGGTCGTTGGCCAGGACGGTGAAGATCTCCTGCGGGTTCGGCATGTACGGCCGGGAGACGTCGGTCGGGTAGTAGAAGTTCAGGGTCAGGTTCGTGACCCCGGCCTCCTTGAGCAGCTGCTTGGCCTTGTCCGGGTTGTACTCGTACTTCTGCACATCCTGGGCGTAGCCGAGCACGGTGTCCGGCATGAACTCGTCGGCGACCTTGGTGCCACCCGGGCCCTTGGTCTGGACGAGCTGCTGACGGTTGAGGGCGTAGGCGATCGCCTGGCGCACCCGCAGGTCCTTCAGCTTCGGGTTCTTCTGGTTGAAGCCCATGTAGAGGATGTTGAACGCCGGGCGGTCGAGGACCTGGAAGCCGTCAGCGGCGAGCGACTTACGGTCGGCCGGGGCCGGGAAGTCGATACCCTGCACGGTGCCGGCCTTCAGCTCCTGCTTGCGGGTGTTCTCGTCCTTGATGATCTTGATGACGAGCTTGTCGACCTTGGCCTTCTCGCCCCAGTAGTCGGGGTTCCGTTCCAGGGTGATCTCACCCTTGGCCTTGTCCCAACCGGCGAACTTGAACGGGCCGGTGCCGACCGGGTGCTCGTTGGCGAACGCGCTGTACTCGAAGGAGTCGCCGTTCTGCTTGACCGTGTCGGCGTCGTACTTCTTCAGTGCGTCCGGGCTGGCAATGGAGAGCGCGGTCAGCGCGAAGGCACCGGGGAAGGCGCCCTTGTACTGGTTCATCGTGACGACGGCGGTGGCGTCGTCCTTCGCCTCGCACTTGTTGTAGACCGGCTTGCCCAGGTCCGGAGCCTCGTTCTTGGCGAAGCCGCCGAAGACGTCCGAGTAGTAGATCATCTGCGACTGGGCGCCGGCGCCCTTCATGTTGTACCAGCGGTCGAAGTTGAAGCAGACCGCGGCGGCGTTGAAGTCGGTGCCGTCGTGGAACTTCACGCCCTTGCGCAGGTGGAAGGTCCAGACCTTGCCGTCCGCGTCGTGCTCCCAGCTCTCCGCCAGGGCACCCTGCAGGTCGGCCGTGCCCGGCTTGTTCTGCACGAGGGTGTCGTACATCTGGCGGATCGGCCGGAAGGACTCACCGTCGTCGTTGAAGATCGGGTCGAAGTTCTTGGGGTCGCCAGCGCCCGCGAAGACGAAGGTGCCGCCAGTCTTGGCCCCACCGCTGTCCCCGTCGCGCTCGCTCTTGGCACAGCCGGATGCCCCGACCGCCAGAGCGGCAGCGGCCGCCAGGGCCACGGCCGCTTTAAGCCTGCTCGCCTGCATCTCTCACCTCTGTCATGCGCATGTCCACGCCGAGCTGTGACTCAGTCCGTGTGCGGGAGGCTATGACACGACACACAGAAGCGGAACGGCCGTTAGGCAATCGCTATCAACCCGACACCAACCGGCCGCGTCTGACAGCACCTGATCTATCGACAAACGGGACTGTCACACCCATGAGCAGATGGTGGGATCGGACGGATGCCCACAGAACGGCCTATACCGCAGCCGACCCGCGGAGCCGTGGCGAAGCACACTCTTCCCACATTCCGGTTACGACCCCGTCGGTGCCGGGGTCGGCAGCGCGGTGACGGCCGAGCAGGCGGGCAGCCGCTCGACCCGCGCGTCGGCGGCCGGGGTCCCCAGCAGGCGGAAGGTGACCCGGTGGCACGCCGACACGGTCGCGCCCGGCATGACCGCCGGACCGTAGCCGACCGAGCCGTTGACGACCGTCCAGAGGTCCGGCGTACGCCCGATCTCCCACATCTGCACGCCGCTCGCCTGGGCGATGGCGAGCAGCCAGTCGTCGGACGGGGTGGGTTCGCCCGCGTCGATCACCGCGTCGGCGTACGCCCGGACCCGCTGGGCCAGCTCCGCCTCCGCCCGCGCCTGTCCGGCCCGGTTGGCCGCCCGGAACTCCCGGACCCGCCACTCGAACCAGCCCACCGCGCCGACAACCGCAGCCAGCAGCAGCACCACCAGCACCCCCGGCACGAGGGACGGTCGGCCCGAGGTTCCTCGCACCACACCTCCCCCGTGCCCGGAGCGGACGGTCAGATCGCCCGGCGGCCCTCGAACGCCCGGCCCAGGGTGATCTCGTCGGCGTACTCCAGGTCGCCGCCGACCGGCAGGCCGCTCGCCAGCCGGGTCACCGCGATCCCCATCGGCTTGACCATCAGGGCCAGGTACGTCGCGGTGGCCTCGCCCTCGGTGTTCGGATCGGTGGCGAGAATCAGCTCGCGGATCGCACCCCCGCCCAGCCGGGTCATCAGCTCCCGGATCCGCAGGTTGTCCGGGCCGATCCCCTCCAGCGGGTTGATCGCGCCGCCGAGCACGTGGTAGCGACCGCGGAACTCACCGGTCCGCTCGATCGCCACCACGTCCTTCGGCTCCTCGACCACGCAGAGCACCTCGTCCGTCCGCCGCGGGTCGCGGCAGATGCGGCACTGCTCCGACTCGGCGACGTTGTAGCAGGTGGTGCAGAACCGCACCAGCTCCTTGACCTTGCGCAGCGCACCGGCCAGCCGGTTCACGTCGGCCGGATCCGCCGACAGGACGTGGAACGCGATCCGCTGGGCGCTCTTCGGGCCGACGCCCGGCAGCCGGCCCAGCTCGTCGATCAGGTCCTGGATGGCACCCTCGTACATCTGCCGGCTCAGAACCCGGGCAGGCCGAGGCCGCCCATCCCGCCGGTGACCGGGCCCATCTTCTTCTCGGTCAGCTCCCGGGCGGCCTCGGCCGCGTTGTGCAGAGCCGCGACGACCAGGTCCTCCAGGGTCTCCACGTCCTCCGGGTCGACCGCTTTCGGGTCGATCTTGATGCTCTTGACCTCACCGGTGCCGGAGACGGTGGCGGTGACCAGCCCGCCGCCGGCCGTGCCGGTCAGCTCCGCCTCGGCCAGCTCGGCCTGGGCCTTGGTGATCTGCTGCTGCATCTTCTGCGCCTGCTTCAGCATCTGCTGCATGTTCGGCTGTCCACCTGGGCGCACGGATGGCTCCTTCTCACAGTCGTCTGGTCGGCCGCGCCCAGCCTAGTCGGGCGGCGGCACAGCTCCTCGGCGGTCGACGCCCGCTCAGCGCGCGTCCACCTCGTCGATCTTCTCGGCTCCGAACGCCTCGCGCAGCAGCTGCACCGCCTGCTCCTCGCTGGACTGCCGGGCGGTCCGCTCGTCGATCACGTCATCCAGCGGCTCGTCGCCCGGGTCGAAGCCCTCGTAGGCAGGGGCCGCCGGGGCCGGGGCCGCCGGACGTCCGCCCGGCCGGATCGGCCCGTCGAAGTCCGGATCGTAGGGCGGCTCCCCCGCCCAGTCGGCGTCCGCGGTCGGCCGGGTCGCCTGCGCCGCCCGCGGGCCCTTGCCCGGACCGCCCCCGGCCGCGGCCGCCGCGGCCGCCCGGGCCGCCGCGATCGCGCTGCTCACCGGCGAAGCGCCGCCGGCGGCACCCGCCGCGGGCTGCGGCGGCGTGGCCGGCGGTCCGGCCGGCTTCGGTACGGCGGGAGCCGCGACAGCCGGCGCGGAAGCGGACGGCGCGACCCCCGGTGGCGCGTCGGCAGGCGGCGGCGTGGTGGCCGCCGCCCCACCCGGACGGGCGGCCTCCGGCCAGTCGTCGCCGCCTTCCGCGGCGGTCGCCGGGTCGGCCTCGGCGCGCGCCGACGCCCCGGCACCACCCGGTCGGGCCGGCTCCGGCCAGTCCTCCTCGTCGTCCTCGCCGGCGGGACCGGCACTCGTCTCCCGCCCGGCCGGACCAGCCGGTCGCCGCGCCGGGCCACCGGACGGATCGGCCGCCCGGGCAGCGGGGGAGGTCCCGGATCCGCCGGACCGGCCGGCGGCCGGGCTGCCCGGTCCGGCCGGAAGGTCGGACGGGCCCGCCGGGGCACCGGTCGACGGGGCCGGCCGGGCCGGGGCGGACGGGCGCGCCGGACCGCCGAGCCCGGCGGCCCCCCGCTCCCCGGCCACCTCGCACCGGATCTGCCAGCGGCCGCCCAACTCCTCGTAGAGCGCGTCGGTGAGCACCGCGGCGTGGTCGGCCATCATCTTCGCCAGCACCGTCGACTTCACGGTCAGCACCAGCGTGTCGTCGTCCAACTCCCGGACCACCGCGTCGCGCATCAGCGCCGCGATCCGCTTGTTGGTCCGGTTGACCTTGCCGACCACCTCGGGCCAGACCCGGCGCACGGCGACGGCGTCGAGCGCGCCCGCCGGGGCGCCCGGCCGGGGCGGCTCGGGGGTGGCCGGGTCGGGCAGCACCGCCGACGACGGCACCGGACGGCGGACCGGCGCGGCGGACACCGGCGCGGCGGGGCCGGCCGCCGGGGGCGGTCCGTCCGGGGCCCGGTCGGCAGCAGCCGGCTGGGCGGCGCCGGCCGAGGACGGGTCGGCCGGGCGGGGCGACGCCGAGCGGGCACCGGCGGCCGCGGCGGCGGCGCGGGCCGCGGCCGCCCCGGCCGGGGCGCCGGCAGCCGCCGGCGTGCCGGCGGTCTCCGGGTGGGACGCGGCGGCAGCCGCGGTCGGGGCGGGCGGCTCGGGGCGTACCTCGGTGGTGGGGGCGACCGGCGCGGGGCCGGCGGCGGCCGGCGGCAGCCCGGCGCCTCCCAGAGTGAGCCGGCGTTCCATCCGCTCCAGGCGCTGGAGCAGGCCGCCGGTCGAGTCGTCCGCGCCGGGCAGCAGCATCCGGGCGGAGATCAGCTCCAGCAGCAGCCGGGGGGCGGTGGTGCCGCGCATCTCGACCAGGCCGTTGTGCACGATGTCGGCGCAGCGGGACAGGGTCGCCGGGCCGAGCCGCTGGGCCTGGGCGGCCATCCGCTCGATCTGGTCGTCGGGGCCGTCGATCAGGCCCTTGGCGGCGGCGTCCGGCACCTGCTGCATGACGATCAGGTCGCGCAGGCGCTCCAGCAGGTCGGAGGCGAACCGGCGCAGGTCGTGCCCGGCCTCGGCGACCCGGTCGACGGTGGCGTACGCGGCCGCGCCGTCCCCGGCGGCGAGCGCGTCGCACATCTCGTCGATCAGCGCGGAGTCGGTGACGCCGAGCAGCGTGGCGGCCCGGGCGTAGCTGACCCCCTCCGGGCCGGCGCCCGCGATGAGCTGGTCGAGCACCGAGAGGCTGTCCCGCATGCTGCCGCCACCGGCGCGCACCACCAGGGGGAAGACGGCCGGCTCGACCTTCACCCCCTCCGCCTCGCAGAGCTGCTCCAGATAGGGGCGGACCACCTTCGGCGGAAACAGCCGGAACGGGTAGTGGTGGGTCCGCGACTTGATCGTGCCGAGGACCTTCTCCGGCTCGGTCGTGGCGAAGATGAACTTGACGTATTCCGGAGGCTCCTCGACCAGCTTGAGCAGGGCGTTGAAGCCGGCCGACGAGACCATGTGCGCCTCGTCGATGACATAGATCTTGAAGCGGCTGCGGGCCGGCGCGAAGAACGCCTTCTCGCGCAGCTCCCGCGCGTCGTCGACGCCGCCGTGGCTGGCCGCGTCGATCTCGATGACGTCGATCGACCCGCCGCCGTCGGGGGCCAGCGAGCGGCAGGACTCGCACTGCCCGCACGGCTCGGGGGTGGGGCCCCGCTCGCAGTTGAGCGAGCGGGCCAGGATCCGGGCGCTGGAGGTCTTGCCGCAACCCCGGGGGCCGGAGAAGAGGTAGGCGTGGTTCAGCCGCCCGCTGCGCAGCGCCTGCGACAGCGGCTCGGTGACGTGCTCCTGGCCGATGACCTCGGCGAACGTACGGGGCCGGTACTTGCGGTAAAGGGCCAGTGCCACCCGTACCGCCTCCTCTCGACCGAGCCATTCTGCGCCGGCCGGGCGCGGGTGACCACCCACCACCCCGTGCCCTGAACCGCAGGAACGTTACCCGCACCCGGAGACAGAAAGGCCTCCCGTGCACCCGGCAGAGCTCGCTTATCCTTGCTGCCTTCCGGCCCTGGGGAGGTTCACGAGATACCGCCGCACGGGAGGTGCCGCCAAGCCTACCCGACCCGGCGTGGATCTTCAGGGGGTGGTGGGGTGGCCCACCCGCCGGGTACCTGTATCCTGGCTCGCGGAGGATTCGCCTAGAGGCCTAGGGCGCACGCTTGGAAAGCGTGTTGGGTTAACACCCTCACGAGTTCGAATCTCGTATCCTCCGCCGTTGACGAAAGGGCCGGCCCCGAGCGGGGCCGGCCCTTTGTCGTCTCTGCGCTCGGCGTCCTGAATGTCAGCCGATGACCGAGACGTGCCCAGGTGGAACGCGCACGACGTGACCCGACCCCCGCCCGCCCCCGGTACGGTGCGGGTGGGCGCGACGCTGATGACGTTCGCGAGGACCGACTCCCCACCTGTGGAAAACTTTCCGCCGTCGTACACATGTTCCATCCACAGCCTGTGGACGCCGAGAGGATCGGATGAGTTACCAGCTCAGCGCGGTGGTCGCCGACGTCGAGCTGCTCCGCGAGCAGACCGCCGACCTGGACCACGCGGTCCTCGGCGCGCTCCGCCAGGACTTCGGCCTCCTGCCCGTCACGCCGCAACTGATGCAGGAGCTCACCGGCGAGCTGCCGGACTTCGCCACCGGGGAACCGTCGGCGGAGCAACCGTTCCAGCTCGTCCTCTCGCCGGCCCTGGCCGGCGACGACTCCAGGTCGCGGCGCGGCGGCAGACGCGCCGAACCGGAGTTGTCGGAGCTGCTGGCCCGCTGGTCGCGGCAGGGCCCGGTGGCGTACCTGGAGGCGGAGTTCGCCGGCGGGCTGGGCCACCAGGCGGCGATGGTGTGGCTGGGCGGCGAGGTGAGCTGGGGGCCGTGCTTCGACCGCGCGCTGGACCGGCCGCGCGGCGAGTGGCCGATCAACGCGGCGCTCGCCCGGCTGGGCGCCGAGCCCGGGCCGTGGATCGACCCCTTCGCCGAGCTGGGCCTGCACCTGGAACGCGACACGGCGGGCTGGCTGGCGCACGGGCGCCGCGGCCTCTCCCCGGACTACTGGGACGAGCTGGCCGAGGAGTGGGAACTCCGGCAATCCGACCCGCGGCAGCAACCTCATCGCCCCGGTCCCGTTGGGGACTGGGGGAATACCTGAAACCGCTCCACAGCGGACGTGACGAAGCGCTGCTGGCCCGCGACGGCTTGCCGACAAGCCCGTTGTCGTCGATCGAACCCCATGGAATCATCTCCTCGCCCGCGCACGTCGCGCGGCTTCTCACGGGGGAGTTGAAATGAGAACAACCCTGTCCACAACACGGCTGACCGGCCGACCCACGCTGGCGGTGATCGCCGCCCTGACCACCGGCCTGGCGACCGTCCTGATCGGACCAGCCGCCGCGAGCGCGGCACCCGCGCCCACCCCGTCGGCGACGACGCCGGCACCCGTTACGGCCTCCGCGCCCGCCTCGCCAGCAACGAAGACCACCGACGCCAAGCCGACCGGCACCGACAGCGCGACGTCCACCACCGGCTCACGGGCCACCGGACCCGGCGGCTGCGGCGGCAAGCTCGCCTTCGGCAAGGTGGCAAGCTGCTCGTCGATCAGCGGCGAGGAGCAGGACGTCTGGACGGTCACCTCGACCGTCGCCCAGGACACGCTCTACGCCCGGCTCAAGGGTGTCTCGGGCGAGGGCGTGAGCGCCGAGGTCACCGACCGGAACGGGGACACCGTCTGCTTTCTCGGCACCTACCTGAGCGAGTGCGGGCTGGGCGCGGCCGGCACCTACACGGTCACCGTCTCGCTCTACTACGGCAACGGCGAGGGCGCCTACACCCTCTCCGCCGAGTCGATGCGTACCCCGTCCGAGTGCGACACCCTGCCGGAGAACTTCTTCTCCTTCGCCTCGGCGGGCCGCACCGGCACCCTGCCGGCGGGCCTGGCCGCGCGCTGCTTCAAGTTCAGCCAGCCGACCGGCACCGTGCTGCACCTCGCCGACCCCGCCGGCCCAGGTGACGTGCAGGGCCGCGTCCTGAACGCGGAATACCAGTCGGGCAGCTGCTACGTCCGCTACCCCACCGAGTGCACCCTCACCGGCTCCGGGCCGTACCGGCTCTTCCTCGAGGAGACCTACGGCAACGAGTCGGCCTACACGCTGAAGATGCCCCGTCTGTCGCACGCGGTCGGCTGCCCGGCCCTGCCGCTGGCGTCCTTCGGCGACCCCGGTTCCGTGGTGGGCAGCGGGACGGTGCCGGCCTCCGAGGGCGTGTCCTGCCAGGCCCTGACCAGCGCCGCGCCCGGCGCGGTCGTGGTCCGGTTCAACCAGTTCGCCGACCAGTACCTCAACTGGCGAGTCTTCGACGTCGACGGCCGGCAGGTGTGCGACGAGTACTCCGCCGCGCGTTCCTGCGCCCTGGCGGCGGCCGGCTCCTACACCCTGCTGGCCCAGAACTGGAACTGGGAGCCGGTGTCCTACCAGGTGGCGGTGACGGCGCTCGACCGTGGCGACGGGTGTGCGGCGGCCACCGGCACCGCGTGGGACCAGCCGGCGCTGGTGGTGCACCAGACCTCGCCCGTGCAGACCAACTGCCAGCCGTTCCAGGGCCGCGCCGGTGACCGGGTGGTCGTGTACCGGGCCCCGGACAGCTACAACAACGCCGTCACCTGGCTGGTCGACGAGCACGGGACCGAGCTCTGCACCGAGTGGTCGGAGGACGACGGGTGCGCCCTGCCCGGTGCCGGAACCTATCGGGTCATCTCCTACCTGGCCAACTGGGACGCGGACCGCACCGACCTGACGTACCGGATGCAGGTGCGGTCGCTGACCGACCCGACCGGCTGCCCCACGGTGACGCCCGGCGCGTACAACGCCGCGCCGGCCGGGGCGCTCGGCACCGTCCGGTGCCGGGTCCTCGACCTGCCCGCCTCCGGCACCTACCGGGTGAAGGCCGTCGGGGCGGACAACTACCGCCAGTGGGCCTCCGTCTACGACACCGCCGGCCACAAGCTCTGCACCGACGTCTGGTGCCAGGTCCCGGCGGCCGGCAAGTACACCCTGGTGCTCGGCGGGGCGGCCCCCGACGGGGTCATCGACGAGAACTTCCGCTACGCGCTCGCCCTGCTGCCCTGGACGCCGTCGGACTGCCGGCCGGTCCCCGACACGGGATGGCGGGACGCGCCGGTCCGGGGCGAGTTCACCGCCGCCGGCCAGTACGACTGCCTCCAACTCGGCAGCCCGGCCGGCTCGCGGATCGTGGAGCTGCTGCCGGGAGACGCGACCGGAGCCGGCGCACCCGGGATGGCGGTGGTGGACGCCACCGGCTCGACCGTCTGCGACTCGCCCTGGGGCATCCGTCAGGACCCGTGTCAGCTGACCGGCCAGGCGCCGTTCTCCGTGGTGCTCGACTCCCGCGACGGCGCGCCGACCGGCGCGTACTCGCTGGCCTTCGCCCGGACCGACGGCCCGCCGGCGTGCCCGGTGCTGCCGGCGGACGCGGCGGGGGCCACGGTGACGACCGGGGCGGACCGGTTCGCTGCCTGCTTCTCGATCCCGGCCGACCAGCACGCGGCCCGGGAGTCGTTCACCTGGAAGCGCACCGGCGGGACCGGTGACGCCCGGATCTGGATCTTCAACGAGTCCGGCATCCGGTACTGCGGCCCGACCCCCTACGCCGTCGAGCGGACGGTGTCCTGCTCACTGCCGGCGGGCGCGGTGACGGTGTTCCTGGAGACGGATGCGGTCAACGCGACGTACCAGCTCACCCACCGGGACGCGAGCCTGCCGGCCGCGTGAGCCACGGCGGGCCGGCCCCCACGGCCGGCCCGTCATGCGGAAACGCCCGGCTGATCCGCTTGGATCAGCCGGGCGTTTCCGGTTGGCGGTGGCGGCGGGATTTGAACCCGCGGAGGGCGTAAACCCTCACACGCTTTCGAGGCGTGCTCCTTAGGCCACTCGGACACACCACCGCCGAGTAGGGTACAGGACCACCGGTCTGGACGCCGAACCGGTATCCCCGGGGCCGGCCTGGCAGGATCTTTGTCATGAGTACGCACATCGGCGCTGAGCCGGGAGAAATCGCCGAGCGGGTCCTGATGCCGGGCGACCCGCTGCGGGCCAAGTGGATCGCGGAGACCTACCTCGAGGGTGCCCGCTGCTACACCACGGTTCGCGGCATGCTGGGCTTCACCGGCCGCTGGAACGGCGTCGAGGTCTCCGTCCAGGGCTCCGGCATGGGCATGCCCTCCGCCTCCATCTACGCGCACGAGCTGATCAACGAGTACGGCGTGAAGACGCTGATTCGGGTCGGCTCCTGCGGCGCCCTGTCCGAGGACCTCCAGCTGCGCGACGTCATCGCCGCGATCGGCTCGTCCACCGACTCGAACATGAACCGGATGCGGTTCGACGGGCTGATCGACTACGCCCCGGTGGCCGACTTCGGGCTGCTGCGTACCTCGGTCGAGGTGGCCGAGCGGCGCGGCATCACGATGCATGTCGGCCCGATCCTGGCGGCCGACGCCTTCTACACCGACCGGCCGGACCTCTACGACACGCTCGCCGACTACGGCGTGCTCGCGGTGGAGATGGAGTCCGCGGCGCTCTACACGATCGCCGCCCGGTTCAAGGCCCGCGCGCTGACCATCCTGACGGTCAGCGACCACATCAAGACCGGCGAGAAGACCACCTCCGCCGAGCGCGAGCAGACCTTCAGCCAGATGGTCGAGGTCGCCCTCGACACCGTGATCGCCTGACCCGTCCGGAGCCTGCGACCGCCCCGCCACCCTGGGTGGCGGGGCGGTCGGCGTTCCAGGTCACATAAATAAATACGACCGGTCGTGCTTTTTTCGGTTACGCTGCCCGCATGACCTCCGACGGCCGGGTCGCCCGCGGCGACCGCACCCGCATGGCCGTGCTGGACGCCGCGGTGGCGCTGGCCACCGAGGCCGGCCTCGACGGCCTCTCCCTAGGCCAGCTCGCCGACCGGCTCGGCGTCAGCAAGTCGGGCCTCTTCGCGCACTGGCGGTCCAAGGAGGCGCTCCAGCTCGCCACGGTCGACCGGGCCGTGGCGCAGTGGGAGGAACGGATCGTCGACCCGGCCCTGCGCACCCCGCGCGGCGTCCGCCGGCTGCGGGCCCTGCACGAGGCCCGGATCGATTTCTACGCCGCCCGGGTGCTCCCCGGCGGCTGCTTCTTCGCCAACACCGAGTTCGAGTTCAACGCCCGCCCCGGCCCGGTCCGGGACCGGCTCGCCGCGGCGTTCGGCCGCTGGACCGCCTTCCTCGAACGCCTCGTCCAGGAGGCCGTCGACCTCGGCGAACTTCGCGCCGACGTGGACGTGCCGCAACTGGCGTACGAGATCGACGCGCTCGGGATCGGCGCGGCCATGCGCGGCCGCCTGCTGGACCCGGACGCCACCTACCGGCACGCCCGCCAGGGCCTGCTGAGCCGACTGCGGGCGCTCTGCCCCGACCCGACCCTGCTACCGGAAGGCCAGCCATGAGCCACGCCACCGTCGACCGGCCGGTCGTCGAGTTCGGTCACGTCGAGCACGTCACGGTGCACTTCGACGACCTCGACGCCCTCGGCATCCTGCACAACGCCCGGTACGCGGTGCTGCTGGAGCGGGCCCTCACCCCGTACTGGGCCAGCCGGGGGCACGGCTTCCGGGGCCGGGACAGCTCGCCCGATGTGTTCCACGCGGTCCGCGAGTTCACCATCCGCTACCGCGCTCCGATCGCCACCACCGGCCCGGTCGCGGTGCACTTCTGGCTGGAGCACTTCGGCACGAGCAGCGCCGAGTACGCCTTCCAGTTCCGCTCGGTCGACGGCGACACGGTGTACGCCGAGGGCACCCGGGCGATCGTCCGACTCGACCCGCTGACCCTGCGCCCCGCCCCGTGGACCGACGCCGCCCACGCCGTCGCCGCGACCCTCCTCCGCCCCGCCCCAACGCCAGCCTGACGTCGGGAGGTGTTAAGCGGGGGCCCGTGCTCTACCTGAGGCGTTAAAAGGGGGCCCTTCCTTACCGGAAGAAGGCGCGCAGCAGCGCCGCGCTCTCGGTCTCCAGCACCCCGCCGTAGACCTCGGGGCGGTGCGTCAGGCGGCGGTCGCGCAGCACGTCCCAGAGCGAGCCGACCGCGCCGGTCTTCGGCTCCCAGGCGCCGAAGACCACCGTCGAGACCCGGGCCAGCGCGACCGCCCCGGCGCACATCGTGCAGGGCTCCAGGGTCACCACCAGCGTGCAGCCGTCCAGCCGCCAGCGCCCCAGCCGCTCGGCGGCCCGGCGCAGCGCCAGCACCTCGGCGTGCGCGGTCGGGTCCCCGGTCAGCTCCCGCTCGTTGCGCCCGATCGCCAGCTCGGCGCCGTCCGCGCCGTAGAGCACCGCGCCGACCGGGACATCGTCGACCGCCGCGTCACCGTCCGCCGCCGGGCCGCTGTCCGGGCCGGTCACCGCGACCTCGAGCGCGCGGCGCATCCACAGCTCGTGCCGCTGCCGGCGGCCCACCCCACCCGGGTCGGCCAGCCCCTCGTCCGCGCCGGGCCCGACCCGGCCCGGCCGGCCCGGGGTCGGCTGCCCCGGGCGTACGGTCTCCAGCGCCGGGTCGGTGGCGTCGGCCGGCTCCACGGCGCCGGGCGCCACCGACTCCGACGGTTCAGACCTCACGCAGCTCCTCGACCTCGTCCGCGCAGCCCAGCACCTGGCAGACCTCGGCGGTCACGTCGGCCGGCATCATGCCCTCGTGGCCGCAGAGGGCGAGCAGCTTCTGCGCCGAGATGCCCAGGTCGGCGAGGAGGTCGGCGTCGCCCACCGGGTCGGCCTCCGGGTCCACCGCCGGCTGCTCGGCCTCGTCGTCGCCCCCGGCCGCCGCGCGCGACTCGTCGGCCTCGTCCAGCCCGGTGACCGAGGTCTTCAGGTCGCCGACCAGCAGGGCGCCGAGCCGGGACTCCTCCGCGTACGCCGAGTCGGAGCCGAAGATGCGCAGGTCCTCGCCGTCGTCCAGGCGCATGATCACCAGGTACGTGTCGTCGGCCTCGACGAAGAGCAGGGACAGGTCGGCGTCCGGCTCGACGTCGCGCAGCCGGTCGGCGACCTCCTCGATGTCGGTGACGCCCCGCAGGCTCACCTCATCGGCGGTCCAGCCGCCGTCGACGCGGCCCACGGCAGCAGCGAAGTACGACACGGTCCCCCCAAATTGGCCCCGGCAGCACGCCGACTCGTCACGCGTGCACGTTAACCGGTCGGGTCGGCAGGCGACCGGTCAACGCCCCGAAGGGCCGGCCGTTCCTGGAGAAAGTCGGTCAGCCGGCGATGCGCCGGCGGGTGGCGATGAGCTGGCGCAGACGCTCGGTGCGGACCCGCTGCGGCCGCTCGCGCTGACGTACCGCGCGGGCGCCGGCCAACTCGGCGAGGAGTTGCAGGCGGCGGCGGCTCCGGTCAGGGTCGAGCCGCGGCGGGGTGGTCCAGGCCATACCGCGAGCGTGAACCGTCACCGCACGTACGTCAAGGGGCGTTCGCTGCGCAGCGAAGCGCTCACCGCCCGTCACCAGAGTGGCCAGTCCCCGCTCTGCGCCCAGCGCACCGCGACGACGGCGGCGGCGATGCTCCAGCCGCCCGCCGTGACGATCGCCACCCCCGTCGCCACCCCCCGGTCGCCGTACCGGACCAGTGCCGCGGCGGCCAGCCAGGCCAGCCCCCCGCCGATCATCGTCCACCAGGCGTAGCTGGGCACGTCCCGGCCGAGCAGGCCGAACAGCAGCAGCCAGGCGAAGGCCGTCACCGCGCCGGACGCGACCCCGCCACCGGTGATCGGGTACGGCTCGCGCCAGGTGGGCCGCATCGGCGCCCCGGCGGGGAAGAGGCCCGACGGGATCCGCGGCGCCGGCCGGGCCGGCCCCGCGCCGATGTCACCGGGTACGGCCTGCCACCCGCTCATCGCCCCTGCTCCCTTCACGGACCGTGCACGCACCGGGATCACGCAGCGCGACCGTTCCCGGCCGGCTTCCGGCGTTCGTCCCCACCGTACTTCTCTGCCAGGATGACCGGATGCGCTCGCGATCGATCGGCCGCCGCCCGCGGGCCGCGTTCCCGGTCCTGCTGCTGCTCGTCCCCGCCCTGGCCGCCGGGTGCGCCCCCGCCGACGGCCCGGCGAGCCCGGAAAGCTCCTGGGCGGGTCCGAGCGCCGGGGCCAGCGCGGAGCAGCCCCCGTCGACCTTCGCCGCACCGACCTCGGCCGCCCCCGCCCCGACCCCCGGGAACCTCCGGCACGTCTTCCCGGTGCGGGCGAGCAACGTCGCCTACCACCCGACCCACTCCGCGTACCCGGGGACGGACATCTTCGCCGACTGCGGCGAGCCGGTGGTGGCGGTCACCGACGGCCGGATCCTCGAGGTGAGCCGGGTGGACCGGTTCAGCAAGCGCGGGCCGCTCGGGCCGTACAACGGGGGCCTGTCGGTCTCGCTGCTCGGCGACGACGGGGTCCGCTACTACGGGTCGCACCTGAGCGCGGTCGCCTCCGGGATCGACGCCGGCGTCCGCGTCCGGGCCGGGCAGGCGCTCGGCAAGGTCGGGCACACCGGCAACGCCAACAACGTGTGCCACCTGCACTTCGGCCTCTCCCCGAGGTGCACCGGGCACGACGACTGGTGGATCCGGCGGGGCGTGATCTGGCCGGCGCCCTACCTGACCTCGTGGCGCAAGGGGGGCAACCGGGGGCCGGCCGCCGAGGTGGTCGCCTGGCAGCGCCGGCACGGCTGCCCGAAGGCCCCCGCCACGACCGGCAGCGCCGGCTGACCGGCGTCCACTCCCGACACCCCGCACGACACCCGGCGACCGGCGGCGCGGGCGCGTAGGTTGCAGGGCATGACTGCCCGGGATCCCCTCGCCGACCTGCGCCGGATCGCGTTCCTGCTGGAGAAGGCGAACGAGGCCACCTACCGGGTCCGGGCCTTCCGGTCGGCGGCCAACGCGCTCGCCGCGCTGCCCGCCGGGCAGGTGACCGAGCGGGCCCGCACCGGCAAGCTGACCGAGCTGCCGGGGGTCGGCGACGTCACCGCCCGCTGCGTGGCCGAGTCGCTGGCCGGCGAGGAGCCCGTCTACCTGCGCCGGCTGGTCGCCACCGAGGGCACCGACCTGGGCGAGGCGGCGGCGAAGCTGCGGGACGCGTTGCGCGGCGACTGCCACACCCACTCCGACTGGTCCGACGGCGGCTCACCGATCGAGGAGATGGCCCTGGCGGCCGTCGAGCTGGGCCACGAGTACCTGGTGCTGACCGACCACTCGCCCCGGCTGAAGGTGGCCCGGGGGCTGACCGCGGACCGGCTGCGCAAGCAGCTCGACCACGTGGCCGCGGTCAACGAGGCGCTGCCGAAGGGCTTCCGCATCCTCACCGGCATCGAGGTGGACATCCTCGCCGACGGGTCGCTGGACCAGGACGAGGAGCTGCTCGCCCGACTCGACGTGGTGGTCGGCTCGGTGCACAGCGGCCTGAACGACGAGCGGGCGAAGATGACCCGGCGGATGCTCACCGCGATCGGCAACCCGCACCTGGACATCCTCGGCCACTGCACTGGACGGATGGTGTCGTCCCGGCCGGCGGGGGTGACGGGGCCGGGCGACCGGGGGCACCGGGCGCGTACCCGGGCCGAGAGCGACTTCGACGCGGACGCCGTCTTCGCGGCCTGCGCGGAGCACGGCGTCGCCGTCGAGGTCAACTCCCGGCCGGAGCGGCAGGACCCGCCGAAGCGGCTGATCCGCCGCGCGCTGGAGGCCGGCTGCCGGTTCGCCATCAACACCGACGCGCACGCCCCCGGTCAGCTCGACTGGCAGCGGTTCGGCTGCGAGCGCGCGGCGCTCTGCGGCGTACCGGCGAACCGGGTGATCAACACCTGGAAGGCGGACCGCCTGGTGAAGTGGGCGGCCACCCGCCGCTGACCGGCCCGGCGGGTCAGCGACGGGCGGCCGACGCGGCGGCCGGGACGGCGGGGACGCCCACCCCGGCCCGGGCCCGCCGCCGGCCGAGCATCCCCTGCGCGACCGCCACGCCGAGAAGCACGATCAGCGCACCCACCGGCTGGTGCCAGTTCATCCGCTCGCCGAGCACCACCGCCCCGACCAGCACCGCGAAGACCGGGATCAGGTACGTGACGGTGGACGCGGTGCTCGCGCCGGCCACCCGGATGTTGCGCAGGTTGATCACGAAGGCGAGCCCGGTGCCGAGCGCGCCGAGCGCCAGCACGCTGGCCACCACCCGCAGGGACAGGCCGGTCGGCACCGGCGGCGCTCCGGCCACCAGCGGCGCCACCACCGCGAGCTGCGCCGTCGCGACCAGCAGCTGCGCCGCCGACAGCGACAGCCCGGAGTATGCGGTCCCCGCGATGAACTTCTTCTGGTACGGGATGGCGACGCCGTAGCAGGCCGCCGCGCCCAGGCACATCAGCTGGCCGGTGAAGTGGGACCCGCCGACGCCCTCCCAGACGCCGAGCACCACCAGCACACCGGCGAAGCCCAGCCCGAGCCCGATCGCCCGCCGCACGGTCAGCCGCTCGGTGCGGAACACCAGCACCGCCAGCGGCAGCACGATCAGCGGCGTGGTGGCGTTCCAGATGCCGGCGAGCATCGACTCCACCCGCTGCTCGCCGAAGCCGAACAGGGTGAACGGCAGCGCCACGCCGAAGGCGGCGACCACCAGCAGGTGCGCCCACACCCGGGGCTCGCGGGGCAGCCGGTCGCGCAGCAGGGCCAGCACCACCAGCAGGGTCGCCGCGCCGGTGGCGACCCGGTAGAGGGTGAGGTGCAGCGGGTGCAGCTCGGTCACCCCGACCTTGATGAAGAGGAAGCTGGACCCCCAGATCACGCCGAGGGCGAGGAAGCCGGGCAGCCAACTCTTGAGGGGCGCCCGGTCAGGAGTGAAGTCCGCCGTCACCCCTGACACTCTGCCGCAGGGGTACGACGAAGTCCCGCGAAAATCGGACGCCGTGTCGACCGCCACAGCGGCCGCCTGCGGGCGTGAACAACCGCAAACACGGTCGACACCGGGGCGGCACCGTCACGTAGGGTCGCAACGTGGGACGAATCGATGACCTCGCCAACCGGTACGTGGCCGACTGGGCGCCGCTGAGCCCGACCGGCGCCACCTACGTCGGCATCGCCGGCTACGACGACCAGCTCGACGACCTCTCCCCGGAGGGGTACGCGGCCCGCGCCGACCTGACCCGGCGCACCCTGGCCGACCTCGACGTGACCGAGCCGGACACGGAGGCCGAGCGGACGGCCAAGGAGGCGATGCAGGAGCGCCTCGGTCTGGAGCTCGCCCGGCACGAGGCCGGCGAGGCCACCAGCGAGATCAACGTGATCGCCAGCGGGCTGCACGAGATCCGGATGGTCTTCGACCTCATGCCGACCGAGGGCGACGACGCCAAGGCCAACGTCGCCGCCCGGCTCAACCGCTTCCCGGCGGCGCTCGAGGGCTACAAGCGGACGCTGCGCGAGGCCGCCGCGGCCGGGCACGTCAGCTCGCAGGTGCAGCTGGTCGAGGTGGCCAAGCAGTGCGACATCTGGATCGACCCGAACGGCGACAACTTCTTCCACGGCCTGGCCGAGCGGCTCGGGGTCGACGGGACGCTCGGCGCGGAGCTGCGCAAGGGCGCCGCCGCCGCGACCGCCGCCACCGCCGAGTTCGGGCAGTTCCTCCGCACCGAGCTGGCCCCGCTGGGGCGGCAGAAGCAGGCCGCCGGCCGGGAGCGCTACGAGCTGGCGTCGCAGTACTTCCTCGGCGCCAGAGTCGACCTCGACGAGACGTACGCCTGGGGTTTCGCGGAGCTGGCCCGCCTGGAGGCGGAGATGCGAACCATCGCCAAGCGCATCGCGGGTCCGGGTGCCACCGTCGACGACGCCGTGGCGGCGCTCGACGCCGACCCGTCCCGGACCATCCAGGGCAAGGAGGCGTTCCGGGACTGGATGCAGGCGCTGGCCGACAAGGCGATCAGCGAGCTGCACGGCACCCACTTCGACATCCCGGAGCAGGTCCGCCGGATCGAGTGCTGCCTCGCGCCGACCAGCGACGGCGCGATCTACTACACCGGTCCGAGCGAGGACTTCTCCCGCCCGGGCCGGATGTGGTGGGCGGTCCCGCAGGGCATCACCGACTTCTCCACCTGGCGCGAGGTGACCACGGTCTACCACGAGGGCGTGCCGGGTCACCACCTCCAGGTCGCCCAGACCGCCGTCCGCGCCGAACTGCTCAACCGCTGGCAGCGCCTGCTCTGCTGGGTCTCGGGGCACGGTGAGGGCTGGGCGCTCTACTCCGAGCGGCTGATGGACGAGCTGGGCTACCTGGAGGACCCGGGCGACAAGCTCGGCATGCTCGACGGGCAGGCGTTCCGCGCGGCCCGCGTGATCGTCGACATCGGCATGCACCTGGAGCTGGAGATCCCGCGAGACAACCCGTTCGGCTTCCACCCGGGCGAGCGGTGGACGCCGGAGCTGGGTTGGGAGTTCATGCGGGCGCACTGCCGGGTGCCGGACGAGAACCTGCGCTTCGAGCTCAACCGCTACCTGGGCTGGCCGGGGCAGGCGCCCTCCTACAAGGTGGGCGAGCGGATCTGGCTCCAGGCCCGGGACGAGGCGAGGGCCCGCAAGGGGGCCGACTTCGACCTCAAGGAGTTCCACCGCCAGGCGCTCGACCTCGGCGCGCTGGGGCTCGACCCGCTGCGCCGGGCGCTGGCCCGGCTCTAGGACGACGGACGGCCGGGAGTCGGAGGTTTCCCTCCGGCTCCCGGCCGTTTCGCGTACCCGCCGGGCTCAGGCCAGGTCGACCTTGAGCGTCGGCGTGGCGGTGAGCGACTTCGACTTCTCGTACGCCAGCTTGATCGCCGGGTCGGTGAAGGTGACCGGGATCGGCGACGTGATCGGCAGGCCGTCCGGGAACGGCAGGTCCGGGGTCAGCGTGATCTTGATGCCGAGCAGGTACCCGACGAAGCGGGTGGCGTAGAAGGCGACGTCGCCCTCGACGGTGAGCCGGTTGGTGACGTACCGCTGCTTCTTGCCCGCCGGACCGGTCGCCAGGAGGGTGAAGTCCTCGGTCACCGCCTTGTCCATGGTGAACTTCAGGCACTTGAGCGTGCCGTCGCGGGTGGGCAGCTCGACGATCCCCTCGAACCGCAGCCCGGTCATGGTCACCTTGGAGCCGGTCATGTCGGAGGGCGGATCGGCGACGATCGGCTGGTCCGGGTCGGCGGCGAGCTTGGGCAGCGGCTGGCCCGCCTCGACCGGCTTCGGCGTGGTCGGCGCGGGGCTGGCGCAGGGGTCGTCGCCCGGCTCGGCGGGGGCGGAGGGCTTCGCCGAGGAACTGGTGCTCGGTTCCGGCGTCGCGCTGGTGCTCGCGGTGGGCGTGGCGCCGGTCGGCGTCGGCTCGGCCGCGGCCGCCGCCGCATCCGAGCTGCTCGGCGTCGGGGCGGGCGACGGCTCGGCGCTGCCGGAGTCGCCGCCGGTGAAGAGGCCGGTGATGCCGTCGATGAGGTCGGTCAGCAGGTTGCCGTCCGAACTCGTCTCCGCCGCGGCGGGGCTCGCGCCGGCCGAGGGGGAGACGGAGGCGGAGGCGCTCGGGTTCGGCGTCTCCGGGGCGGTGGTGGTGGTCGGGCAGGACGCCGGTGCGGCGACCGCGGGCTGCTCGCCGCGGATCCCGAGCAGGCCGGCCGTGGCCAGGCTGGCGACCAGCAGCAGGATCCCGTACAGCTTCGGGTCGCGGTGCCCGGTGCCCTCGGGGCCGTCGGGCCGGACGGCCGGGAGCACCTGCGTGGTGTCGGCGGACCCGGCCGGTGGCTCCGCCGGAGCCGGCTCCCGCAGCGGGTTGCGCGGCTCGGGCAGCGTGTCGGTGAGGACGCCGGTCGTCTCGTCCTCGCGCTGTCGGGGCAGCAGTTCGTCGACGAGGCCCAGCACGTCGTCGTCCGCGTGCTCCTCGTCGGCCGCGTGCTCCTCGTCGTCCGCGTGCTCCTCGTCGGCCGGCTCCCCGGAGGGGGCGGGCTTCTTGGCGGGCACCCAGGCGAAGCCGAGCGCGCTACCGACCATGCCGAGCAGCAGGCCGATGAAGAAGCCCCCGAGGTTGACCCCGATCAGCGAGTAGACCGCGGTGATCGCCGCGACGATCGCGTAGAACATGCGCTGCGACGGGCTGAACCAGAGCAGCATCCCGCAGGCGACGAGGATGACCGGGATCAGCCAGGAGAGGAAACCGGTCGGGCCCATCTGGAAGGTGAGCCCGTTCAAGCTCATCTGCGTGGTGCCGAAGATCTCCAGACCGGCCAACGCGGTGAAGAGCCCACCCCAGAACGGCCGTGCCCGCCGCCAGCGGCGGAAGCCACGCCACGCCTGCCCGAACCGGTTGGGCCGGGCGTGGTGCGTCTCGGCGGTTGTCACGTACTCCTCCTGGCGGTGCTGACGGGGTGAGACAAGGTCGAGGCCCGCGGAGGGCGCCCTCCGCGGGCCTCGACATCAGATCAGAAACATTCCCTGGCGCTCGCGCCGACGTTCACCTTGAGCTTGAGGCCGTTCAGGGTGAAGGTGCCGGCGCTGGTGGAGCGGGCCACCTGCTCCAGGTCGGTGATGACGACCTTGTCGGCGCTCTGACCGAAGGACTTCGGCTGGGCGCTCTCGTTGAGGTCGGTCGCGTCCCGGCCGATCTTGATGTTGGTGAACTCCGCGTTGCCCTCGAGGGAGTCCATGTCGATCAGCAGGCCGCTGGCGGTCGCCGGGTTGCCGCCGCCACCGGCGTTGATGGTCAGCACGATCGGCACGCCCGGGAGGCTGGCGTTGACCGACTGGCAGAGGTCGTAGAGCTTGGCGCTGGTGATCTCGGAGACGGCCACCGGGTGCAGGGTGCCGTCCTTCTCCCTGGCGATGCCGCCGTACTGCTTGAAGCCGTCGCCCTCCAGCTTCGAGGCGCCGACCTTGAAGGTCTGGCCCGACACGGCGAACGAGGCGGCGATGGCGCCGTTGGCCATGCCCAGCACGATGCCGCCGGCCACGACGGTCGCCGGCACCATCATCGCCGCGAAGCGACGCCAGCGGGTGCCGCCACTCACCTGGCGGTCTTCCGATTCACTCACAGGTCCTCCTCGACGGGGGTGCGTCACCGGCGCGGGTCGCGACTCGGGACGGGGAAAGCTGCGGGCGGCGCGGCGACCGTTGTGCCGACGGGCCGCGCACTACGCGGATTGGATGCTCTCGCGAAGCGACACACCTCACAAGCCCCTTGCTACTGACGGGTAACACAATCGTGATATCAAGATCGCCCGCGATTACCAAGGGTTAACACCCTGGCGGCGACAAGTCCAGAACAAACCGTCCCGATTACGACACCGAGGCCATCCTGTTTCACCTGTGGTAGCGATGACGGACACAAATCACAGTTCGGTAACGAGGGCCTGACAAACCGCTGAGGGTGAGTCGGCCATCACCCGTCCGGCGGAGCTGGCTGACCGGTCGGCGGGCGGTCAGCTCCGCCGGTCCACCCAGGACGCCAGCAGGTGATGATCGATCGAATCGATCCGACCCAGTGAGCGCCCCTCCGCCACCCGGGCCCGCAACTCCTCCCGGGTGAACCAGCGCGCGTCCACCAGCTCCTCGCCGTCCACCCGGACCTCCGTCGAGGTCGCCGTCGCCCGGAAACCGACCATCAGCCCCGCCGGGAACGGCCACGCCTGCGACCCCTGGTACGCCATCCCGGCCACCGTCACTCCGGCCTCCTCGGCCAGCTCCCGGCGTACCGCGTCCTCCAGACTCTCGCCGACCTCCACGAACCCGGCCAGCGTCGACCAGGACCCCTCCGGCGCGCCCCGGTGCCGGGCCAGCAGGCAGCGCCCGGGTTCGCCGGGCGACTCCACCAGCACGATCACCGCCGGCTCGATCCGCGGGAACAGCAGCCGCCCGCAGCCGGGGCCGGTGCACGAACGGGTGTGCCCGCCGTCCCGCGCCTCCGTCGCCGCCCCGCAGCCACCGCAGTACCGCTGACCCCGGTGCCAGTGCAGCAACCCCTTCGCGTACGCCTGGACGGCCGCGTCGGCCGCCCCCAGCCCGCCCACCAGGGCCCGGACGTCCACCGCCTCCGCCGCGCCGGCGAGCTCGAGCGCCTCCCGCTCGGCCCGGCCGGACAGGTCAGCGGCGAAGACCGCCCGGCCCGAGTCCAGGCCGAGGAATACCGTCTCGTCGGCGTCACCGAGCAACCCGGCCGCCTCGACCGCCGGCAACCGCACCGGCGACCGCTCCGCCGACACCAGGCAGCGGTCCTGCCAGAACGGCAGCAGCACGCTCTCCCGGTCGGTCAGCCGGTCGGCGATCCAGCCCGGGTCGGCACGCAACGCGCCCGCCCGGTCCAGCCACCCTCCGCCGTACGCCAGGCCCAGCTCATCCGTCCGCACCCGCACACCGTCGCACGACCGCCGTCCCGGCGGACGCCCGGGTCCGGTGATCGCCGTGACACCGCGCCGACCGGTCGACACGCTGCGCCGAGCAGGGTTGGACGGAGACTCCCGACCGGCTCGCGCGTTGGTTACCGTAGGTGTCCTCCAAGCGGGGAAGAGATCCCCGCGTGGTCCTTCCGATCGAGGTTGCTGTGACGCTGTACGGGGAAAAGCTCCCGCCCGCCGACGACCGGCCCACCGTGAAGGTCACCGCGGTGAGCTGGCCGGGTGACGAGCCGGATCCCGCCGTCACACCGGCCCGGCCCGCCGGGCGCGCCTGGTTCCGACGGGGCCGGTTCCTGCTCGCCGGTGGTCTCACCGCGGCCGTGCTGGCCGCCGGCGTCGGCGCCGGCACCTGGGCGTACGCCGGAGACGTCCCGCGCGGCACCACCGTGCTCGGCGCCGAGCTGGGTGGCCGGAGCCGGGCCGAGGCGGCCCGGGCGCTGCAGGCCGAGCTGGACCGCCGCGCGGCGGCGCTGAGCGCGCCGATCACGGTCACCGTGGGCGAGAAGACCTCCGAGGTGCGGAGCCTCCAGGTGAAGCCCGCCGACCTCGGCCTCGCGATCGACGTGGAGGCCACCGTGGCGGCGGCGGCCGCCGCCGAGGCGCACGCGGTGAGCCGGCTGTTCGGCTCCCGTGCGGTCGACCCGGTGGTGACCGTCGACGCCGCCCGGCTGGACGCGGTGCTGCGCCGGGCCGTGGGCGACCAGGGCCGGGAAATGACCATGCCGGCCATCATCTTCACCGGCACCACTCCGAAGCCGGTCTACCCGAAGCCGGCGCTGACCGCCGATCAGAGCGGCGCGGCCGACGCGGTGAAGGCGAGCTGGCTCGCTGGGCGGCCGGTCACCGTGCCGCTGGTCGAGAAGTGGCCGGCGACCAGCCGGGAGGAGGTGGACCGCCTCGTCACCGAGCTGGCCAGGCCGGCCGTCGCCGCTCCCGTCCGCCTCTCCACCGACCGGGGCTCGGTCAGCATCCCGCCCGCCGCCATCGCCCGCAGCCTGCGCTTCTCGGCGGACGACGCGGGCAAGCTGACTCCCCGCGTCGACGTCAAGCGCCTGCGGGGCGCCCTCGGCGACGGGCTGGCGAAGGTCGAGGTGGCGCCGAAGGACGCCGGCCTGACCATCGTCGGCGGCACGCCGAAGGTGGTGCCGGGCCGGGCCGGCCGGCAGGTCGACACGGCCACGCTCAGCCGGGATCTGCTCGCCGTCCTGCCGAAGGCCGAGGGCCGCACGGTTACCGCGGAGCTGAAGCCGGCCCAGCCGGAGCTGACCGAGGCGAAGCTGGCCGATCTGGGCATCAAGGAACGGGTCTCCACCTTCACCACCCGGTTTCCCGGCGGCCTCTCCTCCCCCCGCAGCCAGAACATCGTCCAGGCGGCCAAGGACGTCGACGGCGCACTCGTGCAGCCGGGCGAGACGTTCTCCCTCAACGGTCACACCGGCGAGCGCGGCTACGACCAGGGCTACCAGGACGCGCCGACCATCGTGAACGGCAAGTTGGTGCCGGGCGTCGGCGGCGGCGTCTCGCAGTTCACCACGACGCTGTTCAACGCGACCTACTACGCCGGGCTGGAGGACGTGGAGCACAAGCCGCACTCGTTCTACTTCAGCCGCTACCCGGCCGTCATCGAGTCGACCATCTACTGGCCGCAGCTGGACTTCAAGTTCCGCAACAACACCCCGTACGGCGTCCTCATCGACACCTCGTACACCTCCGGCACGATCACCGTTTCGATCTGGAGCACCCGGATCTACGACAGCGTCAAGACCGAGTACGGTCCCCGCCGCGACATCACCCAGCCGCGGACGGTCTACCTGGAGCCCGGCCCCGACTGCATCTCCGCCGAGGGCAGCGTGGGCTTCGCCCAAGACGCCTACCGGGTCATCAAGAAGGACGGCAAGGTGGTCAAGCGGGAGAAGTTCAGCTGGCGCTACGACCCGGAGCCCCGGTTCGTCTGCGGTCCCCAGCCGCCCGCCTGACGTCCGCCGCAGGCATGCACGAGAAGGCCCCGCCAGGCGCATCGCCGGCGGGGCTTTCTTTCGTCGTACGCCCGATCAGGGCCGCGCCGCGGCCAGCCCCTCGCGTACGCCCTTGGCGTCGCGATCGGTGCCGTAGACGGGGGTGTCGGGCTGCTGCCGCCAGCTCTCGTCGAGCGTGCCGGCGTCCACCGGGTCGAAGCCCAGGTCGTCCACGAGCGCCATGACGGCCCGCTTGGCGTCGGCGTCGTCGGCCGCGACCGGCAGCGCGATCCGGTCCGGGGCGCCGGCCGGCCTGCCGTTGTCCATCAGGTGCGGCGCCTGGATGTTGTTGAACACCTTCACCACCTGGGCACCCTTGAGGTGGTCCGCGGTCCACCGGCTGGAGCTGAGGCTGCGGTCGAGCAGCTCGGGGATCTCCCCGTCGCGCTGCGGATAGTAGTTGTCCGCGTCGATTACGATCTTGCCGTCGAAGAGCGCCGCGGGCAGGTCCGGCACCGCCTTCAGCGGTACGGCGATGACCACCAGTTCCGCCCCCTGCGTGGCGTCCTCCAGGGTGCCGGCCCGGGCTCCGGTCTCCGTTGCGAGGTCGGTCAGGCTCTGCGGCCCGCGCGAGTTGGCCACCGTGACGTGGTGGCCCAGCGCCCGCAGGCGACGGGTCAGCGTGCCACCGACGTGTCCAGACCCGATGATTCCGATCTCCATGACCACTCCTGCCTCCGCCAACGCCTGGCGGTCAGTTCCGGTCGAACCATCAGCAGGTACCCCGACCGGTGCGCCCCGATCATGGCTGGCGCGTACCCCACATCACGTTTCCCGCCACCGTCCAGAGGCTCGGCGCCCCGGAGTGGTCCCGTCCCGACGGTACGAGAACCGGCCGCTCGTCCGCGGGCATTCGCCGAAGGCCGTGGTGGTGTCTCAGGGGGCCGTGAATAGGGTCGATAAACGCAGTCAGGGTCACCCTGGAGGGTGACCCTGACTGGAAAGATTGTCCGGCGGTGTCCTACTCTCCCACACCCTCACGAGTGCAGTACCATCGGCGCTGGAGGGCTTAGCTTCCGGGTTCGGAATGTTACCGGGCGTTTCCCCTCCGCCATGACCGCCGTAACTCTATGAACATGTCAAAACAACCGATCGATGGTTGTTCGCTCGTTCAGAGTTGCACAGTGGACGCGTAGCAGCTTGGTAGTCAAGTCCTCGGCCTATTAGTACCGGTCAACTGAACCCGTTACCGGGCTTACATTTCCGGCCTATCAACCCAGTCGTCTAGCTGGGGGCCTTACCCACCCGAAGGTGGTGGGATACCTCATCTTGAAGCGAGCTTCCCGCTTAGATGCTTTCAGCGGTTATCCCTTCCGAACGTAGCTAACCAGCCGTGCCCCTGGCGGGACAACTGGCACACCAGAGGTTCGTCCGTCCCGGTCCTCTCGTACTAGGGACAGCCCTTCTCAAGTATCCTACGCGCACGGCGGATAGGGACCGAACTGTCTCACGACGTTCTAAACCCAGCTCGCGTACCGCTTTAATGGGCGAACAGCCCAACCCTTGGGACCTGCTACAGCCCCAGGATGCGACGAGCCGACATCGAGGTGCCAAACCATCCCGTCGATATGGACTCTTGGGGAAGATCAGCCTGTTATCCCCGGGGTACCTTTTATCCGTTGAGCGACACCGCTTCCACATGCCAGTGCCGGATCACTAGTCCCGACTTTCGTCCCTGCTCGACCTGTCAGTCTCACAGTCAAGCTCCCTTGTGCACTTGCACTCAACACCTGATTGCCAACCAGGCTGAGGGAACCTTTGGGCGCCTCCGTTACCCTTTAGGAGGCAACCGCCCCAGTTAAACTACCCACCAGACACTGTCCCTGAACCGGATAACGGTCCGAAGTTAGATACCCAAATCAACCAGAGTGGTATTTCAAGATTGCCTCCACCCGCACTGGCGTGCGAGCTTCACCGGCTCCCACCTATCCTACACAAGCTAACTCAAGTACCAATGTCAAGCTATAGTAAAGGTCCCGGGGTCTTTCCGTCCTGCCGCGCGTAACGAGCATCTTTACTCGTAATGCAATTTCGCCGGGCCTGTGGTTGAGACAGTGGGGAAGTCGTTACGCCATTCGTGCAGGTCGGAACTTACCCGACAAGGAATTTCGCTACCTTAGGATGGTTATAGTTACCACCGCCGTTTACTGGCGCTTAAGTTCTCCGCTTCGCCCCGAAGAGCTAACAGGTCCCCTTAACGTTCCAGCACCGGGCAGGCGTCAGTCCATATACATCGAATTACTTCTTCGCATGGACCTGTGTTTTTAGTAAACAGTCGCTTCCCCCTGCTCTCTGCGGCCATACAACGCTCCACCCGCGCGGGGCTTCACGTCTCCGGCCCCCCTTCTCCCTAAGTTACGGGGGCAATTTGCCGAGTTCCTTAACCACAGTTCGCCCGATCGCCTCGGTATTCTCTACCTGACCACCTGTGTCGGTTTGGGGTACGGGCCGCTAAGAACTCGCTAGAGGCTTTTCTCGGCAGCATAGGATCACTGACTTCACCTGAATCGGCTCGGCATCACGTCTCAGCCTATGTGTGCTGCGGATTTGCCTACAGCACGGCCTACACGCTTACCCCGGCACAACCACCGGCCGGGATCAGCTACCTTCCTGCGTCACCCCATCGCTTGACTACTACCCGTCAGGTTCCCACGCTCGCCGCTTCAGACCCGAAGGTCATCCACGGTTCGGGTGGTTAGCACAACGAGGTTCGTCAGGGTCGCTCTTTCGCGGGTACGGGAATATCAACCCGTTGTCCATCGACTACGCCTCTCGGCCTCGCCTTAGGTCCCGACTCACCCAGGGCGGATTAGCCTGGCCCTGGAACCCTTGGTCATCCGGCGGAAGGGTTTCTCACCCTTCTTTCGCTACTCATGCCTGCATTCTCACTCGTGCCGCGTCCACAACTAGGTCACCCCGTTGCTTCACCCCCGGCACGACGCTCCCCTACCCATCCACACACCTGCACAAGGAATCAAGTCCAAGCGAGGTTGAAATGTGAATGCCACAGCTTCGGCGGTGTGCTTGAGCCCCGCTACATTGTCGGCGCGGAACCACTTGACCAGTGAGCTATTACGCACTCTTTAAAGGGTGGCTGCTTCTAAGCCAACCTCCTGGTTGTCTATGCGACCCCACATCCTTTTCCACTTAGCACACGCTTAGGGGCCTTAGCTGGTGATCTGGGCTGTTTCCCTCTCGACTACGAAGCTTATCCCCCGCAGTCTCACTGCCGCGCTCTCACTTACCGGCATTCGGAGTTTGGCTGATTTCGGTAAGCTTGTGGGCCCCCTAGACCATCCAGTGCTCTACCTCCGGCAAGAAACACGCGACGCTGCACCTAAATGCATTTCGGGGAGAACCAGCTATCACGGAGTTTGATTGGCCTTTCACCCCTAACCACAGGTCATCCCCCAACTTTTCAACGTTGGTGGGTTCGGCCCTCCACGCGGTCTTACCCGCGCTTCAGCCTGCCCATGGCTAGATCACTCCGCTTCGGGTCTAGAGCATGCGACTGAATACGCCCTATTCAGACTCGCTTTCGCTACGGCTCCCCCACACGGGTTAACCTCGCCACATGCCACTAACTCGCAGGCTCATTCTTCAAAAGGCACGCCGTCACCCCGCAAGGCTCCGACGGATTGTAGGCGAACGGTTTCAGGTACTATTTCACTCCCCTCCCGGGGTACTTTTCACCATTCCCTCACGGTACTCGTCCGCTATCGGTCACCAGGAAGTATTTAGGCTTACCAGGTGGTCCTGGCAGATTCACGGCAGATTTCAGGGGTCCGCCGCTACTCGGGAACACCCACAGGAGACCAGCCACTTTCACCTACCGGACTATCACCGCCTACGGTTGGCTTTTCCACACCATTCGGCTAGCAGCTGGCTTTGTAACTCCTCAAACAAGTGTCAGCTTGTTTCGCAGGGTCCCACAACCCCGACCACGCAACCCCTGACAGGTATCACACGCAGCCGGTTTAGCCTCAATCCGCTTTCGCTCGCCACTACTCACGGAATCACTATTTGTTTTCTCTTCCTACGGGTACTGAGATGTTTCACTTCCCCGCGTTCCCCCCACACACCCTATGTGTTCAGGTGCGGGTGACACCACATGACTGGTGCCGGGTTTCCCCATTCGGACACCCTGGGATCACAGCTTGGTTGACAGCTCCCCCAGGCCTATCGCGGCCTCCCACGTCCTTCATCGGCTCCTGGTGCCAAGGCATCCACCGTTCGCCCTTGACAACTTGACCACAAAGATGCTCGCGTCCACTGTGCAATTCTCAACAAACGACCAACCCACAACCCGAACCGCGTGACACCAAACCCGACAACCGCCGGCGGTATGCCACACCAGGTCATGCCTGGCGCCCGACGAGCTGACCGCTCGTCACAAGGCTCTGAAAGACAACCGATGGTTGTTCCTTCAGGACCCAACAGGGTGCTCTACATCCTCCCCAGCCGCACCAGGACTTCGTTCCACACCACACGAGGTGGCCGTACTAGAAGGAACCCGGCCGTTGCCAGGGAAAGACTCGCCAGTGTCTCCGCCATCGAGCACCCCACCACCACATTCGGGCGGTGCGGGCTCCTGCACCCTTTCGGGTGAAGGTGCTCCTTAGAAAGGAGGTGATCCAGCCGCACCTTCCGGTACGGCTACCTTGTTACGACTTCGTCCCAATCGCCAGCCCCACCTTCGACGGCTCCCTCCCTTACGGGTTGGGCCACCGGCTTCGGGTGTTGCCGACTTTCGTGACGTGACGGGCGGTGTGTACAAGGCCCGGGAACGTATTCACCGCAGCGTTGCTGATCTGCGATTACTAGCGACTCCGACTTCACGGGGTCGAGTTGCAGACCCCGATCCGAACTGAGACCGGCTTTTTGGGATTCGCTCCACCTCACGGTATCGCAGCCCATTGTACCGGCCATTGTAGCATGCGTGAAGCCCTGGACATAAGGGGCATGATGACTTGACGTCATCCCCACCTTCCTCCGAGTTGACCCCGGCAGTCTTCGATGAGTCCCCGCCATAACGCGCTGGCAACATCGAACGAGGGTTGCGCTCGTTGCGGGACTTAACCCAACATCTCACGACACGAGCTGACGACAGCCATGCACCACCTGTGACCGCCCCCGAAGGACCCGACATCTCTGCCGGTTTTGCGGCCATGTCAAACCCAGGTAAGGTTCTTCGCGTTGCATCGAATTAATCCGCATGCTCCGCCGCTTGTGCGGGCCCCCGTCAATTCCTTTGAGTTTTAGCCTTGCGGCCGTACTCCCCAGGCGGGGCGCTTAATGCGTTAGCTGCGGCACAGGGAACCGGAGAGGCCCCCCACACCTAGCGCCCAACGTTTACAGCGTGGACTACCAGGGTATCTAATCCTGTTCGCTCCCCACGCTTTCGCTCCTCAGCGTCAGTATCGGCCCAGAGACCCGCCTTCGCCACCGGTGTTCCTCCTGATATCTGCGCATTTCACCGCTACACCAGGAATTCCAGTCTCCCCTACCGAACTCTAGCCTGCCCGTATCGACTGCAGGCCCGCAGTTGAGCTGCGGGTTTTCACAGTCGACGCGACAAGCCGCCTACGAGCTCTTTACGCCCAATAAATCCGGACAACGCTCGCGCCCTACGTCTTACCGCGGCTGCTGGCACGTAGTTGGCCGGCGCTTCTTCTGCAGGTACCGTCACTTACGCTTCGTCCCTGCTGAAAGAGGTTTACAACCCGAAGGCCGTCATCCCTCACGCGGCGTCGCTGCATCAGGCTTCCGCCCATTGTGCAATATTCCCCACTGCTGCCTCCCGTAGGAGTCTGGGCCGTGTCTCAGTCCCAGTGTGGCCGGTCGCCCTCTCAGGCCGGCTACCCGTCGTCGCCTTGGTAGGCCATCACCCCACCAACAAGCTGATAGGCCGCGAGCCCATCCCAGGCCGAAAAACTTTCCACCACCAGCCATGCGGCCGGTGGTCCTATTCGGTATTAGCCCCGGTTTCCCGGGGTTATCCCAAAGCCTAGGGCAGGTTGCTCACGTGTTACTCACCCGTTCGCCGCTCGAGTACCCCGAAGGGCCTTTCCGCTCGACTTGCATGTGTTAAGCACGCCGCCAGCGTTCGTCCTGAGCCAGGATCAAACTCTCCAACAAAAACTTGTTGAAAACATGTCCTGACAACAAAAGTGTTGCCAAAGGAATCCCAACCAGCCAAACCAAAAGGCTCGACCAGTCCGGGGTAATAAATCAATTTGGCACTGGCTTATCAAGCACCCTGTTGAGTTCTCAAAGAACAACCACACACCATCCGGAAACCCCCACCAGGAGGACCCCCGACCGGGGCATTTCGTCCAACCACACCCGCCGCTCTCGCGCCGGGCACTTTTACTACGTTACCTCACCGTCTCTGCCGTGTCAAACCGTGTGTCCCGGTCTGTCATGCTTCATACGGGTCAGCGCCGCTGAGCACGCGCAGCGGCGAACCACCACGCTTGATCATCGGATTTGGCAGGCCGGCCGCCGCGGCCTCCCGCGAGCTCGCCCGGTGCCCTGCCGGTCGTCAACCTTACCCGGTCGGTTTCGCTCCGCCAAATCCGCCCTGCGGCGTTTCCGGCGAGCTCCGCCCGGACCGCGTCTTCCAGGAGCTGTGCTCCCCTCCGACCCGGTGCCAGTCCGGTCCGGCACTCCCGGGCTTTCGTCCCGTTTGCCCCGTTCCGCGCTGGCAGAGAGAAAGTTACGCGTCTGCGGGTTTGAACGTCAAATCCGCGGGCAGCGTCCCGCGTCACATCATCACCCCGCGGCTATCTTCCCTGTTCAGACAGGGCGCACGGGCGGTCAGGCGGGTGGGTGGACCCGGCGGGCGGCCCGCCATCCCCTGACACCCAGCACGCCGACGGCCGTCCCGATCGCGAGCGAGGCGGCGATCAGCAGGGCGTGCACCCAGAGGAAGCTCGTGGCCCCACCCTCGCCGACGGTGCCCGTCGACCAGGAGCGCGGGTCGTTCCAGATGGCGACCGCGAACCTCGGCCAGATCACCCAGGTCCAGACCCCGACGCCGACCAGGAAGAGGGACCAGCCACGCGAGAGCACCATGGCTGGCCAGTATGCCAGCGCCGGCCCGGGTGGAGCCCATCCCGGATCGGGGCGCCGGCTCCAGCTCGTACACCCGACGGTCCTCCCGGCTGCCCCGCTGGAGCCGGCGACGGTAACCGCGGGCCGGCTACCCGCCGGGTAGCCGGCCCGCCGCACCCGCTCAGAAGCAGGTGACCGCCCCGCCGATCGCCGGGTTCGCCCGGTCGTGGCGGTGCACAGCGCCGGAGGCGTCCACTATCAGGCCACCCCAGATCGCGCAGCCGCCGTTGAGGTACCCGTAGACCGGGCCCGCGGCGTAGAGCCGGTTGCCGTCGTCGACGGCGAAGGAGATCGACTCCGGGTCCAGGTAGACCTGGGTACGGGTGAGCGCGCCGACGTACGCGGACTTGAGGGTGACCGTGCAGCCGTACCCGGTGAAGGGGTTGCGCAGCAGGTGGACCGTGCCGAGCAGTTGACCGGTCGCGGCGTCGTGGATCGGATCCTGGTCGACGGCGGTGAAGCCGAGCCCGCAGAGTGCCTCCGGGGTGTACGGGTTGACGACGCCGGCCCGGGCTCCGGCGCCCAGCGCCCCCACCAGTACGGCCGCCACCGCCGCCATGAATCCGATTCGTCTCATGCTCCGCCGCATCTGCACTCCCTTTCCTGCCAGCTGCCGGACGCGGACCAGAATGGTCGCGACCGAGGGGCCGAACGAATGTGCGCGGCGAACACTGCGGCCCGCCAACCCGTGTGCCGATCGGCCGGTGCACCCCCCGCCACCTGGGCGGCAGCGCGTGCCCGAGGCGGGGCGAGGCGAATATGAGGTTTCTCGCAGGAACGGTCGGTCGTGAACGAAAAATTGCGAGGTTGTTTCCGCCATTCGATCTCCGGGCACTGTTTCCGTGGTCGACCTGACGACATCGGAGGTGTGCCGTGCAGCCGTTCAACCCGTGGACCTGGCGGGATCCGTCCGCCCTCGCCGGCGGCTACGACCAGACCAGCCCGGACGAGGTGCCCCGGCAGCGGACGGCGGGCACCAGCGACGACGGTCCGGACGCACCCGGTCCGGGCACCCCGATCGACCTGACCGGCTACCGGGTCGAGGCGACCGACGGCCGGATCGGGTCGGTCGACCGGGCGAGCGGGGAGGCCGGCGCCCGGTACCTGGTGGTGGACACCGGCCCGTGGATCTTCGGGAGGAAGGTGCTGCTGCCGGCCGGCACGGTGGCGCGGGTCGACCACCTGGACCGCGTGGTGCACGTGGACCGCACCCGCGACCAGGTGAAGGACTCGCCGGCCTTCGATCCGGACGACTTCGACCAGCCCGACTACCGGGACCGGGTGGGCAGCTACTACGCCGAGAGCTACCGCCGGCACTGAGCCGAGCGGGTGTGAGGCAGGGGGCAGGCGGCACGGCGGTCGAGCGGCTACCGTGTCAGGCATGGTCCGGCCGAGCACCTGCGTCCCGGAGACCGTCGACGGTCTCCCGGTGGCTGCCGCTCCGGTTCTCCCGGGCCGCGCCGACGACGGTCGGAAGCAGATCCTCGACGTACTCCGTGCCGGTGGGTTGCGGTTCCGCGCCGGCGGGCGATGGCGGTTCGCGCTCTGACGAGCCGACTCCACTGATCCGGGCACATCCCCGGGTCACTTCCGCGCGCCCGCGCGCCCTTCCACCTTCTCTTTCGGCACGAAAGGCGTACCACCATGTCCGCTTCACGGATGCTCACCGGCGACCGCCCGACCGGGCGGCTGCACCTGGGCCACTACGTCGGCAGCATCGCCAACCGGGTCCGGCTGCACCAGCGGTACGAGAGCTTCTTCATCATCGCCGATCTGCACATGCTCACCACCCGGAACAGCCGGCAGGACATCGAGCAGGTCTCCCGCAACGCCCGCGAGATGGTCACCGACATCCTCGCCGCCGGCGTCGAGCCGGAGCGGGCCACCTTCTACCTCCAGTCGGCGATCCCCGAGGTCGGCGACCTGAACACCCTCTTCCAGAACCTGGTCACCGTGCCCCGGCTGGAGCGCGTCCCGTCGCTCAAGGAGATGGCCCGGGACGCCGGCAAGGACGAGATGCCGTACGGCCTGCTCGGGTACCCCGTCCTCCAGGCCGCCGACATCCTCTGCGTGAAGGGACAGGTCGTCCCGGTGGGCAAGGACAACGCGGCGCACGTCGAGGTGACCCGGGAGATCGCCCGGCGCTTCAACCACCTGTACGGCGAGGTCTTCCCGGTGCCCGAGCTGATCATGTCCGAGACGTCCACCCTGGTCGGCACCGACGGCTCGGGCAAGATGAGCAAGAGCAGGGGAAACGCCATCGCGCTCTCCGACGATCCGGCGACCGTGCGCCGCAAGGTGATGGGGATGTACACCGACCCGAAGCGGGTCCGCGCCGACGTGCCCGGGACGGTGGAGGGGAACCCGGTGTTCGCGTACCACGACGTGTTCAACCCGGACCGGGCGCAGGTCGAGGAGCTGAAGGCGCGCTACCGGGCCGGCCGGGTCGGTGACGTCGAGGTCAAGGAGGCGCTGGCGGTCGCGCTCAAGCGGTTCCTCGACCCGGTCCGGGAGCGGCGGGCCCGATTCGAGGCCGCGAGCGGCCTGGTCGACGAGCTGATCTTCCAGGGCACCGAACGGACCCGGGCCGAGGTGCACCGCACGCTCGTCGAGGTCCGCCGGGCGATGGGCCTCACCAGCGCGTACACCCAGGTGCGGCGGCGGGCCGAGCGGTACCGCAAGGCCGTCGCCACGCCGGCCTGACGATCCGCGTACGCGGGTCGGTCGGTCCGGGGATACGGCCTTGCGCCGTCCCCGGGCCGGCCGGTTAGGCTGCTCGCGTGACCAGCTCGCACGCCCTCCAGCCGACGTCCCCCGACGTTCGGGTCGGCGCGCTGCGACGCCGGCGGTCCCGCGACCGCCTGCGCTGAGCACTTTTCTCTTGCGACCGGCGGATCGAGCCGCCGGTCATCCCGATCGTCCTCGGTCCGCCCGCATCCCGAGTCCGGAGATCCGCGCGAGGCGGATCCGAGCGAGATCGGCGTACCCATGGATCTGGAAAAACTGCTGACCGCCCGGCTGGCGCCGGCGTTCTCGACGGTGGCGGGCGGGCCGGTGGATCCGGTCGTGCGGCGCTCGCAGCGCGCGGACTTCCAGTCCGACGCGGCGCTGGCGCTGGCCCGGCGGCTCGGCCGGCCGCCGCGCGAGATCGCCGCAGCGGTGCTGAACCGCGCGGAGCTGGCCGACGTGTGCGCCGCGGCGGAGGTCTCCGGGCCGGGATTCCTCAACCTGACGGTCGCCGACGGCGCGCTGGGTGGGCTGGTCTCCGCGCTGGCCGCCGACCCGCGACTCGGGGTCCCGTTGGCGGCCGAGCCGGAGACCGTGGTGGTCGACTACTCGGCGCCGAACGTGGCGAAGGAGATGCACGTCGGGCACCTGCGCTCGACGGTGATCGGCGACGCGGCTGCCCGGCTGCTGGACTGGCTGGGGCACCGGGTGGTCCGGGCCAACCACCTGGGCGACTGGGGTACGCCGTTCGGCATGCTGATCGAGCACCTGGTCGACCTGGGCGAGGCCGAGGCGGCGCAGGAGCTCTCCGTGGGTGACCTGGATTCCTTCTACAAGGCGGCCCGGGTCAAGTTCGACGCCGACGAGGCGTTCCGCGAGCGGTCCCGGCGGCGGGTGGTGGCGTTGCAGGGCGGCGACGCCGCGACGCTGCGGTTGTGGCGGCTTCTGGTCGAGCAGTCCGAGCGCTATTTCCTGACCGTCTACGACCTGCTCGACGTGACCCTGACCGAGCGGGACTTCCACGGCGAGAGCAGCTACAACGACCTGCTCGCCCCGGTGGTCGAGGACCTGGACCGGCTCGGTCTGCTCCGGGAGAGCGCCGGCGCGGCATGCGTCTTCCCGCCCGGGTCGGTGGGCCGGGACGGCGAGCCGCTGCCGCTGATCGTGCGCAAGTCCGACGGCGGATACGGCTACCCGGCGACCGACCTGGCCGCGATCCGGCACCGGACCGGGACGCTGGGCGCCACCCGGCTGCTCTACGTGGTCGGGCTCCCGCAGCGCCGGCACTTCGAGATGGTGTACGCGGCGGCGGCGCAGGCCGGCTGGCTGGTCCCGCCGGCCCGGGCGGAGCACGTCGGGTTCGGCTCGATCCTCGGGCCGGACGGACGGATGCTGCGTAGCCGGGCCGGGGAGTCGGTGAAGCTGGTCGGCCTGCTCGAGGAGGCGGTGGCCCGGGCCACCGCGCTGGCCCGGGAGCGGAACCCGGAGCTGGCCGAGGCGGAGGCGGGCGAGGTGGGCCGGGCGGTCGGCATCGGCGCGGTCAAGGACGCCGACCTGTCCAGCGATCGGCACAAGGACTACGTGCTGGACTGGGAGCGGATGCTGTCGTTGGACGGCAACACCGCGCCCTACCTCCAGTACGCGTACTCGCGGATCCGGTCGATCTTCCGGCGGGCCGGGGTGGCCGCGCGGCCGGACGCGGGGATCAGCCTGGCCGAGCCGGCCGAGCGGGCGCTCGCATTCGAGCTGGTCGGCTTCGGGGCGGTGATCACCGAGGTGGAGCAGAGCCTGGAGTTCCACCACCTGGCCGCCTACCTGTACCGGCTGGCCGCCGCGTTCAGCGCCTTCTACGAGCGCTGCCCGGTGCTGCGGGCCGACGGGCCGGTCCGGGACAGCCGGCTGGTGCTCTGTGACCTGACCGCCCGGGTGCTGCGGCAGGGGCTGTATCTACTGGGGATCCGCACGCCGGAGCGGCTGTGACCGAACCACCTCCGACCGCTCCCGGACGCTCCGGCGTCCGGGGGCGGTCGCGTTCTCCGGGTGTTGTCGGCGGGGCAGCCAGGTCTGCACCTCGACGAGGTTGCCCTCGGGATCCCGCAGGTAGGCGGCGCGGATGCCCCAGCCCGGTCGGTCGGCGGGCGGGGCGACGACCGTCCCGTCCGGCAGCGCGGCCACGACGGCGTCCACGTCCGGCACCGGGACCACCACCAGCACTCCGCCGTCCCCCCGGCCCACCGGCAGCACCGCCTCGGCGGCCCGCCGGCCCAGCAGGGCGAGCACGGTCTGGCCGCCCTGATCGAAGCTGGCGTACTCGACCTCGGCGATCACCTTCTCCGGCTCGCCGAGCAGACCGGCCCAGAAACGCAGGGTGGCCGGGAAGTCGTCGGTGACGACGCGGGGATGCAGGCTCATGCTCCGGACCCTAGCCCGCGCAACGCTGGCAGCTCATCGACCGGCGGTCTACCTCGCGGTGGTGAGGGCGAGCCGGACGCCCAGGCCGATGAGCACGACACCGCTCAGCCCGTCGGCGGCACGTCGCACGGCCGACCGGGAGATCAGCCGGCGCAGCGCGGCCACCAGGCTCGCCACGGCGAAGAACCAGGCCGCGGTGATGGCGCCGAGCACGATCACGCCGCCGAAGGCGAGCAACTGGGGTGCCGTGGTCATGGTCTCCACTCCCGCCCGGCACGGGATCCGATGTGGACCCTGCGCCGGCGCGCTCCATGTTAATCTTCCTCGGTTATCGAAGATCACGATTTGTGACCGCGCAGGGACACAAGGGGGTCGGCGTGCCAGACGGGGGAGGCTTGCTCGACCCGGACGGCGCGGTGCAACGGCTCGCCGCGTGGAAGGGTCGGATCAACCAGCTCGCGGCCGACACCAAGGCGATGAGTGACCGCCTCCAGGAGGTGCGGGTCATGCTGGCCGACATCAACGGTCTGACCGAGGTCACGATCGACTCCACCGGGGCCCTGGTCGACCTGCGGTTGGGGCAGCGGATCCACCGGGTCGCGCCGGACGTCGTCGCCAGAACGATCATGGACACGATCCGGGCCGCCCGGCGGCAACTGGCCGACCGCACGCAGGAGATCATCGCCGACACCGTCGGCACCGAGTCGGCCGCGGCCCGCGCGGTCGCCGAGCGGGTGGGACAGCAGCTGCGCGACGCCGATCCCCCCGCGGCCGGCTCCGACGACCGGTACGGGCGGTGGTGACGGCGTGGCCGACGGTTTCGAGGTCGACGCGGAGCAGATCCGCACGCACGCCCGCAACCTCGACCTGCTGAGGGGGCGCTTCGACGCGGTCAAGACCGCCAGCGCCCACATCGCGCAGGACGACTCGGCGTACGGGCTGCTCTGCGGGTGGATCTCCGCGGTGCTGGAGGGCCGGCACAAGCGGCAGGACGAGCTCATCGCGTACGTGGAGGAGAACCTGTCACTGGTCGCGAAGGGCCTGCGCACGACCGCCGACAACTACGACAACGCCGACCTCGACGCCGACGACACGATCCGCAAGGCGGGTGGCGGGCTGACGAGGTCGGCGCAATGAGCGACACGTCGCTGATCGCCGACGTCCAGTCGACCCGCAGGCCGTGGACCGGGGCGGCGCTGGCCGACAGCGTTCAGGGGCTGGTCGACGCCATCCACAGCGAGGGCTGGGTCGACGACCTGATCGCGGGCGCGTCGTTGGGCATCGAGGTCGCCGCGACCGTGATGGATCCCTTCAGCGCGCTGCTCGCCAACGGGCTGGGCTGGGCGATGGAGTACTTCGAGCCGCTGCGCCAGGTCCTCGACGAACTCACCGGCATGCCCGACGTGGTGGCCTCCCATGCGGCCACCTGGGACAACATGGCCGCCGCGCTGCAGAGCATGGCCAGCGACCTCAAGTCCTACGTGGACGGGGACATGCCGCACTGGCAGGGGCGGGCCGCCACCGCGTACCACAACCTGATGGAACACAACGTGGAGGCGATAAACGGGCTCGGCGGGATCTCCGCCGCGATGGCCGCCGCCACCCAGGCCGCCGACAACCTGGTGATGTTCACCCGCGACATCGTCCGGGACCTCATCGCCGACCTGGTCGCGCGCGTCATCGTGTGGGCGGTCGAGGCGATCTTCGTGGTCACGATTCCGGTGATCGCCTCGCAGATCGCGGCGGCCGTCGTCAAGTGGGCCGGGCGCATCCTGACCTACGTCATGGCCCTGATCACCAGCCTGACCAACCTCTCCGAGCTCCTGGACGGCTGACCCGACGATGGCGAGACCCAAGACGCCGCACGGTAGCGGGCACGGCGACGGTCCGAACCCGCCCCACCCCCGGGGCGACGGTGACGGCGACGGCGAGAACGGCAGCCCCTCAGGTCGGCGGCGCAGCACCACCGACGTACCCAAGAACGTCAGCCAGGCCCAGGACACCGTCGCCCAGGAGGCGCAAGCGGGTCGCCCGGGCGGGTCCGACCAGGGAACCCAGAACCCCCAGAAGCCCGGCACGGTCGACCCGTCCGTCAAGCCGACCGCGCCGCCCGGCGCGGACGACATCCACCACAGCGACGCATCCAGGCAGCACATCCTCGAGGGGGACGGCGGGCGGCAGGGTGGCCACCTCGCGGGCACCGGCTTCTCGAAGAAGACGGAGTTCCCGAAGGACTGGGACGGGCCGAAGATCCTCGACGCGGCGCACCAGGTGACGCAGCAGGGGCCGCCGGCGAAGGGGCCGTACCTGACCAAGGACGCTGACGGCAATCCCGCGTGGGCGTACGACTACACGGGTCGGGTCGACGGCGTCGAGGTCAAGACGACCGTGCTGGCCAACGGCGAGATCCGCACGGCCTACCCGCCGAACGGCAACGACCCGGGCGTCATCACGAACCCGTCCGCGCCGAATCCCGCCCCCAAGGGCGTGCCGATGAGCAATCCGCCCCGCTACAGTCACCCTGACGTCGGCGGCGACGGCAGCTGGACGTGGGAGGGCCCGAAGGGCAACAAGATCGTCAGGGTGGTCCAGGACGCCCAGGGCAACGTCACCACCACCGTGCTCGGCGACTACAAGAAGAAGTGAGCGCCATGGATGAGAAGACCTACGCGGCGGTCACCGAGGTATGCGCCCGGCTCGCCGGCCGGCTGTCCGACGACACCCTGGGCGCCGTGCGCGACCAGTACGCCGCGGGTGAGTGGGACCTCGCCGACGCGACCCTCCTGCTCAACCTGGCGTACGAGCACGTGGGCATCACCGCCGAGGAACACGACCTGATCCGCTCCTTCCTCGGCGACCCGGACAGCCCGGACCTGCGCAACGTGCCGGTCGTCGCCGAGCTGTCATCGCCGCCGTACCGGTTCAGCTCGACCGGCCCGGCCACCGCCCCCGACCCGTCCCGGGCGGACAGCCTCCTGTCCGCGGAGGCCCCGCGGCACGGCGGTCAGCGGCTGCGTCGGGCCTGGCGCGATTCCTTCGACGGCGCCCCCAACGGACCGACGTGGGTGTACGTGCTGCCGGTGGCCGAGGGCACGGACGAACTCAAGGCGCACTCCGGCCTGACGTCCAGCCTGTGGACCTCGCTGCAGGAGAAGTGGCCGGTGGAGGTGGTCGCCGAGGACACCGTGCCGCCGGCGTACCAGGCCGCCGCCCTGGCCGCCGGGTACCCGGTCTGGACCGCCTGACCACCTGCTCAGTACGGTCCGGCGCGGATCTGCCGGTCTCGAACCCGTCACCGACGTCCGACCGCTCCGGGCCGTGCGACGGCCCGGTAGGTTTGCCCGCATGTCGCCGATCCAGACGGACCTGCTACCCGATACCAGACGTGCGCTGGTCCACCGGCTCGCCACGCGGTGAGCCACCTTGATCTCGGCACCTTCGTCTTCACCCGGCAGCCCTACGGCCCGGCGGCGCCGGTGCCCGGCGGTGTCGACCCGGCCGGTTGGCGGGTCGGCTGACGCCGACGCACGCCGAGTCCGTGGACGGGTGGAGCAGCGGCTACGAGACGGCTTCCAGCGGTAGGTCGCTGCCACGCCAGGTGGCTGCCAACTCCTGAACCGGCAGGTTGAGCGCCTCACCGAGGCAGATGATCGTGCCAAATCCGGGAGAGGGTAGTCGTCCGGTCTCGATCTTGCGCAGGGTTTCCGGCGAGATGCCAGCCGCATGCGCGACCTCCGCCAGGTCGCGTCCCGCTCGCGCGTGGCGCAGCAGGGCGCCGAGACGCCTGCCGGCTTCGATCTGCTCAGGTGTGAGCGGTTGGCGGACCATGCTCCCAGGATATGGCTGGTATTACTATACCGGCAAGTGTTAGCGTGCCGGTATAACTATACCAATGCCCTGTGACGCGAGGTATTCGTGATTGAACTGAAGACGCCTGCGGAGATCCAATGCATGCACGTGGCCGGGCGTTTCGTCGCCGAGGTGCTCTCCGAGGTCGGCCAGCTCGCCGACGTGGGCGTCAACCTCCTGGACCTGGAACACCACGTGCGCGGCATGATCAAACGGCGCGGGGCGGAGTCGTGCTACTGGGACTACGCGCCGTCCTTTGGACGCGGCCCGTTCCGCAACGTCATCTGCCTGTCGGTCAACGACGCCGTCCTGCACGGCCTACCCCACGACTACACGCTGCGTGACGGCGACGTACTCAGCGCGGACCTCGCGGTCAGCGTCGACGGCTGGGTGGCCGACTCGGCGCGCACGGTCGTCGTCGGGACCGCCGCCGAGGAGGACCTGCGGATCATCCGCGCCACCGAGGAAGCGTTGGAGGCGGCGATCGAGATGGCGCGTCCGGGCAACCGCCTGGGTGACATCTCGGCGGCCATCTGGGCGGTAGCCCACGACTACGGCTATCCGGTCAACACCGAGTTCGGTGGCCACGGCCTCGGCCGCACCATGCACGAGGAGCCCCACGTTTCGAACAAGGGCCGGGCAGGGCGCGGCCTCACGCTCCGGCCGGGCCTGACCCTCGCGCTCGAACCCTGGTTCGCCCGCACGACCGACCGGATCGTCTATGACGCCGACGGCTGGACCATCCGGTCGGCCGACGGCTCACGCACGGCCCACTCCGAGCACACGATCGCCATCACCGAGGACGCCCCCTTGGTGCTCACCCGGCGTGCACCGGAGGACACCGTGACGAGGGCTGATTCCGCCAGTCGTCTATCCACAGAAGACGCCTAGCCGTGTCACGGGCCGGTGGTGCCAGGCGTTTCCACGCCCGCCCTGGGGCACGTCATTCGCCCGCGGCGTCCTCGGCCTCCCAGCGCAGCAGGTCGCCCGGCTGGCACTTGAGCACCTCGCAGAGCGCGGCGAGCGTCGCGAAGCGCACCGCTTTGGCGCGGCCGTTCTTGAGTACCGCCAGGTTGGCGGGCGTGATCCCGACGCGGTCCGCGAGCTCGCCCACGGACATCTTCCGCCTGGCCAGCATCACGTCGATGTCGACGGCGATCGGCATCAGATCACCTCGTCCAACTCGGCCTGCATCTGCGCCGCTTCGACGTCGCGCGCGACGGCCTGGGCGAGCAGCATCCGCAGCACGAGCACGATGAGCGCGACCCCCAGGATGGCCACGCCAACCCCGCCCATGATGACGGTGATGCCGGGGTCGGCCCGCTGGCCCGGAGCATTGAGGATCGTGACCGCGAACCACACGAGGGCCGCCGCCACGATCGCGCCGATCACGACGTCCACGTACCGGAAGGCGGCGTGGGAGAACACGGTTCCGCGTCGCACCATCGTCACCAGCCGCCATACGCAGACCAGGGCGACCTGGACCGACACCATGCCCAGGATCGTGATCACGCGCAGCGGGGTCAGCGGAAGCGACCCGTCCTCCGGGTCGGTGGCCAACGCCCACACCATCAATGCCTGCACGAACACGGTGCCGGCGAGCACCACCACGAGCACGGCGCGCAGCGCACCCACTGTCAGCTTTCCCATGGCCCATCCTTCCATCGAGTTGCGATGGGAAGCTATCGAACTTCGATAGGCGTGGCAAGAGCTGGAAGGAGGCTCGGCGGCGGTTTCGCACCGCCTTACGAGCTACCCAGCTTCCTCATGCCGTTCAGTCTTCGGGTTCTGCGCTAGATTGCGGGCCTGATCAGTCACGACGGCCAGGAAGGCCGCGAGCGCGGGGGCAGCGGGGCCGTCTCGGAGGACAACGACCAGTCGACGTCCGAGCTTCTCCTCGGCGACGTCACGGACCGCAAGGGCTGGGTCGGCCGCGGGCAGTGTCAGCGCCGGCAGTAGCGCGACGGCTCCGGTGGTGCGCACGAGTTCGAGCTGGACGTCCGCGTCGCTGGACCGGTGCCGCACGTCGGGTTCGTAGCCGCCGATGGACCGGCAGCTTCCCACGACCATGTCGTGATGGCCGGTGCCCGCATCGGAGGCAACCCAGACCTCATCCCGCAGCGTCGACAATGCGATAGGTCCTCCATGCTTGGCCAGCCGATGCCCGGGTGACAGGACCAGTTTCAGTGGCTCCTCGTGGAGTAGCGTGAACCGCAGCCCTGCCGGCCGGGGGCGTGGGTGACCGTCGTACTCGTCGCTGATCACCAGGTCGACCGCCCCGAGCCGCAGTCCTGGTAACGCCTGTTCGAGCTCGAGCTCGGAGACCTCGGTGCGTACCTGCGGGTGCTCGACCATCATGCGGGCCACTGCGGGAACCAGCAGGCGGCGAGCCGCTGACTGCAGACCGCCGGCGCGCACGGTGCCCCGCACCTCACCGCCCAGCGCCGCCAGATCGGCTGACGCCGCCTCGGCTGCTGCCAACAGGACTCGGGCGTGCTGTGCGAGCAGACGCCCGGCGTCGGTGAGCCGCACACCACGGCCGGCCTTCTCGAGCAGGCGCGCGCCGACGTCCTTCTCCAGAACGCTCAACTGCTGGGACACCGAGGAAGGGCTGTAGCCGAGAGCCAAGGCCACCGCGCCCAGGGTCCCTCGTTCCTCGAGCTCGCGGAGCAGACGGAGCCGACGAAGATCCAGCGTCACCATGCAGAAATACTAATGAATCAGGTCCACATATCGTCACTGGACCTGAAGTGTATAGGCGCCAATGCTCTAGGACATGGGTCCCGCGCTGTGCCTTCTGTCAGCCGCGTGCTTCGGCGCCATGGCGATCTTCGGGAAGCTCGCGTACGCCGCGGGCGTCACGCCTGAAGCGCTGCTCTTGGTGCGCTTCGGCTTTGCCGCGGGCCTGCTCGCGATGCTGCTGCTCCTGCGGCCGGGTCTGCGGCGCGGCTCTGCGAGCCCAGACCGAAGGACGGGTCCCGCTCGAGTGACCCTGGGTCTGCTGGTGACGGCCCTCGGCCTGGGCGCCGTCGGGTACGCCACCCAGGCATCCCTGTACTTCGCGGCCCTGGAGCTGATGGACGCCTCGCTGCTGTCCCTGGTCTTCTACACCTACCCGCTGCTGGTCACCCTCACGGCCGTCCTGCTGGGCCGGGACCGCCTGACACCCGGCCGCTGCGCCGCACTGGTGGCCGCCTCGTGCGGGACGCTGCTCGTCCTCCTCGGTACCGGCGGCGTGGACTTCCACCCGCTCGGGGCGGCCCTGGCATTCGGCGCCGCCGTCACCTACACCGTCTACATCCTCGTTGCTGACACCGTCGTCCACCGGCTGCCACCGGTGATGCTGTCCGCGCTGGTGATGGCAGGGGCCGCCCTCACCCTGAGCGCACGCGCCCTCGTGAACGGCGGGATCGACCTCAGCTTTGGGCTACCGGGCTGGTTCTGGCTCACGTGCATCGCGGTCGTCTCCACCGTCTTGGCGATGCTGACCTTCTTCGCCGGCCTGCGGCGGACGGGCCCTTCGACTGCAGCCATCCTGTCGACGTTCGAACCGGTCGTCACCACGGCGCTGGCGGCGTTCACGCTCGACGAGATCCTCACCCCCGTGCAGATAACCGGTGGCCTGCTCGTCCTGTCGTCCGTGGCTGCCCTACAGGTGCACAGGGCACGCCCCGGGCACCGCGACGCAGTGCCACGCCGGCTGCCGACCCGACCTCGACGCCGCGCGGCAGCCGGCCTGGATCAGGTAGGAGCGGTCCGAGATGAGGACCTGAATCCGATCCCGCACACCACCAATGCCCGCTGATGCACCTTGGGCAGCACCTTACGACACGTTGTGTACGGGGGGCACGCAGTCAGACGAGGCCGGCGTCGTGGGCGAGGAGCGCTATCTGGGTACGGTTGTCGAGGTCGAGCTTGGTCAGGATGTGCGACACGTGGGTCTTCACGGTGGCCAGGGTCATGGCGAGCGCGGCGGCAATCTCGGCGTTGTTGCTGCCCTGGCCGATCGCCACCACGACGTCGTGCTCGCGGGGGCTGAGCACCGCGAGGGTGGCCTTGGCCCGGGCGTACGCGCCGGCCTGGACGGCGACCCGGTCCATCAGCCGGCGGGTGATCCGTGGGGACAGGATCGGCTCGCCGGCCGCGACCTGCCGGACCGCCTCGGCGATCCGGGCCGGCGGGGTGTCCTTGAGCAGGAAGCCGCTGGCCCCGGCGCGCAGCGCGTGCAAGATGTTCTCGTCGGTGTCGAACGTGGTCAGCACGATGATCTCGGGCGGCCGCGGGCGCGCCCGCAGGCGGCGGGTGGCGGTTATGCCGTCGACCCGGGGCATGCGCAGGTCCATCAGCACCACGTCGGGGGCGTGTGCGTCGGCCGCGGCCGGCACCTGGTCGCCGTCGGCGGCCTCGCCGACCACTGCGATGCCCTGGGCGCCGTCGAGCATCATGGTCAGCCCGGCGCGGACGAGCGCGTCGTCGTCGACGACGAGCACGCGCACCGGCGGGGTCACGCCGGCCATGGTATCGACGCGTGCAGCCGGAACTCCCCGCCGACCACCTGGTGGTCGAGCCGCCCGCCAGCCAGGTGCACCCGCTCGGTGAGCCCGACCAGCCCGGCGCCCCCGGACCATCCGGGCGGCGCCGTGCCCTCCGGCGTCAGCGCGTTGCGGACGTCGATCTCCAGGCCCGCGCCGGGTCCGCCGCGCAGGGCGACCTGAACCGGCTGGCCGGCGGCGTGTTTGCGGGCGTTGGTCAGGCCCTCCTGGATCACCCGGTACGCCGTGCGGGCCACCGACGGGGGCGCCTCGGCCGGCCCGTCCACCGCCTCGCGCAGCAGCACCTCGGTGCCGGCGTCGCGGGACTCCTCGACCAGGCGCGGGACGTCGGCCAGCACCGGCTGCGGGCGGCTGCCGTCGCTGTCCGGCGGGTCGTCGTCGCGCAGCAGCGAGATCACCTCGCGCAGCTCGTCGAGCGCCTGGTGCACGCCGTCCCGGACGACCCCCGCGGCCCGGGACAACTGCTCGGGGGAGGAGTCCGGACGGTACTCCATCGCGCCGGCGAACGTGGCCAGCAGCGACAGGCGGTGGGCGAGGACGTCATGCATCTCCCGGGCGATCTTGCGGCGTTCCAGCATGCGCGCCTCGGCCACCCGCCGGCCCTGCTCCGCCTCGGCGCGGCGGGCCCGGTCGTGCAGCGAGCGGATCAGCGCCTCGCGGGCCTGCGCCCACGCACCCCAGGCGAGCAGCGCACCGTAGCCAATTGTGACCAGCGCCAGCCACCAGCCGTACGAAATGCCGCCGTTGGACCGCCAGGCCCCCTGGACCGCGTGCGCGGCGAGCCCGGCCACCGCCACCGCGATCGCAACCGGGGAGCGCCGGCGCCGCGCCACCTGCAGCGCCCCGATCGTGGCCGGTGGGGTGGCCGCCGGCGACACCGCGGCCAGCACGGTGAGCACGGCCGTGGTGGCGACCGGCCGCCACAGCGTCAGCGGCGCCAGCAGCCAGCCCAGCGCGCCGGCCGCGAGGTCGAGCGCGAGCAGCGGCCCGGGCGGGCGGTCGCTCCACCAGCCCAGGATCGTCGCGGCGATCAGCACGCCGGACACGCCCAGCATCGCAGCGAGGGATGCCAGGCCGGGGCGGCGGTCGCAGTCTTCCGGCCCGAGGGAGAAGCTGTTCACCCGGCGAGGCTAACGGGGCGGCGTCGGGCGCCGACACCTTCCAAAGTTGGTGATCGAGTTCTCCTAAGAGAGGACTGGCGAAGCTCGCGGCCCGATGTGGCCACCCGGCGCGGACCGCGACGCTCATCGGCATGACGAACGACACGCAGCAGACCAACACGACCAGGACCACCGCACGGCGTACGGGCCGCGCGATCACCGTCGCCGCGGGAGCGGCCGGCGCTCTCCTCCTGTGGGTCGTCAACGACCCCTGGGCCGGCATCGACCTCGCCGTCCGCCAAGGCGACACCACCCAGCACATCGGCCCGGCCGCCGTCGTGGCAGCCGCGCTGATCGCCGGCCTGGCCGCCTTGGGCCTACTCGCGCTGCTGGAACGTATCGTCCGCCGCCCCGCCCGGACATTCCGGATCATCGCGTCGATCGTGCTGGTGCTCTCGCTGGCCGGCCCACTGGGCAGCGGCGTCGGCACCAGCAGCCGGTTGGCGCTGCTCGGCATGCACCTGACCGTCGGCGCCGCCCTGATCATCGGCCTGCCCGGCCGGCGGAACTGCCGATAACGACACGGGGCACCTGTAGGTGTACGGCATCCGCTCGTACGCCGCCAACATGACCTGGCAGGCGGGCCAGCCTCGAAACTCGGCCCTCCTCAGGGACACCGCCTGCAGGCCAGTTCCCTTTCTTCCTCGGGCAGTGCCTCGGCGGCCAACAGTTGCGGCAACAGTTCCGGTTCGAGTGTCATCGCGCGGAAGACGAGCTCGACGGTCACGTGGTGGGCGGGTCGGTACATGATCTCGACCGGGTCGGCGGCGCGGACATGGCCTGGCTCGATCACCCGCAGATACGCGCCCGGCAACGCGGCTTGCGTGAACCGCTTGATCCAGCCGTGCTGTTGCAGCCAGCCCTGGAATGTCGCACACGGAATCCGTGCGCATGACACCTCCAGGACGACATCCGACCCGATCCGCCAGCGTTCGCCGATCAACGCGCGATTGACATCGAGGTCAATGGTCGTCAGGTTCTCCCCAAAGCCACCGTTTGTGATCGGCCTGTCCAACTCGGCTTCCCAGCGGTCGAGATCCTCGCGGGCGTAGGCGTAGACAGCCTGGTCGGGACCGCCGTGGTGCTTCACGTCGTAGACACGGTCGCCCACGAGACCGACTTCGCCGGTGCCCTTGGGGCCGGGGGCGACGACAGCGACCGGGCCGGGAACAGGTCGCTTGTCAATTCCTGTCGTGCTGAGCTTCTTCCACGGATTGGGCCGAGGCTTGCCCACATTGACGGAGAGAAGCTTCATGGCAGCGAAGGTAGGGCCGGTTGCCCGCCGAAGCGACTCATTTCCCGGCCACTACCGGCGGGGCGTTCACCCGGCGGTGGCCGGGCAACTCACGGGTCAAGCTGCACGAGAGGCCAGGCGGACCGCCCCCGCCTGCGGCATCGACGTCGGCTAGCAGTCTTTGGTCGCCAGGCCCGCTGTGAAGCAGGTGCTGGGACGGATTCGTCGGGCGTGTGATGCGGCGAGACAACGCGGTCCGTGCCACTGTCCTCCGTCGACTGATCTACGACACGTGTCCGTCAGCTGATCTGCGACACCTCAGCGCGCTGATCGCGGCACGTTTCGGGGGACGCCCTCCGGTCCCGAAGGGTGTCGGACCTCGCGCCGGACGGAGACACCTGACAAAGTGAACCGATGCTGAATCAGGTGGCCGACGGCGTCTGGGTCCGGCAGAGCGAGTGGGTCTGGAGCAATGCCATCGTGGTGCGCGGGGAGAGTGGGTTGATCCTGGTCGATCCCGGCATCGACGGTTCCGATCTGAACCAGCTCGCCGATGACGTGGACCGGCTCGGCATTCCGGTGGTCGCCGGGTTCTCCACCCATCCCCACTGGGACCACCTGCTCTGGCATTCCCGGTTCGGCGACGTGCCGCGCTACGCCACCCCCGCCGGCGCCCAGGCTGCCCGTGAAGCCCGAGAGCGGGCGCAGAAGATGGCGGCGCAGAGCGCATCGGGCATCCCTCTCGAGCTGATCGGGCTCCTCACCCCGCTGCCCGCGGACCGGGGACCCGTGCCGGGCGAGATCGTCGAGCATCCGGCGCACGCCATCGGCCACGCCGCGGTCCTCCTCGCGGACCGTGGCGTCCTGCTCGCCGGCGACATGCTCTCCGACGTCCTGATCCCGCTCCTGGACCCCCGCCGCCCCGATCAGGTGGGCGCCTACGAGACGGCACTCGAGCGGCTGGGTGAGGCTGCCCGGCACGTCGATGTCCTGGTCCCCGGCCACGGGGCCATTGCCGAGGGTCCCGAGGTGGCGGCCCGCCTTGCCGCCGATCATGCCTACATCGACGCGCTGCGGCGAGGAGAGGAACCGGTCGACGCGCGTCTTGATCAAGACTGGCTCTCCGGCCCCCACCAGTCGAACCTGGAGCAGGCGCGACACAGATCCGAATGAACTTCGGCGTCATCGCGCTCGTGGTCGCCACCCGGTGAGCCTCCGATCGGCGGCCACGAAGGCACCCTCTACTGACGACCCCTCATCGACATGACCGGACGTTTCGTCGGCGGGCAACCTACCGCCTCTAGGTCGCTGGCTGCGCCGTGACACCGAAGGACACCGCTGCTACCGGCGCAGACCGGCCGCGGGCAAAACCCCGATGGAGGTCCTACGGGCACTGAAGCGGCGTCTGTCCGACATCGTCCACCGGCAGATGGTGGCCGACGCGAACCTGGTCAGGACGGGTCCGGGAGGACACGCGGGGGCGACTCTGCAATCCAGCGCGGCCGACCCAAACCCCGAGATCGACACTTCGGAAAAGTCACTTCCCGGACCCGCCACACCCCAGCCTAGAACAACCCTCCCCGCCTCTTGACGCAGCGGGGTGCCAGAAGCGGATGCCGGCATGACCCAGATCTACTGACGGACGTACGGCACGATGAACGTTCCGCTCGCCGGCTCTTCCTCTGCTTAGATCGTTCTGACGATCGAGGAAGGGAACGGTACGCCGTGACGCCGGAGCTTCAGGAGCAGGAAGAACGCCTCCAGTTCGACCGCTTTGACCATGACGACGCCTGGGCCCTGGGAACTCGCCTGGTCGGGCTGGCCAGAGAGCGCGGCCACGCTGTCACCGTCGACATCCGCCTCGGCGACCACCAACTCTTCCACTACGCACTGCACGGCACCTCTGCCGACAACGACGACTGGATCGAACGCAAGATCCGCGTCGTCCGCCGGTTCGGACACAGCTCCTACCTCGTGGGCCAGACCTACCGCGACCGCGGCACCACCTTCGAGGAACAAGCCCACCTCGAAGCGGCCCGGTACGCCGCGCACGGCGGCTGCTTCCCGATCATCCTCCGGGGCACCGGACCGGTCGGCACCGTCACCGTCTCAGGACTGCCCCAACTCGACGACCACCGCCTCGTCGTCGAGGCCCTCGGACTCTTCCTGGATTCCAAGGGCTCCGAGAAGGGGGCCGTCTCGTGAACGGCTCTTTCTCAACTTTCGGCTGTCTCACTCTCGGTGGTGACGGAGGGCGACGTCAGCCGAGTTGGATGCGGTGTCGTAGGAGTGGGAAGCCGACACGCCTGGACATCTGACGCTTCACCAACTGATCTTGGTGTTGACCCCTCCGATCGCCTCCACGCCACCGCTGCGCCAATCCTCGTGGGGAGGAGCAGCGTGTTCGCTGTCCGGATGGCCTCGATCCACGAGTGGGGCCGTGATCAGCTGGAGGCATTGCGGGAAATATGATCAGGTCATGCCTTTGACGGTGGATGACGTCGACCGGTTCGAGCTGTCGAGGCCCCGTCTGGAGGCCATCGCCTACCGTCTCCTCGGCTCCGCGAACGAGGCAGAGGACATCGTGCAGGAGACGTTCTTGCGCTGGCAGGCCGCCGACGTCGACCGCGTCGAGGTCCCCGAGGCTTGGCTGACGAAGGTTCTCACCAACCTGTGCCTCAACCAGCTCACCTCCGCGCGGGCACGCCGTGAGACCTACGTGGGCGCATGGCTCCCCGAGCCGCTGCTCGCGGGGGACCCGATGCTCGGCCCGGCCGACACCGCCGAGCAGCGCGAATCGGTCTCGTACGCGGTCCTCACCCTCATGGAGCGCCTGTCCCCCAACGAACGGGCGGTGTACGTGCTGCGGGAGGCCTTCGACTACCCGCACCGGGAGATCGCCGAGATCCTCGACATCACCGAGGCCGCCAGCCAGCAGATCTTTCACCGTGCCAAGAAGCATGTCGCGTACGGCAAAGCCCGCAGCGACATCGACCATGCCGCCGCCCAGCGGATCGTCGAGGAGTTCCTCGCGGCCGCCACCAGTGGCCAGACCGATGAGCTCGTACGCCTGCTCACCAAGGACGCCATCTCCATCGGCGACGGCGGAGGGAAGGTTCCGGCACGCACCAAGGCGTTCGAGGGAGCCGTCGCGGTCGCGAAGTTCGTGTGGGGCCTGGTCAAGCCCGCCGAGGCGAAGCGCACCATCGTCGGCGGCTCGCCCGAGATATACGCCTGGACCGCCAACGGCGAACCCGCCGTTGTGGCGGTCGTGGAAGGCCGGGTCGTCGCCATCATGTGCCTGGAGGTCACCGCCGAGGGCATCACTGCCTGCCGTACCCAGGCAAACCCCGACAAGCTCGAACGCGCGACCGAGCAGTGGGCGGCGGCTCACCATGGGGAGCCCCTGCTCACGATGTGACGTGTATCACCCTGGCTCCTGTCAGGAATCGGCGGGCCATCCGGTTCAAGTGACAAATCCGAACCGGACAGCAAGGGAGCCGACGATGAGGGTGCTGGTGGCAGGAGCGACCGGAGCGATGGGCAAGGAACTGGTGCCGCGTCTGGTCGATGCGGGACACCAGGTGTTCGCCATGATCCGCAGCGAATCCAACAAGGCCAGGGCATCACAGCTGGGCGCGGTACCGGTCATCGCCGACGCGCTGGATCGCGCCCAGGTTGAGGCGGCCGTGCGCCAGGCGACCCCCGAGGTGATCGTTAACCAGTTGACCGCCATCGGGCACGTCGACACCCGCCATTTTGAACGCAGCTTCGCCGCCACCGACCGGCTGCGGATCGAGGGCACCGACAACCTGCTCGCGGCCGCACGCGCCACAGGAGTACGACGGTTCGTCGCCCAGAGCAACGGCGCTTTCACCTACACGCGGACCGGCGGGCCGGTCAAGAACGAACAAGACCCCCTGGATCGCTCACCGGTCGGCCAGATGGCCCCGATGATCGCCGCGATCGAGCACTTGGAGAAGGCCGTGCTGGGCGCCGCCTGGACCGAAGGGATCGTGCTGCGCTACGGCGCGTTCTACGGACCCGGCACCTCCATGGCGCCAGGCTCCGAGCAACTTGAGATGATCCGCAAACGCAAGTTCCCGGTCGTCGGCGACGGCGGCGGCGTGTGGTCGTTCGTCCACATCGCCGACGCCGCCGAGGCCACGGTCGCAGCGGTGGAGAACGGCGGCCGCGGCGTCTACAACATCGTCGATGACGACCCCTCCCCGGTCGCCGAATGGCTGCCGGAACTGGCAGCGATGCTGGGCGCCAAGAAACCGATGCGCGTACCACGGTTCATCGGACGGCTGGCCGCCGGACAGGCCGGCGTCGTGCTCATGACCGAACTGCGGGGCGCATCCAACGCCAAGGCCAAGCGCGAACTGGGCTGGCACCCGACACACCCCACCTGGCGCCAAGGCCTCCAGATTATGGCGTGACTTGCTGAGGGTCGTTCTTCTCGCCTCGGTAGGTGTTCGGGGAGCCGAACGTCGAACATGGATGGCTGCCCGTCGACCGTGTTACTCGTAGGCAATGCCGGCTAGGGTGCGTCGCAAAGTCCGGGCTGGTGGCCGTGGTGAGGGGCTGGCGAGGGTTTGGGTCAGGCTGGGGCGAGGAGGCAGAACTCGTTGCCTTCGGGGTCGGCGAGGACCGTCCACGGGACATCGTGGTCCAGGTCGATCGCGGTGGCGCCGAGAGTCCGCAGTCTGACCGCCTCGGCCTCCAGGTCGTCACCCGGGTATGGGCGGACGTCGAGATGGACGCGGTTCCACACGGTCTTCACGTCGGGTGTGCGGATGAACTGCAGATATGGGCCGACACCCTTGGCGGAGCGCAGTACCGCGTTGTGGTCGGTCACCTCGTGCAGGGTCCAGTCCATGGCCTTGCCCCAGAAGCGGGCCATGGCTCGCGGATCCGCGCAGTCGACCACCACCGCGGCGATCGGTCCGGTGTCTCGGTAGAGCGGTCGGGGGTCCAGCACGCAGAACTCGTTGCCCTCAGGGTCGGCCATGACCGTCCATGGCACGTCGCCCTGGCCTACGTCGGCCGGTGTTGCGCCGAGATCCTTCAGGCGCGTGACCAGCTCCGCCTGATGGTCCGCCGACGTGGTGGCGAGGTCGACGTGCACGCGGTTCTTCACCGTCTTGGGTTCCGGGGAGACGATGAGGTCAAGGCAGACAGCGACGGGGTCGGGGTAGACGAAGCCCTCGGGTTCGAGGTTGGTCACCCCGGGTCCCTCGCTGGACACTCCCCAGCCGAGCAGCTCCGCCCAGAAACCGCCCAGCGCGGAGTCGTCCCGAGCCTTCATGTTGATTTGCACAAGCCGCGTTGCCATCCCGACGATGCTAGCGGCAGTCTGGCACGTCAGGATCAGCCGCCGTGGGGGTCAATACGATCAAGGGCCAGTTTCCCGTGACAGGAAACCGGCCCTTGACCTGCTGCGCGCCCGAAGGGACTCGAACGCCTAACCTTCTGATCCGTAGATTCCCAAGACCATGCCAAGGCCGTCCGATGCCGTCCGCCTGGTCCTGGTCCTCAAGCGCTCGGCAACTCGATCGGTCCCGTCCCGTCCGGTCCAGTCCGCCCCGGTGGCTCCCACGCGTGGCTCCCAGACTGTCAGCTTCGGAATCGCACAAGGGCCCGGTCCCGGCCAGTTGGAACGCTGGCCATGGCGTCCTGAGTGGCCTGGACTACCCCGGCCGGTCCCCCACTTGTGGCCCGCAGTTGGCCCGGCTGCCGCCTCCGTCCGGACGCGGCTTCGTCATCGGCTCGTAGACATCGGCTCACCGGTCACGATGCCGTAGCTGGGCCGAACCAAGAACATTGCGCCGACCGGAGCGAAAGCCACCATCGATCATTCGTTCCAACAGGACGACACGTGCCAGGCGCTTTTCATAGCGGGCATCCGGTAGCAAGCTCGCCGCAGCACCGTACGGCGGGCCGAGGTGGCGGGCCTGAGCGTGACACTCCCACCTTGCCGCGCCAACCTTGCCATACTCATCGTGACTGAGTATTTTGTCGTCATGACTATCCGCGAACAGAGCTATTTTGCGCTCGCCGCGCTGATGGACGGCCCACTGCACGGATACGCGATCATCAAGCGCGCCGAGGAGTTGTCGGGCGGTCGGGTACGCATGGCGGCCGGCACGCTCTATGCGGCGCTGGACCGGCTCAGCGCCGAAGGGCTTCTCCGCGTCGTCGACGAGGAGGTAGTCAACGGTCGGGCCCGGCGCTACTACAACCTCACGGACGAGGGCGTTGCCGTGCTTCGCGCCGAGGCCGATCGGATGATCCAGGCTGCGCGCGTCGTAACCGACCGGCCGGCGCTGCGCGTTCGGGCGGTGAGGCCGGCATGACTCAGAAAGTACTTGAGGCGCGGTACCGGCTGCTGCTGCGGGCGTACCCCAGGCCCTACCGACGTGAGCGCGGCGCTGAGATGATCGGCACGCTCATGGAAGCGGCCGGCCCTGATCAGCGGCGCCCGACGGTGCGGGAGGGAGCGATGCTGGTCCTACGGGGATTGCAGACCCGTGCCAGAACGCACGACGCGCGTTCGACAAGCCAAAGGTTCCGTGGGTCGCTACGGCTGGCTGTGCTCCTGCTGCTGGTGTATGCCACGGCGGGCAGCCTGGCCGAGACCGGCCGAGTCCTTCCCCGCATGGTCACGGACGGCGTGGAGTACCCGTCTGAGCTCATCTATCCACTGGTGACCGTCATCGCCGCCTCGGCGGTCGTCGCGGTAGCCGGCGGCCGATACGTACTGGGCCTGCTGGCCACGCTTAGCGCGCTCGCCGCCGCGCTGGTCGTTCTGCGCCTGGTCTTGGTCGGCGTTGACAGCGTCACCGGTGAACGCCATTATCCACCGCTTGAGCTCATCCGTGCCGTCGCCATGACTGACTCAACCCTCTGGCCGCTGCCGCTCGCCGCGCTGCTGATGGTGCCGTTAACTCTCTGGCCAGCGCCGGGCACGCGGCGGTTCGTGGCCTGGCTGCTCGCCGTGCCGGTCGCAGTGTTTCTGCTACCGACGGACTACGACGTGACGATCGGCCTGCAACCGGGGGCCACTGTTGTCGTGATGGCCGGTTTCCTGCTGTGGGTTGCCGTCGATGCCCGGGCCACCATCGCGGCCGGGGTGCTGCTTATCCCACTGATCATCGCCATGCTGTCGCTCAGAGCCCTGGGCGCCTGGGGTCAGCCCGGGGTTCTCGGCGCCACGTGGTTCTGGACACTCGTCACCGGAGCCATCGCCCTGCTAACCGCCGGCGTCCTCGGCCTCCGCCGCCAGGCCCGCGCCTAGCCAGGACCCACGCCACATCGGTCCGTCGTTGACCCCCACCTGAAGCCCATCTCCGCCGTGAGTCCGCACATCGGAGGCGTGGGTCTTTGGTGATCACTACAGCATCTTGGTCAGCGATCAGGCGCTAGACACGGTACTTGACCGGCATCTGCTGGCGCAGCTGCGCCCGGGTCTCGTCGTCCAGCTTGATGCCCTGCACGAAGTAGCCCCCCTCGGTCTTGTACAGCGCGGGGCACCCGCCGCCGCCTGAGGTGGCGTCCTTCCACAGGCGGTGTCGCACAGCGTCAAGCGGATCAAGGAGCGCCATCCGGCGGCCGGCCGGCGAACCTGCCTGGTAGTCAGCGAACTCAAGACCCGCCGCTCACGGCGAACCCTCTACCTCACACCCCAGCTGGTGGAGCTGCTGCGCCGGCACCGGGCTCGGCAGGCTGAGGAACGGCTGGCAGCCGGCGAGGCATGGCAGGACCACGGCCTGATCTTTCCGAGCGAGGTTGGCACACCGCTGGATCCGGACAACTTCTCCCATCGGCTTTCGGCGCTGTGCAGGCGCGCCGGACTCGGGCATTGGCACCCGCACGAGCTTCGCCATTCCGGAGCCTCATTGATGCTGGCTCAGGGCACCCCGCTGCACGTCGTCTCGGAAGTGCTCGGACACACGTCAATCGCGATCACCAAGGATGTGTACGGGCACCTGATGAAAGGCGACCGCCGCTCGGCTGCGGAGGCCATGTCCCGTGCCCTGTTCGGGCAATGAGGGCGTCGTGGCTCCCAGCGTGGCTCCCACGAGCGTCCAGGCGCTGATCTCGGCGGATACGAAAGAACCCCCGAGCCTGCCGTTCTGGCGGGTCGGGGGCTTTCTCCTGCTCTGTGCGCCCGAAGGGACTCGAACCCCTAACCTTCTGATCCGTAGTCAGATGCTCTATCCGTTGAGCTACGGGCGCTTGTTGCTCGGCCAGTCTACACACCCGGCTTCCGCGCGGAGACTCCGGGATTCGAACCCGGGAGGGGCTTTAAGACCCCAACCGCATTAGCAGTGCGGCGCCATAGACCAGACTAGGCGAAGTCTCCCTGGTGGCCCGGAGACCACCGCGCCCGAGGATACAGGTCGACAGCCACCCGGGGCAAAGCGACTACCGATGGAGGTCGCACCCCCGGTGTTTCCGCCGTGTGCGACGTCACGTCCACGGCTAGGCTCCATCGATATGCAGGAGCAGCCGCCGAGCGATCCGCCCCGTCGCGAGCCCGCCGCCAGCGCCCGGCGGAGCCGCTCCACGAAGCCGACCTTCACCCCGCCGCCCACGCCCGAACCGCCCGTCGAGGCCGACGCCGGCAGCGGAACGGCACCCCGGGCCCGGCGGGCCAGGGTGGCCCCCACCGTGCTCTTCCAGCCGCCCGACCCGGCCCAGGCCGCCCCGGCCGCCGACCGGACACCCGAGCCGCCCGCCGCCGCTCCCCGGCCACGCCCGCCCGCGGAGACCGCCGCCGCCGAGCCGCCCGCTCGCCGGGCCGATCCCCAAGCGGCGGACACCGGCCCGGCCGACCCGCTGGCCGAGGAGACCCCGAAGCCGGCCCACCGCGCGCCGGCGGCCGCGACGAACACGAAGACGACCCCGACGAAGAAGGCCGCCTCGACCAAGGCGGCGACAGCGAAGAAGGCGGCACCCGCCGAGGCGGCGACACCGATCGAGCCGGCCACAGCGGCCAAGAAGGCGACGGCGGGGAAGGCGGCCACCGCCGGCGCCGAGGCTCCGGAGGAACCCCCGGCTGCGGCTCGGACCCGGCGGGTGACGAAGACCACGAAGGCTGCGCCCGCCCGGAAGACCGCCGCGACGAGGAAGACGGTCGCCGCCGAGCCGCCAACCGCCGGGCAACCGGACGCCCCGCAGCCGCCTGCCGCCCTCTCGACGGAGACCGCCACCGGGCCGGACACGCCGCAGACGACGAGGGCTGCTCAGCCGGTGATCATCGCCTCGGCGAGCCAGGTCATCGCGGAGTCGGGGCGTACCCCGGGGGAGGGCTGGCGGGCGGTGGGCGCGCGCCTGCTCGACCACCCGGGCTTCGCGCCGGAGCTGCTGGCCGTCGCGGCGGTGGACACCCTCGGGCCGCGCGCCGAGGACTGGGTGCGGCGGGCCCGTGGGGCCTACCCGGCGGCGGACGCCGACGGGCTGGCCCGGCTGGTGACCCGGCGGTTCGTCCGGCTGGCCGGTGCGGGTGGGGCGCTCGCCGCAGGCGCCGGGCTGCTGGCACCGGTGGCGGAGCTGACCGCGGTGCTCTGGACCCAGGCCAACCTGGTGCTGCACCTGGCGGCGGTCCACGGCCGGGATCCGGGTCATCCGGACCGGGTGCCCGAGCTGCTGGTGCTGACCCAGGTGCACCCCGACGTCGGGACCGCCCGGGCGGCGCTGGACGCGGTCCGATCGGCGGGCGCGCCGGCCGCGGGGCCGTGGCCCCGGGCGGCCGAGGCGGCGTGGCGGCTGGCGACGCCGCTGGCCGCGCAGGCCGGCGGTTGGCTCGGGTTGCGGCTGGTGTCGCGGCTGCTGCCGGGCGCCGCGCTGCTCACCGCCGCCGCCGGCGACGCGGCCGCCACGGAGCGGCTGGCGGCGCGGGCGGTCGTCCTCTACCGGCCGGGCCGCGCCGGTCAGAGCCAGCCGAACCAGGACCGGGGCAGGAGCGCATAGCCGACGAAGGCGATCACGTCGAGCAGGGTGTGCGCGACGATCAGCGGGGCCACCCGCCGGGTACGCAGGAAGAACAGGCTGAAGATCACGCCCATCACGGCGTTGCCGACGAACGCGCCGAAGCCCTGGTAGAGGTGGTACGAGCCGCGCAGCACCGCGCTGGCCGCGACCACCGCGCCGAGCCGCCACCGTAGCTGCCCGAGCCGGGTGACCAGGTAACCGACCACGATCACCTCCTCCAGCACGGCGTTCTGCACGGCGGCGAGGATCAGCACCGGCACCGCCCACCAGAGGTGCGGCAGGGCGGCCGGGACCAGGGTGGCGTTGATCCCGAGCTGTGCCGCCGCCCAGAACAGCGCCAGCCCGGGCAGGCCGATCAGCGCCGCCAGGCCCGCGCCCCGGGCCAGGTCCGACCCGGGCCGGCGCAGGTCCACCCCGAGCGTCCGGGCCGGGTCGCCCGGGTCGCGCGCCAGCAGGTGTACGGCGAGCAGCACCGGCAGCAGCGCGAAGCAGATCCCCAGGAGCTGGTACGTCAGGTCGAGGTAGGGCCGGGCCGACGCCGACGTGTTGAGCGAGGCGGTCTGCTTGGCGAGCGGGCCGGCGGCGGTCAGCTTGGCGATCAGCGAGACCAGGGCGTAGACCGCCGACTGGCCGAGGGAGAGACCGAGCACCAGCAGCGTCTCGGTGCCCAGGGTCCCGCGGGACACCGGGCGGGTGATCTCGTCAACCGTCACCGGACCACTGTGCCGCACGTGGGGGCCGATCGACACCGGCTCGGGAGGAGGATGAGCCGGTCGCACATTCTGTGCGACCACCACGCACGCTCCGTGGAGATTCTATGAGGGCCGATCCGCCCGTGAGGAGAAGGAGCGTGCCCCCGTGGAGAACTTCGCGCGGCTGCTGAAGGAGAGCTGGGCCCTGGTGGAGGACGACCGGGACCAGCTCAGCGGCCACTTCTACGCCCGGTTGTTCCTCCTCGACCCCGCGCTGCGCGGGCTGTTCCCGGTGCAGATGAACGGGCAGGGCCACCGGATCCTGGACGCGATCGTCACCGCCACCCAGACGGTCGGCGATCCGGAGAGCTTCGACGGGTACCTTCGCGCGCTGGGTCGGGACCACCGCAAGTACCACGTCGAGGCGGCGCACTACGAGACCATGGGGGTCGCCCTGCTGGACGCGCTGCGCAGCACCGCGGGGGACGGCTGGAACCTGGAGTACGACCAGGTGTGGCGGGAGGCGTACGCGAGCATCTCGGAACGGATGCTCGCCGGCGCGACGGCGGACGAGAACCCGCCGTTCTGGCACGCCGAGGTGCTGACCCACGAGCGGCACGGGCCGGACACCGCCGTACTGACCGTCCGCGCCCTCCAGCACCCGCTGCCCTGGCAGGCCGGTCAGTACGTCAGCATCGAGGTGCCCCGCTACCACCCGCGGGTGTGGCGGACGTACTCGGTGGCGAACGCCCCGAACGACGACAACGTGCTGGAGTTCCACGTCCGGACGCCGGCCGGCGCGGCGGGCTGGGTGTCCGGGGCGCTGGTCCGCCGGACCAAGCCGGGTGACCTGCTACGGGTGGCCGCGCCGATGGGGTCGATGACGCTGGACCGGACGTCCACCCGCGACGTCCTCTGCGTGGCCGGCGGGGTGGGGCTGGCGCCGATCAAGGCGCTGGTGGAGGAGCTGACCGGCTTCAACCGGACCCGCTGGGTGCACGTCTTCTACGGGGCCCGCCGGCCGGCGGAGCTGTACGGCCTGCCCGGCCTGGAGGAGTTGGTGACCGGCCACCCGTGGCTGTCGGTGACCCCCGCGTGCAGCGACGACCTGGAGTTCGACGGCGAGTTGGGCGACATCTCCGACGTGGTCACCCGGTACGGCCCGTGGACCGCGCACGACTGCTACGTCTCCGGCTCGGCCCCGATGGTCCGCGCCACCCTGCGCGCGCTGGCCGCGGACGAGGTCCCGCCGGGCAACATCCGATACGACACCTTCGGCAACCTGTAGGCCTTTCTCCCCCCGAGCCGGGTCGCGTGCCCCTGGCCCCTGGGGCACGCGACCCGGCCCCCGTTCGCCGGTGCGCGGGCCGGACCGGCAACCGGTCCGCGCACCGGAACCCTCGGCGGGTCAGTAGCGCCAGGGGCGGCCGGTGTGGCGGTATTCCTCGACCGGCACCAGGGGCACGCCCGGGGCCATCCGGTCGACGTAGAGGCGCCCCTCCAGGTGGTCGATCTCATGGGCGACCAGGCGGGCCATGGCGTACTCGAAGGACGTGATGACCCGGCCGCCGTTCCACTGCGCGTGCTCGACGTCGATCCGGAGGGGCCGGGGCACCAGGCCGCGGTGGTCGAAGAAGGAGAGGCAGCCTTCGTACTGCTCGTCGGTCTCGCCGGCGGTGTCGACCACCCGCGGGTTGAGCAGGACGACCGGCTCGGCGGCCCGGTCGGCGGGGCGGACCAGGGCGGCGGCCCAGCCCAGCCCGAGCTGCGGTGCGGCGATGCCGACCCCCTTGTTGAACGGGTGCAGCTCGTCGAGGCGGGTCAGGGCGGCGGAGAGCCGGTCGATGACCTCCCGGGCCGCGTGTTCCTCGCGCGGCAGGTCGAACTGACGGGCGGGCTGGCGGAGCAGGTCGTCGCCGCGTTGCACGATGCCGATGCCGCGCATCCGGTCGCTCGCCCGGATCCGGACGCCCGGGCCGGTGCCGTCGGGTTCGGCGTCCGGGGGCAGGCCGCGGAACCGCCACTGGAGCCGGTAGCGGGCGTTCAGCGGCGGGTCGTCGGTGGCCCAGTCGAAGATGGCCCGGCCGCTCCGGTCGTGGCGTTGGATCGGGGTACGCAGCGGCCCCTCCTCGGAGGAGAGGGAGGTCTCCATCCCCCACACCTTCGGGTCGAGGTCCACGGGCAGGTCGAGCCGGACGGCGAGGTGGCGGGTGGGCAGGCGGACGGCCCGCTGGAACCAGGGGCCCCACTTGTCCCGGCCGACCCGGTACGCGTACTCGATGGTGACCCGGTCGCCGGGGTAGAGCGGGAAGCGTCCCTCGGTGTTCTCGAAGAGCAGCCAGATCTCCTTGGACGCGTCCCGGTCGTGCTTGGCCCGCCAGTGCATCGGCTCGCGCCCGCCCCCGTCGTCGCGGTACGCCGCCAGTTGCAGCTCGGCGAAGGTGAGCGGGTGTTCCCGGTGGTGCCGGTTGGAGCGGCCGGGGTCGTTGGGGTAGCGGTCCACCGCGACCCGGATCAGGTAGCGGGTGACCGGCTCGGTGCCGGCGTTGTAGAGCTCCCGCCGGATCACGCAGTGGTAGCCCTCGTCGGTGTGGGTGAGGGTCGCGGTTTCCCGCTCCACCACCAGCCCGGTGCCGGGCGGCAGCCACTGGCCGGGGACGGGCGGCTCGCGGTGGGCCCCGCCGGAGCGGCCGTGCCGCAGCTCGTCGTACTCCCGGAAGCGCTGCCAGATCGCGCCGCTGGCCTCCAGGACGGCCTCGGCGCGGCGGGCGAAGTCCTCGGTGGGCCGGTGCCGGCGCCCTTCGACGTGGCTGACGTAGGACGGGTCGAAGCCCATCAGGGTCGCCAACTGCTTCTTGGACAGCCCACGGCCGGTGCGGTGCCGGACGAGTTCAGCCGCGAACGACTCGGCGGCACGCTCGATGGGGGAGGTCGACATCGGCTTCCTCGTATGCGGGAAGACCATTTTCACGCTCGGTGGCCGAACGTGCACGGAAACTGCCTCGTATTCGACATTCACCTTGACAATTCAGCGGTGATCATCGATGCTTGCGCCGCCGCCGGCCCGCTCCGGCGGCGTTTCCCGCCCGCCCGGCCGGGTAGTACGCGGCACGCGGCCCCGTCCGGCGGAGTGACCGGGACCTCTTCATCCACCCCCTGACCCGACTTTCCCCGGACCACGAGCTGTGGTTAGGCTAGCCTTAGTTCGATCGGGCGGCGGACGCCGACCGGCGGGGACCACCAGACAGGGGACGGATCAGGTGACAGCGGTGATGCCGAGGCGGGACACCGCCACGCCGCTCGCCCCGGTGACCACCACCCTGCGCGCCATGTTCGGCACCGACGACCTGCCCGGGCTCGCCCCCGGCCTGCTGGTCACGACCGACGAGGCCCGCTGGTCACCGGCGACCCGGCTGGTCGACGGCACGCTGCTGCCCGAGTTCCTGCGGGCCGCGACCCGGCGCTTCGGCGGCACGCCGCACGCCTGCGCCGCGCTGGCCTGGAAGTCGTACAGCTACTGGACCGCGCTGCCGGTGGTGCTCGGCTGGGCGTCGGCCCGGCGGGTGCCGCTGCTCGACCCCGCCGACGTGCTGGTCCACTTCGAGGACCATCACCAGCTGCTCACCCTGGGCCTGCGCAGCTCGACCACGATCGCCGTGCTGCCCGGTGACCCGCTGGCCCTGGCCGGTCACCCGGACGTCCGGGTGGTCGCCGACGAGGCGGCGCTGCTCGACGCGCTGCGCGCCTCGCTCCTCGACGCCCACTTCGCCCCGCTGATCGCGGCCATCCAGACGGAGGTCCGGCTCGGCACGCGTACGCTGCTCGGCTCGGTCGCCTCCGGCATCTCGCACGGCATCCTGCGCGCCTCGGACGCGCTCCCCGGCTCCGCCGCCGCCAGCATCGGCACCCTGCTCGACGCCCTCGACCTGAGCGACCTGGTGGAGCTGGTGCCCGGCCCGGCCGGTGAGCCGACGGTGCAGCGGCGTACCTGCTGCCTCGCCTTCACGCTGCCCCGGCCGAAGATCTGCCAGGGCTGCTGCCTTCGCCCGGCCTGAGCCCGCCGCCCGCTCAGTCGACCAGCGGCCGGACGTCCCAGAGCCAGACGCCGCCGGTGAACCTCGGCTCGAGGCCGGTCAGCTCGGACATGCCCCGCGCCAGCGCATCGGCCTGCCGCACCCGGGGGTCGAGGATCACCGCGCCCGCCCGCCAGTAGCGCAGGTCGTCCACGGCGGCCACCCGGTCCTGCGGCGTGATCGGCGGCACCCCGCCGGTGGTGCGGATCGTGTGGAAGAAGGTGCTGGTGGGGCGGGGCGGCGCGGAGAAGAGCGCCACCCGGCCGGCGCCGGGCCGGGTGTCCGGGTAGAGGAAGTAGCCCCGGGCCAGCGGCATCGCCAGCCGGGTCTCGGCGGACCAGCGCAGCGGGTCGGCGTAGGTGGTGTCGGGCAGCGGCAGGGTCACGACGCTCCGCCCGCCGGCCAGGTAGGGCCGCCAGGCCCCGGAGGTGACGAAGGCGGGCGTCGGCTCGAGGCGCACCGCGGGGAGCGGGGTGGGCAGGATCGGCAGCAGCGCCATGGTCAGCACGGTCGCGGTGGCGAACCGGATCTGCGGGCGGGCGGCCGGATGGCGACGGGCCAACCGGCGGGCGTGGTCCGCGCCGAGCGCGAGCAGGATCCCGATGATCGGGGTGAGCGCCAGCGACCAGCGGGTGGGCACCACCGAGTGCAGGATCGGCAGGTCCTCCAGCACGGCCCACGGGCCGGGGATGCCGGTGTCGTGCCCGTCGAGCCGGATCTCCCGGCCGAGGGAGAACAGGGCGAACACGAGGCCGACCGCGGCCAGGCCGAGCACCACGACGCTGCGCCGCAGCCACCACACCAGCGCGACCACCAGGACGACGAGCGGCCAGCCGAAGAAGGCGTTCTCCTCAGTGGCGTTCTTGGCCAGCCAGACGCTGCCCCGGGCGTCCCCGGCCAGCGACTCCCGGGACCAGGCGACGAACGAGGCGAGGTCGGTGCGGTAGCCCCGGATCAGCCGGGACAGTCCCTGGTACGCCCCGGGCCCGAAGAACTGCACGTACAGCGGGTAGGCGAGCAGCGCCCCGGCGACGACGGCGGCCACCCCCAGTCCGGCGCAGAAGGGTCGGGCCGCTCGGCGCGTCTCCGGTCGACCGATGGCGAGCGCGGCCACCACCACGCCCAGCCCGATCGCCGTCATCAGCAGGATCTCCAGGTTGAGGAACGCCTGCCAGACGATCAACACCCCGAGCAGGACGCCGTTGCGCAGCCAGCGGCGCGGTCGGGCCAGCCGCAGCGTCCGCCAGACGATCAGCGGCACCACGAACTGGCCGACGATGTTGGGGTGGGCGTTGGCGTGCGAGACCATCGCCGGCGCGAAGGCGCAGAATCCGGCCCCGAGCCAGGCCGGTGCCCGGGCGCCGATCAGCACCCGGGATAGGACGAAATACCAGGCGACGCCAGTGGCAGCCATGCCGAGGGCGAGAAAGACCAGGAATGCCTTACTCGGGCCGAACAGGACGGTGATGGGCGTCATTGGCAAAGAAATGGATAATACGGACGTATTTGCCATGAGATTGACGCCGTCCGGCACATTCATCCGGTCCGACGTGAAAGGGTAGGCAAAATCGGTCACGACCCGTGCACCATGCGCCATCATCCACTCGAACTGCGCCTGGTCGGTGCGGTTGTCCCGCACCCCGGCGTCGGGGTTCGTCCAGAACCGGGCGGTCACCCAGAACGCGAGCAGCACGAAGCTGAGCACGGCGGCACCGTCGATCCACCGCTCCCGCCCCGGCCGTTCGCCCTCGTCGGGCCCGCCCTCGACGGCGTCGCCCCGGCCGGCGTCCGATTCAGGAGTAGTCATGACAATTCAGAGCGTAGTCAGGGTATGGCAGGGACGTGACATGTTTCTGGGTACTGGCGTACTATGTGCCGGGTTCGCCGACCGCCGATCACGTGCCCACCCCCGACCGCAATTCGGCCACCCCCGGTGCCCCGATTCCCTTGCCATCCATCCGGATGGTTGACTCTGTCGGTCCAGGCGCGGGTCAGTCATATCGTGAGGAATCGACGCATGGCAGAAATCACTGGGGATCAGCGCGTCCAGTCGGAGGTGCTCGAGGGCCTGGCGACGGCGGTCAACCACCGCAGGTGGTTCGTCGAGCTTGCCGTGCCGTACCTCGGTGACAACCCCATCGAGATCGGCAGCGGGCTGGGCGACTACGCCCTGGAGTGGTCCGAGCACCTGCCCCGGATCACCGCGACCGAGGCGGACCCGGACCGGCTGGTCCGGCTCAAGGAGCGGCTGGCCGACCGACCGGGCATCGAGGTCCGGCAGATGCTGCTGCCGCACTCCGAGCGCGCCGACTACAGCGCGGCCGTCTCCTACAACGTGCTGGAGCACATCGACGACCACGTGGGCGCGCTACGCAGCATGCGCGACCTGGTCCGGCCCGGCGGCGCCGTGATCATCATCGTGCCGGCGTTCCAGTTCGCGATGAGCCCGGCCGACATCGCCACCGGCCACGTCCGCCGCTACACCAAGAAGACCCTGGCCGCGGCGATGACCGAGGCCGGGCTCACCGTGGAGAAGATCCACTACGCGAACGCCCTCGGCCTGATCGGCTACTTCATGGCCACCAAGGTCTTCCGGCTGATGCCGAAGGAGGGCCCGATGGTGAAGGTCTACGACAGCCTGGTCCTGCCCGCCACCAAGGCGGCCGAGCAGCGGCTGCGCCCACCGTTCGGCCAGTCCGTCTTCGCCGTCGCCCGCGTCCCGGCCTGAGCTGACTGGCAAGGAAGGGGCCCCGGCTGACGAAAGGCGACAGCCGGGGCCCCTTCCTGACAGCCGGTCACTCCTTGATCTGGTACGTCGGGCGGATGACCGCCCGGGCGAGGGTGTGGAACGCCAGGTTGAAGCCGACATAGGCCGCGCTGGCGCTCGGGCCGACGTCCAGGCGCTCCACGTCCACCGCGTGCACCGCGAAGACGTACCGGTGCGGGCGGTCGCCGGGCGGCGGGGCCGCGCCGCCGTAGCCGGTGTCCCCGTAGTCGTTGCGGATGCTGAAGGCGGCGCCCAGGTCGCTCTCCTTCACCCCGGTGGGCAGCTCGGTCACCGAGGTGGGCACGTCCACCAGCACCCAGTGCCAGAAGCCGCTGCCGGTCGGGGCGTCCGGGTCGAAGCAGGTCACCACGAAGCTCTTGGTCTCGTCGGGGAAGCCGGACCAGGACAGCTGCGGGGAGACGTTCTCGCCGCCGGCGCTGCCGTGCGCGTACCGCGCGTCCATCGGCTCGCCGTTGTGCACGTCGTCACTGGTCAGCGTGAACGACGGCACCGTCGGCAGCAGCTCGTACGGGTCCGGGGCGATCGGTCGTTCCAGGGTCATCGAAACGGTCCTTCCGGGTGCGCGCGAATTCCTGCGCCCCTTCATACCCCCTCCACGGGCCAGAAAGAACCGGAAGCGCGCCGTGTCCGGATCCGCAGCCGCCGACTGCGGCGCGAACAGGGAGTGCGGAGGGTGTGGGATTCGAACCCACGAAGGACATCGCTGCCCTTACCGGTTTTCAAGACCAGCGCCATCGGCCACTAGGCGAACCCTCCCGGACGCGTCCCCGCGGGGCACGCGACCGTGCATAGTCTGCCACGGACCCCGAAACGGGCGAGCCGCCGTCCCACCCCCACTGGAAGGATGTCCGCCGTGTGGGAGACCCCGACGGTGGTGCTGGTCAGCGGAATCATGGCGGCCGGCAAGTCCACAGTGGCCGAGCTGCTGGCCCGGCGGCTACCCCGGTCGGTGCACCTGCGCGGCGACGTGTTCCGCCGGATGATCGTCGGCGGCCGGGCGGAGATGACCGCCCAGCTCTCCGACGAGGCGTTGCGCCAGCTCCGGCTCCGCTACGACCTGGCCGCCGCCGCGGCCGACCGCTACGCGGCGGCGGGCTTCACCGTGGTGCTCCAGGACGTGCTGCTCGGCGCGGACCTGCCGGCCATGGTCGACCGGATCCGGCACCGGCCGCTCGCGGTGGTGGTGCTCGCGCCCCGCGCCGAGGTGGTCGCCGCCCGCGAGCGGGAGCGGCCCAAGCAGGGGTACGGGGACTGGCCGGTCGCCGACCTGGACGCCGAGTTCCGGGCCGACACGCCCCCGATCGGGCTCTGGCTGGACACCTCCGAGCAGACCCCGGACGAGACGGTGGACGAGATCCTGGCCCGGGCGTGGACGGACGGCCGGATCGGGTAAGACTGGGCCATGCACGCGATGACGATCCCGAAACCCGGCGGACCCGAGGCCCTCGTCTGGTCCGAGGTGCCCGACCCGGAGCCCGGCCCCGGCGAGGTGGTCATCGAGGTGCAGGCGAGCGCGGTGAACCGGGCCGACCTGCTGCAACGGCAGGGGAGCTACCCGCCGCCGCCGGGCGCGCCCGCGTACCCGGGGTTGGAGTGCTCCGGGGTGATCGCCGCGCTCGGCCCGGAGGTGACCGGTTGGGCGGTCGGCGACGAGGTCTGTGCCCTGCTGGCCGGCGGCGGCTACGCCGAGCAGGTGGCCGTGCCGGCCGGGCAACTGCTGCCGGTGCCGACCGGCGTCGACCTGGTCGACGCCGCAGCGCTGCCGGAGGTGGCCTGCACGGTCTGGTCGAACGTGGTCCAGCTGGCCCGGCTGGCGAAGGGCGAGACGCTGCTGGTGCACGGCGGCGGCAGCGGGATCGGCACCTTCGCCATCCAGCTCGGGGTGGCGCTCGGCGCGACCGTGGTGGTCACCGCGCGGGCGGCGAAGCACGAGCGGCTGCGCGAGCTGGGCGCCGCGCACACCATCGACTACCGGGAGCAGGACTTCGTCGAGGAGCTGCGCCGGGTCACCGACGGCCGGGGCGCGGACGTGATCCTGGACATCATGGGCGCCGCCTACCTGCCACGGAACGTGGCGGCGCTGGCCACCGGCGGCCGGCTGGTGGTTATCGGCATGCAGGGCGGTCGCAAGGGCGAGCTGGACCTGGGCATGCTGCTGGCGAAGCGGGCCGCGGTCCACGCCACGGCGCTGCGCTCCCGACCGCTGGCCGAGAAGGCGGAGATCGTCCGGGGCGTACGCGAGCAGGTGTGGCCGCTGGTCGAGTCCCGGGCGGTCCGGCCGATCGTGCACAGCCGGGCGAAGCTGGCCGACGCCGCCGACGCGCACCGCCTGGTCGAGACGAGCGACCACCTGGGCAAGGTGCTGCTGGTCCGGTGACCGGTCAGGCCGCGTCGCCGTCCGCCTCGGCGGGCCGGGGCAGCATCAGCCGGGCGCCGGGGCCCTCGGCCGAAAGCGTGTCGCCCGGGTTGTAGAGGGTGCAGCGCTGCAGGGACAGGCAGCCGCAGCCGATGCAGCCGTCGAGGTCGTCGCGAAGCTTGCCGAGCAGCCGGATCTTCTCGTCCAGCCGGTCCCGCCACGCCTGGGAGAGGGCGGCCCAGTCGTCCGGGGTGGGCGTACGCGAGGACGGCAGCGAGTCCAGCGCCTCGCGGATCTCCTCCAGTGAGACGCCGACCTGCTGGGAGATCCGGACGAACGCCACCCGGCGCAGTTCCGAGCGGGCGTAGCGGCGCTGGTTGCCGCCGGTGCGCTCGGCCCGGATCAGCCCCAGCCGCTCGTAGTAGCGCAGGGCGGAGGGGGCCACCCCGCTGCGGGCGGAGAGCTGTCCGATGGTGAGTGCTTCGTGCATCACAGGGCCTTGAGTTGAAGTGCGCTTCAACTCCGAGGCTAGCCGCATGACGACGACCACCGCCACCGACCCCGCCGTGCTGGGCGCGCTGCTCGACCGGGTACGCGCCGGACGCGAGTTCGGCGCCAACGTGTACTCGACGCTGGACGTGCTCCAGGTCCTCTACGACCGGGTGCTCCGGATCACCCCGGAGACCGTCGACGACCCGGACCGGGATCGCTTCCTGCTCTCCAAGGGGCACGCGGTCGCCGGCTACTACGCGCTGCTCGCCGCCAAGGGTTTCGTGCCGGTGGAGTGGCTGGACGACCAGGGTGGCCCGGACAGCCGCCTCGGCGACCACCCGGACCGGCTGCTGGTGCCCGGCGTGGAGATCGGCTCCGGGTCGCTCGGCCACGGCCTCGGCCTGGGTGTCGGCACCGCGCTCGGCCTGCGCGCGCAGGGCCGGGCCGACCCCCGGGTGTACGTGCTGCTCGGCGACGCCGAACTGGACGAGGGCTCCAACCACGAGGCGATCGCGTACGCCGGGGCGACCGGGCTCGGCAACCTGACCGCGATCGTGCTGGACAACCGGTCCGCCAGCCACGGCTGGCCGGGCGGCGCGGCCGCCCGGTTCACCGTCAACGGCTGGACCGCGGCGACCGTCGACGGCCGCGACCACGCGGCCCTGCACACCGCCCTCACCGGGCACGACCACCACCGGCCGCACGTCGTCGTCGCGGTCGTCACCGACGGGAAGTGACCATGCGCGACACCTTCGTGACCACCGCAAGCACCTACCTGGACGACCCGCGGACCGCGATCGTGCTGGCCGACATCTCGGCCGCCGCGTTCGCCCCGGCCGCCGAGCGGCACCCCGGGCGGGTCATCAACGTCGGCATCCGGGAACAGCTCATGGTGGGCGTGGCCGGTGGGCTGGCGCTGACCGGGCTGCGCCCGATCGTGCACAGCTACGCGCCGTTCCTGGTCGAGCGGGCGTACGAGCAGATCAAACTGGACCTCGACCACCAGGGGGCGGCGGCGGTGCTGGTCAGCGTCGGCGCGTCGTACGACCGGGCGGCGGCGGGGCGGACCCACCTGGGGCCGGCCGACGTGGCGCTGATCGACACGCTGCGCGACTGGACGGTGCACGTGCCGGGCCACCGGGACGAGGTGCCCGGCGTGCTGCGGGACGCGGTGTGCGGCCAGGACTCGGCGTACGTGCGGCTCTCCACCGAGAGCAACGCGGCGGCCTACCCGGACGCCGGCGACCTGCGGGTGATCCGCGACGCCGGGCCGGGTACGCCGCTGCTGGTGGTGGTCGGCCCGCTGCTGGACCAGGCGCTCGCGGCGGTCGCCGACCGGGCCGTCACCGTGGCGTACACCCATCGGCCGCGCCCGTTCGACACGGCCGGGCTGCGCGCCCTCGCCGGCACCGAGGTGATCCTGGTCGAGCCGTACCTGGCCGGGACGTCGGCGCGGGTGGTCGGCGCGGCGCTGGCCGACCGGCCGCACCGGCTGCTCACCCTCGGCGTGGGCCGCACGGAGCTGCGCCGTTACGGCTCGCCGGCGGACCACACCCGCTGGCACGGCCTGGACGCCGAAGGGTTGCGTGGCTCGATCGACGCGTTCCTGTCCCCGTCCGCCTGAGGGCGGAGACCGCCCCCGGTCGGCGTCAGCGCTGCGCGGCGTCGACCGGGCGGCGGCGGGCCCGCTCGCGGGCCAGGATCCAGACCGCCTCGACGCCGTCCTTCCAGGTGATCTTCTTGCCTTCCTCGCGGCCCCGTGCGCGGTAGCTGATCGGCACCTCGTACGGACGGATCCGCTGGCGCAGCAGCTTGCCGGTGACCTCGGCCTCCATGCCGAAGCCCCGGGACCGGATGTGCAGGGACCGGTAGAGCTCCAGCGGCATCAGCTTGAAGCAGGTCTCCAGGTCGCCGATGTACGAGTTGTAGAGCACGTTCGCCACGGTCGTGACGCCCTTGTTGCCGATCACGTACCAGAAGCTGTAGGCGCTGTGGCTGCCGAAGGTCCGGTTGCCGTAGACGACGCGGGCCCGCCCGTCGAGCACCGGCTCCAGCAGCTTCGGGATGTCCTGCGGGTCGTACTCGAGGTCGGCGTCGAGGATGACCATGTACTCACCCTCGGCGTTGTCGACGGCGGTCTTGATCGCCGCCCCCTTGCCCGCGTTGCGGGGGTGGCTGATGACCCGCAGCCGCGCGTCGTCCACCCGGCCGAGGACCTCCGCGGTGCCGTCCCGGCTGCCGTCGTCGACCACGACGAGCTCGATCTCGCACGGGTAGTCCACCGCCAGTGCCTGCTTCAGGGCATCGGCGATGCGTTCTTCCTCGTTGTAGACCGGCATGAGGATCGAGAGCTTCACACGGGTTCTCCACGGTGGCGACGGCAAGTCGGCCCTAGCGTAACCCGGCGCCTCGCCGCTGCGGCGAGAGCAGCGCCCCTGAGCTGTGTGAAGGTCGTTCATGAGCCGCGCGGGCGACCGGCGGCCGCCCCGCCGGGACGGCCGCCGCTCCCCGCTCAGCGCTGCTTGAGCGGGACCACGACGAGCCGGGCCACCCCGTCGTCGCCGTCCTTGGTGCCCGCCACGCCGACCGTGGTGCCGACCTTGATGTCGCTCGACTGCACCGTGGTGCGCCGCTCGATCACCCGCAGCTTCTCGTCGAACGTCCAGGTCATGGTGAAGCCGTCGGTGGACTTGACCGTCATGGACTTGTCGTCGATGGCGGTCACCTGGCCGCGCTGCACGGCGACGGTCTTCGTACCGCCGTCCTTCGTCTGCACCACGACCTCGCCGTGCAGGGTGTTCTTGCGCAGCAGCACCCGGGCCCGGTGCCGGTTGCGCCACTCCTGCCCCCGCTCGCCCTTCCGGGCCGGGCCGGCCTGCTCACCGGTCGAGGCGGAGGGCGCCGGGGCGGCGACCGGGTCCACGTCCAGGTCGGCGGCGTCGAAGCCCATCGCGGCGAGCGCCTGACCGTCCGCGCCCATGGCGGCGGCCACCTCGACCGCGGTCTCCTTCGCCGAGTCCTGCGCGAGCTGCGCCGGACCGCAGCCGGCGAGGCCCAGCGCGGCCGCCGCGAGCAGCGCGGTGACGCCGGTGACAATTCCCTGACGTGCCATCGGTTGTCCTCTCTCGTCCGTGGTGCCTTCAGCGTGCCTCGTGGGCACGAGCGGATGGTCAGGCGGATGTTCGGGTCAGGTAAGGATCGCCGGGCAGCCGGACGGTGAAGGCGGCACCGCCCTCCGGGGCGTGCCCGGCCGTGATGCCGCCGCCGAGCCGGCGGACCAGACCGGCGGCGAGCGCCAGGCCAAGGCCGCTGCCCACCTTGCGCACCCCCCGGTACCGCTGGTGCAGCGCGCCGCGCTCGAACGCCACCGCCAGGTCGTCGTCGGTGAAGCCCGGTCCGCCGTCGCGGACCTCGACGACGCCGCCGGCGGCCGGGTCCGCGCCGGCCGGCCGGACCGCCAGCACGATCGGCGCCCCCGGGGGTACGACCCGCAGCGCGTTCTCCAGCAGCCCGTCCACCACCTGCCGGATCCGCCCCGGATCCGTGTACGCGGGCACCGGCCCGGCGGGTGCCTCCACCCGGAACGGCACGCCGACCGCCGCGCACCGGTCCGACCAGGTCCGCTCCGCGTCGGCGGCCAGCCGGGTCAGGTCGACCGGCCCCGGCTCCAGCGGAAAGTCGGCCGCCTCCAGCCGGGCCAGCGCGAGCAGGTCGCTGACCAGCCGGTCCAGGTGCTCGGCCTCGGCGAGCATGGTCCGGCCGGTCGCCGGTACCCCGTCGGCGTCGATCACCCCGTCGGCGAGCGCCTCGGCGTAGCCCCGAATGGCGGTCAGCGGGGTGCGCAGCTCGTGCGAGACCGAGAGCAGGAACTCCCGTTGCCGCCCCTCGCTGGTGGCCAGCGCGGCGGCCAGCCCGTTCAGCGCGTACGCCAGGTCGGCCACCTCGTCCGGCGGCTCGACCGGCACCCGGACCGCCCGGTCCCCGGCGCGCAGCCGGGCGGCGGCGGTGGCCGCGACGCGGATGGGCCGGGCCAACCGGCGGGCCAGCAGCAGCCCGGCGCCCGCCCCGGCGGCGAGCCCGGCGAGCAGCGGCAGCCAGAGGCTGCGCAGCACCTGCCGCCAGGGCCCGCTGGGGGTTGGGCGGGCGAGCACCACCCCGTCGCCACCGGACAGCGCCCGCCCCTCGACCAGGGCCCGTTCGCCGGCGACCAGCCGCCGGCCGGAGACGTCCCGGCCGGCCGCCACCCGGGTCACCACCTGCGGGGGCAGGCCGGGGCGGTCCACCTGGCCCGCCCGGATGAGGTACACGTCGATGTCCTGCTGGCGGAGCTGGCGGAGCAGGCGTTCCCCGGCGGTGTCGCGCTGCCGGGCCGCGCTGACCCGAAGCACGCTGGCGGCGAGCCGGGCCTGGGCGGCGAGCGCCTCCTGGTCGCGCCGCTCGGCGCCGCGTACCGCGAGGGGGACCGCGACCAGCGCGGTGACCAGCACCGAGACCAGCGCCACCGCGCAGGTGGCCAACACCGCGCGGGCGGTCAGGGTGTGCGCGGGACGCCGGCGTGGCGGCGCCGGGGCCGGGCGGGACCCGAGCACCGGCAACGCGACGGTGGGCTGCTCAGGCATCGGCCGCGTACCCGACGCCGCGGTGGGTGCGGATCACGCTGGCCGGGCCGAGCTTGGCCCGGACCTGGGCCACGTGCACGTCCACGGTCCGGGTGCCGGCGTGCGCGGCGTACCCCCAGACGCCGGCGAGCAGCTCCTCCCGGGTGAAGACCCGGCCGGGCCGGGCCATCAGGTGCGCGAGCAGGTCGAACTCGGTGGAGGTGAGCTGGACCGGGGCGCCGCCGGCGGTGACGGTCCGGCGGGCCGGGTCGAGGGTGACCGCGCCGACCACCCGGGGCCGCTCGGCCCCGGCGGGCGCGCCGGCCGTGCGGCGCAGCACGGCCCGGACCCGGGCGACCAGCTCGCGCGGGCTGAACGGCTTGGTCACGTAGTCGTCCGCGCCCAGTTCCAGGCCGACGATCCGGTCGACCTCGTCGTCCCGGGCGGTGAGGAAGATGACCGGCGTCCAGTCGCCGGCCTCGCGCAGCCGCCGGCAGATCTCGGTCCCGGCCAGGCCGGGCAGCGCGATGTCGAGCACGCAGGCCACCGGGCGCAGCCGCCGCGCGGCGGCCAGGCCGGCCGCCCCGTCCCGTTCCAGGTGTACGCCGAAGCCGTCCCGGCTCAGGTAGAGCCGGACCAGGTCGGCGATGGCCGGCTCGTCCTCCACTACGAGGACGAGCCCACGCGGGGAGGTGTCGGCGGTCACCGGCCCATGATTACCGACGGCCGGCCGCCGGGGAGGTCCGGGGAATGTTCGGGTTCGGTAAGGAGCCGGTCAGCGCACCGGTGCCGGGCGGAATGCGGCCCAGCGGGCGCCGACGGGCGGCTCGCCGATCGTGGCGACCAGCCGCTCGGCGGACGTCCGGAGCCGGGTCCGGAAGGCGTGGTTGAGCAGCGTGTCCACCTGCCACACCTGCTTCGGGTGGTGGGTCCGGATGAGGAACCGCTCGCGGACCCCGTCGATCGCGGTGGCGGCCAGTTCGACCGTCTGCGACCGCGGGTCGGGGCTCCAGGTGACGTTGCTCAGCTCCCGCAGCTCGGTGTTGAGGTGCAGCCGCAGCCGGTGCAGCACCCGGGTCTGCTGGGTGACCACCAGGCGGCGGTGGGTGAGGAGCATCAGGTACTCGCCGCCGATCGGGTGGTCCGGGCGGCTGCACCGGGTGACCAGGATGGTCGCGTCGCCGGAACCGACGCACCGGCGGAAGACCGGCATGTGCCGGCCCACGGTCTGGGTCGCCAGGCCGGTCTCGGCGGCGGCCGGAAGGAACGTTCGGGAGAACACGTCCATGCAAGATGCAACGAGCATTTGATTGGGGTGATATGGGTCACGCCGAAGTTCTGGAACTTCCACCCCGGCAAGTCGCACCCCCGGTCCGACGTCCGGAGCGCCACGGCCGGACCCCGCCGCCGGTAAGGCGAGACCCGGCCGGGTGCCCGCGTCAGAGCAGCGGGGTCATGCTGCCCCAGCCGGTGCCGATCCGGGTCGAAGTCGCCGACCTGGACGACGTCGCGCACCGTGTTCCAGCCGGTGCCGACCTTGGTCTTGGTCGTGATCGCGCCCCCGCGGCCCGAGTACCGGTACAGGTACCCCCGGATTCTTGCCAGGCCAGGGCCCGCCTCGAGACCGGAAGCGAGTCCCGTCCGTTTCATGCCCAGTTCGCCAGCCAGTGCAGGGACTGGCCGTGCGGCCCGGTCCAGGCGACCGGGCGACCGTCCAGAGCCAGCAGGAACCGGGCCGGACCGTCCGGAACGGACAGTCCCTCGGCGAACTCGGGGAACACCCCGGCCCCCTCGTTGGAGATCCAGTGGCCGGGCAGCCCGCGTACCAGCTCAGCGAAGGCGCGCCGCCCCTCCGCCGGCAGGTACGCCAGCACGGCACTGTGGAAGACGACCAGCGTGGCGTCCCGGGGTGCGGTGGCGGCCAGCGCCGGCAGGTCGGTGAGCAGATCGCCCCGGTGCACCGGGGCGGGCGACTCCCGGGCGACCAGGGCGGCGGCCCGCAGCCGGTCTCGTCGGTCCTGGTGCTCCGGCCAGACCAGCGCGGTCAGCCAGGCCAGGTCGTCCGGGCCGGTGACGTCGAGCGGGTTCAGGTCCAGCCCGGCCCGCCACACCACCTCGGGGACCTGGTCCGGCAGCGGGGCGGGCCCGTCGACCGCGCAGCTCAGCTCGACCGGGCTGTCCGCCGGCCCGACCCGGTGGGCGCCGTAGGCGTAGCGGTAGCGGTCCGGGTGGAGGCAGAGACCGGCGGAGGCGCCCACCTCCAGCAGGGCGAGCGGCTGCGGCAGCCGGGCCAGCAGCGGCAGCAGCACCGCGCAGCGGGCCGCCTCGTTGGTCTGGGTCCGCCGGGCCGACATGGTCGCCGCCAGTCCGGACCAGTTCGCCGTCGCCCAGGCCCGGAACCGGTCCGGGTCGTCGACCGGGCCGCCGAGGAAGCGGGCCGCGCCGAAGAGCAGGTTCGGCTGGCGCCTGGGTACGGGGAGCCGGTCGAGCAGCGCGAGCAGGCCGGCGTCCGCGGCGACCGCCAGGGCCAGCCGCTCGTACGTCGGGGACTGGCCCCGCGCCTCCCGTTCGGCGAACCTGCGGTAGCTGTCAACCGTGTCCACAGCGGCACCCTGCCGCAGCTGGTCCGAGCGGCGAAATGACCGCCGCCACAGCCGGTCAGATCGGCATGGTGCGGAACACCTCGCCGAGCCAGCCGACGTCGACCCGGCTCAGAGCAGCTCGACGATGGTCGCGTTGGCCATGCCGCCGCCCTCGCACATGGTCTGCAGGCCGTAGCGGATCCCGTTGTCCCGCATGTGCTGGAGCATCGTGGTCATGATCCGGGCGCCGGACCCGCCGAGCGGGTGGCCGAGGGCGATCGCGCCACCGCGCGGGTTCAGCCGCTCCGGGTCCGCCTCGGTCTCCGCCAGCCAGGCCAGCGGCACCGGGGCGAACGCCTCGTTCACCTCGTACACCCCGATCTCCTCGATGCCCAGCCCCGCGCGGCGCAGCGCCTTCGCGGTGGCCGGGATGGGGGCGGTGAGCATGGTGACCGGGTCGGCGGCGGCGACCACGGCGGTGTGCACGCGGGCCAGCGGCCGCAGGCCGTGGCGGCTGGCCCACTCGCTGCTGGTGACCGCGAGCGCGGCGGCCCCGTCGGAGATCTGCGAGGCGGAGCCGGCGGTGACCACGCCGTCGGCCTTGAACGGGGTGGCCAGCTCGCCGAGCTTGGCCAGCGAGGTGTCGCGGCGGATGCCCTCGTCGGCGGTGAACTTGCCGCCGTCGCCCAGCGCCACCGGGGCCAGCTCCGGGTCGAACGCCCCGGCGTCCTGCGCGGCGGCCGCCTTCTCGTGGCTGGCCAGCGCGAACTCGTCGAGCTGGGTACGCGAGAACCGCCACCGCTGGGCGATCAGCTCGGCGCCGACGCCCTGGTTGAACGGGAGCGGGCTGTCCTCTGCGACGCCCTCGACGCCGCGGTAGCGCTCGAGGATGGCCGGGCTGAACGGCATGCCGCCGGCCACGCTGGCGCCCATCGGCACCCGGGTCATCGACTCGACGCCACCGGCGACCACCAGGTCGGCCTGGCCGGAGAGGACGGTGGCGGCGGCGAAGTGCAGGGCCTGCTGGCTGGACCCGCACTGCCGGTCGAGCGTGGTGCCGGGGACCGACTCGGGCCAGCCGGCGGCGAGGACGGCGTTGCGGGCGACGTTCCAGGACTGCTCGCCGACCTGCGACACGCAGCCCCAGACCACGTCGTCGACGTCGACCGGGTCGAGGCCGGTCCGCTCGGCGAGGGCACGCAGCACGTGCGCCGAGAGGTCGACCGGGTGCACTCCGGCGAGGCTGCCCTTGCGCCGCCCGACCGGGGTCCGCACCGCACCGACGATGACCGCGTCACTCATGTTTACTCCCCGGTAACTTGGGCTGGCCCCGATAGTACGTCCTGACCCGGCCGGCCGTCCTCCCCCGTTTCCCGGCCGCCACGCTCCCGGCCCGGGCGGCTGGCATGCTGGGGCGGTGCATCCACAGTCGCCCCCGGCCCGGCAGTGGCGGGTGCCGGTGATCCTGCCGGTGGCCAAGCTGGCCGGCGCGCTGGTGCTGGTCGCGCTGGGCCTGCTCTTCGCCGGCGGTGACCGGGTCCAGCCCGTGCTCGCCGGGCTGGCCGCCGTCGGGCTGGCCGGCTGGGGCCTGCGGGACCTGGTCGCGCCGGTCCGGCTGGCCGTCGACCCGGAGGGGATCACCGTAATCCAGGGTTTCGCCGGCCGGCGCCGGCTGCCCTGGCCGGCGGTCGAGGCGATCCGGGTGGAACGGCGTACCCGGCGCGGGCTGACCGCCGAGACGCTGGAGATCGACGCCGGCGAGTCGCTGCACCTGTTCGGCCGGTACGACCTGAACGCCCCGCCGGAGGAGGTGGCCGAGGCGCTGCGCGCCGCCCGCGCCGCCGCAGCACCCTGACGCCGCCCGGCTCCCCGGCCCGGCCGCCCGGTCAGCCGGTCAGCATCCCGGTGCGGACGAGGACCAGCCCGAGCAGCGCCAGCAGCAGGATCGCGCCGCCCGCCGCCTGGAACGGGGTCCGCCGCATCCGGGGGGCGTACGCCAGGACCAGCGCCATCAACGCGCCGGTGACCAGCCCGCCCAGGTGGCCGGCGACGGAGATGCCCGGCACGGTGAACGTGAAGATCAGGTTGATCACCAGGATCGGCACGATGGCCGAGGTGTCCCGGCCCAGCCGGCGCATGATCACGAAGATCGCGGCGAAGAGGCCGAAGATGGCCGTCGACGCACCGACCGCGGGCTGGTTCGGTGCGCTGAACAGATAGACCGCGACATTGCCGCCCAGCCCGGCGATCAGGTAGAGCGCCAGGAACCGCAGCGGCCCGAGCACCGCCTCCAGGGTCCGGCCGAGCACCCAGAGCGCCCACATGTTGAGCAGCAGGTGCACCAGCCCGTAGTGCAGGAACATGGCGGTGACCAGGCGGTACCACTGGCCCTGGGCCACCCCGCCGATGGTCCCGTCGGGGAAGACGGCCTGGCCCAGCACCGCACCCCAGTCGGTCAACGGGGTCGAGCCGCCCATCAGGCCGCCGAAGCCGGAGCCGCCGGCGGCGGCGTCCCCGCCCCGGTCGGAGGCGATGGAGAGGATCATGACCAGCACGTTCAGCGCGATCAGGATCTTGGTGACGTAGCCCTGGCGGCCGGCGGCACCGCCCCCGAAGGCGGTGCGCGCCGGCCGTGCGCTGCGGCGTCCCTCGTTGACACACTCCGGGCACTGGTGCCCGACGGAGGCGTCCCGCATGCACTCAGGGCAGATCGGCCGGTCACACCGGGTGCACCGGACGTACGTCTGCCGGCCGGGGTGCCGGTAGCAGACCGGGGCGGCCGGAACCGGACCTTCGGTCGCGTCGCCTGGCTGCCCCGAGCGCTCAGTCATGCGAGCAAAGGTACCCGCACGCCGCTCAGGAGGGCTTGCGCTCGATCTCGACGCGCTCGATGACCACGTCCTGGAGCGGGCGGTCGCTCGGGCCGGTCGGCGTGTTCGCGATCGAGTCCACGACCTTGGCCGACTGCTCGTCGGCCACCTGGCCGAAGATGGTGTGCCGGTTGTTCAGGTGCGGGGTCGGGGACACCGTGATGAAGAACTGCGATCCGTTGGTGCCCGGTCCGGCGTTCGCCATCGCCAGCAGGTACGGCCGGTCGAAGCGCAGCTCCGGGTGGAACTCGTCGGCGAACTTGTAGCCCGGCCCACCGCGACCGGTGCCGGTCGGGTCACCCATCTGGATCATGAAGCCGCTGATCACACGGTGCGAGACGGTGCCGTCGTAGTACGGCCCGCTGCCCGGCTGGCCGGTGCGCGGGTCGACGTACTCGCGGTTGCCCTCGGCCAGCTCGACGAAGTTGCGCACGGTCTTCGGCGCGTGGTTCGGGAAGAGCTCCAGCCGGATCGGGCCAGCGTTGGTGTGCAAGGTGGCGTAGACAGCCTCGGCCACGGGTACTCCTCACTTGTTGGTCAGTTCCATGCGGATCCTCCCATGTGCCCGATCTGGCCACACGGAGGCATCCGAAGGTGAAGGATGACGGAGGAACAACTCCCAGGAGGTGGGATCGTGTTTGGAATCGGGCGGCGTAAGACCCAGGGGCAGCTCGCGAAGGCCGAGCTGAGCCAGGGCATCGGTCACCTGAGGCAGGCCGCGTCGTACGCGGCGAAGGGTGCCGGCGCCTCGGTCGGCCCGCGGGTCCAGGCAGCCCGGGGTGCCGTCGCGCCCACCGCGATCATCGTCCGGGACCGGGCGTCGAGCCGCGTCGCGTCGACGGCTGCGGCGCTCGCGCCGCTGGTCCTCGCCATGCGCAACGCGCAGGCCGAGGCCGCGGGCAAGTCGGGGAAGGGCCGCAAGGCCGCCGCCCGGCAGGCCGCGGTGACGAAGCAGCTCAAGGCGAAGAACCTCAAGGCCGCCCGGAAGAAGCAGCAGCGGTCGCGCGGCATGATGGCCGGCCTGCTGGCCGCCGGCACCGTCGCCGGGCTGGCCGGCGCGATGGCCATGCGGCGCCGGCGCGAGCAGCTGGAGTGGGCCGAGTACGACCCGACCGGCAAGCTGGCCCCGATGGGCGAGGACAAGCTGGAGCCGATGCGCGAGGACGTGGACACCATCGTGGTGGAGACCCCGGACCCGACCGCGAAGGTCACCCAGGCCGGCCCGTCCGGCGCCGGCGGCCCGGTGCTGGCCGGCGGCGACGCTGCCGCATCGACCGCCAGGAGCAGCAGCCAGCCGGTGATCCAGCCGAACGACAAGGTTCCCTCGATCGCCGAGGGCGCCCGGGACGTCTCCGGCCGCCCGGCCGACGACGTCACCAGGGCGACCGCGAACGGCAAGGGCAACGCCCGGGCCGGCGGTCGCCGCTGACCTGTCCCGGAAAGCGCCGGCACGTCGGGTACGCCCCGGGTGGCCGGCGCTTCCGCGTGCCCGGCGGCTACAGCCAGCCGTTGCGGCGGAACCAGCGGTACAGGATGAACGACAGGGCCAGGTTCACGGCCCAGATCCCCGGATAGCCGTACGTCCACTTCAGCTCCGGCATGTTCTCGAAGTTCATGCCGTAGATGCCGGCGATCGCCGTCCACACCGCGCCGATCGCCGCCCAGGCCGCGATCTTGCGCATGTCGTTGTTCTGGTCGACGGTGACCTGGGCCAGCCGGGCCTGGAGGATCGAGTTGAGCAGGTCGTCGTACGAGTTGACCTGCTCGACGGTGCGGCTGAGGTGGTCCTGCACGTCCCGGAAGTAGCGCCGCACCTCCTGCGGCACATCCCGGTTGACCTGCGAGGTGAGCGTCATCAGCGGGCGCTGCAACGGCACCACCGCCCGCTTGAACTCCACCAGCTCCCGCTTCATCTGGTAGATCCGCTGGATCCGCCCGCTGCCGTGCCGGTCGAAGACGTCCGCCTCCAGCACGTCGAGGTCGTCCTCCAGCCGGTCGGCGACCTCCAGGTAGAGGTCCACCACCCGGTCGGTGATCGCGTACGCGACCGCCCACGGGCCGTGCCGCAGCAGATCCCGCTTCTCCTCCAGGTCGGCCCGGACCGGGGAGAGCCGGCAGGCGTCCCCGTGCCGGACGCTGATCAGGAAGTCCGGCCCGATGAAGAGCATCACCTGGCCGGTCTCCACCACCTCGGAGTTCTCGGTCAGCTCGGTGTGCTCGCAGTAGCGGGCGGTGCGCAGGACCAGGAACACGACCTCGCCGAAGCGCTCCAGCTTGGGGCGCTGCTGGGCCTTGACCGCGTCCTCCACCGCCAACTCGTGCAGGCCGTAGGTGTCCGCGATCTCGGTCATCTCGTCCAGCTCGGGCTCGTGCAGGCCGATCCAGACGAAGGCGTTCCGCTCCCGGCGGGCCGCCGCCAGCGCGTCGGCGTAGTGCCACTCGCCCGGCTGGCGCTCGCCGTCGACGTAGAGGCCGCAGTCGACCACGCCGCTCCGCCCGGGGCCGGCCGGTGCGGGGATGCGCGGGGAGCCGTCGGCGTTGAGGATGCGGCTCATCGCGCGGACCGGGGCGGCCCAGGGCCGCGGCCTCAGCCCTCCGCCGCTGTTCTGTCCGGCAGTGCGGTCGCGTGCCACTCGGTCGGTCATCTCGCCCCCTCCCCACGATGCTGCGGCTTGCAGGTTACGCCGATCGCGACGGATCGCAGCGGGGGCGAGCGTGGCAGCGGGGGCGCGGGTGCGACGGGCGTCACCGGGGGTGGCGCCGGGCGGGCCGGCCGCGTCAGGGGGGTGAGGGGCGACACGGCCCACCCGGCACCCTTTGGGGGCGGGAGTGGTGCTGCGCGCGCCGGCGATCCGGGTGGGGGCGGAGTGCGGCTCCCCGGAGGCGGACCGAGCATCGACGAAAGGCGAACGGCGCTCGCAGCATTGTGAGTCGTCGGCCGGCTCAGCGGGAGTCCTGAGCCGGCCGGCATCGCCGAACTGTCGGAAACCCGACAGAAATCAGCCTCGAACGGCCGCCATCGCCTCCGCCAGCCGCCGGACCCCCTCGTCGATCCGGTCCGCGGTCACCGCGGAGAAGGCCAGCCGCAGCGCGTGCCGGCCGCCGTCGATCAGGAAGTCGCTCCCCTTGACCACCGCGACGCCGCGCTCCGCGGCCGCCGGGGCGAGCCGATCCACCTCCACGTCCTCGGGGAGCTCCACCCAGAGGAAGTAGCCGCCGTCCGGCTCGACGAACCGGGCCTCCGGGATGTGCCGCCGCAGCGACTCGGCCAGCACCGTGGCCCGCTCGCCGAGTGCGGTCGACACCGTCTCGATCGACCGCTGGATGTCCCCCGAGACGCAGAACTGGTGCACGATCGCCTCGGAGACCATCCCGGGCGAAATGTAGAGGTTGGTGGCCCGCTTGGCGATGGCCGCGATCAGCTCGGCCAGGCCGACCAGGTAGCCGACCCGGACACCCGGGCAGACCGTCTTGGTGAAGCTGGAGGCGTGCACCACCACGCCCCGGCTGTCCATCGACAGCATCGAGGGCAGCGGCTCGCCACGGAACCGGATATCCGCGTACGGGTCGTCCTCGAAGATCGTGAAGCCGTACTCGGCGGCCAGGTCGAGCAGCTCCCGGCGCTTCTCCAGGGAGAGGGTCACGCCGGCCGGGTTCTGGTAGTTCGGGATGACGTGGGCCAGCCGCGGCCGGACCCCCGACTCCAGCAGCTTGCGCAGCTCGGCGGTGTCCAACCCGTCCGGCTGGACGGTCACGCCGTGGATCTCGCCGCCCATCTGCTGGAGGTTGAGCAGCGTCCGGTCGTACGTCGGGCGCTCCACGATCACCGCGTCGCCCCGCTTGACCAGGTGATCGAAGAGGAAGGCGTCGGCCTGGAGCGAGCCGTTGGTGATCAGCACCTGGTCCGGCTCGACGCCGTGCTTCTCCGCGATCCACTTCCGCAGGGGCGGGTAGCCGACGGAGGTGCCGTACGCCGTGATCCCGGCGGGGTCGGCGTCGAAGGCGCGGACGGCGGCGGCCTTGAGCCCCTCGACATCGACGATGTCCAGCGAGGGAGCGCCACGGGCGAAGGAGATCAGCTGCTCGGCGGTCATGCGCACGAGCCTAGGGCCTGGTCCGACCGGTCCGACCGGCATACACGCGAAGTTCAACATGCGGGCGGTCGATCCGTCCGACCGGCCGACCAGAGAGCCGAAAGAGGCTCGGGAAGGGGCGGCCGGACGCACCGGGGGCCCGGCCGCCGACCGGCCGGGTCCCCCGTCGTACCAGGACGGTTCAGACCGTCGTCGGGGCCTGTTCGCGGGCCCAGACCCGCATCAGGTCCCGTACCGAGATCACCCCGGCCACCTCCCGGCCGTCCAGCACCACCAGGTGCCGGAAGCCGCCCCGGGCCATCGCCGCCGCCGCCTCCTCGACCGTCCAGTCCGGACCGGCGTAGACGACGTCCCAGGTCAGGTGGGCGCCGGTGCGTTCCACATCCGGGTCGAGCCCGGCACCGATCGCGTTGAGCACGTCGCGTTCGGTCATGATCCCGATCCCTTCGGAATCCGGGTCGATCACGACCGCCGACCCGACCCGGCGGGCCGACATCATCCGGGCCGCCTGGCGGAGCGTGTGCTCCGGGCCGACCACGAGCACCTCACTGGACATCGCTTCCCGAACCTGCATCACGCATCACCCCTATGGGACGGTGGCCTCGGTACGGCCATGGTGGGCCATCGATCCGTACCGGGACAAGACCGGGCATCGGCGGGATCGGCGCCGGCTCGCTACTGTCGACGGCGTGCCCACCGACCCTCTCCGCTGCGCCGGCGCGCTGATCGTGGACGACGACGGCCGCATATTCATCCAGCGCCGATCACCGGACCGGACCCTCTTCCCCAACTGCTGGGACATCGTCGGCGGCCACCTCGAACCGGGCGAGAGCGTCGAGGAGGCGCTGCGCCGGGAGGTGGTCGAGGAGACCGGCTGGACCGTGTCGCAGCTGCTCGGGCAGGTCGGCGAGTACTCCTACACCGGCGACGACGGGCTGGTCCGGGTGGAGAACGACTTCCTGGTCCGGGTGGACGGCGACCTGAGCCGACCCCGGCTGGAGGAGGGAAAGCACACCGAGTTCCGCTGGCTGGCCGAGCACGAGGTCAGCCTCCTCGACGAGCACCGCGGCATCAACGACGGGCTGATCCGGCGGATCGCCGAGGAGGGCTTCGCCGCCCTGCGGTCGATCGGTCGGTGAGCGACTCGACCGTCGCGGGTCGCGGCGCGCTGGGGCGTCCGACGCGCCGGGCCGAAACCGCCGACCAGGTCGAGCTGCCGCCGCACCGGTTCGCCGGGCTGGTCGCGCCGGCGGTCGACCGGGCCTTCGTCGCCGGCATGCTCGCCGGCCGGGACGGCGGCGGCGCGGAGCTGAGTTCCCGGTACGGCGGGCCGGCCGCGACCGGTTTCCTGGTGGAGTTCCGCACCCGGCTCGCCGTGCCGGGCGGGACGGTGGACGGGCCCGGCTTCGCCGCGATCACCCGCTATCGCGACCCGGCCGCCTGCCAGCGCGCCCTGGACAAGCAGGTCGCGTACGGGATGCTCCAACGCGTGCCGGGCGGCGGCTGCTGCGCCACCGACCGCGGCCTCGCCTTCCTCGGCGAGCTGTTCGGGGTCCACGCCGAGGTCACCGAGGAACTCTGGGCGGGGCACGACGACCGGGTGGAGCGGCTGGTGAGCGCGCTCGGCCGGGTGCTGGCGTACGCCCTGCTGCTGACCGGGGACGACGAGCCTGGCGCCTTCGCCGCGATGGCCCCGCCGCACGAGCCGGACGGCACCCCGCCCGGGGTGCTGCTGCTCAACCGGCTGGGCACGTTGCGCTACCACCGGGCGGACGCGCACGCGGCGGCGTGGACCGCCGCCGGGCACACCGCGACCAGCATCGCCGAGCTGCCACCGGGGCCGGAGCGGCTGGCCATCGAGCAGGAAACCGACCGCCGGGCCGCCGGCCCGTACACGGTGCTGACCGCCGAGGAGCGGCTCGCGGTGCTCGCGGACCTGGCCGCCCTGCCCGGCTGAACCATGGATGACGGCAGGCGGCCGACGGCCCGGCGCTATCCTCCACCGGTGACCAGCAGTAGTACTGAGGAGGATGCCGGCATGATCGGGATGGTGCTCGCCGCCGGTGCGGGGCGACGGCTGCGTCCGTACACCGACACCCTGCCCAAGGCCCTGGTGCCCGTGGACGGGGACATCACCATCCTCGACATCGCGCTGGGCAACCTCGCCGAGGTGGGGCTCACCGAGATCGTGATCGTGGTCGGCTACGCCGCCGACGCGGTCCGGCAGCGGCAGGCCGCGCTGGAGGAGAAGTACGGGGTCACCCTCACCCTGGTGCACAACGACAAGGCCGAGGAGTGGAACAACGCCTACTCGCTCTGGCTGGCCCGGGAGCACTTCTCCCGGGGCGTGCTGCTGGTCAACGGCGACACCGTGCACCCGGTGAGCGTGGAGAAGACCCTGCTGGCCGAGCGCGGCCCGGGCATCCTGCTGGCCATCGACAACATCAAGGCGCTGGCCGAGGAGGAGATGAAGACCACCTTCGACGCCGCCGGCCAGCTCACCCGGATCACCAAGCAGATGGATCCGCTCGACGCGTACGGCGAGTACATCGGCGCGACGCTGATCGAGCCGCAGGTGGCCGACGCCCTGGCCGACGCCCTGGAGGCGACCTGGCGGCGCGACCCGAACCTCTACTACGAGGACGGCTACCAGGAGTTCGCCGACCGGGGCGGCGAGGTGCGGGCCGCGCCGATCGGCGACGTGGCCTGGGTCGAGGTGGACAACCACGCCGACCTGGCCCGGGCGCGGGAGATCGCGTGCCGCTACTAGCCCGGACCATCCTCACCCCGCTCCACATCGACGTGCGGCGGGGCGCGGTGGCGGACCTCGCCGCGATCCTCGTCGACGGGCGGATCTCCGCGGGCGGCGACGTGGCCGTGGTGGTCGGGCCGGGGCAGGGCGAGCAGATCGCCGAGCTGATCCGGCCGTCGCTGCGCTCGGCCGACGTGTTCACCGTGGCGGGCGCCACCCTGGACGCCGCCGACGACCTGGGCGCCAAGCTGCGCAACCGGTCGTACGACGCGGTGGTCGGCATCGGCGGCGGCAAGACCATCGACGTCGCCAAGTACGCGGCCACCCGGCGCGGGCTGCCCATGGTGACGGTGGCGACCGGGCTGGCCAACGACGGGATCGCCTCCCCGGTGGCCAGCCTGATCACCGACGGCATCAAGGGCTCGTACGGGGTGCACATCCCGATCGCCGTGATCGTGGACCTGGACTTCGTGGAGGCGGGCCCGGAGCGGCACAACCGGGCCGGCATCGGCGACGTGGTGAGCAACATCAGCGCGCTGGCCGACTGGGAACTGGCCCGCCAGGTACGCGGCGAGCCGGTCGACGGGCTGGCCGCCTCGCTGGCCCGGATGGGGGCCGAGGCGGTGCTGGCGCACCAGGGCGACCTGAGCGACGACGCGTTCGTCACCGTGCTGGCCGAGGCGCTGATCTCGACCGGCCTGGCCATGGCGGTCTGTGGCACCAGCCGCCCGGCCAGCGGCGGCTGCCACGAGATCATGCACGCCGTCGACGCGCTCTACCCGGGCACCGCCTCGCACGGGGAGCTGGCCGGGCTCGGCGCGCTCTTCTGCACCTTCCTGCGCGGCGACGAGCGCCGGTTCGCCGAGATGTCGGCCTGCCTGGCCCGGCACGGCCTGCCGCGGCTCCCGGCCGACGTGCGGCTGACCGACGAGCAGTTCGTGGCGGCGGTGCAGTTCGCGCCGGCCACCCGGCCGGACCGCTACACCATCCTCGAACACCTCGCGATGTCGCCTACCGAGACGCGGGAGCGGCTGGCAGACTACGCCGGTGCCCTCCGCGACCACCTTGGCTGAGCCCCGCCCCACCATCGCCGACTTCCACCGGGTCAACCGGGGCGGCGGCCTGTTCAGCGAGTCGATCAGCCAGTGGATCGGCGCGGTCTTCGCGCTGATCGCCCAGCGGCTCGGGCTGCGCCCGACCGCGCTGACCATCACCAACCTGGTGCTCGGCCTGGCCACCTCGGTCACCGTGGTCGCGCTGGCCGGGAAGGTCGCCGCCGGGACGGTCCCGGCCTGGGCCGTCGGGCTGACCGCCCTGGTCGGCTGGCAGATCGCGTACGCGCTGGACTGCGCGGACGGTCAGCTCGCCCGGGTGACCAAGCAGAACAACCCGGCCGGTGCCCGGGTCGACGTGCTCTGCGACGTGGCCGCCCAGATCGCCCTGGTCACCGCGCTCGGGGCGACCGCCGTGGCGCAGCGCCCGGCGACGCCGACCTGGCTGATCGCGGTCTTCGCCGGCACCTGGATGGTCAACCTGGTGACCTCGGTGATGCAGGCCGGCCCGAACGCGGCCAGCATGGTCACCTCGACCTCGCTCCCGGTACGCCTGGTGAAGCTGGTCCGGGACTACGGCGCGGTGATCTTCCTGGCCGGCCTGGTGCTCGCCTTCGCCCCGGCGTTGACCGTCTGGGTGATCGTCGCGTTCACCATCGTCAACGGCGGCTTCCTGCTCGCCAGCATCGCCTTCTCCGCCCGCGCCTCCCTCCGCTGACCCCCAACGGCTGGCGCTGATTCCGCTCGGCCGATCACCCATCCCGCCCGGTGGCGTCGGCCTCAGTGACGGTCAGTGATGTTCCTCGGCCACCTCGGCCCAACGGCTCACTCGCTTTGCTCTGCTGCCGCGGGCGCAACCGGTAGCCGACGGTGACTGTTGCGTGGATGGCTGCAGAGCAAAGGCGGCGAACAGGGTGTCGGCGGCAGGCGAGCGGTTTTGGCGTCGGCCCAGCTGAGCGGCGTCCCGCCCTGGGGACGGCGAGGAATCGGCCCGCCGAGCGCCGCCCCGCTGACCACGTTGGGTGACCGAGAAGCGATCGGCGAGCCCGATTCACCCTCGGTGACTCCGGCTCGCCGGGTGCCGGGTCAGCGGTCCACTGCCGTCCGGTTTCGCGCCACATCGGCGTAGATGTCGATAAGGCGCTTGGTGACCACGTCCGGATGGAAGATGCGCTCGTAGCGGGCCCGGGCGGGGGCGGCCAGCGCGGCGGCCCCGGCTCGGGCGACGGGCAGGGCGGCGGCCAGGGCGGCCGGCTCGGGCGGGACCACCCAGCCGGCGTCGCCCCGTTCGAGGCCGGCGGGGACGGCCGGGCGATCGGCGCCGCCGGCGGGCGCGGAGGCCAGCTCGGCCGGGCCGGTGCCGGCGGGCTCGCGCGGGGTGTCCGCACCGACCAGGTACGGGATGCCGCCGAGCGCGGTGCCCAGCACCGGCCGGCCGCTGGCCAGCGCCTCGATGATCACGGTGGGCAGCACGTCGTGCCAGGTGGAGGTCGCGAGCACCACGGAGCTCGCCTCGATCGCGGCGCGTACCCCGGCCCGGTCGAGCGGCCCCAGGTAGATCACGTCCGCCCGTTCGGCGGCGGCCGCCTCGACCAGCGGGCGCAGCTCGCCGTCGCCGGCGATCCGCAGCGGCCCGAGCGCGCCGACCGGGTGCCGCCGCCACGCCTCCAGCAGCAGGCCGAGCCCCTTCTCCGGGGTGAGCCGGGCCAGGTAGAGGAATCCCTCGCCGAGCGGCGCGGGCGGGCCCGGGTCCGGGACGGCGTTGGGCTTGACCACGATCCGTTCGTCCGGGATGCCGTAGTCGCGCAGGTGGTCGGCGACCGCGGTGGTGAGGGCGATGAACCGGTCCACCGACTTCCAGGTGGGGCGATGCACGGCGAGCGTGGTGGCCATCAGGGCGCTCTGCACCCGGGAGCCGCGGTAGCAGCGGTGCACGACGGCCGGCACGCCCAGCGCCCGGCCGCGGCAGTCCTGGCAGATCATGCCGTCGCGGAAGTAGAGCCCGGAGGAGCAGACCTGCCGGTAGTTGTGCACCGTCTGCACCACCGGCACGCCGCGCTGGTGCGCGGTGCGGATCACCCAGGGCGAGAGCAGGGGGTACGGGTTGTGCAGGTGCAGGACGTCGGGCCGGTGCTCGGCGAGCAGGCGGTCGAGGTCGTGCTGGGCCTGCGGCGCCCAGATCGGGGAGATCGGCAGCAGCGCCTTGGCGGTCTTCGACATCGCGGGGATCTCGTCGGAGCTGCGCAGGAACGGCAGCACCTCCACCCCGGCGGCGGCGAGCTGGGCGATCTCGGCGTCGACGATCGTGTTCTCGCCGGAAGGCTGGGCCGCCCGGTACCGGTTGTGCGCCACCACGATTCTCACGGGAAAGAAGGCTACCGTTGTACGGTGCCCGAACTACCCGAGGTGGAAGCGCTCGCCGGCTACCTGCGCGAGCGGGCGGTGGGCCGGCGCGTCGAGCGTGTCGAGGTCGCCGCGATCAGCGCGCTGAAGACGTACGACCCGCCGCCGAGCGCGGTGGCCGGCCGGGCCGTGGCCGGTGCCGGCCGGCACGGCAAGTTCCTCGACGTGATCTTCGAGGGCGGCCTGCACCTGGTGATCCACCTGGCCCGGGCGGGCTGGCTGCACTACCGGGAGGCGTTCCCGTCGACCGCCCCGCTCCGGCCCGGCAAGGGCCCGGTCGCCCTACGGGTACGCCTCGACGACGGCTCCGGCTTCGACCTCACCGAGGCCGGCACCCAGAAGAAGCTGGCCGCGTACCTGGTGACCGATCCGGCGCAGGTGCCCGGGGTGGCGAAGCTCGGCCCGGACGCGTTCGGCGCCGACCTGGCCACCTTCGCCGAGCGGTTGCGCAGCCGGCGGGGCCAGGTCAAGGGCGTGCTGACCGACCAGGCGGTGCTGGCCGGGGTCGGCAACGCGTACTCCGACGAGATCCTGCACGCGGCGAAGCTGTCGCCGTTCGCGATCACCGACCGGCTCACCGACGACCAGCTCGCCACGCTGCACGCGGCGGCCCGGGCGGTGCTCGGCGACGCGGTCCGGCGGTCGATGGGGCAGCGGGCCGCCGAGTTGAAGGGCGAGAAGCGCTCGGGGTTGAAGGTGCACGCCCGGAAAGGGCTGCCCTGCCCGGTCTGTGGTGACACGGTGCGGGAGGTCTCGTTCGCCGACTCCAGCCTCCAGTACTGCCCCACCTGCCAGACCGGCGGCAAGCCGCTCGCTGACCGTCGGTTGTCCCGGCTCGTACGGTGAGTAATGCCACCCGGCGATTACGGAGAGGAATCGAACGCGGATCGCCGAAGCGCCCGGTCCGCACCTCTACCGAGGCCGCCATCCATCGGTATAGTGGCTCGGTCCCCGGCTTCACAACCGATACGGAGCCGGCCAGATCCCGCGAGCACGGCGAACGGCACTTCCCTTCCGGGGGGCGTGCCGACCAGGACCGCGTGGGAGACTGGGACGGTGGGCGACCCGGGTCCTCACTGCGAGTGAGGACGCGGGTCATGCGGGAGGACATGGGTTGAGGTGACGACAAGCCTCCAGCGCCCGGTAACCAACACAGGCCGGAGCAAGAGCGTGCGGCACGTCGACAGCTTCGAGATCCAGCCGCCGACTCCGCCGTCGCACAACGGCGTACCCCGGTCGGCCTGGGCCCGCGCCCGGCGCCGGGTGTCCCGGTGGCACCGCCCCTACACCGCACTCCTGCTGCTGCTCGACTTCGCCGCCGTGGTGGTGGCGGACTGGATCGCCCAGGAGGCGTTCGGCCAGGCCCGGGCCGGCTTCTACAACGCCAAGGCCGACCCGACCTGGTTCTACACCGTGGCGTTCGTGCTGCTGCCGCTCGGCTGGCTGGTCATCCTCTGGGGCAACCGGGCGTACGACCGGCGCTACCTCGGCCTCGGCCCGGACGAGTTCAAGCGGGTGACCCGGGGCGGGGTGACGGTGGCCGCGACGGTCTCGTTCATCGCGTTCGCCACCAAGACCGACCTCTCCCGCTACACGGTCGGTTTCGCCCTGCTCGGCGCGTTGGTGCTGATCCTGCTGGAACGCTTCCTGGCCCGGTTCCTGCTGCACATGATCCGGAGCCGGGCCGGCCAGGCCGGGCACCGGATGGTGCTGGTCGGGACCCTTCCGGAGTGCCTGGAGGTCTACACCGCGGTCACCCGCACCCCCAGCGCCGGCCTGGTCCCGGTGGCGATCCACCTCACCGACGGGTATGCCGCCGCGCGCGGCATCGAGACCCCGGTGCCGGTCTACGCCGGCCGGGACGTGCTCGCCCTGGTCCGCGAGGTCGGCGGGGACACCATCGCGGTCTGCGGCTCGGCCAGCGCCGAGCCGGGCGAGCTGCGCCGACTGGCCTGGCAGCTGGAGGGCTCCGGCGTCGACCTGGTGGTCGCGCCCCAGCTCACCGACATCGCCGGCCCCCGGGTGCACATCCGCCCGATCGAGGGCCTGCCGCTGCTGCACGTCGAGGAGCCGACGCTGTCGGGCCCGGCGCTGCTGGTCAAGAACCTGATGGACCGGGTCGCCGCCGGGCTGGGCCTGGTGCTGCTGATCCCGCTCTTCCTCGCGATCGCGATCGCGATCCGGATCTCCGACCACGGGCCGGTCTTCTTCCGGCAGCCCCGGGTCGGGCACGAGGGGCGGACCTTCCGGGTCTGGAAGTTCCGGACCATGTACGTCGACGCCGAGGAACGGCTGGCCAGCCTGGTCGACCAGAACGAGACCGACGGCCTGCTGTTCAAGATGAAGCAGGACCCGCGGGTCTTCCCGGTAGGCCGCTTCCTGCGCGCCTCCTCGCTGGACGAGCTGCCCCAGCTGATCAACGTGCTGTGGGGCGAGATGTCGCTGGTCGGGCCGCGGCCGCTCCCCGCCGACGACGGCGACTTCCTGGGCGACGTCCGCCGGCGGCTGCTGGTCCGCCCCGGAATCACCGGCCTCTGGCAGGTCTCCGGCCGCTCCGACCTGTCCTGGGACGAGGCGGTCCGGCTCGACCTCTACTACGTCGACAACTGGTCGCTGGCGTACGACCTGAGCATCCTGTGGCGGACCGTCGGGGTGGTGCTCGCCCGCAAGGGCGCGTACTGACCCCCGACTGAGGCGGCCGGGCGGATTCCGGGGTTGGCAGAACCGCACCCAGCAGCCAGGATCGCTGCGTGGGTGGCAACCTCTCCGCCGTCTTCGGCGTGGTCTCGCTCGTCAGCGCGCTCGCCGCGGCGCTCTGGGCGGTGCTGCGGCTACGCGGCCGGCGGGGCATCGCGACCGCCACCCAGCGGGCCACCTACGAGGTGCTGCACACCGCCGGGCTGGCCGCCGAGCCGCTGCGGGCCGGGCTGAGCGAGGTGGGCGCGGCGAAGGCCGTACGCCATCTGCGGACCCTGGTGGGCGCGGCCGGGCTGGCCCTGACGGACCGGGAGGCCCTGCTCGCCCTCGACGGGCGCGGCGCGCACCACGCCGACCAACTGCTCACGGCGGCCCGGAAGGCGGTCGGCACCGGCCGGTCGACCGTGCTCCGCGAGTCGGAACTGCACTGCGACCTGGTCGACTGCCCGGTACGCGGCGCCGTGGTGGCCCCGCTGAGCGCCGACGGCCGCGTGGTCGGGGCGCTGGTGGCGGTCGCGGACGAGCAGCCCGCCCCGGGGCTGGTGCAGGCGACGCTGGAGACCGCGCACTGGGCCGGCGACCAGCTCGCCCTGGCCGAGCTGGACTCGTCCCGGGAGCGCCTGGCCCGGGCCGAGATACGCGCGCTGCGCGCCCAGATCAGCCCGCACTTCATCTACAACGCGCTGACCGCGATCGGCTCGTTCGTCCGGACCGACCCCGAGCGGGCTCGGGAGCTGATCCTGGAGTTCGCCGAGTTCACCCGGTACTCGTTCCGGGCGCACGGGGAGTTCACCACGCTCGCCGAGGAGCTGCGCTCGATCGACCGGTACCTGACCATCGAGCGGGCCCGGTTCGGCGAGCGGCTCCAGGTGCGTCTGCAGATCGCCCCGGAGGTGCTGCCGGTGACCCTGCCGTTCCTCTGCCTTCAGCCACTGGTCGAGAACGCCGTCCGCCACGGGTTGTCGCGCAAGCCGGGCACCGGCATGGTGAGCATCGAGGCCCGGGACGCGGGCGCGGAATGCCACATCACGGTGGAGGACGACGGAGTGGGGATGGATCCGACGACGCTCACCGCCGGCATCGCCGAGCTGGCCGGCGCCGGCAGCGACCCGACCGAGGACCCCGGCCAGCACGTCGGCCTCTCGAACGTCGACGAACGGCTCCGGTCGGTCTTCGGGGACCGGTTCGGCCTGATCGTGGAGACCGGCCTCGGCTCGGGTACGAAGGTCAGCATGCGGGTGCCGAAGTTCCACCCCGGCGTACGGGCCACGTCATGAGCGTGAACGCGACGGGTTTCCTCCGGGTGCTGGCGGTGGACGACGAGCCGCCGGCGCTGGACGAGCTGGCGTACCACCTGCGCGCCGATCCCCGGGTGGCCCGGCTGCACACGGCCGGCGACGCCACGGAGGCGCTGCGGGTGCTCCGCGACGGCGACGTGGACGTGGTCTTCCTGGACATCCGCATGCCCGGGCTGGACGGCATGGAGCTGGCCCGGGTGCTGCGGCGGTTCGCCCGGCCGCCGGCGATCGTCTTCGTCACCGCGTACGACGACGGCGCGGTCGACGCCTTCGACCTCGGCGCGACGGACTACGTCCGCAAGCCGGTGCGGGCCGAGCGGCTGGCCGAGTCGCTGCGCCGGGTGATCGGCTCCCGGGTGGTCCCCTCGCACCCGGCGGCCCTGGCCCGGGCCGAGGAGGACCCGACCATCCCGATCGAGCTGGCCGGGACGACCCGGATGCTGCCCCGCTCCGCGGTGCGCTGGGTGGAGGCGCAGGGCGACTACGCCCGGCTGCACACCGCGGACGCCTCGCACCTGGTCCGGGTGTCGCTGGCCACGCTCGCCGAGCGCTGGGCCGACGCGGGGTTCGTCCGGATCCACCGATCCTACCTGGTGCAGTTGAAGCTGATCGCCGAGCTGCGGCTGGTCAACTCCGGCTACGTGGTGGTCATCGACGGTACGGAGCTGCCGGTGAGTCGTCGCCACACCCGGGAGCTGAAGGACAAGCTCGTGCGGGCGGCGAAGCAGGACTGGAATCGCTGATCCGCCGGGGTCAGTCCCGGTGCACATGGCGGTCGGCCGCGTGCAGCGGAGCGTAGTGCTCGAAGAAGAGCGCCTTGACCAGCTCCACCCGGCCGGCGACTCCGAACGCGGTGAAGAGGGACATCATCCCGTCCTGGACCGCGTAGGCCGAGATGCCCAGATCCTGGGCGATCTGCCGGGTGTTGCGGCCCCGCGCGACGGCGCCCAGCAGCCGCCCCTGCCAGGGCTCCAGCCCGAGCGCCCGGATGACGAACTCGCTGACCTGGTGCGGCCGGATGCGCTGCACCGTGACGGCCACCGCCGTCTCCCGCGGCACCGCGCGGAAGGCCAGCCACCGGTCGTCGTGCTCGACGCCCGACGCGTCCAGCACGCCCGACGCCTGTCCGCGGCTGACCGCCGTGCCCATCTTGGCCAGCTCCGCCGTGTTCAGCAGGTGCCGGGCGTCCTCCGTCATGTCGAACAGCCGCCCGTCGGGCGAGAGGGTCAACGAGCCCGCCAGCGCCGGCCGCCGCTGGGGCGGTGGCGCGGACCGGGGCGCCGGCCGATCGGCCGGCCGGGGACGTCGTCGAAGCGGTTTCGGTAGGCCGAGCCACCGGGACGCCGGGGCCTCCTCCGCCGATTCGCGAACCGGCTCCGGCGACGGCGGGTCCTCCGGCGCGTCGCCGCGGACGAGGCTGCGGTGCAGTGCCAGACCGAGGGGCCGGCTCGCGGGTGCGAGCTGCGCGACGTCCGCGTCGGTGAAGCGGCCGCCGGCCCGGTAGAGCAGCAGCGTCCCCCAGGTGCCCTCGTGGTCGTAGCAGGCCAGGCGCAGTTCGTCGGCGAAGCCGCGGGGTTTGAGGATGTTGCGGAATCGCCAACTGCTCTCCGGGTCTCCCTCGGTGCTCGCCCTGAGGGTGCCCACCCGGGCTCCCTCCGCCAGCTCGACGATCCGCAGGACGTCCTCCTGGCCGTACTCGTTGGCGAACAGCTCGCGCTCGAACTGGTCGTCGTGCGGCCCGCCGTCCACCACGCAGGACGCCCACATCAACGTGGTTGGATCCAGCACGGCCCAGATCGCCAGGTCGAAGTCGACCACGCCGCGCAGCAGCAGGCTGGCCTGCTGCCGGAGCGCGACGTGATCGAGCGAACCGTCGAGGTGCCGGGCAAGCCGCGCCGCATACGGTTCGTTGGCGGTGCCGGCGATGGTCAGCACGGAGAGCGCATCGGGCCGCAGGGCGATCCTGCCCCGGGACGATCCGCCCAGGCTGCCGCTGTCCGCCTCGGCCGCCGACGGCTCCGACCCGGCCAGCTCGTCCAGGTCGTCCTCGGCCGGACGGTCGAGCGGCACCTGGACGCCGGCCGCGTAGCCCAGGGTGACCGCGACCTCACGGCTGTCCGGGCGCCGGCTCGGGTCCTTCAACAGGCAGCGGCTCACGAGGTCACGGACGATCGGCGGCAGGCCGGGCACCCGGGGCAGCGGGGCGGGCTCGAGAAAGGCGTGCGCCTCCAGCATCTCCGCGTTGGACTGCGCCTGCCACGGCAACCGGTCGGCCAGCAGGCGGTAGAGGATCACCCCGAGCGCGTAGACGTCGGTCGCCGGCACCACGCCCTCGCCGAAGAGCCGCTCCGGCGCCACGTACTCCGGCGTGCCACGCAGTTCGCCCCCCGCCTCCTCCGGGTCGTTCCTGCCGACGACCGCCGCCAGGCCGAAGTCGACCACCTTGGCGCCGGCCGGGGTGAGCATCACGTTGCCCGGTTTCACATCGCGGTGGACCAACCCGCTGGCGTGCGCGGAAGCCAGCGCGGACGCCGTCTCGGCACAGCAGCGCAGCGCCGACTCGACGGGAAGCGGGCCGCGCTTGAGCCGCTCGTGCAGCGAGCGGCCCTGGAGCAGCTCCATGACCACGAACGGCACCCGGTTACCGACCTCCGTCACCGACTCGCCGTAGTCGTACACGGCGGCGATGTGCGGGTGGGTCAGCCGAGCGGCCGCCCGGGCCTCGGCCAGGACGCGCTGGCGGGAGTCCGCGTTCTCGGCGAATCGGGCGGCGAGCACCTTCACCGCCACCTGCCGGTCCAGGACCTCGTCGAACGCACGCCAGACGACGCCCATGCCACCCTTGCCGATCTGGTCGACCAGCCGGTAGCGGTATCCCAGGATCTCCTCGCCGCCCACGTTCCCAGTCTGCCCTCTCCGCGTCGGGGCCGATCTGTCGGAAATCCACTTCGCCGCAGGTCATGGAGGTAGGAAGTGGACGATTCCCGGCAGGGTGCCCGGGATTCGGGCTCACCCCGGCAATCATCGACCCGGGACGTGGCGCCGCAGGTCAAACCGGTGACGAATCGCCGGGGCGTTCAGTTGCCGAAGGTGTCGATCAGTCTGATGACACCCGGGCCGATCACGACGACGAAGAGCGCGGGAAAGAGACAGAAGATCATCGGAAAGAGGATCTTGACGGGCACCTTCTGGGCGAGCTCCTCGGCCCGCTGGCGCCGACGCAGGCGCATCTCGGCGGCCTGCTGCCGCAGCACCTTGGCCATGGGGACACCCAGCGTCGTCGCCTGCACGGCCGCCGACGCGAACGCCTTCAGCTCGTTGACGCTGGTCCGGGCCGCCATCTCGCGCAACGCGTCGACCCGCGGGCGACCGATCTGCATCTCGTGCAGCACCCGGGCGAACTCGCCGACCATCGGCCCCCGGCCGTTCCGGACCACCTGCGCGAGAGCGGCCTCGAACCCCAGACCCGCCTCGACCGTCACCACCAGGGTGTCCATGATGTCCGGCAAGGTCCGGCGGATCTCCTGCTGCCGTTCCTGCGCCAGGTGCAGCACGAGCAGGTCCGGCGCGAAGAAGCCGACGACGGCGCCGGCCACCGCCCAGGCCACCGCGCCGGCCACACCGGCGAGGACGACCGCCAGGAGCAGTCCGACCGCGGCCCCGACGAAGAGCAGCACACCCTTGTACGCGAGCACCGCGTCGAGGCCCAACCACGACGGATTGCCCGCCTGGTCCAGACGGCGGCCGAGGCCCTCGAACGCGCCGGCGGGCGTCAACCTGCGACCGACCGAACGCGCCTGGGCGACCAGCGCTCCGTGCGGCTGGGCCGCGGCCGGTGGGGCCGACGGGAGCAGGCGATAGCCCTGGTCGGCGGTCTGCAGGGTGCGGGCGACCGCCCGCCGGTCACTCCCGCCGATCAGCGCGACCAGGGCAGCCACGAGGGCCAGGAAGAGCGCGCCCAGGCCGGCCAGCAACAGCAGCGAGTCCATGCCCTCACACCTCGACCTTGATCCAGCGCGCCATCCAGAAGATGCCGACCACCATCAGCAGCAGGGCGCCGATCAGCATCGTCAGCCCGATCGAGGTGGTCCACAGCGCACTCAGGTAGTCGCGCCGGGTCAGCAGCATCCAGATCCCCAGCACGATGGGCAGCGCGATCAGCACGTACGCCGACAGTCGGCCCTCGGCGGAGAGCGCGCGCACGTGCCGACGCAGCCGGTCGCGCTCGCGCAGCGTCTCCACGGTGGTTTCGAGGACCTCGGCCAGGTTGCCGCCGGTGTCGCGTTGGATGCGGATCGCCATCACCGCCCAGGCGAGGTCGTCGTTCTCCACCCGCTGCGCCACCCGGTCCAACGCGTCGTCCAGATCGGATCCGAGGCGGACCTCGGCCATGGCCCGGCCGAGTTCCACGGTGAGCGGCCCCGGTGGCGCATCCTGAACCACCCCGTCGATCGCCTGCGCCAACGAGAAGCCGGACCGCAGCGAGCCGACCACCAGCTGAAGCGTGTCCGGGAGCTGGTCGGCGAAGGCCTGGCGGCGCCGCATCTCGCGCACCCGGCGGTAGAGACCCGCGGCCAGCCAGCCCAGCGCCGCCCCGAGCAACGCGCCGAGCACTCCGCCGAGCAGCCCGAGCAGGAGCGCGCCGGCCAGCGTCGCCCCCGCGCGCGCCGCAATCCACTCCCGCGGACGAAGGGTGATGCCGGCGCGCTCCAGATCCTGGGCGATCCGCTCGTCGCCGCCGCGCGTCTGCGCGATCCGGTCGGAGAGAGCCAGCACGGTGCCGGCGACGCCACCCCTCGGCCGGGGCCGCGCCTGGGGAGCGCCCGGGGTGCGCGCACCGGAGGCGGTCGGCATGCGGAACTGCTCCACCTGCCGGAGCCGCCGCTGCCGCGTCGACCCGGTCAGCCCGGAGAGGACGAGCAGCGTCGACACCAGGAGCACCCCGAACACCAGCACGGCGATCAGCTGCGGCCGGCGCAACGGCGCGGCGGAGAGCAGCGGGTCGGCCGCGGCCGGTGACGGAGCGGAGGACACGAACTGGACCGGCACCGACGTGCGGGTGATCCCCGCGCCCGTGCCGACGGTCACGGTCAGGTTTCCGGCCGTCCCGGCCAGCTCCGCTGGGACGTCCACGGTGATGGTGAAGCGGAGCGGGACGGTGTCGGCGGTGGCGCGGAGGGCTGCGCCCACCGCGTCGGCCCGCTCCGCGGGCCGGACGGTGCCGCCGGTGGCGGTGACGAGCTGACGCAGCTCGGCCAGCCCGGTGGAGGGCGCCTGGACGGACACCAGATCGACCCGGTCCCCGACGGCGCTGAGGTCCCGGACCACCGGGGCCGGGTCGCCGGTGGTGTTGCGCCCGGCTGTCACGACCAGCAGTCGCCGGTCCGGAACCGCCTTCGCCGCCTCGGCGGCCGTCCGCAGCCCGCCGTAGATGGCGGTCTCCCCGCTGGCACGGACCCCGGACAGGGCCGTCCGCAGCGCGTTCCGGTCCCGGCTCGGGCGGAGCAGCACCGTGGGCTTCTCGGCCGCCGTCACCAGACCGACCGCCACGTCCGCGGGGAGCCGCTCGGCGAAGGCGAGCACCCCGTCCCGCGCGGCCGGCAGGCGAGGGCCCGCCATGGCAGCACCCGTGTCGAGCACCACGACGACCGCACGTGCCGGCGGGTCCGCGGGGTCGGCCGCCTGCATGCTCGACGGCAGCAGCCGACCGTCCTGCGCGACGGTGACCGGCGGGGTCTGCCCGGCGGGCGCGCCGAACACGTCGGCGACGAGCTGCACCTGGCCCGGCGTCACGTCCAGCACCGTCACGGCCAGACTCCGGTCGGCCAGGGCCGGAACGCCGGTGCCGAGCAGGGCAGCCAGGGCGGCCAGCACGACGAGTCCGACGCGGCGGATCACCATGGCCGACCGCCGAACAGTCCGGTGGGTACCGAGACCCCGGCGTCGGCGAGGGCGTCGAGCAGGCGAGGGCGCAGCCCCGTCGAACGCAACCCGCCGAGGTGCCGGCCGCTCTCGTCGTGCCCGGCCCGGTGGTCGAAGACGAAGAGGTCCTGCATGGTCACCACGTCGCCCTCCATGCCGAGCACCTCGGTCACGTGCGTGACCCGCCGGCTGCCGTCCCGCAGCCGGCTCTGGTGCACCACGAGGTCCACCGCCGAGGCGATCTGCTCCCGGATCGCGCGGATCGGCAGCTCCAGACCGGCCATGAGGCACATGGTCTCGAGGCGGGAGATCGAATCGCGGGGGCTGTTGGCGTGCACCGTGGTCAGCGAACCGTTGTGCCCGGTGTTCATCGCTTGGAGCAGGTCGAGCGCGGCACCGTCGCGGACCTCGCCGATGACGATCCGATCCGGGCGCATCCGCAGCGCGTTGCGGACCAGGTCCCGGATCGTGATCTCCCCGCGGCCCTCGATGTTCGGCGGTCTCGACTCCAGTCGCAGGACGTGGTTCTGGCGTAGCTGGAGTTCCGCCGCGTCCTCGATCGTGACGATCCGCTCCTCGGGAGGCAGGAAGCTGGAGAGCACGTTGAGCGTCGTGGTCTTGCCGGAGCCGGTACCTCCGCTGATCACGACGTCGAGGCGGGCGCGGACGCAGGCGTACAGCAGCTGCGCCACCTCGGGGGTGAGCGTGCCGAAGCCGACCAGGTCGTCCGCGCTGAAGGCCTCGCGGGCGAACTTGCGGATGGTCAGCGTCGGCCCGTCCAGCGCCACGGGCGGCAGGACGACGTTCACCCGGCTTCCGTCGGGCAGTCGGGCGTCCACCATCGGACTCGACTCGTCGACCCGGCGGCCGACCCGCGAGACGATCCGGTCGATGACCCGGCGCAGGTGGTGCTCGTCCACGAACGATGCGTCGACCTGGTGGATGCGCCCGAAGCGTTCCACGAAGATCTGGTCGGGGCCGTTCACCATGATCTCGGTGACGTCGGGGTCGCGCAGCAGCGGCTCCACCGGGCCGTGGCCGAGGATCTCGTCGAGCAGTTCGGCCGAGATCCGCGCCGGATCCGCGACGGCCAGCGGCGAGTCGCTGCGGGCCAGGACCTCGCTGATCGTGTCGCGGACCTTCTTCTCGAGAACGGTGTCCGGAGTGCGGTTGTCGTACAGCTGCGGGCCCAGGATCTCCAGCAGTTCCCGATGGATCCGCAGGCGTAGCGAGGTGCTCAGCCCGCCGCTGGTGGACCCGCCCATCGGGCCGGAGGTGCGGGCGATCAGGGCGCCGTCGCTGCCGCCCGGGTAGCGCTGGGTCAGCCGGTCGGTGAGGCTCATCGGTTACCCGCCCTACCCAGCCGCTCCCGCAGCCTGCGGCCGTTCCGCTGGGCGGCCTGGTCGGCGATCCGTTCCTGCGCCAACTCACGGATGGCCCGGCTCACCGGGTGGCCCGACTTCTCCACCATGATCGGCACCCCCCGGTTGATCGACGCCGGCACGTCCCGGCTGGACGGGATGTGCACCGCGATCGACGTCTGGAGCACCCGTTCCACGTCGCTCCCGGTCAGCCCGACCCGGGCGTCGCTGCGGTTGAGGACCACGAGTCGCGCCTCCTTCCGCAGTTCGAGGAGATCGAGCATGTCCATGGCGACCCGCAGGTTCTTCAGCGCGGGGACGTCCGGTGTCGCCACGAGCACGTGGAAGTCGGAGACATCGAGTGCGGCCAGCACCGCCTCGGTGAACGCGGGCGGCGTGTCCACCACGACGTAGTCGGCGATCGTGCGGGTGGCGGCGAGGACCTGGGCGACCACGTCCCGCCCGATCCGCTCGGCGTCGGTCGGGCCGACCGGCGCGAGCAGCACCTCGATCCCGGGCGCGTACGACGTCAGCAGTGCGCGGATCAGCGTGGGGTCGATGCGTTCCCGGGCGTTCACCGCGTCGGCGATGCTCCGCTCGGGCACGAGTTGCAGCATGATCCCGACATCGCCGAAGGCGAGGTCCAGATCGACCAGGCAGACCCTCCGCTGGCCGCCCTCCGCCAGCGCCACCGCCAGGTTGGTGGCCAGCGTCGACTTGCCGCAGCCACCCTTGGACGAGAAGACCGTGACCACCTTCGCCTCGCTGACCGCCCGCGTTGCCGTACCGGCACCGACGAGGTCGCGGGACACCTCCAGCGAACGGGTGCAGGCCGCGCGCACCGCGGCGATGTCGTGGGCGTCGACCACGTCCCGTACGCCGGCCCGCAGCGCGTGGCCCATGGTCTCCACGTCCAGCTTCTCGCGCAGCAGGAGGACGCCCAGGGCGGGTCGCGCGAGCCGCTGCCGGGCCGCGAAGTTGAGCGCCAGCGGGGCGTCGGTGCTCGGGCCGAAGAGCACCAGCGGCTCGGAGTGCTGGTCGGCGAGGAGGCGCTCCACGTCCTCAAGCCGGCTGGTGGTGAGCACCTCGGTGCCCAGCAGCGAGGCCAGGTGGGCGCTCCACTGCCGGTGGGGTTCGAAGAGGATGGCCATCGTGGTTACCCGAACAGCGATCGGTTGTCGACGCCCGAGTCGGGCTTGACGTTCGAGGAGTCGCCCAGCACGCCGACGTTGAGCTCGCCGCCGAGCGCGACCGCGTGGGCCAGGCGCTCGGCGTCGACCTGGTTCAACCCGAAGGTGACGGACAGTTCATCCGAACCCCCACCCCCGCTGGTGCCCGCCGTACCCGTCCCGTCCGTCGGCGCCGGGCCGACCGAGATCACCTCGACGTCGGTCATCAGCAGCCGGGTGACGCTGTTGATGTCGCGGCCCTTCTCCAGGCCCGCCCCCGACACCACGTCCCGTTTCCGCTCGTCCGCCGGGGTGTACGTGTAGAAGATCGCCACCCGGGCGCCGGGGCGCAGCGAGGCCGGGCCGAACACGGCCGACCGCACCCGGGCGGTGACCGCCATCTGCCCGGCCGGGATGCCCGAGCCGCTGCCGCTGGCGCCCCCGGTGCCGAACATCGCCCGCAGGATCAGCTGGCCCCGCTGCACTGGTGCGGTGGTGACCAGCGGGTCGAGGTTGCCGGTGACCTGCGCCAGCGCGTCCTCGGGGAGCGTCTCCACCGGCATCCGCACCTGGCGGAGGTATCCCTTGGTGCGCAGCACCTTCCCCGAGGTGCCCGCCGGGATCTGCCGGTCGGCGACCAGCACCGTGCGGGCCTGCTTGCCCTCGACGGCACGTTCGTCGGCCGAACGCAGGTAGAGCATGATGGCGCCGGTGCCCACCGTCGCCAGGACGAGGGAGATCAGCACCGGGATGATGCGTCGGGCCATGAGTGCGGGTCCTACCTTCTCCTGTTTCCGATGTCAGCCGATGGGGGCGACCACGCGCGCGCCCAGGTCCGGTCCGCCGATCGCGCCGCCGCCCGGCACGACCATCTCCGTGAAGTAGCCGTAGACGCAGGATTCGCCGGCGTCGCACAGCGACCCACCGGTCGGCGGTACGTCCAGGCCCGGCAGCTGCCAGCCGGTGATGACGAACGCTGCGAAGCCGGAGACGAGGTAATCGGCGTTGCCGCCGCCACCCGTGATCTCGCCGAACACGGGCACCAGGATCGGGCGGCCTGCCGTTACCAGGTCCTCCAGCGGTTTGTTCCGGCAACTCGTCGGCCGACTGTCGCCGGTGTTCGCCCGGCGGCCGTCGCCGATGGTCGAGGTGGTCCGGCAGTCGTCGTCCGCGTCCTTCAGGAAGCGGAATCCACCAGGGCCACCGCCGGCCGAGCCGCTCCCCGGCGGGCAGGTCGTGGAGGCGTCTTCGTTGTAGACCGGGAAGGACCGCACGTCCGGCGGGAAGGCGCCGTTGCCGGTGTACCGGTTCCAGTCGCAGGCGGAGATGGTCATCGCCAGGGTGTTCGCCGTCGCCGGCGGTCCCCAGGCGACCCGGGAGCAGGCACCCACCTCCGCACCCTGGTAGCCGCCCACCACCGCCTGAGCGAAGAACGGCGGGAGCACCGTGGAGCCGTCGCCGGTCCGGGTGCTGGTCTGCACCTCCACGTAGTCGACCGACTCCGGTGGCGGTCCGACGCAGTCGGTGAGTCGGTCCTGCCAGGCCGGGCACGCCGACAGCGGGCCGCCCCGGCCGCAGACGGTGGCGGCGGCGGCGTCATCGTTCGCGCTGCGCTCGGCGTACGACTCGGCCACGACCGTCAGGTCCGTGCCGGAGCGGGAGCAGCCGACCGGATCGGTCGCGCAGAGCTGGCCGATCCGCAGCGCGCCGCCGTCCGCGCCGTTCTGCAGCTGACCCCGCTCGACGTAGAGGTTGCCCACGTCGACGACGAGGGCTGCCATGCCGAGCAGCACCCCGGTGCTGAGGAGCAACCCGACGGTGAGCGCCACCGCGCCGCGGTCCGCACCGGCCGCGGTGAGGCGGGCCCGCAGGAGGCGGATCACTGGCACGGCATGACTCCCTTGCCGGTGAGCTCGACCTCGCCGTCGAAGCCGCCGCCGATCAGGCCGAACGGCGTCACGAAGCTGAACTTGTCGGTGACGGTTACCTCTGCGTCCGGGGCGCCGTCCGCACAGTCGCCGACGACGACGTTGACGTCCTTCCCGCCGATGCGCTCGGCGCGGGCCTTCGCGCCGCCGCCGAAGGAGGCGACCCGGGCTGCGTCCCGGGCCGCCTCCGTCAGCACGATCTGCCTGTTGAGCATCCGTCCGAAGTCGATGATCCCGAAGATCAGCACCAACAGCAGGGGCAGTACGAGGGCCATCTCGACGGCCGCCGCCCCACGATCGTCCCGCCAGGCGGTGGGTCCGGTACGGAGTCGCGGCGCCTGCGCCCTACTGGCCCTGGGTTGTGCCACGGGGGGTGCAGTTCGAAGGCGCGCTGCCCGTGGTCAGTTCCTTGCAGGCCCGCTGGAACATGTCGCCACTGCGGCTACCCAACACGTAGACGAGGCCACCGATGACGCCCGCGACGAGGGCGACGATCAGGGCGTACTCGACGGCGCTGGCGCCGCGGTCGTCGCGCTTGAACCAGGACTTGATCCGGGAAATGACATCGCTCATTGAACAACGCTCCAGGGGAGGGATCGCGGTCTGCGACCGCTATTTGACGTTGGGCAAGCAACGAGCCGAGTTTTCCCGTACGCAAGCAAGCGTGTCAATGACGCCGCAGGTCGAGACAGCACCGGATGATCGTTCGTCAGTCCAGGCCGGACGGCTACGTGGGGCGGAGGCTAATGTGTCCGGTCGGGTTATCGCAGCGCGACCAGAACGGTCGCGGTGATCGCCCCGACGAGCATCGCCGGACCGTACGGCACCGCCGTCTTCCGACCGGCCCGACCCGCCATGAGCAGGCCAATCACCAGCGGGAGGTTGAGCACGGGGGCGAGCAGCACCCCGGCCACGACGGGGAACCAGCCGAGCCAGCCGAGGTACAGCCCGAGCACCGCGCCCAGCTTGACGTCGCCGAATCCGAGCTGGGATCCCGGCAGGAGCGCCAGTGTCGAATAGCCGACACCGCAGGCCAGCGCGGCGACACCGGCGCGGAGCAGCGCGGCCCCGTCCCGTTCCGCGACCGAGGCGACGATCAGGAGGCCCGTCCCGCCGGCGAGGGCGGCGCCGACCAGTGGGTCGGGCAGCCGGAGCACCTTGAGGTCGACCAGGGCCAGCGGCACGGCGATCGCGGCGAGCAGCAGGAACGCCGGCAGTGCGGGGGTCGTACCGACGGCGGCGGCGACGGCCCCGCACACGCCGGCCGCGAGCGGGACGGTGATCCACCGCCCAGGTCGCGGCCGCAGACCGCATTCGGCGCAGGCACCCGACGACCGCCACCAACCGGCCTCCGCGCCACAGCGCGCGCACCCTCGTCGCCACGGCGGTCGTGGGGTGCCGGCCGGCCACTCGACGGCGTACCGGTCGACCAGCCCGGGCAGCACCAGCCCCCAGCAGGCGCCGGCAAGGGTGGCCGCGGCCACGAGCGGGAGCAGCACCGGCGCATGGTAGCCAACCTGCGCCGCCGAGGAATACCGCGAGCTTGTCGTACACTGTACGGTAAGCGTGTCGGAGTGAGTGGAGGCCCCCGTGACCGGATCCGCGTTCGATGTCGCCGCCGAGTTCGACCGTCAGGTCCACACCCTGATGGAGAAGGGCTACCCGGCGTTGGCCGGAATGTCGGCCGAGCAGTTCGGCGAAGTCGTCGCCCCGCTGCGCGGAGCGGCCCTGGCTCGCGCGTCCGGCCTGGCCCGGCCGACCGAGGGGCGGATTCCGTTCCTCCTGGTGATCACTCGCGACCTGGTGCCGGTCGAGGCGCGGATCGCGCTGACCACGCTCGCCGGCAAGCGCAAACCCGGCATCCTCGACCGGAACTTCCCCGCCGCCGACCTCCCGAGGTTCGACCCGATCAAGGAGCTGGAGGTGCCGGCCGGGCCGGCGTACCTGCTCTTCGACGTGGACCGGGGCGAGGAGTACCGGAACCTCCCGCCCGCCACGGCGCTGGAGCAGATGACCGCCCAGGGCCGGCTGCCGATCACCATCGACGAGGGCCTGGCCTTCGTCACCCTGCATCCGCCGGCGCTGGCCAGCAACCGGTGCTTCTCGCTGGTCGGGTCGCGCTGCGGGGACAAGCGGGTGCCCGCCCTCTGGATCAGCCAGGGCGCGCCGAAGCTCGGCTGGTGCTGGTACGGCAACCCGCACACCTGGCTCGGCTCGGCCACCGCCCACCCGGTCCGCACCGGCCTGGAGTGAACCCGGGTTGTCCACAACGACCCCGGCGTCGTCCACCGGGTTATCCACGGTGAGATGCTTCGTCCCGCCCGGTCGGCCATGATCGTCGTGCTCCCGGCGCTGGTCTGACTCTTTGTCCACCTGGCGCCTTGGCTGCCCTTCGCCTGATTTGTCGGCCGCGCCGGGTGCACGCGCCGAACGGACGGGTGTGACCTGACAGGAGCCTGTGCAAGAGGTCCCATCACCGTGCTGTCCGTCCGCCCGACGGTGCGTGCTGCCCCGGTTGGTCACCTGGAAGGACAGCACCACCCACCATGACAGATCACCAGTTCGAAGTCATCGGCGGCGTTGACACCCACGCCGATACCCACACCGCCGTGGTCATCGACGAGGTCGGCCGGATGCATGGCCATCGCCAGTTCCCCACCACGGTGGCCGGCTACCGGGCGCTGCTGGCGTGGATGAGCGACCACGGTCCGGTACGGTCGGTCGGGATCGAGGGCACTGGCAGCTACGGCGTCGGCCTGGCCCGCTACCTGCGCGCCCAGGGCGTGCATCTCGTGGAGGTCGACCGGCCCAACCGCAAGATGCGCCGCCGGCGTGGCAAGTCCGACCCGATCGACGCCGAGGCCGCCGCCCGGGCGGTGCTGGCCGGCACCGCGACCACCACCCCGAAGAACCGAGACGGGCAGGTGGAGGCCATCCGGGTCATCCGCGTGGCCCGCACCTCAGCGGTGAAGTCGCGCACCGCGGCGATCAACGCCCTGGTCGGCATGGTCCGCACCGCCCCGGAACCGCTGCGCACCCAACTCCTGGACCTGCGCAACTCGGAACTGATCATGACCGCTGCCGCGTTGCGGCCAGCCCTGGACATCGCCGACCCGATCGCGGCGACCAAGACCGCGATCCGTCGGCTGGCGCGTCGCGTCATCGACCTGGACCGCGAGATCCGGGCCGCCGACGTCGACCTGCAGGTCCTGCTCAAGCAGGCCGCCCCGCAGCTGCTGGAGTTGCCCGGAATCGGCCCCGAAGTCGCCGCGCAGCTGCTCATCACCGCCGGCGACAACCCGGAGCGGATCCGCGACGAACGGGCGTTCGCCGCACTCTGCGGGGTCTCACCCATCCCAGCCAGTTCCGGTCGCACCGACCGGCACCGCCTCAACCGAGGCGGGGACAGGATGGCCAACAGGGCGCTCTACATCGTCGCGGTCAACCGGATGCGCTGCCATCCCGAGACGCTGACCTACGTCGAGCGCCGACGCGAGCAAGGACTGAGCAACAGAGACATCTCCCGATGTCTGAAGCGGTACATCGCGCGTCAGGTCTACCCGCTGATCTTGGAATCCCTGCGGATCCGGCCCCCGTCATCCACAGCCCTCGCAGAGCTCTGACCAGCCCGGCTTGCATTACAGGAGCATCAGGAGTGACGCGTTCTCCACAGGTTGTTCACAAGGCGCGCCACCGATCTCCACGGCCGGTCCCTACAGTCGGACGCCATGAAGGAACGCCGGGTACTGGTGGTCGAGGACGAACGGACCATCGCCGAGTCGGTCGCCGCCCGCCTGCGGGCGGAGGGCTTCACCGTGGACATCGCCGGTGACGGGCCGAGCGCCGTCGACAAGTTCCGGGCCGGGCAGCACGACCTCGTCGTCCTCGACGTCATGCTGCCCGGCTTCGACGGGCTGGAGGTGTGCCGGCGGATCCAGGCCGACCGCCCGGTGCCGGTGCTCATGCTCACCGCCCGCGACGACGAGACCGACCTGCTGGTCGGGCTGGCCGTCGGCGCGGACGACTACCTGACCAAGCCCTTCTCGATGCGGGAGCTGGCGGCCCGGGTACACGTGCTGCTGCGCCGGATGGAACGCGTGGCGACCACTCCTCCGGTCACCCTGCGGCTCGGCGACATCGAGATCAGCCCGGCCGAACGGCGGGTGGTCAAGGACGGTGCCGAGGTGCACCTGACGCCCACCGAGTTCGATCTGCTGGTGCACCTCGCCGGCCGCCCACGCACGGTGCTGCCCCGGGAGCGGCTGCTCGCCGACGTGTGGGGCTGGGCGGAGGGGTCCGGCACCCGTACCGTCGACAGCCACGTCAAGGCGCTGCGCCGCAAGCTCGGTGCGGACCTGATCCGGACGGTGCACGGCGTCGGGTACGCGCTGGAGGTTCCCGCGTGAGTGCCCGACTGGTGGACTCGCTGAACCGGGTGCTACCCCGGCCCCTCGACCCGGTCCGGTCGATCAAGATGAAGCTCGGCGTCCTACTGGTCGCCTCCTGGGCGGTCGCCGTCGGCTACTTCTGGTGGGGCATCGGCTGGCTCCCGCCGGGCACGGCGCTGACCGCCATCGCCATCGCCCTGCTCACCGCCCAGGTGCTCGCCCACGGCATGACCTCGCCGCTGCGCGAGATGACCGCTGCGGCCGGGGCGATGGCCCGGGGCGACTACACCCGCCGGGTCCGGGCCACCTCGCGGGACGAGGTGGGCGAGCTGGCTCACGCGTTCAACAAGATGGCCGCCGACCTGGCCGCCGCCGACCAGCGCCGGCGCGAGCTGATCGCGAACGTCTCGCACGAGCTGCGTACGCCGATCAGCGCGTTGCAGGGCGTGCTGGAGAACCTGGTCGACGGGGTGGCCACCCCCGAACCAGCGGCGCTGCGCGCCGCGCTCGCCCAGACCGAGCGGCTCGGGCACCTCGTCGCCGACCTGCTCGACCTGTCCCGGATGGACGCCGGCGTGGTCCCGCTGCGGCGGGTCCGGATCGACGTCGCCGACTTCCTCGACGAGGCGGTGGAACAAGCCACCGCGACGGCGGCCGGCACCGGCCGGGACGTCCACTTCCGGCTCCGGGCGCTGCCCGCGCCGCTGACCGTGCACGCCGACCCGTGGCGGCTGCACCAGGTCTTCGCCAACCTGCTCGACAACGCCGCCCGGCACAGCCCGCCGGGCGGGACGGTGCTGGTCACCGCCGAGGAGCGGGTTGGCCAACTGCACGTCGAGGTGAGCGACGAGGGCGCGGGCATCCCCGCGGCCGAGCGGTCCCGGGTGTTCGAGCGGTTCACCCGGGGCGAACGGGCCGCCGGGGGTGGGACCGGGCTGGGCCTGGCGATCGCCCGCTGGGTGGTGGAACTGCACGGCGGCACCATCCGGGTCGCCGATCCGCCCGCCGCCGCACCCGGCGCCCGCCCCGGCTGCCGGATCGAGGTCACGCTTCCGCGTACCGAACTCGCCCGAGGAGGGGCCGCATGACCACCGCACACCCGCCGCAGCCGCCGATCGATCCCCGGCTGGCGCTGGCTCACCCGACGGGTCTGCACCCCCAGCACGCACCGCAGTTCGTCGCCCGCCCGGCACCGCTGCCGTCCGCGTGGGAGCGACGCTGGCCAGGAGCCGTCGGGGCGGCCCGACCGGTGGTGCTCGGCACGGTGGCGGTGGCGGCGGGGGTGGGCGCGTCAGTGGTGCCGCTGGACCGGCCCGGGTTGGGCTGGCTGGTCGCCACCGTGGCCGGCGCCGCCGCCCTCGGCACGGCCGGGTCGCCGCCGGTCGGCGTACCCGAGGAAAGCAGCACCACGGCGGGGGCCGAGCCGGCCGTCCGTCCCGGCGCCACGGGGGCGCCGGGCCGGGCGGCCCGGCTGGCCTGGGCGGTCGCCACCGTCGCCCTGGTCGGGGTCGGCACGGTACGCGCCGCCGGCTGGCTCTTCGCGCTCTGCCTGATCGCCGCCCTCGGCACCGCCTCGCTCGCCGTGGCCGGCGGGCGTACGCCGCTGGGCCTGCTGGCGGCCGGGGTGCTGCCGCCGATCGCCAGCCTGCGGGCGCTGCCCTGGGCGGCCCGGGGGCTGCCCCGGCCCCGGCACGGCGGGCCGAGCATCGGACGACTCCTGGCCAGCCTCGGGGTCACCGCCGTGCTGCTGCTCCTGTTCGGGCTGCTCTTCTCCTCGGCCGACGCGGTCTTCGCCGACCTGGTGGCCGAAGCGCTGCCCGACGTCTCCACCCCGGGCGCGTTCGGCTGGATCTTCCGCCTGCTGCTGGTCGGCGCGGTGCTGCTCGGCGGGGCGTACCTGCTGGCCGCGCCGCCCGACCTGGAACTGCGGGCGGGGCCGGCGCGGGCGGTGCGGCGGCTGGAGTGGGTGTTGCCGCTGGCCCTGCTCGACGCGCTCTTCGCCGCCTTCGTACTGGTGCAGCTCACCGTGCTGTTCGGCGGCTCCGGGCACGTCCTGCACACGGCGGGACTGACCTACGCCGAGTACGCCCGCGGCGGGTTCTGGCAACTGCTCGCGGTCTCCGCGCTGACCCTGCTGGTGATCGCCGGGGCGATGCGCTGGGCGCCCCGGCGCACCGGGGCCGACCGGGCGCTGATCCGGCTGCTGATCGGCGGGCTGACCGTGCTGAGCCTGGTGATCGTGGCCTCGGCGCTCTACCGGATGCGGGTCTACACCGAGGCGTACGGGGCGACCCGGCTGCGCCTGGGGGTGGCGACCGTGGAGCTCTGGCTGGGGCTGCTGTTCGTGCTGGTCGGGGTGGCCACGGTCCGGCTCCGGGGCGCCTGGCTGCCCCGGCTGGTGCTGGGCGCGGGGGTGGTCGCTCTGCTCGGTCTCGCCGTGGTCAACCCCGACCGGCTGATCGCCGACTGGAACGTCACCCGGTGGCAGCGGATCGACCGGCTGGACGTGGGCTACCTGTCCGGACTGTCGGCGGACGCCGCACCGGCGCTGGACCAGCTGCCGGAGCCGTTGCGCTCCTGCGCCCTGCGGGAGATCGCGGCGCAGCTCCCCGAGGACGGCTGGCGGGCCGCGAACGTGGGCCGGGCGCGGGCCCGCGCGGTGCTCGACGCGGACCGGGGCGCGGCGGCCACGACGGTGCCCTGCCCTTGACATTCCCGCTGATCAGGCGAGACTGCCGGGGATGGCCGGAGCCGAGGACCAGGACGCTCCGGGGCGACCCGCCGAGGTCGCCCCGGTGCCGGCTCCGCGTACCCCGGCGCCGCCCCGGCGTACCCGGGTGGTGCTGGCCGAGGTGTCCCGGCCACGGAGCCGGGCGGAGCGGACCCGGTCGGAGCTGACCCAGCAGACCCGGGTCGGCGAGACCCTGGTCCAGGGGTTGGTCCGGGCCCAGCTCACCCTGGCGCTGCGGCTGAGCCTGCTGGTGCTGATCGGGCTGGGCGGGCTGCCCTGGCTGTTCGCCATCGCACCCTCGGTCGGGCGGGTCACCGTGCTCGGGGTGAACCTGCCGTGGCTGCTGCTCGGGGTGGTCGCCTTCCCGTTCCTGATCGGGGTCGGCTGGGCGTACGTGCGGCTGGCGGAACGGAACGAGCAGGACTTCACCGACCTGGTCCAGCGGCCGGAGCGCTGAGGTGGGCAACGGGTACGTCGTACCGGCGATCGTGGTGGTCACCCTGGTCACCGTCGGGATCGGCTTCTACGGGCTGCGGCTGGCCCGGACCACCTCCGACTTCCTGGTCGCCTCCCGGGCGGTCAGCCCGACCTGGAACGCCGCCGCGATCGGCGGCGAGTACCTGTCGGCGGCCAGCTTCCTGGGCGTGGCCGGGCTGATCCTCAAGTACGGCGTGGACGTGCTCTGGTACCCGGTCGGCTTCGCCGCCGGCTACCTGGCGCTGCTGCTCTTCGTGGCCGCCCCGCTGCGCCGCTCCGGGGCGTTCACCCTGCCGGACTTCTGCGAGGTGCGGCTCGGCTCGCCGCGGCTGCGGAAGCTGGCCACCATCTTCGTGATCTTCATCGGCTGGCTCTATCTGGTGCCGCAGCTGCAGGGCGCCGGGCTGACCCTGGCCACGGTGGCCGGCTCGCCGTACCCGGTGGGGGCGCTGCTGGTCGCGGTGGTGGTGACCGCGAACGTGGCGCTGGGCGGGATGCGGGCGATCACCTTCGTGCAGGCGTTCCAGTACTGGTTGAAGCTGACCGCGCTGGCCGTACCCGCGATCTTCCTGGCGTTGCAGTGGCAGGCCGACGCCCGCCCGGCGGTGACCCCGCCTGACGGGCCGGCGTTCCGGACCGCGACCACCGTCGTGGTCGAGCACCGGGCGACCCTCACCTTCCCCGACGGCGACGTCCGGGAGGTACGCCCGGGCGACCGCGTCGAGTTCGCCGCGGGCGACCCGGTGCCGGAGGTCTCCGGGGGTACGGCCACCGACGCGGCCGACTGGCTGCTGCCGGACACCGCCGGGGACGACGACCGGGGGCTGTTCGCGACGTACTCGCTGATCCTGGCCACCTTCCTGGGCACCATGGGGCTGCCGCACGTGCTGGTGCGCTTCTACACCAACCCGGACGGCGCGGCCGCCCGGCGGACCACGCTGGTGGTGCTCGCCCTGGTCGGCGTCTTCTACCTGCTGCCCACCATCTACGGCGTGCTGGGCCGGATCTACACCCCGCAACTGCTGGTGACCGGGCAGACCGACGCGGTGGTGGTGCTGCTGCCCGGGGCGGCGCTCGGCAACGGCGGCATCGGCCGGCTGCTCGCCGCGCTGGTCGCCGCCGGGGCGTTCGCGGCCTTCCTCTCCACCTCGTCCGGGCTGCTCACCAGCGTCGCCGGGGTGATCTCCACGGACGTGTTCGGCCGCGGCTCGGTACGCGGCTTCCGGCTGGCCACGGTGCTCGCCGGGGCCGTGCCGGCGGTGCTCGCGCTCAACCTCTCCGGCCTGGACGTCTCGCAGGTGGTCGGGCTGGCCTTCGCGGTGGCCGCGTCGAGCTTCTGCCCGCTGCTGGTGCTGGGCATCTGGTGGCGCGGGCTGACCGACCTGGGCGCCGCCGCCGGGGTGCTGGTCGGCGGCGGGGCCGCGGTCGGGGCGGTGCTGCTCACCGTGCTCGGCCCGCCGTTGAGCGGGTGGCCGGCCACGTTGACCACCCAGCCGGCGGCGTGGACGGTGCCGCTGGCGTTCACCGTGATGGTGGCGGTGTCGATCGCCACCCGGCGGCGGCTGCCCGCCGACGTCGGGGTGACCATGCTCCGCCTGCACGCCCCCGAAACGCTGCGCTTGTAAGGAAGGGCCCCCGCTTAACGCCTCCGGTAGAGGAGGGGTCCCCTGTTAACCCGCTTCCGTGACCCGCTGCCCGTTTCGGAGCAGGTCACGGTCAGCGATTTCGTTGACCTCCCGCCAGGCCTGGATCCGCTCCGGCCGCACCCGGAAGTACGGGTAACGGCTCCGCCGCGGGTCGAAGCCGGTCTTGGCGGCGAACGCGTCACCGACCCCGTCGGGCAGTTCCTCCGCGCGGAGCATCTCCACCGTGCCCTCCACCATGACGACGTCCCGCGTCGGGCCGATGCCGAGGCGCACCCGGCCGGTGTCCCGGAGGTTCCGGCCCGTCGGGCTGTGTTCGGCGGTGGAGAGCAGCAGGGTCTCCCCGTCCCAGAGGAAGGAGAGCGGCACCAGGTAGGGGGTCGCGTCGGCCGGGTCGGCGGTGGCCACCCAGACGTCGACGTCGTGTTCCAGCCGGTGCCGGGTGTCCGTCCAGCGCTGCTCGAGGGAGCGGGGTGGCGGGGTCATTCGTCTCCTCCTTGCGGCGGGGCTGAGCCGATCATGCCGGTTCCCGCCGGGTGCCGGGGGGCGGCGACGCCCGGCGGTGGCCCGCGGTACCGCTCAGGTATGACCGGAGATCATCCTCGGGCCGGAGCGACTCCTGACGGCAGCGGACTACGGTCGGGTTCATGGATGTGCACCCCGCGCTGTCCCTTCGCGGCCTGGCCAAGCGGTTCGACACCAAGGTGGCGGTCGCCGGCGTCGACCTGGACGTGCCGACCGGCTCGTTCTACGGGCTGCTCGGCCCGAACGGCGCCGGCAAGACCACCACCCTCTCCATGGCCGTCGGCCTGCTGCGGCCCGACGCCGGCCAGGCCCGGGTGCTCGGGTACGACGTCTGGGCCGACCCGGTCCGCGCCAAGGGTCTGCTCGGCGTGATGCCCGACGGGGTCCGGCTCTTCGACCGGCTGAGCGGGGCGGAGCTGCTGGCGTACCACGGCCTGCTGCGCGGCATGGACCCGGCGGTGGTCGACCAGCGGGCGGCGGAACTGCTGGACGTGCTGGCGCTCACCGACGCCGGCCGCACCCTGGTGGTCGACTACTCGGCGGGCATGAAGAAGAAGATCGGCCTGGCCTGCGCGCTGCTGCACGGGCCCCGGCTGCTGGTGCTCGACGAGCCGTTCGAGGCGGTCGACCCGGTCTCGGCGGCGCTGATCCGGGACATCCTGCACCGGTACGTCGTCGGCGGCGGCACGGTCGTCTTCTCCAGCCACGTCATGGAGGTGGTCGAGCGGCTCTGCTCGCACGTGGCGATCCTCGCGCAGGGGCGGATCACCCGGGTCGGCACCCTCGGCCAGGTCCGCGGCGACCGCTCCCTGGAGGAGGTCTTCGTCGAGGTGGTCGGCGGCCGCACCGCGACGGGTGAGGAGCTGTCGTGGCTGTCCCGGTGAGCGCGCCGGAGGTTCCCGCCCGCCGGGTCTCCGCCCGGCACTTCGTGCGGCTCAAGCTGCGGGTGATGGGCAACAACTTCCGCGGCCAGGGTTGGCGGATCGCGCTGTTCGTGGTGGGCGTGCTGGTCGGCCTCTGGTTCGCCCTCGGTGCCTTCTTCGCCCTCGCCGCCCCCGGCCTGGCCGGCGAACCCCGGTACGCGCTGCTGGTCGCCGCCTTCGGCGGCGGGCTGCTGGTGCTCGGCTGGCTGCTGCTGCCGCTGGTCTTCTTCGGCGTGGACGAGACCCTGGACCCGGCCCGCTTCGCCCTGCTCCCGCTGCCCCGCCGCACCCTGGTCACCGGCCTGTACGCCGCCGCGCTGATCAGCGTCCCGGTGCTGGCGACGCTGATCGCGGTGACCGGGCTGGTGGTCACCGCCGGGGCGCTCGGCGGGTGGTCGGCCGCCCTGGTCGCGGCCGTCGGGATCGTCGGCGGGCTGCTGCTCTGTGTGGCCGCCGCCCGCGCGGTGACCAGCGCGTTCGCCACCATGCTCCGGTCCCGCCGGGTCCGTGACCTGGCCGCCGTCCTGCTCGCGGTGCTGGCCGCGCTGCTCGGGCCGCTGCAGGTCCTGGCGATCGCGGCGGTCCGCCACGCCGACTGGGACCGGCTGACCGGGGTGGCCCGGGTGATCGGCTGGACCCCGTTCGGGGCGCCGTGGACGGCCGGCGTCGACGTCGCCGAGGGCCGGGTCTGGGCCGGCCTGGTGAAGCTGCTGATCACCGCGCTGGCCATCAGCGTGCTGCTGCTCTGGTGGTCGCGGACGCTGGAGTCGGCGATGGTCGGCGCGGCCAGCGCCGGGTCGGCCCGCCGGCGGGGCGAGCCGTCCGGCGGGGCGGTCGCCCAGCTCTTCCCGCGCGCGGTCGGCTGGGCGCGCCGGGACCGGTTCGGCGCGCTGGTCGCCCGGGAGTGCCGCTACTGGTGGCGGGACGCCCGGCGGCGGGCCAACCTGATCACCATCGCGGTGGTCGGCGTCTTCGTGCCGGTGATGGTCAACCTGGGCGGCTCCCGGCTGGCCACCGACGGCGAGGGGGCGTTCGGCCAGGCGACGCCCAGCTCCTCGCCGGTGCTGGTCAGCCTCTCCATGCTCTTCGTCGGGGTGCTCGCCTCGGTCACCCTGGCCAACCAGTTCGGCTTCGACGGCAGCGCGTACGCGGCGAACGTGGTGGCCGGCGTGCCGGGGCGGCTGGAGCTGCGCGCCCGGATGACCGCGTTCTCGCTCTACGTGGTGCCGCTGCTGGGCGCGGTCGCGATCATCCTGGCCACCCTGCTGCGGCATCCGGGCTGGCTGGGCGTGACGGCCGGCGCGCTGCTCGCCGCGTACGGCAGCGGCCTCGCGGTCAACGCCTTCGTCGCGGTGCTCGGCGCGTACGCGCTGCCCGAGACGAGCAACCCGTTCGCCATGAACACCGGCGCCGGGATGGTGAAGGGGCTCCTCACCCTGCTGTCCATGATCGCCTCGGCAGCTGCGGCGGTGCCGATGGTGGTGGCCGCGGCGCTGCTCGGCGACGTCTGGCTCTGGCTGGCCCTGCCGGTCGGCCTCGCGTACGGGGTGGGCGCCGCGCTCCTCAGCTCCTACCTGGCCGGGGACGTGCTGGACCGCCGCCAGCCGGAACTCCTGGCCGCCGTCACTCCCCGCCGCTGACGGGCCGCCCACCCGAGGCCGTCCGGCGGCGGGAGGCACCACGAAAACGGGTACCTGCGGCCTTGCCTCGCATCGATATGCTCGGGCACCTCGATGGCGGGGGAAGCCATCGGTCACGGGGGAGGTGCCCTGGTCGTGCGCACACGAAGATTGCTGGCCGCGTCACTCGGGATGATGCTCGGCGCGGGTCTGGTCGGCGTCATCGCCGTGCCGGCCCAAGCTTACGAGCAGCGGGACGTGGGAAAGTCCGGCTGGGCCTACACGGACTCACAACTGCCGGACAGGTCGTTCATCAACCCCGCGGGAGACGCGCCGATCGGTGCCTGGACGGACGCGGACGGCAACAAGCACAAGTCCCGGTCCTATTTCACCTTCGACATCTCGCGCTTCCGTGGCGCCGTCATCCACAAGGCGGACCTGGTCATCGCGGAGCGATCGGCGGCTGACTGCTCGTCGGCCCAACCGGTCGAGCTCTGGCGCACCGATCCGATCAAGGCGACCACGAGCTGGGAGTCCACGCCACGCCAACGGGAACTGCTGGGCACTGTCCAGGCCGGCGGCGCCGCCACCTGCCCCGGCTATCTGGTGTGGGACATCATGCCCGCGTTGCAGAAGCTGGCGAACCAGGACGAGCAGACTCTCACCGTCGAGATCCGGGTGCCGCACGGCGACGAGGGCAAGGTCTCCCACGGCCGCAAGCTCCGCCCGTACCCCGTCATCCACAGCGAGGCCAACCACGCACCGACGGTGGAGCAGATCGGGCTCGAGTTCCCCTCGTGGGCCTGCGGGTCCAAGGAGAACCCGCAGCCCGTGGGGGCGCGCAACTACACCCTGATGGTCCGTGGCGCGGACGCGGACAGCAACGACTCCAGCTTCAACGGGCAGTTCGCCGCCTGGCCGGTCGGCCACGAGGACGAGCGTTCCGAGCGGTTCGGATCGAGCTACGGACCCACGCTCTCCAAGGTCGCCTGGGACATGTCGCAGTACCCGCACGGCACCGTGGTGGCCTGGCGGGCCCGCGCCTACGACGGTCACGACTACTCGGCGTGGGCCGAGCCGTGCTACGTGAAGGTGGACGGGCAGGCACCGGCCGCACCGGCGGTCACCTCGGCGAAGTACCCGGATGACGGCCAGGCGCACGGCGGTTCGGGAGTGCCGGGTACCTTCACGTTCACGGCGAACGGATCGTCGGACGTGGTCGGCTACTACTGGGGACGCTTCGGCGGGACGTACAACTACATCCCGGCACCCGAACCGGGGGCCGACGTGACGCTCGAATACACGCCAACCTCCTTCTCCGAGTCCCTGAGCGTGCGCAGTGTCGACAGCGCCTCGAACTCCTCCCCGGTGACCGAGTACCGCTTCCTCGTCCGATCCACTGCACCAGAGGTGCGGGTGACGGTGGGCGGTGTCGGCCTGCCGAGCCGGTTGGCGATCTCCACGAACGTCGACGGGGTCACCGAGTTCGGCTACAGGATCGGTGACGCCGACGAGGTCAAGGTCCCGGCGAACGCCGAGGGCGCCGCGGACGTCCAGGTGGTGTTCCCGCAGGCCGGTTCCATCAAGCTCCAGGTCCGGAGCTACGCCGGGACCGAGCTGGTCGGCGCGCACACGGAGGACGTGTCGGTCCACGACACCCCGTTCGTGGAGTCGACCGACTTCGCCTTCCCCGACCACGACGGCGTGGTCGACCGCCCGGGCAGCTTCACCTTCCGGCCCGCTCGGCCGGGGGTGGTGGCGTACGAGTACGCGTTCCTCTACGACGACCTGCAACGGATCGAGGCGGGGGCAGACGGCACCGCGGTGCTGCAGTGGACCCCGACGGAGCCGAACTGGTACGTGCTGAACGTGCGCAGCATCAGCGCCGACGGCACCGTCTCCGAGACCGTGCAGTACCAGTTCAACGTCATCGACATCAAGCCGACCGTCTACTCCAGCACCTACTACGAGTACGGCGCATGGGGCGGCGTGGGCATCCCCGGCGAGTTCGACTTCGACACCGCGATGCCGGACGTGGACGTCTACCTCTACCGGCTCAACGACGGGCCCGAGCAGGTCGCCGACCCGGAGTACAGCTGGGCTCAGGTGACGCTGGCGCCGGACCGTTCCGGCATCAACACGCTGACGGTGCGTACCCGTTTCCTAGACGGGTCCTTCTCGCCGTCGCGGACCTACACGTTCGAGGTCAGTGATGCCCCGGTGGTGGTGTCCAGCGACTATCCCGAGAACGACTCCGCCGGCCAGCCCGGCCAGCCGGGTCGGTTCACGTTCAATCCGGGCCGCTCGGACGTGGTGGAGTACCGCTACGTGCTGGAGTACACCGGCGAGGAGCAGACCGTGGCCGCCGGGCCGGACGGTAAGGCGACCATCGAGATCACGCCGACGCACCCGGGGTACACCCTCCTGACGGTCACCAGCCGGACGGCCGACGGCACGGCCAGCGCCGAGCGGCGGTACTACTTCCGGGTACGCGACCCGCGGGTCAACGTGAGCAGCGCGTACGACGAGTACACGGCCCGGGGCGGGATCGGCGCGATCGGCAGGTTCGGGGTCTACACCGAGATCAGCGAGGTGACCACGTTCGAGTACCGGCTCAACGACGGCGCCTGGCGGAGCTTGCCGAAGACTCCCGACGCGCTGGTCACCGACATCTCGGTGACCATGGATCGCAACGGCGCGAACGTCTTCTCGGTGCGGGGCCGCACCGCGGCGGGCGAGTACACGCCACAGACGGACTACCCCTTCCTGGTCGGCACGGCGCCCCAGGTGTCTTCCAGCACCTACCCGTCTGGCCAGTGGGCCGGTGGCGTGGGCGTGCCGGGTGAGTTCACGTTCACCCAGGGCAGTCCGGGCGTGGTGGAGTTCGAGTACCGGGTCGATGACGGCGAGCCCGTGCTGGTGACGGCGAATGACGCCGGGGTGGCCACCGTCAGCTACACGCCGACCTCGACCAGTTCGCACACGATGGCGGTGCGCGGACGTACGGCCGACGGCGGGTGGACCGACACGACCAGTTACTACTTCCTGGTCGACTTCTCCTGATCATTGGTTGACGCGGTGGGCCGCCCCGCTCGGGGCGGCCCACCGGCACGCGGACGGCCCTGCTCAGAGGCGCGCGAGCAGTTCGGCTACGCCACCGACCTGCGCGGCCGCTTCCTGGGCTGGGCGCGGGGGCGGGGCGGCACAATGTTTCACGTGAATCATGAGCCGGGCGCCGAGATCCACCACACCGATCCGTTCGCCGTGCCGGCCGGGCAGCGCTCGCCGGTACGCCGGCTGCGCGGTCGGCTGGCCGCCCCGGTGACCCTCTGGACCGCGCCCGGGCCGGCGGGGCTGACCGTGTCGTCCACCCTGGTGGCCGAGGGGGAGCCGGACCGGCTGCTCGGGCTGGTCGACGCGGAGTCGGACCTGTGGGCGGCGATCGAGGCGGCGGGCCGGTTCGCGGTCGCGCCGCTCGGTCCGGGGCACCGGCAGCTCGCCGACCGCTTCGCCGGTCTCTTCCCGTCCCCCGGCGGCCTCTTCGCGATCGGGGCCTGGACGGACACGCCGTACGGGCCGGTGCCGTCGGACGCCGGCGGGTGGGCCGGCTGCCGGCTCGAAGCCGCCCGGGAGTACGGCTGGGGCCTGCTGGTCGAGGCCACCATCGAGGCGATCGACCTGGCCGAGGAGACCGCTCCGCTGCTGCACTACCGCGGCCGCTACCGGGAACTCACGGACTGACCGGCGACCGTTCAACGGAGTGACCTGGGTCACTCGGCGCAGCCGGAGTGCCGTTCGGCGCAACCGCTGACCGTCGCCGATCCGAGCCTTCCCCGGCGGGGAGCGCGCTCTCTACCGTGCGCAAAAATCCCCGACGCCTGTGAAGGTGGTGATCCACAGATGTCCACGGACACACCCGCGTCCGCGCCGGCCGAGTCCGCGGCGGAGCGGTACCTCGCCGTACAACGGTCGGACGAGTTCGCCGGGTTGCGGCGTGCGCTGCGCGGTTTCGTCTTCCCGATGACCGTCGCGTTCTTCCTGTGGTACGCGCTCTACGTCATCCTCTCCGCCTACGCGCGGGGCTTCATGGGCGCGAAGCTCCTCGGCAACATCAACGTGGCGCTCGTCTTCGGCCTGCTCCAGTTCGTCTCCACGTTCGTCATCGCGTGGCTCTACTCCCGGTTCGCCGACCGGCGGATCGACCCGGTCGCCGACCGCATCCGCACCGAGATCGGGGAGGTGACCCATGACGACGGTCCTCGCGGCTGAGGCGGGCAGCAACACCGCCCGCAACCTCACCATCACGCTCTTCCTGATCTTCGTGGCGATCACGCTGGCCATCACCATCTGGGCCAGCCGGCAGACCAAGACCGCCACCGACTTCTACGCCGGCGGCCGCTCGTTCTCCGGCTTCCAGAACGGCATGGCGATCGGCGGCGACTACATGTCCGCCGCGTCCTTCCTCGGCATCGCCGGCATCATCGCCCTGTACGGCTACGACGGCTTCCTCTACTCGATCGGCTTCCTGGTCGCCTGGCTGGTGGCGCTGCTGCTCGTCGCCGAGCTGCTGCGCAACTCCGGCCGGTACACGATGGCCGACGTGCTGGCGTTCCGGATGCGCCAGCGCCCGGTCCGGACGGCGGCGGCGGTCTCCACCATCACCGTCTCGATCTTCTACCTGCTGGCCCAGATGGTCGGCGCGGGCGCGCTGGTCGCCCTGCTGCTCGGCATCAAGCCGGGCACCACCTTCCTCGGCATGGACGCGGACACCGCCAAGGTGGCCACGATCATCATGGTCGGCGCCCTGATGATCATTTACGTGACCGTGGGCGGCATGAAGGGCACCACGTACGTCCAGATCGTCAAGGCGTTCCTGCTGATGACCGGCGCGATCGTGATGACCCTGCTGGTGCTGGCGCACTACAAGTTCAACCTGTCCTCGCTGCTGGGTGACGCCGCCGAACAGTCCGGCAAGGGCTCAGCCTTCCTCGAACCGGGCCTGCGCTACGGCGTCGAGAAGGCCGGTGACGCGACGCAGACCTTCTACAACAAGATGGACCTGCTCTCGCTCGGCATCGCGCTGGTGCTCGGCACCGCCGGCCTGCCGCACATCCTGATCCGCTTCTACACCGTGCCGACCGCCAAGGCGGCCCGGAAGAGCGTGCTCTGGGCGATCGGCATCATCGGCGTCTTCTACCTGCTCACCCTGGCTCTCGGCTTCGGCGCGGCGGCGCTGGTCGGCGGGCAGGCGATCACCGCGCAGGACAAGGCCGGCAACACCGCCGCACCGCAGCTCGCGGAGGCGCTGGGCATCAAGTTCCTCGGCGGTGATCTCGGTGGCGCGACGCTGCTGGCGATCATCGCGGCGGTCGCCTTCGCCACGATCCTGGCGGTGGTCGCCGGGCTCACCCTGGCCTCGTCGTCCAGCCTGGCGCACGACTTCTACGCCAACGTGGTGAAGAACGGGCAGGCGTCGGAGCGGCAGGAGGTCAACGTCGCGCGGATCTCCGCCCTGGTGATCGGCGCGATCTCCATCGTGCTGTCGATCTTCGCGCAGAGCCTGAACGTGGCGTTCCTGGTGGCGCTGGCCTTCGCGGTGGCCGCCTCGGGCAACCTGCCGGCGATCCTCTACAGCCTGTTCTGGAAGCGGTTCAACACCTCGGGTGCGGTGTGGGCGATCTACGGCGGTCTGCTCGCCGCCGTGGTCCTGGTCTTCTTCTCCCCGGTGGTCTCCGGGGCGCCGACGGCCATGTTCCCCGAGCACGACTGGCACTGGTTCCCACTGTCGAACCCGGGCATCATCTCCATCCCGTTCGGCTTCCTCTGCGGCTGGATCGGCACCCTGATCTCCAAGGAGCACGACGAGGAGAAGTACGCGGAGTTGGAGGTACGCGCCCTCACCGGTGCGGGCGCGCACTGACCCACGCCATCCGGGGCGGGTCGGAGCCGACGGCGGCTCCGACCCGCCCCCTTGAGTAGGCTGACCGACATGAAGGTCGCTTCCCGTTTCGGAACCGGACACCGGATCCTCGTCACCGGCGGTGCCGGGTTCGTGCCGTCACACCTGATCGACCGGCTCATCGAGCGCGGCTGCACGGTCGTGGCGCTGGACAACTTCATCACCGGTTCCAAGGACAACGTGGCCCACCTGCTGGACCAGCCGACCTTCACGCTGATCGAGGCCGACATCTCCGACGGGCTGCCGACCCACCACCCGGCCATGGCCGAGCGGTTCGACGCGATCCTGCACATGGCCTCGCCGGCCAGCCCGACCGACTTCGAGAAGCTGCCGGTGGAGATCCTCCGGGTCGGTTCGGTCGCCACGCTGGCCCTGCTGGAGCGGGCCACCGCCGACGGCGCCCGGTTCCTGATGGCCTCCACCTCCGAGGCGTACGGCGACCCGGAGGAGCACCCGCAGCGCGAGAGCTACTGGGGGCACGTCAACCCGATCGGCATCCGGAGCGTCTACGACGAGGCCAAGCGCTTCTCGGAGGCGGCCACCATGGGCTACCACCGCAGCCGGGGCACCGACACCGCGATCGTCCGGATCTTCAACACGTACGGCCCGCGGATGCGGCCGGACGACGGCCGGGCCATCCCGACCTTCATCTCCCAGGCGCTGCGCGGCGAGCCGATCACCGTGCACGGCACCGGCAACCAGACCCGCTCGATCTGCTACGTCGACGACCTGGTGCGGGGCATCCTGCTGCTGCTCGACTCGACCGAGACCGGCCCGATCAACTGCGGTACCGAGCACGAACTGTCGATGCGGCAACTGGCCGAACTGGTCGTGTCACTCACCGGAAGCACCTCCGAGGTGACCTACATCACCCGCGGCGCGGACGACCCGGAAAAGCGCCGTCCGGATCTCACCCTCGCCCGGGAGTTGCTGGGATACGAGCCGACCGTGGCACCCGAAGACGGCCTCCGACGCACGATCGAGTACTTCCGCGAGCGGCTAGGGTACTGAATCCGCCTGGGAGGAGACTGACACCCGGCTCCGCCTGAGAGCGGTAGTGGTTCGGCCGACCTACCCTCGGTTACATGTCAGCGACCACGCCTACCGGCGCCCCCTTCCCGTACCTGAGTCGGAGCGCGGGCCGTGCCCAGGTCCCCGGCCGGGGCACCGCGGGGGGCGCCCGCGCGACCGAGGCCCGCTGGTACCCGTCGTACGACGGGGAGCGGAGCCCGGGTGGACCCGGCGGCCCGGGCGGACCGTCCGGTCCCGGCGGCCCGGGCGGTCCCGGCGGCCCGGGCCGGCGTGGTCCCCGCCCGCGCTGGGGACGGATCGGCCTGGTGGCCGGCGTCGCGGTCCTGGTGCTGGCGCTGCTCGCCGGCGTGGGGACCTGGTTCTACGCCCGCAACCTCAACAACGACCTCGCCCGGACCGACCCCTTCTCGGAGATCACCGGGGGCCGGCCGGCCAAGACGGTCGACGGCGCGCTGAACATCCTGATGGTGGGCAGCGACTCGCGGGACCCCGACGTCACGGTCGACACCTCCGGCAAGTGGCGGTCGGACACGATCATCCTCATGCACGTCCCGGCCGACCACAAGCAGGCCTACCTGGTCTCCATCCCGCGTGACCTGTACGTGCCGATCCCGGAGAACGCGGGTGCATCGTGCGACTCCGGCTCGCGCAACAAGATCAACGCGGCCTTCGCGTTCGGCGGCCTGCCGCTCGCGGTGAAGACCGTCGAGTGCTTCACCGACGTCCGGATCGACCACGTGATGGCGATCGACTTCGCCGGCTTCAAGGAGGTCACCGACGCCCTGGGCGGGGTCGACCTCGAGGTGGAGCGGACCATCACCTCGATCCACAAGCCGTACCGGACGTTCACCAAGGGCGTGAACCACATGAACGGCGCCGAGGCTCTGGACTGGGTGCGGCAGCGCAAACAGTTCCCCGACGGCGACTTCGCCCGGATGCGCCACCAGCAGGAATTCCTCAAGGCGCTGATGGACAAGGCGGCCAGCACCGGGACATTGACCAATCCCAAGAAGCTGAACGATTTCCTCAAGGCGGTGACCGCCGCGGTCACGGTGGACCAGGGCTTCTCGCTGACCGACATGGCGCTGCAGTTCCGCAGCCTGCGCGGCGAGAACCTGACCTTCATCACCAGCCCCAACCTGGGTGGCCAGGACATCGGCGGCCAGTCGGTGGTGGTCTCCGACCGGGAGAAGGCGCTGGCCATGTACAAGGCCATCGCGGCGGACACGATGGCCGACTGGGTGAAGGCGAACCAGAAGGGCGACGACACGGGAAACGGCGGCTGACGGCCCCGAGGTGATCGGCCGGACGGCGGCCAGAGACTCGCTCCACGGCGGGCCAACCGCCGACCGGATGCTCTCAATTGTCCGTTCGGTCAATTTGCCGAGACGAGTGCCGCGAAATGCGGGAACAGCCAGCAGACGAGGTCGCCAGAACGGGACCGAGTACGTAGAGTGGTCGCGCCCCCGATCACCGAGCTGGAGCACGCATGTCGATCCAGACCAGCCGTCACCCTCAGTCATATAATCCTGGCGCGCCTGGGCGGACGCCCCCGATCATTCCGACCCAGCCCGGCCCCGGTGGCCGCGGCCCCGGTGACCGGAAGAAGCGGACCAAGCGCAAGGACCCGCTCTGGGCCAAGCTCACGGTGATCTTCGGCGCGGTGCTGATGATGACGAGCGGCCTCGCGATCGTCGGCAGCAAGGCGGTGATCGGTCAGGCCACCAGCAACATCGCCCAGCGCAACCTGCTCGGTGACGCGGGCAAGACCGAGGCCGAGGGCGGCAAGAGCCTGGACGGCCCGATCGACATGCTGCTGCTCGGCGTCGACGCCCGCGAGCGCTGGGCGGCGGACAATGTCCGCTCCGACACGATCATCATCCTGCACATCCCGGCCAGCCACGACCAGGCGTACCTGATCTCGATCCCCCGGGACACCGAGGCCCAGATCCCGGCGGACTCGAAATCCGGCTACCGGGGCGGCACCGACAAGATCAACGCGGCCTTCTACTGGGGCGCCCAGAACGGCGGTGGCTGGGAGGGTGGCGCCCGGCTGATGGCCAAGACCATCAAGTCGATGACCGGGATCAGCTTCGACGGCGCCGCGATCATCAACTTCGGCGGCTTCAAGAACGTGATCGACGCACTCGGCACGGTGCGGATCTGCGTGAGCCACGAGGTCAAGTCACACCACATGATGATGGTCGACGGCAAGCCGATGTGGAACGCGGATGCGAGGAAGACCGGCAAGCCGATGACCCCGGTGGTGCACAAGAAGGGCTGCAAGGAGATGGAGGGCTGGGAGGCCCTCGACTACGCCCGCCAGCGCTACGGCCTGCCGAACAGCGACTACGACCGCCAGCAGAACCAGCAGCAGCTGATCAAGGCGATGGCGAAGAAGGCCACCGACAAGGGCATGATGACCAACCCGCTCAAGCTGAACCAGCTGATCAAGGCGGCCGGCAAGGCCTTCATCCTGGACACCGGCGGCGTGCCGATCGCCGACTTCATCTACACCCTCAAGGGCGTCAGCGGCAACGACCTGGTCACCCTGCGCACGAACGGCGGCACGTACAGCCCGAATGCCGACCGCAGCAAGGAATCGCTCAACGAGCTGAGCATGCAGATGTTCCGAGCGGTCAAGAACGACAAGCTCGCCGACTTCGTGGTGGCGAACCCGGGCGTCCTCTCCACGCGCAAATGACCTGATGACCCAGCGGTAGCTGCGGCGAAAGCGACCGCCGCCGGGGTCCCGGCCCGTAGCCTGACGTGAGCAGGTCTCACGTCATCGCGGCTGCGGGAGGGGTGCCACGTCCAGGCCAGCACGGACCGGACGCGGGCGGGGTCAACCCGCCCGCCGGACCCGGTTCCTGGTCCCCGCCGGCCTCGCCCTGGTCCTCCTCGCCACGCTCGGCCTGACCGGGCTGCACTGGCTCACCAACCGGTACGACCGGACGGTCACCAAGCAGCAACTGCTCGACAAGACCGCCCGGCAGCCGCGCACCGACCTGTCACGCCCGCTCAACTACCTGCTGATCGGCTCCGACCACCGGCCCGGCGCCAACCCCGACGACCAACGCTCGGACAGCATCCTGATCGTGCACGTGCCGGCCGGGATGCGGCAGGCGTACCTGATCTCCATCCCGCGGGACCTGCTCGTCGCCATCCCGGCGGCGCCCGGCTACGGCGGCGGCCAGGACAAGATCAACGCGGCGTACGAGCACGGCGGCGGCGGTGAGGCCGGCGCCCGGCTGCTCTCCGCCACCCTGAGCCGGCTCACCGGGATCCGCTACGACGGCGCCGCGCTGGTCGACTTCTCCGGGTTCAAGGAGGTCATCGACCTGCTCGGCGGCATCCGGATGTGCGTGGACACCGAGGTCCGCTCGATCCACACCAGGACCCTGTTCACCCCCGGCTGCCAGCAGATGGACGGCGCCCGGACGCTGGATTACGTCCGCCAGCGCTACGACCTGCCCGACGGCGACTACGACCGGCAGCGGCACCAGCAGCAGATGCTCCGCGCGGTGCTCGACAAGGCCGGCGAGACCCACCTGCGCAACGACCCGGTGAAGCTGGACCGGGTGCTGCGGGCGGTCGGCGGCGCGCTGACCGTGGACACCAACGGCGTACCGCTGGAGGACCTGCTCTTCGCGCTCCGGTCGCTGCCCGCGGACGCGCTGCACGGGGTGCAGGTGCCGTCCTATCCGCAGACCATCGGCGAGGTCTCCTACGTGGTGTTGGACAACGGCGGCGCCGGCCTCTTCGACGCGCTGCGGGCCACCCGGGTGCCGGAGTGGGCCGGGGCCAATCCCCGCTGGGTCAACCGGCTGTGAGCGGGGCCGCCGTCTAGGCTTGTCCCGTGTTCGGACCCCAGGTTCCCAGCGTGCCCGCGTCGGCCGTGCCCGACGACACCTACCTGCTCGACGTCCGGGAGGACGACGAGTGGGCCGCCGGCCACGCGCCGACCGCCCACCACCTGCCGATGACCGAGCTGCCCGCCCGGCTGGCCGAGGTGCCGAACGACCGCCCCGTCGACGTGATCTGCCGCTCCGGCGGACGATCCGCCCAGGTCGTCGCGTACCTGATGCGCAACGGGTGGGACCAGGTGCGCAACGTCGCGGGCGGGATGGGCGAGTGGGCCGCCGCCGGCCGTCCGGTGGTCACCGACGACGGGCAGCCGGGACAGGTGGCCTGAGGCGCGTCGGCGGCCATGCCCACCCCCCTGGTCTTCGCGCACCGCGGCTCCTCGTACGACCTGCCCGAGCACACCCTGGCCGCGTACCTGCGCGCGCTCGACGAGGGCGCGGACGGGCTGGAGTGCGACGTCCGGCTCACCCGGGACGGGCACCTGGTCTGCGTGCACGACCGCCGGTTGGACCGGACCAGCAACGGTCAGGGGCGGGTCAGCGCGCGTACCCTCGCCGAGCTGGAGGCGCTGGACTTCGGCTCCTGGCACCCCGGCGGGCTGCCGGCTGACGGGGACGAACCGCTCGACGAGTCGCACACCCGGCTGCTCACCCTGGAGCGGCTGCTGGCCGCCGTCCTGGCCGCCCGACGCCCGGTCCGCCTGCTGATCGAGACCAAGCACCCCTCCCGGTACGGCCGGGACGTGGAACGCCGCCTGGTCGCCCTGCTGCGGCGGTACGGGCTGGCCGAGCCGGGGCCGGACGACCCGGTGCGGGTCACCGTGATGTCCTTCTCCCCGCTGGCCGTACGCCGGATCCGTGACCTCGCGCCGGCCCTGCCCACGGTGCTGCTGCTCGAGGTGTTGCCGCGCTGGCTGCGGCTGGGCCGGCTGCCCTTCGGCACCCGGATCGCCGGGCCGGGGATCGGCCTGGTCCGCGCCCGGCCGCAGCTCGTGCCGGCGCTGCACGCCGCCGGCAACGAGGTCTACGTCTGGACGGTCAACGAGCCGGAGGACCTGGAACTGGTGCTGGCCGCCGGGGTGGACGGGGTGATCACCGACCGGCCCGCCCGGGCCCTGGCCCGGCTGGGCCGTTGAGCCCGGGCGATCCACCCGGCGGCCGGTCCCGCCCCGCCCGGGCGGGGGTGTCCCCGGACCGGCCGGCGGGGCACACTCGGGACATGCCGGAGCGAACCGACTACGCCGCCCTCATCGCCGGCCACACCAGCGTCATCGACATGATCAACTCCGGCGAGTCCGGCCTCTCCGTGCTCAACCGGCTGCTCCGGCTGGTCGAGCCCGCCGTCGGCGCGGCCGGCCTGGTCTGGGTGGAGTTCGCCCCCGCCGGCGGACGGGTGATCGCGGGGACCGGCAGCGCGGAGTTCGTCGTCGGCCGCCCCCTGCCGGCCACCGACCCGGTCACCGTCTGCCTGCTCTCCGGGCCGGCGGTCCGCGACGTCCGGGTGGGCGGAATCCCCGGGGCGCTCACCGAGGAGCTGGCCGCGCGCGGGCTGGGCCAGATGATCGTGGCCCGCGGCGAGATCGGCGGCCTCACCGTCGGCAGCCTGCACGCCCTCTACCCGGAAGGCGAGCCGCTCGAGGCGTCCCAGCGCGCCGTCATCGGCTACGTCGCCGCCTGCATCGCCCACATGTACGGCGACCAGACCGGCCTGCCCGTGCACGGCGACGGCCCGGTGGTGGCGGCGCTCGCCGACGGCTTGGCGGTGGTGGACCGGAAGCACCACGTACGGCTCTGGAACCCGGCCGCCGCCCAGGTCACCGGCCGCCAGGCCGGCGAGGCGCTGAACCGCCCGCTGCCGTTCCCGCTCCCCCCGTCCGGGCACGTGCTCGACCACCGGCTGCCGGACGGCCGCTGGCTGCGGGTCACCGCCGGGGAGCTGCCCGGACCCGGCGCGCTGCGGGTGGTCACCTTCCGGGACATCACCGACCAGCAGCGCCGCGACCACGACCGGGATCTCTTCGTGGCGGTGACCAGCCACGAGCTGCGTACCCCGGTCACCGTGATCAAGGGGTACGCGGACACCCTCACCGACCACTGGGAGTCGCTCAGCGACGACGACCGGCGGCAGGCCGCCCGGATCATCGGGCAGCGGGCGAACGAGCTCGCCCGGCTCGTCGACCGGCTGCTCACCGCCGCCACCGAGAACCGGCCCGGCGGGGAGCCGGCCGCCCCGTTCGACCTCACCGACGCGCTGCGGGCCGCGGTGACCGACCTGCCGGCGGACGTCCGGCACCGGATCGTCCTCGACCTGCCGGCCGACCTGCCCAAGGCGCTGGGCGACCGGCACAGCCTCGCCACCGTGCTCACCGAACTGAGCACCAACGCCGGGAAGTACTCGCTGCCGGACACCCCGATCGAGGTCACCGCCGACGCGGACGGGCGGACCGTCTCCTTCCGGGTCGCCGACCGGGGCATCGGCATCCGGCCGGAGCACGTGGAACGGGCGTTCGACCGGTTCTGGCAGGGCGAGTCCGGGGACCGGCGGCGCTACCCGGGCGCCGGGCTGGGTCTCTATCTCGTCCGCCAGATCGTTGAACAGCAGAATGGCTGGGTATCCCTCCGACCGAGGACCGGTGGGGGTACCGTCGCAGAGGTGCGGCTGCCACGGGGATGACCGCGGCACCCCACGGGGTGGAAGAGGGACGACGGGTGTCGACGGGTTCGGTCGGACGATCGTGGTGCGTGGTGGTGCCGCACCACGCGACCGGCGCGCGCCTGGCCCGGCACCGGCTCGCCGACGAGCTGGCCGGCGTCGTCTCCCCGGCCCTGCTGGCGGACCTCGTCGCGGTCCTCGCCGAGCTGGTGGGCAACGCCGTACGCCACGCCGACCCGCTGCCCGGCGGGGTCGTCCGGGTCGCCTGGCGGCTGCGCGCCGACCCCGCCGGCGGGCAGACCGTCCAGCTCCGGGTCACCGACGGCGGATCGGCCTCGGGTCCGCTGATGCGGCCGCCGAACCCCGACGCCGTCGACGGGCGCGGGCTGCACATCGTCTCCGGCCTGGCCAGCCGCTGGGGGGTCGAGCGGGACGGCCTCGGCCAGAGCGTCTGGGCCGAGTTCGACCCCGCCGCCGCGCCCCGGCCGGACCTGGTCGCGGCCGGGTGACCGCCCCGGGAAGGTGGGTCGTCCCCACCTCGGTCCGCGTCGGCATCTAGGCTGTCTGGCCGTGAGCAAGCGTCGAAGGACCCAGCGGGCCACCGAAGCCACCCCGAAGCGGGAGAAGGTGCGCGACGTCTTCGTGCCCCGACCGTTCGAGGGCCTGGCCGACGAGCCGGAGTGGATCGCCCTGCGGGAGCTGGTCCCGGCCGCCTCCGCGCCGCTGCGGCTGGCCCCCGAGCTGGTCGAGGAGCACGGCGACCGGCCGGTCGTCCTGGCCACCGTGCTGCCGATGGCCGCCCCCGCGATGACCAAGCCGGACGGGCGGGTCTTCATCGGCCTCCAGCGCCACCAGCAGTCCGGCGACGTCTCCCGGGACCTGGCCGACGCGCTGCTCAGCGCCCTGCGTACCGAGCCGGGTGGCCAGGTGGCGGTGGCGCCGCTGCCCGGCCCGGGCCCCCGCCTCCAGGACATCCTGGTGGACGGCCCGCTGGAGATCAGCATGCACGACGGGTTCGAGTTCTGGCTGGACCCGGGTGCCGCCGACGACCCGACCGTGCAGGCGTCCCTGGAGCGGGCCAACGCGGCGATCTACCCGACCGTGAAGCTGGCGGCGGCGCGGGCCGCGTACTGGTGCCAGGTGCCGGAGAAGGCGCACGTGCGCTGGGTGCTGCCCGACGACGAGGACGTGGCGCTGGACGCGCTGTCCCGGCTGGGCGCGGCCGGCGCGCTGGCCCTCGGCGACAACACCCGTTTCGCCGGCATGTTCCGCGCGCACGGCCGCCTGGTGCCGGTCTGGGACCTCCCCGAGGACGTCCCGGCCGCCGACTGGGAGGAGCCGGTGACCGAGTTCGCCAAGCGCTACGCCGCGGCGCTGGAGGAGAAGGAGCCGCTGGACGCCGCCGGCCGCCGGGCCCGGCAGGGCCTCCTCGGCCGCCAGCTCACCCTGCGCTGAGGTGAAACGAGGGGCCCCTTGTTGACAGACGCCTGTCAACAAGGGGCCCGCTCCTTGCTCAGCGGTGGAGCGGCTCGCGGACCAGCGGGCAGGACATGCAGCGCGGGCCGCCCCGGCCGGAGCCCAGCTCCGAGCCGGCGATGGCGATCACCTCGATGCCGGCCCGTTCCAGTTGCGCGTTGGTCTCCACGTTGCGCTCGTAGCCGACGCAGAGGCGGGGCGCGAGGGCGAGGGTGTTGTTCCCGTCGTCCCACTGCTCGCGCTCGGCGGTGACCGGGTCGAGGCCGGTGTCGATCACCCGGAGCTGATCCAGGTCCATCGCGTCGGCGGCGGCGCGCAGGAACGGCGCCGGCCCGTCCACCCGGGGCTCGTCGCCGTCCGCCCCGGCGATGACCGTGTACGCCGACAGCGTGCTGGCGATGTTCGGGTACATCAGCACGGCGTCCACGTCGACCATGGTGCAGACGGTGTCCAGGTGCATGGTGGCCCGTTCCTGGGCGATCGGCACCACCAGGATGGTGTGCGCCAGGCCGGCGGCGAAGACCTGCCGGGCCAGCCGTTCCGCCCCGGCGGGGGTGGTCCGCTCGCCCACCCCGACGGCGAGCACGCCGGGTGCGAGCAGCAGCACGTCACCGCCCTCCAGGTGCTCCAGCTCCGGGTGGTAGACGAGCTCGGTGCCGGCGAAGCGGGGGTGGTGGCGGTAGATGGCGTCGGTGAGGCTGGTCTCCCGCCGCCGGGCCGTCATGGCCAGGCTGGTCACCCCGACCCGGTCCCGGATCCAGACCGACGAGTCGCGGGTGAAGAGCAGGTTGGGCAGCGGGTCGATGACGAAGTCGTGCCGGTCCATCAGCGTCCAGACCAGGCCGCCCGGCCGGTCCCGGCCGATCCGCAGCTCCTCGTGGGCGAGCCCGGCGACGAACACGTCGGCCAGGGCGGCCGGGTCGAGGTACGCGAGGTGGTCGGCGACCCGCCGGCGCAGGGTCTCGCCCAGCCGGGGCGAGCGCAGCACCAACTCGGTCAGCTCGGCCCGGGCCTCCGGCACGGCGAGCGTCTCGGCCAGCAGGGTGGCGAGGTAGAGCACCTCCACCCCGCGCTCGCGCAGGGCGGCGGCGAAGCCGTCGTGCTCCTCCTGCGCCCTGCCCACCCAGGGGATGGCGTCGAAGAGCAGCGAGTCGTTGTTCCGCGGGGTCAGGCGGGCGAGTTCCGGCCCGGGACGGTGCAGCAGCACGGTGCCGAGCCGACCGACCTCGCTGTCCACATAGTGGGTCACCATCGCAGCGTAGGACAGGCATCCGCGCCATCCGGGAAAAGAAGTGTGAATGAATGTGGCATTCATCCACAGTCATTCCGGTGCTCCAACTTGCCGAACCTCGGGGTGCTCAACGTAGGGTAGTGGAGACATAACTTCGAGAGACCTTTTGCCGGAGGTCGCGATGACTGTCTTTCCCGCTCGTCGAGCCGTACCGACCCGGGCACTGCCGCCCGTCACGGTGCCGCACCCCCGGGGCGAGTCCAGCTCGGTGCTCGAACCCGCCCGACCGACCCCCCTGGAGTGGGCCCGTCGGCGCCGGGCCGAGCGCGGTGCCCGCCGGTTGGAGGCGGCCGGTGCCCGCGCCCTCGGCCAGCTCGACCACCTCGGGCCCGCGTGGCACGTCATCGAGTGGCCCCGCACCGACGCCGTCGACGTCCTCCTCGACCGCGGGCAGGACGACCGGGCCGGCTTCCTCGCCATCGGGCCGAGCGGTCTCTTCGCGGTCACCATCGCCGACCACGGTCGCGCCCGGGTGCTCGTCGCCGGCGACGTGGTGCAGATCAACGGCAAGCGCCCGCCCTATGTGGCCGAAGCCCGCCGGGACGCCAAACGGGCCGGCAAGGCGCTCTCCGATGCGGTGGGCCTGCCGATCCCGGTCACCCCGGTGCTGACCTTCGTCGGCTCCGGGGTGATCAGCGTTTACGGCCTGCCGAAGGACTGCCTCATGGCCACCCACCGGGAGCTGGACCGGCTGCTCGTCGCGGGCGGCAACCGGATCAGTCCGGCCACCGCCGAGAAGCTCTCCCGGGTCGCCCAGGCCCCGTCCACCTGGCTCAACGGCACGTACCGTCCAGCAGCCGACTACCGGTGGTACGACGAGGGCCGAACGGCCGCTGACAAGCGGGCCGCCCGGCGGTAACGTCTCGGGCGACGCCACGCGGTCCGCGGATCCGCCCCAGGTGGTTCCGACAGCCGCGCCGTCGCCGGCCATCCGACGCCGGACACCCGTCGCACCGACGCCCGTCCCCCGGTCCCGCCGCCGCCCCTGAGCTGCACCGATGACCGGTGGACCCAGCACGGTCGGCGGTCGGCGTGACGACCGGCTAGCGTGGACAGACCGTCGGTGTACATAGGAGGCGCGGTGGCCCACGTCGAACTCTCGCTCTCGGAAGTGTTCGCGCCCTCGGCGGGGACCTCGACCGAGCAGGAGTCCGACAACGTCGGGCAGTGGTCGGGCACCGTTTCCCGGGCCGCCGAACCCTGCCTGCTGATCGACGCCGACACCACGGTGCTGGCGATCTCCTCGGCCGGCTGCGAGCTGCTCTGCCTCGGCGCCCCCGAGGACGTGATCGGGCGGCCGCTGCTGGAGGGCGGGCTGCGCCTGGTCGACTTCACCGCCCACCCCAACGAGCTGACCGAGCAGGACACCGAGAAGATCCCGCCGCTGCTCGCCCTGCACTCCAAGCAGCTCGCCCGCGGGCTGCTCCGGGTCAAGGGGCCGGGCGACGACGCCGGGACCACGGTCGACGCGATCTCCACCCCGGTGCTCAGCGACGGCCGGGTCGCCGGCTCACTCACCTTCTTCTTCAAGGTCTGACCGGCGACGAGGTGTCCGTCGCCGCACGGGTCGATGCTGGGGCGAGCCCGGGACGAGGCCGTAAGGTGCCCTCATGCTCGATGTCGCTCTGTTGCCGGGCGGATACGTGGTGTGCCGCCTGCCGGCCGGCACCGCCCTGCCGCCAAAGGTCTGGAGCGACCTGGGCGCCGGCGACGTGGTGACGGTCAGCTGGACCGCCGACGGGCTCTCGCTGATCTGCCCGGCGGACCGGGTCCCCGCGCAGGCGGTCGTCGAGACGCACTGGCGGTGCCTGCGAATCGTCGACCCGCTGGACCTGGCCCTCACCGGCACCCTGGCCGCCCTGATCGAGCCGCTGGCCCGGGCCCGGGTGAACGTGGTGGCCTTCTCCACGTACGACACCGACCACGTGCTGGTGCCCACCGTGCGACTGGCCGAGGCGACGGGCGCTCTGGAACGGGCCGGGCACCGGGTGCACCGATGACCTTCACCCGGTCGGCCGATCCTCCTACGATGGGCTCGGCCAGCCGGCCACGACCACGTACGCCGATGCCGAGGATCGGACCGTGCCACCAACCCCACCACGCCCCGCCGCTCCCCGGCGGTCCACCGTCCCGACGGCACCGCTCGCGCTGCTGACCGCGCCGGCCCTGCTGCTCGCGGCGCTGACCCTCGCCGGCTGCGGAACCCCGCCGGAGCTGACCCAGTCGGCCGCCCCGACCCCCACCGCCCCGGCCAGCCCCACGCCGAGCGCGACGCCCGGCGCTCTCACTCCGCCGGCCGAGCCGGCGCCCACCCCCGGCCCGTCCGACCTGGTCGCCGTGCCCTGTACGTCCGGGCCCTCCGGCGACCGGGTGGTGTCGCTGCTGCGCGGCCCGGCCCGGGTGCTGCCCCGGGACGTACGGGTCAAGGTGCGGACCGGGCCGCTCTGCGCCGGGGGCTGGCAGTACACCGTGCTGGAGGTGACCGGGCACGAGGAGCTCCAGGTGGTCACCCAGGGCAAGCCCACCGCGCTGGAACTGGTCACCGCCGGGACGGACGTCTGCTCGGTGGAGGTACGCGCCGCCGGTCCGCCCGGCATCCGGACCTTGGCCTGCACCGGCACCCCGGGTGCGTAGGCTGGTCGCCATGCCGGGAACACCGCCGACCCGCTTCGTCTACCTGGGCCCCGAGGGCACCTTCGCCGAGCAGGCGCTGCGTACCGTGCCCGCCGCCGAGCGCGGCGGCCGTACGCCGGCCCGCAGCGTCGGCGAGGCGCTGGACGCCGTACGGGCCGGGGAGGCGGACGCGGCCCTGGTGCCGTTGGAGAACTCGATCGGCGGCGCGGTCGGGGTGACCCTCGACGAGCTGGCCGAGGGCGAACCGCTGGTGATCACCCGCGAGGTGATCCTGCCGGTGGAGTTCGTGCTCGCCGCCCGCCCCGGGGTCTCGCTCGCCGAGGTGCGGAGCGTGGCGGCCCACCCGCAGGCGTCCACCCAGTGCCGGGGCTGGCTGCGTGACCACCTGCCCGACGCGACCGTGGTCGACGTCCTGTCCAACGGCGCCGCCGCGGCGGGCGCGGCGGCCGGCGAGTACGACGCCGGGATCTGCGCCCCGATCGGCGCGAACCGGCACCGCTTGACCGTGCTCGCCGACAAGATCGCCGACCATCCGGACGCGGTGACCCGATTCGCGCTGGTCTCCCGCCCGGGCCCGCCCCCGCCGCCGACCGGGGACGACGTGACGTCGCTGGCGGTCTACATCGCCCACGACCGGGTGGGCGCGCTGCTGTCGGTGCTGACGGAGCTGGCCGTCCGCGGGGTGAACCTGACCCGGATCGAGTCCCGCCCGACGGGCGAGGCGCTGGGCCGGTACGTCTTCTTCCTCGACTGCACCGGCCATGTCGCCGACGTACGCCTCGGCGAGGCGTTGCAGGGGCTGCGCCGGGTCTGCGCCGACGTGCGCTTCCTCGGGTCGTACCCCCGGCATCGCTGGAGCGCGGCGGTGAGCGACCGACCGGTGCCCGCCCCGGCCGGCCTCTCCGACGCCGACTACGCCGACGCGGCGGCCTGGCTGGCCCGGCTGCGCGCCGGCGAGTTGAGCTGAGGGTGCGGGGACGCCCGGTCCGGGCGTCCCGCGCACCGGAAGATCACTGCAGCAGGCCGCCGAGCAGGCCGCCCTGCTGCTGCTGGGCGCCGCTGCCCTGCACCGGCGGCTCCTCCGAGGGCTGGACCACCACGAAGCCCTGACCGGCGAAGCTCATCGTGAACGCCTCCCCGGTGCTGCGGCCGAGGAGCGTGCCGAGGCCGAGCTGCTCGGCCCGGTGGTAGCCGGTCTGGAGGTTGGCCGACCAGCAGACCGCGGCCTGCGGGTCGACGAAGGTCGGGGCGTCCACGTTGAGCACCACCGGGGTGCCCTTGGTGGTGACGGCGATCCGGCCATGGCCGGTGAAGACGCAGTTGAACAGGCCGGCGGAGGAGGCGAAGCCCATGCCGCTGACCATCTTGATGTCGTAGGTCAGCGTGGAGTCGAAGGCGAGCACGCTGGACCCGTTGATCGACAGGGCGTCGCCGGGCTCCAGGTCGATGATGTGCACGTCCTTGGCGAGGTCGGCGAGGAAGACGTCGCCGCGCCCGCTGAGCTTCATCAGCGGGACACCCTCACCGGTGAGCCGCTGCTTGATGAACTTGCCGATGCCGCCGGAGCCGAGCGCCTGGAACTGCACCTGACCCTGGTACGCGACCATGGACCCGACGCGGGCCATGGCCTCGCCGTTCAGCTCGATCTTCAGCATCTTGGAGTTCTGCAGCCGCAGGCCCGGCTGCTGGGACTCCTTCTCAAGGTTCTCCGCGGAGAACAGCGCGCTGCGCATGGGTTTCCTCCTGCATCGGGGTGTGCCTGCACCGCAGGTTAGGGGACCCGCGCAACGCCGGGGATCGGCCGAGCGGGGCGCGGCGGCCGGCCCGTCAGCCCCAGCCCAGGGCGTGCAACCGGGAGTCGTCGATGCCGAAGTGGTGGGCGATCTCATGCACCACGGTCACCGCCACCTCGTCCACGACGTCCTCCTCGGTGTCGCAGAGTTCCAGGATCGGGTTGCGGTAGATGAGGATGCGGTCCGGGAGCACGCCGGAGTAGTCCCAGCCCCGGTCGGTGAGCGCGTGCCCCTCGTAGAGGCCGAGCAGGTCCTCGCCGGGCGGCGGGTCGTCCTCGACCAGGATGACCACGTTGCTCATCAGCCCGAGCAGCTCCTCGGGCACCTCGTCGAGGGCCTCGCCGACCAGTTCCTCGAACCGCTCCGGGCTCATCTCCACGGCCAAGCCGCCGGTCCCCCTTCACGATCAGCACGAATTCACGGAAGGAGTGGCGAGCACTCCTTCCGTGACGGTGCGGCCAGGCGCCACGCGGTCGCGCGGGCCGTCAGGCGAGGCGGGCGTTCAGGGTGATCTGCGCGCCCGGGGAGAGCAGCCGCGAGATCGGGCAGTTCTCCTTGGCCGCCTCGGCGAGCTTGGTGAACTGGGCCTCGTCCATGCCCGGGACCTGGCCGACGGTCTCCAGGTCGATCCGGGTCACGGTCATCCCCGCGTCGGTCTTGTCGAAGTGCACCTTGGCGCTGGTCTCCACCGAGGTGTCGCTGGCGCCCGCGTCGGCGAGCTGCTTGGAGAGGGCCATCGAGAAGCAGCTCGCGTGCGCGGCGCCGATCAGCTCCTCGGGATTGGTCCCCTCGCCCTCCTCGAAGCGCGACTTGAAGGAGTAGTTGCCGGTGAGACCGCCCTTGCCAGTGCGGACCGTGCCGGACCCCTCGGTGAGGTTGCCCTGCCAACGTGCGGAAGCGGTACGGATAGGCATGGCACCGACGCTAACGGAATCCGGGCCGTCCCGCACCGGCCAGCGGCGAGCCGGGCGGCGTTTCACGCTCCCGTTCCCGGGCTGCCGGCTGTGAAATGATTCGGGCAGGCCCGCGTACGCGGAAGGGTGGCCCGATGTCCCAGGATCTCCCCATCCCCCGGCAGGATCACCGGTCCGACGGCATCACCGTGGTGGAGTGGGGTGACCAGGAGGCCGCCCCGCCCGGCCGCTTCGGCGCCTCGCTGTCCGGCCTCGCCCGGGACCACCGGGTGCCGCCGATCCTGGCCGGGCTCGGCGCGGTGGCCGCGGTCGCCTCGCTGATCGGCGAGTGGCTGGTGATGACGGTGCCGAACGGCGGCCCCGAGGGGAACAGCGTCGTCCGGGTCCCTGGCGGGGTCTCGGACGTGGGCGGCTTCGGGGTGGCCTATCTGGTGGGCCTGCTGGGCCTGGCCGGCGCGGTCGCGCTGGCGCTGCGCGGCACGGCCACCGTGCGGCAGAACGCCCGGGTGGCCGGCCTCGGCCTCGCCGCGGCGGTGCTGGCCGTGCTGACCGCCGCGGCCCTCTCCCTGGACGACTCCGGCCAGCGCACCCTCTTCTTCTCGACCGAGAACGGCTTCCGGGTCGACTACGGGCGCGGCCTGGTCACCGCCTTCGTGGCCACCGCGCTGCTCGGGGTCGCCCTCTACCTGTCCGGCCGGACGGCCGGCGCGGCCCCGGAGCCGGCGGCCGAGCCCGGGGAGGAGTCGGCGCCGGACGGCGGACGACCGGGGCGGGGTCGGCGCCGGCCACGCGAGGACGAGCTGCCGCCCGAGCCGGCCGATCTGACCGTCCAACCGACGGTGCCGTTCGCCCGCCCCGAGCCGCCGCGCTGAGCCGGGGCGGGTCACCCGACCGCCGCCCCCGGTTGGTGTCCGATTCGCCGAAAAGCCATGGTTGCGACCTGTTCCGCGAGATACGGTTGCTGCCCGCCGTTGGTCTGCCGAGGCAACGAGGACCAGGACGGCCGGCGCGACGGCGGCGGGCGAAGGAGGAGCCATGACCCGCCCGGGACTGCCCAAGCTGATCGCCACCGACCTCGACGGCACCCTCGTCCGCAGCGACGACACCGTCTCCGCGTACACCCATGGGGTGCTCGACCGGGTGCGGGCCGCCGGGATCCCGGTGGTCGGCGCGACCGGACGCGGACCGCGCCTGACCGAGCTGACCCGCAACGACATCCGGGCCGCCGACTTCCTGGTGATGGCCGGCGGGGGACGGGTGGTCGACCAGAGCGACCCGCAGGGGCCGCTGGTGCTGCGGGACGAGCGGCTCCGGGGCGAGGTGCTCGCCCGACTCCTCGCCGAATTGGAGGCCGCGGTCGGCCCGCTGACCGTGATGGTGGAGGCGTCCGACGAGCACGACGCGCCGCTCTGGGGCGACTACCACCCGAGCTGGCCGTACCCGGACCGGTTCGAGGCGCGCAGCCGGGAGGAATGCCTCTCCTGCGATGTGATCAAGGCATTCGCCCGGACCGCCGACCACCACGTCGACGAACTGCTGGCGGCGGCCCGCGAGATCGTTCCGCCGGAGCTGGCCACGCTCACCCAGGCCGGGCTCGGCTTCATCGAGATCTGCCCGCCCGGGGTGGACAAGTCCACCGGGCTGAGCGTGGTCGCCGAGCGGCTCGGCGTCGACCCGGCGGAGGTGCTGGTCTTCGGGGACCAGCCCAACGACCTGCCGATGTTCGGCTGGGCCGGCTGGTCGCGGGTGGCCGTGGCCAACGCCCACCCGGCGGTCCGGGCGGCGGCCGACGAGATCACCCTGCGCAACGACGACGACGGCGTCGCGGTCTACCTGGACCGACTACTCTCCCGGTGATGGGAGAGCCACCTCGGCTGGTCGCCACCGACATCGACGGCACGCTGCTGCGGGACGACCGGACGCTCAGCCCGCGCACCGCGGACGTGCTGGCCCGGATCACCGCGGCGGGCACGCCGGTCGTGCTGGTGACCGGCCGTCCGATCCGCTGGCTCCAGCTCGTGTACGAGCAGCTCGCCGAGCCACTGCCGGCGATCTGCGCGAACGGCGCGGTGGTGTACGACCCGGCCGCCGACGAGGTGCTGCGGGCCGACCCGCTCGCGCCCGAACTGCTCGCCGAGGTGGCCCGCCGGTTGCGGGCCGAGGTGCCCGGGGTGAGCTTCGCGGTGGAGATCGTCGACAGCCGGCAGATGCGACATGAGGCGCACTACCCGCTGCGCTGGGACGCCGACCTCGACGCGATCCGGGCGATCGAGTCGCCGGAGGAGCTGCTGGCCGCGCCGGCGGTGAAGCTGCTGGCCCGGGCCGGCGAGCAGGATCCGGACGCGTTCGTCCGGGTGGTGGCGGCGGCGCTGGCGGGGCTGGCCGAGGCCACCCACTCCTCGTACAGCGGGCTGGTCGAGATCTCCGCCGCCGGGGTGACCAAGGCGGCGGGCCTCGCCTGGTACGCCGCCCGGCTCGGGATCGACGAGCGGGACGTGCTGGCCTTCGGCGACATGCCGAACGACCTGCCGATGCTCACCTGGGCCGGGCGGGCGGTGGCGGTCGCCAACGCCCACCCGGCCGTGCTGGAGATCGCCGACGAGGTGACCGGGGCGAACACCGACGACGGCGTGGCAGCCTACCTGGAGCAGGTCTTCGGGGTGGCCTGAGCTGGCCGGGGCGCGGGCGCGCCCCGGGGTCAGAGGTACTGGCCGGGGGCGTGGCCCTCGTTGGTCTGCGGCATGCCCGGCATCCCGGGCACCATCCCGCCGGGCCCGCTGGGCAGCGCCGCCCGGCCGGAGCGCATCTGCTCCAGCTGCACGCGGGCGGCCATCTGCTGGGCGACCAGCGCGGCCTGAATGCCGTGGAACAGCCCCTCCAGCCAGCCGACCAGCTGGGCGTGGGCGATCCGCAGCTCGCTCTCGCTGGGCGCCTTGTCCTCGGTGAACGGCAGTGAGATCCGCTCCAGCTCCTCGCGCAGCTCGGGGGCCAGGCCCTCCTTCAGCTCGACGATCGACCGCTCGTGGATCTCGCGCATCCGGTGCCGGCTGGCGTCGTCGAGCGGAGCCGCCTTGACCTCCTCCAACAGCTGCTTGATCATGCTGCCGATCCGCATCACCTTGGCCGGCTGCTCGACCAGGCGGGTCGGGTCCTCACCCTGCCCCTCCTCGGTCTGCACCGTGCCGACCGGCCGACCGTCCGGCCCGATCACCACCACCGTGCCGGGGATGCCATCCTTGTCCTGCTCGTCGTCCTGTCCGGCGGAATGCGCTTCGGTCATGGGACCCATCTTTACCCACCCCCACCACGCGCACGCGCCCGGACCGGCTCCCGGGGCCGAACCACCCGGCCGGGGCACGCTACCGTCGCCGGCATGCCCGCAGACCCACGCGACGTGCTCACCCGGCCGGCCCCGCCGCCGGACGTCACCGTCGCCTACGGCGACCACCCGGAGCAGCTCGCCGATCTGCGCCGCCCGGCCGGCGACGGCCCGCCCCGGCCGCTGGTGATCGTGGTGCACGGCGGTTTCTGGCGGGCCGAGTACGACCGCAGCCACACCGGCCCGATGGCCGCCGCGCTGGCGGCGCTCGGCCATCCGGTCGCCCAACTGGAGTACCGGCGCACCGGCCAGCCCGACGGGGGCTGGCCGCACACCCTCACCGACGTACGGGCCGGAGTCGCGGCGCTGCCCGAGCTGGCGGCCGCCGCCCTGCCCGGTCGGGTAGCGCCCGTACCGCCGATCCTGGTCGGCCACTCGGCCGGCGGGCACCTCGCGCTCTACGTGGCCGCGCACGCCCCGGCCACGGTCGGCGGGGTGCTCGCGCTGGCGCCGGTGGCCGACCTGGCCGAGGCGTACCGGCTGGACCTGGACGGTGGCGCGGTGGCCGCGCTGCTCGGCGGCGGCCCGGCGGAGGTCCCGGAGCGGTACGCGGCTGCCGATCCATCGGCGTTGGTGCCGATCCAGATACGGACGGTAGTCATGCACGGCACGCTCGATCGGCAGGTACCGGCCGCCATCAGCCGCTCCTGGGTGGCCGCCGCCCGCGCCGCCGGCACCCCCGCCACCCTCGTTGAGCTGCCGGAATGCGAGCATTTCGGGCTGATAGCGCCGGACTCGCCGGCCTGGCCCCGGGTGCTGGCCGCGTTGCGGTCCCTGCACGATGATCTTCCGCCCATTGACGCAACGTCGCCGAGCAGGTAGAACGCCGAAGGGGCGTGCACCCCTGGCAGCCCTTACGGGAAGGAAATTGGTGTCGCAGATGAACCGCAGGCGGGCACTTCAACTGCTGGCCGCACTGGGTACCACCGGACTGGTGGCGGGCTGCGGCTCCGACACCGAGGAGGACACCGCTCAGCCCGGCAGCCCGATCAAGATCGGCCTGATCGTGCCGAGCTCCGGCCCGAACAAGGCCGTCGGCGAGGACCTCACCCGCGGCTTCCAACTCTTCCTCAGCCTCAACGACCAGCAGCTCGGCGGCCACCCGACGACCCTGATCACGGCCGAGGAGGGCGACAGCGCCAAGACCGGCCAGGCCGCCGTGGACCGGCTGATCAAGGAGGGGGCGCTGGCGCTCACCGGCGTGGTCGACCCCACCGTGCTGGCCGGCATCCGGGACACCGTCGAGCAGGCCCGGGTTCCCCTGGTCAGCTCCAACGGCTCCCCGGTCAGCCTGGCGAGCGTCGTCTACATCTGGCGGACGGCGTACGTGCTCAACGAGCCGGGTCAGGCGATCGGCCAGTACCTGCGGCAGACGCTGAAGGACCCGTCCAGCCGGATCGCGATCATCGCCCCGGAGAACCCCAGCAGCCGGGACGTCATCGACGGCTTCCGGCGCTCGTACGAGGGGGGCGGCCGGGTGCTCGCCGCACCGATCTTCACCCCCGACGACCCCAACCCCGGCAAGAGCGCGTACACCGACGCGATCAAGACGGCGCTGGACGCCCGGCCCGACGCGGTCTTCTGCAATTACACCGGGACCGCGGCGGTGCAGTTCATCAAGGAGCTCTACGACAAGGGCTACCGCGGGAAGCTCTACGCCCCCGGCTTCCTCACCGAGGGCATCGTGCTGGGCGAGATGGACGACGGGGAGAGCGGCAAGCAGCGGGCCCGGGTGCTGGAGTACGGCATCGAGACCGCGCTGAACTACTCGCCGGACCTGAACAACACCGCGAACCGGGTGTTCGCCTCGGCCTACCGGAAGACCTACAACGCCTCGCCGACCACCTACGCGATGGCCTCGTACGACGCTGCCCAGGTGCTGGACAAGGCGATCCGGCTGGTCGGGGCGTCCCCGACGCCGCAGCAGGTCAACCTGGCGCTCGGCAAGATCGGCCAGGTGGACAGCCCGCGCGGGGCCTGGCAGTTCAACCAGCCGCGTACCCCGCAGCAGACCTGGTACCTGCGCCGGGTCCAGCTCGACGGCCGGATGCTGGCCAACGTGGTGATCAACGAGCTGACCACCCTGGGCTGACCCCGGTCCTCGTACGCCGAACGGGCGGCCTCCCCGCGGGGAGGCCGCCCGTTCCGTGCGGCGTGGAGGCGCCCGTCAGTGGCGCAGCTCGGCGATGCAGCACTTCACGCTGCCGCCGCCCTTCTTCAGCTCGGCCAGCTCGACCGGGACCGGGTGGTAGCCGGCCGTCTTGAGCTTGCCGGCCAGCCGGGTCGCGTCGCTGTTCAGCACGACGTTCAGACCGTCGCTGACCAGGTTGAGGCCGAACGCCAGGGCGTCCTCGTCGTCGGCGATCACCGCCTCCGGGAAGAGCTGGGCGAGGACCTTCTGGCTGGCCGCGGAGAAGGCACCCGGGTAGTAGACGATGTTTTCGTCGTCGATCGAGGCGAGCGCCACGTCCAGGTGGTAGAAGCGCGGGTCGACCAGGCGCAGCGAGACCACCGGCCGGCCGAGTGCCTCCTGCGCCTCGGCGTGGGCGGCGGGCTCGGTGCGGAAGCCGTGGCCGGCGAGGATCAGGCCGCCGTGCGCCTCCGGCAGGTACGCGAAGTCACCCTCGCCCTCGTTGGTCTCGCTCGGGGCGATGAACCGCCAGCCGTGCTCCTCGTAGAACGCCCGGTGCGCGGCCGCCTCGGCGGCCCGCTGCTCGTGCTTGAACTGGGCGCCGTAGACCGTGCCGTCCACCACGAACGCGCCGTTGGCCGCGAAGACCATGTCCGGCAGCCCGCGCTCGGGGGTGAGCAGGTGCACGTCGTGGCCGAGGCCGACGAGCGTCTCCCGCAGGCGGTCCCACTGCTTGACCGCCAGCTCCGCGTCGACCGGGGCGGTCACGTCCATCCACGGGTTGATCGCGTACTCGACCGCGAAGTGCTCGGGCGAGCACATGAGGTATGTCCGCTTTCGCGGGACTCGCTGCTGGTTCACGGTCACCAAGAGTAGGTACGGTACAACTTTGGTAACAGCCACAACCATTGCTTCCCAGAGGCGGAACATTGCAGATCGACGCGGTCGACCAGCGAATCATTGCGTTGCTCGTGGCAGACGCCCGCGCGTCGTACGCGGACATCGGCACCCGGGTGTCACTCTCCGCCCCCGCCGTCAAGCGCCGGGTCGACCGACTCCGGTCCGCCGGGGTCATCCGGGGCTTCACCGCCGTCGTCGACCCGGCCGCCGTCGGCTGGACCACCGAGGCGTTCGTCGAGCTCTTCTGCGCCGGCCGGACCACCCCGGCGCAGATCGGCGCCGCCGCGCGCCGGCACCCCGAGGTGGTCGGCGCGTACACCGTCTCCGGGGAGGCGGACGCGCTGGTGCACCTGCGGGCCGCCGACATCGCCCACCTGGAGGAGGCGCTGGAGCGGCTGCGGGCCGAGTCCTTCGTCACCTCGTCCCGGAGCACCATCGTCCTCTCCCGGCTGGTCGAATCCCCCGGCGTCGGCCCCTCCGCGCCTTGACCTGAACCTCACTTCACGTCGTCCACTGGATCCGGGACGAATCCCGGCCGGCGAGGAGGCGACGTGCGAGCGGTGTGGCTGCGGCAGTTCGGCGGTCCGGAGGTGCTGGTTCCCGGGCCGGCACCCGAACCCGTACCCGGTCCGGGGCAGGTGCTGATCGAAGTGGCGCACGCCAACCTGACCTTCGTGGAGACGATGTTCCGGGCCACCGGGTTCGGGCCGTTCGGCCGGGACCTGCCGGTCATCCCCGGCAACGGGGTCGGCGGGGTGATCGCCGAGGTCGGCCCGGGCGTCGACCGGTCACTCGTCGGGCGCCGGGTGGTCAGCGGCACCGGCGGCACCGGCGGGTACGCCGAGCGCGTGGTGGTGGACCACGACGCGCCGCTGCCGGTGCCGGACGGGTTGCCGCTGGACCAGGCGGTCGCGCTGCTCGCCGACGGCCGTACCGCGCTGATGCTGGCACGGGCCGCCGGGCTGCGAGCCGGCGAGCGGGTGCTGGTCGAGGCGGCGGCGGGCGGGGTGGGCAGCCTGCTGACCCAACTCGCCGCGACGGCCGGGGCCCGGGTGGTCGCCGCCGCCGGCGGGCCGCGCAAGGTCGCCCTGCTCCGCGAGCGCGGCCTCGACGTGGTGGTCGACTACCGGGAGCCCGACTGGACCGACCGGGTGCGGGCCGCCACCGGCGGGGTGGACGTGGTCTTCGACGGGGTCGGCGGCCCGCTGGCCCGGGCGGCGTTCGACCTGCTCGACCCCGGCGGCCGGATGCTCAGCTTCGGGCTGGCCGGCGGCGCCTGGGCGGACGTGCCCGAGGAACTGGCCGCCGCCCGCGGGGTCGCCCTGCTCCGACCGGGCGCCCCGCCGGATGAGCTGCGCTCGCTCGCCGAACGGGCGCTGGCCGAGGGCGCGGCCGGGCGGCTCCGCCCACTGATCGGGCAGCGCTTCCCGCTGGAACGGGCCGCCGACGCGCACGCCGCCCTGCAGTCCCGCGCCACGATCGGCAAGACCCTCCTCGACCTCCACTGACCCGCTCGGGCATCCGCCCTGATACCCGGTGCCTCGACGGACGCGGGTGGCGTCAGAGGTACATGCCGGTGCGGTGTTCGGACTGGGCGCGGGCCGGCTTGTCACCCTCGCCGAAGAAGCGCTTGCCGCCGAACTCCCCGTGCAGCCGGTCGTCCAGCTCGTCGGCCAGCCCGGTCATCACCTGCACCGCGAGCATCAGGTGGGTGGCCTGGAAGTTGCGGCCGAAGACCGGAATGGAGGCCCAGACCGTGTCGTCGGCGCAGTAGAGGCGACCGATCGGCATCCGGTTGGTCAGCTCGGAGAGCTTCATGTAGAGGCGTTCGGTCGGCTCCACCTCGGTGAGCACCGGGGAGAAGACGTCGACCAGGGGCGGGTTGTCGCGTACCCGGACGAAGACCATCGCCGAGCCGGCCCGGATGTTGATGTCGCCGTCGGAGTCGACCTGCAACTGGTCGGACTTCGACTTGAGCATGGTCGAGACGACCGTACGGACCCGCTCCTCGAGGGCCAGCACGTCGTTGTCGACGGCCTGCGTGCCGGCCCCGACGGCCAGCGCCTCGTCCAGGTCGGCCGCCATGTCACGGTCCGGCCCGAACTCGCTGCGGGCGGTGCCGAGCGGCTCCACCGACAGCGCCTCCCCCTCGGCGTCCTGCACCAGGTAGACCAGGAAGGCGGGATGCGGGGCACCGTAGACGTCGCGCAGGGTCCGGGACAGCACCGCGGCCAGTCGGGTCGCCTCGCCGACCGCACAGTCCAGGCCGAACTGCTCGCCGGAGCCCTCGATCACCCCCGGCGGGGACCAGCCGAGCGCGATCATGTCCGCCACGGCGGCCCGGTCCAGCCGGTAGCCCTGCGGCAGGGTGGCGTTGCCGACCGCCCGCGCCGACAACCGGCCCTCCTCGCCGACGTCCACGCTGATCGAGTAGACGGCGTCCCCGGTGCCCGACGCGGTCGGGTCGAGGGTCAGCTCCAGGTGCGCGCCGGTGGGCAGGCCACGCAGCCGGTCGGCGAGCGCCCGGGCGAACTCGCGCCACGCCTCGGTCACCTTGGCGCGGAGATCGGCCGTGGTCGGCTCGTCCAGCAGGATCGACTCGTACTGCTCCGGCATCGCGCCGGCGGGCTCATCGGCCGGCGAGGGGTGGTCTGCCGTCATGATCGCCTCCGTCCGTCAGGGCCACCCTACCCACGGACGGTGGGGCTCGAATCACGGCGGGACCGACATCGGACACCGGGGCGCAGACCCGGCGGAGCCCTTTACCCGGCGGGCGCGGTGCCGTCCAGCTCGACCGGCCAGGAGCCGGCCAGCTCGCTGAGCCGGGCGGCCGCCGCGGCCGGGTCCGCGCCCCGCCCCACGGCCACCCCGAGCAGGTACGCCGTGATCGGCGCGCCCGGCCGCAGCACCTGGTGGGCCACGTCCCGGGCCAGGTCCAGCACGACCGGCACCGACACCTCGGCCGGGTCCAGCCCCAGCTCGGCGCAGGCCGCCGTGACCCAGTCGTCCATCACCGTCATCGCGTCCACTCCTCGGCCCGGCGTACGTCCTCGTCAGTGTCGCAGTCGAACCAGGGCGGCGGCCCGGAGCCGGACCAGGACACCTCCCGGACGACCGCCCCGGCCAGCAGGGCGCGCACCGGGGCCCCGTCGACCGTGCCGCCCCGCTCGCCGGCCACCCGGTCGACGGCGGAGCGCAGGGCGGCGACCCGCCACACCCCGCAGAGCTGCTGCCGGCGACCGTCGCCGTCGACGTAGCAGGCGCCGTCGGCGGCCGACCCGTCGAGCGCGCACCGCAGCTCAGCCACCGCCGCCGGGGTGAGCAGGGGCAGATCGGCGGCGAGGAGGGCGACCGTGCGGGTGCCGGGGTCGAGCAGCGCCAGGCCGGCGGCGGTGGCGGCGACCGGACCGCCCCCGGGCGGCTCCTCGCGGGTCACCCGTACCCCCTCGGGGACCGGGCCGGCCGGTCCGACCACGATCCGCGGCACGGCGTCGGCGACCGCGGCCAGCACCCGGTGCAGCATCGGCCGGCCGCCGACCGGGCGGGCCGGCTTGTCCACCCCGCCCATCCGGCGGGCCGCCCCACCGGAGAGCACCACCGCCGCGTACGCCGTCACCGGGCCACGGTAACCGCGCCCGTCCGCCGCCGCCCGGTGCCCGTCGCGGCGGGGCGGTGGCTCGGACCCGGGCGATCCGGCGCCACCCCGGGCCGGGAGCCGGACGGGGACGTCGCCGTGCGGGTGGCCGGCCCCGCGGGGCAGGATGGCGGGATGGGACGGGCGACTGACCGGCGCGGCGTGCTCCGGATCGACCTCGACGCGGCGGCCGACGGGCGCGCCCGGATACGGCGACAGGACACCCTGGCGGTGGAGGAGCCGCTGGAGATCCGGGTCGGCGCGGCCGGCCCCGGCCGGCGGAAGCCGCTCGCGGTGACCATGCGTACCCCCGGCGACGACCTGGACCTGGCGATCGGTTTCCTGCTCACCGAGGGGCTGATCCGGTCGGCCGACGACGTGCACACCGCCCAGCTCTGCGCCGGGGCGGAGACGCCGAACACCTACAACGTGGTCGACGTGGTGCTCGCCCCCGGCGTGCCCGAGCCCGCCACCGACCCGGCGCGCAACTTCTACACGACCAGCTCGTGCGGGGTGTGCGGCAAGGCGAGCATCGACTCCGTCCGGACCCGCTCGCTCTTCACGGTGGCGGACGACCCGTTGGCCGTGCCCGCCGAACTGCTCGCCGCCCTGCCGGACCGGCTCCGCGCCGCGCAGCGCGCCTTCGACCGGACCGGCGGTCTGCACGCGGCCGGCCTGTTCACCCCCGACGGGGAGCTGGTGGTGCTGCGCGAGGACGTCGGCCGGCACAACGCGGTCGACAAGGTGATCGGCTGGGCGGTGCGGGAACGCCGGCTGCCGCTGGCCGGGCACGTGCTGCTGGTCTCCGGACGGGCCAGCTTCGAGCTGACCCAGAAGGCCTGGATGGCCGGGGTGCCGCTGCTCGCGGCGGTCTCCGCGCCGAGCACCCTCGCCGTCGAGCTGGCCGAGGAGGCCGGCATGACCCTGGTCGGCTTCCTGCGCGGCCCCACCATGAACGTCTACGCGGGCGCCCACCGCGTCGCCGAGCCGGCCGGCTGACCCGGCCACCAGCGACCGCTGCCCCGCGCGCCCATCCCATCGGACGGCATCAGATGCTCCGGCGCGGGACGCGGCGACGGGCCCGGCGGCGCACCACTCCCGGGAAGCCGACCTCCGGCCAGCCGTCCAGCTCGGACGGAGGAAACCCGCGCCGGAGCAGGTCGTCCAGGAGCAGCGCCAGGGAGTAGTCGGGGCGGGCGTCGAGCACCCGCTCCAGGGCCACCGCGGCCAGGGCGCCGTGCCCGGCCCGCCAGGCCGCGAAGGCGAGCAGGCTGCCGGGAGCGGCGATCAGCTCGGGCTCGGCCCGGCGTAGCACGTCGGTCCAGAGGCTGATGTCGACGTCCCGCCCGTCGGTCCGCTCCCAGGCGTGGTCGCGGACCGGGAGCTGGGTGAGGAGCACGGTCAGCCAGGCCACCTCGTCGTCGCCGAGCCGCTGGCCGCGCCGATGCCGGCGGAACGCCGTGCGGACCGCCGCCACGCCGGCCGAGCGCACGGATCGGCCGCCGACCAGCGCGGTCTCGGCCGCCTCCTCGCTGAGGGCCGCCAGCCGACGGCGGGCGCGGGCGGTGGCCCGTCGCATGGCCACCCGGACCGGACCGTCGAGCGCGGACACCTGCGCGGTCAGCGCGGCCCGGTCGGGCAGGGCGACCTGACCGGCGAAGACCGCCGCCGCGCTGACCTCGCTGGCCGCCGGGTCGTACGGGGTGCCGTCGGGCGGACAGCACTCCGGATCGGTGCAGACGTAGGACCACCAGCGCCCGTCGGTCACCCGCAGCGCGTCGAGGACGACCAGCCCGGCCGCGTCCAGCGCCGCGCCGACGGCGTCGATCGCACCGGTCACCCGGGCGGCCGGCCCGTAGCCGAGCACGGTGGCGGACTCGGTGCCCTGGCGGGCGATGACCTGGACCAGGTGCCGGGCCGCGGGCCGCGGGTCGGCGCCCGGCTCGGGCAGGTCACCCCGGGCGGCGAAGACGACCCGGCGGCCGCGGAGCGCCACCACGACCACGCTGTCGGCGGGATGGAAGCCGAGCAGGTAGGGCACGGCGGCGATGAGGTCGGCGGGCGATCGGACGGCGAGCCGGGGCTGGTCGGTGGGATTCATGCCGGGAGCGTGCGGCGGCGGGGCGTCCGCCCGACAGGCCCTGTGGACGACACGCGGGTTGTCCACAGATACGGAGAGTATCGGTGCAGGTGAGCGCGGATCGGCTGGTGCCGACGCGGGCACACGACCCGCAACCGTCGGTGCGACCGGCTACCTTGCGCTCATGGACCTGGCATACCTGCGGGCACACCCGGAGCACCTGCCGACCTTCCTGACCCATCAGCGGATCCGGGAGACGCCGGTCTCCGGCGGGGACATCTGCGCCGCCTCCCGGCTCACCCTCGACGACGGGCACTCGGTCTTCGCGAAGACCTGGCCGGAGCGGGCGGCCCGGCCGGTGCCCGAGGGCTTCTTCGCCACCGAGGCCGCCGGGCTGCGCTGGCTGCGCGAGGCGGGCACGGTCGCCGTGCCGGAGGTGATGGTGGCGCTGCCGGAGCTGCTGGCGCTGGACTGGGTGGACCCGGGCGAGCCGACGCCGGAGGCGGCCGAGCGGTTCGGGCGCGAGCTGGCCGGGCTGCACCGGGCCGGGGCACCGGCGTTCGGCGCCGAGTGGACCGGATTCATCGGCGCGCTGCCGCAGGACAACACGCCCGACCCGGGCCCGTGGCCGCGCTGGTTCGCCCGCCGGCGGCTCCTGCCGTACCTGAGGCTGTCGGTCGACAACGACGCGCTCGGCGGCACCGAGGCCGGCCTGGTCGAGCAGGTGATCGACGGGATCGGCGAGTTCGGCGGCGACGAGCCGCCGGCCCGGATCCACGGCGACCTCTGGCCGGGCAACCTGCTCTGGGGGGCGGACGACCGGGTCTGGCTGGTCGATCCGGCCGCGCACGGCGGCCACCGCGAGACGGACCTGGCCCAGCTCGCCCTCTTCGGCGGCCCGCCGCACCTGGACCGCATCATGGCGGCCTACCGGGAGGCCTGGCCGCCGGCCGACGGCTGGCGGGAGCGGGTGCCGCTGCACCAGCTCCACCTGCTGCTGGTGCACACCGCCCTGTTCGGCGCGACCTACCGGGACGCGGTGGGCTCCGCCGCCCGCGCCGCGCTCAAGGGCGCCCGACGCGCTACGGTCGAGACGTGACCGCCGCCCCGACGACGACCGACGGGGTCCTCGTCGACCGGTACGGCCGCGTCGCCCGGGACCTCCGGGTCTCGCTGACCGACAAATGCAACCTGCGCTGCACCTACTGCATGCCGGCCGAGGGACTGCCCTGGCTGGCCGGGCCGCAGCTGCTCAGCGACGACGAGATCGTCCGGCTGATCGGGATCGCGGTGCAGCGGCTCGGCGTCACCGAGGTGCGCTTCACCGGCGGTGAGCCGCTGATCCGGCCCGGTCTGGTCGGCATCGTGTCGGCGGTGGCCGCGCTGGAGCCCCGGCCCCGGATCTCCCTGACCACCAACGGCATCGGTCTCGAACGGCTCGCGCCCGCCCTGCGCGCCGCCGGCCTGGACCGGGTGAACGTCTCGCTGGACACCCTCGACCGCGCCCGGTTCGCCGCGCTGACCCGCCGGGACCGGCTCGGCGACGTGCTCGCCGGCCTGGCCGGCGCGGCGGCCGCCGGGCTGGCCCCGGTGAAGGTCAACGCCGTGCTGATGCGCGGCATCAACGACGACGAGGCCCCGGCGCTGCTCCGGTTCGCCCTGGCCCACGGCTACGAGCTGCGCTTCATCGAGCAGATGCCGCTGGACGCCCAGCACGGCTGGGACCGGGCGACCATGGTCACCGCCGAGGAGATCCTGGCCGCCCTGCGCGCCGAGTTCGCGCTGAACGCCGACCCGGCCGAGCGCGGCGCCGCGCCCGCCGAGACCTGGCTGGTGGACGGCGGGCCGGCCCGGGTCGGGGTGATCGCCAGCGTCACCCGGCCGTTCTGCGGTGACTGCGACCGGACCCGGCTCACCGCCGACGGTCAGGTCCGCGCCTGCCTCTTCGCCACCGAGGAGTCCGACCTGCGCGGCGCGCTGCGCGCCGGGGCGGACGACGACGAGCTGGCCCGCCGGTGGCGTACCGCGATGTGGGGCAAGCGGGCCGGACACGGCATCGACGACCCCACCTTCCTGCAACCCGCCCGCCCGATGTCGGCGATCGGAGGCTGACCGGTGCAGCTCACCGTCCGCTACTTCGCGGGGGCTCGCGCCGCCGCCGGCCGGTCCGAGGAGACCGCCCCCGCCGGTCGGTCCCTCGACGCGCTCCTCGACGAGCTGACGGCGCGGCACGGCGAACGGCTCGCCGTGGTGCTGAAGGCGGCGAGTTTCCTGGTCGACGGCGTGGCCTGTCATGATCGTCAGACACCGCTGCCGGCCGGCGTGACGGTCGACGTGCTGCCGCCGTTCGCGGGCGGCTGAGGAGGGCTCCCGTGTTGGCGATGGCGACGTTCCTGGGCTCTGCTGTGCTCGTCACCGCCCTGATCCACCTCTACCTGTGGAAGCGGCTGGTCCGGGACACCGCCCGGCCCGGCCGCCGGCGGCGGATCGGCGGCTTCGCCGTGCTGCTGCTGGCGCTGCTGGTGCCGGCCACCATGGCGGGCACCCGCAACGGCCTGCACTGGCTGGCCTGGCCGGGCTACCTCTGGCTGGCGCTGATGTTCTACCTGCTGGTGCTGCTGCTGGTGCTGGAGGTGCCGATGGCGGTGGCCAAGCTGGTGCTGCGCCGCCGCGAGCGGGTCGCCACGCCCGGCGCGCCTCCCGAGCCGTCGCTGGTACCGGCCGGCGGGTCTGCCGGGATCCGGATGGACCCCTCGGCCGCGGGCGCGGCGGAACCAGGGGCCGTCGCGCCGGCGTCACCCGTCGCACTGGCGGAGCCGTCAGCGGCGCCGTCCGCCGGGCGCACCGCGCCGCCGGCCGGGGACCCGCCGACCGTCGCGCCGGATCACGATCCCTCCCGGCGGTTGCTGCTGGCCCGCGGCGCCGCGATCTTCGCCGGGCTCACCGCCGCCGGGGTCACCGGGTACGGCGTCCGTACGGCGATGGGACCGCCACGCCTGGACCGGGTGCAGATCCCGCTGGCGAAGCTCCCGCGCAGCATGGACGGCCTGCGGATCGCCACCGTCTCCGACATCCACCTCGGGCCGCTGCGCGGTCGGTCGCACACCGAGCGGATCGTCGCCATGATCAACCGGATGGACGCCGATCTGGTGGCGGTCGTCGGCGACCTGGTCGACGGCTCGGTGGCCGAACTGGGCACGGCGGCCGAGCCGCTGCGCGACCTGCGCTTCCGGTACGGCAGCTTCTTCGTCACCGGCAACCACGAGTACTACTCCGGCGTCGAGGAGTGGGTCCGGGAGGTGGACCGGCTCGGCCTGCGGGTGCTCCAGAACGAGCGTCAGGAGATCCGAGCCCGGGGCGGCGTGCTGGACCTGGCCGGGGTGAACGACGTGACCGCCGCCGGCACCGGGCTGGCCGCCCCGGCCGACTACGCCGCCGCCCTGGGCGACCGCGACCCCAGCCGCCCGGTGGTGCTGCTGGCCCACCAGCCGGTGGCCGCGCACGAGGCCGCGAAGTTCGGCGTGGACCTCCAGCTCTCCGGGCACACCCACGGCGGCCAGATGGCGCCGTTCAACCTGCTGGTCAAGCTCCAGCAGCCGGTGGTCTCCGGCCTCGGCGAGGTGGACGGCACCAAGGTCTACGTGACCAACGGCGCCGGCTTCTGGGGCCCGCCGGTCCGGGTGGGCGCGCCGCCTCAGGTGACCCTGGTCGAGCTCCGCGCCCAATAGCGCGCCCCGGCCGCACAGTCCAGGGCGGCATTGCTCAGGTCACGCGTACGCGTGGCGGCGGGCGACCGAGGGACCGGGCGTGACAGGATGCGGCGTGCCTCCGTTCAGCGCCGCACCCCCCGGTGGCCTCCCGCCGTTCGTCGCGGATCTGCACATCCACTCGAAATACTCGCGCGCGTGCAGCCGCGACCTGACCCTGCCGAACCTGGGCTGGTGGGCCCGGCGTAAGGGCATCGGCGTCCTCGGCACCGGCGACTTCACCCATCCGGCCTGGTACGACCACCTCCGCGAGACGCTGCGCCCGGCCGAGCCGGGCCTGTTCCGGCTCAGCCCGGAGGCGGAACGGGACATCGCCCGGCGGCTGCCGCCCCGGCTGGCCAGCGAGGCGGAGGCCGACCCGGTCCGGTTCATGCTCAGCGTGGAGATCTCCACCATCTACAAGCGGGATGACCGGACCCGGAAGGTGCACCACCTGATCTACCTGCCGGACCTGGACGCGGTGGCCCGGTTCAACACCGCGCTGGGCCGGATCGGCAACCTCGGCTCGGACGGCCGGCCGATCCTCGGCCTGGACTCCCGGGACCTGCTGGAGATCACCCTGGAGGCCAGCCCGGATGGCTACCTGGTCCCGGCGCACATCTGGACGCCGTGGTTCTCCGCGCTCGGCTCGAAGTCGGGCTTCGACGCGATCGCCGACTGCTACGCGGACCTGGCCGACCACGTGTTCGCGGTGGAGACCGGGCTCTCCTCCGACCCGGAGATGAACTGGCGGGTCGGCAGCCTGGACCGCTACCAGCTGGTGTCCAACTCGGACGCGCACTCGCCGCCCGCGCTGGCCCGCGAGGCCACCGTCCTCAGCTCCGCCCGCGACTACTTCGCGATCCGGGAGGCGCTGCGGACCGGGGACGGGCTGGCCGGCACCATCGAGTTCTTCCCGGAAGAGGGCAAGTACCACGCCGACGGTCACCGGCTGTGCGGGGTGAACTGGTCCCCAGAGCGGACCCGCGAGGCCGGCGGGCGTTGCCCGGAGTGCGGCAAGCCGCTGACGGTGGGCGTACTCAGCCGGGTCGAGGAGCTGGCCGACCGGCCCGAGGGGCACCGGCCGGCGCACGCCCGCGAGGTGACCCACCTGGTGCCGCTGGCCGAGATCCTCGGTGAGCTCAACCGGGTGGGCGCCCGCTCGAAGAAGGTCGAGGGGAAGCTCAACGAGCTGATCGCCGCGCTCGGCCCGGAGCTGGAGATCCTCACCCGTACCCCGCTCGACGAGGTCGGCCGGGTCGGCGGCGAGCTGCTCGCCGAGGGGATCGGCCGGCTGCGCCGGGGCGAGGTACGCCGGGTTCCCGGTTACGACGGCGAGTACGGCGTCATCACCCTCTTCGACCCGGCCGAGCTGGGTGCCTCGGGCGGCTCGACCGGGCAGGACACCCTCTTCGACGTACCGGTGCCCGCGCCGCGGAAGCCCACCGAGCCCGCGCCGAAGCCGAAGGCGAAGCGCCCGGCGGCGGCCAAGCCGGAGCCGAAGCGCAGGCCGGCCCCGCCGCCCCCGCCACCGATCGCGCCGGCGCCCTCCCCGCACGAGCCGTTCGAGCCGATGCTCGCCGGCATGGAGGAGGTCGGCACCGGCCTGCTGGACCGGCTCGATGCGATGCAGCGGGTGGCCGCGTCCGCGCCGGGGGGTCCGCTGCTGATCGTGGCGGGGCCCGGCACCGGCAAGACCCGGACGCTGACCCACCGGATCGCGTACCTCTGCGCGGAGCTGAACGTCTTCCCGGAGCAGTGCCTGGCGATCACCTTCACCCGGCGGGCCGCCGAGGAGCTGCGGCACCGCCTCGACGGGCTGCTCGGACCGGTGGCCGAGGACGTCACGGTCGGCACGTTCCACTCGCTGGGCCTGACCATCCTGCGGGAGAACGCCGGGGCCCTGGGCCTGCCGCCGGACTTCCGCATCGCCGACGACGCCGACCGGGCGGCGGCCCGCGCCGAGGCCGGTGACGACGACGACCGCTACACCGGGCTGCTGCGCAAGCGGGACCTGGTCGACCTGGACGAGCTGCTCACCCTGCCCGTCGCGCTGTTGAAGGCCGACAAGAAGCTGGTCCGCGAGTACCGCGAACGCTGGAAGTGGATCTTCGTCGACGAGTACCAGGACGTCGACGCGGTCCAGTACGAGCTGCTGCGCCTGCTCAGCCCCGCCGACGGCAACCTCTGCGCGATCGGCGACCCCGACCAGGCCATCTACTCGTTCCGGGGCGCGGACGTCGGCTACTTCCTGCGCTTCTCGCAGGACTTCACCGACGCCCGGCTGGTCCGGCTGAACCGCAACTACCGCTCCTCCGCGCCGATCCTGGCCGCCGCGGTGCAGGCCATCGCGCCGTCGTCGCTGGTGCGGGGCCGCCGGCTCGACCCGGCGCGGCTCGACCCGGAGGCGCCGCTGGTCGGTCGCTACGCCGCGACCTCCGTCGCGGACGAGGCCGATTTCGTGGTACGCACCATCGACGAGCTCGTCGGCGGCCTCTCCCACCGCTCCCTCGACTCGGGCCGGATCGACGGCCGGTCGACCGCGCTGTCCTTCTCCGACATCGCCGTGCTCTACCGCACCGATTCGCAGGCCGCCCCGATCGTGGACGCCCTGGCCCGGGCGAACATCCCGGTGCAGAAGCGCTCGCACGACCGGCTCCGGGACCGGCCCGGGGTGACCGCGATCGCCCGCGAGCTGCGGCACGCCGGGCTCGACGGCTCGGTGGCCGCCCGCGTCCGGCTGGCCGGGCAGATCCTGGCGGAACGCTTCGCCGTGCCGACCCTCGACGGCTCCGGCTCGGTGCGCCCCGAGGACATCCGGGCGGCGGTGGACCTGCTCACCCCGCTGGCCCGGCGCTGCGGCGACGACCTGGGGCTCTTCCTCTCCCAACTGGCCACGGGCGCGGAGGTGGACGCGCTCGACCCGCGCGCCGAGGCGGTCACCCTGCTCACTCTGCACGCGGCCAAGGGCCTGGAGTTCCCGGTGGTCTTCCTCGTCGGCGCCGAGGACGGGCTGCTGCCGCTGCGCTGGCCCGGTCAGGAGCCGGACGACGACGCGGTGGCCGAGGAGCGCCGGCTCTTCTTCGTCGGACTCACCCGCGCTCAGGACCGGCTCTACGTCAGCCACGCGGCGCGGCGCAGCCGGCACGGTGCGGAACGGGACTGCCGCCCCTCCCCGTTCCTCGACGTGATCGACCCGGGCCTGTTCGAACGGTTCGGCGAAACCGAACCCCGCCGCCCCAAGGACCGTCAGCTCCGCCTGATCTGACCCGTCCCCACCCCGCCCCGCCCCCGCGATCTCGCAGTTTGTGCCCGGCGCGGGCGCTCGGTGCTCACCACGACCGCCACGCCGGCGACGATCACCGCGCCGCCCAGCAGCACGTGCGCGGTGACGGGCTCGGCGGCGAGCAGCGCACCGAGCGCCACCGCGACCGCCGGATTCACGTACGCGTAGGTGGCGACCAGCGAGATGGGCGCATGGTGCAGCAGCCACACGTACGCGGTGAAGGCGACCAGCGAGCCCGCCACCATCAGGTACGCCAACGCCGCCCAGGACCGGCCGGTCACCTCGGCGGGGGAGAAGCCGCCCAGCTCGCCCCGGAGGCCGGCGACCCCGACGAGCACCACCGCGCCGGCCACCATCTCGTACACGGTGGCCACGAAGGGGTCGGCGGGCATCCGGATGCGCCCGGACAGAAAGGAGCCGACCGACCAGGAGATGGCCCCGGCGACCACGGTCAGGGCGCCCACCACGGGCACCGTCCCCGCCCCGCCGGTGGGCAGCACCAGCAGGACGAGGCCGACGAAGCCGAGGCCCACCCCGGCGAACGTCCACAGCCTGGGACGGTCGCCGACGAGCGTCCGCAACAACACGACCAGGAGCGGGACGGTGGCCACCAGCAGCGCGGCGATGCCGGAGGGCACCGCCACCCCGGGCGGGCCGGACTCGGCGAGCACGACCAGCCCGTTGCCGCCGGCGAGCAGGAGCACGCCGATGAGGGCGGCCGAGCCGAGCTGCCGGCGGTCGACGCGGAGCGCGCCAGGCCCTCGGCGGGCGCGCAGCACGAGGGCGAGCACCGCGGCGGCGACGGCGAACCGGATCGCCGCGGAGGTGAGTGGCGGCAGCGACTCGACCGCCACCCGGATGCCCAGGTAGGTCGAGCCCCAGAGGACGTAGACGAGAATCAGCGCGGTCCAGATCAGGGCTGGCCGGGTGGTGGCGGTGGTGGGGTGGGCGAGCGGCGTCGCACTCGCGGGGCGTGAGCTCATCGGTGGACCACGCTACGGTGACCACGGCGTCGCCGTCCCCGGTTGGTGGCCGGCCTCTCAGCACTGGCGTACCAGGAGGCGTTCCATGTCGAATTTCGGACCACCGGGCGGTGCGGCACCGGACCGGTGGGACGGCCCGACCGGGGACGGGTACGCGCCGGCCGGGCAACGACCCGACTCCGGGTACGCCCCGCAGCCGGGCGGTTGGGGTGAGCCCCCGGCGCAGCGGTACGAGCCGACCGGTCACCCGTACCAGCCGCCCGGGCAGCGGTACGAGCCGATCGCGGGCTGGGACACCGGGCAGCCGCAGCCTCCGGCGGAGCCCGGATACGCCGGGTACGGCGGCCCGTCGTACCGCGAATCGCCGCCGAAGCGCGGCAAGGGTCGGCTGGTCGCGGTGCTGGCCGTGGTGGCGGTGCTGGTGCTCGGCGGCGCGGCGGCCTTCTGGGTGCTCGGTCGGGACGAGCCGGCGCCGGTGAGCGGGTCCGGGCCCGCCGACGCGAGCGCGGGGGCCGGCGAGCCGGGCGGTCCGGTGGCGTCCCCTCCGGCCCCGGCGTCCTCGACCGATCCCCGCTTCGTGCAGGAGGGCCAGTGCGTCCGCAACGACGGGAGTGCCAGCCGGCCGGAGCTGCTCATCAGTGCGTGCGGCGCGAAGACCTACCAGGTGCTGCGCCGGATCGACGGCGCGACCAACGGCAAGAAGGACGCCGAGGCCAAGTGCGCTAAGGTGGCCGGCTACACCGACTGGTACTTCTTCGACAGCGAGCTGGACACGCTCGACTTCGTGCTCTGCCTGAAGCAGCGCTGACCCGTCGTAGCAAAAACTAGGGCTGTCTAGCGTGGACGCTAGACAGCCCTAGTTTTCGGTCGAGGGAAGTCGACACGCCGGTAGCCCCATCTACGGATGTCTAGCCTCCCAGCTAGACGGCCCGATACTCTGCGATTCGTGGATCCGGTCCGCAACCCGTACGCCCCGGGCGCCGGCCAGCGCCCGCCCGAACTCGCCGGGCGGGGGCGGGAGCTGGACGTCTTCGACGTGGTGCTGGAGCGGGTCGCCCGGGGCCGCCCCGAGCGCAGCCTGATGCTCACCGGCCTGCGCGGGGTCGGCAAGACCGTCCTGCTCAACACCCTCCGGTCGCAGGCCATCAACCACCTCTGGGGCACCGGCAAGATCGAGGCCCGGCCCGACCAGTCGCTGCGTCGGCCGATCGCCGCCGCGCTGCACATGGCGGTCCGCGAGCTGGCGCCCCGGCACCGCGCCCCGGACCGGATCGACGCCTTCCTCGGGGTGCTCAAGGCGTTCGCCCAGCGCTCCGCGCCGACCGGGCGGGGCGGGGCGGGGCCGAAGCTGCGGGACCGCTGGCAGCCGGGCATCGACGTGCCGGCCAGCAGCGGCCGGGCCGACTCCGGGGACATCGAGATCGACCTGGTCGAGCTGCTCAGCGACGCGGCGGCGGTCGCCACCGACGTGGGCACCGGCATCGCGATCTTCATCGACGAGATGCAGGACCTCGGCGCGGAGGATGTCTCCGCGCTCTGCGCCGCCTGTCACGAGCTGTCCCAGCTCGGCGCGCCGCTGATCGTGGTGGGCGCCGGGCTGCCGCACCTGCCGGCCGTGCTCAGCGCCGCCAAGTCCTACTCCGAGCGGCTCTTCCGCTACCAGCGGATCGACCGGCTCGACCGGATCGCCGCCGACCAGGCGCTCTGCGCGCCGGCCGAGCGGGAGGAGGTGGAGTACGAGCAGAAGGCGCTCGACCTGCTCTACGAGAAGTCCGGCGGCTACCCCTACTTCGTCCAGGCGTACGGGAAGGCCACCTGGGACCACGCCCCGCGCTCACCGATCACCGCCGCCGACGTCCGGGTCGCCGCGCCCGAGGCGGAGGCCGAACTGGCGGTCGGCTTCTTCGGCTCGCGATTCGAGCGGGCCACCCCCGCCGAGCGCGAGTACATGCGGGCGATGGCGACGCTCTCCCTGGTGGCAGGGGAGGAGAGCGGCCGGGATGACATGGACGCGGCGGTGCCGACCGCGGAGATCGCCCGCGCGCTGGGCCGCAGGCCGGCCAGCCTCTCCCCGGCTCGGGACGCGCTGATCAAGAAGGGGCTGATCTACTCCGGCGAGCGGGGCACGGTCGCCTTCACCGTCCCGCACTTCGGCCGGTACCTGCGCACCCAACCGGCCTGACGCCGGCCGGTCAGACCTTGGACCAGGGCGGCGGGAAGATCACCTCGCCGGCCGCCGGGGGCGCCTCGTCGCTGGTGACCGGCGGCAGCACCAGCGCCTGCCACGGCTCCCCCAGCCCCGACCAGGGGCTGGTCAGCCCCTGGCGGTCGGCGGGGCCGAAGCCGAACCGGCGGTAGAACGCCGGGTCGCCCAGCACCACCACCAGCCGTTCGCCCAGCTCGGTCGCGGCGTCGAGGGCCGCCTGCACCACCGCGGTGCCGTGCCCGATCCGCCGCCGGTGCGGGGCGACCGCCACCGGGCCGAGCGCCAGGGCCGGATACGCGCCCCCGTCCGAGCACACCCGGACCCGGGTCAGCAACGCGTAGCCGACCACCTCGCCGCCGTACTCGGCGACCATCGCCAGTTCGGGAATCCAGGCGTCGCTGTGCCGCAGCTCATCGACCAGCCCCACCTCGGGTGGCGTGGCGACATCGGGGCGGGCGAAGGCGGCCGCCAGCACCCGGGCGACCGGTGCCTCGTCCGCCGGATCCTCGGGTCGGAGTCGCAGCGTCGTCACCCGCGCGACCTTACCGCCCCCGACCGGTCCATCCGCGACGGTCGCTGAAATCGGTACCGCACGGACGTCCACGTCGGCCGATCCCTTTCGGGCGTTACAGGGGTGACGATCGTCGCGACGGGGTATGACTGAGCCATGAAACCCGTGCGCTCCCTCGCCCGCGTCATGTTGAGCGGCATCTTCGTGGTCAGCGGCGCCCGTAACCTGCAGAACCCCGGCCGGCTGGCGGCGGCCGCGAAGCCGGTCACCGACCGGGCCGCCCCACTGCTCCAGAACCTGCATCCCCGGATCCCGACCGACACCGAGACGCTGATCCGGGCCAACTCGGCCACCCAGCTCGTCGGTGGGCTGATGCTGGCGACCGGGAGGTTCACCCGGCCCGTCGCGCTCGTCCTCGCCGGGACCCTGGTGCCCGTGACGATCGCCGGCCATCCCTTCTGGAAGAACGACGACCCGGCGGCGAAGAACAACAACCAGGTCCACTTCCTGAAGAACCTGGGGCTCTTCGGCGGCCTGCTCCTCGCCGCCGCGGACACCGAGGGCAAGCCCGGACTGCGCTGGCGCGCGAGTCACCGGATCAACCACTCGCGCCACTCGGTGCAGCGCGCGGTCCGGACCGCCCGCCGCGAGGCGAAGCTCGCCGCCCGGTCGGCGGCCACCGCCCGCCGACTTCCGGGCTGACCTGCATCAATACGGCCACCACCCCCCGCAAGGCCACTAATCACCTGAACCGTCCGACACCCGTTAACGCGGTGGAAATGTCAAAAACATGTGTGGGATCGGACACGGTCGCATAACGCGGGAGGCAGCAACGTGAGGCGCCGTCTTAGGCTCCGTGCGGGACCTGGACGGGTAGGACGAGCTTGGTACGGGGGTGGCCACGCCATGCCGGCGACCGTCGGTAGACGCCTGGACCGCCTCGCCCCAGTCCACCGCGGGACGCGTGGGATCGATCGCAGGACAGTCGTACGGACCGGCATCGTGGCCGCCGTCGCCTACGCCGCATGGCTCGCCATCGGCGCGTTCGGGCGGCCGTACAACTTCTTCGACATGAAGATCTACCACGGTGCCGTGGTGTGGTGGGCGAGCGGCCACGAGCTGTACGACTTCATCGCGCCCTCCACCACTTTGGGCTTCACCTACCCACCCTTCGCCGGGCTGGTCATGCTGCCGATGTCCTGGCTGCCGGTCGACGCCGCCGGCTGGCTCAACGCCCTGGCCAGCATCGCCGCGCTCGCCGTCGTGCTGGCCGCGCTGCTGCGCCCGATCGTCGACCGGCTCGGCTGGCCGCTGTGGTTCACCGTCAGCATCGCCACGCCGATGGCCGTCGCCATCGAGCCGTCCCGGGAGACGCTCGGCTACGGCCAGGTCAACCTGCTGCTCTTCGCACTGATCATGGCCGACATGGTCGGGCTGCGTTGGCGGGCCAAGCGGGGGACCCACCACGACATCGCCGACTCGGCGCTGGCCCGCTTCGTCTACAGCGGCACCTGGGCCGGGGTCGGCATCGGCCTGGCCACCGCGGTCAAGCTGACCCCGGCGCTGTTCGTCGCGTACCTGATGATCACCCGGCAGTGGCGCGCGGCGCTGACCGCGATCGGCACCACGATCGCCGTGACCCTCGGGACGTTCGCACTGGTCGGGGAGGAGTCGCGGACGTACTTCAGCGCGGTGCTCTGGCAGACCGAGCGGGTCGGTGCGGCGGACATGACCGCCAACCAGTCGCTCGCCGGCCTGCTGGCCCGGCTCTACGACTCGATCGAGACGCCCGGCCTGCTCTGGCTGGCCTTCTCGGTGCTGGTGCTGGCGCTGGGCCTGTCCCGCGCGGCCAGCGCCCGGGCCGACGGCGACGAGCTGACCGCGTTCACCCTGGTCGGGCTGACCGCCAACGTGATCAGCCCGATCTCCTGGTCCCACCACCTGGTGTTCGTGATCCCGGCAATCATCGTGCTGGCCGACGCCGCGGTACGCCGCCGCGAGGCCAGCCGGGGGCTGCTACCCCGGGTCAACGGGACGCCCTCCGCCACCGGGGTGCCGCCGCTGCGCCCGCCGATCTGGTATCCGACGCTCACCGGCCTGCGGCACGGCGTCGGCGCGCTGACGCTCTACCTGCTCTTCCTGATCTCGCCGATCTGGCCGTACGAGCACCAACTGCCCGAGGTGTCGCACTACCAGGACGGCCTGTTCGGCGCGCTGATGGAGAACTCCCTGGCGATCGCCCTGATCGTGCTGGTCGCGGCGCTGCCGTGGCGCCCCGGCGCGGAACCGGCGTTCTACCACGACCGGCTGGTACGCACCGCCCAGCTCACCGCCCGCCGCTGAGCGTCAGGGGCAGTTCACCCACTCCTCGGTGCCGTCGCCGAACACCTGCCGCTTCCAGATCGGCAGCCGCGCCTTCACCTCGTCGACCAGCCGGGCGCAGGCCGCGAAGGCGGCGGCCCGGTGCGCGGTGCTCACCGCCGCGACCAGGGCCACGTCGCCGATCTCCAGCCGGCCGATCCGGTGCGACACGGCCACCGCGTACACCTCCGGCTCGGCCGCGATCTCGGCGGCCACCTCGCGGAGCACGGCCTCGGCGGTCGGGTGGCCCTCGTACTCCAGCAGGGTCACCGTCCGGCCGTGGTCGTGGTCGCGGACGACGCCCTGGAACGAGACGACCGCGCCGGCCCGGTGGTCGGCGACGGCCGCCTCGTGCGCGGCCAGGTCGAGCGGCTGGTCGGTCACCGCGCCGACGGTGACCCCCTGGACCGGGCTCACCACGCCCGCTCCCCGGGGAGCAGCGGCAGCGGTACGACGGACACCTGGTCCCCGACCTCGCCGCTGGCGCCCGGCCGGATCACCGCGAAACCGTCCGCCCCGGCCAGGCCGCGCAGCATCGCCGAGCCGACGTGGCGCAGTGGGTGAGCGGTGCCGGCGACCCGGTCCCACCGGACCAGGGCGAGGTGGGTGTAGTCGCCCCGGCCGGGGATCGACTCGGCCAGGGTGACCTGCGGCAACACCGGCATCGGCCGGCCCTGGAGGCCGGCGAGCAGCGGCGCGACCAGCGAGACCAGCGCCACGACCGCCGACTGGGGGTTGCCCGGCAGGCCGGCCACGAACCGGACCCGACCCTCGTCGTCCACCAACCGCGCGAGCAGCATCGGGAAGCCCGGGCGGACCGCCACGGTGTTGACCACGTAGTCCGCGCCGAGCGCCTCCAGTGTGGGGTGCAGGTGGTCGACCGGACCGTGCATGGTGCCGCCGGTGGTGCAGACCAGGTCGGCGGTGGCGAGCGCGCCGCGCAGGGCGGCCACGTGGGCGGGCAGGGTGTCGGCCACCGGGCCGATCACGTCGCCCGGGCGCACCTGGCAGCCGTACCGGCGCAGCCAGGCGGGCACCGCCGGGCCGAGAGCGTCCCGGACCCGGCCGGCGCCGGGCGGGCCGGAGGTCAGCAGCTCGTCACCGAAGACCAGCACCGCGGCCCGCGGCTGCCGGCGGACCCGCAGCGTGTCGTGGCCGCAGGAGGCGGCCAGGCCGATCAGCGCCGGGTCGACCGGGGTGCCGGCCGGCAGCAACTCCTCGCCGGCGGAGGCCTCCTCGCCTGGCTCCCGCCACTCCAGGCTCGGGCGCGGCGTACCGTCGACCCGGCCGTCGGCGGTCCGGGTGGACTCCTCGATCCGCAGGATCGCGGCGGTGCCCTCCGGGACCATCGCCCCGGTGGCGATCTCCACGGTGGTGCCGTCGGTGCTCAGCGGGGGTGGGGTCTGCCCGGCGAGCACCCGCCCCACCACCTGCCACGGGCCGTCCCCGCGCACCGCCCAGCCGTCCACGCTGGAGGTGGGGAACGCCGGCAGGTGGGTACGCGTGGCCAGCGGCTCGGCGAGGGTGTGCCCGTCGGCGTCGGCGAGCGGCCGGTCGACCGCGGGAAGTGCGGCGGCGAGGCCCACGGCGTACACGCGGGAGCGGGCCTCCTCCCAGGCGGCTGGCTGCGGCGCGGCGACCTGCGCCACGGCGGCTGCGGTTTCCGTGCTCATCCGGCGAGCCTATCGCCGGCCCGGACGTCGTGCGGGTTCAGTGGTCACCGCCGCGGAGCTGGTCGACCGCGTGGCGCAGGATCGGCCCGAGCACGGCCAGCCCGTCCTTCGCCCCGCCACGCGACCCCGGCAGGTTGACCACCAGCATGCGACCGGCCACGCCGGCCAGCCCCCGGGACAGGGCGGCAGCGGGAACGGCGTCGCGGCTGTATGCCCGGATCGCCTCGGCGATGCCGGGGATCTCGTAGTCGAGCAGCGCGCGGGTCACGTCGGGCGTCCGGTCGGTCGGGGTGATGCCCGTGCCGCCGCTGGTCAGCACCACGTCGACGCCCTCGTCCCGGGCGGCCCGCAGCGCCACGCCGACCGGCTCGCCGTCCGGCACCACCACCGGCTCGTCGACCTCGCAGCCCAGCTGCCGCAGGCCGGCCACGAGGAGGGGACCGCTGGTGTCCTCGTAGACCCCGGCGGCGGCCCGGTTGGAGGCGACGATCACCCGGGCCCGGATCACGGCCGGCCCTCCGGCCGGACCCACTCGCCCGTCTTGCCGCCCTCCTTGCGGAGCACCCGGACCGCGTCCACCGAGGCGGCCGGGTCGACCGCCTTGACCATGTCGACCAGGGCGAGCCCGGCGACGGCCACCGCGGTGAGCGCCTCCATCTCGACGCCCGTCCGGTCGGCCGTCTTCGCGGTCGCGGTGATCTCCACGGTGTCGGTGGTGAGCCGCAGGTCGACGGTGACGCCGTGCAGGGCGATCGGGTGGCAGAGCGGGATCAGGTCGGGGGTGCGCTTGGCGCCCATGATCCCGGCGAGCCGGCCGACCGCCAGAGCATCGCCCTTGGGCAGGCCGTCGCGGCGCAGCAGTTCCACCACCTCGGTCGTGGTGCGCAGCCGGCCGGCGGCGACCGCGAGCCGCCCGGAGACGGGCTTGGCGGAGACGTCGACCATCCGGGCCGCGCCGGCCGAATCGACGTGGGTGAGCTGCGCGGGATCGGTCACGGCCGCGAGCCTATCCCGCAGGCACGACGAGCGCCCCGTGCCGCGCGGCCGGTCCTTCGCAAGGTGCGAATCAATTACGCAGGGCAATTCGTATCCGCGTGTTCACGCTCCGGATCCGGCGTGTTTCAGTAGCCGCCGGACAACGATCACCGGGCCCGACAATGGCCAGCCATTCTTTCCATCAGCAGGGGTCCGAACTACGGATGGAACCACCGACCCGGTCGGCTACACACTTAACTGAAGCGCAGACTGTGTGCGGCCCTTACGGGGCAGGCCGCAAGCGGTCGAGCGCTCCGCATCTGAATGATGGACAGGACGTCACAAATGACATCGAGTTCTCTGATGTTGCGCATAAAGACAAATAAGCGTACAAGTCATCGACTAACTGACCTAGGCTCCCCCTATCAATAAGCAGCATCGGTGACTGGGGGTCGCGATGAAGTCGCACGAGTGGCTCTGAGCAATCTTCTACCGCGACGCGAAGCGCGGTACGCTCGGAGGCCCGATAGCCATCGGTTACCGCACAAGGACGATGGGTGGCTTCCGAAGATCGACGCACCGAGACCGATCGGCGACTGACGTCGCTAGTCGGTCTCGTCGTCGTTCTGGCGATCGCCTCGGCAGCCGCCTCGGTCGTCAAGCTCAGCACCGGCGGCCCCGCCACCTCCCCGGCCATCTGGATCGCCCTCGTCTCCCTGATCGCGGTCGGCTTCTCGGTGAAGGTGCGGATCCGCGTCCGGGCCACCAACCACGCCTTCGCGTGGACCGAGACAGCGATCATGATCGGTCTCGCGGTCGCGCCCGCGTCGACCGTCACCCTGGCGACGGGTTGCGGCATCGCGCTGGCCATGATCCTGACTCGGGTGACGCCGTTCAAGACGGCGTTCGGCGTGGGAAAGAACATGCTGGTCGCCACGACGGCGGGCTGGGTGCTCCAGCTCGCCGGCTGGCGGCTCGGAGAAGACATCACCCAGGCCGCCCTGCCGTTCACGATCGCCTATGCCGCCGCGGTGGTGCTGGACGAGGCGATCACCCTTCCCGTCATCTCCATGGCGACCGGCGAGCGGCTACCAACCCTGTTCAAGGAGGACTGGGGCCTGCGGGTGGCGGCCGCCCTGGCCCGGCTCCTCGTGATCATCGGAACCGTCTTCATACTTCAGGCGGACGGCCGATTCCTGCTGGCGGTGCCGCCGCTGGTACTGAGCCTGCACCTGCTCTACTCCAACCGGGTCAAGGCACGCACCGAACAGCAGGCCTGGCAGCGGCTCGCCCGGACCACCGACGCCCTTAACGTCGTCGACCTCGACCAGGTGCTCACCACCGCCGTCACCCAGGCCGCCGAGCTCTTCTCCGCCAACGAGGTCGAGATCGAGCTGCGCGACGGACGCCGCACGGTCCGCGGCGGCACCGGCGGCATCGCGTACGACGGGGAGGCTCCCGAGGCCAGCCGGGTGGACGGCACCGTCCTTCCGGTCACGCTGGAGGGGCACGACCACACCGCCGACCTCGGCGTGCTCCGGCTGCGCTTCGCCGGCCCGGTCGAGCTGTCCGAACGGGAGCGGTACACCCTGCGGACCTTCGCCTCGGCGCTCTGCACCGCCGTCCGCAACGCCCAGGCCTACGCCGAGCTGGCCAGGATCGCCGCGGAGCACGCGTACGCGGCCACGCACGACGCCCTGACCGGGCTCTCCAACCGGCGGCACCTGCTGGACGAGGGCACCGAGCAGCTCACCAACCGGCACGCCGAGGGCGTCACCGCCCTGGTGCTGATCGACCTCAACCACTTCAAGGAGGTCAACGACACGCTCGGGCACGGCGCCGGCGACCGGGTGCTCATGCAGGTGGCCGACCGGCTGCGGGCGGCGGCCCGCCCGGACGATCTGGTGGCCCGGCTCGGCGGCGACGAGTTCGCCGTCCTGCTGCGCGGCCTGCCCGCCCCGGCGGTCGCGGCGCACCGCGCCGAGTCGCTGCTCGGCGCGCTGCACGAGCCGCTCGACCTGGACGGCATGCGGATCAGCGTGGAGGCCAGCGGCGGCATCGCCGTCGCCCCTGCCAGCGGCGGCATGGCCGAGCTGCTCCGCCGCGCCGACGTGGCGATGTACCAGGCCAAACGGGCCGGCCAGCAGGTCTCCACGTACGCCCCGGCCCGCGACACGGCCGACCTGGGCCGGCTCACCCTCGGCGGCGAGCTGCCCCGCGCGGTCGCCGACCACGAGTTCACCGTCACCTTCCAGCCGATCGTCGACCTGGGCAGCGGCGCGGCCATCGGCGCGGAGGCGCTGGCCCGCTGGCACCACCCGACCCACGGCATGATCGACCCGCTGCACTTCCTGGAGGCGGTGGAACGCTCCGGGCTGCTGCCCGCGTTCACCGAGGCGATCCTCGACCAGGCGCTCATCGCGGCCGGCACCTGGCGGGCCGCCGGGTTCGACCTGCCGGTCTCGGTGAACATGTCGCCGCGCAGCCTCCTCGACCCCCGCTTCCCCGGGGCGGTGCTGGCCCGGCTGCGGGCCCACGACCTGCCGCCGGACCGGCTGGTCCTGGAGCTGACCGAGACCCTGACGCTCAGTCAGCTCGACGTGGTCGACCAGGTGCTCAGCCGGCTCCGCGACTCCGGCGTCCGGCTGGCCCTCGACGACTTCGGCACCGGCTACTCCTCGCTCTCCCTGCTCTCCCGCATCCCGGTGCACGAGTTGAAGATCGACCGCAGCTTCGTCAGCACGATGGAGACCGCGACCGAGGCGGCCGCGGTGATCCGCTCCACGCTGGACCTCGGCCGCAGCCTCGACCTCACGGTGGTGGCCGAGGGCGTGGAGAGCGAACCGCAGCGGCGGGCGCTCTGGGAGCTGGGCTGCGCCGCCGGGCAGGGCCACCTCTTCGCCCGGCCCCTGCCGGCCGGCGCGCTGCTCGCCGCCCTCCAGCGGGGTGCCGGCGGCCGACCGGGGATCCTCGCGCCACCGCTGCACGACGCCGGCGCGGTGATCCGCCTGCCCGGCCGCCGCACCGGCGGGCGCGGCCGGACCGGCACCTCGCCCGCCAGCACCGGCCAGACCGCCGACGAGCCCCGGCGCTCCTGATCCGGACCACGCCCCGGACGGCAACCGCCCAAGATCTGCAGGCCGGGGCGCGGCGGCCGTCTGCCAGACTGGCCCGCGTGATCCCCGACCGGACCGCCCCCGCCGCCCGGCGCTGGCAGGCGGTCGACTCCGCCGCCGGCGGCCTCGCCCTCGACCTGGGCCTCTACGCCGTGTCCGCGGTGTTCGCCGGCGTCACCGCCGCGACCTCCACCCTGCTGCCGCACCGTGCCTGGGGGGCGCTCGCCGCCGTCGGGTACGCGCTGGCGGCGCTCGCTGCCACCGGCCAGTTCCTCGCCCGCCGGCGACACGCCGGCACCCCGCTCGCCGGGCTGCCCGCCCGCTGGGCCGTCACCGGCGTCGCCTGGGCCACCACCGCGCTGCTGCCGGTCGTGGCGCAGAGCATCCAGCGCGCGGCGGGCCGCACCGATCGGGCCCAGGAGGAGGTGGTGGTGGTGGAGCAGGCCGGCGCACGGCTCGCCGAGCACGGCACCCCCTACCTCGGGCACGACGCGATCGCCGCACTGCCGCCGGCGGAGCAGTTGCTCGGCTACACCCCCTACCAGCCGGGGATGGCGCTGTTCGGGCTGCCCCGGGCCGCCGTCGACGCCTGGTGGACCGACGCGCGGGTCTGGTTCGCCCTGGTCACCGCCGTGGCGCTCGCCGGGGTGGTGGCCACGCTGCGGGGCACGCCCGGCCCGGACACGCCGGGTCGGGCCGCCGCCCTGCTGCGCGGCGTACAGGCGGTCGCCGTGCTGCCCATCTGCGCGCTCACCCTGGCGACCGGCGGCGACGACCTGCCCGTACTCGCCCTCTGCCTGCTCGCGCTGGCCCTCGCCGCCGCCGGCCGGCCCGGCCGGGCCGGCGTGGCCGTCGGCGTGGCCGGTGCGCTCAAGCTCTTCGCCTGGCCGGTGGCCGTCGTGCTGGTCTGCTGGGCCGCCACCCGCCGGGCCGGCCTCCGCACCGCCCTCGGCGCCCTCGGCCTGCCCGCCGTCGCGCTGCTCCCCGTCCTCCTGGTCGACCGGGACGCCCTGGTGGAGAACGTGCTGCGCTTCCCACTCGGGCACGGGCTGGTGACCAGCCCCGCGCAGTCCCCCTTCCCCGGGCACCTGATCGCCGGGGCGCTGCCCGCCGGCCGGATCGTCGCCGCCGCGCTGCTCGCCGCGGTCGGGGTGGCGATCGCCGTCCGGCTCCTGCGCCGTCCGCCACGCACCGCCGCCACCACCGCGCTGATCTGCGGGTACGGGCTGCTCGCCGCGATCCTGCTGATGCCCGCCACCCGGTTCGGTTACCTGCTCTACCCGGTCGCCCTGCTGGTCCTGGCCCCCGCGCTGGCGCACGCCGAACGCCGGCCGGAGGTCGCCACCTGACCGGCTTTCCGCCCAACTCCCCGGCACGCACCCCCGGCAGGGCGTAGACCTGAGGACATGACCACCTACCGCGACCGGGAAGAGGCGGGCCAGGTGCTCGCCGAACGCCTCACCGACCTCGCCGGACGGCCGGACGCCATCGTGCTCGGGCTGGTCCGCGGCGGCGTACTCGTCGCCCGGGTGATCGCCGACCGGCTCGGCGTGCCACTGGACGTGCTGGTGGTCCGCAAGCTCGGCGTGCCCTGGGCGCCCGAGGTGGCGTACGGGGCGCTCGGGCCCGACGGGGTGCAGGTGCTCAACGAGATGGTCGCCGACCGGCTCGCCGAGGCCGACCGGGCCGAGGTGCGGCAACGGGAGCAGGCCGAACTGGAGCGCCGCGAGCGCCGCTACCGGGCTGGCCGCCCGCAGCTCGACCTGGCCGGGAAGACCGCCGTCATCGCCGACGACGGGCTGGCCACCGGGGCCACCGCGCGTGCGGCCGTCCAGGTGGCCCGCCACCTCGGCGCCGCCCGGGTCGTCGTGGCCGTGCCGGTCGGCTCCGACCAGGCGTACGAGATGCTCGCCGCCGAGGCCGACCAGGTCGTCATCGTGGAGACACCGGCCGACTTCGCCGCGGTGGGCGCCTACTACGACGACTTCCACGAGGTCTCCGACGACGAGGTGACGCAAGCGCTCACCGCCACCGCGTGACCCCACCGGGTACCGTCGGTCCCATGCAGCTCACCTGTCCCAAGTGTCACGGAGACATGCGCCAGTACGAGCGCAGCGGAGTGATCATCGACCAGTGCAGCGAGTGCCGCGGCATCTTCCTCGACCGCGGCGAGCTCGAGAAGCTGTTCGAGGCCGAGGCGAACTGGAACCGGCAGCACGCCGGCGCGCAGGCGGCCCCGGCAGCCGGCGGCTACCCGCCGCCCCCACCTCCGCCGCCGAGCGCCGCCCCGCACCAGCCCGGCTACGGCGCCGTCCCGCCGCCCCCGCCGCCGCCCGGCCACGGCTACGCCCAGCCGGCGTACGGGCACGGCGGCGGCCACTACGGCTACCACGGCCACTACAAGCGCAAGAAGCACCACGGCGGCTTCCTCGGCGAGCTCTTCGACTGAACGGCACGCTCCGGCCGGGTCGGCACCGCCGGCCCGGCCCCGCGTGCCGGTCCGGTGCGCTCGTGGCAGGCTGCTGCCCATGACCGCGATCCGGCAGCACGAAGCGCTGGCCCAGGCGTACCACGGGATCACCGCCGTCGTCGCCGGGCTCGACGACGCCGCCCTGCAACGGCCGACCGGATGCCGGGGCTGGCTCGTCGCGGACCTGCTGTTCCATGTCCTCTGCGACGCCCAGCGTGCCCTGGTCGCGCTGGCCAGCCCGGCCGCCGGCCCGGCCGACGTGGACGACGTCAGCTACTGGCGCGCGTTCACCCCGGGCGGCAACGACGGGGCCAGCGTGAAGCACGCCTGGTGGGTCCGCCGGTCGGCCGCCGCGTTCGAACGGCCCAGCGGCGTCGTCCGGATCTGGACGGACACCGCCCCCGCCGCCGCCCGCGCGGCTGCCGCCGCCGACTCCGACGGACACGTCACCACCCAGGGGCACGTGCTGCGCGTACCGGACTTCCTCGCCACCCTGACCACCGAGGCGGTCATCCACCACCTCGACCTGGTGGTGGACCTGCCCGACGCCCCGCTTCCCGCCGAGGCCCCCACCCGGGTCGCGGTGGCCACGGTGGACGGCCTGCTCAGCGACGAGGCCGTCCGCCCCACCGGCTGGGACGACCGGGAATACCTGATCAAGGCCACCGGCCGGGTGCCACTCACCGACCGCGACCGGCGGGAACTCGGCGAGGCCGCCGGCTGGTTCCCGCTGCTCGGCTAGGACCGGCCCGAGCCGTACTGGTCAGACGATGGCCATGTCGACGAAGCGGGACAGGTGCAGCTGGGCGGCCACGGTCACCGTGTCCGTCGGACCATTTCGGTGCTTCGCAACGATGAAATCCGCCTCGCCGGCGCGCGGCGACTCCTTGTCGTAGTAGTCGTCGCGGTGCAGCAGGATGACAACGTCCGCATCCTGCTCAATTGACCCCGATTCCCGCAGGTCGGACAGCTGCGGTCGCTTGTCGGTGCGCTGCTCCGGGCCACGGTTCAGCTGACTCACCGCGATCACCGGGCACTCGACCTCCTTGGCCAGCAGCTTGAGGCCACGGGAAAGGTCGGCCACCTCCTGCTGCCGGCTCTCGGTGCGCTTCGGCGACGTCATCAGCTGGAGGTAGTCGACCACGATCAGCTTCAGGTCGTGCTTCTGCTTGAGCCGCCGCGCCTTGGCCCGGATCTCCATCAGGTTCATGCTCGGCGTGTCGTCGACGAAGAGCGGCGCCTCGCTGATCTCCCCCATGCAGCGGGCCAGCTTGGTCCAGTCGTCGTCGGAGAGCTGACCGCTGCGGAGCACGTGCAGCGGTACGCGGGCCTCGGCCGAGAGGAGTCGCATGACGATCTCGACCTTGCTCATTTCCAGCGAGAAGATCGCCGACGCCTGGTTGGCGCGGATAGCCGCATTTCGGGCAAAGTCCATAGATGCCGTTGACTTCCCCAAACCGGGCCTGCCTGCCACGATCACGAGCTGGCCCGGGTGCAGGCCGTTGAGCAGCCGGTCGAGATCGCTGAAGCCGGTCGGCACACCGGTCATCACGCCGCCCTGGGCGCCCACGGCCTCGATCTCGTCGAGGGTCGGCTGGAGCATGTCGGCCAGGACGGCGAAGTCCTCGCTGACCCGCCTCTCGGTGACCTCGTAGACGGCCTGCTGGGCGAGGTCGACGACGTCGTCGACGTCCCGGGTGCCGCCCTGGCCGGTGCCGTAGCCGAGTTGGACGATCCGGGTGCCGGCCTCGACCAGCCGGCGCAGCACCGCGCGCTCGCCGACGATGCGGGCGTAGTAGGCGGCGTTGGCGGCGGTGGGCACGCTGGCGATCAGCGTGTGCAGGTAGGGGGCGCCGCCGATCCGGGCCAGGTCGCCGGAGTCGGCCAGGGCGGCCGCGACGGTGATCGGGTCGGCGGGCTCGCCGCGGCCGTAGATGTCGAGGATCGCGTCGAAGATGGTGGCGTGCACCGGGCGGTAGAAGTCGTTGGACTTGAGGATCTCGACGACGTCGGCGATGGCGTCCTTGGAGAGCAGCATGCCGCCGAGGACGCACTGCTCGGCGGCGACGTCCTGGGGCGGGGTCTTCTCGAACTGCGCGTCGCGCTGCGCCGGCGCGGGCGGCTGCCCGCCGGCCCGTTCCGCTCGCGTGTCGTCGGTGACCGACACCGTGCCCCCTCGCTGCGTCGGATCCAGTCCAGCTATACCGCCGGGGTCTGACAGCTCCGACGACCCTCCGGTCGATCGGGGGCCACCGCCCGGACGGTCGGGGGCCCACGATACGGAACCCGAGGTCAGCCCCTCAACAATGCCGGTGGACGAGCCTCGGGACAACCTGTGGACGCCGGGGGGAAGAAGTGTGCGCAGCGTGTGCACAGGATGTGGACAGGTGATGGGGAAGGCCACCCCGAAAGGCCCTGACCTGCGAATATGCAATCCCCACCCTGTGGACGACAGATTTCGGGTGGAGCTTGAAAGCCGATCGTCCCGTACTATCTCTGCGAACGGCTACACCTGGACAGCGGATTGCACTTTCGGTTGAGAAGGGTCACGCTCCGGCCGTGAGACACCGGGACTGGGGAAGCGGGGAGGGCAGCGCGCGCGAGCGCCAGCCGATCGCTCCGTGGGACGATCCCGCCGAGCCGCTCCCGGTGGACGCGTACGAGTCCGGGCGTTACGGCACGCCGAGCCGGCGCCGGGCCGTCGAGCGCGGCCAGGCCGAGCCGGTCGACGCCTACCTTCCCCGCTGGGCGGTGGAGTCGGGGGTCCGCCGGGCGGACGGCGGCGGCCGGCACGCCGCCCCCGACGATGACGCCGTCGAGCCGCCGTACTCGGGTGGTGGCTGGCGGGCCGGCACGGACAGCGCGTGGCTTCGGGACGACGACCGCCGCGAGGTCAGGGCGATCGGCGCCGGCCCGGCCGGCGAGCACACCGCCGAGTGGACCTTCGACACCCCGCAGGACCAGGGGTACGTGGGGAGCCGGCGCGCCGAGTCCATCGAGGAGGAGCCGGTCTCCGGGTCGGCCCCGCGGAGCCGGCCGCGTCGCGCGCCGACCCGCCGGCCCCAGGTGACCTGGTCGGACCTCGAGGAGAGCACGTCGTCGGGCGGGGAGGGCGACCGGTGGGAGTCCGCCCGGACCGGCTGGCGGGCGGGGTCGGGCTCCTGGTCCGGGCCGGAGGTGGATCCGTGGAGCCGGGGCCGGTCGGCCGGGCCGGATCCGGCGGAGCAGCCGGCGGTTGACCCGTGGGACGCGTCGGGGGTGCACGCCTGGGACCGTGCCGTCACCGGCGAGCGGTGGGACCAGGCGGAGGGCACGGGCCGCTGGGACCGGACCGAGCACACCGGCGAACTGGGCCGGATCACGGACACCGGCCGGTGGGACCGCTACCCCGGGACCGGCCGGTGGGACGGGTACGCCGACACCGGCCAGTGGAGCCGCTACGCCGAGGCGGACCCGCGGGACCGCACCGCGCCGCCGGCACCGGCCGGCGAGGGCTGGGCCTCGGCGGAGCAGGCCGAGGAGTTCTGGTCCGGGACCCGGCTGGCCGGGGACGATCCGCGGTGGATGGAGACGCCGCCGTCCGCGCCGCGGTCGCCGATCGTCGCCTACACCGCCCCGCGGCCGCGTACGACGGTTCGTCGGACGGCGGCGCCGGTGGGCGCGGGTGGGGACGGGGCGTCGCCGTTGCGCCGGCGGTTCGAGACGGCGGGCGGCGGGTCGTGGGGCCGCCGCCTGGAGGACGACCTGCTCGACCCGGATCCGGGCGGGCCGCTGCGGCCGCTGTTCTACACCGCCGCCTGCTACCTGGTGCCGGCGTTGCTGCTCTTCATCGGGCTGCTGTTCCTCAACGGGCAGCCGCCGGCGGGCTGCGTCACGGACATCACCGGCGGCGGCTGTGACTCGCCGCGCACGCACGCGCTCGCCTCGCTGATCGCCGGCGCGCCACGGTTCGGGCTGGCGCTGGTGAGCAGTCTGGTGGTGGCCGTGGTGCTGCGCCGGGTCGGGACGACCTGGCGGTCGGCGACGGTGGCCCTGGCCGCGGCGGTGGTCGGTGGTGGTCTGTCGACCGTGATGATCAGCGCGGTGACCGGCCAGCCGATCGGCTGAGCGACGCCGGCCGGGCACGAGCCCGAGAAGCGGAAAGGCCCGCACCGGGATCCGGTGCGGGCCTTTCGGTCGTGCCGTGGGTGTCAGCCCTTGACCACGTTCAGGTCGAACTTGGCGGTCACCTCGGGGTGCAGCTTGATGCTGACCGGGTAGCTGCCGAGCGACTTGATGTGCGCGGGCAGCTCGAGCCGACGACGGTCCAGGGTCGGCCCGCCGGCCGCCTTGACGGCGTCGACGATCTCGGCCGGCGTGACCGAGCCGAAGAGCCGGCCGCCGTCGCCGGCGCGGGCCTTCAGGTTGACCTTCAGGCCCTCGAGCTGGGTCTTGACCTCGTTGGCGTGGCCAAGGTCGCGGATCTCCCGGGCCGCGCGGGCCCGCTGGATGACCGTGACCTGCTTCTCCGCGCCCTTGGTCCAGGCGATCGCGAAGCCCTGCGGCAGCAGGTAGTTACGGCCGTAGCCGTCCTTCACCTCGACGATGTCGCCCGGGGCACCGAGACCGGACACCTCCTGAGTCAGGATGATCTTCATGTCGGTGCCTCCTCTCAGCGGGTCGTGGCCGTGTACGGCAGGAGCGCCATCTCGCGGGCGTTCTTGACCGCACGGGCGATCTGCCGCTGCTGCTGCGAGGTCACGCCGGTCACCCGCCGAGCGCGGATCTTGCCGCGGTCGGAGATGAACTTGCGCAGCAGCGCGGTGTCCTTGTAGTCGATGTAGGTGATCCCGTCCTTGTCGAGCGGGTTCACCTTCTTCTTCGGCTTGCGAAGTGCCGCAGCCTTGGCCATTGCTCTTGCTCCTGGTTTGCGATCGCGGGCGCTCGGCGCCATTAGAACGGGGGCTCCTCGTCGAAGTTTCCGCCGCCCGAACCACCGCGCGAGGGAGCCGGGGCAGCCGAGGCCCAGGGGTCGTCGAAGTTGCCTCCGCCGCCACCCTGGCCACCACCACCGCCGAAGCCGCCTCCGCCGCCCGAGCGGGACATCTTCTGCACCTTCGCCGTGGCGTAGCGCAGAGACGGGCCGATCTCGTCGACCTCCAGCTCGATGACGGTGCGCTTCTCACCCTCACGGGTCTCGTACGACCGCTGACGCAGCCGGCCGGACACGATCACCCGGGCGCCGCGCTGCAGCGACTCGGCGACGTTCTCGGCGGCCTGCCGCCAGACGGTGCACGAGAGGAACAGCGGCTCGCCGTCCTTCCACTCGCCGGACGCCTTGTCCATGAAGCGGGGCGTCGAGGCGACCCGGAACTTGGCGACCGCCGCCCCGGAGGGGGTGAACCGCAACTCGGGGTCATCGGTCAGGTTGCCGATGACCGTGATGGTGGTGTCTCCTGCCATGACCATCTCCTCGCGCACTCATCGTTTCGCCCGCACAGGTTCTCAGAGCCCTGTGACAGCGTCGATGAGGCTTGATCCGGACGTGCCGGGTCTAGATGCTCAGCGCATCTCCGGACGGATGACCTTGGTGCGCAGCACCGACTCGTTGAGTCGGAGCTGACGGTCCAGCTCAGCCACGGCCTCCGGCGACGCCTGGAGGTCGACGACGGCGTAGATGCCCTCGGCCTTCTTGTTGATCTCGTACGCGAGGCGCCGGCGGCCCCACACGTCGGTCTTCTCCACCGAGCCACCCGCGGTCCGGATCACGTTCAGGTACGTGTCGAGCGACGGGGCGACGGTGCGCTCCTCGAGGCTGGGGTCGAGGATCACCATGACTTCGTAATGACGCAAGACGTGCTCACCTCCTGTGGGCTAAGCGGCCACGGTCCTTCCGTGGCAGGAGGTCGTGCGTCGTGGCCCGTGACCGGTGCCGGGGGAACCCGGCCGGACGCGGACAACCGGACCAGGATACCCGGTCCGGACGATCATGGCTGGGCCGGTCGGGGCGGGCACCCGGGCGCGGCGACAGGGGTCCACCGTCCGGCGTCGCGCGTCGGAGGTGGACCCCTGTCCACGGGGCCGCGGGGCGTCCCGTCCGCATTCCTTGGGTGGGACCTGGGGAGGAACGACCACACCGATGAGGTTGGATCGAGGACGCCCCGCGGAGCTTTATTGTGTTGTCACCTGGTCTGACCATACAACGGCTCTCGTCACCTCTTGGGGGAAATGGAGGAATTTGCCGGGACATCCTGCCGAGCAGGCGTCCGGTGTGACGAGTCGGAACCCGCCCCGCCGTGCCGGGCCGCACAACGGGGCGCCCCGTTACCGGGGGCCTCCCCTCACCCGGACCCGCTGTGGACCAGGCCCGGGCAGAGCGTTGACCATCGATCCCACCTCGGACAACGATCGCCGGGCCGCCCGGTGACGCCGACGCCGGCGAAGCCGCGGCGCGGCCCGGTCCGGACGCGCGAACCGGCCCACCGCGGTCACCCCGTCCGTCGGAGCCGCGACGTAGGCTGCCCTGCATGCGAATCGGAGCCCACGTCGATCCGACCGACCCGCTGGCCGAGGCGGCCACCCGGGACGCCGAAGCCGTGCAGTTCTTCCTCGCCGATCCACAGGGATGGAAGGCCCCGAAGCCCCGGGAGGACGCGGAGCAGCTGCGCGAGGCCGACGTCGACCTCTACGTCCACGCGCCGTACGTGATCAACGTGGCCACCCTCAACAACCGGATCCGCATCCCCAGCCGGAAGCTGCTGCTCGGTCACGCGAGCGCCGCGGCCGCCGTCGGGGCCAAGGGCCTGATCGTGCACGGCGGCCACGTCAACGCCGGCGACGACCCGGCCGTGGGCTTCGACAACTGGCGCAAGACCTTCGCGTACGCGGCGGACTCGGGCGGCTTCCCGCTCCCGGTGCTGATCGAGAACACGGCCGGCGGTGGCAACGCCTGCGCCCGGCACCTCGACGCGCTGGCCCGGCTCTGGGACGCGCTCGGCGACTACGAGGTGGGCTTCTGCCTCGACACCTGCCACGCGTACGCCGGGGGCGAGGAGCTGCTCGGGCTGGTCGACCGGGTCAAGGCGATCACCGGCCGGATCGACCTGATCCACGCCAACAACTCCAAGGGCGCGTTCAACTCCGGCCAGGACCGGCACGACAACCTCACCGGCGGGACGATCGACCCGGAGCTGGTGGTGGCGGTGATCCGGGCGGCCGGCGCGCCGGTGATCGTGGAGACCCCGGGCGGGGCCGAGGGCCAGGCCGCCGACATCGCGTTCCTCCGCGATCAGCTGGGTGCGGCGGCATGACCACCGAGCAGTTTGACGCGACCAACCCGGGCGGGAAGTCCGACCCGACCGGGGCCGGCGCCGACGTCGACGCGGGCGACCGCGGCGCGAGGGCGACCGCGAGCGAGCCCGGCGCGGGGCCGGCGCCGGCCGGGCGGGGTGAGCAGTCGACGCGGGGCGAGCGGTCGACCACGGGCGGGCCCGGCGAACCGGGCGAAGCCGGTCGCGGGATCGACTCGGCGGGTGCGCCGGGCCGGCCGGACGCCGCCGGCCGCGAGGCCACCTCGGACGAGGCCGCCGGCGGGACGCGGGCGGGCGGCGCCGGCGCGAAGACCGACACCGAGGGGGCCGCGCGGACCGACGCGGACGCGAGCCCCGCCGCGAAGCCGGGCGCCGGCAGCGACGCGGCGAAGGCCGACGACCCGGGCGCGCCCGCCGAGGGCACGAAGCCGGACGACCCGTTCACCGCGTTCGGCCCCGCCCCGGATCCGGTGCTCACCCGTCCCCGCCGGGCGGTCCGCGCGGTGGGCCGCTTCCTCGTCCACGAGTGGACCCTGGCCACCGTCGCCTCGCTGGCGCTGGCCGCCCTGATGACCTGGCCGACCCTGCGCTACCCCGGCTACACGCTGCCCCAGGACTACTGGGACCCGAGCCTCCAGTCGTGGCAGATGGCCTGGTCCGGGCACATCCTGCTGACCGACCCCGCCCAGCTCTGGAACTCGAACACGTTCTTCCCCGACCGGTGGAGCTTCGCCTTCTCCGACACCCTGCTCGGCTACGCGCCGGCCGGCATGATCGGTCACGGTCCCGAGGCCGCCGTGCTGCGCTACAACATCATCTTCGTGCTGGCGCACGCGCTCGCCACGCTCGGGGCGTACGCGCTGGCGCGCCAGCTCGGCGCGGGGCGGATCGGGGCCGCGGTGGCCGGGGCGAGCTACACGTACGCCCCCTGGCTGCTGGCCCAGGCCGGGCACCTGCACATCGTCTCCAACGGCGGCATCCCGCTGGCGCTGGCGATGCTCGCCCGGGGCCACGGCTGGTCCCTGCGGTACGGCTACCGCCCGCGGCGCCGCCACGCCGGCTGGGCATTCGCCGGCTGGCTGGTGGCGGCGTGGCAGCTCAGTCTGGGCTTCGGCGTCGGGCTGCCGTTCGCGTACCTGGTGGCCGGCGTCGTGCTGGTGTCGGCGGTGGTCTGGTTCGCCCGGCGCTGGGTGGTCCGGCCGGTCAAGCGCCCGTTCGGGCGCCGGCTGCTCCTCGCCGACGTGCTCGGTGGCCTGCTCTTCGCCGCGGTGGGGGCGCTGCTGGCGGTGCCGTACTTCAAGGTGGCGGAGCTGCACCCGAACGCCGCCCGGACGCTCGGCGACATCGAGATCTACTCGCCGCCGGTCAGCGGGTTCTTCACCGCGCCGGCCGAGTCCCGGGTCTGGGGTCCGCTGCACGAGGGCGCCCGGGCCGCGCTGCCCTGGCACCCCGAGATGACCCTGCTGCCGGGCTTCGTGCTCTACGCCCTGGCCGCCGGCGGGCTGTTCTTCTCGGTCTGGCGGGTCCGGCACCGGCTCTACCTGCTGGCCGGGGTGCTGGTCACGATGATCCTGGCGATGGGCACCCGGTTCTTCGGTGGCACCTTCAGCTACGTTCCGCTCTTCGAGTACCTGCCCGGTTGGAACGGCCTGCGGACGCCCGGCCGGATGATGCTCTGGGCCACCCTGCTGCTCGGCCTGCTGGCCGCCGGTGCGGTCACCGCGTTCTGCGCCCGGGTACGCGAACTCGCCGCCGAGCGGGTCCCCCCGTGGCCCGGGCCGTGGCTGCGGCTGGCCACCCTGGTGCCGCTGCTGCTGGTGATCGTGGAGGGCCTGAACGTCACGCCGCACCCGGTGGTCCCGCAGCAGCCGGTGGCGATGCGGACCGTGGACGGGCCGATGCTGGTGTTGCCGACCAGCCAGAACCTGGACCAGCCGGTGATGGTCTGGTCGACCAGCCGGTTCCCGGACATGGTCAACGGCGGCAGCGGCTTCACGCCGGAGACCCAGGCCCGGGTCCGCGAGGCGGTCGTCAGCTTCCCCGACCAGGCCAGCATCGACTACCTGCGCCAGCTCGGCGTGAAGAACGTCGTCGTGCTCCGGGGCCAGCTCGGCGGCACCCCGTGGGAGGGGATGCTGGAGCGGCCGTCCGACGGGTTGGGGGTGACCCGCGAAGAGGTCGGCGACGCGGTGGTGTTCCACCTCTGAGAGTCCACGCGAAGCCCTGGCATTCCGGCAGTCCCGGGCCCGCTGGAGGGTCAGTCCGCCAATCTGACCACCCGGTCGGGTCGGCCGGGCTGCTGGTCGAGCGACTCCGCGCAGGCCACATCGGTCATCGTGACCTGCGGGTCTGAACGGAGCGCGCCGGCCAGCCGTACGCATAGCCGGACATGGACCTCAGCGGCCACGTAGCCTCCGCCGTTGCCGGTGCCGTCGTAGGCGACGTCCACCTCGTACCGACCATCCGGCGTCGCACGGCGGCCGAAGACCGTGCCGTCGCGGTCCGCAGCACCCGCGGCTTCGGCGAGCGCGTCGAGCCGCCCGCTCGTGTCGAGCTTCGCCGTGTCTGCATCGGCGAGCACGGCGGTTGCCGTGCGCCGAGCCAGTGCCGCGCGGGAGCGTACCGCCTCGGTCGCCGCCTCGGTCGCCTGCCCTTCAGAGTCGACCAGGCCGCAGCCGGCCAGGCACAGCAGGGCGACGCCCGCGAGGAGAGGTAGTCTCCTCGCGGGCGTCACCCGGACGGCTCCGGTCACAGGCCCATCATATTGACGGTCACATGGTTCATGACCGACGCGTACCGGTTCGATCCGTCCAGGTTGGGATGGAAGGACTGTTGGGAAGCGCCGTACTTGTTCCAGCTCTCCGGCAGGTAATCCGGCATCGGGCCGTTCTCACCCGCCGTGAGAGTGGTGACGATCTTGTTGAGGGCCTCCGGGTCACCGCAGACCCCGTGACCGTCGAATGCGACGGTGGGATCCCCGAAGTAGGTGGGGATGCCCTCGGCGCTCGCCTCCGTGGTCGCCTGTCCCATCACGGTGGCGAGCAGCAACGCCGTCTCGTTCAGCCAGCTCCGCTCCCCGTCGTTGATGTTGCTGACGCAGAAAACGCTGCCCTCCTCGAACAGCTTCGGATAGCCCATCAGCAGAATCTGCGCGTGCGGCGCCTTCCGGTGAATCTCCCGCAGCACGGTCTTGATGGACTGCTTCACCGGCCCCTCGATGTCCTTCTGCACCTTCGCCGCCAGCGGCTCCGCATCACCCGGATAGGTGTCCGTGTCGCACTGGTAGCTGTGCATGATGCAGAACTGCAGCACATCGGCGAAGCGGGCGTCGTTACCGCCGATGGACAGGGTCACCAGGGTGGTGTTGTCGTCGAGGAAGCCTCGGTCGAGTTGTGGCAGCTCTCCCCAGTGGTAAGCGGCGGTCTGGTTCCACGCGTTCTGCGGCGCCGGCTGCCCGTCCGGCACGGTGTAGCCCGGGAGGAGGTTCTCCGTCTCCGCCCCTGAGCAGGCGAGGAACTGGTAGTCCATGTTCGGGTCCCAACTGTCCGCCCGGCTGCCGATGTTCGACGTGCTGTCCGAAAGCACCGCCAGCCGAGACCAGGCGTACGGCGATCGGTGGCAGACGTCCTGGTGGAAGACCTTGTTGTTGGTGATCTCCTTGTAGTTGGACTCCGGGTAGTAGTCGGCACCGTCGAGGCTGGAAACCCCCTCACCGGAGGAGTACGAGTCGCCGAGCGCGACGACCTGGTGCCGCGGCTTGGCGGTCAGCTTCTGGACCGCGATCGCGTCCCAGGCCACGTCCTCGTCGCCGGTGCCGTCGTACGTCTCGTTGGTCAACCGCACCCTGGGCGTGCCGGCGAACTTGAAGACCCCGAGGGACACCCACTGGTTGCGCTGTACCCGTTGCAGGATCACGCGCTTCCTGTCGTTGGCGAAGCCGGTGCCGAGGTCGATCTCGTACGCGGCCTGCCGGGTGTGCGCGCCGTGGTCCGGGACGTGCACCATCACCCGGGCCCAGCCGTTGACTGCCTGGTTCAACGTCCAGGTGCCGGTCACTTTCATCTTGCCGCCCAGATCACCTGACAGCCAGGTGTGGGCGAACCAGAAGTGTCCTCCGAAGCCACCGCCGATCTGATGGAAGTCGACCTTGGACGGGAACTGGCCGGCCGAGTCACTGGCGAAGGTCAGCCCGAAAGTCCCGGAATTGGTCCAGTTGTTCATGCAGCCGGTTCGCACCACGGGAGTTCCAGCGGGAACGTCGTCGACCACCAGGCTTCCCGAGGGCAGCCCGGACAGGTCACACTTCGGCGGGTAGGTGACCGCGTCGTCCTGGTACGCATACCCCGGATCGAACCGGAGCACCTCGTTGCCGAGCTGTCCGTCACCCTTCCAGGTCGCCGACTGGTGATACCAGCACACCAGGTCGTACCTGCCGGCGGCGTTCTGGTGCGCGCAGGGACCCGCGGGCTCGCCCACCACGTCGGGATCGTCCGGCGTGTACAGCTCTCCTGGATGGCAGTCGTTGGAGTCGTCGCAGAACAGATTCGTCGGGGGTTTGACGTTGACGCGGTCGTCGACCGACGTCCACCAGGCGGCCCGGAAGCCCGCCACGAAGGTGTCCGGTCCCTCCAACAGGTTCGGCGGATGCCCGGCGAAGCCAAGCACCTTCTCCTGATATGGCCAGTCCTGGGGATGGGCGGCGTCGCTGTAGGTGTCTTCCAAGAAGGACCGACGGTCCGGCTTGAATCTGGGATTGGCGGGGTTGTTGCTCCAGCCGAGCCCCCAGGGTTCCCCGGTGCCCAGATTGGGGTGCAGACCGGAGTTGTACGCCCACAGGGCGAAGAACCAGTTCTCCAGGCCGGCCGCATCACCGTTGTTGATGATCAGGTTCGCGGCCCGGGTCTGGTTCCACTTGTCCTGCAGTACGCGAAGACCAGCGGCAACGTTCGTGGCGAAGTCGAGGGCCACGGCCCTTTGCGAGTCGTACGGCAGCAACGTCTCCCCGATCTTCGCGTGACCGGTGCGACGCATGCCGTCGGTGAGTTGCGTGACGCCGTAGCCGCAGTCGGCGTCCTCCCAGTGCACGTCCCAGTCGTCGTCCGGGTTCTCGTTGTAGATGTCCCGCCCGTAGTAGTTGCCGATCAGCGGGTTGCCGGTGACTCCGGGCAGGGCATTGCGCGACGCCTGCCACATGTTCGACTCCTGGGCGACGACGCCCAACATGACCTGGGCCGGTACCCGCCCGCCACCGAGCAGGTCGTTCGGGCGAAACAGGCCCTGCGGGGTGTACGCCGGCATCCCTAGGTTCTTCCAGTTGGCCGGCCGCTGCACGTACAGCGAGTCGGTGATGGCCTGGTCGATGGCCCACTCCACCTGGCGTGGCTTGGGCTGCAACGCCTGGTTGCGAGGATCGTTGCGGGGTACCGAACACCAGCGCTCGTCCTCGAGCGGGTCCGTCGTCGAACCGTTGAGCGTCGTGTCGGCACCGGTCGAACGCTGCCCGTCAGCCGATGCGGCGCCGGACGGCAGACTCGCGGACGGGTCTGCTGCGATGGAGCGGGGGACCACCCGGAAGTCCACGTCATGGCCCGTGCCGGTTACCCGCGCCTGGATGGCGACCTGATTGATGTCGGTGGCCGCCGGGGGAGCAGAGCCCTGCTCGGTGCGCTGCACCCGAGTCAGCGCCAGTTTCCCTTCCGAGGACACTTCCGCCGCGGCCGGCACGTCCAGCCGTCCGATACCGGCCGGCAGCGCCTGCAGCTCTGCGGGTCGTCCGGTGATGAAGAGTCGACGGCGGGCCCCCGCCTCGACCGACACCTCGCCGACCCGTGCCTTCGCCAGGGTCCGGACCGCCGCCCCGGGTCGCGGCTCGGTGTAACCCACCCGCGCTTCGTTGCCGGGGCGGTCGATGAAGACCACATTGCCCTGCTGGTCGGTGGCGAGCCCGAACGGGGTGCCCGCGGTCCGGACCAGCGGGACCAGCCGCCCGCCCTTCTCCACCCGGACGAGCCGGGAGCCACCAGCGGCGACGACGCCCGCCGAGGTGAGCACCGCCGAGGTGAGCTCGGCTTCGACGACCGTGGACCGGGACAGTTTTCCGGTGGCGACGTCGAGCGTGGTCAGGCGAGTACGCGGACGGTCGGTTGCCTTCTCCACGCGCTGGCCGTTGAGCTGGGTGAGCACGGCAGACTCTCCGGCTCCGCAGCTGGGATTGAAGTAGGCCAGCGATGATCGGATAGGCAGTCGGGTGACCTCGCCGGTCTTCAGGTCGACCGTCGCGGTGAAGCCGCCTCGGTCGAAGAGATCCGCCTTGTTGGTAAAGGTGCGCGGCCCGTAAACGACAACGAGCCGGCGACCCGACGCGGTCAGACAGGCGTTGCCGATCCACTGGTCGGCTTCGACACCCGGCACGGCCAGGTCGGCGACCGTACGCCAGGTGTATCCGTCGCGTGCGGTGGCGGCGAGGACATGGAAGCCCTCGGCGTCCCCCGACGTCGTCCAGGCGAGGTCGGCGGAGTTACGCCAGCCCCTCGGCAGCACCCGGTCCCGCTGGGCGGGTGGAACCGTGTTGGCATTGGTCGCCCGGTCGACCCGCGACGGCGGGCCCGGATCAGGCGCTGCGGCCTTCGCCGGGAGCCCCGGGATGATCGAGATCGTGATGGCGGCGACCGCCGCGAGGGCGGCCCGTCTTCGGTCCATGGCCTTCCTACCTCTCTTCGAGGAACGGGGACCAACGGACGATGGCGGTTCCGGCCACAGGCCCGTCACCGGCGCGCGTCGTATGACGTCATTCCGGAGGGATGCGTGGGCTGGTGAGCTGCCCCAGCGGTGTCGTCGCCGCGGTGGAGCCGATGAGCGGTCGATGGCGCGGCGGTGAGGACCGAGGCCAGGCTGGTATGGATGTGGTCGGGTGGCTGCCGTGGGCCTGACCCGCTTTGACGGACATCCGAGATCAGGGGCCGGGAGGTCCCGGGAGGATGTCCAGCATCATGGAGAGCATGGGTAGGAAACGGCCTCGGCCTCGGCGGTCGTTCACGGCGGAGTTCAAGGCCGAGATCGTGGAGTTGTGCCAGCGCGGGGACCGAACGGTCGGGCAGGTGTCCAAGGACTTCGACCTGACTGAGACGGCGGTGCGGGACTGGGTGAAGCAGGCCGAGCTCGACGCCGGCGTTCGTAGCGACGGGCCGACCAGCGATGAGCGGGCGGAACTGGCGCGGTTGCGGCGGGAGAACCGGCGGCTGCGTGAGGACGTGGAGATTTTGAAGCGGGCGACGGCTTTCTTCGTGAGGGAGACCCGGTGAACGTGTATCCGTTCATCGAGGCGGAGCAGGCCGGCTCGCGCAGCGTGAAGCGTGCGTGTGAGCTGATGCAGGTCTCCCGGTCCGCCTACTACCAGCACAGCCGGGGCCGGCAGAGCGAGCGGGAGCGCGTCGACCTGGCACTGACCGAGAAGATCACCGCGGTGCACGCGGCCTCGAAGGGCACCTACGGGGCGCCGCGGGTGCACGCCGAACTCGCGGCGGCCGGTCTGCGGCACGGCCGTAAACGCGTCGCACGGTTGATGCGCACCGCTGGGATCGTCGGCAAGTGCCCGCGCCGGTGGCGGACCACCACCGTGCCGGACCCGTCCGCCGAAGCGCGCCCTGACCTGGTCGGCCGGGATTTCGGCACGGACGCGGCCGCGGTCGACACCCGCTGGTGCGGGGACATCACCTACATCAACACGTGGGAGGGCTGGCTGTATCTGGCCACCGTCATCGACCTGGCCTCCCGGCGGGTCGTCGGCTGGGCCGTCGCCGACCACTTGCGCACCGACCTGGTCGACGCCGCCCTCACCAACGCCATCCGCCGCCGGCGGCCACCATCGGGGCTGATCTTCCACGCCGACCGCGGCTGTCAATACACCAGTGCCCAGCATGCCCGCCTCGCCAAGCGCCACGGGATCCGCTTATCACTTGGCCGGCGCGGGCAGTGCTGGGACAACGCCGTCGCCGAGTCGTTCTTCGCCACGATCAAGACCGAACTGATCCACCGCCAGCCGTGGCCGACCCGCACTGCCGCCCGACAGGCGATATTCGAGTACGTGGAAGGCTGGTACAACACCCGTCGGCGGCACTCCAGCCTCGGCTACCTCAGCCCCGCCGCCTACGAAGCCAACGCCAACATCAACCCGCTACCGGCCAGCAAGGTAGCGTGAGATCAACACATCGACCCTGTCCGTCGAAACGGGTCAAGCCCAGCCGGTGATCCGTTCATGAAGAACGGTCGTGGAGCCCGTGGCTGCCGGCCCTACCTGAGCTGGCCCGGGTGTCGAAGCGGCCCCTACACATGGAAGCAACGCCGACCTGCCCGTCGTGAAAGCGCTGAACTTGGGGCCTGGCCTCCACGCCATGGTGAACCTCAGGCTGCGCCGCCGGGCTTTGGTGGGCATCGGCGCGACAGCAGCGTGATGGCGGGATGTGATCGAACGGTGATGGCTGGCGGCACCATCGCCGACCATGAAGACACTCAGAGAGATGCCGCTGGAAGTGGAGGCGGCCGATGGGTAGCTGGAGCAGGTTCGCCTCGTCCCCCCGGGCCGGCCGGTCCAGGTGGTTGCGCATCCTGGCCTCGGCCGGCGCGCTGGCGGTGGCGATGACCGCCGGAGGAGCGGCGGTGAGCACGCCGCAGGTCGCCAAGGCGGCTGGTTGCAAGGCGGACACGTGCGAGGGCAAGTGGGCCGGCGAGCAGGGTTGCACCGCCGACCAGGTGCTCGTCGACGACCGCAACCAGCACATCTACGTCACCACCAGGGACGACGCCGCCACCCGGCTGATCGAGGGGCAGGGCAAGCTCTACTACTCGCCGACCTGCCAGTCGACCTGGGTCGACTACCAGATCACCTACCAGAGTCCTGACACCAGCTGGGAGGCCAACTTCCAGTTCTGGGAGCTCACCCAGTACGGCGCCAACGAGATGCGGAAGCCGCTGGCCGAGTCGCCGCTCTTCCCCGGCACGTACGTCAACTTCACCACGGCCGGCGTCGACCTGTGGCGGTCGGCGATGACCAACTGGAACAACTCGGTGATGGCGTGTTGGTACGTGGGCGAGGACGAGCCCACTCCGAACAACGACCCGTACGGCGAGCTGGAGGATCAGTGCACGCCATGGAACTGACGCGGCGACGGCCGGCGCGACGGCTCGTTCTGCGGGCCCTCGGCACGGCGGTCGCGATCACCGCCTCGGCCCTGGTGGCTCCCCAGCCGGTCGCCGCCCGACCGGACACGCCGGTGCCCGCCGAGACGCTGAGCCGCGGCGCGCTGGCCGACCCGGACCAGGCCCTCGGCCCGAAGTGGACAACCTCCACCGACCAGTTGGTCACCGGAGCGGGTGACCGCAACGGCTTCCACGTCTACCTCGCCAGGGAGCGGGAGGCGTTTGCCTGGTCCATGCTCACCACGCTGAACGCGGGGCTGCCGGATGCCGGTGCCTGGACGGGTAGCGTGTGCGTCACCGGCTCGGGCAAGCGGGCGGTGGCGGTCTACGCGCCCGTGTCCTACACCAACAAGCCGGAGCTGGCCACCAAGGGCGCCTACGTGGCCGTGGTGGACCTGACCACCGGCAAGGCCACCCCGCTGCGGGAACGGGTCCAGCTCGCCTACTACAACCCGTCGTGCGGCACCGGGGAGCGGGTGCTGGTGACCCGGCCCACCGACGTCGGTCAGCAGACCACCGAGGTCCTCGCCATCGATGCGGCGGCGGGCCGGGTGACGTCGACCGTCCGGCTGGCCGGACAGTTCACCAACGCCGCTCCCGCGGCCGACGGCGACTACGGCATCCTCCGCGGTGGTCTACACCGGCTCCGGGCCGGCAAGCTCACCAAGATCGCCGATCCGGGCGGCCGTCCGTTCGCCGTGCGGGCGACGGCGGCGGGCGCGATCGACGTGCTGACCGTCGACGCGCCAAAGCAGGGCGTCGCGGACCGCGCGACCGCCCACCGGTACGTCGGCCGCCGGCACACCGTGCTCGGCACCGCGCCGGCGACCGGCCTGGAGCTGGTCGGGCTCTCCGGCGGCCGCAACGCCCTCGTCGGTGACCTCGGCGGGATCCGCCAGCGGCCGTCCGACCTGGTAATGCTGCCGGCTGCCGGCAAGACCCGGGTGGCGTCGCGGCAGGGTCACCTGCTGGCGATGTCGGTGCTTCCCGTCGAGACCGGGCGGGCGGACCACCGGTCCAGCCTCGCCGTCACGGTGCGGGCCACCGACAGTGGCCAGGTCAGCCGGCGTACGGTGACGGCCACCGCCAAGCCGCCGGCCGACGTCGCGCCGCCGCGTGCCGGGCGGATTCAGACGCCCCAGGCATCAATCGCCGCGGGGGAGGTGATCAGCAATCCCGCCTACTGGCCGACGTGTGCGATCCCCCGCAACGACATCCGCCGACAGGTGCTCCAGCCGAGCGCCAACCAGGTGGAATGGGCGGTGGACCTCGCCGTGCAGGGCAAGCTGACCATCACCCGGCCGGCGAACTACCTGAAGACCGGCATGGCGTCGTACACCCCGCAGGGGCTGTTCCCCTGGTCGTCATCCGATCCGCGGGTGCCGGCGCAGGTGATGCTGGCGGTGCTGGCCCAGGAGACCAACATGGCGCAGGCCTCCTGGCACGCCTCGCCGGGCGATGGAGGCAACCCGCTCGTATCCGACTACTACGGCACCCGCAGCAGCGCCGGCTGGGACTACATCGACTACAGCAGCAGCGACTGTGGCTACGGCATCTCGCAGGTGACCGACGGAATGCGGGAGGACCAAACCTGTGCCGTCTGCGGACCCGGTTGGACCGAGCTCCAGCGGGTGGCCATCGCCACCGACTACACGGCGAACATCGCCGCCGGCCTGCAGATCCTGGTGGAGAAGTTCCAGCAGGTGCAGTCGCTGGGTATCTCGGTCAACACGAATGACCCCCGGTACATCGAGAACTGGTTCCTCGCGGTCTGGGCCTACAACAGCGGCGTACACACCGCCGATGAGCCCGGTTCCCTGGGCAACTACGGTCTCGGCTGGTACAACAACCCGGCGAACCCGTCGTACCCGGCGAACCGCGCGCCGTTCCTGCGGCTCGACCAGAACGACGCCAGCCACCCCTCCGACTGGTCGTACCCGGAGCGGATCATGGGTTGGGCGGAGGTGCCGCAGTGGCAGTGGATCGACCCGTACACGAAGTACTCGACGCCGACGTTCGGCTCCACGAGCAACCAGCTCAGCCTGCCCGGCATGTACCAGTTCTGCCAGGCGGCCAACAACTGCTCGCCGTTCGGCGACAACTCGAGCTGCGACGAGTCCTGCTGGTGGCACAGCGACACCAGCTGGGTCACCGAGGCCAATCCGCTGAGCACCGAGAAGCTGGTGTACGCGGTCGGTTCGGCGGAACCCGCGGCGAAGCGGGTCTATCCGAAGGTCTGCACCCCGTTCTCGGCGACCGGCGCCCTGATCGTGGACGACCTGGCCGACTCCTCGATGAACCCGCTGGGCTGTGCGGGGCAGAGCTGGGGCGGGAAGTTCACGCTCCGTCTCGGGTCACCCGCGGGCGACCTGATGAGCTTCCACGCGGACATCGACCTGCACCAGCTCGGCGCGGGGTATCTCGGCCACATGTGGTTCAGCCACAGCATGGACCCGGACTATGCCGGCCTGCACAAGATCGTCGGCACCTGGACGCCGAACATCCGCAGCGGCACCAGCAGCTGGGACATCGTGGTGCACCTGCCCTCGCACGGCGCCAACGAGACCGGGGCGAGCTACTACATCGAACGGGGCAGAGGCGTCGCTGGCGACCCGGCGGAGTGCCCCATCAACCAGGACGCCGAGACCCTGGGCGTCGACCGGTGGGTGAGCCTGGGCCGCTACACCCTGGGCCCGGGTGCCCGGGTGCAGCTCAGCAACATGATCGCCGGAAGCACCGGTGACGTGGACATCGCCTGGGACGCGATGGCCTTCGTGCCGGCCAGTGGCACCGCGAAGAACTGCGGCACCACCTGGTGACGTAGCCCGACCGTACGCGGTCCACCGGGGGGCGGGCGTTGTCCAACGCCCGCCCCCCGGCTGCGCCCGAGCCAGCGCACCCCGCCGGGTGGCGAGTTGTATCACCTGGAGAGCCCGGGTCCATCGCGGTGGCCGAGAGCGACAACTAGCCGCCGGATGCGGCATGGTCGGGTCCGCCCCGGCCGAGCGCGTGGCCCAGCGGAAGCTGACGGCACGGCCCATGCCCGTGACCCGGGCCTGGATGGCGCCCGACGGACGTCGCCGAGCGAGGGTGGGGCAGACCAGCACCAGGACGATCCCGGCCGGGTCCAAAAGCGACGGCCCGGATCCCCGCGAGCGATGGCCGCGGGCACTATGGCGGCCGCTACACACGGAGATGCACCTTTCATTCCATCTGGGTGCTTTCGTCATGCTTGACGGATATCGAGGAGCGGCTATGCTGGGCGGCACCCGCTGAAAACGGGGAACAGCGCAACGGGGGCAGTTTTGGAGTTTCAGTTTCTTGGCCCATTGGTCATGCGTTCCGGCAATTCCGCCATCCACATTTCCGGGGAGCGTAGCAAGAAATTGCTCGCCGGGCTTGTTGTCGAAACAAACCGCGATGTCACTATTGACCGTCTCATTGACATCGTATGGGGTGACGATTCACCGGTAACCGCCCGCCAGCAGATCCAGAACCGTCTCGGGCGCCTCCGGCTCGTGGTGTCCCGAAACGCCGTCGACCAACGGATCGTGCGGCACGGAAACCGCTACCAGCTGGAGTCTGCCGAGGAGCACGTGGACGGCCTGAGGTTTCGGCGGCTCTGCGCCGAGGCGGAGGTCGCCCGGCGGCGCGGCCAAACGGCACATGCCATCGCCATCCTTCGGCAAGGCCTGATGTTGTGGCGCGGAAACGCGATGGAGGACGTCCACTCCACCGCCCTACAGGTGGATGCGGTTCACTGGGAGGAATCCCGTCTCCGCGCGATCGAGAGCCTGGTGGCTCTCGAATTCGGCCGGGGGAATTGCGTGGCGACCATCCCGGAGTTACAGTCCTGGATCGCCGGTCACCCCTATCATGAGGGCCTGCATTGCCGACTGTCAGAGGCGCTGCATGAGGCAGGACGGACGGCGGAGGCTCTCGCCGTCATCCGTGATCTACGGCATCGGCTCGACGCAGACCTGGGCATCGCACCCGGCGCCGCAGTCAACGAACTCGAGCGGCGGACCCTCGTCGGCCAAGAGATGACGCCGCAAGCCGGCGTCCAGCTCGACCGGGAGGCAGCGGAGGCGCTGCGTCGGGCCCTGACGGAGACGACGCGCGCGCTGTCCATCCTGACCACGGCCCTGGCTTGAGCGAAGCCATCTGCGGCAGGGTCCGCCATTGGGGCTACACCCGAGACGACGACGGCGGCGGCCGAACCAGTGACTCGACCGCCGTCGGCAGGCCCTGCCTCAGCAGGTCTGCCGCGTCTGCGGGGCGCTGCAACGGTTCTGGTCTACTCCAGCACGTCATCGACGCATTGAAATGTAGGTACTGAGTCGACAACGGGACCTCTGGTGAACGGAAAGCTCGTGAAGAGCTAACCCGATCTCCCAGAGGTCCCGTTGCCATTCACTCCACCACGCCGGGTACGGCGATCCGCTTGCCCCGGCCAGAACGCTCAACTCCGCGGTGTTGCCCTGCAGGCCGGTGTGCCCGGCCCTGCCGCCGGGCTCAGTACTTGGAGGTGTACCACGTCCCAGAACCGGCGGTCGCCTCCGCGCGGGCCAGCAGGCCCGCGTCGTTGACCATCATTGTGTAATAGGAGCCCGCGAAGCCGCTGTACGAGGTTCGGACCCGTCCGTCGGAGTAGTAGCTCCGGACCGTCGGGTAGTAGAAGTCGGAGCTGACCCGGGCCCAGGCGGTACGGCAACGTGGGCTGTATCGCAGCTCCAGGTTGATGCCACTCGTGTTCTGCGCCGCGGTGATGGCGTCCTCAGCGCAGGTGTAGTAGTCGGAGCCGTTGTAGTAGATCTTGTAGGTGGCGGGGTTCCTGCCATCACAGGACGACCCGCAGCCGGACGTGGCCAGCGTGCTCGCCGCAATCATGGTGGCCTTCGCCGGATCCAGATCCGCTGCGCGGATCGTGGTGGCGGAACCGGTCGCCGTGGGCGCCGGGGCCGCCGACGCGGCTTGCGGGGCGGCGACGGCGGCGGAGAGGCACAACGCCAGCGCCGCACCGAGTTCGACGAGTCTTTTCTTCAGCATTACAACCTCCGGCTAGCTCAAGGGGATGCCGGTAGCCTGCTGTAGGAAGTCATCGAAGTATCATCACCTGCTCATCATCGGCACTTCGTCCGGACCAGCCGGGCTGCCGAAACGGCCGTGGCGCCGGCGAGGGTGCCACGCCACGTCCTCGGCACCGTCGAGGACGCCGCCGTCCGGGTCGTCGGAATAGGTGGTGCGGACCGCGTCCCGCTCGGGGTGCAGGATGTCCCGGATCACGAAGCCGCAGAGCACCGCCACCGTGATCAGCCGGAGGCTGGCGGCCAGCACGAAGACGCCCTCGGGGAACACCGGCCGGCTGGTGGCCGTGCCGAGCAGCTCGCCGTAGAAGGCGGCGAAGTAGCAGACCTCGGCGATCTGCCAGGCCAGGAACGCGCCCCACCGCGGCCGGGCGAGGACGGCCAGCGGGAGCAGCCAGAGCACGAACTGCTGGGACCACACCTTGCTGAAGATCAGGAAGGCGGCGACCACCAGGAAGGCGAGCTGCGCGAGCCGGGGCCGGCGCGGCGCGAACAGCGCCAGCGCGGCCACCCCGAGGCACGCCAGTCCGAAGAGGAGGTACGACACCCAGTTCAGGGTGGGGATGTTGGCGTTCAGCCATTCGAAGGGCCCGAGGTCACCGGGGCTCGACGGGCTGATCTTGCCGTCCAGGTACCGGCCGATGTACCAGAGGGTGCCCCAGTCGATGGGGCGGGTGGTGTTCAGGTCGAAGAAGCGGTACCAGCTCTGCCAGTAGGGAATCGCCACCGGCAGGTTCACCAGCACCACCGTCGCCGCGGCCGTGATGATGGAGAGCAGGGCGGCCCAGACCCGGCCGGCGCGGATCGCGAGCACCAGGATCGGCCCGAGGAGGAACAGCGGCCACAGCTTCGCCGCGCCGCCGAGTCCGATCAGCACCCCGGCCAGGGCGGCCAGCACGGCACCGGTCAGGTCGGCTCTGGTCCGCGCCCAGGCCAGGAGCCCCAGCGTGGCCAGCCCGACGGCGAGCAGGTCCCAGTTGACGGTGGCGGTGAGCAGCAGCGCGGGGGAGAGCGCGAAGAGCGCCGCGTCCCACGGTCGCCGTCGGCGCAGGGCGAGGATCACCGCCACGGTGGCCACGCCGAGCGCGCTGAGCACCAGGGCGTTGAGGTTGTAGAACCACTGCCCCTGGTTGATGCTCGGGTCGTCCGCGCCGAGGGCGTGCACCGGCAGCCCGAGCGCCCCCATGAAGTAGCCGGTCAGCACCGGGTACTCCACCGGGTGGTCGGCGTAGGGCACCTTGCCCTTGTTGAGTCCCTCGGCGTAGTAGAGCGCCAGCACGTCGGTGTAGCACATCCGCGTGTACTGCGTGTTGTTCTGCCAGGCGCCGTCCTGGCAGGGCGACTTCTGCACCCAGTGCAGGGCGAGCGTCAGGCAGGCCAGGGCCAGCACGATCCGCGCGGCGGTCCAGAACCGGCCCTCGCGGCCGGCCGGCCGATCCAGGGCGACCGCGTGGTCGCCCAGCGGACCGCCGATCAACTCGGAGGCCCCGCGGACGAAGCCGTCCGAGCGGGACGGGTGGTCGGTGGTCCCGGTCGACTGGGTGCTCATGGAGAGGCATCCTGCCGTACGTCGGGCCTCCCCGTCCTGTCCCGGCGGGAGATTCCGGTACCCGGAAACGGCGACGGCGGCCGGGCCAAGGGGCCCGACCGCCGCCGTCCGGCGCTGCCGTCAGTACGTCTGGCGTGGTGGCTCGCTGGGCAGGATGCCCCCACCGGTGCCGCCGTTGCCGCCGCCGCCCGGCCCACGGGGGTCGGTCGGGGTGCCCGGTCCGGTGTTGCCGCCGTTGTTACCGCCGCCCGGGCAGAACAGGCCGAGCGGGTCGCAGCCCGGCTGCTGCGGCGGGAACGTCGGCTCGGGCTGCGGCATCTCACCGTTGCCGGTGTCGTCCTTGCCGACGTGCGCAGCGTCCGGGAAGTCCATCTTCTCCTGGCCCTTGAGAGCCTCGTTCATGAAGCGCTGGAAGATGGCGCCCGGCATGCTGGCGCCGCTGATGTTGTTGCCGTTCTTGTCCTTGATCGCCTTGCGATTATCCTTGTTGCCGACCCAGACGGCGGTGGCGAGCTGCGGCGTGTAGCCGATCATCCAGGCGTCACCGTTGGCCAAGGGCTGCTTCGGGTCGCCGAGCTCCCAGGTACCGGTCTTCTCGGCGGCCTTGCGGCCGTCGTCGAGCCGACGGTTGACGGCGGCCGGGTACTTTTCCAGCACCGAGGTGACGTCCGCGACGACGTCCTTCCTGATCCGCTGCTGCGGCTTCAGCGTGGCACCGCCGACCGTCACCCACTTGCCCGTTTTCGGGTCCTGCTTCTGCACCTTCTTGACGAAGTGCGCCTTGTTGTAGACACCACGGTTGGCGAAGGTGGCGACGCCATTGGCGTGGTCCAGCACGGTGATCGGGTACTGGCCGTAGCCGAGCACGTGGTAGAAGGGCGCTGGCGCCAGCTTCTTCGGGTCGGCCTTGGTGAGGTCGTATTCCTTCACCGGGTTGTCGCCCCACATCATCGTGACACCGGCCTTCTTGGCCATGTCGAGCACCTTGTCCGGGCCGATCTGCTCGGTGATGTAGTAGAACGGCACGTTGAGTGACTTCAGTGTCGACTGCTCAAGGGTGCAGGAGTCGCCACAGGAGGCGTCGTGGCCGGCGTTGCTGATCGGATTATCGAAGCCCTCTGGCTTGAACGACTTGCCCTTCCAGCGTGACTTGATGGAGATGTCATTCTCGAGCGCCGCTGCCAGGGTATAGATCTTGAAGCTCGAACCCGGGGAGTGACCACCGCTGACCACACCGCCATCGACGTTCTTGCCGGCAAAGTCCGTGCCGGTGCCGTTGTCACCGCCGTAGTACGCGCGTACCTCACCGTTCCTGGGGTCGATGGACACCACAGCCGCCATCAGGTTCCCCGGCTGCTTGTAGAGCTCGGAGCCCTTCCTGGCCCGCTGGGCCGCGTCGAGCGCCGCCTCCTGCGTCTTCGTGTCGATGGTGGTGGTGACCCGGTAACCGCCCCGGCTCAACGCCTGCGAGCAGAGCGGCTTCTCCGGAGTGGCCGCGGCCTCATCGCTCGTGCACAGGTTCATCTCGCGCATTTCCTGCGAGACGTAGTTGATCACGTTGCCGTACGGCGTGTTGACGCCGAAGTCCGCGCCGTTGTTCTTGGTGGGCTTCTTGAGGGTCTTCGTCGGGTACTCGGTGGGGTGCGTCGGCATGTTGGGCGCATCCAGCCACTTCTCGGCGATCATGCCGTTGATGACGTAGTTCCACCGGTCCAGCGCGGCCTCCGGGTTGATTGCCGGGTCGTAGCCACGGTGCGTCGCGCTCGGCTCGGGCTGCTTGATCACCGCAGCGAGCACCGCGGCCTCCGCCACGGTCAGCTTGGACACGTCCTTGTTGAAGTAGGTCTGCGCCGCCGCCTGGATGCCGTACGCGCCGCGGCCGAAATAGACGACGTTCAGGTAGTGCTGCATGATCGTCGGCTTGTCGTACTTGTCGTTCAGCTTGGAGGCGAGGATCGCCTCCTTCACCTTGCGCCCGTACGTGTCCTGGTTGAGGTTGTCGAAAGCGTTGCGGGCGTACTGCTGGGTGATGGTCGAGGCACCCTGCTTGTCGCCGCCGGTGAAGTTGTTCCAGGCGGCCCGGACGATGCCCTTGTAGTCCACCCCGGAGTGCCGGTAGAAGTTGCGGTCCTCGGCGGCGGCCACCGCGTGCTGGACCCACTCCGGGATCTGGTTGATGGTGACCAGCTGCCGGTTCTGGTCGCCGATCTTGGCGATGGCGACCTTGCCGGTGTTGTCGTAGATGGTGGTCGACAGCGGCGGGATGGTGTCCTCGGGGAGGATGACGTTGGTCGAGTACCAGGTGAAGCCGACCACGCCGATGCCGGCGAGCATGATGAAGACCGCGAAGCCGGCGATCAGGATGTTGATCCGGCGGCGCTTCTTCGCGCGGGCCGCCGCGTTCGGGTCGTCACCGCGACCGCCGCGACCACCCCGGCCCGGGCCGCTCGGGCCACCGGGGCCACCCGGACCGCCGCCCGCCATGCCGGGGACACCGGCACGGGCCACCGTGGCCCGGCCGCCGACGGCCGCCGAGCCGACGCTCGCCCGGCCAGCCGTACCCACGCTGGCCGCACCGACCGATGCGCGCCCGGCGGGACCTGCCGGGGAGACCGGAACCGAGGCGCGGCCGGCACCGGCTCGGCCGGAGGCGCCACCGGGGGCCGGCGAGACGGGCACCGAGGCGCGGCCCGGGCCGGCTCGACCGACCGAGGCGGAGCCGGCGGCGCCGTGCGGTGCCGGGGCGGAACCGCCGACGGAGGCGCGCCCGCCCGATCCGCCACGCGGCGTCGCGGAGGCGCGGGCCGAGGCACCGTGCTCCGACCCGGATGACCAACCGTTCCCGCGCGGGCTCCCTCCGGAACCGGGGTCACCGTTCGGGCCCGGGATCTGGGCCCGCCCACGCGAAGAACTGGGATCGCCGTAGTTCATTCCTCACACCCTGCCGGTCGCGGTGGGGCGCGGTCGCGCCGCCACCGGGTTGCCGTGAGATGGAACACGAGACGCTACACCCTGGGCGTGCCGGGGCGCAGCCGTCAAATCCGAGCTAATCGGACCAATCAGACTTGGCAGCTGTCGGGTATGCCACCCGCCGGAGGAGCGGGGGCCGACCGGGACAGCCGAATTCACCGTTGCGCCTCTCGCCTTCGACGAGGGGTCGAACCTGCCGGCGCGGACGAGCCGCTCACCGCCTCCTGCTCCGACCCGTCCTCCGCGCCGCCGGCCAGCCCGTCCCGGCCGAGCAGGTACTGCTCGACGAGATGGTTCCAGGCACACCCGGGGCACACCTCCACCACGAAGACCTGGAACTCACGCAGCGTCATCGCCAGGACGGGCAACTCGGCCCGGGTACGCGCCTGGCCGGCGGACTGCTTGAGTTCGTCTCCGTAAATGTAGTGGACGTGGATGAGGTTCTCGCTGCGACAGATCGGGCAGCGTTCCTCGGTCGGCTCGCCATGGAAGCGAGCGGCGTTCTTCAGGTACGGCGAGGCGTCGCAGACGTCGTACGTACCGGTCCGGCCGGCGAGGAGCTCACGCAGCACCGCTCGCTTCTGGAGCGAGTAGTCGACGACCTGGCGCTGCGTACGCATGCGGCAAAGGGTACGCGGTCCGGCGGGACGAGGCGACCACCGTCACGATCCGTGATGACACCTTCTCGAAACCGGGGGTTTGCCCTGATCATCGGTCTCCGCTAACGTGCGATGTATCGGTCCGATACATCGCGGCGGTTACGGCTCCGCGCCGGGGGTAAGAAGGGGTGGCCCGTGCTCGAGTTCGCCATCCTCGGCCTCCTGCAGGAGGCTCCGATGCACGGCTACGAGCTGCGCAAGGAGTTGACCGCCAAGCTCGGCGCGATCCGGGCGGCGATCAGCTACGGCTCGCTCTACCCGACCCTGCGCCGGCTGCAGGCGGCGGGATGGATCACCGAAGCCGCCGAGACACCCGCGACCGCCGAGGAGGTTCCCGCCCTGACGAGCCGACGCGGTCGCGTGGTCTACACCATTACCGCGGAGGGCAAGGAACGCTTCGCCCAGCTCATAGCGCAGGCTGGGCCCGAGACGTACGACGACACGGGCTTCGGAGTGCACTTCGCGTTCTTCGCCCGGACCGACCAGGCCACCCGGCTCCGGATCCTGGAAGGTCGCCGTCGGAAGATCGAGGAACGTCGCGAAGGCCTTCGTGATGTGCTCGGCCGGGCAGCCGAGCGGCTCGACGCGTACACGCTGGAACTGCAACGCCACGGGCTCGACGCCTGTGAGCGCGAGGTCCGCTGGCTGGAGGAGCTCATCGCCAACGAGCGCTCCGGCCGAGCCCCGACGGTCCCGGAACCCGGGACGGCCGGCGGCCGACGAGATAACGACAGCCCGCCCCCGCCTGGAGAGTCCAGGAAAGAGCGGCCGTGATGAAGAAGAAGGAGGCAGACGCTATGGGCTCCGTCCGCGTCGCCATCGTCGGTGTGGGTAACTGCGCCTCGTCCCTCGTGCAGGGCGTGGAGTACTACCGGAACGCCGACCCGAACGACCGCGTCCCGGGTCTCATGCACGTCACCTTCGGCGACTACCACGTCTCGGACGTGAAGTTCGTCGCGGCGTTCGACGTGGACGCCAAGAAGGTGGGCATGGACCTCGCCGAGGCCATCGTGGCCAGCGAGAACAACACCATCAAGCTGTGCGACGTGCCGCCGACCGGCGTCACCGTGCAGCGCGGCCCGACCTTCGACGGTCTCGGCCAGTACTACCGCGAGATCATCGAAGAGTCGGACTCGGAGCCGGTCGACGTGGCGCAGGCGCTGCGCGACGCGCAGGTCGACGTGGTCGTCTCCTACCTGCCGGTCGGCTCCGAGCAGGCCGACAAGTTCTACGCCCAGGCCGCGATCGACGCCGGCTGCGCGTTCGTGAACGCCCTGCCGGTCTTCATCGCCTCCGACCCGGAGTGGGCGAAGAAGTTCGAGGACGCGGGCCTGCCGATCGTCGGTGACGACATCAAGAGCCAGGTGGGCGCCACCATCGTGCACCGCGCCCTGGCGAAGCTCTTCGAGGACCGCGGGGTCGAGCTGCTGCGCACGTACCAGCTCAACTTCGGCGGCAACATGGACTTCATGAACATGCTGGAGCGCAACCGCCTGGTCTCCAAGAAGATCTCGAAGACCCAGTCGGTGACCTCCCAGATCCCGCACGAGATGCAGAAGAGCGACGTGCACATCGGGCCGTCCGACCACGTGCCGTGGCTCGACGACCGCAAGTGGGCGTACATCCGCCTGGAGGGCCGTTCCTTCGGTGACACCCCGCTCAACGCCGAGCTCAAGCTCGAGGTGTGGGACTCGCCGAACTCGGCCGGTGTCATCATCGACGCCGTCCGGGCCGCGAAGATCGCACTGGACCGGAAGATCGGTGGCCCGATCCTCTCCGCCTCCTCGTACTTCATGAAGTCCCCGCCGAAGCAGTACGCCGACCACGACGCGCACGCCGCCGTCGAGGCGTTCATCAAGGGCGAGGTCGAGCGCTGACGCGCTGACACGTAGGAAAGAGGCCGGGTCCGTGCGGACCCGGCCTCTTTCGTCGGCCTACGTCAGGACCAGGCGCGCTGGAGCGCCACCGCCGCTTCGAGTTCCAGCAGCGTCACCTTCCGCGGCAGCCCGCCGCCGAAGCCGACCAGCTTGCCGCCCGCCCCGACGATCCGGTGGCAGGGCACGATCACCGGCACCGGGTTGCGGTTGCAGGCCACCCCGACCGCCCGGGCCGCCCCCGGGTCACCGACCGCCTTCGCCACCTCGCCGTAGGTGAGCGTCTCGCCGTAGGGGATGCGGGTCATCTCCCGCCACACCGCGCGCTCGAACTCCGACCCGCGCGTCACCCCGACCGGCACGGTGAACTCGGTCAGCTCCCCGGCGAAGTAGGCACGCAGCTCGGCCAGCGCCCGGCCGGCCACCGCGTCGCCGGGCTGCTCGGTGGCCGACTCCACCCGGCCGAAGTGCGCCGCACGGACGGCCTCGCCGTCCGTGGCGACGGAGAACTCCCCGATCGGCGAGTCGAGCACGGTCCAACGCATGGTTCCCATTCTTCTCCCGCGGTGCGACGAAGTCCGCACCGCCCGGGTAGCGAGCTGGTCGATCTTGGGTGGACCGTCGCGCCACGCTGACCGTTCGGCCGGCCCGTGACGTTGCACGATGTCGATACCGTGCAGGTCGTGGCCACGGGGACGCTCATCTTTCTGATCATCGGCGGGGCGGGGGTCGGGGTGCTGGCCCTCGCCCTGGTCGGCGGAGGACTGCTCCACATCGGCCATCCGGACGTCGACGGTCCGGTGTCGCTGGAGGCGGTCGCCGGATTCGCCGGCGCGTTCGGCTTCGGCGCCGCGATCGTCAACGAACTGGTCGGTGGGCGTACCCCGGGGATGATCGCGGCGGCGGCGGCCGGCGGCGCGCTCGCCGCGGCGCCCACCGCGTGGCTGGCGGCCCGGCTCAGCCGGGCGGCCCGGAACATGCGCACCGACGCCACCCCCACCCGCGACCACCTGGTCGGCGCGACCGGCCTGGTGGTCACCCCGGTCCCCGCCGAGGGCTACGGCGAGGTCCGGATCCGCCTGGCCGGCCAGCCGGTCAAGCTCAACGCCCGCGCCGACCGTCCGCTGCCGGTCGGCGCCCGGATCTTCGTGGTCGAAGCCCTCAGCGAGACCAGCGTGCACGTCGAGACCTACTGAACCCCCTTCGCACAGACGGGAACTCCCATGCCCCTGCTCGTCGCCATCGGCGGCGCGGTCCTCCTCGCCGTCCTCCTCGTCCTCTTCGTGCTCTCCCGGATCAAGGTGGCCGGCCCGAACGAGGCGTTCATCGTCACCGGCCGCAAGGGCCGCACCACCCAGACCGCCGACGGCGGCCGCTCCACCGACATGTCCGGGCAGAAGGTCGTGCTCGGCGCCTCGGTCTTCGTCCTGCCGGTGGTGCAGAAGCTCCAGTCGCTCGACCTGTCCAGCCGCCGGATCGACGTCGGCATCAAGGGCGCGGTGAGCAAGCAGGGCATCCGCACCGAGCTGCACGGCGTGGCGATCGTCAAGGTCGGCGGCACGGAGGACGCGATCCGCGCCTCCGCCCAGCGGTTCCTGCACCAGCAGGACGAGATCGACAACTTCACCCGGGAGGTGCTGGCCGGTGCCCTCCGCTCGATCGTCGGCCGGCTCACCGTCGAGGAGATCATCCGGGACCGGGCGGCGTTCGCCAGCGCGGTCGCCGAGGAGGCCGAGCACTCGATGACCAACCAGGGCCTGGTGCTGGACACCTTCCAGCTCCAGGACATCCTGGCCGAGGGCTCGTACCTGCAGGACCTGGGTCGGCCGGAGGCGGCCCGGGTGCTCAAGGACGCCGCCATCGCCGAGGCGCGGGCCCGGCAACAGGCCGAGCAGGAGCGGCTGCTCGCCGAGGAGGCCATCGCCGAGGCGAACCGGAACCTGGCGCTCAAGCAGGCCGCCATCCAGGCGGAGATCGACGCGGCCAAGGCGAAGTCGGCGGCGGCCGGCCCGCTCGCCCAGGCGGAGCGGGACCAGGCGATCCTCACCGAGCAGCAGAAGGTGGCCGAGCGGAACGCCGAGCTGAAGCAGCGCCAGCTCGACACCGAGGTGCGCAAGCCGGCCGACGCGGCCCGCTACAAGGTCGAGCAGGAGGCCGAGGCGTCCCGCAACGCGGCGGTGCTCACCGCCGACGCGCAGCGGCAGGCCACCATCGCCGCCGCCCAGGCCGCCGCCGAGCAGGCCCGGCTCACCGGTGAGGGCGAGCGGGCCCGCCGGGCCGCGCTGGCCGAGGCGAACGCGATCGAGGGCGCCAAGGAGGGTGAGGCCGAGCAGCGCCGGCGCAGCGCGATCGCCGAGGCGATCGAGCGCGAGGGCCAGGCCGAGGCCGCGGCCACCCTGGCCAAGGGGCAGGCCGAGGCAGAGGCGATGGCCCGCAAGGCCGAGGCGTTCGCCGCGTACGGCGAGGCGGCGGTGCTGGACCTGCTGGTCAAGGTGCTGCCGCAGGTGGTCGAGGCGGCCAGCGCCCCGATCGGTGCCATCGACAAGATGACGGTGATCTCGACCGACGGTGCGTCCTCGCTGACGAAGTCGGTGGCCGGGAACGTGGCGCAGGGCCTCCAGCTCGGCAGCGACCTCACCGGCATCGACCTGGCCGGCCTGCTCGCCAAGCTGGGCGGGGCGCACCGCAACGGCGCCACCAAGCCGGCCGTCGACGCCTGACCGGCAGGTGAGGAAGGCCCCCCGGTTAACGCCTGGCGTTGTACCGGGGGGCCTTCTCAACCGTGGTCAGGAGGGAATGCCCTGCTCCCGGGCCCAGCGCAGCAGTTCCGCCTCGGCCTCCGCTCGGTCCAGCGGGCCGCGCTCCAGCCGCAGCTCCTTGAGGTGCTGCCAGGCCTTCCCCACGATCGGCCCCGGCGGTACGCCGAGCAGCTCCATGATCGCGTTGCCGTCCAGGTCGGGGCGGACCCGGGCCAGGTCCTCCTCGGCGGCGATCCGGGAGATCCGCTCCTCCAGCGCGTCGTAGTCGGCGGCGAGCTGGGCCGCCTTGCGCCGGTTGCGGGTGGTGCAGTCCGACCGGGTCAGCTTGTGCAGGCGGGGCAGCAGGTCACCGGCGTCGGTGACGTACCGGCGCACCGCCGAGTCGGTCCACTCGCCCCGGCCGTACCCGTAGAAGCGCAGGTGCAGGCCGACCAGCTTGACCACCTGCGCGGTGACGTCCTTGGGGTAGCGCAGCGCCTTCATCCGGGCCTTGGTCAGCCGGGCGCCCACCACCTCGTGGTGGTGGAAGCTGACCCGGGCGTCCGCGCCGACGGCCTTGGTGGCCGGCTTGCCGACGTCGTGCATCAGGGCGGCCATCCGCAGCACGAAGTCGCAGCCGTCCTCCTCCATCGACACGGCGTTGCTGACCACGGTCAGCGTGTGCTCGTAGACGTCCTTGTGCTGGGCGTGCTCGTCGATCTCCAGCTTCAGCCCGATCAGCTCGGGCAGGAAGTGCTCGGCCAGCCCGGTGTCGACCAGCAGCCGCAGCCCGGTGACCGGATCGGCGCCGCAGAGCAGCTTGGTGAACTCGTCCCGGATCCGCTCGGCGGTGATCCGGTCCAGGTCGGCGGCCATCCGGGTCATCGCCTCGCGGACGTCCGGGTGGACCGTGAAGCGGAGCTGGGCGGCGAACCGGGCCGCGCGCAGCATCCGCAGCGGGTCGTCACCGAAGGACTCGCGGGGCGTGCCCGGGGTACGGATGACCTTGGCGGCCAGGTCGGCCAGGCCGCCGTACGGGTCGGTGAACCGATGCTCGGGGACGCTGACCGCCATCGCGTTGACGGTGAAGTCCCGGCGCTTCAGGTCGTCGACCAGGCTGGTGCCGTACTCGACGATCGGGTTCCGGCTCACCTGGTCGTACGCCTCGGCGCGGAAGGTGGTGATCTCCAGGGTGAGCCCGTCGCGCTGGCAGGCGATGGTGCCGAACTCCCGCCCGGTCTCCCAGATCGACTCGGCCCAGCCCCGGATGACCGCCAGCGTCTGGTCGGGGTGGGCGTCGGTGCAGAAGTCGAGATCGTGCCCGAGGCGGCCGAGCAGCGCGTCCCGGACGGAGCCGCCCACCAGGTGCAGTTCGTGACCGGCCCTGGCGAAGCGCCGGCCCAGCTCGTCGGCGACCGGCGAGACGCGGAGCAGTTCGGCGACGGCGTTGCGCTGGGCGGTGGTCAGCTCACGGCGGTCGGCGGCGTGGGATGCGGAGGCTTCGGACATGGGATCGCCAGCCTATCGGGCCTCGACGGGTGGAACTGCGCCGGGCGCGGGTACGCGGTCGAGGTTGGCTAGTGTCTCGGGTGTGCGGGCCCGGACGTCCGGCTCCGACGTACCCCTTGGAGGCTGGAGATGAGCGGCGGGCTCTACCGCAGCGCCAACGCGCACGGCGGCGGCCAGCCGCCGGACGACGAGGCGACCTTCATCTCCGCCGAGCCGCTGAACCAGCCGGGCGTCGAGGCCACGGCGCCGCCGCAGGAGGTGGTCGCGGAGACCAGCGCCGCCGCGAACAGCGCGGTGATGGCGATCGGCAGCCTGGTCAGCCGGGGTACCGGCTTCGTCCGCAACCTGATGATCGGCGCCGCCCTCGGCAACGCGGTCGGCAACGCGTACACCACCGCCCAGTTCCTGCCGAACCAGGTGTACGAGTTCCTGCTCGGTGGGGTGCTCACCAGCGTGCTGATCCCGGTGCTGGTCCGCCGCCGCAAGACCGACCCGGACCGGGGCGAGGCGTACGCCCAGCGGCTGCTCAGCCTGGCCGTGCTCGCCCTGGCCGCCGCCGCCCTGATCGCGGTGATCCTCGCCCCGGTCATCACCGCGATCTACGCCAGCGGCAAGGACGCCGCGTACACCGGACTGGTCAACGACCTGTCCTACCTGATGCTGCCGATGCTCTTCTTCACCGGCGTGAGCGCGCTGATCGCGGCGGTGCTGAACACCCGGGGGCACTTCGCCGCCCCGATGTGGGCACCGATCCTCAACAACCTGGTGGTCGTCGGCGTCCTCGGCCTCTACATCGGGGTCTACGGGGCCAAAGCGCTCCGGCCGGACCAGATGACCGCCGGGCGGATCCTGCTGGTCGGCGGCGGCACCCTGCTCGGCGTGGCGGTGCAGGCCGCCGGCCTGCTGCCGGCGCTGCGCAAGGTCGGCTTCCGGTGGAAGTGGCGCTTCGACTTCCGCGAACTGGGCCTGCGCGAGCTGGCCCGGCTCGGCGGCTGGATGTTCTGCTACGTGGGGGTCAACCAGCTCGGCCTCTTCGTGGTGGTCAACCTGCTCACGCGGGCGGCCAGCGGAAAGAACGCGAACGCCGGCCTGCTGATCTACAACAACGTTTTCCTGCTGCTGATGATGGCGCACGGCATCATCGCCGTCTCGATCATCACCGCGCTGATGCCCCGGATGAGCGCCGCCGCCGCCGAGGGCCGGTTCCGCGACGTCACCGCCGACCTGTCCCGGGGCACCCGGATGGTCACCGCGGTCCTCGCCCCGGTCGCCGTCTGCTACGCGGTGCTGGCCGGCCCGATCGCCGTGGTGATCTTCCGGTACGGCGCTTTCACCGGGGAGAACGCGGTGGCCACCTCGACCGTGCTGCTGGTGGCGGCGGTCGGCCTGGTGCCGTTCGCGATCAGCCAGCTCTTCACCTTCGCCTTCTACGCGCTGCCGGACACCCGGACGCCGGCACTGGTCAACATCCCGGTGGTGGTGCTCCGGGTGATCCTCCAGGTCGGCCTCTTCCTCGCCTTCTCGGCCACCTTCGCGGCGGCCGGGATGATGCTCGGCAACGCCATCTCGTACGTCGCGGCGGCGGTGATCTCGGCGCTGCTGCTGCGGCCCCGGGTCGGCCGGATCGGGCTGGGCGGCATCATGCGGACCATGGGCCGGGTGGTCGTCGCCGCGCTGGGCGCGGCCCTGGTCGGCCTGCTGGTGGTCAAGCTGCTGCCCGGCGATCCGGCGAACCTGAGCTGGCTCGCCGCCGCCGTCCAACTGGTGATCGGCGGCGCCGTGATCGGCGCGACGTACCTCGGGCTGGCCATGGTGCTGCGGATCGGCGAGATCACCGAGGTGGTCGGCATGGTGCGCCGCCGGCTTGGCCGCTGACCGGCCGCGATGACGGACGGTGAACGAGGATCACCAGCCTGGGGATACGGCTGTGGATAACTCCGGCTTTCACCGCCCAGTGCAGCCCCTCGGCCTGTGGACAACCAACCGTAAGTACGAGGGCTGGTTGACCCGACCGGAGGAACCTGCAGACAGGTCGCGCGGCCGCCACACCGGTGCGCCCCTGCGCCGACTACTTGCCGTCAACCTCTAGATTGGCTGGAGCGTGTCGTCAGTGACGAGGCAGGACCCGGCCGAGGCCCGGCCGGGCGCCGTGGTCACTGGCGTACCGGCGGTTGCGGCGGGAAGATGACATGTCGGAGAACCGGGCATCCCGGGTAAGGTCGCTCTCGACGGGTACGGCAGGTGTCGACGCGGGCGTCTACACCGGTCTGCCGGTTCCTTCGAAGGCAGAGCGGGAAGCCACATGCCCAGCAGCACGGGTCCATCGATCGACACGATCACCGAGGGAGGACGGGTGACCCAGGTCGGCGAGGGTCAGGAGGCGGAGGAAAGTGCACCTCCGGTCATGACCTTCGGTGCTCCCACGGCCGGTGAGGTCCTTGCCGAGCGGTACGAGCTGGTCGAGCACATCAACAACGACAGCGCGGGCCGGCTGGTCTGGCGCGGGGTCGACGTCGTGCTGCGCCGTCCCGTCGCGGTGGTCCTCCGCTACCCGGGTGGCGACTCCGCCACCGAGATGCTCCAGGCCGCCGTGGCGGCCAGCCGGGTGATCCACCCGAACCTGGTCGGCGTCTACGACGCGATCGACGAGGCCGACCGGGCGTACGTGGTCCGCGAGTGGGTGGACGGCCAGTCCCTGCGCGAGCTGGTGGCCGAGGACGGGCCGCTGGACCCGGCCCGGGCGACCGCCATCGGCAACGCCGTCGCCAGCGCCCTCGCCGCGGTGCACGCCACGGGCATGGTGCACGGCAACGTCCACCCCGGCACGGCCATGATCAGCGATGACGGCCGGGTGGTGCTGGCCGACGCCCGCACCGACGGCGCGGACAGCCAGGAGAACGACGTCCGGGCGGTCGGCGGGGTGCTCTACTTCGCGCTGACCGGTCACTGGCCGCACGGCGAGGCCCCGCTGCACGGCGCCACCGCCGGCCACGGCCGGGCCGCCCTCCCGGACGCGGTCCGCGACGCCAGCGGCGCCATCGCCGCCCCCCGCCAGGTGCGCGCCGGGGTGCCGGCGTACCTGGACGACCTCACCATGGACCTGCTCGACCCGGAGATCGCCCCGCCGTCGTCGGACGTGCTCGCGGCGGAGCTGAGCCGGCTGGACATCCCGGCCGACGAGCACTTCCTGGAGCAGGCCGGCCCGCTGCGCTTCACCGCCGACACCGGGGACGAGCCCTCGCCGCTGGCCTCCACCGGCGGGCGCAAGGTCACCCTGGGCATCGCCGGCCTGCTGGCGGTGGCCCTGGTCGGGCTGCTCATCGGGATCAGCGCGCTGGGCGGCGACGACAAGGGCGAAAACCCCGAGCCGGTGGCCCGCCCCTCCAGCAGCGCCCCCGCGTCCAACGACGCCACCCCGGCCGCGCCGGCGGTCCGCCAGCTGCACGTGGAGGACGTCCGGATCATCGACCCGGACAGCCGGAGCCGTGACGAGCTGGGCGACGCCGAGAAGGTGATCGACGGCAGCTTCGACGAGGGCTGGGAGACCGACACCTACACCAAGGCCAACTTCGGCAACTTCAAGCGCGGCATGGGGGTCTGGATCGACCTGGGCTCCCCGCACACCGTCAAGTCGCTGCAGGCGGTGCTCTCCGCCCCCGGCGCCTCGGCCAGGCTGGTCGCCGGCAGCGCCGAGTTCCCGTCCACCTCCTCGGGTGACAAGCAGCTCTTCACGGCCTACAAGACCGCGATCGGGCAGCCGATCGAGGAGCACGACGGCGTCAAGATGACGTTCGACGGTTTCGACCCGGAGCAGAAGTACCAGTACCTGCTCTTCTGGATCACCGAGCTGCCGAAGAAGGACGACGGCAGCGGCTACAAGATCGGTGTCCAGGAAATCACGGTCCAGGGCTCGTGAACCGGTGACCGGGGACGGCCCGGTGGCCGGCGGGTCCGACCTGGACCTGCTGCGGGCGCACGTCGCCGGCGACCGGGACGCCTTCACCGAGCTGTTCCACCGGCACCGGGACCGCCTCTGGGCGGTGGCCCTGCGTACCCTCGGCGATCGTGAGGAAGCGGCGGACGCCCTCCAGGACGCCCTGCTCTCCGCGCACCGCGCGGCCGCCCGGTTCCGGGGTGACTCGGCGGTCACCACCTGGCTGCACCGGATCGTGGTGAACGCCTGCGTGGACCGGATGCGGCGGCGGCAGACGCACGCCACGGTGCCGCTGCCGGACGGCGTGCACACCGACGGGGAACCCGGCCGGCACACCGGCGGGGTGGAGCCGGCCGCCCCGGCCCACGACCACGACACCGCGCTGGTGGTCCGGCAGGCGCTCGCCGCGCTGCCGGCCGAGCAGCGGGCCGCGCTGGTGCTGGTGGACGTCCAGGGCTACCCGGTGGCCGAGGTGGCCCGGATTCTCGGGGTCGCCGAGGGGACGGTGAAGAGCCGCTGCGCCCGGGGCCGGGCCCGGCTGGCCGTGCTCCTCGGGCACCTGCGTACCGGCTCCGACGAGGGGACGGGCGTGCGCCCGGTCACCGGGGGGAACCCACGGCCGCCCGAGGGCGTCGGATCGGGGTCGGGGTGGTCCCGGCGGGACGCCAGTCAGGAGGAGACGTGACTGCCCGGGAGTTCAGCGCGGTCGACCACGACCTGCTCGCCGACTACGTCGGCGGGGCGCTGGACGGCACCCCCAAGCAGGCCACCGTCGCGCGGCTGATCGACGAGGACCCCGCCTGGGCCGAGGCGTACGCCGTGCTGGTGCAGGCGGTGGACCTGGTCCACGCCGACCTGGCCGACTGGGCCGCCGCCGCCGTGCCGGAGTTGCCGCCGACCGTGGCGGACCGGATCACGGCGGCGTTGGCCGGCGCCGGACCGGCCCCGACCTCCGGCGACGCCCCGCTCGACGTCTCCGAGCCGGCCCACGACCGCGACCCTGCCCCGGCGACGGCGGCCGTCGTGCCCGCCCAGCCGACCCCCCGACGGACCGGTGGGGCCGCCCGGCCGGCGGGTGGCCCCCGGCCGAACACCGGGCCGCGCCGCCGTTCGCGGCGGTGGGCCCGCATCGCCGGGCCGGTCGCCCTGGCGGCCGCCTCGATCGGCGTGGTCGGGCTCGGCGTCAGCCACCTCGTCGGCGTGGGCAACGGCGGCACGGGTGTGACCGCGGCCGACGGTCGGGCGGAGAACGGGGCGGCCCCGCGGAGCGCCACCGCGCCCTACCGGACGACCGCACCGGCTCGGCAGAGCGGCACCGACTACACGCCGGAGAAGCTCTCCGGCGGCTCCTCGTTCTCGGCTCCCACGAAGGCCGGCGGCATCGAGGAGACGCCCGGCGGGGCGCCTCCGGAGAACGAACGACTCTCGGCCCCGATCGGATTGGACCGGCTCACCCGCCCGGAGGCGTTGGACTCCTGCCTCGAGGCGATCAGCGCCGAGCACGGCCCAAGCAAGGTCACCGTCGATGTCATCGACTACGCGACGTTCCAGGGGCAGCCTGCCCTGGTCGTGACCTTCGTCGACCCGGGCGGCGTACGGTGGGCGTGGGTGAGCGGGCCGGAGTGCGGCGTGCCCGGCTCCGGCGCGGACACCCGCTTCCGCACCCGGGTAGGGTGAGGTCGCGGCCACCGGCCGGCTGCCGTCCCGCGTGACGTGACCCACCGGACGACCGGATCGGGAATCCCCGCTTCGTACGATGACGTTCTGAAAGTCAGGCGCCGGCGCCGCTAGAGCCGTCGGCACTCGGGATCGACATCGGTGCGCGCCGGTGACGAACACACACATCGGGAGACGGCAGTGGACGAGGTCCGCAACCTGATCATCATCGGCTCCGGGCCGGCCGGTTACACGGCGGCGGTCTATGCCGCGCGCGCCAACCTCAATCCGCTCGTCATCGAGGGCGTGCAGTCCGGTGGTGCGCTGATGACCACCACCGAGGTGGAGAACTTCCCCGGTTTCGCGGACGGCATTCTCGGCCCCGAGCTGATGGACAACATGCGCAAGCAGGCCGAGCGGTTCGGTGCCGAGTTCCTGACCGACGACGTGACGCGGGTCGAGCTGACGGACACCGGCGAGGTGGGCTCGAACGCGATCAACACCGTCTGGGTGGGCGAGACGGCCTACCGGGCCAAGGCGGTCATCCTCTCCACCGGCTCCGCCTGGCGCCCGCTGGGCGTGCCGGGCGAGCAGGAGTACCTGGGCCACGGCGTGTCGTCCTGCGCCACCTGCGACGGCTTCTTCTTCCGCAACCAGCACATCGTGGTGGTGGGCGGCGGCGACTCGGCGATGGAGGAGGCCAGCTTCCTCACCCGGTTCGCCGAGTCGGTGACCATCCTCCACCGCCGGGACTCGTTCCGGGCCAGCAAGATCATGGCTCAGCGGGCGCTGGGCAACGACAAGATCAAGGTTGAGTGGAACACCGTCATCGAGGAGATCCTCGGCGACGACGGCAAGGTCAGCGGCGTCCGGGTCCGTAACGTGCACACCGGCGAGAGCAAGGTGCTCGATGTCACGGGGGTTTTCGTGGCGATCGGCCACGACCCGCGCAGTGAACTCTTCCGCGACCAGGTGGAACTCGACGACGAGGGGTACGTGAAGGTGCAGGCGCCGAGCACCCGGACCAGCATCCCGGGTGTCTTCGCCGCCGGTGACGTGGTGGACCACACCTACCGGCAGGCGATCACCGCGGCCGGCACGGGCTGTGCCGCCGCCCTCGACGCCGAGCGCTTCATCGCCACCCTGCAAAGCTGAAAAATCTTCACAAACACTTTCCCGGAGGAGGGGTTCATAGTGGGAGCCACCAAGGCGGTCACCGACGCGAGCTTCGCGAGTGACGTGCTCAAGTCCGACAAGCCGGTCCTGGTCGACTTCTGGGCGGAGTGGTGCGGGCCGTGCCGCAAGGTCTCGCCGCTGCTCGAGGAGATCGCCGGTGAGATGGGCGACCAGGTCAGCATCGTCAAGCTCAACATCGACGAGAACCCCGAGACCGCCCGCGCCTACCGGGTGATGTCCGTGCCGACCCTCACCATCTTCAAGAACGGCGAGCCGGTGCAGTCCATCGCCGGCGCCAAGCCGAAGGGCGAGCTGGTCAAGCTCATCGAGTCGGCGCTCTGAGCCGACCGACAACCTGCGGAACCCCCGTCGTCCCACCCCGGGCGGCGGGGGTTCCGGCTTTCCTGACGTGGGCGAACCTGGAGCCGCTCGGTGACCGGTCACGGTACGCTCCGTAGGCGTCCCCCGCGAGGGGAGCACCTCCGTCGGAGTCTCCGGCCAGCCAGCGTCCGTGCAGAGGGGGTCGTCGTGCGTCCGATCCGACCCGGTGACCGGGGAGCCGCGGTGGCCGAGATCCGCACCGTCCTCACCGGCCTCGACCTGCTCTCGTCCGGCCGGCACGGAGACGAGTTCGACGCCGAGACCGAACGGGCCGTCCGGGCGTTCCAGCAGTCCCGTGGTCTCAGCGTGGACGGGCTGGTCGGCGCGGAGACCTGGCGGGCGCTGGACGCGGCCCGCTGGCGGCTCGGTGCCCGCACCCTCTACCACGCCGTCCCCGAGCCGCTGCTCGGCGAGGACGTCCGGTCGCTCCAGGAACGCCTGCTGGAGATGGGGTACGACGCCGGCCGGGCCGACGCCATCTACGGCATCCGCACCTCCCGGGCGGTCGCCCAGTTCCAGCGGGAGATGGGGCTGAAGCCGGACGGGGTGTGCGGCCCGTACACCGTGAACGCGCTGCGCCGCCTCGGCCGGAAGGTGGTCGGCGGCCGCCCGCAGTGGCTGCGCGAGTCCGACGCCATCCGTCAGGCCGGGCCCACCCTGGTCGGCCGGACGGTGGTGATCGACCCCGGGCACGGCGGCACCGACCCGGGCGAGGTGGTGCCCGACGGCCCGCTGCGCTGGACCGAGGCGGACATCGTCTACGACCTGGCCAGCCGGCTCGAGGGGCGGCTCGCCGCGGCCGGCGTGCGGGTGCAGCTCACCCGCGGCCCGTCCCCGCGCACCTGCCTGCCGGACGCCGAGCGGGCCCAGCTGGCCAACGCGCTGGGCGCGGACGTCTTCATCTCGCTGCACACCGACGGGCACGCCAACCCGGCGGCGGACGGGGTGGCCACCTACCACTACGGCACCGACAACGGCGTCACCTCGGCCACCGGAGAGCGACTGGCCGGGCTGGTGCAGCGGGAGATCGTGGCCCGGACCGGGCTGCGGGACTGCCGCAGCCACGCCAAGGCGTGGGACCTGCTGCGGCTGACGAAGATGCCCGCCGTCCGCGTCGAGGTGGGCTACCTGACCTCCCCGGAGGACCGGGGCCGGCTGGTCGACCCGCGGTTCCGGGACAAGGTGGTCGAGGCGATCGTGGCCGCCGTGCAGCGGATGTACTTCCCGATCGAGCGTGACGTCCCCACCGGCTCGATCGACGTGAGCGAGCTCCGCGCGGTCGTCGCCGCCGGCACGGTGGTGGACTGAGCCGACCCCGTCGGGCCGGTCAGCTCAGCGCGCGCGTGGCCGGGGCGGGGCGGACCGGGCGGAGCAGCGTCTCCGGGCTCATCGAGCCGAGCAGCTTCTCCAGCGCGTACTCGACGTCGGACTTCCAGCTCAGCGCGGTGCGCAGCTCCAGCCGCAGCCGTGGGTAACGGGGGTGCGGCCGGACGGTCTTGAAGCCCACGGAGAGGAAGAAGTCGGCCGGCGCGACGCAGGCCCGGGTCGGGTCGTCCTCGCCGCCGTCGCCGAACTTGGCGTCCCCGAACGCCTCGATCGCCTTGATGCCGCGCTTGGTCAGGTCCCGGGCCACGCCCTGGACCAGCATCCGGCCCAGGCCACCGCCGGCGAAGGCGGGCACCACCGTGGCGGTCATCAGCAGCGCGGCGTCCGCGGAGACCGGCGAGGTGGGAAAGGCCATCGAGCGCGGGACGTACGCGGGCGGGGCGTACATGACGAAACCGGCCGGCATGCCGTCGACGTACGCGAGCTTGCCGCAGGAGCCCCATTCCAGGAGGGTCTGGGAGACCCAGGCCTCCTTCTCCAGCCCGGGGTCACCGGCGGCGCACGCCCGGTCGGCCGAGACCGGGTCCAGCTCCCAGTAGACGCACTGGCGGCACGGGCGGGGCAGATCCTCGAGGGTGTCGAGGGTCAGATTGACCAGACGTCGCGACATCAGCGCATCCCCACCAATTGGCTCGGAGCGGAAACCACCGCGGTGCTCACGCCGCCGCCTTCCCCTTGGCCCCCGACGAGCGATCGTACGCCGCCGACCGGCGGTCCGGGAGAGGACGCGCGAACCGCCACCCGCTCCGGGGACCGGCCGGTCCGGGATGTGGACGTACCCACACGGTGGGTCCGGTGCTGGTGGGGGCGGACTACGATCGACCAACCGGCCTCCCGCGCCGCCATGGTTGCCGGCATTGCGGGTACCACAGCGGGCGGCAGCCCCGCCGACACCCGATCGAGGTGATGTCATGACCGGCACGACGCTCGACGACTACACCGACCGGTACGCCCGCCGGGTCCGGGGGATGACCGCCTCCGAGATCCGGGCGCTCTTCGCGGTGGCCAGCCGGCCGGAGGTGGTCTCGCTCGCCGGTGGGGCACCGTACATCGCGGCGCTGCCGCTCGACGCTGTCGGCGAGATGCTCGGCCGGCTCGGCGCCGAGCACGGCGCGACCACCCTCCAGTACGGCATCGGCCAGGGCACCCTGGAGCTGCGCGAGCGGATCTGCGAGGTGATGTCCCTCTCCGGCATCGACGCGTCCTGCGGCGCCTCGCCGGAGGACGTGGTGGTCACCGTCGGCGGCCAGCAGGCGCTCGATCTGGTGGCCCGGCTCTTCCTGGACCCGGGGGACGTGGTGCTCGCCGAGGGCCCGACCTACGTCGGCGCACTCGGGGTGTTCCAGGCCGCCCAGGCCCAGGTGGTGCACGTGCCGATGGACGGCGACGGGCTGATCCCGGAGGCCCTGGAGACGGCCCTCGCCGACCTGGCCCGGGCCGGCCGGCGGGTGAAGTTCCTCTACACCATCCCCACCTACCAGAACCCGACCGGCGTGACCCTCAGCGAGGAGCGGCGCGAGCGGGTGCTCGACATCTGTGAGCGCGCCGGCCTGCTGGTGGTCGAGGACGACCCGTACGGTCAGCTCGGTTTCGAGGGCGACGCGCCCGCGCCGCTGCGGGCCCGGCGCCGCGACGGGGTCTTCTACCTCAGCACCTTCTCCAAGACCTTCGCCCCGGGCCTGCGGGTCGGCTGGATCCTCGCCCCGCACGCGGTCCGCGACAAGCTGGTCATCGCCAGCGAGGCGCAGATCCTCTGCCCCAGCGGATACGCCCAGGCCGCCGTGTCGACCTACCTCGGCACCATGCCCTGGCGGCAGCAGCTGAAGGTCTACCGGGAGGTCTACCGGGAGCGCCGCGACGCGATGCTCGCCGCGCTGGCGGACCTGATGCCGGAAGGCACCAGCTGGACCACCCCCGGGGGCGGCCTCTTCGTCTGGGCGACCCTGCCGGACGGGCTCGACTCCAAGGCGATGATGCCGCGGGCCATCGCCGCCCGGGTCGCGTACGTGCCGGGCACCGGCTTCTACGCCGACGGCGTCGGCGGCGGCAACATGCGGCTCAACTTTTCCTTCCCGGCGCCGGAGCGGATCCGCGAGGGCATCCGCCGGCTGGCCGGCGTGATGGAGCAGGAGATCGCCATGCGGAAGGTCTTCGGGGCGGTCGGCGGCGCCGGGCCGCGACGCCGGCAGGGCGGCGCGGACGCGCCCGGTCCCGACTTGGCATGATTCCCGCATGGCCGTCAGCCCTGCCGCCCACGATTCCGTGACCGACCCCGCCGCCACCGACGAGCTGCACGTGCTGGTGCTCGCCGGCGGACTCTCGTACGAGCGGGACGTCTCCCTGCGGTCCGGCCGGCGCGTGCTCGACGCGCTGCGCGCGGTCGGGATGGACGCCGAGCTGCGGGACGCGGACGTGGCCCTGCTGCCGGCGCTGGCCGCCGACCCGCCGGACGCGGTGGTGATCGCCCTGCACGGCGCCACCGGTGAGGACGGCTCGCTGCGCGGGGTCCTCGACCTCTGCGACATCCAGTACGTCGGCTGCGACGCGCGTGCCTCCCGGCTCGCCTGGGACAAGCCCTCGGCGAAGGCCGTGCTGCGCGAGGCCGGCATCCCCACCCCCGACTGGGTGGCCCTGCCACACGACCGCTTCTCCGAACTGGGTGCAGTCGCCGTGCTGGACCGGATCGCCGACCGGCTCGGCCTGCCCCTGATGGTGAAGCCGGCGCAGGGCGGCTCCGGGCTGGGCGCCGCCGTGGTCCGGGACGCGGCGTCGCTGCCGGCCGCGATGGTCGGCTGTTTCGCGTACGACCAGACGGCGCTGGTGGAGCGCTACGTGCCCGGCATGGACGTGGCGGTGTCCGTGGTCGACCTGGGCGACGGACCGGAGGCGCTGCCGCCGGTCGAGATCGTGCCCCGGAACGGGGTCTACGACTACGCGGCCCGCTACACCGCCGGCCGCACCACCTGGCACGCGCCGGCCCGTCTCGACCAGGAGACGGCGGAGCGGGTGTCCGACGTGGCGCTCGCCGCGCACAACGCGCTCGGCCTGCGCGACCTCTCCCGAGTCGACCTGATCGTCGACGCGTCCGGGCAGCCGCACGTGCTCGAGGTGAACGTCTCCCCGGGGATGACGGAGACGTCGCTCCTGCCGCTGGCCGTGCAGGCGGCCGGGCTGGACTTCGGCCGGGTGCTCGGCTCGCTGGTGAGCCGGGCCGCCGCCCGCCGCCTGTAACGCCACCCACCGCCCGTCCCGGCCCTCAGGCCGCCTCGTCGGCCCCGGCCCGCCGCGCCGGGGCTCAGGACGCGGTGCCGGCCTCAGCCGGCGGAGGGCGCGGTCCTGGGCTCCGCCGTCGACTGTTCCGCTGCCGTGGGCTGCTCGGCGTCTTCGGCCGGCTCGGCATCCTCCGGCTTCTCCGCTTCCTCCGGCTCCGGAATCTCCTCGGCCGCCTCGATCACCGAGACGGCCTCCTCCTCCGCGTCCTCCGCGCCACCGCTGGGCGCGGCGGAGAGGCTGGACGGCGCCTGCCACTGGATGCGCGGCGGCTCGGCCAGCGGGCGGCCGCCGAACTCGGCCAGCCAGGCCGCGACCAGGGCGAGGTTCTCCCGCCACTGCGACTCGGAGATGGGTGGCAGGATCGAGTCCCACAGGGACAGGAACGTGCCCCGCAGTTGCAGCCGCCCGTACGGCCGCGCCAGGAACCACATGTGCAGGTGCGCGGAGCCGTCGCCCCACCTGTTCACGTGCACCCGGGCGACGCCGTCCAGCGACCGGATGGCACGTTCCAGCCGGACGGTCATCACGCCCAGTTCGGCGGCCAGCAGGTTGGGCAGGTCACCGAGATCGAGGTGGGAACGGGACTCGAGGATCAGCACCATCGGCAGGCCCGTGGGGCGGTCCATCGCACGTACCCGCCACCGCTCACCGACCCAGATGTACGCCTCGTCGGACGCGTTGCAGGCGGTGCACTCGCGGTTTCCCTCCCCCCGACGGGGAGGTTCGACCGGCACCGGCTCGTCGAGTTGCTTGACACGGAGGTCGCCCTCGAAGGGGAAGGAGGGCCACTGGGTGAAGTCCGGGACTGAAGGAGGGGTGTCCTGCACGACGCTGACCCTAACCGAGTCGGCGACGCCTGTCCCTACCTGTTTCATCGTTGTTCGCCAGTATCCGGCTGGCTCGGCAAGCTGGTTGTCCACCGCGTTGTCCACAGGCCGATCAGCTCGCCAGCACACCGCGTCATCCACAGGTCAGCAAGGCTTTCGCAGCGCTGTTTCACGTGAAACGAGGGGGCCCTGTGGAAAACAACTGTGGATAACGTGCCGGGGCGTCCGCTGGAGTTATCCACCGGACGCCGCCCCCTTCTCCCTAACGAGCGAGCCGCCGATCGGCACTGGCCCTCCGGCCGGCTATAGCGATCTCTCTGCCGGCTTGAGTCGCCGTCGCATCGTCGAGGGTTGGGCTTCTGGGGTCGGCCATTCCTGGCCTCGAACGGTGACGTCTCCTGCGGTCGTCTCAGTTCGGCGCCCCTGCTTCCTGAGCGGGGACGGCCCGCGCGGCGGAGCCAGGATGCGCACAGTCGCGCTCGACGCGGGCTCAGCCTTCGGGCGGCGGGCCGACGGCAGGGCTTCGCCCAGCCTTCAGGCCGGCCGGGTTGACGTTGGGTCGGCGGACCGGTCACCCAGGCCGCGGAACACCTCGCCCCGGGTGGAAAGTTCGGCCCGGATGGGTCTGCGTCGCGTTGCCGGAGCCCGGCGGGCGTGGAGGGGCGGCTGGGTCGGAGTGACCCTGCGCTGAGCGAGCGCCCACTTCGGTGCCAGCCGCATGCCCGTCCGCCGCCAAGAGCGCGCGTGAGTCGGGACTCCGTCTCGATTCCACGGCGCCTGGGCGCGCACGGCGGGCCCCTGAATCTCGGGCGGGGATGGGGATGCGTCACGGCGGTGCCGACCGTCCGCCGCTGCCGATGAGGCACACACCGCGCCGGCGGGCCGGCCGGCGCGGTGCCGGCCCCGCTCCGGCTTCGGGGGTGGAGATGGAAGTGGCGCGTCCGCAAATGGCTCGGCATGGCCAGCGGGCAACGGCGGTAGGTGGCGCCCGGCCTTGCTCTGCCGTTTCACGTGAAACGGCGGCGGCTCACCTCGGGCGCGCGGCGGGTCGGCGTCCGGAGCGGGGGGGCGGGTGATCAACACGGCAGTGGGAGGCCCGAGCGCATGGAGGCCGAGCAGGCCGCCAAATCGGTTCGAGGAAGCAGTTCGCGACGTCGCCTCCATCCCTCCTCGGCGACCAGTCCCTCAGCGTCGAACTCAGGCTCATCGCGTCGTTTGAAGAGCCACTGTCGGGCGGGCCCACCGTGGCGGCACCATCGTCGCCCAGGCCCACCCCCGTGGCCCCACCGTCGAGCACGCTCACTGTCTCGCGCGCGCCCGCCTTCGCGCTGTTTTACCGTGCCGCCGTGCCGCCGTCGCCCCCGTGCCGCCGTCGCGTGCGGCCGTCGCGCGTGCGGCCGTGGCGAGTCGGAGCGAGGCCCGCAGCAATCCGGCTGAGCCGGGGCCGTGCGGTGGTGGCTAGGCGCGGCTCACCCGGCGTCCGGCTTCCCTCTCCTCAACCTGGCGCCGGTGCCGTGCGGCCCTGGGGAGGTGCTTCCGTTGACCAACCCGGGACGCGACGACTTCGAGCCGCACGGCCGAATTAAGCTGCGGCCCAACAGGACCTAGAGGGATCGACCGGGACGCGCTGCCGAGTCAGGCGACCGGACGCAGGAGGCGCATCAGCGCGCCGCCGCCCGAAAGGAGGCCAAGGGCCGGTCCCGCCTCTGGACAACGGCCAGGTGCCAGGAAGCCGGGACGCGCCCCACCTCGGCATCCCACCCGCCGCTGCCACTCCGCCCGGTCGTCCGCTCCGGGCGGCCCTCCGCTCGACAGAACAGCCGCTGCGTCGGGGTTGGCTTCACAGGGGAACGGCCGGGCGCGGAGTGACCCTCCTCGCCCCTACTGCGCCAGTGGGCGCCCGAGGCAGGGAGAGAGATGTGGCCCAGGGGCCTTCGTCGTCCGAGGCCGGCCCGCGAGCCAGCCCCCAGCGGCTCTCCCCGCCCTCGCCATCTGCTCCCGTTTCACGTGAAACCAGAGTCGGCGCCCCGCAGCGACAAGGGCGGCGCACCAGCCGTTTCACGTGAAAGAAGGCCGGGCGGGGCGGCGGCACAGCGGGCCAGACTGAGCCGAACGAGCGGCAGCCCCTGCGTTGACAGCGGCAGCGGACACTCTCAAAAGCCCGTAGAGCGGTCGGCAGGATCGGGCCGCCCCCGAACAGGCATCCAACCCGGAGAGCCCCGGAGAAGGCCGCTAGAAGCCGAGGATGCACGGCGCACCGCAACGCCACGCCAGCAGGCCGACCCCGACACGACTCGGCCGCGTCGTCCGGCGGGGACGACGCGGCCGAGGCCGACGAGAGGAACGCGCTATTCCTGGGGCTGCTCCTCCTGGCCCACACCGATGATCCCGACGATCCGCTCCAGGTCGTCGACCGTCGCGAACTCGATGGTGATCTTGCCCTTACTCCGACCGATGTCGACCTTCACCCGGGTGTCGAACCGGTCGGAGAGCCGGTCCGCCAGATCCGACAGCGCCGGTGCGTGCGGCTTCGGCCGGCGCTTGGCCGCGGGCGTCTTCGCCGGACCGTCGGCCAGCGCCAGCGCCACCATCTCCTCGGTGGCGCGTACGGAGATGCCCTCGGCGACGATCCGCTTGGCGAGCTGCTCCTGCGCCTCGGCATCGTCGAGGCTGAGCAGTGCCCGGGCGTGCCCGGCGGAGAGCACCCCGGCGGCGACCCGCCGCTGCACCTGGGCGGGCAGGTTCATCAGGCGGATGGTGTTGGAGATCTGCGGCCGGCTCCGGCCGATCCGGCGGGCCAGCTCCTCGTGGGTCGCCCCGAACTCCTCCAGGAGCTGCTGGTACGCGGCCGCCTCTTCCAGCGGGTTGAGGTTGGCCCGGTGGATGTTCTCCAGCAACGCGTCCCGGAGCATCGCGTCGTCCTTGGTGTCTCGGACGATGGCGGGGATGTTGTCCCGCCCGACCGCCTGGGCGGCCCGCCAGCGCCGCTCGCCCATGACGAGTTCGTACTTCTCGCCGTCGAGCTGGCGCACCACGATCGGCTGGAGGAAGCCGACCTCCTGGATCGAGGTCTTCAGCTCCTCCAGCGCCTCCTCGTCGAAGACCTGCCGGGGCTGCTTCGGGTTCGGCACGATGGCGTCGACCGGGATCTCGGCGAAGCGCGCCCCGGGCACCGGGCTCAGCTGGGGCTCGGGCTCGGCCGCGGGGGTGGGTGCCCCGATGACGGCCGCATCCGCGCCGGCCACGGGCGTGGTCGGGGCGGTCGGCACCGCACCGCTCTCGGAATCGGCGGCCGCCGGGGCACTGCCCGGCACCGGACCGGTGGGGATGAGGGCACCGAGCCCTCGGCCCAGACCGCCGCGAGGACGGTTCTTCATGCGACGCCTCCCAGCGACTTCTTCGCACTACGCATTCCGGCTCACCGGCTCCTTGGCCCCTCGCTCGGCGATCTCCTGGGCGGCCTCGAAGTAGCTCGTCGCCCCCCGCGAACCGGGATCGTAGGTCATCACCGACTGGCCGTAGCTCGGCGCCTCGGAGACCCGAACGTTCCGGGGGATGACGGCCTGGAGCACCTTGTCGCCGAAGTGGTTCCGGACGTCCTGCTCCACGGCATCGGCCAGCCGAGTACGCCGGTCGTACATGGTGAGCAGGATGGTGGAGACCTCAAGCTTCGGGTTGAGGTGCTGGCGGACCAGGTTGATGTTGTTGATCAGCTGGTTGAGGCCCTCCAGCGCGTAGTACTCGCACTGGATGGGGATCAGCACCTCCTGCGCGGCGACCAGTGCGTTGACGGTCAGCAGGCCGAGCGAGGGCGGGCAGTCGATGAAGATGTAGTCGAAGTGCCCCGGGTAGGCGGCGATGGCGCGGGCCAGCCGGGACTCCCGGGCGACCACGGACACCAGCTCGATCTCGGCGCCGGCCAGGTCGATGGTGGCCGGTACGCACCACAGGTTCGGGATGCCCTCGACCGTCTGCGCCACGTCCTCCAGCGGCACGCTGTCGATCAGGCAGTCGTACACGTCCGGGACGCCGGTGTGGTGCGGGACGTTGAGCCCCGTGGAGGCGTTGCCCTGCGGGTCGAGGTCGACCACGAGGACGCGGTTGCCGTGCAGGGCGAGCGCCACCGCCAGGTTCACGGTGGTCGTGGTCTTGCCCACGCCGCCCTTCTGGTTGGCGACGCACATCACCCGGGTCCGGTCCGGGCGAGGCATGGTCACCTCACCACTGGGATTCAGGATCTGCACGGCGCGCATAGCCTCCATAGCCAACGGTGGGTCATCCTCTTCGCGCGTCGGGGTTTCACGTGAAACGTACGTGCTCGCGGCGGATTCGGCAGCGTAGCGAGCGGCCGGTGGCGTGTCGGAGGGAACCACCACGCCGGCGACCACGTCCGGGGCCGCCTGGGGAGTCGCCTGCTGCGGCACGTCGGAAACCGGGGGCTGCACCTCGTAACGACCGGGCACGGCCGCGTTGCCCCGGACCGGGGCCGGGCGCGCGCTCGCCGCGTGCGCCGGCCCGCCGGTCGGGTCGTGCGGCTCGCGCGCCAGCGGGACGTTCGCCGGCACCGCGGAGGTCGGTCGGCCCGGCACGTCCCGGCGGACGCCCGGATCGCCCTCCGGCGGCCGCGCGGACGAGCTGGAGTCGCTCCAGCCCGGGTAGTCGGTTTCACGTGAAACCGGGTCGTCGGCAGAGGGTCGTCCGCCCGGCCCGCTCACCCGTCGATCGTCATACCTGCCGTCGTCATGCACCTGTCATCCCTGCCCGCTCCGGATGGTCGGTCCGCACCCCGTCAATGGGCCCCGCGCTCTCGGCGCGGCGTCTGGGCCCGGTGGGAACGGTCGGGTTCGGGTGCCGCCCGGCACCGCCGTTCCACACTATCGACGCGCGGTCAGCCTACGGCGGACGGGCGTAGCCGGTCCATGTCGGGTTCTCATAGATCGGTGGAACCGCGCCCCGGTCCGACGATCGGATCCCGGCGCCGAAGCCGTTCCGGCGTCAGCGATCCCGGTCGCGGCCACCACGGCGGCGACCGCCGCGCGAGCGCTTCGGGCCCTTCTTCCGGACCGGACCGACCACCCGCTCCCGGACCACCTCGATCACCGTCGCAGGCGGATCGATCACGCCCACCCCGCACCGGTGCACCTCCGGCTCACCTCCACCGAGCCGGGCCACCGCCGCGCCGTGCTCCGCGATCTCCTCGGCTGCCGACGCGCCCTTGAGCGCCACGAGTCGCCCGCCGCGCACCACCAGCGGCAGGCACCAGGCCGCGAGCCGGTCCAGCGCGGCGACGGCGCGGGCGGTCACGATGTCGGCGCTGAGGGCTGGGGTGTCGCGGGTGCCGGCGGCCGCCTCCTCCGCCCGCCCGCGGAAGACCCGGACCGTCCGGGTCAGTCCGAGCTGCTCCACCGCCTCGACGAGGAAGGCGGTCCGCCGAGCGAGCGGCTCGACGAGGGTCACGGTGAGGTCGGGCCGGGCGATCGCCAGCACCAGGCCGGGCAGTCCGGCCCCCGAGCCGACGTCGATGACGCTGGCCCCCTCCGGGATCCGCTCGGCCATCGCCGCGCAGTTCAGCAGGTGCCGCTCCCAGAGCCGCGGCGTCTCGCGGGGGCCGATCAGGCCGCGCACCACACCGTCCGTCGCCAGCAGTTCGGCGTACGCGGCGGCCAGGTCGAGCCGATCGCCGAAGAGGGTACGGGCGGCCTCGGCCAGTTCGGGCGGCAGCGTCACGTCGGCCGGGGAGGGCTGCTCGCCGGACGGCCCATCCTCGTCGGCCGGCTCGATGGACCGGGGAGCACCGTCCACGAAGGACGGGGCCACCGGGGCGTCCGCGTCGGCGGGGTCAGCGGCGGTGGTCGGCTCGGCGAACACGGGGTCGACGGCACCGACCGGCGCGGCCGGCTCCTCCACCGGGACCGACGGCCGGCCGGACCCGGAGGCTCGGTCAGCGGAGAAGGCCGGGGTCACGTCGGCGGACGGCTCCGCGTGGGTCGCCGCCTCGGTCGGGGCGGAGGGCCGCGGCGGCGCGCCGGCCGTCGACGGCTCGCCCGGGACGCCGGAGGATGACGCGTCGCCCGAATCGTCGGAGAACGACGGGTCGGCCGGGACGGAGGGCGTACCAGTGAACGCCGGCTCGGCCGGGGAGCCGGGATCGCCGTCGGAGAAGACCGGGTCGACGTTCGGGTCCGGGTGCACAGCCGACGGCCCGGGCGGCGTACCACCCGGGCCGGTCACGGCACCCGCCGTCGTCTCGTCGGCAGTCACCCGGTCAGTCCGCCACCGGCCGGACGACGATCCGGCGGTTCGGCTCGACGCCCTCGGACTCGCTCTCCACGCCGGTCATCGCGTTGACCACGTCGTGCACGCACTTGCGCTCGAAGGCGGACATCGGCTCCAGACGCACCGGCTCGCCGTACTCCTTGACCTTCTCCACCGCGTTGCGGGCGACGGCGGCGAGCTCCTTGCGCCGGGCGGCCCGGTAGCCGCCGACGTCGAGCAGCAGGCGGCTCGGCGAGCCGGTCTGCCGGAACACCGCCAGCCGGGCCAGCTCCTGGAGCGCCTCCAGGGTGGCACCACGCTGGCCGATGAGGTTCTGCAGGCGGTCGCCGACCACCTCGACGACCGGGCGGCCGCCGGAGACCAGCTCGTCGATGTCGCCGTCGTAGTCGAGGATGTCGAGCAGGCCCTCGACGTAGTCGGCCGCGATCTCGCTCTGCCGGAACAGGTCGCTGTCGGCCGGGGCCTTCTTCTCCCGGGCCTCCTCGGCCGGGATCTCCTCGACCTCGTCAGTGGCGGCCGGCAGGGTTTCCTCGTCCACGGACGGGTCGGCGCTGGGGATGCTGGTGTCGGTCACGGTCTCATCTCCGTACTCGCTCGGCCGGACCGTCGGGTCCGCTGGTCTCCCGAGGCCGGCGGGAGGTTCGCCGGTGCCCTCGGGCACGTCTGTACGGGCCAGTTTCGCCCGTGACCGCGCTCCGCGCGGCGGGTTCCGGCCCGGCGCCGACCGTACGGTGGCAGCTCGGGGGCCGGACGGGCCGCCACCGGGACCCGGCGGCGGCCCGGTGGCTCAGCCCTGCCGCTTGGCGGGGCGGCCCTTCTTCGGGTTGACCGGCTTGGCGCCGGGCTTCGGGGCGGCGACCTTCGGGGCGGCCGCCGGCGCCTTGGCCGCCGGCTGGGCGGTCTTGCGGCCGAGCAGGCCGCCGCTCTTGGCCGGCTGGGCGGTGGTCTTCGTGCCGGCGGCACCCTTCGGCGGCACCAGCGGCGGGAACTTCCGAAGCACCCACTGCTGCTGGCCGAGGGTGAACAGGTTGTTGGTGACCCAGTAGATGATCACACCGATCGGGAAGATCGAGCCGGAGACCAGCAGCGACACCGGGATGCCGTAGAGCATCAGCCGCTGGACCATGCGCTGCTGCGGGTCCTCGGCCCAGCCGGTCTTCAGGATCATCTGGCGGCTGGTCAGGTAGGTGGTGGCGATCATGATGAGCACCAGGACGCCGGCGACCACCTTCACCGTGCCGCTGTGCGCGCCCAGCCGGGCCAGCTCGTCGGCGGTGGAGCCGAACCGGCCGGAGATCGGAGCGGTGAAGAGCTTGGCGTTCGAGGCGCTGTTGAACTGCTCGACCGTCCAGCCGTACAGGGTCTTGCCCTGGTTGTCCGGGTTGAGCCGCTTCAGCGTGTGGAACAGGCCGAGGAAGACGGGGATCTGGAGGAACATCGGAAGGCAGCCCATCAGCGGGTTGGCCTTTTCCTTCCGGTAGAGCTCCATCATCTCCTTCTGGAGCGTCTCCCGGTCACCCTTGTGCTTCTCCTGGAGCTCCTTGACCTTGGGCTGGAGCGCCTGCATGGCCCGCTGCGACTTGATCTGCTTGACGAAAACCGGGAAGAGGATCACCCGGACCGTCACCACCAGGAAGATGATGGCGAGGATCCAGGACCAGTTCGTACCGATCACGGCCTCGACCGGAACCCCGATGGCGTCCCAGGCCGAGTGCCAGGTCAGCAGGATCCACGAGATCGCGTAGTAGATCCAGTCGAGACTAAACACTCAGGCTCCAGTCACGTCGACACGGCGGCGGTCGCCCGGCTCCGGCACCGGGTCGTGTCCACCAGGGTGGAAAGGGTGGCAGCGCGACAGCCGCCGGACCGTCAGCCAGGCTCCCCGCAGCGCACCGTGCCGGGACACCGCCTCGACGGCATAGGCACTGCACGACGGGTAGAACCGGCAGCGGGCCGGCAGTGCCGGACTTATCCACCGACGGTACGCGATGATGGGCACCAGCAGCATGCGGGCGCCGGTGGTGGGCCGCGGCGCGGCAGTGTGTTCGGTCACCGGGACCGCCGACCCCGGGGGGAGCGCGCGGCGGCGAGGGCGGCGTCCAGGTCGGCCCCGAGCCGGGCGTACGACGCCTCGGCGGCCGGCGGGAGGGCGCGTACCACCAGGGTGCTGCCAGCGGGCAGGTCGGCCAGCCGCTCGCGGACCAGGTGGCGGAGCCGGCGGCGGACCTTGTTCCGGACCACCGCGTTGCCGACGGCCTTGGACACGACGAAGCCGGCGCGGCTGGGTGCGGAGGTCTCCGCACCGCGGCTCCGCGCCGGCTCCGGCGAGGTTGTCGCGGTGGGTCCGGTCTGCTGGGGGAGGGTCAGGTGAACCACGACGGCGCCACGACCGACGCGTCGGCCACCCCGGACCGCTGCGGCGAAGTCGCTACTGCGCCGCAGTCGCTGCGCGGCGGTCAGCACGACTGCCCACGTCCCCGGACCGGACCGGTCGGCCTCAGGCCGACAGGCGGGTGCGGCCCTTGGCGCGACGGGTCGAAAGGATGGCGCGGCCGGCACGGGTGCGCATGCGCAGCCGGAAGCCGTGGGTCTTCGCGCGCCGGCGGTTGTTCGGCTGGTAGGTGCGCTTGCTCACGTCAGGCTCTCCGTTGTCGTACGCCCCGGACGGGGGATCCCCCGGGGTCGTGTGGTGGTCCAGGCCACCTCGGTGGTGGCCGCCGATCGGTGCTGCCCGACGTCGCGGGTCCTCGGCCATGCGGGGAAGCGACCGCGGACAGCAAGCACCCATCACCCTAGCAGAGGGCGAGAGAGCAGCCGCTCCAGCCTACGCAGCGGGGCAATGACCGTCAAACATCACACCCCGGCCCGTCGTCGGCGCCAGAGCGCGACCGAAGGGGCGGTTTTCACTGATGTTGACAAGGGTGCCACGGCCTCCACGGTTGATGGCGCGGGGTCCGCGCTGTTAGCGTGCCCGATTGCGGTCAGCGTCGGGGGTCTGGGTTGTCGCTGACAGGCAAGACCGGACAAGGTTGTGAATCGTTCGGCACGGTGAACCCGCTTCAACGCCTCCGGGAGTCACAGGGGGCAGGTCCGACCCGCGTCCGGTGGGCGGCCACAATCGGTCGGTACACACAGGCTGTGGATAACTTGTGGATGACGACCGGTCAGCCGTCCGGGCGGGCGTGAGTAGGCGAGGGGGGTGGCACGACGGTGACCGGAGCGACCGACCTTGCCGCGGTGTGGACGGCGACGACGGAGGAGCTCGCCGACGAGATCATCTCCGCGCAGCAGCGGGCGTACCTCCGGTTGACCCGCCTGCGGGCGATCGTCGAGGACACCGCCCTGCTCTCCGTACCGGACGCCTTCACCCGGGACGTGATCGAGTCCCGCCTCCGCCCGGCCATCACCGAGGCGCTGAGCCGGCGACTCGGCCGGCCGATCCAGGTGGCCGTCACCGTGCGGGTCGCCGAGGAGGGCCGCCCCGCCGGCACCGTCTACCGCAGCAGCCCCGAGCCGGCTGAGCTCGACGCCCCCCAGGACCTGCTCAGCGGCCTCGACCAGCCCGGCCCGCCGGTGGCGGCGCCCGGCTTCCCCGAACTCGGCTTCCCGGCCCGGGCCGACGTCCCCGGCTACGCCGAGCAGCGCCTGGAGCCGCCGATCGAGGACCCCGCCCCGCGGCAGCGCACGCCCGACGGCGGCCGGCCGCCGCTCATCCCGGCCAGCCGGGACGGGCAGGACACCTTGTTCGGCGCCACCTTCGCCGAGCCACTGCGCGCCCCCGCCCCCGAGCACCGGGGCTTCGACGAGCGCCCACGGGTCGACGGCCCGTCCCCGGACGGCCGCGGCTACGAGCCCCGCTACCGCGAGGCTCCCGGCCCGGCGGACGCGCCGCCACTGCGCGGCCTGCCCGCCAACGGCGCGACGGACTCGGGGCCCGGGCGTGGTGGCACGGATCACCGTCCCGGCGGGGCACCCGACCGGCGGCTGCCCGGCGGGGCGGAGACCGGTGGCAACCGGCTCAACCCCAAGTACATGTTCGAGACGTTCGTCATCGGCTCCTCCAACCGGTTCGCGCACGCCGCGAGCGTGGCGGTGGCCGAGTCGCCGGCGAAGGCGTACAACCCGCTCTTCATCTACGGCAGCTCGGGGTTGGGCAAGACCCACCTGCTGCATGCCATCGGGCACTACGCCACGACGCTGGGCAACGCCCGCTCGGTCCGGTACGTCTCGACCGAGGAGTTCACCAACGACTTCATCAACTCGCTGCGGGACGACAAGACCAGCGCGTTCCAGCGCCGCTACCGGGACGTGGACATCCTCCTGATCGACGACATCCAGTTCCTGGAGAACCGGGAGCGGACCCAGGAGGAGTTCTTCCACACCTTCAACACGCTGCACAACGCCAACAAGCAGATCGTGATCACCTCCGACCGGTCACCGAAGCAGCTGGCGACGCTGGAGGACCGGCTGCGGACCCGGTTCGAGTGGGGCCTGCTCGCCGACATCCAGCCGCCGGACCTGGAGACCCGGATCGCGATCCTGCAGAAGAAGGCGGCCCAGGAGCGGCTCTTCGCCCCGCCCGACGTGCTGGAGTTCATCGCCTCCCGGGTGTCGAACTCGATCCGGGAACTGGAGGGCGCGCTGATCCGGGTCACCGCGTTCGCCAGCCTGACCCGCTCGTCGGTGGAGCTGTCCCTCGCCGAGGAGGTGCTGCGGGACTTCATCCCCGACGGCGCCGGCCCGGAGATCACCGCCGACCAGATCATGGTCTCCACCGCGGACTACTTCGGGGTGAGCCTGGAGGACCTGCGCGGCCACTCCCGGTCCCGGGTGCTGGTCAACGCCCGCCAGGTGGCCATGTACCTGTGCCGGGAGCTGACCGACCTGTCGCTGCCCCGGATCGGCCAGGCCTTCGGCGGTCGGGACCACACCACGGTGATGCACGCCGACCGGAAGATCCGCCAGCAGATGGCCGAGCGGCGTTCGCTCTACAACCAGATCGCCGAGCTGACCAACCGGATCAAGCAGACCACCTGAGTCGTCCGCCGCAGCGGGACGCGGCGACGCCCGGCCGGAACCACCGGCCGGGCTTTTTCGTGCCGGTGGACGCTCACGACTTGACCCTCGACCCGGTCGAGAGCCCACCATCGGCGTCGTGTTCGTCCACAGCCCGACCCGGTTGTCCACATCCCCTGTTCCACAGACGGTGGAAAACCACGCTCCGTCCGGAGCCGGGCACCCACAGACTGTGGACAACTCCTGGGGAAGATGCTGTGGACGCCTGGGGACGACGGTCGCGTTGTCCACGGACGACGGTCGTCCTGTGGGCAGGCTGTTGAAGGTTCTGGGGATGACGTCGATCGACGCCGTCCGCCCCGTCCACAACGCTGGGGAGAAACCCGGTGGATTAGCGGTGGACAACCGGTGGACAACCGTGGACAACCTGCGGGCAGGGCGGGGCTGTGGACCGGGACACGACTTTTACCCCTGGTTCTCCACAGCCAAACCACCGGTGGATAACCTGTCTGACCTGGGCGGACGAGGGTTCTCCACAGTTTGCACAGGGCCGATGAAGACGATGAGTTATCTCTTCTAAACAACAAAAACCAATCATCACCGTTGGACTTCCTGTGGATCGGGCCGGAGCTCTGCCGCCGGCAGTCCCCCGGGCACCTGGATCCACGGGGTCGGGCGCACAGCCGATGCCCACGCGCCCTAAGGTGCGATGGGTACCCGCACGGTCGGGCGGGACGAGTGACAGCGGTCGGCATGAGAGAGTTGTCGCTGACGTCGACGCGGAGGCATTGATGAAGTTCCGAGTGGAGCGCGACGCGCTCGCCGAGGCGGTCGCCTGGACCGCCAAGAGCCTGCCCAACCGACCTTCCGTTCCGGTGCTGGCCGGGGTGATGCTCCGGGTCACCGACGGCAACCTCCAGGTCTCCGGCTTCGACTACGAGGTCTCCAGCCAGGTCACCGTCGAGGTGCAGGGTGACGCCGACGGCGCCGCCCTCGTCTCCGGACGCCTGCTCGCGGAGATCACCAAGGCGCTCCCGGCCAAGCCGGTCGACATCGCCGCCGTCGGCGCGCACCTGGAGCTGGTCTGCGGCAGCGCCCGCTTCACCCTGCCGACCATGCCGGTCGAGGACTACCCGTCCCTGCCGGAGATGCCGGAGAGCGCCGGCACGGTCGACGCCGCCGCCTTCGCCGCCGCCGTGGCCCAGGTGGCCGTCGCGGCCGGCCGGGACGAGACGCTGCCGATGATGACCGGCGTCCGCATCGAGCTCTCCGGCAGCAGCCTGGCGATGCTCGCCACCGACCGCTACCGCCTCGCCCTGCGCGAGATGGAGTGGAACCCGGACGACCCCGGGATCAGCCTCAACGCGCTGGTGCCCGCCCGGACGCTGCACGACACCGCCAAGGCCCTCGGCCCGCTGGGCGGCCAGGTGACCATGGCGCTCTCCCAGGGCGGCGCCGGCGAGGGCATGATCGGTTTCTCCGGGGGCACCCGCCGGACCACCAGCCGGCTGCTCGACGGGGCCAACTACCCGCCGGTCCGTTCGCTCTTCCCGGCCACCCACAACGCCGAGGCCCGGGTGCCGGTCAGCACCCTGATCGAGGTGGTCAAGCGGGTCGCCCTGGTCGCCGAGCGGACCACCCCGGTGCTGCTCAGCTTCAGCTCCGACGGCCTGGTCGTCGAGGCCGGCGGCACCGAGGAGGCCCGGGCCAGCGAGGCCATGGAGGCCACCTTCAGCGGCGACCCGCTGACCATCGGCTTCAACCCGCAGTACCTGATCGACGGCCTGACCAACCTGGGTGCCCAGCACGCCCTGCTCTCGTTCGTCGACGCCTTCAAGCCCGCGGTGATTTCCCCCGCCGGCGAGGATGGCGAGGTCATCCCGGGGTACCGGTACCTCATCATGCCGATCCGCGTGTCCCGCTGATCGCCGCCAGCAAGACCCAGACGTACGGAGGTAGCAGCAGATGCAGCTCGGCCTGGTAGGACTCGGCCGGATGGGCGGCAACATGCGGGAGCGGTTGCGCGCCGCCGGGCACGAGGTGGTCGGCTACGACCGCAACGTGCAGCTGAGCGACGTCGCGAGCCTCGCGGAGCTGGCCGAGAAGCTGGAGTCGCCCCGCGCGGTCTGGGTGATGGTGCCGGCCGGCGTAACCGACGCCACCATCGACGAGCTCGCCGGCGTCCTCGGCGAGGGCGACATCATCATCGACGGCGGAAACTCGCGGTTCAGCGACGACGCCCCGCGCGCCGAGCGCCTGAACGAGCAGGGCATCGGCTACATCGACGTCGGCGTCTCCGGCGGCGTCTGGGGCAAGCAGAACGGGTACGCCCTGATGGTCGGCGGCGCCCAGGAGCACGTCGAGCGGCTGATGCCGATCTTCGAGGCGCTCAAGCCGGCCGGCGAGTTCGGCTTCGTGCACGCCGGCCCGGTCGGCGCCGGCCACTACGCCAAGATGGTGCACAACGGCATCGAGTACGGCCTGATGCACGCCTACGCGGAGGGCTACGAGCTGCTGGCCAAGTCCGAGCTGGTGACCAACGTGCCGGGCGTCTTCAAGTCCTGGCGCGAGGGCACCGTGGTCCGGTCCTGGCTGCTCGACCTGCTCGACCGGGCGCTGGACGAGGACCCGGAGCTGGCCGAGCTGAGCGGCTACACCGAGGACACCGGCGAGGGCCGGTGGACCGTCGACGAGGCGGTCCGGCTGGCCGTGCCGCTGAACGTCATCACCGCCTCCCTCTTCGCCCGGTTCGCGTCCCGGCAGGACGACTCGCCGGCGATGAAGGCCGTCGCCGCGCTGCGCCAGCAGTTCGGCGGGCACGCCGTCCGCAAGCACTGACCGGTATCCACAGCCTGTGTACGTCCGCCGGCTCGAACTGGTCGACTTCCGCTCGTACGAGCGGGTCGGCGTCGACCTGGAGCCGGGCCCGAACGTGCTGATCGGCGCCAACGGCGTCGGCAAGACCAATCTGGTCGAGGCGTTGGGCTACGTGGCGACCCTGGATTCGCACCGGGTCGCCACGGACGCCCCGCTGGTCCGGATGGGCGCCGCCGCGGCGGTGATCCGCTGCGCGGTGGTGCACGAGGGCCGGGAACTGCTGGTCGAGTTGGAGATCGTCCCCGGCAAGGCCAACCGGGCGAGGCTGGGCCGTTCCCCGGCCCGCCGCGCCCGGGACGTGCTGGGCGCGCTGCGGCTGGTGCTCTTCGCCCCGGAGGACCTGGAACTCGTCCGCGGGGACCCGGCCGAGCGCCGCCGCTACCTCGACGACCTGCTGGTCACCCGCCAGCCCCGGTACGCGGGCGTGCGCGCCGACTACGAGCGGGTGGTCAAGCAGCGCAACGCCCTGCTGCGGACGGCGTACCTGGCCCGCAAGACGGGCGGCTCGCGGGGCGGGGACCTGTCCACCCTGGCCGTCTGGGACACCCATCTGGCGCAGCACGGCGCCGAGTTGCTCGCCGGTCGACTGGAGCTGGTCGCCGCGCTCGCCCCGCATGTGGCCAAGGCGTACGACGCGGTGGCGGCCGGCCGGGGCGCGGCGGGGATCGCGTACCGGCCGTCGGTGGAGCTGGCCGACCCGACGACCGACCGGGCGGTGCTGGCCGAGGCGCTGACCGCCGCGCTGGCCGAGCAACGGTCGGCGGAGATCGACCGCGGCACCACCCTGGTCGGGCCGCACCGCGACGACCTCGCCCTCACCCTCGGCCCGCTCCCTGCGAAGGGGTACGCGAGCCACGGCGAGTCCTGGTCGTACGCCCTCGCGCTGCGGCTGGCCGGGTACGACCTGCTGCGCGCCGACGGGATCGAGCCGGTGCTGGTGCTCGACGACGTCTTCGCCGAGCTGGACGCCGGCCGCCGGGAGCGGCTGGCCGAGCTGGTCGGCGGGGCCAGCCAGCTCCTGGTGACCTGTGCGGTGGACGACGACGTGCCGGCGGCCCTGCGGGGCGCCCGGTACGCGGTGGGCGAGGGGACGGTGCGCCGTGTCGGATGAGGTCGAACTCCCGCCTGCCCGGCTGGGGCCGGGACGCGGTGGGCGTACCCCTGAGGGGCCGGGCGCTGCGGACGGCCCCGGTCGGCGGGCCGGCGCGGGCGGTGACGGACCGGCCGAAGCGGAGGGCGGCGCGGACGCGGCCGGCGGGGAGCTGCCGGCCGGGGCGTCCGGGCCGGATCTGGCCCGGGCGGTGCTGGACGCGGCGAAGGCGCGGCGGCAGGCGGCGGGAACCTCCCGACGGCGCAGCGCGGTCCGCGGCGACGGCGAGCGCCGGCTGCGCGGCTACTCCGGTCCCGGGCCGGATCCGCGCGACCCGCAGCCGCTCGGCGCGGTGCTGGACAAGCTGGTCAAGGCGCGGGGATGGCAGCAGCCGGCGGCGGAGGCGACGGTCTTCGGTGCCTGGGAACGGGTGGTCGGTCCGGAGGTGGCCCAGCACAGCCGCCCGGTCAAGCTGGAGAACGGCGAGCTGACGGTGGAGGCCCGCTCGACGGCGTGGGCCACACAGCTGCGGCTGCTCGCCGCTTCGCTGCTCCAGCAGATCGCCCGCGAGGTGGGCCACAACGTGGTCCGCAAGCTGCACATCCACGGCCCGGCAGCGCCGTCCTGGTCGCGCGGCCCGCGCCGGGTCCGCGGCCGCGGACCGCGCGACACCTACGGCTGACGGTCACCGATCGCCGCGCCGGGCCTCCCGCTCGGCGCGCTTGCGCTCCCGCTGCTCGCGGCTCCACTGCTTGCGCCGTTCGAGGTCTTCCTTCCAGGCGTCGCGGGCCTGCCGTGAGCCGCCCTGCACCGCGCCCGACACGTCGGACGGGCCGGCAAGGTTGCGGAACACCCACCCCATGAGGCGGCCGCCCTTGCCGGAGGCGTCGCCCACCTGTTCGTCGCCGCTCATCCGCTTGGCCTCTCCCTCGCCCATCGGACGCAATTTGTGCGCCAACTATTGGTACACCAATCGTTGCTAGGATCGCAACGACGACGAGGAGGGTGAGCGTGGCCGAGCAGCTGGAGGGCGATCCCCTGGCGCTGGAGCAGCAGGTCTGCTTCGCGCTCTCGGTCGCCGCACGCGGCGTCGTCGCGGTCTACCGACCGCTGCTGGAGCCGATGGGCCTGACCCATCCGCAATACCTGGTCATGCTGGCGCTCTGGCAGTCCGCGCCGCTGTCCGTGCGGGAGCTGAGCCGGCTGCTCCAGCTCGACCCCGGCACGCTGTCGCCGCTACTCAAGCGGCTCGAAGCCGCCGGCTACGTGCGGCGCGAGCGGGACGCGTCGGACGAGCGCAGCCTCGCCGTCTCGCTCACGCCCAGCGGCCAGGCCCTCCGGGCGCAGGCCGAGCAGATTCCGCCCGCGATCGTGGCGCGGCTCGGCCTGCCCCTGGCGGACCTGCGGCACCTGCACGGGGTGCTGACCGAGGTGATCGCGGCGGCCAGTCGTGCCGCGACGGCCGCGCCCGGCGCCGCCGGGGAGCCGGGTCAGGCGTCGGCGTAGACGGCGAAGCCGCGGTCGGCGCAGCGCCGGTAGAAGGCGGCCAGCACGCTCAGCTCGGCGCAGGTGAAGTTCCACTGCGGCGGGTCGCCGTTCTCGTCGCGCAGCCGGTCCAGCCGGCTGTCCAGCCAGCGCAGCTGCTGCTCGGCCAGGCGCCCGTCGCCGAGCAGGGACCGCAGCACCTCGCTGACCGACTCGAAGGTCACCGCCTCATCGATCGGCCGGTGCCGGGCGATGAACTTCTCCACCCCGTCGGCGATCCAGGAGCACCCGTCCGGGTCGATCACCGGGTCCTCGTCCTCGGCGGCGTTCTCCGTGGCGTAGAGCACATTTTCCAGGCCGAGGATAAGATCGACGAGTTCGGTGTACGCGGTCGCGCGAACCGTGCCGGTCTTGGCGATCAGCTCGGCGAGCGCCGCGGTGGGAGCGGAGATGCGTGGCATGTCCACGATCTCGCCGAAGTCGACGAACTCGGCCGGCGCGACCGGATCGTAGAAGCGGCCGGTCCGCGGCCAGTGCACCGCGACGTTGTCCAGCCCCATCTGGCGTCACCTCTCACCAAGCACGTTGTCGGACCGATCGGGTCGATCGTCCCGGTTCGGCCCGCCAAAGATCAAGACCGCAGCGGCGGCGCCGCAAAGGTACGGCACGGCCCGTCCCATTGCGACCCCCGGTCGGTTACGTGCCGGTACCGATCCGGTGGCCGGCCGCGCCCTCGATCAGGGCTACGACGGCTTCAGCTCGGCTGGCGGCCATAATTCGACCTCCGCGCCGCTAGGCGGCGCTCCGGGACCGAATGAAGGCCGGTCTGACGCCGTGCCGCGACCGGAAGCCGTCGGTCGCGTGTAGGGGGAGTAGCGGACAGCGCGGTTCGGCCCGCTACGGAGTTCTCAGGCCGTTGCGCAGGGGTGCCGAGTGGCGGTTTGGTCGGCTGCGCAGAGTAAGATTGAGGGCGAGACGAAAGACCCGACACGGAGCGACGGACAGGGGCCCCAGGGCCCTTGATCATTGTCCCGGGTCGGGTCGAGCCGATCGCGATCCGCGGGCAACCGCGGCGACCGGCGTGGCGATCCGTGACCTGGACAACCGGGGACCGGTCCGCGTGCGCCCGACGTCGCGTCCTGTCCGCCGAACCCGCGCCCCGCGCCCTGGCGCGGCCGGCGCGAGAAAGTGGCCGAGGGTGGCAGCGGAGGACAACAAGAAGTACGGCGCCGAGTCGATCACCGTCCTCGAGGGGTTGGAGGCGGTCCGGAAGCGGCCCGGTATGTACATCGGGTCCACCGGTGAACGCGGTCTGCACCACCTCGTGTGGGAGGTCGTCGACAACGCGGTGGACGAGGCGCTCGCCGGATACTGCGACACCATCGACGTGGTGCTGCTGACCGACGGCGGCGTGCGGGTCACCGACAACGGGCGTGGCTTCCCGGTCGACCTCCACCCCAAGCTCAAGAAGCCGGGTGTCGAGGTCGCCCTGACCGTGCTGCACGCGGGCGGCAAGTTCGACGGCAAGGCGTACGCCGTCTCCGGCGGCCTGCACGGCGTCGGCGTCTCGGTGGTGAACGCCCTCTCCACCAAGATGGCCGTGGAGATCCACAAGGACGGCTTCGTCTGGCGGCAGGAATACCACCACTCCAAGCCGACCCCGCTGGAGAAGGGTGAGCCGACCGACCGGACCGGCTCGGCGGTCTCCTTCTGGCCCGACCCCGACGTCTTCGAGACCGTCGACTTCGACTTCCAGACCATCTACCGGCGCCTCCAGGAGATGGCCTTCCTCACCCGCGGCCTCACCATCCACCTGCTCGACGAGCGGGTCGCCGAGACCGAGGAGGGCAAGCCGCGCGAGGTGACCTTCCACTACGAGGGTGGCATCGCCGACTTCGTCCGGCACCTCAACGCCTCGAAGAACCCGATCCACAAGACGGTGGTCGAGTTCGGCGCCGAGGAGGAGGGCATGTCGGTCGAGATCGCCATGCAGTGGAACGAGTCGTACGGCGAGTCGGTCTACACCTTCGCCAACAACATCAACACGCACGAGGGCGGCACCCACGAGGAGGGCTTCCGGGCCGCGCTGACCAGCGTGGTCAACCGCTACGGCACCGACCGGAAGCTGCTCAAGAGCGACGAGAAGCTCTCCGGCGAGGACATCCGCGAGGGCCTGGCCGCGATCATCTCGGTCAAGCTGACCAACCCGCAGTTCGAGGGCCAGACCAAGACGAAGCTCGGCAACACCCCGGTGAAGAGCTTCGTGCAGCGGGTCTGCAACGACCGGCTGGTCGATTGGTTCGACCGGAACCCGGCAGAGGCGAAGACCATCATCCAGAAGGCGTCGCAGGCGGCACGGGCCCGGATCGCCGCCCAGCAGGCGCGCAAGCTGGCCCGGCGCAAGTCGCTGCTGGAGTCGGGCTCGATGCCGGGCAAGCTGGCCGACTGCCAGTCCACTGACCCGCGCGAGTCCGAGGTGTTCATCGTCGAGGGTGACTCCGCCGGCGGCTCGGCCAAGCAGGGGCGCGACCCGCGTACCCAGGCGATCCTGCCGATCCGCGGCAAGATCCTGAACGTGGAGAAGGCCCGGATCGACCGGGTGCTCAAGAACAACGAGGTCCAGGCGCTGATCACCGCGCTGGGCACCGGCATCCACGACGATTTCGACATCGAGAAGCTGCGCTACCACAAGATCGTGCTGATGGCCGACGCCGACGTGGACGGCCAGCACATCCAGACGCTGCTGCTCACGCTGCTGTTCCGCTTCATGCGGCCGCTGGTCGAGCTGGGCCACGTCTACCTGGCCGCCCCGCCGCTCTACAAGATCAAGTGGAACAAGAAGGGCGACGACGCCCAGTACGCGTACTCGGACCGGGAGCGGGACGGGCTGATCGCGCTGCGCCAGCAGAAGAAGCCCAACGCCAGGCCGGACGACATCCAGCGGTTCAAGGGTCTCGGCGAGATGAACTACCCCGAGCTGTGGGAGACCACGATGAACCCGGCCACCCGTACGCTGCGCCAGGTGACCCTCGACGACGCCGCAACCGCCGACGAGCTGTTCAGCGTGCTCATGGGTGAGGACGTGGAGGCACGCCGCTCGTTCATCCAGCGCAACGCCAAGGACGTGCGGTTCCTCGACATCTGACGGACGGCGCCGGGCCGGCGGGAGATCCACCGGCCGGCCCGGCAGTCCACAGAGTTATCCACAGTCCGGCCGGTTTCCACAGCCGTTATCCACAGCACGAAAACGACTCTGAGTCTGATAAGGGTTAACAGTGACCGATACTCCCGAGTCCACGCCGAACGAGCCGGAGACCCCGGAGACACTGGCCGCGGTCGTCGCGCACGACCGGATCGAGCCGGTCGGCCTCGAGGTCGAGATGCAGCGCTCGTACCTCGACTACGCCATGAGCGTCATCGTCGGGCGGGCCCTGCCGGACGTCCGGGACGGGCTCAAGCCGGTCCACCGCAAGATCCTCTACGCCATGTTCGACTCCGGCTACCGGCCGGACCGCGGCTACGTGAAGTGCTCCCGGGTCGTCGGTGACGTGATGGGTCAGTTCCACCCGCACGGCGACTCGGCCATCTACGACGCGCTGGTCCGGATGGCGCAGCCCTGGTCGCTGCGCTACCCGCTGGTCGACGGCAACGGCAACTTCGGCTCCCCGGGCAACGACCCGGCCGCGGCCATGCGGTACACCGAGTGCAAGCTCGACCCGCTGGCCATGGAGATGTTGCGGGACATCGACGAGGACACCGTCGACCTGCAGGACAACTACGACGGCCGGGCCAAGGAACCCACCATCCTGCCGTCCCGCATCCCCAACCTGCTGATCAACGGCTCCGAGGGCATCGCGGTCGGCATGGCCACCAAGATCCCGCCGCACAACCTGCGCGAGATCGGCGCGGCCGTGCAGTGGTGCCTGGAGCACCCGGAGGCCGACGAGGCGACCACCCTCGAGGCGCTGCTGGAGATCGTCAAGGGTCCCGACTTCCCGACCCACGGCCTGATCGTCGGCCAGGCCGGCATCCAGGACGCGTACCGGACCGGGCGCGGCTCGATCCGGATGCGCGCCGTGGTCGAGGTCGAGGAGGACAAGCGGGGCCGCCCGGCGCTGGTGGTCAGCGAGCTGCCCTACCAGGTCAACCCTGACAACCTCGCGGAGCGGATCGCCGAGCTGATCAAGGAGGGCAAGCTCGGCGGCATCGCCGACATCCGCGACGAGTCCTCCGGGCGTACCGGCATGCGGATCGTGCTGGTGCTCAAGCGCGACGCGGTCGCCAAGGTGGTGCTCAACAACCTCTACAAGCACACCCAGCTCCAGGAGACCTTCGGCGCCAACATGCTGGCGCTGGTCGACGGCGTGCCGCGCACCCTCAACCTGGCCCAGTTCATCCGCTACTACGTCGAGCACCAGATCGAGGTCATCCGCCGGCGGACCGCGTTCCGGCTGCGCAAGGCGGAGGAGCGGGCGCACATCCTGCGCGGTCTGGCGAAGGCGCTCGACGCGCTCGACGAGGTCATCGCCCTGATCCGTCGCTCGCCCACGGTGGAGGACGCCCGCCAGGGCCTGATCCGGCTGCTGGAGATCGACGAGGTCCAGGCGACCGCGATCCTGGACATGCAGCTGCGCCGGCTCGCCGCCCTGGAGCGGCAGCGCATCCTCGACGACCTGGCCAAGCTCGAGCTGGAGATCGCCGACCTCAAGGACATCCTCGCCAAGCCGGAGCGGCAGCGGAAGATCGTCGCCGAGGAGCTCGGCGAGATTGTCGCCAAGTGGGGCGACGAGCGGCGGACGAAGATCATCCCGTTCGAGGGCGAGGTCTCCATGGAGGACCTCATCGCCCGCGAGGACGTCGTCGTCACCATCACCCGCACCGGGTACGCCAAGCGCACCAAGGTCGACCTATACCGCTCGCAGCGGCGCGGCGGCAAGGGCGTCAGCGGGGCGACGCTGCGGCAGGACGACATCGTCAGCCACTTCTTCGTATGCTCCACCCACGACTGGATCCTGTTCTTCACGAACAAGGGCAGGGTCTACCGGGCCAAGGCCTACGAGCTTCCCGAAGCCAGTAGGGTGGCCAAGGGCCAGCACGTGGCCAACCTGCTCGCCTTCCAAGCGGACGAGCAGATCGCCCAGATCATCGAAATTCCGAACTACCAGGTGGCGCCCTACCTGGTACTGGCCACGAAGAACGGCCTGGTGAAGAAGACGCGGCTCGAGGAGTTCGACTCCAATCGTTCCGGCGGAGTCATCGCGATCAACCTGCGCGATGAGGACGAGCTGGTCGGTGCTGCCCTGGTGGGGTCGGACGACGACCTGCTGCTGGTCTCCAAGAACGCCCAGGCGATCCGCTTCAACGCCACCGACGAGACCCTGCGCCCGATGGGCCGGGCCACCTCCGGCGTCATCGGCATGCGGTTCAGCGAGGACGACGTCCTGCTGGCCATGGAGGTCGTCCGTGAGGGTATGGACATGGACGTGCTGGTCGCGACGAACGGGGGCTACGCGAAACGCACCCCGATCGAGGAATACCCGGTCCAGGGCCGGGGAGGTAAGGGCGTGCTGACTGCGAAGATCACCGAGCGACGCGGTGGTCTGGTCGGTGCGGTGGTGATCAGCCCGGACGACGAGTTGTTCGCTATCACCAGCAACGGCGGCGTCATCCGGACTCCGGTGAAGCCTGTACGACGTACGCGTGACCGGAACACAATGGGGGTCAAGCTGATGGACCTCCCGGACGGCGTGACTATCGTGGCGATTGCTCGCAATGCCGACGAGCCTGACGAACAGGACTAGTTGATGACGGAGACACAGGCGAAGTCGGGGAACACGGGGACCTCGGCCAACCCGGTCGACGAGGAGGCCGCGCAGGGCGGTACGCCAGCGACCGGCCGCGCGGCCGTGGGCCGGGCCACGGTCCCCGCCGATGCGCCTGCCCCGAAGTTCACCCGGGCCCCCGGCATGACGCCACCACCCGACAAGCCCGCCGAGGATTCGGGGGCGACCGAGCAGGCCGAGCAGGCCAAGTCCGACGCGCCGGCCCCCACCGACGGCCCGGCCGCCGCCGCGGCCACCGCGACCAAGCCGGCCCCCACGGCGACCCAGCCGATCAAGCCGACGGCCACGGCCAGGCCGTCCACCGGCACCACCGGCACCCAGCCGCGCATCGGTGCCGGCCTCGGCAGGCCGACGCCGGACGGCGCCCGGCCCGGCACCACCGGCCGCCCCGCCAACGGTGGCGGCCTGCCGCCGGGGATCAGTGGTGCGGCCGCCGTCGGGGCCGCGCGCGTCGGTGAGGCGGTACGCGCCGCGCGTACCTCCGTCAGCTCCGCCGCGTCGCGCGGACCGCGCCGGGCCCGGCTGAACCTCAAGCGGATCGATCCGTGGTCCGTGATGAAGTTCGCGTTCGCGGTCTCGGTGGTGCTCTTCATCGTGGTGGTCGTCGCTACCTCGGTGCTCTACCTGGCCCTCGACGCGATGGGCGTGTTCAAGAGCGTCAACGACAGCCTGACCGACCTGGTCAGCGCCAGCGGCAGCCAGGGCGGTGGCTTCCGGATCACCGCCAAGGGCGTGATCCTCAGCTCCGCGCTGATCGGCCTGGTCAACGTCGTGCTCTTCACCGCCCTCGCCACCCTCGGCGCCTTCGTCTACAACGTCTGCGCCGATCTGGTCGGCGGGGTCGAGCTGACCCTGGCCGAGCGGGACTGAGCCGACCGACGACGCCGGGGCGCCGCGTAAAGCGGTCGCCCCGGCATCGCGTCTTTCGGTAGGTTCGTTCTTGGCGCGGGTGACGCCGCCACCGACCCCCCGATTTGGGACCGGCGGCGGCGATGGGTTAACCTTGCTCGTCGCTACGCGGGGCTATAGCTCAGTCGGTTAGAGCGCAGAGCTGATAACTCTGAGGTCGCTGGTTCGATTCCAGCTAGCCCCACCGCACATCGTCCGACGGTGTAGTCGAGCGCGAGGGGTCCGCCCATGTTCAAGAAGCTCCTGATCCTCGCTGGCGTCGTCGGCGTGGCCGCCGTCGTGGCCAAGAAGGTGAAGGCCTCGAACGACGAGCGCGCCCTGTGGCACGAGGCGACCACCGCGCCGGACCTCCGCTGACCGTCAGCACCGGGCGACCCAGCCCGCCCTCGGGGCCCTAGCTCAACTGGCAGAGCACTGCCTTTGCAAGGCAGGGGTTAGGGGTTCAAGTCCCCTGGGCTCCACCAATACCGCCTCTGACCTGCGGCCGAACACCTCGCAAGATCGCCCGGACCATATCGGGACCACGTTACCGGTGGTCCTGGTGGCCGGTCGGTGAACGGGTTCTTGTGAGTGGTGGTGAACAGCAGCGGGATCCGCCGGCGCACCGGATTGCCCGAGGTTACGTCGATCATTTCGACCTCAGTCGGTGGGTACTCCTGCACATGACGGCGCAGCGCGGAAGCGACCATCGGGTCCAGGCCGACCGTGCCGGCCGAGCCGCACTTGGGCGTACTGAGGTAGGCACGCAGCCTTACCCATAGTGTCTAGTCCCACCAATGCTTGGCGTAGCGGCTTGCCGCCTCGGTTCATCGTCGGCCCGTAGGCTGCCGGCGTGACCGTCTACGACATCGCTGCGCGGCTGCCCTCCATCGACGTGTTGCGCGAGCGCTGCAAGGCCCTAGCGATGCTCGACGCTATCGTCGGGGGCGACTATTACGCCTACGACCGCGAATGGGGCGAGGACGAAGCGGCGTCGATGCGCAACGGCAGCGGCGAGGAGTACGACATCGTCTTCACCGCCGACGGCGTATTCATCCGGGGTGTCTACCACGAGTCGTCGATGTTCACGTACACAGACGGGCGGCTGTGGCCGGGCCTCCTCGATGGACTGCCTGAGGAGTTCCAGACGCAGGTGCACGAGCCTGCGTTCTGCCGGCAGGACGGCACTCTTGATGCCACCTTCGTCCTGTGGAGGCGCACCCACGACAAGCGGTGGCACGCTGGCGACGACATCGACTTCTCACCTGCTGACGACGATGAGGTTGACCCGGACGGCTCGTGGCTGCTCGACATCCTTAGCGACGACATCGTCGCGGAGTACATCGAGCACGCCAAGGATGTCTACGAAATCGAACTGCATCCAGCTGCGGTAGAACATGTCATTGCGTTCAGTCCACTGACCAACGCGGTCGTCCGCGCGCTTAACCCCGAAGTTGAACTGGCCGACCTGCGCGAAAGGGCAGAGGAGTACGGCTACCCAACCGCGGCGTAAGACGCTGCTCCAGCCCCTCGAACTTGCCGCGACTGCGGTCCTGTTTGGTGAGCGGCCATGGTCTAGAGATAAGTGCGGAGATCGTATCGCCGTCCTGGCGCTACGGGGTCTTGGCGTGGTGGTGAACCGGCCCTCGGTGTGGCCTGACCGATGATTCTTCCGCGCCGTGCTGGTCTGTACACCGAGTACCGACTCACGGGAGGCTGACACCATGCGAAAACTGACCTTCGGCATGAACTTGAGCCTGGACGGCTACATCGCCGCGCCCGGCGACGACCTCGGCTGGGGTGTGCCGAGCGACGAGCTGTTCCAGTGGTGGTCCGACCGGGTGGGGGCGACAGGCACGGCGCTGTACGGGCGCAAACTGTGGGAGACGATGAGCTCCCACTGGCCGACCGCCGACCAGCAGCCGGGTGCCACACCGGCGGAGATCGAGTACGCCCGCCGCTGGCGGGACATGCCGAAGGTGGTGTTCTCCTCGACGACCAGCACGGTCGACTGGAACACCCGCCTGGTCACCGGCGACGCGGTCACCGAGATCACCCGGCTCAAGGCCGAGGACGGCGGCCCCATGGATATCGGCGGCGCCACACTCGCCGCAGTGGCCATGCGGGACGGGCTGATCGACGAGTACGCGATCGTCACCCATCCGGTCCTGGTAGGTGGCGGCACGCCGTTCTTTGCGGCCCTGGACAACTGGGTGAACCTGACCCTGGTGGAGACCCGGACGTTCCCTGGCGGCGTGGTCCTGACCAGGTACGAGACCAGGCGCTGAGTACCCCAACCTCGGATCGGCCCGGGCTTCGGGCCGCCCAAGGATTTCGTGGCGCTGTGTTTCGAGGCAATCGTGATACCCGTCCCGGATCACAGACCGTGTATGGCACAAGACGCGCCTTGCCGTGCGCCTCACCCATAGCAGTTGCCGAATTGCGCTCTATCAGATGAAGGCGGCCCGCAAAGCGGGCGAGCTGGCGACGGTCGCGGGGTTGCGGTTAGGGCGCCTCCGCCGGGGGCGCTTCGGCTCCAGGATGGCCGGGCCGCCGCCGGCGGGTCACGGTCCGTGGGTGGTTGCGGAAGGAGCCGTGGAACCTGGCGGTGAGCCGCTCGAAAACCAGTGGAGCGGCGCCGCTGTGCGCCATTACCGTGCTGCCGAACAAAGTCGTCTAGTCAAGGACGTCCCGTTGTACACCCTGTGAGACCTCCCGAGCGCTGATTTGTCGCGCGTCGCGCATGTGCGCGCCGCGCTCCTTTTTGCTGCGGACTTCTCACTGAAACCGGTGTACTTCTGTGCTCAAAAACTGGGTGGTCGTGCCCACCTGCCTGCCGCTCGTTCGCCGCCGTTGCCACGCGTGCGCGTCCGAACGCTTCCGAGCAAGCGGTAAATTTCGCGTCAACGCCAACCACAAGCTCATCGACGCCTGGCTCCTCGCGCTCTGTACCGCCTGCGAGGAAACTGCAAAGCTCACGGTCCTGGAGCGGGTGAATGTGCGCTCCGTACGACCTGAGCTGCTGGACCGGCTGCATGACAACGACCTTGGCCTGACAGCTGAGCTGCTCCAGGATCCGGTCGTGCAGCACCGTAATCGCATCGCCCTCGACTGGGACAACGCCTGGCGCCTCGACACCGGCGGATCGGATCACCTGGACCGCGAAACGATCGACGTCTCGGTCCGCTTTGCGGCGCGGATCCCTGTCCGGCCGGTGCGACTGATCGCTGAAGGTTGCGGTCTTTCGCGGGCCGAGGTCGAGCGACTGATCACGGAGGGGAAACTCGTTTCGGCAGTCCGGCTGAGCGGCAAGCTCTCCGCCGACTTCACCTTCACGCTCAAGCGCTGAGCCCTCCTCGGGAACACGGGCCTGTCCGGCGTGATCCGCCGGACAGGCCCGAGGTGTTCTGCCCAGAGAGGTTGGGGACGCGGCTGGCGGGTGGGCCGGTCGAGGCCGGATCCAGGCGCGAAATCACGTTTCGGTCCGCCGGTCGCCGGGCCGGTGCGAGACTTGGCGCGTGTCAGCCCCGCCGGCGCCCCGGTGCCGGTCGACCCGACGCGGCAGGTGGAGAACATGTCCAACGCCAACGAAATCCGTCCCTTCCGGCTCGACACGCCGGAAGAAGCGATCGCCGAGCTGCGTCGCCGGATCGCGGCCACGCGCTGGCCCACCCGAGAGCTGGTCACCGACCGGTCCCAGGGCGTGCAGTTGGCGACGGTCCAGGAGTTGGTCCGCTACTGGACGACCGACCATGACTGGCGCGCGTTCGAGGCGAAGCTGAACGCCCTGCCGCAGTACACGACCTACATCGACGGCGTCGAGATCCACTTCATCCATGTGCGGTCGCCGCACGAGAACGCCCTGCCGCTGATCATCACGCACGGCTGGCCAGGCTCGGTCGTCGAGCTGCTCGGGGTCATCGGCCCGCTCACCGACCCGACCGCGCACGGCGGACGCGCCGAGGACGCCTTCCACCTGGTGCTGCCGTCCCTGCCTGGCTACGGCTTCTCTGGCGAGCCGACCGAGCTCGGCTGGGATGCCGGCCGCATCGCACGCGCGTGGGCGAAGCTGATGGACCGCCTCGACTACCCGCGCTACGTCGCCCAAGGGGGCGACGTGGGTGCCGCCGTCACGGACGCGATGGGCCGCCAAGCACCTAAGGGACTGCTCGGCATCCACTTCAACTTTCTCGCCGGGGCGACCGGTATCAAGGACAAACTCCCGGCGAAGTCCGAGCAGGAACGCGCGGCGCACGACGCGCTCAACACGTTCGCGAAAGAAGGCTCCGCCTACTTCCTGGAGCAGTCCACCCGTCCGCAGACGATCGGCTACTCCCTGCTGGATTCACCCGTCGGGCTCGCGGCCTGGATGCTCGACCACGACACCGACAGCTACTACAAGATCTCCCGCGCGTTCGTCGACGGCGAGCCCGTGGGCAATCTCACCCGGGACACCATCGTCGACAACATCACGCTGTACTGGCTGACGGGCATTGGCGCCTCGGCCGCCCGGTGGTACTGGGAATTTGGACGGGCCATGGCCGCAGCCAGTGCGGCCGGCCAGGCTCCTCCGCCGGTCTCGGTTCCGGTCGGCTTCACGACGTTCCCCGGCGAGCTCTGGGCTGCCCCGCGCAGCTGGGTCGAGACGGTCTACCCCGACCTCGCGTACTTCAACGAGGTCGACAAGGGTGGCCACTTCGCCGCCTGGGAGGAGCCCGACGTGTTCGCGACCGAGATGCGGGCCGCGTTCCGGCCGCTGCAGAAATCCTGAGCCCGCTCGGAGGCGATGCTGACGGTGTGCGCGGGCTTCGGCAGAGAGAGGAGCTGGGTGCAAGCGATCACCGTGCGGGACCAGGAGGCCGGATTGGCCGGGCTGACCCTGACCGAGGTGCCGTACCCGCACCTGGCGGAGAACGAAGTCATGGTGCACGTGCACGCGGCAGGGTTCACTCCCGGGGAGTTGACCTGGCCGGGGACGTGGACCGACCGCGCCGGGCGGGACCGCACCCCGTCCGTTCCCGGACACGAGGTGTCCGGTGTCGTGATCGAGCTGGGCTACGGCACCACGGGGCTGAGCGTGGGGCAGCGTGTGTTCGGTCTGACCGACTGGACGCGCAACGGCTCTCTGGCCGAGTACGTGGCCGTCGAGGCCCGCAACCTCGCCCCGCTGCCCGCGGACGTGGACCACGCCGTGGCCACGGCCGCGGCGATCTCCGGACTCACCGCCTGGCAGGCCCTCTTCGTCCACGCCCGTATCGAACCGGGTCAGACTGTCCTGATCCACGGCGCCGCGGGTGGTGTCGGCTCGATCGCAGTCCAGCTCGTCCGCGAGGTCGGAGCACGAGTGGTCGGTACCGGCCGCGCACGAGACCGAGACACCGCACTGAAGCTGGGCGTCGACGCGTTCGTGGACCTCGAGAACGAGACTCTTGAAGACGTCGGGCAGGTCGATGTGGTCTTCGACGTGATCGGCGGTGACATCCGCGACCGCTCCACCGCACTCGTGCGTCCCGGCAGCACGCTCGTCACCATCGCCAGCCCGCCGGAGATCCAGCCGCAGAACGGCCGCGCGGTCTTCTTCGTCGTCGAAGCCGACCGTTCCCAACTCACCGAACTGGCCACGCGACTGCGCGACGGACGACTCACCCCGAACATCGGAGCCATCCGGCCCCTGTCGGAGGCAGTGGCCGCATTCGGGCCGGACGCCCCCCGAGTGCCCGGAAAGACCATCATCCGCGTCACGAACGGCGATTGACCGGGAGCCCTCCTCCCGCGCGCAGGGAGGGAAGCTGTCAGGCCGTCGACGCGATGGTGTTCACGATTCTGACGCGGGCCAGGCGCTGCGGAAGGTGCGACGGTAGGCGTCCGGGGGCACACCGACGGTGCGGTTGAAGTGTCGGCGCAGCGTCGTGGCGGTACCCATGCCAGCCGCCTCCGCGATGGCGTCGATGCTGTTGTCGGTGTTCTCCAGCAGCTCCTGGGCCCGGCGGATCCGCTGCGTAGACAGCCACTGCAGCGGGGTGGTGCCGGTTACCGACTTGAAGTGGCGGGCCAGGTTGCGCGAGCTCATGTTCGCCTGGCGAGCCAGGTCCTCCACGGTCAGCGGACGGTTCAGCCGTTCCATCGCCCAGGGGAACAGGTCGGCGAGGGGATGGTCGTCGCGGGCGGGCACCGGGGTGGTGACGAACTGGGCCTGGCCGCCGGCGCGATGCGGCGGCACGACCAGGCGGCGGGCGACGGCGTTGGCGACCGTCGAGCCGTGGTCGCGGCGGATCAGGTGCAGGCACAGGTCGATCGCGGCGGCTTTGCCGGCAGAGGCGAGCACGTTGCCGTTGTCGACGTAGAGCACGTCCGGGTCGACCTGCACCCGGGGATAGCGGGCGGCCAGCGCCTCGGTGTGGGCCCAGTGTGTGGTCGCGCGCAGCCCGTCCAGGACTCCGGCGGCGGCCAGCACGAACGCACCGGTGCACAGCGAGACCATCCGAGCGCCCGCCGCGTGGGCCGCGCGGACGGCGTCGAGCAGGTCGGCGGGCACGTCCGCGTCGATGTCCTCCACGGCCGGGATGATCACGGTGTCGGCGCGGGCGAGCCGGTCCAACCCGTCGTCGGGTTCCATTCGGAATCGGCCGATCCGGACCGGGCCCGGGCCGCAGACCACCAGGTCGTACCACGGGTCTGCCAGGCCGGAGGGGTCGCGGACGAAGACCTCGCAGGCCATGGCGAGCTCGAAGTGCAGCATCGCGTCGGTGGCGGCGAGCGCGACAGTGGCCATGTCCGAAATTGTATGGAGCGTGGCGTTCCAGACACTAGTACGGGCCGGCCGCTGCTGAGAGGGTCTCCTCAGTCGATCTTTCGAAAAGCACGGAGGAACTGCAGATGGGTTCGGGTCAGACCGTGGCGGTGTTCGGTGCGTACGGACACACCGGGCGGTTCGTGGTGACGGAGTTGCGCGATCGCGGGTTCGTTCCGCTTCTCCTCGGTCGCGACGCAGGCAAGCTCCAGGCGCTGGCGGCGGCGCATCCGGGGCTCGAATACCGGGTGGCGTCGGCCGACGATCCGGCCTCGCTCGACCAGGCGTTGAAGGGCGCGGCAGCGGTGATCAACTGCGCCGGCCCGTTCGCCTCGACCGCCGCCCCCGTGATCGAGGCCGCCCTGCGCACCAGGATCCCGTACGTGGACGTGGCGGCCGAGATCGAGGCCAACCTCGACACGTTCACGCACTTCACCGACCGCGCTCAGGCTGCGGGCGTCGCGGTGGTCCCGGCGATGGCCTTCTTCGGCGGACTCGGCGATCTGCTGGTCACGACGGCGAGGGCTGCCGTGTCCCCAGCCCGAGTACCCCACCTTCGAGGTCGACCTCCGGGCCGGCGTGGCCGAGTCGCGGGGCTGACGCCGGCCGGGTCAGTAGTGGTAGGCCGCGTCGTACAGCACGTCGGCGATGAGCTGCCAGGACGGCTGCTCCGGTCCGGTACGGCCGGCGCGGCGCCGCATCCGGGCCCGGTCCCGCAGTTGGGTGGCGCAGGCGGCCAGGAAGTGGTCCAGCTCCGGGTGCACCACCGCGTCCGGGGCCCGGGCCACGTCGTCGGCGAGCCACTGCAACCAGGTGACCAGGTCGTCGACGTTGTCGACGCGCTTGCGGGGACGCTCGTCGGTCATCGTGCCTGCCTCCTGCGGTCCGCACCGGGATTGCCCGTCTGCCTACCCCTCGCCCGCCGAATGGAACGCCGGGCGGGAGGGCGGCCCGCCGTACCGGGCCGCGGGGGGCAGGCTAGCGTCGGTGCGTGAGCACCGGATCCCCGCGCGTCCTGCCCGCCGACCGCGGCATCGACGAAGCCGCCTCCGTCCTGCGTGCCGGAGGGCTGGTCGCCTTCCCCACCGAGACGGTCTACGGGCTGGGCGCGAACGCGCTCGACGCCGAGGCGGCGGCCCGGATCTTCGCGGCGAAGGCCCGGCCCAGCTTCGACCCGCTGATCAGCCACCTGGCCGACGCCGCCGACCTGCCCAATCTGGTCGGGGAGGTGCCGCCGGCGATCACCGCGCTGGTCGAGCGCTTCTGGCCCGGTCCGCTCACCCTGATCGTGGACCGGCCGGCGGTGATCCCGCCGATCGTGACCTCCGGGCTGGACACCATGGCGGTGCGGGTACCGGACGAGCCGTCCGCCCGGGCGCTGATCGCCGCCGCCGGGGTGCCGGTCGCCGCGCCCAGCGCCAACCGGTTCGGGCAGCTCAGCCCGACCCGGGCCGAGCACGTGGTGGCTGGGCTGGGTGACGCGGTGGACGTGGTACTCGACGGCGGGCCCACCCGGTGCGGCATCGAGTCGACCATCGTGGACGCCCGCGGCGAGCGGCCGGTGGTGCTGCGGCTGGGCGCGCTGCCGGTGGAGGCGCTGGTCGAGGCGGTCGGACCGGTCGACGTACGACCGGGCAGCTCCGGCCAGCCGATGGCGCCCGGGACGTTGGCCGCGCACTACGCCCCGCGTACCCCGCTACGGTTGGGGTCGGCGGAGTCGGCGCCGGACGACGGCGCCCGGCGCGGGTTCCTGGCCTTCCGGGAGCGGCCGGCGGCCGCCGGGTGGGCGGCGGTGGAGGTGCTGTCGCCCGAAGGGGACCTGACCGTGGCGGCGGCGCGGCTCTTCGACGCCCTGCACCGGCTGGACGCGGTCGCGGTGACCGAGATCGTCGCCGAGCCGGTCCCCGAGGTGGGGGTGGGCCGGGCGATCAACGACCGGTTGCGGCGGGCCGCCGCGACCTGGCACTGACCGTCGGGGTCACGGCAACTCGGCGGCGATCCGGTCGACCCCGGCGGACAGCTCGTCGTAGCCGGCGGCGCTGAGCTTGCCGCCGCGCAGCAGCTCGGACAGCTTGTCGCGCAGCTTCTTGATCTGGTCCGTCGCCGCGTTGGTGTCGCCTTCGGTGATCTCCTTGGCGATGGCGTCCACCTTGGCGTGCAGGTCCTTGGCCGCGTCCGGGGACAACTGGCCGGAGTCGACCTGTTTCTGGATCGACAGGCGCATCGCGACGATCGGATCGGCGGGCGGCACCGGGCTGACGGCACGGGAGGTGGCGGGCGCCGTCGGCGTACGGTCGGCCGCGGTGCGGGTGGTGGGCGCGAGCGTACGCGGGGTGGGGCTGCCGGGCTCGACGGTGACCGGCACGACGGGCGGAGCTGCCGCCGTGACCGAGGTGGTGAGGGTAGTTGGGGCGGTCGGGGTGGCCGGGGCGGCCGGGCCGCTGGCGGCGGGTTCGGCGGGCGGGCGCAGCAGCAGGGCGCCGGCCAGGACGAGCAGTGCGACGCCCACCATGGCGGTCAGGAGCAGCACCCGGGACCGCCGCCGGGCCGGCTGGTCGGCGGCGGGCGCGGGCCGGCCCACCCCGGCCGGCTTCGCCGGCGGGACCGGCGCCGGCGGAGCCGGCTGAACCGTTACGGCCGGCGCCACGGGGCCACCGGCCCGGGGCAGCAGGGCGGCGAGCCGGCCCCGGACCACGACCGCGTCACCCGGGCGGTCGGCCGGATCCTTGGCCAGCAGCTCGCGCACCAGGTCGTCCAGCTCGGTCGGTACGTCGGGCCGCTGCTCCCGCAGCTGCGGGGGCGGTTGGTTGACGTGCTGGTGCAGCACGTCGAGCGGGTCACCGGCGAAGGGCGGCCGGCTGGCGAGCATCGCGTAGAGGGTGCAGCCCAGACCGTAGAGGTCGGCGCGGGAGTCGACCGGCCGGCCGAGTGCCTGCTCCGGCGACATGTACGAGCTGGTGCCCAGCTTGATCGCCGGCCCGGTGAGGGCGTCCTGCCCGTCCGCCCGGGGCAGGCGGGCGATGCCGAAGTCGCAGATCTTCACCGTGCCGTGGGGCGTGACGATGAGGTTTCCCGGCTTGATGTCCCGATGCACGACCCCGGCCGCGTGGGCGGCGGCGAGCCCGTCGCAGGCCTGCACGGCGATCGACACGGCCTGCCCGACGGAAAGCGGGCCATCGGCGATCAGCGCCGCGACCGTCCGCCCCTCCACCAGCTCCATGACCAGGTAGGAGGCGTTCTCGTCGCTGCCGAAGTCGTACACCCCGACGATGTGCGGGTGGGCCAGCCGGGCCGCCGTACGCGCCTCGCGGTCGAAGCGCTCGGCGGCCATCGGCTCGCGAAGACCGGCGGCGGTGAGCACCTTGATCGCGACCGGCCGCTCCAGTCGCAGGTCCCGGCCCCGCCACACCTCGCCCATGCCGCCGCTGCCCAGCAGCTCCTCGGACTGGTACCGGCCGTTCAGCAGACGGCCTGATACGAGCCCCTGCTCGTCGTGGACCATGCCGTCACGCTAATCAATGCCTCGCCCGGGCGCGCGTCGACCGGCCGGGGCGTGTCGTGCCCGGCCGGCCGCCGAGCGTTCCGGTCAGGTCTCCTGGTGGGCCACGTCGAGGTTGACGTAGCGCGGCTCCCCCTTGGCCAACCGCCGCATCCGCTCGGCGTACGCGGCGGTCTCGGGCTGTCCGCTGTGCTTCATCGCCTGCTCGTAGCTGTCGAACTCGGCTACCACCATCATGTGGCCGGGTTGGTCCCGGTCCTCGGCGAGCGTGAGCCGCGCCGGACCCGGGGACGGATGCCGGCGACCCCACTCCTCGATGAGCGTGCGTACCTCCTGGGGACGGTCGGTCTGGTACTCCACGGTCTGGATGAACGGCATCTCGATCACCTCCACCGGCTGCGTTCCCGCCCGACCGCCGGCCATGTCCCCGGAATGTCCCGGCGTGTCGGGGGTAGGAGGTACAGGTAACAACCCCCCGAAAGTGAGGTGTCATACCAATGCCGACCGCACGCGAGATCATGACCAGCAACGTGAGCTGTGTTCGGGAGCAGGACGACCTGCGTACGGCCGCCCGGCGAATGGCCGAGCTGGGGGTGGGTTCGCTGCCGATCTGCGGCGACGACAACCGCCTCCGGGGCATGCTGACCGACCGGGACATCGTGGTGAAGGTGCTCGCCGAGGGCCGCGACCCGGGCAGCGTGACCGCGGGTGAGCTGGCCCAGGGTGAGGCCGTGACCATCGGCGCGGACGACGACGCGGCCGAGATCCTGCGGACCATGGGCAAGCACAAGGTACGCCGGCTGCCGGTGATCGACGGGCACGAACTCGTCGGCATCGTGGCCGTCGCCGACGTGGCCCGGTCGCTGCCCGAGCGCCCGGTGGGCGACCTCATCGAGGCCATCTCCGAGCGCGTCTGACCCGTTCGACCCGACCGCCGCCCTGTTCCGGCCCGCGCCGGGGAGGGCGGCGGTTCGCCGTCCCCGCCGGGCCGGGTGGCGCCCGGTCAGGGTGTCGTCGCCGTGCCGACAAAGGTCACCTCAGGCGCCGTACCCCTGATCGGTCGGCCCATGCGGGTGGAGGCCGTGCTGCGGGAGGCGGTCGACCAGCCGGGTGAGCGCGCCGTTGGCGAAGGTGGCGCCGAGCGCGGAGCCGGCGGCGATGGTCCAGCCCACCGGGCCGAGCGGGGTGCAGCCGAAGAACTGGCTGACCCCGGGGGTCTGCACCACCGCCACCAGCACCCCGATCGAGGCGGCGGTGGAGGCCAGGACGGTCGGGCTGGTCCCGCCGGCCAGCACGGTCTGGCCGAGCTGGGTGCCGACGAGGGAGGCGAGCGCGACGGTGCCGGCCCGGCGGTTCCGCCCGGTGTACCGGGCCAGCGTCCAACCGGCGGTCGCGCCCAGCGTGGTGGCCCCCGCCCGCAGCGCGATCTCCCGGGTCATCGTCTCGCCGAGGGAGCTGTCCGGCCCCTCCCGCAGCAGGTGGTCGGCCCGGTCCGAGGCGGGCGGCCGGACCGCGATGGCCAGCGCCGGCACCAGGTCGGTGAGCAGGTTGACCAGGAGCAGTTGCCGGCCGGTCAGCGCGGACCGGCCGGTGCTGGCGGCGGTCAGGATGCTGAACGCGATCTCGCCGAGGTTGCCGCCGACGAGGATGCTCAGCGCGTGGCGGACCGAGGACCACATCGCCCGGCCCTCCACCAGGGTGGCGATGATCGTCTCCAGCCGGTCGTCGGTGACCACCAGGTCGGCGGCGGCGCGCGCCGCCGGGGTGCCCCGCTGGCCGAGCGCGATGCCCACGTCGGCCAGCCGGATCGCCGGCGCGTCGTTGGCGCCGTCCCCGGTCATCGCCACGGTCCGCCCGTGCCGCTGCAGCGCCTGGATGATGCGGACCTTGTGCGCCGGGGTGCACCGGGCCACCACGTCGGTCGCCATCAGCCGCGCGGCCAGCGCCTCGTCGTCGAGCCGGTCCAGGTCGGTCGCGGTGACCACCTGCTGCTCGCCGTGGTCGGGACTGATCGTCGCGGCGATCGCCGCGGCGGTGGCCGGATGGTCACCGGTGATCATGATGGTGTGCACGCCGGCCTGCCGGATCCGGCGGACCGCGGGCGCCGCGCTCTCCCGCACCCCGTCGGCGAGGGCCAGGAAGCCGAGGAAGACCAGCCCCTCCACCTGCTCGTCGTTGACTGACTCGGTGCCGATCCGGCACTCGGCGACGGCGAGGATCCGATGCCCGGCCCCGGCCCGTTCGGCGAGCATGGCGTGCAGCCCGTCCCGGCCGATCCCGTCCAGCGGCTCGTCGCCCCGCTCGGTCCGCCGGGCCGTGCAGCGCGGCAGCACCGACTCGGGGGCGCCCTTGACGCTGAGCAGCAGGCCGTCGGCGTCGCGCCCGACTGTGGCGTGGTAGCCCCGGGACGGCTCGAACGGCAGCCCGCCCACCGCCGTCCAGGCCGCCGCGCCGGTCTGCTCCACCACCCCGGCCGTGCCCGCGCCCCGGCGGACCGCCCGGTCGGTCTGCTGGGGCAACTCGTCCGGGTCGGCCGCCGGCGGGGTGGCCCGCAGCGCCGTGGCCAGGGTCAGCCGCAGCGGCTGGTCCAGCCGATCGGGTGGGGCGTACCGGTCGTCGCCGGAGCCCACCCCGGCCAGCAGCAGCTTCCCCTCGGTCAGGGTGCCGGTCTTGTCGAAGCAGAGCACGTCGACCCGGCCCAGCGCCTCGATGGTCCGGGGGTTGCGGACCAGCGCGCCGTGCTCGGCCAGCCGCCGCGCCGCCGCCAGCTGCGCGGCGCTGACCAGGAACGGCAGCCCCTCAGGCACCGAGGCCACGGCCAGGTTCGCGGCGGTCGCCGCCGTAGCCGCCAGGGGTACGCCCCGGAGCAGTCCCGCCCCGGCCACCGCGATCGCCGAGCCGGCCGCGAGCGGTACGGCCGCGTTGGTCAGCTTTCCGAGCCGGGCCTCCACCCCGCTGGCCGGCGGGGCCTGCCGGGCCAGGGCGAGGCTCCGTCCCGCCTCGGTCTCCTCCCCGGTCGCCACCACGACCGCGGTGCCGTGGCCGGCGGCGACGGTGGTGCCCTCGTAGAGCATGGAGTGGCGCTCGGCGACGGCCGCCGCGACCACCGGCTCGGGGGACTTGGCCACCGGCAGCGACTCGCCGGTCAGCGATGACTCGTCGGCCTCCAGCCCGTCCGAGCTGATCAGCCGGCAGTCGGCCGGGATGGCGTCCCCGGCGCCGACCGCGACCACGTCCCCGGCCACCAGGTCCTCGGCCGGCACCACCTGCTCGACGCCGTCCCGGAACACCCGCGCGGTCACCGCGGAGCGGGACAGCAGCTCGGACAGGGAGCGCTCGGTGTTGCGCTGGTGCACCGCGCCGACCAGCGCCGATCCGCCGACCACGCCGCCGACGAGCGCCGCGTCGACCAGCGAGCCGAATGCGGCGGAGAGCACCGCCCCGGCGGCGAGCACCGGGGTGAGCGGGTTGGACAGCTCCTCCACGAAGACCCGGAGCAGCCCGGCGGGGCCGGCCCCGCCGCCGGTCACCTCCCGGCGGCGGCGGGCCGCCTCCTCGCTGGTCAACCCGTTCGGGTCGGTGCCGAGCTGGTCGAGGGCGGTCTGCACCGGCATCAGGTGCCACACGGTCAGCGCGGGGGACGGGGTGCGGGTGCGGTCCGGCAGCCGGTGCGCCCGCCACACGCCATGTGCGAAGGCGAGCGCGGCGGCGCCGTTGACCGCGGCGTAGGTCCGACCGGGCAGCAGTTCGGGTGCGGCGGTGAACGCGCCGAGCGCGCCGAGACCGCTGCCGGCCATCGCGATCCGGATGTTCTGCCCGGTCATCCGGCGGGCCACCCCGGTGGCGTCGATCAGCAGCGCGGGAATCCGCAGGTCGTCGCCGACCAGCAGGTGCGCGCCCCACGGCGGGAGGTCGTCCGGGGCGGACACGCCGAGCCCGCAGTCGGCGGCTGCCAGCCCGGCCCGGTCGCCGGAGACCAGCATGACGACGGCGCCCTCCCGTTGCAGGGCGCGTACCGAGTCGGCGAGGTGGGCGCCGCCAGGCAGCAACGCGTCGGCGAAGCCGTACCGGCCGTCGTCGTCACCGGCCACCACGAGCCGCAGGCCGGCCTGGCGGACGGCGGTGGGCAGGACGTCCACGCCGGGCGCGGGCTCCGGCTCGACCCGGACGACCGCGGCGAGGGTGTCGCCGTCCGCCAGGCCGAGCAGCCGGCCGCCGTCCTCGCGGAGCCGCCGGCTGTCCGGGGTGTCCCCGGGATCGTGGGCGTCGATCCGGTTCAGCGGGCCGAGCCGCCAGCCGTCGGCCTGCCGTACCCCGTCCGGCTCCGCCGGATCGAACAGGGCGAAGGCCCGGGCGGCCACCTGCCCGGTGTCCGCGCCGGGCAGGGGCGCCAGGTCGGCCAGGACGCCCCGGTCCGAGCCGAGCACCCGGGCGTCCAGCACCACCGTGTCGATCCGGTCCAGCTCGCGCAGCACGCTGCGGTCCATGGCGATGACCCCGCGCCGGGCCAGCATCCGGCCGAGTTGGGCGGCGTACCCCTCACGACCGCTTCCCGGCGCCTTGGGCAGCGAGGAGAGGGCCAGCGCGGCGGCCCGTTTCCCGCCGGCCACCGGCGCCGCCGCCGCGCCGGCCGCCGCCCCGACCGCCAGCGCCCGGGAGATGTACCGTTCGGCCGGGCCGTCGGGGACGGCGCAGGGGCGCTCCCCGTCCGGCACCCGGGCGACGGCCCGCTCGGGGCTGCCGGTCAGCCTCGGCTCGGCCTTCGACCAGGCGGCGAGCTGGGCCCGCGCCTCGCCCCACTGGACCACCCGCTGCGCGCCGTCCAGCACGATGCCGGCCCAGCCGCCGGTGAGGCCCTGCACGACCGCCTCGACGAGCGGGAAGATCACCTCGGCGCGGGGGTCTGCGCGCAGTCCCCGACCGGCCAGCGCGTGCAGCCTCGGATGCAGGTCGACCGCGCTGAGGAAGCCGGCCACCTCACCCGGAACCGGGGTGAACGGCAGGATGCGGGTGGCCGCCGAGATGGTCAGGCCGAGCCCGTCGGAGACCAGCGCGCCCAGGGTGCGGGGCGTGCGGGGCCCTCCTCGGGCGGGTGCGGCGGCGGGATCTCCGGGTCCGGCTCGTACGGGCACGTCCGCTCGGCGCGCGCCACCGTGGCGATCAGCTCGCGCAGTTTCGGTTTCGGCTCCTCGACGGCGACGACCACCCGGCCGGACGGCGCGTTCACCCGGGCCCAGGCCACTCCGGGTATCCGTTCCAGCGCCGCCTCGACCTGCCGGGCCAGACCGTCACCGCCGTCCTGGCAGACGCCGTGCACCTCGATGTGGTGCCGGCCGTCCCAGGACCAGACCCGGCGGCGGGTGAGCCCGGCGAGCCGGGCCAGCCGGCCGGCCGCCGCGCCGACGCCGCCTGCCGCCTCGCCGACCGTGCGGGGGGCCGCGTGCTGCGCCGCCGAGGCGGTGGCCCGGGCGGCGCCCGGAACGGCGGTGGCGACGGTACGGGCGACCCGTGCGGCAGCGACCGGCACCGTGGCCGGCGACAGCAGGAGGCCGGCGTACCGGCCCAGGGAGGTCATCGAGGCGTACGGCCGAGCGGTCGGCCCCGCTCCCCGGTGCTCCCGTGGCCGTGCTCGCCGTGCGCCATCTCGCCTCCCGCGCCCTCGTCCCGGCGGGCCGACTTCCCGGCCGGGCGTCCGTTATGCCCCCTCAGCAGGGCAAAATTCCTCGCTGCCCGGGGCATGGACCGGGTCGCCGGTGGAATGCCGCTCGCACGCCGATCGTGGTCGTCGGAACGGGGAGGCGGAGATGAGCACGCTGACGCGGCACCTCAGTGGGTCGCACGAGACGCTCAACACCTACTGCCGACGGGTGGAGATCCCGATGCTGGGCGAGGTTGCGGTGCCCCCGCCGGACAAGGTCGTCTACTACGCGGGGCTGGGCGTGCTCGCCGCTCTCCAGGTCATCGAGTGGCCGATGGCCCTGGTGATCACCGCCGGGCATCTCCTGGCCGATCAGCACATGTCCGGATTGGTCAAGGGCATCGGTGAGGCGCTCGAGTCGGCCTGACGAGACGGGGCTCACCGTTGACCTCAACCCACGTTGAGGTCCCAAGCTTGTGCCCATGTCGACCGCCACCGCCGTTCCATCGACCCCGCCCGTCCGCCTGTACTCGCCGCGCCTGCGGGCGATGACCGTCGGCAGCGTGGCGCTGGTGTCCCTGCTGGCGTTCGAGGCCCTCGCGGTGGGCACCGCGATGCCCACGGTGGCCCGCAGCCTCGACGGGTTGAGCCTGTACGCCCTCGCCTTCGGTGGCCCGTTCGCCTCCGGCGTCGTGGCCATGGTGGTCTCCGGCATCTGGTGCGACGCGCGCGGCCCGCGGGCGTCGATGTGGCACGGGGTGGCCTGGTTCGTGGCGGGGCTGGTGGTCGCCGGGGCGGCCCCGACGATGGGGGTGCTAGTCGTCGGCCGGGTGGTGCAGGGCTTCGGCTCCGGCCTCCTCTCCGTCGCGCTGTACGTGATCGTCGGGCAGGCGTACCCGGAGGAGTTGCGGCGCAAGGTCTTCGCCGCGTTCGCCGCGGCCTGGGTGGTGCCGTCGCTGGTCGGTCCGGCGCTGGCCGGTCTCATCGTCGAGCATCTGGGCTGGCGGTGGGTATTCCTCGCGGTGCCGCTCGTCGCGGTGCCGGCGGTGCTGCTGATCCAGCCCGGGCTGCGGGCGCTGGGCGCGGCGGACCGGGTCCGGCCGGCGGCCGGCGCGCTGGCCCGGATCGGCTGGGCCTGCGGGGCGGGGGCGAGCGCCGCACTGCTGCACTACGGGGGGCAGCAGCGCGGTGCGCTCGCCGTCGGTCTGGTCGGGGCGGCGCTGGTCGGGCTGCTGGTCTGCGTTCCGCGGCTGCTGCCGGCCGGCTTCCTGCGGGCCGCCCGCGGGCTGCCGACGGTGATCGGCCTGCGAGGGCTCGCCTCGGCGGCGTTCGCCGGGGCGGAGGTGGTGATCCCGCTGATGCTCTCCCGGGAACGGCACTTCTCGCCGACCGCGGCCGGCCTGGTGCTGACCGTCGGGGCGCTGGCCTGGTCGGTCGGTTCGTGGATCCAGGGCCGGCTCGCCACGCCGCGCTCCGCCGCCACCCTGCCCCGGGCCGGCCTGGCCTGCGTCGCCACCGGCACGGCCGGGGTCACGCTGGCCCTGCTGCCCGGCGTGCCGGTGGCGGCTGCGGTGCTCGCCTGGGCCGTCGCGGGCCTCGGCATGGGGCTGCTCTACCCGTCCCTGTCGGTGCTCACCCTGGCGCTCTCCGCCCCCGACGAGCAGGGCCGCAACAGTTCCGCCCTGCAACTGGGCGACTCGCTGGCCGCGGCCACCGTGCTGGCGCTGACCGGCGCGGTGCTGGCCGCCGGCGCGGCTCCCGGGCCGGCGCAGTACGCGCTCACCCTGGCCGTGGCGGCCGGCTGCGCGCTGGTCGGGGTGCTGCTCGCCGGCCGGGTGGTGCTCCGCCCGGCGGCCACGGCCTGACCGCCCTGGCTGCCCGGCTCTGGGCCGGCCCGGCTCTGGGTGGCCCGGCTCTGGCCGGCCCGGCTCTGGCCGGCCCGGCTCTGGCTGGCCAGGGTCCGGGCCCCGGCACTGGTCTTTCCGGGCCGGCTGGCCTCGCTGCCCGCCGGTGGTCCGCGTGATCGTCTGGTCCCGCGTTTCCGGGCGACCGGTGTTTCCTCAGGACGCTGTCGAGTTGATGACGTCAACGACTCACGCGGGGCGGCAACGGCTCTCTGCCTACCGGTGGCGTGCCGCCATGACGGACAAACCGGGCCTCCACGGTCGGGCCTGAGTCGTCAATGACATCAGCTCGACAGCGTCCGGAGACCTGCCGATCGGCCGGGACATCGGCGTTCCGATCGGCCGGGACATCGGCGTGACCCCCACATGGGTGCCGGCGCCAGCTACGGATTGTCGGCACCGACCACGAACCAGCCGGCATCCGCCCCGCTCACGGCTCGGCCGGGCGCCGCGCTCGGGCGGGCTCACGTACCACCGCCACCCCGACCTGGGCCGACCACCGGCCGACACGTACGGGGGAACGGGCCGGAAATGAAACCTTCTGCGATTCCGGGCCGCTCTACCGTGACCGCATGCTGGTCTTCGTCACCACCGTGATCCTGTACGTGTTCGGTTTCGTCTTCCTCTACGGCGTGATCCGGCTGGGTGTCCGGCACGGCATCGAGGACGTGGAGGCGCACCGCGCCAAGCTGGTGCGGGCCGAGGAACTCGCGGCCCACCAGGACCGGACGTTCGCCCGCGAGAACGCCTTCCTCACCGGCAGCTGAGGTCCGACGGCCGGGACGGGTCGGCCCGTCGGTGAGCGGAACCGGGTGGCGGATGCGAGGATCGCAGCCGTGATGGGGACGCTGAAGACCGAGCCCGCCCGTACCCGCCTGGACCTGCTGGCGCCGCCGGTCGCCGCGGCGATCGAGCGGTGGCCGGACGAGGCGCCGGTGGACGTCGACGACGTGCTGGTCGCCCCGATCGACGCCGAGCTGGCCGACACGGCGGCGTTCTGCGCGGCGTACGAGGTGGGGCTGGAGGAGTCGGCGAACTGCGTGGTGGTCGCCGGCAAGCGGGGTGGGGAGATCCGGTACGCGGCGTGCATGGTGCTCGCCACCACCCGGGCCGACGTGAACGGCGTGGTCCGCCGGATGCTGGACGTGCGCAAGGCGAGCTTCGCCCCGATGGCCGACGCGGTCGAGTTGACCGGGATGGAGTACGGCGGGATCACCCCGATCGGCCTGCCCGAGGACTGGCCGATCCTGGTGGACTCGCGGGTGATCGCCATACCGCACGTGATCATCGGGTCCGGCGTACGGCACAGCAAGATCGCGTTGCCCGGGCCCGCGCTCGGCGCGCTGCCCGGGGCAACGGTGGTGGAGGACCTGGCCAGGGCGGCCTAGATCACCACCGGCATCGATCTTGTTCCACGTGAAACCTCACGCGCATCGATGTCTCAGGCGGCGGACTCCCGCTGCTCGACCTCGCGCAGGGCGGCGAGCAGCACTTCCGGCTCCTGGGCGCCGGTGACGGCGTACTTCCCGGCGAGCACGAAGGTGGGCACGCTCGAGACGCCGAGCTGGTGTGCGGCGGTCAGGTCGGCGGCCACCTCGCGTCGGCCGACGTTCGACTCCAGGTAGCCCCGGGTCTCCGCCTCGTCCAGGCCGACCTCGGCGGCGAGCTTGACCAGCGCGTCCTTCGACCCGACGTCGATCCCGTCCTGGAAGTGCGCTCGGTAGAGCCGCTCCACCAGCTCGGCCGAGCGGCCGCGCTCGGCGGCGAACCGGACCAGGCGGTGCGCCTCGAAGGTGTTGGCGGCCACCGCGCGGTCGAAGTGCATCTCGATGCCCGCTCCGGCGGCGACCTGGGTGACGTGGGCGGCCATCCCTTCGGCCTTGTCCCGGCCGCCGAACTTCGCACCCAGCGCCTCGATCAGCGGCTTCGGCTCGGTCACCGGCGTCGGGTCGAGCTGGAACGGACGGTACCTGACGGTGACCTCACCGTCGTACGACTCCAGGGCCTGCTCCAGCCGGCGCTTGCCGATCCAGCACCAGGGGCACACCACGTCGGCGTAGATCTCGATCTCCATGACCAGCGACAACCCGTTGATCAGGAAGTCTGTTCCCGGACCTGGCGCTTCAGCCGGGCCAGGATCGCCGTGCCGCCGCGTACCCGCAGCGGGCTGATCGCCTGGGCGAGCCCCATCCGCTGGTAGAGGTCGTCCGGCACGGCCAGCACCTCCTCGGCGGTGGCCCCGGCCAGTCCCTCGGCGAGGATGCCGGCGAACGCGCGGGTGGTGGGCGCTTCCGGCGGGCAGTCGAAGATGGTGCTCACCGTCTTGTCCGGGTTGACCTCGGCGCGCAGGAAGAACGCCGTCTGGCACTCCGGGACCTGCTCCAGCTCGGCCCGGTCCACCCCCTCGGGCAGGGGCGGGATCACGTCGGCGAACTCCAGCAGCATCTCCAGCACCACGTCGCGTGGCGCGGCGGCGAATTCGTCGACGATCTCGGCCAGCTTGCTCGGCATCTCGGGCATTCCCCGAGGCTATCCGCAGCGCATCGTCGCCGTCCGAGTCGGCCTGTCAATAAGGGGCCCCTCCTTTCACATGTTGGGGGCGGCCTCGCTGATGTCGCTGAGGGCCGAACTGGGTTCCAGCTGCATCGCGAGATCGCCCAGGGAGACGATGCCGACGAGCTTGCGATCGTTGTCGCAGACCAGCACCCGGCGGATGTTGCGCTCGCGCATCAACGCGGCCGCTTCGCTCGCCGTGGAGTGCTGTTCGATCATCACCACCTCGCGGGTGATGATCGAACCGATCGTGGTCTTCGCCGGGTCGGCCCGCTCGGCGACCGCCCGGACCACGATGTCGCGGTCGGTCAGCATGCCGGCGAGGGTGGCCCCGTCGGTGACCACCACGTCGCCGATGTCCGACTCCTTCATCACCCTGGCCGCCTCGTCCAGCGGCGTCTCCGCCGGCAGGTAGACGACCTGCTTCGTCATCACGTCGCTGACCCGATACATGAGAGCCTCCGAAAACACCTCGGTCGATCCGAGAGCGGTACCCCGTGGCGCGTCCGCTACACCCCGTCCCGGCGCGCCCTGGCCACCTCGTCGAGCAGGCGGTCCACCAGGCCGTCCACCGGCAGTTCGGTCCGCTCGCCGGTGGCCCGGTCGCGCAGCTCGACGTACCCCTCGGCGAGACGGCGGCCGACCACGACGGCGCGCGGGATGCCGATCAGCTCGGCGTCGGCGAACTTCACCCCGGCCGAGACGTGCGTGCGGTCGTCGACCAGCACCCGCAGGCCGGCCGTGGCGAGCCGTCCGCCGAGGTCGAGCGCCGCGTCGAGCTGCGGCCCCTTCCCGGCGGCGATCAGGTGTACGTCGCACGGCGCGACCGCCGCCGGCCAGACGAGCCCGCGGTCGTCGTGGTGCTGTTCGGCGACCGCGGCGACCGCCCGGGAGACGCCGATGCCGTAGCAGCCCATGGTGGGCCGGACCGGCTTGCCCTGCGGGCCGAGCACATCGACCGCGAAGGCGTCGGTGAACCGGCGGCCGAGCTGGAAGATGTGCCCCACCTCGATGCCGCGGCGCATGGTCAGCTCGCCGTCGCCGCAGGCCGGGCAGGGGTCGCCGGGCCGCACCTCGGCGGCCTCGATCGTGCCGTCCGGGGTGAAGTCCCGCCCACAGACCACGTTGGTGGCGTGCCGACCCGGCTCGTTCGCCCCGGTCAGCCAGGTGGTGCCGGGCACCACCCGGGGGTCGACCAGGTAGCGGACGTCGTACTTGGCGAGGAGCTGCGGCCCGAGGTAGCCGCGGACCAGTTCGGGGTGGGCCGGCCAGTCGTCGAAGACCGCCACGGTGGCCGGGTGCACCGCGGCCTCGACCCGCTTCAGGTCCGCCTCGCGGTCGCCGGGCAGCCCGATCACCAGCAGTTCCGCCTGCTCCGCGCCGGGCCGGCGGACGGTCAGCACCACGTTCTTCAGCGTGTCGGCGGCGGTCCAGTCGGTGCGGCCGGCGAGCGCGCGGGCGTTGGCCAGCTCGACCAGGGACGCGATGGTCGGCGTCTCCGGGGTGTCGTGCACCTCGGTCGCCGGGTGGGCGTCCGGGTCCCCGGCGTCCGGGGCGCGGGTCACCACCGCCTCCGTGTTGGCCGCGTAGTCGCAGGCGGTGCAGCCGACGAAGGTGTCCTCGCCGACCTGGGTGGCGGCCAGGAACTCCTCCGACGCCGAGCCGCCCATCGCCCCGGACATCGCGTGCACCACGGTGAAGTCGAGCCCGAGCCGGGTGAAGATCTTCTGGTACGCGGCGCGGTGCCGGTCGTAGGCCCGCTGCAGTCCCGCCTGGTCCAGGTCGAAGGAGTACGCGTCCTTCATCAGGAACTCGCGCCCGCGCAGCAGGCCGGCCCGGGGCCGGGCCTCGTCGCGGAACTTCGTCTGGATCTGGAAGAGCGTCACCGGGAAGTCCCGGTAGGAGGTGAAGAGGTCCTTCACCAGCAGCGCGGCCATCTCCTCGTGGGTCGGGGCGAGCAGGTGCTCGGCGCCCTTCCGGTCGGCGAGGGTGAAGATGTCGTCGCCGTACTCCGTCCACCGGCCGCTGGTCCGGTACGGCTCGGCCGGGAGCAGCGCCGGGAAGTACACCTCCTGGTCGCCGATCGCCGCCATCTCCGAGCGGACGATCTCGGTCACCCGCTCCAGCACCAGCTTGCCCAGCGGCAGCCAGGTGTAGCCGCCCGGGGCGGCGCGGCGGACGTAGCCGGCACGGAGCAGGAGCCGGTGGCTCGGCACCTCCGCGTCGGCCGGGTCCTCGCGCAGGGTCCGGAGCAGCAGAGTCGACATGCGCAGCAGCATTGCCGCAGCGTACGACCCGCGCGGCCGGGCGGGCGATCCAATTCACCCCCCGCTCGGGGGTCAGCGTGCCTTGGCGATCACGTACGCGGACCACTGCCGCATAAAATGATCCAGAGCCAGCGCTTCGACTTCTTCACCACGGGCGGCGGCACGGGTGGCGGCCCGTACGGCATCGGCGGCGAGCCGTAAGGCCCCGCCGGCTGGGGTACGGGCCAGCACATCCCCGCGCTGGGCGGTACGGCCTGAGTGACGCGCTGGCGCTCGTCGTCGGCCTGCCCAGCATCCACGACGCCACCGCGAGGCCGTACGGCGACGACGGCGCGCAGCTGCGGCGCTGGCTGGCCGAGGCGGACGCAGCCATCCGCGAAGACTGGCCGCAGCTGGACGCGGAACGGCAGCGGGTGCGGGAGGCGCTACCCCTGCCGCCGGGACCGCCGTACGGCCCACACGCCCGCGATTACCGCTGCGGCCGCCGGCAGCAAACAGCAGACGGTCAGGACGAGCAGTTGCCACGGCTTGATCGCTCCCATGTCAGGACCATAGAGCCGCTTGTCGGCGGGCGTTGTCCCATGACGGCCTGACCAAGACCGCGAGCGATTGATCAACCTGGCGGAGCTCGGCTCTACTTGGCGCAGCGGTGGTCGCGGTCGGCTCGTACGATCCCGGATTGTGGCCGATGTCCTACCCACCTCGCGTCCGCCGCGCGGGCCGGTGTTGCGCACGCTGATCGCCGGGCTGCTCGTGGTCGCGGTGACGGTGCCGCCCGTCATCATTTCCGAGATGGTTCGGGCGAGGGTGGGCGCGGGGCCGTTGGTCGACTTGGCGTGGGTGACGGTCCCGGCGGTGATGGTGGCGTGGCTCGCGCCGCGCGCTTCATATCGGCGACGGGATGTGCTGTTGTGCCTGCTCGGCCCGGTGGTCCTCTACTTCTTCGTGATCATCGCCTGGCGGGTGGCGTACCTGCCCTTCCGTGACTGGGCGCCTCGGCCCGACGAGAAGCCCCGTGCCCACTGGCTGCGCGACGCGCAGCACACCGGAACGTGGTATCTGGACGGCGAAGCGAAGTAGGGGCGCTGCCGTCAGTGGCGCTTGGCGTGCGTGATGAAGGTGCGCCAGGTCTCGGGGGTGAAGGTGAGGATCGGGCCGGCGGGGTCCTTGCTGTCGCGTACGCCGACGACGCCGGGGAGGTTGTCGGCCACCTCGACGCACTCGCCGTTGCCGCTGCGGCTGGACTTGCGCCAGGTGGCGCCGATCGGCTCCATGACGTGATCACTTCCTTCATCAGCTCGATCGACTGCCGGCGAGGCAGCGCCTCGCTGCGGACGCTCTCCCATCTCGCGACCAGACTAGCCACGTCTTCGTCCTTGTCGACCGTTGCGCCGCCGAGCTGGTTCTCCAGGTGGCCGATCCATCCGCCGTCGTCGCCCCGCGCAAGGGTGAAGGGACCGGCGAGTCCAACGTGCGTGCTGATATCCGATGGGATGACGTGCACGCTGATGTGCGGATGCTCGACGCACTGGATCAGGTGGGCGATCTGCTGGCTCATGAGCCCTCGGAAGCTCTCGTCAGCCCGACGGAGCACGGCCTCCTCGATCATCGCCACAAGCTTGGGCGGCTGTTGCCGGCTGAGAACCGCCTGTCGGTCCAACCGGATCGCCACTCGCCTGTCCACCTCGTCGTCACTCAGCATGTCGTCGGCCCGGATCACCGCGCGGGCGTAGTTCTCCGTCTGAAGGAGACCGGGGATGAGCGTCGGGTGGTAGCACGAGAGCAGCTGCGCATCGCGCTCGGCATCGAGCCATGGCCGTAGCCAGCTCGGTTGGCCGTCGCGTTCGGCGAGCTTGAGCAGGGAGGTCAGCAGCCCGCCCGTGCCCAGCACCTCATCGGCGCGCTTGAGGAAGAACCGGTCGAGCGGCCGTTGGCCCAGTTCCACGGCCGACACCTGCGACCCGGAGAAGTGGACCAGCTTCCCGAACTCCTCCTGACTCAGCTCGGCCTTGAGCCGAAGTCGCCGGAGTTGGACCCGGATCAACTCTGCGGTCGGCTCACCTTCCACGCTTCCTCCACGATTTCCCGGTCGTCTCCATGGGGCCGCGGCACCTCGCCAGCGGCCGACCTGACCTCGCCACGACCGACCTCGATGCCTTCCGAGCGTAGTTGCGTCCACAGCAGACTGTCACGCAGCGAGCCGCTTCCCGTCCGGCCCGCCGCGGGGCCGCCCCGGATCCGCCCGATGCCGGGGTGGCCCCGATCCCCCGTACCGATGAGAGGAAGCCGAGATGCGCTGGTTCCGGTGCCGCGCCGCCGTCCCCCCGCCGCCGCTGCCCTACCGGGAACGCGGCACCGACCTGCCGGACTGGATGCGCGAGCCCATCCGGGTCATCCCGAGCATGCGGCCGGGCAGCCCGGGCCGGCTGACCCGGGGGCAGGAGTGGCGCGCCAACGGAGGTGCCTGGTGACGTTCCCGCTTCCCGTACCCCGGCTCGGGCCGCACCCCGAACGGCCGCGGGCCTATCCGCCGGGCCACCCACCGCACCTGCCGATCCGGCCCCTGTGGGTGTGCCGGGCCTGCGGGCTGCCGTGGCCCTGCGCCGAGGCCCGGCTGCTGCTCCGGGTCGAGTACGACGACAGGCCCGTGGAGCTGGCCATTTACCTGTCCGGGCTCTATCACGAGGCGACACACGACCTGTTCCGGCTGAACCCGCACGACGGCCCGACGCCCCGCGAGCTGTTCGAGCGGTTCGTGGCCTGGGGGCCGTACCGAAAAGGCATCGGCGAAAATCGGTGATCCGCCGGCAACCATGGCGCGGTGGGCTGACGTCTGGAAGGGCGTCACGATGAACGCACCACCTCACCCCAAGGATCGGCTCGTGTGGACCCTCTCCTGAGTGAGTTCGACTCGTTCGTGCGAACTCGCACCCCCGCACTGCTGCGTTCGGCCTACCTGCTGACCGGCGACCAGCATCTGGCTGAGGATCTCGTCCAGTCCGCTCTGGCGCGCACCCACCGCTCGTGGAGCCGGCTGCATGACAGCGGCAACGCCGAGGCGTACACCCGCAAGATCATGTACCACCTGCAAGTCTCCTGGTGGCGGCGGCGCCGGGTGGCCGAGTCGATGCCGGGCGACCTGCCCGAGCCGCGCGGAGGCGACTCGGCCCCGGACCACGCGCACCAGACCACGCTCCGGCTCACCCTCCGGGCCGCGCTGGCGAAACTCTCCGCCAAGCAGCGGGCCGTGCTGGTGCTGCGGTTCTTCGAGGACCGCACCGAGGCCGAGGCCGCCGACCTGCTCGGCGTCACCGTCGGCACCGTCAAGAGCCAGACCTCGAAGGCCCTGGCCAAGTTACGCACCGTCGCCCCGGAACTCGCCGAGCTGTACGTCCTGGAAGGGAGCACCCGATGAACCACGACCGCCTCCGGTTCGACCTGGCCGACCTGGCCGAGGAGGTCACCCCGGTCGACCTACGGGACCGCGCCCTGCGTACCTCCCGCCGGCTCGGCGTCCAGCGAGCCGTGGCCACCTCGGCCGCCGCGCTGGTGATGGTCGCCGCCGCCACCGGGACCGCCCTGGCGATCCGGCCGAACGGGCAGGCGCCCCTGCCCCAGCCCGCCGGCCCGTCGACCACCGTCACCGTGCCCCCGGTCGAGGTCACCCCGACCCCGGACCCTTCGGCGAGCGCCGAACCGACCAACTCGCCGGTCAAGCCGGCGTCCGTCCTCGGCGGAACCCGGTACTACCTGGAGACCACGTCCACCAAGGTCCGGATCCACGCCGTCCGGGGCGGCTCCGACCGGGTGGTCCACCAGATCCCGATCGAGAAGAGCTACGGCTGCGAGGCGAGCACCCTCACCGTCTCGCCGGACGGCCGGCGGGTGGCCTGGGTACAGGACAGCACCGACGGCGACCAGAGCGGTGTGCTCCTGGCCGGCATGCTCGGCGAGCCGGAGTCGACGAGACTGCTGGACGACGTCAACTGCCTCGGTCCCCGGGCGCTGGTCTGGCAGGGCAGCGACCTGCTGATGGTGCGCAAGAAGAGCGGTCAGTCGGTGCTGTTCGACGTGGCGGCCAACAAGCGGGTCAACGGTGACCCGGGTCAGGAGACCGACCGGTGCTGGTCGGCCGATGGCAGGTGGCTGGCGGCCGTGGCGGAGGGCAAGCCGTACGTGGCGGACGAGACGCAGGGGCGCCCGTACTCCTACACGCCGCCGAAGGCCGAGGCCGAGCACTGGGGCGGCTGGCAGGCGCGCAGCGTGTCGATGGACGGCCGGTACGTCTCCGTCGGTTGGGTAGGCACCGACCCGCAGCGCCACGACGACAGTTTCGCGGTGGTCGACACCACCACCAGCAAGGTGGTGGACCTGCCGGTTCAGGGTCAGATCCGCAGCATCACGTTCACCGTCGACCGCAAGGTGATCGTGAAGCGGGCGACCGGCATCACCGTGCTGGACAGCAACTTCTCGCCGCTCGGGACGGTCACCGAAACCGCCTCCGTCCGCAACATGTGGCTGCTGGCGTACGCGCCCTGATCCCGCGCTCTCCCGGGCCCCTCAGCACGCTGGCGCTGGGGGGCCTGTGCGATGGCTGAAGTTGATCGCGCACACTCGCCGAAGCTTTCTCTCCGAGGCGGCAACCCTTCATCGAAGAGCTGACGTCTGGGAGAGCGTCACACCGTTGCGCCACCGAATCTGAGGACTGGAACCGTGAGCGTCTTCGCTGCCCCCGCCGCCCGCACCGCCCGTTTCCGTAGCCTCCGCCGGGCCGTGGCGCTCTCGGCCGCCGTGCTCACCATGGTGGGCCTGAGCGCCTGCGGCGAGGGCAGCAACGCGCCGGCCGCCGCCCCGACGTCCGCCGCGCCGGCCGCCGTCACCACCGCGGCTCCGGTCGGCAATCCCGACTCCTCGGCTGCCGTGCTCACCGGCACCCGCTACTACCTGGGGATGACCGACCGGGAGGCGGTGATCCACGCCGTTCGGGGCGACGTCGATCAGGTGACCGCCCGGATTCCCCTCGGTGCCGGCAGCTGCCTCCGTAACACGATCACCATTTCGCCGTACGGTGAGCGGCTCGCCTGGGTGGAGGGCGGCGCCTCCCAGGATGCCGGCACCCTGGTGACGTCGATGATCGATGGATCTCGGAAGCGGACCGTCGAGCGGGCGGAGAACTTCCGCGGGAAGGCCAACTGCCTCGGCAGCAATCCCCTGGTCTGGAACACGAACGACCTGCTGATGGTGCACGATGGCAGCCGGCCGGTGCTGATCGACGTGCCGGAGAACAAGCCGGCCGACGGCGACGCGGGGAGCGAGACCCTCACGTGGTGGTCGCCCAACGGGCGCAGCTGGGCCGCCGTGTCCGAGGGCGGCAGGCCGTACGCCACCGGCGAGAGCAAGTGGCGCTTCTACCACTACACGCCGCCGAAGGCCGAGGCCGCGCACCACGACGGCTGGCGGGTCCGCAGCGTCTCGATGGACGGTCGGTATGTTGCGGTCGGCTGGATGAACACCGACCCGTCCCGCAACGACGGCAGCTTCGCGGTGGTCGACACCATCACCAGCAAGGTGGTCGACCTGCCCGGGACCGGCGACATCCGCAGCATCTTGTTCACCGCCGACGACAAGGTGATCGTCAAGCGGGTGACCGGCATCAGTGTTCTGGACCGCACCTTCACGCCGCTCGGCACGGTCGAGGAGCCGGCCGCCGTGCGCGACCTCAAGCTGCTGGCGTACGTGGCCTGAGCGATCCACCACGGCCGCCCAGGCAGGCCTCCGGCGCACTGGCGCCGGGGGCCTTTGTCATGGATGAACCCCGTTTCGGAGATTCGCCGAAATTCCGCCCTCCGAGGCGGCAACCCTCCATCGAGAACTCGACGTCTGGGAGTGCGTCAAGCCGATGCGCCACCGACCCTGAGGACCGGAACCGTGAACGCTTTCGCCGCCCCGACCCCCGCCGCCCGCACCGCTCGTCTGCGTAGCCTCCGCCGTGTCGTGGCCCTCTCGGCGGCCGCGCTCGCGATGGTGGGCCTGACCGCCTGCGGCGGAGGAAAGACCACCCCGACTTCCGACGCGCCGACCGCCGTCGCCACCGCGGCTCCGGTCAGCAACCCCGCCGCATCGGCCGCCGTGCTCCCCGGCACCCGGTACTACCTGGAGAAGACGTCCAACAACTATCGGATCCACGCGGTCCGGGGCAGCTCGGATGTGGTGGTCCACGAGCTGCCGTTCGTGACCTACGGCTGCGAGGCCAACACCCTTACCGTCTCGCCGGACGGCAAGCGGGTCGCCTGGGTGCAGGACAGCACGGACGGGAACGTCAGTGGGGTGCTCATGGCGGGCACGATCGGGAAGCCGGGCGCGACGAGGCTGCTGGACGACGTCAGCTGCCTGGACTCCCGGGCACTGGTCTGGCAGGGCGGCGACCTGTTGATGGTGCACAAGAAGACCCGGGAGTCGGTGCTGTTCGACGTGGCGGCCAACAAGCGGGTCGATGGTGACCCGGGTCAGGAGACCGACCGGTGCTGGTCGGTGGACGGCCGGTGGCTGGCCGCGATGGACGACCGGCACAAGCCGTATGTGACGGACGGGACGCAGTCGCGCCACTACTCCTACACGCCGCGGAAGGAGGAGGCCGCGCACTGGGGCGGCTGGCGGGCCCAGAGCGTGTCGATGGACGGCCGGTACGTCTCGGTCGGTTGGGACGGCACCGACCCGTCCCGCCGGGATGACAGCTTCGCGGTGGTCGACACCACCACGAGCAAGGTGGTGGACCTGCCGGGTGGGGGCGAGATCCGCAGCATCATGTTCACCGCCGACGACAAGGTGATCGTGAAGCGGGCGACCGGCATCAGCGTGCTGGACAGCAGCTTCACCCCGCTCGGCACGGTCGAGGAGCCGGCGGCCCTGCGGAACATGACGCTGCTGGCGTACGCGGCCTGATCCTGAATGAGAAGGGGCGGACCACCGGCCGGTGGTCCGCCCCTTCTCGTGCGGCGCTGTTCGGGTCAGCGCAGCACGGTGATCGCCCGGTCCGCCACCACGTGCTTCCAGGGCACGATCACCACGACTCCGTCCCGCTCCATGACCTTGGCCTCCTCGCCCTCGAAGCCGGCCGAGAGCGGCCCCTCGGCCACCACGGTGACCTTGCCGGTGGCCGGGTCGATGCGGACGAGGCGCGGCGGAAGCTTCTTCCGGTCGCCGGCCTCCCAGGCGAGCACGCCCTGTTCGTCCCGGCGGATCAGCTGGACCTTGCTGGCGCTGTGGCCGGAGGACACCCAACGCTTCTTCCCGGTGGCCAGGTCGATCGCGACGATCTGGTCGGCCGACCGCCCGGTGCCCGGCACCGGCTTTGGGAACGTCGGGAAGTAGAGGGTGTCGTCGGCGACGAGGCACTCGTAGATCGCCGGACCGTCGATCGCGTTGGACCGGTTCGGCGGCACGTCCCACAGCTCGATGCCGTCGATCGGGTCGGTGAAGGAGGCCACCTCCTTGCCGGTCCGTGGGTCCCGGATCGTGTACGCGTCGTGCCCCAGCCCCGGCAGGCCGATCGGCGGCTGCACGCCGAGCGCGCCGTCGATGAGCTTCGACTCGGGCAGCCGCTGCCGCCAGCGCACCTTGCCGGTGGCCGGGTCGAGGGCGTCCACCTGGCCGCCGCGCGGGCAGCCGTAGGTGACCACCACCAGGTCGTCGGCGGCCCGCATGTCCTGGAACCCGCAGTCCCGTCCCGGCAGCAGCTTGTGCCCGGTGGTGCGCCAGAGCTGCTTTCCGGTCGCGAGCGACCACCCGATCAGGGTGTCCTCGGACCGGACGATCACCTGCTGGCCGGCGACCGACAGGTCCGGCGCGGTCAGCGTGTCGCGTCCCTCGACGACCGGCGCGGGGAACCTGGCCTGCCAGGTCACCTTGCCGGTGTTCAGGTCGATCCCGGCCACGGTGTTGCAGGACTTGTCGGAGCCGACCGCGATCGCACCCCGCCCGTCGGTCACCGCCTGGGCCGCGACGCAGACCGAGGTTCCGTCCGGCGCGGGCGCGCCCCAGGCCTGCCCGCCGTCGGAGAGCCGGTAGGCCAGCACCCCGTCCGCCTGCGCCCGTACCACGTTGTCGCCGACCAGCCAGGCGCCGAACGTGTCTTCCTGGTCAAAGGCGGTGAGCCCGGTCATGTTCTCCCGCTTGGGAAAGTCGAGCACCCAGGCGCTCTCCAGGTCGCCCCCCGCGCCGGAGCCTCCGCCGATCAGCCGGGAGACGCCGTAGGCGGTGCCCGCGCCGACGGCCAGCACGGCCACCAGGCCGCCGGCCAGCAGCAGCGCGAGTCGTCCGCGCCGCTTGGGCGGCGCCGGCGGGGCGCCGCCCGGCCCGGCCCAGCCGTTCGGCGGGTACGTGGCCTGGCCCGCCACCGGGTATGCCGGCTGCCCGGCTGCGGGGTACGCCGGCTGCCCGGCCACTGGATACGCCGGCTGCCCGGCCACCGGAATCGGCGGCTGCGGCGCTCCGGGGTACGGGACCTGCGGCGCGCCGGGCGGTCCGGCCTGCGGCATCCCCGCCGGCGGTGCGCTCTGGTATGGAGGCTGCGGTGCGACCGCCTGCGGAGCCGGCGCAGCCAGCGGCGGCGGGACCGGCGGCTGGGGCGCTCCGGCCGGCTGCTGCGGCCACTGCTGATGCGGCGCGGTGGGCCAGCCGCCGGACGCCCCGGGCTGGCCCGTGGGGATCTGGGGATTCGTCATCTCGTCCGCTCCGTTCCCGCTCAGCGCGCCTGCGCCCGGACGTACGCCGCCCAGCCCGTCTGGAACTGCGCCAGCGGGACGCCGAGCACCCGCTGGCAGGCCTGCTCGGCGGTGGCGCCCTGGTAGCGGGCCACCACGAACTGGAAGAGCTTCTGCTCGCCGTAGGTGTCGGCGAGGTAGGTCATCGCCGCGTGCCCGAGCCAGTAGTGGAAGCTGAGCCGGTCCTCCGAGACGCTCCAGTCGAAGTTGTCCGGCAGCTTGCCGTCCCAGCCGGACCGGAGCAGAGCGCGGGCCTGCGCGGTCCGGCCGCTGGCGCGCAGCGGCTCGCCCCGGTGCGCCAGGTATTCGGCGAAGCCCTCGACGATCCAGTTCTCGATGCCCGCGAAGAAGTCCTGCTTGTCGGCGTCCTCCAGGGTGGCGACCAGCGAGTGGGCCAGCTCGTGCCGGAAGATCTCCCGGGGACCCTTCTTGTCGCCCGGGGCGAAGAATGCCTGGTCGGCCACGTCGATCACGATGCGGCTGCCGCCGATGTCGATGTCGCCCTTCACCGCCGAGATCATGCCGATCGAGATGCCGGACTCGGTGGTCTTCTCCTTGTTGATCCGGTAGAGCGAGCCGAGGTCCTTCTTGCCCTTGACCAGGGCGATGACGAAGCCCTTCGGCGTGTTGGCGGTCGCCCCGCCGCTCTGCCAGGCGGCGAGGTCGTCCCGCACGGCCGCCTCGGCGACCGGGGCGTACCGCCGGGCCGCCGAGGCCGACCGGGCGTCGGTGATGACCAGCGTGTGCGGGGTCTGCTCGACGTGGATGTCGGGCCACTTGTCCCAGGGGCCCGGGTAGTAGACGGTCTTCGAGTCGCCGAGCACGGCCGGCGCCCCGGTGACGGCGGTGACCTTGATCGGCGCGTCCCGGCTCTCCTTGACGACCGTCCAGCGGTACCACTCGGCGACCGGGGTCAGGTCGTAGCCGTCGAACTGGTGCACGAAGGACACGTCGAGCTGGAAGGTGACGCCGCGGCCGAAGCTGTCGCTGGTCCGGCCCTGCTGGGCGACCGTCCCGTACCGGCCGACCGCCAGGGGCAGCTTGCCCAGGTTCCGGAAGAGCTGGGTCTGGCTGGCCACCAGCTCCTTGCGGGCCGGGTCGAAGGGCGTCAGGTAGGCCTTCAGGTCCTTGTCGGCGAGCGCCTTGCTGTGCCGGTTCAGCAGCTCGTCCAGCTCCTGCTGGGTGACGCTCACCCCGTTCGCCGCGGCGGCGGCCTTCGGGGGCTCCTCGCCGCGCCGGGTCAACCCGACGCCGACGCCGACCGCGGTGCCGGCGCAGAGGGTCAGCGCCAGCACGCCGACGCCGACCCCGATCCACAGGCCCCGCCGGGACTTCGGCGCCGGCGGTGGCTGCGGAGCGTACGGCCCGAAGCCGGCCTGCCCCGGCCCGCCCGGGTACGGCGCGGGCTGTCCGGGTTGGGCCGGCGGGCCATACCCGGGGACGGGCGGTGGCCAGCTCGGGAGCTGCGGCTGGGCGCCGGGCGGAAGGGCGGAGGGTGGTCCCTGGGTCATGCGTTCCTCGTCTGCGCCGTCGATGACCAGCCCGCAGTGGCGGACGCCGCCCGCCTCCGGACCGGATGACCGGCAACATCATCCACGGTCGGGCGGCCGGATTCTGCCCCGGATCGATCGACCGGCCCTTTTGTCCAATTGGCTGGACGAGGTCTCCGTCACGGTCGCCGCCCGATGACCTCCGCCACGTCGACCGCCCGGGGGTCGGTGGTGCCACCGGGTCCGGTGACAGACTGTGGGACGCAGCTCTGCCGGGACGTCATAGGGAGGCGCAGTGCGCTGGCGCAGCTACGTGGCGGTGGGCGACAGCTTCACCGAGGGCATGGACGACGCGTATCCGGATGGGACCTACCGTGGCTGGGCGGACCTGGTCGCCACCCGGCTCGCCGCCGAGGCCGGCCCGGACTTCGGGTACGCCAACCTGGCGATCCGGGGGCGGCTCTTCCCGAACATCGTCGCGGAGCAGGTGCCGGCCGCGCTGGCCATGAAGCCCGACCTGATCAGCTTCGCGGCCGGCGGCAACGACGTGCTGCGGCGGACCTTCGACCCGGACTCCTTCGTGCCCCGCTTCGACGATGTGATCGGTGAGCTGCGGGCCGGCGGTGCCGACGTGGTGCTCTTCCGGTTCGCCGACGTGATGGCCCGGCTCCCCGGACAGCGGCTGGTGGCGCCCCGGGTGACCCTGCTCAACCGGGTGGTCGGCGAGGTCGCCGAGCGGCACGGTGCGATCCTGGTCGATCTCTACGCCGACGACACCTACCTCAACCCGATGCTGTGGAGCACCGACCGGCTGCACCTGTCGGCGGCCGGGCACCGGCGGGTCGCCGGGCAGGTGCTCGCCGCGCTCGGGGTGGGCTGCGACGAGGAGTGGCTGATGGTGCCGCCGCACCCCGCGCCGACCCCGTGGCTGGCCGCCCGGGCGGCCGACCTGCGCTGGGCCGGCCAGCACCTGGCACCCTGGATCAAGCGCCGGCTCACCGGCCGCTCCTCGGGTGACCTGATCACCGCGAAGCGCCCGATGCTCGGGCCGATCAGCCTCGACTGAGCGTGCTCACCCTGCACACCGCGCCGCTGGTGCGGCCGGCCCTCGACGCCGAGCCGACCGCCGGCCTCGCCGTCCTGGTCGACGGCGACCGGATCGGCGCGGTCGGCCCGGCGGACGAGCTGACGCGGGCGTACCCCGGGGTGCGGGTGCGGCGGTGGGCCGGCAGCCTCGGTCCGGCGCTGGTGCGCGACGGGCCGCTGCCACCCGCGCCCACCCCGCGCGAGCGGGTGCACGCCCTGTTCCGGGCCGGCGTGGCCGCGGTGCGCGCCGCCCAGGTGGCCGATCCGGCGCTGCGGGCCGCGGCCACGCGCAACGGCCTGGCGCTGCTCGACGGCGCCCGGCCCCCGGCACTGGTGGTCGGCGGCCGGGCCGACCTGGCCGTCTTCGACGCCGATGGCCGCTGCCTGGCCACTGTGGTCGCCGGCCGGTTGGTGCACCGCCGCGCCTGACTCGCCGACCGGCCCGCCCGCCTCCTCCCAGGCTGACCCGACGGCTGGTTGTCGGCCGCCGGACGTCCAATGTGGCCCGCGGCACCGGAATCGGGATCGCCCAATGTCTTCCCCGGCGGATAACATCCGCTGCCCCCGTCGATCGAGCACGGGGCCAAATCGGGGAAAGGTGGATGAGGGATGACCCTCATACCCGCTGGGAATCCGTCCCGCGGACGAAGTCTGCTCGCCGCCGCGTTGTCCATGGTGGTCGCGGCGGGCACGGTCGTCGCGACCGCCGCGCCGGCCGCCGCGTACGACGTGCGTTACGAGAACAACACCTCCTGGGCCTGGACCGACTCGAGACTGCCCAGCAAGAGCAACATCGACCGGGCCGGCGACGTGCCGGTCGGCACCTGGTTGGACGTGGAGGGCCACCCGCACACCTCGCGGGCCTACTTCACCTTCGACATCTCCCGCTACCGCGGTGCCGACATCGAGTCCGCCAAGCTCGACGTCAAGGAGACCGCGGCGCCGGACTGCACGAAGCGCCCGGAGATCGAGTTGTGGCGCACCGCGCCCTACACCGCCAAGTCGAACTGGCTCAAGCCGCCGGCCGACCTGGCCCGGATCGGCACGACCCGGCTGCCCGACCAGTCCGGTTGCCCGGCCCCCTACGTGGGCTTCGACGCCACCGAAGGGCTGCGCCAGGCCCTCGCCGCGGGCAGCTCGACGCTGACCCTGTCGCTGCGGCTGCCCGCCGCCGTCGAGTCGGATCCCACGCTGGCCCGCAAGTACGCCAGCAAGGCCGGCCTCTCCATCGACCACAACTTCCGGCCGGGCGTGCCCACCGGCCTCCAGACCTCGGGCCGGGACTGCACGGCGGCCGAGCCGTACCAGGTGGTCCGCCGGGGCGACCTGGGCCTGTCGGCGATCGTGCACGACCAGGACCGCAACGACGCCGGCGGCACCGACCAGCTCACCGCCACCGTCGCGCTCTGGCCCGTCGACCAGCCGGACGCCCGGATCGAGCGGATCGACTACGCCCGCGACGGCGAGCGGGCCGTCGGCCGGTTCAGCTACGACCTGTTCCAGCACGACCGGACGTACGCCTGGCAGGTGCGGGCCGCGGACAGCCGGGCCACCGGCGAGTGGAGCGGGCTCTGCTACTTCCGTACCGACTTCCAGGGCCCGGCCACGGCGCCGACGGTCACCTCCACCGACTTCCCGCAGGACGGCTGGCCGCCGGCCGTGGCCGGGACGGTCACCTTCGACGCCGACGGCGCCACCGACGCCGTCGGCTTCGGCTACTCGCTGAACGAGACGGGTGACAAGACGGTCGTCGCGGACCGGTCGGGCGGAACGGCCACGGTCACGCTCACCCCGCGGGCCGGCGTCAACTACCTCCGGGTGTGGAGCCTGGACGCGGCCGGGAACGGGTCGCCGGTCACCACGTACGACTTCCGGGCCGCCGACGTGTCGCCGATCGTCACCGGCACGCTCACCGAGCTCGGGGTGCCGACGACGTTCCAGGTCCGGCCGCAGATGGACGGGGTGGTGCGCTACCGCTTCGGCCTGGACGGCGACCCGGAGCAGACGGTCGACGCCGCCGCCGACGGCACTGCCGCGGTGACCGTCACCGCCACCCGGGCCGGCTACCGGACGCTCTCGGTCACCAGCCTCACCGCCGCCGGCGTGGCGGCCACCACCCAGCGGACCTTCCTCCTGCTCACCGAGCCGAAGATCTCGGCGACGGTCTACGAGGAGTACGGCTTCGGGGGCGGCCAGGGCGTGCCCGGGGTCTTCACCTTCACCCCGCGGCTGCCCGACACCGTCAGCTACCGCTACCAGTTCAACGGCGAGGAAGCCACGGTCGCCGCGGACGCCGCCGGCACCGCCTCGGTGACCTGGGCCCCGAAGGAGGCCGGCTGGACCTCGCTCATCGTGTGGGGCATCAGCCGGGACGGCACCGAGTCCGACCCGGCGACCTGGTACTTCACCGTGCGTGACCTGCTGCCGACCATCTACAGCAGCGACTACAGCCCCTACTACTGGTCCGGCGGCCCGGGCCAGCCCGGCGAGTTCCGGTTCAGCTCCGAGGTGGCCGACACGGTGGCGTTCCGCTACCGCTTCGACGCTGGCGCGGAGCAGACGGTCGACGCCGACGGCAGCGGCGCCGCGGTCACCTGGACTCCCGACCAGGGTGGGACGCACACGCTCGTCGCTCGCAGCGTCAGCGCGGACGGCACGGTGTCGCCGGAGCGGACGTACACCTTCCTGGTGAACGACGCGCCGCTGGTGGAGTCGGCGCAGTACCCGCAGGATGCCAACAGCGGCCTGCCCGGCGTGTCCGGTGTCTTCACCTTCACCCCGCAGCGGCCGGACGTGGTGAAGTACCGCTACGCCTTCTACGGCGAGGAGGAGAAGACCGTCGACGCGGTCGCCGACGGCACCGCCTCGATCACCTGGACGCCGGAGCGGTCCGGATGGCAGATGGTGACCGTGCTGGGGGAGACCGGTGACGGCACGCTGACCCAGAGCCGCCAGTACGCCTTCAGCGTCCGGGAGCCGAAGCCGACGATCATTTCGTACCTCTACAACGAGTACGACCCGCAGGGCGGCATCGGCGTGGCGGGCGGCTTCCGCTTCGACTCCGAGCTGCCGGACACCGCCGCGTTCGTCTACCGGCTCAACGACGGGCCGGAGCAGACCGTGGCGGTGACCGACGGCACGGCCGCCGAGCTGACCATCACCCCGGACCGCGGCTTCCGGAACACCGTCACCGTGCGGGCCCGCTCGGCGACGGGCGAGCTGTCCCCGGAGGCCAGCTACTCCTTCATGGTCAGCACCGCCCCGACCGTCAGCTCGCCGACCTACCCGTCCGGCGAGGCGGCCGGTGGAGTGGGGGTGCCGGGGGTCTTCACCTTCACCCCGCGCATGCCCGACGTCGAGAAGTACGTCTACCAGTTCGACAACGGACCCGAGGTGACCGTGGCGGCGGCCGGCGACGGCACCGCCTCGGTGACCCTGACCCCGACCGAGGCGCGCTGGTACCCCATCTCGGTGTACGCGGTCGACAAGTCCGGCAACCGCTCGGACTACGCCTACTACTGGTTCGTGGTCCAGGGCTGATCGCCCTCGACCGAGCCGACCGGCCCACCACCCGCGTCCGGGTGGTGGGCCGGTTCGCGTGTGCGCCGCCACATCCGCCGGCCCCGATTCCCGATGGCCGGTCCTGCCCGGGTGATCCGGCGTACCTTGGGGCTCATGCCTGTGCCGAGCGATCCCAATCCCCGCTTCCAGTCGTACGCCGACCCGCAGCGCCTGGTCACCACGGAGTGGCTGGCCGAGCACCTGGGTGACGAGGGCCTCGTGGTGGTCGAGTCCGACGAGGACGTGCTCCTCTACGACACCGGCCACCTTCCGGGCGCCGTCAAGGTCGACTGGCACACCGAGCTGAACGACCAGGTGACCCGGGACTACCTGGACGCGAAGAGCTTCGCCGAACTCTGCGCCGCCAAGGGCATCGGCCGGAACGACACGGTCGTCTTCTACGGCGACAACTTCAACTGGTGGGCCGCGTACGCCCTCTGGGTCTTCTCCCTCTTCGGCCACCCGGACGTCCGGCTGCTCGACGGCGGCCGGCAGAAGTGGATCGCCGAGGGGCGCGAGCTGACCAAGGAGAAGGTGACCCGGCCGCGCGCCGAGTACCCGGTGCCGGAGCGGAACGACACGCCGATCCGGGCGTACCGCGAGCAGGTGATGGCGCACATCGCGGCCGGCCGGCCGCTGGTCGACGTCCGCTCGCCGGGCGAGTACACCGGCGAGATGCTGCACATGCCGGACTACCCGCAGGAGGGCGCGCTGCGCGGCGGGCACATCCCGGGCGCGGTGAGCAAGCCGTGGAAGTCGGCCGCGAACGACGACGGCACCTTCAAGTCCGCCGACGAGCTGCGGGCCATCTACGCCGACCAGCTCGGGCTGAGCCCGTCGGACGACGTGGTGGCGTACTGCCGGATCGGCGAGCGGTCGAGCCACACCTGGTTCGTGCTGCGCCACCTGCTCGGTTACCCGCAGGTCCGGAACTACGACGGCTCGTGGACCGAGTGGGGCAACCTGGTCCGGGCCCCGGTCGTGAAGGGCGACCAGCCGGGCGGTCTCGCCGGCTGAGCCTCACCGGCCCCACCGACGGCCGTGGTCGCCCTGCGCGACCACGGCCGTCGTCCGTGCGGGTTGTCTCAGGCCGGGGCGGCGCCGGTCAGGTAGCGCTGGACGGTCGGCGCCACCCAGGCGACCAGCTCGGCCGGTGGCGCCTCGACCATCGGTGGCAGCCCGACGATGTACCGGGTGAGGGCGAGGCCGAGGATCTGGCTGGCCACCAGGCCCGCCCGGCGGGCGGTGGTGGCCGGGTCGGTGCCGAACCGGGCCACGGCCGCGCCGAGCTGGTCGGCGAAGATGCCGCGCATCCGCTCGGCCGCGCTGGGGTTGGTGGCGGCCGCCCGGAGCAGGGCGGCGAGGGTCCCGTCGCCCTCCCAGCGGTCGAGGAAGTGCCGGACCAGCACCTCGCCGAGGCGGTCGATGGGTACGCCGGCCAGGTCGGGCAGGCGGAGGTCGAACTCCGCCGCAGCCGCAAAGAGCCCCTCCTTGCTGCCGTAGTAGCGCATCACCATCGACGGGTCGATCCGGGCGTCGGCGGCGATGGCCCGGATGGTGGTCCGGTCGTACCCGTCGGCGGCGAAGCGTTCCCGGGCCGCACGCAGGATGGCCGCCCGGGTGGCGTCGGAGCGGCGGGGGCCGGATGCCATGTCGGTCATGTCCACGACTGTATGCCAACAAGCGTTGACATCGAAGCCGACCCACGCCTAACCTTGCCTACGAGTGTTGGCAAACAAGCGTTGGCATCCGGAGGTGGGGCATGCTTCCCGAGCACACCGACGTCCTCGTGGTGGGGGCCGGGCCGACCGGCCTGGCAGTGGCCGTGACCCTGGCCGGGCACGGGGTGCGAGCCACCGTGATCGACCGGCTGGCGAGCCCGCCCGTCACCTCCCGGGCCGCCGTCGTCCACGCCGGCACCCTGGAGGTGCTCGACCGGATCGGAGTCGCCGCCCCGCTGGTGACCCGCGGCCTGTCCGCGACCCGATTCACCGTCCGCGACCGGGACCGGGTGCTGCTCACCATTCCGTTCGACCGGCTGCCGTCCCGCTACCCGTACGCGCTGATGGTGTCCCAGGCCGAGACCGAGGCGGTGCTCGCCGACCGGCTCGCCGCGCTCGGCGGCCGGGTGCTCCGGCCGTACCAGCTGACCGGCCTCGCCCTCGACGACGCCGGCGCGACCGCCCGCTTCGCCGGCGGGGAGACGGTCCGGGCCCGGTGGGTGGTCGGCGCCGACGGCATGCACAGCGCCGTCCGCGAGCCGGCCGGCATCGACTTCGGCGGGCCGGCGGACCCGGGCGAGTCGTTCCTGCTCGCGGACGCCCGGCTGGACAGCGCGCTGCCCCGCGACCAGACCGTGCTCTTCCTTGCCCCGCAGGGGCCGCTGGTCTGGGCACCGCTGCCGGACGGGGTGGTCCGGCTGGTCGCCGCGGTGGCCGACGCGCCGCGCGACCCGGACGCCGCCCGATTCCAGGCGCTGCTCGACGAGCGGGGTCCCGCGCGCCGGCCCGACCGGCTCACCGAGCTGCTGTGGACCTCCCGGTTCCGGGTCCACCACCGGATCGCCGGGGCGTACCGGGCCGGGCCGGTGCTGCTCGCCGGCGACGCCGCCCACGTGCACAGCCCCGCCGGCGGGCAGGGGATGAACCTCGGCCTCCGCGACGCGGTGGCCCTCGGTGACGCGCTGGCCGCGGTGCTCGACGGACGCCCGGCGACCCTCCTGGACGGGTACGCCGCCGCGCGCCGCCCACTCGCCGAGGAGGTGCTCGGCTTCTCCGCCGGGCTCACCCGGCTCACCACCCTCCCGCCCGCCGGGCGTCTCCTGCGCGACCTGCTGCTCCGCACCGCGTCCCGGCTGCCCCCGGCCCGGCAGCGGCTCGCCGTCCGGCTGGCCGGCTTCGAGCCCGGCCCGGGGGCGATGCCGCACCGGACCGCCGGGGCGCACCCGGCCCACCCGGCCGTTCCCGCCTAGGGACGGGCGACCGGCTCCGGCCGGCGTTCGGCGACGGAACCCGCCCCGCGCAGCGTCCGCCACGCGGCGACGGTGACCAGGACGAAGACGCCGGCCGCCGCCCAGGCCACCGGGACCACCCCGTACGCCTGCCCGGCGAACCCGGCGAGCGCCGCGCCGACCGGCGCGCTGGCCACGCCGACCACCCGCTGAGCCGCGCCGACCCGGCCGAGCAGCCCCGGTGGCACGTGCCGCTGGCCGTACGCGGACCAGAGGCTGTTCCAGACCGTGGTGCCCGCGGCGAAGCAGGCCAGCGCGACGCCGCCGGCCAGCGGGTGCCGGGCCGCGGCGAACCCGGTCAGCGCCACGGTCTGCCACACCAGCACCGCGCGCAGGGCGGGCAGGGTGCCGAACCGCGCCGCCACCCGCCCGGCGACGAGCGCCCCGACCAGCGCCCCCACGATGGTCCCCGCCGCGAACAGCCCGTACGCCGCCGCCGGCACCCCCAGCACCCCCAGCGCATACAGCACGAGCACCCCCATCAGCCCGCTGATCGCCAGATTCGACCCCGCGCTGGCGAGCGTGACCCCCCACAACACCCGGTCCCCCCGAACCCACCGGACCCCCTCCCACGCCTCCCCCCAAACCCCGGCCCTCCCCTTCCCCCCGGCGATCTTGCACTTGTGGTCCGTGGTCGGTCCCTTTTCCGGCGCTTTGTCGGGGCCACAAGTGCAAGATCGGCGAGCGAGGGGCGGGGTGAGGGCGAGGACGAGCAGGGCGGCGGCGGCGAAGGTGAGGGCGTCGACGGTGAACGGGAGGGCGGCGGCGACGGCGAACAGGACGCCGGCCAGGGGGGCGCCGAGGAAGCCGCCCGCCACCGCCGTGCCGGCCTGGAGGCGGCCGTTGGCGGTGGGCAGGGCGGCCGGCGGCACCAGCGACGGCAGCACCGCGAACGAGGCCGCGTCGAAGAGCGTGCCGAGGGCGGCGAGCAGGAACGCGACGGCCGCCAGCGCGCCGACCCCGGCCCGTCCGGTGGCGACCAGCACGGCCAGGCCGGCCACCACGACCGCCCGTGCCCCGTCCACCGCCACCATCGTCCGGCGGCGGTCCCACCGGTCCGCGTACGCGCCGCCGAGCAGGCCGAACAGCAGCGGTGGGAGCTGTCCGGCGACGGTCACCGCGGCGATCGCCCGGGGATCCCGGGTCAGCGTCGTGGCGAGCAGGGCCAGGGCCGGCGTACGCAGGGTGTCGCCGAACCGGGAGGCGACGGCGGCGGACCAGAGCAGCCGGTAGTTCCGGCCGAGCACGGAGGTGGTCATGCCGAGGGACCATGGGGCCTGAAGCGGGTCGAGGGTCAAGCCGGGAAACGGGACGGACACTGTCTGCGCCGGGTGGTGGGACGTGAGGCAACCGACGGGTAACCACGACTCCACCTCGCTGCGTCCGAGGTCTAGGCTGGCCCGGTGGCGGTGGAACAGCAGGCGCGGGGCGCGGCGAACGGCGCGACGGGTGCGGGCCGTCGCCGGTCCCGGCGGGACGAGATCCTGGAGATCGCGGTCGGACTCTTCGCCGCCCGCGGTTACCACGGCGTGTCGATGGACGACATCGGCGCCGCCGCCGGGGTCACCGGTCCGGCGCTCTACCACCACTTCGCCGGCAAGGAGGCGATGCTCGTCGCCGCGCTGATCCCGGTCAGCGAGGGGCTGCTCGCCGGCGGCCGGGAGCGGGCCGCCAACCACCCCGACGACCCGCGCGGCACGCTGGAGTCCCTGATCGACTTCCACGTCGACTTCGCGCTCGCCAACCCGGCCGTGATCGCCCTGCACCTGCATGAGCTGGACCGGCTTCCGGACGAGCCCCGCCGGCGGATCCGCCGCCTCCAGCGGCTGTACGTCGAGGAGTGGGTGACGGTGCTGACCGCGCTGCATCCCGGCCTGCCGGACGGCGAGGCCCGGGTGCTCGCGCACGCCGCGTTCGGCCTGATGAACTCCACCCCGTTCCTCGGCGGCGAGGTGGACCGTCGGCGCCGGGCCGAGCTGCTGCGGGGCGCCACGCTTGCCGCCCTGCTGGCCCCCACCGATCCTGCCTGATACACCGCGTGCGGCTTAACGCGTGTTAAGAAGGGGCCCTGGCTATGCATGAGGCGTTAAGAAGGGACCCTTCCTTGCAGACCATGATCGAGTCGCTGCTGATCGCCAACCGGGGCGAGATCGCGCGCCGGATCATCCGTACCGCGAAGAAGCTCGGGATCCGCGCGATCGCGGTGCACTCGGAGGCCGACGCCGGCCTGCCGTTCGTGACCGAGGCCGACGAGGCGGTCTGCGTCGGCCCGGCCAACCCGGCGCAGAGCTACCGGAACGTGGAGGCCATCCTCGCCGCCGCGAAGTCGACCGGCGCCCAGGCTGTCCACCCCGGCTACGGCTTCCTGTCGGAGAACGCGGAGTTCGCCCGTACCGTCGAGGCCAGCGGGCTGATCTGGGTCGGACCCGGCGCGGACGCGATCACCGCGATGGGCGACAAGATCAACGCCCGGAACCTGATGGCGGCGGCCGGGGTGCCGGTCGCGCCCGGCACCACCGACCCGGCGGCAGACCTGGCGGCGGCGGTCGCCGCCGCCGCGGAGATCGGCTACCCGGTGATGGTGAAGGCCGCGGCCGGTGGCGGCGGCATGGGCATGGGGGTGGCCACCGACGAGGCCGCGCTGCGCACCGAGTACGACAAGGTCCGCTCGTTCGCCGAGCGGATGTTCGGCGACGGCTCCGTGCTGATCGAGCGCTACTTCCCCCGGGTACGCCACGTCGAGGTACAGATCCTCGGCCTGGCGGACGGCCGGGTGGTGGCCCTCGGCGAGCGGGAGTGCTCGGTGCAGCGGCGCAACCAGAAGCTGGTCGAGGAGTCCCCGTCCCCGGCGGTCTCCCCCGAGTTGCGCGAGCGTTTCCTCGCGGCGGCGGTGCGGGCCGGTGAGGCGGTCGGCTACCGCAACGCCGGCACCGTCGAGTGCCTGCTCGATCCCGCCACGCAGGAGTTCTTCTTCCTGGAGATGAACACCCGGCTCCAGGTCGAGCACCCGGTCACCGAGTACGTCTACGGCGTCGACCTGGTCGAGGAGCAGCTGCGGGTGGCCGCCGACCTGGCCCCGACCTTCGACCCGGACGCGCTGACGCCGCGCGGGCACGCCATCGAGCTGCGGATCAACGCCGAGGACCCGAAGCGCTTCCTCCCCGGGCCCGGCGCGATCACCACCTGGAACGAGCCCGCCGGCGAGGGCGTCCGCGTCGACTCGGGCTACGTGGCCGGCAACACGGTCACCCCGTTCTACGACAGCCTGATGGCGAAGCTCATCGTCAGCGGCAAGGACCGGACGGAGGCCGTCGAGCGGGCCAGGGCCGCGGTGGCCCAGTTCGAGATCGCCGGCCCGAAGAACAACCTTCCGTTCTTCGCCGAGCTGCTGGAGAACCCTGAGTTCCTCTCCGGCGACTACGACACGGGCATCGTCTCCCGCATGCGCTGACGATCCGGCCCCGTGGCTCGGGTGGGATGCTGGGAGAAACCAGCATCCCACCGTCACAGTGAGGTGACCCCTTATGGCGGAACTGCCGGACTTCGTCTCCATCCGGGAGGTCGGGCCGCGCGACGGGCTCCAGAACGAGGACCCGATCCCCACCGACGCCAAGGTACGGCTGCTCGACGCGCTGTCGCGTACCGGAGCGCGGCGGATCGAGGCCGTCTCCTTCGTGCATCCGAAGGCGATTCCGCAGATGGCGGACGCCGACGAGGTGTGGCAGCGGGCCGCGAAGGCCGACGGGGTGCGGTACTCGGCCCTGGTCCCGAACACCCGGGGAGCGCAGCGGGCCCTGGCGGCGGGCTTCACCGAGATCGAGGTGGTGGTGTCGGCCAGCGACACGCACAACCGGCGCAACGTCAACCGCTCGACGGAGGAGTCCCTCGACGACATCGCCGAGCTGATCGACCTGCTGCACGGCGCGGGCGCGCGGGCCGAGGTGATCGTGGCGACCAGCTTCGGCTGCCCGTACGAGGGGGACGTCGACCCGCAGCGGGTGGCCGGCATCGTCGACCGGGTGGTCCGGGACGGCGCCGACCGGGTGGCGTTCGGCGACACCACCGGGATGGGTACGCCGCGCCGGGTCCGGGAGCTGGTCACCGCGGTCCGCGACCGGAACGCCCACGTCCCGGTGCTGCTGCACTTCCACAACACTCGGGGCACCGCCCTGGCGAACATGCTGACCGCCATGGAGCTGGGCGTCACCGAGTTCGACGCCAGCGTGGGTGGCCTGGGCGGCTGCCCGTACGCCCCGGGGGCCAGCGGCAACCTGGCCACCGAGGAGGCCGTGCACATGCTGCACGACATGGGCATCGACACCGGGATCGACCTGGACGCCCTGATCGAGGCGGCCGAGCTGGCCGAGGAGCTGGTCGGGAAGAAGCTCCCGTCCGGCGTGCTGCGGGCCGGCCCGCGTACCCGCCTCACCCCGATGCCCGCCTGAGCTCGGGGCTGGCTGCTGAGCGCCGATCAGGAGGTTCGCGTCCTGGACCCGACTCGGGACGGACGCGAACCTTCTGATCGTCAGGGCTCGCCCCGACGTGCGGCGTTTGGCGCGGGTCAGTGGGTGAGGGCGCCGGTTTCGATGGGAAGGCCGGCGGTCACCCAGTCCTCGATGCCAGCGGCGTACTTGCGGACGTTGGTGTAGCCGAGGGCGGTGAGGCGGTCGGCGACCCGGCCGCTGTTCGGGCAGCTCGGGTTCGAGCAGTACGTGACGATGGCGGCGGTCCGGTCGGGCAGGAGCGCGGCGGCCCGCTCGGCCACCTCGGCCTCGAGCAGCGGGATCGCGCCGGGAAGGTGCTGCTGGACGTAGTACTCCCCGCCGAGCGCGTCGACGACGGTCACGGTGCCGGCGTCGATCGCGGCGCGCAGTTCGTCCCGGGTGATGAGGGTGGTCATGGCAACCTCCAGGGTAAATGGACTAGAGTCCGGTTATGCCTCCGAACGTTAACGGACCGCAGTCCGTTTTCGCCACCCCTCCGGCGGAACTGCTGGTGTTGCGTACCGCACCCCCGCGCGAGCGGGCCGACGCGGCGCGCAACCGGGCGGCCGTCCTGGACGCGGCTGCCGCGCTCTTCCGGGAGCGCGGGGTGGAGGCGGTCTCGATGGACGCGGTGGCCGCCGCCGCCGGAGTCGGCAAGGGAACGCTGTTCCGCCGGTTCGGTGACAAGGCGGGCCTGGCCGTGGCGCTCCTCGATCAGCAGGAACGCGCACTCCAGGAAGCGATCCTCTTCGGCCCGGCCCCGCTCGGGCCCGGCCCGGCCGGCGAGGCGCCCTCGCCGCGCGACCGGCTCCGGGCGTTCGTCGCCGCCTACCTCGACTACCTGCTCGCCAATCTCGACCTCGTCCTGATGTCGGAGACCGCCTCGCCGGGCGCGCGCTACCGGATCGGTGCCTACCGGTTCTGGCACCGTCACGTGACGCTCCTGCTGGCCGGGCGCGAGGACCCGGCGGCCGACGCGCACACCCTGCTGGCCCCCCTCGCCGCCGAGCACGTACGCGGGGTGCGGGACGAGGTGGGCGACGAGCGGCTGCGGGCGGGGGTGCTGGCGCTCGCCGACGCCCTCACCGGCTGACCCCGGGTGCGCGCCGCTGATGGCCGCTCCGGGCGCCGCGGCCCGGTGGCTCGCCGGAGGAGGCGTGGATGCGCTAGCCTAACGATCGTTCAGGTCGGTCGGCGCGCTCACGAGGCGGCCGGTGGCAATGGGAGTCGGCGTGACGCTCGACGGTGAGGCCCTGGAGCAGCTGCGCAAGCGCGCCAAGGCGGGCGGTGCGGACAAGTACCACGCGGCGAACGCCGCCAAGGGCAAGCTCTTCGCCCGCGAGCGGGTCGCGCTCCTGGTCGACGAGGGCTCCTTCGTCGAGGATGGCCTCTACGCCAACGCCCTCGCCGAGGGCCTGCCCGCCGACGGCGTGGTCACCGGCACCGCCACCATCGACGGTCGCCCGGTCTGCCTGATGGCCAACGACTCCACGGTCAAGGCGGGCAGCTGGGGGGCGCGCACCGTCGAGAAGATCATCCGGATCATCGAGCGGGCGTACGCGACCGGCGTGCCGATGGTCTACCTGGTCGACTCGGCCGGCGCCCGGATCACCGACCAGGTCGAGCTCTTCCCCGGCCGGCGCGGCGCCGGCAAGATCTTCTGGAACCAGGTCCGCGCCTCCGGCTCCATCCCGCAGGTCTGCGCCCTGTTCGGGCCGAGCGCGGCGGGCGGGGCGTACATCCCGGCGTTCTGCGACGTGGTGGCCATGGTGGACGGCAACGCCAGCATGTACCTCGGCTCCGACCGGATGGTCGAGATGGTCACCGGCGAGAAGACCACCCTGGAGGCGATGGGCGGGGCCAAGGTGCACTGCGCCGAGTCCGGCGTCGGGCACTTCCTCTGCAAGACCGAGGCCGAGGCGCTCGACGTGGTCAAGCGCTACCTGTCGTACCTGCCGGCGAACTGGAAGCAGGACCCGCCGGCGGCGCCCGCCGTGGAAACGTCCGAGAAGGCCGACCTGGCGGCGCTGGTCCCGGCCAGCGAGCGGCAGGCCTTCGACATGCGCCGGTACGTCAAGGGCCTGCTCGACGAGGGCAGCTTCTTCGAGATCCAGGCGCTCTGGGCCAAGGAGCTGACCATCGGCTTCGGCCGGCTGAACGGCGAGGTCGTCGGGGTGGTCGGCAACAACTCGATGTTCAAGGGCGGGGTGCTCTTCGTCGACTCGGCCGACAAGGCGACCCGCTTCGTCCAGCTCTGCGACGCGTTCAACGTGCCGCTGCTGTTCCTGAGCGACGTGCCCGGCTTCATGGTCGGCAGCGCGGTGGAGAAGCAGGGCATCATCCGGCACGGCGCCAAGATGATCACCGCGATCTCCGAGGCGACCGTGCCCAAGATCTGCGTGGTGGTCCGCAAGGCGTACGGCGCGGGCCTCTACGCGATGGCCGGCCCCGGCTTCGAGCCGGACGCCACGATCGCCCTGCCCACCGCCAAGATCGCGGTGATGGGCGCGGAGGCCGCGGTCAACGCGGTCTACGCCAACAAGATCGCCGCGATCGAGGACGAGACCGAGCGGGCCGCCTTCGTCGCCGCCAAGCGCGAGGAGTACGAGCGGGACATCGACATCGTCCGGCTCGCCAGCGAGCTGGTCGTCGACGCGATCGTCGAGCCGCACGAGCTGCGCGCCGAGCTGGTTCGCCGGTTCGCCGCCGCCCGCGGCAAGGAGCGGCACTTCTCCCGGCGCCGGCACGGCGTCACCCCGGTCTGACCACCCGACCCGCACCATCCGACCCGGCGTCACGAGCGCCCGGCGGCCCGTCCACACAGGCGTCCCATCAGGAGGATCAGATGGACTTCCGGCTCAGCGAGGAACAAGAGGCGCTGCGGGAGAGCGTGCGGGACTTCGCCCGCGAGGTGGTCGCCCCGGCCATCGCCGAGCACTACGAGCGGCACACCTTCCCGTACGAGATCATCCGCCAGATGGGCAAGATGGGCCTGTTCGGCCTCCCCTTCCCCGAGGAGCACGGCGGGATGGGCGGCGACTACTTCGCGCTCTGCCTGGCCCTGGAGGAGCTGGCCCGGGTCGACTCCAGCGTGGCGATCACCCTGGAGGCGGCGATCTCCCTCGGCGCGATGCCGATCTACCGGTTCGGCACGGACGAGCAGCGGGCGCGGTGGCTGCCGAAGCTGCTCAGCGGCGAGGCGCTGGCCGGCTTCGGGCTGACCGAGCCGGGGTTCGGCTCGGACGCGGGCGGCACCCAGACCCGGGCGGTGCTGGACGTGTCGACGAACGAGTGGGTGATCAACGGCTCGAAGGCGTTCATCACCAACTCGGGCACCGACATCACCGCGCTGGTCACCGTCACCGCGGTCACCGGGACGAAGCCGGATGGCTCGAAGGAGCTGTCCACCATCATCGTCCCGTCCGGCACGCCCGGGTTCACGGTCGCGCCCGGCTACTCCAAGGTCGGCTGGACCGCCTCGGACACCCACGAGCTGACCTTCGACGACTGCCGGGTGCCGGCGGAGAATCTGCTCGGCGAGCGCGGCCGGGGCTTCGCTCAGTTCCTGCGCATCCTCGACGAGGGCCGGATCGCGATCGCCGCCCTGGCGGTCGGCCTCGCCCAGGGCTGCGTCGACGAGTCGATCAAGTACGCCAAGGAGCGCCACGCCTTCGGCCAGCCGATCGGCAACTACCAGGCGATTCAGTTCAAGATCGCCGACATGGAGCTGAAGGCGCACACCGCCCGGCTGGCCTACTACGACGCGGCCGCCCGGATGCTGGCCGGCGAGCCGTTCAAGCGGCAGGCGGCGATCGCCAAGCTGCACGCCAGCACCATCGCCGTGGACAACGCCCGCGAGGCCACCCAGATCCACGGCGGCTACGGCTTCATGAACGAGTACCCGGTGGCCCGCTTCTGGCGGGACGCCAAGATCCTGGAGATCGGCGAGGGCACCAGCGAGGTGCAGCGCATGGTCATCGCCCGCGACCTGGGCATGTGACGCGAGGCGCGCCCGGGTCGTCCGGCCCGGGCGCGTCGTCCGTCTGTCGGAAATCGGCAGTGAACGGTCGGCTGGCCGACGATCGGCTGTGACGCGCCGGAGGCGATCCGTACTCTTCGTGCCCATGACTCCGGATCATGATCGTTCGCGGAGCCCGGGTGGCCGAGGCCGGCTGCCCGATCTGCTGCGCGGGCACCGGCTCGCCGCCGGCCTCACCCAGGCGGAGTTGGCCGCCCGGGCCGGCATCGGCGTGCGGACCGTCCGAGATCTGGAGCGGGGTCGCTCCGCGCGACCCCAGCGCACCACCGTCGACCTGCTCGCCGACGCGCTCCGGCTGACCGGCGCCGCCCGGCAGGAGCTCCTCGCCGCGGCCCGACCGGCCCCAGTCCAGACCGCCGGACCCGACCCGGCCTCGCCGCACCTCCCGGGCACCGGCGCCCCGGGATCCGGTACGCCGATCGCGCTGCCCCAGCCGGTCCCGCTGATCGGCAGGGACCGCGACGTCGCCGAGGTGGCCGCCCTGCTGGGCGCGGAGCATCCGGTGGTGACCCTGGTCGGCCTCGCCGGGGTCGGCAAGACGGCGCTCGCCCTCACCGTCGCGTACGCGGTGGCCGACGATCATCCGGCCGGGGTGGCCGGGGTGCTGGTCGGCGAGGGCTCCGACGCCACCGACGTGCTCGCCGCCTCGGTTGCGGTGTTCGGCGTGAGCCGGCTCGCCGACCTCCCCGGCCGGTTCGCCGGGCGCCGCGCGTTGCTGCTGGTGGACGCGGTGGAGCGGGCTCCCGGGCCGGTGGCCGAGGCGCTGCGCACGCTGCTCGCCGCGGCGCCGACGCTGCGGGTGCTGGTCAGCGGCCGGCGCCCGGTCGGCTTCCCCGGCGAGCTGGTCCGGCCGGTCGCGCCGCTCGACGTGCCGCCGCCCGGGGCGACCCCGACGGATCCGGCGGCGCTGGCCCGCTGGCCGGCGGCGACGCTGTTCACCGCCCGGCTGGCCCAGGTGCGCCGCGAACCGCCCGCCCCGGCCGAGCTGCCGGCGCTCGCGGCGCTGGTGCGTCGCCTCGGCGGCCTGCCGCTGGCCATCGAGCTGATGGCGGCGCGGGGCCGGATCCTCGACGTCACCGAGCTGCTCGACCGCTACGGCGACCGCGTCCTCGATCTGGCCACCGGGGGCCGCCCCGGCTGGGAACCCGGCGACCGTCCGGCCGGCCCGGTGACCCTGCGGGAGGCGGTGGCGACCAGCTACCGACTGCTCGCGCCCGGGGAGCGAGCCGCGCTGCGTCGGCTTTCGGCGTTCCGCAACCGGTGGTCGGTGGAGCTGGCCGAGGAGCTGCTCGCCGACGGCGGCGACCGGACGGACCCCGTGCCGCTGCTCGACCGGCTGCGCGAGCTGGGCCTGCTCAGCATCCGGGGCACCGGCCCGTTCCGGTTCCGCCTGCTCGACGCGGTACGCGACTTCGCCACCGAACAGGCTGCCGGCGAGGGGGAACTCGTCCCGATCCGGAGCCGGCACACCCTCGCCGTCACCGGGCTGGTGCTCCGTACCGCCCCGAACTTGGTCGGCGCGGACGTGGCCGCCGCCGTACGGCTGCTGGACGAGGCGACCAGCGACATCATCGCCGCCCTCGGGCACGCCGCCGACCACGACCCGGTGACCGCGCTGCGGCTGGCGGCGGCGCTGCCCCGCTGGTGGCGGCTGCGGGGGCGGGACGTCTCCGGACGGCGGTGGCTGCGGCGGTTGCTGGCCGACCCGCGTACCGCCGACGCCGGCCCGGTGCTGCGGGCCTGGGCGATGATCGGGGCTGCCCGCCTGGCACACGAGCACGGCGCGGGGCCCGAGGAGCTGCCGGCGGCGCGGTCGGCGTTGGCCGCCTTCCGGGAGGCGGGCGAGGTGACCGGCGAGCTGTCGGCCCGCTCGGTCCTCTGCGGGCTGTTGTCCGCCGCCGGTGCCCACGACGAGGCCCGGGAGCAGGCGGAGGCGGCGCTGGAACTGGCCACCCGGCACCGCCGGGTACGCGAGATGGCGGTCGCCCAGATGCACCTCACCTGGCACGACGTACGGCTGGGTGAGCTGGCCGGGGCGCGTCGCCGGCTGGCCACCGTGGACCGGCTGGCCGCCGAGTGCGGGGAGCAGCGGCTGCGCCTGCTGGGGCGGGTCAACCTCGCGGAGCTGGCCCGCCTGGAAGGCCGGTACGCCGACGCCGTGGAGCAGGGGCGGCGGGTGGCGGCGGCCCTGGCCGAGCTGGGTGACCCGGGGCACCGGCGTCGGGTGCTCGGCACGGTCGGGCTGGCCCTCGCCGAGGCCGGGTGGGCGGACGAGGCGCTGGACGTGGTGGCCGAGCTGCGGCCCGCGCTCCCGGTGCCGGAGCAGCGCCGGCCGGTCGAGGACGGGTCCGCTGCCGCGGAGAGCCGGGCCGGCCGGCCGGAGGACGCGGTCTGCGCGCTGATCGAGGGTCACCTCGCGCTGCACCGGGGTGACCGCGAACAGGCGGCCGAGTGGTTCGCTGCGGCGGCCGACGCGGCCGCCGCGGGGCGGGACCGACGGGACGTGGTGGAGGCGCTGGTGGGCCTCGCGGCGAGCACGGCCGACGTGACGGTGCTGGACCGGCTGGACCGGGCGCGCCGGTCGACCGGGATCAGCCTGTTGCGTCGCGAGGAGGATCTGCTCTACGCGCTGGTGGCTACCCGTCCGAGGCGGTGATCCCGCCCGGGTCTCCGGCCTGATCGGCGAGGGGAGCGGGGGTGGCGCGAGCGAAGAAGCCCCCTGTGTTGCCCCTCGCTCATCGCTCGCGCCGGCACCCCCCGGTGCGCCCCCCGCTCGCCGCGAAGCCTATCCAGGGCGCCGGCGCGGTTTGGCCGTTTTTGCGGGCTTATGCACCGGTACTGGGCCGGTTCTGCCGGTCATTCTGCCGGTGACCGGTCGGTAGGCCGGCCGGCGGACTCCGGCCCGTCGGGTCAGCAGTCGGTGGCGGCCGGCTGGGCGTGCGGGTCGGCGTCCGTGCTCCCGGCGGTTGCGCCCGGGTGGACCGCGTCGCGGACCCGGCGCAGCCCGTCGAGGAGGGCCGCCAGGGCGGCCGGGTCGAGTTGGCCGGTGAACCACTGCTCGATGATCTGCAGGTGGCCCGGCAGGGTCTCGTCGAGACGGGTCAGGCCGGCGGCGGTCACCACCGCGTACGAGCTGCGCCGGTCGTTGGGGCAGGCCCGGCGGCGGAGCAGGCCGTCGCGCTCCATCCGGTCGACCACCCGGGTCACCCCGCTGGTGGAGAGGGAGGTCTGTGCCGCGAGATCGGTCATCCGCAGCTGGTTGCCGGGTGACCGGGCGAGCCGCATCAGCACCTCGAACTCGACCGGGGAGAGTGCGTGCTCCTCGAGCTGGGCGGCGAACCGGGCCGACAGCCCGGCACTCGCCTCGAAGAGGAGGCCGATGGCGGTGATCCGCGGGTCGTCGAACACGTTCTGGTTCACATCGCCATCCTAGCAGTACTTGACACAGGGAATATTGCTGTGCCTATAGTTGCTCAGTCAGTCGTTGGGCTACTCAATCAATCTCCCCTGGAGGACAGCACCATGACCAGCAGCACCGAAGCGGTTACCCGCGACTGGGACGGCCTCACCATCCCGGCCGCCGGCACCTACCTGCTGGACGCCGCTCACAAGCGCGTCGGGTTCGTCGCCCGGCACATGATGGTCAGCAAGGTTCGCGGTGAGTTCGGCGAGGCGACCGCCACCGTCACCGTCGCGGAGGACCCGATGCAGTCCTCCGTCACCGCCACCATCCAGGCGGCCAGCATCCACACCGCGATGGCCGATCGCGACGCGCACCTGCGCAGCGGGGACTTCCTGGACGTGGAGAAGTTCCCGACCCTGGAGTTCCGCAGCACCGGCGTGAAGTCCCGGAAGGGTAGTCAGTTCATCCTCTCCGGCGAGCTGACCATCAAGGATGTCACCCGCCCGGTCGACCTGGAGGTCGAGTTCGAGGGCGTCGGCCGCAGCCCGTTCGGCCAGGACATCTTCGGCTTCTCCGCCAGCACCGAGATCGACCGCGAGGAGTTCGGCCTCACCTGGAACGTCGCGCTGGAGACCGGCGGCGTCCTGGTCGGCAAGAAGATCAAGATCGAGATCGAGGGCGAGGCCATCCGCCAGGCCTGATCTCCCCGTACGGCCCCACGGGCCCGTGCCGTCAACCGACGGCGCGGGCCCGTTCGGCGTCTCCGGGCAGGTGCGAATTGTCACGTCCGGTTCGTCGGTCACCCGTGGTGTTGCGGGTGGCGGCTGGGTAGGAGAGCAGACCTACGCCCGGCCCTCTGGTTTCGGTGGGCCGGGCGCACTTAACGTAAGGGCTTCACAATGCGTTCCGGAACGAAACGGTTCCGTTGCGCTTCGCGCCGGGAGGACAGATGGGTAGAGACGTCGAGCAGGGCGCCTTCTCCCGGGAGGACCGGGTCCGCTACCGGCAGAAGGTCCGGCGGTGCCTGGACGTCTTCGCGCTGATGCTGGACGACTTCGGCTTCGACGCCGATCGTCCGATGACCGGGCTGGAGATCGAGCTCAACCTGGTCGACTCGGCGGCCGAGCCGGCCATGCGCAACGAGCAGATCCTCGCCGACATCGCCGACCCGCTCTTCCAGACCGAGCTGGGGCAGTTCAACCTGGAGCTGAACGCCTCGCCCCGGCTGATCGAGGGCACCGGCTTCGCCGACTACGAGCAGGACCTGCGCAGCAGCCTCAGCCGCGCCGACGAGCGCGCCGCCAAGTCCGACGCCAAGATCGTGATGGTCGGCATCCTGCCCACCCTCACCGAGCGCCACCTGGTCGTCGACAACCTCTCCACCAACGAGCGCTACCGGGTGCTCAACGACCAGATCGTCGGCGCCCGGGGCGAGGACATCGAGCTGGACATCCGGGGTGTCGAGCGCCTCCAGACGCACAACGACTCGATCGCCCCGGAGTCCGCCTGCACCAGCCTCCAGTTCCATCTCCAGGTCGCGCCGGACAGCTTCGCCGACTACTGGAACGCGTCCCAGGCCATCGCCGGGGTGCAGGTGGCGGTCGGGGCCAACTCGCCTTTCCTCTACGGCCGCCAGCTCTGGGCGGAGACCCGGATCGCCCTGTTCGAGCAGGCCACCGACACCCGCCCGGACGAGCTCAAGGCCCAGGGCGTACGCCCCCGGGTGTGGTTCGGGGAGCGCTGGATCACCTCGATCTTCGACCTCTTCGAGGAGAACGTCCGCTACTTCCCGCCGCTGCTGCCGATCGTCGAGGACGAGGACCCGGTGGAGGTGCTGCACGCCGGCGGGGTGCCCGAGCTGGCCGAGCTGCGCCTGCACAACGGCACCGTCTACCGGTGGAACCGGCCCGTCTACGACATCATGGGCGGCCGTCCCCACCTGCGCGTGGAGAACCGGGTGCTGCCGGCCGGGCCGACCGTGGTGGACATGCTGGCGAATGCCGCCTTCTACTTCGGACTGGCCCGTGGCCTGGCCGAGGCGGACCGGCCGATCTGGAGCCAACTCACCTTCAGCTCCGCCGAGGAGAACTTCCACGCCGCCGCCCGCCGGGGCATGAACGCGGTGCTGCACTGGCCCCGGCTGGGCGACGTGCCGGTGACCACGCTCGTGCTCGATGTGCTGCTGCCCACGGCCGCGCGGGGCCTGGACCGGTTCGGCGTCGCCCCGGCCGAGCGGGACCGCCTGCTCGGGGTGATCGAGCAGCGGTGCCGTACCGGCCGGAACGGGGCGGTGTGGCAGACCGAGGCGGTCTGGGCGGCCGAGCGGCACCGGGGCCTGGACCGGGACGCGGCGCTGCATCACATGCTCCAGCGCTACGCCGAACTCCAGCGCAGCAACGAGCCGGTGCACACCTGGCCGGTGGACTGAGCCGAACGACCGGAGGGCGGTGTCAGCGACCGCGGCGGCGCGCCTTCGGCCCGGTGCCCGGCCCCGTCGCGTCGCTCCCCGGACCGGTTCCGGCCCCCGTCGGCGCGGCGTCGGAGGCGTCGCCGGTTTCGTCGCTGAAGGCCGGCTGGTCCGAGGGCTTCCGCTGCGGGGGGACGGCCCGACTGCGGCCGCCGGTGGCGCGCGCCCGCGGCGCCACGCCGCTGCTCGGCTCCGCCGCCGTCAGCTTCTCGCCCTGGGCGGGCGGCTCCGCGTCCGCGTCATTCAGTGGTACGGGCGCGGTGGCCGCCTCCGCCGACCCGGTCCCGCCGGACCGTCGCCCGAAGAGCCGCCAGCCGGCCGCCGGCTTCGCCGCCACCGGCCCGGTGTCGCCGGCCTCCGGTGCCCCGGCGGCCGGCTGGCCCGCCGGGCGGCCGGAAGGGTCGTCCGGCTCGGCGGTGCCCTGCCGGGGCAGCGGCACGTCGACGCGCTCGGCGGCTCGGCGTTCGGCCCGCTGGGCCAGCGCGGCGACCAGGACCGAGCCGCCGATCCCGGCGATCACCGCGTACGGGGCGACCAGGTGGGCCGACATCTGTTCGGGCGAGATCGCTGCGAGCCTCGGCACGGCCAGCAGGTAGCCCAGCGCGACGAGGATCGGCCCGGCCGCCCCGGAGGCGGCCGCGCCGACCCGCCGCTCCGGCGTCCGGGCGGCACCCCGGGCGGCCAGCGCGCCGATCACCACCGCGGAGCCCATCGCGAGCAGGGCGCCCGGCCAGTAGAAGTAGTCCCGGATCCAGTAGCGCTCGCTGTCCGCGCTGATCTGCCAGATGCCGAGCTGTGCGGTGCCCAGGCCGCGGCCGGAGAGCACTCCGTCCACGACCGACACCACGGCGAGCAGCCAGAGCCAGCCGCTGGTGGCGACGAGATTGCCGGCGGCGGCCCGGGAGTGCAGCGCCCAGATCGCCAACAGCAGCCCGATGAGCAGCCCGACGGCGGCGTACCCGGCGGCGACGGTCTGCGGGGAGAAGGTGTCCGGCACCCGTGCGGCGCGGGCCGGTACGGCGACCAGCAGCACCGTGATCACCGCGCCGACCCCGGCCGCGACGGCCAGCGTGAGGTGCCGGAGCGTCGGGCCCGGCTCGTCGTCGTCGCCGCGCAACCGGTGGGCGCAGACCGCACCGGCCACCACCGAGGTGGCCGAGATCCAGGTGGCCCAGGCGAGGCTCGCCGCCCAGGCCGCCTCACCCGGCGCGCCGCCGGGCGGCGTCCAGTTGATGATGCCCAGGCCGTAGCCGAAGCCCAGCTGAGCCGCCCCGGCGCCGGCGGCTACGCCGAGCGCGGTGGCGATCGATGCTCCCCAGCCCCGTCTGGCCATGCCGGGGAGCGTAGCGTCCCAGGGTCGGCGCGGCGAGTCTTGACGGCAGGCTCCTCCGCGCCGTGACGGCTTGGTGGCGGCGGGTACGGTCGCCGGGGACTGGGGCGGTGGACGCGATGACGGACGACGGGTTCCCGGACGGGCGGCCCGGGTTGCACGACGACCCGGGGCCGGATCGGACGAGGCTGCTCCTCGGCGGTGGCCTGGCGGTGGTCCTGCTGGCCGTGATCGGGGCGAGCGGCGGCTGGCTGCTCGCCGGAGAGCCGGACGCTCCCGGGTCCCCGGTGACGGCGGCCAGTACGTTGCCGGCAACGACCGGCGATACGCCGACCGGAGCGGTGTCCACTCCGGCGTCGGAGCGTCCAACCGGGACCCGGACCAGCACCGCGGCGGGACTGACCGTCCCCGAGGTGGTGGGCGTCGACTTCCGGGAGGCCCGCCGGCAGTTGCGCGACCGCAAGCTCGGCTGGCGGCTGGTCTTCGGCACCGGGTCCGGCCGGTCCGTCGAGCGCAGCTCGCCCGCGCCGGGTACGCCGGTGCGGCGGGGGGTCACCGTGACCCTCTGGGTCAGCGGCCCGGCACCGGTCGTGGCCGTGCCGGACCTGGTCGCCCAGGACTGCGGCGACGCCGCGAACGACCTGGTCGAGGCGGGCCTGTTCCCGCGCTACCGGAGCGGTCGCCGGGGACCGGTCACCGCGCAGGACCCGAGCGGGGGCTCCGCGGCGCGGTGGAACGACCCGGTCGCCCTCACCTGCGGCGACGCGCCGGCCGCCACCCCGGAGGCCACCCCGCTGCCGACCCCGTGACGGTCGGCTCGCCGCGCTGATCCCGGCCGATGGTTGTCCGGACCGATACCGTGGACGGCGAGGGCCAGCGCGCCCGGCCCGGCGGGGAAAGGACGTGCCATGAGCGACGACCGCCAGGAGCCACCCGCCGAGGACGCCGATGCGACCCGGGCCATGCCGTCGGGTGGCGACGCTGACGCCACCCGACGGATGCCGCGCCCGGACGCGGGTGCCACCGCGCGGCAGCGGCCGGCGGAGGCGACCTCGCCGATCCCTCCGGCCTGGTCCGGACGGGCCGGGGTGCCCCCGCCCCGTCCGGCCGGTTACCCCGAGCCGGGCGCCGAGTGGTACGCCGAGGAGCAGGCCGGCCGCCGCTGGTGGATGCCGATCCTGCTGGGCATCCTCGCGCTGGTGCTGGTCGCGCTGATCGGGTTGGGGGTCTGGCTGGCGCTCCGCGCGGCGGCGCGGAACTCCGGGCCCGGCCCGCTGCCCTCGGCCGCGCCGACGAGCGCCCCGGCGACGAGCGCCGCGCCCACCACCACCGCACCGAGCACCTCGCCGCCGACCACGCCGCCCAGTCCGACCAGCGCCGGGCTGGCGATGCCGCCACTGGTCGGGTTGCCCGAGGCCGCGGCCCGGGCGGTCCTCGACCGGCTCGACGTGAACTACCAGGTGCGGACGCGCGCCTCGGACCAGCCGGCCGGCACGGTGATCGAGACCGACCCGGCGGCCGGCGAGCAGATCCCCGAGGGAGACCGGGTCACCATCGTGGTGGCCGAGCCGGCCGCGCCCACCACGGGAGCCGGCACCCCGACGCCGGGACCGACGGCCACGGCAACGGGCTGACCGTCACCACTGCCGGCGTCTCGTGCCGACCAGTCCCAGCCCGGCCAGCGAGATGGCGAGACCGAGCAGCCCCGAGTAGAACAGCGACCGGCTGATGTCCTCGGTGTCCCGTACCCCCGCAGGGTCGGCCAGCGCGCTCTCCCCGGCACCGTCCGGGGCGGGTTCCGCGCCGGCGCCGAAGCCGCCCGCGTCGGCCCAACCGGGCTCCTCCTCCGGATCGGTGGCCGGTGCGGTGCCCTCCCCGACCACGGTGATCTCCGGAGCGGGTACGGGTTCGGTCAACTGCTCGGTGGAGGAGAATGCGGGGTGGCGGACCACGATGGCGAGTACGGTCGCGGCTCCGATGACCGCGAGGAGCCCGAAGGCGTAGCGGACTGGGGACCGGTGGTGCCGCCGCGCGGCGGGCAGATTGACCATGACCATCCCAGGTTCAGGGTCCGGGACGCGCGGGTGGAGACGTTGCCGGGGTGGCGTACCGAGTCTATGGCGTCGGTACGCCCCCGGCCGGGCAAATGCCGGGTCAGCCGACCTGGACCGGGGTCCGGACCATCGGGGGTCGGGTCCGGATCGTGTGCTGGCGCGGCGCCGGTGCGGCCCGGAGCGGTTGCAGCCCGGCCGGCTGTACGAAGATCGACCGCCGGTTGACCGCGTCCCCCGCCGCGTTCAACTCGTAGCCGTCGAGCCAGAGCCAACCGTCGTAGGTCGTCCGGTCGAGCACCCGGATCACCCGGAACATGATCGGTCGGAGGAATTGGACACTCGCCGTGCGAGTCACGTGCAGTACGTCACCGGAGCGGGGAAGCACATCGGCTCCTGGGAGGGATCGGCCGGCTGGCGGGCCGGCGGAAAGCTGATCGGGGGAAGGGCGGTCCAGTGCCGGGGTCGTGCCTCGTGGACCGGCTGATCAGGTATGTCGGTGCTGGTCGGAGGGCGCCCGCGGTGGCGGGCCACCCTCCGGCCATCACCCGGCTGCTCCCGGTTACCGCTCCCGCCGCCGCAGCCAAACTGACGTACAGCGGCGGGGTCTTCAGCCCGGGGCAGGTCTCACGGCGCGGGACGGCTCCCCTCCCGCCGTCCCACGGCCCATGGGATCACCACGCCCGGAGATCATGCGAAGACGGTGAGTAACCCGTGCCATGACGACAGAGTGCATCAGTGACGTGCTTCATGCAAGTTGCACGTCGTCTTTTGCTGATTCGCGCGCACGACACGTGAATGGGACGCTTGAAGGCTCAGGTCTCGGGGCGGCACACTGGACGCTGGTTTCGCCCGTCGCGGCCGGTCGACGACCGACACCATCCCTCTGCCGCGAACGATCGCCCGCCGTCCGACGGTCGCGCCCTCGGCGGGTGTCGAACCGGGCGCGATCGACCGGAGGTAGCCCGGTGAGCGAGCGGAGCGAGCGAACCATCAAGCTCGGCGGCGCGAGGAGCCACCGCCCAGCAACCCGTTGGGCGGCGTCGTGACCGAGCGCCGCAGCCCCACCATCCGGCGTCGCCGGCTGGGCGCGGAACTCCGCCGCCAGCGGGAGGCCGCCGGGGTCACCATCGAGGTGGTCGCCGAGCAGTTGGAGTGCTCGGCGTCCAAGATCTCCCGCATCGAGACCGGCCACACCACCGCCACCCCGCGCGACGTGCGCGACATGCTCCGCATCTACGGGGTGGTCGGCGCGGAGAGCGACGAGCTGGTGCAGATCGCCCGGGAGGCCCGGCAGAAGGGCTGGTGGCATCCGTACAGCACCGTGCTGGTCGGGGCGTACGTGGGGCTGGAGGCGGCGGCCAGCTCGATCCGGGCCTACGAGCAGCAGGTGGTGCCGGGGCTGCTGGAGACCGAGGAATACGCGGGCGCGATGATCCGGGCCGCCCGGCCCGACTTCAGCGCCGAACAGGTTCAACAACGGGTGCGTGTCCGTCTGGGCCGCCAGTCGTTGTTGACGCAGGACGATCCGGTCGATCTGTGGGTGGTGCTCGACGAGGCGGTGCTGAGCCGGCCGGTTGGCGGCGACGCGGTGATGCGTGGCCAGCTCAAGCGGCTGGTGGAGGTGGCCCAACTGCCGAACGTGACGTTGCAGGTCCTGCCCTTCGAGGTGGGAGCGCACGCCGGCATGGACGGCACCTTCACGATCCTCAGCTTCCCCGAACCGAGTGATCCCGATGTCGTGTACGCCGAGAACGCCACGGGTGGGCTCTTCCTGGAGAAGAGCGACGAACTTCAGAAGTACAGCTTCATCTTCGATCACATTCGAGCGGCCGCCATCCGGCCCGAGGAGTCCATCGCACACATTGCAAAACTGGCAGAGGAGCCGTTGTGGAAATGGCGACCAAGGAGTTCCCCGTGGACCTGACGCGGGCGACGTGGTTCAAGAGCTCGAAGAGTGGGCCGAACTGTGACAACTGCGTGGAGGTCGCGTACGTGACCGGCGCGGTCGGCGTCCGGGACTCGAAGGACAAGACGGGCCCGGCCCTGGTCTTCGCCCCGGGTGACTGGCACGCCTTCGTCGCCGGCGCCAGGGACGGCGTGTTCGTCCGAGACTGATCCGGCGATCCGGACCCCAGAGCATGGTCCCGCCCGGCAGCGTGGCCGGGCGGGACCATTTCGTGCCCACCGGCCGGGCCGGTTTCGCGTACCCGTCGCCAGTTCCGTCCCGCCTCGTTGAACCGCACGGATCGGCAACCGAACGAGGCAGGCGAGACGGATGACGACGATCGGTTCAGAGAATCTCACCAACGGTCCGGGAAAGCCGGAGCGGTTCGGCGGCAAGTACCGCGGGGCGCGCCGGGACACGGTGCTCACCGAGGTGGTCTCCACCGACACCGAGATCGGTGGCCGGGACACGGCCGAGCCGGAGCAGTCCGCACCGCCGCTCACCCTGCCGTCGCTGGACCCGAACCCGCTCACCGAGCCGTCGTTCCCGCCGAGCGGCTGGCCGGTGGAGCAGCCGGAGTCCCTGGTGGACCACCCGTTGCTGCGCGGCCTGCTGATGGAACTACCGCCGAAGGGCAGCGTGCCGCCGCCCGGCTGGCTGGACCGCTGGTTCGAGGCGACCCGGGCCATCCTCGAACTGCTATACGTGCAGGGGACCGGCCGCTCGCGGTGACCCGGCGGCTGGCGGCCATGATTCGGCCTCCGCGCCGCTAGGCGGCGCTCCGGACCGAATAAATGCCGGCCGGCGGCATGGCCCGCTCGGCGAGCCGGTTGTGCCGCAGCGCGTGGCGTACCCCGAGCACGATGACGCCGAGCGCGCCGATGGTGAGGGCGGGGCCCGCCACGGCGGGCGTGGCGAGCAGGTCGACGCCCGCGGCCGAGACCACGGCCGGGACCGCGGCGAGCGCGGTCACCTGGAGCGGGAGCGCGATCAGCGGGTGAGCCGAGGCCGCCCGCAGCCCGTGCGGGGCCGGGGTGTCCGGGGCGGCGGCGAAGGCACCCGCGCCCGCGCGCAGCCGCCGTACCCGCCGTAGCGTGCAGACCGCGACGACCAGTGCCGGCGCCGCGGCGAGGCCGAGGCCGGCGGCGGCCCGGTCGATGGCTGTCGTCCCAGCGCTCTGCAGCCCGACGACCAGGACGGCCGCGGTCAGCAGCAGGCCGGTCACGGTCAGGCCGGACAACCATCCGGTACGGCGGCGCAGCGCCCGGGCGCGGTCCAGCCGGGGCAGCCCGTCCGCCACGACGCCGGCGGCCAGCCAGACCGCGGCGACGGGGAGCAGAACGGCGAGCTGGTCGTCCATGGTTCCCAGCCTCGTCCGGACCGCCGTGCGGCGGATCCGGGACGGCACCCCGGTTCGTCCCGTACGCCCTCCCGTAGGGGCCATCCCATCGGCGTTATGGCGGATCCGGCATCTTCACAGCGTTCACACCGGGGACCTAGCCTCTTGTTGATCGGTCAGCGTCGATTCGCCTGTGCCTCGCCCGGCGGACGGTCCTGGGCCGGTCGGAGGGAGGTAGGGAGATGGGTCTCCCACACAGGTCCGTACTCGTCGGAGTGGCCACCCTGGCGATGGTCGCGGCGGCCGGTCCCGCCCTGGCCGCCGAGCCGAGCGGGGTGATCCGGAACGCCGGTGGCGCCGACGCGGTGGCCGACAGTTACCTCGTCGTGTTGAAGGACAGTGCGGTGGCCCCGGACCGGGTCACGGAGACGGCCCAGCGGCTGACCGCCCGGCACGGCGGCACGGTGGCCCGCACCTGGCGGGTCGCCCTGCGCGGCTTCGAGATCCGGGTCGGCGCGCCGGCCGCCGCGCGGATCGCCGCGGACCCCGCCGTCGCGTACGTGGAACAGAACCGCACGGTCTCGATCGCCGGCACCCAGACCAACCCGCCGTCCTGGGGCCTGGACCGGATCGACCAGCGGAACCTGCCGCTGAACAGCTCCTACACCTACCCGAACACGGCCAGCAACGTACGCGCCTACATCATCGACACCGGGATCCTGTTTGGACACAACGACTTCGGCGGCCGGGCGGTCTCCGGCTTCGACGCGGTCGACGGGGGCTCCGCCGACGACTGCAACGGCCACGGCACGCACGTCGCGGGCACCGTGGGCGGCTCCTCGTACGGGGTGGCCAAGGGGGTCCAGCTGGTCGGCGTCCGGGTGCTCAACTGCCAGGGCAGCGGCACCACCGCCCAGGTGGTGTCCGGGATCGACTGGGTCACTCAGAACGCGGTCAAGCCGGCGGTGGCGAACATGAGCCTCGGTGGCTCCGCCGACAGCTCGATCGACACGGCGGTCACGAACTCCATCAACTCCGGCATCACGTACGCGGTGGCGGCCGGCAACGGCGACATCTTCGGCAACCGGCAGAACGCCTGCAACTACTCCCCGGCCCGGGTCGGGTCGGCGATCACCGTCGGTGCCACGCAGAACAACGACGCCGCGGCGAGCTTCTCGAACTACGGCACCTGCGTCGACATCCTGGCGCCGGGGGTCAACATCACCTCCGCCTGGTATACCAGCAACAGCGCGACGAACACGATCAGCGGCACCTCGATGGCCTCGCCGCACGTGGCCGGCGCGGCGGCGCTCGTGCTCTCGGCGAACCCGTCCTGGAGCCCGCAGCAGGTGCGGGACAGCCTGGTCAACGACGCCACCCCGAACGTGGTGACCAACGTGGGCACGGGCACCCCCAACCGGCTGCTCTACGTGGTCAACGGCAGCACCCCGCCGCCGACCAACGACTTCTCCGTCTCGGTCTCCCCGACCTCCGGCTCGACCGCGCCGGGCGGCTCGGTCAGCGCCACCGTCGCCACCGCGACCACCAACGGCTCGGCCCAGTCCGTCAGCCTCTCCGCGAGCGGACTGCCGAGCGGCGCCACCGCGTCGTTCAACCCGTCCACGGTGACCTCGGGCGGCTCCTCCACGCTCACCGTCAGCACGGCGGCCGGCACCCCGCCCGGCACGTACCCGGTGACCGTCAGCGGCACGGCGGCGTCGGGCACGAAGACGGCGACCTACTCGTTGACCGTCACGGGCTCGGGTGGCTGCACCGGTGCCGGCCAGAAGCTCGGCAACCCCGGCTTCGAGTCCGGTAACACCGTCTGGACGTCCACCTCGGGCGTCATCGGCCAGTACGGTTCCAGTGGTCAGCCGCCGCGCTCCGGCACCTGGAACGCCTGGCTGGACGGCTACGGCACCACCCACACCGACCGGCTGTCGCAGGCGGTGAGCCTGCCGACCGGCTGCAGCTCGTACACCTTCAGCTTCTGGCTGCACATCGACAGCGCCGAGACCACCACCAGTGTCCAGTACGACAAGCTCACCGTGCAGGTGCTCAACTCCTCCGGCACGGTGCTGGCGACGCTGGCCACCTACTCCAACCTGAACAAGGCGAGCGGCTACACCCAGCGGTCCTTCTCCCTGGCCGCCTACGCCGGACAGACCGTCACCCTGAGGTTCACCGGCACCGAGGACATCTCCCTGCAGACGTCCTTCGTCATCGACGACACCGCGGTGAACGTCTCCTGAGCCAACCTCTTCCCACCGGCGTCCGGCGGTCCCCCCTCGGGGTGGCCGCCGGACGTCGTGCCGGCGTCAGACGTCGAAGGTGGCGGGGCGCTCGGTGGCCGGTGGCGGCGGGGTGGCCCGCCACACGCCGATCTTCTGCGCGGCCAGCCGGGCCAGGTAGGCCGGGTTGAGGATGACGTAGCGGCGCCAGAGCCGCTTCGGCTCCAGGCCGAGCCGCCAGAACCACTCCAGCCCGGCCCGCTGCATCCACGGCGGCGGGTTGCGCAGCAGGCCGGCGTGGTAGTCGAAGGCCGCGCCGACCGCCATCAGCGGCATGTCCAGCAGCGGCCGCATCGCGTACGCGAAGACCTCCTGGCGGGGGCAGCCCAGCCCGACCAGGACGAGCCGGGCGCCGCTGGCCTTGATCCGGTCGGCGATCTCGGCGTCCTCGCCCGGCTGCACCGACCGGAACTTGGACGGCTCGACTCCGGCGATCTTCAGCGCCGGGAACTTCCGCTCGAGGGCCGGGATCAGCCGGGACAGCGTCTCCTCGGTGGAGCCGTAGAGGTAGACGGGGAGGCCCTCCGCGGCGAAGCGGGAGAGCACCCGGAGGGTGAGCTCGGGACCGTAGACCCGGTCGGTCAGACCGGCGCCGTGCAGCAGGTTCAGCGCCCACCGGACCGGCTGTCCGTCCGGGGTGACCACGTCGAACGAGTTGAGCCGGGCGTTGTGCGCCGGGTCGAGCACCCCGGTCATCACGCCGTGCACGGCCAGCGCGGTCAGGGCCAGCGGGCGGCGCTCGTGCCCGGCCGCCACCACCGCCTCGGTCGCCCGGGCGTAGTCGGTGGCGTCGACGAGCACGCCGAGCACGTTCCGCTTGGTGCCGGCGGTCATGCCTTCGGCACCCACTTGTCGACGTTGGCCTCGTAGATCTCCCGGAGGATCATCGGCACGTCGTAGGTGATCTTCCAGCTCGGGTAGTGCTCCTCGAACCGGGCCATGCTGCTGACGTACCACTGGTGGTCGCCGGTGCGGGCCTGCTCGACGTAGTTGATCTGCGCCTCGCGGCCGGTGATCTCCTCGGCGATCCGGAACGCCTCGATGTGCGAGGTGTTGGAGTGACGACCGCCACCGAGGTTGTAGACCTGGGCCGAGCGGGGCTCCCGGAAGAACGCCTCGAAGGCGGTGAGCACGTCCCGGGAGTGGATCGCGTCCCGGACCATCTTGCCCTTGTAGCCGAAGAGGTTGTACGTCCGGCCCTCCATGACGCAGCGCATCAGGTAGGCGAGGAAGCCGTGCAGTTCGGCCGCCGAGTGCGCCGGGCCGGTCAGCGTGCCGCCCCGGAAGCAGGCGGTCCGCATGTCGAAGTACCGGCCGTACTCCTGGACCATGACGTCGGCGGCGACCTTCGAGGCGCCGAAGATCGAGTGCAGCGACTCGTCGATCGACATGTCCTCGGTGATGCCCTGGAAGTACGGGTGGTTCTCGGGCAGCTCGTAGCGGGTCTCCAGCTCGACCAGCGGCAGGCTGTTGGGGCGGTCGCCGTACACCTTGTTGGTGGAGCAGTGGATGACCGGCGCCTCGATGGCGTGCCGGCGGGTGTTCTCCAGCACGTTGAGGGTGCCGCCCGCGTTGACGTCGAAGTCCGTGTACGGCTCCTTGGCGGCCCAGTCGTGGCTCGGCTGCGCGGCGCTGTGGATCACCACGGCGATGTCCGAGCCGTACTTCTTGAAGACCCGCTCCAGGCCGTCCCGGTCCCGGATGTCCACCGAGTAGTGGGTGTAGCCGCCGCCCAGGTCGGCGGCGAGCCGGTCCAGGCTCCAGGACGTCGAGCCGTCCTCGCCGAAGAAGTACCGACGCATGTCGTTGTCGATGCCCACCACGTGGAGGCCGAGGCCGGCGAAGTGCCGGGCCGCCTCGGAACCGATCAGACCGCCAGAGCCGGTCACCAACGCGACACTCACACGCCACTCCTGGTCCATAGGGGGCAGGGAAACGAATCGGAGCATAGCGTGACATCCGGCACGCCCCGAAACGACGCGAGGGCTCCGCGCCTGCGGAGCCCTCGTGATGGTGGGGAAGGGGGGAGTTGAACCCCCACGCCCTTTCGGGCACACGGACCTGAACCGTGCGCGTCTGCCATTCCGCCACTTCCCCGTGGCCTGACCTGCAACACCGTATCTCATCCCGCGCCCGCCATCTGCGGCGGGTGCCCGGACATATTACGCTGTCATCGGTCATCGCCACGAGCGATCACCGTTCGTGGCGGACGAAACTGTAGCACGACCGCGAGGCCGGTCACGAACGGGCCGCCGGCAGCCGGCCGAGCGGCATGTGAGCTGCGGAGGCGGTGTCCGGATACCATCATGGCCTCGGAACCCGAGGAGGAGCCGGTGAGCGTGCTGCAACGCTTCGAGAAGCGTCTGGAAGGCCTGGTCGAGGGGGCCTTCGCCAAGGTCTTCAAAGGGGTGGTCCACCCCGTGGAGATCCTCAACGCCATGCAGCGGGAGGCCGAGGCGCACAAGGCGATCCTGGCCGGCGGGCGCACGTTGGTGCCCAACCGCTACGTGATCGATCTCTCGCCCTACGACCACAGTCGGCTGGCGCCGTACGCTGCCGCGCTGGCCCAGGAGCTGGCCCAGTCGCAGGCGGAGTTCATCGGCGAGCAGGCCTGGACGGTCTACGGCGACGTGATCGTCGAGATCGAACGCGGCGAGGGGCTGGACACGGGGATGTTCCGGGTCACCGCCGAGGTCTACACCGGCGGCGACGTGGCGCCGGTCTCCGCGCCCGGCGGCTACGACGCCGGCCCGGCCTACCCGGCGTACGACCAGGGTGGCGGCTACGGCCCGCCGCCGGGGCACGGCGCCGGCCGCAACGTCCGGCTGGTCTCCGGCGACGGCCGCACCTACCCGCTCCAGATGGGCTCGACCGTCATCGGTCGCGGCGACCAGGCCAACCTGCGCCTGCCCGACGTCGGGATCTCCCGGCGGCACGCCCGGCTGGACTTCGACGGCGGCCAGGTCGTGCTGACCGACCTCGGATCCACCAACGGCACCATGGTCAACGGCCAGCGCGTCTCCGCCGTCGCCCTCAACCCGGGCGACATGATCCAGCTCGGCACCACCACCCTGACCTTCCGCGTGGACGGCTGACGAGCGTTGCCGGAACTCGTCATCACCGTCGCCCGGTTCGGGTTCCTCATCCTGCTGTGGATCTTCGTGTTCACGGTGGTCGGTGTGATCCGCCGGGACCTCTTCGCGGGGGCCCGGTCGGGTCGGCTGGTGGCCGCGCCGCGCGCGGTCGGGGCCACCGCCGGGCCGGCCGCGAAGCCGGCGAAGGTGAAGCGGGGCCGGGCCGCGCACCAGTTGGTGGTCACGGCGGGGCAACTGGCCGGCACCCGGATCACCCTGGGCGAGGCTCAGATCACCATCGGTCGCGCCGAGGACTCGACGTTGGTGATCACCGACGACTACGCCTCGGCGCGACACGCCCGGCTCGTGCCGCGCGACGGGCAGTGGTTCGTCGAGGACCTCGGTTCGACTAACGGCACCTACCTGGATCGCGCTAAGGTCACCGGACCAACCCCCGTCCCCCTCGGCGTGCCGATCCGGATCGGCCGCACTTCTCTCGAATTACGGCCATGACTCTGACCCTGCGCTATGCGGCCCACAGTGACCGCGGTCTGATCCGAGACGGCAACCAGGATTCCGTCTACGCCGGGCCGCGGCTGCTCGCCGTTGCCGACGGCATGGGCGGCATGGCCGCCGGTGACGTCGCCAGCAACATCGTCATCGGTGCCATGGCGCCCCTCGACGAGGACGTCCCCGGGGACGCCCTCGTGGACGCGCTGCGTTCGGCCGTCGGCACCGCCAACCAGCAGCTCCGCGACACCGTGGACGCCAACCCGCAGCTGGAGGGGATGGGCACCACGCTCACCGCGACCCTCTTCTCGGGCAGCAAGCTCGGCATGGTCCACATCGGTGACTCGCGGGCCTACCTTCTGCGCAACGGTGAGTTCGCGCAGATCACCAAGGACGACACGTACGTCCAGATGCTCGTCGACGAGGGCCGGATCAGCGCGGAGGAGGCGAGCAGCCACCCCCAGCGCTCGCTGCTCACCCGGGCGCTGGACGGCCGCGACATCGACCCGGAGTACAGCGTCCGCCAGGTGCTCCCCGGCGACCGCTACCTGATCTGCTCCGACGGCCTCTCCGGCGTGGTCAGCGCGGACACCATCGCGGACACCATGCGCGAGTACGCCGACCCGCAGCAGTGCGTCGAACGCCTGGTGCAGCTCGCCCTGCGCGGCGGCGGCCCGGACAACATCACCGTGATCATCGCCGACGCCACCGACCAGGACATCGTCGAGGCGTCCCCGATCGTCGGCGGCGCCGCCGCCCGGGACCGGGGCATGGCCACCTCGGCCGACGTCTCCACCCCGGCGGCCCGCGCCTCCGCGCTCTCCGCCCCCCGGCCGGCCGCGCCCGAAGAGCCGGCGGACGCCCGAGACGAGGAATCGGAGCGGCGCGGGCACCGCCCGCTGCGTACCGCGGCCATGCTGCTGGCGCTGCTGGTGATCCTCGGCGGCGGCCTCTTCGCCGGCTGGAGCTACACCCAGCGCCAGTACTACGTCGGGGCCACGGAGGACGGCCAGCTCGCCGTGTTCCGGGGCGTGCCCGGCCAGGTCGCCGGCCTCGACCTGTCCAGCGTGCACGCCACCAGTGACTCGAAGCTGGACGACCTCACCCTGGCCGCACAGGAGCAGGTCAAGCAGGGCATCCAGGCCAAGAGCGAGCCGGACGCCGAGCGCCGGCTGGCCGAGCTGACCAGCGAGGACCCGGCCAACCCGAACCTCAAGCCGCTCTGCCCGCCCAGCCAGACGGCCGCGGCGGCCAGTCCGACCCCGGTCGCCACCGCCACCGCGCTGGCCCCGACCCCCAGCGCGGGCGCGTCGGCGTCGGCCGCGGCCACACCGACGCCCACGCCGTCGCCGACCACCACGCCCGACGCCGTCCCCTCCGACACCGTGCCGCCGGTCGACCCGGCGGCCTGCCGGTCGCCGGAGTGAGCGTCGGCTCGAGCCCGAGGACGCATCCGTGACCGCAGCCGCCGTACCGGCAGCCTCGCCCGCCTCGACGGGCGAGCAGCCTGGCGTACGCCTGGCCCGGTCCCGGCGTAACGCGGAGCTGTCGCTGCTGCTGCTCGCCATGGTGCTGGTGGCGGCGTACGCGGCGACCGTCCAGGCGAACGTGCTGGACACGGTCACCTCGGACTTCTGGATCCCGGCCGCCGCGCTGGGTCTGGTCTTCCTCGGCCTGCACCTGGTGATCCGCTGGCTGGCCCCCTTCGCCGACCCGGCGCTGCTGCCGGCGGTCGCCCTGCTCAACGGCATCGGCGTGGGCTTCCTGCGCCGCTACGACCTGGCGCAGGCGGCCCCCGAGGAGCGCGAGCACCTCGCCATCTTCGCCGGCACCGGGGGGCGGCAGCTCGCCTGGACGCTTGCCGGGGTGGTGCTCGCCGCGGGGCTGCTGGCGATCATGCGGGACCACCGGTCGCTCTCCCGGTACGCGTACACCCTGGGGCTGGCCGGCATCGTGCTGGTGATGATCCCGGCGGTGCTGCCGGCCCGGTTCTCCGAGGTCAACGGTGCCAAGCTATGGATTCGGGCAGGCGGGTTCCAGATCCAGCCGGGCGAGTTCGCGAAGCTGGCCCTGCTCACGTTCTTCGCCTACTACCTCGTCCGCAAGCGGGAGGTGCTGTCGCTGGCCAGCCGCCGGCTGCTCGGCATCGACTTCCCGCGCGGGCGGGACCTCGGCCCGGTGCTGGTGGTCTGGATGATCAGCATCCTGGTCCTGGTCTTCGAGAAAGACCTGGGCACCTCGCTGCTCTACTTCGGCATGTTCGTGGTGACGCTCTACATCGCCACCGAACGGGTCAGCTGGCTCCTGATCGGTCTGGTCCTCTTCTTCGGCGGCGCCTACCTGGCCTACCTGCTGGGCAGCACCGTCGGCGGGCCGTTCGCGAACTTCTACCTGCGCGCGGAGATCTGGCTGGACCCGTTCGGTGACCCGTACAACAAGGGCTACCAGCTCGTCCAGGGCCTGCTCACGCTCGGCAGCGGCGGCCTCTTCGGCGCCGGCCCGGGCGGTGGCCAGCCGACCCTGCTGCCCGAGGTGCAGACCGACTTCATCTTCGCCGGGATCGGCGAGGAGATCGGGCTCTTCGGCCTCTCCGCGCTGCTCGTGGTCTACCTGCTGATCGTCGAGCGGGGGCTGCGGGCGGCGCTGGCGGTGCGGGACTCGTTCGGCAAGCTGCTCGCCGGGGGCCTGGCGTTCACCCTGGGCCTCCAGGTCTTCGTGATCGTCGGCGGGATCAGCAAGCTCATCCCGCTGACCGGCCAGACCACCCCGTTCCTCTCCGCCGGTGGCTCCTCGCTGATGGCGAACTGGCTGCTCATCGCGGTCCTGCTCCGGGTCTCCGACGGCGCCCGCCGCCCGGTGACCGGGGGCGGGCCGGCGGCCCGGCCGTCGGGCGGCCCGCCGGAGCAGCTGCACGGTGCCCCCACGGAGGTGATCCGGCCGTGAACGCACCGCTGCGCCGCGTCGGAGTGGTCGTGATGATCCTGTTCGGGCTGCTCTTCGCGAACCTGAACTGGATCCAGGCCTACAAGGCGGACGAATACCGCAACAGCGACTACAACGGCCGCGTCCAGGTCGCCGAGTACGACCGCAAGCGCGGCAACATCGAGGTTGGCGGCACCGCGTACGCGATCAGCAAGGACACCGGCGGCAAGCTGCGCTTCCTGCGTACCTATCCCGGCGGCGAGGAGTACGCGCACGTGCTCGGCTACCAGCCGGTCACCGGGAGCTCGACCGGCATCGAGCGGACCGAGAACCAGTTCCTCGCCGGCACCAGCGATCAGCTCATCGCCAACCGGGTGAAGGACATGTTCACCGGCGAGCAGTCCGGCGGCGGCAATGTGCTGCTCAGCCTCTCCAAGCGGGCCCAGGACACGGCGTTCAAGCAGCTCCAGGACAACCGGGTCGGCGCGACCAGGGGCGCGGCGATCGCGATCGACCCGCGCACCGGCGCGGTGCAGGCGCTGGTCTCCATGCCGAGCTTCGACCCGAACCCGCTGGTCAGCCACGACACCGGCGCGGCGTCGAAGGCGTTCAACCAGCTCGAGCAGGACAAGGACCGCCCGCTGGCCAACCGGGCGCTCTCGGAGACGCTGCCGCCCGGCTCCACCTTCAAGGTCATCATGTCCGCGGCGGCGCTGCAGAACGGCTACACCAAGCAGACCAAGATCCCGGCCGGGCAGAGCTGGACCCCGCCGACGTCCGGTCAGCCGATCCGGAACGCGGCGGACTCGATCTGCCCGCAGGACGAGGTGACCCTGATCCAGGCGCTCACCGAGTCCTGCAACACCGGCTTTGCTCAGCTCGGCGTGAAACTCGGCGCGGACAAGGTCAAGGACACGGCCCGCCAGTTCGGCTTCGAGCAGGACGACCTCACCGTCGGGCAGCTCAACGAGGGCGGCCTGCCGGTGGCGGCCAGCCGGACCGGGGAGATGACCGCCCCGGGCGGCGCCACCGACCCGGCGGCGCTGGCCCAGTCCTCGATCGGTCAACGCGACGTCCGGATGACCCCGTTGCAGGGTGCGCTGATCGCCGCCTCCGTCGCCAACGGCGGCAGCCAGATGCGGCCGTACCTGGTCAAGCAGCTGCTCGCACCGGACCGCACCACCAGCTACTACACCGCCAAGCCGCGCGAGCTGCGCCAGCCGGTGAGCGGCCAGGTCGCCGGTGACCTGCGGGACATGATGGTCAGCGTGGTGGAGAACGGCACCGGCAAGTCGGCCGCCATCGACGGCTACACCGTCGGGGGCAAGACCGGTACCGCCCAGTCCGGCCCGGGCACCCCCGACCACGGCTGGTTCATCGGCTTCGCCCTGGACAAGAACGGCACCCCCATCTCCGCCGTCTGCGTGGAGCTGGAGCAGGCCGGCTCCGGCGGCAGCCACGAGGCGGCCCGGATCGCCGGCCGGATCATGGCGGCGGCCATCGCCGACTCCGGGGGCCGCTGACATGCTCAGCCCGGGAGTGCAGCTCGGCAACCGCTACCGCCTCGACGAGCGGATCGCCAGCGGCGGCATGGGCGACGTCTGGCGCGGCACCGACCAGGTGCTGGGCCGTACGGTCGCGGTGAAGAGCCTGCTTCCCGCCCTGCTGGACGAGCCGGGCTTCGCCGAGCGGTTCCGCGGCGAGGCCCGCACGATGGCCACCATCAACCACCCCGGTGTGGTCGACGTCTACGACTTCGGCAGCGACCAGCAGGTCGCCTTCCTCGTCATGGAATACGTCGAGGGTGACGCGCTCGCCTCGACGCTGAGCCGGGTCGGGCGGCTCACCCCGGCCCGCACGATGGCCCTGCTGGCGCAGGCCGCCGACGCGCTGCACGCCGCCCACCAGAAGGGAATCGTGCACCGCGACGTGAAGCCGGGCAACCTGCTGGTCCGGCCGAACGGCACGCTGGTGCTCACCGACTTCGGCATCGCCCGCTCCGACCTCGTCGGCCAGCTCACCGCGGCCGGCTCGGTGCTCGGCACCGCCTCGTACATCTCGCCCGAGCAGGCCACCGGCGCGGTCGCCACGCCCGCCTCCGACGTCTACGCGCTCGGCGTGGTCGCCTACCAGTGCCTCGCCGGCCGGCGACCCTTCGAGGGTGACAATCCGCTCGAAATCGCCATGAAGCACGTACGCGAAGCCCCCCGGCCGCTGCCCGCCGACATCCCGCCCCAGGTCAAGGCGATCGTCGAGCGGGCCATGGCGAAGGACCCGGCGGCCCGGTGGCCGAGTGCCGCCGCCCTGTCCAGCGTCGCCCGGCAGGCCAAGCTCGCCCTGTCGCAGCAGGCGCGGGGCGGGGGGCGGCCGATCTCCGGCGTACCCGCCTCGCCGGCCGCCCGGGCGCAGGTCCCGGCCGCGCCGCGACCGCAGCCGCGCCCGCCCACGGCTCCCGCCCATCCGCCGGTCGCGCCGCGGCCGACCGTGGTGGCGCCCGCCCCGCAGCCCCGCCCGCCGGTGGCCCCGCGCGGCGCGGCGACGGTCCCGCCGCCCCGGCAGCACAACCCCCTGGGGTACGCGCCCCCGCCACCGGCCCCGCGCCGGTCCCGTGCCGGCCGGTGGGTGACCGCCATCGTGGTGGCGGTACTGGTCGTCCTCTGCTCCGGCGTGGTTTCCTACTACATCCGGAAGAACGCGGCCGCCGGTGACCCCGGCGCGCGGAATCCGGTGAGCGTGACCTCCGGCGCGCTGCGGGCCCACGGAGGCGACGATCTGGTCCGGACGTCGTACCGTCGGGAGGTACGGCTCCAGCCGGCTGGCGGCGAGACGACGACGAGCGAAGGACGAGAGACGCGATGACAGCGCAGGCCCGCCTGCTCGGTGGCAGGTACCAGGTCGGCGAGCTGCTCGGCTACGGCGGAATGGCGGAGGTGCACCGCGGTCGCGATCTCCGGCTCGGGCGGGACGTCGCGATCAAGATGCTTCGGACGGATCTGGCCAGGGATGCGACATTCCAGATGCGGTTCCGCCGGGAGGCGCAGAACGCCGCCTCGCTGAACCACCCCGCCATCGTCGCCGTGTACGACACCGGCGAGGAGACCGCGCCGACCGGCGAGACACTGCCGTTCATCGTGATGGAGTTCGTCAACGGACGGACCCTCAAGGAGGTGCTGGGCGCCGAGGGGCGGCTCCAGCCGCGCCGGGCGCTGGAGATCTGCGCCGACATGTGCGCGGCGCTGGAGTTCAGCCACCGGCACGGCATCATCCACCGGGACATCAAGCCCGGCAACGTGATGCTCACCCAGACCGGCCAGGTCAAGGTGATGGACTTCGGCATCGCCCGGGCCCTGGCCAGCGGCGCCACCACGATGACCCAGACCAGCGCCGTCATCGGCACCGCGCAGTACCTCTCCCCGGAGCAGGCGCGCGGCGAGGCGGTCGACGCCCGCTCCGACGTGTACGCGGCCGGCTGCGTGCTCTTCGAGCTGCTCTGCGGGCACCCGCCGTTCGTCGGGGACAGCCCGGTCAGCGTCGCGTACCAGCACGTGCGGGAGGCCCCGCCGACGCCGAGCACCATCAACCCGGACGTCAACCCGGCGGTCGACGCCATCGTCCTCAAGGCGCTGTCCAAGAACCCGCTGAACCGCTACCAGAGCGCCGGCGAGATGCGGGCGGACCTGCTCCGCGCCGCGGCCGGCCGGCCGGTGATGGCCACCCCGGTCATGCCGGCCGAGGAGACCGCGCCGATGGCGCCCGCCGCTGCCGCCGGCTACCAGACCCAGGTGATGGGCCCGCAGACCCGCCAGCAGCTGCCGGCCCGGGTGGGCGACCCGCGCAAGCGGAAGAGTTCGTCGTGGGTGATCGCCACCTTCGCCGCGCTCGGTGTGCTGGCGGTGATCGCCCTTGCCGCCGCGCTCTGGCTCAACCAGAAGGGCGCGAACGAGGTCCGGGTGCCGACGCTGGAGGGCAAGAGCCAGGCTGTCGCCGAGCAGGAGGTACGCGCCGCCGGGCTTACCCCAATGCTCGGCGATCCGGTGCAGAACAACACCTGCGAGAAGGGCAGCGTGGCGGGTCAGGCTCCGCCGGCCAACACCACCCTGGAGAAGGGCCGCAGCGTCACGCTCAACATCTGCGGCGGCCCGAAGACGATCACCATCCCGAACATCGTCGGTAACCGGTACGACAACGTGAAGGATCAGCTGGAAGGCTTGGGTCTGCGGGTCGAGCGAGACCCGATCGACAGCGGCGAGCCCAAGGACTCGGTGGTCGACAGCGATCCCAAGCAGGGCAGCCCGGTCGCGGTCGGCACCGTCGTCACGCTCAAGGTCTCCAGGGGCAACCTCAGCGAGGTCCCGAGCGTCGTCGGATTCCCCAAGGACCAGGCCAAGCAGGTGCTGGAGGCCGCCGGTTACCGGGTAAAGATCCGGGACGGTGACGAGGTCACGACGCCGGACCAGGTCGGCAAGGTGAGTTCTCAGGATCCCAAGGCGAAGACCCAGCTCGCCAAGGGCAAGACGGTCACCATCTACGTCGACTTCGCGCCGCCCGAGCCGACCGACTCGGCGACGCCGCCGAGCCCCAGCGGCTCGCCCAGCACTCCGGGCACCGGTGGCGGGTTCCCCTTCCCGACCCCGCCGGCCGGATACTCGGAGCAGTGAGGCATCGAGGCCCCGACTCCGGTCGGGGCCTCGGCGTTGTGGTGACTCCAACTCGGCGACGTGGCGGTGTCCGAGCGGCCGGGACGGCGCAAGCTCGCCGAGCCGGCGGTAGGACAGCCGGTCAGGCGGTGGCGAAGGCGGCCCGCCGGCGGGCGTCCACCTCGGCGGCCAGTTCCGGCGCCCGCTCCAGCGCCGCCGGGTAGCCGCAGACGGCCAGCCAGTTCGCCAGCATGAGGTGACCGCCCTCGGTCAGCACCGACTCGGGGTGGAACTGGACGCCCTCGATCGGCAGGGTGCGGTGCCGCATCGCCATGACCACGCCGGACCCGGTCCAGCCGGTCACCTCCAGCTCGTCGGGGAGCGTCTCCGGCAGCACGGCCAGCGAGTGGTACCGGGTGGCGGTGAACGGGTCGGGCAGGCCGGCCAGCACGCCGACGCCGTGGTGGGTGACCGCGGAGGTCTTGCCGTGCAGCAGCTCCGGGGCCCGGGTGACCGTGGCGCCGAACGCCTCGCCGATGGCCTGGTGGCCGAGGCAGACGCCGAAGAGCGGCAGCTTGCCGGCGTACTCCCGGATGACGTCCAGGCAGATGCCGGCGCGGTCCGGGCTGCCCGGGCCGGGCGACAGCAGCACGCCCGCGGCCCCGACCCGGCCCACCTCGGCGACGTCGATCTCGTCGTTGCGCCGGACCTCGCAGTCCACCCCGAGCTGGCCCAGGTACTGCACCAGGTTGAAGACGAACGAGTCGTAGTTGTCGATCACCAGGACGCGCATCGGGGTCACCTGTTCGGGGTGGTGGGCGGGGCGTTGTTGGTGTGCGTGCTGTAGGGGATCTCCTCCTCGCTCGGGCTCCCGCTGGGCACGGTGAGCCCGCCCCCGGAGTCGTCGCCCGGCACGCCCGAGTCCTGGGTGACCTGGACGTCGTCGAAGGGGAGCAGCGGCTCAGCCCACGGGAAGACCACGAACCAGAGCAGGGCGACGGCCGCCGCGGCGAGCAGCACCGAGCCGACCAGCTTCCCGGCCCGCCCGAACGGCAGCTTGCGCCAGATCCACGCGTACATCGTCAGCCTTCCAGCTCCGGCGGCCGGCCCACCGACTTGGCCACCACGTGGTCCAGCCGGGCGTGGATGATCAGTCGCTGGTAGTTGTCGAACTTGGGGTTGCAGGTGGTCAGGGTGAGCAGCTTCTCGGTCGGCTTCGCGCCCGGCTCGCCCGGCACCGGTGCGACCACCTCGACCTGGTCCGGCCGGACGACCCGCTGCTGGTAGACCTTGTAGACGAACCACTGGCTCTGGCTCTCGACCACGATGTCGTCGCCCGGGTCGAGCTCGTCCAGCCGCCAGAAGGTGGCCCGGATGCGGTGCCCCGCGACGGCGAAGTTGCCCACCTCGCCCGGCAGGGCGCTCTTCGGGTAGTGGCCCGGGGCGTACCGGATGTCGTCCGGGGTGACCCCCTCGACCACGACCCAGTGCTTGTCGAGCTTGGGGATGTAGAGCCCGGCGACCGGCTTGCCCTCGGCCGGGGCCGTGGCCTTCGGGGTGGGGCCGGTCGGCCCGACCGTCGGGTCGGTGTTGCCGCCCCACTCCTGGGCGAGCTGGCTGCTCAGGTCGTTCTGGTGGGCGTCGACGATCACCGACTTGCCCCAGATCTCGTACCCGGCGAAGAGCAGCACCACCAGGCCGAAGGTGATCAGCACCTCGCCGGTGAGCCGGACCCCGGTGCGCAGCCGCGAACCGATGGTGGGCCGGGTGAGCTCGGAGTAGACGCTCTTGTAGCCCTCGCCGGTCTGCTCGGGGCGCAGCCGCACCACCCGCTCGCCCCGCCGCGGGCGGGGCGGCTCGGCCGGGGCGGCGGCGGGGTCGTCACCGGTCTTCTCGGGCAGCGGCGGGACGGCACCCATCAGCGCGGTCGAGTCCAGGGCGGGGGCCGTCGGGGGGCGGCCGGTGACCGCCGGGATGATCGCGGTCGCCGCCGGGTCCGCGCCCGGGCCGCCCGCTTCCGGCCGTCCGGGGCCGCCGGTGCCCGGCCGCGCCGAGTGGGTCGCCTGCGGTCGTGCCGGGCCACCCGCCTGCGGTCCGCCGGCCGGCGCGCCGGCAACCGGCGCCGCCTCGCCGGCGCGGCCCGGCGTGCCCTCGTTCGACGCGACGGGGTCCGCCGACCGGCCGGTCACCCGGGGGAGGATCGCGGTGGGCGCGTCACCGGGCGCGGCGGGCCGTATCGCCGGTGGCGGGGTGGCGGGACCGGGCTGTCCGGCGATCCGGCGGCCCGGCTGCTCGGTGCCGCTCGCGGCCGGCGCGGTCCGGCCGCCCGCAGCGGTATCCGACCCGTCGGCGACCGGGCCGGCACTCCCGGGTCCGGCGGCACCCGCGCCAGCGGTCCACGCTGCCTCGGGAATCAACGGGCCAGGGCTGGCGTCCGGGACCGTTCCGGGCCCGCGGTCGGCGCGGTCGCCGGGCGCGGCGGGGCTCGGCTTGGCGGGCGCGGTCGGGCTCAGGGTGGCGGCAGCGGCCGCGCCGGGCCAGGGCGGGGGCGGCTCGGCCTGCAGGCGCCGTGGTGGCTCCGTGGGCAGGCGGCGCGGCATCTGGTCGTCGTCGACGTGGTGACCGCCGAGGGCGCTTCCGGGCTGGGGCGGCTCGCCTCGCTGAGTCGCCCGGGCGTCCGCCGCCGGCCGGTGCGGATCGTGGGCGGGCGTCGGGTGCGCGTCCGGGGCGGCCGGCGGGCGCTGGTCCGGGCCGGCGCTCCGGGGCGGCTCCTGCTCGCTGGCGGCCGGGCCGCCCGCCAGGGGGCCTTCCGGGCGCCGGTCATGGGCGGGGGGTGTGGTGGGGAACCCCTCGTCGGTCGTCGACTGCGGCTCGGTCGGCTCGGGCCAGGGCAGGCTGATCGCGCGTGCGGTCGGCGCGGGCCGCTCGACCCGGGGGAGGATCGCGGTGGAGTCGGCGCTGTGGTCGCGGTGTCGCCCGCTGCGCTCCTGGGGATCCTCGGAGGTCACCGGGGAACCTTCGCGGAGCGGAGCGCGGTCGAGTCCTCGAACGCCGGGACGCTGACCGTGGAGACGGACTCGGAGTAGCCGAGCTGGTAGTGGTCGACCGCTTCCCTGAACAACCGGACTCCCTCGGACGCGGCGAGGGCCTGCTGGAGCGAGGCGGGGTCGCCGATTGCCACGATCTTGAAAGGAGGGGAGTACACCCGGCCGTGCAGCAGCAGGGTGTTTCCGACGCAGCGTACCGCGCTGGTGCTGAGCACGCGGACATTCATGATTGACATGGCCTCGGCCCCACCCGCCCAGAGCGCGTTCACCACCGCCTGGACGTCGCCCTGATGGACCACCAGGTCGTCGTTGCTGGCACCTTTGGGCAGGGTCTGGTCGGCCCGCCGGGGAGCGTCGTTCAGCTCGATGGTGACCCCGGGGCCGGTCAGGGCGGTGAATCCGGCGACCTGCAGGCTGGCGGCGGCGCGATCGCGCTGGTCCTTGATCGGGCCGTCGGTGTCGGCGAGCGCGGCGGTCTGCTCCTCGACCTCGGCACGCAGCCGGGCGGCCTGCTCCTCGCTCGCCGCGACCTGTTCGCGCCGGTCCTCGATGAGCTGGGTGAGCTGGGGTCGGCGGTCCTCCCGCAGGGATGTGCCGCCCGCGGTGGTCGCGGTGGTGGTGAAGAGCAGGCCCGCCGCGGCGGCGATCAGGGGTACGCCGATCGACCAGCCCGGGCGGCGCTGCCGTGGCCGCCTGGGCAGCAGGCCGGCGACCGCCCGCCGGAGGACCTTCTGCCAGGAGGCGGCGCCGGACGTGTACTCCACCGGGCGTTCCCTTTCCCGTCGTTCCGTACCGGCCCGCGATGACGCGAACCGGTGTACTCGACCCGAAAAGTCCCACCCTTTTCGGTCACTCCGTGCACCGGCCTGACCCCATTCGTGGCCTGGAGGGCCCGTCGGGACTACGCTAGCTGTCGAACATTATTGGCCATGGACCGTCGCCCCCGCGCCCGGTTGTCAGGCCGGACGAGGTCAGTACCCCCCTCTGGAGAGCGTCGTGCCCAAGTCTCAGGTCCGCAAGAAGAAGGTGTACACCCCGCCGACGGACGTGCGTCCGACGGCGACGGCGGCGACGCGCAAGCCTAGCCCGGTCTGGCTGCCGATCACCGCCGTCGCGCTGATCGTCGTCGGCATCGGCTGGCTGGTCGTGTACTACCTCTCCGAGCAGGCGTATCCGGTGGCGACCTGGGGCTACTGGAACCTCGCAGTCGGCTTCGGCGCGATGGTCTCCTCGCTGATCCTGCTCTCCCGCTGGCGCTGACGACGTCGACGGCCTGCCCGGTCCCCGCTGCGACGACGTCGCCCGGCGCCGCTGACGCCGCGCGACCTGCAGCCGTCGGGGGTCGGGCCGTCGTCCTGTCCCGCCCCGGTCGGCCGCCGCTGACCGGTTACACCGCCGCCGGACCGATGCCGGTACGTCACGGCACACGGCCCCTGCCCGGCACGCGTCGTCGGGTCCCCCTAAGGTGTCGGCAGGGCGGCGTGGCCGGGTGCGAGATGACTCACGTTACTGCTGGGTAACCTTGCGCGTAGGCTGCACTGCATGACCGAGCGGAGCGAGGTCATCGGCCGGTCGGGTCGGGGTGGCGGATAGCGGCGGAAACGCCGGCCCCTCCCCGGACCGCTCCCGGTCGCCGAGCCGCTCGACCAGGCAGCAGACCGGGAGGCCAACTCGATGGGCAGCGTCCAGATCGTCACCACGATCCTCGCGGCCGCCATCACCGCGGTGGCGGTGTGGCTTGCGGTGCGCGCGGTCATGAAGATGACTGCCGTCATCCGGCTCGGGCAACCCGCGCCGGAGCGGTTCGCCGACAAGGGCGCCCGCACGAAGAAGATGCTCGTGGAGACCGCCGGTCACACCCGCATGCTCAAGTGGAGCGTGGTCGGCGCCGCGCACTGGTTCGTGATGGTCGGGTTCATCGTGCTGTCGCTGCTGGTGCTCGAGGCGTACTTCGAGGTGGTCACCCCCGGCGGCGGCCTGCCGATCATCCGGCACTGGACCGTCTTCGGCCTGGCCACCGAGTGGATCGGGATCCTGGGCCTGGCCGGCATCCTGGTGCTGATGACGATCCGGCTGCGCAGCCGGCCCAACCGGCCGGGCAACCGCTCCCGGTTCACCGGCTCGACCATGTGGCAGGGCTACTTCGTCGAGTGGGTCGTGCTGCTGGTCCTGATCTTCGGCTTCGTGATCCGGGGCTTCAAGGTCGCCACCGACCACTTCGAGTACCCGGTCTGGGCCACCCCGCTCAGCCACGCGGTCGGTGCCGCGCTGCCGGCCTGGACGGCCGGCGTCAGCGTTGCGGCGCTCATCAAGATCGCCATCTCGATGACCTGGCTCATCGTGATCTCGCTGAACGTCACCATGGGTGTCGCCTGGCACCGCTTCCTGGCGTTCCCGAACATCTTCTTCAAGCGCGACCCGGAGAAGTCGGCCGGCTCCGGCCTCGGCCCGCTGCGCCCGATGACGAGCGAGGGCAAGCCGCTCGACTTCGAGGAGGCCGACCCGGAGAAGGACCAGTTCGGCGTCGCCCAGGTCGAGCAGTTCACCTGGAAGGGCCTGCTGGACTTCAGCACCTGCACCGAGTGCGGCCGCTGCCAGTCGCAGTGCCCGGCCTGGAACACCGGCAAGCCGCTGTCGCCGAAGCTGCTCGTGCTCAGCCTGCGCGACCACGCGTACGCCAAGGCGCCGTACCTGCTGGCCGGCGGCGGCAAGGACCTGACCGGCGAGGAGAAGGCGACCCAGGAGCAGCTGGCCGGGGTCGACGTGCTGGCCCTGGCCGAGGCGGACCGGCCGCTGATCGGCACCGCCGAGGAGGGCGGCGTCATCGACCCGGACGTGCTCTGGTCCTGCACCACCTGCGGCGCCTGCGTCGAGCAGTGCCCGGTGGACATCGAGCACGTGGACCACATCGTCGACATGCGCCGCTACCAGGTGCTGATCGAGTCGAGCTTCCCGTCCGAGGCCGGCGTCATGCTCCGCAACCTGGAGAACAAGGGCAACCCGTGGGGCGCCCCGCAGAACACCCGCGAGGACTGGACCAAGGGCCTCGACTTCGAGGTGCCCCGGGTCGGCGAGGTCGACGACTTCGAGTACCTGTTCTGGGTCGGCTGCGCCGGCGCGTTCGAGGACCGGGCGAAGAAGACCACCCGGGCGGTCGCCACGCTGCTCAACGAGGCCGGCGTGAAGTTCGCCATCCTCGGCGAGGGCGAGACCTGCAGCGGTGACCCGGCCCGCCGGATCGGCAACGAGTTCGTCTTCCAGATGCTCGCCCAGCAGAACGTCGAGACCCTCAACGAGGCGTTCGAGGGCCGGGAGAAGAGCAAGCGCAAGATCGTGGCCACCTGCCCGCACTGCTTCAACACGCTGGGCAACGAGTACGGGCAGCTCGGCGGCGAGTTCGAGGTGGTACACCACACCCAGCTCCTGGCCCACCTGGTCGCCACCGGCAAGCTCACCCCGGTGCAGCCGGTCGACGGTGGCCTGACCTACCACGACCCCTGCTACCTGGGCCGGCACAACCGGGTCTTCACCCCGCCGCGCGAGGTCCTCGGCAGCGCGCTGGGTGGTGCCGAGATCACCGAGATGCCGCGTAACAGCGAGCGCTCCTTCTGCTGCGGCGCCGGCGGTGCCCGGATGTGGATGGAGGAGAAGATCGGCAAGCGGATCAACGTGGACCGGGTCGAGGAGGCCATGTCCACCGGGGCGAAGACCATCGCGGTCGGCTGCCCGTTCTGCTCGACGATGCTCAACGACGGGGTCAACGGCAAGGGCGCGGGCGAGCAGGTCGAGGTCGTCGACGTCGCCAGCGTGCTGCTCCGCTCGGTCAAGCCGGACACCCCGGCCGGCGAGAAGGAGGCCGAGCCGGTCGCCGGCTGAGGCGTACCCCGGAACGAGCTGATCCACGACGGCGGCGGCACCCACGCGGTGCCGCCGCCGTCGTCGGTCCGGCGGCCGCGGCGGCCACCGGCACCGCGGCCTGCGTCGACGCCAGGCCCGTGGAACAATCACGCTCATCGACGGCCTGCTGGTTACCACGCTGTTGCCCCTGGTCGGATTCGTTCTGCTGACCGCCGGCAACGCGTTCTTCGTCGCGGCCGAGTTCGCCCTGGTCACCGTCGACCGCGCGGAGATCGACCGGCGGGTCGGCGAGGGCGACGGCCGGGCCGCCACGGTACGCCGCGCGCTGCGCGAGCTCTCCTTCCAGCTCTCCGGCGCGCAGCTCGGCATCACCATCACCGCGCTGCTCACCGGCTACCTGGCCGAGCCGGCCCTGGCCCGGCTCTTCGCCCCGCTGCTCGGTCCCCTCGGCGGGGCGGAGCGGCTCAGCGGGCTGCTCGCCCTGGCCCTGGCCACCCTCATCTCGATGCTCTTCGGCGAGCTGGTGCCGAAGAACCTGGCGCTGGCCCGGCCGATGCCGGCCGCGCTGACCACCGCCGGGCCGATGCGGACCTTCTCCCGCACCTTCGGCTGGCTGATCCGGCTGCTCAACGACTCGGCGAACCGGCTGGTCCGGCGCCTCGGCGTGGAGCCGCAGGAGGAACTGGCCAGTGCCCGGTCCCCGGAGGAACTGGGGCTGCTCGCCGCGATCTCGGCCCGGGCCGGCGCGCTCCCGCCGGACACCGCGATGCTGCTGCGCCGCACCATCCGGTTCGGCGACAAGCGGGCCGCCGAGGCGATGACCCCCCGGGTCGACGTGATCGCGTTGCGGGCCACCGCCACGGTCGCCGAGCTGCTGGACCTGTCCCAGCAGACCGGCCGCACCCGGTTTCCGGTCTACGAGGAGACGCTCGACCTGGTCACCGGGGTCGCCGGGGTGCCGGACGCGCTCGGCGTGCCGCTGGCGCACCGGGCGGCGACCACCGTCGCCGCGGTCGCCCGCGAGCCGGTGTACGTGCCGGAGAGCCTCGACCTCGACGGGGTGCTCGCGGCCCTCAAGGCGGCCGGCGCGGACCTGGCCATCGTGGTGGACGAGTACGGCGGCACGGACGGCGTGGTGACCGTGGAGGACCTCGTCGAGGAGCTGGTCGGCGAGATCGCCGACGAGTTCGACCCGGACGCGGTCGACGACCTCGGTCCGGTCGAGCTGACCGTGCCCGGCGGCGAGCGGACCGTCCTGGTGGACGGCGTGCTGCGCTCCGACGAAATGGTCGAGCAGACCGGCTTCCGGCTGCCCGAGGGGCCGTACGAGACCCTCGCCGGCTTCCTGATGGCCCGGCTGGGGCACATCCCGGTGCCGGGGGAGGCCGTCGACGAGGCCGGGTACGAGTTCACCGTCGTGGAGGTCGACCGGCACCGCGTCGAGCAGGTCCGGGTGGTCCGCCCCGAGGAGCCCGACGACGGTGAGTGAGCTCCTGGTCGCGGTCCTGCTGCTGCTCGGCAACGCCTTCTTCGTGGGCAGCGAGTTCGCCCTGATCGCCTCCCGGCGGACGGTGATCGAGCCGCTCGCGGCGGTGTCCAAGCGGGCCCGCTGGGCCCTCGCCGCGATGAACCAGATCCCACTGATGATCGCCGGGGCGCAGCTCGGCATCACGGTCTGCTCACTGGGCCTCGGCGCGATCGCCGAGCCGGCGCTGGCCCACCTGCTGGAGGCACCGTTCGAGGCGCTCGGCCTGCCGGCCTCGGCCGTGCACCCGGTGGCGTTCGTGATCGCCCTGGGCGTGGTGGTCTTCCTGCACACCGTGGTCGGCGAGATGGTGCCGAAGAACATCACCCTGGCCGGCCCGGAGCCGTCGGCGCTCTGGCTCGGCCCGCTGATGCTGGCGTTCTGCGTCGCCACCAAGCCGCTGCTGCTCGCCATGAAGTGGTCGGCCCGGCAGGTGCTGCGGCTGTGGCGGGTCGAGGCGACCGACGCCGTGAAGACCGTGTTCACCGCGGAGGAGCTGGCCGGCCTGGTCTCCCAGGCGCGTACCGAGGGGCTGCTGGACGCGGAGGAGCACGCCCGGATCACCGGCGCGCTGGCCCTGCACAGCCGTACGGCGGCCGACGCGCTGCAACCCTGGTCGACGGTCACCACGGTGGCCGAGGACGTCTCACCGGCCTCGCTGGAGGTGCTGGCGACCCGGACCGGCCGGTCCCGGTTCCCGGTGGTGCAGCGGTCCACCCGCCGGGTGCTCGGCTTCGTCCACGTCAAGGACGTGCTCGGCTACGCGGGGGCGAGCCGCCGCGCCCCGGTGCCCGCCGAGGTCTACCGGCCGCTGGCGGTGGTGCCGCCGGACCGTACGCTGGCCGACCTGCTGCTCTCGATGCGGCGGGAGCGGCGGCACATGGTCCTGGTGAGTGACGGTCGCCGACCCCTCGGCGTGGTGACGCTCGACGATGTATTGACGGCCATCGTTGGCACGTAGGCGAATACCCTTGGTACACAAGCCGTCGCGCAGGCGTAATTGAACGAATGGTCGCCTTGATTCCACCCCGTCGCCTTCCCTAATGTGGGGCACCGACCGCTGTGGGTCGTCTGCCTCGACCTTCCCTCTCTCGGGGCGCCCGGCGGTCGGTTGCAAAGGAGTCCGTGCCGGTGGCAACCCTGCCCCCTCATCGCCACGCCCCGAGCCAGCCGCCCGTCCGACCGGTCGGCGCGCGGGTCGTACGCCGTCTCCTCACCCTGGTCGCGGCCGTCGCGGTCGGCGCCGGGCTGCTGGCGGCTCCGGCGCACGCGGCGCCGTCGGTGGATGAGATCGACGCACAGATCGACAAGCAGTGGGAACAGCTCGAGCCCACCATCGAGAGCTACAACAAGATTCGGTCCCAGCTCAAGGTCAACCAGAAGAAGTCGGACGACCTCGAGAAGAAGATGGTGCCGCTGGAGCTGGAGTCGGCCCTGGCGATGAACCGGGTCGGCGACATGGCGGCCCGCTACTACATCCAGGGTCCCTCGCAGGAGATCGGCGCGCTGCTGGTGAGCACCAAGCCGGGCACCCTCGGCGAGCAGCTCGTCATCCTCGACCGGCTGGCCGAGGAGCAGCACAAGCAGATCGCCGGCGTGCTCGCCGTCCGCGACAAGTACAACCGGCAGAAGCAGAAGCTGGACGCGCTGATCGCCACCCAGATCAAGCAGCGGGACGAGCTGGCGGCGAAGAAGAAGCAGATCGACTCCGAGATCAAGCGGCTGACCAAGATGCTGCCGGTGACCTCGATCCGCCCGGAGGGCTGCCCGGCCATCGACGGCGTGGTGAGCAGCGCCGCCCGGATCGCGATCAAGACCGCCTGCGCGCAGGTCGGCGACCCGTACGTCTGGGGCGCCACCGGGCCGAACTCCTTCGACTGCTCCGGTCTCACCCAGTACGCCTACAAGGCGGCGGGCATCTACCTCACCCACTTCACGGGCGCGCAGTGGAACGAGGGCCGGGCGGTCTCCCGCGCCGACGCCCGACCAGGTGATCTGGTCTTCTTCTACAGCGACCTGCACCATGTCGGGCTCTACCTCGGCAACGGGCTGATGGTGCACGCGCCCCGGACCGGCAAACCGGTCCAGGTCGCGAAGGTGGCCTACATGCCGGTCGCCGGCTACCGCCGGGTCACCTGACCCGCCCAGAGCAGCACGAAGGCCCCCGGTCCGCGCGGACCGGGGGCCTTCGTCGTCCCGACGGGACTACTCCGGAGAGCCGACCGACGCCGGCTGGATCTGCACGTCGTCCAGATTCACGAACATCACGCGGTGGCCGAACTGGATCTGCACGTACCGGTTCTCGCCCCGGATCACGGTCCAGTCACCCGGCGAGGAGCCGTCGAAGGTGACGGCGCGGTAGTACTCGCCCGGCAGGACCCCGCCGACCGCGTACCGCTGGCCCGCGGCGAAGGTGTACTGGAGCGGGGAGATGGTCTGGTACGGCACCCCGGCCGGGTAGGCCGCCCGCTCGGGGTAGGCCCGCCCGTACACCGGGATGGTGGTCTTCCCGGGCTTGGGCGTCACCACAGAGCCCTGCGCCCACTTCGCGGTGGGCGCGGCGGCCGGGTTGTAGAACCAGGCCTTCTGGCCGAGGTACCAGATCGCCGTCCAGTCGCCCTGCACGTCCGCCAGGGCGTACGTCTGACCGGCCGAGGCGCGGGCGCCGTGGTCGGAGATGTACATGGTGTCCGGCGTGCCGTTCGGGCGCAGGCCGCGGTCGTTGACCAGCGGCGCGAGCTCGCTCGGCGCGGTGTGCAGGATGACCGAGGAAGAGCCGCGGAGCGGGCACGGCGCGGCCGGCGGCGTCGGCTTCGGCACGCCCGGCGGCTGCTGGTTGCAGCCGATGAAGGCGGGCTGGTTGGTGGCGTAGTCCGGGTCGATGGTGACCAGGCCGCTGTGCGGCGTGCCGGTGCCCTGGAACGGCGCCTTCATCAGGTCGAAGTAGTGCGACCAGTCCCAGTAGGGGCCCGGGTCCCAGTGCATGCCGGCCACGGTGCCCGCGGTGGTGCCGGGCACGTTGTCGTGGCCGAGGATGTGCTGCCGGTCCAGCGGGACCTGGAACCGCAGCGCCAGGTGGCGGACCAGCTTGGCCGAGGTGCGGTACATCGCCTCGGTGTACCAGGTGCCGTGGCCGGCGAAGCCCTCGTGCTCGATGCCGATGGACTTGGCGTTGACGTACCAGTTGCCGGCGTGCCAGCCCACGTCCTTGGCCTTGATGTGCTGGGCGATGTAGCCGTCCGCCGAGCGCAGCGTGTAGTGCCAGCCCAGGTAGGTCTTGTCCTTGACCAGGTTCACGCTGGGACCGAAGTAGCCCTCGGTGTCGTGGATGACGATGTACTCGATCTTCTGCTGGGCGGGCCGGGCGCCCAGGTCGTGGTTGCCGTAGTCGCCGGCGCCCGGGCCGTACTTCTCGTACGGCGCGGGGATCCACTCGCAGGCGACGCGGACCGGGCACTCCAGCCCGTCCGGCCGCTCGGCGCGGCGCAGCCCCAGCTTGTGCAGCCCGGACTCGTCCGGCGTCACCGCCGCGGCGGCGAGGGTCACCCGCTGCCCGTCGTCGGTGGTCCGGCTGGCGCCCTGGCCGATCTGGTCGTACACCTCGTCGGCGAAGGCCGCCGCGGCGTCCTCGGTGTCCGCGCCGGAGTAGCGGGCCACCGCGCCGTACCAGGCCGCCGGGTCGCTGCCGGCACCGACCGGCCCGCCCAGTGCCTTCTGGTACGACGCGAGCAGCGCCGCCCCGCCGCGGATGTTGGCGGTGGCGTCGCTGCGCAGCGTCTCCACCGACAGGCCGGTGAGCGCGGCGGCGGCGTCGACGGTCTGCAGGGACGCCTGGGGCAGCACGTCCCCGGACGGCGCGGCGGCGATGGCCGGGTCGACGGTGAGCGGTCGTGCGTCGTCGCCCCGCGGGTCCTCGTTCTCGTCCACGTGCGCGCTGGACGGGGTCGAGGCCACCTGCTCGGCGTCGGTCAGGTGCATCGGGCCGTAGCCGCCGCTGGTGCTGGGCTGGCCCGCGTGGGTGTCCCAGCGGGACTCCAGGTAGGAGACGCCGAGCAGGACGTTCTGCGGCACGCCGTACTCGCCGGCCGCCGCGGCGTACTGCTGCTGGCGGTCGACGGTGGGGGCGGTGATGGGTTCGGCGGCCACCGGGCCGGTGGCCGCGAGGGCAGCGGTCGCCGCGACGGCGGCGGCCAGCAGTATCCGTCTGCCCGACGGCGGGGGTGAGAGGTGCATCAAACCTCCAGACAGGGATGGGGGTCACTGCGACCCTCACCCTCACTCCGCACCCGCCCTGTGGTCAATAGCTTTCCGGATAGTGATGTGGGTTGAAAAAAATCTTCGACCGGGCTGGAGTGGCCGCGAATTCCCGTACGGAGTGTCACGGCGTCTCGGGTTGCTAATTGATAACGGCCATCTCTACTCTGGTCAATCGTCGACCGGCAGCTTCACGACCCAGCCCGGGTGGTGACGGTCCGACACCGCCGAGTCGCCTCCGGGCGAGCCGGGGACCCAGGTATCTGGGGTGAATCCGCAGCCACTGCGGTAGGGCGGCTCCCTTCCCGCCCGAACCCGTCAGCTAACCCGGTAGGCGGTCGGGAAGAAGGAGTACGGAGCCCGGTGGCACACCATGCCCCGCGGCCACCGTCGATCCGGTCGGTCGACCGGGTGACGGCTGCGCCGCGTTCACGCTGGTCCCGCTGCACCACCGCCCTCGCCGCCCTGGTCGGCACCGCCGTCATCCTGACCGGCGGCGCCACGGCGGCCCACGCCGAACCGTCGGTCGCCGAGATCGAAGCCCAGATCGACCGGGACTGGAACAAGCTCGAACCGATCATCGAGCAGGTCAACGCCACCCGCGGGGACCTCGCCGTCAAGCGCAAGCAGGCCGCGGCGCTGGCCAAGCAGATCGCCCCGCTGCAGGCCCAGGTGGACGCCGCGCTCGGCCGGGTCGGCGGGCTCGCCGCCGACGCCTACAAGGGGGACAACCTCTCCACCGTCAACGCGCTGCTGGGCAGCCGGTCGCCGGGCGAGGTGGTCGACAGCCTGGAACTGCTCGACCGCTTCGCCCACCGCCAGCAGCAGCAGGTGCAGGCCGTCGCCGACCTGCGCGACCAGCTGGCCGCGAAGAAGAAGCCGCTGGACCTGATGATCGCCAAGCTGGCCCGCACCGAGGCCCAGCTCGCGGCGCAGAAGAAGCAGATCGACGCCGAGATCGCCCGGCTCCAGAAGCTGCGGCTCAAGGTCTACGGCAACGGCGGCGGCGGCCCGCTGCGTCCCGCCCCCTGCCCCGCCGGCTACCCGGGCGGCCCCGCCGGGGTCGCGGTCAAGTTCGCCTGCGCCCAGATCGGCAAGATCTACGTCTGGGGTGCCGCCGGCCCGGACCACTACGACTGCTCCGGCCTCACCATGGCGGCCTGGGCCAAGGCCGGGGTCTCCCTGCCGCACAACGCCGCCCAGCAGCACGACGTCACCCGGCGGGTGAGCCGCAGCGAGCTGCGCGCCGGTGACCTGGTCTTCTACTACAGCGACCTGCACCACGTGGCGATGTACGTCGGTGGCGGCTGGGTGGTGCACGCCTCCCAGTCCGGCAAACCGATCACGATGAAACGCGTCGACGACGGCCAGATCAACAGCTACGGCCGCCCGGGCTGAGCGGCAAGCAGGGGCCCCTTCTTAACGCGTGAGGTAGAGGAAGGGGCCCCGCTTAACGCGCTGGCGCTGCTCAGCGGGTGGGCCAGACCCGCCAGTTCTGCCAGGAGCGGCTCGGGGTGGGGCCGCGCTGGCCCTGGTAGCGCGAGCCGTAGATCTCGGAGCCGTACGGGTGTTCGGCCGGCGAGGAGAGCCGGAAGATGCAGAGCTGCCCGATCTTCATGCCCGGCCAGAGGGTGATCGGCAGGTTCGCCACGTTGGAGAGCTCCAGCGTGACGTGTCCGGAGAAGCCGGGGTCGATGAAGCCCGCCGTCGAGTGGGTGAGCAGCCCGAGCCGGCCCAGGCTGGACTTGCCCTCCAGCCGGCCGGCGAGCTGGTCGCCGAGCGAGATCACCTCAAGCGTCGAAGCGAGCACGAACTCGCCCGGGTGCAGGACGAACGGCTCGCCCTCCGGCACCTCCACCATCGAGGTCAGGTCGTCCTGCTGGACCGCCGGGTCGATGTGCGTGTAGAGGTGGTTGTTGAAGACCCGGAAGAGCCGGTCCAGGCGTACGTCGATGCTGGACGGTTGCACCAGCGTGGGCTCGAAGGGCTCCAGAGCGAGCGTGCCTGCCTTGATCTCGGTGACCAGGTCCCGGTCGGAGAGCAGCATCGGAACACCATAGCGACCAGAACGGGTGACCTGCGTGTCGGACTACATCTTCGTACACCTGTTCGATAGAATGTCCACATGGCTTCCTGGTCCGAATTCGCCGCCGACGAGCCCCGACTCGCCGACGAGATCCGCCTTCTCCTGCAGCAGTACGGGCCGGGCTTCGGCTACCTCGCCACAGTCCGCGCCGACGGAGGTCCCCGGGTCCACCCGGTCTCTCCGGTGATCACCGACGACGGGCTCTACTGCTTCGTCATCGACTCGCCCAAGCGCCGCGACCTCGAACGCGACGGCCGCTACGCCCTGCACTCGTTCCCGCCCGAGGAGAGCGACGACGAGGCGTACGTCGCCGGTCGGGCCCGCCCGGTGAGCGACCCGGCGACCGTGGCCCGGCTGGCCGAGCTGGGCCGCGCCGCGCCGCAGGTCGACTGGCGGCTGTTCGAGTTCACCGTCGACGTGGCGATGCTCACCCGGCGTGACCAGACGACCCGGCCCGGCGCCGGCCGGCCGCAGGTAAGGGTCTGGCTCGACCCGCGGGCGACCGGCCCGACCCGCCGTACCGCCGCCGAGGTCCGGCGCGGCCGGCACGGCTTCGATACCCGCCGCCCGGCCGCCTGAGCCCACCAAAGCGCCGGTGCCGGCCCCGTCCGAGGACGGGACCGGCACCGGCGTTCCGCGTTCAGCGCGGGATGGTCATGCCGCGCGGTAGGCGTTCCACGCGGTCAGCATCCGGCTCGCCTGACCAGCGGTGAACTGGTACATGCACGAGTCGTAGGTGTAGTCCATGAAGTTGGTGATCGGGTCCAGGCCGGCCGCAGCGCAGGTGTCCCGCCCGGTGGGGCACTGGAACGCCGGCGAGCTCTCGGCGGGGGTGTCGTCGACGCTGTCGCCCGAGCCGGAGCAGCCACCCTGGAAGGTGTGGTAGAGGTTCAGCCAGTGGCCGATCTCGTGGGTGCCGGTGTCGCCCTGGTTGTAGTTGGTCGCGGTGCCACCCGGCAGCGACTCGCTCAGCGCAACCACGCCGTCCATGCTGTCGAGCTTGCGCTTCGGGAAGGTGGCCCAGCCGAGCAGGTCGTCGCTCAGCTCGCCCAGGTAGATGTTGAGGGTGCTCTTGCCGCCCTCACGCAGCGAGGACTTCATCTGCCGCTCCGCCGAGGAGCCCTGGACGATCGGGTACCACGCCGCGTTGGTGACGTGGTGCACCTTCTGGAGCTGGAAGCTGAAGGCGGTCGGGGCGCCGCCGGTGGCGCCGCTGTAGGCCTTGTTCAGCACGTCGATCTGCTGGGTGACCATCGAGTCCGGGATGTTGCCGCCGGCGCGGGTGGTGTCCCGCTGGATGACGTGCACGACGACCTGGATGGTGACGGTGGCCAGCGGAGCGGCGGCCTGGGCGCCACCCCGGAAGGCGGCCCGCTCACGCAGGGCGGCGGCGAGGTCGGCCTCGCGGTCGCGGACCTGCTGGGCGGTCAGCTCGTTTGGGTCGAGCTTGCTGCTGCCACCCTTCGCGACCCGGGCGTTCGAGTGCGCGTCGGCCGGCTCGGCGCAGGAGCCGCCCGGGGCGGCGGAGAAGGCCGACGCAGCGGGGACGACGCCAACGGCGCCGGTGCTCAGCAGCAGCGCGAGGGTCGTCGACGCGACGCCGGCGGCCCGCCGGGTCAGCAGGTTGGGACGGAGTCCCATGGGCCCACCTCTTTCTGCCGGCGCGACAGGGGGGTATGTCACGCCGAGTCGGAGAACGTTGGGGAGACGTTACAACCGATCGAAGGATTTGAAAACGACCATATGTTGCCGTGGGGAAACTTTCTGCTGCTCGGTGGGCCCGGGCCGTTGCGAGATCGTTTCGGGGCGGTTGCGGGGCGGCCGGAAGCCGCCGCAGGGGTACCTGCGTGCACGGAGGTGGTGACCTCAGGTACAGTGGTGCCGCCTGCGGGTGTAGTTCAATGGCAGAACATCAGCTTCCCAAGCTGACAGTGCGGGTTCGATTCCCGTCACCCGCTCCACACGAAAGGCCCTGATCAGGACGTCAGTCCCGGTCAGGGCCTTCGATGTTCCACGGGCCGCCAGCGCCCGATGGGCCATCCACGGGCCACTAGCCACGCTTCTCACCGGCCTTCTACTTCATCGCGGAGCACGGCCTGCGCTACCGCAAGTGGCCCGGGCGGATCACCGGTCAGGACACCACACGGACGCACGCCAGCGCGCCGAGCGGGAGAGGATCATTCAGGCCCGCGTCGAAGCGCTGCTAACGATGTTTCCCACCAGGTCGACCCACGCTCTCGAATAGCGGGGCCCACGTGAAGCGCCCGCCGCCGGTAATCTGCCTGATGAGCTGGCTGTCCGAAAAAGACGGCTTCACATAATGTGATCAATCATGGACACCGCGTCCATGTCGGTAGATCGAACACCGCATGCAGGGCACGCAATCACGCTTGCCCTGGCGAGGCCGGGGGACGAGAACGACGTCATGGGAATGGGGTCACGGTGACAACCACCGACTACGACGACTTTGCGAACGCCTACTCGGCGGAGAACGAGTCCGGCCTCTTCAACGCCTACTACGAGCGACCCGCGATGCTTCGCCTCGCCGGCAACGTCTCGGGCCGCCGAATCCTCGACGTGGGGTGCGGTTCCGGCCCGTTGTCAGCTGCGCTGCGCGCCAAGGGAGCCGTGGTCACCGGCTTTGACGTGAGTGCGGCCATGGTCGACCTGGCCCGCCGGAGGCTGGGTGAAGACGCCGATTTGCACGTGGCGGACCTGCGCACGCCGCTGCCGTTCGCAGACGCCGAGTTCGATGACGTCGTCGCGTCCCTGGTTCTGCACTACCTGGAGGACTGGTCCGGCCCCCTCGCCGAGCTGCGTCGCGTGCTGAAGCCAGGCGGTCGCCTGATGCTCTCGGTCAACCACCCCGCCGCCTATGCGATCGAGTATCGCAACTACTTTGCGGTTACAAAGTACTCCGAGGAGTACATCCTGGACGGCCAGGCTGTGTGGCTGACCTTCTGGCACCGGCCGCTGCACGCCATGGCAGATGCTTTTGCTGCTGCTGGGTTCCGCATCGCGACGATCAGCGAGCCGCCCCCTTCTCCGGACACTCCTGCGGAGCTGCTTCCACCCGACCTGGACTCCGGGTCCTTCATGTGTTTCCTCTTCTTCGTCCTCGAGTCCGTCTAGAAGGAAACTCCGGGCAGAGCAGGGGATTTGTTCCCACGGCCGTCCGGACCTATGCCCGCGGAGGCGAACTGGCCTGGCTCACATGATCGACAGGACAGGCCGAGGGCCTGTCCTGTCGATCTAGGGACGGTTCTGGTTCAGTGTCTGCGTGGTCGGACGTGGTGAGCTCTCAGACATGGCTTGGGCGGTGATCTAGAGCGGCGATCGCCGGCGCTGATCCAACCAACGGCCGAAGCGTCGTACTGCCGAATAGACCTCTTTAGGATCGAGGCGGCCCGCAAGCGGGCCGCGCCGGCCCGGCCCCGGCCTGCTGGCGACCTCCGGCCGGCATCGGCCGGGACGGCCGGCCACCCTGCGGGAAGCCATGAACGAGAGGCTGAGGCGGGACGATCGCCATCGGGGTTGCTGGCCGTTGACGGCGGGACGATCGCTGCCGCGCAGCAGAGCTGCTTGCCTTCGAGTCACGTGGGCGCCGCCCGCCGTTCGATGACGACGAGGACCAGGGCGTGACCCATCCCCAAGGTGCCCCATCCTTCACGCCACCCGCCCGGCGTCATGGGCGCTACGCGTCGGCCCGCCGATGGCTTACGGCCACCCTTGACCCCGACCGGGCGCCGCAGTTGTCGGCACCTATCCGGGGATGGGGACAGCGTGGTGAGGCAGACCTAGTTAGGGTCGCCGCCATGCCTGTCCCCGAGTTCGTCCTGGCATTGCGATCGAAGATCGGTCACGACCCGTTGCCACTACAAGGTGCGACGGCCATCGTCTTTGACACACAGGGCCGTCTCCTGCTGGTCCGCCGATCCGACAACAGCCAATGGGCCTTGATCACCGGATGCCTGGAGCCGGGCGAGCAGCCCGCAGCGGGAGCCGCGCGGGAGGTGCGCGAGGAAACCGGCGTGTCAGCGACGGTCGAACGACTGGTCAGCGTGGAGGCCCTAGATCTTTCCGTCGCCGCCAACGGCGACCAGGTGTACTGGCTGAACGTCGTCTTCCGTTGCAGGGCGACCAACGGCGCGCCGAGGGTCAACGACGACGAGTCGATCCAGGTGGCATGGTTTGACCTTGACGCCCTACCGCAGCTTCCGGAGCACCAGACGCGCTATCTGACGCACGCGCTCGCCGAGGATCAAGCGCCGTGGTTCGCCAGACCCGTCGTGCCGCCCACGTGCCAGTAGCCGGTACCCCGGGTGGTCACCACCGGGCACGAACGGTCACGCGTTGCGTGCCTTGACCTGGCCACCAGGGCTTTGTAAGTCGTGATCTTCGTCCTTCCAAACTGATGCTCGCAGAGACAGCGGTGTTGGCAAGCGGTGCCTATCCTCTCGGCCATGGGAGCTCTCAAGCCGTGGCATCTGTTCCTCCTGACGCTTTGCTGCCTCTTGCCGACTGCTGCGGCGATCGTTGGCGGGGTCTGGGCGGTCCGCCGATCCCGCAACCGTCGCTGAGCCCCAACCGCAGTCGGGGCTGCCGGGTCATCCATGGGCCACAAGCGGGTGTCACCAGGGGCCAAGCCACGCCATCCAGGACCGAACCGACCAGCGGCTACCCGGCAGGACGATCCGATCTTGTGCGATTCCCAAGCTGGCAGTGCGGGTTCGATTCCCGTCACCCGCTCCAACCGAGAGGCCCTGGTCAGGACGCGAGTCCCAGCCAGGGCCTTCGACGTTCCAAGATCCGCAATCACGCGGCGTGGCATTAGCGTCCCATTAGCCCTGGCAATCCCCGGCCGCTGGCCGCTTCTCGCCCTTCTTGCTGCCCGGCTCATCCGTCCCGCTGGCCGCGCGCCGGACGACTTCTTGGCCCTGCCGTAGCCGATCGTCGTGGAGGGCTGACCGTTCAACGATCAAATGCGAAGACCGCGGTGATTAATAGCAGGATGCCGACTGTGGCCTGCGCGCCCAGCGCGCCGAGGAAGAGCTTCGGGTGGTCGACGAACAGGCGAAGCATTCGGAATGGGCCCGCAAGAGTTCCACCTGCTCGCAGCCGGCGCTCGGCCCACACTCGCAAGACGAGATTTCCGAGGGCGAACACAAGGACGAGAACTCCGAGGGCGCCGAGGGGAACCTGCGGCGATGCGTTTTTGCGGAGTTGCTGAAGGCGCTGGAGAGCACGGGCAGACGGTCGCACGGCTTCCGGGCCCTGTAAAGATCATCGGAGCGCCACCCGTGGGTGAGCAACCGGACCTGCCGATGGGAGGGCATTCTTCCGCCCGCCCTTTGAGAACCGGGGTATGAGGACCGGTATCGCGTGTTCGGTTGTCTGGCCGCTCCGCATGACGAGGCAAGATGGCACGCATGTCCCTGCCCACCTTCACACTGCCTACCCCCACACTGCACACCGCTCGCCTGCGACTGCGCCCCTTCACCGACGCGGACGCGGACGCCCTCTTCGCGCTGCACAGCAGCGCCTACGTGCTGCGCTATTGGGACGCGCCGCCGTGGAGCGAACGTGCGCGGGCCGAGCGCTTCATCGCGGCCTGCCGGCAGATGGCGGACGAAGGCACCGGGGCGCGGCTGGCCATGGACCGTGTTTCCGACGGGGCCTTCATTGGCTGGTGCAGCCTGACCCGGTGGAACCCGGACTACCGCAGCGCGTCGTTGGGCTACTGCCTCGACGATGCGGCATGGGGTCACGGCTACGCGACGGAGGCCGCGCGCGCCTTGCTGCAGTGGGCATTCGACACGCTGGACCTGAATCGAGTCCAGGCCGAGACCGACACGCGCAACGTGGCATCTGCCCGCGTACTGGAGAAGATCGGATTCCTGCGTGAAGGGACACTGCGGGAAGACTGCGTCGTGAACGGCGAGGTATCGGACTCGTGGGTGTTCGGGTTGATCAGGCGGGATTGGCGGCCGTCCTCCGGGGGCTCAATTCCGCTGCCTTGATCGGTTGGCACAGTGCACTCTCACGCCGCGTTCCGCGCGCCGATCTGTTGCGCATCAGTTGGCGGACGAGCGCCGCGCATCAGGCGTCGGAGGACAAGTCCCTGACTGAACCCCTGAGGACGGGCTCTGCTCGCCGAGGGCTGGTGCAAGATCGACGTCATGGTTGCGCTGCCGCAGCCGCGCGGCGCCGAGGGTGTTCAGACCCACACCCCAGATGAGCAGGACGGCGAGCCACTGGACCCAGTTCAGTGCACTCATCTGACCCGAGAGCAGATGCCGGGCGGAGGAGTACGGGGTCAAGGCTTGGGCCGGCCGGAGAACGTCGACGGCACCCAGCAGGAACCACAGGCCGAGCGGCAGGACGATGCTGGCGATGAAAGCGATGGCGGGACGCCGCAACAGCAGGCCGAGCCCGGTGCCCACAAGCTGGGCCACAACCTGGACCAGGACACCGCCTATCGCGATGGTTCCCACGTGCCGCCAGGGGTCCTGCGCACTCGACGCGGTCGCCATGAGCGCTGCGGCGCACACGAGGAAGCCGAAGAGGCCCACGAGGGCGGCGAGCACGGTCGCGGCCAGCAGGGTGGGGGTGTAGCGGGCGGCCCCGGATGCCGGCCTCAGGTCCCGGGCGAGCAGGATGCCGAAGGCCGGCACGATGACGGACATCAGGCTCTGCACCGGGTCGGAAAGCTTGGCGAAAGTACGATCACCAGACGGCCCGGCCAGCGCAAGCCCTACGGCGGCCAGTAGTCCCAGCAGCAGGGTGATCGCGAGCAGGAACCGGCGCGCCCGCGTCCCGACGGAGCGGCGGAGGGCGTCGGGAGTGGCATCACCGAGGCGGGTGGAGTTGACGAGGGCGTCGGACGTGCCTGAATCCGTCATGGTGTCCCCGTTCGATAACCGGGCTTCGGTCTCCTGTCAGGACGCTCTCAGCTACTCACGGCGAGCAGGACAGTCCCCGCCGGATGGCAACAGTGTATGTCGATCCGCTGGGTGACGACGGAGACGGACTCTGCCGGACGGTGCCGATGACATTTCCGGCCACCGGCGGTCTACCGAACCCGACCACCGGTGGTAAGGAGAGTCATGGCCAAGCTGCTGTACTCCGCGACGGCGTCACTCGACGGCTACCTCGCCGGTCCGGGCGGCGACATGTCCTGGCTGACCGAGCACCTCGGGGGCGAGAACCCGACGGCCGAGCGCCTGCTCGCCGACGTCGGCGCGATCCTCGTCGGCAACCGCACCTTCGGCGGCGACGACCCGAACCGGGGCACCGACCGCGAGGGCGCGTTCGGTGGCCAGTACCACGGGCCGGTGTTCGTACTCACCCGTCAGCCGCCGGCCGAGCCAGTCGCGGGCATCACCTTCGTCGATGACTTGCACCGCGCGGTCGCGCAGGCCAAGGAGGCCGCCGGTGACAGGTACGTGAACGTCCTCGGCGCGAACGTGGCCAAGGAGTGCATTGAGGCGGGGCTGCTCGATGAGATCCTGATGTTCTTCGCGCCGGTGCTGCTCGGAGACGGGGTACGCATGTTCGACCACCCGGGCGGCGCCACCATCCGGTTGGCGCCGATCACCGGCGAGACGGCGCACTGGTACCGCGTCGTCTACTGACGCCCGACCGTCCTGGCTCCTGGCCCAGGATCGCCGCGGCCATGACCTTTCGATCGACGTCAGTCCGGGTCGGGGCCCTCGCCGCTCCCGTCCGCCAGGTCGCGGACGTGCCGGAGGCCGGGCTTCCCGTTGAGCAGCACCTCCCCGACCGGGACGAACCCGGTCCGCCGCAGCACCGCGAGCGAGGCCGGGTTCGCCAGCGTCGCCGACGCGACCAGTTGACGCAGCCCGTACGCGTCCCGGGCCAGCTCGCAGACGCGGCGCACACCCTCCCGGGCCAGGCCCCGCCCGGTCGCCCGCTCGGCCACCCGGTAGCCCAGCTCGGCGCTGCCGTCGGTCACGTCGACCAGGTTGAACCGGCCCAGCACGGATCCGTCGTCGTCGACCAGCACGTGGAACCGGCACTGGCCGGTGGCCTGCTCCGCGAGCAGGGCCGCGAGCCGGGCGTCGAACTCCGCGAAGTAGTCGTCCCCCCGGTCCGGCACGGACCGAGCGAAGTAGGCCCGGTTCTCCTGCTCGAAGCGGAGCAGCGCGGGAGTGTGGCGGACGTCGAGCCGCTGGAGTTCGGGCATCGCGCCACGCTAGCAACGCCGGGGAAGCCCGCCGACCGGGCGGGCACGCCCCCACAGGATCAGGCGCCGGACGCGGGGTCCGGGTACCAGCGCAGCTCGACGGTGTTGCCGTCCGGGTCGCGTACGTAGATGGAGGTGGCGCTGCCCCGGGATGCTGTCCCTGGTGGCGATGGGCCGGGGCGTGCTGCCGGTGGGCGAGGAGACCCGGCGCTACCATCCCCGACCCGACCTGGCGTACGTGCCGATCCGCGACGCGCCGCCGATCCTCCGCGGGCCGGTGTGGCTGGCGAGCAACACCACCGCCCGGGTACGCGAGTTCGTCCGCGCCACGGTCGACGCCAGCGACCCGGTCAGCTGAGACTGTCGGTCCCGGCTGGCAGGCTGCAGGGCGTGCGGGACGAGATCCGGGCGCTGGTCGAGGCGCTGACCCCGGGGGACGAGCTGGAGGCGCGGCACCGCGCCGAGACCCTGGCCTGGCTGGCCGCGACGACGGACATCTTCCGCCGGGAGAAGCCCCGCACGCCCTCGCCGCACCTGGTCGCGTACTTCCTGCTGCACGACGAGACGGACGGTGCGGTGCTGCTGGTGGACCACCGTAAGGCGGGGATGTGGCTGCCGACCGGCGGCCACGTCGAGCCGGGCGAGCACCCGACGGCGACCGTACGCCGGGAGGTGGTGGAGGAGCTGTGCGTGCCGGCCGCCTTCTCGCCGCTCTTCGGCGAGCACCCGGCGTTCGTCACGGTCACCGGGACGGTCGGTGCGCCGGCGGACCGGCACACCGACGTCAGCCTCTGGTACGTGCTCAGCGGCAGCCGGGACCAGCAGCTGGCGCCCGACCCCGGCGAGTTCCGGGGCGCCCGCTGGTGGACGCCCCGGGAGGTGGCCGACGCCGGGCCGGGGACGGTCGAGCCGCACCTCCTCCGGATGCTGGCCAAGCTCGGTCGGCGCTGACGACCAGCGGTCGCCACTCCCCGAGCGGATGCGCCTTGACCCTGCCCCTGCGGCAAGGCCCAGCGTGGTCCGTGCCGGTCGCCGTGACCGGCACGAGGAGGATGTGTCCGTGGAGTTGCTGACCATCGGGGCGTTCGCCCGAGCGGCGCGACTGACGCCGAAGGCGTTGCGGCTCTACGACGAGCTGGGGCTGCTGCCGCCCGCCGCCGTCGACCCGCACTCGGGCTACCGCTACTACCGGCCGGCGCAGCTCGACCGCGCCCGGCTGATCGCCACCCTGCGCCGGGCCGGGATGCCGCTGGCCGAGATCCGGGCCGTCTGCGGGCTGGCCCCGGCGGCGGCGGCCGAGGCGGTCGACGCGTGGTGGCGGCGGGTCAGCGCCGACACGGCGGCCCGCGGACGCGTCGTCGCGCTCCTCGTCGACCAGCTCTCCGAAAGGGGCAGCACCATGTCCGACACCATCTTCCGGTACGCCGTCCGGTGCGAGACCGGCGCCGTCCGCGACTCGAACGAGGACAGCGCGTACGCCAGCGACACCCTGCTCGCCGTGGCGGACGGCATGCGTGGTCCCGGCGGTGCCGCCGCCAGCACCGCCGCCGTGGACGCGCTCCGCCCGCTGGAGCTGGCCGACGCGCCGGCCGCCCAACTGCTCGCCACGCTGGCCGAGGCGGTGGCGGCGGCCGACCGGACGGTCCGCGCCCACGCGACCGACGAGCACCAGCCGGTCAGCACGCTCACCGCCATCCTGCGGCGCGGCACCCGGCTGGCGCTGGTGCACGTCGGGGACACCCGGGCGTACCTGCTGCGCGGGGGTGAACTGTTCCGGCTGACCCAGGACCACACGTACGTGCAGTCGCAGGTCGACCAGGGCCGGCTGACCCCGGCCGAGGCCGCCGCGCACCCGCAGCGGGCCCTGCTGTCGCGGGCGCTCGGGGCCGGTGCCCAGGTCGAGGCGGACCTGGCGCTGCGGACCGCTCTCGCCGGCGACCGGTACCTGCTCTGCTCCGACGGGCTCTCCGCCCTGGTCGGGCCGGACGCGCTGCGCACCGCGCTGGCCGGGGCCGACGACCCGGAGACCGCCGTCGCGCGCCTGGTCGACCTCGCGTACGCCGAGGGGGCGCCGGACAACGTCGGCTGCGTCGTCGCCGACGTGGTGGCGGCGTAGCCCCGGGCGGGACCGTACCCTGGCGATCATGCGAATTGGCATCGTGATCCTGCCCGACCAACGCTGGGCGGACTCGCAGCGGCGCTGGCGGCAGGCCGACGAGTGGGGCTTCGACCACGCCTGGACGTACGACCACCTGGGTTGGCGGGACCTGGTCGACGGTCCCTGGTTCGACTCGATGACGACGCTGACCGCCGCCGCCACGGTGACCTCCCGGATCCGGCTCGGCACGCTGGTCGCGTCGCCCAACTTCCGGCACCCGGCGGCGTTCGCCCGGCAGGTGACCGCGCTGGACGACGTCTCGGGTGGCCGGCTGCTGCTGGGGCTCGGCGCGGGTGGCATCGGCTTCGACGCCGCCGTGCTCGGCGGGGAGACCCTGCCGCCCCGGCAGCGGGTGGACCGGTTCGCCGAGTTCACCGAGCTGCTGGACCTGATCCTCCGGGAGGACGGCACCACCTGGCGCGGGGAGTGGTTCGCCGCGGTGGACGCCCGGAACAATCCCGGCTGTGTGCAGCAGCCCCGGGTGCCGTTCGTGGTGGCCGCGAACGGGCCCCGCTCGATGCGGCTGGTCGCCCGGTTCGGCCAGGGCTGGGTGACCACCGGGCTCGGTGGCGACGACCTGGAGAGCTGGTGGTCGTCGGTGGTCGAGCTGAGTGGCCGCCTGGACCAGACCCTCGACCAGGCGGGGCGCGATCCGGCGACCCTGGACCGCTACCTGTCGCTGGACTCGGCCCCGGTCTTCTCGCTGAGCAGCGTGGATTTCTTCGCCGAGCAGGTCGACCGGGCCGCCCGGTTGGGCTTCACCGACGTGGTGACCCACTGGCCCCGGGCCAGCAGCTGGTATGCCGGCGACGAGGCGGTGCTGGCGGAGGCGGCGGCGCTCCTGCCGGAGCTGCGCCGCGCCTGATCGGTCAGGAGGGGCCCCTGCGCCAGCGGAGGCGTGGGAAGAGGCCCCTCCGCACCCCTCAGGTGCCCAGGTCGCCGGTGTCGATGCCGCCGTCCCCGGCGGAGACCAGGCGGAACCGGATGCAGACCACCTGGGTGTCGTCGTCGACCGGGAAGCCCTCGCGGTGCCAGTAGCGGCGATGGCCCTCGCGCCACTCCTCGATCGACCGGTCACCCTCCCCTTCGGAGCGGGCGAAGTCCCAGGGCACGTCGGCGAAGCGGACCACCTCGACGCCGGTGACCACGACGACGCCGATCAGCTTGTCGTGGTCGTCGACCAGGGCCAGCCGCTCACCGACATGCTCCAGCTCCTCGTTCTCGGCGGCGTACTCGCCGGTCAGCAGGCCGGCGGTGGCGGTCTTCACGCCGGCCAGCACGAGGGCGTTGAGGTTGCTGCGCATCTCGCCCGGCGTACCGAGGGCGAGGGTGCGGAGTCCACCGATCCGGGGCCACATCCTGCCGAGGCTAGCCGCCGGTCGGCGGGCCGGCGCGGAATTTCGCGGTCCCCGGGCCGGGGTCAGATGAGCCGGCGGGCGTGGTCGGCCGCCGCCAGCACCCGCGCGTCGCCGGTCGCCGCGTGCGCGTCCAGCACCGCGTCGGCCAGCTTCACCACGTGTTCGTCACCGTGCCGGGCCGCCCGGGCGAACACCTCCGCCGGGCCTGCGGGTGTGACTGCCGGTGGGGCGGCCGGCGTGGGTGGGGCGTACACCGAGGTCACGGCGGCCGTGGCGGACCAGGCCGCGGCGACGCTCGGCGCCCAGAGCGCCGGGTCCAGGGCCGGCAGGGTACGCAGCACCGCGGTCGGCGCGGTCACCGCGTGCACCAGCATGACCGGGTTGCCGTGGCCGAACCGGAGGTAGTCCAGGCCGGCGCGGTACACCAGCTCGGTGAGGGTGCGTTCGGCCTCCGCCGGGTCGGCCGGCGGTCGCAGCGCCGCCGCCGCGCCGGCCCAGTCCGGTACGTCCGGCAGCCGCCCCAGCCGTTCCCGGATTCCGCCGCTCTGCTCGCGGATCCGCGGCACCCCGGCGAGCGCCGCGGCCACGTCGGAGCGACCGGTGAGTGGGCCGGCGCCGGGCACCGGCTGCCAGCGAGCGGCCCAGTAGCCGAGTGCCTGGCCCAGCTCGGCGAGCCGCTCCGGGGTCACCCCGTCGGTACGCAGCACCCGCACCGCGTGCCCGACCCGGATCACCCCGTGGGTGGCCCCCGCCGCGATGCCCGGCAGCAGCCGCGGCCACCAGGTGCTCAGCACCTCCTGCCAGGGGTGTTCGCGTAGCTCCCGGTCGAAGTGGGCGAGCCAGTCGCCGGCCCGCTTCGGGTCGCCGAGCACGGCCCGCCAGTCGTCGACCGGCCGCAGCCCGCGCGGCAGGTCGTCCAGCCGGCGCAGGTAGTCGTCCAGCCACCGGTGCACCCGTGCGCCGTGACCGTGCCGGACCAGTGCCTCCGCCGCCATGGGTCCGTGGTTGGAGAGCCAGCCCTCGAACTCCGGGCCGGTGCGGTGCAGCCGCTGGTACGCCTCGTCCAGGATGCCTTCGTCCATACCGCGATCCTCGAAGTTCAACCGGCCTTGAGGTCAACCCCGAGGGAAGTGATCAACAGTTGTCAATTGCCTGGACCGGTAATCCCGGATGGGCCACCCGGTTCGAGCTGCGCGGCGAACGGACGCACTGTCGGGGCCCGCACCGGAGTGGGGCATCATCCGGGCGCGCCTCGGAGTAGTTTCCCGGTCACCTTCGGTCCATGGAGGAGTCGCCATGGGGGAGTTCGCGAGTTCTTCGGGCGTGCCGCGCCGGAAGCTGTTGCGCGACGGGGCCATCATCGCCGCCGCCGTGCCGCCGCTCCTGGCCGTCGGGGAGCAGGTCGCCTCGGCCGCGATACCCGCCTACGACCCGCAGCAACGTTTCATCCGGCTGGTCGGTGGCGGTTCGGGGGTGATCCACGCGATCCAGGCCGACGGTGCGCTCTACTGGTACCGGCATCTCGGCTGGCAGACCGGATCGGCCAGTTGGGCCAGCGGGTCGGGGCGTCGCATCGGCAGCGGCTGGAACGGGTTCCGGGCCGTCTTCGGCGGCACCGAGGGTTCGCTCTACGCGCTGCGTGGCGACGGCGTGCTGCTCTACTACCGCTACCGGCTCAGCAACGGGACCACCGGCGTCGGCACCTGGATCACGGGCGGCCAGATCGGGTCCGGCTTCGACCGGTACCCCCGGGTGTTCGGCTTCAACGGCGACATCTACGGGCAGACCGCCGAGGGTGAGCTGTACCTGCACCGGTGGGACCTGGTGACGAAGACGTGGACCGTCGACGGCGCACGGATCGGCAGCGGCTTCAAGGGCACCATCTGCCAGGCGGACACCAACGGCGTCATCTACGCCTACAACTTCGGCGACATCTACTGGTACCGGCACCTGGGCGGCGGGACCTGGGCCTCGGGGTCGGCGTTCCGGGTCGGCAGCGGGTTCCGCAACTTCTGGATCAACGACGGGGTCTGGTTCACCGGTCAGGGAGCGCTCTACGCGATTCCACCGAACTCCCCCACCAGCAGCCAGACCGGCAGTCTGCGGGAGTACCGGCTGACCAACTACGTCACCGCCGGCACCGACAACCGGGCGTCCTGGATCAACCGCGGGACCGGGCTGACAGTGGGCAACGGCTGGACGATGCAGACCCAGGCCGCCCTCCAGGGCTACCCGAACACCCCCAGCGTCGCGCAGGGCGAGCTGGTCCGGATCGCGGTCTCGACCGGGCTGCCCTCGGTCAGCGCGGCGATGGTCCGGTTGGCGCCCGCCGCCGGCGCTCCGGAGCAGGTCTCGCAGTCCTTCTCGGTCGCCACCGGCGTGCAGGCCCTGCCGAAGGGCTACCTGACGGTCGGCTGCAACTGGTCCGACCGGATCCAGTTCCGGATCCCGGCGGACTGGCAGCCCGGCCTGTACGCCGCCCGACTGGAGGGGCCGTCCGGCCTCCGCCGGTATGTGCCGTTCGTGGTCCGGCCGGTCCAACCGACCAACAAGATTGCGGTGCTGCTGCCGACGTTCACCTACAACGCGTACAACAGTTGGGGCGGTCACAACCAGTACTGCTCCGACCTCACCGGCCCGCGTCCGCTGTCCCTGCGCCGTCCCTCCACGGAGCTGAACGTGGAGGACCCGGCGATGTTCGACCACACCCTCTGGTCCGACCTCATGCTGACTCGCTGGATGACCCGGCAGGGGTACGCCTTCGACTGCTACGAGGACGCCGACCTGCACGCCTCCGGGGCGTGGCTCACCAAATACCAGGTCCTGGTGCTCGGTAGCCACCCCGAGTACTGGACCGACGCGATGCGGCAACAGTTGGTCAACTACCAGGCCGGCGGTGGACGCCTGATCTACCCCGGAGGAAACGGCATCTACGAACGGGTACGGGTCAACAGCGCCCGCACGGTGGTGACCTACCGGCGCTCCGACGGCAAGCGTGACTACTACACGGCGTTGGGACTGCCCGCCTCGCAGTTGGTCGGTACCAACTACATCGCCGCCGGCAGTTACGCGCCCTACCGGGTGGTTCGGGACCATTCGCTGCTCGCCGGCACCGGGCTCGTGGTGGGCAGCAGATTCGGTGCCACCGGCTACAACAAGGGCGCGAGCGGCTGGGAGATGGACGCGATGCGGGGTCTGGCCGGTGAGGCCGCGCCGTCCCAGGTGATCGCGATGGGTGAGAACCCCGGCGGCGAGGGCGCGGCCATGGTGTTCATGGAGAAGGCCAACGGTGCGCTGGTGTTCAGCGCCTCCGCCATCTCGTTCGTCGGCGCGCTGGACAGCGACCCGGCGATGTCGATCCTCTTCCGCAACGTCTTCGACCGGATGCTGGCCTCGGGTCAGCCGGTCCAGGCCACCGAGGCGCCGATGCCGCGGACCAGCCCGGCCCCGGGGGTGCCGGAGGCGTCGTCGATGGAGTGACCAGGCGTCAATCCTCCGGAACGACGATCTCCGCCGCACCGGCCGGCCGGAAGTATCCGGCGAACGTGGTGATCCGGACCCTCCGGGTCGGTCGGGGTACCTGATCAGAGGCTTCCTCGGAGTATCTTCCCCGTGCGTCTGCCACGGGGGAGTGATCATGGAGGAGAGCCCGAAGTCGGGCATCGGCCGTCGGCGTCTGCTGCGGAACAGCGCAGTCATCGCCGCCGCCGTACCGCCGGTCCTGGCGGTGGGTGAGGCCGTCGGTGAGCAGGCCGCCTCGGCGGCCGTGCCGAGCTACGACCCGCAGCAGCGGTTCATCCGCCTGGTCGGTGGTGGCGGTGGGGTCATCTTCGCCATCCAGGCCGACGGCGCCCTCTACTGGTACCGCCACCTCGGCTACCAGACCGGGGCGGCGAGCTGGGCCAGCGGCTCGGGGCGTCGGGTCGGCACCGGCTGGAGCTACTTCCGCGCGGTCTTCGGCGGCGTCGACGGATCGCTCTACGCGCTGCGCGGCGACGGCGTCCTGCTCTACTACCGCTACCGGCTCAGCAACGGCACCACCGGCGTCGGCACCTGGATCTCCGGCGGCCAGATCGGGTCCGGCTTCGACAAGTACCCCCGGGTGTTCGGCTTCAACGGCGACATCTACGGGCAGACCTCGGACGGCGACCTGGTCCTGCACCGGTGGGACCTGGTGGCCAAGAAGTGGTCGGTCGACGGCCTGAAGATCGGCAGCGGCTTCAAGAGCACCATCTGTCAGGCGGACACCAACGGCGTCATCTACGCCTACAACTACGGCGACATCTCCTGGTACCGCCACCAGGGCGACGGCGTGTGGGCGCCCGGCTCCGGGTTCAAGATCGGCAGCGGCTTCCGCAACTTCGGGTTGAACGACGGGGTCTGGTTCACCGGTCAGGGCGTTCTCTACGCGATCCCGCCGGATGTGCCCGCCGCCACCCAGACCGGCCGGCTGATGGAGTACCGGCTGACCAACTACCTGACGGTCGGCAGCGACCAGCGGACCGCGTGGATGAACAAGGGGTCGGGGCTGAAGGTCGGCTCCGGCTGGACGGTGCAGCCCCAGGCGGCCCTCCAGGGCTACCCGAACACCCCCAGCGTCCGGCAGGGCGAGGTCGTCAAGATCGCGGTCTCGACCGGGCTGTCCTCGGTCAGCGCGGCGATGGTCCGGTTGGCGCCCGCCGCCGGCGCGCCGGAGGCCGTCTCGCAGCCCTTCTCGGTCGCCACCGGCGTGCAGGCCCTGCCGAAGGGGTACCTCACGGTCGGCTGCAACTGGTCGGACCGGATCCAGTTCAAGATTCCCGCCGACTGGCAGCCCGGCCTGTACGCCGCCCAGCTGACCGGTGCCTACGGGCTGCGCCGCTACGTGCCGTTCGTGGTCCGGCCGGTGCAGCCGACCAACAAGATCGCGGTGCTGGTACCGACCTTCACCTACAACGCGTACAACAGCTGGGGTGGGCACAACCAGTACTGCAACGACATCTTCAGCCAGCGCCCGCTGACCGTCCGCCGGCCGTCCACCGAGTGGAACGTCGACGACCCGGGGGCGCCGGACCACACCCTCTGGTCGGACCTGCTGCTGACCCGCTGGATGACCCGGCAGGGGCTCGCCTTCGACTGCTACGAGGACATGGACCTGCACGCCTCCGGGGCATGGCTCACCAACTACCGGGTGATCGTGCTGGCCAGCCACCCGGAGTACTGGAGCGAGGCCATGCGCCAGAACCTGGTCAACTTCCAGGCCGGCGGCGGTCACCTCGTCTACGCCGGCGGGAACGGCATCTACGAGCGGGTCCGTCCCAACAGCGCCCGCACGGTCGTCACCTACCGACGCAGCACCGACGGCAGACGCGACTATTTCAGCGACCTCGGTCTGCCCGCCTCGCAGCTGGTCGGCACCAACTACATCGCGGCCAGCACGTACGCGCCGTTCCGCGTCACGCAGGACCACCCGTTGCTCGCCGGCACCGGCCTCATCGTGGGCAGCAGGTTTGGCGTCACCGGCTACAACAAGGGCGCCAGCGGCTGGGAGGTCGACGGCATGCGGGGCCTCGCCGGGGAGGCCACCCCGGCCCAGGTCATCGCCGTGGGCGAGAACGCCAACGGCGGCGCCGCCATGGTCTTCATGGAGAAGCCCAACGGGGCCATGGTGTTCAGCGCCTCCTCGATCTCGTTCGCCGGCGCGCTGGCGAGCGACGAGGCGATGTCGACCCTGTTCCGCAACGCCTTCGACCGGATGCTGGCAACCGGCGTGACGGTCCAGGCGACCGAGGCGCCGATGCCGCGTACCAAGTCGGTGCCGGCGGTGCCGGAGCCCTCCTTCATGGAGTGACGTCAGTCCGACGCGGGGTCCCGGTCCTCGGGCGGGGACCCCGGTCGGCGGCCGGACGGGTTCAGCCGGGCAGCAGGTCCGCGGTGAGCAGGGCGCGCAGCCGGAGCCGTGTGGCGACCGCCGGCGGGCAGGTGGCCACCAGGGCGGCGGCCCCGACCACCTCCGCCCCGCCGGCCTGGACCGCCCGGTGGAGCGCGTCGAGTTGGGCACCGCTGTCCACCCAGTCGTCGACGAGCAGCACCCGGTCGCCGGCGCGCAGCCGGCGGCCGTCGACGCCGAGCCGCAGGCGCCGGCCCCGGTGGTCCGCCGGCGTCTCCACCCAGCGCATCGCACCGACCCGCTGCCGCTCGCCGCCGTCCTTGTACGCGGGCAGGAAACCGGCGCCGGCCGCCACCGCGACCAGCGGGCCGAGCAGCAGTCCGGTCACCTCGGGGGCGGCCACCACGGTCGGGCGGGCCGCCGGGAACAGGCCGGCGAGGGCCGGTCCGACGGCGGCCAGCACCTCCGGATCCCGCCACCAGGCGGAGATGTCGCTGACCAGATGACCGCTGTCCGGGCCGGGGTCGACCCAGCGGAACAGCTCGACCAGACGTCGATGCAGCACGACACCCATCCTCGGGCACCGACGCCAGGCGATGGGCCACCCGTCCCGGCCTGCGCTCCTTCGTCCGTTCGGAGGAGTCGAGCCGGGTCAACCGGCTACACGTATGCGGGTAAATGCGGGCATATCACAATGATCAGGTTGACTTCGGAAGTGCTTCTCTCGTTACGGTCCCACCCGGTTTGTTCAGCTGAGGAAAGGACCGGGCGGTGGCTGGTAAGCACTTCCGTACCCGTAAGTTCTCGCCCGTGGGCATCGCCGCCACCGCAGCCGTCGGAGTGGCGCTCGCCGTCGGCGGCACCGTCGGCGCGGTCCAGCTCACCTCCGGCGAGCCCGCCACCCGGCCGGCCGCCGTCGAGGCCCTGCCCAGCACCGTGGCGCCCAGCTCGGCCGCCGCCTCGCCGACCGCGTCCCCCACGCCGAGCCGCAGCCCCTCGCCGAAGGCCACCCCCAGCCCCACGGCGACCCGCACCCAGGCGGCCTCCCGGAGCAAGACCCGGACCGCCAGCCCGACGCCCACCGCGAGGAAGACCACGACCGCCGCCAAGGTCGTGTCGAGCGGCACCTGCGGCGCGTCCTTCTACGACGAGGGTCAGATGACCGCGAACGGCGAGACCTTCAACCCGGACGCGCTGACCGCCGCACACAAGACGCTGCCGTTCGACACCAAGGTCCGGGTGACCAACCCGGCCAACGGCAAGTCGGTGGTGGTGCGGATCAACGACCGCGGTCCGTACGTCGACGGCCGCTGCCTGGACCTGTCCCGCGCGGCCTTCGCGGCCATCGCCTCGACCGACCTCGGCGAGGTCACCGTCCGGTACGAGGTCCTCGGCTGACCGGGTGACCGGCGGCGATCGGGCCGGCGGGGTGACCCGGCCGGGCAGAACCTCCTCGGCCGACGGGCCAGGCTCATTCACCCGTTCCCGTCCATCAGGCATGCTGTCCGATGTACGCACGCAACCCTTCCAGTCGGGCCGCCGCCCGCTGAGCCCCGGATCCCGCGCCGGCCTCGGCGCGGCTCTCGCGCTGCTCGCGCTCGTCTCGGCGGTGGAGCTGACCGACGGCCGGGCGGCGCACTACCTCGCCCTGATGGTGGCCGCGCCGCTGCTCGCCGCCGCGATGGCGTCCTGGCGGGTGGTGCTCGGGCTCGGCGTTCTCGCCACCGGGATCGCGGCCGCCTTCGCCCTCGCCGAGCAGACCGCGTCCCCGGTCACCGCCGTCAACGTCGCGGCGGTCGCCATGGCCGCGGCGATCGCCGCAGCCATGGCGGCGGTCCGCCAGGGCCAGGCCGAGCAGATCAGGGAGCTGTCCCGCCTCGCCTCGGTCGCCCAGCAGGCGGTGCTCCGGCCGCTCGGCCCGCAGGTGGGCACGCTCGCGGTGGCCGCCCGGTACATCTCGTCCAGGGCCAGCGCCGAGATCGGTGGCGACCTGTACGAGGTGATGGACACCCCGTACGGCGTCCGCATGATCATCGGTGACGTCCGGGGAAAGGGGCTGGAGGCGGTTCGGCTGGCCAGCATCGTCCTCGGCTCGTACCGGCATGTCGCGTACGAGCGGGCGGACCTGCGCGCGGTGGTGACCGACCTGGACCGGGCGGTGGCCCGCAACGTGGGCGACGAGGACTTCGTCACCGCCGCGCTGGTCGAGGAGCGGGGCGGCACCCTCACCATCGTCAACTGCGGGCATCCGCCGCCGCTGCTGCTGCGCCGGGGCGCGGTGATCCCGCTCGAACCGCCGGCTCCCGCGCCGCCGCTGGGCTTCATGCCGGTGGTCCGGCCCCGGGTGGAGCGGCTCGAACCGGGCGACCGGCTGCTGCTCTTCACCGATGGGCTGGGCGAGGCCCGCCGGGACGGGGAGTTCTTCCCGACCGCCGACCGGGCCTGGCGGCTGCTCGGTCACGGCACCGTCGCCGACGGCCTGGCGTCGCTGGAGACCGCCCTGGTCGAGTGGGTGCACGGCCGGCTCGACGACGACATCGCGCTGGTGCTGATGGAGTACACCGGCCCGCACAGCGGCGTGACGGCCGCGGTGCCGAGCTGGGAAGTGGGCGCGGCCGAGAGCTGACGTGGGTGCCGGTCAGCCGTGGGCCAGTTCGTCGGTGGCTCGCCGTCCGGCTTCTCCGGCCCGCTGCAGGAAGTCGGCGATCACCTCCAGTTGGGTCTCGTCGTAGCCGGCGCAGATCTCGTCCATCGCGGTGTTCATGCCCGCGTAGAGGCCGAACAGTTCGCCGTTGCGTTCCCGTAGCGCCCGGACGGTCACCGAGCGGCGGTCCGTGGCGGCGGGGTCGCGTTCGCGCACGATCCAGCCGCCGCGTTGGAGCCGGTCGAGGATGCCGGTCATGGTCGCCGGATGCAGGCCCGCCCGCCGGGCCAGCGCGCCCGGGCTGAGCGGCCCGTGCCGGGCGATCAGGTCGAGGCAGTCCAGGTCCACGTCGCGCAGCGACAGGCGTACGCCGACGTGGTGGTTCAGCAGCGCGAGCTGGTTGCTCAGCTCCCGCATCGCCTCCTTGATCCGGACGGCCGTCCGGCGACGTCGGCGCGCATCCGCAGGTTCTACGGAACTCATATTGTTTGAACCTCGTATCAACTGTTACGGTTTCCATATCTTACGGGAGTTGGCCGCTGAGAGCGGTCACGGCGAAGGGATGGCGGATGAAGCTCACGATCTTCGGGGCCACCGGTGGGATCGGTCGTCACCTCGTCGAGCAGGCCCTCGTCGCCGGTCACGACGTCACGGCGGTGGTGCGCGATCCGGCCCGACTGCCGGGCGCTCCCCAGCGGGTGGTCACCGCCGACCTGGCGGCGGCGGACCCGGCGGTGCTGCGGTCGGCGGTCGCTGGCGCCGACGCGGTGCTGTCCGGCCTCGGCCCCCGGTCCTCGGCCGACGCCGGTGTCGCGTCCCGGGGGACTCGGGCGGTCACCGAGGCGATGACCGCGTCCGGCGTACGACGGATTCTGGTGGTCAGCGCGGCCCCGGTCGGGGTCGTGCCGTCCCCCGGTCGGCCGCGCCCGCCCCGGTACGACGAGGGCGACGGTCCGCTGATGCGCTTCGTGCTCGGGCCGGCGATCCGGCGGGTGCTGCGTCGCCACTACGCCGACCTGGCGGTGATGGAGGAGGAGTTGCGGGACGGTGACCTCGACTGGACCGTGGTCCGGCCGCCGCGGCTCACCGACGGCCGGCTGACCGGCGACTACCGCACGGCGTACGGGCGTAACATCCGGGGCGGCCTGACCGTGTCCCGGGCCGACGTCGCCCAACTCATGCTCGCCCTGCTCGACCGGCCGGAGTCGGTACGACGGACCGTCGGCGTCGCCTACTGACTCGGGAGTCAGCCAGTGGCCGGAACCTGAACCGGAAGTGTGTAATCGCTGTCACTTCCACGATCGGCTTGTCGTTGGCTACCGGCGAGTAATACAGTCGGGGTTACTGATCGGTAACACCTGTCCGGAAGCGGGGCCAGCGAGCATGACCCACTACAAGAGCAACCTTCGGGACCTCGAATTCAACCTGTTCGAGGTCTTCGGGGCGGACCGGACGTTCGGCCAGGCGCCGTACACGGACCTGGACGTCGACACCGCCCGCAGCTTCCTCTCCGAGGTCGACCGCCTGGCGCGCGAGGACCTGGCCGCCAGCTACTCGGACAGTGACCGCAACCCGCCGGTCTTCGACCCCACGACGCACACCGCGCCGCTGCCGGCGTCGTTCAAGAAGTCCTACCAGGCGTTCATGGACTCGGAGTTCTGGCGCCTGGACCTCCCGGAGGCCCTGGGCGGCACCAACGCCCCGCGCGCCCTCTGGTGGTCGCTCGCCGAGCTGGTTCTGGGTGCCAACGCTCCGATCTGGATGTACGCCTCCGGCCCGTCCTTCGCGCACGTGCTGCACGTCGAGGGCACCGAGCAGCAGAGGAACTGGGCCAAGCTCTTCATCGAGAAGCAGTGGGGCTCGACCATGGTGCTCACCGAGCCGGACGCCGGCTCGGACGTCGGCGCCGGCCGGACCCGGGCCATCCCGCAGCCGGACGGCTCCTGGCACATCGAGGGCGTCAAGCGCTTCATCACCTCGGGTGAGCACGACCTGAGCGACAACATCGTCCACTACGTGCTGGCCCGCCCGGTCGGCGTCGAGGGCGTCGGCGGCCCCGGCACCAAGGGCCTCTCCCTCTTCGTGGTACCGAAGTACCACTTCGACGAGGAGACCGGCGAGCTGGGCGAGCGCAACGGCGTCTTCGCCACCAACGTCGAGCACAAGATGGGCCTGAAGGTCTCCAACACCTGCGAGGTGACCTTCGGCGAGCATGGCGTACCGGCCAAGGGCTGGCTGCTGGGCGAGAAGCACGACGGCATCCGGCAGATGTTCATGATCATCGAGTACGCCCGGATGATGGTCGGCACCAAGGCGATCGCCACCCTCTCCACCGGCTACCTGAACGCCCTGGAGTACGCCAAGAACCGGGTGCAGGGCGCCGACCTGGTCCAGCAGACCGACAAGGCCGCCCCGCGGGTGACCATCACCCACCACCCGGACGTGCGCCGCTCGCTGCTCATGCAGAAGTCGTACGCCGAGGGCCTCCGGGCGCTGGTCTGCTACACCGCCACCTGGCAGGACAAGGTCGCCGTCGCCGAGGCGGCCGGCGACGAGCGCGCCACCAAGCTGGCCAAGCGGGTCAACGACCTGCTCCTGCCGCTGGTCAAGGGCGTCGGCTCAGAGCGGGCGTACGAGCTGCTCGGCCACGAGGCGCTGCAGACCTTCGGCGGCTCCGGCTTCCTCCAGGACTACCCGCTGGAGCAGTACGTCCGGGACGCCAAGATCGATACCCTGTACGAGGGCACCACGGCGATCCAGAGCCTCGACCTGATCTTCCGGAAGATCGTCCGGGACAACGGCAAGGCCCTGCTGGCGGTCGCCGGCGAGATCCAGGAGTTCATCACCTCCGAGGCCGGCAACGGCCAGCTCAAGGAGGAGCGGCAGGCGCTCGGCAAGGCGCTCGCCGAGATCCAGAACATCCTCGGTGTGCTGACCGGCTGGCTGGGCGAGGCCCAGGGCGGCGACGCTCGCGCCCTCTACAAGGTCGGCCTGAGCAGCCGCCGGTTCCTGCTGGCGGTCGGCGACCTGGTGGTCGGCTGGCTGCTGCAGAAGCAGGCGGAGGTGGCGCTGACGGCCCTCGGTGGCGAGGTCTCGGCCGCCGACCAGGCGTTCTACACCGGCAAGGTGGCCGCTGCCCGGTTCTTCGCCCGCGAGGTGCTGCCGCGCATCGGCGCCGACCGGCGGATCATCGAGGGCGCCGACCTGGAGATCATGGACCTCCCGGAGGAGGCGTTCTGATCCCCGTGAGGTGATCGGACCGGTTCGACCCCGACGACGGCGGCCGGCGAGCGGAAGCTCGCCGGCCGCCGTCGTGGTTTTCGCCCCCCGGCCGGTAGGCCGGCCGCGTGACGGGTAACCGTCGCGGACCACGACAGGACACGCCCAAGGGCCACCGCACGGGGGAGTGCAGCGCACATGGGCATCGGTAGTGCCATCTTTCTCATCGCGCTCGGCGCGATCATGACCTTCGCCATCCGGGCCAACGTCTGGTGGATCGACCTCCGCGCGGTCGGTTGGGTGTTGATCCTGGCCGGGCTGGGCGTACTGCTCACCACGCTCTGGTTCTGGCAGGACCGGCGCAAGCGGGCACGCACGCTGATCGTGGAGGAGAACCGGCTCTCCCACCCGACCGCCATGATGCCGCCGCCGCCGGACCCGCCGCCGCCCACGGGCCCGCCGTCCTGACCGACGACCCCACTGTCAAGCGGGGCCCCTTCTCTGCCGCAGGCGTTGGGAAGAGGCCCTTCCTTGCACCTCAGCCGCGGGCGGTGTGGCGGGCCGTGAGGGGGGCGCCGCCGGGGGCGAGGGCCGCCCAGTCGGTGGTGGGGCGGTGCACCACCAGGTCGGTGGTGCGCATCCCGTCCGGGTCCGCCCGCTCCGGGTCCAGCAGTGCGGAGAGCAGCGAGATGCCCGGATTGTGGGCCACCAGCAGCACCGTGCCGGCGTCCGGCGTGACCGCCCGGACCAGCTCCAGCAGTTGCTCCGCCTGCGCCTCGTACGCGGTCGGCTCGTAGCGCACCACCGGCGACGACCCGGCCGGCCCCGCCTCGTCCGGGGATCCCGTCATACCCAGCGCCACCCCGTGCCACGTCTGCCGGGTCCGGCGGGCGGTGGAGCAGAGCACCACGTCGGGGAGGAGGGCGTGCCGGGCCAGCCAGGCGCCCGCGGCGGCCGCGTCCGCGTGCCCCCGGGCGCTCAGTGGGCGTTCCGCGTCGAGGTCGTCCTGGGACTGTTCGGCCTTGGCGTGCCGGAGGAGCACCAGTGTCCGTTCCTGGTTCCTGCCGTCGGTCATGCGGACAGCTTGCCTGATTGGCGAGATGAGCGCCTGGGTAAGTCGATGGATGCCGCTACCTCATCCATGGCCGCGGCGGTAGGAAACGCCAGCAGAACGCCAAGGAGGCGAGTCATGGGCATCGGTGCCAGCATCTTCCTCATCGCGGTGGGCGCGATCTTCGCGTTCGCCATCGACGCCAACCTGGGGTGGCTCGACCTGAACGTCGTGGGCTGGGTGCTCATGCTGGTCGGCCTGGTCGGCCTGATCATGACGATGTACTTCTGGAGCAGCCGTCGCCGTACGGTGGTCGCCGCCCCGGCCCGCGAGCGGGTGGTCGCCGAGCCGGTCGTGCCGGTCCAGGACGACCGGGTCGTGCGCGAGGAGTACCGGGAGGTGCGCCGCCCGGGCTACCCGGCCTGATCCGTCCCCCAGAGATTTCGAGGGCCCCGCACCGGCGCGGGGCCCTCGTGCTGTCTCCGGCGGCTCAGGAGAAGAGCGCGAAGTAGATCGCGATGTGGTGGCAGATGGCCGCCACCAGGGTGCAGGCGTGGAAGAACTCGTGGTGGCCGAAGACGGTCGGCCACGGGTTGGGCCGGCGCAGCGCGTAGAAGACGGCGCCGACGCTGTAGATCCCGCCGCCGATGATCAGCAGCACCAGGGCGGTGACGCCGCCGGCGTGCAGAATCTGCGGCAGCATCGTCACCGCGACCCAGCCGAGCGCCAGGTAGAGCGGCGCGGAGACCCAGCGGGGCGCGTGCGGCCAGATCAGCTTGACCGCCACCCCGGCCAGCGCCCCGCCCCACACCAGGCCGAGCATCAGGGTGGCGTGCCGGGCGTTCAGCAGCAGGGTGCAGAACGGGGTGTAGGTGCCGGCGATGAACACGAAGATCATCGAATGGTCCATCCGGCGCATGATCTGGTAGCCCCGCTCCGACCAGACCCGACGGTGGTAGAGGGCGCTGGTCCCGAAGAGGCCGCAGACGGTCAGGCTGTAGATCAGGCAGCTGACCAGCGGTGCCCAGCCGGGGCGGGCGGCCGCGATCGAGCACAGCACGATGCCGCAGACGAGGGCCGCGAAGAACGCGTACGTGTGCAGCCAGCCCCGCATCCGGGGCTTTCCGATGTCGACCGGCTTGAGGCGAAGCGGTGCGGAGGTCGTCACGCCAATAGGTTACGGCACCGTAGGTTACTTGCAAGTAGTGGCGTTCGGCACTGACCCGACATCCGCGACCCGCCATCGACGGGCCGGCGTCCGGCCGGGAGGATGGCGGGATGCGGATCCGACCCGTCGGCGCGCACGCCCTGCTGCTCGACTGCGACGACCCCGACCAGGTCCACGCCTGGCGCGCCGAGCTGTGGCGCCGGCGGGACACCGGCGAGCTGACCGCCGTCGAGATCGTGCCGGCGGCCACCACCGTGCTGGTCGACGGCGTACCGGACCCGGCGGCGGCCGCCGCCCGGATCGCCGGCTGGACCCCGCGCGCCGGTGCCGTCGGTGCCACCGCCGCCAAGGTCGAGGTGCCCACGGTGTACGACGGAGCGGACCTGCCCGCCGTCGCCGAGCACTGGGGCGTCGACGTGCCGGCGGTGGTGGACCGGCTGCGGCGCACCGAGTTCCGGGTGGCCTTCTGCGGCTTCGCGCCCGGGTTCGCGTACCTGACCGGGCTCCCGGTGGAGCTGGCCGTGCCCCGGCTGGCCACCCCGCGTAGCCGGGTGCCGGCCGGGTCGGTCGCCCTGGCCGGCCCCTACGCGGGCATCTACCCGACCGCCTCACCCGGCGGCTGGCTGCTGGTCGGCCGGACCGACCTGGTCCTCTTCGACGTGCACGCCGACCCGCCGGCCCGGCTCATCCCCGGCACCCGGATACGGCTGGTGGCGGTGTGAGCGGGGGCGAGATCCAGGTGCTCCGCGCCGGCGCCCTCACCACCGTCCAGGACCAGGGTCGGCCCGGGTACGCCCACCTCGGCGTACCCCGCTCCGGCGCGCTCGACCCCGCCGCGCTGCGCCTGGCCAACCGGCTCGTCGGCAACCCGGAGACCGCCGCCGGCCTGGAGATCACGCTGACCGGTTGCGAGCTGCGGGTCACCCGGGCGGTCAGCGTGGCGCTCACCGGCGCCCACGTTGACGTCCGGGTCGGGCCCCGGCCCGGGGACCTGGGCCGCCCCCTGTCGGTGCCGGCCGGAGCGGTGCTGCGCGTCGGGCCCGCCCGCACCGGGCTGCGTACCTGGCTGGCCGTCTCCGGCGGGATCGCGGTCGAGCCGGTGCTCGGCAGCCGCGCCACCGACACCCTCTCCGGCCTCGGCCCGCCCCCGGTACGCGACGGCGACCGGCTCCCCCTCGGCCGGCCCGCCGGCCCGCCCGCCCCGGTGGACGCCACGGTCACCCCGCCCGTCCCCGGCGAGCTGCAGCTGCGCCTCCGGCTCGGCCCCCGGCACGACTGGTTCACCGCCGCCGCGGTCGACCTGCTGGTCGGCACGACGTACGCGATCAGCCCGGTGAGCAACCGGGTCGGCGCGCGACTGGTCGGCGCGGCGCTGCCCCGCGCGGTGGCCGGGGAACTGCCCAGCGAGGGCCTCGTCCTCGGCGCGGTGCAGGTGCCACCGGACGGCCAACCGCTGATCTTCCTCGCCGACCATCCGACCACCGGCGGCTACCCGGTCGTCGGCGTGGTGGACGACGTGACCCCGCTCGCGCAGGCCCGGCCAGGGACTACGGTGAGGTTCCATGGACCTCAACGCTGACCTGGGCGAGGGATTCGGCATCTGGCGGCTCGGCGACGACGAGGCGCTGCTGGACCTGGTCACCTCCGCCAACGTCGCCTGCGGCTTCCACGGCGGCGACCCCTCCACCATGCACCGGGTCTGCGCCGCCGCCTCCGCCCGCGGGGTCGCCGTCGGCGCCCAGGTCGGCTACCGGGACCTCGCCGGCTTCGGCCGGCGGCACATCGCGTACGACTTCGCCGAGCTGCGCGACGAGACGATCTACCAGATCGGCGCGCTCGACGCGTTCTGCCGGCTGTTCGGCAACCGGGTCGGCTACCTCAAGCCGCACGGCGCGCTCTACCACGCGGCGGCCTGCGACGAGGCCCAGGCCGCCGCGCTGGTCGCCGCCGTCAGCGGGTACGACCACGGGCTGCCGTTGCTCTGCCCGCCCGGCTCCGTGCTCGCCCAACTCGCCGTCGGCGCCGGGCTGCGGGTGGTCGCCGAGGGCTTCGCCGACCGGAACTACCTGCCCAACGGCCAGCTGGTGCCCCGGACGGCCGCCAACGCGCTGGTCACCGACCCGAACGAGGTGGCCAACCGGGCCGTCCGGATGGCCACCGAGCGGACCGTGGTCGCGGTGGACGGCAGTGAGGTGCCCGTCCCGGTGGAGTCGATCTGCCTGCACGGCGACACTCCCGGCGCGGTGCGCTGCGCCGAGCTGGTCCGGGCCGCCCTGATCGACGTCGGCGTCACCCTCGCCCCCTTCGCCTGAAAGGAGGGGCCCCTTCCTAACGCCTGCGGTAGAGGAAGGGCCCCTTCTTAACACCTGGCCGGCGTCAGGCCTCGTCCATGCCGCGGAGGACCAGCGGGAGGCGGGTGGCTCCGTCCTCGACCACGCGGACCGGGACGCCCCAGTCCTGCCGGGTCAGGTGGCAGGCGGCGTGCTCGACGTCGGCGTCGCAGGTGGCCGCCTGCGCGGTCACCTGGAGCACGCCCTCCGCCACCTCGCCGCTGACCACCAGCCGGCGGGACAGGTCCGTCGTCGTCCCGGCCCCCTCGACCAGCAGCTCCGGCGGGGACGCGGAGACCACCAGCCGGGTCGACGGCCCGTACGTCTCGTCCAACTTCTGCCCCGGCGCGGGCGTGAAGATCACGTCGAGGGTCAGCTCACCGGCCCCGACGTCGGTCGGCTTCCGCTCCAGCTTGTGCCGGGGGCCGTCGACGGTGCTCGCGCCGGCCGCGGTGAGCGCCCCGGGGGCCAGCCGGGTCAGCCGGTGGGCCGCCGACTCGACCACCAGCACCTCGCCCTCGGCGGTCACCACCACGTCGCTCGGCTCGGCCAGCCCGTCCGCCACCGTGGCGACCTGGTCGGTCGCCGGATCGAAGCGGCGCACCGCGCCGTTGTAGGTGTCGGCGATCAGCACCGAGCCGTCGGGCAGCGCGCACACCCCGAGCGGGTGCTGGAGCAGCGCCCGGTCCGCCGGCCCGTCGACGTGGCCGAAGTCGAACAGCCCCTGGCCGACGGCGGTGTGCAGCACCCCGTCCTCGACGTACCGGACCGCGCTGGTCTCGCTGTCGGCGATCCAGAGCCGGCTGCCGTCCGCCGAGGCGGAGAGGCCGGAGGGCTGGGCCATCCAGACGTCCGGCAGCGGCCCGTCGCGCAGCGCCTCGACCGTGGTACCCGCGTACACGCCGGCGGTCCGCTTCACCGGGTCGAACCACCAGAGCTGGTGGATGCCGGCCATGGCGATGACGACCTTGTCGTCGTACCAGGCGACGTCCCAGGGGGAGGAGAGGTCGATCGCGAGCGCGTCGTGCGCGTGGTCGTCGACGGTCGAGCGCCACGGCCGGCCGGAGCCGGCGACGGTGACCACCTCGCCGGTGGCGAGCTTCACGCCGCGCAGCAGGTGGTTGACCGTGTCCGCGACGACCAGGTCGTACCCGGCCACCTCGGCGGCGTCCGCGGGGAGCAGGCAGAGGCCCTGCGGCTCCGAGAAGCTGGCCGCGTCGGCCGGGCCGTCGGCGTGACCGCGGGTGCCCGTGCCGATCCGCCGGACCAGCGTCTCGCCGTCGGCGGCCAACTCGACCAGGGAGTGCCGGGCCGAGTCGGCGACCAGCAGGTTGCCGCCGTCGAGCACCACCGCCTTGCCGGGGAAGCGCAGCGTGGTCTCCGGTTCGGCCGGGGGCACGTACGGGCCCTCGCCCCGGTGCAGGGTGCCCTTCGCCTCATGGGTGACGATCAGCTCGTCGATCAGGCAGGCCAGCCCCTCGGCGTGCCCCTCGCCGGCCATGGTGGCGACCACGTAGCCCTCCGGGTCGACCACCGAGAGCGTCGGCCAGGCCTTGGCCGCGTACTGCTGCCACATGTTCAGGTCGGGGTCGTCCAGCACCGGGTGGTGGACGCCGTACCGCTCGACGGCCGCCGCCAGGGCGTCCGCGTCCTTCTCGTGCTCGAACTTGGGCGAGTGCACGCCGATCACGACCAGCACGTCGCCGTAGCGCTCCTCCAGCGGGCGCAGCTCGTCGAGGACGTGCAGGCAGTTGATGCAACAGAAGGTCCAGAAATCTAGGATGACGCAGCGACCTCGAAGGTCCCGCAATGTCAGGTTTCGTCCGCCTGTGTTCAGCCAAGCGCGCCCGCGAAGCTCGGGGGCTCGCACCCGTGGTGCAGAGGTCATGCGGCCAAGCCTGCCACGCCGCGAACGACGCCGAGAGAGGCCCTAGAAACACAAAACGACCCCGGCGCTAGCTGGACTAGGTACCGGGGCCGAGAGGGCGCGGGAAAGGTCCTATGGGGGGTCAGGCGCGACGGCGGCGGCTCGTCGGAACGGGCCGACAGGCCGGGTGGCGTACGGGGTGCGGCTCGCCGAGCTGGTCGGCGATCCACGCGCACAGTTCGTCGATGAGGTCGGGCGGGAAACGGGGCGGCGTCGGGTCGTCTCCCTCGTGGGCGCTCATAGGGCCTGAGATTACGCCGAGGGCTCGCGTCCGGGCGCCCTAGCAACGGCGCCAGAACAGTCCGAAGCGTCGGTACCCCTCGCTACGGTGGCCGGCATGGCTATGTGGCGGTGCCCTGAGTGTGGAAAGTCGTTGATCGTCCCCGAGGCCGAACGCGAGGCCCAGCTCGCGGCGGGGCGGGGGATTTGCGTCGAAGACACGGTCGTCGTTAAGGGGCGCGTGGTCGTGGCCGGCGGTAAGCCGGTGACGGTGGAGCCGAAGAAGCTCCAGGGCTGGCACAAGAGGTGCCTGGACGTCGACACGGCGCGGCTTAACGAGGAGCTGCGGAAGGCGGCGGAGGAGGCTCGGGCACGCGTCGTGGCCGAGGCCGAGGCGGTCCTAGCCGCAGCTCGGGACGGCCGGGAGTGACCGAATGACGGCCGATGCGGGATCGCCCAGCCGGCCAGAGGCGACCCGCAAGACAGGCGCGGTAGGGCGTGTAAACGCGGCAAGGCCCCGCACCGGACGTCATCCGGGCGGGGGCTCAGGGTTGCCACTACATGACGAGGGCGATGATCGCGGCGATGGCGGCGACAGCCGCCAGGATGGTGTTGGACCACGCGAGCCGGTAGGCACGGCGTGCCAACCGGTCCGAGGCTTTAATCGCTCGGCGGCGCTCGCGGCGCTCCAACTCGTCCATGTAGTACTGCGTCCCGACCACGGTGTTCCCGGCGTGGTGGTCATGCTCGGCGATGAGTTCCTCATCGGTTGCGGCGCGGAGGTCTGCGATTTTTCGAACCACGGCCCCAGGTTAGGCCGGGCGCGCCACTAGACGCGGTAGGCGCTGGGGACAGCGCCAGCCGTGCGCGGCGGCGTACGCGAGCCAAGCGGGCTCGGCGTCGGCGAGCGTGTAGCGCATCCAAGCGACGAGGGCGCGGCGCTCTTCGGGCGTCCGGGCGCGGCGGTGCGCGACCTCGTAGACGGCGTCGCGTAGCTCCCACGCCAGACCGTCGCGGCCGTCCCACGTGTACGCCTCGCGAAGACGGGCGGCCAGGGGGGCGAGCCGGTAAGGGTCGTCGGTCGGGTAGAACGCGGGCGACAGCGGGACCACGCGTAGGCCGAGGCCGCGGGGAGAGTGGCACCGACGGCGGGTCGGCGAGCCGGCGACGGCAGCCGGTGGGGCGCTTTCATGGTTGCAGAAGATCATCGGCCTCTCACCACAAGGGAATTCAATGCCGACCGTGGACGTTGTTGATCTTTGTTGATTCACTCACGGATATCGGGAGACAGATATGTACAAGTTGCGGAAGCCAGTTGAAGCCGTGCAATACGAGTTCGCGGCCTTCGAGGCTTGCTCGGCTCTTGTCAAGAGCGTTCATCCAGAGGCCAGCATCATGGGGCAGCACGGTTACTTCCGGGCGTACAACGACGGCGGGAACTACTCCATCGCGTCGGGACAGTGGCTCGTCAAGATCGGCAGCTCCTTGGCAGTGTTGGACGACGACCAGTTCCGAGAGCAATTCGAGCCCGCTGGGTAGGTCTACGACCACAACCCCTATGCCCGTACAGACAGCGAGGTGCTATGCCGCTTCGGCGCCGCGTCTTGCCGGTCGAGGGCCACCCCCGAGGGGGGCAGGGCTGCGCCCTAGCTAGCCGTGAGTGATATCCGCAGTAGTTCGTCGACCAGCTCGGCGACACAGTCGGGTGTGCACAGCGGTGGCACGGTCGGCTGTCGGGCTTGGGGCGGTAGCGATAGTGATCGGTGTCTAGACTGCCGCGATGAACACGCGACCGAACCCGACCAATCAGGAAACGCCACCGGGCGCGATAGTTGGCGTGGTAGGCACCGTGGCGGCAGCCATCGGAGTCTTGATCATCCTCTTGCAACTGACGGCCACCTCGCTACCAGGTCGGCTTTTCCTTGTCGGGGTGGTGCTTGTAGTCGGTGGCCTGCTACTGCGGGTCGAGTCCGCTATCCGTGCCACAAGCCGTCAGCGCAACGCTGCTGACGACGGCGCGGCCTAACGGGCCTGCGGGGGCCGGGCCGAGGTTCGGGTAGGCACGCGTCAGTCGTCGACGGCCTGGGCGTCGCTGGCCGCGCCAGCCTCGGCGGCGGCAATCGTGGACTGTGCGAGGACGAGCCGGGCGACCTCGCGCCGGATCGCCGTCGGCGTCCGGGCCTTGAGGTGCGCCGCGAACGCCGGCGAAAGGCCGTAGTGGTCGAGGGCCTGGGCGACGACGTCGTCACGCGTTAGGCGTGGCTCGGCCTCGCGCCGGCGGGCGGCCTCGGCGGCCTCGGCGACGGCACGGCCGACGCGGTCGGTTCGGTGGTTGACCTCGGGCACGCTTACCGCCCGACCTTGATCGGCTCGTCGCCCGGCATCCTGAACTGCGCGGCGCGGGCCTCGGCCTCGGCCACGAGGCGACCGGCCTCGGCGCTGTCCGGCGCGGCGAGTGGATCGGGCGCGTACGCGTCGACCGGGATACCGGCCGTCGCGGTACGGACGTCGATAAACGCCTTGTCGATGCGCGTCGACAGGCCGTCGTGCGTGATCGCGTCCTGGCGCGCGACCTTCGCGTAGTGGTCACCCACGATCGCGGCCAGCGCGCGACGACGGTCGGCGTCCGGCTCGCGGTACGCGGCGGCGACGTCCAGGTCGGCGGCGGCAAACGTCAGGGCGCGTGCGCGGGCGTAGGCATTGGCGGCCTCCTGGGCGGCCCGCTCGGCCTGGGCGGCCAGCTCGGCGAGCGGTGCGAGGACGATCGGTCGCAGCTCGGCCCGATGCGCCGGGACGCTCGCCTCGGCGGCGCGGGCGGCGACCTGCGCGCGGCCGGTACACGCCCTTACCTCGGCTTGGGCGTGGGCGAGCCTGGCGGCCGTGTGGGCGGGGTCGATCGCGGCCGGCAGCTTGGCCTTGCCCTCGCGGATCGCGCGGGCGATCTCGGCCTTGTTATCGGCGGCGGCGTCGTTGATCTCGTCGACCTTCGCCAGGGCGGCGCGGGTCGCGTCCTGGGCGGCGTCGAACGCGGCGAACGTGTCGCGGACGGCGGCCGGGCATCGGGGGTCCGCCAGGACGGCGGCGGGGAGGGTGGCGTCCAGGGTGACGAATTGGCCGTAGGTGTGCATAGGGGCGGGTCCTTTCAGGGGGCGGGGTGGGGTTGTCAGGCGGTCGGGTCGGTGGGGATGAGACGAATGCGCACGCGGCGGTGGTGGCTGCTGCTGAGGACGCGGCACCCGTACGTCTCGGCCAGGCGGTCGCCAGCGGCCCGGGCGGCCTGAGTAGCGGTGTTCTCGTCGCCGGTACGCGCCGGGTGCCCCTGCGGAAGGCGGGCGCGTAGCTCGCCGAGGAGGTCGTCGCGGCGGCCGCGCCAGTCGCCCTCGCCCTCGACGCAGAGCCTCGCCAGTACCCGCGCGAGGGCGGCGACCTCGGCGGTGGTCATGGCGGGCGCGGGCGCGCTCGCCCATGCCGGCTGGCCGTGGCGGTAGTCACGGGGCATTAGGTGGCGGGGTCCTTTCTCGGGGTATGCCGAACGCAGTAGGCGCGCAGACGGCCGGCGTCGTCGCGGGCCGTGTTTCGGGTCGGCTTGCGGCACCGGCGGCCGTCGGGACGGTGGCCGCGGCATCGGTAGCGATCGGCCCGTAGGGCTTGCCAAACGGCGGTGTAGGGCTCAGGGGTAGTCACGGTCGGGGGCGCTCTTTTCGGCTGTGTACGGGGGTCTGTGAGGGGGTGGGCGGGGCGGACCGAGGCCAGGCCGCGCGTGGACCCCCAGCAACGGCCCGGCCTCGGAAGCGCAGCGGCCGGAGACGGCGCGCGCTCGGCCTCCTCGGACCCGCCCAAGGGCGAGGAGGCGTCTAAACAGAACGCCCGCCGTACCGGGGCGGCCGGTAGGGCGGGCGTTCGGTGGTGCGAGGGTTAGGCGACGCGCGGGCGGCGCCGGGCGCGGTCCAGCGGGAGAACCTGGGGGGTGTCGGCGGTGGTGGGCGTCGACCGCTCGGCCGTGGTCGGGCGGCCGGTCTGGAGAGCGGCGGCCCAGCGGTTGAGATGCGGCCGCAACTCGTCGTAGGCCAGCTCGGCCACGCGGTCGAGGACGGCCTCGGCAAACGCGGTCGACTCCTGCTCGGTCATGCTGCGGCGTTCCTCTCGGCGGTGGGGGCGTGCTGTCGGGCGAGGAAACGCGCGAGGATCACGCGCTGATCGGCCCACGCGAGGCGCGCGACCCGGTCGGCGACCTCGGCGACTACGGCAGGCTCGGGGACGGCGTAGGCGTAGCCGGCGGCCGTGCGCGAGCGTGGGCCGAGGAGGCGGTCGGCGACCGCGTAGAACGCCTTGACGCCGGGGACGACCGGCACGGCGGGCGAGCCGTCGTCGGCGGCTTCCTCGGCCCAGCCGTCGGGGTCGTCCTCGTACCACTCGACGAACTCGCCCAAGGCGTCGACGGCCTGGGCGTGGAGTTCGCGGGCGTCGTACCGGCCGGGGGTGGCGTCGGCGAGCCAGAGGCGGAGCCAATGCTCCGCGGATTCGACCTCGCGGGCCTTGCGGCGGTAGCGGGCGATGCGCTGGCGCTCGGTGGCCGTCGGCGGCGGGCCGGTGCGCTCCTTGCGCACGGCCGGCGGTCGCCACCTGGGCGCCACAACGCGGGCGGCCTTGACGACGTCCAGGAGGTAACCGACGACCTGTGAGGGGTCGCCGTGGCGGACGTAGATACGGAGGTCTGAGTAGGGACGGCCGGCGTCCTCACGCTCAGGCAGCGCGGCCAGCTCGGCGCGCAGCTCGTCGACGAGGCGGCGGAAGTCGACCGGGCGGGGGTCGGCGGTCGCGCCGTGCGGGCGGCGAAGGATCGCGGCCCGGGACGCGTAGACGTCGGCGGCGGCGGCGAGCGTCGGCAGCGCCCAGACGCGGGCGAGGATGCGGGGGGCGGGAAGCTCAAGGGTTAGGCCACTGTCGAGCCGTAGCCGGCGCGGGCGGTCGGCCGGGCGGGGGTAGCGGCGACCGTCGCGCAGGGCGGCGAGGGCGTCGTCGGGCCGCGTGGTCGCGGCCTCGGTTGATGATGAGCCTTCGGCGGTTGCCACGGCTCTCCTTCCGTTGTGTGGGCGGGGCGGGCGACGCTGAGGGACGGTGATGCGCGAGCGGGTGCCATATCCGGCCTATGCGCCAGCGGGGGTCGGGGTGTTCACGACGTGCGGCGGGGCGCGTTTTTCCCTCTCACTATGCCTATGGGCCAGCGTGTTCATGCACCGGCGGCTATTTTCGCTGGTCATAGCGTTTTGAGCGTTTTCGGCTGTCCGTGTGAACTTGGCCACACGCTAGGGGCGCTCGCGCCGAGCTGGGCGCGGTTACAGGCGGGGCCGGAGGCGGCCGGCGGGCGGCCCTAACGACCGGCCTGGGCAGTGCAAAAACCTGTCACAGTGACGAAACTCGGCCGACCCCCCTTATTTGTTGTAGGGAGTTGTCGTCGTCGTCTTCAACAAACAATGGGACAGGACCGAGAAACGTCACTGTGACAGGTTTTTACACTCGCCACCCTTCCCCCGCGTCGTCCCCGGCGTCGCCCAGGCGCGCTCCTGCCCTCTCCGGCGTCGTCCTCGCGGCGTCCGCCCGCCACGGCGGCCCACAACGACGAAGCGCCCCGCCAGGGCCACCACGGGGGCGGCGTCCAGCGGGGCGCCCGGGTCGGTGCTACGCGGCGGCCAGCTCGTCGGCGTTGCCCAGACGCTCGCCCGCCTCGCCTGGCACCCTCGGCCGCGTCAAGTCGTCGTCGACCCCGCAGGTAGGCCGCTGGTTGCCTGCTTCCGCCAAGGCGCGGCCGGGTCTGCCAGGGTGTCAAGGATGAGCTGACACCAGGTATGAGCCGCGCCGACCGCAAGGTGGGCGTGACGGGGACGCAGGCCGACGCGCGGCGCCGCTGGAGCGTGTCCCGTCCCCCAGCCCTCGTTCCGCAGTTCGCCGAGCCCCGTGGCAATGCTGATCAAGCCGCCGAGGATGCGCTTAACCGCGTTGCTTCCGTCCGGTCCCGGCACCTGCGTTTGCGGGTGCAGCAGCAGCGCACGCTGTGCGAGGTCGATCAACGCCGGCAATTTCGCCGTCTTGTCTTCAAACGGTACGCCGAGTTCAATGAGGACGGTCTTGGCGGTCGCCTCGATCAGCTCCTTCGCGGAGCCGATAGCCTGGGCCGGGTCGGCCGGTAGTGCTCGGTCGATCCTGTCGAACGAGTCCAGGATCACTGTCGGGTCTCGCAGTGCCTTCAGGGATCTGGGCAACCTCGTGGCGACGGCCGCGAAGCTGTCCGGCTTCGGCTTGATCCTGCAGTCCGCGTCGAGGTCGAACCCCTGGCGGTCCAGAAACTTCCGCGTAGCGTCAATCGTCCCGTCGTTCAGCCCGTCGAGCAGTGTTTCGTACACCTTGAGCACTCTCGCCACATGGGCGGGGTCGGTCCAATCAACGTTGTCCTCGTACTCGTGCCAAAGCGTGCGCCGCTCGCCTACTTCGTCGTTCGGCTCGCCGGAGGGAACGAAGCCTTGGTCCTGCCACATCTCCCCGATCAAGCGCAGCACTGAGGTATCAACGGCGAGTTCGCGGAAGTGCCGTCGCACCGGCAGCGGGACGAGCTGGCGGATGGTCACGGCCGCCAAGCCTATCGATCGACGCGCTCACGGTCACTCCCTATTTGAGGACCACTCCGGCAATCCCGGAGAAGATGCCGATAAGCAGGCCCAGGGTCGCCAGACCTTGGCGGGGAGAGGTCCAGAGGTCGCGGTTCATTCGCGCCCAGCCCTGGGGAACGAACCTCATCTTCAGCTTTTGGAACTTGTGCTGCCGGTGCCTGCACCCCAGTAGGAGACCTGACGAGTTGTTGCGGCACAGAGTCCCGTCCCGGTTGATCGCTGCACACCAAAGCGGCGCCTGCAGCAGGAAGTAAAACGTGACCAGACCTGAGAGCAGGATCAGGGCTGCCGGCCCCATGCTGCGCGTCCACAGGCCGGAGATGAGAAGGATGAAAGCCAAATATCCCCAGTAGCGACCGATACCCTTCATGGGTACGGAGTGTATGGGCGCAAGCACACCTCGAAGTCGATCTATCCCAAACATGACATTGCCTCGCGGCCAATGTCGATGCGTGGTACTGGCCCGAGGGGCTATTCGTCGGCGAGCGGATGGCGGAAGCCCTCCAGGGGCGCCCTCACCGGCGCGTCGTGCTGGGTGTAGTTCAGGACCTCGGCCCACGCGTCGACCATGGGCCGCCCCTCGGCGGCGAAGTCGCGGAGGATGTCCTCCACGATCTCCCGCACGATCCCAGCCTCTTCGCTGAGGCCAGGCCGGGGTAGCCAGCCGATCGCGGTCCAGTCCTTCCGGGTCAGGTGGCCCACGACCTCGCGGCCGAGGCGGATCGTGAAGATCTCGCCCTCACCCCTGTAGTCGTGCGACGGGTACGCCGGGGGTGCGTAGACAAGCTCTGCGGGCTGCGGGCGCCAGGGCATCGGGGGCTCCTCGGGTGACGGAACGGGCGGGCGACGGGGCGGGGGCCGGCGGCCATGGCGACAACCGGCCCCCGCTGGACGGGCTATCCGGCGGCCACGGCCGGGCCGGTCGCGGCCATTCTGACGCGGGCGGCCGACATGTAGCGGCGGGCCGTCCTCGGCGCACGGCCGATAGCGGCGGCCACGTCCTCGGCGCTGGCCGACGGTCGCTCGGCCAAGAGGGCGGCCACCTTCTCGGCCGTCTCGTCGGCCACGCCGACAGGGGTGGGCCGTCGCCGAGCGGCCACCCTGGGGGCCTTCGGTGTGGCCGTGACCGTGGTGGTCGGCGCAGTGGCCGGGACCGACGTAGTGGCCGAGGCCGTGACGACCGGGGCCGGGGCCGGGGCGGCCGTGGTGGCCAGCGCACGGCCAGACCGGGCCAGTACCTCAACGGTCAACAGGAGGGCCACCGCAGGCCACGCGGACACCGCGCGGGACACCGCGTCGGGCTCAGCGGCCATGACATTTGCGGCCAGCGACGCGGCCACGCCGACGAGGAAGGCGGCCCAGGCCGACCACCGCGATCGGCGGCCGTCGCCGAGGGCCATGGTCCCGACGAGGACGAGGCCGTCCACCGACAGGGGTAGGAGCGCGGCCAGGAACGGCGGCTGTTCGGCGTCCAGGGCGACGGTCCGCGTGTGGTCATAGGAGGCAACGGCGGCGATCACGGTTACAGCGACGGCACCGGCGAGGGAAGCGAAACGGCGGGCGGTCATGCGGCACGCCCCGACGTCGAGGCGGACGAACGGGCGGCGGCTACGGCCGCGAGGAAGGGCACGAGGTCGCGGGCGCGGCCGACGACGGCGAGGGCGAGGCGTCGGGGGTAGATAGGGTGGGGCACAGCGAACCTCCTGGGGTTCGTTAGGGCCTCGGTCGGCGGCGGAATCGCTCGGCCGGGGCCTGCCTTTATGTGGTGGGCGGCGGGGTCAGTTGACCGGCGCGGGCTCGGGTTCGTCGGCCCAGGTGAAGCGAAGGCGCGCGGCGGGGTCGAATCGCACGCCCCGGCGACCGTTCGCGGGTAGGACCGTTACGGCGTTCAGAGCCAAGCCGAGGAGGTCGCGGCGGTCGGCAACCGCGGCGACGTCCCACGCTTCGCGAGCTAGGACCGGGTCGAGTAGCGGGCTGATATCGGCCTCGGGCAAGGGGAACTCGGCGAGGTTGCGGCGCAGTCCGGCAACGCGGGTGGTCAGCCGTTCGTGTAAACGCGTCCACCGCTGGACGGCCTCGGGGCCGACGAACTCGCCGCGCAGATAGCGGGCGTCTTCGAGGTCGACCAGGGCCGCGTTAGCGTCGTCCAGCGCGGCGGTGATGGTCGCCCGCTCGCGGATCACGTCCGGGTCATGCCGGGCAACCCAGCGTTCGGCGACGGCGTCTAGTAGCGGGTCGCCAGGTTCGGTCGCGGCCAGTCGGCTAATGAAGGCGTCGACCACGGCGCGGTCTACGGCGGGGATCATCGCCGTGACGTGCGCCGGGCACGGGTGGCCGAGGCGGCGGCCCTGGCAGACGTAGGACTGACCGGCGGCGGACATGCGACGCCCGCACGAACCGCACCGCAGGTAGCCAGTCAGGAGGTGCGAGGTTTGGGCACGGACGCCCCGGGCGCGGCCGAGGGCGTCGGCGGCGGTGCGGGCTTCCAGGAGGCGGACGACTTGCAGTTGCTCGGCCGGGGTGATGATCCCCCGGCCAATCTCGACCGTCTCGCCGGTCTCGGGGTCGCGCCAGGGGACGACCTTCCCCGTGTACTTCCCGTCGCGCTTGACGGTCTCGGGCAGGAGGCCAGCGAACGCGGGGGACTTGAGTAGAACCGACAGGGACCCGACGCCCCATTTCCCGCCTCGCGTCGCGGGGATCTCGCGGGCGTTCAGGTCGCGGGCGATCTTCACCAGCGGTTCGCCGGACAGGGCCCGGTCGGCGATCTCGCGGGCGGTCGGCGCGGTGCGCGGTTCATGGTCTAGCCGGCCGTCCGCGGTGACAGCGAGGCCGTAGGGCGGCTGCCCGCCGACCCAGCGGCCGAGGGTTCGTAGGTGGGCCTTCGCCGAGGCCACGCGAAGGCCGATGTTCGCGGACTCGCTGCGGGCGACCTCGGAGAGCAGCGCGAGGACGAGGCGCGACTGCTGCTGCGAGGTGTCTAGGCCGTCTTGTACGAAGACGATCCGGCCTCCGGCCTTCTCGACGTCGTCGAGGACCTGGCCGACCTGGCCCATGCCACGGCGCGAAAGGCGGTCGACCTTCCAGACGATCAAAGTCCCGACGGTGCCGGTCGTAAGGGCGGATATCGCGGCGTCGAATCCGGCGCGGTCTACGGCCTTGTAACCGGACCGGCCCCGGTCGATGTGGACGGTGCGAACCTCCAGCCCGTTCCGCTCGGCCCAGGCGCGGCAGTCGGCCTCCTGGCGCTCGATGGCGGTCTTACCCTCGCGGTCGAGGGACAGGCGTAGGTACAGGTCGGCGAGATGTTCATGGTGCGACATGCCGAGGACGTTAAGTGCTCGGCAGGACGAGTTGCAAGCTTCTTCTAGGAAATCCAGAAATCCAACAGGACGATCTTGCCCCGCAGGTCGGCCAGCGTGACGGCCTTCCCACCGGTGTTCAACCAGCCGCGGCCGTGCAGCTCCGGTGCCCGTACTCGTGCGCTCATGCCTTCAGTCTGCCGGACCGCGCGCCCCGATCCGGCCGACACCCCACGCCGCGTGGATCACACCGGGGACGGACGACGGCGGGGCCACGGACCACCGTGACCCCGCCGTCGCCGGACTGCTACTTGCCGACCGGCTGGAGACAGACCCACCGGTGCGCCACGTCGCTCTTGAGTTCCACGCTGGGCTGCGCCGGGTCGGCGCACTGGTCCTTGCTGTCGACCCTCGAGACGACCTTGAACGCGCCCGGCTCAGCGCAGTCGGCCGTCGCCGCGGTCGTGCCGGACTGCTTGATGCAGGAGCCCACGGCCGGGTCGAACGGCGCCGGCTTGTCGTCACCGCCAAGCTTGCCGAGCAGCGCCAGCGCGCCGAGCGGCACGGCGAGGATCAGCACGGCCGCGAGCAGCACGAGGGCCAGCACCCGCCCGTTGCGCACCTTCGGAGCGGGCGCCTCGGTCTTCGGCTCCGCGTCCGGCCGGAACGCGTCGAACCGGCCCTGGTCCGGGTTGTTGGCCGGGCCCTGCTGCCAGGTCGGCGGGGCCTGCTGGGGCGGCGGCGGGAACGCGGGCGGGAAGCCGCCCTGGCCCGGCTCGCCCAGCGGCCCGGGCCCCTGACCCGGCACCGCGACGGAGGCGCGGCCGCCGGCCGGCCCGCCGAACGGCTCCGGCTGGCCGCCCGCGCCACCGTACTGGCCCTGGTGGGCGAACGGGTCCTGCTGCCCGGCCGGGGCGCCGAACGGATCGCGCTGGGCGCCGAACGGGTCGCCGGGCCGCTCGCCGTTGTGCGGGTGCACCCCATTCATCGGGCGGTTGTTGGCGGCCGGGTCCACGAAGGACGGCACGCCGGGCGGGAACGGCGGCGGACCGGCGGGCGACGACGGCGCCGGGGGCGCCTCGGCGAAGTCGTTCGGCAGCACCGGGTGCTCCGGCTCGTCGGCGCGCGGCTCCGGGCCCGGCTCGTCGAACCGGGAACCGTCGCCCGGGTAGCCGTTCGGGGCACCGTGGCCGGGGGCCTCCTCCGGCTCCGGCGGGATGGGACGGCCGTAGACCCGGGGCTGCGGGGCCGGCGCGCCGGCCGGACGCATGCCCTGGTCGGTCGGGGGCATCACCCGGCTGGCCAGCGGCACCGAGGCGCTGGCGGAGACGCTGCCGGGCCCGCCGGCCTCCGGGGAGGTACGCGGACCGGGCACCACCGACCCGGCCGACGACTGCGGCTCCTCGTGGGACGGCTCCGGCGCGCCCCAGGCGGCACCGGCCCGTTCCGGCTCGTACGCCTGCGGGTCCCGGTCGGCCGGCTCGCCGGTCGGGGCGAACTGGGCCGGCGGCAGGTAGTCGTCGGGCGGGGAGGCGGCCAGGGCGGCGCCCGGGACCCGCTGCTCCTGCGGCGGCAGCGGCATGGCGTTGGCCGGGGAGATGCCGGGGCCGGGGGCCGGCTGGTAGACCGGCGGCTCCTCGGCGCGGGTGGGCTCCCAGGTGTTCGAGGGCGCCTCGGCCGGCTCGGCCTCCACAGGGTGGCCCCACGCCTCGGCCGGTGACCACGGCTGGGCCTCGGGGATGGCGGGGCGCTGTGGCGTCCACGGTGCCGGGTTGTCCTGGTTGCCACCCCAGGCGGGCGGCGAGTCGGGCGAGGGCACCGAGGCGCTGGCCCGGGCGGGCGCCTCCGCGGACCCCCAGGCTGCGGCCTCCGGCCGGTCACCGCCGGCAGACCAGCCCGACGGGGCCGGTTCCTCCTGGTCACGCTGCTGCGGCACGGCCGCCGCGCCGGTCCACGGGGTGCCGGGGTGCTGCTCCTCCGGCCGGTCCCAGCCAGTCTGCTGCGGCCGGTCGACCTGCCCGGCAGCCCGGCCCGCGGCCCAGCCGCCGGAGCGGTCCGGGTCGTCGTCCTGCCCACCGGCCGGGGCGGATTCCCAGCCGCCGGACCGGACCGGGTCGTCCTGCGGGGTGGGCCAGGGGTTCTCGGCCTGCGCACCCGGGACGGAGACCTTCGCGGAGGCGCGGGCGGGCGGCTCGGCGGGCGCCCACGCGGGGGCGGCCTGATCGCCCTGCTGGCCCCAGGCCGGCTGGTCGTCCTGCGGCGGGGTCCAACCGCCGGAGCGGTTGGGGTCGTCCTGCGGCTGCGCGGCGGCGCCCACGGCCCAGCCGCCGGAGCGGTCCGGCTGCGGATCGGGCGCGGCCTGCCAACCGCCCGAGCGGCCGGGGTCGTCGTCCTGCTGCGGGGCCGGGGTGGCCCACGTCTCGTGCGGCACGGTGGCGGGGGCGGGCACCTGCGCGGCGCCCCGCGCGCCCGGCTCGGCGGGTTGCCCCCAGGCCGGCGGCTCAGCCTGCCCGGCGGCCCAGGCGGGGCCGGCCTGCTCGGGCGCGGCACCCCAGGCGGGCGACGACTCGCCGGACCCGGCCGACGGACCGGTGGCCCAGGCGGGCTGCCCGGCGGCGGCCCACGGATCGGGCTCGGCCGGCGGCGGCACCTGGGCGGAGCCACGGTTGGCGGGCTGGCCGCCCGGCGTCCACGGGGGAGCCGCCTCGTCCGGCGCCGCCCAGGCGGGGGCCGGCGAGGCGGGCCGAGCCGCCGGCGGGGGCGGGGCCCAGCCGAGGTCGGGAGTGCCGGGGTACCCGTTGTCCTGCGGGGCCGGGCGGTCGCCGTACGGCGCCGCCCCGCCCGGCGTCACGTCGCCCGGCTCCTGGCCAGGGCGGTGCGGGACCTCGGACGTCATGGGTGCGCCTCCTCCGTCACATGTCGGCCGCCGATGCCGATCGGGACCGTCGGCATGGTTGCCGGCGTCGCCGGCGGATACCGGCCGTCGGGCTCCCCGCACCGTATCCGGTGGCCGCCCGGAGGCGTCCGGGGGAGCACCGGCCGTCACTCACCGTGGCCGGACACTGTCGATCGGTTTCCGTCGTCGTGAGTGGTCCGGGGGCGGGCGGGTGGCGACCGAGCCCCACCGTACCGGGCGGTGCGGCGAGGTGGAATCCCGGTGTCAATCGACGTGGAACGCCGAAGACCCGCCCGGGTGACCGGGCGGGTCTTCGAACTGGAGGAGGTGAGGAAAGTAGGAGAGCGTCAGCTCATGTGACGCTGGGCGATGGCGAGAAGCTCCTCGCGGACCGCGGGCGAGTTGGCGGAACGCAGCGCGTGCTCGATGGCGCGGGCGCGGCGGTTGGCGTCGCGGCGGGTGCGGATTCGCTCGATCATGCTCATCTGGGTCTCTCCTCCTGGCTATTCGGTTGTCAGCCCCTTGATGTCTCTATTGAACCGCAGAACGACGGCAACCTCCATCGATTATTAGGTGAGCTGAACCACGCACCTACGGATCGTAGGTCAACCGGGCAGGAATGCCGAAGATTTCGCCCCTCAACGGCAACGGCCGGTGTGCCGGGCGTTAACCCGTGGCACACCGGCCGTTGCCTGGTGCGGGGACCGTCAGGTCCAGGCGAGCAGCGCCGCCTCCGGATCGGCCAGGAAGTCCCCGATGTCGCGCAGGAACTTCGAGCCGAGCTCACCGTCGATGATCCGGTGGTCGAAGGAGAGGCCCAGGGTGGTGACCAGGCGCGGCTTGACCTTGCCCTTGTGCACCCACGGCATCTCCCGGACCGCGCCGAAGGCCAGGATCGCCGACTCGCCCGGCGGCAGGATCGGCGTACCGGTGTCGACGCCGAAGACGCCGACGTTGGTGACGGTCAGCGTGCCGCCGGACATGTCGGCCGGCGAGGTCTTCCCCGTCTTGGCCGTCAGCACCAGGTCGGTCATCGCGTCCGCCAGCTCGCGCAGCGAGAGCCGGCCGGCGTCCTTGATGTTCGGCACGATCAGGCCGCGCTCGGTGGCCGCCGCGATGCCCAGGTTGACGTACTCCTTGACCACGATCTCGTCGCCGGCCCAGGTCGAGTTGACCATCGGGTGCCGCTTGACCGCGAGGAGCACCGCCTTCGCGACCAGCAGCAGCGGCGAGACCCGGACGTCCCGCCACTCGCGCCGCTCGCGGAGCCGGTCCAGCGCCTTCATCGCCCGGGTCACGTCGACGGTCAGGAACTCCGTCACGTGCGGGGCGGTGAACGCCGAGCGGGACATGTTCTCCGCGGTGAGCTTGCGTACCCCCTTGACCGGGATGCGCTGCTCGCGGTCCGCGCCGAAGCTCGCGGCCGCCGTCGCCGGCACCGCGGCCGTCAGCGGCTCGGCGGCCGCCGGGGCCGACGCCGCCTGCTGTACGTCCTCCCGGGTGATCGAGCCGAGCGGGCCCGAGCCGGTCAGCGCGGCGAGGTCGACGCCGAGGTCCTTGGCGAGCTTGCGGACCGGCGGCTTGGCCAGCACGAGGCCGCGGCCCGTGCCGTTGACCGCCGGGGCGGGCGACACCGGGGCGACCGGCGCCGGGGCCGGCGTGGCCTGCACCGGGGCGGCCGGCGCGGCCACCGCCTGGGCCGGGACGCCGCCCTTGCGCGGGCGGCGCTTGGCCGGCGCGTTCCGCGGGCCGTAGCCGACCAGCACGGCGGTCCGCCCGCCCGGTGCCACGCCACCGATCAGGCCGGGCTCGACCATGCCCTCCTCGGGCGCGACCTCGACCGCGGCCAGCGAGGCCGCCGACGGGGTGGGCCCGGAGGCCTCCTCGATCGGCCCGGCACCCGGGTCGGTGTCGATGGCGATGATCGGGGTGCCGACCTCGACCGTGGCGCCCTCCGGGTGGAAGATCGCCTGCACCTGGCCGGCCCACTTCGCCGGGATCTCGACCGCCGCCTTGGCGGTCTCCACCTCGACGATCGGCTGGTTCAGCTCGATGACGTCGCCCACCTTGACCAGCCAGGCGAGGATCTCGCCCTCGGTCAGGCCCTCGCCCAGGTCGGGGAGGTTGAACTCCTTGATCCGCGACATGCCGCTCACCAGCCGAAGGTGCGGTCGACGGCGTCGAGCACCCGGTCGAGGTCGGGCAGGTACTCCTCCTCCACCCGGGCGGCCGGGTAGGGGGTGTCGAAGCCGGTGACCCGCAGCACCGGGGACTCCAGGGAGTAGAAGCACTCTTCGGTGATCCGGGCGGCGATCTCCGACCCGAGGCCCAGGTTGCCCGGGGCCTCGTGGACGACCACGCAGCGGCCGGTGCGCTTCACCGACTCGTACGCGGCGGTCAGGTCCAGCGGGGAGAGCGTGCGCAGGTCGATGACCTCCAGCTCCCGGCCGTCCTCGGCGGCGGCGGTGGCCGCGTCCAGCGCGGTCCGCACCATCGGGCCGTACGCCAGCACGGTGGCGTCGGTGCCCGGCCGGGCGACCCGGGCGGCGTGCAGCGGGTACGCGTCGGCGAGCGGGGCGTCCACCTCGACCGGGCCCTTCTCCCAGTAGCGCCGCTTCGGCTCGAGGAAGACGATCGGGTCGTCGGAGGCGATGGCCTGCTGGATCATCGAGTACGCGTCCTGCGGGCTCGCGCAGCTCACGACCTTCAGGCCGGCGGTGTGCGCGAAGTACGCCTCGGGCGACTCCGAGTGGTGCTCGACCGCGCCGATGCCGCCGCCGTACGGGATCCGGATGACCATCGGGATCCGCACCTTGCCCTGCGAGCGGTAGTGCATCTTCGCCACCTGCGACACGATCTGGTCGTACGCCGGGTAGACGAAGCCGTCGAACTGGATCTCGCAGACCGGCCGGAAGCCGCGGATGGCCAGGCCGACCGCGGTGCCGATGATGCCGGACTCGGCGAGCGGGGTGTCGATCACCCGCTGGTCGCCGAAGTCCTTCTGCAGGCCGTCGGTGATCCGGAAGACGCCGCCGAGCTTGCCGACGTCCTCGCCCATGACGACGACCTTCGGGTCGTTCTCCAGGGCCTTGCGCAGACCGGCGTTGAGGGCCTTGCCGAGAGTGAGCGTCTCCGTGGCCATCAGTGGGCGCTCCCCTCGAACGACTCCATGTACTTCGTGAACTGGGCCCGCTGCTCGTCGAGCTCCGGGGACCCGTTGGGGTAGACGTGGTCGAACATGGTCACCGGCTCCGGGTTGGGCATGGCCAGCACCCGCTCGCGCAGGTGCACCGACTCGGCCCGGGCCTGCTCGTCGACCTCGGCGAAGAACGACTCGTCGGCGATCTGCTGCTTGGTCAGGAACGCCTTCATCCGGGCGATCGGGTCCTTGGCCTGCCAGGCCTCGACCTCGCTGGCGATCCGGTAGCGGGTCGGGTCGTCGGAGGTGGTGTGCGCCCCCATCCGGTAGGTGTACGCCTCGATCAGGCTCGGGCCCTGGCCGTGCCGCGCGTTGTCCAGCGCGTGCCGGGTCACCGCGTACGAGGCGAGCACGTCGTTGCCGTCCACCCGGACGCCGGGGAAACCGAAGCCGCCCGCCCGCTGGTAGAGCGGGACGCGGGTCTGCCGCTCCAGCGGCTCCGAGATGGCGTACTGGTTGTTCTGGCAGAAGAAGACCAGCGGGGCGTTGAAGACGCTGGCCCAGACGAAGGACTCGTTGACGTCGCCCTGGCTGGTGGCGCCGTCGCCGAAGTAGGCGATGACCGCCTCGCCGTCCTCACCGCCGGTCTTGCCGTCCATGGCGACACCCATGGCGTACCCGGTCGCGTGCAGGGTCTGCGCCCCGATGACGATCGTGTACATGTTGAACTTGAACTCGTTCGGGTCCCAGCCGCCCTGGTCCACGCCGCGGAACAGACCCAGCGGCATGATCGGGTCGATGCCTCGGCAGTAGAGGACGCCGTGCTCCCGGTAGGTCGGGAAGGCCATGTCCTGGGTACGCAGCGCGCGGCCGGAGCCGACCTGCGCCGCCTCCTGGCCGAGCAGGCTGGCCCAGAGGCCCAGCTCGCCCTGCCGCTGCAGCGCCGTTGCCTCGGCGTCGAGCTTCCGAACCAGCACGAGGTCGCGGTAGAGCCCGCGGTACTCCTCGTCGGTGAAGTCGACGCGGTACTCGGTCCCGTCCGGGCCGAGCGCGCTCTCGATCCGCTCGCCCTCCGGCGTGAGCAGCTGTACGAGTTCCGGTTCGCCCGCCACGGCGGGGCGCTTGGAACGGGGTGCGGCCCGCCTGCTGCGGGCGGCGGTCCCGGGGTCGCCCTTTGCCATCCGTCTCTCCCTGTCTGGTCTGCGCCGGCGTCGGGGGGTGACCCGTGCCGCGCACATCATGCGCCCGCCCGGCTGGTGCCGGATCGGTCCCTGGCGGCCGCGCCTAGCCCCGGTGAGGGTTGCCGCGCGGCGTGAGCCGGGTTCTTGGGGGGAACCCGGCCCGGGAGCGCCGGCGCCGTACCGCACCAGCCGCGGGGTGCGCGGAGGTGGCGGCTGCGTTGCCGTCGTGCCTGAATGATTGCAGAGCAGGTGAGCGGCCCCACAGTATGGCCTCCCCCACCCGTGACGTTCGGCATGGTTTGTGCCGCATGGGCTTTTTGTCACCTGGGCCGGTCTGCGGCCGACGGACAAATTGTGTGTCGACACGCTGTGGTGGCTGGTGAACTGAGCGTTACTGGGTCAAGCTGACTGGTGTCCCGCTGGGGCGAATTTGACGGGCTTTGTCTGTTTCGTTGTGCTGCGCCGTCCAGCCGGGCCTGCCACGCCGAGTACGAGGAGTGTGCCGTGTCCGAACCAGAAGAGGGTCCGGGTACGCCGCTCCTCGGCCGCCAACGCGCCGGTCCCGCCGCCGGCTACCGGCGGGTGGTCGGGGCGCACCGGGCACCCGGCACCGGCGGCCCCCCACGGGGCTACCTCTTCACCGTCGCCCTGCTCGCCGGCACCGCGTCCATGCCGATCCTGGCGGCGTTCAGCGCCGGGTCGGCCACCGTGGGCAACAGCGCCTTCCCGGACAGCAGCACCCGGTTCATCCCGACCCCCTCGGTGGGCCCGGTGGTCGTGCCGTTGCCCAACCGGGCGGCCGCCACCAGCCCGCCGCCCGCCGCGCGGCTGCTCCCGGCCGCTCCCGCCCTGCCGGGCGACACCGACCTCGGTTCGCAGCGGCGATCGCTGCCGGGCACGTCCGCGCCGCGGCCCGTTCCGCGACCGACCCGGGCGGCCGCGCCCACCACCCCGCCATGCCCGTCGCCGGTCCCCTCGCCGTCGGCCTCCACCCCGGCCACGCCGGACCCGACGGCGAGCCCCACGGCAGAGCCGACCAGCACCTTCTCCGACCCGGCGATCGATCCGTCGCCCACCGCCAGCGCGGACCCCACCCGGAGCCCCTCGCCCGCCGGGTCCCCGCCACCGACCAGCCCGTCGCCCGAGGAGTCGCCCACGCCCACCCGCAGCCCCAGCGCCGACCCGGACCCGAGCCCCACCGTGGGCCCGAGCCCCAGCGACCGAAGCGCCGGCCCTGCCTGAGGCTCGGCAGCACGGCCGGCACGCGCGGACCGGCCGACCGCCACGGCACCCGCCGCCGGCTGGCTCAGGCCGGGTCGTCGGTGAGGCGGTGCCGGTTCGCCTCGATCCAGGCGTCCAGGGCGACCGGATCGTCCGGGTCGACGCCGTCCGCCATCAGCTGGGCGACCGCCGCCGTGGCCGGGCTGCGCCGCTCGCCGGTGCTGTAGAGCCGGGCAAACTCGGGGACCATCTCCTCGATCGCCTCGTCCGTCCGGCGCGCCGCCGCGGCCGGCAGCCCCCGGTGACGGGAGGCGTACGCCGCCCAGCCGCGCAGCACTCGGGGCAGCATGGCCGCGTCGTCCATGTCCAGCACGGCCCGCCGGTGCACCCAGTCCAGCAGGAACAGCTCGGCGACCGTCGGGCTCCACCGCATCGGGTCGGCGTCCGGGAAGCTCGCCGCGTGGTCCAGCAGCAGGCCCAGGCAGAAGTGCAGCGACGACAGGTCCGCGTCGGCCACCGCGTCCAGGCCGAACCGGGTCGCCTCCGGCGAGCCGAGGAAGCCCCGGACCAGCCGGCTGCGCTCCTCGTCCGTCGGCGGACGGACCTCTCCGGCATCCGCCGCCCCGGCCCCGCCGGGCAGCACCGCCAGGCGTGCGCCGACCAGCGCCCGGTCGGTGGCGAGGGAACCCTGGGCGGGCAGCTCACCGAGGCTGTCGGTGACCGCCAGGTGGCGGCTCACCTCCGCGTGCATCCGGGCCGGATCCTCGGTCCGGAACCAGGTGAACTCGTCCTCGGTGCAGATCTCCCGGGCCTGCTCGACGATCCGCCCGGCGGGACCGCCGACGAAGACGTCCTTGGTGATGCCGATGTTGTGGTCGACCAGCGCCACCAGGGCGTGCTCCGGCCCACCCTCGGCGTCGTCGTACCCGAAGGTGGCCAGGTAGGAGGTCTGGTCGCCGTACACGTCCCCGTACGCCCAGGTGCCGGTGAGGTGCACCCGCCCGAGGTGCCCCGCCCAGTCCGGCGCGTAGGCGCCCGGGCGGACCCGGGCGGCGCCCTCGGCGTCCGGCACGAGCGCGGCGAAGACGGCGCGGATGGTGGTCGCGGCGGCGCTGCGCCGGCGGGAGGTGGCGGCGAGGAACCCGGTGACGAACTCCCGGACGGCGGTGGCCCGGTCGGTCTCCGCGACGGCGTAGACGCTGCCCAGCAGGGCGGCGCCGAGCATCTCCGCGTCGAGGGCGGCGTCGAGCCTCGTCACGTCGCGGGCGGCGTGCAGCACCGCCTCGTAGGGGGTCTGTGGCGTGGCCATGCACCGACCCTACGCCGCGCGGCCGGCCCGGACACCGCTCAGCGCGCCGGGTTCAGACCCGCGCGGCGTCCCGCAGCGCCTCCCGGGCCTCGGCGTAGCGGGCCAGCACCGCCCAGACCGGGTTCAGCACGTACTTCTCGCCGACGCTGCCCACCGAGGTGAGCAGCCGCCGTTCCGCCCGCTCCCGGGCGCGCCGGGCCGCCCACCGGATCACCGGCCGGGTCAGCACCGCCAGCAGCAGCCCGGCCAGCAGGCCGCCGAGGAGCAGCACCGTCGGCCAGGGCACCACGCCGAGCTTCGGGTGCTCCAGGGGCGGCAGGCCGAGCACCCGCACCCCGTAGCCGAGGAGCAGCCAGGCCAGCCCGGCCGCCGCGGCGATCGTGACCAGCCACTGCAGCCCACCGACCACCCGCCACCAGGTCGGCCGGCCCGCCAGGCCCAGGTCGGTGGCGGCCACCGCGTGGTCCAGCGCGTCCGGCAGGTCGGTCAGCCGGGACCGGGCCGCCGCGGTCACCGTGGCCGGCCAGGGCGCCGGCAGGTCGGCCGCGGAGCGGTCGGCCACCGCGCGGATGGCCAGGTTGAGCGCCGAGCGCTGAGCAGCGGTCGGATCGGGTACGGAGGTCGCGGCGACCAGGCTCTCCGCCGGCGCCTCGGGGTCCCCGCCGGGCAGGTGCAGCCGGCGCAGCGGGTCCGGGCGCAGCTTCCGCCAGCCCCGCACCAGCGGCCAGCCGGTCGAGCCGCCGGCCCGGTGCCGGTACGCCGCCTCGACCGCCTCGGCCACGGTCGGCACCCCGGCCGTCCCGGCCAGCGCCGAGGTGAGCTCCCGCGCCGACACGTCGCCCGGACCGGCCCGTGGCGGCTCCGGCCCGACCAGCGGCGCCAGCCCGTCCACCACCGCGTCCACGTCGCCGGCCAGCCGGCGCAGGGCGGCCTGCCGCTCGGCGACCGTGCGCTCCAGCTCCGCGCGGAGCCCGTCCAGCCCGGCCGGATCCACCGCCACGGTCGGCAGCAGCGGCACCCCGTCCAGCCCGTCGGCGTCGAGCAGCCGGCGCAGGTCACCGAGGACCCGGGGCAGCTCGGCCGGGGGGAGCCGGTCGACCTGGTTGAGCACCACCACGGTCACGTCCTTGTGCCGGTGGAACTCGCGCAGGTAGCTGGCGTGGATGACCCGGTCGGCGTACTTCTGCGGGTCCACCACCCAGACCACCAGGTCGACCAGGCCGAGCAGCCGGTCCACCTCCAGCCGGTGGGTCCGCTGCACCGAGTCGAAGTCCGGCAGGTCGAGCAGGACCAGGCCGTGCAGGCGGGACTCGTCGTCCCCGTCCAGCGGGCTCTCCCGGACGAACCGGTGCCGGGGCAGCACCCCGATCCAGTCGAGCAGCCGGGACGCGCCGTTCGGCGGCCCCCATACGCAGGCGTGCGCCACCCCGGTGGTCGGCCGGCGTACGCCGACCGGCGACAGGTCCAGCCGGGCGAGCCCGTTGAACAGGCTCGACTTGCCGCTTCCGGTCGACCCGGCCAGGGCGACCACGGTGTGGTGCCCGGAGAGGGCGAGCCGGGTGCCGGCCCGCTCGACCACGGTGTGCGCCTGGACCAGTTGGGCGTCGGGCACCTGGCCGTCCACCGCCCGCAGGAAGCGCTGGAGGGCCTGGAGGCGGGCGATCACGGCGTCGGGGTCGACCCGCTGCTCGCCCCGGAGCGCCTCGCGCATCCGACCGACGATGTTGCTCACCTCGGCCCACCTTCGTGTCCGGCCCCCGTGGCGCAGCGGCCCCCCGCCCGGGCCGCGGCCCGGCCCCGCGTCGGCGTGCTCACCGGGGGTCACCCTGGTCGACGTCGGGCAGGGCGGGATCGCCGGCGCGGGACAGGCCGCTGCGGTGCCGGGCCTTCTCCACCTCGGCCCCGGCCCGGCGCAGCGTCTCGCCCGTCCCGGCGGCCGGGCGGGCGGCCTCGGTGCGGGCGAGGAACCGGCCGGCCTCCTCCTCCAGCAGCGTGCCGACCCGGTCGAGCAGGTCCACCCGGGCCCTGCTGGCGAGGTTCCGCACCGCCTGGTCGCCGAAGATCGCCTGGAGGACGGTCTGTCCGGCGACGGCGGTGCCGGCCCCGGTGGCGACCTCCAGACCGGTCGGGATGAAGGCGGTGGAGGCGAAGACCCCGATCATGACGGCCAGGCCGGTCGCGTTGACCGCGTACGCGGCCGTGCGGGCCACGAAGCGGCGGTCGGCGCCCTCGGCCCGCACCAGCTCCAGCACCCCGCGCTGCCAGTCCCGGACCAGCCGCTCGGCGCGCTCGACGAAGTCGTCGGAGGCGTGGGCGAGCCCCGGTTCGAGCAGCGCCGCCCCGGCCGGATGCGCCTTCCACCCGGTGTACGCGTGCTCGGCCGCCTCGGCGGCCACCCCGCGCAGCAGCGTGACCAGTTGGGACTCGATGGCGGTCCGCAGCTCGGCGGCGGGCGCGGGACGGCCGGTGACCGCCGCGACCATCCGGTCCCGGAGCCGGCCGATCCGGGCCTCCAGGGTGCGGAAGAACTCGCCGGTGCCGACGAACTCCTGCCAGCGGGCCAGCACCTCGCCGCGGAGCAGTCGGCCGTCCTTGAGCCCGTGGTCGACCGTCCGCTGCGCCCCCCGGTATGCCGCCCGGACCCGCTCGTCGAGCGCGTCGGCGGCGTCCACCTGCTCGTCGGCGGCGTCGGCCAGCGCGTCCACGGTCGGGTGCAGCGCGGCCAGCGCGCCGTCCAGGGTGTGCCGGACCACGGCGGACCGGGCCTCGGCGTCGGCGGCCAGCCCGGCGAACCAGGCGCTCAGCGGGGCGGTGACCCGGTCCGGGAGCAGCCCCTGCCCGTCGACCCAGGTCTCCGGGAGGACGAAGAGCGGCGCGGCGCCCAGGTCCTGGGCGGCGAGCATCTCCGACAGGTGGGCGGCGATCTCGTCGGCCGCCTCCGGCGGCACCCGGTCGAGGACCATGGCGATCGCCGTCCCCCGCGTCCGGGCGCTGCGCAGCAGCTCCCAGGGGACGGCGTCGGCGTACCGGGCGGCGGTGGTGACGAAGAGCCAGAGGTCGGCGGCGGCCAGCAGTTGCCCGGCGAGCGCCCGGTTGGCGTCGACCACCGAGTCGATGTCGGGCGCGTCGAGGAAGGCCAGCCCGGCCGGCAGCGCGGGGGCGGTGACCAGGTGCAGGGTGCCCGGCTCGTCGCTCGGCTCGTTGGTGCGGGTCAGGCCGGGCAGCAGGTCCCCCTGCCGGAACCACGCCGAGTCGGCGGGGTTGCAGACCAGGACCGGGGAGCGGGTGGTGGGGCGGAGCAGCCCGGCGGCGCTGACCCGCGCCTGGACCAGGCTGTTGACCAGCGTCGACTTGCCGGCGCCGGTGGAGCCGCCGACCACCACCAGCAGTGGGGCGTCGAGCCGGGCGAGCCGGGGCAGCAGATAATCGTCGAGCTGGTCGGCCATGCCGGCGGCGGTCCGCCGGGCCGGTTCGGCCGAGGGCAGGACCAGCGGGAACCGGGCGGCCCCGATCGCGGCCCGAAGGCCGGCGAGCGCGGCGGGCAGATCTTCCCCGCTGGCGGCGGGCGGATCGTCCCCGGCCTCGGGTCCGGTGCGGGCTGCGACGGCGGGCGCGCCGGAACGGGTGGCGGGATCGCCATGCGTCGTCACCGCTAAAGCGTGCCCGACCGATGCAAGGTAAGACAACCGGACGGTAATAACGGTCAGGTTGCGTCGGGTCGACTCAACCTCGACTTGCGGTTTGCCGGTGGCGTGGCACTATTGAGTCAAGTTCACTCAACTTGTGGTGCGGTCGCTGCGGGCGACCCGCCGGGCAGGCCCGTTGACCTGCTCATCCGTTACGAAGCGAGGAAGCGAACATGGCACGTGCGGTCGGCATCGACCTCGGCACGACGAACTCCTGCGTCAGCGTTCTCGAGGGCGGTGAGCCCACGGTCATCGCCAACGCTGAGGGCTCGCGGACGACCCCCTCGATCGTCGCGTTCGCCCGCAACGGCGAGGTGCTCGTCGGTGAGGTCGCGAAGCGCCAAGCGGTGACCAACCCCGACCGGACCATCCGCTCGGTCAAGCGGGAGATCGGCACCAACTGGACCGTCGACATCGACGGCAAGAAGTACACCCCGCAGGAGATCTCGGCCCGCACGCTGATGAAGCTCAAGCGGGACGCCGAGGCCTACCTGGGCGAGCAGATCACCGACGCGGTGATCACCGTCCCCGCCTACTTCAACGACGGCCAGCGCCAGGCCACCAAGGAGGCCGGTGAGATCGCCGGCTTCAACGTGCTGCGGATCGTCAACGAGCCGACCGCGGCCGCCCTGGCGTACGGCCTCGACAAGGGCTCCAAGGAGCAGACCGTCCTGGTCTTCGACCTGGGTGGCGGCACCTTCGACGTCTCGCTGCTGGAGCTGGCCGAGGGCGTCATCGAGGTCAAGTCCACCAGCGGTGACAACCACCTCGGTGGTGACGACTGGGACCAGCGGATCATCGACCACCTGGTGAAGACCTTCCGCGGCGAGCACGGCATCGACCTGTCCCAGGACAAGATGGCCATGCAGCGGCTCAAGGAGGCGGCCGAGAAGGCCAAGATCGAGCTGTCCGCCGCCACCACCAGCAACATCAACCTGCCGTACATCACCGCCGGTTCGGCCGGCCCGCTGCACCTCGACGTGACCCTGAGCCGCGCCGAGTTCCAGCGCATGACGCAGGACCTGCTGGACCGCTGCAAGGGCCCGTTCGAGCAGGCCGTGAAGGATGCCGGGATCAAGATCTCCGACGTCGACCACGTCATCCTGGTCGGCGGCTCGACCCGGATGCCGGCCGTGACCGACCTGGTCAAGCAGCTCACGGGCCGCGACCCGAACAAGGGCGTGAACCCGGACGAGGTCGTCGCCGTCGGCGCCGCCCTGCAGGCCGGTGTGCTCAAGGGTGAGGTCAAGGACGTCCTGCTGCTCGACGTGACCCCGCTGAGCCTGGGCATCGAGACCAAGGGCGGGATCTTCACCAAGCTCATCGAGCGCAACACCACCATCCCGACCAAGCGTTCCGAGGTCTTCACCACGGCCGACGACAACCAGCCGTCGGTGCTGATCCAGGTGTTCCAGGGCGAGCGGGAGATCGCGGCCTACAACAAGAAGCTCGGCACCTTCGAGCTGACCGGCCTCCCGCCGGCGCCGCGCGGCGTGCCGCAGATCGAGGTCACCTTCGACATCGACGCCAACGGCATCGTCAACGTGCACGCCAAGGACCTGGGCACCGGCAAGGAACAGAAGATGACGATCACCGGCGGCTCCTCGCTGCCGAAGGACGACATCGAGCGGATGCGCCGGGACGCCGAGGAGCACGCCGACGAGGACAAGCGGCGCCGCGACGAGGCGGAGACCCGCAACGTGGCCGAGGCACTCCAGTGGCAGACCGAGAAGTTCCTCGCCGAGAGCGGCGACAAGCTGCCCAGCGAGAACCGGGACCAGCTCAACGAGGCCCTCGGCGAGCTGCGCAGCGCGCTCGGCGGCCAGGACATCGACAAGATCAAGGCGGCCCACGAGCGGCTGGCCCAGGTCTCCCAGCAGGCCGGTTCGCTGCTCTACTCGCAGCAGCAGGGCGAGCAGGGTGCGCCGGGGGCGGCCGGGCCGGGGGCGGCCGGGCCGGGCGCGGGTGCGACCGGTGGCGCGCAGGCCGGCGGCGCCGACGACGTGGTCGACGCGGAGATCGTGGACGAGGACAAGAAGTGACCTTGCGTCCCGGACACGTTCTCACAGCAGAGGGATGAGGTAGCCGCATGACGGAGAAGCCACGAGCCGCCCGCTCGGGTTCCACCGGGTCGGCGCCGGGTGGCTCCGCGGCCGCCGGGCAGGGCGCCGGCGACGAGCCGCGGGTCGTCATCCGTGACAAGCGCAAGATCGGCAAGTCCACCGAGCAGCCGGTGACCGACACGTCGGCCGCGGACGCCGCGGCCGACGTGCCCGCCGAGGGGCTGGTCGAGGAGGCCGAGGTCGTGGTCGACGAGATCGTGGCGGAGGACGAGGCCCAGGTCTCGGGCCCGCCAGTGGTCGACGCCCCGGCCGAGCCGGGGGAGCCGGCGGTCGCGGCCGCGTCGCTCGACGCCGAGCAGGCGTCGCTCCGGGCCGAGTTGGACGAGCGGACCCGCGACCTGCAGCGCGTGTCGGCGGAGTACGCCAACTACCGCAAGCGGGTCGACCGGGACCGCAACCTGGTCCAGGAGCAGGCGACCGGCGGCGTGCTGACCGCGCTGCTGCCGATCCTCGACGACCTGGACCGGGCCCGCGAGCACGGCGACCTGGTGGGGCCGTTCGGCTCGGTGGCCGAGCAGCTCACCACCGCGCTGGGCAAGTTCGGCCTGACCGCGTTCGGCGAGCAGGGCGACCCGTTCGACCCGACCCGGCACGAGGCGGTGGCCCACCAGACCTCCGCCGACGTGACCGAACCGACCTGCGTACAGGTTATGCGCCGGGGCTATCAGCTCGGCGAACGGCTGCTGCGGCCCGCTCTGGTCGCGGTCGCCGACCCGGAGTAGTGCCGACCCGTGACGTCCCGCCCGCCCGCACCGGGCGGGCGGGGCGCCCGGGGTACGTCCCGTGGAAGGGGGTGGACCGGTGAGTTCCAAGGACTGGATCGAGAAGGACTACTACGCCGCGCTGGGCGTGGAGAAGTCCGCCTCCGCGGACGAGATCAAGAAGTCGTACCGGAAGTTGGCGCGGGAGTCGCACCCGGACCACAACCCCGGTGACCCCAGGGCCGAGGAGCGGTTCAAGGCCGTCTCCGAGGCGTACGCGGTGCTCGGCGACGAGAAGAAGCGCCGCGAGTACGACGAGATGCGTTCGCTCTTCGGTTCGGGCGCGTTCCGCCGCAACGCGCGGGGTGCGGGCCAGCCGGGCGGCATGCCGTTCGACGTCTCCGATCTGTTCGGCGGGGCGGCCGGCGGCGAGGGTCGGTTCGGCGGCGGGCTGGGCGATCTGTTCGGCTCGATCTTCACCGGCGGTGGCGCCGGCGGCGCGGCCCGTCCGCGCGGCCCCGCCCGGGGCCGGGACGTCGAGGCCGAGGTGGCGCTCGACTTCGAGGACGCCGTACGTGGCGTCACGTTGCCGCTGACGCTGCGCGCCCCCGGGGTCTGCGACACCTGCCACGGCAACGGGGCGAAGCCGGGCACCCAGCCGGTGGCCTGCCCGGTCTGCCACGGCGCCGGGGTGACCACCCGCAACCAGGGGTCGTTCAGCTTCTCCGAGCCCTGCCGCAACTGCCAGGGTGTGGGCACCATCGTCGAGGAGAAGTGCCCCGAGTGCCACGGCACCGGCGGGGTGACCAAGACCCGGACGCTGAACGTCCGCTTCCCCGCCGGGGTGGCCGACGGCCAGCGCATCCGGCTGGCCGGCCGGGGCGAGCCCGGTGAGCGGGGCGGTCCCGCGGGCGATCTGTTCGTCCAGGTGAAGGTGCGCCCGGACGAGCTGTTCGGGCGCAGCGGGGACGACCTGACCCTGACCGTGCCGATCACCTTCGCCGAGGCGGTACTCGGCACGGACCTGCGGGTGCCGACCCTGGACGGCACGGTGACCCTCCGGGTGCCACCGGGTACTCCGAGCGGTCGGGTGCTGCGGGCCCGGGGCAAGGGCGTCGTACGCAAGGACGGCCGCGCCGGTGACCTGCTGGTCACCCTCGATGTGGTGGTTCCGGCGAAGGTGTCGGACGAGGCGCGGGCGGCGCTGGAGGCGTTCGCGGAGCAGACCCCACCCGCGGCGCGGGAACATCTCGACGCGCGGGTGCGTCGGTTCGGTTGATCGGGTGAGCAGGCAGCGGAGGTGAGCGGGGATGTCGCAGGAGTTCGTCGGCTCGGGTGACCCTGCCTACGAGGCCAAGGTGCTGATGATCTCGGTCGCGGCGCGGATGGCGGGGATGCACCCGCAGACCCTGCGCCAGTACGACCGGCTGGGTCTGGTGCAGGCCGGCCGGGCCGCCGGCGGTGGTCGCCGGTACAGCGTCCGGGACGTGGTGCTGCTCCGCGAGGTGCAGCGCCTCAGCCAGGACGACGGGATCAACCTGGCCGGGGTCAAGCGGATCATCGGGTTGGAGCGGCTGCTCGAGGAGGCCCAGCGGCGGGTGGCCCGGCTGGAGGCGGAGCTGGACGCCGCGTACCGCCGGATCGCCGAGCTGGAGTCGCTGGGCGGCTTCACCCGCGGTGACCTGGTCCCCACCAACCGCACCTCCACCGCGCTCGTCGTCTGGCGCCCCCGCCGCACCCCCGACCGCTGATCCCCTACTCCGCCGCCCACTGACGCAGGCCGGCGTGTGCCCTTCCGGGCCGCGCCGGCCTTCCGCGTTTCGCTCCCCCTGACCGGCTGCATGTCCACGACGCCGACGTGGGTCAGTCGGCGGCGCGCCGGCGGTAGCGGGCCATCTTGTCGCGGCTGCCGCAGACCTCCATGGAGCACCAACGGCGGCTGCCCGCCCGCGAGGTGTCCAGGTAGATCAGCGTGCACGTGTCGCTGGAGCATTCGCGCAGGCGGTTGGCGTGGGAGCCGCCGAGCAGGTCGACGCCGTCGCGCGCCACGAACGCCAGCAGCCCGTCGGCGGTGGGTGCCACGAGGTGTTTCGCCGAACCGTCCGCCGTGAGCCGGATCGCGGGTGGCGCCTTGGCCGCCCAGCGGTTCACCAGATCGATGGCTCGCCGGTCCAGCGGTTCCTCGAGGACCCGGCCGCGCATCAGCCGATAGAGGGCTTCGCGCAGCTCACGGGCGCTGCGGAGGGCCGAGGCGGAAACCGGCACGGGGATGTCGATCAGGCCCGCCTCGACGAACCAGCGCGCGAGATCGGCCGGGGCAGGGATGCGTTCGACGCTGGGATCGCGCCACCGTAGGCCGTGGGTCGCGGTGAAGTCGACCGAAACCCGGCCGCCGACGAACCGGAAGGCCGCCTCATCCTGAAACACCACTCGATGATACCGGTTCAAGCGGTAACCCAGATCACCCCACAGGTGCTGTTGTGTTACCTGCTCGGCCAGTAACGTCTCGGCGCATGAGAATTCTTGTCGTCGGGGCGGGCGCGACCGGAGGCTACTTCGGCGCCCAGCTCCAGCAGGCCGGCCGGGACGTCACCTTCCTCGTCCGGCCCAAACGCGCCGACGTGCTCCGCGAGCGCGGGCTGCGAATCACCGGCCTGGGAACCGAGACCGTGCTCACGCCACGGCTGCTTACCGCCGCCGAGATCGATGGGCATTACGACGTCGTGCTCGTCTCGGTGAAGGCCACCGCGCTGCCGGCGGCGATCGACGACGTCGCCGCCGCGGTCGGCCCGCGTACCACGGTGATCCCGTTCTTGAACGGGATGGCGCACATGGACACGCTGAACGAGCGGTTCGACGTGGACGCCGTGCTCGGCGGCGTGGTCCGCGTCCTCACCACGCTCGACGCCGAGGGTGACATTGTCCGGCTGGGCACCCTGGCCGAGATCGTCATCGGCGAACAGCAGGGCGGCCCGTCGCAGCGCGTCGAGCAGATCGCTGCGGTGCTGTCCGGCGCGGGCTTCGACTTCTCCGTCTCGCCGGACATCAACAGAGCCATGTGGCACAAGTGGGTCTTCATCAGCACGCTCGGCGCCCTCAACACCCTGGTACGCGGTTCGGTGGGCGACGCCCTCGCAGTCCCCGAAGGCTCTCGCCTCGGCCCGCAGATCGCAGCCGAGGCAGCGGCCGTCGCCGCAGCAGCCGGGCATCCGGTGCCGAAGCAGGCCCTCGACAATGTCCAGGCCTTCGTGACCCGGCCCAACTCGGCCGACACCGCCTCGCTCTACCGTGACCTGGTCGCCGGGCAGCCGACCGAGGCCGAGCAGATCTTCGGCGACCTCACGGCGCGGGCCCGTGCGTTCGGCGTACCCACTCCGCTGCTGGACGCCACGACGGTGGCTCTGCGCGTGCACGAACGGCGCCTCGCCTGCGGATAGTGTGCTGTCTCCAGGCTCAGCCGCCGGTTGGCCCAGGTCTGTCGCCCTGGGCCGCCCGGTGGGTTTCGGGGAAACCGGGGTGCCGGACGGAGGCGATCCGCTAACGTCTGAACCAGGCCCAACCAACTCAATCCGGACTCCGAACTGGCAGGGGGAGCCATGACGGAATCGGCGAAGAAGGTGGCGCAACAGGCGGAGGAACGGCTGGAGAAGGTGGCCGAGAACGTCCGCGAGCGATTCGACCGGGTGACCGAGGGTCGCTTCACTGACAAGATCAAGGAAGGGCGCTTCGCCGACCAGGTCGATCACGGCATCGACCAGGGGCGCGCCGAGACGAGACGCCGGAGACAGGGCGGATCGGAACGCTGACGATCCGCGACGTGCGGGCCGGGACCCACGGGGGGTCCCGGCCCGTTCGCCGTCCGACGGACGGCGGCTGCCGTACTTATCCTTCTGACCGACCCGCTGGATCCCATGGTCCGGATCCCCCGGTTAGCAGCCCGAATGGTCGAGCCGCCTGCCGGGTCCACTCTGGCAGCATGCCGCGGGGGGCGCCGGACGGCACGCGACCGGCGGGGAAGGTGTGGTGGACGGCGTGGTTGAGCACCGCGTCGGCGCGCTCGAAATCCGCGGGCTCGGACCGGTCGAGGTGCGCGTCGGAGCAATACCGGTCGATCTCGCGGCCGCTCAGCTGCGTACGCTGCTCGCCGCCCTGCTGCTCGACCTCAACCGGGTGGTGCCCGCCGAGACCCTCGTCGACCGGCTGTGGTCCGACAAGCCGGTGGCGAGCGCGCGCGGCAGCTTGCAGGCGTACGTCTCCCGCCTGCGCCGGCTGCTCGACCAGGCGGGCGTCCCGGCCGCCGAGGTCCTCGCCACCCGGCCGGCCGGCTACCTGCTGGCCCTCGCCGAGGAGGCCTTCGACGTCAGCCGCTTCGAACGGGCGGTCCGCGGCGCCCACGACTTGCGCGACGCCGGCCGGTTCACCGACGCCCGTCGGGTCCTCGACGAGGGGCTCGCCCTGTGGCGCGGTCCGGCCTACGCCGACATTCCCGTGCCGGCAGTGCGGGCCGAGGCGGTGCGGCTGGACGAGGGGCGCTGGTCCGCCCGCGAGCTCGCCGCCGAACTCGACCTCGCGCTCGGCCGGCACAGGTACCTCGCCGACGAGCTGCTCGCCGCCGTGGGTCAGGCCCCGCTGCGCGAGCGGCTGCGCGGCGCGCTCATGCTCGCGCTCTATCGCAGTGGCCGGCAGGCCGATGCGCTCGCGGTCTACGTCGAGGGCCGGCGGCTGCTCGCTGACGAGCTCGGTGTCGACCCGGGGCGGGAGCTGCAGCAGCTGTACGAGCGGGTGCTGCGCCAGGACCCGGCGCTCGACCTGCCGGTCGCTCCCGTCCGGACCGCTGCCGCAGCGCCGGCCCCCGCCCCGCAACCGGTCGCGCCCAGCCGGCCTCCCGTCGTGGGACGCGACGACGAACTCGCCCGGCTCGACGCCGCGCTCGCCACCGCCTGGGCCGGGGCCACGACCGTGGTCACGCTGACCGGCGAGGCGGGCATCGGCAAGACCCGGTTGGCCGAAGAGGCGGCCGTACACGCCACCGCTGCGGGTGCCCTCGTGGTCTGGGGTCGCTGTTGGGAGCACGAGGGCGCGCCTGACCTCTGGCCGTGGACCCAGGCGCTGCGCGACGTCGTCGGCGACGGCCCGGAGGGACGGGAGCTGCTCTCCGGGCGCGCCGCCCCCGCGGCGCTCCTCCTGCCGGACCTGGGGGATCGTGGGGCGGCCCCCGACGCGACCAGCCCGGCACAGGCTCGCGCCCAGCTGGTCGACGCCGTCGTCGCGCTGCTCGCCTCGGCCGGCCGCCGCCGGCCGCTGCTCGTCGTGCTCGAGGACCTGCACTGGGCCGACCAGGAGTCGTTGCACCTGCTCGAGCTGGTCGCCGCCCACCTGCGCGACGTCCCCGTCGCCATCGTGGCCACGGTGCGCCTGCCCAACGACGTCACCGACGACCCGAGCGGGCACCTGCTGGCCGGGCTGGCCCGGGTCGGTGCCCACCGGGTCACGCTGCGCGGCCTCGGTGTCGACGAGGTGCGGACCTACATCGCCGAGGCGACGGGTCGAACGGTGTCACCGGAGGTGGCGAGCGCGGTGGCCGCGCGTACCGACGGCAATCCCTTCTTCATCACCCAGGTGGTCCGCCTCGGCGGTCCGGACGCGGTCCTCGACGACGGCGTCGTACCCGAGGGGGTCCGCGAGGCGGTGGCCCGGCGGTTGCGCCGGGTCGCGCCCGCGGACCGGGCGGTGCTGGAGGCGGCCGCGGTGGCCGGCCGGGTCTTCGACCTGCCGCTGCTGGAGGCGGTCTCCGGCGTGCCCGCGCCCACCATCGACGCGGCCGTCGACCGGGCACTGCGCTCCGGTCTGCTCAGCGAGGAGCCGGCCGCGGTCCCGCGCTTCCGCTTCGCGCACGCGTTGGTCCAGGAGACGCTGCTCGCCGAGGTGCCCCGGGCCCGCCGGGCCCGGCTGCACGACCGGGCCGCCGCCGCGGTCGAGGCCCGGTACCCGGACAGCCTGGCGGAGCACGCGGCCGTGCTGGCCCACCACCTGGCCGCGAGTGGCACCGACCCGGCGCGCTGCGTGCGGCACACGCTCCTCGCCGCCGAGCATGCCCGCGGCCGGTGGGCCTTCGACGAGGCCGAGCGGCATCTGCGGGCCGCGCTCGACCGGGTCGTGCTCGTACCCGGCCAACCGGGCCGGGAGCTGGAGTTGCAGGCCCGCACCGCCCTCGGCTCGCTGCTCACCCTCGCGCTGGGCTACGACGCCCCGGCCGTCGCCGAGCAGCGGCGCCTCGCCCTGGCGCTCTCCCGCGCGGCGGGCTCGGTGGACGACCTGCTCTCGGCGCTCTGGGGTATCTGGGGCACCGCGCTGGTGAGCGGGCGGATCGAGGACGCCGATCTGGCCGTGGATCAGTTGGACGGGGCAGCCGTGGAGCGCGACGACGCCATGCTGCGCATCGCCGCCTTGCACGCCCGTGGACAGGTCCGCTGGCATCAGGGCCGGCTCGCCGAGGCCCGGGCCGAGCTGGAGGCGTGCGTGCCGCTCGCCGACCGGCATGCCGAGGCGGTACGGCTGGACATCTTCCTCCAGCATCCGGCCGCGACCAGCCGGGGTTGGCTCTCCATCGTGCTGGCGATGCTCGGCCGGCGCGAGGAGTCGGGGCAGGCGGCCGCCGCGGCGCGCCGCCGTGGTGACGAGCTGGGCGACCCGTACACGAAGGCGTACCTGCAGGTGCTGGAGTCCTGGCGGCGGCTGTGGCTCGACGACGCCGCGGGAGCGTTCAGCGCGGCGGCCGAAGGTCTCGCGATCTGCCGGGAGCACGGCTTCGCGCAGCTCGAGGCGTTCTCCCTCGGCCCGCTCGGCTGGGGCCGCGTACGCGGCGGCGACCCCGCCGGAATTGCCGAGGTCAGGACGGCGGTCGAGGTGTTCGCCGGGGCCGGGGCGATGTTCAGCCACCTGCTGCTCGGGATTCTCGGCGAGCTCGAACTGCTCGCCGGCCGCCCGGCGGAAGCCCTGGCCGCGATCGACCGGGGCATCGAGGCGTCCGACCGCAACGGCGAGGAGTTCTTCCTGGTCGAGCTGTACCGACTGCGGGCGCGGACGCTCGACCGACTGGGCGACCACGAAGCCGCGGCCCTCGCGATCCGGCGGGGGCTGGAAGTCGGCCAGCAGCAGGGCGCGGCGCTCTTCGTCGACCGGCTGCGCGGCCCCCGTCCGCTGTACTCGGTGGACCGACCCGCCTGAGCGGCGGCGATGGCCGGGCGCTAGCGCCGCGCAAGTCTCCCGCAAGCGCCGGCTGACAGGGTGCGGAGGTTGCCTCACCATGCCCGGAGATCCGTATGCCCATCGCCCTGTCCGCCCGCCGACGCCTCGCCGCGCTGCTTGCCGGCGTGGTGGTCGCGCCCCTGCTCGGGTCGGTGACCTCGCCGCCACCGGCGGCCGCGGCCACGACCACCCCCACCGTCACCGTCGTCGACCTCGGCGTCATGGGCCGACTCACCGGCGTGAGCACCGGCGTCGGAGAGTTGAACGACGGCGGCGTCGTCGCCGCCGGGCGCTGGATCGAGGGGGTCGAGTCACACACCAGCGCTCTGCTGCTCCAGGCCGGCAAGCCCCCGGTCGACCTGCACCCGCTCATGCCGGACGCCGGCGGCAGCACCACCAGGGACGTCAACGACGCCGGCGACGCGGTCGGCTACTGGACCAACTCCGGCACCGCGGCGGGCTCGTTCCTCTACCACGACGGCGCCATGACCAGCCTCGACCTGCAGAGCGCCGAGGCGATCAGCAACACCGGCTTCGTCGCCGGCGGGGACTGGGTCCGGGACCCGCAGGGCAAGGTCCTGCGCCTGGGCAGCCTCGGCGGCGGGCAGACCCACGCCGACGGCGTCAACGACGCCGGCGTGGTCGTCGGCGTCTCCGACACCGACCCGGCGCCGGACGTGCTGTCCCCCCGCGCCTTCCGTACGAAGCCCGGCGAGCCCATCTCCGCGAAGGACGGCCTCGGTTCCCCGCTCGGCGGGCGCTCGCAGGCCTTCGACGTCAACAACGCCGGGCAGGTCGCCGGCTGGGGTGGCGAACCTGGCAGCGGCGGACACCAGCCGGTCATCTGGCAGGCCGACGGCAGCCCGGTCCTCTACCGGACCAGCTACGGAGGTGAGGTCGCCGCGATCAACGAAGCCGGTGCCGGAGTCGGATCGATCCGGATCCTGAATTCCCAGTTCGACCACGCGGCGCTGTTCCAGGACGGTGCGGTCACCGACCTCAACACCCTGCTGCCCGACGGGAGCGACTGGGAGTTGGTGGCGGCCACCGGCATCAACGACGCCGGGCAGATCAGCGGCTACGGCCGCCGCAACGGCGACTTCGACCAGCACGCGTTCCTCATGACCCTCGGCGAAGGGCCGGTGCTCGACAGCGTCCGCGTCGAACACCAGGAGTACCCGACCGGGACGTGGGTGGACGCCACCAAGAACGGCACCACCGACGGCAACACCGTCCGGGTGACCGTACGGGTCACCAACCGCAGCGAGCTGGCCAGCATCACCAGCATCGAACTCGTCGACGCCGAGACCGGCGAGGTGGTGGAGAACGGCAAGCGGCTGGAGGTCCTCGACCCCGGGGAGAGCCTGGCCCGCCAGTTCCGCTGGGACACCGTGGGCCTGGCGTGGAACAGGGACGGCACCGCCCACCCCGATCCGCGCCGGTTGATCGTTCGGCTGCGCACCTCCGAGCGGGTCCGCGACGCCAAGGAGGTGTCGCTGCTGGTGAAGCCGAGGCCGGTGATCCTGGTCCACGGCTACAAGAGCAACGCCGCCTCGTCCTGGGGCAAGTACCAGCCGATTCTCAGCTCCGGTCACCCCTTGCTGAAGGGCTGGGCGGTCGGCGACGGGCAGTCCGAGGGTGTCCTCGACACCGGTTCGCTGGACAAGCCGTTCGAGCGTACGAACACCATCTCCGAGAACGCGCAGCAGGAGGCGCTGTACATCGAGGGCGTCCGGAACCGCACCGACGCCTGGCACGTCGACATCGTCGCGCACTCGATGGGTGGGCTGATCTCCCGCTGGTACGTGCAGGAGCTGATGCCGGAGCCGACGGACTCCGGGCCGGTGGTCAACCGGCTGATCATGATGGGTACCCCCAACATGGGCTCGCCCTGCGCCGACCTGATCCTGGACGACGCCGCCATGTTCGGGCAGCAGGCGCCGCTGATGCCGGCAACCCAGCAGCTCAGCACCGCGTACGACGCGCTGTCGTTCAACCCGAACATCGTGGACCGGCGCGGGGTGACCTTCTCCAACATGGTCGGCGTCGGGCAGATCGTGCCCTGCTACTACGCCGGAACCGGCGACATCGTCGTTCCTCGGGCCAGCGCCCGCTACGTCTACGACGACGTGCCCGAGAGCGACACCATGCACACGGAGATGACCGAGACGCAGTCGGACTTCGACACGTACGTGCTGCCCCGGCTCGCCACCGACCCGCGGCGGAACGGCGCCACCACCCTCGCCGCGGGCGACGAGCAGGCACCCATCGTGGCGCCGCAGGGCATCGGGGCCGCGTCGCCGACCGTCGCGCCCGGCGCGACCGTGGACGTACCGCTGGACGTGCCGGCCGGGGAGCAGGCCGGTGTGGTGACCATGGCCCCGCCGACCGTCGGTCTCACCCTGCTCGACCCGTCCGGGGCCGAGCGTGGCAGCTCTCCGGCCGCGGCCGACGCCGACCAGCCCTTCCGCGGGCTCGTCGTCGACGATCCCGCCGCCGGTCGCTGGACGCTCCGGCTGCGGAACACGGGCAGCGGCGAGGTGCGGGTGCCGCTGAGCGCCTGGATCGCCGGCAACCCGCTCACCGTCGAGGTGACGGCGGCGCAGGTCGCCCCGGACGGCACCGTACGGGTGTCCGCCCGGCTCGACAACGACGGCAAGGCCGTGCCGGGGGCGGACGTCAACGCGGTGGTGCTCGGTGAGCGCGGCGACCGCGCCGAGCTGACCCTCTACGACGACGGCACCCACGACGACGGCGCGGCCGGTGACGGCGGGTACGCCTCACGGACCGTGCTGGCCGCCGGGCCGCACTCGATCGTGGTGCTGGCCAGGTCCGACCAGGGCACCCGGGTGGGTCGTACCGCCGTCGAGGTGAAGCCGGTCGACACCGGTTCCTACACGCTGTCGGCGGAGGCCGGGCCCGGTGGCCAGGTGACCGTGGACCCGCAGCAGGACGAGTACCCGGCGGGCACGGAGGTGACCCTGCACGCCACGCCGAAGCCCGGCTTCCTGCTCCAGGGCTGGACCGTGGACGGCAAGCCCGCGGGCACGACCCCGGACCTGAAGCTGAAGATGGATCGGGACCACGTGGTGGTGGCGAAGTTCCTGACCTACGCCATCACCGACCTGGGCAGCCTCTCCTCGGACCCGCAGGACACGGTCGAGGGCGTCGCGCTCAACGACAAGGGCCAGGTCGTCGGCCGGACGATCGTGGTCCGCCGGGACGGCAGCAAGACCGCCCGCGCCTTCCTGTGGGAGGACGGGACGATGCGCAACCTCGGCACCCTGCCGTGCACCACGAGCGACGGCGAGGACGGGCAGTGCGTCAGCTTCGCCGGTGACATCAACAACGCGGGTGTCGTGGTGGGGACCAGTGAGGAGGTCAACCACGGCAGCGATCACAAGGACGGCTGGCACGCCTTCCGCTGGGCGGACGGCAGGATGACCGCCCTGCCCAGCATGCCCGACGCGGTCGGCGGCGGCTTCGCCAGCGCGTACGGCATCAACGACGACGGCGAGATCGTCGGACACTCGATGGAGCAGGACCCGGACTGGGACTACCGCTGGTGGGCGGTCCGCTGGAACGCGTCGGGTGAGCGTACGGACGCCACCCAGGACCTCTACTTCGAGTCCGCGCCCACCCGCGCCGGCATCAACGGCTCCGGTGCGGTGGTCGGGCACGAGTACGTGCCCGACGGCTGGCGGGCAGCGGCCTGGGCCGACGGCGAGGTCAGCCCCGTCGCTGTCCCGGAAACCTGCGGCGGGGCCAACGGCAGCCGGGCGCACGACATCGCCGACGACGGCACGGTGGTCGGGGAGTTCTGCACCCTGGAGGTCTTCGACCAGAAGAACGCCTTCGTCTCCCGGGACGGAAAGACCACGGACCTCGGACGCGGCATCGCGTACGCGGTGAACGAGTCCGGGCTGGTGGTCGGCACCGGGCAGACCCTGTCGTGGGACTCGACCGGCCGGGCGGTGCTCTGGCAGGACGGCGTCAAGTATGAGCTGGCCAGCCTGGCCGGTGGCGCCTGCCAGGGCTCGGGCGAGGAGGTCTACAGCTCGCCCTGCGTGGGCCTGACCTCGGCCGTCGATGTCAACGAGCGCGGACAGATCCTGGTGAACGGATCGGTGACCACCCGCAAGCCCGGTGACCCGAAGACGGTGCTGCGGGTGGCTCGGGCCCTGCTGCTGACCCCGGTGACGGCGACCGCCGACCTCGACGTCAAGCAGACCGTCTCGGCGGCCACCACGGCTCCGGGCGCCCCGGTCACCTGGACGACCACGGTGACCAACGCCGGCCCGAACACCGCCACCGCCGTGCACCTGGAGACGCTTCTGCCCGACGGGGTCTCGATCACTGGCTGCACGGTGAGCACCGGGGAGTCCTGTGACGCCGACGCGACCCTGCGTTCGGTGGTCCTGCCGGAACTCGCCAAGGGCGAGTCGGTGCAGGTCACGGTGCGCGGGACGGTCACCTCCGAGCCGGGCAGCACGCTGACCGCGAAGGCTCAGGCCTGGTCCCGCCCGGTGCCGGACCTGCGGCGGGACAACGACGTCGCGACGGCCACGACCAGCGTGGTCCAGCTGCTCGACAAGACGGCGCTGAAGTTCTGGGACCAGCGGGTGGGCTCGACCAGCTACCCGTCCGCGGTGACGCTGACCAACCGGCTCACCGTGCCGCTGCGGGTGACCGGGGTGTCGGCGACCGGCGACTTCGCCGCGGCGGCCAGCTGCCCGGCCTCCCTGGCGCCTGGAGCGTCGTGCCCGGTGCAGGTGACGTTCACGCCGACCGCCCTGGGGACGCGAACCGGCACCGTGAAGATCACCACCGACGTGGCCACGCTGACCGTGGCGGTCGACGGCAACGGGATCGCGGCCAACGCCCGCCCGGTCGTGACGACGCCGGCGCCGGTGACCGTGCCGGAGGGCTCCGAGGTCGTCCTCACGGTGCCGTTCACCGATGCGGACACCACCGACACCCACACCGCCCAGGTGGTCTGGCCCCGCCAGCCGATGCCCGGACCGGTCCCCGCCAAGGTGGTGGAGAGCAGTGGCAGCGGGACGGTCACGGCGAGCTGGACGTACACCGACAACCTCTCGGACACGGCGGCGGTGATCGTGACGGACAGCAAGGGCGAGGTGGGCTTCGCTCCCGCGCCGTTCACCGTGCAGAACGTCGCGCCGACGGTTTCGGCCGGGCCTGACGTGACCCTGGAGCCGGGAGGCACCCTGACCCGGGCCGGCTCGGTCACCGACCCGAGCCCGGTGGACAGCGTCACCGCGACGGTGGACTACGGCGACGGCACCGGCGCACAACCGCTGCCGCTCGGTGGTGGCCGTACCTTCGCCCTCTCACACGGCTACGCCGCGGCCGGCACGTACCCGGTCACGGTGACCGCTCGGGACGACGACGGCGGCGTCGGAACGGCGACCTTCACGGTGACCGTCCGGGCAGGCAACGAGGCTCCCCACCTGGAGTGGATGCCCCCGGCCGCGACGCCGGCCGAGGGTGAGCGGCTGTCGATGCCGGGCTCGGTCATCGACCCGGACGGCGACGCCGTCACGGTGACCGTGGACTACGGCGACGGTACGGAGGTCCGGCCGGTACCGGTGCAGGACGGGCGGTTCGTCCTCGACCACACCTACGTCGAGGACGGTGAGCACGCCGTCACGTTGCGCGCGGACGACGGGCGCGGTGGTACGGACAGCGCGACCGTGCGGGTCGTCGTGCTCAACGCCGCGCCGCGGGTGGGCATCGACGCGCCCACGTCGGGCCTGGTCGTGCCGGTCGGCACGGAGGTGCGGATGGCCGGGTCGTTCACCGACGCCGGCCGGAAGGACACCCATACGGCGCAGTGGGTCGTGGACGGTGTGGCGGTGCCGGGCGCGGTCGTCGAGCGCGACGGTTCCGGGACGGTGGAGGCCACCCGGACCTTCACCGCGCCTGGCGTGTATCCGCTACAGCTCACCGTGACCGACGACGATGGCGGTAGCGGGAGCGCGGTCACGGTGGGGGATGCCGACGCCTACGTCGTCGTGTACGACCCGGACGGCGGCTTCGTCACCGGTGGCGTCCGCCTGACGCTGGGCGGGGAGAAGGCCTCCCTCGGCTTCGTCGCCCGGTACGAGAAGGGCGCGACCACGCCGAGCGGGGAGACCCAGCTGTCGGTGCGGGCCGCCGGGCTGGACCTGCACAGCACCAGCTACCAGTGGCTGACCGTCGGACCGGGCCGGGCCGCGTACCAGGGCACCGGAACGCTCGGCGGGCGCAGCGGCTATGCGTTCCTGGTGAGCGTGATCGACGGCGACGTGGTCGGCGGCCCCGACCGGGTACGGATGAAGGTGTGGGAGGTCGCGACCGGCACGGTCGGGTACGACACCCAGCCCGGCGACCCGCTGACCGCGGAGCCGACCACCGCGATCGACGGCGGGAACCTGGTGGTGCACCCGTAGCGGGGTGCTCGATGACTGGCGGGGCGCACCGGGGGGGTGCGCCCCGCCACATCGTCACGTACTAGAGGCGGCGGTTCTCGCGGACCAGGCCGCCTTCGCACCAGTCGCGGTAGACGAAGAGGTCCGGTCGGGCGAGCAGCACCCGGCCGTTGTGCGCCCAGTTGCGCATCAGCTCGTCGCCGGCCCGCTCGGCCTGCTCGACCAGCTTGCGGAAGCGGCGCTTCGGGTGGGCCCGGAAGTTCGTCCGGATGCCGTCGGCGGCGTAGATGTAGAGGCAGTGCAGGGCGAACCGGCGGGCCGGGCAGGCCGGGTCCATGGCCAGCTCGAAGAGGGTCTGCACCAGGTGGTCACCGGCGACCAGCAGATCCCAGTCCGGCGGCATCGAGGTCAGCGGCACCGAGTCCGGCTGGTACGCCCACGCCCGCAGCTCGGCCGCCGACGGGTCGACGGGATTGGCAAAGCCGCGGAACGTCTCTTCCTGCACGCTCACCGGCCAACCTTCCGCTTCCGCTCGCGAGGGCACCGGCCTCCCGCGAACCCTGGCTGCTGGGGCGACACGGTAACGCGGTTGCGAAGGCCAGCGGTAGACCTTCGCGGAACCAATTAGACAACCGTTGGGCGGGCCGGGTCGACCGTACGGTCGACCCGGCCCGCTGGGTGGTCAGTCGCCCACCCGCACCGGGACGGGGGGCCGGGGGGCGCTGCGCCGGCGCAGCCAGCGCTTGAACCAGGGCAGGTCGGGCAGCCGGGCCAGCATCGGTCCGGTCACCACGGTGATCAGCACGTACGCGGTGGCGAGCGCGGCCAGCTTCGGTTCGACCGGGTACGCGGCGGCCACGGCGAGCCCGGCGATGACGATGGAGAACTCGCCGCGCGGGGTGAGCGCGAAGCCGGCCCGCCAGCGACCGGGCTCGGCGATCCCGGCTCGCCGGGCGGCCAGCCAGCCAGTGGCCAGCTTCGTCCCCATGGTCACCACGGCCAGCAGCAGCGCCGGCAGCAGCACCGGCGGCATGTCCAGCGGGTCGGTGACCAGCCCGAAGAACACGAAGAAGACCGCGGCGAAGAGGTCCCGCAGCGGGGACAACAGCTCGGTGGCGTGGTGCGCCACCGGCCCGGACAGGGCGATGCCGACCAGGAACGCCCCGACCGCGGCGGAGACCTGGAGCTTGGCCGCGACCCCGGCGACCAGCAGGGTCAGCCCGAGCACCCCGAGCAGCAGCGCCTCCGGGTCCTTCGCGGAGAGCGCGGCGGAGATCAGGTGGCCGTACCGGATCGCGACGGCCAGCACGAGGACCACGGTGAGCACCGCGACCGCGAGCGCGATGCCGCCCTTGACCAGGCCGACCCCGGCGAGCAGCGCGGTGACCAGCGGCAGGTAGAGGGCCATCGCCAGGTCCTCGATCACCAGCACGGAGAGGATCACCGGGGTCTCCCGGTTACCGACCCGGCCGAGGTCGCCGAGCACCTTGGCGATCACGCCGGACGAGGAGACCCAGGTGACGCCGGCGAGCACCACGGCGGCCACCCAGCCCCAGCCGAGCAGCAGCGCGAAGGCGAAGCCAGGCAGCGCGTTGAGCACCGCGTCGATCAGGCCGGCCGGGGCGGCCGAGCGGAGGTTGCCGACCAGCTCGTTGGCGCTGTATTCCAGGCCGAGCATGACCAGCAGCAGGATGACGCCGATCTCCGCGCCGACGGCGAAGAACTCCTCGCTGGCGTTCAGCGGCAGCAGGCCGCCGTGGCCGAAGGCGAGCCCGGCGAGCAGGTAGAGGGGGATGGGCGAGACGCCGAACCGGCGGCTGAGCCGGCCGAGCAGGCCGAGCAGGAGCAGCAGCGCGCCGACCTCGACGAGCAGTGTCGTGGTTTCGTGCATGCGCCTCAGTCGTCCGAGTCGGTCTCGGCGAGGATCGCGGTCACCCCGTCGAGCCCCTGGCGGGTACCGACCACGACCACCACGTCACCGGCCTCGAACCGGAAGGTGGGATCGGGCGAGACGATCACCTCGCCCTGACGCAGCACCGCCACGATGGAGGCGCTGGTGCGGGTCCGTGCCTGGGTGTCACCCAGCCGCCGGTTGACGTACCTGGAGCCGGCCGGGATGGCGATCTGCTCGGTGAGCAGCCCGGCGGCCTGCTCGCGCAGCCCGGAGAGCTGGCCGAGCATCAGCGACGCGCCGAGGAGGTCGGCGAGCGCCTCGGCCTCGTCGTCGGTCAGCGGTATGTCCGCCTGGCAGGAGTCGGGATCGTCCGGGTCGTAGAGGACCAGGTCGCGGCGGCCATTGCGGTGGGAGACCACACCCAGGCGGCGGCCGGATTCCGTCACCAGATCGTGACGTACGCCGATCCCCGGTAGGGCAGTCTGTTCGACACGTACTCGCACCCCGGTGAGGCTACCCTGCGCTGGAGGGGTGATGGACCGGCGAACGAGTCACAAAGCGATCTTCCTGCTGCTCCTGCCTCTGCTCTCGGCCTGCTCCATCGGGGACGTTCGCCGGCCGCCGCCGAACCGGGCGTCCGCGTCGGCCCGGCCGGTCGCCAGCACGCCGGCACCGCCGCCGGTCGCCGACGTCGACGAGGTACGCCACGTCCGGGTCGCCGTCTCCGAGAAGTACGACCTGCCGCACGTCGAGTTCGTCGACGCCGAGCGGGCGTACGCCCTCTTCGCCACCTGCGAGGGCCGGCCGCCGGGGCGGGACTGCCCGGCGCTGCTCTTCGCCAGCCGGGACGGCGGGCGGTCCTGGCGGGCGCTGCCGCACCCCCACCCGGTCGCCGAGAACCAGCAGCTCTACGCCCCGAACGGGCTGCTGGTGCTGGGCGCCGAGCCGTTCGGCTGGTACGCCTCGACCGACGGGGGTGCCACCTTCACCCACTACCCGGGGGTGGCGCCGCCACCGGGGCTGACCGGGCCGGACGGCCGGTTCCAGGTGACCGACGACGGTGCGGGCCGGGTGGCCCGGTGGGACGGCCGCCGCCTGCGCCCGCTGCCAGTGCAGCCCGGCCTGCCCCGGGTGCAGGCCGTGGCGGAGGCCGGTGACCTGCTGGTGGCGGCCGGTGCGGACGACGGTGGTCGCCCGTACGCCGCGGTCTCGGCCGACGGGGGACGGAGCTGGGAGCGGACGGCGGTGCCCGCCCCGAACGGCGCGGTGGGCGTGCTCCGCCCGGTGCGGGCCCCGGACGCCGAGCCGTGGCTGGTCGGGGAGCGGCCCGACCGGACGGGTTTTCCGGCGCTCTGGCGGTACCGGGGCCGGTGGGAGCCGGTCCGGGCGGATGGCCACCCGGACCGGGTGCGGTCGGCGGTGCCGGTCGGCGCCGGCCGGGTGGCGGTGACCGGCCCGGACGGGGTGGGCATCGTGGCCGACGGCCGGTATGAGCCGGTGGCCTGGCCGGTCGGCCCCGAGCACCACCTGCGTTTGCTCTCTGACGGCACCCTGCTGGCCCGCGCCCCCGACGAGATCGTGCTGGCGGTCGGCCCGGTGGGGAACCGGAGCTGGATCAGGCTGGTGCTGGCCGCGGAGTGACGGCCGACTGCGCTGCGCGGCGGGCCCCGTCGGACGTCCTCGCCCGACCGGGCCCGCCACCGACGCTCGGGTCAGCGCAGTCCGGCGAAGAACTCCCGGATGTCGCCGACCAGCGCGTCGGTGGCCTCGTGCGCGGCGTAGTGGCCGCCGACGTCGCCCCGCCCGTCGACCTCGGCCTCGTACGCCGTCCACCGCACGATGTTGGCGTGGTCCCGTTCGGCGAAGCGGCGGATCGACTGGAAGTCGCCGGGGAACATGGCCAGCCCGGTCGGCGTGGTCGTCGGCCCGGTCGGGTGCTCGGTGGTGTGCGCGTCCTCCCAGTAGAACCGCATGGCGGAGGCGGCGGTGCCGGTGAACCAGTAGATCGCCACGTTGGCCAGGATGAATTCCGGGTCCAGGCTCTCGTCGAAGAGCTGGGCGTTCCAGGCGAGCAGGCCGGCCGGCGAGTCGGCGAGCGCGAACGCCAGCGTCTGCGGCTGCTGGCTCTGCACCTGGTTGAAGGAGAACTTGTTCTCGTAGAACCACTGGAGGTGCGTGAGCGCGGCCTGGTCGGCCGCGGACAGCCCCTCGAACTCGGCCGGGTCGCCGGACGGGAACGAGAAGAGCTGGGTGACGTGGACGCCGAGCACGTGCTCGGGGTCGATCCGGCCGACCTCGGGCGACACCATCGAGCCGCCGTCGTTGCCGACCGCGCCGTAGCGGTCGTACCCGAGGCGGGCCATCAGCTCCGCCCAGGCCCGGGCGGTGCGGTAGCGGTTCCAGCCGGCGCTGCGGGTCGGGCCGGAGAAGCCGAAGCCGGGCAGTGACGGGATGACGAGGTGGAACGCCGGTGCGTCCGGGTCGGCGGGCGCGGTCAGCGGGGCGATCACGTCGAGGTACTCGACCACCGAGCCGGGCCAGCCGTGGGTGAGCACCAGCGGGGTGGCGTCCGGCCGGGCGGACCGGACGTGCAGGAAGTGGATCTGCTCGCCGTCGATCTCCGTGACGAACTGCGGGTGTTCGTTGAGGCGGGCCTGCACCGCCCGCCAGTCGAACTTCTCCAGCCAGTAGGTCACCAGGCCGCGGACCCGGTCGGTGGTCATGCCGTACGCCCCGTCGGCGCCCGGCAGCTCGCCCGGCCAGTTGGTCCGGCGCAGCCGGTCGGCCAGGTCGTCCAGCTGGGCCTGCGGGATCTCGACGCGGAACGGGCGGATGGCGGTGTTCGACACGGCTCCTCCTTCAGAACGGAATGCTCCGTTCCGCTTCAACATAACAGAGCGGAACGATCCGTTCCACTGCTAATCTGGTGTCATGCCAAGTTCCCCCGCGCCGCTCGCCGGGCGCCGCGCCCAGGCCGCGCGGAACGACGAGCTGATCCTCGAAGCCGCCCGCGCCGTCTTCCTCGACGATCCGAAGGCGCCCATCGCCGCGGTCGCCGAACGCGCCGGGGTGGGCATCAGCGCCCTCTACCGCCGATACGCCGGAAAGGAGGACCTGCTGCGCCGGCTCTGCCACGACGGTCTGCGCCGGTACGTCGCCGAGGCCGAGGCGGCAGCCGCCGAGCCGGACGGCTGGCGGGCCTTCACCGGCTTCCTGGAGCGGATCGTTGACGCCGACGTGCACTCGCTGACCGTCCACCTGGCCGGCACCTTCACGCCGACCGAGGAGATGGGGCGGGACGCGGTGCGGTCCGGCCAGCTCACCACCGAACTGGTCGAACGGGCCAGGGCCGGCGGCCGGCTCCGCGCCGACCTGGTGGTGCAGGACGTCGGCCTGCTGCTGGAGGGGTGTGCCGCGATCCGCGTGCCCGATCCGGAGCGCACCCGGCAGTTGCGCCGCCGCCACCTGGCGCTCCTGCTGGCCGGCCTCGCTCAGCCGGAGCCGCCGCTGCCCGGGCCGCCGCCGGCCCCCGGCGAGTTCGACTGGCGCTGGCAGCGCTCGGAGTGAGCCAGGTCACACCGTTGGAGTTGAGCGGAATAGACTCAACTCTGGTTGTGTCCTTTCCAGTGGACACGCCGATCCAGGGGAGCCCATGAACACGGAACGCCTCACCACCAAGAGCCGCGAGACCATCACCGGTGCCGTCGCGCTGGCGAACCAGCGCGGTCACGCCACCGTGGAGCCCTGGCACCTGCTGCTGTCGCTGCTGGACACCGAGGGCTCGACCGCCGCCGGCCTGCTGCGCGCCGTCGGCGCCGACCCCGCCGAGCTGCGCCGGGTCGCCCAGCGCTCGGTCGACGCCCTGCCCGCCGCGCACGGCTCCAGCATCGCCGAGCCGACCCTGGCCCGGGAGTTCGTCAACGCCATCGGCGCCGCCGAGCAGATCGCCCGGCCGCTCGGCGACGAATACACCTCGACCGAGCATCTGCTCGCCGGCCTGGCCCGGGTGGGCGGCGCGGTCTCGGTCGCGCTGAAGAACGCCGGGGCCACCGAGGAGAACCTGGTCGCCGCCTTCCCGACCGTCCGGGGCGGGGACCGTCGGGTCACCACCGCCGACCCGGAGCAGACCTACCAGGCCCTGGCCAAGTACGGCGTGGACCTGACCGCCAGCGCCCGCGACGGCAAGATCGACCCGGTCATCGGCCGCGACTCGGAGATCCGCCGGGTGATCCAGGTGCTGTCCCGGCGTACCAAGAACAACCCGGTGCTGATCGGTGAGCCGGGCGTCGGCAAGACCGCCATCGTCGAGGGCCTCGCCCAGCGAATCGTCGCGGGCGACGTGCCCGAGTCGCTGCGGGACAAGAAGCTGGTCTCGCTCGACCTCGGCGCGATGGTGGCCGGCGCGCAGTACCGCGGCCAGTTCGAGGAGCGGCTGAAGTCCGTGCTGGAGGAGATCAAGAACTCCAACGGCCAGGTCATCACGTTCCTCGACGAGCTGCACACCGTGGTCGGCGCGGGCAAGGGCGAGGGCTCGATGGACGCCGGCAACATGCTCAAGCCGATGCTGGCCCGCGGGGAGCTGCGGATGGTCGGCGCGACCACCCTCGACGAATACCGCGAGCACATCGAGAAGGACCCGGCGCTGGAGCGCCGCTTCCAGCCGGTGCTGGTCGGCGAGCCGACCATCGAGGACACCATCGGCATCCTGCGCGGCCTCAAGGAGCGCTACGAGGTGCACCACGGCGTACGGATCACCGACGCCGCGCTGGTCGCCGCTGCCGCGCTGTCCGACCGCTACATCACCGACCGGTTCCTGCCGGACAAGGCGATCGACCTGGTCGACGAGTCCGCGTCCCGGCTCCGGATGGAGATTGACTCCCGCCCGGTCGAGGTGGACGAGATCGAGCGGGCGGTCCGCCGGCTGGAGATCGAGGAGATGGCGCTGGCCAAGGAGCCGGACGCCGCCTCCGCCGAGCGGCTGGAGCGCCTGCGCAAGGAGTTGGCCGACAAGCGCGAGCAGCTCACCGCGCTCTCCGAGCGCTGGCAGCTGGAGAAGAGCCACATCACCAAGCTCTCCACCGCCAAGGAGGAGCTGGAGCGGCTGGGCGGCGAGGCCGAGCGGGCCGAGCGCGACGGCGAGCTGGAACGCGCCGCGGAGTTGCGGTACGGCCGGATCCCCGCCCTCAAGGCCGAGCTGAAACAGGCGGAGGAGGAGCTGTCCCGGCTCCAGGCCGACGGCGCGATGCTCAAGGAGGAGGTCGGCGCGGACGACATCGCCGCCGTGGTCGCCTCCTGGACCGGCATCCCCGCCGGCCGGCTGCTCGAGGGCGAGACGGCCAAGCTGCTCCGGATGGAGGAGTCGCTGGGGGCCCGCGTGGTCGGCCAGTCCGAGGCCGTCGGCGCGGTCTCCGACGCGGTTCGCCGCGCCCGGGCCGGCGTCGCCGACCCCGATCGGCCCACCGGCAGCTTCCTCTTCCTCGGCCCGACCGGGGTCGGCAAGACCGAGCTGGCCAAGGCGCTCGCCGAGTTCCTCTTCGACGACGAGCGGGCCATGGTCCGCATCGACATGAGCGAGTACGGCGAGAAGCATTCGGTGGCCCGCCTGGTCGGTGCCCCGCCCGGCTACGTCGGCTACGAGGAGGGCGGCCAGCTCACCGAGGCGGTGCGCCGCCGGCCGTACTCGGTGATCCTGCTGGACGAGGTGGAGAAGGCCCACCCGGACGTCTTCGACGTGCTGCTCCAGGTGCTCGACGACGGTCGGCTCACCGACGGCCAGGGCCGCACCGTGGACTTCCGCAATGCGATCCTGATCCTCACCTCGAACCTGGGATCGTCGGTGATCAGCGACCTGACGCTGGCCGAGGAGCAGCGCCGGGAGGGTGTCCTCGCGGTGGTCCGGTCGCACTTCAAGCCGGAGTTCCTCAACCGCCTCGACGACATCGTGGTGTTCGCCGCCCTCCAGGGCGAGGACCTGCGCGCCATCGTGGACATCCAGCTGGACCGGATGCGGCGTCGTCTCGCCGACCGCCGGCTCGGCCTGGAGATCACCGACGCCGCCCGGATGTGGATCGCCGAGCACGGGTACGACCCGATCTACGGTGCCCGCCCGCTGCGCCGGCTGGTCCAGTCGGCGATCGGCGACCAGCTCGCCAAGGCGCTGCTGGCCGGCCAGATCCGCGACGGTGACACGGTCCGCGTCGACCTCGCCGACACCAAGGACGCCCTCTCCGTCACCGCCGCCTGACCGACCCGCCCGGCCCGGCCGCCCCACACCGGGGTCGGCCGGGCCGGCCGTCGTTGACCAAGCGGCTTGCGTCGGCGGCGGCCCGCTCGGCGAACGAAAAGTCCTTGATCAACAGGGTCGGGGGCGGCCGCGCCGGGCAATAGTGAGGGCATGTTGGGGATGGGCAAGAAGGAGCGGGAGCTGGACGCGGCCGTCAAGGAGCTGGCGACGGCGGACACGCTGGCGTTCGGCGGGGTGGGGATCGCCGGCCAGATCCTGCCGGCGACGGACGCGTACCGGCATGTCGAGCAGGCCCTGCGGGAGCGGCCGGCGGAGGCCCGGAAGAAGGTCGACTGGCTGCTGAAGCACGGGTCGCCGGCCGGGAAGGCGTACGCGGCCGCGCTGCTGGAAACCGTCGACCGGGCGGCCGGCCGGGCGGCCTGGGAGCGGCTGCGCGACGACGAGGCCGAATTCACCACCTTCACCGGCTGCATCATGGGCCGCGCCACCCTGCGGGAGTACGCCACGGAACGCCTCGCCGCGGAGTGACCCCGGCCCCACCGAAAGTGGGACTGCGGAAAACGTCGGCGGGCCGTAGCTTTCCGCCATGACCCCTCCCGATGTCGCGCCGGCCCGACCCGCCCGGCCCGGCCCGGCCCGGTCACCGTCGCGTACTGGTTGCAGCTCGCCGCGGTGGCCATCCTGCTCGCCCTCGTCTGCCTGGTGATCGTCGAGGCGGTGCGCTACGACGCGCAGATCGACGAGGCCCTGCGCCGGGTGCCCGACGCCGACCCGGTCGAGGTCTCCGACGAGCGGAGCGGGAACGTCTTCATGGCGTGCTTCATCGGGATCCCGGCCCTGCTGCTCGCGGGCTGGCTCGCCGCCACCGCGCTGCCGCTGCGCCGGGGCAGCAACATCGCCCGGATCCTGGTCTTCGTGGCCGCGGGCGGGCAGCTGCTGCTCTGTGTCGGGCAGGGCTGCCTCGGCCTGGTGGCCGTCCCGCTCACGCTCCTCGCCGCGACGGACGCCCCCGAGCTCGACCCGTCGATGGGCGCGCCGCCTGACGGCGCCGACTGGGAGCAGTCGAGGTTCCTGGACACCCTCTACGCCCAGAGCGACGGCCCGGGCGCGGTGGCCTCCGCCGCCGGCGGTCTCGGCGTCCTGCTGGTGCTGGCCCTGACCGCGGCCGTGGTGGTGCTGCTCATGGTCCCCGACTCGCGTCGCTGGTTCCGGGGCGCGGCCCCGGTCCCGCCCGCCGGCCCCTGGCCGGTCTACGGGTACGGCTACGGTCCGGCGTACCCGCCGCCGGGGTACGGCTACGGACCGGCGTACCCGCCGCCGGGCCAGCCGGTCTGGCCCACCCTCCCGCCGGGCTACCTGGCCTGCCCCGACCCGGCGCTGCACCTCGCCCACCCACCCGCCGCCCCGACGGCGACCACCTCGGACGCCGGCGACGCCGCCGACCGGCCGGACGCCGCCGACCGGCGGGACACCCCGGGCGACGGCGGTCCGGAGCAGTCGTCCGCCGGGGACGGGACCTCGCGTAGCTGACCTCTCACTCAGCGAACGGCGCTTCGGCGCGCGTGCGTCGGGTTGTTACCGTCTCCGCCGATACACGTTGGGGGGAGGCGGCCGTGAACGGTTCGATGGCATACCTGGTGGCGACGCTGGGGTGTCTGGTCGGGGTGGCCGGCGTCGTGATCGCCGTGGTGGCGATGCGCAAGGCCCGGCCCGGGCCGCGCCCGCCGGCCCCCGGCGACCCGTTCCGCGACCGGGACGCCGACGCGCTGCGCGGCGACCCCCGCAAGCTCAAGCCCGGCGACGTCGTGGAGGTCCGCCAGGTGCCGTACACCGTGCGCGGCTCGGTGCACCTGGTCGAGGGCGGCTGGAGCTGGGCGGAGCACCTGCTCGACGACGCCGGCGGGGTGAAGCGCTGGCTCTCCGTCGAGGAGGACCCGGACCTGGAGCTGGTGCTCTGGACCAGGGAACCCTCCGCCACCGTCACCCCGGGCGCCCCGACGCTGGAGGTCGCCGGCCGCCGCTACCACTGGGACGAGTCCGGGCAGGCGCGCTACACCGCCACCGAGGGCACCGGCCTCGACCCGCGCGGCACCATGCGCTACCACGACTACCAGGCGCCCGGCGGGGCCCGGCTCTCCTTCGAGGCGTACGGGGAGGCCGGCTGGGAGGTGAACCTCGGCGAGAGGCTGCACCGCGCCGAGGTGATGATCTACCCGCAGGGTGGCCCGGAGAAGGTGGGCTGAGCGTGCTCGTCGCGCTGGACGCCCCGTACGTCGACACCCGCGCCGCCGACCTGAGCCTGGCCCTCGGCGGCCCCGAACGCCCCGCCCTGCACGTCCGCGAGCTGACCCTGCCGGGCGGGCTGCGGCTGCGGCTGCGCCTGCTCGGCGCCTCGCACCAGGTGGTCTGCGGCGACCTCACCGAGACCGTCGCGTGCCTGCCCGGCCGGCCACCGCACCTGCCCGACAGCCTGCACGACGAGGCCGCCGGCTACCGGTTCACCGCCACGGTGCTGCGGCCGGCCGGGGACGGCCTGCGCACCCGGGTCGCCGCGCTCCGCGCCGAGCTGGCCGGCGACCCGTACGCGCTGGTCGGGGTCTTCCCCGGCGACGTCGACGCGGTCACCGCGCTCGCCGTCCGCCCCGACCCGCCGGACGGCTCGGTGGCCTGGCGCACCTGGCACGCGTACCCCCAGACCAACGAACTGGTCCTGACCGAGACGGTGGTGGCACTGTGACGTACCGACGCTGGTTCGTGGTGGGCGTGGCGGTCGCCGTGATCGGCGCGCTGGTCGCCGCCTTCGCGATCTTCTACGGCAACTTCTCCCCGCGCGGGTACGTCGAGGGCCACTACCGCCGGGCGGCGAGTCGGGATCTCGGCTCCGACGCGCTCGCGTACACCTCGGGCAGGACGCCGAGCCAGGTGTCGAAGGAGATCACCGACACCTGGCAGCCCGCCGACCAGTATGTCGACGGCAGCGGCGTCTACCTGCGCTACGACGACGACTCGGTGGTGATCCTGCCGATCGCCGCCGGCTCGGTGATCCTGCTCGAACGGATGACCACCGCCTACCCCCGCTACCACCACGTCGTCGGCGGCGGCTGGGGCTGGGGCCGTGGCAGCACCGTCCGGGGCGGCGGCCCCGGCGCCGGCAAGTAGCCCGTCCGACCCCTCACCCTGGAGTTCCCAGTGCAGCATCTCGTCACCGACCTGCTGGTCACCCTCGCGTACGGGGTGGTCGGCGTCGTCCTCATGGGCATCGGCTACGCGCTGGTCGACCTGGCCACCCCGGGCCGGCTCAACCACCTCATCTGGACCGAGCGCAACCGCAACGCGGCGCTGCTGCTCGCCTCCAACCTGGCCGGCGTCGGCATCATCGTGGTCGCCGCGATCGCCGCCAGCGAGGACGACGTGGTGCTCGGCCTGGTCGGCGCGGCCGCGTACGGGATCCTCGGCCTGGTGATCATGGCGGCGGCCTTCATGCTGCTCGACCTGGCCACCCCGGGGAAGCTCGGTGAGCTGCTGGTCGACCCGGAGCCGCACCCGGCGGTCTGGGTCTCCGCCGTCGTGCACCTCGCCACCGGGGCGATCATCGCCGCCGCGATCAGCTGATGAGCGGCGGCAAGCGCCCGGCCGCGGCCAAGGGGAGGTCCAACGCCCTGAAGGCCGCGGTGGTCTGGGCGGTGGTGCTGGGCGTCGCCGGCCTCTGCCTCGTCGGATTCGTCAACGGCGATTCGGACGACCTGACCGTCCCCGCCCCCGCGGGCGACGAGCGCGCCGACACTGTGCCCATCCTCCAGGCCGCCTTCGCCAACCAGGGCATCTGCTACGGCTGGCGGCTGACCGACGGATACGAGCTGGTCAGCGTCGGCTCGAACCTCGGCGACGGCACGGCGGCCGCGGACGCGCCGGGATGCCCGCGCTGGGTCGAGCTGACCGCCGACATCACCTACACCTCGGAGAGCAGCGAGGCCAACGACTCCGCCTCGATCCGGGTCACCGGCTCCGACGACATCGACCTCGCCGACCTGTCCGCCATCGAGAGCGGGCTGGGCCGGTTCGGGCTGGACGAGGACGCGTTCGTCGACGACCCGGGCTGGGCGGCCACCCGGGCCGCCACCACGCTGCCGCTGCTCGCCGCCGAGGCCGGCCTGGCCGCGCCCGCCGCCGCTCCGAGCGCCGGCCCGTCGGCCGCCGCCAGCCCGCTGCCGGACGCCGGCAGCGACTTCTGGCGGGACCGCTGGGGCTGGCTGCTCGCCACGGCCGGGCTCTTCCTGCTCGCCGCGCTCCTCGTCACCGTGGGCGTGGCGCAGCGCCGCCGGCAGCTCCGGGTCCGCGTACCCGCGCAGCGCGCCGGGGCGGGAGCCGCCGGGCGTACCCGGGAGACGGCGTGACCGCCGAGGCGCCGGCGCGGCCGCAGTGGCGGCCGGCCCGCGCGGCGGTTCTGCTCGCGGTCTTCGTCTGCGCGGCCTGCGGCCTGGTGTACGAGCTGGCGCTGGTCGCCCTGGGCAGCTACCTGATCGGCGACGCGGTCGGCCAGGCGTCGATCGTGCTCGGCGTGATGGTCTTCGCGATGGGCGTCGGCGCGCTGGTCGCGAAGCCGCTCCAGTCCCGGGCCGCCGCCGCCTTCGCCGCGATCGAGCTGACCCTGGCCCTGCTCGGCGGCCTCTCCGTGCTCGGCCTCTACGCCGCCTTCGCCTGGCTGGACCTCTACGGGCCGGCGCTGGTCGGCACCGCGTTCCTGCTCGGCCTGCTGATCGGCGCGGAGATCCCGCTGCTCATGGTGCTGCTGCAACGCATCCGCGAGCAGTCCGCCGGCAGCGCGGTGGCCGACCTGTTCGCCGCCGACTACGTCGGCGCGCTGCTCGGCGGGCTGGCCTTCCCGTTCCTGCTGATGCCGGTCTTCGGCCAGCTCAAGGGCGCGCTGGTGGTCGGCGCGGTGAACGCCGTCGCCGGCCTCGCGCTGGTGGGCACGGTGTTCCGGGCCGATCTCGGCCGCCGCGCGCGGCTCGCGCTCGGCGCCGGCTCCGTCGTGGTGGCCCTCTGCCTCGGGTACGCCTGGGTCACCGCGCACGACTTCGAGGTGACCGCCCGGCAGCAGCTCTACCGCGACCCGGTGGTGCACGCCGAACGCAGCCGCTACCAGGAGATCGTGCTGACCCGGTCGGTGCGGGAGATCGGCCACGCCGACACCGACCTGCGGCTCTTCCTCAACGGCGACCTCCAGTTCAGCTCCGTCGACGAGTACCGCTACCACGAGTCGCTGGTGCATCCGGCCATGCACGGACCGCACGGCGAGGTGCTGGTGCTCGGCGCCGGGGACGGGCTGGCGCTGCGGGAGATTCTCAAGTACCCGGACGTACGGCGGGTCACCCTGGTCGACCTCGACCCGGCCGTGGTGCGGCTGGCGCAGACCGAGCCGCAGTTGCGCGAGCTCAACCACCACTCGCTGGCCGACCCCCGCGCGCGGGTGCTCAACCTCGACGCGTTCGGCTGGCTGCGGACCGCCGCGGAGCGGTTCGACGTGGTGGTCGCCGACCTGCCCGACCCCGACGAGACGGCCACCGCGAAGCTCTACACGGTCGAGTTCTACGCGCTGATCCGCTCGGTGCTGGCCCCGGGCGGGCGGCTGGTGGTGCAGGCCGGGTCGCCCTACTTCGCGCCCCGGTCGTACTGGTCGATCGAGCGGTCGATCCGCGCGGCCGGCTTCGCGACGGTGCCCTACCACGTGGACGTGCCGAGCTTCGGTGACTGGGGATACGTGCTGGCCGCGCCCGGGTCGAGCCCGCCGGCGCTGGCGCTGCCCGCCGACGCGCCGCCACTGCGCTTCCTCACCCCGTCGGTGCTCGCGGCGGCGGCCACCTTCCCCGCCGACCGGGCCCGGCTGGACGTGCCGCCCTCCACGTTGCTGCAGCCCAGGGTGCTGGAGTACGCCCGCACGGAGTGGCGCGGCTACTAGTTTCGGGGCATGCGCGCTCGTCCGTCCCGTTGGTCGAGGCCGCCCCGGGTGCTGGAGGCGCCGTCGTACCTGCAGGCCTTCGTGCTGTCCGGGGTGGTGACGGTGCTGGTCACCCGGGCGTATCTCCAGGCGACCGGCTACCCGCAGCTCGGCGGTGGCGGGCTGCACATCGCGCACGTGCTCTGGGGCGGCCTGCTGATGACCGCCGGCCTGGGTGTCGCGCTGGTCTACCTCGGCAGCGCGGCACGCATCCTCGGCGCGATCCTGGGCGGGATGGGCTTCGGGCTCTTCATCGACGAGGTCGGCAAGTTCGTCACGGCGGGAACCAACTACTTCTACGCGCCGGCCGCGAGCATCATCTACGTCGCCTTCGCCCTGCTGGTCGTGATCAGCCAGGCGCTTCGCGGCCGGACCCGGCTCTCCGGCCCGGAGCGGACCGCGAACGCCCTGTACACCGTGGTCGGTGGTCTCACCACCGGCCTCAGCGCGCGGCGCCGGGCGGCGGTGCTGCGGCTGATTCGCGGTTGTGGCCCGGAGGTCGAGGAGGCGGTGGCCCGGCTGCTGGACGCGGTGCCCCGACGCGAGCCACCCGCACCCCGGCTCTGGCAGCGCTGGCTCATCCGGGCCCGCCGCGCGGCGATCTGGGTGACCACTCACCGATGGGTGGTGTCGCTGGTGGTGCTCTACGTGGTCGGCGAGCCGTTCGTCGTCGTGCTCCGGATCGTCCTGGATGCGATCAGCGGCGAGCTGCCCGACCAGCAGGAGTGGGGTGCGGTGCTCGGGGTCTCGGTCTCCGCGCTGATCACCGCGGTGCTGAGCATCCGCGGCGCATTGCTGCTGCCCAGCGACCAGGTGCGGGCCTTCCGGCTGTTCAAGCTCGCGCTCCTGGTGGACCTGCTGTTCGGGCAGATCTTCAGCTTCACCGTCAACCAGTTCAGCGCGGTCTTCGCCCTGGCCGTGGACCTCTTCCTGCTCGCGGTGGTGACCGCCGAACACCGGCGGCTCTGCCGCCGGGAGCGGCCGTCCCGCTGAGTTGCTGAGGTCGCCGGCCCGCGAAGCGTGCCCGGCTGGCCCTGGCTCGTTACGGTGGTCGTCTGATCTAGGGAGGGAGAATCATGGTCGATGCTCCGGGCACCCCGCCTCGCGCACGTCCCGCCGTGGTGACGGCGTCGAGCTGGCTGCTCATCCTCGTCGCGGCCATCCAGTTGGTGAACCTGATCCTGACGCTCACCACCATCGGCACCGTCCGGGAGGTCATGCGGGACGCCTTCCGGGACACGCCGGCCGAGCAGGCGGCCGACTTCGCCTGGGTGTTCGGCCTGGTCGGGGCCGTGCTGAGCCTGCTGCTCGCGATCGGGCTCGTCGTCCTCGCGCTGCTCAACAACCGGGGGAAGAACGGCTCCCGGATCACCACCTGGGTGCTGGGCGGCCTCATGCTCTGCTGCACCGGCGGCGGTCTGCTGAACAACGCGGCCGGCGGCCTGACCGGCGGCGGCTCCTCCAGCGGTGACGTGCCCAGCAGCCAGGAGATCCAGCGCCGCCTGTCGGACGCCCTGCCCGGCTGGTACACCCCGCTGACCACGCTGCTCGGCGTGGTCGCCCTGCTCGCGCTCCTGGTCGCGCTGATCCTCCTGGCTCTGCCGACGGCCAACGAGTTCTTCCGCAAGCCGCGGCAGACCTGGGAGCCGCCGGTGCCCGGCAGCGCCTACCCGGCCTACCCGTCCACCCCCGGCTACCCGCCGGCTCCCGGCTACCCGGGTGCCCCCGGCGCGCCGGGCCAGCCCGCCCCGTCATGGGGCCCAGGCCAGCCGGGTCAGCCCGGTCCGGCGCCCGAGTCCGGCGAGCGCCGCGACCCCGAGCCGCCCCCGGCAAGTTGACGTCCCGATAAGAGCGACTCCGACGATCCCTCCGAGTAGGTTGCAAGCCGACGCCTACCGGAGGGATTCGTCGTGTCGTACCCCGATCAGGCCGCGCCCCGCCGTCCCGGGGCGGTCGTCACGGCGGCGGCGGTCCTGCTGCTGATGGCGGTCGGCGCCGTGGTGTACGCGGTCGCCACCCTGCTCGTGGCGTCCGGCACGGTGGACCGGTTCCGGGCGTCGGCGCAGGCCACCGGGGCCCGCGGCGGCGACATCGACGAGGTGGTGGCGCTGCTGCGCGGCTCGACGGCGCTGTCGGCCGTGGTCGGCGTGGTCATGGCTCTGCTGCTCATCGGCCTCGCGCTCGGGCTGCTCTCGGGCCGCCCCGGCGCCCGGGTGGCGACCTGGGTCGTCTCCGGGCTGGGCCTGTTCTGCGGCTGCTGCGGGTTGGCGGTGCTGGTCGGCCAGCGGGCCGCCCCGTTGCGGGTGAGCGCCGACGGTCGGGCCGCCGCCGACCTGCTCGCCCAGCTCGGCGAGGCCTATCCGGCCTGGTGGATCCCGGTGAACGCGGCGGTGTCGGTGGCCCAGGTGCTCGGCTACCTGGTGGCCGCGGCGCTGCTCACCCTCCCGGCGGCGGTCGCCTTCTTCCACCGCAGCCCCGCGCCGGCGCCCGCCGGCCCGACCCCGCCGGCCTTCGGTCCGCCCTCCGCGCCGCCGGCCTCGACCCCGCCGGGCTACGGTCCGCCGGCTCAAGGTCCCGCGTCCCACTGGGGGCCGCCCCCTCCGCCGGCACCGCCCACCCCGCCGCCCCCGTCGGCCCCGCCCGCGCCGACCCCGCCCCCCGAGGACCGCCCGTGACCGACGGACCGCACCCCTCCTACCCGCGCCGCGCGTTGGTCACCGGGGCCAGCCTGGGCATCGGCGAGGCGTTCGCCCGCCGGCTCGCCGCCGACGGCTGGGACCTCGTCCTGGTGGCCCGGGACGCCGGCCGCCTGGCCGCGACCGCCGCCGAGTTGACCGCCCGGTACGGCCGCCAGGTCGAAACGATCTCCGCCGATCTGTCCACCGACGACGGCTGTACGGCGGTGGAGCGCCGGCTGGCCGCCGAGCCGCCGGTCGAGCTGCTGGTGAACAACGCCGGGATCAGCCTGAACACCTCCTTCGTCCGGTCGGCCGTCGAGGACGAGGCCCGCCTGCTGCGGTTGAACGTGCTGGCGGTGCTGCGGCTGACCCACGCGGCGCTCGGACCGATGATCGAACGGGGCAGCGGGACAGTGATAAATGTCTCTTCGGTCGCCGGTTTCGGCGTGCCCATGCCGGGATCGACGTACTCCGCCAGCAAGGCCTGGGTGACGAATTTCAGTGAGTCGATCGGCCTCTCGGTGGCACCGCTCGGGGTGCGGGTGATGGCCCTCTGCCCCGGCTACACCCGCACCGGCTACCACGAGCGGGCCGGCATCGACATGTCGCGTACCCCGCGCTGGCTGTGGCTGCGGACCGACGAGGTGGTCGACGAAGGGCTGCGTGACCTGCGGAAAGGAAAGCTGGTCAGCGTGCCGACCTGGAAGTACAAGCTGGCCGTGGCCGGCCTGCGGCACGCCCCACGACGGCTGCTGCGCGGCGTCTCCCGGGACACCCGGGGCCGGGTGGGGCGAGCGGACGGCTGACCGCCGGTCGGCCCGGCGCGCGTCCCGCCGACGGGATCGGCGTCCGGTGGCCCGGATGGACGGTCGCGCAGCGTAGTCGCACATCGCCACCCGTCGGTCGCCCGCAGGGTGACCCCGGTGGACCCGACAGACGCCTCCCAGACTTGCGCAGTACCCTCTATCGCCATGGGCGACCACGACGACCTGCGTAAATTCATCACCGACCTGGCTGTGGTCCATGGCCGCGTGGTGCTCTCGTCGGGCCGTGAGGCCGACTGGTACGTCGATCTGCGTCGCATCACGCTCCATCACCAGGCGGCGCCGTTGGTCGGCCGGGTGCTGCGGGACCTCACCGCGGACTGGCAGTACGACGCCGTCGGTGGGCTGACCCTCGGGGCCGACCCGGTGGCGGCCGCGATGCTGCACGCGTCGGCCGGCACCGACCGGCCGCTGGACGCGTTCGTGGTCCGCAAGGCGGGCAAGGCGCACGGTCTGCAGCGACGCGTCGAGGGGCCGGACGTGGCCGGTCGGCGGGTCCTGGCGGTCGAGGACACCTCGACGACGGGCGGCAGCGTGTTGACCGCCGTCGAGGCACTGCGTGAGGCCGGGGCCGAGGTGGTGGGTGTGGCGGTTATTGTTGATCGAGGCGCTGGCGACGCGGTGCGAGCCGCCGGACTGCCTTATCGGGCGGCCTATACGTTGGCTGACCTCGGCCTTGTGGCGTAAAAGTTTGCCGATTCGGATCTGCTGATATGCAGGCGGATCGATGCTGCTGGTGGAAGGATGGAATACGTGGGAACTGCGTTGGCTGAAATGACCATGCCTCAGATCTCGCCGCTTGCCGGCGAGCCGATCGAACGTGCCGATGCCGAGCGTCTCGCGGGGGTGCTGAAGGCCCTCGCCGATCCTGCCCGGCTGCGGCTGCTCAGCCTGATCCAGTCGGCGCCCGAGGGCGAGGCGTGCGTGTGTGACCTCACCGCGCCGCTCGGCCTCTCGCAGCCGACGGTCAGCCACCACCTGCGAATCCTCACCGAGGCCGGCTTGCTGGAGCGGGAGAAGCGTGGGGTCTGGGCGTACTACCGGCTGGTGCCGACCGCGATCGCCACGATCGCGGATCTGCTCACCCCGCCGCGTAAGCGGGCGACCAAGAAGGCCCGCTGAAGCCGGACGTGTCCGAGGTCCCGGTCGGTTGTCCGGGGTCGTGGCGCGGCGTCAGCTCGGCCTTCATTCGGCCCGGAGTGCCGCCTAGCGGCGCGAAGGCCGAATTATGGCCGCCAGCCGAGCCCGGCTGTCCGTAGGCCGCCTCGACCGAGTGTGGTGGTGGCGTGCCAGGGGTGGCGCCACCGCCGAACGGTGACGGCTGCCCGTGATCCGTTCCACCCGCAGGTAGACAAGACGCTGATGGCCGGCCCCCACCAGGGGACCGGCCATCGGTGTATCCGGGTCAGCGTTCGTGTCGCCCGCGCCGGCCGTGCCGGCGGTGGTCGTCGCCCTCGACCGCGTCCCGCACCGCGTCGACCGCGCCGGCGGCGCTGGCCGCCGCGACCATCGCGGCCGCCTCGCCGCGCTTGCGGGCCCGCCGGTCGCGGAGGAACTCGAAGAAGATCGGCAGCACCGAGATCAGGATGATCACCGCGACCACGGGCAGGATGTACCGGTCGATCTTGTCGCCGATCGCCTGGTAGATCTGGTCCGCCAGCAGGTAGCCGATCAGCAGGATGCCGTCCACCCAGAGGAACGCGCCGACGATGTTCCAGACCAGGAACTGCCGGGCCGGCATGCCGAGCACCCCGGCCACCGGGTTGAGGAAGGTCCGCACGATCGGGATGAACCGGGCCAGCACCACGGCCTTCGCCGGGCCGAACTTCTGGAAGTAGTACTCGGCCTTCTCGACATACTCCCGCTTGAACAGGCGGGAGTTGGGCCGCTCGAACATCCGCCGGCCGTACCGGGCGCCGAGCCAGTGACCGAGCTGGGCGCCGGCGATCGCGCAGAGCGGGCCGCCGATCAGCAGCCCGGCCAGCGACAACCGGGTGCCGCTGCCGAAGATCGCGTCGGCCACCGGCGAGGCGGCCACCCCGGCCAGGAAGAGCAGCGAGTCACCCGGAAAGAAGAAGCCGACCAGCAGGCCCGTCTCGGCGAAGAGGATCGCCCAGACGCCGAGCATCCCGAAGGTGTGGATCAGGTCCTTCGGGTCGAGCGGGTTCAGGGCGACGCTCTCGGAGATCATTCGGGTCTTTTCAGCTGTGTCCACGGCCACAAAGGGTACCCGGGCCCGGTCCGGCAGCGCGCCGGACCGGACCTACGGGCGTCGGTGCCGCCTAGAGGCGCGGATCGACCGGTTCCGACTCACAAGCGAGGATCGCGAAGACCAGCTCGTGCCGCCGCCAGAGCGGGGCGTCCTCGGCGAGTGCGTCCAGCGCGGCCAGGCCGAGGCCGTGCTCGCGCAGCGCCAGCCCGCGCTTGCGGCCCAGCGAGCGCCGGCGCAGCGCGGTGAGCTGAGTCGGCTCGGTGTACCCGGGACTGTAGATGATCCGTAGGTACTCCCGGCCCCGGCACTTGATCCCCGGCTGGAGCAGCGACCCCTTCGGCGAACGGGCGGCCAGGCCCGCGTACGGCTTGACCACCATGCCCTCGCCGCCGGCCGCGGTCAGCGCCAGCCACCAGTCGGTCGCCGCCGCCACCGCCGCCGGGTCGGACAGGTCGACCACCTGCCGGCGGGTCGGAGTGAAGAACTCCGGATCCGCCGTGCAGAGCCGGTCGGCCAGGGACAGGTGCCAGCCGTGGTCCCGGTCGGCGTAGCTGGCGCCGGCCCCGGCCAGCACGGCGAACGGCGCCAGCGTCACCCCGCGCAGCCCGTCGGTCGGCCCAACGTACGCCCGGTACGCCGCCGAGTACGCCTCGACCTCGGCACCCCGGTCGGCCATCCGGCCGCGCAGCTCACCCACCGGCAGCCCCCGCCCGGCCGCGGCGTCCAGCGCGCCGAGCACCGCCGGCAGGGCGGCCCGGCCGGCGGCGCCGACCCCGGCGTACTGCTCGCGGATCAGCCCGCCCGCCTTCGCCGACCAGGGCAGCAGCTCGCAGTCCAGCAGCAGCCAGTCGGTGTCCAGCTCGGCCCAGAGGCCGGCCGCGGTGACCGCCGTACGGACCCGGGCCAGCAGCTCGTCGTCGAGCGGCGGCCCGAAGAACGGCCGGCCGGTGCGGGTGTGCACCGCGCCGCCGGCGAACCGCCCCGGCTCCCGCTCCACCAGCACCACGGCCCGCGAGCCCATGTGCTTCTCCTCGCAGACCACCCGCTCGACGCCGGCCGAGCGGTAGTCGGCGAACGCCTGCTCCGGGTGCTCCAGGAAGCCGTCCACAGTCGACGTCGAGCAGGGTGCCATGGTCGGCGGCAGCCAGACCAGCCGGCCCGGGTCGACCGCGTACCGGCTCATCACCTCCAGCGCGGCGGCGGCGTTCTCCGCCGGCACGGTCAGTGTCCCGTACGCATGCGTGAGGTGCCGCCGGCCGGTGACGTCGGCCAGGTCCAGCACCGTGTCCGGCCGGGTGGGCGTGACCGGGACCAGCGGGCGGGCCGGGGCGTACCACTCCTTCACCGCCGGGACGGAGACCAGTTCCTTCTCCGGGTACCGCAGGGCGGTGAGCTGGCCGCCGAAGACGCAGCCGGTGTCGAGGCAGATGGTGTTGTTCACCCACTCCGGCTCCGGCGTCGGCGTGTGCCCGTACACGACCATGGCCGAGCCCCGGTAGTCGCGCGCCCACGGGTAACGGACCGGCAGGCCGTACTCGTCGGTCTCGCCGGTGGTCTCCCCGTACAGCGCGAACGACCGCACCCGGCCGGACGCCCGGCCGTGGTACGCCTCCTTGAGCCCGGCGTGCGCCACCACCAGCCGGCCGCCGTCCAGGACGTAGTGGCTGACCAGCCCGTCGATGAAGGCCGCCGTCTCCGCGACGAAGCTCTCCGGCTCCGCCTCCAGCTGGGCCATCGTCTCGGCCAGGCCGTGGGTGAGCCGCACGTCCCGGCCGCGCAGCTTGCGCAGGAGCTTCTGCTCGTGGTTGCCCGGCACGCAGATCGCGTGCCCGGCCGCCACCATGCCCATCACCAAGCGGAGCACGCCGGGGGAGTCCGGGCCGCGGTCCACCAGGTCACCCACGAAGACCGCGGTACGCCCGGCCGGGTGCACCGCGTCCACCGGGCGGCCCGCGTCGTCGTGCCGCACGGCGTAACCCAGCCGGAGCAGCAGCGCCTCCAACTCCTCCCGGCAGCCGTGCACGTCGCCCACGATGTCGAACGGGCCGGCCAGCTCGCGCCGGTCGTTGAAGAGCTTCTCGTAGCGGATCTCCGCGGCGTCGACCTCGTCGATCCCGCGCAGCACGTGCACCTTGCGGAAACCCTCCCGGGCCAGCCGCCCGTACGACTGCCGCAGATCACGCTGCATCCGGGCGAGCACCTGCCGGCCGTGGGTCCGGTCGGCCCGGCCCTGCGTACGCTCCCAGGCCAGCGCCTCCGGCACGTCCAGCACGATCGCCACCGGCAGCACGTCGTGCTCCCGGGCCACCTTCACCAGCGCGGCCCGGGCGTGCGGCTGGAGGTTGGTCGCGTCGACCACGGTCAGCCGCCCCCGGCGCAGCCGGATCCCGGCGACGTGGTGCAGCGCGTCGAACGCGTCGCCGGAGGCCGCCTGGTCGTTCTCGTCGTCGGCCACCATGCCGCGGAAGGTGTCCGAGGAGAGCACCTGGCTGGGCCGGAAGTGCCGGCGGGCGAAGGTGGACTTGCCGGAACCGGAGACGCCGACCAGCGCCACCAGGGCGAGCTCGGGAATGTCCAGGATGGTCATGCGCTGATCTCCTCCTTCCGGGTCAGTACGGCGAGCTGGGTCGGGCTCCCCACCTCCGGGTCCTCGTCGCCGACGCCGTCGATCGTGGCGGAGTAGCCGTGGGCCGCCGACACCCGTCCGACCCACGCCGCGAACTCCGCCCGGGTCCACTCGAACCGGTGGTCGGCGTGCCGGAACCGCCCCGCGCCCAGCCCCTCGTAGCGGACGTTGTACTCGACGTTCGGCGTGGTCACCACGACCGTGCCGGGGCGTGCGTGCCCGAACACGGCGTCCTCCAGCGCTGGCAGCCGGGGCGGGTCGACGTGCTCGATCACCTCCATCAGCACCGCCGCGTCGTAGCCGCGCAGCCGATCGTCCCGGTAGGTCAGCGCCGACTGCCACAGCCGGATCCGGTCCCGCTGCCGCTCCGGCAGCCGGTCCAGCCGCAGCCGCCGACCGGCCAGGGTGAGCGCCTGGCTGGACACGTCCGTGCCGACGACCTCGGTGAACCGCCGGTCGGCGACCAGCGCGGTGAGCAGCGCCCCGCCGCCGCAGCCCAGGTCCAGCACCCGGCTGGCGCCAGTGGCCCGCAGCGCGGCCAGCACCGCCTCGCGCCGGCGTACGGCCAGCGAGGCGCGCTTCTGGTCCGCCTCCGCCATCGGCCCCGCCGGGTCGACGCTGTCGTCGGCGGGGGGCTCGTCGGCCAGGCGCAGCTCGGCCAGACGGGCCAGGGCCTCCCCGGCCAGCGCCCGGCGGTGGGCCAGGTAGCGGCGGGTGATCAGGCCCCGTTCCGGGTGGTCGGCCAGCCAACCGGCGCCGGCCCGGAGCAGCTTGTCCACCTCGTCCGGCGCCACCCAGTAGTGCTTGGCGTCGTCCAGCACCGGCAGCAGCACGTACAGGTGGTTCAGCGCGTCGGCGAGCCGCAGCGTCCCGGCCAGCGTCAGGTCGACGTAGCGGCTGGCCCCCCACTCCAGGTACGCCTCGTCCAGCGGGATCGGGGTGGCGGTCACCGTCCAGCCCAGCGGGGCGAAGACGCGTACGGCCAGCTCCGCGCCGCCCCGGCAGCGCAGCACCGGCACCCGCACCTCCAGCGGGATCGCCGTGGCCGCCAACTCCGGCCGGTCCCGGGACTCGCCGCGCAGCGCCGACCGGAACACCTTGGCCAGCGCCGACGAGAGCAGGCTCGACGCCGCGTAGGGGCGGTCGTTGACGTACTGGCCGAGGGTGAAGGTGTCCGGGGTGGCCGCCTGCTTGCGGCCCCGACCGCCGCCGAGCTTCAGCGGGTCCACCTCGACCAGCAGCGCCGCCGTACAGCGCTGCTCGTCCGCCTCGGGGTAGAGCACGTGCGCGGTACCCGCGGGCAGCTCGAAGCTCTGCACCCGGTCCGGGTGCTTGACGAGGAGGTGGCCGAGGTCGGTCGCCGGGTGGTGGGTCGTGGTCACGGTCAGCAGCACGGCTCTGATGCTCTCACCGCTGTCGATCGCGTTTCGGTGGTGAGGCCGGGGATGAGACGACGGTGCCCCGCCGACCGGGATCGGTCGGCGGGGCACCGGGGAGGTCGGAGCCGTCAGGCCACGAAGCGGGTCCGGCGGCGACGGGCCACCAGGTAGCCGCCCACACCGGCGACCAGCAGCAGCGCGCCGACGCCGGCGATCAGGCCGGTGGCGCTACCGGTGATCGGCAGCGTGCCACCGTCACCCTCGCCGCCGCCGCCCTGGCCGCCGCCACCGCCGCCACCGTTGCCGGCGCCCTTGATGACCAGGGCCGCGGTGTCGTTGCGCGGGTTGAGGTCGGCCACCGGGCCGTCGCTCTCCAGGTCGAAGTGGATCAGCCGCACCGAGCCCGGCGTGCCCGCGACCCGGTCGATCCGCAGCGTGAACTCGAAGAGGGCCCGGTCGCCCTTGTGCAGGGTCTCGGACCACTCGCAGAAGTAGGTCCTGGCGCCCGGCTCGTTCGGACCACCCTCGATGTCGGTCGAGCACTGCTCGGGGGCGGCCACGACCGTGGCCCCGGCCGGGATGTTGACCTGCGCGATGGTCACGATCTCCCCGCCCGGGGAGTACGAGTTGGTCATGGCCGGGCCGTTGTTCACGAAGCCGACCTTGGCCTGGACGGTCCGACCCTTGGTGCCCGCCAGTTCGGCGCCGATCGCGGCCACGTCGGCCCGCTGCTCGCCGGTGACCTTCACCTCGATGCCGGTGAAGTTGTTGGTGGTGTCCTTGTCGGTCTGCCGCAGCGACTGCACCTGCGCGTCCGTCGCGGCGACCAGCTTCAGCGGGTCACCGGTGCCCTGCTGCCAGCCGTCCACCGCCTTCAGCTCGGTCTCGAGGTCGTCCCAGTCGCCCTGGGCGAACCACGTCGCGTTGGCGAACAGCTCGCCGGGGGCCCAGGCGTCCGGGGCGATCCGCAGCCCGGACGAGCTCTCCAGCCGTACTCCGGCGCCGGGGGCGATGTCCTCGTCGAAGGTGCACTGGGTGAAGTGGGCCCCGAAGGCGTCGAGGTAGGAGCAGTTGCCGTAGCGCTGGCTGGGGGCGAGGGCCTCCATGCTGACCAGCAGGAGCGTCGCGCCGTGGGCGGTGTTGTCGCCGACGTTCGCGACCGTGATCGCGGGCTTGAGGGTGGCGCCCGCCGCGCCCGCCGTCGTGATGTCGGCCCCGGCCGCGAGGTCGACGCCCTCGCCGATCTCGACGGTGGCGTGGGTGGTGGCCTTCCGCCCGTCGCCGGCCAGGCTCAGCACGACGTCGCCCTTCGCGCCCACCTCGGCCTTCTCGTTGGCCTTGACGGTCAGGTCGACCACGTAGTCGACGAGGTCCTCGCCCTTGAGGGCGCAGGTGATGACGGCGCCGGCCGTCTCGCAGCCCTTCACGTCGTCGGTCAGGGTGACCGAGGCGATGTCCTGGACGGCGGTCCGGTCGATGGTGAGGGTCAGGTCCTCGGGCAGCGCCTCGGCGTAGGCGAACAGGGTGATGGCCCGGGCCTCGCCGCCCGGCGCGACCAGGGTGTTGTTCGCGTAGAGCAGCAGGTCGTCCGAGCCTGGAGCGGCGGCGGCGGGGGTGGCGGAGGCGGCGACGAACGCGCCTGCGACGCCGATGCCGGCCAGCCAGCGCCGGGCGGAGTGGGTGAGCATCAGGGGAATTCCTCCGGTGAGGGAATGCAGGTGGAGCGCGTGCAGCTTAGAGAACCCTTAAGTGCCGGCGCTGTCCCGCGGTCTCGTCCGCCCTGACATTGACCGAACGGATGATCGGCGACGGTCCGGGGAGACCGCGCGGGTGGGGTGTTCGGGCTGGTGCGGACACGTCGATGCCCGGCGGAAGGGTCGCCGGGGCACCGGTGACACCGGACCCGTCAGGCGACGAAGCGGGTGCGGCGACGCCGCCGGCGGACACGCTGTACGGAGGGTAGGCGGATGACCACCTCGTCCGCTGCCCCGGGCGCGGCGGGACATCGACAAAGGACCGTTCGGCCGATCCGGGCCGGACGCAACGTTCCGGCGGGCCGCGCCCGTCAACAGGGCGGGACACCGGGAGGTGCAGTGACGTACGAGGAGTTCGCCGACGCGCGGCTGAGCGTCCTGCTGCGGTACGCGGTCATGCTGACCGGCGATCCGCACCAGGCGCAGGACCTGGTGCAGGACACCATGGTGCGGGTCCAGCTGAACTGGCGTCGGGTGGCGCGCAGCGACGCCCCGGAGCGGTACGTCCGGCGCATGCTCACCAACCAGTACATCGACTGGCGGCGTGGTTCGTGGGCCCGCCGGGTGCTGCTGCGCGGCGAGCCGGACGAGGCGGTGCCGGCGCCGACCGACCACGCGCAGTCCGCGGTGGACCGGGACCAGGTCTGGTCCTGGCTGTCCCGGCTGCCCCGGCGGCAGCGCGCGACGCTGGTGCTCCGCTACTACGAGGACCTGCCCGACGCGGAGATCGCCGAGATCCTCGGCTGCGCCGTCGGCACCGTCCGGTCCAGCATCTCGCGGGCGCTGGCCACCCTCCGAGCCGAGACCGTGGAGGTGCACTGATGATCGAGGACGACCTGCGAGCGGCCTTCGCGCGGCACGAGGGAATCACCCCGCCGACCGGCCCGCTCCGCGCCGCCATCGACCGGGCCGTGGTTCGCCGCCGGCGCCGCCGCCTCCGGCTCCGGCTCGGCGGTACGGCACTGGCGGTGGTCGCCGCCGCCCTGGCCGGCTTCACCGTGGTCGCGCCGCAGCACCGGGAGACCGCGTCCCCGCTGCTGCCCCAGCCGGCCGCGTCGGCCCCCACCGGGGCGCTGAACATGCTGCTCGTCGGCGTCGACGGGAACGCCGACCGGGCCGCCCGGTTCGCCGACTCGGTGCTGCTGGTGCACGTCCCGGCCGACCGCAGCCGGCTCTACCTGGTCGCGCTGCCGCGCTACCTGGAGGTCTCCGTCCCCGGCCACGGGCCGGACCGGCTCAACGCGACCTTCTCGTTCGGGGCGGGCACGCCCGAGCCGGATCTGAGCCGTGGCTACCAGGTCACCCGGGATGCGGTGGCCGACACCCTCGGCGTGCGCATCGATGCCGGCGGGGTGCTCACCTATTCGGCGGTGCGGAAACTCACCGACGCGCTCGGCGGCGTGCAGGTCTGCCTGCCGCAGCGCGTCCACTCGGTGCACACCGACCGGGTCTACCCGGCGGGCTGCCAGCGGCTCGACGGCACTGCCTCGGTGGACGTGCTCCGCCAGCGGGTCCAACTGCCGGACGGCGTACTGGACCGGGACCGCAACGCCGAGCGGTACGCCGCCGGCCTGCTCCACCGGCTCCAGGAGCGGGACACGTTCACCAACCCGGTCGTGCTCAACTCGCTGCTCCAGCACCTCGGCTCCGGGCTGGTCGCGGACACCGGCGACAGTTCCCTGCCGGCCCTGGCGCTGGTGGCCGCCAAGGCCGCGACCGCCGAGTCGGTCGGCCTCCTCCCGCCGGGGCGGCACACGGAGGAACCGGAGATGCGCTTCCGGCTCGATCCCGCCCTCGGGCCGGGCTTCCTCGCCGCGCTGCGGGACGACCGGCTCGGTGAGTGGGCTGCCGCCCACCCGGACCAGGTCACCCGGCTGCGGTGACGCGGGGAGGGGCCGGCCGGCCCCTCCCCGCCCGTCAGCGGTAGTCGTCCTCGTCGGCGACGACCACCCGGGCCTGCTCCATCGCGTCCCAGTCGTCGACCTCCAGGCCGCGGTGCGGCTCGGTCTCGCCGTCCTCCGGGTTCACCGCCACCGCCTGCTCGACCGCGTCGGCCGGCTCCGCCTCCAGATCCCGCTCCTCCGGAGCGAGGTGGTCGCTCGGGGCGAATTCCTCGTCGGGCTGACCCATCGTCCCTCCCTGGATCTCGGTACGGACGGTCACCACCACACCGTACGGGCTGGTGCCGGTCGCCGCTCGGTGCCGAGCCGAACCGCGGCGGCGGCCCCGAGTCGGCGGATTGTCCCTCCGGGCGCGTTGCCCGGTGCCAGGATGGTCACGTGGGCTTTCTGATCCGGTTGGCGATCACCGCGATCGCGCTGTGGATCACCACACTGATCGTCCCCGGGGTGGAGGTGAGCGGCCGGAGCGGGGCGAACATGGCGCTCACCCTGATCGCGGTGGCGCTCATCTTCGGCGTGGTCAATGCGGTGCTGAAGCCGGTCATCAAGGTGTTCGGCTGCGTGTTCTACCTGCTCACGCTAGGTCTGTTCGCGCTCGTGGTCAACGCTCTGCTGTTCCTGCTCACCGACTGGATCGCCCGGCAACTGCACCTGCCGTTCCACGTGGACGGCTTCTGGGCCGCCTTCTGGGGGGCCATCGTGATGGCCGTGGTGAGCTGGCTGATCAGTGTCGTGGTGCCGGACAGGCTGGAGAGCCGGTGACCGGTTCCCGGGTCGGTTGTGCCGGCCGCCAGTTCCTACGGGATACTTCCCGCGGTGGACAGCGCGGTCCGGCGCACCCAAGGAAGACAGCGGCCTGCACGGCCGAGAGCGGTAAGTAAGGAGCGTTCGACATGCCCATCGCTTCCCCCGAGGCCTACGCGGAGATGCTGGACCGGGCCAAGGCCGGCCGGTACGCCTACCCCGCGATCAACGTGACTTCCTCGCAGACGCTGAACGCGGCGCTCAAGGGCTTCGCCGACGCGGAGAGCGACGGCATCATCCAGGTCTCCACCGGTGGCGCAGAGTACCTGTCCGGCCCGTCCGTCAAGGACATGGTGACCGGCGCCGTGGCGTTCGCCGCGTACGCGCACGAGGTGGCCAAGAAGTACCCGGTGAACATCGCGCTGCACACCGACCACTGCCCGAAGGACAAGCTGGACAAGTTCGTCCGGCCGCTGATGGCCATCTCCCAGGAGCGGGTGAAGAACGGCCAGGAGCCGCTGTTCCAGTCGCACATGTGGGACGGCTCGGCGGTGCCGGTGGCGGAGAACCTGCAGATCGCCGAGCAGCTCCTCACCGAGGCCGCCAAGGGCAAGATCGTCCTCGAGATCGAGGTCGGCGTCGTCGGCGGCGAGGAGGACGGCGTCGAGAACGCCATCAACGAGAAGCTCTACACCACCGTCGAGGACGGCCTGGCCATGGTCGACGCGCTCGGCCTCGGCGAGAAGGGCCGCTACATGGCGGCGCTGACCTTCGGCAACGTGCACGGCGTCTACAAGCCGGGCAACGTCAAGCTCCGCCCGGAGGTGCTCCACCACATCCAGGTGGCGGTCGGCGCCAAGTACGGCAAGGAGAAGCCGCTCAGCCTGGTGTTCCACGGCGGTTCCGGCTCGCTGCTGTCGGAGATCCGCGAGGCGCTGGACTACGGCGTGGTGAAGATGAACATCGACACCGACACCCAGTACACCTTCACCCGGCCGGTCGCGGACCACATGTTCCGCAACTACGACGGCGTGCTGAAGGTCGACGGCGAGGTCGGCAACAAGAAGATGTACGACCCGCGCGTCTGGGGCAAGGCCGCCGAGGCCGGCATGGCCGCCCGCGTCGTGGAGGCCTGCGAGCACCTGCGCTCCACCGGCACCACGATGAAGTGACCACCGCGTGAGCCGGAGGCCGGCACCCGATCGGGTGCCGGCCTCCGCGCGTCTCAGCCGGCGGTGAGCACCCGGACCGCCTCGCGGACGTCGTCGGTGAGGTGCACGGTGGCCGACAGGTCACCGAACGGGGAGGCGGCGAAGAGCGGGCGCAGCAGCGCCTCGACCGGCAGTTCGGTGGTCCAGTACGTCCGGTCCAGGAAGACGTACGCGCCGCTGGCCCCGTCGGTGCCGTAGTAGGTCTTGGTGGCCGCCTGGAACACCTCCTGCACCGTGCCGGCCCGGCCGGGCGCGAAGACGATCCCGCCCCGGGCCAGCCGCAGGATGGTGTCCTCCCGGATGGCGTTGGAAAAGTACTTGGCGATCCGCCCGGCGAACAGGTTCGCCGGCTCGTGCCCGTACAGCCAGGTGGGGATGGCCAGCCCGCCCGAGCGGGCCCACTCGGTGCCGGCGGCGGCCGGGCGCGGGGTGGGCAGCGTCGGCCCGGCCGCGTACTTCTCCCGGACCCGCAGCGCCGCCTCGGTGTAGCGGTCGTGGTCGGTGAAGTCCGGCGCGGTGGCCAGCACGTCGATCGCCGCGGTCAGCTCCTCCGCCGGCCAGGCCGCCAGGAACGCGCCCAGGTTGGCCGCCTCCATCACGCCCGGACCGCCGCCGGTCACCACCAGCCGGTCGGCCCGCGCCAGCTCCCACCCCAGCACCGCCGCCATCCGGTACGCGGCGCTGCCGCGCGGCACCGCGTGCCCGCCCATCACCCCCACCACGGACTGCGGCCCGTGCGCCGCCAGCCAGCTGCGGGTGGCGTCCGCCAGGGCGTTGTCCACCCCGTGGTCGTGCAGCCGCTGGCCGAGCGCCTCGCGGACGTCCGGCAGCGCCCCGCCGTGCGCGCGGAAGTGCGCGTACACCCGGGTGTCGTACATCCCGGCGAAGCCGGCCTCGGTGAAGCCCGCGGCCAGGTCCTCCGCCGTGTAGAGGCAGGCCGGCTGGGTCGGGTAGGGCAGCTTCGAGAACGGGGGAACCACGTTCGCCCCGCGCCGGACCAGGTCGGCGCCGACCTCGCGAGCGGCGAACCGACAGCCCACGAAGAGCGTGTCGGCCACGTCGGTCCGGGTCAGGTCGGGAACGGGATCGAGGTCGAGTCGGAGGCCCTGCACGGTGAGCCCGGCCAGGCTGCCGGTGGCCAGGTGTCGGTCGAACTCGGCCCGGGTCTCGATCTCGTCGATGCTGGTGTCGTGCGGCTCGATGACGTCCGCGGGAGGTGGGGTGGGCACCGGACCATCCTGCCCGCCCCGAGCAAGCCGGCAAACGTGGGTCACGACGACAGGAGCCCGGCGGCCAGGCCGCCGGGCTCCTGCGTAACCGGGTCCTGGGGAGGCTCCGGACCAATAGTTGTAGTGGAAAAGATCGCCGGATGGCATGGGCCGCGGGTACCGGGCCGCGGGCCCCAGGCGTGACGAAACCCTCAGCCGTTCAGCCGACCGGCTCGCCGGACCCACTCGCGTACCCCAGGGCGAAGCGGGTTGAATGGGGCGATGCAGAACCTGTTGCCTGAGCCACCGGCCACCCTGCTGCCGGCGACCGAGGAGGCCGACGCCGCGCTGGCGGCCGCCGTCGAGCAGGACACCGACGAGGCGTACGCCGAGGTCGCGGCCCGCTTCCCGACCTACAGCGCGGCCTGGGCGGCGCTTGCCGCCCGGGCGTTCGCCGCGGGCCAGGTCATCCCGGCGTACGCGTACGCGCGCACCGGCTACCACCGCGGCCTGGACCAGCTCCGCCGCAGCGGCTGGAAGGGCCACGGCCCGGTGCCCTGGTCGCACAAGCCCAACCGGGGCTTCCTCCGCTGCCTCTACCTGCTGTCCCGGGCCGCCGGCGAGATCGGCGAGGCGGACGAGGCGGCCCGCTGCGCCCAGTTCCTCCGCGACTGCGACCCGGCCGCGGCCGACGCCCTCGCCAGCCACTGACCCACCGCGCAACGGCCGGCTCCCCAGCGGGGGCCGGCCGTCGCGCCTGTGTCACAGCCCTTCGGCGACCGCGGCGGCGATCTTCAGCCAGGCATCCCGGGTGGCCGAGGAGAGCTGCCCGTACCGGATCGGCTCGCCGGTGTCGATGAGCCGCTCGTACGGCGCGAGCAGCACCGCCCGGGTCCGGGCCGCGAAGTGCTCCTGGATCGCCGGCAGGTCGATCTCCTTGCGCGACGGTGGCATCGACACCACCGTCACCGCCTGGCGGACCAGCCGCTGCCGGCCGCTCTGCTCCAGGTGGTCGAGCATCCGGGCGGCGGTCTCCGCCGAGTCGTTCCGGGCCGACATGGTGACCACCAGTTGGTCGGTGGCATCCATCGCGGCCTGCCAGTTCTGCGCCCGGACGTTGTTCCCGGTGTCCACGAAGATCAGCTTGTAGAAGCGGCTGACCACCTCGCGGATCTCGGCGAAGGCGGCGGCGGTGAGCATCTCGCCGCCGGTGGCCGACTCGTCCGAGGCGAGCACGTCGAACATCCCCTCGCCCTGCGAGCGGACGTACTGCGACAGGTCGCCGACCCGGCCGTGCGCCCCCTGGAACTGCGCCAGGTCGCGCAGCATGTCCCGGACCGTACGGGAGTGGAAGTCCTGCTGGGCCCGCATGCCCAGGGTGCCCTGGGTCTCGTTGTTGTCCCAGGCCAGCACGTACCCGCCGCGCTTCTGGCCGAAGGTCATCGCGAGCAGCAGGATGGCGACGGTCTTGCCGGCACCGCCCTTCGGGTTGACCACGGTCACCTGGCGCAGTCCGCCGAAGTTGCGGCGGACCGTCTCGATGTCGCGCTTCAGTTCCTGCTCGTGCCGCCCCGGCGGGAGCCGGACCAGCCCGATCTTGTTCACCACCGCGCGGACGCCCATCGTGGCCACCGGGTCGACCGGCCTGGCCTGGCGACGCCGGGCGAAGTCCTCCGCGGTCGGGGTGGCCCCGGCCTCCGGCGTCCAGGCCGGCTCCGGGTACCCGGCCGGAACCGCCGGCTGCGCGGGTTGCTGCGGCCCCGGCGCGGGCTGCGGCGCTCCCGGTGCGGGTTGCTCCGGTCCCGGGGTGGCCGGCGGTTGCGGCGCCGGGCCGGCCGGCTGGTGCGGCCAGGCCGGCGGGTACCAGCCCGGGGTAGGGCCGGCCGGGTATCCGGGTTGGCCGTATCCGGCCGGCCCCGGCGGGTAGGCCGACCCGTTCCCGTACGGCGGCTGGGCGAGTGGCACACCCGGCGCCGGCGGGAACGGGCCGAGCCGCGACGGCGCGTCACCGGCCGGCGCCTCGGCTGCCGGTGCCTCCGGCCCCGGGGGGACCGATCCGGCGGTGGCTGGCGGAGCGGCCGGCACCGCCGTCGCCGCCGGGTCGGTGGGCGTCGCCGACGCGTCGGTGGGCTCGGTCGGGGCGGTCGACCGCTGCGGCGGCTGGGCCCACGGCGACTCCGTCCGGCCGCCCGAGGTGCCGCCGGCCTGGTGGGCGCCGACCCCGGTCCGGTCCGCCCCGTCGTCCGTGGTCGGGCCGTCCTGCGCTGCGGTCGTAACGGCCGCCGGGTCGCCCTGCTCCGGGGCCGTGGACGTCGGATTCGGAGCGACGGGCGGCCGGTCGAGGGTGAAGGGGAGGTCCAGGTCGACCGGCGGCTGGGTGCGCGGCGCGGGCACCGGGCTGACGGGGCGTACCTCGTCCGGGCCGCGCCCAGCGGCGGCCGGGTCGTGCGGCGCCGGTCCGGTGGTGGGGTGGACCGGTGACCGCGGCGGCTCTGCGGCCGGCGGGGGCGGGAGCGGCCAGGGGGGTGTGCCGGGCTGGGCCGGGGTCGCCCACGGCGGGACGCCGGCGCCCGGTTCGCTCTGCTCCGGCGGCCAGAGCGGTTCGATGTCGCGCTCCGGCACCTGCGGTTGGCCCGGCACGTGGGCCCGGTCGGCGTTCTCGTGCACCACGGTTCCTCCCCATTCCTCCCGCCCGAGGATAGGCCGTCCGGGTGATCGGGCGGGCGGACCGGGGATCGACGGTGGTCAGGCCGTCCAGACGGCCCAGGCGCCCGGTTCGGTCCACCAGGACCGCTTCCGGCTCAGCTCGCCCTCGACGCCGTCGTCGAGGAAGGGCACCTTCGCGTCGCGCGGCGCCACCGCCACGGCCCGGCCCCGGGCCCGGCGTACCTCGAGTCGGACCCGCTTCCTGCCCAACGCGGACCGGGTGACCACGGGAACTGCCACCGCCACCTCGACCCGGCCGTCGGTCGGGTCCGGGTCGGCCAGCAGGGTCACGTCGTCGAGGCGCGCGTACCCGCCGGCGTTGCCGACCGCGCAGGCCATCAGCGGGTCCTCGCCGTTCGAGAGGATCGCGCCGTCGACCTCGACCCGGGCGCGCCAGTGCAGCGGCCGGCCCGCGTCGTCGGCCGCGCCGAACAGCGCGCCGTCCAGGGTCACCGAGCCGCCGTCGTTGCGCAGCAGGTCGAGCCGGCGGGGTGTGCCGTCCAGCACCGCCGCGGCCACCGCCGCCGGATCGCGGGGCAGCCCGAGCTGCGCGGCCAGGTCCCGCGCCGTCCCGGTCCGGGCCGGATCGAGCGGCAGTACGCCGACCGGCGGCAGGTCGGGGACGGTCCGGTTGCCGGGCAGGTCGTCCGGACGGCGGCTGGGCGGCGGAGCGTACCGCCGGACCAGCCGGCGCAGGACGGCCCGCAACTGACCGTCGCTGGCCGTGGCGACGACCAGCCGGGTCTTGGAGTCGGGGTCCGGCCAGGTGAGGCCGTCGGGACGCGGCGGCCCGTCGAGGCGGGCCAGCACCTGGTCGATCTCGGCGTCCGAGCGGGCGGTGACGGTCTCCACCCGGGCACCCCGGGCGGTCAGCGCGTCCGCGCAGGCCAGCGCCGGTACGCGGGGCGTCTCGCAGCGCTCCTCGGACTGCTCCCCGGCCGCCTCGGCGGCGCCACCACAGCAGGCTCCACCGCTGCCGCAGCCCCCACCGGGAGCGTCCCGCTCCGAGCCGAGGGTGAGCAGCACCACGTCGTACACGAAGGAGCCTCCTGCTTCTCGACGAACCCCTGCCGGTCCCGTCGTCACTACTTGTTAGCCTGACACCCCGGGCTCGCTGACCGGTCGCCACCTGGCACCCGAGCCTTCTGGAGGCGGAGAAGATGCCAGCGATCGTGCTCCTCGGCGCCCAGTGGGGCGACGAGGGCAAGGGCAAGGTTACCGACCTGCTGGGTGAGCGGGTCGACTACGTCGTGCGCTACTCCGGCGGCAACAACGCCGGGCACACGGTGATCACCCCGGACGGCCAGAAGTACGCCCTGCACCTCATGCCGTCCGGCGCGCTCTCCCCGAACGCGATGATCGTGATCGGCAACGGCGTGGTGGTCGACCCGAAGGTGCTGCTGGAGGAGATCGACGGTCTCGCCGAGCGCGGCGTGGACGTCTCCCGGCTGCGCATCTCCGGCGACGCGCACCTGATCATGCCGCACCACCGGGCGCTGGACCGGGTGGTCGAGCGCTACCTGGGCAGCTCCCGGATCGGCACCACCGGCCGGGGCATCGGCCCCGCGTACGGCGACAAGGTCGCCCGGATGGGCATCCGGCTCCAGGATCTGCTCGACCCCGGCATCCTGCGCAAGAAGCTGGAGCTGGCGCTCCGCGAGAAGAACCAGGTGCTGTTCAAGGTCTACAACCGCAAGGCGATCGACATCGACGCGACGATCGAGGAGTACCTGGAGTACGCCGAGCGGCTCCGGCCGTACATCGCGGAGACCCGGGTGATGCTCTGGGACGCCCTGGACCGCGGTGAGACGGTGCTGCTGGAGGGCGCCCAGGCCACCATGCTCGACATGGACCACGGCACGTACCCCTTCGTCACCTCGTCGAACCCGACGGCCGGTGGGGCGTGCGTGGGCGCGGGCATCCCGCCGACCGCGATCACCAAGGTGATCGCGGTGAGCAAGGCCTACACCACCCGGGTGGGCGCGGGGCCGTTCCCCACCGAGCTCTTCGACGACAGCGGCCGGCACCTCGTCAAGATCGGTCACGAGTACGGCACCACCACCGGCCGGGAGCGCCGGGCCGGCTGGTTCGACGCCGTCGTCGCCCGGTACGCCTGCCGCCTCAACGGCGTCACCGACCTGGTGATCACCAAGCTGGACGTGCTCACCGGCCTGCCCAAGGTGCCGATCTGCGTCGGGTACGAGATCAACGGCGAGCGCTTCGACGACATGCCGATGACGCAGACCGACTTCCACCACGCCACCCCGATCTACGAAGAGCTCGACGGCTGGTGGGAGGACATCACCAAGGCCCGCACCGAGGACGAACTCCCCGAGAACGCGCGGCGCTACATCGCCCGCATCGAGGAACTCTGCGGCACCCGGGTCACCATGGTCGGCGTGGGCCCCGGCCGCGAAGAAAACGTCCTCCGCCACCCCCTCCTGCCCTGACCCCACCCCACTCGCCTCCCGGTGATCATGAAGTTGGCGGCAAGGTCGATCTCAAATCGTGCCGCTGACTTCATGATCAACGGGGGTGGGGTGGGGTGTCAGTAGGATGCGGGGTCGTGCGGGTTCTTCTTGTGGGTGGTGGTGGGCGGGAGCATGCGCTCGCCCTGGGGCTGGCCGGCGATCCGGGGGTGGAGCTGCTGGTCGCCGCGCCGGGCAATCCCGGCATCGCGGCGGTGGCCGAGCTGCGGGAGGTGAACCCCACCGACCCGGCGGCCGTGGCGGCGCTCGCCGTGGAGGTCGGCGTCGACCTGGTGGTGATCGGCCCGGAGGCGCCGCTGGTGGCCGGGGTCGCCGACGCGGTACGCGCCAAGGGCATCCCGGCGTTCGGCCCGGGGGCCGAGGCGGCCCGGCTGGAGGGCTCCAAGACGTTCGCCAAGGACGTGATGACCGCCGCCGGCGTGCCCACCGCCCGGGCGTACACCTGCACGGACGGGGCGAGCACCGGCACCGCGCTGGACGAGTTCGGGCCGCCGTACGTGGTGAAGAACGACGGGCTGGCCGCCGGCAAGGGCGTCGTGGTGACCGGCGACCGGGCGGTCGCCGAGCAGCACGCACAGGAGTGCGGCCGGGTGGTGATCGAGGAGTACCTCGCCGGGCCGGAGGTGTCCCTGTTCGTGGTCACCGACGGCGAGGCCGCCGTGCCGCTGCTGCCCGCGCAGGACTTCAAGCGGGTCGGCGACGGCGACACCGGGCCGAACACCGGCGGCATGGGGGCGTACGCGCCGCTGCCCTGGGCGCCGTCCGGGCTGGTCGACGAGGTGATGCGCGACGTCGTGCACCCGACGCTGGCCGAGATGCGCCGCCGGGGGACCCCCTTCGCCGGCCTGCTCTACGTCGGTCTGGCGATCACCGCCGCCGGGCCCCGCGTGATCGAGTTCAACGCCCGCTTCGGCGATCCGGAGACGCAGGTCGTCCTCGCGCTGCTGGAGACCCCGCTCGCCGGGCTGCTGCACGCCGCCGCCACCGGCACGCTCGCCGCGCACCCGCCGCTGCGCTGGCGGCAGGGCGCGGCGGTCACCGTCGTGGTGGCGGCCGAGGGCTACCCGGCGGCACGGCGTACCGGCGACGTGATCACCGGTGCCGACCGCCCGGGCGTCATCCACGCCGGCACCCGCCGGGACGCCGACGGCACCGTGCGCTCCGCTGGGGGCCGGGTCCTCTGCGGTACGGCCACCGGCCCGGACCTCGCCGCCGCGCGGGACGCCGCGTACGCCCTGGTCCGCGGCATCGAGCTGGCCGGCTCGCACCACCGCACCGACATCGCCGCGGCTGCGGTCGCCGGCGAGATCATCGTTCCCGCCTGACCGGCAACGGCCGCCGCCGGCGAAGGCGCGGCGGGCGACGCCGGGCCGGCCGGCTATGGGCGCGCGGGTGGGGCCGGTCGTCCCCGGCCTGTGGCGCCGGCCGACCGGTTGACCATCCGGTCGAGGACGTTGGCGGTGGCCCGCTTGATCCGCTCGTCCTGGACGCCCTGCCGGTTCAGCGCCATGGTCCAGTTGAGGGTGCCGGTGGCGAAGACGACGGTGCCGTTCGTCGTCTCGTACACGTGGGCGTTCTGCACCCGGCGCCCGCCCTCGGCCGCCGGGTACGGCGACTTGCTGAGGATCGCCGCGTCCACCCCGGTCGGGTGATGGCCGCCGCGGCGGAACCCGTCCGCCTCGCCGCCGATCAGCCCGGGGATCCGGTCGCCGTTCTTCACCCCGGTGCCGGCCCAGACCCAGTGGTCCGCCGATCGCACCACCAGCGGCTGCGGGGTCAGCACCACGCCGTTGTACTGCACCCCGAGCAGCGCCTGCTCGGGGTTGCCGAGGGCGCGCCAGGTGGTGGTCGGGCCGGCGGCGTCCGCGTCCGGGTCGGCGAGGGCCTTGGCGCAGGCGACCACCCGCTCCGGCCGGCCGTCGTCACCGGGGCGGATCCGGGCGTGCCAGTAGATGCTGTTGGCGCCGAAGAACGCGAGGCTGGTGCCGGCGGCCACCGCCGCCTCGGCCGCCTGGCGCATCTCCCGGGACCAGTACTCGTCGTGCCCGCAGAACACGATCCCCCGGTACCGCTTCGGGTCGAGCCGGCCGGAGTGCAGGTCGAGGCTGGTCGCGTAGCTGAGGTCGTACCCGCTGCGTTCCAGCCACCGGATCGCGTCCTCGTCCTTGCTGAACTGGCTGGGGGTGCCGTCGTTGGGGTACGGCCGGTCGAAGCAGACCTCCCGGGCCCGGAGCAGGGGATCCCGCTGCCCGGTGGCGCGGTAGCCGTTGTAGAGGCTCTTGCCGTTGCGCCGGTCCGCCGGCCACTGGTTGTACGCCTGCCAGGTGGTCACCGGGAGCACCACGCAGAGCGCGGCGGCGCGCCGGTCGTCGCGGACCACGAAGGGGGTGCAGGCCCGCCAGCCGTCGGTTGAGTGAAAGACGGCCTGGTAGAGGCCGGACGTCCAGTGGTCGGGCACCCGGAGGGTCCAGGAAACCGGCCACCGGCAGGCGATGGCCCCGGTCCGCGGGTCGGCGGGCGGCACGGCTTGCGGGGTGCCCTGGAACTCCCGGCTGGTCAGCACGGTGCGGGCGCCGGCACCGGCGTACCAGCCGAGGCGGTGGATCGAGATCCGGAACGGGCCGGCGGGGTTGACCGCGACGTGGAAGTCGATGGACTCGCCGGGGGCGACGCTGGTCGCCGAGGCGTACCCCTGGATCTGCCGCTGCTGGTCGTCGGCGGCCGGGGCGCCGCCGTCCGGCCACCAGGGCTCCCCGGCGGCGCGGTTCTCGAGTGGCACGGGCGGGCCGGGCCGGCGGACCAGGGTGCCGGTGCGGTGGTGGCCGAGGACGGGTTCGGTGATGCCGAGGGCGGCCGCCGAGGCACCACCGAGAAGGAGACCCAGTGCCCAGCGCCGGCGGAGTCGAACCATGGAGCAGCTCCCGCACGAGAGAACGGATCCGCCGGGGACCGCCGGCGGTGAAACGGTACCGTACGGGGGCAAATCTGAGCGTCCCCTGTGGGCGCTGTCTCACCCGTAGTAGCGGCGCAGCTCCCGAGCGAGCACCTTGCCGGTGGCGTTCCGCGGCAGGTACTTCACGAAGATCACGTCCCGGGGCACCGAGAACCGCGCCAGGTAGTGCCGCACGTACTCGCGGACCGCCTCCGGGTCGAGCTGCTCGCCCGCCTGCAGGGCCAGGAACGCGGCCAGCCGCTGGCCGTACTCCGCGTCCGGTACGCCGATCACCGCGACCTCGCGCACCTGCGGCAACCGGGCGATCAGGTCCTCCACCTCGGAAGGGAAGACGTTCTCGCCGCCCGAGACGATCATGTCGTCGGCCCGCCCGTCGACGAAGAGCAGGCCGTCGGCGCTGACCCGACCCAGGTCGCCGGTGTTCAGCAGGCCGTCGTGGCTCTCCCGGGTGGCCCCCGAGGTGTACCCCTCGAAGAGCATCTCGTTGCCCACGAAGATCCGCCCGACCACGCCGTCCCGGACCGGCTCGCCGGCGTCGTCGAGGATCTCCAGCCGGGTGCCGTGCGGCGGGCGGCCGGCCGTGTTGGGCGCCTGGCGCAGGTCGGCCGGGCCGGCGATGGACGCCCAGGAGACCTCGGTCGAGCCGTAGAGGTTGTAGATGCAGTCGCCGTAGCGGTCCATGAAGGCGGTGGCCAGCCCGCCGGGCAGGGCGGAGCCGCTGACCGCGACCACCTTCAGTGGCGGCCGTGGGTCCGGCGCCGGCACCTCCATCAGCCGTTGCAGCATCACCGGTACGGCGAAGAGCGCGTCGCAGTGCTGCGCCGTCAGGGCGGCGAGCGTGGCGGCCGGGTCGAACCGGCGGTGCAGCACGATGGTGGCGCGCAGCGCGAACGACACCTGGAGGGCGGCGTACCCCCAGGTGTGGAAGATCGGCGCGGCGATCATCACGGTGTCCCGGACGTGCAGCGGGATGCGGTCGATGATCGAGACCAGCGGGCCGAAGCCGTGCGGGGTGGGGCGCCGGGCCCCCTTCGGCGCGCCGGTGGTGCCGGAGGTGAGGACGATGGTCCGGCCGTCCCGCTCGGGCGGCTGGAGCTGGTCCCCGGGGAGGGCGCCGGCGATCAGCTCCTCGTGCCCGCGCTCGTCGACCCGGTGCAGGTCGGCGGGGAGGCCGAGGATCCGCTCGGCGAACTCGGCGTCGTGCACCAGCACCCGCAGCGCCTGTTCCTCGGCCACGGTGGCGAGCTGCGCCGCGGAGAGCCCGGTGTTGACCAGTACGGCGTCCGCGCCGAGCAGCATCGCCGCGACGACCGCCTCGATCAGCCCGTGGTGGTTGCGGCAGAGCACGCCGATCCGGTCGCCGGCCTGCACGCCGAGCCCGGCCCGCATCGACCGGGCCAGCCGCTCGGAGCGGTCCAGCAGTTCCTGGTACGTCAGCGTGGCACCGTGCTCGTCGACGACGGCGACCCGGCCGGGGTCGCGCGCGGCCGCCTGGCGCAGCTCGCCGGCGAGACTCCAGCCCCACCTGCGCAGCGCGTTCAGCTGGGAGGCGACCCGGATCGGGCGGCCCGGGGTGAGCAGTCCGCGTCGGGTCAGCGTGGCGACGATGAACGGCAGGTCCAAGTCGCGGCCCTCCTTCGGCGAGAGTTTCTCCCGATCATGCATGCCTGGAGGCGGGGAGCCCAGTCGGCGCGGTCCTTTGCCGGCCGGTTTGCACCCTGCGCGGTCGCCGCCCTACGGTCGGTGTGGAAGGTGGACCGGCGGCCCGACCCGCGTCGACGTACCGCTCGGCACAGCGGGTGTCGGCGCGGGTCGGGTCGGGGTCCGCCGGCGATCAGCGGATCTGCATCCCGGAGATGGCCCGGGAGATGACCAGCCGCTGGATCTCGGAGGTACCTTCGAAGATGGTGTAGATCTTGGCGTCGCGGTACCACCGCTCCACCGGGTGGTCGCGCAGGAAGCCGGCGCCGCCGAGGAGCTGGACCGCCTTCTCGGTCACCGAGACGGCGACCTCGCCGGCCTTGAGCTTGGACATCGAGCCCTCGCCCGCCGTGAACGGCCGGTTGTTGCGGCCCATCCAGGAGGCCCGCCAGACCAGCAGCCGGGCCGCGTCGATCTCCATCTTCATGTCGGCGAGCGCGAACGCGACCGCCTGGTTCTCGATGATCGGCCGTCCGAACTGGACCCGGTCCTTCGCGTAGTCCAGGGCGTACTCGTACGCGGCGCGGGCCACGCCGAGCGCCTGGGCGCCGACGGTCGGGCGGGACAGTTCGAAGGTGCGCATCGCGGCCTGGCCGGAGGCGCGCTGCCCGGACCGGGCCCGGGCCAACCGCTCGTCCAGGGCCTCCCGGCCGCCGAGCAGGCAGCGTCCCGGCACCCGTACGTCGTCGAGGAAGACGTCGGCGGTGTGCGACGCGCGCAGCCCGAGCTTGCGCAGCTTGCGGGTGGCGTTGAGCCCCGGCGTGCCCGGCGGTACGACGAACGCCGCCTGGCCCCGGGAGCCCAGCTCGGGGTCGACCGAGGCGGTGACCACGTGCACCCCGGCGATCCCGCCGTTGGTGGCGTACGCCTTCTGCCCGTTCAGCACCCACTCGTCGGTGGCCTCGTCGTAGGCGGCGCGGGTACGCATCGACCCGACGTCGGAGCCGGCCTCCGGCTCGGTGGTGCAGAACGCGGCGACCGCGGGCTGGTCGACGTCACCGAAGCACTGCGGCACCCACTCGACGAGCTGGTCCGGGGTGCCGGCGCCGTAGATGGCGGCGACCGCGAGCGAGGTGCCGAAGATGCCCAGCCCGATGCCGGCGTCGCCCCAGAAGAGCTCTTCGCTGGCGATCGGGAGCGAGAGGCCGGTGGGGTCGGCCCAGCAGGTGGCGAGGAATTCGAACCCGTACAGGCCGACCTTCGCGGCCTCCTGGATGATCGGCCAGGGAGTCTCCTCCCGTGCGTCCCACTCGGCCGCGGCCGGGCGCACGACCTCGGCGGCGAAGCCGTGCACCCAGTCGCGAAGGTCCCGCTGTTCCTCGTTCAGGTCGAGCGAGAACTCCACCATCTCAGGCCTTGGGGATGTCGAACAGGTTGGCGATGTTGGCCGCCAGGCCCAGGTCGCCCTTGGCCTTCAGCTTGCCGGTCATGAACATCATGACGGGGTTGGCGCCACCGGAGACGATCTTCAGGAACTCGACCGGGCCCATGGTGAGGCTGAGCTTCGGGTCGCGGGTCGGGGTCTCCGAGACGGTGCAGGTGCCGTTCTCGATGACGATCTCGTAGGTGTCGGTGCCACCGTCCGGGCGACCGGTGATGTTCCAGTGGATGACCGCGTTGGTGGAGCCGGCGCGGTCGGCGCGGAACAGCGTCGGCATCCGGTTGAAGACCTCGCTCAGAACCTTGCCGCGCAGGTCACCGGACATGATCTCGGCGATCTTGTCGTCGGGGGTGGACTTGACCAGCTGCGCGAACTCCTTGGGGCCGACGTTCGCGAAGCTGGCCGGGTCGAAGTCAGTCATGGGGGATGCACCTCTCGGGGCGGTCCGACTTTGGTTACTCCCGCGTAACCTTACGCACGAGTAGGTATGCTCGCAAGGTGTCCAGCACACCCACCTTCAAGCGCCTGCCCCGGGCCGTCCGCGAGCAGCAGATGCTCGACGCGGCGGTCAAGGTCTTCTCCCGCCGGGGCTTCCACGCGGCCAGCATGGACGAGATCGCCGACGACGCCGGCATCTCCAAGCCGATGGTCTACGCGTACCTGGGGACGAAGGAGGAGCTCTTCGTCGCCTGCCTGCACCGGGAGGGCACCCGGATGATGGAGGCCATCGCCGGGGCGGCCGCCCCGGACCTGCCCGCCGACGATCGGCTCTGGCGCGGGCTGCGCGCCTTCTTCGGCTTCGTCGGGGCGCACCGGGACGGCTGGGCGGTGCTCTACCGGCAGGCGCGCGGCTCCCAGCCGTTCGCCGCCGAGCTGGCCACCATGCGCGGCCGGCTGGTCGAGGTGGTCGCCGGAATGCTGGACCACGCCCTGCGGGCCAAGGGGCGCGAGGTCGGCGCCACCGACCTGGAGGTGGTCGCGTACGCCCTGGTCGGCGCCACCGAGTCACTGGCCGACTGGCTCGCCGACCACCCCGAGGCCGACCCGGAGAAGACCGCCACCCGGATGATGAACGTGGCCTGGCTCGGCGCCGACCAGCTCCTGCGCGGCGTCACCTGGCGTCCGCCGGCCGACTGAAGGAAGGCTCCTGGAGTGGTCAGCGGCCGGCGGCGGCGCGGGTGCGGGCCCGGCGCCGGGTCCAGCGGAACACCTCGACCAGCCCGGTGACCGCCAGGGACAGGCCGACACCGACGAGCAGGGCCCGGACCGGGTCGCGCTCGAAGGCGAGCCCGCCGAAGTAGCCGAGCAGCCCGCAGTAGATCGCCCAGCTACCGCAGGCCACCGCGTCGTACAGCAGGAAGCAGCGCAGCGGATAGCCGACCGCGCCCATGGTCAGGGTGACCGCGGTCCGGCCGCCCGGGATGTACCGGGCGGTGGTGAGGATGATCCCGCCGCGCCGGTCGACCGCCCGGCGGGCCCACTCGGAACCGGCCCGCCGCCGGCTGTCGGCGGGCAGCCGGGCCAGCCGGTGCGCGCCGCCGCCGCGCCCGATGCCGTACGAGATGTGGTCGCCGACCAGCGCACCGAGCGCGGCGGCCACGATCACCCCGAGCAGGTGGGGCTCCCCGCCGGCCGCGAAGACCCCGGCGGTGATCACCACGGTCTCGCCCGGCACCGCGGGGAAGAACGCGTCGACCGCCGTGACCGCGATGATCACCACGTACACCCACGGCGAGGTCACCGACTGGTGCAGCAGGTCGAGCACGTCCCCCATGCCCTCATGCTCGGTGCTCGCACACCGGCCGCGGGCCGAGTCGCCGGATCAGCCGGTCAGCCTGCCGCGCCGCCGAACGTCAGCGGACGGTGCCCACCAGGTGCGGCCGGCCGTGCCGCGCGTCGTGCAGGGCGAAATCCCAGGTCTCGCCGGTGGCGGTGGCGCTGAAGGCCACCGTCGACGGCAACGGCACCGGCAGCTTGAACGACACGTCCACCGTGTACGCCGCCGGCAGCCGGCTCTCCAGCGCCGCCAGGCACCGCGCCTTGCTCCACATCCCGTGCGCGATCGGGCGCGGAAAGCCGAACAGCCGCGCTCCCAGCCGCGAGGTGTGGATCGGGTTGTGGTCCCCGGAGACCCGGGCGTAGTCGGTCCCGACCCGCGGGGCCACCCGCCAGTGCGCCGACGAGGCCGGCGGGGTCGGGCGGTCCCCGGGGTCGCGCCGCGGGCCGCCGCCGGCCCCGCGCTCCTTCCCGAGGTACGTCGAGACGCCCCGCCAGACCTCCTCGCCGCCGACCGAGCCGACCAGCACCACGTCGAGCTGCCGGCCCCGATCGTGCGGGCGCAGGTTCTCCGCGTACGCGCGGAAGTCCAGGGTCTCGCCGGCCTCGACCGGCCGGTGCACGGTGATCCGGTTCGCCACGTGCACCACCCCGGTCAGCGGGATGGGGAACTCCGCGAGCGTCATCAGCCGCAGCGCCAGCGGGAAGCCCAGCACGTGCACGTACGTGGCCGGCAGCCGGTCGGCGAGCCGGAACCCGCAGACCCGGTCGTAGTCGGCGAGGTGCGCCGGGTCCACGGTCACCCCGCTCACCGCCAGCTCCACCTCCGGGACGTCCCGGCCGCGCCGGCCGCCCATACCGGGCAGCGCGCCGAGCAGGGCCCGCCGGTAGAGGGCGCCGGCCGCCGGCATCCGGGGCAGCTCGATTCGGACCCGTCCCGCCGGACCGCTGCGGTCCGGGGCGGTCAGCGTCGCCGCCGCCGGCCGACGGCCGGCCGACGCGTCCCCGTGGAGCGCCGCGGCCGCCGTCGAGAGGTCCCGGGTCCGCTCGTCGGCCAGGCCGGAGAGGTCCTGAGTCGCCTCGACCGAGGGTCCGGGGACGTCGCCCGACGCCGCAGCCGCCTTCCGGGCCGCCGTGAGGTCCTCGGTGGGGCCGTCGATCAGCTCGTGCACCGACAGCTCCTCGGCCGGCTCCTCCGACCGTCGTTGCTTACCCCGTGCCATCACGCCCCCAGCAGGCTCTGGCCGCAGACCCGGACGATGTTGCCGGTGACCGCACCGGTCGCCGGCCAGGACAACCAGCCGATCGTCTCGGCCACGTCCACCGGCAGGCCCCCCTGGGCCATGCTGTTCATCCGCCGCCCGGCCTCCCGGATCATCAGCGGGATCCGGGCGGTCAGCCGGGTCTCGATGAAGCCGGGCGCGACCGCGTTGAGGCTGACGCCCCGCTCGCGCAGCACCGGGGCGAGCGAGTCGACCAGGCCGATCACGCCGGCCTTGCTGGTCGCGTAGTTGGTCTGCCCCCGGTTGCCGGCGATGCCGGCGATCGAGGAGACCGAGACGATCCGCCCGCCCGCCGGGATCAGGTCGCGCTCCAGCAGCACGTCGTTGATCCGCTCCTGGCTGGACAGGTTCACGTCGATGACCTGGTCCCAGCGGTCCGCGTCCATCCGGCCCAGGGTCTTGTCCCGGGTGATGCCGGCGTTGTGCACCACCACGTCGACCCGGCCGTGCCGGCCGGCCAGGTGGTCGGCCAGCCGGGCCGGGGCGTCCGGCGCGGTCAGGTCGAGCTGCACCGCGCTGCCGCCGATCTCATTGGCGACCTCGGCCAGCGCGTCCCCGGCGGCCGGCACGTCCAGCGCGACGACCCGGGCGCCGTCCCGGGCGAGCACCCTGGCCAGCGCCGCGCCGATGCCCCGGGCCGCCCCGGTGACCAGCACGACCTGCCCGTCCAGCGGGCGGTCCCAGTCGGCCGGCGCGACGGCGGTGCCGGCGCCGACCCGGATCACCTGACCCGAGACGTACGCGGACCGGCCCGACAGCAGGAAGCGCAGGGTGGCCTCCAGGCTGACCGGGGTGCCGGCGTCACCGTCCTTCGTGACGTAGACGAGCTGGGCGGTGACGCCCCGGCCGAACTCCTTGCCGATGCTGCGGGTGAGCCCCTCCAGGGCGCGCTGCGCGGTCGCCTCGCGGGGCGAACCGCACTCGGCCGGCGGGGTGCCCAGCACCACCACCCGGCCGCTGGCGAGCAGCGCCCGGGCGTGCGGGTGGAAGAAGTCGTAGAGCTGGCGCAGCCCGGTGGAGTCGGTGATGCCGGTGGCGTCGTACACCAGGGCGGCGAAGCGCGTGGCGCCGTCGGTGGTGGCGGCCGGGTCGACCAGCTCCACCCCACCAGCGGTCAGGATCTTGCCGATCGGCTCGGCGAGCCGGCCACCAGTCGCGGAGCCGAGCAGGACCGGCCCGGGAACGAGCGGGTCGCCCGGCGTGTGGCGGCGCAGTCGAGGCGGATCGGGCAGGCCGAGGCGCTTGACCAGCGCGCGGCCGGCCCCCGTTTGGACGAAGCTCGCGTACCTGTCGGTCATGGGCGTAGCCTACTGGCGAGTAGGGTTCGGGCAACACCTTCCAAGGAGGCCGATCGTGCAGAGTGTCCGGCGGGTCGCGGTCATCGGCGGCAATCGCATCCCCTTCGCCCGGTCCAACTCGCGCTATGCGCACGCGTCCAACGCCGACATGCTCGGCACGGCGCTGGACGGCCTGGTCGCCCGGTTCGGCCTCGCCGGGCAGCGGGTCGGCGAGGTGGTCGCCGGCGCGGTGCTCAAGCACTCCCGGGACTTCAACCTCACCCGCGAGGTGGTGCTCGGCTCCCGGCTCGACCCGCACACCCCCGCGTACGACATCCAGCAGGCCTGCGGCACCGGACTCGAGGCCGCGATCCTGGTCGCCAACAAGATCGCCCTCGGGCAGATCGAGGTCGGCATCGCCGGGGGCGTGGACACCACCTCCGATGCGCCGCTGGCGATCAACGAGGACCTGCGCCGCACCCTGATCCAGCTCAACTCCGCCCGCACCCTCGGGGAGCGGCTGAAGGTCGCCGCGAAGCTCCGCCCGCTCCAGCCGTTCAAGCCGGAGATCCCGCGCAACGCGGAGCCGCGCACCGGACTGTCCATGGGGGAGCACGCGGCGAAGACGGCGCTGCGTTGGAACGTCGACCGGCCCGCCCAGGACGAGTTGGCGCTCCGCTCGCACCAGCGGCTCGCCGCCGCGTACGAGAAGGGGTTCTTCGACGACCTGATGACCCCCTACCTGGGGCTGACCCGGGACCAGAACCTCCGCCCGGACACCACCCTGGAGAAGCTCGGCTCACTCAAGCCGGTCTTCGGCACCAGGGGCGCGGACGCCGAGCGGGCCACCATGACCGCCGGCAACTCCTCCCCGCTCACCGACGGAGCCTCGACCGTGCTGCTCGCCTCGGAGGAGTGGGCCCGGGAGCACCACCTGCCGGTGCTGGCCTGGTTCTCCTGGTCCGAGACCGCCGCGGTCGACTTCGTCCACGGCGACGAGGGGCTGCTGATGGCCCCCGCGTACGCGGTGCCCCGGATGCTGTCCCGCGCCGGCCTGACCCTGCAGGACTTCGACTTCTACGAGATCCACGAGGCGTTCGCCTCGCAGGTGCTGGCCACCCTGGCCGCCTGGGAGTCGCCGGAGTTCTGCAAGGAGCGGCTGGGCCTGGACGCGCCGCTCGGCGCGATCGACCGGGACAGGCTCAACGTCAACGGCTCCTCGCTGGCCGCCGGGCACCCGTTCGCGGCCACCGGCGGCCGGATCGTGGCCACCCTGGCCAAGCTGCTCGACCAGAAGGGGAGTGGCCGGGGCCTCATCTCCATCTGCGCGGCCGGCGGGCAGGGCGTGACCGCGATCCTCGAACGCTGACCCGAGCAACCTCCACCGCCCCGGGTTCCGTCCCTTGGACATGAGGCGTCGAAGGCGGACCGGGTGAGGCGGGCGGACGAGGACGAGTTCCGGCAGTTCGTCGGTGCCCGGCTGGAGCAGTTGCGCCGCACGGCGTACCTGCTCTGCCGGGACTGGCACACCGCCGACGACCTCGTCTCCATCACCCTCGGCAAGCTCTACCGGGGGTGGCGGCGGGTGCGCGCGGCGGAGAACGTCGACGCGTACGTCAGGCGCGTGCTCACCCACGCCTGGCTCGACGAACGGCGCCGGCCGTGGCGGCGGGAACGCAGCACCGACGAGATCCCGGACGCCCCGGCGCCGGACACCGGACCGTCGCTGGCCGACCGCGAGCTGCTGCTCGAGCTGCTGGGTCAGCTGCCCGAGCGGCGGCGGGCGGTGCTGGTGCTGCGCTTCTACTGCGACCTGTCGGTCGAGGAGACCGCCGAGATCCTCGGCGTCACCACCGGCACGGTGAAGAGCCAGGCCGCCCGGGCGCTGGAGACGCTCCGCCTGCTGGCCGCCGACCAGCCGGCACTGCGGGCAGGGAGGTTCGCGTGACGTACCGGGAGCTCCTCGACGCGGCGATCGGCGACCCGCCGCCGACCGCCATCGACCTGGACCAGGTGATCAAGCGACAGCGGCGGCTGATCCGGGTTCGCCGGGCCGGCGTGTGCGGGGTCGCGGCCGCCGCGGTGCTCGCGGTGACGCTCGGCGCCGGCCTGATGGTCGACGGGTCGGCACGGAAAACCGGTGTGCTGCCGGCGGTCTCGCCCTCGCCCGCCACCGTCGTGCCGACCGACCCGCGGATGCGGGAGGTGGACTCGCCAGGTGGTAGGCGATTCCAGGCGGCGGTGACCGAGGCCCTGCGCCGGGAGGCACCCGAGCTGCGCTGGGTCGTCGGAGTGCAACGGGGCGACCCGGACGTCTGGTCCAAGCCGACCCAGGACGCCCCGTCGCTGTCCTTCTACTGGGCGGGCAGCCTGCGCAGTCCCGGCTTCCAAGCTTTCGGGGCTGCGATCCGCGGCGAGACGCGAGGACGGATCGGAATCTCCGTGCAACGACCGGTGAAGAAGGCCGAAGTGACTAGTTACTTCCGATGCTCGGACGACCCGCTCTGGCAGGCATGCGGCGTGTCGACCGGGCCGGGCGGGGAGCAGGTCAGGTACCTGGACGGAGGGGTGGTCGCGGCCGGTTCACCGCCGCCGGGCGGCCTACCCGCCGCCCGCCGGATCGACGTGCTCCGGCCTGACGGGACCTACCTCAAGGTGCAGTACGGGGGTAACGACGCGCAGTTCCTGCTCAGCGTGGAACAGATGACCCGGATCGCGCTCGACCCCGCCATCGCGGCGAGTTGAGGTGGCGGTGACGCGAGCCGACCCCTCCTGATCAGAGGTCGATCATCTGGCGGAGGACCTCACGCACCTCGGCGATCTGCTCCGGGGTCAGCCGGTGAATGGGGCCACGGCCGGTGAACCGGCCGGTGGAGACGGTGCGGATCTGCTCGGTGATCGCCCAGCCGCTGCGCTGACCGGGAAGCTCGATCCTCACCCGGTGCAGCCAGTGAGGACGCTCGCGGGTGGTCAGCGGCAGGACGCTGGCCAGTGCGCTGCCGGTGAGGGCGAGGTGGAAGGCGGACGACACCACCAGCGCGGGGCGGTGTCCTCGCTGCTCGTGTCCAGAGGTGGGGTCGAAGTCGAGCCACCAGACCTCCCAGGGACGGACCCGTCGCGTCACGCCTCCTCGTCCCAGGGGTCGCCGATCGGGGCGTCGGCGCGGTGCCAGCCGTCGGCCTCCACCAGGTATTCGGCCCATCCTTCCTGGTCGACGGCGCGGTAGTGGTCCATGGCGGCGACGGCCTTGGCCTGCCAGTGTTCCTGGAGCAGCCGCTTGACGGCCTCGTCCGCGCTGACTCCGCCGTAGTCCTCGGCGGCGACCCGGAGCACCTGCTCTCTGGTCTCCGGACTCACGCGCATCATCATCGTCATACCGCGCAGTATACGTCGTTGTATACCTCGCCGTCTCACCCTCGCGTCGGCCACCGCGTTCGGGCCCGGCAGCTGGGTACGGGAGAATGAGGGCCGTGACGACGATCCCGAACGTGCTCGCCAACCGGTACGCCTCGCCCGAACTGGTCGCCCTCTGGTCCCCGGAGGAGAAGGTACGGATGGAGCGGCGGCTCTGGCTCGCCGTGCTGAAGGCCCAGCGGGACCTCGGCGTGCCGGTGCCGGACGGGGTGGTCGAGGCGTACGAGCGGGTGGTCGACGGGGTCGACCTGGCCTCGATCGCGGCGCGCGAGCGGGTCACCCGCCACGACGTGAAGGCCCGGATCGAGGAGTTCAGCGCGCTCGCCGGGCACGAGCACGTGCACAAGGGGATGACCTCGCGGGATCTCACCGAGAACGTCGAGCAGCTCCAGATCCGCGCCTCGCTGGAGCTGATCCGGGACCGGGTGGTGGCCACCCTGGTCCGGTTGGCCTGGCACGCCCACGAGTACTCCGGCCTGGTGATGACCGGCCGGTCGCACAACGTCGCCGCGCAGGCCACCACGCTGGGCAAGCGCTTCGCCTCCGCCGCCGAGGAGCTGCTCATCGCGTACGAGCGGCTGACGGACCTGATCGACCGGTACCCGCTGCGCGGCATCAAGGGGCCGGTGGGCACCGCCGCCGACCAGCTGGACCTCTTCGACGGCGACCCCGACAAGGTGGCCGAGCTGGAGCGCCGGGTCGCCGAGCACCTGGGCTTCGCCCGGGTGCTGGACAGCGTCGGCCAGGTCTACCCGCGTTCGCTGGACTTCGACGTGCTCTCCGCGCTGGCCCAGGTGGCCGCCGCGCCGTCGTCGCTGGCCACCACGATCCGGCTGATGGTCGGCCAGGAGCTGGTCACCGAGGGGTTCAAGCCCGGCCAGGTGGGTTCCAGCGCCATGCCGCACAAGATGAACACCCGCTCGTCGGAGCGGGTGAACGGCTTCGCGGTGATCATCCGGGGTTACCTGTCGATGGTCGGCGAGCTGGCCGGCGACCAGTGGAACGAGGGGGACGTCTCCTGCTCGGTGGTCCGGCGGGTCGCCCTGCCGGACGCGTTCTTCGCCGCCGACGGGCTGTTCCAGACCTTCCTCACCGTGCTCGACGAGTTCGGCCCGTACCCGGCGGTGATCAACCGGGAGTTGGAGCGCTTCCTGCCGTTCCTGGCCACCACCAAGATCCTGGTGGCGGCGGTCCGGCGCGGCGTCGGCCGGGAGGTCGCGCACGAGGTGATCAAGGAGCACGCGGTGGCCGTGGCGCTGGCCATGCGGGAGAAGGGCGCGGCCGAGAACGACCTCTTCGACCGCCTCGCCGCGGACGGCCGGCTGGGCCTGACCCGCGCCGAGATCGACGCCATGGTTGCCGACCGCAACGCCTTCGTCGGCGCCGCCGCCGCCCAGGTGGACCGCGTCACCGCCCGCATCGCCAAGATCGTGGAGCGCCACCCCGACGCCGCCGCCTACACCCCACCCCCCATCCTCTGATCGCCTCGCCCGACCCGAGAAGCGGCCGGGGTCAGGAGTCGCGGGTGGGGGTTTCGGCCGCGGACGAGAGGTTGGGGGCGCTTGCGGGTTCGGCGATGCCGCCGGGGGCCTCGGCGATCTCCGGTTCGTGGGCGGTCTCGGCCGCGACCATGGGCTGGTCGGCCGGCATGACGTCGGGCATCTTGGGTACGACGATCACCGCCGTGCCGTAGGCGCAGATCTCCATCCACATCTCGCCGCAGTCCCGGCTGTCGAACCGCATGCCGATCACCGCGTTCGCGCCGAGCCGGCGGGCCTCCTCGCCGAGCCGCGCCACCGAGTCGGTGCGCCAGCGGGTGAGGTTGTCCGGAGCCATCGGGTCGTAGGCGCCGCCGCGCAGGTTCTTGACCCCCTCGCGGTAGGGGTTCCGGGTCCTCGCCATGGAGGAGACCACTTCGCCGAGGATCTGGCGGATCTCGTAGCCGGGCAGTTGATCCGTCGTCACGACCAGCACGTTTCCGATGCTGTCAGCCGGTCGGCTGCCCGAACGCGCGCATTGTTCACCTGATCGGATGCTGAAAAACGGCGCGGCGCGGACGGTCGGGGTGCCTCCGACCCATCCGCGCCGCACCGGGCGCTAACCGTCAGACACCGGCCATCGAGGTGATCCAGGCCCGGTTGTACGCGTCACTGCCGTAATTCCGGATGCTCACCCCGTGGGCGGCGAGATCGGGTGACTGCATCGACCTTCGGCGATGCATGCCACGGGTTGGCGGGTGTCTCGACCCAAGATTCTGATCGCTCTTGTCGATGGACATCATCGATTGCCGCCACTCGCCCGGGCCGGCTGGCGGAAACCGGTCGAAGGGCCGGTGCCGGGCCGGAAAATGCCTGGTGGAAGTGGGTGTCAATGGGGCCGCGTCGGCGTGCCGGGCAACGAATTCGTATCGACGTCGCAACGAACCCGCATCGCCGTTCCGTCCCGGCGGCCGGTTACGCCGATCACTACCTGAACTGGCCCCGGCCGGTGCGGGCGGGGCGGTATCTGCCAGGTAGGCTGGCTGCGCTCGCCCCGTTGTGGGCCGGCACCCAACTGCGTACACAGTCAGGAGTGCCCCGTGCCTCGCGTCGTCGTCGACGTCATGCTCAAGCCCGAGATCCTCGATCCGCAGGGCCAGGCCGTCGCAAACGCGCTGCCCCGGCTCGGCGTCAGCGACGTCGCCTCGGTCCGGATCGGCAGGCGGATCGAGATCGAGTTCACCGGTGAACCGGACCTGGACCGGGCCCGCGAGATCGCCGACAAGTTGCTCGCCAACCCGGTCATCGAGGACTTCACCGTCCGCGTGGTCGAGACCGACGAGACCGTGGACGCACGCCCGTGACCGCCCGCGTCGGTGTGGTGACCTTCCCCGGCTCGCTCGACGACGGGGACGCGGCCCGCGCCGTCCGGATCGCCGGCGCCGAGGCGGTGCGGCTCTGGCACGGCGACCCGGACCTGCACGGGGTGGACGCCGTCGTCCTGCCCGGGGGTTTCTCCTACGGTGACTACCTGCGCTGCGGGGCCATCGCCCGGTTCGCCCCGGTGATGGAGACGATCGTGGCCGCCGCCAAGGGCGGCCTGCCGGTGCTCGGCATCTGCAACGGCTTCCAGATCCTCTGCGAGGCCCACCTGCTGCCCGGCGCGCTCACCCGCAACCAGCACCTGCACTTCCGCAACCGGGACCAGATCCTCCGCATCGAGGCCGTCGGCACCGCCTGGACCAACGCGTTCCAGCCGGGCCAGGAGGTGCTGGTCCCGGTCAAGAACGGCGAGGGCTGCTACGTCGCCGACCCGGCGACGCTGGACCGGCTGGAGGCCGAGGGTCGGGTGGTCGCCCGCTACCTCGGCGGCAACCCCAACGGATCGCAGCGCGACATCGCCGCGATCACCAACGAGGCCGGCAACGTGGTCGGCATCATGCCGCATCCCGAGCACGCGGTGGAGGAGCTCACCGGCCCCTCCCTGGACGGTCTCGGCTTCTTCACCTCGGTGCTCAAGCACCTGGTGGGGGCGCCGGCGTGACGGTGCACGGCGGGATCATCGGTCGGCTCACCCGCCCGTACGGCGGCGAGCGCAGCGAGGAGAGGTCATGACTACCCATCCGGACGCGGGGCTGCGGGAGACGCCGGGCGTGGTGCCGCAGGCCGGCCCGGTCGACGACTGGGCCCCCGGCGTGGACACCGTGTCCGGGGCCACGGACACCCCGGACGAGCTTCAGCCGTACGCGGAGCTGGGGCTGCGGGACGACGAGTACGACCGGATCCGGCACATCCTCGGCCGCCGGCCCACCCAGGCCGAGCTGGCCATGTACTCGATCATGTGGAGCGAGCACTGCTCCTACAAGTCGAGCAAGGTGCACCTGCGCCAGTTCGGCGAGAAGGCCCCGCCGAGCGACCGGCTGCTTGCCGGCATCGGGGAGAACGCCGGCGTGGTCCGGGTCTCCGACGACCTGGCGGTGACCTTCAAGGTCGAGTCGCACAACCACCCGAGCTTCGTCGAGCCGTACCAGGGCGCGACGACCGGCGTCGGCGGCATCGTCCGGGACATCCTCGCCATGGGTGCCCGCCCGGTCGCGGTGATGGACCCGCTGCGCTTCGGCGCGGCCGACCACCCGGACACCGCCCGCGTGCTGCCCGGCGTGGTGGCCGGCGTCGGCGGCTACGGCAACTGCCTGGGCCTGCCGAACATCGGCGGTGAGGTCGTCTTCGACCCCTGCTACCAGGGCAACCCCTTGGTCAACGCGCTCTGCCTCGGCGTGCTGCCGGTCGACCGGCTGCAGAAGAAGGAGGCCGCCGGCCCCGGCAACGTGGTGGTGCTGATGGGCGCCAAGACCGGCCGGGACGGCATCGGCGGCGTGTCGGTGCTGGCCAGCGCCACCTTCGACGAGGGCAGCGAGCAGCGCCGCCCGTCGGTGCAGGTGGGCGACCCGTTCACCGAGAAGCTGCTGATCGAGGCGTGCCTCGAGCTGTACGACGCCGAGCTGGTCGTCGGCATCCAGGACCTCGGCGGCGCCGGCCTGACCTGCGCGCTCACCGAGACCGCCGCGGCGGCCGGCACCGGCATGCGGGTCTGGCTCGAGCGGGTCCCGCTGCGCGAGCCCTCGATGGAGCCGCACGAGATCCTGGCCAGCGAGTCCCAGGAGCGGATGCTGCTGGTCGTCGCCCCCGACAAGCTGGAGGCGGTGCTCAAGACCGCCGAGAAGTGGGGCGTGCTCGCCACCGCGATCGGTGAGGTCACCCCGCCCGCGACGGACGGCCAGCCGGGCCGGCTGCTGATCACCTGGCGCGACTACGCGGTGGTCGACGTGCCGCCGGGCTCGCTGGTCGACGACGGGCCGGTCTACGCCCGCCCGATGCGCGAGCCGGCCGACCTGATCCTGCTCCAGGCCGACCGGGCGGAGACGCTGCCGCGGCCGACCACCCCGGACGCGCTGCGCGAGACCGTGCTGCGGATGATCGCGTCGCCGAACCTGGCCGACAAGACCTGGGTCACCGAGCAGTACGACCGGTACGTGCTGGGCAACACCGTGCTCGCCCAGCCGGAGGACTCCGGCGTGATCCGCATCGACGAGCGGACCGGCCTCGGCGTCGCCCTCTCCGTCGACGGCAACGGCCGGTACGCGCGTCTCGACCCGTACCACGGGACGAAGCTCGCGCTGGCCGAGGCGTACCGGAACGTGGCCGTGACCGGCGCGATGCCGATCGCGGTGACCAACTGCCTCAACTTCGGCTCGCCGGAGGACCCGGGCGTGATGTGGCAGTTCGCCGAGGCCGTCCGCGGCCTGGCGGACGGCTGCCTCGAGCTGGGCATCCCGGTGACCGGCGGCAACGTCAGCTTCTACAACCAGACCGGCGCGGCGGCGATCCACCCGACCCCGGTGGTCGGCGTGCTCGGCGTGCTGGACAACGTCGCCGACCGGGTGCCGATGGGCTTCGTGCCGCGCCCGGCCGGGGACCACGACCAGCTCTTCCTGCTGGGCGAGACGCACGTCGAGCTCTCCGGCTCGGAGTGGGCCTGGGTGACCCACGAGCACCTCGGCGGCATCCCGCCGCAGGTCGACCTGGCCCGCGAGCGGCAGCTCGCCGGGCTGCTGGCCGACGCCGCCCGGGTGGGGCACCTCAGCTCCGCGCACGACCTCTCCGACGGTGGCCTCGCCCAGAGCCTGGTCGAGTCCTGCCTGCGGCGTGGGGTGGGTGCCCGGGTCGCGGTGCCGGAGCACTTCGCCGACGGGTCGATGCCGTTCGTCTTCCTGTTCAGCGAGTCCGCCGGCCGCGTGCTCGTGTCGGTGCCGCGTGGGCACGAGAAGGCGTTCACCGCCCTCTGCGCCGAGCACGGCGTGCCGTGGGAGCGGATCGGTGTCACCGACCCGACCGGCGGCGCCCTGGAGGTGCACGGCCAGTTCCGGATCGGCCTGGACGAGCTGCGTGCCGCGCACACCGCGACCCTGCCGCGCCTCTTCGGCGGTGCGGAGACGGCCCAGACCGAGGTCGAGGCCACCCGCACCGGGACCACCACCGTCCTGCCGGCCACCGCCGAGCAGCCGGCCGAGGTCGAGACCGAGGCGGCGGCCGCCGAGCCGATCGCCCGGGCCGGGGCGGCCGACGACGACGCGACCGAGGCTGGGCAGCCGGGCGGGACCGCCGCCGAGGCCGACCCGGCGACCGCTGACGACGCAGCGACCGGGGACGCCCCGGTCGGGGCCGTGGACGCGCCCGCGGCGGTCGCGGATGCGGCGCCGGGCGACGTCGACGCCCCCGAGGCCCTCACTTCGACCGAGGACGGGCCGGACGGGTCCGCGACGGCTACCGGTGACCCGGACCAGCCCGCCGCGCCGGATCAGCGCTGAGGCTCGGGCCTTGGCCGTCTTCGCCCAACCCGGCTCCGGCGCCCGGTTCGACTGGGGGCTGACCGGGGCGGCGGAACTCGGCCGGGTCTGCGCGGCCCTGGTGGTGGTGGACGTGCTCTCGTTCACCACCGCCGTCGAGGTCGCGGTCGGTCGCGGCATGCGGGTGCACCCGTTTCCCTGGGGGGAGCAGGCGGCCGAGTACGCCCGTCGCGTGGGAGCCGTCGCCGCGGTCGGCCGCCGGCAGATGACCCCCGAGCATCCGTGGTCGCTCTCGCCGGCAGCGCTGCGGACCGCACCGGTCGTCACCGACCTGGTGCTGCCGTCGCCGAACGGCTCGGCGATCAGCGCCGCGGCGAGCGCCAGCGGCATCCTCGTGGTCGCGGCGTGCCTGCGTAACGCCCGCGCCGTCGGGCGCTGGCTGCGGGCCCACGGGTACGGCTCGAGCGACGCCCCGGTGGGCGTGGTGGCCGCCGGGGAGCGCTGGCCGGACGGCTCGCTGCGGCCCTCCGTGGAGGACCAACTGGGGGCGGCCAGCGTGCTGGACGCCCTCTCCGGCGTACCGGGCGGCCTCTCGGTGGAGGCGGCGATGGCGCTGGCCGCGCTGGCCAGCACGCCCGACGTGCCGGCCGCGGTCCGCGGCTGCGTCTCCGGGCGGGAACTGGTCGAGGGCGGTTTCGCCGGCGACGTGGAGGTCGCCGTCCAGGTCGGCGTCTCCGAGGTGGTGCCGGTGCTCCGGCAGGGCTACTTCGCCGCCGCCTGATCCGTGCCGCCCGGTGCCCCGGGCCGAGATGCCGCCGGGTGCGGCCCGTGGGGCCCGACATGCGAAGTGGCCGCCCGGATCCTCCGGGCGGCCACTGTCGTTTCCGGTCGGGGCCCTCGGCCCCGGCGGGTCAGTCGTCCAGCCAGTCGAGGCGGCGACCGCCGCGCTCCTGCGGACCGTCGGGGCGGCCGCGGCCGGTCTGGGCCGGGTCGCCGTGCTGGCCGCCCTGGTCGTAGCCGTGGTTGTCGTAGCCGCCGTTCCGCTGCTGCGGGGCCTGCTCCTGGCCGTACCCGCCCTGCTGGCCGTAGCCGCCCTGCTGCGGGTAGCCGCCCTGCTGGCCGTAGTCACCTTGCTGGCCGTAGCCACCCTGCTGGCCGTAACCGTCGTTGCCGCCGTAGCCGCCGCGCTGGTCGTAGCCGTCGTAGCCCGGCTGGCCGTTGTCGTACCCGTGGGACGAACCGTTGTCGTAGCCGCCCGATGGGCTCTTGTCGTAGCCGCCGGAGGGGCCGTTGTCGTAGCCGCCGGACGGGCCGCTCTCGTAGCCGCCGCCGTAGCCGCCGCTCGCGCCGTAGCCGTTGCCCTGCTCCTGGCCGCGGCCGTAACCCGGCCCCTGGTCCGGCTGGTAGGTGCTGGTCGGGTACGGGTCGGCCGGCGGGGCGTACTGGGTGCTGTCGCCGGTGTAGCGGCCGGTCGGCTCGTCGTACCGCTCGCCGCCGTAGCCGCCGCCCTGCGCGGGCGGGTAGCCACCGGCCCCGGCGCCGTAGTCCCGGCTGCCGTAGCCGCCGCCGGACGAGGGGGCGTTGCCGTAACCGCCGCCGGACTGCGGAGCGTTGCCGTAGCCGCCGCCCGAGGAGGGGGCGTTGTTGCCGTAGGCGTTGTTGCCGTAGCCACCCTGGCCGGGCGCCTCGTCGCCGTAGCCGTTGCCGGCCCAGCCGCCGGCCTGACCGCCGCCGTAGGCGGGACCGGGCGGGGCGCCGTACGGGTCCGGCGGGACGTCGTCCACGACCGGGCGGTGCATCATGGTCGGCGCGTCGCTGAGCGAACTGCTGCCGACCATCGTCGGCGCCGCCCCGGCGCCCATCCCGTTCACCACCCGGGTCTGGTCGTCGGCGCCCCGGTAGCCGCCCCGGGCGGCCGGCACGGCGCCCGCCGCGGCGGCCCCGCCCGGACCGTCCCCGTCGGCGTCGTCGCCCTCGTTCTTGCGGCGCATGTAGAGCAGCACGATGGTGCCGACGCCCACGGCCACGAAGAGACCGCCGAGCAGGATCAGCAGCCACGAGCTGAAGCCGCCGGAGTCCTGGTTGGCGGCGGGCTGCTGAGCGACGTCGCTGGCCGGCGCGTCGGTGACGGTGTCGTCGGTCGCCTCGTCGGTCGGCAGGGCCTCCTCGCTGGCCGACGCGGTCGGGCTCGGGCTGGCCTTCACCTCGATCGGCACGGCGAGCCGTACGCCGGTCACCGCCTGGCCGGCCGAGGCGTCGATCGACTTGGTGATCTGGGCGCCGTCCTTGCTGGCACCCATGTCGATGCGGCCGGGCGCGATCGGGTCGGACGTCGAGCCGCTGAAGCGGAAGTTCCCGCTGCCGTCGGTGGTGGTCGAGCGCTGCTTGCCCTGGCTGTCCCGCAGCATGACGAGCGCGCCCGGGAGCGGCTCGCTGTTGGCCGCGATGACGACCTTGCCGGAGACCGACTTGACCGTCTGCGGCTGCGTCGGCTGCGCCTTGCCCTTGACGGTCAGTGAGAAGTTCGCGGTGCCGGGGCTGGAGCCGTCGGGCTCGACGCGCACGGTGACCGAGGTGTTGGCGTCCTGCGCGTTGTCGTTCGCCTTGATGGTCAGCAACTGCGTCTTGGGCGACAGCGGCGGACCGGTGAACTGGAAGTCGCCGCAGCCACTGGGGCAGCTGACGCCGGAGGGGAGGCCGGTCAGGGTGATCCTGCCGCCCTTGTCCTCGGGACCCGGGGTGATGGTCACCGTCACGGTGGTGTCGCTGCCGGCGTTGACCGTGACCGAGTCGGGGGAGACGTCGACGCCCGCCGCGAGGGCGGGTGTGGCGGGGACGGTGAGCAGGGCGCCGACAACGAGCGCTACGACCACACCGGCCCGCTGCTTCCAGGCACGTCGGTGCGTTGACACGTCCACCGCCTTCCGGGTCTGATCGTCCCGCCGGCCGGTCGGCCGGGCCGGGTTGATCACTCACGGTACGAATACACCGTCGGCAACTATGCCTTGTCTGACCGGATCATCTCTACCCAGGGCCGGCGTCGAACGGGCTGTTGCCGGGTCGTATCGTCCCGTCGTGTCCTCTCCGCACAGTAATTCGGCTGCTGTCGCCGCCGCGTTGGCGGCCCTGGATGAGGGGCGTACGCCCGAACGGCCGGTGTTCCGGGAGGCGGTCCGTACTCTCTTGGCCGTCCTCACGGAGCGTGCCCCCGGCCGATCGGTGGAGGTGCGGGTTCCACCCTACGGCGCGGTGCAGTGCGTGGCGGGGCCGCGACACACCCGGGGAACACCGCCGAACGTGGTGGAAACGGACCCGACCACCTGGCTGGAGCTGGCCACCGGCCGCCTCCACTGGGCGGACGCGGTCACCGAGGGTCGCGTGCGGGTCAGCGGCATCCGCGCCGACCTCTCCGAGCATCTCCCGCTCTAACTGGGCGCCCGGACAGGCAGCAGGGACTACCGTCGGCAGGCAGATCGTGACTGCCGGTATCGACCGGGATTCGCGTACACTGTCAGGCGACGACGGTCCCGGCCGACCACGCGGAGCTTGCCCCCCGACTCTGCCAGGCCAGTCCAGATCAGCATGAGGGAGCGGCAGGTGCCCCGAGGCGATGGCCGGCTGAGCCACGACCTTGACCCCCAACGACCCGGCCCCCAGGACGCGTGTGGCGTCTTCGGTGTCTGGGCCCCGGGCGAGGAGGTCGCGAATCTGACCTACTTCGGGCTCTACGCCCTCCAGCATCGCGGCCAGGAGGCCGCCGGCATCGCGGTCAGCGACGGCTCGGGCGTGGTGGTCTACAAGGATCTCGGCCTGGTCGCCCAGGTCTTCGACGAGCCGACCCTGGCCAGCCTGCGCGGGCACGTGGCGATCGGCCACGCCCGCTACTCGACCACGGGCGGCTCGACCTGGGAGAACGCCCAGCCGACCATCCGGGCGACCAGCGCCGGCACCACCATCGCGCTGGCCCACAACGGCAACCTGGTCAACACCGCCGAGCTCCAGCGCGAGGTGGCCGAGCGCGGGATCTACTCCGACGGCTCGACCAACGACACCTCGCTGGTCACCATGCTGCTGGCCAGCCGGCCGGATCTCTCCGTCGAGGCCGCCGCGCTGGAGGTGCTCCCCCAGTTGCGCGGCGCGTTCAGCTTCGTCTTCATGGACGAGTCGACCCTCTACGCGGCCCGCGACCCGCACGGCGTCCGCCCGCTGGTGCTGGGCCGCCTGGAGCGCGGCTGGGTGGTCGCCAGCGAGACCGCCGCGCTGGACATCGTCGGCGCCAGCGTGGTCCGCGAGGTCGAGCCGGGCGAGCTGATCGCCATCGACGAGGACGGGCTGCGCTCGACCCGGTTCGCCGTCCCGGAGCCGAAGGGCTGCCTCTTCGAGTACGTGTACATCGCCCGGCCGGACGCCACGATCGCCGGCCGCAACGTGCACTCCGCCCGGGTGCAGATCGGCCGCCAGCTCGCCCGGGAGCACCCGGTCGAGGCCGACCTGGTGATCCCGGTGCCCGAGTCCGGCACGCCCGCCGCCATCGGCTACGCCGAGGAGTCCGGCATCACCTACGGCCAGGGCCTGATGAAGAACCCGTACGTGGGGCGCACCTTCATCCAGCCGTCGCAGACCCTGCGCCAGCTCGGCATCCGGCTCAAGCTCAACCCGCTGCGGGAGAACGTCCGGGGCAAGCGCCTGGTGGTGGTGGACGACTCCATCGTCCGGGGCAACACCCAGCGGGCCATCGTGCGGATGCTGCGCGAGGCCGGGGCGCTGGAGGTGCACGTCCGTATCTCCTCCCCGCCGGTCAACTGGCCCTGCTTCTACGGCATCGACTTCGCCACCCGGGCGGAGCTGCTGGCCAGTGGGCTGGACAACGAAGGCATCCGGCGGTCGATCGGCGCCGACACGCTGGGTTACGTATCGCTTCCCGGTCTCATCGCCGCGACCGAGCAGCCGAAGACCCGGCTCTGCCGGGCGTGCTTCGATGGGGAGTACCCGATCGAACTGCCGGCCGGAAACCTGATCGGCAAGCACGTGCTCGAAGGGGTGGGCCGCCGGGTCGCCGCCACGGCGTCGCAGCCCACCGCAGACCCCACCGCCAGCCTCAACGACAACTTCAGCTCGGCGCGTCTGACGCCGCGCCCCGACCTGAAGCCGTCGGTCGCCGCTCCGAGCGGCGCGACCAACCGCCCATAGCACCACCCGACGCGGGCGCGTCCGCAACCGCGGTCCGCGAGAACCAAAGGGGAGAACCGTGACGCACGTGTCCGAGCGCAGCGGCGCAGGAACCAGCCCGGCGGGCGCCGGCGGTGACCGCCAGCCCTGGATGGCCGGCACCAGCCGCACGACGCGCAAACGCTCGGTCTCGTACGCCGACGCCGGGGTGTCGATCGAGGCGGGCGACCGCGCGGTCGAGCTGCTCAAGTCCAAGGTCAAGCAGACCCGGCGCCCGGAGGTCATGGGTGACCTGGGTGGCTTCGCCGGCCTGTTCCGGCTGGACACCAAGAAGTACAAGAACCCGATCCTGGCCTCCTCCACCGACGGGGTCGGCACCAAGCTGGTCATCGCCCAGCAGCTCGACATCCACGACACGGTCGGCATCGACCTGGTCGCGATGGTCGTCGACGACCTGGTCGCCTGCGGCGCCGAGCCGCTCTTCCTGCTCGACTACATCGCCACCGGCGAGGTCGTCCCGGACAAGGTCGCCGAGATCGGCGCGGGCATCGCCGACGGCTGCCGCTACGCGGGCTGCGCGCTGCTCGGCGGCGAGACCGCGGAGCACCCGGGGGTGCTGCGCCCCGACGAGTACGACATCTCCGCGACCGGCGTCGGCGTGGTGGAGGAGAGCGAGATCCTCAGCTCGGAGCGGGTCGAGGTGGGTGACGTCGTCATCGCGATGCGCTCCTCCGGCCTGCACTCCAACGGCTACTCGCTGGTCCGGCACGTGCTGCTGGGGGCCGCCCGGATGCGCCTGGACGTGGTGATCGAGGACTTCGGCCGGCAGCGGACCCTCGGCGAGGAGCTGCTCACCCCGACCAAGATCTACGCGCAGGACTGCCTCAAGCTGATCGCCGAGGCCGACGTGCGGGCGCTGGCCCACGTCACCGGCGGCGGCATCCCCGGCAACCTGGTCCGGATCCTGCCGGAGCACGTCGACGCGGTGGTCAACCGGTCGACCTGGAAGCCGCAGCCCGTCTTCGACCTGATCCAGTCCAAGGGCCGGATCGAGGACCCGGAGATGGAGGCGACCTTCAACATGGGCGTCGGCATGTTCGCCATCGTCTCGGCCGAGGACGCCGACCGCGCGCTGGCCACCCTGACCGGGCGCGGCGTGGACGCCTGGCAGGCCGGCGAGATCATCGAGGGTTCGGGCAACGTGCAGATGATCGGGCAGCACACCCGGGGTTGATCACGCTCTGGTGATCATCCGGGCACCTGATCGGGGGTTCACCCGAGTGGCCATCGCCGCCTAGCCTGAAGGGTCTGAGGCTGGACGGGGGAGGGTTGATGGCTGCACGTACGCACACCGGAATGCGAGGTCTCGCCGCCGTCCCCTCGTACGTGGTGATGCAGCCGACCACACTCTGCAACCTGGACTGCGCCTACTGCTACCTGCCGATGCGGGCGGTGGACCGGCGGATGCCGGTCGCGGTCGCCGCGGCGGTGGCGGCGTCGGTGAACCCGTGGGCGGCGGCCGGCCGCTTCTCCGTCGTCTGGCACGGCGGGGAGCCCCTCGCGGCCGGCCGGGAGCACCTGGCCGCCCTGCTCGCCCCGTTCGCGCCGGAGGTGGAGCACCACGTCCAGACCAACGCCACGCTGATCGACGACGCCTGGGCCGCCTTCTTCGCCGAACACGGCATCCGGGTCAGCGTGAGCGTGGACGGGCCGCGGGAGCGCAACGCCGAGCGGGTGACCCGGGGCGGGCGGCCGGCGTACGACCGGATCGTGGCCGGGGTGGCGGCGCTGCGCCGGCACGGGCTGCCGTTCTCGGCCCTGGCGGTGGTCTCCCGGCCGGAGCCGGGTCTCGCCACCGAGCTGTACGACTACTTCCTCGATCTCGGCTGCGACGTCCTCGGGATCAACATCGAGGAGACCGAGGGGGTCAACACCCGGAGCAACGCCCGGGACGCGGCGGCGGTGACCGGGTTCTGGGCGGAGCTGGTGGCTGCCTGGCGCCGGGATCCCCGGATCCACCTGCGCGAGGTGGAGTGGTCGCTGCGCTACGCCGGTGCCGTCCTGGACGGCACCGCGGACGGGCTGCTGCCCCGGCAGCTGGACCCGATCCCCACCGTCGCCCACGACGGGTCGGTGGTCGTGCTCTCCCCGGAGCTGGCCGGTTTCACCGACCCCCGGTACGGCGACTTCAGCAGCGGTAACGTGCTGACGGCCCCGCTGGCCGAGATCCTGGCCGGCGCCGGGGGTACGCCCTGGGTGGGTGAGTTCCTCGCGGGTGTCGAGGCCTGCCGGTCGTCCTGCCCCTACTTCGGTTTCTGCGGCGGTGGCCACGCGGCCAACCGTTACTTCGAGCTGGGGCGTTTTGACGGTACGGAGACCGAGCACTGCCGCAACAGCAAGATCCACCTACTGGAGGGAGTGTTGGAGCATGCCCGAGACCATGGGTCACCGGCAGCCTGAGCGCGTCGGGGGAGCCGACCCGGACCGGGTCGCCGCCCGGGTGCGGGAAGCCGCCGTGGGGTTGACCGCACTGCTCCACGAGGCGGAGGCCGCGCGGCTGCTGCGGGCGGAGGTGTCGGGCGGCGACGGGGCCAGCGCGGTGTGCGCGTGGAACCACTTCGAGAACATCCCGACGTTCTACAACTGGAACAACCGGCCCCGCTGAGGGTACGCGTCCACGATCAGGGACCCGCCGGTCGGCCGGAGTGGCTCCGGGACGGCAAGGTCCCTGATCGTTGGTGCGCCGCGTTGGATGGCACATACGTGAGCACGCGGGGAGTCACCGCGTGCTCAGATGCGACCGGAGGTCAGCGGGTCGGACGGGCCCAGGTGTCCGGGTCGTCGTCCGCGTGATCCTCATCATCGTCGTCGACATACTCTTTGTAGTCGTCGTCGAAGTGCTGCTCAGACTTCCCACCAGCACCCGCCAACTCGCGCTGCAAGGCGGTGAGGTCGGTGTTCGGGGAGTGGTACTTCAACTCCCGCGCCACCTTCGTCTGCTTGGCCTTAGCACGGCCGCGCCCCATGGCTCGACCCCCTCGCACAGAATGCGGGGCAGCCCGAAGGCGGGCCCCGATGACGTCAGGCATCTCTCGTGGCTCTTACGGTACATGGGGATGCCACCGTTCGGCACCTCGGGTTACCGTCAACCGGCCCTGCGCGTCGCAGTTATCCGGCCGTCACAAATTGTACCCGGTAAGGAGTGGGTGCCGGGGCCGGCCGTGACAGCGGGCAAACCGGTACGAAGCGTCCCAATCGTGAGCTTAGCGCCGACCCTCGGAGGCGGTGTGCCGGGGGCGGAGCCGCCGCCCCGCCCCCGGAGTGACGTTCAGCGCAGGTGGATCGTCCGGAGCCGGCCGACGTCGGCCATCCGCCGCTCGGCGAGCCGGTCCGCGGCCACCGCCGGCGGGACGCCCTCGTCGTCGGCGAGCCGGAGGATCTCCCGGGTGGTGTCGTAGATCCGGGTGGCCCGCAGCTTGGCCCGCTCGAAGTTGAAGCCCTCGATCTCGTCGGCGACCTGGATCACACCGCCGGCGTTCACCACGTAGTCCGGGGTGTAGAGGATGCCCCGGTCGGCGAGGACCTTCTCGATGCCCGGGTGGGCGAGCTGGTTGTTCGCCGCGCCGGCGACCACCTTGGCCCGCAGCACCGGCACCGTGTCGTCGTTCAGCGCGCCGCCCAGCGCGCACGGGGCGTACACGTCGATGTCGGCGGCGATCAGGGCGGCGCTGTCGTCCACCAGCTCGACCTGCGGGTGGTTGGCGCGCACCCACTCCAGGGCCTTCGGGTTGACGTCGGTCGCCACGACCTCCGCGCCGTCGGAGAGCAGGTGGCCGGTGAGGTACTTGCCGACCTTGCCGAGGCCGGCCACACCGACCCGGCGGCCGGAGAGCGTCGGGGAGCCCCAGACGTGCTCGGCGGCGGCCCGCATGCCCTGGAAGACGCCCCAGGCGGTCAGGATCGAGGAGTCGCCGGCGCCGCCGTGCTCCACGCTGCGACCGGTGACGTAGCGGGTCTCCCGGGCGATCACGTCCATGTCGGCCACGTAGGTGCCGACGTCGCAGGCGGTGTAGTAGCGCCCGGCCAGGGACTCCACGAAGCGGCCGTACGCGCGCAGCAGCGCCTCGCTCTTGATCTGCTCCGGGTCGCCCCAGATGACGGCCTTGCCGCCGCCGAGGTCGAGACCGGCCAGGGCGTTCTTGTACGCCATGCCGCGGGAGAGGTCCAGCACGTCGGCGAGGGCCTCCTCCTCGCTGGCGTACGGGTAGAACCGGGTACCGCCGAGCGCGGGGCCCAGCGCTGTGGAGTAGATCCCGATGATCGCCTTCAGCCCGGACTGCTTGTCCTGGCAGAACACGACCTGTTCGTGACCCGTGGATCCCGGGTCGTCGGTGCTGGCGAATACGCCCATGGCTGACTCCTGTGTCGGTGTGCGCCCTTGTGAGGTGCGGACCTGATGGCACGCCGGCGGGATGGTGCCGGTGCTGCTGAGCCTAATATCGGCCGCAGCCGTACTGTCGCGCACGTCACGGACCCTCGTCGCGGCGGCGGCGTACGAGTCCCGTCTCGTGGGAGGATCGCGCCGTGCCGTCGCTCTTCGCTTCTTACCTGCGCGTGTACGAGCCGCTGACCGCCTTCGACCGGGAGCGTCAGTCGTTCTGGCGCCGGTACGTCAACGAGGGCCGCGCGGTCGCCCCGCTGGAGGGGCCGGGCCGACAGCGGACCACGGTGATCGAGGCGCTCGGCGCGGGCTGGACCCGGCTGCCCGACCTGCCCGACGAGGCGTACGTGCTGGAGACCGACGACACGCTGCTGGTCTGCCCGTGGAACCTGCGGGTCCGGGTGGCCGAGGCGGCGCTGAGCGCCCGGGACGGCGTCCCCTCGGTGCTGGCCGACGCGTTCGTCCCGCCGATCCTGGCCGGGCAGGCCAAGGCGGTGGTGGAGGACTGGCGCAGCGGGGCGCGGGTGCTGGAGCACGGGGTGCCCCGGGTGCACGAGCAGATCGCCACCTGGGGAGTGCCGCTGCGCTGGTTCGTGCTCTTCGACGCTCAGGAGCGGCAGCTGGTGACCGAGCCGGGGCGGCGGGCGCTGCGCTACCGGACCGAGATCTCCAAGGCGCGCCGCCGGTCGTCCCGGGCGCTGTCGGTGCTGCGCAAGTCGGTCGGCGAGGCGCCGATCACCGAGGCGGTCGAGGAGGCCGCCCGCTGGCTGGAGGAGTTCCACCCGCGCTCGGTGGTGGAGCTGGACTACGGCGGCCTGGTGCAGCTGCTGCCGGACCAGACCCTCGCGGCCGACGACTCGACCGAGCTGGTCGCCGCCGGGCTGGCCGGGCTCTCCCGGGGCGAGGCGGAGGAGGCCTCGGGGGCGTACGACAAGCTGGTCGCCCGGTGGCGGGCGGTGCAGTTGCTGGAGCGCTGCAACTAGGGCGGATTGCCCGCTTAGGGACCGTCGATACGAGACTGTCTCGTAGCTGACGCATCACGAACGGTGATCATGAGTCCGATTAAGGTAGGTTCTGCGGCATAAAAGTCGTAAAAATCGGGCATGGTTCATCCGTCCGTCTAGGGACCTTCAGCCGTTCGGCCCATGTCGGACATCGGGGACTAGCCGGACCATGGGAGACGCGTCGGCCGGCGGGACCCCGGCCGATGTCTATAACTGTGGAGGAGTGACCCCGATGGCATCGCGAACGCACGAACCAGAGCCGCTACTCACGCCGGCCGAGGTCGCGTCGATGTTCCGTGTCGACCCGAAGACGGTGACCCGGTGGGCCAAGGCTGGCAAGCTCAGCGCCATCCGGACCCTTGGTGGCCACCGCCGTTACCGCGAGTCCGAGGTCCGGGCCCTGCTGCAGGGGCAGATCCCCCAGCAGCGTCAGGGGGACTGAAGACCCGGACGTTTTCTCAGGCGTTCCGATCAGGGGCGGCCGGACGTACGCGAGAGCGACGATCCCGCCGCCCTTCGTCGTGTCCGGGGCCGGGCTAGCTGTCGAGCACGATCCGCAGCCCGACCGTGCCGCCCTCGCCCCGGCGCAGCCGGCTGCCGAGCAGGCTCAGCCGGCCGATCATCCGGTACTTCTGCTTCAACAGGCCGCGGATCCGCCGGGTCCCGTCCAGGTCGTAGATCGCCGCGTGCGCCGGCACCGCCTCGCCGTGCGGCCGCCCGCGCACGTCGCACGGGGCCACCGTCACCCGCCCGTCCCGCCGGATCCGTTTCACCTTCCCGGAGTCCGACACCGTCCACACTGCCAGCGCCTCGCCGTCCCGCACCGCCCAGACCGGCGTCGGCACCGCCCGACCGTCCTTCCGGAAGGTCGTCAGTAGCACGTACTTCTCCGCCGCCAGGCGGTCCAGGTCCGTCACGCCGCCCAGGATACGGGCGCGACAGCCGGACGGAGCCCGGATAGCGTGATCGCCGTGACCGGGGAACCCACGATCGGCGACGTGTTCGGCGAGATGATCCGCGACGCGTACGCCGTCGCCACCGGGATCGGGCCCCGGCCGCTGGTCGGCGGTCGGCTGCCCCGGCCGGTCATCGAGATCATCGAGCGGGACGACGGCCTGGTCAACGGCGCCCCTACCGCCCACTACCTGGACCCGCCGGAGCACTGGCAACCCTACGACCACCGGGCGGTGGCCCGGGTCCGCGGCCAGGTGCTGGACGTCGGCGTCGGCGCCGGCCGGATCGCGCTGCACCTCCAGGAGCAGGAGGTGCCGGTCACCGGGCTGGACACCTCGGCCGGCGCGCTGCGGGTCTGCCGCCACCGGGGCGTCCGCGACCTGGTGCACGGCACCGTCGACGAGCACGTCGCCGACGGGCGGCGCTACGACACCTTCCTGCTGCTCGGCAACAACCTGGGGCTGATCGAGGGGCGGGAGCGGGCACCTCGCTTCCTGGCCGCGCTCGCCGCGCTGGCCCGGCCGGGGGCGCAGGTGATCGCGCACGGCACCGACCCGTACGGCACCACCGACCCGGTGCACACGAGCTACCACGAACAGAACCGGCGGCGGGGCCGGCTCGGCGGCCAACTCCGGCTGCGGCTGCGCTATCGGATGCTCGGCACCGAGTGGTTCGACTATCTGGTGTGCTCGGTCGACGAACTGGCCGAGCTGGTCCACGGCTCGCCATGGCGCCTGGTCGACGTGGACGAGGCCGACCGCCCCTACTACCTCGCCACCCTCAAGCTCAAGCGTTAGGAAGGGTCCCCTGCAATCGCCAGGCGTTAACAGGGGACCCTTCCTTTCACACCTGCACGGTGGGGGTGGTCTGCTCGGGCGGGAGGCCGCCGTCGCCGTCGACCACCTCGTCCGGGGTGCCGTCCTCGTCGATGTCGACCATCGTGATGTCCACCTTGCCGTCACCGTCGGTGTCGAACTGGAACAGGTCGGCCTTCCCGTCGCCGTCGGTGTCCACCACCCACACGTCGGTCTGCCCGTCGTTGTTGGTGTCCGCGCGGAGCAGGTCCACCCGCTCGTCGCCGCGGGTCTCCACGGTCTCGGCGCTCTCCGCGTTCTCCGGTGCCTGGCTCATCTCGATCCTTCCCTCGGCGTCGACGGCCGTCTGTACCCGATCCGGCGCGCCCCCACGCATGCCCGGCGGGCCGGCCCTGCATAGGGTCGCATCCAGGAACGAGCGGAGCGGGCGGCCCGGCGTGCCGGAGACCCCGCGCGCCACCGCACGCGGCGAGGGGACGTCATGAGTGGTCGTTTTGTGGTCGTCGGGGCCGGCACGATGGGCCTCGGCATCGCGTACGTGGCGGCCGGCGCCGGCTACGCGGTCGAGCTGGTCGAGGTGGACGCGGAGCGCGGTGCGGCCGCCGTACGCCGCCTCGGCGAGCTGTGGGAGCGCGGGGTCCAGCGCGGCAAGCTGACCGGCGAGGAGGCGACGGCGAACCGGGAGCGGGTCACCCTGCGGGCCGGCCTCGCCGACGTCGCCGAGGGACCGGACGTGATCGTGGAGGCCGTTCCCGAGCGGCCAGACCTCAAGCGGTCGGTGCTGCGGGCGGCCGAGGCGCGGCGTCCCGCCCTGCTCGGCAGCAACACCTCCAGCATCCCGATCGCCGCGCTGGCCGAAGGGCTGGACCGCCCGGCGGACTTCCTCGGCCTGCACTTCTTCAACCCGGTCTGGGCAATGGCCCTGCTGGAGATCGTGGTCGGCCCGGCCACCGCGCCGGCGACCACCGAGGCGGCCGTTGCGCTCGCCGGGCGGCTGGGCAAGGACCCCGTCGTCGTACGCGACATGCCCGGCTTCGCCACCTCCCGGCTCGGGGTGACCCTCGGTCTGGAGGCGATCCGGATGGTCGCCGACGGGGTGGCCAGCCCCGCCGACATCGACAAGGCCATGGTGCTCGGCTACCGGCACCCGGTCGGCCCGCTGGAGCTGAGCGACCTGGTCGGGCTGGACGTCCGCCTCGACATCGCCCGCACCCTCCAGGCCGCGTACGGGGACCGGTTCGCGCCGCCGCCGCTGCTGGCGGAGATGGTGGCCGCCGGCCGGCTGGGCAAGAAATCCGGCCAGGGCTTCTACACGTGGAAGGACGGACAGAAGGCATGAGCGGGCTGCGGATCGAGGAGCTGCCGGACCGGCTGGTGGTCACGCTGGACCGGCCGGAGAAGCGCAACGCCATCGACGCCGACCTGATCGCCGAGCTGCACGCGGTCTGTGCCGAGCTGGAGGCGCGCCCGCGGCTGCTGCTGCTCACCGGCGGGACGGACGGCATCTTCGCCGGCGGGGCGGACATCGCCCAGCTCCGCGAGCGCGGCCGGCTGGACGCCCTGGCCGCCATCAACCAGGCCGCCTTCGCCCGGATCCGGGCGCTGCCGATGCCGACCGTGGCGGCCGTGGACGGCCCCGCGCTGGGCGGCGGCGCCGAGCTGGCGTACGCGTGCGACCTGCGGGTGTGCACGGCGCGCGCGGTGTTCGGCCAGCCCGAGGTGCGGTTGGGCATCCTGGCCGGCGCGGGCGCGACCCACCGGCTGCCGGCCCTGGTCGGCGAGGCCCGGGCCAAGGAGCTGCTCTTCACCGGCCGGCGGGTGGACGCCGACGAGGCGCTGCGGATCGGGCTGGTCAACCGGGTGGTGGCCGAGCCGGCGGAGTTGCTGCCCACCGCGCACGGCCTGCTCGACGAGATCGCGAAGGGCTCGGCGCTGGCGCTGCGGCTGACCAAGCTGGCCGTGGACGCCCCGGCCGCCGCCCACCCGCAACTCGACCTGCTCGGCCAAGCGGTGCTCTTCGAGGACGAGGAGAAGCACCGGCGGATGACCGAGTTCCTGGAGCGGCGCCGCTCCCGCTGACCCGGACACGACGAGGGCCGCACCGGTTCGCCCGGTGCGGCCCTCGTCGTCGTCGATCAGTGCCGGAGCTGCACCCCGGCGTCGGCCAGCGCGGTGATCACCTTGGCCGACTCGCCGAAGCCGATGACCAGCACGGCGTCCGCCCCGTACTCCTTGATCTCCTTGGCCCCGGCGGAGAAGTCCAGCGGCTGCTCGCCCTCGGGCACGTCGTAGGAGAGCAGCTTGACCCGGTCGGCGCCCATGCCGGCCCGCTCCAGCTCGGCGCGGACGTTCTCCTGGAGGCCCTCACCGTAGGAGTCCTTACGGGCCACGATGGCGATCTTGTGCGGGCCGTCCCGCAGGATCACGTCGGCCAGCGCCCGGCCCTGCAGGCCGTCCGGCGGGGCGGTGCGGAAGTAGAGACCCTTGTCGTCCACCGTGGTCAGCCCGGCGTCGGTGTTCGACGGGGAGAACAGGATCCGGTTGGCGGCCACCACGTCGGGCAGCACGGCCCGGGAGATGCCGGAGGCGGCCGCACCGATGATGACCTGCACGCCCGCGCTGATGTGCGAGGCCACCGTCGCCTTCGCCACCTTCGGGTCGGTGCCGTCGTCGCCGTCGATCCACTTCACCGGCTCGCCGAGCACCCCGCCGGCCGCGTCGATGTCCCGTAGGGCGAGCGCCACCCCGGCCGCCATCGGCGGGTACGCCAGCGCCAGGTCACCGGTCTTCGGCAGCAGGCCGCCGAGGACCAGCGGGGCGCCGGCGCTCTTGTCGGGCTTGCTGCCGCGCTGCTTCTTCCCCGGCGGCGGGGCCTTGGTGCTCGCGGCCGACTCGTCGCCGGCGCCGACGAACTCGGTCTTGCCGTCGTTGATCTTCTGGTCGTCGAAGTGCAGGGTGGCGTAGCTGGCGGTGGCCGGCTCGCCGGCGTCGGTGAACCCGGCGCGGTTCAGCGACACCCCGCGGTACTCGATGTCCCGCCCGGCCCGGGCGAGCTGCAGGCAGGTCGCCGCGTCCTCGCAGCGCTGGCCGCCGGTGGTCACCCCGACGATCTGCTTGGCGATCTCGGTCGGCTGGGTGGCGCCGGCGAGCTGGGCGGCCAGCGCGCTGATCACCACCGCGTCGTACGACTCCGCCGAGTAGAGGTAGTCCCGCAGCTTGGGGTCTACCGTGCGTAGCCGGTCCTTGAAGCTTTCGGGCAGCGGCGTGAGCGGGATCGTGCCCTTCATGCCGTTGAGAAGGTCCGCGCGGTCCTTCAGCTCGTCGGCGTACGAGTTCTGCATGTTGCCGTCGGTGCCGTAGAGGCGCACCTGGGTTGTGGTGGTCGCCTGTTCGGGCTTGTCGCTCCCGCAGCCGCTGGTGGCGAGCAGGAGCGCCGCGCAGGCCGTGGACAGGGCCGCGCGCGACGCGCGTGATACGAGCATGGTCGTCCTTCCTCCGGCGAAGGTCCGTTGCGCACACTAGCGTGCCGGCGCGGAACGCGGGACCGTGGAGGTCGCTCCGTCGGCAGCCCGACTGCGGGTTTCACGGAGCGTGATGGTCGGGCTGTTCCGGGGTCACCGCTTGACCGCCGGTCCTACGCTTCGGCAGGTGACCGACGAAGCACAGCAGACGCTGGACGACGCGACCGCCGTGCTCCGCTCGGCACTGGCGGGCGACGGCGACGGTGTGGTGGGCACCTTCGACGCGGTGGTGGACCGCTCCGGCCTGGCCGGCGCGTACGGGGTGGCGTGGTGCCTGGCGGCCACGATGGTCGGTGACGACGCTCCCGCGGGCGGCTGCGCCCTCGACTTTCCCGGGATCGACCAGGCCGACTACGACACCCGCTGGGTGGCCCGTTTCGTCAGCGCGTACGCGAACGACGACGCCGACACGGGCGAGGCGCTGTTCGGGGCCGCGGTGGCCGACGGGCAGCTGCCGGACTGCCTGCTCACCCTCGCCGGGTCCACGGTGGCGACGCTGCGCAGCCGGGTGGGCTGACCGCACCGGCGCTGTGGTAGCTCTGGGGCATGTCCGAGGCGATGCTGAGCAAGGTGCGCAAGCTGCTCGCCCAGGCCGAGGACCCGGCCTGCACGCCCGCCGAGGCGGCGGCGTTCATGGCCAAGGCGACCGAGCTGATCGCCCGCTACGGCGTCGACCGGGCGCTGCTCGCCGCCCGCGCGCCAGCCACCGATCCGGTCGGTGACCGGGTGGTCGAGGTGGTGGCCCCGTACGCCCGGGACAAGGCCGGCCTGCTGGCCGCGGTGGCCGACCCGCTGCGCTGCCGCTGTGTGCGACGCCGGCAGGGCAACGGCTTCGCCATGCACCTGTTCGGCTTCGCCAGCGACCTGGAACGGGTCGAGCTGCTCTTCACCTCGCTGCTGGTGCAGGCCGCGCACGGGCTGGCCCGGACCGGCGTGCCGGCCGGGGAGCATCCGGCCGCGTTCCGGCGTACCTGGCTGGCCGGCTTCGCGCACGCCGTGGCGGAGCGGTTGCGGGTCGCCGAGGCCGGCGCGGTCGCCGAGTCCGGGGCGCCCTCGGTCGCGCTGGTGCTCGCCGACCGGTCCGACCGGGTCCAGCGGCGGCTCGCGGAGGTCTACCCGCGGCTGCGTACCGCCCCGCCGCGCCGGCTCGCGGGCACTGGCTTCGGCCGGGGCGCCGAGGCGGGCCGCCGGGCCGATCTGGGCGGCACCGGGGTGACCGGCGGCCCGGCCGACGCCCGGGGCCTCGGCCGCTGACCGGGAGCGACCTCAGGCCGTGGTGCGGGCGAGCATGGCCAGGTAGCGGCTGAGGAGTTCGTGCCAGCCGGCGGTGAGCGCCTCGCGGTAGCCCTCGGCGGCCGCGCCGTGCCGGTCGAAGTTGCGGTGCTCGACCTCGACCCGGGTCCGTTCGGACCGCTCGGGCAGGAAGAGCACCTCGACCTCGCTGGCCCGCGCCGGGTCCGGGACCGGCAACCGGTCGGGCCCGAGCTGCCAGGTGAAGACCAGCCGCCGGGGCGGGTCCCAGGTGAGCACCCGGCCCCAGTCGTTCCGGAAGCCGTACGGGCCGATCTCGTAGAGCATGCCGCCGGCCCGGGGCTCGATGCCGAGCTCGGCCAGCGCCGCCGGCCCCGACCAGGTGTATTCGCGCACCCACCAGTCGGTCAGCGACCCGGTGAAGACGGCGAACGCCCGGTCGGCGGAGGCTGGGGCGAGGAGGCTGCTGCGGAGGGAGAATCGGTCGAATTCCTGACGGACCTCATCCGGGTCGGCCATCTCCTGTCCCATAGGCCCGGACCATACCGGCTGATGCCCGGCTGTGCAGCTTCGCGTACCCCAGCTTTCCGGACATCGCGCGCCCGTTTTCCCGACAGTGTTCCGAGGGTTGCCCACCGCGCTCCCGGGCGGCGCGGTGACGAACCCGGGCCGGTACGGATGCCCCGGCCGAAACCGGGTATCCGCGGCTGATCCGGCCCGGGCGGACGGGCCAGCGGGGAGCGGGAAGCATGAGCGAGAGCGCAGCCACCGGGCAGGAACCGGACCCAACCAGCGAGCGCCTCAGCCGGCGGGCTGGGGCGTCGGCGGAGCCGGACGTCCTGCTGGACATCCCCGAGGTGACGGTCGACCAGATCCGGCTCGCGGTGGACGGACTCGACGCCGACCTGTCGCTGCGCGCCCGGCTGGCCAACCTGCTCCAGCTCGATGCCGGGGTCCGGGTCCACCTGGAGGGCGTGGAGCTCGACGTCACCGGGGTCAGCGCCGAGGCGCTGCTCAAGGTCCGCCTGGAGAAGCTGGTGCAGATCCTCGACCGGGCGCTCACCACCCTCGACCGGAACCCGCAGATCATCGACGCGCTGGCCCGGGCCGCGGCGACCGGTCCGGAGGACGTGAACCGGACGGGCCAGAAGCTCACCGGCGAGGCCGCGCCGGTCGTCAACCAGGCCGGGCAGCAGATCGGGAAGGTCGGCGCGGTGGCCGACCGGACGCTACGGGAGGGGATCACCGCAGCGACCCCGCCGACCCCGCCGACTCCGCCGCCTGCCGGCCGCGCCCAGCCCCCCGAGCCGCCCACCGGCCGGGCGGGGCAGGAGCAGCCGGGAGGGGCGGGAGTTCCCCCGTCGGGCGGCGGGACTCCGGGTTCCCGCCGGCCGGGCGGGGGCGAGCGACCCGGTGGTGGACAGGCCGGGCGCGGTGGCGGCGGGGAGGCGAAGACCAGCCAGGGTGCTGCCGGCACGGGCGGTGCCCCACCGCCGTCCGGTGCCGGGCCGGGGCAGGGCGCCGAGGCCGGGAAGCCCGCCGGGGCGGCCCAACTCGCCGGCCAGGCCGGGGAGACGCTGCGCCAGGCGGGCCGGAGCGTCTGGGAGGCGATCCAGAGCGGGATGAGCCAGAACCGGCCGCAGCGCCCCGGCCGCTAGCCGGTCGGGTCAGTGCCGAGTGGCGCGCCACCAGGCCGTACGCCGCAGCAGCAGCAACCCCGCGACGGGCGCGAGGGTCACCGCGAGAGCGACGCCGCTCGTCGCGTCCCGGGGCGTCCAGAGGAGGTTGTCGCCGATTCCGTTGGCGTGCGCGGTCAGCGAGAACGCCACGAGCAGACCGAGTGCCGCCAGCCCGGCCGCGACCCGGTGCAGCCCCCGGCCCGCCGGCCGGACCCCGGCCCGCCCCGACGGCCGCACCACGGCCCGGGCCGGCGGGACCGGAGCGGCGACGTGCGGGGCGGACCGGTGCGGTGCCGGGTGGGCGGCGTCGCCGTTCGCCGGCGGGTTCGGGGTGGTCCCGGTCAGCCGCCACTGGAGGGCGGTGAGGCCCCGGACGGCCCAGGCCACCACCGGCAGCACCAGCAGCAGGACGCCGGCGGCGTGGGTGGCCCAGGCGCCGGCCAGGGTCGGCCCGCCCCAGGAGTGGGCGTACCAGTCGGCCCCGGTGTCCTCGACCAGCCCGAGCCAGGGGCGGAACCCGTACGCCGGCACGTTGATCAGCACCAGGAAGGCGAGCGTGGCGGTGAGCGCCGACCCGGTGAGGGCGACCGGCAGGGCGAGCAGGGCGCGGGCCACCCCGCGGACCCGTCCCGGCCGGCGGGCGGCCTGGGCCAGCGTGGCCAGGGCGCGCGGCACGGCGACGACGGACCAGGCGAGCCGTCGCCGGGTCTCCGCCCCGTAGGCAACCTGCCAGGGGGTGAGAACACGACCGAGGATGCGGCGCACGGCTCCGGTTGAGGTCATGCGACCAGTCTTCGCAGCGTCCCTGCCCGGCACCATCGGGACGATCCCCGGCTCAGCCCCGAGGCCGACCCCGAGAGGATCCCGTCCGGCACCGACGCGGGGCGAGCTCGCTTACGTGCGGTTGGGGGTGTGGCGTCGTGCTGCCTGACCCTGAACGAAGTGACGCTCTGCCTCGTGCCGAGTCTGACCGGCGCTGGCGTCGCGTGCGGCAGTCGGATCCTCAGCCGAAGGGCGCCGACTACGGTCGCGCCAACCTACATAGACGAACACCGCGACCAGCAACACTACGAACATCACGAGAGACACCGTCACGACTGCCCGACGAGGAGATCCGCTCTTAGCCGACGAGCAGGTCATCAACCCACATGCCCCAGTAGCCGTCCTTCTGAATGGCCAGGGGATCGACCGAGGCAATGCGGGACCTCAGAGCGGCCGAGAGCCGTTCACCTGCCTCATCATCGCCGGGGAAGCTGCGGGCTTCAGCCATGATGTCCAGCAACTCGTTCAGGCAACTCAAGAAGCTGCCAATGTCCGAGTTGACGAACCCCGCTTCCCTATCCGCACTCTGATCAAGAAGCAGCACATGCCCTGTACCGCGTTCAAGCACGAAGGTGGCCAAGTCGACTCTTGGTTCGAACGTGTCCTTGATCGAGCCGATCACGTAGCCATCGGCGGAGGCGTCCGTTGAGGTGGCGCGAACCGCGCCGTCGCCCAGAGCCGAGGAGAAGACGGTCGGCATCAAGTCGCTGATTGTCACCTCGATAGGAAGTCCCCGGGCGAGCATCGCTTTGGCGGCGTCCGGAAGGTCGAGCCTCGCCAGCTCTACCGCCGGCAGGCGGTGTAGCTCCTCACTCATGCTGCTGATGATGACACCGTTGCCTTCAGAGGCGTATGGGCCATCCACGGGCCAGTCGCCCAGGGCGCAACGGTCACGAGCGGGCACGAGAGGCGAGCGGCCAGGCCGCTGGGAGCAGGCGTTTCGGGCATCACGGCCGGTTGAGCGCGCTCTTCCAAACTGGCGGTGCGCGCAGCCGGGGCTTTGTCGATGCACACCAGTCAGTCGAGCCACCATGCCTGCATGTCGGCACCAGCCGGAATGAAGCGGAGCACGGTCACCGCCACCCCGCCCACGATCCCGACCAGCAGGAGGACCCGAGATCGCCGTGACAGTTCGTGCCGCTCCCGAGCCAGCAGCGCCGCCGAGTAGAGCGCCAGCAGCGGGCTGGCCAATCCGCCGAGATAGAGCAGCGAGGTGATCCCATACAGCCACATGAAAGGGTTCCACCCGTGCATCCCGAACGGGACCAGGTCCTTCGGGTCGTACGCCCCTGTCTGCATTTCGTCCGGGCCCACCTCGGCGGCGGCCATCCGGCCGAGCCAGACTGCTGCGACGAGGACGAAGGCGACGATTAGCGCAAGCTGGGCGGCGACGACGGTGCGCAAAAGCGGCGGTCGGCGGCCCGTAGCAGAATCGGCAATGCTCGACATGCCGTCAGCATGCCAGGCCTTCCGACGGGACTGAGCCGGGAAATTGGACGAGATGGCGCGCGCCGTCTGTTGCTGTCTAGCCGCCCCCCTTCCGCATCGCGCCTGTCGCTGTTCCTCATTGCAGTCGAGGGCACGGTCACGGCTTCGGTTGAGGGACGCTGGCGGCTGCCCTGCCAGGTGTCGAGCCGGCCACACCGAGGCGATCTTCCCGGAAGCAAGCCCGGTCCGTAGATGAACGTGCGATAAGGGGCGGCCATCAGCGTGATTTGAGGGCCAACGAGGGTCAGACCGGACAGAAGGGCTGGCGGGAGGCAAAGCAAAGCGCCGACCGGGCGTTTCCGCTGGTCGGCGCTGCAATAGCCCGGCGAAAGGCTATGTGGCCAGGGGCGGGGTCGAACCGCCGACCTTCCGATTTTCAGGCACCCGCATTTCGGCAGGTCAGGGAGCCGCCGAGGTCGCCGTGCAACTAGCGTGCAACTAGGCGCACGCCCCCTCGGTCGCCCGCTCCCGGTGCGTGGTTGCCGAGTCGTCCAACGGGCGTCCCGGCACCGTTATGCAGAACTGCCCAGGCTTGGCATTGCACACTGGGCAGTGGCGATATTCCGGTCTCTCGGGGCACGGCTGCCCCAGCTTTTCCAGCGCTCGGCTGATGCTTCCGGCCGCCTGGTGCAGTTGGTCGTCCTGGTGCCTTACGGCAGCGCGGTGAATGACCAGGAGCGCATCCTGCATGTCGATGTTCATCTGCTGCTGTTGCTCGGTCACGAGGGAACCTCCTACAGCACGCCCAGTGCGCCGTCTCCCCGTTCCAGGCTTCATGAAACACCCGGGAAAGGCCTCCATGGCACTCACCAACTAGCGCCGCATGGTGATGTGCCGGGGCAGCCGTGCAACATCACCGTGCGCGGCCAGTTCCGACAGGGCCTTCGCGATCTCCCGGTCCCGCCCGTCGACGGCGTGCAGGTACCGACGAGCCGCCGCCATGGACGAGTGACGTGCAACTAGGGCCGGCCATCAGCGGGATCCCAGGGTCAACGAGGGGCAGACCGGACAGAAGGGCTGGCGGGAGGCAAAGCAAAGCGCCGACCGGCGTTTCCGCTGGTCGGCGCTGCTGTAGCCCGGCGAAAGGCTATGTGGCCAGGGGCGGGGTCGAACCGCCGACCTTCCGATTTTCAGTCGGACGCTCGTACCAACTGAGCTACCTGGCCGTGGTGCTCGGCTCATGCTACCGCACAGGCCGATACGCAGAACGCCGCGCATGCGAGGCGCGGCGTCAGCGCTTGCGGTCCTGACGGGACTTGAACCCGCGACCTCCGCCTTGACAGGGCGGCGAGCACTCCAACTGCTCCACAGGACCTAGCTGGTGTTGCATCCGACCTGATGCCGGACCGTGCCCCCAACGGGATTCGAACCCGTGCTACCGCCTTGAAAGGGCGGCGTCCTGGGCCGCTAGACGATGAGGGCGGCCCCGCCATCATTGCACACTCGCAACTTCAAGCGGACTTGCTCCCATCCGGCCCCGCCGGAGGCATGAGAAGCATATGTCATGCCCTGTCGGTCGACCAAACCGGTATGGCTCTGGGCACACCCGAGGGCGAAACCGCAGCTCAGGGGCGGTATCACCGGAGCCGGGAGATCCGGAACCGCCGGTTGAGGTCGGGAATCAGCTGCCGGCAGGCGGCCATCGTCTGGCTCCGGTCGCCGCCCCCGTCGTGCATCAGCACGATCGAGCCGGGGCGGGCGGCCGACTCCACCCGCTTGATGATCGTCGCCGCGGTCGGCTCGTCCCAGTCCTGCGGGTCGACGCTCCAGTGCAGCGACCGCATGCCCAGCTGGCGGGCCACGGTCACCTCCTCCGGGGTCCACCGGCCGCCGGGCTGGCGGAACCACGCGATCCGCGCGTGCGGCACGGCCGCCCGGATCGCCTGGTTGGTGCGGAGCAGGTCGGCGCGGATCTCGGCGACCGGCCGGCGGCCCAGGTTGAGGTCGTGCCGCCAGCTGTGGTTGCAGAGTTGGTGGCCCTCGCGGACGATCCGCGCCACCAGCTGCGGGTAGCGCCGGGCCTGCCGGCCGATCAAGCAGAACGTCGCGGTGACGTGGGCCGCCCGCAACTGGGCGAGCACCTGCGGCGTCCACCGTGGGTCCGGCCCGTCGTCGAAGGTCAGCGCGATCCCCCGGTCGCCGCTGCTCCGGCGGAGGCCGGCGGGCAGCGTCCTCGGCAACGGACGCAGCTTCGGCCGGGTGGTGCGGCTCGGGTGCGGCTGGGGGGTCGCCTTCGGTTTCGGGGTCGCCGTGGCCGCCGGCGGGCCGCCGGCCCGGGACTGGGTCTTGCCGGGGTCGCCGCAGCCGGTCAGGAAGAGGACCAGGCCGAGGGCGAGCGCCAGCGCGGCGCGTGGACGCATCGTCGCTCCCGAAGGGGGGTCGGGGTACGCGGACTTTCCGACCGTAGTGGACGAAGCGCCACAGCGGGAGGGCGGGTCAGCCGGCCGCGGACTGGTCCAGCGAGTCCCGGACGGCCAGCGCCAGCGAGACCGCCTCGGTCAGGTCCACCGGGCGGGCCACACCGGCGGGCAGGGTTTCGGCCCGCCAGCCCGGCCCCGCCGCGAGCACCAGCAGCGGCCGGCGCGGGGCGGCGAGCAGCGCGGCGAGCTGGTGGGGATCGGCGGTGGCCGGGGTGTGCGACCAGAGCACGACGGCCGCCGGTCCGGTCCGGGCGACCGCCTCGAGCAGGGCCGCCTCCGGCACCCGCGCCCCCAGCAGGCGGTAGCCCACCCCGGCCTCGGCGAGGGCGGCGGCCAGCGCCTCGAGCGGCAGGGTGTGCTGCTCCTCGTCGGCGCAGGAGAGCAGGATCCGGGCCGGCCCGGCGGGCGGCCGCGCCCGGGCCACCGTGGCGAACGCCTCGGAGACGGAGCGGGACATCAGGTGTTCCACCTCGATCAGCCCGGCGGTGGCGGCGTGCCGCTCGCCGATGCCGGCGAGCACCGGCCGGAGCAGGCCGTCCCAGGTCGCCACCACACCGTCGGTGTCGAGGGCGTGCGCGATCGTCTCGCCGATGGCCACCGGGTCCAGCCGCATGGCGGCGCGGGCCAGGCCCCGGGCGAGCGGCCCGGCCCGGCCGACGGGAATGGTCGTCCCGCCGCCGTCCCGGGTGTCGCCTGGACGCCGCGTCCTGAGGCCGACCGGGCTGGCCCCGGATGCCTGCCGCGCCCAGCGGGCCGCCTCGGCCGGGGTGACCCCCTCGGCGGTGAGCCGCCGCATGATCTCGAGGCGCGCGAGATCGGCCGGCGTGTAGCGCCGGTGCTGTCCCGGTACGTGCTGGCTGGGACCGAGACCGTAGCGCTGGTGCCAGGTGCGCAGCGTGGTGACCGCGACCCCCAGCCGGCGCGCGACGGCCCCCGCGCTCAGCGCCTCATCGGCCACCCGGCCGCTCCGGTGCCTCGTCGGCCGGGACGGCGCCGGGCGCCTCGCCGGCGGGCCGCGCCGGCCGCAGCAGCCGGTTCACCACCCCGCCGAGCCACGGCGCGTACGCGCGCGGGTCGGCGTCGAGGTCGGCCTCCAGTTCGCGCGGGTCGACCCAGCGCAGGGCGGCCACCTCGTCGGGATCCGGCCGGCTGGCCAGGTCGGCGGGCACCTCGGCACGGAGCACGTGGTCGTACTCGAACTCGACGCGGCCGGTCGCCGGGTCCTCGGCGTAGTAGACGTACACCCCGACCTCGGTGAGGTCGACCGGGCCGATGCCGAGTTCCTCGGCGAGGCGGCGGTTGGCCGCCTCGACCGGCGACTGGCCCGGCAGCGGGTGCCCGCAGCAGGAGTTGGCCCAGCGCAGCGGGAACCGGGTCTTCGCGGCGGCCCGCTGCTGGAGCAGGGTCCGGCCCTGCGGGTCGACCAGGAGCACCGAGAACGCCCGGTGCAGCCGACCGGGCGGCTGGTGGGCGGCGGACACGGTCGCCGCGCCGAGCACCTGCCCGGCGTCGTCGACCAGCTCGACCAGGTGTCCCTCGCGGGCGGTCATGACGTCCTCCCGGTGACGCGGGCGGCGGCGAGCTTGCCGCTGATCAGGACCATCGGCACGCCCACGCCGGGCTGGGTGCCGGAGCCGACGAAGACCACGTTGCCGAGCGTCCGGTGCAGGTTGGACGGGCGGAACGGTCCGGTCTGGAAGAGGCTGTGTGCGGCGGCGAACGGGGTGCCGGCGGCCATGCCCTGCTCCGCCCACTCGGCCGGGGTGACCGCGCGCAGCACCTCGATCCCGTCGCCGAAGCCGACGTAGCCCCGCTCCTCCAGCGTCCCGACGAGCTGGTCGGTGTAGCGGTGGGTCAGGTCGCCGGGCCAGTCGAACGGGGCCCGGTCGAGGTTCGGCACCGGGGCGAGCACGTAGTAGGTGTGCCGGCCGGCCGGGGCCACCGACGGGTCGCTCCGGCTCGGGTTCGTGACCAGCAGCGACGGGTCGGTCATCAGCTCGCCTCGCCGGATCACCTCGTCGAACGTGCCCTTCCAGGACCGCCCGAAGTGGATGTTGTGGTGGGCGATCTTCGCGTAGCCCCGCGTCGAACCGACGTGCAGCACGACGCACGAGGGCGAGTAGGTGAGCCGCCGCTGCCGGCCCGCGGGGAGCAGGTCGCGGTAGGCGACCGGCAGGTCGGGATTGAGCACCACCACGTCCGCGGGGACCAGTTCGCCGTCGGCGGTCACCACCCCGGTGGCCCGGCCGTGCGTGGTCTCGACCCGGGTCACCGTGGTCCCGTACCGGATCTGCACGCCGTGCTTCTCCGCCGCGCCGGCCATCGCCCGGGAGACCGCGTGGATGCCGCCGCGCGGGAAGCACACCCCGGCCACCGAGTCGAGGTACGCGATGACCGCGTAGATGGCCAGCGCGTCGTGCGGGGCGAGGCCCGCGTACATGGCCTGGAAGGAGAAGATCCGCTGGGTACGCGGGTCGCGGAAGAACTGGTTGATCTTCGTCTGGAGCCGCCGGAACGCCCCGTTCGCCAGCAGCTTCAGCAGGTTGCCGGTGAGCAGGTCGGTCGGCGCGTCCAGGTTGCGCTCGATGAAGTCGGCCCGCTCCCACCGCCACAGGTTCCGCGCGTAGTCGACGAAGCGCAGGTAGCCGTCGGCCTCACGGGGGCCGCAGACCCGGGCGATCTCGGCGGCCATCCGGGTGGTGTCGGCGATGACGTCCAGCGTCGACCCGTCCGGGTAGTACGCCCGGTAGGCCGGGTCGAGCGGGGTCAGGTCGAGCCAGTCGGTCAGCTCCTCGCCGACCGCGCTGAGCGCCTCGGCGATCAGGTCGGGCATGGTCAGCACGGTCGGGCCGGTGTCGAACTCGTACCCGTCGACGCTGAGCCGGCCGGCGCGCCCGCCCGGCACCGGCTCGCGTTCCAGGACGGTCACCTGCCGGCCGCTCCCGGCCAGGTGCAGCGCGCAGGCCAGCCCGCCCAGGCCGGCGCCGACGACCACGACCCGGTCGGTACGTCCGGTCACGCTCCGCACGCGACCACCTCCCTCACGAAGTTGCCCATCATGCCGGTCGGGTGGTGGCGGCGGTGGCGAGACCCGTCAACGCGGTGCGGGCGGTTTCGTCGATCGGCGCGGTGTCGAGCGCGCGCAGCGCCTCGGTCACCCGGTCGGCGATCATCCGCTCGACCCGGGTCACCGCCCCGGTGTCGCGGACCAGCTCGGCCAGCCAGGCCACCTCGCCGGCCCCGGTGACCGGGCCGGCCCGGTCGAGCGCCCGGCGCTGGGCCGGGGTGGCGAGCTGCCGGGCCAGCATGAGCAGCGCGGTCGGCTTGCCGGTCCGCAGGTCGTCCCCGGCCGGCTTGCCGGTGGTGGTCGGGTCCCCGTAGACGCCGAGGAGGTCGTCGCAAAGCTGGAACGCCTCGCCGACGGCCAGGCCGTAGCGGGTGTACGCGGCGATCAGCGGCGACTCCGCAGCCGCCCCGGCCAGCGCGGCGCCGAAGAGCAGCGGGCGCTGGACGGTGTAGCTGGCGGTCTTGTAGCGGGCCACCCGCAGCGCCCGGTCCACCGACCAGTTCGCCGCGTCGTGCTCGCCGAGCACGTCGAGGAACTGCCCGGCGACGGTCTCGACCCGCATCTGGTCGTAGCAGCGCCGGACGTCGAGCAGGCGGTCCGGGGGCACCGTCGCGTGCGCCATCAGCCGGTCGGCCCAGACCACGCAGAGGTCGCCGATCAACACGGCCACGGTCTCGCCGTACCGGTCCGGGTCGCCGGTGAGCCCGGCGGCCCGGTGTCGGGCGGCGGCGGCCCGGTGCGCGGTGGGCCGGCCCCGTCGGGTGTCGGAGGCGTCCATCACGTCGTCGTGCACCAGCGCGAAGGTGTGCAGCAGTTCCAGCGCGGCGAGCGCCGGCAGCACCCCGGCGAGCGGCTGATCGCCGCCGGTCAGCCCGCGCCATCCCCAGTACGCGAACGTCGGGCGGACCCGCTTGCCGCCGGCCAGCACGCAGTCGCGTGCCGTCGCGGCGAAGCCGCCCATCGCCGCGTCGATCTCGGTGAGCGAGTCCACCTCGGTGGTGAGGAACGCCACCAGGGTCTCGTCGACGGCCCGCACCAGGTCCATCGTGAACGCGGCCAGCACGCCGTCGACCGGATCGCCGGTCGCTCCCGGCTGTGCCGGCGCGACCCGGAGCGCGTTACCCGTAGCGGCGTCGTTGGCCATGGGCGCGAGCGTACCTTAGGGTTACGAGTTGCGTCGATTGCTGCGTCGAATGGGAGGAGGGTCGGTGGACACCGATCTCACCGCTGCCTACGACCGCTGCCGCGACCTGCACCGACGTCACGGCCGCACCTACTATCTCGCCACCCGGCTGCTGCCCGGGTGGAAACGGCGGCACGTGCACGCCCTCTACGGCTTCACCCGGTACGCCGACGAGATCGTCGACCGGACCGAGGACCGGCCGCCCGCCGAGCGGGCCGTCCGGCTCCGGCAGTGGTCCGACCGTTTCCTGGCCGGCCTGCACGGGGAGCGGACCGACGACCCGCTGCTCCCCGCCGTGCTGCACACCATTGCCGTCTTCGACCTGGACCGCGCCGACTTCGCGGCGTTCCTGCGCAGCATGGCGATGGATCTGACGGTCGCGTCGTACCCGACCTACGACGACCTGCTCGACTACATGGAGGGTTCGGCGGCCGTGATCGGCACCATGATGCTGCCGATCCTGGGCAGCTCCGACCCGGCCGCCGCCCGGGAGCCGGCCCGGCAGCTCGGCTTCGCGTTCCAGCTCACCAACTTCATCCGGGACGTCGCCGAGGACCTGGACCGGGGCCGCACCTACCTGCCGGACGAGGACCTGGCTCGGTTCGACGTCAGCCGGGCCGACCTGCTCGCCGCCCGGGCCGCCGGCCGCGCCACCCCGAACATCCGCGCCCTGATCGAGTACGAGGTGACCCGCGCCCAGGCCCACTACCTGGCCGCCGCGCCGGGCATCCCGCTGCTCGTCCCCGCCTCACAGGCCTGCATGCGCACCGCGTACGCGCTCTACGGCGGGATCCTCGACGAGGTGGCCGCCCAGGGCTACGACGTCTTCGTGCGGCGGGCCCTGGTACCGCAGCGGCGGCGGGTGGCAGTGGCCGCGCGAGCCCTCCTGACCCCGACCGGCACGCCGGTACCGCTCCCCGGCCCCGCGCCCCAGCCGGCCCTGGTGGCCTGAAAGGAAGGGGCCCCGGTTAACGCCTGGCGTTGTACCGGGGCCCCCTCCTAACCAGTCAGAGGCAGGAGTGGAGGGCCTCGACCAGGTCCTCGACGCGGTCGTGGTCGGCGAGGCGGGCGGTCGCGTACGCGAAGGTGTAGCCGCGGTCCGGGTCGGCCCAGGCGCTGCTCCCGCCGATCCCGCCCATGCCCCAGCTCCCGTCCGGCTCCCACTGCATGCCCAACGTCCAGTACGCCCGCCGGTCCAGCACCAGGTCCGGCCCGTCGTACTGCACCCGGGTCGCCTCGGCGACCAGCTCCGGGCTGAACAGCCGCACCCCGTCGAGGGTGCCGCCGGCCAGCAGGCCCGCGTACAGGCGGGCCAGGGCCGCGGCGGTGGCGTGCAGGTTCACCGCCGGCATCTCGGCGGACCGCCACCGTGGGCCGTTCAGCACCGCCAGGTCCAGTCCGCCGGCCGGGTTGCCGAGCGCCCGGGCCCGCAGCGAGCCCGGATCGCCAAGCATCCGAATCGGCCAGCCGGGATCCTCGTACGACAGGTCGGCGCAGCGCCGCTGGTCCGCCGCGGCCAGCCCGAAGGCCAGGTCGAGGCGCCACGGCCCGGCGATCTCTTCGGCCAGGAACCGCCCCACCGGCCGCCCGTCCACCCGGCGGACCAGCTCGCCCACCAGATGCCCGTACGTCCAGGCGTGCTCGCCCGCGACGGACCCCGGCGCCCACTCGGGCTCGGCGGCGGCCAGGTCGGCGCAGAGCAGCCCCCAGTCGGCGACCGCCTCGGCGGGCCGGGGCACCGGGAACGCCGGCAGCCCGGCGGTGTGGCTGAGCACCTGCCGCACGGTGGCCGGGGTGCGGAACTCCGGCCAGTACGCGGACACCGGCGCGTCCAGGTCGACCCGTCCCCGGTCGACCAGCGCGAGCAGGCAGAGCGCCGCCACCGGCTTGCCCACCGAATAGACGTTGACCAGGGTGTCCGGTCGCCACGGCTGGTCGGCCCCGGCCGCCGGAACCGCGCTCCCGGGCGGCACGGCCGCGCGGGAGCCGCCGGCCAGGTCGACCACGGGCGTGCCGTCGTACCAGATCGTCAGCGCCGCGCCGGTCTCCCGGCCAGCGGCGAAGAGGTCGTGGAAGCAGTCCCGGACCGGGGCGAAGCGCGCGTGCATCCGGCCACGGTAGGCGGTCCCGAGGATTACCGGCGCGGGAATTCCGGCCCGGTCTGGTGGCCGACGACCCGGCGGTGCGGAATGCTGACGGGATGGCGGAGCCGGAACTGGTGGACGTGGTCGTGGTCGGGCTCGGGGTCGGCGGCGAGGAGGTGGCCGGGCGGCTCGCCGAGGCCGGCCTCACCGTCGTGGGGATCGAGCGGGACCTGGTCGGCGGCGAATGCCCGTACTGGGGCTGCGTTCCCAGCAAGATGATGATCCGGGCGGCCAACGCGCTGGCCGAGGCGCACCGGGTCAACGAGCTGGCCGGCTCGGCCGAGGTGCGGCCCGACTGGGCGCCGGTGGCGAAGCGGATCCGCGAGGAGGCCACCGACACCTGGGACGACACGGTGGCGGTGGACCGCTTCACCGGCAAGGGCGGCCGGTTCGTCCGGGGCAGCGGCCGGCTCGACGGCCCGGGCCGGGTACGCGTCGGCGACCAGGTCTTCCAGGCCCGGTTCGGGATCGTGCTCGGCACCGGCACCCGCCCCTCCGTCCCGCCGATCGACGGGCTGGCCGACACCCCGTACTGGACCAACCACGAGGCGATCGAGGTCGAGGAGCTGCCGGAGACGCTGCTGGTGCTCGGCGGCGGGGCGATCGGGTTGGAGCTGGCCCAGGTTTTCGCCCGGTTCGGCGTCCGGGTGACCGTGATCGAGGCGGCCGACCGGGTGCTCGCCGTCGAGGAGCCGGAGGCCGCCGAGATCGCCGCGACGGCGCTGCGCGCCGACGGAGTGACCATCGAGACCGGGGTGCGCGCCCAGCGGGTCAGCCACGACGGTGCCACCTTCACCGTGCACGCCGACGGCGCCGCGTACACCGGTGCGCAGCTGCTGGTGGTGACCGGCCGCCGGGCGCACCTGGAGGAGCTGGGCCTGGACACGGTCGATTTGGACGCCGGGCAGCGCTACCTGCCGGTGAACGAGCGGATGCACGTCACCGAGGGGATCTGGGCGGTCGGCGACCTCACCGGCGAGGGCGCGTTCACCCACATCGCCATGTACCAGGCGGGCATCGTCGTCGCCGACGTGCTCGACCACATGCGGCGCACCCAGGGCGGCCCGGACGCCAGCGGCACCGCCAGCGTGGTCGGCGGCGCGGCCGGGGTGGTCAGCGCGGTCGGCGGGGCGATGAGCGCCGGCGGGCCGTCCGCCGCCGCCGGCAGCGTCCCCATCGCCGACTACCGGGCGCTGCCCCGGGTCACCTTCACGGACCCCGAGGTGGGCGCGGTCGGCCTCACCGAGCAGCAGGCCCGCGACCGCGGCATCAACCTCCAGATCGGGTACGCCGACCTGACCGCGTCCGCCCGGGGCTGGATCCACAAGGCGGGTAACGCGGGCTTCATCAAACTGATCGCCGACGCCGACCAGGGCGTGCTGGTCGGCGCCACCTCGGTCGGCCCGGCCGGTGGCGAGGTGCTGGCGGCGCTGGTGGTGGCGGTGCACGCGGCCGTCCCGATCAGCCAGCTCCGGCACATGATCTACGCGTACCCGACCTTCCACCGCGCCATCGAGGACGCGCTGCGCAGTCTGAAGTGATCGTCCGGCCCGGGCCGGACAACCTTTCGGAAGGTCGGTGCGTGGTAGGGGCGTGACCGACCAGAACACGCGACTGTCGACGGCGGACGCCGCGTACGTGGCCTTCGTCGAGGAGGCCTGGCGCCGCCACATCCGGCTGGCCATGCTCCTGGCCGGGGACCGGTGGCGGGCCGAGGAGCTGCTCCAGGACAGCCTGGTCCGGATGTACGAGCGGTGGCGCAGGTTGTCCCACAGCGACGACCTGCACGCCTACCTTCGCCGGGCACTGGTGAACAACCACACCTCGTTCTGGCGGCGGCGCCGGCGGGAGAACCTCGTCGCCGAGGTCCCCGACCGGGCCGCGCCGCAGGCCGATCCCGACCACGACGCCGTCGGGCTGCGTCGGGCGCTCCGCGCGTTGCCGCCGAGGCAGCGCGCGGTGGTGGTGCTGCGCCACTACGAGGACCTGCCGGAGCGGGAGGTGGCCCGGCTGCTGGGCTGCTCCGTCGGCACGGTCAAGAGCCAGCACTCCCGGGCCCTGGACAAGCTCCGCCACCTCTTGCAACAGCCCTCCTACACGGGAAGCAGGTGACCTCGCATGACCAACCTCGATGAGCGACTCGCCAGCCGGCTGCACGCCCTCGTCGACGGCGAGCCGGACTCGGCCGCGCCGGCCGGCATGCTGCTGGAGCGGGGCCGCCGGGCCCGCCGCCGTCGGACCGGCACCCTCGTCAGCGGCACCCTCGCCGTGCTCGCGCTCGGCACGGTCGGTACGGCCACGCTGGTCCACCGGCCGACGCCAGACCGCCCGGCCGTCGTCGCCGAGGCGTCCTCGCCGGCAGTCGCGTCCCCACGGATGGAGCTGGCCGCCGCCGTCGCCGCGAGCGAGAACACCAGCTACCGGGTCACGGTGCGCAGGGCCGTCCAGGTCGATCCGAACTGGTCGGAGACCACGACGGGCGCATTCGACCCGGCAACGGCCAGCGGCTACCTGCGCACGCCGTTCCCGGATGGGCTGAGCTTCCAGGAGGACCGGCTGGTCGACGGGGTGTACTACGTCGGCGGAGCCGACGGCAACCGGAAGATGCCCTGGAAGCGGTACCCGGGCAAGCGGGATTTCCTGCCCTTCGACGTGGCGATGGGCGGCGCCCTGGGTGCTTCCTCGGGCCAGGACGGGCTGTTCCAGGTGCTGAAGGAGAACGGCGCGACGGTCACCAAGACCGGCCAGCGGGCCTATCACTTCAGCGTCGAGCCCACCGGCAAGGCCGCCGGCTTCGATGCCGGCGCCCCGCTGGGGCGCGAGAAGGTCGTGGGTGACGTGACGCTCGACGCCGACGACCGGATCGCCAAACTGGACTACGAAGTCACCCTCGTCTGGAACAAGGACGGACAGACCGGTCCGCCGACGAGCGTCCAGGTGACCATGGCCTTCTCCGACTACGGCCTGCCGGTAAAGGTCGAGCCGCCGGCCCACGCCGAGGTCGTCAGGTAGACCTCTCCCTCGCCTCGGCGCGCGCGGTGTCGTCCTCCGGGGCGGCACCGTGCCGGCCCGCGCCGGCGGTGAACCGGGCCGCTCCCTTCATCGCGTCCGTGATCAGCGACTCCATGCCGAAGGCCAGTTCGGTGGCCATCGCCTCCGGCTCTGGCAGGCCGGCGTTGGCGAGCAGCGCCGCCCGGTCGTTGCGCAGGCAGGTCTGCGGGTGGCGGGCGATCTCCGCGGCGAGCCGCTCGGCCGCCGCCCGGGCCTCACCCGGCGCCACCAGCCGGTTCACCAGACCCATCGCGTACGCCTCGGCGGCGGGGACCGGGCGGCCGGTGAGGATCAGGTCCATGGCCCGGCTCTCGCCGATCAGCCGGGGCAGGCGGACCGTCCCGCCGTCGATCAGGGGTACGCCCCACCGCCGGCAGAACACCCCCAGCGTGGCGTCCGACTCGGCCACCCGCAGGTCGCACCAGAGCGCCAGCTCCAAGCCGCCGGCCACGGCGTACCCGGAGATCGCGGCGATGACCGGCTTGGACAGCCGCATCCGGGTCGGACCCATCGGGCCGTCGCCCTCCGGCTCGACCCGGTTGCCGCGCGGCGTACCGATGGCCTTGAGGTCGGCGCCCGCGCAGAACGTGCCACCGGCGCCCCAGAGCACGGCGACCGCCGCGTCCGGGTCGGCCTCGAAGGCGCGGAAGGCGTCCGCCAGGGCCCGGGCGGTCGGGCCGTCGACGGCGTTGCGGGCCTCCGGCCGGTCCAGGATCACCGTGGTCACCGGTCCGGCGTGCTCGACGCGTACCCCCATCGGGTCAGCATGCCCTCGACGGTGGCCGCCGCGCCAGGCTTCCCGCCTCTGCGGGGCCAGCCACCGGCCTCCGCCCAGCGGCGGGCGGTGCCTCGTCGTCGTCATGCACGGCGTCGCTCCCGGTCCTGCTCTGGTGACTCGTGCGGAGAGACTACGAACTTGATGACCTGGACGGATCAACCACGGCGAGGTCCTTGGCGGCGGGCCAGGCGGTGGGTCAGTCCCGGCGCAGGAGGAGCCATCCCATTGCGGTGATCACGAGGGCCAGCGCCACCATGAGCAGCGTGCCGGCGAGCGCGTGGGGCATCTGGATCAGGAACGGCACCTGCTGGAGCAGGAGACTCGCACCGACCAGCGCGACGCCACCACCGATCCGGACGGGCTGGGTGCGCGCCGTCCGGCCCGGACGCGCGAAGCGGAGCCAGAGCGGCGGGACCTGACGTGTCACGGCGGTCCGGATGCCGACTCCGATCAGGAAGAGGCTCAGGACCACGATCAGCAGGCGGAGGAGCCCCAGCACCGTTCCGTCGTCGAACACGCTCATCCCGCCATGATTCGACGGGCGGTCAAGTGACGGCCGGGCAGTACGTACCGGGTGGTCCGGGTCCGTGCGGTGCGGACCCGGACCACCCGTCGCTCAGAACTCGTCGTCCAGACTGACCGCGCCGCCGACCGCCACCTGGTACGCCGACACCCGCCGCTCGAAGAAGTTGGTCAGTTCCTGCACGTCCTGCAACTCCATGAACGGGAACGGGTTGGTCGACCCGTACGCCGGTGCAAGCCCGAGCCGGGCGAGCCGGGCGTCCGCCACGTACTCCAGGTAACGCCGCATGTCGGCGGTGTTCATGCCCGGCAGGCCGTCACCGCAGAGGTCGCGGGCGAAGGCCAGCTCCGCCGTGACCGCCTCGTCCAGCATCTGCCGGACCTGCTCCGCCATGGCGACGTCGAAGAGCTCGGGCTCCTCGGCCCGGACGGTGTCCACCACGGTGAAGGCGAACTCCATGTGCATCGACTCGTCGCGGAACACCCAGTTGGTGCCGGTGGCCAGGCCGGACAGCAGGCCGCGCGAGCGCAGCCAGTAGACGTACGCGAAGGCGCCGTAGAAGAAGAGTCCCTCCACGCAGGCGGCGAAGCAGATCAGATTGAGCAGGAACCCGCGGCGCTCCGCCCGGGTCTCCAGCCGGTGCAGTTCCCCGATCGAGTCGATCCACCGGAAACAGAACTCCGCCTTGTCGCGGATCGACGGGATGTGCTCGATCGCCGCGAACGCCTTCGCCCGCTCGGCGTGGTCCGGCAGGTAGGTGTCCAGCAGGGTCAGATAGAACTGCACGTGCACCGCCTCCTCGTAGAGCTGGCGGGAGAGGTACAGCCGCGCCTCCGGCGCGTTGACGTGCTGATAGAGGTTGAGCACCAGGTTGTTCGCCACGATCGAGTCGCCGGTGGCGAAGAACGCCACCAGCCGGTGGACCAGGTGCCGCTCGCCGGCCGAGAGCTTCGCCAGATCGGGTACGTCGGAGGCCAGGTCCACCTCCTCCACGGTCCAGGTATTGCGGATGGCGGCCCGGAACCGCTCGTAGAAGTCCGGGTAGCGCATCGGTCGCAGGGTCAGGTCCATGCCGGGGTCGAGCAGCATCGTCACTGGCAGGCCTCGCAGACTTCCGGGTTCTCCAGGGAGCAGGCGACCGCGTCGCCGTCGCTGACGGACAGGGTGACCAGGGGGACCTTCTCGGCCGCCACGGTGGTCTGGGCGATCCGGGTGGCGGGGCGGGAGCGCAGGTAGTAGGTGGTCTTCAAGCCGGCCCGCCAGGCGTACGCGTACATCGAGGAGAGCCGGCCGATGGTCGGGGCGGCCTGGAACAGGTTGAGCGACTGCGACTGGTCGACGTAGGGCGCCCGCGCGGCGGCCAGGTCGATCAGCGCCTTCTGTGGCAGCTCCCAGGCGGTGCGGTACAACGCCTTCAGCTCCGCCGGCAGGTCCAGGTCCTGCACCGAGCCGTCCGCTCGCTTGATCGCGCCCCGGGTCTGCGGCGTCCACCGGCCCAGCCGCTTCAGGTCGGCGACCAGGTACCGGTTGACCTGGAGGAACTCCCCGGACAGGGTCTCCCGCTTGAAGACGTTGGAGACCAGCGGCTCCACGCACTCGGCGCAGCCGGCGATCGAGGCGATCGTCGCCGTCGGGGCGATCGCCACCAGCAGCGAGTTGCGCAGCCCGTGCCGGGCGATCTTCTCACGGAGCGCCGCCCAGGCGTCCGGCCGGGCGGGCCGGGCGTCCGGCCAGTGGTCCGGGTGCAGCACCCCGCCGGCCGCCCGGGTCAGCGGGTACGCCGGGTGCGCCCCGCGGGCCGCCGCCAGGTCCGCCGAGGCGTCGTACGCGGCCAGAGCGATCTCCTCGGCGATCCGGGTGGAGAGCGCCAGCGCCGCCGGGGAGTCGAAGGGCAGCCGCAGCGCGGCGAACACGTCGGCCAGCCCCATCACGCCGAGACCGAGGGGTCGCCACCGCCGGTGTGCGGTGGCCGCCTGCTCGGTCGGGAACCAGTTCCGGTCGATCGCCCGGTCCAGCGCGCCGACCGCGAGGCGTACGGTCCGCGCCAGCGCCGCGAAGTCCACGCCCGCGGCGGCCCCCGGCCCGCCGGGGCGCAGCAGGTGGGCGGCCAGGTTGATCGAGCCGAGGGTGCAGACGGCGGTCTCGTCGTCGCTGGTCACCTCGAGGATCTCGGTGCACAGGTTGGAGTGGTGCAACACCCCGCCACCGTTGCCGACCTGGTTGCAGGTCCGGTTCGCCGCGTCCCGGAAGGTCATCCAGCCGTTGCCGGTCTGCGCCAGGGTCCGCATCATCCGCGCGTACAGGGTGCGCGCCGGCAGGGTCCGTACCTCCCGGCCGGCCGCCTCCGCCGCCCGGTACGCGGCGTCGAACTCGTCACCCCAGAGGTCGACCAGTTCCGGCACCTCCTTCGGGTCGAAGAGCGACCAGTCGGCGTCCGCCTCGACCCGGCGCATGAACTCGTCCGGCACCCAGTTGGCCAGGTTGAGGTTGTGCGTACGCCGGGCGTCGTCGCCGGTGTTGTCCCGCAGCTCCAGGAACTCCTCGATGTCGGCGTGCCAGGTGTCCAGGTACACGCAGGCCGCGCCCTTGCGCCGGCCGCCCTGGTTGACCGCCGCCACGCTGGCGTCCAGCGTGCGCAGCCAGGGCACGATGCCGTTGGACCGGCCGTTGGTGCCCCGGATCAGCGACCCCCGCGAGCGCACCCGGGACCACGAGATGCCGATCCCCCCGGCGAACTTGGACAGCTTCGCCACCTGCGTGTAGCGCTCGTAGATCGACTCCAGCTCGTCCCGGGGCGAGTCGACCAGGAAGCAGGAGGAGAGCTGCTGGTGCCGGGCGCCGGCGTTGAACAGCGTCGGCGAGCTGGGCAGGTAGGCCAGCCCGGCCATCGCCCGGTACAGCTCGCCGGCCTCCTCGACGGTGTCCGACAGGCCGGCGGCCACCCGCAGCCAGAAGTGCTGCGGCCGTTCCAGCACCGCCCGGCCGCCGGGGTGGCGCAGCAGGTAACGGTCGTACAGCGTGCGCAGGCCGAAATACTCGAACGTGTCGTCGTGGGCGTGGTCGACGAGGCCGTCGAGGGCGTCGGCGTGCGCCGCGACGAAGCCGGCGAATCCGGGGTCCAGCAGCCCTTCCGCGTACGCGGCGGCGACGCTGTCGCTGAAACTGTCGATGCCCTGCGCGGCCGTCTCGTCCGCGATCCGCCCGGCGAGCAGCCGCGCGGCGAGCTTCGCGTACGCGGGTTCCTCGGCGGTCAGGCCGGCCGCCGCCGCGATCGCCAGCTCAATCAGTTCGGCCTGGTCGGCCCGGGCGGTACGCCCCGACTCGACCAGGGCCAGGATCCGGTCCGGGTCGGTGTCGGGCAGGTCGTGGTGGTGCCGGTGCAACAGTTCCCGCAGTGCTTCCGCCGCGGGCGGGGCGAGGGTGGATGCCGCCGTCATGTGCTCCCCTGAGTGGTCGATGTGGACCGCCCGGGAGGGCGCGACGGCACGCCGGACCGCCGCCGGTCGGTGTGCCGGCGATGCTCCGTACGGCTCGGCGGCCCTCCCGCGAGGCCTCGAGGTGGTACGCGCGCCGGACGGCACGCCCTGCTGGCAGGTCTTCGGACTCGCGGGCCGGCGCGTCTCCGCGCTTGCCTACTGGCCGTCGCTTCCCAGGCCCCGTCGGGCCCAGTGCTGATGACGGCGGTCGTTCCCGCTCACCGCTGCGGGGCAGTCCCGGATTCGCACCGGGTTCCCTGTTCGGCGCGGCACCTGGCGGGCGCCGCGCCTGGCCGACCATGAGGTCGAACCAGCAGTACGAGTGATCCTAGATGTAGTGGTGACGGAAAAGCCAGAACACCAGATGATGTGGGCGTGTCGGGTTGTGACCCTCGATCGGGTGACCGGCGTGCTCTGTACCCGTCACCCGGTTTGCGGTCGCTCCTGCCGGGAAGTCGGAGAAGGTGCGCGAACTTCTGACGAAACTCGAACAGGCCACGGCGCTGGACCGGGCGGGTGACCGGTTACAGCGCGCCGTCCAGGGCACCCTGCGCTCGCAGCGGATCCGGGACCTGCTGCACGGCGTCTGGCTGGGGCACCCGCTGCACCCGGCGATGGTGCAGGTGCCGGTGGGCGCGTGGATCTCGGCGGCGATCGTCGATCTGCTGCCCGGCCAGCGTAAGGCGGCCACCGCCCTGATCGGGGTCGGTACGGCCAGCGCACTGCCGGCGGCCGTGGCCGGGCTCAACGACTGGGCCGGGCTCGCCCGCGACCAGCGCCGGGTCGGCCTGGTGCACGCCGCCGCGAACGTCGTGGGTCTGAGCCTGTACGCGGGCTCCCTCGTGGCCCGGCTGAACGGCCGGCACGGCATGGGTCGGGCGCTGGCGTACCTCGGCCTGTCGGCCGCGAGCGGCGGGGCGTACCTGGGCGGGCACCTCGCGTACAAGCAGGGCGCCCAGGTCAGCCAGAGCATCTCCGAGCTGCACCTGATCAGCGAGGGCTGGCACCCGGTGGGCGACCTGACCACCCTGCCGCAGCGGCAGTTGGTCACCCGCGAGATCGACGACGTCTCGGTGATCCTCTACCGGCACGGCGACGACGTGACGGTGATGCTGGAGCGCTGCCCGCACCAGAGTGGACCGCTCGGCGAGGGCGACGTGCAGGAAATCGACGGGCATGCCTGCGTGGTCTGCCCGTGGCACGGCAGCGCGTTCCGGCTCAACGGCGGCGAGGTGGTGCACGGCCCGTCCGGCAACGACCAGGTCGTCCTCCCCACCCGCATCGTCGACGGCCGTCTCGAGGCCCGCCTCCCCTGACCCTCGCCCTACCGGGTGGCCCGGTCAGTCCTTGCGGTGGCGGCCGGTGACCAGCGCGCGGGCGGCCGGGCGGCGGCGCAGGCCGATCTGCGCGCCGACGATGCTCGCCACCGCCAGCACCGCCGAGATCGCCAGCGGTTGGTTGATCCCCTCGTCGTCGGCGGTGGCCCGGGAGGCGCCCGCCGCCATCGCCGGGGGCGCGCCGGCCGGCTCCGTCGACCTCGGAGCCCCGGCCCGGGACGGCGAGGGCTTGGCCTTCGGCGTCTGACCGGTCGTTCCGGCCCCGCTCCCGTGCGCGGTCGCGCCCGATCCGCCCCCGGATGTCGGGGCCGGCTTCGACGGGGACGCCGGGCGCACCACCAGTCGGCCGGTGGCATGCTGCCGGGCGCCGTCGTCGATTCACACATCCGGCGGGGGAAAATCACTCTCCGTGCTCCATAGTGGAACGGTGTGCAACCGCTCGGGGAAACCGGCGTGACCGCCGAACGGGTCCGGCGCACCCGCCCGGCGACCGCCACCGGCCGTCCGGCGGTACGCCTGCTCGCCGCCCTGGCGGTCGTACCGCTGATCCGGCTGGCGGTCGCCCGGTACGCCGTACCCCCGGGATCGCCGGACCGGACGGGGTGCGACGGCTGCGGCGCGCCGATCGGCCTGGACCGGCCGTTGCCGGCGCTCGGCCCGCTGCCCGGCGTGCCGCGACCGGATCGGCGCGGCACCCGGCGGGGTGGAACTGGCCCTGGTGGCCGTGACGGCGGTGGTCGTGCTGGCCGGCGGGCCGGTCGGCGAGCGCGCGGCGATGGCGTGGTGGCTCGCCTGGGCGGTGCCGCTGGCCCTGGTCGACCTCGCCGTGCACCGGTTGCCGGACCGGCTCACCTACCCGGCCGCGGCCGGCACCTGGGCGCTGCTCGGGGTTGTGGCGCTGGCCGGGGCGGGGCCGGCGCCCTGGCTGCGCGCCGTCGCGGCCGGGCTCGTCCTCGGGGTGGGCTTCGCGAGCACCACCCTGCTGCTCGGCTGGCGCGGATTCGGGCTCGGCGACGCCAAGCTCGCGCTCGGGGCCGGGGCGTTGCTCGGCTGGTACGGCTGGCCGGTGCTGATCGCCGGCCTGGTGCTCAGCCTCGCTCTCGCCGCGCTGGTCGGCCTGGCGCTGCTGGCGGCCCGTCGGGTCCGCTGGTCCAGCCACCTGCCCTTCGGCCCGTTCCTGATCCTGGCCACCACGCTCACCCTCCTTCTCGCCACCTGGGCCTGGTAGACGCCGGATCGCCCAGGTCTGCGATGGCGCGACTGTGACCCAGATCACTCCAGGTGAACTTTCACCCGCCGGTCACGTCCGGACCACCCGGATTACCTCTCGCGCTCATCCAGGGAGAAAGATGCGTTCAGTTCGCAAGATATCGGCGCTGGCACTACTCGTGCTGGGCGTCTCGGCGGTGACACCGGGCGCCTCACCGGCGTCGGCGCAGCCGCAGGCCGCGAAGCCGGCGACCCCACCCGCGGTCGCGTCCAAACCCCGGACGGTCACTCTGCTCACCGGCGACACCGTCCACGTCAGCACCAAGAATGGCCAGACGGCCGTCGACGTCGTGCCGGGCAAGGGACGGGAACGGATCCCGTTCATCACCCACAGCGCCGGCAAGGACGTGCGGGTCATCCCCGCCGACGCCGTCGGCCTGCTCAACCGGGGCAAGCTCGACGAGCGGCTCTTCGACATCTCGATGCAGGTCGGGTTCGGCTACGACGACACCCGGGCCACCCTGCCGCTCATCGTCCAGCACAGCGGCGCCGCCCCCGCCCGCCTCGCCGGCGCCCGGACCACCCGGGAACTCTCCGGATTGAGCGCGGTCGCGGAGAACCGCGCGGACGCGGTGTCCTTCTGGAACAGCCTCACATCCGCCACGAGTGGCACCGAGCGGCAACTGCGGGCCGGGTTCGACAAGATCTGGCTCGACGGGCTGCGCCACCCCACCCTCGACGTCAGCGTCCCGCTGACCGGCGCGCCGCAGGCCTGGCAGGCCGGCTGGACGGGCACGGGGGTGAAGGTCGGCCTGATCGACACCGGCGTCGACCTGACCCACCCCGACCTGGCCGACCGCGTCGCCGCCGCGGAGAACTTCACCTCGGACCCGGACAACCTGGACCGGGTCGGCCACGGCACCCACGTCGCCTCCACCATCGCCGGCAGCGGGGCCGCGTCGCAGGGCCGTTACAAGGGCATGGCGCCCGGCGCGACCATCTACAGCGCCAAGGTCTGCATGCAGGAGGGCTGCCCGGAGTCGGCGATCGTGGCCGGCATGACCTGGGCGGCGCAGCAGGGCGTCAAGGTCGCCAACATGAGCCTCGGTGGCCCGGACAGCCCGGACACCGACCCGATCGAGGCTGCCCTGGCCGACCTCACCCACCGTTACGGCGTGCTCTTCGTCGTCGCCGCGGGCAACTCCGGCCTGGCCGGCGAGTCCACGGTGAGCTCGCCCGGCGACGTGGCCGAGGCGCTGACCGTGGGCGCCGTGACCAAGACCGGTGAGCTTGCCGAGTTCTCCAGCCGGGGTCCGCGCGTGGGTGACGCCGGCATCAAGCCGGACATCACCGCGCCCGGCGTCGGCATCGTCGCCGCCCGCAGCTCGACCTCGGACCTGTGGCCGGACGACGAGAACCCGCAGTACGCCAGCCTCTCCGGCACCTCGATGGCGACTCCGCACGTGGCCGGCGCGGCGGCGATCCTGCTCCAGCAGCACCCGGACTGGGCGCCTGAGCGGATCAAGTCCACGCTGATGGCGGCCGCGCAGCCGAACGCCGCCATCGGGGTCTACGAGCAGGGCGCGGGCTTCCTCAACGTCGCCCGGGCGATCCGGCAGGACGTCACGGCGAGCCCGGTCAGCATCGCCTTCGAGCGGAACACCACCGCGCAGCAGCGCACCGTCACGTACGCGAACGGCGGCTCTGCCGACCTCACCCTGGCCGTCTCCCTCGACGCCAAGGACGCCGACGGCGCCCCGGCGCCGGCCGGCCTGTTCAGCCTCAGCGCCTCCTCGGTGACGGTCCCGGCCGGCGGCACCGCCACCGTGACCGTCAACGTGCAGGCCGGCACGGACCTGCCGGACCGCTACTTCGGCGGTGAGGTGACCGCCACCGGTGGCGGCGCGCAGGTGCAGACCCCGGTCGCGCTCGACGTCGTCCGCCACGACCTGACCGTCAAGTTCATCGGGCCGGACGGCGGAGCGCCCACGGCCGAGCAGGGCTGGGTGACCGTCCTGACCGACCTGGACCGGCAGACCGTCCTGGTGTTCGACGACCCCGCGACCACCAGGTACCGGGTCCGCGCGGGCCGCTACCTGGTCCAGACCTACCTGTTGACCGGCGACTGGGCGAACCCGGACATCACCACGCTGGTGCGCCCGAGCCTCGACATGACCAAGGATCAGGCGCTCACCATGGACACCCGCCAGGCGAAGCCGATCGCGGTGTCGGTGCCGAACTCGAAGGCCGCTGCGGTCTGGCAGGAGTCCGGCTGGACGATCCGGACCGAGCAGCCGGAGATCTGGGGCAGCAACGACCCGTACGGCGTGCTGATGAACGTCCCGTTCGACAAGGTGCGGACCGCGCAGATCGGGACCGGCAAGACGCCCGGCTTCGTCTCGTACGTCAATGCGATCTGGGCCGGGGTGGCCCAGAACGGCAGCGTGTACAACACTCCGTACGTCTACCGGGTCTACCTCTACGAGCCGGAGAAGATGATGACCGGGCTGACCCGCAAGCTGCACGCGGGTGACTTCGCCACGGTCCGCTCCCAGATCAGCGCGGACGTGGCCGGCGTACCGGTGTCGCGGACCGCGATCGCGCACGCGCCCGGCAACTCGCCGGTCTACCGCGACGAGTACCAGGCCCAGCCGAGCTTCTCCTACGACGCGCCGAACACCATCACCGAGTACTACAACCAGGACAAGCAGGCGGTGTGGCAGTCGACCTCGTTCCAGCGGCGGTTCACGTACTACGAGTCGGCGTGGACCAGCTTCAAGGCCGGCCGCACGTACAACGTGAAGTGGGCCAACGCGGTGGCCGGGCCGGTCTTCCCGGAGCCGAACTTCGGCCAGCAGTTCGCCACCCGGTACTGGGGTGACCAGATCGGCGGGCCGGGGCCGCTGCACGGCGACGGCTCCGGGCACATGGGCTTCCGGTTCACTCGCGGCGGCAGCGTGGACGTGAGCCTCTACCGCAACGGGGTCAAGGTCGGCGACGGGACCGAGACGCCCTGGGCCTGGCACGTGCCCGCGGAGACGGGTGACTACCGGCTGGCCGCGACCTTCCGCAGCGACCCGGTGTTCAGCCTCTCGACGGTGGTCGACGCGGAGTGGACCTTCAAGTCCGGACACGTGGCCGACGGCGAGTTGGTGAAGCTGCCGCTGACGGCGGTCCGGTTCACCCCGGAGCTCGACATCGACAACCGGGCGCCGGCCGACCAGTTGTTCGCGATCCCGGTCTCGCTCGACCGTCAGATCGGGGCGGAGCCGGGCCAGACCACGAGCCTGACCGTCGAGGCGTCCTTCGACGACGGCCAGACCTGGCAGCAGCTGACGGTGCAGCGGTCCGGCGAGAAGGGGGTCGCCTGGGTGCGCAACCCGGCCGGCACCGGCTTCGTCTCGCTGCGGGCCGCCGCGACGGACACCAGCGGTAACACGGTCAAGCAGACCATCATCCGCGCCTACCGGTACTGAGCGAGGGCCCCGGACGCGGCGCCCACCGGCGCCGCGTCCGGGTCACCGGTGCCAGAGCAGCTCCGCTGGTAATAGTCGTGGACCCGCTCGATGGCGGCGTTCCGCTCGGCCGCGTCGTCGTGTTCCTCCCCGAGCTCCACGGCATAGGCGCGCAGCAGACCATGCATCCGCCACCGGCCGTCGCCGGGCTGGACCAGCAGCTGCGCCCCGAGCTCGGCGAGCAGGCCGCGGGCGGCGCGCAGGGACAGGCCGCCCAGGGCGGCCGCCGCTTCGGTGGTCAGCTCCCCGGTCGGGTGCAGGGGCAGCAGCCGGAAGAGCCGGGCTGCCTCGGGAGTCAGGGCCCGGTAGGACCAGGAGAAGGTCGCCTCCAGATGGGCGTGTGCGTCCCCGAAGCCGGCCAGCCGGCCGTCGGCCTCGGCCAGCTCACCGGCGACCGCGGGCAGGCTGAGCCCGGGCCGGCCGACGCTGCGGGTGGCGACCAGCGCCAGGGCGAGCGGCAGCCGGCCACACCGCGCGATGATCTCGTCGACGGCGGCCGGGTCGGCGGCCACCGCGTCGCCGAGCCGGCGGGCGAGCAGCTCGCGGGCCTCGGCGTCGGTCAGCGGGTCGAGGTGCAGCGGTTGGGCGCCGACCGGGGTGGCCAGGCCGGTGATCCGGCGGCGGCTGGTGGCGATGACGAGACTGCCGCCGGTGCCGGGCAGCAGGTGCCGGATCTGGTCCCAGTCGCGGCAGTTGTCGAGCAGGATCAGCATCCGGCGTTCGGCCAGGATGCTGCGGTAGAGGCCGGCCTGGGCGTGCAGCTCGGCCGGGATCGCGGCCGGGGCGACCCCGAGAGACCAGAGGAAGCCGCGCAACGCCTCCCCCGGTGCCATCACCGACTCGCCGGAGTCGAAACCCCGCAGGTCCGCGTGCAGCTGCCCATCGGGGTAGCGGGCGGCCAGCCGGTGGGCCAGGTGCACCGCGAGGGTGGTCTTCCCGACACCGGGCATTCCGTCGATGACCAGCGCCGTGGTCTGCCGGTCTCCGGCCAGCAGCTCCGCCGCGGCGGCCAGGACGCCGCGGCGGCCGGTGAAGTGGGGGTGGTCGGCCGGCAACTGCGCCGGCGGCTCGACCCGGGTCGGCTGCGACAACTTCAGCTCGGCCGGTGGCCATAATTCGGCCTCCGCCCCGCCAGGCGGCGCTCCGGACCGAATGAAGGCCGGGCGGCCAAATTCGGCCTCCGCGCCGATGGGCGGCGCTCCGGACCGAATGATGGCCGGTCTGACGCCGCGCCGCGACCTGGGGCCGTCGCCCGGGAAGTCGTGGTCGAGCAGGCTGTCCCGCGCCGCGCGCAGGTTGCCGCCCGGCTGGATGCCGAGCTCGTCGGCGAGCCGGTGCTCGATGTCGGCATAAGCCGCGAGGGCCTCGGCCCGCCGGCCGTCCGCGGCGAGCGCGAGGAGCAGCCGCGCCTGTAGTGCCTCGTCCAGCGGCTCGTGTTCGGCGGCCAGCCGGATCGCGGGCAGCACTGCGGGAACGCACCCGGCCCGCAAGGCGGCGTCGGCCGCCGCCCGGACGGCCGCAACCCGCTCGCCGTCGACCGCGACGAACTCCGGATGAGCCCGGCGGCCGGCCTGCAGGTCCGCGGCGCACCGGTCGCGCCACAGCGCCAGCGCCTCCCGGTAGAGCTCGACGGCCGGCTCGCCGAAGCCGCCACCGGCCTCGGCGACCAGGCGCCGGAACCGCAGCAGGTCGAGCGATTCGCCGTCGATCCGCAGCTGGTATTCGGCGCCGTCGCGGATCAGCACCGAGCCCGCTGCCCGCGTCGGCAGGCCCGGCTCGAAGCGCCGCCGGAGCATCCCGACGTGCCGGTGCACCACGTTGACCGCGCTGGGTGGGGGGTCGGACTCCCAGAGCAGGTCGACGAGCTCGGCGACGCTGACCGCGCCGCCGGCCCGGGCGAGCAGCAACGCCAGGATCAGCCGCTGCTGCCGGGTGCCCAGACCGATTTCGGACTGGCCGCGCCAGGCGCGCACCGGGCCGAGAACCGCGAACGAGAGCGGGCTGGTCATCTTGCTGCGATCCGTCCAGGGCCGGTTGCCACGATCGCCACAGCATGACAGGGGCGCGCGCTGCGGCACTATGAGCTTCGACTCAGCGACGACCGCCAGCCCGCGGAGTCGTCCCTGCTCAGGCCGCCTCGAGGCCGGTGCGCAGGGCGCGCAGCGCATGGTGGGTCCGGGACTTCACCGTGCCGATCGGCACGCCCAGCCGGCCGGCGACCTCTTCCGCTGACCGCCCGACCAGGTAGACGTCGGAGAGCAGACTGCGCTGCGCCGGGCTCAACCGGCCGAGCGCATGCCGGATGGCGTGCGCCGCCAGTGCGGCGCCGGTGGTGTCGTCACCAGCGGGAATCCAGGTCATGTCGACGAGATGGACCTCGGCCGGGCGGCCCCGCCGCAGCCGGACGCCGTCGATGACGAGCCGCCGGGCGACGGTCAGCAGCCACCGGCGGGCGGCGTCGGGCTCGGCCGGCACCGAGTCGAGGTGCCGCCAGGCCCGCAGCATCGTCTCCTGGAGCAGATCCTCGGCGGTCTGCCGCTGGCTGCGGGTCAGCACGAGCAGGAGACGCAGCACGGCGCGGGCGTGGTCCGCATGGAGCGCGGTCATGCGCTCGGCCCGGCCGGCCGGTGATTCGTCGGGTTCCCGCAGCACGGCATCCCCCACAGGCAGGAGCAACGGTGGCTGAGGCACGAGCCTAGGGACGATCGATGTGAATGAACTGACGCGCAAGTGCGGATCGAGTGCCGTCACCGATCGCAGTCGGTCAGGGATGCGACGTGACCACCGCGAGCAGGCCGGCCAGCCGCCGGGCGGTCGGCGTCTGCGCGGACGGGATCAGGGTCAGCGCCTCCCGCCACGCCCGCACCGCGGCGTCCTGATCGCCGGCGGCGGCGAGGGCGTCGCCGAGCATTGCCAGCACCTCCGCGGCCGGCGCCGACGCCGAGGCCTCCTGGTAGGCGACGGCCGCCTCGCGCCAGCAGTCGACCGCCCTGCCGAGCTCCCGGCGGGCGGAGTGCACCCGGCCGAACACCTCCCACGCCTCGGCGATGCCCAGCCGGTACCGTGCTCCGCGCGACAGCGCCATCGCCTGCTCGGCGCAGCGCACGGCGTCTTCCTCCCGGCCCAGTTCGGCGTAGCTCGTGGCCATGATCACCAGGACGTCCGCGAGCAGTTTGTGGTCTCCGGCCGTCCATGGCCCCACCGCCGCGGAGAGCGCCCGGACGACCTCCTCGTGTCGCCCCTGGGCGGCCAGGATCATCGCCCGGTTGATCGCGGCCCTGGTCATCTCGCCGTGCAGGCCAAGCCGGGCGAGCAGCTCGAGCGCCTGGTCGAGGTGCCCGATCGCGGTCTCGTGCTCGTGCCGGAAGTAGGCCGCGCCGGCCAGGCTGCGGTGCATCCGGGCCTGCCCGACCAGGTCGCCGCCCGCCCGGGCGGCCTCGAGGGCCACCTCGCCGGTCGTCGTCCAGTCGATCCACCGGCCGCTGCGTTCGAAGAAGTGCTGCATGCCCAGGGCGAGCTGCCAGGCCTCGGTGTGCCGGCCCTGGCGGGCGGCCCGGCCGATCAGCGCGGTCAGGACCTGCCGCTCGGCGGTGAACCAGCGCATGGCGTCGCCGTGCCCGGCGAAGCGCAGCGGTGTCTCGCCCGGCCCCGGCTCGATCATCGGTTGGTACTCGGAGGTCAGCAGCCAGCGGTGCGCCTCATAGCCGGTGGCCCGGTAGAACCGCAGGCAGCGCAGCTCCGCGGCGGCGCGCTCGGCCGGGCCGTCGTGTTCCTCGCCCAGCTCCGTGGCGTAGGCCAGCAGCAGATCGTGGGTGCGGTAGCGGCCCGGCAGATCCTCGCCGATCAGGTGCGCGCGGCTCAGCTCGCCGAGCAGTGCCCGCGCGCTCCGCAGCGGCACGCCGGCCAGGCCCGCCGCCCCGGCGATCGACATGTCGGGGCCAGGGTGGATCGGCAGTAGCCGGAAGAGCCGGGCGGCCGGGGCGGAGAGCGCCTGGTAGGACCAGGAGAAGACGGCACGCAGGCCGGTCTGCGGATCGTCGTCGTCGAAGCCGTCCAGGCTCCCCGGCGCTCGGGCCAGCTCGGCGGCGATCTGCGTCGATGACGTCCCCGCCAGGCTCGCCGCGCGGGCGGCCACCACGGCCAGCGCGAGCGGCAGCCGCCCGCAGCTGGCGATGATGGCGTCGATCGCGGCCGGATCCGCCGCGACGCGGCCGGCGCCGAGCGGCCCCAGGAGCGCCGCGCGGGCCTCGTCGACGCTCGGCAGGCCGACCGGCAACGGGTGGGCGCCGGCCGTGGTCAGCAGGGTGCTGAGCCGGCTGCGGCTGGTGACGATCACCAGGCAGCCGGGGCCGCCCGGCAGCAGGTGCCGGATCTGCTCGGCGTCCCGGCAGTTGTCGAGCACGATCAGCAGGCGCCGGCCGGCAAGGCTGCTGCGGTACATGCCCGCCTGGGCGTGCAGCTCGGCGGGAATGCCCTCCTGCGGCACCCCGAGCGAGCCGAGGAAGCCGCGCAGCGCCTCGGCGGGGCTCATCGCCGGCTCCCGCCCGTCGTATCCGCGCAGGTCGACATAGAGCTGCCCGTCCGGGTAACCGCCGGCGAACCCGTGGGCGAGGTGGACGGCGAGGGCGGTCTTGCCGACCCCCGGCATGCCGTCGATCGCGAGCACCGCCGGCCCGCCCGGGCGCGCGACCGCCGCGCGGGCCTCCGCGATCAAGTCGTCCCGGCCGCTGAAGAAGGGCAGGTCCGGCGGCAGCTGCGCGGGCCGCGGGAGCGGCGCCGGCGGCTCGGTACGCGCCGGCCGGGTGCGCTGGTGCAGCAGCCGGTCGTACGCCTCCCGCAGCTCCTCGCCCGGATCGACGCCCAGGTCGTCGGCGAGCCGGCGGCGCACCACCCGGTACACCTCGACGGCTTCCGCCTGGCGGCCGTCGGCGGCCAGCGCCAGCAGCAACCGGCTCTGCAGCGACTCGTCGAGCGGGTGCTGCTCGGCGGCCTGCCGCAACGGCGCCAACACCGCGCTCATCCGGCCGCAGCGCTCGGCGGCGTCGGCGGCCGTGCGCACCGCCTCGGCGCGTTCGGCCTCCACGGCGAGGAACGCGGGATGCAGGCGGGACGCCGGTTCCAGCCCGGCAGCGCACCGGCCGCGCCACAGCCGCAGCCCGTCGAGGGAATGCCGCAGCGCCGACTCCGGGTCGCCGTCCTGCAGGCTCCGGCCCGCCAGCCGGCTCAGCGACCGGAACTTCAGCAGGTCGAGGGACTCCTCGTCGGCGCGCAGCCGGTAGCCGGAGAGCTCCCGGAGGATGTGCCGACCCGCCGCCCGGGTGGGCAGGCCGGGCTCGAACAGGCGCCGGAGCATGCCGACGTGCCGGTGCACGACGTTCGCGGCGCTGGCCGGGGGCTCCTCGTCCCAGAGCAGGTCGACCAGCTCGGCGAGGGAGACCGGTGAACCGGCCCGGACCAGCAGCATCGCGAGCACCAGGCGCTGCTGGCGGGCGCCCAGCGGCAGCTCGGCGCCGGCGCGGACGACCCTGATCGAGCCGAGCACCGAGAAACCGATCGTCTCGCCCACCTCCGCCCGCACACCGGCAACGGTAACCGGCCGCTCCGGCGCCCGGCGTTGGCGACCACGGGCCTGGGGCGAGACCGGGTCTCCGGGGCGGGACGCCGGGTCAGCGGCGGGCGGGGTGGGGTGGGGCGGTGGCCGGGCGCTGGAGGCGGTGCAGCATCTCGGCCAGGGGCCGGGCGGCGAGCGGGGTGAGCAGGGTGCCGACCACGACGCCGAGCAGCAGGCCGGCGGCCACGTCGTGCGGGTAGTGCACCCCGACGAAGGTGCGGGAGAACGCGGCGAGCAGGGCCAGCGGTGCGGCCACCAGGCCGATCCGCCGGTGCAGCAGCAGCGCGGTGGCGGCCAACGCGCCCGCGATGGTGGCGTGGTTGCTGGGGAACGACCAGTCGCCGACCGCCGGGCAGTGGCCGGCGACGATCACCAGGTCGGCCGGGCTGCGGCAGGGCCGGTCCTCGGCGACCAGGTCCTTGAGCCCCTCGCTCGCGCCGTACGCCAGCATCACCGCCACCGGCGCGGCCAGGGCGAGTGCCCGGCCCCGGAGGTCGCCGCCGACCAGCCTGGTCAGCGCCGCCAGCACCATCAGGATGCCGAGCAGCACGATCGCTCCCTCGGTGAAGTGGGTGGCGAACCACTGGACCGGCTGCGGGGTGTGGTCGGCGAACTGGACGATGTCGCGGTACCAGTCGGCGCTGATGTCCGGGACGTCCGTCGCCACGGCGTCAGTCATGAATCCACCTCACCCACCGTTCATACTCCGTTCACCTGGAGGATGGCGGGTGAATGCCGGTCAGGGCACCGAAGTCTCAGACAGCTCTCAGCCGCGGGTCAGGACGAGGCGGGCCGGCGTTGTGCCGGCTGCCCCACCCCGCCGGACATCCGCTCGACGATCTCCTCCAGCGCCTCAAAGGCGTACGCCCAGTTGTGGCACTTGAAGCTGCGCAGGCCGTCGATAGCGGTGCGGCAGTCGGCGCAGTGCACCCCGGGGATGGCGTCGGGAACCTCGGTGTTGACGTACTTGCGCTCGCCGAGGATCACCCGGGCGATCATCGCCCGGTCGTGCACGCCGTGCAGGGCCGAGGAGACGATGTCGTACCAGTTCACCCGGCGACCGCACTTCGGGCAGTCCGGCTCGTCGCCGCTGACCCAGAGCGGCGCGCCGATGCTGCGCGTCGGCATGTTCAGCAGCTTCTCCAGCCGGCGTACGTCCGACTCGGGGGTGGTCCAGCGGTGCCGGCCCGGCAGCGAGGCGGGCGAGTCGTAGACCGCGCGGAACACCACCGGGTCGACCTCCACGGTCTCCCGCCTACCGGTCATCGGTACCTCCCGGGCGTCGCGTGTTCCCCACCGTCGTACCAGGGTGAACGGCGTACGCAGCCGGATCAAGGACACGAGGGGTCGGCGGTGTGTCGCCGGGAGTGCTGCCCGGCCCGTCGGCGGGGTCCCCCATGGACCGCCCGGGTTGTTACGCTCCGCGCCATGCTTTCCGGCGATGCCGATGCCGACCTGCGTCAGATGGCGGACGACCCCAACTTTCCGCACCGCGACGCGGCCCGGCACGCGGTGCGGTTCCGCGCGTCCGGCGACGTCGCGCACCTGGTGGCCGTACACGACGATCCACACCCGTGCGGGATGACCGACGTGGTGTTCGCCCTGGCGGGAGCGAAGCGCCCCTGGCTCAACTGGGTGCCGATGCCGAGCGAGGCGATCACCAATGTCGCCAACGAGATCGGTGGCCGCCGGGCCCGGGGCGAGCAGCTTGAGGTCACCGGCCTCGGGCTGTCGGCGGCGGAGCCGGCGAGCGCCATGACCGCCTGCCACCGGGTCGCCGGCCCGGTCGACATCGGCATCGCCGAGTTCCCGGCCCCCGACATCCGCACGCCCGTACGGCCCGGTCGGTACGCGATCTGGCGGTACGACGGCACCGAGCCGGTGCCCGCCGGGCCTGCGCCGTCGGGCGCCGCGGTCCGGCTGCTGCAGGAGGTCGCCGGGGAGCCGTGGGCGTCGCCGCTCTCCGGGTACGTGAAGGCCGCCCCCCTCGGTGAGCTGCCCCTGGCCGACCTGCTCGGGCTGCTCGCCCACCTGCCCGGTCCGCCGGACACCGCGCGCTGGCAGCACCTGGCCACGTCGACGCCGACCTACTGGTACCGGCTCATGCAGCCGTGGGTGTGCCTCGGCATCCTGCACCACGCCAAGGACCAGCCGTGGTCGACCTCGGTCCGGCGCGAGGTGCTGGTGGACCTCGCCTTCGGCGTCGAGGACTGGGTCGCCGACGCGGCGCTGTTCGCGCTCGTCACCGCCGCGTACCGGGAGCCCGAGCTGCGGGCGGAGGTCCGCCAGGTGGTCCGGGCCCGGCTCGACGCGGCCGTGGCGGCGAACCGGCTGGTCACGATCGAGGAGTCGCTGGCGCAGCTGATGCTCGTCACGCCCGGCTGCCGCCCGGACGACCGGGCGCTGGCGACGGCGGTGCTGGCCCGCGCCGCGCAGGACGATGAGCAGGAGGAGCCGGCGCCGGCGCCGGCCGAGAAGCGCCGCTGGTGGCAGCGGCGCGCCTAGCGTCAGCGCAGCGCCGGGCCGCTCGCCCGGGGTCGGCTGCCCCGGGCGAGCGGGAGCGGGGTCAGAGTCGGTGGCGTCATCGCCCACGTGCTCGGCACCACCGTGCGGCAGGCTGCCGGTGCCGGCGCGGCAGCGGCCTCCGGACCACGCAGGACAAAACCTGCCAGCTCGGCTGGCTAACCCTGGTCAGCGGCGTCGAGCGGCTTGCGCCAGACCGACACGTGGCTCTCGCTGTCCGAGGTGAACGGCGCCTCGGTCCAGTCCGCCACCCGCTGCTCCAGGGTCAGCCCGGCCAACCGAGCCATCAGGTCGCACTCGGCCGGCCAGATGTAGCGGAAGTTGCTGTAGCCGTAGCGGACGCTCCCGTCCTCCAGCCGCCGGTAGTGGTGCGACGTCCCCTGCTGGGTGACCATGTCGTAGGTGTCGAAGCCGACGTGCCGGTCGGTCACCTCGAACGGCACCGCCGACTGCCCCGGCGGAAACCGCCGGATGCCGGGCACCCACAGCTCGACGACGAATCGACCCCCCGGCAACAGGTGCCGGGCCGCATTGCGGAAGCACTGCACCTGCTCGTCCTGCGTACACAGGTTCCCGATGCTGTTCCACGCGACGTACACCAGCGAGAAGCGACCGGGGACGGTGGTGGTGGCCATGTCGCCCACCACCACCGGCAGCTCCTGCGCGGGTACCTTGCGTCGCAGCCGGTCGACCATCGGCTGGGAGAGCTCGATCCCGGTGACCGAGATGCCTCGGGCAGCGAGCGGGATCGCGACCCGCCCCGTGCCGATCGCGAACTCCAACGCCGGACCGCCACCCGCAAGGCGGGCCAGGAACTCCACGGCAGGGTCGAGCACGTCGGGCGCGAACATCTCCGCCGAGATGGCGTCATAACGCTCCGCAGTGTCCTCGTCCCACAGATCGCTGCTCGTCATGCGACCGAAGCCTGCTCGGCTCCCTGAGCTCACGCCACCCATTAATGAAGGGCGACATGCGCCCCGCAGTGCCGTGGCTGTCGGACCGGTCAACGCATACGGACCGACTGTCGACAAATCTCGCCGCGCTGGATGATCTTGCTCCGCCAGGTCTCCGAGGTCTTGCAGCCCCTACGGCCGATATCACGGTGTTGATCTTTCCAACTAACCTCTGCTGCACTGTTGCCATCTGGCAAGCAAGACCATGTTCCCCGAGGCGCGGGAACGCACCCCGTGCGTCGGCGCTGCCTGAACCCGCCTCATAGATCAGGAGTACATCCATGTCTCAGCCGACCGCCTCGCCGCAGCCGATGCTCGTGCAGGTTCGCCAGAAGCAGACCGGTATCGCCTACCTGTTCTGGTTCTTCCTCGGCGTCTTCGGTGGCCACCAGTTCTACCTCGGCAAGACCGGACGGGGTCTGCTCTACCTGTTCACCGTCGGCATCTTCGGCGTGGGCGTCCTGATCGACCTGTTCACGCTGCCGAGCCAGGTGCGTCAGGTCAACACGCAGCTCGCGATCGGGATCCGCTGATCTTCTCCGAAGTCGTCGGGCCGGGCCGATTGATCTCGATGCCCTGTTGGGCGGTCGCCCGTGGGCCGCGCAGGAGCGGCCGCTAAGTCCGCCGCGAAAGCCGCCGAGGTTCGGGTCCGCTACCCGCCACCAGGTGCGAAGACGGCCCCTGACCAGCAGAGATGCGGTCGGGGGCCGATCTTGTTCAGGCCCGCCGAGTCCGAGCGTTGCCCACCGTCGTTTGTGCCCGGACTGGGCCCGATGATCTTCCCGGCGTTCCCGCGGCTCAGCGGCGGAAAATGGTGGGCCGCCAGGGACTCGAACCCTGAACCTATGGATTAAAAGTCCACAGCTCTGCCATTGAGCTAGCGGCCCGCCCGCCCAGGCTACCGGAACCCGCCCGCGCGGGCCTTCCGGCTTCCCCCGCCGTCGATCTTCCGACAAGCGCCGGGCATGGGATCGCCGGGGCGGGGAACCGGCTCCGGCATGAGGCTGAGCAGCACGCCCGCGGTCGCCGCGTCGAGCGAGGTGCCGGGCCTCGACGGGGTGCGCCGGCCCGGTGGTGAGGTGCACGCCTGGCTGCCGGGGCAGAACCAGACGCTCTGCGGGCTGCCGTTGAGCCGTACCCGGCTGCGGCGCTTCCCGCACGTGCCGTTCGACTACTCGGCCACCGACGTACTCACCGAGGCCGACCCGGAGGGCTGGGTCTGCCCGCGCTGCCTGGCCGCCACCCTGGGCCGCCGGCAGGGGGAGAAGAGCTGGGTGCGCACCAACCCCCGGCCCTGACCGGTCCGGGGGTTGGTGTCCGCTTCAACGGGTACGGCACCGGTATGCGCATCGTGATCGTGGGGGCCACCGGCAACGTGGGGACGGCGCTGCTGCGCCGGCTGCGGCGGGAGTCCGGGCCGGAGCTGGTCGGGGTGGCGCGGCGGCTGCCCGGGCCGAGCGCGGGAGAGCCGTACGACGGGGTGAAGTGGCACTCCTGCGACGTCGGGGCGCCGGACGCGGCCGGGCGGCTGACCGCGATCTTCGCCGGGGCGCGGGTGGTGGTGCACCTGGCCTGGCAGATCCAGCCCAGCCACGACCGGCGCACCCTCTACCGGACCAACGTCGGCGGCAGCCGCGCGGTGCTCGACGCGGCCGTCCGGGCCGGCGTCCCTGCCCTGGTGTACGCCTCGTCGGTCGGGGCGTACGCGCCCGGGCCGAAGGATCATCCGGTCAGTGAACGGTGGCCGGCGACCGGGGTGCCCGGGTCCTCGTACAGCGAGGACAAGGCGGAGGTGGAGGGGCTGCTCGACACGGTCGAGCGGGAGCACCCGGGGCTGCGGGTGGTCCGGCTGCGGCCGGGGCTGATCTTCCAGCGGGACGCCGGCACGGAGATCAGCCGCTACTTCCTCGGCCCACTGGTCCCGGTCCAGCTGCTCCGGTACGGCCGGATCCCGCTGGTACCGACCAACCGTCGCCTGCGCATGCAGGCCGTGCACGCCGACGACGTGGCCGACGCGTACGCGAGGGCGGTCCTGGGTGAGGCGCGCGGCGCCTTCAACGTCGCCGCGGACCCGGTGCTGACCCCGGAGCTGGTGGCCCGGCACTTCCACGGCTGGACGGTGCCGGTGGCGGCGCCGGTGCTGCGCGCGGCGGCGGCGCTGACCTGGCGCGCGCGGCTGCAACCGGTCGACGCCGGCTGGGTCGACCTGGCGCTGAACGCCCCGTTGATGTCCAGCGACCGCGCCGAGACCGAGCTGGGCTGGACCCCGAGGGCCGACGCGGTCACCGCTCTGAGGGACCTGTTCGCCGGCATCTCCCACCGCGCCGGCACCCCGGCCCCGCCGCTCTCCCCGGACCCCACCCTCCCCGGACGCCCCGCCGCCCTCCTCAAGGCCCGCCTCCCCGGCCACCCCAACCCCTACTGACCCGTTGATCAAGGAGTTTCGGTCTCCAGGGAGATCAACTCCGACGCAAACTTCTTGATCAACCCGGCGGGGTGCGGGGGTCAGCGGGTGAGGGAGGAGGAGAGGACGGTGGGTGGGCGGGCGCCGAGGAAGAAGATGCCGGGGAAGCCGGTGGTCTCGAAGCCCTGGCTGGGGTTGCGGCGCAGGGTCGAGTGTTCGATCCGGAGGGTGCCCGTGCGGTTGTTGCTGACGAAGAAGATCGCGCCGCCGCCCTCGGTGGCCCGGTTCCCCTCGATGATCGTGCCGGCGATCCGCACGGTGAACTCGTTGCCGTCGCAGTAGATCGCGCCGCCGCTGCCCCCGCCCGGAGTGCCGGACCGGGCCGGATTCGCCCCGCTGCCGACCGCCCGGTTGTCGCGGAAGACGCTGTTCAGCACCGTCCAGGAGACGCCGATGCTGCTCGTCGCCCCGCCGTTGGCGCAGTTCCCGCCGGTGAAGGTGCTGTTGACCACGTACACCGGCTTGTTCTCGTACTGGCTGAGCACGCGGAGCGCCGCGCCGCCCAGGTCGGGGCCGGTGCGGTCGCAGCGGTTGCCGACGAAGCGCGAGTTGACCACCTTGAACCGGCCGCCCCGGACGAAGATCGCGCCGCCTCCCCCGCCCTCGGTCCGGTCGCCGGTGGAGTCGCCGTCGGCGAAGGTCAGGTTCTGCACCGTGAGCTGCGGGTGGTCCTGGTTCTGGCAGTGCGAGGTGGTCCACCCCTGGGCCCGGTCGCAGGTGTTCTGGTAGAGGATCCGGCGCTCGCCGCCGCCGCTCAGCGTGACCTTGCCGCCCCCGTCCAGCACGATCCGCGGCCCGTGCGCGTTGACCACCTTCGCGGTGGCTGTCATCCGGATGGTCACCGGGGCCGGACCGCAGTCGAAGGTGATGATCCCGCCGGCCGCCACGGCCTTGACCACCGCCGCCGAGGTGCAGCTCGCGGGGGTGCCGGTGCCGACCGTACGGGTCGGGTGCGAGGTGTCCACCGCGCGCGCCTCGGCGGGCACCGCGGCGTGACCGGCCGGGTTGCCCGCGCGGAAGGCGGGCGTCGAGGGGCTCGGCGGGGCGGCGCCGAGACCGCTCCGGGCGGTCGGGACGGGCGTCGGAGTGGTGCTCGGCGGGGCGGCGGTGCCGGTTGCCGCGACGGGTGCGGCGACGCGTGGCCCGGCCGGCTCGTCGGACCCGCAGGCGGGCAGCGTGGCGCCGGCGAGACCGAGGACGACAAGGACGACAGCCGACTTCACCCGCACCCGCCCGATGCTAGGAGCGTCCCCCGCCCCCGCACGACCGTCCACCGGATCCTTAACCCACCGCTAAGCCGGCCCGGCCACCCCGCAGGGCGTCAGACGTGGGAGAGGGCGAAGGCGGTCAGGAAGCCGAGGACGGTGATCAGGCCGACCAGCAGGTGGGCGTCCTCGAACGCCTCGGGGACCATGGTGTCGGTGATCATCGCGAGGATCGCGCCGGCGGCCAGCGCGGTGATCGTCGCCAGCACCTCCGGCGGGGCGCCGCCGAGCAGCGTGTAGCCGGCGAGCGCCGCGACGCCGCTGACCAGGGCGATCGCCGTCCACAGCAGAAAGACGTACCGCCTGGTCCGGCCGGCCAGGCGCATGCCGGCGGCGCTGGACAGGCCCTCCGGCACGTTGCTGAGGAAGACCGCGATCACCGTGACCAGGCTGACCGGACCGCCGGTCAGCAGGCTCGCGCCGATCACCACCGATTCCGGTACGCCGTCCAGCAGCGCGCCGACCGCGATGGCCGAGCCCGAGCCGGGCTGCTCCTGTTCGGACGGCTGCTCGTCGCCGGAGCGCTTGCGGTGCCGGGCGCCGCGCCGGGCCAGCAGCACGTTCGCCCCGGTGTAGGCGAGCGCCCCGGCCGCCGCCCCGATCGTCACCGGCAGCAGGCCGCCCTGTTCGTGCGCCTCGGCGATCAGCTCGAACGAGACGGCGGAGAGCAGTACCCCGGCGCCGAACGCCATCACGGACGCGACGACCCGGCGCGGCACCCGCGCGAAGAATCCGACCGCCGCCCCGATCAACAGGGCGGACCCGGCCAGCAGCCCCCAGAGACCCGCTTGCAACCACTCCGGCACGCGCGCGACCCTACCCCCGCTCCGCCACCGGAGACGAGATCAGAAGTCGGCGAAGAGGTACGGCAGTTCGCGCGGGAAGAGCTGGCGCAGTTCGGCGGCCGCGTCCGCCGGTACCTCCCCGAACCCCCGGATGGCGACCTCGGCCGGGTCGAGCACCCCGTACGCCAGGGCGGAGAGCCCGGCGGCGGTGAGCGTCGCGGTCGGCACGCTGCCCACGGCGGTGCTGTCGCCCGGCAGCAGCTCCAGCTTGCCGGTGGCGCCGTCGAGCAGGTGACTGCCGGCCAGCCACCGGTCGCCGACCAGTTCGACGCGGACCCGGCCGGCCCCGGTCGGCAGGCCGGTGAGCGCGTCCAGGCTCAGCAGCCGGGCCATCGGCGCGGGCGACCCGGGCCGGGACACCCGTGCCTCCACGTGCACGGCCAGGTCGGTGAGCCACAGCTCGGGCAGCTCGTCCGCGGGGAGCCGGAGGCTGATCCGGTCCACCTGGTCGACGTGCCGGGCGAAGAACTGGAGCAGCGACGCCCGGGCGTACGGGTCGGAGACGAGCAGGTCGTCGGCGATCAGTTCGCCGCCGTGGTCGTCGATCCGGTAGGTGACCGCGCCGACCGTCTCGCCGTCGCGGACGGCGCTGAGCAGCCAGCGGTCGTCCCGGTCGCGCTGCCCGACCGCCCGGAAGTCGGGGAAGAGCGCGAACCCGTGCCGCTCGCGCAGGCAGCGCTCGGTGTACCCGCGCCACGTGTCGTAGCCGGCGCCGATCCGCTCCCAGACCACCTCGCCGGGCAGTTCGGCGCGGAGCAGCGGGGCCAGGTCGGCCGGGCCGAAGACGGCGGTACGGCGCCGGGGCAGCCCCACGTATCCGAAGCGCTCGTAGAACGAGGCGCGGAACGGGTAGAGCGCGGTTAGCGCGTGCCCCTCCGCCCGCACCTCGTCGAGCAGCCGGTGGAGCAGGTTCCGGACGTGGCCGCGCCGCCGGGCCAGCGGGTGGGTCGCCACGCCGGCCAGGCCGGCCATCGGGAGCACTGCGCCGCGCAGGTTCTGCCGCATGGGGATCGCCGAGGCGGTGGCCGTGGTGCTGCCGTCCTCCTCGACCACCAGCGTGCGGTTGCCCGCGTTGTACGGCAGGTACTCGCGGAACTCCTCGGTCCGGGACGGGGCCATCGGCGACGCCTCGAACGCGTACGCCTGGAGCGGGAAGCTGGTGGTCGGGCGTTCCTCGGCGGCCAGCCGGCGAATGCGCATTGGCCCATCCCAACCCGGTCCGGCGGACCGCGCAACCGGAATCGGCCCGCTCAGCCCTCGGTGACGTCGGAGACGATGACGGTGACGTTGTCCGGCGCGCCGGCCTGGTGGGCGAGCTTCACCAGCTGCTCGCCGCACTGCTGCCGGTCGGAGTAGGTGGCCAGCGCGGAGGCGATGGCGGGATCCTCCACGTAGTCGGAGAGGCCGTCGCTGCAGAGCAGCAGCCGGTCGCCGGGGAACACGGTGAGCATGCCGATGGCCGGCGGCGCGTCCGAGCCCTGCACCGCCCGGGTGACCAGGGAGCGCTGCGGGTGGTGCCGGGCCTGGTCGGGGGAGAGCGCCCCCTGGTCGACCAGCGCCTGCACGAAGGTGTCGTCCCGGGTGAGCTGGGTCAGCTCGTGGTCGCGCAGCAGGTAGCAGCGGGAGTCGCCGACCTGCGCCAGGACCAGGGTGTCATCGGCGAGCAGGCTGGCGGTGAGCGTCGTACCCATGCCGTCGCGGGCGGGGTCGACGGTGATGGCGGCCCGGATCCGCTGGTTGGCGGTGCTCACCACGGCGCGCAGCGCGTCGGCGGCCTCGTCGGGGACGGTCGGCGGGGTCAGCTCGTCCAGGATCCGGATGACGATCTCGCTGGCCACCTCGCCCGCGGGGAGGCCGCCCATGCCGTCGGCCACCGCCACCAGGCGGTCACCGGCGAGGGCGGAGTCCTCGTTGTTGGTGCGGACGAGGCCGACGTCGTTGAGGATGGCCGAGCGGAGGATCAGCGTCATGGGGTCAAGCTTGCCAAGAAGACACCATCCCCGTCTCTACACACCGGGTATGCCGAGGAAAGATCGGCATGTCTGGGTCCTCGCCGTCCAGGGTGCTCAGCCGCGCGGGTAGCGCAGGAGCAGGCTCGCCCGGACCGGTTCGTCGCCGACGGCGGCGTAGCTGTGCGGCACGTCCGACGTCCAGCGCAGGTACTCCCCGGGTCCGGCGGTCATCGGGGCGTCCACCGGCCCGGCGCGCAGCACGCCGGAGAAGACGGTGACGTGCTCGGTGACCCCGGTCTGGTGCGCGGGGGAGAGCTGCGGCGGGCCGGGGCTGACCCGCATCCGGTACAGCTCGTAGGTCGCGTCGCTCTCCGTGAACACCTCCAGCAGGGTGGCGTCCACCGCGGCGCCGCGCACGGTCGGCGTCCCGGCCGGCCCGGCGAGCACGGCGGTGAGCGGTACGCCGAGCTGTGCGGTGACCGCGTACAGGGTCTCCAGGGTCGGGTTGCGGGTGCCGTTCTCCAGCCCGGAGAGGGTGGCCTTCCCGACGCCGGCGAGCCGGGCCAGCGTGGACAGGGACATCCCCCGTTCCTCGCGGAGGGCGCGGATCCGCCGGCCGACCTCTTCCGCAGTGTGGTCACCGGCTGGTGGGGCAGCTGCCATGGGGGCTATCGTCCTACACCGTGTCGTTCCGTAAACGGAACGGCGGACGGAGGATGGCATGGCAGGGCGACTGCAACCCGTGCTGGCCGGCGTGATCACCGCGCTGGTCGGCTTCGCCAGCTCGTTCACGGTCGTCCTCGCCGGGCTGCGCGCGGTCGGCGCCGACGAGGCGCAGGCCGCCTCCGGGCTGCTCGCGCTCTGCGTCGCCACCGGATGCTGCGCCGTCTGGCTCGGGCTGCGGCACCGGATGCCGCTGGCCGTCGCCTGGTCCACCCCGGGCGCCGCGCTCCTGGTGGCCACCGGCCCGGTGCCCGGCGGCTGGCCGGCGGCGGTCGGCGCGTTCCTGCTCACCGGGGTGCTGATCGCCGCCGCCGGACTCGTCCCGGCGCTCGGCCGCGCGGTCGCCGCGATCCCCGGCCCGATCGCCAGCGCCATGCTCGCCGGGGTGCTGCTGCCGCTCTGCACCGCGCCCGTCCGGGCGCTGGTCGAGGTGCCCCGGCTGACCGGACCGGTGGTGCTCGCCTGGCTGCTGCTGCACCGGTTCGCCCGCCGCTGGGCCGTGCCCGGGGCGCTGGCCGTGGCCGCGGTGGCCATCGCGCTGACCGCGTCCGGGCCGGCCCCGACGCACCTCGCTCCGAGCGTCGCGCTGACCACGCCGACCTGGACCGTGCCCGCGGTGGTCGGCCTGGCGTTGCCGCTCTTCCTGGTCACCATGGCCGCGCAGAACGTGCCCGGGACGGCCGTCCTCGCCGGCTACGGCTACCGGGCCCCGCTCGGCTCCGCGCTCCGGGTCACCGGGCTCGCCACCGCGCTCGGCGCGCCGGCCGGCGGGCACGCGGTGAACCTGGCCGCGATCACCGCCGCCCTGGCCGCCGGCCCGGACGCCCACCCCGACCCGGACCGGCGCTGGATCGCCTCGGTCACCGCCGGGATCGGCATGGCACTGCTCGGGCTCGGGGCCGGCGTGGCGACCGCCCTGGTGCTGCTCGCCCCGCCGATCCTGGTCGAGGCGGTGGCCGGGCTGGCGCTGCTCGGCGCGCTGGCCGGCGCGGTCTCGGCGGCCGTCGCGGAGCCGGACGCCCGCGAGGCGGCCGTGGTCACCTTCGTGGTCACCGCATCCGGGGTGAGCCTGCTCGGCGTCGGCGGCGCCTTCTGGGGCCTCGTCGCCGGCTGGCTGATGCTCCTGCTCTTCCGCCGCCGCCCGGCGCCGCCCGTGGCGGCGGAGCCGGACGCCGCGCCGGCCGCCCCGGCGCGGGTCGGCTGACCAGGCGGTCCGGCCCGGCCAGGACGCCCCGCGGTCACTCCTCCTCGGGCAGCTCCGCGGCGGGGACGTCGAGGCGTACGCCGTCGTCGGTGACGGCGGCGATCCGGTCGGCCAGCACGTAGACCGCGCCGCTGCGGGCCAGCTCGGTGGAGACCTTCAGGTAGCCGCTGCGCAGCAACCGGGCGGCCAGATCGGCCGGAACGTCCGGTTCCTCGACCGCCGCCGACTCGATCAGTTCGTCCAGGCTGCTCCCCGGGTCCACCGGAGCGGGCGCCTGCACGGTCACGGCGGCCGGGTCGCCGCGCTGGACGAGATCCACCGTGCCCACCTCGACGCCGGTCGAGTCGATCACCCGCATGCCGGTGGTGACCCGGGAGACGCTCTCCTGCTGCGTACCGCGCTGGCTCATGCAGGCGCGGTTCCCGGACCGCCCGGGCACTAAACGGGCGGGGTCCAGCCGCTCGGCGGGCGGGGCGAGAGCTCCCGCCAGCTGTCCGTCCCCTCCAGCAGCGCCCGGACCGTCTCCTCCGCCTCGTCCACGCTGGCGTACTCGTAGAACTGGGAGACCCCCTCGGCGCCCCCGGCGCGCTGCTCCACGTGCCAGCGGTCGCCGTCCACCCGGAGGAAGACGTCCCGCCGGGCCAGCCGCCCCCATTTCCCGTTCCACCAGTGCCTGCGCTGCTCCATGACCGGGACTCTATCGAACATGTGTTCGACATGGGCCGGCCCCCGCGGGATTCCCACGGGGGCCGGTGTGCGGGTGCTGGGTCAGCGCGGGGCCGGCGGCTCCTGCCGGCGGCCCAGCACGTCGTCCAGCGCGCCCCGCTGGCCGGGCGTGGCGTGGTTGCCGGCGAGCAGCGCGTCGCGGATCTCGGTGAGCAGCTTGATCTCCTCGCTGGGGGCCTTCGGCGGGGGCTCCTCGCCGCGGCGACGCCGCTCGGCGAGCTTGTTCATCGGGTAGACCACGAGGAAGTAGAGCGCCGCCGCGGTGAGCAGGAAGGTGATCACCGCGTTGACGAAGGCCACCCAGTCGAACGGGATCTCGCCGCGGAACATCGGCGTGGTCCCGCTGATGCCCTTGTTGCTGCCGGTGATCAGCAGGATGAACACGCGGACCAGCGGTTCCAGGAACGACTTGGTCAGCTGGGTGACCACGCCGGTGAACGCGGCGCCGATGACGACACCGACCGCCAGGTCGACGACGTTGCCGCGCATGATGAAGTCTTTGAAGCCCTTGAACATCCGCACTCCCGTGCTGTCCGGTTTTCGGTCCGGGACAACCTATTCCCCCGGGCCCTCCAGAAAAGCGCCGGCCTCGATGGCCGCCCGCGCCGGGTCGCCGTCCCGGATCGCGGCCACCAGTCGGGAGTGGTCGACGTACCGCTCGGGCACCAGGGCGTCGCCCATCGACTGGGCGACGGTGCTGCGCAGCGCGGTGCCGACGGAGGCGTAGAGCTCGGCCAGCATGGCGTTGTGCGCGGCGGCCACCACCGCGGTGTGCAGCGCGGCGTCCGTGTCGACGAACTCGTCCACCCGGCCGGAGCGCCAGGCGGCCTCCCGCGCGGCGAGCGCGCCGTCGAGCGCCGCCAGGTCCGCCGGGGTACGCCGTACCGCGGCGAGCCGGGCCGCCTCCACCTCGAAGGCGCGCCGGACCTCGATCACCTCGGCCATCCGGTCGTCGGTGAGCCGGCGGGCCACCACCGGGGCCAGTTCGTCGGTGGACACCACGTACGTCCCGGAGCCCTGACGGGGCTCCAGCACCCCGGCGTGCACCAGCGCGCGGACCGCCTCGCGGACCGTGTTCCGCCCGACGCCGAGCGCGGCGACCAGCTGGGGCTCGGTGGGGATCCGGGTGCCCACCGGCCACTCGCCGCCGAGGATCCGGGCCCGGAGCTGCTCGATCGTCTGGCGTACCCGGTGACCGCGCGGGGGCACCGCGAGGGAATCGACGGGGGGTGTCACCGGTTACAACTCCTGCCGAAATTCATCCCATGATTGTAGGTTCGAGGTCATGACCCCGCCAGCCGCCTGCACCGAGGCCACCGCCGCCGAGCGGACCATCGTCACCGACGCGCCGACCACCGACGTGACGCCCGGACCGGCCCCGGACGCGGTCGCGCCCCCGCGCCCGATCACCCCGGCCCGGGGCGGCGCGCTGGTGCTGGTCGGCATGCTGCTGGTCGCGCTCAACCTGCGCGCCGCGGTGACCAGCCTCGGCGCCCTGCTCGACGAGGTACGCGGCGGGCTGGGCCTCTCCGGCACGATGGCCGGCCTCGTCACCACGCTGCCCACCATCGCCTTCGCCGGGCTCGGCGCGCTCACCCCGTGGCTGGTCCGCCGCTGGCCGGCGGCCCGGGTGCTGGTGCTGGCCATGCTGGCGCTCACCGTCGGGCAGGTGCTCCGGGTGGTCACCGACTCGGCGGCGGTCTTCGTGCTCACCAGCGCGCTCGCCCTGGCCGGCATCGCGGTGGCGAACATCCTGCTGCCGATGCTGGTCAAGCAGCACTTCCCGCACCGCACCGGGCTGGTCACCGGGGCGTACACGATGACCCTGACCGTGGGCACCACGGTGGCCGCCGCCTCGGCGGTGCCGGTGGCGCACGCCTTCGGCTCCTGGCGGGCCGGGCTCGGCGTCTGGGCGGGGCTGGCCGCGGTGGCCGTACTGCCCTGGGTGCCGCTGGCGCTGCGGGCCCGCGCGGCCCGGCGGACGGCGACCCCGGCGGTGGTCGCCGCCACCCCGGCGCGGGTGCGCCCCGGACACACCCGGCTCGGCTGGGCCATGGCGGTCTACTTCGGGGCGCAGTCGCTCAGCGGGTACGCGATCATGGGCTGGCTGGCGCAGCTCTTCCGGGACGCCGGCTACGCACCCGAGTCCGCCGGACTGCTGCTCGCCGGGGTGACCGCGCTCGGCGTGCCGGTGGCGCTGGTCATGCCGACCCTGGCCGGCCGGCTGCGCACGCTGCGGCCGCTGGTGCTCGCGCTGACCGTCTTCTCCACGGCCTCGTACGTCGGCCTGGCCCTCGCGCCGCACGGTGCGGCGCCGCTCTGGGTGCTGCTGCTCGCCCTCGGCCAGGGCGCGTTCCCGCTGATCCTGACCACCATCGGGCTGCGTGCCCGGACGGCCGAGGGCACCGTGGCGCTGTCGGCCTTCGCGCAGAGCACCGGGTATCTGATCGCGGCGCTCGGCCCGCTGCTGGTCGGCATCCTCTACGAGGTGACGGGGGGCTGGACCGCGCCGATCGGCTTTCTGCTGGTGGCGCTCGCCGTGCAGACGACGGCGGGCATGGTGATCGCCCGTCCCCGTCACATCGAGGACGAGCGGTGAGGGGGAGCGGTCAGGAGGAGGCCGGCGTCGGGTCGCCCGCGACCGCCTGCTCCACGGTCGGGTAGGTGTGCAGCACCTCGACCAGGCCGCTGACCTCGAGGATGCGGAGCACGCCGCGCTGCGGGGCGGCCAGCCGGACCACACCGCCGGCCTCGTCGCAGCTGTTCTTGGCGCGGACGAAGACCGACAGTCCGGTGGAGTCGCAGAACGACACGTCTGCCAGGTCGAAGACGAGGCGGTTGCGCCCCTTGTCCAACAGATCCGTGATCTGGTCCTGCAGCTGCGGTGCCGTCGCCATGTCCAGCTCGCCCGCGACCGACACGACCACCACGTCGCCGCGCTGTTCCGTCTGCACCGTCAGGGACATTCGCCGACCTCCTGTGTTCGGTGGAACGGTATCCCACGAAGCGGGTGGTGTGCAGAACGGGAGCCGACCCGGGTGCGCTCGATCATGCCTTTGCCGCGCGGCAACTACTTACCGGACTGCCGATGATAGAGTCCGCCCGTCCAGAGTTCAGGGAGGTCACGATGGCGTTGAGCGCCGAAACGAGTGGTCGGCTCGCCCGCCTGCTGAGTGAGCACACCGACCGGCTGATCGAGCGCTGGACGGAGATCGTCACCGCCTCGCTGCGGGGCCGGCTCAGCCAGGCGGAACTGGCCCGGCAGGTGCGCGAGCTGCACCGTACCATGATCGACGCGTTGCAGGACGGACTGACTGACCTGGCCGACCAGCACGGCGGCGAGCTGCGCGCCGTGCTGACGGAGCTGTCCCGGGGCCGGGCCCAGCAGGGGTTCAGCGCCACCGAGACCGCGATCAGCGTCTTCGCCCTGAAGGACGCCCTGCTGGAGCTGATGGAGACGAGTCAGGACACGCAGATCCTGCGCGACTTCCTGGGCTTCACCTCGCTGATCGACCAGATGGGCCTGTTCACCTTCGAGAGCTTCGTCCGCACCCGGGAGAGCCTGATCGCCGACCAGGCGGAGCAGCTCCTGGAGCTCTCCACCCCGGTGGTGAAGCTGTGGGAGGGCGTGGTCGCCGTCCCGCTGGTCGGCACCCTCGACTCGGCCCGCGCCCAGGTGGTGATGGAGCGGCTGCTCCAGACCCTGGTCGACACCGGGTCGCCCTACGCGATCATCGACATCACCGGCGTGCCGGCGGTGGACACCCAGGTCGCCCAGCACATCCTGAAGACCGTGGTGGCCGCCCGGCTGATGGGCGCCGACTGCATCATCTCCGGTATCCGGCCACAGATCGCCCAGACGATCGTCGCCCTCGGTATCGAGTTCGGTGACATCGCCACCAAGGCGAGCCTCGCCGACGCGCTGCGCCACGTGCTGCGGCTGACCGGCGTCGAGACCACCACCCGCCGCCCGCGTCGGGAGGCCTGATGGAGCGGGTGCCGATTCTCAAGATCGGCGACATCCTGCTGGTCTCCATCCAGGTCGACATGTCGGACCAGACGGCCGTCCAGCTCCAGGAGGACCTGGCCGAGCGGATCGTCGCCACCGGCTCCCACGGCGTGATCATCGACATCACCGCGCTGGACATCGTCGACTCCTTCGTCGGCCGGATGCTCTCCACCATCGCGTCCATCTCCAAGGTGCTGGACGCCGACACGGTGGTGGTCGGGATGCGTCCCGCGGTCGCCATCACCCTGGTCGAGCTGGGGCTGTCGCTCAACGGCATCCGTACCGCGCTGAACGTCGAACGCGGCATGGAGCTGATCGCGGCGGCCCGGGCCGACGAGTGGGTCGAGGTCGACGGCGACGAGGACGCCGAGACGACGGCCACGTCATGACCGCCGGAGTCGACCTGGGGGTGCCGGCGGCCCAGGCGATCCGCAGCGACGAGGACGTGGTCCGGGTGCGGCAGCTGGTGCGAACCACCGCCGTCGCGGTCAAGCTCTCGCTGGTCGACCAGACCAAGCTGGTCACCGCCGCCAGCGAACTGGCTCGGAACACGCTGATCTACGGCGGCGGGGGCACCGCCGAGGTGGTCACGGTCGAGGACGGCCGCCGGCGCGGGGTGCGCATCCTCTTCGTCGACCAGGGCCCCGGCATCCCCGACGTCGACCTGGCCCTCACCGACGGCTACACCACCGGCGGCGGGCTCGGCCTCGGGCTCAGCGGCGCCCGCCGGCTCGTCGACGAGTTCGACATCGCGACCGCCGTGGGCGAGGGCACCCGGATCACCGTCACCAAGTGGTCTCGATGAACGCCGACGTGGTCTCCGACCACGGCCTCTGGTTCCGGGTGGAGAGCGGTGGCGGGGCCAGCGGTGTGCGCCGGGCGGCCGAGCGCCTCGGGCGGCAGCTGGAACTCAGCGAGCAGCGCGTCGCCGACCTCGCCATCGTCAGCGCCGAGCTGATCAGCAACCTGGTCAAGCACGCCCAGGAGGGCTCGCTGCTGCTCCGGCCGGTACGCCGGGCCGCGCGGGCCGGGGTGGAGCTGGTGGCGATGGACTCCGGCCCCGGCATGGCCGACCTCGCCCTCTCCTCCGTGGACGGGCACTCCACCACCGGCACCCTCGGCATCGGCCTGGGTGCGATCGTCCGGCAGGCGAGCTGGTTCGACGGATACTCGCTGCCCGGGCGGGGCACGGTGCTGGCCGTCCAGGTCTGGGACGGGCCGCTGCCGGAGCCGGACTGGGCCGCCGGGCTGACCCGGCCGATCACCGGCGAGCAGGTCAGCGGCGACGCGTACGCGGTCCGAGTCGTCGACGGCCGGCGCCAGGTGCTGGTCTGCGACGGCCTCGGACACGGGCCGCTGGCCGCCGCGGCCAGCGGGGCCGCGCTCGCCGCGTTCCGCGCCGCGCCGGCCGGGCCGCCGGCCGGCGTGGTCCAGCATCTGCACGCGACCATGTCGCACACCCGAGGGGCCGCCCTGGCGGTCGCCGAGCTGGACGCCGCGTCAGGCTTGCTCCGGTACGCCGGCCTGGGCAACATCGCAGCCATGATCGTGGGGTCGGGCGAGCGGCGGCGGGGCCTGGTCTCGCTGCCCGGCATCGCCGGCCACCAGCGCCCGGTGGTGCGCGAGTACCACTACCCGTTCCCGCCCGGCGCGCTGCTCGTCATGCACAGCGACGGCGTGGTGGATCGCTGGGACCTCGCCGACTACCCCGGCCTCGCCGCGCGCTCGCCCCTGGCGGCCGCGGCGACGCTGCTCCGGGACGCCGGGATCCGCCGCGACGACGCCTGTGTGCTGGTCGCCCGGGGGGAGCCATGACCGGCCCCGACCCGTCGGAACCGCTGCTGCAGATGGCACTCCGCGTGGAGCAGGACATCTTCCTGGTCCGGCAGCGCGGGCGGGAGGTGGCCGCCGCCGTCGGGCTGGAACACCAGGACCAGGTACGCCTCGCCACCGCGCTCAGCGAGGTCGCCCGGGACCTGCTGCGCACGGCCGACGGTGCCGACGTCACCTTCGTGCTCGACGTGGACGCCCGCTCCGGCCGGCCCGCGCTCCGGGTGGACCTGGCTCCGGTGGGCCCGCTGCCCGACGGCCGGTACGAGCCGCAGTCCGGTGCCGTGGCACGCCTGGTGGACATGCTGGGCGTGGTGCAGGACGAGGGCGATACGGTCGTGAGGATGTCCCGACGTGTCCCGGCCGCTGCCCAAGCACTGACGCCGGAGCGCCTCGCCGAACTCCGTGCGGAGTTGGCCAGCAGCGCTCCGGGCACCGCGCTGGACGAGTTGGCCGACCAGAACGCGCAGCTCATCGCCGCCCTCGACGAGGTACGCACCCAGCGCGACGAGCTGGAGGTGCTCAACTCGGAGCTGCAGGAGACCAACCGGGGCGTGATGGCGCTCTACAACCAGCTCACCGCGGAGCTGGAGGAGACCAACCGCGGTGTGGTGGCGCTCTACGCCGAGCTGGACGAGAAGTCCGCCCAGCTCCGGGCGGCCAGCGAGTCGAAGAGCCGGTTCCTGGCCAACGTCAGCCACGAGCTGCGGGCCCCGGTCACCGCGATCATCGGGCTGGGCCGGCTGCTCGCCGACTCCGCCTCCGACCCGCTCACCTCCGAGCAGGCCCAGCAGGTGGGACTGATCCGGTCCTCCGCGTCCGACCTGCTCACCCTGGTCAACGAGCTGCTCGACCTGGCCAAGGCCGAGTCGGGCCGGATCGAGCCGAACTGGGCGGAGGTCGACCTGCGCGGGCTCTTCGGGCAGCTCCGCGGCACCCTGCGGGCGCTGGCCACCCGGTCGGCGGTGGAGCTGATGGTGGAGGAGCCGCCGGCCCCGGCGACGGTCCGCTCCGACGAGGTGCTGCTGGCCCAGGTGCTGCGCAACCTGCTGCACAACGGCCTGAAGTTCACCGAGCGGGGTGAGGTGCGGCTGCGGGCGGACCGCCGGGACGACGCCTGGTCGCTGTCGGTCACCGACACGGGCGTCGGCATCCCGCCCGAGCTACAGGAACGGATCTTCGAGGAGTTCTACCAGGTGCCCGGGGAGACCCGGGCCGGTGGCACCGGCCTCGGACTGCCGTACGCACGGCGGCTGGTGACGCTGCTCGGCGGGACGCTGGAGCTGTCCAGCGAGCTCGGCCGGGGCAGCACCTTCACGGTCGTCCTCCCGGTGGGCGGAGCGTGACGTGGAGGGCGGCACGGCGACCGTACTGGTGGTCGACGACAGTCGTACCAAGCGCTATCTGCTGGTGAGCTGGCTGACCCGGGCCGGCTTCGCGACCATCGAGGCGGAGAACGGCGCCGAGGCGCTCAGCCGGATGGCGGCCGGCCGGATCGACGTGGTGGTGCTCGATGTCCGGCTACCCGACATGAGCGGCTTCGAGGTCTGCGAGCGGATCAAGGAGACCTACCCGGCGACCCCGGTCATCCACGTCTCGGCACACGCCGTGGACGTGGGGGACCGGGCCCAGGGGCTGACCCGGGGCGCGGACGCGTACCTGGCGGAGCCGATCGAGCCGGAGGAACTGGTCGCCACCACGTACGCCGTGCTCCGCTACTACCAGGCCCGCCGCCGGGCCGAGCTGCTCGCCGAGCGGCTGGCCGCGCTGGCCGACGCCACCGTGCAGATGCACGCCGCGTCGAACTTCGTCCGGCTGCTGGAGGCGGCGGCCGCCAGCGCGGCGCGTATCTTCCGGAGCCCGGCGGCGGTGGTCGCCGAGACCTTCGACGGGGACTGCCTGGCCGGGGTGGCCGCCGGGCCGGACGAGGCGCCGAGGCTCGTGCCGTGGACGGTGGACGACACCGGAGTGCCGATCGGCACCACGGTCCGGATCGACGAACCGGGCAACTGGGGCCTGGTCGACTGGCCGGCCGGCGACAGCGTCACGGTGGCCGCCGCCCGGCTGCGCGAGGACCGGCCCCCGCTCTACGTGGTGGTGCCGACCGCGACCCAGACCGTCCGTACGCCGGTGCTGGTGCAGCTCGCCCAGGCCGTCGCGTCGGCGGCGGAGGCGCAGCGCTCCTTCGACGAGGAGCACCGGATCGCGGTCACCCTCCAGCGCAGCCTGCTGCCCCGCCGGCTGCCCGAGATCGCTGGCCTCGACCTGGCCGTCCGGTACGAGCCGGCCAGCGCCCGGACCGAGGTGGGCGGCGACTTCTACGAGCTGGTGATGCTCGACGGGCACCTGCTCGTGGCGGTGGGCGACGTGGCCGGGCACTCGCTGCACGCCGCCACGGTGATGGCCGAGCTGCGGCACGCGGTGCGGGCGTACGCGGTGGAGGGGCACCAGCCCGGGGTGATCCTGGACCGGGTCAACGAGCTGATGCGCACCCTGCTTCCCAACGAGCAGGCCACCGTCTGCCTGCTGTTGCTGCACCCCGGCAGCGGGCTGGTCCGGCTCGCCAGCGCCGGGCACCTGCCCGCCCTGATCAGCCGGGACGGGCGGGTGGAGTTCGTGCAGCATTCCGCCCCGCTGCTCGGGGTCCGCGCGCCGCGCCCGTCGGACCTGGAGTTCGTGCTGCCGGCCGGGTCCACCCTGGTGCTCTACACCGACGGGCTGATCGAGCGCCGGGACGCCACCATCGACGACGGGCTGGCCGCGTTGAGCGTGGTCGCCGCCCGGGTGGACGACGACCTGGACCAGTTCTGCCAGCGGTTGCTGGTCGAGTTGGCGCCCCCGGAGATCCACGACGACGTCGCGGTGGTCGCCGTCCGCCGCCGCTGACCCCGCCGGTCACCCGCCGTCGGACGGGACCAGCGAGCGAGCGTACGCGGCGGGGGAGACCCCGGTGACCGCGGTGAACTCGCGGACCAGGTGGGCCTGGTCGGCGTACCCCAGGTCGGCGGCGACCCGGGCCCAGTCCAGCGGCCCGGCGGCGGCCTGCTCGATCGCCTCCTGGAGCCGGTACCGCCGGATCACCCACTTCGGGCCGACCCCGACGTGGTCTAGGAAGAGCCGCTGGAGCCGCCGGGTCGAGACGGCGTGCCGCCGGGCGAAGTCGTCCACCCGCAGGATGCTCCGGTCGGCGCGGATCTCCTCGACCAGCGCGGTGGCCTCGGCGGAGAACGGGTCCGGTTCCGGGGCCCAGGCGTTGAGCAGGTCGTCCACCTGGCGGCACCGGTCGTCGTCGGTGCCGGGGCAGACCGGGCCGGCGGCGAACGGCCCGGTGGGCGCCGGCCCGGCGGGCAGCGGGCGGCGCTGCCCGGTCAGCTCGGCCACTGACCGGCGCCAGAAGGGACGGAAGCCGCCGGGACGGAACTGCACCCCGGTGACCCGGCCGACGCCGTGCAGCGTGACGGTGAACAGGCCGGTGTCGACCCCGGCGATCTCAGCGGTCTCCGGGCCGTCGGGCGGTGCCTGGAACACCACGTTGACCGCGGGGTGCGGCACCACCCGCTGGTCGAACGGCTCGGTCAGCGCCCAGTCGACGAGCCAGTAGTGCTCGACGTACGGGCGCAGCGCCGGGGCGGGCAGCCGGCGGCGGAAGTCGACCCGCCGCAGCAGCCGGCCGGGGTCCAGGATGCCCCGACTGTCCTGCCGCGGTTCGTGTCGCATTTCTTCAAGACCACCTTCATACGCTGGCCCTATGACCACGAAGACTAGTGAGCTGCTGGCCGTCGCCGCGCCCCGGACGGTGGCGGTGGTCCAGCGCATCTCCGACGACCAGCTCGACCTGCCCACCCCGTGCCCGGACTACACGGTGCGCGAACTGCTCGGCCACCTGTTCACCGTGGTGGTCAACTTCCAGGACCTGGCCCGGCGACGGGACGTGGACTGGTCGGGCAAGACCGATCACCTGACCGACGGCTGGCGGGACCGCTTCGCGGCGGAGACGGAACGGCTGGTCGAGGCCTGGTCCGACCCGGCGGCGCTGGAGGGTGTCTCGCCCGGGATGGGGCTGCCGCAGGAGACGGTCGGCGAGATGGCGCTGATCGACCTCACCGTGCACGGCTGGGACCTGGCCCGGGCGACCGGCCAGCGGCTGGAGGTCGACCCGGCGGTGCTGGCGGCGGGGCACGGTTTCATGGACAAGATGGGCGACACCGGCCAGCAGATGGGCGCCTTCGGCGCGCCCGTACCCACCACGCCGGACGCGACCCCGCTGGACCGGTTGCTCGGGCGGACCGGGCGCCAGCCCGGCTGGACTCCCTGAACCGTCCCGGCCCGTGCGGCACCGCGCCGCGCGGGCCGCTCTTGACAGTGCTATTCGCTGAGTGAATAGTGGCCGGGTGTCCACTTCGCACGTCCTGCTCGGTCTGCTCGCGACCGGACCCCGGCACGGGTACGAGCTGAAGCGCGCCCACGACGAGCGGCTGCCCCGGGCCCGCCCGCTCGCCTTCGGGCAGGTCTACGCGACCCTCGCTCGGCTCCAGCGGGACGGGCTCGTGATCGCCGCCGGGCAGGAGCGCGAGGGCGGCCCGGATCGCACGGCGTACGCGCTCACCGGGGACGGGAGGGTCACCCTCGACCGGTGGCTGGGCGCCGTCGAGCCGCCCATGCCGTACGTGGCGAGCACCCTCTTCGCCAAGGTGGTGGTCGCGTTGCTGGTCGCCGACGCCGACCGGGCGCGCGACTACCTGATCGCCCAGCGCCGGGCGCACACCGCGCGACTGCGCGAGCTGACCGCGGTGAAGAGCGCCCCCACGGCCAGCCTCGACGAGGTGATCGCGGCCGACTTCGCCATCGCCCATCTCGACGCCGACCTCCAGTGGCTGCACACCACCCTGGAGCGGGTCGCCGACTGGCACCGGGAGGTGCACTCGTGACGTATCTGGAGGCGCGCGGCGTGGTCCGCTCGTACGGCCCGACCCCCGCGCTGCGCGGGGTGACGCTCGACGTGGCGGAGGGGGAGATCGTCGCCGTCACCGGGCCGAGCGGCTGCGGCAAATCCACCCTGCTGCACTGCCTCGCCGGCCTCCTCCGCCCCGACGCCGGGCAGGTCATCTGGCGGGGCGAACGGATCGACCTGTGGTCGGAGGCCGCCCGATCCCGGCTGCGGCGTACCGAGTTCGGGGTGCTCTTCCAGTTCGGCCAGCTCGTCGCCGAGCTGACCGCGGCGGAGAACGTCGCCCTTCCGCTGCTTCTCGCCGGCACGGGGCGGCGAGAGGCGCGGACGGCGGCGCTCGGCTGGCTGGAGCGGCTGGGCGTGGCCGAGGTGGCCGACGCCCGGCCGGGTGAGATGTCCGGCGGGCAGCAGCAGCGCTGCGCGACCGCCCGGGCCCTGGTCACCGAGCCCCGGGTGCTCTTCGCCGACGAGCCGACCGGTGCGCTGGACACCCTCACCGGCGAGCAGGTGCTCACCCAGCTCGTCCGGCTCGCCCGGGAACAGCGCACCACGGTCGTGCTGGTCACCCACGAGCCGCGGATCGCCGCGTACGCCGACCGCGAGGTGACGCTGCGCGACGGGAGGATGGACCACTCGGGCCTCGGTCTGGACGCGCCGGTGCCGGGCGGTCACCGGTGAGGCCGGGGACCCTGCTCCGGCTCGCCGTGGCCGGCACCCGGACCGACACCGTCCGGGTCGTGCTGACCGGGCTGAGCGCGGCCCTGGCCACGCTGGCCGGGTTGGCCGCGCTGACCGTGCTGGCCATCCCGACCCCGCCGGCCACCGACGACAACCTGAACCGCTGGTCCGAGCAGTACACCAACGAGCTGCTGCGCGAGCCGGGGCTGCGCGGCGGCGTCGCGTTCGCCCTGCTACTGCTCTGCGTCCCGGTGCTCGCCCTGGCCGGGCAGTGCGCCCGGCTCGGCGCGCCGGCCCGGGACCGGCGGCTGGCCGCGCTCCGGCTGGCCGGGGCGACCCCCGGTCAGGTCACCCGGATCGCGGTCGTGGAGACCGGGCTGGCCAGCCTGCTCGGCACCCTGACCGGCCTCGCCGTCCACCTGGTCGGTCGCCGGGTGCTGCACCGGCCCGACCCCGGCGGGCGACTGCCGCTGCCCACCGACGTCCGTCCGACCCTGGCGGTGATCGTGGCGGTGGTGGTCGGGCTGCCCCTGGTGGCCGCCCTGGCCAGCGCGGTTCTGCTGCGTCGGGTGACCACCTCCCCCTTCGGCGTGGTCCGCCGGGTCCGCACCCGGGCACCCTGGCCGTGGCCGGGCCTGCTGATCCTGCTCGGGCTGGCCATGTTCGCCGCCGTCCGACCGGTGGGGCTCTGGTACGAGCGGCGGTACGAAGAACCGCCGCTGTGGCTGCTGCCGACGCTGCTGATCGGCGGCGGCCTGGCCGCCATGGTGGGCGTGGTGGCCGGCACCGGCTGGATCTCCCACGCCGCCGGCCGGGTGCTGCACCGGTATGCCCGCCGCCCGGCGGCGCTGCTGGCCGCGCGCCGGCTGACGGCCGACCCGTGGGCCGGCAGCCGCACCTTCGCCGCACTGCTGGCCGCGCTCATCTTCGGCGCGGGCGCCGCCGGGTTCCGCGCCAACTTCCTCGCCGAGGCCGAGCTGCACCGGCGGACCGGCGGCGGGTTCGGTGCCGCGGAGGATTTCTACCTCCGCGCGTTGGACCTGGTCGGCCTCGCCGTCGCGGTGGCGGTGGCGATCGCGGCCGGCGGGCTGCTGGTCGCGGTGGTGGAAGGGGTCACCACCCGACGGCGGGCGTACGCGGCGCTGGTGGCGACGGGGGTGCCCCGGGCGACAGTCGGCCGTTCCCTGCTCTGGCAGTCGCTCGTCCCGGCGGTGCCGGCCATCGCCCTCGCCCTGACCGTCGGCTACCTGCTCGTGCGAGGTGTGTACCGGGCACCGAGCGGCGGGGGCTACCCGGAGGAGATCTGCGACGCCGGGGAGCGGCTGTGCAGCGATCCGCTGACCCGGGCACAGCACGTCCGCACCGAGTGGGTGCCGAAGGTGACCGTGACGCCGGACGTACCGTGGGAGCAGCTCGCCTGGTTCGCGGCCGGTGGCCTGGCCGCGATGCTGGTGACGGTCGGCGTCGGCCTGCTCTTCCTGCGCGCCAGCACGACGGTGGAGGAGCTGCGGACAACCTGATGTGACGCGGCATCCGCTGCCGGCGCTGTTGGGACCGGGAGGCCCACCGCCGGGCCCCCGGGTCCCGGCCGCAACGGCCGGCGCGGAGCGGAACAGCAGGAGAGCAGAGCAGCATGCAGAACCAGTCCGGTGGCGCCCCACCGGTCTTCGTCGACCGGACCGGGCGGCGTCGCCGGCTCACCGTGATCGCCGGCAGCGCGATGGGCCTCGGCCTGCTCACCAGCCTCGGTCTGATCCTCGCCGGGCTCTTCTTCGACTCCTCGGTGCCGATCCCCGGCTGGTCGGACACGAGGGGCCAGCCCCCGATCGAGGCCGGGGTCGACGCTCCGGGGCAGCCGCAGCAGGCGACCAGCCCGAGCCTCCGGCCCGCACCGGCGACCAGCACCGGCGCGCCCCTGCGGTCATCCGCACCCGGCCCCACCGGGGCGACCACCACCCGGGCCGCCAGCGTGCCGGCCCCGCAGCCGTCGACCAGCAATCCGGGCCAGGGCGACGTGCGGCGCAGCACCGCGAAGCCGAGCCGGACCCCGGGCAAGCCCTGACGATGGCGAGACACGTCGCCCGCCCCGACCCCCGGGCCCACTGGTTCCTCCTCCTGCTGAGCCTGTTCGTCCTGCTCGCGGCGCTGAGCTTCAACGCTCTGGTCACCAACGTCGGCGGCGGTGCCGGCCCGTCCGGCGCGCCCGCCGCACTCGCGCCCCGGCAGGTCACCACCGGTGGCCCGGTGCTGCGGCTGGACGGCCCGACGCCGGTCACCCGGCGGCTGCCGGCGCGCACCCTGGCGCTGACCTTCGACGACGGTCCGGACCCCCGCTGGACCCCGCAGATCCTCGACGTGCTGCGCCGGCACCACGCCCACGCCACCTTCTTCGTGGTCGGTGCCCGGGTGAACGAGCATCCCGAGCTGGTCCGGCGGATCCTCGCCGAGGGGCACGAGATCGGCTCGCACACCTTCACGCACGCGGACCTCGGCGCGGTGCCGGGCTGGCGGGCCGCGGCCGAGCTCTCCTGGACGCGGAACGCGATCGCCGGGGCGACCGGGCGCGAGGTGACCCTGCTCCGGCTCCCCTTCTCGTCGATCACGACCTCGCTGACCCAGCCGCAGTACGCGGCGATGCGGGCCGCCGCCGGCAGCGGCCACGTGGCGGTGCTCGCCGATCGGGACGCCAGGGACTGGCAGCGCCCCGGCGTGCCGGCCATCGTCCGGTCCGCCACCCCGCCCGGCGGCGCCGGCGCGGTGGTGCTCATGCACGACGCCGGCGGGGACCGCAGCCAGACGGTGGCCGCCCTGGACCAGCTGCTGCCCCAGCTGGCCCGGCAGGGCTACCGGTTCACCACCGTGTCGGAGGGGATCGGCGCGCCCGCGTCGATGCTGCCCGCCGGCACCGGCGCCCGGCTGAGCGGCACCGCGCTGCGTTGGGCGCAGACCGGTGCCGGGTGGCTGACCTCGGCGATGAACCTGCTGCTCGGGGTGGCCCTGGTGCTCGGCGTGGCCCGGCTCGCGGTGCAGGTGGTCTGCGCCCGGCTGCACCTGCGCCGGGTCCGCCGGCCCCGGCGCCGCCTGCCCGAGGTGGTCGCGCCGGTGTCGGTGATCGTGCCGGCGTACAACGAGGCCGCGAACATCGCCGCCACCGTGCGGTCCCTGATCGCGAGCGCGTACCCGGCGCTGGAGGTGATCGTGGTGGACGACGGGTCCAGCGACGGCACCGCCGACATCGTCGAGCGGATGCGGCTGCGCGGCGTACGCGTCATCCGGCAGGCCAACGCCGGGAAGCCGGCCGCGCTGAACACCGGCATCCGCGCCGCCCGCGCCGACCTGCTGGTGCTGGTCGACGGGGACACCGTCTTCCAGCCGGACACCGTCTACCGGCTGGTCCAGGGCTTCGCCGACCCGACCGTCGGCGCGATCAGCGGCAACACCAAGGTCGCCAACCGGCAGCGGCTGCTCGGCCGCTGGCAGCACCTGGAGTACGTGATCGGCTTCAACCTCGACCGCCGGATGTACGACGTGCTGGAGTGCATGCCGACCATCCCCGGCGCGATCGGGGCGTTCCGCCGCGAGGTGCTGCTCGCCGTCGGTGGGGTCCCCGCCGACACCCTCGCCGAGGACACCGACCTGACCATGAAGGTGCTCCGGGCCGGCTGGCGGGTGGTGTACGAGGAGACCGCGATCGCCTGGACCGAGGCGCCGTCGTCGCTGCGGCAACTCTGGCGGCAGCGCTACCGCTGGTGCTACGGCACCATGCAGGCGATGTGGAAGCACCGGCACGCGCTCCGTGAGCCCGGGGCCGGCGGCAAGCTCGGCCGGCGGGGCTTGCCGTACCTGACCGTCTTCCAGATCGTGCTGCCGCTGGCCGCGCCGGCGGTGGACGTGTTCGCCCTCTACGGGCTGCTCTTCCTGCCCTGGTCCGAGCTGGCGCTGGCCTGGTTGGGCCTGCTCCTGCTCCAGGCCGGCACCGCCGCGTACGCGCTGCGGCTGGACCGGGAACGGTTCGGCCCGCTGTGGACGCTGCCGTTCCAGCAGCTCGTCTACCGGCAGGTGATGTGCCTGGTGGTGGTGCAGTCGGTGGTCACCGCCGCAGTCGGCAACCGGCTGCGCTGGCAGCGCATGGTCCGCACCGGCGAGGCGGCCGCCCTGGTGCAAGGAGGGGCCCCCTCTTAACGCCTCCGGTAGAAGCGGGGCCCCCGCTTATCACCGCGGGTTCGGTCAGCGGCCGCCGAAGAGGCCGGCGGACCAGGAGACGGCCAGGCCGATCACCGCGGAGCAGCAGCAGACCAGCAGCGCAGCGGCCACCACGGCGAGGATCACCCAGGTCGGCCCGCGCCGGGCCGCACCCGGTGCCGCTTCGGTGCCCCGCTCGTCATCCGCGCTCACCCGGCGCAGTCTAGGTGCCCCTGTCCCGGGCGGCCGAAGTTCCCGGCACCGGGCAGGATGGGGCGATGGAGCTGGTCTCGATCGCCGACATCCGGCTCGCCGCCGACGACGTCGCCGGGACGGTGGTGCGTACCCCGTTGCTGCCGACGCTCTGGGACGACGAGCTGTGCCTCAAGCCGGAGTGCCTGCAGCCGGTGGGCTCGTTCAAGCTGCGGGGGGCGACCCACGCGGTGGCCCGGCTCGACCCGGCCGCCCGGTTCCGGGGCGTGGTGACCCACTCCTCCGGCAACCACGGCCAGGCCCTGGCGTACGCGGCCCGGGCGTTCGGCGTGCCGTGCACGGTGGTCGTCCCGGCGGGCGCGCCGCAGGTCAAGGTGGACCGGATCCGGGCGCTCGGCGCCGAGGTGCGGCTCGTGTCGCCGGCCCGCCGGCTGGTCGAGGCGGAGCGGATCGTGGCCGACACCGGCGCCGTCCTGGTGCCACCCTTCGACGATCCGCGGATCATCGCCGGGCAGGGCACCATCGGGTTGGAGATCGTCGCCGACCTGCCCGAGGTGGACGTGGTGCTGGTGCCGGTGGGCGGCGGGGGCCTCTCCTCGGGCGTGGCCACGGCGGTGAAGGCGCTGCGCCCGTCGGCCGCCGTGATCGGGGTGGAGCCGGAGCTGGCCGCCGACGCCCGGGACTCGCTGGCCGCCGGTGAGGTGGTGGTGTGGGACGTCGAGCGGACCTACCGGACCAGCGCGGACGGCCTGCGTACCAACTTGTCCGAGCTGACCCTGGCCCACCTGCGGGAGCGGCTCGACGCGATCGTCACCGTGTCCGAGGAGGAGATCGGTGCGGCGCTGGGCCGGCTGGTCCGGGACGCCCGGCTGGTGGTCGAGCCGAGCGGCGCGGTCGCGCTGGCCGCCCGGCTGTTCCACCGCGACGAGCTGCCCGCCGGCCGCACGGTCGCCGTGATCACCGGCGGCAACGTCGACCCCGCGGTGCTGGCGGCGGCCCTCGGCACCGGGTGTTAGGCGGGGCCCCCTCCTATGCACGAGGCGTTAGGAAGGGGCCCCTCCTTTCCCGTCAGGCGCGGTGCAGGCGGTCCAGGATCCAGGCGTTGATGAACGCTTCCTCGCGCCAGGCGTCGTACCGGCCGCTGGGGCCACCGTGCCCGGCGCCCATCTCGGTCTTCAGCAGGTAGTCGCCCGCGGGCGAGACGGCCCGCAGCCGGGCGATCCACTTGGCCGGCTCGTGGTAGAGCACCCGGGTGTCGTTGAGGCTGGTCACCGCGAGGATGGCGGGGTAGTCGACCGCGGCCACGTTCTCGTACGGGGTGTACGACTTCATGTACGCGTACACCTCGGGGTCGTCGAGCGGGTTGCCCCACTCCTCCCACTCGGTGACGGTGAGCGGCAGGGACGGGTCGAGGATCGAGGTGAGCGCGTCCACGAAGGGCACCTGCGCGACGATCCCGGTGAACGCGTCCGGGGCCAGGTTGGCCACCGCGCCCATGAGCAGGCCGCCGGCCGAGGCGCCCCGGGCGACGAGCCGGTCGCCGGCCGTCCAGCCGGCCTTGACCAGGTGCCGGGCGCAGGCCACGAAGTCGGTGAAGGTGTTCTTCTTGGCCAGCAGCTTGCCCTCGTCGTACCAGCGCCGGCCCAGCTCACCGCCGCCCCGGATGTGTGCCACGGCGAAGATGACGCCCCGGTCGAGCAGGCTGAGCCGGGCGATGGAGAACCACGGGTCCATGCTCGCCTCGTACGAGCCGTAGCCGTAGATGACGGCGGGGGCGGAGCCGTCGCGCGGGGTGTCCCTGCGGCAGACCAGCGAGATCGGCACCCGGGTGCCGTCGTCGGCGAGCGCCCAGTCCCGGTGCTGCTCGTAGTCGGCCGGGTCGTACGCCCGCCCGTCCGGCCCGGGGCGGACCGGCTTCTGCTTGCGCAGCACCATCTGCCGGGTGACCAGGTCGTAGTCGTAGACCGAGTCGGGGGTGACCAGCGAGGTGTAGCGCAGCCGCACCTCGGTGGTGCGGTACTCCGGGTTGGCGTCCAGCCCGACGCTGTAGATCGGCTCGGGGAAGTCGATGTCGTGCGCGTCGCCGCCGCCGACCGGCAGCACCCGCAGCCCGGTCAGCCCGTTGCTGCGCAGCGAGACGACCAGGTGGTTCTCGAACGCGTCGACGGCTTCCAGCCGGGTGCCGGGGGTGTGCGGGATGAGCGGCGTCCAGTCGCCGGGCGTGTCCGCCGAGGTGAACGCCAGCGCGAAGTCCTCCGCGCCGTCGTTGTGCAGGATCAGGAACCGGTGCCCGTGGTGCTCGACCGAGTATTCGACGCCCTGCCGGCGGGGGGCCACGACGGCCGGCTCGCCGGTGGGGTTGGCGGCCGGGATGACCCGTACCTCGCTGGTGATCTTGCTGTGGATGTCGATGACCACGAAGCGCTCGGAGCGGGTCAGCTCGACGCCCACCCAGAAGCGCTCGTCGTCCTCCTCGTGGACCACCACGTCGTCGCTCGACGGGGTGCCGACGGCGTGCCGCCACACCCGGTTGGGCCGCCACGCGTCGTCCACGGTGACGTAGAACAGCGTGGAGGCGTCGCTGGACCAGGCGGTGCCGTAGAAGGTGTCCGGGATCTCGTCGGGCAGCACCTCGCCGGTGCTGAGGTCCTTGACCCGCAGGGTGAACCGTTCGTCCCCGGCGAAGTCCGTCGAGTAGGCGAGCCAGCGCCCGTCCGGACTGACGTCGAACGCGCCGAGGGCGAAGAAGTCGTGCCCCGCGGCGAGCAGGTTGCCGTCGAGCAGCACCTCCTCGCCGTCCAGCGGGGCGCCGTCGGCGCTGATCGGGGGCGCGGTCTCGCCGTCCCGGACGGCCCGGCGGCACTGCACGCCGTACTGCTGGCCCTCGACCGTGCGGGTGTAGTACCAGTACCCGTCCTTGCGGGTGGGCACCGACAGGTCGGTCTCCTGGGTGCGCCGGCGGGTCTCCTCGAACAGCTCGCCGCGCAGCGCCTCCAGGTGCGCGGTGCGCGCCTCGGTGTAGGCGTTCTCCGCGGTCAGATAGGCGATCGTCTCCGGGTTGTCCTTGGCGGCCAGCCAGGCGTACTCGTCGACGACGGTGTCGCCGTGGTGGGTGCGCTCGGTCTGGACGCGCTTGGCCACGGGCACGGGCGAGGTGTCGGGGGTCTCGGTGGTCACGGCGTCAGGTTACCGGCCGGGACCCGGCCGCCGGGCGGGCGCGCCAGCGGATTCCGGCGACTCGCCGACGGGTCTTTCGAACATGTGTACGATGACCGCCATGGCGGCTGCAGCGAGTTCCACCAACCGACCCGGAGCCCTCGAGATCACCCGGCGACTGGCGGAGATCTGCGGCCCGCCGTTCGCCCGCTTCGCCGGTCCGGCCGACGAGGTGGCCGGCCGGACCGCCCGCTGGGTGGCGGTGCCGGGCGGTCCGCACGCCGCGGCCGAGGTGCTGCGGCTGGCCGCCGCGCATGACCTCACGGTGGTGCCACGCGGTGCCGGCACCAAGATCGACTGGGGTGCCGCCCCGGAACACGTCGACATCATGCTCGACACCGGGCGGCTGGCCGGGATCTGGCACGAGCCGCAGGGCTCGGCGGTGGCCGAGGTCGGCGCGGGGACCCCGCTGCGGGCGGTGCAGGCGACCCTGGAACGCACCGGCCGGCGGCTGCCGATCGACGCGCCCTCCCCCGGAGCGACCCTGGGTGGGGTGCTCGCCGCCGACGAGGCCGGCCCGCTGCGGCTGCGGCACGGCACCCCGTGCGCCCAGCTCGTCGGCCTGCGCTACCTGGACGCCGACGGCGAGCTGGTCAGCCTGGGCGAGGCCGGCACCGCGCTGCTGGGCCGGGCCGCCCCGGCGCCCGCCGATCCGGCGCCCGCCGCCCCGGCGCCCGCCGCCCCGGCGGCGGCCGGCGGCGCGGCGGCCCTCTTCGGCCGGGGTGACCTGCCGGGGCTGGACGTGGCCCGGCTGCTCTGCGGCTCGCAGGGCGGGCTGGGGGTGCTCGTCTCGGCCACCATGCAGGTGCAGACCATGCCGGCCGGCCGGGTCTGGGTGTCCCGCCCGGTCTGGACCCCGCTGGAGGTGCACGACCTGGTCCGGGCGGTGCTCGCCGCCCGGCTCTACCCGGCGGCCGTCGAGCTGGACCTGCCCGTGCCGGTGCCGCTGCCGCGCCGTCGGGTCCACCCGTCGCACCCCTCGGTCGTCGGGCGCCCCGACCACCCGGCGGTGACCGGGCGGTCGGCCGGGCCGGCCGCGGCGGGCAGCCTGGTGGTGCTGCTGGAGGGCGGCCCGGCGGACGTCGCGGAGCGGGCCGACCAACTGGTCGCGGTGCTCGGCGGCGAGGCGGTCGCCAGTCATGCGGCGCCCGAGTGGTGGGGGCGCTACCCGTTCGGTCCCGGTGACACCGCGCTGCGGATCGAGGTGCCCATCAACGACCTGCACGCGGCGGTCTACGCGCTGCGCGACGCGGCGGGCGCGGTGGTGCCGGTCCGCGGCTCCGCCGGGGTGGGCACCGTGCACGCCGCGCTGCCCGGCTCGATGCCGCCGGAGCGGGTGGCGTCGATCCTCGCGGCGGTGCGCGGGGTCCTGGTGGCGCGCCAGGGCCGGTGCGTGGTGGTCTCCGCCCCCGCCCCGGTCCGCTGGGCCGTCGACCTCTGGGGCGAGCTGCCCGCCCTGCCCCGCCTCCGCAGCGCGAAGGCCCACCTCGACCCGCACCACCGCCTGGCCCCCGGCCGCCTCCCCGGCGGCCTCTGACCCGGCGCCGGGCGGGCCGGTCAGAGGGCGTCGTTGCGGAGGACGAGGACGGCGATGTCGTCGCGGGGCGGTTCGACGGAGAAGCCGATCGCCGTGGCGCGCAGGCGGGCCGCGACCACGTCGGCGGAGTAGCCGGCGAGCGGGGCCGCCGACTCGCGCAGCCGGTCGACCCCGAACAGCTCCCGGCCACGCCGCCGCTCGGTGACCCCGTCGGTGTAGAAGATCAGCGTGTCGCCCGGCCCGAGCGTCAGCTCGGCCGTGGGGGTGGCGATCGAGTCGAGCAGCCCGAGCGCGGTGCCGCCGGTGCCGACGAAGGCGGCTCCGCCGCCGGAGCGCAGCAGCACCGGACGGTCGTGCCCGGCCAGGTGCAGGGAGACGTCGAGCCGCTGGCCCTCGCCCGGCCCGACCGCCGCCAGCGCCAGCGTGCAGTACCGGCCGCCACCGCGCTCGACCAGCGTCTCGTTGAGCCGGCCCAGCACCTCCGGCAGCGGCTTGCCGTCGCCGACCAGCACCCGGATCACGTCCCGCACCAGGCCGGTCACCGCCGCCGCCTGCACGCCCTTGCCGGAGACGTCGCCGATGACCACCAGCCAGCGGCCGTCCGACAGCGGCAGCACGTCGTAGAAGTCGCCGCCGACCTCCGCCTCGTCGCCGGTCGGGACGTACTCGGCGGCGAAGCCGATGCCCTCGACCACGGGCAGCACCGGGGGCAGCAGCGACTGCTGGAGGGTCTGCGCGACCCGACGCCGCTCGGCATGGATGCGGGCGTTCTCGATGGCGAGGGCGGCCCGCCGGGCCACGTCCTCCAGCACCGAGACCTCGTCCGGGTCGTGCCGGTGCCGCTGGTGCCGGCCGACCGCCAGGGTGCCGAGCCGCTGGCCGCGCGCGATCAGCGGCACCGCGAAGCCCTCCATCGGCCCGCTCAGCGGCACCTGCGACGCGCTCCGGGACGCCTCCCGCAGCCGGGCCTGGATCGAGTCCGGCCCCGTCTCCTGGAGCACCCGGTGCAGCTGCGGCAGCACCGCCTCGTCGGCGTGGCTGGACGCGGCGAGGCGGAGCCGGCCCCACTCGTCGGTGGTGTGCACCGCGCACCACTGGCCGAGCCGGGGCACCACCAGCTGCGGGATGAGCGCCATGGTCAGCTCGACGTCGAGGGACTGGGCGAGCAGCTCGCTCGCCTCGGCGAGGAAGGTCAGCCAGGCCGACCGGCGGATATCGGCCCGGCGCAGCCGGTCGTTCTCCAGGTGCAGCGAGAGCCGCTCGGCGGCGAGCACGGCCAGCGGCCGGGCGTACGCCGAGGGCGCCGCGTCCAGCTCCAGCTCCCCCGCGTACGGGCGGTGCACGGCGAGCGGCACCCGGAGCAGGTCGTGCCCCTCCCGGAGCGGCCGGCCGTACCGGGCGAGCTGCTGGACGCCCTGCCCGTCGCCCCGGTCCAGCCGGACCACGCCGCCCGCCGCGCCGACCATCTCGGCGAGCCGGGTCAGCAGGTCGGTGGCGAACTCCGGCAGCGGGTCGTCCGCGTACGGGTCGGGGTTGGTCTGCATCAGCTCGCTCATCGCGGCGGCGCTCGGGGTGCTCTCCCCGGTGTTGCCCGGGCCGGCCACCGCGGTGCGGGTCTCGGCCGCCGCCGGCCGGTCGGACGGCGCCGCGTCGGGCCGGTCGAGCCGGAACCAGACACCCTTACCGGTGGGCACGTAGGTGGTGCCCCACCGGCTGGCGAAGTGGTCCACCAGCAGCAGCCCGCGCCCGCGCTCGGCCACCTCGGTGATCTCCGAGGCGTCGTTACGGACGCCGACCACCAGCTCCTCCACCGGCCCGGACGCGAAGTCGGTGACCGTCACGGTCAGTCCCGTTCCGTCGGCTTCGACCTCGATGTCCAGCTCGGTACGCGCGTGCTCGACGGCGTTCGTGGTGAGTTCCGTGGTGAGGAGCAGGGCCTCGTTGAGCAGTTCGTCCAGGTTCGCCTCGGCCAGAACGGACCGGACCAGCGCCCGCGCGGCGGCGGGCGTACGCCGGTCCGCGGGGAGCCGGACCCGCCGGACATGCTCGTCCGAGCCGCCGTTCATCGCCGGCTCCGCCTCCGCTGACACCCCCGTATCCTGTACCGCCGGCACCTCGGGTGCCAAGCCGTCTTCCGATCGCACTCCGCGTGGGACCGGTCACGACGCGTACGCGTGCCGCGTGCCAGCAGGTCGTCGCCTCGACGTGACGCGGGCAGAATGGTGGGATGGCTGCGTGTCGGCACGAGCCGGTTGGCCCCGAGCTGAGCGAGGAATGATGACCACGGCGAAACAGTCGGTAGCCGCGGACGACCATGAGGTGCTCCTCGGCGAAATGGTGGAGGCGCTGCGGCGGGTACGCCGGGGCGACCTCCGGGTCCGGCTGCCCCGGCGGGCCGGGCTGGCCGGTGAGGTGGCCGACGCCTTCAACGACGTGGTGTCACTTCAGGAGCGGCAGCACCACGACCTGCGCCGGATCAGCCGGGTGGTCGGCCGGGACGGCCGGCTGACCGAGCGCCTCGACGACGAGGGGCTGGACGGCTCGTGGGCGGAGGGGCAGCGGGCGGTCAACTCGCTGATCGACGACCTTGGGCGCCCGACCACCGAGATCGCCCGGGTCATCGTGGCGGTGGCCGACGGCGACCTCTCCCAGCACATGGCACTGGAGATCGACGGCCGCCCGCTGCGTGGTGAGTACCTGCGCATCGGCCGCACGGTCAACACGATGGTGGACCAGCTCTCCTCCTTCTCCAACGAGGTGACCCGGGTGGCCCGCGAGGTGGGCACCGAGGGCAAGCTCGGCGGCCAGGCCGACGTACGCGGCGTCGCCGGGACCTGGAAGGACCTCACCGACTCGGTGAACACCATGGCGTCGAACCTGACCGGCCAGGTGCGGTCGATCTCCCAGGTGGCGACCGCGGTGGCCAAGGGTGACCTGTCGCAGAAGATCACGGTCGGGGCGAGCGGCGAGGTCGCCGAGCTGGCCGACACCATGAACTCGCTGACCGACACCCTGCGGCTCTTCGCCGAGCAGGTGACCCGGGTGGCCCGGGAGGTGGGCACCGAGGGCAAGCTGGGCGGCCAGGCCGACGTGCCGAACGTCGCCGGCACCTGGAAGGACCTGACCGACAGCGTGAACTCGATGGCGTCGAACCTGACGTCGCAGGTGCGCAACATCGCCCAGGTCTCGACCGCGGTTGCCCGGGGCGACCTGTCGCAGAAGATCACGGTGGCCGCGCAGGGCGAGATCCTGGAGCTCAAGGACACCGTGAACACGATGGTGGATCAGCTGTCGTCGTTCGCGGACGAGGTGACCCGGGTGGCCCGTGAGGTGGGCATCGAGGGCAAGCTCGGGGGCCAGGCCCAGGTCCGGGGCGTCTCCGGCACCTGGCGGGACCTCACCGAGAACGTCAACCAGCTCGCCGGCAACCTGACCAGCCAGGTACGGAACATCTCGCAGGTCTCCACGGCGGTGGCCAAGGGTGACCTGTCGCAGAAGATCACGGTGGATGCGCAGGGCGAGATCCTGGAGCTGAAGAACACCGTGAACACCATGGTGGACCAGCTGTCGTCGTTCGCCGACGAGGTGACCCGGGTGGCCCGTGAGGTGGGCACCGAGGGCAAGCTGGGTGGTCAGGCGCAGGTGAAGGGGGTTTCCGGCACCTGGCGGGACCTGACCGACAACGTGAACTCGATGGCGTCGAACCTGACGTCGCAGGTGCGCAACATCGCCTCGGTCACCACCGCGGTCGCCAAGGGCGACCTGAGCCAGAAGATCACCGTCGACGCCCGGGGTGAGATCCTGGAGCTGAAGTCGACGGTCAACACGATGGTGGACCAGCTCTCGTCGTTCGCCGACGAGGTGACCCGGGTGGCCCGTGAGGTGGGCACCGAGGGCAAGCTCGGCGGTCAGGCCCAGGTCCGGGGGGTCGCCGGCACCTGGCGGGACCTGACCGACAACGTGAACTCGATGGCGTCGAACCTGACCGCCCAGGTGCGGAACATCGCCCAGGTGTCGACGGCGGTGGCCAAGGGTGACCTGTCGCAGAAGATCACGGTGGACGCGCGGGGCGAGATCCTGGAGCTGAAGTCGACGGTCAACACGATGGTGGACCAGCTCTCGTCGTTCGCGGACGAGGTGACCCGGGTGGCCCGTGAGGTGGGCACCGAGGGCAAGCTGGGTGGTCAGGCGCAGGTGAAGGGGGTTTCCGGCACCTGGCGGGACCTGACCGACAACGTGAACTCGATGGCGTCGAACCTGACGTCGCAGGTGCGCAACATCGCCTCGGTCACCACCGCGGTCGCCAAGGGTGACCTGTCGCAGAAGATCACCGTCGACGCGCAGGGCGAGATCCTGGAGCTGAAGTCGACGGTCAACACGATGGTGGACCAGCTGTCGTCGTTCGCCGACGAGGTGACCCGGGTGGCCCGCGAGGTGGGCACCGAGGGCAAGCTGGGTGGTCAGGCGCAGGTGAAGGGCGTTTCCGGCACCTGGCGGGACCTCACCGAGAACGTCAACCAGCTCGCCTCGACCCTCACCACCCAGCTCCGGGCCATCGCCCAGGTCTCCACCTCGGTGACCCGCGGCGACCTGACCCAGCGGATCGCGGTCAAGGCCCAGGGCGAGGTCGCCGAGCTGAAGGACAACATCAACCAGATGATCGTCACCCTCCGGGAGACGACCAAGAAGAACGCCGAGCAGGGCTGGCTGGACTCCAACCTGGCCCGGATCGGTGGCCTGCTCCAGGGTCAGCGGGACCTCGGCGAGGTCTGCCGCATGATCATGATGGAGGTGACCCCGCTGGTCGACGCGCAGCTCGGCGCGTTCTTCCTGGTGGACAGCTCCGAGGGGAGCATGCGGCTGCGGCTCACCGCCTCGTACGGGTACGTGGCGCGCGGACACGACGTGACCTTCGGGCCCGGCGAGGGGCTGGTCGGGCAGGCCGCCCTCTCCCGGCGGACCATCCGGGTCAACGCCCAGCCCGACGGGCGCCTGGTGCTGCGTTCCGGGCTGGCCGAGACGCCCCCCGCCGACCTGGTGGTGCTGCCGGTCCTCTTCGAGGGCGAGCTGCTCGGGGTGATCGAGTTCGCCGGCGTGACCACCTTCTCCGAGCTGCACCTGGCGTTCCTGGAGCGGCTGGTGCTGACCATCGGCGTGGCGGTCAACACCATCCAGGCCAACCGGCGTACGGAGGAGTTGCTGTCCCAGTCGCAGCGGCTGGCGCTCGAACTCCAGGACCAGTCGGCGGAGCTGCAGCGCACCAACGCCGAACTGGAGGACAAGGCGAAGCTGCTTTCCGAGCAGAAGACGAACATCGAGACGCAGAACCGGGAGATCGAGCTCGCCCGGCTCGGGCTGGAGGAGAAGGCGCAGCAGCTCACCCGGGCCTCGGCGTACAAGTCGGAGTTCCTGGCGAACATGAGCCACGAGCTGCGGACGCCGTTGAACTCGCTGCTGCTGCTGTCCCGGCTGCTCGCGGAGAACCCGGAGCAGAACCTCACGCCGAAGCAGATCGAGTTCGCCCGCACCATCCACAGCGCCGGATCGGACCTGCTCTCCCTGATCGACGACATCCTGGACCTGGCCAAGATCGAGGCGGGCCGAATGGACGTCGAGCCGACCGAGCTGCGCTTCTCCGAGCTGCGCGGCTACGTCGAGCAGGCGTTCGCCCCGCAGGCCGAGGAGAAGGGCCTCGACTTCCAGGTCCGGGTCAGCAAGGAGCTGCCGCCGGCCCTGGTCACCGACGCCCAGCGGTTGCAGCAGATCCTGCGCAACCTGCTCTCCAACGCGGTGAAGTTCACCGACCAGGGCGCCGTGACGCTGCGCATCGCCCCGGCCGCCGAGAACGCGGTCTTCGACGTGCCGGCGCTGACCAACGCCCAGCGGGTCATCGCGTTCACGGTGATCGACACGGGTATCGGCATCTCGGACGACAAGCTCTCGCTGATCTTCGAGGCGTTCCAGCAGGCCGACGGCACCACCAGCCGGCGGTACGGCGGCACCGGGCTGGGCCTGTCGATCAGCCGGGACCTGGCCCGCCTGATCGGCGGCACGATCACCGTTTCGTCGGCGCCCGGGCAGGGCTCGACGTTCACCCTCTTCGTACCGGACGTGCTGGCGCCGGATGCGGTGGTGGCGCCGGCGCCGCCCTCGCCGAGCCGCGCGGGCCTGCCGTCGTCCCTGCTGATGCCGATGGAGCTGCCCCAGCCGGTGGAGACCCCGGCTACCCGCCGGCTGGAGGGCGTGACGGTTTTGATCGTCGACGACGACGTCCGCAACGTGTTCGCCCTTACCTCCGCGTTGGAACTTCATGGGATGACCGTGTTGTACTCGGACAACGGGGCGGACGGCGTCCGCCAGCTGGCCGAGCATCCGGAGGTGGACATCGTGTTGATGGACGCGATGATGCCCGACCAGGACGGGTACGAGACGACCCGGCAGATCCGCCGCAACCACCGCTTCGCGGACCTGCCGATCGTGTTCCTGACCGCGAAGGCGATGCCCGGTGACCGGGAGTCGGCGATCACGGCCGGGGGCAGCGACTACATCACCAAGCCGGTGGACCTGGACGAGTTGATCGAGATGATGGCGTCCTGGATCAGCCGCAGCCGAGGCGAGGAGACTTCGTGACCCAGACGGCCAAGGCGCTGCTGGTGGACGACCGGCGGGAGAACCTGATGGCGCTGGAGGCGATCCTCCAGGGGCTTCCGGTGCAGTCGGTTGCCGTGGAGAGCGGCGAGGCGGCGCTGAAGCAGCTCCTGGTGGACGACTTCGCAGTCATCCTGCTCGACGCCCAGATGCCCGACATGGACGGCTTCGAGACCGCCACCCACATCAAGCGGCGGGAGCGGACCCGGCACGTACCGATCATCTTCCTCACCGCGGCGGACAAGGACGCCCAGCTCGCCCTGCGCGGCTACGCGGTCGGCGCGGTCGACTACCTGACCAAGCCGTTCGATCCGTGGGTGCTGCGGGCCAAGGTGTCGGTCTTCGTCGAGCTGTGGGTGAAGAGCCGGCAGCTCGCCGCCCAGTCGGATCTGGTGCGGGAGCGGGACGCGCAGTGGCGGGTGCTCACCGACGCGGTGGACGAGGCGACGGCCCTGCTGCGCGCCGACGACAGCCCGGAGGGCCGGGTGCGCGCGATGGACCTCCTGGAGCAGGCCCGCTGGGGCAACCAGAGCTGATCGTTCAGTCGGCTCGGTCGCCGTGCCCGGTCGCGGCCCGCCGGGCCCGCCACCGCGCGCCGAGGGCGTCGATCTCCTCCTGTACGAAGAGGAAGAAGTCCCGCATCTCGGCCACCCGCTCGCCGGCCGCGGTCGTCCGCCCGTGCAGCGCCTCGACGCCGCCGCTGGCGATGTCGATGAAGTTCTTGTAGAGGCCGGTCTTGGTGATGGTGGCCTCGTACCAGGGGTTGTCCGGCATCCGGTAGCGGTCCCGCCGGGAGCCCTTGACCGGCTCGCGGATCAGCATGCTGAACTGGGTCAGATAGCGGACCGCGCCGGAGACCGCCGCCGCGCTGACCCCGAGGCGCTCGGCGATCTCGGCGGCGGTCAACGGGCCGTCCGCGCTCATCACGGTGAAGAGCACCCGGCCGGCCATCCGGGGAAAGCCGACGTCCGCGAAGGCCATCGCCATGCGCTCGACGAAGAGGTGGACCTCCTCCTCGCTCGGGGCCGGGCGGTGGTCGTCAGACATCGGCGGTCGCTCCTCGCGTTAAAAAGTCGTGAAGCTGATGGTGCCTCAGCTCTTACTGTCTTCACAAGTTTGTGAAACGAGCGTAGCTTCCGAAGCATGGAAACCCCAATTGAGGTGTCCGGCCTGGTGAAGACCTTCGGCCGGACCCGAGCGCTCGACGGACTCGAGCTGACCGTCCGCTCCGGCGAGGTGCACGGCTTCCTGGGGCCCAACGGCGCCGGTAAGTCGACCACCATCCGGGTGCTGCTCGGCCTGCTGCGGGCGGACGCGGGGGCCGTCCGGCTGCTCGGCGGTGATCCCTGGCGGGATGCCGTCGCCCTGCACCGCCGCCTGGCGTACGTCCCCGGCGACGTCACGCTCTGGCCCAACCTGAGCGGCGGCGAGGTGATCGACCTGCTCGGCCGGATGCGCGGGGGGCTCGACCCCAAGCGCCGGGCCGAGCTGCTGGAGTCCTTCGAGCTGGATCCGCGCAAGAAGGGCCGGGCCTACTCGAAGGGCAACCGGCAGAAGGTCGGCCTGGTCGCGGCCCTCGCCTCCGACGTCGAGCTGCTCATCCTCGACGAGCCGACCTCCGGGCTGGACCCGCTGATGGAGGAGGTCTTCCAGCACTGGGTACGCCGGGCCAAGCAGGACGGACGCACCGTGCTGCTCTCCAGCCACATCCTCGCCGAGGTGGAGGCGCTCTGCGACCGGGTGACGATCATCCGCAACGGCCGCGCCGTGGAGTCCGGCACCCTCGGCGAGCTGCGTCACCTGCACCGCACCTCGATCGACGCCGAGCTCGCCGCCCCACTGGACGGGCTGGCCGACCTGCCCGGCGTGCACGACCTGCGGGTGGACGGCAACCGGGTGCGCTTCGACGTGGACGCCGCCGCCCTGGACACCGCCCTGCGCCGCCTGACCGAGCTGGGCGTACGCAGCCTGGTCAGCACGCCGCCGACGCTCGAGGAGCTGTTCCTGCGGCACTACGAGTCGGTCCCCGAGGCGATCCGATGAACGAGCGTCAGCGAGCGAATCATCAGTACAGCGCGGTGGTGCCTCAGGCGGCCGCCGAGCGAAAAGAGGTGGCCGCATGAGCACGCTCACCGGCACCCGCCACCTGGTCCGGCTGATCCTGCGCCGGGACCGCGTCCTGCTCCCGCTCTGGGTGCTGGTCCTCGCGGTCCTGCCGATGACCTACGCGACCAGCTTCTTCGAACTCTTCCCGACGGACGCGCAGCGGGCCGCTTACGCCGCCGGCACCGCGCGCAACCCGTCGATCGTGGCCCTGCTCGGCCCGGTGTACGGCGACAGCGTCGGCGCGCTGACCGCCCAGCGCAGCGGCTTCCTGATCGTGATCATCGCGCTGGCCAGCCTGCTCACCGTCATCCGGCACACCCGCACCGAGGAGGAGGCCGGCCGGCGGGAGCTGCTCGGCGCCACCGTGCTCGGCCGGTACGCCGGGCTGACCGCCGCGCTGCTCGTGACGTACGCGGCCGACCTGCTGCTCGGCCTGCTCACCGCCGCCGGGCTGGCCTCCACCGGCCTGCCCGCGGCCGGCTCGTACGCGTACGGCCTCGCGGTCGCGCTGACCGGCATCGTCTTCGCCACGGTGGGCGGGCTGGCCGCCCAGCTCACCGAGACGGCGGGCGGGGCGCGGGGGATCGGCATCGCGGTGCTCGGGGCGGCGTTCGGGCTCCGGCTGGTCGGCGACACCGCCACGAACGACTGGCCGAGCTGGCTCTCCCCGCTGGGTTGGGCGGCCCGGGTGCGGGCGTACGAGGGGGACCGCTGGTGGGTGCTGGCGCTACCGCTGGTGGTGTCCGTGCTGATCGCGGCGGTCGCGTACCCGTTGTCGGTGCGCCGCGACCTCGGCGCGGGGCTGCTGCCGCCCCGGCTCGGCCCGGCCACCGCCGGCTCGGCCCTCGCCGGCCCGTTCGGGCTGGCCTGGCGGCTGCACCGGGGGCAGATCCTCTGGTGGTCGGTCGGCTTCGGCCTGCTCGGGCTGATCCTGGGCGGGGCGGCCGAGGCTGCCGGCCGCTCGGTCGAGGGAAACGCGCAGCTGGAGGAGATCATGGCCCGGCTCGGCGGTGCCTCCGGTCTGGCCGACGCCTACCTGGGCGCCACGCTCAGCCTGGCCGGCCTGGCTGCGGCCGGGTACGGCGTCCAGGCCGCGCTGCGGATGCGCGCGGAGGAGACCGCCGGACGGGCCGAGCCGCTGCTGGCGACCGGCACCCACCGCTCCACCTGGCTGCTCTCGCACGTGGTGTTCGCGCTGCTCGGCCCGGCGGTGGTGCTCGTCGTGACCGGCCTCGCCATCGGCGTGACCTACGGCGTCAGCGTGCACGACGTGCCGGGTCAGCTGCCCCGGATGGCCGGGGCCGGGCTGGCCCAGGCGCCGGCGGCCTGGGTGCTGGCCGGGGTGGCGGTGCTGCTGTACGGGCTGGCCCCGCGGCTCGCGCCGGTGGCCTGGGCCCTGCTGGCGGTCTGCGTGCTGCTCGGTCAGCTCGGGGCGGTGCTCGAACTCGACCAGTGGCTGCTGGACCTCTCCCCGTTCACGCACACCCCGCAGGTCCTCCGCCCGACCTGGAGTGCCACCCCCTTCTGGCTGCTCACCGCCCTGGCCCTGGCCCTGGCCGCGCTGGGCCTCGCCGGTTTCCGCCGCCGCGACGTCCCGGTCACCTGACCGCCCCCCGCCTCGACGATGAACGGCGTCAGGGGGCGGTCTCGTTGCGGATCATCAGGGCCGAGCGGAGGCCGGTGATGTCCAGGACGCGGAGGAGGAAGTCGCCGACGTTGCTGAGCACCAGCAGGCTCTGGGCGTGGCTGGCCTTGCGGCTGAGCACCACCAGGGTGCCGAGGCCCTGCGAGTCGCAGAAGGTCACCCCGCCCAGGTCGAGCACGATGCGAGGCGGGGGATCGGCCAGCACCTCATTGACGACTGTCGACAGCTGGGCGGCCGTGAGCATGTCGATCTCGCCGGCCAGGCGAAGCACGGCTTCGTCGCCCGTCCGGTTTATCGCGATGGACAGTTCGGCACGATCCACCCGGACAGCCTATCGCGATCTCGACCACCGGGCCCGGCGAGAGGGTCGCCGGCGCGCACCGCGCGCCGGCCGGACGGGGCGTGAGCCGGGTAACCCCCGATGCGGGGTCGCTGCCGGTCGGCCGTCCGGCGCTGACACAATGGCGGCATCGTGACCGATACCTTTTCCGCCGGATCCGGCCGCTACCCGGCCGACGCCCCGGCCTCCGAGGCCCTGTTCGACCGCGCCAAGGCCATCGTGCCCGGCGGGGTGAACTCCCCCGTGCGCGCGTTCCGTGCCGTCGGCGGCACCCCGCGCTTCATGGTCCGGGGGGAGGGTCCCTGGCTCTTCGACGCCGACGGCCGCCGCTACGTCGACCTGGTCTGCTCCTGGGGGCCGCTGATCCTCGGCCACGCCCACCCGACGGTGGTCGAGGCGCTGCGCGAGGCCGCGGCGCTCGGCACCAGCTTCGGCACCCCCACCCCGGGCGAGGTCGACCTGGCCGCGGAGATCGTCGCGCGTACCCCGGTGGAGCAGGTGCGCCTGGTCAACTCGGGCACCGAGGCGACCATGTCGGCGATCCGGCTGGCCCGCGGCTTCACCGGCCGTGCCAAGATCGTCAAGTTCTCCGGCTGCTACCACGGCCACTCCGACGCGCTGCTCGCCGCCGCCGGCTCCGGCGTGGCCACCTTGGGCCTGCCCGACTCGCCCGGCGTCACCGGGGCCGCCGCCGGCGACACCATCGTGCTGCCCTACAACGACCTGCGCGCGGTCGAGGAGGCCTTCGCCGCCGAGGGCCCGCACATCGCCGCGGTCATCACCGAGGCCGCCGCCGGCAACATGGGCGTGATCGCCCCGCGCGACGACTTCAACCAGCAGCTCGCCCGGATCGCCCACGCGCACGGCGCGCTGCTCATCGTCGACGAGGTGATGACCGGATTCCGGGTCTCCCGCGCCGGCTGGCACGGCCTCGACCCCTCCGGCGCCGACCTGTGGACGTACGGGAAGGTCATGGGTGGCGGCCTGCCCGCCGCGGCGTTCGGCGGCCGCGCGGAGATCATGGGGAAGCTCGCCCCGGCCGGCCCGGTCTACCAGGCCGGCACCCTCTCCGGTAACCCGCTGGCCTGCGCCGCCGGCCTGGCCACGCTGCGGCTCGCCGACGACGCGCTCTACCGGAAGCTCGACGAGACGGCGGCCGTGGTGGGCAAGCTCGCCACCGACGCGCTGGCCGCCGCCGGGGTCCCGCACCGCCTGTCGACCGCGGGCAACATGTTCTCGATCTTCTTCACCGACGCCGACGTGGCCGACTACGACAGCGCGCGGACCCAGCAGGTGCCCGCGTTCAAGGCGTTCTTCCACGCGATGCTCGCCGCCGGCGTCTACCTGCCGCCGAGCGCGTTCGAGGCGTGGTTCGTGTCGGCGGCGATCGACGACGCCGCCCTGGAACACATCGCCGCCGCCCTCCCAGGTGCGGCGCGGGCGGCGGCAGCGGCGGGACACGGGGGGTAGCGGTGAGCGCGAGGAGTGAGCCGGGTCTGCGAGCCCCGCAGTCGCGAACGAAGGGGGCCCAGGCGTGAGCGAGACGGTGGTTCACGTGCTGCGGCACGGCGAGGTGTACAACCCGGACGGCATCCTCTACGGCCGGCTGCCCGGTTTCCGCCTCTCCGAGCTGGGCGTCCAGATGGCGAAGGCCGCCGCCCAGGCGCTCGCCGACAAGACCGTGGTGCACGTGGTGGCCAGCCCGCTGGAACGCGCCCAGCAGACCGCCGAGCCGATCGCCGCCCAGTTCGGGCTCCCGGTGGGCGTGGACGAGCGGCTGATCGAGAGCGCCAACTGGTTCGAGGGCAAGAAGGTCTCCCCGGGCGACGGCTCGTTCCGCGACCCGCGCAACTGGTGGGTGCTGCGCGACCCGGTCACCCCGTCCTGGGGCGAGGCGTACCAGGCGATCGCCGAGCGGATGTTCGCCGCGCTGCACGCCGCCCGGGTGGCCGCCGAGGGGCGCGAGGCCGTGCTCGTCTCCCACCAACTCCCCATCTGGACCCTGCGCCGGTACGTCGAGCGCAAGCGGCTCTGGCACGACCCGCGCCGGCGGCAGTGCGGGCTGGCCAGCCTCACCTCCTTCCACTTCGACGGTGCCAAGATCGTCGGCATCGGCTACTCCGAGCCGGCCGCCCACCTGATCGCGATCTCGCCGACCGCCCGGATGGCCAAGGGGGCCTGATGCTCACCCGGAGGCTCGCTGCCGCCCTGCTCGCCGCCGTCACCGCCGGGGCGGCGCTGGTCGGCTGCACCTCCGGCAGCCAGGAGAGCCGCTGCGCGGACCGGAACGGCATCATCGATTGCGCGCCGGACCAGCGGTCGACGGCCCCCACCCTCGCCGGTGACCTGCTCACCGGCGGCCGGTACGACGTCTCCGCAGCGCGCGGCCAGGTCGTCGTGGTCAACTTCTGGGGCTCCTGGTGCGCGCCCTGCCGGGCGGAGGCCGACGACCTGGAGGCCACCTACCAGGCCACCAAGGGCTCCGGGGTGGCCTTCCTCGGCATCAACGTGCAGGACAGCAAGGACAAGGCGCTCGCCTTCGAGGAGGGCCGCGTCACCTACCCGAGCCTCTTCGACCCGGCGAGCCGGCTGGCGCTGGCCCTGGACATCCCGCCGAACACCATCCCGGCCACCGTGGTGCTGGACCGGGAGGGGCGGATCGCCACCGTGATCCGGGCCGCGGTCACCCAGGACGGGCTGCGCCCGATCGTCGAGCGGATCGCCGCCGAACAGCCGGCCTCCGGGTCCCGCTGATGGGCGAGACCTTCCGCCAGCTCGCCGAGTCCGGTCCGCTCCTGCTGGCCGTCGGCGCGGCGGCCCTCGCCGGGCTGGTCAGCTTCCTCTCGCCGTGCGTCCTGCCCCTGATGCCCGGCTACCTCTCGTACGTCACCGGCCTGGCCGGCACCGACCTGGAGGGCCGGAGCGCAAGGAAGGGCCCCCTGTTAACGCCTCCGGTAGAGGAGGGGACCCCGGTTGACACCGACGGCCCGTCCCGCGGTGGCGTGGCGGTGACCGAGCGGGTCGCCGTGGCCGCGGTGAAGGGGCGGGTGCTGGCCGGCACGCTGCTCTTCATCGCCGGCTTCACCGCCGTGTTCACCGCCACCGCGATCCTCTTCTCCGGCGTCGGCAAGCTCTTCTTCGAGCACGAGCGCACGCTGGAGATCGTCATCGGCGCGCTGGTCGTGGTGCTCGGGCTCGGCTACCTCGGGGTGGTTCCCGGGATGCAGCGCGAGTTCCGGATCCAGCGGTTGCCCGCCGCCGGGCTGCTCGGCGCCCCCATCCTCGGCGCGGTCTTCGCGCTCAGTTGGATGCCGTGCACCGGCCCGACGCTCGGCGCGGTGCTCGGCATGGCCACGGTCGACGGCCGGACCGACCGGGCGGTGCTGCTCGCCGTGGCGTACTGCCTCGGGCTGGGGGTACCGTTCGTCGTCTTCGGGCTGGGCTTCCACCGCCTGCTCGGAGTGTTCCGCGCCGTCCGGCGCAACAGCCGCTGGGTCACCCGGATCGGCGGTGCCCTGCTGATCCTGATCGGCCTGGCGCTGGTCACCGGCGGGTGGCAGAACTTCGTGATCTGGCTGCAGACGCACGTCGGCGTGGGCGAGGTGAGCATCTGATGACGACCGTGGACGACCGGCCGGCCGCGGCGCCCGCCGGCGCGCCCCGGCGACGGGTCAACCCGGTGCTGGCCCTGCTGCGCAACTCGTGGCGCCAGCTCACCAGCATGCGTACCGCGCTGATCCTGCTCTTCCTGCTGGCCATCGCCGCCATCCCCGGCTCGGTGCTGCCGCAGCGCGGCGTCAACCCGGAGAAGGTCAACCAGTACTTCGTCGACCACCCCGACCTGGCGCCCCGACTGGACCAGCTCGGCATGTTCGCGGTCTTCGGCTCGGTCTGGTTCTCCGCGATCTACCTGCTGCTCTTCACCTCGCTGGTCGGCTGCATCCTGCCCCGGGCCCGCGACCACTACCGCGCGCTTCGGGCGAAGCCGCCGGCCGCGCCGAAGCGCCTCGACCGACTGCCCCAGCACACGGTGCTGGAGGCGCCGGCCGCCGCCGATCCGGCGGCGATCGCGGCGGTGCTGCGCCGCCGCCGCTGGCGGGTCGAGGTACGCGGCAACGAGGTCTCCGCCGAGAAGGGCTACCTCAAGGAGACCGGCAACCTGCTCTTCCACGTCTCGCTGGTCGCCGTCCTGCTCGGGGTCGCGCTCGGCTCCTGGTACGGCTGGCACGGCAACCGGATCCTGGTGTCGGGCGCGGAGAACGCCTTCTGCAACACCCGCCAGCAGTACGCCGAGGCGACCCTCGGCCCGCGGGTGGACAGCGCCGACCTGCCGCCGTTCTGCCTCACCCTGGACCGGTTCGACGCGAAGTACCTGCCGTCCGGGCAGGCCGCGCACTACTGGGCCACGGTGACCGTCGACCAGCCGGGCGGGCCGACGCGGACCGCCGGCTTCTCGGTCAACTCGCCGCTGCGGCTCGGCCCGGCCAACGTCTACCTGCTCGGCAACGGCTACGCACCGATCCTGCGGTACACCGACAAGTACGGCCGTACCCAGACCAGCACCGTGCCGTTCCTGCGGACCGGCGACAACAACGCGACCGAGGAGGGCGTCGCCGCCTTCCCGGACGCGAACGTCGACCCGAAGACCGGCACGCGCGCCGCCGACCAGCAGGTCGCCTTCGACGGGCTCTACCTGCCCACCGCGCCGGACCGCGCGCCGTTCGTCTCGTCGCAGTTCCCGGAGGAGCGGAACCCGGCGGTGGTGCTGGTGGCGTACCGGGGCAACCTCGGGCTGGACGCCGGCATCCCCGGCTCGGTCTACAAGCTGGACCAGCGGCAGGTCAGCAGCGGCAAGCTCAAGCAGATCGGCGACAAGAAGCTGGGTCTCGGCGAGAAGTGGACCCTGGACGACGGCAGCACCCTGGAGTTCGTCGGCACCCAGCCGTACATCACCATCTCGGTCCGGTACGCCCCCGGGCAGGCGTTGCTGCTCGGCGCCTGCGCCACCCTGCTCGTCGGCCTGATGGGCTCCCTCTTCGCCCGGCGCCGGCGGGTCTGGTTCCGGGTTTCGCCCCCCGAGGGCGGATCTCCGACGAGCGGTAGTAGTTTGGTGGAGGCCGGTGGGCTGCCGCGCACCGAGCATCCGGGGTTCGCCGACGAGTTCGCGCAGCTCGTCGCCGCGGTCAGCGACGACGGGCGGGTCGACCGGCAGGCGCGAGAAGGAGACGAGTGATGTCCGCACTCTCCGACCAGCTGGTCACGTTCGCGATCCTGGCGTACCTGGTCGCGATGATCAGCCACGCCGTCGAGTACGCGCTCGGCAACGCCCGGAAGGTGCCGGGGACAGCAGCCGCCCCGGCCCGGGAACTGGTCGGCGCGGGCGTCGGTGGCCCCGGCGGGACCGTGGCGGAGCCGGCCGTCGTTCCGGCCGAGACCCGGCCCAGCCGTTCGGCGGCCCGGGCCCTGCTCGCCGGCCGGATCGCCGCCTGGATCACCGTGCTCGCCGCCGCGCTGCACCTGGGCGCGGTGGTCGCCCGGGGCCTCGCCGCCGAGCGGATGCCCTGGGGCAACATGTACGAGTTCGTGCTGACGGTCACCTTCATCGGGGCCGCCGCCTGGCTCGTCGTGCTCTGGAAGCAGCCGTCGCTGCGCCGGCTCGGGCTGTTCCTGACCCTGGTCATGGTGCTGCTGCTGGCCTTCGCCGAGCTGAAGCTCTACGTGCAGGTCGTGCCGCTGATGCCGGCGCTCCAGTCGTACTGGTTCATCATCCACGTGTCGACGATCATCTTCGCCTCCGGCATCTTCCTGCTGGGCGTGGTGCCCGCCGCGTCATACCTGATGCGGTCCGGCTGGGAGCAGGGCCGGCGGAGCTTCCCGTACACCCTGGCCCGGCGGCTGCCGGCGGCGGCCGGCCTGGAGCGGCTGACCTTCACGCTGCACGCCTTCGCCTTCCCGATCTTCACCTTCGCGGTGATCGCCGGGGCGATCTGGGCCGAGGCGGCCTGGGGCCGGGCCTGGGGCTGGGACCCGAAGGAGACCTGGGCGTTCATCTCCTGGGTCGTGTACGCCGGCTACCTGCACGCCCGGGCCACCCCGAGCATCAAGCGGAACGTGGCCACGTGGATCGCCATCGTGGGCTTCCTGACCATGCTGATGAACCTGTTCGGGGTCAACTTCTTCTTCACCGGCCTGCACTCGTACGCCGGCGTCAACTGACCCGCGGTCGCCGGCCGCTCAGCACCCCGTCGACCCGCAGGGTGATCTGGTAGGCCACCTCGGGCAGGTCGGCCAGCTCGAGCCGGTCGGCCCGCAGGGCGAACTGGGCGTGCAGTTCGCGGGCCACCGCGTCCCGGATCTCCGCCTGGAGCGGGGTCAGGCCGTCCGGGTCACCCGCCACGTACGCGTCATCCATGCGCCCCATCCTGCCGAACTACTGGACATCGACGTGGCGCGGCTCCACTCGGACTGACCAGGTGGACCGCCGATCGGGACAGGACCGCGGGCCGCTGTTCCGGTACCGGTAGAGCTCGGCCGCGGTTCTCGCCGGCTGCAGCGGTGCTCAGCCGCCGAACCAGCCGGGGACGTCGAGGCGGAAGACGTCGGCCGGGACCATCCGGCGCAGGTCGTCCTCGATGGCCGCGACCCGGTCGGCGCCGAGGGTGGCCGCCCAGCGGTCGCGGAGCTGGTCGAAGACGATCGCGGACCGGCGCAGCCCGTCGAGGCCCTTCGCCGTCATCCGGACCAGCTTGCGGCGGGCGTCGGCGGGGTCGTCGACGCGTTCCAGGTAGCCGAGCGCGACCAGCCGGTCGACGGTCTTGCCGGCCGCTTGCTTGGAGACGCCGAGGCGCTGGCCCAGGTCGGAGGCGGTGGTGCCGCCCACGCCGACCGCCTGGAGGACGAAGCCGTGGGCGGGACGCAGCTCGGGGTGCCCCTGCCGGGCCAGCTCGGCGTGCAGGCCGTCGATGAGCGTACGGAAGCCGGCGAGCAGCAGCAGCGGGAGCGCGAAGCCGGGGCGGTCAGGCGTTGCCATCTTCGACAACCCCGTTTACTATTCCGTCAACCACGTTGACTATCTTACGTGAGGGGTTCCGTCGTGTCCCGACCGGTCTTCACCGTCCACACTCCCGACACCGCACCCGCCGCCGCCCGTCCGGTCATGGCCGGCGTGCAGCGCAAGCAGGGCCACCTGCCCGCCGCCGTGGCCCTGATGGCGGAGTCGCCCGAGCTGCTCAAGGGCTTCCTGGGCGCCACCGCCGTCTTCGAGTCCACCGACCTCGACCCGGTCGCCCGGGAGGTGGTGGTGCTCACCGTCGCCACCCGCAACGAGTGCCACCTCTGCGTGGCCATGCACACCGCCACCCTGGCCGGGCGCGGCGGGACTCCCGAGCTGATCGAGGCGTTGCGCGCCGGCACCGCACTGCCCGAGGCGCGACTGGAGGCGCTGCGCCGGTTCACCCTGACCGTGCTCGACCACCACGGCGGCGTCCCCGACGACGAGCTGGACGCCTTCCTCGCCGCCGGCTGGCGTCCCCGGCACGCGCTGGACGTGGTGCTCGGCGTCGGCACGTACACCATCTCGACCTTCGCCAACCGGCTCGTCGACGCGCCGCTCGACCCGCCGCTGGCCGCGTACGCCTGGACACCCGCCGTCTGACCCGGTGGGCTCAGCCGCGGAGGAAGGGCAGGAGCAGGTCGGCCATCTCCGCGGGGCGCTCCTCGAACAGCCAGTGGCCGGAGTCCTCGACCACCTCGCCGGTGACGGTGTCGGCGTACCGGCGCACCTGATCGGCCACCTGGGGTCCGAGGCTGGCCCGGGCGCCGACGGCGAGCACCGGCATGGGCAGCTTGGTCGACCGGTACGCCGCGTTGTCCGCGATGTCCTGCCCGAAGGCCCGGAAGTAGCCGAAACTGGCCCGCAGGTGCGCCTCGTCGCGCAGGTGCCGGGCGTACTCCTCGATGTCGTCCGGCCCGAGGCTGCCCTTGTTGACCATGATCGAGTCGCTGAAGCGGTCGACCCAGAGCGCCTCCCGGCCGGCGACGAGCTGCTCCGGCAGGCCGTTGGGAACGGTGAAGAAGCCGAAGTTCCACACGGCCGGACCGGCGGCGGTCAGCGCCGGGAACGTGTAGATGCTCTCGTCGGGGATCGGCGCCTCGGTGAGGACCAGCCGCACGACCTGATCCGGATGGGCGGCCGCGTAGGCGTACGCCACCATGGTGCCCAGGTCGTGGCCGACCAGCCGGATCTGCCCGGCCAGGCCGAGTCCGGCGAGCAGCCCGTGCAGTTCGGCGGCGACGGTCTTCTTGTCGTACCCGCCGGGCGGCGCGTCGCTGTCGCCGAACCCGCGCAGATCGGGCGCGATCACCTCGTACGAATCGGCCAGCTCCGGCAGCAGGTGCCGCCACATGCGCCAGCACTGCGGATAGCCGTGGAGCAGCACCAGCGTGGGCCCCCGGCCGCCCCGGACGTAGTTCCACGTCACGCCATCGACCTGGCTCCGCTGCTCGGTGAATCCCGCTGGCACCCGCCCGTTGCCCATGCCGCCCCCTCCGCCCTGGTGAGGCCGCTCGACTACCCAACTGGCCGCCGCCCATGCCGCTGCCCGTTAACAGGGGTCCCCTGCTCTACCGGAGGCGTTAAGAGGGGGCCCTTCCTTTCACGTCACACCACCCGGCGTGGGCGGGGCGGGAAGGTGTGCGGGAGGATGGCGGGCATGGCGGCTCGTGGCTTCCCGTACGGCGATCTCAAGGACTTCCTCGCGGCGCTCGAGCGCGCGGGGGAGCTGCGGCGGGTGAGCGTCCCGGTCGACCCCACGCTGGAGATCAGCGAGGTGGTCACCCGCACCGTCCGCGATGGCGGCCCGGCGCTGCTCTTCGAGCGGCCGACCCGGGGCGAGATGCCGGTGGCGATCAACCTGTTCGGCACCGAGAAGCGGATGGCGATGGCCCTCGGCGTCGACTCGCTGGACGAGATCGGCGAGCGGATCGGCGGGCTGATCAAGCCGGAGCTGCCGGTCGGCTGGTCCGGCATCCGCGAGGGCCTGGGCAAGGTCATGCAGCTCACGTCGCTGCCGCCGCGCAAGGTCAAGACCGCGCCGTGCCAGCAGGTGGTCTACAAGGGCGACGACGTCGACCTGAACCGGCTGCCCGGCCTCCAGGTCTGGCCCGGCGACGGCGGGATCTTCCACAACTTCGGGCTGACCCACACCAAGCACCCGGAGACCGGCAAGCGCAACCTCGGTCTCTACCGGCTCCAGCAGCACAGCCGGAACACGCTGGGCATGCACTGGCAGATCCACAAGGACTCCACCGCGCACCACGCCGTCGCCGAGCGGCTCGGCCAGCGGCTCCCGGTCGCCATCGCCATCGGCTGCGACCCGGTCGTCTCGTACGCGGCCACCGCGCCGCTCCCCAGCGACATCGACGAATACCTGTTCGCCGGCTTCCTGCGCGGCGAGCGGGTGGAGATGGTCGACTGCCTGACCGTGCCGCTGCAGGTGCCGGCGCACGCCCAGGTGGTGCTGGAGGGCTACCTCGAGCCCGGCGAGCGGCTGCCCGAGGGGCCGTTCGGCGACCACACCGGCTTCTACACGCCGGTCGAGCCGTTCCCGGTGCTGCACGTCGAGGCGATGACCATGCAGCGCGACCCGGTCTACCACTCGATCATCACGTCCAAGCCGCCGCAGGAGGACCACGGACTCGGCAAGGCCACCGAGCGGATCTTCCTGCCGCTGCTCAAGATGATGATCCCGGACATCGTCGACTACGACCTGCCGGCCGCCGGGGTCTTCCACAACTGCGCGATCGTGTCCATCCGCAAGCGCTACCCCAAGCACGCGCAGAAGGTGATGAACGCGATCTGGGGCGCGCACCTGATGTCGCTGACCAAGCTGATCGTGATCGTCGACGAGGACTGCGACGTGCACGACTACCAGGAGGTCGCGTTCCGCGCCTTCGGCAACGTCGACTACGCCCGGGACCTACTGATCACCGAGGGTCCGGTCGACCACCTCGACCACTCGTCGTACCAGCAGTTCTGGGGCGGCAAGGCGGGCATCGACGCGACCCGCAAGCTGCCGGCCGAGGGCTACACCCGGGGCTGGCCGGAGGAGATGACCATGTCGCCCGAGGTGACCTCGCTGGTCGACAAGCGCTGGAAGGAGTACGGGATCTGATGACGGCCGTGCTGGAGCCCGTCGAACGCCCGGGACGGGTCAAGTCCTTCCTCAAGCTGGTCACGATCGAGCACTCGGTCTTCGCGCTGCCGTTCGCGTACCTGTCGGCGCTCACCGCGATGCAGGTGAACGGCGGGCACGTGCGCTGGCTCGACCTGCTGCTGATCACCGTGGCGATGGTCGGGGCGCGGACGTTCGCCATGGCCGCCAACCGGATCCTCGACCGGAAGATCGACGCGCGGAACCCGCGTACCGCCCGGCGGGAGCTGGTCACCGGGGCCGTGAGCCTTCGGACCGCCTGGACCGGTGCGGCCGTCGCGCTGGTGGTCTTCCTCGCCGCCGCCGCCCTGCTCAACCCGCTCTGCCTGGCGCTGGCACCGCTCGCCGTGGTCCCGCTGGTGGTCTACCCGTACGGCAAGCGGTTCACCAACTGGCCGCACGCCATCCTGGCGATCGCCCAGGCGGTCGGCCCGGTGGGCGCGTGGCTGGCGGTCACCGGCACCCTCGCCGGCTCCTGGCCGGCCTGGCTGCTCGGCGCCGCCGTCGGCCTCTGGATCGGCGGCTTCGACCTGATCTACGCCTGCCAGGACGCCGACGTGGACCGGACGATCGGGGTGCACAGCGTCCCCGCCCGGTACGGGCTGCGCTTCGCGCTGCACGCCTCCACCGTGGCGCACGTGGTCACCTTCGCGCTGTTCATCTGGTTCGGCGCGCTGGTCGGCTTCGGCTGGCTCTGGTGGATCGGGCTGGCGTTCACCGCCGTCGCCTTCGGCTACCAGCACCTGGTGGTCAGCCCGACCGACCTCAGCAAGGTCAACCGGGCCTTCTTCACCGCCAACGGCTTCGTCGGCATCGCGCTGTTCGTGTTCGCCCTGCTCGACCTGGTGGTCCGCCTCGGCCTCCGGCCCTGACGTCGGACGTCAGCGGGCGGCGGCGCCGATGAGCCCGCGTCGGCGGGCGGCGCCGACCGGGTAGCGGGCGCTCTCCAGCGTCCAGTCGACCGTGCCCCGGACGGCGTTGGCCACCCCGTCGAGGTGGGCGGTCACCGACTCGTCCAGCGCCGGACCGAACGACGGCACGGCGGCGCGCAGCGCGGTGAAGCGGGCCATCTCCGTGCGCCACCGCGCGCCGACCAGCTCCACCGCGGCCGGCACCGGCACCTCCCGCTCGGCGGCCACGGCCAGCACCAGGTTGTGGCCACCGGCGGTCGCCCGATCTCGCTCCAGCGAGGCGAGGTCGTTGAACCAGGAGAGCAGGTCGTTGGCGAGTTCACCGAGCCGGCGCAGCGCGGGATGGTGGTAGACCGCGTCGGGCAGCGGCCGCCCGCCGGCGAACTCGATCAGCGGGTACGACACGTACGCCGCCGAGGTGGTGCGCCGCAACGCCACGTACTCGTCGACGCCGGGCGGCCGGCCGGCGGACCGGGCGACCGCCTCCCGCCACACCCCGTCCAGGTGGTCGGCGACCGCGTCGGCGAACCGGAGCCGCCAGCGGGCCGGCATCCGGCGCCGGGGCTCCCGCCAGCCCTGCACCAGCAGCCGCCGCAGCGGGCCGGAGAAGCCGGGGTGGCGGGCCCGCGGACCCTCCCGGAGCAGGGCCAGCGTCCCGTCCCGCAGCGCCCGGATCCCGACCGGGTCCGGCCGGCCCGGCCCGTCGCAGGCGTCGTCGACGAGGAAGAACCAGGTGAACAGGGCGGTCAGCGCGCGCAGGTCGGGCTCGGTGGCGTCCGGGTAGAGGCGGCCGGCGTACCGGGCGAAGCCGGCCCGGGCCAGCCGCTCCCGGCCGGCGGCCTCCCGCGGCAGCCCGAGCCGGTCGAGCTGACCGACCAGCCACTCCTGCACCGCGTCGGCGTGCGGGGAGAGCCGGGGCGCGATCGGGCAGCCGGACGCCAGCGACCGGAGCAGTGCCTCCGTCATCACCGATTCCTTCCACCGATGTGGATCGCCGACGGAAGCATGGCAGGTCGCCGGGGTGGCCGCGGCCCGGGCGGACAACGACGCTTGTGGCGGGACAAGCGGGACGGTCCGGACGCCGGTCGAGGGGGTGGCCGTCCGGCCGTGGGGCCGACCAGGCACGCTTGACGGCATGCGCGAACCATGGGTGGTCGGCGTCTCCGGGGCCTCCGGCACGCCGTACGCGGCCGCGGTCGTCCGGGGCCTGCTCGACGCCGGTGCGGCGGTGGACCTGATCGTCTCCCGGGCCGCCCGGTTGACCATCCTCGACGAGACCGGCCGCCCGTTCCGCGACGGGCACTGGGCCGAGGACCTGGCGGCCTGGCTGGGCCGCGACATCGCCGGCGCGGACCTGCGGCACTGGCCCGCCGGCGACCTGGCGGCCGGACCCAGCAGCGGCTCCTACCGGGTACGCGGCATGGCCGTCGTCCCGGCGAGCACGGCGGCCTGCGCCGGGATCGCGATCGGGCTGTCCAAGGATCTGTTGCAGCGCGCGGCCGAGGTGAACCTGAAGGAGCGGCGGCCGGTGGTGGTGGTGCCCCGGGAGACCCCGGTGACCCGCAGTCACCTGGAGCATCTCATCGCCCTGCACGACGCCGGCGCGGTGGTGCTGCCGGCCAGCCCCGGCTTCTACGGCGCCGGGGCGGCGGCCTCCGCCCAGCAGCTCGTGGACTTCGTGGCCGGCAAGGTGCTGGACGCGCTCGGCGTACCGCACACGCTGTTCCGGCGCTGGTCGGGTGAGCTGGCGGCGGCCCGACGGGACGCGGAGCGGGCCTGACGGAGGCCGGTCCGCGTCCCGGTCGGTACCGATTCAGTACATGCCGGCGTTCGCCGGGCCGGAGCCGGTCGAAGCGGTCGGGCCCATGTTGCGCGGCTTGCCCATGTCCTCCGCCTCGTCCAGCATGCCCTCCCCCTCAAGCAGGGCCCGCACCTCGGATTCCCGAAACCGGCGATGCCCGCCTGGAGTCCGGATGCTGCCTATCCGGCCGGCCGCTGCCCATCTCGTCACGGTCTTCGGGTCAACCCGAAACAGCGCGGCGACCTCACCCGGTGTCAGCAGGCGATCTCCAGTGTCCACAGCCCCCTCCTCGCATCGACGAAGCCCCCGGCTGAACACACTGCCCCCGGCCGGTGCGAGCCCAGAGCCGTCATGAGGGACGTATGGCAATTACAGCACCGCCGACCTGGCCTGTCCGCCAAAACGCGAAAAACGTACGGAGTGAGAAGTTAGTAAATGCTACCGGCACAGAGCCCCCGTGACCGCCTGTTTGTGAATGACAACGCGACGTCATGTTCAACTGACGCCGAGCGTCTCGCGTTACGCCCGAAGGGATAGGGTCACTCTCCGTGGACGCGATCGACCTGAGCCTCGTGGAGCTGCTGCGCGGCAACGCCCGCCTGTCGTACGCCGAGCTGGCCCGCCAGGTGGGGCTCTCCGCCCCGGCGGTGCACGAGCGGGTCGGGAAGCTGGAGGCGGGCGGGGTCATCCGGGCGTACCGGGCCGAGGTCGAGCCGGAGTCGATCGGGCTCGGCGTGACCGCCCTGATCGGCATCGTGGAGGACTCCACCGCCGACACCGACGACGTGCTGGCGGCGTTCCGGCAGATGCCCGAGATCGAGTCCTGCTACTTCATGGCCGGTGTCGAGTCCTTCCTCTTGAAGGCCCGGGTGGGCACCATTGCCGAGCTGGAGCAGTTGATCGTCCGGCTGAACCGGACCCCCGGCGTCGCCTCCACCCGAACCGGCATCGCCCTCTCCACCAAGTGGGAAAACCGCCCCCAACCCCTCGAGTCGCCCACCCCCTGACCCGCTCGTCGATCGGGCCCATTCGGCCGCAAAAAGTCCTTTGTGTTCCCGGCGGCAACCGTCCGCATCGCGGGTGCCTGGCGGGAGCGCGGGCGGGGGGATACGGTGCGGCGGTGACGATCTCCGGGCGGGGAGTGGCCGTGGTGACCGGGGCGGCCGGCGGGCTGGGGCGGGCGATCGCCGCCGGGCTGCACGCCGACGGCTGGCGGGTGCTGCTCACCGATGTGGACGCCGACGCGGTGGCCGCCGTCGCGGCGCCGCTCGGGGGCTGGTCCCGCCCGCTCGACGTGCGCGACGAGGCGGCCTGCGCCGCGGTGGCGGCGGAGGCCGCCGGCGCGCCGGGCGGCGGGCTCGGGCTCTGGGTCAACAACGCCGGCATCCTGGCCACCGGCCCCTCCTGGACGCACGACGCGGCCACCCGGCGGCGGCTGGTCGAGGTGAACGCGCTCGGCGCGATGACCGGCACCCTCGCCGCCCTGGCCGTCATGCGCGCGCAGGGCCACGGGCACGTGCTCAACGTCGTCTCCCTGGCCGGCCTGGTCGCCGCCCCCGGCGAGACCGTCTACGCGGCCAGCAAGCACGCCCTGCTCGCGTTCAGCCTCGGCACCCTCACCGACCTGCGGATGGCCGGCGTCCGGGACGTACACGTGTCGTGCCTGTGCCCGGACGGGATCTGGACCCCGATGCTGCACGACAAGCTCGACGACCCCGGTGCCCTGGCCTCCTTCACCGGAACCCTGCTCACCCCGGAGCGGGTGGCCGCGCGGGCCGTACGGCTGGCCCGCCGCCCGCGCCCGGTGGTCAGCCTGCCCCGCTGGCGCGGTGCCCAGGTCCGCCTCCTCGACACCTTCCCCCGGCTCGCCGTGGCGCTGACCCCGGTGGTCCGGGCCGCGGGCCGGGCCGGCCAGCGCCGGCAGGCCCGCCGGACCCGGGCGGACCTCAGCTGACCTCGCTTGTAACGTTGCCGATGTGACTCATCTCGACCGGTGTGACGAGGCCAGCCGGACCTGGGTGACCGAGGCGATCGCCACGGTCGAGGCGGACGCCAACCGCTCCGCCGACACCCACCTGCTCCCCTTCCCGCTGCCCCGGGAGTGGGGGATCGACCTCTACCTCAAGGACGAGTCGGTGCACCCCACCGGCTCGCTCAAGCACCGACTCGCCCGCTCGCTCTTCCTCTACGGGCTGTGCAACGGCTGGATCGGCCCGGACAGCACGATCATCGAGGCGTCCTCCGGCTCGACCGCGGTCTCCGAGGCGTACTTCGCCCGGATGCTGGGGCTGCCGTTCATCGCCGTCATGCCCGCCTCCACCTCGCCGGAGAAGATCGCCCAGATCGAGTTCCAGGGCGGCCGCTGCCACCTGGTCGAGGACCCGGCGAAGGTGGTGATCGAGGCGCGCTGGCTCGCCGAGGACAGCGGTGGGCACTACATGGACCAGTTCACCTACGCCGAGCGGGCCACCGACTGGCGGGGCAACAACAACATCGCCGAATCGATCTACGCGCAGCTCGCCCTGGAACGGCACCCGGTGCCGGCGTGGATCGTGGTGGGTGCCGGCACCGGCGGCACCAGCGCCACCATCGGCCGGTACGCCCGCTACCGCCGGCTCCCCACCAAGCTCTGCGTGGTCGACCCGGAGAACTCCGCCTTCTACCCGGCCTGGCAGGCCGGCGACTGGTCGGTGCGGACCGGCCGCGGCTCCCGGATCGAGGGGATCGGCCGGCCCACCGTCGAGGCGTCCTTCCTCCCCTCCGTGGTGGACCGGATGGTCCAGGTGCCGGACGCCGCCTCGCTGGCCGCCATGCGGGCCGGGTCGGCGGTGCTCGGCCGCCGGGTGGGCGGCTCCACCGGCACCAACCTGTGGGGCGCGTTCGGGCTGATCGCCGGGATGCTCGCGGCCGGGCGGACCGGTTCGGTGGTCACCCTGATCTGCGACCCCGGAGACCGGTACGCCCACACGTACTTCGACGACGAGTGGGTCGCCCGGCAGGGCCTCGACCTCGCCCCGCACCTGGCCACCATCGACCGGTTCCTGGCCACCGGCGCCTGGCCGGCCTGAACGGGAGGCCCGTTCACCTGCGGGTCAGCGGGGGGAGATGCGCTCGGCCAGCCCCGGGTAGCGCACCACGTAGCCGTCCGGGTCCACGTCGAGGTCGGCGGTTAAGGTGCCGCTGGCGAAGCGGACCCGGCCCGGCCCGAGCGAGGTGTAGACCTGGTCGGCCGGGAGCACCGCCAGGCCCGGCAGCAGCACCCAGGCGACGGTGACCTGCCGCGCCAGGTCCGCCGGGGCGCGGCCCAGCCCGAGCCGGCGTACCGGAAGGGTGTTGAACAGCGGCGACCCGCTCAGGTCGACGTCCAGCGCCTCGGCCAGCCGGTCCGGCTCGTCGGTGCCCGGCAGCCCGGCCGCCGGATGCCCGGCGGCGCCCAGGACCCCGTCCAGGTCACCCTCCTCCGCGGTACGTACCCGCCAGCCGTCCCCGGACCGTTCCAGGCGTACGCTCCGCGCCCAGCCGGCGCCCTCGGTCTCGACCTCCAGCCGGCTGACCGACCAGTTCGCGTCGACCGTCAGCCGGTAGCGGCAGGTGTAGGGGATCGGGTCCACGGCCAGCGCCGTGCCCTGCGCGCTGAGGCCCTGACGGTCGTCGACGACGACATGTTCGGAGCCGGCGGTGTCGGTCCTGGCCCAGAAGAGGGACTTCGGCGTTGTCGACATGAATCGGACGTTACGCCACCGGGCAGGTGGCGGCACGGGATGCGGAAACGCCGCCGCCGGGCAGTCGCCCGGCGACGGCGTCCGTCACCCGGTCAGGTCAGTGGGTACGCGCCGGCGGCCGGCCGCCGAAGCCCCGCCGGTCGTCGCGCGGCCGGTCGTCCCGGCCCCGCCCCTCCGGCCGGAAGCCGTCCCGGCGGTCCGTCGACCAGGAGTCGCCGCCCCGGTCACCGAAGCGCCGCTCGCCCGGCGCGCGATCCTCGTACCGGCGCTCGCCCCGATCGGCGAAGCCGCGGCCGCCGGTCGGGCGGTCGTCGAACCGCCGGTCACCGCGCGCCTCGCGCTCACCACCGACCCGGCGGTCCCCGAACCGTCGCTCGTCCCGCCCGTCCCGGTCGCCGAACCGGCGCTCGCCGGACGGACGGTCGCCGACGCGGCGCTCGTCGCGGTCGCCGAACCGGCGCTCGCCGGACGGGCGGTCGCCGAAGCGCCGCTCGCCGCGCTCCCGGTCGAACGAGCCCCGGTCGCCGAAGCGTCGCTCGCCGGAGGGGCGCCCGAAGCCGCGGTCGTCGCGGTCGGCGAAGCGCCGCTCGCCCCGGTCCTCGGCGCGCTCGCGCCGCTCCCCGGAACGGTGCTCGTCACGGTCGCCGAAGCGGCGTTCGCGCCCGTCCCGGTCGAACGAGCCACGCTCGCCCCGGTCGGCGAAGCCACGCTCGCCGAAGCGGCGCTCGCGCCCGCCGCGGTCGAACCCACCGCGCTCGCCCCGACCGTCACGATCGCCGAAGCGGCGCTCGCCCCGGCCCTCACGGTCGCCGAAGCGACGGGAGCCGGACGGGCGGTCGCGGCGCGGCTCCGGCTCCTCGCGGACCGGCACCCCGCTGGGCTCGCGGGCCCCGGTCAGCTCGGCCAGCGCCGGGTCGCCCACGCGAACCCGGGTCTGGGCCGGCTCGACACCCGCCTTCTCCAGCATGTCCAGGGTGGTCCGGCGCTGCTTCGGCAGCACCAGGGTGGCCACCGCGCCCGACTCCCCGGCCCGCGCCGTACGCCCGGCCCGGTGCAGGTAGTCCTTCGGGTCCTTCGGCGGGTCGACGTGCAGCACCAGCGACACCCCGTCCACGTGGATGCCCCGGGCCGCCACGTCGGTGGCGACCAGCACGTTCGTCCGGCCCTCGCGGAACTCGGCCAGGGTCCGGGTACGCATCCGCTGGGTCTTGCCGCCGTGCAGGCCGCCGGCCCGCACCCCGACGGCCGCGAGCTGCTCGACCAGCCGGTCGACGCCCAGCTGCGTACGGGCGAAGAGCATGGTGCGGCCGTCCCGGGCCGCGATGGACGCCGCGACGGCGAACTTGTCGTGCGGCGGGATCAGCAGCAGGTGGTGGTCCATGGTGGACACGGCGGCGGTCGGCGGCGCGGTCGAGTGGGTCACCGGATCGGTCATGAACCGGGTGACCAGCGTGTCGACGTCGTTGTCCAGAGTGGCCGAGAAGAGCAGCCGCTGGGCGTCCGCCGGCGTCTTCGCCAGCAGCTCGGTGACCTCGGGCAGGAAGCCCATGTCGGCCATCTGGTCGGCCTCGTCGAGCACGGTGATCTCGACGTCGTCCAGCTTGCAGACGCCGCGCTCGATGAGGTCGCCGAGCCGCCCCGGGGTGGCCACCATGATCTCCACGCCCCGGCGCAGCGCGTCGATCTGCCGGTCGTACGGCACGCCGCCGACGGCGGTCTTGAGGAAGATGCCGACGGCCTTGCCGAGCGGCATGAGCGCGTCGTTGACCTGCATGGCCAGCTCGCGGGTGGGCACCAGGACCAGGGCGCGCGGGTGCAGCGGCCGGGCCCGGTTGCGCTCGGCGAGCCGGGCGATCACCGGCAGGCCGAAGGCCAGCGTCTTGCCGGAACCGGTCTGGCCCCGGCCCAGCACGTCGCGTCCGGCGAGGGCGTCCGGCAGGGTGGCCCGCTGGATCTCGAACGGGGTGGTGATGCCCTGGCGGGCCAGCGCGTCGACGAGCTGCCGGGGCAGGCCCAGTGCGGCGAAGTCGGGGGTGGTGTCGGTGGCCGGGAGTTCCGGCGTCGCGATCTGGTCAGCGGACGGGGACGTGCCGGGGGCAGCGTAGGTGGTCAAGAAATGCCTTTCGAGCGGGGCGCATCTTCGCGATGGCCCGCCGCAGCGCCGTACGCCGCCGATTCGCCCGCAAGATCGCCCATGGGCGCGCGATCGGGCGCGCCGGGTCAGTGATCTCCACAAGTGTACGGCGGCGCGGCGAAGTCGCCAGCGGGCCGCGAACCCTAGTGGGCGGGCTCACCCCGTCAGTTGCTCGTCATGCCGCCCGTCAGCCCGCTCAGCGCGTCGTTGGCCAGGAAGACCACCAGCAGGCTGATCGCGACCAGCAGGCCCAGCGCGACGGCCAGCATGATCACCACCCGGGTGTTGCTGGACCGGGTCGCTGGCGGGTCCTCGGCCCAGCCCTGGGCCAGGATGTGCCCGGTCAGCGAGCCGGAGTTCTCCACCGGGCTGCCCTGCGGGAACGAGACCGTGGCGAAGCCGGGCCCGTCGGTGCCGCCGTAGACCGTGCCGGCCAGGTCGGGACCGCCCGGGTGGGCCGGGTGCGGCGTGCCGCTCGCCGGGTAGGTCCGGCCGCCGTCGCCGCGCGCGGTCGGGCTGGCGGACGGTGGCCAGTTCGGCAGCGCGGGCGCCGGCACCGTGGGCGGCGCGGGCGTCGCCGGCACGGCGGAGACGGGTGCCGCCGCCCTGGCCACCGGCACGGACGGGGCCGCCGACCCGGACAACGGCCCCGCGCCGAAGCCCGGCGGGACCGACGGCGGGACGGCGGAGCCGCCGACCGCCGGACCGGAAAGCGGCCCGCGCGCCGGGGGAGCGGAAACCGGCCCGCCCGCCGGAGGGGCCATGGCGGGCGGAGGCGGGAAGGGCGGTGCCGGCATCGGGCCGGGCGGCGGCGGGGGCGGGGGCACCGGCGGGGCCGGCGGTGGCACCGGCGGCCCGGGAAGCGGTGGCACCGGCCCCGGCGGGGTCGGCCCGGGCGGCGGCGTGGGGGTCGGCGGGGTCGGCGGTGGGGCGGGGACCGGCGGCGGCGCGGGCCGGAGCGGCGGTTCCGGCCCTGGTTCCGGCACCGGGGGCGCCGGCGACGGCGGGGTGGGGCCGGGCACCGGGGTCGGCGCCGGCTCGGGCTCCGGGGCGGGGGGCGCCGGCGGCTGGGCCGGCTCCGGCGGCTGCGCCGGCTCGGGCGGCTCCGGATTCACCGGAGCGGCGCGGTAGACCTTGGCGGCGCCGGCCTTCGCCACCCCCGCGGCGGCGACCTCGTCCGGCGAGACCCGGCTCAGGCCGGGTACGGAGGCGCTGGCCCGGGCCTGCCCGGCGTCGGCCCGCGGGCTCGGCGGCACCGGTGGTTCGGGGGCGGCGGCGGCCTCGTCGGTGCCGGCCGGCCCGGCCGGGGCGTCCGGTTCGGGGGAGCGCTCGCCGGCGGCGAAGGCGGACCAGGTCGAGGGGGTGACCGTGGCGCCGGGCCGCCGCCGCTCCAGGGGGGTGGTGGGCCGCGCCGCATCACCCGCCCGGTACGTGGTGGCGGTGGCCGGCGTACCCGCCCGATCCTCGCCGGGCGGCGGCACGGCGGCATCGGCGACGCTGACCCGCGCCCGGGCCACCATGCCGGGGGTCGGCTCCCCGCCGTGGTCCATGCCCGGCTCGACCGGCCGGTCGGCGGGGTCGGGCGCGGATCCTGGGTGGACCGTCTCCGCCGGCACCTCTCGCTCGCCCATGCTCGCCCCTCCACGCCCGCACTCGCCCCGGACCGTGGCGTCGGCCGGGAGTGCCTGGCTCTCACCGTGCCACATTCCGGCCCGGCGGCACAGTCGGAGTGGACGGTTGGGTCAGCTCCCGGTGCTCGGGCTGGACGAGCCGGTGTCCGCCGCGCTGTTCGACGGCTCGGCGGCGCCCGTCGTCGTGGCCGGCTCGCTGCTCGCCGCCTCGGTCGGCGTCGGGTCCGGCGTGTCGGACGGGCTGGGCGTCGGCGACGGCGTGTGGGAGGGGCTCGGCGTCGGGCTCGGGCTCGACGTGGTGGGCCCCGGCGTCGGCGTACCGGTCGGCTTGGGGGTGGACGTCCCGGTGGGCTTCGGCGTCGGGGTCGGGGTCGGCTTGGGCTTGGTGGTCGGGGTCGGCGCCGGGGTGGTCGGGGCGGGCACCGCGCCGATCACCCGGGTGGCGGCGTAGAGGTTGCTCCAGCGGACCACCGAGATCTTGACGACGTCGCCGGTGCGCGGCGCCTCCACCATCCTGCCGTTGCCGATGTACATGGCCACGTGGTGGATGCTCGTCCAGCTGCTGCCCGAGGCGAAGAAGAGCAGGTCGCCCGGGAGGAGCGCGTTCGGGCTCACCGTCCGGGAACGGGTGGCGTAGTACTGGTCGCGGGAGACCCGGGGCAGGCCGTGGTAGCCCGCCGCCTGGTATGCGGCCAGCACCAGGCCGGAGCAGTCGAAGCGGTCCGGCCCCTCGGCCGCCCAGAGGTAGCGGTCGCCGAGCTGGTCGAGGGCGTAGCGCACCGCGGCCAGCGCCTTCGGGTCGGCGACCAGCCCGCTGATGCTCTGGTTGGCGACGTACGAGCTGCCGATCTGCTGCTCTGCGGCGTCCTGGCGCCGCTCGATGTCGAGCAGCAGCGCGGCATTGTCCTTCCGCAGCTTGAGCAGCGCGGCTTCCTGTCGGTGCAGGTCGGCCTCGACCCGGGTGTACTCGCCGGCCTTCTCGGTGACGCGCTGCTGCGCCGCGGCGTACGCCTCCTGGGCGATCTTCTCCGCGGCGGTGGCCCGGGTGACCTCGCCGGCGACCGCGGTGGTCGCCCCGTCGGCCTTGTTGCCGCGGGTGATCTGCTGGAGGGCGGTGAGGTCGCGGAGGTCGGCGCCGAACTCGCCGGGCGGGACCGCGGCGGCGGCCTTGACCGCGTCGGCGGCGGCGCTCTTCGCCTTCTCCTGGGCCTGGGCGAGCGCGCCCTGGGCCTGCTGGTGGGCGGTGGCGGCCGCGGCGAGCTGGGCCTGGGCGTCGTCGCGCTCGCCCTTGACCTTGAGCAGGGCGTCGCCGAGCTGGGCGACCAGTGCGTCGACCTGGTTGATCTGCGCGATGAGCGGGCCGTCGGCCGGGTTGACGATGCCGGGCGTGATGCCGAGCCCCGGGAGCTGGCCGGGCAGGCCGGCCGTGGCCCCGGGCAGCCCGGGGACCGAGCCGGGCAGCCGCAGGCCGGCGACCGGCGGGCGCGAGCCGGTGGAGGGAATCCGGTCGGGCAGTGGGTCGGCGAATGCCGGGGTGGCGAGCGCGGCGGCCGCCACCAGGCCGAGCAGGGCCGACCAGACCTTCGGGCGGAGCACCGGGGAGATCAGCGGGGTCCCACGTCGTTGCCGCCGCCCCTTGGTGCTGCTGTCGACCATTCCGCTCCTCGTCCGGTCTGGTGCCTTCCGCGCGTGGTGTACGCGATGAACCCGGGACGCTACCAGTGTGTGTGTTCCGCCCCATCCTGTCTTACCGCAGATGGCGAGGTATGTCGATGTGCGGAGGGTAACGAGCGGCTGAGAGTCCGGTGAAGTACGCCGTTGCGGTTGACCGGGCCGTCGGCCCGTCGGAGGACCGACGTACGCTCGACCGGGATCGCAGGTGGAAGGGACGTGGCTTTCGATGGACGCCGGACTCAAGCGCGAGCTTGAAGCGAAGGTCTACGCGGGCGAGCGGCTGACCCGCGAGGACGGGGTCGCCCTCTACGACAGCGACGACCTCGCCTGGCTCGGGCGGCTGGCCCACCACAAGCGCACCGAGCTGAACGGCGACCGGGTGATGTTCAACGTCAACCGGCACCTCAACCTCACCAACGTCTGCTCCGCCTCGTGCGCGTACTGCTCCTTCCAGCGCAAGCCGGGCGAGAAGGACGCCTACACGATGCGCATCGACGAGGCGGTCCGTAAGGCCAAGGAGATGGAGGACGAGCAGCTCACCGAGCTGCACATCGTCAACGGCCTGCACCCGACGCTGCCCTGGCGCTACTACCCGAAGGTGCTGCGCGAGCTGAAGGCGGCGCTGCCGAACGTCAACCTCAAGGCGTTCACCGCGACCGAGGTGCAGTGGTTCGAGAAGATCAGCGGCCTGAGCGCGGACGAGATCCTCGACGAGCTGATGGACGCCGGCCTGGAGTCGCTGACCGGCGGCGGCGCGGAGATCTTCGACTGGGAGGTCCGGCAGCACATCGTCGACCACGCCTGCCACTGGGAGGACTGGTCGCGGATCCACCGGCTGGCCCACTCGAAGGGCATGAAGACCCCGTCCACAATGCTCTACGGCCACATCGAGGAGCCCCGCCATCGGGTCGACCACGTGCTGCGGCTGCGCGAGCTGCAGGACGAGACCGGCGGCTTCCAGGTCTTCATCCCGCTGCGCTACCAGCACGACTTCGTCGACTCGGCGGACGGCAAGATCCGTAACCGGATCCAGGCCCGGACCACGATGGCCTCGCCGGCCGAGTCGCTGAAGACCTTCGCCGTCTCCCGGCTGCTCTTCGACAACGTCCCGCACGTCAAGTGCTTCTGGGTGATGCACGGTCTCTCGGTGGCCCAGCTCTCCCTGAACTTCGGGGTGGACGACCTGGACGGCTCCGTCGTGGAATACAAGATCACCCACGACGCCGACTCGTACGGCACGCCCAACACCATGCACCGGGACGACCTGCTGCACCTCATCTGGGACGCCGGCTTCCGCCCGGTCGAGCGGAACACCCGCTACGAGACCGTCCGCGAGTACGACGCCGCGCCGTCGCTGGCCGAGCGCCGCGTCGAGCCGCAGCAGGTCTGGGCCTGACCGCACCGATGAGCACCGAGGAGCAGCCGCAGCGCAGCTTTCCGCGGCGGGACGCCGAGGGGCGCGTCGCCACCCTGGGCGACCTGCTCGGGGTGAGCCTCGCCGGCCTGGTGATCGGGGTGCTGGCGCTGGTGCTCTTCGAGTGGGCGTTCGCCACCCTCGGGGCCGGCGGGTTCGGGCGGACCAACGGCTGGCTGGCGGTGATCCTGCCGGTCTGGCTCTTCTGGGACGACTTCCGGGCCTGGGAGTTCGGCGCCGCCCGGGTGCTGGCCGCGCTGGCCGGCCTGGCGCTCGGCGTTCTCGCCGGGCTGCTGGCGGCCGGCCTGACCGCCGGGCTGCCGCCGCTGCTCTCCGGCGCGCTGGCCGCGGCGGTCTTCACCGTGGTCTACGCGGTGGTCTGGTTTCCTGGAGTGCGCTGGCTGGCCCGGCGTACGGGCTGATCGATGACGGAGAACGGAGTACGGACGTGAGCGCGGCGGTCAAGTACACGCTGGGCCGGATCGGGCTGTTCGTCGGCGTGCTGGCGGCCCTCTGGTTCGTCGACATGAACCCGTTCCTGCGGCTGATGCTGGCGCTGGTCTTCTCCGCCGCGCTCTCGTTCTTCCTGCTGCGTGGCTGGCGGGACGAGATGGCCGGTGAGATGGCCGAGGCGTCGGAGCGGCGCCGCACCGAGAAGGAGCGGCTGCGCTCGGCACTCGCCGGCGAGGACCAGCCGGCCGAGGGCGAGCCGGACGACCGGCGGAGCTGACGAAGCGGACGGGCCCGGCGCCACCTCCGAAGGGAGAGCGGCGCCGGGCCCGTCTCGTCACCAGTTGGTCGAGCCCGGCACGACCGGCCAGGGCCGGTCCGCCGGCTTGATCAGGTACGCGATGCCGCCGGAGCCGGAGGCCACGGTGCCGTTCGCCCGGTGCCGCTTGGTCCGCAGCCAGATCTGCTCGAACTGCGCCCGCTTGTACACGTTGCGCACCGCCTCGTTCGAGGAGGACGCGGGGTCGTTGATGATCACGTCACCGTCGGCGGTGAAGCCGACGATCACGAAGAGGTGCCCGGAGGTGCCGTAGTTCGCCCCGTCCAGCTCGCTCGCGAGGAAGGACTGCGAGGTCACGACCGGGATGCCGGCCTTGATGAAGCGCTCCGCCTCGTCCAGCGAGTGGAGCCGGGTGACCCGGGCGTCCATGCCCGGGAAGCTGGCGGCGTAGGCGGTGTTGAACGGCCAGTTGCCGGCGCCCTCGTACTCGTAGTCGTAGGTCATCCGGGCGGCGTGGTCGACGTTCGGGTCGGCGTAGCTCGGGTTCACCCAGGAGGTGTCCTCGGCCGACGGCTGCTGGCCCCAGTACTCGACGACCATCTCGGTGGAGGTCGGCGAGCACCAGGCCTCACCGCCGCCGTCGAACTCGGGGTACTCCCCCTCGTGGATGTTCTGGGAGTAGCGCGGCACGGGCAGCTCGGTGCCCCAGGCGATGCCGCCCTTGCTCGGCGTGACGGTGAACCGGTCCGGGACGTTCGAGCTCATCGCGCCGAGCATCCGGACCTGCGGCGAGGCGGTCTGCCCCGGCGCCCGGTAGAGGGTCAGCCGAAGCTGGTACGACCGCAGCAGCACCCCGGCCTTGGCGTTGTCGATGGAGAAGGTGTCGGTCCAGATGGTGGACCAGGGGTCTCCCTGACCGTCCAGCGTGGCCCGCTTGATGTCCTGGTCGCCGGAGGCCCAGCGGCCCATCACGTACCAGGGGGTCTGCTGGCCGGTGTTGTAGGTGCCGTGCAGCTCGACCTGGATCCAGGTGCCGGCCGGGGTGGTCGCGTTCCACGAGGCGACCAGCTCGGTGGCGTCGAAGCCGATCTGCCGCTCCGGCGAGGTCCAGGTGGCGTACTCCCAGGTGCGGGTGGCGCCGGTGTGCTCGTCGGTGAACTGGGTGGTGCCGGCCGGCTGGTCGATGGTGATCCCGGTGCGGTACCCGGGGATGGCGTAGGTGCCCTGGTGGGTGCCGGTGCCCCAGTCGGGGTACTTCGACCACTCCTGGAAGGTGATCTCCTCGTCGTGCGCGGCCACGGGGAGGTTGTTCTCCGCGTGGGCGGGCACGGTGGTGCCGAGGAGGCTGAGCGCGGCGACGCCGGCGAGGGCGACCGCGCGGAGGGCGGGTCTGATCATCTCATCTCCGTAGGGTGGGAAGGGGACATCACCAGTTGGTGGACCCGGCCACGGACGGCCAGGCCACGGTGGTCGGCTTGATCAGGTAGACGACGCCACCGGAGCCGCTGCCGGTGCCGCCGTTGGTGGTGGTCCGTCTGGTTCGCAGCCAGATCCGCTCGAACTGGTCGCGCCGGTAGACGTGGCGTACGGCGGCGTCGCTGGGGGAGGCCGGGTCGTTGGCGATGACGTCACCGGTGGCGGTGAAGCCGACCACCACCATCAGGTGCCCGGCGGTGCCGTAGCCCGCCTCGTCCAGCTCGCTGGCCAGGAAGGACTGGCTGGTCACCACGGGGATGCCGGCGGCGATGAAGTGTTCCACCTCGTCCAGCGAGTGCAGCCGGGTCACCTTCGCCTCCAGGCCGGGGAAGGTGGCCGCGTACGCGGTGTTGAACGGCCAGTTGCCGGTGCCGCCGTACTGGTAGTCGTAGGTCATCCGGGCGGCGTGGTCGACCGTCGGGTCCGGGTAGCCGGGGTCCACCCAGGACGTGTCGGCCGGTGTCGGCTGCCGGCCCCAGTACTCGACCACCATCTCCGTCGAGGTGGGCGAGCACCACGCCTCGCCGCCGCCGCCGTACTGCGGGTACTGGCCGGCGTGGATGTTCTGCGAGTAGCGCGGCACGGCCAGCTCGGTGCCCCAGGCGATGTGGCCGGCGCTCGGAACGACGGTGGTTCGGTCCGGCACGTTCGAGCTCATCGCGCCCACCGATCGGATCACCGGCGTGGCGGTCCCGGCCGGGTCCCGGTAGAGCGTCAGCCGGAGCTGGTACGCCCGCAGCAGCACCCCGGCGCTCGGGTTGTCGATGGCGAAGGTGTCGGTCCAGATGCTGGAGGTCTTGTCGCCCTGCTTGTCGACAGTGGTCCGCCGGATGTCACCGTCGCCCGAGGCCCACCGGCCCATGACGTACCAGGGGGTGCGGGTGCCGGTGGTGTAGGTGCCCTGGAGTTCGACCTGGAGCCAGGTGCCGGCGGGGGTGTCGGCGTTCCACGAGGCGACCAGCTCGGTGGCCCCGAAGCCGACCTCGGTCAGCGGCGAGGTCCAGGTCCCGTACGCCCAGGTGCGCCGGGTGTTGCTGTGCGGGTCCTTGTAGAGGATGGTCCCGACCGGGGTGCCCAGGGCGAGACCGGCGGTGGTGACCGTGGTGCCGGCGGTGCTCCCGGCGGACCAGCCGGTGCCGGACCAGCCCTGCCAGGTGATCTGTTCGTCGTGCGGGACGGTGGCCCCGGCGGCGTCAGCGGGTGCGGTGGTGCCGAGGACGGCGAGCGCGGTGAGGCCGGCTACGGCGACCGCGCGCACAGCTCTGATGGCCATGGCAGCTCCCCAGGGAGAGGGCATCGTTGCCGTTCACTGTCGCGCCTGGAGGGAACTTTCGCCAGAGGTCAACGGATGGAAAATCATTGCCGAGGTGAGGATCCGGCCGGGACGGATCGACGATGAGGGTGTGCCCCCCGAGCCGCCCGCGCGCGCCCACCGCCGCTGGTCAGCGCCACCACGACGAGGTGGCGCGCGGGCCGTGGGATACCGTGTCCCCGACCGCTCCCCAGCGAAGCCGGTGCGAAACCGGTGCTGTCCCGCAACTGTGATGCCCCGTGGTCCCACGGGGATTAGCCAGGTCGCCTGCGGGGCGGTCGCGACACGCGCTCTCGAGGAAGGGCGCCTCGCGGACGGGCCCGCTCCGGCGCTCCCTGTCGGCGAAGCACCACGATCCTCGACCGACAGGAGGACCCATGTCCAGACGTACCCCCCGGCTCCTCGCCGCCGCCCTCGCGGTCGGCGCGCTGCTCCTCGGCGGCTGCGCCGAGAAGACCTCGACCGACACCCCGCCCGCCGCCGGCAGCTCCGCGGCCGCCGCGTTCCCGGTCACCGTCGGCAAGCTGACCCTGGAGAAGCGCCCGGAGAAGATCGTCTCGCTGTCGCCGAGCGCGACCGAGATGCTCTTCGCCATCGGCGCCGGCAAGCAGGTCAGCGCGGTGGACGACCAGTCGAACTACCCGGCGGACGCGCCGAAGAGCGACCTCTCCGGCTTCCAGCCGAACGCCGAGGCGATCGCCGGCAAGAGCCCCGACCTGGTGGTGCTCTCCAACGACACCAACAAGATCGTCGACCAGCTCACCACGCTCAAGATCCCGGTGCTGCTCACCCCGGCCGCGACCACGCTCGACGACACCTACCAGCAGATCACCGACCTGGGCAAGCTCACCGGCCACCCGGGTGAGGCGGACGCCGTCACCCGGAAGATGAAGGACGACATCGCCGCGCTCACCAAGGACCTGCCGCAGCGGACGAAGAAGCTCACCTACTACCACGAGCTGGGCCCGGAGCTGTACAGCGCGACCAGCAAGACCTTCATCGGCTCGATCTACGCCCTGGCCGGCCTGGAGAACATCGCCGACCCGTCGGACGCCGACGGCAAGAACGGCGGCTACCCGCAGCTCTCGCAGGAGGTCATCGTCAAGGCCAACCCGGACTTCGTCTTCCTGGCCGACACCAAGTGCTGCAAGCAGACCCCGGAGACCGTCAAGGCCCGCAGCGGCTGGGCCGGCGTCACCGCGGTGAAGAACAGCCAGATCGTCGCCCTCGACGACGACATCGCCTCCCGGTGGGGCCCGCGTGTGGTCGACCTGCTCCGGTCGATCGTCGACGCCACCGCCAAGGTCCCGGCCTGAGCCTGACCGTGCGACCAGCGGAATCCGCCGACCGGCCGGCCGGGATGCCCCGCGCGTCCCGGCCCGCCGGCGTGCCCGCCCGGACCGGACCGGGCGGTCCGGCGACGGCCGGCGGACGGCCCCCGGCCGGACCGGGTGCGACGGTCCGGCCGGCCGGGCTGCGCACGCGCTGGCTGGTCGCCGGGATCGGCGCGGTGCTGGTCGCCCTGGTCGCCGGGGTGTCCCTCGGCCCGGTCAGCCTGCCGCCCGGCAGCGTGGCCGCCGAACTGCTCAACCTGCTCCCCGGGGTGCACCTCGACAGCGGGCTCACCGAGCGGGAGATCGCCATCGTCACCGAGCTGCGGCTGCCCCGGGTCGTGCTCGGCCTGCTCGTCGGCGGGCTGCTCGCCCTGGCCGGCGGCTGCTACCAGGGTGTCTTCCGCAACCCGCTGGCCGACCCGTACCTGCTCGGCGTGGCGGCCGGCGCCGGGCTCGCGGTGACCGCCGTGATCGCGCTCGGCGTCGGGGCGGGCGGGGCGCTGAGCGGCATGCCGCTCACCATTCCGCTCGCCGCGTTCGTCGGGTCGCTCGGCGCGGTCGCCATGACCTACGGCCTCGGCGCGGCCGGCGGGCGCGACCGGTCACCGGCCACCCTGATCCTGGCCGGGGTGGCGGTGTCGGCGTTCCTCTCCGCCGGGCAGACCTATCTGCTGCAACGCCACTCCGAGAGCATCCAGCAGGTCTACTCCTGGCTGCTCGGGCGGCTGGCCACCGCCGGCTGGCACGACGTGCTGCTGGTCCTGCCCTACTTCGCGCTCACCGCGGTGGTGGTGCTGCTGCACCGGCGCGAGCTGGACGTGCTGTCGGTCGGCGACGACGAGGCGACCAGCCTCGGGCTGCACCCGCAGCGCTCCCGCTACCTGCTGATCGCCGCCGCCTCGCTGGGCACCGCCGCCGCGGTCTCGGCCTCCGGCCTGATCGGCTTCGTCGGCATCATCGTGCCGCACACCGTGCGGCTGCTCGCCGGGTCCAGCTACCGGGTGATCCTGCCGCTTTCGATGCTCTTCGGCGCGGCGTTCCTGGCGCTGACCGACGTGGTCGCCCGGACCGTCGCCGCCCCCGCCGAGATCCCCATCGGGGTGGTCACCGCGCTGCTCGGCGGCCCGTTCTTCGTCCTGGTCCTGCGGACCTCGCGGCGGGTATTCACATGACCGCGGTCGAGGTGCGGGACCTGCGGGTCGAGCTGGGCGGGGCGCGGATCCTCGCCGGGGTGGACCTGACCGTGGCGGTGGGCGAATGGGTCACCGTGATCGGCCCGAACGGCGCCGGCAAGTCGACCCTGCTGCGCGCCGTCGGCGGCCTGCTGCCCGCGCCGGGCGCGGTCCACCTCTTCGGTACGCCGATCCAGGCCCTCCGCCGCCGCGACCGCGCCCGGATCGTCGCCACCGTGGCCCAGTCCCCGGTCGTGCCGGCCGGCATGTCCGTCGTCGACTACGTGCTGCTCGGCCGCACCCCGTACATCCCGCCGCTGGGCCGGGAGTCGGCGGCCGACCTGACCGCGGTGCACGAGGTGCTGGACCGGCTCGACCTGGGCGCGTTCGGGCGCCGGGAGCTGGCCACCCTCTCGGGCGGCGAGCGGCAGCGGGTGTTCCTGGCCCGGGCGCTCGCGCAGGGCGCCACCCTGCTGCTGCTCGACGAGCCGACCAGCGCGCTGGACATCGGGCACCAGCAGGAGGTGCTGGAGCTGGTCGACCAGCTCCGCCGCGAGCACGGCCTGACCGTCCTCGCCACCATGCACGACCTCTCCGTCGCCGGCGAGTACGCCGACCGGATGGTGCTGCTCGCCGACGGCCGGGTCGCCGCCGCCGGCCCCCCGCACGAGGTCCTCACCGAGACCCTGCTCGCCACCCACTACCGCGCCCACGTCCGCGTCCTCCAGGGCGAGCACGGCCCCCTCGTGGTCCCCGTCCGCCCCCGGGCGTAAGGAAGGGCCCCTTCTTAACGTCTGCGGTAAGGAAGGGCCCCCTCCTAACGCCAGGGGCGGGCACGTCAGCGGAGGGCGCTGATCCAGAAGAGGGCGCCCTGGGGGTCACGGAGGGCGGCGCTGCGGCCGGCCGGGTTGTCCCGGGGCGGGACGAGGATGGTGCCGCCCAGTTCGGCGGCCCGGGCGGCGGTGGCATCGGCGTCCGCCACGGCGAAGTAGACCGACCAGTACGCCGGCAGGTCGCCGGGGAGCTTCCCCAGCTGCGGCATCATGCCGGCGACGATCCGGGCCCCGCAGCGCCAGCCGGTGTAGGGGGCGGTGGCCGTCGACCGCTCCTCCGGGTGCCAGCCGAAGACCAGCGCGTAGAAGTCCTTCGCCCGCTCCGGATCCGGGGTGACCAGCTCGTTCCAGCACATCGACCCGGGCTCGTTGAACAGCTCCGCCCCGCGCATCGCCATCGGCTGCCAGACGCTGAACACCGCCCCGGCCGGGTCCGCGAGGACCGCCATCCGGCCCTGGTCGAAGACGTCGAACGGGGCGACCACCACCTGACCACCGGCCGCCTCCACCCGGGTGGCCACCAGGTCCGCGTCGTCGGTCGCCACGTACGTCGACCAGATCGGCACCTGGTCCGGGCTGGCCGGCGGCCCGGCCCCGGCGACCGCCCGGCCGTCCTGGAGGAAGACCGTGTAACCGCCCGCCGCCGGCTCCGGGGAGACCCGCCCGGTCCAGCCGAAGAGCTGCGGGTAGAACCGCTTCGCGTCCGCCAGGCCCGGCGTGGCCAGGTCGGCCCAGCAGGGCGTGCCGGGCTCGACGCCGTTCACGATGACCCCTCTCGCCGGTGGGCGGCCCGACTGGCAGCCCTGCCGGCATCGTGGCACCGTCCCGTGGCCCGCCGGGCCGGAATCGGACGAAACGTCAGCTGAAGCGGCGTCCCTCGTCCCGGCGGTACGCCCATCCGGCGATTGCACCGAGCACCACGATCCAGACGCCGAGCATGACCATCGCGACCGGGTCGGGCCGCCAGTCGGTCACCGCCGCCCACATCAGCTCCACCGCGCCCCGGGTGGGCAGGTAGGGGGCGATCGCCTGGACGAAGCCGGGCGCGTCCGCCGGGCCGGAGAGGAGGCCGCCGCCGAAGGCGAGCGGGAAGAAGATGAGCTGGGCCACCACGATCGCCGCCTTGCTCGGCAGCGAGTAGCCGATGGCCAGCCCGAGCAGCGTGAACGGCACCGAGATCACGGCCACCCCGCCGAGGGCGAGCAGGAACTGCACCGGGGTGACCCGGGCCGCGGTGGCCACCGCCGCGATCACCACCACCGGGAGCATCGAGAAGTAGGTGAGGGCCAGGCCGGCCAGGATCCGGCCGGCGAAGCGCGGTCCGGGCCCGGCCGGCAGCGTCCGGGTGTACGAGTTCCACGGCTGGTCGCGGTCCTCTGCGACGCCGATCCCGTACTGGAAGATGTTGGCGCTCATCACCGCGAAGGTGACCATCGCGGCGGTGGCGTAGGTGGCGCCGGTGGGGTCGTCGCCGGCGAACGGCACCACGAAGAAGAGCATCGCGGCGGCCGGGAAGAACGCGCTGCCGAAGATCGCGATCGGGATCCGGACGGTCTCCAGCAGCTGGTAGCGGGCGTGGGCCAGGGCGAGGGGCATCGGCGGAGCTCCTAGGCGGTGACGGTGGCGGGCCGGTCGTCGGCGGTGATGGCGAGGAAGGCCTCCTCCAGCGAGGTGGGCCGGACCTCCAGCTCGCGGAACGCCACCCCGGCGGTGACCAGGTCCCGGACGAGCTGGTCGGCGTCGGCGGTGAGCAGGTGGGTCCGCCCCTCCGCCTGCTCGGTCGCCAGCACGCCGGGCAGCGGCGGCAGGTCGTCGGCGACCAGGCTGACCCGGCGTACGCCGACGATGCCGCGGACCGCCTCCACCGTGTCGTCGGCGAGCACCCGGCCGTGGCCGATCACCACGACCCGCTGTGCGAGCGCCTCCACCTCCTCCAGGTAGTGGCTGCTCAGCAGGACGGTGCCGCCCTCGGCGTGGAAGGCCCGGACCGCCTCCCAGAGGGTGTGCCGGGCCTCCACGTCCAGCCCGGTGGTGGGCTCGTCGAGGACGACCAGCCGCGGCCGCCCGACGAAGGCGAGGGCCACCGCGAGCCGGCGGCGTTGCCCGCCGGAGAGGCCGCCGGTCTGCCGGCGCACCTGGTCGGTGAGGCCGAACCGGTCGAGCAGCTCGGCCCGGGGGACCGGGTCGGGGAAGTGGGCGGCGACGAAGTCGACCACCTCGCCGACCCGCAGCGTGCCGGGGAGGCCGGTCTCCTGCGGGGTCACGCCGAGCTGCCGCCGGTTGGCCGCGGCGCGCGGGTCGCCGCCGAACAGCTCCACCCGGCCGGCCGTGGGGTGACGCAGCCCGACCAGCAGGTTGATCAGCGTGCTCTTGCCGGCGCCGTTCGGGCCGAGCAGGCCGACCAGTTCGCCGGCGTGGACGGTCAGGTCGACCCGGTCCAGGGCCAGCACCTCGCCGTAGCGGCGGCTCACCTGGTCGGCGCGGGCCAGGATCATGGACGGCTCCTTGTCGCGGTTGCGGTCGCGGTCGGTGTTGCCATCCCCTGTGTACTCTGCCGGGTCCACCGCGCTGCCCCGCGCGGGCGAGCCCGCATCGCCTAGGGTGGTATTCCCCGCCGCGCCATGACGCCGGCGGAGCGCGGCTGCGACTGGACACTGGGGAGGGTCCGTGACGAGTCCGAGCAAGGATCTCGAGGTCCAACCGGAGGCGCTGGCCGCCTTCGCCGCCACCTCGCGGGGCCGGGCGGCCCAGTTCCGGGAGCTGCGCCAGCGGTTCCAGGACGGGCACGTGCCCCGGCACGCCTTCGGGATCATGCCGGCGTCGTTCAGCCTGGCCGCCGTGTACGCCGAGCAGTTCGAGGCGTGCCTGCAGGGGCTGGCGGAGGGCGCGGAGGTGATGGCCGACATCGCCGAGGGGATCACCGACACGGCCGACGCCTACACCGGCACCGACGTGGCGAGCACGGACCTGTTCGCACCGGGCGCCTGAGGGGGACGCATGAGCACCGAGGCGTTGCAGCGCAACAAGACCTACTTCGAGCAGATCGTGACGGGCACCCCCGATCCGTTCAAGCCGCTCTCCCAGGCCGTGCTCTGGCCGTTCGAGCAGCTGCTGGAGCTGGTCGCCGGCGAGCCGGACGATCTGATGCAGGCGGCCCAGCTGGCCCTGACCACCGGCGAGGCGGTGCGGCAGATCGCCGGCGAGCAGATCGCCGACCGGGCCCGGCTGCGCGGCGCCTGGGACGGCGACGCGGCGGACAAGTTCCACGAGTCGATGGCGGCCGTCGAGGAGGCGATCGAGGAGCTGGCCAAGGGGCTGGACGGCACCAAGGAGGTGCTGGTCGACGCGGCGAATGCGGCCGTCGACGCGTTCAACCTGCTGGTCGAGCTGATCCTGGAGTTCCTGCTCTGGTTCCTGACCGAGGTCATCATCGCGGCGGTGGCGGCGGTGCTCAGCGCGGGCGTGACGCTGGCCGCCACGGTGGTCCGGGTGCTGGCCCGGCTGGCCACCACGGTCGGCCGGATGGTGAAGATCGTGGCCCGGTTCGCGGAGATCCTCACCAAGCTGGTCACCAAGCTGGAGAAGGTCGCGGAGCTGCTCACCAGGTACCGCAAGCTGGTGATGGAGCTGCGCAAGGCCAAGAAGGCGTACCGGGCGTGGAACAAGTCCGGCTACACCAAGGAGGCGTTGCAGTTCAAGCTCAGGCGGACCGCGATCCTCTTCCCCGGCCGGTACGCGATCAACCACGTCTCGCCGGTGAACGTGCCCGGCATCGGCGGCGCCCTGCTGGACACGGGCGTCGGCATGTACGACGTCTCCGACGGTCACAAGGACCGCAACTACCTGGTGGACGGCACGTACTCCGAGGACCTGGGCCCGTACACCAAGGGCGTGCAGAACGTCTTCGACTCGATCGTCAACTGAGAGGCAGCCATGACCTTCCCCGCCCTGGACCGGATCGAGGCGCTGGCCCGCAACCTGGACGGCTGGCAGCGCGAGCTCGGCGCGCGGATGGCCGAGCTGGAGCAGAGCAGTGCCGAGGGGGTGAGCGACTCCGGCCTGGTGACGGTGACCGCGGCGGCCGACGGGCGGATCCTCGCCACCGACATCAACGCCCGGGCCATGCGGTTCGACTCGTACACCCTGGCCGAGGAGTTCACCGCCGCGGCCAACCGCGCCCAGGAGGCCGCCGCCGCCCGGGTCCGCGAGATCGTCGGTGAGGTGATGGGGAACGCGCCGGCCGCGGAGCGCCGGGCCGACGACGACCACGGCTACGACCGATACTGAGCCGATGGACGAGACCAGGTACCTCGACCGGATCGGCCAGCTCGTCGAGCCGGGGGAGCAGGTTCGGGCACACGCCGGGACGGAGATCGGGGGCGGCCTCAAGCCCCCGCCGCCGCCGGACGCGGCGGCACCGGAGGTCTCCGGCCGGGCGACCGTCTCCTCGGTGCTGCTCAACCTGCTCACCCCGCTGGTCACCTGGGATCGCGGCGATCGGCTGGTGGACCTGATCGGCTGGGGGATCGCCGGCCGGGGTGCCGCCGGCTCGGCCGCCTCCCGGCTGCGCGGGGCGGTCGACCCGGCCCGGCCGGACGGACAGCTGCGGCACACCCTGCTCGCCGTCACGGATCGGCGGCTGCTGGTCTGCGTGACCGGCCCGGTGAAGCTGCTGTCCAAACGGGAGGACGACGAGCGGTCGCTGGCCGAGACCCGGATCGCCTGGGCGGCGCCCCGGGCCGAGGTGACGTCGGCGCGGGTGGGCTGGCACCGGCTCAACCCGAAGCGGCTGCGGATCGACTTCACCGACGGTTCCTGGCTGGCGTTCACCGTCCCGATCGCCGAGTCAGGCCGGCCGCTGCGCGCGGTCGCCGCCGCCCTTACCGGCTGACCCGCCCCCGGCGGTGGCCGATCCGCCGCATTTCTTCGCTCGAACCAGGATGTGGTGGCATCCCGGACGGTCTGAGGCCACTACATCCCGGCGGCGATCAGCGGCGCAAGCGGCCGCCGTCAGCCGGCCAGGGGGGCGGGCAGCGGTTCCCGGTGCAGCACCGCGAGCCGGGAGACCGCCCGGGTCAGCACCACGTAGAGGCGGTGCAGGCCGCGCGGCTCGGCGGCCACGATCGCGGCCGGCTCGACCACCACCACGTGGTCGTACTCCAGGCCCTTGACCAGGGTGGCCGGGACCACCGTGACCCGCGCCGCGGCCTCGACGTCGTCGGCGGTCGCGGTCTCGACGCCCACGTCGGCGAGCGCCGCGCGGAGTCGGTCCACCGCGTCGTCGGCGGCGATCACGCCGACCGAGCCGTCGTGGTCGAGCGCCGCCCGCACCTCGGCCACCGTCGCGGCCGTCAGGTCGTCGACGGTACGCACGTCCAGCGTCCCGTCCCGGCGCAGCGACTCGGCCGGGGGCACGTCGACGGCGAGCGCCGGCAGCAGCCGGTTCGCGAACGCGACCACCACCGCCGGCACCCGGAAGCCGATGCTCAGCGGCACCACGGCCGCGCCCGGCTTGCCCAGGTGGGCCAGCGACTCCCGCCAGTCGGTGGCCGCCCACGGCGCGGTGCCCTGGGCCAGGTCGCCGAGGAGGGTGATCGAGCCGTGCTCGCTGCGCCGGGCGATGGCCCGGCACTGCATCGGGGAGAGGTCCTGCGCCTCGTCGACCACCACGTGCCCGAAGCCGGCCGGCCGCTCGATCAGCCCGGCCGCCTCGTCGATCAGCACCGCGTCCGCGGCGGTCCACTTCGTCGCCTTCGGGGTCCGGCCCGGCCGTCCCGACCGGAGCAGCTCCTGCTCCTCGGTGTTGAGCAGGCCGTCGGCGGCGGTGGCGAGCGCCGCCGGGTCGGTGAGCAGCGTGTGCAGCAGCCCCTCCGGGGTGAGCGCCGGCCAGACCGCGTCGAGGAAGGCGGTGACCGGCTTGGCCTTGCCCATCCGGCGCAGCCAGGCGTCGCTGGGCGACTCCGCCCGGCGGGCCTCGGCCTGGCGTTGCAGCAGTCCCACCACCCGGGCCCGGACCCGGTCCCGGCCGGTCGCGTACGGCAGCCCCTCCCGGCGGGTCTCCTGGACCACCCGGTGCAGCGGGTCGAGGCCGATCCGCCAGCGGAACGAGCCGTCCGACACCATGATCGGCTCGGTGGGCGTGCCGATGTGGGCGTCGACCGCGCGGCGCAGCACCTCGGCCATCCGGACGTCGTGCTTGAGGGTGGCGAGGGCGGGGTCGTCGACGGCGCGTACCGGCACCCGGGCGACCAGGTCCTCGACGGTGGCCTGCTCGACCTCCACCTCGCCGAGCGCGGGGAGCACCGCCGCGATGTAGGACAGGAAGGCCCGGTTCGGCCCGACGATCAGCACCCCGGACCGGCGCAGCCGCTCCCGGTGCAGGTAGAGCAGGTACGCGGCGCGGTGCAGCCCGACCGCGGTCTTGCCGGTGCCGGGCGCCCCCTGGACGCAGATCGAGTCGGCCAGATCGGCCCGGACCAGCTCGTCCTGCTCGGGCTGGATGGTGGCCACGATGTCCCGCATCGGTCCGACGCGGGGCCGCTCGATCTCGGCGGTGAGGATCCGGCTCGCCGTGCCCAGCTCCTCACCCCGGTCCAGGTGTTCGTCCTCGAAGCTGGTCAGCACCCCGGTGCTGAACCCGAAGCGGCGCCGGACGGCGACGCCCTGCGGGTCGCGGGCGCTGGCCCGGTAGAACGAGCGGGAGACCGGGGCCCGCCAGTCCAGCACCAGCGGCTCGCCGAGGTCGTCGGTCACGTGCCGCCGCCCGACGTGGTAGTCCCGCCCGGCGTGGTCCGGATCGTTGTCGCCGAAGTCCAGCCGGCCGAAGAAGAGCGGGGTGGTCGGGTCGTCGGCCAGTTCCTTGACCCGCCGCGCCATGTGCCGGCCGAGCTGTTCGGCGGTGTACGCGTCTCCGGCGACCTTGTCGCCGGTGGCGAAGAGGGCCTCGGCGCGCTCGCGCATCCGGCGCAGGGCCGCGCGGGACGCCTCCAGGTGGGCGCGTTCGGCGCCGAGTTCGGCGTCCAGGGTCTGTTCGGGGGCGTGCAGGGTCATCCACGTACTCCTCGTCACGGGAAAAACGCTGCCGCTCGCGTTTCCGACATCGGTCGGCGCGGGGACGTCCTGTGCGGTGCTACTCACCACGGCCGTCGGGCGGGACAAAGCAGCCTACTCCGGCCGGGTCGGCGGGCAACGGAATTTCCCCGGGTGGTCGCCGGCGCGGAATCATGGGGGCATGACCGAGGCGCGCCCCGAACAGCGCCGGGTGACGATCAGCGACCCGCAGGTGATGCGGGCCCTCGCCCACCCGGCCCGTATGGCGATCATGGAACACCTCAGCACGGTGGAGGGCGGTGCGACCGCCACCGAGTGCGCCGAGATCGCCGGGCTCTCCCCGAGCGCGACCAGCTATCACCTGCGGGAGTTGGCCAGGTTCGGGTTGATCGAGGAGGCGCCCAGCCGGGGTGACGCCCGGGAACGGGTCTGGCAGGCGTTCAGCCCGTCGTACTACGTCGAATCGGGGCCGGACGCCGACTCGGAGGCCCGCGCCGCCGAGTTGGCCCTGGTCGAGGCCCACCTGGCCCGGGACAGTCAGCGCGTCCGCGACTGGATCCGGCGCGCGCCGGAGGAGTCGCGCGACTGGTACGAGGCGGCCTGGTTCAGCGACAGCCTGCTGCTGCTCACGGCCGAGGAACTGGCCGAGCTCAACAACACGATCCAGGGCCTGTTGGAGCCGTACCGGCGGCGGTTGCGGACCAACCCGCCCGAAGGGGCCCGGAGCGTCGCCGTGCAGTACCGGGCGTTGCCGATCGATTGACGTTCGGGGTTGTGCGACCCAGGTATGAAGGATTATTTTCGAAATATGTCCTTCACACCTGGCCCGTCGCGCTGGTCCGACGTCTGGCTGGTCACCGCTTCCCGCGCCGTCTCCACCTGCGGCGACTTCCTCGCCGCCACCGCCCTCACCCTGGCCCTGCAGTCTGCCGGCGCGGGCGGGCTCGCGGTGTCCGGGCTGATGCTCGCCGCCACCCTGCCGCTGGTGGCGCTCGCACCGCTGACCGGCTGGCTCGCCGACCGGGTGGACAGCCGTCTCCTGCTGGTGGTCGCCGGGCTCGGTCAGGCCGCCGTCTGCCTCGCGCTCGCGTACGCGGGGCACCCGGCCCTGGTGATCGCGCTGGTGGCGCTGCTCGCGTCCGGCCTCGCGGTCACCCAGCCCGTGCTCTCCGCGCTGGTGCCGGCCATGGTCCGGGCCGAGGATCTGCCCCGGGCCGCCGCCCTGAACCAGACCGCCGGGACGCTCGGCGCGCTGGCCGGCCCGGCGTTGGCCGGGGTGCTGGTCGGCGGCTTCGGGGCCCGGCTGCCGCTGCTCCTCGACGCCGCCAGCTACCTCGCGCTGGTCGCGGCCGGGCTGCTGATCCGGACCCGCCGGGGTGGGGGCCGGCGCCGAGCCCAGGTGCCGGCACCCGGCACGCCCGCCGCGCCCGCCGACGGCTGGCGGCTCCGCCGCGACCCGCTGCTGGTCGCGATGATCACCACCATCGCCGGGGTGATCGCGGCCGTCGGGGCGATCAACGTGGTCGAGGTCTTCTTCATCCGCGACACCCTGGGCAGTTCCGCCACCATGTACGGCCTGGTCACCGGCGCGTGGACACTCGGCATCCTGGTCGGCGCGTGGCTCTTCGCCCGGCTGGCCCGGCGGTTGGTCGATGACGGGCGGCTGCTCGTCGGCTACCTGGCCCTCCTCGCCGGCTGTTGCCTGATGGTCCTGCTCTCCGCCGCGGTGCCCTCCGCGCTGCTGTTGGTGCCGGTCTGGCTGCTCGGCGGGGTGGGCAACGGCGGCGCGAACGTCTTCGACAACGTGCTGCTGGCCCGGCGGGTGCCCGAGGTGGTGCGCGGCCGGGCGTACGCCGCGCTCACCGGGTCCGTCCAGGGCGCCTCGATGGTCGGCTTCCTGCTCGGCGGTCTGCTGCTCGAGGTGGCCAGCCCCCGGTTGCTGGTCGCCGGCTGCGGCGTCGCCGGGCTGCTGGTGATCGCGCTGGTCGTGCCGCCGGTCACCCGGGCCGTTCGGGCCGAGCGGGCGCTGGCCGGCGTGGCTGCGGCCGCGCCCGCCGAGGCGCGGGCGCCCCGGCCCGGCGGCGTGGCGGAGCCGGCCGGCCCGGTGGACCCGGCGGCGGCTGCGGAGTTGGCCACTCCGGCCCCCTCCCGCTGAGCCGGCGGCGGCGGGCGGCGATACGGTCAGGTCATGGCTGACCGCATCGCCCGCCCCCGCGTCGGGCACATCCAGTTCCTCAACTGCCTGCCGATCTACTGGGGGCTGATGCGGTCCGGCACCCTGATCGACGTCGACCTGCACAAGGACTCGCCGGACCGGCTGAACGCCGCGCTGGTCGCCGGCGACCTGGACATCGGCCCGATCTCGCAGGTGGAATACCTGCGGCACGCCGACGAGCTGCTGCTCCTGCCGGACCTGGCGGTCGGCAGCGACGGCCCGGTGCTCTCCGTCAACGTGGTCTCCACGAAGCCCCTCGCCGAGCTGGACGGCGCCCGGGTGGCACTCGGCTCGACCTCGCGTACCGGGGTGCTGCTGGCCCAACTCCTGCTCGGCGAGCGGTACGGGGTCCGGCCCGAGTACTTCCGCTGCCCGCCGGAGCTGACCCAGATGATGCTGGAGGCCGACGCCGGCGTGCTGATCGGCGACGTGGCGCTGCGTGCCCTCTACGAGGCGCCCGGCAAGGGTCTCGAGGTGACCGACCTCGGGCAGGCCTGGCGGGAGTGGACCGGGCTGCCGATGGTCTTCGCCGTCTGGGCGGTCCGCCGGGAGTTCGCCGCCGCCCACCCCGGCCTGGTCAAGGAGGTGCACGAGGCGTTCCTCCGCTCCCGTGACCTCTGCCTGGCCGAGCTGGACCAGGTGGCCGAGGCGGCGGCCCGCTGGGAGCCGTTCGACGCGGCGACCCTGGCGACCTACTTCCGCACCCTCGACTTCTCGCTGGGTGAGCGGCAGGTGGCCGGGCTGCGGGAGTTCGCCCGCCGGGCGGCCGCGATCGGCGAGACGCCCGCCCTGCCGGCGGACGGGCCGGAGTTCTTCCGGGGCTGACAGGCCCCCACGACGACGAAAGCGGCGGTGCCCCGGCGGACCGGGACACCGCCGCTTCGCGCAGCGGGTGGGCTCAGGTGGCGTCGCGGAGCAGCGCCTCGGTGATCTTCTGGCAGTTCTTCATGCCGTAGTCGTAGCCCATGTTGATCGGGTAGCGCACCATCACGCCCATCGTCCAGGTGTCGCCGATCGCCAGGCAGTTGATGTGCATCTCCTGCTCCTTCTGCCGGTCGATCCAGCCGTTCTTGATGGCGATGGTCTTCTGCACCTTGGCCGGGAACGCCTTGCGGATGCCGAAGTCGCCGACGCCGCGGACCAGCCGCATCTCGTTGAGCAGCCACTTGGTCCACTTCGGCCCGGCCGCCCGCCCGTCGTCGATGCAGAGGCCGAGCCGCGCGGTGTCCCGTGGCGACAGCATCGTCCGGCTCCAGCCGCCGTCGCTGGCGACCTTGCTGTCGGTGAGCCCACACATCTTGATCAACCGCTTGATCGACGCCGACCGGCCGACACCGTTGTAGAACTGCTCGGCCCGGGTGTTGTCGCTGTCCCGGATGATCTTCGTGGCGTCGGCCAGCTTCGCGTCGCTCGGGGTCTGCCCGCTCTCGTCGGCGCGCCGTAGGTAGTCGGCCACGATCCAGGACTTGATCATCGATGCGGTGGTGTTGGTCTCGCCCATGTTCTTCGAGCCGATGATCTTGCCGGTCCGCTTGTCCAGGACGCTCCAGGCGTACCAGCCCTTGATGTCGAGGTCGAGCTCCTGGGCCTGGAACGGCAGCGGCTCCAGCGAGGGCGACGGCGACGGCGTCGACTGAGGACGGGAGCTGCGGTCGGTCGGCGTATCCGTGGACCGGCCGCCCACGGTGCCGGTGTGCGAGGCGGCGGTGGGGCGGAACGGCGAGCCGGGCACGAACCGGAGCGACACCAGCACCAGCCCGACCAGGATCACGGCGATCGCGCTGTACGCCAGCGGGCCGTGGCCGCTGCCCGGCCGGCGGCGGGTGCCCGCCATCAGAGCTTCCCGACCGGCTGCTGCGGCACCTTCAGGGCGGCGCCGGGCTGCGGGGTGACGAGCTGGGTGGCCACGCTGGCGCAGACCTTCGCGCCGTAGTCCGGCACGTTGCCCCCGTTGCTGGGGTAGCGCATCATCACCGCGAGGCTCCACTTGTCAGTGACCGCCAGGCAGTTGACGTGCCAGTTGCCGTCGTAGACGAGCGGCGTCCAGCCGTTCTTGATGTACACCGGGCCCTGCGCCTTGATCGAGGCGGGCAGGCCGTCGACGATGCCCCACTTCCCGCCGCCGGACTTGGCCTGCTGGGCCTTGACGCTGCCCCGGACGTGGGCCATCTCGTTGAGGACCCACTTGGTCCACGTCGGGCCGGCGGCCTTGCCGTCGGCGATGCAGTCACCGAGCCGGACGGCGTCCTCGGGAGACATCCGGGTGAAGCTCCACCAGCCGTTGTACATGGCGGGGGCGGGGGATCCGCTGCGCTTGGTGTCGGTGAGGCCGCAGATCTTGATGGCCCGCTGGATCACCGGGTCGGGCTTGCCGTTCGACTGCGGCTTGTACGACCCGCCGGCCGCCGCGTACACCTTGTTGGCCCCGACGTCGTTGCTGTCCCGGATGGCCAGGCTCGCCCAGTTCTTGAGCGCCGCGGTCGGCTGCTTGGTGGGGCCGAGCTGGCGCAGGTAGTCGGAGACGATCCAGGCCTTGAGCATCGACTCGGTCGAGTTGGTCTGGTCCATGTTCTTCGCACCGCTGATCTTCCCGGTCGTCCGGTCCATCAGCGCCCAGGAGAAGAAGTCGCCCTTGAAGTTCACCGAGACCGGGCCGGCGGCCAGCGTCGGCGGGGGCGGCGTGGTCGGGGCGGGCGCGGGTACCTGCTCCGCGCCGCCGCCGATGCCGCCGATGCGGGGCAGGGCGGCGCCGCCGGAGAGCTTCCCGTACGCGGTGGGCACCAGCATGACGCCACCGATGAGCACCGCCACGATGGCGAGCACCATGGTCACGCGAGGTCGCATGAGTGGGTGAACTCCAGATGTAAGGCCGGGGGGACCGGCTGTTCCGAATGGGTACGGCCTGATCGCCGGGGCCGGGGGGAGATGGGCCCGGGAGTCGGTGGCGATCGTCAGCAGCCGATCGGTGTGCCGGGGGAAGTCTACTTCCGGACCGGCCGGACGCCAGAACCTGACGGCCGTGGACTCGTCGAGAAGGCGGGACATTGGCCCGCTATGCCGCAGTTGGGAGGATTCACCTTCCGCGCGTGGCCGAAGTCACAGGTTTACGCAGGTCAGAGCTTCCGACTGCAAGCGGTCACCGGGTGCGGAAGGTGCGCCCGGAAATCTGTTACACCCTCTGGTGTCATCGGTCGCGAGCTGTAACACTGGCCTCATGTATGGCAACGACTTCGCCCCGCCCGAGGACGGTCCGGGCGGCGGCCTGCTCGGCGAGGTGGAGGCGGCGGAGGCGGCGCTGCGGGAGGCCGCGGCGCGGGCCCGACGCGGCGGCCCGGCCCCCGACGAGGACCTCGCGGCGTACTTCGCGGACGTGATCGACGCCGATCAGAAGATCGAGCCGCGGGACTGGATGCCGGAGGCGTACCGGAAGACGCTGATCCGGCAGATCGCCCAGCACGCGCACTCCGAGATCATCGGCATGCAGCCGGAGGGGAACTGGATCAGCCGGGCCCCCTCGCTCAAGCGCAAGGCGATCCTGCTGGCCAAGGTGCAGGACGAGGCCGGCCACGGCCTCTATCTCTACGCCGCGGCCGAGACCCTGGGCGTCAGCCGGGACGAGCTGGTGGAGCTGCTGCTCGAGGGCCGGCAGAAGTACAGCTCGATCTTCAACTACCCGACCCTCACCTGGGCGGACGTGGGCGCCATCGGCTGGCTGGTGGACGGCGCCGCGATCGTCAACCAGGTGCCGCTCTGCCGCTGCTCCTACGGGCCGTACGCCCGGGCGATGATCCGGGTCTGCAAGGAGGAGTCGTTCCACCAGCGCCAGGGCTACGAGATCCTGCACACCCTGGGCCACGGCACCCCGGAGCAGAAGGCGATGGCTCAGGACGCGGTGGACCGCTGGTGGTACCCGTCACTGGCGATGTTCGGCCCGCCGGACGGAGACTCGACCCACTCGGCGCAGTCGATGGCCTGGAAGATCAAGCGCTTCTCCAACGACGAGCTGCGGCAGCGCTTCGTCGACATGTGCGTGCAGCAGGCGGAGATCCTGGGCCTGACCATTCCCGACCCGGACCTGCGCTGGAACGACGAGCGGCAGGCGTACGACTACACCCAGCCCGACTACGACGAGCTGATGCAGGTGATCAAGGGCAACGGGCCGTGCAACCGGCAGCGGATGGAACACCGCCGCCGGGCCCACGCCGAGGGCGCCTGGGTGCGCGAGGCCGCCGCGGCGTACGCGGCGAAGCAGAGCAACAAGGAGAAGGTGGCGGCGTGAGCGAGCGCAGCGAGCGAACCGATCGGCTCAGCGTGAAGGATCATTCGCCTTTGTGGGAGGTCTTCGTGCGGGCCCGGCGCGGGCTGTCGCACACCCACGTCGGCAGCCTGCACGCGCCCGACGCCGAGCTGGCCCTGCGCAACGCCCGCGACCTCTACACCCGCCGGCAGGAAGGGGTCTCCATCTGGGTGGTGCCGGCCGGCGCGATCACCGCGTCCAGCCCGGACGAGAAGGACGCCTTCTTCGACCCGGCGGCCGACAAGGTCTACCGCCACCCCACCTTCTACGAGGTGCCGGACGGGGTGGCTCACCTGTGAGCAGCCTGTTCGACTTCACCCTCGCCCTCGGCGACGACGCGCTGATCGCGGCGCAGCGGCTCGGCGAGTGGACCTCCCGCGCCCCGGAGATGGAGGAGGACATCGCGCTGGCCAACATCGCCCTCGACCAGCTCGGCGCGGCCCGCCTCCTGCTCACCTACGCCGGCGAGCTGGAGGGCGCCGGCCGGGACGAGGACGCGCTGGCCTACCTCCGCGCCGACCGCGAGTTCCGCAACTGCCTCCTGGTCGAACTGCCCAACGGCGACTTCGCGGTGACGATGGCGAAGCTGTTCTTCCTGGCCGCCTACCAGCTCCCGCTCTACACCGCGCTGGCCGGCTGCGCCGACGAGCGGCTCGCCGCGATCGGTGCGAAGGCGCGCAAGGAGTCCGCGTACCACCTGGACCACGCCGCGCTCTGGGTGAAGCGGCTCGGTGACGGCACCGAGGAGTCGCACCGGCGCATGCAGGACGCGGTGGACCAGGTCTGGCCGCACACCCACGAGTTCTTCGCGGCGGACCCGGCGGCGCCGGTCGACCCGGCCTCCCTGCGGGCCGACTTCGACGCGACCGTCAGCGCCGTGCTGGACGCGGCGACGCTGAGCCGCCCGGCGGACGGGTGGACGCCCGGTGGCGGCCGCGACGGCGTCCACACCGAACACCTCTCGTACCTGCTGGCCGAGATGCAGGTGCTGCACCGCGCCCACCCGGGAGCCCGGTGGTGACTGACCCCAGGGCGGCAGCGGCGGCGGTGGTGGACCCGGAGATCCGGGTCATCACCATCGACGAGCTGGGCATCCTGCGGTCCGTGGACGAGGACCCGGCCACCGGTCGGGTCGTCGTCACCATCACCCCCACCTACACCGGCTGCCCGGCGATGGACGTGATCCGGGCGGACATCCGCCGTGCGCTGGCCGCCGCCGGCCACCCCGACGTCGAGGTCCGCACGGTCTACACCCCCGCGTGGAGCACCGACTGGATCTCGGAGAGCGGCCGGGCGAAGCTCGCCGCCGCCGGCATCGCCCCGCCCGCGCCGGCCCCGCGCGGCGGCAACGTGGTGCCGCTGACCCTCGCCGTGCGCTGCCCCCGCTGCGGCTCGCCGGAGACCGAGCAGGTCAGCCGCTTCGGCTCGACCGCCTGCAAGGCCCTCTGGCGCTGCCGCTCCTGCTCCGAACCCTTCGACCACCTGAAGGCGCTGTGACTGTCACGATCACCCGACCGGTCCGTCGCCGGCCGGTCTTCCACCCGCTCCCCGTCGCCGCCGTCGACCGGCTCACCGACGACGCCGTGGCGATCACCTTCGCCGTGCCCGAGGAGCTGCGGGAGACCTTCGCGTTCTCCGCCGGCCAGCACCTGACCGTCCGGCGCACCGGTGCGGACGGCGAGGACGTGCGGCGGTCGTACTCCATCTGCTCCATGCCGGAGGAGCTGGCCCGACACGGTCGGCTGCGGATCGGGGTCCGGGAGGTCCCCGGCGGCGCGTTCTCCGCGTACGCCTGCGGGGCGCTGCGCGGCGGCGACACCGTCGAGGTGCTGCCTCCGCTGGGGCACTTCACCTCGGCGTTCGCGGCGGACCGGGCCCGCCGCTACGGCGCGGTGGTCGCCGGCTCCGGCATCACCCCGGTGCTGTCGCTGGTCGCGACGGCGCTGGCCGTCGAGCCGGCCAGCACCTTCACCCTGGTGTACGGCAACCGGACGGCGAACTCGGTGATGTTCGCCGAGGAGCTGGCCGACCTGAAGGACCGGTACCCGACCCGGCTGCACCTGGTGCACGTGCTCTCCCGGGAGCAGGGCGAGTCGCCGCTGCTCTCCGGGCGGATCGACGCGGACCGGCTGACCCGGCTGCTGGACACCGTCGTTCCGGGCGACGCCATCGAGGAGTGGTTCCTCTGCGGCCCGTACGGGATGGTGGTGGACGCCAAGGCGGTGCTGGCCGACCGGGGCCTGCCGGATTCGGCGGTGCACACCGAGCTGTTCCACGTCGACGCCCCGCCGGAGCCGGTCCGCCGCCCGGCCGCCGAGCCGGGTGCCGGCGCGGAGGTCACCATCGTGCTCGACGGGCGGTCGTCGAGCTTCACCATGGGGCGCGACGAGCGGGTGCTGGACGCGGCCCTGAAGGTGCGCGGCGAGCTGCCGTACGCCTGCAAGGGCGGGGTCTGCTCGACCTGCAAGGCCAAGGTGGTCGAGGGCGAGGTGACGATGGCCCGCAACTACGCGCTGGAGCCGGACGAGGTGGCAGCCGGGTACGTGCTGACCTGCCAGTCCAGCCCCGTCACCGACAAGCTCACCGTCGACTACGACGCCTGAGGCCACGCGGCGGGCCGGTCCGTGCGTGATGCCGGACCGGCCCGCCGCGGGCACTGGCGGGACGGGCCGTCAGCCGTTCTCGCCGAGGCAGAGCAGTAGCTCCCGCGACTCCCGCTGTTCGGTGTAGCTGGCGACCGTCCCGGCGAACTGCTCGCCAGGTGGGGCGATCGTCACCGGGGGTGGAGCGGCGTGCCGGCGTCCGGACCGGCGACGTAGGCTCGGTGGCGTGACGGTGCACCGGGAGATCGACGACATCCTGCAGCGCGGCGCGGACGGCGGGCGGATCACGCCCGAGGAGGCGCTGCTCCTCTACACCGAGGCGCCCTTCCACGCGCTCGGCGAGGCGGCGGACGCGGTGCGCCGGCGGCGCTACCCGGACAACATCGTGACGTACCTGATCGACCGCAACATCAACTACACGAACGTCTGCGTGACGGCGTGCAAGTTCTGCGCCTTCTACCGGGCTCCGAAGCACAAGGAAGGGTGGACCCACCCGACCGAGGAGATCCTGCGCCGCTGCGGCGAGGCGGTCGAGCTGGGCGCCACCCAGGTCATGCTGCAGGGCGGCCACCACCCGGACTACGGCGTGGAGTACTACGAGGAGCTCTTCTCGGCGGTCAAGACGGCGTACCCGCAGCTGGCCATCCACTCGATCGGCCCGAGCGAGATCCTGCACATGGCCAAGGTCTCTGGCGTGAGCCTGGACGAGGCCATCGCCCGGATCAAGGCCGCCGGCCTGGACTCGATCGCCGGTGCCGGCGCGGAGATGCTGCCGGACCGGCCGCGCCAGGCGATCGCGCCGCTGAAGGAGTCGGGTGCGCGCTGGCTGGAGGTCATGGAGCTGGCCCACCGGCAGGGTCTCGAGTCGACCGCGACCATGATGATGGGCACCGGCGAGACCAACGCCGAGCGGATCGAGCACCTGCGGATGATCCGCGACGTGCAGGACCGCACGGGCGGCTTCCGGGCGTTCATCCCGTGGACGTACCAGCCGGAGAACAACCACCTCAAGGGGCGGACCCAGGCGACCACCCTGGAATACCTGCGACTGGTCGCGGTGGCCCGGCTCTTCTTCGAGACGGTGCCGCACCTGCAGGCGTCCTGGCTGACCACCGGCAAGGACGTCGGCCAGCTCGCCCTGCACATGGGCGTGGACGACCTGGGCTCGATCATGCTGGAGGAGAACGTGATCTCCTCGGCCGGCGCCCGGCACCGCTCCAACCTGCACGAGCTGATCGGCATGATCCGCACCGCCGACCGGATCCCCGCGCAGCGGGACACCCTCTACAACCGGCTCGCGGTGCACTGGACCCCGGCCGACGACCCGAGCGACGACCGGGTGGTCTCGCACTTCTCCTCGATCGCCCTGCCGGGCGGCGGGGTCGGGAAGTCGCTGCCGCTGGTCGAGGTCAACTGAACCCGTTACATCGACCGACTGCGAAGTCGTGCTGCACGCTCCGTGGCCGGCCTGACCTGCGAGTCGGTCCACCGAACGGCCAATGGTTGGCCCGTTGTCGGGTGGTCTCCGCCTACCTGTTCGTCGGACGGGCGTCCGGGCTGTACCCAACAAGACCCATCAATTCGGGCAATCTTTAACGAATTCTTAGCGGTGCAGGTGGTGAAGGTGTGGCGCGTGGGGTGGCGCAGGTGATGGCGGGCCGCTAGCGTGCCCGCTCGTCACCTTTTCCATCCCATCCCGCGGGGGGACTCCCGTCATGATCTTCCGTAACCGGCCGCTGGTACGGCTCGGCGCCGCCGCGCTGCTCGCCTCCGGCGCGCTCACCGTCTTCGGTGCGCCCGCGCACGCCGCAGGCACCGAGACCGACCTCTCGCTCGACGTGGTGGGCACCAAGGTCGCCGACGGCGCCATCGGCAAGCTCGCCTACGCCAAGGTGACCAACAACGGCGAGAACACCCCGTCCGAGCTGGCCGTCCGGATCGACGTCTCCAAGGTGGACTTCACCCGGTTCGCCGTGTTCCCGGACGCCGACTGCAAGCCCGACAGCGACGGGGAGAACCCGGGCGCCTTCACCTGCTACGCCAACCAGGAGGCCCTGCCGGGCCCGGGTGAAACCATCGACCTGCCGATGGTGGTCCTCAAGGCCGAGGAGACGCTGGACAAGGCGTACAGCATCCCGGTGACCGTCACCCTGATCTCGAAGGATGACACCACCGAGGACAACAACACCAAGAACGCCACGGTCGAGTTCTCCAAGGAGAGCGGCCCGGACCTGGCCGTGCTCGCCGACGACGTGAAGAACGCCGTCACGGTCAAGAACGGCAAGATCCAGCTTGCCGGTGACCTGCACGCGGGCGACACCGCGCAGCTCATCTACACGGTCTGGAACCAGGGCGACGTCACCACCGCCGGCTTCAAGGTCTCGGTCAAGCTGCCCGCGGGTGTGACCTTCACCGAGACCGAGGACGAGTGCGAGTACGCCACGGACAAGGCCTCCCTGGTCTGCACCTACCCGAACCTGCCGTTCATCCCGCTCACGCAGGAGCCGAAGAACGACGACGAGACGCCGGGCGGCGCCTTCTACCACCTGCTCTCGGTGAGCAAGGACGTCAAGGCCGGCGCCCTGACCGGCGGCACCGTCGAGGTCACGCCGCTCCTGCCGGCCCCGGGCCTCAAGGCCCAGTCGACCGAGATCAAGAACGCGCCCGACAACATGACCCCGGTCGACGCTCCTGACGTGGACGGCAGCGACAACACCGACGGCTACGCCGTCGTCGTGGCCGCCGAGGGCGGCGCCGGCGGTGGCGGCGGCGGTGGCGGCGGCGGTGGCGAGGTTGGTAACGACGACGGCGGCCTGCCGGTGACCGGCGCCAAGGCCGGCCTGATCGGCGGCATCGGCGTGGCGGTGCTCGTCGCGGGTGGGGCGATGTTCCTGGTCGCCCGCCGGCGCCGGGTGGTCCTGGTGACCCCGGGCGACGAGAAGCCGACCGCCTGACGGTCGTCCTCCATCGGCCCGGGAGGGCCGTTCACATAACGCACGGCAGCCGGGGCGGGATGGGCACACCATCCCGCCCCGGCTGTGTCTCGTTCCGCTTCGGAGGACGACATTCATCGACAGATGCAGGCGTGTCGTGACGTCGCTCCGGTGCCATGGCCCTGCTCGCCGCCGGCGGGCTGACCGTCGTCGGCACGCCGGCGTACCCGGGGGGAAGCGGGTCGCGGGCCGGCTGGCAGAGTGGAGGGGTGAGCCGTACCCCTCAGGGCCAGCGCGCCAGCCTGGACAAGCAGCCGCACGAGGTCGCCGCGATGTTCGACGGCGTGGCGGCCCGCTACGACCTGACCAACACCGTCCTGTCGTTCGGGCAGGACCGGTTCTGGCGGCGGGCCACCCGGGCGGCGCTCGGGCTGCGCCCGGGCGAGCGGGTGCTGGACGTGGGCGCGGGCACCGGCGTCTCGACCGAGGAGCTGGCCCACTCCGGGGCGTACGCGGTCGGCGCCGACCTGTCGCTGGGCATGCTGCACGCCGGCAAGCGGACCCGTCCGCAGGTGCCGCTGCTGGCCGGGGACGCCCTGCGGCTGCCCTTCGCCGACGCCAGCTTCGACGCGGTCACCATCTCCTTCGCGCTGCGTAACGTGAGCGACACCGACGCGGCGCTGCACGAGCTGGCCCGGGTCACGAAGCCCGGCGGCCGGTTGGTGGTCTGCGAGTTCAGCACGCCGGTGAACCCGGCCTTCCGCACGGTCTACCTGTCGTACCTGATGCGGTCGCTGCCGGCGGTGGCCCGGGCGGTCTCCAGCAACCCCGACGCGTACGTCTACCTGGCCGAGTCGATCCGGGCCTGGCCGGACCAGGCGGCGCTCGCCGCCCGGATCGGCGCGGCCGGCTGGAGCCGGGTGGGGTGGCGCAACCTGACCGGCGGCATCGTGGCGCTGCACCGGGCGGTCCGGGACTGAGGGCGGGCCGGGACTCCACCCGGCCAAAACCACCTCTTTCGTGAATATCCGTCTTTGCTCCACTATGTCCCGTACGCTCTGCCCCATGACGGGAGCAGAGCAGGGCACCACGGACGACGACGCCGCGGAACTCATCGCGCAGCTCAGGGAGCTGGCCGGCGCCGACCCGGCCGACGTGCGGCAGGTGGTGGCCGAGGTGCTGGCCGCGCTCGACCGGGCGGCCGGCGGCGCGCTGCGCGAGCACCTGCCGGAGACGATCCGGGTCGACGCCGGGCTCGGACCTGCCACTCCCGCCCACCCGTGACGCCCGAAGTGGACGCCTACCGGCGTGTTTCTACGAAGTTAGGTACCCCTCACCGCCTACAGGTGTAACCCCGGTCATAGACTCCAACCCGATCGGCTTGTGAACCATTTCACGAGCGTGCGGGAGGAGGCGCAGATGACCGCGGTGGAGAACGACGCCGAGGTGATCGTCGTGGGCGCCGGTCCCGGAGGATCGGCGACGGCGTACCACCTGGCGCGGCACGGCGTCCGCGTGCTGCTGCTGGAGAAGACCGAGTTTCCCCGGGAGAAGGTCTGCGGCGACGGGCTCACCCCCCGGGCCGTCCGGCAGCTCATCCGCATGGGCGTGGACACCTCGCCCGAGGCCGGCTGGCTGCACAACAAGGGCCTCCGGGTGATCGGCGGCGGGGTACGCCTGGAACTGGACTGGCCCGACCTGGCCAGCTTCCCCAACTACGGCCTGGTCCGGACCCGACTCGACTTCGACGACCTGCTCGTCCAGCGGGCGGTCGCGGCCGGGGCGAAGCTGCGGACCAGCGTGAACGTGATCGGGCCGGTGCTCGACGCCGACGACCGGGTGATCGGCGTGCAGGCCGAGGTGGGTCCGGACAAGGAGCCCGCCACCTTCCACGCCCCGCTGGTGGTCGCGGCGGACGGCGTCTCCGGCCGGTTCCCGCTCGCGCTCGGGCTGGCCAAGCGGGAGGACCGGCCGATCGGCGTGGCGGTCCGCCGCTACTACCGCTCGCCCGTCAAGCACGACGACAACTACCTGGAGTCGTGGCTGGAGCTGCGGGCCAAGGGCAGCGACGCGCTGCTCCCCGGGTACGGCTGGATCTTCGGCCTGGGCGACGGCCGGGTCAACGCCGGCCTGGGCGTGCTCAACTCCTCCGCCGCCTTCGGCAGGACGAACTACCGCCGGCTGCTCACCGACTGGCTGGCCAACACCCCCGAGGACTGGGGGATGACCGACGAGGCCAACGCGGACGGGCCGATCCTCGGCGCCGCGCTGCCGATGGGCTTCAACCGGGTGCCGCACTACACCCGCGGGGTGCTGCTGGTCGGCGACTCCGGCGGCATGGTCAACCCGTTCAACGGCGAGGGCATCGCGTACGCGATGGAGTCCGGCGAGCTGGCCGCCGAGGTGGCGGTGCAGGCCCTCGCCCGGCCGGCCGGCGCCGAGCGGGAGCGGGCACTGATGGCGTACCCGCAGGAGCTGAAGGCGCGCTTCGGCGGCTACTACCGGCTCGGCGGGATCTTCGTGAAGCTCATCGGCCGGCCGGAGGTCATGCGGCTGGCCACCCGGCACGGCATGCCGCACCCGATGTTGATGCGCTTCGTGCTCAAGCTGCTGGCCAACCTGACCGACCCGCGGGGCGGGGACGCGATGGACCGGATCATCAACGCGATGACGAGGGTGGCTCCGGCCGTGTAGACCACCGGCCCCGGGGCGACGGCGCCCCGGGGCCGACAAAGATCGACCCCCGCTGGCCGAGGTCGTGAGGGACGTGAATAGTGTGATTTTCGCTAACCACCGAGGTCAGGGAAGGACGAGCAGGAGACAACGATGACGCTCTCTCCTTACGCACCGATCATCGGGCTCTTCGCCCTCGCCGCGGGGTTCGCGCTGTTCTCCGTGGCCGCCGCCCGATTCGCCGGTCCCCGGCGGCTGAACAAGGCCAAGCTCGAGGCGTACGAGTGTGGCATCGAGCCGAGCCCGCAGCCGGTCGGCGGCGGCCGGTTCCCGATCAAGTTCTACCTGACGGCGATGCTCTTCATCGTCTTCGACATCGAGATCATCTTCCTCTACCCCTGGGCGGTCTCCTTCGACGCCCTGCCGATCTTCGGCTTCGTGGAGATGGTCCTGTTCATCGTCGCGGTCTTCGTCGCCTACGCCTACGTCTGGCGGCGCGGCGGCCTGGACTGGGACTGAGGGAGGTACGTCAGATGGGCATCGAGGAGAAGCTCCCGGCCGGCGTCCTGCTCACCTCCGTGGAGAAGCTGGTCAACTGGTCGCGGAAGTCGTCCGTCTGGGGCGCCACCTTCGGCCTGGCCTGCTGTGCCATCGAGATGATGGCCGCCGGCGGTCCGCACTACGACATGGGCCGCTGGGGCATGGAGGTCTTCCGGGCCTCGCCGCGGCAGGCGGACCTCATGATCGTGGCCGGCCGGGTGAGCCAGAAGATGGCCCCGGTGCTGCGCCAGATCTACGACCAGATGGCCGAGCCCCGCTGGGTCATCTCGATGGGCGTCTGCGCCAGCAGCGGCGGCATGTTCAACAACTACGCCATCGTGCAGGGCGTCGACCACATCGTGCCGGTCGACATGTACCTCCCGGGCTGCCCGCCCCGGCCCGAGATGCTCATCGACGCGGTGCTCAAGCTCCGCGAGAAGATCATGTACGAGCCGCTGGGCGCGAACGGCCGCAAGATGCTGGAGGCCCGCAAGGAGCGCGGTGACGTGCCCGTCGTGCCCTACGGCTCGATGCCGTCGTCGTACCGCAACGACAAGGCCCGGCGCGCCGAGTGGACGAAGGCGGTCCGCGAGGGGCGCGAGGAGCAGTTGCGGATCGAGAACTGGATGAAGGCGCAGAACCACCTCCAGTCGCAGGGGGGCCCGAAGTGACGGCACGGAACGACAAGAACAACGACGGCGGCGTGCCGGTCCCGACGACCCCGGCCGGCGCCAGCAGCACCGCGCCGGCGGAGTACCCGCCGGCCAGCCCGGCCGGGCGCGGCATGTTCGGCAATCAGGGCACCGGCGACGTCTCCGGCTTCGGCGGCCTGGTCCGCCAGCGCAAGCCGATCGAGGAGGCCGCCCGGCCGTACGGGGGCTACTTCGACGAGGTCCGCGACGCGCTGGAGGAGGCGTACCCCCAGTTCGGCGACGCGATCGAGAAGGTCGTGGTCGACCGGGGCGAGCTGACCCTGCACGTCCGCCCGGAGCGGATCGCCGAGGTCTGCCAGGTGATGCGCGACGACCTGGCGCTCCGCTTCGAGCTCTGCTCCTCGGTGTCCGGCGTGGACTACCTGGGCACCGACGGGCGCCGGCTGCACGTGGTCTACCAGCTCACCTCGATGACCTACCGGCGCCAGGTCCGGCTGGAGGCCGCGGTCTCCGCCGAGGACCCGCACCTGCCGAGCGTCACCGCCGTCTACCCGACCGCCGACTGGCAGGAACGGGAGACGTACGACATGTTCGGCATCGTCTTCGACGGCCACCCCAACCTGACCCGGATCCTCATGCCGGACGACTGGGAGGGGCACCCGCAGCGCAAGGACTACCCCCTCGGCGGTGTGCCCGTCGAGTACAAGGGCGCGGAGATCCCGCCGCCGGACAAGCGGAGGTCGTACCAGTGACGACGTCGAACTACGCGACCGAGCGCGAGACCACCGAGGGCAAGGTCTTCACCGTCACCGGCGGGGACTGGGACCAGGTCGTCTCCGGCACCGACCCGATCAACGACGAGCGGATCGTCGTCAACATGGGTCCGCAGCACCCGTCCACGCACGGCGTGCTCCGGCTGATCCTGGAGCTGGAGGGCGAGACGGTCCGCGAGGCCCGTTCGGTCGTCGGCTACCTGCACACCGGCATCGAGAAGAACATCGAATACCGGAACTGGGTCCAGGGCTCGACCTTCGTGACCCGGATGGACTACCTCTCCCCGCTGTTCAACGAGACGGCGTACGCGCTGGCGGTGGAGAAGCTGCTCGGCATCACCGACGACATCACCGAGCGGGCCACCACCATCCGAGTGTTGATGATGGAGCTCAACCGGATCTCGTCGCACCTGGTCTGGCTGGCCACCACCGGCATGGAGCTGGGCGCGATCAACATGATGTTGTACGGCTTCCGCGAGCGGGAGTACATCCTCGACATCTTCGAGACCATCACTGGCCTGCGCATGAACCACGCGTACGTGCGGCCGGGCGGCGTGGCGCAGGACGTGCCGGACGACGCGATCGTCAAGATCCGTGACTTCCTCAAGCTGATGCCGAAGAAGCTCAAGGAGTACGAGGACCTGCTCTCCGGCCAGCCGATCTGGATCGAGCGGACGAAGAACGTGGCGGTCCTCGACGTGACGGCCTGCCTCGCGCTCGGGGTGACCGGTCCGGTGCTGCGCTCCGCCGGCCTCGCCTGGGACCTGCGCAAGACCATGCCGTACTGCGGTTACGAGACGTACGAGTTCGACGTGCCGACGCACACCGACGGCGACGTCTGGGGCCGCTACCTGGTCCGGCTCGCCGAGATCCGCGAGTCGCTGAAGCTGGTCGAGCAGGCCCTCGACCGGCTCAAGCCGGGCCCGGTGATGGTCGCCGACCGCAAGATCGCCTGGCCGGCGCAGCTCGCCATCGGCGTCGACGGCATGGGCAACTCGCTGGAGCACGTGGCCAAGATCATGGGTCAGTCGATGGAGTCGCTGATCCACCACTTCAAGCTCGTCACCGAGGGTTTCCGGGTCCCGCCGGGCCAGGTGTACGTCGGCATCGAGTCGCCCCGCGGCGAGCTGGGCGTGCACGCCGTCTCGGACGGCGGCACCCGGCCCTACCGGGTGCACTACCGCGAGCCGAGCTTCGTCAACCTCCAGGCCCTCCCGGCGATGGCCGAGGGCGGCCTGATCGCCGACGTGATCGCCGGTGGCGCCTCGCTGGACCCCGTGATGGGTGGTTGTGACCGATGACCGTTTTCACTGAAGAGACCCGGGCCCGGGCGCGGGAGATCATCGCCCGGTACCCGGCCGACCGGTCCCGGTCGGCGCTGCTGCCGCTGCTGCACCTGGTCCAGTCCGAGGAGGGCTACGTCTCCCCGGCCGGCGTCGAGTTCTGCGCCGAGGTTCTCGGCCTGAACAAGGCCCAGGTCGGCGCGGTGGCCACCTTCTACACCATGTACAAGCGCAAGCCGACCGGCGACTACCTGGTCAGCGTCTGCACCAACACGATGTGCAACGTGCTGGGCGGCCAGGAGGTCTACGACACCCTGGCCGAGCACCTCGGCGTCGGGCACGACGAGACCACCGAGGACGGGAAGATCACCCTGGAGCACGCCGAGTGCCTGGCGGCGTGCGACTACGGCCCGGTGATGACGGTCAACTACGACTTCTTCGACAATGTCGACGCGCAGAGCGCGCTCGGTGTCGTCGAGGAGCTGCGCGCCGGCGGCCGGCCGATGCCGACCCGGGGCGCCCGGCTCTGCACGCTGAAGGAGATGGCCGTCCAGCTCGCCGGCTTCGCCGACGAGCGCGAGGGCGCGGTGGCCGACGGCGGGCCGGGCGCGGCGACCCTGCGCGGCCTGCACCTGGCCGAGCAGCACGGCATCTCGGTGCCGGGCTTCGACCCGAACACCCCGATCCGCAGCAAGGCCGAGGCCGACAAGGCCGCCGCCGAGGCGAAGGCCAGGACCGAGGCCGCGAAGCCTCCGGTCGAGCCGGCCAAGCCCGCCCCGACTGCCGGCAACGCCGGCGCGGGCGAGCCGGCGAAGCCGGCGGCAGCCACCGGCAGCACCGCGCCGGACGTCAAGGCGCCGGACGCCAAGTCGCCGCAGGTGCGTACCGCCGAGACCCGGCAGCCGGACGCGGGCACCGCCGTGCCGGACGCCCCGGGCACCAAGGTCCCGACGGACGGCACGCCGCCGGCACCGCGTGACGCGCAGGCGGCGGAGGCCGCCGGCGCGGCGGCGAACGCGCCGGCCGGTGACGGCAAGCCGGCCGGCGACGAGGCCGGGGCGCAGCAGCGCAACCTCAAGGAGGCGGAGGCCGGGACGGGCGCCAACGGCGCGGGCCCGGCGGTCGCGAGCGAAACGGGGGTCCAGAAGTGACCACTCCTCGGCCGGAGACGCTGGCCAAGCTGACGCCGGTGCTGACCAAGCGGTGGCTGTCGCCGGACGCCTGGGGGATCGGCACCTACGAGAAGCTGGACGGCTACGCCGCCCTGCGCAAGGCGCTCAAGGCCCACCCGGACGACCTGATCCAGCTGATCAAGGACTCCGGGCTGCGCGGCCGGGGCGGCGCGGGCTTCCCGACCGGTCTCAAGTGGGGTTTCATCCCGCAGGGCGACGGCAAGCCGCACTACCTGGTGGTGAACGCCGACGAGGGCGAGCCGGGCACCTGCAAGGACCTGCCGCTGATGACCCACGACCCGCACTCGCTGGTCGAGGGCGTGATCATCGCCTCGTACGCGATCCGGGCCAACCGCGCCTACATCTACATCCGCGGTGAGGCGGTGCACGCCGCCCGCCGGCTGCGCAACGCGGTCCAGGAGGCGTACGCCAAGGGCTACCTGGGTCGGAACGTCCTCGGCAGCGGGTTCGACCTGGAGCTGGTGGTGCACTCCGGCGCCGGGGCGTACATCTGCGGCGAGGAGACCGCGCTGCTGGACTCGCTGGAGGGCTTCCGGGGCCAGCCCCGGCTCCGCCCGCCGTTCCCGGCGACCCACGGCCTGTACGCCAGCCCGACCGTGGTCAACAACGTGGGCACCATCGCCAGCGTGCCGTACATCGTGCTCGGTGGCGCGGACTGGTGGAAGACCATGGGGACGGAGAAGTCGTCCGGCCCGATGATCTACTCGCTCTCCGGCCGGATCGCCAACCCCGGCCAGTACGAGTGCTCGATGGGGATCACCCTGCGCGAGCTGATCGAGCTGGCCGGCGGCATGCAGCCCGGGCACGACCTGAGGTTCTGGACCCCGGGCGGCTCGTCGACCCCGCTGCTCACCGCCGAGCACCTGGACGTGCCGCTGGACTTCGAGGGGGTGGCGGCGGCCGGCTCGATCCTGGGCACCACGGCCACGCAGATCTTCTCCGACCAGGACTGCCCGGTGTACGCGACCTACCGGTGGCTGGAGTTCTACCACCACGAGTCGTGCGGCAAGTGCACCCCGTGCCGCGAGGGCAACTACTGGATGGTCCGGGTCTACCGGCGGATCCTCGCCGGCCAGGGCACCCATGAGGACCTGGACACCCTGCTCGACACCTGCGACAACATCCTCGGCCGCTCGTTCTGCGGTCTGGGTGACGGTGCGACCAGCTCGGTGACCTCGTCGCTGAAGTACTTCAAGCAGGACTACCTCGACTACATCGAGGGACGTACCGCACCGAAGCTGTCGGACAAGCAGCTGGTGGGAGCGCACTGATGACCGACGTAGCCAAGCAGACCGAGACCGTCACGCTCACCATCGACGGCGTCCAGGTCACCGCGCCCAAGGGGGCGCTGCTGATCCGGGTCGCCGAGCAGCTGGGCACCGAGATCCCGCGCTTCTGCGACCACCCGCTGCTGGCCCCGGCCGGCGCCTGCCGGCAGTGCCTGGTGGAGGTGGAGGGCCAGCGCAAGCCGGTCGCCTCCTGCACCCAGACCGTGGCCGACGGCATGGTGGTGCGGACCCAGCTCACCTCCCCGGTCGCCAAGAAGGCCCAGGAGGGGGTGATGGAGCTGCTGCTCCTCAACCACCCCTTGGACTGCCCGATGTGCGACAAGGGCGGCGAGTGCCCGCTGCAGAACCAGGCCATGTCCACCGGCCGCACCGACTCCCGGTTCCACGAGCACAAGCGGGAGTACCCGAAGCCGCTGCCGATCAGCACCCAGGTGCTGCTCGACCGCGAGCGCTGCGTGCTCTGCCAGCGGTGCACCCGGTTCTCCGAGGAGATCGCCGGCGACAAGTTCATCGACCTGATGGGCCGGTCGTCCGCCGAGGAGATCAACATCTACCGGGACGACGCGTACGGCGAGGAGGGCGACGCGGGGGACGTCCCGTTCAACTCCTACTTCTCCGGCAACACCGTGCAGATCTGCCCGGTGGGCGCGCTGACCGGCGCGCAGTACCGGTTCCGGGCCCGCCCATTCGACCTGGTCTCCACGCCCAGCGCCTGCGAGCACTGCGCGGCCGGCTGCGCCCAGCGCACCGACTGGCGGCGCGGCAAGGTGCTGCGCCGGCTGGCCGGCGACGACCCGGCGGTGAACGAGGAGTGGAACTGCGACAAGGGCCGCTGGGGCTTCCAGTACGCCCGGGCGTTCGACCGGCTCACCACCCCGCTGGTCCGCGACGAGAAGACCGGGGAGCTGCGCGAGGCGTCCTGGAGCGAGGCGCTGACCCGGGCCGCCGAGGGGCTGCGCGCCGCCCGAGACGGCGGGCCGGGCACGGCGGTGCTGACCGGCGGCCGGCTCACCGTCGAGGACGCCTACGCGTACGGCAAGTTCGCCCGGGTCGCGCTGCACACCAACGACATCGACTTCCGGGCCCGCCCGGTCTCCCGCGAGGAGGCCGACTTCCTGGCCAGCACGGTCGCCGGGGTCACCGACGTGACCTACGCCGACGTGGAGAAGGCGCCCGCGGTGGTGCTGGTCGGCCTGGAGCCGGAGGAGGAGTGCCCGATCCTCTTCCTGCGGCTGCGCAAGGCGTACCTGAAGAAGAAGCTCACGGTGTACGCGATCGCGCCGTTCGCGACCCGCGGCCTGGAGAAGCTCGGGGCCAAGCTGGCCCGGGTGGTGCCCGGCGAGGAGGCCAGCGTGCTGGCCGAGCACGCCACGGTGGCCGAGGCGCTGAGCCAGCCGGGGGCGATCCTGATCGTCGGCGAGCGGCTCGGCGCGGTGCCGGGCGGGCTCTCCGCCGCGGCGGACGTCGCCCGGCGTACCGGTGCCAAGCTGGCCTGGGTGCCGCGGCGCGCGGGCGACCGCGGCGCGGTCGACGCGGGCTGCCTGCCCAACCTGCTTCCCGGCGGCCGCCTGGTCACCGAGCCGGCGGCCCGCGCCGAGCTGGGCGAGGCGTGGGACATCGCGGCCGGGGTGATCCCGAGCCAGGCCGGCCGGGACACCGACGGCATCCTCACCGCGGCGGCCAACGGTCAACTGGGCGCCCTGGTGGTGGCCGGGGTGGACCCGGCCGACCTGGCCGACCCGCGCCTGGCCGAGCAGGCCCTCGACGCGGTGCCCTTCCTGGTCAGCCTGGAGCTGCGGATGAGCGCGGTGGCCCGCAGGGCGGACGTGGTCTTCCCGGTCGCCCCGGTGGTCGAGAAGGCCGGCAGCTTCCTGGACTGGGAGGGCCGGCTGCGCCCCTTCGAGGCGGTGCTGGAGACCGACGCGATGAACGACGGGCGGGTGCTCGACGCGCTCGCCGCGCAGCTCGACGTCCGGCTCGGCACCGGCGACGTGACGAGCGTCCGCCGGGAGCTGGGCTCGCTGCCGCCGACCCGGGTCGACCGTCCGGCCACGCCGACGGTCGAGCCGGCCGCCGTCCCGGAGCCCGGTGCCGGCGAGGCCGTGCTGGCCACCTGGCACCAGCTGATCGACCTGGGCAGCCTCACCGACGGCGACGAGCACCTCGCCGGCACCGCCCGCCCGCCGGTGGTCCGGCTGGGCAAGGGCACCGCCGAGGCGCTCGGCGTGGCCGACGGCGACCCGGTGACCGTGGGCACCGACCGCGGCGCGGTCACCCTGCCGGCGGCCATCACCGAGATGCCGGACGGCGTCGTCTGGCTGCCGACCAACTCACCCGGCTCGACCGTCCGGCGCAGCCTCGGCGCGACGTCCGGCGAGATCGTGCGGATCTCCGCCGCTCCGCTCGCCGCGGATCTGGCCGGTCGCCCGGGTCCGCTCCTCAACACCGGGAGTGCCCAGTGAACCTCTACCTCGCGGCGCAGGACCCGACGCTGGCCGACTTCGGCAAGGACCCGTGGTGGCTGGTCCTCGGGAAGATCGTCTTCGCCTTCGTCTTCGGTCTGCTGGCCACGCTGCTCGGCGTCTGGTTCGAGCGCCGGGTGGTCGGCCGCATGGCGGTGCGGCCCGGCCCGAACCAGGTCGGCCCGTTCGGCCTGCTGCAGACCCTCGCCGACGGTCTGAAGATGGCCTTCAAGGAGGACATCCTCCCGCGGACGGCCGACAAGGTGGTCTTCTTCTTCGCGCCGACCATCTCGGTGATCTGCGCGGTCACCTCGCTGTCGGTGGTGCCGTTCGGCCCGATGGTGAGCATCTTCGGCCACCACACGCCGCTCCAGGTCACCGACGTGTCGGTGGCGGTGCTGGTGATCCTTGCCTGCTCCTCGATGGGCATCTACGGCATCGTGCTGGGCGGCTGGGCCTCCGGCTCGACCTACCCGCTGCTCGGCGGTCTGCGGTCCAGCGCCCAGATGATCTCGTACGAGGTCGCCATGGGGCTGAGCATCGTGGCGGTGTTCATGACCGCCGGCACGATGTCCACCAGCGGGATCGTCGCCGCCCAGGGCGACGCCACCCGGGTGACCCTGTTCGGCCAGGAGATTCCGGCCCCCGGCTGGTACGCGATCCTGCTGCTGCCCAGCTTCATCATCTTCTTCATCGCCACCGTCGGTGAGACCAACCGGGCCCCGTTCGACCTGCCCGAGGCGGAGTCGGAGCTGGTCGCGGGCTTCATGACCGAGTACAGCTCGCTGAAGTTCGCGCTCTTCATGCTCTCCGAGTACGTCTCGATGGTGACCATGTCCGCGGTCACGACCACGCTCTTCCTCGGCGGCTGGCGGGCACCGTGGCCGATCACCCTCTGGGCGGGCGCCAACTCGGGTTGGTGGCCGATGCTCTGGTTCTTCGGCAAGGTGATCATCCTGGTCTTCGTCTTCGTCTGGCTCCGGGGCACCCTGCCCCGGCTCCGGTACGACCAGTTCATGCGCTTCGGCTGGAAGGTCCTGCTGCCGATCAACCTGGTCTGGATCCTCGTGCTGAGCGGGCTGCGCTCGATCGAGGACTTCGACACCAAGTCCCGGCTGACCTACACCGCGATCGGCGCGGGCGTGCTGCTGCTGGCCACGCTCTTTTGGCCGAGCCGGAAGAAGGCGCCGAGGCCGACGCTGCAGGAGCAGGTCAACAGCCGGCCGCACGGCAGCTTCCCGCTGCCGCCGATGGATCTTCAGGTACCACCGAGCCCGCGCACCAGGCGCGTGGTCGCCGAGCGGGAGCCGGCCAACGTCGTCGCCGGCCCGGACTCCAGGGAGGTGTGACGTGGGCGCGATCACCGGAACGTTCAAGGGCTTCGGGGTCACCTTCTCGCACATGTTCAGGAAGGTCGTCACCACCGACTACCCGTTCAAGCCGCCGGTCTCGGCGCCGCGCTACCACGGGCGGCACATCCTCAACCGGCACCCGGACGGGCTGGAGAAGTGCATCGGCTGCGAGCTGTGCGCCTGGGCCTGCCCGGCGGACGCGATCTACGTGGAGGGTGGCGACAACACCGAGGAGCAGCGCTTCTCCCCGGGTGAGCGGTACGCCAGCGTCTACCAGATCAACTACGCCCGGTGCATCTTCTGCGGGCTCTGCATCGAGGCCTGCCCGACCCGTTCGCTCACCATGAGCAACGAGTACGAGCTGGCCCGGGACAACCGGCAGGACCTGATCTTCACCAAGGAGCAGCTGCTCGCGCCGCTGCTGCCCGGGATGGAGCAGCCGCCGCACCCGATGCGGCTGGGCGACAGCGAGAAGGACTACTACGTCGGCGGCCTGACCAACCCGGGCACCTCGGCCGGCGCCGAACGGTCCCCGATGGGGCCCGGTCGGTACCAGCTGGACGAGCACCCCGGGGTGACGTTCCCGGGCGCCGAGCAGGCGGCCGAGCGGGCCGCGGCAGGCAAGGGAGACACGGCATGACCACGCAGACGGTGCTCGCCGAGGCGGCCTCGGTCGGCGGCGGCGAGGCGGTGACCTTCTGGATCCTCGCCCCGCTCGCGCTGATCGGCGCGATCGGCATGGTGTGGGCGCGCAACGCGGTGCACTCGGCGCTCTGGCTGGTGCTGACCATGCTCTGCCTGGGCGTGTTCTACGTCCTGCAGGCGGGGCCGTTCATCGGCATGGTGCAGATCATCGTCTACACCGGCGCGATCATGATGCTCTTCCTGTTCGTGCTGATGCTGGTCGGCCGGGACGCCTCCGACTCGCTGATCGAGACGCTGCGCGGGCAGCGTACGGCGGCGATCGTGCTGGCCCTCGGCTTCGCCGGCCTGGTCGGTACGGGGCTCTACCGGGCGCTGGACGGCGTCCGGGCGGTCGGCCTGGACAAGCCGAACGGCGAGGGCAACGTGCAGGGCATCGCCCGCCTGCTCTTCACCAAGTACGTCTTCGCCTTCGAGCTGACCTCGGCGCTGCTGATCACGGCGGCCGTCGGCGCGATGGTGCTGGCGCACGTCGAGCGGCGCAAGCAGGACCGGATGGACCAGGTCGCCACCATGAAGGCCCGGTTCCGGCCCGGCAACTACCCCGGTCCGAAGCCCGGCCCGGGCGTCTTCGCCACCTCGACCTCGGTGGCCACGCCGGCCCGCCTCCCCGACGGCCGGCTGACCGAGCGCAGCATCCCGGAGATCCTGCCGGCGCGGGAGCTGACCGCTGAGGAGACCTCCCTGAAGGGGACGGAAAAGAAATGAACACCTTCTTCTCGGTCGAGCCGACCTACTACCTCGTCCTCGCCGCGGTGCTCTTCACCATCGGCGCGGTCGGGGTGCTGGTCCGGCGCAACGCGATCGTGCTGTTCATGTGCGTCGAGCTGATGCTCAACGCGGCCAACCTGACGCTGGTCACGTTCAGCCGCATCAACGGCGACCTGAACGGCCAGATCATGGCGTTCTTCGTGATGGTGGTGGCCGCGGCCGAGGTCGTGGTCGGGCTCGCGATCATCATGTCGATCTTCCGGACCCGGCGCTCGGCGAGCGTCGACGACGCCAACCTGCTGAAGTACTGAGGGGCTCGTGGTGGAAGAGACTGTGGAATTCGCCCAGGCCAGCGGGCTGTTGGGCAGTGTCTGGCTGCTGGTGGCCATCCCGCTGGTGAGCGCGGCGATCCTGCTGCTGCTCGGCAAGCGGGCGGACCGCTGGGGCCACTGGCTGGGCGTGGGGGCCATCGGTGCCGCCTTCGTGCTCGGCCTGACCTACTTCTTCCAGCTCCGTGGCCTGGAGAACAAGCAGGTCGAGCAGAGCCTCTGGCAGTTCATCACGGTCGGCGATTTCAAGGTGGACTTCGGTCTGCTCTTCGACCCGCTGGCCGCGGTCTTCGTGCTGCTGATCACCGGGGTGGGTTTCCTGATCCACCTGTACGCGGTCGAGTACATGGCGCACGACGAGGGCCGGCGACGGTTCTTCGGGTACTTCAACCTGTTCGTCGCCGCGATGCTGCTGCTGGTGCTCGGCAACAACTACGTGATGCTCTACTTCGGCTGGGAGGGCGTCGGCCTGGCGTCGTACCTGCTGATCTCCTTCTGGTACGGCCGGCCGAGCGCGGCCACCGCCGGCAAGAAGGCGTTCCTGATGAACCGGGTCGGTGACGCCGGCCTGGCCATCGGCATCTTCGTCATGTTCGCCACCCTGGGCACCACCCAGTACGACCAGGTCTTCAACGGGGTCGGCGCGCTGAGCCAGACCACCGTGCTGGTGCTCGGCCTGCTGCTGCTGCTCGGCGCGACCGGCAAGTCCGGTCAGTTCCCGCTCCAGGCGTGGCTGCCGGACGCGATGGAGGGCCCGACCCCGGTGTCGGCGCTCATCCACGCCGCCACCATGGTCACCGCGGGCGTCTACCTGATCGCCCGCTCCAACCCGATCTTCTCGGCCAACACGACGCTTCAGCTCGTGGTGGTCAGCGTCGGCGCGATCACCCTGCTGATGGGCTGCCTCATCGGCGCGGCCAAGGACGACATCAAGCGGGTGCTGGCCTGGTCGACGGTGAGCCAGATCGGCTACATGTTCCTCGGCGTCGGCCTGGGCGGCGCGGCGTACGCGCTGGCCATCGTGCACCTGCTGGCGCACGGCTTCTTCAAGGCCAACATGTTCCTCGGCGCCGGCTCGGTGATGCACGGCATGAACGACCAGGTGGACATCCGCCGCTTCGGCAACCTGTCGAAGTACATGAAGGTCACCTGGCTGACCTTCATGATGGGCTGGCTGGCCATCATCGGCATGTTCCCGTTCTCCGGCTTCTTCTCCAAGGAGCCGATCATCGTGGCCGCGTTCGAGCGGGAGGGCTGGACCGCCTGGCTCTTCGGCGGTGCGGCGCTGCTCGGCGCCGGGCTGACCGCCTTCTACATGACCCGGCTCTTCGTGCTCACCTTCCACGGCCCGGCCCGCTGGACCGAGGACATCGAGCACCCGCACGAGTCGCCGAGGCTGATGACCGTCCCGCTGATCCTGCTGGCGATCGGTTCGGTCGGGGCCGGCTTCCTGCTCGCCACGTCCGTGCCGGACTGGCTGACCGCTACCGCCGGGCTGGGCGCCCAGGAGGAGGGCCACGAGGCGGTCCTCGCGCACTGGCTGATCACCACGCTCTCCCTGCTGGTCACCGTGCTCGGCGCCGGGCTCGCCTGGTTCCTGTTCCGCAACGGCACGGCCACCGCGCCGCAGCCGGCCGGCGTGCTGGTCACCGCCGCCCGCCGGAACCTCTACACGGACGCCGTCAACGAGGCGGTCTTCGAGAAGCCGGGCATCTTCCTCACCCGGGCGCTGGTCTTCCTCGACAACCGGGGCGTCGACGGGCTGGTCAACGGCCTCGCCGCCGCGGTGGGCGGGGGCTCCGGCCGGCTCCGGCGGCTGCAGACCGGCTTCGTGCGGTCGTACGCGACCTCGATCCTCACCGGCGCGCTGCTCGTGCTGGCGGCGTTCCTGGCGGTGCAGGCGGGGTGGCTGGCGTGATCGACCTCAACGCGGCCGCCCCCGCCGGCGGGCCACGCAGTCACGACGGAGGTAAGGCCGAATAATGTCCAACTTCCCGTTCCTCTCGGTGCTGACCGTGGCACCGCTGGTCGGCGCCCTGGTCGTGGCCCTGCTGCCACGCCGCCGGCCGGACCTGGCCAAGCTGGTGGCGTTCGGCTGGTCGCTGCTGGTGCTGGTGCTGTCGGTGGTCATGTGGATCGCCTTCCAGGCCGACGGTGACCGCTTCCAGTTCCGCGAGTCGTACGCGTGGATCCCGCGCTGGGGCGTCAACTTCACCTTCGAGGTGGACGGCATCGCGCTGGTCATGCTGATGCTGATCGCGATCCTGGTGCCGCTGGTGATCCTGGCTTCCTGGCACGACGCGGAGTCGTCCAAGCGCTCGGTGCCGGTCTATTTCGCGCTGCTGCTCGTCCTCGAGTGCACGATGATCGGCGTCTTCGCCGCCGCCGACGTCTTCCTGTTCTACGTGTTCTTCGAGGTCATGCTGGTGCCGATGTACTTCCTCATCGGCAGCTACGGCGGCCACCAGCGGCAGTACGCGGCGGTCAAGTTCTTCCTCTACTCCCTGGTCGGCGGCCTGTTCATGCTCGCCGCGGTGATCGGCCTCTGGGTGGTCGGCGGGAAGACCTTCGACTGGCAGGCGCTCAGCCAGGCCGACCTCGACGTCAACACCGCCCGCTGGCTCTTCCTCGGTTTCTTCCTCGCGTTCGCGATCAAGGCGCCGTTCTTCCCGTTCCACACCTGGCTGCCGGACGCCGGTGGCGCGGCCCCGGCCGGCGCGGCGGCGCTGCTGGTCGGCGTGCTGGACAAGGTCGGCACCTTCGGGATCCTGCGGTACTGCCTGCCGCTCTTCCCCGAGGCGTCGAAGTGGTTCGCCCCGTGGGCGCTGGCGCTCGGCGTGATCGGCATCATCTACGCCGCGCTGCTGGCGGTCGGGCAGAACGACCTCAAGCGGTTGGTGTCCTACACCTCGATCGCGCACTTCGGCTTCATCGGGGTGGGCATCTTCGCCTTCACCACCCAGGCCGGCACCGGCGCGGTGCTCTACATGCTCAACCACGGGCTGGCCACCGGCCTGCTCTTCCTGGTGGTCGGCATGCTGATCGCCCGTCGCGGCTCGGCCCTGATCAGCGACTTCGGCGGCGCCGGCAAGCTGGTGCCGCTGCTGGCCGGGGTGCTCTTCTTTGCCGGTCTCGCCTCGCTGGCGCTGCCCGGCACCGCGCCGTTCGTCTCCGAGTTCCTGGTGCTGATCGGCACGTTCACCACCAACAAGCCGGTCGCGGTGATCGCCACGCTCGGCATCATCCTGGCCGCGGCGTACGTGCTGTGGATGGTGCAGCGCACCACCCAGGGCACCCTCAACCCGGCTCTGACCGAGGTCGAGGGCATGCGCCGGGACCTGACCCTGCGCGAGAAGATCGTGGTCGCCCCGCTGATCGCGCTCATCGTGCTGCTCGGCTTCTACCCCAAGCCGGTCACCGATGTCATCAACCCCGCCGTCAAGGCGACCATGCAGGACGTGGGTCGGACCGACCCTGCTCCGACGGTCGGCAGCGTCCAGGAGGCCGCGAAATGACCGAGCTGAAGTTGCCGTCGCTCGACTACGCGGCGCTCGCTCCCATCCTGATCCTGCTGGGCGCCGCCCTGGTCGGCGTCCTGGTCGAGGCGTTCGTGCCGCGCCGCCTGCGTAACGGGGTGCAGCTCGCGCTCGCCCTGCTGGCGGTGCTCGCCGCGCTCACCATGGTGATCCTCAACGCCGACGACCGGCTGATCACCGCCGGCCGGGCCATCGCGGTGGACGGGCCGACGCTCTTCCTCCAGGGCGCGATCCTGATCCTGGCCACGATGGCGCTGCTGCTCATCGGGGAGCGCACGGTGGAGCGCGGCGGCGCCTTCGTGGCCCACGCCGCGGTCACCGCCGAGTCGGCGGAGGACCGGCGGCAGGCCGAGGGCGCCGGCGGCACCACCGAGGTGTACCCGCTGGCCACGTTCGCGATCGGCGGCATGCTGATCTTCGTGGCGGCCAACGACCTGCTGACCATGTTCATCGCGCTCGAGGTCTTCTCGCTGCCGCTCTACCTGCTCTGCGCGCTGGCCCGCCGCCGGCGGCTGCTGAGCCAGGAGGCCGCGCTGAAGTACTTCATGCTCGGCGCGTACGCCTCGGCGTTCTTCCTGTTCGGTGTGGCGCTGCTCTACGGCTTCACCTCGGGCATCCCGGGCCGCCCGGCCGGCGTCGACTTCGCCACCCTGCACGCGGCGGTCACCGACTCCTCGACCAGCCCGACGCTGCTCTACGCCGGCATGGCCCTGCTCGCCATCGGCCTGCTCTTCAAGGCCGCCGCCGCGCCGTTCCACGTCTGGACGCCGGACGTCTACCAGGGCGCCCCGACCCCGGTGACCGGCTTCATGGCCGCCTGCACGAAGGTCGCCGCCTTCGGCGCCCTCCTGCGGGTCTTCCACGTCGCCTTCGCCGGGGCCGCCTGGGACTTCACCCCGGTCCTCGGCTCGGTGGCGGTGCTGACCATGCTGGTCGGCGCGGTGCTCGCGGTCACGCAGACGGACATCAAGCGGCTGCTGGCCTACTCGTCGATCGCGAACGCCGGGTACCTGCTGGTCGGTGTGCTGGCCCCGAGCAAGGACGGGCTCTCCGGCACGATGTTCTACCTGGTCGCGTACGGCTTCTCGGTGATCGCCGCGTTCGCCGTGGTGACCCTGGTCCGGGACGCCGACGGGGAGGCCACCCACCTGTCCCGCTGGGCCGGGCTGGGCCGCCGCTCGCCGTTCTTCGCCGCGATCTTCACCTTCATCCTGCTGGCCTTCGCCGGCATCCCGCTGACCAGCGGGTTCACCAGCAAGTTCGCGATCTTCGCGCCGGCGCTGGACGCGAACCAGGCCTGGCTGGTGATCGCCGGTGTGCTGACCAGCATGGTGCTGGCCTTCCCGTACCTGCGGGTGGTGGTCATGATGTGGCTCTCCGAGCCGGGCGACGCCACCCCGACGGTCACCGTGCCGGGCGTGCTCACCTCGGCGGCCCTGGTCATCGGCGTGCTGGCCACGCTGGTCCTGGGTGTCGCCCCGGCGCCCCTGCTCGACCTGGCCAACGGGGCCGCCGAATTCGTGCGATGACCGAGATCGTCCCACCGGGGGCCGGTACGCCGTGGCGTGCCGGCCCCCGGTCCGTATCCCCCTCTCCGGGCAGGTCGAACGGGTGTGGCATGGTGGAAGACGTGGTGAATCCGGCTGGCGAGCGTTCAGGTGCCACCGGCTCCGGCGGTCGTCGGGGTCCGGCGGGCACGGGTCAGTTCGGCGCGCTCGGCCTGCGGCTAGCCGACCCGCGCGTCGAGGCGTCCGTGCTGGGCCTGCTGGAGCGCGTCGAGAGCGCACTGCTGGCCAGCGTGGCCAGTGCCGATCCGCTCGTCGCCGAGGCGTCCCGCCACCTGCTCGACGCGGGCGGTAAGCGGTTCCGCCCGCTCCTGGTGGCGCTGGGCGCCCAGTTCGGCGACCCGACCAGGGACGAGGTCGTGCCGGCGGCCGTGGTGATGGAGCTCACCCACCTGGCGACGCTCTACCACGACGACGTCATGGACGAGGCGGCGGTGCGCCGGGGTGCCCCGAGCGCCAACTCGCGGTGGACCAATTCGGTCGCCATCCTGGTCGGCGACTACCTCTTCGCGCGGGCCGCGGACATCGCCGCCGAACTGGGCCCCGAGGCCGTCCGCCTGCAGGCGCGCACCTTCGCCCGGCTGGTGCACGGGCAGATCGCCGAGACGGTCGGCCCGCGCGGCACCGACCCGGTGGCGCACTACCTGCACGTCATCGCCGAGAAGACCGGTTCGTTGATCGCCACCTCGGCCCGGTTCGGCGGCATGTTCGGCGGCGCGTCCGCGGCGCACACCGAGGCCCTGGCCGGGTACGGCGAGATCATCGGCGTGGCCTTCCAGCTCTCCGACGACCTGCTCGACATCGCCTCCGAGTCGATGCAGTCCGGCAAGACGCCCGGCACGGACCTGCGGGAGGGCGTGTCGACCCTGCCGGTGCTCTACGCGCTCGCCTCGGACGACTCCGACGCCGCCAGCGTGCGGCTGCGCGAGATCCTGGCCACCGGCCCGCTGGTGGACGACGCGCTGCACGCCGAGGCGCTCGGTCTGCTCCGGGAGTCTCCGGCGCTCAAGCGGGCCCGGGAGACCGTCCGCAGCTACGCCGAGGACGCCCGAGCTCAGCTCGCCCCGCTCTCCGACGGCCCCGCCCGCCGCGCCCTCGAATCCCTCTGCGACTACATCGCCGACCGCACCAGCTGACCCCCTCGCGGCCCGATCAGTCCCGGGTCAGCAGGCGGGCGCCGGTGAGCATGAGGACCGCGGCCAGGAGCATGGCGACCGCGGCCACCGCCCACATGGTGGGGTAGTCGAGGTGGGCGGCCACGGTGCCGAGGCCGAGGGGGCCGAGGCAGCCGCCCGCGTACACCCCGGTCTGGGTGATCGAGGTGGCGGCGGCCGGGGCCTGCGGGTGGAGCCGGACCACCGCGAAGTTCATCAGCCCGGGCCAGGCCCAGCCGAGGCCGAAGCCGAGCACCACGCCCGCCACCAGCGGGCCGGGGCCGGCCAGCGCGAGCAGGCCCAGCCCCGCGGCGCCGACCACGAGCATGCCGGCGATCAGCGTGACGTGCCCGCTCTCCCGGCGGTCCGCGAGCCAGCCGGCACCGACCCGGGCCACCACGCAGACCGCGCTGCCGAGGGTCAGGGTGAGGCCGGCCAGGGCCGGGGTGAGACCCCGCCCGGCCGACGAGTCCACCACGAAGGTGCCCAGCGCGTTCGCGGCGGCCGCCGCCAGGGTGGCGGCGAGGCCGACCACCACCAGCGCCACCGTCGCCCGCCCGGCCCGCCCGCCGGTGGCGGCCCGCTCCTGGTCGCGCTCGTGCTCGGGTACGGCCGGCAGCGCGGCCAGCGCCGCCGCCGCGGCCACCACGAACGCCCAGCGCCAGCCGGCGGTCAGCGCGATGGTGGGGACGGCGGCGCCGGCCAGCAGGGTGGAGACCGGGATGGCGGCCTGCTTCACCCCGAAGGAGAGCCCCTGCCGGTGGGCGGGGACGTGCCGGGCCAGCGCCGCGTTGCTGGCGAGCTGGCCGAGCGCGTTCGCGGCCGCGCTGAGCCCGAGCAGTACCACCAGCACCGGGTACGAACGCGCCAGCGCCGCGATGCCCAGCAGCGTGCCGGCGGAGAGCAGGATGCCGGCGCGGGCCACCACTGCCGGGCCGTACCGCTCGACGAGCACGCCGGAGGGGACGGAGGCGAGCGCGCTGATCCCGAAGTAGACCGACACGGCCAGGCCCAGGCCGGCGGGGGAGAAGTGCAGGTCGTCGCCCATCTGCACGGCGAGCCCGCCGAGCAGGAAGACGGGCAGTACGCAGGCGATCGTGGTGGCGATGGCGCCCGCGCTGGCGCGGACGGTTCCTTGGGACGCGGGGGGCGAGGGGTGCAGCGCGGTGTCAGTCATGGCCAGGCAAACCTACGCCGGGCCGTATTTCGGCAGCTGATCGCCGTCTGTCGGGGCACTCTCCGCGACCACTGATCTGGCATCCTCGATCCGAACAGGCATTTCACACTCGGCCTGTTTTTCATATGGTGTAAGTCCCCGGCGGCGGAGGTGGTTGTGCGCGACCCCTTGGCGGAACCTTCGGACCTGATCCGAAGTGTGTCCCGCGCGCTTCGAGTGCTCGAGTCCGTCGGCCGCGCGCCACGGGGACTCACCGTCAAGCAGATCGCCCGCCGCTGCGAGCTGACCGTGGCCACCACGTACCACCTGGTGCGCACGCTGGCGTACGAGGGCTACGTGATCCGCCGGGAGGACGGCACGTACATCGTCGGGCTGGAGGTCGCCGACCGGTACCGCGAGCTGGTCACCGCGTTCCGCGGGCCGCAGGCGGTCGGAGAGTCGCTCCGGCGGGCGGCGGCGGACACCGGCTGGAGCCACTACCTGGGGCGTTTCGTCGGCGGCCAGGTGGCGGTCACGGCGGTCGCCGAGGGGCCGCGCTCGCCCTACCTGGAGGACCTGGTGCCCGGCTTCGACGAGGGGGCGCACGCCACCGCCCTCGGCAAGAGCCTGCTCGCCACCCTCAGCGCCGAACAGCGCTTCCGCTACCTGCGCGAATACGGCATGCGCCCGTTCACCAGCGCCACCCTGACCACGGTCGAGGCGTTCGAGGCCGACCTGGCCGCCGGTGACCGGCGGGGGATGCAACTGGAGCTGGGCCAGTTCCGGCAGGGGGTGGCCTGCGCCGCGGTGCTGGTCACTCCGGACAAGGACCTCGAGCGCCGGGTGGTGCTCGCCTGTGCCCTGCCGGCCAGCGAGATGATGACCTCCGCGCGGGTGGTCCGGGCCAAGCTGCTCACCGTCGCCCGCTCGATCGCGGACGGCATCGCCGCCGAAGCCTAGAGGGCCGCCGCCCAGGCGGGGTGGCGGCCCTCCGGGGCGGTCCAGCGCCGGACCGCCAGGGGAACGTCAGCTGCCGATCGGGCCGCCGTCGAGGCGCCAGGCGACCACCATGCCGGGCTTGGCGAAGTCGCCGTCCGGCCAGGTGGAGGCCGGGTTCGCGCCGGCCACGGTCCCGCCGAAGCCGAGCACCAGGGCGCCGACGGCGCCGGCGCGGACCACGCCGCGCCGGGACACCTCGGCCTCCACCAGGTCCCCCAAGTACGGGTTGGCGGACGAGTTCGGCACCGGGTGGTCGCAGGCGTTGCCGCACCGGTACTGGCAGGTCATCGCGTCGCGGGCGCCGTGCCGGGGGGAGCCCAGCAGCGGGAGCAGCCGGGGACGGTCGCTCATGCGGTGGAGCCTCCTGATCGGGCGTCGGTGGCGCGCCGGATTCACGCGCGCGCGTACGGCCCGGACCCTGCCAGTGCCCGGTGAGCCGATGTCGGCGCTACCGTGAACCGGACGTGAACAAGCTCCGTGGTGACCTGCGGCTGAACCGTTCGGCGTCACCGCACGTATGGAGGGGCGAACGCATCGCTGGTCTCGCCGCCGGAAGCGAGGTAACCGTCATCAGCGACCACGACGCCCAACTGCTGCGCGCGCTGCACGACGAGCACGCCGACGCGCTCTTCGCGCATGCCCTCCGGCTGGTGAACGGGGACCGGTCGCGGGCCGAGGACCTGGTGCAGGAGACGCTGCTGCGGGCCTGGCGGCACCCGGAGGCGCTGGACCCCACCCGCGGCTCGGTGCGGGCCTGGCTCTTCACCACCGCGCGTAACCTGGCCATCGACGCCTGGCGGCGCCGGTCCACCCGGGTCGGGGAGGTGTACACCGACGAGCTGCCCGAGCCCCCCGAGACGGTCGACGAAACGGAGCGCGCGGTGGAGGCGTGGACCGTGGCGGAGGCGTTGAACCGGCTCAGCCCCACCCATCGTGAAGTCCTCGTGGAGTGCTTCTACCAGGGCAGGTCGGTGGCGGAGGCGGCCACCCGACTGGGGGTGCCGCCGGGCACGGTGAAGTCCCGGACCCACTACGCACTGCGCTCACTACGACTGGTCCTGGCCGAGATGGGGGTGACCGGATGACCCGCTGCGAGTTCGCGCACGACGACGGCGCGTACGTGCTGGGTGCCCTCGCTCCCGCCGAGCGGGCCGTCTACGAGCGGCACCTGGCCGGCTGCGCGACCTGCCGGGAGGCGGTGGCCGAGATCGCCGTGCTGCCCGGCCTGCTGGGCCGACTCGACCCGGCCGGGCTGGAGCAGTTCCTGCCAGCGGCGTCGGAGAACTCCCGGGTGCCCGCGCTGCTCGACGCCGCCCGGGAGCAGCGGCGCCGCGAGCGGTTCCGGTCCCGCCGCCGGTACGCGCTGACCGCGCTCGCCGCGGCCGTCCTCGCCGTGCTGGCCGGCGTCGGGGTGAGCCTGGTCCGCCCGGCCGCCCCGCCGGCGCCGCCGGTGACGCAGGTGACGCTGACCGCGATGCGGCCGGTCGACGGCTCGGTCCCGCTGCATGCCGAGGTCGGGCTGACCGACAAGAAGTGGGGCACCGAGGTCACCGTGCACTGCGGGTACGACCAGCGGACCGGTCACCGCGAGGCGTATACCTTCCGGCTGGTGGCGCACGGCCCGGACGGCGCGACGGAGCAGGTCGCCACGTGGCTGGCCGCTCCCGGGGACAACCTCCGCATGACCGGCGCCACCCACTTCACCCACGGCGAACTGGTCCGCCTCGAACTGCTGCGCGCCGACGGCAGTCCCGTCCTCGCCTACGACCTCCGCTGAACCGGGTTCAGCGGGTCGCGGCGGGGACCGGGGTGGCGGTGGCGCGCGCCTCGGCCCGGGTCCGGCGGGCGTTGCGCAGGGCGTCGACGGTGAAGACGATCAGGGCGAGCCAGACCAGGCCGAAGCCGGCCAGCCGGGCCGGTGGCATCGGCTCGTGGTAGATCAGCACCCCGCAGCCGAGCTGAAGGATCGGGCCGACGTACTGGAGCATGCCGATGGTGGTCAGCGGCAGCCGGTTGGCCGCCCCGGCGAAGAGCAGCAACGGGATGGCGGTGGCCGCGCCGGCCAGCACCAGCAGCGCGGTGTGCCCGGTCGAGACGTGCCCGAAGGTGGCCGCGCCGCGCCGGGTCAGCCAGCCCAGGTAGGCCAGCGCCGGCAGCGCCAGCACCGCCGACTCGACGAAGAGCCCCTCCGCGGCGGGCAGCCCGAGCCGCTTCTTGACCAGCCCGTACCCGGCGAAGCTGAAGGCCAGGACGAGGGCCAGGTAGGGCAGCCGGCCGTAGTCGACGGCCAGCACCGCCACGGCGAGGCCGCCGACGCCGAGCGCCGCCCACTGCGCCGGGCGCAGCCGCTCGCGCAGCAGGAAGACCCCGATCAGCACGATGACCAGCGGGTTGATGAAGTAGCCGAGCGCGGTCTCCACCACCCGGTCGGAGTTCACCCCGTAGATGTAGGTGCCCCAGTTGACGGCGATCAGCGCGGCCGCAGCGGCGATGCCGGCCAGCGCCCGGGGGCGGCGGGCCAGCGCGCGCAGGAAGCCGATGTTGCGCATCGCCGCCAGCACCAGCGCCACGAAGACCACCGACCAGACGATCCGGTGGGCTAGGATCTCCACCGGTCCGGCCGGGCGGAGCAGCTTCAGGTAGATCGGGAAGAAACCCCAGATGAAGTACGCGCCGAAGCCGTACAGGTAGCCGAGGCGGATCTGGTTCACGCCTCCACCGTAAGTGGTGAAGCGCCGCTTTGGTCCTTTCCGGTGACCTGGGTCACCCGTCGGTCCAGCTCCATCCAGCGGTCCGCGGCGACCGGGGTGAAACCGACCTTGGCGTACACCCCGTGGGCGTCGTCCGTGGCCAGCACGATCCGGCGTACGCCCAACTCGGCCAGGTGGTCGCGGACCGCCCCGGCCAGCCAGGTACCCAGCCCCCGACCTCGCTCGGCCCGGTCCACGTACACGTCGCAGAGCCAGCCGAAGGTGGCCCCGTCGGTCACCGCCCGGGCGACCGCCACCTGCCGCCCGTCCTCCGGCCGGTAGACGCCGAACCCGACCGAGCCGGCGAAGGCCCGCTCGACCGTGTCGCGCCCCCGCCCGAGCGCCCAGTACGCGTCGGTGGAGAGCCAGTGGTGCACCCGGTCGAGGTCGAGTCGGGCCGGGTCGGTGCTGATCTGGTAGCCGTCGGGCCGGGTCAGGGTGAACACCCGCTCGACGCTACTGCCGGCGCACCCGCCCTTCGCCAGCCAATTCCCGCCCACTGGCCTGGCCGGTGGGCGGGAATCGACGGGTGATGTGCGGGATCAGTCGCGGTCCAGGACGGCGCCGAGGATCCAGGTAACGATGCCGACGAAGAGCGCGCCCAGCACCGCGGCCGGCCAGAAGCCGTCCACGTGGAACGGCAGCCCGGCCTGGCCGGCGATCCAGCTGGTGAGCAGGAAGAGCAAACCGTTGACCACCAGCGCGATCAGGCCGAGGGTCAGCAGGTAGAAGCCGCAGCCGACGGTCTTGATGACCGGCTGGAGCACGGCGTTGACCACGCCGAAGATCGCCGCGACCAGCACCAGCGTGATCACCTTGTCGGTGACCGACCCGGTGTTCAGCGTGATGCCCGGGATGAGCAGGGTGGCGAGCCAGAAGGCCACCGCGGTCGAGCCCAGCCGGATCAGAAGACCCTTCAGAAAATCCATGGCCGGGATCGTGCCATGCCGCGTCGACTCGCGGAACCCACGCGGACCGGCTCAGCGGCGGCGCGGGCGACCGACCAGTTGCGACTCGATCGGCGTCGGGGAAAGCAGCGCCCAGCGCAGCGCCCGCCGGTTGACCACGGCGACCATGTCGTCGCGGATCCGGGTCAGCCACTCCGCCGAGCCGCTGAGACCGAGCGCCGCGCCGGCCAGCGCCGCCTCGTCCGGGTCGAGCGGCTGCAGGATCGCCAGGTCGGCCCGGGCGAGCGCCGGCGCGTCGGCCGGGGTCAGCTCGTCCCGGACCACCAGGACCGACCGCCAGGCCCCCGGAACACCGACCTCGGGCGGCACCGGGCCGGCGTCGACCACCACCAGCAGCGGTTGTAGCGGTGAACTCGGCGCGCCGCCCACCGGCCGTCCGGGTGGGATCAGCGGCACCGCCCCACCGGGCGCGCCCACCGCGCGGGCGAACGGCTCCCACACCCGGGGCCGGGCGGTCTGCACCACCACCCGCGCACCGAGAGCCAGCGCGCGCAGCACCATGAGCTGGGCGGCGCGCACCCCGCCGACGAGGAACAGCCGGGTGTCCCCGGGGCCGAAGAGCCGGACGGTCACCGGGCGGCCGTGCCGGTTGGCCCCGAGCATCAGCCCGGACTCGTCCAGGGCGAGTTCCAGCCCCTCCAGGTCCGCGCGGGCGGCCGCCGGGGTGCCCCGGGCCGCCGCCAGCGGCAGGGTGGCGGCCAGGCCGTCCAGGTGCTCGCCGTCGAGCCGGCGGACCTCCGCGCCCAGGTCGTCGGCGAGCCGGCGCAGCGCCCGGTCGGCGATCGAGAGCTCCGCCCCGGTCCAGGCGGCCAGCCGTACGGTCAACTCCACCGGGACCGGCGCGGCGTCGGTGCCGGCGCGCGGGCCGACGCCGAGCGAGACGGTGCCGGCGGTGGCCGGCAGCGCCAGCAACCGGGGCACCAGCCGTCGCCCCACGTCGGTGCCCGGGCCCGGCCAGCGGCGCAGCCGGTAGGTGGCCTGCACCAGCCCGCCCGCCGTCACCGCGTGCCAGGTCTCGCGGACCGGCGCGCCGACGTCGTGGTGGGCCAACTCGGCCACCACCCGGAGGGCGGCCCGCCCGCCCAGCGGACGCCCGGTCAGCGGGCCGAGCCGGCGGACGATCCGCCGGACCGCGCCGGAGAGCGCCCGGCGCAACTCCTCGTCCGACCAGCCGTCGGCCCGGAGCACCCGGACCGCCAGCACGGCCCGGGCCCGTCCGGCCAGCCGCCCGTCGGTGAGCTGGCGGTACGACGTCCCGGCGGTGCCGGCCCCGGCGGCCGGCGTGGGGGCGGGCGAGGCGGAGAGCAGGAGCTGGATCCGGACCGGGGGGCTCTCCGGGCCGGGTGGGGGCAGCAGGGACAGCGGCCCGGGAAGGGACCGTGGGCCGTCGCCCAGCAGGTCGTCCGGGTCTCCGATCTCCAGCAGCGCGGTCATCCCGGCCACGTCGTCCACCACGCCGGCCGGAACACCGGCCAGCTCGGCGGGGTGCACCGACGCCCCCGGGGCCACCAGCCCCAGCAGCGCTTCCGGCCCGGCGGTGGCCGGCAGCGCCCGGCGCCGGGTCAGGTGCCCGAGACCGACCAGCAGCCACTCGTAGAGCCACCGGCCGCGCCACCGCACCCACGTCCCGGGCAGCAGCAGCGCCGCCAGCAGCAGGGCGGCCGCGGTCACCGTCACGCCCCGGCCGACGCCCGCGACGAGCACCGCGACCGCGACCTGCGCCGCCACCACCTGCCCGGCCCGTACGGGCGGGGCGGGGCGGACCGCCGACCCGGGCGCGGGAGGGGCCGCGGGCACCGGCCCCGTGGTCGTGGTCGCCGTCACCGGGCCTTCCTCGCGCGCACGATGCCGCCTCCGCCTGCTCGTCGGGTGACGTTGCCGTGGCTCATCGTAAGGCTTCGTTGTCCACAGGGGATGTTGAGGGGTAGCAGAACCGGAGTCAGGCGACTACCGTCAGCGACGAGTTCCGTCGAGCGCGTGCCGTCCCCCTTTCCCGATTCCGGTTCCGCGCTCCGGCGAGTCCACAGTGGTCGCCATCGCGACCAGCCACGACCGAGGAGACGAGGTGACGTCCGGGGTGTCCCAGACCCAGGCAGAAGCCGCGGTGCTGCAGCAGACCGCCGCGAAGTTCGAGCAGGTGGACCAGTCGTTGCAGAGCATGCTCAGCGGCCTGATGGCCGAGCTGGAGGTGTTGCAGCAGGCCTGGCGGGGCGCCGGCGGGCGGTCGTTCGAGCAGGTCAAGCAGCAGTGGGCGCAGGACCAGACGGCCCTCCAGCGGGCCCTGCGGGAGACCGCGACCGCCATCCGCACCGCCGGCCAGCAGTACGACGTCTCGGACACCGAGGCCGCCGGCCGGGTGGCCGGCACCCACCGCAGCATCCAGCTGCCGCTCTGACCCAGGAAGGACGATGTCATGGACCACGGTGTGCTGGTCGTCAACTTCGCCGCGCTGCAGCAGGCCGCCGCGGACATCCAGAAGGCGCTGAACACGCTCGACAGCCAGCTCGGGCAGCTCGAGCGGGACGCCGCGCCGCTGGTCGCGAGCTGGTCCGGCGAGGCCCGCGAGGCGTACGAGCAGCGGCAGGCGCGGTGGCGGGCCGCCTCGCAGGACCTCCAGGCCATGCTGCGCGACATCAAGCTGGCGGTGGAGGACTCCGCCGCCGACTACCTCGACACCGAGAAGCGCAACGCCAACCTCTTCCAGTGACCACCCGCGCGGGCGGGTGGGTCAGGTTGGGTCGGCGGGGCGCCAGCGGCGGCGGGCGCCGCGCGGCAGCACCGTGGCCAGGAGCGCCACCAGGACGGCCGCCGCTGCGGTGGCGCCGGCCACCAGGAGCGCGCGGTGCCGGGCCGTCGCTCGACGCGCCTGCCGGGCCAGCTCGGCCGGATCCGGCCGATCGACCGCCAGTGCCGCACCCCGCGGGGGCTGGCCGGCCGCCGTCGCGGGCGACTCGGTCACCGCCCGGTACGGGTTCAGCACCCCCGCCCCGTAGCCGTCCGCGCGCCCCGGGGCCGGGTCGGCGCCGGCCACGATCCGTCGGGCCACCTCGGCGGCGCTCAACTCGGGGCGGTACTGGCGGAGCAGCGCCGCGGTGGCGGCCACGAACGGGGTGGCGTAGCTCGTGCCCTCCGCCCGCTGGTGCCCCTGCCCGGGCGCGGCCATCAGCACGTCGCTGCCCGGGGCGACCAGGTCGACGTACGGGCCGGTCTGGGAGAAGGCGGAACGGTTGCCGTCCGCCCCGATCGCCCCCACCCCGAGCACCCCGTCGTACGCCGCCGGGTACGGCCGCGGGTCGCCGCTGTCGTGCAGGTTGCCGGCGGCGGCCACCACCACGACGTCCCGGCGGGCCGCGTAGGCGACCGCGGCGCGCACCGCCGGATTGTCCGCGTACAGCACGACGGAGAGGTTGAGCACGTCGGCGTCGTGGTCCACCGCCCACCGGATGGCCCGGGCGAAGTCGGCCGCGCCGACCGTACGCCCCGACTCCCGCCCCGCCACGACCTGCTGCTCACTGACCCGTACGGGCAGGATGCGGGCGTCCGGTGCCAGTCCCCGGAACGCCACGCCCGGGCGGGGCGGCGCCGCGATGATGCTCGCCACGAAGGTGCCGTGCCCGGCGCAGTCCCGGGTGCCGTCCCCGCCCGGGTCGAGGAAGTCGGCACCGGCGAGCACCCGCCCGGCGAGCTGCGGATGGCGACGGTCCACGCCGGAGTCGATGACCGCCACGACCACCCCGGCGCCGGTGGCCAGCGGGGCGAGCCGGTCGGGTGTGTATCGCTGCTGGGGCCACGGCTGGGCCGGCACGGGGCGGGCCGGCGCGGGTGGCGCGGCACACGCCGACGGGGCGCGGGCCCCTGCCGGGGTGGCCGGCAGCACGGTGGCAAGGACGGTCGCCAGGACGGCCAGGGCCGGGTGCGCGGTGGGCCGGGACATCGACCGCCTCCGTATCGTGTCGACTCCGGAACGCGATGTTAACGTCTCGCCGCAGGGCCGGTGGCCAGCCATTGTGATCTTGCTAGCACCTTGTAGGTTGTAGGCGATGCCTGTGGCCTGTGTGCGGAAGGAGAGGTGGCCGTGACCGGATGGGAGCCGGCCACCGAGGCCGAGGTGGCGATGCGCGACGCGCTGCGCGCCCAGGACCAGCAGCTCTACTTCCGCATCCTGACCCGGGTCGACCTGCTGCTGCCGGTCTCCGCCCAAGGGCTCGCCGGGCAGGCTCCGACGGGTTGGGGGACCTGGACCACCGGCGGCCGGACGCACGTCCTCGCATTCACCTCCGTCACCGCGATGCGGGCCTGCCTGGGGGAGAACGCCGGCGCCACCCGGCGCGTCCCGTACGCCGACCTGGCCGCCGGCTGGCCCAACCACGAGTGGTGGCTCGCGGTCAATCCGGGCCTCCCGATCGAGGGCTACCTGCCCGCCTGGTTCGTGGCTCAGCTGTCCCGGGGCGACGTCCGGCTGCCAGGGCGGACGATGGGCGCGCGGGCCCGGCTGGAGCGGGTCGAGAACGCCGCCCGCGCCCGGACCGAGACGGACGCCACCGGCCGGGACATGCCGACCGCGCCGGTGTCAGCGGGCCCGCCCGCCGCCGCCGTCCCGGCGTCACCCGGCTTCCCCGCCGCGGCACCGGCGGCCGCGTTCGCCCCGGCGCCAGCGACTCCCGCCGGTCCGGCGTCGCCTTCCGCCGGCTCCGCAGCACCGACCGCCGGCTCACCAGCCTCCGGCTCGGCATCACCGAGTTCCGGCCGGGCGTCGGCGGCCGGCGCGACGTCGCCGAGCGCCGGCCGGGCGTCGGCGGCCTCCTTCGCGCCGGCCGGCCGGGCGTCCGCCGCGCCGGTGCCACCCGCCGCCGGCGGCTCCGCCCCGGACCCGGCGGTGGAGTCGGCGACCGTGCAGCTCCCGCCCGCCCCCAGCCCGCCGGCTCGGCCCGCCGCGCCGAGCGGCGCCGGGTCCCCGCTGCCGCCGATCCCCCGCCGCCCGGAGCCGAATGGCTTCCTCGCCGCGAACCGCCTCGGACCCCACGGCCGGCGAGCCGAGGACGAGCCGGGAGCCCGCGACGCGTGGCCCGGTCAGGCGAACGGCGCTCCGGCGGCCGCGCCGCCCGCCGATCGCGCCGCTGTGGACCGTTCCGCCTCCGGCTCCGACCCGGGCGGCGACAGCCTCTCCGGCTGGCTCAGCGACCTGCGCCGCCGCCCCGACGAGCCGGACGCGTTCGGCGGCGCCGGCCGCTCCGGCAGCCCGCCGGGCCGCTCCGGCGAGCCCGCGCCGCCGCGCCCGGCCCGGTCGTTCTTCGAACCCTCCGGCCAGTCGTCCCGCCGCCCGTCCCCGCTGGATCCGTCCCAGCGGACCGGGGAGCGGGCGGCGCCGCCGTCCCGGTTCGCCGGTGGCGGTCAGCCGTTCCCGCGCCGCCGGCCGCTGAGCGAACCGGTGCCCGAGGATCCCACCCGGGCGTTCCGCACGGACGGCGGCGAGACCACGCCGGCGCTCCGCCCGGCCGAGGAGCCCACCCGGCCGTTCCGTCCCGTGCCGCCACCGGCCGCTGGCGAGGAGGCGACCCAGTCGCTGCCCCGACGCCGTCCCCAGCCGCCCGACGCGCCGGGCGCGGCGGCGCCGGACGCGGGCGAGCGGACGCAGCCCATCCCGCCGGCACCGGGCGACGCCGGCTTCGGCGTCCCGGCCGAGGCGGAGGAGTTGCCCCCGTCGATCGCCGAGCCGGTGTCCGGCCCGCCGGCCTCGCGCCGGGGCTTCTCGCCGATCGTCATCGAGGGCACCATCATCGAGTCCCGGGACCTCACCGAGCCCGAGGAGCCCGCCCCGGCCCGCCCGGTCCCCGGCCCGGCCCCGGTGGTGCCCGAACCGTACGCGGTGCCCACCGTGCCCGCCGCCAGCTCCGCGCTGGCCGGCGCGACGGCACCGCCGGAGTACCGGGGGGAGAGCGCCGGGCCGGCCGGACCCTGGGCCGGTTCGGCCGAACCCACCGTGCCGCTGGCCGTGGAGCCACTCGCCCAGCGCGTCGACGCGGGAGCGCCCGCGCCGTACGGCGAGCGCCCCGCCGAGCCGGTCCGCCCGTCGGGGGAGAGTTCATTCGCGCCGCCCGCCCCCGTTGAGCGGGCCGAGCCGGACCCTGCCGACGGCGGGCGCGACCGCTCCGTCGCGTCGTTGTTCGAACCGATCGAGCCGCCCGCCGAGGCGACCATGCCGCTGTTCGACCGGATCACCGCACCGGCCGAGCAGACCCAGCTGTTGTTTCCGCCCGCCCCACCGGTTGAGGAGCAGCCCCAGCTGTTGTTCCCGCCCGCCCCACCGGTTGAGGAGCAGACCCAGCCGTTGTTCCCGCCCGCCCCACCGGTTGAGGAGCGGACCCAGCTGTTGTTCCCGCCTGCCCCACCGGTTGAGGAGCGGACCGAATCCCTGTTCCCGCCCGCTCCGCCAACGGGCGAGCGAACGGAGTCCCTGTTCCCGCCCGCTCCGCCAGCGGGGGAGCGGACCGGGTCGACGGCGACGGACGAACCGGCCGGGTCGCTCTTCGAGCCCCCCGCGCCGGCGCAGCCGGGCAGCGCGTCCGCCGGCGAGCCCACCGGCTCCCCGACGGCGCCGACAGCGCCGCCGGCCGGGCCGGCTGCCGGAGCCACCTCGCGCGTCGACGGTACGCCGGCCGCGCCGGGCCCGGTGCCGGCCGACTTCGTGCCGGCGAACGAGGTGGAGGAGGAGCTGCTGGCCGCGGTGAGCAGTGGCAGCACCGACGGGTTCCTCACCACCCTGCTGCTGGCCCGGGTGCTGCTGCCGGTGGCCGCCGACTCCGGGCCGGCGAGCCGACCCGGCGAGGCGGGCTTCGTCTGGCGTACCGAGCAGCTCGACGGCGGGACGTATGTGGTGGTCTACACCTCGCCGGAGCGGCTGGCCGACCGCGCCGACGGTCCGGTCGAGACGGTACGCGTGAAGTTCGTCCAGCTCATCCGCCGCTGGCCGGACGAGAACTGGTCGTTCGCGGTGAACCCGGGCAGCCCGGTCGGGGCGACGTACCCCGGCGAGCAGGTCCTGGCGCTGGCCAACTGGGCCGCCGAGGTGGGCCTCGGCGACGAGCCGGAGGGGGAGCCGGAGCGGCCCGCCGCCGAGGCGGAGCCGGCGGCCGCCGGCCGGCCCGCGCCGCCGCCGGTGGACCGGACCCGCCCGGTGACCATGCAGAAGGTGATCGCCCCGAGTCAGCTCGCCTACTACCTGGAGCGCGGCTACGACCGGGTCTCCGGCTTCGTGCACCGGGCCAACGAGTTGGCCCACCTGCGCACCCCGACCGAGCTGTACGACGCGCTCGGCCTCGGCCACCCGGGTTCGCCGTTCTCCCGCGACGCCGAGGAGATCTACGTGCTGCGCTGGCCGGTGTACCGGCCGAGTCTCTACCGCATCCCGTACGGCGGGCAGAACGAGGCCGCGATGCGGGCCATGGAGGGCTGGGTGATCGAGCGTCCTCCGTTCCGCGGCAACGGGTTCGCCCCCGGGGAAACCAGCGACGTGGTCGCGGAGTTCAAGGTGGACAGTGCCCGGCTGCCGCACGGCGCGGAGCTGTGCCGGATCGGCGCGGACGGCACCGAGCGGGTGGTCGCGGTGCTGGACACCGACGCGCTGCTCTGGCGACGGGTGGACGCGGCGTGACCCGGGACGGCTACGTGGCCCGCTGGCGGGGCCGGGAGTACCAGGCCAGCCCGGACGGCGACGACGTCCGCCTCTACCAGCCCGAACCGGGCGAGGGCTTCCAGGAGGTACGCCCCGGCCGGTACGTCCGGGTGGTGCCGGCCGCCGAGGTCGAGGACCTGGCGTACGTCCGGACCACCTGCACCTGGCAGGGGCAGCCGTTCATCGTGCTGGCCGAGCATGAGGGCTGGCTGCGGGTGGAGTACACCGGCGGTCGCTGGCCGGTCGCCCGGGCGATGGGGCTGGAGGCCTTCGACTTCGGCGTCTATCAGGGCTGGGCGCCGGCCCGGGAGGTCGTCGACCTGCGTGAGCAGCGGGTCTGAGTCAGGACTTCGTCCAGCGCAGCACCTCGCCGAGCACCACCTCCGGGGCCTCCACGTGCGGGAAGTGGCCCACTCCCTCGAGCAGCCGCCACTCGTACGGGGCGGTGACGTAGCGGCCGGACCCCTGGGCGGTGCGCGGCAGGGAGGCCCGGTCCAGCGCGCCGTGCAGCTGGAGGGTCGGCGTGACCAGCGGCTTCTGCATCAGCTTGACGAACCGGTAGCCGTGCAGCCGCAGCGCCGACCGGAACGCCCACCGGTAGCCCTCCAGCGCGCAGAAGGCCGCCTGCGGGATCCGCATGGCCACCCGGCAGCACCGGGCGTACGCCTCGAAGTCCGGGCCGTTGACCCACTGCGGACCGCCCCAGCGGCGCAGGATCGTCGCCACCTCGGCGGCGTCGTCCCGGGTCAGCACGTGTTCGTAGCGGGGGAGCTGGAACTTCAGCGTCGGGGTGGAGGCGGTGAACTGGCCGCGCGGGTCGGCGAAGATGGCCGCCCGGAGCCGGAGCGGGTGCGGTGCGCCCAGCACCACCAGCCGCCGGACCAGCGCGGGATGGAACGAGGCGGCGGTCCAGGCGATGAGCCCACCGGCGCCGCTGCCCACCAGCGTCGCCGACCGCTCACCGAGGGCACGGATCAGCCCGGCCACGTCGGCGGCGAGCGTGTAGCCGTCGTACCCCCGGGGGGGCTTGTCGCTCGCGCCGTACCCGCGCAGGTCGACCGCGACCGCCCGGAACCCCGCGTCGGCGACCGCCGGCAGCATCTCCTGCCAGGCGTACCAGTATTCGGGGAAGCCGTGCAGGAAGAGCACCATCGGACCGGTGCCGGCCTCGACGACGTGGAAGCGGCTGCCGTTGGCGCCGACGAACCGGTGCGTCCACGGCCCCTCGGGGAGGACGCAGGACTCGTCGACGGGCCCGCCGCGCTGGTCGGTCATGGGGCACAGCCTAGGGCCGGTACCGCACGGATGGCCCCGCAGGTGGCGAGGATCAGGGGATTCTCCGGGACGGCGCCGGAGCCGCCGCGGCCGGCCCGGCGCCGGACAGGGCGATGCCCGGGCAGGTCGGCTGCCCGGGCATCGCTGGTGTCGCGGCGATCAGCGGCTCAGGAGAAGCGGACCTTCAGCGAGGTGCCGTCCTGCTTGAGAACCTTGATCTTGACGCCGGCGGCGGGGAGCTTGACGCCGTGGTTCGGCAGCTCCGGGTACCAGTACTGCTTGGTGTCGTCGAACAGCGGCTGCGCGGCCTGGCCACGGATGTACTGCGGCTGGCTGTTGATGTGCAGCGTGAACGAGTCCGCCTTGGTCAGGCTGAACGGGGCGTCGTAGACCTGGACCCGGGCCCGCCAGGGCTGGCCGGTCAGGTTGTAGATCGGGCGCGGGTGCGCGTCGATGTACAGGTTGCGACCCTCACCCGGGTGTCCGAAGGCACCGGTGTCGTTGTCCGCCCAGCGGAGGTTCCAGTACGAGATCAGCAGACCCTGCTGGTACGCGTAGTGGTCCACCCAGTCGGGCCGGGTGTTCAGGTACCCGAAGTAGTACGGGCCGGTCTTCAGGTACTTGTCGTACGAGACGTAGGACCGGTTGCCGGCGATGTAGTAGTTGGCGAAGTCCCGGGTGTAGGTCTCCTCCGCGATGCTCCAGCCCTTGACCGCCCAGTCCCCGGTGCCGTTCTCGGCACCGTCGCTGAGCAGGGTCTGCCCGTCGGCGGTCACGGTGATCGCGTCACCGAAGAAGCCGCCCAGGGAGAGCCCGCCGTCGGTGAGGTAGTGGAACCGGAACTGCACCGGCTTGCCGGCCACCGCGTCCAGCGGGAGGTTGATGTCCACCCACCTGCCGCCGCTGCTGCCGGAGAGTGCGGGCCGCGGGTCGGTCTTCGACACCGGCGGGAGGGGCTTGCCGTCCACGGTGCCGGGCAGCGCTGTCCAGGTGCTGCCACCGTCCGTGGACGCCTCGAAGAAGAGGTAGTCGAAGCCGGACTCGATGGAGTAGCGCCCCTTGAGCGAGATCGCTGCCGTCGACTTTCCGGTGAGGTCGATGCTCCTGGTCAGCGTGTTGTCCAGGTTGTCGTCGTTACCGGAGAAGTACTGCTTAGTCCCCTCGAACGGCTTGCCGTTGTTGAAGGTGTACGTCCGCGGGGGAAGCACCACCACGGCGGCCTGGGCCTGCTTGGAGTTGTACTCCTGCGGGCCGAGGTCCAGGGTGCGCTTCTGCCCGGCCTTGACCACCTCGTAGTCGAGCCAGCCGAGCTGGAGCTTGTTCCAGGCGCCCAGGTCGCCGCCGCGCTCGCCGATGCCGCCGTCGTTCTTGCCGCTGAGCCGGCTCTGGGCCATCAGGGTCCAGTGCTCGTTGTTGTTGTCCCCACCGCTGATGACGTTGTAGTCGTCCGGCAGACCGAGGTCGTGGCCGTACTCGTGGTAGAAGACACTGCGGCCGCCGTTCTCCGGCTGGATGGTGTAGTCACGGATCCAGACGCCGGTGCCGCCGATCTCGGTGCCGCCGATCTTGTTGAAGTCGGGGCCGACCGGCGACGTGTTGTACGCCGACCAGCGGTGGCTCCAGATGGCGTCCTCACCCTGGTGCGGGTCACCGTCGGCCTGGTCGCCGCCGGAGTGGACGATCTGGAAGTGGTCGATGTAGCCGTCCGGCTCGTTGAAGTTGCCGTCACCGTCGTAGTCGAACCGGTCCCACTGGTCGAACGACTGCATGTCGGCCTTGATCTGGGCGTCGGTGCGACCCTTGGCCTTCTGGTCGGCCACCCACTGGTTGGCGGCGTCCCGGACCAGGTCCCAGGTGTTCTGGCAGACGTTGCTGTCGCAGACCGCAGGGTCGTTGGCCGGGTTGTCCGAGTCGTCCGCGATCGGGTCGTCCGAGCGGCCGTACCGGGCCTCGTTGTACTTGACCTTCACCCAGTCGGTGACCTCGCCGTCCACGCTGTACCGCCCGGACGACTGGGCCTCGTAATACTGCTTGAGCGACTCGTCGCCCGGCTTGGTGCCGAAGTACAGCTGGCGGAAGTGCTCCGGGCTGTAGTCCGCCTGCCAGACGGTGGAGTTGTCCACGGCCCGGCTCGGTGCCGGGATCTCGTCGTGCCGCGGTCCGTCGAACCGCGTCGGGCCGGGAATGTTGGGGTCGGTGTCCTTGTCCGGGTAGGCGGGATCCCGCTCGTCGCCGAACTCGGCGAGGATCACGAAGATCTTGTCGGTCCGCTCCCGGGCCAGCTCGACGTACTGGTCCTTCTTGCCGGCCTTGCCCGGGGCTGCGGCCCGGGCGCCGGCGGTCTCGCCGACCTTGACGACGGTGCTGCCGTTGATCTTCTGTGGCTTGGCCTTGCCGGAGAGGACCTCGCTCAGGCCCTCCTGGCGCAGCGTGCGGCGCTTTTCCTCGGCCTTGTCCGGCAGATCGTGATCGGCCTGGGCGGGCTCGGCGACCGACGGCGCGGACGCCGGCAGCTTCGGCGCCGGCGCGGCGCTGGCGGTCGTGCCCGCCACCAGTCCCGTCGCCGTCAACGAAAGCCCGAGCAGACCCACTGCGACTTTGCGCACGTGGAATCCTTCCGGTGTGAGGGAACCGGCCCAACGGGGGTACGGGCCGGCGAAGACGTCCCACTAGTGGGACCACTGGTGAAGATAGACACTCCCGTGACGGGTGGGAAGACACGCGCGTCGATTTGTAGCAACTTCTTGATGGGAAAGCTGCACACCGTCACATCCGGATCGGCCGATGTCTGCCCTCATCAGGGCGAACACCTCCGGGGTACGCGAAAGGGGCCGGTGGCGTCGCCGCCACCGGCCCCTTCCGGTTGGTGCTACCCGATCAGTTGCTGACCTTGACGACCATGTCGCTGGTCGGGGTGTTGCCCTGCTGCAGGATCTCGATGCTGGTGCCGGTACCGGCCACCTTCACCGAGTTCCACGCGTTGCCCGAGGACCAGTACGCCCCGATGCCGTTGTCCTTGAACACCGGGTGCGGCTCGAGCTCCGGAACCGTGACCGCCACACCGTTCTTGTGGAAGGTCTGGGCCGGCTTCGCGTACAGGCTGAACGTGGCGTCGTAGCCGTTGCGCCGGTTGCTGATGGTGCCCTGGCCGCCGACGTTGATCTTGTCCGGGCGGACGTCAACCGGGAGGTTGAGGCCGTAGCCCGGGTGCTGCGACGTGTTGTTGTCGCCGTACGCGTAGTTCACGTACCAGACCAACATGCCGGGCTGGTTCGAGAACCGCTCCACCCAGTTGGGCCGGGTGTTGTTGAACCCGTAGTTGTACCCACCGGTCCGCAGCGTGTCGTCGTAACCGAAGTAGGTCCGGTTCTCGGCGATGTAGAAGCGGGGGTAGACGTCCGTCACGGTGCCGGTGATCCGCTTGAAGCCCCGCACCGCCCAGTCCGCCGACAGCGTCTCCGCGTCGTCGGTCCAGGCGACGGCGCCGTCCTTGGTCAGCGAGATGTTGTCCATGAACGGGCCGGCGTAGTGCACGCCGCCGTCGGTGGAGTAGCGGTACCGGAACTTGATGGTCTGGCCGGCGTACGCCGACAGGTCGTAGGTCGAGTCGACCCACTGGCCGTTGCTGGAGCCGTCGATGCCGGTCTGGACCTTGCCGTTGACCGTGTCGTGCAGGTTGTTGGTCAGGGACTTCCAGCTGACGCCGCCGTTGGTGGACACCTCGGCGAAGAGGTAGTCGTAGTTCTCTTCGGTGTCGTACTGCAGCTTCGACGTGATCGACGCGGACTTCACGCCGGTCAGGTCGATGGTGCGGGTGAGCGTGCTCTTCAGGTCGTCAGCGGCGCCGCCCCACCACTCGTACGAGCCCCCGAACGGGGTGTTGTAGTTCGTGGTCTGGGTCTGGGTCGGCAGGTTGACGATGACGGCCTGGGCCTTCGGGCCCGTGCTGTCGCCGGCCGGTCCGAGCGTCACCTGGGTGGTGCCGCTCTTCTCGTCGACGACGCTGTACTTCAGCCAGCCCAGGAAAAGCTTCGACCACGGGTCCATGTAGCCCGGGGTCGAACCGATGTCGTCAGTGCCGTGGCTCAGCCACGAACCCGAGGACATCAGGGTCCAGAACCCGGTGCCGTTGTCGCCACCCGCGGTGTCGTACAGGTCCGGCAGGCCGAGGTCGTGGCCGTACTCGTGGGTGAAGACGCCGAGACCGCCGTTCTCCGGCTCGGTGGTGTAGTCACCGATCCAGAGGCCGGTGTCGCCGATCTGCACGCCACCGTTGAGGTTGCCGGTCGGGCCGATTTCACCCTCGCCCGCGGCGACGCGCCATCGGTGCGACCAGATGGCGTCCGCGCCCTGGGCGCCGCCGCCGGCTTCCTCGCCCTCACCCGCGTGCACCGCCTGGAAGTGGTCGATGTAGCCGTCGGGCTCGTTGAAGTTGCCGTCGCCGTCGAAGTCGTACCGGTCCCAGACGTCGAACTGCTTGAGGTAGTCCTTGATCTGCTCCGGCGTCTTCCCCGCCTTGGCCTGGGACTCGTACCAGGCCGTGGCGGTGTCACCGACGAAGCTCCAGTAGCCGTCGTCCTCGGTGATGTCCTGCGGGTCGTCCGGGTTGCCGTTGCGGCCGTACCGGGCCTCGTTGTACGGCACGGTGACCCAGTCGCTGACGTCGCCGCCGACCGTGTACCGGCCCCCGGACTGCTTCAGGTAGAAGTCCCGGAACGACTCGCCCTCACCGTAGAACATGTCCATGTAGTGCTCGCGGTGGAAGTCCGAGCGCCACAGGGTGCTGTTGTCGTCGGTGGAGCTGCCGTCCCAGTTGCGGTCCGGCTCGGGGATCTGGTTGACCACCGGGCCGGGCTGGCCACCAGCCTTGGGGTGAATCTTGTCGCCGAAGTTGACCAGGACGGTGAAGATCGGGTCGACCTTCGGCGCCTGCTGGTACTCGACGAACAGGTCGTCCTTGACCTGGATGACCTTCGAGCCGTTGCGCGTCTGAAGCTTGGCCTTGCCCTGCAGCAGGGCGGAGATCGCCTGCTTCTTGAGCTCCCGCTGCTGATCCGCCTTGGGATCGGGCAGGTTGTCCTTGCCGTGCTTCGCCTTGTCGACGCTCGGGGTGGGCTCCGCCGCGGGGGTGGCGGCGGACGCCGGTGCCGTGGCGACACCGGCTGCCAGCAGCGCGGCCGCGGCCGAGGCCAGGCCCGCTGTGACTCGTCTCCTCAAAGGTCCTCCTCCTTTGTGGATCTGTTACACGACAGAGACAGCCATGGCTATCGCTGTCATGTCATGCGTCACTCACAATGACAGAGGTTTGCATCCTTGTCACCGGTCAATTACCGGGACGACGGCCCTTCTTTCCCGGCCAAATCGGGATCAAAGCATCCGGTAGTTCGGCGTCGAATTACATCACGTTTTGGCTACGATCACCGTGCGTGACGGTGATTACGAGGTCCCCAAAGGGGAGCGCTGCGGTGTGCGAAAGCGTCACACCGAATTCGAAGAAAATTGCGGGGCCCGTAACAAGGACGGGGCCCGTCCGGAGCAGTCTGCTCCAGACGGGCCCCGCCGGGTGTCCGACGCGCCGTGAGGCGGTCAGGTCACGGGGTCGCCGAGGTCACGTACACGGTCGCGTACGAGTTGTTCTTGGCGGCCCCCTTGATGGTGATCGACACGCCGTACGCGACAGCGGCGTCACCCGGGTTGCCGGTGCCGAGCACGATCGCCCCGCCACCGAGGGTCGCCCCGTAGTACGCCGGAGCCGGCGTACCGTCGGGGTTCGTCACCCGAGTGGTGTACTTCGCGTTGCCCCGCGACGGGATGACGACGGAGGCGTCGCTGTCCCGGGCGAACGCGGAGCCGTTGCGGATCTCGATGCCCGGGTACCAGCCCTTGGTGTCGCTGAACGCCGACACCGGGGCCTGGGCGCCGAAGCTGGTGCAGTACTCGCTGTACGGCTCGTTCGCCGCCTCCAGGCACTCCTTGAAGGGGTAGCTGGAGCCCAGCGAGAAGGCCGCGTTGGACGACTGCGGACGGCTGGGCAGGTTGTCCAGCGTCGACGGGTCCTTGACGGCCGCCTCGCCCTGGCGGCGCAGCGGGTCGTTGTGCGAGTCGACGATCAGCAGGCCGCCCTTCGCGCCGTAGCTGGGCAGCGCGGTCAGCTGCGCGGTCGTGTGGTTGACGTTGCCCAGCTCGGTGTCCCGGTACCAGACCAGCATGCCCGGGGCGTTGTACGAGATCCGGTCGACCTTCCACGCCTCGTGCGAGTAGACCGTGTCGTACGCGTACTTCAGGCCCTTGTCGAAGCCGTCGAAGTTACGCCACTCGGCCAGGTAGTAGTGCGACTTGACCTGGGTGCCCGAGTCGGTGTGCCAGCCCGCGCCGGTGGTGTCGGTGAAGGTGCCCAGCGCCTGGGTCCAGCCGTTGGCGCCGCCCTCGACGTCGTCGCTCCAGGTGGTGGCGCCGCCGCCGGTGACCGAGAAGTCATCGGCGAACCAGCCCCGCTCCACAAACGCCTCGTCGGTGGCGTAGCGGAGCCGCAGCTGCACGGTCTGCCCGGCGTACGCCGACAGGTCGACGTAGTCGTGCCGCCAGCCGCCGGTGCTGCCGGTCAGGCCGTACTTCTTGCCGCCGTAGTCGACCATGCGGCCGTTCGGGTCGGCGTAGCCGTCGTTGGTCGTGACCAGCTTGCCGGTGGCGTCGTAGACCTTCTGCTCCGCCCAGGTGGCGCCGCCGTTGGTGGAGACCTCGAGGAAGCCGTAGTCCCAGTCCGCCTCGATGACGTAGTTGTTCCACATCCAGAACTTCGCGTCGGCGGCGTTCGGGACGGCGACCGTCCGGCTCAGCTTGACGTCGGCCCAGTTCTGGTCGGCGCCGGAGTACCACATGTTGGCGCCGCTGTGCGGCTGCGCCAGGGTGATCACCTTGTCCGGCAGATTGATCTTGATGCCGTCCCTGGTGCCGACCGGGGTGTTCGAGGTCTGGCCGAGCTGCACCGCGCGCGGGTCGTCACCGGGGTTGATGGTCAGCGGGTCGGCCCAGCCGAGCACCCACTTGTCCCAGATGCCCATGTGGGTGGGCATCGCCTGGAAGATCTCGCCGGTGTGCGAGCCCGAGGCCATCAGGTCCCAGAAGTCGACGTCCGAGTCGGCATTGCCGGAGGTGTCGTAGAGGTCCGGCAGGCCGAGGTCGTGGCCGAACTCGTGGGCGAAGACGCCAACGCCGGCGTCCTCCGGCTGCACGATGTAGTTCGCCACCTTGATCTTGGTGCCGGGGATGGTGTAGCCGCCGGTCACCGTCGACGAGTGCGCCCAGACCGAGTAGACGCCCACGTCGCCGCCGCCGCGGGACTTGCCCTGGTTGGCGTGCACCAGCACGAGGTGGTCGATCACGCCGTCGGGCTCGTTGACGTTGCCGTCACCGTCGACGTCGCCCTGGTCCTCGATGTCGTAGTCGGCCCACGGGAAGTCGGGCCGCATCTTCGCCAGCGCGTCCACCGCGTCGGTGGCCAGCCGCCCGGCGCCCTGCGGGTTGTCCGGGTGGCCGTTCATCGACTGCTCGCGGCCGGCGACCCAGTTGCCGTTCTCGTCCTTGAAGCAGCGGGAGGCCGCGTACCAGCCCTCCGAGTGCGGCACGGTGATCCACGGGCTCGCCTCGCCGTCCACCGTGTACGCGCCCTTGGACATCTCCAGGTACATGTTGTGCATCGTGCGGCCGGAGATGTCGACGCCCGGCTTGCCGTCCGGCCCGGTCAGGTCCGTGCGGACCCGCTCGGTGATGCCCTCCTTGGTGTAGAGCATCTTGTCGTAGTGCGCCGGCGAGAAGTCCGGCACCCACATGGAGTTGTTGTCCTTGTGGGGCAGGCTCGCCGGGTTCGCGATCGTGTTGTGCTTCGGGCCGTTCTGGACGGTGCCGAGAACGCAGCTCCGGTCCTCGAAAACCGTCTTCGGCACGTACACGTTGGTGAAGTCGTCGTTCGCCTTGTCGTTGAACTCCACCAGCAGGGTGAGCAGCTTGGCGGTCTGCGTGCCCTTGGCCTGCTTGATCTGCCGGGGGCTCTGCCCGGTCTTGATCGCCTTGGCCTCCAGCTTGGCCAGTTCCCGCGCGGCCACCGGGTTGCCCCCGGCGAACTTGCGGTCGTAGGCCCGCGCTGCGTCGACCGGGCTGGTGTAGATCCCGTCCTTGCCCTTGACCTCCTTGCCCGCCGTGTCCGGTTGCACCTCCGGCTCGGCGTAGTTGATGTAGAACTCGTCCGCCCCGATGCTCCGGGCTGGGCCGGACTGCTGGGCGGCCGCGCTGCCCGTCACGGTCAGCGACGTGGCGGCGAGGGCGATGGCGGGCAGCGCGACGAGTAGGCGTCGGCGTGACCCAGACTGCGGAAATGTGTTCATGCCGCTCCGTTCGTGGGGCATGGGAGGAGAGAACCGGCCGGTAGGGACGTCGAAGTGTCGTCCATCACCTGGCCCGGTGCGGCTGAACCTAGAGGACCCGCCGCTGTCACTGAGAGGGGTGACAGCGCCTCTTTGCCCGTTCGGCTTGCCGTGCCTCCACCGAACCGCCGATGCGCACCCCAAAGAAACGACGGGTGGGTGCGCCTGTCGTCGGTCCTCGTCGGACTTGCCGCCACCCATGCCGGCGGAGATCAGCGACCTGACGATTGGGCCGAGCGTCTTGGTCACGTGGTTGCGGAAATCGGCGACAAGCTGCTCGCCAGCCTCCGCAGGGGTCTCCGCCTCTGACCGTTCGGCCAGCCGGACTCCGCCGACCGAACGACGTGGTCACGGCGCGGGGTCCCCTTTCGCAACTTGCGGCGGAAAGTTGCCCGGCGGCGACCGAAAGCCACAACGATATTGACAAATCTACGCTTCATTGCCGAGTATCTATGTATCTTCGCAGCGGGCCACGGGGGTTCTGCCGCTCGATAGTTCACGCCGTCCTGCACTAGGTGTCGAGGGCGCGACCTCCCGTGGCTCAACAACAGGGAGGCCGAGTGGTCGCAACACCTGCCGATGTCACACCCCTACTAGTCGTCCTGGCGTTCGCCGCGTTCGTCCTGATGGGCGCACGCCGCCGCGCCACCTGGCCCGTCCGGCTCGCCCTCACCGTAGGCGCGGGTCTCTGGATGGCCCTCGCCGGAGGTGCCGTGTGGATGGTCAGCCAGGCCACTGCCGCCTCACTGCCACCGCCTGCGGGCACCCCGGTCAGCCCGTGCGTCGCCGGGGCCCCGACGAAGACGTTCAACGTCTCGCTGATCAACCTGCCGATCTTCCTCAACCGGTACGGGGACGTGGTCCCCGAGGGCAGGATGTACATCCTCGACTCGAACATCGCCACGGTCCGGTCGAACTTCAAGTACGCCGCGGACCCCTCCAAGGCGAACATCGACGACCTGATCGAGCCGCTCACCCTGCGGGTCAACAAGGGTGACTGCGTCACGGTCAACTTCACCAACCGGTTGAACGAGGCGGCGCCGGCCCTGGACCGTACGGTCCGGGACTCGGCGATCTACACGCTGCCCGGCGAGATCAAGAAGGCGGCGGGGTCGAGCACCCTAGGCGCCCGCGAGTTCGCGCCGGCGCTCTCCGCCCCGAAGATCGACTTCGACCCGGCCAACGCGCCGAACGCCTCGATGCACTTCGACGGTCTGGACTATGACGTCAAGACCGCCGACGGCACGGTGGTGGGCGACAACCCCGACTCCACGGCCGCGCCGGGCGCCTCGATCACCTACCTGCTGCACGCCCAGGCCGAGGGCGAGTACCAGTTCAAGGACGGCGCGGACTTCAGCTCCCGGCAGACCCAGCCGAAGGACTCCACCGGCAAGGTGAAGTTCATCGGCTCGCACGGGTTCGGGGCGTTCGGCGCGATCGTCGTGGAGGCGAGCGACGCGACCTGGGTCGACTCGCACACCGGCGGGCCCCTGGCCTCCGGCACCCGGGCGATCATCAAGCGGCCGAACAACAAGGACTTCCGCGAGAACGTGCTCTTCATGCACGACGAGGTGGAGGCCGAGCCGGGCATCCTGACCCGCTTCTGCCGCGGCGGCTCGGAGGACAAGACGGGCTCCGAGTGTGTCGCACCGACCTCGGCGCAGACTGCGGTCCTGACCAAGGACACGCTGCCGGGACTGGGCGGCGGCGACGCGGACGCCATCGTCCAGTACCACGAGGAGGTGCCGGTCAAGCTCGAGTGGTTCGCCTTCAACTACCGGGCTGAGCCGACCTTCAATCGGGAGGAGATCGGCTGCCCCGCCGCCACCGCGGCCGGGCAGGGTTACACGGCCAACGAGTGCATCGGTGAGGAGACCTCGCTGTCGTCGTGGATCTACGGCGACCCGGGCGGCGGCGACCTGGTCTTTCCGAACTACCGGGGCGAGCCGGCCCAGGTGCGACTGCTGCACCCGGCCGAGTTCGAGACGCACACCTTCCACTGGCACGTCAACCGGTGGGCGTACGACCCGCAGAACGAGGGCGGGGTGGACGGGCTGAGCAGCCCGAACCACGTCACCGGCAAGACCAACATCCTGGACGTGCAGTCCGTCTCCCCGGGCACCAGCTATGACCTGGTGGTCCAGGGCGGCGCCGGCTCGTCGCACCAGGACAAGAAAGCGACCTTCGGCGACATCATCTTCCACTGCCACCTCTACCCGCACTTCGCCAACGGCATGTGGGGGTTGAACCGCACCCTCGACAAGCTCGAGGACGGCACCCGGAAGAACCCGGACGGCACGCCGATCCCGCGGTTGGAGCCGTTGGCCGACTTCGACTACGACACCTCGGTCTCCGGGGTGAACCCGCCACCGACGCCGGACGCCACCAAGACCCCGGGCTTCCCGCACTTCATCCCGGGTGTCTTCGGCTACAAGGCGCCGAAGCCGCCGCTCGGCGTCTCGGCCCGCGCCACCAACGGCGTCTTCCCGCCCACCACGAAGGAGAAGGCCGCAGCCGACGCCGGCGCCCAGGTGCCGGGCGGCTTCTTCCAGAACCCCTGCCCCACCGGGCGGCCGGTGAAGACGTTCAACATCTCCGCCATCCAACTGAGTCAGACGTACAACCCGAAAGCCAAGTGGCGAAATCCGCAGTCCCGCGTCTACGTGCTCGACTCGGAGCGGGACGCGGTGCTGGCCGGCAAGAAACCGGAACCGTTCTCACCCCTGCTCAACGTGGGTGACTGCGTGGTCTACAACCTGACCAACCGACTACCCATGACGTACGGCGGGACGGCCTTCGACCGGCTCCAGACCACCAACGAGGTCGGCCTCCACCAGCACATGGTCCAGTTCGACGTGCTCTCGTCCGACGGCGCCGCCAACGGCTGGAACTACGACCAGGGCGCGGACGGCGCGGCCAACGGTGTCGGGCAGACCATCACCTACCGCGACTTCGTGCACGAGAACACGTCCACGAACTCGTTCCACGACCACTTCTACGCCAACGTCCACCAGGACGCCGGGCTGTTCGGCGGCGGCACGATCCACGACGCCGGCTGCACCTTCAAGGATCCGAAGACGGACGCGGTGGTCACCGTCGGCACCCTGGTCTCGGTGATCTGCAACTCCACCACCGACTACAACGGCAAGGTCACCGACGGGTACGACTACCGCAACGTGTCCCTCTTCATTGAGGACCACGTGCCGATGTACAAGGACCCGGACCCGAACACCACCAACGACGACCAGTTCGTCACCTCGTACGGGGTGCCGATCCAGCCGGCCAAGTTCCCGTCCAGCAACGACGACCAGGGCGTCATGGGAATCAACTACCGGTTGGAGCCGTTCGAGGCACGCCGGGACAAGGACCCGTCACAGGTGTTCGCCTCCCCGGACCCGTACACCGAGGAGTTCCCCGCTGATCCGTTCACACCCATGCCGATGGCGTTCGTCGGCGACCGGATCAAGTGGCGGATATTCCAGCTGTCCCAGGAGGAGTCGCACGGCCTCAACCTGGACGCCAGGTGGCGCAACGAGCCCAAGGACCCGAACTCCAACATCGTCTCCGCACAGCACATCGGCATTCTCGAGTACTTCGAGATGCAGGTGAAGTCACAGCGTGAGGGAACCAAGGGCGGCAGCCCGATCGACCGGGACGAGCTCTACTTCCTCGGCGGCTCGGACGACATGTTCCTCGGCGGTTGGGGCCAACTACGGGTCATGCGGTGCCAGTACTGGGGCGCGTCGCTGCAGCCTGGACCGGACGGCACAATACCGCCGCCGGAATCGCTGCTCTATCCGTTGCCGGACAACACCGCCAACGCCCCGAACTGCATCGGTGAGAAGCCGGTGGCGGGCACCCCACCCCCCGGATTGCCCTGCGACACCGGCGCACCCGTGAAGGCGTTCAACGTGGTGGCCATCAACCGGGACATCACCTACAACAAGGCAGGCGACCACGACCCGAACGGCCTCCAGTACGCGCTGGAGTCCGACTGGACGAACAACACGGTCAAGAACGAGCCGCTGGTCATCCGGGCGAACGTCGGTGACTGCGTCGAGGTCACGCTCAAGAACAGGGTCGACCCGGCCAAGATGGTGCCGAGCTGCTTCGAGGGCGTGGAGCCGGGGCAGCTGGGCTACCGGACCAGCACCCTCAGCTACCCGGGCTGCCTCGACCAGCCGCCCAAGGACGAGGTCAACGTGCCCGGGTTCCTGCCGCTGCCGGTCAGCAACCGGGTGTCCATGCGACCGCAGCTGACCAACCATTGGAGCGTGTCCTCCGGGGTCAACGTCGGCTCCACGAAGGGTTACGACCGCACGGTCGGTCCGGGCGAGCAGATCACCTACCGGTGGGCCACGCCGGTCGCCGGGATGGCGATGCTGCGCGACATGGCCGACCCGATGCACCACGCCTCGCACGGCCTGTACGGGGCGCTGGTCATCGAGCCGGCCGGCAGCACCTACCTCCACCCGACCACGGGCGCCCCGCTGGCCAGCGGGGTCAGCGCGGTGATCTCCAACCCGAACGTGCCGGACTACCGAGAGAACATCGTGCTGATGAACAGCGACCTGGCGCTGTTCCGCAAGGACACCAACGGCAACGTCGCCGACGACCAGCCGGTGCCCGACAACTTCGACCTCAGTCTGACGCCGAGCATGGTGGCCGACGACGCCGAGGATCAGGGCGAGTTCTCCGTCAACTACAACAACGAGCCCTGGGCGCACCGGTACGCCAACGACCAGAACATCACCAACATCTTCAGCTCGTACGTGCACGGGGATCCGTCGACCCCGACGTTCCAGGCGTACGGCGGGGACAAGACGGTGTTCCACGTCGGCCAGGCGGTCGGTGACCCGCGGTCGACCAGCTTCGCCCTGCACGACCACCTCTGGCGGCGTGGCCCGAACGACTCCGAGTCGCAGCTCGCGGCGACGCAGGGCCAGTTCAACCCGGGTGTGTCGTACCAGATCGTGCTGGACCCGGCGGCCAACGGCGGCGCCGGTGGGCGACGGGGCGCGGCGGGTGACTACCTGTACCGCTCCGGCACCCTGGCCCGGCACCTGACCGGTGGCCAGTGGGGCATCTTCCGGGTCTACGGGGCGGGCCGCACCGGCCTGATCTCCCTCCCGGACCGTCCGGTGGCGGGCAGCGGTCCCGCCAGTTCGTGAACGAATGACAGCTGGGAGTTGAACGTGTCGTCTCAGAGGCGGACGGAGGTGCGGGGATCGTGACCGCGCTGAAGGAGAAGCTGCGGCTCTCCGACGAGATGCTGGGTCGTCCGGCGCCCGCGGGCAAGCCGGTCCGGGCGGGGAAATCGGCCCGTCCCGGGCGCCGGCCGCGGCGGCGGGGACCGAACCGGTTCCGGCAGGGCCTGCTGCTGGGCATCTGCATCGGAATGACGGCAGCCCTGCTGGTCGGGGTGGTCGGCTTCCTGGTCACCGAGCGACGGGGAGTCGCGCCGGCCGCGGCGGAGAACGCCTCGGCGGAACGGCACGGGCAGGGCGACCAGCGCAAGGAACCGCAGGCCGCGATCTCGATCGACAGTGAGCACCTGGGCGACCTCCAGGTGCGGATCGAGGCGAAGGTCAGCGCGCCGGGCAGCTACAACCCGATCACCAAGGGACAGGTCGTGGCGTACACCGACATGGTCGCCATGCCGATGGCGCACAAGTCGGGTCCGATCGTGATGGCCGAGGTGTCCGGGCAGCCGGGCGTCTACCAGGCCCTCTCGAACGTGCCGATGGCGGGCGAGTACAACGTCATCGTCGAGGTGAAGCAGCCGATGGCCGCCACCGCGAACCAGCGGCTGGAGGTCGGCACGGTGCAGCCGAAGAAGTAACGGTGACAAGGCGATGGGCGGGCCCGGCCGGGCCCGCCCATCGTCGTGCGTACGCGATCAGTCCTCCGCCTTGCCGCCCTGCATGCCGGTGGAGATCAGGTCCATCACCGAGGAGTCCTGGAGCGTGGTCACATCGCCGAGCGAGCGGTGCTCCGCGACGTCCCGCAGCAGCCGGCGCATGATCTTGCCGGAGCGGGTCTTCGGCAGCTCGGGCACCAGCATGATCTGCCGCGGCTTGGCGATCGGGCCGAGCGTCTTCGCCACGTGGTTGCGCAGCTCGGCGATGAGCTGCTCGCCCGCCTCGCCCGAGGTCTCCGCGTTGCCCCGCGGGATGGCGAACGCCACGATCGCCTGGCCGGTGGTCGGGTCGGTCGCGCCGACCACCGCCGCCTCGGCCACCGACGGGTGGCTGACCAGCGCCGACTCCACCTCGGTGGTGGAGATGTTGTGCCCGGACACGAGCATCACGTCGTCGACCCGGCCGAGCAGCCAGATGTGCCCGTCGTCGTCCTTCTTGGCACCGTCACCGGCGAAATAGACCCAGTCGCCGCTGCCGCTGGCACCCGCGCCGAAGCGGGACCAGTAGGTCTCGATGAAGCGGTTGTCGTCGCCCCAGATGGTGCGCAGCATCGACGGCCACGGCTCCTTGAGCACCAGGTAGCCGCCGCCGCCGTTCGGCACCGACTGGCCCTGGTCGTCGACCACGTCGGCGACGATGCCCGGCAGCGCGGTCATCGCCGAGCCCGGCTTGGCCTCGGTGACGCCCGGCAGCGGGGAGATCATGATGGCGCCGGTCTCGGTCTGCCACCAGGTGTCGACGACCGGCAGCTCACCCCGGCCGACGTGCTGGCGGTACCAGATCCACGCCTCCGGGTTGATCGGCTCGCCGACGCTGCCGAGCAGCCGCAGCGACGACAGGTCGTAGCCGGCCGGGATGTCCTCGCCCCACTTCATCATGGTGCGGATCAGGGTCGGCGCGGTGTACAGGATGGTGACCTGGTACTTGTCGACGATCTCCCAGAACCGGCCCTTGTGCGGGGTGTCCGGGGTGCCCTCGTACATGACCTGGGTGGCGCCGTTGGAGAGCGGGCCGTACACGATGTAGGAGTGCCCGGTGACCCAGCCGATGTCGGCGGTGCACCAGTAGACGTCGGTCTCCGGCTTCAGGTCGAAGACCGCGTGCGTGGTGTACGACGTCTGGGTCAGGTAGCCGCCGGTGGTGTGCAGGATGCCCTTCGGCCGGGCCGTGGTGCCGCTGGTGTAGAGGATGAACAACGGGTGCTCGGCGTCGAACGCCTGGGCGGTGTGCTCCGGCGAGGCGGTCTCCACCGTCTCGTGCCACCAGTGGTCCTTCGCCGACCAGGCGACCTCCTCGCCGGTCCGGCGGACCACCAGCACGTGCTCCACCGACGGGCACTTCGCCACCGCCTCGTCGACGGTCGGCTTGAGCGCCGACGGCTTGCCCCGGCGGAAGCCGCCGTCCGCGGTGATCACCACCTTGGCGGTGGCGTCCTGGATCCGGTTGGTCAGCGCGTCCGCGGAGAAGCCGCCGAACACCACGCTGTGCGTGGCGCCGATCCGGGCGCAGGCCAGCATCGCCACCGCCGCCTCGGGGATCATCGGCAGGTAGATCGCCACCCGGTCACCGGCCACCACGCCCAGGTCGGTCAGCGCGTTCGCCGCCTGGCAGGTGAGCTTGTGCAGGTCGGCGTAGGTGAGGGTGCGGGTGTCCCCGGGCTCGCCCTCCCAGTGGATCGCCACCTTGTCGCCCCGGCCGGCCTCGACGTGCCGGTCCAGGCAGTTGTACGCCACGTTGAGCTGTCCGCCCACGAACCACTTCGCGAACGGCGCGTTCGACCAGTCGAGCACCTGGTCCCACTGCCGGCCCCAGCTCAGCCGGCCCGCCTGGCGCTCCCAGAAGGCCAGCCGGTCCTCGGCCGCCTCGGCGTAGGCGTCGGCCTTGACGTTGGCGTTCGCGGCGAGCTCGGCCGGCGGCGGGAACTGGCGCGTCTCGTTCAGCAAGTTGGCCAATGCCTCGCTCATGCGGTACTCCTTCGTCGCGTGACCTGCGTCTCGTACGCCGCTGAGGTTAGTCGCGCGGCCGGCCCCCCGCGACAGCCTGGTCCGACCCGGCGCGCCCAGCGGCCCCCGACACGCGCCGAGTTGTAAGGAAGGGCCCCCGGTTAACGGCTGCGGTAGAGAAGGGTTCCCTTCTCAACGCTGAGCCGCGCGGCGGCGGGTGGTGGGGGTCGCGTTCTGGGGTGGCTGGGGGTCGGGGGCGGGGGCGGGTCGCTAGCGTGGCGAGGGTGACCACCGATCCGCTCGCCCCGCTGCTCGCGCTCGCCGACATCGCGCCCGCCGTCGAGCGGGCCCGCGACCGGGTCGACCAGGCCCACCGGCACCGCGCGCTGCGCCGCCACGGCGGGCAGGTGGCCGCCGAGGTCAGCCTCCGCTCGGCCGTGGCCAGCGCCGCCCTCGAGGGCCGGGTGCACGAGCGCGAGGAGGTGCGCGCCGGCACGGTCACCGATCCGGTGCTCCAGGGGGCGCTGCGGGTGGCCGGGGCGCTGCCCGGGCTGAGCGACCTCTGGACCAAGGCCCCCCGGCAGGTCCTCGCCCGGCTGCACGTGCTCGCCGCCCGGGAGGTCGTGGCCGAGGCGGAGCTGGGCCGGCCGGTGGCCGACCCGGTGGTGGCGGCCCGCCTCGACGGGCTGGCCGGGCTGGTCGCCGGCGGCACCTCGGTGCCGCCGCTGGTACTGGCCGCCGTGGTGCACGGCGAGCTGCTGAACCTGCGCCCGTTCGCCGGCCCCTCCGGGGTGGTGGCCCGGGCCGCCGCCCGGCTGGTGCTGATCTCCACCGGCTTCGACCCGCGCGGGCTGGTCGCCGTGGACGTCGGCCACCGCGAGCGGGAGCCGGAGTACGTCGGCGCGGCCGGCGCCTTCGCCACCGGCACCCCCGACGGGCTGCGCTCCTGGCTGCGGCACTACATGAGCGCGGTCGAGGTCGGCGCCGACCAGATCACCCTGATCGGCGACGAGGTCCTCGCCGCCTCCTGACCCTGCCCTCTCCTGGCACCCCGCCGTGCTGCTTCCAGCCGGCTGGTCGGGTGAGGTCGCGGGCGTGCGGTCAGGCGGTGGGGGTGGCGGCGCGGGTGCGGCGGTGCCGGCCGTACCAGGCGATGCCGATGGCGACCCCGACGCCGACCCCGAGGGCCGCGGCGGCGACCGGCACGGCGGGGCGCTCGCGCAGCCGCCGGCCCAGCGGGATCGGGTGCCGGAACTCCAGCACCGGCCAGGCGTTCTCCACCGCCAGCTTGCGCAGCGCCCGGTCCGGGTTGACCACGGTCGGGTGGCCCACGCACTCCAGCAGCGGCCGGTCGCTGTACGAGTCGGAGTAGGCGTACGAGTCGGTCAGGTCGTACCCGCGCGCGATGGCCAGCTCGCCGACAGCGTCGACCTTGCTCGGGCCGGCCGCGTAGAACTCGACCTCGCCGCTGTAGCGGCCGTCCTCGACCGCCATCCGGGTGGCGATCACGTCGGTCACCCCCAGCAGCTCGCCGATCGGCCGGACCATCTCCTCGCCGGAGGCGGAGACCAGCACCACGTCCCGACCGGCGGCCTGGTGCTCCTCGATCAGGGCGGCGGCCTCGGCGTACACGTAGGGGTTGATCAGCTCGTGCAGCGTCTCCGCGACGATCTGGCGGACCTGGTCCACCTGCCAGCCCTTGCAGAGCGTGGCGAGATAGTCCCGGGTTCGGGCCATGGTCTGCTCGTCGGTGCCGCCCAGCCGGAACATCAGCTGCGCGTACGCCGACTTGACCACGTCACGCCGGGTGATCAGCCCGTCCCGGTAGAACGGCCGACCGAACGCCAGGGCGCTCGACTTGGCGATGACAGTCTTGTCCAGATCGAAGAAAGCGGCACTTCGGCCCACGGCGCGAAAGTCTAGCCGGACGGGCCGCTCGCGGCGGCTGCCCGGGGCACCCCGAACGGAGAGTGACGACCCCGTTTCACCTCGCGTGACGGCCGTCACACTGTGCGAACACAAATTAGCGGTGGGTGGAGCGAAACACCACTCGACGTAGCCGGGTGCGCTGCGGCATGCTTGTCCGCGACGGGAGTTCACCCTCCCGTCGCCCCGAGAAGCCCTCGGCGGTTGCACCCCCCGTGACCGCTGAGTGGGTTCGGCTCGACCCCCCCGGAGCCGAACCTCCGACGACCCCCGTCTCCCCCCGACGGGGGTCGTCCCTTTCTGAGGCGAGTGCTCCGATGCAGGTCACAGGCCATCCTCGTCCTCGTCGAGGGCGCTTTCCGAGGGCGATTCCCCGACCAGAGGCAGCACAGAGGCAGCAGAACCGTCAAAGGCAGCCAGGACTCGCACGGCATGGTCGTCAGGGGTGCGCGGGTAACGATTGAGCGTTGTTGACACTTCCGGCTAGCCGGGCGGTGACGGCGGCTCGGGCGGGCGTCCGCGGGCGCGGGCTGCGTCGGATATGGCGATCCCGGTCAGGACGAGGGCAGCAGCGGCGGCGACCACGACAGGCGGCAGGGGGAGCATCGCCGGCGTCAGGGCGGCCAGCGCAAGGACGCCGATCGGTCGGGACCGGGACACGCGGCCGAACACCGCGTGCTCGAAGCGGGCGCGCCCGGCCAGGTACAGCGCGGGTCCGCCGAGGATGACGGCGATCCAGGCGGGTGGGGTGTGCCCGAGTGGATGGGCGATGACAAGTTCGTCGCCGACGGCTACGGCGACCACACCGGCCACCATGGCCAGGTGGGCGTATGACGCCGATCGGGCGAGGCGGACCGGGTCGGCAGACACGGCAATCGCTTCCGCCAGGACTTGCCCAGCGCGGTATATGTAGATCCGCCACAGCAGCACGGTGGTCGCGATCGACACTGCGAACGCGGCGGCCCCGTCCGGCGTAAAGCCGCTGCTGCTCAGCGCCAGTCCGGTAACCAGGATCAACTCGCCGAGCGCGATGATGAAGAACTGCCGGTAGCGCTCGGACAGGTGCTCGCCCGAGATCACAAGGTCTTCGCCGGGCGTACGGCCCGCCCCCGGGGTGGGGAAGCCGATTCTGCCTGCCGTGTGGTCAAGGACCACGGCGAGTGCCCACAACGTGCCACGCGCCGTACCGTGCACGAGCGCCCCCGCGATCCACGGCAGCGCCGACAGCCCGTACCAGAACAGCCCGCGCACGCCGTGGCGCTGCAGTTCGTGGCCACGCAGAACGGCCACGAGGAGGAGCCCGCGGCCGAGCTGGATGGCGACGTAGGCGCCCGCGAAGATCAGGCCCGTCTCGCCGAATGCCTGGGGCACCGCGGCCGCCATCACCAGGCTGCCGACCAAAGTCGCGGTGACCAGCGCCTGGATTACCGCTCGTTGCGGGTCCGTCCGGTCGGTTAGCCACGCGGTGCTGGACCAGACCCACCACATGGCCCCCAACAGCACCAGCGTCCGGAAGGCACCGCTCCACTCGAGATCCTCGGCCAGGCCGCGCGAGAGCTGAGCGAGCGCGACGACGAACACCAGGTCGAAGAAGAGTTCCAGGAACGTAGCCCGCTGTGGATCACCGGCTTTCCGCACCAGCTCGGCCGTCCTGCCCGTCGTCATCGGCTCGCCCGTTCTGCCAGCTCTGCTCCAGCTTTGGGGCATTCTGCCATGCGGCGGCGGCGGTGACCGCGGACGTGCTGCCGTGGACTGGATCGAGCGACCCGCGTTACACGGACGGGCGGCGGTCGAGGCCGGTGAGTTCCTTCCATCCGTCGCCGCTGGATCGGATTGGCTCGTCGACCTTGGCCAAGCGCCGGGCCGGTGCTACAGAGGGCGGAGTGTCACCCAGGTAGCGGATCGCAGGTGCCCACAGCGGCACCGACGGCAGTGACTAGTCAGCGACGTGGATGATGATCTTGCCGCGGCGTTTGGCCGTCTCGAGCGCTTCATAACCTGAGCGCGTCTCAGTGAGGGGCAGAACACGGTCCAGCACCGGCCTCAACCGGCCGTTATCGACGAACTCGGCGATAGAACGCAACGCGTTCCGGTCGGGCTCGACGATGAAGTACACCCCACGAACGCCATGCCGGGCTGCTTCCTGCTGGTCGGGTGGGGTGACGAGGGTGACCAGGACACCGCCCGGTTTCAGGACTGACCAGGACCGCGACTGCGTGGCTCCTCCGACAAGATCAACGACCACTTCCACGTCGCGGACGTGGTCCTCGAAGCGGTCGTGCGCATAGTCGATAACTTGCTCGGCACCCAGACCCTTGACGAATTCCAGGTCGGCCGCCGCCGCCGTGGCGCTCACGCGAGCACCGAGGCCGGCTGCGAGCTGCACCACGTAGCTGCCCACGCCGCCGGCGCCGCCCTGCACCAGCACGTGCTGACCGGGCTGCAGGTCGGCGTGGTCCACCAGTGCCTGCCAGGCACTCAACGCAGCCAGTGGGAGCGCCGCGGCGTGGTCGTGGTCAACGGTGGCGGGTTTGGCCGCCAGGGCGGCCGCGGGCACGGCGACGTACTCGGCGGCCGCGCCATCGCGGGTGAAAGGGATCAAGCCGTAGACGGCCTCCCCCTCGGCGGGGCTCTCCACCCCCGTCCCGGACGCCGCGACGACTCCGGAGAACTCATGCGACGGGATGATTGGAGTGCGCTCAGGTCCTGACCCGTCCGAGCTGTACGTCCAAGTCTGCGGCCAGGTGAGCTCAGTGGGTGTCATGGAAGCAGCCTTCACGGCCACCAACACCTCACCAGGCCCTGGCTCAGGCCGCGGCGCCGCCTCGTACACGAGCTGCTCCGGCCCGCCTCTGGTATGAGCTCTCACGGCGTGCATCGTGCTCATCCGACTGCTGCTCCCTCCCGACCGCATTTCGATCAGCCCGCCGGCCGCCCCTGGGGATAAGCCGCAGGCCAACTCCCGCATTATCTGGCGGTTCGGCAGCGCGCTTGTCGGACTTCCGTAACCCTTGCCCCTTCCGCGCGAAAGGCCCCACGACTGGTTCCATCAGCGACCACGTGCCTCCGCTCGCAGCAGCAGGGACATGACGGTGTGGGTCGATCCGGAAGAGCCCGAGCGGTTCGTGGCCGAGAACCGGCACGCCGATGGCTTGCTGTCTCTCCTGATGTCCTGGGCAACCATCCCAGCGGGTGTGATGTTCGTGGTCCTGGGCTGCGCAGGCCTCGGCATCGTCCTTCATGTCAAGTGGAGTGAGAAGGCCAGGGCCAATCAGCCCAGCCAGAGCCGCCATGGCCGAGGTGGCCGACGCCGGTAGCAGGGCCGGTTCCGGCGCGAGGCAGCGGCGTCAGTGAACATCGTCGGCGGCCCATAACAGATCCACTCGCTCTCCAGGGGCCGTCCACAGCCGCGCATCTTGTCCACAGGACGGGTCACTGCGGCGGTGCGGCGCCGCCCTTCCCGCCAGGCTTCCCCCAGCACCCGAGACCGCTGGAGGACGCCATGCCGCCCCGTACGCCGCTCCCGCCGCACCGTCGTCTTCCCCTGCTCGTCACCGCCGACGGCGAGCTTCTCGACGAACTGCTCCGGCTCGCCGCGGCCGGTGGCACGGAGGTCGAGCTGGCCGCCGACCCGGCCGCCGCCCGGGCCCGCTGGACACCGGCCCCGCTGGTGCTCGTCGGCGCCGACCAGGCGCAGGCCTGCCTGCGGTCCCGGCTGCCACGGCGGCCCCGGACGGTGCTGGTCGGCCGCACCGGCCACCTCGACCCGGGTACGGAGATCGCCGAACTCATCGGCGCCGAGCACGTGGCGACCCTGCCCGCGGCCGAGCCGTGGCTGGTCGACCGGTTCGCCGAGTGCGCGGCCGACCCGTCCGTCGGCCGGGCCGCGCGCATCGTGGCGGTGCTCGGCGGCCGGGGCGGCGCGGGTGCCAGCGTGCTGGCCGGTGGCCTGGCCGTCACCGCGGCCCGGGCCCGCAGGCGCACCCTCCTGGTGGACGCCGACCCGCTCGGCGGTGGCCTCGACCTGGTGCTCGGCTGGGAGCAGCTGGAAGGGCTGCGGTGGCCCGGGCTCACCGGCACGGACGGCCGGGTCGATCCGCCGTCGCTCGTCCGCGCCCTGCCCAGCCGGGGTGACCTCGTCGTGCTCTCCTGGGACCGGGGCGACCGGCTGCCGCTGCCGGCCGAGGCCATGGCCGCCACCATCGACGCCGCCCGTCGGGGCCGGGACGTCGTGGTGCTCGACCTGCCCCGCCACCTGGACGACGCGGCCGTCGTGGCGTTGCAGGCGGCCGACCGCGCCCTGGTGGTCGTACCGGCCGAGCTGCGGGCCACCGCCGCTGCGGCCCGGGTGGTCGCCGAGGCCGGCCCGCACTGCGCAGACCTGTCGGTGATCGTGCGAGGCCCCGCCCCCGGCCGGCTCAAGGCCGCCGAGGTGGCCCGGGCGCTCGGCCTGCCGCTCGCCGGCACGCTCCGCCCCGAGCCGGGGCTCTGCCGAGGGCTGGAACGCGGCGAGGCGCCGGCGGCCGCCGGTAAGGGACCGCTCGCCGCCCTCTGCCAGCGGATCCTCGCCGAGCTGACCGGCGAGCCGGCGATGGGCGCGGCATGACCGGCCCGACCGACTCCGGGGAGCTGGCGGCCCGCGTCCGGCACCGGTTCGCCGCCGCGGCCACCCCGGTCACCCCCGCCGCCATCGTCTCGGCCGTACGCGCGGAGTCCGGGGCCGCCGTGCTCGGGGACACCGCCCTGCTGCGCATCGCCGACCGGGTGCACGACGACCTCGTCGGCGCCGGGCCGCTCGCCCCGCTGCTGGCCGACCCGCAGGTCACCGACGTCCTGGTGAACGGCACCCGGGTGTGGGTCGACCGGGGACGAGGGCTGCACCAGGTGGCCGTGCCGCTCGGCACAGTGGAAGACGTACGCCGGCTCGCGCAGCGGCTCATCGCGGCCGCCGGGCGGCGGCTCGACGACGGCTCCCCGTACGCCGACGCCCGCCTGCCCGACGGCACCCGGCTGCACGCCGTGCTGCCCCCGGTGGCGACCGACGGGCCGTACCTGTCGCTGCGCACCTTCCGGCAGCGGCCGTTCACCCTCGACGAGCTGGTCGACCAGGGCACCGTGCCGCGCCCGGTGGCGTCGGTGCTTGCCGCCGTGGTGGCCGCCCGGCTGGCCTACCTGGTCACCGGCGGCACCGGTTCCGGCAAGACGACCCTGCTCAACACGCTGCTGGGGCTGGTTCCGGCCACCGAGCGGATCGTGCTCGTGGAGGACGCCGCCGAGTTGCGTCCCGTTCACCCGCACGTGATCGGGCTCCAGGCACGGACGTCGAACGTGGAGGGCGCCGGAGCGGTCGGCCTGAGCGACCTGGTCCGGCAGGCGCTGCGGATGCGACCCGACCGGCTGGTGGTGGGCGAGTGCCGGGGAGCGGAGGTGGTCGACCTGCTCGCGGCGTTGAACACCGGTCACGACGGCGGCGCCGGGACGCTGCACGCCAACACCCCGGCGGACGTACCGGCCCGGCTCGAGGCGCTCGGGTTGCTCGGCGGCCTGCCCCGGGCCGCCCTGCACGCGCAGGTCACCGCCGCCCTCCAGGTGCTCCTCCAGGTGCGCCGGACGAGCGAAGGGCGGGTGCTGGAGTCGATCAGCCTGCTGCTGCCGGAGGGGCCCGACCGCCTGGCCACCGTGGTCCCCGCCTGGCTACGCGGACGCGGCCTCGGCCTCGCCGCCCGGCCTCTCGGTGCGTTGCTGCGCGAGCGCGACGTCGCCGTGCCACCCATCCTCTGCGCGGCCTGGCCGGGCTCGGCGGGTCCGGCGTGACCGGGACAGCCTGGCTGGTGACCGTGCTCCTGGCCAGCGCCGCGACGGTGGTGGCCTGGCCGGTACGCGCGGTCCGGACCCGTCGGCGGGCCGTCCTCGGCCCGCCACCCGGCTCCGCTGCGGGGCGGCATTCGGCGCTGCGCCGCACGGGTCTGCGGGCCGGATGCCGGGCAACATTCGCCCTCCGGGGCTCGCGAGGTCGCTCGGCCTCCACCACGGACCGCCCGTTCCCGGGCCGACCACCGAATCGGCAGGACTCCGCGCATCCGTCCGCCCTCCTCCGGCCCGCGACATCGGGCCTCTCCCGGACCATCCGGATACCCGGGTCGCCCCCGGGCGGCCGGACCGGGTCCCCGAGCAGCGGGTGGACCCCCGGCGTTGCCCGCACCGCCCTGTCTCCCGGCCTGGATCCCGAAAATCTCGTCGCCGCCCCGCCGACCGGCCCGACCGCCGCCCCGCCGACCGGCCCGACCGCCGCCCCGCCGACCGGCCCGACCGCCGCCCCGCGGACCAGCGCGACCGCCGACTTGCCGACCGGACGGACCACCGCGCTACCGGCCGGCCCAGCCACCGGCCTACCGGATGCCGGCCTAACGAACGCCGGCCGTCCGGCTTCGGACCGGCTGGCCATCCTCTTCTCCCGACGCGCTCCGCTGGTGGCGGTGCTGCTGGGCGGCGGAACCGGCGCCGTGCTGGGCGGGCCGGTGGCAGCGGTGGGACTGGCCGCCTACGCGGCCCTCGGGGCCCGGGCGCTCCGCCGGCGGCGCGCCCGTCAGCTGGCCGACCGCGCCCGGCGCGGCGAGCTGGACCAGCTCTGCACCCTCGCCGCCGACCTGCGGGCGGGCCTGCCGGTCACCGTCGCCCTCATCGACGGGCCGGACCGGGTCGCCCGACTGGCCCGGGCCGCCGTGCGGCTGGCCGACCGTACCGGCGCGCCCCTGGCCGAGCTGCTCGAGCGGGTCGAGGCGGACGCCCGCGCGAGCGACCGGGGCCTGGCCGCGGCCGACGCCCAGGCGGCCGGCGCGCGAGCCACGGCCTGGCTGCTCGCCGGCCTGCCACTCGGTGGCATCGGGCTCGGCTATGCCATCGGCGTGGACCCCGTCGACGTGCTGCTGCACACGCCGGTCGGGGGTGGCAGTGCCCTCGCGGCCGTCGGGTTGCAGATCGGCGGGCTGCTCTGGGCGGAACGGCTCGGGGCGACGCCGGGGCGGGTCGGCTGATGTCCCGGCAGGTCGTGGCCGCCGGCCTCCTGGCAGCGGCGGCGCTGCTCGTGCTCATGGCGGGCGGGCAGGTGGGCCGGCCGGGCCGGCGGCTGTCGCTGCTGGCGCGACCGTCGGGCGTGGCACGAACCCGGCCAAGCTGGTGGCCGGACCGATTCCGGCTCGCGTCCGGGGCCGCCGGAGTCGCCGCCGCTGTGGTGGTCGGTGGCTGGGGCGGGCTGTTCGCCGGGGTGCTGACCGGCCTGCTGGCGGACCGCCTGCTGCGGCGCGTCGAGCCGCGGGCGGTCCGCGACCGGCGCCTCCGGGAGGCCGTCGAGCTGCCGCTCGCCGCCGATCTCCTGGCGGCCGCGCTCCGGGCGGGGGCGCCGGTCGACCGGTCGGTGCTGGCGGTCGCCGAGGCGCTCGGCGGGCCGCTCGCCGACCGGCTCGGCCGGGTGGGCCGGACGCTGGAACTCGGCGGCACGGCGGCCGAAGCCTGGGCCCACCTGGACCGGGTGCCCGGTGGGGAGCGCCTGCTGGCTGCCGCGATCCGCTCGTCCGACAGCGGTGCCGCGCTGGCCGGGGCGCTCACCCGCCTCGCCGACGACCTGCGCTCCGGCCGCGCCACCGCGGCCGAGGCGGCCGCTCGGCGAGGCGGCGTCCTCATCGTGCTGCCGCTCGGGCTCTGTTTCCTGCCCGCCTTCATTCTCGCCGGTCTGGTGCCGGTGATCGTCGCCGTCCTCGGCGACGTGCTGTGATCCCTCACGACAGGAGTACGACATGCGCAAACTCCTCGGCCGCCTGCGCGGCGACGCCGGAATGAACACCGCCGAGTACGCGGTGGGCACCCTCGCCGCGGTGGCCTTCGCCGGCATCCTGCTGAAGGTGCTCACCTCCGGCAACATGCAGTCCGCCCTCACCGCCGTCATCGACCGGGCACTCAAGTGACGCGGCGCCGGTGGGTCGGCCGCCGACCGGGCGGCCCAGGGCGGGCGGGCTCACGCCACCACGGGTCGCCGTCCGGTCCGCTGCCGGCGGGGGCGTCTGCCGGGCCGTCGGCGCCGGGAGCGTCGCGCAGGCCTCGGGGAGCAGGACAGCACCCCGGCCCGGCGGCTTCGCCCTCGCTGGCGGTCCCCGGCGCCCGGCGGCAACGGCCGTGGGGCGGCGCCGAGCGGGGCTCCTTCACCGCCGAGCTGGCGGCCGGCCTGCCGGCGCTGATGTTGCTCTTCTTCGCCGGCCTCACCGCGGTCGACGCGGTGACCACGCGGGCCGGTTGCCTCGACGCGGCCCGGGAGGCGGCGCTCGCCGCCGCCCGGGGCGAGCCGGGCTCGGCGGCCGGCGCCCGCTACGCCCCGGCCGGCGCCGACGTCTCGGTCACCGTGTCGGGTGACCGGGTCACCGCCACGGTCCGGGCCCCGGTCCGGGCGCTCGGCGCGAGGCTGCCCCGGTTCACCGTCTCCGCCACCGCGGTGGCCGCCGTCGAACCCGGGACACCGGGACCCCGGCCGTGAGAGCGAACCTGTCGCCGGGGAGCACCCGCCGACCACCGAGGCGGACGGGGGACCGGGGCGGGGCGACGATCTTGCTGCTCGCCGTCGGGCTGGTCTTGGCGCTGGTCGGGCTCTTCGGCGCCGCGCTCGGGGCCGCCCGGGTGGCGCGGCAGCAGGCTCACGCCGCGGCCGACTTCGGGGCGCTGGCGGGTGCCGGTCGGGCGCTCGACGGCGCCGAGGTCGCGTGCGGGCGGGCCGCCGACCTGGTCCGAGCCAACGGCGGGCGGCCGGTGGGCTGCCGGCTCGACGGGCTCGACGTCCTGGTGACGGTGGAGGTCGCGGTGACTCCGTTGCCCTGGTTGCGGCGTACCGCCACGGCGACCTCCCGAGCCGGCCCGGTGCGCGGCTGAGCCCAGCCCGGTCCAGCTGCACCGGTGGGACTGGGGACGGGGGACACCGGGGTCGCCGTGCCCCTCGAGGGTCGGGGTCGGACGCTCCGCAGCCGTCCGACCCCGACCCACCGCGCGAGAACCGGCTCGAAACCCGGCCACACATGGCCGGCCAGCCGAGCCGGGCAGACGGGCCCGTCAGCCGAGTCGGTAAGCCGGACCCGTCAGTGGAGCCGGTCGGTCAGCGGCTCTGGAGGGCGTCCAGGCCGACGGCCATGGCGATCACCAGCCGTCGGTCGATCTGCGGGTTCTGGATCTCCACGACGTACCGGTCGCGCAGGCCCCACTTCTTGACCACCGAGAACACCGGCTGGCCGCCGGCGACGAAGTCGAAGTGGTACGGCAGCCAGGAGAGCGAGTCGACGAACCGGCGCAGCAGCGCCACCGGCAGGCTGCGCTCCTGCCCGGTGATCTGCGGCAGGCCGGCCTGCTCGACGTGCCAGGTCGACCGCAGCAGCGACTGGGCGAAGTCCTTGCGGAACAGGCCGATCGGGTTGCCGGCGTGGTCGGTCACGTCGTACGTGGCGCCGAGGTCGAGCCGCTGGCGGGCCTTGAAGCCGAGCAGCGGGTACTGCTTGGAGTCGTCGGTGTAGATGGTCACCTGCTCCTTGAACGCGAGGCGCTTCTGCTGCGCGAACGCGAGCATCGGGCCCTCGGTGCCGTCCGGCGCCACGGCGCGGACCTCGTACTGGTTGACCATCATCCGGATCCGCTGGCGGACGAAGAACTGGTGCTGAGTCTGCAGGCTGTCGAGCTGCATGGGATCTCCTTCGAGGGGGAACGCCGGAGTCTCGCACAGCTCGGCCCTCGACGTCCGCCCCCGTCGGCCCCGTGTCCGCCCCTCGGGGCGACCGTGCGCTCACCGTCCACCCTCGACGGGTTCGGAAACTCAGCCGGTCCGGGGCGGCGCGGCGTCGGCGACCGCCTGGTCCGCCGCCGACCCGTCGTCCTGCTGCGGCACGGACGCGCCCCGGCCGCCGCGCGGGTCACCGACCGCCGCGAGGTTGGCGAGGACCACGTCGAGGACCTTGACCGCGTCCGGCTTGGCGAGCGGGTTGTTGCCGTTGCCGCACTTCGGGGACTGGACGCAGGAGGGGCACCCGGACTCGCAGCCGCACTCGGCGATCGCGTCGCGGGTGGCGCGCAGCCACGCCGCCGCGGTCGCGTACGCCCGCTCGGCGAAGCCGGCCCCGCCGGGGTGGCCGTCGTAGACGAAGACGGTGGGTGCCTCGGTGTCCGGGTGCAGCGCCGTGGACAGGCCGCCGATGTCCCAGCGGTCGCAGGTGGCCATCAGTGGCAGCAGGCCGATGCCGGCGTGCTCGGCGGCGTGCAACGCCCCCGGCACGTCGGCCGCCTCGACCCCGGCGAGCGCCAGCGACTCCGGTGAGACGGTGAACCAGACCGCGACGGTCCGCAGCTCCCGGGCCGGCAGGTCCAGCGGCCGGGTGTCGATCACCTCGCCGGTGGCGATCCGCCGCCGCTGGTACGACACGACCTGGCTGGTCACGTCCACCTCGCCGAGGAAGAGCCCGACCGGCCCGGCGTCCACGTACGAGCGGACCGACACCACCGACAGCGAGGTGACGTCCCGGGCGTGGGTGGACCAGTCCGGCTCCTCGGCGTGCACCAGCGCGCACCCGTCGGCCAGGTCGAGCGAGTCGACCACGTACGAGACGCCCTGGTGGAGGTAGACCGCGCCGGGGTGGAGCATGAAGTGCGACGAGCCCCCGTCGACCGTGCCGAGCAGCCGCCCGGTGGCCGCCTCCACCACGCAGACCGGGGCGCCGTCCTCGCCGCGCAGGTCGACCTCGGGGCGCTCCCGGTGCCGCCAGTACCAGCCGGTCGGCCGCTGCCGCAGGGCGCCGGCCTCGACCAGCGAGTCGACCGCCTCCTTCGCGCCCTCGCCGAAGAGTTCCAGGTCGGCGGGGGTGAGCGGGGCCTCGAACGCGGCGCAGGCGAGCTGCGGGGCGAGCACGTACGGGTTGGCCGGGTCGAGCACGGTCGTCTCGACCGGCCGCCCGAACAGCGCCTCCGGATGGTGCACCAGGTAGGTGTCGAGCGGGTCGTCCCGGGCCACCAGCACCGCGAGGGCCTCGTCGCCGGACCGCCCGGCCCGGCCGGCCTGCTGCCAGAGCGACGCCCGGGTCCCCGGCCAGCCGCAGATCAGCACCGCGTCCAGCCCGACCAGGTCGACGCCGAGTTCCAGCGCGTTGGTGGAGGCGAGCCCGAGCAGGTCGCCGTGGAGCAGGGCGCGTTCCAGCTCGCGCCGCTCCTCGCGCAGGTAGCCGGCCCGGTAGGCGGCCACCCGCTCGCCCAGCCCGGGCACGGCCTCGTCCAGCGCTCGCCGGGCGTTCGCGGCGACCACCTCGGCGCCGCGCCGGGACCGGACGAAGGCGAGGGTGCGCACCCCCTCGACGACGCTGTCGGCGAGCAGGTCGGCGGTCTCCCGCAGCGCGGAGCGCCGGACCTGGAGCAGGTCGGCGTCGGGCGACGGGGTGTCGGCGGTGGGCAGCAGCGGCGGCTCCCAGAGGGCGAAGGTCACGCCGCCGCGCGGCGAGGTGTCCTCGGTGACGGCCGCGACCGGCAGGCCGGTGAGCCGCCCGGCCGCCGTGGCCGGGTCGCCCGACGTGGCGGAGGCCAGCACGAACACCGGGGTACGCCCGTAGCGGGCGCACTGCCGGCGCAGCCGGCGCAGCACGTGCGCCACGTGCGAGCCGAACACGCCCCGGTAGGTGTGGCACTCGTCCACCACCACGTACGCGAGCCGGCGCAGGAAGCCGGACCAGTGCGCGTGCCCGGGCAGGATGCCGTGGTGCAGCATGTCCGGGTTGGTCAGCACGAACCGGGAGTGCCGCCGGATCCACTCCCGCTCGGTGCGCGGGGTGTCGCCGTCGTAGCAGGCGGGGCGTGCCCCCTCCAGCTCCAGGTCGGCGACGGCGCGCAGTTGGTCGGCGGCGAGCGCCTTGGTCGGGGCGAGGTAGAGCACGGTGGCGCGAGGGTCGGCCAGCAGGGTGGCCAGCGCCGGCAGCTGGTACGCCAGCGACTTGCCGGACGCCGTTCCGGTGGCCACCACCACGTGCTTCCCCGCGTACGCCAGCTCGGCGGCCTCGGACTGGTGCCGCCACGGGGCGACCACGCCGCGCCGGGCGAACGCCGCCCGCAGCTCCGCGGGTGCCCAGCCGGGCCACGGCGCCGGCTCCCCGGCGCGGGCCGGCACCCGCTCGACGTGGGTGACCGGGTCGGCGGCGTGCCGAAGGCGCAGCCGGCGCAGCAGCTCGGCCGGCGGGCGGCCGGGGCCGCTGCTCGCCGCTACGGTGGCTGCGCGCGTCACGTCCTGCACTCTCGCACTGGTGTTCGGAATTGGGAACCCGGGGGTCTGGGTATGGGGAAGCCTCCGCCGGTGACCCGAGGGGGCCACGTCGGGGGATGGTTAGATGCCTGGAGAGCTTACCGAGGAGGGACCGATGGAGCTGTCGCTGGCGACCCGCACCGTGGGAGAGCACACGGTGCTCGAGGTCGGCGGTGAGGTGGACGTCTACACCGCGCCACGCCTGCGGGAACGGCTCCTGGAACTGATCGACGGTGGTGCCCGCCGGGTCGTGGTCGACCTCGGCCGGGTCGACTTCCTCGACTCGACCGGCCTCGGCGTGCTGGTCGGCGCGCTCAAGCGGCTCCGCTCCGCCGGTGGTTCCTTCGCCCTGGTCTGCGACAAGGAGCCGTTGCTCAAGATCTTCCGGATCACCGCCCTGGACCAGGTGTTCCCGTTGCATCCCACGGTCGACGCGGCGATCAGCGCCGACTCGACCGGCGCCGGCGCATGATGGCGACCGTCAAGCTCTCCTTCTCCCCGGCGCCGGTGCACGTCCGCACCGCGCGCCTGGTCGGCGTCGCGGTGGCCCGCCGCGCAGGCGTCCGCGAGGACCTGCTCGACGAGGTACGCCTGGCGATCGGCGAGGCGTGCACCCGGGCGGTCGCCCTGCACCGGCAGTACGGCCTGGCCGAGCCGGTCTACATGGAGATGTCCGACAGCGGGGCGTACACGGTGCGGGTGGTGGACCGCGCCCCGATCGAGGCGGGCATCGGCCTGGCCGCCCTGCCCCCGGACGAGCTGGCCAAGGAGTCGCTCAGCGAGGACGCGCTGACCACCGGCGTCGGCTTCGCCCTGCTCGCCGGCTTCGTCGAGGACCTCCAGGTGCGCCCGGTCGAGGAGGGCGTCGGCACCGAGGTCCGGATGGTGTGGCCGGTCCGCCGCTGACCTGGCGATCCACCGCACCGGCCGCGTTCCCGAGGGGGAGCGCGGCCTCGTCGTGTTGGCCGCCCTATATATCAGATTTTTTCGCATAGCACAGCGACGAAGATCATCGAGACAGGGTGCCCCCTCGGTGTGAGCCTCAACACGTCGGAGGGCTACAGTACGCGGGTTGTCAGCAAGTGACCCGCCTCGCCGCCAGCGGGAACGGGTGTTCATCGCTGGTCCGCCGGGGTGGGTTGGCGCGCGCTTGCGAGTCCGCATCCAGGCGTCGGCCCGTGTGTCTTCACGGACCGGCGCGAGTTGTTCGGTACAGGAGGACATAGATGTCCGGGACCTTGGCCGCCGACGGCGGCGCACTGTCCCTTACCGGAGCCAACGTGACGTACGTCGTCATCGCCGCGGTCATCGCGCTGGTGGCGCTCGTCTTCGCCGCCACCTTGACCAAGGCGGTGCTGGCAGCCGGTACGGGAACCACCAACATGCAGGAGATCTCCGGGGCGGTGCAGGAGGGCGCGTCGGCGTACCTGCTGCGACAGTTCCGCACCCTGGCGATCTTCGTGGTCATCGCCGTCGTGCTGCTGTTCCTGCTGCCGGTGCACGACACCGACGGCAACGAGACCCTGGTCAAGATCGGCCGCTCGGCGTTCTTCGTGGTGGGCGCCGGGTTCAGCGCGTTCATCGGCGGCGCCGGCATGTGGCTGGCCACCCGCGCCAACCTGCGGGTCGCCGCGGCCGCCCGGGAGCGGGAAGGCGGGCGCGAGGGCGCCATGAAGATCGCCTTCCGGACCGGCGGCGTGGTCGGCTTCCTCACGGTCGGCCTGGGGCTGTTCGGCGCGTCGCTGGTCGTCCTGATCTTCAAGGGCGACGCCCCGACCGTGCTGGAGGGCTTCGGCTTCGGCGCCGCGCTGCTCGCCATGTTCATGCGGGTCGGCGGCGGCATCTTCACCAAGGCCGCCGACGTCGGCGCCGACCTGGTCGGCAAGGTCGAGCAGGGCATTCCGGAGGACGACCCGCGCAACGCCGCGACCATCGCCGACAACGTGGGCGACAACGTCGGTGACTGCGCCGGCATGGCCGCCGACCTGTTCGAGTCGTACGCGGTCACCCTGGTCGCCGCGCTGATCCTGGGCCGCGCCGCGTTCGGCGAGACCGGCCTGGTCTTCCCGCTGATCATCTCCACCATCGGGGTGCTCGTCGCGATCGTCGGCGTCTTCATCACCCGGCTGCGCACCACCGACCGCAACGGTCTGACCGCGATCAACCGGGCCTTCTACCTCTCCGCGATGATCGCCGCGGTGCTGGTGGCGATCGCCGCGTTCGCCTACCTGCCGGCGAGCTTCGGCGAGCTGAAGGGCGGGCTCACCGACGTCGACCGCAACCCGCGGCTGGTGGCCATCGGCGCGGTGGTCATCGGCATCGTGCTGGCCGCCGCGATCCAGGCGCTCACCGGTTACTTCACCGAGACCAACCGGCGCCCGGTGCAGGACATCGGCAAGAGCTCGCAGACCGGTGCGGCCACCGTCATCCTCGCCGGCATCAGCGTCGGCCTGGAGTCGGCGGTCTACTCGGCGCTGCTGATCGGCGCCGGCGTCTTCGGCGCGTTCCTGCTCGGCGGCAGCTCCATCACGCTGTCGCTGTTCGCGGTCGCGCTGGCCGGCACCGGCCTGCTCACCACCGTCGGCGTCATCGTCGCGATGGACACCTTCGGCCCGATCTCCGACAACGCCCAGGGCGTGGCGGAGATGTCCGGCGACATCGACGAGCACGGCGCGCGGACGCTGACCGAGCTGGACGCCGTCGGCAACACCACCAAGGCGATCACCAAGGGCATCGCGATCGCCACCGCGGTGCTGGCCGCGACCGCGCTGTTCGGCTCGTACACAGACACGCTGCGCTCCTCGTACGCGGACGCGGGCGTGGGCGACGTGGGCACCGAGATCCTCAACGCGCTGAACGTGGCGAACCCGCGCAACCTGGTCGGCCTGATCGTCGGCGCGGCGGTGGTCTTCCTCTTCTCCGGCCTGGCCATCAACGCGGTCTCCCGCTCGGCCGGCGCCGTGGTGATGGAGGTACGCCGGCAGTTCCGCGAGCTGCCCGGCATCATGGACCGCACCCAGCGCCCCGAGTACGGCAAGGTCGTCGACATCTGCACCCGGGACGCGCAGCGCGAGCTGATGACCCCCGGCCTGCTGGCCATCATGGCACCGATCGCGGTCGGCTTCGGCCTCGGCCCCGGCGCGCTGGCGTCGTACCTGGCCGGTGCGATCGGGGCGGGCACCCTGATGGCGGTCTTCCTGGCCAACTCCGGTGGCGCCTGGGACAACGGCAAGAAGCTGGTGGAGGACGGCGCGTTCGGCGGCAAGGGCTCCGACTCGCACGCGGCGACTGTCATCGGCGACACCGTCGGCGACCCGTTCAAGGACACCGCCGGCCCGGCGATCAACCCGCTGATCAAGGTGATGAACCTGGTCTCGCTGCTGATCGCGCCGGCCGTGGTGGCCTGGAGCGTGGGCGACGACAAGAACCCCGCCCTGCGGATCACGATCGCCCTGGTGGCCGCGCTGGTCATCGTGGCGGCAGTGGTGTTCAGCAAGCGCAAGGGCGTCGCGATGGCCTCGTCCGGCGACGACACCGGCGCGGGCAGCGCGGAGGAGCGGATCGAACCGGTCAACGCCTGAGTTCGGCGAGATGGTGACGGTTCCCGGTCGGCGTCGCGCCGGCCGGGAACCGTGCCGTTCGGCGGTCCCATGCACGAAACCTGACCGGTGGCACTTCCACCGCGAGGCCGTACGCTGCTTCGCATGCGTACGCGCCGGGCGGCAACCGCCGGAAAACTCACGGTGGTCCTGGCCACGCTCGGCCTCCTCGTCGCCGGGTGCGGCGGCCCCAGCCCCCGGGCCTGGGCCGCGTCGGTCTGCCAGGCGCTCACCCCGTGGCGCGCCGAGATCAACAAGTTGACCAGCAGCACCCAGCAGCAGATGACCGCGCAGACCACCCCGGCGCAGGCCAAGGAGAACCTGGTCCGGCTCTTCGCCGGGGCCGAACAGGCCAGCGAGACCGCCCGACGCAAGGTCGAGGAGGCCGGCGTGCCGGAGACCGACCGCGGCGACGAGATCTCCGCCGGGTTCCGTGCCTCGCTGAGCAAGATGCGGGACGCGTACGGCCGGGCGCGGGACAGCATCGACCGGCTGGACACCGCCCAGGCCGGCCCCTTCTACGACGGGGTGCGGGCCGCGGTGGACACCCTCAACAAGGAGTACGACGCGAGTTCGCTGGACACCAGCAAGCTCAACTCGACCGAGCTCAAAGAGGCCTTCGACGAGGTCCCGGAGTGTCGCTGACGCACCCTTCCCCCGAACCGGTCCGGCAGCCCTCGTTGTTCTCCACCGAGGCGGCCGACCCGTCCCTCGCCGACCTGGCCGGCCTGCTCGCCGGACCCGGCGAGGTGGTCCGGATGGGCGGGACGGCCCGGCTCGCGGTGGTGGTGGACGCCGCCTGGCGGGTGCATGTGCTCGTCGCCGAGCTGGCTGCCCGGCGGGTGCCGGCGAGCTGGGAGCCGACCGAGGACGGGCGGCACCTGGTCCGCACCGCGTACGCCACCACGCTGGCCCCGCTCGCCACGGCCTGGCTGCGCGGCGCGGCGAAGCGTCCCCCGGCCGGCTTCCACCTGAACGGGCGGCGGCTGCGGCTCTGGCTCGCCGCCGCCGGCGCGGCCGACCCGGCCGGTTTCCTGCTCCGGCTCGAGGCCGACGAGGACTGCTGGCCGCCGGTGCGGGCCGCGCTGGCCGCGGTGGGCCTGCCGGGCGCGTACGTGGAGCCGGTGGAGGGCGGGCCGGCGTACCGGATCGGGGGCCGGCGGCGGCTCGCGCGGCTGGCGGAGCTGGTGGGCGACCGGCCGGCCGCCGCCCCGGCCGCGGAGTGGCCCGGCTCACCGCACTGATCCGGCGCCCGGGTGATGCGCAACCGCGCCGGCTGTCCGATCCCGGACACCCGGCCGGTGGTTTGCCCAGGAAAACGGACCGGTGCCGGTCCGCCGTGGGGTGAGTGATCGTCACAGTGACCCGCTCGGCGCCCTACCCACGGTGTACGGTGGCGCCGTTCGGCGGCTGTCGCCCGATGGTCGCCAGCACTGATCGTTTGCCGCCCACGAAACCCGGGACGCGGACGGCGCGTTACGTTGGACATCCGGACCGCCGGGTCCGGTGGGTGCAATGCGGCCCGAAACGGGCATGAAGTAGGAGTGAGGTCGGAGAGAGACGTGCCGAGCAACGCTGGAACCACCCGTCTGGTCATCGTCGAGTCACCGGCGAAGGCCAAGACGATCTCGGGCTACCTCGGCCCGGGGTACGTCGTGGAGGCCAGCTTCGGCCACGTCCGGGACCTGCCCCGCAACGCCGCCGACGTGCCGGCCAAGTACAAGGGTGAGGCGTGGGCGCGGCTCGGGGTGGATGTCGACAACGGCTTCCACGCGCTCTACGTCGTCTCACCCGACCGCAAGCAGCAGATCAGCAAGCTGGTGAAGCTGGCCAAGGAGGTCGACGAGATCTTCCTGGCGACGGACGAGGACCGCGAGGGCGAGGCGATCGCCTGGCACCTGGTGGAGACGCTCAAGCCCAAGGTGCCGGTCAAGCGGATGGTCTTCCACGAGATCACCAAGCCGGCCATCCAGGCCGCGGTGGCCAACCCGCGCGAGATCGACCGGGACCTGGTCGACGCCCAGGAGGCCCGGCGCATCCTCGACCGGCTCTACGGCTACGAGGTCTCCCCGGTGCTGTGGAAGAAGGTCATGCCGAAGCTCTCGGCGGGCCGGGTGCAGTCCGTGGCGACCCGGATCGTGGTCGAGCGGGAGCGGCAGCGGATGGCCTTCCGCACCGCGGAATACTGGGACATCCTGGCCACCCTGGCGGTGGCGAACCCGGGCGAGGGGCCGCGCAGCTTCAACGCCACCCTGATCGCGCTGAACGGCGACCGGATCGCCACCGGCAAGGACTTCGAGCCGACCACCGGCCGGGTCCGGGCCGGCGCGGGGGTGGTGCACCTCGACGAGGGCGGGGCGCGTGGGCTCGCCGCCCGCCTGGAGGGGCGGCCGTTCACCGTCACCCGGGTCGAGGAGAAGCCCTACCGCCGCCGGCCGTACGCGCCGTTCATCACCTCCACGCTGCAGCAGGAGGCGGCCCGCAAGCTGCGCTTCTCGTCGCAGCAGACGATGCGCACCGCGCAGCGGCTGTACGAGAACGGCTACATCACCTACATGCGTACCGACTCGGTGAACCTGTCGGAGACCGCCATCACGGCGGCCCGCCGGCAGATCATCGAGTTGTACGGCGAGCGCAGCGTGCCGCCGGAGCCGCGCCGCTACACCGGCAAGGTGAAGAACGCGCAGGAGGCGCACGAGGCGATCCGCCCGGCGGGGGACAACTTCCGCACCCCGGGCGAGGTGGCCAAGGAGCTGTCCGCCGAGGAGTTCAAGCTCTACGAGCTGATCTGGCGGCGCACCATCGCCTCGCAGATGACCGACGCGGTCGGCTCCAGCGTCTCGGTGCGCATCCGGGCGCTCTCCTCCGCGCAGGAGGAGGCCGACTTCGGCGCGACCGGCAAGACCATCACCGACCCGGGCTTCCTGCGCGCGTACGTCGAGTCGAGCGACGACGAGAACGCCGAGGCCGAGGACGCCGAGCGGCGGCTGCCCACCCTGGTCAAGGACCAGCCGCTGACCGCCGAGGAGTTGGCCGCGCAGGGCCACCACACCCAGCCGCCCGCCCGCTACACAGAGGCGTCGCTGGTCAAGGCGCTGGAGGAGCTGGGCATCGGCCGCCCGTCGACGTACGCGTCGATCATGCAGACCATCCAGGACCGCGGCTACGTCTCCAAGCGCGGCCAGGCGATGATCCCGTCGTTCCTGGCGTTCGCGGTGATCGGGCTGATGGAGCGGCACTACCCGCGCCTGATCGACTACGACTTCACCGCCAGCATGGAGAACGAGCTGGACGAGATCGCCGGCGGTGACCACGCCGCGGTCGACTTCCTCACCTCCTTCTACTTCGGCAGCACCAACGGCACCGGCGATCAGGCGATCGCCCATGCGGGCGGCCTGAAGAAGCTGGTCACCGAGAACCTCAGCGACATCGACGCGCGCAGCGTCAACTCGATCCCGCTCTTCACCGACGACGAGGGGCGCGAGGTCGTGGTCCGGGTCGGCCGGTACGGGCCGTACCTCCAGCGGGCGCTGCCGGGCGAGCAGCCGGCCCCGGCCGCCGAGGGCGAGGAGGGCGGTGCCCAGGGCGACCGGGCGCCGATCCCGGAGGGGCTGGCGCCGGACGAGCTGACCCCGGAGAAGGTGCACGAGCTGTTCCTCGGCGGTGGGGGCGAGCGCAAGCTCGGCGACGACCCGGCCACCGGCGAGCCGATCCTGCTCAAGTCCGGCCGGTTCGGCCCGTACGTGGCCAGCGGCGAGCGGAAGTCCTCGCTGCTGCGCTCGCAGTCGCCGGACACGCTCACCTTGGACGAGGCGCTGAAGCTGCTCAGCCTGCCCCGGCTCATCGGGGTGGCCCCGGACGGGGGCGAGGTGTTCGCCAACAACGGCCGCTACGGCCCGTACGTCAAGCGTGGTGACGAGTTCCGCTCGCTGGACTCGGAAGACAAGATGTTCACCGTCACGCTGGACGAGGCGCTCGCCCTGCTGGCCGCCCCGAAGACCCGCCAGCGCCGGGCCGCCGCGCCGCCGCTGCGGGAGATGGGCGCCGACCCGCTCACCGAGAAGCCGCTGGTGATCAAGGATGGCCGGTTCGGGCCGTACGTCACCGACGGCGAGACGAACGCGTCGTTGCGGCGCGGGCAGACCCCGGAGGCGCTGACTCTGGAGGAGGCCGCCGAGATGCTCGCCGAGAAGCGGGCGAAGGGTCCGGCGCCGAAGAAGAAGGCCGCGGCGAAGAAGGCGGCCCCGGCCAAGAAGACGGCGGCGAAGAAGACCGCCGCCGCCAAGTCCACGGCCGCGAAGAAGACGACGACGGCGAAGGCGACCAGCGCGAAGAAGGCTGCCCCGAAGAAGGCCACCAGCACGCCCGAGTGACGCGACCCCGAATGGGCTAAATGCCCCTTTCGAGGCGTCCCGATGGGCGCGGCCCTCCTAACGTGAGGGCATGTCCGTCCGGGTAGTGCCGCGTCGGGTGCTCCTCGGCGTCGGGGTGGCCCTGGTGCTGCTGGTGGTCGCCGTACTCGGCGCGCGGGCGCTCGGCCCCGCCGAGCCGGCGGAGCTGCACCCCCGGCCGTCGTCGGCGCCCACCGCGGCGATCGGACCCGGGCCGGCCCGGGACGCGGCCGGGCACCGGGTCCTGCGGCTGGTGGCCGCCGGTGACGTGCTGGTCCACCCGGAGGTCACCGAGCAGGCAGGCCGGGACGCGGCCAGGGCCGGCCGGGCGGGTGGCTTTGACTTCGCCCCGATGTTCGCCGGGGTGGCGCCGGTCGTCCGCCGCGCGGACCTCGCGCTCTGCCACCTGGAGACACCGCTGGCCGACCCGGCGGGTCCGTTCTCCGGGTACCCGTCGTTCAACGCGCCTCCGCAGGTGCTCGACGGGGTGCGGTGGGCAGGCTTCGACGGGTGCTCGACGGCCTCGAACCACACCCTCGACCAGGGCCCGGACGGGGTGGACCGGACGCTGCGGGCGCTCGACGCGGCGGGCCTCGGGCATACCGGCAGCGCCCGGAGCGCCGCCGAGGCGACCACCCCGCGGATCTACCAGGTCGGTGGGATCCGCGTCGCGCACCTGGCGTACAGCCTGAACTTCAACGGGTTGACCCGCCCGCCCGGCCGGGAGTGGCTGGCCAACCTCATCGACCCGCCGGAGATCCTGGCTGCCGCCCACCGTGCGCGGGCCGCCGGTGCCGACATCGTCGTGCTCAGTCTGCACTGGGGTACGGAGTACCAGCACCTGCCCGACGCCGACCAGCAGGACTGGGCGCGGCAGCTGATCTCCTCGCCCGACGTGGACCTGATCCTCGGGCACCACGCGCACGCGGTGCAGCCGTTCCAGCGCTTCGGGGACAAGTGGGTGGTCTTCGGCATGGGCAACGAGCTGGCCCGGCACGCCGAGCCGGTCGCCGACAACCGCGAGGGGGTGATGGCCCGGGCCACCTTCACCGAGGTGAGCCCCGGGCACTGGACGGTCACCCGGATGGAGGCGCTGCCGACCTGGACCGACCTCGTGCCGGACCTGCGGCTGATCGACCTGACGGCGGCGCTCGCCCAGCCCGGCGCCGCGCCCGTCGCGCTGGGCGACTACCGGGCCGCGTACGACCGGGTGATGGGGTACGTGGGGGCGCTCGGGGCCTCCGGTCAGGCGGTCGCCCCGGACGGCGCGCCGCCGAGCACCCGGTCGAGGTAGGCGTTGGCGAACCGGCGGTGGGGGTCGAGGCGGTCACGGACGGCCAGGAAGTCGCCGAACTTCGGGTACGCCGGGGCGAGCGACGCCGCGTCCCGGTAGTGCAGCTTGCCCCAGTGCGGCCGGCCGCCCAGCTCCGTCGCCACCTCCTCGAACGCGCGGAAGTAGGGCTCGAAGGGCGCGCCGACGTACTGGTGGATGGCGAGGTACGCCGAGTCGCGTCCGTACCCGTGGGAGAGCCAGATGTCGTCGGCGGCGGTGAACCGCACCTCGACCGGGAACTGCACCTTGAACGGCAGGGTGTCGACGATCCGCCGCAGCTCGTCGAGGGCCGTCGGCAGGGCGGCGCGCGGGAGGCCGTACTCCATCTCGACGAAGCGGACCCGGCGCGGGGTGCAGAACACCCGGTCGGAGCGGCCGGTGTAGGTGCGTTCGGTGAGGGCCCGGGCGGAGGCGGCGCTGATCCCGGGGACGAGCGCCGGGACGGCCCGGCCGAGCCGGCAGGCGCCCGCGAAGACGGTGTTGGCCAGGAACTCGTCGTCCAGCCAGCCGCGCCAGTGGGGCAGCGGCCGGTCGTCGGCGGGCACCCGGTCGTTGGTCTTGACCTGCACCCGGTCGGTGTACGGGAACCAGTAGAACTCGACGTGGTCGTGGCCGGCGATCAGGTCGGGCAGGTCGGCGAGGACGGTGGCGAGCGCGGCCGGGCGTTCGTGGGCCCGCAGCACGAAGGCGTCGACGCAGCGCAGGGTGACCTCGACCAGCACGCCGACCGCGCCGAGCCCGACCCGGGCGGCGGCGAAGACGTCCCGGTGCTCGTCGGTGGAGCAGCGCAGCACCTCGCCGGTGCCGGTGACCAGGGTCAGCCCGACCACGAAGGTGGAGAGGCAGCCGAGCTTCGCGCCGGTGCCGTGGGTGCCGGTGGCGAGCGCCCCGGCCACGGTCTGCGCGTCGATGTCGCCCAGGTTGGGTAGTGCCAGGCCGTGCGTGGCGAGCAGTTCGTTGAGGGCGTGCAGGGTCATCCCGGCCGGTACGGTGACCAGGCGTCGGGCGGTGTCGACGTGCACGCCGGTGTCGAGGTCGGTCAGGTCGATCCGGTGTCCGTCGGTGAGCGCCGTCCCGGTGAAGGAGTGTCCGCTGCCCGCCGCCCGGATTGTCCGGCCGGCGTCGGCGGCGGCCTGCACCGCCGCGGCGACCTCCTCGACGGTCCGGGGTCGGACCACGAGGGCGGCGGTGCTGCGCTGGTTGCCGGCCCAGTTGGACCAGGCGGCGGGCGTACTCGCCATTCAAGCTCCTCGACATGAATATGAACTGACTTCATATCAGGAACCTGGTTCCCGGTAAATACCGCAAACGGGGCACGCTCGTTGTATCGGTAGTCACCGCCTGGTGACTTGCAGATATGTTCATCCGTCGAAGGGGGGTGGCGCCGAGTGTCCACACCAGCCGCCACGACCGGGCCGCTGCGCCGCGTACCGGTGCAGGGTCGAAGTGTCGCGCGGGTCCAGCGGATGCTGGACGCCTGCGCCGAGCTCGTCGACGAGGTGGGGTACGAGGGTTTGACCACGACCCTGCTCGCCGAGCGTGCCGAGGTGGCGATCGGGTCGGTCTACCAGTTCTTTCCGGACAAGCGGGCGATCGTGCAGGCGCTGACCCTGCGCACGATGGAGTCCTACCTCCAGCGGCTCGACGAGCGGTTCGCCTCCGACGACCTGACCCACTGGTGGGACGGCGTCGACGCGGCGATCGACGAGTACATCACGATGCACCGCACCGTCCCCGGGTTCCGTACCCTGCACTTCGGCGACGTGGTCGACCTGCACCTGCTCGACGAGCAGCGGGACAACAATGGCGTGATCGCCGACCAGTTGGCCCGTCTGCTCACCGAGCGTTTCGGTCTGGCCGGCGTGCCGGACCTCCGGTTCCACCTGGAAATCGCGGTGGAGGCGTCCGACGCGCTGATCAAGCTGGCGTTCCGCCGCAAGCCCGAGGGCGACGATCAGGTGCTGGTCGAGTCGAAGGCGCTGATCCGGGAGTACCTGCACCGGCAGGTCGACGCCCGGACCGAGGTCGCCCAGCCGAGCTGAGCAGGGCGGCGCCGGCCGGCGCCGGCGGCGGAAAGGTGCGACGCCCGGGTGCGACCGGGCCGGACGCGAGCGGCGGGTTCCCGAGGTGCGCCGGGGGCCCGCCGTCACCGTTTCCGCTTCCTAGAGGAACGCGTGGCCCTCACCCCGGTAGGTGGGCCGGGTGGCGACCACCACGTCGCCGTCGACCAGGTGCACCTCGTTGACGTGTTCGCACAGCTCCCCGGCCTTGGCGTGGCGGAACCAGACCCGGTCGCCGACCCGCAGGGTGTCCGCGACCGGGCCCGCGAGCGGAGTCTGCACCTCGCCCGCGCCCTCGGCCCCGAGCAGCTTCAGGCCCGCCGGCAGCCATGGCCGGGGAAGCCGGCTGTCGGCGGCCGGCCCCGAGGCGATCCAGCCGCCACCGAGCACGGTGGCCAGCCCCGGCGCCGGGCGGCGGACCACCGCGCAGGCGAAGAACGCCGCCGGGGTCGGGCGCCAGGCACGGTACGCGTCGAAGAGCGTCGGCCCGTACAGGCCGGATCCGGCGGTGACCTCGGTGACCGCGGGATCGGCGCTGGTCGCGGCCACGCTGCCGGTGCCACCGCCGTTGACCAACTCCAGGTCGGCGTGCTCGCGTACCGCGGCGACCGCCGCCGCGCGCCGGGCCAGCAGTTCCCGGTACGACCCGCGCTGTGCGACCCGGATCGCCGCGCCGAGCAGCGCCTGCCCGGGTGGGGCGTCGCCGAGGCCGGCGATCTGCGCCTCGTACGACATCAGCCCGACCAGCCGGAAGCCCGGCCGGCCGGCGACGGCGGCGGCGAACGCGCCGGCCGCCCGGGCGCTGTGCACCGGGGAGCGGCGCACGCCCACGTGCACCCGGCCCCGCAGCGGTCGCCAGGACGCGTCCAGGTCCAGGCAGAGTCGCAGCGCCGGCCGGCGCGTCGGCGGGCACACCTCGTCGACCAGGTCGAGCTGGGCGGTGTCGTCGACCATCAGGGTCACCGCCTCGGCGATCGCCGGGTCGGCGGCCAGCTCGGCGAGCGCGCCCCGGTCGGCCGTCGGGTACGCGACCAGCACGTCGTCGCTGACGCCGGTGCGGGCCAGCCAGATCGCCTCGGGGAGGGTGAAGGCCAGCACGCCCCGCCATCCGGGCCGCTTCAGCACCCGGGTCAGCAGCTCGCGTACCCGCACCGATTTGCTGGCGACCCGGAGCGGCTTGCCGGCGGCGCGGTCGACCAGCGCGTCCGCGTTGGCGTCGAGGGCAGCGAGGTCGACCACGGCGTACGGCGGGTCGAGGTGCGCGGTCGCCCGTTCGAGGCGATCGCGAAGTTTGTCACTGTCGGTGGCCACGTCTGCACGCTAACTGTCTGGGCGTCAATGCGAAATACCCTCGCGTCTGTCCGGGCTGCGGGCGGTGGTGCTGGCGGCCTAGGCTCGGCAAGCAGGCGAATGTCGCGAAGGGGGACGCTTCTCGCCGGGACTAGAGTGTTCCACCGGGACTGCCCAACTCTGGGCCGGCACGTGGAGGTACGGCCATCGAAAGCCAGAAGAACGGCGAGTCGTCCGGCGTGTCGGCGCCTGCGGCGCAGGCCGACCGGTCCGGAGCCGCCGCCATCCGCTCGGTGCTGCGCATCCGGCCGTTCCGCCGGCTCTGGATCGTGCTCGGCGCCGCCTCCTTCGGCGACTGGCTCGGCCTGCTCGCCACCTCCGTCTTCGCCGCCGCCCAGGTCTCCGGCGACACCGCCAAGGGTGCCGCCTTCGGCACGCTGATCGCGATCCGGCTGCTCCCGGCGCTGCTGCTCGGCCCGGTGGCCGGCGTCTTCGCCGACCGGTTCGACCGGCGCTGGACGATGGTGATCTGCGACGTCCTGCGCTTCGTGCTCTTCGCCTCCATCCCGCTGGTCGCGCTCACCGGGACCAGCGGTGGCCTGGTGGTCACCTGGGCGGCGATCGCGACCTTCCTGATCGAGACGATCACCCTGATGTGGATCCCGGCCAAGGAGGCCGCGGTCCCCAACCTGATCCCGCGGGCCCGGCTGGAGACCGCCAACCAGCTCACCCTCATCACCACGTACGGCCTCACCCCGATCGCCGCCGCCATCGGCCTGGCCGTGCTCGACCGGAGCATCCGCGGCATCACCGGCGGCGAGATGCCGTCCTGGGCGGAGCCGGCACAGCTCGCGCTCTGGTTCAACGCGTTCTCCCGGCTGGCCACCGCGATCGTGGTGGCGGTCGGGATCAAGGAGATCAGCCACGCGCAGGCCGACGAGCGGGAGCGCGCCGAGCAGAGCATGATGCGCCAGTTCACCGAGGGCTGGAAGTACATCGGCCAGACTCCGCTGGTCCGCGGGCTGGTGCTGGGCATCTTCGGCGCGTTCGCCGGCGGCGGCATCGTGGTCGGCACGGCCAAGTTCTTCGCCGCCTCGCTCGGCGCCGGGGACGCCGCGTTCTTCCTGCTCTTCGGTGCCATCTTCATCGGCCTGGCGATCGGCATCGGAGCCGGTCCGCTGATCGTCCGGGACATGTCCCGGCGCCGCTGGTTCGGCATGAGTATCGTCCTGGCCAGCGCCTCGGTGCTGGTGCTCGCCTTCGCCATCCACCTCTCCATGGCGATCGTCGGCGCGATCCTGGTCGGCGCGGGCGCCGGCATGGCCTTCCTGGCCGGCACCACGCTGCTCGGCGGCGAGGTCGCCGACGAGGTACGCGGCCGGGTCTTCGCGGTGGTGCAGATCGGCACCCGGCTGGTGCTGATCCTGGCCATCGCGCTGAGCAGCCTCCTGGTCGGCGTCGGCGGCTCGCGCAAGCTCACCATCGCGGACCTCGGCATCTCGGTCTCCTCGACCCGGCTGCTGCTGCTCGTCGCGGGCGCGGCCGGCATCTTCGCCGGGATCAGCGCCTTCGGCCAGATGGACGACAAGAAGGGCGTACCGGTCCTCGCCGACCTCTGGGGCTCGATCCGGGGCCGCCCGCTGATGCCGGCCGAGCACTTCGTCTCCACCGGCCTCTTCGTGGTCTTCGAGGGCGGCGAGGGCGCCGGCAAGTCCACCCAGCTCGCCGCGCTCGCCGAGCGGCTGCGGGAGCAGGGCCGGGACGTGGTGGTCACCCGTGAGCCGGGCGCCACCCCGGTCGGCGAGCGGATCCGCTCGCTGGTGCTGGAGAACGCCGGCGACGGGGCCCCGTCCCCGCGTGCCGAGGCGCTGCTCTACGCGGCCGACCGGGCCCACCACGTCGCCACGGTGGTCCGGCCGGCGCTGGTCCGCGGCGCGGTGGTGATCAGCGACCGGTACGTCGACTCGTCCCTGGCCTACCAGGGAGCCGGCCGGACGCTGCCGGCGCAGGAGGTCTCCTGGCTCTCCTCCTGGGCCACCGGCGGGCTCAAGCCGGACCTGGTGGTGCTCCTCGACGTCGACCCGCACACCGGGCTGTCCCGGGTGGAGTCGCGCAGCGAGGGCGCCGACCGGCTGGAGGCCGAGTCGGTCGCGTTCCACGAGCGGGTCCGGTACGCCTTCCTCGACCTCGCCGCCGCCGACCCCAAGCGCTACCTGGTGCTCGACGCCTCCCGCCCGGTCGAGGAGATCACCGCGGCGGTGGCCCGCCGGGTGGACGAGTTCCTGGTCGACCCGGCCGGCATCGTGCACCCCCGGCCGGCCCAGGGCCCGGACACCACCGTCCAGCCGGAGTTATCCGACGCGGAGCTGGTGACCATGGAGCGCCCCACCTGATGGCGGACGTCTTCGCCGACCTGGTCGGGCAGGACGAGGCGGTGACGACCCTGCGTCGCGCCGCCGCCTCGGCCGCCGCCCTGCTGCGCGCTTCCGCCGCGCCGGCGGCTCGCCCGGCGGCCGCCGCCCCGCCGGCGGGCACCGACGACGAGGACGACGCCTACGACGAGCTGGACGCGCTCGCCGACCAGTTCGACGGCGAGCCGACGAACACCGGCCCGGGCAACCCGGCGGCCGGCGGCACCGGCCCGGCGGAAGCCGCGACCGCCGGCGAACCCGGTGCCGGGATGACCCACGCCTGGATCTTCACCGGGCCGCCCGGCTCCGGCCGCTCGGTCGCCGCGCGGGCCTTCGCCGCCGCGTTGCAGTGCGTGCACGGCACCGGCTGCGGCCAGTGCCCCAGCTGCCACACCGTCCTGGCCGGCACCCACGCGGACGTCCGGCTGGTGGTACCCGAGGGGCTCTCCATCAGCGTCAAGGAGACGCGCGCCCTGGTGCTTCGGGCGGCCAGCACGCCCTCCGGCGGGCGCTGGCAGATCGTCATCATCGAGGACGCCGACCGGCTCGGCGAGAGGGCGAGCAACGCGCTGCTCAAGGCGATCGAGGAGCCCTCGCCGCGTACCGTCTTCCTGCTCTGCGTCCCCTCCATCCACCCGGACGACATCTCGGTGACCATCCGGTCGCGCTGCCGGCTCGTACCGCTGCGGCAGCCGCCGGCCGCCGCGGTGGCCGAGGTGCTGGCCCGCCGGGACGGCATCGCGCCCGACGTGGCCGGCTGGGCCGCGGCGGCCGCGCAGGGGCACGTGGGCCGGGCCCGGCGGCTGGCCCTCGACCCGGAGGCCCGGCAGCGCCGGGACGCGGTGCTGGCCGTGCCACGCCGGTTGACCGGGGTGGGTGCCGCGTTCGACGCCGCGTCCGCGCTGATCGAGGCGGCCGAGGCCGAGGCCGCCGCGTCCGTCGCCGAGATCGACGAGGCGGAGCGGAGCGCTCTGCAGACCGCGCTCGGCGCGGGCGGCACCGGCCGGGGCGCGGCGGGAGTCATGCGCGGGGCCGCGGGCCAGCTCAAGGAGTTGGAGAAGCAACAGAAGTCGCGGGCGACCCGGGCACTGCGGGACGCGCTCGACCGGGCGCTGGTCGACCTCGCCGGCTTCTACCGGGACGCGCTGACCATGGCGCTGCGGGCGCCGGTCGCCCCGGTGCACACCGACACCGCGGCGGTGGCCGAGGCCGGCGCGCAGAAGTGGGACGCCGAGGGGGCGCTGCGCCGGCTGGAGGCCGTGCTGGAGTGCCGCGTGGCGATCGAGGCGAACGTCAAGCCCCGGATCGCGGTGGAGGCGATGATGCTCGCCCTCTGGAAGGGCTAGGACCCCGCTTTCGGCGTTGTCCACAGGGCATCGACACGCGCGATTGGCGTGCGGTACGGTCCGGTGTGCCGTGGTGACGGTGGCGGCACGCTCAGTGACGGGTCAGCCGGGAGGAGCCGCCGATGCCGCGCGGGGAGATCGACGAGGCCTGGATCGAGGAGGCGGTGCGGCGCTACCGGCGCATCGAGACCCTGCAGGCCGAGTTCGACCAGGCGGTGGCGACGGTCGAGGTCACCATCCGCTCGCCGGACGGCCTGGTGGAGGTCGTGGTGACGGCCGACGGGCGGATCACCGACGTCCGCTTCCTCGGCTCGCTGCACCAGCGCAACCCCCGGGACGTCGCCGGCTCGGTGCGGGCCGCGGTCACCGCCGCCGCCGACGCCGCGCAGTGGGCCCGGGAAAAGCTGCACAACGAGACCTTCGCGGCCTACCGGCCGCTGGCGGGAGCCTGACATGGAGAGCCTGCGCGCCCTGGCCGCCCGCTTGGACGAGGCGAGCGCCACCCTCGCCACCCTGTCCCGCACGGTGACCGCCACCGACCCGGCCCACCCCGCCTTCGGCACCCACGCCGCCGGGCGGCCCGGCGAGGTCGGCCGGGCGCTGCACCGGCAGTGGACCACCGCCACCGGGGACCGGGCCCGCGAGGCGGACGCCGCCGCGGCCCGGCTCTCCGCCGCCGCGGCCGCCCTGCGCAGCGCCGCCGACCGCTATGCGGCGACCGACGAGTCCGCCCGGCGCCGCCTGCTCCGGGAGGCGTGATGGACGCCCTGGACCGCCTCGCCGAGCCGGGTCTCGACCTGCTCGCCCGGGTCGACACGCTGCTCGCCGCCGGTGCGCCCGAGGGGCACCCGCTGTGGCCGCTGCTGCGCCGCATGCAGGTGCTCCCCGGCGAGGCCGTGCGCGAGTTCCTCGATCTGCATCCGGCGCCGCTGGCCGGCGCCGGCCACGCCGTGCGCCAGCTCGTCCGGGGGTACGACGACACCTGCGCGATGCTCGCCGACCCGGTCGCCTGGTCGGGGCCGGCGGCGGCCGCCTACGAGGACGCCCGCGCGGCGCTGCTCCGGCATCTGGACGAGGGGCCGGAGAGCCTGGTCGGGCGGCTGGAGTCGACCGCCGGCTACGCCGACGCGCTGGCCGACTGGGTGGAGGGCAGCCGGCTGGCCCTGGCCCGGGCGTTGGCCGAGGTGCTGCGCTCGGCCGAGGCGGTCATGGTGCACTCCGCCGGCCCCACGGGCGCCGAGGGCGACCGGTCCGGGGCGCTCGCCGCCGCCGAGATCGCGACCCGGGTGCTGGGCGTGCTCGGTGTGGCGTACGACGGGGCGGAGACGCTGCTGCGCGAGTGGGCGCCGAGCCTGGCGGAGACGACCTGGCGGGACCGGGTGGCCGGAGTGCTGCAGCACGGGGGCACCACCCGGATCGATCACTGAGCCGGTTCCCGCACGAGTCCACGGCGTCGCGCGCCGGTGCCGGCCGGCCGTGGCCGGGGCTCCGGCGGCGACGCCGTGGCCTTCCCTGCACCCCCCGCAGGTCTGTCTGTCACTCAACGCGGTCGGCCGCCGCTTGTCCTCCGGCTGGTTCATGTTTCAGCCGTCCGGGCGAGGATCAACGGCACGATGGGTGGGGAAATCCGGTCGAGTCGACGATCGTGGATCGCTGCTCGGGGTGACCGGACGGCGACCGCCGGCCCGGCCGGAACCGGGCGAAGGTCGTAGGGTGGTGGGCATGGGCATGCTCTGCGCGGTCAGTTTCAACCGGTATGGGCGCCTCTACTACCTCGATCCGGGCGAGCTGCGCCCGCAGGTGGGCGACAAGGTGCTGGTGCCCACCGACGAGGGGCCGGAGGTGGCCGAGTGCGTCTGGGCCGCGCAGTGGGTCACCGAGGAGACCGCCGCCTTCCCGAAGCTGGCCGGGCTGGCCGAGGAGGAGGACCTGCGCCGCGACGAGCTGTTGCGCCGGCGCAAGGCGGACGCGAAGGTCGCCGCCAAGCGGCTGATCCGTGAGCACGGGCTGCCGATGAAGGTGGTGGCCGTCGACCACGTCCTCGGCGGGCCGGAGGCCGGCAGCGAGCGGACCACCATCTACTTCACCGCGCCGCACCGGGTGGACTTCCGTTCCCTGGTCCGCGACCTCGGGGCGACGCTGCACTGCCGGGTGGAGCTGCGGCAGTTGTCGGCCCGCGACTCGGCGCGGGTGCAGGGCGGGATCGGCTCCTGCGGTCGGGACCTGTGCTGCGCCACCTTCCTCAACGACTTCGAGCCGGTGACCATCCGGATGGCGAAGGATCAGGACCTGCCGCTGAACCCGCTGCGCATCTCCGGGGCGTGCGGCCGGCTGATGTGCTGCCTGAAGTACGAGCATCCGCTCTACCAGCGGTTCCAGGAGTCGGCCCCGGCGATCGGCAGCCGGGTCTCCACCTCAGAGGGCGAGGGCAGGGTCGTCGGCCACAGCGTCCCGAGGGACTCGGTCACCGTGCGCCTCGACGCGGACGGCTCCCGCTGCTCCTGCAGCCGCGCCGCCGTCTGCGCCCCCCGCCAGGCCCACGACCAGCACTACACCCCCTGACCCCGCTGGGCGGTCAGCGGAGGACGATGGGGGGCTCGGCCAGGCGGGGGGCCAGGGGATCCTTGGGCAGGAGCCAGGAGGCGGTGGGGGACTGGTCGGGGTTGAGCTGCCAGGCGTGGGAGACCTTGTCCACGGCGATCGGGTAGATCGTCACCGTGCCGTCGGGGTCGATGCGGAAGCGCAGGAACGCCTTGGAGTCCTCGATGCCCTGGCCGGCGAAGAGCTCGTTGACGTTCACCCCGAACGATCCCGCCACCAGCAGGTAGAGCGCCACCAGCTGGCTGGCGACCAGGCCGATCACCGGTCCGTACAGCACCGCCGCGGCGGCAGCCGGCAGCGGCCAGGGCCAGTCGTAGAAGGGCAGCTTCAGCCAGAGCCAGGTGCCGGCGGCGGCCAGCGCCACGTGGGCGAGCCCGTGGGTGACGCCGAGGATCCAGTGCCGGGCGTGCCGCTTCCCGCCGGCGCTGGGCGGCTTGGCGAAGAGCGCCGCGCTCAGCATGGTCACCACCACCATGATCACCAGCGGGACGCTGAGCAGCCGCTGCTCGGTGGTGCCCACCTGGTTCGCCGTCACCCCGGCCATGGCCAGCATCAACAGCGTGTGCAGGGTGCCCAGCAGGGTGGTGAAGCCCGGGTTGCGGAACGGCAGCCGGGCGAAGATGCCCCAGCCGTAGCGGCGCGAGCGCGCCTTGTCCGGGTAGCGGGCGGCCAGCTCGTACTCCCGGGTGCGGCTGGCCCGGCGGGACAGCGTGTCGCGCGGCGGCACCTCCAGCTTCTCCGGCAGCTCGTGTGTCGGGTAGAGGTAGGCGCCGCCGCCCCCGCAGGTGATGAGCTGCCGCTCCGGGCCGGTGTAGCGGGCGTAGTGGTGCAGGTCGCCGGAGATCAGCAGCCGCACCTGCGCCCCGGTGGGGGCGATGATCGTACGGATGAAGTAGTCGATCGAGTCGTACGCCGTGGGGTGGTCCGCGGCCTTGACCCAGGTCGGCGCGGGCACCGCCAGGATCACCTTCGACCGCGCGGTGAGCTTCCGGGCGACCTCGTCGAAGTAGGTGAGCTGCGGGTCGTCCAGGTACGACCCGGACTGGTCGTCGAGGCCCAGCAGCCACCAGTCGGCGGGCAGTTCCACCGCGAAGTACGACCGGGACTGCCCGGTGCCCCAGCCGGCGAAGTGCCGGTCCCGGGAGCGGACGAAGAGCCGAAGGAACGCCGTCAGGCCGTCGTACCAGTCGTGGTTGCCGGGGACGGCGAAGAGCGTCGGACGTTCCGGCGGCGACACCGGCAGCGCGGCCTGGTACGGCCCCTTGCACCGGTCCTCGTACGCCGCGTAGGCCGCCGACGGGTAGACCTGGTCGCCCCCCATCACCAGGGTCTGCGCCCGGGGCAGCCGGTGCCCGTCGACCTCCAGCTCCGGCTGCGCGAGCAGGTACGCCACCGAGTACGTGGCGTCGAAGCCGTCGCCCAGGTCGGCCACGTAGTCCAGCCACAGCCCGCCGTCCGGCCCGACCTGCCGGAACGTGTCGTCGCCGAAGGCGTTCTGCAGCTCCCGCTTGTCCAGGTACGCCCCGAACAGGAGCGCCAGCAACGTGCGCAGGCCCGTGCTGATCAAGAGCAGTGGCGCCAGCCAGGGGACCGGCTTGCGCGGGGTGAACCCCAGCTCCAACGGGTCGAGGCTGCGCGGCCGGCGGCTGGCCCGCTCGCCGGGGTGCGCCTCGGGGATCGACGGCTGCGGCGGAACCTGATCGTCGCTCACCCGCCGCAGGGTAGTCGTGCCCGGTCGCGAATGCTCTCCCGCGAACGTACCGAAACCGCCCCCGCGTCCGGATCCGGCTGCGGGGGATCCGGTTCGGCGTCGGCCGCGGTGTGCCGTACACTTGACGATCGTTGCCGCCTTAGCTCAGTCGGCTAGAGCGACGCACTCGTAATGCGTAGGTCGACGGTTCGATTCCGTCAGGCGGCTCGGTACAGAAGCCCAGGTCAGCGACCTGGGCTTCGCCGTTTCCCGAGGTCGACAACCTCGCCGCCGGCCGTGCCAGTCCGCAAATAGTCCGCGTCCCGTGCCGCGACTGCCTCGTCCAGCCGGTTGGCAACCGCGTCCAGGTCGTCACCGAACAGGCCCGCGTACATATCCAGGGTCATCGACGCCGAGGCGTGCCCGAGCATCCGCTGCACCGCCGACCCCCGCAAAGGCGACCGCCACGGTCACCCGACGCCGCAGCAGACCCAGCCGCGACACCCGTAACGCCGACACCTCACCCCACCGCAGACCCGTGTAGGCCAGGAACTGCACCAGCAGCCCGTACCGCCCGCACGCCTCCGCGAGCCTCGCCACCTGGTCGTGATCGAGGAACACCGGTTCCTCCCGCACCACCCGAGGCAGGCGCACACCCTCTGCCGGATTCCGGGGCATGCGGCCGTCCCGAACGGCGTGCGCCAGGGCCAGCGACAGCACCCGGTGCGCGTACCGGACCGTCGCCGGGGCGAGGCCGGGCGACGCACCGTGTCTCCAACCCGCACCACACCCGCCGTCAAACGACCCCGGCCAAGGGGCGCTCCACGTCATCTTCGCCGCCGTGACCCATCTCGCGACCCTAACGGCCGTGCAGAGTGCATCACCTGTAAGGGCCACCGCTGCCAGGCCGGAGGCGCTACGCCCAAGGTGGGGTGTATCGGCTCACGTAGTCGCGAGCGCGGGGGAGCGGATCCTGCCAGTACTGGTTCGGCATGCGGGAGTGGTGCGTCTCGCAGAACTCGGCGAGAGTATCCACGATCTTGACGGGCTCCAGCGGGCGGCCTTCGAAGGCTGTGTTAGCCGCCAGCAATTCCGGCTCGGGATTCCAGCCCGAGTGGTCGAACGCCCAGCCATCCCAGACCGCGTAGGCGTGGAAGACCTGCCAGCCGCCCGCCACGCGCACCCCTGCGATCTCAATCGGCCGATCCGGGTAGGAATCCCGACACACCCAGGCCAGGATGTGACACGCTCCGGAAGCGAAGAAGGCATGGTCCGTTCGTTCCCATGCGACGCGCTGGTCTGATCGTTCGATCGCCGTCCGACGAAACGCTCCGGCTGCTTCGGCTGCCACGACCCGGACCCTAGTGGATGACCCGACCCGTCGGCTCATGCCGCGACGCGCGCTCCTGTCGCAGACCGTGAGGGCCTCCGCGGCGCTGCTTGAGGATCATGTCAAACATCAGGTGGGACGCCGTGTCAAGCATCTCCCGTGACGGGACATGCGGGCGGCAAGCCTAACTTGCCGAATTGGCCCCTATCAGATCAAGGCGGCCCGCAAGCGGGCCGCGCCGGCCCCGGCCTGCTGGCGACCTCCGGCCGGCATCGGCCGGGCTGGCCGGCCATGCGTCGGGACTACCAGTCCACGAAGACCTCGGGGCTCTGCCCCGAACCCCGGCCCTCCTCAGAGATGCCGCCGCGGCTCACCTCGCCGGGCACCACAAGGGCTACCAGCTTCCCCGGACGGGGACCAGGTCGTTCGTCCGGTAGGGCGCTCCACCTGGTCCCCGTCCGGGGAAGCTGGACGGTCGGAGACTGCCCGACGAGGAGATCCGCTCCACCTAGACAGGAACCAGCAACTCACGCGCGAACGCGATCGAACGCGACAGCGGCAAGGAAGAAGACCCCAGCGCCGAGCGCGGCTAGAGCGCGCCAGGTGTCGATGTGGGTGACCGTGGTGAGGACAGCCGTCAGGAACGTTGCCGATGCGCCTACCTGCCACCATTGGCGAACACGGAGAAGCTTTGCGCCAAGTAGCGCCACCAGGAGTGCTGCGGGAAACGCGAAGAACAGGCCAGCCATGCCCTGCGCCGCCCCGCACGCCACGCCATCGACGCCTGAGTTCAGGCACTCGGAAATTGGGGGCATGACCTCCCAGGCGACGGTGACAGCTGCCACGCCAACCACGCCCGATCCCAACGCCGTCCAGAGCCACCGGTCCCGCACGAACATCAAGGTTCCATGCCCCAGCTTCACCACGGAGCCACCATAGTGCTGCCAGTCAGCCAGCCGCGTGCCCTGGCGAGCCATGCATGGTTGGAACGGTTGATCCGAGGGCTGCGACGGGCCAGCCGTGGGTTCGAGTACCTGCTACGCCGATAGTTGCCGGTAGACCGCGAAGAAGAGCAGGGCTACACCGGCCCCCGTCGTTGCCCAGCCGGCGCGGAGAGTTGCCATTGGATGGCGAGGCCACCAGCCGCCCGGAACCCAGGCAGGTAGGAGAGGTTCCTTGCCTCGGGTGCGACGCCACCGGTATATCCGGCCTTGGCCGATGGTGACGAGGCCAAGGACGATGAACGCCAGCGCGAAGAGCGCCAGGTCGAACGGCTGCGCGTACTCGCTCCCTGCAAAAGGCATGCACAGATCATGACTTGTCTCGTACAGCCATTCATACAGCCAAACCGGACGACGGGCACGGGCGGCCAGCAACGGCAGGCGACAAGGTCGAGCAGGTCAGCAGCCCTTGTCCGACACTGGCCGACAAGAGTCTTGATCTTCGCAAGGCACGGCCGCATATGATCGGTGACCCACGCCAAGGAGGTCAGATGGAGACATGGCGCTTTGTGGCCGCTGTAATGATGAGTCTGACCATCGGCCTCATCGGTGTCGCCCTGGCCACCAACTTCCGAGGCGTGACGGAGTGGCACGTGCGACGGTCGATGGCCACCGCGAGTGTGCTGCGGCGAGTACCGCCGTGGCGCTGGCTACCGGATGCCCAGTACGACGAGCGTCTGGCGCGTTTCGTTCTGCTGGAACGGATGATTGGCGTGATCTTCGCTGCGGCCGGCGTCATGTTCTTGATCGATCTCGTCTACGGCATTCTGTCCGGCGAGCCGATGCCGTCGAGCCGGTGAGGAAGCGGCGGGAGTCCGGACCTGCCAGGCGAGCGGTCCGCATCTAGTCCGCAAAAAGCTGGCGGACCGCGGGGGAGTGCTGTGACATGTCGAGGGGTGTTTCTGCTGCCGGAGCGCCATGTGCGCAGGCCGGCGGGACGGGCAGTTTGATCTCATAAATCTGCGGTCGGAGGTCGGCGACCGCGGAAGCGCAGGTACAGGGGCGCGCCGAGGAGCGCCCGGGTCAGGAACATCAGGACCCCGAAGCCGCTGAAGACCAACGCCAGCCAGCCCAGCTTGACGATGATCAGTAAGCCGAAGTTGAGCAGGCGGCTGGTTGGCCTACCGTACGAGCATTTGGTGGAGCCTTCCTTGCTACGGCAAGCCTCGCGCAGTTCGATCGACCGACCCCGATCATCCGGTGCGACGTCCGGCGGGTCTATTCGGGCCTTCCGGACAGTGCCGTCGGGCGTGGTCACGACCGCATCGCATTCCCACCAGTAACCGAAGCCGTGCCGGCCTATCGGGCCAACCTGCTGGCAGTCGTGCACAACTACCCGCGCCTGGTGCCCGTACTCGACACCCGCAAAGAGGGTGGCGAGGGTCATGGACCCCAGGAAGACCGCGACTCCGGCCAGGGCCAGCAGGACGGCGAGACAGGCGGATCGCAGGCGATACTTGGCCGGCCCCAGCGACTGCCAGAGTCGCATCTCGCGGCCATAAATGTCAGGGCCCATGAGGTCGGAGCCAAACATTGTCCGGATCACGACGAGGTACCGCCGAGACTTCCACAGGGCAGGCAGCCTGCGATGTGCATCGACGGCCTTCACTTTCATGCTCGGGCGTCCGGTGAATAGGGTTAGTAATTGCTCCGGCAAGGGCCACCACGGTACGGCACTGCCGCCACTCATGGGTGGCGTGACCTGGTGACCGAACGCTGGGGAATCTCAGTCCTCATTCGGTCCTCATGACGTCGACCTTTGACCGCTGACGCTGAGAGATGCCGAGAGCGGTTTCCGCATTCCAAGTGGGGTTCGGGCAGGTAGATCGAGGTAGGCAAATTGATCTCGTAATGCCTAGGTCGACGGTTCGATTCCGTCAGGCGGCTCGGTACAGAAGCCCAGGTCATCGGCCTGGGCTTCGCCGTTCTCATGATCGACAACACTGCCGCCGGCTGTGCCGATCCGCACCTGGTCCGCATCCCGCGCCGCGGCCGCCGCACGGCCAGACTCGCAGGCGTGTGGCGCAGGTCGCGTGGAGTCAGCCTCGCCAGACCAGCCGACGCCGCCGCCGGCACATCGTCCCCGTCCGAGAAGAGACGAACGGCTAAGAGCCCCAGTGACGTCGGGGCGATCAGCGGAGCACGAGCACGTCCAGGGCGTCGATGACCGGCCCGGTACCGGTCCTCGCCTCCGGCCGAAGTCGGGCGAGGCCGGCGGCGCAGTCATCGTCGCTGATCAGTTGCAGGAGGGTGTGCGCCTCGCGGTGTAGCGTCGTGGCGGCTTCGTGCAGGGATGTGACGGTGGTCTGCGGAACCTGTTCGCCGTGACCCTAGTGGAGGTTGAAGAATCGCCACGCCCCGTGATCGTCACTCGCGCCACGGCCACACCGGGCCCCGCCATGGTTCGACAGCGCTCGACACGGCCGTCAACGTAGCGTCCCCTCCCAGGCGTCGCCGCCCTGCCGCTTCCGGAGGTCGACACCGGCCGTCATTCGCAGCCGGTAGGAGCGCTGTGAGCAGCGAGAACGCGGGTCGTACCTTTCGACGGCCCGGGCGGGACGATCGGAGAAGCATTGCGGACGATCGTCCATCCGGACCGCTCTATATCTACTCTGACCGAATGCTGCGAGATTGTGCAAGACTCGCCGCACCCATGGAGTGAGACGTATCCATTCATCCACCTCGGGGGAGGAAACCCACGATGAGGAAGCTCAGCCGCTCCACTGTCGTCGGGGTGGCCGGTGTGGCGTTGGCAGCCGCGGTCCTCCAGCAGCCTGCCAGCGCGGCACGTGTCGCGAACGACGGTTCGACTCAGGCCTCGGCGAGCGCCGCGGCCCATCGGCCGGACAACCGTCCCGGCCCACGCACCAAGCAGTGGATCGAGAAGCGCAAGGCCGCGCTCGCGAAGGTCGCCCGCGGCGAGGCGCGAATCGACGCCAACGGCAACGTCACGGTCGACGCCGAGACGAACAACGTCGTTGAGGTCGCGTTCGAGAAGACCGACAAGATCTTCACCATTCTCTCCGAGTTCGGGACGCAGAGCGTGGGCCGCTACGGCACCGCGCCCGGTCCCCTGCACAACCAGATCTCCGAGCCCGACCGGTCGGTGGACAACTCCACCACCTGGGCTCCGGACTTCAACACCGCCCACTACGAGGAACTCTTCAACGGCTCCGGCGAGTCGATGAAGAGCTTCTACGAGCACCTCTCCTCCGGCAAGTACTCGGTGACCAACACGGTCAGCGACTGGGTGCAGGTCCCCTACAACGAGTCCTACTACGGCGACAACGCCATCGAGGACTTCGGCGGCTCGTGGGCGTTCATCACGGACACCGGCAACGCCTGGTACCAGAATGCGCTCAAGACCATGACCGCAGACCAGATCAACTCGTACCTGGCGCAGTTCGATGTCTGGGACCGTTACGACTTCGACAACGACGGCAACTACAACGAGCCGGACGGGTACATCGACCACTTCCAGGCGGTCCACGCCGGTCAGGGCGAGGACGCCGGCGGCGGCGCGCAGGGCGCCGACGCCATCTGGTCGCACCGCTGGTATGTCAACCAGACCGACTACGGCCTGACCGGCCCCAGCATCGGCGGCCAGGCGAACCTGTCCGGCGGCGCCCGGATCGGCAACTCGAACTACTGGCTCGGCGACTACACCACTGAGCCGGAGAACGGCGGGCTCGGCGTCTTCGCTCACGAGTTCGGCCACGACCTCGGGCTGCCGGACTACTACGACACGGCCGGCGGCGAGAACGGCACCGCCTTCTGGACGCTGATGAGCTCGGGCTCGTGGCTGGGTCACGGCGTCGAGGCGAACGAGGGTATCGGCACGACGCCCGGCCTGATGGGCCCCGAGGAGAAGCTGTTCCTCGGTTGGCTCGACTACCGCGACGTCAACCTCGGCCAGAGCGGCACGGTCCTGCTGGATCCGGCCCAGGACGCCAACGCCGCCAACGCGCAGGCGATCAAGGTCAACCTGCCGTCCGCGACCACGTCGAAGACGTACGCGACGCCCACTTCCGGCCAGTACGCCTGGTGGACCGGCAGCGCCGACCACCTGAACGAGTCACTCTCTCGCGCCGTACCCGCCGCGTCCCGGGTCACCGTGACGGCGAAGGCGTGGTACGACATCGAGTCCGGCTACGACTTCCTGTACGGCGAGTACTCGACCGACGGCGGCGTCACCTGGTTGCGCGCCGGCAAGCCGGTCACCGGGTCGTCCAGCGGCAAGTGGACGACTCTGAAGTTCTCGTACGACGCCAACGGCGCGGCGACGCAGTTCCGGTTCCGGTACCAGACGGACGGCGGCGTGCACTTCGCCGGCGCGTTCCTCGACGACATCGTCGCCAAGTCGGGTGGGACGACGCTGTTCACCGACGATGCCGAGCAGTCCGGCGGATGGGTGGCGACGGGCCAGTGGCAGCTCGCCACCGGCACGGTGCCGACCACGGCCGACCGGTACTACCTGCTCGAGAGCCGGCAGTACGTCGGCTACGACGACACCCTGCGCACCGGCCCCTACCAGTTCAGCTACGCCTACACCGCGCCGGACAAGGTCGAGTTCTTCTCGTTCCGGCCGGGCCTGCTGGTCTGGTTCGTCGACCACACGGTCGAGGACAACAACACCTCGGAGCACCCGGGAACCGGCCTCTCGCTGCCGGTGGACGCGCGGCCCGCGCCGTTCACCTACCCCGACGGCACCGCGCCGAGCAACCGTCGCCAGCCGTTCGACGCGACCTTCGGAGTCCAGTCGGTGCCGGAGATGTGCCTGCACAAGGAGGTGCTGGCGGGCAGCGGCAAGTCGCAGACCGTCCAGACCCTGGCCGCGTGCGCTCCGGCCAACGCCGGCATCCCGATGTTCAACGACAGCAACCCGGCGGCGTACTACAGCACCGCGAACCCTCAGAACAGTGTCAAGGTGGCCGGTCACGGTGTGACGGCCACGGTCACCGGGCAGTCGGGCAACGTCCTGACCGTCAGTGTGGTGAACCCGCCGGCTGGCTCGTGAGGCGGTAGGTGCGCCGACGCACCCTGAGACGCGCGGAGGGCTGGGAGTCGATACTCCCGGCCCTCCGCCGTTCGCTCAATCGGGGTGGCGGTGATCGCCGACGGATCTCCGCCCAAACTTGCCGGCGACCGCGTGCTCGGTGTCAGTAACTTCTCCTGTCTCCAGGAGCTGCTTCAGCCTGCGCAGGTTCGCCGCTACCTCGGCGGCGGGCGGCTTCCCGGCCAGGGTCAGCGCGATGCGGCCCAGCCTTCCGAAGGGTGTCTTGAGCACCTCGTGGACCTCGGTCCGGCCCGGGTCAGACCCAGGGGTGAACTGTACCGCCCAGTGAGTTCTCATCCCGGGCATGGCAGTGGTCTCGTACCGGAGCAACTGGTTTGTGCGCTCCTCGGTGAGCCGTACCGTGGAGCTCAGTCTGACGCCGAGTGGTCCCCGAATTGTCCATCGGAACGTTGCTGGCCCGATCTGTTCATTGGCCATGACGTCGCCCAGGAAGCGGGGCAGGTTCTGGAAGTTGCGGTAGAAGTTGAAAACGTCCGCGACCCGGCGCTCGATGGTCACTCTCGCCTCGGCGGGGTTGTCGCGGCGGCGGGGTGGTGAGTGGCGCATCGCTGCCTCCGACGGATTCTTCCCACTTCAGCTCTGGTGCGATCCAGGCCGTTTGCCCAAGCGCCCGTCCACTAAACCTGGCGAGGCAGTGGGCGCTTTGACTGCCCGACGAGGAGATCCGGCCGCAACAGCTGACTCAGGCGCCCGGCCCGTCCCGGAAGGCCATGCGGGATTGTTCGTATGGCTCCGGACACGGGGAAACGCGTCCTACGCTCTGGGCAGATGGGGCCGTGTGCCCCTGCTGGCCTGGCACAGGTTCGGGCGGCGCCTTCATCGAAGACGCCCCGCGGGAGGCAGGAGCCGGGGCACGCCCAATTGTCTGCGGTAGCCGGGCGGAGACCACCCGCTCGACCTCAACGGCGTTAAGCAGAAGGGAGGCCTGCGTGGCCGTCAAGACGGAAGCGCGAATGGGCGTCGCAGAAGTGCGGCCCTTCGAGATCGAGGTTCCCGAGGCGGACCTGGAGGATCTGCGCGCGCGCATCAGGGCCACGCGCTGGCCGAACAAAGAGACCGTCCAGGATGAGTCGCAGGGCGTGCCGCTCGCGCTCATGCAGGACCTCGCTCGCTACTGGGCGAATGACTACGACTGGCGCAAAATCGAGGCGCGGCTGAAGGCTCTCCCCAACTTCGTCACTGAGATCGACGGTCTGGAAATCCACTTCATCCACGTTCGCTCGAAGCATGAGGACGCGCTCCCGATCGTCGTCTGCCACGGCTGGCCCGGGTCGATCATCGAGCAGCTGAAGATCATCGGCCCGCTCACGGATCCGACGGCGCACGGCGGGAGCGCGTCGGATGCCTTCCACGTCGTGATCCCGTCGATGCCCGGATACGGGTTCTCCGGTCAGCCGAACACGACCGGCTGGGATCCCGTGCACATCGGCAAGGCCTACGTCGAGCTGATGAAGCGTCTCGGGTACACCCGGTTCGTCGCGCAGGGCGGTGACTGGGGCGCGATCGTCGTCGACGCGATGGCCGGCGGTCGCGCCGACCCGGCGGCCGCCGAGCCGGCGCCACCGGAGCTGATCGGCATCCACACCAACATGCCCGGCGCGGTTCCGCCCGACCTCTTCCTCGCGGCCTTTGCCGGCAGCCCGGCGCCGGACGGTCTCTCCGACGAGGAGCGGGGCACGTACGAGCAGCTGCTCGGGTTCTTTGGGACGCACGTGGCGTACGGGCTGATCATGGGGACGCGCCCGCAGACGCTCTACGGCCTGGCGGACTCACCCATCGATCTCGCCGCGTTCATGATCGACCACGGCGACGGGAGCGGTCAGCCCGGCATCGTTCAGCAGGTCCTCGAGGGACGTCTGCAGAGGCCGAGCGACCTCACGCGCGACGACATTCTGGACAACATCACGCTCTTCTGGCTGACCAACAGCGGGGTGTCCTCGGCGCGGCTGTACTGGGAGAGCAAGCTTCCCTTCTTCTCTACCAAGGGTGTGACGATCCCGGTCGGCGTGAGCATCTTCCCCGACGAGATCTACCGGGTTCCGCGCAGCTGGGCGGAGCGGGCGTATCCCAACCTCGTCCACTACAACACGCACGACAGGGGTGGGCACTTCGCGTCCTGGGAACAGCCGCAGCTGCTCTCGGAAGACATCCGCGCGACGTACCGATCGCTGCGCTAGCTGGCCAGTCGTTCTCAAGGCACCCGCGCCTAGGTTGGCGAGGCGCACAGTTTGATCTCGTAGTGCGAAGGCCGACGGTTCGATTCCGTCCGGCGGCTCGGTGCAGAAGCCCAGGTCAACGGCCCGGGCTTCGCCGTTTCCCGAGGTCGACCACGCCGCTGCCGACGGTGCCGGTCCGCAAATGGTCCGCTTCCCACGCCGCGACCGGCGAGACACTCAAAGGCCGCTGATCATTGCCCTGGTCCTCTTCCAGGTCATCCGGGTAGTGGGCGCTGTGCCCAGAAAAGGGCGTGCCCGCTGGTGCCTTCCGGGATGAAGTCCTCGGCGGTGATCGTCAGCCCTGCCTGTTGCAGCCATGAGCGGTACGTGGGGGAGTCGGCGTGGCTCCACCACATGGTGGCGGGGCCGCCGAGCCACTTGTCCTCAGTGCCGGTCCAGGCGTTGTTGCCGACGGTGGTTAGCAGCCAGCCGCCGGGCCGTAGCCAGGTGGCGAGTCTCTTGATGAGCCGCGGTTGGTCCGCCAGGGGCATGTGGATGAGGGCGTAGAGGCAGACCACGGCGTCGAACGAAGCTGGTGGCAGGTCGAGTCGGGTGGCGTCGGCCCGGATGAAGGTGCCGGTGGGCACCAGGCGCCGTGCCCGCTCGATCTGTACGCCACTGATGTCGACGCCGGTGATGTGGTGCCCAGCGTCGGTGAGGAAGCGGGCGACCGGCACGCCACAGCCGCATCCGAGATCGAGGACCGCTGCCGTGGCCGGCAGGCGCCCGTGTAGTTCGGCGAGCCAGGGAGCGTACTGACCGTCGTCAGCGTCGTCCGATCGGTAGTGGTAGGAGAGTGCGTCGTACCCGCGTCGGACCAGATCACGCCCGTCGTTGCTGCCCATCCTGGGGACGCTACGAGTGTCGGTGCCGCTTGCCGATTGATTTACCAGCGCGAGTTGAGTGCCTGGCTCGCGTCAGCCTTACTGCCGTCACCGCCGGTCGATGAAACGGGCGAAATCGGCGCGGGCAAGGCGATCCTGCCGCGACCATGGGCGGATGGGGCGATCATCGGAGCCGGCGCATACCGGGGGCATCATGCGCGGCGAGGAGGACGCCCAGCAGGCCAGCTTCCTGGAGCTGTTCTTCGACCTGGTGTTGGTCTTCGCCCTGGTCGGGGTCGTCAGCCGGATGGGGCCGGACCTTCTCTCCGACAACGTGGGCGTGCGCTGGCTGTCGCTGCTGTACACGGTCGTTCTTGCCCTGCCGTTGCTGTGGCTGTGGACCACCACCGCGTACCTCACCAGCCGGTTCGACTACCGCAACCGCTGGATTCAGCTGCTGGTCCTGGTCAGCGCGTTCGGCCTGCTGATCATGGCGACGTCCCTGTACGAGTTCGAGCAACGCGGCGCCACCTTCGCCATTGTGTACGTGGTGCTGCATGTCGGTCGCCCCTTGGTGCTCCGGCCCCTGTTGCGGGAGCACGGGAAGGTACGGGCGCTCTACACCCGCCTGGCCATCTGGGCCGGCGTCTCCGGCGTCATCTGGCTCGCCGGGGCGGCGATGCACGGAAACTACCGGCTGGCCCTGTGGTTGGTCGCCATCACCGTGGACCTGGTCGTGGCGCGGGCCAGATGGCCGGTACCCGGCATGGGCCGACCACCGACCAGCGCGTGGGCGACGTCCAGCAGCCGATACCTCCCCGAGCGCTACCAGCAACTGTTGCTGATCGCGCTCGGCGAGACGGTGCTGTCCATCGGCCTCACCTACGCCACCCACCCCACCACGCTCGCCGCAAAGGCGGCCTTGGTGGTCACGTTCCTGTCGTCCGTGCTGATGTGGCGGATCTACTTCTATCGTGCGGGCCAAGTGCTGGCCGAGGCCGTCGACATGGCGTCGAATCGGGCAGCTGCCGGCGGGATCGTCGGCGTGGCCCATCTGCTCATGGTGCTCGGCATCACCTTCGCCGCGGCTGGCTCGGAAATCGTGTTGGCGAATCCCCAGGGGCCCTCCGTGCCGGCCTGGCTCGCGGTCATCCTCGGCGGGCCGGCGATCTTCCTGTTCGGCCGCAGTCGGCTGGAACGGGTCGTCTTCAACCGGCTCGCCGTGCGCCGGCTCGTCGGCATCGGCGTTCTGGTTCTGCTGGCGCCGCTGTTGTTCTTCGGCCCGCCGCTGCTCGCCGCCCTCGCCGCTGTCGTCGTGCTGCTCGGGGTCGCCGTCGCGGACGCCCGACGCGCCGCCGGCCGCCCACCGGAGGCCCCGTCCCCGTCCGCCTAGCAGAGGCGGTCCGCATCCTGTCCGCAAAAGGTCCCCACAGGATCGGGAAGCGTTGAGGGATGTCGGAAGGATTTCCGCTACTAGCCCCCATGCGCCCAGGTCAGCGGCACGCCGAACGAGGCCACCATCTGTGGCTCGGGCGGCACCGCGAAGCTGGGCTTCGCTGTTTCCCGGGGTCGATCACGCCGCCCGCTGGCGGGCCGAGTAGGCCACCGGTTCACTCCGGACGAGGACCTCCACGCCGCCGTCCGCGACCTCGTCGACCAGCTCGATCGTCGCGACACGCCCCCGGGCCGGTCGCCCTGACGGAATGGATTGGAGCCGGTGGCTCGGTACCGCAGCCCAGGTCTTGGGCCGCCGGTCCAGGTGCCGTGGTCAGTCCTGGTTCGGGTGCTCGGCGAAGACCGCCATCGCGATCTGGTAGCCCTCGAACGCCCGGGCCGCACCGGCGTACGCCAGCAGGTGGATGAAGAGATCGACGATCTCGTCCTTGGTGACGCCACTGTTCAGAGCGATTCGGAGCTGGCCCCGAAGCGGTTCGGAAGCGCCGAGGGTGGCCGCGATGGCGACCGACACCAGGCTCCGGCCGCGGGTGTCGAGCGCCGTTCTCGTCCACGACTCGCCGAACGTCTGCGCCACCGAGAGCTTGCGGAAATCGATCCCCGACGCCGGCTCGCCGGGCCCCATCGGCAGGTCCAGCCGTTGACCGAGCAGTTGCTCCGTGACCCGCAGGCCGCGCTCGTACGTCTCGTCCAGGCTCATGTGGTCCGCCCTCCACGCGGTTCCAGCGATCACGCCGAGGGGGGCGAAACGGTCGAGGGGCGGTGACCGACGTCCGGCCCAGACTACTGAGTGCGGACCGGGCCGGATCGCAAAACGGACCACTGGAGCAGCACCAACCGGTCCCATCGGGGCCGGCTCATTCGGACACCAGCAACATAGCCGTTTTTCGCTGGTGTCGCGGCTTCCCGTCTGGCAGACTGCGATCGCCTGCAAGCCCGGGAACGTGGCTGCGGCCTTCTACATCCCTTCAACACGGGGGTTCTCTTGCCACTCCGCCGTTCGGCGGTGGCTGCGCTCGCACTGGCCGTCACGGGGGCGCTCGTCCCGCCCGCGTACCTTGCCTACGCTGCCCAGTCACCCGATCACGAGTTCAGCGCCAAGCAGTTGCCGCGGCTGGAACGTCCGCGCGACCTGAAGGAGCGCGACTTCGACGCGAACGCCGTCCTGGTCCGCTTCAAGTCCGACGCCGCCAAGTCCGCGAAGGACCGGGTCCTCTCCCGGCGCGACGTCCGCACCAGCTCCGCCATCCGCGGGACCCGGTGGGTCAAGGTGCACGGAAAGGGCTCCGCCGTCGACCTGATGCGCAGCCTGCGCAAGGATCCGGCGGTCGCCGGCGTCAGCCTCGACTACAAGCGCAAGGCCACCGTCGCGCCGAACGACCCGGCGTACACCTACGGTGACCAGAACTACCTGAACACGGTCCGGCTGCCGCAGGCGTGGGACCGGACCAAGGGCTCGACCAGCCAGGTCATCGCGGTGGTCGACACCGGCGTGGACGTCACCCACCCGGACCTCACCGGCCGGACGGTGACCGGCTACAACGTGCTTTCCCCGGGCGCCGCGCCGGCCGACGACAACGGCCACGGCACGATGGTCGCCGGCATCGCCGCGGCCAACACCGGCAACGGCATCGGCGTGGCGGGCGCCGCGTGGACTGCCCGCGTCATGCCGGTCAAGGTCCTCGACGCCGAGGGCTCCGGGTACGACTCGGACATCGCCGCGGGCGTGATCTGGGCCGCCGACCACGGCGCCAAGATCATCAACATGTCGCTCGGCGGTCCCGGTGACGACTCGGCCCTGCACGACGCGATCAAGTACGCGACCGGCAAGGGCGTGGTGGTCGTGGTGGCCGCCGGTAACGACGGCGACGGCCGGGCCCAGTACCCGGCGGCGTACTCCGAGGTCATCGCGGTCGCCGCGACCGACGCCGCCGGCAAGCTCACCGACTTCAGCTCGTACGGCGACTGGATCGACATCGCCGCCCCCGGCGCGGGGATCGTCTCCACCGGTCCGGGCGGGGACTACTACATCGGCGACGGCACCTCCTTCTCCGCCCCGATCGTCTCCGGCACCGCCGCGCTGGTGCGGACGCTGTACCCGTCGCTGACCCCGGCGCAGGTCCTCTCCTGGCTCCGGAAGAACGCCCGGGACGCCGGCCCGCGCGGCATCGACCCGTACTACGGCTACGGCGTCCTCGACGCGTACGCCTCGGTCGGCGGCGGCTGGGCCCCGGAATTCCCGACCCCGTCCCTGGGCGCGAACGAGCCCAACGACGTGCCGGCCCGGGCCACCCCGCTCGGCTCCTCGGTCACCGGCACCATCGGTGCCGAGGGCGATGTCGACTGGTACAAGTTCTCCGTCGACAGCCTCAAGGCCGTCGACGTCACGGTGAACCCGCCCGCCTACGACGGGAACCTGTCGCAGAACGTGGACCCGGTCCTCGCCGTCTACGACAGCAACCTGCGCCTGGTCGGCCAGTCCGACACGCAGGCCGCCGGTGGTGCGGAGAAGGTCTCCGCCAAGGTCGCCGCGGGCACCTACTACGTCTCGGTGCGCAACTACAACGGCGCCCTCGACGCCCGGGCCTACACCCTGTCGCTGGCCAGCGGCGAGGCGCCGCTGTTCGGGCCGACCCAGTCGACCAGCACCGGCTCCTGGCCGGAGGCGGTGGCCATCGGCGACGTGACGGGTGACGGTCGCAACGACGTGGTCATGTCGACGAGCTACTACTTCGACGCGACCAACGACTACAAGCTCTTCGTCTTCCCGCAGACCTCCAACGGCACCCTGGGCACCCCGGTCACGTACGCCACCGGGCTCCAGTACTCGGACAACGCCAGCCTGACCCTGGTCGACGCCAATGGCGACGGCAAGCAGGACGTCGCGCTGGCCACCACTCCGGGCGTGGAGATCTTCCGGCAGACTGACGCGGGCACGCTGGAGTCCACCGGCCCGGTCGCCGGCACCGCCGGCAGCCAGGCCGTCACGGCTGGGGACATGGACGGCGACGGCGACGCCGACCTGGTGGCCACGGCCACCGGTGGGATCAAGCTGCTGACCCAGGAGGCGGACCACACCTTCACCGTTTCCTCAGTGACGAGCGACAGCTCCGGGGAGATCGAGGTCGGTGACGTCGACGGCGACGGCAAGGCCGACGTGGTGGGCCTGTCCGGCACCTCCGTCCGGGTCTGGCACCACACCGACGCCGGCTGGACCCGCACCGAGCACGCGACCGGCTCCACCTGGGGCACCAACGGCATCGAGGTCGCCGACGTCAACAGCGACGGCAAGGCCGACGTCATCGCCAGCCTCGGCGGCAACCGGCCGACCTCGCAGGTCGCCGTCTTCCGGCAGAACGCCACCGGTGGGCTGGACGCCCCCCGGCTGGTGCCCGTGGCCGACATCCCGGAGCCGATCGAGGCCGCCGACGTCAACGGTGACGGCCGGACCGACGTGGTCACGGCGCACGGCGGCTGGAACACGCTCAGCGTGCTCGCCCAGCAGGCCGACGGCTCGCTCGGCGCGCCGGCCGTGTCGTCGATCCCGTACGCCTCGCACTACAACCTCCAGGGCCTGGCCGTGGGCGACATCAACGGCGACAAGAAGGTCGACGCTGTCCTGGCCGACTACAACAGTGGCCTGGACGTGGCGTACAACGGCGCCGCGCCGAGCCCGGTGGGCGAGCAGGCCTGGGTACGCGGCGCGTCCCCGGCCGACTTCGCCACGGTGGTGCCGCTCACGACGAAGCCGAGCGTGACCTTCACCCGGAACGTGGACGCCGCCTCGGTGACCTCGTCCACCGTGCGCCTGCTCAACGGCCGTACCGGGGTCGCGGTCGCCGCCGACCTGTCGGTCAGCGGTGACACCGTGACCCTGACCCCGACCGCGGCACTGCAGGACAACACGCCGTACCGGATCGTGGTCAGCGGGGTGAAGGACAGCGCGGGCACCGTCCAGACGGAGACGTTCAGCACCACCTTCCGGACGGTCGACGTCGCGCCGCCAGCGGTCACCGGTCTCAAGGCCCAGGGCGCCTTCCAGGGGGCCACGCTGAGCTGGACGCTGCCGGACATCACCGACCTGGACCAGGTCATCATCCGGGCCAACGCGGGCACCACCGCGCCGTCCCGGGTCAGCGAGGGCATCGGGGTGTACGCCGGCGCCGGCAGCTCCGCCACCGTCACGGGCCTGGTCGCCGGCACCACCTACACCTTCCGGGTGTGGGTGCGGGACCGGTCCGGCCTGTACAGCTCGGCGCCGATCCTGACGATGCTGGGCACCGGGGTCACCATCGGCAGCAGCACCACCGCGCTGACCTACGGTGGCGCGGTGACGCTGACCGGCAAGCTGGTCCGCAAGGACACCGGTGCCGGCCTGGCCGGGCTGCCCGTCCAGCTCTACGGCAAGTACAAGGGCGCCTCGTCGTACACGTTGATCACCACGGTGACCAGCGGCACCGGCGGCGCGCTCACGTACACCCACAAGCCCGCCAAGGGTGTCAGCTACGAGTGGCTCTACCGGGGCTCCAGCAGCCTGACCGGCAGCGTCACTCCGCTGCGGACGGTGACCGTGGCCACCCTGGTGACCGGGAACCTGTCGAAGACCTCGTTCGCCCTGGGCGGCACGGTGACCCTCTCCGGTTCGGTCTCGCCGAGCCACGCGGGTCAGACGGTCTACCTGCAGCGCCTGGTCAGCGGTTCGTGGAAGAACATCACGAGCAGGACGCTCTCGTCGTCGAGCACCTACTCGTTCTCCATCAAGCCGACCAGCCGGACCACGTACTACTACCGGGTGTACAAGCCCGCCGACACCGACCACGCCGCTGGTTACAGCCCGCGGCGGAGCTTCAAGGTCTACTGACCTCGTCGGCAGCTTCGACCGGCTCCCCCGTCGCGACCGCGGCGGGGGAGCCGCCGTTTTCGCGGGGGCCGCGGCCGGCACGAAGCGAGCCCGACGGGCACGGCACGGGGGAGCCGGCCCGCCGGGCTCGCTCCGGCAGGGAGGTGAAAGGTCAGAGGTTGCGGCGCGGGTCGGCCGGGTCGGGCGGGAAGGTCGCCGGCCGCTGCGCCGGGACGTCGGTCACCACGTACCCGCCCTCCGGCTCCGGCGGGCTGTCCTCGTCGCCGTCCTGGCGGTGCTTGGCCACCGCGGCGGCACCGGCCGCCGCCGCGCCCGCGGCCACCGCACCTGCCGCCACGGCCTTGCCGGAGACCCCGGCCTTACCGTCGTCGCCCAGCGAGCCGGCGGCGTGCTCCACGCCGGGGGTGCCGAGGGTACGGCCCTCGTCGATGGTGCCCCGCCAGGCGCCCGTCTCCGCGCCCCGGCCCTCGATGTAGGACTTGAACTTCTCCAGGTCGGCCTCGGCCCGCTTCTCGACGACGTGCAGCTTGTCGCCGGCCTTCTCGACCAGCCCCTCCGGCTCGTACTCGAGGGAGAGGCGGACCTGGGTACGGTCGGCGCCGATCGGCTGGAAGTAGACCGCACCGGCGTTGGTGGCGCCGCTGGTGGCCGCCCAGGCCACCTTCCGGTCCGGCACCTGCTCCAGGACCTTGGCGTCCCACTCGCGCTTCACGCCGGCGATCTCGGCGACCCAGTGCATCCGCCGGTCGTCGAGCTGGCGCACCTCTTCGACGCCGCCCATGAAGCGGGGGAACTCCTCGAACTGCGTCCACTGGTTGTACGCGGTGCTCACCGGCACGTTGACTTCGATGGACTTCTCGACCTTTGTGGTCATGGACCCTCCTCGTCGTTCAGTCGTCCGCACTGGAATCCGTACCCCAGGAAATCGCGCTCAACCGGGTAGGCGCGCAAACGGAGGGTCCCCGAGCAGCCGATCCGTGCGCCGAGGAGTCCCGCTAGGTGCGGCTCAGCCGGATGCTGTTCGCGACGGCGAGTACCTGGTCCGGCGTGAACGAGCGCGGGGTCATCAGCGTGAACCCGGATCCGTCGGAGAGCGGGGCGGTCAGCCGCCAGAACTGCGTTGCCTGGACGAGCCGGGCCGGCCGCTTGTTGACCGTGACGGTACGCGCGGTCTCGAAGCCCTCGATGCGGGAATCCGGGGCCGTGTCCGGCTTCGGTGTCCACTGCACGTGCAGGTCGAGGTCCGGGTTCGCCGGGTCACGGTAGGAGATGATCGAGCCGCCGTCCTTGAACCCGCCGAGTTTCCAACCGTCCGGAACCAAGCCGACAGCGACCTTGAAGGCGAGACGCTGAGGCTGGTCCACCACCTGACGGGCGAGTTGCAGAACGGCCTCCACGCTGGCATGGCGGCCGTTGCCGACGATCATGACCCACTCGTCGGGTCGGCGCTCCCAGGTCAGCTGCACCGAGGCCGCGGCGCCCGAGACGTCCGATATCGAGATGATGCGGCCGGGCCGGCCGTCGACGCTGATGTCGCGCTCCCCCCGCATCGGCTGGCCCTCGTTCCCTGTGCCGCTGGTGAGCACCACGTCGCTGCCGTCCGGTGCCAGATAGACGGCCATGATGGGGCCACCCGGATCGGCAGTGAACGTCGGCTTGCCGAGGCTCGGCAGCGCGTACGGGAACTCCGGTGCGGTCACCGCGACCAGCTTGATCCGGGCTGGCACGGCCGGGCGGGTGCGGGGCGGCCCGTCTGCCGTGACGGGCGGGCGGGTGGCGTGCTGCTGCGACGCTTCCGGCATGACGGCGACAGCCGTCGCCGCCACCGCGGCGAGCCCCGCCCCGGCGAGGGCCAGACGCGCGAGAAGCTGCCGACGGCCCGGCCGGACCGCACCGAGCCGACTGAGCAGGGCAGATCGGGTGGAGTACGGCACGGCCGTCGCGGCGGCCGAGATCTCGGCGAGCAGCCTGGTACGAGCGGCGTGCAGCGCCTCGTCGGACAGGTCCGGCCCGTTCGGCCCGTGCGTCTCCAACAACTTGACCTCGTTCATCGGTCCTCCTGGAGCGAACTCAATGCAGCACGGGTGAGACGGCGGGCTCGGTTGATCCGTGAGCGCACGGTTCCGAGCGGGATGTCGAGCGCGGCGGCGATCTCGACGTACGAGAGCTGGGCCCACGCCAGCAGCAGCAGGACGTCCCGGTCCGGGGGCTTCAACCCCGCCAGTGCCGCGGCCAGCTCGGACCGCAGTGCCTGGGCATCCAGCCGGTCGTCGGACGGGTCGTCAGCGTGCGAGGCGGTCTCGAGGAGCCAGGCCCGGGCGAGCGCCCCGAATCGGCGTTCCTCCTGGCGCACGTGCCGGCGCAGAACGTTGGTGGCGATGCCGAACAGCCACGGTCGCACGTCGAGCTGCATCGGTTGGTACGAAGCTCGCCGCCGGAACGCGACCAGGAACGTCTCGGCCAGCAGATCGTCTGCTGGCGCTCCGATCCTGCGGGCCAGGTAGCGATGCACGGCGGCGGCGTGTCGGTCGAAGATCGGCGCGAACCGTTCCGGTTCTCGTATCGACTCGCGGATCAGCACGTCGTCGGCGACCTGCATTGGCTGCGAGCGTAGTTCGTTCACACCTGTTTATGCCCGATCGCCGGCAGTGGGTTCACGGCATGGGGTCGAACCGGGCCAGTATCTCTGGCGTCGCAGCCGGTCGAGCAGCTGCTGCGCGCCGGAGGCCCGGGTCGACAGTCGACCCGGGCCTCCGCACGATCAGGGGATCAGCCGTCCTCGCGGTCCGGGCTCTCCAGCCGGAAGAAGTTGCTCTGCCGCCCGTCGGAGCGCTCCTCCTGGTAGATGAAGTTCAGCCGCCGCTCGTCGAAGGTGCGGAACCACTCGTCCCAGCTGATCTCGCGCAGCCGCTTCTCGCGGCCGTTGGCCGGAAAGTCGAAACGCAGCACCCCGGCGTGCCCGTCGTGCTCGGTGCCGTCGACCGTGGTCGGCACGCCCCGGCGCGCCTCCGCCCAGCGGCGGATCACGTCGTGGTCGGTGGTGACCAGGCTGCGGCCGGGCCGCTCCGGCTCGTCGTCGACGGAGGTGACCTCCTGGGCGTACTTCAGGGACCGGGAACTCTGCGACCCGGTGCGGACCCCGCCCCCGGACGAGCCGCCGCGGCCGGACCGGTCGGAGTCGTCGCGCAGGCTCTTGACCAGGGCCTTGACCAGGTCGTCCTTGCGCATGTCGGCGGTGTCGGTGACGCCTCGGCGGTGGAGCCGGTCGCGCAGCTCGTCCACCTTGAGGCGGGCGATCTCGCTCTCGTTGATGTCGGGGGTGTTCGGGGTCTGGTTGCCCGGCGGGTTCGCGGAGGTGTGTCGGGCCGACGACGAGGTGCTCTTCTTGGCCGACGACGAGCCGCCGCGCGACGAGGAGCCGCCGGCGCGCGCGGAGGTGCTCTTCTTGGCGCCGTCCCGCATGCTCTTGATCAGCGCCTTGACCAGGTCGTCCTTGCGCATGTCAGCGGTGTCGGTGACGCCTCGGCGGTGGAGCCGGTCGCGCAACTGGTCCACCTTGAGGCGGGCGATCTCGCTCTCGTTGATGTCGGGGGTGTTCGGGGTCTGGTTGCCCGGCGGGTTGGTGGTCGCGGTCGAGCCGCTGCCGCGCCCCGTGCCGTTCTTCGTGGGCATCGCACATCATCCTTCCTCGACCCGTGTTCAGGGGGTTGCCAGCGCCGCGTGACGCGGTGGGCCGTCCCCTGATCAGTACCCTCAGCCGTCCGCCCAAACGTGGACGGTCGGCACCACGGGCCGGGGCGAGGTCAGACGTAGATGGTTTTCGCGTAGTCCGGGCCGTAGTGGCGTTCGAGGTCGGCGAGGTTCTCCGTCGGCGCCTCGACCTCCTTGACCAGCCGCGCCCGGGACGGCAGGGCGTCCGGTCGCCAGGTGCCCGGCTGCCACAGCTCGGAGCGGAGGAACGCCTTCGCGCAGTGGTAGAAGATCTGCTCGATCGCGACCTCGACCGCCAGCACCGGGCGGTGCCCGCGGACCACCATGTCGTCGAACCACGGCGCGTCCCGGACCAGCCGGGCCCGGCCGTTGATCCGCAGCGTGTCGGTGCGTCCCGGGATCAGATAGATCAGCCCGACGTGCGGGTTGGCCAGGATGTTGCGGTAGCCGTCGGCCCGCCGGTTGCCGGGCCGCTCCGGGATGGCGATGGTCGTGTCGTCCAGCACCAGGGTGAAGCCGGGCGGGTCGCCCTTGGGGGAGACGTCGCAGCCGCCGTCCGCGTCGGCGGTGGCGACCAGGCAGAACGGCGAGGCGGCCAGCCACTCCCGGTCCCGGGCGTGCAGCACCTGGCGTTCCTTGTCGCGGGCCCGCTGCTTCGGCGTACCCAGCAGTTCGGTGAGCTCCTCCGCCGTGGTGATCTCCTGCGTCGTCACGTGCGACCTCCCCCGTCCGTTGACCATGACGGCGATTCCGGCGCGCGACCGGCCGGTTTCCGTCATCGTCAGCCTAGGAGAGCGCGCCGAACGAGTTTTGGGCCCGGAGCGGGCGGGTACGGCCAGAACCGCAGCGCGCTCGGATGCGACCGATGGAGGCCGAGATGGAGAGCCGACTGAAGGTGCTCGGCCATCCCGTGCACCCGATGCTGGTGATGTTTCCCGTCGCGCTCCTGGTCACCGCGGTCATCTTCGACGTGGTCGACACGGTGGGCGGGCCGGACTTCCTGGGCGAGGTCGCGTACTGGAACATCACGGTCGGTCTGATCGGCGGTCTGCTGGCCGCGGTGGCCGGCTCGTTCGACCTGCTCGCCCTGCCCACGGGCACCCGCGCCAAGCGGGTCGGGCTCACCCACGCCGCCGCCAACGTCGCGGTGATCCTGCTCTTCGCCGCGGTCTGGGTGGTCCGGCTCAACGCCGACTCCCGGGCCGCCGGGGGCGCCCTGATCGCCATCGAGGTGGTCGCCGTGGCGATCCTCGGCGTCAGCGCCTGGCTCGGCGGCGAGCTGGTCGACCGGCTCGGCGTCGGCGTGGACCCGGAGCACGACCTGAACGCCCCGAGTTCGCTGCGACCCCCCTCGGCTCACCAGCGGATCGGAGACGTGCGATGACGGAACACAGCAGTGGTCGGGGTTGGCGCGGGCGCCAGCAGGGCTGGGACCCGATGGGTGAGCTCCAGTCGCTGCGTTCCGAGCTGAGCCGCCTGGTCGGTGGCCGCTCCGGCAGCCCCGACGTCGAACTGACCGAGGTCGCCGACGGCTGGGAGGTGGTCGTGCGGCTGCCCGGCGTCGCGCCGGAGGAGGTCGCCGTCGAGCTGGACGACCGGGAGCTGTGCGTACGGGCCCGGTCGGAGGCCGAGGTCAACGCCGACCAGGGCATCCCGGGCGGGTTCGAGACGCGCGGCTTCGAGTACCGGGTGGACCTGCCGTCCCGGGTGGACCCCGACCGGATCGACGCGTTGATGGACCACGGCCTGCTCCGGGTACGCCTGCCCCGGGCGGCCCGCCCCACGCCGCGCACCATCACCGTCGGGCGCACCGGCCCGCGCGCCGCCACCGGCGGTACGCGGATCCTGGCCGACCCCGCCGCGGACCGGGAGCTGCACCACCCGGACACCACGGTCGACGAGATCGACCGGCCGTAGGGGTCGCGTGGCCGCCCCGTCCGTGCTCGGCCCGGTGGGCGAGCGCGTACCCGAGGTGGCACGGATCGCCGTGCTGCGGGCGAACGCGCTCGGCGACTTCATCTTCATCCTGCCGGCGCTGGAGGCGCTGCGGGCCGCGTACCCCGATGCGGAGATCGTGCTGCTCGGCGCACCGTGGCACGCGAAGCTCTGGCGCGACCGGCCGGGCCCGGTGGACCGGGTGCTGGTGATCCCGCCCGCGCCGGGGATCCGTGACCCGGTCCCGGACGAGCCCCCGGCCGACCTGGCGGGCTTCCTGGCGGCGGCCCGGGCGGAACGCTTCGACCTGGCGTTGCAGCTGCACGGCGGCGGCGCCAACTCCAACCCGATCGTCGCCGCGCTGGGCGCCCGGGTCACCGCCGGCCTGCGGGCCGAGGACGCGCCGCCGCTGGACCGCTGGCTGCGGTACGTGTACTACCAGCACGAGGTGATCCGCTACCTGGAGGCGGTGGCCCTGGTCGGCGCGCCCGCCACCACGATCACCCCCGCCCTGCCGGTGATCGACGCCGACCGGGTCGAGGCCCGAAAGGTGCTGGGCGAGCCGACCGGGCGCCGGGTGGCGCTGCACCCGGGCGCGACCGACACCCGCCGGCGCTGGCCGCCGGAGCGGTTCGGCGAGGTCGCCCGCGCGCTGGCCGGCGACGGGTACGAGGTGCTGGTCACCGGCACGCCGGCCGAGCAGGAGACGGTCGCCGAGGTGGTCGCGGCGGCCGGCGTGCCGGTCCGCCCGCAGGTCGGCACGCTCAGCCTCGGCGGGCTGGCCGCCTGTTTCGAGGGCTGCTCGGTGGTGATCTCCAACGACACCGGACCGCTGCACCTGGCCGCCGCGGTCGGCGCCCCGACGGTCGGCGTCTACTGGGTCGGCAACCTGATCAACGGGGCGTCGCCGCTGCGCGCCCGGCACCGGCCGATCGCCTCCTGGACCACCCACTGCCCCGTCTGCGGCGTCGACTGCACCCCCGGCATCTACCCGCACCGCCCGGGCAGCGGCGACTGCCCGCACCGGGACTCCTTCGTCGCCGACGTGCCGGTGATCGAGGTGGTCGAGGCCGCCCGCGAACTGCTCGCCGAGTAAGGAGGGGCCCCCTGTTAACAGGCGGGTGTTAACAAGGGGCCCCTCCTCTACCGGAGGCGTTAAGAAGGGGCCCTTCCTTCGGGTCAGGCCGGGGAGGGCTGGTCGGTGAGGACCGCCTCCCAGGCCTCCACCTGCCGTTCGGTGACCGTCGTCGGCGACTCCAGGTGGTACGCCCCGCTGGGCAGCACGCCCGCGCCGCCGTGCCGCTCCAGCACCGTGATCTGCGCGGCCACGTCCTCGCCCTGGTGCTGCTCCCGCACCCGGCGCCAGAACTCGAAGCCGCCGGAGTCGAGCAGCTTCGCCCGGTCGTAGAGCACGCACCCGCCGATCCAGGAGACCTTGTACGCCCGCCAGGCCCCGGCCGGCAGCCGCAGCTTCTCGGTGACGTGCAGGACGTTGGCCGCCGGGTGGATGGCCGCCCGCTGCCACTCCGGCGTGCCCGGCCGGATCCGCTCGGGGACCGGAGGGCCCTGCCACTCCTCGTAGTGGACGTGCACCTCCGGCCGGACGTCCTCGGCGTAGGAGAGGCCGTGCACGGCGTTGCCGACGAAGCCGCAGCCCAGTTCCCGGATCGCGGTGACCAGCCGGGCCAGGGCACCCGGTTCCAGCCAGACGTCGTCGTCGAGGCAGAGCACGTACCGGGCCGCCGACTGGCCGAGCAGGTACGCCCGGTGCTCGGCCAGGCCACGCCGGGGCAGCCGCCGGGTCAGCAGCACCGGGTGGCCCCGGTGGCGCAGCGCCCGGACCATGGTGGCCGCCGCCGGGTGGGCGTACGCCGGACCGTCGTCGGACTGGTCGCTCACCACCACCCCGAATTCGGGTACGCCCTCCTGGGCGGCCAGCCCGGACAGGGTCACCGCCAGTTCGGCCGGGCGGTTGCGGGTGGGGATCAGCACGTCCACCGGCCGCGGTCGGCGGAACCGGTCGGGGGTGCCGAGGTCGAGCGGTCGGTTCACGCGGGCCTGCCCGTCCCCTCACCGACGGTCGGGGTGACCGACTGCGCCCGGATCCGGTCGATGATCGCCGAGGTGGAGCGGTCCGGCACGTACCCGAGGGTGCGGACCTGCCCGCCGAGCCGGCGGACCAGCGGCGCCTCCGGGACCATCTCGGGCGGGTAGTCGCCGCCCTTGACGTAGACGTCCGGACGGACCATCTCGATCAGGGCCGCCGGGGAGTCCTCCTCGAAGACCACCACGTGGTCGACGCATTCCAGGGCGGCGAGCAGCGCGGCCCGGTCCTCGACCGGGTTGACCGGCCGGTCCGGCCCCTTGAGCCGGCGGACGCTGCCGTCCGAGTTGACCGCCACGACCAGCAGGTCACCGAGCGCCCGGGCCTGGGTCAGGTAGCGGACGTGCCCGGGGTGCAGCACGTCGAAGCAGCCGTTGGTGAAGACGATGGAGCGGCCGGCGCGGCGGTGCTCCGCGACGATCGCGGTCAGCTCCTCGGCGCCGATCAGGGTCGGGTGGTCGGCCTCGTCCGGCCCGGTGCCCAGCGCGTCGAGCAGGTCCTCCTGCCGGCACACGCAGGTTCCGGTGTCGGAGACGGTGATGGTGGCGGCGAGCTGCGCGAGCTGGGCGGCGGTCGGCAGGCTCGCCGCCGCGGCCAGGGCCAGGGTCATCGCCGCCAGGTACGCGTCCCCGGCGCCGACGGCGTGGCTGGCCGGGACCGGGGTGCTGTGGCTGCGCCGGGGCTTGCCGTCGGCCCCGCCGACGACCGCCCCCTCGGTGTCCAGGGTCACCGCCACCACGTCCGCGCCGGTGTGCGCGCGCAGTTCGGCCAGGCGCGCCTGGGCCAGCACGGCCCGGTCGACGCCCTCACCGGCGGTGGCGTTCACGGTCACGCCGATGCCGGTCACGCTGAGCCCGTCGCCGGTCAGCGCGACCCGCTCCTCGCCGGGCGTCGGCTCGCCGGTCGGCCCGGCGGACGCGCCGGTGCGGTCGGTCGAGGGCGCGCCGGAGGTGGGGTGCGGACTGCCCGGGGTCCGCTCGCCGGCCCCGCCGGGCGCCGCGCCGACGACGAGCTCGGACGGCCCGTCGGTCGGGTCGGCCGGGTGGTCCAGGTGCAGGTCACCGGCGGTGGTGCCGGGCGCGCCGGTCCGGGTGGTGCCGCCGAAGCCGGCCGCCGCCCGGGCCAGCAGGCGGGCCGCCTCGGCGAAGCTCGGGGTGACCACGGTGGGGTTCAGGCCGCGCCAGTCGGCCAGGTCGTGCGCGTCGAGGGCGACGGTGGCGTAGCGGTCCCGGTTGGCGACCAGCCAGGCCCGCACGGCCGGGGGCAGCGCGCCCAGGCCGTAGTCGCAGACGACCAGGGTGAGCGGTTGTCCCGGCGCGGCGGCCCGCAGCTCCTCGGTGGCGCAGTGCAGCGCGGTGAGCAGCCGGGCCACCCCGTCGTCGGCGAGCGCGTCGTCCGGGTCGCCCGAGTCCTCGCGGAGCAGGATCTGGTTGCCGGCGAGCATCCGCCGCTTGACCGGGGTCGGCCGGCCGGGCTGGTTGACCGTGCGGTCCCAGACCCCGGCGCGGTCGAGACAGTCGTGCAGTTCGTCGCCGGCCACGTCGGCGCCGACCGGGGCCACCAGCGCGGCCCGGCCGCCGAGGGCGGACACGTTGACGGCGGTGTTCGCCGCGCCGCCGGCCGCGGAGATGCGCCGGCGCAGGGTGAGCACGGGGGCGGGCGCCTCCCGGCAGAGCCGCTCGGACTCCGCGAAGCGCCACTCGTCCAGCATGGCGTCGCCGATGATCAGCACGGGACGCCCCTGCCAGCTCTCCACCACGGTGGCGAGCCGACGTTCTTCGGCTGCTGCTCCTGCCATGTACCTCGGGGTCCCCCCAGCCGGTCGGGCCAAACCTGCGGTGTTGACCACCCCGGACCGCCGGTTTCGCCCCCTCCGCGGCGGGAACGGGTGGAGGTGACCCCCGGAGAGGAGAAACCACCATGGCAGCGACACTGCAGGGCAAGCGGATCGCCTTCCTGGCCGCCGACGGCGTGGAGGAGGTCGAGTACACCAGGCCCCGCGAGGCGGTGGAGAACGCCGGAGCCCGGGTCGAGCTGGTCTCGCTCAAGCCCGGTTCGATCCAGTCCTTCAACCACCTCGACCAGAGCGCGCAGTACCCGGTGGACGTGACGACGAAGGAGGCGGACGCCGGGGCGTACGACGCGTTGGTGCTGCCCGGCGGCGTGGCCAACCCGGACTTCCTGCGGACTGACCCGGACGCGGTGCGGTTCGTGCGCTCCTTTTTCGATGCCGGCAAGCCGGTCGGGGTGATCTGCCACGGCCCGTGGACGCTGGTCGAGGCGGGCGTGGTGCGCGGCCGCCGGATCACCTCCTGGCCGAGCCTGCGCACCGACCTCACCAACGCCGGCGCGACCTGGGTCGACGAGCAGGTCGTCACCGACAACGGGCTGGTCAGCAGCCGCAAGCCGGGCGACCTGCCGGCCTTCTGCTCCAAGATCGTCGAGGAGTTCGCCGAAGGGAAGCACTGAGCACCGAGCCGGCGGCGCGGGCGGTCACGCCCGCGCCGCCGATACGTGTTCGCCGGGCATGATCCGTGTGACGTGGGAAAGAGGGACTGATGACTGCCCAGGCCCACGGTCGTCCCGTGCTGCACCCCCGTCAGATCCGCCTGCTGATGTTCGGTCTGATGACCGGGATGCTGCTGGCGGCGCTGGATCAGACCATCGTCGGTACGGCACTGCCCACCATCGTCGGTGAGCTGGGCGGGATCAACCACTACTCGTGGGTGGTGACCGCGTACCTGCTCGCCTCCACCGCCTCCACCCCGCTCTACGGCAAGATGGCGGACCTGTACGGGCGCCGGCCGGTCTTCCTCTTCTCGATCGGCACGTTCCTGCTCGGTTCGTTGCTGGCCGGCCTGTCGCAGAACATGACCCAGCTGATCGTCACCCGGGGCGTGCAGGGCCTCGGCGCGGGTGGTCTGCTGACGCTCGCGTTCACCATCATCTCGGATGTCGTCCCACCCCGGGAGCGCGGCCGCTACCAGGGGTTCTTCGGCGCGGTCTTCGGGATCTCGTCGGTGGCCGGCCCGCTGGTCGGCGGCTATTTCGCGGAGACCAACTGGCGGTGGATCTTCTACATCAACGTGCCGCTGGCGATCCTCGCGATCGTGGTCTGCTACCACGTCATGCGGCTGATCCCGTTCGAGCGGCGGGAGCACGCCATCGACTGGTTGGGGGCGGCGCTGCTGGTCGCCGGGGTGAGCTGCCTGCTGCTGGCACTGAGCTGGGGTGGCAGCCAGTACCGCTGGGGGTCCGGGGTGATCATCGGGCTCTTCGTGGCCGGCGCGGTGCTGGGCACGCTCTTCGTGCTCCAGGAGGCCCGGGTACGGGAGCCGATCCTGCCGTTGCGGCTGTTCCGCACCGCCACCTTCGCGCTGGCCAACGCGGCGGGCTTCGTGCTCGGTCTGGTGATGTTCGGGTCGATCATCTTCATCCCGCTCTACCTGCAGATCGTCAAGGGCGCCTCGCCGACCCGCAGCGGTCTGCTGATGCTGCCGATGATGGCCGGCATCATCTTCACCTCGATCCTCACCGGCCGGGCGATGAGCCGGATCGGGCGCTACAAGTGGTTCCCGGTGGCCGGCTCGGCGGTGCTGGTCGCCGGCATGCTGCTCTTCCGGCAGCTCCAGGTGGCCACCTCGCTCTGGGTGGCGTTCGGCTACATGGTGGTGATCGGCGTCGGGCTGGGCCTGTGCATGCAGTCGCTGATCCTGGCCGTGCAGAACGCGGTGGACGTGCGGGACCTGGGCGCGGGCACCTCGTCGGCGACGTTCTTCCGCTCGCTGGGCGGCTCGTTCGGCGTGGCGATCCTCGGCGCGGTGCTCTCCTCGCAGCTCACCCGCCACCTCGCCGACCGGCTGCCGGGGGCGATCGCGCAGCTTTCGCCGCAGCAGCAGGCGGCGGTGATGGCCCGGGGCGGCGCGAACATCTCGATCAACGACCCGAAGACGATTCTCGCCCTGCCCGCCCCGGTCCGGGGCGCGATCCAGGGCGCCTTCGTGGACTCGCTGCACCTGGTCTTCCTGACCACCGGGCTGATCGCCATCCTCGCGGTGCTGGTCACCCTGGCCCTGCCGAACGACCAGCTGCGCGGGACCGGTCCGCAGGGCGCCACCGGCGGCGCGGACCCGCTCGGCGGGAAGGCGGCCGCCCCGGGCGGCAAGCCGCTGACCCGGGAGTCGAAGGAGGAGGCCGCTGCCGAGATGGAGGCGAAGTCCCAGACGATGCTCTGACCGTTCGGCGCGGGTCACCTGCCCGGCGGAGCCGGGCGGGCGGTGAGCAGGTCGAGGATGAGCGCCAGCGGCGGCCAGGCCGCCCGGCCGCGGCGGGTCACGGCGTACGCGCGCAGCAGCGCCGGTGGTCCGGCGAGGGGCAGCAGGCGGACGCCGGGCAGGGTCGGCTGGTCGCCGGGGAGCAGACCGACGCCGAGTCCCGCGATGATGAGGTCCTGGACCAGTTCGAGGCTGTCCGCGCGGTGCCGGATCCGGGGCTCGAAGCCCGCCATCGAGGCGATGGTGCGGACCACCACCTCGTCGGCGGTGTTACGCGAGTTGACGATCCAGTCCGCGTCGCGGAACCGGTCGAAGACCGCCGGGGCGTCATCCGCCGGACCGGGCGCCGCGTCGGCCGGCACCCCGAGGTGCCACGCCGCGGACCACAGCGGCGCGGCCTCCAGCCCGTGGTCGGCGGAGATCGGGGCCAGGTTGTAGTCGTAGGTCAGCGCGAGGTCGATGTCGTCGGCCGCGAGCAACGCGTACGCCTCGGCCGGCTCGTGCTCGTGGATGCGCAGGCGTACCCGCGGGTGGTCGGCGGCGAGCCGGGCGATGAGCGGCAGCAGCGAGCGCCGGACGGCGGTGGCGAAGCCGGCCACGCGTACGGTGCCGGCGGGTTCGGCCCGCGGGTCCAGGTCGAGCCGGGCCGCGTCGACCGCGGCGAGGATCGTCACGGCGTGTTCGGCCAGCCGGCGGCCGGCCGGGGTGAGCCGGACCCGGCGGCCGTGCGGTTCGATCAGTTCGGTGCCCACCTCCCGGGCCAGCGCCGCCAGCTGCTGCGACACCGTCGAGGTGGTGAGGTGCAGCTCGTCGGCGACCTGGCGCATCGAGCCGAGTCGGGCCAGTTCGCGCAGCAGGCGCAGGCGTCGGAGGTCCACGAGGAGTAATTGTTCACGATTGGCGAATGGTCCGTCCAGAAATGGCACGTGGACGCGAACGGTTGGCGCGGGATCTACTGTCCGCATGACCAGCGCGACCTCCACCCGTGCCGGCACCGCGATGGCGGTCGCCTCGATGACCTGTGTCCAGCTCGGGCTGGCCGCCTCGGTCGGGCTCTTCGACCGGGTCGGCCCTGAGGGGGCGGCCTGGCTGCGCCTGGCCTGGGCCGGGGTGCTGCTGGCGGTCGTGGTCCGGCCCCGCCCGTCGACCTTCACCCGCTCCGCCCTGCGCGCCTGCGTGGCGCTCGGCATGGTGACGGCCGGCGTCACCATCCTGTTCATGGCGGCGGTGGCTCGGCTGCCCCTGGGCACGGCCAGCGCGCTGGAGTTCCTCGGGCCGCTGGGGGTGGCCGTGGCGCGCGGTCGGGGCAGCAGCAAGCTCTGGCCGGCGCTCGCGGCGGTCGGGGTGCTGCTGCTCACCGAGCCGTGGCACGGCGGGGCGGACCTGGTGGGGGTGGCGTACGCCCTGGGTGCGGCGGCGTGCTGGGCCGGGTACATCGTGCTCACCCAGCGGGTGGGCGACGAGGTCGCCGGCGTCCGCGGCCTGACGGTCTCGATGCCGGTGGCCGCCGTGGTCGCGACCCTGGTCGTCGGTCCCTCGGCGTTCGGCCGCCTGACCTGGCCGGTGCTCCTGGCCGGTCTCGGGCTGGCCGTGCTCCTGCCCGTCGTCCCGTTCGTGCTGGAACTGCTGGCGCTGCGCCGGCTCACCACCGCCGCGTTCGGCACGCTGATGAGCCTGGAGCCCGCCATCGCGCTGGTCGTCGGCCTGGTCGCGCTGGGTCAGGTGCCGGGCGTCGGTGCGGTGGCCGGCATCGCCTTCGTGGTGGTCGCCGGGATCGGTGCGGAACGGTCCGGTGCGCGGCCGGGCCAGCACACCGGGGCGGCCCCCGACGGGCAGCCCGTGGGGGCCGGCGCCGTCACTTCAGGATGAGCCGGTTGGTCTGCTCGAAGACGTCCAGGTCGGCGAGGGTCTCGATGACGCTGGCGGAGAGCGGGGTGGGCAGCTCCTCCGGGTGGAAGAAGCCGGCGTCGGTGGTCTCGTCGGTGAACCGGGCCAGCTCGCCGTCCCACTCCTCGACCCGGAACGCGGTGGTGAAGATCTGGTAGGTGTGGCCGTACATGTTGGTGTGGGTGCGGTCGGGGCCGGTGTAGAGGGCGAAGGCGCTGACCCGCAGGGCGCGCAGGCCGGTCTCCTCGCGTACCTCCCGGACGGCGCAGTCGGCGATCGACTCGCCCAGCTCCATCGCACCGGCGGGCATGGCCCACTGGCCGTTGTCGGAGCGCTGGATCAGCAGCACCCGGGCGGCGTTGTCCCGGACCACGGCCCGGGCGCCGACGAACATCAGGGTGCGGTCACCGGCGAGGGCGCGCAGCTGCCCCACGTACGAGTCGGCCCACGAGATGCTCACCCGGACAATCTACGCACCTTCCGCGATCGGCTCGGCCGTTCCGGGGCTTCCCGTGTGTGACCGCCGCCACTAGCTTGTTACCCATGCGTAGCACGATGATGGACGCCCCCCTCCAGGTCGCCCGGATCCTCGAACACGGCTCCACCGTGCACGGCACGGCCGAGGTCGTCACCTGGACCGGCGCCGAACCCCGTCGGATGTCGTACGCCGAGGTCGGCCGCACCGCCGCCCGGCTGGCCCACGCGCTGCGCGACGAGTGCGGGGTGACCGGTGACGAGCGGGTCGCCACGTTCATGTGGAACAACAACGAGCACCTGGTGGCCTACTTCGCCGTGCCGAGCATGGGCGCGGTGCTGCACACCCTCAACATCCGGCTCTTCCCCGACCAGGTCTCCTACATCGCCAACCACGCCGAGGACCGGGTGGTGCTGGTCGACACGACCCTGATCCCGCTGCTCGCCCGGGTGATCGGCCAGCTGACCACGGTGCGGCACGTGGTGGTGGTCGGCGGCGGCGACCCGGCCCCGCTGGTGGCGGCGGCCGGCGACCGGATCGCCGTACATCACTGGGACGCCCTGCTGGCCGACCGGCCCGACACCTACGACTGGCCGGAGGTGGACGAGCGCGACGCGGCCGCGCTCTGCTACACCTCCGGGACCACCGGCAACCCCAAGGGGGTCGCCTACTCGCACCGCTCCATCTACCTGCACTCGCTCCAGGTCTGCATGCCGGAGGGCTTCGGGCTCGGCCCGAAGGACCGGGAGCTGGCCATCGTGCCGATGTTCCACGCGATGTCCTGGGGCCTGCCGTACGCGGCGTTCCTCTCCGGCGCGTCGCTGATCATGCCGGACCGGTTCCTCCAGGCCGAGCCGATCGCCGCGATGATCGCCGCCGAGCGGCCCACCCTGGCCGGCGCGGTGCCGACGATCTGGACCGACCTGCTGAACTATCTGGACAGTCACGACGTGGACACCTCCTCGCTCACGGAGGTGATCGTCGGCGGCTCGGCCTGCCCGCCGGCGCTCATGCACGCGTTCCACGAGCGGCACGGAATCGAGGTCATCCACGCCTGGGGCATGACGGAGATGTCGCCGCTGGGCTCGGTCTCCCGGCCCCCGGCCGGGGCGACCGGCGAGGCCGCCTGGCGCTACCGGTACACCCAGGGCCGCATCCCGGCCGGGGTCGAGGCGCGGATCGTCGGCCCGCTGGGTGAGCAGTTGCCCGCCGACGGCACCTCCGTGGGCGAGCTGGAGGTCCGCGGGCCGTGGGTGACCGCCCGGTACGTCGGGGACGAGGCCCCGGACGAGGAGAAGTTCCGGGACGGCTGGCTGCGGACCGGCGACGTCGGCACGCTCTCGCCCGACGGCTACATCACCCTCAGCGACCGAGCCAAGGACGTGATCAAGTCGGGCGGGGAGTGGATCTCCTCGGTGGAGCTGGAGAACGCCCTGATGGCGCACCCGGCGGTGCTGGAGGCGTGCGTGGTGGGCGTACCGGACGATCGCTGGGACGAGCGGCCGCTGGCCACCGTGGTCGTCCGGGAGGGCGCCTCGGTGAGCGCGGAGGAGCTGCGGGACTTCCTCGGGAAGTCGGTGGCGCGCTGGCAGCTGCCGGAGCGCTGGGCGTTCATCGACGCGGTGCCGAAGACCAGCGTCGGCAAGTTCGACAAGAAGGTGGTCCGGTCCCGGTACGCGGAAGGCGGCCTCGACGTACGTGAACTGACCGCGCCGTAACACTTTCCGGCGTACCGTCGCCTGCACGGGTAGGGAACACCTTCCTGAAGGCATCCCTCCCCAGAGGGCGGCCCCGGCGTTCGCACCGCGCCGGGGCCGCCCGTCCATGTGCGGGGCTGGCCCGCACCGTCATTCTCGCGAAACTTGTTCGCCTCTGTCCCGATGATGGCGAAATCAGTTTCGCGTTACCCCGCCTCCGTGGTGCCGATCAGCACCTTGCCGACCGCCCCGTCCTGCACCGCCTTCTGCGCCGCCGCGGTCGCCGCCAGCGGGTAGTGGTGCAGCGGCAGGCCGGCCTCCTCGCCCACCCGGATCGCGCCCTGGGCCACCGCCGCCGCGATGTCGGTCACCGCCTGCGCCTTCGCCGCCTTCGGGGCGGTGTAGATCAGCACGAACTGCCAGCGGGCGTTCGGCATCATCAGCGTCCGGATCGGCAGCGTGACCTCGGCGCCGCCGTCGTCGGCGTACACGCAGACCGCGCCGCCGGCCCGCAGGATCTGCACGTCGGTGGCGGCGTTGCGGGCGGCGGAGACCTCGACGATGGTGTGCACCCCGTCGGGCGCGACCTTGCGGACCTCCGCCACCACGTCCTGCTGCCGGTAGTTGATCACGAAGTTGGCGCCGGCCGCCGCGGCGAGCTGCGCCTTCTCCGGGGTGCTCACCGTGGCGATCACGCAGGCGTCGGCCCAGCGGGCGAGCTGGATCGCGGCGTTGCCCACCGCGCCCGCCCCGCCCTGCACCAGCACCACGTGGTCGCTCAGCGCGCCCGCGTGCAGCTTGTCCGGCATGAACTCGCCGGCGGTCAGGCAGCGATGCGCGGTCATGAACGGGATGCCCAGGCAGGCGCCCAGGTCGAACGAGGCGGAACCGAGCCGCACCGCGTGCCGGACCGGGACCAGCGTGTACTCGGCAGCGGTGCCCCAGGGGCGCTGCCAGGCCGCCTCCCAGAGCCACACCCGCGAGCCGATCAGGATCTGGTCGACGCCCTCGCCGACCGCCTCGATCACGCCCGCGCCGTCCTGGCCGGGGATCTGCCAACCGGCCGGCAGCGGCCACGCCTGGCGGGCCTTCCAGTCCGTCGGGTTCACCCCGGAGACCGCCATCCGCACCAGCACCTCGCCCGGGGCCGGCTCGGGGATCGGCCGCTCGACGTGCTGGAGCACCGAGGCGTCCCCGCTGCGTTCGTACACGATCGCCTTCATCCCGTCCCCTCACCATCGTCACGTACGCCACCGGCTGCGCTACCCGGCCGCCCCCTGATCATTCCGATCCGAGTGCCCCTGGAAAGGTACAACGCGGTAGTCGGAGGCAGGAGGGCGGCATGTGGGACACACCGGCGGTCGAGCGGTCCGGGCGACGGCTCAGCCCGCCGCGGCGGCTCGCTTGACGTAGTCGATCAGCTCCGGGGACGGGCCGCCGAACTGCTGGGCGATCTCCGCGCTGTTCTCCGCCTGCATCCGGTAGAGCGAGTCGCGCAGCCCCGGGTCGCCACCGTGGAACGCCTCCAGCAGCTCCATCCAGCGCTTCGCCAGCGCCCGCACCCGCGGCTCCGCCGGGTCGGTCCCGGCGTCCAGCTCCGCCTGGACCTGGGCGATCAGCCTCGGCCACTCCTCCTGCACATCGCGGATCGCCGCCTCGCCGAGCCGCTCCCGCCGCTGCGCCAACGCGGCGAGCTGCTCCTCGGTGAAGTAGTTCCGGATCGTGTCGTCCACCCTGGTCACCTCCTCGATCAGGGCGAGCAGGTCGACGGGCGTGGCCCCACCGGCGGCGCGGACGGCCGGCACCAGCGCGGCCAGCCGGTCCCGCAGCCCACCCAGCGCGGCCAGCTGCCGCTCCACGTGCGCCAGGTGCTCGCCGAGCAGCTCGGCCAGCCCCGGCCCACCCGCCCCGCCGCCGTCCAGCAGCGCGCCGATGGTCTCCAGCGGCAGGCCCAGCTCGCGCAGCGCGACGATCCGGTACAGCCGGTCCACGTCGCCCGCGTCGTAGAGCCGGTGGCCCGACGACGTCCGCGCCGACGGCCGCAGCAGGCCCACGTGGTCCCAGTGGTGCAGGGTCCGGACGGTCAGCCCGGTACGCCGGCACAGCTCACCGATCCGCCAGGTGGCCGCCACGTCCCGCTCCCTCCTCGCGTCACCGCACCGTGCGGTGACGGGGACCGACGCTATGACCTGACGTCGCGTCAGGAGCAAGTCGTTCAGCCCAGCCGTTCCACCAGCTCCGGGGTGAGCGCGTCGATCGACGGCAGCACCACCGCCGCCAGCGCCTCGGCGTCCGGGTCCAGCGGGTAGGACCCGTGCGGCACGGCCACCACCCGGGTCCCGGCGGCGGCCGCCGACCGGACGCCGTTCGAGGAGTCCTCGACCGCCACGCAGCGGGCCGGGTCCACGCCGAGCCGCGCCGCCACCGCCAGCCACACGTCCGGCGCGGGCTTGCCTCTTGGGGTCTCCTCGGTCGACAGCGTCGCCCCGAACGCGTCGGTCAGTCCCGTCGCCGTCAGCGCCGCCCCGATCAGCGCGGTGGGGGAGGAGCTGGCCAGCCCCAGCCGCCACCGCGCGGCGGTCCGGCGCACCACCGCGTCGGCGTCGTCGATCAGGGGTACGTGCGCCGCGTACCGCCGGGTCATCTCGGCCACCACCTCGGCGGCGACCTGCTCGGCCGTCCGGTCGACGCCCAGCTCGCCGCTGAGGTAGGCGGCCCACTCGCCGGTGCTCATCCCCATCAGCCGGCGCTGGGTGTCCGGCTGCCACGTGCCGCCGTGCGCGGCCACGTACGCCCGCCGGACCTCCTCCCAGACCGGCTCGGAGTCCACGATCACGCCGTCCAGGTCGAAGAGCACCGCGTCCACCACGTACCCATCCTGCCGGATCGACCGGGCGGGTGTCGGCCGCTCGCGCAGCGCGCCCGGGTGGCGTGCCGGTGGCGGTGCCGCGGTCGGCGACGCTTGTCGGGAAGGCGCACCCATCAGTCCGATGTGGAACATACATCCGGATACATGACAAGGGACGGTGAACGTTAACCCCTGCCAGCTAGTCTGCTCACGATCACGCCCCATCGATAAATGGGAGTATCTATGAGATTCCATGGACGACTACGACGAAGAAGTCTGGCTGCGGCGGTGGCGACTGCCGTCGTGGCGCAGCTGGCGCTCTTCGGCGGTCCGGCGTCGGCCGAGGGAACGCCCCTGTGGCAGACGGAGGTCGGGAAGATCCCGACCGCGAAGTACACCCGCGACGCGCAGCTCTACGTCACCGAGTCCTGCCAGGCGTTGAGCCCGTACGTGGAGGGTGGGCTGGGCGACAGCCGGCTCGCCCCGGTGCTGGCCGACGTGGAGAGCCGATACTTCGACGGCGCCCGGCTCAAGAGCGCCGCCGACGGCCAGGTCGCGTTCGACAACCTGGAGCACCTGGAGTCGTTCCTCAAGAGCCGGTTGACCGGCGCCAGCCCACCCAACGGTGAGGCCGAGCAGGCACACGTCCGGGCCCTGGTGGAGACCCTCACCGGCGTACGGCTGCTGGCCGACGCGGCGATCCAGGACGCCGAGGCGACGATCGGGCCGTTCCGGGCCAGCCCGCCACCCGCGCCCGCCCCGGCGGGGCTGACCGCGGCGTTCGCGGATCTCGAGGACGCGAAGGCAAACCTGGCCAAGGCCGACGACATGCTGGCCAAGGCCAACGTGGAGCCGGCGACGATCCAGGCCGGGCGGGCTTGGGCGAGCGGCTTCAACGTGCTGACCCGGCTGGGCATCACCTACGACGGCGACCACGACTCCGACGGCGTGGTCGACGTGGTCGAACTGCGCTTCGGCTCCAGCCCGCTGCTGGTCGACTCCGACAGCGACGGGCTGACCGACAAGTTCGAGATCACCGAGCTGGCAGGCTGGACCAGGCCGAACATGGTCGACACCGACGGCGACTCGGTCACCGACGGCCACGAGGACATCGACAACGACGGCCTCACCAACCTCCAGGAACAGGACCTGGGCACCTCGCCCACCGACCCGGACACCGACGGTGACGGGGTCAACGACGGCACCGAGGTCGCCAACGGCACCAACCCGCTGGTCCCCGACCAGCCCCGCGCCCCGCCGGCGCCCGGCGACGTCCCGCCGATCGTGCCCGTGCCGAACGAGGCGGACACCGACGGCGACGGGCTGATCGACGTCGCCGAGGAGGAAGCCCTCACCGACGTCAACAATGTGGACAGCGACGGTGACGGCCTGTCCGACGGCACGGAAATCAACGACCTGGGAATCGACCCCCTGGTCCAGGACACCGACGGCGATGGCCTGCGCGACGACTACGAGGTGGCGCACAAGGACGACCAGGGCCTCGACCCGGGCCGGCCGGACGAGCAGGTCAGCAAGTGGACGTACGTGTCCGACTTCCTGCTCGGCATGTTCGCCGGCGACTTCGCCCCGCGCGACTCGATCGCCTGGCTCTCCGGGAACCTGTGCTCCGGCGCGCTGAGCTTCATCCCGGTCGTCGGCTGGATCGTCGGTGGCCTCGCCGACATCCGCGACACGATCGCCGGGCTGATCCACGGCGACTGGATCGGTGCGGGGCTGAGCATTCTCGGCGTCGTCCCCTACGTGGGCGACGCCGTGGCGATTCCGGGGAAGGCCCTGCGATTCGTCCTCAAATTCGCGCACCGACTCGAACAAGTCGTCCTGCTCGTCGCCACGTACGAGAGCATTCCGGACAGCATCAAGGAAGCCGCGCTCGAGCAGATCCTCGGTGACGACTGGACCGCGCTTCAGGACGCCGGCTTCGCTGCGGAGTCGGCGACCGCTGGCGTCGGCACTCTCTCCGTCCGCTCCAGCATGCTGCGACTCGCCAAGGGTGAGCGGACGAGTTTCGCCAGGTTGCGGGCCGCGTACCAGAACGTCCTGCACGTCAAGGGTCCGCGTGTTCGCTACATGTACGACTGGCGCGACGGGGAGAACTTCGTCGCCGACAATCTGCTCACGGGTATCCGACACCGCAACCTCAAGGTGTTGACGCCTCAGTATCCGACGCCGAGATCGGTTTCGCGGAAGCCGGACATCGCCGTTGAGGATCCGCCGGGCGAACTGACCCTGCACGAGGTGAAGACCGGCGTCCCGGACTACGGCAGCGAATTGGCCGAATGCCAGAAGGACGCCTGGATGCTCAAGCAGCCGTCTGTCGACGTAGTGGACGCGAACAAGCAGACAAGCAAGTACAAGGTACGAGGGATCCACTGGCATTTCCTGCCGCACAACGGCTACAACAGCCTGGGCCCAACCCAAGCGGTGCTCGACTGCTTGATTGCGAACAATATCCCCTATACCATCCATTTCCCGGTATAGCGTCTTGAGGAGGTGATCGGGTTGGGTCGACCATTTGGTCGACCCAACCCGGCCTTTTATGGGTGACCAACTTGTCGTCATGCGATTTGATGAAGCCGGTGAACCAGGGGCCGAGTTGCCGGTCGACGTCGTACTCGGGAGATTGCGCGAGGTGTTCGGGGATGACCCCGAGCTGGATCTGCCGATCGCGGACGGGGACATTGTGGAGCTCGAATTCACCGGTGCGCGAGCCAGCATTGATGGGTTCGTCTATGCCGGAGCGCAGGGCGTACAACGGGTGGTCGTCGAGTTCACCGACAGATCCTGGGGCGAGCCGGTGCACGAATTCCGGCAGGAGATCACGCCCGCACTGGACGCGTTGGTCGCTCTCGCAGTCGAAACAGGTGCGCGCCTGTTCGACACCCTCGATCCCCAGTCGTCCAACCTGACGACGGCGCGGGCACTGGATCTGCTCGCGCCGCCCAATCCACCTGACGTTGGCTGATCGCGGCCCGGACGGTCCGTTGGCGCGGCGCTGAGCGTGCGCGCCAACGGCCGGCACCGGACCTCGGCCGGATCAGGACAGGGTCAGCTACCGCTCAGCGCGTCGGGCTGGGCGCGTCGGTGGCGCTACCGCGCTGCGCCGGCAGGCCGATCGGGGCCTTCGGCGGGATGATCGTGCGGCACCGGGTGGCGATCGGTTCGAGCAGCTCGCGCAGCCGCGCCGTACGCTCCACGCCCAGCGCCCGCCACGGGCCGAGGGCGGCCCGGTCGGTGGCGTCCTCGGCGGCCCGGAACGTCGCGGTGCTGTGCTCGGTCGGCTCCCGCCCGGCGGTCAGCCAGCCCTTCTCGACCAGCCGCTCCTCGGCGGCGGCCCACTCCTCGTCGGTCCAGCCCCGGGCCGCCTGGTGGAACTCCCGGGACTGGTCGACCCGGCACCGCCAGGCGATCACCTCGACCGGGTCCAGCCCGGTGCCGACCAGCGCGGCGACGTGCCCGTCGCCCCGGTGCTCGCGCAGCGTGGTGGCGGCCTGCCAGAGCCGGGCCAGCGGGTATTCCCCCCGGGGCAGGGCGGCGTTGACCGCGCCGAGCACCCGGCCGGCGGTCTCGACCCGCCCGGCCGCCTCCTCCAGCAGGTCCGCCGCCTCGACGAGGTGCGACTCGGGCAGCTCGTAGGTGAACTCGGCGAGCGCCTGCACGGCCCCGGTGAGCCGGGCGCGCAGCGCCTCCTGCGGGGTGGCCAGCCGCCACACCGACGGCAGCGCCCGGGCCACCATGGCCGGTGCGAAGCTGAAGAACGCGGCGACCACGATCGGCGCCCCGACCGGCCCCAGCGGGGCGGCCCGGCCGGCGAAGTAGCCCCGCCAGTAGCCCCGCAGCCCGACCGCCTCATAGGCGGCCCGGGCCCGGGGGTGGAAGTAGGTCACCGCGTGGACCGGCTCGAAGCACGTCCACATCTGCCGGGCGATCCCCGGGTCGTCCAGCGCCGCCACGTGCACCTCCGCGTCGGTGGGCAGGTCGCCGCGGGCGGACGGACCGCCCACGGTGACCTTGAATTTACTGCCGCTCGGTGACCGGACGGAAGCCTGCGGTGAGCTACTGCGCGGCGAGCACGTCAACGACGAAGCGCAGCGGGCCGGCCGGGCGACCGCCCGACGAGTCGTTGCCGTACGCCAGGTCGGCCGGGATGTCGAGCTGCACCCGGCTGCCCACCGGCACGCCCACCAGGCCCTTGTCCCAGCCCGGGATGACCTGCCCGACGCCGATCGGGAAGGTGGCCGGCTGCCCGTTGTTCCAGGAGGCGTCGAACTCCTTGCCGTCCTTGTAGAACACGCCCACGTAGTTGGTGGTGATCTGCTGGCCGGCCTTGACGGCCGGACCCTTGCCCTTGATCAGCGTGGTCACGGACAGCTTCTTGAGGTCGCCGGTGCCCGGTTCGACCTTCGGCTTGGTGGCCAGCGCCGGGTCGGCGCCCTCGGGGAGCGCCGGGGCGGCGACGCTGGGCTCGACGATCGAGCTGGCCGACGGGCTGGCGCCGGCGGCGGGCGTCTTGTCGTCGTCGCCGTTCAGCCAGACGATGCCGCCGATCAGCGCGGCCACCGCGAGGACACCGACCGCGGCGCCCAGCATCGACTGCCGGCGGCGGCGCGCCTCGGCGGCCTTCTTCGCCGCCAGCTGGGCGGCCAGCCGCCGCTCCGCCTTGGTGCCCGGGCCCTGGCCCGCCGACCGGTTCTGCACACGCTCGCTCACGTCGACTCCCCTGCTGGGTGGGTGGGTGCGGCTCGGCGGGCCGCCGCCGAGGCCAGCGCACACGGTACCCGGCCGGACGCCCGGGGTGCTCCTACGGCCGGTCGGATCCGGACAGCTCGGGCGTTAGCCGACCAGCAGCGACGAGCGGCGCAGCGGGGTACGTTCACGACCATGCAGATCCTCACCGAAGTAGACCTGGCCCTGCTCGCCGAGCCGCAGCTCGCCCACGTGGCCACCATCGAGCCCGACGGCACCCCGCACGTCACCCCGGTCTGGGTGGACCACGACGGCGAGCACATCGTGTTCAACACCGTGAAGGGCCGGAAGAAGTACCTCAACATGGCCCGCAACCCGTCGGTCGCGGTCTCGGTCGTCGACAAGGAGGACGACTTCCGCACGCTCTGGGTGAAGGGCACGGCGGAGTTCGTCACCGAGGGCGCGGACGCGCACATCGACAAGATGGCGAAGAAATACCTCGGGCAGGACAAGTACCCGTTCAGCCAGCCCGGCGAGGAACGGGTGATCGTCCGCGTCACTCCTACCGAGAAGCTCGGCCGCGGCTGACCTTGCCTCTCCTGGGGTCTGTTGTTAACGGTGAATGACGTGTTCTTATACCGGAACGACGATGTCAGGGGCCTCGGCGCGGCGACCCTCCTCCATCCCGCTCCGCCCCCGTCCCCCATTCGTGAGAGGTGCAACGATGCACAGGAGATCGACTTTCCAACTGGCAGTCCTGACTGCCACCGCCGCGACGTTTCTGGCGGCCGGTGGCGCTTCCGGGGCGGTGGCCTCGGCAGCGCCCGTGACCACCTCCCCGGGTGTCGCGGCGTGTGAGCCGGGTGCCGGCGCGCACAGCGCGGCCCGGGCGAGCGAGGGCGCCACCGCGCAGGAGCCGGAGCTGTACTCGAAGAACGAGGCGAACGCCTACGGCGTGATCAAGGATTCGCCGCGGCTGCCCAACGGCAGCGTCACCGTCCCCACCGTCTTCCACATGGTCTCCGACCACGCCCTCAGCGCGGCCGAGACCACCCGGTGGAACACCCTGATCGCGGCGCAGATGAAGGTGCTCAACGACTCGTACGCGGGCCGCACCGCGGCGGACGCCGCCGACACGCCGTTCCGGTTCTCGCTGGTCGACACGACGTGGACGGTGAACAGCGACTGGTACACCGTCGTGCCGGGCAAGAACGAGCGGGACATGAAGAAGGCGCTGTACACCGGCGACTCCCGCACGCTCAACGTCTACGCGGCGAACATCGGCGGCGGGCTCCTCGGCTGGGCCTACTTCCCGAAGGGCTACAACAACGGCCGGGACTACATCGACGGCGTGGTGATGCTCGACGAGTCGATGCCGGGCGGCACCGCGGGCAAGTACGCCCTGGGTGACACGCTGACGCACGAGGTCGGGCACTGGCTGATGCTGGAGCACACCTTCGCGCACGGCTGCTCCGCCTCCGGCGACTACGTCGCGGACACCCCGCGGGAGGCGCACCCGCAGTTCAACTGCCCGGTGGGCGCGGACACCTGCACCGCACCCGGGCTGGACCCGATCCACAACTTCATGGACTACACGCAGGACTCCTGCATGGACATGTTCACCGCGGGTCAGGCGGACCGGATGAGCGACGCCTGGCTGGCCTTCCGGGCCGGCGGCACCAGCTGACCAAGTGAAAGGAGGGGCCCCTTGTTAACGCCTCCGGTAGTAGAGGGGGCCCCTCCTAACACCCCGTGCTGGGCTCAGGCGGTTTTGCGCGGGGCGGCCTTCTTCGCGGCCTTCTTGGCCGGCGCGGCCTTCTTCTCCGCGGTCTTCTTGGCCGCCGCCTTCTTCGCCGGCTCCGCCTTCTTGGCGGCCTTCTTGGCCGGGGCCTTCTTCTCCGCCGCCTTCTTCGCCGGGGCCTTCGCCGTCTTCGCCGCCTTGGCCGCCTGCTGCGCGGAGCGGGCCGCCGAGATCGGGGTCGGCTCGGCCCCGCCGCCGGCCGGCGCCTCGCCCCGGGCCGCCCGGGCCCGCTCGACCGACGCCTTCAGGGCGGCCATCAGGTCCACCGCGGCGGCCGGCGCGGCCTCTTCCTCCTCCGGCTGGACCACCTCGCGACCCTCGACTTTGGCGTCGATGACCTCCTGCAACGCTGCCCGGTAGTCGTCGGTGAAGGCGTCCGGCTCGAACTCGCCGGCCATCGAGTCGATCAGCGAGCTGGCCATCGCCAGCTCCGGGGGACGCACCTTCAGGTCCTCGTCCAGGAAACCGAAGTCCGGGGTACGGATCTCGTCCGGCCAGAGCATTGTGTTGAGCAGCAGCACGCCCTCACGGACCCGCAGGGTGGCCAGCTGTTCCCGCTGGCGCAGCGCCACCTTGACGATCGCCACCCGCTCCGAGTCGGCGAGCGCCTCGCGCAGCAGCACGTACGGCTTGGTGGCCGAGCCCTCCGGCTCCAGGAAGTACGCCTTGTTGTAGAGGATCGGGTCGACCTGCTCGGCGGGGACGAACTCCAGCACGTCGATCGCGTGCGAGGTGCTCAGCGGCAGGTCGGCGAAGTCCTCGTCGGTGAGGATGACCATCTCCCCGCCGCCGATGTCGTACCCCTTGGCGATGTCGTCGTAGGTGACCTCCTCGCCGCAGACCGAGCAGGTGCGCTTGTAGCGAATGCGGCCGCCGTCCTCGCGGTGCACCTGGTGGAAGCGGATGTCCTTCTCCTCGGTGGCCGAGTAGACCTTCACCCCGATCGACACCAGGCCGAACGACACCGCTCCTTTCCAGATGGCTCGCATCCCGCGCTCCTCTCCCCGGTTCTGACCAGAATCGCAAATGATCGAACGGGACGCACGCGCTTCGCCGTGCAACTACAGTCAGAAGGTGCCCGGCGCGCCGTTGAAGCCGATGCTCGCGATGACCGGGCAGCTCCCGGTTGGTGCCGGCTGGGCGTACGAGTTCAAATGGGACGGGGTCCGCGCGCTCGCCGACATCTCCCACGGCGACCGGCACTTCTACGCCCGCTCCGGCGTGGAGATCACCATCGCGTACCCGGAACTGCTCAACCTGGCCGAGCAGGTGGACGACGCGCTGCTGGACGGCGAGGTGGTGCTCTTCACCGACGGGCAGCCCTCGTTCACCGCGCTGGCCGAGCGGATGCACGTACGCAACCCGGTCAAGGCGGCGCGGCTGGCGGCCACCGTCCCCGTCACGTACATGATCTTCGACCTGCTCCGGCTGGGCGGCGAGGACCTCACCGGCCGTCCCTACCGGGAGCGGCGGGCGGCGCTGGAGTCGCTCGGGCTGGGTGCCGCCCGCTGGGCGGTGCCGCCCACCTTCGCCGACGGCGCGGCCACCTATGAGGCGGCCGGCGAGCACGGCCTCGAAGGGGTGATGGCCAAGCGGGTCGACTCGCTCTACCGGCCGGGGGTGCGCTCGCCGGACTGGGTGAAGGTCAAGCTGGAGGTGACCGGCGACTTCGTGGTCGGCGGCTGGCGGCCGGGCGCGCGGAAGGTCGGCGGCCTGCTGGTGGGGGTGCCCCGGCCGGACGGGCGGCTCACCTACCGGGGCCGGGTGGGTGGCGGGATCGGCGCGGCGCTGGAACGGGAGTTGCTGCGCGAGCTGGAACCGCTGCGTACCGGCGCGGCGCCGTTCGCCGGGGACGTGCCGCGCGAGGATGCCCGCGGCGCGATCTGGGTAACTCCGCAGATCGTGGTGGAGGTGAAGTACGGCCAGCGCACCCCGGACGGCCGGCTGCGCTTCCCCCGGGTCCTGCGCCTGCGCCCGGACAAACCGCCCGAGGAGGTCGACGATGTCAGCTGACCGGTTGAAGGTGGACGTCGAGGGGCGCTCGCTGGAGTTGTCCAACCTGGACAAGGTCCTCTACCCGAAGGCCGGCTTCACCAAGGGCGAGGTGATCGACTACTACACCCGGATCGCCCCGGTGCTGCTGCCGCACCTGCGGGACCGGCCGCTGACCCGGATCCGTTACCCGAACGGCGTCGACGGCGGCTCGTTCTTCGAGAAGAACGCACCCGCCGCGACCCCCGCCTGGGTACGCACCGAGAACCTGCCCGCCCCCGGGTCGAGCAAGGGCCGGGAGACCATCGACTATGTGGTCGCCGACGATCTGCCGACGCTGGTCTGGCTGGCCAACCTCGCCGCGCTGGAGCTGCACACGCCGCAGTGGAAGATCGGCCAGCACCCGGACATGATGGTGGTCGACCTGGACCCGGGCGCGCCGGCCGCCTTGAAGCAGTGCTGCCAGGTGGCGCTGCTTATGCGGGACCGGCTCGCGGAGGACGGCATCGAGTCCTGTCCGAAGACTTCCGGCAAGAAGGGCATGCAGCTCTGCTGCCCGATCGCCGGCTCCCAGGACGCCGACCTGGTCTCCGCCTACGCGAGGCGGATCGCTCAGGAGCTGGAGAAGGCGCACCCGAAGCTGATCGTGTCGAAGATGGCGAAGAACCTGCGCCCGGGCAAGGTGTTCATCGACTGGAGCCAGAACAACGCGGCGAAGACGACGGTGGCGCCGTACTCGCTGCGCGCGCAGGACGTGCCGTCGGTGTCCACCCCGCTGACCTGGGACGAGGTCGAGGCGGGCGCGGCGGGCAAGCGGCCGTCGACGAAGCCGTACACGGCGGGTGAGGTGCTCAAGCGGGTGGAGAAGCAGGGCGACCTGCTCGCCCCGCTGCTGGAGGGTGGGCCCGAACTCCCCGAGGCGTGACGACGGCCGGTCATGGCCCGCCTGGATTCCCGGCGGAGCGTCCCGCGCCATGCGGCGCGTGGTACGACTGACGGCATAAATGCGGCATAGCTGACAGGACGGGCGCGCCGATGACCGCCGGCAACACGAGTGACCTGCTGCGGAGTCACGCCGAGCCGCAGCGGGCCACCTACGTCGAGCTCTTCTTCGACGTGATCCTCGTCTTCGCGCTGACCCGGCTGTCGCACACCCTGTTCACCGACCTCACCTGGCTCGGGGCGCTGCACACCGCCATCCTGCTCGCCGCGTTCTGGTGGATCTGGATCTTCACCGCCTGGACCACGGACCGCCTCAACCCGGCCCAGCCCGCGATCCAGGTCGTGATCATCCCCATCATGCTCGGCACCCTGATCATGGCGGGCGCGGCGCCCACCGCCTTCGGCGAGGATGGGATGATCTTCGCCGCCACCTACGTGATCATCCAGGTCGGCCGGGCCCTCTTCGTCACCACCGCGCTGCGCCGCCGGCCGGAGGTGGCGATCGGCTCGCCGCAGCAGCTCATCTGGAACTGCTTCGCCGGAGTGCTCTGGATCGCGGGCGCCCTGACCGCGGGCACCACCAGGGTGGTGATCTGGATCCTCGCGGCGCTCCTCGGCTACACCATGAGCCGGCTGGACTTCCGGCTGCCGATGCTCGGCCCGGCCCGGATCACCACTCAGGCGGTCTCCGCGGAGCATCTCGCCGAGCGATACCAGCAGATCATGATCATCGCGTTCGGTGAGTCGATCCTGGCCGCCGGCGGGCAGTTCGCTGCGTTCGGGTTCGAGCGGGACCGGCTGGTCGCGTTCGTGCTGGCCTTCGCCATCACCACGCTGCTGTGGCGGATCTACTTCTACCGCGCGGGTCTGATGCTCCCGGCGGCGATCGCGGCCAGCGCCGCGCCGGCCGTCTTCAGCCGGTCCGCCTCGTACGCCCATCTGGTCATGGCCGGCGGCATCGTGCTCAGCTCGGTCGGCGACGAGATCATCATCAACCACCCGTTCGCCGAGGCCAACCTGGTCTGGTCCGCCGTCATCCTGTGCGGACCCGCGCTCTACCTGGCCGGCCGGGCCCGGCTCGACTACCTGTCGTTCAGCAAGGTCGCCGTGTCCCGAGTGGTCGGTCTGCTCCTGCTCGTCGTGCTGTCACCCGTGCTGGCGTTCCTGTCGCCGATCCTGATCGCCGTCGTGGCCGTGGTCATCCTCACCGCGATCGCCGCGTCGGACACCATCGCCTGGCGCTTCCGCCCCAGCGAACCGAAGCCGCCGCCGCCCGGCAGACCGTACCGACGCCCGTAGCGCCGAGCGCTTGCCGCCCCGAATTGCCCCGCATCCTCGCGCGTCGGGGCAGTTCGGGGCGGTGGATCAGCGGCGGGCGGCGTCCCAGGTGGGGCTGCTGCGGAAGTACGTGTCGTACAGCTCCTGCACCTCCAGCAGGCTCTCCGGCGGCACCTTCCCGTAGGCGATCCGCTCCAGGTGGCGGAAGTATTCGAACCGTTCGACGCCGGGCGTGATGACGATGAGGATGTGGGCGTTCTCGCCCGGGGCGGCGGCGAACGCGTGCGCCAGGCCGGGCGGCACGATGACCAGGTCGCCGCGTTCGGCGGTGACCACCTGGTCGCCGGAGAGCAGTTGCGCGGTGCCCTCCAGCAGGTAGAACAGCTCGGCGGAGTTGGCGTGGTGGTGCGGCCGGGCACCGTCCGCGCCGTCGTGCAGGGTGACTCGCTGGCTGGAGAGCGCGCCGCCGGTGGCGCTGCTGTCGGCCAGCAGCCGGATCGTGGTGGGGGCACGGCCCACCACCTCGGCGTCCGCGTCACGGACGATGACGGACCGGTCGAAGTCGGGCGTGATCAGGGACATCGCGCTACTCCTGTCGTGGTGTGGGTCAGAGGGCGAACAGCAGGACGGCGTCGATCAGGATGGCCACGGCGGTGGCGAAGTGGATGCCGAAGGCGACGGCCTTCGTGCCGCCGTGCCGCAGCACGATGAGGGTGTCTCCCAGCGGGATGATCGCGACGATCAGCATGTACCAGGCGACGGCGTCGGCGCTGGTGAAGGCGATCAGGGCGAGGCCGAGCAGGCCGTAGCTGAGGTCACGCAGGCCCTTGATCGTGAGGTAGGCCGGGTCCCCGTCCGGTTTGGCCGGGACGCCGTAGCCGGCGGCCGAGGCCTGGGGCGCCAGGAGGAACCGGGCGCCGATGAAGACACAGAAGAGGCTGAGGACGATGGCGAGCCCGTAGGCGACGGTGCTGAGCATGTTCGGCTCCGAACGCTAGCAGTGCTAGATGTGAGAGCGACGCTAGCAGAGCGTCGGCAGATTGGCTAGCAGTGCTAGAGTTCCGGTCATGGCGATTCAGGCGCGGCGGGAGCGGGAGCGGGCGGAACGGGAGCGGGCGATCATCGCCGCGGCCCGGGAGCTGGCCGAGTCGGAGGGCTGGGACGCCGTCACCACCCGCCGGCTCGCCGCCGAGATCGAGTACAGCCAGCCCGTCCTCTACAGCCACTTCAAGGGCAAGGGCGCCATCATGGCGGCCGTCGCCGTGGAAGGCTCCGGCGATCTGGCCGTCGAACTCGCCGCCGCCCGGGCCGCCGCGACCGACGCGCGGCAGGCGGTGGCCGGCATCGCCACGGCGTACGCCGCGTTCGCCGAACGCCGGCCCGCGCTCTACGACGCGATATTCAACCTCCCGGTCGACCTGACCTTCGCCAGCCAGGAAACGCCGGTCGAGTTGGCCCGGGCCTTCGCCGAGCTGGCCGAGACCCTGCGCCCCTTCGCCGGTGACGACGACCTGGAGACGTTCACCGAGACCTTCTGGAGTGGGCTCCACGGCCTGGTCACGCTGATGCGCAACGGCCGACTGCGGCGGGAGGAACACGAGCGGCGGTTGGCGCTCCTGGTGGACCGATTCTGCCGCTGACGCTGGATCGTTAGGGTGGGCGGACCGGCAGGGAGGAGCGCCCCGATGGCTGTCCACACGCCCGTAACCGTTCCGGCCGACGCGCCGCGCGCGGCCGACCTTCCGCTGCTCACCTACTACGACGACGCGACCGGGGAGCGCACCGACCTGACCGCGCAGCAGCTCGGCGGGTGGGCGGCGCGCAGCGCGGCGCTGCTGCGCGACGGCTGCGGGCTCGGCCCCGGCAGCCGGGTCGCGGTGCTGCTGCCGCCGCACTGGCGGACCGCCGCGGTCCTCGTCGGCGCCTGGTCGGTGGGGATGGCGGTGTCGTTCCGGCCGCGGGCCACCGCCGGGCTGCCGGTCCTCGAACCGGGCGCCGACCTGCCGTACGACGGGGTCTTTGTGACCCCGGAACGCCTCGATGACTGGCTGGAGGACGTGCCCGACGGGGTGCACCGCTACCTCGTCGGCACCGGGCCCGGCCCGCTGAGCGACGTGCCGCTGGGCTGGCTCGACTGGTCCGCCGAGGCGCTCCGGCACGGCGACGCCACGCCCGACTACACCGCCGTCCGCCCGTCCGACCCGGCCAGCCCGGACGGCACCAGCTACGGCGAGTGGGCCGCGGTGGCGCGGGAGGTCGCCGGGCAGCTCGACCTGCGGGCCGGGGACCGGCTGCTGGTCGACACGGCCGAGCACGAGCAGCCGCTCAAGTGGCTGCTCGCCCCGCTCGCCGCCGGCGCGTCGGTGGTGCTCTGCGCGAACCTCGACCGGGCGAAGCTGGACGACCGGATCGCCGCCGAGCAGGTCACCCGCGTTCTCTGAGGCGACCGTCACGGACAACCGGGGGTCCACTGTGCCCGCCCGCCGTGGAAGGCTGGCGATCATGACCAACGCACTCGTACTCGCCGGTGGCGGGGTGGCCGGGATCGCCTGGGAGCTCGGTGTCCTGCGTGGCCTCGCCGACGCCGAACCGGCGCTCGCCGACCGCATCCTCGCCGCCGACGTGGTGGTGGGCACCTCCGCCGGCTCGTCGGTCGCCGCGCAGATCACCAGCGGCGTCCCGCTCGACGACCTGTACGCGGCCCAGCTGCGCCCGGAGACCGCCGAGATCGAGGTCGACGTCGACATGGAGAAGCTCTTCGCTGACTACGCCGCCAGGCTGACCGGGGCGTCCGGGCCTGAGGACGCCCGCCGCCGGCTGGGTGAGCTGGCCCTCGCCGCGCGGACGGTGGACCCGGCCGTCCGGCTCGCCGCGATCGACGCCCGGCTCCCGGTGAAGGAGTGGCCCGACCGGCGCGTGCTGCTGCCCGCGGTCGACGCCGAGTCCGGCGCCGAGGCGATCTTCACCCGCGAGTCCGGCGTGACCCTGCGCGACGCCGTCGCCGCCAGCTGCGCGGTGCCCGGCATCTGGCCGCCCGTCGCGATCGGCGATCGCCGTTACGTCGACGGCGGGGTGCGGTCGATGACCAACGCCGACCTGGCCGCCGGGGCCGACCGCGTACTGATCATCCAGCCGGTCCTCGCCGGCACGCCGCAGCCCTGGGGCGACCTCGACGCCGAGATCGCCGCGCTCGCCCCGGCCGCCGTCCACGTGATCAGCGCCGATCAGGCGTCCGTCGACGCGTTCGGCACCAACGCGCTGTCACCCGCGACCCGGGCACCGTCCGCCCGCGCCGGCCGGGCCGTCGGCGCGGCACACGCCGCCGCCGTGGCGGCCATCTGGAAGTGACCGGGGCCGGCCGCCGACGCGAAACTGGTTGACACTGGTCCATGCCGCAGGGCCTACTGCCCACCGGGCGCCGTCGCGCCGGCCCGGCATCAGCCGGCACGGCCGGCCACCAGGCGATCGGCCGCAGCGGACAGGGGCAGAGACTCATGGTGGACCGGACGGACGCGCTGACCTGGAAAGAGTTCGGCGAGGAGCATGTCGCTGCGCTGACCGAGCTGGCCGAGGCGTGTCTGGCCGTCGACGGCGGCCTGCCGCTGTTCACCAGCCCAGCACTGCTGCGGGCGCGACTGCTCCAGACCCGTACCCTCGGTGCCTGGCACGACGGCGCGCTCGTCGCGGCCGTCGGCGTCGGCACCGACCGCCGGCCGGCCACCAGCACCGGGCTGGTGCATCCCGCGTGGCGCGGGCGCGGCGTCGGCGGCCGGCTGCTGAGCTGGGCGGACGAGCAGGCCGGCGAGGCGGGCCTGCTGCTGACCACCGAGTCGTGGAACGCCGACGCGGACGCCCTGTTCACCAGCCGTGGCTTCGAGCAGACCTTCCTGGAGTGGGTGCTGCGGCACGACCTCGACGCGCTCCCCGACGTGGCCGCGCCGGACGGCGTGCGCACCGAACCGATCGCCTGGGAGATCGGCCCCGAACTGTTCGCCACCTACCGGGCGTCGTTCGCCGACCGGCCCGGCTTCGTCGAGCCGGACGCCGACGAGTGGCTGGGCGAGCTGCGGGAGGACGACGGCTACCGGCCGGACCTGTCGCTCATCGCCCGAGGTCCCGACGGTGCCGCCGTGGGCTTCCTCAACGTCATCGACAACTGGATCGACCAGGTGGGTGTCGTCCCCGGCTGGCGGGGCCGGCGGGTCGGGGCGTACCTGGTGGCGAGCGCACTGCGGGCCCTGGCCGCCGACGGCGCCGGCGAGGCGTGGCTCTGCGTCAACGACAACAACCCGGCCGCCGCGCTGTACCGGCGGCTCGGGTTCGACGACGCCGGCCGCCGCGCCCGCTACCTGCGCCGCCGCCCCTGACCGGCGCGGCTCACTGGAAGATTCTGCCGGGCCTTCTGGAGCGGCTCGGCTTGGTGATCAGGGAATCCCTGCGCCTGCGGCGCACCATGAGCGTGTTTGCCTTCCTCTTCAACCCTTTGAGGAATCTGTCCTTCATCGCGTGCCTCTCTTCTCTCGTACGTCAGATCGGAGATGGCGATCCCGCCGGGCCCGCCCAGCAGCGACGCTGGGTCCACCCGGCCTGGTCGTTCGCGTGTCGCAGCCCGCGTACCCGATGGGGCAGCCGTCATTCAGCAGCGTCGGCCAGGGTTCCTCCAGGCCGAGCGGCGGCCGACCGCTTACCGGCGGCTGAGCCACGGCGCGCGGCGCGCGCAGGGCGAGGTGTGGTCCACCGGCAGCGCACACCGCCCGCCGCCGGGCAGCGGCCGGTCGCAGAAAACCCAATGGCGTACGCACTGCTCGTCCTCGGCCGAGACGGTCACCCCGCCCGGCTCGACCCGGGCGCTGAAATGGGCCAGCACCCGGGCGGCGGTACGGGCGAAGATGCGGGCGCGGTGCAGGTCGGGCGCGGTGACCGGCAGGTGGATCACCCAGCGGTCGGTCATCGGTAGCGGCGGTTCGCCGACTGGGCGCTCTGCCACTCGCGCAGGGCGTTCTTGATCCGTACGTTCTCCTCCTGCACCGCGACCAGGGCCGTCTGCGCGACGGCCAGTTCGTCGGCGACGCGGTACAGGAAGGCACGGATCTCGACCGGATCGAGGCCGTGCCGGCGGACGTTGAAGCACCGGTCGCGGATCTGCCACGGCCGGAGCGGTTGCCTTCTGATGCCTTCTTCGATCGGTCGTCGCTCGTCGCGTCGGCCCGCCAGCCGACGGATCAGGTTGCGCACGGGGGACCGCCCTTCGTCGGGTCGCGTCGAAGTGTCTTGGGGGCGGCCTCCGCCGGGTTTCGGTCGGCGGGGGCCGCCCTGCCCTGCGGCCTTGTTTCGGGTACGGCGGCAGGACCGCGCTGGGGGAGCGCGGAGGGTGAGGTCTCGACGGCGATGCGAGACCGGTACGAGAGGCGCCAACCGACCGCAGCAGCACCGCATCACCGAGAGCGACGGTATTGCCACCGAGTCACCTATGTCAAGCATGTCCCCGAGTCAGCTACCCACCTACGTCACCACTGCTACGTGCGTTGCCTGTGCCGGAACGGTTGATCGATACTGGGCGGGCCAACCGACTGCAAGGGGCCTGACGTGCCTATTCCGCCCACGATGGACGAACTGCTCGATGACCTGCTGAGCAAGATCAAGAACGGGGCCTATCCGCCTGGTTCTCAGCTCCCCTCTGGGCGGGCGCTCGCAGACGCGTACGACGTCTCGCAGTCCACGATCAGCCGGGCGGTGGCGAGGCTGCGGGAGCAGGGTGTGCTGGTCGGGCGTCCGGGCCGAGGCGTCTTCGTCGCGGAGTCCCCACGACGCTGACCAGCCCTGCCAGTATCGCTGTAGCCGGCCGCGGGCAGCCGTGCTGCCGCTCTACCTCGACCCAGCACGGTAAGCCCGCAGCGGAGCAACGGGTCACAGAATCCGGCGTACAGGTCGACTCGTCCGTCGCCCACCAGGTCGCAGCCTCGATCAAGGCTGCGACCTGGTTGTATTTCAGGCTGTCTATGGGCGTTGGTGGTCATCATCGGTTGGCGTTCGACGCCCTGGAAACGCCCTGACGCCCTGGGGACGCCCTGATCTTGGACCGTGGCTAGCTGTACCGGGTGGCTGTACAGCAACCGACATGGGAAGTATCGATCAGCGGTTGGTGTCGATCCGCCTGCCTGCTCCCCCTGGTTGGGTGACGGCCTGGTCGTCGTTGTCATCCTTGACTGTGCTTCTCGGCTGTACAGCGACCAGGTCGACATGCGGTTTAGGAGTTGCCGGTCATGGCCGTAGGCAGCTTGCCGCTGCGGGGCCTGACGCGGCTGTGGTGGCGATTGCCGGGGCGACACGTTCCGTGAACGCCGATCAGGGCAGGCGGTCGCTTGGACCCGTGCTCTTCACATGACCTGGCCGGTGTTCTTAACATGATCAGCCGCGGGTCGCGTAGCCAGCGGGCATCGGTAGGGGTGTGGTGTGGGCAAGCGATCACGGATCGAGTGGCACAACAACAGCGCGCTCATCTGGACCTGGGGGCTGACGCTGATCGTGTCGGGCGTCGGGTTGCTGCTGCTGGGCGTTGCGGCGGTCCTCTGGGTGGTCCGCACCCCGGCCGAGGTCGCCGGTGGAGGCGGCAGATTCATGGTCCTGGCGATATTCGGTGCCGTCGCGCTTCTGGTAGCGGTGGCTGGACGAATCACCTCGGCCAACGCCCTGAGGTACGCAGACTCGACCCTGCCGCAGGTTCCCCACCAGCTCGGGGTGGCACACCAGGTCGGGAGGCAGCGGCGCTCGCTACGACGTCGCAGCGGCATTGCCTACCTGTATATGGCGGTTACCGTTGGCGGACTTGCCGGCTCCGCGCTGGCTACCTGGAATGATCCGCCCCGCGCTGGCAGTCTGCTCCTACTGGCGCTCGCCGCCGGCGGCGGTGTCGGCTGCTACCTGGCCGGTCCGGCAGCCCGGTTCGTCGTCACGCCGGAATATTTCCGCATCGAGACGGCGCTGCGCCGCATATCGGTACCTCGGCACCTGCTCGGCGACTTCTCCCAGCTCGGCGTAAAGATCCGTCTCGACCTGACCAACGGCGATCACGTCCAGTTCCGGGTCGACTCACCCCTACTGGACGGCGGCAACAGCAGGTACCGAACCAACGGGCGGACCCAGGCGCGCACGGTCGAGCGAATCGTGGCGATGCTGCGCGACGTGCCGAGCGCCGGTAGCGTCGACAGTCAGGTCGTAAGAGCGCCGAGGTGGGCCATGATCGCCCTCGCCGTCGCCGCCGGGCTGGTGTCAGTCGCCGCGTTCATCGCGCCAGTCTTGCTACCGGCGCTTAGACCCTGACCGCGAGACGCTGTAGCGGCATCCCAATCGGCGCTGACGGAAGGGTCGCCGGAGGACCAGATGCCCGCCGAACCGCCACGGCGGCAACATCCACGATCGCAGCCGGCATTGATAATCCATCGCCCGACAAGCGCGGGCCGGAAGAACACTCCCGGTACATAGATCTTTGGCTGTTCAGCCACCTCCTGATCCGTAGGAGTGTCCAGCGTCCATCGGGACCTGGCTCGCCTCGCCGCCATGCGTTGACCAGAGTTCACCCGATGGTGGCCGTTGGCGTCGCGCTGGGGTCAGGCTGGGGTCAGCGAGGACCAGCTTGGGAGTGTGCCTGCTCGGCGGCCCACAGAAGATCAGTGATGGCGAATCCGGGCAGCGCAAGTTCAGCCCCTGATGTGATTCGGAACGTGCCGCCAACCGCTTCAGGCATCCAGCCAGTCAGCATCCCGTATCTGGCAAGCGCACGGACCTCCTCAGCCGTCGGGTACGGATACGATTCCTCTCCAGGCGCCGGCAGGGGACGCTCAACCAGGTCGGCCTGCAGGGCACGGCCGTTCTTTCCGGCTCCCCAGACGCGGACCCGGATGCAGCGGTGACGAAAACCGTCAGGTCCAGGGGCGGCCCGGATGTCTGCCTTCCAGGTGAACTCCCGGCCGTCAATATGCAGCTTCCGTAGCCTCGACCTCATCCGCCCGTGCCTCCACTCCTGCAGATCACCCTAAAGTTCGGTACCTCTCACGCTCCCGTAGCGGCCCCCGCCGACGGTACTGGCCGGCATGCGAATGCTGGGCTACACCGCCTTGCTGGCCGCCACGTCCAGGAGCTGACCGCCATTGACCCTCGGCTTCCCTGCCAACGGGCACGGAACGGGCACGGCGACCGAAGGATTATGAGATCAAAATGGGCGACCCGGCACGCTGCACGGATGGGCTTCTAGCAGCGGAAACACCTCTCGACATCTCTCACCACTCCCCCGCTGTCCGTGGACCTCTTGCGGACCAAATGCGGACCGCTCGCCTACCAGGCCCGGACGCCCGCGGCTTCCTCATCGGCTCGACGGCATCGGCCCGCCGGACAGGACCCCGTGGACGAGAACGATCAAGAACATGACGCCGGCCGCAGCGAAGATCACGCCAATCACCCGTTCCAGCAGAACGAAACGCGCTAGACGCTTGTCGTACTGGGCATCCGGAAGCCAGCGCCACGGCGGAACTCGCCGTAGCACACTCGCGGTGGCCATCGACCGGCGCATGTGCCACTCGGTCACGCCTCGAAAGTTGGTCGCCAGGGCGACACCGATGAGGCCCATGGTCAGACTCATCATGACAGCGGCAACGAAGCGCCATGTCTCCATCTGACCTCCTTGACGCGGGTCACCGATCATATGTGGCCCTGCATTGCAAAGATCAAGACTGCTGTCGGCTGGCGTCGGTGGCTGCCGTTGACCTGCTCGCCTTGTCGCCTCGCGCCGACCCCGGGCCGTCTCCGTCGGCCGGCTTGTCTGTACGGATGGCTGTACAGCCACCTTCAGATCCGTAGATTCCCAAGACCATGTCTAAGCCGTCCGATGCCGTCCGCCTGGTCCTGGTCCTCAAGCGTTCGGCAACTCGATCGGTCCCGTCCCGTCCGGTCCAGTCCGCCCCGGTGGCTCCCAAGCGTGGCTCCAGACCGGCTACTGGCACGTGGATGGCACGCGGCCTACGGGCAGCCATGGGCAGCGCCCCCTGGCATACTGCCGGCCGTGAAACTGACCCTTCGCCGTTGGCTTGCAGTGGGGCTTCTGGTTGTCGCCGCAATGGCAGTTGCTGTGACGGTCATTGCGAACGTAGACGGGGTCGGAGGGTTCGCTTGGCGTTGCGACGGAGGAGGGCAGCTGTGCTTTAGCCCCAAGCGAGGGGGGCACATCTACCTGCGACCATTGGCCCATCCGCTTTTGGGTATCGCGCTCGCCGCCGGCCTTGTGGCGGCAGCCGCTCAACTCGCTGTTAGGCACCGCGTTCTACGTGTCGCCTCACAGGCCGTCGTGGCGGTCGTAGCTGTCGCAGCCTTGCTTCTCGGTCTGCTCGAATCCCTCGGTCCCCGGGTCGGGGCGTCCAGGGACGCGGTCGTGGCGACATCTCCCAACTTCAGGCTCGTGTCGTATCGATCTCCCGGCTTCTTCAGCTCCGGCAGCGTATTGCTGAGGCTGCAGAGCCGAGAGGGCATTGCCAGCCGCGAGGGTAGCGAGAGTCTGGCCTGCTTCATCGAGGCAAGCTCTGGCGCCGGCCCGGAATGGCTTTTCGGCCGGGCCAGCTTCGTTGACAACGACGAGGTCGCGCTGTCCGCCAAGGATGGGACCACGTGGCGAGTTCGCTTCGACACGAAGACCCTTTCATCGGTGAACCGTGTCGATAGATGCACCGACGCACCAGACCCGGCAGCTGACTAGGGCCGCGTCTGGCAGTAGCACCAACCGCGAGCGATAGAGCGGATCTCCTCGTCGGGCGGTCTCCGACCTTCCGGCCTCCCCGTCCGGGGAGGCTGGTAGCCCTTGTGGTGCCCGGCGAGGTGATCTGCGGCGGCATCTCTGAGGAGGGTCGGGGTTCGGGGCAGAGCCCCGAGGTCTTCATGGTCCTGGTCGTCCCTCAGCGTGGCCGGCCGGCCCGGCCGATGCCGGCCGGAGGTCGCCAGCAGGCCGGGGCCGGGCCGGCGCGGCCCGCTTCGCGGGCCGCCTTGATCTATAAGAGGTCTATTCGGCAACTGGTTTGCTTCAACGACGCAGCGGTTCGGTCATCCCGTACCTGAGGCGGCCGGTGAACACAAGTGTCCGCAAGGCATCCGACTGAAGTCGAAGCGGGGTAGACAGCGGGGATTCTCCGGCTCGACGGCGAGATCGACTCGGTCGTGGCCGTGCGCATCGACGACGGCCTGATCACCGGGCTCTACGCCGTGCGCAATCCCGAAAAGCTGTCGCACATGGTTCGGGAGACCGTCCTGAGCCGCTGAGTCCGGAGCGGCTCGGGAACCAACAACACAACCGGGTGGGACGTCACACCGGTCGCGGCCGAGGGCGCCCGCGTCCCGATCCAGGTCTGGACGATCTTGCAACATCGATCGCCTCCGGACTCGCTACGTACTGCTGGGGGACCTTTTCGAAGCCGTCTGGCCTGGTTGCTCTGGGACGCGCTGCGGCGATGCCGTCATACACGTCCCGGTACTTCCGACAGCGGCACCCCAACCATCGGACGTGCTCGTTCGTCTTGATGGTAGGGCGGCAGGATCCCGATACGAACGACGCGGAGGAGGGGGCGGGGTGACGAGTTGGGAAGGCGTGCTCACCGGGCTGGTGCAGCAGCGGGGCACTGCGCTCAAGCGGTACGGCTACCTCCTGTGCGGTGACAGCAGCGAGGCCGAGGACCTGGTTCAGGAGGCCCTCGTTCGCACGTTCAGCTCTGCCCGGCGCACTGAGGTGGGACAGGTCGAGGGGTACGTCCGCACCGTCATGCTGCGCTTGTACCTCGACCGGACGCGTCGGCGGAACCTCTGGCGGCGGATCCAGCCGCTCGCGGCGCCGGCGCCACAGCCGGATCAGCACGCGTACGCGGACCTGCGGGGAGATCTCGGCCGCGCGCTGCGGGAGTTGTCCGCCCGGCAGCGGGCGTGCGTAGTCCTGCACTACTACCTCGACCTTTCGGTGCAGGAGTGCGCCGATCTGCTCGACCTCAAGCCCGGAGCCGTGAAGCGGTACCTGTACGAGGCCCGCTCGCGGCTCGCCGAACGGCTCGGGCCTCCCGAGCCTGCCCGGGAGGAGCACTGATGCAGCCTGATGAGCCGCAGCTGCGCGACGGTCTGGAGGTGGTCGCGGCGCAAGCCGGGCCGCTCCGCCTCGACGCGGCACCTGTCGTGAGGCGGGTACGCCGCCGTCGCCGTCGCCGGGCGCTGGTCGGCGCCACTGCCGGGACCGCCATCGCGGTGCTGGCCGTTACGGCGGTCGTGGGGAGTCTCGGCGGCGCCCCCCGACCGGAGCGGGCGGTCGGGGGAGATGCGTCGGTCGATCCGTCGATGGCGGTCACGTCCCCGGCCGCCTCGCCGGTGCCCGACTCCCCGGTGTTCATGTGCGGCCGCCGGCTCGACCTGCCCGACTCGGCAAGCACCCGGTCGGTTCTAACGATGACGGTGGGCACCGCCAGGTATCGCAGCGACGACGTCGGGCCCATGCTCGGCGTCACCTTCACCGCCACCGCCGCGACCCAGGTCACCTCCAGTCCGCCGAGTCTGTTCCAGGTGCTGTATCTCCGGGACGGGCTCATCGTCGGCGGAGGCCCGATGTTGAACGATCCGGGGGATATGCAGCCCCAGGGCATCGATGCCGTGGGCTACGCGTTCGAGGTCGGGCCCCGGCGTCCGGCACAGCTCGATCTCGGGGCGCGCGACCGGCTCTGTCCGTCCCTGACCTGGCGCCAAATCTGGTCCGAGTTCGAAGCGTACGAGGTGGTGGTGCTCCAGGGGCCGGTCCAGGGCGGATCGGGACAGCTGTCGATTGGCATCCCGGCCCTGTCCGGCCCGCTGCTGACCGGCCGGGCCCGGTTGTCCCGGTGAGCAGTGCGCGGTGCCGACATGGCACCGCGCACCATCTCCGACCGATCAGCTCACGGCGCGAGGGTCATTCCGAAGTTGGAGAAGAGGCGGCCACAGCGCCCTCATGACAGAGAGATTCGGGTCGGGTAAGGGCGTCGTCGTCGGGACGAGCGGGGCAAGGACGGTCTGCGGTGGTGGCGCGTCCGCGGCGGCGTCGCTGCGGGCGCCAGAGCAGCTTTGACCCCTTTCCAGAGCCAATGATCGTGATCAGGGATCAGGCGCTCGGGTCGTGGGTGGGGATGATGCGGACCTGGTTCCGGACAGCATGCAGCCGGTGCAGTGTATGGAAGGCTCCGTCGCGGTCGTCGTCGACGAGCCAGCCCGGGTACGGCGCCTTCTGCCGGACGTGTTCGATCTGCAGCCCGTGCCAGGCCGCGTCACCGGCGACCAGCACCGGTCCGTTGGGGGTACGCAGCAGGACACCGGCACTCCCCGGCGTGTGCCCGGCCAGCTCGACCATGATCATTGACCCGTCGCCGAGCAGGTCGTGACTGCGCTCGAAGGTGAGCACCGGCGGCCCCTCCAACTCGTAGCTGTCCAGCCGGCGGCCCTGGAGTGCGGCTCGGACCCCGCCTGCTGGTGCGGCGGCGCCGGACATCATCCAGTCTCGTTCGCGCTCCCGCACCATCACCGGCAGCCCGGGAAGGTCGAGCAGTCCGCAGACGTGGTCCCAGTGCAGATGGGTGGGTAGTGCGAAGTCGATCGTGTCGGCCGGAATGCCGGCCCGTTCCAGCGCCGTCGTGGTCGGCAGCACCTGATAGCGCGGCTGCACCACCGGCCGCAACGTCCACGGCAGCTCGCCGATCACCCGGTCGCCGACGTCGGTGCAGACCGACGGGTCGAGCAGCACGGTGACCTCCGGATGCCGGATCACGTACGTGGTCAGGGCATTGCCGACCCGGCGCGGTTTCCGGACGGCCTCGGCGATCAGTGGCGTCGGCACCGACCGCACCGTCTGGTTCAATGCGATCAGCTCGACCTCGACATCCCCGGGCGGGATACCGGCGTCGGACAGCCCGGCCAGGAAGCGCCGGTCGATCGGACGCGGCCGGATCAGGCGGTACGGCACCGCAGCCAGCGCACCGGCCGCCACCGCGGCCTCACGGACCGTGTGGATCATGAACTTCTCCCCCTTGCCCTGGCGCATCGCGCGCCATGGGGTGCACCGTAGAAGTTCAGGTCGACCTGAAGTCAATTCCTAAGGAACGGCGTGACGACGTGGCGAATCGGAGATGCGGCGGCGCTGGTCGGCGTCCCGACACATGTGCTGCGGCATTGGGAGGAGGTCGGGGCGCTCGAACCGGCCCGGCTCGCCAACGGGCATCGGATCTACGACGACGAGACGATCACGCGGGCGCGTCTGATCCGGCTCTGCCAGCGGGCTGGCATGTCACTGACCGAGATCGGAGACCTGTATCGCGGCGACGGTCAGCGCCGCGCCGCGCTGGTGCGTGACCGACGGGACCGGATCGCCGACCAGATCCGGCGACTACACGCCGCACAGGACTTCCTTGATCACGTACTCGCCTGCGCGCACCCAATCGTGTCGACCTGCCCCGAGTGCAGCAGCTTCGCCGCCAGGTCGGCATCAGACGCACGCCAGTCAGAACTGGCTCTTCGTGATTGAGAACGGCAGGCGTTGGGCTGGGGCGATCCAGCCCTCACGGCGTCTTGGCACTACTCGGGCAAGTTCAACCTGCGCGCCGGGGAGAGCCTGCACCGCGAGCTGGCGATGCAGGCCGCCGAGGACGGCATGAGCCCCAACCAGTACGTCCTGCGGAAGCTCAGCGCCGCCTGATCAGTCGAACGACGGCAGCGAGGGCCCGAGGACGTCGTCGGCGTCCACGATGGTGTACGCGTACCCCTGCTCGGCCAGGAACCGCTGCCGGTGCGCCGCGTACTCGGTGTCGATCGTGTCCCGGGAGACCACGGTGTAGAAGTGCGCCTGGCGGCCGTCGGACTTCGGCCGGAGCACCCGGCCGAGCCGCTGCGCCTCCTCCTGCCGTGACCCGAACGTCCCCGACACCTGGATCGCCACCGCCGCCTCGGGCAGGTCGATGGAGAAGTTGCCGACCTTCGAGATGACCAGCGTCCGCACCTCCCCGGACCGGAACGCGTCGAACAGCCGCTCCCGCTCCTTGTTGGTGGTGGACCCCTGCACGATGGGCGCGTCCAGGTATTCCCCGAGCTGGTGCAGCTGGTCGATGTACCCGCCGATGACCAGCACCTGCTCGTCCGGGTGCCGGTCCACGAGGGCGCGGACCACCGGCAGCTTGGTGCGGGCGGTCGCCGCCATCCGGTAGCGCTCCTCGGCCTCCGCGGTCGCGTACGCCATCCGCTCGGCGTCGGTGAGGGTGACCCGGACCTCGGTGCACTCGGCCGGGGCGATCCAGCCCTGCGACTCGATGTCCTTCCACGGCGCGTCGTACCGCTTGGGGCCGATCAGGCTGAACACGTCACCCTCGCGGCCGTCCTCGCGTACCAGAGTCGCCGTGAGGCCGAGCCGGCGGCGGGCCTGGAGGTCCGCGGTGAACCGGAAGATCGGCGCGGGCAGCAGGTGGACCTCGTCGTAGATGACCAGGCCCCAGTCGCGGGCGCCGAACAGGTCCAGGTGGGTGAAGGTGCCCTTCTTGCGCGAGGTGAGCACCTGGTACGTGGCGATGGTGACCGGGCGGATCTCCTTGCGCTCGCCCGAGTACTCGCCGATCTCCTCCTCGGTGAGCGAGGTGCGGGCGATCAGCTCCCGCTTCCACTGCCGGCCGGCGACCGTGTTGGTGACCAGGATCAGCGTGGTGGCCTTCGCCTCGGCCATCGCCGCCGCGCCCACGAGGGTCTTGCCGGCGCCGCAGGGCAGCACGACCACGCCGGACCCGCCGGCCCAGAACGCGTCCACGGCCTCCCGCTGGTAGGACCGCAGGGTCCACGGCTTCCGGCCGTCCTTGCCGGCTTCGGCCAGCTCGATCGGGTGGGCCTCGCCGTCGACGTACCCGGCCAGGTCCTCGGCGGGCCAGCCGAGCTTGAGCAGCGCCTGCTTGAGCCGGCCCCGCTCGGACGGGTGCACCTGGATGGTGTCGTCGTCGATCTTCGCGCCGAGCATGCCGGCGAGCTTCTTGCTCTTGGCGACCTCGACCAGCACCACCCGGTCCAGGGCGCGCAGCACCAGGCCGTGCGCCGGGTCGTTGGCGAGCTGGAGCCGGCCGTACCGGTCCATGGTCTCGGCAACGTCGACCAGCAGCGCGTGCGGCACCGGGTAGCGGGAGTACTTGATCAGCGTGTCGACCACGCCCTCGGCGTCGTGGCCGGCGGCCCGGGCGTTCCACAGGCCCAGCGGGGTCAGCCGATAGGTGTGCACGTGCTCGGGGGAGCGCTCCAGCTCGGCGAACGGCGCGATGGCCATCCGGCAGGCCTGCGCGTCCGGGTGGTCGATCTCCAGCAGCAGGGTCTTGTCCGACTGCACGATCAGTGGTCCACCGCTCACGCCAGCGTCCTCTCCCTATGTCGGATTCGTCGCCCGCAGGCAGGCTGACCTGCCGCAGGCGGACCATCCAGTGTTGCACGCGTAGGGGTGACCGAAAAATGTCACGCCGGACAGGCAACGTGACGGACCTCCCGTACGTCTAGCAAGCGGGACAACTGTCCAAGGGGAGGGTCCATGAAGCGTGTCTGGTTCGCCAGCAGGGTCGTCACCCTGGCGGCGGTGGTGCTGGTCGGCGCCGGGGCGTGCGCGCCCGATCCGCAGGGCGACGGATCCGGGGCGGGCGCCCCGGCCCCCGTCGGCCTGACGGAACAGGTATCGGGGGCGGGCGCGACGCCCACGCCGGACCAGCCGACCGGGTCCCCCTCGGAACAGCCGAGCCGGACGGCCACTCCGCAGCCCAGCCGCACGACCAGCACACCCAAGCCGACCGCCACGACGAAGTCGAGCGGGTCCACCGGCTGCCCGCGGGGCGAGCACCAGCGGGCCGTCGAGACGTACCTGGCCCGGCTGGGCGGGTTCGGCAAGGTGACCGTGGACGGGAAGCAGTCGGCCGCCGACTGCACCGCGATCAAGAAGTTCCAGCGCCGCTACGGGATCAGCCCCGCCGCCGGCCGCGCCGGCGCCACCACGTACGACGTGGCGAAGCGGCTGGCCACCACCGACGTGCACCGCTGCAAGGCCGGCTCCGGCCTCACCTTCTGCGTCGACCTGACCCACCAGACCGTGTGGGCGATGCGCGGCGGCAAGGTGATCATGGGTCCGACGGTCACCCGCACCGGCATGTCCGGGTACGCCACCCCGTCCGGCACCTACCACGTCGGTGGACGGAACCTGCGGGAATGGTCCAACCCGTACGAGGTGTGGCTGCCCTACTGGCAGCAGTTCACCGGCGGGATCGGCTTCCACGAGACCACGACGTACCTGCACAACAAGTCGATCGGCTCGCACGGCTGCGTCAACCTGCTGCACCGCGACGCGGTACGTCTCTGGGAGTTGGGCTCGATCGGCACCCGGGTGTCCGTCTTCGGCCGCCGCCCCGGCACCTGAGCCCGCCCGCGTGACCGTCCCGGATCAGGGTTTTGACCCCTGGTCCGGCCCACCCGTTCGGTGCCACGCTGGACGTCAGGTCCGGACGGGGCGGGAGGGCTGACATGACGGTCGACCAGGACGTGCGCCCCGAGGAAAACCGGGCAGCCGGCCACGACGTGTCCACCGTGGCCCTGGTCGGCTACGCCACCGCCGCCGTCGGCCTGTTCGGTTGGTTCCTGTTCGGGCTGCTCGTGCAGCGGCAGGGCTTCGTCGACTCGGTCGGCGAGTCCGCCGGCGCCGGCTTTGCGCTGCTGCTCGCCGTGTCCGTGGTCGGCGCGTTCCGCCACAACGGGCAATAGCCGATCAGTCCTCCAGCACCGCCGCGGTGATCCGGTGCAGCGCGAAGGTGTGCAGCATCTCCGTGCGCTCGTCCTCGGCCCGCAGGTAGCCCGCCCCGATCGACACCGGCCGGACCAGCCGGGACGCGGTCGCCCCGTGCGCGTCGACGTAGCCCACCCAGACCAGCGCCTTGTCCCGCAGGGCCTGCTGGAGCACCGCGAGGGCGTCGCTGTGGGTGTGCGCCGGCGCCGGGCCGGTGCGCGCCGTGCCGCCGCGGACCACCGCCGGGGCCCGCCGGGCCGCCCGCGCCGCCGCCTCGCCGCGCCGGATCTGCTCCACCACGCCGAGCAGGCGGGGCAGCGGCAGCCGGGGCGCCGCCAAGGGGTCCAGGCTCCGGGCGGCGGCCGACACCCAGGCGGGCGCCCGCCGGGTCTTCGGCCGGGACAGCACCGTCGAGCCGCTGGCGTCCTCGGGCACCGGCGCGTAGCCGGCGTCGCGCAACGCGACCAGCATCCGCTGCACCTGGTACGGGGTGACGAGCACCGTCGGGGCCAGCCGGCGGAACGCCAACGGCTCCAGCCGCTTGTCGGCCAGCACCTCGGTGAGCAGCGCCTCGTCGTCGCTGCGCACGTACCCGCCGGCCGAGCCGACCCGCAGCCCGCCGTGCTTGCGGGCCACGTCGTCCACCAGGTAGGTCAACCCCTGCGGGACGGGTGTACGGGACCGGCGGCGGAACAGCGTGTGCAGGTCGTCGGCCGAGTAGCCGGTGTCCAGGGCCCGCCGCACGCTGGCCGTGGTGACCCGGTGCACGCTCGCCCCGCCGGCCGACTCGTGCTCGGCCACCACGTCCAGCTCGGCGGCGAGCGCCGGGTCGGGCGGGCCGGGCACCACCACGGTCAGGTCGGCCTGCACGAGGAAGTGGTCGACCGGGGCGGGCAGCAGCGCGTCCAGCGCCCGGACAGCGGTGGACGGCTCGCCCGACTCGGCGTCGGCATGCAGCCCGAGCGGGTCGTCGGCCCGCTCGTCGGCATCGGTCAGCTCGGCCAGCAGCAGCCGCCCGTACGAGGTGATTGCCCCGAGACCGGTCATCCCGAGCTGGGCCGCCTCGGCCAGCACCTCCCGGTGGGCGGCCTCCCGCCCTCGAGCCCGCCGGGGCGCCCGCCAGTCCAGCAGCTCCAGCACCTCGTCGGGGGTCGGGGCGGTCGCCGGCGGCAGGTCGGCCAGCACGGCGAGCACCGAACGCCGGGCGGCGGGGGCGCCGGCCCGTTCCGCCTCGGCGGAGAGCACCGAGATCGGCCGGTCCCGGTCGTCGCGCTGCCCGACCAGGCCCGCCTGCCGGGTCATGGTCAGCCAGGCCCGGGCGAGCTGCTCCCAGCGCTGGGCGAGCGAGGCCGCCCGCCACACCTCGTACCCGCCGGTGGGCAGGATCTGCTGGTCGCCGCCGTAGCGGGCGGTGACGGCACCGGTCAGCTCCAGCTCGCCGACCAGCCCGGCCGCGTACGCGACCTCGAAGAGCAGGGCGGTGGTGGCGTCGTCCAGCCCGAGGCCCCGGGCCAGCCGGCGCAGGTCACGCACGCCGACGCCACCGGAGCGCAGCACCGGGGCCGGCTCAGCGGCCAGGCTCTCCAGCAGCGCCTCGGTCTGCCGGACCACCTCCATGGTCTGCCCGGCCCCGGCGGAGTCCACCGCCTTCGCCTCCCGGGCCGGGCTCGCCACCACGGGCGGGCTGGTGCGCAGCGGGCCCAGCGGACCGGCGTCCCGGCGCAGCAGCAGCCCCACCTCGCGGGGCAGCTCGACGGTGCCACCGCCCTTGACGGCCGACATCCGCACGAGCAGCCGGTGCTCCACCAGCCAGCGGATCGGGGAGCCGGTGGGCGCGCCCCCGTTGACCAGGTCCGGCGGGAGGACGTCCTCGGCGCCGGTGGCGGGGGCCTCCAGCGCGCCCGGGGGCACGGTGCCGACCGGTGGGCCGGCGGCGAGCCGGTCAAGGATCGCCCGCGCCGAGGGCGGCGCGGCCAGCAGCGTCCGCCGCAGCTTCGCCGGGTCCGCGCAGAGGGCCGCCGTCCGCGCGTCCAGCTCCGCCGCCGGCCTGCCCAGCCCCGCCGGGTACGGGGACACCTCGTCGACGCCGCCCACCACGCGCAGGTCGTGCTCCGGGCCGTACAGCAGGAAGAGCCCGCGGAGCCGGTCGACCGCGCCCCGGACGGCGGTCGGCGCGGGCGGGTGCTCGCCGGCGGTGGCCATCGCCAGCACGGCGTCCGTGGAGGTGCCGCCGCCCGCCGGGTCCCGGGTGAGCCGGGCGGCGTCCAGGATCTGGAGGGTGAACTGGTCCAGCCCGTCGAGCGCCCGGGCCACGGAGACCCGCGACTGGGCGCGGATGGCGAGGGCGGAGACGTCGGCCGGCACCGGTACGACGAGGTCCGGCCGCAGCTGGAGCAGGGCGGCCAGGGCCTCGTCGGGAAGGGTCCGCAGGTGGTCGGCGAGTGAGGTGGTCATCGTCTTCCAACGCTAGCCCGGTTGAGGGCGGTCGCGCCCCTCGGACGTCCGGCTCGGTCCGGCTTGGCCGGGTACGTTCTCCGCATGCCTCCACTGATGGTCGGGTTCGACCTCGACATGACCCTGGTCGACTCGCGTCCCGGCATCGCCGCCGCCTACCGGGCGCTGACCGCGCAGACCGGCGTGCCCGTGGACGCCGAGCTGGCGGTCTCCCGGCTCGGGCCGCCGCTGCGCACCGAGATCGCGCACTGGTTCCCGCCCGAGCAGGTGGAGGAGGCGGTGCTCGCCTACCGCGAGCTCTACCCGGCGTACGCGATCACCCCGACCGTGCCGATGCCCGGCGCGGAGGCGGCGATCGACGCGGTGCACGCCCGCGGCGGCCGGGTGATGGTGGTGACCTCCAAGATCGGCCGGCTGGCCAAGCTGCACCTGGACCACCTCGGGCTGGCCGTCGACGAGCTGGCCGGGGACCTCTTCGCCGAGCAGAAGGCGACCGCGCTGCGGGAGCACGGCGCGACCCTGTACGTGGGCGACCACGTGGCCGACATGACCGCGGCGAAGACGGCGGGAATCCCCGGCGTGGGAGTGGCGACCGGGCCGTGTTCCCGGGCCGAACTGGGGGCGGCGGGTGCCCATCTGGTGCTGGATGATCTCACCGAATTCCCGGCGGCGCTGGACCGGATCATCCGGCTAGCCTGGGAGGGGTAGTTGTCTCGAGCGAAGCAGGGGTTTTCAGGTGCCGACGGGTCGAGTGAAGTGGTACGACGCGGCCAAGGGATACGGGTTCGTCACCAGTGACGAGGGTGGCGACGTGTTCCTGCCCAAGGGCGCGCTACCGACGGGCGTCACCGACCTGAAGGGCGGCCAGCGGGTCGATTTCAGCGTGGTCGACAGCCGCCGGGGCGCCCAGGCGATGGGGGTCAAGCTGCTGGAGGCGCCGCCGTCCGTGGCGGAGCTGCGCCGGCGGCCGGCCGAGGAGCTGCACGGCCTGGTCGAGGACATGATCAAGGTGCTGGAGGCGAAGGTCCAGCCGGACCTGCGCCGGGGCCGCTTCCCGGACCGGAAGACCGCGCAGAAGATCGCTCAGCTGGTCCACGCGGTGGCGCGCGAGCTGGAGGTCTGAGGGACGAGCCCGGCGTCGGCGGCCCGGCCCAGCAGCGCCTCCACGGCGGCGAAGCCGGCCTCTCCCAGGTCGGCGGTGAACTCGTTGACGTAGAGGCCGATGTGCTGGTCCACCACGTCGGGCTCCATCTCCTGCGCGTGGGAGAGCACGTACTCGCGGCTGGCCTCCGGGTCGGCCCAGGCCTGGCGTACCGACTCGCGGATCCAGGCGGCCGCCGCCACCGGGTCGACCGCGCCCTTGCGGGCCAGGATCGCGCCGAGCGGGATCGGCAGCCCGGTATCGCCCTCCCACCACTCGCCCAGGTCGACCAGGGCGGCCAGCCCGTGCCGCGGGTAGGTGAAGCGCGCCTCGTGGATCACCAGCCCGGCGTCGTACCGGCCGGCGGCGACGCCCGGCATGATCTCGTGGAACGGCACCACCTCGATCCGCGCCGGCGGCCGCTCCGCCGACCAGAGCCGGAACAGCAGGTACGCCGTGGTCCGCTCGCCCGGCACCGCCACGGTCGCGCCGGACAGGTCGGTCCGGCCCCCCGGGGTCAGCACCAGCGGCCCGCACCCCCGGCCCAGCGCCCCGCCGCAGGGCAGCAGGTGGTAGTCGTCGAGCAGCCAGGGCAGCGCCGCGTAGCTCACCTTCACCAGGTCGAACGCCCCGCGCTCGGCGGCCGTGTTGGTGACGTCCACGTCGGCGTAGGTCACCTCGACCGGCGGGGCACCCGGCACCCGGCCGTGCACGAGCGCGTCGAAGACGAAGGTGTCATTGGGGCAGGGGGAGATCGCCAGGGAGAGCGCCACGCCCCCACCGTAACCCCGCCCTCCCGACCACCCGCCACCCCGCCCCCGCCGCTGTGACCGACCGACCCGGCCCGCTGGCGTCGGTCGTCGGGGAGCAGTTCGTGGGCCACTGGCGCGGCAATCATCGTCCCCCGCCGCTGTAGCGCGACCGGCTGCCCCTGACGTCCGCGCGTGTCGAAGCAGGTCGTGGGGCGGTCCGCTCCCGTCGAACGTGCCCACGGTCCTAGAGGTGCCCGCCGGGCCGCCCACGGCTCAACCTGTCCGCCCAGTGGCGCAGGGCCCGCGGCTGCGGCCGAGGCAGCCTGTCCCGGCTTGACCCCGCCCGTACGTGCGGTCCGCCCGGCGGTGCAGGGTTCGCGGCTGCGGCCGAGGCAGCCCGTCCCGGCTCGACCCGCCCTTACTGGCGCTCCACCCGGCGTGCAGGGCCCCCGGCTGCGGTCGAGGCAGTCCGTCCCGGCCTCGACTGCCCTTACGGGCGGTCCACCCGGCGCGCGGGGCCCCGGCTGCGGCCGAGGCATGGCTTCCCGCAGCCTTTCGAGCTGATGTCGCAAACGACTCAGCGGCGGGATCCGACAGCACCGCAGGACTACCTCGTCGGCTCGCGCCCCAGCTCGCAGCCCTGCTGGCCGCGACTCGACCGTGCCGGGCGGCATGCGGACAGCGTCGGCGATATCACCAACGACTCAGCTCCAAAGGGCCTGACTATCCACATGCCGTCCGGCTCAGGAGCGGATGTCCACAGGGTTATCCACAGGCTTGGGTGCCCTGTTGAAACGGTGCCGCCGGGCCGGAAGCATGCCGGGTGTGGCTGAGCCGACCCTTCTGACAGACCACGGGGCAGACCTGGGTACGTGCTTCGCCGGCTTCGGCGGCGGACCGACCTGAGCCAGCGGGAGCTGGCCGCCCGGGCGGGGGTGCCGCAGTCCGCCGTGGCGCGGATCGAGTCCGGGCGCTCCGGCGATCCGCGCTGGCGGACGGTGGAGCGGCTGATCCGGGCGGCGGGCGGGCAGGTGCGGTTCGAAGTCCCGGCGGCCGACGAACCGCTGCACCTGCCGGCGCCCGTGCCGCATGACGGGCTCCGCGACCGGGCGGGGCGCCGCTATCCGGCGCACCTCGACGTGTGGGAGGTCCATGAGCCGAAGGACTGGCCCGGCGCATGGTGGGCGGAGTGGTACAACCTGCCCCCGGAGCGGTGGCCGCTGCCGTTGCCCCCGGCCACGTACGAGCTGAATCGGCGACATCGGAACCGACGGCGCTGGGCGGAGTGGGTCCGCGGCGTGGTGGCGGTGCGGCGAGTGACCGGAGGGGCGCTGCCGTTGACGTCCTGGCGGTTCGTCGCGGAACTGCCCGACGGGGAGCTGGTCGGCGAGCTCCGGGCGCACGAGCGGAGCCCTCACGTCCAGTGGGGTGGTGAGGAGCCGGTGGAGGCGCGGGAGGTGGTGCTCGACGGCGTGCTCGTCGCCGCCGACCACCGCCGCCTCGGCATCGGCCGCCGCCTGGTTCAGGCCCTCGTCGCGGAGTTCACCGCCGCCGGCATCGAGGTCGCCCGGGCTGTCGCCGACGGGCCGGGAGTGGACCTCCTGCTCGCCTGCGGTTTCCTGCTGGAGCCGGCCCGCCCCGCCGCGCTACGGCTGGAGCGGCCGGTAAGCGCCGGGCGCCGGTAAACGCAGGGCGCGGGTAAGCGCAGGGCGGCGAGTCAGCGCAGGGCGGCGAGTCAGCGCAGGGCGGCGAGTCAGCGCAGGGCGGCCGCCGCCGCGGTGAGGGCGGCGAACGCTTCCCGCATCCGCCAGGCATCCCGGTCCCGGGGCCCGATCGGGTTGGACACCGTCCGCAGCTCGGCGAAGGGCAGGCCGGCCTGGGCGGCGGCGACGCCGACGCCGTACCCCTCCATGGCCTCGGCCACCGCGTCGGGGTGGCGGGCGGTGAGGGCCTCCGTGCTCTCGGCGGTGCCGGTCACCGTGCTGACCGTGAGCACCGCGCCGACCACGGCCTCCGGCAGGGCCGTACGCAGCTCGGCCAGGAGTTGCGAGTCGGCGGTGACCACGCTTCCGACACCCAGCAGCTCCGCCGGCATGCCCAGCTCCTCGACCGGCAGGAAGCCCGCCGGCGACTCGGCGCCCAGGTCCGCGGCCACGCTGCGGGTCGCCAGCACCGTGCTGCCGACCGTCACCCGGCCGACGAAGCCGCCGGCGATGCCCGCGCTGACCACCCCCCGGTACGGCCGTCCGGCCGCCTCGGCCAGCGCCAGCAGGCGGGCCGTGGCGGCCCCGGCGACGGCGGGGCCCACCCCGGCCGGGGCGACGGTCACCGTCGGGTCGGCCAGCCCCGCCCGCACGGCCTCCGCCTCGGCGGGCACGGCGGTCACCACCAGCAGTCCGCTCACCCGACCGGCCCCCGGGGTTGCCGCTGGTTCTCGTCCTCGACCCCGCCGGTGCCGCCGACGGCCGAGGAGGGGCGGTAGATGTGGAAGCCGGGCGGCGCCAGCTCGTCGTCGACCAAGGTGGTCTCCGTGCGCCCCGGCGAGGGGGCCGGCGAGGTGGGCGCGGCGTCGCCGTACTCGTCCGGCTGCTCGGCGGCCAGCTCCGCGTCGCCGAGCGGCCGGCCCACCAGGTGCTCGTTGCGCAGCCGGGTGGCCACCAGCACGCCGCGCGCGGCCACGAGCGTGGCCACGCCGGCGACGACCATGACCCCGACCCGGCCGGTGAAGGGGACCAGGCCGAGCCCACCGCCGGCCACGAAGGCGAGCATCAGCGCCGTCTCCGAGTGGGCGAAGGAGCTGGCCCGCAGCCGCTCCGGGATCCGTTCCTGGATCGACGCGTCCACGGCCAGCTTGGAGATCCCGCTGATCAGCGAGGTGACCAGGCAGAGCAGGGCCACCATCGGCAGGGAGAACTTCAACGCGGCCAGCACCGCCACCCCGGCCACGATGACGATGCCGCTGGACTGGATCGCGGTCGGCCGGTGGATCCGCAGCCGGGTGCCGATCGCGGTGGCCAGGAAGGTGCCGACCGCCAGGGCGCCGCCGACCAGCCCCAGCGCGGCCTGGGCGCCCAGCGTCCGGCCGAAGAAGTCGGTGGTCAGGTCGCCGGCCTTGATCGCGAAGGCCAGGAAGAGCAGCAGGAAGCCGTACAGCCCGCGCAGCGCCGCCGCGCCGATCAGCGTGGCGATCACCAGGCGGCCGGCGGGGCGGCCCCGGCCCAGCGGCCGTTCCCTCTCCCCGCGGCGCAGCGCCCGCAGCGGGCGCGGCACCCGCTCCGGCGGCTCGGAGTCCGCCTTCGGCGGCAGCCGCAGCGAGATCACCATGCCGATCAGGAAGATCAACGAGGCGACCCGGAGCGGCCACTGCGGCCCCAACCAGAACGCGGCCAGCCCGATCGGGGCGACCAGCCCGCCGGCCACCGTGCCGTAGACGCTGGCCCGGGCACCCACCTGGGACAGCCCCAGCCCCTCCGGCAGCAGCCGGGGCACCGCCGCCGAGCGGGCCACCCCGTACGCGCGGGAGAGGGCGAGCACGCCGAACGCCGCCGGGTAGAGCCCGAAGCTGCCGATGTAGTCGGAGATCAGCCAGGCCAGGAAGGCCCGGCCCAGCATGGTGGTGGCCAGCGCGTACCGGCGGCCGTGCCGGAAGTGGTCCAGCAGCGGACCCACCACCGGGGCGAGCATGGCGAACGGCACCATCGTCACCAGCAGGTAGAGCGCGACCTTGTTCCGGGCCTCGCCCAGCGGCACGTCGAAGAAGATCGTCCCGGCCAGGCCGATGGCGATCAGGGTGTCCCCGGCGCAGGAGAGGGCGTGCAGGTCGAACAGGCGGACCATGCCGAGCTCGTTGCCGGCGCTGCGGGCCCGGGCCGACCCGGCCCGCCGGGTCATCCACCGCCCACCCCGCAGCGAGCCGCGGAACAGCAGGCGGGTGGCGCGGATGCCCGTGCCGACGGTCCGCCCGAGGACGGACCGCCCGGAGCGGGAGGACGACGGCATGTCCCCCATCCTCACCCATCTGATCCACGTGTGCGGCATCAGCCGGGGATAACGACTCCGGGGAGTGCCTGTCAGTCGACCCTGGGCATGGGGAACAATGGTCGGGTGACCAGGCCCGCCTCCGCCCGCGCTCCCCGGCTCGACCAGGTCTGCGCCGCCGCCGTCGAGGTGGCCCGCGCAGCCATCACAGAGGCCGAGGCCGACTGCGTCGGCGAGCACCTCCAGGCCGTCGCCGAGGGCGACCGGCTCGTCACCCACTACTTCGAGTGCCGGCTCAGCGGTTACCGCGGCTGGCGCTGGGCCGTCACCGTGACCCGGGTGCCGCGCAGCCGCCACGTGACGGTCTGCGAGACCGTTCTGCTGCCCGGCCCCGACGCGCTGCAGGCCCCCGGCTGGGTGCCCTGGCAGGAGCGGCTCAAGCCGGGCGACCTGGGGCCGGGCGACCTGCTGCCCACCCCGCCGGACGACGAGCGTCTCGCCCCGGGCTACGTGCTCTCCGACGACCCGGCGGTCGAGGAGACCGCGTGGGAGCTCGGCCTGGGCCGGGCCCGGGTGCTGTCCCGGGAGGGCCGCTCGGAGGCCGCCCAGCGCTGGTACGACGGTGACCACGGCCCCTCGGCGGCGATCTCGGCGGCCGCGCCGGCCGCCGCCCGTTGCGGCACCTGCGGCTTCTACCTGCCGCTCGCCGGGTCGCTGCGGCAGTCCTTCGGCGCCTGCGGCAACTTCTACGCCCCGGACGACGGCCGGGTGGTGAGCGCCGACCACGGTTGCGGCGCGCACTCGGAGACGCTGATCGAGGCGGCCGAGACCCCGGTCGACGAGCTGCCCACGGTCTACGACGACAGCGCGGTCGAGGCGGTGTCGGTGAGCCGGGCTCCGGGCTCCGTGGAGGCGGCCGAGCCGGCGGAGCCGTACGGCCACTCCTGACGGTCGCGCCCCGCGGGGCGGTCAGCCCTGCCGGGCGGCGGCTTCGCGGCGACGGCGCCGGTTGGCGTCGTGGCGCATCATCACGGCGAGACCGGGAAAGCCCCACAGAAATCCGGCCAGGCAGGTCCAGAGCCAGTTCTGGTGCCCGTGCTCGGTGAGCCAACCGCGGAAGAAGATCAGCAGTACCAGCCCGACCAGCGCCCAGACGATCAACCCGGCGACGGCGAACGGCACCATCGGCGGGTCGAGCGGCTCGGGCCGCGGCGGTTGCTCCTGGGGCACCGGCACAGCGTACGCGATCGTCCTTCCCTGCCCGCCGGTGATCTGGGACGATGCGCGCGACAGCCGGCCGATGACCCTGCGAGGACCCGATGGCCATAGCGCCGCCGCCGGACCACGGCACTCCACCTGTTCCCGCTCAGCCGCGCAACGCCTTCGACCGCTTCTTCGAGATCTCCGCCCGCGGCTCGCACCCGAGCCGGGAGATCCGCGGTGGCCTGGCCACCTTCTTCACGATGGCGTACATCGTGGTGCTGAACCCGCTGATCCTGGGCAGCGCCGTCGACGGCGACGGCCGCAAACTCGCCATCCCGGCGCTCGCCGCCGCCACCGCGCTGGTGGCCGGCCTGATGACCATCCTGATGGGCGTGGCGGCCCGGTTCCCGATGGCGCTGGCCGCCGGGCTGGGCGTGAACGCGCTGGTCGCGTTCGAGATCGCGCCGGAGATGACCTGGGCCGACGCGATGGGCCTGGTGGTGATCGAGGGTGTGGTGATCGGCATCCTGGTGCTGACCGGGCTGCGTACCGCGGTGTTCCGCTCGGTGCCCACCCAGCTGAAGACGGCGATCGGCGTCGGCATCGGCCTCTTCCTCACCCTCATCGGCCTGGTCGACGCCGGCTTCGTCCGCCGAGTGCCGGACATCGCGAACACCACCGTCCCGGTCGGCCTGGGCATCAACGGCAAGATCGTCAGCTGGCCGATGCTGGTCTTCGTGGTGGGCCTCCTGCTCACCGTGGTGCTGGTGGTACGCCGGGTCCGCGGCGCGATCCTGATCGGCATCCTCACCTCCACCGTGCTGGCGATCGTGGTGGAGGCGATCGGCCACATCGGGCCGTCCTTCGTGAACGGCACGCCCAACCCGAAGGGCTGGGCGCTCAACGTGCCCCGGCTGCCGGAGAAGATCGTCGACGTCCCGGATCTCTCCCTGCTGGGGCACTTCAACGTGCTGGACTCGTGGAGCCGGGCCGGCTGGCTGGTCCCGCTGATGTTCGTCTTCACCCTGCTGATCACGGATTTCTTCGACACGATGGGCACGATGGTGGCCATCGGCCAGGAGGGGGACATGCTCGACGAGCGGGGCACCCCGCCGCGGGCCCGGGAGATCCTGCTGGTCGACTCGATCGCCGCGGCGGCGGGTGGCGCGGCGAGCGTCTCCAGCAACACGTCGTACATCGAGAGCGCGGCCGGCGTCGCGGAGGGTGCCCGGACCGGGGTGGCCAACCTGGTCACCGGTGGCCTGTTCCTGCTGGCCATGTTCCTGGCGCCGCTGTCGGAAGTGGTGCCGTTCGAGGCGGCGTCGACGGCGCTGGTGGTGGTCGGCTTCCTGATGATGAGCGCGGTACGCACGATCGACTGGACCGATTACGAGATCGCCATCCCGGCGTTCCTCACCATCGTGCTGATGCCGTTCACCTACTCGATCTCGAACGGCATCGGCGCCGGTGTCGTCAGCTACGTGCTGGTGAAGCTGGCGAGGGGGAAGGCCCGGGAGATCCACCCCCTGCTGTACGGGGTGGCGGCACTGTTCATCCTGTACTTCCTGCGCGGCCCGATCGAGTCCGTGGTGAATTGACTCCCCTCGTGAGCCTGGTCATATCGCATGTCGTTAGCCAGGCTCATTAGTTAAGCTAACTACTGTGACGGAGCGGACGGTGACGGCGAAACGCGTGCCACCGGCGCAGCTGGCCCCTCAGCTGCGTGATGCGATCACCCGACTCAACCGGCGGGTCCGGCAAGCCCGCCCGGTCGGCGACCTGACGGGCAGCCAGCTCTCGGCGCTCACCAGCCTCAACCTGGCGGGCGCGCTGACGCCGCGGGAACTGGCCGACATCGAGCGGGTGCAACCGCCGACGATGACCAAGATCGTCGGGAAGCTGGAGGAGCGCGGCCTCGTGCAGCGCACCCCCCATCCGACCGACGGGCGGCAGGTCATCCTGGCGGCGACCGAGGGAGGTCGGGCCGTGCTCGAGCAGTTCGAGCGGGCCCGCAACCAGTGGCTGGCCAGCCGGCTGGCCGAGCTCAGCGAGGAGGAACGCGACACGCTCCGGCGGGCCGCGGACATCCTCCAGGTGATCGCTCGCGCCTGAGCCGGCACCGCGCCTCGCGGTCCGCTTCGTCCGCCGTGGATGAGGCGTACCCGACGCGAGGAGGCGCACCTAGAGTGCAGGCCAAGTTGAGCACGATGTTCCAGTCCCTACGAGTCCGCAACTACCGACTCTTCGCCACCGGACAGCTGATCAAGTTGATCGGCGTCTGGATGATGTACATCGCCCAGGACTGGCTCGTCCTCGACCTCAGCGGCAACTCCGCGACCGCGCTCGGTGTGGTCACCGCGCTCCAGTTCACCCCCGTCCTGCTGCTGACCCTGATCTCCGGCCGGCTCGCCGACCGGTACGACAAGCGGATGCTGCTCTTCATCGCCAACATCTTCTGGACGGTGCTGGCGCTGGCGATGAGCCTGCTGGTGGTCACCGGGCTGGTGCAGCTCTGGCACGTCTTCGCGTTCGCCGCCCTGCTCGGGGTGTTCAACGCGGTGGAGACCCCGGTCCGGCAGGCGTTCGTCTCCGAGCTGGTCGGCGTACCGCTGCTGCCGAACGCGCTCTCGCTCAACGCGGCCACCTTCAACTCGGCCCGGATCCTCGGCCCGGCCGTCGCCGGCCTGGCCATCGCCGCCTTCGACGTCGGGCCGGTCTTCCTGATCACCGCGTTCAGCTCGATCGCCCCGCTGGTCAACGTGGTCCGGATGCGCACCAGCGAGCTGTACCGCAAGGACCTGCCGCCGGCCGGCGAGCGCGACCAGGCCCGGGTGATCGACGGCCTGCGGTACGTCGCGCGCCGCCCCGACATCCTGCTGCCGATGGCGCTGATGTCGGTGGTCGGGATGAGCCTGTTCAACTTCCAGCTCACCCTCGCCGCGCTGTCCAAGACCGTGTTCAAGACCGGCGCCGCCTCGTTCGGCCTGTTCACCACCGCGCTGGCGGTCGGCGCGCTGACCGGCGCCCTGGCCGGCACCGGGCGGCGCAGCCGCCCCTCGGTCTGGCTGGTCCTCGGTGCCGCCGTCGGCTGCGCCAGCTTCGGCACGCTGGTCGGGCTCGCCCCGTCGTACTGGCTGGTGGTGGCGCTGCTAATGCCGACCGGGTTCTTCATGGTCTTCTTCGCCCAGGCCGCCAACCAGCGGGTCCAGCTCAGCGTCGACGCCTCCTTCCGGGGCCGGGTCATGGCGCTGTGGGTGCTGGTCTTCCTCGGTACCAACCCGGTGGGCGCGCCGATCATCGGCTGGGTGGCCGAGACGTACGGCGCCGGGACGAGCATCTGGGCCGGTGGGCTGATCTCGCTGGCCGCCGCGCTCCTCGCGCTCACCTGGCAACTCCGCCGCTCCGGTGCCCGGCTGCGGATGCGAATGCTGCCGATGCCCCGCTTCTACGTGGTGTCGCCCGGCGCCGAGTAAGGCGCGTTGACCGCTCGAAGGACCGGTTCCCGTCCCGGGGACCGGTCCTTCCGCATTCATCCAGTCCGGATATCGGCAACGAGGTGGCGGGTCACCACTATTCGGCATAGCTTCGATATGTGGGAGCGGGGCGGGGACTTCTGTTGGCGATGGCGATTCTCGCCGTCTGCTGCCTCCCCGCGCTCTTCGCGCTGCTCTTCTGCGCCGACGAGATCCTCGACCGGGTGGCCTGCCGGTGGGCGGAGTGGCGAGAGCAGCGCCGGGAAAGGCGCACCATCGCCCAGCTGGACCGGGCCATCGAGGCGGACGCGTTGACCCGCGACATCGACCTCACCGAGTTCGACCGGGACGGCCGGCGGCCGCTGGAACAGATCGCCGTCGACCTGCGCCGGCTCGGCGGCCACCGGCTCGCCGTCGCCGACCGTTCGGTGGTGTGGCACGGCGCGGTCATCGACGCGTACGACGAGCGGCTGCGGGCCGCCTGCCGGGCGCTGGGCATTCCCGAGCACCTGGCCGAGCTGGAGGGCGTCGACCGGGAGATCGAACGGGTCCGGGTGGAGGGGCTGCTGCACGCGGCCGGGCTCACCCTGCCCACCGCCCGCGCCGGCCACCACCAGCGGCACCGCTGACCCGGGCACCGTGCGGCTCTTCGTCGCGATCTACCCGCCCCGTCCGGCGGTCGACGACCTGACCGCCGAGGTCGCCCGGCTACGCGTCGGCGTCGCCTCCGCCGGCGGCACCAACGTCCGGCTGGCCGACCCGGCCCACGCCCACCTCACCCTGGCCTTCCTCGGTGACGTCGAGGAGTGCCGGCTGGTGGACGTCGAGAGCACCCTCGGCCTGGCCGCGGAGACGTTCCGAAATGGCCGGGACAGCGCGCCGCTGCTCCGCCTCGGGGGCGGCGGCAGCTTCGGGCGGGGCCGGTTCACGGTGCTCTGGGTGGACGTCCGGGGCGACGTGGACGCCCTGGCCACGCTGGCCCGGCTGATCCGCTTCGGGCTGCGCCGGGCCAAGCTGCCCCACGACGACAAGCCCTTCCGCGCCCACCTCACCATCGCCCGCCCCGGCGACCGGATCGACCGCGCCGACATCCTGGCCGACCGCGAGGCCCTGCACGACTACACCGGCCCCGAATGGCCCGCGGAGAAGCTCACCCTGGTCCGCAGCCACCCCGGCCCCCACCCCACCTACGACCACCTGGCCACCTGGCCCCTCTAACCCCACCCTCCCCCCTCACCCCTCCCCACCCCGCCCGACCCCGCCCTCCCCGCGCCGATCTTGCAGTTGCTGCCCAGGCAAAAGGTGCACAAGCCGCGACTTCGGGGCCCAAAGTGCAAGATCGGCGCGGGGGGAGGGAGGGGGAGGGGGGGGTTACCAGGCCCAGGCTTCGGGGCCGGGGCCGCCGTTGCCGACGGGGGGGAAGAGGTCGTTGAGGCGGGTGAGGGTGTCCTCGTCGAGCTTGACGTCGAGGGCGCCGAGGTTGCGGTCGAGCTGGTCCATGGTGCGGGGGCCGACGATCGGGGCGGTCACCCCGGGCCGGGAGAGCAGCCAGGCCAGCGCCACGTCGGCCGGGTCGTGGCCAAGGTCCGCGCAGAGCTTCTCGTACGCCTCGATGGTGGGCCGGTGCTCGGCGAGCGCGTCGGCCGACCGGCCGGTGGTGCCGCGCGCGGCGCCGCCCTCGGCCATCTTACGGATGACCCCGGAGAGCAGCCCGCCGTGCAGCGGCGACCAGGGGATGATGCCCAGCCCGTAGTGCTGCGCGGCCGGGATCACCTCCAGCTCGACGTACCGGGTCATCAGGTTGTAGATGCACTGCTCCGAGACGAGGCCGAGGAAGTTGCGCCGGCCCGCCGCGGCCTGCGCCTGGGCGATGTGCCAACCGGCGAAGTTGGACGATCCAACGTAGATGACCTTGCCCTGGGCGACCAGGGTCTCCATGGCCTGCCAGATCTCCTCCCAGGGCGTGGTCCGGGAGATGTGGTGCATCTGGTAGAGGTCGATGGTGTCGGTCTGCAGCCGGCGCAGCGAGTCCTCGCAGGCCCGGATGATGTGCCGGGCGCTGAGGCCCTGCTCGTTGGGCCACTCGCCCATCTTGCCGTACACCTTGGTGGCCAGGACGACCTTGTCGCGGCGCCCGCCGCCCTGCGCGAACCAGCGGCCGACGATCTGCTCGGTGACGCCCTCGCCGAGCTTCCAACCGTAGACGTTGGCCGTGTCGAAGAAGTTGATCCCATGTTCCAGCGCCCGGTCCATGATGGCGAAGCTGTCCGGCTCGTCGGTCTGCGGCCCGAAGTTCATGGTGCCGAGGCAGAGCCGGCTCACCGAGAGACCGGTGCGTCCCAGGTTCGTGTACTCCATGGGTCCACCCTGGCACGTGGGCACTTAGAGTGCCTCGCCTTACCAGGGTGCCCGTGGGATCAGGACGACTCGCGGGCCGCCGGGCCGCTGCCGAAGAGGACGTCGTCCCAGCTCGGCAGCCGCTTGCGCGGCTTGCCGCCGGCCTCGGTCGACTCGCCGCCGGCCGCCGCCGCGGCACCGGTGCGCCGCGGCCGGAGCACGGCCAGCGACGGCACGGCCGGGATCTCCTTCGGCGCGTCCGAGTCGTCGTCGAACGCCGAACCCTGGCCGCCGCCGAGCAGCGCCGCCGCCCCACCGGTGACGGCCCGCTGCCGGGGCGCGTCCGGGCCGGCGAGCGCAGCCGGGGAGCGGGTCTCCAGACCCCGCCCGGAGGTGCCGCCGAGCGGACGGTCCAGCGAGGCGAGCAGCGCGTCCCGGCCGGCGCGGATCGGGTCCCGCCCCGGACGGGCGTGCTCGGCGGGCGCCGGCAGGCCGTGCCCGCCCCGGCTCGGCTCGCCGCGCGACGGGCCGGGCAGCGCGTGGCCGCCCCGCTCCGGTGCCGGCTCCTGGCCGAGGATCGGCGTGGGCCGCTCGGCGCACAGGTATTGCGCCATGTCGTCGTGTGGGGCGACGTGCTGCCGGGTCTTGTCGAGGTCCCAGACCGCCTGCGCGGTGGCCTTGCCCGACGGCCAGGTGGCGACGATGCGCCAGGCGCCGTCGTCCCGCCGGTAGGCGTCCCAGGAGATCTTCTCGGTGTCGATCCCGTGCTGCGCCAGCCGGCCGTTGACCACCTCGGCCAGCGGGGTCGGCTTCTCCGCGCCCTTGAGCCGGGTCCGCCGGGCGTGCTGGGCGAGCATGGCCCGCTCCTGGAGCACCGGGCCGGCGTAGCGCAGGACCCGGTCGACCGGGACGCCGGCGATCCGGGCCACGTCCTCGGCGGACTCGCCGGAGCGGATCCGGGCCTGGATGTCCCGCGGGGAGAGCGAGGGGGTCGGGTCGGCCGCGCTGGGCACCGCCGCTAGCGGGGCCGCGCCGGGCTCGGCGTGCAGCGCCGTGGCGATGCGTTCGTCGATGGGGAGGGCGAGCAGGCGCCCGACCTCGTCGGCGAGCACCAGAGCCTGGCCGTCCTCGGAGAGGGCGACGAAGCGTACTGGGCGCATGGGCTTGCCTCCGTCCCGCTTCGCTGGCCGTCACGCCACGAGCCGGCCACCCGGGCGTCTCGGACCACCGTACGCCCATCTACCCGAAGGTGGGGGATGCGACACCCGGCATGTCGTGACTGAGCTGCGGTGATGATCACGGTGGGTGGTCGCCGGAGCCCGGACGACCACCCACCGTCACCAGGTGATCAGAGTCGCTCGACCACGTAGTCGATGGACGCGGTGAGCGCCTCCACGTCGGCCGGCTCGACCGCCGGGAAGAGGGCGACGCGCAGCTGGTTGCGGCCCAGCTTCCGGTAGGGCTCGGTGTCCACGATGCCGTTGGCGCGCAGCGCCTTGGCGATCGCCGAGGCGTCCACCCCGTCGGCGAAGTCGATCGTGGCGACCACGTTGGACCGCAGCGCCGGGTCGGCCACGAACGGCGTGGCGAACGCGGAGCGCTCGGCCCAGCCGTACACGATGCCGGCGCTCTCGGCGGTGCGCTTGGCCGCCCAGGCCAGGCCGCCCTGGGAGTTCATCCAGTCGGTCTGCTCGGCGGCCAGGAAGATGGTGGCCAGCGCCGGGGTGTTGTAGGTCTGCTCCAGCCGCGAGTTGTCGATCGCGGTGACCAGGTCGAGGAAGGCCGGGATGTAGCGGCCCGACTCCTTGATCTCGGTGGCCCGGGCGAGCGCGGCCGGCGACATCAGGGCCAGCCAGAGGCCGCCGTCGGAGCCGAAGCACTTCTGCGGAGCGAAGTAGTAGACGTCGGTCTCGCCGACGTTGACGTCCAGGCCGCCGGCGCCGGAGGTGGCGTCGACCAGCAGCAGCGAGCCCTCGTCGGCGCCCGGCACCCGGCTGATCGGCACGGCCACGCCGGTCGAGGTCTCGTTGTGCGGGGTGGCGTAGACGTCCACGCCCGCCTCGGCGACCAGGGTCGGCGCGCTGCCCGGCTCGGACTTGCGGACCGTCGGCTCGCCGAGGAACGGGGCGTCCTTGACCGACTTGGCGAACTTCGCGCCGAACTCGCCGAAGCTGGCGAACTGGGCCCGGTCGCGGACCAGGCCGAAGGCGGCGACCTCCCAGAAGGCGGTGGTGCCGCCGTTGCCGAGGACCACCTCGTAGCCCTCGGGCAGGGAGAAGAAGTCGGCGATGCCGCGGCGCAGCCGGGCCACCTGGTCACGGACCGTCTTCTGCCGGTGCGAGGTGCCCAGGTAGCTGGTGGCGACGTCGGCGAGGGCGGAGACGGCCGCCGGACGGACCTTGGACGGCCCGCAGCCGAAGCGCCCGTCGGCGGGCTTGATGTCGTCGGGAATCCGGATGGTCGGTGCGTCAGCCACGGTTGTCTCGATCCTTCCGCATGGGCGAGGGCGGGCCCTACTGCGGGCGCGGACCGACGGCGGCCGCGCGCGGACGCGCGGGGGAGTCGGGATCCGAGCCCGGTCCGGCGGCACTGCCGGCCTTCATCCTCGCACCCGGGCCGCCCCGCCCGACGGCAGGTCCCACGACCGGGCCTGAGGGATGCGCCACATACGGCGAGGCCCCGGCCGGAGCCGGGGCCTCGCTCGCGCGTTAGCAGGGGGCCCTTCCTATGCCTCAGGCGTTAAGAAGGGGCCCTTCCTTTCAGACGCCGTGCGGGATGGCGTCCCAGCCCTCGACCTCCTGGGGCTTGCGGGGGGCGTGGCCGACGTACCGGGCCGAGGGGCGGACCAGCCGCTGGAGCTTCTTCTGCTCCAGGATGTGGGCGGACCAACCGCCCATCCGGGCACAGGTGAACATCGAGGTGAACATGTGCGCGGGCACCTCGGCGAAGTCCAGCACCACGGCCGACCAGAACTCGACGTTGGTGGCGAGCACCCGGTCCGGGCGGCGGGCCTGCAGCTCGGCCAGGGCGGCCTTCTCCAGCGCCTCGGCGATCTCGAAGCGGGGCGCGCCCAGCTCCTTGGCGGTGCGCCGGAGCACCCGGGCGCGCGGGTCCTCGGCCCGGTAGACCCGGTGGCCGAAGCCCATCAGCCGCTCGCCGCGGTCGAGGACGCCCTTGACGTACCCCTCGGCGTCGCCGCTGCGCTCGACGGCCTCGAGCATGCTGAGCACGCGGGACGGCGCGCCGCCGTGCAGCGGGCCGGAGAGCGCGCCGATGCCGGAGGAGATGCAGGCGGCGGCGTCGGCGCCGGTGGAGGCGACGATCCGGGCGGTGAAGGTGGAGGCGTTCAGGCCGTGCTCGGCGGCCGAGATGAAGTAGGCGTCGACGGCCTTGACGTGCCGCGGGTCGGGCTCACCCCGCCAGCGCTTCATGAAGCGCTCGACGATGGTCTCCGCCTTGTCGATCTCCTTCTGCGGCACGGCCGGCAGGCCGAGGCCGCGGGCGGACTGGGCGACGAAGGAGAGCGCGGTGACCGACACCCGGGCCAGGTCCTCGCGGGCCTGCTCGTCGGAGATGTCGAGGAGCTGGCTGAGCCCCCAGTAGGGGGCGAGCATGGCGACCGCGGACTGCACGTCGACGCGGATGTCGCCGGAGTGCACCGGCACCGGGAACGGCTCGGCCGGCGGCAGGCCCGGGCCGAAGCGGCCGTCGACCAGCAGCGCCCAGACGTTGCCGAAGGAGACCTGGCCGATCAGATCCTCGATGTCCACGCCGCGATAGCGCAGCGCGCCGCCCTCGCGGTCCGGTTCGGCGATCTCGGTCTCGAAGGCTACGACGCCCTCCAGGCCCGGTTTGAAGTCGGACATGTCGTCTCCTGGCTTTGCGGCGGCGGTACGCCCGGCGGGCTCATCCGGCCCCGCGATCCGGGCGACCCTCTCAGGGATGTGGTTCGGAACATCTTGCCTGGTGGGTAACCGACTGCGCGACCCACTGCGACTGTGCGCCACATGACATCCCCGCGGGTGGACAAGCTCACGGCCTCGACAAGACTGGGTGGCGGGGTCTGGCCAGCGTCGGGGGACGCGGCGACCCCGACGAAAGGGACGACGACTGTGACCGGCAACACACCGGCTCCGGCGGGCATGCGTAACGAGTACGCAGCCGACCTGGGCCTTTCCGAATCCGACCTGGCTCCGGGCTGGCACAGCCAGTTCGCCCGCTGGTTCGCCGACGCGGTGGCGTACCCGCTCCCCGAACCGAACGCCATGGTGGTCGGCACCGCCGACGCCGAGGGCCGCCCCAGCGGCCGGACGGTCCTGCTCAAGGGGTACGACCCGGACGGCTTCGTCTTCTACACCAACTACGACTCCCGCAAGGGCACCGAGGCGACCGGCAACCCGTGGGCCAGCCTGGTCTTCCCCTGGTTCCCGATGCAGCGGCAGGTGGTGGTCGCCGGGCGGGTCGAAAAGGTCGACCGGGCCGAGACCGAGGCGTACTTCGCCACCCGGCCGCGCGGCTCCCAGCTCGGCGCCTGGGCCAGCACCCAGTCCCAGGTCGTCCCGGACCGGGCCGCGCTCGACGCGACCTACCGGGCGGCGGCCGAGCGCTTCGCCGCCGTCGACGACATCCCGGCGCCGCCGCACTGGGGCGGGTTCCGGGTCCGTCCCGAGACGGTGGAGTTCTGGCAGGGCCGCGCCAGCCGGCTGCACGACCGGCTCCGCTACCGGCGGACCGAGGGCGGCGCCTGGATCACCGAGCGGCTCGCGCCGTGACGGGGGTGCAGGAGGCCCGGCCGCGCGGGGTGCGCCGCTGGGCGATCGACCTGCGTCCGCTGCGGGTGCCCACCTTCCGCCGGGTGTGGCTCGGCAACAGCGTGGCGATGTTCGGCTTCCAGTTCACCGCGGTGGCCGTACCGGTGGAGATGTTCGACCTGACCGGCGGCTCGTTCTGGGTCGGGCTGCTGGGCGTGGCCGGGTTCCTGCCGCTGCTGATCTTCGGGCTCTGGGGCGGCGCGGTCGCCGACGCCCGGGACCGGCGGCTGGTGCTGCTGGCGGCGGGCGGGCTGCTCTGGGCGGCGACCCTGGGGCTGCTGCTCCAGTCGCTGTTCCGGGTCGGCAGCCCGGTGCTGCTGCTCGCCCTGGTGGCGGTGCAGTCGATCGCGTTCGCCATCACCTCGCCGGCCCGCAGCGCGATCCTGCCGCGGCTGGTGCCGGACGACCTGGTCCCGGCGGCCAGCACGCTGAACTTCACCACGTTCACCGCGACCTCGGTCTTCGGGCCGCTCACGGCCGGCCTGATCTTCGCCACCTGGCGGACCGACGTCGGGCTGCCGATCGCGTACGCGGTGGACGCGCTGCTCTTCACCGTCTCGCTCTGGGCCACCCTGCGGCTGCCGGCCATGCCGCCGGAGCCCGACCCGGACAGCGACGGCACCCCGCGCCGGGCGGGGCTCGCCAGCATCGTGGACGGGTTCCGCTACCTGGCCACCACGCCGGTGCTGCTGCTGTCCTTCGCCATCGACCTGATCGCGATGATCCTGGCCATGCCCCGGGCGCTCTTCCCGGAGGTGGCGCACGAGCGGCTCGGCGGCGGCGGCGCGGTCGGCTGGCTCTACAGCGCGATCGCCATCGGGGCGATGCTGGGCGGCCTCACCTCCGGGTGGATCGGTCGGCTGCGCCGGCAGGGGGTCGTGCTGGTGCTGGCCGTGGTGGGCTGGGGTGTGTCGATCGCCCTGGCCGGGCTGGCCCGCCAGCTCTGGCTGGTGGTGCTGCTGCTGGCGGTGGCCGGGGCGGCCGACCTGGTCAGCTCGGTGCTGCGCCAGTCGATGCTGCTGATCTACGCGCCGGACCGGATGCGCGGCCGGCTCCAGGGCGTGAACACCGTCGTGGTCGCCGGTGGGCCGCGCCTGGGTGACCTGCGGGCCGGGGCGCTGGCCGCCGGCTTCGGCACGAGTGTCGCCTGGGTCGGCGGCGGGCTCGCCGCCGCGGTCCTCGCGATGCTGCTCGTGGTGGTCTTCCCGGCGCTGCTCCGCTACCGCGCCGCCACCCGCTCCTGAACCGCTGTTAGGAGGGGCCCCTGCTCTACCGCAGGCGTTAACAAGGGGCCCTTCCTTGCGTCGACTAAGGTCGCGGGCATGGAGAATGCCGGGAGCCCGTCGCCGTCGGGGACTCAGTGGACCATCGCCGCCGACGGTCACGAGGCGGTCGTCGTCGAGGTCGGCGGTGGGCTGCGAACCTACCGGCAGGACGGGGTCGACCACCTCGACGGGTACGAGGCGGACGAGCTCTGCCCCGGCTCGGCCGGCCACGTGCTCGCCCCCTGGCCCAACCGGATCCGGGACGGCGCCTACACCTTCGGCGAGCGGACGTTGCAGCTCGACCTGAGCGAGCCGGCCCGGCACAACGCCATCCACGGCCTGGTCAACTGGGTCGCCTGGGAGCTGATCGAGCAGGCGCCGGACGCCGTGACCGTCGGCTACGACCTGCCGCCGAGCCCGGGCTACCCGTGGGCGCTGCGGCTGCGTACCCGCTGGAGCGTCGGGGCGGACGGGCTGCGCGCCGAGCACGAGGTGACCAACCGGTCCGGCGAGCCGGCGCCGTTCGGCTTCTCGGTCCACCCCTACCTGCGCCTGCCGAAGGCCGGGGTGGCGGAGGTGTCGCTGCGGGTGCCGGGGCGGACCCGGGTGCTGCTGGACAACCGGCTGCTGCCGGTGGCCGCGACCGAGGTGGCCGGCACCGAGTACGACTTCACCGAGCCGCGCCCGATCGGCGAGGCGGTGCTGGACGTGGCCTTCGGCGACCTGGTGCGGGACGCCGACGGCGGCTCGACGGTGACCCTGACCGGCCCGGACGACTCGGCGCTGCAGGTCTGGGCGGACCGCGCATTCGGCTGGTGGCAGGTCTTCACCGGGGACACCCTGACCGGAGAGCGGCGGCGCCGGTCGGTGGCGGTGGAGCCGATGACCTGCCCGGCGGACGCGTTCCGGTCCGGCAAGGACCTGATCAGCCTGGCGCCCGGCGAGACCTGGCGGGGTGCCTGGGGCATCCGACCCGGAGCCTGAGCGTGGAGTTCGCCGAGGTCGTCCGGCGCCGCCGGATGGTACGCAACTACGACCCGGACCGGCCGGTCCCGCCCGAGGTGGTGGACCGGCTGCTGGACCACGCGATCCGGGCGCCCTCGGCGGGCTTCGCCCAGGGCTGGGGCTTCCTGGTGCTGGAGGAGCCGGCGGACCGGGAGCGGTTCTGGGCGGCGGCCGCCCCGGGCGGCGGCGGCCGGGAACGCTGGCTGGCCGGGATGCGCCGGGCGCCGCTGATCGTGGTGCCGCACGCCAACCGCACCGCCTATCTGGACCGGTACGCCGAGGCGGACAAGGGCTGGGCGGACCGGTCGACCGAGCGTTGGCCGGTGCCGTACTGGTATGTGGACACCGGCTTCGCCGCCCTGCTGATGCTGCTCACCGCGGTGGACGAGGGGCTGGGCGCCTGCTTCTTCGGCATCCCCCCACAGCGGCTGGACGCGTACCGGGCGGCGTTCGGGGTGCCGGAGGAGTACCAGCCGATCGGCGCGGTGACGGTCGGCTACCGGGCGCCTGACCACCGGTCATCGTCGCTGCGGCGGGGACGGCGGCCGGTCGAGCAGGTGGTCCGGCGGGGCCGCTGGAATTGAGGGGATTTCGCCGCCCACCGGCCGGGTATCGGCGGTGGTGAAACCGACATGAGGGAGTAAAACGCGGGGTGGCGGGTGCCGCTAGGCTGGCACCGACATCATCAGCCGGGCCTGGGGAGGGGAGCGTGCCGTGATCTTCAGAGCGGTCCGGGACGGGCGTCCCTACCCGGAGCACAACCTCACGCTCAAGCAGTGGGCGGAGATCCCGCCGCGCCCGCTGCGGCTGGACCAGCTCATCACCACCAAGCGCGAACTGGCGCTGGACAAGCTCCTCGCCGAGGACTCGACCTTCTACGGCGACCTCTTTCCGCACGTGGTGCAGTGGAACGGCGGCCTCTACCTGGAGGACGGCCTGCACCGGGCGCTGCGCGCGGCGCTCCAGCAGCGCAACCAGATCCACGCCCGGGTGCTGGTGTTGAGCCCGCAGGGCGAGTGACCTCCTCCTGAGTCTTCGTTAAGGTGGCCGCATGAGCCCTCTCGACCTGCTGGACATCGACGCGTCGCTGAGCGAGGAGGAGCGGCAGATCCGCGCCGTCGTGCGCCAGCTCGTCGCCGACCGGGTACGCCCGCACGTCGCCGGCTGGTACGAGGACGGCCAGGTGCCGGCCCGCGAGCTGGCCCGCGAGTTCGGCAAGCTCGGCCTGCTCGGCATGCACCTCACCGGCTACGGCTGCGCCGGCGCGTCGGCCGTCGCGTACGGGCTGGCCTGCCTGGAGCTGGAGGCCGGCGACTCCGGCGTCCGCTCGCTGGTCTCCGTGCAGGGCTCGCTGGCCATGTACGCCATCTGGCGCTACGGCAGCGAGGAGCAGAAGCAGCGCTGGCTGCCCGCCATGGCGGCCGGCGAGGCGATCGGCTGCTTCGGGCTGACCGAACCGGACCACGGCTCCGACCCGGCCTCGATGGCCACCCGGGCCCGCCGCGACGGCGACGACTGGATCCTCAACGGCAGCAAGCTGTGGATCACCAACGCCCCGATCGCCGACGTCGGGGTGATCTGGGCGCGCACCGACGAGGGGGTACGCGGCTTCGCCGTACCCATGGACACGCCCGGGGTGACGGCGCGCGAGATCAGGCACAAGATGTCCCTGCGCGCCTCGCTGACCGGGGAGATCGCCCTCGACGACGTCCGGCTCCCGGCGGACGTCCGGCTGCCCGAGGCGATCGGGCTGAAGGCGCCGCTGAGCTGCCTGACCGAGGCCCGGCACGGCATCGTCTGGGGGGCGCTCGGCGCGGCCCGGGACTGCCTGGAGACCGCCCTGTCGTACGCGACCACCCGGACCCAGTTCGGCCGGCCGCTGGCCGGCTTCCAGCTCACCCAGGCCAAGCTCGCCGACATGGCCGTCGAGTGGAACAAGGGCCTGCTGCTCGCGCTACACCTGGGCCGGCTCGCCGACGCCGGGAAGCTGCGGCCGGAGCAGGTCAGCGTCGGCAAGCTGAACAACGTGCGGGAGGCCCTGGCGATCGCCCGGCAGTGCCGGACCATCCTCGGCGCCAACGGCGTCTCGGGGGAGTACCCGGTGATGCGGCACGCCAACAACCTGGAGAGCGTGCTGACCTACGAGGGCACTTCGGAGATCCACCAGCTGGTCATCGGGCAGCGGCTGACCGGGCTTTCGGCGTTCGCCTGACCTGCGGATTCATCCGTCCGGGTCGCTCGCCGAGCGGCTGTCGCACCGGGGCCTTACCGTCATGTTCAGGCGCTTTTGTCTGACGAGGACGGTGAGGGCGATGGCCCGCGACGGTGACATCAACCAGCCCAGCAGGGAGTTCCCGGAGTACCCGACCGGCGACGACCTGCGGGCCCGGTCGGGCGTCACACCCGAGACCACGCCGGGTGCCCCGACGCCCTCCGGCGGCCCGGTCCGCGGCCTGCTCGGGGTGCTCGGCGCGGCCGCACTGGCCGTGGTGGTGCTGCTGGGTGTGCAGGCGACCGGGATCCTGCCGGACTTCCGCAACCCGTTCGCCAAGGAGCAGACCGACCGCAGCCAGCCGCCGCTGCTCAAGTCGATCCGGGACCTCAGCCGCTACGTCGCCGCCGAGGGCGACTTCCAGGTGGTCGTCGACCTGCAGAACGACCGGCGGAACGTGCCGGAGTTCCTGCTCAACGAGCGGACGCTCTTCGTCGGGGCGGGCAGCGTCGAGGCGTACGTCGACTTCTCCAAGATCGGCGACGGGGCGATCGTCGAGTCGGCTGACAAGAAGTCGGTGGAGATCAAGCTGCCCGCGCCGCAGCTCGGCGAGACCAACCTCGACCTGGAGAAGAGCTACGTCTTCGCCGAGCAGCGCGGCCTGATCAACCGGCTCAACGACCTGGTGGCCGGCAACCCCAACCGGCAGCAGCAGGTCTACCAGCTGGCCGAGGACCGGATCACCGCCGCGGCCCGAGACAGCGGGCTGACCGCCCGGGCCGAGGAGAACACCCGCAAGATGCTGGAGGGCCTGCTCCGCTCCCTCGGCTACACGAAGGTCACCGTCACCTACACCGCTTCCTGACCCCCGGTCAGTAGCGGACGCGGTCCTCGTTGGGCATCAGCACCCAGAGGATCAGGTAGACGATCACCTGGGTGCCGGGCAGCAGCAGCGACAGCAGGAACAGCAGCCGGACCATGCCGGCCGACATGCCGAACCGCTGCGCCAGGCCGGCGCAGACGCCGGCGAACATGCGCCCCTGTCGGGGCCGGACCAGTTTGCGACTCATCGTCGTACTCCCACTCTGCGGCGATCCGCCGCGCTGACTTCCAGGCTAGAAACGGGTGCGCGGCGCGCCCTCGGCCCCGAGGAGGATCGGCGACCCGGGCACCCGTAGGTGCTTACCCCGGCCGGCCCGCCCCGACGCGCGACCGGTCCGTGGTCGCCGGCCGGGGCACGGCATGGTCGGCGCGCCGGCAAGTGGTCCGCGCCCCGCTCGGACCGGCCTGGGCAGGACACGGGCGGTGACGGCGGGGAGACGGGGGAGGGCGGAGAGTGGGAATGCGCCGGGTGCGGGACGGGTACTGACCTGGGCGGGTAGGCTCGCCGGTCGGGCACCCACACCCCCGGGGCCCGCGCCGTCCCGGTCCCGGGGCGGCACACCGGTCCGGGCCCGCACAACGGGCACGACGGCGAGGAAAGTGCAGCCATGATCAGCGTTTTCGACCTCTTCAGCGTCGGCATCGGGCCGTCCAGCTCGCACACCGTCGGGCCGATGCGGGCCGCCCGGACCTTCGTGGCCGGGCTGAAGGCCGACGGGCTGCTCGCCGACACGGCCAGGGTGCAGGCCGAGCTCTTCGGCTCGCTGGGCGCCACCGGGCACGGCCACGGCAGCGATCGCGCGGTGCTGCTCGGGCTGGAGGGGGAGGTCCCGGAGACCGTCGACACCGACTCGGTCGGCCCGCGGGTGGCGCGGATCCGGGGCGAGCGGCGGCTCAGCCTGCTCGGCACCCAGGAGATCGACTTCGACCCGGACCGGGACCTCGTGCTGCACCGGCGGCGGTCGCTGCCGTACCACCCGAACGGGATGACCTTCGCGGCGTACGACGGGACCGGGCAGCAGGTCAGGGCCCGCACCTACTACTCGGTCGGCGGCGGGTTCGTGGTCGATGAGGCGGCGGCCGGGGCGGACCGGATCAAGCCGGACACCACCCGGGTGCGCCACCCGTTCCTCACCGGCGCGGAGCTGCTCGCCGTGACCAGCGGCAACGGGCTGTCGATCAGCGAGGTGATGCTCGCCAACGAGCTCTCCTGGCGCAGCGAGGCGGACGTCCGGGCCGGGCTGCTGGAGATCTGGCGGGTGATGCGGGAGTGCGTCGAGCGCGGCTGCGAGCGGGACGGCGTCCTCCCGGGCGGGTTGAAGGTGCGCCGCCGGGCGGCCGAGCTGCGCCGGAGCCTGGAGGCGGAGGCCGACGCCAGCGACCCGCTGCGCGCGATGGACTGGGTCACCCTCTTCGCCCTCGCGGTGAACGAGGAGAACGCGGCCGGCGGGCGGGTGGTCACCGCCCCGACCAACGGCGCCGCCGGGATCATCCCGGCCGTGCTGCACTACTACAGCCGGTTCGTGCCCGGCGCCTCCGACGAGGGCGTGGTCCGCTTCCTGCTCGCGGCCGGCGCTATCGGGGTGCTGTTCAAGGAGAACGCCTCGATCTCCGGGGCCGAGGTCGGCTGCCAGGGCGAGGTCGGCTCGGCCTGCTCGATGGCCGCGGCCGGGCTGGCCGAGGCGCTGGGTGGCACCCCGGCGCAGGTCGAGAACGCCGCCGAGATCGGCATGGAGCACAACCTGGGGCTCACCTGCGACCCGGTCGGCGGCCTGGTGCAGATCCCCTGCATCGAGCGGAACGCCGTGGCCAGCATCAAGGCGATCACCGCCGCCCGGCTGGCGCTGCGCGGCGACGGGGTGCACGCGGTCTCGCTGGACAAGGTCATCAAGACCATGCGGGAGACCGGCGCCGACATGAAGGTGAAGTACAAGGAGACGGCCCGGGGCGGCCTCGCGGTCAACGTGATCGAGTGCTGAACCCGAAGGGGTGACCCGGCGGGTACCGGCGTCGGCACCGGGTGGCGGGGGTGAGGATGGGGCGGTGACGACAGGAGTCGCCGCGCTCTGGTCGGCCCGCCACTCGCTGCGCATCCTGGTCAAGCGGGACCTCGCGGTGAAGTACCAGCAGTCCGTGCTCGGCTACCTCTGGTCGCTCATCGAGCCGCTCGGGATGGGACTGATCTACTGGTTCGTCTTCGGCGTGCTCTACTCCGGCGCCACCCGCCGGCACCTGGGCGATGCGGCCGGGTCGTACCCGCTCTTCCTGATCACCGGGATCTTCGCCTGGATGTGGGCGAGCTCGGCGCTGAGTGAGGCGACCAACGCGCTCACCGGCCAGGCCCGGCTGATCACCACGATGAACGTGCCCCGCCAGGTCTTCCCGATCGGCCGGGTCACCGGCCGGTTCGCCGAGTACGCCGCCGGCCTGCCCATCCTGATCGGCATCGCGGTGATCTACGGGGCGCACGGGAAGATCCACCCGGGCTGGACGCTGCTCGCCCTGCCGCTGGCCGTGGCGGTGCAGTTCGTCCTGCTGGCGGGGATCGCGCTGCTGCTCTCGGCGCTGAACGTGCTGATGCGGGACATCGAGCGGTTCATGCGGCTGATCATCCGGGTGCTCTTCTACGCCACCCCGATCATCTACCCGCTGGCCCTGGTCCGGGATTCCGGCATGCCGACCTGGGTCAAGGTCGGGTACGAGCTGAACCCGCTGGTCGGCATCTTCCAGCTGCACCACTCGATCTGGTACCCGGACGAGTTCCCCGACGCCCGGCTGCTCACCGTCACCGTGACGGGCAGCCTGCTGGTGCTGGCGGTCGGCTGGTGGGCGTTCCGCCGGCTGGAACCGGCCGTGCTCAAGGAACTCTGAATGGCGGCGATCATCGAGGCGGAGGGGCTCGGCATCCGGTTCGTCCGGAACCGGCGTCGCCAGCTCCGGCTGCGTGAGCTGCTGATCCACCGCAGCGCGCGCACCGCCGCCGGCCAGTTCTGGCCGCTGCGGGACGTGTCGTTCCGGATCGAGGCGGGCGAGACGGTCGGGGTGGTCGGGCGCAACGGCACCGGCAAGAGCACCCTGCTGCGGCTGATCGCCGGGGTGCTGATCCCGGACGAGGGCCGGATCCGGGTCCGCGGCGACGTGGCGCCGCTGCTGGAACTCTCCGCCGGCTTCTCCAACGACCTGACCGGCCGGGAGAACCTCTACCTGGTCGGCGGCCTGCACGGGCTCTCCTCGGGCTACCTGCGGCGGCACTTCGACGAGATCGTCTCGTTCGCCGGGGAGCAGATCGAGCGGTCCATCGACACCTCGGTCCGGCACTACTCGTCGGGGATGAAGGTGCGGCTCGGCTTCGCGGTCATCGCCCACCTGCCCCACCCCATCCTGTTGGTGGACGAGGTGACCGCGGTCGGGGACGCGGAGTTCCGCGCGAAGTGCTATGCGACCATCGAGCGACTTCTCGCGGAAGGGCGCACGCTGGTGCTGGTGTCACACAACGAAAAGGACCTCACCCGGTTCTGCCGTCGGGGGCTCTACCTCGACGCCGGGCGACTGACCGTCGACGGGACCATCGACGAGGCGCTGCGGGCGTACGCCGGCGCCCAGAAGCGGTGACGCTCGCGATCGTGCTCGCCGCCGGGCCGGCGGCGAGCCTGACCACCGACGCGGGGGAGCGCCTGGCCGACCGGCTCGCCGGGCAGTGGCGCCGGGCCGGGGCGGACGACGTGCGGGTGGCCGCCGACCTGACCGAGCTGGCCGGGCTGCTCGCCGACGCCACCGGCCCGGTGCTGGTCAGCGGGGCGGACCTGGTGGCGCACGGGGCCGTACTCAAGCACCTGGCGACCAGCCCGGTGGGGCCGACCGTGGCCCTGGTGCTCACCGACCCGCCCGCCCCCGGGCAGGCGACGGTCCGCGAGGAGCGCGGCCAGGTGGTCGCGGTCGACGAGCCGGCGGGCGCGACCGGGGTGTTCGGCGGCGCGCTGCGGGTCGGCCCGGCCGACCTGCCGGCCCTGGCCGCCGCCTGCGCGGCGGCGGCCTCCGGCGGTGGTCCGGCGCCCGCGGTGGACCGGCTCTTCGCCGCGCTCGCGGCCTGCGGCCCGCTGGTCTTCGCCCACCGGGTACGCCTGCTCGTGGCGCACCGGGTGGCCACGTCGGCGGAGCTGCGGGCGGCCGAGGCGGCGGTGGCCGAGGTCGACGAGGACCGGGCCGAGCTGCGGCTGTCGGTGAAGGAGCGGGACGACTTCTTCACCACGTTCTTCGTCAGCACCTGGTCCCCGTACGTGACGAAGGCGGCCGCCCGGATCGGGCTCGGCCCGACCGCGGTGACCATGATCTCGGTGGCGTTCGCGGTGGCCGCCGCGGTGCTCTTCGGCGCCGGCGGCCGGCTCGCGCTGGTCGCCGGGGCGGTCCTGCTCTACCTGGGCTTCGTGCTGGACTGCGTGGACGGGCAGTTGGCCCGCTACACCCGGCACTTCAGCGCCTGGGGCGGCTGGCTGGACACGATGGCCGACCGGGCCAAGGAGTACCTGGTCTACGCCGGTCTCGGTTACGGCGCCACGCACGCCGGCTTCCGCTACGGCTGGGCGCTGGCGATCGCGGCGATGACCCTGCAGACCGTGCGGCACATGACCGACGCCTGGTACGGGGTGCTGCACGACGAGGCGGCCCGGCGGCCCCGTCCGGCGGCCGGGGACGGGGGCGGCATCGGCGGGAAGCTGAACGCCGCCTCGACGAAGGTGCAGGCGGACACCGGCTCGGTGTCGTACTGGCTGAAGCGGACGGTGGTCTTCCCGATAGGTGAGCGGTGGGCGTTGATCGCGGTGACCGCCGCGCTCTTCGGTCCGCTGGTCGCGCTCTGCGCGGTGCTGGTCTGGGGCACGCTGGCGTTCGCGTACACCGGGGCGCTGCGCACCCTGCGGGCGCGCTGGATGCGCGTGCCGGTGCTGACCACGGTCGACGGGGGCCTGCACCGGGACGACGGGCCGCTGGCCCGGACGCTGCCGGTGGCGCGGCAGCCGTTGGCGCTGGCGGTGATCGGCGCGTTCGGCGCGGCGGCCCTGCTCGTCCTCGCGCTGCGGGTGGTCCACGGGGGCGGGGAGCTGCGCGGCTGGGTGGTGCCGGTCGGGCTGCTGGTGCTGCTGGGCGGCGCGCTCGGGGCGCGGGCGGCGCACGATGGGCCGTTGGACTGGCTGGTCCCGGCCGCGCTGCGGGCCGGGGAGTATCTCTTCGCCATCGCCGTCGGGGTGGCCGGTCGCGCACCCGCCTGGCTGATCTTCGGGTACGTCTTCGTGCTGACCCTGCACCACTACGACCTGACCGCCCGGCTGGAGAAGCGGCAGCCGGCGCCGCCGCTGCACGCCGCCACTCTCGGCTGGGAGGGTCGGTCCCTGTTGCTGGGTATCGCGGCAATAGCCGGAATCGTGAACATCGCTCTGGCTACACTCGGTACGTACCTTCTCGTGGTTTTCGTCGCGAGCGTGGTCCTTGCCTGGGTGGTCCTGCCGGCCCGCGCCCCACGGACGCCGGTCCCGGTGGGTGGAGGTGACCGCTCGCCGGGCTGACGGAGGGCCGACCGGGATGACTCTGTTCAGCTTCGTCGTACCGGCCTGGCGGGTGCAGGGCTACCTGCGGGAATGTCTCGACTCGATCCTGGAACAGCCGGACGCCGACCTCGAGGTGATCGGGATCGACGACGCCTCCCCGGACGAGAGCGGCGAGATCCTGGCCGAGTACGCGGCCCGCGACCCCCGGGTCCACCCGGTCCGGCTCGCCGAGAACGTCGGGCTCGGTCCGGCCCGCAACATCGGGCTGGACCGGGCCGTCGGCGAGTACGTCTGGTTCGTCGACGGCGACGACTGGCTGGTCCCTGGCTGCCTGCCCCACGTCGCGGAACGGCTCGTCGCCACCCGCCCGGACGTGCTGATCGTCGACCACGTCCGGGCGCACTGGAACAACGTCGGCACCCGCAGCGCCATGCGCGACGTGTTCCCGGAGCCGCCCGGCGAGGCGACGTTCCGGCTGCGGGAGCGGCCGGAGACGATGCGGCTGCTGCACACCGCCTGGAACCGGGTGGTCCGGCGGGAGTTCCTGCTCGACCAGGGGCTGCGCTTCGAGCCCGGCTGGTACGAGGACGTCTCGTTCAGCTACCCGGTGCTGATGGCCGCCGACCGGATCGGCGTGCTGGACCGGATCTGCCTCAACTACCGGCAGCGCCGCACCGGCGCGATCACCCGGACCCGGGGCGACCGGCACTTCGAGGTGTTCGCTCAGTGGCACCGGGTGTTCCGGCTGATGGACCGCCGGGGTTCGGCGGTCGCCCCGCTGCGCCCGGCGATCTTCGAGCGGATGGTCTGGCACTACCTGACCGTGCTGGGCAACGGCGAGCGGATCGCCCCCGAGCTGCGGCCGGCGTTCTTCGCCCAGATCCACGCCGACTACGTCCGCTTCCTGCCGCCCGCCGGCTACCCGGTGCCGTCCGGCGTGGAGGGGCTGAAGCACCGCCTGGTGGCGGCCGGGCGGTGGCGGACGTTCAGCGCGCTGCGCGACGCGCACCAGGCGGCGACGACAGCCCGGAGCGCGGCCCGTCGGGCCAAGCGGCGGGTGCTGCCGGTGGCCCGGCGTACCGCCCGGAAGGCCCGGGACGCCGCGCTGCGCGAGTACTACCGGGGCGAACTGCGCCGGCCGCTCGACCCGACGCTCGCCGTCTACGCCGCGTACTGGTACCGGGGGTTCGGCTGCAACCCGGCGGCGATCTACTCCGCCGCCCGCCGGCTGGCCCCCCACGTACGCGGGGTGTGGGTGGTTCGGCGGGACCGGGTGGAGAGCCTGCCGCCCGGGGTGGAGTACGTGGTCGCCGGCACCCCGGGCTACTACCGGGCGCTGGCCCGGGCGCGCTGGCTGGTCAACAACGTCAACTTCCCGGACTTCGTCCGCAAGCGACCCGGCTCGGTGCACCTGCAGACCCACCACGGCACCCCGGTCAAGGTGATGGGGCTGGACCAGCAGCGGTACCCGGTCGGCGCGCGGGCGATGAACTTCGCCAAGCTGCTGCACCGGGTGGACCGCTGGGACTTCAGCGTCAGCTCGAACAGCTTCTCCACCCAGATGTGGGAGCGGGCGTACCCGGCCACGTACACCACGCTGGAGGTCGGCTATCCGCGCAACGACCGGCTGGCGCTGGCCAGCCCGCAGGAGTGCCGCCAGGTCCGGGCCGGGCTGGGCATCGGCCCGGAGGAGTTCGTGGTGCTCTACGCGCCGACCCACCGGGAGCACCTGCCCGGCTGGCGGCCGCCGTTCGACCCGGACCGGATGCGCGACGTGCTCGGCCCGGCGGGGCGGCTGCTGATGCGCAGCCACTACTTCCACGACCGGGACCGGCGGCCGCACGGGCCGTCGGCCGACGGGGTGCTGGACGTGAGCACGCACGACCGGGTGGAGGACCTCTACCTCGCGGCGGACGTGCTGGTCACGGACTACTCGTCGGCGATGTTCGACTACGGGGTGCTGGACCGGCCGATCGTCGTCTACGCCCCGGACTGGGAGGCGTACCGGGTGGCCCGGGGTGTCTACTTCGACCTGATCGCCGAACCGCCCGGCGCGGTGGCCCTCGACTTCCCCGGGCTGGTCGAGGTGTTCCGCTCGGGTGCGTTCCGGGCGGTCGAGGCCGAGCAGGCCCGGCAACGGTTCCGGGACCGGTTCTGCGGACTGGACGACGGTCACGCCGCGGAGCGCGTGGTCCGGCGGGTCTTCCTCGACGAGCCGGCCTGATTCCGGTTACCCGTCGGTCGCCCTACCGATCGGCGCCGACCGATCCGACGTAATCGGTCTTTCACGAGAAGAACACGGCACGTTTACCCGATGTGCGGATCGGATGATCCTGGTCACAGTCAATCCCGAATTCGGCCGAGAGCTGGGGAGGAGACGGTGACCACCGTCGCACTCAAGGATGTCACCAAAGTGTTCCCGGACGGGACCATCGCGGTCGACGCCATCAATCTGGACGTCAACGACGGCGAGTTCATGGTGCTGCTCGGCCCCTCCGGCTGCGGCAAGTCCACCGTGCTGCGGATGGTGGCCGGGCTGGAGGAGCCGTCTTTCGGCGCGATCATGCTCGGCGGGGAGGTCGCCAACGACCTGCCGCCCCGGGATCGGAAGATCGCCATGGTCTTCCAGGACTTCGCGCTGTACCCGCACATGACCGTCGGCGACAACATCGGATTCCCGCTGCGGTTGGCCGGCGTCGAGCCGGGCCACCGCGGCGAGCGGATCCAGGACGTGGCGAGCGCGCTCGGCATCCGCGACGTGCTCGGCCGCAAGCCCAGCCAGCTCTCCGGCGGCCAGCGGCAGCGGGTGGCCATGGGGCGGGCGATAGTGCGCCGGCCCGGGCTGTTCCTGATGGACGAGCCGCTCTCCAACCTGGACAGCGGCCTCCGCGCCGAGCTGCGCGCCGAGATCTCCGGACTGACCCGCGAGCTGGGCGTCACCACCATCTACGTCACGCACGACCAGGCCGAGGCGCTCACCATGGCCGACCGGGTGGCCATCATGCGCAAGGGCGTGCTCCAGGACGTGGGCACCCCCACCCAGGTGTACGGCCGCCCCGCGACCCTCTACGTCGCCGCCTTCCTCGGCAGCCCGCGGATGAACCTGCTGGAGGCGTCGGTCTACGTCCACCTCGACCGGTACGTGGTGCTGAACCTCGGCGAGCAGGCGCTCTACCTGCCCTGGGACGACATCCGCAGCCGGGCCGTGGCGCACTACCACGGCGAGCGGATCGTGGTCGGGATGCGGGCCGAGGCGCTCACTCCGGTCGCCCCGGACACCGCGGGTCACGTCCTCCAGGGGCGGATCCGCTACCTGGAGCACCACGGCCATGAGTCGCTCGCCTTCCTCGACATCGGCGCCACCGCGATCGTGGTGGACGAGATGGGTGCCCCGGTGGAGAGCGCCCCGCCCGGCCAGCGCGGCCTGCGCCGGTTCGGCCAGGTCATGCAGCGGCTCGCCGGTCGGGCCGCGGACGCCCCGGTCTCCGCGCCCACCGGTGAGGGGAGCCGGACCAGCGTCCTCCCCGACCCGGGTCGGCACCACCGCCGCCCGGCCGAGCTGGCCGTCCGGCTGGCCCCGTACCCGGCGGTGTCGGCGGGGCATCCGCTGGCCGTCCAGGTGCGGATGGACGCGCTGCACTTCTTCGACGAGCGCGGCGACCGGATCGACGTCGGCTGGCGCTGACCGCCGGCGCGGGCCGCGCAACCTGGTCCGATCGGCTCTTGCCGGCGAAGTTACCGACGAGTAGCGTGCGGTCATGTCCATCGACTCTCGCCAGGTGGCGGCCGGTCTGCTCGAGGCCGTGCCGTTCGCCCGCACGCTCGGTATCGAATTCGTCGAGGTCGCGCCCGAGGCCGAGGGCGGCGTACGGGCGGTCGTCCGACTGCCCGACACGCCCGAACACCACAACCACGTGGGCGGCCCGCACGCCGGGGCGATGTTCACGCTCGGGGAGACCGCCTCGGGGGCGGTGGTGCTCGCCGCGTTCGGGGCGGTGCTCGACCGGGCGGTGCCGCTGGCGGTGACCGCCACCATCCGCTACCAGAAGGTCGCCATGGGGCCGGTGCTGGCCACCGCCCGGCTGGGGCGTACCCCGGGCGAGGTGCTCGCCGAGCTGGACGCCGGGCAACGACCCGAGTTCCCGGTCGAGGTGGAGATCAGCACGGAGGACGGCACGGTCACCTCGGCGCTGACGGTGGTCTGGACGCTCCGCCCGCACCGCTGACGTCCGAATCGGGTTTGCCCGGCCGGTCCGCTGGATAGATTCGAGTCGTGCTGGGCCTACCCGCTCACGTGACCGCCTGTCTCTTCGACCTGGATGGCGTGCTGACGCAGACCGCCAAGGTGCACAACGCCGCCTGGACCGAGACCTTCAACGCGTTCCTGAAACACCGCGCGGCGGCCACCGGCGAGCCGTACCACCCGTTCGACCCCGGCCCCGACTACAACCAGTACGTGGACGGCAAGCCGCGCGCCGACGGGGTGCGCTCCTTCCTGGCCTCGCGCGGGATCACCCTGCCCGAGGGCGCCCCCGACGATCCGCCCGAGGCCGACACCGTCAACGGCGTGGGCAACCGGAAGAACGTCATCCTGCTCAACCGGATCCGCACCGACGGGGTCGAGGTCTACGAGGGCTCGGTGCGCTACCTGGAGGCGGCCGACCGGGCCGGGCTGCGCCGGGCGGTCGTCTCGGCCAGCGCCAACTGCGCGGCCGTGGTGGCCGCCGCCGGGCTGGACCGGCTGCTGGAGGCCCGGGTGGACGGGCTGCTCGCCCGCGAGCGCGGGCTGCGCGGCAAGCCGCACCCGGACACCTTCCTGGCCGGCGCCGAGCTGCTCGGCGTGGCGCCGGAGCAGGCCGCGGTCTTCGAGGACGCCCTCGCCGGGGTGGCGGCCGGCCGGGCCGGCGACTTCGGGTACGTGGTGGGCGTCGACCGCGTCGGCCAGGCCGACGACCTGCGCGCCCACGGCGCCGACGTGGTCGTGACCGATCTCGCCGAGCTGATGACGGAGCCGGCCCGGTGATCCGCGAGCGGGCCTATCCGGTCGAGCCGTGGCACGTCCGCGAGGTCCGCCTCGACATGGACGTGCTGGCCCAGTCCGAGTCGGTCTTCGCCCTCTCCAACGGGCACGTCGGGCTGCGCGGCAACCTGGACGAGGGGGAACCGCACGGCCTCCCCGGCACCTACCTGAACTCCTTCTACGAGCTGCGCCCGCTGCCGTACGCGGAGGCCGGTTTCGGCTTCCCCGAGTCCGGCCAGACCATCGTCAACGTCACCAACGGCAAGCTCATCCGGCTGCTGGTCGACGACGAGCCGCTCGACGTCCGCTACGGCGAGCTGCTCTCCCACGAGCGGGTGCTCGACCTGCGGGCCGGCACCCTGCACCGGGAGGTGCACTGGCGTTCCCCGGCCGGGCGGGAGGTCAAGGTCCGCAGCACCCGGCTGGTGTCGTTCACCCAGCGGGCGGTCGCCGCGATCAACTACGAGGTCGAGGCGCTCGAGGGCCCACTGCGGCTGATCCTCCAGTCCGAGCTGGTCGCCAACGAGGCCCTGCCGCCGCAGAGCCGCGACCCCCGGGTGGCCGCGGTGCTGGAGTCGCCGCTGCAGGCCGAGGAGGAGCTGACCACCGACGACGGCGGGCTGCTCATCCACCGGACCAAGGTCAGCGGCCTGCGGGTCGCCGCCGCGATGGCGCACGACGTGCACGGCCCGGAACGCACCACCATCGAGTCCGAGGGGTACGAGGACTGGGTCCGCACCACCATCGGCTGCGTGCTCAAGCCGGGCCAGACGCTGCGCGTGGTGAAGTACCTGGCGTACGGCTGGTCCAGCCGGCGCTCGCTGCCGGCGCTGCGCGACCAGGTCGGGGCGGCCCTGGCCGCCGCCCGGCTGGACGGCTGGGACGGGCTGCGGCGGGAGCAGCGGGAATACCTGGACGAGTTCTGGGACGCCGCCGACGTGCGGGTGGAGGGCGACCCGGAGGTGCAGCAGGCGGTCCGGTTCGGGCTCTTCCACGTGCTGCAGGCCGGTGCCCGGGCGGAACGCCGCCCGATCGCCGCGAAGGGGCTCACCGGTCCCGGGTACGACGGGCACGCGTTCTGGGACACCGAGATGTTCGTGCTGCCGGTGCTCACGTACACCCAGCCGACGGCGGTGCGGGACGCGCTGCACTGGCGCTACGGCACGCTGAGCCAGGCGCAGGAGCGAGCCCGGACGTTGAACCTGAGCGGGGCCGCCTTCCCGTGGCGCACCATCGAGGGTCCCGAGTCGTCGGCGTACTGGCCGGCCGGCACGGCCGCGTTCCACATCGCCGCCGGCGTCGCCGACGCGCTGCGCCGCTACGTGCTGGTCACCGGGGACGCCGCCCTTGAACGGGAGATCGGCCTGGAGTTGCTGGTGGAGACCGCCCGGCTCTGGCGCTCGCTCGGCCACCACGACCGCGACGGGCAGTTCCACATCGACGGGGTGACCGGCCCGGACGAGTACACCGCGGTCAAGAACGACAACATCTACACCAACCTGATGGCGCAGCGGAACCTGATCACCGCCGCCGACTGCGCGATGCGCCACCGGGACCAGGCCCTCGACCTCGGCGTCAGCGAGGAGGAGGCGGCCGCCTGGCGGGACGCCGCGCACGCCATGCACCTCCCGTACGACGAGGAACTCCAGGTGCACGAGCAGGTGGAGGGCTTCACCCGGTTGCAGGAGTGGGACTTCGAGCACACCCCGCCGGAGAAGTACCCGCTGCTGCTGCACTACCCGTACTTCGACCTCTATCGCAAGCAGGTCGTCAAGCAGGCGGACCTGGTCCTCGCCATGCACTGGCGCGGCGACGCGTTCAGCGACGTGGACAAGCTGCGCAACTTCCTCTACTACGAGCGGCGCACCGTCCGGGACTCCTCGTTGAGCGCCTGCACCCAGGCGGTGATGGCGGCCGAGGTGGGCCACCCCGAACTGGCCCACCGCTACCTGCGCGAGGCCGCGCTGATGGACCTGCACGACCTGAACGAGAACACCCGCGACGGCGTGCACATGGCCTCGCTGGCCGGGGCCTGGATCGCCCTGGTCGCCGGCTTCGGCGGCCTGCGCGACCACGACGGGACGCTCTCGTTCTCGCCCCGGCTCTCCAGCCGGCTCAGCCGCCTGGAGTTCTCCCTGCAGTGGCGATCGATGCGGCTGCGGGTGGACGTCCGGCCGCACCAGACGACGTACTCGCTGCGCGCGGAGGGACGGAACACGATGCTGGAGCTGCGGCACCACGGCGAGTCGATCCGGATCACCGGCAACCAGCCGGTCACCGTGCCGGTGCCGCCGGCCCGCCCGTCCGGGCCGTCGCCGGAGCAGCCGCCGGGCCGGGCGCCCCTGCTGCACCTGCCGGAGAACGCCAGCTGAGACGCCGGGCCGGGCGGCTGCTCCAGGTCGTCAGACGCGCCGAGCTGGAGCAGCCGAGTCCGGCGTACGTCAGAACTGGCGGCCGTTGGACGGCCGGCCGCCCGCGTCCCGCGGCGCGGTCGCCTGCGGGTCATCCGCGGTACGGGCCAGGGCCGCGTGGTCCGCCCACTCCTGCGAGCGTCTCAACTCCTCTTCGCGGCGCTTCTGCTCGGTGAGCTCCTGCTGCCGGGACCTGTCCTGTTTCGCCATGACGATCCTCGCGATCGGTCGGGGTCCGTGGTCGCCCAGCGCCTTCCCGATCCGTGGCGGCTCAACCGTCCAGGTGCCGGGCGAAGCTCAGCCGCAGGTGGTTCTTGGGGCGGGCGCCGACGATCGAGCCGATCACCTGCCCGTCCCGGAACACGAGCATCGTCGGCATCGACATCACCTGGTAGGCCCGCGTGGTCTCCGGGTTCTCGTCGGAGTTGACGGTGACGAAGCGCAGCGCGTCGCCGAACTCCTCGGCCAGCTCGGCCAGGTGCCTGGCGACCGGCCGGCAGGGCGGGCACCACTCCGCCCAGAAGTCGACCACCACCGGCCGGTCGCTGGCCAGCACGGTGGCGGCGAACGTGGCGTCGGTGACCGGGGTCATTCGACCCTGTTGCGTGTCCTGAGGCATGTTTCCTCCCGATGGGCGATCGCGCGGGCGAGCTGGTCGTGCAGCTGTCGGCGGACCGCGCCGAGCCGGTCGAGGTAGTCGTCCACCTCGGCCAGCTTGCGGCGCAGCACCGCGACGGAATCCGGGCACACGTCGCCGGAGCTGTTGCCGGCCCGCAGGCAGGCCACGAACGGCCGGATGTCGTCCAGGCCGAAACCCACCGCCAGCAGCGCCCGGATCTCGTGCACGACGCGCAGCTCCGCCTCGTCGTAGACCCGGTAACCGTTGGCGGAGCGGCGCGGCCGGACCAGCCCCTGGGTCTCGTAGTACCGCAGGGTCCGGGTGCTCGTGCCGGCCCGTTCCGCCAGCTCACCGATCCGCATCGCCACCTCCCGGCCCGCCCTCCCTCGGCACCCCACGCTAAACCTTGCCGCCGACGTCAAGGCAAGCCACGCAGCGGACGGGGAGGTGAGGGAGGAGTGGGTGGGGGTATCCGGCCGGGGGAGGTGGGTGACATGGAGACGCGTGAGGTGACGGTGCCGGTGGTGGACGGCGGGCTGCCCGCCGACGTGATCGTGCCCGGTGGAGCGGTGGGAGTGGTGCTCTTCGCGCACGGCAGCGGCAGCTCGCGGCACAGCCCGCGCAACGTGGCGGTGGCGCACCAGCTCAACGACCGGGCGCTGGCCACCGTGCTGGTCGACCTGCTCACTCCGGAGGAGGACGTGCGGGACTCGGTCACCGCCGAGCTGCGCTTCGACATCGGGATGCTCGCCGAGCGGCTGGCCGCCATCGTCGACTGGATGGCCGCCGAACCGACGCTGGGGCGGCTGCCGATCGGGCTCTTCGGTGCCAGCACCGGCGCGGCCGCCGCCCTGGTCGCCGCGGCCGCCCGCCCGGATCAGGTGGCCGCCGTGGTGTCCCGTGGTGGTCGGCCGGACCTCGCCGGCAGCTCGTTGTCGGCGGTACGCGCCCCGACGCTGCTCGTGGTCGGCGGGCTGGACGAGGAGGTGATCGTGCTCAACGAGCAGGCCCGGGACGCCCTGGGCGACGTCGCCGAGCTGCGCATCGTCCCCGGCGCCACCCACCTCTTCGAGGAGCCCGGCGCCCTCGACCAGGTGGCCGAGCAGGCGGGCACCTGGTTCGCCAGCCACCTGCGTACGCCGCATCCCGCCTGACCCGGGCGTCGGTCAGGCGGCGGCCGCCCGGTGGCGCTGGACCGTGTCGAGAACGCGCCAGGTGACCGCCGCGATCGGGACCGAGACGAACGCCCCGGCGATGCCGGCGACCAGGGTGCCGGCGCTGACCACGACCAGGATGACCGCCGGGTGGAGCTGCACCTGCCGCTTCATCACCAGCGGCTCCAGCAGGTTGCCCTCGATCTGCTGCACGGCGATCACGGCGGCGAGGGTGAGCAGCGCGGTGGTGGGGCCGTTGGCGGCGAGGGCGACCAGCACGGCGATCGCCCCGGCCACCGTCGCGCCGATGATCGGCACGAACCCGCCGACGAAGGTGATCAGGGCGAGCGGCAGGGCCAGCGGGACGCCGAGCAGCACCAGGGCCAGCCCAATCCCGATCGCGTCGATCGCCGCGATGATCATCGTGCCCCGGCTGTACGCGCCGAGGGTCCGCCAGCCGGCCCGACCCGCGTCGGCGGTGAGCTCCCGGCGCGGGCCGGTCATCCGGCGCAGCACCCAGCGCCACATCGACCGGCCGTCCTTGAGCAGGAAGAAGAGCAGGACCAGGGCCAGCAGCAGCGAGCCGGCCACCTCGGCGGCGGTCCGCGCCCCGCCGACCGGATCGGGGGCGCTGCCGCTGAGCCCCTCCCGGGTCTGCCGGAGCAGCTTGTCCAGCTGCGCGTCGGTGATCGGCAGGCTGGACGTGACGAAGTCCCGGCTGCGCTGCAACCCCTGGTCGAGCTGCTGGGTCAGCTCGCCGAACTGGCTCGCGGTCAGGTTCCACACCAGCACGCCGACCCCGACCAGGACCCCGAGCAGCAGCAGGATGGTGAGCAGGGCGGCCGGGGCCGCCGGCACCCGGATCCGGCGCAGCAGGAGCAGCACCGGGTCGAGCAGGGCGGTGAGGAAGAGGGTGCCGGCCAGCGCGACGGCCAGCGGCGCCAGCAGCACCGCGATCTTCCCGAGCAGCCAGAGCCCGGTGACCACGACCACCAGGCACGCGCTCCATGTCACGGCGGTCCGGACCGGCCAGGGCAGCTCCGCCCACGCCTGCCGGGGGCCGGCCATCCGGGTTCGCCGGGCCGTCGCCTCGGTGCCGTTGTCGTCCACGTCGTCCTCCTCGATCGTGGCCGTTCGGTACCCGACGGGCATCGATCCGACACCCGGCGGCGGTCCCGGCCCCGCGGCGTCGCGTTTGTGCCCCCGGCGTCAGGGAAGGCTGGAGGGGACGGAGGGAGATGCGACATGAGCGACTTCATGGACAAGGCCCAGGACTTCGCCGATAAGCACGACAAGCAGGTCGACCAGGGCATCGAGAAGGCCGGTGAGCAGGCCGACCGGCGCACCGGCGGGAAGTACGACGAGCAGATCGACAAGGGTGTCGAGATGGCGCAGCAGCGTACCGGTCAGGGCGACCGCGACCGCTGACCCCGCCCGCCTCCCGGGCCGTCCCCGCGTGGGACGGCCCGGGAGTGGTCCGTCCGGGCGCGGCGAAGTGGAGATCCTCCGGCGGATCGCCCGGAGGAATGATCACCAACCCGGGTAGCGGACCCCGCTGATGTTCACCCGCAGGCTGAACAGCGAGCTGGAGGCGCAGATGTAGAGCTCGTTGCGCTTCGGCCCGCCGAAGGTGAAGTTGGCGACGACCTCGGGCAGGTGCAGCTTGCCGAGCAGGGTGCCGTCCGGGTCGAAGCAGTGCAGCCCGTCGTGCGCGGCGGCCCAGACCCGCCCCGCGTCGTCGAGGCGTATCCCGTCGAAGGAGCCGGCGTCGCAGGTGGCGAAGACGTCCCCGCCGCGCAGCGTGCCCTTCTCGGTCACCTGGAACCGGCGCAGGTGCCTCGCCCGCGTGTCGACGACGTAGAGCTGGGACTCGTCGGGGCTGAAGGCCAGGCCGTTGGGCTGCCCGAAGTCGTCGGCGACGAGGTGCACCACGCCGTCGTGCGGGTCGACCCGGTAGACGTGGTTGCCGCCGATCTCGCTCTCCGCCCGGTGCCCCTCGTAGTCGCTGTCGATGCCGTAGCTGGGGTCGGTGAACCAGATCGACCCGTCGGAGTGCTCGACGACGTCGTTCGGGCTGTTGAGGCGCCGGCCCTGCCAGCGCTCGGCGAGCACGGTGTCGGTGCCGTCCGCCTCGGTGCGGGTGACCCGCCGCCGGCCCTGCTCGCAGCTCACCAGCCGCCCCCGCCGGTCGACGGTGTGCCCGTTGGCGTAGCCGGCCGGTTGCCGGAACACCCCGACGGTGCCGCTGGTCTCGTCCCAGCGCAGCAGCCGGTCGTTGGGGATGTCGCTGAAGACCAGGTGGCGCCCGGCGGGGAACCAGGCCGGGCCCTCCAGCCAGCGGCCGCCGGTCCAGAGGCACGCCACCCACTCGTCGCCGTTGACCCGACGGAACCGTTCGTCGAGCACTTCGAACCGCGTCCTGAACCGATCGGTCACGACCGCCTCCACTCGGTGACTCACGTTCGGAAGCAAGCTAACATGACCGAACTTGGATCGGCAGAGTGGAAAATCACCGAACGGAGGAGGAGCTGTGGACGAGGTGGACCGGAAGTTGCTCGCCGCGCTGCAAAGCGACGCCACCCAGTCGTACGCCACGCTGGCGGGCGCGGTCGGGCTCTCCACCGGCGCCGTCCACGACCGGGTCCGGAAGCTGCGCGAGCAGGGGGTGATCCGGCGGACCACGGTGGACGTCGACCCGGGGGCGGTCGGCCGGGGCGTGCTGGCGTTCGTGCTGGTCGAGGCGAACGCCTGGATGGGCGACCGGCCCACCCACGAGGCACTGGCCGCGCTGCCCGAGGTGGAGGAGGCGCACGTCATCGCCGGCCCCGCCTCGCTGCTGGTCAAGATCCGGGTCGGTACGCCCGAGCAACTCCAGGCCAGCCTGCGCCGGCTCTTCGAGGTGGAGGGCGTCACCGGCACCCAGACCGTGGTGGTGCTGGAGAGCTTCTTCGAGCGCCCGCTCGACCCGCACCCGCAGCGCCCCTGACCTGGCGTCGGGCCGGTCGTTGCCGAGGCGACAAAAGTCGGGCAACCGCCGTGCCCCGTTCATTCCGCCGTCACGCCGTCGGTCGGTGGCTGCGGTTGCGTGGTGGTGCACGACGTGCTCTCCCGGATCGTCACCAACTGATCCGACCGGGCGCACTCCCGTTCGCACCAGGGACGGGAGGGCGCTCCCGTCAGCGCCACCACTCCGGCTCCCGCAGCGGCACGACCTCGATCCCGTGCCGCTCCCGGAACCAGGCGGCGAGCTGGGTCTCCAGCACCAGCTGCTCGCTGGCCGCGTGCGACACCCCGACCAGGGTCATCGGGGTCCCGGCCGCGAACTCGCGGACCTGGTCGAACTTGCGGCGGCCGTACTCCCCCTCGATCCGGACGTGCAGCTCGCCGGTCAGGTATGCCTGCGCGCCGAGCCGCTCGGCGTGCGCCATCTCCTCGACGTGATCGCCGACGCCGCCGATCACGGCGATCCGCTCGATCACGTCCCGCCGCCGCCCCGCCACCTCGACCAGGTCCACACCGAAGATCTCGCGGGCCCGGGTCACCAGGTCGGCACTGCTCAGCGGCGGCACCTCGCAGAGCAGTCCGGCGTGTCCGTCCCCGTACGGCCAGAACCGGTCCACGATCGTGCCGTCGAGTGCCTCGACGATGGCGGCGGCGGTGCCGACCCGCAGCGAGGTGTCCATCGGCGCGTGGCAGGCGTAGAGGCTGAGCCCGGCGTCGCGGAGCTGCGCGAAGCGGGCGGCCGGGATGGGCACGAAGCCCTCGGCCCACACCCCGGACGGGTGGCCGTTGCGCAGGTCGATCGGGTGATGGGTGACCAGCAGGTCGCCGGGCGCGGCGGCGGGCAGCCACCGGTCCAGAACCTCCGCCGACGGGAAGCAGGCGACGAAGACCCGGCCGACCTCGGGGCGACCCTCGATCATCAGGCCGTTGAACCGCTCGGCGAAGCGGGGCGTGACGTACCGCCGCCAGTCGATCCCGGCCTCGTCGTGCACCCGCGGCACGTGCCGCCGCATGGCGGTGTCCGGCTCGGCGTCCGCCAGCTCGAACAGGTCGTCGAGATCGGCGGTGAGCGTGGCGAGCGGCAGCGTGCGGGGCATGGCGGCACGCTAACCACGGTTCTCCCGGGCGACCAGCCGATTACCTCTCCCGGAGCAGGGCGGGCAGGTCGCCGAGGGTGGTGAGAACGTGGCCCGCCCAGGCCGGGTCGGTGTCGTTGTGCTCGGTCGTCCGGAGCACGGTCATGCCGACCGCGGTCGCGCCGGCCAGCTCGCCGTCCGCGCCGTCCCCGACGAAGTAACACTCGGTCGGGTCCACACCCAGCCGCTCGGCCGCGGTCCGGTAGATGGCCGGGTCGGGCTTGGCCAGGCCGACCTCGCAGGAGAAGACGGCCACGTCGATCCGGCGGGCCAGCGGACTGGACCGCCACGCCTCGGCCGTCTCGGCGGTGGCGTTGCTGACCAGGCCGATCGGATGGCCGTCGGCGCGCAGCGCGTCCAGCACCGCGAGGGTCGCCGCCGGGACGTTGCCGAGCAGTCGGACGGCCAGCTCCCGGCGGTGCGCCGCCGCCCGGACCACCTGCTCCTCGGTCGGTGTGCCGCCGAGCCGCCGGGCCAGGGTCCGTACCGTCTCCACGGTGTCCCATCCGGTCATCCGCTCCCGCCAGGTGGCGTGGTACGCGGCGACCAGCGCGGCCGGCTCCACCCCGACCGTCCGGGCCATCTCGCCGATCACCCGGTCCCGCTCGGGGTCACCGCCGTGCACCAGGGTGTGGAAGAGGTCGAAGACCACCGGGTGCGGCACGGTCCAGATGCTAGTGCTGTGGCCACTAACGTTCGCCGGTTTGACCACTGCGGCGGAAAGTGTCGTAGGGGTGGTGTTGGCTCCGGTTCGTGCCTCGCCGTCGGGACCCTGCCGCGCCACTGGTCGTGCATCGCACGGCTTGTCTTGGCTTGCGGGTGACGCCGGGGCAGCGGCGGCGGTGCGTTGGGCTGTTGCGTTCGGGCGGTGACCTGTGGGCGTGCCTACTGGAAGTCAACGCCTGGCGACGTCGCCGCCGTGATGCGCCGCTGGTGGGGTATCAGGAGTTGTGTCGGGAGCTTGCGGCGTCGGGACCGGGTACCTTCGGTGAGCTGGACTCCAAGGGTGCCCGGTCGGTGTTGCGCCGGTTTTCGGATGCCTGGTTCGCGGCAGCGAAACGACGCAAGGGTGGTGACCTGTCGGCGCGGTTTCCGCGACGCAAGCGTGGGCTGATGCCGGTGCGTTGGTATCACGGCACGTTCATCCTCGACGGGCGTCGGGTCCGGCTCCCCACTGCCAAAGGCGCCCCGCCCCTGTCGGTGCGCTTGTCGCGGGAGGTGCCGTATCCGGTCGAGCAGGTCCGGTCGGTCACCCTGCTGTGTGAGGGCGGCCGGCTGTTCCTAGACGTCACCGCCGAAGTCCCTGTCGCAACCTACCCGCCCGGTTGTGGACCGGATCCCGGCCGGGTGGCCGGGGTCGATCTGGGAATCATCCACCCGTACGCGGTGGCCGGCCCCGACGGTGCAGGGCTGTTGGTGTCGGGGCGGGCGGTCCGCGCCGAGCACCGCATGCACCTGGCCGACACCAAAGCCCGCCGCCGCGCCGTGGCCGGGCGGGCGCCGAAGCCCGGGCAGAAGGGGTCACGGCGGTGGCGCCAGTACCGGCGTCGGGCCCGTATGGCGGAGGGTCGGCATCGGCGCAGGGTCCGACAGGCCCAGCACGAAGCCGCCTGCCAGGTGGTGTCCTGGGCGGTAGAACAACGGGTCGGTGTGCTGCGCGTCGGGGACCCGCGCGGGGTGCTCGACCTTGACGCGGGGCGACGGCACAACCTGCGGCTGCGGCAGTGGCAGATCGGCCGGCTCCTACACCTCACCGACAAAGCTGTCCTGGTCGGCATCACCGTCCGGCTGGTCGACGAACGTGGCACGTCCTCCACCTGCCCCGCTTGCCAGCGGCGCGTGCCGAAACCTCGTGGGCGAACGCTGTCCTGCCCGCATTGCCATTTCTCCGGGCACCGCGACCTGGTCGCGGCCGCCACCATCGCCACCCGCCTCCCGGGTGGCGGACCCACCACCCCGACAGCCGCCCCCATGCTGCCGCAGGTGGTCACGCACCGTCGAGCCGGCCGACACCTTCCCGGTGCCGGCCAGTCCCGACGTGACCCCCGCCGCCCCGGGGCGGCGAGAGGATCAGTTGGCCCGCGGAGGCCCGCCCCACCACCCGGTGGGGAGTCGCTCGCCCCGACGGCGAGGATCCACAACAACCACCAGCAACCCGGTGAACGTTCGTGGACACCGCACTAGCGAGGTCCGCTCGGCACGACACGACGAAGGGCCGGCCTCCCCTCCGGGGGAGACCGGCCCTTCGTGCTGCTCGGTCAGGAGCTGTAACCGCGGCTGGCGATCCAGTTGGCCAGGTCGGTCACGTTCATCCAGTACGTCGGCTCGTTCGGGCTGGCCGGGTCGGCGATCAGCACCGTGTTGCCGTCGTCCTTGTACTCCACCACGGTCAGGTAGTGGCCGGGGTAGCTGTGCGCGACACCGTCGATGTCCAGCGCGCTGCCCAGGACGTTGGCCACGACCGGGCGGCCCTGGTCCACCGCGGCCTTGACGTCGACCCGCAGCCGCTCGATCTGCGCCTTCGTCGCCACGTCGTCCCGGATCTCGGTGGTCTTGTACTTGCCACCGGAGTACTCGTTGAGCACCCGGGTGATGTCGATGGCCGAGTCGGTGCCGTTCTCGGTCGTGCCCAGCTTCTTGGCCAGCTCGTCCTGGCTGATCTCCTTGCCCTCGGCCGACAGCGCGATGCGGGTCGAGGCCGGGCCGCAGTAGAAGTAGTTCGGCTGCGCCTCGTACTCGTAGGCGTTGCTGCGCCCGCTCTTGCTGCTCTTGTCCTTGGCCTCCGAGGCGACCGGCTTGGCCTGTGCCGGGGCGGCGTGCGCGGCCACGGCCGGGCCGGCGACGACGCCACCGGACATGACCAGACCGGCGACGGACAGCATGCTCTTACGGAAGATCGAGTTCATGTCGAAGCTCCATTCGGGGGTTTGCCGTCCCGCGGAACGTCCACGGGACGGAGCACCAGGAGTGGCGCTCGGCTTGCTCTCGGGGGATCTCGGCGCGCCCGGGGCGCGGCCCCGCTCGGCCGTACGGAAGTAGTAACGGTCGGTAGCGGCGGTCGATTCCGCCGCCGGAGTGGCACCGGACACCCTCAAACCGGACAACGGGTGCGAGATGGGGAGGCACGCCGCAGCCGACGCGAACGCAACAGCGTCAGGGGAGGCTGCCGAGCAGGCGGGTGACGGCGATCTCGAGGACCACCCGCTGCGGGTTCGGGCGCGGCGGGCGGTAGCGCTCGGCGTACCGGCGTTCGGCCTCCGCCACGGAAACGGGGTCTCGGCGCAGCACCGCCCGCCCCTCGATGGTCAGCCACCAGCGGCCGTCCACCTGGCAGACCGCCACCGGGGCGCCCGCCGGGCCGGCCGCCGCGACGTGCCGCGCCTTCGCCGAGGTGCCCGAGGTGATCACGCGGGCCAGCCCGGCGTCCGGGTCGAAGGTGACGCCCACCGGGACGACGTGCGGGGTCCCGTCGGGTCGCGGCGTGGTCAACGTGGCGAGGTGCCGGTCCCGGAAAAAGGCCGCGACCCGCGCGTCGCGTGGGTCCAACCGGTGGTCGCCCGCCATGCCCCGTCCTCGGTACGTCGATCCGGGCCGGTCGTCGGCCCCGGCCCGATCATGGCACGGGCCGATGCGGGCGACCCGGCGTCGCCGGGGACTCCGACCGATCGGGCAGCCCGCGCTGCGCCGCGCGGTGCCGGGCGACCAGCCGGCCCAGGTAGAACAGGGCGCCCGCCAGCACGCCCATGTCGTCCAGGTAGATCGGGTCGGGGAGCAGGTCGACCGGGAGGATCGCGTAGATCAGCGCGCCGTAGAAGGCGACCTTGCCGCCGACGCCCAGCGCGCCGAGCAGCCGGCGGGTGCGCACCACCCGGACGGCGAGCCACACCGCGCCGACCAGCGTCGCCAGGACGACGACGCCGGCGAGCGCCACCAGGAGCCAGGTCTCACGGGACACGAGGTCACGCTAACCGAGCCGGGCCATCTCCGCGCGGCGCTCAGTACGCCGGCACGGCCTCCCGCCCCCGGGCCACCGCCTCGCGGGCCGGCAGCTCCCGGGTGATCTCCGGGCCGGCCAGCTCCACGATGGATAGTGCCGACTGCGGCCGCGCGGCCGGGCGGGTCGCCGCGTACGCCTCCTCGCGCAGGCTCCGCGCGGCGGCGGCGGCCAGCTCGGCGGCCCGCCAGGCGGCCTGCTCCCGCTCCCGGGCCGTCTCCTGCCGGGTGCGCAGGTTGCCCAGGACCAGCCGGCGCAGCCGCAGCTCCTGCTCCACCGGGTGCCGACGGGGGTCCCAGCCGCGGTGTCCGAGGATGTCGCTGAGCTGCTCGACGGTGATCTCCTTGCGCCACTGCGCGTCCAGCGCCGCCCGGTGCAGCCAGCGCTCCCGGTCCGCGTACTCGGCGGGCGTCCGGGCCGTCCGTGGCAGGGGCAGCGCGGCGGCCGCCGCCAGCCGGCGGACGTCCTGCTCCGCCGCCTCGTACTCGCGCCAGGCCTCCTCGACCTCCTCCTGCGCGGCCAGCCACTCGGCCCGCCGCCGCTCGGCGGTGGCCGCCGCACGGGTCGCCGCGACCTCCACCTCCTGCGCGTACCGGGCGCGTTCCCGGGCCTCCTCGGCCAGTTCCAGGCTGGTCGGCATGGCCGCCTCGCTGATCCGCTCGCCGAACACCGAGCGGAACCGGTCCGGGCGGACGATCAGGGCGGCGACGGCGATCGCCGCCACGGCGAGCAGGGCCAGCCAGATCAGGGCGGCCTGGGGAATGTCGGGCAGGACGGTGGAGAAGACGGTCTGCATCACCAGCACCTCGTGGTGGGACGTTCGGAAGTCGGGGTCTGGGGCCCGGTCGACGGGCGGCGCGTCGCCCGGTCGGGTCATACCCGCTGGGCGGTGCGGGAACACCGGGGGCCGCGTGGGGCGGCCGGCGCGATCAGGCGCGCGGCGGGCCGCGGCGGGCGACCGACTGCCGGCCGGGATCGGCCGGGGCCACCACCGGGGCGGCGTCCACCCGCGCCGACGCGGCGTCGCGGTCGAGGTCGCGCGGCGGTACGCCGGTGGCCGGCGCGGTCCACACCGTGTGCGGGTGCCGGGCGGCGGAATCGACGGTGGTCGCCCCGGCGTCCGGGGCCCAGGTGATGGCGGCGGTGTGGCCCGGCCCGACGGCCACGGTGCCCGCCGGCGGATCGTCGACCGCCAGGTGGGCGACGTCGATGCCGGCCAGCGGACGGACCGTCGCGGCCGGACGGAGCGAGTCGCCGGGGGCGGGGACGGTAACCCCGTTGAGCCCGACGGCGAGCGCCAGGGCGGTCGCCGCCATCCGGGTGAGCCGACGCAGCGAGCGCAGCGTCGCCGCCCAGAGGGGCGGGGCCAACGCTACGGACTGCACCGTTTCAACCTATCGGTCGGATCCGACTCGTGCAGCTCGACGATCATGCCGAGTGACGTGACCCGTCCCACGATGCGCTGTGGACAGACCCGCCCGGTGCCCCCGAACCACCGGGTGGGTCGTCGCTCATTCCGCCCGCAACCCGTCCGGCCGGGTCAGCCGCCACAGCACCGGCAGGCTCGCCCCGGTCACCAGCAGCACCACCGCGGCGCCGAGGCCGACGCCGAGGCCGACCACCGGCCAGCTCACCACCACCGGCGCGCCGACCATGCGGAGCAGCACGGCACCCATGGCCACGCCGATGCCGACGGCGAGGACCAGCCCGGCCAGCACCGGCACCCCGGTCTGCCCGAGCACCGACCAGCCCAGCGTGCGGCGGGGCGTCCCGACGGCCACCAGCGTGGCGAGCAGCCGGCGTCGTTCCCGGAGCTGCTCCAGGACGCCGACCAGCATGCTCACCGCGATCAGCAGCAGGGTGACCACCGCGCCGATGAGCAGCCCGCGCCGGACGTTGGCGAACTGCCGGTTCTCCCGGGTGGGGTCCAGCGTGAAGACCGTGGCGGACAGGTCGAGCGCGGCCGCCCCGCTGCGCAACCGCTCCAGCGCGTCCCCGTCCGCCGGGTCCAAGCGGACCAGCGCGGTGGCGGTGAGCAGGTGCGGCGGCAGCGACGGGACCGCGCCGGGGGTGACCAGCAGACCGTTGTGCCGCACCCCCATCGGGTCGTCCCGTCCCGGCACGGTCCGGGCGCTCGCCGGCACCCGCCAGGTCCCGGCGCCGTCGCCGAAGCTGACCGGGGCGCCGGGGCCGAAGCCGGGTGCGGGCTCGGCCCGCCAGGTCAGGAAGACGTCGCCGTCGGCGCAGGAGCCGAGGTCCGCGTACTCGGCCAGCGCCGCGCAGTCGCCGATCCGCACGTCCGCGACGTCCGGCCCCGCGGTGGGGCTCGCGGCGGCGCCGGGAGTCGGCAGCGCCGCCAGGGACAGCGTGCCGATGCTGCCGGTCACCCCGGGGAGGGCCGCGATCCGCGCCAGCGCCTCCCGGGGCTGCGCCGGGTCGGTCAGGGAAACCATGGCCTGGGCCCGGGACGGGTCCGCACCGGTGCGCTCGCGGAACTCGTCCTGCACCCCGGCGACCAGCATCTGCAGCCCGATCGTGCCGGCCACGGCCACCGCCACCCCGGCCACCAGCCGGGCCGAGGCGGCGCTGTCGAGCTGGAGCCGTCGCACCGCGAGCTGCCAGGGCGGCGGACCGCCGCGCAGCCGGCGTACCAGCAGGTCGACCAGCCACGGCAGCAGGGTGACCGTGCCGATGAGCAGCAGGATCGCGCCGGCCGCGACCTGACCGTCGGTCGTGGCGGAGCGCTCGCTCCGCGCGCCGGTGACGGGGAGCAGCAGGGCGAGCCCGGCGGCGGGCAGCAGCAACCGCCACCAGAGCCGGCGCCGGACCGGGGTGGCCCGGCGGGTGACCCCGAGCGGCGTCACGACGACGCCGCGCAGAGCCAGCAGCGCCAGCCCGGCGGCGAGCAACGGCACGGCCAGCGCCACCACCGCCACCAGCCACGGCGTCGGCCGCAGGTCCGCCGGGAACACGCTGATGTCGTAGGGCGAGACCAGCGCCGCCAGTTGGCGGCCGGCGAGGAAGAACACCCCGCCGGCGGCGAGCCCGAACAGCGCGGCGGTGCCGGCCTCGGCGGCGGCGATCCGGCGGACCATGCCGGCGTCGGCGCCCAGCAGCCGCACCGCCGCGAGCCGGCGGTCGCGTTGCTCACCGCCGAAGCGGACGGCCGCGCCCAGGAACACCACGATCGGCAGCAGCAGCACCACGAAGACCACCACGACCAGCAGCCAGAGCACCGGCCCGAACTCCTCGCCCGGGCCGCCGCCGCCGAAGTGCGCCAGCCGGCTGCCCCGGTCCGCCGGCACCGCGTCGCTGCCCAGGTAGAAGGCCAGCTCGTGTGGCCCGGCCAGGCCCTCGGGCGCGATCGTGCCGGTGACCCGGGCCCCGCCCAGGCGGGGCGTGAGCAGCGGCCCGTCCGGCGAGTCGAGCAGCTCCCGAAGCGCCGGCGAGACCACCACCTCGCCGTCGCGGGGGAAGCGCGACAGTCCCGGCGGCAGCGGCGCCGCCGGGCCGTCCGGGCGCAGGATCCGCCCCCGCACCGGGTGGTCCCGGAAGATGGTGTCGACGGTGACCACCCGGACGGTGTTGGCCGCCGCCGGCAGTTCCGCGTGCGCGCCGGCGTCGTACCGGGCCTCGCCCCGCGCCTGACGGGCGTCGATCGCACCCGGCACCGCCGCGGCGAGCAGCAGCATCGCCACGCCGACGCCGACGCCGAGCGCGGTCAGCAGCGTCCGGGTCCAGCCCTCCCGCCCGCCGCTGACCGCCATCCGGGCCCCCATCAGCAGGTCGCCCAGCCCGGCCCGCAGCCGGCCGCCGGGCCGGCGGGTGTCCGGCGCGGTCACGCCACCTGCTCCAGGCTGCGGGCCCGGCCGTCCCGGACCACCACCTCGCGATCCGAGTACGCGGCCACCCGCGGCTCGTGGGTGACCAGCAGTACGGCCGCCCCCGTCTCCCGGGCGGCCCCGGAGAGCAGGCGCATCACCCGCTCGCCGTTGAGCGAGTCGAGGGCGCCGGTGGGCTCGTCGGCGAAGACCACCCGGGGGCCGGTGACCAGCGCGCGGGCCACCGCCACCCGCTGCCCCTGGCCGCCGGAGATCTCGCCCGGCCGCTTGCCGGCCACCTCGGTCACCTCCAGCCGCTCCAGCCACTCGGCGGCCCGTCGTTCCGCCTCCCGGCGGGGCACCCGCTCCAGCCGCAGCGGCAGCGCGACGTTCTCCAGGCAGGTCAGCTCCGGTACGAGCTGTCCGAACTGGAAGACGAAGCCGAATTCCCGGCGGCGCAGGGCGCTGCGCGCCACGTCGGAGAGGGCGGTCAGCTCGGTGTCCCGGTAGCGGACCCGGCCACGGTCGGGGGCCACGATGCCGGCCAGGCAGTGCAGCAGGGTGGACTTGCCCGACCCGGACGGGCCCATCACCGCCACCACCTCGCCAGCGCGTACGGAGATCGAGGCCCCGGCGAGGGCCGGGGTGGGCCCGAAGGACCGGTGCAGGTCCTCGCCGACCAGCAGCGGCTCGGCGCTCATCCCTGCACCTCCTTCGCCAGTTCGTCCAGGCGGGCCGCGGTGAGTTCCAGCCAGCGCAGGTCCGCCTCCAGGTGGAAGAGCGCGTGGTCGCAGATCAGCTGCTCGGCGAGGTCGCCGTGGGTCTTGCGGCGGGTCAGCTCGCGCATCAGCCGCAGGTGCTCGGTGCGCTGGGTGTCCAGCAGGTCGCCGGCGGGACGGCCGGTGAGCAGCGCGAGCACGACCTTGGTGTAGAGGACGCTCTGCAGGTACGGCTCCGGCTTCTCGGCCTGGGTGAGCCACTGCTGGACGTCGGTCACCCCCGCGTCGGTGATCGCGTATCGCTTGCGCTCGGGGCCCTCGCCGGGCTCGACCGAGTCCACCGTCACCAGGCCGTTGCGCAGCAGGCGGGAGAGGGTCGAGTAGACCTGGCCGAAGTGCAGCGGCCGGGCGTGCCCGAACCGCTCGTCGTACGCGCGCTTGAGGTCGTATCCGTGGCGGGGGCTGGACTCCAGCAGCCCGAGGAAGGCATGACCGATCGACATGGCGCGACTATACACATCAGGTATACGTCGCAGGTATACCTGGATGGTGGCAACGAAAACGGCGCGGCGTCCCTCCGGAGAGGGGCGCCGCGCCGTCAGGTCAGGGTGCGGTCAGTCGGTGCTGCCGAGGACCGGCGGCGGAGCCGACCGGCCGTCGCCCCAGACCATCTCGTCCTCGGTCAACCAGGTGAACCGCTCGTCCGACTCGTCGTCGTCGTGCTCGCCGTGCTTGCCCAGCACGCCGTTGCGGCCGGCCATCGCGGGACGCCCACCGCTGCCCCGGCCGCCGTTGGACCGGCTCTCCGCCTCGACCACGAGGCCCCGCCCGCCGGCCAGCCGCCCGGTGCCGGCCGCCGGCCGGTTCTCCATCCCGCCGATCCGGCCGGAGGCGGGCGTGCCGGAGCCGGCCAGCGACCCGGTCCCCGCCCCGGGCAGCCCGAAGATCGAGTTGCCACCGGCGGTCGGCACGGTCGAGGGGGCGCTGGCGGCGGTGGTGCCGGGGAGGCCGGTCATCGGGCCGGTGTTGGTCAGCGGCGCGGTGGCGCCCGCCAGCGAGGTGCCGGTCGGGTCGACGGCGCCGACCGAGCCGACGCCGCCCGGCTGCCCCGCGCCGGTCTGCCCGGTGCCGCTGCCCGGCGTGCCACTGCCCGGGGCGGTGTGGTGGACGCCGGTGGTGGTCGCGCTGGCGCTGGCCCCGGGACCGAACGTGCCGGAACTCGGCCCGCCGGCGGGCGTGCCCACCGACGGCCCGTTCTTCAGCGAGGAACCGGACGGGTCGGAGTGCCCCGGCAGGCGGTTGTCGGGCTCCTCGGGCACGACGATCCGGCCGTACGCGGAGAAGTCGTAGCCCTCGGCCAGGTCGGCGACGACCTTCACCATCCGCTGGTGCGCCTTCTCCTGCTCGGCCTGGTCCTGCTCGTGGCCGACGACGCCGCCGATGACCGCGCCGGGCAGGCCACCCACGAGGAAGCCCTTGGCCGCACCGGAGAGCAGCTTGTCGTTGTCGTCGGTCTCCTCCGGGCTCTCCGCCTTGGCCTGGGCGGTGCGCAGCTCGGAGGCCATCATGTCGAGCCCCTGCCGGATGCCGGCCATCCCCTCGGCGAGGTTGCCCGAGTAGTCGACGACCAGGTTCAACCGCTGCTGGAACTCCCGCGACGCCTCGCCCGTCCAGGTCTTGGCCAGCGCCTCCAGGTCGCCGGTCAGGTCCCGGCCGAGGCCCTCGAGGGTGTCCTTCAGCGAGCTCCACTGGGCGCTGAGCGCGTCGACCTGCTTCGGGTCGCCGGCGGTGACGCCCTGGTAGAGCTCCTTGTGGCTGACGTGCTCGTAGCGCTGGGTGTACTCAGACACGCGGATCCTCTCCCTTCGCCGGCTTCATCGCCGCGGAGAGCCCGGAGAGTGCGGCGATGATGTCGGCCGCGGCGGCCGCGTTGCGCGCCTCGGTGGTCCGGTAGTTGGTCATGATCGTCTTGGTCGCCTTCTTGGCGGCCACGATCGCCCGGTGCAGCCGCTCGGCGTGGTCGACGAAGCTCTGGTGCGTCTCGGAATAGCGACGGGCGTTGTCGGTCGCGTCGGTGAACCTGCCCAGCGCCGGCGGCCGGCACTGCATCTCGGTGTTGAGCTTCTTCAGCACCGACTCGGCCTCGCTGAGCCGTCGCTCGAGCCGCTGGTGAAAGTCCTCCAAGGACAGTACGTCTACTGTCGTGCGCCCGCTCATGGCTGCATCCCCGTAGTCATCGTCGAGAACCGTTGGCCACGCTCAGGTTAGTCGACCCGGGCCAATGGAGGCGACCCGTTCCCATCCCGTACCTCCACATCGGACGCCCGGGCGGCTCAACCGCCCTGGGCCGACCCGGTCGCCGGGGGGCCCGATGCATCCGTCTCGTCCGGATCGTCCTTCGCCGTGCCACCCGACCCGGCCCCCGGATCGAAGTACGCCATGGCGTCCCGCTTCTCCAGTGCCGGCCCGGTCGGCACCAGCGCCAGCAGGGACGCGGGCACCGCCAGCGGCGTCACGTCGCCGTAGCCGAGGGCCGTCCTCGCGTCCCCCGAGGCGCTGCCCAGCGGGTAACGGACCCCCTGGGCGGTGATCAGGTAGACCGTGGAGCCGGCCGCCGCCTTCCCGGTCTCCCCGGTCGTGGCCTGCGCCAGCACGCCCTTACCGCCCGGCAGCAGCACGCTCTCCGCGGTCCGCACGGCGTCCCGGGAGCCCTGCCGCGCGGCCACCCCGGTCTCCGCCGTCAACTCCGCCGGGGGCTGGTCGAAGACCTCCAGCGCGGTGGTCGGCGGCTGGCCCGCGCCGGACGACCGGTAGGTGACGCAGAGTACGGTCCGCCCGGTCCGCACCTCGTGCAGCGTGGGCAGCTTCTGCGGCAGGCCCTCGGCGTCCAGCCGCTGGTCGGTCAGGAGCCGGCCGGCCTGGTTCGGCGTGATGTCGGTGATCTGGCCGCCGTCGCCGAGCAGCAGCAGCGCGGTCATCTCCGTGATCGCCACGAGCCCCTGCCGGCTCAGCACGTAGTACTGGTCGGCGGCGCGGAAGACCTGACCCACCCGGGCCGGCCGGTCGGCCACCGCCAGGCCGCTGGAGCTGCCGGACCCGTCGATGCTCGGCTTCCGCAGCGCCGGCCCGACCGGCACCGCGTTGAGCAGTTGCTGGCCCACCGTGAGGGTGGGCGCGCCGGCCATCTTCAGCGCGGCCAGCGCCTGCTCGTCGCCGACCACGCGCAGCCGGGAGCCGCCGGTGAGCAGGTACCGGGCGTCGTCCGTGCGGACCAGCACCGCCTGGTCGGTGAGCGGCGTGCCGCCCGGCAACTGCCGGTCGATCACCAGTCGGGTGGTCGAGCGCTGCGGGTCGACCGGGTCCGGCACGTCGCAGACCGACCAGGGGAGGCCGACCAGCGACTTGCGGTCCGGCACGTCGTCCGGGGCGCCCACGATGCCGACCGCCCGGCCGCGCGGCCGGTCCTTGATCGAGGCCTGCGACATGGTGCGGACCGGCGGGTCGGCCTTGTCGAGGATCAGCCGGGCGGACGCGTAGTTGAGCGTCGGGTGCAGCAGCCCGTCGGTGAAGACGTAGGTGGCGCCGGTCTCCCGCTCGATCACCAGCGTGTCCGCCTCCAGCGGCGCGGCGTTGCCGGTGAACTGCCCGTACGCGCCGGCGCCGCCGAGCACCACCGCGGCCGCGATGACGCTGCCGAACACCGCCATGCCGAGCCGCCGCATCGGCAGGTCGTTGGTCTCCGGGTCACCGGAGAGCAGTGCGGAGACGATGCGGCGGGTGACGAAGCGGTACGCCTGCACCTGATCGCGGCGGGTCCGCATGACTAACCTCCGGCGGGGGTGGATCCCGCGACGATCAGGTCCGAACTCCGTCGCGGGCTTCCCTACGATAAGGGGCCGCCGGGGGTTCACCGGGACCCCGCCCGCCCTCCCGGCGACGCACCATCCGGCGGATGCCCAGGATGTCCAGAAGGGACGCTCACCGATGACGCAGGTCCAGGCGCCACCCGGTCGTACGGCCACCGCCCCCGCCGTGGGGGACGACCGCCCGGTCACCCCGGCCGACCGGCGCCGGCGCGGCCGCCTCGGCCCGGTCGTCGTCGGCCAGCTGGTGCTGCTGGAGTGCGCCGCGCTGGCCGTGTGGTTCGCCACCGGCGGCCCCAGCTGGCTGCTGCCGGCCGTCGGCGGGGTCGCCCTCCTGGCGGTCGTCGCCGCCTTCGCCCGGCGGGGCGGCCGCTGGTGGTACGAGGACCTGATGCTCCGCCGCCGGCTGCGCCGCCGCCGCGAGCGGGCCCGGGGCGCGGTGCCCGCCGGCGACCCGCGGCTGGCCGCGCTCGCCCCGGAGCTGGCCGTGGTCGAGCTGACCGAGCGCGGCACCCGGCTCGGCATCGGACAGGACGAGCGGGGCTGGTTCGCCGCGGTCGCGCTGACCGGCCGGCCCGGGGCGCCCGCCGGCTCGGTGGAGGCCGCGGTGGTGGACCGCGCGCTCGCGGTGCTCGCCGACTTCACCGGGCCGGTCACCCAGACCCAGGTGGTCTCGCACACCCTGGTCTGGTACCCGGCGCCGGGGGCGCCGCCGGCCGCGCACCGGACGGTCTGGGTGGCGCTGCGCCTCTCCGTCGCCGACGCCCGGGCCGAGACGGTGAGCCGGGGCGGCGGCATGCTCGGCGTGCACCGGACCGTCGCCGCCGGCATGGGTCGGCTGGGTAAGGCGCTGACCGCCGCCGGCCTCGGCCACCGGGTCCTCGGCCGCGACGAGCTGCACGCGGCGGTGGTCTCCGGGGCCGGGCTCGACCTGGCGCCGGAGGCACCGGTGGAGAGCTGGACCAGCCTGCGCGGCGGCGGCTGGACCCAGCGCTGCCTGGCCCTGCGGGTACGCCCCAACGGCTCGCTGGGCGCCCTGGTGGACGCGGTGACCGCCACCTCCGCGCCGTCGCACACGGTCGCGGCGGTGGTGCTCCCCGGCGGGCGTCGGGTGCCGCCGCTGCTGCGGGTCGCCGCCATGGACGGCCACGCCGAGGCGCTGGTGAAGGTGGTCCGGGACGTGGCCAAGCGGTCCGGCGTGCCGGCCCGCCCGCTGGACGGCCAGCACGCCCCGGGCGTCTACGCCACCGCGCCGGTGGCCACCGCGATGGGCACGGTCACGGTCGAAGGTTGACGATCCAGCCGTAGAGGCCGCACACCCAGACCGCCAGCGGCACCACGGCGACGATCAGCAGGATCTCGACGATGTCCAGGGTGCGCCCCCAGACCGGCGAGATCCGCTTGCCCGCCACGGTCAGCCCGTAGATCATGCTGATCACCGCGGCGAGCAGCAGCCCGCCCAGGATCAGCCCGAGCCGGACCGGCAGCGAGCCGGCGCCGAAGGTCGCCGCGGCGGCCAGGCCGAGACCGCCGGTGCCGGCGAGCAGCACCGGCGTGCGCTGGGCGCGGCCGATGAACGGGCGGGCCCGCAGCAGGCAGAGCAGGGCCAGGACGAGGCAGAGCAGCACCGCCGGCAGCCGGCCGTTGCCGGCCAGCACGATCTGACTGCCCAGGACCAGCAGCGACACCGTCCACAGCAGACCGGTGAGGAACGCGTCGGCGCGCTCGCTGTTGCGCAGCACCTGCGGGCCGTCGACGGACTCCGTGTCGGTCTTCAGGTCGTCCGGGCCGGTCGGGATCGACGGCACCGGCAGCCGGGCCAGCCGGAAGGCGATCATCGGAAGCGCCGGTAGCGCGGCGAACGCGACGGTCGCCACGACCGCCGCGGCGGGCGCCGCGCCCATGCCGAAGGCCAGGCTGAGCGCCGCGCCGACGGCCACCGCCACGCCGATCGCGACCGCCCCGAGGAACAGCGGCAGCCGGTCCCCGACGGCCAGCGCGGCCACCGCGCCGAACAACACCACCGCGGTCGCGGCCAGCAGCAGGTGCGGGCTGGCCAGGTCGGCCAGCTTCCGGTCACCGGCGAGCACCAGCAGGCCGCCGATGGCCGCGTAGCCCAGGCCGGCCATGGCCAGCACCGCGCCGGTACGGCTGTCGCCGGCCGCCCGGGACAGCACCGCGGCGCTCACCAGCAGGGCGAGCGCGACCACCAGCGCGGCCAGGGCGCCGGGCAGCTGCGGCGGGCCGGCGAAGAGTGCCGCCACCGCACCGGCGGCGAGGGTCACCCCGGCGAAGAGCACCGCGAACGAGCGGGTGGTGCCGACCTGCCAGGTGCCGGGACGCTGGTTGGTCGCGGTGGCGACGGCGTCCACCACGTCGTCGAAGACGATCTCGGGCGCGGCCGCAGCGCGCGGGTTGAAGTAGAGCACCTCGCCGTCCCGGACGCCGAGCTGCGCGGCGGTCCGGCCGCCGTCCAGCGCCGGCCCACCGAGCCGGGACAGGCTCCAGCCGCCGTGCCGCACGCCCTCGTCGGCCAGGTCCTCGCCGGCGTACCGCAGCAGGGTGGGCAGCAGGTCGGCCAGCGGCACGTCCGACGGCAGCGCCAGGTCCATTCTGGTCCGCGGGGCCACGATGGTGATCCGGCTCAGTCCGCCGGTCGCCGTCTTCGTCGCCACTCTGGCCTCCTCGTGCTCGCCTACGATCCACCTCGGCCGCTGACGTCGCCCCCGTGGGTCCACGACGCCTCCGGGAGATTACCTACGATGGCGGTCGCACAGGTTGCCCACCCGACCCTCGGGCCGTTGGCAGACCACGATCAGGGCCGCTTCTGGGGAGGAGATGCCGTGAGCACGGTGGTGTTCCGCCGGCTTCCGCGTCAACCGGGGCCCGCGCTGCCGCGCGGCGAGGTGTTGCTGGAGTCCCCGCCGGAGCTGCCCGAGCAGCAGCCCAAGGGCATGGGCCAGGTGTTGATGATCCTGCCGATGCTCTGCGGCGTCGGCGCGATGGCCTTCCTCTACGCCGGTCGCGGCGGCGGCATGATGACGTACGTCGCCGGTGGTTTGTTCGGCGTGTCGATGCTGGGCATGGCGGTCGGCACGCTGGGCAACGGCGGCAACGACAAGGCGGAGCTGAACGCCCAGCGGCGCGACTACATGCGCTACCTGGCCCAGATGCGCAAGCGCACCCGACGGGCCGCCGAGCAGCAGCGCGCCGCGATGACCTGGCGGCACCCGGAGCCGGACGCGCTCTGGTCGATCGCCGCCTCGCGCCGGCTCTGGGAGCGGCGGATCACCGAGGACGACTTCGGTGAGGCCCGGATCGCGCTCGGCCCGCAGCGGCTGGCCGTGGAGATCGTGCCGCCGGAGACGAAGCCGGTGGAGGACCTGGAGCCGATGAGCGCGATCGCGCTGCGCCGGTTCGTCCGGGCCCACGCCAGCGTGCCGGACCTGCCCACCGCGCTGTCGCTGCGCGCGTTCAGCCGGGTGGCGCTGCGCGGCGAGCGGGAGGCGGTGCTCGACCTGGCCCGGGCGGCCCTGGGCCAGCTGGTCACCTTCCACGCCCCGGACGACCTGATCGTCGCGGTGGTGGCCGCCCCCGACCGGCAGCCGGTGTGGGACTGGGCGAAGTGGCTGCCGCACGCCCAGCACCCGGGGCGTACGGACGCGGCCGGCGCGCGCCGGATGGTCTTCGCCAGCCTCGCCGAGGCGGAGCTGGCCCTCACCAACGAGCTCGGCGGTCGCCCCCGGTTCGCGCCGGAGGCGAAGCCGCTCACGACCGCTCCGCACCTCGTGGTGGTGCTCGACGGTGGCGAGGTCTCGCCGACCTGCGCGCTGATGGGTCCGGGCCTGCTCGGCGCCACGGTCATCGACCTCTCCGGCGCGGTGCCCCGGGACGCGGGCCGCTGGCTGCTCTGCCTCGACACGGGCGACGGCAGCGGGCTGGACCTCGTGCGGGGGACGGCGACGTCGCGGCTGGGCCGGCCGGACCGGCTCAGCATGGCCGCGGCCGAGGGGCTGGCCCGGCAGATCGCCCCCTTCCGGCTCTCCCAGCAGCAGGGCACCAGCACCGAGGAGCCGCTGGCGCGCAGCATGGAGTTGCCGGACCTGCTCGGCGTCGGCGACGCGGCCACCGTGGACACCCAGCAGACCTGGCGGCCCCGCAGCCACCGGGACCGGCTGCGCATCCCGCTCGGCCTCGGGCCGGACGGCAACGTGGTCGAGCTGGACTTCAAGGAGTCCGCGCACGAGGGCATGGGCCCGCACGGCCTGGTCATCGGCGCGACGGGTTCCGGCAAGAGCGAGCTGCTGCGGACGGTCGTCGGGGCGTTGGCGGTCACCCACTCCTCCGAGGAGCTCAACTTCGTCCTGGTCGACTTCAAGGGCGGCGCCACCTTCGCCTCGCTGGACGCGCTGCCGCACACCAGCGCGGTGATCACCAACCTCTCCGACGAGCTGCCGCTGGTCGACCGGATGCGCGACGCCCTGGCCGGCGAGATGAACCGCCGCCAGGAGGTGCTGCGGGCGGCCGGCAACTACGTCTCCCGGTACGACTACGAGAAGGCCCGGGCGGCCGGCGAGCCGCTGGAGCCGATGCCCAGCCTGCTCATCATCTGTGACGAGTTCAGCGAGCTGCTGGCCGCGAAGCCGGACTTCATCGACCTCTTCGTGATGATCGGCCGGCTCGGCCGGTCGCTCGGCGTGCACCTGCTCCTGGCCTCCCAGCGGCTGGAGGAGGGCAAGCTGCGGGGGCTGGACACCCACCTGTCCTACCGGATCGGTCTGCGGACCTTCTCGGCCGTCGAGAGTCGGATCGTGCTCGGCGTGCCGGACGCGTACGAGCTGCCCAGCGCGCCGGGCCACGGCTACCTCAAGACCGACACCAGCACGATGCTGCGGTTCCGCGCCGCGTACGTCTCCGGGCCGTACCGGGCGCCGGGGCAGGTGCAGCGCTCCACCCGGGCGCAGGTGCAGCGGCGGATCGTCCCGTACGGCATCGACTACGTCCCGGTGCCGGCCGCGCCGACCCCGCTGGAGACCGTGCCGGAGCCGGAGCAGGGCGGCGACGGCAAGGCCGTGGCGATGCTGGACGTGCTGATCGACCGGCTCCGGGGGCGGGGTCGCCCGGCGCACCAGGTCTGGCTGCCGCCGCTGGCCGAGCCGCCGGCCCTGGCCGAGCTGCTGCCGGCGCTGAGCGTGCACCCGACGCTCGGCCTGACCACCGCGGACTGGCCGGGGCGCGGCCGGCTCACCGTGCCGGTCGGCATCGTGGACCGGCCGTACGAGCAGCGGCGCGACCCGATGATGGTCGACCTGTCCGGCGCGGGCGGCAACGTGGTCATCGTCGGCGCCTCGCTGAGCGGCAAGAGCACCATGCTGCGCACGATGCTCGCCTCGCTGGCGCTCACCCACACCCCGCGCGAGGCGCAGTTCTTCTGCCTCGACTTCGGCGGTGGCGCGCTGCGCAGCCTGGAGGGGCTGCCGCACACGGCCGGGGTGGCCGGCCGGCGGGACACCGAGGCGGTCCGCCGGACGGTGGCCGAGGTGGTCGCGATCATCGACGAGCGGGAGGTGCGCTTCACCCAGCACGGCATCGACTCGGTGGCCAGCTACCGCCGGCGCCGGGCGGCCGGGGAGTTCGCCGACGATCCGTTCGGCGACATCTTCCTGGTGGTCGACGGCTGGAACACGCTGCGCCAGGAGTACGAGGAGCTGGAGCAGACGATCACCAACCTGGCCAACCGGGGGCTGGGTTTCGGCGTACACGTGGTGGTCACCGCGGTGCGGTGGGCGGAGATCCGGATCAACATGCGCGACCTGCTCGGCACGAAGCTGGAGCTGCGGCTCGGCGACCCGGCCGAGTCGGAGATCGACCGGCGGGCCGCGCAGAACGTGCCGGTCGGCACGCCCGGCCGCGGTCTGACCCGCGACAAGCTGCACTTCCTCACCGGGATCTCGCGGATCGACGGCAAGCGGGACCTCGAGGACCTGACCGAGGCGTCGGTCGCCCTGGCCCGGCACGTGGCGGCGAACTGGCCGGGCCGCCCGGCGCCGAAGGTCCGGCTGCTGCCGCGCAAGCTGCCGGTCGCCGAGCTGGCGAAGGTCATCGACCGGTCGGCGCCGGGCATCCCGATCGGCGTCAACGAGTCGGCGCTGGCCCCGGTCCATCTGGACCTGGCCGGCGAGCCGCACCTGACCGTGTTCGGTGACGCGGAGTGCGGCAAGACCAACCTGCTGCGGCTGATCGCCCGGGGCATCGCCGAGCGGTACACCCCGGCCCAGGCCCGGCTGGTCATCGCCGACTACCGGCGTGGCCTGCTCGGCGCGGTGGAGGGTGACCACCTGCTCGACTACGCACCGTCCAACCAGGTGTTCAGTCAGGGTCTCGGGTCGATCCGCAGCGCCCTGCAGAACCGGCTGCCCGGCCCGGACGTGACCACCGCCCAGCTGCGCGACCGGAGCTGGTGGAAGGGTCCTGACCTCTACATCCTGGTCGACGACTACGACCTGGTCGCCTCCGGCGGCAACAACCCGCTCAGCGCGCTGCACGAGCTGCTGCCGCAGGCGAGGGACATCGGCCTGCACCTCATCATCACGCGTCGGGTGGGCGGTGTGGCCCGCGCCCTCTACGAGCCGGTGCTGCAACGGCTGCGGGAGCTGGACTCGCCGGGCCTGCTGATGTCCGGCAGCCGGGAGGAGGGCGCGGTCTTCGGCAACCTGCGGCCGAGCCCGCAGCCGCCGGGCCGGGGCACCCTGGTCCGTCGCCGGGACGGGCAGCAGCTGATCCAGACGGCGTGGACGGAGCCGGCCTGACGGCCGGCCATATCGATCGATTCCGGTAGCGTGCGGGACGCCCGGCGCTCGGGTAGGGGAGGACCGTGGTGAGCACCTCGTGGGGTTACGGCGGCACCGGTGGCGCTGTGGAGAGCATGTTGCGCCAGGCGCAGGAGCAGCAGCGTCGGCTGGCCGAGTTCCAGCAGCAACGCGCCGACCTGCGGGTGACCGGGGAGAGCCCGGACGGCCTGGTCCGGGTGACGGTGAACGGCGAGATGAAGGTCGGCGACATCGACCTCAACGCCCGCGCGATGCGGCTGGACAGCTACTCCCTGGCGGAGTCGCTGCAGGCCGCGATCGACGCGGCGTACGCGGCCTTCGCCGAGCGCCAGCAGGAACTGATGACCGAGATGCTCGGCGGCTCGGACCTGGTCCGCCGGGCGCAGGCGGGCACCCTGACTCCGGAGGACTGGTTCCGCCAGTTCGGGGTCGACCTGACCGACCCGACCCGCGGCCTGCGCCGCTGAGCAGGGAGGAGCAGCGGTGGCGAACAAGGTCGACGTCGACGCGATCCGCAAGGCGAGCAAGAATCTCGACGCCCCGGACGGCCCGATCCAGTACCTGCGCAACGTGCAGACGTTGCTGGAGAGCGTGAAACTGCCGGGCGACGCGCTGACCCTCTTCGGCGGGGCGACCGTGCAGGCGCACAACGCCTCGGTGGACGGTCACCTCAACAACGTCAAGACCGGGATCGAGCACCTGCACAAGGCGGCCGAGCAGCTCGAGCAGACCGCCAAGAACTGGGAGAAGTCAGACCAGCCGTGGGTGGTCAAGTGACGGCCGGCGCGGGCGACGGGGAGGACTGCTGATGCCGGAGATTTTTCTCGCCAACGCGTCCGGGGCGGTGACCGGGACGCACTCGGTCGCCGCGACCACGGCGCCGGTACGCGGGCTCGCCGCCGCGGCGCGGGCGAACTGGATGTGGCTGGCTTTCGCCGGGGTGCTGGTGGCGGCGGTCGCCTACCTGGAGACGTTCGACAACGACGAGGTCAACAAGTCCATCAAGGAGTGGGGCGACGCCGCGCGCCTGCTCGGGGGGGACCAGTTCGGCGCGGCGCTGGAGCAGATCCCCCCGTCGGACAACGAGTGGGACTTCGACGACCGGGACGCGTTCGATCTCTTCCTGCGGAAGCTGGGTGCGGAGATCAACTCGCTGGCCGAGGCGTTCAACGCCAACAAGGACACCCTCACCTCGGCCCGGGACGCCTTCAACGACGCGGTGGACGCGCTGGTCGAGGCGCTGATCCCGATCCTGATCGCGGTGATCGCGTCGGTCGCCCTGCAGGCGTTCCCGCCCACCGCGCCCATCGCGGAGGCGATCGGCGTGGCCGGGATGGCCGCCAGCGTGGCCATCCTGGCGCTGGTCTTCGGCGACATCAGCTCGCTGTTCACCACCATCGCGGCGGGCTTCCAGGGCAACAACCGGTTCGCCTTCGTGTCGGACTCCCGGCCGGGCTGGGCGCCTACCGGTGCGGACCCGGACATCAAGGACATCAAGATCGACTGGGTGCAGGACTCGAAGTTCTACCAGTGAGGAAAGGGGTCCGCCGATGGCCGGCGTGGTCTACCTGCTCTTCGTGTACTTCCTGGTGACCGTGCCGGTCTTCCTCGGGCTTGCGCTGGTCGCCCAGCTGACCCGGGCCGCGTGGGCCAGGCGCGCGGCCGAGGTGGTGTTGATCACCGGGGTGGCGGCGCTGATCCCGGTGGTGCTGGACCGGGCGTTCGACAAGCCGGTGCTCTGGTTGGTCGTGGCGCTGCTGGCGGCCGTGCTGGGGTTCGGGCTGGTGATGCACGTGAAGTCGTACCGACGGTCGTCCTGAGGGCGGTCGGCGGGGGGCGCGAGGGACGTCCGTCCACGTCGTACCGTCGACACCCGCAATGCCTTGCGCCTTCTGGCTTGCCGCGCCAGGAGGGTACGAAAGCAGGGCTGCGCGGGTTGGACGTCGTCCGCTACGGTTCGGAGTGAAGTGTCCGTCGGTGGGGTGTCTCTGCCTTGCCGCGGGGGAGGGGCGCGGCGGATCCGCCGCCACGAAAATGACGGAAGGGTGTGAAGCATGGCGTTCGAGGTCAGTGCAGCGACTCTGCACACCGCCGCGAGTGACGTGCGGTCCACGCGCAGCGACGTCGACGGTGAGCTCAAGAAGCTGTGGAACGTCGTCGACGACCTGGCGATGGCCTGGAAGGGTCAGGCGTCCACGGGCTTCCAGAGCCTGATGACGCGCTGGAACGAGGACACGGCCAAGCTGCTGCAGGCCATGGACAACATCGCGGACCTGCTCGACAAGTCGGGCACGACGCACCAGGTCAACGACGAAGAGCAGCAGCAGATGCTGGACAAGTTCCACGCTGCGCTCAACCCGTGATCCGCGAAGACAGGCAGAGGAGGAATTGATGAGCATCAAGGTTGATTACGCTGTTCTCGAGAGCAGCAACCAGCAGATGCAGGCCATCTCGCGGACCATCGACGAGAAGCTGGACACGCTGCGCTCGATGCTGACCAGGCTCGAGTGGGAGGGTCAGGACCGCGTCGCCTACCAGCAGCACCAGGCCCAGTGGGACGCCGCCGTGCGGGACATCAACAAGGTCCTGAACGACATCGGCCAGGCGGTCGGCATCGCCCGCGAGAACTACATGACCACCGAGATGAGCAACTCGAAGGTCTGGGGAAACTGACCCGACCGATCTGCTGCGGCTCCGCTCCGGCTCTGCCCGGGTCGGGGCCGCGGTGCTTTTCCGGCCCGTCCGCGGGCCCGTCGCCGGCCGGTCGGCGGGTCAGCCGTCCAACTGCGCCGGACGGCGACCCGGGCGCCAGCCGCGCCGGCGGCCGCCGGCCAGGATCGGCCGCAGCGTCAGCAGGGCGCCGGCCAGCAGTGCGCCGACCACGGCCACCCAGACCGCCACGGTCCGCTGCCAGGCCAGCGGGTCGGCCGGCGGGATGGGCTCCGGCATGGCGCCGAGCGGCGGATCCTGCCGCGTCCCCAGCAGGCTGGTCACCGCGCGGTACGGGTCGACCGTGCCGTACCCGACCTCGGCGTTGTGCCCGTCGGGCGGATTGTCCGCCGTCCGGCTCAGCCGGTAGGCGACCTCCTTGGGCGTGAGGTCCGGGTGCGCGGCGCGGACCAGGGCGGCCACCCCGGAGACGTACGCGGCGGCGAAGCTGGTGCCGCCCTGGGGCTCGGCGAGGTATCCCGAGCCCTGCGGTGCCGGGCCGATGATGTTCAGGCCGGGCGCGGCGATGTCCACGTAGTCGCCGCTGACCGAGCTGCCGACGTGCTTGCCCTGCTCGTCGACGCCGGCGACGGCGATGACGCCGGGGTACGCCGCCGGGTATCCCGGCCGGTCCTGCTGGTTCTCCTGCCGGTTGCCGGCGGCGGCAACCAGGACCACCCCCTTGTCGAGGGCGTACTCGACGGACTCCTTGAGCACCGGGTCGTCCAGCGTCACCAGGGACAGGTTGATCACGTCGGCCTTGTGGTCGACCGCCCAGCGGATGGCGTGCCCGATCTCGGCCGGCACCGCCGGGTCGAAGTTCTCCTTGTTCTCGGCGAGCACGCGGACCGGGAGGATTCTCGCCTCGGGCGCGATCCCGCTGTACGGCACGCCGGTGGCCTCCCGGCCGGCGATGATGCCGGCCACCAGGGTGCCGTGGCCGACCAGGTCGCACTGCCCCTGCAGCCGCACCAGGTGGTTGAAGTCCTCGCCGGGGAGCACCCGGCCGCGCAGCAGGGGATGGCTGGGCGAGACGCCGGAGTCGATCACCGCGACGGTCACCCCCGCGCCCTTGGTGACCCGCCAGGCCGAGGCAGGGGCGAGCCGGTCCAGCGCCCAGGTCGGCTCGGTGGGCGCGGGGTTGCCGGGCGGGCCGCACTTCGGTGCCGCCGCGGCCGGGGCGGGTGCCACCAGGACCCCGCCGAGCAGCGCCGCCAGCGCTCCACTGAGGATGGACCGGATCCCGTGCTTGGCACGGGCCCTCACCGTCGCCCCGTCCGGCCGCAAGCTGTCGCGCACGCGGTGAGACTACCGTCGTCGCGCCGTTCGCGCGGTGACGGGAGTGGACCGGTCAGCTCTTGGCGGCCTCGGTGGCCGGTTCGGCGGTGAAGAGCGCGAGCAGGGCGCCGACCTGCTGGTCGGCCTCGGCCGGGTGGCGGAAGTGGCCGCTCGGGTTGATCGTGTACTCGTTGCGCCGGCCGACGCGGGTGCGGCGGAGGTAACCGCCGGCCTCCAGGTCGGCGACGATCGCCTGGGCGGCCCGCTCGGTCACCCCCACCTCGTCGGCCACGTCGCGCAGCCGGGCGGTGGGGTTGCGGGCGATGGCCAGCAGCACGTGCCCGTGGTTGGTGAGGAACGTCCAGTTCCGGGCGCTCCCGTTCGCGCCTGCTGTCGTCGCCATGGTGGCCATGGTATGGCCCACTCGCGTATCGGGCGGCTCTGGCCCGGTCCCGCGAGCCGGCCTCCGGGGGGCGCCGGGCCGTTGGTCAAGGGTCTCGGGACGTATGAAATGCGTATCACGTATCCCTTGACGCGCCTTCTGCTGCGTGTGACGGTGGTCGGCGAGGCCGCCTCTGCCGCCGGCCGGGTTGACCAGGTCGTTTGGGTCGAGGACGAGGTGACTGTATTGACGCCCACCACTCCCGAGCAGGCGCTCGCCGAGTTGTACGCCGGGAACAACCGTTTCGTCACCGGCGTCCCCCGCCATCCCAACCAGGACGCCGGTCGCCGGGCCGCCGTGGCCGAGGGCCAGCAGCCCTTCGCGGTGCTGGTCGGCTGCTCCGACTCCCGCCTCGCCGCCGAGATCATCTTCGACCGCGGGCTCGGTGACCTCTTCGTGGTACGGACCGCCGGCCACACCGTCGGCCCCGAGGTGCTCGGCAGCGTCGAATATGCCGTCACCGTGCTCGGCACCCCCCTGGTCGTGGTGCTCGGGCACGACTCGTGCGGCGCGGTGCAGGCCGCCCGGGATTCCGTCACCACCGGCACGTCCCCGGCCGGGCACCTCGGCGCGCTGGTGGACGCCGTCGCACCCAGCCTGCTCCGGGCGGCGCGCGAGGGCGTCGAGGACGTCAACGGGATCGTCGACATCCACATCGCGCAGACCGTGGAGGCCCTGCTGGCCCGGTCCGGCGTGCTCGCCGAGCGGGTGGCCGCCGGACGGTGCGCGGTGGTCGGCATGTCGTACCGGCTCAGCGCCGGTGAGGTGCGGACCGTGGCCGAGGTGCCCGCGGGCCGGACGCCGACGGCACCCGCCCAGGCCGAGCCGGTGGACCCCGCGCCCTCGGCCGTCTCCGGCTGACCCTCCGTCCCCGACGTGCGAAAGGGGCCGCCCCGCCTGGTCGCGGGACGGCCCCTTGCGGCGTACGCCGGTCAGAGCAACGACATGTGCACGTGGTCGGTGTGGTTGGACGGCCCGCTGTAGGACTTCCAGCCGGTGGCCGGGAACCAGATCTGCCGGTTCCAGATCACGTAGTAGATGCCCAGCCGGTCGGCATTGCGGATGAGGAAGGCGGCGACGTTGTTGCCGTACATCCGCATGTCGTTGTTGTGCCAGGGGGAGAAGCCGCTCTTCTGCAACGACCAGTCGCAGGCCCGGCCCTTCGGGTGCTCCCACGGCCCGCCGGGCCGGTAGCAGCCCACGAAGCGGTTGAAGCCGGCCCGCTTGACCTCCTTGTAGGCGTGCAGCGTGCGCGGCGTGACGCAGCCCGAGGTGGTCGGGTCGTTCTCGCTGCACGACTCGGGCTTCCAGTCGCCGTCGGCGGTACGGCCGGGGCCGATCCGGGCCACCGGCGAGGTGGCCGAGACCAGGCCGCCGGTGAAGCCGAGGCCGCCGACCAGCTTCAGCGCCTTCTCCGTCTCGGCCTTCTCCCGGGCCATCGTGTTGGCCTGCTTCTGCTGCTCGCGGACCTCGGCGTCGAGGGCGATCTTGGCCTGCTCGGCCCGGTTCTTGGCCGCGTTGACCTCGGCGAGCTTCTGCGCGTTCACCATGTTCAGCTCGTCGAGCAGGGCGGCCCGCCGGACGAACGAGTCGGGGGAGTGGCTCTCCAGCAGCATGGTCATCGCACCCATCCGGCCGGTCCGGTAGGACTGTGCCGCGATGGCGGAGACCTGCGGGCTGAGGGCGTCGAGCTGGGCCTGCGCGGCGCGTACCTCGAGGGCCAGCTGGAGCTGGCGCTTCTTCGACTTCTCCAGCTGCGCCTTGGCCCGGATGTAGCCCCGGTTCGCGTCGGCGATCGCCTCGGTGATGAGGGGATCCTCGTCGTCCTCCGGGGCGTGCCCCGAGGGGGTGGGGCTGCTGGGCGCGGCCGTCGCCGGGGCGGGGCCGGCGACGATGGCGAACGCGGCCAGCACGGCCAGCACGGGTGTCACCCAGCGGCGCAGGGGTGCCGTCACAGTGTTCCCTTCCGTCGACCGCCGACCGGGTTAGCTGACGGGTTCGGGACGGAAGCGGCCCCTACCGCTGGCGCGGACTCACCCCAGGTACCTGGTTCCCCGGCTCGCCCTCGGGCGATTGGGCGGTGGCACCGCAGGCGCCGCTGCGCGCCTAATTCGGTGACCGGCAGCGAGGTTACCTGACTGTCCGGGTGAGGATCTACGTCCGGAAGCCCACCAGAAGCCCTATTTCGCCGTGGCACTGCGTGACCAGCGTCGCGTTTGAAATCGGCGGTCACGCTGCGGAGTGTCACCATGCGGACTCCGTACTCGTCTCCGGTCCGCGCCAGCCGGCCGGCGCCCCGCCCAGGGCCTCGAGGGCGTCCTCCCGGGCCGCCGTCGGGCGGGGCGTCGTGGGCGGTCCGTCGGCCGGCGCGGCGGCCCGCCGTCCGGCGGTGGTCACCACCGCGGCCAGCCCGGTGGTCAGCGGCACGGCGGCGATCAGGCCCAGCGTGGCCACCGCGCTACGGACGATCTCCTGGGCCATGAACTCGCTGGTGAGGATCTGGCTGACCGGCCGGGCGTCGGCGACGAGCAGGAGCAGCAGCGGCAGCGACGCGCCGGCGTACGCCAGCACGATTGTGTTGACCGTGGAGGCGATGTGCGCCCGGCCCACCCGGGTGGCGGCCCGGTAGAGCTGCGCCCGGGACAGCCCGGGGTTGGCGTGCGCCAGCTCGGTGACCGTGGCGGCCTGGGTGACCGTGACGTCGTCCAGCACGCCCAGCGAGCCGATGATGATGCCGGCCAGCAGCAGCCCGTGCAGGTCGACCTCGCGCTGGAACATCGACAGCGTGGTGGCGTCCTCGCTGCCGAAGCCGGTCAGGTGGGTGGCGGCGGTGGCCAGCGTGCCGAGGACCCCGGTGAGCACCAGGCTGCCCAGGGTGCCGAGCACCGCCACCGAGGTCTGGGCGGTGATCCCGTGGGTGAGGTAGAGCACCACGAACATGATCAGCGCGGACCCGACGATCGCCACCAGCAGCGGCGGCCGGCCGGCGCCGATCCCGGGCAGCACGAAGCCGAGCAGGACGGCGAAGCTGGCGGCCAGGCCGCCCAGCGCGGCCAGCCCGCGCCAGCGGCCGAAGGCCACGATCGCGACCGCGAACAGCACGGCCAGCCAGACCAGCGGCGTACCGCGCTGGTGTTCGGCGATCTGATAGCTCTTCACCGTCGGGTCGGCCGGGTCCACCAGCTCGACGAGAACGATCTTGTCGCCGACCTCGACCCGGGGTGCGCCCGGCCCGGACGGGACCGGCGTCTCGGTCGGGCGGCCGGCGTCCGGGCCCTGCTCCACCGCCACGGTGGCCGTCCCGCACGGCCCGGTGGACCCGCCCGACGGCGTCTCCGGCGTCGGCGGGCAGGGCTCGGTCACCACCCGGGTCACCGTGCCGTGGTAGCGCGGCACGTCCGGGCTGCCCGCCGACTCCTGGGTGTGGCGAGGCCAGAGCACCAACGTGGCGATCACCGTGACCACGAAGAGCGGCACCACCGTCGCGGCGAGGATTCGCCGTACGCCCGGTGGGGCGGACGGAGCGGGACGGGTGTGGTCGGCGCCCATGGCGTGTCTCCCAACGATTCACAGCGGGATACGTGTCACCGGGCCGGTCGGGTGGGCCGGCCCGGGTGCCCGCGGGAAGGCGCAGGCCGGGGGTCGTCGCCCGGAATGGTAGCCAGGCCGACCGGGCGTCGCAGCCGGCCGAGGGCCGCGGGGCGGCATCGGTGCGGGCCTCGGCGGTTCTCGTGGGCTGCCCCGACGCGCCCGCTACCGTGAGGGACATGGCGGCGGGAGCGGCGGTGACCGGACGGTGGGTCCGGCTCCTGCTGCTGCTCTGCACGCTGGTCGGGCTGACCGCGATGCACACCCTCGGCCACGGGGCGCACGGCTCCGCCGACCACACCGCCGGTCACCCGTCCGCGGCCCCGGTCGAGCTCGTCGTCGGCATGGTGCAGGACTGCCCCGGCGACGGGTGCCACGTCCGGGCGCTGCCGCTGACGGACCCGGCGGGCCACCCGTCCGGCTGGAGCGTCTGCCTGGCGGTGCTCGGCGCGATCGCCGCCGCGCTGCTGGTCGCTGTGCTGCTGCGGGCCCGGTCACGAGCCGTCGGTCCGACCGTCGGCGGCCCGCTCCGGTCCGCCTTCGTGCCGCGCGCCCCGCCGCCCCGGCGGTACGGGCTGCGCCTGGCGGCGGTGTCGGTGCTGCGCAGATAGGAGGCCCCGGCGCGGGGTGGACCGGAGAACCGGTGACCCGCGTCCCCGCCTGCTGCGTACGTTCCGACACCGAAAGGCTTTCACCGTGTACATCCGTAATTTCGCGCGCCGGGCCGCCCTGGCCGGCGCGACCGTCACCGCCGCGCTAGCCCTGGCCGCCTGTGGCGGCGGCGACCACTCGACCGCCGGCTCCGGCCACGACATGCCCGCCGCCGGCACGTCCGCCGCCGGCGCCTCGGCCTCGTTCGGCGACGCGGACGTGATGTTCGCCCAGCTGATGATCCCGCACCACGGGCAGGCCGTGGAGATGGCGGAGCTGGCCGAGACCCGGGCCGCCGATCCGGAGCTGAGGAAGCTGGCCGCGCAGATCAAGGCGGCCCAGGCCCCGGAGATCGCCACCATGACCGGCTGGCTCCGCGCCTGGGGGCGGCCGGCGCCCTCGGCGAGCGGTGGCCACGGCATGCCGGGCATGGGCCACGGCATGCCCGGGATGATGTCCTCCGACGACATGGCGGAGCTGGCGGCGGCGTCCGGCGCCGACTTCGACCGGCAGTTCCTGACCATGATGATCGCCCACCACGAGGGCGCGATCACCATGGCGAAGGACGACCTGGCCCAGGGGGCGTACCCGGACGCCAAGGCGCTCGCCCAGCAGATCGTCACCGCCCAGCAGGGCGAGATCGACACCATGAAGAAGCTGCTCGGCCGGCTCTGAACCGCAGGTGCCGGGTGCCGGGGCCGTTCGCGGCCCGGGCACCCGGCGCTGAGCCGGCCCGGCGGGTGCCGGAGTCCGGGCGTGCGGCGCCGCGCCTCGCCCGATCACGCGAGTTCGCCGCGCCGGCGGCGGTACTCCTCGTCGTCGAGCTCGCCGCGGGCGTACCGCTCGTCGAGGATGCGCCGGGCGGGGCCGCCCGCGGCGGGGCCGCCGCCGGTGAGTCGGAACACCAGCCAGACCAGGCCGGCCAGCACCACCAGTCCGAGCAGGAACCAGAGCCACATCAGGCCCATCATCGGGCCGTGCCACATCATCGCGGCTGCCCTCCCGTCCGTAGCCGAGGGTCGGCCGGTCCGGCGCGAGGTGGCGCCGATCCCGGTCGCCACCTCGAAGGTACGTCGAGGTCGGCCCTTCGGGTCCGGGCCGGGCGGCCCGAGCCGCGGGCCGGAAGTCCCGGCTCAGCCCCGCTTCATCAGCCGGCCGACAGCGGCCATCATCTCCGTCGCCATCTCGTCGGCCCGGCCCTCGGCGGCCCCCTCGTGCATGCAGTGCCGGGCGTGCCCGTCGAGCAGGCCGAGGCCGACCTTGTCCAGGGCGGCCTGGATGGCGGAGATCTGGGTCAGCACGTCGATGCAGTAGCGGTCGTCCTCGACCATCTTCTCGATGCCGCGGACCTGGCCCTCGATACGGCGGAGCCGCGCGAGCAGCTGGTCCTTGCTGGCGGTGTAGCCCCGGGTCGGGGTCGTCGGTGCGGTCATGAAATCGAGGATAGCGTACCCCTCCGGGGTATGGTACGGTCCTCTCGTGACTGATACCCCCACCGGGTATCGGTACCAGGAGAGTGGCAGCCGTCTCTCCTCCGACTACCCCTGGGGGGTATAGGATGGGAACGGCGGAAGAGGAGATTCGCGATGGTCACCACCACGTACCAGGTGCAGGGCATGACCTGCGGGCACTGCGTCAACTCGGTCAGCACCGAGGTGGGCGCGATTCCGGGCGTCAGCGACGTCCAGGTCGACCTGGCCTCCGGCCAGGTCACCGTCACCAGCGAGAGCCCGTTGGACACGGACACCGTGCGCGCCGCCGTGGACGAGGCCGGCTACGACCTCGTCGGGGCGTGACGGGTCCGCGGACCCGAAGGAACCGAGGTACCACGATGAACACGGCGACCAAGCTGAGCGGCTTCGCCCTCGGCCTCACGGCGGTGTTCGGCGCGGCGTACGGGGTCGGTCACCTGGCCGACCCCGTCACCCCCGCCGCCGAGACCCGCCACGACGCCACCGAGACCCGCCACGACGCCACCGAACCCGGCCACGGCGACGGCCACACGACCGCCGCCCCCACCGACCACCTGCCCGGCGGGCTGCTCGTCTCCGACCGCGGCTACACCCTGCAACCGGTGACCGCCCCGGCCGGCGAGTTCGCCTTCCGGATCGCCGGCCCCGACGGCCGGCCGGTCACCCGCTACGACGTGGCGCACGACAAGCGCATGCACCTGATCGTCGCCCGGCGCGACCTCTCCGGCTTCCGGCACGTCCACCCGGAGCTGACGCCGGACGGCACCTGGCGGGTCGCCTCGCCGCTCGCCGGGCCCGGCGTCTGGCGGGCGTTCGCCGACTTCACCCCGACCGGTGGCGAGCCGCTGACCCTCGGCGTCGACGTCACCGTCCCCGGCCCGCTGACCGAACGCCCGCTGCCCGCCCCGGCGGCCAGCAGCACCGTCGACGGCTACACGGTCACCCTGACCGGGGCCCCGCAGCCCGGCCGCACCAGCCGGCTCACCCTGACCGTGAGCCGGGACGGCCGGCCGGTCACCGACCTCCAGCCCTACCTCGGGGCGTACGGGCACCTGGTGGCGCTGCGCCAGGGCGACCTGGCGTACCTGCACGTGCACCCGGAGGGTGCGCCCGGCGACGGGCGGACCCCGGCCGGGCCGGCGGTGACCTTCGCCGCCGAGGTGCCCTCGGCCGGGACGTACCGCCTCTTCCTGGACTTCCGGCACGGCGACGCCGTGCACACCGCGGAGTTCACGGTCGTGGCCGGCGACGTCCCGCCGCCCGCCGCGCCGACCACCACCACCACACCGGCGACCCCGGACGCCGACCACGGCGCCCCCGGTCACGGGCACAGTTGACAGGAGGTGCCGCGATGACATCGAGCGCGAAGTCCCTGCCGGTCGCGCCGAAGCTGATCGAGCTCGCGATCGGCGGCATGACCTGCGCCTCCTGCGCCGCCCGGATCGAGAAGAAGCTCAACCGGATGGACGGCGTCGAGGCCACGGTCAACTACGCCACCGAGAAGGCCACCGTCCGGTACGCCGACGAGGTCAGCCCAGCCGACCTGATCGCCACGGTGGAGAAGACCGGCTACACGGCCGTCGTACCGCCGCCGCCCGCGCAGGCCGCGACCGAGGCGGCCGCCGAGCCGGTGGACGAGCTGCGCGGGCTGCGTACCCGGCTGTGGGTGTCGGTGGCGCTGGCCGTGCCGGTGGTCCTGCTGGCCATGGTGCCGGCCTGGCAGTTCGACTACTGGCAGTGGCTGTCGCTGACCCTGGCCGCCCCGGTCGTGGTCTACGGCGGGCTGCCGTTCCACCGGGCCGCCTGGATCAACCTGCGGCACGGCGCGGCGACCATGGACACCCTGGTCTCGCTCGGCACCCTGGCCGCGTTCGGCTGGTCGCTCTGGGCCCTCTTCCTCGGCGACGCCGGGATGCCCGGGATGACCCACCCGTTCCGCCTCGACATCACCCGCACCGGCGGCGCCGGCAACATCTACCTCGAAGCGGCGGCCGGGGTGACCGTCTTCATCCTCGCCGGCCGCTACTTCGAGGCCCGGTCCAAGCGGACCGCCGGGGCCGCCCTGCGGGCGCTGCTGGAACTGGGCGCCAAGGACGTCGCGGTGCTGCGCGGCGACCGGGAGACCCGGATCCCGGTGGACCAGCTCGTCGTCGGGGACCGGTTCGTGGTCCGCCCGGGGGAGAAGGTCGCCACCGACGGGGTCGTCGAGGACGGCACCTCGGCGGTCGACGCCAGCATGCTCACCGGAGAGTCCGTGCCGGTCGAGGTCGGCCCGGGGGACACCGTGGTCGGCGCCACCGTCAATGCCGGGGGCCGGCTGGTCGTCCGGGCCACCCGGGTGGGTGGCGACACCCAGCTCGCCCAGATGGCGAAGCTGGTGGAACAGGCGCAGACCGGCAAGGCGGCGGTGCAACGGCTCGCCGACCGGATCTCCGGGGTCTTCGTGCCCATCGTGATCGCCCTGGCCGTCGGCACGCTGGGCTGGTGGCTCGGCACCGGGGCCGGGACGACCGCCGCGTTCACCGCCGCGGTGGCCGTGCTGATCATCGCCTGCCCGTGCGCCCTCGGCCTGGCCACCCCGACCGCGCTGCTGGTCGGCACCGGGCGGGGCGCCCAGCTCGGCATCCTGATCAAGGGGCCGGAGGTGCTGGAGTCCACCCGCCAGGTGGACACCGTGCTGCTGGACAAGACCGGCACCGTCACCACCGGGAAGATGACCCTGGTCGACGTGGTCCCCGCCGCCGGTCAGGACGCCGCCGAGCTGCTGCGGCTGGCCGGCGCGCTGGAGGCCGCCTCCGAGCACCCGATCGCCCGGGCCGTCGCCGACGGCGCGGCGGCGGCGGGGACCCTGCCGGCCGTCACGAGGTTCGCCAACGCCGACGGGCTCGGTGTCACCGGCGCGGTGGACGGCCACGAGGTGGTCGTCGGGCGGCCCCGGCTGCTGCGGGAGCGGGGTCTCGACGTACCCGAGGAGGTCGTCCGGGCGGCGACCGACGCGGAGGCCGCCGGGCGGACGGCGGTCGTGGCCGGCTGGGACGGCCGGGCCCGGGGGGTGCTCGCGGTGGCCGACGTGGTCAAGCCGAGCAGCCGGGCGGCCGTCGCGCGGCTGCGCGAACTCGGTCTGACCCCGGTGCTGCTCACCGGCGACAACGCCACCGTCGCCGAGGCGGTGGCCGCCGAGGTCGGCATCGACCAGGTGATCGCCGAGGTGCTGCCGGCCGACAAGGTCGACGCGGTGCGGCGGCTCCAGGGCGAGGGGCGGACGGTGGCCATGGTCGGCGACGGGATCAACGACGCCGCCGCGCTGGCCCAGGCCGACCTGGGGCTGGCCATGGGCACCGGCACCGACGTGGCGATCGAGGCGTCCGACCTGACGCTGGTCCGGGGCGACCTGATGGCGGCGGTGGACGCCATCCGGCTCTCCCGGCGCACCCTGCGCACCATCAAGGGCAACCTCTTCTGGGCCTTCGCCTACAACGTCGCCGCCCTGCCGCTGGCCGCCGCCGGCCTGCTCAACCCGATGATCGCCGGTGCCGCGATGGCCTTCTCCTCGGTCTTCGTGGTGGCGAACAGCCTCCGGCTGCGGGGCTTCCGCCCGGTCGGCTGATCCCCTCGGCAGCCCGCCGCCGGTCCCGGTCCACCCGGGACCGGCGGCGCGGCCGTTCACCCTCGGTGAGGTCGGTGGGTTGAGTGGCGGGACGCCGGGGTACCTCCACATCGTCACGAGAACGGCTGAGTGGAGGTTCCGATGGGCATCGACGACAAGATCGACAACGCGAGCGAGAACACCGCCGGCAAGATCAAGGAGGGCGTCGGTCGGGCCACCGACGACGAGCGCCTCGAGGCCGAGGGCCGCAACGACCAGGCCAGCGCCGACCTCAAGCAGGCCGGCGAGAAGATCAAGGACGCCTTCAAGAGCTGAACCGTTTCGTATCCGCCGCCGGGCCGGCACCTCGCCGGCCCGGCGCGCTGCGCGCGGACCGCGTGTCCGGCGCGCGCCGCGTGCTTGGCAGACTCGATCCGACGCCGCCCGATCATCCCGGGGCGTGAGCGGCGGCACCGCGAGGAAGCCCCGGCCGACCACTGGCCGTGACCGACGGCCGACGACCGTACGGGGAGAACGATGTCCGGTACCACCGCGATCCGCGCCGCCGCCCTGGTCACCATGACCGCGCTCGCCGCAGGCTGCCAGTCGTCCGGAGAGGACAGCGCGGCCCCGGCCGGCACCCGAACGGCGCCGCCGGCCGCCTCCTCCGCCGGACCCGAACCGTCCGCCACCGCGTCGCCGTCGCCACCGACCGCGGCGAACACCGCCGCCGTCTGCGCCGCCGTGGACAAGCTCATCATCACCAAGAGCAAGGAGATCGCCGCCGACTCCGCGGCGGCCACCCGCCGCGACCTCACCCCCGAGCAGGTCAACGCGCAGGTCACCGGCCACCTCGCCGACCTGGCCGACGACGTACGCGGGCAGGCCGCCAAGGCCCGGGACCCGGAGATCAAGGCGCTGATCACCGACACGGCGCGGCGGATCGACGCCGGCGCGAAGTCGGCCACGCCGGTGAAGTGGCTCGGCTCGACGTTCGTGGACATCCCGCCGCGGCTGACCCGGGAGTGCCGGGTCTGACGCTCAACTCACCGGTCGGCGGCCAGGCGGGCGGCGCGTACCTCCAGGTAACGCTGCTCGGGTCGGCTGGTGGTGGCCCGGGCGGCGGCCAGGTACGCCTCCCGCGCGCCGTCCCGGTCGCCGGCCAACTCCAGCAAATGGGCGCGGACGGCGGCGAGCCGGTGGTGCCGGGCGGTGCGCTCGTCGGAGTCGAGCGGCGCCAGCAGGGCGAGCCCGGCCCGGGGACCGTCCACCATGGCCACGGCGGCGGCCTGGTTCAGGGTGACCATCGGGTTCGGCGCGATCCGGGCCAGCACCCGGTACAGCGCGACGATCTGCCGCCAGTCCGTCTCCGCCGCCGACGGTGCCTCCGCGTGCACCGCCGCGATCGCGGCCTGCACCTGGTACGGACCCGGCGGCGACCAGGTCAGCGCCTCCGTCACCAGCGCCACGCCCTCCTCGATCTCCGTCCGGTCCCAGCGGGTCCGGTCCTGCTCGGCCAGCGGGATCAGCTCCCCGCCCGGGCCGGTCCGGGCCGCCCGGTGCGCGTCGGTGAGCAGCATCAACGCCAGCAGACCGAGCACCTCGCCGTCGTCGGGGAGCAGCCGGCGCAGCTCCCGGGCCAGCCGGATCGCCTCCGTGGTCAGCTCCGCCCGGTGCAGCTCGCCGCCGCTCGAGGCGGTGTACCCCTCGTTGAAGATCAGGTAGAGCACGTGCAGCACGGCCCGCAGCCGCTCGTCGCGGTCGGCCGCCGAGGGCAGGACGAACCGCGCCCCGGCCGCCTCGACCCGCTGCTTGGCCCGGCGGATCCGCTGGCTCATCGTCGCCTCCGGCACCAGGTACGCCCGGGCGATCTCGGGCGTGCTCAGGCCGCCCACCGCGCGCAGCGTGAGCGCCACCTGGGCGGATCCGGTCAGCGCCGGGTGGCAGCAGAGGAAGAGCAGCTTCAGCGTGTCGTCCCCGCTGGGCGGCTCCTCGTCGGGAGGCGGGGCGACCCCCGCGTACGCCGGCTCGCGGACCGCCACCGCGACCTCGCGGTCCCGGCGGGCCCGCTCGCTGCGCCACTCGTCGGTCAGCCGGCGGGTGGCCACGGTGACCAGCCACGAACGGGGATGGTCCGGCACACCCTGCGCCGGCCACTGCGTGGCGGCGGCGAGCAGCGCCTCCTGCACCGCGTCCTCGCAGGCGTAGAACTGGCCGTGCCGCCGGACGAGCACGCCGAGGACCTGCGGCGCGAGGGTGCGCAGCAGGTCCTCGACCACCCGGTCCGTCACATCTCCGTCCCGGCCTGCTCCATCACCGGCCGCACCTCCAGCACGCCGAAGCCGTGGGTGACGTCCGGCCAGCTCGCGGCGATCTCGGCGGCCCGCTCCGGGGTCTCGCAGTCGACCATCAGGTAGCCGGCGAACTGCTCCTTGCTCTCCACGAACGGCCCGTCGGTGATCTCAGTGCCGCCGGCGGCGGCGGGCCGGGCCGTGCGGGTCTGCGACGGGTGGGCCAGGGCATCGCCGCCGACCAGCTCCCCCGACGCGGTCAGTTCCTTCATGATCTCGTCGACCTCGCCGAAGATCGCGTTCCGCTCCTCCTCGGACAGCTCCTCGACGAAGCCGGGCCGGTTCCAGATCAGCAGCATGTACTTCACGGTCCACTCCTCGGGTACGGGCCACCGGCGGTGGCGCCTCTCACGGATGGGTCGGAGCCGGGACGTCCGATCCGACATCATCCCCGAGAAAAGTCAGCGACCGCCGCGTACCGAGCGGCGCGCCGGGGCGCCGACGTCGAGCGAGGCCCGGTCGGCGGCCGAGGTGCCCGAGGTCCAGCCCTCGGCGTCCCGGACCTGGAGGCGGTGCCGGGTGGTCCCGGGAAAGAGCTGGTCGACGCGGTCCCGCACGGCGTCCGAGCGGGCGGCGAGCACCGGCAGCAGCCGCTCGTCGGCCCGCTCCTCGGCCGCCGCCTCGGTGGCCGCCCGCAGCCGCTCGCCGATCCGTAGCGCGAACGCATTGAGGAACGACTCGTCGTAGCCCTTGGTGCGCCGGCCGCTGCCCTTGCCGCGCTCGCCCCGCCCGCGCAGCATCGCCGCGGTCGCCTGCACCAGCAGCGAGGTGTGCAGCAGCTCGACCGCGGCGAGATCGGCCGGGAAGCCGAGCACGGTGGCGAAGCCAAGGTCGTCGGACCAGACCGACTCGCACCGGTTCGCCGCCGCCACCTCCTGGATCAGCAGCGCCTTGGCCGCCGCGTACGGGGCGTCAGTGCCCAGCCGGATCCCGCTGGGCGAGTCGGGTCGCTCGGCGGTCGCGTCGAGCAGCGCCGCGTCGATGCTGTGCCGGGCCATCAGCTCCTGCGCCTTCCCGGTCAGCGCCTCCGCCTCCGCCGGAAAGGTGGTGGACTCGGCCTTGGCCAGCAGGGCGCGCACCCGGTCCAGCATCCGCGACCCGGTGGCCGGCACGGCGGCGCGCGGGGTGGGGGCCGCGGCACCCGGCGGCGGGCGGAGCGCCGCGATCGGCGGCAGCCCCTCGGCCAGCACGACGGCGTCCACCGCGTCCCGCAGCGCGCTGATCCGGTCGCCCGCGGCCCGGCGGTCCAGCCAGCCCGCGTCGGCGTCCCACCCCCCGCCCAGCTCGGCGAGCTGGTCGTCGAACCACTGCGGGACCGGGTCGGGTTGCTCCCGCCGCTGGGCGGCGAGCAGGTCCCGGAGCAGCCGCGCGCCCCGGGGCGTCAGCCGCCGGGTGGCGATCCGGTCCAGGTCGACCGGCTGCCAGCCGCGCGGCCAGAGCCGCCCCACGGCGCGGACCAGCCGGGCCAGCAGCGCGCCGTCCACCGCCGGGCCGTCGCCGACGACCAGCCGGTCCAGCGCGCGCTCGGCGGCCCGTACGTCGGTGCCGCGCGCCGCCGCCACGGCGTCGGCCAGCAGCCGCTCGGCGTCCGACACGGGTGCGCCCTCCTCTCCAGGGGCGGCGGGGTCGCGCACCCGTTCGAACGGTACCGGCGCGCCCCGGTTGGCCGCCGGTGAGCGCGCTCACCGTTCAACCGTCCGGCCCCGGCGTCCGTACTCCTGCCCGGACCGGGCGGCGCGACGGACGGAGATCGACGTGGGCGGGCGGGACAGGCGGGACAGCGGACTGCACCGCCGGCGCCGGGCCTCCCGGGCCGGCACGGTGACGCTGCTGGCGCTGGTGGTCGCGGTCGGCGTGGCCGCCGGCGGCGCGTACGCCGCGCGGCGCGGCGCCCCCGGCCTGCCGACGACGGCCGCCCTCCGGCCGGCGACCGCCGCCCCCGCGCGCCCGGCGGTGACCCCGAACGCACCGGCCGTCCCGGCGGCCGGCCGGACCGCCCCCGCGATCACCTACCCGTCCCGGGGCACGGGCTCCTTCCGCACCGCCACCGCCGTCGGCAGGGTGGCCGGGCGCGGCGGCCCGCTGCTCCGTTACCGCGTCGCGGTGGAGGAGGGGATCGCCAACGTCGACGTGGAGCGGTTCGCCCGGGACGTGGCGGCGATCCTGGCCGACCCGCGCGGCTGGACCGGCGGCGGCGAGTGGCGGCTGCAGCGGGTCGGCCGGGCCGACCCGGCCGACTTCACCGTGCTGCTGACCACGCCGGTGACCCGGGGACCGCTCTGCGCCGACACCACCGACCACTACACCTCCTGCCGGAACGGCGACCAGGTGGTGATCAACGTGGCCCGCTGGGTGCACGGCGTGCCCTACTTCCCCGACCTGGGCGGCTACCGGCAGTACCTGCTCAACCACGAGGTCGGCCACCGGCTGGGCCGGGGACACGAACTCTGTCCCCGGGCCGGCGGTCCCGCACCGGTCATGGAGCAGCAGACCCTCGGCCTGCACGGCTGCACCCCGAACGCCTGGCCACTGGTGGACGGCGCCCTGCACACCGGCCCGTCCGGCCAGTACGACGACCCGATCCCGGCGGAGAACTGAACCCGGCCTGCGGCGCGCTCCCGCCGGTGGTGAGATGAACGGCGGGTGTGACGAGGAGGACGACCGCATGGAGTACGTGAAGTTCGGGGCCACCGGCCTGGAGGTGTCCCGGCTCTGCCTGGGCTGCATGAGCTACGGCGAGCCGAGCCGCGGCGCGCACCCGTGGTCGCTGCCGGAGGAGCACGCCCGGCCGTTCATCCAGCAGGCGCTCGAGCTGGGAGTCAACTTCTTCGACACCGCCAACGTCTACTCCGACGGCACCAGCGAGGAGATCGTCGGCCGGGCGCTGAAGGACTTCGCCCGCCGCGACGACGTGGTGATCGCCACCAAGGTGCACGGCCGGATGGGGCCCGGGCCGAACCGGGGCGGGCTGTCCCGCAAGCACATCATGAGCGAGATCGACGCCAGCCTGCGCCGGCTGGGCACCGACTACGTCGATCTCTACCAGATCCACCGCCTCGACCCGACCACGCCGATCGAGGAGACCCTGGAGGCGCTGCACGACCTGGTCCGCGCCGGCAAGGTGCGCTACCTCGGCGCCTCCTCGATGTACGCGTGGCAGTTCGCCAAGGCCCTCTGGGCCGCGGAGCGGCACGGCTGGACCCGGTTCGTCTCCATGCAGAACCACTACAACCTGCTCTACCGCGAGGAGGAGCGGGAGATGCTGCCGCTCTGCCGGGACCAGGGGATCGCGGTGATCCCGTGGAGCCCGCTGGCCCGGGGCCGGCTGACCCGGGACTGGGGCGAGCAGACCGCCCGCACCGAGACCGACGACTTCGGCCGGACCCTCTACGCGCGGACCGAGGAGGCGGACCGGGCCGTGGTCGAGGCGGTGGCCCGGGTCGCCTCGGCGCGGGGCGTACCCCGGGCCCAGGTGGCGCTGGCCTGGGTGGCCCGCAACCCGGCGGTGACCGCGCCGATTGTCGGCGCGACCAAGCCGCACCACCTGACCGACGCGGCGTCGGCGCTGGAGTTGGAGCTGACCGCCGACGAGGTCGCCGCGTTGGAGGCCCCGTATGTCCCGCACCCGGTCGCCGGCTTCTAGGCCGGTGCCGGCCCGGTCCGCCGCGGGAAGGAGGCCCAGATGTTCTTGGTGTCCGCGGTGCCGTACCAGCCGACGGCCAGGGAGACCGACTGGGCGAGCTGCAGCCCGCGGCCGCCCGAGTCGAGCGGGCGGATGTCGGCCAGCTCGGGCACCGTGCTGACCTCGTGATCGGCCACGTCGAGGATGAAGCAGTCGTCCGCGGCGAGGAGCGTGACGATGGTCGGTGGGCGCCCGTGCCGCAGCGCGTTGGTCGCGAGCTCCGTGGCGACGAGGACGACCAGGTGGGGCACCTCGTCGAGGTCCTCCCCCTGGACCAGGCCGTACCGGGTCAGGGCCGCGCGCAGTGAGGAACGCAGGTCGCGCAGCTCGGCGGGAGTGCCGAGGTCCCACCGCGCCAGCTCGGTGGCCTGCGGCGGTGGCGGCGACGTGCGCAACTGTCCCATGATCCTGCCTTACCCTGGGTAGCCGGGTGCTAAGCGCCGGACGGCCCGGAACGGCCCGGGTGGGCTCCCGCCGGCGGGAGCCCACCCGGTCGGTCACCGGCGGAGCAGGGCGAAGACCCCCCAGCCCAGGTACTCCCGCCGGTAGCGGACGTAGCGCAGCGGGTCCTCGGTCAGCTCCCGGCGCAGCTCCCCGGCCAGCTCGTCGTCCGGGTTGGCGTCCAGCCAGCGGCGCAGGTTGAGCCAGTGCGCCGCCGCGTACCGGTCCCAGCTGTCCTGGTCGGCGAGGACCATCTCGACCAGGTCCCAGCCGCACTCGCCGAAGAGCCGGACCAGTCCGGGCAGGTCCCGGAACTCGTCCCGGGACCGGGCGTGGGAGCCGACCACGGTCTCCTCGTCGGGCGGGTCGAGCCGCCAGTACGGCTCCCCGACCAGCACCATCCCGCCGGGGCGCAGGCTGCGCGCCAGGATCTCCAGGGTGCCGGGCACCCCGTCGCCGATCCAGGTGGCGCCGACGCAGGCGGCCAGGTCGACCGGCTCCGCCGCGACGTACGTCGCGGCGTCGCCGTGCAGGAACCGGACCCGGTCGGCGACGCCCAGCTCGGCGGCGCGTTCGCGGGCGGCGGCGGTGTTGACGGTGCTGATGTCCACCCCGGTGCCGGTCACGCCGTGGTCCCGGGCCCAGGTGCAGAGCAGTTCGCCCTTGCCGCTGCACAGGTCGAGGATCGACGTGCCGGGTTCGAGCTTGATCGCCCGGCCCAGCGTGGCCAGCTTGCCGGCGTCGAACGGGTTGATGATCCGGAGGTCGCCCTCGCGGATGGTGAAGCTACGTGGCAGATCCAATGCGGTCACTCCAGAAGAAGGGTGTGGGTGTCGGAACGGGCTGACGCAGGTCGGCTCGGCTCAGCACAGTCGGCACGGGCACCAAAACACCCTCTTCGCGGTCTCGGAGTGATCTCGCGGCGAGGCTAGCGGTCATTCGCCGGAACGCCCACCTAAATATCGCCGCCGGCTCGGCGGGCATCGGTGCGGTGCGTCGGCTTGGCATGATGTCCGGCATGTCCGCCGCCTCCGACCGACCGCACACCGACCCGCCCACCGCCAGGTTGCCGCTGTTCGGCGCGACCGAGGGCCGGCACCGGGCGACCGAGGACGGTCGCCGGATGATGTGGCTGACGGTGGCGGGCGCGGCCGTCGTGATGCTGATCGCCACGCTGATGGTCGTGCTGGCGGGGGGAGGGGACACCGACGGCGCCCGCCCGGGGGCGGCGGCCACCGTCCTGCCCGCCGAGTCCGCGGCGCCCGACGACCTCCCGGCGACCGAGGAAGCCTCGCCCACGCCGAGCCCCGTGCGGTCACCGTCGTCCCCCACGCCGCGGCCCGGGGGCGATGCGGCGAAACTCCTGGCCGGACTGGAGAGCACGGTGGACGGGCTGATGCAGCAGGGGCAGCTGCGCCGGAAGGACGGCCAGGACCTCCACAAGCGGCTGCGCGCCGCGCAGCGGGCGCTCGCCGCCGGCAACACCGGGCAGGCACGGCAGAAGCTGCGCGAGTTCACCGGAGCGCTGGTCGACCTGCGCTCGGCCGGCAGGCTCAGCCCCAGCGGGTACGAGGCGCTCGTCGCCGGAACGACCCGACTCGCCCAGGCCCTCGGGTAGCGGGCAGGCGGCCGTCGGGCCCGACCGGAACGGTCAGGTGGGGCGCCCACACCGCCGCCGTCCCCGAGGTGTAGGCCGTACGGATATCTGCTGTGGTCAATATCACGTTAGCGTTTCCGCACGTCGGCCGTCCCGCCGGCGCTCCGACGGGAGAACGCCATGAAGACACGTGGAAAGCCGCCACCACCCTCGCCGCGGCCCTCCTCCTGATCCTGCCCGGCGGCACCGCCGCCCGGGCCGCCGGCACGCCGTACACCAAGACCCCGGTCTCCGGCTCGCTCGGCACCTACCACGTCTCCGCCGTGTACGTCGCCGGAGTCTCCTCCGGGGGGTACATGGCCACCCAGCTCCAGGTCGCGTACTCGACGCGGATCCGGGGCGCGGCCGTCTTCGCCGCCGGCCCGTACTACTGCGCGCAGAACAACGTCAACCAGGCGCTCTACGGCTGCGGGGACAACATCTACCCGACGTACGTGTCGACCCTGGAGAGCTACACCCGCAGCTGGGCGTCCTACGGCTGGATCGACGGCACCGGCAACCTCGCCGGCCAACCGGTGTACGTCTACCACGGCGGCAACGACAACACCGTGAAGAAGTCGGTCACCGACGACCTGGTCCGCTACTACCAGGACTTCGGGGCCAGCGTGCGGTACGACTCCGGCAGCGCCGCCGGGCACGCCTGGGTCACCCCGTACGGCACGGTCGGCTGCACGGCGACCGCCTCGCCGTTCCTGAACGACTGCGGCACCGACCCGGAGGGGAGCTTCCTCGGCAAGCTGCTCGGCTCGGTCTCCGCGCCGAACACCGGCCCGCTCGGCGGCACCCTCATCCGGTTCAGCCAGGACACCTTCGCCACCAACGGCTGGGCCAACGGGCTGAGCATGGACGCCAACGGCTTCGCGTACGTGCCGAGCGCCTGCGCGGCCGGGAACACCTGCCGCCTGCTGGTCGCCCTGCACGGCTGCGCGCAGGGGTACGCGAAGGTCGGCACCGCCTTCGTCGACCGGGCCAACCTCAACCAGTACGCCGACACCAACCGGCTCATCGTGCTCTATCCGCAGGCGATCGCGTCCGGGGTGAACCCGAACGGCTGCTGGGACTGGTGGGGCTACCTCGGTGCCACCAACTACCCGATCAAGGGTGGCTACCAGGTCGAGACGATCATGAACATGGTCCGCCGCCTGGACGGCTGACCGGCCACCCGGCCCGCACCGGCAGGTGCGGGCCGGGTGGCCGCTGCGATACCGTCACCAGGTGATCGTCGAGGAACACTGGTGGAACGGGGTCAGCACCCCTCGCGGGCGCCGCGACGTCTACATCTGTACGGACGGGCACCGCTGGGAGGTCCAGGCCCAGATCGGCGGGGTCACCGGCCGGTCGAGGATCCAGGAATGCCCGAGCCGGGGCTCGGCGAGCATCCTCGCCGGGGCGTGGCGCGGGGCTCGTCCCGGCTGGCGCGAGATGCCCCGCTGACGGCGGGGGGCTGAGTTTCCCGGCAGGCCCCCGCGCGTGAAACCGCGCCGATGCCCGCCGTCGGCACGCTCACCGGCATGACGACGACAACCTCACCCCGGCCGGCTGGGACCTGGACCACCTGCGAATGTTCGTCCTGCCGGACGGGATCGAGGTCAGCTGGTCGGCGTGGCGGGACGGTCCCGCCTTTCCCGACACCCGGGACGGCCGGTCCACCCGGCTGGGTCTGCTGACCCCGGCGCCATCTTCGCCTACGTCTTCGACCTCGGCGCGGACTGGACCCACCTGTGCACGGTGCGCCGCGACGAGGGGGCGGCCGTGGCGCACCCGCCGCCGCTACCGCTGGTCCGGCACGGCTGGGGAACCCTGCCCGACCAGTACGGGCGGGACCGGGTCGAAGATCGTCCGACGGCTCCCGCACGTCGCCGCTCCGCCGGTGCCCTGACCGACCTGCCGCCGCTTCTTTCCTCCTGGGGACACCGCTCCTGAACGGCCTCCTGTGACCGCCTTCACCCGTCCGGGGGACGCCGTGAAAAGCACGTCAATAAAGGGCCGCCGGGCGTCATGGCCGCGTTATAGCCCCTGTCCATTCGACCGGGGCGGCGCTTTGATTGCCCGGCGCGACCGAAGGCGGTCGCGAACAAACGTCCGGTAAGAGGAGTCAGCCGTGTCTGACCTGGTGTTCGTGCTGTTGACGGCGGGGCTGTTCGCAGTGCTCGCCCTCGTGGTGAGGGGTGTGGAGAAGCTGTGAGCGCGGTGAACGCCGTCGGCCTGGTGCTGGCGATCGGCCTGGGTGTGTTCCTGGTCGTCGCCCTGCTGTTCCCGGAGCGCTTCTGATGACCACGACCACAGCCGGCATCATCTTCATTCTGTCCCTGGCGGTGGCGCTCGTCGCCGTCTACAAGCCGTTCGGCGACTACATGTACCGCGTGGTCTCCGGCACCCGGCACTCCGGTGCCGAGCGCGGGCTCTACCGCGTGATGGGCGTCAACCCGGCGGCCGAGCAGTCCTGGGCCGTGTACGCCCGCAGCCTGCTGGCCTTCTCAGCTGTGTCGATCCTGTTCCTGTACGCGTTCATGCGACTGCAGAACCACCTGTGGCTGAGCCTGGGCTTCGATCCGGTGATGACCCACGGCGCGTGGAACACCGCGGTCTCGTTCGTGACCAACACGAACTGGCAGTGGTACTCGGGCGAGTCGACCATGGGCCACCTGGTGCAGATGGCCGGCCTGGCGGTGCAGAACTTCGTCTCCGCCGCCGTCGGCATCGCCGTGGCAGTCGCGCTGGTGCGCGGCTTCGCCCGTAGCCGGACTGGTGAACTGGGCAACTTCTGGGTCGACCTGACCCGGATCACGCTGCGCGTCCTGCTGCCGATCGCGGTGCTCGGCGCGCTGGTCCTGATGGTCGGCGGCGTGGTGCAGAACCTCTCCGGCGGCACCGACGTGACCACGCTGACCGGGGGCAGCCAGCACCTCACCGGCGGGCCGGTGGCCAGCCAGGAAGTGATCAAGGAGCTGGGCACGAACGGTGGCGGCTTCTACAACACCAACAGCGCCCACCCGTTCGAGAACCCGACCACCTGGACGAACTGGCTGGAGATCTTCCTGATCTTCCTGATCCCGTTCAGCCTGCCGCGGGTCTTCGGCCGGATGGTCGGCCAGAACCGCCAGGGCTACGCGATCGCCGCGGTGATGGCGACCCTGGCGCTGGCCAGCATCGCCCTGACCAATGTCTTCGAGTTGGCCCACGCCGGAACCGTCCCGCAGACGATCGGCGCCGCGATGGAGGGCAAGGACGTCCGGTTCGACGTGTCGAACTCGGCGACCTTCGCCGCGGCCACGACGCTGACCTCCACGGGTGCGGTGAACTCGTTCCACGACTCGTTCACCTCGCTCGGCGGCATGATGACGATGTTCAACATGATGCTCGGCGAGGTCGCGCCCGGCGGCACCGGCTCCGGCCTCTACGGGCTGCTGATCCTGGCGGTGATCACGGTCTTCGTCGCCGGCCTGATGGTCGGCCGCACCCCGGAGTACCTCGGCAAGAAGATCGGCTCTCGCGAGATCAAGCTGGCCTCGCTCTACTTCCTGGTCACTCCGGCCCTGGTGCTGGCCGGGACGGCAGCGGCCTTCGCCACCGGCAACAACTCCACCGCGTTGAACGTCGGCCCACACGGCCTCTCCGAGGTGCTCTACGCGTTCACCTCGGCGGCCAACAACAACGGCTCCGCGTTTGCCGGTATCACGGTGAACACGCAGTGGTGGAACACCGCCCTGGGCCTCGGCATGCTGCTCGGCCGCTTCCTGCCGATCGTCTTCGTGCTCGCCCTGGCCGGCTCGCTGGCCCGTCAGAAACCCACCCCCGCGTCCGAGGGCACGCTGCCGACCCACCGGCCGCTCTTCGTCGGCATGGTCGTCGGCGTCACGGTGATCCTCGTGGCGCTGACCTTCCTGCCCGCGCTCGCGCTCGGCCCCCTGGCTGAGGGGCTGTGACCACCATGAGGAACGAGAACATGTCCGTCACGCCTGTGACATCCGGTACCGGCGAGGAGCCGGTCGCCGGTACCCCGGCGACCCAGGGCAACCGGGTCGGCGGGGGTCTGCTCGACCCGAAGCAGCTGATCCGGTCCCTGCCGGACGCGCTGCGCAAGCTCGACCCCCGTACGCTCTGGCGCAACCCGGTGATGCTCATCGTGGAGATCGGCGCCGTCTTCACCACCGTGCTGGCGATCGCCGACCCGTCGGTGTTCGCCTGGGCCATCACCATCTGGCTCTGGCTCACCGTGGTCTTCGCGAACCTGGCCGAGGCGGTCGCCGAGGGCCGGGGCAAGGCCCAGGCGGCCGCACTCCGGCAGGCGAGGAAGGACACCATCGCCACCCGCCTCATCGGCTGGACGCCGGGCGCGGCGGCCAACGCTTACCGCGACGAGGCGGTGCCCGCGCCGCAGCTCAAGCAGGGCGACGTCGTCCTGGTGGAGGCCGGCCAGATCATCCCCGGCGACGGGGACGTGGTCGAGGGCATCGCCAGCGTCGACGAGTCGGCGATCACCGGCGAGTCCGCGCCCGTCATCCGGGAGTCGGGCGGCGACCGCAGCGCGGTCACCGGCGGCACCAAGGTGCTCTCCGACCGGATCGTCGTGAAGATCACCCAGAGGCCGGGGGAGAGCTTCATCGACCGGATGATCGCGCTGGTCGAGGGCGCCAACCGGCAGAAGACCCCGAACGAGATCGCGCTGAACATCCTGCTCGCCGCGCTCACGGTCATCTTCCTGCTGGCCGTGGTCACCCTGCAGCCGATGGCGATCTTCTCGAAGGGCTACCAGGCCGCCGCGCCGGACAGCGGCGCCATCACCAACGCCGGTGTCACCGGAGTGGTGCTGGTGTCCCTGCTGGTCTGCCTGATCCCGACCACCATCGGGGCGCTGCTGTCGGCGATCGGCATCGCCGGCATGGACCGACTGGTGCAGCGCAACGTCCTGGCGATGAGCGGCCGGGCCGTCGAGGCGGCGGGTGACGTGAACACGCTGCTGCTCGACAAGACCGGCACGATCACCCTCGGCAACCGGCAGGCCGCCGAGTTTCTCCCGGTGGAGGGGGTGACGGCCGCCGACGTCGCCGACGCCGCGCAGCTGTCCAGCCTCGCCGACGAGACCCCCGAGGGCCGGTCCATCGTGGTGCTCGCGAAGAACGAGTTCGGGCTGCGCGAGCGCGAGCCCGGCCTCATCCCGCACGCCACCTTCGTACCGTTCACCGCGCAGACCCGGATGAGCGGCGTCGACCTCAGCTCCGACGCCACCGTCGACGGCGGTGTCGCGGGGCCGGACCGGCGCATCCGTAAGGGCGCCGCCGCGGCCGTGATGAAGTGGGTTCGCGAGCACGGCGGCCACCCCACGGAGCAGGTGGGCCAACTGGTCGACGAGATCAGCGGCATCGGTGGCACCCCGCTCGTCGTCGCCGACCACGTCGAGGGCCAGCCGGCGCGCACGCTCGGCGTCATCCACCTGAAGGACATCGTCAAGTCGGGGATGCGGGAGCGGTTCGACGAGATGCGCCGGATGGGCATCCGGACCGTCATGATCACCGGTGACAACCCGCGGACCGCGAAGGCCATCGCGGACGAGGCCGGGGTCGACGACTTCCTCGCCGAGGCGACGCCGGAGGACAAGCTCGCCCTGATCAAGAAGGAGCAGGAGGGCGGCCGGCTGGTCGCCATGACCGGCGACGGCACCAACGACGCGCCGGCGCTGGCCCAGGCCGACGTCGGCGTGGCGATGAACACCGGTACGTCGGCCGCCAAGGAGGCCGGCAACATGGTCGACCTCGACTCCGACCCGACCAAGCTGATCGAGATCGTGGAGATCGGCAAGCAGTTGCTGATCACCCGCGGTGCCCTGACCACGTTCTCGATCGCCAACGACGTCGCCAAGTACTTCGCGATCATCCCGGCGATGTTCGCCGGCCTGTACCCGTCGCTGGACACGCTGAACGTCATGCGGCTGCACAGTCCGGAGTCGGCGATCCTGTCCGCGGTCATCTTCAACGCGATCATCATCGTCGCGCTGATCCCGCTGGCCCTGCGGGGCGTGCGGTACCGGCCGGCGAGCGCGTCGAAGCTGCTCAGCCGCAACCTGTGGCTCTACGGCCTCGGCGGCATCATCGTGCCGTTCATCGGCATCAAGCTCATCGACCTGCTCATCCAGTTCATCCCGGGGATCTCGTGATGCGCCTCCCTACCTGGCTCGCTCAACACCTGGCGGCGCTGCGCGCGCTGCTCGTCTTCACCGTCCTGCTCGGCCTCGCGTACCCGCTGGCCCTGGTCGCCGTCGGCCGGATTCCCGGCCTCGACGGCAAGGCCGACGGCTCGCTGGTGAGCGCGCACGGCACGACCGTGGGCAGCTCGCTGATCGGCCAGTCCTTCACCGACAAGGACGGCAACCCCGTCCCGCGCTACTTCCAGTCCCGCCCCTCGGCCGCCGGCGACGGCTACGACCCCACGTCCACCGCGGCCAGTAACCTGGACCCGGAGAGCGTCGTCGACACCATCGCCGCCAACCCCGACGATTCCACGCAGAGCCTGCTCACCCAGGTCTGCTCGCGGAGCAAGGCGATCGGCGAACTCGACGGCGTCGACGGCCGGCGGCCGTACTGCACGCCCGACGGTGTGGGCGCGGTGCTGGCCGTGTTCCACGCCAACGGACTGACCGGCCCGGTCACCCGGGCGGTCAGCGTCAACCAGGTCGCCCCGGCCACGCCCTTCCTGAGCAGCTGGCAGGGCGTACCGGTGGAGCTGGCCCAGCCGGACCACGACTACGTCGCCGAGGGCGGGATCGTCACCCCGATCCGCGGCGATGCGCCGGCCAAGCCCGCCGTGCCCGCCGACGCGGTCACCGCCAGCGGCAGCGGCCTCGACCCGCACATCTCCCCGGCGTACGCCGAGATCCAGGTGGCCCGGGTGGCGCGCGAGCGCGGCGCGGACCCGGCGGCGATCCACCGCCTGGTTGAGGAGCACACCAACGGTCGAGCGCTCGGCTTCATGGGCGCGCCCGCGGTCAACGTGCTCGTACTCAACCTCGCGCTGGACGCGAAGTTCCCCGCGCGCTGACCGGGTTAAGAAGGGGCCCCTTCACCTCGCCACGAGTTAAGAAGGGGCCCCTCCTTCCACCAATCGGAGAGGATGGCCCCGTGGCAAGGGGAGAGCTCCGCATCTACCTCGGGGCCGCCCCGGGCGTGGGCAAGACGTACGCCATGCTCGAGGAGGCCCAGCGGCGCGCCGAGCGGGGCACCGACGTGGTGATCGGGCTGGTCGAGACCCACGCCCGCCCGCACACCGCGGCGATGATCGGCGGTCTGGAGGTGGTGCCGCGTCGCACCATGACCTACCGGGGCGTCGAGTTCACCGAGATGGATCTCGACGCCGTGCTGGCCCGCCGCCCCGAGGTCGTCGTGGTGGACGAGTTGGCGCACACCAACGTGCCCGGCTCCCGCCACGAGAAACGCTGGCAGGACGTCCAGGAGCTGCTCGACGCCGGGATCAGCGTGCTGACCACGGTCAACATCCAGCACCTGGAGTCGCTCAACGACGTCGTCGCGCAGATCACCGGCACCACCCAACAGGAGACCCTCCCTGACCAGGTGGTCCGCGCCGCCGAGCAGGTCGAGCTGGTGGACATGACGCCCGAGGCGCTGCGCCGCCGGATGGCGCACGGCAACATCTACCGGCCCGACAAGATCGACGCCGCGCTGGGCAACTACTTCCGGGTCGGCAACCTCACCGCGCTGCGCGAGCTGGCCCTGCTCTGGCTGGCCGACAAGGTCGACGAGCAGCTCGACGCGTACCGGGCGCAGCAGGGCATTTCCGAGACCTGGGAGGCGCGGGAACGGGTCGTCGTCGCCCTCACCGGCGGGCCGGAGGGCGAGACGCTGATCCGGCGGGCGGCCCGGATCGCCGCCCGGAGCAAGGGCGCCGACCTGTTGGCGGTGCATGTGGCGCGCAGCGACGGGCTGGCCGGCGCCGACCCGGCCCAGCTGGCCCGGCAGCGGGTCCTGGTGGAGAGCCTCGGCGGCACCTACCACCAGGTGCTCGGCGCCGACATCCCGGCCGCCCTGCTGGACTTCGCCCGCGGGGTCAACGGCACCCAGCTCGTGCTGGGCGCGAGCCGGCGGGGCCGGTTCGCGCAGGTCCTCTCGCGGGGGGTCGGGGTCACCACCACCGCGCTGTCCGGCCCGATCGACGTGCACCTCGTCACCCACCCACAGGCCGGGCGGGGCCGGCGGGCGGGCGAGGTGCCGGCGGCGCTGTCCCGACGGCGCCGGCTGCTCGGCTTCGCCCTCGCGCTGCTCGGCATGCCGCTGCTGACCTTCGTGCTGTCGACGCTGCCCGACCTCAGCCTCACCAATGACATCCTGCTCTTCCTCGCCGGCGTGGTCGGGGTGGCGCTGGTCGGCGGGCTGTGGCCGGCGCTGGTCGCGGCGCTCGGCGGCTCACTGCTGCTGAACTGGTTCTTCACCCCGCCCTTCCACACCCTGACCATCGCTGAGGCGGACAACCTCCTCGCGCTCGGCGTCTTCGTCGGCGTCGCCATCGCGGTGAGCTGGGTGGTCGACGTCGCCGCCCGACGTACCCGGGAGGCGGCGCGCGCCTCCGCCGACGCCCAGACCCTCGCCACCGTCGCGGGCAGCGTGCTTCGCGGCGAGCGGCCGCTGCCCGCCCTGCTGGACCGGCTCCGGGAGACCTTCGCGCTGCGCGCGGTCAGCGTGCTGGAACTCGCCGCCGAGGCGGAGGGCCGGCCGGGCCGGGCCCGGGAGGAAGACGCCTGGCGGGTGGTGGCCAGCGTCGGCGAGGCGCCGGCGTGCAGCCCGAGTGCCGGGGAGACGGTGGTCCCGGTCGACGAGCGGCTCAGCGTCGTGCTCTCCGGCCGCCGGCTGGAGGCCGCCGACCGGCGGGTGGTCGAGGCGTTCGCCGCCCAGGCCGCCGTCGCGCTCCGCCAGGAGCGGCTCGCCGAGGAGGCCGCCGCCGTCCGGCCGCTCGCCGAGGCCGACCGAATGCGCACCGCGCTGCTCGCCGCGGTCAGCCACGACCTGCGTACGCCGCTCGCCTCGGCAAAGGCCGCCGTGTCCAGCCTGCGCAGCCACGACGTCGAGTTCGACGCCGACGACCGGGAGGAACTGCTGGCCACGGCGGACGAATCGCTCGACCGGCTCGGTCGGCTGGTGGCGAACCTGCTCGACATGAGCCGGCTCCAGGCCGGGGTGCTGGGCGTCACCACCACCGCGATCGGGCTGGAGGATGCCGTACCCCTGGCCCTGGACGAGCTCGGGCCGGCCGCCCAGGACGTCACCACGGACATCCCCGCCGACCTGCCGGCGGCGCTCGCCGACCCCGGCCTGCTGGAGCGGGTGCTGGTCAACATAATCGCCAATGCCCTGCGCTACAGCCCGCCCGGGCAGCCCCCGACGATCACCGCCAGCGCCCACGCCGGCCAGGTGGAGCTGCGGGTGATCGACATCGGCCCGGGGATTCCCGAGGACCAGTGGGAGCACGTCTTCCTGCCGTTCCAGCGGCTCGGCGACCGGGACAACCAGACCGGGGTCGGGCTCGGCCTCGCGCTGTCCCGGGGGCTCGCCGAGGCGATGGGTGGCAGCATCACCCCCGAGACCACCCCCGGGGGTGGCCTCACCATGGTGGTACGCCTGCCGGCGGCCACCGGAGGGATCGAGTCGGAGGGGCCGCCGGAGTGACCCGGATCCTGGTGGTGGACGACGAACCGCAGATCCTGCGGGCCCTGCGCATCAACCTGCGGGCGCGGGGGTACGACGTCGACGTCGCCGACAGCGGCGCGGCTGCGCTCAAGGCCGCCGCCGGCCACCCGCCCGACCTGGTGGTGCTGGACCTCGGCCTGCCCGACCTGGACGGCGCGGACGTCATCCGGGGCCTGCGCGGCTGGACCGGGGTGCCGATCATCGTGCTCTCCGGCCGAGCCGGCAGCGAGGACAAGGTGGCCGCCCTCGACGCGGGCGCCGACGACTACGTGACCAAGCCGTTCGGGGTGGACGAGCTGCTGGCCCGCATCCGCGCGGTCACCCGCCGCCTCGCGGCCACCCCCGCCGACGCGACGACGTCAGGGGCCACCGCCATCCAGCGGATCGGGCGGCACACCGTCGACCTCGCCGACCGGGTGGTCACCCGCGACGACGGCGTCGAGGTCAAGCTCACCCCCACCCAGTGGGCCATGCTGGAGAAGCTGCTCCGCCACCCCGGCAAGCTGGTCAGCCAGCGCCAGCTCCTGCACGAGGTGTGGGGGCCCGAATACCACAACGAGACGAACTACCTCCGCCAGTACATGGCCCAGTTGCGCCGCAAGCTGGAGGACGATCCGGCCCGACCTCGGCACCTGATCACCGAACCGGGCATGGGCTACCGCTACCGCCCCTGAGGCCGCCGCCGGCCACCGCGTCAGCCGGCGTGTACGTGCGGCCGTCGGGACCGGTCCGGCTCCTGCTGCCGCAGGATTTCCCGGGTGACCGGGGCGATCTCGCCCTGCCCGAAGATCAGGTAGCGCAGGAAGTTGCCGGCAGGGTTGCCTTCGGTCCACTCGAAGTAGATGTGCGGCCGGCGGTGGGTGAGGTCGCGGACGTGCAGCAGCAGCGCGGCGAGCGCGTTCGGCACCGACGAGCTGGCCAGCCGCAGCACCCGGTACTTCCCGTGCACCACCGCGCCGCCGACGTGCAACTCGGTCTCGAAGTCCGACGGGTCGGTCACGGTCACCTCGACGAAGATGACGTCGGCGTCGGCGGGGAAGTCGTTGTCGGCGACGATCTGCGCCAGCTTGTCGCGGTACTCGGCGGCGTCCCGGCTGGCCGACTCGTGGGCGATCAGCCGGATCTGCCGCCGGGCGCCCTCGGTGATGAACTGCCGGGCCACCGGGTCCAGCTCGACCCGGTTGACCCGTAGCTCGAACGCGCGGAACAGCCGGGACAACAGCGAGACGGCGATGATCCCGGCGATGAAGCAGGCGGCGATCTTCACGCCGTCGGGGCGCTCGACGACGTTCGCGATGGTGGTGTAAACGAAGATCACCGCGATGATCCCGAAGGCCACGGTGCGGCCGTGCTGGCGGCGGTGCCGGGCGGAGAGCGTCACCGCGGTGGCCGCCGAGGTGATCAGCACCAGCACGCCCGTGGCGTACGCGCCGCCCTGCGCGTCGACGCTGGCCTCGAAGGCGATCGTGATGACGAACGCCACGAGGGTGAACACCAGCACCAGCGGCCGTACGGCCCGGGCCCAGGTGGGGGCCATGCCGTAACGGGGCAGGTAGCGGGGGACCAGGTTGAGCAGGCCGGCCATCGCCGAGGCGCCGGCGAACCACAGGATGGCGATGGTCGACAGGTCGTAGACGGTGCCGAACACCTCGCCCAGGTGCTGGTGCGCCAGGTACGCCAGGGCCCGCCCGTTCGCCGCACCACCCGGCTTGAAGGCCTCCGCCGGAATGAGCACGGTGGTGACGATGCTGCTGGTGACCAGGAAGATGCTCATGATCACGGCGGCGGTGGTGAGCAGCCGGCGCGCGCCCCGGATGCGGCCGGCCGGCTTCTTCTCGGTGTCGGCGGAGTCGCCTTCGATGTGCGGCATCACCGCCACCCCGGTCTCGAAGCCGGAGAGGCCCAGCGCGAGCTTGGGGAAGACCAGCAGCGCGATGCCGACCATCAGCAGCGGGTCGCCGTGCTGGGTGGTCAGGGCGGCGGTCCAGTCCGTCACCCGGGCCGGGTGGGTGACCACTCGCCAGAGGGCGTCGACCACCACCACGGCGTTGAGGGTCAGATAGACCCCGACCAGGCCGACGGCGATGCCGATCGCCTCGGTGAACCCCTTCAGGAACACCGCCCCCAGCAGCGCGACCAGCAGCAGGGTGATGATCACCTCGTGGCCGCGCAGCCCGGCCGGCCAGAACGGGTTCTCGTCGATGTGTGCCGTGGCGTCGGCCGCGGAGAGGGTGATCGTGATGATGAAGTCGGTGGCCGCGAAGCCGAGCAGCACGAGCACGAAGAGTTTGCCCTGCCAGTACGTCAGCAGCTTCACCAGCATGGCGATGGAACCCTCGCCGTGCGGGCTGTCCTGCGCGACTCGCCGGTAGACCGGCAGCGCGCCCAGCAAGGTGACCAGCACCAGCACCAGGGTGGCGATCGGGGACAGCACGCCGGCGGCGAGCGCGGCGATGCCCGGCTGGTAGCCGAGGGTGGAGAAGTAGTCCACACCGGTGAGGCACATGACCTTCCACCAGCTGTGGTGGTGCTGCTCCGGGCGGGCGTACGGGCCCTCCGCCTCGACCGGCCGCGCCGCAGTGTCCGCCAGCAGCCAGTCGCGTAGCGGGCGTTTCCGGCGTTCCCGGACCCGGTCCTGCATGCCCACGCTCATTCAGCCTCCCCGGCTCTCCGCACGGTCGCCGGGGGTACGGGCCGGACGGGGGGCACCTGCCGAGGCCTCATGGCTGAACGGGGGTTCCGGCCCGGTTCCCTCCGGGCGCACGCGTCTGGAGCCGCCGACCCGGTCGACCTCGACGTCCCGCCGCCCATGATCGGGTCGCGCCGGGGTCGGCGCGCCCTTCGCTACGCGGATTTAACGCGGCGGACCGAATTTTTCACGCCTTTTTGACGCAGGGCGGCACCCGGTGGGCCGGAGCCGACGCGCGAGTCTCAAGTCCGGGTTTCACCGCCGCCGGGCCGGGGACTCGGCGGTCGCCGCCGGGCCCGGGCGACGAGCGGAGGAGGCTGATGGGTGACCACCGGTTGACGTCGCCGTCCGGAGGGTTCGGCCGCCGCCTCGACGAGCACTTCCCCGAACGCGACTCGACCGAGACGTCCCGGCCCGAAGGGTTGGTCGACAGCGCCGTCTACGTCGACGGCCACCGGCGTGCCTCACCGCCCACCCTCGCCGACACCTACCGCTGCCTGCAGGAACTCGGCGAGGCCATGGCCTGGATCGGGCTGTACCGGCCGAATGGGGAGCAGATCCACTCCCTCGCCGACGAGTTCCAGCTGCACGAACTGGCCGTCGAGGACGCCATCAACGCCCACCAGCGGCCCAAGCTGGAACGCTACGGCGACACCCTGTTCGTGGTGCTGCGCGCCGCCCGCTACCTCGACGACCGCGAAGAGGTCGAGTTCGCGGAGCTGCACCTCTTCCTCGGGCCGGGGTTCGTGATCACCGTCCGGCACGGTGAGACGCCCGACCTGGCCGCCGTGCGGCGCCGGATGGAGGCGGATCCCCAGGTCCTCGCCCTCGGCGCCGAGGCCGTCCTGTACGCGGTGTTCGACCAGGTCGTCGACGGCTACGCCCCGGTCGTCGCCGGACTGGAGAACGACATCGACGAGATCGAGACGGAGGTGTTCGGCGGTGACCCCAACGCCAGCCGCCGCATCTACGAACTCAGCCGGGAGGTGATCCAGTTCCAGCGCGCCGCCCGCCCGTTGCTGAAAGTGATGGACGCCCTCTCCGCCGGCTTCGAGCGGTACGGCACGGACGAGGAGCTGCGCCGCCGGTTGCGGGACGTCGCCGACCACCTCACCCAGGTCGTGGAGCGGGTCGACGGGTTCCGGCACCTGCTGCAGAACATCCTGACCGTCAACGCGACCCTCGTCTCGCAGGCCCAGAACGAGGAGATGCGCAGTCTCACCGCGGCCAGCTTCGCGCAGAACGAGGAGATCAAGCGGGTGTCCGCCTGGGCGGCGATCCTGTTCGCGCCCACCCTGATCGGCACCGTCTACGGGATGAACTTCACCCACATGCCGGAACTCGGCTGGCGCTTCGGCTACCTGCTCGCCCTCGTCCTGATGGCCCTGGTCTGCGGCGCGCTCTACCTGCTCTTCAAGCGCCGCGGCTGGCTGTGACGGGGCGGCGCTCTCCTCGCTGAGGGGGCGGCGGGCCGGTCGAACCGACGCGGCGGCACCTTCACGCCTTCGGTACGGGCGACGCCCCGCATTTCACGCCGTTGCCACGGCGGGCGGAGACGGTCCACAGCACCAGCGTGCCGAGCAGCGCCGCGGCCGGGGCGAGGGCCAGCCCGTACCGGAGGTCGGCCGACACCAGCGGGCCGGCGAGCGCGGAGCCGGCGGCGCTGCCCACCACGAACGCCGTGCTCACCCAGGCGAACGCCTCGGCCACCGTCCCCGGCTCGGCCAGCCGCTCGGCCGCCAGGAAGATCGCGGTCAGCACGGGTGGCAGCGCCAGGCCGCTGACCCCGAGCAGACCGGCCATCGGGGCCGGCCCGGGGGCGAGCAGCAGCGGCAGGTAGCCGGCGGCGAGGCCGGCGGCCAGCAGCGGCAGGCGACCTGGACCGCCCGGCCGGGCCCGGGTGTAGAGCAGGCCACCGGCGAGCGCGCCGGCCGCCTGCGCGGCGAGCAGCCAGCCGCTGAGCCGCCGGTCGCCGACCGCCTCGGCGTAGCCGGTGACCGCCACGGCGATGCTGCCGACCGCCGCGCCGACGCCGACCACGCCGGCCAGCATGGCCGTGAAGCGGGGTACGCGCAGCGGGCCCGCCCAGTGCCGGACCGCCGCCACGCCCCGCCAGGCGCGGACGGCGGGGGCCGACGCGTAGGCGGCGGTGCCGGCGAGCTGCAGCACCCCGGCGGCGACCAGCCCGGCGGATGGGCCGGCCAGGGTCACCGCGAGGAGCGTGACCAGCGGCCCCACCACGAAGATCACCTCTTGGACGGCGATGTCCAGCGCGTACGCCGTCGGCACCGCGGTCGGTGGCAGCAGGCTGGGCCAGAGCGTACGCAGGCACGCCTCCAGCGGCGGCGTGCCGAACCCGGCCACCGCCGCGCCGAGCACGGCGCCCGTCACCTGGCCGCCGGTCAGCGCCACCGCGCCGAACCCGAGGCCGGAGAGCACCGCCGCACCCCACAGCACGGGCGGCTGCCGCCAGCGGTCCACCGCACGGGCGAGCAACGGCGTCCCCACCGCCATGCCGGCGGTGTACGCGGCGACCAGCAGACCGGCGGTGGCCAGACTCAGCGACTGCCGGGCGAACAGCAGCAGGGCCAGCGGGCCGCTGGCGGTCGGCAGCCGACCGACCTGGCTGCTGAAGAGGACTCGGAGGACCTGCGGTGCGCGCAGCACCGACCGGATCCCGGAACTGTCGACGGACATGAGGCATCGCTCCCGGTGCGACGTGGCAGGACGGATGCGTCGGGTGCCGGGAGCGGCTCAGGGAGCGAAGTCGGCCCGCTCGTGGTCGTTGCCGTAGAGCGGCAGGGCAGGCGGGATCCACTGGGCGTACGCGGCCGCGACGGCCTCCACCGGGATCACGAGCCGACGGTAGCCCACCGGCGGTCGGTAGCTCGACCCTCCGCCCGGGCGGTGGCCGCATACGTAGGAAATCTTTTCCACGGACATTGACGTAGGTGATTTTTGACACAACAATTGCCATCAATATAGATGTCCATCTCTGTCAATCCATACCTACGGGAGGAGGCACCCATGGCAGCTCTGCGAGGCGAGATGTCGTGGTTCTGCTGCGGCAGCGCCTGGGGGCCCTGCGGCACTGCCGGCGGCGGCGCCTGTGGCACCTGCAAGTCGGGCAACTACCAGCACGCCTGGCCGAACACCTCAGACGCGTGCCTGGCCATCACGCACCCCGACACCTGTGGCATTTCGATGAGCCGGCGCGGCTGCGGCTTCCGGCACTACACCACCAACCTGTGCAACGGTTCCCGGGTCGGCACCACCATCGCCGACTGCGGGCCGCAGACCGACCTGTTCTGCGGCGAGCGCACCTGCTGCGGCTCCGCCTGCGGTAGCAACCGGATCATCGATCTGACGCCCGCGGCGTTCAGCGCCATCGCCAGTCTCTCCAACGGGCTGCGGCCCTGCTCGGTCGACACCGTCTGAACGGGAGGGTTACCCATGCACCAGACCCTGGACCGTCGCCGGCTGCTGGCCACCGCCGCGCTCGGCGGTGTGGTCGGCGCCACCGGACTCGGCTCGCTCGCCCCGGAGGCGGCCTTCGCCGCCCAGGCGGCGACCGTCGAGCCCGGCGCACCGGACCCGAACTTCGCCGAAGGCCGGATCAGCAAGATCTTCGGCAACATGCTGCTGGTCAGCGGTTCGGACGCGGTGCTCCACGCCATCCGGATCACCGACGGCACGAGCATCTGGAAACTGCACCCGACCACCTTCGACCGGGTGGCGGTCGGCGACGGGCTCTACGCCCGGGGCGTCCGGCTGCCGGACGGCACGCTCGCCGCGGACGCCGTCTGGGTCAACATCGTCAACCTGCACGGGCACATCGCCGCGGTCGGCCGCAACGTGCTGCACCTCGACCACAAGGGCCAGCGGATCGTGGCGCACGTCGTACCGGGCCGCTCCGCCGCGATCTACAACGGCACCCCGGCGGTCAGCGACATGTCCCTGCTCCGGGTCGGCCGGCACGTCCAGGTGCTCGGCGCCTGGCACCCGGACACCAACGAGATCGACATCGCCACCGTCTACGCCGCCGCCTGATCGGGGACGCCCGGGCGGTACGCGGAGCTGACCCACCGCCCGGGCGCCACCCCTCGGCCCATCCGATGGGAGAACCCATGATCGAAATGATCGCGGCGCTGCAACCGCTGGTCGTCGGTGCGGTGCTGATCTGGTCCGCGCGCGTCAAGCTGTTCAGCCGCCAGGCGGCGGCGGCCGCCCACCGGTCGGCACTCGTCCGGCTGGTCGGGCAGCACCGGGCGCTGCCCGCGTACCGGCTGCTCGGCGGCGTGGAACTCACGCTCGGCGCGCTGCTCCTGCTGCCACCCGCCGCGCGGCTGGAGGCGGCTGCCGCGACCGTGCTGGCCACCGGCTTCCTGGCCTACCTCGCGTACGCCCGGCGGGCCGCACCGGCCTCCTCCTGCGGCTGCCTGAGCGCCCGGCCGACCCCGGTCTCCGGCCGCAGCCTGGCCCGCGCCGCGCTGCTGGTGGTGGCCGCCGGGCTGGCCGGGCTGTTCCCCGCCGGCTGGCCGACCGCCCTCGCCACCCGGCCGCTGGCCGGCGGCGCCATGCTGCTCGCCGAGGTGGCGGCGGTGGCGGCGCTCTCACCGGAACTGGACGCGGCGTGGCTGCTGCCGCTGCGCCGGCTGCGCGCCCGGCTGACCAACCCGCTGCGCGGCGGCTCGGGCGTGCCCCTGCTCGCCACCGTGCACCAGGTCCAGCTCAGCGACCCCTACCGCCGGGTCGCGCCGCTGCTCCGCTCCGACGTGCGGGAGCACTGGGACGACGGCGACTGGCGGTTCGTCGGGCACGCCGGGCTCTACCAGGGCCGCCCGGTGACCGCGGTGTTCGCCGCGCCGCTCGCCGACCACGACCCGGAGGCCGTCCGCGTCGCCGTCGTCGACGACGCCACCGGGCAGACCCTGCTGGCCCTGGCCGGCACGCCGCCCGCCGGCCCTCGACTCGCCGTCGTCCCCGCGTAGCGGCGGGTACGCCGCCGGGCGGGAGCGCCGAGCGGGTGCTCCCGCCCGTCCTGGTTGCGGTAGGCGGGGCACCCGATGCTGCGGCAGCCGAGGCGGCTGGCCCGCCACCTCGCTGCCCGAGGCGGCCCGTGCCGTGCGCCGCCAATGCCGGTGGGCCCACGGGAACTCCTGAGCGCTCGTCGGCATTCGCTGCCAGGTAGGCTATGGCCTCGCGCCCTCGTAGTTCAGGGGATAGAGCAACGGTTTCCTAACCCGACGCTCCGTGCGTCCTCGCAGGCGGATGACCTGCGGTTTCTCTCTTCTCGGATCTCCTGCCGTAGTCGCATGCGCGGGTCGATGTGATCGCCTGCTGAAGATCAGCAGAGGTGCGTAGATCCTGCTCGGAGTCGCTTTTCGCATGGCTCGCCGTGCCAGAGGTATGCGCAGTGCTGCGCCGACTCATGGCACCCGATCTCATCCCACGTGCGGTCTCCTTCGAGCTTATTGGGTTCCTCCTTCGGTTGGGGCGCGCTGGGGGCGCGCGGAAGCGGCCGGCCCACCGGGTGCATGGGTCGGCTCACGGGGCGAACAGTGGGTGCAGCGGGGTGGTGCTGGTGGTGCGGTGCGACCTGGGGGGTCGCCGCGTGGCGCGGGCGCCGACCGGCCGAGAAGGCGGGTGGGCGGAGCGCACCGTGGGGCGCGGCGGTGGTTCCCGAGGTGGGACCGGACCGGGTGGAGCGATATGTGGGTGAAGGTGGTGCCGATGAAGGTAGCGGCCGGATCTGTCAGCGCCGGCCGCCGTCATGATCGTCAGTAGTGCGGCTGACCTGCACTGTCAGACGACCGCTCGGTTCCGCGGGTGAGGGGCGGTGGGACTGTGAGATCTGACCGGTCTCACAGCCGCCCACAAGCGGTGGGCAGCCTGCCTCCCTTTCGGCGGGGGTGGGTGTCAGGGCTGCGGGTCGGGGCCGCTGGGGTCGGTGTCGGGGAAGCGGTGCGGGTTGGTGGCCGGGTTGTCCGGGCCGTGGTCGGAGGGCAGTTCGTGTAGCCAGCGGCGCTGGCCGGGGTCGGTGGTGAGGGTCCAGGCGGGGCCGGCGGGGTGTTCGTCGTGGAGGCCGGTGGCGACGGGCATGGCGGTGGGCGCTCCGGCGAGGGCGTCGAGGAGGTGTTGTTCGCGGCGGCGGTCGGGGACGCGCAGCAGCACCGGGTACCGCGGCCCGTAGGTGGCGAGCTGCTCGTAGCCGCGCAGCTTGCGTAGCACGGTGGCGAGGGGTTCGGTGCCGTTGTCGTGTTCGAGGAAGAACCCGACGGTGCGCCCGCCTGCGTGCCAGATGCCGTGCCCGTCGGGCTGGACACCGGTTCCGCTGCCGGCGGCGTAGGAGGCGGCGGCGAAGGCGGCAGTGGTGTGCTGTTCGGACCACCAGCGCGCCAGCCGGGCGTGCTCGTGGGTGCGGGCGTAGCCGATGAGGTCGATGAACAGCTGGTTGGTGCCGAGCAGGTGGGCCAGGCGGCGGCTGCCGATGATGCGTTCGGTGCGGTCGATGCTGGTCCGGGGGGCGCGGGCGTCAGCCTGGTTCGGGTCGTTGAACTGGGTGGGGTGGACCACGGCGCCGAGCGGGCCGAGGGTGTAGAGGTACTGGCCGCTGCCGGTGGTGATGTCGACGAACCGGCTGACCGCCTCCACCTGGTGCAGCTGGGCGAGGCGCAGCCGGGCTGCGCGAAGCGAGGTGGACAGGGCCGCCGCGACCTGGTCGGGTGGACAGCACGTAGTGCTCGCGCTCTTTCCCGAGCACGGCGAGGACTTCGCCACCCTGATGTCCAGACGCGCGTCCGTGCCCGCCCGGGCAGCGTCGCCCACCAGGTCCTCACGCTCGCGGCGATCCCGACGGACGGCTGATCCCTCATCATCCGGACACGATCGTCGACCAGATCGGTGACGGCATCCTCGACCCCTTCCCGACCGGGGCGCTGGGCGGGCGGTCGCCGGGCGTCGGCCGGGCCGTCTGGGTGGCCCAGGGGTGCCGGGCCGTCTCCGTCGCAGCCTCACCGCGCCGCCGACCAATGCGAAGGACCCCACCGCCTGCGGCCGGTACGGGCCGAGGAACCGCTCACCGGGAACCGCATAAAGGGGGGTGGGGTCAAAGTCGTGGGACTCCACGGGGCGGGCCTGTCCGCACTCAGAACATGAGGCGCTCGTGCCTCGCCGTCATTCGCGAGTTGCATTCCGTAGGGCCTCTGCTGACCGAGAGTGCCGCACAGCACACGATGCGTTAGATTTCCGCGTCTCTGCTCATGATGATGTTTGGCCTGATCAGCGTGGGCGCGTGGTGGCCGGCCGGCCGGACCCCTGCCGGAAGCGTGGCCGAGCCAGCGGAGAAACGACGGCCGCCGGTCGGCGTATTGAATTCCCGACCCGTCTTCCTTTGCGGTCGGTCCTCGCCCGTCGGGTGGGCCGGCAATTGTTTTCCACCCCGGCCCGATTGGCGGGAGGACGATTTACCAATCGGGGCGCAGCTTGTGGCGACGGAGGTCGCGAACCGTTTTCGTGGTTCGTCCCCAAACGCCGTCGCGCGGCTTGAATTGATTCGAATGAATTTGCCGGGGCGTCCCGGCGAGGTAGCCCGCCAGGCGGGTTCGTCACGATTACCGCTGGGCCGGCGGCTGGGAAGCACCTGCCGTGGCACCTCGGACGCCGTCGCCCGGTCGATGTTCCCCGAGGTGAGTGGCATGATCCGGCGCTTTTCCCGGTGCCATCATCCGGCTTTGCCGGTGGCTTTCGCAAGCGGTCGTCCGTGTGCCCTCTCGAGTGGTATTCGAGCAACGTTCCAGGGCTTGTCGCGACGCTCCAGGCCCGGCTAATGTGGCGAGCGGCGCCGATTTCGGTGATTGATAAAGCTTGCCGTGGAGATGTTGTTCGGCGGAACAAGCGAGTGACATGCGGGAATCGGGGGAGCGTGCATGATCAAGATCAAGCTGCTCGGTCCGTTGGTCGTGCGGCGGTCCGGGGTCGACGTCACTCCGTCGGCCCCCAAGCTCAGGCGGGTGCTCGCTGCGCTCGTACTCAACGCCAACATGCTGGTCAGCGTCGATCAGCTCTTCGAGGAGCTCTGGGAGAACCGACCGCCGCCGAGCGCGCTGACCACCATGCAGACCTACATCTACCAGTTGCGTCGCCGGCTCGACCTGGGCACCGAACCCCCTCCGACGCAGCCCGCGGAGCCGATCCTGATGACCCGGGTCGGCGGATACGAACTCCGGCTCGACGACCTGCAGGTGGTCGACGTGCACCGGTTCGATCGCCTGGTCACCCAGGGGCGCGCCGAGATGGACGGTGGTGAGCTGGAGAAGGCCGCGCAGACGCTCGGCGAGGCCCTTGCCACGTGGCGCGGACCCGCGCTCGTCGACGTCACCCTGGGGCGTCGGCTCTCGGTGTGGACCACGCAGCTCGAGGAGCGGCGCAAGGCCGCGCTGGAGCGCCGCTTCAGCGCCCTGCTGCAACTCGGTCACCACCACGGGGTGGTCGACGAGCTCGGCGGCGCGATGCACGACTATCCCACCCACGAAGGGTTCGCCGGTCAGCTCATGCTCGCCCTGCACCGGTGCGGACGGCGGCCGGAGGCTCTCGACGTCTTCCGCAGGATCCGGCGGCAGCTCGTCGACGAACTCGGGTTGGAGCCGTCCGCCGCCGTGCAGCGCCTGCACCAGGCCATCCTCGCCGACGACCCCCAGCTCACCGGTCTACCCCGGCCACGCGTGACCACCTCGGTCAACCGGTCGGTGGTGCCGGCCCAGCTTCCACCGGGCATCCCCGACTTCATCGGGCGTGACGTGTGCCTGAAACAGGTGGCCGAGTTGCTCGGCGCGAGTTCCCGCACCGGCGCGGCGTTCCCCGTCATCGAGGTGCACGGGCCGCCGGGCATCGGCAAGAGCACGTTCGCGCTCCAGGCCGCCCACCAGGCCCGGTCCCGGTTTCCGGACGGCCAGTTCTATGTGGACATGTCCGGCTCCGCGTCCGGTGACATACGGCTGGAGGAGGTGCTGACCGCGAGCCTGCGCTCCTGCGGGCTGCCCCGGGACGACCTGCCGACCAGCGTCGACGAGCTCAGCCGGACCTTCCGCACCTGGACCGCGGACCGCCGGGTGCTGATGGTCGTCGACGACGTCGTCGGCGCGGAATGGCTCCGGCCGCTCCTGCCCGGTGGCTCGGGGTGCGCGGTCATCTCCACCAACCGCTACCGGCACGACGGGCTGCCCGGCGCGCACCACATCTCGCTGCCCACCATGACCATGGACGAGGCGCTGAGGATGCTGGGCAACATCGCCGGCGAATGGCGGGTCGAGGACGAGGGCGAGGCCGTCAAGGCGTTGATCCGCGTGTGCGGCCTGCTGCCGCTGGCCGTGCGGGGCGTGGCGGCGCGGCTCGCGAGCCGTCCCGGCTGGCCGGCCTCGCGCCTGCTGGACCGGGTGTGCCGCGACGAGTCGATGCTCCTCGACCTGACGGCCGGCCCGAGTGACCTGATCGGCACGGTCGACGTGGGATACCGGAGCCTGCCGGAGCCGTACCGGCGGGCGTTGCGGGTCATCGTCACCGAGCACTGGCAGCGGTTTGGGGCGAGGGAGCTGGCGGCGCTGCTCGGCGCCCGCATCCAGGACGCGGAGGTGCTGATCGAGAACCTCGTCGACATGCACCTGCTGGAGGAGGTGCCGTCGCCGCACCCGCTGGGAGGGCCGCCCTCGGCCCGCTGCCCCGCGGAGCCGCGGTACGTGGTCCCCCGCCTGAACGCGCTCGCCCTGCGTTCCATCATCGGTGCCGAGACCGACGAGGACCGGCCGGGCTCCACGCTTCCGCCCTCCGCCGCGTGGCACTTCCGCCGCTCGATCCTGCCGCTGAGCGCGCACTCGGCCTGACCACCCCCTCTCGTGGCCCACCCGCCCGCCCTGGGCAGGTGGGCCACTGTCATGGGTGCCGGCGCCCGGCGCGTCCACCCACCTTCGAGACGGGTTCGAGACCGATTCGAGACCCGGCGACGACGGTGGTCACACCGACGAAGCCGGGAGGAACCGTGCACCAGACGTTGATCGTGGCGAAGATGGATGTCGCCGACGCGGAGGGGGTCGCGAACGTCTTCGCCGAGTCCGACCGCACCGACCTGCCGGCGATGGTGGGTGTGTCGCGGCGGACCCTCTTCGCGTTCCATGACCTCTACTTTCATCTGGTCCAGGCGGACGAGGACATCGCCCCGAACCTGTACCGGGCGCGCAGTCACCCGCTCTACCAGGACATCAACACCAAGCTGGGCCGGTTCATCTCGCCGTACGACCCGCAGTGGCGCGAGCCGAGGGACGCGATGGCGGAGGCCTTCTACACGTGGACCCCCGAGACGGGTCCCCGGTTCGCCGCGCCGGCCGCGCCCGCCCGACGGAACGTCCGATGACCACGGTCACGCGGCTGAAGGTCGCCGCGTCCGCGGTCAACGCCAACGTCCGGCGCGGCGGCGACATCCGGGTCACGCTCAGCCCCCGCACGGTCGGCTGCACCTCTGGCTTCGGCGGGGTGCTGACCCTGCGCCCCGGCGAGTACGTGACCGAGCACCAGCACCCCTACTCCGAGGAGTTCCTGCACGTCATCGAGGGGGAGCTCGAGATCACCCTGGACGACGCGCCGGTCGCCCTCGAGCCGGGTGACTCGCTGCTGGTCCCGATCGGTGTGCGGCACCGGCTGGGCAACGTGGGCACGAGCGGGGCACGACTGGTGTTCCACCTGTCGCCCCTGGCGCCCCGTCCGGAGCTGGGCCACATCGACACCGAGGCCCCGCTCGCGTCGGACGCGGCCGACCCGGACGTCGGCGGTGGGCGGTGAACCGGCGCGCCGTGATCACCGGGATCGGCGCCGTCGCCCCCGGCGGCATCGGTCGTGAGGCGCTGTGGGACCTGCTGGCCGCGGGCCGCACCGCCACCCGCACCATCACCCTCTTCGACCCGGCCGGCTTCCGGTCGCGGATCGCGGCGGAATGCGACTTTGACCCGGTGGCCGCCGGGCTGGGCGCGCAGGAGATCCGCCGCATGGACCGCGCCGCCCAGTTCGCGGTGGTGTCGACGCGGGAGGCGGTCGCCGACAGCGGCATCGACGTCGATCGCCTCGATCCCGCACGGATCACCGTCAGCATCGGCAGCGCCGTCGGCTGCACGATGAGCCTCGAGGACGAGTACCGGGTTCTCTCCGACGGCGGGCGGCGCTGGCTGGTCGACCACACCTACGGTGTGCCGCACCTGTACGGGTACATGGTCCCCAGCACGCTCGCCACGGAGGTGGCCTGGCAGGTCGGCGCCGAGGGGCCGGTGGCCCTCGTGTCGACCGGGTGCACCTCCGGGCTGGACGCGGTCGGGCACGCCGTCCAGATCATCGAGGAGGGCGTCGCGGACGTGGCGATCACGGGCGCCACCGACGCGCCGTTGTCGCCGATCACCTCCGCCTGCTTCGACGCGATCAGAGCCACGTCGCCCAACAACGAGGACCCGGCGCACGCGTCGCGTCCCTTCGACGGGCGCCGGGACGGTTTCGTGCTCGGCGAGGGCGCGGCCGTGCTCGTCGTGGAGGAGGAGACGGCCGCGCGTCGGCGCGGGGCGCGCATCTACGCCGAGGTGGCCGGGTTCGCCAACCGCAGCAACGCCCACCACATGACCGGTCTCAAGCCGGACGGCCGGGAGATGGCGGAGGCGATCCGCGTCTCGCTGGACCGGGCCCGGCTGGATCCCGGTGCCGTGGACTACGTCAACGCCCACGGCTCCGGCACGAAGCAGAACGACCGGCACGAGACGGCGGCGTTCAAGCGGACCCTCGGCCACCGCGCGTACGAGGTGCCGGTCAGCTCCATCAAGTCGATGGTCGGCCATTCGCTCGGCGCGATCGGCTCGCTGGAGGTGGCGGCGTCCGCGCTGGCGCTGCACCACCAGGTCGTGCCGCCGACCGCGAACCTGGCGGTCGCCGACCCGGAGTGCGACCTCGACTACGTCCCGAACGAGGCCCGCGAGCACCGCATGGACGCCGTGCTGACGGTCGGCAGCGGGTTCGGCGGCTTCCAGAGCGCCATGGTGCTGCGCCGGGCGGACGCCCGCGGAAGGAGGTGACGGCATGACCGCAGCCACCGCGGTGGTGACCGGCATCGGTGTCGTCGCCCCGACCGGCATCGGCGCCGAGGAACACTGGGAGTCGGTGCTCGCCGGCAAGAGCGGCCTGGGCCGGATCACCCGGTTCGACCCGACCACCTACCCGGTGCGGATCGCCGGGGAGGTGCCGGCGTTCAACGCGCAGGAACGGGTGCCCGGGCGGCTGGTGCCGCAGACCGATCGCTGGACCCAGTTCGGCCTGGCCGCGGCGGAGGCGGCGCTCGCCGACGCGCGGGTCGACCCGGCGGCCCTGCCCGAGTACGAGATGGCCGTGGTGACCGCCAGTTCCTCCGGGGGCACCGAGTTCGGCCAGCACGAGATGGAACGGCTCTACACCAGGGGACCGTCCTGGGTGGGCGCCTACCAGTCCATCGCCTGGTTCTACGCGGCCACCACCGGGCAGGTGTCCATCCGGCACGGCATGCGCGGGCCGTGCGGCGTGCTCTGCACCGAGCAGGCCGGCGGCCTGGACGTCCTCGGCCAGGCGCGGCGGTTGCTGGCCACCGGCTCCCGGGTGGTGGTCACCGGCGGGACCGATGCCTCGCTGTGCCCGTACGGCCTGGTCGCGCAGATGGCCAACGGGCAGTTGTCCACGGCCGACGACGCCACCCGGGCGTACCTGCCGTTCGCCGGCGACGCGGCGGGCTACGTGCCCGGCGAGGGCGGCGCCATGCTGGTGGTGGAGAGCGCCGAGAGCGCGCACCGCCGTGGTGTGCGCCCCTACGGCACCATCGCGGGCTACGCGGCCGGCTTCGACCCCCCGCCCGGCTCGTCCCGGCCGCCGGCGCTGGTCCGGACCATCCGGGCCGCCCTCGCCGACGCGGGTGTGCCGCCCGCCGAGGTGGGCGTCGTGTTCGCCGACGCCGTGGCGGTCCCGGACCGGGACACCGCCGAGGCGGCCGCTCTCGTCGAGGTCTTCGGGCCACGGGGAGTGCCCGTCACCGCTCCGAAGACCCTCACCGGACGGCTCTACGCCGGTGGCGCGCCGCTGGACGTCGCCACCGCGCTGCTGGCCATGAGGGACGACGTGCTGCCCGCCACCACCGGCGTGAGCCGGCTTGCTCCCGGCATCGACATCGACCTGGTGAGCGAACCGCGGGAGGGCCGGATCTCGACGGCGCTGGTGGTCGCCCGCGGCCACGGCGGCTTCACCGCCGCGCTCGTGCTGACGGCCGGCGACCGCACCCGCAACTGACCGAACTACCGGAAGGGACCTCCGTGAACCAGTTCACCGTGCACGACCTCACCCGCATCCTGCGCTCCTGCGGCGACAGCGGAGCCGTCGACGCTCTCGGGGAGGCGGATCTCGACACCCCGGTCGCGGAACTCGGCCTCGACTCCCTGGCGATGCTCGAGGTGGCCGGCGTCGTGCAGCGCGAGTACGGCGTGCCGATGCCGGACGAGGCGCTCGAGCACATGACCACCGCCCGGTCCACCGTCGCCTACGTCAACGCCCGGCTGACCGAGGCGGGTGTGGCATGACGGCGCGCACCGACAACTCCGTCGTCATCGACGCACCGCTGGACCTGGTGTGGTCGGTGACCAACGACGTCGCGTCCTGGCCTCGCCTGTTCAGCGAGTACGCCTCCGCGGAGATCCTCGAGGAGCGCGGCGACACCGTCCGGTTCCGCCTCACCCTGCACCCCGACGAGCAGGGCCGGGTGTGGAGCTGGGTGTCCGAACGCACCACCGACCGCGACAACCTGTCCGTCTCGGCGCACCGGGTGGAGACCGGTGTCTTCGAGTTCATGAACATCCGCTGGACCTACGAGCCGGTCGAGGGCGGCGTCCGGATGCGCTGGCAGCAGGAGTTCCGGATGCGGCCGGACGCCCCGCTGGACGACGCGGCGATGACCGCGCGGCTCAACCGCAACACCGCCGAGCAGCAGCGGCTCATCAAGGAGAGGGTCGAGGCGGCCGCCCGCGTGGCCACCGACGCGCGAGACGTGCCGGTCCGATGACCGGGGCCACACACGACACCGTGGACGCGCGGACCACCCGGCCGGTGCTCGACGGCCGGCGGGTCCTGGTCACCGGTGGCACCCGGGGTGTGGGCCGGGCGGTCGTGCTGACGATGGCGCGGGCCGGCGCGAGCGTCGTCAGCTGTTACCGGCAGCCGGGCGCCGCCGTCGACAGCCTGCGCGCGGAGCTGGGCGCCACGTCCGGTGACCACGGGGTCGTCCGGGCCGACGTGCGGCACGACGAGGACGTGCGGGACCTGATCGACGAGTGCCGTGCCCGGCTCGGCGGCCTCGACGTCGTGGTGAACAACGTGGGCGCGTTCGCCCCGAAGCCGTACGCGGAGCTGAGCCGCGCGGAGTGGAACGCCACCGTCGACGGCAACCTGACGTCGGCCCACCTGGTCACGCAGGCGGCGCTGCCGCTGCTGTCCGCCGGCTCGTCGGTGATCAATGTGGGGTCGACGGTGACGTCGATCGGCATGAGCGGAGGCGCCCACTACACGGCGGCCAAGGCGGCGCTGGTCGGGTTCACCCGTTCGCTGGCCCGTGAACTGGGGCCGGCCGGGATCCGGGTCAACGTGATCTCCCCGGGCCGGATCGACACCGAGGCGATGGACGAGCTGCCGCCGGAGCTCGCGGCGCGCCAGCGCGCCCTGTTCGCGTCGTTCAACGCGCTCGGCCGGCTGGGCGGCACCGCGGAGGTCGCCAGCGTGGCGCTGTTCCTCGCGAGCCCGGCCGCCGGCTACGTCACCGGTCAGAACATCCACGTCGATGGCTGCGTGTGACCGGACACAACAAGGAGGAGGAACTCGTGGAGTTCGGGTTGCAAGGCAAAAAGATCCTGGTCACGGGGGGATCCCGGGGCATCGGCCGGGGTATCGTCCTGGCCGCCGCCCGGGCCGGCGCCGACGTCGTCACCTGCTACCGGCAGGAGGGGGCGGCGGTCGACAGCCTCGCCCTGGCGCTCAAGGAGACCGGCGGTGACCACCACGTCGTCCGCGCCGACCTCGGCGTCACGGCGGAGGTGGACCGGCTCGCCGACGAGTGCGCGCAGCGGTTCGGCCACCTCGACGGCGTGATCAACAGCGCCGGCGTGATCAGCCACATCCCCTTCGAGCGGCTCGCCGTCGACGAGTGGCACCGGGTGCTCGACACCAACCTCACGGCGGTCTACCGGCTCGTGCAGCGCACCCTGCCGCTGCTCGGCGAAGGATCGTCGGTCGTCAACGTCGGGTCGCGGGGGGCGGCCGCGGGCATCCCGCTGCGCGCGCACTACACGGCGACGAAGGCGGCGCTCATCGGCCTGACCCGGTCACTGGCCAAGGAACTGGGCGGCCGCGGGATCCGCGTGAACGTCCTGGCGCCGGGCGTCATCGAGACCGAGGCGATGGACGCGATGCCGCCGGAGCGGGCGCAGGGACTGCGGGACATGTACGCCGGCAAGACCGCGCTGGGCCGCCTCGGCACCGTCGAGGAGGTCGCCGCCGTGGCGCTCTTCCTCGTCAGCGACCTGAGCAGCTACGTCACCGGCGAGACGATCAACGTGGACGGGGGGATCTGAGATGGCGGGCTCCACGCCGGGGCACACGTTCCGGGTCATGCTGCGCATGGAGATCAGGCCGGGGATGGCCGGTGACTTCGAACGGGTGTGGCGTGAGGTCGGCGACTCGGTGACCAGCCACCCCGCCAACCTCGGGCAGTGGCTGTCGCGCGGCGCCGAGGAGGAGGACATCTACTACATCGTCAGCGACTGGGTGGACGAGCGGCAGTTCCGCGAGTTCGAGACGAGCGACCGGCACCTGCGGCACCGGGAGAAGCTGCACCCCTACCGCAGCGGCGGGTCGATGACGACGATGCACGTGGTCGCGCACCTCGACGGTGCCGGGGCGTCCCGGTGATCGGCCAGGTCCAGGTCGTCGTCCACCACCTGACCGACGACCCGGCGGCCGTGCGGGCGGCGTACGAGGAGTCGAGCGCCCGCATGGCGGGCACCCCCGGGTTGCTCGGCAACGAGCTGCACCAGGGAATCACGGACCCGCGCAGCTTCGCCGTCGTGAGCCGCTGGGCCGGGTGGCCGGACTTCGCCGCGTGGGAGTCCAGCGCCGGGCACCGGGACCAGACCGCGCCGCTGCGGCCGTTCCGCGACCACACCCGGCAGCGCCCGTTCGAGGTCTTCCGGGTGACCGCGAGGCACGCGGCGCCCGCGCGGCCCGAGGCCGGGTGAGGACATGACGACGACACTGCTGCGGTCCCCGGTGGGGACCGCCCCGTGGGTGCGGTGCGAGCAGTGCCGCGCCCTGACCTACGGCAAACGGTTCACCCGGGAGCTGGGCGTGTGCCCCGAGTGCGGCCGGCACAGCCGGCTCACCGCCGCCGAGCGGATCGCCCAACTGCTCGACGAGGACAGCGTGCGGCCGGTGCCGGTGCCGCGGGTGGTGGAGGACCCGCTGCACTTCTCCGACGACCGGCCCTACCGGGAGCGGCACGCGGAGGCGGTCGCGCGTACCGGGATGGCGTGCGGGGTCGCCGTGGTGCGCGGCCGGATCGAGGGCCACCCGGTCGTGCTGGCGGTGATGGACTTCCGGTTCATGGGCGGCAGTCTCGGCGCCGCCGAGGGGGAGGCCGTGACCACGGCCGCCGAGACGGCGCTCGCCGACCGGGTGCCGCTGGTGGTCGTGACCGCCTCCGGCGGGGCCCGGATGCAGGAGGGCACGCTGTCGCTGATGCAGATGGCGAAGACCAGCAACGCGTACGCGCAGCTGGACCGGGCCGGCCTGCTGACCGTCACAGTGATCACCGATCCGACGTACGGGGGAGTGGCGGCCTCGTTCGCCACGCTCGGCGACGTGGTGCTGGCCGAGCGCGGGGCACGGATGGGGTTCGCCGGCCGGCGGGTCATCGAGCAGACCATCCGGGAGGAGCTGCCGGAGGGCTTCCAGACGGCCGAGCACCTGCTGGCCCGTGGCCTGGTCGACGACGTACGGCCGCGGGTCGAGCTGCGGCCGGCGCTGCGGCGGCTGCTCGCCGCGGCGGGTGGCGTGCCGGCCGGGTGGGGCGACGACCGGCCCGACCCGGTGGAACGGGACGTGACACGGCTGGCGGAGCGGGCCGCGTGGGACGTCGTCCAGCTGGCGCGCGACATCGGTCGGCCCACCAGCGCCGACCACCTGGGACACCTGCTGGACGACTTCTGCGAGCTGCGCGGCGACCGCAGCGGCGCAGACTGCCGGGCGGTCGTGGCGGGGATCGGGCTGCTGGACGGGCTTCCGGTGATGGGGATCGGGCACCAGAAGGGGCACACGACCCGGGAGCTCGTCGCGCATCAGTTCGGCATGCCCTCGCCGGCCGGGTTCCGCAAGGCCGCCCGGGCGATGCGACTCGCCGAGAAGCTCGGCATCCCCGTGGTGACGCTGGTGGACACGCCCGGCGCGTACCCCGGCGTCGAGGCCGAGGAGAACGGTCAGGCGGTCGCCATCGCCGAGAACCTCCGGCTCATGGGGGGCCTGCGTACGCCGGTCGTGGCGGTGGTCACCGGCGAGGGAGGCAGCGGGGGAGCGCTCGCGCTGGCGGTGGCCGACGTCGTGCTGATGTCCGCGAACGCGGTGTACTCGGTGATCAGCCCGGAGGGGTGCGCGTCCATCCTGTGGCGGGACGCGGCAGCGGCACCGCGTGCGGCCGAGTCTCTCGGCGTCGACGCCCGGTCGCTGCTCGCCCACGGTGTGATCGACGGCGTGGTGCCGGAACCACCGGGCGGCAGCCAGCAGGATCCCGTCGCTGCCTCGGAGTTGCTGCACGACGCCGTCACCGCGGCCCTCGCCGGCCTGCTGGGCCGGGACACCGACGAGCTGGTGCGCCGCCGGGTGCGCCGGTTCCGCGGGTTCGGCAGCGCCGACCGGGAAGGGGTGGCGGCATGACCACCGACCACTCGCCCGGATCGGTCGCCGCGGTCCCCGGCGACCGTACGGCGGACGACCTCGAGATGCTCCAGGAGGTCAGCCGGACCGTCGCCGGGCTGCTGCGGCAGGCGCACCAGCCGCCGCGGCGGGTGGCCGCGACCGTCGGCACGATCAGCATCGAGATGGAGTGGCCGGCCGTCGCGGCCGGGGCGCTGCCCGCCAACGGGGCGGCACCGCCGGCGCCCGTCGTCAACGGTGTGGCCGCTCCCGCCACGACCCTCAACGGCACCGTGGCCGAGCCACCACCGGTGCACCTCGACGGGGCGGTGCGCTCCCCGCTGGTCGGCACCTTCTACCGGGCGCCGGAGGTGGGCGCCGCGCCGTTCGTCTCGGTCGGTGACGTCGTCGAGCCGGGCCAGCAGGTGGGCATCGTGGAGGCGATGAAGCTGATGAACCCGGTCGAGGTGGACCGCCGCGGCCGGGTGGTGGAGATCCTGGTCGCCGACGCCGAGCCCGTCGAGTACGACCAGCCGCTCATCGTGCTGGGCCCAGTCGACGGGGAGAGGTGACGGAGTGTTCGACACCGTTCTGGTCGCCAACCGCGGCGAGATCGCGCTCCGTGTCGTCCGTACCTGCCGGGAGATGGGCATCCGCACCGTGGTGGTGCACTCGACGGCCGACCGGGACTCCGCCGCCGTCCGGGCCGCCGACGACGCGGTCCAGATCGGGCCGCCGGCGCCGCGGCGCAGCTACCTCTCGGTGCCGGCGGTCGTGGAGGCCGCCCTGGCGAAGGGCGCCGACGCCGTACACCCCGGCTACGGGTTCCTCTCCGAGGACCCGGACTTCGCGGAGGTGTGTGCCGAGAACGGCCTGGTCTTCATCGGGCCTCCGGCGGAGGTGATGGCGCGGGTCGGCGACAAGGCCGCCGCCCGCGCCGAGATGGCCGCCTGTGGACTGCCGATGCTGCCGGGCAGCGCCGGCACGGTCGATTCGATCGCGGACGCCGCCGACCTGGCGGACCGGATCGGCTACCCGTTGATCATCAAGGCCGTCGCCGGGGGCGGCGGTCGCGGCATGACGGTGGTCCGTCAACGCCGGGACCTCATCGGAGCGTACCGCGCCACCCGGTCCACCGCGCAGGCCGTCTTCGGCGACGGGCGGGTCTACCTGGAGCGGTACTGCGACCGGGCCCGGCACGTCGAGGTGCAGATCGTCGCCGATCGCTTCGGCAACGTCCAGCACCTCGGTGAACGGGACTGCTCGGTGCAGCGCCGGCACCAGAAGCTGGTCGAGGAGGCCCCGGCGCCGAACCTCTCCGAGTCGCTGCGCGCCGAGATGGCGGCGGCGGCGGTCGCCGGGGCCCGCGGCGTCGGGTACGTCGGTGCCGGCACGTTCGAGTTCGTGGTCTCCGACGACCGGTTCTACTTCATGGAGATCAACTGCCGGATCCAGGTGGAGCATCCCGTCACCGAGATGGTGACCGGGGTGGACCTCGTCCGGGAACAGATCCGGGTCGCCGCCGGTCTCCCGCTGTCCCAGCGACAGACCGACCTGGCGACCCGCGGCGTCTCCCTCGAGTGCCGGGTCAACGCGGAAGACCCGGAACGTGGGTTCGTGCCGACGGCGGGGCTGCTCGACGAGTTCCTGCCGCCGGCGGGCCCGTTCACCCGGGTCGACACACACGCCTTCCCAGGCTGGCGGGTGACCTCGGACTACGACAGCCTGCTGGCGAAGGTCGTCGTCTGGGCGCCGGACCGCGAACAGGCGATCGCCCGCATGGACCGGGCGCTGGCCGAGTTCCGGGTCGGCGGTCGCGGCATCCGCACCACCGTGCCGGTCCTGCGCCAGGTGCTCGCCGAACCGCGGTTCGCCGCCGGCGAGCACGACACCGCCCTGATCGCCCACCTCCGCCGACCGTCCGCGGCCGTCAGCGCCGCCCCTCCCGACGAGGAGACGACATGACCGTCCCCACGGCAACCCGGCCGCTGTTCGACCCGGCCTTCCTCCGCGACCCCTACCCGATCCTGGCCGCGCTGCGACGCGACGCCGCCGCCCACCCGGTGGAGACGCCGAACGGACTGCGCACCTGGCTCGTGGTGCGCTACGACGACGCGCGGACGCTGCTCAACGACCCCCGGCTGAGCAAGGACATGAGCGTCGGCCACGGGCTCATCCCCGGCAACTTCGTCGACGAGGCCAAGCGGGCGGAGTTCCTCCGGGAGTCCGGCACCCGGCGGCAGTTCCCCGTCGAGCTGAGCCGGCACATGCTGGACAGCGACCCGCCGGATCACACGCGGCTGCGCGGGCTCGTGGGCCGGGCGTTCACGGCCCGGCGCGTGGCGGCGCTGCGCCCCCGCGTGGCGGAACTGGTCGACCAGCTGCTCGACGTCGCCGAGCCCGGCCCGGAGGTGGAACTCATGGCGGCGCTCGCGTTCCCGGTGCCGTTCACGGTCATCTGCTGGCTGCTCGGCGTGCCGCCGGCCGACCGGCAGAACTTCCGCACCTGGTCCAACCTGCTGGTGTCCGGGACCGGCGGGGACGACGTCCTCGACGCCAGCCAGGCCATGGTGGACTACCTGCGCCACCTGATCGCCGCGAAGCGCCGCGACCGCGCCGACGACCTGCTGGGCGCGCTGGTCGAGGCCAGTGACGGCGGGGACCGGCTCAGCGAGGACGAGCTGATGGCGATGGCGTTCCTGTTGCTGGTCGCCGGCCACGAGACCACCGTCAACCTGATCGGCAACGGCACCCTCGCCCTGCTGACCCACCCGGAGGAGCGCGCCCGCGTCGTCGCGGACCCGTCGCTGTGGCCGGCCGCGATCGAGGAGTTTCTCCGCTTCGACGGCCCGGTCACCAACGCCACCTGGCGCTTCACCACCACCGAGGTGCGGGTCGGGGACGTCACCATCCCGGAGGGCGAGTTCGTCACCATCTGTCTCGGCGCGGCCGGGCGCGATCCGGACCGGTACGACGCGCCCGACGTACTCGACGTCACCCGGCCCCAGTCGGCGAACCTGGCCTTCGGTCACGGCATCCATCACTGTCTGGGCGCGCCGCTCGCCCGGATGGAGGCGGAGATCGTGCTGAGCCGGCTCTTCAGCCGCTACCCGGATCTCCGGCTGGCCGTACCCACGGAGGACCTGCGGTGGCGGTTCAGCCTGATGCTGCGGGGCCTGGAGCAGCTTCCCGTGCTGGTGCGCTGAGGCGGACGCGAGGGGAGGGGCCACCTCCGGGTGGCCCCTCCCCTCGCGTCCGGCGCCGCCGGCGGGCGGGTCACGATGCCGGGCCGCCCCCCACGTCGATCATCTGACCCGACACGGCGGCGGCCGCCGGGCCGACGAGGAGCGGTATCAGCGCCGCCACCTGCTCCGGGTCGCCCGAGCCGCCGAGCGTCGACGTGACGAGGTTCGCGGTGACGCCGAACGGCGCCAGTTCCAGCGCGGTCGTGCGGGTGAAGCCGACCAGCCCGGCGCGGACGGCGCCGTCCGCGCCGGTGACGGTGACGACCCGGCCCGACCCGATGCGGGTCATCGGGTCCAGCACCGCTCTGGTCATCAGGAACAGGCCCCGCAACTGCAGCTCGACCGACACGTCCCACGCCGCGTCGGACAGCTCGCGCAGCGGCCCCGGCGCGGCCGGCCCGACGACGGTGACGAGCACGCCGGGGTCACCCAGCGACGAAGACACCCGCTGGAGTGCCGCGGCCACCGCGTCCGCGTCGGTGACGTCCGCGCCGATCGCCAGCGACCGCACCGGCAGGGCGGTGAGTCGGCGCATCGTGTCCGCGCGGGTGGCCGAGTCGGGAAAGATCAGCGCGACGTCCGAGCCGGTCTCCGCCAGCCGGACGGCGGCGGCGGCGCCGAGGCCGTCGAGGTGGGCGCCCGTCACGATCGTCGTACCTGGCACGGCCGGTCCCTTCACCGCGGTCACGGATGACCGCCGTCGACGTGGATGGTCTGGCCGGTGATGTACGCCGCGTCGGGGCCGGCCAGGAAGGCGACGACGCCCGCGATGTCGTCCGGGGAGCCGACCCGCCGTAGCGGCACCCGTGCCGCCGTGTCGTGGCGGAACTCGTCGGGGTCGCGGCCCATCCGCCGGGCGGTCTCGTCGGTCATGGGGGTGGCGATGAAACCCGGCGCGATGGCGTTGACGGTGATGCCGTGCGGCCCGAGTTCGGCGGCGAAGGTGCGGGTCAGGCCCTGTACCGCGGCCTTGGCCGTCGAGTAGTTGGCCTGGCCACGGTTGCCCCGCGCCGCGATGGAGCTCAGGTTGACGATCCGGCCGCCGCCGCGCCGCGCCATGTGCCGCTGCGCCGCGCGAACGCACAGGAACGTACCGCGCAGGTGCACGCGCAGGACCGTGTCCCAGTCCTGCTCGCTCATCATGAAGAGCAGGTTGTCCCGGATGACCCCGGCGTTGTTCACCAGCACGTCGACCCGGCCGAACGCGTCCACCACACGGTCGAACGCCGCCTCCACCTGGTCGGCGGCGGCGACGTCACAGGCGACACCGATCGCCCGGCCACCCGCCGCCTCGATCTCGCCGACCGTGTCGTGGGTCCCCGGCACGCTGCGGTCGACGACCGCCACCGCGGCGCCGTCTGCTGACAGACGGCGCGCGGTGGCGGCGCCGATGCCTCGTCCCGCGCCGGTGACGACGGCGACGAGGCGTTGCTCCCGATCCATCTAGCCGGCCGCCGTGTCGGCCAGGCTCTTCGGACGCATGTCGATCCAGTGCCGCTCGATGTGGGCGAGGCAGGCGGCCCGGCTCGCCGGGCCTTCCACGATCCGCCAGCCGCCGGGGACCGGGGCGGACCCGGGCCAGAGCGAGTACTGGTGCTCGTCGTTGAGCAGCACCAGGTAGGTGCCGTCCTCGTTCTCGAAGGGGTGGGGCACAGCGATCCTTCCTTGCCGCAGCGGATGCGTCACCCCGGGTGCCGGGTGCCGGCCGAGCCGGCGCCAGCCGTGGCCACGTCCGCGCGGTCAGGTTGCAGGGACACCGGCAGCGAGTGCATGCCGTGCAGGATGGTGGAGTAGATCCACTGCTCGGGGCCGGTCTGCGTCATGCCGCCGACCATCCGGCGCAGACCGTCCAGGACCGCCTCGACCTCGATCTTCGCGAGGTGGGCGCCGAGGCAGTAGTGCGAGCCGAAGGCGAAGGTGAGGTGCTTGTTCGGCCTGCGGGACAGGTCGAAGCGGTCCGGGTCGTCGAACACCCGCTCGTCCCGGTTCGCCGAGTAGATCCAGACGCTGACCGGCTCACCGGTCCGGATCAGCTGGCCGTTCACCACGACGTCGCCGGTCGTCATGCGGCCGCCGTGCAGCGACGGCACCGTCCAGCGCAGAACCTCGTCGGCGGCGGTGCCGAGGTCGACCTCGCCGCGTTTGAGGGCCTGCCACTGGTCGGGGTGCCGCATGAGGGCCAGCACGCTGCCGGTGATCGCGTGCCGTCCGGTCTCGTCACCGCCGATCATGAGGCCGTAGCAGTTGGCCATCAGCTCGGCGTCGTCGAGCCGCTCGCCGTCGACCTGGCTGTTGGCCAGCAGGCTGACCACGTCGTTGTGGGCGCTGTCGTGGCGGCTGCGGGCGAGGTCCGAGAAGTACAGCAGGATCTCGTTCTTCGCCGCCCAGCTGTCCGCCGGCGGTGCGTCGGCGTAGTCCGAGCTCCAGGCGTGTGCCGTCAGGCCGAGCAGGTACCTGCGGTCCGAGTGGGGGACCGCGAGCAGGTCGCAGATGGCGCCGAGCGGGATGCTGCCGGCTACGTCGTGGGCGAAGTCGCACTCGTCGCGGCTGAGGGCCTCGGTGAGGAGCTTGTCCACCGTCTGCCGCACGGACGCGCCGATGTCACGCAGCATGCGCGGCGAGAAGGCCCTCATGAGGATGTTCCGGATCTGCGCGTGCCGGACGCCGTCGGTCACCGCGAGCATCGTCCCGGCGGCCGAGTCGCCGTTGGTCAGGAGGCTGCTCAGCGCGTTGCCGTCCTCGGTGGTGAAGTGCTCCTTGTCCTTGTAGACCGCCATCGCGTCCTCGTGGCGGGTGATCACCCAGAAGCCCGGCTGGCTGCCGCGCTCCGACTGCCAGTAGAACGGCCGTTCGGCGCGCAGGTAGCGCCAGACCTCGTCGAGCTCGTACTCGGCGTGCAGCCGTGGGTCGGCGAGGTCGATCTCCTCGAGCTCGTCGGGGGAGATCATGCGTCGTGTGGTCACGTCGTGTCCTCCTACTGGCCGACGGGGCGGGCGACCGCCGCCAGCTTCTCGATGGTCGGGTTCTCGATGAGTTGCCTCGGCGTGATCGCCAGGCCGAACTCGCGAGCCTTCTGGATGACCGGAATGGCGAGCAGGCTGTTGCCGCCCAGCTCGAAGAAGTTGCCCTCGACGGGCACCTGCGGGACCTGCAGGATCTCGGCGAATATCGTGCGGAACGCCTCCTCGGCCGGCGTGCTGGGCTCGCGTCCCGTCGCCGGGCTCCGATCCGGTGCGGGCAGCGCCCCGCGGTCGAGCTTGCCGCTCGGCGTCACGGGGAACGAGTCGACCACGACGTAGGCGGTGGGGACCATGTGCTCGGGGAGGAAGCGGCTCGCGAACTCCCGGAGTTCGGCCGCGGGCGGGGCGGTGCGGTCCACCGTGATCAGGTACGCGACGATCTGCTGGGTTCCCGGCTGGTCCTCGCGTACCACGGCGACGGCGCGGTCCACCGCGGGATGCCCGGTCAGGACGGCTTCGATCTCACCGAGTTCGATCCGGAAGCCGCGCACCTTGACCTGGTCGTCGACGCGCCCGTGGAACACGAGGTCGCCGTCCGGTGTCCGGGACACCAGGTCGCCGGTCCGGTACATGCGCGATCCGTCGCCCGCGAACGGGTCCGCCACGAACCGCTCGGCGGTCAGCGCGGGCCGCCGCAGGTACCCGCGGGCCAGCAGGTCACCGCTGACGTACAGCTCACCCGGCGTTCCCGGGGCGACCGGACGGAGCCCGTCGTCCAGCACGTGCACGGCGGCGCCGGGGATGGGACGGCCGATCGACGGGGCCGTCGAGCCGGACAGGGGGCCGGTCATGGTGGCGCAGACGGTCGTCTCGGTCGGCCCGTACGCGTTGATCATGCGGCGGCCGGGAGACCACCGGGCCACGAGGTCGCCTGAGCAGGCCTCGCCGGCGACCAGCAGGCTGCGCAGGCCGGGCAGCCCGGCGGCGGACACACTGCCCGCGGCCACCGGCGGGAGGACGGCGTGGGTGACCTGGTGTTCGGTGACGACCGCGGCCAGCGCCTCGCCGGCCAGCGTGCGCGGCGGCGGGATCACCAGTGCGGCCCCGGCCGCGAAGGTGGCGAGCAGTTCGAAGACGATCGCGTCGAAGCTGGGTGACGAGAACTGCAGGACGCGGCTCTCCTCACCGACCGCCATCCGTTCGCTGTTCGCGGCCGCGAGGGCGCCCACCCCGCCGTGGGTGACCGCCACACCCTTCGGCGTGCCCGTCGAGCCCGAGGTGTAGATGACGTACGCCAGGCCGGCGGGGGACGGCGGCGGGACGGCGCCGGCGAGACCGGCGTCGGGCAGGCCGCTCAGCGCGGCCGTGGTGTCGGGACCGTCCAGCAGGACGAGCGGAGGCCCCGCGGGCAGCCGGGTCGCCGCCGCCGAGGTGCTGCAGACCAGGGCGGGAGCGGCGTCCCGGATCATGAAGGCGATGCGGTCGGCCGGGTAGTCCGGGTCGACCGGGAGGAACGCGGCACCGGCCTTGGTGACCGCCAGCATCGCGATGATCATGTCGGCGGAGCGGGGCAGGGCGAGCGCGACCACCCGCTCGGGGCCGGCGCCCCGGCCGGCCAGCAACCGGGCGAGCCGGTTGGCCCGGCGGTCGACCTCGTCGTACGTGAGGATCGCGTCCTGGAGGACGAGCGCGGTGCCGCCGGGCCGCCGGCGCGCCTGCCGTTCGAAGAGGGTCGCCAGGGTCTCCGTCGGTGGCGGCGTACCGTCGTCCCGCCCGGCATGTTCCGGCTCGTCCGGGTGCAGGGCGAGGCGGGACAGGGCGGGCAGGTCGTCCGCGAGACGGCGGCGGGTTCCGGTGTCCGAGGTCATGACGGGTGCTCACTTCCTGATCGGGGGTGACGGAGGCCGAGCCGCCGCACCTGCCGGCGGTCGACCTTGCCTGAAGGGGTGACGGGCAGCCGGTCGCAGCGCACGAACACCGTCGGCGCGTGCTTCGCCGTCATCGTCGCCGCCACGTGCCGGCGGAGCGCGTCGGCGTCGTAGGTGCCGCCGGGGCGCGGCACGACGGCGGCGTGGACCTGCTCGAGACCGTTGTCGTCCCGGTACGCGTAGACGCAGGCGTCCACGACGTCCGGATGGCCGGCGAGGACGTGCTCCACCTCGGCCGGGTAGACCTTGACGTCCCCGGCCTTGATCACGTCGCCGATCCGGCCGGACAGCCGCAGGTAGCCCTCGGCGTCCAGCCGTCCCAGGTCGCCGGTGCGCAGCCAGCCGTCCCGCAGGACGTGCGCGGTGAGGTCCGGATCGTCCAGGTAGCCGGTCATCATGTTGGTCGAGCGCACGCAGACCTCGCCGAGCTCTCCCGGCCCGAGGACCCGGCCGGAGTCCGGGTCGCAGATCCGGATCGCCACGTCGGGGCTCGGCCGCCCGACCGTGCCGAGAAGGTCCGGGCGGTGGTGGTCCGCCGGGCTCAGGACGGTGATCCGGCCGGCCTCCGTGGTGCCGTAGTTCTGGGTGAGCGCGTGGCCGAGGAACGGCAGCGCCTGCGCGAGCCGGGCCGGCGACGCGGGACAGCCCACGTACAGCAGCTGCCGCAGTGACGTCAGGTCGGTGTGGGGCAGGTCCGGGTGGTCGAGCAGGGCGTAGAGATTCGGTACGCCGATCATGGTGCCGGTCACCCGGTGCCGTGCGATGTCCCGCAGGACGGTGCCGGCGTCGAAGCCCTCGTGGAGCAGCACCGTCCCACCCGCAGCGATCATGATGTCGACGACCAGGCCGACCGAGTGGCTGAGCGGGCTCACGGCGAGGAACGTGATCGCGGCGCCGGACGGGACCGCGGAGGCGGCCCACAGCACGGTGGCGTTCCACCCCTCGAACGGCATGCAGACGCCCTTCGGCCGGCCGGTGCTGCCGCTGGTGTAGGTCACGTTGGCCGTTCGAGGCCGTCGCGGGGTGAGGGCGGCCGCCAGGGTGCCGCCGGCCGGGTCCGGGCCGCCGGGTGCGGTCAGGAGGCGCAGACCGGGCAGTACGTCCCGGAGCCGGGCCGAGCGTTCGGCGTGCTCCTCATCCGTCACGAGCACGGACGCGTTCGCCTCGCGCAGCATCCGGGCCTGCGCCTCCAGGGGCAGCCCGGGTCCGCTGGTGCCCGGGGTGACCCCGCTGACGTGGACCACCGAGGTGCCCAGGAGGTGGGCCGCATAGCGGGTGGTCAACGTCGCCGGCCGGTTGCCGCCGATCAGGATCCCGACCGTGTCGTCGGGCCGGAGCCCGAGATCGCGCAGGGCCGCCGCGGTCGCCTGGACGGTCGCCGCGAGCGACGTACCGGAGACGTCCTGGTCCCGCCACCGCAGGACGGGCGCGTCGGCGCGCCCGCGGGCGACGTCGAGTATCCGGGGGACGTAATGCTCCGGCGAGGGGGGCAGGTCGAGGTCCGCGTCGGGTTCGGGCACTGTCGCGGGCTCCAATCGGGCTGGTGGCTTCCTGCGGTGCCGCGCCTCGGCGGCTCGCAGCGAGCATGCGGATCGGGCCTCGACATTCGCTCGATTACCGCTGGCCTCCGCCGTGGGGACGGTTTCGAGCAGGGCTCCAGCGGCATGCGCCACCGTGGAGCGCCACGCGGCGGAGCCGCGCGGCCGCCGGCGGACGCCGGCGCCACCATGCCTGGAGGGGAATTCGACGTGCATCGTTTCCGTAGGGCCCTCGTCGCCGCCGCCGTCATCGACCTGGCTCTCGCCGGTGCGGTGCCCGCGCACGCCGCGGGCCGGGCCACCGACACACCCACCGTCACCCCGGTCACGCTCGACGCTGCGCAGATCGACCTGCAAGCCAGCCGGACGGCGGCGCCCACGGCCACCCGGTGCGCCGACTCGCCCGGCATCATCCAGATCAAGGTCGACCTGGCCGGTCAGGCGGTCAGCGCGGACCCGCGGCTGACCGGCACGCTCACGATGCGCACGTCGGTGCTGTTCTCGGTGCGCAAGGGCATCGGCCGTTCGACGGGTGACGTGGTGATCACGGACCCGGCGTCCGGGCGGGTCAAGGTGCGGGCCACGCTCCTCCAGCTCGAGACGGAGGGCGCCGCGAAGTTCGACGGCGTGCTGGTGGGTGTGGTGATCGACCAGGACGACAGGACCTCGCAGCTGACCGCGCTCTACGCCGGCCGGGTGGACGTCGACCCCGGCGCGCTGGTCGGCAACGTCGGCGCGGACACGCCGGTCGCACCGCACGACTCCGGCGTCCTCGTCACCGGCACCTGCCGACCGGTGAGCTGAGCGGCACACGCCCGCCCACCGGTGCCCACCAGCCCGACGGCAGGTGGGCACCGCTGCCCTTCCGCCCCTCGTCAGGAGGTACGAGGCACCATGACACCGCAGCCCCACATCGAGCCGGCCCGCCGCGACCCGGCGCCGGTCTTGTCGGAGCGGACGCTCCGCAGGCTCGTCGCGGAGATCCACAACGGCCACCGGTTCGACCGGCTCGACGCCTACTACGACCCGGCCGGCCGGGACCACGATCCGCGGGTGGTGCCGGGGCGCGACGGCCGCCGGACGTTCTGGCGCGAGCTGGTCACCGGCTTCCCCGACCTCAGCGTGACGATCGAGACGGCGGTCGCGGACAACGACCGGGTGATGGCCTTCCTGACCTGGCGTGGCCGGCAGCGTGGCGAGTTCGCCGGGCGTCCGGCCGACCGGCGTGCGCTGGAGCTGCACACCAGCGAGCTGTTCCGCCTGGGTGCCGACGGCCGCGTCGTGGAGCACGCGGCCGTGGTCGACTACTCGATCCTGCGGACTTTCGGCCTGCAACCGTTGCAGGAGCCGGGGCCGGCGCGACCGGAGCTGTCCGGGCCGCACACCCCCGTGGAGCGCGCCAACGCCACGCGCGTCCTCGCGGCGTACCGGGAGGTGCTCAGCGAGCACCGGCTGGACCGCGCGGACGACTACTACGAGCACGACTACCTGCACCACAATGCGCAGGTGCCGGCGGTGCCGAACGGCGTCGAGGCGTTCCGGCTCTACTTCGCCGGCAACTTCGCCGCGTTCCCGGACCTGACCGCGACGGTCGACCACATCCTGGCCTCGGGTGACCGCGTGATGGTGTTCGCGACCTGGCGCGGCCACTTCACCGGCCTGTCCCGGGGCCGCCGGCCGACCGGCAAGCGGCTGCTGATGTACACCTCGGACGTGTTCCGGATGGTGTCGGGCCGGGTCGCCGAGCACTGGGAGGTCGTCGACTACTCCGGGCTGGAGAACGTCGGCATGACCGTACGGCCGCCCGCCGGCGGCTGACCACCCCGCCACCCGGGCCCGGGCGCCCCGCGGAGGGGCGCCCGGGCCCGGGTGGCGGCGCCGGGTCAGTCGACCGGGGCCGGCGTCTCCGCGAACTGGGCGGCGTACAGGCGGGAGTACGTCCCGCCCGCGTCGATCAGCTCGTCGTGCGTGCCGCGCTCGACGATGCGGCCGCCGTCCAACACGAGGATGGTGTCGGCGTCGCGGATCGTCGACAGGCGGTGGGCGATGACGAAACTGGTGCGTCCCTGCCGCAACGAGTGCATCGCCTCCTGGATCAGCACCTCGGTGCGGGTGTCCACCGAGCTGGTCGCCTCGTCGAGGACGAGGATGGCACGGTCGGCGAGGAACGCCCGGGCGATGGTGATGAGCTGCCGCTCGCCGGCACTGACCGTGGCGTTCTCCTCGTCGAGCACGGTGTCGTACCCCTGCGGCAGCGTCCGGACGAACCGGTCGACGTGGGTCGCCCGAGCCGCCTGGACGATCTGCTCCCGGGACGCCCCCGGAGCGCCGTAGGCGATGTTCTGCGCGATCGTGCCGCCGAACAGCATGGAGTCCTGCAGCACCATGCCGATGTGGGACCGTAGTTCATCGCGCCGCATCCGGGCGATGTCCACGCCGTCGAGCAGGATCCGGCCCTGGTCCACCTCGTAGAACCGCATCAACAGGTTGACCAGTGTGGTCTTGCCGGCGCCCGTCGGACCGACGACGGCGATGGACTGCCCGGGCTCGACCGACAGGTTGAGCCGCTCGATCAGCGGGGTGCCGGGCGTGTAGCTGAACGACACGTCCTCGAACTCGACCCGGCCGCGGACGCGGTCGGGGCGCGCCGGCGGGGTCACGTCGGGCGACTGCTCCGGCTCGTCGAGGAGGGCGAAGACGCGTTCGGCGGAGGCGACCCCCGACTGGATGACGTTCGCCATGCTCGACATCTGCCCGAGCGGCGCGCTGAACTGGCGCGAGTACTGCATGAACGCCTGGACGTCGCCGATGGAGAGCGCCCCGGCGGAGACCCGCAGCGCGCCGACGACCGCGACCAGGACGTAGTTGAGGTTGCCGACGAACAGCATCACGGGCTGGATCGCCCCGGACACGAACTGCGCCCGGAAGCTGGAGGTGGTGAGGGCCTCGTTGTGCTCCCGGAACGTCGCCGCCGCCTCCCGCTGCCGGCCGAACACGGTGACCAGGGCGTGGCCGGTGTACATGTCCTCGATGTGGCCGTTGAGCCGGCCGGTGACCGCCCACTGGCTCCGGAAGTGCGCCTGGGCGCGCCTGCCGACGGCGGCGGCCAGGTAGATCGAGGCCGGCAGGGAGACCAGGGCGATCACGGCGAGCAGCGGCGAGATGACGCACATGACGACGAGGACGGCGATCACCGTGATCACGGAGTTGACGATCTGACTGAGCGTCTGCTGGAGGCTCTGGTTGACGTTGTCGATGTCGTTGGTCACCCTGCTGAGGACCTCGCCGTGCGGGTGCCGGTCGAAGTAGGCGAGCGGCAACCGGGCGAGCTTCGCCTCGGCCCGGTCGCGCAGCCGGTAACCGGCCCGTTGCACCACGACGGCGGTCAACCGGCCCTGCACGAGGATGAGCAGAGCCGCCACCAGGTAGACGGCGGCCGCCAGGATGAGCACGTTCCGGATGCGGGTGAACTCGACACCCTGGCCCGGCACGGCGTGTGCGGCGGTCATCGCGTCGGCCTGGGCCCGGTGGCCGCGGGCACGCAGCAGCTCCGCCGCCTCCGCCGTGGTCTGGCCGGCCGGCAGCCGGCCGGCGACGAAGTCGGCGAAGATCAGGTCGGTGGCGCGGCCGAGCACCTTCGGTCCGAGGACCGACAGGGTGACGCTGGCCGCGCAGACGAGCAGCGAACCGGCCATCAGCCATCGTTCGGGCGCCAGCATGCTGAGCAGCCGGCGGGTGGTGCCGGAGAAGTCGCCCGCGGTGGCTCTGCCGCCGCGCTGCCCGCCCCCGCCGGACGGAGAGCCCCCGGGGGGACGGCCCGGCGGGCGTTGGCCCCGGGGCACCGGGTGCGCGGGTCTGGTGTCCGTGCCGGCCATCAGGCGGCCTCCATCTCGGTCTGCTGGGAGAGGACGATCTCCCGGTACGTGGAGCAGGTCCGCATCAGCTCCCGGTGGCTCCCGGCGCCGACGACGCGGCCGTCGTCGAGCACCACGATCCGGTCGGCGTCGCGGATCGTGCTGATGCGTTGAGCGACGATGACGACCGTCGCGTCGGCGGTCACCTCGGACAGCGCGGCCCGCAACGCCTTGTCGGTGGCGTAGTCGAGAGCGGAGAACGAGTCGTCGAAGAGGTAGATCCGGGGCCGCTGCACCAGGGTGCGGGCGATGGCGAGGCGCTGCCGCTGGCCACCCGAGACGTTGGTGCCGCCCTGGGCGATCTCGGCGTCGAGACCACCGGGCATCCGGGCCACGAAGTCGCGGGCCTGGGCGAGGTCGAGGGCACGCCACAGGTCGTCGTCGGTCGCGTCCGGCCTGCCGTAGCGCAGGTTGGAGGCGACCGTGCCGGAGAAGAGGTACAGTCGCTGCGGCACCAGACCCACCATTGTGGACAGTGCCGCCCGGTCGAGGGAACGGACGTCGTGCCCGCCGATCCGGACGCTGCCCGCGGTGGCGTCGACCAGGCGCGGGACGAGGTTCAGCAGGGTCGTCTTGCCGCTGCCGGTGCTGCCCACGATGGCCGTGGTCCGGCCGGGCCGGGCCTGGAGGTCCACCTCGCTGAGCACCGGCTGCTCGGCGCCGGGGTACCGGAACTCGACCTTCCGCACCTCGAGGTCGGCGTGGATCGGGGGCGTCGTGACCGGCTCGGCCGGCGGCTCCACGTGGGAGCGGGTGTCGAGCACCTCGAGGATGCGCTCGGCGCACACCTCGGCCCGGGGCACCATCATCAGCATGAACGTCGCGGACATGACGGCCATGAGGATCTGCACGAGGTAGGTGAGGAACGCCGTCAGGGAGCCGACTCCGAGGCTGCCGTCGGCGACCCGGCCGGCGCCCAGCCACAGCACCGCCACGGCCGAGCCGTTCATCACCAGCAGCACGGTCGGGTACATCAGGGCCATCAGCCGGCCGACGCGCAGGGAGACGGTGGAGATGTCGCTGTTGACGGCGGTGTACCGGTCCTGTTCGGCGTCGTCGCGCACGAACGCCCGGACCACCCGGACGCCGTTGATCTGCTCACGCAGGACCGTCGTGATCCGGTCGGTCAGCTGCTGCAGGAGCCGGAACTGCGGGTTCAGCCGGCTGAGGATCGCCGCGACGGCGGCACCGAGCGTGGGCACGGCGACGAGCAGGATGACCGAGCTGGGCACGTCCTGTCGTGCGGCGAGGACGATGCCGCCGAGGCAGGTGATGGGCGCGACGACGATCAGCGTGAGGGCCATCAGCACGAGCATCTGGACCTGCTGGACGTCGTTCGTGCTGCGGGTGATCAGTGACGGGGCGCCGAACGTGCCCATCTCGCGGGCGGAGAAGGTGAGGACCCGGTCGAAGACGCTCGCCCGGACGTCCCGGCCGACGCGTACGGCGACCCGGGCGCCGAGGTTGACGGCGATGAGCGAACCCACGATCTGCAGGGCCGACACGCCGAGCATGACGCCGCCGGTCCGCATGATGACGCCGGTGTCGCCGGGGACGACTCCCCGGTTGATGATGTCGGCATAGAGCGTGGGCAGGTAGAGGGTCGCGGCGGTCTGCGCCAGTTGGAGCAGCAGCACGAGCGCGATGGGTGTGCGGTACGCGGGCAGGTGGATGCGAAGCAGCCGCATCAGCATGGTGACTCCAGTCGGAGTGGCTAGTGCACGTCGAGCTGGGTGCCCGGCAGGCCGAGCTCCGCCGAGAAGCGGTCGACGGCGCCCAGCAGGAAGCGACGGATGGCCGCCTCGTCCGCGGGCTCGACGTGGTCGAAGAGTTGGTCGAACTCGGCGGAGAGCTTGGTCGCCGAGAGGGAGAGGCGTTGCCGGCCCGCCTCGGTGAGGTGCAGACGGATGACCCTGCGGTCCGTGTCGGAGCGGCGGCGCTCGATCAGGCCGTCGCGCTCCAGGGTGTCCACCACGCCGGTCAGGGTGGACGGCGTCACCATCGACGCGTGTGCGATCTCCTTGGCCGTCTGGCCGTCGGCGGCCCCCAGCTGGAGGAGCACGTTGAACGCCGTCCAGCCGATGCCGAGGCGTTCGTTGAGCAGCCGCACCCACATGCTGCCCGACAGCCTCGCGGCGGTGGCGAACAACTGGCCGACCGACTGCTCGTGCAACGGCACGTGGCGGCCGGGCACGGGCAGATCGCGGTTGTTCATAGGCTGATTGTTGGGCCTCGAACTAATTCCGTCAAGTACGTCGCGTGGTGAACCCGCTGCGGCGTGTCAGTTCCCGTCGGTGCGCGCCTGCAGGCGGGCGAGGCTGTCCACGTACTTGATGAGCAGCCGGGCGAACTCGAGGCGGTCGTGGTCGGACCAGTCCCGGGTGATGTGCTCGTAGGCCGATCGCTGGTGGCGCCGGAAGCTGGTGAGCATCTCGCGGCCGGCGGGAGTGAGCTGGAGGATGGTGCGCCGCCCGTCGACCTGGGAGGCCGTCCGGAGCAGGTAGCCCTCGCTGATGCAGTCCGAGACCAGTCGGCTGGCCGCGGACGGGTCGATGCCCAGGCGCTCGGCGATCGTGCCGACCGTGGTCTCGTCGCCCTCCCGTGCCGAGACCTCCTCGGTGACACCCAGCACGAGGCTGCGACTGAGGTCCTTGCGGGCGATCGGCTTCTCGGCGTTGAGCGCGGCTCCCCGGCGGAGACGGGAGAAGGCCGGCCCCACCTCGTCGAGCAGGCCGGATGCCCGCGTCTCGTCCTGCGGGCCAGTTGTCATGGGCGAATCCTCGGTGAGCAGCGGAGGAACGGATCGGACATGACCGTACCGCACCGACCGGAGACGTGTGTAAGCTGTCCACCGAATGCATGACATCATGCATATGTTGGATCTCGGTCCGGGGCTGGCGACACCGCCCGGGCACGCCTGTCGCCTCCAGTAGGGGAGAAATCATGCGCATCGTCCGCCATCACGAACACGGGGCGCCCTCGGTGCTCCGGATCGAAGAGACGGAGAAGCCCCAGCCCGGTCCCGGCGAGGTGCTGATCCGGGCCGAGGCCATCGGCGTCACGTTCGCGGAGGTCCAGCGCCGGCAGGGCATCCGCATCGGCGGTCACGCCGACCTTCCCGGCAGCCCGGGCGGTGACGTCGCCGGCACCGTCGAGGCGCTCGGCGAGGGGGTCACCGGCGTCGCGGTCGGCGACCGGGTCGTGGTCGACGTCCACCAGGGGGCGTACGCGGACCACGTCGTCGCGCCCGCGTCCTGGCTGATCAGGATCCCGGCGGACCTGGACGCCGCCGAGGCGACCCTGCTGCCCAGTCCGGCGCAGACCGCGTACCACGCGATCAAGGAGTCCGGGCAGCTCAAGCCCGGCGAGACGATCCTTGTCGACGCGGCGTCCGGCGGCGTCGGCCACCTCGCCGTGCAGATCGCCAAGGCCATGGACGCCGGCAAGGTCATCGCCACCGCCAGCACCCAGGCGAAGCTCGACTTCGTCCGCGGCCTGGGCGCCGACGTCACCATCAACTACACCGACGACGACTGGGACCAGCAGGTCCTCGCGGCCACCGACGGCCGGGGCGCGGACGTCGTCCTGGAGACGGTGGGCGGTGACATCCTGACCAAGAGCGTCCAGCTCACCGCCCAGTTCGGCCGGCTGGTCTTCTACGGTTCGGCGAGCGGCAACGTCCCGCCGATCCACCCGCTGGCGCTGAGCCGGATGAAGACGGTCGCCGGGTTCGCGCTGTACGCGATGATCTACAACCGCCCCGAGGCGATCGCCGCGGGCCAGCGGGACCTGCTCGACATGATCACCTCCGGCAGGGTCCGTCCGATCGTGCACTCGCGGCTCCCCCTCGACGAGGTCGTCAAGGCGCACGAACTGATGGAGGCCCGTACGCAGCTCGGCAAGGTCGTGCTCATCCCGTGACCGCCCGGCCGTCACCGGCCGACGGCGCCGGTCGCCGCCCCCCCCGCGGGGGGCGCGACCGGCGCTTCGCGTTGTCCCGGGACAAAGAGGTCTCCAGGCGGCCTCGAGCCGGTCTTGAGGGTGCACGGCGAGGGTGACGGGAAGGCTTTCCACCGAGGGGACGACCATGACCGAGAACGCGCAGCAGACCCTGATCGAGCCGACCGCCGCACGTGGTGTCGCCGACCGGCTGGTGGGGACGTGGACCACGGAACTCGACAACGACGGCACCCCGGTCGTCGGCCTGTCCTCCTTCTCCGCCGACGGCGGGGTCATCCTCACGCAGCTCAACGCGAAGAACATCGGGCTCGGCAACTGGGTCGCCACCGGCCCCGACACCTTCACCTACAACGCGCACATCCTCGCCGCGGACGAGCACGGCGGGTTCAAGGGCACCGCACACATCCGGGTCTCGGGCACGTTCGACTCCGACACGCACTGGACGGGCTCCGGCGGGGCCACGTTCCACGACCCGCAGGGCCGGCCCCTGCGCAGCCACGACGGATCCCGGGTCACGGCCGTCAAGTTCGGTGTCGAGAACTGACCTGCGGGACGCCCCGACCGACCCGTCAGGAGTGGAGATGCCAGAACGAGCACGCGGCGCCGATGTCCTGCCCGCCGTACGGCCGGCCCGGTGGCACCGGCTCGGCGGTCGCCTCGCCGGCGACCTGGTGCTGCCCGCGGATCCGGCGTACGACGCCGCGCGGCGGTTGCAGCAGATGGAGTTCGACCGGATCGCGCCCCTGGCGGTCGCGTACTGCGCCTCCACCGAGGACGTGCGCACCTGCGTCGGCTTCGCCCGGGAGCACGGGATCCCGCTGCGGATCCGCAGCGGCGGGCACAGCCACAACGGCTGGTCGACCGGGGAGGCGCTGGTCGTCGACCTCTCCCGGATGAACGCCGTGTCCGTCGGCCGGGACACCGTGGCCCTCGGCCCGGGTACGCAGTCCGTCGACGCGCTCGCCGCGCTGCGGGCGTACGGGCGGCAGATCATCACCGGGACGTTCCCCACCGTGGCGGCCGGCGGCTTCCTCACCGGAGGCGGGCTGGGCTGGCAGACCCGGCGCTTCGGGGTCGGCAGCGACCGCGTGGCCGCGGCCCGGGTGGTGCTCGCCGACGGGCGGGTGGTGCGCTGTTCCGCCGACGAGGAACCCGACCTGTACTGGGCGCTGCGTGGCGGCGGTGGCGGCACCTTCGGGATCGTGGTGGGCTTCGAAGTCCGCCCCGTGGACGCTCCGGTGCTCGTCCGCTACGACACGGTCTGGGACCTGGACCGCGGCGCCGAACTTATCGCCGCGTGGCAGCAGTGGTGCGTGGAGGGCCCGGACGAGCTGGGATCCTCGCTCGTGGTGCTGCCGTCGTTCCGGCCCGGCGACACGCCGACCATCCGGATCTGGGGAGTCCACCTCGGATCCCGGGGCGACGTGGAGCGCGGGCTCGCGAGCCTGGCCCACCGGGCGGGCACCCGGCCCCGCACGAGCACCGTCGGGGATCCGGAGCCGTACTCCGACGCGATGCACCGCAGCCTGTGCGGGGACGCGACGGTGGCGGAGTGCCACCGGACGGGCACCGGTCCGGAGGCCAAGGGTCACCGCCACCCGATGACCCTGCGGACCTACCGGCTCACCGACCGGGCCATGACCGGTGACGAGGCGGCGGCGGCGGTCGCCGCCTGGGACCCCGGGCTGGACCAGGAGCGGTACCTGTTGTTCATCGCCCTGGGCGGGCAGGCCAACCGGGTGCCCCGGACCGAGACGGCCTACGTGCACCGGAACGCCCGGTTCCTCGCCGGCTACCAGTACGCGATCCGCGCGCCGCAACCCGGGCCCGACCGGATCGCGGAGGCGCGGGCCTGGAACGACCGGGCCGCGGCCGCACTCGCCCCGACGGCCTGCGGCTCGTACGTCAACTTCCCCAGCACCCGGCCGGAGCCGCACTGGCGGACGGCGTTCTTCGGGGAGAACCATCCCCGGCTGCTGGACGTGAAGCGTCGCTACGACCCGGAGAACGTCTTCCGGCACCCACAGAGTGTGGGGGCCTGAGCCGTGGCGGGTCGTGCGGGTGGGCGGTGGAGCTGGCGTGCCCTCGGCCGGAGGCTGTTCGAAGGGCTGGTGGCGGTGGGCGCGTCCCAACTCGGCGTGCCGGCGCCGGGGATCACCTGGCGGACCTCCGAGGAGGTCGAGCGAGCGCTGTGGGCGCGGCTGCCGGAGGTGCGGCGGCTGTTGCAGTCGTTCGACGCGACCGGTTCCGCCCCCCGGGACGGGCGGTCGTGAGCACGGCGGGTGTGACGGCGCGGCGCGTCCCGGACACCGCCGCGCCCGCTGCCGGTCCGGGGCGGCGGGACCGCTCGTTCGCCGTCGTGTTCGCCCTCGACCTGTGGGAACGGTTCAGTTTCTTCGGGCTGGCCACGATCCTCGTGCTGTATCTCGTCGCGCCGGTCGGCGAGGGTGGCGCCGGGCTGCCGGCGGTGGACGCCGCGGCGGTGTTCGGCGCGTACATGTCGCTGGGCTTCCTGGCCGGCCTCCCCGGCGGGTGGCTGACCGACCGGCTCCTCGGACCCCGGCGGGCCGCGATCGCCGGGGGCGCGCTCGTCGCGGCCGGCCACCTGACGCTGGCGGTCCCCGCCACCGCCGCGACGTACGTGGGGCTGCTCTGCGTGGCCGGTGGCACGGGCCTGGTGAAACCGGCCACGGCCGCGCTCGCCGCGCTGACCCGCGGCGGGCGCGCGAACACGCAGGCGACGTTCTCGCTCTTCTACCTCGCGATCCAGGTGAGCGCCCTGCTCGCGCCCCTGGTGGTCGGCACGGTCGCCGAGCGGGTCGGCTGGCACGCCGGGTTCGCGGTGGCCGGAGCCGGCATGGTCACCGGTCTGGTCTGGTTCGTGGTCGGCACCCGGGGCGGCGGCACGGAACGGACGGCACACCGGATGTCGCCGGCCGTCCGCCGGGGGTGCGTCCGGTGGGCCGTCGTGCTGGTCGTCGTCGTGGTGACGGTGGCGCTGCTCGCCGCGAACCGGCTGGTGACCGCCCAGCAGGTGCTGATCCCGCCGGGGCTGTCCACACTCGCGGCCCCCGCGGCGTTCGTGGCGCACCTGCTGCGGGGGGAACGGATCACCGGACCCGACCGGCGGCGCACGATCGGCCTGGTGATCCTGCTCGCGGCCTCGTCCTGCTTCTGGATGATCTTCGCGCAGGACACGTCGGTCCTCGGCGTGTTCGCCCGGAACGACGTCGACCGCGAGGTGGGCGGCTGGTTGGTCCCGGCCGCCTGGTTCCAGTCGCTGCACCCGCTGTTCGTCCTGCTGCTGGCGCCCCTGTCGGCCTGGTGGTGGGGGCGGCGGAGCCGGTCACCCCGGACGCTGGGGTTCGCCGTGGCCCTGGCGCTGGCCGGGGGCAGCTTCGTGCTCGTGGCCGCGGCCGGGCGTGGCCCGGTGTCACCGTGGTGGCTGGTGGGCGCCTACCTGCTTCAGGCCGGTGGGGAGATCGTGGTCGGGCCGGTCGGCCTGGCCCTGGCCGCGCGGCTCGCACCACCCGGCCGCCGGGGACAGTTCCTGGGCCTGTACGGGTTGTTCGCGGCCTTCGGGGTGGTGTCGGGCAACCAGCTGTACCGCCTCACCGGTGTGCTTCCGCTGCCGCTCTACTTCCTGCTCTGCGGCCTGGCGGTGGTCGTCGTCGCCGTGCTGCTGGCGGCCGTGTCGCCGCGGGTGGACCGGCTCCTCCAGGCGGGCGGTACGGCGGCGTGACCCGCGCAGGCCGGCACCGGTCGGGGCCCGCTCGAGGACCGCTCGACGGCGGGTGCCTTCCGGGCGCCGCCCGTGCCTCAATGGGCGGCATGCAGATCCGTACCCTCGACGGGGACGACCCGGCGACCATCGACCTCCTCCTGCCCGGCTTTCGAGAGACGATGCGGCAGGACCTACCCGACGACCCGCCGGTGTCGGCGGCGCTGCTGGCCCGGCTGCTCCAGCGGCGTCGCGGCGCCGACCGGCTGATCCTCGCCGCCGTCGACTCCGACGGCGTACCGGCCGGGTACGTGAAGCTCGGCCTGGACCTGGGCGCCGACCTCGAGCGGGCGCACGGCTCCCTGTGGGTGTTCCCCGCGTACCGTGGCCGGGGCGTCGGCCGCGCGCTGGTGGCGGCGGCCCGGGCGGAGCTGCGCGAGCGGGGCCGCGGCATCCTGCTCGTCGACGCTCCCCACACGCCGGCGGCGGAGGCGTTCGCCGCCGCGGTGGGCGGCCGGCGGGTGACGACGAACCTGCGCAACCGGCTCCACCTGGCCGGGTGGGCCGCGGACCACACCGGCGCTCCCGACCCGGCCGCCCTCGGGGTGCGCCTGGTGCGGTGGACCGACCGGTGCCCCGACGATCTGGTCGAGCAGTACGCACGGGTCTGGGCGCGGACCGACGCCGCGGTCAACGGCCAGGCCGGCGCGGCCGGGGTCACCGCCGCCGACGTCCGGATCGCCGAGCAGCAGGCCCTTGACAGCGCGCACCACCAGTACGCCGTGGCCGCCGTGGACACCGCCGGCGCCGGTCTCCTGGGCTACAGCACGCTCTTCGTCCGGGACAGCCCGATGGCCGACTCGGGCCAGACGATGGTGCTGCCCGAGCACCGCCGGCGCGGCCTGGGGACCGTGCTCAAGACCTCGCTCATCGACTGGGCCCGGAGCGAGAACCAGCACCTCGCGCTGCTGCAGGCGTGGAACGCGGCGGACAACGAGGCGATCCGCGCGTTGAACCGCCGGCTCGGCTTCCGCGCCGACCAGCAGTGGTCCACCTACCGGGTGGCGACGTAGCGCGACGTGGTCGAGCGGGATTCGACTGCCCGACGACCGTCGCGTCCGAGCATTCCTGTGCCGTACCGAGAAGGGGAGTGGGTCGATGAAGGAGAGCCGGGTGCCGGTGCTGGTGGTCGGGGGGAGCCTGGTGGGCCTGTCCACCGCGTTGTTCCTCGCCCACCACGGGGTGAAGTGCCTGCTGGTCGAGCGCCATCCGGGCACCTCGGTGCACCCCCGGGCGGTGGGCTACTACCCGCGGACCGTGGAGCTGCTGCGCGGCGTCGGCCTGGAGGAGGCGGTGCTCAAGGCGGCGTCGGGCTTCGCCACCCACCGCACCCGGGCGGGCGTGGTGTCCTTGGCCGGCGAGGAGCTGTTCACCCGCGTGGAGATGGACGGCGACGGCGAGCTCGCCGATGTCACCCCGTGCCGGTTGCTGCTGCTCACGCAGGACCGCCTCGAGCCCCTGCTGCGGGCACGGGCGGAACAGCTCGGCGCGGACCTGCGGTTCGGTACGGAACTGGTGTCGTTCGCCGCCGACGCGGAGGGGGTGACGGCCGAGGTGGTGCAGGTCGACACCGGAGCGCGGCACCGGGTGCGCGCCGATCACCTGGTCGCGGCCGACGGCCCGCGCAGTGCCGTGCGTGAGGCCCTGGGCGTGCCGCGCACCGGTCGGGGCGTGCTCTCGTGCCACGTGAGCATCGCGTTCACGGCCGACCTGGCGGCGGCGCTGCGCGGCCGGCGGTTCAGCGTCGTCCACGTCCAGAACCCGGAGGTCCGCGGCATCCTGGTGCACGACGACACGCTCCGGATGGGCACGCTGATCGTCGAGTACGACCCGGCGCGGGGTGAGAGCCTCGACGACTTCACCGATCGGCGGTGCACGGACCTGGTCCGGGCAGCCATCGGAGTGCCCGGCCTGCCGGTCGAGATCCGGTCCCGCTTCCCGTGGGACATGGCCCAGCTGACGGCGACCCGGTACGTCCACGGCGCGGTTCTGCTGGCCGGCGACGCCGCGCATGTCATCCCGCCGACCGGCGGGTACGGCGCGAACACCGGCATCGCCGACGCGCACAACCTCGCCTGGAAACTGGCCGCCGTGCTGTCCGGAACGGCCGGTCCCGCCCTGCTGGAGACCTACGACGCCGAACGCAGGCCGGTCGGCGAGCTCGCCGCCGCGCAGGGCGCGTTGCAGCTCGCGGTCCGCTCCCGGACCGCCATGCCGGCCGAGCAGAACGCGGTCTTGGACGCGCAGGCGGTGACCATGGGCTACCGGTACGGCGCCCCGGACGACCTTGTCGCCGATCCCCGCACGCGGCACGCCGAGAGCGGCACCCGCGCGCCCCATCTGCTGCTGTCCCGCGACGGCGGGAAGGCGTCCACCCTGGACCTGTTCGGCGCCGGCTTCGTGCTGCTGGCCGGACCCGGCGGCGCCGCCTGGTGCACCGCCGCCGTGACCGCCGCCGCCGGGCTCGGCGTCCGGCTGGCCGCGTACCGGGTCGTCCCGGCGCAGGCCGCACCCGGGCCCGGCGTCCTGCACGACGCCGAGGGGGCCTTCGGCGACGCGTACGCGCTGGCGGACGACGCTGCCGTCCTGGTGCGTCCGGACGGCTTCGTCGCCTGGCGCTCGGACGAGTCGGAGCCCGCAGCGGCCGGGACCGAGACGGAGTCGGTGACGGCGGCCCTGCGCCGGATCCTCGCCCGCTGACGGTCGCCCGCAACCACCTTGATGTCATCGGAGAACGAGAGGCTTGGCGTGACGGAGAACTACGACACCGACGTGATCGTCGTCGGAGGAGGACCGGTGGGCACGATGCTCGCCGCCGAGCTGCGGCTGGCCGGCGCCGCGGTCATCCTGCTGGAACGGCTGCCCGAGCGGTCGCCCCACTCCAAGGCGTTCGGCCTGCACGCCCGCTCGCTGGAGTCTCTGGACCGCCGCGGTCTGGTCGAGCGGTTCCGCGACGGCGCCCGCACCTGGAACAACGGCCACTTCGCCGGGCTGGACGTGTGGGTGGACTTCAGCCTGCTCGACAGCAGTCACGGCTACGCCCTGCTCAGCGAGCAGGCACGCACCGAGGAACTGCTCGAGGCGCACGCGGTGGAGGCCGGCGCGGTCATCCGCCGCCGGCAGACCGTGACCGGGCTGAACCAGGACGCCGAGGGCGTCACCGTCTCGGTGTCCGGCCCGGACGGCCCGTACCTTCTGCGGTCCCGCTACGCGGTCGGCTGCGACGGCGGCGCCAGCCTCGTGCGCAAGGCCGCCGGGATCGGTTTCCCCGGCACGGGCGGGCGGGTGACCGCGCGGCTCGGCGACGTCCGGCTGGCCGACCGCGACGACGCCCCGATGGGCATGGAGCGGACCGAGCGCGGGTTGCTGTTCTGCGTTCCCCTCGACGACCGCTACCACCGCGTGGCCACCTTCGACTTCAACCCACCGGACAAGGCCGGCGACGAGGCGCTGACTCTCGACGAGCTGACCGGGAGCATGCGGCAGATCTGGGGCACCGACCTGGGCGCCCACGACGCCCGGTGGCTGTCCTGGTTCACCGACTCGGCCCGGCAGGCGGACCGGTACCACGACGGCCGCGTCCTGCTCGCCGGCGACGCCGCGCACATCCACTTCCCGGTCGGCGGTCAGGGTCTGAACCTGGGTCTGCAGGACGCCTTCAACCTTGGGTGGAAGCTCGGGGCGGAGATCGCGGGGTGGGCGCCGGCGGGCCTGCTCGACACGTACGACGCCGAGCGCCGCCCGCCCGCCCACCAGGTGCTGCAGAACACCCGCGGCCAGATCGCCCTGATGAACCCCGATCCGGACGTGACACCGCTGCGGGAACTCGTGGAGAACCTGATGCGGATCGACGACGCGAACCGGGTCATCGCCGAGATGCTCTCCGGCGTCGCGGTGCGCTACGAGCCGGGGATCGAGGGCGCCCACCCGCTCGTCGGCGGCTTCGGCCGGGACCTGACCCTGCAGACGGGCGACGGCGAGACCCGGGTCGCCGAGCTGCTCCGCGCGGGCACCGGCGTCCTGCTCGACCTCGCCGACAACCCCGGCGTACGCGCGGCCCTGGCCGACTGCCCGGGTGCGGCGGGGCGGGTGCGTCACGTTACGGCGAAGAGCAAGGAGGAGCCGGACCTCGCCGGTCAGCTGATCCGCCCGGACGGCTACACGGCCTGGGCGGCGGACCGGAACACCCACCCGGACCGGGTCCGGACGGAGCTGGGGACGGCACTGCGGTCCTGGTTCGGCGACAACTGACCGTCCGGGCCGGCGGACACCGGCCCACCACGAGAACGGATGCCTGTCATGCGAACCGATCTACGCGACAAGGTGGTGCTCGTGACCGGTGCGAGCTCCGGCATCGGGCGGGCGACCGCACGCGCGTACGCCGAGGAGGGCGCCCGGGTGGCACTGACCTACCACACGAACGCACCGGGGGCGGAGGAGACCGCGGCCCAGGTGGCGGCAGCCGGCGGCAAACCGCTGGTGGTCCGGTACGACCTCGCCGACCCGGAGGCCATCCGAACGGCGGTCGACCGGGTGGTCGCCGAGTGGGGTGGCGTCGACGTGCTCGTCGCCAACGCCGTCTCCTGGGGCGATGCCATTCCGCGGCCGGGCCGCGAGCGCCGGCCGTTCGAGGAGGTCCCGGTCGAGGACTGGCGAGAGGTGCTGCGGACGACGGTCGAGGCGGTTTACCACACCGTCCAGGCGGTGCTGCCGTCGATGCGCGGCCGCCCGTGGGGCCGGATCGTCGCGCTCGGCGCCGGCCTGGCGGATGTCGGCATGGCGGGAGCGGGCGCGTACGGCGCCGGCAAGCTGGGCGTCTACGGTCTGGTCCGCAGTCTGGCCTGGGAGCTGGGACCGGACGGGATCCTGGTGAACATGGTCGTGCCGGGCCAGACGCTGACCGACAACGTGCGCCGGCACATGCCGCCGGCCGCGCTGGAGCAGAAGGCACGCTCCCTGCCGTCCGGCCGGATGTCCACTCCGGAGGACGTCGCCGCCACAGTGGTGTTCCTCGGCTCCGCCGCGAACGGCAACGTGAACGGGGAGACCCTGCGGGTCACCGGCGGCACCTGAGCGTCGGCCCGCGGGGTCTGCCACCGAAACGCATGTGTGATAACATACAACTAATTCCGTGACCTCACCGGAGGTCACCGCCGGCACCTCCCCCCGTGGTGCTCGCGGATGACCGATGCGGCGGCCGGTCGGCCCTCCAGCCGGCCGGCCGCTGTGGCGTCCGCCCCCGGAGCGGTCCGGGCCCCGTCCACCACTCCTCCAGCGGGTCTCCAAGCTCTCCCGCGACGCTCGACATCCGGCCGGCGTACGCGGGCCGCTGGGAGGAGATGGCGTGACGACAACGGATTCGGTGGCCCGGACCGACGTGAACCCCGGCCCCCTCATCAAACTGGCGATCGCCGACTGCGCGGCGAAGGTGCTGCACAGCGCGGTACGGCTGGACGTGTTCACGGCGCTGGCGCAGCAGCCCGCCACCGGGCCGGCACTGGCCCGGCGGATCGCCGTGCACCCGCGGCTGGCGGCGGACTTCCTCGACGCGCTCGTCGGCCTCGGCCTGCTCGAGCGGCACGGCGACCACTACCGCAACGCGCCGCTGGCGGACGCGTACCTGGTCCGGGACACGGACGGCTACCTGGGCGGATTCCTCGACCTCACCAACGAGACGCTGTACGGCACGTGGAACCGGCTGACCGAGGCGCTGCGCACCGGCGAGGCCCAGCACCTGGACCCCGACAAGGGCGGCTTTGTGGGGGACAAGCACCGGGATCCCGCGAAGATGAAGCGGTTCCTGTCCGGGCTCGACGCGTTCAGCAACCGGATGGGCGCGGAACTGGCGAACACCGTCGACTGGACGCGATACCGGTCCTTCGTCGACCTGGGCGGCGCCCGCGGCAACCTCGCCGCGGTCCTCGCCACCACCCACCCGCACCTCGACGCCGTCTGCTTCGACCTGCCCCGGACCCGGCCCCTGTTCGACGAGCACGTCGCGCGGCTGGGCCTCGGTGACCGCATCCGGTTCGTCGGTGGGGACTTCTTCGCCGATCCCATCCCGGCGGCCGACGTGGTGGTCCTGGGTCACATCCTGCACGGGTTCGACGCGGAGCGGTCCCAGGAGCTGGTGCGCCGCGTCCACCAGGCGGTCCGTCCCGGCGGCGCGGTGCTGGTCTACGACCGCATGATCGACGACGACCGCCGCGATCCCGACCGGCTGCTCAGCAGCCTGCACATGCGCCTGGTCAGCCCCACCGGCGGCGAGTACCGGGTGGCCGACTGCCGGGACTGGCTGCGTGCCGCCGGGTTCACCGACCTCACCGACCAGCCGCTCCTGACCACCCACACCCTTGTCGTCGGCCGCCGCTGAGCCGGGCCGTACCGGAAGGACAGACGTGTACGACGAGAAAGTACCCGTGCTCATCGTCGGCGGCGGACTGGCCGGCCTGTCGGCCGCCGTGTTCCTGGACTGGCACGGGGTCACGCCGACCCTGGTCGAACGGCACCCCGACACCTCGACCCACCCGAAGGCCCGGGCCATCAACCCCCGCACGATGGAGCTGTACCGTGCCGTCGGCATGGAGCACGCGGTCCGCGCCGGCCGGTCGCCGATCTCCGGCAACACCGACCTGGTGCATGTCGAGACGCTGGCCGGCCGCGAGCGGGTACGGATGCCGAACGCCTCCCCGGCGGCCCTCGACCGGATCAGCCCGACCGGATGGACGCTGATCGACCAGAACCAGCTCGAGCCCATCCTGCGCCGGAGGGCGGCGGAGGTCGGGGCCGACGTCCGGTTCCACACCGAGCTGACCGCCCTCGCCGAGGTGGACGGGGGAGTGCTCGCCACACTGGTCGACCGGGCCACCGGCAGCGTGCGGCGGGTCCTCGCCGAGTACGTCGTCGCCGCCGACGGGAGCCGCAGCCCGATGCGCGAGCTGCTCGGCGTCGGCCACCACGGCCGGGGCACGATCACCAACCTGGTCAGCTTCTTCTTCCACGCCGACCTCCGGTCCGCGTTGCGCGGCCGCCGGATCATCGCCGCGTACGTCAACAACCCCGAGGTGCGCGGCACCATCATCCCGATCGACAACGAGAAGCGCTGGGTCTTCAACGTCTCGTTCTTCCCGGAGCGGGGTGAGCGGGCCGAGGACTTCGACGAGGAACGGTGCGTCCGGCTGGCCCGGGCGGCCGTCGGCGTCCCGGACCTCGCCGTCGAGATCGAGCACACCGGCATGCCGGCCTGGGACATCTCGGCCAAGGTGGCCGACCGCATGTCGGCCGGCCGGGTGTTCTTCGCCGGCGACGCGGCACACGTGATGCCGCCGACCGGCGCGTTCGGGGCCAGCACGGGCATCCAGGACGCCTACAACCTCGCCTGGAAGCTGGCGTTCGTCCAGCGCGGCTGGGCCGGACCGGGCCTGCTCGACAGCTACGACACCGAGCGCCGGCCGGTCGCCGAGGAGACCGTCCGGCAGGCGATGCTGCGCTTCGCCGTCCGTGAGGGCAAGCAGCTCTCCGACGTCGCGGCGGATCTGGTCAGCGAGGAGACCATGACGTTCGGCTACCGGTACCCGGCGGGCGCGTTCGTGCGGGAGGGGGCCGCCGGTGCACTGCTGGAGGACCCGGACCGGCCCACGGGCCGCCCCGGAGCCCGGGCGCCCCACGTCGTCCTCGACGACGACGGGAGCCCGCTGTCCACGATCGACCTGTTCGGCCGGGGCCTCGTCCTGCTGGCCCGGTCCGGTGGCGGGGACTGGGCGCCGGCCGCCGCGGCGGCCGGGGCCGACCTGGGCGTACCGGTCGAGGTTCGGACGGTCGGGGACCCCGGCCCGCTGCGTGACCCGGGCGCGCAGTTCGACCCTCGCTACGGGACGGGTCCCGGCGGAGCCTCGCTGGTACGCCCGGACGGCTTCGTCGCCTGGCGGACGGTGGCCTTCCCCGCCGACCCGGCCGGCGCGCTCGCCCAGGCGCTGCGGACCGTGCTGGCCGTCTGACCCCGGGGGACCGGCCCCCTCCCGCGCACGGGGAGGGGGCCGGTGCCGTCACCGGGCGAGCACCCGGTCGAACACCGCCGTGAGCGTCGCGGCCGGGTCACCGGTCAGCTCCGGCGCCCGCCACGCCACGAAACCGTCGGGCCGGACGAGCACCGCGCCGCGGGCGCCGACCCCGTACCGCTCGGCGAAGGTGCCGCTCGGCTCGATCAGGGTCGCGTCCGGACCGGCTCCGACCACATGCCGGTCGAGGGGCAGCCCGAGCCGCGCGCACACCTCCCCGCCCGCGTCCAGCCAGGCGCGGCCGTCCGGGGTCGTGAGCAGCGCGAAGTCCCGGTTCACCAGCTCCACGACCGTCGTGTCCCGGCCGTCGTGCCGGACGGGCAGGTGGGTCGCCCGTGTGCCGGGCCGGCCCGACGCCTGCCGGGGATCCTCCACGGTCGCCGGGTCGTCGTCCTCCGGCGCCACCGCCCGGGACCGGTACCGGTGCCCGAACAGCACGGTCGCCTCCGGCTGGTGCCGGGCCGCGGTCTCCGGGTCCAGACCGCTGCGCTGCAGGTAACGGATGACGCCCTGCTCGGTGGTGAACTCCGCCACCGGCAGCCGTTCCGCCTCGTAGCTGTCCAGCAGACCGGCGCCGGCGGTGCCGCGCAGCACGAGGGCCAGCTTCCAGGCCAGGTTGTGCGCGTCCTGGATCCCCATGTTGCCGCCGAAGCCACCGGTCGGTGGCAGCACGTGGGCGGCGTCCCCGGCCAGGAACACCCGGCCCGCGGTGAAACGGTCGGCCATCCGGGCGGCGATCTCCCAGCTGGAGGCGTCCTCGATGACGGCGGACAGCGCCGGGTCGCCGACCGCGGCGCGGACCAGGTCCAGGCACCGCTCCGGCGTGTAGTCCGTGTGGGTCTCGTCCGGGCGCAGGCTCGGCGCCAGGCACCAGCGGTCGGTACCCGACGCTCCGAGCTGGCCAAGGACCCCGTGCACCGCCGGGTTGCTGACGAAGCACAGGAAGAACTTGCGTCCGTCGACGTACCGCTCCAGGTCCGCCCCGAACAGGATGATCATCTGGCGGCCGAAGGTGCCGCGGCCGTGCGTGCCGATGCCCAGCCCGGTGCGGATGGCGCTGCGGTTGCCGTCCGCGGCGATCAGGTACCGCGCCCGCACCGTGCGTTCGGCGCCGTCCCCGGTCCGGCGGATCCGCGCCGTGACACCGTCGCCGTCCTGCCGGTAGTCGAGCAACTCGGTGCCGAACCGGATGTCCGCGCCCAGCTCCTCGGCGCGCCGGCGCAGCACCGGTTCGAGCCGGTCCTGCCCGACCAGGGTCCAGCCGGTGCTGCTGACGCCGTGCGTGTCGTGCCGGAACGGTCCGTCGAACCGGTTCAGCTCGGCTCCCGCCAGGCTCTCGGCCTGCAGGACGTCGCCGTACTGGGCGTGAGGGGTCTCCACCGCCCGCACCGCGTCGCCGATGCCCAGCCCGTCCAGCAGCTCCATCGTGCGGGGGCTGGCCGCCTGCGCGCGGGGATGTGCCGAGATCTGCGCGTGCCGCTCCACGAGCAGCGGACGTACGCCGTGGTGGCTGAGGAAGAGCGCCGAGGCGAGGCCCACCATGCTGCCGCCCACGATGAGGACGGGCGTCTCGTCGTCGATCAAGGGGTGCTCCTTCGTGTCGCGTACCGGTAGGGCGAGCTGAGCCAAGCGCGACGGACTCGAACCCCGGTCGATTCCGGCGGGGAGGTCCAGTCGTCCTCGAGCGACGCCCGAGCCGCGCCCGAGCCCCGCCTGAGACGTTCGGGTCGTCGCCGGTCTCCGACCCGGCGAGGCCCGCCGAGGAGGAGGACGGATGGAGTTGCTGACAGGTCTGCTGCGCGTCGTCGTGCTGGTGGGCACGGGTCTCGTCGCCGGCGTGCTGTTCGCGGTGGCGCTGAGCGTGGTGCCGGCCCTGCTCGCGATGCCGGCCGACCGGTACGTGTGGGCGCACACGCTGCTCGGCCGCCGGTACGACCGCGTGATGCCGTTCGTCACCGCGGCGGCGGTGCTGGCCGCCGTCGTGCTGGCCGTCCGCGCCGACGACGCGCGGCACACGGCCCTCTACGTGGCCGCGGCGGTCTGCATGGTGGGCGTCGCCGCCGTCTCCCAGGGCGGCAACGTGCCCATCAACCGGCGGGTCAAACAGACCCGGCCCGAGGACGTGGGCCCCGAGTGGGACGATCCCCGCCGGCGGTGGCGGGGCTGGCACCTGCTGCGTACCGGACTGGCCCTGACCGCGTGCCTGCTGGCGGCCGTCGCGGCGGTGGTGCCGTGACGGCCCGCCCGCCGGCCGTGGAGCGGGCCGCGCCCGACCCCGCCGGCCAGTCCGGCACCGATGACCGGATGCGCGCCCTGCTGTCCCGGCCGGACCCCGGGCCGGTCGCGGAACGGCTGGTGCTGCTGCACTTCCAGGGCCGCCGCACCGGCCGCCGGTTCGACGTGCCCGTCGGTCTGCACCGGCTCGGCGAGGACCTCGTCGTCGCCACCGGGAGCCCCTGGCGGCACAACTTCGTCGGCGGCGCGCCCGCCGAGGTCACGTGGCGCGGTCGCCGCCGGCCGGCCCGGCTGCGCCTGGTCACGTCGGCGGAGCGGACCGCTCACGGGTACTGGCGGCTCCTGCACCGGTACGGCCTGACGGACGGGCCCCGGCGGCTGGGGGTCGTCGTCAACGTCGACCGGGCGCCGACCCTCGACGAGGTACGCCATGCCGTGGACCACTCCGGCCTGTCCCTGGTCGAGGTGGAGCTGGAGGAGGAAGGAACGGAATGAGCGGGATCGCGGGTTGGGTGACGTTCGATCGTGAGCTGCTCGGCGAACTGCCGACGGTGCGCGCCATGGCCGACTCGGTGCGGCACCGGGGCCCCGACGGCGCCGGCGAGTGGGAGTCGCGGCACGCGGTGCTGGCGCACCGGCGCCTCGCCGCCGTGGACCGGGCCGGTGGGCGGCAACCGGTAATCGCCGAGGGCGAGGCGGTGCTGCTGCTCGACGGCATGGTCTACAACCACCGGGACCTGCGCCGGGAGCTGCGTGGCCGGGGGCACGAGTTCCGGACCGGCGGCGACGCCGAGGTGGCGTTGCGCGCCTACCTGGAGTGGGGTGAGGACTTCGCGACCCGGCTGGAGGGCATGTTCGCCGTCGCCCTCTGGGACGTCCGCCGGGAACGGCTGCTGCTCGTCCGGGACCGCCTCGGCGTCAAGCCGCTGTGCTATGCCCGCACCGGCGCGGGGATGCTGTTCGGCTCCGAGCCCAAGGCCCTGCTCGCCCACCCGTCGGTGGAGGCGGTCGTGGACAGCGACGGGCTGCGTGAGCTGTTCGCGCACGGCCGGAAGCCCGGGACCGCGGTGTTCCGGGGACTCCACGAGGTGCGCCCCGGTCACCTGATGCTGGTCGACCGGTCGGGCACCACGCAGCGCCGCTACTGGGCGCTGACCGCCCAGCCGCACGAGGACGACCTGGCGACCACGGTGGCACGGGTGCGGCGGCTGCTCACCGAGGCGGTCGACTCCCACCTCGCCGGCGACGTGCCGGTCGACGCCATGCTCTCCGGCGGCATCGACTCCAGCGCGCTGACGGCGCTGGCCGCCCGCTCACCGCGCCGCGGCGGCGCCGAGCCGCTGCGGACGTACTCCGTGAACTTCGTCGGCTACACCAGCAGCTTCGAGCCTCACCCGAGCATGCGGGCCACCCCCGACGCCCCGTACGCCCAGCTGGTCGCTGACCACGTCGGGACCCGGCACACCGAGGTGCTGCTGGACACGCCGGCGCTGGCCGACCCCGCCCTGCATCGGGCCGCCATGCGCAGCCAGGACGTACCCTCGCCGCTGGGTGACATGGACGTCTCGCTGCTGTCGTTCTTCCGGTCGCTGCGGGAGCGGGGCAGGACGGCGGTGCTGTCCGGTGAGACCGCCGACGAGGTCTTCAACGGGTATTTCTGGGCGTACGACCCGAGCCACAGCAACTCGAGCACGTTCCCGTGGGTGTCGTTCGAACGCGGCCACGACGCCGCTGCCGGCGGACTGGGCTGCTCGTTCATCGACCGCACCCTCCGCAAGGAGCTGGACTTCCTGGGGTACGCCGACGAGCACTACCGGGAGGCGCTCAGGGAGGTGCCGCACGTCGACGGTGAGAGCGCCGCCCAGCGCCGGGCGCGCGAGGTGACCTACCTGGCGCTGACCCGCTGGGCGCCGACGCACCTCGACCGGGCGGACCGGATGAGCATGGCGAGCGCGGTGCAGCTGCGCGCGCCGTTCTGCGACCACCGGCTCGTGGAGTACGTCTACAACGTGCCGGCGGCGATGAAGCGGGTCGACGGACAGGAGAAGTCCCTGCTCCGTTCCGCCGTGGCGGACCTGCTGCCCGAGGCGGTGCTCAACCGGCGCAAGAGCGCGTACCCGACGACACAGGACGCTGCGTACGGGGAGCGGGTCCGGGCCCGTTTCCTGGAACTGGTCGCCGACGATTCGGCGCCCGTGGCGCCGCTGCTGGACACCGAGGCGGCGGCGGTGTCCGCCGGAGGGAGAGCGCCGTCGGGGGCCTTCGCCTGGGTGGAACGCGCGAGCATGGAGATGGTGCTCCAGCTCAATACCTGGCTCGAGGAGTACGGGGTGACGATGCGCCTGTAGCGGCGGTGCCCGCGGGCCGCGGCCGCCCCGACCCGTGCCTGCGGGTCGGGGCGGTATCCCCGGTCAGGACGCGCGCGAGGGCGTGGCTGCTGTCGGTGGCCGTCACCGGGGTGCTCACCGCCGGGTTGGCGGTCAGCCCGACGGTGGTCCCGCCGTGGCTGCTCCTGCTGATCGCACCGGCCCTGCCCGCTGTCGGTACGGCCCTGTCGTACGGGCCGCGGACTGATCCACTGCATGCGCCGCGCTCGTGGTGGCGGGCGCGTGGGCGGTGGTGGTGCTGGCGCCGCCGGTCGGCGGTCTATCGGTCCTGTTGTCGAGTGGCCCGGGCTGGCTGGGCGTCACCGTGGTGGCCGCGGTGGTGGTGTATGTGCGTCGGGAACGGGTGGGATGTCGCCGACGCCGATCGATGGCGGCGACCACCGCCCGGCCTTGTGCTCGATGACCCAGTGCAGCGCGGTTCGGGCGAAGATTGCGACGGGCTTCCGCGTTTCGGCGGCGCAGCGCGACATGTGTCGACGCTTCGCGGTCGAGCCATCGCCGCCCGGCCAACAGACGATGGTCGGCTTCGCACTGTCGCGTCCACGCGAGCTGGAGCCGCTCAACGCCCTACGGCACCCGATCGCCGGCAGCAGCAACGGGTGGTTCGTGTGGCGCGGCCCTGCGATCCCCCAGGAAGACGACAAGTTCGCACCCTTGCATGTTGAGCACCTGGACGAATACGCCCCGGAGCTTGGGCCGTACCTGGCACTTCCGCCAGGTTGGGGCGTGGTGCTGGCACCCGACTACGAGGACGTCTGGTACGACGAGACTCTCCTCGACGTCTGACCTCGGCACGAGCGACACCAGTCCCGCAGGTAGGTCAGCCCTAGCCGATCATGTAATGCATCATCCGACACAAATCCGTCACGCATCAAGTGGAGCCCGATATCGCCGGCAGCCGGCTCTCTCCGGCAGTTCTAGATGCCGGAGAGGCGCGTTCCTGCCGGCGGGCGACTTCCCCGGGCCGGTAGAGCGGGCGGCACGCCATGATCTTGCGTGGTGTGCGCGGTGTGTGCTCTCCAGCGGATGCCAACCCGGGTCAACCGGTGCCAGCGCGGGTCATCGTGGCCGACCGCCGGTCGCAAACCGGCGTTCGTGTGCTCGGGGTGTGGTCCTGGACTGGGAGAACAGGGGCGCGGGGGACGTGGGCGAACGGCGGCCACTCCCTGCCACCCCAGGTGAACGCCCAGGTCGCTAGACTGGGCCCTCGCGCCCTCGTAGCTCAGGGGATAGAGCAACGGTTTCCTAAACCGTGTGTCGCAGGTTCGAATCCTGCCGGGGGCACCAGGTCACCGCCTTGATCAAGGATCATTGGTCCGCCTTCCGGGGCCTCCGCGCCCGCTGCGTGCCCGATCGCCTCGCCACCTTCGCCCGGCTCGCGTCCAGGTGCTGAACGACATCCGCGTCCCGGCCATCGACCGCGGGCGTAGTGGCGGGTCGTCACGCTGGCATTGGCGTGCCCGAGCCGACGAGCGGCGACCAGGGCGCCGTGCGAGTCCGCAACCCAGCTCGCGTGAGCCGATGAGCGTGCACTGTGCGCCTGTGTGAAGCGTGGACGATGATCGCCTACCGAACGGCCTTGCTCTGACCGGGGCCGGATCGAGTTTCGACGAGGTGTCGATTTCGCGGCTCGCCGTTCGTCTTACTGCGAATCTGGTACCGACGAGGAGGTAGCGATGAAGTACGTCATGCTCATCTACCAAGGCCCGGCGCTCGAACGGCAGTCCGCGCTCACCGAGGAGGAGCAGAAGCAGGTCTACGCCGACTACCAGGGGATCAACCAGACACCGGGCGTCACCACCGTGCCGCCGCTGGGACTCGCCGAGAACGCGACCACTGTGCGGGTCGAAGGAGGCAAGACCCTGACGACCGATGGCCCGTTCGTCGGGATGAAGGAGGCCGTGGGCGGCCTGTTCATCCTCGAGGCCGACGACATCGACGCGGCCATCGAGGTGGCCGCTCGCGTCCCGGCGGCACGTTATGGCGGAGCCGTCGAGATCCGGCCCTCGGAAGTCTATTGGTAACGGCACTCGACGAGATCTTCCGCGACGAGTGGGGGCGCGTCCTGGCCACCCTCATCGGCGTCCTCGGCGACTTCGACCTCGCCGAGGACGCCGCGCAGGAGGCATTCCTCATCGCCGCCGATCATTGGCCACGCGACGGCGTGCCAACCAACCCGCGCGCCTGGCTGATCCGCACGGCGCGTAACCGCGCCACCGACCACATCCGCCGCGACCGAGCTTTCGCCGCCAGGCTCGGCCTGCTCGTCGCTGCCCAGGAGGTCGAGATGCCCGTGGATACCGCCACGTTTCCCGACGAACGCCTGGAACTCATCTTCACCTGCTGTCACCCGGCGCTCGGCATCGAGGCGCAGGTCGCGCTCACGCTGCGTACCCTCGGGGGCTTGACCACCGACGAGATCGCCCGCGCCCTGCTCGTCCCGGAGCGCACCATGGCGCAGCGTCTGGTGCGGGCCAAACGCAAGATCAAGGCGGCCGGGATCCCGTTCCGGATCCCGCCGGATCACCTGCTCCGCGAGCGTCTCGACGCCGTACTCACCGTCGTGTATCTGATCTTCAATGAGGGTTACGGCGGTCGCGACGAGCTCGCGGCCGAGGCGATCTGGCTGGGACGTGCACTGACCGAACTGCTTCCCCACGACCCCGAGGTTCGCGGGCTCCTGGCGATGATGCTCTTGCACGACTCCCGCCGAGAGACGCGGTTCAACGACGGCGAACTGGTGCTGCTCGAAGATCAAGATCCGTCACGGTGGAACACCACGCAAATCGCCCGGGGACGCGCCGAACTCGACCACGCGATCGCTCTGGGCGGCCGAGGGCCCTACGTCCTCCAGGCTGCGATCGCCTCGCTGCACGCCGAGACGCCGTGCGACTGGGCGCAGATCGCCGCCCTGTACGGCGAGCTCACCCGCCTGACCGCCTCGCCGGTCGTCGAGCTGAACCGCGCCATCGCCGTCGCCGAGACCGAAGGACCACAGGCCGGTCTGCGTATCGTCGACGAACTCGGTCTGGATGACTTCCGCTACCTGCACTCAACCAGGGCCGAACTGCTGCGACGGCACGGGCGCACCGATGAGGCGCGCGACGCCTATCGACGTGCGAGGGAACTCACCGAGGACGGAGCCGAACGGCGCTTCCTCGAACGCCGGCTAACGGAACTTGCCAGCAGACAGGTTCCGGTAGCGACTGGTACAACGATCCCGCCGAGGACATGACGACGATCTTCATCAGGCAGCGGGCGCACGCGGGCGACCAGCGGCTGCCGATGTGGCTCGATTTCTGGACCGCTCTCTACCAAGCGATCGACGACTGACCGCGCGGGCCGGAGACCGCCAAGTCAAGCGGCGCACCCCGATGCCCGCTCAGCAGTCAAACACCGACCAGCAGATGTCGTTCCGCAGCCGCTGGTCGTCGAGCACGAGCTCGCGGATCGCCTCCGGGAGTTGGTCACGCTGCCATCGGCACTCGAGTCGCCGTGCGGCATCGCTCTCGCCGTCCGGGGCCGCAGCACGTGCGGCCTTGATCGCATAGGCGGCCGCACCGAGTTCGTGCGCGGCCACGTGTGCGACGACGCCCGCCTGGCCGGCAGCGTACGCGGCATGCCGCGCTGCCCCACGCAGGTCTCTGGCCGCGCCCATGGCACGGCCGCCCGCCGCGCGAGCCTGCATCATCTTGACCTCACCACGCACCCAGGCGCGGGCGTGCTCGATCGCTTCCCGTGGTCGTGGGTCCTCGGGCTGAACCGACTCGAACAGGTGAAGGACGTGCTCCGCGCACGACGCCGCCCAAAGAGCGAGGAGATGATGATCCGAATCGGTGAGGGTCCCACCGCGACGAAGCGTGATGAAGCGAGGGTCCCGAACCTTCGGGAGGATCATGGGTCGGCGCTCCTTCTAGGGGGACGGACCGCATCCGCAACCGTAGCGTCGTCCGAGCACCAGGGCTTCGGGCAGCGAAGTCGTACCCGGATGTGACCGGTTCAGGCGATGAGCAGGCGAAGGCCAAGCTCTGCTGCATCGAGATCGACGAGGTCGCGGTCGCGTTCCGCCCACCGACCGGAGGCGAGGTCATCACGGAGGCTGTGCACGGCCCTCTGCTCGGCGTCCGGCCCGACTCTGGCCCAGACCGACACCCCGCGACGGACGTTCTCGTCCAGGTATGCCTCGGGCCGGCGCCAGTAGGCCTCGAAGAAGCCGTCAGCGCAGTCCCACGGGATGAGCACCGGCTCCACGCGCGCTCCGATCGCGTCGGCCAGCTCGGTCAGCGAAGGCCGGCCGACCAGGAGGCCCGCGGCTTCAGGAAGGTAGTCGCGAGTAAGCCAGAACCGACGAAGCCAGGCAGTGTCACTGGTGTCGTGCGTAGACACCACCACGCGGCGGGCGACGCGCCGCATCTCGCGCAGGCCCGCGATCGGGTCCTGCCAGTGATGAATGGTGGCGAAAGCCATCGCAGCGTCGAAGGACTGGTCCTCGAACGGAAGGCTCTCCGCAGCGGCGGCCACGCACGGCGCTGCGCCTTCGGGGCGCTGCGCACGCATGAGCGCCGACGGTTCCACCGCGGTGACGTCACGGTCGGCGGGCTCGTAGGAGCCGGTACCAGCCCCGGCATTCACTACCGTCCGCGCATCGCCGAGCGCAGCCCAGACGCTTGCGGCGATCCGCGGCTCGGTGCGCCGCGTCACGGTGTAAGTGGCTCCGATGGTGTCGTACAACTGCGCGCTGGACATGTCGCCGCCTCCCTGGCTGCCACCAGCCCCACGCCGCGCACGGGGCCTGGCGTCGCTGCCCTGGAGAGTAGGTTCGTGCGCGCTTGCAGCCCTGGCCGCCGACCGGTTCCTCAGGGAACTCCGACAGCTGACGACCTGGTTGCGGCTGAGCGAGATGTGGACAGCCCCGTTGGACGCACAGGTCTGGCTGGGGCTGTCCCCTCTGCTGGTTCGGTCGATCTGGCCAGCCTGTGGGGGACTGGCCGCTTGTCGGCGGACGAGAACCGTTCATCGCCCGGTTGACGCCGTTCGTCTCAATCGAAAGATCAGATTGAGTCCGTCACCGCGAGTGCAATTAGCGTGATCTATGCGTTGGCATCCAGACGGACGGCCGGCGATCCCGGCGCCTAGTTGCCGAACGCGCGGTCCCGGGTCGACCGGTCGCCCCGCGACCACGCAGAACCGCCACCACTGAGGGAGTCGTTCCTGATGAACCAGTCACGCATGCCCCGGGTCACCGCCGGGCTCGCCGTCGCCACCGGCCTGGCAACGGTCGCCGCCCTCACCGGACCAGTCGCCGCCGAGCCGGACAGCCACGCCGCCACACGAGCGACCGCGGTCACCACCGACCAGGTCGTCACCTGGGGCGCCAGCGCGGACCGTACCGGCGGGTCGTTCACCGACCAGACGGTCCGCAACATCGTCCACACCAGCATCGGCGGCACGAACCTGCGCCTCTCGCTGTCGAACGTGTTCGGTGACCGCATCGTGACCTTCGACTCCGTCTACATCGGCCTGCAGAGCGAGGGTGCCGGCGTCGTACCGGGCACCAACCGGCAGGTCACCTTCGCCGGCAGCAGGACGGTGACCGTCCCCAACGGCGCCGAGGTCCTCAGCGACCCGCTGTCCGGCGACGTGCCCGGCGACACCAACCTCACGGTCAGCATCCACGTCAAGGGCGCCAGCGGCAGCCTGACCGGGCACAACCTGGCCATGCAGACCAACTACATCTCCGGGGCCGGCGATCACGCCGCGGACACCGATGGCGCGGCCTTCACCCAGCAGGCGACCCGCTGGTACTGGGTTGACGCGCTGGTCATCGACAAGCCGCAGCAGGTCGACACCGTGGCCACGCTCGGCGACTCCATCACCGACGGCTACGGATCCACGCGCGACGCGAACCACCGGTGGCCGAACTACCTCGCCCGCCGCATCGCGGAGCAGCCCCCGGCGCACCAGTTCGGGGTCATGAACGAAGGCATCTCCGGCAACCGGGTCCTCACCGACGGCGCCGGGGTGAACGTCCAGGCCCGATTCGACCGGGACGTGCTCTCCCAGCCCGACGTACGCACCGTCATCCTGATGGAGGGCATCAACGACATCGGTGGTGGGGTCGCGACGTCGGCCGACCAACTGATCTCGGCCTACCGGATCCTGATCGCCCGCGCCCACGCCGACCACACCTGCATCCTGGGTGCCACGCTGACCCCCTTCGAGGGCGCCGGCTACTACAGCCCCGCGAAGGAAGTCATCCGTGAGCAGGTGAACACCTGGATCCGGACCAGCGGCGAGTTCGACGGAATCATCGATTTCGACCAGGTGACCCGCGACCCCGCGAACCCGAAGCGGTTCCTGCCGGCCTACGACGTCGGCGACCACCTGCACCCCAGCGACGCCGGCTACCAGGCGATGGCCAACGCCGTCGACCTCGACCATCTCGAGTGCAACCGGTAGCAACACCAGCGCACTGATTCGGCAGCTCTTCGCAGCCACCGCTGCCAGCGCCGAGGGAGATCGCCGTAGGGCCCGCGCCAGTCGGTGCGGGCCCTACGAGCAGGGCCGGCCACCGCGCGGCCATCAGGTGGAGCGGAATCAGCTCGAACTGGCGGGCGGGTCGGCGAAGACGCCGTGCAGCATCCCGGTGGCCTGCCCCACCTCGACGAGATAGCCGTCCGGGTCGCGCAGGTAGCACCGCAGTTCCGCCTTGCGGTCGAGCGGCTCGGTCAGGAACTGCGCGCCTTTCGCCCGGGCGTCGGCATAGAAGGCGGCGAGGTCGGCCACCCGGACGTTGAGGAACGCGGACACCGGGTCGCCCGGCTCGGGTGGGGTCAGGGTGATGTCGGGCTTGTCGGGGGTGGGCCCGCCGCCGGGGTTCATGATGATCCAGCTGTTGGCGACCCGGACGACCGCCGGGTTCTCGGCCAGGACGACCTGCCCACCGAAGACGTCGGCGTAGAACTGCCGCGAGACCGCGACGTCGCGCACCGTCAGGAAGTGCGCGACAACCAGCCCCTCCCGTGGCGCGGGTAGCTCGTCACGGGTCACCATCGGTGCCTCCTCAACGGTGGTCCGGGCCGGCCGACGTGGACGGGCCAGCCCGGGCGGTCAGTCTCCAACGCGCCGCGCGGTCTCAGCTTTCCAGCTTCGGCATTTTCGCGAGGGCGCTCTCCGGAAACGCCGACCGGATCATCGGGAAGGGCGCCGAAGCTAACGCGTCCCGGGGTAGCGGGCGGCGGCGACGCGCAGCTCCTCCGCTACCCGGGCCCGCAGCTCCACCGGCGCCAGCACCTCCACGGCGGAACCGAGGCTGAGCAGCGCCGACACCGCCCAGGCGGGGTCTTCGAACGGCACCGTCAGCTCGACCTCGCCGGTGGCGGTGACGGGTACCCGGTCCTTGCCGGGCACCGGCACCAGGCGGCGTAGGCGCGGCAGCCCCCGGGGTGCCACGCGTACGGTGACCTCGACGGCGACCGCCTCGTCCTCCAGTGCCCGGCGCGCCTCGGCCCACGATCCGGCGAGGTCGAACCCGGGCGGGCGGCGTGCCGGCTCGTCGAGTGGCTCCACCGCGCGCACCCGCGAGACCCGGTAGGTGCGCCGCTGCCCGTCGCGCCGGGCCACCAGGTACCAGTCGCCGGCGGCGAGCACCAGCCCGAGCGGGTCGACCTCCCGGGTGGTCGCCCGACCGTCGCGTACGTAGTGGAGGCGCACCCGCCGGTCGCGCCAGACCGCATCGGCGAGCTGCGGCAGGCAGGGCACCGGCTCAGGCGTGCCATACCAGCGGGCCGGGTCGAGGTGGAAGCGTTCGGCGGTGCGGCCGGCGCGCTCCCGCGCCTCGCCGGTGAGGCTGGCCCAGACCTTGATCCGGGCCCCTTCCAGCAGCTCGCCGAGCCCCAGCTGTTCGGCCGGGCCGCCCAGCCCGAGGAAGGCCAGCGCGCCGGCCTCGTCCAGCCCGAGCCCAGTGAGCCGGGTGCGGTAGCCGCGGTCGAGGCGGTAGCCGCCGGCGGGCCCCCGGGTCGGCCGCACCGGGATCCCGGCGGCGACGAGCGCCTCGACGTCCCGCTGAACGGTGCGCTCGCTGACCGCCAACTGGTGGGCCAGTTCCCGCGCGCTGGCCTGGCCGCGCACCTGGAGGCGCAGGAGCAGGGTCATCATCCGCGAGGCACGCACGCCTCCATGGTCGCGCACATATACGACAGAGGATGTCGGGAACCGGGTGGAGACTGGCTGCCTCGACGAAAGGAGACATGGTGGTCGACCGGATCACGGCGGAGCAGTTCCACGCGGCCGAGGGGGTCGAGGACTGGCGGGTGCTGGGTGAGGGGGCGTGCGCCTGGTTCCGTACCGGCTCGTTCGCGGCCGGCGTGCGGCTGGTGCGGGCGATCGGCGAGCTGCCCGGCCTCGACGACCACCAGCCGGACGTCGACCTGCGACCCGACGGGGTGGCCGTCCGCCTGGTCACGTTGACCGCCGAGCACTACGGGCTGACCGGGCGGGACCTGGCCCTGGCCCGGCAGATCTCGGCGGCGGCCCGCGAGCTGGGCGTGCCGGCCGACCCGTCGGCCGTGCAGAGTGTGCAGGTGAGCATCGACGCGCTGCACCTGCCCGAGGTCACGCCGTTCTGGCGGGCGCTGCTCGGGTACGAGTACCGCGCCGCCAGCCCGGAGGACCTGGTCGACCCGCACGGTCGCGGGCCGGCGTTCTGGTTCCAGCAGCTGGACGCGCCGCGACCGCAGCGCAACCGGACGCACGTCGACGTCTGGGTCCCGTACGACCGGGCCGAGGCACGGATCGCGGCGGCGCTCGCGGCCGGCGGACGCCTGGTCGACGACACGCACGCCCCGTCCTGGTGGGTGCTGGCCGACCCGGAGGGAAACGAGGCGTGCGTGGGCACGGTCGGCTGGATCGGTCCGGTGAGCAGCAGGGAGCCTGCCTGATGTCGATCGTCGTCGTGCCGGCCAACGAGGCCAGCTGGGATGACCTGCAGACCGTCTTCGGCAAGCGCGGTGAAGCCGCCCGCTGCCAGTGCCAGTGGTTCAAGATCCGGGATCGGGACTGGGCGTCGGTCCCGGTCGAGGCGCGGGCCGAGCGGCTGCGGGACCAGACCGAGTGTGGCGATCCCGGTTCCGGCGACACCAGCGGGCTCGTTGCCTACCTGGGCGGTGAGCCGGTCGGGTGGTGCGCGGTCGAGCCGCGCACCAGGTACCCGCGCCTGCGGTTCACCCGGGTGCCGTGGACCGGCCGGGACGAGGACCGGGACGACCCGGGTGTCTGGGCGGTGACCTGTTTCGTCACCCGGGTGGGCTACCGACGCCGCGGCGTCAGCCGGGCCCTCGCCCGGGCCGCCGTGGACTTCGCGCGGACCCGCGGCGCCCGTGCCCTGGAGGGCTATCCGATGATCCTGCCGCCGGGCCGGGAAGCCACCTGGGGAGAGCTGTACGTGGGCAGCCGGAGCATCTTCGCCGACGCCGGGTTCGTCGAGGTCAGCCACCCGACGCCGCGCCGCGTGGTGATGCGGCTCGACTTCTCAGCCTGAGCCGGCGCGGGAACCGGCGGTGTTGGTCGGAGTACGTTGCTACGCTCCGCGAGGGAGCAGCGCGCAGCGTGACGGTCGGGGCTCGCGGGTGCCGCGGGGCCACCGTCGGTACCCTGCTAGTTCTGGCCTGCCCGCGACGACATGGTGGTACCTGATGAACGATCTTCGAGTGGTGGCGTTCGACCTGGACGACACCCTGGCTGTCTCCAAGTCCCGGATCGATCGTCGGATGGCGGAACTCCTCGCCCACCTGCTCACCGAGGTGGACGTGCTGATCATCTCCGGTGGCCGCTTCGAGCAGTTCGAGGCGCAGGTGCTGGCCCACCTGGACCTGACCGAGGAGCAGCGCGGCCGGCTGCACCTGATGCCGACCTGCGGCACCCGCTACTACCGCTGGCAGGACGGCGAGTGGCGGCTGGTGTACGCCGAGGACCTGAGCGAGGCGGACAAGGCGCGCGTGATCGAGGCGCTCACCGAGTCGGCCAAGGCGCTGGGTCTCTGGGAGCCGAAGACCTGGGGCGACATCATCGAGGACCGGGGCAGCCAGATCACCTTCTCCGCGCTGGGCCAGTCGGCCCCGCCAGCCGAGAAGTACGGCTGGGACCCGGACGGCAGCAAGAAGAAGCGGCTCCGGGACGCGGTCGCCGAGAAGCTGCCCGACCTGGAGGTCCGCGGCGGCGGCTCGACCTCGATCGACGTCACCCGCAAGGGCGTGGACAAGGCGTACGGCATGCGCAAGCTGCTGGAGTGCCTGGACCTGAAGACCGACAACGTGCTCTTCGTCGGCGACCGGCTCGACGCGGGCGGCAACGACTACCCGGTCAAGGCGATGGGCATCCGCTGCATGGCCGTCACCTGCTGGGAGGAGACGGCCGACTACGTGGAGACCCTGGTCGACGAGCTGGTGCAGCTGCGCGCCGAGCCGGCCTGAGCCGGTCCGTCGCCGCCCCGGCTCGGCCGGGGCGGCGATGGAGGAGTCAGAGCGCCGCGCGGATCGCCTCGGCGAGCGTGGTCGGCGTGCGGCCGAGCAGCTTGGCCAGGTCGTCGCCGACCTCCAGCTCGCCCTGGGCGAGGCCGCGGTCGCCGTCGGCGAGCACGGCCGCGTAGCCCTCGGGCAGGCCGGCCGCGACCAGCAGCTCCGTGTACTTGTCCACCGGCAGGTCGACGTAGGAGACCTCGGCGCCGGTCTGGCGGGAGATTTCGGCGGCCAGTTCGGTCATGGTGAACGGCGCGCCGCCCAGCTCGTACACCGTGCCGGCCGGACCCTCGGCGGTGAGCACCGCCGCCGCGGCCTCGGCGTAGTCGGCGCGGGTGGCGGCGCTGACCCGCCCGTCACCCGCCGCCCCCGCCACCCCATGCTGGCGGTACGTGGGCAGCTGGGCGGTGTAGTTCTCCAGGTACCAGCTGTTGCGCAGGAACACGTGCGGCACCCCGGAGTCGCGGATCAGCTGCTCGGTCGCCTTGTGCTCGGCGGCGAGCACCAGGCTGGAGGTCTCCGCGTTGGCGATGCTGGTGTAGACGATCAGCCCGATGCCGGCCTCCTTGGCGGCGGTGACCACGTTGCCGTGCTGCACCACGCGCTTGCCGACCTCGCTGCCGGAGACGAACATCAGCTTGTCGGCGCCCGCGAAGGCCGCCTGGAGCGACGCGGGGTCGTCGTAGTCGGCCCGCTGGGTGACCACTCCGCGCCCGGCGAGTTCGGCGAGGCGGTCAATGTTGCGGCCGAGCGCCACGATCTGGCCGGCCGGTACGCCCCGGTCGAGCAGCGAGGAGATGATCAGGCGGCCGAGCGGGCCGGTGGCGCCGGTGACGACGATGGACATGAAGGCTCCCTGTGGTTGCGACATGAACTGTCATCCCACGGCAACGGGAACAACCGCATGCTACTTCCCGTTGGAGAGTAGGCACCTTCAAGTTCGATACGCACTGAAAGAGAGTAAAGCTGTGCAGGCGGACCCGTTCAACCGGAACTGCGGCAGCCGGAAGGTCCTGGACCGGATCGGCGACCGCTGGAGCGTGCTGATCGTGCTCACCCTCGCCAACGGGGACAAGCGCTACGGCGAACTGGCCGACCGGGTCGACGGGATCAGCCAGAAGATGCTCACCCAGACCCTGCGCGGCCTGGAGCGGGACGGCATCGTCACGCGCACCGTGCACCCGAGCGTGCCGCCCCGGGTCGACTACGCGCTCACCGACCTCGGTCGCACCCTGCTCGACCTGGTCGCCGGCTTGGAGGCGTGGGCCACCAACCACCTCGCCGAGGTGGAGGCCGCCCGGGCCCGCTACGACGCCCACTGACAATTCCGGAACCGCTGCCATCTGGCGTGCGGGGTCGGTTTGGGGTAGGAACGGCGCAGAGAGCGCTCTCCGGCTCCTGCTCCTCCGTACCCCCACCGAACAGGCAGGCAGATGAGACAACTCGACCCCTCCCGCCGCCGCTTCCTCACCGTCACCGCCGCCTCGGCGGCGTCGCTCACCGCCCTCGGCCTTCCGGCGCTGCCGGCCGCCGCCGCGTCCCCGGCGCGCCCCGACGCCGCCACCGAGCCCGACTTCGGCCCGAACGTCCTCGTCTACGACCCGGCCACCCCGACCGCGGAGATCCAGTCCACCCTGGACCAGATCTTCGCCGCCCAGGAGCACAACGAGATGGGCGCCGACCGGTACGCCGTGCTCTTCAAGCCCGGCCGGTACGAGGTGAACGCCCGGCTCGGCTACTACACGACCGTGGCGGGCGTCGGCGAGCACCCCGACGACGTGGAGATCCACGGCGCGGTCCGGGTGATCGGCCAACCCGACCCGGGCTCGCCGGCGGGGATCTCCGCGCTGACCAACTTCTGGCGCTCGGTGGAGAACCTCGCCGTCAGCCCGACCGACTGGTCGAACCAGTGGGCGGTCTCCCAGGCGTCCCCGATGCGGCGGGTGCACATCAAGGGCATCCTCTGGCTGGAGCCGGGCAACGGCGGCTACTCCAGCGGCGGTTACATCGCCGACTCCAAGGTGGACGGCATCACCATCAACGGCTCCCAGCAGCAGTGGCTGACCCGGGACAGCGAGCTCGGCGGCGACTGGACCAACGGGGTCTGGAACCAGGTCTTCTCCGGCGTGGTCGGCGCCCCCGCACAGGGCTTCCCGAACCCGCCCTACACCACCCTGCCGACCAGCCCGGTGACCCGGGAGAAGCCGTACCTGTACGTCGACGCCGCGGGCGCCTGGCGGGTGGCCGTGCCCGCGCTGCGCCGCGACACCGCCGGCACCACCTGGGGCGCGGGCGCCCGACCGGTGCCCTCGCTGCCACTGGCCGACTTCTTCATCGCCAAGCCCACCGACTCCGCCGAGCGGATCAACCAGGAACTCTCCCGCGGACGGCACCTGCTGCTCACCCCGGGCGTCTACCACCTGAACCGGGCGCTCCGGGTCAAGCACCCGGACACCGTCGTGCTCGGCCTCGGCATGCCGAGCCTCGCCCCGACCACCGGTGACGCGGCCCTGCGGATCGAGGACGTCGACGGCGTCCGCATCGCCGGGGTGCTGGTCGACGCCGGGCCGGTGGAGTCCGAGGTGCTGGTCGAGGTCGGCAAGCGCCACAGCCACTGCTCGCACGCCACCAACCCCATCTCGCTCCAGGACGTCTTCTTCCGCATCGGCGGACCGCTGGCCGGTCGGGCGGGGACCAGCCTGGTGGTGAACAGCCGGCACACCCTGATCGACAACATCTGGGCCTGGCGCGGCGACCACGGCAAGCCGGGCACCATCGGCTGGACCGTCAACACCGCCGACACAGGCGTGGTGGTCAACGGCGACGACGTGACCGCCTACGGGCTCTTCGTCGAGCACTACCAGCGCTGGCAGACGGTCTGGAACGGCGAGCGCGGCCGGACCGTCTTCTACCAGAGCGAGCTGCCCTACGACCCGCCGAGCCAGGCGGCCTGGCGCAGCCCGACCGGCAACGGCTGGGCGTCGTACAAGGTCGCCGACCACGTACGCGAGCACGAGGCGTGGGGGTTGGGCGTCTACTCGTACTTCAACCAGGGCGTGGACATCCGGTGCGACCGGGCCATCGAGGCGCCGCGCCGGGCCGGCGTGCGGTTCCACGACGCGATCACCGTCTTCCTCGACGGCAGCGGCGGCATCGAACGCACCGTCAACGAGGCCGGCACCCCGGTCGTCGGCTCATACGGCACCAGCCCCGTGGTCAGCTACCCCTGATCAGGAGCGACGACCCGGCGGCCGGCGGGGTCACCCCGCCGGCCGCCCCCGTCTCCGGCCGTCCCGCCCTCAGCCGGGCAGCTGCTCCGCGCTGGCGACCACCTGGTCGATCAGGCCGTACTCGCGGGCCTGCTCGGCGGTGAACCAGCGGTCCCGGTCCCAGTCGCGCTGGATCTCCTCCAGCGTGCGCCCGCTGTGTCGGGCGATCAGCTCCTGCATGGTCCGTTTCACGTGCAGCATGTTCTCCGCCTGGATGGTGATGTCGGCGGCCGTGCCGCCCATCCCGCCCGACGGCTGGTGCATCATGATCCGCGAATGCGGCAGCGCGAAGCGCTTCCCGGCGGTGCCCGCGCAGAGCAGGAACTGCCCCATCGAACCGGCCAGCCCCAGGGCCAGGGTCGCCACGTCGTTCTTGACGTACCGCATGGTGTCGTAGACGGCCATCCCGGCGCTGACCGAGCCGCCCGGCGAGTTGATGTAGAGGAAGATGTCCTGCTCCGGGTCCTCGGCGGCCAGCAGCAGGATCTGCGCGCAGATCTGGTTGGCCGAGGCGTCGGTGACCTCGTTGCCGAGGAAGATGATCCGCTCCTTGAGCAGCCGCTCGAAGACCCGGTCGCCGAGGGACGGCTGCCCCTCGTCCAGCATCCAGATGCCGTACCCCATGACCTGACCACCCTCCGTGCCGCCGGCGGGCGACGGACCGCCCGGGAACCGGTGGTCTCCAGCCTCCGGCGAGCGGTGGGCGGGAGCCCAGGGATTCTGCCGGCGGCAGATCCGCCGTGGGCAGAACCGGCCGGACTCAGCCGGTCGGCACCCCGGCCCGGGCCACCGCGGACGCGAAGTCCTCGCCGCCCGACCAGATCGTCTCGTACGCCTGGATCAGCAGCTGGGCGAGCGCCGGGTGCTCGATCAGCAGGGACGTGCTGGACGCCTCGTCCGCCCGCGGGTCCCGCATCGACATGAGCACCCGGGCGCCGTCGGCGATGCACAGCCGCATCGGCACCTCGGCGACCAACCGGGCCCGTTCGCCCGCGTCGAGGAAACCCCGCACGTCGTCGACCATGTCGTGGTTGTCCAGCATGGCGTGCTCGTAGACGCAGCGGACGTCGCCGCCGGCCCGGGACAGCCGGCGCGCCGCCTCCAGGCCGGTCGGGTTCTCCACCACCAGGTACGGCAGCTTGGCGAGGGTGAGCAGTTGGTGCCGGGCGCTGGACTGGAGTTCGGCGAAGCGTTCGGCGAGCAGGTCCCGGTCCCGGATGACCTCGACGTAGTCGAGCGGGTCGTCCTCGGACCGGCCGCGGGTCCACAGGGGAGCGAGCTGGTCGACGAGTTCGGCGCCGGTCCGCTCGCGTTGCTCGTACGCGGTGCGGTGGACCGTCATCATCCGGTTCACCGCGGCCTCCGGGTCGACGGCCGCGTAGCGCACCACCGGGCCGGGGCGGACCCGGACCAGCCCCCGCTCGCTCAGCGAGTTGAGCACGTCGTAGATGCGCTGCCGGGGCACGCCCGAGGCGCGGGCGAGTTCGGCGGCGGTGTACCGGTCGCGCGTCACCAGGGCGAGGTAGGCGCGCGCCGCGTACTGGGTGAGACCCAGTCCGATCAGGGCGTCGACGAGGGGCGTTACGCCGGTCATGGCACACACCGTAGCTGCCGGGACACCGGCGCGGGAGATCAAACACGTCCATCGACGGATGCCAGCCCGGGACGTCCCCTGCCGGGGCGGCCCGCCGGGCGCTGTCCGGTCAGACCCGGGCGGTCCGCCGCCGGATCACCGCCCGGGCGGTACGCGGGCGTCGGCGCGCGGGTGGCGGGGTGGGGAACAGCCAGATCCGGGAGCCGGTGCCGAGCATCGTGGGCGTGGCGTATCCGGCGGCGGGGCCGCCCACCGGCAGCCCGAGGTCCGTCCGGAGCGTGCCCCGCGTGCCGAGCAGCGGCGTGCCCAGGCGCGCCCCCGGTCCGGCCGGCCGGCCGACCGCGTGCGGCAGTGGGCGGCCGCGGCGCGGCCCGACCTGCAGGCGCACGCCGTCGCCCCGGTGGACCGGGGCCCGCTCCAGCCGGACCAGGCCCGACCCCGAGGTCACCGGCGTCCGCCGCTCCACCCGGCGCAACTCGTCGCGGGCCTCTTCCAGCAGGTCGGAGAGGTGGAGGCCGAGGGCCCGGCAGATCGCCGCCAGCACCTCGGAGGAGGCCTCCTTGCGGCCGCGCTCCACCTCCGACAGGTAGGGCAGCGAGACCCCGGCCGCCTGGGCGACCTCCCGCAGCGTGCGGCCCTGCCGCAGCCGTACCCGGCGCAGCACCCCGCCGATCACCCGTCGCAGCAACGACATGCGGGCCTCCTCGCGGTCGTCGTCCCGGGACGCTCCCATCATGCCCCGTACCCGCGGCCGGCATCGGCCCGGCCGGCCGGGCGGCCCACCCGGGAGGCCGGAACACCGCGTACCCGCTATCTTGTGGACGTGCAGGCGACGGCGGCGGAGCAGGACCGACGGTGATCCATTTTCCCGCGCAACGGCGGGGGCCGCTGAGCGCGCTGAGTCTGCGCCTGCTCGCCGCCCTGGCCCTGGTGTTCGCCGTGGTGACCGTGGTCTGGCTCGACCGGGACGGCTACCGCGACGTCAACGAGGACGGGCTCAGCCTCCTCGACTGCTTCTACTACGCGGTGGTCTCGCTCTCCACCACCGGGTACGGCGACATCACCCCGGCCGCCCCGTCGGCCCGCCTGGTCAACGTCCTGTTCGTCACCCCCGCCCGGGTGCTCTTCCTGATCATCCTGGTCGGCACCACCCTGGAAGTCCTGACCGAGCAGTACCGGACCGGCCGTCGCCTGTCGCGCTGGAGGAGGACCGTGAAGGACCACGTCATCATCTGCGGCTACGGCACCAAGGGTCGCAGCGCCGTCTCCGCGTTGCTGGAGAACGGTACGGACAAGTCCCGGATCGTGGTGGTGGAGCGGAACGGCGCCTTGCTGCGGCAGGCCACCTCGGCCGGGCTGGTCGCGATCGAGGGTTCCGCCACCCGCTCGTCCGTGCTGGAGGAGGCGCACGTCCGCACCGCCAAGGCGGTGATCATCGCGACCGACAGCGACGACGCCTCGGTGCTGGTGGCGCTGACCGTCCGCCAGCTCACCGCCGGTCAGGTCCGGATCATCGCGGCCGTGCGCGAAGCGGAGAACGCGCCGCTGCTCAAGCAGAGCGGGGCGCATCACGTCATCGTCTCCTCGGCGACCGCCGGCCGGCTGCTCGGCCTCTCCACCTCCGCCCCACCGCTGATCGACGTGGTGGAGGACCTGCTCACCCCCGGGCAGGGCATGGCGCTGGCCATGCGTTCCGCCGAGCGCAGCGAGGTGGGCCGCTCGCCCCGCGAGCTGGACTCGCTGGTCATCGCGCTGGTCCGCCGGGGCAAGGTGGTCACGTTGAACGACCGGGCGGGCGCGGTCATCGAGACCGGCGACATGCTGGTGCACGTCCGCGACGACCGCTCCCAGTCGACACCGGTCATCTGACCGTCCTGATCCGCCGCGGGCCGGTCGCCGGCACCGGAGCGCTCGGCCCGGCGTGGCGCCGGGGCGGGCAGCTCAACAGGCGGCGTCCGGATCCCGGTCGCCGGTGATCGCCTCGGCGCAGGCCGCCGGCGCGTCGGCGCAGGACACCGACGCCCCGCTGGTCGCCCGCCGGAGCAGCTCGTAGAGCGTTTCGCGCTCGGCCGGGTCCAGCGCGCCGAGCACCTCGTCCTCGACGGCGGCGAGGGCGCATTCCGCCTCCTTGAGGCGTTTCGCACCGGTCCCGGTGAGGCTCACGACGTGGCGGCGGCGGTCCTCGGGTGAGCGCCGCCGCTCGACCAGGCCCGCCGCCTCCAGGTCGTTGAGCAGCCCCACGACGTTCGTGCTGTCGATCTGCAGCGTGCCGGCCAGGGCCTGCTGGCTGATGTCGCCCGCGCTGCGCAGCACGGTGAGCGCGACCAGGTGCCGGGGCCGCAGGCCGAGCGGTGCGAGCACCGATTCCGACCGCAGCCGCATCCGCCGGGCCAGGTAGTCGAGCAGCGCCCCGGAGCGACGCTCCGACTCCTCGACCGGCACGGCTGGCATGTGACCCAGTTTACCCGGGCTGCGGAACATCGGCCTGCTATAAATGATTGGCGCTACACAAACCATCTGTGAAGGGGTAGCCAAATGCCACACCTGTTGTACATCGACTCGAGCATCCGGGGCGAGCACTCGGTCAGCCGGCAGCTCACCGCTCGTGCCGCCGCGGCGTGGCGGACCGCCCACCCGGGCGGCACGGTCACCTACCGCGACCTCGGCCGGGAGCCGCTGCCGCACCTCGACGAGGCGGGCGGCCTGGCGCGCATGGTGCCGCCGGAGCAGCACACGCCGGCGCAGCGTGCGTCCTGGCAGCTGACCGAGCAGCTGGTGGACGAGGTGAAGCGGGCCGACACGATCGTGCTGGGCCTCCCGCTCTACAACTACGGCGCGCCGAGCAGCGTGAAGACCTGGGTCGACCACCTCATCGCCCCGGGCATCGCGTACGACCCGAGCACCGGCGCGGGGCTGCTGGGCGGCCGGGAGTTCATCGTGCTGGCCAGCCGGGGCGGCGGCTACGGCCCCGGCACGCCGCGGGAGGGCTGGGACCACGCCGAGCCCTGGCTTCCGCACGGCCTCTCGATGACCGGTCTGGAGCCGCGCTTCATCGCCGCCGAGCTGACGCTGGCCCCGGTGAACCCGGCCATGGCTGAGCTGATCCCCCTGCACGAGGCGAGCCTCGCCACGGCCCAGCGGGAGATCGACGAACTCTGGGTGCCGGCCGCCGCCGCGCGCTGAGCCCCGCCCGACGAACGGAAAGGGTGGTCACTCCGCACGGAGTGACCACCCTTTCCGCCCGAGTGGCGCGGCGACGGTCAGCTGATCGTCCAGGTGTCGCCGCTGGCGAGCAGGCCGGCGAGCTGCTGCTCCTGGGTCTCGGTGACCTTCGACCGGGCAGTGGTCACCTGCTCCTGCACCACCGCGTCGTAGGACGGCCGGGCCACCGAGCGGAACACCCCGATGGGGGTGTTGCGCAGGTCGAGCCCGGGGAGCCGGGACAGGGCGAAGGCGTACGCGGGGTCGGTGACCGTGGCGTCGTGCACCACGATCTCCTCGGCCGGGGTGGCCGCCGTGTCGCGGACCTCCAGGCCGAACCCGCCGGGCGGGTGGACGACGCAGAACTGCCCGTCCTTGCCGAAGGTGATCGGCTGCCCGTGCTCCAGCCGGATGAGGAAGTCGTCGCGGGTGGCCGGTTCCTTCAGCTGGTCGAAGGCGCCGTCGTTGAAGATGTTGCAGTTCTGGTAGATCTCCACGAACGCCGACCCCTCGTGCTGAGCGGCCGCGCGGAGCACCGACTGCAGGTGCTTGCGGTCGGAGTCGATGGTCCGGGCGACGAAGGTGGCCTCCGCGCCGAGCGCCAGCGACAGCGGGTTGAACGGGGCGTCCGCCGAGCCGACCGGGGTCGACTTGGTGATCTTGCCGGTCTCCGACGTCGGGGAGTACTGGCCCTTGGTGAGGCCGTAGATCCGGTTGTTGAACAGCAGGATCTTGAGGTTGACGTTGCGGCGCAGCGCGTGGATGAGGTGGTTGCCGCCGATGGACAGGGCGTCGCCGTCGCCGGTGACCACCCACACCGACAGGTCCGGGCGGGTCACCGACAGGCCGGTGGCGATCGCCGGCGCGCGACCGTGGATCGAGTGCATCCCGTAGGTGTTCATGTAGTACGGGAACCGGGACGAGCAGCCGATGCCGGAGATGAAGACGATGTTCTCCCGCGGGATGCCGAGTTCCGGCATGAAGCCCTGCACGGCGGCGAGGATCGCGTAGTCGCCGCAGCCGGGGCACCAGCGCACTTCCTGGTCGGACTTGAAGTCCTTGGCGGTGAGCTTGAGGGCGATGGGCTCAGACATTCTTCACGACCTCTTCCAGCATCGTCTCCAGTTCCGCGGCGGTGAACGGCAGGCCGCGGACCTGGTTGTAGCCGATCGCGTCGACCAGGTACCTCGCCCGGACCACGTGGGCGAGTTGGCCGAGGTTCATCTCCGGGATCACGACCTTGTCGTAGGCGCTGAGCACCGTGCCGAGGTTGGCCGGCATCGGCGCGAGGTGCCGCAGGTGCGCCTGGGCGATCTTCAGGCCACGCTGGCGCAGGCCCCGGCAGGCCGCCCCGATCGGCCCGTACGTCGACCCCCAGCCGAGCACCAGGACCCGGGCGTCGCCGTCGGGGTCCTCCACCTCGACGTCGGGCACCGGGATGGTTTCGATGCGGGCGGCGCGGGTGCGGACCATGAAGTCGTGGTTGGCCGGGTCGTAGGAGATGTCGCCGGTCTTGTCGGCCTTCTCCAGGCCGCCGATGCGGTGCTCCAGCCCGGGCGTGCCCGGGATCGCCCACGGCCGGGCCAACGTCTGCGGGTCGCGCAGGTAGGGCAGGAAGGTGGTGCCGTCCTCCCCGTTCGGGGCGGTGGTGAACGCCACCCGCAGGTCCGGCAGCGACTCCACGTCCGGCAGCAGCCACGGCTCGGAGCCGTTGGCCACGTAGTTGTCCGACAGCAGGATCACCGGCGTGCGATACGTCAACGCGATCCGCGCCGCCTCCAATGCCGCGTAGAAGCAGTCGGCGGGGCTCTTGGGGGCGATCACCGCGACGGGGGCCTCACCGTGGCGGCCGTACAGCGCCATGTTGAGGTCCGCCTGCTCGGTCTTGGTCGGCATACCGGTGGACGGGCCGGCCCGCTGCACGTCGACGATCACCAGCGGCAGTTCGAGGGCCACGGCCAGGGAGATCGTCTCCCCCTTCAAGGCGACGCCGGGGCCGCTGGTGGTGGTGACCCCGAGGGAGCCGCCGTAGGAGGCACCCAGGGCGGCGCCGATCGCGGCGATCTCGTCCTCGGCCTGCATGGTGACCACGCCGAAGCGCTTGTGCTTGGACAGCTCGTGCAGGATGTCCGACGCCGGGGTGATCGGATACGCCCCGAGGAACACCGGCAGGCCCGACCGGACCCCCGCAGCCACCAGGCCCAGCGACAGCGCGGCGTTGCCGGTGATGTTGCGGTAGGTGCCCGCCAGCATCTTCGCCGGCTTCACCTCGTAGCGCACCGAGAAGTCCTCGGTCGTCTCCCCGAAGTTCCAGCCCGCGCGGAACGCGGCCACGTTCGCCGCGACCAGTTCGGGGCGGGCGGCGAACTTGCGCTCCAGGAACCGCAACGTCGACTCGTACGGCCGCGAATACATCCAGGACAGCAGGCCGAGGGCGAACATGTTCTTCGCCCGCTCCGCGTCCTTCTTCGACACCTCGAGCTCCGTCAGCGCGCCGATCGTCATCGACGTCAGGGCGACCGGGTGCACGACGTAGCCGTCGAGGGAGTCGTCGTCGAGCGGGCTGACCTGGTAGCCGACCTTGGCCAGGTTCCGCTTCGTGAACTCGTCGGTGTTCACGATGATGTCCGCACCGCGGGGCAGGTCCGTCAGGTTCGCCTTGAGCGCGGCCGGGTTCATCGCCACCAGCACGTTCGGCGCGTCCCCCGGGGTCAGGATGTCGTAGTCGGCGAAGTGCACCTGGAAGCTCGACACCCCCGGCAGGGTGCCTGCCGGCGCGCGGATCTCCGCCGGGAAGTTCGGCAACGTCGAAATGTCATTGCCCAGCTGGGCCGTCTCCGACGTGAACCGGTCACCGGTGAGCTGCATCCCGTCGCCGGAGTCCCCGGCGAACCGGATCACCACCCGGTCCAGTTGACGGATCTGCTTGGTCACGCCCGCACCTCGCTTCGCTCAGCGCCGTCGCAGGGGCGGCTGAACATGTTGGTGACCCCGGTCTGCCCGGCCACGTGCCCTCCTTGACGCGCTGCTGCCGCCGGCCGTCCGTCTCCTGGCCCGGCCTGCTCCATTTCTCACGTCAGAGCCTACGTCGGGCCCTTAGGGCAACCTTGGTGGAGGTCCGACGTATGGGACCTGATCGGGCAGGTGTATGCCCGGCTTCGCCGGGTTTAGTACCGCGACCCGTAATTCAGATCACCGGCCGCCGGCCGCCGGCCGCCGGCCGCACGGTCAGTCCTGCCCGGTCGGACCGTTCATCCGGCGGCGCAGCGACGTGGTCGCCAGGGCGAGGGCAAGGAGCACCACCAGCGCGGAGACCGCGATCAGGATGGTCGCCGTCTGCTGCACGGAGCTGAGGCCGAGCCCGCCGGTTTGCCTTTCGGCGGCGGCCAGGACGCCCTGGGAGCCGGTAGGGGTCGGCGTGCCGACCGGCGGGGTGGTCAGCGCGGCGGCGGCGTTGATCCGGAAGCTCATCTGCACCTGCCGCTCCCGGCCGCTGCGCGGGTCGAGCCGCCCGACCACGGCGCCGGCGAGCGGGGCCCGGCGCTGGGCCTCGGCCGTGGCGGTCACCGGCAGCCGCAGGGTGGCGGTGCGTCCGGCCGGGAGGGTGCCCAGCTCACAGCGGGTGCGGTCGGGGGCCACGGGGGTGCAGCCGGCGGGCGCCTCGGTGGCGGTCACCCCGCCGGGGAGCACCACCTCGACCCGCCCGGCGGCGTCCACCCGGCCGGTGTTGCCGAGGCGTACGGAGAGGGCGGTCGGGGCGCCGCTGATGTCGAAGGCCACCTCGTCGGCGCGGAGCGAGATGCCGGGGACCGGCGGGCCGGGCGGGAAGAGGACCGCGAAGCCCTCATCGTCGGTGGCCGGGCCGGCGCCCCCCGGCGCGGTGGCGGTCACCCGGACCGAGCCGCTCAGCGGCATGGACCGCCAGGCCGTGCCGGCGACCCGGATCCGGATCCTACTGCTGAACCGGGCGCCCGGGGCGGCACGCCACTCGCCGCAGCGGTAGCTGCCCCCGCCGGCGGACGCGCAGCCCGGGGTCCCCGCGTCGGTGAGCCCGGCCGGCAGCGTGTAACGGAGGCCGATCCGCTCCGCCGTGCCGCCGGTGTTGGTCACGGTCACCCGCATCGTGGTCACCGTGCTGTGCGCGTTCCAGTAGGCGGAGGTGAGGGCGACGTCCCCGGTGGTGACGTGCACCCCGAGCGGGCCACCGCCGGGCCGGCCGGGGACCGGCGGGCGCGGGGCGACGGGCGGCTGAGCGGGCGCGGTGGTGGTCGGCGCGGCGGTGGGGACCGGCGGCGCCGGCTCGGTGGTGGTCGGGGCCGGGTCGGTGGTCGGCGGGGGCGGTGGCGTGGTCTCCGGCGGCGCGCTCTCGGTCGGCGGCGCGGTGGTGGGCGCCGGGTCGGTCGCGGTCGGGTCCACCGTGGGGGTCGGATCGGTGCCCGGCTCGGCCGCCGGGTCGGTCGCCGCGCGGACCACGCCGGTCACTGTCGGCGAGGCCGTCGCCCACCCGGGCGCCACCGCGACCGCCGCCACGAGGCCGGCGGCCAACGCGGGCCCGAGCAGCGCGGGGATACGTCGGTGCGCGACCCGCTCGGCGGGGCGTACGCGGGGGCGGGCCATCTGTCCTCCGTGACGCTCAGTGAAATTTCATTATTCGGTAATGGTTGCCGTCCGGCACTAGTTCCAGAAGGAAACAAATCCGTAACGTGTGCCGGCCGCGCCGGCGGCCGGGACGGTAGGCTCCCGCTCGTGACCGGTTACCTCGGCTCGTACGCCACGCTCGGTCTCCTGCTGCTCGCCGCCGTCCTCTTCTTCGTTACTGCGTTCTCGGCCAATCGGGTGTTACGTCCTGACCGTCCGGCCGATCCCTGGGGCAAGCGGGCCAGCTACGAGTGCGGCCTCGACCCGGTCGGCGGCGACTGGGCGCAGATGCAGATCCGGTACTACGTGTACGCGTACCTCTACGTGCTCTTCGCGGTCGAGGCCGTGTTCCTCTTCCCCTGGGCGCTGGTCTTCGACCGGCCCGGGTTCGGCGTGACCACCGTGGTGGAGATGGCGGTCTTCGTCGCCGTGGTGGCGCTCGGCATCCTCTACGCCTGGCGCAAGAACATCCTCCGCTGGACCTGACCCCGGCTCAGGCCAGGCCGCGCCGGGTCAGCGTCGGCGGCCGGTCACCCCGGATCGAGGCGACCATGTCGAGCACCCGGCGGGTCTCGCGTACCTGGTGGGCGCGGAACACCCGGGCGCCCAGCCAGGCCGACACGGCGGTGGCGGCGAGGGTGCCCTCGAGCCGCTCCGGCACCGGCAGGTCCAGCGTCTCGCCGATGAAGTCCTTGTTCGACAGGGCGACCAGCAGTGGCCACCCGGTGTCGGTGAGTTCACCCAGCCGCCGGGTGATCTCCAGCGAGTGGCGGGTGTTCTTGCCGAAGTCGTGCGCCGGGTCGATCAGGATCCCGTCCGGGCGTACGCCGACGGCGACCGCGCGCTCGGCGAGCCCGGTCACCGTCGCCACCACGTCGGCGACCACGTCGTCGAACGCGGCCCGGTGCGGCCGGGTACGCGGGGTGAGCCCGCCCGCGTGCGAGCAGACCAGCCCGGCGCCGGTCTCCGCGGCGACCCGGGCCAGCGCCGGGTCCGCCCCCGACCAGGTGTCGTTGAGCAGGTCGGCGCCGGCCGCCACCGCCTCCACCGCCACCTCGGCCCGCCAGGTGTCGATCGAGATGATCACGTCCGGGAAGGCGGCCCGGACCGCGGCGATGGTGTCCACCGTCCGGCGGATCTCCTCGGCCACGTCGACCTCGTCGCCCGGGCCGGCCTTCACGCCGCCGATGTCGATGATCTCCGCGCCCTCGGCCACCGCCCGCTCCACCGCGCGCAATGCGCTGTCCTGGGCGAAGGTGGCGCCCCGGTCGAAGAACGAGTCCGGCGTGCGGTTGACGATCGCCATCACCACCAGCTCACCGGGGGAGAAGGTCCGCCCACCGAGCCGCAGCGCCCCGGCCATGCCCGCCTCCTGATCTCCGGTCCTGCGCCGGCCGCCCCCGACGCTATCCGGTCGCGCCGCAACCGGCCCGGGCGGTACGCCCGGCTCCGAATCATGGCCGGAGCGGGTGGAGGGCTCGCCCCGCGCCGTCCCGCATGCCACGATCTCCCCATGGGTGAGGTTCTGCTCCTCTTGGTCGTCGCGCTGACCGTGGCGGCGGTGGTGTTCGGGGTGACGGTGCTGGTCTCCGGGCGGGATCCGGGCCTGGTGCCGACCGAGCCGGACGGGCGAGCCGTGCCCCTGCCGGGCAGCCGCCCGCTGCGCGAGTCGGACATCGCCGAGGTGCGCTTCGACACCGGGCTGCGCGGCTACCGGATGGCCCAGGTCGACCAGGCGATGCGCCGGGCCGCGTACGACATCGGCTACAAGTCGGAGCTGATCGGCGTGCTCGAGGCCGAGATCGCCGCGCTCCGCGAGGGCCGCACGGAGGAGGCCGACGCGCTGCGCCGCGCCCGCGAGGAGGCCGCCGGGACCGCGCCGGCCGCCGACACCGCGACCGACCGGGTCAACCCGGGCACCGACGGGTCGACCGCCGACACCGGGACCGCCGACGCGCCGTCCACCGGGACGCCGGCCAACGCGCTCACCGCCGAGGCCGGCGTGGCGGAGGCACCCGCCGCCGCGGCCGTCGAGGACGTGGCGCCGCTGCCGAGCCCCGAGGCTCCGACCCCGGCCGCCCCGGTGGCCCCGGTCGCGGCGCCGGTGGACCAGCCGGCGAGCGACGCCGCCCTCCGGCCGCCCGCCGATCCCACGACGGGCCACGCCAACGGCGCCGCCGGCCGGGCCGGCGGCGACCGGGAACGCGGCCCGGTGGTCCGCTCGGAGTCGGCGTGACCGGGCCGGAGGGCGCGGACGGCCTCGCCGAGGCGGCCCAACCCGGTGCCGGCGAGGTCACCGCGACGGTGATCGTCAACGCGCCGGCCGAGCGGGTCTTCGCGGCGCTGACCGACTGGGAGCGGCAGTCCGACTGGATTCCGTTCACCACCGTCCGGATGGTCGAGGGGAACGGCGGCGAGGGGAGCCTGGTCGAGGCGGTCACCACGCTCGGCCCGGCCGTGGTGCGGGACGAGATGCGGGTGGTCCGGGTGGACGCGCCGTACGAGGTCGGCGTGGTGCACTGCGGCAAGCTGCTGCGCGGCCCCGGCGTCCTGCGCTGCACCCCGCTGGACCGGGATCGGACCCAGGTGGTCTGGCACGAGTGGTTCCACCTGCCCGTTGGGCCGGCCGGCCGGGTGGCCTGGCCGGTGCTCTGGCCCGGCTCGAAGTTCGGCCTGACCCAGGCGCTGCGGAAGTTCGCCCGGCTGGTGGAGCAGGGCCGGCTGCCCTGAGCATGGTCCGCTGTCGGTGGGCTGGCCTACCGTGTACGGCGTGACTGACCTGGTGACCGGCGCCGACGGGCTGGCCCGCTGCGCCTGGGGGGCGAGCACCCCGGACTACGCCGTCTACCACGACGAGGAGTGGGGCCGGCCGTTGCGCGGCGACGACGCGCTCTACGAGCGGCTGACCCTGGAGGCGTTCCAGTCGGGCCTCTCCTGGCTGACGATCCTGCGCAAGCGGCCCGCGTTCCGACTCGCCTTCGACGAGTTCCGGATCGAGAAGGTCGCCGGCTACGGCGAGGCCGACATCGCCCGGCTGCTGGCCGACGCCGGGATCGTCCGCAACCGGGCCAAGGTCGAGGCCGCCATCGCCAACGCCCGGGCCGCCCTGGAGCTGCCCGACGGCCTCTCCGCGCTGCTCTGGTCGTACGCGCCGGCGCCCCGGGCGGCCCGGCCCCGGTCGTTCGCGGAGGTGCCGGCGCTCACCCCGGAGTCCACCGGGCTGGCCAAGACCCTCAAGAAGCGCGGTTTCCGCTTCGTCGGCCCGACCACGGCGTATGCGCTTATGCAGGCCACCGGCATGGTGGACGACCACCTCGCCGGCTGCCACGCGACCCGGGGCCCGGCCGGGGCGTGACGCGGGCGGCATCCGGCCGACGTGCCGGGACCGCCACCAGCCCGGCGTGATGGGATTGGGGCATGACCGACACCGAGCCGCGCACCGGCGCCTGGGCGGTGCTGCTGCCCGCCGAGCGCTACGAGGCCGAGCGGCTGGTCCACCACGACACGCTCGAGCTGACCGGGCTGGACGGCGCGGCCCGGCCCCGGCCCGGTGACCCGGTCGCGGTGCTGGTCGACGAGCCGGTGCGGCTGGTGGCCCTCGGCCGGGTCGCCCTCGCCACCGCCGAGACCCGGGAAGACCCGGACGACCCGCAGTCCGAGGCCGGTCCGGGGGCGCTCGTGGTGACGTACACCCGGCGGGTGCTCGACGAGCCGGTCCCGGTCGGCGGCCTGACCCTGGACGGGCCGGTGACCGGTCTCGACCCGGCCGTCTGGCGGGAGCTGGCCGACCGGATCGGCCCGCCGCCGGCCCGCCGGTCCTGGCTGGTCAGCCTCGACCTGCCGATCGAGGCGGCGTCGCCGGCCGAGGCGGTCCGGCTGTTCTGGGCGTACGTGCAGGAGCTGGGCCCGCGGGAGCTGCCCGCCTTCGTCTCGCCCGCCGGGGACGAGCTGGCCATGCAGGCGTTCGTGCTCGGGGCGGAGGCCAACCAGGATCCGGAAGAGGACGACTGACCCACGCGGCCCCGGTTAACGTGCCGGGGAGGGCCGGTGTCGGCCGGCCCCGCGAGGGGGTCGGATGCGGTTCCAGGACAAGGTCGCGTTCATCACCGGTGGGGCGTCCGGGCTCGGTGCGGCGGCGGCCCGACGGTTCGCGGCCGAGGGCGCCCGGGTGGTGGTGGCCGACATCGACGCCGAGGGCGCCGAGGGGGTGGCCGCCGGCCTGCCCGACGGGTACGCGGTGACGCTGGACACCGGCGACGCCGCCGCCGTCGAGCAGGCCTTCGCCGACGCCGTGCGGCGCTACGACCGGGTCGACGTCATCTTCAACAACGCCGGGATCGACGGCCGGCAGCAGCCGCTGCACGAGATGGACGTGGAGAACTGGGAGAAGGTCCGGCGGGTCAACGGCGACGGCGTCTTCTTCGTCCTGCGCTTCGGCATCCAGGCGTTGCTGCGCGGGGGCGGGGGCGCGGTGGTCAACACGTCGTCGACCACCGCGCTGGCCGCCCAGGAGAACATCTCCCCGTACACCTTCACCAAGGCCGGCATCGTCGGCCTGACCCGTTCCGCGGCGATCGAGTACGCGGCGCGTGGCATCCGGGTCAACGCGGTCGCCCCGACCGTGGTGCTGACCCCGCTGGTGGAGCACTTCATCGACAGTGCGCCGGACCCGGCGCTGATGCGCCGGCAGATGGAGTCGTTCAACCCGAAGCCGGGCATCCCCACCCCGGACGACGTGGCCGGAGTGGTGGCCTTCCTCGCCTCCGACGACGCGGCCTGGATCACCGGGCACACCATCCCGGTCGACGGCGGCTACGTCGCCCGCTGAGGGCGTGGGCGAGCCGCCGCCGAGCCGGATGGGCGGGTCAGCGGCCCTCGAAGGTGGGCTTCTGCTTGTTGACGAAGGCCATGGTGGCGGCCTTGTGGTCGGCGGTGGCGCCGCAGATCGACTGCGCCTGCGCCTCGGCCGCGAGGGCGTCGGCCAGGGTGCCGGCGTCGGCGATGGAGAGCTGCCGCTTGATCGCCCCGTAGGCGACGGTCGGGCCGGCGGCCAGCCGGGCGGCCAGCTCCTGCGCGGCCGGCAGCACCTGCTCGTCGTCCGCCACCAGCCGGGTCAGCAGGCCCAGCCGGCAGGCCTCCTCGGCACCCACCGGCTCGGCGAGCATCAGCAGCTCGACGGCCTTGGCGTGGCCGACCAGCCGGGGCAGCGTCCAGGAGGCGCCGGTGTCGGCAGCGAGCCCGACCCCGGCGAAGGCCATCAGGAACTTCGTCTTCGGGCCGCCGATCCGGAAGTCGGCGAGGAACGCCAGCGAGGCGCCGGCCCCGGCGGCCATGCCCCGGACCGCGGCGACCACCGGCTTGGGCAGGTTGGCCAGCCGGGCGGCGATCGGGTTGTAGTGGGCCCGCACGGTGCCGAGCGGGTCGGTGTCGGCGGACTCGAGGGTCTGCACGTGCTCCCGCAGGTCCTGCCCGGCGCTGAACGCGCCGCCCGCGCCGGCCAGCACGACCGCCCGGCACGAGCGGTCGGTCTCCAGCTCGGCGAGGGTGTCCCGGAGCGCCTCCTTGAGCGCCACGTCGAGCGAGTTCATCGCCGTCGGGCGGTTCAGCGTCAGGGTGACGACGGCGTCGGTGCGGTCGACGAGCAGCGGCTCGGTCACGTTTCTAACGACCCTTCTGTCGGGCGAGGCGGTTGCTGGCGTCGAGGCACTGCTCGACGTACCGGTCGGCGGCCGGCCGGAGCCGGGCCGCGTGCCGGTCGAAGAAACTGGCCGCGCTGGTGCCCGGCCAGCGCTCGGGGAGCAGCGCCGGGGGCAGCTGCGGGTCCCGGAAGAGGAACGTACGCCACGCGTGCACGAGCCGGAACCGGGCCGCGTACGCGTCCTCGTCGCTGCTGCGCACCGTGACGCCGGAGAGGAGCGGCTTCTGCTCGGCGACGAACCGCTCGTACGCCCGGCCGATCTCGGCCAGGTCCCAGGCGCGGCGGACCACGCCCATGGCACCGGGGGTGCCGGCGGCGTGCGCGGCGGTGAACCGCTCGTAGCGGACGCCCGCCTCGGCGAGCAGGACGTCCACGTCCTCGCCCGGCCGGGTGGCGACCAAGGTGCAGTCGTCGAGTGTGCCGTAGCCGAGGAAGGTCAGGTTGGCGGCGAGCCGCTGCCGTTCCCGGCGGGAGGCGGGGGCCTCCAGCACCAGCAGATCGAAGCGGCCGTCCCAGCTGTGCCGGCCGGTCCGGTAGATCCGGGTGGCTGCCTCGTCGAGTCGTCGGGCCGCCTTTGGTGTGATCGAATAGCCCGGTCCGGAGACCAGCCGGAGGGGTTCGAGCCAGCCCTGGCGGACCATCCGGGAGACGGCGGTGCGTACCGCCGGAGGGGCGATCCCGAGCGGTGCCAACAGCTTGACCAGGGCGGCGACCGGTGCGCGCCCACCCCTGGCGCGGAGGTGGTCGCCGTACAGGTCGAAGAGTGCCGACCGTGCCTGCATGACCGCACATTGTGACAGGCCTATCCAAGATAAGCTAGATGCTGTTACATCAATGCTGCTTCGGTTTGGGTCCGGCGGTGTTCATCAGGGAAAATCGTTGGTCGAGGCCCCCGCGGCGGTTGCGGGGGGTCATGGCGAAGTGGCTGTGGGGCAACCCACCGACCCTGGTGTAGGTCTGAGGGGAGACAACATGGCGGCGATGAAGCCGCGGACGGGCGACGGTCCGCTGGAAGTCACCAAGGAGGGCCGGGGCATCGTCATGCGGGTCCCGCTGGAGGGTGGTGGCCGGCTCGTCGTCGAGATGACTCCCGACGAGGCCACCGCGCTGGGTGACGCGCTGAAGGCGGCCGCCGGCTGATCGAGGAGCGGTCCGCGCGGCGCAGGTCGTGCGTACGGTTCATCTGTCCCTGAGCCACCGGCTCGCTGCCGGTGGCTCAGGGACTTCATCGCGCCCGGCGTCGGCGAATTGTCGTGCTTTGTGAATAGTTCTCGGAGGTGCGGTCCAGCGTGCTGGCCATCCGTCTGGTGACCGGGCCGGAGCGGCCCGACACCCTCGTCCTGCCCGTTCGTCCCGAAGGGCCGGACCCTTCGGCCGCCCTGGTCCCGACCGCCTCGCCACCCGCCGACGACGTCCGGGCCGAGGCGACCGCGCTGCTCCCGGTCGCCCGGCTGACCGGCGACGCGGGCGAGGTCCGGGAGCACCTGCGCCCCGGCGGCACGCCGTCCCGGCTGGTGCTGCTCGGCGTCGGTGCCGGCGACGAGCAGGGCTGGCGAAGCGCGGGCGCGGCGCTGGCCCGCGCCGCCAAGGATGAGACGCACATCACGGTGGCGCTCCCGGCCGACGCCGCGGCGGCGCTGCGCGGCCTGGTCGAAGGGCTGCTGCTCGGGTCGTACCGGTTCCGGCTGACCGAGGCCGGCGGGGCGCCGGCACTGGCCGAGGTGGACGTGGTGGTCCCCGACCCCGACGCCCTCACCCCGATCCTGGAGACGGCGCGGACCACCGCCGAGCTGACCCGGCTGGCCCGCGACCTCACCAACACCCCCTCCTCGGTCAAGAACCCGGAGTGGTTCGCCGGGCAGGTCGCGGCCGCGGCGACCGGCCACCCCGACCTGCACCTGCGGGTACGCGGTCCCGAGGAGCTGGCCGCCGAGGGCTTCGGCGGCATCCTGGCCGTCGGCGGTGGCTCCGCCAGCGGCCCCCGCCTGGTCGAGCTGGACTGGCGGCCGGCGGACGCGCGTACCCACGTGGTGCTGGTCGGCAAGGGGATCACCTTCGACACCGGCGGCATCTCCATCAAGCCGGTGCCGGCCATGAAGCTGATGCGCAAGGACATGGCCGGGGCCGCCGCTGTGGTGGCCGCGACCCTGGGCGCCGCCGCGCTGCGGCTGCCCGTCCGGGTCACCACGCTCGCGCCGCTCGCCGAGAACATGGTCAGCGGCTCGGCCTTCCGCCCCGGCGACATCGTCCGCCACTACGGCGGCCTGACCAGCGAGTCCACCAACTCCGACGCCGAGGGTCGGCTGGTGCTCGCCGACGCCATGGCGTACGCGGTGCGCGAGCTCAAGCCCGACCTGCTGGTCGACCTGGCCACCCTGACCGGTGCGAACGCGGTGGCACTCGGCAAGCGGCACGCCGCTCTCTACAGCGAGAACGACCAGCTCGCCGCCGACCTGCTGGCGGCCATCGACGCAGCCGGCGAGCGGGCCTGGCGGATGCCGCTCGCCACCGACTACGTGGAATACCTGGGCAGCGAGCTCGCCGACCTGCACAGCTCCCCGGCCCGGGGCGCCGGTTCGGTGGTGGCCGCGCTGTTCCTCCGCGAGTTCACCGGCGACCTGCGGGACCACTGGGTGCACCTGGACATGTCCGCCCCCTCCTGGTCCGACGACGCGGATGCCGAGCTGGCCAAGGGCGCCACCGGCTGGGGCGTACGCGGGCTGCTGCGCTGGCTGGCGACGCTGGGCTGACGCACGCGGTCGGCCCCGCGGACGCGGCGCGGGGGGTCAGCCCTTCACCGCGGCGAGCAGGCCGTGCCCGACCGGCAGCAGCGCGGGGGTCCAGTGCTCCGACTCCCGGATCGCCTTGATCGTCTCCCGCACCGTGACCGTCTCCACGTCCCGGGCGGCCGGGTCGCCGATCCGGCCGCCAGCCAGGGCGCCGTTGAGGGCGAGCACCCCGCCCGGCCGCAGTAGCCGCAGCGCGGCGTCCACGCAGGCGGTGAAGCCGGCCGTCTCGGCGTCGACGAAGACCAGGTCGTAGGCGCCGTCCGCGAGCCGCGGCAGCACGTCGAGGGCCCGGCCCGTGATGATCCGGGTACGCCCCGCCGGGAAGCCCGCCTCCAGGAAGATCCGCCGGGCGATCCGCTGGTGCTCCACCTCCACGTCGATGGTGGTGAGCACTCCGTCCGGGCGCATCCCGCGCAGCAGCCACACGCCGCTGACCCCGGTGCCGGTGCCGATCTCCACCACCGCCCGGGCGTTGCCGGCGGCGGCGAGCAGCCGCAGGGCCGCCCCGGCCCCCGGCGTGACGGCGTCCACGCCCACCTCCAGGGCGAGGCTGCGGGCGGTCCGCAGGACGAGGTCCTCGGTGACGTACGACTCGGCGAACTGGAGCGCCTGGGCCGTCGAGGTGCCGGAACTGGCGACCGTGGCGATGGGACACCTCCGGGCGGCGGGAGTGGTGCGAGGGGCGGGTTGGCGGTATGAGCCTAGAGGCGTGATCCGAAGCGCGCAGCCGCCGGTGGCCTCCCCGAGACGATCACGGTGGGCAACCCCTGACCGGGTCCGGGCATCCGTGCAATCCTGGACGTGTCCCGTGTGCCACGGCCGGCCGGCTCCGCCGGCCCCGGCGCGGGACATGCGGGACGGACTGGGAGGCACCGACGTGACCGACGGCTGGGACTGGCGCCAGCCCGGCGGGACCCCGGCACCGGCGGGACGGCCGGTGCCCGGAAGCCCGCCGCAGGGCGCCGGGGGCGGCAGCTCGCCCTGGTGGTCCGACGCGCTGGCCGACCCGTGGCGCGACCCGTACGCTCCCGCGGCGGTGGTGGTGCCCGCAGTCCCGGCCGACGCCGGGGGCGAACCGGAGCCGGTCACCGACCCGGACGCGCCGCACCGGCCGGGATTCCGGCAGGTGGTGCTGATCTCGCTGATCACCGCCCTGCTCGCCGGCTCGCTCGGCAGCGCCCTGACGTACGCCCTGGTGCGCGGCGGAGGCGCGGTCCCCACCCTGGGCGCGCAGTCCGGTCAGGCCCCGGCGCTCGCCCAGCGCAAGCCGGAGTCGCTGGCCGGCGTCGCCGAGAAGGTACTGCCCAGCGTGGTGACCGTCCGGGTGGCCAGCCTCGGCGGCACCAGCGAGGGTTCCGGCTTCGTGGTCAGCGCCGACGGGCACATCGTCACGAACGACCACGTGGTCTCCGGCGGCCCCGGCAAGGCCACCGTGATCTTCAACGACGGCAGCACCGCGCCGGGCACCGTGGTGGGGCAGGACCCGGAGTCGGACATCGCGGTGATCAAGGTGGCGCGCACCGGGCTGAAGCCGGTGGAGTTCGGCGACTCCGACGCGCTCGCCGTGGGCGACCCGGTGCTCGCCATCGGCTCGCCGCTCTCCCTGGCGAACACCGTCACGGCCGGCATCGTGAGCGCCCTGGACCGCACCATGCAGGCCGGTGAGCCGGGCGGCCCGACGCGCTACTACGCGGCGATCCAGACCGATGCGGCGGTCAACCACGGCAACTCCGGCGGCCCGCTGGTCGACTCCGCCGGCCGGGTGGTCGGGGTGAACTCGACGATCAAGTCGCTGGTCGCCGACGGCCAGGAGGCGGGCAACATCGGGCTCGCCTTCGCCATCCCGATCAACCAGGCGAAGCGGGTCACCGAGGACATCATCGGCACCGGCAGGGCCCGGCGTACGGTGATCGGCGCCCAGGTGGGCGGCACCGGCGTGACCGGCGGGGGCGTCCGCCTCAACGCCGTCGAGCCGGCCGGGCCGGCGGCGGCCGCCGGGCTGCGTACGGGGGACGTGGTGCTCCGGCTGGACGGGCACCCGCTGACCGACCCGACCGACCTGGTGGCCCTGGTGCGCAAGTACGCCCCGGGTTCGGTGGTGGCGGTGGAGTACCGGCGCGGGTCGAGCCGGCAGAACGCCTCCGTGACGCTCGCCGCAGACGCGAAGTGAGCACGGGTCACCCCCTCCCGGTCGGCCGCCTCACGTGCGTAGTCTTGCCCTGACACGACGAGGAGGCCGGAGTGTTCGAGAACCTGAACTGGTGGGAGATCGGCGCCCTGCTGCTGCTGGCGCTGCTGATCTTCGGTGACCGGCTGCCCGCCGTGATCAACGATGGGCTACGGATGGTCCGCAACCTGCGGAGCATGGCCCGGAACGCCACCGGCGACCTGAGCCGCGAGCTGGGCACCGACATCCAGCTGGAGGACCTGCACCCGAAGGCCTTCATCCGGAAGCACCTGCTCAGCGAGGAGGACGAGCAGGCCATCCGGAAGCCGCTGCAGGGCATGTACGACAACCTGCGCTCCGAAGTCACCGGCGTGCACGACGAGCTGAAGGACGTGGCCAAGGCGGCCGACGTGCGCACCAACGGCACCCGCCCGGCCACCGCCACCGGCGGCTCCATCCCGGCCCCGGCCCCCCGCCCCAGCTACGACGACGCCACCTGATCCCCGGCCCGCCCGCCGCCGTTGATCATGAAACTGGCGGCGCGACACGCCAGGCCGCTCGCCGCCCACTTCATGATCAACGAGACCGACCCTCCTCGGCCGGGGGCCGGAGAGGGTCGGTGGGGGAGGGTTGAGGTCAGCGGCCGGCGGGCTTGAGGCCCAGCGGCTTGCCGAGCAGGGACTCGCGGCGCACGGCGAGCCGGTCGGCGACCTGGACCAGCGCCTTCGCGGCCGGGGCTTCCGGCTGGGCCAGCACGATCGGGGTGCCGGCGTCGCCGCCCTCGCGCACCCGGGTGTCCATCGGGATCTGCCCCAGCACCGGCACCTGCGCGCCGATGGTCCGGCTCAGCGACTCGGCGACCGCCTCGCCGCCGCCGGCGCCGAACACCTCCATCCGGGAGCCGTCCGGCAGCTCCAGCCAGGACATGTTCTCGATGACGCCGACCACGCGCTGGTGGGTCTGCAGGGCGATCGCGCCGGCCCGCTCGGCCACCTCGGCGGCGGCGGTCTGCGGGGTGGTGACGACCAGGATCTCCGAGTTCGGCAGCAGTTGGGCCACGGAGATGGCGATGTCGCCCGTGCCCGGCGGCAGGTCGAGCAGGAGAACGTCCAGGTCACCCCAGTAGACGTCGGCGAGGAACTGCTGCAGCGCCCGGTGCAGCATCGGGCCGCGCCAGACGACGGCCGCGTTGCCCGGGGTGAACATGCCGATCGAGATGACCTTCACGCCGTGCGACTGCGGCGGCATGATCATGTCCTCGACCCGGGTCGGGGCGCCCTCGGCGCCGAGCATCCGGGGCACCGAGTGGCCGTAGATGTCCGCGTCGACCACGCCGACCGAGAGACCACGGGCGGCCAGCGCGGCGGCCAGGTTGACCGTGACGCTGGACTTGCCGACGCCGCCCTTGCCGCTGGCCACCGCGTAGACCCGGGTGCGGGAGCCGGGCTGGGCGAACGGGATGACCGGCTCGGCGGTCGCGCCGCCGCCGCGCAGCTTGGCCTGCAGCTCCTGCCGCTGCTCGGGGCTCATCACGCCGAACTCGATCTCGACGCCGGTCACCCCGGGCACCGCGCCGACGGCGGCGGTGATGTCGGTACGCAGCTTGTCCCGCAGCGGGCAGCCGGCCACGGTGAGCAGCAGCTCCACGCGGACCACGCCGTCGTCGCCGACCTCGGCGGAACGGACCATGCCGAGCTCGGTGATCGGCCGACGGATCTCCGGATCGTTGACGGTGGCCAGCGCGGCCTGGATCGCGTCGGAGACGGTGCTGACGGGTGCTGACATGCCCGCAATGCTACGTCGGTGGTCATCGGCGACCGCCGCTGGCCGGGGGCGGTGTGAGCGAATCGATGGCGCGCCCGAGGGCTGGACGGGTCGCGCCGCGAAGTGGGACGATTGAGGCGAACGCCGCTCGCCTGGCCCCTTGAGGCGCGCGGCGTTCAATATTGTCGGCGGCCCGTTCAGCCCTCGAAGCGCCCGTCGTGGGCGTAGTCGCCGTCCAGGTCGTCGCGGGGCTCGTCGAGCGGCTCCCCGCCGGCCGGCCGCCGGGGCTCCCGCCCCTGCTGCCGGCGCTCCAGCTTCCGCCGGCGCTCCGCCGCCTCGTCCAGCTCCTCGGCCAGCCGAGCCAGCTCCGAGCGGAGGAAGTCCCGGGTGGCGACCTCGCCCATCGCGATGCGCAGCGCGGCGATCTCCCGGGCCAGGTACTCGGTGTCGGCCTTCTGCGCGGTGGCCCGCCGCCGGTCCTCCTCCAGCGCCACCCGGTCCCGGTCCGCCTGCCGGTTCTGCGCGAGCAGGATCAGCGGGGCCGCGTACGACGCCTGGAGCGAGAGCACCAGGGTCAGGAACGTGAACGTGTACGGGTCGAAGCGCAGGTTCGCCGGGGCGAGCGTGTTCCACAGGAACCAGGCCGCGAGGACCAGGGTCATGTAGACGAGGAAGTTCGCCGTACCCATGCCCCGGGCGATCCCCTCGGACACCCGGCCGAAGGTCTCCTGGTCGATCCGGGGCAGCCGGAGCCCCCGGGGCGCCCGCGGCTGGTCCAGCCGCTCGGCTCGTCGCTGATCAGCCATGGGTGCCGTCCAGGGTCTCCTCGTCGGTGGCGGGCGCGGTCGGCACGGCGTCCCGCTCCCGCCAGTCGGGCGGCAGCGAGTGGTCCAGCACGTCGTCCACGGTGACCGCGCCGACCAGCCGGTTGGTCCGGTCCACCACCGGCATGGCGACCAGGTCGTAGGTGGCCATCCGGCGGGTGATCTCGGGCAGCGGGGTGGTCGGCCGGAGCGGGTCGATGTCGTTGACCACCACCCCGCCGAGCAGGTCGGCCGGGGGCTCGCGGAGCAGCCGTTGGAAGTGGACCATGCCCAGGTAGCGCCCGGTCGGCGTGGTCAGCGGGGCGCGGGCCACGAAGACCTGCGCGGCCACCGCCGGGGAGAGCTGCGGCTCCCGGATCCGCGCGAGGGCCTCGGCCACCGTGGCGTCCGGCGGCAGGATCACCGGCTCCGAGGTCATCACGCTGCCGGCGGTGCCGGAGGCGTAGCGGAGCAACTGGCGCACCGGGTCGGCCTCGTCCGGCTCCATCAGGTCGAGCAGCACGTCCTGCTCGGGCGGGGGCAGCTCGTTGAGCAGGTCGGCCGCGTCGTCCGGGTCCATCTCCTCCAGCACGTCCGCGGCGCGTTCCCGGTCCAGCGCGGCCAGGATCTCCACCTGGTCGTGCTCGGGCAGCTCGCTGAGCACGTCGGCCAGGCGTTCGTCGTCCAGCGCCGCCGCCACCTCGTTGCGCCGGGCGTCCGGCAGGTCCTGCAACGCGTTGGCCAGGTCGGCCGGGCGCATGTCCTCCAGCACCGCGAGCAGGTTCGCCGTACCCCGGGCGTCGCCGAGGCCGCCGAGGCCGCGTACCCGGTCCCAGTCCACCTGATGCAGGTGGCCGCGGCGGGTGAGGCGGCTGGTCTGCTCGCGGACCGCGACCCGGCTCAGCGACCACTCGCCGCCCCGGCTGCACTCCATCGCCACGTCGACCACCGTGCCGGCCTGCCCGGTGTCGAGCTGGACCCGGCGGTCCAGCAGCTCCTGGAGCACCAGCACCTCGTTGGGGCGCTTCTCGAAGCGGCGCAGGTTGAGGGTGCCGCTGCCGAGCACGACCGCCCCCGGATCGATGGAGGTGATCCGGTTGATGGAGAGGAAGATGCGCCGGCGCATCGGCATCTCCGCGACCAGTCCCACCACCTCCGGCGGGCGCTGGGTCGGCCGCATCCGGGCGACCGCGTCACGGATCCGGCCCACCTGGTCACCGTTCGGGTCGAAGACGGCGACTCCGGCGAGTCGAGCGATGTAGACCCGGTTCGGCGTGCTCACGGGCACCAGCCTAAGGGCCTAGTGTTTATCAACATGTCGACCTTGGCCTACGAGATCGTGGACGTCTTCACCGATCGCCCCTTCGCCGGCAACCCGCTGGCGGTGGTGTTCGGCGCCGAAGGGCTGGCCACCGAGCAGATGCAGGCGCTCGCGTTGGAGTTCAACCTGTCGGAGACGGTGTTCGTGCTGCCGCCGACCCAGGTCGGCGCGACGTACCGGGCGCGGATCTTCACCCCGGCCGACGAGCTGCCGTTCGCCGGTCACCCCAGCGTGGGCGCCGCGGTGACCGCCAGCCGTCGCGGGCTGTTCGCGGCGGGCCGGGTCACCCAGGAGTGCGGTGCCGGGGTGCTGCCCATCGAGGTGACCGCCACCGGCGCGACCCTCACCGGCGGCACGCCCACCCTCGGTCCGGAACTGGATCCGGAGCCGCTGCTGGAGATGGTCGGCCTCACTGCCGCCGACCACGCCGGCCCGGCACCCCGGGTCGCCGGCTGCGGCCTGGAGTTCCCCTACCTTCCGGTACGCCCCGACGCGGTCGCCCGCGCCCGGATGAACGCGGCGGCGGCGGAGCGGTACGGCGTGGAGCATGTCAGCGTCTTCTCCTGGGACGCGGCCACGCAAACCGCGCACGCCCGGGTCTTCGTGCCCGGGCTCGGCGTACCGGAGGACCCGGCCACCGGCTCGGCCGCCCTCGGCCTGGGCGTCTGGCTGGTCGCCAGCGGCCTGCTGCCCGGCGACGGCCGCGCCGAGTACGCGATCCGCCAGGGCATCGAGATCAACCGGCCGTCGGCGCTGGCCTGCACGGTGACCGCCGCCGGCGGGGTGGCGCTGGGCGCGACGGTCAGCGGCCACGTGATGCCGGTGGCCCGCGGTGAGATCGCCGTCCCGCCCTTCGTGGGCTGACGTGCAAGGAAGGGCCCCTTCTTAACGCCTGCGGTAGAGCAGGGGCCCCCTGTTGACGGTCCGGACGGCGGGGATGCGGGAGGATGCCGGAGTGAGCGACGAGGTGGACGAGCGGGTCAGCACGCCCCTGGTGGACGAGGCGGTGAAGAAGGCGGCCGTCTGCTGGGTGAGCGTCGGCGGCGGCCCGGCGTACGGGCTGTGGTGCCTGCCGCTCGACGGCGCGCTCCTGGTGGTCACCGGTCCCGGCGAGCAGTCCGCGCCCGGCCTGGCCGACGCGGACGCCGCGGAGGTGATCCTGCGCGGCGACCACGGCGGCCGGATCGTCACCTGGCCGGCCCGGGTGACCCGGCTCCGGCCGGGCACCGAGGAGTGGGACGCGGCCGCGCCGCTGGTCGCGGCGAAGCGGCTCAACGCCTCCGGCCCCACCGCCGACCTGGTGGCCCGCTGGGCCGAGCGGGGCTGCGCGCTCAACCGGCTGAGCCCGGCGGGCACGCCGGTCGCCGGCGCCGACCTGCCGGCCGACTCGCTGGCCGAGCCGCCCCGGCCAGCGCCGGTGGTCCAGGCCACCCGCAAGCCGTTCCGGCTGCACAAGGTCCGCCGCCGCTGAGCGTGCCACCGGCGTGAGAAGGGTTCCCCTCTCTACCGGACGCGTTAAGCAGGGGCCCTTCCTTACCCCTCACCGCACCGGCGCGGGGAGCGGGTCGAGCAGGTCGAGCAGTTCGGCCAGCGAGGTGAGGAGCGGGCCGTGCCAGGACCGGTCCGCGTTGAAGACCATGTGGTCGGCCAGGTCCGGCGCGGCGAGCCGGACCGCGGTCATGCCGGCCCGTTCCGCGCCGGTCAGCTCCTGGCTGCCGCCGTCGCCGACGTAGAGGCAGTCGGCCGGGGTGAGGTCGAGCCGGTGGCAGGCGGCCAGGTAGAGCGTCGGGTCCGGCTTGCAGCACCCGACCTGGACCGAGAAGACGCGTACGTCGAGCAGTGGCGCGACCGCGAGCTGCGGCAGGAACGCCGGCAGCTCGTGCGTGCAGTCGCTGATCAGCCCGGTGCGGACACCCCGCCGGCGCAGCGCGGCCAGCACCGGCACGGCCTCGTCGCGCAACCGCGTGTCGGCGCGTACGGCCCGGTGGCGGGAGGCGACAGCGGCGCGGACCGTCGCGTCGGTGGGGTGCACGCCGAGCTGCGCGCAGACCCAGCGCAGGGTCGCCTCGGCGTTGCCGAACCGTCCGCTGGCCCGCTGGTAGTAGGTGCGGTCGAGCACCTCGGTCAGGGTGGCGGCCGGGCAGCCGAGCAGCTCGGCGGTGACCTGGTGGGCCGGGCCGCGCTGGACGCAGCGGGTCAGCGTGCCGAAGAAGTCGAAGAGCACGGCCTGGTACCTCGGCATGAGGGAGCGCCTCCGGACGTCGAGGGGAGGATCGCCGGGACGCGCATGATCGTAACGGAACCCTGACGGTCGGTGGTGTCCGCTGTTCGTGTGAGGATTGCTCTCCGTGTCGTCCGCTCCGTACCGCCCGCCGCTCGACGCGCTGACCGTCGGCGCGCTCGCGCTGGCCGTCTCCGCCGTCTCCTCGTCCGCCCCGCTGGTCGCCTTCGCCGCCGCGCCCGCGCTCGCCATCGCCTTCTGGCGCAACCTGCTCTCGCTGACCGTGCTCGGCCCGTTCTCGCTGGCCCGGCGGCGGGACGAGTTCCGCGCGCTGACCGTCGGGGCCGGCCGCCGGGAGGGGCTGTACTGCGTCCTGTCCGGGGTGGCGCTGGCCGCGCACTTCGCCACCTGGATGCCGAGCGCGCAGCTCACCTCGGTCGCCGCGGCCACCGCGCTGGGCGCCACCCAGCCGGTGTGGCAGGGGCTGATCGCCCGGTGGCAGGGCCGGCGGCTGCCGGTGGCGGTCTGGGCCGGCATCGCGGTCGCCGTGTTCGGCGCGGCGCTGGCCACCGGCGCCGACTTCACCGTCTCCGGCCGGGCGTTCGCCGGTGACCTGCTCGCCGTCGCCGGTGGCATGTTCGCCGCGGTCTACACCGCCTTCGGCGAGCGGGCCCGGGCCACCATCAGCACCACCACCTACACCACGATCTGCTACGGCGTCTGTGCGGCGATCCTGCTGGTGCTCTGCCTGCTCGGCGGGGTGCGCCTGCACGGGTACCCCCCGACCACCTGGCTGGCCATCCTCGGCCTGGTCGCCGGCGCCCAACTGCTCGGCCACTCGATGTTCAACTACGCCCTGCACCGGGTCTCGGCCACCACGGTCAGCGTGCTGATCCTGCTGGAGGCGCCCGGCGCGGCCCTGCTCGCCTGGGTCTGGCTCGGTCAGCTGCCCCGTGCGCTGGCGCTGCCCGGGCTGGCCCTGCTGCTGGCCGGCGTGGCGGTCGTCATCGTCGGTGGCGCCCGCGCCGGCCGCCGCGCCGAGCCGGTCCCGCTGCCCGCCGACGCCGCCCCGCTCGCCGACTGACAGCGCGCTTTTCCCGGAAAGCCCGGACCGGGCGGCCGCTTTCGGTGAGAGTGCGGAGAATGGGGGCGCGAGCGGAGCGGCGGGGTGACGGTGAGCCCGATCGGGGCACGCTCGTCACGCCCTCGGCCGAGTTTCCGCCGCTCAAGCCCGATGAGCGGGCGGTGCTGAGCCGGATCGGGGAACGCTGGCGCACCCCCCGCCGGGCGGCGGAGCTGCCCCTCGACCCGAGCCTGGGTCGCAACCGGCCCGGCCCGGCGCCGACCCGGTTCGGGCGGCTGACCCCGATCGACCTGTTCACCGTGGAGGAACCGGGCGAGCTGTGCACCACCGCGCCGGCCCACCTGCCCGGCTCCCGCGCCGGGCGGGCGCTCACCCGGCTGCGCCGGGCGCTGTTCGGCCCGCCGCTGTCCAGTTCCGCCGTGCTCTACGAACGGATGCGGAAGCTGGTCGCCCTGCCGATCCTCTCCTCCGACCTGCTCAGCTCGGTCGCGTACGGGCCGGAGGCGATGCTGGCCGTGCTGGTGCTCGCCGGCACGGCCACGCTCGGGCTCTCCCTGCCGCTGGCCGCCCTGCTGGTGGTGCTGATGGTCGCGGTGGGGCTGTCCTACCGGCAGACGATCCCGGCGTACCCGCACGGGGCGGGCTCGTACATCGTGGCCGGGGACAACCTGGGGACGACGGCCGGGCTCATGGCGGCGGCGGGGCTGATGCTCGACTACGTGCTCACCGTGTCGGTGTCGATCGCGGCCGGGGTGCACGCGGTCACCTCGGCGCTGCCCGGGCTGACCCCGATCGCCGTGCCGCTCGGGGTGCTGGTGATCGCCGTGCTGCTCGCCGGGAACCTGCGCGGGGTCCGGACCGCCGGCAACCTCTTCGTCCTGCCCACGTACGCCTTCGTGGCCGCGGTCCTCGCCCTGCTGGTGGTCGGCTACGTCCGCGCGGCGACCCGAGGCTTCGCGCCGGTGCCGCCGCCGCCGGTGCCGGCGGCGGAGGGGCTGGGCCTGCTGCTGGTGCTCCGGGCGTTCTCCTCCGGCGCGGTGTCGATGACCGGCATCGAGGCGGTCTCGAACGCCATACCCGCGTTCCGCCCGACCGAATGGCGCAACGCCCGCACCACGCTCGGCTGGATGGTCGCCATGCTGGTGCTGCTCTTCGCCGGGCTGGTCGGCCTGATCCACCTGAACGGGCTGGTGCCCCGGCCGGACCAGACGATCCTGTCCCAGCTCGGCCGGCTCACCTTCCCCACCGGCCCCTGGTACGCGTGCCTGCAGGCCGCCACCGCGCTGATCCTGCTGCTGGCGGCGAACACCGCCTTCAACGACTTTCCCCGGCTGCTCTTCTTCATGGCCCGAAACGGCCACGCACCCCGCCGGTTCCTGCATCTCGGGGACCGGCTGTCGTTCAACAACGGCCTGGTCGCGTTGGCCCTGGCCGCGGCGCTCATCTTCGTCGCGTTCGGCGGGCACACCGAGTCGCTGATCCCGCTCTACGCCGTCGGCGTGTTCCTCGCCTTCACGCTCTCGCAGGCCGGCATGGTGGTGCACTGGCGCCGCCACCGGGACCCGGGCTGGCGGCACCGGCTGGTGCTCAACGCGGTCGGCGCCACGCTGTCCGGGCTGGTGCTGCTGACCGCCGCGGTCGGCAAGTTCAGCGAGGGGGCCTGGGTGGTGGTGATCGCGGTGCCGGCGCTGGTGCTGATCGCCCGCCGGATCCACCACCACTACACCGTGCTGGAACACGCCCTGGCGCTGCACCCACCGCCGCCCGCCGAAGCCCCGCCGGGTGGCGCGCCGCCGGGACCGGCGGGCTCCGCCGAGGGCGAGGAACTCCCCCAGGAGGTACGCCACCTGGTGATCGTGCCGGTGGCCCGGCTGAACCGGGCGTCGCTGCGCGCCATGGCGTACGCGGCGTCGCTGGGCCAGCCGACGCTGGCGGTGCACATCGCTCCCGAGGAGGCGGAGGCGGACCGGTTCCGGGAGCAGTGGCGGGCCTGGGGCGACCACCTGCGGCTGGAGACGATCGTGTCGCCGTACCGGTCGGTGGTCGGGCCGCTGGCCCACTACCTGGATGCGCTGCACGCCGGCCGGCCGGACCTGACGCTGACCGTGATCGTGCCGGAGGTGGTGCTGCGCCGCCGCCGGCACCGGCTGCTGCACAGCCGGGTCGAGCAGCGGCTCCGCGCCGCCCTGCGGTCGCTGCCCGGCGTGGTGGTGACCAGCGTCCCGGTGCACGTCTCCGAGTGACGCTCAGACGTCGCGGACCTCGAGGACCCGGGTGGTGGGTGCGGCGTCGCCCAGCCCGGCCCGGAGCGCGGCACGCGCGGGGTCGGCCAGGAACGCGTCGTAGCCGGCCCGCGCGGCGAACCGGATCACGTGCACCTCGGTCTGCCCGTCCCCGGTGCGCAGCCGCCGCTCCAGCCGGCCCCCGTGCCGCCCGAGCAGGGCGAGCACGGCGTCCTCGTACCGTCGGCCGATCTCGGCGTCGGCGCTCAGGTCGACCAGCGCGACCACCTGGAGCACCCCGGCCGGGTCGTCGACCAGCGACTTCCAGAACTGGTGGTCGACGTGGCCGCCGGGGATGCCGTCGCGGATCCCGGTGTCGGAGTAGCCGTGCCGCCGGTAGAAGTCCGGGGCCTGGAACGAGAACGAGGCCACCGAGATCTCGGTGCAGCCGCGCCGCCGGGCCTCCTCCTCGGCGGCCCGCAGCAGCCGCTCGCCCCAGCCCGCGCCCCGCTGGTCGTCGCGCACCCACACCATGTTGATCCCGGCCCGGCCGCCCCAGGTCCAGCCGGTCAGCCCGGCCACCAGCTCACCGTCGGGGTCGACCACCCGCACCGACAGGTCGGTCTCGTCGTCGGCGCCGGTGGCGGCGTTGTTGAATGCGGTCAGCTCCCGTTCCAGCCGGGCGGACAGTTCCGCGTCCGCGCCGCCGACGTGCAGGCTCGCTCCTTCGTGGTCGGTCATGCGGCGGAGTATCGCAGCGGACCGGCCCCGCCGGCACCCGGAAACGGCTAGGCGTCGAGGCCGACCGCGCGGGCGCTCGTCGCCCACAGCCGGGCGGCCAGCGCGGGATCGCTCGCCTTGGACCGCGGCCGGTGGGGCCGCCGGTCGGCGTAGTAGCCGCCGCTGACCAACCGGGACGGGTCCTGGTTGGCCAGCCAGACCAGGGTCTCCGCGCCCTTCTCCGGGCTGCGGAACGGCAGCAGCCGCATGCCCAGGGCGACCAGCCTGCTCTCGTTGCCGAACCGGGTGTGCACCACGCCCGGGTGGAACGAGTACGCCGGCACCTCGGGCCAGCGCCGGGCCGCCTCGGCGGTGAAGAGGATGTTCGCCTGCTTGCTGGTGCCGTACGCGCGGAACGGGCGGTAGTGGCGCAGGGCCGAGTTCAGGTCGTCCGGGTCGAGCACGCCGCTGCGGTGTGCGTCGGAGCCGGTCACCACCATCCGGCCGATCCGGTCCCGCAGCAGGTTGCTGAGCAGGAACGGGGCGAGGTGGTTGGCCTGCATGCTCAGCTCGAAGCCGTCGACCGTGCTGACCGGCTGGAGCACGATCGCGCCGGCGTTGTTGGCCAGCACGTCGATCCGGTCGTACGCGGCGCGCAGCTTCTCGGCGAGCCGGCGCACGTCGTCGAGGACGGCGAAGTCGGCCCGGAACAGCTCCGGTCGCTCCCCGCTGGCCTCGCGCACCCGGTCCCCGGCGGCCTGGAGCCGGGCCGGGTCCCGCCCGACCAGGACCACCTGGTCGCCGCGGCGCGCCAGGTCGGCCGCGGCGGCCAGCCCGATGCCCGAGCTGGCCCCGGTCACCACCACGATCCGACGCTCAGTGAGATCTTCCACAGGTCCATTCACCCCGGTCACGGGACGAGGTTACCGTGGCGTCACAACGCCCTTTGGGATCGTTAAGTTCTCGGTTTCGTCAATTTCTGGTGGCGTCGGCGTGCCCGCCGGACGCTGGAAGGAGCGCATCCATGGCCGCTGTCGGTCGCCCCCGCCGGTCCTGCCTCGCGGTACCCGGCTCCAGCGTCAAGATGCTCGGCAAGGCCCAGGGCCTCCCCGCCGACCAGGTCTTCCTCGACCTGGAGGACGCGGTCGCCCCGCTGGCCAAGCCGGACGCCCGGAAGAACATCGTCGCCGCGCTGAACGAGGGCGACTGGGCCGGCAAGACCCGGGTGGTCCGGGTGAACGACCTGACCACGCCGTGGACCTACCGGGACGTGATCGAGGTGGTCGAGGGCGCGGGCGCCAACCTGGACTGCATCATGCTGCCGAAGGTGCAGAACGCCGCCCAGGTGCAGTGGCTGGACCTGACGCTGACCCAGATCGAGAAGACCCTGGGCCTGGAGGTCGGTCGGATCGGCATCGAGGCGCAGATCGAGAACGCGGCCGGGCTGGTCAACGTCGACGCGATCGCGGCCGCCTCGCCCCGGGTCGAGACGATCATCTTCGGCCCGGCCGACTTCATGGCCTCGATCAACATGAAGTCGCTGGTGGTCGGCGCGCTGATCCCGGACTACCCGGGGGACCCCTACCACTACATCCTGATGCGCATCCTGATGGCCGCGCGGATGCACGACAAGCAGGCCATCGACGGCCCGTTCCTGCAGATCCGCGACGTGGACGCGTTCCGCGAGGTGGCCAAGCGCTCGGCGGCGCTCGGCTTCGACGGCAAGTGGGTGCTGCACCCGGGCCAGATCGACGCGGCGAACGAGGTCTACTCGCCGGCCCAGGCCGACTACGACCACGCCGAGCTGATCCTCGACGCGTACGACTGGTACACGTCGGAGGCGGGCGGGAAGCTCGGCGCGGTGATGCTCGGCGACGAGATGATCGATGAGGCGTCCCGCAAGATGGCGCTGGTGGTCGCCGCCAAGGGCCGCGCCGCCGGGATGAGCCGTACCTCGTCCTTCACCCCGCCTGCGGAGTGACTGCCGGACGGGCCGCCCCGGTCGACCGGGGCGGCCCGTCCGGGTCAGAAGGTGGACGTGCTGCCGCCGGTGTCCGAGTTGACGGCGATGACGATCACCACGATGTAGACGGCGATCAGCACCACCATCAGGCCCGTGACGATCCAGCCGATGATGATACCGGCCTTCGCCATGCCGTCGCCCTGCTCGCCGGTCTCCCGGATCTGCTTGCGGGCCACGTGCCCCAGGATCGCGCCGATCGGGGCGGTGATGCACGAGGTGAAGCCGAGCAACGCGAGCGCCAGCGCCGCGATGGCCAGCCCGTTGGTCTTGGCGGACGGCGGGGGGTACGCCGGGTAGGCCGGCGGCGGGTAACCGGCCGCCGCGTAGGGGTCGGCGTGCGGTGGCGGGTAGCCCGGCGCGGCGTACGGGTTGGCGTGCGGTGGCGGGTAGCCCGGTGCGGCATACGGGTCGGCGGGCGCGTAGGGGTCCGCCGGGGTCGGCTGGGTCGGGACCGGGTTGCCGCCCATTGGCAGCGTCGGGTCGGCCGGCGGCGCGGAATGCGGGCCGGGCGCGGACGGGTCGTGCCAACCACCGGCCGGTGGGGGATAGCTCATCGGGTCATCTCCATAGCTCTTCGGGTGCCGTCAGGGTAGCCAGCGCGGCACAAGTCCGAGGCCCGCCTTTCCGGGTGCCGCGTTGCCCGGGACGTCCACAGCGGGCAGGATCGCGGCATGGCACTTGACGCGCGCGGCGGTCGGTCGCGACGGGACGTGAGTCGCCCGGGGCTGGCACGCCGCAGCCGGGTCAGCTTCCCGGCCGGCTCCGCCGACCAGGACCAGCCGGCGCCGCTGGCGGAACCGGTCACCATGCGGCTGGACGGCCGGGTCGCGCTGGTCACCGGTGCCGGCAGTGCGGACGGGATCGGGTACGCGACCGCCCGCCGCCTCGCCGACCTGGGCGCCCGGGTGGCGATCGTCTCCACCACCCGACGGATCCACGAGCGTGCCGGCGAGCTGGGGGTCACCGGCTTCGTTGCCGACCTCACCGACGAGTCCGAGGTCGGTGCCCTCGCCGACGCGGTGGCCGAGCAGCTCGGCGACGTCGAGGTGCTGGTGAACAACGCGGGCCTGGCCAGCCGGGCCAGCCCGGAGGTGCTGCGGCCGGTGGCCCAGCTCAGCTACGACGAGTGGCGCGGCGAGATCGACCGCAACCTCACCACGGCGTTCCTGTGCAGCCGCGCCTTCATCGGCGGGATGGCCGAGCGGGGCTGGGGCCGCATCGTGAACCTGTCCGCCACCGCCGGCCCGGTCAACGCGCTGCCGACCGAGGCCGCGTACGCGGCGGCGAAGGCGGGTGTGGTGGGGCTGACCCGGGCGCTGGCGATGGAGATGATCGCCGACGGCGTCACGGTCAACGCGGTCGCGCCGGGCACCATCTACACCGCGGCGTCGACGGCCGCCGAGATCAAGCAGGGGCTCGGCACCCCGGTGGGCCGCCCCGGCACGCCGGACGAGGTGGCCGCCGCGATCGCCTTCCTCTGCTCGCCGGCCGCCTCGTACATCACCGGGCAGATGCTGGTGGTCGACGGCGGCAACAGCGTCCGCGAGGCCGAGTTCCGCTGACGGTCAGCCGTAGTTGCCGTTGTCGGAGTTCGCCCACCAGGCCAGGGCGATCCAGCCGCAGCAGGCGATCAGTCCGAGCGCGGTGAAGATGTAGCTGAGGATCAGCCCCCAGGTGGCGAGCTGGTCGCCCTCCTCGCCGGTCTGCTTGATCTGGCGCTTCGCCAGGTGGCCGAGGACGATCCCGGCGGGGGCGAAGACGAAGGCGAAGACCAGGGACAGGATGGCGAGTACGTTCGGCCCGCCGTGCGGGCGCGGCGCCTCGCCGGGCGGGCCGTACTGCCCGTAGGGCGGCTGCGGGGCGTACGGGGGCTGGGCCCCTCCTGGCGGCTGCTGCCCCCAGTGCGGTTGGTGCGGCTGCTGCCCGTACGGCTGGCCGTAGGCCGGCGGCTCGTACGGCGACGGCGGCTGGTCCGGCTCGCCGGGTGGTTGGCTCACGCCCGTTCGCCCCTTCCGTCGCAGCTCAACGGCCCTCTCTCTTGCGGACGCTACCCGCAGCGGTGAACCTTTTCACAGCGGTTGTGTGGACTGGTCACCTTGGCCTCGCCGGGCGCGGGGCCGATACTGACTCAGCGTTCAGTTACCCACGAGTAATGCGCCGATCCCTCGGAGGCTGAGATGGCCCGACTCGCCCAGACGCCCGGCCTGACCGATGTGCAGCGGTCGATCCTGGAAACCGTCCGGGAGTTCGCCGACAAGGAGATCATTCCGCACGCCCAGCGGCTGGAGCACGCCGACGAGTACCCCAGCGACATCCTCGACGGGATGCGCGAGATGGGCCTGTTCGGCCTGACCATCGACGAGGAGTACGGCGGCCTCGGCGAGTCCCTGCTGACCTACGCCCTAGTGGTGGAGGAGCTGTCCCGGGGCTGGATGTCGATCTCCGGCATCGTCAACACCCACTTCATCGTGGCGTACCTGATCTCCCAGCATGGCTCGGCCGACCAGAAGGCCCGGCTGCTGCCCCGGATGGCCACCGGCGAGGTGCGCGGCGCCTTCTCCATGTCCGAGCCGGAGTGCGGCTCCGACGTCTCCGCGATCAAGTCGAGGGCCGTCCGCGACGGCGACAACTACGTCATCAACGGCCAGAAGATGTGGCTGACCAACGGGGCGTACTCCTCGGTGGTGGCCACCCTGGTCAAGACCGACACCGGCGCCGACTCCGTCTACGGCAACATGAGCACCTTCCTGCTGGAGAAGGAGCCCGGCTTCGGTGAGACCGCGCCCGGCCTGACCATCCCCGGCAAGATCGACAAGATGGGCTACAAGGGCGTCGAGACCACCGAGATGGTGCTCGACGGCGTCACCGTGCCCGCCTCCGCCGTGCTCGGCGGCGAGGAGAAGGTCGGCCGCGGCTTCTACCAGATGATGGACGGAATCGAGGTCGGCCGGGTCAACGTGGCCGCCCGCGCCTGCGGCATCTCCATCCGCGCCTTCGAACTGGCCGTCGCGTACGCCCAGCAGCGCCGCACCTTCGGCCAGCCCCTCGCGAAGCACCAGGCCGTCGCCTTCAAGCTCGCCGAGATGGGTACGAAGATCGAGGCGGCGCACGCCCTCATGGTCAACGCCGCCCGGCTCAAGGACGCCGGCCAGCGCAACGACGTCGAGGCCGGCATGGCCAAGCTGCTCGCCTCCGAGTACTGCGCCGAGGTCGTGCAGGAGGCGTTCCGCATCCACGGCGGCTACGGCTACTCCAAGGAGTACGAGATCGAGCGGTTGATGCGGGAGGCCCCGTTCCTGCTCATCGGCGAGGGCACCTCGGAGATCCAGAAGACGATCATCTCCCGCGGCCTGCTCAAGGAGTACAAGCTCTGACGCTGCGGCCCGCGCATCGGTCGCCGGCGCGCGGGCCACGCGGTCAGGCCGCCGGGCCGTCCGTCCCGGTCAGCCGTACGGCGAGATGCTGGCGCGTGAGGGTCACGAGCGCGGCCGGGTCGTCGGCGTAGAGGCGGATCTCGTGCACCGGCCCGCTCGGACCCTTGGGCAGCCGTACGTCGAGCGGCTCGCGCAGGACGAGGTCGACGCTGGTCTGCTTGCCGGTGACGACGTTCAGGATCACTCGCGCCTCGTCCGGCTCGATCTGCACCGCCCGGCTGGCGGGCACCGAGCGGTAGCTGGCGTCGACCCGGGCGATGGCCGTCCACGGCACCAGGAAGTCCACCGAGAAGCCGTTGCGGACGCGCAGGCCCTCGGCGCCGGCGGCGTGCGGGTGGATCCGGAGGGCGGCGAAGAGGCCGATCATCCAGAGCAGACCCCAGATCCCGAGCGCCAGCACGGTGTGCCGCACCGTCGGCCACGGCAGGGTGTGTTGGAGGATCAGGTCGAAGATCGGGATCTCGATGGCCGACAGGACGATGAAGGCGATCAGGATCGGTTTCACCACGCCGACGTAGCCGAACGGCACCGCCCCGGGCTCCAGCGCCGGTGGCCGGCGCAGCAGCCAGCGACCGAGGCTCAGCCACATGCCGATCTCGTACGCCACCACGCGACGCAGCACTGCGAGCGCACCGGGACCGCTCCACCTGCCCACGGCCACCCCCGTCCTTCCGCCTTGCCAATGCAGTTGCAACGTATCCGGCGGCCGGCCGGGGTGTCAATGCAGTCGTATTGTGAAAACATGAGGTCATGCCGAAGCGGGTCGATCACCGGGAGCGCCGCACGCTGATCGCCGACGCGCTGATGCGGGTCGCGGCCGAACACGGGCTGGAGGCGGTGAGCCTGCGCCATGTGGCGGCCGAGGCCGGCGTCTCCGCCGGGATGGTGCAGCACTACTTCCGCACCAAGGACGAGATGATGGCCTTCGCGCTGTCGGTGGTCCACGAGCACAGCGAGGCCCGGGTGACCCGAGCGGTCGCCGCGCTCGGCGAAGACCCTGACCCGCGCACGCTCCTGCGAACCATGCTGGTCGAGCTGCTGCCCCTCGACGAGGCGCGGCGGGCCGACGGCAGGGTGGCGCTGGCCTTCCTGGCGTACACGGCGGTGCGGCCGGCCGTCGCGGTGGCGCTGCACCAGGAAACCGCCGGCCTGCTGGCCTTCATCGCCGGACAGATCCGGCGTGCGCCGGCCGCCGACCGGCGGGTGGACCCCGACCGGGCCGCAGTGGGCCTGCTGGCCGTCCTGGAAGGACTCGGGATCTACCTGCTCGGCGGGCACTACCCGCCGGAGACCGCGCTCGCCGCCCTCGACGCCCAGCTCGATCTGATCTTCGAGCCGGCGGAACCCGCCGGCTGAGCCGCCGCTCAGGCGAGCTGGGCCCCGCCGGCGATCCTCGCCCCGCCCGCGATCCGCCGGGTCCCGGCGGCGACCACCGCGCCGCTCACCCGCCGGCCGACCGCAGCACCGGTTCCGGCGGGGCGACCGGCAGCCCCACCGCCAGCACCTCCGGCCGGCGCCGGAACTGCTCGATCGCCGCCAGCAGCCGCTCGTCCGACACGGCCACGCTCCGCCCGCCGACCACCTGCGGCAGCAGCCGGCCCGGGTCCAGCCGCAGCCACACGCCGTCCCGCCAGTTCCGGGAGTTCGGCCGAGCATCCTCGACCTCGGTCCAGGCGTACCACGCCGAGCCGTAGCGCAGCCCGCTCGCGGTGAGCGCCAGCCGGCCCGTGAACCGGACCTCCCGGTAGGCGACCTGGCCGAGGCCGAGCGCCACCGCGCCCAGCAGCACCGGCCGGCCGACCCCGACCCAGTCCCATCCGGCGGGGAGGGTCGAGATCACGCCGACCGCCAGCGTCGTTCCCGCGAGCCGGCCGGCGACCAACTCCACCCAGCCCGCCGCGGACCGCCCGGCCACCAGCCCGGGCTCGGTTCCGTACCGGCCGCTCACCCGGGCCCGCCAGACCAGCCGGCCGTCGCGCCGGGGCCGCCACCGCTGCTGCGCCAGGTGCACCCCGGTCGTCACCCACACCAGGCCCCCGATGTCTTCCGGGCCGGCCACCTTGATCGCGAGCAGCACCCGGGCGGCCAGCGCGGCGACCGCGCCGCCGGCCACGAGCGCGAGCAGCCGGCGGGACCAGAGCTCAGCACGGCGGGGCTGCGCCGGCGCCACCGCCGGCCCGGAGACGGACACGACCGCAGGGTACGGGTCACCCGCCAGCCCTTCGGTCCGTCGCGCGACGGGGACAGCGGGATGGCGCCCGATCGCTACCGGACGGTTCGGGAAACTACGCCGTGCTGGCCCGGCCCTGAGCGGAGGTCAGCCCCGTCGGCTCAGGCCGCCGGCCGCCCGCTCGATGATCAGGCAGCGGTCCTCGACGTAGTCGATGCCCGCCGCCTCGGCGATCCGCCGCGCCTCCGGCGAGACGATCCCGAGCTGCAACCACACCGCCGGTGCGCCGATCTCCACCGCCTGCCGCACCACCTCGACCGCGTCCCGGGCCGGGCGGAACACGTCGACCAGGTCGACCGGGTGCGGGATGTCGGCCAGCGACGGGTACGCCTTCTCGCCGAAGAGTTCGTCGACCGTCGGGTTCACCGGGATGATCCGCCAGCCGTGGCGCTGCATCTCCAGCGGCACCCGGTGCGCGGCCTTACCCGGGTCGCGGGACGCGCCCACGACGGCGATCACGGCGGAGTCGGCGAGGATCTGCTGAGCGGAACGCATCCGCCGAGCCTAGCCCCGCTGGCGTCCCCCGTCCCCCGGGTCACACCTGACCGGTCAGCGGAGCGCCGGCGAGCGCCCGCCGGAGCCGGTCGTACTCCTGAACGGTGCCAATCGTCGCCCGGTGCTCGGGATGGGCGACGTAGTGCCGGATCGCGGCGGCCAGGAATTCTGGCGCGACGGTCAGCTCCCGAACCGGCACGAAGGCGCCGAGTCGCAACCACCCGAGGCGGCGGCGGACCAGTTCCGGGCGGGCGATCGGCAGCCGCAGGAAGCGTCCGGCCGCTCCCGGCCCGGTAGGTGCGCCCGCGCCGATCGCCTCCCACGGCACCACGATCATCGATCGCGGAGCGCCGGAGGAGACGCCCTCGGCGGTCAGCGTCACGAACGGCACCCGCCGCCAGGCCCCGATCGCGAGCCCGCCGGCGACCAGCAGGTACGCCAGCATCAAGAAGCGGTCCCAGGCGTCCACGGCGGAACCCGCGACGGTGTAGAGCGTGTAGTAGACGAAGTACCCGCAGAGCGCCGGGCCGAAGGGAACGCCGGGCTGCGGCGGCGCGAAGAAGGAACCGGTCGTCTCGTCTACCCGCAGCCCCTCCCGGCCGGGCTGACGCACTATCTCGCGGACGGCCATCCCGAGGAAGAACAGGATCGGCAGCAGGGTCAGGCCCGCCACCGCCCCACCGACAGACCGTGCCGCGATCGCCGCCAGCGCAAGGCCCAGGCCCAGCGCCAATCCGAGGAGGACGAGGTGGCGCTGGCGGGGTAGCGCCGCGTTGATGATCTCCCGCACGAGCGGATCGTAGGCGGGGGCGCCTACAGGAGCGAGAGCTGTTCGGCCACGGGTGGCGGCGGCGGAACGGCCAGCCGGCGATTCTCGCCGGTCTCGCCGCGGTGCAGTCCGTGCCGGCGGGCGGCCATCCGCACCCGCGCGGTCAGTTCCCGCTGATAGGCCTGGGGCGCGTACGCGCCGGATCGGTAGAGCTGCCGGTAGCGGGGGACCAGCTGCGGGAACTCCCGGGCCAGCCAGTGCGCGTACCACTCCCGGGCGCCGGGGCGCAGGTGCAGCGGCAGCGGGGTGACACTGGTGGCCCCCGACGCCGCGATCGCGGCCACGGTGGCGTCGATCGACTCGTCGTCGTCGCTGAGCCCGGGCAGGACCGGCGCCATCAGTACCCCGACCTGGAAACCGGCGTCGGTGAGCTGGCGTACCGCGTCCAGCCGGCGGCGCGGGCTCGGCGTGCCCGGCTCGACCGCCCGCCACAGCGCCTCGTCGACGAAGCCCACCGAGTACGACAGCCCCACCCGGGTCACCTCGGCGGCCTGGCGCAGCAGCGGCAGGTCGCGCAGGAGCAGCGTGCCCTTGGTCAGGATCGAGAACGGGTTCGCGAAGTCGCGCAACGCCTCGATGATCGGCGGCATGAGCCGGTAGCGCCCCTCGGCCCGCTGGTAGCAGTCCACGTTGGTGCCCATCGCGATGTGCGCGCCGCGCCAGCGCGGCGCGGCCAGCTCCCGGCGGACCAGCTCACCCGCGTTGACCTTGACGATCACCTTCCGGTCGAAGTCCGCCCCGGCATCGAGGTCGAGGTAGGTGTGGGTGTTGCGGGCGAAGCAGTAGACACAGGCATGGGAACAGCCCCGATAGGGGTTGATCGTCCACTCGAACGGGACGCGGGACTGGCCGGGCACCCGGTTGATGATCGACTTGGCGCGCACCTCGTAGAAGGTCATGCCGGCGAAGCCGGGGGTGTCGAAGGTCCGCGCGACGGCGCCGGGGAGCGCCAGCGGCAGGGGTGGAGTCGCTGGCGCTGCCCCGTCGGGAGTCCCCTCATCCGGGGGAGCGGAGAGGTTGTCCCAGCGCATGGCCCTCATTCGAACATGCGTACGAACAAAGTGCAAGTGACGCGCCGGACACCGGTCACCGGAGCGGGCCGGCCGGGTGCAGGATGGGAGCCATGGAGACGTCGACCTTCGTCTACGACGGCGACTGCGCGTTCTGCACCCGCTGTGCGCAGTTCATCGAGCGCCGGATCCCCACCGGTGCCCGCGTGGTGCCCTGGCAGTTCGCCGACCTGGCGGCACTGGGGCTGACGGAGGCCGAGTGCGAGGAGGCGGTGCAGTGGGTGGGCGCGGACGGCTCCCGCGCCGCCGGCCCCGACGCCATCGCCAAGCTGCTCGCTGACAGCGCGCCGTTGTGGCGGGTCGCCGGCGCGGGCCTGCGCCTCCCCCCGGTCCGGGTGGCGGCCTGGCCGGCGTACCGATGGGTGGCCCGCAACCGGCACCGGCTGCCGGGCGGCACCGCCGCCTGTTCGCTGCCCCAGGAGGCCCGGGAGCGCCTCTACGGCCCTGCCGGCCGCCCGACCGCCGACTCCTGACCCGCCGGCTCCGCGCCGGGGCGGTCACAGACCGGTGCAGGCGGTCCCGTCGATGGTGCAGGCCGTCGGCGTGGCGCTGATCGCCGCGCCGTTCACCCGGAACGTCACCCGGGCCGCGCCGCGGCCGGGCACGCCGGTGCTCCCCTCCGGGACGAAGGTCCACGTCGCGCCCTGCCGGCTGGCCCGGGCGCCGGTGACCGAGCTCACCTCGAGCGACTCCCGAGGCAGCACGATGACCAGTTCCCAGCTCGGCACGGTGGCCGTACCCGGGTTGCTGATGGTCACCGCGGCACCGTAGCTGAGCAGGGCGGTCTTCTCGACGGCGAAGTCGGCGCGCAGCGGGGCCGGTGCGGGCGGCGGCCCGGCGGCGGTCGCCGGCGGCCTGGGCGACGGGACAGCCGCCGGCCGACCGGCCGGCGGTGCGCCCGTGGTGGCGGACGGTGCGGACGTCCGGGGCGCGACCGTGGTCGGCTCCGGCCGCTCACCCGGCGTCCCGGTGATGATCGGGCCCGGGGCCGGCACGTCCGGTCCCGGCTCGACGGCGACCGGGGTCAGCCGCTCCGGTGTACGCAGCACCGTGACGATCGAGTACGCCGTCGCCAGCAGCACCCCCAGCGAGGCGGCGATGGCCACCTGGGCGAGCCGCGAGCCGTCGCCCGGGCCGACGAGGGCGCGCCGCACGTTCCCGGCCGTGGCGACGATCCCGTCCAACAGGATGATCGCCACGGTCCGCCGTGGCTGGGACGGTGGTGCCGGCACTGGCCCTTTCCCCCTTCAAGGTCATCCGTCGGACCGGCGCCGCGGTCCTCCGGCCGCGGTGGTCCCGTCCCGGTCAGAGCGTGCGGAGCCCGGCGAGGAGCGCCTCGAGCAGTTCCCTGGACGGCACTCCGGACAGCGTCGGCGGCTCGTGCAGCTCGATCAGCCCGGCCCCCAACAGGTCGCCGAGCAGCACCCGGACGGTACCCAACGGCAGGTCCAGCTCGGCAGCCACCTCCGCCACCGACAGTGGACGCTGGCAGCGTTCGACTATCCGGACCTGCTCCGGAAACAGTTGCGCGCCGGCGGGGATCGCCCGTCGGGCCACCACCAGGGAGATGAGGTCGAGCTGGCCGTGGTCGGGCGCGATCCGCCCACCCGTCACCGTGTACGGCCGGGCCACCGGTCCGGCGTCGTCGTCGTACCACGCCTCGTCATGGTCCCCGGTGGGCACCGCTGTTCCCGCCTGTCACCATCCGGGCCGGCTCGAGGAACACGGGCAGCTCCCGCTCGGCTCGCGCCGCGAAGAGCGCCACCTCGTACGCCATGTCGCCGACGTCGGCGTCACCGCCCATCCGGACGGTGAGGATCGCCCCGCTCCGGGTGGTGGCGAGGAACAGGAACGCGCGGGACATCTGCGTGACGACCTGGCGCAGCACACCACCGCCGCACACCCGGGCGGCGGCCTGCCCCAACGCGTACAGGCCGCTGACCACGCCGGAGATCTGCTCGGCCGGCTTGTCCGCCACCGTGCTGGACCGGCCGAGCAGCAGCCCGTCGGGGGAGAGGACCACGGCGAACTCGGCTCCCGGCACCCGGTCGACCAGTTCGTCCAGGGCGGCAGTCAGGCTGTCGACGGTGGCCACTGAATGCGTCATCTAGGTCCTCTCGCTGCGCAGCGGTGTCTCGACGGTGTCGGCGTCGGCGGCGCCGGGCCCGGGCCCGGGCCGGCTCGCCCCGGCACGCCGGACCCGGGTCGGCAGCCCGTCGCTGTCGGCGTCCACCGCCCCGGCCTGGGGGGACCCCGCGCCGGCGGGCACCGGCACCTCGGCAACCGGCCCAGCCTCGGGCCCGGTGACCAGGCCGGCCGGGAGCAGGACGACCGCCGCGGTCCCCCCGCGTGGGCCGGGACGGAGCGAGACCCGGGCGCCGCGGCGCTCGGCCAGCCGGCCGGCGACGTACAGGCCGGCCCAACCGGTGGGTGGTGCGTCGGGCGGCGGGTGCCCCAGCAGGTCGTTCGCCTCGGCCAGGGCGGCGGCAGCCAGGCCGGGCCCGTCGTCGACCACCACCACCGAGCAGCCCTGCGGCCCCTGCTCGCCGGCCACCCGTACCGTGGTGTGCTCCGGTGAGCAGGCCAGTCCGTTCTCGATCAGCTCGGCCAGCAGGTGGACGACGTCCGTGACGGCGGACCCGGCGAGCGACCACGGCCAGTGCGGGGCGACCAGGACCCGGTGGTAGTCCGGCACCTCGGCGACCGCCCCGCGCACCACGTCGAGCAGCGGCACCGGCCGCCGCCAACGGCGGGCGGGGGTGGCGCCGGCCAGGGCGACCAGGTTTTCCACGTTGCGTCGGACCCGGGTGGCGAGATGGTCGAGCCGGAACAGGTCGGCGGTCTCCTCCGCCGCGCGCTCGCGCCGCTGCATCGCGTCCAGCAGGCTGAGCTGGTCGCGCAGGAGGGCCTGGTTGCGCCGGGTGAGCCGCAGGAACAGGTCGGGTGCGGCGCTCTCGGCCGCCCGGGCGTCACCACCGGTCAGCCGGCGGACGGTGCGGGACCAGCCGAACAGCACGACGAGCACCGCGATGAGCCCGAGGCCGAGCACCGCGCCGGTCCGGGCGACCACCAGGGCGGCGCCCGGCGTGGCCCGCTCGACGCTGTCGCGCGCGGTGGCGATCACGAGTTCCCGGAGTCCGCTCAGCGCCGGGTCGGCGGCCGACCGCCAGCTCTGCGCGCTGATCCGGGTGCCGCTGTCGCCCTCCGTCCGGAGCAGTCGGTCCTCCAGGTCGAGCAGGGCGGCGAACCGGGGGCCCTCCACCAGTCGGCGGTGCTGGTCCCGCCCGCCGGCCGGCAGCTCGGCGGCCGCCGCCGTGCGGGCGTACCGCTGGCTGGCCATCAGTTCCGCCAGGTGGCTTCGCTCTTCGGCGCTGATCCGGCCGTCGACCAGCGCGGAGGTGAGCAGGGTGTCCTCCCGGGCGAGCAGTTCGCGGGCCCGGGCCAGCGCGACCACGGCCCGGGTCTCGCCGGCCAGCGCGGTCTCCCGCCCGCCCCACTCCGGGCCGTAGACGGCGAAGGCGGTGTCGACCAGCGCGTCGTACCCGGCCACCGCGCCGGACCGGTCGAGCCGCCCGTCGTCCACCTCGGACCGGAGGGTGGCCAGCCCGGGCAGCCGCCGGACGAGCTCCTCGGCCCGGTCCCGGACCGCGCCCGCGGTCAGCAGCCGCAGGTCGTGGCCCGCCACGAACGCGCGGACCGGCTCGACCGCCCGGTCGGTGCGGTCGCGCGCCCCGGCGAGGGCGGCCCGCGCCTGCCCGGCGCCGGCCAGCGTCTCGGCGGTGAGCCGGCGCTCCAGCTGGAGGTGGAGGATCAGCAGGTCGGTGGGCTGGCCGAGGGTGTCCGCCAGGGCCCGGACCCGGACCAGATCGGCGGCGTCCCGGCCGGTCAGCACCGCCGCGTACGCCCAGAGGGTCAACAGCACAGCCGCCAGCGAGGCGAGCTGCAGCCGTATCCGCCGGCCACCGGTCCGAGTCACGTCCCGCTCCGTCCGGCCGACCGACGGTCGCCGCGCTTTCGGCTCACCGCGCGGTCCGTTCCGGCCACGGCTGTCGGGCCGGTGTGCTCGACCGGTCCGCGACGACGGTGCGCAGCAGGGCCAGCAGCTCCGCCCGGTTGGCGCAGTTCAGCCGGGACCGCATCCGGGCCACGTGGTGCTCCACCGTCTTCGCCGAGATGAAGAGCCGGTCGCCGATCTCCCGGTAGGTCAGTCCGGCCAGCACCAGCTCGGCAACCTCGTGTTCGCGGTCGCTGAGCGGGTTCTGCCCGGGGCCGGTGACGGCGTCGGCGACCGGCGAGCTGCCGTCGGCCGCCGCGCTGGGCGGCGCGTCCCGGGCCGTGGCGGGCCGGCCCTGGAGCACCCGGGCACACTCCAGCAGGCTGGTCATCGCCCGCCGGTCCGACGTGCGGATGGCGGCCTGCCCGGCGAGGCGGGCGGCGTCCCAGCGCAACCCGGCGTCGTGCAGCCCCCGGGCGGCGGCCTCCACCCGGGCCGGGTCGACCACCCCGCGCAGCACCTCGACCCAGCTCGCGGCGGCCGCGGCGACCACGGCGGCGTACCGGCTGTGGTCGGCCGCGGCGAGCAGGGCGGCGACGTGCTCGTCGGCGACGGCTGGTTCCTCGGTCAGGATCGCGGCGTGCAGGCCGGTCCAGTGCAGCGGCGCGCTCCACAGGGCCGGGCCGCCGAGCCGGTCCAGCAGCAGCCGGGCCTCCCGCAGGTACGGCTCCAGCCGGGCCAGATCGCCGAGCCGCGCGCCGGCGACGGCCAGCTCGCCCAGCGGCAGCAGGGTGAACAGGTCGACCGGGTGCCGGACCACCGCCTCCAGCGCGGGCACCCAACCGCGTTGCAACGCCCCGAGGTCGCTGTTGCGCCGGGCGATGCCCAGCTCGAGCGCACTGGCCAGGAGCAGGTCGCGCGACTCCAGCGGTCGGTCGCCGGTGGCCACCGTGGCCAGGCGCTCGGCCGCGGCGACCGTGTGCCCCCGGACCATCAGGATCCAGGCCTGCAACAGCCGGTGGCGACGGTCCATCAGCGGCCCGCCGATGCCCGTCGCCACGGCCCGGTCCAGCACCCCCTCGGCGATGTCCAGCTCGGCACAGTGGATCGCCGTCAACGCGGCGAGCGCCGCCGGGCTGTCCGGCAGGAGCGCGGCCCGGCCGTCCGGTTCCAGTAACGCCGCCGCCTGCACCAGCGTGGAGAGCGCGGTGGTCGGCGGCCCGGCGAGGCTCTCGCGTACCCCCTCGGCCATCAGTCGGGCGGCGCTTGAGTGCAGGGTGGGGGGATTGGCGTCCGGGGCGTCACCCGGCGCGTCCGGGTCGGCGGTCGGGCGCCCGGCGGCGACCGCCCCGACGATGGCGAACGCCCTGGCCGAGGCGGTGCCCGACCACCGGTACAGCTCGACGCTCCGGTCGACCTGACCGCGGTGCGCCAGCGCCGTCGCGGCCACCGTCGCCGCCTCCCGCCGGTCGGCCGGGGTGGCCGTCGCGAGTAGCCGGTCCGCCAACCGGAGGGCGGTGTCCAGGTCGCCGGCGAGCGCCGCGGCGGCCGCCTGGCGGGCACCAGCCGGTAGGCCGGCCGCCGTGGCCGCGGCGAAGAGTTCGGCCGCGAGCGCCGGGTCCGCCGCCAGCGCCTCCTCCGCCGCGGCGGCCAGCGCCGGGGCCGGGCAGTCGCCGAGTGCGGCGTCCGCGCGCAGCGAGCGGACCAGCGGGAGGACCGGCGCGCCCCGGCCGAGCTGCAACTCGGTGAGCCGGCGCCACACCGCGGTGCGTTCGGTGCTCGGGCTGAGCGCGATGACCGCCCGCCGCACCATCGGCGCGAGCCGGCCGTCGGCACCGAGCAGGCCCGCCGCCCTGGTGGCGGTGACCAGGTCGTGCACCGCCTCGGGCGCCCGGTCGAGCAGCGCGCCGAGCAGGTCCACCGGCAGCGGCACGCCCGCCGCGACGGCGAGCAGCAACCGCCGGAGGTCCGGCGCCAGCTCCTCCAGCTCCGGTCCGAACTGGAGGACGGCCGGCCGGGGTGGCTCGGCCGGGACGCCGGCGCCGTTCTCCTGCCCGCGTAGCCCACGGACCAGCCGCTCGACGTCGCGCGGCACGCCGCCGGTCTGTCCGTGCACGAAGGCGATCAGGTCGCTCCGCCGGCCGAGCTCGGGCACGGCGGCGAGGTAGGCGCCGGTCTGCTCGGCGGTGAACGGAGTGAGCACCACCTGACGCCCGGTCCGCTTCAGCGCGTCGGTCAGCTCGGCCAGTGCCGCGGACCGGGGCCACGGGCGGTAGCCGAGCAGCAGCCGGTGCCGGCGGGCCACCACCAGCCGGCGCAGCGTCCCGAGCCGCGCGTCGTCGAGCAGGTGGGCGTCGTCGACCAGCAGCACCGCTTCGGCGTCGACCTCCCCGGACGGGTTGGGCGCGCCCTCCAGCACGGGGATCCCGGCCTGCCGGTAGGCGCGCGCCAGCGCGGCGAGGAGGGCGGTCTTCCCGTGGCCGCCGGGACCCGTCACGCCGACGGCCAGCGGAGCGCCGGGGTCCGCGGCCACCGCCTCGAGCAGGACGGTCGGCCCGTGGCCCAGCGCCGGCCGGGGGTCGGCGAGGGCACTGCTCATGATCATCGTGGTCATCCTTCGCGTCCCCGGCCCCGGGCCAACGCCAGGCGGGACGCCTTCGGCAGGCTCAGCGGGGTGATCCGGACCGGGGGACGGGGTGGTGGCTCGCCGTGGACGGTGTGCTCGGGCTCGGGGAGTGGCCACGCCGGGACCGGCGCCGCGGCGCCACTGACCGGCCTGGTCGCGGCCGCCGGGGCCGGCCGGCGGGGGCGCGGTGAGACCACCTGGCCGGCGGCGAGCGCCGCCCCGGTCGCGGCGGTCAGCTGGGGATCCGGCTCCACCTCGACGGGGACCGGAACGGCCGCGGCGAGCAGTTCGGTGACCAGCGGGATCCGGGCCGATCCGCCGGCGAGGAGGACGCCGTCGAGCTGCGTGGGCGCCAGGCCGGCCGACTGTACGGTGCGGATCAGCAGCTCGACGCCCGCCCGCACCGCCGGCCGGATCAGGTCCTCGAACTGTGCCCGGGTCACCGGCACCCGGACCGGGCCCGTCGGCGGGGTCAGCAGGACGTCGGTCTCCGTGGCGACGGTCAGCTCGCGCTTGGCCCGGTCGCACGCCGGCAGCAGTCCGTGCGGCGTCGGGTGCGGTGCTCGGCCTGCGCCGAACTCCCGGCCGAGCACGGTCCGGACGTGCTCCGCGAGCGCCTCGTCGAAGTCGCTGCCGGCGGCGGTCTCCAGGCTCTGCGCCAGGCCGAACGCCTCGTAGGTGCCACCCGGGACGCGCCGGACCAGAGCCGCCTCGAAGGTGTTGCCGCCGAGGGCGTAGACGGCGGCGGTGGTGCCCGGGAAGCCTCGGGCGGCGTGGCTCTCGGCGACCGTGACCGGGCGGGGGAGCAGCGTGACGTTGCGCAGGCCCAGGTCCCGGAGCGCCCGGTGCAGCAGGTCGCGCCGGTGCCGGCCCCATCCCGCGGGGTGGCTGAGCACGACGGCTTCGGCGAACTCGCCTTCCCGGGCGGAGACCCGTTCCACCACCCACATCGCCAGTTCCGCCACCAGCGTCTGCGGCGCGCAGGGTTCACCGCCGAGCAGCAGGGGCACGTCGTCGCCGATCCGGCGGACGAAGTCGCGGGTGACCCGGCTGCAGTCGTCGGTGGCGGCCTCGCCCACGGTGAGCGACCCGTCCGGCGCCAGGTGCAGCACCGACGGTACGGCGTGGGACGCGCCGCCCAGCGCGACCACCTCGGGACGGGCCCAGGTCTCGCCCCGCCACCGGGCCACCGCGGCGGTGGTGCTGGTGCTCCCGATGTCCATCCCCAGGACGTACGGCATTCGTTTCTTCCTCCACCGCGAGTGGCGCTGGCGACGGTGTCGGCACCGTGGCGACCCACCCGCGGCGAAACCCGTGGGCTCATACGTTCGTACCAGAGATGGCTGCCGCCTCCGTACCCTAACTCTGACCGTCCCGCGTCCCCCTATCCCCCTAACGCCCGAGGGGGTGATGACCCTAACCGGGCGCGGCCGGTTGCGGGACGCGCCCCGATGACCACCGCAGACCCCCGGCCATAGCGTCACTGCCGACGCAGGACCGTCGCTGACGTACGTTCGAGGAGAACCATGGATTCGCAGCAGACCGCGCAGGTTAATTCGCACCAGAGCGTGGATTCGCAACAGACCCTGCACGACTTCGTGCTCAACCTGCTGACCGACCCGGACGCGCGGTCGGCCTTCGACCTCGACCCGGAGGGTGCGCTGCAGGCCGCGGGGCTCACCGACGTCACCGCCGCCGACGTGCAGGACGTGGTTCCGCTGGTGGTCGACTACGCCCCCGGGGCGGGCCTCGCGTCGGTGGCCCCGGTGGCCGGTCAGCTCGGGATCGACCCGCTCACCACGGACGCCACCGACGTGATCGGCCAGCTCCAGGCGGTGCCGGAGCAGATCAGCGTCAACAGCACCCACAGCGGCGTGGACGCCACGGCCGGCGCGCTGGGCGCCATCGCGGTCGACCCGCTCGGCGGGTACGCCGGGGCGGCCGTGCTGCCGGGGATCGGCGTGGGCATCGGGCCGGGTGGCCTCGCCACCGACCTGACCGGGGTGCACGACGTGGCGCACACCCTCGACGCGGACGTGGTGGGCAGCGTGGACGGCGTGACCAGCCCGGTGGTCGGGGACGTCGCCGGCACGGTCGCCAACCCGCTCGGCGCCACCGAGGCCGGCGTGCTCCACGGCGACGTGCTCGGCGGTGACCTGGGCGTCCTGTCCGGCACGCAGGCCCAGGTCGACGGCGTCGTCGGCTCGCTCGGCGTCGACCACACCCTGGGCGGGCTCGGCCTGGGTGACGGCACCGGCGTGGTGCCGTCGGTGCACGTTCCGGCCACGGTGGACGCCGTCACCCAGCACGTGGACGGCACCCTGTCCGGCGTCGGCGGCACGGTCAACGGCGTCACCGGCACGGTCGGCGGGCTCACCGGCGGACTGACCGGCGACTCCGGGACCCACAGCGACACCACCGTCCACACCGATGTGCACGCCGGCTCCGACGGCGGCCTGCTGGGCGGCCTGTTCTGACGCACGGCTCAGCGGGGGCGGCAGGCCGGTTCGCCGGCCTCCCGCTTCCGCTGCGGTGACGGGCCCTCTTGATAATTGCGCTGAAATCCGCACACTTGGTGCGGTGATCGCGGCGATCTGGCTGGACGTGCTCGACGAGATCGCCCGTACGTGCAGTGCACACGGGCGAGGTGACCTGCTCCAGACGGTGCGGCAGAAACGGGTCCAACTGCTCGACCCCAGGCTGCGCGTCCTGGTCATCGGCGAGTCGCACCAGGGCAAGAGCCAGCTCGTCAACGCCATCATCAACGCGCCGGCCTGCCCGGTCGGCGACGGCCGCACCACCGTGCTGCCGACCGTGGTGCAGCACGCCGAGGTGCCTTCGGCCACCGTGGTGCAGGCGCCGCCGGCGACCCCCGGCCGGCCCGCCGGCACCACGGTCCCGGCGGCCGCCGAGCGGATCCCGGTACCGCTGGACCAGGTCGCCGCGGGGGTGGCCGGCACGCTCGGCCGCCGGCCCGGCGCCGGCCCGGCGTACGTCGAGATCGGACTGTCCCGCGCGCTGCTCGGCGCCGGGCTGGTGCTGGTGGACACCCCGGGCACCGACGAGGTCGCCGCGCTCGGCGCGGCCGGCCCGGCCGCCGCGCCGGCCGGGGCGGATACCGTGCTGCTGGTCTCCGACTCCACCCGGGAGCTCTCCGCCGGCGAGCTGACCATGCTGCTGCACGTCGCCCGGTCGCACCCGAACGTGGTGGTGGTGCAGACCAAGACCGATCTCGTACCGGACTGGCGTGCGGTCGCCGAGCGCAACCGGCAGCACCTCGCCGACGCCGGCGTGCCGGCACCGGTGATTCCGGTCTCGGCGGCGCTGCGGCTGCGCGCGGCCGTCGGCGACGACCGGGAACTCAACGCCGAGTCCGGCTTCCCCGTGCTGATCGCCCGGCTGCAGCGGGACCTCGCCGACAAGTCCGACCGGCTGGCCCGCGCCGCCGTCGGGGTGATCGCCCGGACCGTGGTGGAACAGCTCGCCGCGCCGCTGCGCGCCGACCTGGCGAGCCAGGAGGCCGAGGAGCAGTCCGGCCCGATCGCCCGGTTGCACGCGGCGCAGCGGGAGGTCGACGAGCTGCGCCGCTGCTCCACGAGGTGGCAGAACACGCTCGCCGACGAGATGGCCGACCTGCTCGCCGACATCGAGTACGACCTGCGTGACCGGACCCGACAGATCCTGCGCATGGTCGACGAGACGTTCGACGCGGCCGACCCGCTGGTCAGCTGGGACGACTTCCAGGACTGGCTGGAGCGGAGCCTGGTGGAGGCGGCGGCGGCGAACCACGAGTGGCTGGTGCAGCGCTGCGACTGGGCCGCCCGCCGGGTGGCCGGCAACTTCGCCCGGTACGGCGGTGACGTGCTGCCGCCCTGGTCGATGACGACCCCGGCGGACCTCGGCGACCGGCTGCCGGACATCGAACGGCCCAACATCGACCGGTTCACCCCGACCCAGAAGGTGATCACCGGCATGCGCGGCTCGTACGGCGGCATGCTGATGATCGGCCTGGCGACCACGCTGGCCGGCCTGCCGATGATCAACCCGCTCTCGGTCGGCGTCGGTGCCCTGCTCGGCGGCAAGAGCATCCGGGACGAGAGCAGGCAGCTGCTCCGCCGCCGCCAGTCGGTCGTCAAGACGGCGGTCCAGCGGCACGTCGACGACTTCTTCGTCCGGATCACCAAGGACCGCCGGGACGCCGCCCGGCAGGTGCAGCGGATGCTCCGGGATCACTTCACCGCGCTGACCGAGGAACTGCAGGAGGCCATCATCCGGTCGTTCCGCAGCGCCAAGCAGGCGGCCGACACCGATGCGGCGGTCCGTGACCAGCGGCAGCGCGAGCTCCGGCTGAAGATGACCCGGCTGGCCACGCTCTTCGAGCAGGCGCAGCAGCTGGCCGGTGCCCGGCCCGCCCCGGCGTCCCTGGGGCCCCGGGCATGACCGTCGGGCTGCGGCTGGACGAGGCCGTGTGGGGGCTGCTGCACCAGGCCCTCCAGCTCTACCGGGACAACCCGCGGGCGACCGACCAGCTCCGGCACGAGCTGGCCCGGCTGGAGCAGCCGCTGCGGATCGCCGTCGCCGGCCCGTGGCGGTCCGGCAAGTCGACGCTGCTGAACGCGCTCATGGGCGAGGAGGTCGCGCCGATCGACGGGGTGGACGGCAGCAGCCTCTTCACCTGGTACGAGGACGGGGCGCAGCCGCGCGCCACCGCCTACTCCACCGGTCACCCGCCACAGGAGCTGGCAATCGTCAAGTCGCCGACCGGGATGCGGGTGGACCTGGTCGGCTGGCGGGCGGGTGAGCTGCGGGACGTCGTGGTGCGCTGGCCGACCCGGACGCTGCGCCAGGTGACCCTGATCGACACCCCGGCCACCGGTCTCGACGAGCAGGACCGGGCATCCGTGATGGACCGGGTGCTGCGCGACGCGGACGCGGTGTTGTACCTGACTCGGGACGGACGCGACAGCGACCTGCGGGTGCTGGAGGGCACCCGGGAGAGCGCGGTCGGGCAGGCCGCCGCGATCAACGTCGTCATGGTGCTGTCCCGGGTGGACGAGACCGGCGGCGGACGGATCGACGGGCTGCTCACCGCCCGCCAGCTCGCCCGGCGGCAGCACCGCGATCCCCGGGTGGACGCGCTCTGCGTGAACGTCGTCCCGTGCAGCGGCCTGCTCGGCCTGGCCGGTCGGATCCTCAGCGAGTCGGACTTCGCGGTGCTCGCGGCGCTGGCCCGGGTGTCCCGTCCGGAGCTGGAGCCGCACCTGCTCTCCGCCGACCGCTTCCTCCGCGGCGACCTGCCGCTGCGGCTGGACGCCGGGGTCCGCGCCGCACTGCTGGACCGGCTCGGGCTCTTCGGGCTCCGGCTGGCGACCACCCTGATCCGGACCGGCTGCGACACCCGGGCCAAGCTCTCGGCCGAGCTGATCCGGCGCAGCGGCCTGACCGAGCTGCGCGAGTCGATGGCCCGCTTCCTCGTCGATCGGCGGGACACGCTCAAGGCGCGGTCGGCGCTGGCCGCCGTGGAGGCGCTGGTGCGAGCCGAGCCCGCCCGGGGCGCGGACGAGCTGCTCGGCCGGGTCGAGCAGATCCTCGTCGCGGCGCACGAGTTCCGCGAGCTGCGCCTGCTCGCCGCGCTGCGCACCAGCCGGCTCGGCTTCGACGCGGAGCTGGCCGCCGAGGCGCAGCGGCTGGTCGGCGGCGACGGGATCGGCCTGGCGGCCCGGCTCGGCGTCGAGCACGACGCGAGCGTGCAGCGGCTGTGGGACGCGGCCGCCGAGGCGCAGTGGCGCTGGCGGAACCGCGCGGAGGACCCGCTGCTACGCCTGGCCCAGCGGCGCGGCGCCCAGGTCGTCGTCCGCAGCTGCGAGGGGATGCTCGCCGAGCTGGCGGAGGGGGGCCGGTGACCGCCGACGGCGGAGCAGGCTGATCGGGCGGACCCGTTCCAACGGCAGGAAGCTGGTCATCGCCACCAGGTGCGGCGCGAACGAGATGGTGATCGTGGCGATGGTGACCAGGTGGAACGAGTAGAAGAAGCCCACCGCCGCCAGCCGCCACCGCTCGGGCAGCACGAAGACCAGCGGGCTGAGCAGCTCGAAGGCGAGTATGCCGAACTGGGCGACGACCAGCAGGTGCGGGACCTGGGCGATCAGGTCGGCCAGGTCGGTGCCGCGCCGGATGATCGCCCGGGCCAGCACCGACCCGGTGGCCCAGTCGAGGCCGCCGAAGCGGAACTTGGCCCAGGCCGCCAGGAAATACGTGCAGATCACCGCGAGCTGGGTGACCCGCAGCGCCCAACCGCCGGCCTCGGTGCGGGTGGGATCACCGTGCCGGGCCCGCCCGGCGGTCGGCAGGGCGGCGAGCGCGACGAGGAGCCCGAACCGGTCGTGATCGACCTTGCCGTAGCTCATCGCGACGATCATCCACTGGAAGTAGAGGGCGAAGACCGTCCAGCCGAGCAGCCGGGGCGCCCGCCCGGTCGCGGCGAGCAGCGAGAGCGCCAGCAGCACCCAGAAGATCACGCCGACCAGGACCGGGGTGGGCGTGGGCAGCGGGAGCAGCCGGCCGACCAGCAGCGGCTGGTAGAGGTCGCCGGGCACGTCGACCCGGGTACGCACCCAGGGGGTGAAGATCACCAGGTCGGCCGCCACGAAGAGGTAGACGAGAGTGCGGAAGGCGGCCACCCGCCCGCGCGGGACCGCCTCGGTCAGCCAGCCGGTCACGGGGTGGCCTGCCAGCGGACGGCGGTGCGGTCGGTCCAGCGGCCGGTCGGGCGGCCGCCCTGGATGTCGTACCAGCGGACCACGATGCGGACCTCGACGAGCGCGGGTGCGGCGGGGTGGCGCTCGGCGTACGCGTCGGCGACCCGGCGCAGCCGGCTCGGGTCGGCGGCGTACCGGCCCTGCTGTCCCTCGATCTCGGCGCGGCGGATGCCGGTGGCGTCCTGACCCAGGTCGACCACCGCCCCGGAGCGGTCGACGCCCTCCACGCGGGTGTCCGGCGCGGGCGCGTTCGGCGGGTCGGAGGTGGAGTACATCCGGAACGGCCCGAACGGGAAGTCGTCGTCGGTGCCCCGGACGGTGCCGGCGAGGAGCAGCGCCAACCCGAGCACGGTGGCGCCCAGCCGGACCGCGCGACCGCGGGTGGTCAAGGTCTGCATCGGCTGTGGACGTTACGGGATGGGGGCCGCCGGAAGATGTCCGTCCGTCGTCCATTACTCGCTGGCCGTGTGGCTGCCCGACGGGCGTCCCGGGCCGGAAACGGCGGCGGCCGGGCCCTCGGTGGGGACCCGGCCGCCGCCGGATGCGAGCACTGCTCAGTGCTTGTGGCCCTGCTCGGCCATCTGCTTGCGGACCTCGTCCATGTCGAGCTTCTCGACCTGCTCGATCAGGTTCTCGAGGGCGGACTCCGGCAGGGCGCCCGGCTGGGCGAACACGATCACGCCGTCCTTGATCGCCATGATGGTCGGGATGGAGCTGATGTTGAACTTGACCGCCAGCTCCTGCTGCGCCTCCGTGTCGACCTTGCCGAAGACGATCTCCGGGTGCTTCTCCGACGAGCGCTCGTAGACGGGCGCGAACCGCTTGCACGGACCGCACCAGTCGGCCCAGAAGTCGAGGAGGACGACGCCGTCCTGTTCGGTCACCTCGTCGAAGTTGGCCGTGGTCAGCTCAACCGTTGCCATTGCACTCTCCGATCAGCGCGGATATTGCCTGTGTCCGATGGAACCAGGGTGGGCTTCCTGGAATTCCCGTGAGCTACGCGACGAAACGCTGCGCGGCGCTGCCGTAACGCTGCGGTGATGCTGCGACGTGTCGAGCGAGGTTGGTCCGTCTGTCCCACCCAAGTAATGCGAGTCGCACTTGCGTGACGGACGGTGATGGGAGCGCTTCCAAGGAGATCACCGAGAGTATTCGTTACGTCTCGGTAACTTGACACTTGACAAGCAAGTTTTCGACGCGTGGAGATCGCCGGAGAAGTGATCGCGAGTGACCCACGGTATTGTTACGAAAGGGTAAATGTGACGTCGGTCTCTGTCATCCCAGTACCGCCGTACGGCAGAATCTTCGACATCAGAGCGTGGGCGGCGGGTGCCGGGGAGGGCCCCGCCGCTCATTGCGTCTCCCCCCGGGTCGGCCCGCTGTGAGATTTGCACAGCCGCAGCGCCCCCGTCATCGCCTTAACAAGCGGTAAGGCATGCTGTGCCGAACTCCATCGCCGCCCGTCGAAGGGGACAAGGATGCAGTTCGGCCGCTACTACGAGGAGTTCGAGGTCGGCGCGGTCTACCGGCACTGGCCGGGCAAGACCGTCACCGAGTACGACGACCACCTCTTCTGCCTGCTCACCATGAACCACCACCCGCTGCACATGGACGCGCACTACGCCGAGTCGGCGTCCCAGTTCAAGCGCAACGTGGTGGTCGGCAACTACATCTACTCGCTGCTCCTCGGCATGTCGGTGCCGGACGTCAGCGGCAAGGCGATCGCCAACCTGGAGATCGAGTCGTTGCGGCACGTCGCCCCGACCTTCCACGGGGACACCATCTACGGCGAGACCACGGTGCTGGACAAGCGGGAGTCCTCCTCGAAGCCGGACCGCGGCGTGGTCGCGGTGGAGACCCGGGGCTACAACCAGGACGGCACCCTGGTCTGCGTGTTCCGCCGCAAGGTGATGGTTCCCAAGAAGGAGTACGCGGCCGCGGCGGTGCCCGAGGGTGTCGACCCGGAGCGGCCGAGCTTCCCCGAGCCGCGCTGACCCGCGACGTACGACGAAGAGCCCCTTCCCCGGCGTTCCCGCTCGGGGAAGGGGCTCTTTTGCGCTTCCGGGGCATATGCTGACGCCGGAGGTCCCGCGATGAGCGAGCGCAGCGAGCGAATCACCAGGCTCGGCGCGTCGGTGCCGCATGGCGCCGCGGAGCGAAGCGGAGCGGCGGCATGAGCCACTCCGTCGCCGGAGAGCCGCCCGCTGCCGGCCGGCATGCCGCACCGCTGACCACCGCCTTCTACTCCACCGCCGAATGGGACCTGCTGACCGACCTGCCGGGCCGGGTCCTCGTCGTCGCCGCCTCGGCCGCCCCCGGCCGCCCGCCGCGCGGGGTCGGCGCCGGGCTCGCCGGCCTGGACGCGGTGGCGGCCGGCCGGGGCTTCGACAGCGACCTGGTGCGGGCCGTGGTCGCCGCGATCTACGCCCGGCACGACGGGGGCGCCGCCCGGGACGAGCGCCTCACCGATCTGGTCGACCTGCTCGCCGCCTGCCGGGCGGCGGTACGCGTCCTGCACCGCCGCGCCGACCCGGCCGACTCGGCGGCCTACCGGCAGTGGGTGGAGTCCGTGGCCGCCCGGGTCTGCCGGACCGGGGAGGGTGGGCCGAGCCCCGCCGACCGGCGTTTCCTGGACCGGCTCGGCGGCGCGCTGGACCTGCGCTGACCGGGGTGCCGGCGGCCGGCGGCCGCGGCGGGCCGTACCCTCTGGAAACCGTGACCGACGACCAGCTCGACGTGGGTGTGGGGCCCTGGCCCGGCGACCCGCCGGACGACCCGCGGTACGACCCGGAGCTGCTCGCCGAGGGCGACCGGCGCAACGTGGTGGACCGCTACCGCTACTGGCGGCGCGAGGCCGTGGTGACCGACCTGGACCGGCGCCGGCACGACTTCCACGTGGCCATCGAGAACTGGCAGCACGACTTCAACATCGGCACGGTCGTCCGCAACGCCAACGCCTTCCTCGCCGCCGAGGTGCACATCGTCGGGCGGCGGCGGTGGAACCGGCGCGGCGCCATGGTCACCGACCGCTACCAGCATGTCCGGCACCACCCGACGATCGAGGAGTTCGTCGCGTGGGCGGCGGAGCGGCGGCTGCCGGTGGTCGGCATCGACAACCTCCCCGGGTCCAAGCCGCTGGAGACGAGCACCCTGCCCCGCCGCTGCGTGCTCCTGTTCGGCCAGGAGGGCCCCGGCCTCTCGGACGCCGCCCGGGCCGCCTGCGGCGAGCTCTTCTCGATCGCCCAGTACGGCTCCACCCGGTCGATCAACGCCGGGGTGGCCAGCGGGATCGCGATGCACGCCTGGATCCGGGCGTACGCCGGGCCCCCGCCGGACTGAACCGGGCGGGATCCGGCCGCTCCGCTTGACGCCCCGCCGGTCCCGGGTGACCGTGGGGACGTGAGTGTGGCGGTGAGTTGTCCGAGGTGCGCCGGTCCGGTCCGTGAGCCGGACCTGATGCACGGTGAGTACCGGTGCCTGCGCTGCGGCCCGGTGCCGCCGCTGCACGTGCCCGAGCACATCAACGCCGAGATCGTGGCGAGTGTGGTGGAGCGGCTGGCGAGCAGCGCCGACCCGACCGGGCGGCCCGGCGTACCGCTCTGGTCCCCGTGGCCGCTGCCCACCGGGTGGACCCTGACCGGGGTGGCCTGGGCGGGCGACGACCGGGGCGGGATCCGGGCCACCGCGATCGCCTGCGCCGGCCCGGCGCCGCTCGACGGTGGGCCGGCCGATCTTCTTTTCGTCGCCGAGGAGCCGGGCGTCGGGCTGGGGTCCCGGTTCGCCGCCCTGCCCGGTCTGGACCCGGGGCCCCAGGTCGCGGAGGCACTGACCGACCCGGGCCCGGGCCACCCGGAGCGCCTGCCGCACGCCAAGATCAGAGTGGGCGGTCACCCGACTCCACTGTGGCTCGTGAATTCGCCGACAGATCGAAGCGCGTACGCCGGCGAGGCTCGGGGAATGTGGCTGCATGCGATAGCCTGGCCAGCGAGTGCGGGTCACCTCCTCGCGGAAGAAGTCGTGCTGCACGACCTCACCGAGTGGACACCGCCCGAACTCGTGTACGGCGCACCGTCTCCGTACCTGCACGGGCGGGCCTGACCGGCCGGCACCGGCGGGTCCGGGGACCGAACGCAGATATTCACTGTACGACACCATACTGATACGCTGGGTGCCACTGCGGTAAACGGACCCGGTGCCGCGCGAGAGGATGGCCCGCCATGGTCAAGAAGGTCCTCACCTGGGCCGGCATCGCATTCTTGATCTTCTTCATCGCCTACCGGCCGAACTCCGCCGCCGACGTCTTCAAGTCCCTCGGTGGCGGCATCATGGACATCGCTCAGGGCTTCGGCGACTTCTTCACGAGCCTGGTCGCCTAGCCGCCGATGGGAAGCCCCTCCGGACCACCCTTCGACCCGGACGACCCCGATCGGGAGCGCCGGGAGCGCGACACCGAGCCGATCCCCCGCATCGACCCCGACGAAGGCCCTGGCTACGGCGCTGGCCCCGGCCTGGGTGACGGTCCTTCCCTTTCGGACGACGTCGGCTACGGCCCCGGCCCAGGCTACGCCGGCGAGGGCCGCTCCGGGCGGGCCTGGATCCGCGACCCGGAGGCCGGCTACCAGCCGCCCCAGATCTCCGAGGATGAGCTTTCCGGGCTGCGCGCCGACGCCGCCGGCATGGCCCCGCGCCGAGTGCTCCCGCTGGAGGACGAGCCGAGCCCGCTGGCCGCGCGCTACCTGTTCCCCACCGAGCGGTTCCGCGGCGAGTGGAAGCGGCACTGGATCTACATCGCAAAGCCGCTGATCATCGGCGTCCTGGCGACCTTCATCCTCGGTTACCTCTCCGGCTTCCTCGCCGGGAACCAGACCGGGGCTTTGACCACCGTCGCCGTGCTCCTCTGGTTCCTGGTCATCGGCTGGGTCGCCTGGCAGATCGCCGAATGGTGGTACAACCGCTTCATCCTCACCAACAAGCGGGTGATGGTGGTGGACGGCGTCATCACCCGGCGGGTGGCGATGATGCCGCTGGTCCGGGTCACCGACATGAAGTACGAGCAGTCGCCGACCGGTCGGGCGCTCAACTACGGCACCTTCGTGCTGGAGTCCGCCGGCCAGGAGCAGGCGCTCCGCGAGATCAAGAGTCTGCCCAACCCGAACGAGCTCTACCTGCGTGTCGTGGAAGAGATGTACGAGCCGCAGGCGGTCGAGGCGCGGATCGGCAAGGAGCAGGACGAGGCGAAGGCCGACGACGGCGCCTGAAACTTTTCGTCCGAACATCGGATGTATTGCACACCATTTGCCCTCGACCCGAACCGCGGCGGCGTGAAAGCCTGCCATGCAGGACGGGGCGCGGAGGTGATCGGTGGCGAGCAGGGACCCGCTGGAGGAGGAGTTCCGCGAGTTCGTCGCGGCCCGCTCCGGTGCCCTGCTGCGCACCGCGTACCTGCTGGCCGGGGACTGGGCGACGGCCGAGGACCTGCTGCAGACCGCGCTGACCAAGACCTACCTGGCCTGGAAACGGCTCGGCGGGATCGAGGCGATCGAGCCGTACGCCCGGCGGGTGCTGGTCAACACCTCGACGAGTTGGTGGCGGCGTCGGTGGCACGGTGAGCGCCCGACCGACGTGCTGCCCGAGCGGGCCGGCGTCGACGAGATCGAGCAGCAGCTCGACCGGGATCTCCTCTGGCGGCACCTCCAGGCGCTCCCCGCCCGGCAGCGGGCCGTGCTGGTGCTCCGCTTCTACGAGGACATGTCCGAGGCGCAGACCGCCGCTCTGCTGGAGATCTCCCCGGGCACCGTGAAGAGCCAGACCTCCCGGGCGTTGAACACGCTGCGCCGCCGGCTGGGCTCGGAGACCGCCCTCGGCCTGTCCCCAGAGCCGGAGACGGCCGCGCCGGCCCGGCCCGCCCCGCGTACCCCGGCGCCGCGCGCCGTGCCGTCGCCCGCACCGCCGCCGCCCGCCGTGCGCCCGCCGGCGGTCCGGCCCGTCAGCGCCGTGCCGGTGGAGACCCGATGAGCCGTACGCCGAACCCCTGCGACAACCAGACCGGCGGCCCGGAGCGTCCATTCCGCGTGACCGAGGACGAGCTGGAGCGGGCGCTGCGCGACACCTTCGCGGGTCGCGCCGCCACGCCGCGGCCGCTCGCCGCCGACCCGGCCGCCGTCGCCATCCGACGGGCCCGGCGGACGGGCCACCGCCGCACGCTGACCGGCCTCGCCCTGGCCGGGGTGGCCACCGCGCTGGTCACCACCGGCATGGCCCAGCTCGGCGGCCCCACCGGACAGCAGGGCACGCCCACGGTCGTGCTCGGCGACCCGCGCGGGTTCTCGCCCTCGCCGCTGCCCACCGCCAGCGCCGCGCCGTCCCCGACGGGCGGTCCGCTCCGCGCCGAGCTGGACCTGATCGTCGGATCCCGGCTCGAGACCAGCGGCGGTGAGCAGCGGGAGCTGACCAGCGTGGGCCCCGTCGACCGGGCGCAGCGGGTCCCCGACCACGGGGGCTGGCTGGTGATCTCGGCGGCCGCCCCGGCCGGCCGTACCCTCTGGTGGGTCCCGCCGAACGGCAGCGCGCCGCAGGTGCTGCTCGCCGGGGCCGACGCGGTCGCGGTCGCCCCGGACGGCCGGCAGGTCGCCTGGCGCGACGGCCCCAACCTGCTCGCCGCCGGCGTGGTCGGCGGCCAGCTCATCGCGACCGCCCGGACCACCGCGCCGGCGGGGGCCGTGCCGGTCGGTTTCGCCGGCGACGCCGTGCTGGCCCGCCAGCCCGCCAACGGCGGGTTCACCGTCTGGCGGCGGGCCGCCGGTGGGCAGCCGGGCGCCGTCGTCCACGGCGTGCTGAGCGTCTACGGCGCGCTCCCGGACGGCCGGGTGGTCGGCCTGGTCTCCGCCGGCACGCCCCGGCGGCCCTGCCTGGCCCTGCTCGACGCGGCCCGCGACCTCGCCCCGGCCCGCACCGCCTGCGGCCCGGAGCTGGCCACCGACGGCCTGGGCGGGATCTCCCGGGACCGGCGCTGGCTGCTGATCAACGGGGCCCGGAAGGGGGCCCTCCTGGTCGACCTCCGCACGCTCGAGACCACCGTGGCAGCCCACCCGGCCGGGCCGGCGCTGGTCGCCGCCGTCGCGTGGACCCCCGCCGGGGTGGCCCTGCACGTCGACGCCACCGGCCGGCTGGTCCGGGTGCGTCCGGACCGGGTGGTCGCCGGTGAGACACCCACCGCCTCGTCCGTCGACGGAGCCACGCCGGACGAGCGACCGGTGGTCGTCGCGGACACCCTGTCCTGACCGGTCGGAATCGGCGGGGGCGAGGGCGGGCGGTAGCGTCGGCGGGGTGAGCGCCCCCGCCCGGATCGACCTGCACGCGCACTCCACCGCCAGCGACGGCACGCTCAGCCCCGCCGAGCTGGTCCGGGCCGCCGCCGACGCTGGTCTCGACGTCGTCGCGATCACCGACCACGACACCACCGCCGGCTGGGACGCCGCCGTGCGCGCGCTGCCGCCCGGGCTCACCCTGGTCCGCGGTGCGGAGATCTCCTGCCGCTGGTACGGCGAGGAGCCGTCGATCCCGCTGCACCTGCTCGCGTACCTCTTCGACCCGACGGAGCCGGAGCTGGTCGCCGAACTGGCCCGGGTCCGGCTGGCCCGGGAGGTACGCGGCGAGCGGATCGTCGAGCTGCTCCGCGCCGACGGCGTCGAGGTGAGCTGGCCGGAGATCCTCTCCGGCGCGGGCGGCGGGACGGTCGGCCGGCCGCACATCGCCCAGGCGCTGATCCGGGCCGGGCTGGTGGCCACCACCACCGAGGCCTTCGGGCCGGAGTGGCTGGGGGAGCGGTACCGGCTGCCCAAGGAGGACATCGACGTGTTCCGGGCGGTGGCGCTGGTGCGAGGGGCCGGCGGGGTGCCCGTCTTCGCCCATCCGAAGGCGAGCCGGCGCGGGCGGATCGTGCCGGACGAGCTGATCGTGGAGCTGGCGGCGGCCGGGTTGGCGGGTCTGGAGGCCGACCACGAGGATCACAGCCCCGCCGAGCAGGCCCACGTCCACCGGCTCGCCGCCGAGCTGGGGCTGGTGGTCACCGGCTCGTCGGACTTCCACGGGACGCACAAGACCGTCCAGCTCGGTGCGCACACCACCGAACCCGCGGCGTACGAGCGGATCGTCGCGGCTGCCACCGGGGTGACCCCGGTCGCTTCAGGCTGAAGCCTCCGGACGACGCGGCTACCGTGTCCGCGTGGATCTCAAGCTCTTCGGCGAGGTCTTCGTGACCCTGCTGGTGATCGTCGACCCGCCCGGCATGATGCCCATCTTCCTCGCGCTCACCGGGCCGCTGCCCGCGCGCGACCGGAACCGGGCCGCCTGGCAGGCCGTCGCGCTGGCCCTCGGGGTCATCGTCGTGTTCGCCGTGGCCGGCCAGACCATCCTGGCCTACCTGCACGTCGACCTGCCGGCGTTGCAGGCCGCCGGAGGACTGCTGCTGATCCTCGTCGCCCTGGAACTGCTGACCGGCAAGTCCGACGACCCGAACCAGCAGGCCACCTCCAACATCGCCCTGGTGCCGCTGGGCACCCCGCTGCTCGCCGGCCCGGGCGCCATCGTCGCCACCATGCTCTTCGTGCAGCGCGCCGGTGCGTTCACCGACTACCTCGCCATCGCCGCCGCCATCGTCGCGGTGATGGCCACGGTCTGGGTGGTGCTGCGCTTCTCCGGCGGGATCGTCAAGATCCTCCGGCCGGGCGGCATCGAGGTGCTGACCCGGATCGCCGGTCTGCTGCTGGCCGCCATCGCCGTGCAGCTCATCGCCGACGCGGTGGCCGCGTTCGTGACGCAGTACATCACCATGCGCTGACGGGCCGCCAGCCGGGCGCGCGCTGTCGTACCGGGGTGGCAGGATCTCAGGCGTGCGACGACCCTCCCCGACCGGACGGCCCACCGGCGGCCGGCCGCCCCGACCCCGCGCCGAGCAGGCCGAGCAGCTCGGCTTCGAGGGCATGCCGGAGCGGCTCTTCGTCTGCACCCCCAGCAAGCTCGGGGCCTACGCGGACTGCCCGCGGCGCTACCGCTTCTCATACCTGGACCGGCCCGCGCCGCCCAAGGGGCCGCCGTGGGCGCACAACTCGCTGGGCGCGAGCGTCCACACCGCCCTGAAGAACTGGTATGCGCTCGCCCCGGAGCGCCGCCGCCCCGAGGTGCTCGGCACCCTGCTCAAGGGCACCTGGGTCCGGGAGGGCTACCGTGACGACGAGCAGGAGCGGGACGCCTTCCGCCGGGCGCTGGCCTGGCTGGAGTCGTACGTGGCCGGGCTCGACCCGGCCGACGAACCGGTCGGGGTGGAGCGGGTGGTCGCGGTCAAGACCGCGGTGCTCGCCTTCAACGGCCGCGCCGACCGGATCGACTCGCGCCCCGGCCCGGACGGGCGGCCGGAGCTGGTTATCGTCGACTACAAGACCGGCCGCACCGGTCTGGACGCCGACGACGCCCGAGGCTCGCAGGCCCTCGCCCTCTACGCGTACGCCGCGGAGCGGGTGTTCCGCCGGCCCTGCCGCCGGGTCGAGCTGCACCACCTGCCGACCGGCACGGTCGCGGCGCACGAGCACAGCCCGGAGTCGCTGCAGCGGCAGCTCACCCGGGCCGAGGAGACCGCCCGGGACATCATGGCCGCCGAGCGGGCGGTCGCCGACGGCGCCGACCCCGACGAGGCGTTCCCCGTCACCCCCGGGCCGCGCTGCGGCTGGTGCGACTACCGGCGGACCTGCCCGGCCGGCGCGCAGACCCCCGGCAGGGACCCGTGGGCGGCCGTGGACCGGCCCGCCGACCCGGTCTCCGACGGGGACTGACCGGCCCGCCGGCCGCGGCTGCCCGGGTCAGGCGGCGGCGAGGCGGGCAGCGCGTTCCTTCGCGGCCTGCTGCAACGGGCCCTCCCGGTAGCGGCGGGGGAGCGCGGCCAGGGCGAGGCGCAGCGCGCGGACGCTCAGGTCCGCCGAGAGCGCGGTGGTGGGCAGGCCGAGGCCGCCGTAGAGCCGGCGGGCCCACGCCGGCAGCAGCCCCAGCGCGGTGCCGGCGATGCCCAGGTACGCCCAGCGCGCCGGCCCCAGGTGCAGGCCGAGCTTCACCGGCAGGCTGAGCTTCCACGGGATCGGCGGGGCGGTCAGGAACAGCGCGGTCTCCGCCGCCTCCCGGGTCATCCGCAGCTCGCCCCGGATCCGCCGGTAGTAGTCGGCCACCTCGGCGGCGGTGCCCGGCACGTCGGCCGGGTCCAGCCCGACCAGAGCGGCCGCCCGGCGCTGCTCGGTGTAGTAGCCGTCCACCTCGGCGTCGGTCAGGGACAACCCGGCCCGGCGGGCGGTGCTGACGAACGACTCGATCTCGGTGACGTGCACCCAGCGCAGCAGCTCGGGGTCGTCGACCCGGAACTCCTCGCCGGTGAACGGGTCCCGGGCCCGCATCCGGGCGTGCAGCGTACGCAGCCGGCGGCCGGCCGCCTCCGCCTCGGCGCTGGTGCCGTAGATCGTCGTCGCCACGTAGGTGGCGGTGCGGATCAGCCGGCCCCACGCGTCGGTGCGGTAGTTGCTGTTCTGGGCGACCCCGGCCATCGCGCGGGGGTGCAGCGCCTGAAGGTAGAGCGAGCGCAGGCCGGCGACGATCAGGATCGGCTCCCCGTGCACCTTCCACGTGACCGATTCGGGACCGAACAGGCCGAGGTCATCGGAATCCACCGCCCAAGAGTGCCACGGGCCGCACCGGCCGAGCGGGGGTCAGTCGTCGGCGGAGCGGCGGGTCTGGCAGGTGGGGCAGAGGCCCCAGAAGGTCACTTCCGCCTCGTCCACCTCGAACCCGTGCGCGGTGTTCGGGTCGAGGCAGGGGGCGCTGCCCGTCGCGCAGTCGACGTCGGCGATCTCACCGCAGCCCCGGCACACCACGTGGTGGTGGTTGTCGCCGACGCGGGCCTCGTAGCGGGCCGGCGAGCCGGCCGGCTCGATCCGGCGGGACAGCCCGGCCCGGGACAGCGCGCCGAGCACGTCGTAGACGGCCTGGGTGGAGACCGAGTCGAGCCGCTCGCGGACCCGGCGGGTGATCTCGTCGACCTCCAGGTGACCGCCGGCGGCGAGCACGTCCAGCACGGCGACGCGCGGTCGGGTGACCCGTAGGCCCTTCGACCGGAGCAGCTCCTCACCACTGGACATGCAGCAATGACAGCACGCGGCCCATCGACCGACAAGTCACCTCCGGCGCCGGGTGGCCACGGCCACAGGCCGGCCGTTCGGCGAGTGAACCGGACGGACGCGTGGTGCGTGTCACCCGTCGTCGGCGCGTATGTCGATCACATCGACATACGCTGACTGCTTCGGAAGCCGCATCCATTGCCGGAGGTGTCGGTGTTCAAGGAAATCAACGGGCTGCCCGGTCATGTCCTGATCGTCCACGCCGTTGTGGTGCTCGTTCCGCTGCTGGCGCTGCTGGCGTCCGTCTACGGGCTGGTGCCGAGGGCCCGGCCGCGCCTCGACTGGGCGGTGCTGGTCCTCGCCCTGGTGACCCCGGTCGTGGCCTTCGTGGCCACCCAGTCGGGCGAGGCGCTGGAGGAGGTGCTGCGGGGCCGGGGCTATCCCCCCGAGGGACTCGCGAAGATCCACGAACATTCCGAGTACGGCGACGTGCTGCTCTGGCTCACCGTGGCGCTCGCGGTGGCGGCCCTGGTGCTGCTGGCGCTGACCAGCAGGAGCCCCCGGGTGCCTCGGCTGCCCTCCTGGCTGAGCTGGCTGGTCGCCGGGGTCGTCGTCGTGCTGTCGGTGTTCGCCCTGGTCTACGTCTACCGGACCGGCGACAGCGGCGCCCAGATGGTGTGGAGCAACATCGTCTGAGCTCGCCCGCCCGGTCGGCTCAGAAGATCACCCGTGAGCAGAGCAGGCAGGTGAGGATCACCAGCACGACCGCGGCGACCGCCCCGAAGCCGTAGGTGAGCCGCTGGGCCTGCTGCTCCGCCTGGTCCATCGTGGCCATGTTCTGGGCGGGCAGTTGCCGGGGCGGGGTGGGCTGCACGTACAGGGGCGGCCGCCAGCCGGGCGGTGGCGGGGTGGTGGGCGGCGGGCCGGCGTAGCCGCCGGCCGGTTGCGCGTTCCGTGGCCAGCCGCCGGCGGGCTGCCCGCCGCCGGCCAGGTCGGCGCCCGGCCCGGGCCGCGCCCACGGGTTGTCCGTCTCCGCCCCACCGGCCCACGGCTGGTGCTGCTGCCCTCCGCCGGTCCACGGCTGGTGCTGTTGGCCCGCGCCGGTCCAGGGCTGGTGCGGCTGTCCGGCGCCGGTCCAGGGCTGGGGTGCCGTTCCTTCGCCGGGCCGGGGACCGCCGGGCTGACCGTTGCCGTTCCAGGTGCGCGGCTGGCCTCCCGCCGGCCCGGGATATGCGGTCGGGTTCGGCCCGGCTCCCGACTCGCCGGATCCGCCGGCGCCAGAGCCCTCAGCCGGTCGGGCCCAGGGGCTGTCGGGATCACCGGCCGGCTGACCGGCGCCGGGCCCGGGACTGCCGGCCGGGTCGGAAGTGCGGTCATCGCTCCCCGCCGCACCGGAGGAGCCGGCCGGGGGCCGGCCGGTGGCCGGGGCACCGGGGTGGCCCGGCTCGGACGCCTGGGCCTCGGCCCGGCCGGCCGTCTCGTCCGGTGTCGGGCGTCGCCAGAACTCGTCCTCGGGGCTGCCACCGCTCGGCGTCGTCACGCCGTCCGACGCTACCAACGCCGTGGTCGCTCGGCCCGCCGGACGCGACGGTGTGCCGGGCGGAGGGGCGCCGGATGGCCGGGGGCCGGCGTTCCGGCGGTATCCTTGCCGCTCGTGAGCGATCCCGGCATGCGTGGCGACGACGACCGCGTGGTCGACCTCAGCGACGACCTCGTGGTGCTGCCCGAGCAGACCACCGACGACACCGACCGTGGCTGGGGCGAGCGGCCCGGCGGCAACGACGACTGGCTGCTGGCCGAGCGTCCCCCGCACTGGGGTTGACCCGCCCGACCCGGGTCAGCCGCGTACCACCACGGCGAAGCGGCTGCCCTCCGGCAGGCCGACCGCGCGCTGCGCCTGGTCGGGCCGGAGGGCCAGGTAGAGGGCGGAGGAGCCGTCGACCGCCCCGGCGCCCACCACGTCGAGCACCAGCGCCCGAGGGGCGAGCAGGCTCGCCTCGCCGGTCGCCCCGCCCGCCGGCACGACCAGGAGATCCACCCGCGCGCCCGGCCGGAGCACCGCGAGCGCGGCCGGCTCGGCCAGCCGGACCGGTACGCCGACCGACCCGCTGGGCAGCGGCAGCGCAGCCCCGGAGCGTCCCGGATCCGGGCGCGGGCTCCCGCCGGGGCCGGGGCTGGCCGGAGAAGGGCCGGCCGGGGCCGCCCCGGGCGGCGGACAGCCGGCGGGTGTCGACAGCACGGCGGCGGCCAGCCCGAGCAGCACCGCGACCAGCCCCACCCGGAGCAGGGTGCCGCCCCGGGGCAGCCCGCGCCAGCGCACCGGCCGCAGTGATCCCTCGCCCGCCACCCGCGCCCCTCTCCCGCCAGCCCGTCCGATGAGCGCAGGCTAGCGGCCCGCAGAGCCGCGGCACCGTCCTCACGCACCGCCTGTGGACAACCCACCGCCCTGATGCTCCTGTAATGCAAGCCGGGCTGGTCAGAGCTCTGCGAGGGCTGTGGATGACGGGGGCCGGATCCGCAGGGATTCCAAGATCAGCGGGTAGACCTGACGCGCGATGTACCGCTTCAGACATCGGGAGATGTCTCTGTTGCTCAGTCCTTGCTCGCGTCGGCGCTCGACGTAGGTCAGCGTCTCGGGATGGCAGCGCATCCGGTTGACCGCGACGATGTAGAGCGCCCTGTTGGCCATCCTGTCCCCGCCTCGGTTGAGGCGGTGCCGGTCGGTGCGACCGGAACTGGCTGGGATGGGTGAGACCCCGCAGAGTGCGGCGAACGCCCGTTCGTCGCGGATCCGCTCCGGGTTGTCGCCGGCGGTGATGAGCAGCTGCGCGGCGACTTCGGGGCCGATTCCGGGCAACTCCAGCAGCTGCGGGGCGGCCTGCTTGAGCAGGACCTGCAGGTCGACGTCGGCGGCCCGGATCTCGCGGTCCAGGTCGATGACGCGACGCGCCAGCCGACGGATCGCGGTCTTGGTCGCCGCGATCGGGTCGGCGATGTCCAGGGCTGGCCGCAACGCGGCAGCGGTCATGATCAGTTCCGAGTTGCGCAGGTCCAGGAGTTGGGTGCGCAGCGGTTCCGGGGCGGTGCGGACCATGCCGACCAGGGCGTTGATCGCCGCGGTGCGCGACTTCACCGCTGAGGTGCGGGCCACGCGGATGACCCGGATGGCCTCCACCTGCCCGTCTCGGTTCTTCGGGGTGGTGGTCGCGGTGCCGGCCAGCACCGCCCGGGCGGCGGCCTCGGCGTCGATCGGGTCGGACTTGCCACGCCGGCGGCGCATCTTGCGGTTGGGCCGGTCGACCTCCACGAGATGCACGCCCTGGGCGCGCAGGTAGCGGGCCAGGCCGACGCCGTAGCTGCCAGTGCCCTCGATCCCGACCGACCGTACCGGACCGTGGTCGCTCATCCACGCCAGCAGCGCCCGGTAGCCGGCCACCGTGGTGGGGAACTGGCGATGGCCATGCATCCGGCCGACCTCGTCGATGACCACGGCGGTGTGGGTATCGGCGTGGGTGTCAACGCCGCCGATGACTTCGAACTGGTGATCTGTCATGGTGGGTGGTGCTGTCCTTCCAGGTGACCAACCGGGGCAGCACGCACCGTCGGGCGGACGGACAGCACGGTGATGGGACCTCTTGCACAGGCTCCTGTCAGGTCACACCCGTCCGTTCGGCGCGTGCACCCGGCGCGGCCGACAAATCAGGCGAAGGGCAGCCAAGGCGCCAGGTGGACAAAGAGTCAGACCAGCGCCGGGAGCACGACGATCATGGCCGACCGGGCGGGACGAAGCATCTCACCGTGGACAACCTCCGCAACGCAGCCCGCCTGTGCTAGCAGGGAGGTCCCGTACACGGAAAAAGTGGCCATCCGCGCCGGAATGGCCACTTTTCCTGTGCAGTTGGGTGGAGCTCGGCGCCGCCGCCCGGGTCAGGAGGAGGCGCTGGAGGTGCTGGCCGCGGGGGTCTTGGTGGACGAGCCGCTGCCCGAGGTCGAGGCGGCCGAACCGTTGGTCGACGAGCTGGACGAGCCGTTCGACGAGGAGTCGGACTTGGCCGGCTTGGCGGCCGTGCTCGTGGCGCTGTCGGAACCGGACGAACGGGAGTCGGTGCGGTAGAAGCCGGAGCCCTTGAACACGATGCCGACCGAGTTGAAGAGCTTCCGCAGCCGCCCCTCACACGCCGGGCACTCGGTCAGCGGCTCGTCAGAGAAGGACTGCACCGCCTCGAGCTGGTGGCCGCACGCGGTGCAGGCGTACTGGTACGTAGGCACGTTCTCCTCCGGATCTGGCACGGCCGGGTTGGCACTCGACTTATCCGAGTGCCAATGGTGCGTCATCGAACCCGGGTTCGTCCACTGGAAGAGCCCCGCCCCACACCCGGGACCTCGATCAGCCCGGCGCCGGGGGTGATCACGGCGCGAACCGGGCGGTCGTGCTCCTCCCCGGGTACCGCGTCGACGAACTCCCCGTCGTGCAGCAGCGCCACGGTCAGGGTGGCGGCCGGCACCCGGGCCAGCGCCCGGTCGTACGAGCCGCCGCCCCGGCCCAGCCGCCGCCCTCGGCGGTCCACTGCCAGCGCGGGCACGATCACCAGGCCGGCGGTGGCCACCGCGGCCGGCCCCAGCAGGGCGCCGACGGGCTCGCGCAGCCCCCGCCCGGCCGCCCGCAGCGACGCCGCGTCGGTGTAGGCGGCCCAGTCCAGGTCCAGGTCGTCCCGGAGCACCGGGAGCAGCAGTTCCGCCGCCGGCGCGAGCGCCGCCCGCAGCACCGCCGGCAGGTCGCCCCCGCCGGGTTCCGAGGCGACCGGCACGTACGCGGTCAGCCGGGTCGGGCGCAGCCGGCGTACCAGGGAAACCAGCTCGGCCTGGACGCGCGCCGCCGCCTCGGCCCGGGCCGGAGCGGTGAGCGACCGGCGGCGGGCGAGCACCGTGACGCGCAGGTCCCGCTTCGCCTCATGCGCGACATCCGCTCCATCAGAAAATTCCGGCACGCAACACTCCTGACGCAACGCTTGCCTCCCGGTCGCTCTGTGTCAGCATCGCAACAGGGGCGCGGAACTTCCGGGGGGAAGCTTGACGCTACGCGGGCGGTTGACGGCAGCCTTCCTCGCGGTGGTGCTCGGCCCGGTCCTGCTCGGCGCCTTCTTCATCGGCTCCACCATGGCGACGCTCGACCGCAGCCGCTCCACCGAGCGGCTGGGGCTGGCCGCCGCCGGGGTGCGTACCTCGGTCGACGCTCTCTGCCAGCAGCTCCGCGCGGCGGCCGACGCGGTTGCGCTGGTCACCGACCCGGCCGCCCGGTCCCGCGCGGCCGACCAGGTGGTCGGCCGCAACCTGGCCGCCGCCGTGCTGATCACCGACACCGCCGGCCGGACCAGCTACGCCACCACCGGCGGCCCGGCCACGCCCTGGCAGGACTGCTCCGGGGAGCTGCCGGCCGGCGGGCCGGTGCGCGCGCTCGCCGCCCGGGTCCAGCTCCGCGACGCCGCCGGCGCCGACCTGGGCACGGTCACCGCCGCCCAGCCCGTCGACCCGGCCTTCGTCGCCCGGCTCGCCGCGGTGACGGGCGTCGCGGTCACCCTCCTCGACGACACCGCCGGCGCCGGCCGGGTCACCCACACCACCGAGACCCGAGAGGTACGCGAGGCGGTGCTGGCCGCCGCCCGCAGCGTCGACGGGGACCAGGTCACCGAGACCGCCGACGGCCGGTACGTGCGCCGGGTCGGCCCGGTCCCCGGGCAGCCGCTGCCGCTGGTCCTCTCGGTCCCCGGGGAGCGCCCGCCCGGGCTCTACGCCGCGCTGGTCGGCGCGGTGGTGGTGGCCGCCCTGCTGGCCGTCGCGGCCGCCTGGCGGCTGGCCCGGGTGACCACCCGCCCGCTGGTCGAGTTGGCCTGCGCGGTGGACCGGGTGGCGCACGGCGACCTGACCACGCGGGTGCCGGTGCGCAGCCGGGACGAGATCGGCGGGCTGGCGGGCGCGTTCAACCGGATGACCCGGGAGACCGGCAGCTACGTGGCCGCCCTGACCACCAGCCGGGACCAGTTGCGTGGGCACCTGGCGGTGCTCGGCGACACCCTGGCCAGCACCCACGACCTGCAACGCATCCTGCGGGTGATCCTGCACAGCGCGATCGCCGCAACCGGCGCCCGGGCCGGCGCGGTGCTGTTGCTGGACGGCGACGGCCTGCTGGTCGGCCGCTGCGTCGAGGGGCTGGCCGGCGACCGGTCCGACCCGGCGACGCTGCGGGTGCCGGTCGGCTCCGGGGTGCTCGGCACGGTGGCCGCCACCGGGGAGCCGCTGCGCGGCCGGTGGGAAGCGGCGGACGGCCCGACCGGGGAGCCGCCCTGCGAGACGTACATCGCGGTGCCGTTCGCCGCGCCCGGCGGGGCGGACCTGGGCGGGCGGGGCCCGGACCGCCCCGGGCACCCGCCGGCCGACGGCGACGCCAACCCGGCCGGCTCCGGGGCGCTCGGCGTGCTGGCCCTCTACGACCGGGTCGGCGCCGCCGAGTTCGACGACGACGACCTGGTCACCCTGCGGACCTTCGCCGGGCACGCGGCGGTGGCCGTGGAGAACGTCCGGGTGCACGAGGAGGCGCAGCGGCTCTCCCTGACCGACCCGCTCACCGGACTGTGGAACTACCGCTACCTGCGCGAGTCGATCCGCCGGGAGGTGGAACGGGCCAACCGGTTCGGCCGGATGCTCAGCGTCCTCGCCCTCGACCTGGACCGGTTCAAGGACGTCAACGACACCTGGGGGCACACCGCCGGGGACGCCGTCCTGGTCGAGTTCGCCCGCCGGGTGCGGGGCGAGATCCGCGAGGTGGACCTGGCCTTCCGGCAGGGCGGCGAGGAGTTCGTGGTGCTGCTGCCGGAGACCGACGCCCGCGGCGCGACGATCGTCGCCGAGCGGCTCGGCGCGGTGGTCCGGGACCATCCGGTGCCGGTGGACGGGCATGCCGGAGAGCCGGTCCGGGTGCCGGTGACCGTCTCCATCGGCATCGCGGTCTACCCCGACCACGCCGCCACCGGCCAGCAGGTGCTCGACGCCGCCGACGACGCTCTCTACGCGGCCAAGGCCGCCGGCCGGGACGGCTACCGGATCGCCCAGCCGCCGGACCCGACACCGACGGAGCTTCCCGTCGCCGCCGCGGTCAGCCCGACCGACGGGCAGCCGCGGGCCGGCGCGCCGGACGCCGCGGGAGCGGGCCAAGGCGGCGCGTCTTCCGGTCCTCAGCCGCCGCGGCAGAGCCGTGGCCGATAGTCTCGCGACATGTCGGAGCACTCAGCGAACCCCTCAGCGACCGCCGCGGCCGGTCGCGCCCACGCGGTCAAGGCGGTCATCCCGGCCGCCGGCCTGGCCACCCGGTTCCTGCCGGCCACCAAGGCGGTCCCCAAGGAACTGCTGCCGGTCGTCGACCGGCCGGTGCTGCAGTACATCGTCGAGGAGGCCACCCAGGCCGGGATCAACGACGTGCTGCTGATCACCGGGCGGGGCAAGACGTCGATGGTGGACCACTTCGACCGTCGCCCCGACCTGGAGGCCCGGCTGGAGAAGAAGCCGGAGCTGCTGGAGGCGGTCCGCCGGCCCAGCGAGCTGGCCGAGATCTACACCTGCCGGCAGCCCGAACAGCTCGGCCTCGGCCACGCCGTCGGGTACGCCGAGCTCCACGTCGGCGACCAGCCGTTCGCGGTGCTGCTCGGTGACGAGTTCGTCAAGCCGTCCGAGCCGCTGCTGCCGGCGATGCTGGAGCTTCAGGCCCGCACCGGCGGCATCGTGCTGGCGTTCTTCGAGGTCGATCCGGCCGACACCACGCGGTACGGCATCGCCTCGGTCGAGCCGGCCGAGCCGGAGTTCAACGACATCGCCGAGATCGTCAAGGTCACCGGGATGGTGGAGAAGCCGAAGCCGGAGGACGCCCCGAGCAACCTGGCCGTCCTCGGCCGGTACGTGCTCCCCGGGCGCATCTTCGACGCGATCAAGCGGACCAAGCCGGGCAGCGGCGGTGAGATCCAGCTGACCGACGCGATGGAGCTGCTGCGGACCGAGGGGGTGCCGGTGCACGCCATCGTCTACCGGGGCACCCGCTACGACACCGGCATGCCGCTCGGCTACCTGCAGACCGTGGTCCAGATCGCCGTCGAGCGGGAGGACCTGGGCGCCGAGTTCCGCAAGTGGCTGGCCGAGTTCGTCAACGCCGACGCGTCGGGCGGTCCGAATACATGACCGCGACGGCCGACGCCGAGGCGGCCGCGAACGGGTTGACGCCGCTCGCCGACTACCTGGGCAGCGTGCTGCGCAGGTTACGCGCGCTGCCTCCGCTCGACCTCGACCTGACCCAGGCGTACGGCAACGTCCTCGCCGAGGACGTGGTCGCGCCGCACTCCTTCCCCGCCTTCGACCAGGCGGCGGTGGACGGGTACGCCGCGCGCTGGGAGGACATCTCCGGAGGGAGCCGGGGGCCGGGCTACGTCCCGGCCCCCTCCGGTATGCCCGGCGGCCGCAGCATCCGGTTGAACGTGGTCGGCGACCTGGGCGCGGCCAGCTGGCGGCCGGTCCGGCTCACGCCCGGCTCCTGCTTCTCGGTGGCGGCCGGCGCGCCGCTGCCCATCGCCGCCGACGTGGTCGTCCCGGTGGAGTGGACCGACCAGGGCATGGCCGCGGTGGAGATCTTCCGCGCCCCGAAGCGCGGTTTCGGCGTCCGCCGCGCCGGTGAGGAGCTGCCCGCCGGCACCCTGCTCGCCCGCGCCGGCACGTACGTCTCGCCAGCCCTGGTGGCCGTCTTCGCCGCCACCGGCATCGGGCACGTGGTGGTCCGGCCCAGCCCGCGGGTGGTCATCGTGGCCACCGGCGACGAGCTGGTCGATGTCGGCCGGGGCAGCCAGCCCGGCCAGGTGGTGGACACCAACTCGCACGCGCTGACCGCCGCCGCGGCCGAGGCGGGGGCGCTCGCCTACCGGGTGGGGATCTGCGACGACGATCCGGAGGCGCTGCGCGGCCTGCTGGAGGACCAGACGCTGCGGGCCGACCTGATCATCACCACCGGCGGCACCGGCACCGGCCCGGGCGACATGGTCCGGCGGATCCTGTCCAGGCGCGAGGGCGGTCGCGCCGGCCCGGTCACCTTCACGGAGGTGGCCCTCTATCCCGGAACGGCCCTCGGATTCGGTACGGTCGGCGCCGAGGAGGTGCCGGTGGTGTGTCTTCCCGGTGAGCCCGGCGCGGCGCTGATCGGCTTCGAGGTGCTGGCCCGGCCGGCCATTCAGCTGCTGGCCGGCGCGGAGCCGGTGTTCCGGCCCAGCGTCCGGGCGCACCTGCTGGAGACGGTCTCGTCCCCAGCGGGGTTGCGCGAGTTCCGCCCGGCGCACGTGGCCGAGCGACGCGGCGGCGGATACACCGTGCAGCCGCTCGCGGGCGGGCCGTTCACCCTCTCCGGCCTGGCCGAGGCGAACGGCCTGCTGGTTCTCGGCGAGCGGGTCACCACCGCCGCCGCCGGTTCGACGGTGGACGTCCTGCTGCTGGACCGGCGCCGGTGATGTTCCGACGCCCGCCGGGTTGGCCGGCGGTGCTGGTGGACGGTCCGGTGGTGCTGCGGCCGTACCGGCGCTCCGACGCGGCGGCCTGGTCGGAGATCCGGCGCGCCAACCGGGCCTGGCTGTCCCCGTGGGAGTCTCACGTGCCGGGGGGCTGGGACGAGCTGAACTCGCCGGCCGCGTTCCGCTTCGTCCACGCCGACCAGCGCCGGTCCGCCCGGACCGGCGACGGCATGCCGTTCGCGGTCTGCCTGCGCGAGCACGGGCAGGAGCGGCTGGTCGGCCATCTCAACATCGGGAGCATCGTCCGCCGGGCGTTCTGCTCCGGGTACGTCGGCTACTGGGTCGACTCCAGAGTGGCCGGTCGCGGGGTGATCCCCACCGCGGTGGCCCTGGCCGTGGACCACGCCTTCGGCCCGGGCGGGCTGCACCGGATCGAGGTGAACATCCGGCCGGAGAACACCCCGTCCCGCCGGGTGGTGGAGAAGCTGGGCTTCCGCGAGGAGGCGTACCACGTCCGCTACATGCACATCGACGGCGCCTGGCGTGACCACATCGGATACGCCATGACCAGCGAGGACGTCCTCGCCGAGGGCGGGCTGCTGGCGCGGTGGCACCGCGTACGTGACAGTCGAGGGTGAACCGTCCCACCCGCCACCCCCGGCGCGGCGTCCGGTGAACCCGGTCGGCGGCCCGTAACCTCAAGTAACTGCAAGCTGTGGCAAGCGCTGCGAGGACCGCACGATCTGCGCCGTAGACGACGGACGACGGAAGAAGTTGCGGTCGTGCGGCGCTCGCCCCGAATTCGGTGACGGGAGGGGTGAGGGTGCCGACCTCGGTGCTCCTCGCCGTCCTCGCCGCCGCCGGTCTGCTCGCCCTCGCGCCGGCGCTGGTCCGCCGGTACGACGCCACCGAGCGGCTGGTGGCGGAGCGGGCGCAGTCGACGGCGCGGGTGCTTCAGCGCCGCCGTCGGCGGCGCACCGTGCCCGGACGGCGACCGCTGCACCCGCCGCGCGCCCTCATGGTCACCCTGAGTGAAGATGCGGACACGGGGCGTCTGTCTCCGCCGGTCTCCGCGCCCCCGGCGCGGCGCCGCTCCGGCCGGCTTCGGTCGGTGCCGCCCGCCCCGGCCAGGTCCCGCCGGCGGCACCCACCGAAGCGGCGGCACACCCCGGCGATCTACCGCCGGCGGCGCGTTCTCGCCGCGCTGCTGCTGCTCAACTTCGTCGAGCTGATCGGCGTGGTGCTGGTCAGCCCCGGGTTCTGGATCAGCGTCTCGGTCACCGGCGCCCTGCTCGTGGCCTACGTCGTACACCTGCGGCAGCGTGCTTTGGCCGAGCGCCGGCGGCGGCGGGCGGAGGCCCGGGAGGCCGCCTGGCTGGCCGCCCGCCAGGCCGAGGTGCGCCGCGAGCAGGCCCGCCGCGCCGCTGCCCGCCGCGAGGCGCAGCGGCGCCTGGCCGCCCAGCGCGAGGCGGTCCGGCGTACGGCGATGGGCCTGGACCGGCCCGCGGACCTGCCGCCGGCCGCGAGCGGCGGCTCGGTCTCCTACCGCCGGGCCGGCGGGCTGCGCGGCCGGCCGTATCAGACGGGCCGCGGCGCCTGAAATTTTCTGCGCGGTGATGTCGAATCCGGCGGTCGCCGTTCGACGGGTTGGTGAAGGCCGGCGCAGGACCGGCCGCGACCGACGCACCGGGAGCTCATCATGGCCAAGATCGTCTCGAACTTCTTCATCTCGCTGGACGGCGTCGTGGAGCGGCCCGACCAGTGGCACTTCCCCTACTTCGACGATGAGATGGGCGCCGTCGTCGGCCGCGGGGTGGAGGCGGCGACGGCGTTCCTGATGGGGCGCCGGCAGTACCAGGAGTGGGCGGAGTACTGGCCGAGCCAGACCGGGGGCGAGGACGGGGACTTCGCCTCGTTCATCAACTCGGTGCCGAAGTACGTGCTGTCCAACACACTCACCGAGGCCACCTGGCAGAACTCGACCCTGCTCGCCGGCGAGTCGGTCGCGGACCGGCTGCGGGAGATCAAGAAGCGGTCCGACGGGGAGATCGCCATGTCCGGCAGCGCCACCACGGTCCGGTGGCTGCTGGCCAACGGTCTGCTGGACGAGCTGCGTCTGCTGGTCCACCCGATCGCGGTCGGCCGCGGCCAGCGCCTCTTCGAGGACACGCCGACCCACCCCCTGCGCCTGACCAGCAACGAGACCCTCAAGAGCGGCGTCCTCAACCTGACCTACGTCCCGGCCAGCTGAGCGGCTTGGAGATCTTGGTAGGTTTCGGCCCCTCCAGGGGCCTTTTCCTACCAAGATCTCTCGGTGGTGGTGGGGCGGTTCGCGTGGGAGCGGGCCGACCTGTTAGCCTTGTCGCCGGCCCGCCCGGTGCATGCCGGGTGGGACCGACGCTGGTACGCCAGCGGAGGGGCTGTGGCGCAGACCGGTAGCGCACCTCGTTCGCATCGAGGGGGTCAGGGGTTCAAATCCCCTCAGCTCCACCCAGCTCAAAGGCCGTTTCCGCTCGTCGGAGACGGCCTTTTCGATCTTGTACACCAATTAGGTACAGCAACCCCTTGTGGCTCGGATTTCCTTGTCGTGCCCGCCAATACGATCTTCCGCATGGAACGTCCGGTGCGGCAGGCATACCTGATCCGGCCAGGGTGGCAGATGCAGCACATGCGCCTCACTCAAGAGCAGATTTCTTAGGACAAGCATGGCGACTAGTACGGCAGCCGCCGTTTGAGATGCCGCTGGTGGGGCTGGTAGACGTGGCGCGGCCACCGCGTGATCGTCTGTATGTTGCTCAGAACGGCGCCGACCCAGGCTGGTCGGCGTCGTCCGCCGGTGGCCAGGCCGCCTCCGCCTCCTCGAGGAGCGTGCTCCGCAGCCGCCGCCGTTGCGGGCGGCTGACGACGAACTCCGCCACCGCCGTGACGAGGCAGACGACGGCCAGCCACATCAAGGCCCGCAGAGCGGAGATCCGCGTGGTGACGGGGATCGTCGCCAGCAGCACGGCCGCCGCGGTGAGCCGTGGCCAGATGATAGTGCCGATCCGGGGGCTCAGCCGCCACTGGAACGCGGCGTGGGCGAGCAGGAACAGGGCCACGCCGCCGTACATCCCGTACCGGCCGAGGTCGTCGAGCGGGTCGCCGCGCCGGTACGCCGCCTCGTCGCCGACGAGAGAGGGCACGTGCTTCAGGCCGAGCGCCAGCAGAATGACTCCCGTGATCATCGGAAGGTGGAGGTAGCTGTACCCGTCCCGTCCGAGCCCCGCCCGCCGGGCCGGATCCGCCGCGTACAGCGCGCTCTCGCCGGCGAGTGCCGACAGGTCGAAGTAGATCCACTCGATCGAGCCGGCGACGGCGACGGCGAGCGCCGAGGCAATGAGCAGCCCCAGCGTGCCGGGCAGGTGGGCTCCGGCCAGCCCGATCGCCACCAACACCTCGCCGATCGCCACGATGACGATGAGGTTGTGCCGTTCCGTCCAATGCCGGACGGAGAAGATCCGCCGGTCGCCGATGGGCAGGGCCATCCCGAAGGCGTAGTCCACGACGGCCGCGACCGCCCAGAGCGTCACCTGCCCGATCCCTACGCGGCCGGTGTCGAGGCCGGTCAGCGGCAGTGCGGCCGCGGCGGTCAGCAGCCCGACAGCGACGAGCATCGGCACGGTGAGCGCCGCGAGGTCCCGGCGGCGCAGCCCGGGCGAAGCGTAGATCCGCAGCGCCAGGTAGATGGCCCGCACCAGGACGAACCCGGCGACGAAGACGAACGGCATGTACACCCCGCCGGGCCGGTCGGTGAAGGCTTCGGGAATGGAGACCGAGAGCACGAACATGATCGGCGTCGCGGTCAGGAGTGCCAGACGAGACAGGCCGTAGTTGGCGTTTGCCCGGTTGCCCAGCCAGGCGAACAGCGACCAGGACCACCAGAGCGTGGTGAGCAGCAAAATTCCCTGCAGCACGTTGAGCAGCCTGGCCTCGTCTGACATCCGGGTGGTGACCTGAAGGAAGGCGACCACGAACACCAGGTCGAAGAAGAGCTCGGCCGTAGTGACGTGGGTCCGCTCGGTGACGGGGCGGATGCCGGGTCGTGGGCCTCGACCACCCGAACCGGCGCGGTCAGGTTCAGCCACGACGGGTAGGTCCGCTCACTCGTGGCTCCTCAGCCAGTCCAACTCGTGGACGCCGGCTACCCTGTCGATCCTCCGGTAAACGCCGGTACTTTGACTCCGGGCCGGGGAGCCGACGTACCGGTCGACCTTCGGTCACATCAACGAGGGAAGGTCGCGGTAGCGCGGTGGCCGCCTCGCGTCCACCCGACCAGCAGGAGCACCTGCTGGAGCAGGCGTCCGAACCGATTCATCATGCGTAGGCCACCGTTGAGGTGAGGGCGGTACGGGACGCAGCGGCGACCTCGTCCTCGTCCCTTGCCGCCGCACGCCGGATTCTGAAATGTCCGCGACGGTTGACAACCCTGGTTGTCGAGCGGACTCTGAAGTCGGAGGCCACTGACAAGGGAGCCGATCATGCGGGAGCTGACGTCGGACGAGCGACGGGAACTTCGGCGGGAACTGGGTGCGGTTGCCGCTGACTGGGCGCAGCGGCTGCACAACTCCGATGTGGATGCCCGGGCCGGCGCTGCCCAGGAGCCAAGCTCCGCGGAGACGATGCGGACTCACCTTGCGCGGATGGCGGCAGGTGAGCAGATGCGTCGCCTTCTCGCTGACCTCGTGTCCGCCAGTGCCGAGGAAGCGGTGCAGCACGGTGCCGGCTATCCCGAGCTTGGCGCGGCGGTAGGCGCCAGTCGGCAGGCCGCGCGTAAGCGATGGCCTGGCCTGTCGAAGAGGCGCGCTGCCGAGTGGAAGCAGCCGCCCGGGGGCATCGGTTGGGCCGGCAACCAACCGGGGTGCCCGGGACCGTTTTTGGGGACCTGAGGGGCTGGGCTTGACATCCGTGGCTGACATCGACGGTGGCGGCTGAAGCCGGACGAGGGTGGACGGCTATCGGATCTGAGCCGAACCCGCTGGACGTCAACGGACGTTGCGACCTTTGCGGAAAGCGCCTTGTAAGCGAGATGTCACTGAGCTGGCTCGCCGGGCTGCCCCCGGCGCTCGCAATGTTGGAACCGAATGCGCCACCAGCAGGCTAGCGTAGATCAACGCATCGGCCCTGACCGTCGAAGTGGGTCAAACCCAGCTCTCGCCGGCCCAACCGATACCCCCTGGCGGTTGCTTCCACTCGGCAGCGCGCCTCTTCGCGACCGGCAGGTTCGGCCACCGCTTACGCGCCGTCTGACGGCTGGCACCCACCGCCGCGCCAAGCTGGGGATATCCGGCACCCCACTGCACCGCTTCCTCTGCGCTTGCGGACACGAGTTCGGCGAGCAGGCCGCGCATCTGCTCGCTGACGGTCATGCGTGCGAGATGAGTCCGCATCCGCTCGGCGCAGTTCGGCTCGTGGTCCGCCCCACGCCCGGCATCCAGTTCGTCCTCCTCGAGTCGCTGCACCCAGCCGATGGCGATCGTGCTCAACTGCCACCGCATGTCCTGCCGCTCGTCAGGTGTCAGATCGCGCATGGCGACTCCCTCGTCTGTGGCCTCGTACTTCAGAATCTGCCCGACAACCGTGGTTGTCAACGTGTGGGCAGCATGAAGCAATAGCCATTTCGGCCATACCCTCGGGCAGCGCGCCGTCAGCGACTGGCGGGGCCGCAGGGTCCACTTCACAGAGCTCATGCAGAGGACAATTCGCGCTGGCGACGAGATCGTCGGCTACCTAACGCGGAAGTCGGCAACTGGAAGGCCGTCGGATTCCTGCCGAGGCCCGGCCTGTCCGAGGAGGCCGACAACATCTGCCACATGGTCGACGGCATCCTGCACCGCTATGCCGCCGAGGGACGGCCCATGCGTGAGCGGTGGCAGTCAGGGCGCGTAGCTGGGGTCGGCGACGGTCTCGGCGATGCGGGTGAGCCAGTGCAGGTCGTTGGCTCGAGATTCTGGACTGGCCTCTGGGTTGAGGATGCTGCCTAGAAATACGGCGACGTCGTCGAGGTGCCGCTCGCTGCGGTAGTAGCTCAGCATGGTCTGGTCCGGTTCTAGCGGCCCATAGCCTCGCCGGAAGAGTTCGGCGCGGTGCGCGTTGATCGGGTGGTCGCCGAAGTCTTGGCTGTAGATGAACATCAGGTCCCGTTCGCGCGGCGCGAGGATCGGCGCGTCCCAGTCCACGACGTGCAGGGGACCACCGTCGTCAGCGATCAGGTTGCCGGGGTGGATGTCGGCGTGGCAGATGACGTGTTGAGTTTGCGTCACGCGGGAGGCGAGGTCGTCGACCGTCTCCGACAACCGATGCAGCGCGGCGCCGTACCGGTCCCCAAAAGCGCCGAGGGCCTGGCTCGCCGCAGCCTGCCCGCCGAGGGTTTGCAGCCGCTCGGCGGCGCTTGATCGGTAGGTCTCGGCCGGCAAGACGGCGGCGATGTCGGCGCTCGGCGTGACCGCATGCAGCCGACCCAGGAACTCGCCGTACTCGATCCACTGGCGGTCGGTGAGGCCGCGGCCCCACAGGCTGCCCCCGTCGTGGAACGGGTAGAGCAGCAACTGGTAGTCCCCGAACGCGCGACTGGCTCCGCCGTCTGGAAGGTCTATCGGAGCTACGACCTGCCTGACGCCCTGCACTCGGAGGAAACCGGGCAGCAGGACGGCAGCCCGGGTGAAATCGCCGCGGCGCATCTTCAGGAAGTAGCGCTCGCCGTCGGACGTGTCTACCCGGTACGCCCATGCGTGCCCGTCGAGCCCGACCGGCATGAACACGAGATCGGCGACGTCCACGGACCAGGCGGCGGCCACCTCGGCCGCCAGAAGCCGCTCGTCAACGCCGGGCTTGTCGATCACTGACGGAGCGTTGCAGTTCGCAGGCCGGCCGGCAACGGATTTGCCACCTGTAGGCGGAGTCAGCAGCGAGTCAGCAAACAGGCCGCCATACGACGGTGAGAGATGGGAAGGAGCGACAGGGGGCCCGTGCCTGAACAGGCTTGACGATGCCTGCTGACAACGAATGACAACGCCGACCAGGCTCCCCCCGGCGGGGGTCGTCCCTTTCCGCGATTCTTCCTCGGTGCACCTCCTACACCGCCCACGCTAAGCGCGATGGAAGGTGCGGCGGTCCTCGTGCGAGGGATCTGTGTCCATGGACCGTTCCGCGTCCGTCTCCGTCGCCTGCCATGGAGCGTGGCTATGATCGCGCGATGATTGAGCGTGTTTGGTCTCTGTGGACGGGTTTGACCCGGGCGTCTGTGGAGGCTCCGAAGCCCGGGGAGATCTGCGTAGTGGTCTCGCCCGAGTCGTTGCTGTGTCCGCCGGGTTGGGTGGGCATTGTCCGGATCGAAGGGGCGACGCTTGCGACCGTTCCGGACGACCAGATGGTTGATCGGGTTCGACTCGCCCTGGGGCAATCGGATCCGATCACCGCGCTTGAGCCGGCTGAGGTGGTCGGCCCGGCCTGGCTGTCCTATCTCGACCCCGCCGATTTCGTTCCCTGCGGCGGGGACGTCGAGCGATTGCCGGTTGGCCACCCGGCGGTCAAGGACCTGATTGCTCGAGTGGACCAGGCGGATGCGGACGAGGCTGGGCTGGATGGGATTGCATCGGACGCCTTCGTCGTGAGGGACGCGGATGAGGTGATTTCTGCCTCCGGCTATCGGCCGTGGTTGGATACCGCCGCTCACCTGTCGGTGCTGACGGCTCCGGGTGGGCGCGGCCAGGGGCTCGCGCGGGTGGTTGCATCGGCGGCTGCCGCCGACGCGCTCGATCGTGGGCTGGTGCCGCAGTGGCGGGCTCGAGTCGAGCCCTCGCGGCGAGTGGCTGGGGCTCTGGGATTCCGTGAGGTGGGATCGCAGGTCCGCCTGCGCTTGCCTTTCGAAGGAGATTGAGATTGTCCACCGGCATGTTGTTGCGAATATCCGGTAACGATCAGCCGTGACGAGTGCGGTGCGGGCTCCGGAACATACGCGGAATGATCACAGACAGCGGCGACCGACCGGCTGGCGTTTGCGCAGCTAGTGGACACCGGCAGCCGAAGAACGCTAGCCCTTTCCTAAACCGTGTGCCGGCTGGAGGGCGGTGGCCATCAAGACGGCTGCCTATCCGCGATCTGAACTTGGCGTGGCAGTGCCGCCCGAGGTCGCTTCGGGTTTCGTGTAGAGGATCTCGCGGGCCTGCTCCGCGGCGCGGGTGATGCTCTCGGCGACGAAGTCGACGAAGCGGGCGATGTTCTCGAGGCGGGTGGCGGCCGGGGTGTCGGGGCCGAGGATGCTGACGCCCTGCCGCGCGGTCTCGGCGAGCTGGGCGTTGGATCGGGCGGCCGCGATCATCGACTGGTACCAGACGTCGTTGTCGACGGCGTAGCGCTCGCGGCGGCGTTCGTCGCGTTCCCGGCGGATGAGGCCCTGGCTTTCGAGGAACGTCATCGCCTTGGAGATGGACGCCGGGCTGACCTGGAGACGCTGGACGAGTTCGGACGCGGTGAGGCTCCCCTCGTCGGTGGTGAAGAGGCAGGTCAGCACCCGGGACATCATCTTCGGCAGGCCCTGTTGCATGAGGAGCGTGGTGAACGTCTCCTCGTACTCGCGCACGGCCTCGGCGTCACGTCCGTGGGCCGGTGGGGGCGCCTCCGGCCCTCGGGGAGCGGCCTGCCGGCGCCGGTGGGCGCGGCGTTCCGTGGCGCGGTGGGCCAGGTCGGCGCGGTAGGCGGTGGGGCCGCCGTTCCGCATCACCTCACGCGTGATCGTCGAGGTGGGGCGGTCGAGGCGCCTGGCGATCTCCGCGTAGGCGAGCCCGTCGGCCAGCCCCAGCGCGATCTGCTGGCGTTCCTGCTGGGTGAGCCTGCCTCCCGGCATCGCGATCTCCCTCCGCGCTTCCTTGATGCCGCCAGCATAGCGTTCACTCCTCATCCAATGCAACGGGGGGAGTTGCTGCCGTTGCGTTAAAAACAAGGCCGTTGCAACGATTACTTGGTTTTCACCTGCGGTAATGCGGCTTACGTGCAACGAGCATGTTGCCCGATTCTCGAACGCAACGTAGCGTTTCCGGTGTCAGAAACAAGCAGCGCACGAGGAGAGCACGATGCAGAAGTTCGACACCCCCACCCCGATCTCCGCCGTCCTCGACATCCCCGCGGGGCGCGTCCAGTTCATCGCCGCCGACCGGGCCGACACCACGGTCGAGGTCCTGCCCGCGGACGCCTCGAAGAGCCGCGACGTGAGGGTGGCGGAGCAGACCAAGGTCGAATACGCCGACGGCGTCCTGCGGATCGAGGCCTCGGCGAAGAACCAGTTCCTCGGCCCCTCCGGATCCATCGAGGTGACGGTCCAGCTGCCCGCCGGTTCCCGGGTCGAGGCGAAGGCGGCCAGCGCCGAATTCCGGGCCGTCGGACGGTTCGGCGACGTCGCCTTCGACGGCGCGCACGGCGCGATCAAGCTCGACGAGGCCGCGAGCGTCCGCCTCACCGCCCTCGCGGGTGACGTCTCGGTCGGCCGCCTCAACGGCCCTGCGGAGATCAGCACCGCAAAGGGCGACATCCGGATCGCCGAGGCCGTGCGCGGCACGGTCGTGCTGCGCACCCAGGCCGGCGACGTGTCGGTCGGCGCCGCCCACGGAGTTTCCGCCTCCCTGGACGCCGGCACCGGCTACGGCCGGATTCAGAACGCGCTCAAGAACACCGAAGGCGTCGCCGACCTGAACATCCACGCGACCACCGCCCACGGCGACATCGTCGCCCGCAGCCTCTGAGGAGCACCCATCATGACCAACCTGGCCATCGCGGCGAACGGGCTGCGCAAGTCCTACGGCGACAAGGTCGTGCTCGACGGCGTCGACCTGGCCGTCTCCGAAGGAACGATCTTCTCCCTGCTCGGCCCGAACGGCGCCGGCAAGACCACCGCCGTGAAGATCCTCTCCACCCTCATCTCCCCCGACCCCGCCTCCGGCGACATCCGCGTCGGCGGCCACGACCTCGCCGCCGACCCGCAGGCGGTCCGCACCGCGATCGGCGTCACCGGCCAGTTCTCCGCCGTCGACGGCCTGATCACCGGCGAGGAGAACATGCTCCTCATGGCCGACCTGCACCACCTGGCCAAGCGCGACGGCCTCCGCACCGCCGCCGAGCTGCTGGAGCGCTTCGACCTCACCGAAGCCGCGAAGAAGCCCGCCTCCACCTACTCCGGCGGCATGAAGCGCCGCCTCGACCTCGCCATGACCCTGGTCGGCAACCCGCGGATCATCTTCCTCGACGAGCCCACCACCGGCCTCGACCCCCGCAGCCGCCACAACATGTGGCAGATCATCCGCGAGCTCGTCTCCGACGGCGTCACCGTCTTCCTCACCACCCAGTACCTGGAGGAGGCCGACGAGCTCGCCGACCGTATCGCGGTGCTCAACGACGGGAAGATCGCCGCCGAGGGCACCGCCGAGGAGCTGAAGCGGCTCATCCCCGGCGGGCACGTTCGGCTCCGCTTCACCGACCCGGCCTCGTACCAGTCCGCGGCCTTCGCGCTCCGCGACGCCACCCGCGACGACGAGTCCCTCGCGCTGCGGATCCCCAGCGGCGGCAGCCAGCGCGAGCTTCGCTCCATCCTCGACTGGCTGGACTCGGCCAGCATCGAGGCCGACGAGCTGACCGTGCACACCCCCGACCTCGACGACGTGTTCTTCGCCCTGACCGGCGGCGCCCGCGTCCCCAACCAGCCCAAGGAGGCCGTCCGATGAGCTCCCTCTCCCTCGCCGTACGCGACTCGTCCACGATGCTGCGCCGCAACCTCCTGCACGCCCGGCGCTATCCGTCCCTCACCCTGAACCTGCTGCTCACCCCGATCATGCTGCTGTTGCTCTTCGTCTACGTCTTCGGCGACACGATGAGCGCGGGCATCGGCGGCGGCGGTGCGGACCGCTCCGAGTACATCGCGTATCTCGTCCCGGGCCTCCTGCTGATGACCATCGGCAGCACCGTGATCGGGACCGCGGTGTCGGTCTCCACCGACATGACCGAGGGCATCATCGCCCGCTTCCGCACGATGGCGATCCACCGCGGTTCGGTGCTCGTCGGGCACGTCGTCGGCAGCGTGCTGCAGTCGATCATGAGCGTGGTCCTCGTGGGCGCCGTCGCCGTGGCCATCGGCTTCCGGTCCACGGAGGCCAGCGTCCTGGAGTGGCTCGCCGCGTTCGGGCTGCTCGTGCTCTTCGCCATGGCGCTGACCTGGATCGCGGTCGGCATGGGCCTGGTCAGCCCGACCGCCGAGGCCGCCAGCAACAACGCGATGCCGCTGATCCTGCTGCCGCTCCTCTCCAGCGCCTTCGTCCCGGTCGACGCCATGCCCGGCTGGCTCCAGCCGATCGCCGAGTACCAGCCGTTCACGCCCGCCACCGAAACCCTCCGGGGCCTGTTGCTCGGCAGCGAGATCGGCCACAACGGGTGGCTCGCGGTCGTCTGGTGCCTGGGGCTCGCGGTGCTCGGCTACTTCTGGTCGACCTCGAAGTTCAATCGCGACCCGAAGTAACCACCATGGCAGCGGGCTGCCGCCCGCAGCTCGTCCCGCCCGAGGGCGGCGTACTCCGACCCCGCGTCGGCGTACGCCGCCCTCGGCGTTCTCGGCCATCCGCCGGGTCCGGGGCGGGCTCTTGGCGTGGGGGCCATTTCCGGGCCGAGATCGTCCGGATCAAGCTGCCATCCTGGCGGCCGCGGGCGTCCCGGTCCGGCATCGCTGCGGGGCCGGGATGGTGCACGGATTCCTTACCCTCGACACCGTCTCACCCGCGGCAGCGGCGGTCGGAGACCGAGTTTTCGCCGACGTCGCCGATCTGGTCGGCCGCCTCCGCTGACGTCGCATCAGGCGGCGCGGGCCTCGGGGTGCTCGATCAGGACGCCCCGTTCGAACCGGCCCCCGGCCCGTATCAGCTCTGGCTGGTCCCCGTCGTGGACTGAGGTTTCTTCGCTGGGACGACGTCTCTGAGCAGCCAGCCGACCGGAGGGCTGACCAGCGGACGCAACGCCCACACCACGGGCCGGCTGGCGGTGATCCAGACCAGCGCAACGGCCGCGGCGACGAGCACCAGCAAGGCTGGGAGGTTGTCGACCTGGTTGTTGAGGGGCGACCAGGCGAACGCCATGACGACGAACACGTGCAGCAGGTACGGGTAGATGGAGTTGGCTCCCCAGCCCGTGAGGAACGTCTGGCGACGCGGAGCAAGCATCATGATCGCCCAGGTCATCGCCAGCCCGACGGCCATCAGTCCAAGCCGGATCAGGACGCCCTCGGTCACCTCCACCCCGAGCCGCTGGTAACCGCGGTTCCAGTACAACCAGAGGCTCGGCAGGCGCGAGGCGACCAGATAGGCGACCGGCGCGGCAGCGATGAGCACGGCGGTCGCGGTCAGCCGCACACGCGGAGATGGGCGGCGCGCGAGCCTGCCGCGACCGAGCCAGACGCCGAGGACGAAGAAGGGCAGCATTCCTGCGACCCGGTCCAATGACAGGGCGTGGCCGAGCACCGTGGCGGCTCCGGCGGAGAGGGACACCACGACCGCGATGACGACCGCGCCGCGAAGCTGGGCGAAGAGCGGAGCGAGCATCCGCCAGATGAACAGGGCGGGCAGGAACCACAGGTGATAGATCGGGGAGAGGAGCTCGTCGATCGTCCAGGGCATCGGCTTGTCCATCACCGTGTAGAAGCCCATGTAGAGCAGCTGAAACACCACGTACGGCGCGAGCAGATCGCGGATCAGCGACGCCGCACGACGGCCGGTGAGTTCGGTTGCCGAGAGCATCCCCGAAAGCAGCACGAAGGCCGGCATGTGGCACAGGTAGATGAACGTGTAGATCGTCCGGCCACCTGGCGAGGAGCCGACCGTCTGCCCCACCAGGTGGCCGAGCACGACCAGGACGATCAACAGCCCCTTGACGTTGTCGATGTACGGGTCGCGGCTGACGGGCGCGACAGCGACGCCAGGGCTTTCCGGCAGCACCGTGGTTGTCACCCGGCCAGGCTGCCGGTCGGTCGATACCCGATCTAGCTGGAGTGAGCAGGATCACCAAGGGCTGGCGCCGCTAGGCAAAGAGCTCCTCCAGGACCCGCGCAACGCCGTCCTCGTCGTTGCCGGCCGTGTGGTTGGGCGTGGCCGCGAGTACCGCGGCGTGCGCGTTCGCGACGGCGTACGGGGTACCCGCCCAGGCGAGCATGGGCAGATCGTTGGGACCGTCGCCGAAGGCGATCACCTCGGCGGGATCGACCGTCCAGTCCTGGCAGAGCGTGGCCAGGGCCGCAGCCTTGGACACGCCGGGTGCGGCGATCTCCAGCGGCGCGCGCTCGGTGGACCACGTGCATTCCACGAGCTGATCGAGACCGGGACGCAGCCGCTCCCAGGCGGCGTCCGGGTCCTGATCGGGCAGCCAGACCATGATCTTGACCAGCGGGTCAGCGACGAGTTCCGCGAGCGTGGCCACGGGCACCCGGTCGCTGTCCAGGGTCGGGCGGTAGCGGTAGCCGGGTTCGAAGAGCGCGTGGTGGCCGGTTTCCACGGCGAAGCCCGCACCCGGCACCAGGCGCGAGACCTCCGCCATCACCTGCCGCGTCACCTCCTCGCGCAGCGGGTGGGTGATCAGAATCTGATGGCTGCCGACCTCGTAGCGGACCGCCCCGTTGCCACAGAGGGCCAGGTCGATGAGATCTTCGGACCCGAAGAGGTCCTCGATGACGCGCGCCGGGCGGGCAGTTGCCGCCACTACGCGCACGCCAGCGGCTCGGGTGATTCGCAGTGCCTTTCGCGTGCGGTCAGAGAGCGTCGAGTCGCTGCGCAGCAGGGTGCCGTCGAGATCTGTGGCGATGACGCGAGGAGTGGCCATCCAGCGATCTCACCACAGCCGACCGGGGCGTCTGGCTGGCCCGCCCGGGCCGATCGGCGGCAACGTGATCGGCGCTCCGTGACTAGTAGTAGTCGTCGATCGGCTGGCGGGCCTCGTCGAACAGCGCCGGCCCCTCGTACCGCACCGGCGGCAGCGGCGGGACGGCCGGCCTGACCTTCTCGAACTGTTCGGCGGACAGGGCGTACACCACCCGGCCGAGGCCGGACCGGTCGATCGCGGTCGCGCACATCGGGCAGGGCTGACAACTGGTGAACATGGTGGTGCCGGCCGCCACGTCGGGGTCGAGTTCCCGAGCGGCCCAGCGGGCCAGCTTCAGTTCCGGGTGGGCGGTGATGTCCGAGTCGGAGACCACGGTGTTGTGGTCCTCGATCAGGACGGTGCCGTCCGCGCCGACAAGCAACGAGCCGAACGGCCGTTCGCCGGACGCCCCCGCCTGGCTGGCGATTTCTACGGCACGGCGGAGAAACTTCTCGTCGTCGAGGGTCATCGGTCCTCCTGGGCTTTGTGGTACGCGGCCACGGCGGCCAGCGTCCGCCAGGCGCGTTCTGGCCGGCGGATCGCGGTCAGGTCGCCGTTGAACGGGTCGAGCAGCACCGTCTCCGCACCGAGCAGACGGATCTGGTCGAGGTCGGCGATGATCTGGTCGGTGGTGCCGACACCGGCGAGCCGGTCCGGGTCGGTGACCGGTTCCCGGGTCTCCCGGAGTGCGATGCGCGGCGTCAACGCGGGCACCGGTCGACCCAGTTCGTCGGCGGTCGCCTTCAGCCGCCCGGCCGCTTCGGCCAGCCATCCGGGCGTGACGCGCAGCGGGTGCCAGGCGTGACCGAGCCGTACGGCGCGACGCATGCCGGCGTCGCTGTTGCCGCCGACCCAGATGGGGATGTCATCGGTGTCGTAGTCGTCGATGTTCCGCCAGGCGTCGCACATGACGCGCAGGTACTCGTCGGTCAGTGCGCCGCGCCGCCCGAACGGCACGCCGAGCGCCTCGAACTCCTGCCGGGCCCAGCCGACGCCGACACCGAGGACGAGCCGGCCGCCGCTGAGCCGGTTGAGGTTCGCCGCCATGCGGGCGGTGAGCAGCGGGTGCCGGTACGGGAGGACGAGCACCGTGGTGCCCAGCCGGACCCGGCGGGTCATCCCGGCCAGCCAGGACAGCGTGGTGAACGGCTCGTAGAACGGCGCCGGATACTGCTCGGCCACGTCCGGGGTCACCGCGATGTGGTCGGAGACCATCAGCAGGTCGAAGCCGAGACCCTCGACCGTCTGCGCCCACTGTCGCAGCACGCCAGGGTCGGTGCCCGGGGCGAAGTTCGGTACGTTCACGCCAATCTGCACGGGTCCGAGGCTAGCCAGCGCAGGTCTGGCGTGTGAACAGAATCTTCCCTGCCTTTGTTGGCTTTTGCCGTGGATCCGTCGGTAGATTGACCCGATGGCCGAGAATCTCGATGCCGTCGATTGGTCCATCCTGATCGAGTTGCAGGGCGACGGCCGGCTGCCGATCACCGAGCTCAGCCGGCGGGTCAAGCTGAGCGCGTCGGCCACCAGCGAACGGGTGAGGCGGCTGGAGGCGACCGGTGTGATCACCGGCTACCGCGCCGAGGTCGACCTGCCCAAGGCGGGCTTCGCCGTACTCGCGGTGGTCCGGCTGAAGTATCCCGGCAGCCAGCACGAACCTCTGCGCCGGTTGCTGGAGCAACGGTCGGAGATCCTGGAGTGCCTGCGCACCACGGGCGACGACTGTTACGTGCTGAAGGTTGCCGCGACGTCGATGGCACACCTCGAACAGGTCGTCAACGACCTCGCCGCGTTCGGCAGCACCACGACGAACGTGGTCTACAGCGCCACCCTGTCCTATCGCGGCCCACGGCCGGCCTCGCCCCACCCGTGACCCGGTCGGTGAGCGGACCCCGCTCACGGCAGCTGTCGGCTACCGCCTGCGTCCAGCCCGCGAACACCGGGTCAGTTCGTGAAGTTGTCGTTCGCGTCCCGTGCGTCCTCCTGGACGTGGTCGCCCGGGTGCGTGCCCCGGAGTTCGTCGCGCCGCATCACCTGTTCCGCCTCGGACCGGTCGTCCTGGGTCATATCACCCACCCGTGCCCGGGCCGGACCCGCCAGCTCCTCGACCTTGTCCTTCGCCCGCTCGGTGAAGCCCATGTCGCCTCCCTGTCGGTGCGGCGGACCGACGCGCTGTCCGCCTCTCCTCTCCCGGGTCCCCGCCACGCATGGGTGAAAACCCTGGCCCGGCCTCCGGCAGGACTACCGGGGCCGGCGGGCGATCGCATGGAGGTCGCGGGCCGGGCCGGTGAGCTGCCGCCCGGCCGGCCACACCGCGCGTAGCTGGCGGTGCAGGGGGAGGCCGCTGACGGGTACGGCGGTCAGCGTGCCGGCCGCGAGTTCGGCGGTGACCGCCAGCGAACTCAGCACGGCGGGGCCGCTACCTGCCGCGACGGCGTGCTTGATGGCCGTGGTCGAGGAGAGTTCGAGCAGCGGGGCGGCGAGCACCTCGATGGCCTGCTGACGCAGGGCGCTCTCCAGTGCCCGGAGGGTGCCCGAGCCGGCCTCGCGGGACACCAGCGGCGTGGTGGCGAGTTCGGTCGGGGTGATGCCACGTCGGCGTCGGGCCCAGGGGTGAGTGGGGGCGACGACGACGGTGAGCCGGTCCCCGGCGACGGTGTCCGCGTCCAGGCCCGGCGGCAGGTCGGGGCCCTCGACGAAGCCGAGGTCGGCCCGGTCGGCGAGGAGCCGGGCGGCCACATCCGCGGAGTTGGCGGCCTGGAGGGTGACGGTCAGGTCCGGGTGCCGGGCGCGCAGTGCCACAAGCCAGGCCGGCAGCAGGTACTCGGCGACGGTCTGGCTCGCGGAGATCGTGAGTCGGCTCTCGTGCGAGATGCGCAGGGCCTGGACGGCGGCCGCGAGGGAATCGGCGGCGTCCACCACCGTCCGGGCCCAGTCGGCGATCAGCGCTCCGGTGGGGGTGAGGACGGAGCCACGGGCGGTGCGCTGGAGCAGGGTGAGGCCGAGGCGGCGTTCCAGTTGACGGAGGCGGGCGCTGGCCGCTGGTTGGGAGATGCGGTGTTCTGCCGCGGCCTGTCCGATGCTGCCGAGCCGGGCGACGGACAGCAGCAGGTCGAAGCTGGTCAGGTCGGTTACCTGCGGTGGCAGAGACATAAGAGAAGGTTATGACTGTCTCGGGAATTGGCGGCTACCGGTCCGGTCCGGGTGACTCGACAGTTGGTTCCATGAACACCCTTCTTCGCCGCTCGGCGGCTGTCGGGCGGCCTGCACCGTTGTCCGCGCTGGCGCATCCGCGGGACGTGTTCGCGCACCTCGGGCCCAACTGGTTCGCCTCGGTGATGGGCACCGGGATCGTGGCCACTGCCGCCGCCGGCCTGCCGGTGCGCCTGCCGGGCCTCCGGTTCGCGGCGACCCTCGTCTGGATCGCGGCGGCGCTGCTGTTGCTGGCGCTGGTCGCCGGGTGGGCGGTGCATCTGCGCCGGCATCGGAACGTGGCGTTCGGGCACGCGTCCGACCCGGTCATGGCGCAGTTCTGGGGTGCACCGCCGATGGCGCTGATGACCGTCGGCGGCGGTGCGCTGCTGCTGGGCGGTGCACTGATCGGCGAACGGGCTGCCGTCGCGGTCGACCTCGTCCTGTGGAGCGTCGGGACCGGGCTGGGTCTGCTGACCGCGGTGGCGATCCCGTACCTGATGATCACGCGGCATCGGATCGGGCCGGACGCCGCGTTCGGCGGCTGGCTGATGCCGGTGGTGCCGCCGATGGTCTCGGCCGCCAACGGCGCGCTGCTCGTGCCGCACCTGCCGGCCGGCCAGGTCCGGCTCGACCTGGTCCTCGCCTGCTACGCGATGTTCGGCATCAGCCTGGTCGCCACCCTCGTCATCCTTCCGCAGCTCTGGGCCCGGTTGGTCCACCACCGGGCCGGCGCCGCGCGGATGGTGCCCACGCTGTGGATCGTGCTGGGTCCGCTCGGCCAGTCGATCACCGCCGCGCACCTGCTCGGCCGGGCCGCCGACGGGGTGCTGCCCGAACCGTACGCGGCCGGCGCGCAGCTGCTCGCCGTGCTCTACGGCGTACCGGTGATGGGTTTCGCCCTGCTCTGGTTGGCCCTGGCGGCCGCGATCACCGTGCGCACGGCGCGCGCCGGGCTGCCGTTCTCGCTCACCTGGTGGAGCTTCACCTTCCCGGTCGGCACCCTGGTCACCGGTGTGACCGGCCTGGCCGCCCGGACCGGCTCGGCCATGCTGACCACCCTCGCCGTGCTGCTGTACGGGCTGCTGGTCGCCGCCTGGGCGACGGTCGCGACGCGCACCGTCCGCGGCGCCTGGCGCGGGCAACTCTTCCTTCCACCCGCCGGTGCGTTCCCCCGGCCCGGCGTCCAGGTGCTCATTCCTGGCGCTTCGGGCGAGCCCGGAGGTGGGCGCGTTCGCCCTGCCGGCCGAAGAGGCTGAGGAACTCGACCGGTTCGGTGTCGGCCGAGCCGAACCAGTGCGGCACCCGGGTGTCGAACTCGGCGGCCTCGCCGGGCGACAGCACCAGGTCGTGGTCGCCGAGGACGAGCCGCAGCCGCCCGTTGAGCACGTAGACCCACTCGTAGCCCTCGTGGGTCTGCGGATCGGGCTCGGCGGGCCGGTCGCTGGCCTGGATGACGAACTTGTACGCCTGGATGCCGCCGGCCCGGCGGGTCAGCGGCAGCAGGGTCATCCCGTGCCGGTTGATCGGCCGCAGGTGGACCCGCGGATCCCCGGTGGGCGGCGCGTCGACGAGTTCGTCGAGGGTGACGCCGAAGGCCTTGGCCAGGGGGAGCAGCAGTTCGAGGGTGGGCCGGCGGGTGCCGGACTCCAGCCGGGACAGGGTGCTCACCGAGATGCCCGTGGCGGCCGACAGGTCGGCCAGGGTGGTCTCGCGCTGCTGGCGCAGCGTACGCAGCCGGGGGCCGACCGCGTCGAGGGCCCGGTCCAGGTCGTCGTCCATGCCGCTAGTTTGCCACTTCGGCAACAAGGTTTGCCAGTCTCGGCGTACCGGTCGCATCGTTGCCGTGGGAGGTGGTCATGGTGACCGAGCAGCTCGGAGACGGGTACGACGTGGTGGTGATCGGTGGCGGCGCCGCCGGCCTGAACGGGGCGCTGATGCTGGCCCGGGCGCGGCGGTCGGTGGTGGTGATCGACTCGGGCGCCCCGCGCAACGCCCCGGCCGACGGGGTGCACGGGCTGCTGGCCCGGGAGGGGATGCCGCCGGCCGAGCTGCTGGAGCGCGGCCGGGCGGAGGTTCGGGGCTACGGCGGCCAGGTGGTGTGCGGCGAGGTCGACGCCGTGACCCGGGACGGCGACGGTTTCCTGGTGACGCTGGCCGACGGCCGGGCGACGCGCGCCCGCCGGGTGCTGGTGACCAGCGGGCTGGTCGACGAGCTGCCGGACGTGCCGGGGCTGCGCGACCGGTGGGGGCGGGACGTGGTGCACTGCCCCTACTGCCACGGGTGGGAGATCCGCGACCGGGCCATCGGCGTGCTGGCCAGCGGGCCGATGTCGGTGCACCAGGCGCTGCTGTTCCGCCAGTTGAGCGAGGACGTCACGTACTTCACCCACACCGTGCCGCCGACCGAGGAGCAGGCGGAGCAGCTCGCCGCCCGGGGCATCCGGGTGGTGCGCGGCGAGGTCGCGTCGCTGGAGGTGGTCGGGGACCGCCTGGCGGGGGTACGCCTGGCCGACGGCCCCCTGATCCCCCGGGAGGCGCTGGCGGTCGCCTCCCGCATGGTGGCGCGCGCCGGGTTCCTGGCCGCGCTCGGGCTGCGCACCGCGGAACACCCGTCGGGGATGGGCGAGCACGTCCCGGCCGACGCGGCCGGCCGGACCGAGGTGCCGGGGGTGTGGGTGGCGGGCAACGTCACCGACCCGGCCGCGCAGGTCGGTGCCGCCGCGGCCGCGGGCGCCCTGGCCGGGGCGCAGATCAACGGTGACCTGGTGGCCGAGGAGACCCGGCAGGCGGTCGCCGCCCGCCGGGAGCCGTTCTCACCCGGGTCCGAGGCGCGGGTGGGTGAACTGGTGGCGGGCGACCGTCGCCACGGTTGGTGAGTCGGGAGGAGGGCACGGTGTTCGACCGGGCGTACTGGGAGGAGCGGTACCGGCACTCCGGCGGTTCTGGCCGGGGGCCCAACCCGCAGCTGGTGGCGGAGGTCGGGGAGCTGCCGCCCGGCACGGCGCTGGACGCGGGCTGCGGCGAGGGCGCCGACGCCCGCTGGCTGGCCGAGCGCGGCTGGCGGGTCACGGCGGTGGACATCGCCGCCGCCGCGCTCCAGCGGGCGCGGGAGCAGGACCACACCGGACGGGTCGACTGGGTGCGGGCCGACCTGACCACGTGGACCCCCGCCGCCGCCGGGCAGCACTTCGACCTGGTCTGCGCGAGCTACGTGCATCCGGCGGGAGGGCACGAGGGGCTGCTCCGCCGGCTGGCGGCGGCGGTCGCCCCGGGCGGCACGCTGCTCGTCTTCGGCCACGCCCCGGCCGAGTCGTCGCCGCACGCCCCGGGGTCGCACGTCACGCCCGAGGAGCTCGCGGCCGGCCTCGACCCCGAGCGGTGGGACGTGCTGGTCGCCGAGGTCAGGTCCCGACCGGTGGTCGGGCACGACGGCCGGGAGGTCATGTTCCGGGACGCCGTCCTCCGCGCTCGGCGGCGTCCTTGACGGCATGGTTGCGGCCTGCCGGCCCCACCCGGCTCACCGCGTACGACGGGGGCCGGTCCCGGGTGGGACCGGCTTCCGTCACGGGCGTCGCGGTTCAGGGCTTCCAGGAACCGGCGGGCCGGAAGTTGTGCTGGTACTCCACCACGCCGTTCTTGTCCGTCACGTCGAGCACGAGCTGCCCGGCGCGCTTGGTGCCGGTCGGCAGGTCGTTGCCCGAGGTGAGCAGCTTGCCGCAGCCGGAGAAGGCGCCCGAGATGCCGCTCTCCTCGCTGCCGTCCGCACCCTTCCACCGGAAGTAGAACGGGTTGACCGAGCCGGTGCCCTTGGTGACCTCGGCGGTCACGTCGGCGATCAGGAACATGCCCTTCTTCGGACCAGGCATGGACTGCTGGCAGGAGTCCTTCTTGGTGCGGAAGTTGCTGACGGTGATCTCGATGGTGCCGTCGTCGTCGTTGATGATGAGCGTGTCGCCCGGCGCCATGTTGAAGGTCTCGCCGTCGGTCTGGCCGGCCTCCGGCGTGGACTGCGGCTCGCCCGGGGCGGGGGTGTCGTCGAACGGCCCGCTCGTGATCCCCGGGGTGGGGAGGCTGTCGATGGCGTCCTGCGTCTTCTTCGCTCCGCTGTAGATGGCGAAGATGCCGCCACCGCAGCAGAGCAGCAGCAGGACCAGCGCCCCGACGCCGAGGCCGATCCAGAGGCCCTTGTTGGACTTCTTCGGTGGCGCGCCGAACGGCTGGCCGGGCGCGGGCGGGTACGGGCCGCTGGCCGGCGGGTACGGCGCCCCGGGCGGCGGCGGCGGGGGGTACGCCCCGCCCGCGGCGGCCGGCGGCGGGTAGGGCGCGCCCGAGGTGGGCGGCTGCGGCGGCGGGTACTGAGCCCCCGAGGTGGGCGGCTGCGGCGCGTACGGGTTGGTCGGCACCGGCGGCATCGGCGCGGTGGGGAACGGCTGCGTGGGCGGTTCCGCGGGCTGGTTCGGATCCTGCGGTCCGAACGGAGGCTGAGGGTGACTCACCGTACTCCTTGGCACCATCGGAGATTTTCAGTCGGAACGACCGTACAAGTCACCAGCAAGGCCACCGCGTCGGCCTCACCCGGGTCCCAGAACGGCGGCGCTGCGGACCAGATCGGCGTCGACGGCGAACCGTCCGGCGATCGACGTCGGCGGTGCGGTCATCCGCGCCGCGGCGACCCGGGCCGGAGCGATCAGGGCGGTGAACGTGCCCGCCCCCTGGGTCCAGCGTCACCCGGGCGTCGGCGAAATCCAGCCAGGTCCGGGCGACCGGGTACCACACCTTGTAGACGGTCTCCTTGATGCTGAACAGTACGGTCGGCCAGGGGACGCCGGCGGGCAGCCGGGCCAGCTCCGCCTCCTCCTCGGGCAGGCACACCTTCCGGCGTACCCCCGCGGTGAGGTCGCGGCGGCGCTCGGCGTCCATGCCGACGGAGCGCAGTTCGGCGGCGCGTGCGGCGGCGGCCGCGCAGTAGTTCCGGGTGTGGGTGATGGTGCCGACCACCCCGGCCGGCCAGACCGGGGACCGGTCGGGCGCCGAGGTGACCGCCGTGGTCGGCAGCCCGAGCCCGGCGAGGGCCCGGCGGGCGCACACCCGGCCGGCGGTGAAGTCGCGGCGCCGGCCCGCCACCGCGCGGTCGCTCAGGCAGGCCCGCTCGGCGGGGAGCAGCTCGCCCGACCAGTCCCCGGCGTCGGCCACGGCCACCGCGACGGCCGGCGGCAGCAGATCACGCACCGCCCGGCTCCCCGGGGCGGCGTAGGTGGGCGAGGTGTGTGGCGGCCATGGACGGTGAACGTACCGGAGCGATGTAACGCCGGAGCGTGGCGGCACGCTGTACGGGCGTTGCGGGGGCGCGAATGTCCACACGCGAAAAGTCCACTGACGAGAGGACCGCCCGATGACGCCTGGTGCCACGCCGTCGGGATCCGAACCGGACGAGCACGCGCCGCTGACCCCCGACTGGACCTGCGGCACCTGCGGCGACGAGTGGCCCTGCGTCACGAAGCGCAGCCGGCTGTTGCGCGAGTACCGGGCCGATCGTGCCTCGTTGAGCGTCTACCTCGGCTCCTGCCTCGCCGCCGCCACGCACGACCTGCACACCGCTTCGACGCCGTCGCTCCAGGACCGGTTCATCGGCTGGGTGCCACGCAGCCCGCGTACCTCCTGACCATCGCCCCCCGATGGCCGCCGCGCTCGGCCGACCGTCTCTTGTTGATCACCGGGCGAAGTGTGAGATCCACTTCGGAAGATCATCGGGGTGACGCCCGCGCTGATCGAGTCAAACCTCGTCTCGGTAAGGAATGCGTACTGTCTTGACGGAGTGACGGGTCGTTACCTGTCCGGTGTAAACCATTTAGGTGGTGGCGCATCGGTCGAGAATCTGACCGGGAACGACCCGTTGTGCGAGTGCGGGAGTGTGGTTAAGCTCTTCTTGCGCGCCCCAATCGCCCGCTTCCCCCGTGGCAGGCGATCGGGGCGCGCTTCTTCGTACCCCCGGTCCTGCCAGGTTCCGTCGCGCGCAACCGGAATCCGCGGTCCGGCGGGAGATCCGCCGAGCCGCGGGCGAGCGAGCGCCCCGGGGCCAGGGCTAGATCCAGCGGCCGTCCAGCCACATCCGGGCGGACCAGTCCGCGTACGTCATCAGCTGGCCCACGAAGATCGGGTAGAAGTAGCCGAAGCAGAGGGCCACCAGCAGCACGTACGCCCCCGCGACGATCCCGCCCACCAGTCGGCGGTCGGAGAGCTCCTCCCCGCTCCGTGGCGGAGCGGCCGTGCCGGGGGCCGGCGCGGGCGAGATGATCGCGCCGAGCACGTAGACCACGGCCAGCACCAGGAACGGCAGCGCTGGCGCGAGGTAGAACGAGAACATCGTCCGGCCGTCGAGAGCGAACCAGAACCAGGGCAGCAGCCCGGCGGCCACGGTGAGCAGGATCGCGCCGGCCCGCCAGTCCCGCCGGGCCAACCCGAGCCAGGCCGTCGCCGCCAGCGCGGGCAGGAACGACCACCACAGCAGCGGGGTGCCGAGCAGCAGGACCTCCGAGGCGCACTGCGGCGCGCCGCAGTTGCCGTCACCGGCCCAGTAGAAGGCGACCGGCCGGCCGAGCAGCAGCCACTGCCACGGCCAGGACTGGTACTTGTGCGGGTCGTCGAGTTGGGCGTGGAAGCCGTACGCCGCCCGGTGGTATTCCCAGAGGTTGATCAGCGGCCCGATGACCGGGGCGTCGCTCAGCCCCGGCGTGTTCGGGTAGCGGCTGGCCAGGCGGTAGTAGCCGTCGTCGCTGAGCAGCCAGCCCGACCAGGTGGCCAGGTAGGTGCCGACCATCAGCACCCCGGCCAGCAGCAGCCAGGGGAGCTCGTCGAGCAGGGCGTCCCGCCACGGGTGGCGGACGCCGGCCGACCGGCGGACGCCGACCTCCCAGAAGATCACCAGCAGCGCGAAGGCCGGCACGAAGTAGAGCCCGCTCCACTTCACCGCGCAGGCGCAGCCGAGCAGCACTCCGGCGGCCAGCCGCCACCACGGCCAGTCCCGCCAGGTCGACGGCGGCCGGCCGGCCCGACCCCGGGCCGACGGGTCGAGCCCGGCGTCCAGCGCCCGGGCCCAGCGGCGTCGCCGGGCGTCCCGGTCCAGCACCAGCGCGCCGAACGCGGCCAGCACGAACAGCAGCAGGAAGATGTCCAGCAGGGCGGCCCGGGAGAGCACCAGGTGGAAGCCGTCCAGGGCGAGCAGCAGCCCGGCCGCGCAGCCCAGCGTGGTGGAGCGGAACATCCGCCGGCCGATCCGGACCAGCATCAGCACCGACAGGGTGCCGGCGACGGCCGCCGCGAACCGCCAGCCGAACTCCGGGGCGGTGGTCATCAGGTGCCCCGGCACCGAGATGTTCGTCTCCGGGTCCTGGTAGCCGAAGGCCCACTCGCCGAGCCCGATGAGCCACTTGCCCAGCGGCGGGTGCACCACGTACGACGGGCCGTTGTCCTTGTAGTTCCACTCGACGCCCCGGTCGATGAGCCCGTACGCGTCCTTGGCGTAGTAGGTCTCGTCGAAGATCTTGCCCTTGGGGCTGCTCAGCCCGACGAAGCGCAGGATCGCCGCGATCACCACGACGACCGCGGTGGCCAGCCAGGCGTGCCCGTCCAGGCGGGCGTCGACGGTGGCGAGTCGTCGGCGGACGATGGCCGGGACGTTGCCCGCACCACTCGTCGTGGCCCGGTCGCCGGTGGGCTCGCCGGCGGTCGCCCGGTCCGAGCCGGCCCGACCCGCGATCGCGCTCTGTGCTGTCGACGCACTCGTCACCCGGCGATCGTAGGCTGCGAAGGTGCCCGGTGGCGCCCGTCGTCTCCGAGATTGGTACGGCCCTCGATGAAGGAGTGCACCCCGTGGGTGAAATGTCCGAGGTTGGCCGGTTGGTGCTGCTCGGCGCGCCGCTGGGCAACCCGGCCGACGCCTCGACCCGGTTCCGGGAGGTGCTCGCCAGCGCCGACGTGGTCGCCGCCGAGGACACCCGGCGGCTCACCCGGCTGGCCCGCGACCTGGACGTCACCGTGCCCGGCCGGATCGTCTCCTACTTCGAGGGGAACGAGGAGCGGCGTACCCCCGAGCTGGTCGAGGTGCTGGCCGCCGGCTACACCGTCGCCGTGGTCACCGACGGGGGTATGCCCAGCGTCTCCGATCCCGGCTACCGGCTGGTCCGGGCCGCCATCGACGCCGGCGTCCCGGTCACCGCGGCCCCCGGCCCGAGCGCGGTGACCACCGCGCTGGCCCTCTCCGGGCTGCCCTGCGACCGGTTCTGCTTCGAAGGTTTCCTGCCCCGCACGCCCGGCGCCCGCCGGTCCCGGCTGCGTGCCCTCGCCGCCGAGGAACGCACGCTGGTCTTCTTCGAGGCGCCGCACCGGATCACCGGCGCGCTGGCCGACCTGGCCGCCGAATTCGGCCCGGACCGGCCCGCCGCGCTCTGCCGGGAGCTGACCAAGACGTACGAGGAGGTGGTCCGCCGGCCGCTGGGCGAGCTGGCCGGCTGGGCCGCCGAGAGCGAGCCCCGGGGCGAGATCACCCTGGTCGTGGCGGGCGCCCCGCCGGCCGCCGCGACCCGGCCGGACGACGACACGCTACGCGCCGCGGTGGCCGAGCGGGAGGCGGCCGGGCTGTCCCGGCGCGACGCCATCACCGAGGTCGCCACCGAGTACGGACTGCGCCGCCGCGACGTCTACACGGTCGTGCACAGCTGAACCGAACGGCCCGGGCGCCGGGCAGTTCAGGCCGCTTGTCGGCGACAAATCGGGCGGCCTGTCCGGGTCGGGTCGTGGGACGCGCCCTATTGGTTCGCAGGTGGCCCACGGCAATCACTAGGCTTGCTGCTCATGAGTCACGTTCTCGCCGCGGTCGCCTGGCCCTACGCCAACGGCCCGCGCCACATCGGCCACGTATCCGGATTCGGCGTTCCCTCCGACGTCTTCGCCCGGTACATGCGGATGGCCGGTCACGACGTGCTCATGGTCTCCGGCACCGACGAACACGGCACCCCGATCCAGGTGCAGGCCGACGCCGAGGGGGTCACCCCGCGCGAGCTGGCCGACCGGTACAACCGGGTGATCGCCGAGGACCTGCGGGCGCTGGGGCTGTCGTACGACCTGTTCACCCGGACCACCACCCGCAACCACTACGCGGTGGTGCAGGAGCTGTTCCAGGGGCTCTACCGCAACGGCTACATCGTCCCCAAGGTCACCACCGGGGCGATCTCCCCGTCCACCGGGCGGACCCTGCCCGACCGCTACATCGAGGGCACCTGCCCGATCTGCGGCTACGACAGCGCCCGCGGCGACCAGTGCGACAACTGCGGCAACCAGCTCGACCCGATCGACCTGATCGACCCCCGCTCGAAGATCAACGGCGAGACGCCGGAGTTCGTCGAGACCGAGCACTTCTTTCTGGACCTGCCCGCCCTGGCCGACGCGCTGCGGCAGTGGCTGGACACCCGGGAGGGCTGGCGCCCCAACGTGCTGCGGTTCTCCCGCAACCTGCTCGACGACCTCCAACCCCGGGCCATCACCCGGGACCTGGAGTGGGGCGTGCCGATCCCGCTCGACGGCTGGCGTGACCGGCCCGACAAGCGGATCTACGTCTGGTTCGACGCGGTCATCGGCTACCTGTCCGCCTCCATCGAGTGGGCCCGCCGCACCGGCGACCCCGACGCGTGGCGCCGGTGGTGGTCCGCCGACGGCGAGGGCAAGGACGCCCGCGGCTACTACTTCATGGGCAAGGACAACATCGTCTTCCACTCGGTGATCTGGCCGGCGCTGCTCGGCGGCTACTCCGGGGAGGGCTCCCGCGACGGGGAGCCGGGCGAGCTGGGCCGGCTCAACCTGCCCACCGAGGTGGTCTCCAGCGAATACCTGACCATGGAGGGGCGCAAGTTCTCCTCGTCCCGCAAGGTGGTCATCTACGTCCGGGACTTCCTCGAGCGGTACGACGCCGACGCGCTGCGCTACTTCATCGCGGTCGCCGGGCCGGAGAGCAACGACACCGACTTCACCTGGGCGGAGTTCCTCCGGCGCAACAACGACGAGCTGGTCGCCGGCTGGGGCAACCTGGTCAACCGGTCCATCTCGATGGCGGCGAAGAACTTCGGCGCGATCCCCCCGGTCGACCCGGCCGGGCTCACCGAGGCCGACCAGGCGCTGCTCGACACCGCCCGGGCCGGCTTCACCACCGTCGGCGACCTGATCGCCCGGCACCGGCAGAAGCAGGCCATCGGCGAGGCCATGCGGGTCGTCGCGGAGGCCAACAAGTACCTCTCCGAGCAGGCCCCGTGGAAGCTCAAGGGCGAGGACGACAAGCCCCGGATGGGCACCATCCTGCACGTCGCCCTCCAGGTGGTCAGCGACGCCAACACGCTGCTCACCCCGTTCCTGCCGCACTCCGCGCAGAAGATCCACGAGCTGCTCGGCGGCACCGGCGTGCACGCCCCGATGCCGGTGATCGAGGAGGTCGAGGACCTCGACGGCGGGCCGGCGTACCCGGTGCTGACCGGTGACTACACGATCGGCGCGCGCTGGGAGTCCGTACCGATCGAGACCGGCCGGCCGCTCGCGGCGCCCAAGCCGGTGTTCCGCAAGCTCGACCCGTCCATCGTCGACGAGGAGCTGGCCCGGCTGACCGGCTGAAGCAGGCACGCGCGGCCCCCCGGGGGATTCCCCGGGGGGCCGCGGCGCGTGCGTGGTCAGGCGCGGGCCATCGAGGGCGCGCCGATGAACTGCATGAGTGCCTGGTTGACCTCGGTCGGGTGGGTCCACGGGATGCCGTGCGGCGCCCCCTTCAAGGTGACCATCCGGACGTCGGACAGCATGTTCTGCAACCGCTGACCCGTCTTCGGGTACGGCAGCACGTTGTCCTTGTCGCCCTGGATGATCAGCACCGGCACGTTGATGTTCGGCAGGTCGCCGCGGAAGTCCGTCAGCCAGGAGTCGACGCAGTCATGGGTGCCCTTGGCCGACGCCCGCGCGCCGATCTCCCAGTGCGCCCGGTGCGCCTCCTCGCTCACCCACTTGCCCTTGTTCTCGCTGTAGTTGAAGAACGCCTCGCAGAACTGGGTCAGATAGGCGAACCGGTCCTGGATGATGGCCTGCTGGAACCCGTCGAACAGGCTCTTGTCGACACCTTCGGGATTGTCCTGCGTCTTCAACAGGAACGGCGCGAGCGGGGCCATCAGCACCGCCCGGTCCACCCGATCCGAGCCGTACGCACCCAGATAGCGGGTGACCTCGCCGGTGCCCATCGAGTGGCCCACCAGGATCGTGTTGCGCAGGTCCAACTCGGTCATCAGCACGTCGAGGTCGGCCGCGAAGGTGTTGTAGTCGTAGCCGAACGTGGGTTGGGCGGAGTTGCCGAATCCCCGCCGGTCGTACGTGATCACCCGATACCCGGCGTTGAGCAGGGGGACGGACATCTTCTCCCACGTCGCACCGTTGAACGGGAACCCGTGGATCAGCACGATCGGCTGCCCCGAGCCGTGGTCCTCGTAGTACAGGTCGATGGGCGCGGAGTTCTCCGTGCCGACGGTGATGAAGGGCATTGCGGTCTCCTGAGCCTGGGTGCTTGTCGGACCCCGCGCATTCCCGGGACGCCCCCGCTTATTCCGCCGGGTACGGCAGGGTGACCACCTGGTCGTCGGTCAGCTCGACGCCGGGCGCCCAGGTCTCGTAGATGCCCCGCTCGTGACACTGCGCGCCGGTGGTCAGCACCGCTTCCGGATCCGGATGACGCAGCCGCAGCCGCAACCAGCCCGACTCCTCCCGCAGCACCAGGCACGGCACCCCGCGCCAGTTGGCCTGGCGCAGCCGGCGGGCCGCCGACTCCACCGGGTACCGGGCCGCCCGGGTCATCGCCAGCACCCGGAACCCGCCCGGCTGGTCGGCCACCGCCTCGTACTCGCCGCCGCCGTAGGCGCCGACGAGCTGGGTGGAGCGGGGCGCATCGCCGGTCGGCACGTACTCCTGGTCGGGCGAGAGGCCGGGCACCGCGGCGAGCAGGTGCCGCCACTGCGGGCCGACCATGCGCAGCCAGCCCCGCTGCTCCGCCTGGTAGCTGTAGAGCACCACCTCCACCCCCTCCGCCGGGTAGGCGAGCAGGGTGGCGTTCGCCGGCATCGGCAGGTCGGCGAAGTCCCGGGTGACGAACTCGGGGATGAGCTGGGCGTTGCTCGGCACGAACCCGGTGCCCAGCACCGGCGGCCCGAGCCGGTCCCGGGGCGGCAACCCGGTCAGGCCGAGGTGCGCCGGGCCGACCGGCATGTCGTAGTCGGCCGGGTCGGCGGCCCGCCAGCGCAGCGCGTACGCCACGTCGCCGCCGTCGCCGTCGCCGCGCAGCACCGCCATCCCGGCCGGCGTACGCAGGTGCGCCACGTCGTGCTCCCGGTAGCAGAAGCCGTGCGGCAGCCAGCCGCGTACGTAGCCGGCGAGCTGCCGGGCGGAGAGCACCTTCACCATCCGGGTCCCCGGCCGGATCACCGCCGACGCGCGCACCGCCGCGAGCGTCGGGTCGCCGGCCGCAGTTGGCTGCTGGCTGAGCTGGTGCAGGTGCGCCCAACCGCGCTCCCGGTGCACCGGCATCAGCAGCGGCGAGTCCGCCTCCTCGGTCGGCTCGGCCGCCCCCTGCACCGCGCTCACCTCGGTGACGTGCACGAACTTCCGCCACGGGTACGCCACGCCGGGCCGGGGCGCCCACTCGAAGCCGGGCACCTCCTCGGCGCTGAACAGCTCGTACGCCGCGCCGCGGGCGAGTTCCTCCGCCGGGTGCACCCGGCCCTCGTACGTCACGCGCAGCCCGGTGCGCTCCGGGGCGGCCCCGCTGGCCTGAGGGGTGACGGTCACCCTGCGACGCTAAGCGCGATAGATGTGGAGTATGTGAACAGTCGATGGCGGTCCGGAGACGGCGGCCCCGGGCGGTGTGTGATGCTGGCCGCGATGACCGAGCAGACCGAAACCCGCAAGCAGCGGGCCGCCCGCCGGGCCGGCGAGTTCCCACCCGCCCCGGAGGCGCTGCCCGTCCCCGTGCTGGACAGCCACACCCACCTGGACATCACCGTCAGCGAGGCCGGCGTACCCGGCGGCGGCCCCGCCGACGACCCGGTGGCCGCGGCCGTCGCGGTGGCCGCCGGCGTCGGCGTGGACCGGCTGGTCCAGGTCGGCGTCGACGTCGAGTCGTCCCGCTGGAGCGCCGACGTCGCCGAACGCTACGGCGCGGTGCTCGCCACCGTGGCGCTGCACCCCAACGAGGCACCCCGCCTGACCGACCTGGACGAGGCGCTGCGCGAGATCGAAACCCTCGCCGCCCGCGACCGGGTACGTGGCATCGGCGAGACCGGGATGGACTTCTTCCGGACCGGGGACGAGGGCCGGGCCGCGCAGGAGGAGAGCTTCCGGGCGCACGTCGCCATCGCCAAGCGGTACGGCAGGGCCCTGGTCATCCACGACCGGGACGCGCACGCCGACGTGCTGCGGATCCTCGACGACGAGGGCGCCCCGGACACGGTGGTGCTGCACTGCTTCTCCGGGGACGCCGACTTCGCCCGCGAGTGCGTCCGCCGCGGCTACCTGCTCAGCTTCGCCGGCACGGTCACCTTCGGCAGCGCCGGGGCGCTGCGCGAGGCCGCCCTGGTCACCCCGATCGACCAGTTGCTGGTGGAGACCGACGCCCCGTACCTGACCCCGATGCCGCACCGGGGCCGGCCGAACGCGTCGTACCTGATCCCGCTGACGGTCCGCTTCCTGGCCGAGACCACCGGGACGGAGCTCGACGAGTTGTGCGCGGCGATCTCCGCGACCGGCAACCGCGCCTTCGGCCCGTGGTGAAAGGAGGGGCCCCTTCTAAACGGACGTCTGTTAAGAAGGGGCCCCTCCTTGCATCCCGGCCCGGCCGCATACGCTACGGGGCGTGACCGGTCTCCTCGGCCCGGCGGAGATCCGGGAGCTCGCCGCGCGCCTCGGCGTGACGCCGACCAAGAAGCTCGGCCAGAACTTCGTGCACGACCCGAACACCGTGCGCCGGATCGTCACCACCGCCGGGCTGGCCCCGGACGACGTGGCTCTGGAGGTCGGGCCCGGCCTGGGCTCTCTCACCCTGGCCCTGCTCCCGGTCGCCGCGCACGTGCACGCCGTGGAACTCGACCCGGCGCTGGCCGCCGCGCTGCCGGAGACCGCCGCCCGGTTCGCCGGCCCGGACGCCGCCCGGCTCACCGTGCACCCCGGCGACGCGCTCCGGGCCACCGCCGCCGAGCTGGGCGAACCCGCCCCCACCGCGCTGGTGGCGAACCTGCCGTACAACGTCGCCGTGCCGGTGGTGCTGCACCTCCTCGCCGAGCTGCCCACCCTGCGGCACGGCCTGGTGATGGTGCAGAAGGAGGTCGCCGACCGGCTCGTCGCCGGTCCCGGCTCCAAGGTGTACGGCATCCCGTCGGTCAAGCTCGCCTGGTACGCCCGCGCCCGGGCCGCCGGCAAGGTGCCGCCGAACGTCTTCTGGCCGGTGCCGAACGTCGACTCCGGGCTGGTCGCCTTCACCCGGCGCGAGCCGCCCCGCGCCGACGTACCCCGGCCGGCCGTCTTCGCGGTGGTCGACGCGGCGTTCGTGCAGCGCCGCAAGACCCTGCGGGCCGCCCTGGCCGGCTGGGCCGGCGGCGCCGACCGGGCCGCCGCGGCACTCACCGCCGCCGGCGTCGACCCCGGCGCGCGCGGGGAGTCACTCACCGTGGAGCAGTTCGCCGCCATTGCCGCGTCGGCCCCGACCGCCAGCGGCGCCGCCCAGTAGGCTGGGCGCCGTCGCCTCACCCCCGCCGAGGAGCCCACCGTGGAGAAGCCGTTCGACATCCGCCAGCGCCCGCGGGACATCGCCCCGTGACCGAGGCCTGGCGTCCGGACGACGAGGACGAGCAGCGGCGGCGGGGCGCCAGCGGCCCGGTCAAGGTCCGGGTGCCCGCCAAGGTCAACCTGCACCTCGGGGTGGGCCCGCTGCGCCGCGACGGCTACCACGAGCTGAACACCGTCTACCACGCGATCTCCATCTACGACGAGCTCACCGCCCGGCGGGGCGACACCCTCACCCTCACGATGGAGGGCGAGGGCACCGGTGAGCTGGCCCTGGACGACTCCAACCTGGTGATCCGCGCCGCCCACGCCCTCGCCGGGTACGCGGGGGTGCTGCCGCACGCCCGGCTGCACCTGCGCAAGCAGATCCCGCTCGCCGGCGGGCTCGCCGGGGGCAGCGCCGACGCGGCCGCCGCCCTGGTGGCCTGCGACGCCCTCTGGGGCACCGGGCTGTCCCGGGACCAGTTGGCCGACATCGCCGCCGACCTCGGCTCCGACGTGCCGTTCCTGATCCACGGCGGCACCGCGCTCGGCACCGGCCGGGGCGAGGCGGTCAGCCCGGTGCTGGCCCGCCCCACCTCCTGGCACTGGGTGGTGGCCGTCGCCGACGGTGGCCTCTCCACCCCGGCCGCCTACCGGGAGCTGGACCGGCTCCGCGACGCCGGCAGCGCGGGCGAGCCGCTGGGCAGCACCGACGCGCTGCTCGCCGCGCTGCGCCAGCGCGACCCGCGGGTGCTCGCCGCCGCCCTCGGCAACGACCTCCAGGACGCCGCGCTGACCATGCGCCCCGCGCTGGCCGAGACGCTGAAGGCGGGGGAGGCGGCCGGCGCGCTCGCCGGCCTCGTCTCCGGCTCCGGCCCGACCTGCGTCTTCCTCGCCACCGACGAGGCGCACGCCGCCCGGATCGCCGCCGACCTGGCGACCGCCGGCGTCTGCCGGGAGGCCCGGGTCGCCCACGGCCCGGTCGCCGGAGCGCGCATCGTCTGAACCTCCCGCCCGGGGTGGAACAAATCGGGCGGCAGGGGTGGTTGACCCTCGACGGGGCCGGACGCCCACCGGGCGCACTCCGGTCTCCGCGTACCCTGAGGGGCCAGGCGTCCCGAGGTGCCCGCCGGCACCGGGACGCCTTGATCATGAAAGGTGGGGGAGTGGCCAACATCGTCAACCTGGACCGGGTGTTCAAGGGGTACGGCGCTGCCGGGCCGCTGCTCACCGACGTCTCACTCGGCCTCGACGACGCGGACCGGGTCGGCGTGGTCGGCCTCAACGGCGCCGGCAAGTCCACCCTGCTGCGGCTGCTCACCCGCCTCGAGGAGCCCGACGACGGCCGGGTCACCCACCGCCGCGACCTGCGCGTCTCCTGGCTGCCGCAGACCCTGAACCTGGCCCCGGACGCCACCGTCCGGGACGTGGTGCTCGGCACCGCCTGGCTCGGCGAGAGCATGGGCGCCGAACACGAGTGGGCCGGCGACGCCGGTGTCCGGGCCATCCTCGACGGCCTCGGCATGCCCCACCTCGGCCTCGACGCGCCCGTCGGGCCGATGTCCGGCGGCGAGCGCCGCCGCGTCGCCCTCGCCGCGCTGCTGGTCCGCGACGCCGATCTGCTCATCCTCGACGAGCCCACCAACCACCTCGACGTGGGCGGCGTGGACTGGCTGGCGAAGCACCTGGTCACCCGCAAGGGCGCGCTCGTCGTGGTCACCCACGACCGGTGGTTCCTCGACGCCGTCTGCACCACCACCTGGGAGGTCGCCGACCAGACCGTCCGGGCGTACGAGGGCGGCTTCGCCGCCTGGACCCTCGCCCGCGTCGAGCGACAGCGGATCGCCGCCGCCACCGAGGCCCGCCGACAGAACCTGCTCCGCAAGGAGATCGCCTGGCTGCGCCGCGGCGCGCCCGCCCGCACCTCCAAGCCGAAGTTCCGCATCGAGGCCGCCAACGCGCTCATCGCCGACGTCCCGGAGCCGCGCGACACGATGTCGCTGCAACGGCTCGCCACCGCCCGGCTCGGCAAGCAGGTGTACGACCTCGACCAGGTCACCCTGCACGCCGGCCCGAAGGAGATCCTGGACGACGTGACCTGGCAGGTCGGCCCCGGCGACCGGGTCGCCATCCTCGGCCGCAACGGCGCCGGCAAGACCACCCTGCTGCGGATGCTCGCCGGGGTGAGCCGCCCCGATGGCGGCCGGTTCACCACCGGGCAGACCGTGCGGCCCGCGTTCCTCTCCCAGGAACTCGCCGAACTCCCCGGCCACCTGCGCGTTCTGGAGGCCGTCGAGGAGGTGGCCCGGCGGGTCCAGTTCGGCGACCGGGAGATAAGCGCGGCCCAGCTCGCCGAGATCTTCGGCTTCGACGACCGGCGGCTCTGGACCCCGGTCAGCGACCTCTCCGGTGGCGAGCGCCGGCGGCTGCAGATGCTCCGGCTGCTCGCCGGGGAGCCCAACGTGCTCCTCTTCGACGAGCCCACCAACGACCTGGACACCGACACCCTCGCCGCGCTGGAGGACCTGCTCGACTCCTGGCCCGGCACGATCATCGTGGCCAGCCACGACCGGTACCTCATCGAGCGGGTCACCGACGTCGCGTACGGGATGTTCGGCGACGGGCGACTGGTGCACCTGCCCGGCGGGGTCGACGAGTACCTGGCCCGCGCCGCCGCGGGCCGCGGCCCGGCGCCCGCCGACCTCACCCCGGCCGCGGCCGCGCCGGCCCGCGAGGGCATGTCCGCCGCCGAGGTACGCACCGCCAAGAAGGAGCTCGGCAGGCTGGAACGGCAGGTCGCCAAGCTGGAGCAGAAGGAAGCCACGCTGCTCGAACAGCTCGCCACGCACGCGACCGACTACGCCAAGGTGGCCGAACTGGACGCCCAGCTCAAGGAGCTGCGGGCCGAGCGGGAACGCACCGAGGAGGCCTGGCTGGCCCTCGCCGACGAGCTGCCGGCCGGCTGACCTCGGCATGGGGTGGGGGGTGTGCGGCGTCACACCTCGGCGTACGGGACAATCGCGGGCGACCCCTCACCCGAACGGTCTTGGAGACGCAGAGATGGCCCACACCCCCGTCAACCACCCCGCGCGGCCGGTCTACCGGGCGATCGGCGGGCTCGTTGGTCTGTACCTCGTCGTCTTCGGCGTGCTCGGCATCATCACGAGCGCCGGCAACGACGTGCTCGCCCGGGACGACACCAAGGTCCTCGGCCAGGGCACCAACCTCGGCTTCTCGCTGCTCTCCATCGTGCTCGGGGCCGCGATCCTGATCGGCGTCGCGATCGGCCGCAACCTCGACGTGGCGATCAACCAGTGGCTGGCCTACGTCCTGATGATCCTCGGCCTGGGCGAGCTGGCGTTCCTGCACACCGACGCCAACATCTTCAACTTCTCGATCATGACCGACATCGTCGTTCTGGTCCTCGCCCTGGTGCTCCTGATGGCCGGCATGTACGGCAAGGTGGGCACCGACGACGAGCACGAGGCGTGGCAGAAGGCCCGCCTGGTGCTCTGACCAGCAACCATCCGAAGGCCCGGCGCACGCCGGGCCTTCGGCGTTTTCCGGGGACGGGGCGGGGCGCTGCGGGTGACAATTGCCCCGAATCGGTCACTTGGCTGGAGGGGTCCCCATGGCGCACATCCCGGTGAACCATCCCGCGCGGCCGATCTACCGCGTCCTTTCCGGGTTGATCGGGCTCTACATTCTGATCTTCGGCGTGTTCGGAACGTTCCTGACCTGGGGCGACGGGCTCTTCAGCCGGGATGGCAACTGGGCCCTCGGACTCCGCACCAACCTGGCGTTCTCGCTCGTCTCCGTCGTGTTCGGCGCGTTCCTGCTGATCGGGGCGTCCCGTCGCACCAACCTGGGGCACTACATGAACCTGACCGCCGGGGCGGTCTTCCTGCTCACCAGCATCCTGATGATGGCCGTGCTGCAGACCCCGGCGAACTTCCTCAACTTCTCGATGTCGACGGTCATCGTGTCGATGCTGTTCGGGCTGATCCTGCTCGGCACCGGCCTCTACGACAAGATCGGCTCGGCCGAGCACGCCGAGGACGAACGGCGGCGGCGCAACCACAGCATCGCCGAGGCCAACCGCTGAGCCCGGTCAGCCCGACTTGCCGCGGAGCGTGATCAGGCCCGGCTTCGCCTCCAGGTGCGACAGGCCGTTCCAGGCCAGGTTCACCAGGTGCGCCGCCACCGTCTCCTTGCGCGGCTTGCGCACCTCCAGCCACCAGCGCCCGGTCAGCGCCACCATGCCCACCAGCGCCTGCGAGTACAGCTCCGCCAGCTTCGGGTCGTAGCCCCGGCTGGAGAACTCTGCGCCCAGGATGTGCTCCACCTGATGCGCCACGTCGTTCATCACGCTGCTGAAGTTGCCCGTCGCCGACATCAGCGGCGACTCCCGGACCAGCACCCGGAACCCGCTGGTCTCCTCCTCGATGTACGTCAGCAGCGTCAACGCCGCCTGCTCCAGCAACTCCCGAGGGTGCCCCGCGGTCAGCGCCGTGGTGATCCGGTCCAGCAGCGAGCGGACCTCCCGGTCCACCACCACCGCGTAGAGCCCCTCCTTGCCACCGAAGTGCTCGTACACCACCGGCTTGGACACCTTGGCCCGGGCGGCCACCTCCTCGATCGACGTGGCGTCGAACCCCCGCTCGGCGAAGATCTGCCGAGCGATCGAGATCAACTGCTCACGGCGCTGCGCCGCAGACATCCGTACCCGGGAGGAGGGCTTGGCGGCCGGGACCGCGCGCCGCCGGGCGGTGCTGGCGTCGTTGCCGGGAACCTCGGTCACCCGGCCATCCTGCCAGGCCGGCGTCCGATGGATCGACCGGTCACCGCGCCGGCCGGCCGCGCACCCGCCCCCGGCCGACCAGTTTGGCGTCGATCCGCTCCGGTCTCGGCCACCGGACCGCCCACGCCGCCCCGATCTTCTCCAGCAACCAGATCACCCGCGCCGACGGGTCGAGCTGACCGCGCAGCACCCCGTGCCGGGCGCTGGTGGGCTCCGCGTGGTGCAGGTTGTGCCAGCTCTCCCCGAACGACAGCAGCGCCAGCGGCCAGAAGTTCGACGCCCGGTCGCCCTGGCGGACCGCGAACGGCCGCTCCCCGTACACATGGCAGACCGAGTTGATCGACCAGGTCACGTGGTGCAGCAGCGCGATCCGGACCAGCCCGCCCCAGAAGAACGCGGTCAGCGCGCCCTGCCACGACCAGGTGAGCAACCCGCCCATCGCCGCCGGCCCGAGCAGCGAGAGCGCCACCAGCGCCGGGAAGAGCCGGTCGACCCGCCGGGTGGCCGAATCGCCGAGCAGGTCCGGGGCGAACCGCTCGCGGTTGGACAGCTCCCGGTCGAACAGCCAGCCGACGTGCGCGTGGAACAACCCCCGGGCCAGTCCGCCCACGCTCGCCCCGAACCGCCACGGCGAGTGCGGGTCACCCTCCAGATCGGAGAAGGCGTGGTGCCGGCGGTGGTCCGCCACCCACTGGATGATCTCGCCCTGCACCGCGAACGACCCGGCGACCGCCAGGCCCACCCGCAGCCACGGCTTCGCCTTGAAGGAACCGTGGGTGAAGTAACGGTGGTAGCCGACCGTGATGCCGAGCCCGGAGAGCACGTACCAGAAGACGGCCACGAGCACGTCCGTCCAGCCGAGCCAGCCGCCCCAGGCCACCGGGACGGCGGCGAGCAGGGCCAGGAACGGGACGAGCACGAACGCCCACAGGGCGACCAGGATGCCTCGGGACTGGTGTCCCTGGGTCAGCGGCTTCGGCCCGGTGTCCGGGCCGGTCAGGGCGGTCGACATGGCACCTCCCAACGAAACGGGCTACGCCTACGTCACCGTAACCAGGGGACGCCTTGATCGCAGCGGACACTTTCGTTCGTGAATGGACGGAGCTGTCGTACGCGCGTTCTAACCTCTCACCGTGACTGATCCGCTCGCCGTCGAGGCGCGCCGCCTGCGCGTCGAGGAGCAGCTCTCCGTCCGTGAGATCCAGGCCCGGCTGGGCATCGGCCGTGACCGCGTCTACGCACTGCTGCGCGGGGTCCCGCCGCCGGAGTGGACCCGCCGGCCGAACGCCAAGGACGCACTACGGGCCGAGGCGGTGCGGTTGCGCGCCAACGGCCGGTCGGTCAACGAGATCGCGGGGCGGCTCGGCGTGGCGAAGTCGACCGCGTACCAGTGGGTCAAGCATCTGCCGCTGGATCCGGACGAGGCGGCGGCGGAGCGGCGGCGGGCGCACTCGAAGGTGATGACCGAGGCCCGGTGGGGCGCATACCGAGCGGCGCGGGACGCGGCGCAGGCAGCCGAACACGCCCGGGCCGCCGATGGCGTCGGCGGACTCGACGAGCGGGCGCTGTTGCTGCTCGGCGCGGCGATCTACTGGTGTGAGGGCGCCAAGTCGAAGCCGTGGCGCCGGGCCGAGAAGGTGCAGTTCATCAACAGCGATCCCGGACTGCTGGCGTTGTTCCTCAGCTTTCTTGAGGCCTGTGGAGTCGACCGTTCGGGGCCGACGTACCGGGTGAGCATCCACGAGTCGGCCGATGCCGAGGCGGCGGTCCGTTGGTGGCGGGAGAGGCTGCGGCTGCCCGCGGATCGGTTCCAGCGCTCGGCGCTCAAGCGGCACAACCCGGTGACCGTGCGCCAGAACACGGGTGACGACTACCATGGCTGTCTGGTGATCTCCGTGCCGCGCAGTCGTGCGCTCTATTGGCGAATCGAAGGTATGATCGCCGAGCTGTTCCGGCTCGTGGATGGTGAACAAGCCTGAATTGGTGGCCGGTAGGTCTTGACGCGGCAATGGGGTGTGGGGTAACGGCAACCCGCAGGCCTTTGGAGCCTTGAGCTCCTGGTTCGAATCCAGGCACCCCAGCTCAGTCGCAGTTTTGGCAGGCGGGTGAGACCATTTGTGCGGCCGGATGCGAATTGCCCACGGCCGCGTGGTTAGCATGGCCGCGAGACTGTCGCCGTCCCGACGGGAGCCACGTCGTGTCCCAGCCCCACCTCCGCACCGTTGTCGTGCTCGCCGCCGGTGAGGGCAAGCGGATGAAGTCTGCCCTGCCCAAGGTGCTGCACCCGCTGCTCGGTCGTACCCTCCTCGGTCACGTGCTGGCCGCGGCCGCGCCGCTGGCCGCGGACCGCACCGTGGTGGTGGTCGGGCACGGCGCCGACCAGGTCGGCGCACACCTGGCCGAGATCGCGCCGGAAGCCACCCCGGTGCTCCAGGAGCGGCAGCTCGGCACCGGTCACGCGGTGCGGATCGCGCTGGACGCCGTCCCGGAGGTCGCCGGCACCGTCGTGGTGATCAACGGCGACGTGCCGCTGCTGCGGCCGGAGACCGTGGCGGTGCTGGTCGAGGCGCACGAGGGCGCCGGCGCGGCGGCCACCGTGCTGGCCGCCGAGGTGCCCGACCCGACCGGCCTGGGCCGGATCGTGCGGGACGCGGACGGCCGGCTGGAGCAGATCGTCGAGGAGCGCGACGCCACCCCCGAGCAGCGCGCGCTGCGGGAGATCAACGCGGGCATCTACGCGTTCGACGTGGCCCGGCTGCGGGACGCGCTGGGCAAGCTCTCCACCGACAACGACCAGGGCGAGGAGTACCTGACCGACGTCTTCGGCCTGCTCCGGGACGCCGGAGAGCCGGTGGCGGTGCACTGCGCCGCGGACCACGTGGAGACGCTGGGCTGCAACGACCGGGTCGAGCTGGCCGGGCTGCGCCGGCTGCTGCGGGACCGGGTGAACGACGGCTGGATGCGGACCGGGGTGAGCATCCTGGACCCGCACACCACCTGGATCGATGTGACGGTGACCGTCGAGCGGGACGCGGTGATCGACCAGAACACGCAGCTGCAGGGCGCGACGGTGGTCGGCGCCGGGGCCACCGTGGGGCCGGACACCACGCTGATCGACACCACGGTGGGCGCGGGCGCCAGCGTGCTGCGCAGCCACGCGGTCGGCGCCGAGGTGGGCCCGGAGGCGAGCGTCGGGCCGTACGCGTACCTGCGGCCGGAGTCGCGGCTGGGGCGCAAGGCGAAGGTCGGCACGTTCGTGGAGACGAAGAAGGCGTCGATCGGCGAGGGCTCGAAGGTGCCGCACCTGTCGTACGTGGGGGACGCGACGATCGGCGAGCACAGCAACATCGGCGCGGCGACGGTGTTCGTGAACTACGACGGGGTGAAGAAGCATCACACCACGATCGGCAGCCACGCGCGTACCGGGGCGGACAACATGTTCGTGGCCCCGGTGCGGGTGGGCGACGGGGCGTACACCGCGGCCGGCTCGGTGATCATCTCGGACGTGCCGGCGGGTGCGATGGCGGTGGCCCGGGGCCAGCAGCGCAACGTGGAGGGCTGGGTGCTGCGCAAGCGGGCCGGCACGGCGGCCGCGGAGGCGGCGGAGCGGGCCCGCGAGGGTGCGTCGGATGAGGCCGGAGCCGCAAGCGAAGGTGACTGAATCCACGGGGTGCCGGACGCCGTGGGTGGAGCGGTGAACGCGGGGGATACTGCAACCGAATAGTCCCCGGCTCCACCGCCGCCGGGAACCACCGACATACGGGAGCAGACGGGCCCATGGGCAGCATCGTCGCCGAAAACCGCAAGAGCCTGATGCTCTTCTCCGGACGTGGCTTTCCGGAGCTGGCCAAGGAGATCGGTGAGGTGCTCGGCGTCCCGCCGACCCCCTCCGACTCGTACGAGTTCGCCAACGGTGAGCTCTTCGTGCGCTTCAAGGACTCGGTTCGCGGCTCGGACGCCTTCGTGGTGCAGTCCGTGACGCACGGGGTCAACACCTGGGTCATGGAGACCCTGATCATGGTCGACGCGCTGAAGCGCGGTTCGGCCAAGCGGATCACCGTGGTGCTGCCGTACTACCCGTACTCGCGGCAGGACAAGAAGCACCGCGGCCGGGAGCCGATCTCCGCGCGGCTGGTGGCCGACCTGCTGAAGACGGCGGGCGCGAACCGGATCCTGACGGTGGACCTGCACACCGCGCAGATCCAGGGCTTCTTCGACGGCCCGGTGGACCACCTGTTCGCGATGGACGTGCTCGCGGAGTACGTGGAGCACCGGTACGCGGGCCGGCCGATGACCGTGGTGGCACCGGACTCGGGCCGGGTGCGGGTGGCCGAGCGGTGGACGGACCGGCTGGGTGGCTGCCCGCTGGCCTTCATCCACAAGACCCGGGACCCGCTGAAGCCGAACCAGGTGGTGGCGAACCGGGTGGTCGGTGAGGTCGAGGGCCGGGTCTGCCTGATCGTCGACGACATGATCGACACCGGCGGCACGATCACCAAGGCCGCCGACATCCTGAAGGAGTCGGGCGCGGCGGAGATCGTGGTCGCCTCGACCCACGCGCTGCTGTCGGACCCGGCGACCGAGCGGCTGAAGAACAGCCCGATCAGCGAGGTCGTGGTGACCAACACGCTGCCGTTGCCGCCGGAGAAGCAGCTCGACAAGATCACCGTGCTGTCGATCGCCCCGCTGCTGGCGCGGGCGATCCGGGAGGTCTTCGACGACGGCTCGGTGACCACCCTCTTCGGCGGTCTGAGCTGAGGTGGCGCTCCGGTCGCCGGCGGCTCGCCGGCGACCGGACGGTTGGCCCGCGGGCCGGCCGCGGCGGTGATGTGGGGACTGCCGGATAGCCGGGAAATCGCTCGGGTAGACTAGTGCGGTTGCCACGGCGAGGGTGCCCGGCGGGCCGCTGAAAAGCACCGCACGGAGGCGCCGTCATCGACGCGGTGCTCCGGGCAGTCGTTCATGACGCATGAGCCCCAGCGAGCCCCTCGCCCAGCACCGCCAGTCGACAAGCAGCCGCAGCGAAGCATCAGGAGTTTCCCCGTGTCCGAGGTAAAGATCAGCGCCGAGCCCCGTACCGAGTTCGGCAAGGGTGGTGCCCGTCGTACCCGCCGGGCCGGCAAGGTGCCCGCCGTGCTGTACGGCCACGGCGAGAAGCCCAAGCACATCGCGCTCCCGGCGCGTGAGTTCGCCGCGGCGATCCGCAAGGGCGGCGCGAACCAGCTCTTCGCGATCGAGGTGAGCGACGGCACCCAGGTGCTGGCGCTGCCGAAGGCGATCCAGCGTGACCCGATCAAGGACACCTTCGAGCACGTCGACCTGCTGCTGGTCCGCCGTGGCGAGAAGGTCACCGTCGAGGTCCCGGTCCAGCTGACCGGTGAGCCGGCGCAGGACACCCTGATCGTGCACGACCACGACACCCTGTCGGTGACCGCCGACGCCACCAAGGTGCCGGACCACCTGGAGGCCTCGATCGACGGTGCCGTGCCGGGCGTCCAGGTCACCGCCGGTGACGTGGCGCTGCCGGCCGGCGTCGAGCTGGCCGCCGACCCGGAGCTGCCGGTCGCCACGGTGACCGCCGCCCCGACCGCCGAGCAGCTCGAGGCCACCCTCCCCGAGGTCGAGGTGGCCGAGGAGGAGGCGGAGGCCGAGGTTGGCGAGGAGACCGCCGAGGCTGCCGAGGGCACTCCGGCCGAGGGCGAGCCGGCTGCCGAGGAGAAGACCGAGGCCTGATCGGTCCGCAGGCTGTGCCGACAGGCGTCCCCGGTTTCCGGGGGCGCCTGTCGGCGTATCGGGCTGGCCGCCCGGGTGGCGGCGCGCGGGCGGGTGGCGGGTCGTGGCGCGGCGGTGGCCGCGCCGAGCTGGGGTCGGCGACATGACGGAAGGGACGTGGCGTGACGGACGAGGCGGGGCCGTGGCTGGTGGTCGGCCTGGGCAACCCCGGCCGGGAGTACGCGGGTAACCGGCACAACGTCGGCTTCCTGGTGGCCGAGCTGCTGGCCAGCCGGATGGGCGCGAAGCTCGGGCGGCACAAGCGGGCGGTGGCGGAGGTCGCCGAGGGGCGGCTGGGCTTCGGCGGCCCGAAGCTGGTGCTGGTCAAGCCGCTGACCTACATGAACCTCTCCGGCGGCCCGGTGGTCGCGCTGGCCCAGTTCCACAAGATCCCGCCGGCCCGGGTGATCGCGGTGCACGACGAGCTGGACATTCCGTACGGGCAGGTGCGGGTGAAGTGCGGCGGCGGTGAGGGCGGGCACAACGGCCTACGGTCGATGTCGAAGTCGCTGGGCACGAAGGACTACGTCCGGGTGCGGTTCGGCATCGGCCGGCCGCCGGGGCGGCAGGATCCGGCGGACTTCGTGCTGTCGGACTTCTCCTCGGCCGAGCGCAAGGAGCTGGAGTTTCTGGTGGACCGGGCGGCGGACGTGGTGGAGTCGGTGGTCACCCGCGGGGTGGAGCCGACCCAGAACCTCTACCACGGGGCGTGACCTCGGGCGGGGCTACGGTCCGCGGCGGGTTGCGGCCGGTAGTCTGCGCCTTTCTGGCGGCGACGCGAGCGACGGGAGCGGAAGACCCATGGCCAATCCTCCGATGATCGACGGCGCCTTCGCCCGCTGGCTGGCGGCGCGGGCCGGGCAGGCGCTGATGAACCTGCGTGCGGAGCTGGGCTTCGCCGATCCGGGGGCGTTGAAGTCGGCCGGGGACAAGGTCTCGCACGACCTGATCCGTACCGAGCTGGCGAAGTGGCGCCCGGCCGACGCGGTGCTCTCGGAGGAGGACGAGGGTTCGCGGCTGGCCTGGACGGCGGAGGTGAGCAGCGAGGCGGTGTCCCGGCTCGCCGCCGACCGGGTGTGGATCATCGATCCGCTGGACGGCACCCGCGAGTTCGCCGAGGAGGGCCGCTCGGACTGGGCGGTGCACGTGGCGCTCTGGGCGCGGCACGCGCCGACCCCGCACGGCCTGGTGGCGGGGGCGGTGGGGCTACCGGCGCAGCACCGGGTGCTGGGCACGGACTACCCGCCGGCGTACCCGCCGATGACCCTGGAGGCGGCGACCTCGGGCGGCGCGCGGACGCTGCGCCTGGCGGCCAGCCGCAGCCGGCCGCCGGTGTTCCTCACCGATCTGGCCGAGGATGTGGGCGCGCACCTGGTGCCGATGGGTTCGGCGGGGGCGAAGATCGCCGCGGTGGTGACCGGTGAGGTGGACGCGTACATCCACGCCGGCGGCCAGTACGAGTGGGACTCGGCGGCGCCGGTGGCTGTGGCGACGGCCACCGGGCTGCACGCTTCCCGGATCGACGGTTCTGCGCTGAAATACAACGAGGCCGACCCGCGCCTGCCGGACCTGTTGGTCTGTCGCAAGGATCTCGCCAGTCGGTTGCTTGCAGCGTTGCAGCGTCATTCCGGGTAGCCTGAACGTCTTCTTGACGAGTCCGACCGGAAAGGTCTGGAATTCCATGAACGGATTCGTGCCGTGACGTCCCCGGCCGCGTACCAGGTCTCCCACCTCGACGCGCTGGAGGCGGAGAGCATCTTCGTGATGCGCGAGGTCGTCGCCGAGATGGAGCGGCCCGTGCTGCTCTTCTCCGGCGGCAAGGACTCGATCGTGATGCTGCGGTTGGCCCAGAAGGCGTTCGCCCCGGCCAACATCCCCTTCCCGGTGATGCACGTCGACACCGGGCACAACTTCCCCGAGGTCATCGAGTACCGGGACCAGCGGGTCGCCGAGTTGGGCCTGCAGCTCCTGGTGGCCAGCGTGCCGGAGGCCCTGGCTTCGGGCCTGGTCCGCGAGTCGGCGGACGGGATGCGCAACCGGATCCAGACCCCGGTGCTGCTCGACGCGGTGGAGAAGCACCGCTTCGACGCGCTCTTCGGCGGCGCCCGGCGGGACGAGGAGAAGGCCCGGGCCAAGGAGCGGATGTTCAGCTTCCGCGACGAGTTCGGCCAGTGGGACCCGAAGAACCAGCGGCCCGAGCTGTGGGCGCTCTACAACGGCCGGCACCACCCGGGCGAGTCGATCCGGGTCTTCCCGCTGTCCAACTGGACCGAGCTGGACGTCTGGCACTACATCGCCCGGGAGCGCATCCCGCTGCCGTCGATCTACTACGCGCACGAGCGTGAGGTGATCGAGCGGGACGGCATGCTCTACGCGGTCAACGAGTTCATCCGGCCCAAGGCGGGCGAGGAGCGGTTCAAGGCGCAGGTGCGCTACCGGACCGTGGGCGACGCCTCCTGCACCGCGGCCGTCCGCTCCGAGGCGGACACGGTGGAGAAGGTGATCGAGGAGGTGGCCGCCACCCGGATCACCGAGCGCGGCGCGACCCGCGGCGACGACCGGGTCAGCGAGGCCGCCATGGAGGACCGCAAGCGGGAGGGCTACTTCTGATGAGCGTGGAGACGCTGGCACCGGCCGAGGCGGAAGCAACCCGGCCGATGGACCTGCTGCGGTTCGCCACCGCCGGCAGCGTCGACGACGGCAAGTCGACGCTGATCGGCCGGCTGCTGTACGACACGAAGTCGCTCTTCACCGACCAGCTCGCCGCGGTCGAGGCGGTCAGCGCGGCCCGGGGGGACGAGTACACCAATCTGGCGCTGCTCACCGACGGCCTGCGGGCGGAGCGGGAGCAGGGCATCACCATCGACGTGGCGTACCGCTACTTCGCCACGCCGCGGCGGAAGTTCATCATCGCCGACACCCCCGGGCACATCCAGTACACCCGGAACATGGTCACCGGCGCCTCCACCGCCGACCTGGCGTTGATCCTGGTGGACGCCCGCAAGGGCTTGGTGGAGCAGTCCCGCCGGCACGCGTTCCTCTGCTCGCTGCTGCGGGTGCCGCACCTGGTCCTCTGCGTCAACAAGATGGACCTGGTCGACTGGTCGGAGGAGGTCTTCGAGCGGATCGCCGACGAGTTCACCGCGTTCGCGGCGAAGCTCGACGTGCCGGACCTGACCGTCGTCCCGGTCTCCGCGCTCAAGGGCGACAACATCGTCTCCCGCTCGGCGAACATGCCGTGGTACGAGGGGCCGTCGCTGCTGCACCACCTGGAGCGGGTACACATCGCCTCCGACCGCAACCTGGTCGACGTGCGCTTCCCGGTGCAGTACGTGATCCGCCCGCAGTCCACCACCGTCACCGACTACCGGGGGTACGCCGGCCAGGTGGCCTCGGGCGTGCTCAAGCCCGGCGACGAGGTGATGGTGCTGCCGTCCGGCTTCACCAGCCGGATCGCCGCGGTGGAGACGGCCGATGGCCCGGTGGCCGAGGCGTTCCCGCCGATGTCGGTGACGGTGCGGCTGACCGACGAGATCGACATCTCCCGGGGCGACATGATCTGCCGGCCGAACAACGCCCCGGCGGTCGCGCAGGACATCGAGGCGATGGTCTGCTGGATGGACGAGACCCGTCCGCTGCAGGTCGGCGGCAAGTACGCGATCAAGCACACCACCCGCTCGGCGCGGGCGATCGTGCGCGGGCTGCACTACCGGCTGGACATCAACTCGCTGCACCGGGACGAGTCGGCCGGCGAGCTGAAGCTCAACGAGATCGGCCGGGTCCGGCTGCGCACGACCCTGCCGCTGCTCGCCGACGAGTACCGCCGCAACCGCACCACCGGCGGCTTCGTCATCATCGACGAGACCACCAACCGCACGGTCGGCGCCGGCATGATCGTCGAAGCGAGCTGAGCCGCCGTCTGGGCGCTGATTCACCGAAAGAGTGGCCATTCCGGCGGGGATGGCCACTCTCTCCGTCAGAGAGGCCGCTTGGGGGCGTTCAGGTGGCGGCCGGGATGCGGTGGGCGACGAGGCGCCCCCAGGCGGCGTAGCCGAGGCGGCGCAGGGCTAGAGCTGCCCGGCGGCGGAGCTGCCGCCAGAGGCGGACCGCCAGCACCGCCGTGACCGGGAGCAGCGGCAGGGCCGCGGCCCCGGCCGCCGGGCTGTCCGCCTGCGGGGCCAGGCCGCCGAGCACCAGCGAGGCGAGCGCCGCCAGCACGAGCAGCAGCCCGGGCACCGCCGCCGCGGCGCGGGCCCAGCGGCGCAGCTGCCGGCGTACCGGGTCGGGCTGCCGCCGCCAGGCGTGCCAGGTCGCGCCGGCGAGGGCCACCAGCATCACGGCGGCCACCACCGGTCGGACGCCGGTGGGCACCGGGTCGACGAGCGCGAACCCCGACCAGTACGCGAGGGCGGCCAGCGCCGCGACGTCGAAGAGTCGCCAGCCCAGCGCCAGGGAGACCACCTCGTGGGCGGTCAGATTCCAGCTGGCGCCCGGGTTCGCGGCGAGGGCGTCGCCGAAGCCGCGGGCGGCGGCGCTCGTCCGGTCCCGCTCCGCGGCGAACCTCGCCAGCTCGCGCAGCGCCGGCTCGAACCCGGGGTCGACGGCGAGGGCCCGGCCGCAGGCCTCCCGGGCCGCGCGGAGCCGGCCCATCCGGGCGTGCAGCCGGGCGTCCAGCACGTGCAGTTCGGCGTGGTCGGGGGCAAGTTCCAGGGCGTCGTCGGCGTGCCGCCGGGCGGCCAGCACCCGGTTGGGGTTGCCCATCTGGAGCAGGGACTCGGCCATGAGGCCGTGGTGTTCCCAGGTGCGGGGCGCGAGTTCCAGGGCCCGCTGGGCGGCCGCCGCCGCGAACCGGGGCTCGTCGGCGGCGAGGAAGATGCGGGCCTTCTCCGCGTAGAGGTGCTGCGGCGCCGCGCTCCGGCCCAGCGCCCGGTCCACCAGCCGGTTCGCCTCGGCGAGCTGGCCCAGCTCGCGATGGCAGCGGGCCAGCTGCAGCAGCAGCCCGGCGTGCTCGGGCTGCCCGGCCAGCGCCTCACGCAGCAGCCGCGCCGCCTCGGCGGGCCGGCCCACCTGGATCAGCGCCTGCGCCCGCTGCTGGGCAGCCACCCCGATGTCGCTCACCGTGCCTCCCCCTCCGTCGCGGCCACCCACCCTACCGACCGTCCGGATCGGACGGTCGGCTCAGTCGAGGCGGGTGGCGCCGCCGGCCGGGAGGACGGTGACGGTGCCGGGGGCGGCGAAGCCACGCTCGGCGTACGCGGCGGTCACGGCGGCCGCCACGGCGTCGGCGGCGGCCGCGTCGACCAGCGCCAGCACGCACCCGCCGAAACCGCCGCCGGTCATCCGGGCCCCGTGCGCCCCGGCGGCCAGGGCCGCGTCCACCGCCGTGTCGATCTCCGGCACGGTGATCTCGAAGTCGTCCCGCATCGAGGCGTGCGAGGCGGTCAGCAGCGGGCCGATGTCGCGTACCCGGCCGGCCCGCAGCAACGCCACCGTGTCGAGCACCCGCTGGTCCTCGGTGACCACGTGCCGGACCCGGCGGCGGGTCTCGTCGTCGGGCAGGCCGGCCAGCGCCGCGTCGAGGTCGGCGGCGGCCACGTCGCGCAGGGCCGGCACCCCGAGGGCCTGCGCTGCCCGCTCGCAGGTCTTGCGCCGGGCGGCGTACTCGCCGTCGGCGTGCCGGTGCGGGGCCCGGCTGTCGATCACGAGCATGGCCAGCCCGGCGGCGTCCAGGTCGAACGGGATCTGTTCGACCTGCTCGGTGCGGCAGTCCAGGAAGAGGGCGTGGCCCCGGCGGCCCCGGATCACCGCCGACTGGTCCATGATCCCGGTGGGCGCGCCGACGTAGTCGTTCTCGGCCCGCTGGGCGAGCCGCGGCCACCGCTCGGCCGGCAGGTCCAGCCCACCCAGCTCGACCAGGGCGGCCAGCACCGCGGCCTCGACGGCCGCCGAGGAGGAGAGGCCGGAGCCGACCGGCACGTCGGAGGCGATGGCGAGCCGGGCGCCGGGCACCGGGAGGCCGGCGGCCCGCAGCGCCCAGACCACCCCGGCCACGTAGGCGGCCCAGCCGGTGACCCGGCCGGGCTCGTCGGCCTCGGCCGGCCCGAACTCCACCGGGTCGTCGTCCAGCTCCGACCAGACCGTCCAGCGTTCGTCCTCCCGGGCCGCCGCGGCGACCACGGTACGCAGCGGCAGCGCGAACGGGAGCACGAAGCCGTCGTTGTAGTCGGTGTGCTCGCCGATCAGGTTGACCCGGCCGGGAGCCGCCCAGCGGCCCGCCGGCTCCCCGCCGTACCGCTGTTGGAAGCCGGCGGTGGCGCGGGCGGCGAGGTCGCCCGACGGCGCGGTCGGCGTGGCGGCGGGCGCGGTGGGGCCGCTCACCGCTGTCCCAGGACGTGCTCGCGGTAGAACGCCCAGGCGTCGGCGACCATGTCCTGGAGGGTGGGCTTGGCCGGCACCCAGCCCAGCTCGGTGCGGGCCCGCTCGGCGGAGGCGACCAACTCGGCGGGGTCGCCCTCGCGGCGCGGGGCCACCTCGACCGGCACGGGGTGGCCGGTGACCTCGCGGACCACCTCGATCACCTGCCGGTTGGTGAAGCCGTTGCCGTTGCCGAGGTTGTAGATCCGGTGCCGGCCGGGGGTGGCGGCGGCGAGCGCCAGCAGGTGCGCCCGGGCGAGGTCCGCCACGTGGATGTAGTCGCGGACGCAGGTGCCGTCGGGGGTGGGGTAGTCGTCCCCGAAGAGCTGCAGCTTCTCGCGGCGGCCGGCGGCCACGTCGAGGGCGAGCGGGATGAGATGGGTCTCCGGGTCGTGCCGCTCGCCGATGGCCTGCCCGTCGTGCAGGTACGCGCCGGCGACGTTGAAGTAGCGCAGCGAGACGGCGGCCAGGTCGTGCGCGACCGCCTCGGAGGTGAGCGCCATGTCGACGGCCAGCTTCGTCGCCCCGTAGGTGTTGGTGGGGGCCTGCACGGCGGTCTCCGGGATGGGCACCTGGGTGGGGTTGCCGTAGACCGCGGCGGTGGAGGAGAAGACCAGTCGGGGCACCCGGGCGGCGCGGACCGCGTCGAGCAGGGCGAGCGAGCCGATCGTGTTGGTCCGCCAGTAGAGCTCCGGCTTGACCATCGACTCGCCGGCGGCGATCAGCGCGGCGAAGTGCAGCACGCCGTCGAAGCCGGCGTCGGGGGTGAGCACCCGGGCGGCCTCGTGGATCGGCAGGTCGACGTGGGTGGCCTCGGGGGCGAGGGCTGCCCGGTGCCCGGTGCGCAGGTCGTCCAGGACGGTGACCTCGTGGCCGTCGTCGAGCAGCATCCGGGTCACCACACTGCCGATGTAGCCGGCGCCGCCGGTGACGAGCAGTTTCACGTCGGGTCCTCCCTGCCTGGCCGGGCCCCGCGCCGGCCGTCCGTCGATCACCCTAGGGCCGCCGGCTGTGCCTCCGCTGCCTGCGACACACCGTTATTTCACCATGATCCGCCATGATTGAACAGATACGAACATTGCCCCGACCCGGCGGCGAGTGCTGTTTACCATCCTTCTCATGCGGGAGGCAGGTGGTCCCGGACTCCGGCGCCGGCCGCCGGGGCGACCACGACGCGAGCCGGGCCCCGTCGCCCGGACCGTCGCCCGGCTGGTGGTCCGCGCCGCCGACGGCGCGACCCGCCTGGTCACCGCCCTGCTCGGGGCCAGCCCCACCGCCGGCCGGGAGCGGATCACCGAGGCCGAGCTGCGCGACCTGGTCGCCGCGAACACCGTGCTCGACCCGGACGAACGCCGGATCATCGACGAGGTGCTGGTGGCCGGGGCCCGCCTGGTCCGCGAGGTGATGGTGCCGCGTACCGAGGTCGTGTTCCTCTCCGCGGGGCTCACCCTCGACGAGGCGGAACGGCTGGTCCGCACGGAGACACACACCCGCTACCCGGTGGTCGACGGCACCCACGACGACGTGGTCGGCTTCGTCCACCTGCGGGACGTGCTGCTCCGCCCGAACCCCGACCGGTGGGCCACCGTCGGGGAGCTGACCCGCGAGGTGAAACAGCTCCCGGGCAGCAAGCGGGTGCTCGCCGCGCTCACCGAGATGCGCCGGGAGGGCCACCACCTCGCCGTGGTGGTGGACGAGTACGGCGGCACGGCCGGCATCGTCACCTGCGAGGACCTGGTCGAGGAGCTGGTCGGGGAGATCCACGACGAGCACCACGCCCCACCCGACCCGGCGCACGCCGGCCTGCCCGCCGTGGTCGACGGCCGGCTCAACCTGGCCGACTTCGCCGAGCGCACCGGGGTGCCGCTGCCCGTCGGGCCGTACGAGACGGTCGGCGGGTTCGTGATGGCGGCCCTGGGCCGGCTGCCGGTCGCCGGCGACGAGGTTCCGGTGGCCTCCGGCCCGGACGGCCTGGCCGAGCCCGACCCGGACGACCCGCCGGGCGGCTGGCTGCTGCGGGTGCTCGCCCTGGAGGGGCGGCGGGTGTCCCGGCTCGCGGTCTCCGCCGTGCGCCTGCCCGAGCAGCGGCGCGAGGCCAACGCCCCGGTCACGACCGCCGACCGCCGACCCGCCGGCCCGTCATGACGTCCACCGGGCCTTGCTGACAGAATTGCCGGCATGTCCGACGTACCCGCCCGCCCGCGCGTCTTCTCCGGCATCCAGCCGACGGCCGACTCGTTCCACCTCGGCAACTACCTGGGCGCGCTGCGGCACTGGGTGGCGTTGCAGGACAGCCACGACGCCTTCTACTGCGTGGTGGACCTCCACGCGATCACCGCCGGGCACGACCCGAAGGTGCTCAAGCAGCGCAGCCGGATCGCCGCCGCGCAGCTGTTCGGGCTGGGCCTCGACCCGGAGCGCAGCACCCTGTTCGTGCAGTCGCAGGTGCCCGAGCACACGCAGCTGGCCTGGGTGCTCGGCTGCATCACCGGGTTCGGCGAGGCCAGCCGGATGACCCAGTTCAAGGACAAGTCGCAGAAGCAGGGCAGCGAGCGGGCCAGCGTCGGCCTCTTCACGTACCCGATCCTGCAGGCCGCCGACATCCTGCTCTACCAGGCGCACGCGGTGCCGGTCGGCGAAGACCAGCGGCAGCACCTGGAGCTCTCCCGGGACCTGGCCCAGCGGTTCAACTCGCTGTTCGGGCCGACCTTCACGGTGCCCGCGCCGCACATCGTCAAGGACACCGCGAAGATCACCGACCTGCAGGACCCGACGGCCAAGATGTCGAAGTCGTCCTCCTCGCCGGCCGGCATCATCGACCTGCTGGAGGATCCGGCCCGCTCGGCCAAGAAGATCCGCTCCGCGGTCACCGACACCGGCCGCGAGATCATCTTCGACGCCGAGGGCAAGCCGGGCATCGCCAACCTGCTCACCATCTACTCGGCGCTCTCCGGCCGGAGCATCGACGACCTGGTCGCCGCCTACGACGGCAAGGGTTACGGGGACCTCAAGAAGGACCTCGGCGAGGTGGTCCGGGAGTTCGTCACCCCGATCCAGGAGCGCACCCGCGGCTACCTGGACGACCCCGCCCAGCTCGACAAGCTGCTCGCGCACGGCGCGGAGAAGGCCCGGGCGGTGGCCGCGGCGACCCTGCGCACCGTGTACGACCGGGTCGGCTTCTTCCCGCCGGTCCGGGCCGAGTAGCGGCCCGGGCACGTCGGGATCGGTGGGACGCAGGTCGGTGGCCGGAGGGATGGCGCGGAGCGTGGACGGTAGGGAAGGGGCGCCGGACGCCGGCGACACCATCCAGATCGGGATCGCGGTGGACATCCCCGAGCCGTGGGGCGGGATGCTCACCCGCCGCCGCATCGAGGCCGGTGACCCGCAGGCGGTCCCCGCCCACGTCACCCTGCTCGGGCCGACCGAGATCCCGGTGCACGCGCTGCCCGCCGTCGAGGCGCACCTGGCCCGGGTGGCGGCCACCCACCTGCCGTTCACCCTGCACCTGCGGGGCACCGGCACGTTCCGGCCGGTCACCCAGGTGGTCTTCGTGGCGGTGGCGGCCGGGATCAGCGAGTGCGAGCTGCTCGCCGCCGCCATCAACTCGGCCCCCGAGCTGCACCGGGAGGCCCGCTTCCCCTATCACCCGCACGTCACGGTGGCCCAGGACGTGCCGCCGGAGGTGCTGGACAAGGCGTACGAGGACCTGGCCGACTTCTCCGCGCTGTTCGAGGTGGAGGCGTTCACCCTCTTCTCGCACAGCGGGGCGGCCCGGTGGCAGCCCCGCCGCGACTTCCGCCTCGGCGGTTGAGTTGAGCGCCCGGCCGGCCCGCCTCCCTGATGACGGGGGATCGGCGAGGATGGCATGGTGAACGTGATCGGCCGGATCGAGGCCGCCGCCGGTCGCCGGATCGACGCGGCGCGGGACCGGCTGCCGGCGTTCGACCACCTGTGGCGGGCCGGGACGCTCTACGCCGACGTGCTCGGCGGCCGGCTGGCCGCCGCGATCGCCTACTACGGGTTCTTCGCGGTCTTCGCGCTCGCCCTGGTCGCGTACTGGATCTTCGGCGCGATCCTGCAGGACAACGACGAGGTCAGCAAGGCGGCCGCGGACTTCCTGGAGCGCAACCTGCCGTTCCTGAACCCGCAGCAGATCGCCCAGAGCAGCAACGCGGTCGGCGTGGTCGGTCTGATCATCCTGGTCTTCACCGGGATCGGCTGGGTGGAGGCCATCCGCTCCTCGCAGCGGCTGATGTACGGCTTCAACCAGCAGCCCGGCAACCTGGTGGTGCGTCGCCTGGTCGACCTGGGGGTGCTGGTCGCGATCTTCGTGCTGCTCGGCGTCTCGGTGGCCGCGGTGGACGCGCTGGAGTCGCTGCTGCGCTTCCTGCTGCGGAGCACCGGCTCGGTCGGGCTGACCACGGTCAGCGCGGTGCTCAGCGTCGTGATCAACGCGGTGCTGGCCGTGGCGCTGCTGGTGGCGGTGCCCCGGCTGCGGATGAGCCGCCGCCGGCTGCGGCCGGTGGTGCTGGCGGTCGCGGTCGGCATCACCCTGCTCAACACGGTCGGGCGCTACTACGTCGTGCGGACCGAACGGAATCCGGCGTACACGGTGGTGGCGGGCGCGGTGGGGCTGCTGCTCTACCTCTACCTGCTCAACCAGTTGCTGCTCTTCGGCGCGGCGCTGGCCGCCACCAGCCGGTACGGCCGGGTGGTGGACCTGGCCGAGGGCGCCGCCGCACGGGAGGTGGACGTGGAGATCGACGAGGAGACCGAGCCGGGTACGCCGGGCGGCGCGGGATGACCGCCCGGATCCGGCTCGACCCGGACTCGGCCGCGCCGCCGTACGAGCAGGTGCGCGGGCAGCTCGCCGCGATGATCGGCGACGGCCGGCTGCCGGTGGGCACCCGGCTGCCCGCGGTCCGGCAGCTCGCCGCCGACCTGGGGCTGGCGGTGAACACGGTGGCCCGCGCCTACCGGGAGCTGGAGGGCACCGGGTTGGTGGAGACCCGGGGGCGGCACGGGACCGTGGTCGCCCCGGGGCGCGACGACGCCACCGACCGCCTGCACCGGGCCGCGGCCGGGTACGCCGCCGAGGCCGCTCGCCTGGGCGTGCCACCGGAGCGGGCCCTCGCCCTGGTCCGCGCGGCCCTCGACGCCGGTACCCACGGGTGAGAGCGACCGCCGGAGAGGGGGGAGTTGGGGTGAATGAGGTCCATGTCCCCGCCGGGAGCGACCATGATGAGCCGGTGGGCGCACTCGTGACACTGGACCTGCCGGACGACTCGCCGATGCTCGGCCTGCCGTGGATCATCACGTTCGGCCCGCTCGGCGACGCCGACGAGTGGGAGCCGGTGGTCTGCGGCCCGTACGAGCGGCCGCACGCGCTCGCCCTGGCCGAGGCGGTGGTCGCCGACGAGCAGCTGATGGCCGTGGTGGAGCCGCTGCTGCCGGCGCTGACGACCGAGGAGATCCGCAGCGAGATCGCCGCCGCGCAGATCGCCGCCGAGGACGAGGCGGCCCGGGTCGACCAGGCGGACCTCTACGGCGACTTCGAGGACGTCATCGACGAGGAGCTGGAACTGGCCGCCGAGCGGGAGCCGGTGCCCGAGCCGCTGCCCCCGCCCGGCCGGGACGAGGTGCGGGCCGGCTTCGCCCGGATCGCCAAGCTGCTCACCAGCAAGGGGGACTGAGCGCGCTCAGCCGCGCGGTGGTCATGTCCTTGTGGTACCCCACGGTCCCGGATGGACACCGGCCCCTGCGGGAGCGGACTCCCGAGGGGCCGGTGCCACCTCACCCCCCACCACAAGGGGTCGGTTGCCCAGCCGCCCGTCGGCGCGGGGCACAACGGACGACCAGGTCAATGGCGGGTTACCCGGCTCAGCGCCGTTCGAACCACGCAGCTGCGTCCACCGGCAGGACGTGCCCGTCGCCCCGCTCGGTGAGTTCGGCGCTGGCCACGACCGGCCGGCCGTGACCGGCGACCGTGGCCGCCGCGCCGCTGAGGTTGACCACGCAGGTCAGCTCGGCGTCGCCGGCGGTGCGGTGGAACGCCAGCAATCCGGGCTCGGTCTCCAGCCAGGTGATGCCGTCGGTGCCGGCCAGCGCCGGGTGCTCGTGCCGGATCCGCAGGGCGGTCCGGTAGAGCTCCAGCGTCGAGCCGGGCGCGCCGGTCTGGGCGGCCACCGAGAGGGCCCGCCAGGTCGCCGGCGCCGGCAGCCAGCTCAGCTCGCTGCCGTCCGGGCCGAAGCCGTACGGGGCCAGCTCGCCGCTCCACGGGATCGGCACCCGGCAGCCGTCCCGGCTCTCCCCGGTGCGCAGGAACGCCGGGTCCTGGCGCAGCTCGTCGGGGAGGTCCAGCACCTCGGGCAGGCCCAGCTCCTCGCCCTGGTAGATGTACGCGCAGCCGGGCAGGGAGAGCATCAGCAGGGTGGCGGCGCGGGCGCGGCGCAGGCCGACCTCGCCGTCGCCGTACCGGGTGACGTGCCGCTGCCGGTCGTGGTTGGAGAGCACCCAGGTGGTCGGGGCGCCCACGATGGTCGACTCGGCGAGCGCGGTGTCGATCACCTTGCGGAAGGAGTCGGCCGACCAGGTGGCGTCGAGGAAGTCGAAGCTGAATGCCTGGTGCAGCTCGTCCGGGCCGATGTAGCGGGCCAGCCGCTGCGGGGTCTCCGCCCACGCCTCCGCCACCGCCATCCGGCCACCCGGGTAGCTGTCCAGGATCGGCCGCCAGGCGCGGTAGATGTCGTGCACCTCGTCCTGGTCGAAGTAGGGCAGCCGGCCCTTGCCCAGCAGTTCGGACTGCCGCCGGCCGGTGGTCATCGAGTTGAAGCCGACGTCCGGCAGCCCCTCGGCCTTGATCATCCCGTGCGCCACGTCGATCCGGAAGCCGTCCACGCCCCGGTCGAGCCAGAACCGCAGGATGTCCTCGAACTCGGCGCGCACCTCCGGGTGGCGCCAGTTGAGGTCGGGCTGGGCCGGGTCGAACAGGTGCAGGTACCACTGGCCGTCGGCGACCCGGGTCCAGGCGGGGCCGCCGAAGATGCTCTCCCAGTCGTTCGGCGGCAGCTCGCCCTGCTCGCCCTTGCCCTCGGCGAACAGGTAGCGCTCGCGCTCGGAGGAGCCCGGGCCGGCGGCCAGCGCCGCCTGGAACCACGGGTGCGCGCTGGAGGTGTGGTTGGGGACCAGGTCGACGATGATCCGCAGGCCCAGCGCGTGCGCGTCGCCGACCATGGCGTCGAAGTCGGTGAGGGAGCCGAACAGCGGGTCGACGTCCCGGTAGTCGGCCACGTCGTAGCCGGCGTCGATCTGTGGCGAGGTGTAGAAGGGGGTCAGCCAGAGCGCGTCCACGCCGAGGTCGCGCAGGTACGGCAGCCGCTGGCGGATGCCCTCGAGGTCACCGACGCCGTCGGAGTTCGCGTCGGCGAAGCTGCGGACGTAGACCTGGTAGACGACCGCGGCTCGCCACCAGTCGTCGTCGGAGGTCAGCGGCGTGGGATGGGTGGCGGTCATCGGTGACGATCCCCGTTCTCTGGCAAGGGACGCTGGCACCCGCGCGGGCGCGGGCGACGGGCGCGGGTGTCTGAGCAGAATGCCGCCCGAGCGCTGCAAGAGTCAAGCATTCCTTGCGCAAGAAATGACGGCTTTCCTGCGGGCAGCCGGCCGGTCCCGGTGACTGGGCACCGGGGCGGGACCGGCGTGGTCAGGCCGGGACGGCGAGGGTGGGGGCGGCCGGGTGCGGTCGCCTCGCGCCGCTGCCCGGGGCGGCTCCGGCCTGGCCGACCACCGCGGTGGAGCCGCGGACCACCAGTTCCGGGCGGAACAGGTACTCGGAGTGCGGCGCGGCGTGGCCGTTGATCTCGTCGACTAGGGCGCGGACCGCGGCCACCGCCATGGCCGCGACCGGCTGGCGCATGGTGGTCAGCGGCGGGTCGGTGAAGGCCATCAGCGGGGAGTCGTCGTAGCCGACCACCGAGATGTCGCCGGGGACCGAGCGGCCGCGCTGGCGGGCCGCCCGGATCGCGCCCAGCGCCATCAGGTCGGAGCCGGAGACGATGCCGGTCACGCCCCGCTCGATCAGCCGGCCGGCGGCCGCCTCGCCGCCCTCGACGCCGAAGAGGGAGAGCTCGGCCAGCTCGCCGACCTCCGCCTCGCTCGTGCCGACCAGCCGGCTCATCGCGGACCGGAAGCCGGCCACCCGCCGCTGCACCGGAACGAAGCGGTCCGGGCCGGTGATCAGGCCGATCCGCCGGTGGCCGAGCGCGACCAGGTGCGCGACGGCCAGCTCGGTGGCCTCCCCGTCGTCGCAGGAGACGAAGGGCGCCGCGATGCCGGGGGCGTACCCGTTGATCATGACGATCGGCAGCGGCCGGGCGATCAGCGCGCGGTACCGGTCGTGATTGGCGGCGGTGTCGGCGTGCAGGCCGGAGACGAAGACGATCCCGGAGACCTGCCGGTCCAGCAGCATCTCGACGTACTCGTCCTCGGTGACCCCACCGGGGGTCTGGGTGCAGAGCACCGGGGTGAAGCCGCTCTGCGCCAGCGTCGACTCGATGACCTGGGCGAAGGCGGGGAAGATCGGGTTGTCCAGCTCCGGTACGACCAGCCCCACGAGCCCGGCGCTGCGCTTGCGCAGCCGGGCCGGGCGCTCGTAGCCGAGCACGTCGAGGGCGGTCAGGACGGCCTGCCGGGTCTCCGGGGCCACTCCGGGGCGGTCGTTGAGCACCCGCGACACCGTGGCCTCGCTGACTTCGGCCTGTTGGGCGATGTCGGACAGTCGAGCGCGCATGGCGGCACTTTAGCTCAACGGCAAAGTCTTGCGTACGCTCCTGCAAGCCCTTCCATTCTCTGCAACCTCTTGCTAACGTCCCGGCAACATGCGAGAGCAGCGGCGTTGCACCCCGGCGCCGGTCAGCAAGAAATTACCGACGTTTCCACTGGCGACCGTCCTTCCCCCGGCGGGCCGCCATGACGACAGGAGTACCGATGCGCATCCGTACCGCGGGTGTGGTCGCTGTCCTCGGCCTGGCGCTCGCCGCGTCCGGCTGCGGTGGCAACGACAGCGACAAGCCGGCCGCCAAGGAGTCCGCCAAGGCGACCGGCGGCAAGCTGGTCATCTGGGCCGACGACAAGCGAACCGCCGCCCTGAAGCCGTTCGCTGAGGAGTTCGGCAAGGAGAACGGCGTCACCGTCGAGGTCCAGGCCGTCTCCAAGGACCTGCAGACCAACTTCGTCACCGCCTCCCAGCAGGGCAGTGGGCCGGACGTCGTGGTCGGCGCGCACGACTGGATCGGCAACCTGGTTCAGAACGGCGCCATCGACCCGGTGCAGCTCTCCGCCGAGCAGAAGAGCGCGTTCAACGAGACCGCGGTCAAGGCCGTCACCTTCAACGGCCAGCTCTACGGCGTCCCCTACGCCACCGAGAACGTCGCGCTGATCCGCAACACCGAACTGGCCCCCGAGGCGCCGAAGACGATCGAGGACCTGGTCGCCACCGGCAAGCAGCTCAAGGCCCAGAAGAAGGTCAGCGAGATCCTCTGCCTGCAGTCCGGCCAGAACGGCGACGCGTACCACATCTACCCGCTGTACACCTCCGGCGGCGGCTACCTGTTCGGCACCTCGGCCAACGGCGACTACGACCCGAAGGACCTGGGCGTGGGCAAGCCGGAGTCGATCGCGGCCTTCCAGAAGATCGCGAAGCTCGGTGAGAAGGGTGAGGGTGCGCTCAAGCGCTCCATCACCGGCGAGAACTCCATCGCCACCTTCACCGGCAAGAAGTGCGCCTTCCTGGTCTCCGGCCCGTGGGCCATCGCCGACGCCAAGAAGGCCAGCATCAAGTACGACATCTCCCCGGTCCCCGGCTTCGCCGGTGGCAAGGAGGCCCAGCCGTTCGTGGGCGTCCAGGCGTTCTACGTCGCCGCCAAGGGCAAGAACAAGGCCCTGGCCCAGGAGTTCGTCACCAACTACGTGACCAAGCCCGAGCTGGCCGTCGCGCTGTACAAGGCCGAGCCGCGCCCGCCGGCGCTGACCGCCGCCTTCGACCAGGTCAAGGGCGAGGACCCGGACCTGGCCAAGTTCCAGGAGGCCGGCAAGAACGGCCAGGTGCTCCCGGCGATCCCGGCCATGGCCGCGATCTGGGACCCGTTCGGCAAGGCGGAGGCCGCCATCATCGGTGGCGCCGACCCGGCCAAGACGATCACCGCCGCGGGCAAGACCATCGCGGGTCAGATCAAGTAATGAGCACGTCGCTGTCCGGCCCGGAGCCTGCCACGCAGGCTCCGGGCCGGGAGCCCGTTCGCCGCGGGCTCCCGCGCAAGTCCCGTACCGCGCGGAACCACGCGCCGATCACCGCGACCGGCCTCGTCGTCAAGGTGATCCTGCTCGGCCTGGTGGCCGGGATCGCGATCTGGGCGGCGTTCCCGCTCATCGAGGCCGAACACTGGGTCGGACTGGGCATCCTGGCGGTCACCACCGCGGGCCTGTTCTACCTCTACCTCGGCCGCCGGCACATCCCGGCCAAGTACCTGGTCCCCGGCACCCTCTTCCTGCTGGCCTTCCAGGTCTTCCCGGTGCTCTACACCGCGAGCACCGCCTTCACGAACTTCGGCGACGGCCACCGCGGCGGCAAGGACGACGCGATCGTCGCCATCCAGACCTCCTCGGTGAAGCAGGTCCCCGGCTCCGCCGAGTACTCGCTCTCCATCGCCACCAAGGGCGACCCGCAGACCGGCTCCCTGGTCTTCCTGCTCAGCGACCCGAAGACCAAGGAGGTCTTCGCGGGTGACGCGGGCGGGCTGCGCAAGCTCGACGCGGCCCAGGTGACGGTCAGCAGCCTCACCGGCAAGGTCACCGCCGCCGACGGCTACACCGTGCTGAACATCGGTCAGGCGAGCGGCCGCAGCGACGCGATCACCGCCCTGGTGGTGCCGACGCCCGGTGGGGCCATCCGCTCCAACGGCCTCACGCGGGCCTACGAGGGCAAGGCCGTCCGGGCGTACGACGCCGGCTGCGACTGCGTCAAGGACAGCGAGACCGGCAAGACCTGGACCGCCGACGAGAAGAGCGGCTCCTTCGTCGCCGCCGACGGCGAGCGGCTCACCCAGGGCTGGAAGGTCAACGTCGGGCTGAAGAACTTCAGCCGGGTGCTGACCGACCCGAACATCTCCGGCCCGTTCTTCGGCACGCTGGTCTGGAACTTCGCGTTCGCCATCGGCTCGACCGGGCTCACCTTCCTGCTCGGCATGGGCATTGCGCTCGCCCTGCACTCGCCCCGGATGCGCGGCACCAACCTCTACCGGGTGCTGCTGATCCTCCCGTACGCCATGCCGTCGTTCGCGATGCTGCTGGTCTGGCGGGACATGTTCAACACCGACTTCGGCCTGCTCAACAACCTGTTCGGCCTCGACGTCGACTGGTTCGGCGGGAGCTGGAGCGCCCGGGCCGCGGTGCTGCTGGTGCAGCTCTGGTTGGGCTACCCGTACATGTTCCTGGTGACCACCGGCGCACTCCAGGCGATCCCGCGCGAGCTGACCGAGGCCACCTCCGTCGACGGCGCGTCGCCGTGGCAGTCGTTCCGGGCGGTCACCCTGCCACTGCTGCTGGTCGCGCTCTCGCCGCTGCTGATCACCTCGTTCGCGTACAACTTCAACAACGTCAACGCGATCCTGTTCACCACCGAGGGTGGGCCGTTCCCGGCGGACAATCCGACCAACGGCGCCACCGACCTGCTCATCACCTACACCTACCGGCTGGCCTTCGGCGCCCAGGGCGCCGAATACGGCTTGGCCACGACAGTATCGATCTTCATCTTCGCGATCGTGGCCGTCGTGGCGGCGATCAGCTTCCGGCGCACCCGCAAGATGGAGGAGGTGTACTCGTGACCACCTACGCGGACGCCCCCGTCGCCAACCGCAACGCGACCGGGAGGTCGAAGGGTCGCTGGTTCGCCCAGGTGGGCTGGCGGCACCTGGTCGGGGTGCTGGCGGTGGCGTTCAGCCTCTTCCCGATCCTGTTCGTGATCTCCGCGGCGCTCAACCCGCTCGGCACGCTCTCGTCGACCGAGCTGCTGCCGACCGGGGCGTCGTTCGAGAACTTCACCAACCTGTTCCAGGACACGCCCTTCGCGCACTGGTTCCTCAACTCGCTGCTCCTCGCCGGCGTGGCGAGCTTCGCGTCGATCTTCCTGTCCGCGCTGGCGGCGTACGCGTTCTCCCGGATGCGGTTCGCTGGTCGCCGGGTCGGGCTGCTCGCGCTGCTACTCATCCAGATGTTCCCGCAGTTCCTGGCCATCGTGGCGATCTTCCTGATCTTCACGACGGTCACCGACCTGTGGCCGGCGATCGGCTTCAACACCCCGTGGGGCCTGTTCCTGCTCTACATGGGCGTTGCGCTCGGCGCGAACACCTGGCTGATGAAGGGCTTCTTCGACACCCTGCCGAAGGAGCTGGACGAGTCGGCGACCATGGACGGTGCCTCACACGCCCAGGTGTTCTTCCGGATCATGCTGCCGCTGGTGGCGCCGATCCTGGCGGTGACCGGGCTGCTCGCCTTCATCGGCTCGATCAACGAGTTCATCATCGCCAACGTGTTCCTCACCGAGCCGAACTCGAAGACCCTGGCGGTCGGGATGTTCGGCCTGGTCGCCGGCGAGCGCAACAACAACTTCGGGATGTTCGCGGCGGGCACCCTGCTCACCGCGATCCCGACGGTGCTGGTGTTCCAGCTGCTCCAGCGCTACATCGTCTCCGGCCTGACGGCGGGAGCGGTGAAGGGCTGAGCCTCCTCGGCTCACGCTGCGGCAAGGGCGTCGTGTCGGCGTACACCGGAGCGGTTTCCGGGCGGACCGCCGCGGTCGGGTGACCGACCGCGGCGGTTGCCCGCCCCTCTCCTGTCGAGAACGACGCGAAAGGCAGCCTCATGTCTCTGCAGCCGCACCACGACGGATCCGCCACCTACGTGCCCGAGCAGGAGCCCGCGCTCGGGCAGACCGTCCCGGTCTTCGTCCGGGTCCCGGCCGGCGCGGACGTGCGCCAGGTGCACGTGCGGACCACCGGCGACGGCGAGCCCCGGTTCGCCGAGGCCGTGGTCGACCGCACCGAGAACGGTGACGTGTGGTGGCGGGCCGACGTCGAGGTCCGCAACCCGGTCAGCAACTACCGCTTCCTGCTCGACGGCGGGCGGGGCTACCGCTGGCTGAACGGCGCCGGCCTGGTCGACCACGACGTACCTGATCATGGCGACTTCAAGCTGGTCAGCTACGCGCCGCCACCGGCCTGGGCCCGGGACGCGCTGATCTACCAGATCTTCCCGGACCGCTTCGCCCGCTCGGCCGCCGCCGACGGCCGGACCGCGCCGGACTGGGCCATCCCGTGCGACTGGGACACCCCGGTGATCGGGCGCGGCCCGGAGACCCCGCGCCAGTTCTACGGCGGCGACCTGGACGGCGTCACGGAGCACCTGGACCACCTGGAGCGGCTCGGCGTCAACACCGTCTACCTCACCCCGATCTTCCCGGCCCGCTCCAACCACCGCTACGACGCGGCCAGCTTCGACACGGTGGACCCGCTGCTCGGCGGGGACGCCGCACTGGCCCGGCTGGCCGACGCGGTGCACGCCCGGGGCTGGCGGCTGCTCGGCGACATCACCAGCAACCACACCGGCGACGCCCACCAGTGGTTCACCGCCGCCGCCTCCGACGTGCGCGCGCCGGAGCGGGAGCTGTACTACTTCGACCTGGCCGGCGGCTGCGACAACTCCGGCTCGGCTGGCGGCCATAATTCGGCCTCCGCGCCGCTTGGCGGCGCTCCGGACCGAATGAAGGCCGGTCTGACGCCGCGCTGCGACCTGGAGCCGTCGTACGAGTCCTGGAACGGGGTCAAGTCGCTGCCGAAGCTCAACTGGGGCAGCGCCGAGCTGCGCCGACGCTTCGCCACGGCCGAGGACTCGTTGCTGCGCCGCTGGCTGCGCCCGCCGTACGGACTGGACGGCTGGCGGGTGGACGTGGCGAACATGACCGGCCGGCGGGGCGCCGACGCGTACACCCACGAGGTGGCGCGGCTGCTGCGCGAGGTGGTCGCCGACACCCGGACCGACGGGCTGCTGCTGGCCGAGCACGGCCACGACCACACCGGCGACCTGGACCGGGACGGCTGGCACGGCACCATGAACTACGTCGGCTTCACCGACCCGGTCTGGTCCTGGCTGCGCGTCGGTGACGACCCGGTGCCGAACTTCCTCGGCACCCCCGGCGGGGTCCGGCGGCGGGACGCGGGCGGCGTGCTGGCCACCATGAACGCCTACCGGTCGCTGATCTCCTGGCGCTCGTACGTGCACTCGTGGCAGCTGCTCGGGTCGCACGACTCGGCCCGGATCCGGACCGTGGTCGGCGACGCGGCCCGGCAGGAGGTGGCCGCCGGCCTGCTCGCCACCATGCCGGGCACCCCGGTGATCTTCGCCGGGGACGAGCTGGGGCTGACCGGCACCAACGGTGAGGGCTCGCGTACCCCGATGCCGTGGCACCGGCCGGAGCGCTGGGACCGGCGCACGTTCGACGCGTACCGGTCGCTGCTGGCGCTGCGGCGTGGCGAGCCGGCGCTGCGGCACGGCGGCCTGCGCTGGGTGCACGCCGACGCCGACACGCTGGTCTTCCTCCGCGAGGCGCCCACCGGCACGGTGCTGGTGCTGGCCCGCCGCGCGGCCGGCACCCCGGTCCGCCTGCCCGGCCTGCCCGCCGCGGAGAACGTCTACGGCGGAGCCCCCGCGCTGCGCCCGGACGCCGACGGCGCGATCACCCTGCCGGCCGACGGCCCCACCTTCCAGGTCTGGCGCCTGGCCTGACCCCGGTCCCTCGCGATCTTGCAGTTTCGGCCCGCGCTCTGCGGCTTTCGTGCCCTTCGTCGGGGCCCGAACTGCAAGATCGCGGGGCTCAGGGAGCGGGGTGGGTGAGGAGGGTGCGGACGCCCGAGAGGTAGGTGTGCCGGTCTGGGCGTCCGGTGAGGATGCGCTGCATGAAGTAGCCGGGGACGAGGGCGAAGAGGGCGGCGCCGACCGCCTCCGGGTCGGCGTCGGACGGCAGCTCTCCGGCCGCCACCGCCCGCCGGGCCAGCGTCGCGAAGTGGTTGCGGAAGCCGGTGTACGTGTCCTTGACGAACTCGGCGAGGGTCGGGTCCCGCTGGGCCTCGCTCCACACCTGGATGGCGAGCGGCAGCATGCCCTCCGGGCCGATCTGGGAGTCGACGAAGGCCAGCGCCCGCTCCAGCACCTCGGTCAGGGGCAGCGGCGGCTCGTGCCGGGCCAGCCCGGCGAAGACGTCGTCGGCCCCGCCGATCACCGACTGGGCGATCGAGGTGATCAGGTCGTTCTTGCTCGGGAAGTAGCGGTAGACGGCGCCGACCGAGAGCCCGGCCTCGGCGATCACGTCCTGCATCGAGGTGTTGTGGAAGCCCTCGCGCAGGAAGCAGCGGCGGGCCGCCTCGAGGATCTGCCGACGGCGGGCCGCGAGGTGTTCGTCCGATACGCGTGGCACGACCCACAGTGTAAAGCGAACGTTCGTTCTTGACTGGCGACGGCTGGCGGCGCAGTCTCAAATCAAGAGAATGAACGTTCGTTTTAGGAGGCGAAGATGCCCGGTCCGTCGTCCAGGGTCCGGTCCCCCTGGCTGCTCGCCGTCCTGCTGGCCGCTCTCGCGGTCGGGGTGCAGGCGCTGCTCGTACCCCTGTTCGCGGCGCCGGCCGCCCACCTCGCGCCCCGCGACCTGCCGGTCGCCGTCGCCGGGCCCGCGCCGGCGGCGGCCGAACTCGCCGGCCGGCTCGCCGCCGCCCGGCCGGGCGCCTTCGCGGTGACCACGCTCCCCGACGGCGCGGCGGCCGACCGGGCGCTGCGCGACCGGGAGGTGTACGCCGCCTTCGTCGTCGGCCCGGACGGGGTCGCCCTGCACACCGCCCCGGCGGCCAGCCCGACGGTCGCCGCGCTGCTCACCGAGGCGTCGGCCGAGCTCTCCGGCGACCGCCCGGTGCCGGTCGTGGCGGCCGTCCCGGCCGACCCGGACGACCCCCGCGGCGCCGGCTTCGCCGCCGGCTTCCTGCCGCTCGCGCTGACCAGCATGCTGGCCGGGGCGCTGCTCGTCCTCCTGGTCGCCCGCCGGGGCGCCCGGCTGCTGGGGCTGCTCGGGTACGGCGTCCTGGCCGGCCTGGTCGGGGCCGCGGTGCTGCACGGCTGGCTCGGCGTCCTGACCGGCTCCGGCTGGCTCGAGGCGGGTGCGATCGGGCTGTTCGCGCTGGCCGCCGCGAGCACCGTGGCCGGTCTCGGGGCGCTCCTCGGCGGTCCCGGCGTCGGCCTCGGCGCGCTGCTGGTCTTCCTGGTCGGCAACCCGCTCTCCGCGGTCAGCGCCGCGCCCGAGCTGCTGCCCCAGCCGTGGGGAACGCTCGGACAGTTCCTGCCGGTCGGCGCCGGCGGCACCCTGCTCCGCTCGGCGGCGTTCTTCGACGGGGCCGGCGGGGCCCGTGCCCTCGCCGTGCTGGCCGGCTACGCGGTGGTCGGCCTGGCTCTGGTGCTGGCGGGTCGATTCCGGTCAGGCGGCGACGCCGAGCCGGCCCCGGAGCGGGGGCGCCGGGCCAAGGTCACGGTGTGACCACGGCTCGGCGGCCGGTCTACTACAAATCGTCGTGGATAGGGGAGGATGGCCGGCATGGAAGCTCTCCGGCTGGTACTTCTCTACGTCCACCTGATCGGTTTCGCGATGCTGCTCGGTGGCTCGATCGCCCAGTACGTCAGCGGCCGGCTGCGGATCAACGCGGCCATGCTCTGGGGCTCGGTGATCGGGCTGCTGACCGGTCTCGGTCTGGCCGCGCCGCTGCGCGACGGGGACGAGCCGGCGCCGGCAAAACTTGTTACCAAGTTGGTGCTCGCGCTGCTGATCTTCGTCATGGTCTTCTTCTCGCGTAAGCGGGAGTCCGTGAACCGCGGCCACTTCCTCGCCATAATTGGGTTGACCCTGGTCAACGCGGCCGTGGCGGTCTTCTGGCGGTAGGCCCGCCAGGAGCGGAGAACGCTGCGGGAAACGGACATCCGCGACACCTCTCCGGAGCGTGGTCGGCACGAGAAGTGATCTGCCCCACCCAAGGGTTACGTAGGGGTAACGACCGCTCAACAGTCGTGCACGATTGTCGGCCGGTGGGTGGGCGCGGGCGTACGCTCCCGTCCGTAACGTGGGACGCCGGCGGCACACCGCAGGCCGGCGAAAGGGCTGCCACCGCGCACGCGCGGTGTGCAATGGGAAGGAGACGTCTTGCGCGCTCTGCGTGGGATGCGGTTCGCCTCCGCCATCGTGGCGGGTGGCCTCGTGCTGGGTGCCGCCGCGTGTGGTGAGGCCCCCAAGGACGACAACAACGCCGGTGGCAACGGCGCCAAGAAGTTCAGCGCCTGCATGGTGACCGACGTCGGCGGCATCGATGACAAGTCCTTCAACACCTCGGCCTGGAAGGGCCTGCAGGAGGCGAAGAAGGAGAACGACAACATCGACATCAAGAACGTCCAGTCGAAGGCCGAGGCGGACTACGAGGTCAACCTGACCGGGTTCGTCAACCAGAAGTGCGACTTCATCCTGGCCGTCGGTGGCCTGATGTCCGACGCCACCAAGAAGGCCGCGCAGGCGAACCCGAACCAGCAGTTCGCGATCGTCGACTCGAACCCGGGCCTGGACAACATCTACCCGATGCAGTTCGACACCGCCCAGGCCGCCTTCCAGGCCGGCTACCTGGCCGCCGGGATGAGCAAGACCGGCAAGGTCGGCACCTACGGCGGCCTGCCGATCCCGCCGGTGACCATCTTCATGGACGGCTTCGCTGACGGCGTCGCGTACTACAACAAGGCCAAGGGCAAGAACGTCCAGGTCCTCGGCTGGGACAAGGCGACCCAGAAGGGCTCCTTCACCAACGACTTCGTCAAGCAGGACGAGGGCAAGAAGGTCTCCGACGCGCTGGTCGCCCAGGGCGCGGACATCATCATGCCGGTCGCCGGTGGCTCCGGCCTCGGCACCACCGCCGCCGCCCAGGCCTCCGGTGGCAAGTACTCGGTGATCTGGGTGGACGTCGACGGTTGCGAGAGCACCCCGAACTGCCCGGCGCTGGTGACCACCGTCGTCAAGAACATCCCGGACGCCGTCAAGGAGGCCGTGCTCAAGGCCGCCGGTGGCGAGAAGCTCCAGGCCAAGCCGGGCTTCGTCGGCACCCTGGCCAACAACGGCGTCTCGATCGCCCCGTACCACGACTTCGACAGCAAGGTCCCGGCGGACCTGAAGGCCGAGGTCGACAAGATCAAGGCGGACATCGCCGCCGGCACCATCACGGTCACCTCGAAGGCCCAGCCGACCAAGTGACCGATCCGCCGGCCGCCGCGATGGGATCATGAGCGGGGGCCGGCGGGCACCAGGAATGACGATCCGGCCGCCTCGGCGTACGTGGGGAAAACACCCCTGCGGAGCCGGGGCGGCCGGTCCACCTTCATCCCCCCCACCTGACCCCCGCCCGGCGCGGTGGCCGCTGGTCAGCCGCTAGGCTGCACCATCGCTCGCACTCCAGGAGGTTGCGCTGAGACTCGAACTGCGCGGCATCACCAAGCGCTTCGGTGACCTGGTCGCCAACGACCACATCGACCTGACGGTGGAGCCTGGAGAGATCCATGCCCTGCTCGGCGAGAACGGCGCCGGCAAGTCGACCCTGATGAACGTGCTCTACGGGCTCTACCAGCCCGACGAGGGCGAGATCCTGGTCGACGACCGGCCGCTGAAGCTGAAGGGCCCGTCGGACGCCATCGCGGCCGGGATCGGCATGGTGCACCAGCACTTCATGCTGGTGCCGGTCTTCACCGTGGCCGAGAACGTCATGCTCGGCGCCGAGCAGGTCAAGGGCAGCTTCACCGGCTTCCTGGACCGGCGGCGGGCCCGGCGGGAGGTCGCCGAGGTCTCCGAGCGGTACAACCTCCGGGTCGACCCGGATGCGGTGATCGAGGACCTGCCGGTCGGCATCCAGCAGCGGGTGGAGATCGTCAAGGCCCTCACCCGCGACGTCGACCTGCTGATCCTCGACGAGCCGACGGCCGTGCTGACCCCGCAGGAGACCGAGGAACTGCTCACGGTCATGCGGTCGCTCAAGGCCGCCGGCAAGTCCATCGTCTTCATCACCCACAAGCTGGGCGAGGTGAAGGCGATCGCCGACCGGATCACGGTGATCCGGCGCGGGAAGACCGTCGGCACCGCCTCGCCGACCGCCAGCCGGGACGAGCTGGCCGCGCTGATGGTGGGCCGCAACGTCCGGCTGACCGTGGACAAGAAGCCGGCCACGCCCGGCAAGCCGATCCTCGAGGTCGCCGGCCTGGTCGTCGACGACGACCGGCAGGTACGCGCGGTCGACGGGGTCGACCTGACCGTGCACGCGGGTGAGGTGCTCGGCATCGCGGGCGTGCAGGGCAACGGGCAGACCGAGCTGATCGAGGCGATCATGGGCCTGCGGCCGACGCTCGCCGGCACCGTCACCCTGGACGGCGAGGCCGTGCACGGCTGGCCGACCAAGAAGGTGCTCCGCGCCGGCGTCGGCTACGTGCCGGAGGACCGCAGCGTCGACGGCCTGGTCAAGGAGTTCTCCGTGGCGGAGAACCTGGTGCTCGACATCTACGACCGGCCGCCCTTCGGCAAGGGCCTCTCGCTCAAGCCGGACGCCATCGCCAAGTCGGCGAAGGAGCGGATCGAGCAGTTCGACGTCCGTACCTCCTCGGCCGACGCGGCCGTGGGCACCCTCTCCGGCGGCAACCAGCAGAAGGTCATCGTGGCCCGGGAGCTGTCCCGGCCGCTGAAGCTCTTCATCGCCGCCCAGCCCACCCGGGGCGTGGACGTCGGCTCGATCGAGTTCATCCACAGCCGCGTCATCCGCGAGCGGGACATCGGCACCGCCGTCATGGTGGTCTCCAGCGAGCTGGACGAGGTCATCGGCCTGGCCGACCGGATCGCGGTGATGTACCGCGGCCGGATCATCGGCGTGGTCGGGCCGGACACCCCGCGCGAGGAGATCGGCCTGCTGATGGCGGGCATCACCCCGGACACCGCGACCCCCGCCGACGACACCAGCGGTACGCCCGGCGCGGCGGCCCCGGCCCCCGAGGGCCCTGGCAACGAGGACGAGGCATGACGAACCCGAACCCGGTGTCGGGATCCCCGGACAAGGAGCCGGCGACCGAGGCGCAGGAGGCGCGGAGCGAGGCGCGGGCGACCCCGACCGCGCCTGCCGGCGACGCCGAGCGCGCGGTCCCCGCCACCGCGACGAAGCAGCCCGCGCCCGCGGAACCCCGCCCCTCGCTGGGCCGGCTCTTCCTGGAGAACCTCTGGGCGGCCAACACGGTCACCGTCACCGTGCTGGCGGTGCTGCTGGCGATGCTGGTCGGCGCGGTGCTGATCATCGTCTCCGACCCGGAGGTGCTGGCCACCTACAGCTACATCACCGCCCGGCCGTCGGACGCGCTCAACTCCAGCTGGTCGGTGGTCAGCGAGGCGTACGCGAACCTGTTCAAGGGCGCGATCTTCGACCCGGACGCGACCGGCTTCACCGCCGCGCTCAGCCCGATCTCGGAGACGCTGACCTACACCGCGCCACTGGTCTTCACCGGCCTGGCGGTGGCGCTCGCCTTCCGGGGCGGCCTGTTCAACATCGGCGCCCAGGGCCAGGCGACCATCGGCGTCATCCTCTCCGCCGTCGTCGGCTTCGCGCTGCCGCTGCCGCCGGGGGTGCACCTGCTGGTCGCGCTGATCGCCGGTGCGGCCGGCGGCGCGCTCTGGGGCTTCGTCCCGGGCATCCTCAAGGCGCGCACCGGCGCCCACGAGGTGATCAACACGATCATGCTCAATTACGTGGCGGTCTACTTCCTGTCCTGGATCATCGTCCAGAGCGGGGTGCAGAACCCGAACCGGTCGGACGCGATCAGCAAGCCGGTCGAGTCCTCCGCCCAGCTGCCCCGGCTGCTCGGCGACAACCTGCGGGTGCACGCCGGCATCCTGGTCGCCGTGCTGGCCACCTGGGCCGTCGCCTGGCTGCTGAACCGCTCGACGCTCGGCTTCGAGTTCCGCGCGGTCGGCGAGAACCCGGACGCCGCCCGGACCGCCGGCATCAGCGTCACCAAGACGTACGTGCTGGTCATGGCGATCTCGGGGCTGCTGGCCGGCCTCGGCGGTAGCCAGATGGTGCTCGGCTCGACCGCGAACGCGCTCACCCCGCTGGTGATCGCGCAGATCGGTTTCGACGGCATCCTGGTGGCGCTGCTCGGCCGGGTGAAGCCCTGGGGCGTGCTGCTGGCGGCGCTGCTCTTCGGCGCGCTCCAGGCCGGTGGCAACCGGATGCAGTCGTACTCCGGGATCTCGCTGGAGCTGGTCACCGTGCTCCAGGCGCTCATCGTCATCTTCATCGCCGCGCCCGCCCTGGTGAAGGCGATCTTCCAGCTCCGGGCGGCCCGCGCCGCCCGGCTGCAGACGAGCCTCGCGAAGGGCTGGTGAGCATGTCCACCACGGCTGTCCCCGAGGTCGCCGTGACCACGGTCGACGAGGGCTTCTGGACCCGCGTCCGCAAGACCGGCGCGGTCCTGCTGGCGCTGGGCGTGCTCGCGGCGGTGGTCTTCGGCGCGCTCGCCACCGGCCAGGAGGCCCGCTTCACGCTCAGCGAGACCGAGGGCGGTGCCGCCCTGGAGATCAACGGCACGGTCGGCGCGATCCTGTTCGGGATCATCGCCGCCGCGGCCGGCGCCGCCCTGCTCGCCGGGGTGCCGAAGCGCTGGTTCACCCTGCTGCTCGGCATCGGGCTGGTCGCCTTCGTGCTGAGCTTCCTCTGCTGGCAGGTCTCCGCCGCCCCCGAGGGCCGCAACTTCATGCCGCTGGTCAACATCGTCCGGGGCACGTTCATCCTGGCCCTGCCGCTGATCTTCGGCGCGCTGGCCGGGGTGCTCTGCGAGCGGACCGGCGTGGTGAACGTGGCGATCGAGGGCCAACTGCTGATGGGTGCCTTCTCCGGCGCGCTCTTCGGCAGCATCACCGGCAGTGTCTGGGTGGGGCTGGTCGCCGCGGCGATCGGCGGCGCGCTCATCTCGGTGCTGCTCGCCGTCTTCGCCATCCGCTACCTGGTCGACCAGGTGGTCATGGGCATCGTGCTCAACCTGCTGGCGGTCGGCGTCACCGGCTTCCTCTACGAGCGGCTGATGCAGACCGACGCGACGAAGTACAACAGCGCGCCCCGGTTCAGCAACTGGGAGATCCCGCTGCTCAAGGACATCCCGCTGCTCGGCCCGGCGCTGTTCCGGGGGAACATCTTCCTCTACCTCGGCCTGCTCCTGGTGCTGGTCATCCACATCGCGCTGTTCCGTACCCGGTGGGGTCTGCGGACCCGGTCGGTCGGCGAGCACCCGACCGCCGCGGACACCCTCGGCGTGCGGGTGCTGGGCCTCCGCTACCGCAACGTGATCATGGCGGGCATGGTTGCCGGGATCGGCGGCGCCTCGTACACCCTGGCGCTCTACTCCTTCACCAAGAACATGATCGGCGGTAAGGGCTTCATCGCCCTGGCCGCGCTGATCTTCGGCCGGTGGAGCCCGACCGGGGCGCTGCTCGCGGCGCTCTTCTTCGGCTTCGCCGACCAGCTCGCCACCTACCTGGGGGCGATCGGCAGCAGCATCCCCAGCCAGTTCCTGGCGATGCTGCCCTACCTGGCGACCATCCTGGCGGTGGCCGGGCTGGTCGGAAGGGTCCGGGCACCGGCCGCCGACGGCAAGCCGTACATCAAGGGCTGACCGTCCTCGACGCACCGTGCCCGGCGGGGGAGACCCGCCGGGCACGGCCGTCTCCGGGCCGGTACCGCGACCGATCAGCGTGAATTGGGCAGAATGGGAGGCGTGATGGAGATCGACTGGGAGCGGCTGCGCGCCGCCGCCACCGAGGTCATGCGGCACGCGTACGTGCCGTACTCGAAGTTCCCCGTCGGGGCGGCCGCCCTGGTCGACGACGGCCGGGTGGTGGTCGGCTGCAACGTGGAGAACGCCGCGTACGGCGTGGTCCTCTGCGCCGAGTGCGGCGTGGTGTCCTCGCTGCACGCCACCGGCGGCGGGCGGATCGTCGCCCTGTCCTGCGTCGACGCCACCGGCGAGCCGCTGATGCCGTGCGGCCGGTGCCGGCAGCTGCTCTGGGAGAACGGCGGCCCGGAGTGCCTGATCGAGGCGAAGGGCGGCACGCTCCGGATGGCCGAGCTGCTGCCGCACGCGTTCGGCGTGGAGGACCTGGAGGCGGTGACCGGCGAGACGCCGGTGCCGGTGGTCCCGGAGCGGCTGGCCGCCTGGCGGGGGCGGGGCACCGTCTTCGTGCACCCGGACCTCTCCGCCGGGCAGCAGGTCTGGACGGCCTACTGGGAGCGGTCGGCCGGAGACACCGAGGAGGCCGAGACCGGCGTGCTGGAGGAGGGCCCGACCTGGGACGACCCGGCCGAGGCGATCACCTGGGGGCTGGCCCGGACACCGCGCGTGGTGGTGGTGGACGCGTCGGGCACCATCTTCTGGGCCGGCGAGGGCGAGCCGCCACTGGAGATCCCGGTCCGCTGGGCCGGTGCTTGATCCCTCAGTGGTGGCGGTCCGCGGATCGGCTCCGCAACGACTGGACTGATAGGAACTTCTGACAGTGAGTGCTTTCACGGCGGTGGACGTCATCCGGACCAAGCGGGACGGGGGCGTGCTGAGCGACGGGCAGATCGACTGGGTCGTCGACGCGTACACCAAGGGGCTGGTGGCCGACGAGCAGATGTCCGCGCTGGCCATGGCGATCCTGCTGCGCGGCATGACGGCGCCGGAGATCGCTCGGTGGACCGCCGCGATGATCGCCAGCGGGGAGCGGCTGGACCTCTCCCCGGTGGCCCGGCCGACCGTCGACAAGCACTCCACCGGCGGTGTCGGCGACAAGATCACCCTGCCGCTGACCCCGCTGGTCGCGGCCTGCGGCGCCGCCGTGCCGCAGCTGAGCGGCCGGGGCCTCGGCCACACCGGCGGCACCCTGGACAAGCTGGAGTCGATCCCCGGCTGGCGGGCGGCGCTGAGCAACGACGAGTTCATCGCCCAGCTGCGGGACGTCGGCGCGGTGGTCTGCGCGGCCGGCGACGGGCTGGCCCCGGCCGACCGCAAGCTGTACGCGCTGCGCGACGTCACCGGCACCGTCGAGGCGATCCCGCTGATCGCCAGCTCGATCATGAGCAAGAAGATCGCCGAGGGGACCGGCGCGCTGGTGCTCGACGTGAAGGTCGGCTCCGGCGCGTTCATGAAGAACGCCGACGACGCCCGCGAGCTGGCCCGGACCATGGTGGAGCTGGGCGGGGCGCACGGGGTGCGGACGGTCGCCCTGCTCACCGACATGTCCACCCCGCTCGGCCGGACCGTGGGCAACGCGGTCGAGGTGACCGAGTCGGTCGAGGTGCTGGCCGGCGGCGGCCCGGCCGACGTGGTGGAGCTGACCCTGGCCCTGGCCCGGGAGATGCTGGACGCGGCCGGCCTGCCGGACGCGGACCCCGAGGCGGCGCTGCGCGACGGCCGGGCCATGGACGCCTGGCGGACGATGATCCGGGCGCAGGGCGGCGACCCGGACGCCCCGCTGCCGACGGCCAACGAGGTCGAGGTGGTCTGCGCGACCGAGGACGGCTACGTCGCCGGGGTCGACGCGTACGCGATCGGGGTGGCCGCGTGGCGGCTCGGCGCCGGCCGGGCCCGCAAGGAGGACCCGGTGAGCATCCCGGCCGGCGTGGTGCTGCACAAGCGCCCCGGCGACCGGGTCCGCGTCGGCGAGCCCCTGTACGAGCTGCGCGCGGAGCACGCGGAGCGGATCCCGGCGGCGCTGGCCGAGGCGGAGCTGGCGGTCCGGATCGCGCCGGACGCCCCGGCCGCGACGCCGCTGGTCATCGAGCGGATCGACTGATCCTTTCCGGTCATGGTGTGGTGCCGGCCGAGCCGCTATTCTCGCAGGCCAGGGGGGACCGACCGGCCATGAGCCGATGTGAGCAGACAGGGACCTGAGCCGTGCGCGTATCCGCTCCCGACCCCCGGGCCGTCCGTGAGGCGAGCCTCGACGAGCTGTCCCGCCTGGGGCTCCCGCTGCCACCACCGCAGTTCCCGCTGGTCTGGGAGCCGGGGGACGAGATCGAGCTGCGGCCGACCGCGGAGATCGAGGCCCGGATCGCGGTGCTGCACGTGATCCTGGCCCGGTGCTTCGGGATGCCCCCGCAGGCCGCGATGAGCTGGCTGCTGGAGTCGCACCTGGTCGAGACGGTGACGCCGCCGGAGTGGCAGTTCGTGATGGGCGGCCGGGGCGACCACCGGTCGTTCGTCCTGCACCACGACGCGCTCTTCTCGCTGGCCTGGGTGCTCGGGTTGACCAAGGAGCTGGACCCGACGGTGCCGGTGGACGAGCGGCTGGTGGAGCGGATGCCGAACCTGGCCGCCGGGGAGACCTTCCCGCAGTGGCGCGCCCGGATCCTGGCCGCGCCGCAGCATCCGGCCGACGCGGCCGCCCTGCTCGACCTGCACTACTGCCTGGACTGGGCGTACCTGGAGTCGGAGCAGTCCGGCCTGGCGCTGCCCGGGCTGGTCGACGCGAACGCGATCGGGCAGCGCCGGTGGGCGCTGGAATGGGTGGTGGTGCTGCGCGGGCCGTACCACGACGAGCCGCCGGGCTGGGAAGAGGTCGACCTCTCCACCTGAGCGTCGGGTCAGCGCGGCCGGTGCACGGCGAGCCGGACGGCGAGGGTCACCGGCACCGGCTCAGGCAGCGCGGCGATCCGCTCGGCCAGCCGGGCCGGGTCGGCGTGCCAGGCGCTGGGACCCATCCCGACCAGGGTGGCCACCTCGGTGCGGCCGAGCCGCAGCCGGGCCCGGTGGACCATGGCCGACTCCTCGGTGAAGTGCGCGCCCAGGCTGCCCGCGACCCGGTCCGCCTTGGCCGGGTCCACCCGGAGCAGGTCGAGCGCGTCGACCAGCTCGGCGAGGTGGTCGACGGCCGGGGTGACCACCAGCAGCGCGCCGGCCGGGTCGAGCACCCGGTGGAACTCCGCGCCGTTGCGCGGCGCGAAGACGTTCAGCAGCACGGCGGCGGAGCGGTCGGCCAGCGGCAGCCGCTGCCAGGTGTCGGCCAGCGCGGCCGCCGCGCGCGGGTGGGCCCGGGCCGCGCGGCGCAGCGCCGGCTTGGCGACGTCCAGGGCCAGGCCGACCGCGTCCGGCCGCGCCGCCAGCACGGCCGCGAGGTACCAGCCGGTCCCGGCGCCGGCGTCCACCACCAGGGGGTACGCGCCGTCCCGCCCGGCCTCGTCCCCGCGTAGGTCGCCCGGCGCCGCGCCGGTGGCGGCGAAGCGGGCGGGTGGCCCGACGGCGCGTACCCGGTCAACCACCTCGGCGGCGGTGGCGGCGAGGGCCGCGGCGACGGTGTCGTAGTGGCCGGCGGCGAGGAAGTCGGAACGGGCGGCGACCATCTCGGCGCTGTCCCCGGTGTGCGGGGTGCGGCCGGCGAGCAGGTTGACGTATCCCTGGCGGGCGATGTCGAAGCTGTGCCGGCGGGGGCAGCGCAACGCCCGGGCGGTGCCGGCGGTGGTCTCGGCCAGCGGCTCGCCGCAGACCGGGCAGCGCATCCGGGCCAGGATCCGCGGGTCCACCTCAGACCTCCGCCCGGCCGCGCCGGCGGCCGCCGGCGGCGAGGTGCTCGACCACCCGGTGGGTCAGCCCGCCGAGTGCCTCGACCTCCTCGGGGGCGAGCAGGTCGATCAGGTGCCGGCGGACGGCGGCGACGTGGCCGGGGGCGGCCGCCTCGATGGCCTGCCGGCCGGCGGGGGTGAGCGCGACGATCGAGCCGCGGCCGTCGGACGGGCACTCCTCCCGGGTGACCAGGCCGCGCTGCTGCATGCGGGACAGGTGGTGGGAGAGGCGGCTGCGCGACCAGAGCATCCGGTCGGCCAGCTCGCTGAGGCGGAGGCGCTGGTCGGGCGTCTCGGAGAGGTCGGAGAGGACGTCGTAGTCGGGCTCGGAGAGGGCGGCGTCCTGCATCAGCTCCCGGGCCAGCTCCAGGTCGAGCAGCCGGCGCATCCGGCGGTAGCCGCGCCAGGCCCGGTTCTCCCGCTCGTCCAGCCAGCGTGGTTCGTCCATGGGCCGAGCCTAGCCGAGTGGTTGACATGTCATCGAAGCCGGCCTACGTTCGATGACATGTCAACTACCTTTCCGGCTCCTGATCAGTTGGGCGGTGGCCGCGTGAGCGCCCGGCTGTGGGAGCTGTTCGGACAGCGGGGGCGCGGGGTGCTGGTCACCCTGCGCCGGGACGGTCGACCGCAGCTCTCCAACCTGGACTACCTGGCGGAGCCGGGGCTGCTCCGCTGCTCCACCACCGCCGACCGGGCCAAGGTGCGCAACCTGCGACGCGACCCGCGCGCCAGCTTCCACGTCACCACCGCCGACGGCGGGGCGTACGCGGTGGCCGAGGGCACGGTGACGCTCACCGCGCCCGCCGGGGCGACCGACGACGCCACGGTCGACGAGCTGGTCGAGGTCTACCGGCGGATCCTGGGGGAGCACCCGGACTGGGCGGACTACCGGGCCGCGATGGTCGCCGACGGCCGGCTGGTGCTGCGCCTCACCGTCGAGCGGGTGTACGGCTGGCGGCCGTGACCGGTCCGGTGCCGTGCCGCGACCCGTGGTGACTAGGGTCTGAGCATGGTCGCAATCTCGTACGAGGACATCGTCAAGGTCCCCAAGGCGTTACTGCACGATCACCTCGACGGCGGTCTGCGGCCCGCGACGATCGTCGAGCTGGCCGCCGAGGTCGGCCACCAGCTGCCCACCACCGACCCGGAGGCGCTCGGCCGCTGGTTCGCCGAGGCGGCGAACTCCGGCTCCCTGGAGCGCTACCTGGAGACCTTCGCGCACACGGTGGCGGTCATGCAGACCGCGCCGGCGCTGCGCCGGGTGGCCCGCGAGTGCGCCCTCGACCTGGCCGCCGACGGCGTGGTCTACGCCGAGGTCCGGTTCGCCCCGGAGCAGCACCTGGAGCAGAACCTGACCCTGGACGAGGTGGTCGAGGCGGTGGTGGCCGGCTTCCGGGAGGGGAGCGTGCTGGCCGCCGAGGCGGGTCACCGGATCCGGGTGGGCACCCTGCTCACCGCCATGCGGCACGCCGCCCGCTCGCAGGAGATCGCCGAGCTGGCCGTCCGGCACCGGGACACCGGGGTGGTCGGCTTCGACATCGCCGGCGCGGAGGCGGGCTTCCCGCCCACCCGGCACCTGGACGCCTTCGAGTACCTGCAGCGGGAGAACTTCCACTTCACCATCCACGCCGGTGAGGCCTTCGGGCTGCCGTCGATCTGGCAGGCGATCCAGTGGTGCGGCGCCGACCGGCTGGGCCACGGCGTCCGGATCGTCGACGACATCACCCCGGGCAACCCGCCGATGCTGGGCCGACTGGCCGCGTACGTCCGGGACAAGCGGATCCCGCTGGAGCTGTGCCCGTCGTCCAACGTGCAGACCGGCGCGGCGCCGTCGATCGCCGAGCACCCGATCGGGCTGCTCCGGGACCTGCGCTTCCGGGTGACGGTCAACACCGACAACCGGTTGATGAGCGGCACCTCGATGTCCCGGGAGATGGCGCTGCTGGTGGAGGCCTTCGGCTACGGCTGGAAGGAGCTCCAGTGGTTCACCATCAACGCGATGAAGAGCGCCTTCATCCCGTTCGACGAGCGGCTGACGATCATCGACGAGGTGATCAAGCCGGCGTACGCGAAGCTGGTCGCCTGATCAGGCTTCCTGGTGCGGGTGGCCGGCGAGCAGGTCGGCCACCCGGCGCAGCACCTCGCGAGCCCGGGCCGCCTCGGCGCCCAGTCCGGTCTGCCGGCGCAGCACCGCCGGCTCGGCGCGCAGCAGCGTCAGCCCGCGCCGGATCAGGACCGCGGGTGCCTTGCGCTGCTCGGACAGGTCACGGGCGAGCCGGCGGACGAAGGTCGCCCCGCGCGGCCGGCGCAGCGCGTACGCCCCGGCGAGCAGGCCGCGGCGGCGGCACTCCTCGACGATCTCGGCAGCAAAGATCCCTTCGGCGATGAAAAATGGCGATCCGGTGACGTCGAATGGCCGGGTGGCCACCCTCCGGTCCGCGCCGATCGCATAAACCGGCACTTCGGCCTTGCCCTCCTGGGCCAGTCGGGCGATTGTGTCCACCGCTGACGCCGCGTCCCAGGACCTGGGCGACTCCCAGTCCACCTGCCCGTTTTGACGCGGGCACGTAGGGTCATCGCCGTCCTTGTAGAAGTCGTCCAGGCAGAGCACAGGAAGTCCGGTCTGGTGTGCAATGTATGACTTTCCGGAGCCGGAAGGCCCCGCGAGCAGGACGACGCGGTGAGGGTGTGCCATTACTTTTGGTGACTCCGGCCAGACGGATTGCTATCAAATTGCATCAACATCTCATCACACCTTCAGCGAGGGACAGCCTGGTCTTTCTCTTTGCGGAGCGGCGTGATGGAATCTCGGGGGTCCGACCCGCCGGGTCGGTCGCTCGGCGTTGCCCAGAGGCGACGTCCGGACGCGGTAATGCGAGGGCGGTGACGTGAGCAAACGGCCAACGACGGCGGGCTCCTTCCTGTCGCGTCTACGCCGGCCGGCCAGCCGGCTGCGCGACATGCCGATCTGGTCCAAGCTCGGTCTAATCATGATCGTGCCGACCATCGCCACGGTCGTGGTGGGCACCAGCGGGCTGGTCGACCACCTGCAGACGCTCAACAATGCCAACCGGGCCGGCAACCTGGCCAACCTGATCGGCTACTCGGGTGACCTGGTCGATAGGCTGCAGGACGAGCGGACCGCCGCCGTGCTGCTGCTGAGTGCCAACAAGCCGCAGGTCAAGACGCGGTACACCGAGGTGTACACCAAGGCTGGTCAGGAGGTCGACGACGCCAAGGGCCGGTACCTGCAGCAACGCGCCGTGCTGGAGGGTCTGCCGCCCACGCTGGAGAAGCTCCTTGACGGGATCGACCAGAACCTCACCGACCTGCCCGGCACCCGCAGTCAGGTCTTCAACGGCAAGATGGCGGTCAGCTTCACGATCAAGGTGTACGACGGCCTGATCAGCGACCTGCTGGCGGCGCGCGACTCGAGCAGCCAGCTCGCCGGCGACAGCGACCTGAGCGACCGGATGCGCGCCGCCGCCGCCATCGCCCGCGCCAAGGAATTCATCTCCGAGCGCCGGGTCGTCGTGCACCGCGCCCTTGGGCCTCGCAAGCTCAGCCCGGCCCTGCGTCAGGACTACATCTCCACCGTCACCGCCGAGCAGCAGGCGCTCGAGGCCTTCGACGCCATCGCCAATCGGTCCGAGAGCGAGTTCTACCAGCAGAACGTCGCCGGGGGCGACCTGCGCGAGGTGACCTCCTACCAGGGCCAGATCCTCTTCAACGAGAGCGGGGACCTGTCGACCCTCTCCTTCGGTCCGGACGAGTGGGACGCCGCGATGGTCGGCAACGCCAAGATGGTCCGTGCCGTCGAATCGAAGTTCGACGGCGACGTGGTCAAGCAGGCCGACAACCTCCGCTCGGACACGCAACGCCAGGTGTTCCTGGAGACCGGCCTGCTGCTCAGCATGCTGCTGCTGGCGATCCTGTTCGCGTACCTGGTCGCCCGCTCGATGGCCCGCTCGCTGCGCGACCTGCGGCAGGGCGCCCTCTCGGTGGCCCAGTACGGCCTCCCGCAGGCGGTGGCCCGGCTGCGGGACCCGCAGGTCACCGGCCAGCTCTCCCCGGTGCAGCTGGCCAACCAGATCGCCGAGCCGCTCCCGGTCCGGAGCAAGGACGAGTTCGGCCAGGTGACCGAGGCGTTCAACGCGGTCCACCTGGAGGCGGTCCGGACCGCGGCCGAGCAGGCCGCCCTCCGGGCGTCCGTCGCCACCATGTTCGTCAACCTGGCCCGGCGGTCGCAGATCCTGGTCGACCGGCTGATCGGCCACCTGGACCGGCTGGAGCGCGGCGAGGAGGACCCGGACCGGCTGGCCGAGCTGTTCCAGCTCGACCACCTCGCCACCCGGATGCGCCGCAACGACGAGAACCTGCTGGTCCTCGCCGGTGCGGACTCCACCCGCGTGCAGCGCGAACCGGCCGCCCTGATCGACGTGCTCCGCGCCGCCCAGTCCGAGGTCGAGCACTACACCCGGATCGAGTTCGGGGTCATCGACCGGGACATCGAGATCGCCGCGCACGCGGTCAACGACCTCGTGCACCTGGTCGCCGAGCTGTTCGACAACGCCACCGCCTTCTCCCCGCCGGACTCCCACGTCATGGTCGAGGCCCGGCGGGTGGGCGACCGCGCCTCCCTCTACGTGGAGGACCGGGGCATCGGCATCGGCCGGGAGCAGCTGTACGAGCTCAACGAGCGGCTGGCCACGCCGCCGCAGGTCGACGTGGCCGTCTCTCGGATGATGGGTCTGGTCGTGGTCGCCCGGCTGTCGTCCCGGCACGGCGTCAAGGTCGAGCTCCGGCCCGGCGCCGATCGCGGCACCGTCGCCGACGTCACGCTGCCTCCGGCGGTCCTGGTGCCGCGCGCCCTCGCCGGCCGGGGTCAGCCGGCGCCCGCACTGCCGGCCGCCGCTCCCCAGCAGAGTGCTCCGGCGCCCGCGTTCGGCGCGCTGGCCGCCCTCAGCAACGGCCCGCACACCCCGCCGGCCCCGCGCCCCGGCACGTCCGGCAACCAGGTCACCCTCGGCGGCCGCGCGTTCGACCCGGCGGCGCGCAACGGCTCCGGCGCCCCGGCCACGCCGGGCGGGCCGCGCTCGATGCCGGCCTGGTCCGACCTCACCGGTGCCAGCGCCCCCGCCGGCGGCGACGGCTTCAACCCGCGCTCCTCGAACGGCCAGCCGGTCGACCCGCTGCCGCAGCGTCGCCACCCGGCCGAGGGCGACCCGGCCAGCACCGGCCAGCAGGCGGCGATCCCGCGGCAGCTGCCGAGCAGCCCCGAGGCCGGGCCGTACTACCCGCCGCCGGTGTCGGCTCCGCCGGTCCCGCCGGTCTCCGCGCCGCCGCTGCCGCCGGTCTCCGGGGCTCCGGTCTCGGCCTCGCCGGTGTCGGGTTACCCCGTCTCGGCCGCGCCGGTGTCGGGTTACCCCGTCTCGGCTCAGCCCTTCACCGGCCAGCCGGTGTCGGCCGCGCCCGCCCCGGGCCAGCCGGTCTCGGTGCCGCCGGCGAACCAGCTGCCGCAGCGTCCGGTTCCGCAGGCCGGCACGCCGAGCGTCGGCGCACCGCCGGCCTGGCCGCCGGTCGCCGCGCCCGACCCGGCCGCCCCGCCGGTGCCGGAACGTCTCGCGGCCGGCCTGGACATGACCACCGAGCTGCCGCGGGTCGGCCGCCCGGAGACGCCGCCGGCCGCCGTGCCGCCGGCGGTCAGCCGGCCGGTGCCCGCGCCGGCGCCGAGGCCGACGCCGCAGCAGTCGGCCAACCGCCAGCGGTACGCGGACGAGACGATGGAGCTGCCGATCTTCCGGGAGCTGGAGTCGAACTGGTTCCGCACCCGCCGACCGGGGCCGAACGAGGAGACGGCGGCGACGCCGGGTGCGGCGGCGAGCGCCGGCGCGACCCAGCAGTTCGCCAAGGTCGACGCTGCCGGCCGGGCCGTCCCGCAGCCACCACCCGCAACGACAGGTAACACGCCGATGGCACACACCCCGGCGGCCGGCGGAGCGCCGCGCGACAACGGACCGGCCAACGGGGGCGCGCGTCCCGGTTTCGCCGAACCGCTGCCCAACCGGCGGGCGCAACAGCAGGGGTCGCCGAGCTGGCAGAGCGCCGCCGACGACGGCTGGCGCGCCGCCTCGGCCGCCACCGAGGTCCCGGTCGCCGAGACCACCCAGAAGGGCCTGCCGAAGCGGACGCCGATGGCGCAGCTGGTGCCGGGTGGCGTCGACAAGCCGTCCACGTCGGTGCAGCGCCGGACGCCGGAAGGCGTGCGGGGTCTGCTCTCGGCCTACCATCGGGGCGTGCAGCGGGGGCGTAACAACCCGACCGACAGCAACTCGGCCGGCCCGGAGGCGACTCCGGGCGGGCAGCAGTCCTCGCAGTCTGGCTCAGGCCCGGTGGCCGGGAGCGGGCAGAAGGAGCAACAAGGATGACAAGTACGCAGGATCTCGGATGGCTGCTCGCCAACTTCGCCGACCGGGTGCCCGGCGTGGCGCACGCGGTCGCGGTCTCCGCCGACGGCCTGCTCCTCGCCGGGTCCCGTGACCTTCCGCGGGACCGCGCGGACCAGCTCGCGGCGATTTCGTCCGGCCTGGTCAGCCTGACCCAGGGCGCGGCCCGCTGCTTCGAGGGCGGGGCGGTGCTGCAGACCGTGGTCGAGATGGACAACGGCTTCCTGTTCCTCATGTCCATCTCGGACGGCTCGTCGTTCGCGGTCCTCGCGGCCCGCAGCTGCGACGTCGGACAGGTCGGCTATGAGATGGCCCTGCTCGTCGACCGGGTGGGCGACGCCCTGACCCCGCAGCCGCGTACGGCTGTCGGGATGATGGGCTGATCGACGCGCTGACCGGTGGGTCAGGAGCGGCAACAACTACGACATCGACGAACACCACCGGGCGAAGCCGGTGCCGGGTACGAAGGAGGTGAGCGGCGACATGGTCGATCGTGACGAACCGACTGGAGCGTTGGTCCGTCCATACGCCGTGACCCGCGGCCGTACCCGTCCCCGGCTGGAGATCGCCCTGGAGGCGCTCGTCGAGACGACGGTGCGCGGCCGCGCCGTTGCCACTGGCAACGGCGGACAGGGCCGTGAACACCAGTACATAGCCGCGCTGTGTGACGGACGCGTGCAGTCACTCGCCGAGATCGCGGCGCGGATGCAGCTTCCGCTCGGCGTGGCCCGGGTGCTCATCGCCGACATGGCGACGGACGGCCTGGTCGCGGTCCACGAGCCGACCATCCTGGACGACTCCGACGACGCGGTGGGCACTGAACTGCTGGAGAGGGTGCTGAGTGGACTTCGCAGGCTCTGACATGTCGCACCGGCCGCCGGCCCCGAGCGGGCGCGTGACGTCGGCGAAGATCGTTATCGCCGGTGGATTCGGCGTCGGCAAGACGACGCTGGTCGGCTCGGTCTCGGAGATCACGCCGCTGACCACCGAGGCGATCATGACCACCGCAGGCGTGGGCGTCGACGGCACCCGGCAGGTGCCGGGCAAGACGACGACCACGGTGGCGATGGACTTCGGTCGTATCTCGATCGACCGCGACCTGATTCTGTACCTGTTCGGTACGCCGGGTCAGACGCGGTTCTGGTTCATGTGGGACGAACTGGTCCGCGGCGCCATCGGCGCCGTGGTGCTGGTCGACACCCGCCGGCTGGCCGACTGCTTCGCCGCCATCGACTTCTTCGAGCACCGGCGGCTGCCGTACCTGGTGGCCATCAACTGCTTCGACGGGATGCAGTACCACGACCCGCAGGACGTCCGGGACGCGCTGGCGATCTCGAGCGACGTGCCCGTGGTGGCCTGCGACGCCCGGAACCGGGAGTCGACCAAGCACGTGCTGATCTCCCTGGTCGAGTACGTGCTCACCATGCGGCGCTCGCGGGCGGTCGCCCCCGCCTGACCGGCGGCACGAAAGCGCCCGGTGACCTGAGGTCACCGGGCGCTTCTCGCTGTCCACGGTTCGCTGACGGCCGCCGGCCGCCCCGCGGAGCAGGTCCTGTCCCGACGGGACGGCCGGTGTGGACGGTCAGGCGTAGCGCGTCCAGCTCGCCTTGTCGACCACGTAGACGCCCAGCGAGTCCGGCTCCATGCCACCGTGCCGGGTCTCGGCGTACGCGTACGCGCCGGCGATGCCCTCGAGCACCTGGGTCTGGAGGAACGCCCGGATCCGGCCACGGTCGAGGCTGGTCGCCATCCGGGCCGACGAGACGAGGAGCCGCAGGGCGTCCGAGGCGTACGGGGCGAACCCCTTGAAGCTGCCGTGCCGCTGGAGGTAGCGGTAGGTGAAGTCCCGCCGGTCCTCCTCGGCCGTGGTGGTGGTGGCCAGCGTGGACGAGGTGAGGCAGGCCGGGTGGACGGTGTAGGCCCCCTCCACCGCCGCGGCGTACGGGCGGGTGAGGGTGTGGTCGGCGACCGCGCCCGCGTCGAAGAAGAGCGGGCCCCGGTAACCGGCGCGACGCAGCTCGCGGGCGGCGGCACCGGAGTCCGGGGCGGTGCCCCAGACGATGACGCCCTCCGGCTGATCCCCCGCCACCCGCTCGGCGGCGGCGGTGAAGTCGCTCCCGGTGGCCGGCAGCCGTACGGTCCGCCGCAGCTGCACATCGGTGGTCCGCAGGGCGGTCCGCACGGCCCGTACGCCGGCGTCGCCGTGCAGGCCCTCGGCGGCCAGCAGGGCGACCCGCCGGACCCGGAGCGACTCGATCAGCCGGGCCAGTCGTCGGGCGACATCGCCGGCGTCCGGGGTGAGCTTGTAGATGTAGGTGCGCTCGGCCAGGGGCAGCACGATCTCTTCGGCGTCGGCCAGCGACAGGAACGGCACCCGGAGCTGCTGCGCCACCCCGACGATGGCCATGGAGGTTTCGGCGAGCGTGCCGCCGACCAGGGCGTGCACCTGGTCCCGCTGGATCAGCTCGGTGACCTGCCGGGCCGCCTCAGCAGGGTTGCTGCCGTTGTCGCGGATCTCCAACCGCAGCGTGCGGCGCAGGTTGCCGACCGGGAAGCCGGAGACGTTCAACGCCTCCGCGGTGATCTCCATGGCGCGCTGTTGGAGCACGCCGAGGGCGGCACCCGGGCCGGTCAGCTCCAGGCTCGCACCGACCACCAGCTCGTGGTCGTCCGGTGCCCTGCTGCCGGCCGCGTCGTCGGGTCGCTGGCCGGGCTGCCCGCACGCGGTGAGCAGCAGGGTGCTCGCTGCCGCGGCGAGCACGCCGCGACGGGTGAGCACGGTGGAGTCGAATGCCGAGGTCGCCAATGGAGTCGCCTTCCCGCCCCGGCGACGCCCGCGCCGGCTGGTCCGCGGGTATGCTTCCGGCCAGTCCGACCCGGCGTCAAATTATCCGGGTGTGGGCAGGAACACGCGGGTGGCAGGCGGTGCGGCTCCGATCAGGACCGGTAACCGGCGGAGCGGTACTCGTACTCCCGCTCGTCGTCGCGGTCACCGGTGTCCCGGGTGAAGTCCCACCCGCCGGCCGCCTCCCGACCGGGGCGACCGCCGACGGCGAAGCCGCCGATCTCCTGGCCGCGCCGCCAACCCCGGAAGTAGCCCGTGGTGTTCTCGGCGAGGCTGGCCGCGTTCCGGACGATCCGCAGTGGACGCTCCTCGCGCAGCGGCGAGCCCGGCACCAGGTTGGCCTGCGGTACGCGCTTCGGCAGGCCGGCCTTGGTCTCCGAGCCCACCGACGGGCGGGCCGCCTGCTCGGCGGCCTGCCAGCCGCTGTCCGCGGTGCTCGACCAGTCGAGGTCGGCCTCGTCGCCGTGACCGACGAACCAGGCGGACTTCGCCTGGGCGAAGATCAGCAGGTCGCCGTCGCCCTCGTCGGAGACCGGCGGCGGCCGGTGCTCCTTCGGCGCGGGGCGCCGCTCCAGCGGGGTGGGCAGCTCGGCCCGGGGCGCCGGACGGCCGGCAGCCTCCCGCTCGACCAGCCGCAGCGGCGGCGTCTCCAGGCCGGGGTCGGTCGGTGGGTCGAGCTCGTTCCGCAGCGCCCGGTCGGCCAGCGGTGGCGGCTCCACCAGCCGCAGCATCGGCGGCTCCTGCGGCAGGTCGTCCGCGAGCCACGGCGGGGTGACCCGGCCCGGGTCGCTCGGCGCGTCCACGCCGCGGCCGCCGTACCCGTAGGCGGGCGGTGCCTCCTTGGCGCGGTCCTCCTGCTCGTCGCCGTTGTTGACCAGCGGCCAGTTCGCCCGGGACCCCGGAGGGGCGGACTCCTGGCCCGGGCGCGGCGCCGGCACCGGGATGCTCAGGTCGGTGGCGCTGAAACCACCGGTCGGCGGCTCCGGGGTGGTCTTGGGCCGCGGCGGGATGATCGTCCGCTGCCGCTCGGCCCGGGCGCTGTTGATCGCGGCCGTGGTGAGCGTCGGGCGGAACGGCTCGCCGGCCTCGGCCGGGGGCACGTTGCCCCGCTGGGCCGGGGTGATCGGGGTGATCCCGGGCGGCGGGGGCGGCGCGGAGATGGGCCGGTTGGTGGGGCCGTCCAGCCGCTGCGGCCGGGGCGCGCCGGCCGGTCCGGGACGCACGGGCGGCGCTGAGGCCGGCCGGCCGGCTGCGGCCGCCGGGGCGACGGGGGCGGCAGCAGGGGCGACGGGGGCGGGGGCCACCGGCGGGGGCATGACCGGGGCCGGGGCGACCGGCGGCGGCGCGAGCGGCCGGGGCGACGCCGGCGCGGCCGGACCGGAAACCGGCTCGGGCCGGTTGCGCCGGCCCACCGGCTCGGGCTCGGCCGGGCGGATCGACCGCATGCCGGTCAGCTCGCCGACCGACTCGCCACGCCGGGCGGCGGCCCGGCGGCCGGGCGCCGGAGCGGGCGCGGTGACCCGGGCGCTGAGTGCGTCGACCAGCGCCTCGCAGCCGGAGTCGCAGGCCCGCACCGAGGCGACCGCCTGCCGCACGGTCTCCGCGACGGCGGCGGTGAGCGCCCGGCTGACCGCGGCGCGCCGCGGCGTCTCGGCGATGGCGACCCGCAGCGCGGTCACCGCGTCGTCGATGGTCTCGGCATCCGCGACACCCTCGGCCGAGAGGTGGGCGGCGACCGCGTCCGCGGCGACCGCGACCTCGCGGCCGCCGGAGACGGTGCCGCTCAACATGCTGGGCTCCGGCAGTGCGTCCAGCACGGCCAGGGAGACCGGCTCGGCCGGGTCCGGATAGGCCCGGAGCGCCGCCGGGTAGAGCTCGCGGAGCACCTCGCGCAGCGCCACCGCGGCGGAGTGCCGCCCGCTCGCCAGCGCGGCGTGGGCGCTGAGCACCTGCTTGTAGCCCGCGAGGTCCCGGGGCGCCGGCAGGGTGACCGCGGAGAGCGCGCCGGCCTGGAGGGCACGGGCCAGCCCGACCGCCCGACGCTCGGCCGGCGGGGACTGCATCTCCTCCAGCGAGTCGTCGTCGGCGAACCGCTCCGCGAAGTCGTCGACCGAGTCGTCGTCCGCGATCGCCAGCGGTCGCCCGGCCGCGCTGAGCAGCGACGTGACCGTGTGGTCGTCGCTGTCGGCGGCGATGGCCGCACCGCTCGGCCCGCCTGACCGCTCCACGAGCAGCGCGACCAGCCGGGCATAGCCGGCCGGGTCGTCGCCGATCTCGCAGACATGCAGCAGACGGCCTGCGTCGTCGACCACAGCGGACGTCAGCGTCGAACCGGCCGAAGCCGGTCGGTCGGCCGGATCCGCCGAGGCCAGACCGCAGTACACGCGCACGAGCGCCACGGCGTCGTCCTCCTCCCGGGACACAAGGCTTTTTCTGCCAGAGACTGATGCTCCCCGCTCCGGGTCAGTCGCGCCAGTCCACAACAGCAGAGATCTTGCCGACAATGGTGCGCCAGCCCAAACTTGCGGTTTGTGCCCCGATTTTCTTCAGCCGGCGCCGACCCATGAATCCACCGATTCCGCCGTTGACGGACGCCCGCAGCGCCTCGTCCAGGTCGTCCAGGCTGGAACCCGCGGAGAGCATGTCCAGCACGGCGGGTAGCCGCAGCGCGTACGCCAGGTCACGGGCGACCTCACCGGCTTCGATCAAGAGCGTGGGATCCCACGCGTCGTGGCCGCCGCGGAGGTTCTCCACCACCAGGTCGAGCTCGTAGGTGTCCTCGTCCAGCGGGGCGATGTCGACCGGTTCCACCCGTTCGGACAGTTCGTTCCAGCTGTCCAGTTGGGACAGGTCGTTGGGCGCACCGGAACGGATGAAAGAGACCAACGACTCCGGGGTCTTGAACAGCAGCAGCCGGCCCCGGTGGGTGAGGAAGGCGGGCACCTCCTCGTCGCCGGCGGCGTCCTCCGCCTCGTCCTCGTCCTCGTGCTCCTCGTCGGCCTCGGCGTCGGAGTCCGCCGCCTCGGCCTTGCCCCGCCGGCGCCCCTCGGGGCGCTCCTCCTCGTCCTCCTCCTCGGCCGTGAGGGCGGCGAACTCCTCGTCGAGGATCACCACCTCCTCGTCCTCGGTCTCGACGACCTGGCGGCGGGCCAGGAAGGGGTCGTCCTGGTCGCGATCGGCGACATCGGTCGGGGTCAGTTCCCGCGCCGGCCGGTACGCCCGCAGCGTGAAGCCGGTGCCCGCCGGCAGCGCGATCTCCACCGGGTCGATGCGCAGCTCGTCCCAGAGTGCGCGGTCCGGCGCCGGACGGTCGACGTCGACCTCGTCATCTGCGGCCGACGAGGTGGTGTCGTCGAGCTCGGGCTCGTCGGCGTCGGGCCGTTGGGGCGACTGGCGGGCCACGCTGACCTCCGTGTGCTTTCGGGTTGCCCACCCGGCGACGCCTCGGCCGCCGAGTGACTCTGCGCACATACCCTAGTGGTCGGCCCGGCCGGGCCGGGAGCCGCACCCCGGTGGCGTCCCGGCGGGTGGACAAGTAGCGTTACTACACATGAAGGCCCAGGCGCTGCACGGACACCTGGACGCGCTGCTGCTGGCGGTGCTGGAACAGGGCGAGCTGCACGGCTACGCGATCATCGAGGCGCTCCGGGCCCGCAGCGGCGGAGCCCTGGACCTGCCCACCGGCACCATCTACCCGGCGCTGCGCCGGCTGGAGCGTGCGGGCTACGTGGCGAGCTCGTGGAGCACCGTCAACGGCCGGGAACGGCGCACCTACCAGCTCACCGACGCCGGCGTCCGGGCGCTCGCCGGCGAGCGGGCCGGCTGGCGCGAGTTCAGCGACACGGTGGGCCGCTTCCTCGGCGCCGGGCAGCCGCCCGCGAGCCCCGCCTGAGTGGCGTCAGCAGGTGGCCAGCCAGCAGCGGGCCGCCCGGGCGAGCGCGAACCAGCCGGCGCTGACCACCACCGCGCCGATGAGCATCGGGGGCCAGGTCAGAGCCCCGTCCCAGAGGGTGACGGACCAGCCGAACAGCGCGCTGCCGGCGACCGCCCCACCGGCCAGGCCGCCGGTCAGCCCGTAGCCGACCGCGCGGGTCAGCCGGGGCAGCCGGGACGACCGGTACCGGGCGGCGAGGAGGCCCAGCAGCAGGCCGGCCAGCGCCAGCCCGGCGACCAGGATCCAGATCCCGCTGAGCGAGGCGTGGAGGAGCACGAAGCCCTCCGGCGGCCGGGGCCCGTCGCTCCAGCTCGACCCCTGCCAGGTCAGGTCGCCGCCGGCCATCAGCACCACCGCCACCGCCAGCGCCCGCAGCGCCAGCCCGCGCAGCGCCCCGGCCGCCAGCTCGGCCTGGTAGCCGGGGGCGAGCTGGGCGGGCGTGCCGAACTCGGCCACCGCCCGCCGCTCGGCCTCCGCCGGCGGCAGGCCACCCTCCCGGTACGCCTCGACGGCGTCCTGCAACGCGTGCCGCGCCTCGGTCACCAGGTCGGCCTTGAGCCGGGCCGGGCCACGCAGCCGGCCGGCCAGCTCGTCCAGCCGCTCCTCAACGAGCACGTCCCGGTCCCCCTGCATGGCACCACCCTGCCACCCCGCGCCGCCGGCCGCGTCCGGGAATTCCCCGGAGACGCTCAGGGGGCGAGGGCCAGGTAGCCGCGCTCCGCCGCCTCCTGGAGCAGCCACTGGTCGCGGTACCAGCCCGGCCGCGCCACCAGCTCGGCGTGCCGGCCGCGCTGGGTCACCCGGCCGGCGTCGAGCACCACGATCTCGTCCAGCCCGGCCAGGCCGCTGAGCCGGTGGCTGATCAGCAGCACCGAGTGTCCGGCCGGGGTGGCGGCCAGCGCCGAGGCGAGCACGGCGTCCGCGGCGGCCGGGTCGAGCCCCTCGGTCGGTTCGTCCAGCACCAGCACCGCCGGGGCGGCCAGCAGCGCCCGGGCCAGCGCGAGGCGCTGCCGCTGGCCCCCGGAGAGCTGCCCGCCCTCCTCGCCGACCACGGTGTCCCAGCCGTCCGGTTGGGCGCGTACCCAGTCCAGCAGGCCGGCCGCCCGGGTCGCCGCGGCCAGCTCCGCCTCGTCGGCGCGGGGCCGGCCGAGCAGCAGATTCTCCCGGACCGTGGCGTGGAAGACGTACGCCTCGGCGAGCAGGCCGCCGATCGCCCGGGGCAGCTCCTCGGGCGGATACGCGGAGACGTCGACCCCGTCCAGGGTGACCCGGCCGGTGTCCGGCCGCACCGTGCCGGTGAGCACGGCGGCGAGGGTGCTCTTGCCCGCGCCGCTGGGCCCGACCACGGCGACCCGACGGCCGGCGGGCAGGTCGAGGCTCACCCCGTCCAGGGCCGGCGGGGCACCCTCGCGGTACCGCACGGTCACCTGGTCGAACCGCACGTCGGGCCCGGCCGCCACCGCTCCCGTGACCGCGGCCGGCCCGGCGGTGGCCCGCGCGGCGAGATTCGGCCCCGCGGTGGCACCGGCGGGGATCGGCCCGGTGGTGCGCCCGGCGGGGGCGGGCCCGGTGGGGGCGGCTTCGGCGCCGGTGAGCAGGGCGGCGACCCGGGCGAGGCCGGCGCGGAGCTGGGTGCGCTGGCGGGCGGCCCCGACCAGGGCGAGGGAGATCTCCACCGCGGCCAGGGTGCCGACGGCCAGGACGCCGACCAGCACCCCACCGACCCCGGCGCGCAGCGCCACGGCGACCACGGCGGCGGCGGTGAGCCCGCCGACCAGCACCCCGGCCGCGTCGACCCCGAAGCCGGTCGCGGCGAGGCGGCGTTCCAGCCGGGCGAGGCGGCGGGCCCGCCCCTCGGCGGCGGCCAGCGCCGTGCCGGTCGCACCGAAGGCGGCCAGGTCGGCGGCGCCGTGGGTCAGGTCGATCGCGTCCACGGCGAGCGCGCCGCGCAGCGGGGCGACCTGGTCGGCGGCTTGGCGGGTGAGCACGGTGGCCAGCGCCGGCAGCGCCACCCCGGCCACCAGCAGCCCGGCGGCGAGCACACCGGCCGCCGGGGGTGAGATCAGCGCCGCCGCGCCGACGGCGAGCAGGCTCACCAGCGCGGCGGCCGCCCCCGGTACCAGCACCCGCAGCAGCAGGTCCTGGACCGCCTCCACGTCGGAGACCAGCCGGCTCAGCGCGTCGCCGGTCCGCTGGGCGGCCCCGTCCCGCCGGGCGGCCAGGCTGGCGAAGACCCGGGCCCGGACGTCGGTGATCATGCGGAGCACGGCGTCGTGCCCGGCGAGCCGTTCGGTGTACCGGAACACACCCCGGCTGACCGCGAGCGCCCGGACCGCGACGATCGCCACCGTCAACCGATCCAGCGGCGGCCGGCCGGCGGCGCTCATCAGCAGCCACGTGGCGGTGGCCATCAGGGCCAGCCCGGCGAACTCGGTGGCCGCGGCGAGCAGGCCCGCCCCGACCAGCCGGCCCAGGTACGGCCGGGCCAACCGGAGCACCACCCGCTCGGCGCGCCGGCCGCCCGGGGCAGCGGGCTCCGGGACGGGAGTGGTCGCCGGGGCGGGACCGTCCGGCAGCAGCTCGGGCGGGTTCGCCTCGGCGGCCGTCGGCACGCCCGGGTCGCGGCCGGCCGGCGTCATCCCGTCCCGGGACACCCCACCCGGCACGCCCCGGACCGGCTGGTCGGGACGCTCCGGCACGGTGGGTCCGTCGGTCATCGCGTCACCTTCCCGGCCGGTGCCGGGGTCAGCTCGGTGACCCGACCGTCCTCGACCCGCAGGATCCGGTCGGCGTCCGCCAGCAGCGCGGGCCGGTGCGCGACCAGCAGTGCGGTACGCCCGGCGACCAGCCGCCGGGTGGCGGCCAGCACGATCGCCTCGCTGGCGGTGTCCAGCCGGGCGGTCGGCTCGTCCAGCAGCACCAGCGGGGCGTCCCGCAGGAACGCCCGGGCCAGCGCGACCCGCTGCCGCTGTCCGCTGGACAGGCCGTGCCCGCGCTCGCCGAGCGTGGTGGCCAGCCCGTTGGGCAGGGCGGCGACCACCTCGTCCAGCGCGGCGTCGGTGACCGCCCGGGCGAGCGCGGCGTCGGGGGCGTCCGGCGTGCCGAGGCGGATGTTGTCGGCCAGCGACCCGGCGAAGAGGTGGGCCCGCTGCGGCACCCAGGCGAGCTGCCGCCGCCAGGCGTCGAGGTCGACCGCGGCGAGGTCCACCCCGTCGACGGTGACCCGGCCGGCGGTCGGGCTGACGAAGCCGAGCAGCAGGCCGAGCAGCGTGCTCTTGCCGGCGCCGCTGGGCCCGATGACGGCGACCCGCTCGCCGGGCCGGATGGTGAGGGTGACGTCCCGCAGCGCGGTGGTCCGCTCGTATTCGACCGTGACGCCCTCGAACCGGAGCTCGCCGTGGCCGTCCGGCGCCGGGCCCGTGCGGGCCGGGGCGGCTGCCTCCGGGCCGGCCGCGAGGGTGAGCGCCTCGTCCAGCGCGGTGAGTCCCTCCATGCTGGCGTGGAAGCGGCTGCCCGCCGCCCGCAGCGGCAGGTACGCCTCCGGGGTGAGCAGCAGCACCAGCAGCGCGGTGGAGAGGGTGATCCCGCCGCCGAGCAGCCGGATGCCGACCGGCACCGCGACCAGCGCCACGGAGAGGGTGGCGACCAGTTCGAGGACCAGCGCGGAGAGGAACGCGATCCGCAGCGTCTTCATGGTGGCCTGCCGGTGGCCGTCGGCCATCCGGCGCACCACGTCGACCTGGGCCCGCGCCCGGCCGAACGCGCGCAGCGTGGGCAGGCCGGCCACCATGTCGAGGAAGTGCCCGCCGAGCAGGGACAGCCGCCGCCACTGCCGTTCGGTGGCGGCCTGCGCCTGCCAGCCGAGCAGCGCGCCGAAGACCGGGATGAGCGGGATGGTCAGCGCGATGATCAGCGCCGAGCTCCAGTCGGCGAGGACGATCCGGGCGAGCACCGCCAGCGGCACGGTCACGCTCAGCACGAGCTGGGGCAGGTAGCCGGTGAAGTAGGGGTCGAGCGCGTCCAGGCCGCGCCCGGTGAGGGTGGCGAGCTGACCGGCCCGCTGGCCGGCGACCCAGGTGGGGCCGTGCCGGCCGACTGCGCGAAGCAGGTCGGCGCGGAGCGCCGCCTTCACCGTCGCCGCCGCCCGGGCCGCCACCGTGCCCTGCGCCCAGCTCACCAGCGCGCGGGCGGCCACCGCCGCCGCGAAGCCGGCCAGCGCGGGCCGGTGCAACCGCCCGTCGACCGCCGTCGCCAGCAGGGTGGCCAGCGCGGTGGCCTGCGCGACCACCAGCAGCGCGGTCAACCCGCCGAGCACCGCGAGCACGGCGAGGTCGCGTCGGGCCGCGGGGACCCGGCGCAGCAGCCGCGGGTCGAACGGGCGGCGGTTCACCAGTACACCGGTGCCCTGCCGTCGGTCCGTCCCCGGAACACCCACCAGCACATCGCCTGAAAGCCTAGTAGGGCGGGCAGGAGCGGCAGCACGAGCCAGCCCAGCAGGGACAGGGTCGGTCCGCTCGCCGCGGCGTCGGCGACGGTGAGCGAGGCGGCCGGGTCGACGGTGGAGACCAGCACCCGCGGCCAGAGGGCCGCACCGACCAGCGCCACCGGCAGGGCCAGCGCCGCGCTGGTCGCCGCGAAGGCCACCCCGGCCCGGCCCCGGCCGAGCGCCGCGCGGGCCGCCAGCAGCGCCGTGACCAGCGCCAACGGCAGGAGTACGGCGACCGCAGGGCGCGCCACGGCCTCGCGTACCCGGTCGGAGAACAGGCCCAGGACGGCGGCCGCGGCGACCGCGGTGAGCGCCGCCGGCACCAGCTTGCGGGCCATCCGGGCGACCGGGGCGGCGTCGGCGGCCGGCAGCCGGAGGGTGAGGAAGGTCGCACCCTGCACGGCGACCAGCGCCAGCATCGCCAGCCCGGCGGCGGCCACGAACGGGGTGAAGAGGTGGCCGGTGCCGGCGAGGTGCCGGTCGGCGGTCAGCGGTACGCCCTGGAGCAGCCCGCCGAGCAGAGCACCCCAGCCGAGCGCGGCGAGCACGCTGCCGGCCACCACCACCCGGTCCCAGGCGGTACGGGCCGCCCCGGCGCGAGGCCGACTGCGCAGCTGCACCCCGGCCGTCACCAGCACCACCCCGGCCAGCGCGCCGAGCACCGCCGGGTAGAGGCCGGAGAGGAGTTCGCCCTCCAGGGTGGGGAAGGCGCCGAAGAGGATGCCGACGGCGGCGACCAGCCAGACCTCGTTGCCGAGGAAGAACGGTCCGACGGCGTTGAGCGCGGCCCGGCGGGCCGCTGGGGTGGCGCCGCGGGCGAGCAGCAGGCCGACGCCGTAGTCGTAGCCGCCGAGGACGAGGTAGGTGGCGAAGAAGAGGCCGAGCAGGGCGTACCAGGCGAGTTCCACGGCGGGCTCCCTCAGGCGAACACGGGGTGGGGGTGGGCGTCGGTGTCGGGCGCGGGCGGGCGGCCGAGCGCGGGGTCGGCCGCGCCCCGGGCGGCGTGCCGGGCCAGCAGCACCCAGTTGGTGACGGCGAGGGTGCCGAGCAGCAGGGTGAAGCCGACCAGCGAGGTGAGCATCAGCCCGCTGCCGACCGGCGAGACGGCCTGCCCGGTGGGCAGCAGCCCGTACGCGACCCAGGGCTGGCGGCCCACCTCGCGGGCGATCCAGCCGAGGATCACCGCCACGAAGGGCAGCGGCAGGGACAGCGCGATCAGCCAGAGCGGGAAGCGCAGCCGGATGACCCGGTCCCGCCAGAGCAGCGGCAGCAGGAGCCAGACGCAGCCGAGGGTGAAGCCGATCAGGATCATGAAGCCGAGGCCGACGTTGGAGAGGGTCGGCGGGAGGTAGTCGCCGGGCCCGAACTTCGCCGTCCACTCGGCGACCAGCGCGTCCCGGTCGGCGCCGCCGCCGAACTTGGTGGGCTGGAGCTGCCCGACCGGGCCGAACTGGGCGAAGCCGAAGCCCTGCAGGGTGGTCACGGCGAGCGCCGCGGTGACCAGCCCGAGTCGCAGCGACTTCCGGAAGAGTACGAAGTCCGGGGTACGCCGGATCAGGTGCCAGGCGCTGACCGCGGCCATCAGCATGCCGCCGGTGACCAGACTCGCGGAGACCACGTGCCCGAAGGCGAAGCCGAGGGTGGGGTTGGTGAGCAGCGCGCCGAAGTCGGTGAGGTGGGCGACCCCGTCACGGACCTCGTAGCCGACCGGGTGCTGGAGCCACGCGTTGGCCACCATGATCCAGAACGCCGAGGCGTATGCCGTGATCGCCACGCCCCACAGCAGCGCGAGGTGGACGCCCCGGCGCAGCCGGTGCCAGCCGAAGATCCACATGCCGAGGAACGTGGACTCCAGGAAGAACGCCACCAGCGTCTCGATGGCCAGCGGCGCGCCGAAGACGTTGCCGACGTAGCGCGACAGGCCGCTCCAGTTCAGCCCGAACTGGAACTCCATCACGATGCCGGTGGCGATCCCGAGCACATAGTTGATCACGTAGAGCTGGCCCCAGAAGCGGGTCAGCCGCTCGTAGACCGGCTTGCCGGTGACGAAGCCGGCCGTCTGCAGCCCGACCAGCAGGGTGACCAGGCCGAGGGTGACCACCACGAAGAGGAAGTGGATCGAGGTGGTGGTGGCGAACTGCAGGCGGGCGAGGAGCAAGGGATCCATGGCGGTTCTCCCACGGGTTGACTCGCTTGTCATAGGGAGCCTACACGTAGCTTGACTACCTATCGGCCCGGCCGTCGCCGAGGCGACCCGGCCGCCGGGCGGTCAGCTCAGGAAGAGGCAGATCGGCAGGGCGGCCAGGGTGGTCGCGACGGCCAGCGCGGTGGCCCCGAGCACCCGGGGCGGCCGGTCGGGGATCATCAGCCGCTGCACCCGTACGTCGAGATCCCGGTCGCCGATGCCGAGCGCGCCGGCCGGGGTGATCCGGTGGCCGGCGGCGGCGAACCGGCGCAGTGCCCCGGCGAGGGGCTCCTCGGCGTGCAGCTCGCGGGCCTTGTCGTCGGCGCGCATCTCGACCAGCAGGGCGACCCGTTCGTGCGCGTGCCGCACCCAGCGGAGCCAGGGCAGCGCCCGGCGGAGCGCGGTGAACGGCAGCAGCACCAGGTCGTGCCGCTCCTGGGCGTGCGCCCGTTCGTGGGTGAGCACCGCCTCCAGCTCGGCCCGGTCGAGCAGGCTCAGCGTCCCGGCGCTCACCACGACCCGGGGCTTCACCCCGGGCAGGCAGTACGCCGCCGCGCTCGGATGGTCCAGCACCAGCGCGCCGGGGAGGGTCGGGTCCCGGCGGGCCACCAGGCTGAGCAGCTCCCGGTGCCGGCGCTGGGCGCGGACGCTGCCGTGGATGCTGCGCACGGTCGTGGTCAGCAGCACCGCGCCGATGCCGAAGCCGACCCCGACCAGGCCCAGGTGGACCGCGCCCAGTCCGGCCGGCAGGTGGCCGTGCAGCAGGTCGTTCCCGAGGGCGACCAGGGCGCTCCCGGTCGGCCGGTCGTACGCGGCCAGCCCGACCGCAATCGGCACGCCCATCGCGGAGAGGCCGAGCGCCAGCCCGACCGACTGCCAGCACAGGATCGCCACGCGCGGGGCGCGCCAGGTCCAGGTCGAGGCGGCGAGAACCTGCGCGGTCAGCCAGCAGGCCAGGATGGTCGCGGCGAAGTGCACGGCGTACGCCACGGCGGCCGCCCTACCGGTCCGTCGCCTCGTCGGCCAGCGCCGGGCGCCCGGCCCGCGGGTCCTCGACCCGGTCGGTCAGCCCGGCCTCGGCGCTGAGCGCCGCCCGCAGCACGTCGGCCTCGGTGCCGGTCACCGACCGGGCGAAGCGCACCAGCGCGGCGTCCCGGCTGCCGCCGAGGTCGAGGGCGTCGAGCATGAGCTGGGCGATGTGCGCCTCGCGGCTGGCGGCGGGCCGGTAGCGCCAGGCCCGCCCCTCGCGTTCGCGCTGCACCATGCCCTTGCCGGCGAGCCGGTCCAGCACGGTCATCACGGTCGTGTAGGCCAGCTCCCGCCCGTCGAGGGCGTCGGCGACCTCGCGCACGGTCACGCCGTCCGACGTGGCGGGGACCGAGTCCCACAGCACGTCCATCACCGCACGTTCGAGATCACCGAGCCGAGTCACCCGCCAATCCTACCTCGCGTAGTAGGTGGCCCCGCGGGGCGGCGTGGACTACCCGATCGCCCAGCCGGCCAGGGCAGCCCCGCACCCGGCCGGCGCCGGACATGATCGACACCGGTTCGGCGAGGTCGCGCCGCCGGCGAGGGCCGGAAACGGCAGGAGTGGCCGGCCGGGGATCGGCGGCCACTCCTGCCGGGAGCGACGAGGGTCAGACGCCCTTGGGGTGCCAGACGGTCTTCGTCTCCAGGAGCGTGGTCATCCGGGCGAGGCCCGGGTCGGCGGACCAGTCGTGGTCGGCCGGCGCCGGCCGGAGCACCCGCTTGAGGTTCTCCGCCGCCTTGACCTCCAGGTCCACCGCCAGCTCGGCGTCGGTCACCCCGGTGAGGTCGATCGCGTTGACGTCCATGTGCGAGGCCAGCGTCGGCACGGTCTCCGACAGCCGGCCGGTGAGGACGTTGACCACCCCGCCGGGCAGGTCGGAGGTGGCCAGCACCTCGGCCAGCGTCACCGCGGCCAGCGGCGCGGCCGGCGAGGCCGCCACCACCACGGTGTTGCCGGTGACGATCGCCGGCGCGATCACGCTGACCAGGCCGAGCAGCGCCGGCGCCTCGGGGGCCACCACGGCCACCACGCCGGTCGGCTCGGGCGCGGACAGGTTGAAGTACGGCCCGGCGACCGGGTTCGCACCCCCGTACACCTGCGGGAGCTTGTCCGACCAGCCGGCGTACCAGACCCAGCGGTCGATCGCCGCGTCGACCTCGTCGGCCGGCACGCCGAGCGCGACGAACTGCTCGCGGCGGCCCTCCAGCATCTCGGCGACCCGGTAGAGGATCTGACCCCGGTTGTACGCGGTCGCCCCGGCCCAGCCCTTCACGGCGGCCCGGGCGGCCAGGACCGCGTCGCGCGCGTCCTTGCGGGAGGCGAGTACGACGTTGGAGTCCTGCACGATGTACGACCGTCCCGACTCGCTGCGCGGGAACTTCCCGCCGATGAAGAGCTTGTACGTCTTGCGTACCGCGACCCGCTCAGACATTGAGGTACGCCTCCAGCCCGTGCCGGCCGCCCTCGCGACCGTAGCCCGACTCCTTGTAGCCGCCGAACGGCGAGGTGGGGTCGAACTTGTTGAACGTGTTGGCCCAGACCACGCCGGCGCGCAGCCGGTCGGCCATCCACAGGATCCGGGAGCCCTTGTCGGTCCAGATCCCGGCCGACAGCCCGTACGGGGTGTTGTTGGCCTTCTCCACGGCCTCGGCCGGGGTGCGGAAGGTCAGCACGGACAGCACCGGGCCGAAGATCTCCTCGCGGGCGATCCGGTGCGCCTGGGTGACGCCGGTGAAGATGGTCGGCGCGAACCAGAAGCCGCGGTCGGGCAGCTCACACGGCGGCGACCAGCGCTCGGCGCCCTCGGCCGAGCCGGCCTCGGAGAGTTCCCGGATCCGGGCCAGCTGGGCGGCCGAGTTGATCGCGCCGATGTCGGTGTTCTTGTCCAGCGGGTCGCCGACGCGCAGCTGCGCCATCCGGCGCTTCAGGGACTCCAGCACCCGGTCGGCGACCGACTCCTGGATCAGCAGGCGCGAGCCGGCGCAGCAGACGTGCCCCTGGTTGAAGAAGATGCCGTTGACGATGCCCTCGACCGCCTGATCGATCGGCGCGTCGTCGAAGACGATGTTGGCCGCCTTGCCGCCCAGCTCCAGCGTGAGCTTCTTGCGGGTGCCGGCGACCGAGCGGGCGATGGCCTTGCCGACCTCGGTGGAGCCGGTGAAGGCGACCTTGTCCACGCCCGGGTGCTCGACCAGCGCCCGGCCGGTGTCGCCCGCGCCGGTGACGATGTTGACCACGCCGGCCGGCAGGTCGGCCTGCTGGCAGATCTCGGCGAAGAGCAGCGCCGTCAGCGGGGTGGTCTCGGCCGGCTTGAGCACCACGGTGTTGCCGGCGGCCAGCGCCGGGGCGATCTTCCAGGCCAGCATGAGCAGCGGGAAGTTCCACGGGATGACCTGCGCGGCCACGCCCAGCGGCCGGGGGTTCGCCCCGAAGCCCGCGTGCTCCAGCTTGTCCGCCCAGCCGGCGTAGTAGAAGAAGTGGGCGGCGACGAGCGGCACGTCGACGTCCCGCGACTCCTTGATCGGCTTGCCGTTGTCCAGGGACTCCAGCACGGCCAGCTCGCGGGAGCGCTCCTGGATGATCCGGGCGATCCGGAACAGGTACTTGGCCCGGTCGCGGCCCGGCATCGGACCCCAGACCTTCTCGTACGCCTTCCGGGCGGCGCGGACCGCCCGGTCCACGTCCTCGTTGCCGGCCTCGGCGACCTCGGCGAGGACCTCCTCGGAGGCCGGGTTGATCGACTTGAAGTTGCCGCCGTCGACCGGGTCGACGAACTTCCCGTCGACGAAGAGCCCGTACGAGGGCTTGATGTCCACCACCGAGCGCGACTCGGGGGCGGGTGCGTATTCGAACATCGCGCTCAGTCCAGGGTGAAGTAGTCGGGACCGGAGTAGACGCCGGTCTTCAGCTTGGTGCGCTGCATCAGCAGGTCGTTCAGCAGGCTGGACGCGCCGAACCGGAACCAGTCCGGGTCCAGCCAGTCCGCGCCGACGGTCTCGTTGACCATGACCAGGTACTTGATCGCGTCCTTGGTGGTCTTGATGCCGCCGGCCGGCTTCACGCCGACCTGCCGCCCGGTGGCGGCGCGGAAGTCGCGGACCGCCTCCAGCATCACCAGGGTCACCGGCATGGTGGCCGCGATCGGGACCTTGCCGGTGGAGGTCTTGATGAAGTCGCCGCCGGCCAGCATGGCCAGCCAGGAGGCCCGCCGCACGTTGTCGTAGGTGGCCAGCTCGCCGGTCTCCAGGATCACCTTGAGGTGGGCGTCGCCGCAGGCCTCCTTGGTGGCCACGATCTCGTCGTAGACCTCCTTGTAGCGGCCGGCCAGGAACGCGCCCCGGTTGATCACCATGTCGATCTCGTCGGCGCCGGCCGCGACGGCCGCCCGGGTGTCGGCGAGCTTCACCTCCAGCGGGGCCTGGCCGGAGGGAAAGGCGGTCGCCACGCTGGCCAGGTGCACACCGCTACCGGCCAACACCTCGGCCACGTACGGGACCATCGCTGGGTAGACGCAGACCGCGCCGACGTGCGGACAGGACGGGTCGGCCGGGTCGGGACGCAGCGCCTTGGCGGCGAGCGCCCGCACCTTGCCAGGGGTGTCGGCCCCTTCGAGGGTGGTCAGGTCGACCATCCGGATGGCCAGGTCGATCGCCTGGGCCTTCGCGGTGGTCTTGATGGAGCGGGTGCCGAGTTGTGCCGCCCGCTGCTCCGCGCCGACCTGGTCCACGCCGGGCAGGCCGTGCAGGAAGGTCCGCAGAGCGGTCTCGGATCGTCCCAGCTCGGAGAGCTCCGACCGGGCCGACGTCGCTGTCGCCGTCATGCCACGAATACTACGCACCCGCGCGCCGAGTGATCTTGGTCACGTCGGGCCGACCGTGAGCGGGGTCGCTGGTCACCCCGCACCTGCAGTGCGCCGCACTCCGGACCGGTAGGTTGAGCGATCGTGGACGTACTCGTCATTGACCACCCGCTCGCCCAGGCGCGGCTCACCGCCATGCGGGACGCCCGGACCGACTCGGCGAACTTCCGGGCCGCACTGCACGAACTCACCACGATGCTGGTGTACGAGGCCGCGCGCTCGTTCCCGATCGAGAAGTACCCGGTGCAGACCCCGGTCACCGGCGCCGAGGGCACCCGGCTGGCGAACCCGCCGCTGCTGGTGCCGGTGCTGCGGGCCGGTCTCGGCATGGCCGACGCCGCGCTCGGGCTCCTCCCCGAGTCGTCGATGGGCTTCGTGGGCCTGGCCCGCGACGAGGAGACGTACGAGCCGCGCGCGTACATGGAGTCCCTGCCCCGGGACCTGACCGGCCGGCCGGTGCTGGTCCTCGACCCGATGCTGGCCACCGGCGGCTCGTTGGAGCACAGCTGTCGGCTACTGGCCGCCCGCGGCTGCACCGACATCACCGTGCTCTGCGTCCTCGCCGCGCCGGTCGGCATCGAGCGGCTGGCGCAGAGCGGCCTGCCGCTGCGCCTGGTCACCGCCTCGATCGACGAGGGCCTCAACGACCGGATGTTCATCGTCCCCGGCCTCGGCGACGCCGGCGACCGCCAGTTCGGCGGCATGCCCCGCTTCTGACCCCGCATCGCTGCGGGCAGATTCCCGGAAAGAGGGCTCATCCCGCACGGAACCAGCCCTCTTTCCGGGAATTTGGCGGGCGCCGGGGACGCGTGGGCGAGTCCGTGCGCGGGGTGCGGGGAGGCGCTACCGTTCCGGGCCATGACTGGTGTTGCGCTCGCCGAAGAGCTGCTGCTCCTCGCCTATGACGACGAAACCGGCAAGGCGACCATGCCCCGGATCAGCCTGGACCTCGGCATGGCCGCCGCGGTGCTGGTCGAGCTGGCCCTGGCCGGCCGGATCGCCTACGCCGAGGGTTCCCTCGCGGCGGTCGACCCGACCCCGACCGGCGAGCCGATCGCCGACGACGTCCTCGCCCGAATCGCCGCCGACACCCCGCACACCCCGTCCTCCTGGGTACAGCGGCTGCGGCACGGCCTGCGCGACCGGATCCTCGGCGACCTCTGCGGCCGGGGCGTGGTCCGGGACGTCGACGAGACCGAGCTCGGCTTCATCCACGTGCACCGCTACCCGGTCGCCGACGCCTCGGTCGAGGCCGACATCCGGGGCCGGCTGGCCGAGGCGCTGACCGGCGGGCAGGTCCCCGACGAGCGGACCGCCGCGCTCGCCACGCTGGTGGCCGTGCTGCGGATGGAACCGGCCCTCGGCCTGACCGGCACCACCGCCGAGGAGGCCGGCACGCGACTGCAGGAGATCGCCGCCAGCGCCGGTTTCGCCGGCACCGTCAGCCTGGACGACTCCGTTGTCCGCCCCTCCGTCAGCCTGGTCATCGCCGCCCTGGCCCAGGCGGTCGACGCCGCCCTCGGCAAGCGCGCCTCGTAACGCCTGCGGTACGGCAGGGCCCCCGGTCGACGAGCAGCTGTCCAGCGGGAGCCCTGCCTGCGCCTACCGGCCGAGGGCGGCCGCGATCTCGGTGCGGAGAGACGTGATCGCGGTCTGGGCGCGGCGCCGGGCCGCGGGGATGTCGCCGTCGGTGACCGGCTCCACCACCTCCAGGTACGCCTTGAGCTTCGGCTCGGTGCCGGAGGGGCGGATCACCACCCGGGCCGCGTCGGTCCGCAGGATCACCACGTCCGCCCTCGGGAGCAGGTCGGACGCCTCGGTCACCGGGTGCCCGAGCAGCGAGGTCGGGGTGGTCGTCCGGATCCGGGTCATCATCTCCGCGATCAGCCGCAGGTCGTCCACCCGGACCGAGAGCTGGTCGGTGTGGTGCACGCCGAACTCGGCGGCCAGCTCGTCCAGCCGGTCGCTGAGCGTCCGGCCCTTCGCTTTGAGGCCGGCGGCCAGCTCGGCGACGGTCAGCGCGGCGGTGATGCCGTCCTTGTCGCGGACGTGCTCCGGGGCGACGCAGTAGCCGAGCGCCTCCTCGTAGCCGAAGACCAGCGGCTCGGTCCCGCCACCGGCCCGAACGATCCACTTGAACCCGGTCAGCGTCTCGTCGTACGGCAGACCCCGGGCGGCGCACATGGACCGGAGCAGGGAGGACGACACGATGGTGGTGGCGTAGAGCCCGGTCACCCCGCGGCGCATCAGGTGGTCGGCGAGCAGCGCGCCCACCTCGTCCCCGCGCAGCATCCGCCAACCGTCGGCCCCGTCCGGCACGGCCACCGCGCAGCGGTCCGCGTCGGGGTCGTTGGCGATGGCGAGGTCCGCGCCGATCGTGCCGGCCAGCGCGACCAGCTTGTCCACCGCGCCCGGCTCCTCCGGGTTCGGGAAGCTGACCGTCGGGAAGTCCGGATCCGGCTCGGCCTGGTCCGGCACCACGCCCGGTACCGGGAATCCGGCGTGGGAGAAGGCGGCGGTGAGCACCGCGCCCCCCACCCCGTGCAGCGGGGTGTAGGCCACCTTCAGGTCGCGTGGACCGGTCGGGTCGACCACCGCGGCGGCGCGCTCGACGTACGCGGCGACCAGGTCGTCGCCGAGCACCTCGCCGGGCGGGCCGAGCGGCACCTGCGTCAGCGCCCCGACGGCCCGGATGGCCGTCTCGATGCCGGCGTCGGCCGGCGGCACGATCTGGGCGCCCGCGCCCAGCTCCCCGCCGAGCGCGGCGCCGAGGTAGACCTTGTAGCCGTTGTCCTGGGGCGGGTTGTGGCTGGCGGTGACCATCACGCCGGCCACCGCGCCGAGGTGGCGCACCGCGTACGCGAGCACCGGGGTGGGCAGCGGGCGGGGGAGCAGCAGCGCCGGGCGACCGGCGCCGGTGGCGACCTGGGCGGTGCGCTCGGCGAAGGCCCGCGAGCCGTGCCGGGCGTCGTACCCGATCACCAGCGGACCTGTGCCGCCCTGGTCGGCGAGCCAGGTGACCAGCCCGGCGGCGGCCTGGGTGACCACGGCGAGGTTCATGCCGTTCGGGCCGGCCCGCAGCGGGCCGCGCAGCCCGGCGGTGCCGAAGGTCAGCGGACCGGCGAACCGGTCGGCCAGCTCCGGCGCGCTGCCAGGCAGCCCGTCGAGGACGACGCGCAGCTCGTCGCGGCTGGCCGGGTCGGGGTCGTCGTCGAGCCACCGCCGGGCCTGTGCGCGAAGTTCGTCAAGATCAGTGGTATCCGCCGCCATTGCCTCTTGATAGCACGGCGGCGGATCACCACGGTCCGTCGGCCTCGGTTCAGTTGGCCGAGGCGAACTGGAACGACCTGGCCATCGCGTCGAAGATCGGCCGGCTGGCGGCGAAGTTGGCGTCGTTGGCGGTCAGGTAGAACGAGTAGACCTTGCCATCGTGCACCACGCCGCGCCACACGCCGTGTCGCTTGGTGTCGCCGTCGCCGCAGGTGTACTCGAACTCGGCCGCCGGCTTGCCGGCCAGCGTCGTCTCCGTCATCGCCAGCTGGTCGTACGGCTCGGCGCAGGACTTGCTCTTGGTCCGCAGGTTGCGCGAGGCGAACTCGGCCCAGCCCTTCGAGTCGCCCTGCCAGCCCTCGGCGAGGATCCGCACCTTCCGACCGTCCTGCTGCGGGTCGACGAAGTCGACGAAGACGCCGCCGGTCTTCTTGTCCCAACCCTTCGGCACCTGGAGGGTGACGCCCTTGACGGACTGTTCCTCCATGTCCACCGGTGACGAGGCCGGGGCGGTGGCGGTGGGCAGCGAGGTCACGATCGGCGGCGGGCCCGGGTCGTCGCCGCCGGAGAGGGCGAACACCCCGATCAGCAGCAGCACGGCGACGCCGCCCGCCACCGCGAGCTGCACCTTGCGCGGCCAGCCCTTGACCGTGTCGACGAGCTGGCCGCCGACGCCCTTGGCCTTGCCGGCGCCACCGCCGGCCGGCGCCGCGGCGGGGGTCGCCCACGGTTGGCCGGTACCCGGCACCGACCACTGGTTGCCGCCGTACACCGGCTGGGTGGCGTCTGCGGGGCGGCCGTACACCGGCTGGGTGGCGTCTGCGGGGCGGCCGTACCCCGGCTGGGTGGCGTCCGGGTAGCCGGCCGGGACGCGCTGGGTGGCGTCCGGCGAGATCCGTTGGGTGGCCTCCGGGGCGCCGGTCGCGGGCATGGCGCCCGTGGGGGTGTGCAGCGGCCCGGCCAGCGCGTCGGCGCTGGTCTCGTCGAGCGCGGCGCCGCCGGCGGCGGACGCCGACTCGGGGCGCTCGCCCCGGCGCAGGGCGGCGAGCCGGTCGGTCAGCGACTCACCCGGCCCGATCATCGCCCGGCCACCGATCTGCCCGGTCGGCTTCGGCTCCGGGGTCGCGACGGGCGGCGGCGTGGCCGGCCGCTGCACCGGCACCACCGCGTACGGGTCGGTGACCGAGTTGACCGCGGTGGCGTTGCTGGTCAGCGGGCCGGCGAGCAGCTCGCGCAGCATGGCCCGGGCGGTGTGCACGTCGAGCCGGCGGGCCGGGTCCTTCTCCAGCAGACCCATCAGCACCCGGGTCAGCGGGCCGCTGCGCTGGGGCGTGGCCGGCTCGTCCTCGACCACGGCGTACATCGTCTCGATCGGATCGCCCTTGTCGAACGGCGGGCGCCCCTCGACGGCCGTGTAGAGCGTGACGCCGAGCGAGAAGAGATCGCTGGGCGGGCCGAAGTCCCGGCCCATCGCCCGCTCGGGCGAGATGAAGTGCGGCGAGCCGAGCACCATGCCGGGCGTGGTCAGCTGCACGTCCGTGGGCATCCGGGCGACGCCGAAGTCGGTGAGCACGCAGCGGCCGTCGGAGCAGATCAGCACGTTGGCCGGCTTGACGTCGCGGTGCAGCACGCCGATCGCGTGCGCCACCTCCAGGGCGCCGAGCAGGGCAATGCCGATCTTGGCGACCGCGCGGGGCGGGACCGGCCCGTCCTCGATCACCATGTCGGCCAGACTGCGCGCATCCAGCAGTTCCATGACGATCCAGGGCCGGCCGCCCTCGGTCACCACGTCGTACACCTGGACCACGGCGGGGTGCTGGATGGCGGCGGCGGCGCGGGCCTCACGGAGGGTGCGCTCGTACATCGCGTCGCGGTCGCTGGGGGCCAGTCCCGGGGGGAGGACGACCTCCTTGACCGCGACGTCGCGGCGCAGCAGCGTGTCTGTGGCACGCCAGACCGTGCCCATGCCGCCGTTGCCCACGGGCGAGCGCAGGGAGTAGCGACCACCGATGGTGGTGCCGGGTGCCGCGCGTCCAGTGGGGGGACTGATCGGTCCGCCGCTCCACGTCGGGATCTGAGTCACAGAAAAGCCACCGGGGGATATCGAGGGGGCTGGGACACAACCCCCCTATCTTGCTGGTTCCGACGGCCGATGCGAAACCCGACGCGGCGGACCTTTACCTACTCGACCGTATGTGTCCAGGTACTCACCCCTCGCTCGACCCCCACCGTCACCGCGGTGTGCGGAATCCCTCACTCATCGATGCCCGGTCGCGTCCTACCATCCGGGGATGAACGAACGGCGGTCAAGCGAGTCGGGCTTCCCGATCAAGGGCGTGTACACCGCGGCGGACCTGCCCGGGGAGCTGGCGGAGCGACTCGGTGCCCCCGGCGAGTTCCCGTACGCCCGCGGGGTCTACCCGACGATGTACACGTCGCGCCCGTGGACCATGCGGCAGTACGCCGGCTTCGGCACGGCCACCGAGTCCAACGCGCGCTACCACCAGCTGCTGCGGGCCGGCACCATGGGCCTCTCCGTCGCCTTCGACCTGCCCACCCAGATGGGCTACGACTCCGACGACCCGATCGCGCACGGCGAGGTGGGCAAGGTCGGCGTCGCCATCGACTCCATCGAGGACATGCGGCTGCTCTTCGACGGCATCCCGCTGGACAAGGTCTCCACCTCGATGACCATCAACGCGCCCGGCTCGGTGCTGCTGCTGCTCTACCAGCTGGTGGCCGAGGAGTCCGGGGTGCCGGGCTCGGCGCTCAACGGCACCATCCAGAACGACATCCTCAAGGAGTACATCGCCCGCGGGACCTACATCTTCCCGCCGAAGCCCTCGCTGCGGCTGGTCGCCGACACCTTCGCGTACTGCCGCACGGAGGTGCCGAAGTGGAACACCATCTCCATCTCCGGCTACCACATGGCGGAGGCCGGCGCGACGCCCGCGCAGGAGATCGCGTTCACCCTGGCCAACGGCGTGGAGTACGTCCGGGCGGCGCTCGCCGCCGGGCTGGCGGTGGACGACTTCGCGCCCCGGCTGTCGTTCTTCTTCGTCGCCCGGACCACGCTGCTGGAGGAGGTCGCCAAGTTCCGGGCGGCCCGGCGGATCTGGGCCCGGCTGATGCGCGACGAGTTCGGGGCGAAGAACCCGAAGTCGATGATGCTGCGGTTCCACACCCAGACCGCCGGCGTGCAGCTCACCGCCCAGCAGCCGGAGGTGAACCTGGTGCGGGTGGCGATCCAGGGCCTCGGCGCGGTGCTCGGCGGCACCCAGTCGCTGCACACCAACAGCTTCGACGAGGCGATCGCGCTGCCCACCGAGAAGGCGGCCCGGCTGGCCCTGCGGACCCAGCAGGTGCTGGCGTACGAGACGGACCTGACCGCCACGGTCGACCCGTTCGCCGGGTCGTACGTGGTGGAGGCGATGACCGCCGAGATCGAGGCGGCCGCTGACGAGCTGATGCAGCGGGTCTTCGACCACGGTTCGGCGGTGGACGCGATCGAGGCCGGCTTCCAGAAGCGGGAGATCGAGCAGTCCGCGTACCGGATCGCGCAGGAGATCGACTCGGGCGAGCGGGTGGTGGTCGGGCTCAACCGGTTCCAGATCGACGAGGAGGAGCCGTACGAGCCGCTGCGGGTGGACCCGGCGATCGAGGTGGCCCAGGGGGAGCGGCTGGCCAAGCTGCGCGCCGGGCGGGACTCGGGCGCGGTCGAGCGGGCCCTGGCGGAGCTGCGTACCGCCGCCGAGGGGAGCGGGAACGTGCTCTACCCGATGAAGGAGGCGCTGCGCGTCCGGGCCACGGTCGGCGAGGTCTGCGGGACGCTGCGCGACGTGTGGGGGACGTACCGGCCGAGCGACCGGTTCTGACGGCTCCGGGGGCGGTCCGCGGCGCGGGCCGCCCTGGTCTGTCCGGATCGCGTCTGACCTGGGCGGACGATCTCGTCACGGCGGCCGTGGCGGCGTACAGTCGATGGTCTCCCCGCATGCGGGCGGGGGCGGCGACGGCTCGGTGCGGACCTCCCGGGCGACGACGCCCGGCCCGTCCGTCCGGTCGTTGGGGCAGTGGGGCCCGTCGCCCGGGTGCGTGTGCGGATCGGGAATGCGGGTAACCCGATCGGTGATCGGGACGGACAGCGTGTGCGGTCGGACTCCCGACCACCATGTCACCCTCGGGGGTCGCCCGACAGCCGAGCGTTGTCACGCAATTGTCCGAGCGGCAGTTAATTGCCGCGACTAATGCGACAATTCGGAACGGCGGCCCGGGTTTTGGTGACCGTTGAATCGGTTACGCGTTGTAGGAGGTGTGGGGCAGATGACGTCGTTCAACCGCGATCTACCTGCTGTCCCGCAGATTTTGGAACCCTCCCACCAGGGGATTCGTGACGCTGTGCGGTCCGACCGCTACCCGAAAGATGTTGCGCAGCGTCACCGGCGGAGGTCTAGGCTGTCTGCTGTTCTCCCCGATGATCCATCCATCTCTAGTGATCGAGAATTCGACGTGACGAGTGCGTTGACGCTGCCTTCGAGCAGCCCACTGGCGTCGTCCTGGCCGACGACGCCAACCGGGTCCCAGTCCCTGCCCTTCGAGCTGGACCACCTGCTCGCCCTGCGGGTACCCGGGCTCATCGCCACCCGCCGTCACATCCACTCCCACCCGGAGCTGTCGGGCGAGGAGTTCGAGACGGCCGCCCTGATCCACCGGGAGCTCTCCCTCGCCGGGCTGAAGCCGCGGCTGCTGCCCAAGGGCAACGGCGTCATCTGCGACATCGACGGGCGCCCGGACGGCCCGGTGATCGCGCTCCGCGCCGACATCGACGCGCTGCCGCTGACCGACCCGAAGGACGTGCCGTACCGGTCCACGGTCGACGGGGCCTGCCACGCCTGCGGGCACGACGTGCACACCACCGTGCTGCTCGGCGTCGGCATGCTGCTCGCCCAGCTCGCCGACCTGGGCGAGCTCGACGGCCGGATCCGGCTGATCTTCCAGCCGGCCGAGGAGATCCTGCCCTGCGGCTCGCTGGAGGTCATCGAGGCCGGCGGGCTGGACGACGTGGTGCAGATCTTCGCCGTCCACTGCGACCCGAACCTCCCGGTCGGCAAGGTGGGCCTGCGCGTCGGCCCGATCACCGCCGCCGCCGACAACGTCACCGTCCGGCTCACCGGCCCGGGCGGGCACACCGCCCGCCCACACCTCACCGTGGACCTGGTCGACGCGCTCGGCCGGCTGGTCACCGAGGTGCCGGCCCTGGTCAGCCGCCGGGTGCCGGCCAACAGCGGACTGCTGCTGGTGTTCGGCCACGCGTCGGCCGGCACCCGCTACAACGTCATCCCCTCCGAGGCCTGCGCCGCCGGCACCCTGCGGGTGATGGACCGCGACACCTGGGAACAGGCCCCGAAGATCGTGGCGCAGGTGGTCCGGGACGTCATCGCCCCCACCGGCGCCACGGTGGACCTGGAGTACCTGCGCGGCCGGCCGCCGGTCAGCAACGACGCGCGCGCCATCGGCGTGCTCACCGCCGCCACCGCCGCGGCCCTCGGCCCCGAGGGGATCGCCGAGACCCCGCAGAGCATGGGCGGCGAGGACTTCTCCTGGTACCTGGAGCACGTGCCGGGCGCGCTCGCCCGCCTCGGGGTCGGCCGGAACGGTCCCAACGTGGACCTGCACCGGGCCTCCTTCGACGTGGACGAGCGCGCCATCCCGGTCGGCGTGCGCCTCATGGTGCAGACCGCGTTGCGGGCAGTGGCGGCGGCCCGCTAGGCGTCGGGCCACCCACCGGACCGGCCGGTGCCGGCACCATCGGCGCCGGACCGGCCGGCGGCGTCCGCCGCGCCCGCCGTCGGCGCGACCACCACACCAGCAACGCCACCGGTACGCCGATCACCATCACGAACGGCAGCACCGCACCCAGCACGGTGAGCGCCACGTTCAGCGAGCCGAGGAACGCCTCCCAGCCGCCCCGCAGCCCGACCAGGAAGCCCAGGTCGCTCTCCTTCGCGGCGGTCGACGCGTCGGTGCCGAGGAACGTCACCGTGATCGTGGAGAGTGCGGTCAGGTCGGCCAGCCGGCGCTTCTTCGCCTCCAGCGAGGCCAGGTCGGCCTCCCGCCGGCCCACCTCGTTCTCCAGGGTGACCAGCTCGTTGATCGAGGTGGCCCGGGCGAGCAGCTTCCGGGCGCTGTCCACCCGGGCGCGCTGGGTGGCGATCCGGGCGTCCAGGTCGACGGTCTCCTCGGTGACGTCCTCGGTGCGTACCTCGCGCCGCTCCTGCCGGCCGAGCCGGGCCAACTGGTCGATGACCGCGGTGAACCGGTCCGCCGGCACCCGCAGGGTCAACTCGGCCCGCGCGTCCGCCGACTCGCTCTGCCGCTGGTCGCCCCCGACGAAACCGCCCGCGGCGGTCACCGCCGCGGTCGCCTCCCGGGCCGCCCGTTCCACGTCGTCCACCCGGACCTGCATCGTTCCGGTGTAGATGATCGACCGCTGGTCGACCCGCAGGTCCGCACCGCCGGTCTGGGCCGGAGCCGCCTTGTCCTGGGCCACCCCGGCGCCGGCGTCCCCGCCCGCCGCCGGGGCCGCGCCGGAAGTCCCGGCGTTGTCGCCGCCGCCGGCACTGCACGCCCCCGCGGCCAGCACCGCCATCACACCCAGCGCCACCAGCAGCACAGCGCGGCGGCGTCCTCCTCTTTTGCTCATCTCCCCGCTCCGATCCTCGGCGGCCCCGCCACCGGGGCCGATACGTCGGACGCGACGCGCAGTCGCGCCGGTTCCGGCAGACTGCGACGAGGACGTCACGATTCGATAATCGAGGAGTCACGATGCAGGTCACCAAGTACGCCCACTCCTGCCTCCGGATCGAGCACGACGGGGGAGTGCTCGTGGTGGACCCCGGTGTCTACAGCGAACCCGAGGCGCTGGACGGGGCGGACGCGGTGCTGATCACCCACGAGCACCCGGACCACGTGAACGTGGAGGCGCTGACCCGGGCGCTGGACCGCCGGCCGATCCCGGTCAACGGGCCGGCCTCGCTCGCCGGTGTCCTCGGCGACGCCGCCGACGCCCTGGTCGTGGTGGCGCCGGGCGAGTCGTTCACCGCCGCCGGGGTGGCCGTCCGGGCGTACGGCGGCCAGCACGCGGTCATCCACCCGGACATCCCGGTGATCCAGAACCTGGGCTACCTCTTCAACGACGTGGTCTACCACCCGGGCGACTCGCTCGTGGTTCCCGACGTCCAGGTGGACACCCTCTTCGCCCCGATCCACGCGCCCTGGAACAAGTTCTCCGAGGTGGTCGACTTCATCCGGGCGGCCGCCCCGCGACGGGCGTACGCGCTGCACGACGGGCTGCTCAACGCCAACGGCTTCGGGGTGCTCGACCGGCAGTACGCCGCGCTGTCGAACACCGACTACCGCCGCCTGGAACCGGGCACCCGGATCGACGCCTGAGCGATGCCCGACCCCTCCCGTGAGCTGGTCCAGCGGCTCTATGCGACGCCGCCGGACCGGTTCGTCGCCGCCCGGGACGCCGCCGTCGCCGAGGCCCGCCAGGCCGGCGACCCGAAGGCCGCCCGGGAGATCGGCCGGCTGCGCCGGCCCACCGTCGCCGCCTGGCTGGTCAACCTGCTCGCCATCCGTCGGCCCGAACTGGTCGCCGACCTGGCGCAGCTCGCCGAGTCGCTCCGCAGCGCCCAGCGCGAACTGCGCGGCGCCAAGCTCCGCGAGCTCTCCGCGCAGCGTCGGGCGGTGGTGGGCGCCCTGGTCGCCGAGATACGCAAGCTGGCCGCCGCCGAGCCGGCGGCCCCACCCGCCGGGAAGCTCCCGCTGGCCGAGGTCGAGGCGACGCTCAACGCGGCGCTCTCCGACACCGAGGTGGCCGAGCAGATCCGGGCCGGCCGGCTGCTCCGGGCCACCCACTACGCCGGCTTCGGCGAGGTGCCCCGGCCGCAGCTCCGGCTGGTCACCGGGGGCGTCGAGGAGCCACCCACGCGGGACCGGGCGGCCGAGCGGGCCGAGGCCCGGCGGACCCGCGACGAGCAGGCCGCCGAGCGCGCGGCCCGGGCCGAGCGGGCGAAGCGCCGCCGCGCGCTGGAACGCGAGCTGGCGAAGGCCCGGGACGACCAGCAGGGGGCCGAGCGGGAGCTGACCGGGGCGGCCCGCGCCGAGCAGGACGGCGCCGCCACCCTGGACCGGATCGAGACCGAGCTGGCCGAGCTGGAACGCCGACGGGCGGTCGCCGAGCAGGAGCTGAGCCGCGCCAAGCTGGCCCGGCGGGGCGCGGAACGGCAGCTAACCGCGGCCCGTCGGCGTACCGGTGAGGTGGAGGCCGCGCTGGAGGCGCTCGACGCCGAAGAGGGGGATGCCGCAGCGAGTGGTCAGCAGGCAGACTGACCGTGATGGATGACCACGGTGGACGGACGGCGGTGCCCCGCCGATGACCCCGGAGCAGGTCGCCGCCGCCAGCAAGCCGCTGGCGCTCGAGCTGGGGGAGGCCTTCGCGCGCTGCCCGGCGACCCTGCGCCGGGCCCGGCTGCTCGGCATCTCCGGGTGGGCGTTCTACATCACCGGCCGGGCCGGCGCGCTCGGCGACGTCCGCGCCGAGACGGTCGCCGCCGCGCTCGGGTTCATCGCCCCGGACGCGGTCGCCGACGGCTGGGACGCGGCGGTGCGGACCGTCCCGCCGCTGGCGGTGGCCGACGCGAACCTGGCCGAGTGCTGCCGCTGGGGCACCGAGCGCCTGGGCGACGCCCCCGAGGCGCCTCGGCTGGCCGGCCTGCTGGAACGGGCGGTCGAGGCGGCCGACGGCAGCGGGATGCCGCTCTTCGCCGCCTGGCGGGCCATGCCGGTCCCGGACCACTCACCGGGGGCCCGGGCGGCGGTCGGGCTGCTGCTGCTCCGCGAGCACTTCGCCGGGGCGTACCTGCTGGCGGTCCGGGCCGCCGGGATGACCCCGCTGGAGGCGGTGCTGGCCGGCCCGGAGGGGGAGGCGGGGGCCGCGGCCTGTGGCTGGTCGCCCCCGTACCCGCCGGTGGGGCCGCTGGTGCGGCAGCGACTCTGGGCCGAGGCGGTGACCGACCGGCTGGCCTCGGCCGCGTTCCGGGCGCTCGCCCCCGGCGAGGGCGCCGAGCTGCTCAACCTGCTCACCACCACGCGGCTGCACCTGCGCGGGGATAAATGAAGGGCGGAGTGGACGGGGGCCTGCCAGGATCGCCGCGTGACGCTTCCCGCCGGCTGGACCGCCCGCCGCCCCACCCTCGCCGACGTGCCCGCGATCCTGAAGGTGGTGCACGCGGCCGACACCTTCGCCGTCGGCTACCCGGACTTCGACGCGGAGGACGTCCAGGACGCCCTGACCGCCCCCTTCGTCGACCCGGCTCAGGACTCCTGGCTGGTCACCGATCCGGACGGCACCGCGGTCGCCTGGACGATCATGAGCAACCCGACCGGCGTCGGCCGGGAGTTCGTCGAGGTCTACGTCGACCCCGACCGGGGTGCCGACCTGCGCGCCCCGCTGCTGGACCGGCTGCTCGACCGGGTCGCCGAGCGGGCCGCCGAGCGGGGCCTGCCCGCCCTCGCCGTCCGCACCGCCGTCTTCGCGCCGGAGACCCGCTGGGCGGCCGAGCTGGTCGAGGCGGGTTTCCACCGGGTCAAGCGGTACCTCCGGATGACCCGCTCCCTGGCCGACCTGCCCGCCGCGCCGCCGCCGCCCGGGGTGACGGTCCGGCCGCTGCGCCCCGACGACGAGGCGGACCTGCGGCAGTTCCACCGGATCTTCGACACCGCCTTCCGGGACACCCCCGACTACGAGCCGCTCGACTTCGAGCGGTGGCGGGAGCTGCTCCCGTCGTCCGGCAAGGTCTGGGACGAGTGGTTCGTCGCCGAGGTCGACGGCGTGGCCGCCGGCGGGCTCCAGTCGTCGGACCAGGCGCTCGACCACGACATGGGCTGGGTCCGGACGCTGTCGGTGGTGCCCGGATACCGACGGCGCGGGGTGGGCGCGGCGCTGCTGCGGCGGGCCTTCGCGGTCTACGCCGCCAAGGGCCGGGCCGGTGCCGGGCTCGGGGTCGACCTGGCCAACCCGACCGTCCCGATCACGCTCTACCGCTCGGTCGGGCTGGCGGAGGAGCGCTGGACCGACATGTACGAGCGGACGGTCAGCGCCACGGATGTGTGATAGGCGACCCGCTGCGGGGTCGCCGCCCGGCGGGCCGACCCGCCGGAGGACACTTGACGCGTGCGATACGCGCTACGCCGACGCGGTGCCGGTGGGGCGGGACCGCAGCCCGGTGACGTAGTCGTCCGGCGCGCCCGCCTTCTCGGCCGCGTTCGCGATCTCCGACAGATACCACGACGTCGGCAGGCCACCCTCGTACCCGTCGAAGACGTAGACCCATGCGGTCACGTCGCCGTCCAGCGTCGACACGCGGACGGTGAGCTTCCGGTACGTCCCGGCGGTGACGCCCTCGATCTCGTCGAGCTGCGCGGCGTCGTAGGCGTGGATGTCGTAGAGCGCCACGAAGACCCGGTCACCGGGGGACTCGACCACGGTGCTGACCGAGCCCTCCCAGCCGATGACATCCTCGCCCGCGAAGGTGAGCCGCCACCCCTCCAGCCAGCCGGTGCCCACCATCGGCGAATGCGGGCAGTAGGCGCGCATGCGGGCGGGGTCCAGGTTTGAGCCGTAAGCGGCGTAAAGACGCACGGCGATGACGATAGCCCGGCCGGCGGGTGGGGGAGAATACGACGGTGCGTGTCGAGCGGGATGGGGAGAAGAAAGTCACTGTGAGCATTGACGAGGGGCGAGCGCTGTGAGCCAGATCGTGATCATCGGCGGAGGGCCGGCCGGGTACGAGGCGGCGCTGGTCGCCGCCCAGCTGGACGCTGATGTCACCGTGGTCGAGGCGGAGGGGGCCGGCGGCGCCTGCGTGCTCTCCGACTGCGTCCCGTCGAAGACCTTCATCGCCAGCTCGGAGGTGGTCACCGGCTACCGGGACACCGAGGAGTTCGGGGTGCACTCCGACGGGCTGGAGGCGGTCACCGTCGACGCCCCGGCGGTGCACGAGCGGGTGAAGCGGCTCGCGTTGGCCCAGTCCGCCGACATCCACGCCAAGCTGATCAAGGCCGGGGTCGAGTTCGTGGCCGGGACCGCCCGGCTGGGCGAGGACACCCTCGGGCACACCCACCGGGTGGTCGTGAGCCCGGCCGACGGCGCCGCGGACTACTCGATCGCCGCGTCCACCGTCCTGATCGCCACCGGTGCCACCCCGCGCCAGCTCCCCACCGCCGTCCCGGACGGCGAGCGCATCCTGACCTGGCGCCAGGTGTACGACCTGCCCGCGCTGCCCGAGCACCTGATCGTGGTCGGCTCCGGCGTGACCGGCGCCGAGTTCGCCAGCGCCTACCTGGCGATGGGCGTCGAGGTCACCCTGGTCTCCAGCCGGGACCGGGTCATGCCGCACGAGGACGCCGACGCCGCGTCGGCGATCGAGCGGGTCTTCCGCAACCGCGGCATGAGCATCCTCAACAACTCCCGGGCCGAGGCGGTCCGCCGGACCGGGGACGGCGTGGAGGTGGAGCTCTCCGACGGCCGCAAGGTGTTCGGCTCGCACGCGCTGATCGCGGTCGGCTCGATCCCCAACACCGCCAACCTGGGCCTCGCCGAGTACGGCGTCGAGCTGGCCCGTGGCGGCTACGTCACCGTCGACCGGGTGTCCCGCACCAACGTCCCCGGCATCTACGCGGCCGGCGACTGCACCGGCGTGCTGCCGCTGGCCAGCGTCGCCGCGATGCAGGGCCGGATCGCCATGTGGCACGCGCTCGGTGAGGCGGTCCGGCCGCTGCGGCTGCGTACCGTCGCGGCGAACGTCTTCACCGACCCCGAACTGGCCACCGTCGGCGTCTCGCAGAACGAGGTGGACGCCGGCAAGGTCCCGGCCCGCCAGGTGATGCTGCCGCTCTCCGGCAACGCCCGGGCGAAGATGGACGACCTGGCCGACGGCTTCGTCAAGCTCTTCTGCCGCCCGGCCAGCGGCCAGGTGATCGGCGGCGTGGTGGTGGCGCCCAAGGCCAGCGAGCTGATCCTGCCGATCACCATGGCGGTGGAGAACAACCTCACGGTCAACGAGCTGGCCCAGACCATCACCATCTACCCCTCGCTGTCGGGCTCGATCACCGAGGCCGCCCGCCAGCTCATGCTCCACGAACTGGAGTGACCTTCCCGGGCCGGCGCGCCGGCCGGCCGGCCAGGTAGGCCGCCACCACGGCGAGCAGCGCGACCTCCGCGAGGATGAGCAGCCGTTCGGCGAGGCCGATCAGCGCCCGGTCTCCCGGGTACGCGGACCAGACCATCGCCCCGGCCAGCAGCAGGCTGGTCAGGGCGAGCCCGCGCAGCCAGCCCGGCGCGCGTCCGCCCAGCCGGCCGGCGAGCAGCCAGCCGGCGGCCGGCAGGGCGACGAAGGCGACCACCGAGGCGTACCGGTGCGCGTAGGCGGCGGTGTCCATGGGCAGACCGGGTTCGTTGGTGGGCACCACGGCGGCGGTGACCAGGCCGGCCGCCCACGCCGCGAGCAGGAAGCCCGCCGGCCGGCCGGCACCGGCCCGGCGCAGCGCCGGCAGGAGCACGACGGTGGCCGCCGCGAGCACCGCCATCGCCACGTCGATGACGCCGCCCCGGTCGGAGACGGCGAAGTCGCTGACGGTCAGCGACCAGGGGTTCAGGTTGTCGTTCACCTCAAGATGACCGAGCACGGCGAGCACCGCCGCCAGGGCGATCCCGCCGAGGGCCAGCAGGCCGCTCCTTCGGATTCCAGGCATGCCTCAGCCTGTCGCCGGAACCACCCGAAACGGATCCGGGACCGCCACCCACTTCGATCCCCGGGTCGCCCCCTAGATGCCGATCAGTCGACCGGGACCTTGACCGGGGTCTCGGTGCGGGAGCTGCGGGCGCTGATCGCGGTCATCGCCCAGCCGGCCGCGGCGAACCCGGCCGCCGCCGCCCCGCCGATCACCGCCAGCCGCCAGGCCGACTCGGTCAACGCCCGGCCACCCAGGTGGCCGACCAGCGTGCCGTAGCTGGCCCAGCCGGTGGCGGCGGCGGCCTCGTACAGCAGGAAGAGGCGGTAGGGGTAGCGGCTGCGCCCGGCCGAGAAGCAGGCCGCCATCCGGCCGCCGGGTACGAAGCGGCAGAGCAGGATGACCAGCGGCCCTGGCTCGCGCAGTCCCCGGGTCACCCGGGCGACGGCCCGGCGGGCCCGGCTCGGCACGGCGTGCCGGGACACCCGGCGGTCCGGGGCGCCCCGGCCCAGCAGGTAGCAGGCGAGGTCGCCGGCGAAGACACCGAGCGCGCCGACCGCGATGGTGAGCGGCAGGCTGAGCCCGCCGTAGACGGTCAGCGCACCGCTGGTGATCATGACGACCTGGGTCGGCACGACCGGCACGAAGGCGTCGGCGACCAGCAACCCCAGCAGCACGACGTACGCCCACGTCGGCGACGCGACGTCAGAGATGAGTTCGGCCACGACCGCCACCTCGCCGGATTTCCCCGTTGAACCGCACCGAGCCTGACGGCGTGTCCGGCGTCACCGCGGACAGCCCCGCCCGGTGGTGACCACTGACACCACCCGGCCACCCGTGGACGACGACCTGGGACGACCGGATGTGACGACCCCCGGGCGCGGCGCCGACGAGCGCGGCGGGCGGCAGATCACCGATTCCCGGCGTACCGTTGTCACGCGACCCCGTGACCGTCGGGTCCCCCGTTCCTGACGACCGGGTCGCTGCGGGTCGCCGGCAGGTCCCGTGCCGGCGACCCGCCCCCGCTCCCCGAAATCCGGGTGCGCGACCCGATCCGTCGCGCGTACCGTCGCCGCATGCGCAGCGCGGTGGTGACCACGACGCCGGGAATCCCCGGCGCGCCGCACTGACGTTTCCGTCGACGAGGCCCCGGGGCGAACCGCCCCGGGGCCTCGCGGCGTTCCGGGCCAGCTCGCCTCCGGGTCGTACCCGATCAAGGAGAGCGACATGATCGACCACCGCAGGCTCGGCCGGGAGCTGGAGCTGTTCGTCTCCGACCCGCTGGCGGGCGCCGGGCTGCCGATCTGGCTGCCGGCCGGCGCCGCCGCCCGGCACGCCGTCGAGGAGTACGTGCGGGACCTGGAGCGCCGGGCCGGCTACCGGCACGTCTACTCGCCGCCGCTGGGCAAACGGGAGCTGTTCGAGCTCTCCGGGCACCTCGGCTACTTCGCCGACGACATGTTCCCGCCGCTGCGGCTGAGCGCCGACGACGAGTTCGTGCTGCGCCCGGCGCTCTGCCCGCACCACGCGCTGGTCTACCGGGCCCGCGGCCGCTCCTACCGGGAGCTGCCGCTGCGGATCGCGGAGATCGGCGGGATGTACCGGGCGGAGCGCTCCGGGGTGCTCGGCGGGCTGTCCCGGGTGCGCGCCATCTCGCTCAACGACGCGCACAACTTCTGCGCGCTGGAGCAGGTCGGCGACGAGGTACGCGAGATCCTCCGGCTGATCCGCGCGGCGCACGCCGCGCTCGGTGTGCGGCCGGCCGGGTTCCGGCTGTCGCTGCGCGGGCCGGGCGAGAAGTACGTCGGCGACGACGCCCAGTGGGCGCGGGCCGAGGACCTGCTCCGGGCGGCGCTCGACGGGGTCGACTTCACCGAGGGGCCCGGCGAGGCGGCCTTCTACGGCCCGAAGATCGACATCCAGATCGTCGACCCGGCCGGTCGGGAGTCGACCATCTCCACCATCCAGCTCGACTTCGACAAGCCGGAGCGGTTCGACCTGTCGTACACCGACGCGGATGGGAGCCGGAAGCGGCCGGTGATGGTGCACCGCAGCCTGGTCGGCAGCATGGAACGGCTCTTCGCCTACCTGATCGAGGTGCACGCGGGCGCCTTCCCCGCCTGGTACGCCCCGGTGCAGCTGGTGCTCCTCCCGGTGGACGACGGCCAGGCGGACGCCGCCGTCGAGCTGGCCCGCCGGGCCGAGGCGGCCGGGCTGCGGGCCGAGGTCGACCTCGCCGGCTCGTTGGGTGCCCGGATCCGCGACGCGGCCCGCCGCAAGGTGCCGTACGTCGGGGTGGTCGGCCCCCGGGAGGCGGCGGACGGATCGATCTCCCTGCGCCTGCGCGACGGGCGCGGGCTCGACCCGATGCCGGCGGCCGACGCGCTGGGGCTGATCGGCGCCGTGGTGGCCGCCCGCTCGGCCGACCTGCTCCGGCCGGCCTGACCGTCGACCCGCAGGGATCCTGGCCGGATCCCCGCCCCCGGCGCCGTCCAACGGCACCGGCCCCCCACCGTTGGGGCGGGGAGCCGGTGCCGGGCCGCTCCTGACGTGCACGTCAGCGCCCCGCCGGTGCGGCCGCTGGCCTGCCGGGCGGTCCGGCGGCCGGCTTCCCGGGCGGTCCGGCCGCCGCCAGCGGCGCGGGAGCCTCCTCGTCGACCGCCGCGCCCCGGAACTGCGACCGGTACAGCCGGGCGTACGCCCCGTCGGCGGCGAGGAGCTGGTCGTGCGTGCCCTGCTCCACGATCCGGCCCTGGTCCATCATCAGGATCAGGTCGGCGTCGCGGATCGTGGAGAGCCGGTGCGCGATGACGAAGCTGGTCCGGTCCGAGCGCAGCGCCGCCATGGCCCGCTGGAGCAGCACCTCGGTCCGGGTGTCCACCGAGCTGGTCGCCTCGTCGAGGATCAGCAGGGACGGCTCGGCGAGGAATGCCCGGGCGATGGTGATGAGCTGCTTCTCGCCGGCGCTGACGTTGCTGCCCTCCTCGTCGATCACGGTGTCGTACCCGTTGGGGAGGCTGCGGACGAACCGGTCCACGAAGGTGGCCCGGGCCGCCGCGAGGATCTCCTCCTCGGTGGCGTTCGGCCGCCCGTACGCGATGTTGTCCCGGATGGTGCCGCCGAAGAGCCAGGTGTCCTGGAGCACCATGCCGATCCGGCCGCGCAGCTCCTCGCGGGGCATGCTGGTGATGTCCACCCCGTCGAGGGTGATCCGCCCGGCGTCCAGCTCGTAGAACCGCATGATCAGGTTGACCAGGGTGGTCTTGCCGGCGCCGGTCGGCCCGACGATGGCCACCGTGTGCCCGGGTTCGGCGAGCAGCGACAGGTCGTCGATCAGCGGCTTGTCCGGGTCGTACCGGAACGAGACGTGGTCGAACTCGACCCGGCCGGTGACCCGCGGCGGCGCGGGCCGGTCCGGGGCCTGCTCCTCGGCGTCGAGCACCTCGAAGACCCGCTCGGCGGAGGCCACCCCGGACTGGAGCAGGTTCGCCATCGAGGCGACCTGGGTGAGCGGCTGAGTGAACTGCCGCGAGTACTGGATGAACGCCTGCACGTCGCCGAGGCTCATCGACCCGGAGGCCACCCGCAGCCCGCCGACCACGGCGATCGCGACGTAGCTGAGGTTCCCGACGAACATCATCGCCGGCATGATGATCCCGGAGATGAACTGGGCCCCGAAGCTGGCCCGGAACAGCTCGTCGTTCTTGGCCGCGAAGGCGGCCTCCACCTCCCGCTGCCGGCCGAAGACCTTGACCAGTTCGTGGCCGGTGTACGCCTCCTCGATCAGGCCGTTCAGCTCACCGGTGTGCCGCCACTGGGCGATGAACCGGCGCTGCGACCGCTTCGCGATCTGCTGGGTGACGATCACCGACAGGGGCACCGCCACCAGGGCGACCAGGGCCAGCAGCGGCGAGATCCAGAACATCATGGCCAGTACGCCGACCACGGTCAGCAGCGCGGAGAGCAGTTGGCTCAGCGTCTGCGACAGGGTCTGCGAGATGTTGTCGATGTCGTTGGTGACCCGACTGAGCAGCTCGCCCCGGGGCTGCCGGTCGAAGTAGGGCAGCGGCAGCCGGTTGAGCTTCGCCTCCACCTCGTCGCGCAGCCGCAGCACGGTCCGCTGCACCACCCCGTTGAGCAGCCAGCCCTGCCACCACATCAGCAGGCTGGCACAGAGGTAGAGCCCGAGCGCCAGGGTGAGGGTGCGGCCCAGCGCGGTGAAGTCGATGCCCCCCCCGGGCACCACGTCCATCCGGGCCAGCATGTCGGCGTAGGTGTCGTTGCCGGCCGCCCGGGCCGCGGCCACCGCCTGCTCGGCGGTGAGGCCCGCGGGGATCTGGCGGCCGATCACCCCGCTGAAGATGAGGTCGGTGGCGTGGCCGAGGATCTTCGGGCCGATCACACTCGCCGCGACGCTGCCCACCGCCAGGGTGATGATCGCGGCCAGTTGCAGCCGGTGCGGCCGGAGGCGGCGCAGCAGCCGCCGGGCGGACGGGCCGAAGTTCATCGACTTCTCCGCCGGCATCGCGGCGCCCATCCACGGCGGCCCCTGGCCGGGGCGCCGCCCGGCCGGCGGCAGCCGGTTCGGCATCCGCCCGTCGGCGCCGCCCCCCGGCGGGCCGGCCTTCGGCGGCCCGCCGGCCGGCTTCTGCCCGGGCACGGCGCTCACGCGGTCACCTCCGCCGTCTGCTGGGACGCCACGATCTCGGCGTACGTCGGGCAGCTCTCCAGCAGTTCCTCGTGTCGTCCCATGCCGATGACGCCCCCGTCCTCCAGCACGATGATCTGGTCGGCGTCGACGATCGTGGACACCCGCTGGGCCACGATCACCACCGCCGCGTTCGCGGTGACCGGCTTCAGCGCGGCCCGCAGCCGCGCGTCGGTGCCCAGGTCCAGCGCGGAGAACGAGTCGTCGAACAGGTAGATCTCCGGCCTCCGGACCAGCGCTCGGGCGATCGCGAGCCGCTGCCGCTGGCCGCCCGAGACGTTCGTGCCGCCCTGCGCGATCGAGGCGTCGAGCCCGCCCGGCATCTCCGCGACGAAGTCCCGGGCCTGGGCGACCTCCAACGCCGCCCAGAGTTCGGCGTCGGTCGCGTCCGGGTTGCCGTACCGGAGGTTGCTGGCCACCGTGCCGCTGAACAGGTACGGCCGCTGTGGCACCAGCCCGATCCGGCGCCACACCTCGTCCAGTTCCATGAGCCGCACGTCCATCCCGTCGACCAGCACCGCGCCGGCGGTCGGGTCCACCAGCCGGGGGATCAGCGTGAGCAGCGTGGTCTTGCCGGCGCCGGTGGACCCGATGATGGCCGTGGTTCGGCCGGGGCTGGCCCGGAACGAGATGTCGTGCAGCACCGGCGCGCTCGCCCCGGGGTACTGGAAGCCGACCCGGCGGAGTTCCAGCTCGGCGGGGCGGGTCATGGCGAGCATCGGCTCGGCCGGCGGCGCCACCGAGGAATCGGTGTCCAGCACCTCGACGATCCGCTCGGCGCAGACCGCCGCGCGCGGCACCATCATCAGCATGAAGGTGGCCATCATGACCGCCATCAGGATCTGCATCAGGTACTGCAGGAACGCGGTCAGCGCGCCGACCTGGATCTGCCGGGCGTCGACCCGTTCCGCGCCGAACCAGAGCACCGCGACGCTGGAGACGTTCAGCACCAGCATGACCACTGGGAAGATGAGCGCCTGGAGCCGGCCGACCCGCAGGGCGGTCGCGGTGAGGTCGGCGTTGGCGGCCCCGAACCGCTTCGTCTCGTACGGCTCGCGGACGAACGCCCGGACGACCCGGATGCCGCTGATCTGCTCGCGCAGCACCCGGTTCACCGTGTCGATCCGGGTCTGCATGAGCCGGAAGCCCGGCACCATCCGCCGGATGATCAGGCCCAGCGCGATCGCCAGGACCGGCACGCACACCAGCATCAGCCAGGAGAGGCCGACGTCCTCGCGCAGCGCCATCACCACGCCGCCGACGCTCATGATCGGGGCGGCGACCAGCATGGTGCAGCTCATCAGCACGAGCATCTGCACCTGCTGCACGTCGTTGGTGTTGCGGGTGATCAGCGAGGGCGCCCCGAACCGGGTCACCTCGCGGGCGGAGAAGCGGTTGACGTGGCGGAAGATGCCGGCCCGGACGTCCCGGCCGAAGCCCATCGCGGTCTTCGCGCCGAGGTAGACGGCGACGATCGAGCAGGCGATCTGGAGCAGGCTGACGAGCAGCATCCAGCCGCCCGTACGCAGGATCTGGTCGGTGTCGCCGAGGGCCACGCCACGGTCGATGATGTCGGCGTTGAGGCTCGGCAGGTAGAGCGAGGCCATCGTGCCGACGAACTGGAACGCCACCACCGCGGCCAGCAACCGCTGGTACGGGCGCAGGTGGGTGCGGAGCAGGCGGATCAGCACGGACGGCTCCCCGATGGGTTCTCGGTGTTGGGCTCGCTGTTCCGGTTCAACCGACGAAGGTCCCCATCGGACATGGTCGTGATGATTTCCGTGAGGAATTCCCGCACGACCGCCTTCTTCGCCGGGTCCGCGTCGACCGAGGTGAGCGGGCGGTCGCTGTGAATGAGGTCGATGATGGCGAGGGCGTGCTGCCGGCCCTTGTCGGTCAGGGTGAGCTGGACGCTGCGCCGGTCGTTCGGGTCCCGCTGCCGGGCGACGAAGCCGTCGCGCTCCAGCGTGTCGACGATCCCGGTGAGTGTGGCCGGCCGGACGAAGCATCGTTCGGCCATTTCGCGGTGGCTGCTGTCGCCGGCCCGCAGCAGGATGAGGAGCACGCGCATCCCGGCGGAGGTCAGGCCGTGGTGCTCGGCGAGGTAGCGGCCCCAGTGCTGCTCGACCACGTGGCCGGCGATGGAGATCAGCCGGCCGAGCGGTGCGTGCTGCAGCGCGTCGGGGAAGCGGACGAGAGGTCCCATGTTCACGGGCGCTAGATTAGCCCCCAGACCGTCAGGCCCCAAACTAATTTCGGAAACCCGTCATCTAGGCAATGACAAGATATGCTTCGGCGGTGACCACCACTATCCGCGGCTATCACCACGGCGACCTGCGACGGACCCTGCTGGACGCGGCGGCCGAGGCGATCGGGGAGTCCGGCCCGGCCGCACTGAGCCTCCGTGACCTGGCCCGCCGGGCCGGCGTCTCGCACGCCGCCCCCGCCCACCACTTCGGCGACAAGGCCGGCCTGCTCACCGCCCTGGCCGTGGAGGGCTTCGACCTCCTCGCCCAGGCACTCGACCGGGCCGGCGGCGACCTGCTGGAGGCCGGGGTGGCGTACGTGCGGTTCGCCGTGCGGCACCGGGCGTACTTCGAGGTGATGTTCTCGCCCGGCCTCTACCGGGCCGACGACCCGGCGGCGGTGGCCGCCCGCACCCGGGCCGGGGCGGCCCTGCGCGGCGGTGTCGCCGCCCTGCCCGCGCCGCCCGCCGAGCCCGAGCGGGACGCGCTCGCCGCCTGGTCGATCGTGCACGGCTTCGCCACCCTGTGGCTGGCCGGCGCGATCCCACCCGGCACCGACCCCGACCCGGAGGTCGCCGCCCGCGCCGTCATCCGCCGCCTCTTCCAGACGTAAGGAGGGGCCCCCTGTTAACGCCTGGCGTATAACAGGGGGCCCCTCCTAACGCGTCACCAGCTCGTCGGCAGCGGCATGCCTTCGGTGTAGCCGGCGGCGCTCTGCACGCCGACCAGGGCGCGGTCGTGGAACTCCTCCAGGTTGCGGGCGCCGGCGTAGGTGAAGGCGCTGCGCACCCCGGAGATGATCTCGTCGATCAGGTCCTCCACCCCAGGGCGGGTCGGGTCGAGGTACATCCGGGCCGTGGAGATGCCCTCCTCGAAGATCGCCTTGCGGGCCCGGTCGTACGCGCTGTCCTCGGCGGTCCGGGCGCTGACCGCCCGGGCCGACGCCATGCCGAAGCTCTCCTTGTAGCGTCGACCGTCCGGTTCGGTGTAGAGATCGCCGGGGGACTCGTAGGTCCCGGCGAACCAGGAACCGATCATCACGTTCGAGGCGCCGGCAGCGAGGGCCAGTGCCACGTCGCGCGGGTGACGTACCCCGCCGTCGGCCCAGACGTGCCGGCCGAGCGCCCGGGCCGCCGCGGCGCAGTCCAGCACCGCGGAGAACTGCGGCCGGCCGACCCCGGTCATCATCCGGGTGGTGCACATCGCACCCGGCCCGACGCCGACCTTGACGATGTCGGCGCCGGCCTCCACCAGGTCGCGTACCCCGTCGGCGGTGACCACGTTGCCGGCCGCGACCGGGACCGCCGGGTCCACCTTGCGGACCGCCCGGAGCGCCGAGATCATCCGCTCCTGGTGGCCGTGCGCGGTGTCCACCACCAGGGCGTCCACCCCGGCCTCCAGCAGGGCGGCCGCCTTGCCGGTCACGTCGCCGTTGATGCCGACCGCCGCGGCGATCCGCAGCCGGCCCCGGTCGTCCACCGCCGGCTTGTAGAGCGTGGCGCGCAGCGCGCCCGGCCGGGTCAGCACGCCGACCAGCCGCCCCTCGGCGTCCACCACCGGGGCGAGCCGTCGCCGGCCCGCGGAGAGCCGGTCGAAGCCGGTACGCGGGTCCGCGTCCGCCGGCACGGTGTGCAGTTCGGTCGACATCACGTGCCGGAGCTGGGCGAAGCGGTCCACTCCGACGGTGTCCGCCTCGGTGACCACGCCGAGCGGCCGGCCCGCCTCGTCCACCACGATCACCGCGCCGTGCGAGCGCTTCGGCAGCAGGTGGATCGCGTCGCCGACGGTGTCCGCCGGGCCGAGGGTGATCGCCGTGTCGTGCACCAGGTGCCGCTGCTTGACCCAGGCGACGACGTTGGCCACCACCTCGATCGGGATGTCCTGGGGGATCACCGCGATGGCGCCGCGCCGGGCCACCGTCTCGGCCATCCGCCGGCCGGCGACCGCCGTCATGTTCGCCACCACCAGGGGAATGGTGGTGCCGGTGCCGTCGGTCGTGGCCAGGTCGACGTCGAGCCGGGAGCCCACCTCGGAGCGGTTGGGCGCCATGAAGACGTCGTTGTAGGTCAGATCGTGCGCGGGGACCGCGCCGTGAAGGAACCGCACCGGAACATCATTCCTGCTGGCGGCCGGTCCTGCCGCCGCTGGTGGCCCAAACCACTCTCGCCGCCTCGGTACGCCCCCGGTACGACGACCGACCCGGTGGGTCACCGGGCCGGTCGGGGGTGCTGCGGCGGATCAGGCGATGGTGCAGATCGCCGCGCCGGCGGTGATCACCGCGCCGACCTCGGCGGAGAGGCCGCTGATGGTGCCCGCCTTGTGCGCGTGCAGCGGCTGCTCCATCTTCATCGCCTCCAGGACGACGACCAGGTCGCCCTCGGCGACGGTGTCCCCGTCCGCGACGGCGATCTTGACGATGGTGCCCTGCATGGGAGAGGTGAGCGTGTCGCCGCTCACCGCGGCGCCGGCCTTGGCGCCGCCGCCCCGGCGGACCGGCTTCTTCGCGGCGGGCGCGGCGGCCGCCGTACCCGAACCCAGGCCGGCGGGGAGAACCACCTCCAGCCGCTTGCCGCCCACTTCGACCACGACAGTCTCGCGCTCGGCCGGGCCCTCGGCGGCCCCGGCGGGGGCGGTGAAGGCCGGCACGGTGTTGTGGAACTCGGTCTCGATCCACCGGGTGTGCACGGTGAACGGCTCGGCGGTGAACGCCTCGTCCCGGACCACCAGCCGGTGGAACGGCAGCGCGGTGGCCATGCCCTCAACGACCATCTCGTCCAGCGCCCGGCGGGCCCGCTCCAGGGCCTCGGTGCGCGTCTCGCCGCTGATGATCACCTTGGCGAGCAGCGAGTCGAAGTTGCCGCCGATCACGTCGCCGGCCGTGATGCCCGTGTCCACCCGGACGCCGGGGCCGGTCGGGAGCCGCAGCGCGGTGATGGTGCCGGGCGCGGGCAGGAAGTTGCGGCCCGGGTCCTCGCCGTTGATCCGGAACTCGATCGAGTGCCCGCGCGGGGTCGGGTCCTCGGTGAAGCGCAGCTTCTCGCCGTCGGCGATGCGGAACTGCTCGCGGACCAGGTCGATGCCGGCGGTCTCCTCGGTGACCGGGTGCTCGACCTGGAGCCGGGTGTTGACCTCCAGGAAGGAGATGGTGCCGTCCACGCCGACCAGGTATTCCACTGTGCCGGCGCCGTGGTAGCCGGCCTCCCGGCAGATCGCCTTGGCGCTGTCGTGGATCTGCCGGCGCTGGGCCTCGGTGAGGAACGGCGCCGGGGCCTCCTCGACCAGCTTCTGGTGCCGCCGCTGGAGCGAGCAGTCGCGGGTGCCCACCACGATCACGTTGCCGTGCTGGTCGGCCAGGACCTGAGCCTCGACGTGGCGGGGCTTGTCCAGGTACCGCTCGACGAAGCACTCGCCCCGGCCGAATGCGGCGACCGCCTCGCGGGTGGCCGACTCGAACAGGTGCGGGATCTCCTCCATGGTGCGGGCCACCTTGAGCCCGCGGCCGCCGCCGCCGAAGGCCGCCTTGATGGCGACCGGGAGGCCGTGGTCGACGGCGAAGGCCATCACCTCGTCGGCGTTGCCGACCGGGTCCGGGGTGCCGGGGACCAGGGGCGCGCCGGCGCGCTGGGCGATGTGCCGGGCGGTCACCTTGTCGCCCAGGTCGCGGATCGCCTGCGGGGTGGGGCCGATCCAGGTCAGCCCGGCGTCGATGACGGCCTGGGCGAAGTCGGCGTTCTCGGAGAGGAAGCCGTAGCCGGGGTGCACCGCGTCGGCACCGGACTTGCCGGCGATGTCGATCAGCTTGTCGATCCGCAGGTAGCTGTCGGCCGCGGTGTCGCCGCCCAGGGCGTACGCCTCGTCGGCGAGGGTGGCGTGCAGGGCGTCCCGGTCGGAGTCCGCGTAGACCGCGACACTGTCCAGGCCGGCGTCCCGGCAGGCCCGGATGACGCGGACGGCGATCTCGCCGCGGTTGGCGATGAGTACCTTGCGCACCTTGTTGGCTCCTCCCGGAGGTCGATGCCGGGAGTGTATCGGCCTCTCATCTGGCCCTAACGATCGCTCAGTGTGGGATGTGGCACTCCCGTGCCGTTCCTTAGTCAAACTTGCTTATTACGCTTGTCCGGTGTCGGCAACACGAATGATGATTCTGGGCCTGGTCCGGTGGATGCAGCCGGTGCACGGCTACGACGTACGCCGTGAGCTGCTGAGTTGGAGCGCGGACAAGTGGGCCAACGTGCAACCGGGATCGATCTACCACGCGTTGCGCAAGCTCACCGACGAGGGGCTGCTGCGCACGGTCTCCGTCGAGCAGGTCGGCGCGCGTCCCGCCCGCACCACCTACGAGGTGACCCCGAAGGGCGAGGAGGAGTTCGAGACGCTGCTGCGCGCGCAGTGGTGGCAGCTCAACGAGCCGCCGGACCCGTTCGTGGCGGCCTTCTCCTTCCTGCCCGCGATGCCGCGGGACGAGGCGGCGGCGGCCCTGCGCAACCGGGCCAACCTGATCCGGGCCGGCATCGGGTCGATGCGCGCCTCGCTGGAGTCGGACTGGGTGCGGACCAGGAAGCCGGCGCACGTCGGCTGGATGTTCGAGCTCTGGCTGGCCCGGGCCGAGGCGGACATGGCCTGGTGCGAGCGGATCGCCGAGCGGATCGAGTCCGGAGTGTCGTACCTGCCCGCTGGAATGGAGCAGGGCGCGGAGTGGCCGGGTTGGCCGGACGGTGCGCCGCCCGGCGAGGGCAGCGCGAAATAATCAACGTTGACCACAAGAGCTATATCGCGTTAGTCTCAGCGCGAACCGCGGGGGAGGGGTGCGTCTTCCGCGCGGACGATCGGCGGCCGGTGACGTCCGGCCCGGACGACCAGGAGCAGACATGATCGAGACCAGGGGGTTGCGGAAGTCGTTCCGCTCCCGGGCGGGTCGTGAGACGAAGACCGTGGACGCGGTCCGGGGGGTCAACCTCGAGGTCGCCGAGGGGGAGATCTTCGGCTTCCTCGGTCCCAACGGCGCCGGCAAGACCACCACCCTGCGGATGCTCGCCACCCTCATCGAGCCGGACGGCGGCGAGGCCACCATCGCCGGGGCCGACCTGCGCAAGGACCCGGCCGAGGTGCGCCGTCGCATCGGCTACGTGGCCCAGGGCGGCAGCACCTGGGACGAGTCCACCGCCCGCGAGGAGCTGGTGCTGCAGGCGCGGCTCTACGGCATCGGCAAGGCCGAGGCGCACCGGCGCGCCACCCGCGCCCTGGACGCCTTCCAGCTCAGCGAGTACGCCGACCGCAAGTGCAAGACCTACTCCGGCGGTCAGCGCCGGCGGGTGGAGATCGCCCTCGGCATCATCCACGAGCCGAAGATCGTCTTCTTGGACGAGCCGACCACCGGCCTCGACCCGCAGAGCCGGGCGCACATGTGGGACGAGATCCGCCGGCTACGCACCGAGGGGATGACCGTCTTCATCACCACGCACTACCTCGACGAGGCGGACGCGCTCTGCGACCGGATCGCGATCATGGACCACGGCGAGGTGGTCGCGGAGGGCACGCCGGCCGAGCTGAAGCGCGAGATCTCCGGCGAGGTGGTGCTCGTCGGCCTCGACGCCGCCACCACCCCGCGCGCCGCCGAACTGCTCGACACCGAGGCGTACGTCAACAAGCTGGAGACCGCCGACGAGGGCGGCCTGCGCCTCTACGTGGACGAGGGCGCCACCGCCATCCCGCAGATCCTGCGCCGCCTCGACGGCGCCGGGCTCGTGCTCTCCTCCGTCGAGCTGCACCGCCCCAGCCTCGACGACGTCTTCCTCACCAAGACCGGCCGCTCGCTGCGCGAGTCCTGAAACACAGGGGAACCCTCATGAAACTCGCCCGCGACACCTGGCTCATCTTCCAGCGCCAGATCCAACTGCTGCTGCGCAACCCGGTCTGGGTCTTCGTCGGCGTCTTCCAGCCGGTGATGTACCTGCTGCTCTTCGCCCCACTGCTCAAGCCCGCGCTGAACGCGCCCACCCAGGCCGAGGCGTACAAGATCTTCGTCCCCGGCCTGCTGGTGCTGCTGGCCATCTTCGGCGGCCTGTTCCAGGGCTTCGGCCTGATCGCCGAGCTGCGCGCCGGGGTCATCGAGCGGTCCCGGGTCACCCCGGTCAGCCGGCTCGCCCTGCTGCTCGGCCGCTCGCTGCGCGACGTGGTCTCGCTGGTCGCGCAGGCGGTCATCATCACCCTGCTCGCGCTCCTGTTCGATCTGCGCGTCTTCATCGGCTACCTGCTGCTGGCGTACCTGATGCTGGCGCTGATCGCGCTGATGACCTCGGCCGTCTCGTACGGCGTCGCGCTCAAGGTCAAGAGCGAGGACGCGCTCGCCCCGCTGATGAACACCGTCGCCCAGCCGGTGCTGCTGCTCTCCGGCATCCTGCTGCCGCTCACCTTCGCTCCCGGCTGGCTCCAGGGCATCGCCAAGTGGAACCCCTTCTCCTGGTCCGTCGACGGCGTCCGGGCGCTCTTCGCCGGCGACCTGAGCAACGCCAAGGTCTGGCAGGGGCTGACCATCGTGGCCGTGCTCGCCGTCGCCGGTGTGGTCTGGGCCGCTCGGCAGTTCGCCCGCAGCGTCCGCTGAGGTGAAAGGAGGGGCCCCTTCTTAACGCCGGAGGTAGAGAAGGGTTCCCCTCTCACCCCGCCGGAGCAGAGGAGAGTTGCCTCTCATCAGGGGCGGGGCGGTGGGCGTGCGCGCGTAGCGTAAGGCCAGTGCCCCGCCTCACCCATGACAAGATCACCTGGCTGACCTACGCCCAGCTGGGGCTGTGGGGCTTCTTTCTCTACGGGTTCGGTCCCGTCGTCCCGCTGCTCCGCGACGAACAGGGCACCAGCGCCGCCATCGCCGGCCTGCACAGCACCGGCATCGCGGTCGGCGCGCTGCTCGGCGGGGCCCTGTTCGCCCCGGTCGCCCGCCGGGTCGGGCGCGGCCCGGCCATCTGGCTCGGTCTCGCCGGGGTGGCCGCCGGCGTCGCCGCCCTCGGGCTGCTGAGTGCGCTGCCCGCCACCATCGCGGCCGTCGCGGTCATCGCGACCTTCGGCATGCTGGTGATCAGCGGGGTGAACGTCGTGCTCGCCGGCCACCACGGGCCCGCCGCGCCGGCGGCGCTCGCCGAGGCCAACGCGGCCTGCGCCGGCATGGGCATCCTCGCGCCGCTGGTCATCGGCGCCACCGTCGGCGCCGGCCTGGGCTGGCGGCCGGTGATGGCCGTCGAGGTCGGGCTGATCGCGCTGGTCGCGCTCGCCGCCCTGACCTTCCGGGTACGCCTGCCGAACGCCGCCCCCGCTGCCGTGGCTGCCGCCGACCCGGTCGGGGTGACCGCCACGGCGATCGCGGAACCGGCCGATTCCCGCCCGGACCGGCCCCGCGCCGGTGCCTCCCGCCCTGACCCCGCGCGGCCGACCCGGGCGGGTGCCGGCGTCGACCTCGCCGAGCGGGCTGCCGACCGGCCGAGCCGCCCAGTGGCCGGCGGGCTGCCGCGCGCCTACTGGATCGCCTGGGTGCTGATGTCGGTGACCGGCTCGATCGAGGTCTGCCTGTCGCTCTGGACGGCCGACGTGCTGCGTACCCACGCCGGGCTGAGCGCCGGCGGTGCGTCCGCGGCGATCGCGGCCATCGTCTGTGGGATGTTCGTCGGCCGGGCGGCCGGCGGCCGGGTCGCGCTGCGCTGGCCGCCGGTGCCGCTGCTGCTCGCCGCGCTGACCGTCTCCCTCGCCGGGTTCGCGCTCTTCTGGTCCGCCCCGGTCGGCTGGCTGGCCGTGACCGGCCTGGTGGTGCTCGGGCTGGGCAACGCCCTGCACTACCCGCTGGCGATCTCCATCGCCCTGGCCGTCGCCGGGCCGGCCGCGGACAAGGCGGCCGGCTGGTCCTCGTACTCGATGGGGGTGGGGTTCGGGATCGCGCCGGTCGCGCTCGGCTGGGTGGCCGACGGCGTCGGCCCGCACCTGGCCTTCCTGCTGCTGCCCGGCTTCATCGCGGCGGCCCTGCTGCTCGCGGTGCGACTCGGTCGCGCCCTGCGGGCACCCCGCCCCGCCGACCACCCGGCGGCCACCCTGCTCGCCGCCCGCTCCTGAGCGGTCAGCGCACCCGGGCCAGGGTGACCCCGTCGGCGATCGGGAGCATGACCACCTCGACCCGGACGTCGGACAGGATCTCGTCGTTGAACGCGGCGATCGCCCGGTCGTCGGCGTTCTGCGGGGCGAGCACCCGGCCGCCGCGCAGCGTGTTGTCCACCGCGACGACCCCGCCTGGCCGCATCCGGGGCACCAGCTCGTCCCAGTAGACCGGGTAGCCCACCTTGTCCGCGTCGATGAACGCGAAGTCCAGGTAGCGCTCGCGGGGCAGCTCGCGCAGCGTGTCCGCGGCCGGACCGATGCGCAGCTCGATCCGGTCCTGCATGCCGGCGCGGGTCCAGTACCGCCGGGCGATGCCCGTGTATTCCTCCGAGATGTCGAAGCAGGTCAGCCGGCCGCCCTCGGCGAGCCCCCGGGCGATCGCCAGCGAGGACAGCCCGGTGAAGGTGCCCACCTCCACCGCCTGCCGGACGCCGAGCAGCCGGGTGAGGAAGGTCAGGAACGCGGCCTGCTCTGGCGCGACCTGCATCCCCGCCTGGGCGGGGAGGAGCGTCCGGGTCTCCTCAGCCAGCTCACGGACGACCTCGTCCGGAGCTGAACCGTGGGCCACGAGATAGGCGTGCAGTTCCGGGGTCAGCGGCAACGGCTTCGTGGTCATGACCGGACGTTAGCCGAGATGTTCGATTTCCTGGCCCCCAGGCGCGACCTTGGTCCACAGATCGGTGATGCTCAGCGCCAGCTCGGCGAGGAGGCTGCGCAGCAGCGGCAGGGAGAGCCCGACCACCGTGCCCGGGTCACCCTCGATGCCGGTCAGGAACGCCCCGCCCAGCCCGTCGATGGTGAACGCCCCGGCCACCGCCAGCGGCTCGCCCGTCGCCACGTACGCGGCGATCTCCTCGTCGCTGATGTCCGCGAAGTGCACCGTCGTCGAGGCCACCGCCTCCGCCCGCGCCTCGCGGGCCACGTCGATCAGGCAGTGCCCGGTGTGCAGCACCCCGCTGCGCCCACGCATCCGCCGCCACCGCCGAGTGGCGTCCGCCGCGTCGGCCGGCTTGCCCAGGATCTCCCCGTCGAACGCCAGCACCGAATCACAGCCGAGCACCAGCGTCCGCTCGTCCGGCGTGGCGCGCAGCCGGCCCAGCACCGCCTCCGCCTTCAGCCGGGCCAGCTCCAGGCACAGCTCCTCCGCCCGGTCACTGACCACCTGGGACTCGTCGACGCCGCTCACCAGCACGTCAGGTTCGATCCCGGCGGCCTGGAGCAGCTTGCGGCGGGCGGGACTCTGCGAGGCGAGCACGAGGCGCAGCGGTGGGGAACTCAACACGTGACCGACGCTACCGGCTGATCCGGGGCGGCGGGTCCTCGGCACGGCGACACCGCCGCCACACCAGATAACCCCCGCCCGCCGCCAGCAGTACGCCGAGCGTCACCAGGCCGCGCGTCGTCGTCGCGCCTGCGCTCTCGTCCCCAGGCAGCGCCTGTGCCGAGGCGGGTGGGGTCGCGGTGGCCGACTCGAAGCCCAGCGGAGGTACGTCCGCGGTGAGGGCCGCGACCAGGTCGATGACACCGTAGCCGTACTCGTCGTCGCGGCCAGGTGGGCCCTTGTCGATCGCGGTGGCGGTCAGGCGGTGGGCGACCTCCTCGGCGGGCAGGTCGGGGTACTTGGAACGAATGAGAGCAGCGGCCCCAGCGACGATGGCTGTGGCACTCGACGTACCGGTGCCCTTCGAGTACTTACCTCCGTAGCTGGTGCTGTAGATGTCGACCGCCGGTGCTACGACGTCGACTCCCGGGCCAGCGACTGATACCAAGGCGTGCCCACCCGTTTGGTCAATGCCGCCGACGGCGATAACGCCTTCGAAAGATGCCGGATAGCCGACGCTCATATCCTCTGGACGGTTGCCTGCCGCTGCAACGACAACGATATCTGCGTCAAGGGCTGCCCTCACCGCCCGTTGAAGGCGGGCACTCGCTCCTGCTACTGACGACACGCTGATCACGTCTACATTTTTCGCCGTAGCCCACTCAACCCCTGCCGCGAGTGCATCGGTTGTACCTTGTTCCACATCGGGCTGCACTCGCACGGGTAGAATTCTTGCTTTCGGGGCGATGCCGAGGGCTCCCATATTTGCGCCCTGACCATGCGCTGCGATCAAACCCGCCATAAGTGTTCCGTGGCTGGAGGGCTCCTGCTGTTTGTGCCCCTGCTCAGTCTCGAGAAGGTCCGTTCCAGGAAGGAGGCTCCCGCGTAAGTCAGGATGGTCATAAACCTGCGTGTCTTCCACAGCGACGACCACGCCGTTTCCTTGACTGATCTGATGAACCCCCGGCACGTCGAGGTAACGCAGGTGCCACTGGGCGCTCCGCACTTGGCTCGGCCCAATGGCATCGGCGTGTGCTCTACCTGGTGGCGCCAGAAAGAATGCCACTGCTGCGGCAGAAATTGCAAGGGTTCTGTTGTAGCGATACCTTCTCACCGATCGAGGCCTATGGCAGGTCCAGGGTTTATGGGTCCATCCTCATCCGGGGACCGCATCACTGGGGGCACCCCTTCGTCGACGTCCCATGGATGGTCGCGGTCCCAAGTCCGGGCCTCGCGATCGCCGTTTGGGGTTTGAATCCCGCGACCAGGAAAGCCGTTGGCGCCTGAATGAGGATGCATGTTCGGTGCTCCGCCGATCGGGGGCAGGCCACTCTGGGAACCGGATTGGAAAGCGCGACCCGATCCAGGGCGCGACCCAGCCGCGCCACTCGGGGCGGTGCCAGCGCCGCCGCCACCGATCACGCCGCCGATCGGGTTGACCCGACGAGTTGAAAGTCCTTTGTTGCCCGATTGCCCTATCCCAGCACTTGGGGGCTCGCCGATGAGCCCTCCGAACGGGAGCGGGCGGGGGGAGGAGCGTGGCGGTTCGCTCGCTCCACCAGTTGCTGGCTTCCCGAAAGGGCTTGCCTGCCCACGCCTAGTCTCTGAAATTTGTCCTTGATTCGGGCTGATCGGGCCGTATGAATGGCGCATGGGTGGCGGCGCAGTCGGTCCGATCGGCTGGCCGGATGTCAGGGGTGGCGTCACCTGCGGCGCCCCTGCGGCAGGGGGCGCCGGGGCAAGACCAGTTTCCACTCCCCCGAGGATTGGCCCTGATCCGAGGACTGGCCCGGCCGTCTGTCGAGCCGTCGCCGGAACCGGCTTGACAGAAGCAGCTTCTTGGCGGGCAGTCGGCGCACTTACCATCGTTGGCACCGGCACGACGGGCGGAATGATCGGCACCGAGCTTGCGTCGCCCGTCACCTCATTTCCGTCTGGCTGCCTCCGGATATTTGGCCGTGGCGGTGGCTGGCGGAGCATTGCTTGGGCTTGCTGGAGTTCGCCGCTCAGCCCCACCATCAGCCCTCGTGCCTCCACGTTCAACCGCTCCAGGTCGGCCTCCGTCACCGGCGGCGTGCTCGGGAGGCGGCCGACCGCCACGGCCTTCGGGTCGGCGACCGTCGCCTCGTACGCCCGCTTCTGCTGGAGCTTTTCCGCGTACTCGTCGTAGAGCGGTTTGAGGTCGGTGCGGGTGCTGGCGAGGGCGCGGGTGGCGGCGGCGAGCGCGTCGTAGTTCGCGGCGGCGGCGTCGTGGGTGCGCTGCACCTTGTCGATGAGCTGGTCCAGCTCGCCGATGTACGTGCGGGCGGCGGCGTTGGTCTCCGGCGGCCAGACCTCGGCGAGGCCGCGGCGATACTCCTGCAGCCGGCTGAGGTGGGCGAGGGCGAGGTCGCAGATCTTGCGCCAGCCGGCGACCTGCTTCCACTGCCCGGTGGTGTCCTGGTCCTGGACGCAGGCCCAGATGCTGAGCAGGTCCATGAGGTGCCAGTCGGTGAGGCCGGAGGTGCGGCCGCTGCCTCGTTCGATCACGGCAGCATCACCGGCCCGTCCTCCGGCCCGGTCGGGTCGGAGAGCGGGGGCACGGGGCGTGGCGCCGTTGTGGACGGTGCGGTCAGGGCGCGTTCGACGTCGGCGACCCGGGCGGCGGAGAAAGCATCGGAGTGCTGGTACGTGGCGGCGATGACCCCGGCGGCGTCGGCGAGGCGGCCGGTGGCGGGCACCATGCCCCAGACCAGCTCCACGGTCGCGGTCTGGGTCTCGTGGTGTGCCTGGAGGAACTGCACCAGCTCGATGAACGCGTCCGCGGGGTTGGGGATCTCCGCCTTCATGTCGTCCGCGATGTACGACAGGTGTGGGGCGTAGTTGCGTGTGACCTCGTCCTGGAGCCGATCGGCGAACTCGCGCATCTGTCGGATGTCGGCCTCGATGCCGTCGTAGCCACGCAGCCAGCCCGCCGGTTGGTTCTCCTCGGGGATCATCGACCCTCCCTGCCTGTCACCGCGCCGTTTCCCTGAGTGAGGTTAATGGCTTGCGCGGAATACCGGCAGTCCCGGGCGTACCCGGGAAGGGGTCAGCGGGGGAGGCCGGAGGCGCGCCACGCGCCCGGGCCGGGGATCGGCGCCGCGGCCGCCGGACGGGCGCTGCGCGTCCAGTGCGACACCGGGGCCGGGGCGGGGGCGGCGGCCGGCCGGGTCCGCACGACGATCGCGCCGACCAGGGCGGCCAGCTCCTCGGCGGTGGGCACCCCGCGGACGATCCGGAACAGCGGCTCTTCGGCAGACATGACCTCAGGGTACGCGTCGAGAACTTGACCTTCGCCGCACAGTGGCGTGCCGGCGGTGTGGGCGTCGGGGCTGCCGGGTACCGTCTCAGCGATGTCTAACCCGCTTCCCCAACTCGTCGCCGACCGGTACCGGCTCATCTCGCCGCTCGGCCAGGGCGGCATGGGTCGGGTGTGGAAGGCGCGCGACGAGGTCCTGCACCGGGACGTGGCGATCAAGGAACTGGTCCCGCCGCCCAGCCTCACCCCGGAGGAGCGCCGCGAGATGCGGGAACGCTCGCTGCGGGAGGCGCGGGCGATCGCCCGGCTCAACAACATCAACGTGGTCCGCATCTTCGACGTGCTGCGCACCGACGGCGATCCGTGGATCGTCATGGAGTACGTGCCGTCCAAGTCCTTGCAGGACACCATCGCCGAGGACGGCCCGGTGACGCCGGCGAAGGCCGTCGAGATCGGCCTCGGGGTGCTGGGGGCGCTCAAGGCCGCCCACAAGGCCGGTATCATGCACCGCGACGTCAAGCCGGGCAACGTGCTGCTCGGCAACGACGGCCGGGTGGTGCTCACCGACTTCGGTCTGGCCACCATCCCGGGCGACCCGAACGTCACCCGCACGGGCATGGTGCTCGGCTCGCCCGCCTATATCGCGCCGGAGCGGGCGAAGGACGGCACGGCGGGGCCGGAGGCCGATCTCTGGTCGCTGGGCGCGACCCTCTATGCCGCGGTGGAGGGCAAGTCGCCGTACGCGCGGCCGTCGGCGATCGCCACCCTGGCCGCGCTCGCCACCGAGCCGCTGCCGCCGCCGAAGAACGCCGGGCCGCTCAAGCCGGTGCTGCAGGGGTTGCTCCGCAAGGACCCGGCCGAGCGGATCACCGCTGAGGTGGCGGAGCGCATGCTCCGCAAGGCCGCCGGCCGGCGCGCGAAGGGCATCCCGCTGCTGGACGGCGCACGCCGGCCGGGGCCGAACGGTCCGCGCGTGCCGCGGCCACCGCTGTTGCCGGCGCCGCGCTCGACCGATGAGCGTGCCGAGCGGGCGTCCACCCCGCCCGCCTTCGCGCCGGGCACGGCTGCCGCCGCCGCGCCGGCCGCTGCGGAGAAGTCTCTCCGCTCCGCCGACGCGACGCCGACCGCGAAGGTGAGCCCGCCGGTCGCCGAGCCGACCGCGAAGCTCGATGCCGAGCCGCAGCCGGCCGCCGACGACACCCGGGTGGACGACGCCGCCTCCGCCCTCGACGAGACGCGGGTCGACGGCGCGCCGGCGGTGTCGGCCACGCCGGTCGAGCCGCCGCAGCCGCCGAAGAATCCGACCTCGGTCCTGGCGGCGCCGGTCAGTCCGGCGCCGTCGACCGGCCGGGCTGCCGTCATTCCGGGTACGAAGCCGGGGCACAGCCGGCGCAACCTGCTGATCGGCGCGCTGGTCGCGCTGTTGCTGATCGGCCTCGTGGTGGCCGTGCCGCTCCTCAACAGCGGTGATGACAAGGGCGACGGCGGGCAGCCGTCCGCCGCCACCTCCGACCCGGCCGCACCGGCCCCGACCAGCGCCGCGCCGACCTCGGCCGCCCCGAGCAGCGCCGCCCCGAGCCCGACGCCGTCGGCGACCCCCTCTGCCACCGGTTTCGCACTGCCGGCGGGCTGGCAGTGGTATGAGGGGCCGATCGGCTTCAAGGTGCCGATCCCGAAGGGGTGGAAGGCGCGGGTCAACCTCTCCGACCACTCGGTGGTGCTGTACGAGGTCGGCGGCGCGAATCGGGTGCTGCTCGTCCAGTGGACCAACTCGCCGAAGAAGGACGCGGCCGCGGACTGGAGGCAGCAGGAGCCGGCCCGCCGGAGCCGGGTCAACGATTACCAGCTCATCGGCATCAAGTCCTGCGACTGGTACCGGACCTGTGCCGACTGGGATTGGTTGGAGACCCGCGACGGCGTCCGCTTCCACGTCCGGAACCGGGGTGTGGCCACCGCCAGCAACCGGGGCTTCGCCCTGCGCTGGGAGGTGCCGGCGAGTTCCTGGGGCGCCGACCTGGCCAGCTGGAACACCATTATCAAGGGCTTCCAGCCCGACCGGGCGAACTGAGCCGGGGGAATCACCCGCCCCGAAACTGACTCGCATGGCCCTCCGTCGTCGGGGGTATTGAACCTCCGACGACGGAAGGAGGTACGACATGAGCTGCCGACACAAGGACACCGGACCCCGGTTGGCACTGTGGATGCTGGTCGCGCTCGGGGACATCGTCCTGCTGCTGGTGAGCGCCGGCCTGTCCGCGCCGGTTGCGGTGCTCGGTGTCGTGGTCCTCGCCGTCGCGGGGGTGGCGACCTGGCGGCTGGCCCGGCGGACCACCCTGACCGGGCGGGCCGGGGCGCCCGTGCCGGTCGCCACGCGACGCAGGGCCTGACCGGACACCGGACACGACGGCGGCGGCAGCCGGACCAGCTGTTCACCCAAGGGTGAGAGCCGATCCCGCTGCCGCCGACCGGTCGCGGCGCGGACGTCAGGCGGTGTTGTTGGCCAGGGCGATCAGCCGGGTCCGGTCACCGTTCCAGTAGTTGCGGTCCACGTTGCCGCTGATCCCGGAGACGCTGCCGGTGCTGGTGTACTGCCAGAAGCTCCAGACCGGGGCGCCGGCGGGCAGGGTGCCGGGCGTGCTCGACCAGCGGGCGAGCCAGAGCGGGTGGTTGGCCCACGGGCCGGTCCAGCTGCCGGTGCACTGGTTCCACCAGCTCGTGGTGGTGTAGATGACGGCGTAGCGGCTGGTGCGGGACTTGTAGGTGTTGAGGAAGTCCTGGATCCAGTTGCGCATGCCGGTGGTGCTGAGGCCGTAGCAGTAGCCGCCGCTGTAGGGGTTCGCCTCGATGTCCAGGGCGGCCGGCAGGGTGCGGCTGTCAGCGGACCAGGCGCCGCCGTTGCTGGCCAGGTAGTTGGCCTGGGTCGCGCCCGAGGAGATGTTCGGCCGGGCGAAGTGGTAGGCCCCGCGGATCACACCGGCGTTGTAGGCGGCCACGTAGTTGGTGTTGAACGCCGAGTCCCTGACGCTGGTGCCCTCGGTCGCCTTGATGAAGGCGAACTGGATGCCCGCGTTCCGCACGCTGGTCCAGTTGATCGTCCCCTGGTAGTGCGAGACGTCGATGCCGGGGGTGGTTGCCGCGGCGGCCGGTCCGGCCGTGGCGACGAGGGCCACCGTTGCGGTGGCGACGACGCTGATGCCGGCGGCGAGCAGCCGGCGGACGGAGAGTCTGCGGACCATTGATGCCTCCATGGACGTCAATTGATTGACCATCATCTTTGGAGGTAACTGCCCAAGAGCGCAAGGGGTGCTAAGGAAATTTTCATGGACGGCCGTCGTCATGGCGGTGGCCGGTCAGGATCGGTCAGCGGAGCGTCGCCGGGTCAAGTACCCAGCGGAACGGCTGGGTGATGCTGAGGTTCTCACCGGCCTTGGCGATCCGGTCCTCGACGTAGTGCCCGCCGTCGAGTCGGTGCAGCCGCAGCGACTGACTGTCGCCGTCCTGCTCCACCAGCAGATACCACGGGATCCGGGCGATGGCGTAGAGCTGCATCTTGACCAGGCGGTCGGCGGCCGCGTTCCCCGGGGAGACGATCTCTCCGACCAGTACCACCTCGTGAGGCTCGAGGACGGTTCCGTCGTCGTCGGCCTCGGTGATGACGAGGTCGGGGATCACGATCCGGTTGACGCCAAGGCGGACGTTCACCGCGTCGAAGACGTTGAGTCCGACGCTTTCGGCCGCAGCCTCGATGCTGTTCGCCAGACGGCGGGCCACTCGTTGGTGCCGCCTGCTCGGGGCAGGGCTCACGATCAGGCTCCCGTCGAGCAGTTCGATCCGGTTGGGGCTTTCGCCCATGGCGAAGTAGTCGGCCTCGGTCCAGAGGCCGACATGGGGCTCAAGGGGTGCCGCACTCATCGGCGTTCACCTCCTGCTCCATTTGCCACCCGATCAGTTTCACACCATACGGGCCGCCGGCCCTGAAGTGACACTCGATCAGCGAGTAGGCTCCCCGCCCATGCCCCTGATCGACGGCCTGACCACCATCTGGGACAAGCTGCTGAGCGCGCAGCCCGACCCGCCGCCGCTGCTGGTCCTGCTCACCGCCGTGGTCGCCGTGGCGGTGGTCGCCACCCGGCTGCCCTGGCGGATCGCCCGCAACGCGGTGACCATCGCCCACGAGGGCGGCCACGCCCTGACGGCGCTGCTCACCGGCCGGAAGCTGCGCGGCATCCGGCTGCACTCGGACACCTCCGGCCTGACCCTGTCGGCGGGCCGCCCCACCGGCCCCGGCATGATCCTCACCCTGCTCGCCGGCTACGTCGCCCCGTCGCTGGTCGGTCTCGCCGGCGCGTGGCTGCTCGCCGGCAACCGGATCACCCTCCTGCTGTGGGTCGCGGTGGCGCTGCTGCTGGCCATGCTGGTGATGATCCGCAACGTCTTCGGCGTGCTGTCGCTGCTGGTCACCGGCGGCGTCGTGCTCGCCGTCTCGTGGTACGCCTCCGCGCAGGTGCAGGCGGCCTTCGCCTGGACGTCGGTGTGGTTCCTGCTGTTCGGCGGTGTACGCCCGGTGGTGGAGCTGCAACGGCTGCGCAGCCGCGGCCGGATGCCGGAGTCCGACGCCGACCAGCTCGCCCGGCTCACGCCGTTCCCGCCGCTGTTCTGGGTGGGCCTGTTCATGGTGGGCAGTCTCGCCGCGCTGGCCGTCGGAGCGCTGCTGCTCGCCGGCCCGATCCTCACCGACCTCGGCCTCACGGTCTGACCACCCCGCTGCCGCCGGTCCGCCGCCGCCCGCCTGCCGCGCTGGGCGGCAACGCCGGGCCGACTGCGGCGAGCCGGCAAGGGCTTCGCAGAACCCGGGCGGTCGCTAGGCTGCCCGGGCATGGACGAGGTGATCACCCGGAACCGGGCCGCGTACGACCGGATCGCGGGGGACTTCGCCGCGCGGAACCCGGAGGTGCCGGCCACCTACCGGGCGGTGGCGGACGAGTTCCGGTGCCAGCTCGCCGGGCCACTGCTCGACCTCGGCTGCGGGCCCGGTCGTGACCTGGCCTTCTGGCACGCGCGGGGCGCCGCCCCGGTCGGCCTCGACCTGTCCGCCGCGATGCTGCGGGAGGCGGGACGGCGGGTGGGCGTACCGCTGGTGCAGGGTGACCTGCTGCGGTTGCCGTTCCGCTCCGGCGCGTTCGGCGGGGTCTGGTGCTCGGCCGCCCTGCTGCACCTGCCCAAGGCCGTCGCGCCGGCCGCGCTGGCCGGCGTCCGGCGGGTGCTGCGATCGGGCGGGCCGCTGCTCCTCAGCGTCAAGGAGGGCGACGGGGAGAGCTGGGAACGCTGGCCGGGGGAGGGTGCCGACCGCTTCTTCGCCTGGTACCAAGCCGACGAGATCGAGGCGCTGCTGCGGGCCGCCGGGTTCGCCCCGCAGCGGCTGCTGCGGGACGTCTCGGACGTCGGGCAACGCTGGCTCTGCCACCTCGCCGTCGCGGCCTGATCGGCGACAGGCAGAATCGGACAGATGCGGTACGTGATCATCGGAGCGGGCGCGGTCGGCGGCACCATCGGCGTACGGCTGGGGGAGGCCGGCCGGGACGTGACGCTGGTGGCCCGCGGCGCGCACCTGGACGCGATCCGGGAGCGGGGCCTGACCCTGCGGACGCCGGACGGCACCTTGACCGGCCGGCTGCCCGCGGCGGCCGGGCCGGACGACCGGGCGCTGCCCGCGGACACCGTCCTGGTGCTGACCGTCAAGTCGCAGGACACCGAGGCGGCGCTGGCCACCTGGGTGGACACCCCGGTCCAGGGTGGCGGCACGGCAGGGGAGCGGCTGCCGATCGTCCTGGCCCAGAACGGCGTGGCCAACGAACGGGCCGCGCTGCGCCTCTTCGCCCGGGTGCACCCGGTCTGCGTCTGGCTGCCCGCCACCCACCTGGAGCCCGGTGTGGTGGTGGCGAACGGTCACCCGCACTCGGGCATGCTGCACCTGGGCCGCTACCCGTCCGGTGCGGACGAGACCAGCCGGGCGGTCGCCGCCGACCTGGCCGCCGCCGGGTTCGTCGCCCCGGTCCGCGACGACGTGATGCGCTGGAAGTACGGCAAGCTGCTCGCCAACCTCGGCAACGGCCTCCAGGCGCTGCTCGGCGCGGACATCCCCGAGTCGCTCGCCACCCGGGTACGCGCGGAGGGGGAGGCCGCGCTGGCCGCCGCCGGCATCGCCCACACCACCCCGGAGGAGGAGTCCGCCGAGCGGGGCGACCAGGTGCAGCACCGCACCGTGGACGGCGCGGAGCGGGCCGGGGGCTCCACCTGGCAGAGCCTGGCCCGGGGCGCGGGCTCCGCCGAGGCGGACCACCTCAACGGCGAGATCGTGCTGCTCGGCCGGCTGCACGGCGTACCGACGCCGGCGAACGCGGCCGTCCAGGTCGCCGTCCGCCGGGCGGTACGCGAGGGCATCCCGGCCGGCGGCTTCCCGCTCGTCGAGCTGGAGAAAATGCTCGGCTGACCGGGCAACCGCACCGCGCCCGCCAGGCGTGTCCCCTGGGAAGACGGGGAGGTGGCAGGTGCCCGACAGCGACGGATTCGACGAGTTCTACCGGGGCAGCCGGCAACGGCTGCTCGGCTTCGTGTACGTGCTCACCGGCGATCTCGCCGAGGCCCAGGACGCGGTGCAGGAGGCGTACATCCGGGCCTGGCAGCGCTGGTCGACGGTGCGCGGGTACGACGACCCGGAGGCGTGGGTCCGCGTGGTGGCGAGCCGGATCGCGGTGAGCCGCTGGCGCAGCCTGCGCAGCCGGGCCCGGGCGTACCTGCGGCACGGGGCGGAGGAGAGCGTCCCCGCGCCGAGCACCGGAACGCTGGAGGTGGTGGCCGCACTGCGCCGGCTGCCGGAGGCTCAGCGCACCGCCATCGCGCTGCACTACCTGCTCGGGATGCCGGTGGCCGAGGTGGCCCGGGAGACCGAGGCGCCGGTGGGCACCGTCAAGGCCCGGCTCTCGCGCGGGCGGGCTGCGCTGGCCGGGCTGCTGGCCGTCGTGGATCTGGAGGAGGAGGCCGCAGATGCGTGACGACGTGACATTCGTCGAACTGTTGCAGCGGGACCTGCGGGAGGTCCGCTGGCCGGAGCCGGCCGAGATCCGGACCACGGCCCGCCGCCGCAGCCGGCGTACGGCGGTGGCGGCCGCTGCGGCCGTGCTGGCGGTCGCCTCGGTCTCCGCCGTCGCCGTCGGCCGGGCCGGGACGCCGACACCAGCTCCACCGGGCACCGGCGTCGGCGGACGCGCGGAGATTTCCGCGGAGGCGATGCTGACCCCGGCCGATGTGCCGGCGGAGACGGACGAGCGGCTCGGCGACACGGGCCTCGACGAGCGGGTCCGGGTCGACGACATCCTCCGGACGTGCGCACAGGAGCAGGGGCTGCCGACAGATCAGGCCGTTTCGCGCTACTCGCGCTCGCAGACCCTGATGGGAACCGTCGAAGTGGACGGCTTCGCCCCCTACCGGAGGCCGGTCATCAGCCAGGACGTCTACCGGCTGGATCCCGGGGCGGCGGACCGGCTCTTCGCCGACCTCGACCGGTCGGTGGCGGCCTGCGCAGGATGGGGGCAGATGAGCCGGGTTCAGCGCGATCAGGGGATGGTCGACACGACGGTCGTGCACCAGTGGACGGTTGCCGCGAGCGCCTTCGCCGGTGACCAGGCGATCCTGCTCCGGCACACCATGTCCGTGGAGGCGGACCCGGCGACCGGCGAGCCGGTGGCCATCCCGCCCCGGCCCGAGGACCGGCTGGTCGTCCGGGTCGGCGACCTGGTCACGGTCCTGGTTCCGGAAGACCCCCTGCAGCCTGGCGTGCCGGGAAACACCATGACGCAGGCGCGGCTGCTCGACCTGGCGCGCGCCGCGGCCGGCCGGCTGTGTGTCGCCGCCAACCCCGGCTGCTGACGCGTCGAGGCCCCCGCCGGACGTCCGGCGGGGGCCTCGCGAGCCGCCCCTACAGCGGGATGTTGCCGTGCTTCTTCGGCGGCAGGGTCTCGCGCTTGGTGCGCAGCACCCGCAGCGCGCGGACGATCTGGGTACGCGTCTCGTGCGGCGGGATCACCGAGTCGACGTACCCGCGCTCGGCGGCGATGTACGGGTTGGCCAGCGTGTCCTCGTACTCGGCGATCTTCTCGGCCCGGACGGCGGCCGGGTCCTCGGCGTTCGCCAGCTCCTGCCGGTAGAGGATGTTCACCGCGCCCTGCGCGCCCATCACCGCGATCTGGGCGGTCGGCCAGGAGAAGTTCAGGTCCGCGCCGAGGTGCTTGGAACCCATCACGTCGTACGCGCCGCCGTACGCCTTGCGGGTGATGACGGTGACCTTCGGGACGGTGGCCTCGGCGTACGCGTAGATGAGCTTGGCGCCGCGCCGGATGATGCCGTCCCACTCCTGCCCGGTGCCGGGGAGGAAGCCGGGCACGTCCACGAAGGTCAGCACCGGGATGTTGAACGCGTCGCAGGTGCGCACGAAGCGGGCCGCCTTCTCGGAGGCGGCGATGTCGAGCGTGCCGGCGAAGTGCATCGGCTGGTTGGCGACCACACCCACCGGGCGCCCCTCGACCCGACCGAAGCCGACCACCAGGTTCTGCGCGTAGAGCGGCTGGACCTCGAGGAACTCGCCGTCGTCGAGGACGTGCTCGATGACCCGGTGGATGTCGTACGGCTGGTTGGCCGAGTCGGGGATCAGGGTGTCCAACTCGCGGTCCTCGTCGGTGACGTCGAGATCCACGTCAGCGGAGAAGACCACCGGCTCGTCCAGGTTGTTCGACGGCAGGTACGACAGCAGCGCCTTGACGTACTCGATCGCGTCCTCCTCGTCGGTGCCGAGGTAGTGCGCGTTGCCGCTGCGCGAGTTGTGGGTCCGGGCGCCGCCCAGCTCCTCCATGCCGACGTCCTCGCCGGTGACCGTCTTGATCACGTCGGGGCCGGTGATGAACATGTGCGAGGTCTGGTCGACCATCACGGTGAAGTCGGTGACCGCCGGCGAGTAGACCGCGCCACCCGCGCACGGGCCCATGATCAGGGAGATCTGCGGGATGACCCCGCTGGCCCGGACGTTGCGGAAGAAGATCTCGCCGTAGAGGCCGAGCGAGGCGACGCCCTCCTGGATCCGCGCGCCGCCAGAGTCGTTGATGCCGACCACCGGGCAGCCGATCTTCATGGCCAGGTCCATCACCTTGACGATCTTCTCGCCGAAGACCTCGCCCAGCGAGCCCCCGAAGACGGTGAAGTCCTGCGCGAAGACGCAGACCTGCCGGCCGTCCACGGTGCCGTAGCCGGTCACCACGCCGTCCCCGTACGGGCGCGTCTTATCCAGGCCGAAGTTGGTGGAGCGGTGCCGGGCGAACTCGTCCAGCTCGACGAAGGAACCCTCGTCGAGCAGCATCTCGATCCGCTCCCGGGCGGTCTTCTTACCCCGCGCGTGCTGCTTCTCGACCGCGCGCGCCGACCCGGCGTGCACCGCCTCGTCGACCCGACTTTCCAGGTCCGCCAGCTTGCCGGCGGTCGTGTGGATGTTGATCCCGGTCTCGGTAGTCACCCACGGAATATAACGATGGTTCAGGCGGGCGCCGCTGTGCAGTGCGCCTCACCGGCTTCCGGGCAACCCCGCCGACCCGGGGGCCGTAGGCTGGCGGGATGGCCGGCTCGCCGTACACCGATCTGGACCGCCCGCCGCTGTCGGCGGCCCGGCTGCAACGCGCGCTGGTCGCCCCGCACGGGCCGTGGCGGCGGTTGGAGCTGCGGGCCGAGACCGGCTCGACCAACGCCGACGTGGTCTCGGCCGCACGGTCCGGCGAGCCGGAGGGCCTGGTGGTGGTCGCCGAGCGGCAGACCGCGGGGCGCGGTCGCCGCGGCCGGGTCTGGCAGTCGCCGTCCCGGGCCGGCATCGCGACCAGCGTCCTGCTCCGGCCGGGCGAGGCCGTCGCGGAGCGCGGCTGGTCGCCCGTGCCACCCGCGGGGTACGGCTGGCTGCCGCTGCTCGCCGGGGTCGCGCTGGTCGAGGCGGTGGCCCGGCTGGCCGAGCTGGACGCCCGCCTGAAGTGGCCGAACGACCTGCTGGTCGACGGGGCCAAGTGCGCCGGTGTGCTGGCCGAGGCGGTACCGGGTGAGTCCCCGGCCCAGCCGCCCGCGATCGTGGTCGGGATCGGCCTCAACGTCACCCTCCGCGCCGACGAGCTGCCGGAGAACCCGACCGGCCTCCCGGCCACCTCGCTCCAGCTCGCCGGGGCCGCCGCCACCGACCGTGATCCACTGCTGCGCGCCCTGCTCCGCGCCCTCGCCGACTGGTACGAGCGGTGGCGCGACGCCGGCGGGGACGCGGTGGCCAGCGGCCTGCGGGACGCCTACGTGGCGGCCTGTGCCACCGTCGGCCGCCAGGTCCGGGTGCTGCTTCCCGACGGCAGCGAGGTGCGCGGCACCGCCACCGGCGTCGACCCCGACGGGCAGCTCCTGGTCGACGGCCCGGACGGCGAGCTGCGCCTCGCCGCCGGCGACGTGCTGCACCTGCGGTGAAAGGAAGGGCCCCTTATTAACGCCTCCGGCAGCGGAGGGGCCCCCTCTTAACACCCGCCGCGCGGCTGATCCCGCGGGCGAGCGTCGACCGGTTACGGTCAGCGCGTCCTGTTCTGCGAGGAGGTTCCCGTGGCGTTCCCCGAAGACGTGCTCACCGAGGACGAGCACGTCGTGTTGCACCTGCACCCGCACTGGAAGGCCCTGATCCGGCCCATTCTGGTGCTGGTGCTCGCCGTCGCGGCGGTGGTCGCGGGCTGGGTCCTGCTGCCCGAGGGCGGCGGCGCCACCATCGCGCTCTACGTGATCGCCGCTCTGGCCCTGGTGCTGATGCTCTGGCTGGGCCTGTGGCCGTTCCTGGTCTGGCGCACCACCCACTACCTCTTCACCAACGAGCGGGTGCTGCTCCAGGAGGGTGTCTTCTCCCGCAACCGGCGGGACCTGCCGCTGACCCGGATCAACGACCACTCCATGCACCAGCGCTTCCTGGAGCGGCTGCTCGGCTGCGGCACCCTGACCATCGAGTCGGCCGGCGAGCGGGGCCAGTCGGTGCTCAACGACGTGCCGCGCGTCGACCGGGTGCAGACGAAGCTCTACGAGCTGGTCGAGGCGCACCACGACAAGCACAGCCTGGGTGATGGCGAGATGCGCGAGATCCTGGCCGACATGCGCGAGGGCAAACCGCTCCGCGACCCCTCCGCCTGACCTGCCGGGTCATCTGCCGATCGAGAAGTCCGCGTCGGACCACCCGACGCGGACTTCTTCGGCCCTCGGCCCCGAGGGCCGCGCGTCAGCGGCGCGGGCGGCGCGGGGTGGGCTGCAGCCCGGAGGTCAGGTCGGTGCCGAACGTGCGGCCCAGGGCGGCGTCGGCCGGAGCGGGGCGGCCCTGGGGCGGGGTGTAGTCGGGCCGCAGCTTGCCGACCACACCCGGGCGGGGCTCCGTTTCCTCCAGCTCGCTGACCGACTCGGCCAGCTCCGCCACCGGGTCCAGCTCCGCCACGTTGTCCCACTCGTCGCGCGGGATGCTGTGCCAGGTCTCCTCGGCGTGCCGGGGGATCGGCTGGAAGACGAAGGTCCGGTACGACCAGAAACGGAACAGGGTGGCCAGCAGGACGCCGCCGGTCTTCGCGACGTTCAGCATCAACAGGCTGGTGACGCCGAGCCCGTACTTCGCCGCGGCCAGGACGCCGAGCTCGATCAGCAGGCCGGTGGCGTTGAACAGGAAGAACAGGACGTACTCCCGCTTCAACGCCGACTTCGGTCGGTCCCGGTACGTCCAGTGACGGTTCATCAGATATGACGTGATCGTCGCGACGATGGTCGCGACGACGGTCGCCTTGAGCTGGCCGTTACGGAAAACGGTGAGTGCCAGCGCATTGAACACCGCGTAATTGATGACGGTGTTGATGCCGCCGACGATGCCGAATTTGAGCGCCTCGTGGACGAACTTCTGCCAGCGCTCGGGCAGCAGACGGACAAGAGGCATGCGCAACACCTTAGGGCAGCGGGCGGGGCCGACTCGGCCCGGCCGGACGGGGTGGGCGGTAGGTCACGCCCCGGACTCTCGGTCGTGGCTCGTTCCCGGAACGGGGGGAGTTCCCGCCTCCACGAAAACGAACCGCCGGTAGGACCAGAATCGGAACAGCGTGCCGAGCCCGGTGCCGACGACGAAGCTGGCGATGTTGTCCGCCAGTGGGGTCTGGAAGACCCCGGGCCAGACGCTGCCCAGGCCGTAGCGGCTGATCGCGAGGCAGGCCACCGCGATGCCGAGGCCCACTCCGTTGAAGAAGAAGAACAGCGCGTACTCGCGGGCCGGGTGGGAGCGCTGGCGGTGCCGCCAGGTCCAGAACCGGTTGCCGAGGAACGCCAGGGTCGCCGCGATCACGGTGGAGATGGTCTTCGCCGCCACCGGTGGCATGTGCCGGACGCTGGCCAGGTAGTTGAAGAGCGCGAGGTCGACGAGGAAGGCGAGCCCGCCCACCGTGGCGAACTTGCTCATCTCGTGGACCAGGTGGCCGAACCGGTCGAGCAGCGCGCGGAGCAGACCCCGACGGGTCTGCGGAGCCACCGGCTGGTTCCGGGTCATCGTCGCGGCCACCCGCCGAGAGTACCGGTTCGGTCTTGATGGGAGCGGTAACAACGGCCACCGCGCCCACTCGTGCCCGGCGGGCGCCCCGTGGCGGTCATGGCGCCGTCCGGCGGCCGGCTCCCCGCCGCGATCTCCGTGAGCGGAGCGTAACCGCGTGTGGCGGAATTGTGGACGGGATCACCGAATCGACTTTCCCGACCCCGGCGCGCGCTTACGCGGATCGCGCACCTCTGGGGGGCGGCGTCGTGGGGGCCCGTCGAAGGTTCTCCGCAGGATTTGCGTGAAACTGCGCGCGAAAGCGGGTATCAGATCGCGATGCCGCAGCGTGGCCCTACCTTGTGCAGTTCTTCACAACCAGTCCCACTGACTCGCGAGGCAGCCCGGTTTACGCTGAGCCCAATCCCAGGTTTCCACGACGGCGAGGACACGCTCGCCAGTACTCGTGCATCCCATACATCGGTCAGCGTCGACCACAAGGAGATGTGACATGGTTGCTCCGGCTACTGTTCGGGGTATCGATCAGGCCCCGACATCCCACCCCAAACTGCTCGCCTGGGTACGTGAGGTCGCGGAACTGACCACCCCCGACCGGGTGGTCTGGGTGGACGGGTCCGATGAGGAGTGGCGCCGCCTCACCGACGAACTGGTCGAAAAGGGCACACTGGTCCGGCTGAACCCTGAGAAGAAGCCCAACTCGTTCTACGCGCGGACGGATCCGACGGACGTCGCCCGGGTCGAGGAGCGCACCTTCATCTGCTCCGTCGACGAGGCGGACGCCGGCCCCACCAACAACTGGATGGCGCCGGCCGAGATGAAGCGGACGATGACGGACCTTTACCGCGGCAGCATGCGCGGGCGCACCATGTACGTCATCCCGTTCGTCATGGGCCCGGTCGAGGCCGAGAGCCCCATGTTCGGCGTCGAGATCACCGACAGCCCGTACGTGGTCGCCTCGATGCGGATCATGACCCGGATGGGCGCGAAGGTGCTCGACGCGATGGGTGACGAGGCGGACTTCGTGCACGCCCTGCACTCCATCGGCGCCCCGCTCGCCCCCGGCCAGCAGGACGTGGCGTGGCCGTGCAACGAGACGAAGTACATCTCGCACTTCCCGGAGACCCGGGAGATCTGGTCCTTCGGCTCCGGCTACGGCGGCAACTCGCTGCTCGGCAAGAAGTGCTACTCGCTGCGGATCGCCAGCGTGATGGGGCGGGACGAGGGCTGGCTCGCCGAGCACATGCTGATCCTCAAGATCACCTCGCCGGAGGGCAAGGTCTACCACATCGCCGGCGCGTTCCCGTCGGCCTGCGGCAAGACGAACCTGGCCATGGTGGAACCGACCATCCCGGGCTGGAAGGTCGAGACCATCGGCGACGACATCGCCTGGATGCGGTTCGGCGAGGACGGCCGCCTCTACGCGGTCAACCCGGAGTACGGCCTCTTCGGCGTCGCGCCCGGCACCGACTGGAAGACCAACGCCAACGCCATGCGGACGCTCGACCGCGGCAACTCCATCTTCACCAATGTGGGCCTCACCGACGACGGCGACATCTGGTGGGAGGGCATGGGTGAGCCGCCGGCGCACCTGATCGACTGGAAGGGCAACGACTGGACGCCGGAGAGCGAGAACACCTCCTCCCACGCGAACAGCCGGTTCTGCACCCCGATCACCCAGTGCCCGATCCTGGCCGAGGAGTACTACGACCCGAACGGGGTGCCGATCGACGCGATCCTCTTCGGCGGCCGTCGCCGGGACACCGTCCCGCTGGTCACCGAGGCCCGCGACTGGGTGCACGGCGTCTACATGGGTGCCACGCTCTCGTCCGAGACCACGGCCGCCGCCTCCGGCGCGGTCGGCGTGGTCCGTCGCGACCCGATGGCGATGCTGCCGTTCATCGGCTACCACGCCGGGGACTACTTCCGGCACTGGATCGAGATGGGCAAGGGCGCCGACGGCGACGCGGCCAAGCTGCCCAAGATCTACTACGTGAACTGGTTCCGCAAGGATCCGGAGGGCAGCTTCCTCTGGCCGGGCTTCGGCGAGAACTCCCGGGTGCTCAAGTGGGTTGTCGAGCGGATCGAGGGCACCGCCGACGCGGTGGAGACCCCGATCGGCATGGTCCCGGCCCAGGACGCGCTGGACGTCGAGGGCCTGGACATGACCCCGGAGGACGTCCGGATCGCCCTCAAGGTCGACCCGGAGGAGTGGCGCAAGGAACTGCCGCTGGTCACCGAGTGGTTCGAGAAGTTCGGGGACAAGCTCCCCGGCGTCCTCTGGGCCGAGCTGGACGCCCTGCGCGCCCGGCTCGACGCGGAGCCGCAGCGGTAGAGGTGTGACGGTTGCCCGCACCGGGCAACATCGGATGTCATGAGGACGGCCGCCGAACCTGTCGAGGTCCGGCGGCCGTCCGCCGTCCGGGCGCTGACCACGCTGCTCGCCGTCACCGCGGCGGCCACCGTCGTGGTCGAGCTGCTCAACTACTGGTACGCCCCGGAACAGGAGTTCGGCCTCGCCGTCCGTACCGGCTGGGCGATGCTCCGCTCGCTCGGCTTCCTGGTGCTGATCGGGCACGTCAACCGGGGTCGGGTGGCGGCCCGGCCGTTCGGGCTGATCCTCGCGATCACCACGGTCTTCGCGGTGGGGCGGCTGGTCGTACCCCGGGCGGGGGTGCCGCCGCTGCCCGGCCTGCTGGGCTTCGGGGTGCTCACCGCGCTCTGCGTGGCCGTGGTGGCGCTGCTCTACCGCTCCGACGCGGTGGGCGGGCACCTGGTCCGGCACCGCAAGGGCCTGGTGATCGAGGGCGGCACGATCTCCTGGCGGGAGGTCGTGCCGAAGCGCCCGCCGGTGACCGGCTGGCTGCTCACCGCCCGGGTCGCCGCGTTCACCTACAGCCCGCTGATGCTGGTCCCGGCCCTGGTCGCGGCCGGCTCCATCCTGGACGGCCGGCTCAGTGCGGTGCCGGCGGTGCTCTTCTGGTTCGGCGCCGGCATCGCGGTCAGCTACGCGGTGCTCTTCTGCACCGCGTTCCTGCTGCGTGACCGCCGCTGGGCCCGCAAACTGCTGGTCGCCATCACCCTCGCCACCCTCGCCGTCGACCTCCCCCTCTGCTGGTGGCTCCTCGGCCTCGACGGCCTGATCCGCGACGGCGGCCCCCTCCTGGCCGCCGCCCTCCTCACCCTCTACTCCCTGGCCCGCGCCACCGGTCGCGCCCCGACCCCCACCCCACCACCGCGTTGACCGAGAGGTTTGCGTCGGGGAACGGCCGATTCCTGACGCAAACCCCTTGATCAACGCCGCTCGGCGGGCGCGGCGCGCCGAGTGGGCGGGGGCGGGGCGGGGAGGATGGCGGGGTGGGGGAGATCTGGGACGTGATCGTGGTGGGGGGTGGGCCCGCGGGGGCGGCCGCCGCCCTGGCGGCGCGGCGGGCGGGGGCGGCGCGGGTGCTGCTGGTGGACCGATACGACTTTCCGCGGGACAAGGCGTGCGGGGACGGGATCGCCGCGCACGCGCTGGACGTCCTCGCCGAACTCGGCGTGACCGGGGCGGTCGACGGGTACGCTCCGGTGCCCGCGTTGCGCCTCGTCGGTCCCGGCGGCGGCACGGTGGCCCGGACGCTGCCCCGGGCCGCGTACACGGTGCCCCGGCAGGTGTTCGACGCCCGGCTGGTGGCGGCGGCGACCGCCGCCGGAGCGGAGCTGCGCCGGCACACCGTACGCCGGGTGGAGCTCCGCGACGACCGGGTGGTGCTGGACGGGGAACTGGCCGCGCGGGCGGTGGTCGGGGCGGACGGCGCCGGCTCGATGCTGCGCCGGGCGCTCGGCCACCCGGTGAACCCGGACCGGCACCTCGCGCTCGCCATCCGCGGCTACGCCCCGGCCCGGCCCGGTCCGCCCGAGCAGATGATCGTCACCTCGACGGCGCGCTGGCCGGCGTACGCCTGGTCCTTCCCGATCGGTGACGGCCGCGCGAACGTCGGGTACGGGGAGGTCCTGCGCGATCAGCCGCTGACCCGCGCCCACCTGCTGGACCGGCTGGCCGCCCTGCTCCCCGGCACCGATCCGGCCGCGGTCACCGACCTGCGGGCGCACCACCTGCCGTTCTCCACGCACCGGCCGGCACCGGGCCGGGGCCGGGTGGTGCTGGCCGGCGACGCGCTCTCGTTGATCAACCCGCTCACCGGTGAGGGGATCTTCTACGCGCTGCGCTCCGGGGCCCTGGCCGGCGCGGCGGCGGCCGGCACCCCGGCGCACGCGGCCCGCCGGTACGCCGACGCGCTGCGCCGCCGCCTCGGCACCCACCTGCGGCACAGCTCGGTCGCGGTGTGGCTGGCCCGGCGGCGCGGGGTGGTGGACGCGGCGGTACGCGCCGCCCGGCGCGACGACCGGGTCTACCGCACGGTGATGGAGCTGGGACTGGGTGACGGACGTCTCGACGCCCGCACTCTGGCCATGATCGGCTTCGGTCTCGTCGGGCGGGATGCGCCACCGCGGCACTGATCTTCAATCCGGGTCGCTACCCTGCAAGGTGATGACTCTGCGGAAACTCCTCTACTCCGTGTACGAGCGCCGGCTGACGGCGAAGCTCGCGGGCAAGCCGGTGCCCCGGCACGTCGGCGTGATGTGTGACGGCAACCGCAGATGGGCCCGGGAGATGGGGTTCGTCGATCCGAACGACGGCCACCGGATGGGCGCGGAGCGGATCAAGGAGCTGCTGCGCTGGTGCGACGCCGCCGGCGTCGGACATGTGACGCTCTGGCTGCTCTCCACCGACAACCTGTCCCGGCCGGCCGCCGAGCTGGACCCGCTGCTCCAGATCATCGAGGACCTCACCACCGAGCTGGCCGAGGAGGGCAACCCCTGGCGGCTGCGGATGGTCGGCGCGCTCGACGTGCTGCCGGCGCAACACGCCGCCGCGCTCAAGGCCGCCGAGGAGCGCACCCGGGCCCGCAGCGGCGGCGCGCAGGTCAACATCGCCGTCGGGTACGGCGGCCGGCGCGAGATCGCCGACGCGGTCCGCTCGCTGCTGCTGGAGCACGCGGCGACCGGCGGGACCATCGAGGAGCTGGCCAGCTCGATCGACGTCGACCACATCTCCGAGCACCTCTACACCAAGGGCCTGCCCGACCCGGACCTGATCATCCGAACCAGCGGCGAGCAGCGCCTCTCCGGCTTCATGCTCTGGCAGAGCGCCCACTCCGAGTTCTACTTCTGCGAACTCAACTGGCCGGACTTCCGCCGCGTCGACTTCCTCCGCGCGTTGCGCTCCTACGCCACCCGCCAACGCCGCTTCGGCTCCTGACGCCCTTCCCGCATCCCCCGCCCCCGCCCCGCTGATCTTGCAGTTTCGGCCCCGCTTCCGCGGCTTTCGCTCCGGTTTGTCGGGGCAGCAATTGCAAGATCGCGGAGGAGGGAGGGGAACGCAGGGGTTAGGGGAGGTGGGGGAGGGCCTTGGTGAGGAAGTCGGCCAGGGCGGCGGGGGAGTCGAGGGTGAGGTCGGCGGCGTCGGCGACCTCGTGGCCGGTCTCCGAGTTGGCGACGGCGACGCACACGCCGAGGAACTCGGGGTCGGCGGCGGCCCGGGCGCGCAGCGCCGCGAAGGCCCTGATGTCGGAGACGTCGTCGCCGAAGTACCAGGCGCCGCCGGCGTCCCGGACCATCTCGCCGATGACCATGCCCTTGTCCCGGTCGACCGGGGGCTTCAGCTCCAGCACCATCCGCCCGGCCTGGCAGCGCAGGCCGAGCCGGTCGGCCTGGGCCCGGCCCCACTCCTGGACCAGGTCGCCGAGCTGCGGGGCGGTGCGCCAGTGCAGGGCGACGGAGAGCCGCTTGAACTCCACCAGGGCGCCGGGCGGCAGCTCGGCGCGGGCCTGCTCGGCGAGCTCGGCCATGGTGGGCACCCATGGCAGGGCGGCCGGCTCGGTGACCGTCTCACCGCCGGAGTGGCTGTGCTCCAGGCCATAGAGGCCGTAAAGGTCGATGCCGGCGAGGCCGCCCAGGTGGTCGCGGAGGAACTCCACCGGGCGCGCGGAGACGATGGCGATCCGGCGTACGCGGGGGGCGAGGGCCTCCAGCGCGGCGAGCACCTTCGGGGCGGGCTGGACCGCGGTGGGGTCGTCGTCGACCGGCGCGAGTGTGCCGTCGAAGTCGAAGAAGAACACCACGTCGGCCGCGCGGGCGGCGGTGGCGCGCCACGCGTGCTCGGCGTCCAACGGGGTCTTCGGCTGCTGGTTGCCCAGATTCAACGGCGGCACGCGCGACAGCGTACCCCGGGCAGGGCGGCGTATTCGTGGCCGAGATGTGACGCCCGGCCGGCGCGGGAATCACCGTTCGGCGGCTCCCCGTCCCCGGCGTCCGAACGGCAGCACGGCCGCCTCCTGACCGTGGCTGAGCAGGTAGCCCTCCACGAATCCGGTGTTCCGGTCGCCGGTGTGCGCCTCGATCTCGTTGAGCCGCGCCACGAGGAACTCGGTGAGCGCGCTGACCCGATCGTTGAGCCGGTCGTGCAGTTCGGCGACGACGGCGAGGACCACCGCGGTGCCGGCCGTGGTGAGGGCGAAGAGGTTGACGACCAGGGGAAGCTGCCCGCCGTCCAGTACGCCGACCACCACGTTGCCGGTCACGCACGATGTCACCGACACCACCGCGACCACGACTGCCAACCATTTCAGGGTCATGGACAGACCCCTCCTTCTGTCCCGCAGGGCTGAGTTCGGCCTTGTCCCGTCCCCCCGCCGACGACGAGCCCCGAGCAGTACGAATAGGGACGCTAGCGCGCCCCTTCCGGCCCCGGAGGGGAACAATCAGCTCTGCCGTACCGTTCTTTCGCCATTTGCGGAACCCCGCGGCGTGTCGTCTATCCGGCCTGCCTGCCTCGTTTTCCGGCATCGACGGGCATGGTCGGGCGATAGGCGAGGTAGCGAATGGTTTCTCGAATGTGGAACTTCTCCGCCTCGGAGACGTTCGGGTCGACCAGCCGGCGCAGCAGCGCCTCGACGTCGGGATCCATCGGCGGCGGGGTGGGGGTGGTGCGCGGAGCGGCGGCCCGGTCCCAGTCCAGCGCGGCGAACGCCGCCGCCGGGTTGAGGCCCAGCCCCTCGCAGAACGCCACCACCCGCTCCACCTCGGGGTCGCTCGCCCAGTCGCCGCGCACCCACCGGTTGATGGTCTGCCGGGAGACGCCGGTGCGCCGGGAGACCTCGGTGCCGCTCCACGCCCGCATGGCGCGCGCGTCGTCCAGCGCGCGGCGGACGAAGGTGGCGAAGGCGATCTTCCGTGCGTTGGCGGTCTCGCTCACCCCGTGACCGTACGGCCAGTCCGCCGCTCCGGCGCGGCCCGGCGCGCTGCTGTCACGCTGATGTGACGGCTGGCCCGGATTTCCGGTAAACGATTCTGTGCTGCTCCTGAGGGGTGTCACCCGGGCAGAATAGATAGACGCCAGTACGGCGGTAAACAGACGAAAAGCTGATACTGTCACGCTCATGGGACAACTTACGGTGTGTCACGTGCATGAGACGACGAGTGCTCATATGCGTCACTCCGCGGTTGCCGAGGGGGTCTCGTGACCGAGCTCGCGACCCGTGCCCAGGCCTTCGGCCTGATCGCGGACGGGGTGGCCGCCGGGCTGACCGCCCCGTGGCGTCTCTACCTCGCCCGGGGCTGCCGGTACCTCTCCCTCAGCGTCGGTGACCGGGACGAGTGGAATGCGTGGCGTACCCACCTCGGCTGCCCGGAACTGAGCGTCCGGGTCTACGACGCCGGCGGCGAGATCCGCCGGGCCTCGGTCGCCGAGGTGATGCTGGAGGGCTGCCGGATCAGCGTCGAGCTGGTCGAGGAGGTCAGCACCGAGGACCTGGAGCGGCTGCTGGTCGCCGACCCCCTGGTCGAGCCGGAGGAGCGATGAGCCGGCTGTCCCCGACGCCCACCGGAGGGGCGGGATGAGCCCGTTCCTCGCCGTCGTCCTCGTCCTCGTGCTCGGTTCGACCTGCTACGCGGCGGGGCGGTTGCACGGCCAGCTCAGCTACCGGATCGGCTACCGGTTCGGTTACCGGCAGGGATACTTCGACGGGGACCGGGGCGCCTGGAACCGGCGGCGCCGCGACGCGCAGGCCGTGATCGGCTCGTCGGCGACCCGGCCCACTCCGATGTCGATGACCGCCACCGCGACCCGCGCCGCCGTCCCCTTCGCCGGCACGGCCGTCCCGGCCGCGGTCACCGCCCGGCCGGCGGCCGGCCCGTCCCCGCGCGCCACCGCCACCGCGACCGCTCAGCTCGGCGGCCTCGTCACCCGGCAGGGCACCACGTACACCGGGTCCTCGTTCAGCGCGTCCGCCGGTTCGGCGGGCGGCCGGCAGACCGGAACCCTGGTCCGCCGGCAGGGCTGAGACCCGCCCAGGGCACGGTGCGTCGTCCGCGGCGGACACGCACCGTCGGGGCCACGTCAGACCGGTGACGGTGGCTCCGCCGGCCGGGATGCGCGCAGGGGGCACGCATCCCGGCCGGCTCGCCGCGCACCCTTCACCTTCCGGTCAAGTGTGATCCACGGCGACCCCTAGCCGACGGGCGTTCGTGGCATTAGCGTCTAGGCATGGCACCGGGGTTTTCCCGGGCCGGCCGGACAGCCCGGACCTGCGACCTCGCGCACGGGGCCCGCATCCGACCCCGTGTCCACCGGGCACCGGACGAGGCGGAACTCGGGTGGCCGGGTGCCCATCCGCGGAGCAGGCCTGTGACCACTCGCCGTACCCCCGCTGGTGCCGACCAGACCCCGGCCGCGACCGCCACGACCCGCCGCACCACCCGCAGCCGCCGCACCGCGGCCGCCGGGTCGGCCGGCACCGAGGAGCCTCGACCAGCCGGCCAGGCCTTCGTCCTGGACACCTCGGTCCTCCTCTCCGATCCCGCGGCCTTCCACCGCTTCGCCGAGCACGAGGTGGTGCTGCCGCTGGTGGTCATCTCCGAGCTGGAGGGGAAGCGGCACCACCCCGAGCTGGGCTGGTTCGCCCGCCAGTCGCTGCGCATGCTGGACGAGCTGCGGGTGAAGCACGGCCGGCTGGACCGGCCGATCCCCGCCAACGACCAGGGCGGCACCCTGCGGGTGGAGCTGAACCACACCGACGACGGGGTGCTCCCGCCCGGCTTCCGCACCGAGTCGAACGACGCCCGGATCCTCTCCGTGGCGCTCAACCTCGCCGCCGAGGGGCGGGAGGTCACCCTGGTCAGCAAGGACATGCCGCTGCGGGTGAAGGCGGCCTCGGTGGGCCTGCCGGCCGACGAGTACCGGCACGGCCAGGCCAGCGATCCGACCTGGACCGGCATGGCCGAGCTGGAACTGGCCGAGGAGGAGATCGCCCGGCTGTACGCGGGCGAGGCGCTGGACCTGGACGCCGCCGCCGGCCTGCCCTGCCACACCGGGCTGGTGCTGCACTCCGGGCGGGGCTCGGCGCTGGGTCGGGTGCTGCCGGACAAGACGGTCCGGCTGGTCCGGGGTGACCGGGAGGCGTTCGGGGTGCACGGCCGCTCGGCGGAGCAGCGGGTCGCCCTCGACCTGCTGCTGGACGAGTCGATCGGCATCGTCTCGCTGGGCGGTCGGGCCGGCACCGGCAAGTCCGCCCTGGCGCTCTGCGCCGGGCTGGAGGCGGTGATGGAGCGCCGCCGGCACAAGAAGGTGATCGTCTTCCGCCCGCTCTACGCGGTCGGCGGCCAGGAGCTCGGCTACCTGCCGGGCTCCGAGACGGAGAAGATGTCCCCCTGGGCGCAGGCGGTCTTCGACACGCTCGGTGCGGTGGTGCACGAGAACGTGCTGGAGGAGGTCACCTCGCGGGGTCTGCTGGAGGTCCTGCCGCTGACCCACATCCGGGGCCGCAGCCTGCACGACGCCTTCGTGATCGTCGACGAGGCGCAGTCGCTGGAGCGGGGCGTACTGCTCACCGTGCTCTCCCGGATCGGCCAGGGGTCGCGGGTGGTGCTCACCCATGATGTGGCGCAGCGGGACAATCTGCGGGTGGGGCGGCACGACGGGGTGACCGCGGTGATCGAGGCGTTGAAGGGCCATCCGCTCTTCGCGCACGTCACCCTCAGCCGTTCGGAGCGTTCTCCGATCGCCGCCATGGTCACGGATCTGTTGGAGGACATCCCGCTCTGAGGCCCATTCGCCGGCCTTTATGTCCCGCTTTGAGTGGCTTCACTTTGTGGCGCAGATCACAAATGGCCCTCTTGGTTTCCCAACCGCCTCACTGTGCGCAATGGTGTCCATCGAGCGCCCACGCACCAGGAAGATCGTCGAGCATCGTTCGCCGCAGGACGGCGGAGAGCCACGGACCATGGTGCGTCGGCTGCGACCGCAGGGGTCGGGGCGCTCACGGCGCCGGCGTGGCCACGAGGGCCAGCCGACGCGCCGTGTCCTTGCCCCCGACGAAGGGACCACTTCGTGAGTCGGCTGTGGAGCCGGTTCGGCGCCCGTACGGCCGCTGTCGCACTGCTCTCCGTGGGCGTTGCCGGCGGCTTTTACCTGGGCGAAGACCGACAGACCCAGCAACAGGGCCTGACCGCGCAGGTCGGCCTGGAGGTCGACCGGGCCGAGTACGCGTACCAGCGGGACCGGCAGACCGACCACCGCTTGGCGTCGGCCAAGCAGCGGGCCGCCGAGTACCAGGCGCGGCTGCGGGCCGCCGCGGCGGCCAAGGAGGCCGCCGAGCGGGCCAAGGAGGCCGAGGCGGCAGCCGCGTCCCGCAAGAAGGAGCGGGAGGCCGCGGCCAGGGCCAAGCCGTACGACGGTCCGATCCCGACCTCCTGCGAGGAGTACAGCGGCAACCGGCAGATCGGCTGCGCGATCATGCTGGACGAGGGTTTCGGCATCGACCAGTTCCCGTGTCTGGACAAGCTCTGGACCAAGGAGAGCGGCTGGAACCACAAGGCCTACAACGAGGGGTCCGGCGCGTACGGGATCCCGCAGGCGCTCCCGGGCAGCAAGATGGGCTCGGTCGCCGACGACTGGAAGACCAACCCGGCCACCCAGATCAAGTGGGGCCTCGGCTACATCGAGGGCCGGTACGACGACCCCTGCGGTGCCTGGCAGCACTCGCAGAGCACCGGCTGGTACTGACCGGACACTGACGGTGGCGGGGTGTGTGGGGATCCGCACACCCCGCCGCCGTCGTGCTTCGGCGTGGCGCGGCGCACGAGTGGCGGTCGGCCCCGATTGCTGATAGCTGTTGGTACGTGACCTGGCGCGGCGGCCCCACGGGCGGCGATCCCCACCGGTTCGGCACCGAGGCGTTCTACGCCTCCCTGGGCCGGGCCTTCGTGGCGATGTGCGCGTTCGTGCCGGTGCTGTTCCTCATCGAGGCGCTCGACGTCGGCCTGCACGCCAATCTCGACGTGACCGCCGGGATCATCCCGCGCCGGATCCAGGGGCTCGACGGGGTCGTCTTCTCGCCGTTCCTGCACGCCGGTTGGAACCACCTCTACAGCAACAGCATCCCGCTGATCCTGCTCGGCACCTTCGTGCTGGCGGCCGGCACCCGCCGGTTCCTCTGGTCGACCTTGGTGATCATCCTGGTCAGCGGGCTGGGGGTGTGGTTCACCGGGTCGCCGAACTCGGTGGTGGTCGGCGCGAGCGGCGTCATCTTCGGCTACCTCGGCATCCTGCTCACCCGGGGCGTGGTTGAGCGGAGCTGGTGGAACTTCGGCGTGGTGTTGCTGGTCGGCCTCCTCTACGGCTGGCAGCTGCTCGGCATCCTCCCCACCGACGAGCGCATCTCCTGGCAGGGACATCTGTTCGGGCTGCTCGGCGGGATCGTCGCGGCGATCCTGTTCCGCCGCCGCCGGGCCGAGCTGTCCGACCCGGACCCGACCGGGTCGCCCACCGTCACGCTGCCCTGACCGGCCGTCGAACCGTGGCCGGGAGGTGCTTGCCGGGCCACCCCGGGCCGCCTACCGTCGGGATCAACACGCGTTGATCCGTGGGCGAAAGTGACGGTCTGCCATGCGCGAGGTCGATGTCGCCGTGATCGGGGCCGGTCCGGCCGGGCTCTTCGCCGCGTACTACGCCGGGTTCCGCGGCCTCTCCGTGGCGGTGATCGACGCGCTGCCCGAGCCGGGTGGCCAGGTCACCGCCATGTACCCGGAGAAGCTCATCCTCGACGTCGCCGGGTTCCCCGCCGTCAAGGGGCGGGAACTGGTGGCGAACCTGGTCGCCCAGGCCGCGCCCTTCCACCCCGAGTACCTGCTCGGCACCCGGGCGGAGAAGCTGTCGTACGTCGACGGGCGGCCGGTGCTCGGCCTCGCCGGGGGCGAGCAGCTGCGCTGCGGCGCGGTGGTGGTGACCGGCGGGCTGGGCAGCTTCACGCCCCGGCCGTTGCCGGTGGCCGACAGCTTCGTGGGCGCCGGGATCGTCTATTTCGTGCCCCAGCCCGCGGAGCTGGCCGGCCGGGACGTGCTCATCGTGGGCGGCGGCGATTCGGCCTTCGACTGGGCGGTCACGCTTCAGCCGATCGCCCGGTCGGTGACCCTGGTGCACCGGCGGGAGAAGTTCCGGGCGCACGCCTCGACCGTGGCGCGGGTGCACGCTCTGCCGGTCCGGGTGGTGGTCAACGCCGAGGTGACCGGGCTGTACGGCGAGGGCCGGGTCACCGGGGCCGAGCTCACCGTACGCGGCGGCGCGGTGGAGACCCTGCCGGTGGACAGCGTGGTCGCCGCCCTCGGCTTCACCGCCGACCTGGGGCCGCTCGCCGAGTGGGGGCTGAAGCTGGACCGGCGGCACATCGTGGTGGACAGTGCGATGGCCACCAACCTGCCCCGGGTCTTCGCGGCCGGCGACATCACCGAATACCAGGGCAAGGTCCGGCTGATCGCCACCGGCTTCGGCGAGGCCGCCACGGCGGTGAACAACGCGGCCGTGGTCATCGACCCGACCGCCCACCTGTTCCCCGGCCACTCCTCCGACGGAAGTTGAGGGTGCGGCCGTGGTCAGGCGGTGGGCAGGCCGATCAGGTCGGCCATCAGCCCGGTCTGGTGGTCGAAGTACTCGTCGCGGTGCGGCAGCATCTCGTTGATCCGGCCGAACAGCTCGAAGCTGATCAGCCCGAAGAGCTGGGTCCAGCCGGCCATGCCCCGGGCCAGCAGCGGTTCGGGCAGCCGGGGGAAGAAGCTGGCGGCCAACTCCGCGAGGTCGGCGCGAACCGGCTCGGCCAGGTCGTCGTCGGGCGGATCCAGCCGGCCGGCGGCCACACCGTCGCGCAGGATGCCGACCAGGGTGAGCGGGGGCCGCGATGCTGGCGCGACGGTATCTTGCGGGGCCGCATACCCGGGGACCGGGCTGCCATAGAGCAGGGCGTACTCGGCGGGGTGGTCGAGCGCCCAGGTCCGGGCCGCCCGGCACACGGCGTGCCAGCGTCCGCGCAGGTCGGCCCGGTCGGCTGCGGCGTCCGCCGCCTCCACCGCGTCGCCGAGCGACTCGTACGCCTCCAGGATCAGCGCCGTGAGCAGGTCGTCCCGGCTGGGGAAGTAGCGGTAGATCGCGGAGGAGACCATGCCCATGTCCCGGGCGACGGCGCGCAGCGAGAGATTGGCGCCGTCGGTGGCCAGGTGACGGCGGGCCACCGTCTTGATCTCTTCGATCATGCCGGCGCGGACCCGGGCGCGGAGCGAGGGAGCGACCATGCCCCCAGTCTGCCACGTGTGAGAGCGCCAATCAAAACAGAGAGCACCGCTCTTGACGCGGCCCGTCCGAGGAGGCATGCTCTATTGCGAGAGCGGCGCTCTCGAAGAAGGCTTCTGCTTCCGAAGGGTGGACCCATGTCCCTGCACGTGATCGTCGGTGCCGGACCCGTCGGCACCGCCACCGCCCAGCTCCTCGCCGAGCGCGGCGAGCGGGTGCGCGTGGTGACCCGCCGCGGCACCGGACCCGAGCATCCGGCGGTCGAGCGGACCGCCGCCGATGCCGCCGACGCGGACCGGCTGGCCGCCCTGACCGAGGGCGCCGCCGCCCTCTACAACTGCGCCAACCCGGCCTACCACCGGTGGCCGGTGGACTGGCCGCCGCTGGCCGCCGCGCTGCTCACCGCCGCCGAGCGGACCGGAGCGGTGCTCGCCACCGTGGGCAACCTCTACGGGTACGGGCCGGTGGACGGTCCGATGACCGAGGACACCCCGCTCGCCGCCGCCGGCACCAAGGGGCGGGTCCGGAACCGGATGTGGACCGACGCGCTCGCCGCGCACCAGGCCGGGCGGGCCCGGGTCACCGAGGTACGCGGCTCCGACTACGTCGGCGTCGGCGGGACCTCGCTGGCCATGATGGTGCTGCCCCGGGTGCTCGCCGGGCAGCGGGTGTTCCTGCCGGTCGACTGGGACGCCCCGCACACCTGGACGTACATTCCCGACGTCGCCCGTACCCTGGTCGCCGCCGCGACCGACGAGCGGGCCTGGGGGCGGCCCTGGCACGTGCCGAGCGCGCCCGCCGTGCCGATGCGGGAGCTGGCCGCCCGCGCGGCGGCCCTGGTCGGAGCGCCGGCCCCGAAGCTGACCCGGATGCTCTACCCGGTGCTCTGGCTCGGCGGCCTCGCCAACCCGATGGCCCGTGAGCTGCGGGAGACCGCCTACCAGTTCGACCGGCCGTTCGTGATGGACGCCACGGCCGCCACCGCGACCCTCGGCATCGAGCCCACCCCGTTGGACCGGGTGGTCAAGGAGACGGTGGCGGGGCTGCGCGGCTGATCGTCAGCGGCGCGGCGGCGGTCCCAGCGCGGCGACGAGCACCGCGACCAGGGTCAGCGCCGCGCCGAGCAGGGTGTTCAGCCCGGGGTGCGAGGCCGCCGTCGGGAGCAGCACGTCCAGCAGCACCGCCCCGACGATCTGGCCGGCGATGGTGGCCAGGGCGAGCAGCAGCACCCCGGTGAAGCGGACGATCGCGGCGGCCAGCGCGATGAACACGATGCCGATCGGGCCGCCCAGGTAGAGCCACGGCTCGCCGGGGAAGCCGCCGGCCGGGCGGCCCCGCACCGCCACGTCCGCCGCGAAGGTCGCGAGCAGCGCCACCGTGCCGACGGAGAAGTTGACCAGGGTGGCCGTCATGGCGCTGCCGGCCGCCGCCCGCACCTGGCCGTTCACCGCCTGCTGCCAGGCGATGCCGACCCCGGCCGCGAGCGGCAGCAGGGCCAGCGCCAGGGCACCCGGCTCGCCGAGCCGGTCGCCCACCGCCAGCACCACGGCCAGCACGGTGAGCACCGCGCCGACCAGCCGGCTCGGGGTGACCGGCTGCCGCCCGGTCGGCCCGATGCCGGCCCGGTCCACCAGCAGGCTGCTGCCGGACTGCCCGGCCACCACGGCCACGGTGAACACGGCCACGCCGAGCGTGCCGATGGTCAACCCCTGGGTGGCGACCAGGAAGGCCCCGCACACCCCGCCGAGGCACTGCCACGGGCGCAGCGAGCCGTCCCGTAGCGCCGCCCGGAGGGCGGCCAGCCCGCGCCGGCCGCCCGCGGTGGCGGGGACCAGCACCAGCAGGATCAGCAGGCCGAAGCCGAACGAGACCACCGCCGCGGCGATCCCGTCGGCCAGCCGTACGCCCAACTCGCCGTTGATCCGGGACTGGACGGCCACCGCGACTCCCGAGGCGGTGGCCAGCCCGATGCCGGCGATCCGCCGCGTGGTCGACAGCGTCGGGCGCGCCGCCGTCCCGGTCGCCGTCACTCCTGTTCGGCCAGGGGGCGGCCGTCGAAGTCGACCGCCGAGTAGAGAGCGAGCTTCTCCAGCCGGTGGTACGAGTCGATCACCCGGATCGTGCCGCTCTTGGACCGCATCACGATCGACTGGGTGTACGCGCCGCCGGCCCGGTAGCGCACGCCGCGCAGCAGGTCGCCGGAGGTGACCCCGGTGGCCACGAAGAAGCAGTTGTCCCCGGTGACCAGGTCATCGGTGAACAGCACCCGGTCCAGGTCGTGGCCGGCGGCGAGCGCCTTCTCCCGCTCCTCGGCGTCCTTCGGCCAGAGCTTGGCCTGCATCATCCCGCCCATGCACTTGAGGGCGCAGGCCGCGGTGATGCCCTCCGGGGTGCCGCCGACGCCCATCAGCACGTCCACGTCCGACTCGCCGCGGGCCGCCGCGATGGCGCCGGCGATGTCGCCGTCGGAGATCAGCCGGATGCCGGCCCCGGTACGCCGGATCTGCTTCACCAGGTCGTCGTGGCGCGGTCGGTCCAGGACGCAGACCGTCACCTCGGCCGCGTCGGCGCCCTTGACCTTGGCGATCCGGCGGATGTTCTCGGCCACGCCGGCGTTGATGTCGACCACGTCGGCGTACATCGGGCCGACGGCGAGCTTCTCCATGTAGAAGACCGCGCTCGGGTCGAACATCGCGCCGCGCTCGGCCACCGCGAGCACCGCGAGGGCGTTCGGCATGCCCTTGCTCATCAGCGTGGTCCCGTCGATCGGGTCGACCGCCACGTCCACTTCGGGACCGGTCCCGTCACCGACCTCCTCGCCGTTGAAGAGCATCGGGGCGTTGTCCTTCTCGCCCTCGCCGATCACCACGACACCGCGCATCGGGATCGAGTTGATCAGCTTCCGCATGGCGTCGACCGCGGCTCCGTCGCCGCCCTCCTTGTCGCCCCGGCCGACCCAGCGGCCGGCGGCCATGGCTGCGGCCTCGGTGACCCGGACCAGGTCGAGGGCGAGGTTGCGGTCGAGGTTCTGCGGGGTCCGCGTCCTGATGGTTGACATGACGGCTTCCTCCTCGCGACGTTGCGGGGTGGACCGGCGGGATGCGGCCGTCGCCGCCGCCGGCTTTGTCGCTGATCCTCACACGATCTCAGGTTCGGCGCCGGAGCGGGGCGGAGGAGGCCAGGATCACGCCAGCCGGACGGCTGCGAGAATGGCCGGGTGGAACCCGCACAGCCTGCCGACCGCGTACCGTCCGACCCCACCCCGCCCGACGGCCAGCCGCCGGTCCGGTCGACCGCCGGGCCGACCGCCGAGGCGGGAGAGGCGGCCCTGGTCGAACCGTCGGCGGGGCTCGCGCCGCTGGCCGACGCGGGCCAGCCGGCCCTGGTCGAGCCGGTCGACGGGCCGGCCCGGGGCGGGGCCGGCCCCCACCCGGCCGTCTCCGGCGACCAGCCGGCGCCGCCCGCCCGTAAGGAGAAGTCGCGCTCCGAGCGGTCGCCCCGGGACATGGCCCTCTCGCTGCTGGTGCTGCTGGTCCCGATCGTGCTGCTGCTCGCCTTCTACCGGGGCTTCCTGGGCGGGGACGAGCCGGCCCGCGTCGACCCCGGACCCGCCGTCGAGCAGGCCCAGGCGGCGGGTGCCTTCCCGGTCAGCCGCCCGGCGGGGCTGGCCTCCGGCTGGCGTACGGTCAGCGCCCGCTACCAGGCGGAGCCGGGCGGCGCGACGCTGCGGATCGGCTACCTGACTCCGGAGGGCCGGGGCGCGCAGCTGGTGGAGAGCAACGTGCCCGCCGACAAGCTGCTGCCGGCCGAGCTGAAGGGCGGCCAGCCGCAGGGGCCGGCCGAGCTGCCCGGCGGGAGCTGGCAGCGGTACAGCGCCCGGAACAACGAGCGGGCCCTGGTCCTGATGCAGCCGAACCGCACGGTGATCGTGGTCGGTGACGCCCGGGAGAACGAGCTGCGCCAGCTCGCCACCGCGCTGCGCTGACCGGGCCGAGCTGCGGGCGCAGGCCGCTCGGACCGGACAGGGATTGCGCAACACCGCTTCAGGGAACAGAAGAGGACGCGAGCCCATCGCCGTCACCGCGGCGCGACGGGGCTCGTGCGCCGGAGCCGGCGTCCAGGGCTGCGGCGCACCGCCTCCGGCGCCTCCGTGGGCCGGACGACCCACCTGGAGAGTTCACGTGAAGATTCGACGCTTCAGCGCGGCGGCCTTCGCCGCGGCGCTGCTCATCCCCGGCCTGACGGCCTGCAACGGCACCGGGACCGGCGAGGCGGGGGCCTCCGCGTCCCCGACGGTCTCCGGCAGCATCGCCCCGAGCGGCACGCCGGGCACCGGCGACGCCAAGCAGGCGTTGCTCGACTCCACCAACGCCATCCGCGACGGGAACTTCCGGTTCACCATGTCCGGCGCCGGCTCCACCGCCGAGGGGCAGGTGCACGAGCCGAGCCAGAGCGCACAGATGCGGATGACGATCGGCGACGCGTCGTCCGACCTGATGATGAAGCTGGACCTGATCCACTACAAGCCGGACAGCTGGGTGAAGGTCGAGCTCGGCGGGAAGGCCGCCAGCAGCGTCCCCGGGGTGCAGAAGCTCAACCTCGGCAAGTACCAGCACCTCGACCAGACCCGGATCAAGGGCAACCGGGCGCTCGGCTTCGACTTCGACAAGCTCGACCCGGCGGGCAGCGCCGTGCTGACCCAGGGGATCACCGAGGTCCACCAGACCGGCGACGGCGCGTACGCGGGCACCGTCGACATCTCGAAGGCGGCCGAGGCCGGCTCGCTCGACCCGGCGGTGATCACCGCGCTCGGCGCGCAGGCGCAGACGGTGCCGTTCACCGCCAAGGTCGACCCGCAGGGCCGGCTCAGCGAGCTGGTGCTGCAGGTCCCCGCCGCCGGGCAGAGCGCCGCCCAGGACATCAAGATCACGTACACGGACTACGGCAACGCGACCGCCGCGCAGAAGCCCCCGGCCGACCAGGTCGTCGAGGCGCCGGCGGAGTTCTACAACCTGTTCAACTGAACCCGGCACGCCCCACGGGACGGCTCCGGCCGTCCCGTGGGCGTGCCCGCCTACTCCTCGGCGCGCTGCCGGGCGGCGTCGATTCGGGCCCGGGCGCCGTCCAGCCAGCGCTGGCAGATCCCGGCGAGCTGCTCGCCGCGCTCCCAGAGCGCCAACGACTCCTCCAGCGAGGTGCCGCCGGCCTCCAGCCGCTCGACCACCTGGGCCAGCTCCGCGCGGGCCTGCTCGTAGCTGAGCCGCTCGTCCTTCTTCTCGTCAGTCATCGGTCCCATTCCATCAGCCGTCCACGGTCGCGGCGAGCTCGCCCTCGGCGAGCCGTACCCGCAGCGGATCGCCCTTGGCCACCTCGGACGCCGCGCGGACCACGTGGCCGTCGGCCCGCTGGACGATCGCGTAGCCCCGGTCGAGGGTCGCCGCCGGGGAGAGGGCCCGCAGCCGGGCCAGGGTGTGTCGCAGGTCGTCGCCGGCGGCGCCGAGCCGGTGGTCCAGGCACCGCCCGGCCCGGTCGCGCAGCGCGGTCACCTCGGTCGCCCGCTGCTCCACCATCACCTGGGGCCGGGCCAGCACCGGGCGCGACCGGAGCAGGTCAAGGCGGTGCGACTCCCGGTCGACCAGGTTGCGCACCGCCCGCTCCAGCCGCGAGCGGGCCTGGCCGATGAGGCGGACCTCCTCGGTGAGGTCGGGAACGATCCGCTTGGCGGCGTCGGTCGGCGTGGACGCGCGGACGTCGGCGACGTAGTCGAGCAGCGGCGCGTCCGTCTCGTGGCCGATCGCGCTGACCACCGGCGTGCGGCAGGCGAAGACGGCCCGGCACAGCGCCTCGTCGGAGAAGGGGAGCAGGTCCTCGATGCTGCCCCCGCCCCGGGCGATGACGATCACGTCGATGGTCGGATCGGCGTCGAGCACCTTCAGCGCGTCGACGATCTGCGGCACCGCGCTCGGCCCCTGCACCGCGACGTTGACCGTGCGGAAATCCACCGCCGGCCAGCGCCGCCGGGCGTTGGTGAGCACGTCCCGCTCGGCGGCCGAGGCCCGGCCGGTGATCAGACCGATCCGCCCGGGCAGGAACGGCGGGCGGCGCTTGCGGGCCCGGTCGAAGAGCCCCTCGGCGGCGAGCAGCTTCTTGAGCTTCTCCAGCCGGGCCAGCAGCTCGCCCAGACCGACCTGACGGATCTCGTCGGCGCGCAGGCTGAGCGTGCCCCGGGCGGCGTAGAACTCCGGCTTGGCGTGCAGCACCACCCGGGCGCCCTCGCGCAGCTCGGGCGCGCCCGCGTCGAGCACGTCCCGGTTGGTGGTGACGGTGAGGCTGAGGTCGGCGGACGGGTCACGCAGGGTGAGGAAGACGGTCGTCGCGCCGGGCCGCCGGCTGATCTGCGCGACCTGCCCGTCCACCCAGACCCAGCCCAGCCGGGCGATCCACGCGCTGATCTTCTGGCTGACCACCCGGACCGGCCACGGCTCCTCCGACGTGCTCCGGCCCGCCTCGCCGCCCTGCCCCGCCTCGCCCGTGCTCACCCGCCCACCCTACGGCCCGGGGCCGACACCGCCGCGCGCGTCCTCTCGTGACCGGAACGGGTCATCCGGTGGCCGTACGCGCCACCGGTCCGCCCACCCGGCCAGCCGGTGCCCCGGCTGTGGTCCGGGTCGCAGGCGCTGTCGGGCGAAAACCGGGCACGTACGATGGTCGGGTGACTGAGGCTGAGACCACTCCCCGGACCGGCAAGCGCGTGCTCCTGGCCAAGCCCCGCGGCTACTGCGCGGGCGTGGACCGGGCGGTGCAGACCGTCGAGGAGGCGTTGAAGCTCTACGGCGCCCCGATCTACGTCCGCAAGCAGATCGTGCACAACAAGCACGTGGTGCAGACCCTGGAGGCCAAGGGCGCGATCTTCGTGGAGGAGAACGAGGAGGTGCCGGAGGGCGCCACCGTGATCTTCTCCGCGCACGGCGTCGCCCCCGAGGTCTACGAGCAGGCCAAGGAGCGCTCGCTCAAGGCGATCGACGCGACCTGCCCGCTGGTCACCAAGGTGCACCAGGAGGCCCGGCGGTTCGCCGCCGAGGACTACGACATCCTGCTGATCGGCCACGAGGGGCACGAGGAGGTCATCGGCACCGCCGGTGAGGCCCCGGCGCACATCCAGCTCGTGGACGGCCCGGACGGCGTCGACAAGGTCACCGTGCGGGACCCGAGCAAGGTCGTCTGGCTCTCCCAGACCACCCTCTCGGTCGACGAGACCCTGGAGACCGTCGCCCGGCTCAAGCAGAAGCTGCCGCTGCTCCAGTCGCCGCCCAGTGACGACATCTGCTACGCCACCTCCAACCGGCAGCACGTGGTCAAGGAGATCGCCCCGGACTGCGACGTGGTGCTCGTGGTCGGCTCGCGCAACTCCTCCAACTCGGTGCGCCTGGTCGAGGTCGCCCTGGACGCCGGCGCCCGGGCCGGGCACCTGGTCGACTTCGCCCACGAGATCGACGACGCCTGGCTGGCTGACGCCCGCACGGTCGGCGTCACCTCGGGCGCCAGCGTGCCGGACGAGCTGGTCCAGCAGGTGCTCGCGCACCTGGCCGAGCGGGGCTTCACCGACGTCGACGAGGTCACCACCGCCAACGAGCGGCTGACCTTCTCGCTGCCGCAGGAGCTCAAGCGGGACCTGAAGGCCGCCGCCGGCCGGGGCTGACCCGCCGGAACGGATTCCCCGCGAAGCACGTCCAACCGGGCATGAAGACTCCTCGGACGGCGCTCGTCGCCCTGGTCGCCGGTCTGGCGCTGAGCGCCTGCGCCGGCCCGGGCGTCGAGCCCGGCAGCCCCGGCACCACGCCCACCAGCCCCGGACCGACGGGAGCCGCCTCGGTGACCAGCCAGCCCAGCCCGGACCCGAGCGGCACGCCGGGTGACCCGCAGAACCCGGTCGACCCGACACCCGCGAAGCCCGGCGGCCCGTCGAAGCCGCCCGGCCCCGGCGCCGCCACGCTCACCGGCACGGTGCAGGCCGGGGTGGAGCCGAACTGCCTGCTGCTCGACGGCAACCTGCTGGTCGGCGGCCCGCGCGACGTGTTGACGCCCGGGGCCCGGGTCACCGTCACCGGTCACCCGCAGCCGGACATGATGACCACCTGCCAGCAGGGCACCCCGTTCGTCGTGGAGTCCGCCCGCCGCGCCTGACCCGGCCCGACGGCACGGAGCCCGCCCCCGGGTCCGGGGACGGGCTCCGTGGTCCTACCAGATGATCAGTTCACGGCACCGATCGAGACGTTCCCGCGCCCGACGACCGCTCCCTGGTCGGTGACCACGAGCAGCTCACCGAAGAGGCGGCGACCCGGTGCCGGCGCCGACTGCGCCGTCACCGAGCCACTCAGGCTGGCCGACGCGCCGTTGCCCAGCGCCACGGTGGTCGCGGTCGCGTCCAGGCTGCCGAGCGCGGCGGCGTAGAACACGTCCCGGTAGTCGTACGTCGTGGTGCCGGCGGGCACGGAGTACCCGTCGATGATCACGTCGTAGGTGCCGGCGGCCGGGTTCGCGATCGACACCGACTCGTCCGAGTCACCGTCGGCCGACGAGGCCACCCGGACCCCGTTGCGCTGGACGACCAGGTCCAGGTCGGCCTTCGGGTCGCTCGGGTTGTTGATCGCCACGTCGAGCCGGGTCGCGCCGGCCGGAACGGTCACGTGGTACGTCTGCTGCTCACCGTCCGCGATGGTCGGTCGGCTGACCGCCGCGCTGCCCAGCGGGCCGCCCTTGCCGCTCACCGTCACCGGACCGAAGGCGTTGGTCAGGCTCCAGGTCACCGGGGTGGCCTGACCGGCGGTGACCGACGGCAGCTCCACCGTCGCCGGGTCGACCGTCACGCCCTGCACCGCGGCAGTGAGCGTGAAGGGGTTCGCCAGCAGCGGAGAGGTACGCCGCGACTCGACCTCGATCTCCCACAGGCCCGGCAGCGGGTTGGCGTAGTCGCGCTCGTCCGCCTTGCAGGTGTTGGCCGGGTTCGTGAAGTTGTTGTAGCAGCCGGTGCTGGCCGTGCTCTCGACCGGCACCCCGTACGGGTTGAACGCGATGAACCGGGTCTGCGAGCCGTTGGCCAGGCCCGACAGGTTCACCTGCAGCGCCGACGCGCCCGCCGGCACGTTGACGAAGTACGAGGTGAACCCGTTGCGGTCCACCGAGCCGGAGGTGGTGACGCGGTAGTCCGGGGCGCTCACGTCCTGGCCGATGACGATCGTGTTGAGCACCTCGAAGTCGACGCCGGGGGTGGCCGGGTCGTCGACCCGCATGACGGCGCTGTGCACGCCGTACCCGCCCTTGGTCTCGAGCTGGAGCTTGACCGGCGTGTTCAACGGCAGCACCAGGCTGTGCCGGTAGTCGCGGAACGTGCCGTCGTTGCCCAGCAGGCTCACGTCGTGCCGGATGGGCCGGTCCGGACCGGTGGTCCGGGTGAAGGTGAGAGTGTAGGTCTTGTCCACGTTGGGCGCCTGACCGCCCTGGCTCGCGGCGCACGCGTTGTAGACACCGGTACCCGTGCCCGGAGTCGCCAGGTAGCCGGACAGCGCGGAGCAGACCGGCGCGGTGGCCGCGTAGTTCCGCGGCTGGAGACCGCGGCCGGCGAGCAGGTTCCAGGCGCCGACGGTGTTGAACATGCCGTTGCCCTGGCCGTGTGCCGGCACGCCCTCGATCCACTTGGCCGAGGAGTAGATCGCGCGACGCAGCTCGGCGGGGGAGACCCCGAACCCGTTGGCCTTGGCGGCCGAGAGCAGCAGCGCCGCCGCGCCGGTGGCCTGCGGCGAGGCCATCGAGGTGCCGTTGAGCATCGAGTAGCCCGGCGGCAGCTGGTAACCGGCCTCCGGTACCGGTCCGCCCGGCTGCCACAGCGGCGTGGTGGAGATGGCCGAGCCGGGTGCGGTGATGTTCGGCTTGAATCCGCCGTCCTCCCGCGGCCCGCGGGAGGAGAAGTTGAACAGCTGGTACGGCGTCCGGGTCTCGGAGCCGTAGTTGGCCAGCCAGGTCTCCTTGCTGATCCCGGCGGCCACGCTCACCACGCTGCTCGCCACCGACGGGTCGCCGACGGTGTTGGTGCCCGGGCCGGAGTTGCCCGCCGAGATGAACAGCTGCACGCCGTAGTCGTTGATCAGCCGGTCGTAGAGCTGGGCGCGGGCGTTGTTGGCGTCGTTGAGCGCGGGCAGGCCACCGATCGACATGTTGATCACGTCGACGTGCCGGTTGACCACGAGCTCCACCATGCCGTCGGTGAGCGCCGCGTAGGTGCAGCCGCCGCCCCAGCTGCAGGCCCGGGCCGAGACCAGCTTGGCGCCGGGCGCGGCCCCGTCGAACGCGGCGTCGCCGAACATGTCATTCGCCGCGGTGATGCCGGCGACATGCGAGCCGTGCTGGGCCTCGACGATGCCGATGTTGACGAAGTCGGCCTTGCCGGGCAGCCCGGCGGGCGTGGTGTCGACGTCCTCGCGGTACTCGACGACGAACGGGGTCCGCTCCGCGATCGCGGTGGCCGGGTTGTCGGTCCCGAAGTGGCCGACGTCGAAGCGCTCCTGGTAGGGGCGCATCACCGGGTCGTCGGTGAAGTCGCGGTTCTGGTTCGTGTCGACCCGGATGTCGTGGCTCGCCGAGTCGTACAGGATGCCGAACGTGTCGGTCTTGTCGCCGTCCTTGTTGATGTCACCGCCGGGCTCGTCGTTGGCGGTGATGCTCTCCGAGAACCGGTTGATCCGCCAGGTGCCGGCCGGCGCCGTCCAGGTGGCGCCCGCGTAGCTGAAGGTCGGCCCGGTCACCTCGGTCAGCATGGCGCGCCAGGTGCCGTCACCGTCCAGCAGCGGGTCGGTGGCGGTGAACCAGTCGACGATCTTGCGCTCGCCGGTGGAGGTGGTCTGGAGCGCCGGGTTGTCGAGGTCCACACCGGAGTCCATGATGCCGATCGTCACGCCGCGGCCGTCCCACTCCGGGTGGGTCTGCTTGAACGCGACGGCACCGGTCTCGTTGGTCGGCATGTACGGGTTGGCGGCCGGAGTGTCCGGACCGGGTGCCGCCGCGGCGGCGGCCTGCGCTGCTCCCTCCGCGGAGCCGGTGACCGGCTCGGGCTTCGGCAGCGGGATCGACTCGTTCAGGTCGATGGCCGCCACGCCGGGCAGCTTCGCGGCCTGGAGCACGGCGTCGGTGGGCACGGACGCGCGGACGTATCCGACTCCATCCACCTCCTTGGCCACCGTGGCGCCCAGCTTGCGGAGCTCGTCGGCGACAGTGCCGGCCTTGCCCTTGTCGGTGGCGACGATCAGGACCACGCGCTTGTCGCCCTTGGCCCGGGCCTGGGCGAGCAGCTCGTGGTCGTGCGATCCGAGCTTGTCGGACCCATGGCCCTTCGGGGCCTTGGCCGGTGCCTGGGGTGCGGCGCTCGCGCTGGTAGCGCTGGCCGTCAGCGTGAGCGCACCGGCAGCGACGACCGACGCCGCGAAGCCGGCCGAGACGCGACGCGTCCAGCTTGGGGGTTTGTCCACGTTCGCTTCCTCCGACGAGAAAGGAGCCCTGGGGGATGCAGGGCGGATGAGATGGATCTTCGATGATCGGCGCGCGACTGTCACTGGCGCGCTGCGAGTTGTGACCTCGTTGTGTCGTGGGCCGAGCAACTCTGTCACAGTGCCCGAAACGGTTGCCGGGTGACAACCACTAACTCCGGCATTGCGGCACGTCGATCGTCCAGGTCGGACGACCGTTCGGGTGATAGCGGCCGACCGTCGAATCAGTCGGACATGTCCCGCGGATAGCGCACGATCGGGGCGCCCTCGGCCAGCTCGGGCGCCTGCGGCTGGCGGGGCGTCACCTCGAGCTGCGCCGGAGCGATCAGCTCCTGGTCGGAGACGCCCAGCTCGGCCAGCTTGCGGGCGCTCACCAGCACCCGTGCCTCCAGCGAGCCGACCGCCCGGTTGTACGCGGTCACCGCCCCGCCCAGCGACGCGCCGAGCTTGCCGACGTGGTCGCCGAGAGTGGACAGTCGGCCGTACAGCTCACGGGCCAGCGAGTGCACGGTGGCGGCGTTGCGGGCCAACGCCTCCTGCCGCCACGAGTACGCCACCGTGCGCAGCAGCGCCACCAGCGTGGCCGGCGTGGCCAGCACCACGTTGCGCGCGAAGGCGTGCTCCAGCAGCGTCGGGTCACGCTGCAGCGCCACGTCGAGGAACGGGTCGGCCGGCACGAAGAGCACCACGAACTCGGGGGCCTGGTCGAACGCCGCCCAGTAGGACTTGGCGGCAAGGCTGTCCACGTGCCCGCGCAGGTGCCGCGCGTGCGCGTCGAGCTGGGTGTCCCGCCCCCGCTCGTCGCGCGCCTCCATGGCGGTCAGGTAGGCCTCGAAGGGCGCCTTGGCGTCGACCACCACCGTCCGGCCGCCGTGCAGCCGGACCACCAGGTCGGGGCGGACCCCCTGGTGGTCGGTGGCGGCGGTGACCTGCTCGTTGAAGTCGCAGTGCTCCAGCATGCCGGCCGCCTCCACGATCCGGCGGAGCTGGTGCTCGCCCCAGCGGCCCCGCACCTGCGGCGCACGCAGCGCGGCCACCAGCTGCTTGGTCTCGGTGCGCAGCTCGCCGGAGACGGTGCTCATCGCGCGGACCTGCTCGCGCAGCTCCGCGTACGCGTCGACCCGGTCCCGCTCCAGCTCGACGACCCGCTGCTCGTAGCGGCGGAGGGTCTCGTGCAGCGGGGCCACGGCCCGCGCCACGGCCTCCTGGGACTGCGCCGTCGCCTCGTAGCTGAGCGCCCGCATGGACTGCTCCAGCCGCCCCTCGCCCTCCCGGGTGGCGGCGAGCGTGGCCTCCAGCCGGGCGATCTCGGTCGCCGAGCGGGCTCGGGCAGCCAGCCAGCCGACCGCGCCGCCCGCGGCGAGGCAGATGATCACCACGGCCAGCGTTGCGAAGCTCGTCACCCTCCGAAGCTTGCCAAACGGGTACGACGTGCCCCCGGTGGGTACCGTCGAGTCATGAAAGTTGCGCTGTGGTTCGTCCTGGTGCTGATGCTCGGAGGTGCGCTCGTGTTCTGGCGGTGGGGAAGCAGGTCCCGGCGGGCGACCGAGCTGGCGGACGCGCGCGCCGAGGCGCAGCGCTGGTACGAGCGGCTGGGCGGTCAGCTGATGAACCTGCACGGCGACGCCCCGGCGGTCCGGCAGGCGCTCGCCGACGCGGGGGAGCGGTACAACGCGGCCGGCTCCCAGCTGGAGCAGGCGGCCACCCCGCACCAGTTCGCGCTGGCCCGGGAGACCGCGCTGGAGGGGCTGGCGTACATCCGGGCGGCCCGCACCGCGATGGGCATCGACCCCGGCCCGGAGCTGCCGCCGCTGGCCGCCGCCCGGGGCGCCGGGACGCTGACCAAGGAGCGCGAGGTCAACGTGCAGGGGCAGACCTACCGGGCCGGCCCGCAGCCGGGCAACCAGACGCCCTACTACTACCCGGGCGGCACCTGGCAGGGCCGGCCGGTGCCGGCCGGTTGGTACTCGACGCCGTGGTGGAAGACCGCGCTCGGCACCGGCGCCGGGGTGCTCGGCGGCCTGCTGATCGCCGACGCGCTCTTCTCGCCGGCCTTCGCCGATCCCGGCTACGGCTACGAGGCCGGCTACCAGGAGGGCTTCAACGACGGCTTCGACGACGGCCAGGACCAGGGTGGGGACTTCGGCGACCAGGGCCAGGACTTCGGCGACCAGGGTCAGGACTTCGCCGGCCAGGGCGACTACTCCGGCGGTTACGGCGGCGGTGACTTCGGTGGCGGTGACTTCGGCGGCGGCGACTGGTAGGCCCGCGTAGCGGACAACGGCCCCGGTCGGCGCGACCGGGGCCGTTGTCCGTCGACCGGGTCAGCCCGTGTTGCGCATGCCGGCGGCGATGCCGTTGACCGTGGTCAGCAGCGCCCGCTCCAGCGCCGTGCTGTCGTTCGGGGCGCGGCGGCCGCCCGGCGCGGTGGCCACCGCCCGGCCGGCGGCGCCGGAGTCCCGGTACTGGCGCAGCAGCGCGACCTGGAGATGGTGCAGCGGCTCCAGGTAGGTGTCGCGCACCGCGAGGGTGCGCTGGAGCACCGGGGAGTTGTCCAGCAGGGCCGGCGACGAGGTGACCGCCAGCACCTCCTGCTTGGTCAGCTCGTACTCCTGCTCGATCTGGTCGAAGATCGGGTGCAGCTTCTTCGGGACCAGCGTCTCCACGTACCGGCGGGCGATGGTCAGGTCGGTCTTGGTCAGCATCATCTCGACGTTCGACAGGAACGTGCGGAAGAAGTGCCAGTTCCGGTGCATCTCGGCGAGCACATCCTCCAGGCCCGCCGCCCGGGCCGCGGCCAGGCCGGACCCGACGCCGAACCAGCCGGGCACGATCTGCCGGGTCTGCGTCCAGCCGAACACCCACGGGATGGCCCGCAGGCCGGACAGGCCCGCGCCGGTGTTCGGCCGCTTCGCCGGACGGGAGCCAATGTTCAACTGGCCCAGCAACTCGGTCGGGGTGGAGGCCCAGAAGTACGCCGGCAGGTCCGGGTCCTCGACCAGCGACCGGTAGGACCGGAACGCCGACTCGGACACCACGTTCATGGTGGCGTCCCAGCGTTCCAGCATCTCGGCCGGCTGCCGGGGCGCGGTGTGCAGCAGCGTCGCCTGGAGCACCGCGGCCACGGTCAGCTCCAGGTTCTCCCGGGCCAGCGCGGGCAGCGTGTACTTGTCGGAGATGACCTCGCCCTGCTCGGTGACCTTGATCGCGCCGTCCAACGTGCCGTACGGCTGGGCCAGGATGGCGTCGTGGGTCGGGCCGCCGCCCCGGCCGACGGTGCCGCCCCGGCCGTGGAACAGCCGCAGGTGTACGCCATGCCGGGCGGCCACGTCACGCAGCGCCCGCTGGGCCCGGTGGATCGACCACTGGCTGGTGGTGATGCCGGCCTCCTTGTTGGAGTCGGAGTAGCCCAGCATCACCTCCTGCACGTCGCCCCGGGCCGAGACCAGCGCCCGGTACGCGGGCAGCGACAGCAGCTCGTCCAGCAGCTCGCCGCCGGCGTTCAGCTCGGCCGGGGTTTCCAGCAGCGGCACGAAGCCGATCCGGGCCCGGCCGCTGTGCACGTCGATCAGGCCGGCCTCGCGGCCCAGCACCACCGCGGCGAGCACGTCGTCCACGCCCAGGGTCATCGAGATGATGTAGGACTCGATCACCTCGGTGCCGAACCGGTCCTGCGCCTCGCGGATCGCCGTGAACACGTCGAACGTCTTGCGAGCGTTCTCGGTGAGCGGGGTGTCCAGGGTGGAGAGCGGCCGGCGGCCGGCCAGCTCGTCGGCGAGCAGCTTGGTGCGCTCCAGCCGGCTCAGCGACGGGTAGTCGGACACCTCGCCGACCGCCGCGTAGAGCTGGGCGAGGACCGCGTGGTGCGCCTCGGCGTGTTCCCGGACGTCCATGGTGGCCAGGTGCAGCCCGAACGCGGACACCGTACGGATGGTGGAGGCGAGCCGGCCCACGGCGGTGAGCTGCCCGGAGTTGCGGGCCAGCGAGGCGCGCAGCAGTTCCAGGTCGGCGATCAGCTCGGCGGAGCCCCGGTAGTCCCGCCCCGGCACGTGCGCGGTGCCGGTGCGCAGCCGCTCCCGGGTGTTGGCCAGCTTCGCCTTCACGCACCGCGCCTTGAGCCGGTAGGGCTCCTCGGCGTTGACCCGGCGGAACCGGGGCGCGACCTCGGGCAGCGCGTCCAGGTCGGCGGCGAGGCTGGCGGAGAGGTCCAGCGAGACCGCGCGCAGCCGGCGGGAGACGGAGACCTCGCTGATCAGCTCGTCCATCGCCTTCTCGGTGGCCTCGATGCCGTGCTCGTGCTGGATCCGCAGCACCTCACGGGTGACCGTCGGGGTGACGAACGGGTTGCCGTCCCGGTCGCCGCCGATCCAGGTGCCGAAGGTCAGCGGGCGGGCCGTCGGGGAGGTCTCCACGCCGAGGGTGCGCAGCGTGTCGGCGAGGTCGTCGAGGACCTGCGGGGCGGCCTCGGCGTGCAGGTCGCGCAGGTAGTAGATGGCGTTGCGGGCCTCGTCCGTCGGGTCCGGCCGGTCCAGCCGCAGCTCGTCGGTCTGCCACATCAGGTCCAGCAGCTCGGCCAGGCGCCGGTTGGCCGGCCCCTCGTCGCTGGCCCCGTAGAGGATGGCGTTGGTGGTCTCAGCGTCGAGCTCGTCGGCGACCGCGCGCAGCTTGGACAGGATCGAGCGGCGGGCCGCCTCGGTGGGGTGGGCGGTGAAGACCGGGCGTACCGCGAGCCGGCGGGCCGCCGCGGCGATCTCCTCGGCCGGCACCCCGCGCTCGGCGATCATCTTGGCCGCCTGGTCCAGCCAGCCACCGTGCATGGCCCGGCGGCGGCGCAGGTCCCGCGCCCGGTGCACCTGCTCGGTGATGTTGGCCAGGTGGAAGTAGGTGGAGAAGGCCCGGGCCAGCTTGGTGCCGGTGGTGACGTCGAGGCCGGCGAGCCGTTGGGCGGCGGCCGGGGCGTCGGAGCGGACCTGGGCGCGGATCTCCTCGACCAGGTCGAGCAGCGGGCGGCCCTCCTGCCGGGCGAGGGTCTGCCCGAGCAGCGTGCCGAGGCGGCGGATGTCGGCCCGCAGTGCGGCGTCCGGGCCGTCGTGGTCGTGCTGGTCGGTCACAGGTGCGCTCCTTACGTGAGTACGAAGGACAGCGCTGTCCGACTCCCTGGATCGTATCCGCGTCGGGCCCGGCGGCAGCAGGGGGACCGCGTGATGATCTGCACTCTGGGACGGGCGGGTCGGCTCAGCCATCGGCGGGCGACCCACCGGCGGGGGCGGGGCGGGACCGGCTGCGGACGGCCCGGCGGTGGGCGCGGAAGACCGTCGCGGTGACCAGCCCGAGGATCCCGGCCAGGGCCCACCCGGCGAGCCCGGTCAGGGGCCAGCCCATCGACCGGCGGTCGAAGTAGACAGCCGACTTGACCAGGTCGGTGGCCAGGCCGGGCACGTTCCACCGGTGCATCCCGCGCAGCCAGCCGGGCAGGAACTCCGGGGCGTAGATGCCGCCGGAGCCGGGGTTGCCGAGGACCACCAGCAGCAGGATCACGATGCCGGTGCCGAGCAGGCCCAGCCAGGCCTGCACCGCGGAGGCCACCATCGCGGCGGTGAAGACCGTCAGCGCGCCCACCGCGGCGACCGAAGGGATGTCGTGGTGCCAGACGTCGAGTACCGGCCCGACGATGGCCGCCCCGACGATGCCCAGGACCACCGCGTACGCGGCGAGCGCGGCGACCCGTAGCCCGGCGCGGGGCAGGCTCACCGGGGCGGTGCCGGTCCGCAGGCCCAGCGCGGTGGAGGCCAGGTAACCGCCGAGCACGTAGCCCACGGCCAGGTAGAACGGCACCAGCCCGCGCGGGTCGGTTCGCTCCACCGGCACCTCGTCGCTGACCTGGAGCGGCAGGTTGGCCTGCCGAGCCGCCTGGGTGAACACCTGGGTGACCAGTTCGGCGGCGGCCGGCGCCGAGGCGCTGGCGGTGGTGAGGCGCAGCCCGTTGTCCGGGCCGGAGCTGAGCACTGCGTACACCTCGCGGGCGGTGAGCCCGTCGGCGGCGGCCTCCGGGTCGTCGTACTCGACGGGCTTGATCTTGTTGGTCCGGCCGCGTACGCCGGACATCACCGCCTGCGCGCGCTGGTCGCCGAGCACCACCCCGACGGGCACGTCGCGCGGGGTGGGCTGGTGCAGCGCCCCCACGTAGGCGGCGATGAACGCGGTGGCCAGGGCGAGCGTGCCGACCAGCAGCGCCACGGTGCGCGGTAGCCAGTCGCGTACCGGAAGGACCCGCTCCGCCTCCTCCACGGGCTCAGCCTATTGCCCGCATTTGCCCGGCTCGGGGGTTTCCGGGGCGGAAATCGCTGGCCCGGACCGATAGCGTCGGATCATGACGCAGCCGAGCTATCCCGCCAAGCCGAAACCGGGCGATCGGGTTGCCGTGGTCTCCCCCTCCGCCGGGCTGCCGGCGCTCTTCCCGCACGTGCACGAGCTGGGGCTGCGCCGGCTTCGGGAGGAGTTCGGCCTGGAGCCGGTGGAATATCCGACCACCCGGGTGATGGGTGCCGACCCGCGCGACCGGGCGCGGGACCTCACCGCCGCCTTCGCCGACCCGAGCATCACCGCCGTGCTCGCCACCGTCGGCGGGGACGACCTGATCACCGTCACCCCGCATCTGGACGACGCGGTGCTGCGGGCCAACCCGAAGCCCTACTACGGGTACTCGGACAACACCAACATCCTCAACCACCTGTACCGGCTCGGGATGGTGGCGTACCACGGCGGCTCGGTGCTGGTGCACCTCGGCCGGTCCGGCAAGCCGAACCCGGTCACCTTCGACTCGCTGCGCGCCGCCCTCTTCAGCTCCGGCTGGTACGAGCTGGCCCCGGCGACCGAGTGGGGCGACGAGCCACGCGACTGGCGGGACCCGGCGACGCTGGCCGACGAGCCGGTGATGTTCCCCGGCGAGGGCTGGCGCTGGCAGGGGCCGGACCGGGTGGTGCAGGGCCGCACCTGGGGCGGGTGCCTGGAGATCCTGCACTGGCTGATGGCGACCGACCGCGTCCCGTCCACCGCGGAACTGGCCGGGTCGGTGCTGGTCGTCGAGACCTCGAACGAGCTGCCGGCGGCGCAGGAGGTCTTCCGGATCGTGCGCAACATGGGCGAGCGCGGGCTCCTGTCGGCCTTCCCGGCGATCGTGGTCGGCCGCCCGAAGGCGTGGGACTTCGACCAGCCGCACACGCTCGACGAGCGGCGGGCCTGGGGCGAGGCGCAGCGGGCGGCGATCACCGAGGCGCTGGCGACCTACCACCCGGACGCGGTGGTCGTCTTCGACGTCGACCTCGGCCACACCGACCCGCAGCTGATCATCCCGTACGGCGGGGAGATCCGGGTCGACGCGGTCGAGCGCCGGATCTCGGTGCGCTACTGAAGCCGGGCGGTCAGTCGACGATCGCGAAGGCGCGGACCGGGAAGGTGCCCATGCCGGCCACCATCGGCGGCGCGGCGGTGAACCGGAACCCCTCCTCGGGCAGGGCGGCCAGCCCGGTCAGGTGCTCCACGATCGGGATGCCGGCGGCGAGCAGGGCGCTGTGCGCCGGGCGCTCGCCGGCGGCGGCCGGGGTCATGTCGTCGATGTTGATCGAGTCGATGCCGACCAGGGTCGCCCCCGCCTCGACCAGCCAGTCCGCGCCCTCGGCGGTCAGGTGGGGCGCGTCGGGGCCGGCGTAACGGTCGGTGCCGAAGTGGGCGTCCCAGCCGGTGTGCAGCAGCACCGCCCGCCCGGCCACGGCGTACGGCGCGAGCATCGACCGGCCCACCGCGTGGGTGCCGGCGGGCACCCGCACCACCAGCCCGGGCAGGTCGGCGAGGCGGTCCAGCGGGACGCCGGTGAGGTCCGGGCCGTCCGCCCAGCGGTGCGCCGGGGCGTCCAGGTAGGTGCCGGTGTTGGCGATCATGTCGATCCGGCCGACGTGGAACTCGACGCCCGGGGCGTACCTCGACCGGGACGCCTCCCGGGTCAGCCAGTCGGTGATCCGGGGCGGCTGCCAGCCGGGCAGGGTGGTCATCCCGTCCGTGATCACCTGGCTCAACTCGACGAACCGCGCTGGCTTCCGTTCCGTCACGCGCCCACCGCACCATGCCGGTGCCCGCGGGTCAAGATCTGCGACCGGGCCGGCGGAGGTGCCGCACCGGGGGGGAGTACGGCACCTCCGTGGGCGTACCCGGTCGGGCCGCCCGAAGGCCCGGCGAGGGGCGTCGGACCTCCCCGAACAGGCCCGCGTACCCCTCGTCCGTCGTCACCGGCGACCCGCGCCGGCTGACGCGACCCATCCTCGAGGCCAAGCCGGGCGATTTCTTGAAGAAATGTGCGCGGACGGGGTGACCGACGCCGCTCAGGCGGCGCCGCCGTCCCGGGCGGCGAACAGCCGGCGCAGCCGGGCCGGCGGGTGCCCGACCTGCTCCCGGACCACCCGGGTCAGGTGCGCCTGGTCGGCGAAGCCGTGCGCGGCGGCCACCTCGCCCAGTGGCGGCCCGTCCCCGTCGGCCAGCACGGTCAGCACCGACCGCACCCGCAGCCGGTTCCGGTAGGCGGTGAGGCTCTGGCCGGTCACCCGCTGGAACACCCGGCTCAGGTGGTGCGGCGAGCAACCGACCTGCTCGGCGACCTCGGTCAGCCCGAGCCGGAAGTCGGAGCCGGCCAGCACCTCCCGGGCCCGGTCGGCCAGTCGGCGGTGAGCGGCCAGGGTGGCCGGCCGCCGGCCCACGGCCCGTTCGATCTCCGCGCCCGGCTCGCCCGGGCCCAGCGGCGTCCGGCTCAACAGCCGGCCCAGGAACCGGTGCAGCCGTTCGCTCACCTCGAACTGGTCGATGCCGCGCCGACACTGGGCCACCAGCATCCGGTGGTCGAGGTCCAGCCGTTCGTCGGCGCTGCCCCACCAGCCGCGCCGGTGCAGCCACTGCTCGGTGTCCGGGCGGGCGGCGAGCACCTCCGGGTCGAGCTCCAGGCAGCTGTAGACGTCGCCGTCGCCGTGCGGGTGGCTGGTGGCCATTTCGTCACCCGGTCGGGTCAACCACATCGAGGTGGCGTCGGTGAGGCTGACCCGGCCGTTGAGCCGCACCTGGGCGGTGCCGGCGCGGCCGAGGAACACCCGGTGGCCGACCTCGGGCGTCGGCCCGTGCCAGCCCGGATCCTCGACGACGCACTTGACCTGGTAGAACAGCATCCCGCGCGGCGCGCCCAGCACCTGCCACCGGGCGGTGGTGGTGGGCCTCCTGGGATCGCTGCCGACCTGTTCCGGCATCGTTCCTCCCCCCATGCGCGCTACCCGGCGCCACCCGGATTGTCCCCGGCGCGGGATAGTCTCGAAGGGTGCACCCCCCGTCCGGCCGGACGCGGGGTCGTCGCCGTGCGTCGATCTCCTGGAAGTGATCACTGATGCTCACCGGACTCTTCTCCGCCGCCCTGGCCGACCCGGGGCTCGCCCGGGCGCGTGACCTGGCGCGCTCCGGTGCCGCCCAGGTCGACGGTCTCGACCTCACCGCCCCGGCCGCGCTGCGCCCGTTCGCGGTCGCCGCGGTCGCCGCGGACGAACCGGCCGGGGGCGCCGGGCGGCCCGTGCTGGCGGTCACCGCCACCAGCCGCGAGGCCGACGACCTCGCCTCCGCGCTGGGCAGCCTGCTCCCGCCCGAGCAGGTGGCGGTCTTCCCGTCCTGGGAGACGCTGCCGCACGAGCGGCTCTCGCCCCGCTCCGACACGGTCGGGCGGCGGCTGGCCGTGCTGCGCCGGCTCGCCCACCCGGAGTCGGCCGACGCGCACGGGCGCACCGGCCCGCTGCGGGTGGTCGTGGCGCCGGTCCGGTCGCTGCTCCAGCCCCAGCTCAAGGGGCTCGGCGACCTCGAGCCGGTGCAGCTCGCCGCCGGCGACGAGGCGGACCTGGAGGAGGTCGCCCGCCGGCTCACCGACATGGCGTACGCCCGGGTCGACCTGGTCACCAAGCGGGGCGAGTTCGCCGTGCGCGGCGGCATCCTCGACGTCTTCCCACCCACCGACGAGCACCCGTCCCGGGTCGAGTTCTGGGGCGACGAGGTGGAGGAGATCCGCACCTTCTCGGTCGCCGACCAGCGCACCATCGAGGGCGTCCCGCAGCTCTGGGCGCCGCCCTGCCGGGAGCTGCTGCTCACCCCGTCGGTGCGCAAGCGGGCCGCCGCGCTGGCCCAGGAGCACCCCGAGCTGGCCGAGATCCTCGACAAGCTGGCCGAGGGCATCCCGGTCGAGGGCATGGAGTCCCTCGCCCCGGCCCTGATCGGCGCCGACTCGATGGAGCTGCTGCTCGACTGCATGCCGGCCGGCACCCACGTGCTGCTCTGCGACCCGGAGCGGATCCGCACCCGGGCCCACGACCTGGTCCGTACCTCCGAGGAGTTCCTCCAGGCCAGCTGGGCCGCGGCCGCCGTCGGGGGCCAGGCCCCGGTCGACCTCGGCGCCGCCGCCTTCCGCACCCTGGCCGACGTACGCACGGCGGCCCGCGCCCTGCGCCAGCCGTGGTGGACCCTGGCCCCGTTCGGCCTGGTCGAGGTGGCGGCCGCCCCGGCCCGGCAGCCCTGGGAGGACGAGTCCACCGAGATCGACGTCACCCCGGACGACGCCATCGCGGTGACCCTGGCCGCCCAGCCCGCCCCGCTCTACCACGGCGAGACCGCCCGGGTGGTCGACGACCTCAAGCGCTGGGCCGGCGAGGGCTGGTCCATCGCGCTGGTCTTCGAGGGGCACGGCCCCGCCCAGCGGGCCGTCGAGGTGCTCCGCGACGCCGGTCTGGGCGCCCGGCTCACCGAGGAGGTGCCGGCCGCGCCCGCCCCCGGCGAGGTGCTGGTCTCCTGCGGCTGCCTGACCGCCGGGTTCGTCGACGAGGCGTCCCGGTTCGTGCTGCTCACCGGCAACGACGTGACCGGCGGCCGGGGCACCTCCACCCGCGACATGCGCAAGCTGCCCAGCCGGCGGCGCAACACCATCGACCCGCTGGAGCTGCGGGCCGGCGACCACGTGGTGCACGAGCAGCACGGCATCGGCCGGTACGTCGAACTGGTGCAGCGCACCGTCAACGGCGCCTCCCGGGAATACCTGGTCATCGAGTACGCGCCGAGCAAGCGCGGCCAGCCCGGCGACCGGCTCTTCGTCCCCACCGACCAGCTCGACCAGCTCTCCCGCTACGTCGGCGGCGAGCAGCCCACCCTGCACAAGATGGGCGGCTCGGACTGGCAGAAGTCCAAGGCCCGGGCGCGCAAGGCGGTCCGCGAGATCGCCGCCCAGCTCATCCAGCTCTACGCAGCCCGCAAGGCGTCCAAGGGGCACAACTTCGGCCCGGACACCCCGTGGCAGCGGGAGCTGGAGGACGCCTTCCCCTGGCAGGAGACGCCCGACCAGCTGGCCGCCATCGAGGAGGTCAAGCGGGACATGGAGCAGACCGTCCCGATGGACCGGCTGATCTGCGGCGACGTCGGGTACGGCAAGACCGAGATCGCGGTCCGGGCGGCCTTCAAGGCGGTGCAGGACGGCAAGCAGGTGGCCGTGCTGGTGCCCACCACCCTGCTGGTGCAGCAGCACTACAACACCTTCGCCGAGCGGATGAGCCAGTTCCCGATCACCATCCGGCAGCTCTCCCGGTTCCAGACGCCGAAGGAGACCGAGCAGACCCTGGCGATGGTCGCCGACGGCACCGCCGACATCGTCATCGGCACCCACCGGCTGCTCCAGTCGGCGACCCGGTTCAAGCAGTTGGGGCTGGTCATCATCGACGAGGAGCAGCGCTTCGGTGTCGAGCACAAGGAGCACCTGAAGACGCTGCGGGCGTCGGTCGACGTGCTGGCCATGTCGGCCACCCCGATCCCGCGCACCCTGGAGATGGCGATCACCGGCATCCGGGAGATGTCCACCATCGCCACCCCGCCGGAGGAGCGGCATCCGGTGCTCACCGCCGTCGGGGCGCACGACGACCGGCAGGTGGCCGCCGCCATCCACCGCGAGCTGCTCCGCGACGGCCAGGTCTTCTACCTGCACAACCGGGTCGAGTCGATCGAGCGGGCGGCCCGGAAGCTGCGTGAGCTGGTGCCGGAGGCCCGGGTCGCGGTGGCGCACGGCCAGATGAGCGAGGAAGCGCTCGAGAAGGTGATGGTCGGCTTCTGGGAGAAGGAGTTCGACGTCCTGGTCTGCACCACGATCGTGGAGTCCGGCATCGACATCCCGAACGCCAACACGCTGATCGTGGAGCGGGCCGACCTGCTCGGCCTGGCCCAGCTGCACCAGATCCGGGGCCGGGTCGGCCGGGGCCGGGAGCGGGCGTACGCGTACTTCCTCTACCCGGCGGACAAGCCGCTCACCGAGAACGCGCACGAGCGGCTGGCCACCATCGCCCAGCACACCGAGCTGGGCGCCGGCATGTACGTGGCGATGAAGGACCTGGAGATCCGGGGCGCCGGCAACCTGCTCGGCGGCGAGCAGTCCGGGCACATCGAGGGCGTCGGCTTCGACCTGTACGTGCGGATGGTGGGCGAGGCGGTCTCCGCGTTCAAGGGCGAGCACCCGGAGGAGGAGGCCGAGGTCAAGGTCGACCTGCCGGTCGACGCGCACCTGCCGCACGACTACGTCGCTGTGGAGCGGTTGCGCCTGGAGATGTACCGCAAGCTGGCCGAGGCCCGCGACGACGAGCGGCTGCGCGAGGTGGTCGCCGAGATGACCGACCGCTACGGCGAGCCGCCCGCCCCGGTGCAGAACCTGGTCGCGGTGGCCCGGTTCCGGCTGCTGGCCCGCCGGTACGGCCTAACCGACGTCTCCATGCAGGGCAAGCACATCCGGTTCAGCCCGCTGCCGCTGCCCGACTCGAAGCAGCTGCGGCTCAAGCGCTACCACCCGGACTCGGTCTACAAGCAGGCGCTCGACCAGGTCAGCGTGCCGCGGCCGAGCACCCGCCGGGTGGGCGGCGAGCCGCTGCGCGACCAGGCGCTGCTGGAGTGGTGCGCCCAGCTCCTCTCCGACGTCCTCGGGGAGCCGGCGACGGCCCAGCCGGCCGGGGCGGGGGCGCGGTGAGGTGGGCGGCGTCACAACCGCCTGCCGGGCGTGAGAGAGTGGCCGTCATGCGTGCTCGCCGTCTCATCGCCGCCGCCAGCGTCGCGGCCGTCGCTGTGCTCTCCCTCGCCGCCTGCGGCCGGTCCGCGCCGGACGTCGCCGTGTACGTGGGGGACACCAGTTACTCGATCGACCGGGTCGACGCCATCCGCGACGAGGCCGCGACGGCGTACGCCGCGGTGGTGAAGGCCGCCGAGGAGCAGGGCCAGACGGTGCCCGCCGAGCGGCGCCAGCTGGACCTGGACGGGCAGGACGTGGTCAACCTGCTGGTCGGTCTCGACCTGGGCAAGCGGATCGTCGCCGAGAAGCACCTCCAGCTGGCCGACGGCATCAGCGCGACCGACATCGGCCAGGCGCTCAATGTGCCGGACACCGAGTACGCGAAGCTCGCCGCCGAGTGGTACGACGTCTTCTACGCGCTCGGCCAGGGGCTGCCGAAGGCGGAGCTGTCCGACGTCGACCGCACCGCGGTCTACGAGGCGCTGGTGAAGGCGAACGTGGCCCCGCCCGGCTGGTCCGTGGAGGAGCAGCGTCAGGCCTTCGCCGACCCGACCATCGCCCCTCAGGTGTCGGCGGTCGTGGGCCTGAGCGAGGCGCTGAAGGCCGAGGTGGATCGGCAGGACGTCCAGGTCAACCCGCGCTACCCGGCGCTGGCCGTCCCCGCCCTGCTCCAGCTGCGCACCATCAGCCTGTACGACCTGCCGTACGTGGACGGGGCGGATCAGGTGACGGACATCTCCACCCCGGAGCCGGAGGTCAGCGACTCCACCGAGGCCGACCCGTCCACCGGCCCGGCCACCACCTGAACATGACGGCGCGGATCGTCCTGCTGGTCACCTCGCCCCGGCTGCCGGCCGGCCTGCTGACCGCGGCCGCCTGGGACGTCGTACGCTCCGCGCCGGTGCTGGCCGGCGCGGAGAGCGAGCTGACCGGACGGGTCCGGGCGGCGGGCGCCGAGGTCACGGTGGTGACCGAGGGCGCGACGCAGGCGTTGCTCGACGCGGTCGCGGCGCGCGGCACGGCGGTCTGGCTGGCCGGGGCGACGGGCGACGAGGCGCTGGCCCGGGAGCTGGGGCTGCGGCTGGCCCGTCAGCCCGGCCTGGCCGAGCTGGAGCTGATGTACGGCTCCTGGGATCCGCCGGGCGCCCGGCTGCTCGACGCGGTCGAGGTGATGGACCGGCTGGCCTCCCCCGGCGGCGACCCGTGGAAGCGCGCGCAGACCCACCGCAGCCTCGCCGGCTTCCTGCTGGAGGAGTGCTACGAGGCGTACGACGCGATCAGCGCGGACGACACGGACGCGCTGCGCGAGGAGCTGGGCGACGTGCTGCTCCAGGTGCTGCTGCACGCCCGGCTCGCCGAGGAGCTGCCCGAGGGGAAGCGCTGGACCGTCGACGACGTGGCCGGCGACCTGGTCGACAAGATGGTCCGCCGGAACCCGCACGTCTTCTCGGGTGCCGAGGCCGGCTCGATCGAGGAGATCGAGGCGAACTGGGAGCGGATCAAGCGGGCCGAGAAGACCCGCGAGTCGGTGCTGGACGGCATCGCGATGAGCCAGCCGGCCCTCGCTCTGGCCGCCAAGATCCTGGACCGGGCCGCCCGGATCGGCCTGGCCGTGCCCCCGCCGCTCGCCGACTCCCAGGTGGACCCGGAGGCCCGGTTGGGCGCCAGCCTGCTGGCCACGGTCGCCGCCGCGCGGCAGGCCGGCATCGACCCCGAGGCCGCCCTCCGCCGCACCGCCCTGGCCTACGCCGACGCCGTCCGATCCGCCGAGGCCGCCGCCCGCGCCGCCCACCCCGACCAGCCGAGTTGATCGGGAGGTTCGGGTCGACGCCGATCTCTTGATCACGGCGGTCGGTCCGGACCGGGGAAGATCGGTAGGGTCGTGCGCATGGAAGCGTTCGTGCCGCTTGCCGAGCGGATCGTGGAGGCGTTGCTGGAGAGCCGGCCCGGGCTGGCCACGTCCGCCGGGGACCACCGGTACGACGACCGACTGCCCGACCTCTCCGCCGACGGCCTCGCCGCCGACCAGGCGATGCTCCGGGACGCGGCCGACGCGCTCTCCGAGATCGACCCGGACTCGCTCGACGTCGACGAGCGGGTCGACCACGCGCTGCTGAGCAGCCTGGTCGACCGGGGGCTGTTCGAGGCGACCGAGATCCGGGCCCACGAGTGGGACCCGTTGCGGCACAACCCGGGCCCGCTGCTGCACGCCCTGCTGGCCCGCCCCTTCGCCCCCGCCGAGGTGCGGCTGGAGAGTCTCACCGGGCGGCTCTCCGCCGTACCGGACGCCCTGGCCACCGCGCGGGCCACCCTGCGCGACATGCCGCGGATCCACGCCGAGACGGCGGTCGGCCAGTTCACCGGCACGGCCGCGCTGATCCGCGACGAGCTGCCGGGGCTGCTGGCCGAGGCGCCGGCCATGTACGACCGGGTCGAGCCGGCGGCCACGGCGGCGATCGCCGCGCTGGAGGAGTTCGTGGCCTGGCTGCGGATGGGCCTGTCCGCCGACGCCGGCCCGGGGCGCGACCCCCGGCTGGGGCGGCGGCGCTGGGAGGCGCGGCTCTGGCACACCCTCGACACCGAGCTGAGCGCCGCCGAGGTTCAGCGCCGGGCCTGGGACAACCTGGAGCGGGTCACCGCCGAGATCCGGGAGGCGGCCGCCGAGCTGGTCGGCGGCCCGGCCGACGACGCGACCGTCCGCCGGGCGCTGGACCTGCTCGCCGCCGAGCACCCCGACGACGCCACTATCGTGGACCTGGCCTCGATCACCCTCGACGAGGCGACCGATTTCGTCCGCGCGCACGACCTGGTCAGCCTGGTGGACGACCCGTGCGTGATCCAGGAGATGCCGGAGTTCGCCCGGGGCGTGGCGGTGGCGTACTGCGACTCGCCGGGGCCGCTGGAGACGGCGAACGTGCCGACCTTCTACTGCATCGCGCCCACTCCGGCGGACTGGCCGGCGCAGCGGGTCGAGTCGTTCTACCGCGAGTACAACGACCACATGATCCGCAACCTGACGGTGCACGAGGCGATGCCGGGCCACTTCCTCCAGCTCGCCCACGCCCGCCGGTACGCGGGCCCCACCCGGGTCCGGCGGCTCACCGAGTCGGGGGTGTTCGTCGAGGGCTGGGCGGTCTACACCGAGGAGCTGATGGCCGGTCTCGGCTTCGGTGGCCTGCCGGTCCGGCTCCAGCAGCTCAAGATGCAGCTCCGGATGACCATCAACGCGCTGCTCGACCAGCTGGTGCACGGCGAGGACCTGCCCGAGGCGGAGGCGATGGCGCTGATGACCGGGCGCGGCTTCCAGGAGGAGGGTGAGGCGGCCGGCAAGTGGCGGCGGGCGCTGCTGACCTCCACCCAGCTCTCCACCTACTTCGTCGGCTACAGCGAGCTGGCCGACATCGCCCGCGCCCGCCCCGACGACGTCTCGGTGCGCGACTGGCACGACGCGATGCTGTCCCACGACTGTCCGCCCCCGCGCCACCTCCGCACCCTGCTGGGCTTGTAAGGAGGGGCCCCCGGTTAACGCCTCCGGTAGAGAAGGACGCCCTTCTCACCGAGGGGAAGCGGCGCGGGCGGCGACCGCGTCGATCAGCCAGCGCGAGAGGGAGTACGCCGGGGGCAGCTCGACCGGCAGCGCGTCCATCGGGAACCACCGCGCCTGGGTCAGCTCCTTCGGGTCGACGACCGGCTCGGCGTGCGGGTCGGTGGCGGCGGCGGTGAAGCCGGCCAGCAGGGTGCTCGGGCCTGACATCGCCCAGGGCTGGCTGTCGACGTAGGCGGGCCGGCCGATGGTCAGCCCGACCTCCTCGCCGACCTCCCGGTGCGCGGCCGCCTCCAGCGACTCGCCGGCCTCGACGAACCCGGCCACCAGCGCCCACAGGTCCGTCGGCCCGTACGCGTGCCGGACCAGGAGCAGCTCGTCGGGGCCGCCGTCCGGGCCGGAGCGGGTGATGGCCACCAGCACGGCGACGGAGAGCGGCACGAACACGGTCAGGTCGCAGTCGGGGCAGCGCCGCGCGGTCTCGCCCGGCACGTCGGCCAGCTCGGCCCGGCAGGCCCCGCACCACCGGTGGGTACGCCGCCAGGTGACCACGGCGAGTGCCCGCCCGGCGAGGGCGGCCAGCGGTTCCGGCAGTTCGGCGGCGATGCCCCGCCAGCCGCGCCAGCGTCCCGGCAGCGCCTCGGCGTCGGCGACCTCGGCGGCCCACGCGGGAGTCCCGGCCAGCGTGCCGACCGGCACCCAGTCGAGGCCGGCGGGCAGCTCGCCGATCCGGGGGAAGTGCCCGGCCGGGCCGGTCAGCAGCTTGCGCCCGGCCACCGGCAGGGCCAGGTCGTCGGGCGACGGCGGTCGGCTCCGGCCGGCACCCGGGACGAAGCCGCCCGGACCGGTCGGCCCGGACCGGGTCACGAGGTGGCCGGGCGGCGGTCGACCACGCCGGCCCCGGCCGGCACGTTGAAGGCGGCCGCCTCGACGGTGTCGGTGTAGCGGCTCAGTGTGGCCTCCGCGGGCTTCCCGTCGAGGGTGCCGGTGAAGCTGCCCAGCACCCCCTCGGTGGTGACGCAGGCGGTGAACCGGTCCCCGGAGCGGGTGACGTCGACGCAGGTCGCGTGGTGCCCGGCCAGGGTGGTGTCGGTCTCGTCGATGACGGCCTCGGGGTCGAGGGCGGCCTCGGTGAGCAGGCGGATCACCGCCGGCGGAGTGACCAGGCCGTGCTTGCGGGCCTCGGCGTAGACGATCACCGACGGCCTGCCGGCGGTCAGCACCGGCGGCGACACCTCGCAGGAGGTACGCCCGCCGGCGTTCCCGCACCGGGTCACCGCCTCCTGGGTCACCGTGATCTTGCCGTCCGGCCAGGTGTACGCGGAGCGCAGCGGGTCGGTGGTCTGTGCGATCGAGGCGCTCCGGCCGCCGGGGAGCTGGTAGTCGGCGGCCCAGGTCTGCTCCAGCGCCCGGTCCATCCGGGAGGCGAGGTCGTTGACCAGGTCGGCCCGCCCGAGCGCGACGCCGGCGTCGTCGAGGGCCTGGCAGCCGGTGACCGAGAGCGACGTGATGACCGAGGCGGCGAGCACGCGGAGAGTCGTCGAGGCGGCGGGCATGGTGCCCAGCCTTGTCGATTCACGCAACGTCTCGCAAACCGGTTGCCGGTTGAGGCCCGAGAATCCGGGAATGTCCGTGTCGCCCGGGGCCGGGACCGCCCCGACGGGCGTGCGGGCGACCGCCGACCGATACGCTGCGTTCAACACCTGCCTCAGCCGCACCGTCGCGGCCCATACCGGACCGGAACACACAAACGAGGAGCGACTCAGTGGCAACCATCGAGGGAATCGTCGCCCGGGAGATCCTGGACTCGCGGGGCAACCCGACGGTCGAGGTCGAGGTCGGGCTCGACGACGGCACGATCGCCCGCGCCGCGGTGCCGTCCGGCGCCTCCACCGGCGCCTTCGAGGCGATCGAGCTGCGCGACGGTGACAAGGACCGCTACCAGGGCAAGGGTGTCGAGAAGGCGGTCGCCAACATCGAGGACAGGATCGTCGACCAGCTCATCGGGTACGAGGCCAGCGAGCAGCGGCTGATCGACCAGAAGATGATCGAAATCGACGGCACCGACAACAAGGCCGAGCTGGGCGCCAACGCCATCCTCGGCGTCTCCCTGGCCGTGGCGAAGGCCGCCGCGGGCAGCGCCGAGCTGAGCCTCTTCCGCTACCTGGGCGGCCCGAACGCGCACCTGCTGCCGGTGCCGATGATGAACATCCTCAACGGTGGCGCGCACGCCGACTCGAACGTCGACATTCAGGAGTTCATGATCGCGCCGATCGGCGCGCCCACCTTCCGCGACGCGCTGCGCTCCGGTGCCGAGGTCTACCACGCGCTGAAGTCCGTGCTGAAGAAGAAGGACCTGTCGACCGGTCTCGGCGACGAGGGCGGCTTCGCCCCGAACCTGCCCACCAACGCCGCCGCGCTGGACCTGATCGCCGAGGCCGTGGAGAAGGCCGGCTACCGGCTCGGCACCGACATCGTCTTCGCCCTCGACGTGGCCGCCACCGAGTTCTTCGACAACGGCACCTACACCTTCGAGGGCAGCGCGAAGACCGCCGAGGAGATGAGCAACTACTACACCAAGCTCGTCGGCGACTACCCGATCGTGTCCATCGAGGACCCGCTCTCCGAGGACGACTGGAGCGGCTGGGCCACCCTGACCGCGGCGCTCGGCGACCGGATCCAGATCGTCGGCGACGACCTCTTCGTCACCAACCCGCAGCGCATCGCCCGGGGCATCACCGAGAAGGCCGCCAACGCGGTGCTGGTGAAGGTCAACCAGATCGGCTCGCTGACCGAGACGCTGGACGCGGTGGACCTGGCCCACCGGGCCGGCTTCACGTGCATGATGAGCCACCGCTCCGGCGAGACCGAGGACACCACCATCGCGGACCTGGCGGTCGCCACCGGCTGCGGCCAGATCAAGACCGGCGCCCCGGCCCGCTCCGACCGGGTCGCGAAGTACAACCAGCTCCTGCGGATCGAGGAGGAGCTGGCCGACGCGGCGCGGTACGCCGGCGCCGGCGCGTTCCCGCGCTACCGTTCGGCCTGAGCCGCAAGCTCCCGGGGAGGGGTGTGACGATGCAGCAGCGCCGCACACCGGGTGGTCAGCGTCCCGCCCGTCGGCCGGGTCAGGCCGGCCGGGCGGGCGGTGCCCGGGCCCGGTCGTCGGGCCGCGACGGCGGCGTCCGCGCCGAGCCGCGCGCCACCGGCCGGTCACCCGGCGCCGCCCGCGCCACCGACGGCGTACGCTCCGCGAGCCGCCCGGCGGCCGCCCGGCGTACCGCCGCGGGCGGCACGGTCAAGCGGCTCACCGCACCCCAACCCCGGCGCCTCACCGGGCGCGCCACCGTGCTCTTCGCGGTGCTGATCGCGCTCGCCCTGGCGTACACCTATCCGGTCCGCGTCTACCTCGACCAGCAGACGGACATCGAGCGGATGGAGGCGTCCCAGGCCGACCAGCGCAAGCTGATCGAGGACCTCACCGCCGAGGCGGCCAAGTGGCAGGACCCGGCGTACGTCGAGACCCAGGCCCGGGAACGCTTCTTCATGGGGCGGCCCGGCGAGACGCTGCTGGTGGTGCTCTCCGACCCGGAGGGGGCTGCGAAGGACGCCGGCAAGGGCGCGAAGCCGGGGCCGCCGAAACCGCCCGACCCCTGGTACGACACCCTGTGGTCGAGCGTGCAGGCGGCCAACGCCGAACGCCCCGACAAGTGAGCACCGGACGAGAGACAGGCACCGTGAGCGTCGTACCACCGCAGGACCCGGCGGCGGATTCCGTACCCCCGCCGGAACGGCAACCGGCCACCGAGGCCGACCTGGCCGCGGTGGCCGCGCAGCTCGGGCGCCCGCCCCGCGGCACCCGCGCGGTGGCCCACCGGTGCCCCTGCGGCCTGCCCGACGTGGTGGAGACGACGCCCCGGCTGGCCGACGGCACGCCCTTCCCGACGCTGTTCTACCTGACCTGCCCGCGGGCGACCGCGGCGTGCAGCCGGCTCGAGTCGGCCGGGCTGATGAAGGAGATGGCCGAGCGGCTCGCCGAGGACCCGGAGCTGGCCGCCCGCTACCGGGCCGCGCACGAGGACTACCTGGCCCGCCGGGAGGCGATCGGCCAGGTGCCGGAGATCGCCGGGATCTCCGCCGGCGGCATGCCGGGGCGGGTGAAGTGCCTGCACGTGCACCTCGGGCACGCGCTCGCCGCCGGGCCGGGCGTCAACCCGTTCGGCGACGAGACCCTCGCCCTGGTGGAGAAGTGGTGGGCCACCGGCCCGTGCGTGGACGTCCCACCGGCGGAGTGAGATGACCACCACCCGCGAGATCACCGTCCGCCGGGCCCGCACCTCCGACGTGCGCGGCATCCGGGGGCTGGTCGACACCTACACCGACGACCGGCGGCTGCTCAGCAAGGCCACCGTCACCCTCTACGAGGACGTGCAGGAGTTCCGGGTGGCGGTGACCCCCGATGGCACGGTGGTCGGCTGCGGCGCGCTGCACGTGATGTGGGAGGACCTCGCCGAGATCCGGACGGTGGCGGTCGACCCGCACTGCCGGGGGCACAAGATCGGGCACCGGATCGTCGGCGAGCTGATCGACGCGGCCCGCGAGCTGGGGGTGGCCCGGATCTTCGTGTTGACCTTCGAGACCGGGTTCTTCGGCGCCTTCGGCTTCCGCGAGATCGACGGCGCGCCGGTGCCACAGCCGGTCTACGAGCAGCTCCTCCGCTCGTACGACGAGGGTGTGGCGGAGTTCCTCGACCTGGAACGGGTCAAGCCGAACACCCTCGGCAACACCCGGATGCTGCTGCGCCTCTGATCCCATGTGCGTCGGCGGCCCCGCCGGGCCTGCGACCGTCGGGTCCGGCCCAGCGGGCTGCCGTAGGGTGGCAGCCGTGACGACGCGCGTGGCCGCCATCGACTGCGGGACCAACTCGATCCGACTGCTGGTCGCCGACCTGCCCGACCCGTCCGCCGGGCCGGAGGCGGCCCTGGTGGACGTGACCCGCCGGATGGAGATCGTCCGGCTGGGTCAGGGGGTCGACAAGACCGGCCGGCTGGCCCCCGAGGCGATCGAGCGGACCCGGGTGGCGCTCGCCGACTACGCGGCGGAGATCGAGAAGCTGGGTGCCGAGCGGGTACGGATGTGTGCCACCTCGGCCACCCGGGACGCGGCGAACGCGGCCGACTTCCGGGCCATGGTGGAGCAGACCCTCGGTGTGGCGCCCGAGGTGGTCACCGGCGACGAGGAGGCCCGGCTCTCGTTCACCGGCGCGGTGCGTGGCCTGGCGGCCAGCGCGCAGCCGCCCTACCTGGTGGTCGACATCGGGGGCGGCTCGACCGAGTTCGTGGTCGGCACCCGGGAGGGCGGCGTCCAGGCCGCCGTCTCGATGGACATCGGCTGCGTCCGGATGACCGAGCGCCACCTGCACGGCGATCCGCCCGGCCTCGACGAGATCGCCGCCGCGCAGGCCGACATCGCCGTCGCGGTGGACCGCGCGCTGGCGGTCGTGCCGGGCCGCGAGGCGGCCACCCTGGTCGGCCTCGCCGGGTCGGTCACCACCGTGGTCGCCATCGCGCAGGGCCTTCGCGAGTACGACCCGGCGCGCATCCACCACGCCCGGGTGTCCTACGAGCAGGTCGCCGACGTCACCGCCGACCTGTTGGCGAAGACGCGCGAGGAGCGGCTCGCCATCCCGGTGATGCACCCCGGAAGGGCCGACGTGATCGGCGCGGGGGCCCTGGTGCTCCGGGTGATCATGGAGCGCGCCGGCATGTCCTCGGTGGTCGCCTCCGAGCACGACATCCTCGACGGCATCGCCTGGTCCCTGGCCTGAGGCGGCACGGCGTGATCGACATCGAGCTGCTCATGGACGAGTTGGGGCGGCGGCAGGTCGATGTCATGATCCGCGTCGACACGAAGACCCTGCCGGACGCTCTCGACTACTGCCTCGCCGATCTGGCCACCTACCCCGGTGACTGGGTCTGGCTGGACGCGTATCGGGGCCTTCCGCGCTCCTGACGGATCGGAGGCCGGACACGCCGTCGGCTCAGGCGATGGCGGCGATGTCTCCGTCGTCGAAGTAGATGGCCTGGTGGAGCCGGCCACCCAGGGCGGCGGCGAAGCGGGCCACCACCTCCTGGCCGGAGATCTTGCCCTGTTCGATCTGGGAGACGCGGCCCTTGGTGACGCCCATCCGGTCCGCCACCTGCTGCTGGGTCAGCCCTCGGGCACGGCGTACCTCGGCCAGCCGGTGACCGATCACCTCGGCGAGGAGTTCCTGCTTGCCTGCCTCGACCGCCTGTTCCCCGCCGGCACGTGCGACGTGCTCAGCGCGGATGTCCTGCCACCGCGTGTAGTCGCTCATGCTTTCCCCTCCTCTCGTGCCCGATCCTTCAGGTAGAGCTCATAGCGGTGCTCCGCGAGCGGGATTGCCTCGCGGTACCACGTCTTCCACTGGCCAGATTTGTCGCCGGCAACCAACAGGATGCTCGAACGCCACGGATCGAACGCAAAGAGGATACGTACGCTGCCGGGCCGCAGTTCCTTCAAGTTCGCCATGGCCGAGCCGCGGATGGTGTCGACCAGCGGCCGTCCGAGACCGGGGCCGTGCTCCGCGAGGAGATCGATTGCCTGCACGACCCGGGCATAGGTGTTGCCGTCGAGTGTCCCCATCCACTGCCGCACCTCGTTGACGAGGTAAACATCCCACTCGCCGGCCACCATGAGGACGAGTATAGCAATCGGTATACCTCCGATGGGCAGAGACTCGGCGCACTCGGGCGTCCACGCTGACGTGTCGATCGAGGTGGACGACCTCGACGACGTGCATGCCCGCTGCGTCGCCGCCGGGGCCGAGATCGTCTACCCGCTGACCGACGAGCCGTGGGGGCTGCGCCGGTTCTTCGTCCGCGACCGAACGGCGCGGTGATCAACGTGACCCAGCAGCCACGACTAGCCGCGTGTCAGGTGCACTCGGCGGCGAGGCGGGCGCCGAAGCTGAGCAGCGCCGCGCCGGTAAGCCCGTCCAGCCAGCGCCGGACCGCTCGCCGGGACAGCAGGTCTCCGGCCCGGTCCAGCGCCGCGACCAGGACCAGCAGGTACGCGAGGCTGAGCACGGCGTGGTTGAGCGCGAAGGCGAGCAGCGCCCCGATCGGCGCCGCGCCGCCGACGAACTGCGGCAGCACGGCCAGGTAGAGGGCCAGCACCTTCGGGCTGGTGACGTTGGACAGGCGGTCCGTGGCCTGTCAGCCGACGCCGAACCGCCGTACCTGATGGTCTACCTCGGCGGCGGCTCGACCGAGGTCACACCCGCAAGGGCGGGGTCTAGGCGGCGACCTCGATGGACATTGGTTGCGTCCGGATGACGGAGCGCCACCTGCACGGCGACCGCCCGGCCTGGACGAGATCGCCGCCGCTGGAGCCTTGCGGACGGGGCCGACGGCAGCCGGCGGTGAGCCGACTCAGACCTCCCCGCCGGCCCACCGAGCCGTCCTCACCTCGACGGCTGGCGCGGCGAGCCCGACGATCCTCCCTGCCGGCTTCCGGAGCCGCCCGACAGCAGCCCGGCCCAGTCGGAACGACCAGCCCAGTCCGTACCGCCTGCCTGGTCCGAGCGGCCGGCCCGGATCAGCTCCGGTTCCGGCGCGCTGCTGTGCGGCGTGCCCAGCCCCAGCCCGTCCACGCCCAGCGGGCGGTCCGGTCGCGTCGCGGGCGGGATGATGTCGTCCGGTTGCAGCGCCGCGGAAGCGTCGGCCGCGGGCTGCGGCCACCGCTGCCAGCGCCGGACGCTCACCACCCCGACGAGCAGCAGTGAGCCGACCAGCAACGTCGTCCCGGTCCGGAGGGGGGCCGCCAGGTCGACCTGATGGCCGCTCACGGTCAGCTTGTGGTCGAGCAGTCTCATCACGGTGGTCGGGCTGACCAGCAGACCCAGGTAGGAGGCCGAGTAGACCAGCCCGGTCAGTGCCGCGCCCAGCGGGGAGAACCGGAGCGTGGCGATGAGCCCGAGCACGATCCCGGCGCCGGCCAGCACCAGTGCGGGTCGGACGAAATCGCCGTTGTCCAGCGCACCGCCCTTCTGGGCGGCGGCAAATGCCTGCTCCGACCGGTCCTGGCCGAGGGCGAAGAGGATCCAGGCCAGCGGACCAACGATGGCCGCGGCGATCACGGTGCCGAAGTGTCGCATCCGGGCAAGGTACCGATCATCCTCGACGAGGAGCAGGTCTCATAAGCGAAACTTAAAGTCGACCGCCGCCGCGCTGCTCAGGCGCGTTCGGTGGCGAGGCGGGTGCCGAAGCCCAGCAGGGCCACCCCGGTCAGCCCGTCCAGCCAGCGCCGTACCCGCCGGCGGGACAGCAGGTCGCGGGCCCGGTTGAGCGTCCCGACCAGCACCAGCAGGTACGCCAGGCCGAGCACGGCGTGGCTGAGCGCGTAGGCGAGCAGCACCGCCAGCGGTGCCGGGCCGCCGACGAACTGCGGGAGCACGGCCAGGTAGAAGGCCAGCACCTTGGGGTTGGTGATGTTGGACAGGAACCCCTGCCGGAACCCGGTGATGGCCTGACCGGGCGCGCCGGCGGCGTCGCCGGCCAGCGGCGGGTACGTGCCGCGCCAGGCGGACCGCCCGGCCTGCACGCCGAGGTACAGCAGGTAGGCCACGCCGGCCCAGCGGATCGTCTCGAACAGTGGCTGGGAGCGGACGACGAGCGCGCCCAGTCCGGCTGCGGCGGCCCCGCCCTGAACGGCGTTCGAGGCGGTCACCCCGATTGCGCTCCACCGGCCGCGGCGGCGGCCGGCGGCCAGCGTGTTGCGGGTTACCACGGCGAAGTCCGGCCCGGGAATCAGGATCAGCACCGTGGCGAAGACCAGGAAGGAGGCGTAGCTGCTCCACGACATGCCCCGACCCTACGACCGACACGAGGGGGAAGAACTACTGTTTTCTTGACGGTACTGCGCAATCCGCAGTACCGTGTCAAGCGTGGATACGACACAGCTCCTCAAGGGCGTGCTCGACCTGGCCGTACTCGCCGTGCTCAAGGACGAGGACGGCTACGGTTACGACATCCTCCGGCGGCTGCGCGAGGCCGGCCTGGAGGAGGTCGGTGACGCGTCGGTCTACGGCACGCTGCGCCGGCTCTTCGCCGCCGGCCTGCTGACCACGTACGTGGTGCCGAGCGAGTCCGGCCCGCACCGCAAGTACTACGCGATCAACGCCGCCGGCCGGGACCAGCTCGCCCGCTCCGGCAAGACCTGGCGCTCCTTCGCCACCACCATGAACGCTCTGCTCGACGATCGGGGGATGGCGGCATGACCGTCACTGGGCAGGAGATCGCGGACTACGTCGACCGGGTGCGCGCGGCCCTGGCCGACCTGGCACCCGACGTCCGCGACGAGCTGACCGAGGACCTGCCGGAGCACCTCGCCGAGGTGGCCGCCGAGACCGACGGCACGCTGGTCGACCGGCTGGGCGAGCCGGAGGCGTACGCGGCCGAGCTGCGGGCCGCCGCCGGCGCGGACGGCACGGCCCGGCGGTCCTCCCTCGACCGCCGGCTGGCCGCCGCCCGGCACCGGGCCCGCGCCCGGCTGTCCGCGCTCGACGCCCGGCTCGGCCCCATCCTCGGGTACGCGTCGGCCGGCGAGTTCCTCCGCCTGCTGCGTCCGGCCTGGTGGGTGCTGCGCGGCTACCTGGCGGCGGCGCTGCTCGGGGCGATGACCGGCGGGGGCCTGACCTTGCTGCCCCGGCCGTTCCAGAGCGCGGTGCTCGGCGTCCTCCTCGTGGTGGCCGCGGTGCTGGCCTCGATCGCGCTCGGCCGCAACACCGACCACCTGCGGCGCTGGCCGCGTCGGCTGACCCGGTTGGGCACCCTGGTGCTGGTCGTCTTCGGGCTGGTCCTGATGGGCAACCTGGACGGGCGTGCCGCCCGGCACGGCTACTACGAAGAGGTGAAGGTCGGCAACCCCTACGACTCCATCGAGGACGTCTTCGTCTACGACGAGCAGGGTCGGCTGGTGACCAACGCCCGCCTCTTCGACCAGAACGGCGTGCCGATCCGGCTCGGCTGGCCCACCTGCGTCGACGGGAGCGGGGCCGTGCCGCCGCCCCACAACGTCTACCCGTACTGCCCGGAGCGGGCCCCCTTCGCGCCGCCGCGGCCGTCCGCGCCCCCGGCGCTGCCGAGCGCGAGCGCGTCGCCCGCCACCGCCGCGCCGACCGCGAGCCCGTCCGCCCTCCCCGGCGGGGCGCCCACCGCCTCCCCGCCGGCCACGTCGCCCACCGCCCCGGTGCCGGAGCCGACCGCGACCCGTTGAACCTGCGCGGAGGGGCGCCCGTCGACCGGCGGGCGCCCCTCCGCCGGTCCACGATGGACCGACCGTCGGGGGGAGGGGCAGCGCGCCCCGATGCCGGCCGCTACGGTGTCGTTCGCTCATCGACCCGTGCGAGAGGACCCCCCGTGTCAGAGCCGCCGACCCTGGCGCCCCCACGGCCCGAGACCGAAGCGCCACTGCCTGTCGAGCCGTCCACCGAGCCGTTCGTCGGGCCGGCCCCGGAGCCGGCCGCCCCGTCCCGCGCCGGCGCCGTGCTGGGCGTGCTCGTGCTCCTGCTCGGCGTCGCGACCGCGTTGCTGGCGGGGCTGGCCATCAAGGTCGGCGCGGGCGGCAGTCTCCGCGAGGTGTTCGTCACGGTCGACGGCACCGCCGAGGCGAAGGTCGGCGACTGCGTGGCCGGACTGCCCCGGGTGGCCGGTGCCGAGGCGAGGGCGGCCGACGACCCCCGGGTCGTCCCGTGCACCGCCGCCGACGCCGCGTACGCCGTGGTCGGTCGGGTGCAGGACGCGACGGCGGCGCGGGAGCGCTCGGCGGACGCGTGCGAGCCGTACTTCCGTCCCGACGACGACGGGTACGTGCTCTACCGGGTCGGCGGGGACGGCGACGGCTATCTGCTCTGTCTCGTCCACCGGGCGAACGGGAGGTGAATCCCACTCGTCGCGCGTCTTCCCCGGGCCGTGGCGCGCGTGGCAGGCTACCGGCACGTAACACCCACTGGGCGACCAGCCAACGATGACTGACCGCTAGGAGGACGGGCCAATGGGCGAGATGGTGAGCTTCACCGGCAACGGGGGGACGAGCGAGGGGTATCTCGCGATACCCTCCGGCGGTGCGGCCAGCCCGGCGGTCATCGTCATCCAGGACTGGTGGGGCCTGGTGCCTCACGTCCGGGCGGTGGTGGACCGCTTCGCCGAGGCCGGCTTCGTGGCCCTCGCCCCGGACTTCCGGCACGGCGGCCCGGCCAGCAAGCCGAGTGAGCCCCGGCAGATGCTGAACAGCGCCCAGATGGACGAGGCGGCCACGGACATCGCCGCCGCGGCGGAGTTCCTGGCCGGCCGCGCCGAGGTCGCCGACAAGATCGGCTGCGCCGGGTTCTGCGCCGGCGCCAGCCTGGCCCTCTGGTCCGGGACGTTCTCCGAGCGCATCGTCGCCACCGCCGGCTTCTACCCGCGGCTGCCCTGGGAGGGCATGCGCACCGACTGGTCGGACTACGCGGGCAAGGCCGCCCTCATCCACTGCTCCGAAGCGGACGGCACCTCCGCCGCCGAGGGGGTGCAGAGCGTACGCCGGGCCATCGAGACGGCCGGCGGCTCCTGCCAGACGTACGACTACCCGGGCACCGCGCACGCGTTCTTCAACGAGGACCGGCCGGAGCACTTCGACCAGCGGGCCGCCGCGACCGCCTGGGCGCGCACCCTGGAACTGTTCCGGGCCAAGCTTGGCTGAGCCCCGTACCCCTGCCGAGGTGGTCGCCCGCGCCGCGCGGGCGACCGACCTGGCCGACCTCGACGGCGCGGTGAGCGATTGTTTCGCCTGCCCGCGCCTGGTCGCCTGGCGGGAGGAGGTGGCGCGGACCAAGCGGGCCGCCTTCCGCGACCAGGACTACTGGGGGCGACCGGTGCCCGGCTTCGGCCCGCCCGACGCGCGGATCGCCATCCTCGGCCTGGCACCCGCCGCGCACGGCGGCAACCGCACCGGCCGCATCTTCACCGGGGACCGCTCCGGTGACGTGCTCTTCGCGGCGCTGCACCGGGCCGGGCTGGCCAACCAACCGACCAGCGTGTCCGTCGACGACGGCCTCGCCCTGCGGGAGACCCGCATCTTCGCCGCCGTGCGCTGCGCGCCGCCGGACAACAAGCCCACCCCGGCGGAGCGGGACACCTGCGCGCCCTGGCTGCACCGCGAGGTGGCGCTGATCCGGCCCACGCTGCGCGTCGTGGTCGCGCTGGGCGCGTTCGCCTGGGCCGCGTGGTGGCCGGTCCTGCGCGACGTGTACGGCCGGCGGCCGCCCACTCCGCGCCCGGCCTTCGGTCATGGGGCACACTGGTCCGGCACGTCCGCGCCGGATCTGCTCGGCTGCTACCACGTCAGCCAGCAGAACACCTTCACCGGACGGCTGACACCAGCGATGTTGGACGACGTGTTCGCCCGGGCGAAGCAGTTGGCCGGGGTGGACTGAGAAGCGCGTAGGGCGGTGGGATGGACCTCGGCGTGCTGCGCAGGTGGTGGCCGGTCGCGGCGGTGATCGTGCTGCTGGCCGCCGCCGCGTTCGCCGCGGGCCACTCCGCCATCGGGGCCAGCCGGATCCCGCCCGCCGCGGACAACGTCCCGTACGTGCCGGACTACCCCTCCGCCGAGCCGGCCCCCTCGATCCCCGCCGAGCCCCGGGGCGTGGGCCCGCCCACCTCCGGCGGGATTCCCGGGTGGATCGCCTGGACCGCCGGCGCCCTGCTCGCACTGGCCGCGCTGGTCGTCGTCGGGTACGTGGTCTGGACGCTGATCGCCGGGGCGCTGCGGCGGACCACCCGGGCCCTGCCGGCGCAGCGGGCCCGCCGGACCGCCGAGGGCACCGCCCGGGAGGTGGTGGCCGCCCTCGACGCCGGCCTGGTGGAACTGGACGACCAGGACACCGACCCGCGGACCGCGGTGATCGCCTGCTGGGTGCGGCTGGAGGAGGCCGCGGAGGAGGCCGGGGTGCCGAGGCGCGCCGGTGACACCCCCACCGACCTGGTCGGCCGGCTGCTGCGCGGCGACCCGGCGGCCGGCGTCCCGGCGATCGCCAGCGCCGACGTGCTGGACGGCTTCGCGCACGTCTACCGGGAGGCCCGGTACGCCACGCACACGGTCGACGCGCGGATGCGCGACCAGGCCCGGGCGGCGCTGCGGCGGCTCCGCGGCGAGCTGACCAGCCTGGCCGCCGGGGAGGCGGCCGTCCAGTGAGTACCAGCATCGACGACCTGCTGTCGTTCGACGAGGAGCCCGCCGAGGCCCGGACCGGCGAGCGGGGCGGCGGCCGGCTGCGGGCGGTGCTGCGTACCCTCGCCGTCACCGCGGCGTTCACCGTCGTCGTGGTGGTCGGCCTGCGCGCGGTCGGGCTGCGGATCTCGCTCTGGATCGTCGTGGCGGGCGTGCTCGCCGTGCTCGCGGTCCGCCGGGTGACCGCCGCCCTGGCGCCCCCGCCGCCGCCCCGGGCCGGAGTCCGGGCCCCGGCTGGCGAGGAGCCGGGCACCTGGAACTGGGGCTCCCGGGACGCGCTACGCGCCGCGATCAACGGCTGGGAGCGCCCGCTGGACTGGTCCGCCGGCAACCGGGAGCGGTTCACCGAGCGGATCCTGCCGCGCCTCGGCGAGCTGGCCGACGAGCGGCTGCGCCAGAAGCACGGCCTCACCCGGGAGTCCGACCCGGCCCGCGCCCGCGCCCTGCTGGGCGAGCCACTGTGGACGTTCCTCGGCACCCCCACCCGCCGCCCCCCGTCGCCGCGGGACCTCGCGGCGATCGTCGCCGAACTGGAGAAACTCTGATGAACGACGTGGACCGGAGCATGCCCCCCGCCGAGGTGGGCCGGCTGGCCCGGGCGGTGCTGGAGGCGGTCGGCACGGTCGTGGTGGGCAAGCGGGAGGCGCTGGAGCTGGTCCTCGCCGGCATCCTGGCCGGCGGCCACGTGCTGCTGGAGGACCTGCCCGGCCTGGGCAAGACGCTCACCGCGCGCTCCTTCGCGCAGGCCCTCGGGCTGGACTTCCGCCGGCTCCAGTTCACCCCGGACCTGCTCCCCGCCGACGTCACCGGCTCCTTCCTCTACGACCAGCGCAGCGGCGACTTCTCGTTCCGCGCCGGACCGGTCTTCACCAACCTGCTCCTCGCCGACGAGATCAACCGGACTCCGCCGAAGACCCAGTCGGCGCTGCTGGAGGCGATGCAGGAGAAGCAGGTCTCCGTCGAGGGCGTCACCTACCGACTGGACGAGCCGTTCCACGTGCTCGCCACCGCCAACCCGATCGAGTACGAGGGCACCTACCCGCTGCCGGAGGCGCAGCTCGACCGGTTCCTGCTGCGGGTGTCGTTCGGCTATCCGGACCACGAGGAGGAGTGGGAGGTCCTGCGCCGGCGGATCGCCCGCCGCCGCGAGGAGGCCGAGATCAAGTCGGTGGTGGACGCCGAAACGCTGCGCGCCATGCAGGCCGCGCTGGAGGACGTGGTGGTCGAGGACTCCATCGGCCGGTACATCGTGGCGCTGACCGCGGCCGTCCGGGAGCACCCGTCCGCGCTGGTCGGCGCGTCCCCGCGCGGCTCGCTGGCGCTGCTGCTCCTGTCCCGGGTGCGGGCGGTGCTCGCCAACCGCGACTACGTGGTGCCGGAGGACGTCAAGGCGGTGGCGGTGCCGGCCCTGGCGCACCGGATCACCCTGCGGCCGGAGATGTGGCTGCGCCGGGTCGACCCGTCCTTCGTGGTCGGTGAGGTGCTGGAGTCGACGCCGGCCCCGGCCAGCGGCGCCCTGCCCAGCTACGCCGCCGGGCACGCCGGGCGCTGATGACCGACCGTCACGAGCCCGCCGCCGGCTGGGCGCCCACCGCGGCGCTCGGCCGGGCCGTGCTGCTCACCGGGCTCCTGCTCGTCGCGGCCGTGCTGCTCGGCCGGACCGACCTGGTGGTGCTGGCCGCGCCGTTCGCGCTGGGCACCGCGTACGGGCTGCGGCGCCGGCCCACGGCCCTGCCCGAGCTGGAGATCGGCACCGGGGACGCGCACCTGGTCGAGGGTGCCCCGATGGCCGCCACGGTGGCCGTCGCCAACCCGGACACCGTCGCCTACGACGTGGCGGTGGTGCGGACCCGGATGTCGCGCTGGCTGCGGGTGGAGCGGGTCGGCTTCGGCGGGGCCGGGGTCGACGTGAGCCGCTCCGGCGGGGCCGACCGTCCGTTCGTCACCTCGGTGCCCTCCGGCGCTGCGGTGGACCTGGCGCTGACCGGGACGGCGCTGCGCTGGGGCCGGCACCCGATCGGCCCGGCCGGCGCGCGGGTGGCCGCCGCCGACGGGCTGCTGGTCTCCCGCGCGGTGATCACCGCGCCGGTCCGGATGCGCGTCTACCCGATGACCGACCCGTTCGAGGCGGTCGAGGCGATGCCGCGGGCGGCCGGACTGGTCGGCGCCCACCGCTCCCGCCGGCCGGGGGAGGGCGGTGAGCTGGCCGGCGTCCGGGTCTTCGCCCCCGGGGACCGGCTGCGCCGGATCGACTGGCGGGTCTCGCTGCGGACCCGGCAGCTGCACGTGGCGGCCACCCTCTCCGACCGGGACGCCGAGGTGGTGGTCCTGCTCGACGTGCTCGCCGAGGCGGGCCGCTCCGGCGGCGTACGCGGGCCGGCGTCGGTGATGGACACCACCGTCCGGGCGGCCGCCGCGATCGCCGAGCACTACCTGCACCGGGGTGATCGGGTGGCGCTGCTGGAGTACGGGCCGGCGGCCCGCCGGCTCCGCCCGGCGACCGGGCGCCGGCAGTACCTGACCGTGCTGGAGTGGCTGCTGGACGTCAAGGCGGAGTCCTCCCCGCACGAGCCCTACGACCAGGTCTTCGGCCCGCAGCTGCTCTCCTCGGACGCGCTGGTGGTGGTGCTCACGCCACTGCTGGACGAGCGTTCGGCCCAGATGCTGGCCCGGATGGCCCGGGGCGGGCGCTTCGTGGTCGCCGTGGACACCCTGCCGGCGGACCTGTCCGCGCCGCGGGAACGGGGCTGGGCCGAGGTGGCGTACCGGCTGTGGCGCCTGGACCGCGACACGATGATCGGGCAGCTCCGCGAGCACGGCGTGCCGGTGGTCCGCTGGGCCGGGGCCGGCAGCCTCGACCAGGTGCTGCGCGACGTGGCCCGGCTGGCCACCGCCCCCCGGACGGGTGCCCGATGAACGAGTTGGTGGAAGGGCTGCACGAGCGGATCCGGGCGGCGCGGTTCCTGGTCAACCGGATCAGCCTTGCCCCGCTGCTGATCCGCACCGGCATCTTCCTCACCGTGCTGGTCGGCTTCCTGGTCGCCTACCCGGCGGAGGCCCTCGCCCCGCGGTCGTTGCTGGCCCTGACCGTGGTGGCGGTGCTGCCGGCGGCCGGGCCGCGCCGGTTCTGGCCGACCTTCGCGGCGCTCGTCACGGTCGGCGGCTGGCTGCTGGCCACGGTCGGGTTCGACCGGCCGCCGGCGCTGTGGCGGCTGCTCGCCGTGGCGACCCTGCTCTATCTGGCGCACACCCTCTGCGCGCTCGCCGCGCTGCTGCCGTTCGATGCGGTGGTCGATCCGGACCTGGTGGTCCGCTGGCTGACCCGGGCCGGCGGGGTGGTGCTGACGAGCGCGGTGGTCGGCGTCGTGCTGGCCGGGCTCGGTGGGGTCGGCGGCGACCGGGGCTTCCAGGCGGTGACGGTGGTCGGCCTGCTCGTGGCGGTCGGGCTCAGCGCCCTGCTGGGCTGGCTGCTGCGTCGCAGATAGCGGGACCGTCGGGGACGTTGCGCAGGTCACAGCGGTTGTGCTCCGTCACAGAACGGGGTCTCGATCGGGATTAGCCGAGCCGCCCGGGGAAAGATAGATGACGTGAATCCGAAGCGGATCCTTGTCGTGGGTGCCGGGCACGTCGGCCTGTACGCCGCTCTGCGCCTGTCCAAGAAGCTGAGCTCCCGTGAGGCCGAGGTCATCGTCGTCGACCCGCAGCCGCACATGACGTACCAGCCGTTCCTCCCGGAGGCTTCGGCGGGCAACATCTCGCCCCGGCACGCCGTGGTGCCGCTGCGACGGGAGTTGCGCAAGTGCACCGTCCTGGCCGGCACGGTCACCCGGATCGACCACGACCGCAGGACCGCCCTCGTGCAGCCGATCAGCGGCCCGATCCGCGAGGTGCAGTACGACCACGTCGTGGTCGCCCCCGGGTCGGTCTCCCGCACGCTGCCGATCCCGGGCCTGCACGAGCACGGCATCGGGTTCAAGACCATCGGTGAGGCCATCTTCCTGCGCAACCACGTGCTGGACCAGCTCGACGTGGCGGCCGCCACGACCGACCCGGAGGTCCGCCGGCGCGCGCTCACCTTCGTCTTCGTCGGCGGCGGCTACGCCGGCATCGAGGCGCTGGCCGAGATGGAGGACATGGCCCGGGACGCGCTGCGCTACTACCCGGAGCTCAAGCCGGAGGACATGCGCTGGGTTCTGGTCGAGGCCACCCAGCGGGTGCTGCCCGAGGTCGATCGGGACATGGGCGCCTACACGGTGCAGCAGCTGCTCAAGCGGAACATGGACATCCGTCTGGACACCCGGCTGGAGTCCTGCGTCGACGGCGTTGTGAAGCTCTCCGACGGGGACAGCTTCCCCGCCGACACCATCGTCTGGACCGCGGGCGTCAAGCCGTCGCCGATGCTGGATGCCACCGACTTCCCGCGCGACGAGCGGCGCCGGGTCACCTGCCTGCCCACCCTCCAGATCGTGGATGGCGACGAGGTGGTCGAAGGTGCCTGGAGCGCCGGCGACTGCGCCGCCGTGCCGGACCTGACCAAGGAGCCGGGCAACTTCTGCTCGCCGAGCGCGCAGCACGCGGTCCGGCAGGCCGCCCGGATGGCCGACAACATCGCGAACGTGATCCGCGGGCGCGAGCCGGTCAACTACAAGCACAAGCACGCGGGCAGCGTGGCCAGCCTCGGCCTGCACAAGGGCGTGGCGCAGGTCTACGGCGTGAAGATGACGGGCTGGCCGGCCTGGTTCATGCACCGCACCTACCACATGTCGCGGATCCCGTCCTTCAACCGGAAGGTCCGGGTCGTGGTCGACTGGACGCTGGCGTTCTTCCTCAAGCGTGAGGTGGTCGCGCTGGGCCAGCTGCACGACCCGCGCGAGGAGTTCGCCGAGGCGTCCGCCCCGGTCGGCGCGGCGCGCCGCTGAGTTCGCCGAGAAAGGGCCCTTCCCGGACGGGAGGGGCCCTTTCCGTGTCCGGCCCGACCCGGCTCGTCGGCCCGGTGGTCTCAGGCAGGTGCGGTCAGAACCGCCAGGTCCAGGCGTCGGCGACCCGGGTGCCGGGGCCGAAGAGCTGCTCCAGGGTCCGCCGCAGGGTCTCCGCGTGCGGGGCGTCGTCGGTCAGCGCCACGCAGGAGGCGCCCCAGAAGCCGATGTCCCGGGCGGCCTGCCGGCGCTGCTCGTCCCCGATCGCCGGTGGCACGCCACGCTTGGCCACGTCGGCCAGCAGCGCCGACGTGGGCTGCTTGTAGGTGCCCATGACCGCCGAGCCGTTCTTGCCGTACGGGCCGATGAAGAAGCCCTCCGGCATGCCGAACGCCGCGTCGGCGGCGGTGCCCCAGCGCATCGGCCAGGGGTCCTTCGGGGTGGCCGTCGGCACCGGCACCAGCACCCCGCCGGGGCGTACGCACTGCCGCCAGTGACCGGCGGTGATGAACTCGGGCAGCGGCGGCCGGTCGGTGGTGGGCAGCGGGGCGGGAAAGACGCTGAGCAGGGCCGCGCCCACCGCCAGCGGGACCAGCCGGCGGGCCGACCCGCGTTCGCCCAGCGCCCGGTGCACGGCCAGGGCCAGCACCGTGCCGGCCAGCGGCAGCACGGCCAGCCCGAACCGCATCGGCAGCGCGCCGTCCACCACCGGCAGCCCGGCCAGCAGCGCGTACGGGGCGGGCAGCGCGGTCCGCTCGCCGGAGACGACCACCTCGGGGCCGAGCGACAGCACGGCCATCACCAGTGCCCCGGTGGCGCAGGCGATGACCAGCGGCCGGCGACCCAGCCAGACCGCGCAGGCGGCGGTGACCAGCAGCAGCGGCCAGCCGAGGAAGGTGTTGAACTCGGCCGGCCCGGTGGTCAGCCGGGCCGCGGCGTCGCTGCCCAGCACGGAGAGCGGCGAGAGCGTCGACCAACCCGTCAGGTCGGCGGAGAAGTAGTCGGGGCTGAACATCCCGTCGGCGACGCCCTGCGGGCCAGCGAACTGGTGCCACAGCGGGTACGCCAGCACGAGCAGCGCCAGGCCGGCGGCGGTCAGCAGCCCGCCGGCGAACGCCGGCAGCGCCCGCCGCAGCAGTGCCCGGTCGGCCAGGCCGTACGCGACGGTCATCACCAGCAGGGTGACGGCGGTGAGGAAGAGCACCTCCTCGCCGATGAAGACCTGCACGGTGACCGCCGCGGCCAGCCCCACCGCCGAGGTGACCAGCCGGCGGCGGTCCGGCCCGTCCGGGCGGCCGGCCGGGTCGGCGGCCCGGAGCAGCCGGACCACCAGCCAGACGATCACCGGGACCAGCCACTGGGCGGTCATGTGCAGGTGGGCGTTGCTCTGCGAGACCATGCCGGGGCCGAAGCCGCAGAGCGCGGCGCCCAGCCCGGCGGCGAGCCGGCGGGTCCGCAGCGTCCGGGTGAGCAGCAGATACCAGGCGACCGCCGTGCCGGCCAGGTTGCCGGCGGCAAGCAGGGCGAAGCTGACCGGGGCCCCGAACGCCACGGTGACCGGGGCGAGCAGCACGCCGAGCGCGATCACCGTCGTGTTGGCCATCAGGTTGACCCCGTCCGGCGCGTTCAGCCGGTCGGTGAGCAGGCTGAAGTCGCCGAGCACGGCGCGCGAGTCGACGGCCAGGAACCACTCGTAGAGGGTCTGGTCCGCCGGGTTGAGGGCGAGCACCCGCTGGCCGGGGGCGGGCCACAACCCGTGGGTCAGCCAACCGGCCAGCAGCGCGAAGAGCAGCGCGGCGAGCAGGTCCGCGCGGTGGCGGACGACGGTGGCCAGCAGACGGGCCGTCCGGGTCGGACGGACGACCGCCGGCTCGAGGAGGACGGCCTGGTCCGGGTCGGGCCCGGGGGCGGTGGGGGCGGCGCTGGTCACGGCCTCGACCATAACGGCGGGGCCCCCACGGGGTACGCCCGGTCGCCGGGCACCCACTACGGTGGGACATGCACCGCCGCGTGCCGGCGTGTCGGTGTCACCCGCCCGGGTGGTGGAACGGCAGACACGGCCGCCTTAAAAGCGGCTGCCGCAAGGCGTGCGGGTTCGACCCCCGCCCCGGGCACCAGACTCTCAGCTTTCCCACAGCTTCACTCCCGGCGCGGGGGTGCCGGTGCCGTTTACCCTGGAGGCGGCACGTTCACGTGCATCGACCTCTGAGGGAGGCCTGAGAAGTGAAGACCTCGAACCCGGTGCTCTCCCGGCTCGGTCAGGCGGCCGCGCGGGAGCGGGCGGCCGGGTACGCCCAGCCCGGGCCGTACGGTCAGCCCGGATATCCACAGCAGTACCAGCCCTACCCGCAGCAGTACCCGGCCGGCCCCGGTTACCCGGCGGCCCCGCCCGCCGTGACCCCGATGACTCTGGACGACGTGGTCGTCAAGACGGTCATGCTGCTCGGCATCGTTGGCATCTTCGCCGCGGCCGCCTGGGTGCTCGTTCCGGACGCCCTGGTCGGTGTCGCCTTGATGGGCGCCATCGTCGTGACGCTGGTGCTCGGCCTGATCATCTCGTTCTCCCGGGTGGCCAACCCGGCACTGGTGGTGACGTACTCGATCGTCGAGGGCGTCCTCGTCGGCATGGTCAGCAAGGCGTTCGAGTCGTTCTACGACGGCATCGTGCTCCAGGCAACGGTGGCGACCTTCGGCGTCTTCTTCCTGATGGCGATGCTCTACAAGGCGCGGGTCATCCGGGCCACCCCGAAGTTCACCCGGATCATGATCGCGGTCATCGGTGGCCTCTTCGCGGTCATGCTGATCAACCTGATGCTGGCGCTGTTCGGCGTCAACACCCACCTGCGCGACGGCAGCAAGCTGGCCATCGTGTTCAGCCTGGTCTGCATCGTGGTCGCGGCGTTGAGCTTCGTGCTCAACTTCGCCCAGATCGAGGACGGCGTCCGGATGGGGCTCCCGCAGCGCTACTCCTGGACCGCCGCTTTCGGCATCGTGGTCGGCCTGGTCTGGCTCTACTTTGAGATTCTGCGCCTGCTCAGCTACTTCCAGGGCGACGACTGACGTTCCCGCCCGTCGACCCCCGACGCCCGCCCGCCGCGACCGCGGCCGGCGGGCGTCGTCGTTTTCCCGCCGCCGCCGCGCCCCGCGGGGCAGAGTGAAGGCCGGGGTACGTCGGCGAGGAGGTCACGGTGCGCAGTGCCAACCCGGTGCTGGACCGGCTGGACGACGTGGGCCGGACCGAACGCCAGGTGCTGGGTGTCGGGGCGGTCGAGGCGATGACCGTGGCCGACGTGGTCAGCCGGACGGTGGGCCTGCTGCTGCTCACCGGGGTCACGGCGGCGGTCGCCTGGGTGGTCGTCCCGCAGGCGGTCTGGATCTCGGCGGCGCTCGCCGGCAGCGCCCTGGCCAGCCTCGCGCTGGTGCTGTTCATCTCGCTGAAGCAGGTCACCAACCCGGCGGTGATCGCCGCGTACGCGGTGCTCCAGGGGCTGCTGCTCGGCGTGGCGAGCCGGGCCTTCGAGCTGGTCTACCCGGGGATCGTCGCCCAGGCGGTGATCGGCACCTTCGGCGTCTTCCTCGGCATGGCGCTGCTCTACCGGGCCCGGGTGGTCCGGGCCACCCCGCGGCTGGCCCGGCTGGTGCTCGGCACGCTCCTCGGGATCGTCGCGCTCGGCCTGGTCAACCTGGTCGCCTACCTGCTCACCGGGCGGCAGGGGCTGGAGGTCTACAACCTGACCGCCCAGGTCGGCTGGCTGCCGTACCTCTTCTCGGGGGTGGCGATCATCGCCGGGGCGTTGAGCTTCATCCTCGACTTCGACCTGGTCGAGCGGTCCGCCCGCGCCGGCCTGCCCCGCCGGTACGCCTGGTACTGCGCGTTCGGGCTGCTGGTCGGGTTGATCTTCCTGTACTGGCAGATCCTCCGCCTGCTCAGCTACGTCCGCCGCTGACCGTAGACTCGGCCGGGATGAGCGCAGCGGAACTGGACCGGGCGGTGGAACTGCTGGTCCGTCAGGTGGGGCACTGGACGCAGCCGCGCTGGTCGGCGCAGGCCGAGGGCGGCAACGTGTCCCGCGCCGACCTGGTGCACAAGCTGGTGCAGGAGATCGCCAACCTGGCGGCGGACGCGGAGGGCGAGCCGCGCCGGGACGTACCCCGGCTCGGCAACGACCTGGTCCTGCCCGATCAGCTCCGGGTGGTCGCCGCCGACCTGGTGGCGGCCGGTCCGCCGGGGCCGGTGCTGGCCGAGGCGGCCGGCGCGGTGGCCAAGACCCGCTCCGCCCTCTGATCGCCTCACTCCGCCAGCCAGCGCCGGACCTTCCGCTGCCGGACCCGGTCCCGCGCCCGGAGCAGGCCTGGCAGGTCCCGGTCGGCCGCCGCGGCCTGCCGGGCGTGCAGCACCCCGTAGGTGAAGGCGTTCTCGCCGTCGGCGAACGCCCGTAGCGCCTGCCGGCGCAGCACGTCCCGGGTCACCACCGAGTCCTGGTGGGCGCCGAGGAAGTCCTGGAGCTCCTTGAGCCGCGTCACCAGCCGGGCGGCGGGCCGCCCGGCGGCCGGCTCACGCACCTCCACCGCGTACCGGGCCCGCTTGTGCGCCTTCCGGGCCTCGTGCAGCGCCGCGTCGTCGGTCGCGCCGGCCAGCGCCCGGTCCAGCCGGTCGTCCGCGCGGGTCACCGCCCGGCGCACCCGGCGGGCCACCCAGCGGGCATCCACCGTCCGGGCCGTCGGGCCTTCCAGCAGCGCGTCGAGCCGGCGCAGCAGGTCGGCGTACCGGTCGGAGTCGAGCGCCGTGCGCAGCTCGGCGAGGGCGACGGCCAGGTCGGCGGCGAACCGCTCGGCGATCCGCGCCGCGACCGGCCCGAGCACCAGCTCGTCCGGCTCGGCGCGGACGGCCCCGGCGAGCCGGGCGGCCATCACCTGGCTGTCCCGGACCGGCCCGAGCTGCCCGCCCAGCCAGCGCAGCTCCGCCCGCAGCGACTCGCTCTCCCGCCGGTCCCACAGCCCCCGGAAGGTACGCAGGGTGGAGCGGAGCCGGCGGACGGCGACCCGCACGTCGTGCACTGCCTCCTCGTCGCCGCTCCACGCCCCCGGATGGTTCGCGATCAGCACGTCCCGCTGGGCGGTCGCGTAGTCGAGGACCGGCGCCACCCCCGGATCGGGCGCTGCCGAACGGGCGGCGGCGAGCCGGGTGCCGAGGGCGCGATGCGACTTCGACACCGGCACCGGGCGCGCGCCGGCCTCGCGGAGCCGGGCCTCCACCGCGTCGAGCAGGGCCTCGTCGCCGTCGACCAGCTCGACCTCGATCTCGTGCCACGCCTGCCGTTCGCCGCTGACCAGGTCCTGCGCCTCGACGCTGTCCTCGGCGACCTCGGCCAGCGGGCGGCCGGCGCCGTCGAGCAGGCGGCGTTCCCGGCGGCGGGTGACGATCCGCGCGGCCGGGGCGACCGTCCCACCCCGGGACGCCGCCCGGAAGAGCGTGACCAGCTGCGGGGGCGGGTCGACCTCGTCCGGCGCGGCCGGGAACTGGTACTCGGTCCGGGCACCACCGGCCGCCCCGACCTTGAGGTGCCAGCCCGCGTCGTGCCCCCCGGTCCGCCGGCGCAGCGCGAAGCCGCTGCGGGCCAGCCGCAGGTCGGCGGTGTCCAGGTAGACCGCGTCCAGGTCGAGGGTGGTGGCGTCGGACATGGTCGCGACGCCACCGCACCCCGTCAGGTCGGGCAGCCGGAATTCCGCGTCACCGGAGTACTTGCGTTCCCGCTCCACCAGCGTCGCCATGGCGCCTCCGGTACCCGGCCGGATCCCCGGCGAATCGACTTCAGTTCAGGCGCTCGAGCACCATGGCCATGCCCTGGCCGCCGCCGACGCACATGGTCTCCAGACCGATGGTCTTGTCGTGCCACTCCAGGGCGTTGAGCAGGGTGCCGGTGATCCGGGCGCCGGTCATGCCGAACGGGTGGCCGACGGCGATCGCGCCGCCCATCACGTTCAGCTTCTCCTCGGGGATGCCGAGCTGCCGGTAGGACGGGATCACCTGGGCGGCGAACGCCTCGTTGATCTCGACCAGGTCGACGTCGTCGATGGTCATGCCGGCCCGCTTGAGGGCCTGCTTCGACGCCTCGACCGGGCCCAGGCCCATGATCTCCGGCGACAGCGCGGTGACGCCGGTGGAGACGATCCGGGCGAGCGGGGTGAGGGCGAGGTCGCGGGCGCGCTGGGCGCTCATGATGACCACCGCGGCGGCGCCGTCGTTGAGCGGGCAGCAGTTGCCGGCGGTGATCCGACCGTCCGGGCGGAAGACCGGCTTCAGGCCGGCGACGGCCGCCAGGGTGACCCCCGGGCGCGGCCCGTCGTCGGCGCTGACCACGGTGCCGTCGGGCGTGGTCACCGGGGTGATCTCGCGAGCCCAGAAGCCGTCCGCGATGGCCTTCTCGGCCAGGTTCTGGCTGCGGACGCCGAACGCGTCCATGTCCTCGCGGGTGATGTCGTAGACCTGGGCGAGGTTCTCCGCGGTCTGCCCCATCGTGAGGTAGATGTCGGGGAGCCGGCCGTCCGCGCGCGGGTCGGTCCACACCTCGGCGCCGCCCTGGGCGCGGGCCGTGGAGCGGGCGCGGGCCTCGGCGAAGCGCGGGTTCTCCCAGCCGCCGCCGACCAGCGCCTGCGCCTCCGGCGGCAGGGTGTCCGAGTTGCCCCGGGCGTACCGGGAGACGGTCTCGACGCCGGCGGAGATGAAGACGTCACCCTCGCCGGCCTTGATCGCGTGCATCGCCATCCGGCTGGTCTGCAGCGAGGAGGCGCAGTAGCGGGTCAGCGTGGCGCCGGGCAGGCCGTCCAGGCCGAGCAGGGTGGCGACCACCCGGGCCATGTTGAAGCCCTGCTCACCGCCGGGCAGCCCGCAGCCCAGGTAGAGGTCGTCGATCGTGGTGGGGTCGAGCGCGGGGACCTTGTCGAGCGCGGCCTGGACGATGGTGGCGGCGAGGTCGTCCGGGCGGACGTCCCGCAGGGAACCCTTGAACGCCCGGCCGATGGGGGACCGGGCGGTGGCGACGATGACGGCGTCGCGCGGCGACTCAATCGGCATGAACCAACGTTAACCCGCGAGTAACTTGACGCGGAAGTTGGCGGCCGGGCGGGAAATGTCACCCCGCCGGGGCCGCGTCAGTGGTGCCGGGAGGCGACGGCGGCGGCCGCCTCGACCACCGGCAGCAGGGCGTGCGCCCAGACCCGGTAGCCGTCGGCGGAGGGGTGGTAGCCGTCGTGGCAGAGCGTGCCGGCGTCCGCCCGGAACACCGGGCCGGTCTCGGTGCCCAGGTCCGCCACGCTGCCGCCGGCGTTCAGCACGGCCGCCGTCTGGGCCCGGGCGATCCGTCGGCCGGACCAGGCCAGCACGTGGCGCAGCGGGGAGGCGACCGCGCGGACCGCGCCCAGATCCGGGCAGGTGCCCACGACCACCTCGACGTGCGCCTCACGCAGCCGGCGCACCGCCGACCCCAGGTACGCCGCCGCGTCCCCCGGACGGGCCAGCGCGGTGGCGTCGTTCGCCCCGACCAGGATCACCGCCACGTCGGGACGCTCGCCGAGCAGCGCCCGGGCCACCTGGGTGGCCAGGTCGGTGGAGCGGGAGCCGGAGACCCCCACGCTCGACAGGTGCACCCGGTGGCCGGTCGGCCCCTCGGCGAGCAGGTGCGCGAGCTGGCCGCCGACCGTCTCCTCGAAGCGTTCCACCCCGACGCCGAGCGCCGAGGAGTCGCCGAGCAGCACCAGCCGCAGCGGTGGGGCGCCCGTGCGGCCCACCGTGGCTCGCAGCACGAGGCTCAACTCGGGCTGCGCGTACTGACGGCTGCGGGCGGCGATGGCCTGGCCGGCGAGGACCGCGGCCCCGCCCACCGTGCCGGCGACCAGGGAGAGCGCCGCGGCCCGACCCAGCCGGACCACAAGCTCGTTACGCTGCGTCATGACGGCACCTCCCCAGGTCCGATGATGCGCGGGCCGCTCCGCTCGTGGCGCCGACCCCGGCCGCCGGGGCGCCGGGACCGGCGTCGACGTGAGCGTGACCCGCGTTGTGCCTGCTGATGATGCCCCCGCTACCCCCGCTCATGCCAGTCCCTCCAGCGTCGGTGACTCCGCCGGGCCGGACTGCGGCACCGCACCGACGCCGAAGAAGGCACGCCGCCGCAGCTGCGCCCAGCGCCCGCCGGGACCCCGGTCCCGGCCCCGGACCTGGGTGGCGCTGACCTCGGTGCCGGCGTGCCGGGCGGCCTCGTGGGCCGCCTCCGGGAGCGACCGGACGCCTTCGCCGCGCACCAGCCCGGCCCGGCGTTCCTGGCCGGCGCCGAGCGCGGACAGCACGGTGGGCAGCAGTGCCGCCGCGGCGACCGCGTACCCCTCAGCGGACGGGTGGAACCGGTCCCAGGCGAACATCCGGGCCGGCTCGGCGGCGAAGCGGGGACCGAGCAGGTCACCGAGGGAGACCGTCCAGCCGCCCCCCTCGACCACCGCCATCGTCTGGGCGGCGGCGAGCTGGCGGCTCCAGCGCCGGGCCAGCCAGCGCAGCGGCGGCTGGATCGGCCGGATCGCGCCCAGATCGGGGCAGGTGCCGACAACCACCTCACAACCGGTGGCGCGCAGCGTACGCACCGCGTCGACCAGGTAACGCACGGCCACCGAGAGCGGAGTGCGGTTGGTGACGTCGTTGCCGCCGACCAGCACGACCGCGATGTCCGGATCGACCTCCAGGGCCGACTCGACCTGCGGCTTCAGCCCCGCCGACAGGGCGCCGACCACGGCGAACCGGTGCAGCCGGACCGGCCGGTGCAGCCGGCGGGACAGCCCGGTGGCCAGCAGCGCGCCGGGGGTCTCGCGGCGGCGGTGCACGCCGTAGCCGGCGGCCGAGGAGTCGCCGAGGATCACCATGGTGACCGGCGGGCCGGGAAGCTTGGCGCCGTAGACGCCGTCGCAGCGCGGCGGGGGCGCCTCGGCCATCGGGATGGTGCGCCGGGCCTGCCGGGCCTGGCCGAGCAGCACCCCGCCCGTGGCGGCGGTGGCCGCCATCGTGGCGCCCGTGCCGATCGCCGCCATCCGGGCGATCCGCCGGGCGCGCTGCCAGCCGCCCGGCGCGACGGAACCAGCGTCCCCCATGCACCGACATTATCGCGCCGCCACGACCCGCGCTCTCCCATGATCGGGCGGCTGGGACGGGAGGGTTCCGGGTACCAGTACCGACAGGGGCGGGCTTGCGCCGGGACCGCACCCTGGTCGAGCGGAAAGGGGCGAGGAGATGGCGAAGACATTGAAGCGGAGCGCGGCCTTCGCGGCGCTGGCTCGGGCGCTGACGACGGGGGCGCGGAGCGGACCGTCGCTGGGCGCCCGGCTGGCGGCACTGCCCCGGATGATCCGGGCCACCGCGAAGGGGGAGTACGACGGCGGCCTCCGGCTGGCCCTGATGACCGCGGCCACGGCGTACATCGTCTCGCCGATCGACCTGCTGCCGGAGATCCCGCTGGCGGTGTTCGGGCTGGCCGACGACGCGGTGATGGTCACCTGGCTGGCCGGCAGCGTGCTCGCCGAGACCGAGCGGTTCCTGGAGTGGGAGGCACGTCGCAGCTCCGTCATCCCCGGACATGTGGTGCCCTGACGGCACGTACGCTGGGCGACGGACCGAAGTCTTCCCGGCCGCCGTCGGCGGCGGCGCAACGAAGGGCACAACGAGGTGCAGTACTACGACAACGTCGTCGAGCTGATCGGCAACACCCCGCTGGTACGCCTGCGCAACGTCACCGAGGGCATCCAGGCGACCGTGCTGGCGAAGGTGGAGTACGTCAACCCGGGCGGTTCGGTGAAGGACCGGATCGCGCTGCGGATGGTGGAGGACGCCGAGCAGGCGGGCATCCTCAAGCCGGGTGGCACGATCGTCGAGCCGACCAGCGGCAACACCGGGGTGGGCCTGGCCCTGGTGGCCCAGCTCAAGGGCTACAAGTGCGTCTTCGTCTGCCCGGACAAGGTCAGCCAGGACAAGCAGGACGTGCTGCGCGCGTACGGCGCCGAGGTGGTGGTGTGCCCGACCGCCGTCGCGCCGGAGGACCCGCGCTCCTACTACAACGTCTCCGACCGGCTGGCCCGGGAGATCCCCGGCGCCTGGAAGCCCAACCAGTACAGCAACCCGGCCAACCCGCGCTCGCACTACGAGACCACAGGTCCGGAGATCTGGCAGCAGACCGAGGGGCGGATCACCCACTTCATCGCGGGCGTCGGCACCGGCGGCACCATCTCCGGCATCGGCCGCTACCTGAAGGAGGCCTCGGAGGGGCGGGTCAGGGTCGTCGGCGCCGACCCGGAGGGCTCGGTCTACTCCGGCGGCACCGGCCGGCCCTACCTGGTCGAGGGCGTCGGTGAGGACTTCTGGCCGGAGACGTACGACCGGACCGTCGCCGACGAGATCGTCGAGGTGTCGGACAAGGAGTCGTTCGAGATGACCCGACGGCTGGCCCGCGAGGAGGGCCTGCTGGTCGGCGGCTCGTGCGGCATGGCCGTGGTGGGCGCCCTGGAGGTGGCCCGCAAGGCCGGCCCGGACGACGTGGTCGTGGTGCTGCTGCCGGACAGCGGTCGCGGCTACCTGTCGAAGATCTTCAACGACAAATGGATGGCCCGGTACGGCTTCCTGGACGACTCCGGCACCGAGCCGACCGTGGCCGACGCCCTCGCCAGCAAGCCGGGCGGCCTGCCCGAGCTGGTGCACGTGCACCCGACCGAGACGGTCCGCGACGCCATCGACTACATGCGCGAGTACGGCGTCTCCCAGCTCCCGGTGCTCAAGGCCGAGCCGCCGGTGGTCACCGGCGAGGTCGCCGGCTCGATCGCCGAGCGGGACCTGCTCGACGCGCTCTTCACCGGGCAGGCGCACCTGCACGACACGATCGAGCGGCACATGGCCGAGCCGCTGCCGATGATCGGCGGGGGGCAGCCGGTCAGCGAGGCGGTCGCGCTGCTGGAGAAGGCCGACGCCGCCCTGGTGCTGGTCGACGGCAAGCCGAAGGGCGTGCTGACCCGGCAGGACCTGCTCGCCCACCTCGGCGCCCGCTGACCCGGACCGCCTGAGCGAGGGCCCTTTCCCCGGCCGGGGAAAGGGCCCTCGCCGTCACCGCCCCCGGCCGCCGGTCGCCGACTCGACTCGGACCGGGACGGGGCGTGACGGCTACCGGCCCAGCTCGGTGGGGACCGCCACCACGTCGACGTACGCCCCCTTGCGCAGCACGGTGACCGGCAGGCGGGTGCCGATCGCCGGGCCGAGCATCAGCCGTTGCAGGCCCTGGCCGTCCTGTACCGGCCGGCCGCCGGCCGCCACGATCACGTCGCCCAGATAGATCCCGGCCACCCCGGCCGGGCTGCCCGGCACGACCTCCACCACCCGCAGCCCACGACGCTGCCCGGTGCGGGCCGTGATCTCCGGCGGCAGCGGTACGGGCACGCCGGCGACCCCCAGCCAGGCCCGGCGGACCCGGCCGTCGCTGGTCAGGTCGGCGATGATCTGCCGGGTCGTCGCGTTGATCGGCACGGCCAGCCCGAGGCCGTGCCCGGCGACCGCCGTGTTCACCCCGACCACACGGCCGGCCGAGTCGGCCAGCGCGCCGCCCGAGTTGCCCGGGTTCAGCGCCGCGTCGGTCTGGATGACGTCCTCGATCAGCCGGGTGACCCGCCCGTCCCGCGCTGGCAGGGACCGGCCCAGGCCGGAGACCACCCCGGCGGTGACCGAGCCGGCGAGCCCCATCGGGTTGCCGACCGCCACCACGAGCTGGCCGATCCGCAGCCGGTCCGCGTTGCCCAGCTCCACCGGCGGCACGGTGGCCTGCTCGGCGCGCAGCACGGCCAGGTCCGACAGCGGGTCGGCCCCGACCACCCGGAACCGGGTCTCGGTGCCGTCACCGAAGGCGGCCGTGCCGCCCCCGGCCCCCTGCACGACGTGGGCGCTGGTGAGCAACTGCCCGTCCGGGCCGATCACCACGGCCGAACCGGCCCCGGCCCCGCGGGGGGTCCGTACCGACAGGGCGGCCACGCTGGGCAGCACCCGGGCCGCCACGCCGGTCACCACCCGGGAGTACGCGTCGAGCGCGGCGTCCTCCGCCCGCTCGCTGTGCTCGCTGTCCATGCCGATGCCAACGCGCCGCTGCCGGCCCCCATGCCCCGATCCGCTCACAGCGAACGGCGGTTAAGCGGGGCACCCTTCGCTACCGGAGGCGTTAAGAAGGGTTACAGCTTCCGGGCGTAGCGGAGCTGGGGCACCAGCGCGGGGCCGATCCGGTCGGCGCGCTCCTCGCCGGTGGCGGCCCAGCCGCCGCGCTCGTAGAAGCGGCGGGCGGACAAGTTCTCCCGGAGCACCCACAGCACCGCCCGGCTCCAGCCGCGCGCCCGCATCGCGGCCAGGGCGTCGACCATCAGGGTCCGCCCGGTGCCCCGCCCCCGCTCGTCCGGCGCCAGGTGGATCGCATTGAGCAGCCCGGTGGCCGGGTCCCCGGCGTCGTCCGGCCCCAGATAGCTGAAGCCGACCAGCCGCCCGTCCCGCTCGGCCACGGTCATCCGGTGGTCGGCCCGCTCCCAGGTCAGCCGCTCCACCCAGTACCGGCCCATCTCCTCGGGCGTCGGCGCGGCCAGCGCCTCCGCCGGCAGGAACGACGAGTACGCCGCCACCCGGGACCGCTGGTGCAGCGCGCCGACCGCCATCAGGTCGGCCTCGGTGGCGGGGCGCAGGGCGACGGTCACCCGGGCGAGGCTACCCGCCGGGGCGGCACCGGGACGGTCATCAGGTCCTCGGCGATCACCAGCTCCCCGGTGAAGTGCGCGCGGGCCTCGTCGGCGAACCGGCGGGGGTCGGCGTACCGCTGGGAGAAGTGGGTGAGCACGAGGGTGCGTACCCCCGACTCGGCCGCCACCCGCGCGGCCTGCGCCGCGGTGAGGTGGCCGACCTCGGCGGCGAGCGCCGCCTCCGACTCCAGGAATGTCGACTCGATCACCAGCAGGTCGGCGTGCTCGGCCAGCGCCCACACCCCGTCGCAGAGTCCGGTGTCCATCACGAAGGCGAACCGCTGGCCCGGCCGGGTCACGCTCACCTCGTCCCGGGTGACGCGGCGTCCGTCGACGTCCAGGTGGCCGTCGCGGAGCAGCTTGCCGACGGCCGGGCCGGCGATGCCGTACGCGGCCAGCTTCTCCGGGAGCATCCGGCAGCCGTCCGGCTCGACCAGCCGGTAGCCGTACGTCTCGATCGGGTGTCGCAGGCGGCGCGCCTCCAGCGTGCCGATGCCCAGGCTGATCCGCTGCCCGTCGGCGTCGATCGGCTCCACGGCCAGCTCGGCGGTCTCGTAGAAGCTCGACGCGTGGCGCAGCCGGGCGAAGAAGTCGGCGCCGCCGGCCGGAAAGGTCACCGCCACCGGGTGGGGCACCCGGTCCAGGGAGAGGCGCTGGATCATGCCGGGCAGACCCAGGCAGTGGTCGCCGTGGAAGTGGGTGACGCAGATCCGGGTGAGGTCGGTGGCGGAGATCCCGGTGTGCAGCAGTTGCCGCTGGCTGCCCTCGCCCGGGTCGAAGAGCAGCACCTCGTCGTCCCAGCGCAGCAGGTAGCCGTTGTGGTTGCGTTGCCGGGTCGGGGCCTGGCTGGCCGTACCGAGCACCACCAGCTCGCGCATCGACAATGCAGGCCCCCTCACACATGAAGCGACCCCCGGGGCTTCCGCGCTCGCGCGCGGGCCGGCTGGACTGGGCCGGCACCCCGGGGGTCGGGTGGCTGTCGTGGTTTCGCCGCACCGCTGCCACACGGTCTCGACGATGGTGCCTGGTGCCCGCCTCGCGGCGGACGGGATTTCACTGTCGAGGACAGCGGCTAGCGGACAGCCACCTCACGAGTCCGATTGCTATACAAGTCTGGACCACCTCCTTTCCCGTGTACCGCCACGCTATCCAGTCCGGCAGGAGCCCGGCAACTGGTTTGGATCACACAGGCGAGGGGCGACTCAGGAGCCACTTTTGGCGGCGGAGGCAAAAGTTCGACTTTCTTCGCTATATCTTGCGTCTATTCCGAGCATTACCGTGTGCGGCAGAGCCGTAACGCACAGACGTCTCACCAGCCTGGCTCAGCGCCAGCCGCTCCCATCGTGAGGTGAACCTTGTCTGTCCTGCCCACAGTCCGGCGCAATGCTTCCCGGTTCCTGCTCGCGTTGAGCCTGATCGGCGCGTCGACCGCGTTCCTCGCCCCGCCCGCGGGTGCCACCGACGGAGCCCGCCGTCCCTCCACCGCGACCGGTGACAGCGTCTCGGACCCGCTGGTCACCGGACCGATCGCCAGTACCTCCCCCGTCGGGGACCCCAGCCACGGCTACCCTTTCCTCGCCACCGACGTCAACCTCGCCGCGGCCGGCTATGTCGAGCAGGAGTTCTTCATCTCCGGCACGGCAACCCGCTACGCGACCCGGGGTACGGACACGGCAGTGGTGATCAGCACCGACCAGCCGTACGCCACCCGCATCGTGGTGCGCCGGCCGCTCTCCGACGACAAGTTCAACGGCGTGGTGCTCGCCGAGTGGAACAACGTCAGCAACCAGTGGGACCAGGAGGTCGACTGGTTCCAGTCACACGAGCACCTGATCCGGGAGGGATACGCCTGGGTCGGCGTCTCCGCCCAGCGGGCCGGGCTGCACTCCGCGACGGGCCTCAGGGCCTGGAGCCCGACTCGCTACGGCGCGTTGGACGTCACCGTGGGCGGGACGGTCACCGACGACAGCCTCTCCTACGACATCTTCAGCCAGGCGGTGAAGGCGGTGCGCAGCCCGGCGGGCGTCGCCCCGCTCGGCCGGCTGTCGCCGCCCCGGTACGTGATCGCCACCGGTCACTCGCAGTCGGCCGGGCGCCTCGCGAACTACTTCAACGGCATCCAGCCGCTGGCGAACGTCGTCGACGCGGTCGTCCTGCATGGCGGCGGTGGGGTCCTCCGGACCGACCTGACCACGCCGGTCTTCCGGATCAACTCCGAGGGGGACGTGGCGAGCGGGATCCTCTCCGCAGCGGCCCGGGCCCAGGCCGACTCGCCGGTCCTTCGTGCCTGGGAGGTGGCCGGCGCCTCGCACGGGGACTGGAAGCTCATCACCGACTACGGCCCGTTGCGGAAGCGGGACATCGGCAGCTACCCCGGCGGCTATCCGGGTGAGCCGCAGACGTGCGCGCTTCCCTCGCTGTCCCGCATCCCGCAGCACATGGTGCAGAACGCGGTGTACGACCACACGGTCAACTGGGTCGCGTACGGCCTGCAGCCGCCGACCGCGCCGAAGATCCAGATGACCGGGAGCACGCCGCCGGCCGTCGCCCGTGACGATCTCGGGCTCGCGCTCGGTGGGATCCGGCTCGCCCAGCACGAGGTGCCGCTGCGGGTCAACAGCGGCAGCAACACCGGACCGGGCTTCTGCTTCCTCGACGGCAGTTCACTACCCCTGACCGATGCGCAGTTGGCCGTGCTCCACCCGACCGTTCAGTCGTACGTCGTCGAGAGCGTCGCGGTGACGATGGCCAACGTCAGGGCCGGTTACGTTCCCGAGGACGTCACCCGCGACCCCGCCTGGTACTCCGACATCCGCTACCTCATCGCCGAGTACGTCGCCGCCGGCCGCATCGCCGAGCACGTCGGGGCCGCACTCGAAGCCCGCCTCCGACCCGCCGAGCGGGCGGGCACCGCCGGCGACGAACGGCCCACGATCGTCCTCCTGGGGCACCTCGCCGACCAGGCGGAAGCTCTGATCACGGAGGATCCCGCGGCCCGCGACGCGGTGCTCCGCGTGAGCGAGGCGCTCATCGCACTCCGCCGCCACGAGGCGGAGCGCACCGACGGGTAAGGGTCGACGGGCCGCGGCGCCCCACGCCCTCGCCCGCCCGCCCGCCGGCGCGATGTACGACGCTGCGCCCGCCGCGACCAGGAGCGGCGGGCGCAGCGCTGCGGTCAGTCGATCCCGATCGGCCCGTCGCGGGGACCCTCCGCGGAAGCCGGCTGGACGGCCAGCGACGGGAAGTCGGCCAGGTCGCCCTCGGGCTCGGCGTCCCACTCCGGGAAGACCAGCGGGTGCTGCAGGTAGAGGCAGAGCAGCCGGGCCAGCTCACGCAGCCCGTCGAGGTGGGTGCGCTCGTGCCCGTGGGTGGCGTCCACGCCGAAGCCGAGCAGGGCCACCCGGGCGTGCGCGCCCGCCTCGACCGCCGCCGCCACGTCCGAGCGGTAGTAGTCGAAGACGTCCCGGACCAGGTCCACGCCGTGCTCCCGGGCGATCGCGGCCAGGTGGCGGGTCAGGTGGTAGTCGAACGGACCCACCCCGTCCCCCATGGCCAGGGTGGCGGCATCCTCCCGGGACTGCTGACCGGGTGCGACCACGGCGGCGTCCACCGAGACGATCTCCGCCACGTCCGGGTCGAGGCCGTGGCTGGCCCCGTGCCCGATCTCCTCGGTGACGGTGACCAGCAGGTGGGCGGTCACCGCCGGGGTGACCCCGGCGTCGACCATCGCCTTGAACGCGGCCAGCACCGCGGCCACCCCGGCCTTGTCGTCCAGGTGCCGGGACTTGACGTACCCGCTGGGAGTGATGGTCGGGTCGGCCAGCAGCGCGACGAAGTCGCCCGCGTCGATGCCGAGCGCGCGCAGGCCGGCGAGGTCGGAGACCGGCTCGTCTACCCGTACCTCGACCAACTCCCAGCCGACGCCCTGCAGGTCGACGGCCTCGTTGTAGCGGTGGCCGCTGGCCTTCAGCGGCAGCACCTGACCGGTGATCACCCGGTCCAGGTCGTCGGTGAAGATCCGCACCTGGGCGCCCTCGGCGAAGCGGGCGCTGTGCGTGCCGATCGGCTTTAGCTCCAGCCGGCCGTTGCGCTTCAGCCGTTTCACCATGCCGCCGATGGTGTCGGTGTGCACCACGATCGCCCGGTCGGCGCCGTTGGACCGGGGGCCGGGCAGGTAGGCGCTGAGCGCCCCGCGCCGGGTCAGCGTCGAACTGATGCCGAGCGCGGAGAGGCGTTCCCCCACGTACTGCTGGACGTGGTCGGTACGCCCCGACGGGCTGGGGATCTCCAGCAGCTCCACCAGCACCTGACGCAGGTAGTCGAGGTCGATCTCCAGGGGCTTCGGGCTCACGCGGCGCCTCCCGTACCGGCCGGGGACCAGAGCCGCTGCGGCGCCCGGGTGCCGGGGAAGAGCAGGTCGACGAAACGTTCGGCGGTCGGCTGCGGCTCGTGGTTGGCCAGGCCGGGCCGCTCGTTCGCCTCGATGAACACGTGCTCCGGGCGGTCCGGGGCGGGCACCAGCAGGTCCAGCCCGGTCACCGGGATGTCCAGCGCCCGGCTGGCCGCCACGCACGCCTCGGCGATCACCGGGTGCAGCTCGGCGGTCACGTCGTGGATGGTGCCGCCGGTGTGCAGGTTGGCGGTCCGGCGTACGGCCAGCACCTGGCCCTTCGGGAGCACGTCGTGCATCCGGTAGCCGGCCGCGGCGACGACCTCCCGGGTCATGTCGTCGACCGGGATGCGCGACTCGCCACCCGTGGCGGCGGCGCGCCGCCGGCTCTGCCGCTCGATCAGCTCGGTGACGTCGTGCACGCCGTCGCCGGTGATCTGGGCCGGGCGGCGCACGGCGGCGGCCACCACCTCGTGGTCGATGACGACCACCCGCAGGTCCTCGCCGTCGCGCAGCTCCTCGATCAGCACGTCCGGGCAGAACCGGCGGGCCAGCTCGACCGCCGCGGTCAGCGCCTCCGGCGTACGCACCCCAACGGTGATGCCGTTGCCCTGCTCGCCCCGGGCCGGCTTCACCACCACCGGTCCGAAGTCGGCCAGGAAGGCCAGGTCGTCCGGGTCGCCGGTCGCCGTCCGTCCGCGCGGCACGGCGAGACCGGCCTCGGTGACGATCCGCCGGGTCACCCGCTTGTCGTCGCAGCGGCTCATCGCCACCGCCGAGGTCAGCTCCGACAGCGACTCCCGGGTGTGCACCGTCCGGCCGCCGTTGCTCAGCTTCAGCTCGCCCCAGTGCGGGTCGGTGATCTCCACGCGGATCCCGCGCCGCATCGCCTCGTCCGCGATGATCTTCGCGTACGGGTTGAGCTCGTCGTACCCCTCGGGGGCCGCGGGCAGGAAGAGCCGCTCGTTGATCGGGTTCTTCCGCTTCACGCAGAGCGTCCCGGTGCGGTGGAAGCCCAGCCGCTCGTAGAGCCGGATCGCCCCGGAGTTCTCGGCCAGCACCGACAGGTCCACGAACGCGCGGCCCCGCTCGTCGAGCCGGTCGGCCAGCGCGGTCAGCAGGGCCTGGCCGGTGCCGGGCGGGGCGGCGTTGAAGTCCACGGTGAGGCACCACAGGCTCGCGCCGTTGTCCGGGTCGGCGAAGACCGCGACGTGGTCCACGCCGGTGATCGTCCCGACCACCTCCCCGGTGGCGGCCTCGGCGACCAGGTGCAGGAACCGGTCGGTGTGGGCGTTGTCGACCAGCACCTCGACCGGCGCGGTGACCATGCCGTTGCGCGCGTAGATCCGGTTCACCGCGTCCGCGTCGTCGGCGTCGCGCAGCGGGCGGATGGTCAGGCCGGGGATCTGCCCGTTCTCGGTGGCGGCCGGTCGGCGCTCGCCCAGCGGCAGCCGGTAGGTCAGCGACGGGTCGATGAACAGCTCGTCCGGGAGCCGGGACACCAGCACGTGCGGATCGCGCAGGTAGATGCAGATGTCCCGGGCGCCGACCGCCTCGGAGCGCAGCACGTCGGCGACGTCGACCTGCTCGGCGAAGGTCTGCCCGAAGACCAGCCGGCCCCAGCCGCAGTCCAGCACCACGCCGGATCCGTCGGACGGCTGCCGTCGGGGCTCGGGAACGCCGGGGGCGACCGGATCGCCGCCGGGGCCGACGCTCTCCCGGCGCCGGCCGAGCACCCGCTCCCGGTCGGTACGGGCCGTGCCGGTGGCGAGGGTGTCCGTCACGGTCAGTCGATTCCGTGGCTCTGGAGCCACATTTCCAGGAGTCCGAGTTGCCACAGCTTGTTTCCGTTCAACGGGGTCAGTTCGGCGTTCGGGTCGGCGAGCAGCGCGTCGACGTATTCGGCGCGGAACAGGTTCCGGCGGCGGGCCGCGGGCGCGGAGAGGGCGTCGCTTACCCGGTCGAGGAGCTTGCCCTCGAGGTGGGTGAGGCCCGGCACCGGGAAGTAGCCCTTCGGCCGGTCGATCACCTCGTGCGGCAGGACCCGCCGGCCGATCTCCTTGAGCACGCCCTTGCCGCCCTGGGCCAGCTTCAGCTCCGGCGGGCAGCTCGCGGCCAGCTCCACGAACTCGTGGTCGAGGAACGGCACCCGGGCCTCCAGCCCGTGCGCCATGGTCATGTTGTCCACCCGCTTGACCGGGTCGTCGGTCAGCATGACCTGGGTGTCGATCCGCAGGCCGGCGTCGACCGCGGTCTGCGCCCCCGGCCGGGCCAGGTGGGCGGCGACGAACTCCCGCGCCGGGTCGCCGTCGGCCAGCCACGCCGGGTTGAGCACCCGGGCCAGTCCGGCCGCGTCGCGGTCGAAGAAGGCCTTCGCGTACGTGTCGAGCGCCCGCTCCCGGTCGACCCCGGCCAGCGGCGGGTACCAGTGGTAGCCGCCCAGGATCTCGTCGGCGCCCTGGCCGGACTGGACCACCTTGACGTGCCGGGCGACCTCCTGGCTGAGCAGCCAGAACGCGACGCAGTCGTGGCTGACCATCGGCTCGCTCATGGCCGTGACCGCGGCCTCCAGCGGTGGCAGCAGGTCGCCGGTGGGCACCTTGAGCTGGTGGTGGTCGGTGCCGAACGTCTTCGCCACCAGGTCGGAGTAGACGAACTCGTCGCCCTCCCGCCCGCCGACCGCGTCGAAGCCGATGGAGAAGGTGGCCAGGCCGGACTGGCCCTCGCCGGCCAGTAGCGCGACGACCAGGCTCGAGTCCAGCCCACCGGAGAGCAGCACGCCGACCGGCACGTCGGCCACCATGCGGCGGCGTACGGCGGTGGTGAGCGACTCCAGCAGCGCGTCCTGCCAGTCCCGCTCCGTCCACCCGGACCGCTCGGCGGCGCGGGTGAAGGACGGATCCCAGTAGACCCGCTCGTGCGTGGCGCCGTCCGCCTCGTACACCCGGACGGTGGCCGGGGGGAGCTTGCTGACGCCGCGCAGGATGGTCCGCGGCGGCGGCACGATGCTGTGGAAGCTCAGGTAGTGGGCGAGCGCCACCGGGTCGATCGAGGTGTCGATCCCGCCGCCGGCCAGCAGCGCCGGCAGGGTGCTGGCAAAGCGCACCGCGCCCGGGGTCTCGGCCAGGTAGAGCGGCTTGATGCCGAGCCGGTCCCGGGCCAGGACCAGGCGCCCGGTGTCCCGCTCGGTGATCGCCACGGCGAACATGCCGACCAGGTGGTCGACGAAGTCGAGCCCCCACTCGGCGTACGCCTTGAGCACGACCTCGCTGTCGCCGGAGGAGAAGAAGCGGTGGCCCTTGGCCCGCAGCTCCTCGCGCAGCTCCCGGTAGTTGTAGATGCAGCCGTTGAAGACGCCGGTGAGGCCGGCGGTGGGGTCGACCAGGGGCTGGCCGCTGGCCGCCGACAGGTCGATGATCTTCAGGCGGCGGTGACCGAGGGCCACCGGGCCCTGGGACCACACCCCGCCGTCGTCGGGCCCTCGGTCGTCCATCGTGGCCGCCATGCGCTCGACCGCACCGACATCGGCGCGTGAGCCGTCACGGCGGTACTCCCCAGCCAGTCCGCACATGCCAGGCAATGCTGCCAGAGCTCGGTGCGGTCCGCCTGTTGAGGTGATATCGCTGGTGTTGGGTCTTTGCTAGGATGCCCGCCCCGCAAATTCTGTGGGCGGCCAGGGGCGGGTTTCCGATCGGCCGCCCGCCGGGTGCCCGAATCGGATCGGGCCTGTGGTGTGACAAACACCGCAGGCCCGGAAACGGACATCCGGTGGGTCGGCCGGCGGTACGGGCCACGCCGACCGGGCAGCTCAGCCCGTTGGGGCCGTGGTTGCAGTACCCGTTCGGGTTCTTCGACCAGAGCGGTACTCCGATGTCGCCTGGATTGCGCGTTCGAGGCCGCTTGGCGGGGCGGCCGACTTAGGCTCCGAAAATGGGTAAAATGGACGATCTGCTGCAGCGCAATGTCCGTTTCGCTGCCACGGATGCTGTGGATCGTGCCCCGAAGATCCCGTTCATCCCCAACCGGCAGCTTTTCGTCATCACGTGCCTCGATCCGCGGGTTGACCCGGCGTTCATCTTCGATCTGTCCTTCGGGGACGCCATCGTCTCCCGGTCATTGGGCGGTCGGGTCACTCCCGCCGCGATCCTGGACCTGGCGTGGATCAGTTATCTGCACGAGATCAAGGCGCCCGACGCGGACTGGTTCGACATCGCTGTCGTGCATCACACGGACTGCGGGATGGGGTTCGCCGATGCCGCGCTGCGCAAAGGGTTCCGCGAGCGAGGCCTTGATGACGCCGCCCTGGCTGACAACGCGGTCTTCGACCCGACCCAGACCGTGCCGGGAGATGTGGAGAAGCTCATCAACACGCCGCAGGTGTCGCCGAAGATCAAGGTCTCTGGATACGCGTACGACGTGAAGACCGGCAAACTGACCACCGTGGTGCCGCCGCGCAGTCGCGATGACGGATAGGTCTGGCGCGGATCCGTGACCCGCGCCAGACACTTGGGGGTTACGCCGTCTTCGCCACGCCCACCGGGCAGGTCATGCCGTTGGGGCCATGGTTGCAGTAGCCGTACGGGTTCTTCGTCGGGGCCAGGTACTGCTGGTGGTAGTCCTCGGCCAGGTAGTAGTCGCCGAGCCGGGTGATCTCCGTGGTGATCTCACCCTTGCCGGCCCGCGCCACGATCGGCGCGAACGCGTCCCGGGACGCCTGTGCGGTGGCGAGCTGCTCGTCGGTGCCGGCGTAGATCGCCGACCGGTACTGCGTGCCGACGTCGTTGCCCTGGCGCATGCCCTGGGTCGGGTCGTGGTTCTCCCAGAAGACCTTGAGCAGGTCCTCGTAGCTGATCTTCGTCGGGTCGTAGACGACCTGGACCACCTCGGCGTGCCCGGTCATCCCCGAGCAGACCTCCTCGTACGTCGGGTTCGGGGTGTAGCCACCCGCGTAACCGGCCGACGTGGTGATCACGCCCGGGAGGGTCCAGAAGAGCCGCTCGGCGCCCCAGAAGCAGCCCATCCCGAAGACGGCCACCTGCGAGCCCTCCGGGAAGGGGCCCTTCAGGGCGGACGGCAGCACCTCGTGCCGGTCGGCGACGGGCATCGCGATCAGCCGGCCCGGCAGGGCCTGGTCGGGGGAGATCATTTCGGCCTTCATGCGGCGAAGGAACACGGTCGGGACTCCTTTCGTACCGTTCGCAGGCTGCAACGCCGCCGGGCCCGGCATCCTTACCCGCACCGTCTGCGGTCAGGCCGTGGGCCGTCCCCCGTTCGGCCGGCGACCGCCGGAGCATCCTCACGGCAGGTTGATGGCGGCGGCGATCCGGTCGGCGTACTCCCGGGCCTCCGCGTCGTCCGGGTAGCGGGTACGCGGCCAGAAGAAGCCGCGCAGCCCGTCGCCCTTCGTCCGGGGCACCACGTGGGTGTGCAGGTGCGGGACGGACTGGGACACCTTATTGTTGACCGCCACGAACGTCCCACCGGACCCCAGGCCGGTCTCCACCGCGACGATGATCCGCTGGACCAGCCGGAAGTAGCCGGGCAGCAGCTCGGCCGGGAGCGTGTCGAGGGTGACCACGTGGGGGCGCGGCACCACCAGCACGTGCCCCTTGAACACCGGTCGGGTGTCCAGGAAGGCGACCCCGTCCGGCTCGTCGACGACGGTGAACGCGGGCACCTTGCCCGCCACGATCCCGCAGAACACGCACCCGCTCACCGGGCCAGGCTATGCGCTCCGCCGGGACGCCGCCGCCCGCCGGGCGCCGGTCAGTCCCCGGTTCGCTGAGGGCTGGCCTGGACCAAGCACTCCGTCTACAGCCGGTCCAGGTAGGTTTCCCACTCGCTGTCGAGAACGCCGGTGGGGCCGGTCTCCCCGCTCGCCAGCCGATTCCTGATGTCCGTCTCCCATCGCAGCGCCCAGTCGCGCAGCTCGTTGACGGCCGAGGCGTCGAGTCCGTACGAGAGAAAGGTGCGAGTGTCGCGTTCCTCGATGCCACCCAACCGATCGGCCAGCTCTTCCAGGGAGAAGCCGACCGTGTGGCAGGCACACAGCTTCTCCAGCTCGACCCAACCGAGCTGACCGTTCGCGGCGCGCACGTCGATGAAGTCCCGGTGCGCGGCCCGGTCGTGCAGCGCGCGCACCTTGAGCCCGACCGCGTCTTCGAAGGCGAGGACCGGCCCGATGTTCAGCCGGGCTGGTGGCCTCAGGGCCTCCTTGAGGAGGTCGACCTCGCAGGACACCGCGCCGTCCGTGACGAGCATCCGGGCCATCCGTGGTGTCGTTTCGATGACCTGAACGGCGAACCCGGCGGCGAGGTACGCGTCCGAGAGTCGCGCCACCACGACGGTGAGCGGCAGGGCGGTGGCGGTCGCGAAGTCGATGTCCTGGGAGGGGCGGTCCACCAGCTCGTGAGCGCACATGGCGTATCCGCCCGCAAGCATCAGCCCGAGGTCGTCGCCGGCGGCGAAGCCGACCTCGAGTAGCCGGCGGTGCAGCTCGTCCATCTAGCCCGCGCAGAGTTCGGGCAGCCTGCGCTCCCAGAGCATCGTCAGACGACGAGCCGTCAGGCGCTTGATCCGGGGCCAGTCCCGGCGGAGCAGGGTGGCGTTGACGTACCGGACGATGTCGTCACGCTGGCCGCAGTCGAGCAGGAGGCAGTAGAGCGTCAGCCGTTCGCGCGGGTCGGCGACGTCATAGTCCGCCGGCCCTGACCAGGCGAGCTGCACCGGAAGGCGCACTGTTCCCCGATCGGGGCCGGCCAGCAGTCCGAGCGAGGACGGGATCCGGTCGGCCGCCCCGATCAGCCGGGACGGCAGCGGCACGTTTGACGTCACCGAGCCAGTATGGCCTGCCCCACCGACACGGCGAACGGTGTGACCCGCGGCGGGGTTCCACCCGGTGGGACGGGAGGGCGGACTAACGTCTCGGGCATGAGTCACGGCTTCGACACGCTCGCCATCCACGCCGGTCAGGACCCGGAGGCCCGCACCGGCGCGGTGATCCCACCGATCTATCAGACCAGCACGTACGCCCAGGACGCCGTCGGCGCGCCCCGGCAGGGCTACGAGTACAGCCGCTCCGGCAACCCGACCCGGGACGCGCTCCAGGAGTGCCTGGCCGCGCTGGAGGGCGGGCCGGTCGGGCTCGCCTTCGCCAGCGGCCTGGCCGCCGAGGACGCCCTGCTGCGGACCGTGTGCAAGCCGGGTGACCACGTGGTTATCCCGGACGATGCGTACGGCGGCACCTACCGGCTCTTCGCCAAGGTCGCCGAGCGCTGGGGGCTGGCGTACACCCCGGCGAAGGTCTCCGACCCGGACGCCGTGCGGGCGGCCATCCGCCCGGGCGCCACGAAGATCGTCTGGGTGGAGACGCCGACCAACCCGCTGCTCGGCATCGCCGACCTCGCCGCCCTGGCCGGCGTCGCGCACGAGGCCGACGCGCTGCTGGTGGTCGACAACACCTTCGCCTCGCCGTACCTCCAGCAGCCGATCGCGTTCGGCGCGGACGTGGTGGTCCACTCCACCACCAAGTACATCGGCGGACACTCCGACGTGGTCGGTGGCGCCCTGATCGCCGCCGAACGGACGCTCGGCGAGGAGCTGCGCTACCACCAGAACGCGATGGGCGCCGTCAACGGCCCGTTCGACGCCTGGCTCACCCTGCGGGGCATCAAGACCCTCGGGGTACGGATGGACCGGCACTGCGACAACGCCGAGCGGATCGCGGCCTACCTGGACGGTCATGCCAAGGTCGGCCAGGTCATCTACCCGGGCCTGCCGTCGCACCCCGGTCACGAGGTGGCCGCCAAGCAGATGCGCCGGTTCGGCGGCATGATCTCGTTCCGCGCGGCGGGCGGCGAGGAGCACGCCGTGGAGATCTGCAACCGGGCCAAGCTCTTCGTGCTCGCCGAGTCCCTCGGCGGGGTCGAGTCCCTGATCGAGCACCCGGGACGGATGACACACGCAAGTGCTGCCGGCTCGCCGCTTGAAGTTCCCGGCGATCTCGTGCGACTGTCTGTCGGCATCGAGACGGTCGACGACCTGCTCGCCGATCTGGAGCAGGCGCTGGGCTGACCGCTGGCTGGGGAGGATGGCCGTGCCGGACATCATGCCGACGACCTGGGTGGGGGCGACCGCCAAGCAGGTCGCCCGGGGCGTACGCCGGGGTGACGTCTCCGCCACCCAGGTGGTGGCCGACCACCTGGATTACATCGGGCGCACCGACGCCGACCTGGCCGCGTTCCGCACGGTGCGCGGCGGGGAGGCGATCACCGAGGCGGAGAAGGTCGACGAGCAGGACGACCTGGCCAACCTCCCGCTGGCCGGGGTGCCGGTCGCGGTCAAGGAGAACACCCCGGTCGCCGGCCTGCCCACCTGGAACGGGTCGGCCGCCTGCCGTACCCCGGTGGCGGAGGCGGACCACGAGGTGGTCCGCCGCCTGCGCGGTGCGGGCGCGGTGATCCTCGGGGTGACCCGGATGCCGGAGCTCGGCCTCTGGGCGCTCACCGACGACGAGACCGGCGTGACCCGCAACCCCTGGGACCTGCGGCGCACCCCCGGCGGCTCCTCCGGCGGCGCGGCCGCCGCGGTGGCCGCCGGGCTGGTGCCGATGGCGCACGGCAACGACGGCCTCGGCTCGATCCGGATCCCGGCCGCCTGCTGCGGCCTGGTCGGGCTCAAGCCCGGCCGGGGCGTGATCCCCTACCAGCTCGGCGCGGACGACTGGTTCGGCCTCGCCGAGCACGGCATGTTGACCACCACGGTCGCCGACGCGGCGGTCGGTTTCTCGGTGCTGGCCGGCCGCCGCCCGGAGAAGCTGGTGCCGCCGCAGCGGCTGCGGGTGGGCGTCTCGCTGCGCTCGCCGGTTCGGGGCGTCTCGCCGGACGCCCCCAACCGGGACGCGGTGGCCGCCGCCGGCCGGCTGCTCGCCGCCGCCGGGCACGACACCGTCCCTGCCGACCCGATCTACCCGACCGCGCTCGGCCTCAAGGGCCTGGCCACCTGGTTCGCCGCGGCCGCCGCCGATGTCCGGGCCGCCGGGGTGGAGCGGCGCGGGCTGCAGGCGCGCAGTCGCCGGCACGTCAGCCTCGGCGAGTGGGCGCAGCGCCGGGGGTACGTCCGCGAGGCCGACCGGGCCGCCTGGCGCGAGCGGTCCGTGAACTTCTTCGCCGACCACTCGATCGACCTGCTGCTCACCCCGGCGCTGGCCGCCCTGCCGCCGGAGGCTGCCGGCTGGTCCGGTCGCTCCTGGCTGGCGAACATGCGGGCCAACATCCGGTACGCCCCGTACGCCGCGCCGTGGAACATCGCCGGGCTGCCGGCGATCGTGGTGCCGGTGGGCCGCCGCCCGGACGGCCTGCCGGTCGCCGTGCAGTTCGTCGGCCCGCCCGGCTCGGAGCTGCTGCTGCTCGGCGTCGCTGGCCAGTTCGAGATGCAGGCCCCCTGGCAGCGGCACGCCCCCGGCTACCCCCGGGTCGGCACGGGGTCGCCGGCCGCCGCATGATCGTCTAACGTGTCCGCACTTCCACACGCGGACCACGGGGGATGACGTCGATGCCCTGCCAGACCTGCGGGGACGCCACGTCCCCGGCCTTCAACGAGTGCCAGCGCTGCGGCACCCCGCTCGGCCAGCCGGCGGTCAGCCCCGGCGTGCCCACGTACGCGGTGCGCGGCCTGGGCACGGCCGCCGCGATCGCGGTCGGCGCGGCCAGCGTGCTCTACCTGCCGAGCGCGCTGTTCCCCGTCGTCGGGGTGCGGGTGGCCCGCGCGGCGGCCGAGCAGGCCGACCGCGACCTGCTGATGGGCGCGGCGGTGGCCGAACTCCTCCTTGTCCTGCCCTACCTGCTGGCCTTCCTGACCGCTGCGGTGCTGGTGATCATCTGGACCTGGCGGGTGCGGAAGAACCTCGAGGCGTTTCCGGGGGCCCTGCCGACGATGGGTCCGGGATGGGCGATCGCCGGGTGGCTGGTGCCGTTCGCCAACTTCGTGGTGCCGGCGCGGGTGGTGGCCAACGTGGCCCGGGACAGCCTGTGGCGCCGGAGCACCCCCGGCCTGGTCGGGCTCTGGTGGGCCGCCTGGCTGGTGTTCACCTTCGGCGAGCGCGTCGTCAGCCGACTCGACGACCAGCGGTACACCAGGCTGACCGAGTGGCCCCGCAGCGACGCGGAGTTCCAGACGTACGTCCGCTACTACCAGGACGCGATCGGCCCGCGGCTGATCCCCACGGCCGCCTGCCTGGTCGCCGGGGTCACGCTGATCGTGCTGATCCGCCGGATCTCCGCCGCCCAACAGGACCGGATCGCGCGTGCCGCACCGGCCTGGCCGGTCGCCCCCGGCTGGCCCGGCGCGCCGGCCGGGTACGCCGTGGGCTACCCGACGCAGCCCGTGACCGGGCCGTCGCCGCAGGTCGCGAGCGATCCGACCGTGGCGTCGCCGCAGGTTCCCCCGGGGGCGGGTGGCACGATCGGGGCATGACGGAACTGGTCGGTCTCGCCGACGTACAGGCCGCGCGGGAACTGCTCGCCGGCGTCACCCGGACCACCCCGCTGGAGCCCTCCCGGCCGCTCAGCGCCGTGCTGGGCGGTCCGGCGTGGCTGAAGTGCGAGAACGTGCAACGCGCCGGGTCGTACAAGGTGCGCGGGGCGTACGTGCGGATCTCCCGGCTCTCCGCCGAGGAGCGGGAACGCGGCGTGGTCGCGGCGAGCGCCGGCAACCACGCGCAGGGGGTGGCGCTCGCCGCCGGCCTGGTTGGCACGCACGCCACGGTCTTCATGCCGGTCAACGCGCCGCTGCCCAAGGTGGCCGCCACGAAGGGGTACGGCGCCGCGGTCGAACTGGTCGGCAACACGGTGGACGAGTCGCTGGTCGCGGCGCAGACCTTCGCCGAGCGCACCGGGGCGATGTTCATCCACCCGTTCGACCATCCGGACGTCATCGCCGGTCAGGGCACGGTGGCGCTGGAGATCCTCGAACAGTGCCCGGACGTCAGGACGATCGTGACCGGGGTGGGCGGCGGTGGCCTGATCTCCGGGATGGCGGTGGCCGCCAAGGCGCTGCGTCCCGACGTACGCGTGATCGGCGTGCAGGCGGCGACCGCCGCGGCGTTCCCGCCCTCGCTCAAGGCCGGCGAGCCGGTCCGCCTGCCGTCGTTCTCGACGATCGCCGACGGCATCGCGGTCGGCCGTCCCGGTGACCTGACCTTCACCCACGTCCGCAAGCTGGTCGACGAGATCGTCACCGTCTCCGAGGAGGACATCTCCCGGGCCCTGCTGATGCTGCTGGAGCGCGGCAAGCAGGTGGTGGAGCCGGCCGGCGCGGTCGGGGTGGCCGCGCTGCTGGCCGGGGCGGTCGAGGTGGAGGCGCCGGTGGTGGCGGTGCTCTCCGGCGGCAACATCGACCCGCTGCTGATGCTGCGGGTGATCGAGCACGGCCTGGCCGCCGCCGGCCGCTACCTGCGGGTGACCGTCCGCTGCACGGACCGGCCGGGTCAGCTCGCCTCGCTGCTCAGCGAGATCGCCGAGCACCGGGCCAACGTGGTGGACGTGGAGCACCAGCGGGCGAACCCGCACCTGCGCCTCGGCGAGGTGGAGGTGGCGCTCTCGGTGGAGACCCGCGGCGTGGAGCACTCGGACAAGCTGATCAGCGCCCTGCGGGCCAGCGGCTACCAGGTGGTGTTCGCGGCCGAGTCGTGATTCCCGGTCCGCGACGACGCGACCGCCCCGGCCGATGATTCGGTCCGGGGCGGTCGCGGGTGGCTCGGGTCCGAGGAGCCTGTCAGCCTCGGTCGGGGTCGGACCCGAGCCGGCCGGCGCGGGTCCGGTGGCTCTCAGCCGGTGAAGGGCTCGAACTTGACGACCGTCACCTTGATGTCGGCGCCGCTCGGTGCCTTGTAGGTGCAGGTCTGGCCCTCCTTGCCGCCCAGGATCGCCTTGCCGAGCGCGGACTCGGGGCTGTAGACGGTCAGGTCGGTGGTGGAGGCGATCTCCCGGGAGCCGAGCAGGAAGGTCTCCGTGTCGTCGGCGTCGTCGTCGAAGTAGATCGTCACGACCATGCCGGGCGACACCGCGTCGGCGGTCGGGGCCTCGCCCACCTGGGCGGTGCGGAGCAGCTCCTTCAGGTAGAGGATGCGCCCCTCGGCCTTGCCCTGCTCCTCGCGGGCGGCGTGGTAGCCGCCGTTCTCCCGCAGGTCGCCCTCCTCGCGGCGGGCGTTGATCTCGGCGGCGATGACCGGCCGGTTGGCGATGTGCTCGTCGAGCTCGGCCTGCAGGCGGTCGTACGCTTCCTGGGACAGCCAGGTGGCGGGCGCCTCGTTGCCGTTGGTGGACACAGGCGGTCTCCTCGGTTGGTGCGGACTGGCTGACAGGTGAACTACCAAGTTACCAGTGCCGCACCCGTCAGGGTGTCGCCGATCACCCCCGGTGCCGCTGGCTGAACCGGGGGTACGCGTGGGCGGGCCGGGCCGCGTGAGGTCAGCCGGCCGGCCGGCAGCGCAGCACCTCACCGATGAACGGGCGGGCGGTGGTGGGCACCTCGTGCCGGGCGGTGACGTGCCGCTGGCCGGGGCGGGCCGTCACGGTGGCCTCGGCCTGTCCCACCTCGGCGCCGTCGTGCGACCGGGCCCGCAGCAGGCAGGTCGCCGACCCGCCCGGGGGCACGGTGACCCGGAAGTCGACCACCACCCGCGTGTCGGTGATCCCGGTGTAGGTGATCACCTCGGCCCGGTACTCGGGGTCGCCGTACTGGTCGTAGAGCTTGGCGGCGACCAGCCCGAGGACCGCCAGCAGCGCGGCCGCCAGCCCGACCAGCAGGAGCGGACGGCGGCGCCCCCGCTCCCGGCGGCGGCCGTAGCGGCCGGGCGGGAACACCGGCGCACCCGGTGCGATTGTGGCGTGCGTCTCGCTCACCGGCGGGTATCTCCTGGCGTTGTGGTCGGCGGCATCGGCAAGAATGGCAGAGTCCATCTTCCCAGCCCGGCGCTGAGTCAAGGATGGCAGGTCGGCGGAGCCGCCGACCGGCCAGCACGGGGGCTTTCGCAGGCGCGCGGGAAGATTCCGGCAGGTCAGCCGGTCCGGCCCGGGTGGGCCCGGCCGGTCGGCACAGACGAGGAGCGCCGAAGGTGGCCCAGCAGTTGCGTCTCATGGCGGTGCACGCCCATCCCGACGACGAGTCGAGCAAGGGTGCCGCGACCACGGCGAAATACGTCGCCGAAGGCGTCGATGTCCTGGTCGTTACCTGTACGGGTGGCGAGCGGGGGAGCGTGCTCAACCCGAAGATGGACCGCCCGGACGTCTGGGCCAACATCGCCGAGATCCGCCGCGCCGAGATGGACGCCGCCCGCGCGATCCTCGGCATCGAGCAGGCCTGGCTCGGCTTCGTCGACTCCGGGCTGCCCGAGGGCGACCCGCTGCCGCCGCTGCCCGAGGGTTGCTTCGCGCTCCAGGACGTCGAGGTCGCCGCGGCCCCGCTGGTGCGGTTGATGCGTCAGTTCCGCCCGCACGTCGTCACCACGTACGACGAGGAGGGCGGCTACCCGCACCCCGACCACATCATGACCCACCAGGTGACCGTCGCCGCGTTCGAGGCCGCCGGCGACCCGGAGCGCCACCCCGAGCTGGGCGAGCCCTGGCAGCCGCTGAAGCTCTACTACGACATCGGCTTCTCCAAGGGCAAGATCACCGCGTTGCACGAGACGATGCTCGAAGCCGGCCTGGAGTCGCCGTACGAGGAGTGGCTCAAGCGCTGGGAGGACCGCCCCGACAAGGGCCCCCGGATCACCACCCGGGTGGAGTGCGCCGAATACTTCCCGGTCCGCGACGACGCCCTGCGGGCCCACGCCACCCAGATCGACCCGGACGGCTTCTGGTTCCACGTGCCGATGGAGCTGCAGCAGCGCGCCTGGCCGACGGAGGACTACCAGCTCGCCCGCTCGCTGGTGGACAGCCCGCTGCCCGAGTCCGACCTGTTCGCCGGCGTTCGGGAGACGGCGCATGCCCGCTGATCCGGCGGAGGGCTACCCTGGTGGTCAGCCGCACATCGGAGGAACACCATGCTGACCACCGCCCAGGTGCTCGCGGAGAACAACTTCGGTGACACCCGTACGGGTGGCCTGGCCGGCCCGATGGGCCTCTTCCTCATCATTGCGCTGGCCACCGTCACCATCCTGCTGATCCGCAACATGAACGCCCGGCTGCGCCGGCTGCCCGACCGGTTCCCGCCGCAGGCCGGCCCGGCCGACCACAGTCGCACCGATGCGTCAGTCGCCGATCCGACAGACGCGACCTCATCGCAGGAATCACCATCGGACGCTCCCAACGGCTCCCAGCAGCACCGGAACGGGTAGTCGGCGGGTGAATCACGCCGAAGCCGGTCGTCGCCCCCTGTTGCGACCACCGGCTTTGGCTTAGCCTTCCGCCGGGGGACCGAAAGTCCCTGAGCCGTGCGCGGGAGGGGGCGCCGATGTCCGTGGCAGCCGTGGCCGCCCGCCGTGCCCTCGGACCACCGGTGGACGGGGTGGGCCCGTGACCTCCGGCGGGGAAGCTCACCCCCCGGACCGGCTCGGCCTGCGTGGCACGCCGGCCGGCGTCCTCCTGGTGACCGCGGCCGTCGCGGTCACCGCCCTGGTGGCCACCCTGGTGGGGCTCACCGTCCCCGCGTCCCTCCCGCCGGACGACCCGCTGCCGCCACCCGCCCGGTTCGGCCTCGCGGTCGCCACGTTCGCCGTGGCCCAGCTCGCCCGCCTGCGGTTCCGGACCGCCGCCGGCATGGTCAGCATCACCTGGGGCGAGGCCGCCCTCATCGTCTGCCTCTATCTCGTACCGGCCGGCTGGCTGCCGGCCGCGGCCCTGCTCGGCGCCGGGGCCGCCTGGACCTCGATGTCCCTGCTCACCGACCGCCGGCCGGTGCTGGAGCTGGTCCGGATCATCGCCTCCCTGACCGCCGCCGCCGCGCTCGCCGCCGCGGTGGCCAGCGCGCTCGGCCGGCCGCTGCTCGCCGCGCCGACCCCGGAACTCGCCGCCGCGCTGATCGTCGGGTCGGTGGTCTACCTGCTCACCACCGCCTGGCTGGGCGGCGCGAGCCTCGCGCTGCGGCACGGCATCCCGATCGGTCCGCCGCTGTTCGCCGCGCTCCGCGGCAAGCTGCTCATGTTCGTCGGCAACGTGGCGGTCGGCCTGGTGGTGGTGGCGCTGCTGGAGCTGGACCCTCGCTGGCTGCTGCTCCTCCCGCCGCCGCTGTGGCTGCTCCAGCAGACCTACCGGCACCGGCTCCGGGCCGACCAGGAGCGGCGCACCTGGCGGGCGTTCGCCGAGGCCACGGCCGCGCTCAACCAGCTCGACGAGCGCGGTGTGGCGACCGCCGCCGCGACCGGCGGCCTCAGCCTGTTCGGCGCCGAACTGGTCGAGGTGGACGTCGCCCGGGGCGACGGCCGGTGGCGCCGTTACCGGGCGGACGCCGGCGGTCAGGTCCGCGACCGGGAGGTGTCACCGCCGTCGCCCACCGCATCGGGCGACCACGAGCTGGTGCGGTCGCTCGTGGTGGGCAGCGCGGAGGTGGGTCAGCTGCGGGTCCATTTCCCCCGGTCCGCGCCGCCGACCAACCGGGAACGGGACGGCGTCGCCGCGTTCGGCGACGCGCTGGCCGCCGCCCTGCACGACGCCGCCACCCACCGCGAGCTGCGGCTGGTCACCGCCCGGTCGTCCTACGAGGCGGTGCACGACCAGCTCACCGGGCTGCTCAACCGGGCCGCCATGCTCACCAAGGGCGACCAGGCGCTGCGGCAGCGCGCCCACGACCACCCGGTGGCGCTGCTGCTGCTCGACGTCAACCAGTTCAAGGAGGTCAACGACACCCTGGGGCACGCGGCGGGGGACCAGCTGCTGCGGCTGACCGCGAACCGGCTGGCCGCCCTGGCCCGCCCCGGCGACCTGCTCGGCCGGCTCGGCGGCGACGAGTTCGCCCTGCTGCTGACCGCGGTCCCGGTGATCGACGACCGGACCGCCCCGATCGCGTACGCGCTGCGCCAGGCCCGGGAGATCGCCGAGCGGCTCGCCGCGCCGACCGAGGTGGCCGGGGTGCGGATGTCCGTCGAGGTGGCGGTCGGGGTGGTGGTCGCCGACGCGGGCACCGCCGACATGATCGAGCTGCTGCGCCGGGCCGACATCGCCATGTACCAGGCGAAGGAGGGCGGCGGCAGCGTCGCCGCGTACGACAGCTCCCGCGACGCGGCGAGCACCGACCACCTGGCGCTCCTCGCCGAGCTGCGGGAGGCGTTGGAGGCCGACGACCAGCTCGTGCTGGCGTTGCAGCCGGCGGTGGACCTGGCCACCGGCGCGCCGACCGGGGTGGAGGCGTTGATCCGCTGGCAGCACCCCCGCCGCGGCTGGCTCGGCCCGGCCGACTTCATCCGGCCGGTGGAGAGCAGCGAGCAGCTCGGCACCTTCACCCGGTACGTGCTGGACAAGGCGCTCGCGGTGGCGGCGGACTGGGCCAGGGAGGGGCTGGAGGTGCCGATCTCGGTCAACCTCTCGGCGCGCAGCCTGCTCGACCCGCGGCTGCCCGGGGAGATCGGCGACGCGCTGCGCCGGCACCAGGTCCCGCCGCACCGGCTGGTCCTGGAGATCACCGAGACGGTGGTGATGAGCGAGCTGGAGGTCATCGACGAGGTGCTGGCCACCCTGCGGTCGATGGGGGTGCAGCTGGCCGTCGACGACTTCGGCACCGGGTTCTCGTCGCTGACCTTCCTGACCCGGATCGCCGTGGACGAGCTGAAGGTCGACCGCTCCTTCGTGATCCGGATGGCCGACTCGCCGGAGGCGGCGGCGATCGTCCGGACCACCGTCGGGCTCGCCCATGAGCTGGGGCTGCGGGTGGTGGCCGAGGGGGTGGAGACCGCCGAGCAGCGGACCGCCCTGGCGGAGCTGGGCTGCACCGCCGCGCAGGGCTACCACTTCTTCAAGCCGATGCCGGCGGACAAGATCGGGGCGGTGCTGGGGTCGCTGCGCGACAACGCCCAGGGCAACGTCTTCCCGCTCCGCGCCGACGGCGCGTCCTGAGCGCGCCCGCATCGCCGGGCGGTGACCCGACGCCGCTGGTTATGGTCGTCGGGTGAACCGACTTGCCGACGCCACCTCCCCGTACCTGCTTCAGCACGCCGACAACCCGGTGGACTGGTGGCCCTGGTGCGACGAGGCGTTCGCCGAGGCGAAGCGGCGTGACATGCCGGTGCTCATCTCGGTCGGGTACGCGGCCTGCCACTGGTGCCACGTGATGGCCCACGAGTCGTTCGAGAACGAGGCCGTCGCCCGGCTCATGAACGACGACTTCGTCTGCGTCAAGGTGGACCGCGAGGAACGGCCCGACGTGGACGCCGTCTACATGACCGCCACCCAGGCGATGACCGGGCAGGGCGGCTGGCCGATGACGGTCTTCGCCGCCCCGGACGGCACCCCGTTCTTCTGCGGCACCTACTTCCCCCGGCCCAACTTCATCCGCCTGCTCGGGTCGGTCGCCGCCGCCTGGCGGGACCAGCGCGAGGCGGTGCTGCGGCAGGGCGCCGCCGTGGTCGAGGCGATCGGGGGCGCGCAGGCCGTGGGCGGGCTCAGCGCCCCGCTCACCGCCGAGCTGCTCGACGCCGCCGCGGCTCAGCTCCACCGGGAGTACGACGAGACGAACGGCGGGTTCGGCGGGGCGCCGAAGTTCCCGCCGCACATGAACCTGCTCTTCCTGCTCCGGCACCACCAGCGCACCGGCTCGGCCCGCAGCCTGGAGATCGTCCGGCACACCGGCGAGGCGATGGCCCGGGGCGGTCTGCACGACCAGCTCGCCGGCGGGTTCGCCCGCTACTCGGTGGACGGTCACTGGACCGTGCCGCACTTCGAGAAGATGCTCTACGACAACGCGTTGCTGCTGCGGGTCTACACCCAGCTCTGGCGGCTCACCGGGGACCGGCTGGCGCGGCGGGTGGCCCGGGACACCGCCCGGTTCCTCGCCGACGAGATGCACCGGCCGGGCGAGGGTTTCGCCTCCGCGCTGGACGCGGACACCGAAGGCGTCGAGGGGCTCACCTACGTGTGGACCCCGGCGCAGCTCGTCGAGGTGCTGGGGGAGGAGGACGGCCGCTTCGCCGCCGACCTCTTCGGGGTGACCGGGTCCGGCACCTTCGAACACGGCACCAGCGTGCTGCGGCTGGCCCGGGACGTGGACGACGCCGATCCCTCGGTGCGCCAGCGGTGGCAGGAGGTGGTCGGCCGGCTGCTCGCCGCCCGCGACACCCGCCCCCAGCCGGCCCGGGACGACAAGGTGGTGGCCGCCTGGAACGGCCTGGCGATCACCGCGATCGCCGAGTTCCAGCAGGTCGCCGCCCTCTACGCGGCCCCCGACGACGAGGACGCCAACCTCATGGAGGGGGTCACCATCGTCGCGGACGGCGCGATGCGCGACGCCGCCGAGCACCTGGCCGCCGTGCACCTCGTGGACGGGCGGTTGCGCCGGGTCTCCCGGGACAAGGTGGTCGGCGATCCGGCCGGCGTGCTGGAGGACTACGGCTGCGTGGCCGAGGCGTTCTGCGCCCTGCACCAGCTGACCGGGGAGGGGCGCTGGCTGACGCTGGCCGGCCAGCTCCTCGACGTGGCGCTGGCCCGCTTCGCCGCCCCGGACGGCGGCTTCTACGACACCGCCGACGACGCCGAGCGCCTGGTCACCCGGCCGGCCGACCCCACCGACAACGCCACGCCGTCCGGCCGTTCCGCGATCGTCGCGGCGCTGGTCGCGTACGCGGCGCTGAGCGGGGAGACCCGGTACCGGGAGGCGGCCGAGGCCGCTCTGTCGACCGTGGCGCCGATCGTCGGCCGGCACGCCCGGTTCGCCGGGTACGCGGCCACCGTCGGCGAGGCGCTGCTCTCCGGGCCGTACGAGATCGCGGTGGTGACCGACGACCCGGTGGGCGACCCCCTCGTCGCGGCGGCCCAGCGGCACGCCCCGCCCGGCGCGGTGGTGGTGGCCGGCCGGAGCGACCAGCCGGGGGTGCCGCTGCTGGCCGAGCGGCCGGCGCTGGACGGCCGGTCCACCGCCTACGTCTGCCGGGGCTTCGTCTGCGACCGCCCGGTCACCTCCGTGGACGACCTGGTCGCGCAGCTGACCTGACGGTCACGGCCAGAGCAGCTCACGCTCCCAGCCGTCCGCGGTGCGGCGGTAGCGCAGCCGGACGTGTCGGCGCTGCCGGTCGGCCTGCCAGAACTCCACCGTCTCGGGCCGCGCCCGGTAGACCGTGTGTCCGTCGGCGACGAGATCCGGGTCGGCGGCCGCCCGCTCGCTGACCCGGGCGAACTCGGCGTCGAGGGCGGACCGGTCGGTGAGCGGTTCGCTCTGCCGGCCGGCCAGGGTGGCGACCCGCGAGCCGAACGGGCGGGCCAGAAAGTCCCGTCGGGAGACCTCGGGTCCGGCCGGATGCGCGACGCCGCGGACCCGGACCTGCCGACCCAGCTCCCGCCAGTGGAAGCTCAGCGCGACCCGCGGGTTGCCGGCGAGTTGTCGGCCCTTGGCGCTGGTCGAGGTGGTGGCGAAGTGCCATCCCTCCTCGTCGAGGTCCTTGAGGATGAGTACCCGCGCGTCCGGCGCGCCGTCGGCGTCCACGGTCGAGAGGGTCATCGCATGCGGCTCGTCCACCCCGGCGGTGACCGCAGCGGCGAGCCAGGAGGCGAAGAGGTCCAGCGGTGTGCCGGGCACGTCGACGGGGTCGAAGGAGGGCATGTCGTGCGCCAGCACCGGGAGCCCGCGCAGCGTCTCACGGATCGTCATGACGTGATCATGCCTCGTCGGCGCCCTCGGTCGCCGGCCGCAACGGGTCCGGCAGGGCGTCGAACCAGTCCAGCACCGCCTGCTCGTACGCCAGCCCGAATCGCAGGGTGGCCACCGAGTACGGGTCGACGGCGTCCGCCTCCTCGGGCAGCCCCGCCGCGGCCGCCTGGTAGCCGGCGAGTCGGGCGGCGTGGGCGGCCCGGTGCGCGGCGAGGAATCCGGCCAGCCGGTCCGGCGGCAGGTGGCGACCGAAGAGCACGGTCAACAGCAGCGGGAATCGGATCGTCTCGTCGGCCGGTGGCTTGCGCGCCCACTCGGCGAACGCCGCCCGTCCGGCTTCGGTGATCTCGTACGGCTGCCGGTCGCGGCGGCCCCGTTCGCCGGCCCGCACCAGTCCGGCCGCCGCCATCGTGGTCAGCTCCCGGTAGACCTGGCTCTGGGTCAGCGACCAGAACGCCCCGATCCGCTGCTGTGCGACCGTGACCAGGTCCCACCCGGTCATCGGCCCGTCGTGCAGGAAGCCGAGCAGGGAGGCGGCGGTGGCGTTCAGCGGCCGGTCGGGCATGGGTCGGTTCTCCTTCGCGGATTCCCTTGACATCCCATTGTGTCAGGTCAGATGCTGGATGCGTTGACCTCCCACATTGGGATGTCGCGGGAGGGGGAGCCGTGCACACCGTTCTCGTCGTGATCCACGCCGCCAGTGGCACCACCGGGCTGCTCCTCGCCCTCCCGGTGCTGCTCGCCCCGAAGCGGCGCGGGCGGCACACCCTGCTCGGCCGGGTCTACGCGGGCGCCGCCGTCGGCCTCAGCCTCAGCGCCTTCGGGCTCTTCGCCTACGACCCGGCGCGGCTCTGGGGGCTGGCTCTGCTCGGCGCCCTCACCCTCGGCTGGCTGGTCGGCGGGCTGTGGTTCGCCCGGCGCCGCCCGCGTGGGCTGGGCGGCCGAGGCTGGCGCATCTGGCACCTCAACCTGATGGGCAGCACCGTGATCGCCTTCGTCACCGGGTTCGCCGTGCAGATGACCGGCGGGCACCTGGTCGCCTGGCTGGCCCCGACGGTGCTCGGCTCGCTGCTGATCGCCCGGACCACCGCCCGCGAGGTCGCCCGGGCGCCGCGCCGCATCGCGGTCCGCACGGCAGGCTGAGCGGCCGGCCAGCGGGGCTGCCCTCCGGGCTCGCGCCGCTCACCGCCCCGATAGGCTGGCCGGGCTATGGATTCCCGTACCGGCCTCCCCGTCGTCGGCATGGTGGGCGGTGGCCAGCTGGCCCGGATGACCCACCAGGCCGCCATCGCCCTCGGCCAGTCGCTGCGCGTGCTGGCGCTCGCCCCGGACGACGGTGCCGCCCTGGTCGCGGCCGACGTCCAGTACGGCGACCACACCGACCTCGCCGCCCTGCGCACCTTCGCCAAGGGCTGCGACGTGGTCACCTTCGACCACGAGCACGTGCCCAGCGCGCACATCCGCACCCTCGCCGAGGAGGGGGTGAAGCTCTGCCCGCCGGCCGACGCGCTGCTGCACGCGCAGGACAAGCGGGTGATGCGCGAGCGGCTCGGCGAGCTGGGCGCTCCCAACCCGGCCTGGCGTCCGGTCGAGCAGCCGGCGGACCTGGTCGCGTTCGGCGAGGAGGCGGGCTGGCCGGTGGTGCTCAAGGCGGCCCGGGGCGGCTACGACGGCCGGGGCGTCTGGATGGTGGACGACGCGGCCCAGGCGGCCGAGCTGGCCGCCACGCTGCTCGCCGGCGGCACCCCGCTGATCGTCGAGGAGCGGGTCGCGCTGCGCCGGGAGCTGGCCGTGCAGGTGGCCCGCTCGCCGTTCGGGCAGGTGGCCGCGTACCCGGTGGTGGAGACGGTGCAGCGGGACGGCATCTGCGTCGAGGTGCTCGCCCCCGCGCCCGACCTGCCGGAGATGCTGGCGGTCGGCGCCCAGCAGCTCGCCATCGACCTGGCCACCGCGCTCGGCGTGGTCGGCCTGCTGGCGGTCGAGCTGTTCGAGACGCCCGCCGGCCTGGTGGTCAACGAGCTGGCCATGCGGCCGCACAACTCCGGGCACTGGACCATCGAGGGGGCCCGGACCTCCCAGTTCGAGCAGCACCTGCGGGCGGTGCTCGACTACCCGATGGGCGACACCTCGCTCACCGCGCCGGTCGTGGTGATGGCGAACGTGCTCGGCGGCGAGCCGGGCGGGATGTCCATCGACGAGCGGCTGCACCACCTCTTCGCCGCCGAGCCCGGGGCCAAGGTCCACCTGTACGGCAAGCAGGTGCGCCCGGGCCGCAAGATCGGGCACGTCACCGTGCTCGGCAACGACCTGGACGACGTACGGGCCCGGGCCGCACGAGCCGCCCGCTGGCTCCGGGAGGGGCACGAGTGACCGTCGGGCTGATCATGGGCAGCGACTCGGACTGGCCGACCATGAAGGCCGCCGCCGAGGCGCTGGACGAGTTCGAGGTGCCGTACGAGGTCGGCGTGGTCTCCGCCCACCGCACGCCGGTCAAGATGATCGAGTACGGTCGCTCGGCCGCCGACCGGGGCGTCCAGGTGATCATCGCGGGCGCGGGCGGGGCCGCTCACCTGCCCGGCATGGTCGCCTCGGTCACGCCGCTGCCGGTGATCGGGGTGCCGGTGCCGCTGAAGCACCTGGACGGGATGGATTCGCTGCTCTCCATCGTGCAGATGCCGGCCGGCGTGCCGGTGGCCACGGTGTCGATCGGCAACGCCCGCAACGCCGGCCTGCTCGCGGTGCGCATCCTGGCCGCCGCCGACCTGGCGCTGCGCGAGCGGATGGCCGCCTACCAGGCGAGCCTGGAGGACCTGGTCGCCGAGAAGGAAGCCGCCCTCCGCGCCTCCCTCACCTGACCCCTCGCGCCGACCCCTCGAGCTTCACCTCATGCCGCGCAGGGCGGTCTGGAGGCGTTCCTGCGCCCGGCGGCGGCGTTCGTTGTTGGCCCCGAGCACCAGCAGGATGAAGCCGACCGGGATCAACACCAGCCACGGCCCGAGGCTGAACAGCGCGTGGATCGCGGCCACCGCGGTGACCGTGGCGCCCACGATCACCGGGGCCTGCTGCCGGGTCATCGAGCCGAAGATCAGCACTGCCACGGCGCCGAGCAGCAGCAGCACCTGGCGCAACATGCTGGAGTCGGTGGCCACCACGATCGCCAGCGTGGGCAGGAACGCGGCGACCAGGGCCGGCCCGTACGCCACCCAGCTCGACAGGTCCGCCCGGTGGCGCAGCTCCAGCACCCCGACGAGCAGGGCGAGCGCGGCGAACGGCAGGGTGTACGCCTCCGGCAGCGCCACGTCGGCCACCCGCATCAGGATCCACCAGGCGCTGATCTCGCAGGCCACCACCGACCAGAACAGGATCCGCCGCTCCACCGGCCGCCGACCGGGGCGGTTGGCCGCCACCCCGAGCACGGCACCCCAGGCGGCCAGCAGCGCGGCGATGTGCCGAGGCGAGTCGTAGGCCAGGGCCAGCGCGATGAGCGCCGCCCCGTACCCGCTCCATTCCACGGTGGCCGCCTCCCGGTACGCCTCCGGGCGGCGCAGCCGGGGAAGGGTCGCGGAGAACACCTGGAGCGCCGCCCCGACGGCCAGCACCCCGAACGCCGACCAGACCGCGGCGAGCCCGGCGACCAGGCCGAGGGTGAGCACGAACAGTTGGGCCATCAGCGAGGCGAACAGCCAACCCAGGATCCGGGCCCGCTGGGTGGTGCCGAAGAGGGCGGCGACCGCCCCGACGCCGACCGCCCCGCCCAGCGTGAAGAGGGTCAGCTCCCGAGTGGCGAGGCTGCCGGCCAGACCGGCGTTCCCGGCGGCCAGCCCGATCGCGAAAACCAGCACCCGGGCGACCCGCAGCGAGCGGGCCGGCTCGGTCAGCGCCGGGGGCACGGTCAGCGCCAGCCCGAGCATGGAGATGGTGAAGACGGCCAGCCCGGCCAGCGCGGTCTCCGGCCAGCCCTGGCCCAGCGCCACCGGCGTGATCAGCAGCGTGACGGCCGCGCCCGGCAGCACCACCGGCACCGCGCGGGAGCGCCGGCCACCGCTGAACCCGGTGGCGGCGAGCGCGGCCGTCACCGTGAGCAGCAGCGCGGTCAGCACGTGGGTGGGGTCCACCGCCTCGGCGGGCGGGGTGAGCAGCTCGGGCGGCGGCCCCTGCCAGATCCGGGACAGCACCCGCATCGGTTCGACCAGCGCCACGACCAGCGGCGGCGCCAGGGTCACCAGGGCGAGGGCGGTCGGCAACACCGCCGCGGCGAGCGCCCCGGCGGCCGGGCTGACCCGCCAGCGCAGCTCCGTGCCGTCGGTGGGCGGCCGGCGCAGCGCCCCGTCCAGGAGCACCGACCAGCGGCGTACCGGCTGGGCGGAGCCGGCGGGCGGCACGGTGGCGGCCCGGATCAGCTCGGCGAGCACCCCGAGCAGCGCCGCGGCGGCGGCGTAGACCCCGGACGGCAGGTGGGTGACCACGGCGGCGATCGCGCTCACCGTCGCGCCGCCGACCACGGCCACACTGACGTACGGCAGGTACTGCGGGACCTGCCGGCGGACCGCCGCCACCGCGGCCAGCCCGATGCTGGACGCGGCCAGCGCGGCGGTCAGCACCACCTGCGGTGAACGCCCGAACTCGGCGGCGAGGGCGGCCACCGCCCCGGGCAGGGCGAGCAGGGCGGCGCCCACCGCCGCGCCGCCCACCTGCACCAGGTGCAGCGGCATTCCCTCGGTACGCACGTTCTCGACCAACGCCGGCGCGACCACCCGGGCCACGACCCCCACCACCACCCCGATCAGCGCGATGCTGCCCAGGGCCAGCGCGGTGGTCCACGGCCGGACCAGGCCGGCGCCGGCGGCGTGCAGGGCGACCACCCCGGCCACGGTGGCCCGGGACAGCGCGGCCCGCGGCTCGACCGTGGCGGCCGACGCCATCCCGAAGACCGTGGCGACCATGGCGCCCACCAGCACCGGCGACCACCAGGGCAGGTCGAAGGCGGCCGGGGCGCCGATGGTGGCGAGCACGACGGCCGCCCCGGAGATGTCGTACTTCCACGGCGGCGGCAGCAGGATGCCGGCGGCCCCCGCCAGCAGCGCCAGCGCGACGGGCGCCTGCCAGGTCGACCCGCCGGTCGGCGCGGCCGGCCACCCGCTCAGGTCGCCGGACCAGATCGGGCCCGGGGTGGCCAGGACGCCGACCCCGCCGCGCAGCGCGCTCCAGCCGGCGATCAGACCGATCAGCGTGCCGGCGATCGCGATGCCGAGGATGGGGCCGCGCCGCCACTCCTCGGGCATCGCCCGGGCGACGACGGCGACCAGCAGCACCAGCGCGGCGGCCACCACGAGCTGACCACCGGGCGCGAGCACGGCGGCGATTCGGACCAGGGTGGCGATCAGCGCCGCCGTGGTGGCCGCCAGGGCCAGGTCCGAGCCGTCCAGCGACAGGTCGGAGCGGCGGCCGGCGTCGATCCGGGGGGCCAGCGCCAGCAGCGCCGCGGCGAGCAGCAGCAGGCCACCCACCCAGGCGTCGGCGGTGGTGGCGCCGCGCGCCCCGAAGCCGGCGGTGGCGACCCCGACCGCGCCCAGCACCGTGCCGACCGCGTGCGGCGCGCTGAGGTGCCGCTGGGCGACCTGGACGATGGCGGCGTAGCCGAGGGTGACGCAGACGCCGAGAAAGCTCGCCGCGAGGATCGGGACGGTGACCTCGCGCAGGCTGGCCGGGCTGAGATTCGGCGCGGTCGGTTCGGTGGCGGCGACGAACGCGGCCACCGCCCCGGGGAGCGCGAACGCCGCCCCGCCCGCAGCCCAGCCGGACAGCGTGTCGGCCGCGGCGGGGGCGGTCCGGACCCGGGGCGCCAGGGACACCAGCGCGCCGGCCAGGAAGAGCACGGTCAGCGCGGCGGCGGTGAGCGCGGGCCGGGCGAGCGAGGCACCCGCGCCGATCACGCCGAGCCCGGCGGCGGTCACCGCGTGCACCACCGCGGCCCGCCGGGTGCCGGCGGTGAGCCCCAGCACGCCGATGGCCACCGCGGTCAGCAGCATCGGCCAGCAGGCGGCGGCCCAGCCCAGGTTGAGGGAGGCCGGCGCGGCGAGCGCGGTCAGCGCCGCCCCGACCAACGCGAATTCGCGCCGGATCTCCGCCGGCAGGGCGATCACCGCGGCGATGGTGAGCAGCAGGGCGCTCGCCGCGAGCTGCCAGCCGGTCGGTCCCACCGCCGCCGCCAGCTCGGCGTGCCACCGGCTTAGGTCGGTCGACCAGGCGGGCAGCGACGCGCGGACCGGTGCCAATCCGGCGCGGAGCGCGCCGCCGGCCACCACCAGGCCGCTCACGGTCAGCGCCACCGCCGAGGCGAGCTGCGGGCCGCGCCGGACCGCCTTCGGTACGGCCCGGACGGCGAACCCGGTCAGCGCGATGACCGCGGCGATCAGCAGCAGTGACCGGCCGGGAAAGGCGACCGAGGCGACCCGGCCCAGCGCGCCGATCACCGCGAGCGTGACGATGCCGGCGCCCACGTCCGGCAGCGGCGGGCGGCCCAGCACCAGCGTGCCGGCCAGCCCCACCAGCGCGGCGAGCAGCAGCACCGCCCCGGCTCCGGTGGCGGCCGGCACGGTTGCGGCGCGCAGCAGCGCGGTGACCGCGTACGCCAGGGCGACGGCGACCGCCGTGCCGTGCAGCAGCCAGGTCAGCTCGCGCAGCCAGGGCACCGGGCGGGCCGGCGGGACGGCTTGGTCGTCGCCGGGCAGCTCCGCGCCGAGCACCTCGGCCGACTCCTCCGGGGCCGCCTCGGGCCGCTCGGCGGCGGAACGCTGCCGGGGTGGGGCGGGCGCCGGCTCCGGGGCGGGCAGGTCCCGCCGGACCGGCCGCTCGAGGACCACCGCCGAGCGGACCAGGGCGAGGTCGACGACGGCCACCACGGTCAGCACCAGGGCCCATCCGGCCGGCCCGGTGATCCGCTCGTATGCCAGCAGTGGCAGCACCGGTTGGACGGCCAGGACGGTGGCGAAGCGGGGCGCGCGGAGCCCCGTCGCGTACGCGTAGCCGAGCGAGATGAGGGTGGTGACCAGGAAGATCGACCCGGCGAAGGTCGAGCCGGAGGCGGCGCCGCCGACCCGGTTCACGGCCCAGAGCGCGTACCCGGCCAGGGGGAGCAGCAGCAGGCCCACCGCGGCGATCGTCTCCGCGGTCGAGGTGAGCCCCCGACGGGCCAGCACCGGCGGCGCCAGCAGCATGAGCACGGTCGCGACCAGCAGCACGCCGAGCCGGGCCAGCGCGTCCATGGAGCTGGTGGCGACGGCGGCGAAGACCACCGCGGCGACGCCGAGCAGCAGCGCGCCGAGCCCGAGGGGGATGTTCTGCACCTCGCGGGAGGACGCCTCCGGCGGGTGCTCCGGGTCGTCCACGTCGAGCCACTGCGCCCTGGTCCGGGGCGGCGGGAGGTCGTCCGGGCCGGGCGGTGGGGTGCCCTGGCGGGGCACCCGGGGCGGCGCGCCGGTGGTGGCCGTGGGCGGGCGGCGGCCGGCCCGGCGCCGCAGCACCCGGCGGGGCCGGGCGGTCTGCTTGGTCCGCTCCTCACCGGCGTGCGCGAGGAAGTCCCGCTGGAAGAGGGCCGCCTGCATCTTGGCCGCGATCTGCCGCTGCTCGCGGGCGATCTCGGCGTCGCGGGCCTTCATCTCCGCGATCGAGCGTTCAATGTCCGCCAGGTGCTCGGCCCACTGTGGCTGGTCCGCCCCGCAGTGCGGGCAGATCACCGCCGGCTTGATCTCCCGCCCGCACGAGGCGCACCTGAAGGTCTGCACGACGTCCCTCCGTCCGGCCGGCCCCTGGTGTGGACCCCCACTGTCGCAGCATGCCTTGGCCGGGCGCGGATTTCGACCGTTGCCGGCGCGTTCCGGACAACAAAAAGAACCGGCCGGCCGTGGCGCTCGCCACGGCCGGCCGGCCGACAGTCGGTGCGGCTCAGGGGCGGCCGAGGCCGCGGTACTCCCAACCGGCCTGGGTCCACAGTGTGGCGTCGAGGCAGTTGCGGCCGTCGACCACCTTGCGGCCGTTGACCAGCTCGCCCAGGGCGACCGGGTCGGCGTTGCGGAACTCGGCCCACTCGGTGAGCACGCAGACCAGGTCGGCGTCGCGGACGGCGTCGACCATGCTCGCCTCGTACGTCAGCTCGGGCACCGCCCGGCGGGCGTTCTCCGTGCCCTGCGGGTCGAAGACGTGCACGTCGGCGCCGGCCTTGCCGAGCAGCGCGGCGACCGCCAGCGCCGGGGCGTCCCGGACGTCGTCGGTGTTCGGCTTGAAGGTCGCGCCGAGCACCGCGATCCGGGTGCCGGAGAGGTCCGGCCCGGCCGGGCCGGAGCGGCGGCCGAGCAGGTCGGCGGCGAGCTGCACCACCCGGGTGCGCCGGCGCAGGTTGATCAGGTCGACCTCGTGCAGGAAGCGCAGCGCCTCGCCGGCGCCGAGCTCCTGGGCCCGGGCCTGGAACGCCCGGATGTCCTTGGGCAGGCAGGCGCCGCCGAAGCCCAGGCCGGCCTGGAGGAAGCGGTTGCCGATCCGGGGGTCGTACCCGATGGAGCGGGCCAGCTGGGTGACGTCGCCGCCGGCCGCCTCGCAGACCTCGGCCATCGCGTTGATGAAGGAGATCTTCGTGGCCAGGAAGGCGTTCGCGGCGACCTTGACCAGCTCGGCGGTCGCGAAGTCGGTGACCACCAGCGGCACCTCGCGGTCCTCGGTGGCGGCCAGGTCGAAGACCCCCTTGTGGGCGGCGTAGAGCATGCCGTTGGCCCACTCGCTCTTGACGCCGACCACGATCCGGTTGGGCCGCAGCACGTCGTCGACGGCGAAGCCCTCCTGGAGGAACTCGGGGCTCCACGCCACCTCGACGCCCAGGTCCGCCGGGCTGTGCTTGCCGACCAGCTGCTCCACCCACTCGGCGGTGCCGACCGGCACGGTCGACTTGCCGACGATCAGCGCCTTGCGGGTCAGGTGCTGGGCCAGGCTGGTCACCGACGCCTCGACGTACGACAGGTCGGCGCCCATGCCGTCGGCCCGCTGGGGAGTGCCCACGCAGATGAAGTGGACGTCGCCGAAGTCGGCGGTCTCCTGGATGTCGGTGCTGAACCGCAGCCGGCCGGCGGCCAGGTTGCGCCGGAGCAGCTCGTCCAGGCCGGGCTCGTGGATCGGCACCTCGCCGGCGTTCAGCTTGGCGATCTTGTCGGCGTCGACGTCGTAGCCGAGCACCTCGTAGCCGAGCTCGGCGTAGCAGATGGCGTACGTCGCGCCGAGGTAGCCGGTGCCGAGGAAGGTCACCCGGGGCCGGGCCGCGCCGGAGGGCGGGGTCACTGCCGCGATGGCGGGCACCGGCTGGGTGTTCGGGTACGGGATCGTCACGCCTGTCTTCTCCGCTCGCACTGGCGGCGCTTCGTTGCGTCGCAATCGGCTGGGCGCCGTGGCCGGGGCACCGAGGGAACCTGTCGTCTACGTGTGAGGGTAGTTGTGCCGGGTCGACGCCGGCCATGCGTGAGACTACCCGCCGGTAAGGTCCGGCTGAACCTGGTGGCTATCCTTCAGTTTGCGTGAGTCGGCGGCCTCCGGGCGTCACAGATTGCGCATCTTAGCGGTGAAGGGGAGGGGCCGACATGCCCGCAGAGCAGTCGTTCGACGTTTACCGGTTGCCCGAGGAGCACGAGGCGATCCGGGAGGCGGTCCGTGAGGTCTGTGCGGCGAAGGTGGCTCCGCACGCCGCCGAGGCGGACGAGACGGGTGAGTTCCCGAAGGCGTCCTACGACGCGCTCCGCGCGGCCGACTTCCACGCCCCGCACATCCCCGTCGAGTACGGCGGCGCCGGCGCGGACGCGCTCGCCACGGCCATCGTGATCGAGGAGGTGGCGCGGGCCTGCGCCTCGTCCTCGCTGATCCCGGCGGTGAACAAGCTGGGCACGATGCCGCTGCTGCTGGCCGGTTCCGAGGAGCTGAACCGGAAGTACCTGACCCCGGTCGCCGCGGGCGACGCGATGTTCTCGTACTGCCTCTCCGAGCCGGAGGCGGGCAGCGACGCCGCCTCGATGACCACCAAGGCGGTCCGGGACGGCGACCACTGGGTGCTCAACGGCGTGAAGCGGTGGATCACCAACGCGGGCGTCTCCGAGTACTACACCGTCTTCGCTGTGACCGATCCCACAGCCCGCTCCAAGGGCATCTCGGCCTTCGTGGTGGAGAAGTCCGACGCCGGGGTCAGCTTCGGCGCGCCCGAGAAGAAGCTCGGCATCAAGGGCTCGCCCACCCGCGAGGTCTACTTCGACAACGTGCGGATCCCGGCGGACCGCATGATCGGCGCCGAGGGCACCGGCTTCGCCACCGCGATGCGGACCCTCGACCACACCCGGGTGACCATCGCCGCCCAGGCGGTCGGCATCGCCCAGGGCGCGCTGGACTACGCCAAGGGCTACATCCAGGAGCGCAAGCAGTTCGGCAAGCCGGTCGCCGACTTCCAGGGCATCCAGTTCATGCTGGCCGACATGGGCATGAAGCTCGAGGCGGCCCGCCAGCTCACCTACGCCGCCGCCGGCAAGTCCGAGCGGGGCGACGCCGACCTGACCTACTTCGGCGCCGCCGCGAAGTGCTTCGCCTCGGACGCCGCCATGGAGATCACCACCGACGCGGTGCAGCTCCTGGGCGGCTACGGCTACACCCGCGACTACCCGGTCGAGCGGATGATGCGGGACGCCAAGATCACCCAGATCTACGAGGGCACCAACCAGGTGCAGCGCATCGTCATGGCCCGCCAGCTGCTCAAGGGCTGACCCGGCCGGTCGGGCGGGCGGGCCGGTTTCCCGGCCCGCCCACGGCGGTCAGCGGATCTCGGTCGTGCCCTCCGGTCGGTTGGTCGCGCGCGGGGGCGCGGACCACGGCGACTCGCCGCCGGTGCGGCGGGGCAGGGGTTCGGTGGGGGTCGGATCGGGATAGCCCAGGGTGACCGAGGCGGTGTCCCGGTCCTTGCTGGCGTCGGCCGGGGGCCAGTCGCCGAGCGAGGGGTTGGGTTCGATCGGCTTGTCGGCCGGGGTCAGCTCTGCCTCGGCCGCCGGCTGTCCGGGCCGTCGCCAGCGCCCGACGCTGAACACGGCCATCAGGAGCAGCACGCCGATCAGGAACAGCGTGCCGTTCTCCAGCGGCTGGCGCAGCGGCAGGGGGTCCCCGAGCAGCTTCCAGCCCTCGGGGACCTGGTCACGGACGGTGAACGGCGCGACGAACATCCCGATGTACGGGACGACCAGCAGCAGTCCGGCCACCAGCGGGCCGAACGGCGAGAGGCGTAGCGTGGCGAGCAGGCCGAGCAGGACGCCGGCGACGCCGAGGTAGACGGCCGGCTCGATCAGGTTGGGCGTGCTGTACGTACCGAGTTCCACCCAGCGGTGGATGGTGCGTCCAGATCCGTCCTGACCGAGAGTGACGAGCACCCAGGTGACGGGCGCCACCACCAACCCGGCGAGGAAGCTCCAGAGATGTCGCATCCGCGCACCGTACCGTTTTCGGCATGACAGATCACCCCTCCACCGGGCCGGTGGGCAAGCCGACCTCGTACTCCCGGGTCTCCCTGAGCCGGATCATGACTGCCGTCGATGTCAATCTGTACGGGACCGTGCACGGTGGGGTACTGATGAAGTTCGTCGATGACGTCGCCGGGGCGGCCGCCGCCCGGCACAGCGGGGGCACCGCGGTCACCGCGTCGATCGACGAGATCGTCTTCTCCGAGCCGGTCCGGGTGGGCGACCTGGTGCACGCGCACGCCCAGGTCAACTGGACCGGACACACCTCGATGGAGGTCGGGGTGAAGGTGGTCGCCGAGCGCTGGGACTCGGCCGAGGACGAGCCGGTCCGGGTGGCCACCGCGTACCTGGTCTTCGTGGGGGTGGACGTGGGCGGTGCGCCCCGCCCGGTGCGGCCGGTGCTGCCGGAGACCGTGGAGGACGAGCGGCGCTACCGGGAGGCGGAGATCCGCCGCGCCCACCGCCTGGCCCGGCGCCGGGCCATCCAGGCGCACCGCGCCGGCTGAGGTGCAAGGAGGGGGCCCTTCCTTGCACCGGATCCACATCTTGTGGGGGTGCGGGGTGTGGGCGGGGCACGCCCCCTCGGCGGCACCCGGTGCGGACAATGGCCTGGCGAGGTAGGGCAAGATGGCGGCACGGCCCATGCACAGTGTCGTGACCGGGCCTCAGGGAGGGTGGAGCAGTGGGTGACGTGCTGTGGGCGCCGCCGGCCGACGTACGTGAGCGGTCCCGGATCGGCGACTACCTGCGCTGGCTGGCCGAGCACCGGGGGCTGGAGTTCGCCGACTACGACGCGCTGTGGCGCTGGTCGGTCACCGACCTCGACGCCTTCTGGCGGTCGATCTGGGACTACTTCGAGGTCGTCGCGCACACCCCGCCGACCGCCACCCTCACCGGCCGGGCCATGCCGGGTGCCCGGTGGTTCCCCGGCGCGACGCTCAACTACGCGGAGAACGTGCTGCGGATGCCCGGCCGGGGCGACGACGACCCGGTGGTGATCGCGCACGGGCAGACCCGCCCGCCCGAGACGCTGACCGCGGCCGAGCTGCGGGAGCAGGTCCGCCGGGTGGCGGCCGGGCTGCGCCGGCTCGGCGTCGGCCGGGGCGATCGGGTGGCCGCGTACGCCCCGAACATCCCGGAGACCTTCGTGCTGCTGCTGGCCACCAGCAGCCTCGGCGCGATCTTCTCCTCCTGCGCCCCCGAGTTCGGCACCCGCAGCGTCACCGACCGCTGGCAGCAGATCGAGCCGAAGGTCCTGGTCGCCGTCGACGGCTACCGGTACGGCGACAAGCCCGTCGACCGGCGGGGCGAGGTGGCCGCCATCCGGGCCGCCCTGCCGTCGGTGGAGCACACCGTCGGCATCGCGTACCTCGACCCGGCCGGCGCCCCGCCCGAGGGCGCCATCTCCTGGGCGGAGCTGGCGGCGGCGACCGACGAGCCGTTGACCTTCACCCCGGTGGAGTTCGACCACCCGCTCTACGTGCTCTACTCCTCCGGCACCACCGGCCTGCCGAAGCCGATCGTGCACGGCCACGGGGGCATCCTGCTGGAGCACCTCAAGATGCTGGCCCTGCACCACGACCTGGGCCCGGCGGACCGGTTCTTCTGGTTCACCACCACCGGCTGGATGATGTGGAACTTCCTGGTCTCCGGGCCGGCGGTGGGCGCGTCGATCGTGCTCTTCGACGGCAACCCGGGCCACCCGGACCTGGGTGCGCTCTGGCGGCTGGCCGCGGAGACCGGCACCACCTACTTCGGCACCTCGGCGCCGTTCCTGCTGGCCTCCCGCAAGTCCGGCCTGGTTCCGAAGGCGATCGCCGACCTCGCCGCGCTACGCGGGGTCGGCTCGACCGGCGCTCCGCTGCCCGCCGAGGGCTTCACCTGGGTGTACGAGAACGTCGGCGACCGCCTCCAGCTCCAGTCGCTCTCCGGCGGCACCGACGTCTGCACCGGCTTCGTCGGCGGGGTGCCGCTGCTGCCCGTGCACGCCGGTGAGATCACCTGCCGGGCGCTCGGCGCCAAGGTGGAGGCCCGCTCCGGCGACGGCACCCCGGTCATCGGGGAGCTGGGCGAGCTGGTGATCACCGAGCCGATGCCGAGCATGCCGGTGGGCTTCTGGAACGACCCGGAGGGCGCCCGCTACCGGGAGGCGTACTTCGAGGTCTACCCGGGCGTCTGGCGGCACGGCGACTGGATCACGATCAACGAGCGGGGCGGCTGCGTGATCACCGGCCGCTCCGACGCCACCCTGAACCGGGGCGGCGTCCGGCTCGGCACCGCCGAGTTCTACTCCGTGGTGGAGGGGCTGGACGAGGTCGTCGACTCGGTCGTGGTGCACCTGGAGGACGACCAGGGCGGCGCCGGGGAGCTGTTGCTCTTCGTGGTGCTCGCCGAGGGCCTGGAACTCGACGACGAGCTGCGGAAGAAGATCTGCCGGGAGTTGCGCACCGCACTCTCGCCGCGCCACGTCCCCGACGAGATCCACCAGGTCCGGGCCGTCCCGCGCACCCTCTCGGCCAAGAAGCTGGAGGTCCCGGTCAAGAAGATCCTCACCGGCACCCCGGTCGACAACGCCGCCGCCAAGGGTGCCCTCGCCAACCCCGAGTCCCTCACCGCCTTCGCCGCCTTCGCCCAGCGCCGCGCCACCGACACCGACCCGGCCCCGGCCTGACCCGCCGTCAGGCCAGGGTGCGGGTGACCTTTTCCGCGGCGGTGCGGGGGTCCAGGCGGGAGGGATCCAGGTTGGCGCAGAGGACGAGGGTGGTGCCGGCCGAGAGGGGTGCCAGGAGCCAGTCGACCGGGTCGGGATACTGCGCCGTGTCGACCAGGAGGCGGTCGCCCGGGGTGAGGCAGAGCTCCGCGGCGCGGGCCTCCGCACGGGCCAGCGACGCCGCGTCCGTCTCGCCCCCCTGCGGGTACGGGGTGAAGTGGTCGCCGTGGCCGCGTACCGCCGAGACGAAGTCGGCGTAGCCGGGCGGCACCTGCCGCATCGGCAGGGCGAACGGGTCGAGCGCCAGCGCGTACCGCTCGCCGGCCGGCCAGGCCGCCGCCTGGTCGACCCGGTCGGCGGCGGCGAAGAGCACATCCACGTTGCCCGGCGTGTCGATCACGGTCAGCTTCGCCGACCAGCAGCCGAGCAGCACGGCGGCGGTCTGCCAGTGCGGGGGCAGCAGCACGGCGGCGGTGTCGCCGGGGGCCAGGGCGACCTCGTCGACGAGCAGGTTCGCCGTCTTGGCCACCCAGTTGGTGAGGGTCGCGCCGGACAGCTCGGTGCGCTCGCCGGTGGCGTCGTCGTACCACGTCAGCATGGGTCGGGTGGGGTCGGTCGCGAGTGCGTCGGCGAAGACCCGGGCAATGTTGTCGGCCATCGGCGCGAACGATACGCGCCGGTGACCCGTACTCGATGACAAGGACAAGTCGGCGTACCGTCGGGTCGCAGTCACCGCCGGGACCCGCGCCCGGCGTAGGCTTGCCGACAGTGTTGTTCCCCACAGATCGCCTGCCTGAGGAGTCGCCCCGTGACCGCCGGTCGCCCGCCCCGCGTGCTCATCGACGCCACGAGTGTCCCCGCCGACCGTGGCGGCGTCGGTAGATACGTCGATGGCCTGCTCGGCGCCCTCGGCAGGGTCTGCGGGTCCGCCGTGGACCTGGTCGTGGTGAGCCTCCGCACCGACCTGGAGCGCTACACCCGGATGCTGCCGGCGGCCGAGGTGATCCCCGCCCCGGCGGCGGTCGCGCACCGCCCGGCCCGGCTCGCCTGGGAGCAGACCGGCCTGCCGCTGCTGGCCCAGCAGGTGGGTGCCGAGGTGCTGCACTCGCCCTTCTACACCTGCCCGCTGCGGGCCGGCTGCCCGGTGACGGTCACCGTGCACGACGCGACCTTCTTCACCGAGCCGGAGCACTACGACAAGTCCCGCCGGACGTTCTTCCGCAGCGCGATCAAGACCTCGCTGCGCCGGGCCGACCGGGTGATCGTGCCGAGCAAGGCCACCCGGGACGAGCTGATCCGCCTGCTGGACGCCGACCCGACCCGGATCGACGTCGCGTACCACGGCGTCGACCAGGCCGCCTTCCACGCCCCGAGCGAGGAGGAGAAGGCCCGCGTGCGCGCCCGCCTCGGGCTGGGCAGCAGCAGCTACCTCGCGTTCCTCGGGGCCAAGGAGCCGCGCAAGAACGTGCCCAACCTGATCCGGGGCTGGGCCCGCGCGGTGGCCGACCGGGAGAACCCGCCCGCGCTGGTGATCGCCGGCGGGCAGGGCCACGACGACGACATCGACCGCGCGGTGGCCGAGGTCCCGTCGCACCTGCGGCTGCTCCGGCCGGGCTACCTCCGCTACGCCGACCTGCCCGGCTTCCTCGGTGGCGCCCTGGTCGCCGCCTACCCGTCCTACGGCGAGGGGTTCGGCCTGCCGATCCTGGAGGCGATGGCGTGCGCCGCGCCGGTGCTGACCACGCCGCGGCTCTCCCTGCCCGAGGTGGGCGGCGACGCGGTGGCCTACACCAGCGAGGACCCGGACCAGATCGCCACCGATCTGGCCGCCCTGCTGGACGACGAGCAGCGCCGGCTCGCCCTGGCCAAGGCCGGCTTCGACCGGGCCAAGGAGTTCACCTGGGAGTCCAGCGCGGAGGTGCACGTCGCCGCGTGGAGCCGGGCCCGGTCCTGAGCCTTCCCGGCGGCGGGTGGCGGCGACCCTCCGACCCGGGCCGGACGCTTCGGGCATGATGTGCTGATGTTCTACGCCGTCATCCCGGCGGGCGGCAGTGGCACCCGGTTGTGGCCGCTGTCCCGTGCCGGCCATCCCAAGTTCCTCCACCCGCTGACCGGCACCCCGGCCTCGCTGTTGCAGGCGACGGTGGACCGGCTGTCGCCGCTGACCACGCCCGAGCGCACGCTGGTGGTCACCGGGGCCGCGCACGTCGCGGCGGTGGCCCGGCAACTGGCTGGCCTGCCGGAGGAGAACATCCTGGTCGAGCCCTCGCCCCGGGACTCCTGCGCGGCCATCGCGCTGGCCGCCGCGGTGATCGCGGAGCGCGATCCCGCGGCGGTGATGGGCTCGTTCGCCGCCGACCACCTGATCGGTGACCCGGCCCGCTGGGCCGAGGTGGTCCGCCAGGCGATCCGGGGCGCCGAGCAGGGGCTGCTGATGACGGTGGGCATCACCCCGACCCGGCCCGAGACCGGCTACGGCTACCTGGAGACCGGCGAGCCGGTGGGCGACGGCCCGCTGCGCCCGGTGACCGAGTTCAAGGAGAAGCCGGCCGCCGAGGTGGCCGAGGTCTACGTCCGCTCCGGCCGGCACCTCTGGAACGCCAGCATGTTCGTCTGGCGGGTGGACGTCTTCCTCGCCGAGCTGGCCCGGCAGCAACCGGCGATGCACGCGGGGATCACCGCGATCGCGGCGGCGTGGGGCACCCCCGAGCAGGACGACGTGCTGGGGACCGTCTGGCCGACCCTGCCGAAGATCTCCGTCGACTACGCGGTGATGGAGGGCGCGGCGACCGCCGGCCGGGTGGCGACCGTGCCGGGCGACTTCGGCTGGAACGACGTCGGCGACTTCCACACCCTCGGCGAGGTGCTGCCCGCCGACGCCGACGGCAACGTGGTGCTGGGCACCGACGCCAAGCCGGGCGTGCTGCTGCGGGACACCGCCGGCCTGGTGGTGGTGCCGCAGTCGGGCCGGCTGGTGGCCGCCCTCGGCGTACGCGACCTGATCGTGGTGGACACCCCGGACGCGCTGCTGGTCTGCCCGCGGGACCGGGCGCAGGACGTGAAGAAGCTGGTCGACGAGCTCAAGGAGCGCGGCGAGGAGGGCCTGGTCTGACTGGCCCGCCGGGCCGCCCGGTCAGCGGGCGGCCCGGCGGGCCAGCGCGGCCCGGGCCGGCGCGACCAGCTGGACGGTCCCGTCGGCCAGCGGCTCGGGCAGCCGGTCCGGCGGGAACCAGCCCAGCGCCTCGGACTCGTCGCTGACCCGTTCGATCGCCCCCGCCGGGGCGAGCACGACGAATCGGACGTCGTAGTGCAGCGAGCCACCCTGGCAGGTGACCGGGTGGATGTCCACGTCGATCGGGGTCGGGTCGACCACCAGCCCGCCGATCCCGGACTCCTCGGCGGCCTCGCGCAGCGCGGCGGCGGCCAGGGTGCGGTCGCCGGGCTCGCAGTGGCCGCCGAGCTGCACCCACTTGCGGAACTTGCCGTGCAGGCACAGCAGCACCCGCTCGCCGGCGGCGTCGAGCACCAGCGCGCTGGCGGTGACGTGCCCGGGGAGGTGCTCGCGGCTCATCGCCACCGGCCCGGCCGCCAGCAGCTCCAGGGTCCGGTCCCGGTTCGCGGCGGCGGCCGGGCTGGTCGCCGTCCAGCGGCTCAGCACCGCGGTGGCGTCGGCGTGCAGGTCGGCGTACGTCCGGAGGTCGGTGTGCACCCGGACACTCTACGAGCGGTGCCTTCGTACCCTGGCCGCGTGACCCTGCGACTCGTGGAGTTCGTCGTGGCCGGCAACGAGGCCAGCGACCTGTTGCCGGTGCGGTCCCGGGCGCTGCTGCGCGCCCACGGTGCCCGCCGGGGCTTCTGGACCGTGCTGGACGAGGGCCCGGTGGAACGCTGCCTGGCCCTGCTGCTGGAGCGGGACGACGGCGAGTGGGTGGCGCACCACGTGGCGGCCGACGCCGGCCGGGAGAACGGCCGCACCGAGGACGGCGAGGCGCTCGCCCACCACGACGGCTGGGTGTACGTCTTCGGTTCGCACTTCGGCTCGAAGGCGGGCCCGCTGCGGCCCCGCCGCGCGTTCGTGGCCCGGTTCCGCGAGGCGGACGCCGCCGCCGGGGTGCTGCCGGTGCACGTGGTGCGCAACCGGTTCCGGCTGCACCGGGCGGTCAACGACGCGCTCGCGGCGGCGCCGTTCACCCCGCTGCCTCCGGGAGACCGGGTCCGGGAGCGGTTCATCGTGGAGACCGTGGCCCGGGGCGCCGCCCAGGCGAAGCGCTGGGTGAGCCGGCTGGCGGCGGACGACCTGCCGATCAACGTCGAGGCGGCGGCGTTCACGCCCGCCGGGACCGTGCTGCTCGGGCTGCGCTTCCCGGTCACCGCCGAGGGCGAGCCGATCCTGGTCGAGCTGGCCGGGGTGGCGGAGATGTTCGCCGCCGTCCCGGGCTGGCCCCGCGCCGTCGGGGCGTACGCGCTGACCGGGGTGACCCCGCCGGGCGCGCTGACCGGCTTCCGGGCCGTCACCCCCACCGCCGACGGCGGGTACGCGGCGGTGGTCGGCTCGATCGACGCGCTCGGCAAGGGCTCGGTGCTGCTGGACGACCATCCGCACGGTGGCGAGGTGACCTCCCGGCACGTCGCGTTCCGGTGGGAGGCCGGCCCGGACGCCCGGGTGGCGGGGAAGCTGGTGGCCGACCTGGCCCCGTTCCATCACGTGGAGGGGCTGGCGGAGCTGGACGGGTCCGGTTACTACGTCACGGACGAGGACCACCGGGTGGCGCTCTGGGTCGCCTGAGCGGCGGGACGGGGTGGACGACCGGATGGCACCTCTGCGGAGTGTCGCCGCAGACCCTCGTGGTGCCGCCCGGTCGCCCGTCCCCCAACCCCCCGGTGGTCGTCGGTGGGACACCTCCGGCCGGGCGGGCAAGGGCAGTCTGCCCAGCCGGCCCGCTCGCCGTCGAGGTTTTTCAGTCCACGCTTAAAGATGGAGATTTGTTCCAGCGGGTAGAGTGCCGGTGGTGGCGGGCGCTCCCTCTGCCCGCCCCGGGAGCGCTCTCCATGCTGAAGATCTACTTCTCGAGCGAGGACATCCTGCGGACCAGGGTGGCACCCGCCGCGGACCCGGTCTGGGAAATGGTCCTCAGCCTGCACCTGCTCCAGGGCCGCGGGCCTGAGCCGCTGCTCCTCGAATGGCGCCGCGCCGTGGCCCGCACCCTGCAGACCGACAGCGGCACCGAACGCTTCCGGCTGCTCTTCGCCCTCAACCCGCCGCGCGGCTACTTCCCCGACTTCCTCACCCCGTACGCCAGCCGCGAGGGTTTCCAGGCGGGGCTGGAGGCCGTCCGCGGCACCCCGGTCGACCTGCTCCGCCGTGATCTGACCGTGCTCGCCGAGGAGAACACTCTGCCCGCTTCGGCCGCCGGGCTGGCCCGGGGCGAGCCCGAGGTGCTGCGCCACCTCACCGACTCCATGACGCACTACCAGGCGTTCGCCATCACCCCGTACTGGTCCCGCATCCAGGCGGCGGTGGAGGCGGACCGGGCGCGGCGGGCCCGGGCCATGCTCGCCGACGGGCCCGAGGGGCTGCTCGCCAGCCTCCGTCCGGGCATGCGGTGGGCGGACGGGGTGCTCGAGGTGCTCGACTACCCGGACACCCGTGAGCTGCACCTGGACGGCCGGGGCCTGCTGCTGGTGCCGTCCTTCTTCTGCGCGCGCATCCCGGTCGCGCTCCTCGACCCCACGCTGCCCCCGGTGCTGGTCTACCCGGTGGACCGGCTCGGTGGGCTCGCGCCCGGGCCCGGTTCCGCCGCCGCCGGCGATCCGGACGCCGCCCGGGAGGCCCTCGCCGCCCTGCTCGGCCGCACCCGGGCCGCCGTGCTGGTCGCCGCCGACGACGGCTGCACCACGGGGGAGATGGCCCGCCGGCTGGGCATCTCGCCCGCCGCGGCCAGCCAGCACACCAGCGTGCTGCGCAACGCCGGGCTGCTGGTCAGCCACCGGGACCGCAACACCGTGCTGCACACCCTGACCCCGCTCGGCCGCGCCGTCCTCGACGCCTGACCGCCCGCCCGCCACGCCGCCAAGATCCGCGCAGATTCCCCGAAAGAGGCGCCTCGGTCAGATGGCCAGGGCGGCGCTGGCGGTGCTGCCGGTGGGGGGTGGCAGCAACGCGGAGGAGACGCCCTCGGCGGCCAGCGCGGTCCGCAGTCGCTGCAGGTCTGCGCCGAACCTCACCAGGTCCGCCTGGTCGACCGGGGTCGGCGGGGCGCCCAGCACGAGAGCGCTGGCGTGCGCGGGCCAGCCGGGCACGCCGGCGACCAGACCGGCACGTACCTCGTCGTCGGTGACGTGGAGGAAAGCGGTGCCGGGCGCGATCACCTCGGCGACCGCGGCGATCGCCCGGTCGACGGCGGCAGGGTCGGCCGGCGTCGGGCCGGGGCCGTCGGGCAGGGTGGCGGCCTCCCGGAGCCCGGCCGCCCTCGCCTCGGCGGTGCCCAACGAGAAGAGGTCCATCGTGGCGTCCCGAACCAGCGCCCGGGCCCCCTCGCCCTCGTCGTCCGGCGGCACACCCAGGTAACCCCGCACGACCGCGACCGGTACCTGGTCGCACTTGCCCTTGATCAGCTCACCGGCGCCGGCCAGCTCGTCGACCACCGCCATCTGGGTCAGCTGAAGCTCGTTGCCGTACGGGTCGATCTCGCCGCGATGGTCGCGGATCGCCGGCATCCCGGCCACCCCGAGCGCCACGTCGGTCAGGCCGTTGCGCCAGGGGCGGCCCATGGTGTCGCTGATGATCACCGCGACGTCCACGTGGTAGCGGTCGCGCAGGGCGGCCCGCAGCGCCCGGGCGGACGCGTCCGGGTCCTTCGGCAGCAGCACCAGGCGGGTCTTGTCCACATTCGAGGCGTCGATGCCGGCGGAGGCCATCACGAAGCCGTGGTGGGTCTGCACGATCCGGGTGGCGCCGCGGGTGGCCACCACCCGGACCGTCTCCCCGGCCAGCACCTCGTCCCGGGCGGCGAGCCGCTCCGGCCCGTCCGCCGGCACGTCGACCAGCCGACCCTCCGCCTTCGACACGATCTTGCTGGTCACCACCAGCACGTCGCCGTCGCGCAGCCATGGCGCCGCGGTGGCGATCAGCGCCGCCAGGTCATCGCCCTCGGTCACGTCGCCGATGCCCGGCACCGGCAGGATCTCCAGCCTCACACCAGCTCCAATGCGGCCCGGACCATCGTCGCCGTGGCCGTCTCGTCCGTCATGCGCAGCGGCACCGACCGCACGATCACCTCCGGCACCAGCGTCCCCTCGTCCTCGGGCGCGACCAGCCAGCCGTCGAGCAGACCGCCGGCCGACCGGGCACCGTAGAGCCCGCCCACCCCGGCCGCGCTGCACTCCGCGCCGACCACGGCGAGACACCGGTCGGCCATGCCGCGGACCGGCGCGCCGCCGATGATCGGCGACACCCCGACCACCGGAGCCCGGCCGTCGGCGACCGCGTCCCGCAGCCCGGGCACGGCCAGGATCGGGGCGATGCTCACCACCGGGTTGCTCGGCGCGATCAGCACCACGTCGGCCGAGCCGATCGCCTCCAGCACGCCCGGCGCCGGCTTCGCCGTCTCCGCGCCCACGAAGACGAACCGGTGCGTCGGAAGCTCCGCCCGGTAGCGCACCCACCACTCCTGGAAGTGGATGGCCCGCTGGCCGCCGTCCAGGTCGACCACCACATGCGTCTCCAGCCGGTCGTCGGTCGCCGGGAGCAGGCGTACGCCGGGCTGCCAGCGGGTGGCGAGCGCCTCGGTCACCTGGGAGAGCGGGTAGCCGGCGTTGAGCATGGTCGTCCGCACCAGGTGGGTGGCGATGTCCTTGTCGCCCAGCCCGAACCAGGTCGGCTCGGCGCCGTACGCGGCCAGCTCGGACTTGACCGTCCAGCTCTCGCCGACTCGACCCCAGCCTCGCTCCCGGTCGGCGCCGCCGCCCAGCGTGTACATCACGCTGTCCAGGTCGGGGCAGACCTTCAGCCCGTGCAGCAGCAGATCGTCGCCGACGTTGACCACGGCGGTCACCTCGGCCCCCACCTCCCGGGCGTACGCCCGGACGCCGAGCAGGAACCGGGCGCCCCCGATCCCGCCGGTCAGAACCACGATGCGCATGGCGTCCATCCTTCCGCACGCGCGGCCGTCGGCCGGCAGGTGTCCGGGGAGCTGTGACGTTGTCGATTTTGTCAGTACACCTGTCTATCGTTGCTTGTTGTGCGTGGCGTCTACCGGATCGGTGATTTTGCCGAGTGGGTGGCGTTGTACCCGCGGCTGGAACGGGTGGAGGATCTGCTGGCGGTCATGAATGCCTTCTCGTGGTGGTTGGACTGGTTCCGGCCCTTCGAGGAGGAACTAGATCTGCTGGACCCGACCGGAGCTGGTCACCGGTGAAGGTCACGCGTATCGCTTACTCTGCCGGCCTGAATCCCGGCAAATACGCAGCGCTGCGAGAGCAGGCTCGCCGATTGGGTCGGGTGCGCAGCGAGGTGTGGCAGCGTTACGGATCGGTCAGTGGGGTCGCGTCTGGGCTGACGGACCGGCAGGTGCGGGACCGGTGGCTGGCTGACGGCACGCACGTCCAGTTCGGGGTGCTGGCGAATGCGTGGAAGGAGACCGTCCGCGACGCGATGGCCGACATCGCAGCGAATCTGGCGGCGGCCAAGGTCGAAGTCCGGCGGGCCATCGGCCGGCGTACCAACGACCCCGTGGAGCGTAAGCGGATGCTGAACGCATTGAAGGCGGACCATTGGGCTGGCGACCGGTTCCTGTCTCGGCTAATGCGCGAACACTGGAAGCGTGGCCGTAGTCGCACGCATACACAGATCGTGGTGCGCGCCGACAACTACAACACCCTCGTCGACCGGCAAGGCCGATTGTGGCTGGCAGTCCCGGGCCTGCAACGCCGCCACATGGTCAAGATCCCGCTGTCGTCGACCGTGGCTCCGAGGGGCACGCTGCGGCTGATCCTGCGCGGTGGCCGGGTGGAGGTGCATTACCAGATCGACGCGTCGCTGATGCGGTCCTCGCAGCGGCCGTGCGGCGACCGGAAGATCGGCGTGGACAAGGGCTACACCGAAGCCCTCACCGATTCAGACGGCGACCGCCACGGCTGCGGCCTGGGTGAGTTGCTAACCGCAGAGTCGGACCGGCTGAAGAAGCGTAACCGTCGTCGGGCGAAGCTGCGCTCGATCGCGAACACCGCGGCCCTCCGCGGAGACCACGCGAAGGCGCACCGGATCAAGGCCAACAACCTCGGCACCGCGAAGCGGGACCGGCAGGCTGCCCGGCACCGGGCGCGGGTGCGTACGGAGACCTTCACCGCGGTGCACCGGGTCGTGGACAAGGCCGCCACCGTGGTCGCCGAAGACCTCACCAAGACGTTCGCCGGACGCCAGAAGCTCGGCAAGAACATCATCCGGCGCTTGGCCGCGTGGACCAAAGGGGTCACCGCGGAGGCGCTGGCAAGTGTGTCGGAGCGCAGAGGTTCTGCGCTCGTGCACGTCAACGCCGCCTACACCTCACAAACCTGTCACCGCTGCGGCCGGCTCGGCCGACGCGGCGGGGACAAGTTTCACTGCACCTGGTGCGGGGTGGTGTGGCAGGCCGACGTGAACGCCGCGATCAACGTCCTGCAGCGAGCAAGCGACCCCGACATCGCCCTGCGCACCCCGCACCTCAGGGTGAAGCAGATCCTGCAGGATAGGACCGATCGCCACCGGACCAGACTGCCGGTCCAGGACTCCAGCCCGGGCCACCACCGAGCGGAGAGCGAAACATCCGAACCGCTCAGCAATGAGCAACCAGTAGGAAGCAGACTACGCTCACTTCGGCAACTGTCCGTTTTCGTCCCCAGGGGGAGTTCGTGACCAGCCCCGCCGAGCCCGCGTCCGGCGACGCCACGCAGGCCAGCCAGGTGACCAAGCCACTGCGCGAACTGGCCGCGCTCGTCCTGCTCGGCGCCAACGCCGTGCTGCTCTTCGTCGGCCTGCTCCGCCTGCTGGTGCCGACGAACGACTACAGCACCATCACCGGCCGGGCGGGGACCACCTTCTTCATCTTCATCGGCGTCGAGTCGGCCGTGCTGCCGCTGCTGGCCGTCCTGCTGGCCACCCACGTACGTCCGGTGCTGGCCAGGGCGAAACTGATCACCCAGGCGGCCCTCGGTGAGTACGCCTTCGCCGCCCTCTTCGGTGCGCTGACCTTCCTGATCTCGCTCGTCGGCCGGCTCGCCGACGGAGACGTGCTGGAAGCCTTCCGCGACATGCTCGCCCAGGTGGCCTACTTGGCGATCTTCGGGATCGCCGCGTTCGTGGTGTTCCGGATCTGGCGCACCCTCTACTTCGTCCCGAAGCCCAAGCCGCAGCCCGGGCTGTACGGGCAGCCGCAGCCGGGCTGGCCGCAGCAGCCGGGCGGCTACCCGGTCCCCGGCCAGGGCGGCTACGTGCCCGGCGGCCACCCCGGCCAGCCCGGTGGCTACCCGGTGCCCGGCCAGTACGGCCCGCCGCAGTCGGCGCCGCCGTTCAACCCCGCCCCGCCGCACGCCCCGCAGTCGGGGCCGCCGTTCGGCGCCCCGCAGTCCGCACCGCCGTTCGGCGCCCCGCAGCCCGGGCCCCCGTTCGGCGGCCCGCACCCGGCGCCGCCGTTCGGCCAGCCGCCGTCGGCCGACCCGACCCAGGCCATCCCGCGCCAGCCGGCCGACCCGGCTCAGCCGTCCGACCCGGACAGCGACCGTACCCAGCGCTTCGACCGGGACGACCCGAACCACCCCCGCTGACCGCCCCCCGCGCCCGCGGCGCCAACGTGGCGACAGATTCACGGAAAGAGTGGCCTCCCGGCACCGGGAGGCCACTCTTTCCGTGAAAGTGCGCCAACGGCGTGCCGGGTCGCGGCGGGTGGGCGGGGTCGGGCGGGCGCGGGACGTCCAGCGCCTAGGCTGGACGGATGGTTGATCGCATCGGGTCCGTCCCGACCGAGGCGAGCGTCCGGCGGGCGCTGCGCCGGGCCGCCACCGGGCGGGCGCTGGACGTCGACGAGGCGAGCGCGCTGCAGAGTGCGCGCGGCCCCGCGCTGGACGAGCTGCTCCGGGTCGCTGGCGAGGTACGCGACGCCGGGCTGCGCGAGGCCGGCCGGCCGGGCGTGGTCACCTTCTCCAAGAAGGTCTTCATCCCGCTGACCCGGCTCTGCCGGGACCGCTGCCACTACTGCACCTTCGCCACGGTGCCGCACCGGCTGCCCGGCGCGTACCTGGAGAAGGACGAGGTCCTCGCCATCGCCCGGGAGGGCGCCGCCCAGGGCTGCAAGGAGGCCCTGTTCACCCTCGGCGACCGCCCCGAGGAGCGCTGGCCGGCGGCCCGGCGGTGGCTGGACGAGCGCGGCTACGACTCCACCCTCGACTACCTGCGCGCCTGCGCCGTGGCGGTGCTGGAGGAGACGGGCCTGCTGCCCCACCTCAACCCGGGCGTGCTGTCCTGGTCGGAGCTGCAACGGCTCAAGCCGGTCGCGCCGAGCATGGGCATGATGCTGGAGACCACCGCCACCCGGCTCTGGTCGGAGCCGGGTGGCCCGCACTTCGGCTCGCCGGACAAGGAACCCGCCGTCCGGCTCCGGGTGCTCGACGACGCCGGCCGGGTCGGGGTGCCGTTCACCACCGGGATCCTGATCGGCATCGGGGAGACCCCGGCCGAGCGGGTCGACGCGCTCTTCGCGATCCGCCGCGCGCACCGGGAGTACGGCCACCTCCAGGAGGTGATCGTGCAGAACTTCCGCGCCAAGCCGGACACGGCGATGCGCGGCATGCCCGACGCCGAGCTGCACGACCTGGCCGCCACCGTGGCGGTGGCCCGGGTGCTGCTCGGCCCGCGGGCCCGCATCCAGGCCCCGCCGAACCTCATCGCGGGGGAGTACGACCTGCTGCTGCGCGCCGGCATCGACGACTGGGGCGGCGTGTCGCCGGTGACCCCGGACCACGTCAACCCGGAGCGTCCCTGGCCGCAGCTCGACGAGCTGGCCCGGCACACCGCCGCGGCGGGCTTCACCCTGCGCGAGCGGCTCACCATCTACCCGGAGTACGTCCGGGCCGGCGACCCGTGGCTGGATCCGCGCCTGCTGCCGCACGTCACCGCCCTGGCCGACCCGGAGACCGGCCTCGCCGTCGAGGCGGCCCGCCCGGTGGGGCGGCCCTGGCAGGAGCCGGAGGAGGTGTTCGGCGGGCGGATCGACCTGCACGCCACGATCGACACCACCGGACGGAGCGGGGACCGGCGCGGCGACTTCGACAGCGTCTACGGCGACTGGTCGGCGGTGGCGGGCAAGGTGGCCGTCCCGGCGACCGGGTCGAGCGACCCCGACCTGCGGGCCGGCCTGCGGCTGGCCGCCGACGACCCGGCCGCGCTGCTGGAGCCGAGGCACGAGGAGGCGGCGCTGGCGCTCTTCGGCGCCGACGGGCCGGCGCTGGACGCGCTGTGCCGGATCGCCGACGACGTGCGCCGGGACGCGGTCGGCGACGACGTGACCTACGTGGTCAACCGCAACATCAACTTCAGCAACGTCTGCTACGTCGGCTGCCGGTTCTGCGCCTTCGCCCAGCGGGAGAGCGACGCGGACGCGTACCGGCTCTCGGTGGAGCAGGTCGCCGACCGGGCCGAGGAGGCCTGGGCGGCCGGTGCCAGCGAGGTCTGCCTCCAGGGCGGGATCGATCCGAAGATGCCGGTCACCGGCTACGCCGACATCGTCCGCGCGATCAAGGCCCGGGTGCCGGGCATGCACGTGCACGCGTTCTCCCCGATGGAGATCGTCACGGCCGCGGCGAAGGCGGGCGTGCCGGTGAAGGAGTGGCTGGGCCAGCTCCGCGACGCCGGCCTGGACACCATCCCGGGCACCGCCGCGGAGATCCTCGACGACGAGGTGCGCTGGGTGCTCACCAAGGGCAAGCTGCCGGCCGCCGCCTGGGTCGAGGTGGTCAGCACGGCTCACGAGCTGGGCATCCGGTCCAGCTCCACGATGATGTACGGCCACGTCGACCACCCCGGACAGTGGCTCGCCCATTTCCGGGTGCTGGCCGGCGTGCAGGATCGGACCGGGGGCTTCACCGAGTTCGTGGCGCTGCCGTTCGTGCACACCAACGCGCCGATCTACCTCGCCGGCATCGCCCGCCCGGGGCCGACCTGGCGGGAGAACCGGGCGGTGCACGCGATGGCCCGGCTGCTGCTGCACGGCCGGATCGCCAACATCCAGTGCTCCTGGGTGAAGCTCGGCGACGAGGGGACGGTGGCGATGCTTCAGGGCGGCTGCAACGACCTGGGCGGCACGCTGATGGAGGAGACCATCTCCCGGATGGCCGGCTCGGGCAACGGCTCGGCCCGCACCGAGGAGCAGCTCCGGGCGATCGCGGCGGCGGCGGGTCGACCGGCCCGCAAGCGGACGACCGCGTACGGTCACGCCGGCGCGTAGCGTCGAACCTTTCCCCGCCGCCGCCCGTACCAGTGGACGCCGGCGGCGGTTGCGGCGAGGGCCGCCGCCGGTGACCCCTCACCGGGGGACCCGGCGGCGTCCGCCACGGCGGACCTGCCGGGTCTCCCGCCCACCGCGGGCGCTGCGGCGCCGGCCCGGAAAGGTTGCCCATGACCAGTGATCAGCGGAAGCGGCCCTGGCCGCGACTGACCCGCCGGCAGACGTTGACCGCCGCCGCGAGCGCCACCCTGGGCGCCGCCGCCCTCACCGTGCCGGGCCTGTCCGCCGCACAGAACACGCCTACCGCGGGCCGCCGTGACGAGCCGATCGTGGTGCACCTCCGCGACGCGGCCTCCGGCGCGATGGACGTCTTCGTCGGCACGAAGCGGATCCAGGTACGCGACCGCGGCCTGGCGGACCGGCTGGTGCGCGCCGCCGGTCGGCGCTGACCGTCCGCGTCGCCGTCGGCGGCGCGGCCCCTCCCGGCGCGGGCTCTCGGCGCCGGTCTTCCCCTCGACTTCATTTCGACGAAGGTGTGGTCCGCCATGTCCTCTCACCGCGAAGCCCCGGAGATAGCCAAGGATCCGGTCGCCGACAGCTCCGACCTGTACGCGTTCGTGAGCCCGAGCCGGCCCGACACGGTCACGCTGATCGCCAACTACGTGCCGGTGCAGCTCCCCTCCGGCGGCCCGAACTTCTTCGAGTTCGGCGACGACGTCCGGTACGAGATTCACATCGACAACGATGGTGACGGTTATCCGGATGTCACCTATCGTTTCGAATTCACCACCGAGATCACGAATCCGAACAGTTTTCTCTACAACACCGGACCCATCGAGTCGCTGGACAGCAAGAACTGGAACCGGCGGCAGTTCTACCGGTTGACCCGGGTGGCGGACGGCCGGGCGCACCTGCTGGCGCACAAGCTGGCCTGCCCGCCCTGCAACGTGGGTCCGCTCTCCACGCCCAAGTACCACGACCTCGTCCGCCAGGCCACCTACCGCCTGTCGACGGGGGAGAAGGTCTTCGCCGGGCAGCGGGCGGACGGCTTCTTCGTCGACCTGGGCGCCATCTTCGACCTCGGTACGCTCCGCCCGTTCCAGCAGCTCCACGTCGCGGGCAAGAAGCTCTTCAAGACCGAGGGCCAGCCGGTCAACGCGCTGGACCGGACGAACGTGCACAGCATCGCGGTGCAGGTGCCGCTTTCCCTGGTGCGCCGCAAGGCCAGCCGGTACGGCTACGCCGACCGCGCGGCGACGATCGGCGTGTGGACCACGGCGTCCCGCCAGCAGGTCCGGGTGCTCGGCGACCGGGTGGCCGCGGACACCGCGGCCGGCCCCTTCACCCAGGTGTCCCGGCTGGGTAATCCGCTGTTCAACGAGGTCATCGTACCGATGTCCAGGAAGGACCTGTGGAACACCCTGCCGCCCTCGGAGGACAAGCGGTTCGCCCAGTTCGTCGAGCACCCCGAGCTCGCCGCCCTGCTGCCCGCGCTCTACCCGGGTGTCTTTCCCAACCTGGACGCGCTGAACAAGTCCCGGAAACCCCGGGCCGACCTGGCGGCGATCCTGCTCACCGGCATCCCGGCCGGCCTGATCGACGGCTTCGCCAACACCACCGGGGACGTCCAGGCGGACCTGCTGCGGCTGAACACCGCCATCCCGCCCACCCGCAAGCCGAACCGGTTCGGCGTGCTCGGCGGTGATCTGGCCGGCTTCCCGAACGGCCGGCGGGTCGGTGACGACGTGGTCACCATCGCACTGCGGGCGATCGCCGGGCTCACCGTGCCGCTGGTGGACAAGACGTTCAAGCCGGACGCGGCGGCGGCCGCGGTCACCCCGGGCCTGAGCGCCGCCGACGTGACCGCGCCGTTCCTCGGCGACTTCCCGTTCCTCGGCACCCCGTACGACGGGTTCAACAACCCGCCGGCGAAGAAGTCCTGAGGAGCGGGCCGTGCACCGGCATCAGCACACTCTCGGGCCGTCGGAGAGCGGCAGCGTCGTGCTCGACCTGGGTGGTGACTCCGGCGCGCTGATCATCTACACCGGACGGGAGCTGCACGGGCGGGAGATCGAGATCAGCCGGGCCGACCGGGAGGGGCGGCGCACCCATTCGGCGGTACGGGAGCGCCACGTCCGCGACGGGGTGTTCCACAGTGCCGTCTACCCGGATCTGGAGTCGGGTCTCTATACCGTCTGGTGGGACGAGGGCACCCCGGCCGGGGCGATCTCCGTCGCCGGTGGCGCCGTCGCCGAGTTTGTCTGGCCGACCAGCTCACCGCCGGGGGCGAGCTGACCGCACCCGCCCGGCCCACGGTCGCGCCCCGTGCATCACGTGGACGGGGCGCGCTCGGCGTTTCCGGGCTCGACGGGCGGTTCTGCGGAAGCCGGGTTAACCTTTGCCCCACCACAATGCTGATCTTGGACGGCGTCGCGACGGCCGCCCGGGTACGGCCCGCCGGAGCCTCCCGCGGGGGCCTCCGACGGTGTCCGCACCGGGTACGCCACGGCGAAAATCTCGGGCAACTCGCCGGGGAGGGCGTTACTCGTCCGGGGTCTGAATCGATAGGGCAGGTTGCGAGGCTCGGGCGGCCGGATGGTCGTCCGGAACGTGTCGGGAGGGCGACTCCATTATCAAGTTTGGCTTGACGGCGCACGCATTACACGCGTGTAATTTGAATGGGGTTGTTCGTTCGGAACACAACAAATTGGGTGCGGACGGACAAGCACGCCTTTCGCGTGGGGGGTTGCAGCGGCGATGACGCCGGTGCGCGACAAGGAGGCAATGGATGGACGGCCAGCTCGAGGTGGCCGACCTGCTCGGAAACGCGCCGGAGTGGCAGGAGCGGGCGCTCTGCTCGCAGACCGACCCGGAGGCGTTCTTTCCCGAGAAGGGCGGCTCGACCCGTGAGGCGAAGCGCATCTGCTCGCGGTGCGAGGTAAAGACGGAATGCCTGGAATACGCCCTGGGTCACGACGAGCGGTTCGGGATCTGGGGCGGGCTCTCGGAACGGGAGCGGCGCAAGCTGAAGCGGCGGGTCGCGGCCTGACGCGTACGGGCCGGGGCGGTGGGGGCCGCCCGGGCTCGGGCCCGACGACTCGGCCGGTGGGGGCCGGCCGGTCATCGGGACGCGGTTGGGCGCCTCAGGCCAGCTCGTCGGGGTCGACCCCGAGCAGGTTCGCCACCTGCTCGATGATCACGTCGTGCACGAGATCCGCGAGGTCCTCGCGGTCCATCGCGCGGAACTCCAGCGGTCGCCGGTAGAGCACGATCCGCGGCGGCACCTCCTGCCGGCCCGGGCGTCCGGGCAGCAGCCGGGCGAGCGGCACCTCGCCGTCCTCCAGCACGTCCGAGTCGTAGACGTTCAGGTCCGGCGGGACGTCCTCGACGGCGAACTCGACCCCGGCCAACTCCTTGGCGAAGCGGCGTTCCAGCGTCTCGACCGTGTCCAACACCAGGTCGTCGAAGACCTCGGCCTTGGTCCGGGCCAGCGGTACGGTGGCCGGCACAAGCCGCCCTCGCAGGCCGCGGCCGTGGCGGTCGCGGTGGGTGCGCCGGCCGGAGCCGGGGCGGCGGTTTTCCGGGCTCGTCATGACGCAAAGGGTAGCCCGCGCCGCCTGCCCGCCCGCCGTCGCGCCGTCGGTGCGGCGCGCCGGTGCGCCGATCGGACGAATTGTGATCACCATGACGGGCGTGTCGCAACGCGAAGCGGTGCGCCGGACCCGGTAATGGGGATACCCTGCCGCCGTGAGGTCACCACGGCGCTGCTCCCGTAACGGCTGCCCCCGGCAAGCGGTCGCCACATTGACCTATGTCTACAACGAGTCCACCGCCGTGGTGGGCCCGTTGGCGGCCTTCGCCGAGCCGCACACGTACGACCTCTGCGAGCCGCACGCCCGCAACCTCACCGCGCCGCGCGGCTGGGACGTGGTCCGGCACGAGGGCGAGTTCGAGCCGCCGCCGCCCACCACCGACGACCTGGTCGCCCTGGCCGAGGCCGTCCGCGAGGCCGCCCGCCCCGCCCCGCCCCGGCCGCCCGAGGACGACCAGGCCGTCGGGCAGGGCCCGCAGCAGACCGGCCGCCGCGGCCACCTCCGCGTCATCCCCCCCACCCACTGACCCACCGGGTCGGCGCCCGACGTCCGCGTCGATCAAGACGTTCGCGTCATCCGGAGCGCGACTCCTGACGCGAACCTCTTGATCGACAGCCCCGGGGTGGGCTGCCGTCAGTGGCCGAGGAGGCGGGAGAAGGCGGCGGCGCGGCGGGCGGGGCGTCCGGTCCGTAGCTCGGCCTCGTCGGCGGAGAACATGACCTTGAGGCCGGCGTTGACGGCGAGCCAGCGCAGGGGTTCGGGCTCCCACCTCGGCGAGCGGTGGTTGACCCAGGGGAGCGAGGTCAGCTCGCTCGCCTCGCCCCGGATCAGGTCGGCGAGGGTGCGGCCGGCCAGGTTGCTGGTGCCCACGCCGTCGCCGACGTACCCGCCGGCCCAGGCCAGGCCGGTGCCTCGGTCAAGCCCCACCGAGGCGGCCCAGTCCCGGGCGACGCCGAGCGGGCCGCCCCAGGTGTGGCTCACCGGCACCTCCGGCCCGAGGACCGGGAAGAGGTCGCCGAGGACCCGGCGCAGCGCGGCGAAGACCTGAGGCTCCCGGTCGTAGCCGGGACGGACCCGGGAGCCGAAGTGGTAGGGGGCGCCCCGCCCGCCGAAGGCGAGCCGGCCGTCGGCGGTGCGCTGGCCGTAGATGATGACGTGCCGGTAGTCGGAGAAGGTCTCCCGCTCGGCCAGCCCGATCTGCGCCCAGGTCGACTCGGGCAGCGGCTCGGTGGCCACCATCAGCGAGTACACCGGCGCGACGACCCGCCGTTGGCCGGGCAGGGTGGGCGTGAAGCCCTCGGTCGCCCGGACCACCACCGGCGCGCGGACCACCCCGGCGGGGGTCACCGCCGCGCCCGGACGTAGGGCGGTCACCGGGGTTCGCTCGAAGATCCGGACGCCCCGGCGTTCCACCGCCCGGGCCAGGCCGCGGACCAGCTTCGCCGGGTGCACGGCGGCACAGTGCGGGGTGTACGTGCCGCCGCGTACCCCGTCGGCCGAGCAGCGGGCGGTCGCCTCGGCGGCGTCGAGCAGCACCAGGTCCGCGTCGGCGAGTCCGTGCTCGCGGGCCTCGGCGACCGCGGCCCGGGCCCGGCCGAGCTGGGCCTCGGTGCGGGCCAGCACCACCGTTCCGCCGGCCCGCCAGTCGCAGTCGATGCCCTCGGCGGCGACCACCCGGCCGACCTCGCGGACCGTCTCCTGCATGGCCTGCTGCATGGCGAGTGCCCGGTCCCGGCCGTGCCGGCGGGCCAGCGCGGGCAGCGAGGTGGGGAAGAGCGCGGAGCACCAGCCGCCGTTGCGCCCGGAGGCGCCGTACCCGGCGATCTCCTTCTCCAGCACCACGATCCGCAACGCCGGGTCCGCCGCCGCGAGATAGTACGCCGTCCACAGCCCGGTGTAGCCGGCCCCGACGATCACCACATCGGCGTCGGTGTCCCCGGCCAGGCCGGGGCGCGGGGTCAACGGCCCGTCCACGCTGGACAGCCAGTAGGACAGCTCCTGGTAGCGCATCACCACTCCGGTGGGGGCAGGTCGTGGCGCAGCCGCGGATCGGGCTGCGGAATTCCGTACGCCTCGACGACCGGCACCACCCCGGCCCAGACCGGCCGGTCGAGGTCGTCCTCGGGGTCGTCGGGCGGGCCGGCGCTGACCTTCACCGAGCATTCGTCCAGCGGCAGGGCGAGGACCAGGGTGGCGGCCAGTTCCTTGGCCGACGGTGGCCGGATCTCCGCCCAGCGCCCGGGGAGCAGGTGCTCGGAGAGGCGGGCCAGGGCGGCCAGCTTCTCGGCGCCGTCCAGCACGGCGAGGCGGCCGAGCACCATCGCGCAGCGGTAGTTCATCGAGGACTCGAAGGCGCTGCGGGCCAGCACGAGGCCGTCCAGCAGGGTCACCGTGAGGCAGGCCGGGGCGCCGGCGGCGAGGTGCCGGAACAGCCGGCTGCCGGTGGACCCGTGCACCAGCACCCGCTCCCCGTCCCGGGCGTACGCGACGGGCAGCGCGTACGGCTGGTCGCCGTCGGCGATGGCCAGGTGGGCGACCCGGCCGGCGTCGAGCACGGCGTGCAGGACCGACCGGTCGTGGACGGCGAGATCGGGCAGGCGGCGTACCCGGGTCCGGTCGGTGGCCCCGACGGCGGCCGGGTCGACCGCGGCGGCGACGGGACGGGGCCGGGACCCGTCGCGGGTCCCGGCCCCGTCCGGCCCTGAGCCGCCGGTCAGAGGCGCGACCATGCCTCGGTCAGCACGGCGCGCAGGATCTGCTCGATCTCGTCGAACTGCTGCTGCTCGGCGATCAGCGGCGGGGCGAGCTGCACCACCGGGTCGCCGCGGTCGTCGGCGCGGCAGTAGAGCCCGGCTTGGAACAGCGCGGTGGAGAGGTAGCCGCGCAGCAGCCGCTCGGATTCGGCGTCGTCGAAGGTCTCCCGGGTCGCCTTGTCCTTGACCAGTTCGATGCCGTAGAAGTAGCCGTCGCCCCGGACGTCGCCGACGATCGGCAGGTCGGTGAGCTTCTCCAGGGTGGACCGGAACGCGGCCTCGTTGGCGCGGACGTGTCCGACCAGGTCCTCGCGGGCGAAGACCTCCAGGTTGGCCAGGGCCACCGCGCAGGAGACCGGGTGGCCGCCGAAGGTCACCCCGTGGGCGAACATGCCGGTCTCGGTGAGGAACGGCTCCATCAACCGGTCGCTGGCGATCATCGCGCCGAGCGGGGCGTAGCCGGAGGTGATGCCCTTGGCGGTGGTGATGATGTCGGGCTGGTAGCCGTACCGGGTGGCGCCGAAGTACTCGCCGAGCCGGCCCCAGGAGCAGATCACCTCGTCGCTCACGAGCAGCACGTCGTACGCGTCGCAGATCTCGCGGACCCGCTGGAAGTAGCCGGGCGGCGGCGGGAAGCAGCCACCGGAGTTCTGCACCGGCTCCAGGAAGACCGCGGCGACCGTGTCCGGCCCTTCCCGCTCGATGGCGCGGCCGATCTCCTCGGCGGCCCAGCGGCCGAACGCCTCGGCGTCGTCGCCGTGCTCCGGGGCGCGGTAGAAGTTGGTGTTCGGCACCTTGATGCCGCCGGGCACCAGCGGCTCGAAGTCGCTCTTGATGCCGGGCAGCCCGGTGATGGACAGTGCCCCCATCGAGGTGCCGTGGTACGCGATGTACCGGCTGACCACCTTGTACTTGTTCGGCTGGCCGGTGCGCTTGAAGTAGGCCCGGGCCAGCTTCCACGCCGCCTCGACGGCCTCGGAGCCGCCGGTGGTGAAGAAGACCCGGTTCAGGTCGCCGGGGGCCAGCGCGGCGACCTTCTCGGCCAGCTCGACGGCGGTCGGGTGGGCGTACGACCACAGTGGGAAGAAGGCCAGTTCGGCGGCCTGCTTGGCGGCCGCCTCGGCGAGTTCGGTCCGGCCGTGGCCGGCGTTGACGACGAAGAGCCCGGCGAGTCCGTCCAGGTAGCGGCGGCCCTGCGAGTCCCAGACGTACGCGCCCTCGCCGCGGACGATCGTCGGTACCTCGCCGGCGGAGTAGCTGGCCATCCGGGTGAAGTGCATCCAGAGGTGGTCGGTGGCGTTGGCCATGTCAGCCCCATCGGGTCTCGGGCCGGTCAGGGGTGACACCGGCCGCTCTGCCCACGGTTATCCCACAGGCAATGCCGATAAGGCAAGCGTCGGGGGCAAACGGCAACGGATTCAGCAAGCAGGGTTTGTCACCGCAACGGAATCCGTATCAGGCGGTGCCCCAGCTGTAGGTCTGCTTGCGCAGCTTGAGGTAGACGAACGCCTCGGTGGAGACCACGCCCGACACCCCGCGCAGCTTCTGGAGGATCTCCAGCAGGTGCTCGTCGTTGCGGCAGACCACCTCGGCCAGCAGGTCGAACGAGCCGGCGGTGATCACCACGTAGTCGATCTCCTCGAACTCGGCGAGCCGGTCGGCCACGGTCTCCAGGTCGCCGTCGGTCCGCAGGCCGATCATGGCCTGGCGGGGGAAGCCGAGCTGGAGCGGATCGGTCACCGCGACGATCTGCATCACCCCGGCGTCGAGCAGGCGCTGCACCCGCTGCCGGACCGCCGCCTCGGAGAGGCCGACCGCCTTGCCGATGGTCGCGTACGGGCGCCGACCGTCCTCCTGGAGCTGTTCGATGATCTGCTTGGCCACGTCGTCGAGCAGAGCGTGGCTGGCCCCCTCACGCACCGTGATCCGGCGTGCGCCGTTGCCGCTCTCCAGCTGCCGGTTGACCATCGTCGCTCCCCATGTCCGAATCGTTGCCGCTGAGCGTAGTGCTTCGGCGCAGTCTGGCGTATTTCGTGGTCTCAGGCTATTCCCACAACGGAATCCCTTGTAAGGAAGGTCACCTCATGTCAGGATCAGTCGTCCATCGCCATTGACCCTCCCGCCGGCGCGCCACCCCCGTCCCGCCGCCGACGATGACCCCCCTTAGGAGTCGTCATGCGTAGTCCCCTCCGGAGCCTCACCCGGCGCGGTCTGCTCACTGGCACCCTCGGCTCGGCCGCTCTGCTCGCCACCGCGGGCACGTTGGCCGGCTGCGGCACCAAGGGTGCCCAGCAGACCGAGGCCGGCTGCAAGAGTGATGACCTCTCCGCGACGGAGAAGAAGATCGCGTTCTCGAACTGGCCGCAGTACATGGACGTGGACGAGAAGGATGAGTCCAAGCGGCCGACGCTGGACGCGTTCATCGCCAAGTCCGGCATCCAGGTGACCTACACCGAGGACGTCAACGACAACAACGAGTTCTTCGGCAAGGTGCAGAACCAGCTCGCCGGCTGTCAGGCCACTGGTCGGGACATCATGGTCCTCACCGACTGGATGGCGGCCCGGATGATCCGGCTCGGCTGGGTCCAGAAGCTGGACAAGGCGAAGCTGCCCAACGTCGAGGCCAATCTGCTGCCCTCGCTGCGCGGCCGCTCCTTCGACAAGGACGGCCAGCTGGCCGTTCCGTGGCAGTCCGGCCTCGCCGGGCTCGCCTACAACGCCAAGGTGACCAAGGAGATCCGCACCGTCGACGAGCTGCTCACCCGCCCCGACCTGAAGGGCAAGGTGACCGCGCTGTCGGAGATGCGCGACACCATGGGCCTGCTGCTGCAGTCCAACGGCCACGACCCGGCGAACTTCACCGCCGCGCAGTTCGACGACGCGCTGGCCAAGCTGAAGCGGGCCGTCGACTCGGGCCAGATCCGCAAGTTCACCGGCAACGACTACTCCCCGGACCTCAACAAGGGGGACATCGCCGCCTGCGTCGCCTGGTCCGGCGACGTCATCCAGCTCGGCTTCGAGAACGAGAACATCAAGTTCGTGCAGCCGGAGTCCGGCGTGATGCTCTGGTCCGACAACATGCTGGTGCCGAACAAGGCCAGCCACAAGGCGAACGCCGAAGAGCTGATCAACTACTACTACGACCCGGCGGTCGCCGCGAAGCTCGCCGCCTACGTCAACTACATCTGCCCGGTGCAGGGCGCGCGGGCCGAGATGGAGAAGATCGACCCGGACCTGGCCAAGAATCCGCTGATCTTCCCCGATGACGCGACGCTGTCGAAGTCCAAGGTGTTCATGGCCCTGGACGAGAAGCAGGAGAAGGAGTACGAGACCAAGTTCCAGCAGGTCATCGGGGCGTGAGAACGATGGGACACGAGACACCGGCCGGCGATCTGCGGCTGGCCAACCTGACCAAGCGGTTCGGCGTCTTCACCGCGGTGGACGACCTCAGCCTGACCATCCCGCAGGGCTCGTTCTTCGCCCTGCTCGGGGCGTCCGGCTGCGGCAAGACCACCACGCTGCGGATGATCGCCGGGCTGGAGGAGCCGACCAGCGGGCAGGTGCTGCTCGGTGACCGGGACATCGCCGGGCTGCGGCCGTACAAGCGGCCCGTGAACACCGTGTTCCAGAGCTACGCGCTCTTCCCGCACCTCGACATCCACGAGAACGTGGCCTTCGGGCTCCGGCGGCGCGGCATCCGCAAGGTGACCGACCAGGTCGAGCGGATGCTGGCGCTGGTGCAGCTCGAAGGCTACGGCCGGCGCAAGCCCGCCCAGCTCTCCGGCGGGCAGCAGCAGCGGGTCGCGCTGGCCCGCGCGCTGATCAACCACCCGCAGGTGCTGCTGCTGGACGAGCCGCTCGGCGCGCTCGACCTGAAGCTGCGCCGCCAGATGCAGATCGAGCTGAAGCGGATCCAGACCGAGGTCGGCATCACCTTCGTGCACGTCACCCACGACCAGGAGGAGGCCATGACCATGGCCGACACGGTCGCGGTGATGAACGCCGGCCGGATCGAGCAGCTCGGCGCCCCGGCCGACCTGTACGAGTTCCCGGCCACCGCGTTCGTGGCGAACTTCCTCGGCCAGTCCAACCTGCTCGCCGGCGAGGCGGCCGGGCGCAGCGGGGACGACGTGCTGGTCACCGCCCACGGCTCGCGCTTCTCGGTGCCCGCGGCCCGGGCCCGGGTGGACCGCGGGCCGGTCTTCCTCGGGGTACGCCCCGAAAAGCTGCACCTGGTCGACGACCCCGCCGACGTGCCGGGCGGGCACCAGCACGTCGGCGGCATCGTCACCGACGCCTCGTACGTCGGGGTGAGCACCCAGTACCTGGTGCGGACGGCATGGGGCAGCGAGCTGTCGGTGTTCGCCGCGAACAGCGGGGTCGGCGGCCGGCTCTCCCTCGCCGCCCCGGTGACCGCGCACTGGGACCCCCGGCACGCCTTCGTGCTGCCCCGCGGCTCCGGTGAGGACGACCAGACCGCCCCACTGCTGGACGAGCCGCCGGTGGGCGTGGCGTCATGACCGCGCTGGCCCACGTACCGACCTCGACGGGGGAGCCGGCCACGCCGCCGGCACCCCGGCGGGGGCGGTTCAAGCTGCTGCCGTACCTGTTGCTGCTGCCGGGCGCGGCCTGGCTGCTGGTCTTCTTCGCCCTGCCACTGCTCCAGCTCGCCGCCGCCAGCCTCTACGACCCGGCCGGATCCCTCTCCACCGGGTACGCGATGACCTGGGCGTTCGGCAACTACCCGGACGCGTTGCAGGCGTACTGGCCGCACTTCGTCCGGTCGTTCGCCTACTCGGCGATCGCGCTGGTGCTGGCCCTGCTGATGGGCTACCCGCTGGCGTACGCGATCGCGCAGAAGGCCGGCCGGTGGAAGAACCTGCTGCTGGTCGCCGTGGTCGCGCCGCAGTTCACCAGCTTCCTGGTGCGCACGCTGGCCTGGAAGACCATCCTGTCGGACAACGGCTGGCTGGTCGGGCTGCTGCGCGACGTGCACCTGCTCGGGCCGGACGGCCGGCTGCTGGCCACCCCGTTCGCGGTGGTGCTCGGCCTGACGTACAACTTCCTCCCGTTCCTGGTGCTGCCGCTGTACGCGAGCCTGGAGCGGCTCGACTACCGGCTGCTGGAGGCGGCGAGCGACCTGTACGCCAGCCCGCTGCGGGCCTTCCGGAAGGTCACCCTGCCGCTGTCCATGCCCGGCCTGATCGCCGGCACGCTGCTCTTCTTCATCCCGGCCACCGGTGACTACATCAACGCCGAGCTGCTCGGCACCCCGAACGAATACATGATCGGCAACGTCATCGACTCGGCGTTCCTGGTCCGGTTGGACTACCCGCAGGGCGCCGCCCTGTCGTTCCTGCTGATGGCGGCGATCCTCGCGATCGTCTTCGTCTACCTGCGCAAGGCCGGCACGGAGGAGGTGTTGTGATGCGGCGCTGGATCGCCGATCGGTGGGTGATGGGCGTGGCCCTGCTCGTCCTCGGCTACCTCTCCCTGCCCATCCTGGTGGTCGCCGGGCTCTCCTTCAACCGGCCGTCCAGCCGGCTGTCGTACGACTTCAACGAGTTCACGCTGGACAACTGGACCCAGCCGTGCGCCACCGCGGACATGTGCGACGCGGTGGTGCGGAGCATGGAGATCGGCCTGATCGCCACCGTGGTCTCCACCATCCTCGGCACGCTGATGGCGTTCGCCCTGGTCCGGCACGGCTTCCGCGGCCGGTCCGGGATCAACGGCCTGATCTTCCTGCCGATGGCCACCCCCGAGCTGGTGATGGGCACCTCGCTGCTCGCCCTCTTCGTCTCCGCCGGGGTGCCGCAGGGCTTCTGGACCATCGTGATCGCGCACGTGATGTTCTGCGTGTCGTTCGTGGTGGTCACCGTGAAGGCCCGGCTCGCCGGCATGGACCGGCGGCTGGAGGAGGCCGCCATGGACCTGTACGCCAGCGAGTGGCAGACCTTCCGGCGGATCACCCTGCCCCTGGTGCTGCCCGGCATCGTGGCCGCCGCGCTGCTGGCCTTCTCGCTCAGCTTCGACGACTTCATCATCACGAACTTCAACGCCGGCACCACCGTCACCTTCCCGATGTACGTCTGGGGCGCCGCCCAGCGGGGCATCCCGCCGCAGGTCAACGTCATCGGCACGGCGATGTTCGTGATCGCGCTGGTGCTGGTTGGCGCCAGCACGCTGCGCGGCCGGCGGGCGCGCCGGGCGGCGCTGGTGGCGCCCGCCGCGGCCGTCGGGGCGCCGACGAGCGCGTCATGAACCTCCCGCATACCGGCCGGGCGCTGGCTGACGCCGCGCCCGTGCCGTACTGGCTGGACCGACCGGAACGCCCCGACCCGCTGCCGCCGCTGACCGGCCCGCACGACGCCGACCTGCTGGTGGTCGGCGGCGGGTACGCCGGCCTCTGGACCGCGCTGCTCGCCAAGGAGGCCGACCCGGACCGCGACGTGCTCCTGGTCGAGGCGGGCACCTGCGGCTGGGCGGCGTCCGGGCGCAACGGCGGGTTCTGCGCCGCCTCGCTCACCCACGGCCTGGCCAACGGCGTCGACCGGTTCCCGGGCGAGATCGCCGAGCTGGAACGGCTCGGCCGGGAGAACCTGGACGCCATCGCGGTCACCCTCGACAAGCACGGCATCGACTGCGACTTCGAGCGCACCGGCGAGCTGGCGGTGGCCGTCGAGCCGTACCAGCTCGCCGGGCTCGCCGAGGACGCCGAGTTGGCCCGCCGGTACGGCCACGACGTCCGACTGCTCGACCGCGACGAGGTACGCGCCGAGGTGGCTTCCCCGACGTATCTGGGCGGGATGTGGGACCGGGACCGGGTGGCCATGCTGGACCCGGCGAAGCTCGCCTGGGGGCTCCGCCGTGCCGCCCTCGACCTGGGCGTACGCCTGCACGAGCAGACCCGGGTCACCGGCCTGCGCCACGACGGCGGCGCGCTGCGCGCGGCCACGGCCGGCGGCCCGGACGGGGCACCCGGTGCCGTCCGGGCCCGGCAGGTCGTGCTCGCCACCAACGCGTTCCCGCCGCTGCTGCGCCGGCTGCGCGCCTGGCTGGTGCCGGTCTACGACTACGCGCTGATGACCGAGCCGCTGTCGGCGGCGCAACGCGAGGCGGTCGGCTGGGTGAACCGGCAGGGGCTGGCCGACGTCGGCAACCAGTTCCACTACTACCGGATCACCGCCGACGGTCGGATCCTCTTCGGCGGCTACGACGCGATCTACCACTACGGCAACCGGATCGCCCCGGAGCTGGAGCAGCGAGAGGCCACCTTCACCGCCCTGGCCGAACACTTCTTCACCACCTTCCCGCAACTGGAAGGGCTGGCGTTCAGCCACCGCTGGGGCGGGGTGATCGACACCTGCACCCGGTTCTGCGCGTTCTTCGGCACCGCCTACGAGGGGCGGCTCGCGTACGCGGGCGGGTTCACCGGGCTCGGCGTCGGAGCCACCCGGTTCGGCGCCCGGGTGATGCTCGACCTGCTCGGCGACGAGGAGACTCCGCTGACCCGGCTCGACCTGGTCCGGAGCAAGCCGCTGCCGTTCCCGCCGGAGCCCTTCCGGGCCGCCGGCATCAACCTCACCCGCTGGTCGCTCGCCCGCGCCGACGCGCGGGAGGGGCGCCGCAACCTCTGGCTCCGTACTCTCGATCATCTTGGACTGGGGTTCGACTCCTGATGCGTATCCTCCTCGTCGGCGCCGGTGGCGTCGGCTCCGCCGCCGTATCCATCGCCGCCCGCCGTTCCTTCTTCGAGACCATGGTGGTCGCCGACTACGATCTCGACCGCGCGTCGCTGGCGGTGGCCGGCCACGGCGACCGGTTCGTCGCCGCCCGGGTCGACGCCTCCTCCGCCGAGGCGGTCGCCGCGCTCTGTAGGGAACACCGGATCACCCATGTGCTCAACGCGGTCGACCCGCGCTTCGTCATGCCGATCTTCGAGGGCGCGTTCGCCGCCGGGGCCGACTACCTGGACATGGCGATGTCGCTGTCCCGGCCGCACCCGACCGCGCCCCACGCGGAGACCGGCGTGAAGCTCGGCGACGAGCAGTTCGCCGTGGCCGAGCAGTGGTCCGACGCCGGCCGGCTGGCGCTCTGCGGCATCGGCATCGAGCCCGGCCTCTCCGACGTGTTCGCCCGCTACGCCGCCGACGAGCTCTTCGCCGAGATCGACGAGATCGGGGTACGCGACGGGGCGAACCTCACCGTCGACGGCTACGACTTCGCGCCCTCGTTCTCCATCTGGACCACCATCGAGGAGTGCCTGAACCCGCCGGTGATCTGGGCGGCCGACCGGGGCTGGTACACCACCCCGCCGTTCTCGGAGCCGGAGGTCTTCGAGTTCCCCGAGGGGATCGGCCCGGTCGAGTGCGTCAACGTGGAGCACGAGGAGGTGCTGCTGATCCCGCGCTGGGTGAAGGCGAAGCGGGTCACCTTCAAGTACGGCCTCGGTGACGAGTTCATCGAGGTGCTGAAGACCCTGCACAAGCTCGGCCTCGACTCGACGAAGCCGGTTCGGGTGGGCGGCGCCTCGGTTTCTCCCCGCGATGTCGTGGCCGCCTGCCTGCCCGACCCGGCCACGCTCGGCGACCGGATGCGCGGCAAGACCTGCGCCGGCACGTACGTGACCGGCACCGGCCCGGACGGCCGGCACCGGAAGGTCTACCTCTACCACGTGGTCGACAACGAGTGGTCGATGAAGGAGTACGGCCACCAGGCGGTGGTCTGGCAGACCGCGATCAACCCCGTCGTCGCGCTGGAACTGCTCGCCACCGGCGCCTGGTCCGGCACCGGCGTGCTCGGCCCCGAGGCGCTGCCCCCGGTACCCTTCCTCGACCTGCTGACCAGCTACGGCTCGCCGTGGGGGATGGAGGAGCGGTGACCCGCTACGGTCCCATGTTCGGACCCGACATCACCTTCCTCGGGGTGCCACCGTGCACCCTGGAGGAGCCGGTCACCTACGCCGACGCGGACGTGGTGATCGTCGGGGCGCCCTTCGACGGCGGCACCTCGCACCGGCCCGGCACCCGGTTCGGCCCGTCCGCCATCCGCCAGGCCTGCTACCTGCCGCACGACGGCTCCCGCCCATCCCTCGCGCTGCGGGTGGACGGGTTGCAGGACCTGCGCGTCTACGATGCCGGTGACGTGGAGATGTTCTCCGGCGACATCGAGCGGTCGCTGTCGTCGCTGGAGACAGCGGTCCACGCGGTCGCCCGCGCCGGCGCCATCCCGATCGTGCTGGGCGGGGACCATTCGATCGCCCTGCCCGACGCCACCGGGGTGGCTCGGCAGCACGGGTTCGGCCGGGTGTCGCTGGTGCACTTCGACGCGCACGCCGACACCGGGGACATCGAGTTCGGCTCGCTGCACGGGCACGGCCAGCCGATGCGCCGGCTCATCGAGTCCGGCGCGGTCCGCGGCGACCGCTTCCTGCAGATCGGCCTGCGCGGCTACTGGCCCGGCCCGGAGACCCTGTCCTGGATGGCCGACCAGCGGATGCGCTCGTACGAGATGACCGAGGTGGTGGCCCGAGGGCTGGACGAGTGCCTCACGGAGGCGTTCGGGATCGCGACCGACGAGTGCGAGGGGGTCTTCCTCTCCGTCGACGTGGACGTGGTCGACCCCGGCATGGCCCCCGGCACCGGCACCCCGGAACCCGGCGGGCTGACCTCGCGGCAGCTCCTCGACGCCGTCCGCCGCTGCTGCTACGAGCTGCCGATCGTCGGGGTGGACGTGGTCGAGGTCGCCCCGCCGTACGACCACGCCGACATCACCGCCTACCTGGGCAACCGCGTGGTCCTGGAGGCGTTGTCGGCGATCGCCCGCCGCCGCCGCGACGCCGCCGGCGGCCCCCCCTGGAACCCCCGCCAACCCCTCCTCGACGCCCGCTGAGGGTTTAGTTCGAGCTATAGTTGAGGCATGGGTGCTGGCGGGGGACGTTGGTCGGTCCGGGTCACCGGTGAGGTTCGCCAGTGGCTACGCGAGCTGCGGCGATCCGACCCCGCCTCGTACGAGAGCGTGCGGGTCGCCGTGGACAAGTTGGCGGAGGTTGGGCCGGGACTGGGGCGGCCACTCGTGGACACACTGCGCGGGAGCAGCATTCGTAACCTGAAGGAGCTTCGGCCTCGGTCCGGCCGGGAGGTCGCGATCCGCGTGCTGTTTGTCTTTGACCCCTGGTCGCAGGCCGTGCTCCTCGTCGCAGGCAACAAGGCGCGGGACTGGGCCGGGTGGTATCAGCGGAACATCCCGGTGGCGGAGGTTGCGTACAAGGCTTGGCTCGACACTGAGCGCGAGCGAAGGGGGGAGTCGTGACGGAGTTCTACGACTGGGATGAGGTGCGCGCCGAGCTCGGCGGTGACGACGCGGCGTACGAGGAGGAGCGGACTCGCACCGAGGCGTGGGTGAGTGCCTTCCACCTCGCCGAGGAGCGCAAGCGGCTGGGGCTCACCCAGCGGCAGGTCGCCGACCTCATGGGTGTCACGCCGGGTCGGGTGAGCCAGATCGAGAACGGCGACCTCGACGTGAACGAGGTGGCCACCTTGAGCCGGTACGCGAACGCTCTCGGGGCCAGGCTGCGGATCATCTTCGACTACGGTGACGACCTTCGTCAGATCGCGTGAGCCGTACCGGTACGACCTGGACGGCGACGGGTACGCCTGCGCCGAGCTGCGGCGTAGAGTGCGCCGGGTGTTGAACCGGCTGGACGAGATCGACTGGACGCAGCTCACCCACGCCTACGGGACGGCGGAGGATATCCCTGACCTGCTGCGGGCGCTCGCCTCCGACGACGACGACGAGGTCGGCGAGGCCTTTGACGAGATCATCGGCAGCATCTTCCACCAGGGCGACGTCTACCCCGCGACGGTGCCGGCCGTCCCGTTCCTCGTCGAGTTGGCGTCGACCGCGCAGCACCGGCGGGGCTGGTTCCTCGCCACTGTCGGGATGCTGGCCGACCCGCACCACGCGTGGGGCGAGGAGGCGGAGGAGGTCTGCGAGGCGGTACGCGCGCAGGCGGACCGCTTCCCGCCGCTGCTCGACGATCCCGATCCAGAGATCCGGGCGGCCGCGGCGTACACGGTGGCGCAGTGCGGCGACCGGCTCCCGGTGACCCTGCTGCGGGACCGGTGGGCCACCGAGGACGATCCCACCGTCCGGGCCGCGCTCGCGCTGGCGCTCGGGCTGCGGGACACGGGCGGGGCCGCTGGTCTGTTGGCCGCCGCGCTGCACGAGGAGGAACATCCGGTACGCGTCGCCGCCGCCGTTGCGATCAAGCGGGCCGGGCTGCCCTGGCCGGCGGGTGCGGCGGAGGCGCTGGCCGCCGCGTTCGACCAGGCGGTGGAGTTGGACTACGCCTGGCAGCGCCAGGGTGGGGCGCTGGACGAATTGGTGAGCGAGGCCGACGAGCGGTTCGTGCGGGAACTGCTCGGCCGCCTGCTGACCGCCGCGCCGCAGGCCTGCATGGCCGCGGCGTACGCGATCGGTGACCGGTGCCGGCAGCTGCGTTCCGCCCCGGCCCTGCTGCTGCCCCTGCTCGGGCAGGCGCTGCACGACCCGGACGAGAGCGTCCGGGCCGAGGCGGTCCGAGCGCTGCGCACCGCCGGTCCGGCCGCGGCTGCCCACGCCGACGAGCTGGCACGCGTCGCCGCCGGTTGGCCGGCGGTGGTGGAAGCCACCGGCTTTACACCGCAGCAGCGGGCGGTGGAGACCCTCGCCATGCTGGCCGACCCGCGCTGGGTCGACGTGATCTGCGCGGTCTGGGCCGGCGGGCACGAGGTGCGACTGCCGGTTGACCAGCCACCCTTTGACGAAGCCGTGCTCGCCGCGGCCCGGCGTCACCTGGCCGGCGCAAACCACCCGACGTTGGTCACCGGGCTGGCCACCCTGCTCGAACGGTGGGGGCCGGCCGCCTCCGCCGCCGTACCGGAGCTGGTGGCCGCCCTGCCGGTCGCCCCGGCGCGGGTGGCGGCCGCGCTCGCCGCGATCGGGGCGGCGCCCGAGCCGGCGGTGCCGGAGCTGCGGATGGCGGCCGCCCGGGGCGACGTCCGTGCCGGGGTGACGCTGTGGCGGGTCACGGGTGAGGTCGAGCCGGTGGTGACCGCTGTCGCCCGGCAGCTCGACGCGGGACCGAACGGCGACGACTGGCGGCTCCGGCAGGCTTTCGACGCGGTCCCGGCGCTCGGCGCGCTGCTGCCGAGGCTGCGGTCGTACCTGACCGGGATTGCGCTGGAGACGGAGGCGGAGCGGTACGCGCAGCTGCTGGCCGCCCGGGTGGTGGGCGGGTTGACCGGCGACCGTGACGCGGTGCCGCCCACCGTCCAGGCGGTGCTCGGCACCGGCTGGTGGGCCGCGTCCGCCGCCGCCGACCTGGTGGCCCGGTTCCCCGAGCCGCAGTACGAACCGGCCCTGTGGAAGCTGCTCGGCGAGCGGGTGGGCCCGGTGGCGCCGGTACGGGCGCTCTGGCGGATCGGCGTGTCCCCGGACGACCTTGCGCCGCTCCTGGTCCGCCTCATCGAGGAGGGGCGGACGCGCGACGTGCTCCCGCTGCTGGTGGAGATGGAAGCCCGGAGTGTGCTGCCGGCGCTGCGGGACTTCGCCGAGCGGGACGCCCGGGTGGTCACCGGCGGGGTCTACGTGGACACCGCCTGGGAGGACGAGCGGCTCCGGCGCGACCTGCGCGCGGCGGTGGCCGTCCTCGACCGGTAATCGCCGGCAGCCGGGGCCGCCCGGCGGTCGGGAGGCCCCGGCTGGTCAGGCGAGTCGGGAGCGGATGAGGAAGCGGACGCCCTCGGGGGCTTCCAGGGAGAAGCCGCTGCCTCGACCCGGCACCACGTCGACCGTGAGCCTGGTGTGCTTCCACAGCTCCCACTGGGCGGCGGACATCCAGAACTCGACGGGCTCGGGGACGCCGTCCACCGAGAGCGAGGCCAGCCGGATGTCGGAGCCGCCGGTGCGGAACTCGCCGGCCGGGTAGCACATCGGGGCGCTGCCGTCGCAGCAGCCGCCGGACTGGTGGAACATGATCGGGCCGTGCGCCGCCCGCAGCGACCGGATCAGGTCGGCCGCCGCGGGCGTCAGCGTCACCGGGTCGCCCATCAGAAGAAGCCGAGCTTCTTCGGGGAGTAGCTGACCAGCAGGTTCTTGGTCTGCTGGTAGTGCTCCAGCATCATCTTGTGGTTCTCCCGGCCGATGCCGGACTGCTTGTAGCCGCCGAACGCGGCGTGCGCCGGGTACGCGTGGTAGCAGTTGGTCCAGACCCGGCCCGCCTGGATGGACCGCCCGGCCCGGTACGCGGTGTTGATGTCCCGGGTCCAGACGCCCGCGCCGAGGCCGTACAGGGTGTCGTTGGCGATCTTCACGGCGTCGTCCAGGTCGGCGAAGGAGGTCACCGAGACCACCGGGCCGAAGATCTCCTCCTGGAAGACCCGCATCGAGTTGTCGCCCTCGAAGATCGTGGGTTCGACGTAGTAGCCACCGGACAGGTCCCCACCGAGGTCCGCCCGCGAACCGCCGGTGAGCACCTTGGCGCCCTCCTGCTGACCGATGTCCAGGTAGGACAGGATCTTCTCCAGCTGGTCGTTCGACGCCTGCGCGCCGATCATCGTCTCGGTGTCCAGCGGGTGCCCCTGCCGCACCTGACGGGTCCGCTCCACGGCGGCGGCGAGGAAGTCGGAGTAGTGGCCCTGCTGGATCAGCGCCCGCGACGGGCAGGTGCAGACCTCGCCCTGGTTGAGGGCGAACATGGTGAAGCCTTCGAGCGCCTTGTCGAAGAAGTCGTCGCGGGCGGCGCTGACGTCGTCGAAGAAGATGTTCGGGCTCTTGCCGCCCAGTTCCAGCGTGACCGGCTTGATGTTCTCGCTGGCGTACTGCATGATCAGCCGCCCGGTGGTGGTCTCGCCGGTGAACGCCACCTTCGCCACCCGGGACGAGGACGCGAGGGGCTTGCCCGCCTCGACACCGAAGCCGTTGACCACGTTGACCACGCCCGGCGGCAGCAGGTCGGCGATGAGCGAGAGCAGGTAGTGGATGGACGCCGGGGTCTGCTCGGCGGGCTTGAGCACCACCGCGTTGCCGGCGGCGAGCGCCGGGGCGAGCTTCCAGGTGGCCATGAGCAGCGGGAAGTTCCACGGGATGATCTGCCCGACCACCCCGAGCGGCTCGTGGAAGTGGTACGCCACCGTGTCGTCGTCGATCTCGCCGAGCGAACCCTCCTGGGCCCGGATCGCCCCGGCGAAGTAGCGGAAGTGGTCGATCGCCAGGGGAATGTCGGCGGCCAGGGTCTCCCGTACCGGCTTGCCGTTCTCCCAGGTCTCGGCGATGGCGAGGGATTCCAGGTTCTCCTGCATCCGGTCGGCGATCTTGTTGAGGATGAGTGACCGCTCGGCGACCGAGGTGCGGCCCCACGCGTCGGCGGCGCCGTGCGCCGCGTCGAGGGCCTTCTCGACGTCCTCGGCGGTGCCCCGGGCCACCTCGCAGAAGGTCTGCCCGGTGACCGGGGTGGGGTTCTCGAAGTACCGGCCGCCGTGCGGCTTCACGTACTCGCCGCCGATGAAGTGGTCGTACCGGGACTGCCAGTGGGTGGGGGCGTCGTAGCGCGCCATGGGTACCTCCGCCGTCCGTGGGTGGATGGCGAGCGACGTTAGTTTCCGCGACGTTGCAGGAACGTTGCGCGCGGGAGGTCGTACTCCGAGGCGAGCTGGCGGGCCCGCGCGACGGCGAGCGGCCGGCGGGGCGCGCCCGGCGGCAACGCCCGCGCCAGGGCCTGCCACGCGGTGAGGTCGTCGGCGCCGGCGGGCGTCGCGGTCCAGGCCGCGAGCAGCGCCGGGTCCGCGGTGGCCAGCACGGCCGCGCGCAGCTGCCCGTCGACCAGGCGGCGCAGTCGCGCCACTCCCGGTGCGTCCGACCCGGGCAGCAACGGCCCGGGGTACGCCTGGAGCGCCCCTGCCGGGTCGCCGCGTTCCAGCAGCTCGGTGACAGTACGGAAGTCGGCGCGCACGCTCGGCCGCAGCCGGTACGGGCGGGAGTCGAGCAGCTCCTCGCCGAGCGCCCGGCGCAGCCGGGACAGTTCGGCGCGCAGGGTGACCGGGTGCAGCCGGTCGTCGCCGTAGAGGTCGAGGCCGAGCTGCTCGCCGGTCCGCCCCTCGGGGTGGTCGATGAGGAGCACCAGCAGCTCGCTGTGCCGCCGCCCGAGCCGGATGCGCCGGCCGCCGATCCGCAGGTCCGCCTCGTCGCGGCCGAGCGCGGTGACGTGCAGCAGGTCGGGCTCGGCGGGGGCGGCCCCGGCCAGGAACGTCTCGGCGGCCCGGGCGGTGGCCCGGACCAGGGCGAGGCTCTGCGGGATGGCCAGGTGGTCGCCGCCGGTGATGTCGACGGCGCCGAGCAGCCGGCCGGTGATCGGGTCGTGGATCGGGGCGGCGGCGCAGGTCCAGCGCTGCACCGGCCGGACGAAGTGCTCGGTGGCGAAGATCTGGACACTGTGGTCCACGGCCAGGGCGGTGCCGGGGGCGTTGGTGCCGGCGTGGGTCTCGTCCCAGCGGGCGCCGGGCACGAAGTTCATCCGCTCGGCGTGCCGGAGCACCCCGGGGTGGCCTTCCACCCAGAGCAGCCGCCCGTGGGCGTCGCAGACCGCCATCAGGTGGGCGCCGTCGGTGGCGATGCCGCCGAGCAGGTCGCGGAAGAGTGGCAGCACCCGGGCGAGGGGGTGGGCGGCCCGGTAGCTCTCCAGGGCGTCGTCGGTGAGGTCGACCGGGGCGGTGGTCTCCGGATCGAGCAGGGCGGACCGCTCCCACGATCGCCGGACCACCTCGCGGACCCGGTCCGGCGGGGTGCCGCCGTTGAGGAACGCTTCGTGGGCGGCACCGACCTGCGCGATCCGCTCCGCCGGATCGGCGCCGAATTCCAGGGCGAGCCACGGGTCAGCCATCGGCGACCTCCTCGCGCCCATGGTGACCCAGCTCACCGCTGATCGCCAATACCGGTTGCTGACTTCTCCCGGCGATGGGCCCGACGAAGTGTCGGGCCTATCTTGTCATTGACAAGTTGCTGTCGCCGGGGCCAAACTTGACATCGACAAGATGACGGTCTCGGGAGGCAGACGTGGAACTGACGATGGTCCGGAAGATGTGGCAGCTCATCGAGCCCGTGCACGCGCTGGTCTACTACGCGCCCGAGCTCACGGAGGAGGCCGCCGCGCTCGGCCTGGCGACCGACGAACGGTGGCCCGGCTACTTCGCCCTCCGGTCGGCGCCGCTTGGCGCGGCCGGGCCCGCGCTGGTCACCGCCACCTACTACAGCTTCAGCCCCGGCATGGTCGCCGAGTACGTGCCGGCGGTCTGGGCCACCGCCGAGCCGGCGAAGGTCCTCGCCGCCCGGCTGTCCGGAGTGGACCGCGCACTGCGTCGGCTGCTCGGCGACCGGGTGGACTCGCCCGAGCTCGCCGAGGCGGCCGTGCTGGCCCGGCGCGCGGTCCACGCCGCCGACCTGGCCGCGCGTCCGCTGGCCGCGGCCAACGCCGACCTGCCCTGGCCGGACGCGCCGCACCTCGCGCTCTGGCAGGCCGCCACCATCCTGCGCGAGCATCGCGGCGACGGGCACGTCGCCGCGCTGCTCACCGCCGGGCTCGACCCGACCGAGGCGCTGGTCTCCTTCGCCGCGGTCGGCGCCGCGCCGGTGGAGGTCTTCGCCAGCCGGCGCTGGACCGGGGAGGAGTGGGCCGCCGCCCGGGACCGGCTCGCCGCCCGGGGCCTGGTCGACGCCGATGGCGTCGCCACCGACGCCGGCCGCCGGCTCCGCGACGAGGTCGAGCGGCGTACGGACGAACTGGCCACCGCGCCGTGGCGGGCGCTCGGTCCCGCGGTCGGCCGGTTCGCCCAGCTCGTCGCCCCGGTGACCGGGGCGGTGGTGGCCACCGGGATGCTGCCGGGCCGCAGCACGCTGGGCATCCGGCGCGACTGACGGGTGGACCGGTCCGGGCGGGGGCGGGCGCCACCACCCGGACCGGTCTGTGGTGTCACCCGCAGTAGCGAAAAGACGGAAAGCGGCACCCGGGCGGGGGCGCGCTGAACGATGCAGCGCTCCCACGCCGTACCCCCGTACGTCAGACCAACGGACGACGGGAGTTGCGGTGAGGGTGCAGCGGAAGCACGTACTGGCGGGTGGTGTGGCGGTGGTCGCCGCGGCGGTGGTGGCGGTCGGCACCGGATTCGGCTTCGCCGACACCACGCCGGTCCGGCCGAGCGCGTGCCAGGGGTCGGTCACGTTCTCGGCCGAGGGCGGGACGCCGGCGGCGACGAGCGACCGGTTTCCGGCGGGCACCCGGTTGCGGGTGACCAACCTGGACAACGGCAAGGCGGCGACGGTGACGGTGACCGGTCCGTCGGGCAGTTGCGTGCTGCTCAACGCCGCCGCGATGGACCTGGTCCGGGAGCCGGGCAAGAACGTGATCCGGCGCAACGTGGTCGAACGCCTCGACGGACCGGCGGCGCAGCCCGCCCAGCCCGCCCGGCCGGGCGCTGGCGAGACCCGGCCGGGAAACGCTCAGCCGGCCACCGCTGCTCAGCCGGGCGGCGCTGCTCAGCCGGGCGGCGCGGCCGGCCGGACCGTGTGCGGCGGTCCGATCACGTTCTCGGGCGAGGCCGGCGCTCCGACGGCGACCAGCGGCCAGTTCCCGGCGGGGACCCGGTTGCGGGTGACCAACCTGGACAATGGCAGGGCGGTGACCGTGACGGTGACCGGCCCCTCGGGCAGCTGCGTCCTGCTCAACGCGGCCGCGATGGACCTCATCCGCGAGCCCGGCAAGAACCTGGTCCGCCGCAACGTGGTGGAACTGCTCGGCTGAGCCGCCGGCCGCGCCCCGCGCGCCGACACCGCCCGATACCGCCGGTTCCCCGGGTTGGCGGGCGGCGCGCGGGCCACCGGGTCAGGGGGCGCGCCCTGCGCCCCTGCCCCGGGTGGAACACCGTGAAGGTCTGCTGGCTGCGGTGACCGCCATGGTGTTCCACCGAGGGCGGTTCAGGCGATGCGGCGGACGCGGCGGAGGGCGAGGTAGAGCAGGAGGGCGGCGAGGGCGACGAAGATGCCGGTCTCGATCCACTGGAACAGCCAGAACCGGTCCGCCGGCTGGTAGAGCTCCCAGTTGTAGGCGCCGGGTCCGGCGCCGATGTCGGCCCCGCAGCGACCGCCATCCGGGGCCTTGGCGCCCGTCGGGCACATGATCCGGGTGTCGGCCGCCAGCATCTTTCCGTCGGCGTTGCGCACCCCGCTGGCGAGGACCCAGTTGCCCCGGCCCTCCTGCAGCGGTTCGGCCCCCTCGATCGGGAAGGTGAGGGTGCGGGCGGGCTGGTAGTGCGGTCTGGCCAGGATCGCCACCGCCGCCCGGACCCCGATGAACGCGGCCAGGGTGACGCCCATGGCGGGCAGCATCCGGCGCCAGAGGGTGCCGGCGAAGATGCCCAGCGCCACCGCGAAGAGGGTGTAGCCGATCGGGGCGATGCCCTGCAGGTCGAAGACGATGAAGCCGAGGCGGCCCTCGTGCGCGGCCTGGGTCAGCGGGCTGACCCACCAGGCCATGCCCAGTCCGTAGCCGATTGCCAGGGCCACCGTGACCACGACGACCAGGCCGAACTTCACCAGGGCCCACCGCGTCCGGCCGACGCCCTGCGTCCAGGCGAACCGGTGCGTGCCGTGCTCCACCTCCCGGGCGACCAGCGGGGCGCCCCAGAACAGACCGACGAGCACCGGCAGGGCGACGAGCAGGACCGCCACCAGGTTCAGGCTCTGGTACCGGTTGGTGAACTGGCGGAACGCCGAGTCACAGCCGTTCGCGGTGACCGGGTCGACCTCCGCACGCGCCAGCTGACTGATGCAGTTCGGCAGCCCGAGCTCGGTGAAGCTGTGCCGCATCGACAGGCCGATCGGGATCATCAGGGCCGCGAGCGCGGCGAAGCCGAGGAGGGTGAAGAGCAGCTGCTTGCGGTGCTGCCGCCAGGCCAGCCAGATCATGCCGGCACCTCCCAGGCCGCGTGGCTCGTGGTGGTCTCGCCCTCGGCGAGGTACGCCAGCACGAGGTCCTCCAGCGTCACGTCGTGCACCGTCCATTCCGGGGTGAGGACATCGCCGGTCGTACGGACCAGCAGCGTGGACTGCCGGGCGGTGTGGCTCGCCCGGACCACGGCGTCGACCCCCTCGATCGGTTCGCCGCCGTGCCGGGGCCCGACCAGCTGCCGGTGGGCGGCGACCAGGTCGTCGACCGCGCCCGCCAGGTGCACCCGGGCGGACTGCAGCACGACCAGGTAGTCGCAGACCCGTTCCAGGTCGGCCAGCAGGTGCGAGGAGAGCAGCACGGTCGTCTCGGAGTCGGCGACGCTGCCCATCAGCGACTGCAGGAACTCCCGGCGCGCCAGTGGATCGAGGCTGGCGACCGGTTCGTCGAGGAGCAGCAGCCGGGGCCGCTTCGCGAGGGCGAGCGCCAGCGCGACCTGGGCCCGCTGGCCACCGGACAGCTTGCCGACGGGCAGCTTCGGCGGGATGCCGAGCTGGGCCAGCCGGTTTCGGGCGAGCGCCGCATCCCAGCGCTTGTTCATCCGGCGGCCCAGCTCCACCAGCTCGGCCGCGGTGAAGTCCCGGTAGAGCGGGGTGTCCTGGGCGACGAAGCCGATCTCGGGCAGCACCGACGGGTTGGCGTACGGCGCTTCGCCGAAGATCCGCACCGCGCCGGCGTCCGGCCGCAGCAGGCCGACCGCGAGGTGCAGCAGGGTGCTCTTGCCAGCACCGTTGGGGCCGACGAGGGCGGCGATCCGCCCGGCGGGCAGGCGCAGCGAGCAGTCCCGCAGCGCCCAGGTTCTTCCGTACCGTTTGCCGAGCTGCTCGGCCTCCAGCGCGATCTCCATCAGCTGTCCTCTCATCCTGCTGAGGCGGGTTCGGCACGCGTCGTGCCGGCGACGAGCGCGGCCCGCATGGTGGTCTCGACCAGGGCGGTGACGTCTTCCGGGGTGAGTCCTGCGGCGCGGGCGCGGTGCAGCCAGGCCACCAGCTCCTCGCGAAGCTCGGCCTGATCGGCCAGCGACGAGCCCGCGAGGGTGCGGCGGACGAAGGTGCCGACGCCGGGGCGTCCCTCGACCAGACCTTCGATCTCCAGCTCGCGGTACGCCTTGAGCACCGTGTTCGGGTTGATGGCCAGCGACTGCGCGACGTCGCGGACCTTCGGCAACTGGTCGCCAGCCGTCAGCAGCCCCACCCGCAGGGCCTGTTTGACCTGCTGGATCAGCTGCACATAGGTGTTCACCTTGGACCGGCCGTCCAGTACGAACTCGATCACGCGACGCCCTTCTATTGTCCTACGACAGTGGGACTATAGAACAGGACGGCGGTGGACGGGACCGCTGTGGAGGATCGGACGTGTCGGAGGGAGGCCGACCGTCTCGGCCGTGGGCATCCTGACCGACTACTTCGCGGCGCGTCCGGAGCAGGCGCTGGCCGCCGCCGACACCGGGCCCGGCGACGACCTGGCCCCGTTCCGGTCCAAGTTCCTCGAGCCGACGGTGCTGGTCGGCAGGCTGTGGGCGGCGATCCGGCACGGCGGCCTGGACCTGGCGGCGGAGGACCTGTCCACCGGCGAGGCGCGGGTCGACGGCAACGACGACGAGGGCCCGTACCTGCTCCGGCTCAAGCCGGCGTTCGTCAGCGAGCTTGCGGCGCTGCCGGACGAGCGGATCGACGACGTCGCCGCGGTGTGGCGGGCCGCCGAGGAGTGGATGGGTGAGCCGGACGAGAAGCTCGTCGCCGGGATCGTGGGGGAGTTGCGGCGGGTGGCCCGCCGGGCGGTTGCCGACGGCGTCCACGCGTACTGCTGGATCTGCCTCTGATCAGGGCAGCTGGTGACGCGCCCTGGGGAGGGCCGGGGTGGAACACCATGGGTCGCTCCTGGGGGGATCGGGACCCATGGTGTTCCACGTACACCGGCTGACCGTCGATCAGCCGAAGGCCGCGTCCAGGATGTCCAGGCCACGGGCCAGCTCGTCGTCGGAGATGACCAGCGGGGGCAGGAAACGCAGCACGTTGCCGTACGTGCCGCAGGTGAGGGTGAGCAGGCCTGCGGCGTGGCAGGCCGCCGACACCGCCGCCGTGGCGGTCGGATCCGGAGTGAGCGTCCCCGGGCGCACGATCTCCAAGGCGAGCATCGCGCCACGACCGCGTACCTCCGCGACGCGCGGGTCGCGGGCGGCGATCGCCCGCAGCCGGTCGCCCATCACCTGCCCGATCCGCCGCGCGGCGCCGGCCAGCTCCAGCTCGTGCATCGTCTCGATGGACGCCAGGGCGGCCGCGCAGGCGATCGGGTTACCGCCGTACGTGCCGCCGAGCCCGCCGACGTGGACCGCGTCCATCAGCTCCGCCCGGCCGGTCACCGCCGCGAGGGGCAGGCCGCCGGCGATGCCCTTGGCCAGGGTGATCAGATCCGGCTCGACGCCCTCGTGCTGGCAGGCGAACCAGTCCCCGGTCCGGCAGAAGCCGGTCTGGATCTCGTCGGCGACGAAGACCACCCCGTTCGCCGTCGCCCACTCCCGCAGCGCCGGCAGGAAGCCCTCCGCCGGTACCACGAAACCGCCCTCGCCCTGGATCGGCTCGATCAGCAGCGCGGCCACGTTCTCCGCGCCCACCTGCTTCTCCACCAGCTCGATCGCCCGCGCCGCCGCGGTCGCCCCGTCCAGCCCGCCGTCGCGCAGCGGGTACGACATCGGCACCCGGTAGATCTCCCCGGCGAACGGCCCGAACCGGTGCTTGTACGGCATGTTCTTCGCGGTCAGCGCCATGGTCAGGTTGGTCCGGCCGTGGTACGCGTGGTCGAAGACCACCACCGCCGGCCGCCCGGTGGCGTGCCTGGCGATCTTCACGGCGTTCTCCACCGCCTCGGCGCCGGAGTTGAACAGCGCCGAGCGCTTCTCGAAGTTCCCTGGCGTCAGCGCGTTGAGCTGCTCGCACACCGCCACGTACGACTCGTACGGCGCGACCATGAAACAGGTGTGGGTGAACCGCTCGACCTGCGCCTGCACCGCCTGCACCACCCGGGGGGCGGAGTTGCCGACGTTGGCCACCGCGATGCCGGCGGCGAAGTCGATCCACTCCCGCCCGTCGACGTCGGTGATCGTGCCGCCACCGGCGTGGTCCACGTAGGAGGTGATCGTGCTGCCGACGCCCCGGGCGACCGCCGCCCCGCGCCGCTTGTGCAGTTCCTCGCTGGACGCCATGGCTCAGCCCTCGATGTTGTGCATGACGTGCTTGATCCGGGTGTAGTCCTCCAGGCTGTAGACCGACAGGTCCTTGCCGTGCCCGGAGTGCTTGAAGCCGCCGTGCGGCATCTCCGAGATGAACGGGATATGGGTGTTAACCCAGACGCAGCCGAAGTCGAGCCGACGGGTCATCCGCATCGCCCGGCCGTGGTCGCGGGTCCAGACCGAGGCGGACAGGCCGTACTCCACGCCGTTGGCCCAGCGCACCGCCTCGTCCTCGTCGGAGAAGCGCTGCACCGTGATGACCGGCCCGAACACCTCGTCCTGGATGATCTCGTCGGCCTGTCGTACGCCGGAGACGACGGTCGGGGCGTAGAAGTAGCCGCGCTCGCCGACCTGGGAGCCGCCGGTCTCGACCTTCGCGTGGTCCGGCAGCCGGTCCACGAAGCCGCGCACCCGGGCGAGCTGGTTGGCGTTGTTCAGCGGGCCGTAGAGCACGTCCTCGTCGTCCGGGGCGCCGGTCCTGGTGTTCCGGGCCTGGTCGGCGAGGGCGGCGACGAAGTCGTCGTAGACGCCGGGGCCGGCGAGCACCCGGGTGGCGGCGGTGCAGTCCTGGCCGGCGTTGAAGTAGCCGCCGACCGCGATCGCCTCGGCCGCCGCGGCGACGTCCGCGTCGTCGAAGAGCACCACCGGGGCCTTGCCACCCAGCTCCAGGTGGGTCCGCTTGAGGTCCGGCGCGGCCGCCGCGGCGACCTCCATGCCGGCCCGGGTCGAGCCGGTGATCGACACCAGCTGCGGGGTCGGGTGGGCGACCAGGGCGCGGCCGGTGTCCCGGTTGCCGCAGACCACGTTGAACACGCCCGGCGGGAAGAACTCGGCCGCGATCTCGGCCAGCAGCAGCGTCGACACCGGGGTGGTGTCGGAGGGCTTGAGCACCACCGTGTTGCCGGCGGCCAGCGCCGGGGCGATCTTCCAGACCGCCATCATCAGCGGGTAGTTCCAGGGGGTGACCTGGGCGCAGACGCCGATCGGCTCCCGCCGCACGTACGAGGTGTGGCCGGCCATGTACTCGCCGGCCGAACGGCCTTCCAGGAGTCGGGCGGCGCCGGCGAAGAACCGGAACTCGTCGACGGCCGGCGGCAGCTCCTCGTCGGCGGTCAGCTGGCGCGGCTTGCCGGTGTTGCGCACCTCGGCGTCGACCAGCTCGGCCGCCCGGGCCTCCACCGCATCGGCCAGCTTGAGCAGGGCCCTCTGCCGTTCGGCGGGCGTGGTGTCCCGCCAGGTCTCGAACGCCGTGGCGGCGGCCGTCATCGCCGCGTCCACGTCCGCCGCCCCGGAGACCGGCGCCTGGGCGAAGACCTCCCCGGTGCACGGGTCGATCAGGTCGGCGTAGCCGCCGTCCACGGGGTCGACGTACTCGCCGTTGACGAAGTTGCGCAGCTGCTGCTGATCGCTCATCAGAAGTCTCCGAGTGGTGGCCGGGGGGGAAGGTCAGCGGAGGTTATCGCAATCTGACTGCCATCTTGGCTACTGAATTCGCGGCAGACAAGGGCTTGAGCAACTGTTTCCGCGTGAGCCAACGTGGTCTAGGCTGCCGAAGCGTGGAGTCGAGAGCTTTCTTTGTCGCCGGCCGCCCCGCCCACGGCGAGGGCGAGCTGACCGTCACCCACCCGTACGACGGCCGGACGGTGGGGCGTACCACCCTCGCCGCGCCCGACCAGGTCGAAGCCGCCGTCGCGGCAGCCGCCGGGGTGGCCGCGGCAGCCGCGGCCCTGCCCGCGCACGTCCGCGCGGCGGCCCTGGACCACGTCTCCCGGCGGCTCGCCGACCGGGCCGACGAGGTCGCGACGCTGATCACCGCCGAGAACGGCAAGCCGGTCAAGTGGGCGAAGGCCGAGGTGAGCCGGGCGATCTCCACCTTCCGCTGGGCGGCCGAGGAGGCCCGACGCTTCTCCGGGGAGCTGCAACGCCTGGACACCGATCCGGCGGCCACAGGGCGGATGGCGCTGGTCCGGCGGGTGCCCAGGGGGCCGGTGCTGGGCATCGCCCCGTTCAACTTCCCGCTCAACCTGGTCGCGCACAAGGTCGCCCCGGCCATCGCCGTCGGCGCGCCCATCGTCGTCAAGCCGGCCCCGGCCACCCCGCTGTCGGCGCTGCTGCTCGGCGAGATCCTGGCCGAGACCGGACTGCCTGAGGGGATGTTCTCGGTGCTGCCGCTGCCCAACGAGCGCGCCGCCGAGCTGGTCGCCGACCCCCGGCTGCCGGTCGTGTCGTTCACCGGCTCCGGGCCGGTCGGCGCGGCCATCCGCCGGGCCGCCCCGGAGAAGCACGTCACCCTGGAACTGGGCGGCAACGCGGCGGCGGTGATCTGCGAGGACTGGTCCTCCGACGGGGATCTGACCTTCGCCGCGCACCGGATCGCCACCTTCGCCAACTACCAGGCCGGGCAGTCGTGCATCGCGGTCCAGCGGGTCTACGTGCACGAATGGCTCTACGACGGATTCCTGCCCCGGCTCGTCACCGCGGTGGAGGAGCTGCGGACCGGAGACCCGGCTTCCGAGCTGACCGACGTCGGGCCGATGGTCTCGGTCGAGGCGGCCGAGCGCGTCGAGGCGTGGGTGGACGAGGCGGTCGTCGCCGGGGCCACCATCGAGGTGGGCGGACGGCGGGACGGCGCCACCTACCCGCCGACCGTGCTCTCCGGGGTGCCGAAGGACGCCAAGGTCTGCACGGAGGAGGTGTTCGGGCCCGTGCTGGTGGTCACCCGGGTCGAGGACGACCAGGCCGCGTTCGCCGCCGTCAACGACTCCGCGTACGGCCTGCAGGCGGGAGTCTTCACCCACAACCTGCAGACCGCCTTCCTCGCCGCCCGCACCCTGGAGGTCGGCGGCGTGATCGTCGGGGACGTGCCGTCGTACCGGGCCGACCAGATGCCCTACGGCGGGGTGAAGGGCTCCGGCGTCGGCCGGGAAGGGCTGCGCAGCGCGATGGAGGACTACACCGAGCCGCGGGTCATGGTGCTGACCGGGGTGGCGCTGTAGCCTCTCGCGGCGTGGAGCAGTCAGCATGGTCCGAGGTCGCGGCCGCCGTCGCCGGCTCGCCGTACCCGGTCGAAGTGCTGCCGGCCGAGCCGGCGCGGGCGTCCGCCTGCCTCGCCACCCTGGAGATCACCACCCGGTCCTGGCTCGGCGCGGTGGTCGCCAACACCGGGGGGCTGCTCGTCGACCACGGCTGGCTGCGGGTGCTCGGCAGCGGGCACGACACCCTGCCCGACGTCGCCACCGAGTCCGACCCGGCCGGCCTGGTCGTCATCGGCTACGACGTGATGGGCGGCCAGTTCGTCTGGGCCCAGAGCGGACCTGGGGCGCGGCCCACCGTGCACTACTTCGGGCCGGACGACCTCGGCTGGCTCGACCTCGAACAGGGGTACGCCGACTGGCTGCACGCCGTCCTGGCCGGATCCCTCACCCGCTTCTACGAGACCCTGCGCTGGCCCGGCTGGCAGGCGGAGGTCGGGGCCCTCGCGCTCGATCAAGGGCTCAGCGCCTGGCCGCCCCCGTTCACCAAGGAGGGAAAGGACCTCTCCGTGGTCTCCCGGAAGGCCATCCCGCTGGCGCAACTCGTGTCGTTCTACGAGGACGCGGCGCGGCAACTCGGCCCCTGACCGCGCTCACCAGGTGCCGTCGTCGCGTCCCGGGCGGGTTTCGCAACGATGACGGGCTCGAGCGGTATGAGGCTTCCGAGGTTCTTCGACTACTACGGCTCGCCACTCAAACTGGTCAAGACGCCGGACGGCGGCGTTGCCGGGTGGCGACTGTCGGACGAACCGGGGGTTGGCTACCGGCCCACAACCTGATCGACAGAGCGGTCTTCATTGGCGGGGAAGAGATTTACGAGATTTCACGCGATGACTTCGTCTGGCTTACGGAGCAGGAACGTGGTCGACATCTGACTGGAGACGCGCCGGTCTTTGCGCTGTACGGCACCGTGAGGGCGCTCCAAGACACGATCCGGGCAGAGCGGCGCTACCCCACAGCTGAAGAGCAGGCGCTGATCACGGGGATCCGGCGGCGGACGTTCGTGATGTTCGAGGAGCAGTTGCAGCAGGCTGGTGACCCGGGCGCTGACCCGACCCTCGCCACCTACTGACGGACGGACGACCTGTTGCGTGAGCGGATCGACGGCCGGGTGGGTCAGTAACCGAGGACAGGGACAGGAGCGGGCATGGCGACGGCAGACCGGATCGAGCTGGCACGGGAGCTGTACGAGAAGGCGGTGTTCGGCGGCGACAGCGGCGCGCTGGCCACGGCCGACCGGACGTTGGACGCGGTCGAGGCGGATCTCGCGCTCGCCCGGGGCCGGGTGCTGCACGCCCGCTACCTGGAGGACGAGGTCGAGGACCCGCGCGAACTGGAGCTCTTCGAGCGGGCGGCCGAGCTGTACCGGCAGCTCGGCGACGCGCGCGGGGAGGGTGAGGCCCGGTTCTGGGTGGGCTGCGTGCACCAGGTGATCCGGGGCGATGAAGAGGCCGCCACCCCGGCCCTCGCCCGCGCCCGCGAGCTGGCCGCCCAGGCCGACGACAAGCTGACCCTGTCGTACGTCCTGCGGCACCTCGCCTACGTCGACCAGGCGGCCGGCCGGCTCGACGTCGCCCGGCAGCTCATGGAGGAGTCGACCCGGCTGCGTCGGGAGGTGGGCTTCCTGCCCGGGGTGGCCGCGAACCTGCTCGCCCTGGGCTACCTCGCCGCCGACGAGGGTGACCCGGAGCGGGCCGTCGCACTGGTCGGCGAGGCGACCGCGGTCGCGGAGTCGTCGGGTGCCCACGGCATCGTCCGCTGGGCCGAGGAGGCCCGGGCGGACCTGACGCCGGCCGAGGAGAACTCACCAGCCTGACGCCGACCGAAGAGAACACGCCGACCGAGGAGAAAGCGCTGCCGAGGAAAGCACGCCGGTCTGACCCCGGCCGCAGGGCACATGCCTGTCCCGCGTCCTCCGCGTGGCTACGGTGAGCTGATGAGGAAGTCGCCGATGCGGCAGCAGGCCACCGTCTGGGTGGCGGGGATCCTGCTCGGGCTGGTGATCGGGTGGCTCACCATCGGCGGGGTCGCCGGAGTCGCGTTGGGCGTCGGCCTCGGGGTGGCCTTCGGGATCGCCCTCAGTCGCGCCGGACGCGGGTCCGGGCGGTCGTGACGGCCGGGGGAGTGCGGTACGTGCCGCCCGCCGACGTCGCCGAGGCGCTGCGCGTACAGGAGGAGTTGCGCTCGCGGGTGAACCTGGTCGGGCCGGGTCCCACCGCGCCGGCGACGGTGGCCGGCCTGGACGTGGCGTACGCGGAGGGCGGTGACCGGCTCGCGGCGGCCGTCACGGTGCTCGACGCCGCCACCCTGACCGTGGTCGACGAGGCGGTGAGCGTGGGCCGGCCGGCCTTCCGGTACGTGCCGGGGCTCTTCGCCTTCCGCGAGCTGCCCGCGCTGCTGGACGCCCTGGACCGGTTGACCGTCCGGCCGGACCTGCTGGTCTGCGACGGGCACGGGTTGGCGCATCCGCGCCGGTTCGGGCTGGCCTGTCACCTCGGCGTGGTCACCGGCCTGCCGACGATCGGGGTGGGGAAGACGCCGCTGGTGGGCGAGTGGGCGGAGCCGGGTCCGGAGCGGGGCGCGTGGAGCCCGTTGCGGGACGGCGGCGAGGTGGTCGGCCGGGTGCTGCGTACCCGGGACGGGGTGAAGCCGGTGTTCGTCAGCGTCGGCCACCGGGTGAGCCTGGACAACGCCGTGGACCGGGTGCTGGCGCTGTGCCCGCGCTACCGGCTGCCGGAGACCACCCGGACGGCCGACCGGCTGTGCAGGCGGGCGCTGGCGACCGCGCCCGCCTGACCGCCCACCGGGTGGCGCCGACCGCGGCGAGGGGCGCCGTAGTTGATCATGCAGGCACTCCGACCTGCGTCGAGGATGGACGGGGTGGCCCGGCGTGTCGCGGCACACATGCGGAGCGCTCAATGAGCGGGTGCCGGTTCGCGCCGGTAGTACCCTGACCGGCGGACCCGACAGGGGTGGAGACGGTGAGGTGGAGATGTCGGTGAGGCGGCACGCGGGGCGGCTGGCCACGGTCGGCGCGGTGCTGGGCGGCCTGCTGGCCGTCGCGGCGTCCCCGGCGCTGGCCGACGGCGACCGGGTGGAGGTGCGGTCGGCGAGCAGCTTCACCGTCGGCGGGTCCCCCGGCACGGTGGCGGTCGAGGTGCGCAAGCGCACCGACGGCTGCGTCATCCTCCGCACCGGCCTGGGGCTGCGCCTCGACGGCGTCCGGCCCGAGCAGGTCGAGGTGCAGGTCAACAGCGGTGGCCGGTGGTGGCCGGTGCCCGTCTCCGGCGGCGGGGGCACGGTCGTCACGGCGCGTACCTCCCCGGCGGAGCCGACCCTCTGCAAGGGCAAGGGCAAGACGGTCCGCTACCGGGTCGCCTTCCTGGCCGGCGCGCCCGGCGGGCGGTTGGACGTGGTCGGCGAGGCGGCCACCGCGAACGGCCGGTTGCTCGGCCGGGCCGCCGCGTCGGCGCGGGTGGTGGGCGGGGCGAAGGCCGCGACTCCGTCGCCGACGCCGACGAGGAAGCCCTCGCCCACCCCGAGCGCCGAGGCGACCACGCCGGCGGGCGTCGACGACACCAACTCGGCGGTGGCCGCCGCGCTCGACCCGGCCGCCGGGTCCGGCGCCGCCGACACGTCCTCCGGAGGTTCACCCATCATGTGGATCGGCATCCTGCTGGTGCTCGTCGGCGCCGCCCTGATCGTGCTGCTGGTCCGGCGGAACCGCGCGGAGAAGGTCGACGAGGCGGTCGCCGGCCACCCGCAGCTGCCGCTGCCGCGCAGCACCGGGCCGACCACGTATCGCGCCGGCGCCCCGGCCGGGCATGTGTACGGGCAGCAGCCGGCCCCCCCGACCGTCTACGGCGCACCCGTGTCCCGGCCGAGCGGCAACGTCTACGGCGCCCCCGCAGCGGGTGACCGGCCGGGTGGTGAGCCGCCGGCCGCCGCCGGTGGCGACGCCACCAGCGTGCTGCCCCGCCCACCCCGCTGAGCGGGAGCCCGGCCGGAGCGCCGGGGGTTACGGTGACGGTGTGTGGCGACGATCTGACCGGAGTCGCCGTCGGGGTGGCCCGCGCGTGCCGCCGGTGCTGAGATCTGGCCGGGTGCCCCCGCCGGTTCGCCGATAAGATCGCGTGCGCCGGGCGGCACCGTCGGCCGGTGAGACCGCATACGTGGAAGGAGCCGCGCCGTGGCCCTGGACCCGCAGTTGCTCGAGATCCTCGCCTGTCCCGACACACACCACGCCCCGCTGGACTACGACGCGCAGGCACAGACGCTGACCTGCACGGAGTGCGGTCGGATCTTCGAGGTGCGCGACGACGTACCGGTGCTGCTGCTGGACGAGGCGCGCGGTGGGCCCGCGGCGGACGACCGGCGCGGTGGGGCCGCGCCGCAGCCGTGATGGAGGGTACGGCCGGGGTCAGCGGGCACCGGCACGCCGACGAGTCGCTGCTCGACAACCCCGACCTGCTGGCCGAGCACGACCCGGGCGGCATGCTCCGGTTCACCGCCTCCGCCGGTGCCCAGGTACGCGAGTCGGCGGCGCTCGCCGCCGAGGCGAACCTGACCGTGCTGGCCGACGAGGGGCGGCCGCGCGCCGTCGTCATCGCCGGCATCGGCACCGCCGGGCGGACCGGTGACGTCCTGGCCACGGTGGCCGGGCCGCGCTGCCCGGTGCCGGTGATCCCGCACCGCAGCGCCGGCGTGCCGGGCTGGGTCGGTGCGGCGGACGTGGTCATCGCGGTGAGCGCCTCCGGCCGCAGCCCCGAGGCGCTGGGCGCCGCGGAGGCGGCGCACCGGCGAGGTGCCCGCCTGGTCGCGGTCGGCGCCCCGGACTCCCAACTCCAGTCGGTGGCCGAGCGGGCCCGGGCGCCGTTCATCCCGGTGCCCCGGCGGGCGCCGGCGCGGGCCAGCCTCTGGGCGCTCACCGTGCCGGTCCTGCTGGCCGCCCGTACGCTCGGGCTGGTGAAGGTCAACGAGGCGGACCTGGCCGAGACGGCGGCCCGGCTCGACGCCGACGCGGACCGGTGCCGGCCCACCGCCGAGTCCTTCGTCAACCCGGCGAAGTCCCTCGCCCTGGGCCTGGCCGGGTCGATCCCGATCGTCTGGGGCTCGTCCCCGGTGGCCACCGTGGCCGCCCGCCGGTTCGGCGACACCCTCTCGGCCAACGCCCGCTACCCGATCGTCACCGGGGCGCTGGGCGAGGCGGGCCGGGGCCGGGTCGGCCTGCTGGACGGCGTGTTCGGCGGCCTGGCCGAGGGGGAGCGGGACATCTTCGCCGACCCGGACGAGGGCGATCACGCCACCCGGCTGCGGCTGGTGCTGCTGCGCGACGGCGGGCTCAACGCGGAGGACGACACCGACGAGCCGCTGGCGGTGGAGGAGCGCCGGGCCGACGCGGTGCAGACCCTGGCCGAGCGGCGCGGGGTGCGCTGCGACGTGGTGACCGCCGAAGGCGGGTCGGCGCTGGAGCGGCTCGCCTCGCTGATCGCGGTACCCGACTTCGCCTCGGTCTACCTCGCCCTGGCACACGGGCTGGACCCGATGGCCGTCCCGGCCATCACGGAGATGAAGGAGCTGGCAAACCAGTGAGCGAGCGGAGCGAGCGAGCCATTCGGTCCAGCAGCGCGGCGCCGCGCGCCGTCGCGGTGCGAAGCGAGGCGGCGGCGTGAGCGCCAACGGCGGGACGAAGGCGATCATCGCCGCCCTGGCGGCCAACATCGGCATCGCCGTCACCAAGTTCATCGCGTTCCTGCTGACCGGCTCCTCGTCGATGCTGGCCGAGTCGATCCACTCGGTCGCGGACTCCGGCAACCAGGGCCTGCTGCTGCTCGGCGGCCGGCGGGCCAAGCGGGAGGCCACCCCGGAACATCCCTTCGGGTACGGCCGGGAGCGCTACATCTACGCGTTCATCGTGGCGATCGTGCTGTTCAGCCTCGGTGGTCTCTTCGCGCTCTACGAGGCGTACCACAAGGCGCAGCATCCGGAGCCGATCACCAGTTGGCAGTGGGTGCCGGTGGCGGTCCTGGTGATCGCCATCGTCATGGAGGGCTTCTCGTTCCGTACCGCGATCATGGAGTCCAACCACATCCGCGGCAACCAGTCCTGGCTGCGGTTCATCCGCCGGGCCAAGGCGCCCGAGCTGCCGGTGGTGCTGCTGGAGGACTTCGGTGCGCTGATCGGTCTGGTCTTCGCGCTGTTCGGGGTGGGGATGACCCTGATCACCGGCAACGGCATCTGGGATGCCGCCGGCACCGCGATGATCGGCGTGCTGCTGGTGATCATCGCGATCACCCTGGCCATCGAGACGAAGAGCCTGCTGCTCGGCGAGGGCGCCGAGGCGACCGAGGTGGCCGCGATCGAGCGGGCCGTCACGGACGGCCCGGAGGTGGAGCGGATCATCCACATGAAGACGCTCTACCTGGGGCCGGAGGAGCTGATGGTGGCCGCGAAGATCGCGGTGTCGCCCTGCGACACGGCCGAGGATCTGGCCCGGGGCATCAACGCCGTCGAGGCGCGGATCCGCACCGCGGTCCCGATCGCCCAGGTCATCTACCTGGAGCCGGACATCTACAGCGCGGCGGCGGACCGGGCGGGCACCGGTGCCGCCTCGCACACCGCGGTGCCGTCGCCGGAGGTCGCCAGCGGTGAACGGCCGGAGCCCGACGAGGCGTCCGGACGGCCCGGGAGCTGATGGTGGAGCTGCTGCAGGGCCGGATCCGGGACTACGCCTGGGGTTCCCGGACGGCGATCGCCGAGCTGCAGGGGCGCCCGGTGCCGAGCGCCGGGCCGGAGGCCGAGCTGTGGCTCGGCGCCCACCCGGGTGCCCCGGCCACGGTGGATCGGGACGGCAGCCCGGTGGACCTCACCGACCTGCTGCTCGCCGAGCCGGCGCACTGGCTGGGCGAGCGGCTGGTCGGCCGGTTCGGCACCCGCCTGCCGTTCCTGCTCAAGGTGCTCGCGGCGGACGCCCCGCTGAGCCTGCAGGCGCACCCGGACGCCGACCAGGCCCGGGCCGGGTACGCGGCGGACGTGGACCGGGTCAACTACGTCGACCCGTACCACAAACCGGAGCTGCTGGTCGCGTTGAGCGAGTTCGAGGCGCTGTGCGGCTTCCGTGATCCGGCCGTGTCGGCGGCGGCGCTCGCGGCGTTCGGCGTACCCGCGTTGGAGCCGGTGGTGGCGGCGCTGCGCGCCGGGCCGGCCGGGCTGCGGGAGGCCGTACGCCTGCTGTTGAGCTGGCCGGAGGCGGAGCGCGCCGGGCTGGTGGCAGGCGTGCTCTCGGCGGACGCCGCCGGCCCGGAGGCCGTGCTGGCCCGCGCGCTGGCGGTCGACTACCCGGGCGACCCGGGGGTGCTGGTGGCACTGTTGCTGCACCATGTCCGGCTGGCGCCGGGCGAGGCGATCTGGATGCCCGCCGGCAACCTGCACGCCTACCTGCGGGGCACCGGCGTGGAGATCATGGCGGCCAGCGACAACGTGCTGCGCGGTGGCCTGACGCCGAAGCGGATCGACGTGGACGAGCTGCTGCGGGTGCTGCGGTTCGAGGTGCTCGACGAGCCGGTGGTCCGCGCGGTGCCGGTGGCGCCGGGGGTGGTGACCTGGCCGGTGCCGATCGAGGATTTCGCCCTGCACCGGGTCGAGGTGACGCCCGGCGGTCCGGAGGTGCGGCTGGCGCTGCCGGGCCCGCGGGTGGTGCTCTGCCGGGCCGGCCAGCTCACCGTGGACGACGGGGTGGGGACGGTCACCCTGGGGCCGGGGCAGGCGGCGGTGGGCACCGCGGCCGGCGGCGCGCTGGTCTTCGGCGGTGCGGGCGAGGCGTACGTGGCCACCTCCGGCCTGAGCTGAACCGAGGGTCAGTCTGACTCACGTCGCAAGTCGGACTTTTCCGAAATAGCTTGACACGCTCTGGGCCGAGTGTGACTCTATGGGTACGCAGCGTTGTCGCGACGAAGGTCCGGTAACGCGCGGAACCAAACCGGGGGGATGCACGGGGCGGCCGGGCCGTGGACGGAGAGTCCGTTCACGACCGACCGCCCCGTGCGCTGTCCGCCGACCGGGTCGTACGCCATCCGCCGACCGGCCACGGACCGACGGGCCCGCGCGCGTAAGGTGGAAGGCTGCGCAGCACTTCGTCCGACAGGAGCTTCCATGACCAGCACCCTCCCGGCGGCCCCCAGCGGCGCGTCGTCCGGCGCCCGGCCGAGCACCCTCGCCGAGGGCGACTACAAGGTGGCGGATCTGTCGCTCGCCGCGTTCGGGCGCAAGGAGATCCAGCTCGCCGAGCACGAGATGCCCGGCCTTATGGCGATCCGGCGCGAGTTCGCCGACGCGCAGCCGCTGGCCGGCGCCCGCATCACCGGCTCCCTGCACATGACCATCCAGACCGCCGTCCTGATCGAGACCCTGGTCGCGCTCGGCGCGCAGGTCCGCTGGGCGTCCTGCAACATCTTCTCCACCCAGGACCACGCCGCCGCCGCGATCGTCGTCGGCCCGAACGGCACCCCCGAGTCCCCGGCCGGCGTGCCGGTCTACGCCTGGAAGGGCGAGAGCCTGGAGGAGTACTGGTGGTGCACCGAGCAGGTGCTGAACTGGCCCGACGGTCAGGGCCCCAACATGATCCTCGACGACGGTGGTGACGCCACCCTGCTCGTCCACAAGGGCGCCGAGTTCGAGAAGGCCGGCGTCGTGCCGCCGGTCGAGTCCGCCGACTCCGAGGAGTACGCGGTCATCCTCAAGCTGCTGCACCGCTCGCTCGCCGAGGACGGCCAGCGCTGGACCCGGATCGCCGCCGGCATCAAGGGCGTGACCGAGGAGACCACCACCGGCGTGCACCGGCTCTACGAGATGCACCGCGCCGGCACCCTGCTCTTCCCGGCCATCAACGTCAACGATTCGGTGACCAAGAGCAAGTTCGACAACAAGTACGGCTGCCGGCACTCGCTCATCGACGGCATCAACCGGGCCACCGACGTGCTGATCGGCGGCAAGATGGCCGTCGTGCTCGGCTACGGCGACGTGGGCAAGGGCTGCGCCGAGTCGCTGCGCGGCCAGGGTGCCCGGGTCGTGGTGACCGAGGTCGACCCGATCTGCGCGCTCCAGGCGGCGATGGACGGCTACCAGGTCGCCACCCTGGACGACGTGGTCGAGCAGGCGGACATCTTCATCACCGCGACCGGCTGCTTCGACGTCATCACCAACGAGCACATGGCCCGGATGAAGCACCAGGCCATCGTCGGCAACATCGGCCACTTCGACAACGAGATCGACATGGCCGGCCTGGCGAAGCGTTCGGACGTCACCCGGGAGAACATCAAGCCGCAGGTCGACGTGTGGCGGTTCGCCGACGGCCACGCCATCATCGTGCTCTCCGAGGGCCGCCTGCTGAACCTGGGCAACGCCACCGGTCACCCGAGCTTCGTGATGTCGAACTCGTTCGCCAACCAGACCATCGCCCAGATCGAGCTCTACACCAAGACCGACGAGTACCCGGTCGGCGTGTACGTGCTCCCCAAGCACCTGGACGAGAAGGTCGCCCGGCTGCACCTGGACGCGCTCGGCGCCAAGCTGACCACCCTGAGCAAGGAGCAGGCCGCGTACCTCGGCGTGGCGCAGGAGGGTCCGTTCAAGCCGGAGCACTACCGGTACTGACCGACACACCGGGACCGGGTCGGCCGCGAGCGCGGTCGGCCCGGTCCCGTTTTTCCGGCGCCGTGCGGCTCAGTCCCGGCCGCGTCGGGTGGGGCGGATCCAGGTCCAGACGCACCAGGCCAGCCAGGCCAGCGACACGGCGGTGGCCAGCGGACGCAGCCGCAGCGCGCCGAGCAGCAGCACCAACGCCAGCACGGCGAGCCAGGGCAGCAGGCCCCTCATGCCCGCCACCGGCCGCGTACCAGGCGGCGGACCAGGGGCGGCGCGACCCACGACCAGACGCAGTAGAGCAACCAGGTCACCGCCACGACGAACGCCGCGACCTGCAGTCCGGCCAGGTTGAGCACGGCGATGCTGGCCGCCGCGAGCAGCCACAGCCGGATACCGAGCCGGTAGAGCGGGCGCAGCGGGAGCAGCAGCGGGTGGGCGTAGACCCGGGACTCCCAGGCCGCCTCGGCATAGTCGGCGTCACCCGGGTCGTGCGCCACCGCCCGGCCGAACGAGCGGTGCGCCTCGCCGACCCGACCGGCCGTCACGGCCATGCTGCCGTGCATGGCCAGCGCCACCGGGTGGTCCGGGTGCTGGCCGAGGAACTCCCGGGCGGCCCGCTCGGCTTCCCGGTCGTCGCCGCGGGCGTACGCGAGCTGGACGCGGGTGGCGTGGACGGCCGGCGCGTCCGGCGCCAGGGCGGCGGCCCGATCGAGCAACCGGCCGGCCTTGTCCGTCTGGCCGACGGAGGTGCAGAGGTCGGCGTACTGGCAGAGGAGCCAGGGGTCCTCCGGTTCGAGGGCCAGCGCGTCGAGCAGCGCCCGCTCCGCGGGGGCGAGCGCACCCTGCTCGCGCAGCGCCCGGCCCAGCCGGCCGAGCAGTTCGGCGTCCGGCCCGACCTCGGCCAGCCCGCGCCGGGCCGTCTCGGCGACCTCGTCCCAGCGTTCCAGCTCGCTCAGCGCCACGGCCCGCAACCGGTACGCCAGCCGATCGGTGGCCGCCGGCCCGCCCAGCCGGCCCAACTCGGCCAGCGCCTGCTCGGGCCGGCTCGTCTCAAGCAGCGCGACCACCCGCGCGAACTGCTGCTCGGGGACGACGGTCACCGGGCCCCCACCAGCACGATGATCAGGCCCTCGAGGATGCCGAGCCCGAGCGCCGCCGCGATGCCCGCCTTCACCAGCGAGGCCGGCTCGCCGCCACGCATCTCCCAGGTGCGGAACCGGCTCCGCTGCGCCAGGTGGGCCACGGTCCCGACCAGGGCGCCGCAGAGCGCCCCGACGAGCCGACCCGTTCCGGAGACGCGCCCGTCGAGCAGCGTCACCGTGACCAGCACCCGGGCGACGAGGGCGACCAGTCCGGTGCCGGCGATCGCCAGGGTGGCCCGGGTCGGCAGCCGGAGCCGGCTGGCGTTGATCAACGCCAGCGTGGTGCCGGCGAGCACCCCGCCGAAGATCGCCGGATAGACCAGCGAGCCGGGCCGCCAGGGTGGCCGCCGCTCGTCGACGTACGCGGTGGGGATGATGGTGGGGGTGAAGAGGTCGTCGGCCACGGTCGTCCTGTCTGCCGAGGGGGTCTGCCGGATCTTTCCACAGCGTCGACGGCAAAGATGTCCCCACGACCAGGTGAACGTTGTCATGAACAACTTGACGTGCCGTCGGATCGGGAGGAAGGTATGGCTGCCCTAAGTTAACTGAGGCGTGCCTAACTAACCACGGAGTACCGATGTTCGCCACGTACCTGATCGGCCTGCGGGAAGGCCTGGAAGCGACCCTGGTGGTCAGCATCCTGGTCGCGTTCCTCGTCAAGTCGGACCGGCGTAACCGGCTGCCGCACGTCTGGCTCGGCGTCGGTGCGGCCGTGACGCTGTCGGTGCTTTTCGGCTGGCTGATCGAGTACACCTCGACCTCGCTGCTACAGACCTCGGAGTCGCGCGAACTCTTCGACGCCATCACCTCCGTGGCCGCCGTCGTCTTCGTCACCTGGATGATCTTCTGGATGCGCAAGGCCGCCCGGAGCATCGCCGGTGAGCTGCGGGGCAAGCTGTCCGACGCCCTGGCCGTCGGCGCGTTCGCGGTGATGGGCATGGCCTTCCTCGCGGTCATCCGGGAAGGCCTGGAGACCGCGCTGATCTTCTACTCGGCGGCACAGAGCACGGCCGGTGGCGCCGGCCGCAACGCCATTCTCGCCCTGGTCGGTGGCATTGCCACCGCCGTGGTGGTCGGCTTCCTGCTCTACCGCAGCGCCCTGAAGCTCAACCTGAGCAAGTTCTTCACCTGGACCGGCGCGCTGCTGATCCTGGTCGCGGCCGGCATCTTCAAGTACGGCGTGCACGACTTCCAGGAGGCCGGCGTGCTGCCCGGCCTGAACAACCACGCCTTCGACATCTCCTCGGTCCTCGACCCGAGCGCCTGGTACTCGGCCCTGCTCAGCGGCATGTTCAACATCACCGCCACGCCCAGCGTGCTCGAGGTGGTGGCCTGGGTGGCGTACGGGGTGCCGGTGCTGCTGCTCTTCCTGCGCAAGCCGGCCGCCCCCGCCAAGCCGGCCACCACCCCCGCTGCGCCGACCGCCCCTGCCGCCCCGGCGGCCGACGCCGAGCGCACTCCCGCGGCCGCCGAGTCTGCCGGAACCCCGGCCGAGGCGGCCAAGCCCGTCGAGCCGACCGCCACCGACGCCCCGGCTACCACGCCGCAGCGCGCCTGACCGCCCGTTTCCTGAGGAGACCCAGCACCGATGCGTACCACTCGATTCGTCGTGCCCGCCGCCGCCGGGATGCTCGCCGTCGCCGGCCTCGCCGGGTGCGGCGGCGGTGACGACAAGCCGGACGCGACGGCCGGCGGGCCGATCGTCGTGAAGGCCACCGACAGCGCCTGCGAGGTCGGCAGCACCGCGATCGACGCCGGCCAGGTGACCTTCAAGATCACCAACTCCGGGTCGAAGGTCAATGAGTTCTACGTCTACGCCGCCGGCGACCGGGTGATGGGCGAGGTGGAGAACATCGCCCCGGGGCTCAGCCGCGAGCTGCACGTCGAGCTGCCCGCCGGGACGTACGAGACGGCCTGCAAGCCGGGGATGAGCGGCCGGGGCATCCGGGGCGCGCTGAAGGTCAGCGGCACCGCCGCGTCCGTGGCGCCGGACGCCGTGCTCAGCCAGGCCACCGACAGCTACCAGCGCTACGTCAACAGCCAGACCGCCGCGCTGCTGACCAAGACCGAGGAGTTCGTCGCCGCGGTCAAGGCCAACGACGTGGCCAAGGCCAAGGCGCTCTACCCGGTGGCCCGCACCTACTGGGAGCGGATCGAGCCGGTCGCGGAGAGCTTCGGCGACCTCGACCCGAAGATCGACGGCCGCGAGGAGGTCGTCGAGGAGGGCATGCAGTTCACCGGCTTCCACCGGATCGAGAAGGACCTGTGGACCACCGGCGACGTCAGCAAGGACGGCGCCATCGCCGACCAGCTCCTCATCGACGTCAAGGCGATCGTGGCCAAGGCCAACGCCGAGAAGCTCACCCCACTGCAGCTCGCCAACGGCGCCAAGGCGCTCCTCGACGAGGTCGCCAGCGGCAAGATCACCGGTGAGGAGGAGCGGTACTCGCACACCGACCTCTGGGACTTCAACGCCAACCTGGAGGGCTCGAAGGCGGCCATCGCCGCGCTGCGTCCGGCCCTCGAGCAGCGCGCGCCCGAGCTGGTCAAGCAGCTCGACACCGAGTTCGCCAACGTCGAGACCACGCTCGGCAAGCACCGGGCCGGTGACGGCTGGAAGCTGCACACCCAGCTCAGCAAGGCCGAGCTGAAGGAACTGTCGGACAGCATCAACGCGCTGGCCGAGCCGGTCAGCAAGGTGGCCGCGGCCGTCACGCGATGACGACCGGGACCGGAGGTGACGCGATGAGCGAGCCGAGCACCGCGCCGGCGTCGCGCGGGACCAGCCTGTCCCGGCGGCGGGCCATCACCCTGGCCGGGGTCGGCGTCGCCGGCGTGGCCGGGGTGGCGGCCGGGGCCACCGCCCTGGTCCGCGGCGGCGACCAGGCCGCGGCGAACGACGTGGCCGCCGGGGCGGTGCCGTTCCACGGCGAGCACCAGGCCGGCATCACCACCCCGGCCCAGGACCGGCTGCATTTCGTCGCGTTCGACGTGATCACCAAGGACCGGGCGAAGCTGGTCGAGCTCCTCCAGGAGTGGACCGCCGCCGCGGCCCGGATGACCGCCGGCAAGGACGCCGGCCTGATCGGCGCGGTCGACGGCGTGCCGGAGGCCCCGCCGGACGACACCGGTGAGGCGCTCGGCCTGCCGCCGTCGCAGCTCACCATCACCGTCGGCTTCGGCCCGACGCTGTTCCGCGACGCGCAGGGCCGGGACCGGTTCGGCATCGCCGGCAAGCGTCCGGCCGGCCTGGCCGACCTGCCGCACTTCGCCGGGGACGCGCTCCAGCCGGAGATCTCCGGCGGGGACATCTGCGTCCAGGCCTGCGCCAACGACCCGCAGGTGGCGGTGCACGCCATCCGCAACCTGGCCCGGATCGGCATGGGTGTGGTCAGCGTCCGCTGGTCGCAGCTCGGCTTCGGGCGTACCTCGTCGACCTCGCGCGACCAGGCCACCCCGCGCAACCTGTTCGGCTTCAAGGACGGCACCGCTAACCTCAAGGCCGAGGAGACCGACCTGCTCCGGGAGCAGCTATGGGCCCAGCCGGGCGACGGGGAGGACTGGATGACCGGCGGGTCCTACCTGGTCACCCGCAAGATCCGGATGCTGATCGAGACCTGGGACCGCAGCCCGCTGGCCGAGCAGGAGCAGATCGTCGGCCGGACCAAGGGCAGCGGCGCGCCATTGGGCAAGCGCGCCGAGTTCGACGAGCCGGACTTCGCCGCCAAGGGCGACGACGCGGAGCCGGTGATCCCCGAGACCGCGCACGTCCGGCTCGCCCACCCGAACCAGAACAACGGCGCGCACCTGCTGCGCCGCGGCTACAACTTCGTGGACGGCTCGGACGGGCTGGGCCGGCTCGACGCCGGGCTCTTCTTCATCGCCTACCAGCGGGACCCGCGCAAGCAGTTCGTGCCGATTCAGACCCGGCTCTCCCGCAACGACGCGATGAACGAATACCTGCGGCACGTCTCCAGCGGCATCTTCGCCTGCCCGCCCGGCGTCCGCGACGCGGCCGACTGGTGGGGCCGCGCGCTCTTCTCCTGACCGTCAGCGCTCCGCGTCGACCGGTGCGCGCTGTCCGCGTACCGGATCGGGCCAGGTGGGGACGGCGGCCGCCGGCGCGGCGGGCCGCAGCGTCGTCGGGGCCGACGCCACCGAGGTCGGGACGGCGACCGGCGCCACGACCGCGAGCGGCGGGGCCAGCTCCGGCCAGAGCGCGGCGGTGACCGCCCGGGTCCGCCCCAGCCGGTACGCCGCGCGCCGGCCCCGCTCGGCCAGCACCGCGGCGAGGTACGCCGGCTCGGGCGCGGCCCACGGAGGCGGTGGCGAGGTGACCGCGGCGACCTCGGCCCACAGCTCCCGGCCCAGCCGGGTCCGGTCCGGCTCGCTGAGCTGGTGCACCCGGCCGAGGTACTGCCGGACGGCCAACGCCAACCCGTCGTCGACCCGGCTCAGGTCGAGGGTCGCCGCCCAGCCGAGCAGCGGCGGCACGGCCGGCGGGACGGGCCGCCACACCCCCGCGCCCCGGGTGTGCACCACCAGCGTGCCGGCGACCAGGTCGCCCAGCCGGCGCCCGCGCGGGTCGCTCAGCATCACCGTCACGCTCGCCGCCCAGCTCAGCAGCGGCAGCACCAGGCCCGGCCACTCCACCGCGACCCCCACCAGGGCCCGGGTCAGCGACTGGCCGACCCCGACCGGACCGCCGTCGGCGCGGACCACCCGCAGCCCCACGGCCAGCTTGCCCAGCGTCCGGCCGCCGACGAAGCGCTCCATCAGCACCGGGTAGCCGACCAGCACGAGGACCAGCAGCACGGTCTGCAACGCCCCGGACAGGGCGGCGTCGAAGAGACCGCCCGGCAGCAGGAGCAGCAGCGTCGACAGCACGGTCGACAGCAGCAGCGCCACCACCAGCTGGGCCAGCAGGTCGATCAGCAGGGCGAGCACCCGGGAACCCAGCCGGGCCGCTCGGACGTCGAGCTCGACCGCCTCGCCGCTGACCAGACCGGCATCGGCCCACGACGCCGGTGGGGGAGGTTGCGCGCGCACCCGGACAGTGAACACTATGGGCGCCGGACGGGGGAGGACGTGTGGATCTCGACGCGTACGTGGCAGCGCACGGCGCCGAGTGGCGGCGGCTGGAGCAGCTGACCGGCCGGCGCAAACTGGACTCGGCCGAGGTCGACGAGCTGGTCGCGCTCTACCAGCACGCCGCCACCCACCTCTCCGTGCTGCGCAGCCGCTCGCCCGACCCGGCGCTGGTCAACCGGCTGTCGCACCTCGTGCTGACCGCCCGGGCCCGGATCACCGGCCGGTCCCGGCCGTCTTGGGCGGCGGTACGCCGGTTCCTCCTCGCCGACCTGCCGGCCGCCCTCTACCGGGCCTGGCCGTGGTGGTGCGCGGTGGCCACCGGGTTCAGCGCGCTCAGCGGCTTCCTCATCTGGTTCGTCGCCGGCCACCCGGACACCGCCGCCGCGTTCATCGGCGAGGACGCCGCCGCCGACCTCGTCGACTCCGGCTTCGCCGGCTACTACACCGAGTACGCGGCGCCGACCTTCGCGTTCCACCTGTGGACGCACAACGCCTGGATCGCCGCGCAGTGCCTCGCCTCCGGAGTGCTGGTGGTGCCGGTGTTCTGGCTGCTCTGGCAGAACGCGCTGAACGTCGGCGTGGTCGGCGGCGTGATGATCTCGTACGGCCGGGCCGACGTCTTCTTCGGTCTGATCACCCCGCACGGGCTGCTGGAGCTCACCGGCATCTTCGTGGCCGCCGGGGTCGGGCTGCGTACCGGCTGGGCGTGGATCGCGCCGCCGGCCCACCTGAGCCGGGGCCGGGCGGTCGCCGAGGCGGGCCGGTCCGCGATCGTGGTGGCCGTCGGCCTGGTCGGGCTCTTCGCGATCTCCGCGCTGCTGGAGGCGTTCGTGACCCCGGCGCCGTTGCCGATCGCCGTCCGGGTGGCCGTCGGCGCCACGGTCTGGCTCGGCTTCCTGGCGTACGCCCTCCTCCTCGGCCGCCGCGCCGCCACCCGCCCGCCGCTGGCGGAGCCGCCCACCCAGGAACCGGTCAGAGCTGGCCGAGGGACTTGAGGCGGAGGTACGTGTCGGCGACCGTCGGGGCGAGACGGTCGGCGGGGGCGTCCACCACGGTCACCCCGTGCCGGGCCAGGGCGGTCCGGATGCGGTCCCGCTCGGCCAGGGCCCGCCAGGCCGCCGCGGCGGCGTACGGGTCGTCCGGGCCGGCCGGCGGTGCGACGGTGAGCCCGGTGAGCACCGGGTCGTGGGTGGCCGCGATCACCACCCGGTGCCGGGCGGCCAGCCGGGGCAGCACCGGCAGCAGCCCCTCGCCGAGGGCGCCCGCCTCCAGGGCGGTGAAGAGCACCACCAGGCTGCGCTGCCGCTCCCGGCGCAGCACCTCCCCGGCGATCAGCTCGAAGTCGGTCTCGACCAGCGCCGGTTGGAGCGGGGCGACCGCGTCCACCAGCCGGGCCAGCAGGGCCGGCCGGCCGCTGCCGGTCACCCTGGCCCGGAGGGTGGCGTCGGCGGCAAGCAGGTCGACCCGGTCGCCGGCCCGGGCGGCCAGCGCGGTGAGCAGCAGCGCCGCGTCGATCGCGGCGTCCAGCCGGGGTTCGTCGCCGACGCGTACCGCCGAGGTGCGACCGGTGTCCAGCACGCAGACCAGCCGCCGGTCCCGCTCCGGTCGCCAGGTGCGCACCAGCACGTCGCAGCGGCGGGCGCTGGCCCGCCAGTCGATCGAGCGCACGTCGTCGCCGATCGCGTACTCGCGCAGGGTGTCGAACTCGGTGCCCTGGCCACGCCCCCGGGTGACCTGGACGCCGTCGATGACCCGCAGCTTCGCCAGCTTCTCCGGCAGGTGCCGGCGGGAGTCGAACCGGGGCAGCACGCGCAGCGTCCACGGTGGCGTGTCGGGGCGGCCGGTGCGCTGCCGCAAGGCGAGCCGCAGCGGCCCGAGGGAGCGCACGGTCAGCACCCGCGCCGGCCGGTCGCCGCGGCGGACCGGGGTGAGGCGGACCGGCAGCGTGGCGACGCCGCCGGGCTCGACCGTGAGCAGCCGGCCGGGCGGTACGTCGGGCCGGGCGCCCGCCGAGGGCACCCAGGCGTCGCGCACCTGGGCGCGCAGCGTACGACCGGAGGCGTTGGTCAGGTGCACGGTGACGGTCGCGGTGCCGCCCAGCCGGACCACCCGGTCCCCGGTGCGGGTGGCGGTGAGCGCGTGCAGCGGCGCGGCGAGGGCCCAGTCGAGGGCGACCAGCAGCAGCACCGCGCCGGTCATCAGCGCGACGCCGAGGAACGGCGCCGGCCAGGCCGGGAGGGTGACCGCGCCCGCCCCGAGCAGCAGCGCCGCCCGCCAGGTCATCGCGGCGTCGGCACGGTGGCCAGCACCGCGTCCAGCACCGCGTCGACGGTCATGCCCTCCAGCTCGACCTCGGGGCGCAGCCGGAGCCGGTGCCGCAGGGTGGGCCGGGCGACCGCCTTCACGTCGTCCGGGGTGACGTGGTCCCGCCCGGCCAGCCAGGACCACGCCTTGGCGGTGCTGAGCAGCGCGGTGGCGCCGCGGGGTGAGGCGCCCAGCTCCAGCGCCGGGGCGAGCCGGGTGGCCCGGCACAGGTCCACGATGTAGCCGAGCACCGGCTCGGCCACGTACACCGCGCGGACCGCCTCCCGGGCGGCGGCCAGGTCGGCCGCGGTGGCCACCGGGCGTACGCCGGCCGCCCGCAGGTCACGCGGGTCGAAGCCGGCGTGGTGGGCGCGGAGCACGCCCAGCTCCTCGTCCCGGCTGGGCAGCGGCACGGTCAGCTTGAGCAGGAACCGGTCGAGCTGCGCCTCGGGCAGCGGGTAGGTGCCCTCGTACTCGATGGGGTTCTGGGTGGCCGCGACGATGAACGGCTCGGGCAGCGGGCGGCGCTCGCCCTCGACGGAGACCTGCCGCTCCTCCATGACCTCCAGCAGCGCCGACTGGGTCTTCGGCGGGGTCCGGTTGATCTCGTCGGCGAGGAGCAGGTTGGTGAAGACCGGCCCCTCCCGGAAGGTGAACGCGGCGGTGTGCGGGTCGAAGATCAGCGAGCCGGTGACGTCGCCGGGCATCAGGTCGGGGGTGAACTGGACCCGCTTGGATGCCAGGTCGAGCGCGGTGGCCACGGTCCGGACGAGCAGCGTCTTGGCCACCCCCGGTACGCCCTCCAGCAGCACGTGCCCGCGGCAGAGCAGGGCGATCACCAGGCCGGTGACCACCGCGTCCTGCCCGACGACGGCCTTGGCCACCTCGGTGCGCAGCCGGTGCAGGGCGGCACGGGCGTCGGGCTGCGCGACGGCCGGCGCGGCGGCGATGACGGGTCCGGTCACCGGGTGTCTCCTTCGGTCGGATGGACGACGGTACGGGTCAGCGTGTCCAGGTCGCGGGCCAGTTCCAGCAGCTCCCGGTCGGTGGTCGGCGCGGCGCCGTGCAGCAGCTCCGCCACCCGGTCGGGGTCGGCGCCGGTGTGCGCGGCGACCCGGGCGGTCACCTCGGTGGGTGGGGTGTCGGGCGGCAGGTTGAGCCGGGGCAGCAGCCGGTCCCGTGCGGCGGTGCGCAGCGTCTCGGCCACCGTTGCCCGGGCACCCGCCCGCCGGTAGAGCCGGGCCCGGCCGAGCACGGTCTCCGCGGAGCGGACGGTCACCGGCAGCGGCTCGGCCACCGGCGGGCCGAGCCGGCGGGCCCGCCAGAGCACCACCAGCAGCCCGGCCAGCGCGAGCTGGACCAGCATCGCCCAGAACCAGGCCGGGAACGCGTCCCAGAGCGGGTTGTCCCAGCTCGACGGGGCCTCCGCCCGGTCCTGCCGGGTGCCGCCCGAGCCGCCGGTTCGCTCATGCGGGCCGCCGTCGGCCGGCGTCGGTGACCAGCTCGGGCCCGGAGCCGGGCCGGGCAGGTCGAGCCAGACCAGCGGGCGGGGGCCGCCGAGCAGGCCGGTCGCGAGGGCCCGGTTGCCCCACTCGTCGATCCGGTCGTTGCGGAACGGGTCGCTGGCGCCGATCACCACCACCTCGACGCGCCAGGGGACCCGGACCAGGCCGCCGGCGTAGCAGCGGCCGGCCGTCCCGCTGCCCCGGGCGGCGTACCGCTGACGGTCGGCGGCGGCGGTGCCGGCCCGGGTCGCCTCGGCCAGCGGGCACGGGCGGCCGTCGGCGTCGGGGGCGGTGACCCGGGTCGCCCAGCGACGCTCGGCCGGGAGCAGCGGCAGGCCGAGGCCCTCCAGTACCCGCCGGGACGGGTCGACCAGCACCAGCCGGCTGCCGGAGGGCAGCTCGTCGGTCAGGGCGGCGACGGTGGCCGGGCGCAGCAGCTCTGGGGCCGGGACGAAGAGGGTGGTCGGGCCCGGCCCGGCGGCCGCGAGGGCCCGCAGGGTGTCGCTCTCCCGGCGTACCGTCACGCCCTGCCCACGCAGCGCCTCGGCCAGCCGGCTGCCGCCGTCGTCGCCGGTGGCGACCGGGGAGAGGAAGCCGCGGTCGGCCGGGTCGGGCTGGTCCACGGCGTGGCACACCAGGGTGGCCACGATGAGCAGCCCGGCCAGCCCGAGCGGGATCAGCACCCGGTGCCGGCGCCGTCCGGGCCGGGCCGGGGCGGCGGGGCGGGGCCGGTCGAGGGTGGCGGTCACCGGCCCTCCCCGTCTCCGGCCAGTTCGCGGTGCAGGTCGGTGGCGAGGTCACGCATCCGGCGGTCGTGCTCAGGAGTGGCCGGCCGTTGCGCGTACCAGAGGTCGGAGAAGATCGTGCTGGCGGCGTGCAGGGCGGGGCGCACCCCGGGCCGCACCTGGGCGGCCGCCGTGGTCAGCTCGGTGACGGTCAGCCCGGCACGGGGCTCCACCACCCGCCGCGTCACCAGCTCGCGGACCATGTCGCGCAGCCGCTCCCGGACCGCCTCGGCGTACCGGCCCTCGGCCGCGAGCCGGTCGGCGAGGCCGGTGTGGCCAGCCGGCGCCGGCTCGGCCGCCCGGGGCGCGGGCACCAGGGCCGGCGTCTGCGCCGACGGGGCCCGGCGCCGCCTCGGCAACCGCAGCCGGAGCCGGGGAAGCCGCAGCCGAGGCCGCTGGAGTCGGGGCAGGCGGAGTCGGGGCAGGTGCGGGCGGGGGAGCCGGCGGGGCACCCAGGCCGGGAAGAAGTACCAGCCGAGCGCCGCCAGCACCGCGGCGAGCAGCAGGAGCAGGGCGGCCAGCGGCAGCGGCAGGGCGTCCCCGAGCGCGGCGACCGCCTCGGTCCACCACCGGCTCACCGGGGGACCGCCAGCAGGACGGCCTCGGGGGTGTCGGCCGGAGCGCGGGAGAGCCGGATGTCCAACCCCTCGGTGCGCATCCGGGTCTCCAGGTGCAGCACCGCGTCGAGACAGGCCAGCGCCGGGTAGGCGGCGGCGTTCACGCCCACCCAGCAGACGGTGGCGACCGGCAGCGCCCACGCGCTGACGTCGAACAGGCCCAGCAGCCCCAGGCCGTGGTAGCCGCCCAGACCGATGCCGAGCCGGATCAGCCACCAGCCGAGGTAGCCGAGGAGCCGGATGGCGGCGGCCCGCAGGCCCCCGCGTACCGCCAGCCGCAGCGCCCGCCCCGGCACCCGGTACGCCGGCACCCGGTCCACGACCAGCGCCGGCACGGCGGCACCGAGCAGCCCGTACGCGACGAACCAGGCCGGGCCGGCCAGCCCGGCGAGGAACACGGTGAGCCCGACCGCCGCCGCGACCAGCAGGGTGGCTCCCCAGCGGGCGCCGCGGAGCAGCTCCCGGAGGCCGGCCCGGCGGCCGAGCAGCGCCGCTCCGGCGCCCCGCGCGGCCGGGTTGCCGAGCAGCGCGATGATCGACGCCTCGGTGCCGGCTCCCACCGCGAGCAGCAGCCAGTACGCGCCGAACCGGTCGTCGGCGGGCAGCCACTCCGGCGGCCGCGCGCCGGCCAGCAGCCGCAGCGGGTGGAGCAGCACCTGCTCGCCGAGGGCCAGCAGGACACCGAGCGGGACCAGCAGCCGGGCCTGGCCGCGCAGCAGCAGGACGGCCGAGTCCAGCAGCTCGCCCACCGTCAGCGGGCGGCGCGGGAGCACGGCGGTCGGGCCGACGTCGGGCACGCGTACTCCTGGCGGGCGGGCTCGTGGTGGCGGGCGGGGGCACCGCCGGGAGATCATGGTTGCACGGCCGGTCCTGCGCCGGCTGACCCGCGGGCCCGCGGCGCGCCACGCGGGCGTCCGGGTCCGCACCTGTGGTGCGGGACCGCGCGCCGCAGTACCGTGCCGTGATAACGCCGAACCCTCCTAACCGAACGGGGATGGAACGATAAACCCCATGAGAGCCCGGGTACTGGTGGTCGACGACGACCCCGCGCTCGCCGAGATGCTCGGCATCGTCCTGCGCAGCGAGGGCTTCGTGCCCTCCTTCGTCGCGGACGGGGAACGGGCACTGGCCGCGTTCCGTGACAGTCGGCCCGACATCGTCCTGCTCGACCTGATGCTTCCCGGGATGAGCGGCATCGACGTGGCCCGGGCGATCCGGACCGAGTCCGGCGTGCCGATCGTCATGCTCACCGCCAAGAGCGACACCGTCGACGTGGTGCTCGGCCTGGAGTCGGGGGCCGACGACTACGTGGTCAAGCCGTTCAAGCCCAAGGAGCTGGTGGCCCGGATGCGGGCCCGGCTGCGCCGGGGCGAGGACGTGGCGCCGGAGCTGCTCACCATCGGCCCGCCCGGCAACCAGATCACCATCGACGTGCCGGCGCACACGGTCACCCGGGACGGCGAGGAGGTGAAGCTCACCCCGCTGGAGTTCGACCTGCTGGTCGCGCTGGCCCGCAAGCCGCGCCAGGTCTTCACCCGCGAGGTGCTGCTGGAGCAGGTCTGGGGCTATCGGCACGCCGCCGACACCCGGCTGGTCAACGTGCACGTCCAGCGGCTGCGGGCCAAGATCGAGCCGGATCCGGAGCGACCGGAAATCATCCTCACCGTGCGGGGCGTGGGCTACAAGGCTGGTACCGGATAGCCTGGTCACACTGTGGTGACCTCCCCGCCCCCCGACTCCCCGACCCCCGCGTCCCGTTGGCTGCGCGCCGCGCGGGCGCTGTGGCGCGCCGCGCGGGCGCTGTGGCGCGCCCTCGCCGCGCACGTCGCCGGGCTGGCCGGCGCCGTCCACCAGACCTGGCGGCGGTCGCTGCAGGTGCGTGTGGTGACCATCACGCTGGTCGCCTCCAGCCTGCTGGTGGGCGGGTTCGCCTACCTGATCGCCGACAAGATCACCAGCATCCTGCTGGAGAACACCGAAACCGACGTCCTGGGGCGGCTGCGCAACGGCAGCGAGTACGCGTCGAAGCAGTTCAGCCTCTACAGCCAGCCGCAGGAGGCCCAGCTCCAGGACACCATCGACGGGACGGTCAACTACCTAGCCGGCGGTGACCCGGCGCAGACCAACGGCGTGGTAGTGGCGATCACCGCGGACAACTTCACCGGGACCATCCAGCCGCGTACCTCGCCGGACGTGCAGGTGCGCCCGCTGATCGGGTCGGAGCTGCGGGCCACCGTCGCCGCCGGCAACGTGGCCCACCAGGTCCGCACCGGCACGCTCGGCGGCGAGCGCACCAAGTACCTCGTGTACGGCTCGCCGGTGCCGACCCGGTTCGGGCAGGTGGAGCTCTACTACCTCGTACCGCTGGCCCGGCAGGACGCCACCGCGGCGGACGCCCGGGCCACCGTGGTCGCCACCGGCGCGGCCCTGGTGCTCCTGCTCGGCCTGCTGGCGGCCCTGGTCACCCGGCTGGTGGTGACCCCGGTCCGGGTGGCCGCCCGGACCGCCCAGCGGCTCTCGGCCGGCCTGCTCGACCAGCGGATGGTGGTCAACGGCGAGGACGACCTGGCCCTGCTCGCCGCTTCGTTCAACCAGATGGCGACCAACCTGCAGCGGCAGATCCTGCGGCTGGAGGAGATGTCCCGGTTGCAGCGCCGGTTCACCTCGGACGTCTCGCACGAGCTCCGGACCCCGCTGACCACGGTCCGGATGGCCGCCGACCTGATCTTCGCCGAGCGGGACGAGTTCGACCCGGCGGTGGCCCGCAGTGCCGAACTGCTCCAGGCCGAGCTGGACCGGTTCGAGGAGCTGCTCACCGACCTGCTGGAGATCAGCCGCTTCGACGCCGGCTTCGCCGTGCTGGACTCCGAGCCGACCGACCTGGTGCCGGTGGTGCACCGGGTGGCGGAGCGGCTGGGCGGGCTGGCCGAGCGGGTCGGGGTGGCCCTCGAGCTGGACCTGCCGGACACGCCGGTGATCGCCGAGGTGGATCCGCGCCGGGTCGAGCGGGTGCTGCGCAACCTGGTCGGCAACGGGGTCGAGCACGGCGAGGCCAAGCCGGTCCGGATCACGCTGGGGATGGACCAGAACGCGGTGGCGATCACCGTGCGGGACCACGGCGTCGGGCTCAAGCCGGGCGAGGAGAAGCTGGTCTTCAACCGGTTCTGGCGGGCCGACCCGTCCCGGGCCCGGCAGACCGGCGGCACCGGCCTCGGCCTGTCGATCAGCCTGGAGGACGCCCGGCTGCACGGCGGCTGGCTGGAGGCCTGGGGCGCCCCCGGCCAGGGCGCCCAGTTCCGGCTGACCCTGCCGGCCCGGTCCGGCGATCGGCTGACCACCTCGCCGCTGCGGCTGGTGCCGGCCGACGCCGCGCTGCCGTTCGGCGGCCCCCGCGACGGCGGCCTGCTGGCCATCGGGCCGGGCAGCGGCGCCGGGACACTGGCCATCGGGCCGGCCGAGGGCGCGGACCGGGCCGAGGTGACGTCGTGAGGCGCCGTCTGCTGACCGTGCTGCTGGCCGGCGCGCTGCTGCCCGCCGGGCTGGCCGGCTGCGGCATCCCCGACCGCACCGAGGTCCAGGTCGACGGCCGGGGGCCGGCGGTCGAGTCTGGCTCGCTCAACGGCAGTGGCGGCCAACCGCCGACCCGCAGCGCGACCGAGGACCCCAAGGAGTTCATCCGCGAATACCTGGCCGCGGCGGCGGGCGAGCGGGAGCAGGCGTACGACCGGGTCAAGAAGTTCATCGCCAAGGAGGCCCAGGGCCGGCTGCGGAAGAAGCAGAGCAGCGAGGTCGAGCTGACCGTGGTCCGGCTGCTGGAGTCCCCGGAGACCACACTGCTGACCAATCAGGGCACCTGGCAGGTGACGGTGCGGGCGCAGCAGGTCGGGGTGCTGCGCGCAGACGGCACCCTGGAGGAGCCGGCGGGCCGGGACGTCGAGTACAAGTTCAAGCTCCGTCGCGCCGATCCCGGCACTCAGGGGTTGCTGATCACCGACCTGCCGAACGTGCTGCTGCTCACCGACGAGGCGCTGCGCCAGTACTACGGTACGTACACCGTCTACTTCTGGAACTCCGACCAGAGCCAGCTGGTGCCCGACTGGCGCTACCTGCCCAGCGCGGTCCCCGCCGAACGGCGGGTCACCGAGGTGGTGCGGTGGCTGACCGGCGGCCCGTCCGAATGGCTGGCCTCCGGGGTGACCAAGGTGCCCGACGGCACCGGGCTGATCAACAACGTCACCGGCTCCGACGATCGCTGGGAGGTCAACCTCACCATGCCGGCGGCCTACGACGACCGGCTCGCCAAGCTCGCCACCCAGCTGGCTTGGTCCCTGCAGGAATTGACCGGGCAGCTGGACCTGAAGATCCAGAACCAGCAGCGGCGCACCGTCGACCTGGGGCAGGAGCGGGAGGCCCATCCGCTCTACCCGAACCTGCGAACGCCGGAGCGGTTCTGCGTCTACGGCGGGGCGATCCATCCGCTCGCCATCGGCAACGAGCCGGTCGGCGCGGTGCCGGTGGCGGCCGCCGACAACCGGAACGTGGTGTCGGCGGCGCTCAGTCGGGCCGGCGACGAGGTGCTGGCGGCGCTGGTGACCCGCTCGGACCAGAAGCAGCGCTTGCAGGTCGGCTCCGGCCGCGGTGAGGTGACCGTCGACAACCGGAGCTCTCGGCTTTTCCGCTCGATCGGCCGCCCGGTCTGGCTCCGCTCCGCCGACGTGCAGCACCCGTCCGGCCTGGTGGTGGCGGACGGCACGCTCTACCGCTTCGACGGCGCGGCCGGGATGAGCCCGGTGGACGACCTGTCCGGTCCGGTCACCGCGGTGGCCGCCTCGCTCGACGGGCACCGGATCGCGCTGATCATGAGCGGCGAGCTCTACGTCGCGCCGGTGAGCGCCGACGGTGGTGTGGTCACCGTGGGCAAGCCGCGCCGGCTGGCCACCCGGCTCACCAAGCTCACCGCCGTGGACTGGTACGCGGAGAACTATCTGGTCTTCGCCGGCAACGACGGGCGCCAGCCGGCCATCTACCAGACCACGGTCGACGGGGCGGTGCAGTTCCCGCTCAACAGCGACACCGGTGCGCCGGTGTCCCACCTTGCCGCCTTCCCGGGCGGCTCGTCCGGCGCGCTGCCGTCCTACTCGTTCATGTACCAGGCCACCAGGGCATACCGGAACAACCCGTTCACCGAGATCGAGCGGGCGCAGGTGCGGGACGTCGCGGCCGGAGCCAAGCCGTCCGACCCGAGCGCCCCGTTCTTCCTCTACTGAGAGGTGCCGGTGCCGGACCTGGGCGGGCTCTGGTCGGACCTGACCGATCCGGTGCTGCCCTCGGGCTGCGCCGGCTGCGGCGAGCGCGTCGCCGGCCTACGGCAGGGCTTCTGCCCGGGCTGCGTCGGTGAGTTGGCGTCGCTGCGTCCCGCGCCCACCCGTCCAGACCCGGCCCCGCCGGACCTGCCGCCCTGCGTCGCCCTCGGTCCGTACGCGGGGGCGCTGCGGGCGGGGCTGCTGGCGTACAAGGAGCGGGGCCGGCACGGGCTGGCCCGGCCGTTGGGAGCGCTGCTCGCCGAGGTGGTGGCCGCCGCGGCGGGCGCGGCCCGGCCGGTGACCCTGGTGCCGGTGCCGGACACCGCGCGGGCGGCCCGGGCCCGCTACGGCGACCACCTGGGCCGGTTGACCGGTCAGGCGGCGGCCCGGCTGCGGGCGGCCGGCTGGCGGGTTCGGGTGCTCCGGCCGCTGCGGGCGCTGCCCCGGCCGGACTCGGTCGAACTGGACAGCGCGGGCCGGGCCGCCGCGGCCGACAGCGCCTTCCGGCTGCGCCGGGTCGGCGGGGCGCCGGTGGACGGGCCGGTGGTGCTGCTCGACGACATCGTCACCACCGGGGCGACGCTGGCGGCCGTAAGCCGGGTCTTGCGCGCGGCGGGAATGACGCCAAAGGCCGCGGCCGTGCTCGCCGCAACGCAAAAGCGGCACCATCAGTGACGCTTCGTGTTTCCGTTTCACCCCATGGTGTATGAGCTGTTAAATTTCGCGGCCTCTCCCGGCAACTTGGGGTGACTGGTGGCCGAACAGGAGTTAGCGTCTTCGTGTCGGGGGTAGGAGGCGTTCCAACCTTCTCCCGGCACTGGAAGGAGGCGTAGCCGCACGCAACCGGTCGACGCCGAGCGGGGCACTCCCAGGGCACGTCGACCGGAGATATCGAACCGAACGACCGTCCGAACAAGGGAGGTCACGTGGACATCGTGGTCAAGGGCCGTAACGTCGAAGTGCCGGACCATTACCGGGTGCACGTAGCTGAAAAGCTCGCGAAGATCGAACGCTACGACCACAAGCTCATTCGCGTGGACGTCGAGTTGTTCCACGAGCGCAATCCGCGCCAGGCCGATCACTGCCAGCGGGTGGAAATCACCTGCGTGACGCGCGGTCCGGTGATCCGGGCCGAGGCCTGCACGAATGACTTCTACAGCGCGCTGGACGCGGCCATAGCCAAGCTGGACACCCGGTTCCGCCGGGCGGCCGACCGGCGTCGGGTACACCGTGGGCGGCACGCGCCGCTCTCCGTCGCCGCCGCCACCGCGGACCTGCCGGTCGCCGACCTGGACGGGCCCGGACTGGCGGTGCTGAACGGGCACGGGACGGCCACCGCGGTCGCCGAACGGCCCGACGAGGACGGCTACGAGGAGTACGACGACCAGCCCTGGCACATCGCGCGGGAGAAGGTGCACCCCGCCGAGCCGATGACCGTCGACGACGCCCTGTTCCAGATGGAACTGGTCGGCCACGACTTCTACCTGTTCCAGGACAAGGAGTCCGGCCGCCCGAGCGTCGTCTACCGCCGGCACGCCTACGACTACGGGATCATCTCGCTCGACGCCTGACCCCTGACCACCGCGAGCACGACCGGCGGGAGCCGTGGTGGACCACCACCACGGCTCCCGCCGTCAGCGGGGCCTGGCGCGGTCGGCGGCCAGCAGGCCGTAGAGCACCGAGTCGAGGCGGCTGCCGGCCGGGCCGGGCAGCCGGCCGCGCAGCAGCCCCTCGCGCCGGAATCCGGCCTTCTCCAGCACCCGCTGCGAGGCGACGTTCTCCGGCCGGGTGCCGGCCCAGAGCCGGGCCAGCCCGATGTCGAACGCCCAGCCCGCCACGAGGCCGACCGTCCGGGTGGCCAGCCCCCGGCCCCGCGCCTCGGGCAGCAGGCTGTAGCCGAGCATGGCCTGGCCGGTGGACGGCTCGTCGTACACCAGCGCGCACCCGCCGGCCACCGCGCCGGTGCCCGCGTCGACGATGGCGACATCGGCGGAGCGGCCGGCCAGCCAGTGGCTCTCCGCCAGGCGGCAGCGCCGCTCGATCGACTCCCTGGTGGGCGGGACCGGCGGCACCCGGTTCGCCACCACCTCCGGCAGCGTGTGCAGCCGGTGCAGGGGGTCCACGTCCGCCGGCCCGAGCCGGCGCAGGGCGACCACCCCGTCGGTGAGCCGGCCCCCGGGCAGGTCCGGCAGCGGCCGGGCGGTCGGCCCGGGCGGGTCGTCGGCGAGGCGTACCCAGGCGACCAGGTCGTACCGGCCGCCGTCGGGCGCGGTGCCGGCCGCGCGGCGTACCCCCTCGTGCCGGAAGCCCGCGGCGAGTGCCACCCGCTGGCTGGCCACGTTCTCGGGCGCGGCGAGCAGTTCCAGCCGGGCGGTGTCGGCGGCGAAGGTCCGTTCGGCCAGCGCCCGGGTGGCCGCCGTGGCCACGCCCCGACCGCGTGCCCACGGCGCCACCCAGTAGCCGATCTCCAGCTGCCGGCGGGCCGGCACCGGGTTGCTGAGCCCGACGGCGCCGAGCAGCCGGTCGGTGGCGGGGTCGGCGATCGCGTACGCGGCACCGCCGGTGGCCCAGGCCGCAGGCGCGCCCTCGGTGATCCACCAGCGGGCGCTCTCCTCGGTGTAGGGGTCCGGCAGGCCGGTCATGAACCGCCGGGTCAGCGGATCCGTGCAGGCGGCCACGGTGTCCGCCACATCGGCCAGCCGGGACGGCCGCAGCCGCACCCCGTACGCCTCGATCGTCTCAGGCGTCACGCCAGATCCTGCGGCAGCAGCCCGGCCACCCAGACGTCCACGCGTTCCCCCCGGTGCTGGATGCCGGCCCGGGCGGTGCCCTCGAAGACGAAGCCGGCCTTCTCGGCGGCGCGCCGGGAGGCGGTGTTGCCCACGTTGGCCCGCCACTCGATCCGGGCGAGGCCGAGCGTGGTGAATCCCCAGGCGCTCAGCGCGCCGAGCGCGGCCGGCATCCAGCCGCGCCCCCGGGCCCACGGGGCGGTCATGAAGCCCACGTCGGCGACGAGCGGGGAGGCGGGGGAGATCCGCAGATCGATGGTGCCGGCGTACCGGTCGTCGGCGTCGGCGATGGCGAAGGTGGCGCCGGTGCCCCGGGCCCAGGCGGCCCGTGCGACGTCCCGCAGAAACCCCTCGGCGTACTCCGGCAGGTAGGGGTGCGGGACGGTGGTCCAGCGGACGGTGTCCTCGTCCCGGCAGGTCTCGATCACCGCGTCGAGGTCGTGCTCTGCCAGCGGGCGCAGCCGCAGTTCGGTGCCCGCCGCGGTGGCGAAGAGAACGGGCTGGGGACGGCCGAACACGGCGGCCCGGCGGGCCGGCAGGGTGTCCGGTCCGAACGGCACGGGCTCGCCGGGCGCGGCCAGCTCGTGTGGGAAGAGCGACCCGAGCCAGCCCTCCGGGCGGCCGTCGACGGCCGGGTGGGCGAGCCGCAGTTCGCCCTCGATCCGGAACCCGGCCCGCAGTGCGACCAGCCGGGAGGCGTGGTTGCCGACCTCGGCCTGCCAGATCACCCTGCGCAGCTTGAGCGCGTCGAACGCCCAGCGGGCGACCGCGCGGGTGGCCCGGACCGCCACACCCCGGCCGCGGGCCCAGGGCGCCGTCCAGTAGCCCACCTCGGCGGAGTCCAGGGCCCGGTCGATCGACACGAGACCGCACGAGGCGAGCAGCTCGCCGGTGTCGGCGTCGCAGACGGCGAACGGCGCCCCGGTGCCGTCGGCCCAGGCCTGCCCGCTGATCGCGGTCACGAATCCGAGGGCGTGTTCGGGCAGGTACGGGCGAGGTACGGTGGTCCAGCGCTGGATGTCCGGATCCTGGCAGGCGCGGTACACCGCGTCGGCGTCCTCGGCGTGCCACGGTCGCAGCAGCAGGCCGTCCTCGATGATCTCCACGGGCTCCATCGGGTCATCGTGCCGGATCGTTCGCGTTGGGCGTAACCGGATAACCGCCGGTCAGCGCCCGCCCGGGGCGTTATGTCGGGTTCCCCGCCCCGGACCGCCGCCACCAGTGACCATCGCCGCGATGGAGCGCCTACGATGGTTCGAGACTGTCTAGGGGAGCGTTGATCCGTGTCGATTCTGGAAAAGGTCCTTAGCGCGGGCGAGGGCCGCATGGTGCGCCGGCTGAAGGCCATCGCCGCCGCCGTCAACTCGATCGAGGACGACTACGTCAACCTCACCGACGATGAGCTGCGCGGCATGACCGAGCAGTTCAGGGAGCGGCTCGCCGACGGTGAGACCCTCGACGACCTGCTGCCCGAGGCGTTCGCGGTGTGCCGGGAGGCGGCCTCGCGGGTGCTCGGCCAGCGGCCCTACGACGTCCAGGTGATGGGCGGCGCGGCGCTGCACTTCGGCAACATCGCCGAGATGAAGACCGGTGAGGGCAAGACCCTGACCTCGGTCATGCCGGTCTACCTCAACGCGCTCGCCGGCGAGGGCGTGCACGTGGTCACGGTGAACGACTACCTGGCCGAGCGCGACGCCGCCTGGATGGGCCGGGTGCACGAGTTCCTCGGCCTCACCGTGGGCGTGGTGCTGCCCAACCGGCCGGCCAGCGAGCACCGCGCCGCGTACGAGTGCGACATCACCTACGGCACCAACAACGAGTTCGGCTTCGACTACCTGCGCGACAACATGGCCTGGTCGCGGGACGAGCTGGTGCAGCGCGGCCACTTCTTCGCGGTGGTCGACGAGGTCGACTCGATCCTCATCGACGAGGCCCGGACCCCGCTGATCATCTCCGGCCCGGCCGAGCACTCCGCCCGCTGGTACCAGGAGTTCGCCGCCGTGGTGGCCCGCCTCCAGCCCGGCACCGACGGCGAGGGCGACTACGAGGTCGACCACGCCAAGCGGACCATCGCGATCACCGAGCGCGGCGTCGCCAAGATCGAGGACCGGCTCGGCATCGACAACCTCTACGAGTCGGTCAACACGCCGCTGGTCGGCTACATGAACAACGCGATCAAGGCCAAGGAGCTCTACAAGCGCGACAAGGACTACATCGTCAGCGACGGCGAGGTCCTGATCGTCGACGAGTTCACCGGCCGCATCCTGCACGGCCGCCGCTACAACGAGGGCATGCACCAGGCGATCGAGGCCAAGGAGGGGGTGGAGATCAAGCAGGAGAACCAGACCCTGGCCACCATCACCCTCCAGAACTACTTCCGCCTCTACGAGAAGCTCTCCGGCATGACCGGTACCGCCCAGACCGAGGCGAGCGAGTTCAACAAGGTCTACAAGGTCGGCGTCGTGACCATCCCGACGCACCGGCCGATGGTCCGCCTCGACCGGGCGGACGTCATCTACAAGACCGAGAAGGCCAAGTTCAACGCCGTCGTCGAGGACATCGCCGAGCGGCACGAGCAGGGCCAGCCGGTGCTGGTCGGCACGGTCTCGGTGGAGAACTCCGAGATCCTCTCCCAGCTGCTGCGCCGCCGGGGCATCCCGCACTCCGTGCTGAACGCGAAGTTCCACGCCAAGGAGGCGGAGATCGTCGCCCAGGCCGGGCGCAAGGGCGCGGTCACCGTCGCCACCAACATGGCCGGCCGCGGTACGGACATCCTGCTCGGCGGCAATCCCGAGTTCCTCGCCGCCAACGAACTCCGCCAGCGCGGCCTCGATCCGGTTGAGCAGCCGGAGGAGTACGCCAAGGCGATGGAGGAGGTCCTGCCCACGTGGAAGCAGGCCTGCGACGTCGAGGCGGAGGAGGTCGCCGCCGCCGGCGGTCTCTACGTGCTGGGCACCGAGCGGCACGAGTCGCGCCGCATCGACAACCAGCTGCGCGGCCGCGCCGGCCGGCAGGGCGACCCGGGCGAGTCCCGCTTCTACCTGTCGCTGCAGGACGACCTGATGAAGCGCTTCCGGGCCGGCGCGGTCGAGGCGGTGATGGAGCGCTTCAACATCCCGGAGGACGTGCCGATCGAGTCGAAGATGGTCACCCGCCAGATCAAGAGCGCGCAGGCCCAGATCGAGGGCCAGAACGCCGAGATCCGGAAGAACGTCCTGAAGTACGACGAGGTGCTCAACAAGCAGCGCCAGGTGATCTACGCCGAGCGCCTCCGGGTGCTCAACGGCGAGGACCTCTCCGAGCAGGTCCGCAACATGATCGACGACGTGGTCGGCGCGTACGTGGTGGGCGCCACCAGCGAGGGCTACGCCGAGGATTGGGACCTCGAGCAGCTCTGGTCCAGCCTCAAGCAGCTCTACCCGGTGGGCGTCACCATCGAGGAGCTGGAGGAGGAGGTCGGCTCCCGGGCCGGTCTCGACCAGGACTTCCTGCTCGCCCGCCTCAAGGAGGACGCGCACGCCGCGTACGACCGGCGCGAGGAGCAGCTCGGCGAGGAGGCGGTCCGCCAGCTCGAGCGGATGGTCCTGCTCCAGGTGATCGACCGCAAGTGGCGCGAGCACCTCTACGAGATGGACTACCTCCAGGAGGGCATCAGTCTGCGGGCCTACGCCCAGCGCGACCCGGTCATCGAGTACCAGCGCGAGGGCTTCGACATGTTCGCCACCATGATGGACGGCATCAAGGAGGAGACGGTCGGCTTCCTGTACAACCTGGAGGTGCAGGTCGAGGAGCCCGAGCCGGAGGCCGAGGAGGTGCAGCTGCTGGAGAAGCCGGTGGAGGTCCGCGCCAAGGGTCTCAACCGCGCGCCGCAGCAGCAGGGCCTGCAATACTCGGCGCCCTCCGTCGACGGCGAGGCCGGCCGGGGTGGCCCGGTCATGGAGCCCGTCGAGCAGCAGGCGCCCGCACTGGGCGTCGGTCGCAACGGGTCGGAGCGTCCCGCGACCGCGGGCCCGCGCCGGGCCCCGGCCGGGATGAGCGGCCAGGCGATCGCGGCCAGCACCGCCCGGCGGGCCGCGCCGGGCCAGGTGGACGGCGGGGAGGGCCCGTCCCGCAACGCGCCCTGCCCGTGCGGTTCCGGCCGCAAGTACAAGCGCTGCCACGGCGCTCCGAACGGCGGCAACTGACCCCGCCCGCACCAGCCCCGACGGGCCCCGGCCGACCACGGCCGGGGCCCGTCCGCATCACCGCACCGCCCAGAGATCCTGGTGGGATTCGGCCCCTACCGGGGCCATCTCCGTCCGAGGTCTCCCGCACCCGGCCGGTCAGAGGACGTCCAGGACGGTGCAGAGCCAGGTGCCGCGACGGTGTTCCAGGCGGAGGGCGATCGCCCAGCTCGCGCCGCCCGCCCCGGCGAGCACGGCGGCGGCCTCGACCGCCCCGGGGCGGGGCTCGCACACCCGCAGTCGGCGGAGCTGGAGGGCCGGCCGGGTGGCGCGGCGGCGGGCCGGGACGACCCGTCGGGACGCCCGGGTGAGCTCGGCGGCCACAACCCCTGTTCCTTGCGTTTGCCTTTGTTTGCCTCCGACTGGCTTCATTCTCGGGCAGGGCAACGCCGACCGTCAATGCCGGTGTGGAATCAGAGGGTCACTCCCCGTCGCGGTCGGTGAGCGGGTTGCCGCGTACCCAGTCGGCGGTCTCGGCATACTTCCGCTGGATGTACTCCTCCAGGCGGGCGCGCTCGACCCGCCACTGGCCGCGCCCGCCGATCTTGATGGCGGGCAGCTCGCCGCTGCGCACCATGTGGTAGACCTGCGAGTCCGACACGTTCAGCTCGGCGGCCACGTCGGACAGCAGCAGGAACCTGGGCTCCACGACGACTCCCGGAGTTGGTTTCGTTTGGCTCAGTTTGCCATCAGTCGTCGCCCGGCCCCAGCGCCCGACGCGTCGCTCCGGCTTCGGACTCACCGGCGGGGGAACTTCTCCCCGGCGGGTGCGAGGTGTATGACGGTCTCGGCGTACGGCATGATCGGCGCCCGGAGCCGGCGCCCGCCGGCCCGGGTCTGAGCAGGGGAGAGAACGGTGACCGACGAGCTTGTCCGGGTGTACGTGCCGGCCACCGTCCCGATGCTCGCGCGGCTGCGCGAGGAGGGGCTCCCGGCCGGTGAGGCGCACGCGGTGACCCCGGAGCTGCGCGAGTGGTACGCCGAGGGCGACGAGGAGGAACTGGAGTACGTCGCCTTCACCCGGGCCGCCCAGGACGCGCTGCTGCTGCTCCGGGCCGACCCGGGCGCGCCCCGGCGCCGGGTGGTCGTCTCGGTGGACCTGCCGGCCCGGGCGGTCGCCCGGGTCGACGGCGAGCTGGGGTCCAGCGTGGTGCGGTTGGCGGGGCCGGCGCCGGTGAAGGCGGTGGCCGCGATCCACGTGGACGGGGCGGAGGCGGTGGACGACGTGGCCGCCGCCGCCCAGGTGGTGGTGGAGGCGCAGGCCGGCGACCCGGACGCCCAGTTCACCGTCGACGGCGCCGAGGACCACGAGCTTGAGTGGTACGACGTGACCGAGCTGGACCTGCTGCTGGGCGAGGTCTCCTGACGCTCGCGGCGGGGGTCAGGCGGCCGGCTCGTCGTCGTCGGCGACGGGGCGCGGGCCCAGGGTGCGGCCGAACGCGATGAGCGCGGTCAGCGCCCCCACGAAGAGCACCCAGATGCCGTTGTCCACCCGCGAGGTGCCGAGGGCGGTCTGCGCCACCTGGTCCGCCTCGCTGAGCGCGGCGGCCAGGTCGAGCAGCCCGTGCCCGCCGACCCGGATGATCACCTCGGTGAGCAGCAGAAGCAGGCCCGGCCCGGCCCCGGCGACCAGGTACGCCGGCCAGCGCAGCTCGGGCGCGACCCCTTCCCGGCGAGCGGCGCGACGGCGCGTCCAGGCGAGGTAGCCGAAGGCGACCAGGCCGGCGATCAGCCCGGCGAGCAGCGACTCCGTGCGGGACACCCACTTCGCGGCGTCGAGCATCGACTGCTGGGTGTCCCCGGCCCCGAACAGGTCGGAGAGCGGATCCCGGGCACGGCTGAACAGCACGACGAAGAGCTGCGCGGCCAGCGTCGCGCCGGCCAGGCCACCCACCACGCGGGCGTTGCGCGCGCCGGCCACGGCCCCGCCGATGATGGCGGCCGCCGCGGTGGTGCCGGCGATCGTGTTGGTGGTCGCGTTGTCGGCGTACGTGAGGTTGACGGCCACCGCGGCGGCGAGCCCGACGAGCAGGCCGGTGCCGACGGCGGCGAGGAAGCGCAGGGTGGCCCGGCCGAGCGGGTTGGTCACCGCCAGCGCGACCGCGGCGCCGGCGACCAGCGCGGCGGTGATCACGCCCGGCAGCGCGTACGCGGAGAGGCTGATCGCGGTGACGCCGGCCGCGGCCGAGGTGATCGCCGCCCGGGTGGACCAGAGCATCGCCGCCAGCCAGCCGACCGTCACGACCGCCAGCACGATCGCGCCGGGCGCGTACGCCGGCCGGTCGGCCGCGGGGGCCGCCTCGTCGGCCGGGACGGTCGTGGCCTGCTCCGCCGCCTCGGCCGGGGCGGCCTCGGGCTGGTCCGGTTCCGCGGCCGTGGAGCTGCCGGGCTGCTTGCTCATCGTCTCCCTTTCGACGGACGCCGGATCGGCCGCGCGGGCCGGGCAGGTCACCGGTCCTCCAGCCTACGCGTCGCCGCAGGGGCCGCTCCGGACCCGCCCGCGAGTGCCGGGTGGGTCGCCGTGCCCCGCCCGGCCGGTGACGGATCGGAGGCGGAAAGGCGTCCCGGCCAACGGTTGGTCGGTGGGAGCGGCTTCCGGCCTACGGTCCGTTGCGTCCGGCTGTGTCCGGCAACCAGCGATGGAGTGGGTACCAGCAGGGGTGGCGAGGGGTGTCGCATGGAAGAATTGGCCGAGGTCCCGCCGCCGCCACCGGTCCGCCGCGCGGCGTCCGGCACCCGGCCGCCCGGTCGGTGCCCGCGGGTCCGATTTCGCCACCGCCGTCGAGATCGCACAGGAGCCGTGATGGACGCCGTGTTCTCCGTACCCGAGCCGCGCAACGAGCCGGTCCACACCTACGAGCCCGGCAGCGCCGAACGGGAGCGGCTCCAGCGGCGGCTGACCGAGCTGGCCGCGGAGCGCATCGACCTGCCGATGACCATCGCCGGCGAGCAGCGGATGGCCGCCGGCGACCCGATCGACGTGGTGCAGCCGCACAAGCACGCCCACGTGCTCGGCGTCACCGGGCACGCCACCCACGACGACGCCCGGGCCGCGGTCAAGGCCGCCAAGGACGCCGCGCCGATGTGGCGGGCGCTGCCCTTCGAGGAGCGCGCCGCGATCTTCCTGCGCGCCGCCGACCTGCTCTCCGGCCCGTGGCGGGACACCCTCAACGGGGCCACCATGCTGGGCCAGTCCAAGACGGTGGTCCAGGCCGAGATCGACTCGGCCTGCGAGCTGATCGACTTCCTCCGGTTCAACGTCTACTTCGCCCGCAAGCTCCTGGCGGAGCAGCCGATGTCCTCGCCCGGCGTGTGGAACCGCTTCGACCACCGGCCGCTGGAGGGCTTCGTCTACGCGGTCACCCCGTTCAACTTCACCGCGATCGCCGGCAACCTGCCCTCGGCGCCGGCCCTGCTCGGCAACACCGTGGTCTGGAAGCCGGGCCCGACGCAGCAGTTCGCCGCGCACTTCACCATGCGGCTCTTCGAGGCGGCCGGCCTGCCGCCCGGCGTGATCAACATGGTCACCGGGCGCGGCGAGGAGGTCTCCGACGTCGTGCTCGCCGACCCGGACCTGGCCGGCATCCACTTCACCGGCTCGACCAAGGTCTTCCAGCACCTGTGGAAGACCGTCGGCGACAACATCGCCCGCTACCGGGGCTACCCGCGCCTGGTCGGCGAGACCGGCGGCAAGGACTTCGTGGTCGCCCACTCCAGCGCCGACGTGGACGCCCTGCACACCGCGCTGATCCGTGGCGCGTACGAGTACCAGGGACAGAAGTGCTCGGCCGCGTCCCGGGCGTACGTGCCGCGGTCCCTCTGGGAGGGTGGGCTGCGCGATCGGCTTGCCGCCACCGCCGACTCGCTGACCTACGGCGACGTGACCGACTTCAGCAACTTCGGCGGCGCCGTCATCGACGACAAGGCGTTCGGTCGGCACCTCGCCGCGCTGGAGCTGATCAAGGGCGACGACAGCTGCACGGTCCTGGCCGGCGGCACGGCCGACGACTCGGTCGGCTACTTCGTCCGGCCGACGCTCTTCGAGTGCTCCGACGCGGCGCACGAGACCTTCACCACCGAGTACTTCGGCCCGATCCTCGGCGTGCACGTCTTCGACGACGCCCGCTTCGACGAGGTGGTCCACCAGGCCGAGTCGATCGCCCCGTACGCGCTGACCGGGTCGATCTTCGCGACCGACCGCCGGGTGGTCGACCAGGTGGCCGAGAAGATGCGGTACGCGGCCGGCAACTTCTACATCAACGACAAGCCGACCGGCGCCGTGGTCGGGCAGCAGCCGTTCGGCGGCGCCCGGGCCAGCGGCACCAACGACAAGGCGGGCTCCTGGCACAACCTGGTCCGCTGGACGTCGCCGCGGACGATCAAGGAGACCTTCGTCCCGCCGACCGAGCACGGGTACCCGCACATGGGCTGACCTCGGCGTCTGTCGCCGGTGGCGCACGCAGCGTCACCGGCGACCGGCCGGCCGGGGGAGGGGTTCGCCGTCCCCGGCGGACTGTCGTCCGCCGACAGTGCACATCGGACCGCCCAACGGGTGGCTAAAACGGCAAATCCTGGACGCCAGGTCCGACAAAGTGGCAGCTTAGAGGGCATGGCGGAATCCGGAGTCAACCCGACGGCGGCGGCCCTGCTGGGCCTGCTGCACGACGGCCCGATGACAGGCGGCCAATTGATGGCCGCCGCCGAGCGGCGGCTGGCGCCGTACTGGTCGATGACCCGCAGCCAGGTCTACCGGGAGCTTCCGGTGCTGGCGGAGAAGGGTCTGGTGCGGCTCGGCAAGCCCGGGCCGCGGATGAGCCAGCCGTACGCGCTGACGGCGGCCGGGAAACGGACATTCTCCCGCTGGCTGGCGGAAAATCCCGGCAAGGACACCATCCGTAACCCGATCGCGCTACGGATGTCCTTCGGCAACCTGCACTCGGCCAGCCAGCTCAAGAACCTCTACGCCTCCGCGAACGAGTACCACACCGAGGCCCTGGCGTCGGTGCGTGAGCAGGTCAAGAACGCCAAGAAGGAAGGCGAGAACTACGACGCCAGCGCGCTGGAGTTCGCGGTCGCCTACCACAAGGCGGCGCTGTCCTGGCTCAAGACCGCCCCGGTCGGCTGAGCCGGCCCGGCAGCGCAGTACGCTTGTCTGTCGTGACCGCTGCCGATTACGCCGAACAGCTCAAGGAACTCGACGCCACCCTGCGCAACATCGAGGCCGTCCTCGACCTCGACAAGCTGCGCGAGCAGAAGGCCCGCCTGGAGCAGGAGGCCTCCGCGCCCGACCTGTGGGACGACCAGGCCAAGGCGCAGCAGGTGACGTCGCAGCTGTCGTACGTCAACGGCGAGATCTCCAAGCTCGGCACCCTCCGCTCCCGGCTCGACGACGCCGGGGTGCTGCTGGAGCTCGCCCAGGCCGAGTCGGACCCCGGCACCCTTGCCGAGGTCGAGTCGGAGATCACCGGGCTGACCAAGGCCATCCAGGAGATGGAGGTCCGCACCCTGCTCTCCGGCGAGTACGACTCCCGGGAGGCGCTGGTCGCCATCCGGGCCGGGGCCGGCGGCGTGGACGCGGCGGACTTCGCCGAGATGCTGCTGCGGATGTACCTGCGCTGGGCCGAGCGGCACGGCTACCCGACCGAGGTCTACGAGACCTCGTACGCCGAGGAGGCGGGCCTCAAGTCGGCCACCTTCACGGTCAAGGTGCCCTACGCCTTCGGCACGCTCAGCGTCGAGTCCGGCACCCACCGGCTGGTCCGGATCAGCCCGTTCGACAACCAGGGTCGCCGGCAGACGAGCTTCGCCGGGGTCGAGGTGCTGCCGGTCGTCGAGCAGACCGACCACATCGAGATCCCCGAGAACGAGATGCGGATCGACGTCTACCGCTCGTCCGGCCCGGGCGGGCAGAGCGTCAACACCACCGACTCGGCGGTCCGGATCACCCACATCCCGACCGGCATCGTGGTGACCTGCCAGAACGAGAAGTCCCAGCTGCAGAACAAGGCCTCCGCGCTGCGCGTGCTCCAGGCCCGGCTGCTGGAGCGCAAGCGGCAGGAGGAGCAGGCCAAGCTCCAGGGCCTGAAGACCGACGCCGCCGGCTCGTGGGGCGACCAGATGCGCTCGTACGTCCTGCACCCTTATCAGATGGTGAAGGATCTGCGGACCGAGCAGGAGACGGGCAATCCGTCCGCGGTCTTCGACGGGGATCTCGACAGCTTCATCGAGGCGGGTATTCGCTGGCGGAAGCAGCAGCAGCTCACCGTTGACGGTGCGTGATCAGCCTCCGACGGAGCGCGTCATCGATCTCCGTCTGACCGGCTGAATCGATGACGCGATGCGCAAGGGTGGGGCGGGGGGCTTGGCTCTCCCGTTACACCGCGTAGACTCTCGACCCGTGATTCAGCTTGAGCAAGTGACGAAGACGTACCCGAAGGCGTCCCGGCCTTCGCTCGACAACGTGTCCGTCTCGATCGAGAAGGGCGAGTTCGTCTTCTTCATCGGTCCATCCGGCTCCGGCAAGTCCACGATCATCAAGATGCTGCTGCACGAGGTCACCCCCAACAAGGGGCGGGTCGTCGTCAACGGCAAGGACGTCACGTCGATGCGTTCCTGGAAGCGACCCCACTTCCGGCGTTCCATCGGCTGCGTCTTCCAGGACTTCCGCCTCCTGCCGAACCGCACCGCCTACGAGAACGTGGCGTTCGCCCTGGAGGTGATCGGCAAGACCAAGGCGGTCGCCCGCCGGGTCGTTCCGGAGGTGCTGGAGCTGGTCGGCCTCGGTGGGAAGGAGCACCGCTACCCCCACGAGCTCTCCGGTGGTGAGCAGCAGCGTGTGGCGGTGGCCCGGGCGTTCGTGAACCGGCCGCTGATCCTGCTGGCGGACGAGCCGACCGGAAACCTGGACCCGGACACGTCGATCGAGATCATGCGCCTGCTGGACCGGATCAACCGCACCGGCACGACCGTCGTGATGGTCACGCACGACTCCAACATCGTGAACCAGATGCGCCGTCGCGTCGTTGAGATCGAGAGCGGCCGCATCGTGCGCGACCAGGCTCGCGGCGTCTACGGCTGAGCCGTCCCCGCTGACGATCCGTAGACCCTGACGACGAACACCTCAGCCGGAGAGCCGGAGGAATTTCCCGATGCGGATGAAGTACGTCCTGTCCGAGGTACTGGTCGGACTGTGGCGCAACGTCACCATGACCATCGCGATGATCATCACGATGGCGGTGTCGCTGTTCATGCTGGGCGGCAGCGGCCTTCTCTATCAGAAGGTCGGGGACATGAAGGACCTCTACTACGAGAACGTAGAGGTCTCGATCTTCCTCAAGACCGACGTCAACGAGCAGCAGCGCACCGACCTGGACGCGAAGCTGAAGGGTGACCCCTTGGTCAAGGAGGTCACCTACGTCAACAAGGACGAGGCGTACAACCGCTTCAAGCAGATGTACGCCGACGCTCCTGACCTGGTCAACGCCGTCAAGCCGGACCAGCTGCCCGAGTCGTTCCGGCTCAAGCTCAAGAACCCGGAGCAGTACAAGAACATCTACGACCAGTACAAGGACACCGAGGGAGTCGACGAGATCGTCGACCAGAGCAAGCTGCTCGACAAGGTCTTCGGCGTCCTCACCGGGATCCAGAACTTCGCCCTGGCCATCGCGATCGTGATGGCGGTCGCCGCCCTCCTGCTGGTCGCGAACACCATCCAGGTGGCCGCGTACAGCAAGCGGCGCGAGGTCGCGGTCATGAAGCTGGTCGGCGCCTCCAACTGGTTCATCCAGGCGCCGTTCGTGCTGGAGGCGGTGGTCGCCGGCCTGTTCGGCTCGATCCTCGGCCTGCTGGCGTTGACCGGCGTCAAACTCGTCGCTGGCGGTGGCTCGCTGGCCGCCCTGGAGGGCCTGATCACCCCGATCTCGTGGTCGGAGATCCTCCTCACGTTCCCGCTGATGGCCGCCGTCGGTGGTCTGGTCAGCGCGATCACCGCCTGGGTCACGCTCCGCTTCTACCTGCGGGTCTAGCCTCCCGCGACGGCTCTCCAAGGGCCCGCCCGCGCCGGAATAAACGGCGCGGGTGGGCCCTTGTCATTCGGGTAGCATGATCCCGCTCCGCGGCCGCTGGTCGCCGGATTCATCGGAAGGAGGTGGCGCCGATGCCACGGGAAAAGGGTCGCAAGGTGGTCGCCTCCAACAAGAAGGCGCGCCACGACTACGCCATCCTCGACACGTACGAGGCGGGCATGGCGCTGACCGGCACCGAGGTCAAGTCGCTGCGGGCCGGGCGGGCGTCGCTGGTCGACGCGTTCGCCCAGGAGCGCAACGGCGAGCTCTACCTGCACGGCATGCACATCCCGGAGTACACCCAGGGCACCTGGACCAACCATGAGCCCCGGCGCACCCGGAAGCTGCTGCTCAAGCGGCTGGAGATCGACCGGCTGATCGGCAAGACCCGGGAGAGCGGTCTCACCCTGGTGCCGTTGCAGGTCTACTTCTCCGACGGCTGGGCAAAGGTGGAGATCGGCCTGGCCAAGGGTAAGAAGACGTACGACAAGCGCCAGGACCTGGCCAAGCGGGACGCCGAGCGGGAGATCGCCCGGGCGGCGGGCCGGCGCGGCAAGGGTATGGGCGACTGAAACATCCGTTTTGTCCGGGTGTCGGCCCATGGCCGGCCTCGGAATGAATCCGGTTGCGCCAGGCGTTAGGCTTGGTGATGCTGCCGACAGGGGCAGCCCTTCGAGGGGGTGACTGGTTTCGACTTCGTACGTTGCGGCAGGGGAAGCGAGCCGAGGAAGCCGACGTCGTCTCGAGAATCGTTCGTCGGAAACCAATAAGCGCCAAGAACAATCGCGCTGACTTCGCTCTCGCCGCCTGAGGCGAGTAGCAAGTCTGTCGGCCTGGGAGCGCCTTCGACCCAGTTAGCCGGCATCAGCTAGAAGGCTGGCCAACCGGACCCGGTCGCGGGGTCCGTGCGGCGAGATCAATCAGCGACTGGGCCCGTCACACCGACTCGCTCGCGTGATCGGAGGGGCCGAGTAGAGGCACAGCGAGCTGCGCTCGGAGAAGCCCTGACAAACCGGCGAAGGACCCGGGTTCGATTCCCGGCACCTCCACAGGACGGCGGCCCCACCCATCGGGTGGGGCCGCCGGCGTCTGTGCAGCTACGTCCAGGGATCAGCGGTCGTTGACGTTGGCGGCCACGATCCGCGGGCTGAACTCGAACACGTTCGGGTCGTTCGGATCGATGGTCACCGCCACCCAGTGGGTGTTGCCGTCGCCGAACGTCTCCACCCGGGTGAAGTTCGCCACCACCTGGCCGTTGTCGTACTTCAGGGGCTTGTCTTCCTTGAAGTAGTGGCTGTCGCCGTGGACGAGCGCCGACTGACCCGGGAACGCGAGAACCTGCTTGCGCAGCTCAGGAAGGATCTCGTTGTAGCCGTCGTACTGCAGGGGCTGCAGCTTCTGCTCGTTGTTGAAGTTCGGGTCGGCCTGCCAGTCCACGAGCACGCCCTTGAGCCCGAGCCGGGTGGCCTCGGCATACGACTCCTGCAGCCAGTGGATGTTGGCCGCCTCACGTGCCTGGTGCTCGGCCGTCATCCGCGCGATCTCGCCGGCCGGCCGGCTCTCGCCGTCGACGCCCGCGTGCGGAAGGTTGTCGTTCGACCCTTGGACGTTGAGGGTGATGAACATGACCGAGCCGTAGACCCAGCGGACGTTCTCGCAGTAGCTCTCGTAGCCGGGCTCCGCGCTCTCCCGCGTCACGGTCATCGTGTGACGCCCGAGAGTCTGCTCGGTCGGATAGAAGACCTGACGCTCGTGGTCGAGCCGCTCGAGGGCGTCATAGCCGCCGGTGCCCGGGCCGTACCGTCCCCAGCAGTCCGTCCAGTCGTTGTCGCCGGGCACGACGACCACGGGGCGGTCGAGGCTGTTGAACCAGTCGCGCGACTGGGTGTAGAGCGAGTCGGTGCAGGCGCCGTCGCCGCCGGCCTTGAGGTCACCGTCGAAGATCGAGAACTTGATGTCCGAGTTGTTCATGTCCTCGAGCAGGCGCGGGTACTCGACGCGGCCCTTGGTGCCGTACGGCATGTCGCCGAAGAGGCCGACGGTGTAGGTGCGTCCGTTGGCGGCTCCGCCCACGGTGTCGGCATGGTCGGCGTAGGCAATGCCCGCGCCCGTGATGCCACTGACGATCGCGGCTGCTGCCGCCGCCGCGATCGCACCTCGCCAGATGCTTTTCATGTCTGCAGCTCCAGTTGGCGAAGGAACAAGATCAGCCGGAGCGTCCTCGCCGCGCGTGCACATCTCCAGCCCGCTGGCTTGCCGCGAATTGTCGGTCAGGCGAACCTGCTGGTGAATCTGGCCGATGTCTGACCGAAGCTGATGCATCGCCGCACATCGGGCAGATGGTCGTCAAGGCCGAGCCCGCGGCCGTTGCCCGGGCGATCTAAGCTGCCGCCTGTGACGAACGAGAAGGTCCGGCTCTCCGTGGGCGCCGCGCCCGCCCAACGCGCCGTCGCGGCCGCGGTGGGCGTCCTGTTCACCGCCGTCGGGGCCGTCTTCGTGCTGCTGCCGGTGTTCGCCGACCGCCTGCTGGCCCGGATCACCGGCACCGGCGACCCCTTCCCGTCGTACGACGACGCGCGGGACCTGCCCCCGGGCATGCTTCCCCCGGAGCTGGGCGGCGGCTCCGCCACCCCGCCGTCGGGGTTGCGGTTCGTCGGGCTCTGCGGCCTCCCGTTCGTCCTGCTCGGGCTCTACCTGCTGCTGCGGGTGCTGCGCACCGCCGCCTGGCTGGACGGGACCCGCGCCTCGGTTCGCGGCGCCCTCGGCACCCGTACCGTCGACCTGGCCACCGCCGAGGTGCGGGGCGGGGCGGTGGCCCATCGGGTCGGCGACGACGCCGTGGTGCGGGTGCCGACCGTGGTGGCCCGGGACCGGGACACCGGCCGGCAGGTCACCATCCCGTTGCAGGGGATGGGGCTGGACACCCTGCCGCCGTACGAGCTGCGGGCGCTGGCGGACGCGATCACCGCGGGCCGGCCGGATCACGGCCGGGACGCCGACGCGCACGTGCTCGCCGGCCAGCTGCGCACCATGGCGGGCAATCCCCTGGGCCGGTAGGGGCTGGTGTGACAACTGGGACGGATGGCACGGATGAGGCGCCGGCCGGGCCTGGACAGGCCGGAGGCCCGGGTTCACCATCGCTGTACGCGGTAGCGCAGCAGTGCGGGAGGTGCCCATGGTCACCGGTCCGATCCAGCAGCCGTCCACCGTCGCCCGCCCGGCCGCCGCGCGCCGGCCCCGGGGCACCCTCCTCGGCGACGTGCAGGCCCTCGCCCGGGCGCTCGCCGTGCCGCCCGGGGAGCCGCGCTGGCGGGAACGCCTGATCGTGCACCTCGGCCCGGTCCGGCAGGGCTTCGCTGAGCACGTCCGGGTCACCGAGGGTCCCACCGGCCTCTACGCCGAACTGCTGTATCAGGCTCCCCGGCTGGACCGGGGGGTGCGGCTGCTGGCCGGCGAGCACACCGCCATCGCCGCGGCCATCGCCGCCCTCCAGCACGCCGCGGTGCTGCCCGCCGTGCCGGCGGAGGAGGTGCGGGCCCAGGCCGGGCACCTGCTGCGGGCCCTCGACCGGCATCGGCGGCGTGGCGCGGACCTGCTCTGGGAGGCGTACCAGGCCGACCTGGGCGGGGAGAACTGACCCGGGAACCGGCGGGGCGGGCGCGGCGTCCAACCGGCATGCGTCGCTCACTCGCCCTGTTGGGGTTGCCGCTCCTGGTCCTCGCTGGCTGCGCCACGCCCGGCTCCGGCCCCGCCGCGCCGACCGGCGCCACCCCGGACCAGCGCTGGGCGGCCTTCGACCAGCGGGCCGCCGAGGTGGCCGACGCCTGGCGGCCCGGCCAGGCGTGGCGCAGCGGCTACGTGCCGCTCGAGGACGCCACCGTGCTGACCGGCGACCCGGGCTTCACGGGCGAGACCAAGCTGGTCTTCACCAACGGCTGGTTCCGGCACCAGATCCCGATGCCGACCGCCACGCCGCCGGACGGCACCATCCGCTTCCCCGACGGCACGCTGCGGGTGCCGCTGGTCAGCGCCGCCGAGGCGTACGCCCAACTGGACAAGGGGGACCCGCCGCCCTGTGAGGGTCGGCCGATGGCGCCCCCGCCGGCGCCCGGCGGCGGTGTCGCCAAGCCCGGTGGCCCGACCATCCAGCCGGGGCCGGACGGCCCGGTGTCCACCGCGGTCGACACTCCCTGCGTGCCGCTGACGGTCACCGGGGTGACGCTCGGCAGCGCGCCGGTCCGGACCAGCCGGGGTCAGGCGGAGGTGCCGGCCTGGCTGTTCACCGTGGAGGGAATGCGGGTGCCGGTGGCGCGGCTCGCGGTCGCCGCGGGCGCCATCGGTGCCGTGCCGGAGGGTGTGGGCACCGACCGGCCGCTGACCGACGGGGTGGTCAGCGTTCAGAGCCTGGACGGGGTGGACGGCACCCGGCTCGACTACCGGGTCGGCGTGGGCGCCTGCGACACCGGCGTCACGCCGTTGGTGCTGGAGCGGGACGACGTGGTGGTGCTCGGGGCCGGGGTGACGCGGTCGACGGGGCCTTGCACCCTGCAATTGGTGCTGAAGCCGGTGAGCGTCACGCTGAAGGCCCCGCTCGGCGACCGGGCGGTGCTGGACGTGGCCGGCGTCACCCCGCTCACCGTCGTCCGGCGCTGACCGCCGTTACAGGATCCGGGGCACGTCGGTGTCGATCGGCACCGGCAGCACCGTCGGCCGGTCGGCGGCGAGCGCGCTCGCCAATGCGGGACCGAGCGCGTCCGGCGACTCCAGCACGGTGGCGGCGCAGCCGTAGCCCCGCGCGATGGCGGTCACGTCCAGTCCCGGCAGATCCAGTGCGGGCACCCCGGGCGTGTGCTTCAACTCGGCGAACGCCTTGAGGATCGCGTACTGCCGGTTGACCGGGACCACGACGGCGAGCGGCAGGCGGAGCTGCGCCGCGGTCCAGAGCGCCTGCACCGAGTAGTGCAGCGAGCCGTCGCCGATCACCGCCACCACCGGCCGGCCGCGCCCGGTGTCCCGCTCGGCCAGGGCGATCCCCACGGCCGCCGGCAGGCCGAACCCCAGGCCGCCGCTGGCCATCGTGAAGTACGACCGGGGCCGGTCGACCCGGAGCCGGCGGCGCAGTGCGGCCAGGTTGGACGGTGACTCCTGCACCAGCACCCCGTCGGCCGGCCAGTGCCGGGCCAGCGCGGCGAAGAGCGCGTCGGCGCTCGGCGGGTCGGTCGGTTCGGGCGGCGACTGATCGGGCCGGGCGGGCGGGGCCGGCCGGTCCGCCTGCGGCAGTAGCTCGACCAGGGCCGCCATGGTCAGCCCGGCGTCGCCGAGCAGGCTCTCCCCGACCGGGGCGCGGGCCGACTCGTCCGGGTCGTCGGTGACGTGCAGCAGCCGGGCGTCGGCCGGCAGGTAGTCGCCCGGCACGTACGGGTAGTAGCGGAAGACCGGGGCGCCGACTACCAGCACCGTGTCGTGTCCGCGCAGCGCCTCGGCGAGCGGACCGATCGCGTACGGCAGCACGCCCCGGAAGTGCGGGTGGTTCTCGGGGAAGACGGCCCGCTCAGGTGCCGGGGCGGACCAGACCGGGGCGGCCAGCCGCTCGGCCAGCGCGACGGCTTCCGGCCAGGCGCCGGACCGGTCCACCGCCGCGCCGAGTACCAGCGCCGGGGCGCGGCTAGCGGCCAGCGCGGCGGCGAAAGCGTGCAGTCGGTCCGGGTCCGCGGCGATCCGGGTGGCGACGGTACGCACCTGTGGGGGCGGATCGGCGGGCTGGTCCCAGTCGTCCATGGGCAGGGAGAGGAAGACCGGCCCGGCCGGGGGCTGGACCGCGGTGGCGTACGCCCGCATGAAGGCCGCCGGGATGTCCTGCGCGCGGGTCGGCTCGTGGGACCACTTGACGTACGGCTGGGTCAGCTCGGCCGCCCGGCGGCTGGCCAGTCGGGGTTCGATCAGCAGCATCTCCCGGTTCTGCTGGCCGGCGGTGACGATCAACGGGGTCTTGTTGTGCCAGGCGGTGACCAGGTTGCCCATGCCGTTGCCGGTGCCCGGAGCGGTGTGCAGGTTGACGTGCGCGGGCCGGCCGGTGACCTGCGCGTAGCCGTCGGCCATGCCCACCGCCGACGCCTCGTGCAGCGCGTGCACGTAGCGGAAGTCGGCCGGGAAGTCCTGCAGGAAGGGTTCCTCGGTGGAGCCGGGATTGCCGAACATCGTGGTCAGCCCAAGATCGCGCAGGAGGGCGTACGTGGTGTCGCGGACCGTCGCCATCGCCCACCGCCTCCGTCCCCCGCGTGTTGCCGGAGGCGGCTCGGCGATCAGCCCCCCGACTAACCGAATTTATCGGTCCTCGGTTGACTTTTCGGGCGCTTCCCGCGTCAGGGTAGCGGGAAGGGCAGCTTGATCCCGTCGAGCGCGTGCCCGCACGGGCAGTCCCGCTCGCTCGGCAGCGCGGCGACCGCCGACAGCAGCACGGCGCGCAGCACGTTGGTGTTCTCCGCGAAGACCCGGAAGACCTCGTCCTGGGTCACCGACTCGCCGGCCGCCACGCCCGCGTCCAGGTCGGTGACCAGCGCGATCGACGTGTAGCAGAGGGCCAGCTCGCGGGCGAGCACCGCCTCCGGATGGCCGGTCATGTTGACCACCGTGCCGCCGATCGAGGCGAACCAGCGCGACTCGGCCCGGGTGGAGAAGCGCGGCCCCTCGACCACCACCACCGTCCCGCCGTCCACCGCGGTCACGCCGTGCCCGGCCGCCGCGTCGAGGAGCGTGCGGCGCCCGGTCGGGCAGTACGGGTCGCCGAAGGACACGTGCACCGCGCCCTGGTCGTAGTAGGTCTGCGCCCGGCCACTGGTGCGGTCGACCAGCTGGTCCGGCACCACGAAGGTGCCCGGCCCCAGCTCGGGCCGGAGCCCGCCCACCGCGCACGGGGCGAGCACCTGGCGCACGCCGAGGGAGCGCAGCGCCCACAGGTTCGCCCGGTAGGGGATCAGGTGCGGCGGGTAGCGGTGGTCCCGGCCGTGCCGGGGTAGGAACGCCACCCGGCGGCCACCCACCTCGGCGATCGTGACCCGGTCCGACGGTGCGCCGTACGGTGTCTCCAGCTCGTGCTCGGTGGCGCCGTCGAGCAGCGCGTAGAGACCGGACCCGCCGATCACCGCCAGCTCCGCCGTGGGACCCATCCGGCCCTCCCTCGATCCTGTCGCGATCACCCGCCGGTCAGACCTTAACCAGCAGGCGAGACGCAGGCTATGGTGCGTGGCATGGCGTTGACAGGGCGGGTGGTGGACGAGGTCGGGTTCGCCCCACCGGCGTACGGCTGACGGGTGTCGGGACATGCAGGGTGAGGAACAGGCGATCGGTGGCCGAGCCATGGAGTCGATGACCGGGCGGCTCCTGGTCGCGACTCCCACGCTGAAGGATCCGAACTTCGACCGTACGGTCGTGCTGCTGGTCGCCCACGAGCCCGGCGGTGCCCTGGGCGTGGTGCTGAACCGGGCCACCGAGGTCCCGGTCGCCGAGGTCCTGGGCGACTGGAGCGACCTGGCCCGACACCCGGCGGTGCTCTTCGAGGGCGGGCCGGTGCAGCCCGACTCGGCCATCTGCCTGGCCCGGATGCGTCATCCGATCAAGCCGGTGAAGGGGTTCCACCGGGTCTCCGGCGCGGTGGGCACCATCGACCTGTCGGTCGATCCGGAGCGGCTGCGGGACGCCGTGGGCGGGATCCGGGTCTTCGCCGGGTACTCCGGATGGGGTGCCGGCCAGCTCGAACGGGAGATCGAGGAGGGGTCCTGGTTCGTCCTGGACGCCCTGCCGGGGGACGCCTTCGTCGACCGGCCGGACGATCTCTGGCCGATGGTGCTGCGGCGGCAGGGCGGCATGATGGCGGCGGTCGCCCACTTCCCGCCGGACGTGGCCCTGAACTGAGCCGCGAGGGGTACCCCCGCGATATGACCATGCCGGCCGGCGTGTGTATAGTTCTCTCCGTGCCCGGGCGACCGGGGACGACAGCAAGGGGCCGTGGCGCAGCTGGTAGCGCACCACACTGGCAGTGTGGGGGTCAGGGGTTCGAGTCCCCTCGGCTCCACCCTTCACGATCAGGGCGTTCGTCAGAGATGACGAGCGCCCTTTGTCGTTTCCCACGAGCTGCGTGGGCATGACGTGGTTGCAGATGTTCATGTTGACGCCGATCCCCGAGTGACCAAGGAGTTCCATGAGCACGCGGGCCGGGCACGCCTTGGAAGGGGGCATGCCTGCCTGGGACGATGGGTGGGTGAAGATCACTCGACTCATCAGCTCGGAGGATGCGCCAGCCCTGGCCGAGTTGCTCCGCGTCAACCGTGAGTTTCTCGCGCCGTGGGACCCGATCCGGAGCGAGGACTACTTCACGGCAGACGGCCAGCACGGCGTCATCCAAGCCGATCTCCAGCAGCACGAACAGGGGTCGAAGCTGCCCCACGTCATCCTCGGCGACTCCGGTCGGGTGATCGGTCGCATCACGCTCAACGGCATCGTGCGGGGCCCGTTCCAGTCGTGCGCCATGGGCTACTGGGTAGGCGCCAGCCACAATGGCCGGGGGTTCGCGACGAAGGCGGTGCGCGAGATCGTGCGGGTGGCCTTCGAGGAGTTGGGACTGCATCGGGTGCAGGCAGAGACCCTGCTGCACAACGTCAGATCGCAGCGGGTGCTGGAACGCAACGGGTTCGTGCAGTTCGGCATGGCGCCGGAGTACCTCAACATCGCCGGCCGGTGGCAGGACCACGCCATGTACCAGGTGGTGAAGCGCTCCTCAGTAACCGGCTGAACGTCACCGCCCACCGCGGTTCCGCTTCAGCGTCTGACCGCGTTCAGCCTTCGGCCCGCAGGCGGGCCACAAGCGCGGTGACCCTTTTCTTGATGTCGTCTCGAACCTCGCGGACAACCTCGATGGGTTGACCGGCAGGGTCGGTGAGCTTCCAGTCTTCGTAGCGTTTGCCTGGGAAGACGGGGCAGGCGTCGCCGCATCCCATGGTGACGATGACGTCGCTGGCTTCGGCCGCGTCCCAGGTGAGCTTGGCGGGGGTCTGGTCGGTGATGTCGATGCCGACTTCGCGCATGGCTTCGACGGCGACGGGGTTGATCTGGTCGGCGGGTTCGCTGCCGGCGGAGCGGACCTCGACGGTGTCGCCGGCCAGGTGGCGCAGCCAGCCGGCGGCCATCTGGGAGCGGCCGGCGTTGTGCACGCAGACGAACAGGACGCTGGGCGTGTCGCTCATCGAGCTTCGGTCTCCTGAGTGAGGTGGGGCACCACCACGGCGCCGGCGGTGTCGGCGGCATGGGGGTACCAGGCGGCGATGGCGGCGATGGCGACCACGCCGCCGACGAGCTGGGCGGCGATGAAGCCGGGCACGGAGGCCGGGGCGATGCCGGCGAAGGTGTCGGTGAAGGCCCGGCCGATGGTGACTGCCGGGTTCGCGAACGAGGTGGACGAGGTGAACCAGTACGCCGCGCCGATGTAGGCGCCCACCGCGGCGGGGGCGGCGGAGGTGCGGCCGGAGCGGGCGAGGGCGAAGACCAGGACGACCAGGCCGGCGGTGGCGACCACCTCGGCGAGCCACAGGTTCCCCCCGACCCGGCCGGTACGCGACCAGGTCACGGCCGGCAGGTCGAACATGAGGTCAGCCAGGACAGCCCCGATGATCGCGCCGCCGACCTGGGCGGCGACGTAGGCCGGGAGGTCCCGTCCGGTCAGGCCGGTGCCGGCGCGGCGGCCGAGCCACCAGTCGACGGCGGAGACGATCGGGTTGAAATGCGCCCCGGACACCGGCCCGAACGTCAGGATCAGCGCGCCCAGTGCGAGGGCGGTGGCGATCGCGTTTTCCAGGAGCTGGAGCCCGACATCGCCGGGGGAGAGCCGGGCGGCGGCGATCCCGGACCCGACGACGGCGGCGACCAGGAGGGCAGTGCCGGCGAACTCCGCCGATGCCCGCCGGGGCAGGGCGAGGGTCACGCGGTGCCCCCGGCGGGGGCGGCGGAGACCTCCAGCAGCGCCCCGAGCTGCCGGAAAGCCTCCGGCTTCACCCGGTACCAGACCCAGGTCCCGCGCCGCTCGGAGTCGACCAGGCCCGCCTCGCGCAGCACCTTGAGGTGGTGGGAGATGGTCGGCCCGGACAGGTCGAACGCCGGGGTCAGATCGCAGACGCAGATCTCGGGCACCGAGGCGATCATCGACATCAGCCGCAGCCGGACCGGGTCACCGAGGGCCTTGAACATCGGCGCGACCACCGCCGCCTGATCGGCGTCCATCGGACTGGCCGCGATCGGGGAGCAGCAGGCGACCGCGCTGAGGTCCACCACCGGCAGCTCTTGTTTCGACATACCTCTAGCTTGACAGACCTCAAAACAGGGTGCAACGTGGGACCTGCTTCGAAAAACATCTAGGCAAGGACCGAAGCGATGATCAAGCTGTTCCGTCGTCGTCCCGTCGACGACCAGGGCGTGACGCTGTGCGAGTCCTGCGGGCAGGTGTGCACCGTGGCTTGCCGCGCCGACGCCCGCTACGAGCGCAACCGCACCACGGCTCTCGCCACCTACGTCCGCTGAACCTCAGGAGGAATGACTATGTCCCGCGTCCAGCTCGCCCTGCGCGTGTCCGACCTCGAAGGCTCCGTCGCCTTCTACGCCAAGCTGTTCGGCGTCGAGCCGGCCAAGCGTCGCCCCGGCTACGCCAATTTCGCCGTCGAGAACCCGCCGTTGAAGCTCGTGCTCCTTGAGGGTGAGGCCGACCAGCCTACCGTCATGGACCACCTTGGCGTCGAGGTGTTCAGCACCGACGAGGTCAACGCGGCTACCAAGCGCCTGACCGACTCCGGCCTCATCACGCTGGAGGAGAACAACACCGAGTGCTGCTACGCCCTGCAGGACAAGGTGTGGGTGCGTGGCCCCGGCAACGAGCCATGGGAGGTCTACACGGTCAAGGCCGACTCGCCGCAGTTGGACAAGGCCACCGAGGGCGCTTGCTGCACCCCGGCCGCCGAGAAGGAGCCGGCCACCATCGGGGCCACGTCGAGCTGCTGCTGACCGATGGCGTGTGCGCGCCTGGCGGCGACTGGCTGTCAGGCGCGCACATCCGCCTTTCGTGATCGAGCGGGGTTGGGCTTCACTCCCGGCCCGTCGGACGAGCGCGTCACCCCGGCTCCAACCCTTCACGATCAGGGCGTTCGTCGGACATGACGGACACCCCACCGCCGCGGTGCAGGCGGTTGTGTCATCTGCGGGCTTGACCTGCCGGCAGTGCGGTCCGTGCTTCGGCTGCCGCCTTGATGAGCTGTGCCGCCTCGTCGGGGTGAGAAACCATCGCGACGTGGCTGGCCGGGACCTCGCTGGTGGTCGCGCTCATGCGGCTGGCGAACATGCGCTGCGCCTCCGGTGGGATCGCCTGGTCCTGCGTGGCGACCAGGTACCAGGACGGCAGGGCCTTCCAGGCCGGGACGCCCATCGCTTCCGAGAAGATGGCGCCGGCGATGGGCTGCTGTGCGGCGTGCATCACCTTGGCCCGGACCGGGTCCACGTCAGCGGCGAAGTGCTGGATGAAGTCGTCCTGCGGCTGCCACATGAAGCCCTGCTGGTCGGTGAACACGTGCGCCAGCGCCGGGGGTGTGGGTCCCTGCGACAGCAGGGCTGCGAGCGATTCACCTTGATCCAGGCCAAAGGCCGCGATGTACGCCAGCCCGGACACGTTCGGCGCGTCGGTGCCGAGGGCGGTCATGATGTGGCCGCCGTAGGAGTGTCCGGCCACGATCGTCGGGCCGTCCTGCAAGGTCAGGACCTGGCGCAGCCGGGCAACATCATCGGCCATCGAGGTCAGCGGGAACTGCGGGGCCGTCACGTGGTAGCCGTCGGTCTGCAGGCGCTCGACGACGCCGGCCCAGCAGGAGCCGTCAGCCCATGCGCCGTGGACGAGAACGATGTTCGGTCGGCCATTCATGTGACTTCCTTCCCTACGGGGTGCAGCGTTGGCTCACGTTGCGAGTACCAGTTCGGCCTACGCGTAAACATGTTCGGGTAGCTCAGTCGAGAACCTCGTTTCGGCGCGCCTGAGCACCGGACCCCCAGCGGGCTGCTGGTCGGGCCAGTGGACCTCGGCGTTTCACCTCGATCGTCATGAACCCGAGGCAGACTGCGGCCAGTACGGCGAGCGCGCTCAGCGCCGGTAGGTGGACGGTGGCGGGTGCCAGCGCAGAGATCACCACGGTTTGGGTGATCCGTTGGGGGTGGACTCGGCGAGCCAGCCGCCAGCGGATTGCGTGGTCTGCGAGCAGGTAGATGGTCACGCCACCGAAGAGAGCGAGGTGCGGGAGCAGGTAGAGCGGGACGCCGAGTTCGAACAGGCCGCGGCTGCCCAGTACGGACATCGTCTTGCCGAGCCCTAGAGAGACGAACACGATGCCGGCGATCATCGGCAGGTGCAGCAGCGCGTAGGCGTCCTGAGCGAGCGCCGCACGCTGGTCTCTGGGGGTTGCGGCCAGAGCCCGCTTGCCATGGATGGCGGTCGTGCTGAAGTAGATCCACCAGAGTGCGGCGAGCAGGGCCGTGCCGACTGCCGCGGCGACGATGATGCGTGCGGAGATGGGCGTGTAGACCACGGCGATGCCCATCGAGATGACCGCTTGACCGAGCGCGATGATGATGATGAGGCTGTATCGGTCGGCCCAGTGCTCGGTGGACCAGGTCCACGAGTGGCGCGCTCCGGCGAGCCGGTTGCCGACCAGGTCCACGGCGATGGCGGTGATCCAGAGCCCGGCGCGCGCGGGGGCCAGCAGCCGAATATCGCCAACCGGCTGCGGCATCAACGCGACGGCGAACAGGATGGCGAGCGCCAGCAGGGTCGGCACGGCGCTGCGCATCACGGCGGCCCGCTGCGTCGGCTCTTGCCGGACGGTGAGCCAGAACGCGCCGAGGAACAGCAGCCGGATCAGCGCGTAGCAGGTCACGAAGACCAGCGGCCCGGGCAGGCCACTACCGTCGGCGCTGAACGCTTCCGGGCTGGCCAGGGTGATCAACGCGGTGAGCGTGACGACGAGCAGCACCACCAGGCGTACCACCGGGTGCTCCGAGCGGACCGCGATGCCCAGCCAGGTGTAGGCGCACCAGGCAACCCAGAGGACGATGAGCACCAGCAGCCCCCGTACCACGCCGTGCCAGGTCGGGTCGTCGGCCATCAGGGCGGCGACCTGCAGGAACGCGTACACGTAGACCAGATCGAAGAAGAGCTCCTTCGGCGTCACCCCGGCCTGCTTCATGACGGGTTGTATCTCAGCGTGCAGCCGGCGATGGCGGTGCCGGAAGACAGTGGCGTCGGCCAGCGCCATGGCACTCACCGCCGCCGTCAACAGCGCCAGTTGAGCCAGCACCGGCACCTGAGGAGCGATCGCCGCCAGGGATGCGACCAGGAGGATTCCGAGGATGGGTGACCGACCGAGCAGGCGCAGGGTGCGCACCTCGAACAGGATCAGGCCGACGAGATAGAGGATCACCCCGCCGTAGAGCACCAGCAGCCGTATCTCGACCGACGTTTCCGACGGCACGCGCAGCTCGGACAGTGTGTGCTGGACGCCGAGAGCGACAAAGATGAGCCCGGCGATCATCGGTAGGTGCAGGAAGCTGTACGCGTCGCGCCCAAGGAGCGTTCGTCGGGCCGCCGATACCCGTTCCAGCGCCAGCTCCGCGGCGAACCGGGCCACGTCGAAGTAGGTCCACCACAGCAGCCCGGCAAGTGCGACGCCGAGCAGCGCGCCGGCCAGCACCTCCAGGGTGAGCGGGTGCGCCACGGCGACTCCCTGACCCAGCCCGACGGAGATGATGGCCTCGCCAACACCGATCAGGATGATCAGGCTGTGCCGCTCCGCCCAGTAGCGGATGGATCTGATCTGCCAGGTTCCGGCACCCAGCAGGAAAGTGCCGCCGTACCCGGCGACGATCGCGCAAGCGACCAGAGCGAACCGGATCCATTCGCGGGCCGCCACATCCCCGATGAACGCCTGCTCACTGTGCTCATACGACGGCACGAGGGCAGAAGCCAGCATTGCCAGCTGGCCGGACACGATCAAGGGCCAGGCTTTCCACCGCCGACGGCGGGTCCCCGGTTCCGCCACGCCGGCCGCGGTGGCGAACACGAGGGCGCCGCTTCGCGCGATCATGTAACAGACCGCGAAAACCACCGGCCCGGAGAGCCCGCCGGGGCGGTCGACGAAGGCCTCTCGGGCTGTCAGACCCATCACGAAGAGCGTCGCGCTGAGCCCGAACATGAACACCGGCATGATGCCCCGGTCCAGCCGGAGGATGTTGCCCAGCCACGCGTACGGTGCCCAGCAACCCCACAACAGCACAAGCAGCAGCAGACCGCGAGGCAGGCCGGCCGGATTGAGCTGCTCGGCGGTCACACCGGTGACGTTCAGAAAAGCGAACACGAAAATCAGGTCCAGGAACAGCTCGAGCCGGGTAACACTGCTCTCCCCTTGGGCAAGCTGGAGTCGACCGGATCCCCGCACGGCCCCCACTCTGCCAACCAGCCGACCCCGCGACAGTTCATCGCCCAACCAAGTCGGCCGGGGTGCGGGTCGAGTAGCCACCCGAGTACCCGCAGCGGCCAGTGGGCGCGCGCAGGCTATCGCCCGAGGTCGCCGATGCGGACTGACCCCGCCGGACGAAGCGCCCAGAAACCTACAAGCGATCGCGCGCTTTCGTCGCCAAGACTCAGCGCAGTGCGACCTCGCCCGCGCGGACCGCACGCATGGCGCGCTCGACAGTCCCCTGGTTCTCGCCGACCGGAGCCACGTAGCCGATGACGTCGCGCGCGGCGCTCTCCCCGAGCATTCGGGTGATCACCCAGGTGGCGAGATACTGGGAGGCCAGGCAGCCGCCCGCCGTGGCGATGTTCCCCTCGGCGTGGAACGGCGCGTCCAGCACGGTGACGTCACGGGCTTCGACAAAGGGCCGGCTCGTCATGTCCGTGCAAGCTGGCATGCCTTCCAGCAGCCCGAGGTGCGCCAACACCAGCGCGCCGGAGCATTGCGCACCGATCAGCTGTCGCGACGGGTCGAGCGGCAACATGGAGAGCAGCCGGTCGTCGGCGACCACGTCGCGTGTCTTCACTCCGCTACCGATCAGCACGACGCTGGCCTCGGTAACGAACTCCATCGGGCGCTGCCCGCTCACCTCGACGCCGTTCATCGACGTGACCACCGGCGTCGGCGTCGTAATGAAGGCCTCCAAGCCGTCCCTACGGCACCGGTTGATCAGCGCGGAGGCGATGAAGCTGTCGAGCTCGTTGAACCCGTCGAAGGTGACCACGGCTACCTGCATCACGACTCCCCTGAACACGGCATCAGATCTCAAGCTTCCCTGGCGCGCCGTCCAAGTCGAGAGCCAATCAGCGGCTGGCGGCATGCCTACCCCGCCGGCTCGGGATCCGGCGAAGCGCCACGGCCGGGCGGAGGGGGTCCTTACGATCGACAGCGACCATCGGTTGCCGGTCCGTCCCGGTGCCCGGGTGCTCCAGCGCTGGTCGCCCCGCGGATCCCACCGCCGGTGCCCATGGCCCCGGCCGCGCCACGGAGAGGAGCAGGTGGGTGAACGCCTCGTTCGAGACCCTGCGTACGGAGCTGACCGACGGCGTCCTGACGGCGACGCTGGACGCGCCTCCGATCAACATGATCGGCCCGGAGTTGGTACGGGACCTGGTCACCCTGCTCGGCCGACTGACCAGGACCACCGAGGTGCGGGTAGCCGTCTTCGACAGTGCCGACCCGGAGTTCTTCATCTCTCACGTCGATCTGGCCAAGGTCGCCGAGTACTCGGCCGAGGCGGCCAAGGCGGGCGGGGGTCCGCAGGACGCCTTCCTCGGCATGGTGCTACGCAAGCTGAGCGAGGTGCCGGTCGTCACGATCGCGAAGCTGCGTGGACGGGCTCGGGGAGCGGGCAGCGAGTTCGTGCTCGCCTGCGACATGTGCTTCGCGGCGCGGGAGAACGCGCTGCTCGGCCAGCCCGAGTGCGGTTTCGGCGTCGCACCCGGGGCCGGTGGCGTTCAGCACTTGGCGCGCCTGCTCGGCAGAGGGCGGGCCATGGAGATGATCCTCGGCGCGCAGGACGCGGACGCTGACCTCGCGGAGCGGTATGGGTGGATCAACCGGGCGCTGCCGGACGCCGAGCTCGATGAGTTCGTGGCCACGCTGGCCCGACGGATCGCGTCCTTTCCCCCGGCGGCGATTCAGTCCACGAAGCGGGCGATCAACGAGCTGACAGTGCCGCCGGCCGACGCGGTACGGGCCGACGGCCGCCGGTTCCAGGAGTTGGTCGCCGCCCCGGAGGTGCAGGACCGGTCGAAGGAGTTGTTCGGCCGGGGCCTTCAGACCCGGGGCCCGCTGGAGCTGGACCTCGGCGCACGGATCGCCGAGTTGCCGGCCGCCGGGTGAGCGCCCCCTTTTCCCGAGGGCTTCGTCGCTGGCCGGCTGCGCGATCGTCGGCGTAGAGCTGCGCATCAGCCGCGCCCCGCGAAGCACGATCCGCTCGGTGGGCTGGATCCGACCGATGAAATCACGGTGCGGCGGCTTCCGGTGGGGATGGCGCGGTCGCCATACCTAGAACTACAATGCATTGCAGTTCTAGGGTTAGGTGGTCACGATGTACATCACCAAGGACCTGGTCGCAGCATCGGCGACGCCGCTCGTGCTGGGGATCCTCGCCGAGGGTGAAAGCTACGGCTACGCCATCCTCAAGCAGGTCAACGACCTGTCAGGCGGGCAGCTGGAGTGGACCGACGGCCTGCTCTACCCACTGCTGCACCGCTTGGAGCGGCTCGGCCACGTCCAGTCGGCCTGGGAAACCCCGCCCGGCGGGCGCCGCCGCAAGTACTACCGCATCACCAAGCAGGGCCGAGCCGAGCTCGCCGAGCAGCGCCGCCAGTGGGCCACCGTGGTCGACGCCCTACGGGGCGTCTGGAGCACGACCCAGTCCATCAAACCGATCACGGCACCGGCATGGGAGGCGGGACGATGACCGTCGACCGCGACAACAACCTGGAAGGCCAGATTGCCGAATGGCGGGCCTACATGCACCGCCGCCGGGAGCTGCACCACACCGACGCCGAGGAGCTGGAAGACCATCTCCGCAGCCGGATCGCCGAGCTGACCGAGGGCGGCCTGCGCGACGACGAGGCCTTCCTCATCGCGGTCAAACGCATGGGCAGCCTCGACGAGCTGTCGCGGGAATTCGCCCGCGAGCATTCCGAGCGGTTGTGGAAGCAGCTCGTGCTGCCCGGCGAGCCCGACGCGCCCACCGCCGCCCGTTCCCGTCGCGAGTTGCCCGTCATGGTGCTGTGTGCGGCCGTCGCGGCGCTCGCGATCAAGGTGCCGGGCTGGTTCGGGCGCGACCTGTCAGACGACGACGGCACCTTCTATCTGCGCAACATCAGCCTTTTCGCGCTGCCGGCGCTGGCCGCGTACTTCGCCTGGCAACGCCGGCTCGGTCCGCGTGTCATCGGGGTGCTCGCCGCGCTGTTCATTCTCGGCGCGGTCGCCGCGAACGCGTATCCGCTGGCCAATGACTCGCAGAGCGTCGTGCTCACGGCGATCCACCTGCCGATCGCGCTGTGGCTGGTGGTCGGCGTCGCCTACGTGGGCGGTCACTGGCGGTCAGACCGGCGGCGGATGGACTTCATCCGGTTCACCGGGGAATGGCTGATCTACTACGCCCTGCTCGGACTGGGCGGCGGCGTGCTCACGGCCTTCACGGCGGGCACCTTCAACGCCATCGGCCTCGACGCCGGGAAGTTCATCGAATCGTGGCTGCTGCCCTGCGGCGCCATGGCCGCGGTCGTCGTCTCGGCCTGGCTGGTGGAGGCCAAGCAGAGCGTCATCGAGAACATGGCGCCGGTGCTGACCCGCGTCTTCACCCCGCTGTTCGCAGCCACGCTGCTGGCCTTCCTGGTCGCCGTCATCTGGACCACCAACGGCATCGACGTCGAGCGCAACGTGCTCATCCTCTTCGACCTGCTGCTCGTCGTCGTGCTGGGCCTGCTGCTGTACGCCATCTCCGCCCGTGATCTGACGGCCCGGCCCGGCCTCTTCGACCGCTTGCAGCTCGCTCTCGTCGTCAGCGCTCTGATCATCGACGTCATGGTGCTGGTGGCGATCACCGGCCGGATCACCGAATGGGGCTTCAGCGCCAACAAGACCGCGGCACTGGGCGAGAACGTCATCCTGCTCACCAACCTGGCGTGGTCGGCCTGGCTGTTCCTCGGCTTCCTGCGTGGCCGCCTGCCCTTCGCCGGCCTGGAACGCTGGCAGACCCGATACGTGTTCGTGTACGCCGCCTGGGCCTGGACGGTCGTCCTCGCCTTCCCGCTCGTGTTCGACTTCGCCTGATTCCCTGTTGGACGGGCTGGTCGGTGCCGCGGCGGCGGGCGTCCGCCGGAGATGACGGACGCCCGCCGCACCGCGGCTCAGCGCGGCTCGTACGCCTTCGGCAGGCGCATGCCCCGTTCGGCCATGATCTCGCGTACCCGGTTCGGGTAGTTGGTAATGATTCCGTCGACGCCCATGTCGATGAGCGCCGACACGGTCGCCGGGTCGTCACAGGTCCACGGGACGATCTTCAGGCCACGGGCGTGCGCCTCGGCCACCATCGTGGCGTCCGGGTAGAAGCGGAAGCCCGGGTCCGCGACGGTGCCGTTCTGCGGGAAGCCGTAGTTCGGGGAGAGAGTGGTCACCCCGGGGATGGCCTCCGCCGCCTTGACGAAGTCACCGCCGAAGTCGTCCGCGTCGAGGCCGCCGAGCCACGGGGAGGCGCCGGGCTTGCCGACCTGAAGGAAGTCGTAGTTGGTCAGCGCCACCAGCGGCCAGCTCGGGGCGAGCTGGTGCATCACCCGCAGCGCACACCAGTCGAAGGACTGGATGGTGACCTGGTCCTCGATGCCCGAGGCGCGGATCTCCTCGAAGACCCGGCGGACGAACAGCTCGCGCGGCGCGGTCTGCTCCGGCGCTCCGGCCTCGACCTTGGTCTCGATGTTCAGCGTGACCTGGTTGGCGTGCCAGCTCTTCACCAGGTCCAGGACGTCCCGCAGCTCGGCCATCCGGACGCCCGCGATCTGCTCCTGCTCCGGGAAGCCGGGGAGCTGCTGGAACCCGCAGTCCATGGTCTTGATCTGGGCCAGGGTCAGGTCCTTGATGTACTTCCCGACGTACGGGTACCACGGGTCACCGGGGGTCACCGGCGCCGTGTCGCGGCACTTCTGCGCGCTGACCTGCCGGTCGTGGGTGACGACCACCTTCTCGTCCCGGGTGACCTGGGTGTCCAGCTCCAGCGTGCTGACGCCCAGCCGCATGGCCTTGGCGAAGCCGGCCAGGGCCTCCTCGGTGGTGAGGCCGATGCCACCCCGGTGCGCCTGGAGGTCGAACTGGGTCTTCTGCGGCAGCACGCCGGGGCCGGTGCCGGCGGCCGCGTGCGCGGCCGTCGGGCAGGCCAGCACCGCCCCGGCGGCCAGCACCGCGATGAGACGACGGACGGACATGGGAATACCTCCCGCTTGCTCGGATGACGTTCGCGTCGCCGAAGCTAGGTGCGGGGTCGGTGCCCGTCGTGGCCCTGGCGTGAGAGAGCCGTGAACGTTCGCGGACGCTCAGGGGTACGCGGGGCCGGGCCGTGCGTTGTCCCACGGCCCGGCCCCGGGCGTCACCTCGTACCGCGGGTCTTGGGCAGGTCGAACTGGTCGGCCCGGCGGCAGTCCTTCGGGCCGCCGACCGCGTCCGGCCCGACCCGGTCGAGGGCCTGCCGCGCCCGGTACCGGCCCAGGTTCCACGCGTACCAGGGGTCGGACTCGTCGAGGTCCTCGGCGATCCAGCTCAACGTGCAGCGGCGTACCGGATCGGGGAGCTGGGTCAGGGCGGGGGTGGCGTCGGCGGAGAGGGCCCGCAGGTACCACGCGTCGATCTTGCCGCTCTGCTGATAGCGGGCGATGTTGCGGTGCGCGGCGTAGTCCTCCGGGTTGAGCACCGCCAGGCCGAGCAGCATCACCACGGCCAGGGCCACGGTCGTGCCGGGGATCCACCGGCCCTGCCACCGGACACCCGCCGCTAGGACCATCAGGAAGACGACCCCGAGCAGCAACTCGAACGCCATCACGAAGATCCGCTCGCCGGTGAAGCTGTAGACCTTCTGGTAGGTCCACATCCGGGACAGCGCCGACACCACGATCACCACGCTGAGCACGCTGAGCAGGCCGAGCAGGACGCGCAGCAGGGTCTGATCCACCGGCCGCTCCCGGCTGGCCCAGCGGCTCACCCCGGCGAGGACCGCCAGGGTCAGCAGGGTGACGAAGAGCAGCTGCCAGAAGCCGCTGCGGGCGTACTCGGAGTAGCTCAGCCCGGCGACCTTCTGGACGTGGCGCTGGCCGCCGAAGAGCACGGTGAACTGCACGACCACGAAGCCGGCGAAGAGCAGCGTCAGCGCTCCGATGGCCGGCGCCCACTCCAGCAGGCCGAGGCGGCGGCTGGTCGGCCGGTCCACCGTGGACAGGTCCGGCGGCGCGGCTAGGGTGTAGACCGCCGCGACCGCGATCAGCCCGCCGACGGCCGCCAGGAAGATCCAGCGGAACACGGTACTGATGTTGATCTTGGAGACGATCGCGCCGAGGACCTCGTTGAACGCCGCGTCGGCCGAGGCGAGCAGGGCGCCGAAGACCAGCAGCACCAGCACCGTGGCGATCACCGAGCCGGCGACCCGGCGGACCGTGCCGGCGTCGGGGGACGCGGTGACGTGCCGGCGTACCCAGGGCAGGCCGCGGAACGCCGCGAACGGCGTCGCGACCAGCCCGAACAGGATCGACCGGACGAGCCGGCCGCCGACGATGGCCAGGGTCGCGCAGCCCAGCGCGCCGAGCACGCAGAACGTGACCAGCCACCAGGCGTTGCGGAAGGCGAGGACGGCGAGCAGCGCCAGGGCCGCCGCTGCCCAGCCGCCCCGGATCAGCCGCTCGGTGCGGGGCAGCCCGGCGCTGCGCCGGCGTACCGCGACGAGCACGCCGAGGGTCAGCGTGAGCCAGCCGAGGAACCAGCCGACGCCGACCCGGCTCAGCGGCACGAAGAACGCGGTGCCCAGCGCGCCGGCCAGGACCGCGAGTGGCACCGCCCGCCCGTTGGCCGGCTTCGGGCCGGGCCAGCGCGCGCCGAGGAACGACGTCCGGGGCGTGGCCGGGCGGGGCGTCCAGCCGGTCCCGGGCGGGTAGTGCCCCCAGGGCTGCGGCACCGGAGGTGGCCCGGCGTAGGGCGGCGCGGCCGGGTGGCCGGGCGGCGGCCCCGCCGACCAGGGCGCGGGCTGGCCGGGTGCGGCGGCGGGCGGGGCGGTCCCGGACGACGGTGGCGTGGTCTCGGCGCCCGGCGTTCCCGCATCCGGCACCTTCGTGGTCGGCCGGGCGGCCGCCGGTCCAACTGGCGTCGCCGGGTCGGTGGTGCCGGCTCCCGTCGGTGCTGGCGGGGCGGACGGCTCTTCCGCCGTGGTCCGCGAGGCTGGCTGACCGGTCGCGTCGGGCGGCGTCGGAGCGGCGGTGCCCTCGACGGCCGGCGGGGTCGCCTGGGTGGGTACGCCCGGCGCGGGCACCGTGACGCGCGGGGCGGCCGACTGGTCGGGGACCGCGACCGGCTGGCCCTCGCCCGCCGGCACCAGCGGCACGAAGAGCGCGTAGCCGCGCGTGCCGGGCGGCACGACGACCGGGATCGCCCAGGCGGGCTGGCCCTCCTGGCCGGGCCACGCCACGGCGGGTGGCGCTCCCTCCATGGTGGGCATGACGAGCAGGTACGGCGGGGTGTCACCTGCCGCGGGGGCGGTCGGGGGTGAGTCTGGCGCCGATTGCGGCTCGGACACGGCACGCTCCTTGGTCGCGCGGGGGTGCGGTCACTGTAGGGCCACGATGGTGTCGGGCGTTGCCCCGCTCGGGCGTCCAGGCCCGTTCGGTCAGCAGGCCCGGGCCGGGCCGGTGGCTCCGCCGGCGGGCTCGACGGCGGGTGAGGTTGCCGATGGTGGGGGCCGCGGTGATGTTCAGCAGCTGCCAGCCCCCAGCAGTTGGGTGTCCACTCACTTCACGGTGGTGGTCTCCGCGGCGAGGTTGTCGGTCGGGTCGGTGTCGTACTCGCTGCCCGTGACCTGGGCCCGGCTGGTGATGGTGCCCGTTCCCTGGGGGCGCAGCACGACCATCACGGTCGCGCTCGCGCCGCTCGCCAGAAGGCCCAGGTCGCACTCCACCCGGCCGGTGGTCGGCGTTCCGCAACGCCCTGGCTCGGCTCGACGGAGAGCAACGCGAGGCCGCCGGGCACGGTCGTCGACCACTCGTGGGCCAGGTGCGCGACGGAGGGGGATGGACCGTGGTTGGTGACCGTGAGCGACCAGGTGAGCGGGCGGCCGGGCGGCGTCGGGTCGGCGGACTCGCCGATCGTGACCGAGAGGTCCGCGGCGGGCAGGGCGGTGACCGTGCCGGATGAGACGTTGTTCGCCGGCTGCGGGTCCGGCTGGTCCGCGGTGACCGAGCCGGTGATCGTCCAGTCGCCCGGCGCGGTGGCGGTCACCGCGATCGGCCCCGCGACACCGGTGGCCGGGGGGAGTGACGTCGGGCCACCGATGGTGCAGAGGTTGGCGGGCCCGTCCGGCACACACGACGCGGCCGAGCCGATCGTCAGGCCGGCCGGCACCCGTAGCGTGGTGGTGACGCCGGTGGCCGGGGCGGGACCGCCGTTGTGCATCTCGATGCCAACGAAGAAGGTGCTACCCGCGTGGACCGGCGTCGTGGGCGGGTTCACCCGGAGCGCGAGGTCGGCTTCGGTGGTAGTGGCGACGGTCGTGGTCACCGTCGCCGTGTTGTCCGATGGATCGGCGTCGGGCTCGGCGGCGGACGCGGTGAAGGTCATCGAGAGCAGCCCCGCCTCGGTCGGCCGGACCTCGATGATCAGCGGCAACGCGCCGGACGCGCCCAGCGTGCCCAGGTCGCAGGTGACCAGGTTCGACGGGGCACCGCACCGGGCGTCCGAACTGGAGACGAACGAGACTCCGGCGGGCAGCGGTGCGGTCACCAGCGTCCCGGTGGCCGAGTCGGGGCCACGGTTTCCGATGGCGACGGAGTAGAAGAGGCTTCCGCCGGCCCAGACCGGGTCCGGAGCGCCGGAGACGTCGACGAACACGTCGACCGATCCGGCCGCCCGCGCCGGGTGGGCGCTGACGACGACGGAACCCAGACCGAGCAGGAGAGCGGTCAGCAGGCGGGTGCGGGCGAGACGTGACATCGATGTCCCTCTTCCGGCCCTCAGCGGTGGGAGGTGGAGGCATCCACACAGGGCAATCTACCGCGGTGTGGGCCGCCACGCCGTCGAACCTTTGCCGTCTCGCGCCCGTACCTGTGGCCGGGAGGTCGATCACATGGCCGTACGCCGAACGCTCGCCGCGGTCGCGGCCGCCGCCGCGACCCTGCTGCTCACCGCCGTGCCGGCGTCCGCGCACGGCGCTCCCACCAGCCCGCTGAGCCGGGCGGCGGCCTGCGGCCCGGAGGGTGGTCAGGCGGATGCGCCGGCCTGCCGGGCGGCCGTCGCCGCCGGGGCCGCCGTCCGGGAGTGGGACAACATCCGGGTCGCCCGGATCGACGGCCGGGATCGGGAACGCATCCCGGACGGGGAGCTGTGCAGCGGCGGGCTGTCCGCGTACCGGGGGCTGGATCTGGCGCGCGCCGACTGGCCGGCCACCACGCTCACCGCCGGCTCCCGGTTCACCTTCCGGTACCGGACCACGATCCCGCACCGGGGCACCTTCCGGCTCTACGCCACCACCGGCTCGTACGACCCGAGCAAGCGGTTGACCTGGGCGGCCCTGGAGACCAAGCCGTTCCTGGCGGTCACCGACCCGCCCATCCGCGACGGCGCCTACCAGCTGTCGGGGCGGCTGCCGGCGGGGAAGATCGGGCGGCACATCATCTACATCATCTGGCAGAACTCCGACACCCAGGACACCTATTACTCCTGCTCGGACGTGGTGTTCCAGCCGGCGGCGGGCAGCGCCTCGGGGGCGCGTACCGGCGGGTCGGCGTCGCCGGTCGGCCCGCGTACCGTCGCCGAGGCCCCGGCCGAGAGCGGGGGCGGCGTCCCGGCGGAGGGGGTGCCGGTGGCGGCGGTGACCGACACCGGCGGCGTCCGCCGCCCTCTGGTGGTGGGCGCGGCGGTGGCGGTTACCGCGCTGCTGGCGGCCACCGTCGGGTTGCGGCTGCGCCGGGCCGGCAGCGCGCCCGTCGGCCGCCCCTGCGGCATCCGCAACCACCGCGCCGGCCGCCGCCGGATCTGGTGACCGGCGGTCCCGACCCGGGCGGCGCCCGGGTCGGGACGGCAGAGGTCAGCCCAGGTGGCGGTCGATCTCGGCCAGCTCCTCGGCGGAGAGCTCGAGGTTGTCCAGGGCGGCGACGTTGCCCTCCAGCTGGGCCACGCTGCTCGCCCCGATGATCAGGCTGGTCATCCGCGGGTCCCGCAGCGCCCAGACCAGGGCGAGCTGGGCCAGGGTCTGCCCGCGCCGCTCGGCGACCTCGCCCAGCCCGCGGATGGTCGCCATCCGCTCGTCGGTGAGGTCGCTCTCGGTGAGGAAGATGCTGGTCCGCACCCGCGAGTCCTCGGGGATGCCGCCCAGGTAGCGGTCGGTGAGTAGGCCCTGGGCGAGCGGGCTGTACGCGATGCAGCCGGCCCCGACCTGCTCCAACGTGTCCAGCAGCCCGTCGGTCTCCGTCCAGCGGTTGAGCATCGAGTACGACGGCTGGTTGATCAGCAGCGGCGTGCCCAGGTCGCGTAGGATCGCCGCGGCCCGGGCGGTCTGCTCCGAGTTGTAGTTGGAGATGCCGACGTAGAGCGCCTTCCCGGAGCGGACGATGGCGTCCAGCGCGCCCATCGTCTCCTCCAGCGGCGTCTCCGGGTCGAACCGGTGCGAGTAGAAGATGTCGACGTAGTCCAGCCCCATCCGGCGCAGCGACTGGTCGAGCGACGAGATCAGGTACTTGCGCGAGCCCCACTCGCCGTACGGGCCGGGCCACATCAGGTAGCCCGCCTTGCTGGAGATCACCAGCTCGTCCCGGTAGGGCTTCAGGTCGGTGGCGAGCATCCGGCCGAAGTTCTCCTCCGCCGTACCGGGCGGCGGGCCGTAGTTGTTGGCCAGGTCGAAGTGGGTGATCCCGAGGTCGAAGGCGCGCCGGACGATGTCCCGCTGCCGCTCGTAGGGCCGGTCCGGGCCGAAGTTGTGCCACAGCCCGAGCGAGATGGCGGGCAGCCGCAGCCCGCTCCGCCCACTGCGCCGGTAGGTGATCGCGTCGTATCGGTCTTCGCTGGCGAGGTAGGTCACGCCCCGACCCTAGTCCCGCGTGGTCTGCGGGTCGGGGCGGAGGCGGGGCAGCTCCCGGCCGGTGGACGGGGAGGCCGGAGTGGCCCGCGCGGAGGTGCCGGCGCGGCGGAACGGGCGTGCCGGCCGGCCGGCTTGGGTAGCTTCGAGGCCATGCGCTACGTCCCGCTCGACACCCCCAAGCCGATCTCCAAGATCGGTCTCGGCACGTGGCAGTTCGGCTCGAAGGAATGGGGCTACGGCCCGGACTACGAGCGCCGGGCGGCGGACATCGTGCGGCGGGCGCTCGACCTCGGCGTCACCCTCTTCGACACCGCCGAGATCTACGGGTTCGGTCGTAGCGAGCGCATCCTCGGCGCGGCGCTCGGCGAGGACCGGGCCAAGGTCGTGGTGGCCAGCAAGGTCTTCCCGGTGCTGCCGGTCGCCCCGGTGGTGCGGCAGCGCGCGGTCGCCTCCGCCGCCCGGCTCGGTGTGACCAGCATCGACCTCTACCAGGTGCACCAGCCTAACCCGGTGGTCGCCGACACCACCACGATGCGCGGCATGCGCGCCCTGCAGGACGTCGGACTGGTCGGCGAGGTCGGGGTCAGCAACTACCGGCTGCGCCGCTGGGTGTTCGCCGAGGCGGCGCTCGGCCGCCGGGTGCTGAGCAACCAGGTCCGCTACAGCATGGTCGACCGCGGCCCCGAGCAGGAGCTGATCCCGTACGCGGAGCAGGCCGGCCGGATCGTCATCGCGTACAGCCCGCTCGCGCAGGGCTTCCTCTCCGGCCGTTACGGCGCCGGGAGCCGGCCGGGCGGGGCGATCCGCCGGGCCAACCCGTACTTCCTGCCGGAGAACCTGGAACGCGGCGCCGAGCTGATCGCCACCCTGCGCGAGGTGGCCGACGCGCACGACGCCACCCCGAGCCAGATCGCCCTGGCCTACCTGCTGCGCCACCCGAACGTGGTGGCCATCCCCGGTGCGTCGAGCGTGGCGCAGCTCGAGCGCAACGCGGCCGCCGCCGAGCTCGACCTGGCCGAGGACGAGTACGCCGCCCTGGTCACCGCCGCCCACGCGTTCCACCCGGTCACCGGGCTGGCCGCCGTACCCAAGCTGATCCGCGCCCGCACCGGAAGGTGACCATCATGGACGACATCACCGCCCTGATCCTCGACGACCACGCCGCCTTCCGGCGGGGGTTCGCCCGGCTCGACGACGCCCGCGACCCGGACGAGATGCTGGCCGTCTGGGACGCGCTCGCCCTGCACCTGGACATCCACGCCGAGGCGGAGGAGGCCATCCTCTATCCACACCTGGTCAGGCATGGCGACGACGGCGAGGAGGAGACCGAGGACGCGATCGGCGACCACAACAAGATCCGGGACGCCATCGCCGAGTCGAAGCAGCACGAGGTCGGTTCCGACCAGTGGTGGGCGGCCGTGTGGCGGGCCCGCCGGGAGAACAGTGAGCACCTGGCCGAGGAGGAGGACGAGGCGCTGCCCGACTTCCGCAAGCACGCCAGCGTCGAGCTGCGCGCGGAGCTGGGGGCCCGCTGGCTGAAGTTCTACGGCGAGCACAAGAACGGTCGCAACCTGCCGTTCCTCGACAAGGACCCGTCCGGGTACGTGCGCCACCACCGCTGACTGACGCCGGTGCGGATCTCCCCATCGTGGGGGAGTTGGTGCTGCCCGCCGGGGCGGGACAATGGCCGGGTGACGGTCCGGGGCGTGCTGGGGCCGCTGGTGCGGGGGAGCACCTGGCGGCGCGGGGTGTTCCTGCTGCTCGGCGGGGTGCTCGTGCTGCCGTATGCGCTGCTCGCGACGGCCTTCGTCCAACTGCTCGGCAACGACGACGTACCCCGGCCGATGGGGACCGGGCTGCTGCTGGTGGGCGCCGTGCTGGCGGCGGTGCCGGTGTTCCTCGCGGGCAGCCGCACGTTGGAGATCGCCGCCGCCCGGGCGCTGCTCGCGGTCGACCTGCCGGAACCGGCCGCGGGCCACCGGATCGACCGGGAGACCCGGCTGCGCGCCGCGCTCTGGATCGCTCTGCACCTGGTCACCGGCGGGCTGGTGCTGTTCGCGGCGATCAGCGCGTTCCCGATGGCGCTGGTCTTCATCGCCGGCCAGTTCGGCCTCGACACCGGGGTGACCCGGGACGACGGGTTCGGCCCGTTGACCCTCGACAACCCGGTCGGCGCGGCGCTGGCCGGGGTGGCGATCCTGGTCGGGCTCGGGTACGCGGTGGCTGGGCTGGGCGCGCTCGCCGCGTCCATGGCGCCGGTGCTGCTCGGCCCCTCTCAGGGCGAGCGGATCGCCGCCCTGGAGGCCCGGGCCGCCCGGCTGGCCGAGCGGAACCGGCTGGCCCGGGAGCTGCACGACTCGGTCGGGCACGCGCTGACCGTGGCCACCCTCCAGGCCGGGGCGGCCCGCGAGCTGCTCGACGTCGAACCCGAGTTCACCCGCCGGGCGTTGCGGGCCATCGAGGAGACCAGCCGGCGCGCGATGGACGACCTGGATCACGTCCTCGGCCTGCTGCGGGAGAGCGACGGCGGCGGGAGCTCCGCCCCGACCGCGCCGCAGCCCACCCTGACCGGGCTGGACGGGCTGGTCGCCGACACCCGCGCCGCCGGCCTCGACGTGGACGCGCGGGTCAGCGGGGCGGTCGGGGAGCTGCCCGCGGCGGTCTCCCGGGAGGGCTACCGGATCGTGCAGGAGGGGCTGACCAACGCGGCCCGGCACGGCCGCGGCCCGGTGACGCTGCGGGTGGACGTACCCGCGGAAGGTCTGGAGATCGAGCTGGTCAACGCGCTGCGCGGGACGACCGGGCCGCGGGGCGGCGGGCGCGGCCTGGACGGGATGCGGGAGCGGGTGCTGCTGCTCGGTGGGCGGCTCGCCGCCGGCCCGGACGGCGACCGGTGGCGGGTACGGGCGTCGCTGCCGGTGCCGAGAGGGGAGCGCGGATGATCGTCGACGTGCTGATCGTCGACGACGACGAGCTGATCCGGGTCGGGCTGCGGGCGATCATCGACGCGCAGCCCGACCTGCGGGTGGTCGGCGAGGCCGCGGACGGCGCGGAGGTGCCGCCGCTGGTGGCGAAGCTGCGCCCGCGGGTGGTGCTGATGGACGTGCGGATGACGGCCATCGACGGCATCCAGGCCACCCGGCGGCTGCTCGCCACCTCCGCCGACCCGCCCCGGGTCCTGGTGATCACCACCTTCGCCAACGACGAGTACGTCTACGACGCGCTGCGCGCCGGGGCCAGCGGCTTCCTGCTCAAGCGGGCCCGGCCGGCCGAGGTGGTGGAGGCGATCCGGGTGGTGGCGGCCGGGGAGTCGCTGCTCTTCCCGGCGGCGATCCGGCAGCTCGTCGGCGCGTACGGGGGGCGGGGCGGGGACGGGCTGCGGGCCGCGCGGCTGACCGAACGGGAGGCCGAGGTGCTGCGCCTGATGGCCACCGGCCTGTCCAACCCGGAGATCGCCGAGCGGCTGGTGGTCGGCGTGGAGACGGTGAAGACCCACGTCGGCAACGTGCTGGCCAAGCTGGGCGTGCGGGACCGGACCCAGGCGGTGATCGCCGCGTACGAGTCGGGTTTCGTGGTGCCGACCGGCTGATCCGTCCCCCGGCCGGGGGAGCGGGTTCCCCGCGGCACGGGAAGGATCCCGGGCCCGGCCGGCCGAGGGTGGAGTCATGACGACGACATCGATACGCCGGCCGGACCGGATCGCTCCCCTCGCCGCCGGCTGGCTCGGGCTGTGGGGCGTGGTCGCCTTGGTCGGCACGCTCACCGGCCGCGGTTACCCGCTCGGCGACAACGACGCGTACGGCGAGGCGAGCCTGCTGCGGCTGCTGCCGGTCCGGTACGGGCCGCCGGTCTTCGCCGCCGCGCTGCTCGGCGCGGCGGTCGCCGTGCTCGCCATGGTCGGCAACGCCCACCCGTCCCGGCCGGCGCGGAACCTGCTGCTCGGCTATGGCTGGACGGTGGCCGTCGCGCTGGCCGTGGTGGTGCCGGACGTGCGGGTGCTGGTCACCCTCGGCTACCTGCCGATGCTGATCATCGGGGCACCGTTCGGCTGGCCGCCTGTCGACTACGCCCGGATCTTCGACTGGACCCTCGCGGCGAAGTTCTCCGCCGTCGCCGCCGGGGTGCTGCTCGCCGCCGCCGTGCTGGCCTGGCAGCGCCGTACCGGCGGGGCGTGCGCGGTGTGCGGCCGGGACGGCGACGAGGCCGGCTGGACCACCCCGGCGGCCGCCGCCCGCTGGGGCCGCTGGGCGGCGTGGACCGCCGCCGCCATTCCCCTGGTCTACGCCGGCACCCGATTTGCCTGGGTGGTGGGCATCCCGCTCGGCATCTCCCGGGAGTTCCTCACCGACCTGCACGAGACCGGAGCGGTCTGGGCCGGGGCCGGCCTGGGCGCGTTCGCCACGGTCGGCGCGGTGCTCACCCTCGGCCTCGTCCAGCGTTGGGGTGAGGTCTTGCCGCGCTGGCTGCCCCGGCTGGGCGGCCGGCGGGTGCCGCCGCTGCTCGCCGTCGTCCCGGGCACCCTGGTGGCGATCGCGGTGACCGCCGGCACCCTCGGGGAACTGGGCGCCCCCGAGTTCTGGCGGGTGACGATCGGGGGGTTCAGCGCGGCCACCGCCCCGATGCTGCTCTGGCCGCTGTGGGGGCCGGCGCTGGGCGCGGCGACCCTGGCCTACCACCTGCGCCGGCGGCGGGCCTGCGGCCACTGCCGGCGGCCCTGGCCCGGCCCCGTTTCCCGACCGTGACCGACCGGCCCGGCGAAGATGGGCGAAACGTCACCCGGCCGAGATAGCGTGGGGCGGGTGACCGCTCCCAACCAGGTTCCCCCGGTCCCGCCCGCCGACCTGCCCGGCACGCTCGGCGCACTGCGGGCGTCCGGCCACGACTACCGCACGGTGAAGCAGGAGATCCGCGACAACCTCCTCGCCCGGATGCGTTCGGGCGAGGAGCGTTTCCCCGGCATCGTCGGGTACGAGGACACGGTGCTGCCCGAGGTCGAGCGGGCCCTGCTCGCCGGCCACGACATGGTGCTGCTCGGCGAGCGCGGCCAGGGCAAGACCCGACTGATCCGCTCGCTGGGCGCACTGCTCGACGAGTGGACGCCGGTGATCCCCGGCTCGGTGCTCAACGAGCACCCGATGCACCCGCTCACCCCCGCGTCCCGCGCCCTGGTCGCCGAGCACGGCGACGAGCTGCCGATCGGCTGGCTGCACCGCTCGATGCGCTACGGCGAGAAGCTGGCCACCCCGGACACCAGCGTCGGCGACCTGATCGGTGACGTCGACCCCATCCGGCTGGCCCAGGGGCGTACCCTCGGCGACCCGGAGACCATCCACTTCGGACTGGTCCCGCGCACCAACCGGGGCATCTTCGCCGTCAACGAGCTGCCCGACCTGGCCGAACGCATCCAGGTGGCGCTGCTCAACGTGCTGGAGGAGCGGGACATCCAGGTCCGCGGCTACCAGCTGCGGCTGCCGCTGGACCTGCTCCTGGTGGCCAGCGCCAACCCGGAGGACTACACCAACCGGGGCCGGATCATCACCCCCCTCAAGGACCGCTTCGGCGCGGAGATCCGTACCCACTACCCGGTCGACCTCGACCTGGAGCTGGCGCTGATCCGGCAGGAGGCCGACCTGGTCGCCGGCGTCCCCGAGCACGTGCTGGAGGTGCTCGCCCGGTTCGCCCGCGCCGTCCGGGAGTCGCCGTCGGTGGACCCGCGCTCCGGCGTCTCCGCCCGGTTCGCGATCGCCGCCGCGGAGACCGTCGCCGCCGCCGCGCTGCGCCGCGCCGGCCTGCTCGCCTCGTCCGACGTACGCGCGGAGGAGCCGGTCGCCCGGGTCGGTGACGCCGCCTCGGTGACCTCCACCCTGCGCGGCAAGGTCGAGTTCGAGAGCGGCGAGGAGGGGCGGGAGATCGAGATCCTGGCCCACCTGCTGCGTACCGCCACCGCCGAGACGTTCCTGGCCCGGCTGGCCGGGCTGGACCTGTCCGGGTTCACCGCGCTGGTCGGCGAGGGCGGAGTGATCGAGACCGGCGAGCTGGTCTCGTCCACCGAGCTGCTGCGCCAGGTCGGCACCGTGCCCGGCCTGGCCAAGGCGCTCGACCGGCTCGGGCTGGGCGACGCGCCCACCCCGGAGGAGGCCGCCGCCGGCATCGAGTTCGTCCTCGAAGGGCTGCACCTGACCCGCCGGCTCGGCAAGGACGTCACCGAGTCCGGACGCACCGTCTACGGCGGTCGGGGCTGACCGTGGCCGGCAACCGGTTCCGGTACGGGCAGTGGCGCGGCGGGCCCGACCCGCTCGCCCCGCCGTACGACGTGCGTGCCGCGGTGGACGCGGTCGGCGCGGAGGTCCTCGCCGGTGGCAGCCTCCGGGAGGCGCTGCGCGACCTGCTGCGGCGCGGCCCGCAGGGGCGCGGCGGCCTCGACGACCTGGCCGCCCGGGCCCGCCGGCTGCGCCGGGAGGCGCTGCGCCGGGGCGACCTGGACGGCGCGGTGACCCGGGCGCGGGCGCTGCTCGACCAGGCCCTGGCCGCCGAGCGCGAGGAGCTGCGCGGCCGCGACGGGGACGACGCCCGGTTCGCCGAGGCGGTGCTGGACAACCTGCCCCGCTCGACCGCCCGCGCCGTCGAGGAGCTCTCCGGCTACGACTGGGCCAGCGACGAGGCACGGCAGACCTACCAGCGGATCCTCGACGGGCTGCGCGGCGACGTGCTGGAACAGCGCTTCGCCGGGCTGCGGGACGCGGCGCGGGCCGCCGGCGATCCGGCCGCCCAGCGGCAGCTCGCCGAGATGATGGGCGACCTCAACGACCTGCTCGCCCGGCACGCGCGTTCGGAGGACACCACCGACGCGTTCGCCGAGTTCATGCGCCGGCACGGCGAGTTCTTCCCGGAACGGCCGAAGGACGTCGACGAGCTGATCGACGTGCTGGCTCGCCGGGCGGCCGCCGGGGAGCGGCTGATGCGGTCGCTGTCGGACCGGCAGCGTGCGGAGCTGGCCGGGCTGATGCGCCAGTCCCTCGGCGAGCAACTCGCCGGGGAACTGTCCCAGCTCGACGCCCACCTGCGGGCGCTGCGCCCCGACCTGAACTGGCAGCGGGGCGAGCGGATCCGGGGCGACCAGCCGCTCGGCTACGGCGAGGCGACCGGCGCGCTCGGCGAGCTCGCCGAGCTGGACGAGCTGCTGGACTCCCTCGACCAGGACCACCCGGGCGCCACCCTGGACGACGTCGACGTCGACGCGGTGGCCCGGACGTTGGGCCGGGACGCCGCCGACGACGTACGCCGGCTGCGGGAGCTGGAGCGGGAACTGCGCCGGCAGGGCTGGGTGACCCGCGACGCGGACGGGTTGACGCTCAGCCCGAAGGCGCTGCGCCGGCTCGCCGGCACCGCCCTGCGGCGGGTCTTCGCCGACCTGACCGCGGGTCCGCGCGGCCAGCACGACCTGCGCTCGGCCGGCGCGGCCGGCGAGGTCAGCGGCGCCTCCCGGCAGTGGGAGTACGGCGACGAGCAGCCCCTCGATGTGGTGCGCACCCTCACCCGCGCGGTCCGCCGCGCCGGGCCCGGCGTGCCGGTGCAGCTCGCGGTCGAGGACTTCGAGGTGGTGGAGACCGAGCGGCGGGCGTCGGCGGCGGTGGCGCTCTGCGTCGACCTGTCGTACTCGATGATCTCCCAGGGGCGCTGGGGGCCGATGAAGCAGACCGCGCTGGCGCTGTCGCACCTGATGGCCACCCGGTTCCCGCAGGACGCGCTGCAGATCATCGGCTTCGGCCGGCAGGCGATGCCGCTCACCCAGCAGGAGCTGGCCGCGGTGGAACCGGACCTGGAGCAGGGCACCAACCTCCAGCACGCGCTGCGGCTGGCCGGGCGGCACCTGCGCCGGCACCCGGGCGCCGAGCCGGTGGTGCTGGTGGTCACCGACGGTGAGCCCACCGCGCACCTGGACCCGGAGGACGGTGAGGCGTACTTCCACTGGCCGCCGTTGCCGGAGACCATCGAGGCGACCGTCCGGGAGGTGGACAAGCTCACCCGGTACGGGGCGACGCTGAACCTGTTCATGCTCGGTGACGACCCGGGGCTGCGCCGGTTCGTGGACGCGGTGGCCCGCCGCTCGAAGGGGCGGATGTTCACCCCCGACCTCGACGACCTCGGCGAGTACGTGGTCTCCGACTACCTCCGCGCCCGCCACGGCCGCCGCTGACCGCTGGTGGCGGTGGCCCGGGGACCGGTATGCTCCCGGGCCATGTCCCACCCGCGTAAGTCCTAGCTGCCCCGCCCCGGCACGCGGTTGGAGTCTGCCCTTTTTCAGGTGACTCCGCGGTGAACGATCCCCTCCCTTGGCGCCCGTCGTGGCGCGGGAGCCGCGTGTCTGTCGACCGTCATGGCAGCGCGCCGGATGGCGCATTAGTCGACAGGACTTCACCATGGACACCCTCACCTCGGCCCGGTCCCGGAGCGTCTGGCGCCACCTGGACTTTCAGCTTCTCCTTGGCGGCCGGCTCGTATCCCAACTGGGTGATCAACTCCAGTTCCTCGCCCTCCCGCTCCTGGTCGTCGCGTTAACGGGATCAGCCACCCAAGCCGGGCTCGTCCTCGGGCTCCAGACCATCGTCTTTCTCGTGTTCGGCCTGGTCGCCGGCGCACTGGTCGATCGCTGGGACCGTAAAGCGACGATGATCATCTGCGACATCGGTCGTGGCCTTCTCGCAGCTACCGTCCCGGCCGCGGCCGCGCTCGGTGTGCTGGGTATGCCCCAGCTCTACATCGTCGCGATCCTGACCGGTGTCTTGAGCACCCTGTTCACCGCGGCAAACAGTTCGGCGTTGCCGAACATCGTCGGCAAGGCGGAGCTTCCCGCGGCGTTGGGTGCACTCGGAGCGATGTCCAACGGGCTCAGGATCGTGGGTGCCTCCGTGGCCGGAGCCGCCTTCGCGCTGGGCCGCGTCGTACCGTTCGCGTTCAACGCGGTCTCGTTCCTGGCCTCGGCGGTCTCGCTGCGCGCCATCCGGGCCGAGTTCCAGGAGGAGCGGAAGAGTGCGCTCGCCTCGCCCCGGGAGCTGCTGACCGACATTCGCGAAGGGCTGGCGTGGCTGTGGCGCAAGCGGGTGATCCGGGTTCTGGCGCTGCTCGATGCCGGCGACAGCCTGCGCTTCGGTGCCGGCTACCTCCTGATCATCATGCTGGCTCAGCAGCTGCACGCGAACCCGACCCAGGTCGGCATCGTGTTCAGCGGCGCAGGTGGCGGCGCGCTGTTGGGCAGCCTCGCCGCGCCGGCGCTGGCTCGACGCTTTCCCCTCGGCCGCCTGTCGATCGTGATGCTGTGGGTGGAAGGGCTGGCCTTCCCTTGCTACGCCCTGGCCCCGACGTGGTGGCTCCTGCTGGTCGTCGCGTTCGCCGAGTCGGTCGTCTCACCGATCTACAACGTCGCCCTCGACACCTATCGGCTCACCGTGACCCCGGATGCCCTCCGAGGACGGGTGACCAGCGCGATCAACACGCTCACCACCGGCGCTTCCGCCGTCGGCACCATCGGCAGCGGCGCGCTCATCGCACTTCTCGGCGCCCGCACGCTGACGTACGCCCTGGCTGCCTGGCTCGTGCTGCTCGCGCTCATCGCCACGGCCAGCCGGACAGTCCGTAATGCCCGAGCGACCGGGTGAGAACGGCCCCTCGGGGTTCTCGGTCGGGTCACGGCTCGGCGGAGGCTTCCGCATAGCGTTGAGGGGCCGCCGACCCGATCGAGTCAGCGGCCCCCAACGTCAGAACGCTGTGCTGTCAGTTGCCCGGACGGTCACCGCCGACGAGCAGCGCGTGCCGCAGGTCGGTGACCTGCGCGTCCCGGCCGCTCAGCGGGGCAAGCCCGTAGCTGCGCTCGATGGTGGCGAGAATCGACGTGGTGTCGTGCGCCTGGTGGTCGACGCCGGAACGCTCGAAGCCACCGCCGATGATCAGCGCCGGGATGCGGGTGCCGGGACCGTACTGGTCGGACGGGCCCTCAGCGCCGTTGGTGCCCTGGCCGGGCGGGGCGACGTGGTCCCACGAACCACCGAACTCGTCGTAGGTGACGACCACCAGGGTGTCCTTGCCGTCCGGACCATCGAGGATGGCCTTGAGCAGGTCGACGAGGTGACTTTCACCGTTGTCGGTGCTGGCGTAGCCCGGGTGCTCGTTCTCCTCGCCGGCCGGCTTGACGAAGGACACCGCCGGCAGCGTGCCTGCGCCCGCCGCGGCGAGGAAGTCCTTCTCGTCCTTGAGGTGCTGGCGACCGGGCATACCCGGCGCGTAGTTCTGGAAGTAGTTGAACGGCTGGTGGTGGTACTGGAACAGCGGATCCGGGTGACCAGCGTTCGCGGCATCCCAACCGCCGGCGTACCAGTTCCACGAGACGTTCTTCGCGGACAGCTCGTCACCGATGTTGGTCTCGTAGTACGGCTTCGCCGGGTCGACGTCGTTGATGCCCGGCAGCACGTTCGCACCACCGGCGCTCGGCTGCCATGACGGCTGCATGGTGTTGACCGCGTAGTTGCCGCAGGCGAAACCGGCGACCGTGGTGGCTTGGCCGCACGCCTGCGTGAGCACCCCGTCGTTGTAGGCCACCGCCGGATCCGGCTGGTACAGCGGATAGGTCTTGTTCGGGAAGCCCGCGGCGTCGAGGACGCTGTTCTTACCCGCCGGCACCGGCTTCTGCGCGGTGTCCCACTGCGGTGCCTGCCCGGCGATGAGGAACTGGTGGTTGAGGAACGATCCGCCGAACGCCGCCTGGAAGAAGTTGTCCGCGACCACGTAGTTGGGCGCGCCGGAGCCGTGCAGGTACTGGTAGACCGGCAGCTGCGTGGTGTCGTAGTACCCCTGGGTCAGCCCGGCGGAGTCGCTGCCGGTGGAGTAGCGGTCCTGCTTGCCGGAGTCGAGCTGGTACTGCTCCTGGTAGAAGCGGTGCACCATGTCCCGGGTGCATCCGCCCGGCAGCCCCTGCGGGTCACCCTTCTCGACACCGTTCGCGGCGAATGCCGTGGGCGGTGCGCAGGTCTTGTCCCCAGGCGTGATGTAGTCGTTGATCGAGAACGGGGAGCTCGACGAGAAGTGGCTGTCGAAGGTCGCGCCGCGGGAGGTCGTGCTCGAGCACGACGGCGACTGCAGACCGGGATGACTCGTGCCGTCCAGCCACTTGACCTGGGTGGTGGTCGTGACGAGGTTGGCGTCGTTCTGCACGAGGCAGGCGACCGGGTTGCCGGACTGGTCCACCTGGGTCGTGCCGGCGGACGCCTGCGGCAGGCCGTTGACCTTCTGGTTGCCGACCTTGCCCCACAGCCCGTACAGGTTGTCGAAGCTGTGGTTCTCCTCGTAGATCACGACGAGATGCTGGTACCGGCCGAGCGGCCGGGAAGCCATCTCGCCCGCAGCCGCCGGCGACGAGCCGGCGGACAGGGTGATTGCACCGACCACCACAAGGGCGGTGGCGGCGCTGACGATAGCGGTGCGTCGCATGTCAACTGCTTCCATGAGCGAGATGAGTGGACTGGCTGACGCTAACCGCGATGGCACCCGGCGACTGGGCGCGCAACCAACGCGAGAGTGAACGCCACGCAAATAATCCTACGTTGAGACGTCGTAGTTCCCTAGAGCTAACGTGCCGCAGGCGAGACGACCCGGACCGCATCCGGGGCCTGTGCGGCCTGCTCGAAGAGGCATTCCCCGTCGTGCCAGACGGTGAGCGAGCCGACGACGACGGCGAGCACGAGCGTGAGCGCCGGGGCAAGGTGGCGGACCCGCAGTCGGGGCGGCGGACGCAGCAGAGCTTGAACTCGCGCCGGCACCAGCCCTCCGGCAGCCGCGGCCGCCGCAGGTCTCCTCGACTCCATGCTCAGCAGCGCGACCTGAGCGATCGTTGCCGCCACACACCGCCGCTCACACGTCAGCGCCGCGTCCTCGTCGGCCCACCGTTCGGTGGCCTGCCGGACGGCGACGGCGGTGGGACGGAGCAGCGGATTGAGCCCGGCAGCCAGGTCGGCGGCCAAATTCCACCAGGGATGGCGGTGGCGATGGTGGGACTGCTCATGGGCCAGCAACACCTGCCGACCCTCGGCATCCAGGGCCTGCAGGATGCCCGTGGTAACCACGATCCGCGCATGCGGGCCGGGCGTGGTGAAAGCCTCGATGGTTTCGCTGTCGACGACAACGACCGGCGATCCGCCGTAGGTCTGGGTCGCGTCGTGGGAGGCATACAGGGTCAGGTCGCGGTCCGCGCGCCGAACCGCCACCAGCGCCCGGGCGATGCGTACCCCACTGATCGCCCCCCACAGGCAGGCCAGCACCAGCAGCGCCCCAGCCGTGACGGCTGCCGGCACCGGGATCGGGTCCAGCAGGCGGAGCGCCCGCGGCGACCAGGCACCCAACCTCGCCACCACGCCGAGCTGGCCCAGCCAGGTGAAGGTCACCGTCGCCAGCACGAAGACCGTCGCCACGGCGCCCAGCAGCGCCGCGGGAACCAGCAGCCGCACCGCGCTCGCCGGAGGTAGCCGGTCGGCCAGGGGCGGGCCGGCAGCGGCCAGCGCAACACACGCGAGCAGCGTGCCGATCACTGCGGCGTCCACGGTCGCACCCCCACCCGGCTCAAGACTGGTCGGATCGTGGCTCAGGGGTCGCGATGATCTGGCCCAGCAGGTCCCGCAACACCTGCTCATCCTCGCCGGTCAGGCCGTCCACGAAGCGGGCCAGCACCCCGGCTCGGTCCGCATCGACAGCGAGCAGTCGGTGCATCCGTCGGGCGGTGATCTGCGCCGGATCCCGGACCAGGGTGTATTCGTACGCCCTACCGATTCGCTTGCGGCTCAGCAGACCCTGGTCGCACAGCCGCACCAGCACCGTCATCACCGTGGTGTAGGCGAGGTCGCCACCGAGAACGTCGCGAACCTGTGCAGGGGTCATCGACTCGGAGGCCTCTCCCAGGACGTCCAGGGCCGCCTGGGCGAGATCGCCGTAGCCGCGCCGCTGCCGCACGCCCGCCATCCACACCGCCACCGCTAGTCGCTGCCGCATCGGGCCGTCACCACGCCGTTTGGAGAGTGCGAGTCTAGTCGCCCGCCGGCACCGGCTCATTTTCGCGCATGGTCCCGACGTCGCCCGGGCCGTACGGCCTGCGCCCGTCGGCGTCCCGGATACGCCGGGCTGTCCGGTTGGCGTTCGCCGTCGCCCGGGCCGTGCGGGCCCTGCCCGTTGGCGTCCTCTGTGCGACCGGATATCCGGTTTCGGGGTGTGACCGGCGGCATCCGGGTGGCGGAATCGTGGGTGGGTCGGGGTCGTTGAACACGGGTGAACGGCCGAGGAAGACGCCCCGCTCGGCGGGGTGCGGGCCCCCGGAATGTGGGTGGGTCGCGGGTCGTTACACATGGTCCCGGCGCCGCGAAGAGGCCAAGCCCCGCGAGCCGGACAAGACTTCCCCCCTTTGAGCGCCTGACGGTGCTTGCGTCTGCTGCTGACCCCCATCGGCGCGGGCGTCGACCCCCGAATGGAGCTTTGTCATGAACACGATGCTGCGTAAGAGCGTGCTGGGTATTGCTGGTCTGGCTTTCACCGGTGGTGTGTTCGCCGGTCCGATCGCCGCCCACGCCGACGCCCGTCCCGTCGAGGGCAAGCCGGTCGCGGTGCAGGCCGACAAGCCGGACACCAGCAAGCTGATCCCGCACGGTGTGCAGGGCAAGCAGTCGCGCATCGCTCTGAACGATGAGCAGGTGGCGAATGCGAAGGCGATCATTGCGGCGACGAAGAAGGCGGGTCTGCCGGAGCGGGCCGCGGTCATCTCGATCGCCACGTCGCTGCAGGAGTCGAAGCTGGAGAACCTGGGCCACCTGGGTGACGCCAACGACCACGATTCGCTGGGTCTGTTCCAGCAGCGCCCGTCCAGTGGTTGGGGTACGCCGGAGCAGATCACCAACCCCGAGTACTCGACGCTTGCGTTCGAGAAGGGTCTGAAGCAGGTCGACGGGTGGCAGGACATGCCGCTGACCGAGGCCGCCCAGACCGTGCAGGTCTCGGCCTACCCGGACGCCTACGCCCAGTGGGAGCAGCAGGCCGCCGACCTCGTCGCCCAGCACTGGAACAGCTGACGCAAAGCGTGAACAAGCCGCTGGCCGGCACCCGAACACGGGTGCCGGCCAGCGGCGTCTCCGGATCCTGGACAGGACCCCGTCCGGGTGAACCGGGCGGGGTAGTCGCGGTGCGGTCGCCGGGCGCGGGGGTTGGATGCGGGCATGGACGAGGTGGACGCCGCGGCGCTGCGGCGGGCGTACGAAACGGTGCTCGCGGAGGTGGACGCGGGCGGGTTCGGGCCACCCGAGGACGGGGAGCTGGGCGCCGACCAGATCGTGGCGCACCTGGCCGCCAACGACGAGCTGATGAGCGAGGCGACCGAGGCGGTGCTGGCCGGCTCGCCGTTCGCCTACTACGACCTGGAGACCATCCACCGACCGCAGCTCGACGCGCTGGTCGCCGAGTGCGGCGGGCTGGACGGGCTCGCCGCCCTGCTCCGGGGGACCAGCCAGAAGCTCTGCACGCTTGCCGAGCGGCTCGGACCGGCCGCCGAGACCTCCGTCGACACGGTGCTGCGGGAGGGCTTCGACCTGGACGTGGACGACTCGCTGCCCTGGGGGCGGGTGATGGACCTGCACACCCGCGTCCACCTGCCCATGCACCTGGCCCAGCTCCGCGCCCTGCGCCGGCAGCCGCACCTCGCCTGAGCGCAGGCACCCGTCCAGTCGACGAATCAGTCGGGCTGGACCAGGAGCCGGGCGTAGTTGGCCATCGACCGCTGATAGCGGGGCAGGTGCTTGGCGAGCGCCCCGACGGCGATCGACACTGCCTCCCGCTCCCGGCCGACGCTGGTCAGAGCCAGCGCGAGCGTCGCGCTGACCGCGTCGTCGAGCTCGTCGGAGCCGCGCTCACGTTCCTCGGTCAGCAGCCGGACGCTCTCCCCGGGCTGCCCGATGTTCCGCAGCGAGCTGGACATCTGGATCACTGAGCGCCGCCGGCGGATGCCGTCGATGCCCAGCTCCAGCGCCTTGCGGTAGAGCGGCAGCGCCTTGTCCGAGTGACCGGTCGAGTCCCAGGCGGAGGCCCGCTCGAACGCCGCCACCGGATGATCCGCCCCCAACTCGTCGGCGAGGGCGCCGACCCGCTCGCGGAAGTCCGCTCCGTCCCAGTCGTCGGGTGCCGCGTTGAAGGCCGCCCACAGGTCCGCGCTGCGCTGCTCCCAGTCGGCGTTCGGGTTCATCTTGTTCTCCTCATGATCGTCGGTTCAGACGGGAGACACTCTGCGAGCGCGGGTACCGTGGCCGCCAGTGATTCGGCAACGGCCGAATCTCTTCTCCTTGGGAAGGTGGTGCGGATGCCGGTCGCGCTGCGATTCAGCCCTGCCGACCTGCTGCGCTGCCGCTTCGCCATCTCGCCCATGCTCGAGACGCTGTCCGCGGTGCGCCTGCTCTCCCCACGCGAAGGCGTCGGCCCGCACCGCCGCTGGTTCGACACCATCGACACGCGGGAACTCGACCTGCGGCCGATCACCCTGCTCCAGCCGCGTCGCGGCTACACCCCCGACTTCCTCTCGCCGCCTCCGGTCAGCCCGCACGTCCGGTTCGAGGACGAGCTCGCGGCGGTGGCGGCCACTGACCACGATCGGGTACGCGCAGAGCTGCGACGGTCCCTGGCGGACAACCCAGGGGCGGCCGAGTCGGCGACCGGACGGCTCCTGCTGGGCGACCCGGCTGTTGTTCTTCAGACGCTGGTCTCACTCGTGAAGCGGGCGTGGGAGGTCCTGGTCGAACCGGTCTGGCCGCAGGTACGCGGGCTGCTCGACGCCGATGTGGGCTTCCAGACCCGACGTCTCGCCGAAGGCGGTCTGGACCGGTTGTTCGCCGAGCTGCATCCACGACTCCGCTGGAACAACGGCGTGCTGACCCGCGAGTACGGCGACGACGAGCGCCGCGATCTGCGCGGCGAGGGGCTTGTCCTGGTGCCCAGCGCATTCAAGTGGGATCAGGTCGTCGTCATCGTGGACCCGCCCTGGCAGCCCACCGTGATCTATCCGGCGCGCGGGCTCGGCACGCTCTGGCAGCCCCTTTCCGCCGATCGGCATGTGGCTCTGGGCCGGTTGATCGGCAAAACCCGGGCGGTGCTGCTGCTCAGCCTCGACGAGCCGGCCAGCACGACGACGCTGGCCCACCGCCACGCGCTGGCAGCCGGGACGGTCTCCGAGCATTTGTCGGTGCTGCGCGACGCCGGGTTCGTTGCCGGGGAACGACACCGGCACGAGATCCGCTATCGGCGTACGCCCCTCGGCGAAGCCGTCCTCCGTTAGGGCGGATCCACTACTCCGGCAGTTTCGCAGCTACTCGTTCAGGCAGGGTCGGGAGACCGCCGGAAGGTACGCCGGTACGCCGTCGGGGCGACGCCGACCCGGTGGTGGAAGTGCTGCCGCAGCGCGGCGGTGGTGCCGAAGCCGGCGTGGCGGGCGATCTGGTCGACGGTCAGGCCGGTGGTCTCCAGCAGCAGCCGGGCGTGTTCGGTGCGCTGCTGGAGCAGCCACTGCGCCGGGCTGAGCCCGGTCTCCGAGCGGAAGTGCCGGGTGAAGGTCCGTACGCTCATCCGGGCGTGCGCGGCCAGGTCGCGCAGGGCGACCGGTTCGTGCAGCCGTTGCCGGGCCCACTCGCGGGTGGCGGCGGTGCCGGTGTCCGCCGTCCGGGGCACCGGGCGCTCGATGTACTGGGCCTGCCCGCCGTCGCGCCAGGGCGGGACCACGCAGCGGCGGGCGGAGCGGTTGGCCACCTCGCTGCCGTGGTCGGTGCGGATCACGTGCAGGCAGAGGTCGAGGCCGGCGGCCACCCCGGCCGAGGTGAGCACCCCGCCGGAGTCGAGGAAGAGCACCTCCGGATCGAGGTCCACCCCCGGGTGCAGCCGCCGGAAGCGGTCCGCGTACGCCCAGTGGGTGGTGGCCCGGCGGCCGTGGAGCAAGCCGGCGGCGGCCAGCACGAAGGCGCCCGTGCAGATCGACATGACCCGGGCGCCGCGCTCGTGGGCGGCCCGCAGCGCCGCCGCCACCTCGGGGTCCACCGTCCCGTCGGTCAGCGCCGGGCCCTCGTGGACGCCGGGGACGATCACCGTGTCGGCGGACTCCAGCAGCTCCAGACCGTGGTCGGGGAGGACCTGGAAGCCGGCGGTGCAGCGGATCGGCCGACCGCCGGGGGTGCAGGTCGCGACGCTGTAGAGCGGGGTCAGGTCGCCGGTCCGGGCGGTGCCGAAGACCTGGGCCGGGGTGCCCAGGTCGAGCCCGACCACTCCGTCCAGGGCGAGCACCGCGATCCGGTGCGGCACGACAGTCATGGCTCGATTATTGCGCATGATGGCTTTCCGGCCACTCGTCGTGGCGGGCCGGGCCCCGGAGACTCGTAGCGTGACCCGACAGCGTCTGCACCCGGCCTGGCTCGTGGCCGGGGTCTCCTTCGTCGCGCTGGTCGGCGCGGCCGGCTTCCGCGCCACTCCCGGCGTGCTGCTGCACCCCCTGCACGCCGAGTTCGGCTGGCCGCTCGCGACCATCTCCGCCGCCGTCTCGGTCAACCTCATGCTCTACGGGCTCACCGCGCCGTTCGCCGCCGCGCTGATGGACCGCTTCGGCATCCGCCGGGTGGTGACCGCCGCGCTGGTCCTGGTCGCCCTCGGCAGCGGGCTGACCGTGATGATGAGCGCGAGCTGGCAGCTCGTCCTCTGCTGGGGCGTGCTGGTCGGGCTCGGCACCGGCTCGATGGCGCTGGCGTTCGTGGCGACGGTGACCGGGCGCTGGTTCGTGCACCGCCGTGGCCTGGTCACCGGGGTGCTCACCGCGGGCGGGGCGGCCGGGCAGCTGGTCTTCCTCCCGCTGGTCGCCGTGCTGGTCCGCGACCACGGCTGGCGGGTCGCGGCGCTGGTCGTCGCCGGGGCCGCGCTGGCCGTCGTACCCCTGGTGGGATGGCTGCTGCGCGAGCACCCGGCGGATCTCGGCCTGCCCGCCTACGGCGCGACCGAGGTGGTGCCCGCGACGCCGCCGGCAGGCGGGGCGGCGGCCCGGGCGATCGGCGCGCTCGCCGCGGCCGCGCGGACACGGCCGTTCTGGCTGCTCGCCGGGGGTTTCGCGATCTGCGGCGCGACGACGAACGGCCTGGTGGGCACCCACTTCGTGCCGGCCGCGCACGACCACGGCATGCCGGAGACCACGGCGGCCGGGCTGCTCGCCCTGGTGGGGCTCTTCGACATCGCCGGCACCGTGGCCTCCGGATGGCTGACCGACCGGGTGGACAGCCGGCTGCTGCTCGGCGCCTACTACGCCCTGCGCGGCGGGTCGCTGCTGGTGCTGCCGAGCCTCTTCGCCGACAGCGCCCAGCCGAGCATGCTGGTCTTCGTCATCTTCTACGGCCTCGACTGGGTGGCCACCGTGCCGCCGACCGTGGCCCTGTGCCGGGAATGGTTCGGGGCCTCCGGCGCGGTGGTGTTCGGCTGGGTGTTCGCCGCCCACCAGGTCGGCGCGGCCCTCGCGGCGACCGGCGCCGGCCTGGTCCGGGACCAGCTCGGCGACTACGCGCCGGCCTGGTACGCGGCCGGCGCGCTGTCGATCGGGGCGGCCGGGCTCTCCCTGCTGCTGCGCCGCCGGGAGGAAGAGCCGTCGTTCGCGGTTCCGGTCGCCGCCGGCGGCCGGGCCTGGAGTTATCGGGGCTGACCGGTCAGCCGAGGTTCCACTGCTGCTCGGGGGCGCCGGTGCAGGGGGCCTGCACGAGCTTGGTGCCGGGCTGGGTGCCGGCCCCCTCGGCCTGCGCGCACTTGCCGCTGTGCCCGGCGACCAGCAGCACCGCGCCGTTGCCCACCGGGGTCAGCCGCCACTGCTGGTTGCCCTGCCCGTGGCAGGGGTACTGCTGCAGCTTCGCGCCGTCGTCGGTGCTGGCGCCCTCGACGTCGAGGCACTGGCCGTAGGCGGCGACGGTCAGCGCCACCACGTCCGGGCCGAGCTGGCTGGCCACCCACTGCTGCTCCGGACCGCCGGTGCAGGGGGCGAGCTGCGCCTTCGCCTGCTGCTGGTCGCTCTCCAGGCCGAGGCAGAGCCCGGAGGGCACCGAGTGGAACACCTTCGGCCCGTTCACCGGGGCCGGCGGGGTGGTGGGTGCGGCGGTCGGTGACGGCGCGGTCGGCGTGGTCGGGCCGGCCGCCGTCGTGGGCGCGGCCGCGCTCGACTCGCTCGCCGCCGGGGTGGGCACGGCCGCCGCGGGCACGACCGGCTGGTCGCTGCCGCCACCGAGCACGCCGGTGGCGAAGAAGACCCCCAGGAGTACGCCGAGCACCGCCACGCCCAGGGCGATCCGCATCAGCGGGTCCTGCGGCAGGCCGGGGCGGCCGGTACGGCGGGCAGCGTAGACGGTGCCGGGCGGGTCGGTGCGCGGGTCGGACATGGGGGCATCCTGACCCACGGCGATGGTCGATCGCCAGCCGCCCCGGCGCCGGGGTGACTCAGTCGACGACCCGGACGTCCTTCCAGAAGGCCACCCGGTCGCGGACCATTTCCGCCTCCGGCTTCGGGTCCGGGTAGTACCAGACGGCGTCCTCGCTGGTCCCGCCCGCGTGTTCGAGGCTGTAGTAGGAGGCGGTGCCCTTCCACGGGCAGACGGTGTGGGTGGCGGAGTCGCGGATCAGGTCGTCGCGCAACGCCGTACGGGGGAAGTAGTGGTTGCCCTCGACCACCACGGTGTCGTCACTCTCCGCGACGATCAGGTCGTTCCAGACGGCTTTCGGCATGTCCCCCACGCTATGCCCGCCGGCGAGTCGTCGGCCAGCGCTCAGCGGTCGGGCTCCGGGTCGGTGACGTCGGCGATGGTCGCGTCGAGCGTGGCGATGGCGGCGTCGGCGTCGACCGCCACGGCCACCCCGTGCTCGCCCGCGCCGAGGGTGATCTCCCGGCCGCGCAGCCGCTCGTCGGCGATGACCGGCCAGGCGGTGGTCGAGCCGAACGGGGTGATGGTGCCGCGCTCGTAGCCGGTGGCCGCCTTCGCGGCGGTGGCGTCCGGCATGGACATCCGGCTCACCCCGAGCAGGGCGCGCAGCTTGGGCCAGGAGATGACCCGGTCGCCGGGGGTGAGCACGAACAGGTGGTCGTCCTCGCCCCGGCGGACCACGATGGTCTTCACCACGTCGGGCACCGCGACGCCCCGGGCCTCGGCGGCCTCGGCGAGGCTGCGGACCGGGCCGTGCCGGATCACCCGGTAGGGCAGTCCGGCGGTGTCGAGGGCGGCGATGGCGGGGCTGGACATGCCCGCCACGGTAACCCGGTTGTCGTGGACCGGACGCGAAACCGCCACTGTGGTGATCCCACGAACCGTCGTGCCCAGGCGTAAGGTGATCTCATGCGCGCTGTCCGTGATCATGAACGGGCGGTGGACACGCTGCGGCGGTCGTACGCCGCGGTGCCCGCCGGTGAGCCCGTACGGCTGGCCAAGCAAACCTCGAACCTGTTCCGTCCCCGGGCCGCGCCCCGCGCGCCCGGGCTGGACGTCAGCGGGCTGACCGGGGTGCTGTCGGTCGACCCCGACGCCCGGACCGCCGACGTGCAGGGCATGTGCACCTACGAGGACCTGGTCGACGCGACCCTGCCGCACGGGCTGATGCCGCTGGTCGTGCCGCAGTTGCGCACCATCACGCTCGGCGGCGCGGTGACCGGGCTGGGCATCGAGTCCACCTCGTTCCGCAACGGCCTGCCGCACGAGTCCGTTCAGGAGCTGGACATCCTCACCGGGGCCGGGGAGATCGTCACGGCCCGGCCGGTGGGGGAGCACGCCGAGCTGTTCCGGGCCTTCCCCAATTCGCTCGGCAGCCTCGGGTACGCGACCCGGCTGCGCATCGAGCTGCAGCCGATCCGCCGGTACGTGGCGCTGCGCAACATCCGGTTCAGCCGGTTGGCGGAGCTGACCGACGCGGTCGCCGAGGTGGTCGCCAAGGGCTCCTGGGAGGGCGACCCGGTCGACACGATGGACGGGGTGATGTTCAGCCCCGGCGAGGCGTACCTGGTGCTCGGCACCTTCACCGATGACGCCGCCGGACAGCCCAGCGACTACACCGGCCAGGACATCTACTACCGCTCGCTGCGCCGCCGCACCCACGACGTGCTCACCGGGTACGACTACCTGTGGCGCTGGGACACCGACTGGTTCTGGTGCTCGGCGGCGTTCGGGGTGCAGCATCCGGTGGTCCGCCGGCTGTGGCCGCAGCGCTACCGGCGCAGCGACTTCTACCACCGCCTGGTCCGCCTGGAGCACCGGCATCAGGTGGCCGCCCGGATCGACCGCTGGCGGGGCCGGCCGGCCCGGGAGCGGGTGGTGCAGGACGTGGAGATCCCGCTCGACGGCACCGCCGAGTTCCTGCGCTGGTTCGCGGGGCGGGTGGGGATGACCCCGGTGTGGCTCTGCCCGCTGCGGCTGCGCGAGCCGGCCGGTCCCGGATCCGCCCGGGCCTGGCCGCTGTATCCCCTCCAACCGGGCGAAACCTATGTGAACATCGGCTTCTGGGGGAGCGTGCCGATCGCCGACGGCGCCGCCGACGGCGACGTCAACCGGGAGATCGAGCGCGCGGTGTCGGAGGTGGGCGGGCACAAGTCGCTCTACTCCGACGCGTACTACGACCGGGAGGCGTTCGACCGGCTCTACGGCGGGGAGACCTGGCGCGCCGTGAAGGACCGCTGCGACCCGGACCACCGGCTCACGGGACTGTACGAGAAGGCGGTAGCGCGACAATGAGTTTGACCGACCGAGAACAGGGGGCGGCCGGCGCCCCGGCCACCCCGCCGGCGGGCGGCCGGCGCAGCGGGCCGACCGTGGCGGACGTGGTCCGCGCGGTCACCACCCGCGACCTCCCCATTCGCATCACCGGGTACGACGGCAGCGCCGTCGGCCCGGCCGACGCCGGGATCACCCTGGCGATCCACTCCGAGCGGGGCCTGTCCTACCTGCTCACCGCCCCGGGTGACCTGGGCATGGCCCGGGCGTACGTGAGCGGCGACCTGGGCCTGGAGGGCGTGCACCCGGGCGACCCGTACGAGGCGTTCAAGGTGCTCAAGGACGAGCTGCAGCTGCGCATGCCGTCGGTGGGCGAGGCGCTGACCCTGGTCCGGGGGCTCGGCTGGGAGCGGCTGATGCCGCCGGCGCCCCCGCCGCAGGAGGCCGCGCCGCGGTGGAAGCGGGTGCTGAACGGGCTGCGCCACTCCCGGTCCCGGGACAGCAGCGCGATCTCCCACCACTACGACGTCTCGAACGCCTTCTACGAGAAGGTGCTCGGCCCGTCGATGACGTACACCTGCGCGGTCTTCCACAGCCCGGACGACACCCTGGAGGAGGCGCAGCGGGCCAAGTACGACCTGGTCGCCGGCAAGCTCGCGCTCAAGCCGGGGATGCGGCTGCTCGACGTCGGGTGCGGCTGGGGCGGCATGGTCCGGCACGCGGCCCGCGAGTACGGCGTCAAGGCGCTCGGCGTGACCCTGTCGAAGGCGCAGGCCGAGTGGGCGCGGGCGGCCATCGAGCGGGAGGGGCTGGGTGACCTGGCCGAGGTGCGGCACCTGGACTACCGGGACGCCCCGCGCGAGCAGTTCGACGCGATCTCCTCGATCGGGCTGACCGAGCACATCGGGGTGCGCAACTACCCGGCGTACTTCGGGGCGCTGCGCGGCCGGCTCAAGCCGGGCGGGCGGCTGCTCAACCACTGCATCACCCGCGCCGACAACCGCGCCCCGCACCGGTCCGGCGCGTTCATCGACCGGTACGTCTTCCCGGACGGCGAGCTGGCCGGGCCGGGCCGGCTGATCAGCGAGATCCACGACGCCGGGCTGGAGGTGCACCACGAGGAGAACCTGCGCCAGCACTACGCGCTGACCCTGGCCGGCTGGTGTCGCAACCTGGTGGAGCACTGGGACTTCTGCGTCAACGAGGTCGGGCCGGGCACCGCCCGGGTGTGGGGCCTCTACATGGCGGGTTCCCGGATGGCCTTCGAGCGCAACGACATCCAGCTGCACCAGGTGCTCGCCACCCAGAACGGCCCGCAGGGGGTGAACGGCTACCCGCTGCGGCCCGACTGGACGCCCTGACCGCTGACCGATGACGAAAGGCCGCGCCATCGCGCGGCCTTTCGTCGAACCCATTGACAAAGAAGTTTTGTACGTACAAACTGATTTTGCCATGAGAGACGTCCTGTACCTGGAAGAGCGCCAGCAGGCCGAAGCCCTGCTCAAGCCGCAGCGCATCGAGGTGCTGCGGCAGCTCGCCGAGCCCCGCACCTGCACCGAGATCGCCGCCCGGCTGGACCAGACGCCGCAGCGCGTCTACTACCACGTCAAGCAACTGGTCGCGGCCGGCCTGGTCGAGCAGGTCTCGACCCGCAAGGTGCGCGGCATCAGCGAGGGCATCTACCAGGCTGCCGCCCGGTCGTACTGGCTCTCGCCCCGCCTCGTCGGGCGGATCGGCGGGGCCCGCCGCGCGCAGGACGAGCTGAGCCTGGGCTACCTGCTCGACCTGATGGAGGAGGTCCAGGCCGACATCGCCGCGCTGGACCGCAGCGCGCCGGAACTGCCCTCGATCGGGGTGTCCGGCGAGATCCGGGTGCCGGCCGAGCGCCGGCAGGAGTTCCTGCACGACCTGCAGACGACGCTGCAGGACCTGTTCACGCGCTACGGGGGCGCCGAGGGGGACGCCTTCAAACTCGCCGTGGCGTGCTATCCGAAAGGTGACGACCGTGAGTGAACCGCTGACCGTCCGTGCCCGTCTCGCCGCCCCGGTGGACGCCGTACGCCGCGCCCTGACCGACCCCGCCGAGCTGCGCGTCTGGCTCGCCGAGCATGCCGAGGTCGAGTTGCCGGACCGCTACGAGTTCTGGGGCCGCTACACCCCCGAGGGTGACGCCCCGCACCAGCGGCTGCGCCACGCCGACGAGCGCACGCTGCGCTTCGCCTGGACGCTCGACGGCGTGGAGACCACCACCGAGTTCGAGCTGACGCCCGGCGGGGAGGACACCGTGCTCACCCTGCGGCAGAGCCACTTCGACTTCGCCGAGGCGATGAGCGGCAGCAGCATCCGCGGCGCGCTGCAGACCTTCTGGGCGCTGTCGATCGCCAACCTCGCCGCCCACGTCGAGGGCAAGCCGTTGCTGCCCCGCACCGACTTCACCTCCGCCGAGCTGCGCGCCGAGCTGCTGATCGACGCTCCGGTGGAGCGGGTGTGGACGTCCCTGACCGACTCGGAGCAGGCCAGCGCCTGGTTCGGGTTCCCGATCGGCATCGAGCCCTGGGTCGGCGGCCGATATGCCATGGGCGGCTTCGAGTCCGGGTACGCGGCCAAGGTGATCGACCTGGAGCCCGGCCGGAAGATCTCCGTCGACTGGGGACCGACCGGCGTCAGCAACTGGGAGCTGGCCGGGTCCGGCGGGAAGACGCGGCTGACCCTCGTGCAGAGCGGGTTCGACGAGGGCAACCCCCCGTACGCGGCGTGGACCGGCACCGTGGCCGGGCTGTACGAGCTGCGCCGCTTCCACGAGGTGCCGGACTGGCAGCCGATCTGGCTGTCCGAGGAGCTACCGACCAGCGCCTGACCTCGACCTGCCCGCGCCGGCGGCGGTGCTCGCATCGGCCGCCGCCGGCCGACCGGTCGACGGGCGGCGACGGCTTCCCCGGATTTCCACAGGAAGGGCACAAGCCAGCCCCAGATCCCCGCGCGACGGTGGATGCGTCACCGAAGCGAGGAGGGATCCATGCAGCCCACCATCGACCTGACCGCCCCCGCCGTCGCCGTGCTCGGCGACGCCACCCGGGTCACCGGGCTCGCCCGCCAGCTGCCGGCCGCCTGGCGGGTGCTGCACACGCCCGGCATCGAGTACGTGCAGGCCGGCGAGCTGGTGCTGCTGGTCGGCCCGGACGTGGCGGCCGTGCGGCGTACCCACCGGCGGATGCCCGCGGGGTGCGTCCTGGCGGTCCTCGTCGACCAGGACGCGAACGCCGCCACCATCGCCGACGTGCTCCAGGCCGGAGCGGACGTCTGCGTCCGGGCCGGCTCGACCACCATCCTGGCGAGCCACCTCGTCGCCTGTCACCGCCGGCGCACCCGGCCGCCATCCCCGCCGGTCGAGGACGAACGGGCGACCCTGCTCACCGGCGCCGACCGGCTCGCCCGGGCGGTGACCCGATGACCGACATGATGAGCCGCCCCACCGGCGTCGCGCCCGTCCCGGCCGCGCCGCCCGTTCCCGCCGATCAGCAGCCGTCCGGCGGCTCGGCCCACCCGCCGGTCCCAGCCTTCGCGCCCGTCCCGCCGGTCCCGGACCGAGCTTGACGACCCGGGCGCTCCGCCCGCCACCGGCCGGCCGTGGCAGCGCCGACTGGTGGCGGCCAGCGGCTCCGGCGGCTGACCCGTCACGCCAGGTCGGCGGCCCGGCGCAGCAGCGCCCGCCGTTCCGGTTCGGAGCGCACCGCCTCGGCCGCCGACCGGAACAGCGCCGCGCCGCGTACCCGGTCGCCGAGGCGGGCGGTCAGCTCGGCCTCCGCAGCCAGGGCCGGCGGGTAGCCGTCCAGCGCGCCGCCCGCCCGGGCCTCGGCGAGCAGGGCCAGGCCGGGCCGGGGACCGTACGCGTACCCGTGGGCCACCGCCCGGTTGAGCCGGACGACCGGGGTGGGACGGAGTCGGGCCAACTCGTCGTAGCAGCCGGCGATGGCCGGCCAGTCGGTGTCGGCGGCGGTCGGGGCGGTGGCGTGGCAGGCGGCGATCCGGGCCTGGAGGGCGTACGGGCCGTGGCCGGCCCGGTCCAGCAGCGCGACGCCCTCCGCCACGGCGGTCCGGTCCCAGCGGGCGCGGTCCTGCTCGTCGAGGGTGAGCAGGTTGCCGTCGGCGTCGCGGCGGGCCGCCCGGCGGGAGTGGTGCAGCAGGACCAGGGCGAGCAGGCCGGCCACCTCCGGCTGCTCGGGCATGAGCTGGTCGAGCAGCCGGGCCAGCCGGACCGCCTCGGCGGCGAAGGCCGGCTCGCCGTCGGCGTCGTACCCCCGGGTGAAGAGCAGGTAGAGCACGGCCAGGACACCCGGGAGGCGCTCGACCAGCGCGGGCCCGGTCGGCACCCGATAGGGGACGCCGGCCGCGGCGATCTTCGTCTTGGCCCGGGTGAGCCGGCGGGTCATGGTCGACTCGCTGACCAGGAAGGCGCGGGCGATGTCGGCGGTGGGGACGCCGGCCACGGTGCGCAGGGTCAGCGCGACCCGGGCCTCCAGGGCCAGCGCCGGGTGGCAGCAGGTGAAGATGAGCCGTAACCGGTCGTCCACCACGTCCCCCTCCGTCGGCGTCGGCTCCGGGTCGGTGAGCAGCGCCAGGTCGCGCAGCTTGCGGCGTTCCACGGTGGCCCGGCGCAGCACGTCGACGGCCCGGTTCCGGGCGGTCGTCATCAGCCAGCCGCCGGGATTCCCCGGTACGCCGTCCCGGGGCCACCGCTCCAGCGCCGCCGCCAGGGCCTCCTGGGCGCAGTCCTCGGCGAGGGTCCAGTCGCCGGTGACGCGGATCAGGGTGGCCACGATCCGCGGGTACGCCTCGGCACCCGCGGCGGCGACCACCCCGACCGCGTCCGTCATCCGGTCAGTCCACCAGCGGGCGCAGCTCGATGCGCCCCGCGTACGCCATCGGGTGGGCGCGGGCCACCTCGATCGCCTCGTCGAGGTCGGCGCACTCCAGCAGGTCGAAGCCCACGATCACCTCCTTGGTCTCGGCGAACGGGCCGTCGCTGAGCAGCAGCTCGCCGTCGCGTACCCGGACGGTGGTGGCCGCGGCCGGGGGCGCGAACCGGCTGCCGGTCACGCGCTGGCCGCTGCCGTCCCGCTCGGCCACCCACTTCTCGATGTCGGGCGCGGCGTCAGGGTTCTTGTCCGGCTCGGTGTCGGTGCAGACGAGCATCATGTACTTCATGGGGCGCTCCTCGTTGTCGTGGTCCTGTCCAGCCTGACGAACAGCCGACCCGGATCCGGACAGCCCGGTGCGGACAATCTCGCAGAATTTTCAGAGCCGGCCCACAAGGCTGCGCAACCAGCGGTGCGCGTACGCCGGCTCGGTGGCCATCAGCGCGGCCACCCGGCGCCGGGTCGACGGCTCCCGTCCGTACGCGACCAACGACACCGCCTCCGCCAGGGCGGCCCGGGTCTCCTCGTCGTGCCCGGGCCCCGCCCCCTCCTCGGCGGTCCACTCCGCCAGCCGGAACGACCTGGTCAGCTTGCGCTGCTGGTCGGCGAAGTAGCTCCACCACGCCGGCAGCGACACGTTCACCACCGCCGGCGTGGGAAGTTCCCGGGTCCACTCGGCCTCCTGCTGCCAGCGGAAGGCGTGCGGGCTGGTCTTGCGGCGGGCGGTGACCCCGACGAAGCGGAGCTTGCGGCGGACCACGTCCCACGGCTCCCGCTCCTCGTCGACCCAGCGGCGGAGCAGGTGGAAGAGATTGCCGAAGGTGCCGCCCTCGTAGACCAGGTCGACCAGGGCGACCGGCTCGGCGGCACGGGCCAGCCGGTGCGGGGTGAGGCCGACCCCGCGCAGCAACTCGCGGGCTGCGGTGAGCTCCCGGTGCGGGAGCCGCCCCAGCGGGAAGCGCGCCGAGAAGGCGAGGCGGTGCAGCCGCCCACGCCGCTCGTCGTCGGCGAACACTCCGCTGAGCAGGTCGAAGAGCGAATCGGCCGAGCGCCCCACGAAGACCAGGTCGCCGCCGCCGGAGCGGGCGACCACCTTGGCCGCGCACTCCACCAGGTCGTCCAGGTACGGCAGGTTCGGCTCCCCGCAGCCGTCCAGCAGCGTGCCGAGATTGGCCGGCGTCACCAGGTCCCAGCGGAACGGCGGATGTACGGAGGGCAGGTCGGGCACGCGGCCATGGTGGCAGGAAGGTGAAGAAGTGGCAGGTGATATTCGCGGCGTCATTGGGTACTGCCGGGCGATGTTCTTCATCTTCGGGCTCCGGACCAAGGTCGCCCGGTCCGGCGTCGTCACCGAGGTCTGCCGCACCTGCGGCAGCCAGGCGGCCCAGGTCATCACCCGGCGGGCCACGAAATTCACCCTCTTCTTCGTCCCGCTGATCCCGGTGCGTACCCGCTGGACGAAGCAGTGCAGCTTCTGCGGGGCCCAGTACGACCTCTCCCGCGCCGAGGCCGAGCGCCTCCCGGTCGGCTGAGCATGGCCCGCTTCCTGTGCTGGCTGATCGGCCGCCAGCCGGCCACTGTGCCGCCCGCCCCGCTGCACTCCGTCTCCCGCCCGCCCTGCACGCCCGGCCGCAGGCACCGTCGCCGCCGCCGGCCGTCGGCGGGCGCCCTGTCTCCCCGCTCGCCCTGGAACCGCTCCGCCGGCCGCTGACCGTGTGATCTTCACCCCGCTATCGGACCCGTCCCCACCTGCGGCAATTACGCTGGGGCCGCCGTCCGAACGGGGAGAATCGTGCGCAATCACCCGGCTGTTGTGCTGGTGGCCGTCCTGCTGTCCACCATCGCGCTGCCGGTCTCGCTGACCGGCGCATCCGTCGCGCTGCCCGACATCGGTCGGGAGTTGCACGCCAGCCTGGCCGGCGTGCAGTGGGTGGTGAACGCCTACAACGCCACCTTCGCCAGTTTCATGCTCGCCACCGGTGCCCTCGCCGACCTGCTCGGCCGCCGCCGGGTGTATGCCGTGGGCGTCGCCGTCTTCGCCGTCGGCGGGCTGCTTGCCGCGTTCGCCGGGAACGTGCTGCTGCTCGACCTGGCCCGGGCGCTCGCGGGTGTCGGCGCGGCCGCTGCCGCGACCAGCGCCTCCGCTCTGCTTGCCGGGGCCTTCCAGGGTCGCGCCCGGGCCCGCGCGTTCAGCCTCTTCGGTACGGCGATCGGCGTCGGCCTGGCCTTCGGCCCGTCGATCGCCGGGCTGCTCATCGAAGGCTTCGGGTGGCGAGCCGTGTTCGCCGCCCCGGCGTTGGCCACCTGTGCGGTGCTCGCCCTCGTCCCGCTGCTGCCGGAGTCCCGCCAGCCGCATCCCGGGCGCCTCGACTGGCCGGGCACCGTCTCGTTCACCGCCGCGCTGCTGCTGCTCATTTTCGGTTTCGTGCAGGGCCCCGCGTACGGCTGGAGCGCTCCGGTCATCCTCGCCGCGTTCGCCGCCGCCGTCGCGTTGCTGGTGGCCTTCGTCCGGGTGGAGCGCCGCCGGGCCGACCCCATGTTCGACCTGACCCTGCTGGCGAGCCCCCGGTTCCTCGGCATCTGCCTGGCGGCGGCCACCATCGTCGCGGTGCTGGTACCGCTGCTGGTGTACCTCCCGGCGTACCTGACCACCGTGGTCGGACTCAGCCCAGGCGCGGCCGGTGCCACGCTGATCCTGCTGACCGCCCCGACCCTGGTGCTTCCGCTGCTCAGCGGGGCGTTGACCCGGCTGGTCCCGGCCACGGCGGTCACCGTCGTCTCGGTGGCCGTGGTCGCCGTCGGTGCGGCCTGGGCCACCGTGCTCGGCCCGGACGCGGACACCGCCACCCTGGCCGGGCCGCTGCTCACCATCGGCGTCGGGGTGGGACTGTCCATCGGGCTGTTGGACGCCATCGCGATCGGCAGCGTCGCGCCGGCCCGGGCGGCCACCGGCGCCGGGATGATCAATACGGCACGCCTGACCAGCGAGACGGTCGCCATCGCGGTGGTCGGGGCGGTACTGGCCAGCACCACCGCCGGTCGACTCGCCGACCCGGGCTTCACCGGCGGGCTGCGTACGGTCCTCTGGTCGATGGCCGGGCTGGCGGCGGCCGCCGCCGCGGCCACCGCGGTGCTGGTCCGGCGGGCCAGGGTCCGCGAACCGGAAGGAGCTCCGGCGGGTTGAAACCGATCCGGCTCCTCGTGCGCCCCTGACAGCGTCGCCCGGTCGGCTTCGCGATGAGGGCCGCTATCGTGGCCTGTCGTGACGGACACCGCGCACCGCCTGGCCGAGATCCGGGGTGGCGTGCCGCCCCGGCGGCACAACGCCCGGACCATCGCCGCGCTGACCGGCAACCCGGGCTGCACCCGCCGGGCCGTGCTGGACGGCGCCGGGGTGGACAAGCCGAAGCTGGCCGAGCGGATCGGCTTCCCGGCCCGGTTCGGCCAGTCCCGCTTCGCCATCACCCGGGGCAACGCGTTCGAGGCGCAGGTGAAGGCCGACGGCGGGGCGGAGCTGCTGCGGCTGGTCGCGGAGCGGTTGGGCGTACCGGTGCCGGCAGGCGCGAGCTGGACGGACCTGGGCGGCGCGGACGACCTGCCGGACCGCCAGGAGCGGTCCCGGGCGGTGCTCACCGCCGCCGGTGACGGCGCGGCGCTCTTCGACCACCCGCTGCTCGGCCTGGCGGTGGCCGGCCGGCGGGTGTACCTGGAACCGGACCTGGTCGCCGCCCGGCTCGGCGGCCGGTTCCACGTCGTGGAGATCAAGTCCTTCCCCGTGATCGACGGCCAGGCCGACCCGGCGAAGGTCTCCGCCGCCGCCATCCAGTCCGCCGTCTACGTGCTGGCCCTGCGCGAGCTGCTGGCCGCCGAGGGGCGGGACCCGGACCTGGTGTCGCCCGAGGTGGTGCTGGTCTGCCCGCGCGACTTCGCCAACCGTCCGGTGGCCAGCCTGGTCGACGTCCGCCGGCAGCTGCTGGTGCTGCGCCGCCAGCTCGACCGGATGGCCCGCATCGACGACCTGCTCGCCTCGGTGCCGGCGGACTTCACCGCCGACCTGGCCGCCGACCCGGCGACCCTGACCGCCGCGCTGTCCACCGTGGCTGCCCGTTACGCGCCGGAGTGCCTGGCCGCCTGCGAGCTGGCGTACTTCTGCCGGCACGAGGCGCGTGACCAGACCGCCGCGCTGGGCCGGCCGGTGCGGGAGGCGCTGGGCGGTGTCGCCGAGGTCGACGAGGTGCTGGCCCTCGCCGCCGGCGAGCGGGCCCCCGAGCCCGAGCAGGCGGAGGCCGCCGCGCTGCTGCGCGCCGCCGCGCGCCTGCGCGCCGACGCCCTCGCCGGACACCCCGCATGAGTACGCCCCGACCCGCCGGCCTTCCCGGGAGCAGCTCGTGAGCACGCTGCGCGCCCTCGCCAAGGCGCAGGCGCTCGCCGCCGGGGTGGCCCAGCCGGTCGCCACCGTCCGGCACCTGCACCTGTCCGAGCGCCCGCTGGTGCTGGTGCCCCTCGCCCTGGCCGGCGAGGCGAACGCCCCGCTCGCCGCCATGGTCGGCACCGCGGCCGACCAGCCGCGGCTGCTGATCGTGCCGCAGCCCCGCAACCGCGACCAGCGGTTCCGCTTCGCCGCCGAGCTGGCCGGGATCGTGCTGCCCTACCTGGACGAGTTCCGCGGGGCGACCGAGGCGGTGCCGGTCGACCGGGGCCGGGACGTGCGCCACCGCTACGTCGACGCCCCGCAGCTGCTGGTGCCCAACCCGGCCGGGATCACCTTCCTGCGGCTGTTCGGCCGCTCCACCCGGTTCCGCCGCCCGGACGGCGAGCACCCGGTGCACCCGTCGGTGCCGCTGCTCGGCCGCTGGCTGACCTTCTTCGCCGAGCGGGCCGAACATCCCGGCGCGGCGGCGCTGCTGGCGATGACCGAGGCGCTGACCCTGCACTGGGCGACCGGGCAGAGCGCGGTGGAGGACCTGCACCTGCCGGCGCTGCTCGGCTGGATCGACCCGCCGGCCGGGCTGACCGGCGCCGAGGCGGCCGCCCGCGCGGAGGACCCGGACGTCTGCCCGCCCGCCGGCCCGGCCACCGACCCCGACTTCGACAACCGCCGGCTCGCCCCGGCCGTCGCCGCGTACGCCGAGGCCGAGGCGGACCCGGTCGCCCGCGCCGGGGCGTACGCGGAGCTGGAAGGGCTGCTGCGCGACCAGCTCGCGCCCACCTGGGAGCTGATGTGGCGCGGCGTGGGATTGCTGCGCGCGCTGCCGCCCGGGGCCCGGGTGGCCGGCCGCTGGGACGGCGACCGGGACGCCTTCACCGGCTATGCCGAGCACGTCGACGCCGGGGGTGCGCCGCAGCCGCGCCGGGACGGGGCGGTGGCCGCGGCGGTGCGGCTGCACCGGCTGGAGCGGGCCCTCGCCTCGTACGCCGTCCAGCGCGCCTACGACGACCCGCTGGTGATGGCCGAGCACCGGCTGACCGGGGAGGCGTTCGTCGGCGAGGTGACCCTGGCCGACCCGAAGCGGGTGGACGACACCGGCAAGCGGCCGGTGCTGCGCCCCCGCATCCAGGTGGTCACCACCGAACCGGTGCTGGTGCCGGTCGGCGCGACCCTGTACTCGCCGGCCCGGCCGAGCCAGAAGGCCAAGGTGGTCTTCGTGACCCCCGGCGCGGACGGCAAGACCGAGGTGGTCCTCGAGCTCTCCGGCGGGATGGGCCGCGGGCTGACCGCGGCGCCCGGCAGCGTGCCCGAGGTGGGGGAGCGGCTCTGCTTCACCACCCTGTCGGACGCGTACCTGCCGGCCGGGAACTTCCCCGCCCCCGAGGAGACCCCGTGGACGCACGGCGGCCCGCCCGCCGCCGCGGCGGCCGAACCGGTCCCGGTCGTCGACGGCGACCCGGCCGAGGAATGGTCCTGAGGCTCGGGTCAGGAGAGCGTCGCCAGGGCCTCCCGCGCCTCGTCCGCCGTGGGCCGCTGCGGGTCCGCGGCGAGCAGGCTCTCCAGGGCCGTCCGGTACGCCGTGTCCTGCGCCTCGGCCGCCGGCACCTCGACGTCGGGCACCACCCCGCACCCCTCCCAGTTGGTGCCGGTCGCCGCGTGCACCGGCCGGGCCACCGGCACGGTCAGCTCCAGGTGCGGATGGGTGCGGAAGCCGACCCGGGGGTGCGCGCCGCCGCCGGTCCGCTCGCCGACCACCGTGGCCCGGCCGAGCTGCTGGAGGTCGTACGCCAGCTCCTCGCCGCCGGAGAACGTCTTCGGGCCGGTCAGCACGTGAACCGGCTTGTCGGGGGCGTACCGGGGGACCGGCAGGTGGGCGGCGCTCCAGAACTGGCGGCCGGTACCGGCCCGGTCGTACATGGTGTGCAGGTGCACCGGCTCGACGAAGAACCAGCCACAGATCAGGGCGACCATGTCGGGGCTGCCGCCCTGATTGCCGCGCAGGTCGAGCAGGAGCGCGTCGGTGCCGACGAGCAGCCGCAGCGCCGCCGTCATGGCGTCGCCGGCCAGCTGCGGCGGGAAGAGGCACGGGCTGATGTCCAGCACTCCGACGTTGCCGGGGAGGCGTTGCACCCGGGCGATGCCGCCCATGGTGGTCTCGGCGAGCCGGGTGAACTGCTCGTCGGCCGGGTCGTCGTCGACCTCGGCCAGCGGTGTCGGGTGATGCTTGAGTCGCAGGTGCAGGTCGCGGTTGACCGACTGGAGGTCCTCGGTGACCAGCGCGCCCAGCGCCGCCGGGTCGGTGACCTCGGCGTACCGGCCGGCGCGCAGGCGGTCGCCCAGGTGGGCCGCGATCCGCTCGGCGACCTCGGGGAAGACGTAGTGCTCGGCGACCAGTTTCGCGGACCGCTCGACGATCCCGGTGATCTCGTCCTGTCGCATCGGAGTGCCCCCGTCCGGTTGTCCACTGTGAGTGAGGGCAGTAGAGCAGCCGATTGACAAAGCGTCAAGAGAGTTGGACGCTTTCGTCGTGACCGACGACATCCCCGATGCGCTGGAGGTCCGCACCGCGGCCCACTTCAAGGCGCTCGCGCACCCGTTCCGCCACCGGCTGCTCTTCGCGCTCGGCGCCGGCCCCGCCACCATCAGCCAGCTCGCCACCGGCCTCGGCGCGGCGAAGGGCACCGTCGCCCACCACCTCAAGGTCCTCACCGAGGCCGGCATGGTCCGCACCGCCCACACCCGGCACGTCCGCGGTGGCACCGAGCAGTACCACCAACGCGCGTTCCGCCGGCTGGTGGGCGGGGCCGGCGACGCGAACGCCACCGCCGCGCTGCTCGGCGCGGTCGCCGAGGAGTTGGCGGTCGACCCCGACCCGCTGCTGCACCTGCGCCACCTCCGGCTCACCCCCGCGCAGGCGCACCGGCTCCGGGCCACCCTGGACGACCTGGTCGGCGACGCCCAGGAAGCCGGCCCCGACGAGCCCCGCTACGGCGTCCTGGTCGCCCTCTACCGCGGGGGCGACGCGCCGGCGGCCACCTGATCCGCCGGCGACGTACGCCGATCGCCTCTGGCGGTGGCCCCCGCGCTGGCCTAGGCTGGCGCCGTTCGCCGTCCGCAACCGGTCCGCCTCGTCGAGGGTGCGCTCAGAGAGAGCCGGAGCGAATCGTTGTGCCCCAGCAGGACGTGAACCGGGCCGTCACGGCGCGGGTCCGTTCCCCGCTCTCCGGCCGCGTCGGGCTCGTCGCGGCCGCGTTCGTCGTACTCGCCGAAGCCTGCTGGCTGAACGCCGGCCTGCCGCACGCCGCCCTGATCAGCGACCTCGGCGCGGTGGCCGTAGCCAGCTGGGCGGCGGTGTCCTGCGTCCGGGTGACCCGCCGGCACCCGGCGTCGCTGCAGCGGTTCTGGGTCCTCCTCGCGGTCACCATGGCGCTCGCCGCGCTCGGCCGCACGGTGTGGACGATCGAACGGCTGGCCGGGGACGCGCTGCCGCACACCCCGCTGGTCGGCGGGCTCTTCACCGCCGGCATCGTCACCGGGACGGCCGCGCTGCTCTGCTCCCTCGCCGCCCCGCGCAGCCTGGTCAAGCAGGCCCGCACCCTGCTCGACGGGGTGATCGTCGCGCTGGCCCTCATCCCGATGGGCTGGGTGGTGGTGTTCCGCGACATCGCCGCCGCCGACCTGGCCGACCCGCTGCGCACCTTCGGGCTGCTCTACCCGATGTTCGACCTGATGCAGCTCACCATCCTGGTGGCGGTCTCCGGGCCGGCCCGCCCGATGTGGCGGCCGCTCACCCTCATCGGCGCCAGCCTCGCCACCCGGGCCGTCGCCGACGCGATCTACGTCTCCCTCGTCGCGCGCGGCTCCTACGCCCCCGGCCACCCGATCGACGTCTGCTGGCCGCTCAGCTACCTGCTGCTGGGCGCCGCCACCGGATGCCGGCCGCCCGCCGAGTCCGACGGGGACGAGGAGACCGCGGAGTCGCCGCTGCCGCCCTGGTGGCGGGTGGCCATGCCGTACCTGCCGGTGGGCGGGGCGATCGTCGCCGTCGTGCTCGCTCGGCGGCCCACCGGCCAGACCCCGCACCTCATCTTCATCGGCATGATGACCCTGCTCGGCGTCCTGGCGCTGCGGCAGGGGCTGGCCGCCAACGAGAACCTGCGGCTGGTCGCCCGGCTGCGCCGGCTCGCGTTCTGCGACCAGCTCACCGGCCTGCCCAACCGGCTGACCTTCACCCGCCGGCTGCGCCGGGCCCTGCGCGACGGCGGCCCGGTCGCCGTGCTGCTGCTCGACCTGGACGGCTTCAAACAGGTCAACGACCGCTTCGGGCACGCCTCCGGGGACCGGCTGCTGACCACCATCGCCGACCGGATGCGCGAGGCCGTCGCCGCCGACGGGATGATCGCCCGGCTCGGCGGTGACGAGTTCGCCGTGCTGGTCGACCGGGGCCGGCCGGTGCCCCCCGAGCGGCTCGCCGAGCGGCTGCTCGCCGCCCTCCAGCCGCTGCCCGGCGAGGACGACCTCGGCGTGCACCCGTCCGCCAGCATCGGCATCGCCGAGTACGGCCCGCAGCACGCCTCGCACACCGACCTGCTCCGCGACGCCGACATCGCCATGTACGCGGCCAAGGCGGCCGGCAAGTCGGCGTACCGGACCTGCACCGCCGAGCTGCGCGAATCGGCGGTCAGCCGGGCCGAGCTCATCGCCGACCTGCGCCGCGCGGTCGACGAGGACCAACTGCTCATGGAATTCCAGCCGATCGTCGACCTGGCCACCGGCACGGTCCGCAGCGCCGAGGCCCTCGTCCGCTGGCGGCACCCCCGCCTCGGGGTGCTCACCCCGGCCAAGTTCCTGCCGCTGGCCGAGGAGACCGGGCTGATCCTGACGATCGACCGGTGGGTCATCCAGCAGGCCTGCCACGCCGCCGCGACCTGGCGGAAGCACTGCCCCGAGGTCACCGTCGCGGTCAACATCGCCGCCGCCCACCTGCGTCGCCCCGACCTGATCGCCACCGTCACCGGGGCGGTCGGGGCCGCCGGCCTGCCACCGCGCGCGCTCACCCTGGAACTCACCGAATCCGCGCTGATCGACGGCAGCGAGACGGTGCTGGAACGCCTCGCCCAACTCCGCGAGCTCGGCGTCCACATCGCCATCGACGACTTCGGCACCGGCTACTCCTCGCTGAGCTATCTGCACCGCATCCCGGCCACCGAGCTGAAGATCGACCGGTCCTTCGTGGCCCGACTCGACGCCGGCGACGGCCGCGCCTACGCCACGGTGGAGATGGTCAACCGGCTGGCCGGCGCGTTCGACCTGGCCGTGGTCGCCGAGGGAGTGGAGACCGGCGCCCAGCACGCGGCGGTCGCCGCGATCGGCTGCAGGCACGGTCAGGGCTGGCGGTACGGCCGTCCCGTCGCCCTGCCCGAGCTGCTCGCCACGCTCACCCCGGCCGACGTCGCGCACTGACCGGGACCGACCCGTTACGGTCCCGGATCGGGGCGGTGACCTGGTGGCGGGACAGTCACAGCATGAGAGCCCCGCTGCGCCGAACCGCCGCCGCGTCCGCGGTCGCGCTGCTCACGCTGCCCGGCCTGACCGCCTGCACCCCTGAGATCGGTGCGGCCATCGGCCTCAGCGTGGACGAGTCCGGCCAGCCGGTGGCCGTGCTGGCCTGGTGCACCCCGCGTCCGCCCGACGTGGTGCTGCTCTTCGACGCCGATGCCGACGACCACCATCCCCGGCACACCGAATGGGACTGGCCCGGCCGGGAATACACCGTGCCCGACGACGCCACCACACCGGCGACCGTGCCGCTGACCGGTTTCCCACCGTCGCGGCTTCCCGACGGCGTGGTCAACTTCGAGATGTACGCCGCCACCGAGGACAACTCCTTCAGCTCGGACGACGTGCGTTTCCGCGTCGACGACCTGGCGCGGCTGTCGCCCGGGTCGGTCCTGGTCATCGACTACCAGCAGGAAGCCGAGCCAGCGCGCGAACTGAGCCTCGACCAGTTCACCCGCCGCGGGGCCGAGCAGTGTTGACCCGGTGAAGGGGGCCTAAGGTCCCGGCCGGTACGGGGGTTTCGACCCTGCTGCCGGCGGCTGTCGGGCCGCGACGATGGGACGGTCATCAAATGAACGTCACCATCCACTCAGGAGCCAGACATGAAGCGACGGACGCTGGATCTGCTGTTCAGCATCGGCGGGCTGGGCCTCGCGGTCCTGCTGCTCGTCGTGGGCGTCGTCCTCACGACGAACGCCAACTTCGCCAACACCTACGTGCACGACCAGCTCGGCGCGCAGCACATCAGCTTCAAGCCGGCCGACACACTCACCGACGAGGAGAAGAAGTCGGACTGCCTGCGCGAGTACGCCGGCCAGCCGCTCACCACCGGCAAGCAGGCCGAGTGCTACGCCAACGAGTTCATCGGCCTGCACCTGCAGTCGATCGGCGGCGGCAAGACGTACGCAGACCTCGGCGCGCCGCAGACCGCGCTGCAGAAGCAGGTGGCCCAGGCCGAGCAGACCAACGCCGCCAACCTGGCCGACCTGCAGAAGCAGCTCGCCGACGTCACCGCCCAGCGGGAGACGGTGTTCAAGGGTGAGACGCTGCGCGGCCTGCTGCTCACCTCGTACGGGTTCAGCGAGTTCGGCCGCAAGGCCGAGCAGGGGGCCCTGGCCATGTACCTCGGCGCGGCGCTGCTCCTGCTGCTGTCGATCGCCGGCCTGGTGCACGCCTTCCGCACCCCGGCCAGCGAGGCGTTCGCCGCGCCCGAGCGGACCAGGGAGCCCGTCACCAGCTGACCGCCGCCGGACGCCCCCGGTCTCCGCCACCCCCGCCGGAGACCGGGGGCGGTCGCGTTTCCGGCACGCTGGTGTGAGCTGGGACCCAGAATCGGGCTTGACCCTCACGCAGCGGGAGGCGGGAGCCTTGGTCGCGGAAGGGAGGGGACGATGGCGTACACGGTGGGTCAGGTGGCCCGGGCCGCGCGGGTGACCGTGCGGACCCTGCACCACTACGACGAGATCGGGCTGCTGTCGCCGAGCGGGCGCACCGCGGTCGGCTACCGCCGCTACGACGACGCCGACCTGGAGCGGTTGCAGCTCATCCGGGCCTACCGGGAGCTGGGGTTCCCGTTGGAGGAGATCGCCGAGATCCTCGACGACCCGAGCGGGAGCCCGCTGCCGCACCTGCGCCGGCAGCACGAACTGCTCACCGCGCGGATCGGCAAGCTGCGCGAGATGGTCGCGGCGATCGAGCTCGCGATGGAGGCGAGAACGTTGGACATTCAGCTCACGCCGGAGGAGCGGTTCGAGGTCTTCGGGGATTTCGACCCGGACCAGCACGCCGAGGAGGCGGAGCGGCGCTGGGGGAGCACCGAGGCCTACCGGCAGTCGTCCGAGCGGGTCGGCCGGTACTCGAAGGAGGACTGGCTGCGCAACAAGGCCGACAACGAGGACTGGGCGCGGCGGATCACCGCGCTGATGGAGTCGGGCGCCCCGGCCGACGGCCCGGAGGCGATGGCGTTGGCCGAGGAGCATCGGCAGCTCATCACCCGCTGGTTCTACGACTGCTCGTACGAGATCCACACCGGGCTGGCCGACATGTACGTGGCGGACCCGCGGTTCACCGCCTACTTCGAGAAGATCCGGCCGGGGCTGGCCGCGTACCTGAACGAGGCGATCCACGCCAACGCGATCAGCCGGGCCTGACCGGCAGGGGATGCCAGGATGGGCCGGACGGCTCACCGCGGGAGGTCACGTGATCATCGTCGCCGGCACCCTCTACGTCGACCCCGCCGAGCGGGACGCCTACCTGGCCTCCTGCGTGGAGGCCGTCCGGGCGGCCCGCTTGGCGCCGGGTTGCGTCGACTTCGCGGTCAGCCCGGACCTCGTCGAGCCGGGCCGGGTCAACGTGTACGAGCGGTGGGAGTCCGACGAGCAGCTGCTCGCCTTCCGTGGGTCCGGCCCGGACGCGGAGCAGCAGGCGGCGATCCGCGGCGCCGAGGTGCACCGGTTCCGCATCTCCGGCGTCGAGGCGCCCTGAGCCGCCCGGGTTCCTGTGAAGCCCACCCCGCACCAGACCAGATGCGCTGCCTCTGTTGACACCGCACCTTTCGTAGCCAGGTCGCCGTCGCCCCTCGACCTCGGCGAATCCGTAGACGAAAGAAACGAAAATGGTTACGATGCTTGTGGCAAGGAGGGGACATGACCGCAGCTGCGCTGAGGGAAGAGACATACCTGCCGGACCCTGGCCGGCAACTCGCACAGGTCCATGACTTCCTGCAGGCTCATGAGCGGGCGGGCCGGGGGGCGGTGGAGCCGCGGTACTTTCTGGCCGGAGCCGCCGCCGGTGACCGCGTAGAGCTGCCCGCCGACCTGTACGCGGTGCTTCGTCAGGTCGTTGATGCCCTGGCGCGGGGGTTTGCGGTGACGGTGGCTCCGCGGACCCTGACGCTGACGACTCAGCAGGCTGCCGACCTGCTGGGCGTCAGCCGGCCGACGGTGGTCAAGCTGCTTGATGAAGGCAAGGTGCCGTTTGAACGCGTCGGCACGCACCGTCGAGTCCTGCTGCCTGACCTGCTCACCTACCGGGAGGAGCGCAGGGCTGAGCAGTATGCGGCACTTGAGGCCACGTCGGTGGACATCGACGACGAAGAGGACCTCGATGCCGTGTTGCGGCGGCTGCGTGAGGCCCGTCGCGCCGTCGGGCGCCGTCGGAGGGGCCTGACAGAATAGGCCGGTGTTCACGGCCCTCCTTGACACCTGCGTTCTCTGGCCGAATCTGCAGCGCGATTTCCTGCTCTCGCTTGCCATTGAGGGCATGTACCGACCTGTGTGGAGCGGGGTCGTTCTCGAGGAGCTGGAGTACGAGCAGGCGGCGAAGCTGGTCGCCCAAGGCAGGGAGGTCGCTGAGGCAGCCAGGTGGGCGCGATACCTCATCGAGCAGATGCGTCGGCACTTCGACGACGCGGAAGTCCACGGGTGGGAAGGCTTGGAAGGCACGTACGGCCTCCCCGATCCCGACGACGAGCATCTGGTGGCTGCGGCTGTCGTCGCCAACGCCGGGGCCATCATCACGCTCAACGTGCGTGATCTGCCAGCGATCAAGATTCCCGCGGGTCTCCAGGTGCTCTCACCGCAGGAGTTCGCGGCGAACATCGTGTCTCTCGATCCGTGACGGCTCGGGCTGCCGTGGCGGCCATCGCCGGACGATCAGGTAGGACCGGTCCGCCCCGGACCGAAGAAGACATCTTGAAGACCCTTACCGACCGGTACGGCATGACCTCTGCGGTGGAGCTGATGCGGCAGTAGCGGGTGCCCCACCCGACCGGCGGGGGCACCCGCGCCTGCTTACAACACCAGGTCGAGCAGGAGGACGCCGACGAAGCCGACCACCGAGATGATGGTCTCCATCACCGACCAGCTCTTGATGGTCTGCCCGACGGTCAGTCCGAAATACTCCTTCACCAGCCAGAATCCGGCGTCGTTGACGTGCGAGAAGAACAGCGACCCGCAGCCGACCGCGAGGGCCAGCAGCGCCACCTCGGGGCCCTGGAGGGTGGCGGCGAGGGGCGAGACGATGCCGGCGGCGGTGATGGTGGCGACGGTCGCCGAGCCGGTGGCGACCCGGATGCCGACGGCGACCAGCCAGCCGAGCAGCAGCGGCGAGATGTTCGCGCCCTTGGCGGCGTCCGCGACCAGGTTGCCCACCCCTGCGTCGACCAGGACCTGCTTGAAGCCGCCGCCGGCCGCGACGATCAGCAGGATGCCGGCGATGGCCGGCAGTGAGCCGCCGAGGAAGCCGGAGACCTGGGTACGGCTGAACCCGGTCCGGTAGCCGAGGAAGATCATCGCGAAGATGACGCCGGCCAGCAGCGCGACGATCGGGGTACCGATGATGTCGAGTGTCTTGCGGCCCGCCGTGTCCTTGGCGAGGGTCAGCTCGCCGATGGCCCGCAGCAGCATCAGCACCACCGGCAGCAGCACGGTGATGACGGCGGCCCACAGCGCCGGCGCCCGCCGCGGGCGCTGCCCCTCGTCGATCGGCTCGCCCGGGCGGCCGGTGCCCGGGTTGATCAGGTCGTCCTCGGTGACCAGGTCGCCGTCGGCGTCGAGGCGGCCGCCGGCCGGGGTGGTGGGCCGTTTGGCGTCGGCGACGGCGAGCGGCCGGCGGGTGGGCAGCAGCGCCTCGGGTGCGGTGGCGGGTACGTAGCGGGCGATGAAGTTGCCGAAAAGCGGCCCGGAGATGATCACGGTGGGGATGGCCACCAGCAGGCCGAGGGCGAGGGTCTGGCCGAGGTTGGCGCCGAGCGCGTCGATGGCGACCAGCGGTCCGGGGTGCGGGGGCACCAGGCCGTGCAGCACGGAGAGGCCGGCGAGCGCCGGGATGCCGATCTTCATCAGCGGCACGTCGACCCGGCGGGACACCAGCAGCACGATCGGCACCAGCAGCACCACGCCGACCTCGAAGAAGAGCGGCAGCCCGATCAGCGCGGCCACCCCGGCCATCGCCCACGGCAGGGCGCCGCCGGAGACCCGGGCGACCACCCGTTCCACGATGCTGTCCGCGCCGCCGGACTCGGCGAGCAGGCCACCGATCATCGCGCCGAGGGCGATGAGCAGGCCGACGCCGCCGACGGTGGAGCCGACCCCGGCGCTGAACGAGGTGACGATCTTGTCGGCGCCGACGCCGGCGACCACGCCGAGCACGGCCGCGCCGAGGATCAGCGCCAGGAACGGGTGCACCTTGCCCCAGGCGATGAGGACCACCACCGCGGCGATGCCGAGCAGGGCGGCGATGACCAGTTGGGTGTTGCCGGCGTTGGTGAGCGGTTCCGCCGGCGCGGCGAGGAGTGTGACCACGACTATCACGACCTTCGGTTAGTCAGTCGTCCGTGCCCCGGGACGGGCGATCACTGTGGAGGGGCGGTGGGCGGTGGTTCCGGCGGCAGGCTCGGTGCCAGCCGCCGCAGCGACGCGAACGTCGGCACGAGCGCGTCGTAGAGCTCGGAGAAGAGCGGCAGCAGGACCGCGTAGGTGGCGGCGGCGGCGGGGTCGGGGCGTACCGTTTCGTCGATCTTGACCAGGTCGGCGGCGACCTCGATGGATTCGATCAGGCCGAGCGCCTGCATGCCGAGCAGCGCGGCGCCGAAGCTGGAGCCCTCGTGCCCGGCGGGGAAACGCACCGGCATGCCGAGGGCGTCGGCGAGGATCTGCCGCCACAACGGGCTGCGGGCGAAGCCGCCGCTGGCCCGGACCTCGCGTACCTCGTTGCCGGCCGCCCGCACGGAGGCGAGGACCAGGGCGAGCTGCTGGCAGACGCCCTCCAGCGCGGCCCGGACCAGGTGCTCGCGCCGGTGGCCGTGGGTGAGCCCCACGTACGCGCCGCGGGGCAGCGCGCTCCAGTGCGGCGCCCGCTCGCTGAGCAGGTACGGCAGCATGATCAGCCCGCCGGAGCCGACCGGCGCGCGGGCGGCCAGGTCGAGCAGTTCCTCCTCGGTGTGCTCGCCGAGTTCCGGGGCGAGCGCCTCGCCGGCCCACTGGAGCACGATGCCGCCGTTGTTGATCGCGCCGCCGACCACCCAGCGCTGCTCGGTGAGGGCGTAGCAGAAGACGCCGCCGAGCGGGTCGACGCCGGGCCGTTCGACCATGACCCGCATCGCGCCACTGGTGCCGATGGAGCAGGCGACCTCGCCGGGGTGCACCGCGCCGAGCCCGAGGTTGGCCAGGGGCCCGTCGCCGGCGCCGACCACGACGGGGGTGTCGGCGGGCAGGCCGGTGGCGGCGGCCGCCTCGGCGGTCAGCCCGGGCAGCACGTGGGTGGTCGGCACGAGCTGGGGCAGTTGTTCCTCGGTGATGCCGGCGATGGCGAGGGCCTCGGCGTCCCAGGCGAGGCGGTGGATGTTCATCAGCCCGGTGGCCGAGGCGACGGAGTGGTCGGTGACCAGGGCCTCGGCCAGCCGCAGCAGCACGTAGTCCTTGATGCTGACCCAGTGCGCGACCCGTTCGTGCAGTTTCGGCTCCTGCTCGGCGAACCAGACGAGCTTGGGCAGTGGCGCCATCGGGTGCACCGGGGTGCCGGTGCGCCGGTGCAGGGCCAGCCCGGAGGGCGCGGCGCGGAGCCGTTCGGCCTGGGCGCTGGCCCGGGAGTCGGCCCAGGTGATCGAGGGGGTGAGCGGGACGCCGTCGGCGTCGAGGCCGATCAGGCTGTGCATGGCGGTGCTGAAGGACAGCCCGGCGACGGGTTCGTGGAGCTGTTCGGCGACCGCCCGGATCGAGCCGAGCACCGCGTCGTGGATCACCTGCGGGTCCTGCTCGGCGTATCCGGGGCTCGGCTCGTCCAAGGGGTAGCCGATCGAGTGGGCGGCGAGCTGCCGCCCGCCGGTGTCGTAGGCGACCGCCTTGGTGCTGGTGGTGCCGATGTCCACGCCCACCACGACGCCCGTCCCGCCCACCGGTCCACCTCCTCGTGAGGGCTACGGTGCACCCCGTGCGGCTGACGTTACCGAGGGTCAGCCCGTCGTGCATGGCGAAGCGGGGCCGTCGAGATCGCGCGGCCGGCTGCCCGATCAACGCAGCGGATTCCGCCTAACGTGTCGGTCAATCAGCCGATCGGTCAGATTGGCAACTTTCGCGTGTCTTGAGGCCCCCGTGTCGCAGTTGACATGAATGACACCCAGATTGGTGGGCTCGCGCGGCGGAGGAGTCGGCGTGGCGATGACTGATTCGACGGGTTCCACATGGCGCTACCGGTGGGCGCACCGCCAGAACGACCGGCGGCAGCGGGCCTTCCGCGCGGCCGAAGAGGCGTGGCAGCACCGCGATGACGAGCTGCGCCGGCTGCGTGACCTCGCCGAGTCCTTCCGCGGCTCCGCCGACGCGGGCGTGGGCCTGCCGATCGAGCTGTCCCCCGGCGAGGTGGTCTTCTGGGCCCTGCCCGCCGCGCAACTGGTCGAGGTCCGGCACACGGCCGTGCTGCCCGCCCCCGAGCTGACCGTCGAGGTCGACCCGCCGGTGCTACGCCCCCGCCGCCCCGAAGGGGTCAAGGTCGTCGACGCCGGGCTGGCCGTGCTCACCAACCGCCGGCTGGTCCTGCTCGGCGGGCGCGGCCGCCGCGACTGGACGTACGGGAGGATGTCCGGGCTGTCCCACGACCCCGGCGCCCCGGTGACGCTGATCCAGGTTCTCGACCGGCGGCGCACCTCCGGCCTGCTGCTGCCCGCCGGCGCGGTTCCCGACTTCCGGTTCAAGCTGACCCTGGCCTTCGCCGACGCCATCGAGCAGCGGGCGGCCGTGGTCGCCCAGCTCGACGCGCTGATCGAGGAACACGCCGCGGCCCGGCCGGTCCGGCCCGCCGTCCTCACCCCGGCCCAGGCCCGGATCTCCGCGGTGGTCCCCGGCGGCCGGCGTACCGTCGCGGTCGGCGTGGCCCTCGCGCTGATCGTGCCGGCGATGCTGTTCGAGTCCAACCCGCCCGCGCGACCCGGCTCGGAGCTGGCCGCCGCCGCCACCCCGGCGGCCACCGCCACCCCCGCGCCACCGGCGATCGCCCCCGCGGTGCAGGTCGACGTCCCCACCACACCGAAACCCCGCCGCTCCCCGCCCACCCGGCCGGCCGCCCCGACGCGGGACGCCACGCCGCAACCGGCCGGCGAGCGCCGCTGCGGCGCCCCGGTCAACCCCTACGGGTACGACTTCTGCGGCGGCTACCGGATCCGCAAGCCCGCCCGGGGGGTCTGCCACTGGTTCGACTGCGTGCCCGGGTTCTGGTCCGGGACCGGCTGGCTGGTGCAGTGCCGCGACGGCAAGGTCAGCCTGACCGGCGGGCAGCGCGACTCCTGCGCCGACAACCAGGGCTTCCGCCGCACCGTGTGGACCTGACCGTCAGCCGAAGTCGGGCACGGTCAGCGAGCCGTCCGTGCCCAGCGGGAAACCGGGATTCCAGGCGATCTCCCACAGGTGGCCGTCCGGGTCGGTGAAGCAGCCGGCGTACCCGCCGTAGAAGGTCTCCCGGGCCGGGCGGGTGACCGTCGCCCCGGCCTCGGCCGCCCGGCCCAGCAGCTGGTCGACCTCGTCCCGGCTCCGCACGTTCTGCGCCAGGCCCATCCCGCCGAACCCGTCCGTGCCCCGGTCGGCCAGGCCGGCGTCGTCGGCGAGCTTGTCCCGCCCCCACAGCACCAGCGCCAGCCCGCCGGCCTGGAAGAACACGGTCTCCTCCACCTCCTGGCCGCGCCAGCCGAGGCGCTCGTAGAAGGTGCGGGCCCGGGCCAGGTCGGCCACGCCGAGGGTGATCAGACTGACGCGCTGCTCCATGCCCGGACCGTACCCGCACGCGGCGGCCCCCGCTCCGGCTCGCCTCGACCGATCGGCCAACCGGAACCAGCCGAAACCCGCCGGTTGCCGCGCGTGTCCTTCACGGACCCCGGCGGTTGTACGAGGTGGACGCGGAAGCCCCTCACGATGCGAGGCGACTCGGTGACGGCGAACGACGGTGCGGCGCGCGGCTGGCGGGCCCGGTGGGTCGGACGAGAGAACGAGCGGCGACGCACGGCGTACGACGCCGCGCTGGACGCCTGGCGCCGGCGTGACGCGGAGCTGCGCCGGCTCTACGCCGAGGCCGAGGAACCCGTTCCGCAGGCGGAGGCCCCGGCGGGCCTGCCGGTGGGCCTCGACGACGGCGAGGTCGTGCTCGCCGTGCAACCCGACGCGGAACTCGTCGAGGTGACGGCCCGGCACAGCCCGGAGCTGCCCACCGCGGAGCTGACCGTCCTGCCGGTCGAGGACGCTTCGCCCCGGCGGCCGAAGGGCGTCGGCGTCATCGACGCCGGCACGGCCGTGGTCACCGACCGGCGGCTCATCCTCGCTGGCCGCACCGAGCACCACGAGTGGCCGTACGCCGAGGTGGCCGGGATCGCCCACCACCCGGACGAGCCGTACACCCTGCTCCACCCGGACGGCCCGGGCCGGCTCCGCGGGGTGCGGGTGCCCCGCGGGGTCGCGTCCGCCTTCCGGCTGCGCCTCACCGTCGCGTACGCCGAGGCGACCGAAGCGCGCGCGGCGCTGCTGGACCGGCTCGACGACACCGTGGTGGCGCACTGGCACGAGCAGCCACCCGTGCCGGCGCCGGCCACGCCCGCCGACGCCCCGGTCACCGCCCGGCTCGTCCGGCCGGCGCTGATCACCGCCGTCGCGGTGGCCCTGGCCCTCGCGGCGGTCGCCGGCGTGGTCCGCGGCTCCGTCCCGGACCGGCCCGTGGTCGGCATGCGGGTGGACGGGGGCAGCAGCACCGAGCCGACCGACCCGGGTCATCCGTCCCCGCCCAGCGGCGCACCGGTCAGCCCCACCGCCACCCGCCTCACCGGCCCCACGTCCGACCGGCCGCCCGGTCCGGCACCCACCACGACCGCGGCCACCTCCGCGACGCCGGCCCCGACCACCGGCGGGCCACCCGGCGTGCCCCCGGCGCCGCCCAGCGAGACCGCCAGCCCCTCGCCGACCCCGTCCCCCTCCACGAGCCCCACCCCGGCGGACCGCTGCGGCGCGCCACCCAACCCCTACGGCTACAACTACTGCGGGGGCTCCCTCGTCTACGACCCCGCCCCGGACGTGTGCTCCTGGTTCGCCTGCGTCGACAACCTGTGGGACGGCAACGGCTACCTGGTCCAGTGCAAGGACGACCTGATCAGCCGGACCGGCATGCAGCGCGGGGGGTGCGGGGACCACGGCGGCACCCGCCGCCCGGTCTACGTCGCCTGACCGACCCCGCCGTCACCCGCCCGGCGGCGCCGGTGCGCAGCGGCAGCAGCCCACCGAAGACCAGCGCGGCGCCGACCGGCAGCAGATTCAGGTTCACCGCGATCGCCACGAACCCGGCCAGCACCAGCACCGGCCCCCACGCCGGCAGCACCCGCCGCACGACCGCCCGGACCAGCAGCGCCAGCAGGCCCAGCTCGAACAGCAGCGGCCCGCCCAGCAGCACCGCGTCCGGCGGCGGCACCGCCTCGGCGAACCGGGGGACGGGCCCGTCGCGGCTCAACTGCGCAGCTGCGCGTTGAGCCGGGCGGCCTGTCGCGTGAGGTGGTCGCGTTCGGGGAGGTTGGGCGCTGATCGGGCGGCTTCGGCGTAGAGCCGTGCCGCCGTGACCGAGTCACCGTCCCGCTCGTGCAGGTACGCCGCGACGGCGGTGTGGCGGGGCAGCGCGGGGTCGAGCCCCGCCAGGGCGGCCAGGCCGGCCCGCGGGCCGTCGGCCTCGCCGACCGCGACGGCCCGGTTGAGCCGGGCCACCGGGTTGTCGGTGAGCCGCAGCAGTTCGTCGTACCACTCGACGATCTGCACCCAGTCGGTCTCCTCGGCCGTCCGGGCGTCGGCGTGGAGCGCGGCGATGGCGGCCTGGACCTGGAACTCGCCCAGGCGGTCGCGGGCAAGGGCGGCCTGGAGTACGTCGACGCCCTCGGCGATCAGCCGGGTGTTCCACCGGCTGCGGTCCTGCTCGGCGAGCGGCACGAGGCTGCCGTCGGGGCGGGTCCGGGCCGGGCGCCGTGCGTGGTGGAGCAGCATGAGCGCGAGCAGGCCCGCCACCTCCTCGTGCTTCGTCCTGGCCGCCAGTTGGCGAGTGAGCCGGATCGCCTCGCCGGCGAGGTCGACGTCGCCGGAGTAGCCCTCGTTGAAGACGAGGTAGAGGACCCGCAGCACCGTGGCGACGTCACCGGGCTGGTTGAACCGGACGGAGGAGACGGTCCGCTTGGCCCGGCTGATGCGCTGGGCCATCGTCGCCTCCGGCACGAGGTAGGCCTCCGCGATCTGACGCGTGGTCAGGCCGCCGACCGCGCGCAGCGTCAGCGCGACCGCCGAGGCGGGCGTCAGGGACGGATGCGCGCACAGGAAATACAGCTGAAGCGTGTCGTCCACCGCCTCGCCCGGGCCGGGCACGGGTTCGACCTCGACGAGCACCTCGCGCCGCCGCCGGGAGGTGTCGGCGCGGGCGGCGTCGAGGAACTTGCGCCAGGCCACGGTGACCAACCAGCCCGGGGGGTCCCGCGGCGGATCATCGGACCACCCGCGTACCGCTTCGACCAGGGCGTCCTGCAGGGCATCCTCGGCCGCCGCGAAATCAGCTCCGCGACGGACGAGGATCCCGATCACCGTGGGGGTGAGGGTCCGCAGCAGGACCTCGTCCACCGTGCGTCACTCCGTGGTGGTCGCGTGCGCGGCCAGGAACGGGCGCACCTCGAGCCACTCGTGGATCGGCTTCCCACCCGCACCCGGGGCCGCGGACAGCTCGCCGGCCAGCTCCACCGCCCGTTCGTAGGTGTCGACGTCGATCACCATCCAGCCGGCGATCAGGTCCTTGGTCTCGGCGAACGGGCCGTCGGTGACCGGCGGCCGCCCCTCGCCGTCGTAGCGGACGAACGTGCCCTCCGGGGAGAGCGCCTGCCCGTCGACGAACTCGCCGGTGCCCTCGAGCCGAGCGGCGAAGTCCTGCATGTACTGCACGTGGGCCGAAACCTCCTCCGGCGTCCACTGGTCCATCGGCACGTCGTTGACCGCCGCCGGCGCGCCCCGGTAGTGCTTGAGCAGCAGGTACTTGGCCATCATGTTCTCCTCAATGCGGTACGGCCCATTGTCGCCGTGTTCACTCCGGGGACGGAGCCGGGCGCGCGGGTTCTCGACATCCCACCGAGACATTTCCTGGCGGATTTTCGCGGCGGACCGATAACCGCTCGCGGTCGGTCTGGTCGCGACGCTACGGTCCGCCCGTGTCCCGCACCGTGACCCTCGTACTGGTCGACGCCGCCGGCCGGCCGCTCGGCGCCCTGCCCCCGTACGACGTGCCGGAACCCTGGTGGCAGCAGGTCGGCTCGATCGTCGACGGGGCCCGCCGCCGGTACGGCGTCGACGTCGTGGTGCTGCGGCTGCTCGCCGCCGACCGCCCCGAACCGCCCGGCGGCCACCTCAGCTACCTCGCCGAGGTGTCCGCTCCGCCGGCGGTCTCCCTCGAACCGGTCTCCGTGGATCTCGCGCCGCACCCGCTGCGCGCCCCCTGGGCCGAGCCCGGCGGCCCGGCCCGCAGCCTCGCCTGGGCCACCGCCGAACTGCACCGCCTCGGCCGGCCGGTCACCGCCGTCGCCCAGCACCGCACCTGGAACCTCTCCGCCATCTGGCAGCTCGACGGCGACGCGGGCAGCGCCTGGCTCAAGCAGGTGCCGCCGTTCTTCCGGCACGAGGCCGCCGTGCTGCGCTGGCTCACCACGGCCGCCCCGGACAGCACGCCGACCCTGCTCGCCGCCGACGACCGGGGCCGCATGCTCCTCGACCACCTGCCGGGCGAGGACCGCTACGCCGCCGACCCGGCGGAACGGGAGGCCATCGCCGCCGACCACCACCGCCTCCAGCTCCGCGCCGCCGACGACGTCACCGCGCTGCTCGCGGCCGGCGTACCCGACCTGCGCGGGCCGGCGCTCGCCGGCTGGATACGCGACCGGCTGGCCCCGCACGACCTGTCGGTCGTGGCCGACCTGCTCGTCGGCCTCGCCGACCGGCTCGACCAGGTCCGCGCCTGCGGCCTGCCCGACACCCTCGTCCACGGCGACCTGCACCCCGGCAACGTCCGCGGCGACGGCACCCGCCGGACCGTCATCGACTGGGGCGACGCGTTCGTCGGGCATCCCGCGTTCGACATCCTGCGCCTCACCGAGACCCTCGACCCGACCACCGCCGGGCCGATGCTCGACGCCTGGGCCGCCCGCTGGCAGGCCGACGTGCCCGGCAGTGACCCGCGCCGGGCCGTCAACCTGCTCCGCCCGGTCGCCCCGCTGCGAATGGCCGCCGTGTACGCGATGTTCCTCGCCGGCATCGAACCGAGCGAACACCCGTATCACGTCAACGACGTGCCGGCCTGCCTCAAGCAGGCGGCCGCCGCGGCTGCCTGACTCACACCCGCCGCACCGGGATCCACAGCTCCGCGTCCGCGGTCTGTCCGTCCGCCGCCACCCGCACCCTGGAGATCTCCGGGCCGGGCCGGCTCTCGTACGGGTTGGACGGGAACCACTGGGTGAACACATCCCGCCACAGGTACTGCACCGCCTGCGGAAACGCCCCCGACGTGGTGAACACCGCCCACGGGCCGGCCGCCACGGGCAGGCTGTCCAGGTCCTCCGGCACGTCTGCGCCGGTCACCGCCCCGTGCCAGTAGTCCAGCTCGGTGCCCTCCGCGCGGCCGCCGGCCAGGTCGTCGCTGACGTTGACGATCCCGCGCGGCTCCTGGTCCGACAGCGCCTCGATCCGGCGTACGGTCTCCCGGTCGAGGCCCTTGATGAACGCCACGATGTGCGGGTTCATCCCCTCGTGGACCAGCGGCACCCGCGCCTTCCGCCCCGCCAGGCGGAAGGCGTCCTTTTCCACGATCCGGTACTCCATGCTGGTGCTCCCTTCGACGACGAGTCGGAAGGACATCCGGGGCTGGGCGCGCAGCGGCGCCCCCGTACGCCGGGCCTTGCCCGGGCCGACCCCGTGCACGGCGCGGAACGCCCGGGCGAACGCCTCGTTCGAGCCGTACCCCCAGCGGACCGCGACGTCGAGCAGCGACGCCTCCCCGGACAGCACCTCCGCGCCCGCGACGGTGAGCCGGCGCCGGCGCACGTACTCCGACAGCGGCATCCCGGCGAGGGCCGAGAAGAGCCGCCGGAAGTGGTGCTCCGACACGCAGGCGATCCGCGCCAGTTCGGCCACGTCGAGGGGCTGGTCGAGGCGGCGTTCGAGGTGGTCCATGGCCTGGTTGAGCCGCTCCAGCACCCGATGCTCCTTCCTGTTTCGCCACCGACGCTAGGCGCCGGTCACGTCGCACACCCGACCTCTCCGAGCCCATTCCGGTCGGGTCCGCCGAATGCAGCAGGTGACCGTCGCCTGCCTCACCCCGGTCATACGCTCGAGTTATAAGCATTATCTGAGGAAATCGGACAATGCTGATATCGGTGGTGGCGTGGAACGCCGTGAAGATCCCCCTTGACGCCGACCACGCCGAGCTACGCGCTAGCGCTCACCGTGAAGTTCTGCGCGCGGTGCGTTCGCTGGCTGTCCTCAACACAGGGACATCGCTGACATGAAACGCCAGCGCTCACGGAGTGACGCCCCAACCGACGGGTGTGCGGTGCACGAGACCCCATTCGGCTATGCCGCGAGGGCCTGCGCCACGCGTGGCTGGGAGAGCCGGTGACGGCTGCCGACTGCTGCTGCCCCGATCAGGGCCGCTGTATCAGCCGCACCGCCAAGGTCTAGTTGCCCCAGGCACGCGGCCCGGCCGGGTGCGCTGGAACAGCGTCTAGGCGTTTCGCGTACCGACGGGCATCTGCTGGCCTGCCGATCGAGGATGCCCGTGACATCTCGCCCACCATCGGTCGGCCAAGGCCAGCCGACGGCCTCGATCCATTTCGGACAGCGGGCGCGGCCGCCGGCGCAACGAGCAGGAGCCGCTCCCTGTGCCGGTCGGCTATCCAAGGTGGCGTCCCGGTGGCCGCTCTGAAGCGTGAAATAGTCGCTGGGGACCTGAGGGGTAAGGAGCATGTCGAACGTGTCTACATTGCAGTGGACGCCGCGAGCCCAAGCGGCTTACGACAAGTTGATGCCGGAGGCACGGGGACGGGCGATGACGGTCGTCCGGACCGCGCTGAGGCGGCGTATCACAGGCGTGAAGTGGTACCAGGGGAAGAAGACACTGCAGGGGGTTCGCGAGAACGTTTACGAGCTTCGTTATACCCACTCTTGTCGACTTCTTGTCCAGTCCGTGAACGAAGAGATGGTCATCGTTGATATTGGTGATCACGACGTCACGACCCGCTACGCCAATCTGGCCCCGGCGAAGAGGGCTAAGCTCCTTGCCCAGCGAAGCTCCGCGCCACTGGGATTCATCGATGATCACCCTCTTTTCGACGAGTTCGACGAGTTCGACGAGTTCGACGAGTTCGACGAGTTCGACGAGAGCGCCTTCGCCTCAGAAGAGGCCGTGACGGGCTGGGCTGAATTCTTGAGTGAGGACCAAGCGGCGCTTGCGGAATTGATCTCTTGCGCAGTGCTCGATGTTGAGCCGGGCGAGCGACCGGTGGTCGCCTATGTAAGGGGAGGGGCCGGCACCGGGAAAACAGCACTGCTCCTGAGCATTGCACTCCGTCTCCACGATGCAGGCATCAACTCTGAATTCGTCTGTTCGCAAGCTGTTGCCAAATACCTGCGGTCTCACACGCACGTGAAAATGAAACGCATCCAGCGTGGGGTAGTCAGTAATGGGGGCGCGGTTCTGGTTGATGACCCATCGGCGCCAAACGACGTGGCCGCCGCCATACGGCAAGCAGGTGCCGCTAGGGCGCGCGCCGTGATCGTCGGGTTTGACCCGTTGCAGTGGCCTCTAAAAAGCCTTGACGCACACCTTGCCGCAATGCCGAAGCCGGACATCGACGAAGTTCTGTACGAGTGCTATCGGCAATCTGCCGCACTGGCACGAAAGGCAAGTGCAGTGGTGACCCGCGTACATGAGCGATCGTCTTTCCGAGTGGACCCCGTTCGAATAGAGGCAGAGCGACGCATGCTCGCCGAGTTGTCAGGTCAGTACCTAACCGGCCTTCAGTACACCAGACCAGGCGGACGGTTTAAGATTCGCAACGCTATGTGGGATGATGTCGTCGAAGAAGCCGGCCGGCTCAGGCAGCGCCCCGACCTATGGCATGACTTGCCAGCGCTACTGATTTTGGAGGACCGTGCCCATGGGGTCGAATTGGTGCCGGAGTTCAAACAAATTCGCCAAGGTATCAAGACCCAGACAAGCGCGCTCAATAACGTCGCCTCCTATCGAGGGCTGGACTTTCAGGCGGTGTGGATTTTCATTAGCCGCGACTTCTATGAGCGAGTTCAGCGCGGCGCAACAGGCCTGAAGGGAGCTGAGTGGCAGAGCCTCCTCAATTTGCACATTCCTCTTACCAGAGCGCGGGATGACACCGTCCTCTTCCTGCATGGCTAACGAAAGAGAGTCAGCCGCTTCGCCTGCACGACCGGCCGACTGGTTGAGAGTGCCCAGAAGGACTGCTCGACGGCGAGCCGCGACGTCAACCGAGGTGGGGCCCACGGCTATGTGAAATCGATCAGGATGCTCACCCTCGGCTCGGTCGTCGCGGGTGCGGCGCGCGTTTCGGCGGTGGACCGCGCCGGCCGCGCCGCCATCCTCGGCTACCGGCGCTGGTTGTCGCACCGCTGGCCTGGCCAGTGCCGCTTCACCCCCACGTGCAGCATCTACGGTCTGGCGGCGGTGGAGAAGTACGGCCTGGCGGTGGGCGGGCGGATGGCCGCCGAACGGGTCCGTCGCTGCAAGCCGCACGTGCCGCGTGGCACCCACGACCCGCTGCGCTGCACCGCCGAGACGCAAGCGTGGCCAGAACGTGACGACAACCACAGCGTCCCCGGGCGGAGCGTCTCGTTGGGCCGGTGAGTGATCGTGCGGTGGAGAGCACGCCGCAGCGGGGAGGCGAGGGCCATGGGGGAGCACATCAGCTGGGCGGACCTGCGCGAGCGCCGGGCGGCGGAGCCGGACGCGGACGAGGCGTACGAGGCCGCCCGGATCGAGTTCGAGCTGAGGCAGACGATCCGGGATTTGCGCCGCCGCTCCGGCTCGCACCTGCGCCGCCGGCCCGCCCGCCGCTGACCGGAGCGCCGGTTCACCGGCCCGCGGCCGGGCCTCCGGACGTGATCAGCCGCGTGAGCCCGGCGCGTCAGCGCAGCGGCACCGGGGTGCCGAACACGACCGGGACGCCGGGGGAGTAGAGCACGCTCACCGGCGGTCCGGACGGTGGCGGCAGCCCGGCGGCGGTGACCAGGTCGTCGTCGAGGTGCAGCAGTTCGGCCCGGTGCAGCGGCCACTGTGGATGCCAGTTCGGCAGGTGCAGCGTGCGCCCGTACGCCCGGGTGTACAGGCCCCAGCGGGCGGTGAGGAAGTGATCGAGGGGGGTCGGGTCGGCGATGGGTTCGCCGACCCGGACGGTCATCCGGCTCGCCGCGCCGGCCGGGCCGGGCCAGCGGCGCCGGCAGCGGTAGGTGTAGCGGTCGCCGTCCCGCTCCAGCCGCATCGCCGACCACTTGTAGGGCAGTCGCAGGGTCAGCTGCGCCACCAGCACCAGCACCAGCCGGGACGCGTCGAGGGAGCGGAACACCACGGCGCGCCGCCCGGTGCCGTCGACGGAGTAGAGCCGAACATTGGTCTCCCAGAAGCTGCCGAAATACGGCACCCCCGGCCCGCGCCCGAGGCCCAGCCCGACCATCCGGAGGCCGATCAGGCCGACGTAGGTGACTCCGTCGAGGGTGTCCGGGCGGGTGCCGGCGGGCAGCAGCGGTGCGACGACTTCTGGCGCGACCGCCCAGTGCAGGAAGGTGAGGTCCTGCCAGCGTTGCCGCAGGCACGCCCAGCGGAATGCCCGGGTGGGTGCACACTCCACCGGCTCGATGTCCACGCAGCCCATCGTGCCCGCCTCGGCGGGTGCCGCGCTGTCAGGTGAGGAACGTCAGGAGGTGCCGGAGCGTCTCGTCGGGTGCCTCCTCGGGTAGGAAGTGCCCCGCCGCGACGGGGCCGCCGTCGACCTGGTCGGCCCAGGCCCGCCACACCTCGAGGGGCTGGTACCAGCTCGCGACGGGTCCGGCGTGACTCCACAGCGCCAGGACCGGGCACTGGATGCGCCGGGTGCCGCGGTCGGCCTCGTCGTGCTGGTAGTCGAGCGTCGCCGCCGCCCGGTACTGCTCGCAGATGGCGTGGATGGTCTCCGGCGGGCGGAGCTTCGCCACGTACTCGGCCCTGACCGGCGCGGGAAAGGCGTCCGGCACCTCCGACAGCGAGTCGAGCATGTGGTCGACGATGACCTCCGGGGCCTCGGCGACGAGCCGCTCGGGCACCGGCTCGGGCGCGGCGAGGAACGACCAGAGCCAGAACTCCAGGCTGAACGCCATGTCCGCGCGGCCGAACGCGTCGCCGGTGGGCACGATGTCGAGCACCGCGAGGCGGGTCACCGTCTCGGGATGGTCCAGGGCCATCCGGTACGCGCACCGCCCGCCGCGATCGTGCCCGACCACGGCGAACGTGTCGTAGCCCAGCAGGCGCATGACCTCCACCTGCTCGGCGGCCACCCGCCGCATGCTGTAGGGGGTGTGGTCCGGGGTGCTGGGCGGGGTGCCGCTGTCGCCGAAGCCGCGCAGGTCGGTGGCGACCACGGTGAACCGTTCCGCGAGCCGCGGCGCGACCCGGTGCCACATGAGGTGGGTCTCGGGCATGCCGTGCAGCAGCAGGACCGGCGGGCCACTGCCCCCGCGGCGTCCGTGGACGGTGCTGTCGGTGGTGGTGATGTCCAGGGTCTCGAAGCCGTCGAACACCGGGTCTCCTCACGTCTCACCGGCAGCCGGCGACGCCGGGCCGGTCAGGGTCGTGCCGCACCCGGTTCAACGACTGACGCGACGTGCTGAGCGCCGCCACCCACCGCCGGCGCCCGGACCGCTCATGCCGGCCGGTGGCAGACCGCCTCGACGTTGTTGCCGTCCGGGTCCCGGACGAAGGCGCCGTAGTAGGTCGGGTGGTATTCCGGCCAGACCCGGGGCGCGTGCAGCACCTCCGCGCCGGCCGCCACCGCGGCGTCGTGGAAGGCCTGCACGGCGGCCCGGTCCGGGGCGGTGAAGGCGATGTGCGCCTCCAGCGGCGCGCCGCCCTCGGGCGCGGGCACCAGCCAGAAGTCGGGACGGTCGACGCCGTAGCCGATCGGGCCGGGCTCCATGATCCGCCGGCCGCCCAGCGGGGCGAGCACCGCGTCGTAGAAGGCCGCGCTGGCCGGCAGGTCGCGCACCATGACGGAGAAGTGGTCGAGCATCTCGCCTCCCTGCGGTCGTCGATGACCGCGCCAGGCTACGAGCGGGCTACGACAGTTCCCCTCCGTCGCAGTGTTCCGCGTACCAAATGCCCGTCAGCTGGCGATGACCACTTTGCCGCTGGTGTGCCCGGCCTTGACGTGCCGGATCGCCGCCGCTGCCTCGGTGAGCGGGAAGGTGCGCTCGACCACCGGGCGGACCTGCCCGGCCTCGATGTGCTCGGTCAGCGCCGCGAGGTTGGCCGTGCTCTGCGTCGCCACCAGCGGCACGAGTCGCTGGCCGACGAACGGGGAGAGCGCCAGCGCCCGCAGTTGACGGTCGAAGCCCTGCAGCCACCGGCCGTCGCGGGCCTCCCCGCCGACCAGCACGAGGGTCCCCTTCGGCGGGATGATCCGGCGCAACCGGGACAGCGGCCGGTTGCCCGCGGTGTCGATGACGACGTCGTACCGCTGGTCGGGCAGGTCGTGGCGGGTGTAGTCGACCACGTCGTGCGCGCCGAGGGCGCGGACCAGATCGAGCTTGGTCGGCCCGCAGAGTCCGGTGACGTGGGCGCCAGCAGCGCGGGCGAGCTGCACGGCGTAGGAGCCGACGCCGCCCCCGGCGCCGATGACGAGGACGCGGTGGCCGGGGCGTACCCGGGCGGCGTCGCGGACGGCGGTGAGCGCGGTCTGCCCGGAGATGGGTACGGCCGCGGCCTCGGCGAAGGTGGGGCCGGCCGGTTTCGGGGCGAGGCGGCCGGCGGGCGCGACCGCGTACTCGGCGAAGCTGCCGGTGCCGGTGCCGTAGACCTCGTCGCCGCGGGTGAAGGTGGTGACGCCGGGCCCGACGGCGGTGACCACGCCGGCCAGGTCCATGCCGGGCACGCGGTGGCGGGGGCGGCGCAGTCCGTAGCCGAGGCGGACCGCGTAGGGCAGGCCGGTCATCACATGCCAGATGCCGGGGTCGACACCGGCCGCGCGTACCTCGACGAGCACCTGGCCGGTCCCCGGGGTGGGGGTCTCGACGTCGGTCAGGCGCAGCCTGTCGGCCGGGCCGTACCGGTCCTGGACGATCGCTTTCACGAGCCCTCCTGCGGGTAGTGGAACACGTCGGTGAGCGGCACGCCGAAGACGGCGGCGATCTGGAACGCCATCTCCAGGGACGGCGAGTAGCGGCCCTGTTCGATGGCGATCACGGTCTGCCGGGTGACGCCGACCCGGCGGGCCAGCTCCGCCTGGGTCATCTCGTCGTGGGCGAAGCGCAGCGCCCGGATGGAGTTGGTGACGAGGGTGGGCCTCACCACGACTGGAAGCCCCGCCGGTAGGCGACGATCTTCGCGGCCGAGCCGACCGCCGCCGACAGGACGAAGCACAGGTAGATGACGTTGGCGATCCAGAACTGGTCCCAGTTCGCGAGCGCCATCGCCAGGGCGGCCACCCCTCCGAGGATCACGAAGGACTGCCCGATGTGGTCGCCGATCCGGTGGATCTCCCGGTCCCGCTGGTCCTTCTCGTTGGCGCCCTCCGGGGAGACGGCCGACACGGCGGTCTGCAGCACGATCGACGCGACGATCCCGGCGGCCACCGTCGCCAGCAAAGGGACCGCGTAGGGGACGTCCGTGAGCCGGTCACCGTCCGCGCGGCCGAGCACGATGATCACGTACGCCGCGTAGCCGGCGATCGCCACCAGCCCCATGATCCAGGCGCGCTTCTCCTCGAAGGCCACCGCATTCCTCCCGAGTAAAGAATTCTTGACACCATCGAGTGTCAAGCACGGCCGACACCATGTCAAGAATCCTTTACCTCCTTGAGAACGTCCGACCCGGCTGCTGTGATGAGCCCGTGGGCGAACCAGAGGCACGGCGCACCGTCGAGGCGGTGTGGCGGATCGAGGCCGGGCGGGTCGTCGCCGGCCTCGCGGCGATCGTCCGAGACGTCGGCCAGGCCGAGGAACTCGCCCAGGACGCCCTCGTGGCCGCCTTGGAGCAGTGGCCGCGCGACGGCGTACCGGCCAACCCCGGGGCGTGGCTGATGACCGTCGGCAAGCGCCGGGCCGTCGACATGCTGCGCCGCAGGCAGACCCAGCAGCGTACGCTCGCCGAGCTCGGCCGGGACCTCGACGAGCAGCACCTGCCCGACTTCGACGCCGCCGTCGAGGATCGGATCGAGGACGACCTGCTGCGGCTGATCTTCGTGGCCTGCCACCCGATCCTGTCGCCGATCTCCCGCGCCGCGCTCACCCTGCGGCTGCTCGGCGGCCTCACCACCGGGGAGATCGCCCGCGCTTTCCTCACCGCCGAGTCCACGGTCGGGCAGCGGATCACCCGCGCCAAGCAGACCCTCGCCACCGCCAAGATCCCGTTCGAGGTGCCCGGCCCGGCCGAGCGCGCCGAACGCCTCGACTCGGTCCTCGAAGTCGTCTACCTGCTCTTCAACGAGGGCTACTCGGCCACCGCCGGCGACGACTGGATGCGCCCCGCGCTCGCCCAGGAAGCGCTGCGCCTGGCCCGGCTGCTGCAGGGGCTGATGCCCGACGAGCCGGAGGTGCACGGCCTGGCCGCGCTGCTGGAGATCCAGGCGTCGCGCACCCGCGCCCGCACCGGCCCCGACGGCGAACCGATCCTCCTCAACGACCAGGACCGCGGCCGCTGGGACCAGTGGCTCATCCGCCGCGGCCTCGCCGCGCTCGACCGGGCCCGCAGCGACCACCCCGGCCCGTACGCCCTCCAGGCCGAGATCGCCGCCTGCCACGCGCGGGCGCGTACCCCGGAGGAGACGGACTGGCCGCGGATCGCGGCCCTCTACGCGGACCTCGCGCGGCTCGTGCCCACACCGGTGGTCGAGCTGAACCGGGCCGTCGCCGTCGCCCAGGCCGACGGCCCCGCCGCCGGCCTGGAACTGGCCCGGCAGCTCGAGTACGAGCCGGCGCTGGAGCACTACCACCTGCTGCCCAGCGTGCTCGGTGACCTGCTCGCCAAGCTCGGCCGCACCGAGGAGGCCCGCGCCGAGTTCGAGCGGGCTGCGTCGCTCACCGGCAACGCGCGGGAGCGGGCGCTGCTGCTCGACCGGGCCGCCGCCTGCGGCCCGTAAAAAATCTTGAAACCGGATGTCGGATCCCGGCCCGCCCGATCGACGCGTCAGTGAGAGCGACCGACGAGGAGATCGAGATGACCAGTACGACGCTGACGCGGGCCGGGACGACCCGGGGTGTCCCGACCCGCACCCTGCTCACCGCGGGGGCTGCCGCCGGGCCGCTGTTCCTGGGGCTGTCCTTCGCGCAGGTGCTCACCCGGGACGGCTTCGACCTGAGCCGGCAACCGCTCAGCCTGCTCGCCCTCGGCGAGCACGGCTGGATCCAGATCGGCAACTTCGTACTCTCCGGGCTGCTGGCCCTCGCCGGCGCCGCCGGCCTCCGGCGGGCACTGCGCGGCGGCCCGGCCGGGACGTGGGGGCCGGCGCTGGTGGCGGTCCTCGGCGCCGGCCTGATCATCGCCGGGGTGCTGCGGGCCGACCCCAGCATGGGCTGGCCCGCTGGCGCCCCCGACGGGGCACCCGAGACGATGAGCTGGCACTCCGTCGGCCACGGCGTCGGTGCGATGCTCTCCTTCGGGTCGCTCACCATCGCCAGCCTGGTCTTCGCCCGCCGGTTCGGACGTGTCGGAGCGCTCTTGTCGGTCTTCGTCGTCGTGGCGACGGTCGTCGTCATGGCCTGGCCCGATCAGGACAGCATCAGCGTCCGGATGGCCGTCGGCTCGACCCTGATCTTCGGTTGGCTCACCGCGGTTTCCCTGCACACCCTTACCGAGAGGAACCACTGAGATGCGCTACATGATGATGCACAAGCTGGACGAGGCCGTCCCCGGCAACTTCGAGCCCACGCCGGAGTTCATGAAGACGATGGGCGCCTACATGGAGGAGGTGGTCAAGGCCGGCATCCTGGTCGCCGCCGAGGGGCTCTGCAAGAGCGGCGAGGAGTCGGCGCGGATCACCGCCAGCAAGGGCAAGACCACCGTCACCGACGGCCCGTTCACCGAGACCAAGGAACTCATCGCCGGGTTCGGCCTGGTCGAGGTGCGGTCGAAGGAGGAGGCGGTCGAGTGGGCCAAGCGGTTCGTCGACATCTTCACCCAGCACGGGATCGACGTCGAGGTCGACGTCCGCCGGGTCAGCGAGGGCCCGCACGAGGGCTGAGGCAGGAGGGCAGGCGAGGACGCCGGCGCGCCACGCGCCGGCGTCCCACCTGCGGGGCCCGGGCCCTGGCTTCCTGTCACAGGCGGCGCCGGTGGCCCGTCATGACGGCATGAGAAACATGGTGCGGGTCGTGGCCGCGCTGCTCGGTGCGGTGGCGGTCGTGGTCGGGGTGTGGGCGCTGACGCGCCCGCAGTCGTTCAGCTCCGCGGTGGCGTTCCCGCCGCACGAGCACTTCGTGCACGACATCGGGGCGTTCCAGCTCGGCATCGGGGTGACCCTGCTGCTGGCGCTGATCTGGGCCGACGCCCTGGCGGTCGCCCTGGCCGGATACGTCGTCGGCGGGGCGGCGCACACGGTGGTGCACGTGCTCGACACGGACCTCGGTGGCGGCGCGGGGCAGACCTGGGTGATCGGGTTGACCGCGGCGCTCGCCCTGGCCGCCCTGGTCGTGCGGCTGCGGCAGTTCGGGTGGGTGGTCGGCTACGTCGACGCCACCCCGTCGGCAGCATGGGCGCCGCTGCTGCGCCAGAAGACGGTCCTGCTGACCACGTACAAGCGGGACGGGACGGGCGTGCCGACGGCGGTGAGCGTCGCCGTGGTCGGGGAGCGGGCGTACGTGCGCAGCTTCGAGAAGGCGTGGAAGACCAGGCGGCTGCGCAACAACCCCCGGGTGACGGTGGCGCCGTCGACGACGCTGGGGAAGCCGACCGGGGCCACCGTCGAGGCGGAGGCGCGGCGGTTGACCGGGGCGGAGTACCGGGCGGCCAGCCGCGCGCTGGCCCGGAAGCATCCGATGCTGCACGGGGTGCTCGTGCCGTTGATGCACCGGCTCGGGCGGGCCAGGACCGGCCGTACGGTCCATTTCGAGTTGACCCCGGTGGCGCCGACCCGCGCGGCGACCCCAGGAACTGCCTCGCTGCACCGCAAGCCTGGACAGCGGAGCCGGGCGTAGGACACCGCCTCGTCGAAGGCGCGGTCGTGGCGGATCCGGCGAGCGGAGAAGGCCGGTCATCCCTGGGCCTCGTGCTCGCGGATCACCCGGTCGATGCGCCTGTCGGGGACGACCCACAAGATCGCCACGATGACGAAGCACGCCAGGGCAATCCCCACTCCGACATGCCCGCTCCGGTCGATGACCAGGGCGCTGAGGATCCCGGCGAGGTAGAACACCGGGGAGACCTTGCCCTTGATGTCGGTGCCGACGGCCCGCCGCAGCGCCGACTCCGGTCCCTGCTGCCGAATGATCACGGTCTGGAGCACGAAGTATGCGATGGCCGCGCCGAGCAGGTTCAGACCGTAGATGACGACCGGGGTTGGCTCAAACCTCGAGTCGTCCATCCAGGCGGTCGTGAACGGGAACAGCGAGAGGCAGAACAGCAACGCCAGGTTCGCCCACAGCACCCCGCCCCTGACCTGCCGTACCAGATGGAACATGTGGTGGTGGTTGTTCCAGTAGATGCCCACGTAGACGAAGCTGAGGAGATAGGTCAGCAGCCCGATGCCGGTCGCGTGGATGAGGTCGGAGAACTCGTGGCCCTCCGGCACCCTCAGCTCGAGCACCATGATCGTGATGATGATGGCAAGCACGCCATCACTGAACGCCTCCAGCCGACTGGTCCGCACCGCGCCACCGCCCTTCTCCCTCCGGCACGCAGCCGGGAACCGCCACCTGCTCGGGGACAAGCACACCAGACGCCGCGCCGAGGCGGGGGCCGGGTAGCGGTGGCATCGGCCGTGCGCGTCGAGCTGAAGTCGATAGGTGGATGCGGGTGCAACCATGACCGGCAGGGAAGAGCATCGAGGTCGTGGAGATGACGACCAGACGCGGTCTGCTGGCCTCGATCGCCGCCGTGGCCCTGATCGGCGGGTGCGGGCCGGTCGGGGGCAGCCCGGCCGGCGACGACCTCGACGGGCTGCGCCAGCAGGCGCATGCCGCCTTGGCCCGCTACGACCAGGCGGTACGCGAGGCGGGCGGCGGCGCCCGGTTCGTGCCGGTGGGCGAGCTGACCCGGCAGCTCGGTGACTGGGAGCTGGCGAACGGGGTCTACAAGGAGAGCCTGGCGGCCGGCCGGATCGAGGCCACCGTGGCGCTGCCCGCGCCGCCGACGTCGGCCGGGAGCCTCGTCTGGGCCGACGGCACCAGGCAGCCCGTACCGGTGATCTCGGCGGACGAGGCGTTGGCGCAGCTCCGCGCGGCCGGGACCGGCGACTGCGTCGACTGCGCGCCGCTGAAGGTCACCGCCGCCCGCCTGACCACGATGACCCTGTCGACCACCCGCGGCGCCGCGACCGCCCCGGCGTGGGAATACACCCTCGACGGGACCGCGGTGCGGCTGGTCCGGCTGGCGGCCTCGGCCGCGGTCCGGGTGGCGCCGCCGCCCTGGGACGACGAGCACCCGCACGGCGGGCTGCCGGTCGAGTCAGCGACCACGACGACCACCGGACAGGAGTTGACCGTCACCTTCACCGGCGTCCCCCGACCCGCGCAGCCGGCCGTGCGGTGCCGACTACACCACCGAGCCGGTCGAGTCGGACCTGGCCGTCGTCGTGATCGTCATCGAACAACGGCACGCCGAGAACGAGTCGTGCGGGGACGTCGGGGCGCGGCGCACCGCCACCGTCGAGCTGGCGCGACCGTTGGGGGAGCGGGCGGTCCTCGAGGTGCAGCAGGGCCTGCCGGTCCCGCTGACGAATCACCCGAGCGGGACCTGGACGGCCACGTCCCGCCTGGGGTAGAACGCCTCCACCTGGTCCGCCCCGTACTTGTCGCGGAACATCGCCACGACGTGGCTGACCCGGTCCGCGTCGGTGATCGCGGTGGCGCTGGAGCTCAACGCCGTGCCGTTCGCGGCCAACTGGATCATCGGGGTCCGCCGGACGTTCTTGTACCACTCGCTGTTCGAGCCGGTCACCGGGACCAGGAAGACGCTGTCCTCCTCCTGCACGAACCACACCGGGTGCGATATCTGCCGTCCGCTTTTGCGCCCGGTCACGGTGATCTCGACCTCGCGGACGCCCTGCAGCGCGTCCCTGATCGCGTTGCCCACGATGCCCTCCTTCGACACCCTCACGTGCTCCCACCGGCCAGGCTATGGACGTTCGCGCCGCCAGGGTGCCGGTTCGGAAACCCGTCAGCAGATCGATGGCGCGGCCAGCGACGGCTCGATCACGAGCGACATGGAGATCCACAGCACGCGAACCGCGCCCTGACCACCCGCCGGCTCCACCGCCCGGCCGCGCGGCGTCCGAAAAGGATTGCCAGCCGAAGGTAGGATGCACGGCGGGTAGCGAAGGCTGTCGGAAGAGTGACTGGCGGGGCCCCTGCACGCACTCCGGGCTCCGATCGTCGGAAGTGCCGAACACGCGGGGGAAACATGTTCGAGCGGCTGGCCAGATTCGTCGTAGCTAGAGCGTGGTGGGTGATCGGTGGCTGGCTGCTCGCGGCCGCCGCCATCATCCTCACCACACCGTCGCTGAGCGACATCACCTCCGCCGACCAGGAAAGCTTCCTGCCCCACTCCTACGAGTCCGTGCAGGCCACTGAGCTTGGCCAGAAGGCGTTCCCGCAGCAGGCCACCGCGACGGCGATCGTCGTGGTCAAGCGTGCCGACGGGCAGCCGCTCACGTCGGCGGACGAGGCGAAGGTGGGCCAGCTCGCCCAGTCGCTCAAGGGCAGGAACATCCCGCACACGTCCGGTTACCTGACCGGCCCGCCGGCGGTGGCGCCGGACAAGTCGGTGCAGGTGGTCAACGTCGGGCTCGACGCCCCTGCCCCGGACGACCCGGCGCTGCTCGACGCCGTACGCGATCTGCGGGCGGCCATCGGCCCGGAGCTGGCGGGCAGCGGGCTGACCGCGGGCGTGGCCGGCGACGTGGCGAGCTTCGTCGACAACGAGGACACCTTCAACAAGGCCTTCTCCGTGGTCGGCATCGCGACGATCATCCTGATCATCGGACTGATCCTGATCATCTTCCGCAGTCCCATCGCCGCGCTGCTGCCGGTGGTGGTCATCGGCGTCGTCCTGACCATCACGACCGGGCTCGTCGCTGCCGCGGGTAAGGCATTCGATCTCAGCGTCAGCCAGGATCTGCAGACGATCCTGCTGATCGTGCTGTTCGGCATCGGCACTGACTACATCCTGTTCCTGCTCTTCCGCTACCGGGAGCGGCTGCGCGCGGGGGACGACAAGCGCACCGCGATGATCGTCTCCGTCCAGCGGGTCGGCGAGGTCATCACCTCCGCCGCCGGAGCGGTCATCGTCGCGTTCCTCGTGCTCCTCCTCGCCTCCCTGGGCTTCTTCGGCTCGCTCGGCCCGGCGCTCGCGATCGCCGTCGCCGTCATGCTGGTCACCTCACTCACGCTCATCCCGGCGCTCGTCTCGCTGCTCGGCCGGTACGTCTTTTGGCCGTCCAAGGCGTGGCAGCGTGCCCCCAAGGCCACCATGGCGCACCGTCTCGGGACCGCCATCGGACGCCGGCCGGCGCTCGTCGCGGCGGCGTCCGGCGCCCTGCTGGTCGCGCTCGCCGCGGGCTCCCTGGCCTACAAGGCCGACTACGACTTCAGCGCCGGCTTCCCACAGGACACCGAGTCGGCGAAGGCCGCGAAGGACCTGCAGCGCGGGTTCGCCGCCGGTGCGCTCGCCCCCACCGAGGTCTACCTGACCACCAGCAATGGGTCGCCGCTGACCGACCAGCAGGTCAACGACTTCGCGGCGGCCGCGGCGAAGGCCCCGGGAGTGGGCCGGGCGCAGCCGCCGGAGCGCAGCAGCGATCCGAGCGTGGCCCGGGTCAACCTGCTGCTCAACGAGAACCCGGTCTCCAACGAGGCGATCACGCTCGTCCGTGAGGACCTGCGCGACGCCGTGCACGCGGCGGCTCCGCCCGGCACCCGGGCCCTGGTCGGCGGAAGCACCGCGATCTTCGCGGACATCAACTCGGCCAACAACCGTGACCTGTCGGTGATCCTGCCCGTGGCGGCCGGCCTGATCGCGCTCATCCTCGCGCTGCTGCTGCGCAGCCTCGTCGCGCCGATCTACCTGGTGATCGCGGTGCTGCTCAACTTCGCCGCCACGCTGGGCGCGACCGTCTACCTCTTCCAAGGGCTGCAGGGCAAGCCCGGCATCACCTTCCAGCTGCCGATCATCCTCTACCTCTTCGTGGTGGCGATCGGCACCGACTACAACATCCTGATGATCGCCCGGCTGCGGGAGGAGGCACGGGAGGGCAACGAGCCGCACCAGGCGGCCGCCATCGGCGTGGAGCATGCCGGCCCGACGGTCGCGGCGGCGGGCCTGATCCTGGCCGGGACGTTCGGGGTGCTGATGCTCGCACCGATCTCGTTCCTGCAACAGATGGGCTTCGCGGTGGCGATCGGCATCGTGCTGTCGGCGTTCGTCATGTCGATGTTCTTCGTCCCCGCGCTGACCGCGCTGATCGGACACAAGGCGTGGTGGCCCGGGCACGGCGACGAGCGGCCGGTCAGCGGCCCACACACCCCGCCGGAGCCGGCGATCCCGGCGAAGGCGTAGGCGCAGCCACCGGGGAATGACGGACCGCCTCCGCGGGTACGCGAACAGTGACCGATCCGGTCCACTGAGGAGGTGGGGACATGCCCCGGGCGGGCCTGAGGAGCTCCGCACCACGTCATGCCGCACCTTCGCCGGTGACGGAGCCGGACGAGACCGGTTCGGGCTGGCGGGCCCGGTGGGCGACACGCGAGAACAAGCGGCGCCAGCGCGCCTACGAGGACGCCGTCGAGGCCTGGTCCCTGCGGGGGATCCGGCTGCTCCGCCTGCGAGCCGCGGCCGAGCAGCCGCTGGCCGGGTCGCCGGACCGTCTGCCGGTGGCCCTGGCCGACGGCGAGATCGTCGTCGCCGTGCAGCCGAAGGCGGAACTGGTGGAGGTCCGGGCCGGCCGCCATGCCGACCTGCCCACACCCGAACTCGCCATGGTGCCGGTCCGCCGGAAGAAGCGCGGCCGCCGACTGCCGCACGGCCTCCGGGTGGCCGACGTCGGGACCGCCCTGGTCACCGATCGCCGCGTCATCCTCCTCGGCCGCAAGGAGGATCGCGAGTTGGCGTTCCCGCTGCTGAGCGGCCTCGCGCACTACCCGACGGCGCCCGTCACGCTGCTGCACACCGCCGACGGTCGGCCGCTGACCGGCCTCCGGGTTCCCGGGGACGACGCGGCCCGCTTCCGGCTGGGGCTGACCATGGCGTACGCGGATTTCCTCGGTCAGCGCCCGACCGTCCTCGCCCGGCTCGACCGGGCGGTGGCCGCGAACCGGCGGTCGCTGCCGCCGGTGCCGGTGGCGGCGACAGCGGAGCAGGCGCCGGCGAGCGCCCGCCTCGCCCGCCCCGCGATGATTGCCGCCGCCGTCGCACTCCTCGCCCTGCCGGCGTACGCCATGATGGGCGACCCGCGCGACGCCTTCGACGGCGGTGTCGCCGACGCGCCGCTGCGCAGCCCACTGCCGGAACCCGGCACCGGGACGGGGTCCGGTGACGCCGCCACCACTTCTCCACCCGGTGGCGCCCCCACCACCGCGTCGGCGGCACCCAGGACGACTGTTCCCGGCGGGGCCGCCGGTGCGCCGACCCCCCATCCGGTCGACCCCGGCGCGCCGCGTCGGTCGACCTCGACTCCCCGCCCCGTCCCGCGGCCCACGCCACCACCGAATGCCGGACCGGGCCCGGGTCGCCCGACCGATGCCGGACCGGGCCCGGTAAGCCCGACCCCGGCGCCGCCGACCGCCTCCGGGGGCCAGCCGACGCCGATACCGGCGGACCGGTGCGGGGCGCCGGAGAATCCGTACGGCTACAACTACTGCGGCGGCGACCTCGTCCAGGAGCCGGCCGCCGGCGTGTGCAGCTACTTCACCTGCGTCGACGGCTTCTGGGCGGGCAAGGGCTACCTGATCGTGTGCGATGACGGGCGCATCGGCATGGTCGGCGGCCCCACCGGCCGGTGCCCGGAGCGCGCCGGCCGGAAGGACCCGGTGTACGCCACCCTTGATTAGCCGGTCACGCGCTCCAAGAAGACGAGCTGCGACCGGGACCAACGTCCACCCTGCGGTCATCGATCTTGACTGACGGTGAGACGGCGATCACACTTTGCGAAGCTGCGGCAGCCGAGGCCGTCCCCTCGACTGCGCGGCCGGCAGGATCGCCTCGCCCGGAAGGACTCTCATGAGGAGTACAAGAAGATCCCACGGACCGCGCCGCTTGTTGGCCCTGCTCGCGCTACCGCTGGCCCTCGCCGTCAGCGCACCCGGCGTCGCGAATCCGACGTCGGACAGCGCCGTGATCCCCGACCGATCGTCGACCGGCGAACAGCACGGCGTCGGCCTGATGCGCATCGTCGTCGCCGACAAGTCGGGCATCGACCGCCTCAACGACCTCGGCGTCGACCTTGCCGAGTACACCAAGCCGGTCGACAACGGCATCGAGGTGCACGCGATCCTCAGCCCGGAGGAGAGCCAGGCGCTGCGGGACCAGGGCTTCGACGTGCAGGACGCCATCTCCGACCAGAGCGACTACGCGCAGAACATGGCCGAACGGTCCGCCGCCATCCGGGCCGCGACCGCCGCCACGGCCAGCACCGACACCCTGACCGTGCTGCGGTCCGAATGGTTCTCCAGCCTCGACAACCAGCTCTTCCTCAACATCGAGGTGAAGTCGAGCGCCGGCACCGATTCGACGACCGTGCTGACGGCGAGCTGGGACAGCGGGCCCGGCACGGAGATCGGCTCCGGCGGCACCGCCACCATGTCCCGCTTCACCGACGCCGGCCAGTACATGTACCACCGATTCAGCAACCCGGTCCCCATCACCGCCGCACCGGCCAGGGCCACCATCACCAGCAACAAGGGTGGCTCGGCCACGGTCGACGTCGCGAAATGGCTGGGCAGCCCGCGCAAGGTCACCGGCGACCACCCGTACGTCTCGGACTTCGTCGACCACTACATGGACCCGACCGAGGTCACCGCCCGGTTCACCGGGCTTGCCGCGGCGTTCCCGAAGCTGACCGAGCTGATCGACCTGCCGTACAAGACCAACGGCTACCGGCGCAAGGCGCAGGCGCAGTTCGGCACCGCCCAGGCGAGCATCGTCTACGTCACCTCGACCGCGTACGGCTCCGAGGGCGGCAACGACATCAGCATGTCGCTGGTCAACCCGGGCACGGCCAACGCCCCGCTGACGGTGAGCGTGTCCGGCAAGGCGGTCACGGTGAGCCTGGCCACCAACGGCTCCGGCGCGATCACCAGCACGGCGGCGCAGGTCGTCGCCGCGGTCAACGGCAACGCCGACGCGGCCAAGCTGCTCACCGCCAGCACGTACCGAGGCAACGCCGGCACCGGCGTGGTGACCGCGGCCGCGGTGACCACCCTGACCGACAACCTCAAGGCCCCGGCGAGCGTGTCCCGCGAGCCGTTCCAGATGAAGGCACTGCGGATCGGCAAGCACCGCGACGGCTCGAAGGTCGGCGTCTTCCTCTACTGCCAGGAGCACGCCCGGGAGTGGGTGACCCCACTGGTCTGCGTCGAGTCGGCCGAGCGGCTGCTGCGCAACTACGCGCAGGACCCGAACACCCGCAAGATCGTCGACGACCTGGACATCTTCATCCTGCCGGTCGTCAATCCGGACGGCGCGCACTACAGCATGTACGACTTCAACATGCAGCGGCGGAACATGACCAACTACTGCCCGGCGGCCAACGCCGACCCGGGCCGCCGCAACGCCTGGGGCGTGGACCTCAACCGGAACTTCTCGGTCGGTTCCGTCTTCGACGGCTACGTCGGCGCGTCGGCGACCAACTGCACCAGCGACACCTTCGCCGGCCCGAGCGAGCTGTCCGAGCCGGAGGCGCGCAACGAGGTCTGGCTGGTCGACCACTTCCCGAACATCAAGCTCTCGATGAACACCCACTCCTACGGCGGGTACTTCATGTGGCCACCGGGCGCGTACAAGGCCGAGGGGCGCGAGGTGCTGCCGCGGGTGGACCAGGGCACCGAGGCGTACTTCTGGACCTCCTCGGACTACATCCTCTCCCGCGTCCAGGAATACCGGGGCACGGCGATCTGGCCGGGCCGCACCGGACCGGTGACCGACGTGCTGTACTCGGCGGCCGGCAACAGCGCCGACGAGCACTGGTACAACCGGGGCATCATCGGCTGGGACTTCGAAGTCGGCGCCGACATCTACAACCCGACGACCGGGCGGTTCAGCGCGGTCGGCTTCCAGCCGCCGTTCGCCGAGGGGCATGAGGAGGCGATGGAGTTCGCCAACGGCAACATCGCCATCCTCGAGGTGGCCCGGGCGTACGCGACGGACAAGATCCAGCCGCAGACTTCGCTGAAGGTTGTCAAGCAGGAGGCGGGGGCGACGGCGTTCACGTTCAGCACGAGTGAGCCGGCGAATGTGTACTACACGCTTGATGGGAGCCGGCCGACCTACAGCTCGGCGAAGCTGGCGCTGGCTGGGATGCGCGAGGGGGTCCAGAGCATCACGGTGAACAGCGACACGACCGTGAACTGGTTCTCGATCGACATTGCCGGCAACGTGGAGAGCAACTACAAGCCGGACGGTGAGGGCAGCAACTACAACAAGCAGAAGGTGGGCGTCCGGTAGGCAATGCACCGCTTGAACGTTGGTGGCCGCCGACCGCGGGTCGGCGGCCACCAGTCTCTGGGAGGCCGGTACTGAGTGGCGGACGTCGGGCGGTGCAACGTTCCCGCCAGCAACTGCCGCTCCAATGCTTCTCATCACCGAGGCGTCCGCTTGCAGTGCCTTTGCCCGAGCTGGGGGTATGGGCCCATACGAAATGTCCGATCTCGGACAGAGGCCGCCTGCATCGCTGGGACGAATCCAATGCCCCGGCGGCTTCCTGCATCTCAGAGCGCGGGCCGTTGCGGCGATAGTTGCCAGGAAGCAACATCAACTGCGTAGGTAATTGACAGCGCAAGAAGGCCAGCTCGAGCAACCTGATCGGCTGAGTACCTGGGGTCCCGCTGGGAGGACTCCTGCCGTAAGGTCCAGGAACGCCTTGTGGGGAGGTGGGTGTCGATGCTTGTTGGGCTGGTATTGCTGCCCGCGGTTGAAGTGGACCTGGCTGTCGGTCCCTTGCCGGCAGATGTGCGCTTCGGCAAGGGCCGAGGTGCGGTCGGCTCGCCGGTGGGGTCCGGCAAGCGTGGAGTAGGAGGCACCAGCACAAAGGGCGTGCCTGTGTCTGAGCCTGGTCGCAGCCCTGCGGAGACCTTGTATGCGAGGAGAGTTCACCGGTGACGATGACGCGGCAGGTCTGGACGCCGGACGCAGGCCTTACTCAAGAGGTGAAGGATCAATTCGACAGGGCCATCGCCTCCTACCGGGCGAACCCGAATCTCATCTCCGAGCACGCGAACCACGAGGAATCCATCCGGGTCGGCGGGTATGCCAATCGGACACTCCTGGAGCTCGTCCAGAATGCCGCTGACGCTATGTCGGGGATCAGCGGAGACCAAGGAGAATTCGCTGGTCGGGTCGAAATCGTCCTAGACATGGAGAACCAGAGCCTCTACTGTGCCAATCTGGGACGTCCGTTCTCGAAGAACGGCCTCACGGCGATCACGCATGCGCACCTCAGCGGTAAGCGAGGCGATGAGATCGGACGGTTCGGACTCGGGTTCAAGTCGGTCCTCGCTGTTTCGGACGCTCCGCAGGTCTTCAGTCGCTCGGTTTCGTTCGAATTCAACTCGCCCACAGCCCAGGCCGAGATCGCCAAGATCGGATCCATCGCGAAACGCTATCCGGCCCTTCGCACCCCAACCATCGTCGACCCGGTCACCGCGTTCGCCGACGACCCCATTCTTGCGGAACTGGCTGAGTGGGCAACCACCATCGTCAAACTTCCGCGGGCATCCAATCTCAAGCGGCTTCGCGGAGAGATCGAGAAGTTCTCCTCTGAATTCCTCCTCTTCGTCAGTGCCGTACGGAAGGTCAAGCTCAGGGTGCTCGCCGCCGACGGATTTGAGACGAGTCACGTGTCTCGCGATTTGGGTGGTGGCGTACTCAAGATCGAGCGCCCTGATGGCTCGGGCGACGAGTGGATCGTCGAAAATCGGATGCACGCTCCGTCCCTGGAGGCGCGGAAGCAGGTCGGGGAAGCCGTTTCACGTGTGGAAGTCAAGGTTGCCGTCGCGATTCCCAAGCGACACGCGAGGCTGCGCATCGGGCGGTTCTGGTCGTACTTCCCCCTCCAGGATCAGACCTCCGCGTCCGCTCTCTTCAACGCTCCATGGAGCGTGAACGACGACAGGACGACGCTGCTGCGGAACGACTACAACCGAGAGATACTCCGGACGCTCTCGGAGATGTTTGTCGGCATGCTGCCGCGGGTGAGTACGCTCGATGACCCCGCGGCCCACCTCGACTACATGCCAGCGCGAGGCAAGGAGGCGTTATCGTTCGGCGACGAGCTGCTCTGCGCGCACGTGCCGCAGATGTCAGCGAGCCACGAGCTCGTCCCCGATGGCACGGGTGCCCTGACGCGCACCACGGAGCTGCGTCCCCTGGATTTCGCCATCGCAATCGATGAGAGCATCCATCATGCATGGATTCTTTCTCCGAACACTGGGGATGACGTTCCCCATTGGCGTTGTTATACCTCGCTGCAGCGATTCACCCGCCTGCGGCAGTTGTTCGCGGCCGCGGCTCCTCGCAGCCCCATCGATGGCGACGACAGGGACACGAAGCGTGCGCTGGAGGCGTTGCCGAAGCGAGGTCTTCTCTCCTGGCTACGTGAGTGGGCCGAAGGTACCGATGCTTTGTCCGCTGTGCACGCTTTCAAATTCGTGTGCGGCCACAGAAATCTGCCTGATATAGATCAGGCCAAGGTGATCCCGACCACCGATGGCATGCATGCGCTGATTGACAAGAACGTCATCTTCCTCCACCAGGAGGAAGGCATCGAGATCGACGGGGCGGTCTTCGTTTCGTCCGACTTTTTGGCGCAGCCGAGCGTGGAAGCCCGTCTCAGGGAAGTTGGATTTCGGGACCTGGATCCGGTCGCGATCCTCAACGCGCGCCTTGCGCGCCTCTCGGATGCGTCGGCGGGCGACGAAGAGCTTTCCAAGGTTTGGGACGCTGTTCTCGAAGTGCGTGCCGATGTAGCGGTACAGAAGTTGGCAAGTCACTCGGCCACCGTCAAGGTCCCGACGCGTGACGGTGGGTGGGCATGGCCTCGTCAGGTCTTCGATCTCGGCGAGTCCTTGGGCGATGGGTTCGCATCGAAGACATTGGACCGCAAGCGTTGCCTGCCCGATGTGGCGCACCGGTTAGGTGTCGTTCGAGGGCCCGTTAAGGACTATTCCGCGGAGGACGAGCCATCTCTCGCGCAGTACCGGGAGTGGGTCCTGGAGACACTCAATTCGAGGCGGGGCCCTGGCGAGCGCTCGATCGAGCACGTCGAGCTCTTTCCCGGCAAGGGCCCCGGCCCGTTCTCCATGCTGTTCATGCTGCGTGACGCCGAAGCATCGGACCAGGTGCGAGAGTTTTGGACGGTCGGGTTGCTCACCGCCGGCGACTCCGACTGGACCTGCGAGGATCTCGACACGGGCACGACCCATCACGTCCGGTCGCCGGTTCGCTGGGCTGCGGAACGTGCCGGTGTGGTGCGGTCGAACCGAGGGTTTCGCCCGCCCTCCGGAGTCGTCGCTCCGTCGCTTGTCAAGTACGAGCAATTCCTCCCCCTGTTTCGCGGGCCGGGGCAGGCTGCCGACGCCTTGGAGCTCCCGGATGAACTCGACGCGGTACCCGTTCCCGTGCTCAAGGAAGCGCTCGAAGCCGAATTGTTCCCGCGGGACATCTCCGACGCCGTGCTCGTCGAGTTCATCGCGGCGGCGTGCCGCGTCGCCTACCCGAGTGCTCAACCTCCGAGCATCCCGGCGCGGGTGAAGCGCGCGATCGAGGGGCGTTCGCCCGCGTCGGTCTACCTCGCTACGACGGGCGAGCAGGCGGAATTTCTCTCGTCACGCCAGCGCCCATATCTGCGAGTCACGGACGATCAGGCGAACGAACTTGTGGAGTCGGTGGGTTGCCGCCGGTTCGAGGACAGCTTTGCGTTCTCGATGCTGATCGAGGGACTTCAGGAGAGCGAAAGGGTCGTCGACGTCTTCACTGGGTTACGTGGCACGCATGTCGCCGACAAGGTGAACAACGCGACGGTCGCTCGGGCAATCCAGATCATCAAGAGGGTCACCACAGAGGACGGTGTCGAGGATCAGTCGCTCGACTTGCATCTCGACGGGCTGAGCCTCGTGGTGCGGAGCGATACGGATGAGCGCCAGCTACTCCGCTACGTCAATGAGGCCTTCGATTTGCGTCTCACGAACGCAGAGCTTGAGGGAGTCCTGAAGACGGGTCTCGACCGCCGCCTGGAAATGCTTCGTCAGGAGGCCAGAGCAGCCTCGACCGGTGCCGAGCGACTCGATGTCTACTTCGGCCCGGACGACCTGCGTGATGCGTTACCCAAGGGGCTATGGCAGGCACTCGAAGCGCAAGGGCTGGTCGACGACGAGACCTCCGTCGCGGACCTCTTCCTCACGGTTTATGGCACTGACTCGATCCGGCTGCTCGCCGACCTGTTCCGGCAGGAAGGGTTCACTGACGTTCCGACGACATGGGCAGGCGGCGCAGCGACTATCTCCTGGTTGCGGAAGATGGGATTTGCGGCCGAGTACGCCGGCCGTCGCAACCAGCACCAGGCCGACGAGTTCGTCGTCCCCGGCGCCATCAAGCTCAACCCCCTTCACACGTTCCAGCAGAAAATCAGTCGGCAGCTGCGAGATGTACTCACGCTTCGTGAGGCGAACGGACGTCACCTCAAAGCGATGGTGGAACTGCCAACCGGTGCGGGCAAGACACGTGTCGCGACGGAGACCGTGCTCAGGCTCTTTATTGAGGGGAGCCTCAGCGGCCCGGTCCTGTGGATCGCGCAGTCGCAGGAGCTCTGTGAGCAGGCCGTGCAGACCTGGAGCACCGTCTGGCGAGGGCTGGGGGACGAGCGCCCGCTGACGATCGGGCGCCTGTGGGAGAGCAACACGGTGCACAAGCCGGACACGGAGTTCAGCGTCGTCGTCGCGACGGACGCCAAGCTCGATGCCGTCCTGGGCAGCCCCGAGTACGAGTGGCTGAGCGATCCGTCAGCGGTCATCGTCGATGAAGGGCACCGCGCGGGTGGTTCGGAGCGGTATACGCGGATCTTGAATTGGCTCGGCGTGGCCGGCCGCGGCTGGGAACGCCCTCTGGTCGGGCTTTCCGCGACGCCCTTCAAGGGGACGTCCGAGTCAGCGACTGCGGCGCTTGCGAGCCGGTTCGGCAACAGGAAGCTCGACGCCTTCCAGGGCAACGCGTACAAGCAGCTCGCAGAGCTCGGAGTGCTTGCGCGAGTCCAGCACGAGGTGTTGCCGGGTATCGAGGTCGTCCTCCAGCCGGATGAGATCGCCGAAGCCACGACGCAGCGAAGGATCAGCAAGAGCGTTCTCGACCGCATCGGCCGGAACCAGGCCCGCATGTCGATCCTCGTCAACCACATCATGAGCTTGGACGTGAACTGGCCGGTGCTGGTGTTCACACCGAACGTCCTTTCGGCCCAGGTGCTCGCCGCGACGCTGCGGTATCGCGGCATCGAGGCCGCCGCCGTGAGCGGACAAACCGGTAGGCAGGAGCGCCGCGACGTCATCGAGCGATTCAAGAGCGGCGAGATTAGCGTCCTTGCGAATTGCGACCTGCTGATCCAGGGATTCGATGCCCCGGGCGTCCGCGCCCTCTACATCGCTCGCCCGACCTTCAGCCCGAACGCCTACATCCAGATGGCCGGACGTGGCCTGCGCGGCCCTGAAAATGGCGGGAAGGCCGAGTGTCTCATCGTTGATATGGCGGACAACTTTGGAGACGTCAACGAGCTGCTTGGGTATCGAGAGTACGAAGACCTCTGGCAGGAGCAGCGCGCGTGATCCTTGTTCCCGACCTGAAGGACATCGAGAGGAACGCTGGCAGCGACGCCGAGCGCAGGATCGCCCGATTGCTGCACAGGATCGACGCCGACCCAGACGCGGTCGCCTTCCACTCGGTTAAATTGCGCTCCCACGCCTACAAGCAGCAGGCCGAGGCGGATTTCGTCGTCCTGTGGAAAAAGATCGTCATTCTTGTCGAGGCCAAGGGTGGCGGGGTCAGGAAGTATGAGGGCGCCTGGTACAGCATCGACCGACGTGGCGACTGGCACAAGCTGGCTGAATCGCCGATGGAACAGGCAAGGTCCGCAATGTACGCGTTGCGGGACATCCTCAATGAGGAGGGCGTCGGCTGGTTTGCGCACGAGGCCGTCGTCATAACACCTGACATCGACACTCCTCCGCCCGCGCTCGAATGGCAGCCGACTCACTGGCTGGCGAGGGACGACATGACCGTCATGAGAATGACCGGCGCGCTCGATGCGATAGCGGTCGCTGCCCGGAAGCCGCCGTCCGGCCAGAAGATCGCAAGGCCCGGCGACCTGCGGGCCCGTCTGTTCGGAGAGTTCACGCGTATGCCCGTGATCGATGCACAGCGTGGAGCAGTTATCGAGGAGCAGAACCGGGCCACGGCTGGCCAAGGCAGGGTCCTCGCCTCGCTGGCGCGCAACCCTAGGGTGATGGTGTTCGGCGGCGCCGGCACGGGCAAGTCACTTGTTTTGCTGGAGGGGGCGAAGCAGGACGCGGATCGGGGCAGGTCGGTCCTGATCACCTTCCGTTCGCCGGAGCTCATGCGCTTCTTCGCAACGTACGTGGCCGATCGTGGCATCGACCTTCTCCCGTTCGACCAACTGAAGCCAGCCAAGGTCTATGACGCCGTGTTCGTCGACGAAGCTCAGGACCTGATGACCGCTGAGGTGATGGACCGGCTCGACACGGTCGTCGCGGGCGGACGCGCCGCGGGGCGGTGGCGGATGTTCCTCGACACGAACAACCAGGCACACGTGGACGGTGGCTTCGACGAGGAGGTCTTCGAGCTCGTTTCGGCCGAGGCGCTCTCGGTCGACCTGGACCTCAACGTCCGGAACACTCGGGCGATCGTGCACATGATTCAGGAGTACCTGGGCGCGGACGTCGGAGACCCGGGCATCGTTCATGGGGAGAAGGTCCAGTGGCACACGCCCGACGGGGATCCTGACATCGGCGCGGCCGAGTCCGTCGCGAGGGGGTTGGCGGCCGACGGCGTCCGTAGGGAGGACATCTGGATCATCAGCACGACCTCCGGTGCAGCACCCACCGTAACGAGCCACGGGTTCACCGTCACGAGCCCGAGGTATGCAAAGGGCCTCGAAGCGGAGCACGTCGTCGTCTGCGACCTGCCCTCGTCCTACGACCAGGCCGGGACCGCGGCCTTCTATGTCGCCGTGACGCGGGCTCGCGTGTCGTTGCACATCGTCGCCTCCAAGGCCGACAAGAAACGCCTTCAGGAACTTGCCCGGCAGCGGTTGGTGACGAAGTGACCAGGACCAAGGCGCAGGAGATCGCGTTGAAGCATCTTCGAGCGGCGTACGTCGGACCGGACGGTGATGACGACGAGGTCGTCCTCAACATGCCGGACCGTCAGTACGCCGTAGGGATGTTGTTCCCGTCCGCGTCCTCGGCGCCGAAGCCCGAGGACTCCGAAGGGACGGAGGCCGAAGCCGATGTGGTGTCAGGAGACGTTGAGGAGGACGGTGCGGGCGTGCCGCTCGCCGAGGACTGGCGTCCCTCGTCGGCCGCCATCTCCTTCATCACGGACCGGACGACTGTGTCGTGCGACTTCTCGGGGGGAACCTATCGGCCGGTCGCAGACGATGGTCCACCGCGTTGGCAACGCAGCCCGTTCCGGTTTGAAGGAGTCGCACTCTCCCGAGAGCTGCCCCTGCACCAGCTCAGCGCCGGGGACGTCCCGATCGAGATCGGATCGAGATGGCGTCCCTACGGTGATGCCTATCTCGTGACGGTGCATGTCCGAGTGTTGTCAAAGTCGATGGGCGACGACCGGCGCGACATCGGCCTGATGCTCTTCCAGGTCTCGCTCGGCGTGGCGCCCGCGCCCGGCGGACAGATCTTCGAGTACGACATCTCACCTTCTTTCGACATGGACGCCGAGTCAGCGGAGCTGCGCCTCCGCTACCGCGACAAGAAGGTGTACGCGGTCGGGCACGGCATGGCAGCCGACTGGGAACTCACCGATGGCGAGTGCGCCCGAGTCTTCCTCGAACCGGTGCCGGCGTTCGTCGTCGCCGCGGTCGAGACCACCGGGTTCAAATCCGACTCCGTCGAGGCCGATGCGCTGCGCCTCGACAACCTGTCCCGGATCGACACGCAACCCGACGAGATCGCGTCGATGCTCGACGCGTTCGTCGAGGCCTTCTCGGCCTGGGTCTCCGAGCAGCAGGATCGCGTCGACGGCTTCGGGCACCGGGCAGCGGTAGCGCAATCGATCACCGACCGAGCACGTACTGCCGCGCAGCGCATGGCAGCCGGTGTCGACCTGCTGCGTGCCCCTGAACAGGATTCGCTGAGAGCCGCCTTCGCGCTCGGCATGACGGCGATGCGAATGCAGATCCGCCAGACCGCGATCAAAGCCGGCAAGGATCCAGCCGAGCTGGAGGAACCCCGATGGCGTCCGTTCCAGCTCGGCTTCCTGCTGGTGGCGCTTGCATCGACGGTTGACGAGAAGCACGATGATCGGGAGCTGGTCGATCTGATCTGGTTCCCTACGGGCGGTGGAAAAACTGAGGCGTACCTCGGTCTGGCGGCGATCGAGATCTTCCGTCGCCGGATCGCCTACGGCGTCGCGGGCGGCGGGACCGCGGTGATCACCCGCTACACGCTCCGTCTGCTGACGTCCCAGCAATTTCAGCGTGCGGCGTCGCTAGTCTGCGCGATGGAGCTGCTCCGACGCGAGGATCCGCGGGCGAAGGGCATGGCGCCGTTCTCCATCGGTCTCTGGGTCGGCAACGAGGTCACGCCCGGCACGAGGAAGGAAGCGAAGGCCGCTCTCGAACGCCTGCACAAGGCTGCAAGGCCCGAGGAAGCGAACCAGTTCCAGGTCGAAAGCTGTCCGTGGTGCGATGCCGCGCTTCTGCCCGATGCCAGGTCCGCCGACCTGAATCGGTACGGACTGCGCGCCGTCGGCCACGACGTCGTCATCCACTGCACTCGTGCGAGCTGCCCGTTTCATAGGGAACTTCCCGTGACGGTCGTCGACGACGTCCTCTACGAGGAGCCGCCGACGATCCTTCTCGCGACGGTCGACAAGTTCGCACGTCTCCAGTTCAAGCCGCAGGCGGGCAGCCTGCTCGGCCTCAATACGACGTTCCGTCAGCCGTCGATGATCATCCAGGATGAGCTGCATTTGTTGTCGGGGCCGCTCGGGACGACGGTCGCCGTCTTCGACGCCGTGATCCAGATGCTCCTGAGCAGGGATGGTGCGGTTCCCAAGATCGTCGCCTCGACAGCAACGATCCGTGCCTCGGACGAACAGGTGCAGGGGCTGTACGGGCGAAGCGTCGCGCTGTACCCGCCGGCGGGCCTCGACGGAGATCGAACCTTCTTCTCGCGCCCCGTCGAGAGCGGCGAGGGTCGGCTGTACGTCGGACTAATGCCGCAATCCCTATCGCAAGTGTCCGCGGTCATCGCCGCGACCACGCCTCTGATCGAGATTCCTGAGGTGCTGGCCAGGGACCCCGATCCGGGTGCGACGCGGGACTCCTATTGGACTGCGGTGATGTATCACAACAGCCTCCGCGAGCTCGGCCGTACGGGAACTCTGGTGGTCGACGACGTGAACGGGCGCCTTGAGCCGCGGTCGGATCGGTTGGGCCTGCCGTTGCGTAGTGTCCGCGCCGACCGTGTCCTGGAGCTCACCAGCCGGCGAGGCCCGGAGGAACTCCCCAAAGACCTGCGTGAACTTGGTCGAAGCGCCGATCGAACCGACCAAGCGATCGATGTGGTTCTTTCCTCGAACATGTTGTCAGTCGGCATCGACATCCCTCGCCTGGCCCTGATGCTGATGGTCGGTCAGCCGAAGACGACCGCCGAGTACATTCAGGCCACCAGCCGCGTCGGCCGTGGCAAGAACAACGGCATCGTCACGACGTTGTTCAGGTCGAACCGAGCGCGCGACCGGTCACACTTCGAGACCTTCCGGGGCTACCACGAGGCGCTCTACCGCAACGTCGAACCGACGAGTGTCACCCCATGGTCGTTGGCCTCCCGTGCGCGGTCGTTGGCGGGCGCCCTTGTGGCGCTGCTTCGGCACTCCGTCCCGGCTCTTGCTGCGAACGATGCGGCGTCGCGCCTTGATCTTGACGACAGTCGGATGAGCATGACGATCGAGAGGCTCGCCGCGGCGTTCGTCGAACTGGTGAGCCGTTCGGAGCGAATCGAGGCAGAAGACACAGAGGAAGAGGTGTGGCGGCTCCTGCGCGATTGGGATCGTCGCGCAAAGCTCGCGCGGGAGGCAGGAGCTACGTTGCCTTACGACCGCCGGAAGGCAGACGAAGAAGCGCTGTTGAAGCGGTTCGGTCAGAGCGGGGAGGGATGGCTGGTCGCCGACTCGATGCGGTCGGTCGAGCCGAATGTCGCCGTTCAGGTACGTGAGCCGATGGAAGGAGGCGGCCATGGAGCGGATCTTGCATGATCTTCGCCTCTCCGAGACGGTCACGCCGTTCGGTGCGGGGGCCATCGTCGATGTGCTCGGGCAGTCTCTGATAGCACCCGACACGTCGTGGTGGGATCTCAAGTTCGCCCCTGAGATCAGCTGCGACAGACTCCTCGCGCGCCTGGGCCCCGGGGTCCTTCGGCAAGCGCCTGCTCACTCGGGCCGTCCGTCCAAGGACACCGCACATCTTTTCTACTGGCGCTTCCCGGCCTGGCGGTTCTGCGAGCGGTGCACAAAACTCTCGCAGATGACCGCCAGGAGCAAAGGCCGTTGGATCAACCGCTGCGACTGCGGTGGGGCCCTCGTGCCGATGCGATACGTCGCCATCTGCGAGAAGGGCAGCCACATCCAGGACATTCCCTGGTTCAAGTGGGCGCACCGGGGCAGCGACGCAGACGTCACCGAGGCTGTGCGGTTCTGCAGGGCGTACAAGGAACTGAAATTCGTACGCTCGTCCCAGCACGGTGAAGGCTTGGCGTCGCTCCGTGTCGTCTGCAACGGGTGCAAAAGATCCCGCCCCCTCTCCACGCTCGTGAGCAAGGAGTCGCTGCACCGCGACGGCATCCGATGCGAAGGCACCCAGCCTTGGGAGGATCCGAAGCCCGGCAACGTCTGCAATCACCATCTCATCGCCGTTCAACGTGGCGCCACCGGCAACTACATAGCCGAGCGCCTCTCGGCACTCGACATCCCAGAGGAGCGCCCGCAGTCCGCAGAGAAAGCGGACAAGATCCGGAACCACACCTACTTCGAAAAGGTGGTCTCGGACAACGGTGGTCCCCAGGCAGAGATGGTGGCCCAATGGATCGCAGATGAGCTCGGGGTGACGGCGGAGGATGTCCTCGCCCTCGCAGCCGGAGGTGACGACTCCGCGGAGGCTCCGCGCCTCGACCTGAAGGACGGCGAGTGGGCGGCTTTCCTCAAGAAGCTCGAAGGTGGCAGGGACCACAGCGCCAGCGACTTCGTCGTCGACGGATGGAAGGTGCCCACCGACGCGGTATGGCCCTCGGCGCTGACGAGTCGACTCGTCAGCGTTGGCCAGGTGCACCGCGTCCGTGAGGTTCGAGCGTTTTGTGGCTTTCGACGTAATAGCGCTGACGCCGATTTCATTCCTGCGGACCTCGGTCCCAACCGGAAGCGAAGGCCGGTATACCCAGCCATCGAGCTGTTCGGCGAAGGGATCTTCCTTCGGTTCGACGAGGACCGGTTGACCGAGTGGGAGAACTTACCCGAAGTCCGTGCGAGGGCCGGCATCCTGATAGAGCGGCGGAACTCCAGTCAGTGGACTCACCGGTTGGACGTGCCTGAGCCGCGCTTCGTCGCGTTGCACACGATCGCTCACCTACTCATCCGCAGGCTCGCGTTTGCGAGCGGCTACTCGTCAGCGTCTCTTCAAGAGCGCATCTACGCCCACTCTGATCGACCGGACCGGACTGCGGGGATCTTGATCTATACGGCTGCCGGGGATGCGCAGGGAACGCTCGGCGGACTCGTTCGGCTCGGTGAGCCGGACAAGATCCTCCCGCTGCTGTTGGCTGCTTTGAGCGATGCGGATGTCTGCTCGAACGACCCAGTGTGCATCGAAAGCGACCGTCAAGGCTCGTCGCAGCTCAACCTGTCGGCGTGCCACGGATGTGCGCTCGTGAGCGAGACGTCGTGTGAGACAGCTAATCGTCTGCTGGACCGTCAGCTCGTTCTCGGCGGAAGCAACGTTCCTGGGCTCCTCGACCACGTGCTCGATCAGGTTCGGCGCGGGACGGGTGCGTGATTGGTGGGCGTGCACGTGGGCGGAGGGGACAGCGGGATCAGATGGACCGATCCGTCGGACGTGTTCGATCGCTGCCAGGCGACGGGTCGGCGGCGGCGTCGGGGGTGGGAGCCCACAACTTTCGCATGCTCCTCACCGTGTCAACGAGGCGGGTCGCGGCTTCGTCCGCCGGTTCGTGCTCCCAGATCCGGATCACGGTCCAGCCCGCGTCCTCGAGTTGCCTGGTGGTCTCCTGGTCCCGCTCGCGGTTCTTCAAGATCTTGGCCTCCCACCAAGCCGCGTTGGCTTTCGGCCAGGTCGCATGCTGGGGGCAGCCGTGCCAAAAGCACCCGTCAACGAACACGGCCAACTTGATACGGGTGAAGGCGATGTCGATGGTCCGCCGACGCAAGCCTGCGACCGGCACACATATTCGATACCTGAGCCCTGCCCTGTGCAGGGCACGACGGATAGCGAGCTCCGGCTCTGTGTCCTTCCGGCGCTGTCGCTGCATGCGACCGCTGACGCCGGTCGAACTTGCTGGGGGACGTTCGGGCACGCCACCACGGTAGAGATGCCCTCGAAGCAGTGATCGGCGGGGCAGCCGAACCGCTCCGCCTGCGTTAAGTTCCTCCAGAAATTCGGAAAGGTGGTCACCATGAGCCTGTATGCCGTCTTTGCGGACTGGGCCAGGCGACATGGCGTTGAGGCGGCCGTCCTGAGCTTCTCCGAGTCGTTGTCGAGGGAAGCCGTCGAGAAGTTCAGGTGTCAGTTCGAGGCCGACAAGGCGAAGGTGCAGGCGGGCGGACCACCGATCATCACCGCCGGATCGGACGACTGGTACAGCGGGCCGGGTGAGTCAGACCGCTACTGGCAGGCGCTGAGGGCGCAGTTCGAGGCGGAGGATTGGCCAACCGCGCGGATCGATTCCGTGGATCACTCGTCCAGCACTGTCGTCGCTCACACGCCCCGCCCAGACCGCCAGAAATGGGACTCCAAGGGCCTCGTGGTCGGTTACGTGCAGAGTGGCAAGACGACAAACTTCACGGCCGTAGTGGCGAAACTGGCCGACGTGCAGTACCGGCTCGTCATTGTGCTCTCCGGCATTCACAACGGCCTACGCCGACAGACGCAGGTGCGCCTGGATCAATACCTGAAGGAGCTCAACCCTGACCGCTGGGTGACGCTGACGGAGGAGACGCGAGACTTCGTCAAGCCCTCGCACGACGCCTCAGCCGCTCTGAGCGCCGAGAAGACAGTCCTGGCCGTGGTGAAGAAGAATGCCGCCGTCCTGGGCAAACTCATCAAGTGGCTGGACACCTCGAACGGGAGAAAGGCGCTCGAGTCCGCGCCGGTATTGATCATCGATGACGAGGCCGACCAGGCGTCGGTGGCCACCGGCAGGATCAATCCGCTCATTCGCAGACTCCTGCGACTCATGCCGCGATGCACGTACGTCGGTTACACGGCGACACCCTTCGCGAACGTTTTCGTCGACCCTTCCCAGGATGACCTCTATCCGAAATCCTTCATTCTCAATCTGCCACGCCCCGAGGGGTATTTCGGCCCTGACAAGATCTTCGGTCGGGATGCTGTCGAAGGAGAGAACGCCGACGAGCAGGGGCCGCCGGACGGCTACGACATGGTCCGCCTGGTGGACGAGGACGACGTTCCCCTGCTGCGCCCCGGGAGCAAGGAGCCGGCAGACGGCTTCACGCCCACCATGGTTGACGAGCTTGTCACCGCCGTTCGTTGGTTCTGGCTTGCCACGGCCGCTCGTCGGGCCCGCGGCGATACGGACCACAGCACGATGCTCATCCACACGTCGGTCAAGATTGCTGTCCACGAGAGTTACCGGGCGCCCCTCGAGGCACTCAGACAGAAGGCCGCGGCGGATCTGGCCTTCGGTCGGCCCGGGGTCGCCGACGATTGGCGGAACCTGTGGGAGAAGGAGTCGGCACGGGTTCCGGCCGAGGACTTCGGCCGGACGCAGAACTTGTTCGAGGACCTGTTGCCGCACCTCGGCGACGTCATTGCCTCGACCCGAGTGGTGCTCGACAACTATCGGAGTCAGGACCGGCTCGACTACTCCGAGCCGTCCGCGGTAGCGATCGCCGTCGGTGGTAACACACTTTCTCGTGGCCTGACCTTGGAGGGCCTCGTCGTCAGCTTCTTCGTACGGGGTGCGACGGCCTACGACACCCTGCTTCAAATGGGCCGCTGGTTCGGCTATCGCACCGGCTTCGAGGACCTGCCCCGAATCTGGATGACGCCCAGTCTTGCTGCAGCGTTTCGGCACCTGGCGACAGTCGAGCACGAGATGCGTGATGACATCGACCGGTACCAGCGCGAGAACCTGACCCCCACCCAGGTGGCGGTGCGAATCCGCACACATCCTGCGCTTCGAATCACCGCCAAGATGGGTGCCGCTCAGCCGGCCTTCATCTCGTACGCCGGACGCCGGCTTCAAACCCGGTACTTCCGTCACAGGGACACTGACTGGCTCGAGAGTAACCGCCATGCTGCGGAAAGCTTCGTCCAAGATGCGGTCCGACACGGCCAGGTAGACGAAGGCGTGGACGGGGCCCGGCTTGTCCGAGACGTCCCGGTGTCGCTCGTGAAGGCTTTCCTCAAGCGCTACAAGGTGCACGAGGACTCGCCAGACCTAGATACGACGCTCATGGTCAGGTACATCGATCAACAGCTCACAAGCGACCCGCCGAGCCTATCCACGTGGTCGGTCGCCGTCGTAATCGGCGAGGGCTCGGAGGCGAAGCTGGGCGGCCTGGACATCAGATTCTCGATCAGGTCTCGTCTGAACGACGGTCAGAGCGAGCGTGCCGACATCAAGACTCTGATGAGCAAGCAAGACCGAGCCCTCGACCTCGGTCTGACGCTTGCCCAGGCACGGGCGCTGAGCGAGAGCGAGCTCGTTCGTTTGCGTAACAACCACCCGGTCTGCCGAGACCGCGGTCTCGTCGTCCTTTACCTGATCGATCCGATCAGCGAGCCGGCAAAGCAAAAGCAGAAGACGGACGATGCTCATCCGTTGCGTGTCCCGCTTAGCGCCGTGGAACCAGTGGTCGGAATGGGCATCACCTTCCCGGGAGATGTCCGGACCAAGAGCGTCCAGGCCACCCATGTCGCCGTGGACCTCACGGACGTCGAGAGCGAGAACGTCGACGAGGCGCTCGACGTGGATACCGAGGGGCTGGCGTGAGGGAGTCCGAGCCGAACATGCTGGAGCGCGCGTGGGCGGTGCTGGTACCGCCACGTGGCAAGGCGCTGACCTCCTTCCCGCTCGAGGTCCTGTGCGGAAAGGAGCCCTGCCGCGTTGCGCTCGATGCCGCCGGCGCCCGGCACCTTCTCGTACCGGCGGGCGATCAAGCGGTGACCGTCGACACGAAACCGGCGGTGCTCAGGCTGGCGATCCGCAAGCTCGGCTTCGGAGGGGCGGCGCTTACCTACATCGACGTCTCATGCGCCGAGGCCGACCTGTTCCCCGAGTTCGACGAGGTCGTGACCGATGTACTGGAGGCGGTATCGGACGCGCCGAGACCTGCATCGGCGGCCGTCGAAGCAGTCACCCGTTGGCGCAGACTCTTCCGAAGCTCGCTTCTCCGAGGCATGTCCCGGCAGGCCAAGCTCGGGCTGTTCGCCGAGTTGGTGATGCTCTCCGCCCTCGTCGAAGCAGATCCCGGCTTCCCGGTACAAGCATGGCGTGGACCCCTCAACGAGCCGCACGATTTCGAGTCGACGGCTCGGTGCCTGGAGGTCAAGGCCCTGAGTGCCGTGGGCGACGGCATCATCGTCCACGGGCTGGAGCAGCTGAACACGCATGACGACCGCCCCTTGGATCTTGTCCTGATCAGAGTGTTGGAAGATCCTGACGGGAGCAGTGTGAGCGACCGCGTCCGCTGGCTCCGCGGTGTCGTCGCGTCGCGATCCGACCTCCGGACCCGTCTTTCGGCAGTGGGCTGGTCCGAACAGCCCGATCGACCCGACCTCGACATGTTCGCTGTCGGCGAGGTGCTCAGGGTGGTCGTGGACGGAGAAACGCCTCGTGTCGTACCAACGTCCCTCGTCGCCGGGGGGCTGCCAAGCGGCATCGACAAGCTGAGTTACCAGGTGGACCTTGCCGCGCTGCTTCCGCTTGCCGCTGGCGCCTCGCTCTCCGAGATCGCGGAGGAGGCAGTGCGATGAAGGCTCGATGGTGGTCACAGCCATTCGCGCCGGAAGGATCGGCCGCCGCGGAAGGCATCGTCAAGCAGCTGGGCAGGCCAGCACTCGATCCGCTCACCGTTCTGGTTAGAGAGGCCGCGCAGAACAGCTGGGACGCCCACCTCCCGGATGGCCTCGTGGAGTTCGGTATCGACGTCCGCGTGCTGGGCGACACGGTAGGGGCATGGCGGAACCTACTGCTGCCAGGGCCACTCGCGGAGTCGGACCTCGACCTCGACGCAGCTCTGAGGCCCGACGCCGCGGTGCTGGTGGTCTCGGACCGAAACACCGTAGGTCTGGGCGGCCCGCTCCGTGCCGGAGAGCGGGCGACGGACGACGAGAGACCGGACTTCGTGCAGTTCCTTCGGAACGTCGGGGAACCGAGCGACCATCAGTTCGGTGGTGGCACGTACGGATTCGGCAAGGGCATCTTCTACCGACTCAGCCGGGCCGGGACCATTCTTGTGGACACCAACACGGCAGCAGGCGGCCCGGCCGGGCGCCGGCTGATGGGCGCTGCCCTCGGTCACAGCTGGTACCTCGAAGACCGACGTTTCACGGGCCGCCACTGGTGGGGGCAGGTGGCGACTGACGACGTGCCAGATCCCCTCTTGAACGGGGATGCCGACGCGGTGGCGGAGGCCCTGGGCCTGCCGGGCTTCGCCGACGGCCGCACCGGGACCGACATCGTGGTTCTCGCCGCCGGTCTGGGTCCCGCCGGATCGGAGTCGGACTCCCGCGAGAGGACGCCCGCCGAGGCCGCGACGTTCATCACCTCGTCAATTCTCTGGAATCTGTGGCCGAAGATGGTTCCGGACGAGCACGGCCGTCAGATGCGCTTCGTGGTGGGCGTCAATGGCTCATCGGTTCCGGTCCCGGCCCCCGACACCGTCGACGACTTGGCACCCTTCGTCGAGGCGCTGCGCGATGTTCGGGCGGGCATGGGAGCGGCCTATTCGCGCACCGTCCGGCCGAAGCACGCGGGCTCCTTTGCGATGGCCCTCGGGGTGGCCGACGGCGGAAACCGGCGGCTGTCGGTCACAGCGGCAAGGCCGTTCGAGGGACCTTCCCACCACGTCGCCCGGATGCGCGTCGCTGAACTCGTGGTGGACTACATGCCCGGACCGATGCACCCTGACGCGCGCCTTTTGTATGGCGCGGTGTTCAAGGCGTCAGAGGACTCCGATGCGCTGTTCGCGCTCGCCGAGCCGCCCACGCACGACGACTGGATCTCCAAAGGGCTGAGCGGTTCGGCTCGTGGCGTCGTGCTCGGAGCGCGAGCTTTCGTGCAGAAGCAGCTAGACGAGAAACTCGGTCTCGGACCCCAGGCTGGCGGCTCGGGTGGTCAGGGTCTGGGGGAGCTTGCGGTCCTGCTCGCCGGCATCGTGCCCGCTCGGCTCGATAGCGGCCACAACACTGAAGGACCCGAGAGTAGAGGTAGCTCCAGCGGGGGTGACGGTCCAGGTCCGTCGTTCGGCGGAGGCTCGTTCGGTGGTACAACGTCCCGGCGCGGAGGGAGAGCACGCCTGACCGGTACGCCGTCCCTGCGAATTCATCAGGGACACCCGTACCTCGTAGCACCGGTCAGGGTTCCTGCGGACGTGAAGGTGAGGATCGTGTCCGCGGACGTCGAGGTGGTCGTCGAAGGCGGCGGTCGGGAGAGCGAGCCACCTTTGGGTGCCGCATTGCCGCAGGTCATGCAATGGCAGTCCGCCAACGGCGACGTCGTCGTACAGGGAAGGAGTATCCAAGTGCCACCGGGCGAGGAGTCGGAGTGGTACGTGTACGCCACCTACCTGCCGGATGCGGTCGTGCGCTTTCGAGTGAGCCAGGAGGCCTCCAGTGCCAGCTGAGGTGCGTCCCTATCTCGTACCCCAAGCCGGCACGGTGGTCTGGCAACCATGGCTGCTGCTCGATGGCCATGAGTGGCGCCCCCTGCCGGACGAGCTCGACGGTTGGGATCCGGCGACGGACCTTCGCATCGGGGGACGGGTGCAGGTCGATGCCACAAGGTTCTTTCAGGAGACGGGAGTCGAGCTTGCGAACGTAGCCTTGACCGTCTCGTGGACCAGTTCGACGACGGACATGACTGAGGCGTCTCCTCCGGTGCGGTTCGACGCCGGTGGCGGCGCCGTCGTGGACACGATCCTCGTCGGGGAGCGTCTGTCAGGGGTCCTGACGCTTCGGGCTACAGTCAGCCTCGTTCATCCACCGGTCGGGCGAGCGGTCGGAGTTGCCGCCGTTCCGGGGTCCGTGCTGGCCGAGCACGTCCAGCGGGTGGTATTGGAGAACGTCTCCTCTATGTTCCCGGTCAGTGAAATCGACTTCGCGCAGACTCGGCTCTCGCCGACTGCGAGCTGGCATCTCGAGACCAGCACGGATCTGGTTGCGCCGTTCTACGGAACGTTTCGTGTGCTCATCAACAGACGCGACCGGGAGTTGAGCGCAGCGGTCGCCCGCGGTGCCAAGGACAAGAGGCAACAGGCTTTGCTCGACGAGTTGCAGGCGGGGATCGCTGGCTTGCTTCTCGAGCTTGCACTGCACCTTCGTGACGACCTTCGTGATCGTGATGAATGGCCACCGGACAGTGTCGGAGATGTCCTCTCCAGAACGCTGGCGGCTTCGCCGTTGTCAGGGCCAGCTCCACCGTCGCCCGTAGATCTGGCCGAATTCAGGACGCAGATCTCGGGGGCGGTCAGGCGCCTTGGAAGGGGACGGGTGTTCCAGTGAGCGACCTCTGGCCGCATCTGCCGGCGGTCGTCGCCGCAGCGATGTACGTCCAGCTCAAGAATGGGAGTACGCCCGCTCAACGCCCGAGCCACCCGGACCAGATTTGGGCACCTGTCGGTGGTCGGGTATCCGGTCACCGGGTCGGCGAGCTCATCGATGCCGTCTCGTCGCTCGGAGAGACGTACGGCTTCCCGGAGTCGGCCGCCCCCGAGGCACGAGTCGCCTTCGATCGGAGTGCAGCCGCTCTCTTGCGCAGCCATATGGATCTGTCATGGGCCGAAGCCGGCAACCGGGATCTGTGGTCCTTCATCTCGTTGGTCGCTCTTCCGCACCTGACCAAATGGCGCTTCGGCACGGACAACCGGGAAAGATGGGTCGCCACCGACCTGACCAGACATACCTGGGCGCGACTGTGGTGGCAGGCAATCGTCTTCGCTGGCCATGAGCAGATTCTCGCTGCGCTTACCGAAAGTGACCTCAACCAGCTGCTAGAACGTCGCAGTATCGGCGGTGACCCGCGCTTGGTACGTGAAACTGCTCGCGCCGTCACAGAGCTCTCGGGGAATGCTCCCCGGAGGAAGGTGATTCGCGATGTCACACTGAGGCTGATGCGATACCTGGCATTCGTCGACGTAAGGGCTCTGACCGACCAGCAGATTCGAGACCTCTGTTCAGAGTTGACGATTGAGACGCTCAGACGTCTGCCCGGTGAGGAGTTCCCTCATCAGCGGCGCGCCAACGTGTCGGCGATGTGATTCGCCAGTCCCGCCGCCAGCTCGACGGGCACGGCGTTGCCGATCTGTCGAGCGATCTGAATTTTGGTTCCGCACCACTTGAAGTCGTCCTTGAAGCCCTGCAGCAGTGCCGCCTCGTGGTGGCTCAATGCCCGGTGTTCCTCAGGGTGCAGGTAACGACCCTTCTCCGGCTTGAAGAACTCGGTCCTGATGGTGACCGACGGTCGGTCCCAGCGCAGGCGCGCGAACACGTCCATGCCGTCGGTCCGCCCCACCCAGCATGGGGGAAGGAGATGCTGCGGGATGCTACGCCGATCACCCTCCGGTGGGATGCTCCTCATCCGCTCGAGCGAAATCTCCGCGTACCGTCGTGCGAAGTCCAGGGACGACGCCTTGAAGGCTCCGGGTACCTGCTGCCCGAAGAATCGGTCAGTGTCGTCCGGAAGCTCGGTGTTCTCCGGGATAACGGAGTTGCGGAGATCCCAGATGGCGTCGCGTACGGTTCTCCATTCTTTTCGGGGTACATTTCCTTCCGGCACCTGTATCTTCGGGTAGTCCTTCAGCGTCCCGATAACGATGAACCTGCGGCGCAGCTGCGCCGCTCCGAAATTCGCGGCGAGAACCGGCTTGCAGGTCAGCCAATAGTCGCTGAGCTGTCCGCCCGGTTCCATCTCCTTACGAAAGCTGTCGAATTGGCTGGAGCGCTCGAACTGTGGCACGTTTTCGAGCAAGAACGCCGCAGGTTTGATCTTCACCAGGGCCTTGACGTACTGGCGCCACATGGAGTTGCGCGGATCACCGATGTCGCGCTTGCCCAGGTTGGAAAAGCCCTGACAGGGTGGGCCGCCGATTACGACGTCAGCCGACGGTAGGTCGCCCTTCACCCATTCCGCGATGTCGCCCCAGTAGACGTTCTCTTCGCCAAAATTCGCAGCGTACGTCGACGCAGCGGCGAGGTCGAATTCGACGGCCCCCACGGACCGGTAACGGCCGGTGCTGTGGAAGCCGGAGGTCAGACCGCCGCAACCGGCGAAGAGGTCGACGACTCGAAGCTTGTCCGACCCGTCCTCCAACGTGTCCGTCACCCTTTCCTCCTGCCGGGAAGACGCCACCACGCATGAGTCGCTAGGGGCGGTGGAGCCATGGTATTGATCAAGTTCGGAGGTGCCGTGCAGGCGCGCCAGCCGCCCGATGGCGGGAGCGGGAGAGCTGTTCCAACCGGCCTCTTCCTTCGTCGACCAACGGATCCGGAGACGTTTGCGCCCACCGTACCGGTCACCTACGACATCCCTTCGCCACCCGTCCGTGCAGTGCTTGCCAACGGCACCGTCGGTGGGCGCGTGCGGCCCAGCAGCGTAACCGAAGACCGTCCACGTCTCGCCGATGGGAGGTCGCGGATGCGACGCTCCTCTCACGCGCCCGCCCCTGCAGACGTCGCTGGTGCAGGGCCCGAGGCATCTCACGCGCATTCTGAGTGGCGGATCAGCCTCGGACGGAAGGGAGGCTCAGGAGCCTTGTCGTGGTGAAGGGATGACGGAGCGTCGGACTCGCGGAAGTGCTTGGTGACCTTCCCTGGCCCAGCGACTCCAAGAGAGCGGGGCGTACCGATTTGCCTGGAGGCTATCCATCTCGGGGTTGCGGCGGTCGTCGATCCAGCGCATGTCGATCGCGTCGCCGCGGTCGGAGGCGTCTACAACTGCGATGTCCAGGGCAATGTTCGGGTAGCTGCGGCCCGTAGCTTCATCGTGCTGCACAACCTGCTCGAGGCGCTGAAGGATGCCGACCCCGCAGAACTCCACGTGGCCCTTCACCAGGGTTTGCCCGTCTCGCTCTACCGTCGCTGAGCGGAACAGTAAGAGTGGCGGCGCAAGCAATCGTTCCTCCATGCTGGAGGCCGCAAAGTGGGGCCAGGCCGCGAGGAGAGCCTTGTTGCCCGTGGTGGTGCCGAGCGAGCCCGGGGTGTCTACCTTGTGGTCTCCGTAGTAGCGAACGTGGCCGTGGTCCAGGTCGAACTCGTCGTACCAGGGATTGGTTGCGTGCCCAGCCTTCCAAGGGCTGGATCGGAGGGCAACGACCGGCCGCCGTACCCCGTCCGGCGCGTGCACGTTTGCCGGCGCGTTGATTCCTCGCTCCAGCATGATGCGCGGAAGGCTGCTGTCCGGCGACGGCATCACAAAGTAGTAGTTGAGATAGCCGTCCAGCGTCTCCTGGAGGGGGCTGGCGTCGCGCGCGTAGCGAAGGATGTCGTGCGTCCGGACGATGCGAGGCTTCATGATCAAATGATGTCATCTTCAGGCCTTGCGGGAACAGACCCGTCCGGGTCTGAGACGTGATCATGGCTCAGTTTTGGGGCATTCGGTCATATCGAACGAGGCGAAATCGTCCTGGCCGCCGATCCTTTCGGACCCACGGGGTGGCCAGGCGGAGGATCGGTATTTGCCTGTGCGTCGGACTATCCGCTCGGTTGATCGGCGACGAAGACGCCGCGGCCCGGTGCCCCGACGACGATGCCCCGGTCGCGAAGCAGGGCGATGGCACGAGCTGCGGTGGAGAATGACACAGAGTAGAGGTCGGCGAGCTGGGAGTACGACGGCAGCTTGGCTCCGGGCTCGTACTCGCCCTTCTTGATCCTTGCCGCGATGTCGGCGGCGATGTCGGTGTAGCTGAGCGGGATAGGGGACACACGAGATCCTTCCGGGCTGGCACCTAACGCCGATCCTCTCACCTCCTCCTCCTGGTTGACCTATAGCCCCTAGTGACATAGGTTGTCCCCGAGTCGCTCGGGTTGGCACCAGAACGGCTCGTCCGGGCACCAGTGCCCGATCAGTGCCGGGGCGGCAGACCAAGGCTGCCCCGGCACCCGCACCAAGCTTGCTGCAGAAGTGGCCGACCACCAGCAGGTGCCCAGGTGGCAAGACATTCGCCGCTCGGAATGAGGGGCGGCACATAAGAGGCCCGGGGCGGGTGCTGGGCTCCGGCCGGTACGGACGCGCGGTCGTAACGGTCGACTCCGCCTGCCTCGGCGCCCAACCATCCGGCAAGGGAGCGACATGGACTCGATCGACGACATGCTCGGCGAACTACCCCTACCGCCCTACGTCACCGCCGAAGACGTCACCTTCGCCGTCAAGGCCGTCACCGTGCACGCCGCCGAGCAGTGGCCCGAGGGCCCGCGCTGTCGCAACGACCGCGCCCCGCACCCATGCCGCCTGCACCGCTGGGGCCACCGGGTCCTGATAGAGCGCGGCCTGAGTGAGTGCGACATCGAAGCCCTGGTCGCCGAGCAGACAGCGAGGCAGCCGTGATCTACGTGACCGGAGAACGCCTGCGACCGCACCAGATCCGCGCCGCCGCCTTCGACACCCGCTGGCGCGGCCTCAACCCCGACCAGGTCCACGCCTACCTCAACCAGCTCGCCGACGAGCTCGACCGCCTGCACCGCGAGCTGACCACCGCCAACACCGAGGCCGAGCGCATCCGCCAGGCCCTACGCCAGTGGCAGTCGCGCCACGCCGGCTGCCGCTTCACCGAGCCGGACTGGTCACCCAACAATCGGTGGCAGCGATGACTGCACCCCGCTGGATCATCCACCTGCCCACCAAGCTGACCAGCCAGGATGCCGCCACCGACCTGGCCGGCGCGCTGCGCGGCTCCCTCGCCCACGTCGCCGCCTTCGACTTCGGCGAGACCACCCTCAGCGAGGAGGACAGCCAGCACCTCCGCCACCGCGTCTGGTGCGACGCGCGGCTCGATGACGGCCGGCGGTGCCGGCTTCGCGACGGGCACTCCGGATCGTGTGGGACCACGGGGGAGCGCTGAGGCCGGTACCGTCCGGGGATGCTCGACGCCGACGACCTTTTGGCCGACTTCACGGCTCCCCAGCCGTACACGATGGAAGCCGCCGCCGGCGCTCTCACCTCGCCCGGCGTGCATGTGGTCCTCGACCCGGCACGGTCGTCTACGTCGGCTGGACTGGGAACCTGCGCAACCGCCTCCGGCAGCACCTGACCGGCAACCGGGGCTCGTCGGTGTTGCACGAGCAGGTCGGCCGCTTCGTCGACACGCCAACCGAAGTGACGACAAGGCAGGGCATCTCCCGCTGGCTGGGCCGGCGCGAGGTCCGCTGGCAGGAGACCGACAACCCGGAGGGTACGAAGGAAGTCCTCGTCCTGGCCCTCAAGCCCCGCTTCAACCGGCAGGTGCCGAAGCCGCGCCCCCTGCCTCCCCGGTAGACCCATCCTGAGATCACAATTCGCCGAAGTATCTGGTGGTGTTTGGGTACGTCGTTCTGTGGCGCCGCCAGGGTCACGGCATGACCGCTGTTACTCCTGGTCTATCCCAGTTCCGCCACGCCGGGGAGATCGTGGCAGCCGCCCTGGCCGGGCTGGCTCTCGGCGTCCTCCCGGGGCCCGTGCCGAGGCTGCCGTCGACACCCATCTCCTCGGTGACGCCGACCTGACGGAGGTACGCGCCAACCACACGCTCGCCGCCCGGTCGCAGGTGCCAGCCCGGCTTCCGGTCCTACCGCACCCTGAGGTCCCCCCGGTTTCACGGAACATCAACCACTCCGCGAAAGCGGGGGGATCTCACCCGCCGACGCGGTATAGACCGTATGAGCAGTCCGGTCAGCCGGGCTACTCATACCGTCCATGCGGCGGTGCAGCAGGCCAGCCTTAACGATGTTTAGCTCCTCACGGGCTGAGCGTCGCTAGGCCCGGAGCGCTCATTGGCCGGGCTCTCATCGCCGTGGTCGGCTGTGACGATGCGGTTGATGAACAGTTGGACCGCTTCAGCAGCCTGCTGCACATCAGCCGGTACGTAGTCTTCGAGGCCTTCGGCTGCCGAGGGATATAGGTCGGCCCAGATGGCAGGCACCTGCAGCACCGGGGGCCACGAATGACGCGCACGTGCGGCGAAGACCTGCTCGCAGGCTTCCCGTACTTCAGGGAGTTGGTCATCACCGACGAGTGGTTCTAGCAGCAGTAGGTCCACGAGGTCGCGGGCACGCGTGTTCACCAAGCCCGGGGTTAGCGGATCGGTACAGGCGTGGATCTTTTGAGCGATCTGAAAGCGGATCGACAGACAGGGAACGGGTGCGGCGGGCTCGAACCCGAGACCGTCAAGCGCGGGCGCGCTGACCTCGTCGTACTCGGCGGCCACGCCTGGCTCAGCGGCACTGATCTCTACGGGGGACTGTGGCAAACGGCTTGTTGTGGTAGCTGAGCTTCACCTCAAAACGGCGAGGCTTGACTGCCAGGCCGGGGATATCCGCCTCGGCTTGGCGGGTGACGCGACCGCTGAAGCCGGCCCAGGGGATCTTGACTGCCTCGGCCGCGCGGGACACGAAGTCAGCGAGGTCGCCACGCACGACAGCATCAAGATCCTTGGAGGTGCGTGATGCTGATAGCCCGAGTCGGAACTCGAGCGCGGTTCCACCTTTGACCAGCAGCGGTGGGCCACTGATGGGCTGCTTGACCCGGGTAAGCATCTCGGTGACAACCAGTGCGCTGAGCTGGCGCTGCAGCCGCCCGAACAGCGCTCCCTGGTTCCTGGCGGCATTGCGTAGACGGTCTTGCAGTGAGCGCAGGTTGCTCGGCGGTGACGTGGCACTGCGGGCCGCGGGAACCGGGCGGTTGACAGGAGGCTGATCCGTCACCGACGGTCCCCGCGGTGCAGCTTCTTGTTCAGCTGACGTCGAAGATGTGCCGTCTGAGCGGGAGTGAGCAGCGCTTCCCGGCGAGCAGTGGTGATCGCTTGGGTCAGTATCTGCGGGGCAGTGACCTCGCGGCTGGCTCACCGCTCGGACGCAGGTGCCAGCCCTCTTCCGGTCCCACCGCACCCGCCGGGACGGGATTGACGGTGTGAGCAGCCCGGTCAACGGGGCTGCTCACACCGTCAAGGCAATCAGAATGCGCGCCCGTGCGGGCCGGCCGAGGTGCGGGTGGGGAACTCGGCGTCGTGGTCGGTGTCGATGTAGGGCAGGTCGATGAGGCGGCGACGGCCGGCGCCGAGACCGATCGGGTGCCACACCTGCTCGGCGGGGCTCGCGCCGGTGGCGGAGCGTAGGTCGGCGGTGGTGGTGGCGATGACCGCTCGTGGCGTGGTGCCGGTGAGGCGGTGGTGCAGGTTTGCCTCCCGTCGCGCCGACCGTAGGTGGAACAGGACCGGCCATGCCCAGGTGCTCATCGCGTACAAGCGTTCGTACTTGGCGATCTTCTCGGTGAGGATGTCGAGGCGTTCCCGGCCGGTGTCGTATTCGAGGAAGAACGGCACCGAGCGGTCCTGCTCGGTCCACACGCCGGCGCCGTCCGGGCGGGGGAAGCCGCTCGGTCCGTGGACCATGATCTGCGGGTCCCCGCCTTCGCGGTACAACCCGCCGGGGTCGTGGAAGGCGGACGCGGGCTGCCAGCGGTCCAGGCGGCTGTTGGGGTGGGTGCGGGCGTGGCAGGCGAGGTCGATGAAGACCTGGGGGCTTGACCCCTGATCCTGGACACGGGGGTTATGCGGCCGGGGCCAGCGTAGCTGGCGCTGGGCGGGTGTTCTTCTCGTAGGTGATCGGTGATTGCTGTCCGAGCCGGGAGTGGCGTCGAATGGTGTTGTAGCGGTGCAGCCAGCGGAATGCGGCGAGTCGGGCTTCGCGTTTGTCGGTGAAGGCGCGGCGGCCCTGGAGGGTCTCGCGTTTGAAGGTGGCGTTGAACGACTCCGCGGCCGCGTTGTCGGCGGAGCTACCGACCGCGCTCATTGACTGCCGGACCCCTGCCGTGGTGCAGGCGGCGGCGAAGGCCCGGGAGGTGTATTGAGCTCCGTGGTCGGTGTGCATGATCGCCCCGTCGAGGCTGCCCCGGGTGCGCTGCGCCGCGTGGAGGGCGTCGATGACCAGGTCGGTGCGCATGTGGTCGGCGATCGCCCAGCCCGCGAGGCGCCGGGAGTGCAGGTCGAGGACGGTGGCCAGGTAGAGGAATCCGCGGTCACCGACCGGCAGGTAGGTGATGTCGCCGACGTAGCGTTGGTTCGGCGCGGGGGCGGTGAAGTGCCGGCCGATCAGATCCGGGGCCTTCGCCGCGGCCGGGTCCGGCACCGTCGTACGAGTTCGCCTGCGCAACCGCAGACCCTGCACGCCGAAGCGGCGCATCACCCGCGCGACCCGCTTACGGTTGACCAACTGCCCGGCATCGCGCAGCTCGGCGGTGATCCGTGGTGCTCCGTACGTGCCGTCGTGCTCGGCGTGCACCGCCCGGATCCGGCTGGCCAGCGCGACGTCCGCGGCCTGCCGGGCGGCCCGCGCTTCGGCGGCCGATCGCCAGTAGTAGAAGCTCGAGCGGGACACCCCGAGGATCTGACACAACCGCTTCACGCCATAGCGCTGCTGATGGTCGGCGACGAACTGGAAGCGGTTCACCAGCGCGTCTCCCCGGCGAAATACCGGGCCGCCTTCCGCAGAATGTCCCGTTCCTCCTCCAACTCCCGCACCCGCCGCCGCAACGCCGCGTTCTCATCCTCCACCGACCCGGACGCCGGCGGCGCCGCCGGCCCGGCCGCTGCGCCCCGACGCTGATCATCAGCGCGGACCCAACTGCGCAACGTCTCCCGATTGACGCCCAGATCGTCAGCGATCTGCGCGATCGTCGCCCCCGGCCGAGACCGGTACAACGCGACCGCGTCGGCCTTGAACTCGGCGGGGTAGTGCTTGTTCACCATCTGTCAGGGACTCCTGATCTCCCCGGACCATCACGATCCAAGGCTCAAGTGTCCAGGACCAGGGGGCAACTCCCCTGGTTGCCGCCGAGCAGATGGGGCAGGTCCGGGCGTGACGTGAGGGATTGCTTGCGGCGGCGGGCCTGGTCCCGGCGTGGTGGCCCGAGGCCGCGTTGGGCGCGGACGTGGCTGTAGCCGAGCTGGTCCAGAACGTAGTGGTACGGGTAGGAGCCACCGTCGGGTTTGTTGGGTCGGAACCGGTCCACCGCGCGAAGCATGGTGAGGCGGCGCAGCCGGCGTTGAGCGAAATCCAGGGACGGGAACAGGGCGGCGGCGATCTGGTCGGTGGTCAGCAGTCCGTGGTCGTAGAGCCAGGCGAGGAGGCGGTCGTCGCGGGCGGTGATGCTGGCCTGCAGGCGCAGCAGCGGATCTGGTGCCGGTAGCGGTTTACGCATGGGCGGCCCCTGGGGGGACACCCCACACATGAGGGTGTGTCTGGAACCGATCGGCGCCGCTGACAGCGGCCCTGACCTGGGCTGTCAGCGAGAAAGCGGGGTCGGCTTGGGGGTCAGTATCAAGGCAGACGGTCAGACGGAGATCGACACCGACACCGGCATGACCGGTCAGACCGCTTGGATCCAGGTGTGAGAGGGCGGGTGACGCGGATCGGAGGCAGCGCTGGTGGCGCGGGTGGGGGTCGTTGACCTGGATCAGCATGCTCATTGCTCCTTTGAGGATCGGGATTCAGCTGAAGGGGCAGCAGGTGCACTGGCTGCCGCGCCGCTGCGGGCGGGACGGTTGTTCGCTCTGACAGGCCCGGTCAGGTTCTGTCCGGCGGCCGGCTTCCTGACAGGCGCTGGTCTGACCGAGGCAGCGTGGTCTGACAGGAGTCACCGGTTTTCGGTCTGTCAGGCGGCCTCCGGGTGTGACAGGTTCGGCGAGGCCGGGGCCGGTGGGGTGGCCTCGGCGCGGAGGACGCGCACGAGTGCTGAAGCGGTGGCGTTGGACAGGTGGTGCCCGTCCGCGCGTAGTTGCCGGGCGAGTTCCTTGCGGGACAGCGGTGTCCCGTGGATGGCGAGCGTGTGGGCGGCGGTCCGGGCGGCCGGGACCAGCGCGGGGATCTCCAGGCCCCGGTCCCCGACCGGCGGGCCGCCGCGGCGGCGGTCCGGGACCGCTGGGTCCTGGTCCGCTCTAGCCGGGACCGTGGCGGTGCGGTCCCGGACCGTGGCAGTGCTCGTGGGGACCGGCAGCGGCGGTCCAGGGACCGGTTCGCGGGTGTCCGGGACCGCGGCGTCCACGATCCGCGGTGGTCCTGGCTCGCCCGGTGCGGGTTGGGCGGTGTGGTCGGGTGGGGCGGGGTCGGCGCGGCCGAGGGCGATCTTCACCATGGTCAGGAAGCCGAGCGCCGGCAGCGCGGCGGCGACCCAGCCGATCACTGACGCTTCGGCCTCCACGACCTGGGCTGCGAGGGACAGGAACACCGCCACGGTCAGCACGGTCGCCGGGAAGGCAACGCTCTTGTCCAGGCGCCGGTTGCGGCGCAGTTCGAGGCCGGCGGCGATGGAGGCCAGTTCCAGGACGACAGCGTCGGCCCAGGCGAGCCATCCCGGCTGGCCGTGCGCCGCCGCGACGTCATGGACGTGACGGAACGAGGCTGCGCCGGCCGCGCCACCGATCAACAACATGATCAGCACCTGGATCCGGTTCTCCAGCCGCTCCCGCCCCGACCGCACCTCCTTGGGCAGGTCCGGCGTCTGCTGCTCACGTGGTGCCAACGGCCCACCACCTGTCGACACGTCGTCCGTGTAGAGCCTCGAATGGCGTCACCCTGGTCCGGTGGACCGGTAAGGCAACTGCCAGCCTTTTCGGATTGACGAAGGTCGAGATCATGTTCGTGCTCCAGCTTCATTTGTAGGGATTCACCAGCGATGAGGCAGCGCCGTCGGTTGCGCCTACGCGAACCGGGTCGGTTCTCGCGCGGGCGCGACGCTTGCCGGGGAATGCCCGGCAAGGCGGAACCCTTTGTTCGTGCGGAAGTCGCCAATACTTCTCTGTGATCGAGCCGGCAAAACAATCCCGGGGGCAGGCACCCGGTCGGCGGGTGCCGCTACAACCCGTACCGCAGGCCAAGGTCAACGGGCAGGGCAGGAGGGCAGACGGCCAGGGCGCGCCACACGGGTCACGACTCTCGTTACCGGCAGCGCTCGGCGAGCGCCACAGTGGTGTGGCTCAACTCGCCGACGAGTGATCCTTCATGCGGGACCTCCCATCTCTCCATGTCCCCCGCAACACCAGCGCGAACAACAGCAGGCACCCGGTGCTGAGAGCGCCCGCGCTCGTCTTCCTGGCCGGACGCGCCAGCCGCGGTGCGGGAACGTATATCGAGTACGCCCCGGGAACACCCACCGAGTCAACCCCGATTTCCGTGCGGCTCAATCGCCGAACCATGACGCCAGTCCAGTGCAGTGCAATCCGCCAGGCCACGTGCCGCCAGACCGGCGACAGGTGCCCTGGTCCTGGCCCTCAAGGCTCGGTTGAGCCGGCAGATGCCGAAGGTCGGCAAGCTCCAGCAGTGGCACTGCCGCCGCTCACCACCAGCCGCCAGCCGTGCCGCCGCGCGGTCAGGCCCAGCCGGGCCAGCGCCTCGATCGCGACCACGTCGGGGCGCACCCCGGTCACGTCGCAGACCACCACGCCACGGTCCCGGCCACGCAGCACCTCGGCCAGGTCAGCGCAGAGGGCGGGGATGTCCGCGCGGGTCAGAGTCGCGCCGACAGCGAAGGAGATCGCGGAGGTCGTCACCCGGGTAGGACCATCGGGCGCCGGCAAACTCACCGCACCCTAGGGTCCCGGTAGTGTCGGCCGTCATGCGGATGGTCTACACCTCAGCGCCGGACCCGATTTTCATCCCCGCCCGGGACCGGCTGAAGTGGCGGTTCGGCGGCTGGGCCCGGCGGCACCCCCGGCAGGTCGACCTGTTCGTCGTCGAGGCGCTGCTCGACCACCGCTGGGCCGACGGTGACGGCCTTCTCGGACGATGGCAGCCCGAGGACCTCGAAGAGGCGCTGCTCGACTGGTTCCCCCGCCAGGTGACGATGCGGCCGGAGCAGTGGCCAGCCGTCACGCCGACCGTGGGCGCGTTCGTCGACTTCCTCTTCGACCAGGACCTCGCCGACCGGCGCTGCGCCGACCGGCACCTGCTGCACGCCGCCCTGGACAAGCTCGCCGCGCCGTTCGCCGACGCGATGGCGGACCAGAGCCGGTACGGGCTCGCGAAGTTCTGGGCCACCCGGATGCTCCACGAGGGCATCGACCCCGCCGATCAGGTGGCCGCCGAGCGGTTCATCGCCGACCTGCACGCCGGCCGCGTCGCCGTCGACAAGAACCTGCTGAACCAGGTGATGGCCAACCACTTGCTCGGCGAAGATCCCGACCATCATCCGCCGCTGCCGCTGGTGGCCGCGCCCGAGGACGACACACTCCGCGGGCTGGCCGCCGAGTCCGCTGTCGTACGCCGGCTGCGGGAGCTGGTGCGGTGGCTCGGTGGCGGGCGAGCCCTCACCGCCACCGGCCGGCTGCGGCTGGCCGACGCGCGGGAACTCGTCGCGCTGCTCGAGACCGGCGACGTCATCGACCCCAAGATCGGCGACCGGGTCTTCGCCACGCGCAGCAGCGAGGAGCTGCATGGGCTCACCGTGCTGGTCGCCTGGGCCCGGGCTGCCCGCGTCATACGGGTGGTCAAGGGGCGGCTCGTGCCGGTCAAGAGCGCGGCGAAGGTGCTGGCGGACCAGCTCGCGCTGGCCGGGCGGGCGTTCACCGCACTGTTCGAGCTCGGCGAGGCGGTCTGCGGCGCAGGGTGGGCCGAGTCGGTGCTGCGGTGGCGGTTCGACGACGCGGTGTTCGCCGTGGCCATGGCCCTGTTCCTCGCGCCGGAACCCCTCGAGATTGACGAGCTGAGGCGGCTCGCCTACCAGGCCGCGTGCGACGGACTGGGGCTCGACCCGGGTAGCGAAGAGCAGGAGCGGGGCTGGCGCCAGCTCGCCGACAACGACACCGACCGCCTGCTCGACCAGTTGTCCAGGCTCGGCGCGATCGAGAAGGGCGAAGCCGTTGTCGCCCTGACCCCCTTGGGTGTCGGCCTGCTCGCCGGGCACCTACGTGAGCAGGGCGTCGCCGTGCCGACCATCGACCAGCTGACGGATGAGACCGCGGAGGTGGTGGTCGCCACCGCCACCGGCAGTCCGGCGGAAACCGCCGCCGCCCTCATGCACGCCTGGCGCGCCCGCAACCCCGCCACCGCATCGTCCGAGTTACGGGCACTGGCCGAGCGCACCGACGACCCCGAACATCGCAGGGTTGCCCTGGCGTACGCCTGAACCGGCCAGGGCGGGGTTCGCCCCGGCTGCTACTGCGCGCCGGGCAGCGCTGAGCTGGTCCGCCTCACCGCAACGGGCCCTCGCCCGGGCCGTTGGGGTCGTCGACCAGGTGCACCGCGGCCTCCTCCGCGCTCGCCGCACCCCCGTCGATCCCGACATCCCACGCCAAGGAGTCGGCTTCCTCGTCCTCGCCGAGGCCCTCGTCGTAGGCGACCAGGCGTCCCGCGCGCCTCTCGCGCTCGTACCCACGCCGGGTCAGCTCGTCCTCGTCGTCGGCGGCCTCGGCGTACGGGTCGATGTCCGGCTCCTCCTGGGCCAACAGCTGCTCCAGGGGCTCGCCCGCCCGCTCCTCTGCGGGTGTCGTGCCGAACCGGTTCGCACCCGTCCAGCGGTCTCCGGCGGCGATTCCGGTGTCGAGGGGATCGCCGACCCGGTCGTCCAGGGTGTCCGAGGCGTCCAGGACACCGTCGTCCTCGACCACGTTCCACTCCTCGAAGGTGTCGGTTCTCTCGGTCTGGCTCACGGCGGCCTCCCTCCTATCATTCCAACGCTCGGACCCAGCCTAGAATCCGTCCCACGATCTCGCTGCGGTCGGCCCCACAGCCACCAGCCGTCGACCGACCAGCGTTTGCGCTGACGACCGAGCCGGCTGATCGTCACTTCCGCCAGGCGGGGGCCATTCGCTCGGACATCTCTCGCCAGAAAGTCCGCAAATCCTCCCGGTTCACCGCCTGCCAGTCCGCCCGCCCCGGAGCCCGGAACCAGTGCCCGACGAGATCGATCTGGTGGGCGCAGAACGCCTCGTCCATCTGGTACGGCAGCTCGTCTCCCTTCGGCGGCAGCGGGCACAGCCGGAACGGGCAGTCGTCGATGCAGGTGGAGCCGGGTTGGACGTCGTGGGCCTGGCGCCGGCTCAGGGTGACCCGCATGGCGCTGCGGTCGATGGTGAGGCACGGGGGCAGCTCGGCCCGGCTGGCTCGGCTGAGCCGGCGGGCCCGCTCGGAGTTGTCCTGTCCCCGGTCGGCGAGGTTGAGCAGCAGCATCACGTCGGCCAGCAACCGTTGGGCCCGCGGTTCCAGGACGGCCCAGCCGTGCGACGGCGGCAGCCAGGAGTCCTGCATCCGGCGGACGCCGGGTTGGGAGCTGGCCGCTCCCACCCGTCCGACGATCTCCCGCTCGTCAACCCAGCAGCGCCGTTCCGGATGGCGGTCGGTGAGCGCCTCGACGCACAGATCGGCGACCTCGAGGACGAGCGGGTGTGCCGTACCGCTGCCGGGCTGCGGGGCACGGTGCCCGCCGCCGGCGATCGAGGTCCAGAAGGTGACCAGGCCGCGTGGGTCCGAACCGTGACCCCGCTCGCGCAGCGTCTCGCTGGGATCGCGGGGCAGGGCCAGCAGGGTGAGCGCTTGCAGGAGCACCAGGTGCGAGTACCAGAACCGGGAGTAGCGCAGCGCCTTCTCGGCTTCCTCGATCAGGATGCTGCGGTGCGCCGGGTACGTGCGGCAGTTGGCCGCCAGCCGGAAGCCCTGCGCGAGCGTGAGCTCGTAGACGCGGGCCCCGTCCGACGCGTCGGTGGCCAGGCGGTGCACCCAGCGTCGCAGGGTCTCCCGGGCCACGCCCCGCCAGTCCGGTTCGCCGGGGGCGTACGCACCCTCGGCGAAGAGGAACAGCGACGGCGCGATCCAGGTCCGCAGCTCCTCCAGGCGTTCCCGGCCCAGGGTGTCGGCCGTCTCCGGCGGCTCGTCGAGCAGGTCGTGCAGCGCGCGGACGGCTGCGTCGCCGCCGCTGGCGATCTCCCGGGCGGCGGCCAGGCGGGGCAGGTAGGAGGTCTCCTCGGCCATCATCTGGAACAGCTGCCGGTACTGCGGCTCGGGCTGCTGGCCCCGGGGCCCGCCTTCCGGAGGCCGGTTTCCGAGCTGCCGGGCGGCGTCGCCGTACCGGTGCACGAGAGCGATCTTGGCGTCTTCGAGGGGGCGGTCGGTGACCGAGCCGTCTCCCTGGTAGGTGGGCCAGGCGACGCGGATCGCGTCGGCGAGTTTCCGGTGGAGCGGGTGCCCGCTGGCGGCGTCCATCTCCAGCGCGGTCGCGAACATCTCCAGGGCCCGGGTGCGGTTCCGCGTCCCGGTCGCCTCGGCGCAGAGCCGCTGGACGAGGCTGATCGACCGGTTCCGGGTGACCGTCGCGTCCGCGGCGCTCGGGCGGATGCGTACGGTCTGCCGGACGGCGTCACCGAGGCGGTGCAGCCTTCCGGGTGCGGACGGCGGCATCCGCCGTCCGTCCAGCCGTTCGAACACCCCGCCGCTGCGGCAATAGAGGGTGAGGGCCGCGAGCAGTTCCCGTCCGGGGCCGTGGTTGCGGGTGAGGGCCCGATCGAGGAAGGCGTCGTCGCGCAGGGCGGCGGCGAGGAAGCGAGAGCCGAGGTACGCCTGGATCACCCCGTGCTGGAAGCGCACCCCGTCCTGCCGTTTCACCACGATGTTGAGCGCGTCCCCGGTGGTCTCGGCGAGCCCGATGTCCTGCGGGTTGTCGGCGCTGAGCTTGTGCAGCCGGGATCGGAGTTCGGCGAGGATCCACTGCCGGCCGGCGTCCGGCGTGCCGTCGGCGCCGCTGAGTGCGGTGGTGCGCACCGACTGCTGGTTGTCGCGCAGCCCGAGGCAGGCGAGCGCGGAGAGCACCTCGATGGCGTCGGACCGTTCGGTCGGCGGCATGCCGTAGTCCTCGTAGAGGTCCCCGGCGAGGGTGGCTTCGTACCACTCCTCCAGCAGACTCCAGCGCAGCGCGGATCTGCCCCGACCCGCCGGCTCGACCCGGTCGAGGCGGTCGATTTCGTAGAGCTGGCCGATGACCCGCAGGAAGAACGGTGACTCGGCGACGTCGGCGGCCTTGACCAGCCCGGTGATCCGATCCGACCGCTGCCCGGCGTCCGAGCGGCGGCTGCGGCTCTGCACGTACTCCAGGGCGGGGCCCTGGGCGAGCGGCTCCAGCTGCAGCAGCAGCGCGTCCAGCCCGCGCAGCGGATCGGCGGGGCGCGACGCGACCACCAGGGGGAGCCGCTCCCGGACCGCGCCCCGGATGGCCTCGCGCAGCAGGCTGTCCCGGTCGGCGGGCTGGGCGGTGTCGGCGAGGGCCTCCTCCAGGCCGTCGGCGAGCACGACGATGCGGTTCTCCAGCCAGAGCCGCCGCCACACCTTGTCCGCCTCGCCGGTGGCATGCAGTTGGGTGTCGATGGTGCGCTCGAACTGCGCCTGGGCGAGCTGGTGGAAGTTCAGCTGCTCCGGAGTGGTGACGGTGCGCAGGTCGATCCCGATCGGTACGACGTCGGTGGCCATCAGCAGCTCCGCGAGGCGGACCAGCGTCGCCGTCTTGCCGGTGCCGATGTCGCCCACCAGCACCAGCGGCCGGCGGTGGTGCTCGTCGCGCAGCCGTTGGATCATCAGTTCGCACAGCTCGTCACGGCCGACCACGTGGACGCCGCTGATGTCGCGTTCGGCGGTGGCGATCACCATCTGGCGGTTGCGCAGGGCGTTGCGGTCGTACCAGCGGCGGACCCGCAGATACCGCCAGAAGATGAACACCGCGAGGCCGAGCCCCACGATCAGCGGGCCCTTGACGAAGCCCTCCACCTGCCCGCAGTAGTACGACCTCGGCGGCTGTCCCGCGCACCACCGCGACATCGGCAGGAAACCGGGCTCGGTGTCGAGGACCGTCAGCACCAGCGAGTAGATGGTCCACGCCACGAGGATCGTGGCGGTGGCGATGATCGCCCAGCGCAGCCCGTGGTGGTGCCGCCAGGTCATCCGGTGATCGGTCCGGTGGTCCGTCCGCCGGCGGAGGCTCCGCTCGGTCCGGCGTTCCCGTCGGGTGCGCCACCTGCGCCGCCGCTGGCGTAGCCACAGCCCGGCCGCCCAGACCCGGCCACGTCTCGGCCCGCGCATGGCCACCCCCATGATCGACATGGCCGGCTAGCGGAGGGAAGCGCGCCGTGCCTCCTCGCTCAACCCAGGCTAGTGCCGGTTCCCGCAGGTCAGGGCGCGGTTCGGGGAGTTGGGCAGGCTGAGTCGCCATGCCGACATCGATGCGGGGCACTCGTCGGGGATAGTTGCGAAGATGGCGACCTTGAGCGATGAGGGCGAGGACCCGTACCTCGAGCTGGAAGATCTTGATGGTGCGGACGCGGACAGGTGGGTGCGGGACCGCAACGCGGAAACCGTGGCCGCGCTGACCGAGGGCGAGCGGTTCGCCGCCCTGCGGACCGAGATCCGGCAGGTGCTCGACGCCGACGACCGCATTCCCTACCCGGGATGGCGCGGGGATCGCCACTACTACAACTTCTGGCAGGACGCCGCGCATCCCCGCGGACTCTGGCGCCGAACCACCCTCGACCAGTACCGCCGGCCGGAGCCCGAGTGGGACGTGCTGCTCGACGTCGATGCGCTGGCCGCCGAAGAGGGTGAGAACTGGGTCTGGAGCGACGTGACGGTGCTGCGACCCGATTATCAACGCTGCCTGATCAGCCTGTCCCGAGGCGGCGCGGATGCGGTGGTCGTCCGCGAGTTCGACCTCGTCCGCCGGACCTTCGTCAAGGACGGCTTCACGCTTCCCGAGGCCAAGAGCGGCGTCTGCTGGATCGACGCCGACCACATCTACGTGGCCACCGACTTCGGGCCCGGTTCGCTGACCACGTCAGGGTATGCGCGCATCGCCAAGCGATGGCGGCGAGGCACGCCACTGTCCGAGGCCGAGATCGTGTGCGAGGGCCGCGTGGACGACCTGGTCGTGTACGCCTCGCACGACCGAACGCCCGGGTTCGAGCGCGACTTCGTGGGCCGGATCCTGGACTTCTACCGCAGCGAGCACTTCCTGCTGACGGAGGCGGGCGAGCGGATCCGGATCGCCGTGCCGGAGGACGCCCAGTGGGACGTACACCGGGAGTGGCTGGTGATCCGGCTGCGCTCGCCATGGGCGCTGGGTGAAGCGACCTATCCGGCCGGTGCCCTGCTGGCGACCCGCTTCGACGCGTTCCTCGCCGGTGCGCGGGAGATGGCGGTGCTCTTCCAGCCCGACGCCCGCACGGCGCTCGACGGTTACGCATGGACCCGGAACCATCTGATCCTGGCCACCCTCGCCGATGTGCGGAGCCGGTTGGAGGTGCTGACGCCGGGCGAGACGGGCTGGCGGCGGGAGCCGCTCGCCGGGGTGCCGGCGGACGATCACAGCTCGATCGTGGAAACGGACCCGGACCTCGGCGATGACTATCTGCTCGCCTCGGAAGGGTTCCTCCAACCGGCGACGCTGCGGCTCGGACAGGTCGGCGGCTCGGTCGAGATCCTCAAGCGGGAGCCGGCGTTCTTCGACGGCAAGGGCTTGGCGGTACGCCAGTTCTTCGCCACCTCGGCCGACGGTACGCGGGTGCCGTACTTCGTGGTGGGGGAGGCGGACGCGCCCAGCCGGCCGACGCTGCTCACCGGGTACGGCGGGTACGAGATCTCCCAGACCCCCTACTACAGCGGCGTCACCGGCCGGGGCTGGCTGGCCCGCGGCGGTACGTACGTCGTGGCGAACATCCGGGGCGGTGGGGAGTACGGCCCGGAATGGCACCGCGCGGCGCTGCGGGAGAACCGGCCGCGGGCGTACGAGGACTTCGCCGCGGTGGCGGCCGACCTGGTTGCCCGGGGGATCACCACGCCGGCCCAGCTCGGCATCGAGGGTGGCAGCAACGGCGGGCTGCTGATGGGCGTGATGCTGACCCGCTACCCGTCGCTCTTCGGCGCCGTCGTCGCGCACGTGCCGGTGCTGGACATGCGGCGGTACCACCGGCTGCTGGCCGGTGCCTCGTGGATGGCTGAGTACGGCGACCCGGACCGGGAGGACGACTGGGCCTACCTGCGGGAGTATTCGCCGTACCACAACATCCGCAGTGGGACGCGGTATCCGCCGGTCCTGCTCATCACCTCGACCCGCGACGACCGGGTGCATCCGGGGCACGCCCGCAAGATGGCAGCCCGGCTGCGCGAACACGGCCACGACGTGTCCTACTACGAGAACGTCGAAGGCGGGCACGGTGCCGCCGCGAACAACGAGCAGCGTGCGTTCATCTCGGCGCTGACGCTGGAGTTCCTCTGGCGGACGTTGACCGAGCCGGTGAGCTCTGCCCTACCGCGCCAGGCTTCAGTCGTCGACGCGGGGGAGCGGGCTCAAGCGGACTAGTTGATCTCGGGCCCCGTATCGGACCTTAGCGCCGGGCCAGCGCCAGCACACTCAGGCCGAACATCAAGACCCCCAGGGGGAGATGGACCGACGGGACGTGCGCGATGCCGAGCACGACCTGGACCGAGGCGAGTACGAGGAAACCTGACGCGTGCCAGACAGGCCGGAGGGAGCCGCCGCCCGGCTTCCACGCCAGCACCGCCGCGAGCACGTACAGCATCGACGCCCCGTACATCACCCGTGCTCCGACACTGTGCAGCGTCTCTCCGTAGGACGAGGTCAGCAGCAGTCCGGCGGAGACCGCCTGAAGGAAGATGGTCAGGGTCTGCAGGGCGATCGCGATCTGCAGGAACGAGAAGCTGCGCTGTGCGTTCGCCGTCCCCGTCCCCGTCCCCGTCCCCGTCGCCGTCGCCGTCGCCGTCGCCTGAGCGGCCATGTCACAGTCCCCTTTTCCGCCCTCGGGCAGTAGATCGTTAAGGTCTCACCAGCCCGACGACGTGGGCTTGCGAAAGGTAAGGCGAGGGGGCGGCCGGACGCATGGGGACTGTCGGGACCAGCCAAGATGAGGTTGCCGGCGAGCGACGCCAACTGATCAATGTCGCTTACCGGTTGCTCGGTTCGGTGACCGAGGCCGAGGACGCCGTACAGGATGCCTACGCACGCTGGTACGGACTGCCACGAAGCCGGCAGGAGGAAATCCTGTCCCCCGGCGCCTGGCTCACGACGGTGACCAGCCGCATCTGCCTGGACCTGCTCGGCTCGGCGCGGGCCCGCCGTGAACGCTATGTCGGCGCGTGGCTGCCAGAGCCGCTGCCCGACCGCACCGAGTGGGACCACGCGGGCGGCACCGACCCCACCGGTCCTGCCGACCCCGCCGACCAGATCGTCCTGGACGAGTCGGTGGACATGGCCTTCCTCGTCGTCCTGGAGTCGATGACGCCCGCCGAGCGGGTGGCGTTCGTCCTGCACGACGTCTTCCGGTACCCGTTCGCCGAGATCGCCGACGTTCTCGGCCGGACCCCTGCGGCCTGCAAGCAGCTGGCCGCCTCCGCCCGGCGGCGGGTGAGCGTCGCGCGCGCTCCGGTGACGGCGACCGGCCAGGCCGACGTGGTGAGGCACGTCAAAAAGGCGTGGGAGACCAAGGACATCGCAGCCCTCGTCGGTCTCCTCAACCCGGCCGCCGTGATGACCGCCGACGGCGGCGGCCTGGTCGGCACCGTCCTGCGCCCGGTCGAGGGCGGCGCACGCATCGCCCAGTACCTGGTCGCCATTGCCGATAAGGCTCCGGGGCTCGAACTCCTGGAGCGGTCGGTCAACGGTGTGCCGGGCCTGGTGGCCCAGCGTGCCGGCGTCGTCATGACCGTAGCCTCCTTCGACGTCTCCGACGGGCGCGTCACCCGGATCTGGGCGGTCCGCAACCCGGAGAAGCTGCGGCCGTGGGCGCGGGAGGGCTAGCTGTACTGCCCAGGATTCCGGTCGCCCTTACGGCACAATTCGCCGAAGTGTTACGTGGAGTCGGATACGTCGTTCCGTGCCGCCGACAGGGTCACAGGCATGACTGTTTCCACTCCTGACCTGTCCCGCTTCCGACGGGCCGGAACGATCGCGGCAGCGCCCTGGCCGTGGTGGCTCTCGAACCGAGGGGTTAACGCAGGATCGCCTCGACGAAGTCTGCGCCGAGACGGGCGCAGACCATGAGGTCAAGTTGGTAGAGGACATATCGCCCGCGTCGGCTGACTGTCACCAGACCGGCCTGTTTGAGCACCGCCAGGTGCCGGGAGACCTCGGGCGCGGTCAGCTGCCATGCGTCGGCGAGCTCGCCGGTGGTGTGCGGTCCGCGGGCGATGGTGCGGGCGAGCCTGCGCCGCACTGGGTGCGCGAGGGCGTCGATGCGCCGCTGCACGACGTGCAGCGAGATCGGGCGTGGCAGGCCGGGTTCGGCGACCGGGTATTGAATCACGGGCCGCCAGCCCGGGGCGTGCACCACCAGCAGGTGGGGGTGTCCGAAGGCAGTGGGAATGAAGGTGACCCCGCTGCCGTGCGCGGTGGTCGCGTTGTCCTGCAGTTTGTCGACCACGATCCGGTTGTTCTGCAGCGAGACCGACGGTGACACGGCGGTGAGCATGGCCGACAGACCGTGCTGCGCCAGTAGATCCGCTTTCCGCCGGGAGTCCGCGACGAGCTGGTTCTGCACTCGTGCCCATGATTCGGCGAAGAACGCCTGTTCGCAGTCTTCGAGCAGGCGCCGTACCCAGGTCCGCACACGTGGTGGGTCGGCCAGCAGCCGCTCGGCGAACTCGGCCTGCCGAGGGCCGCGGGCCAACGCCAGCTCGAGCGCCTTCTCGCGCGAGAAGCGGCGGTACAGCGGCGTCGAGCCGCAACTGGTGGTTATCAACGCTGCGAACACGTACGTCTCGTCGTCGAGCCGATCGACCTCGTCCAACTCCTCCGCCAGCGTGGCCTGCGGCCGACTGGGCACGAAGAAGTCGGCACGTGAGGACCGCCAGAGGAAGTCGGCCTCGATCATGCGCTCACTGAGTTCCGGTTTGAGTGAAACGGAGGTGGCCGCGATCCAGCCGTGCAATGCCGGGTGATGGCCAGGCTCGGACAGCGCATGCAGCATCGAGGTCAGCTCGGCCAGCGGCGAGGGCGCGAACAGGAACCGCTCCTGCGCCACGCTGGTGATGTCGATCGAGATGGCCACGCTCGCAATAGTGCCCGCCACCCCGGCCCGACCGCCCGCGGGTTGACGATCCCCGTCAACCCGCGAGCGTCCCAGCCTATGCGCGGGGAGATTCGACGGCGTGCGCAGATACGTGGCGGCCCTGGTGGTCGATTCGGTGGGCGGCGGGATGCTGCGGCCGTTCCTGGTGCTCTATGCCGTGACCGTTCTCGGGTTGGGGGTGGGCGAGGCGGGCGTCGCGCTGTCGGCCGGCTTGCTGATAGGACTTGCCCTGCTCCCACTCGTGGGACGGTGGATCGACCGCGGGGCGCGGTCGGCAGCGGTCGCGACGACGCTGTTCGTCCGCGTCGCCGGGGTAGCTGTACTGCTTGCAGGCCATGGATTGGTCGCCTTCGCTACGGCGTCGGTCTTATTGGGGGTCGGCGGTCAGTCCTTCCCCGCAGCGCACGCGGCGGTGGTGGCAGCGCTCAGACAGGGACGCGAACGCGATGCCGCGCTCGCGATGACGCGATCGGTGCGCAACGCCGGGCTCGGCGCGGGCGCGCTGCTTGCGATGATCGCCGTGGCCGGCGGTGGGAACGTCCTGAACGGCCTCCTGGCCATCACCGCCCTGGCATTCCTTGTCGCGGGCGGGCTCGCGCTATCGACAAGAGTGACCGCCGTGGAGCCAGAGCGCGACCATGGCCTCGGCACGCCGCCCAGCATGGCCGTACTGCTCGTGGCCAACCTTCCCTTCGCCATGTGCTTCAGCGTGCTCGAGGTGGTGCTGCCGGCGTTGCTCGTGACCCGGATGCAAGCAAGCGCCGTCTGGTCGGCGGCTCTGTTCGTGGCCAACACGGTGCTAGTGATCTTGTTCCAGGTACCCGTCGTCAAATGGTCGTCAAAATGGGCCCGCGGCACGGTCTTCGCCGCTTCAGGGGTCGTGCTTGGCCTGTCCTATCTGGGCTTCTGGGTGGGCGAAGCGATGGGGGCGGTGGCCATCGCCGTGGTCGGCGTCGTCTACACGCTGGGCGAAATCCTTTACACCGGAAGCGGAACCGCCCTCGTGATCGCGGCCACGCCACCGGCGCAACTAGGCCGCGCTCTGGTGCGCTTCCAGCTTTCCACCGGACTTGGTATGGCCTGCGCCCCGGCCGCGCTCATGGGGCTGCTCGAGGCTGACCCGGCCGTGCTGTGGGGATGCCTCGCAGCAGCAACTCTTGCGGCGGCTCTTGTCGTTAGCTGGAGGCCCGTCGTTCGACCGTGCCGAGATAGGTGCGACAAGCATGTGAGCGGGAGGCCCAGCCGTCCCAAGCTGATCGACCAGCGTCGAGCTGCGGAACTGAGCCATGACCAGACCCGGCTCTACTCCGGCAAGGGCTGGGACACCATCAAGTACACCGAGAAGCAGCTCAAGGCCGACCCAAACCTGGTCACGTACCAGGTGGGGGAGCGCCGCCGCTGACCCGCGGGCCGGGTGCGGGTCACCGTCCCGCACCTGGCCCTCGGCGGGCAATCCCGGAGCGAGCCGGCGGTGAGGTGCAGCGCCAGCAGCAAGCCCGGTACTAGGATCTCTTGCTGGCCGACACGGGGAGGTGCCATGCGACGTCGTCAACTGCTGGCGTCCGGGATGTTCGCGGCGATCGGGCTCAGCGCCGGAGAGCTACTGACAGCAGCGCCGGCCGCCGCCGAGACGGCCCCACTGAAAAGCGTCGGCACCCAGCTGCCGGTGGACGACCTGCGGGCGATCGAGCTCGACGAGGCGCGCGGCCGCCTCTACATCGCCCAGGGGGTCGGTGGCGGGCTGCCGCTGGTGGTGACCGACCTCGACGGCCGGCTGCTGAACCGGGTCACCGCCGTCGCCGACATTTCCGACCTCGTCCTCAGCGACGACGGGCGCATCCTGTACGCGGCCCAGGGCTTCAACCGGATCGTCGCGCTGGACGCCGACGCGCTCACCATGGTCGCCAGCTACCCCGCACCCCCCGGCGCCTGGCTGTACACCGTCGAACCGACCGGCGAGAAAGTCGTCGGCGGGTTCATCGACGCCGGCATCGGCTCCGGCGGTCTGCTGATCTGGTCCGCGCCCGGGATCCCGCCGGTGGTCTACACCGGGGGCCCCAACTACCACCCGATCATCGACGCCAGCCCCGGGGCGCCCGGCCTCCTCGTCGCCGGCGACACCGGGTATTCGCCGGTCACCACGTACGTCATCGACGTCTCCGGTGACAGCCCGACGATCGTCGCCCGGCGGGACAACACCGGCAGCAACCTGATCGACTACGCGGTGAGTCCGGACGGCACCGAGGTGGTGGAGACGGTCGGCCACCCGTACGAGCACCACTCGTACCGGCTGCCGGATCTCACCGACGCCACCGTCTATCCGAGCGGCGTCTATCCGCAGGACGCCGCCTGGTCCGGGGACGGCTCCACCGTCGCCATCGGCCGCGCCTCGACCGCGACCGGTGACCCCGATGTCTACCTCTACGGCAACGGCAGCACGGTCCCGACGTACGCGGTCGACTTCCGCAGCGGCGACAGCCTCTGGGAGGGCACGCTGCTGGTCAACCAGGCCGGCACCCGGGCCTGGGCGGTCAGCTCGACCGACCCCTACCAGGAGACGCAGCTGCTGCACTCCTTCGGGCCGGCGCATCCGCCGACGCCGCCGGTCACCGACCTGGCCGTCACCGCCCAGGTCGGGACCGGCAAGGAGAAGAGCGTCGCGCAGCTCACCGTGACCTGGAGCTCGCCGATCGGCGACGACAACTACTGGTGGGTCACCGCGTCGACCAACGGCGGGGCCGAGCGGGAGTTCTGGCGCGGCAAGCTGGACGCCAGCGGCCGGTACACCCTCACCTACTCGTTGCCACGTGGCACCACCACCTTCACGGTCCGGTACCACGACTACTACCAGTTCTACCCGGACGGCTACGCGACCGCGACGCTGCAGCGATGAACGCACCGGCCCGGCGGCGCCGTCCGCTCGTCCGCTGCGGCGTACTGGCGCTGCTGCTGACCGCCACCGGTGTTGCCAGCTGCGCCCGATCCGATGCACCCGCCGCCGTCTGGGCCGTCCCGGCACCCACCGTCGCCGCGACGCCGCCCACTCTTGGGACGACGGCGAGTGCTGCGGCGGCGGTGACACCCACCCCGAGCAACCTGCCCGCGAGCGCCTCCCCGACGTCCAAACCGCGCCCGCCGGCGACAGCGCGGGCCGGCACGGCCGCCGCCCCGCCGCCGGCCCCGGCCGCCCGGGCCACCCCGGCCCCGGAATTCCCCCGCGGCTACACCCTGCAGTCGCAGACCTGCGCCCTCCAGGTCGGCCAGCAGGTGTACGTCTCGCGCAGCGGCAAGACGAAGGGAAAATTCCGCTTCTGCACCCAACGGCTGCGCAAGAACGACACGGGCGGCTACTACCTCAACCCGTACGTCTTCGTCGAGCCCTTCTTCCTCGACGGCGGCCAATGGTTCCCGGACTCGCGCGAGCCGCTGGGCCTGACCATCACCTGCCGGGTCAGCCACACCGGCCAACAGGACTACTCCCTCACCGCCACCTCACCCAGCGGAAACGGGCCCGGCCACACCGCGTCCTGCGGCCGGCAGGTGCCGCACGCGGTCACCCCGACGACGGGCGGCGACGCCTACACGATCCGGTTCAGCGGATACACCTCGGGCGGACACTACGGGGTGCTCGCCTTCGACACCGAGGTGCACTTCCCGGGCGCCGGCAAGCCGACGCCGGAGCAGCAGGTGACCGTACCCCGCTGATCCGGCAGCAGTACCACCGCGACCGGCGAGCGGGCTCGCCGTGCCGCGAGAGGCAGAAGGTGCTCCGGTGACGACCGCACGGGCGTAGGGTCGGTGCCGTGGAAGGCGCGGGGCGTCGATACCGGTACGTCGGCCCGGCTGACGTGCGGGCGTCGGTCGCCGACGCTCCCGAGGGCTGGCCCGTCCGATCACCGGCCGATCTCGACACCTGCCTGGCGGCGGCGGATCCGCGCGACCGTGACGAGCCGTTCACGTACGTCATCGACACCGCCGGTACGTTGCGGCTCGCGCCGAGACGCAGCGAGCACGTCGCCTGCGCCGGCGGTGGGGAGGTCCTCGGCGCGGGGGAGATCGCCTTCGACGGCGAGCGGGACGGCTGGGTCGTGACCGAGGTGAGCAATCTGTCCACCGGCTACTGCCCCGACCCCACCACCTGGGTGGCGGTGGCGGGCGCCCTCGACCGGGCGGGCATCGGCCGGCCGGAAGGCTTCACCGTGGCCGTCGTCTTCCGGCGCTGCCTCGACTGCGGCGAGCGCAACCTCGTCCGCGACGACGACTACATCTGCGCGCTCTGTGGCGCCGAGCTGCCGGAGGACGTGGAACCTCGGCTGACGGCCCAGCCGTCGACCGCGCACGAAGCGCGCTGATCGCCACACAAGGCAGGCGCACCCATGCCGCCACGCACGGGAGCAGACCAGGGCACCTGCCACCACTGGCGGTGACAGGTGCCCTGGCAATCTCGCCGGATTCAGGTCAGGAGGCCCCGCCCGGCTGGAGGGCTCCGTTGACCTTCAAGGTGTACGGCGCGTACTGGTTGACCTGCTCGGTCGGCTCGTCGTACGCGACCACCGCGACCACCTTCTCGAACGGGCTGAGCAGGGCCAGCTGCCCGCGGCTGAGCGACAGGCTCGACTTGCCGTCGAACTGGACCTGCAGCGCCATCTTGTGCCGCTCGTCGATGCCGATCAGCCGCACGTTCCAGTTGTGCACGGCGGTCGGCTTGATCTCGGTGGGCGAGTCGAACGGGGCGAGGCTGCTGCCGTCGCTGACCGTCGTGCCGCCCACGGTGATGTCGTCGATCAGCCAGCCGCCCTCGTTGACGCCGCCGTCGCTGACGTAGCGGAAGCCGAGCAGGATGGTCTTGCCGGCGTACGCGGACAGGTCGTACGAGTGCGCCTCGAACCCGTTGGTCGTCCCGTTGACCGCCGGGCCGAGCGGCCCATCGACGGTCTTGTCACCCGGGATGGCCGTGTAGGTCGCGCCGCCGTCGGTGGAGACGGTGACGTAGCCGTAGTCGAAGCCCTGCTCCGCGCCGTACTTGGCGAGGAAGCGCAGCGTCGGGTTGGCCGCCGGCACGGTGACCGAGGTGACGGCCGCCGCGTCGGTGTTGCTGGCGTTGCCGGACCACAGCACCGGGTTGCCGGCGCGGTCCGGGTCGTTGGACACGACGGTCCACGCCAGCGGCAGCGGCGGCAGGGTCTTGGCGCCCTGGAACGACAGCGACCGCAGGTCACGGCCGCGCAGGAGCTGCCCGTTGGCCTTCTGCAGCGGCACGTAGTCGGCCCCGTTCGGCGCCGCGCCCGGGGTGGCGTTGGCGGCCGGGTTGGCCAGGTTGACCGTGGAGCGCAGGCTGGGCGTGGTCACCCGGCTCTTCGGTACGCCGAGCATGATGCCGTGGCGGGAGTCCCCGACGATCTTGTCGACCAGCGTCATCGTCTGGTAGTCGTGGATGACCTGGTACATGTTCCTGGCGCCCTCGGCCTTCAGCGCCGCCTCCAGGCTGGCCAGGCCCTGCCGCTCACCGTCGTTGTGCAGGCGGGAGATGATGTCCTGCCCGTACCGGTCGTAGATGAACTGCATGAACGAGTACGCGTTGCCGTAGTCGGCGAGCACCGCGTTCGGGTTGGGGCTCTCGCCCCACAGCGTCAGGGAGTTTTCCGGGCCGCCGCAGTCCCGCGGGTTGGTGTTGAACGGCGTCTGGACCGTGCCGAAGCCCTGGTAGCAGTAGAGGTGGCTGTCGCCGCCCCGGTCGAAGACCGTCAACCTGGGGTCGACGTAGCCGACCAGCGTCTGCGCGAAGTCGGACAGGCCCTCGTTGACCCAGCTCGTCTCGAACGGGTCGGTGTAGTAGTGCGCCAGGTGCTGCCACTCGTGCGCGAAGGTCCCCTCGTACAGGTGTGGGCGGCCCGGGCGGCTGGTGCACAGGTCGGTGGTCGGGTCGTTCGGCGGGTTGGCCCCAGTGCGGTGCAGCCAGTCGAACGCGTCGATGGTCATCACGTTGCGGTCGAACAGCTCGTTGAGCTGGGCCGAGAAGAAGCCCGCAATGTAGGTCGGCGCGGCCGGGAACTGGTAGAAGTTGTCGTCCCGGACGTTGTCGACCAGCGTGACGGTCTTGTTGCCGCCGCCGGTGTAGACGCCGCCGTTGCCGCTGGCGTCCGGCCCGAGCAGGGCGTTGCTGCCGTCGCGGTCCGGCGGCCGGCTGAACGCCGCCGTCTCCTTCGGGTACATGTTGGTGTCGAACTCGTGGACGAGGTCCGCCACCTGCGCGTCGGTCACCTGGGTCGTGGAGGGGATCTGGGTGCGGCAGTCACCGGCCGGGAAGGCGATGTCGTTGGCGACCCACACCTCGATGTTGTTGCCGACGGCCCGAAGCGTGTAGTTCTTGCGGTAGTACCGGCCCTGGAAGTCGTCCAGCCCGAGCCACTGCCGGACGGTGCCGACCGGCGGAGTCGCCGCCGCCGCGGCCCTCGCCCGCGCCTGCGCGCGCGGCTGGTATCGGGCCGGCGTCTTGACCTGCTTGCCGTCCAGCGTGAAGTCCTTGCGCGTGAGCTCGCGGACGTCGCTGGGCCGATCCTTGTTCGCGGCCGGCTGGGTGGGGGCGGCCGCCGCGGCTGACGCGGGTAGGACGCCCAGGAACGGTAGGACGAGTGCGATGGCTGCTGCTGCGGCGATGCGGCTGCGTGCCATTAGCCCCCCTCGGGTGTGGTGAAGCCGGTTGACGGGGTCTGGGCCGCCATTCACCGGCACGACATTTACGTTCGTATCGGCAATGGTTGCCTTTGGCAATGGGCCTACCGCATGCTTTCCGGCCGACCATCGCGGCGACCGGATTCCTCAGGCCACGGTCCACAAAGAGGTTAGTTCCGGCGTCACCCGTCCGGTGAGCCGATACCGCCAGATGCGGTTTCGGGGCACCGCGCGGCCGGGCTCCGTCGATAGCTTCCGGTCATCCGGTCCGCAGGCGTACCACCGGGAAATCGAGCCGGACGAGGTGGAGTTGGTGGTGTTCGACGACCGCTGGCCGCGGCCGGGGGAGATGCTGGTGAGGTCATCAGCGGCCGATGCGGCCAGGGTTTGGTGGCCGCGTCGGCGGGAAGCTCGCGGATTTGCGATACGAGGAGAGGAATTCCCATGACTTCGACCCCACGTCTCGGCGGAACTTTCAGCCTGGGGGATTTCCCGGTCGCCCGGATGGGCTACGGCGCGATGCAGCTGGCCGGCCCGCACGTCTTCGGTCCACCGGCCGACCGCCCCGCTGCCGTCGCCGTGCTGCGCGAGGCCGTCGACCTGGGGATCAACCACATCGACACGGCCGACTTCTACGGCCCGTACGTCACCAACGAGATCATCAAGGAGGCGCTGCACCCCTATCCCGACGATCTTCACATCGTGACCAAGGTCGGGGCGCTGCGGGACGCCGAGGGCAACTGGCCGCAGGCCCTCGCTCCGGAGCAGCTACGCCAGGCCGTGCACGACAACCTGAATCGGCTCGGACTCGACGTGCTCGACGTGGTCAACCTGCGCGTCGGCGGGTTCGACCGCCCCACCCCCGGCTCCATCGCCGAGCCGTTCACGGTCCTCGCGGAGCTGCAGCAGCAGGGGCTGATCAAGCATCTCGGGCTCAGCACCGTCAACGCCGAGCAGGTTGCCGAGGCGCAGTCGATCGCGCCGGTCGTGTGCGTGCAGAACTTCTACAACATCGCCAACCGGGACGACGACGACCTCATCGACTCCCTCGCCACCCTGGGCATCGCCTACGTGCCCTACTTCCCGCTCGGCGGCTTCTCCCCGCTGCAGTCCGAGGAGCTGAACGCGGTCGCCGCCCGCTTCGCCGCCACCCCGCTGGCGGTCGCGCTGGCGTGGCTGCTGCATCGCTCCCCGAACATCCTGCTCATCCCCGGCACCTCGTCCGTCGCGCACCTGCGCGAGAACGTCGCCGCCGCCGCGCTGGCCCTTCCCGACGACGCGCTGACCGAACTGAACAACATCGACTGAGAGCCACCACCCCCGGTCAGCCGGGGCGGCGAGCACCGCTGTACGGCATGTTGGCCAGCTGGGCCATGCGGACCACGTCGCCGGTGTGCGGGGCGTGGACGATCAGGCCGCTGCCGACGTAGATGCCCATGTGATGGTGGTCGGAGTAGAAGAAGACGAGGTCACCCGTACGAAGGTTGGCTTTGCTCACCGCCACGCCCGAGGTCCACTGGTCACCGGTGTAATGCGCCAGCTGCACCCCGGCGGCGGCCCACGCGTACTGGGTCAGGCCGGAGCAGTCGAACGAGTCCGGGCCGTTGGCCGCCCACACGTACGGTTTGCCGATCTGCTTGCACGCCGTCTTCGCCGCGACGCCGCCGCTGCCGGTGATGGGGACGGCGGGACACTTCCCGCCGATGAACAGCGGACTGGTCCCCGTTATGGGGGAGGTGCTGCTCGACGTGGCGGCCGACTGCGCGGCGGCTGCGGCTCTGGCCGCCGCGGCCTCCGCGGCCGCCTTGGCCGCGTCCGCTGCGGCGATCTGCTTGCGGAGCGCGTCCAGCCGCTTGATCTCGGCGTCGATGGTCTTCTTGCGGGCCGCCAGTTGGGCCTGCTGGCGCTGCTGGATCGCGATCAGCGCGTCGACCTTCTCCTTGTCGGCGTCGTAGCCCGCCTGCTGGGTGGACAACTGGGTGATCTGTCGTTGCTCCGAATCTGCCACCTGATTCACGAGCGCGAGCTGATCTCCCAACGCGGTCGGCGGCGAACTGCGAGACAGCAGGGCGTTCATTGTGGAAAGTGACCGCGCCTGCTTGTAGTACCCCGACACAATCTCCTGGACCCGGGTCCGGCTGGTCTCCACCGACTTGCCCAGTGGCTCGATCTGTCGGCTGAGTTCGGCCGATCTCCGCTCGTTCGCGGTCAGTTCCGTCCGGACCTTGTTGTACTGCTCGATGACCGGTTCGAGCTTTTCGAACGCCGTTTCGATCTGCTGCTGCACGTCCGCGGCCGACGGGGCGGCGTGGGCGGGCGCGGCCGGCCCGACGGCCACCATGGCGGCCGCCGCGACGGCGAGGATTCGGGTGAACAGACGCGGTCCGGCGGGCCGGGTGCGCACGGGTGGCAACGGGTGCGGCTCCTTCCACTCGAGGCTGGCGAGCACTGCGCGCCCGCCTCGACCGCCTACCGGGTTAGCTGACGGGTTCGGGCGTGGAAGGCGCCCTACCGCGGATGCGGATTCACCCCGAAACTGCGGTGGTTCCCCGGCTCGCCGCGACGCCGGTGACGTCGGGTGATTCGGCGGTGGCCGTCCCGGGGCACTCCAGGTGGAGACCGACATCCGGAACGGACGCTGACCAACATTAGTGAGGACGGCCCGAGGAAATCAACGAGCCGTTGATGTCAATTCCCTGCGCGGTCATGCGGGCACAATGGGTGCCGGAAATGCTGTTCACCTAAGACTCCGCTAATCGAATTCTTAACCCTTCCTAATATCGACCGCGTTGTCTTTCAGAAATCAGCGGCATGTGAATCCGGGCGACTAGTCCAGCCGACGGCGGCCCAACGACTGCGGTTCCCGCCCGGCGAGCAGCCAACCGGCGGCTGCGGCGAGCACCGGTAGCCCGACAGTCGTCGCGGCCAGGTGCGCGACCGGTAGGTCGGTGAGCGCGTCGAGGTCGCGGTGCAGGACGCTGACCAACCCGAGGTACGCGCCAACGACGCCGAGGATGGCGCCGAGCAGCGCGAGCGCTCCGGCGGTCGTGGCGGTGAGCGTGCGCCGTACCCGCCTGGGGGCGCCCGTCGCGGTCAGCGTGCGCAGGTCGCCGGCCGCCTCGCCGCGGATGAGGCCGACGGTCATGGCCAGGATGCCGAGGGCGAGCAGCGCGCCGGCGGCGACGGCCCCGGTCCGCAGCGATGTGAGCGAGGCCCGCTCGTGGCGGGACTCGACGGTCAGGCCGGCGCTCGCCGCGAGGTTCTGTACGGCGGTCAGCTCCCGCTGGGTGAGCGGGTGATCCGCCTCGACGAGCCAGCCGACCCGCGCGGGCTCCCAGCCGTGGTGGGCCATCATGCTCGCGGTGACCAGCGAATTCGGCATCGAGGAGTGCCCGGTGTCCGGGAGGGCCTGGGTCTTCGGGTAGACGCGGCGTTCGGGGATGTTCACCAGTTCGAGCGCACCGGTGCGGACAGTGAGCACCTCGGTGTCGGCCGCGATCGCGGCGGCGTCGAGCCGGTAGCGCCGCAGCAGCTCCGGAGTGGCCACGTAGAGGGGGTACGACGACATCTGCTGGCCGTCGGCAACCGGCGTGCCGATCTCGACGGCCGGATGGCCGGGCTGGCCTCCGGGCTGGCCCGGCTCGGTATCCGCCGCGACCACCGCCCGGTCGAGCGGGGTCACGGTCAACGTGCCGAGGCTGCGGGCGATCGCGTCGGTCTGGGCCTGCAGGCTGGCCAGCTGCTCCGGGGTCCGTACCGGGATCACCGGGCTGGGTCGGCCGATGCGGACCAGGAGCTGGCCCTCGGCCAGATTGCCTAGCCCGGCCGAGCGCTTGGCCTGGTAATCGGCGGCGGCGGAACCGGCGACGACCGCCACCGAGATCCCCAGGGCCAGACTGATCGCGGCGAGCGCCGCGCCGGCCCGGGCCTGATAGCGGACCAGGTCGGTCAACGCCAGCCGGACGGCCACCGGCATCCCGCCGCGCGCCGCGGCCAGCAACCGGATCGCCGTCGGTCCGACGAAGAGCACCCCGACGGCCGTGGCGACGGTGCCCGTGGAGATCAGCACCGGGTTCTTCCCGCCGGACAGGACGAGGCAGGTGACGCCGGCGGCGAGCAGGACCACGGCGGCCACCGCGGTGCGCCGGGCCGGCCGGGGCCGCGGCGGCCGCGCCGACAGCGCGCTCATGATCGGGGTACGCGTGATGGCCCGCGCCGGCCACCACGCGGCGGCGGTGGCGGTCGCCACGGCCAGCACCATTCCCGCGCCGAGCGTCAGCCAGGGCAGGTCGAACCGGTCGATGCGGTGCCCGGCGGCCGTCTCCACCCGCCCGGCGACGAGCAGCCAGGCGGCGACGCCGACGGCCGTGCCGAGCACCGCCGCGATCGCGCCGACGACGGTGCCGTTGGCCAGCATCACCAGCCGCAGGTGCCGTCGGGTGGCGCCCATCGCGGCGAGCATGCCGAGTTGGCGCAGCCGGCGTTGCGCCACCACGATGAACCCGGCCGCGGCGACCAGCGACACCAGCAGCAGACCGACGGTGGCCAGCGCCAGGGTGACGGCGGCGATCATCGTACGGGTCGTGCCGGGCCGCGACTCGCGCACGAGAGGACCGTCGATCGTCGCGCGGAACCTCTCCAGGGAGTCCCGGTCCCCGGCGACAAGGACGGTGACGGTCTGCGGCGGGTCGGCGTGCGCCGGGTCCACGAGGGCGAACTCATCGGTCAGGTCCTTGGGGTTCTCCACCACCCCGACGACCAGCCGGTCGTGCCCGTCGAGGCTGACCCGCCGGCCGAGCCCGGTCCGCAACGTGCGCGCCACCGCGTCGGTGACCGCCACCTCGCCGGCCCCGGCCGGGTACCGCCCCTGCCGCACCGCCAGCATCGGTGCGCCGTACCCGCCGTCGGGATGCTGCGCCCGAACGTCGACCGGGTCGAACAGGCCGGGCACCTCCACGTAGCGGTGACCGATCGCGTCGATCGTGCCGAACCAGCTTCGGGCGGCGGCGAGCCGGGAGTCGAGCACGGCCGGGTCGGCGGCGTCGAGCCGCAGGAGGTGGTCGGCGCGCCCGAACGTCGCGTCGCTGGACGACGCCATGTTGTAGGTCGCCGAGACTGCGAAGGTGGCCCCGATGACGGCGACCGTGAGCAGCGCGAGGGTCAGCACCTGCTGGCGCCACTCGCGGCGGAACAGCCGTACCGCCCACCGGATCACGGCCCGACGGGCCGGCAGGCCGCCACCCGGGGCGCGGTGCGGCGCCGGCCGGACCATCGTCGACGTCACGACGTCACATCCCCGGCCAGCAGGGTGTCCGGGCCGATCGATGGCGCGGTCTGGTCGACGACCCGGCCGTCCCGGAGGAACACCACCCGGTCGGCCCAGGAGGCGAGCTGCGCGTCGTGGGTCACCATGACCCCGGCGATCCCGCGCTTGCAGGCCGCGCGCAGCATCCGCATGACCGCCTCGCCGTTGACCGAGTCCAGCGCGCCGGTGGGCTCGTCGGCGAGCAGCAGCCGCCGCTCGCCGACCACCGCCCGGGCGATCGCGACCCGCTGGCGTTCGCCGCCGGACAGGTCGTCGGGGAAGTGGGCGGCCCGCTCGGCCAGCCCCAACTCCTCCAGTACGCGCAGGCCCTCCGCGCGGGCGGCCCGCGCGCCGACGCCGTCGAGTTCTAGCGGCAGCGCCACATTCTCGACGGCCGACAGCCCGGCCAGCAGGTTCAGGTCCTGGAACACGAAGCCGATGGAGCGGCGCCGCATCCGGGCCCGCGCGTCGGCGGACATGGCCGACACGTCGCTGCCGCAGACCAGCACCTCGCCGTCGGTGGGCTCCTCAAGGCTGCCGGCGATCGTCAGCAGGGTGCTCTTGCCGGAGCCGCTCGGGCCCATGATGGCCACCAACTCGCCCGGGTCCACGGTGAGGTCGACCTGCCGCAGCGCGTGCACGGCGGCGTTGCCGGTGCCGTACACCTTGGACACCTGGCGCATGCTCAGCACGGCGCTCATCGGCGGGCCCCCTCGCGGGCCGGCGCGGCATCGGTGCCGGCCAGGTCGTCCGGTGCGGCGTCGGCCTCGGCGGCCGGGGGAGTGGCCGGTAGGCGGCGCAGCCGGGCGTCGGCCGCGTCGAGCCAGCGCACCACCGACTCGAGCCGGAACAGCTCCGCGTCGACGACCAGGCCGAGGGCGATGTCGTCGGGGTCCGCGTCGGCCTTGAGGTGGGTGTAGCGCTGCATCTCCTCGACCAGACGCCGGCGGTGGACCTGGAGGATCTCCCGTACGTCGATACCCGGCATCCGCACCGCCACCTGCACTTTGATGACGAGTTCGTCGCGCGGTGGATGCGTGACGTCGGGCGGCGTCCGCAACCACCGGTCCAGTTCCCGCTCGCCGCCGGTCGTGATCCGGAACCGGCGCTGCGCGCCGTCGCGGCCGGCCTCGTCCGACTCGACGAGCTCTTCGCGTTCGAGGCGCTGCAGCGTCGTGTAGACCTGGCCGACGTTGAGCGGCCAGACCTCGCCCGTGCGGGCCTCGAACTCCTGCCGCAGTTGCAGGCCGTACTTCGATCCCTCGGTCAGCAGTGCCAGCAACGCATGTCGAATGCTCATGGTCCACCACCCCGCGTAGTTATACCGGGTATAATACTGAGTATTATCATGGTGTCCAGCCACTTCGGACATGAGTTCTCAGCCCACCGACGAGGGTCGGGCCGTCAGGGGATGGCGAAGAAGTTCAGGAATCGGAAGGCCAGCCACGGCCTGCGGCCCCACGCCCGCAGCTTTCCGCGCGCGATCAACGGCCACTGGCCGCTCAGGCCGGCGCTGAGCAGGAAGAACGACACCGGGTCGACCGAGATGGTGCAGTCCACCCGTCCCGGCGCGGTGTCGCTGACCGCGGCGGCCCCGTCGGTGAACCGCACCCAGAACCGGGAGACGCCGCGCAGCCGCAGCTCGTAGCACGCGCTCAGGCCGCGCACGGCGGCCTGGTCGACGAGGCGGGGCATCGTGGCGTGGATGAACGGGAGGATCAACTCGACGTGCCGCGGCCGCACGATCGGCGGTTGCCGGAGGGCGGCGGCGATCGCGGTGCCGTGGCTCAACATGTGCGCCAGCAGGTAGCAGCCGAACACGCCCAGCGGCATCGGGCCCATGGGCGTGTCGACGATCTCGGCGGCGGGCCGGACCCGGGCCGCCTCGAGGAACGCGGCGGCCTGTCCGGCGATCCGCTGCGCGAGTACGGCCGGTTCGCGCTCGGCGTCCTCGCTCAGCGCCTGGGCGTTCGCGGCGGCCAGCCCGGCCTTCGTCCCGTCGCCGTGCGTCGCCGGTCGGCCGGCGGCGATCGTCGCCATGAGCTCGTTGGCCATCGCCAGGTGGGCCGCCGCTTCGGCGACGGTCCAGTCCGCACCGGGGATGGGGACGTCGGCGCGGGGCAGCCCGCCGATCAGGTCGGCCAGCCGCCCCGCCACGGCAAGGATTTCGCCGGGCAGTTCGCCGCGCTCGGTGGAGTCAGCCGTCGTGGGGGCCATGACGGCCGATCCTCACCGATCCCGGACCTTCTGTCCAGGGGTGATGATCGGCGGACGCTCAGCGGCTCGCTCTCGCGACCAGCGGGATGCCCTCGCGGTAGGTCGGCACCGCCGGCGCCCAGCCCAGCTCGCGCTTGGCCTTGGCGTTGGAGACCCGCATCGAGGTGGTCATCATCGCGTGGGCGTACGGGATGGGCCGCAGCATCCAGCTCGGGACCCGCCACGGCCGGCGCGCCCCGAACTCGGCCGCGAGCGTGTCCAGGTAGTCCCCCCAGCGCACCGGCTCGTCGTCGACAATGTTGTACGCCTGTCCGGCGCGCCCCTTCTCCATGGCGGCCATGGTGGCAGCGGCGGCGTCCTCGAGGTAGATGAAATTGGCGAAACCGCCGGACGAGGGCACCGGCAACCGGCGCTTGCGCACCAGGTTGACGAGCATGCGGGTCATGCTGTCCTGGCCGTAGAAGAATCCGTAGCGCAGCGCGATGCCCTCCATCTCGTCGGCCGCGAACACCTGCTCCTCTGTGGAGCGGATGGCCGCGACGGCGTCACCGAGCGTGCCGCTCACGGGCTCGGCGAACGGGTCGTCCTCGCTGATCACGTGCGGGCCGTGGTCGCGGTAGCCGTACCCGAGCACGATCGACTGGGTGACGAAACGGTGGGCGCCGACCGCCCGGGCCGCCGCGAGAAGGTTGGCGGTTCCGGTGGTACGCAGGCTGTTCGTGCCCTGCAGCGCCTCCCGCATCTTCGTGGTGCCCAGCGCGGTCAACTCGTGCACGACCGTGTCGGCCCGCACGCCCCGTACGGCGGCGAGCAGCTGCTCGCGGTCCAGCACGTCGGCCACCACGGCCTCGGCGCCGGCGGTGCGCAGCCGCTCGGCGTTGGTCTGGCTGCGGCTGATGCCGACCACCTCGTGGCCGGCGGCGATGAGTTGGCGGGTGAGGGGCGTACCGACGGCGCCCGAGGCGCCCGCGAGCAGAACTCTCATGGCTGCGGTTCCTTTCAGCAGGTCTCACCCCGGTAGACGAGGTACCGGTCGGGTCTGTGATGACCTGCCGGTGTGTCGTCTCGCACAGCCGAAACGGGTTCGTGCCGGCTGGCCGCGACTCAGGCGGAGGCTGGGTCCTCAAGCACCTGTCGTGGCGGGCTCGTCGTCCCAGGCCAGCGAGCTCATCTTCCAGCCCGACGGGGTCTTGACGAACTGGGTCGTCTTCATGCCCCGGCCCTCGAACCACTCGCCGTTGAGGTAGCCCGACTTCCGGTACTCGCTGAACCGGTGGGCGATCGAGCCGAAGATCTCGGTGGTCTCCGAGGTCTCCCATTCCTGGAACTCGGTCAGCGTCCCGTCGGTGAGGATCTTCTCGCGAGGTTCGACGAACCTGCGCAGGTCGTAGATCACCGGGGTGGTGCCGGCGTTGCTGATGATCATCCCTTCGGGGATGAACACCTCTTCGATCGCTGCCACGTTCGGCCGGGCGCCGCCCGGGTTGGCGAAGGCGCCCAGGAAGGTGGCCATCAGGCCGTCGAGTTCGGCCTTCACCTCGGCGGACATGACGTCCGTGGTGCTGGCCGGGCCCGGCCGGCCGGCGCAGCCGGCCCGCCACTCGTCGGCCAGCACGGACCAGATCTCCAGATCGGTCCGTCCGCCCGCGCCGTCCGGGTAGACCTGACGCAACGTCCCGTCGCGGCTCATGCCCAGCCGCTGCGCCACCGCGATGCTGCGCGTGTTGCGCGACTTGGTGCGCCACTCGACGCGAGCGATGCCGCGTTCCTCGACCGCCCAGCCGATGATCTGTTCCGCGGCGCGGGTGATCAGGCCCTGGCCCTGCGCGCCGGGCTCCAGCCAGCAGCCCGCCTCACAGACGCCCAGCGCGGTGTCGAAGGAAACGAACATGACGCCGCCGACCAGCCGGTCGTCCCACCAGATGCCCCAGATACCGCCGCTGTCCTGAGCCCGCTTGTCCGCGTACCGCGCCAGAACCGCGCGAGCCTCGCCGACGTCGCGGGCGACGAACGCGGGGGAGACCCACGGCGCGATGTGCTCGCGCGCCCGGTCCAGGTGGGCGAGGAACTCCTCGGCGTGCCACGGCTCGAGCGGGCGCAGCATGGCCGAGGGAGCGAGGGGCAGCGCGATCATCACAGACCTCCGCACATAACAAACGTTTGGCATGTACGCTAACAGACCATGACCCCCGCACGGACCGACCACGACTCCCGCCGCCAGGACGTCTCGGAGGCGGTGTGGCAGGTCCTGGCCGAGCACGGCTTCGGCGGCCTCACCATGCGCGCCGTCGCCGCGGCCCTCGGCTCCTCGACCGGGCTCGTCACCCACTACTTCGCGGGCAAGCGGGAACTGATCGCCCACGCCCTGGACATCCTCGAGGTGCGCACCGCGCAGCGACCCCGGCAGGCCGCCCCCGCGCCCGGACTGGCGGCACTGCGCACGCAGATCCTCAACATCCTCCCGCTGACCCCAGATGCGGCGGCGATGAACCGGATCTGGGTCGGCTCCTGGGATGTCGCCCTCTCCGACCCCGACCTGTTCGCCGCCCAGACCCTCCGCTACGAGCGCATCCGGGCAGGCCTGCGCGCCTGCATCGAGGACGCCCAACGGCTGGGCGAGCTGCCCGACGGCGACCCGGGCCGGCTCGCCACGACGGCACTGGCGTTCACCCACGGCCTGGTGGTCCAGGCGCTGTTCGACCCCGAGCGGCTGCCGGCCGCGACGCAGACCCGACTCGTCGACGACTTCCTCGCGACGCTCACCGGCTGAACCGCGTTACGACTCCGGCTCCGGATCGGCGGGCAGACTGTCCATGAAGGAGCTGACCGAGAAGACCGCTCGGCCGGCGCCGGCCGGGCCGTACCCGGGCGGGCTGGACAGGCCGTTGGCCTTCATGGTCGCGGCGTAGGCCTCCAGCAGCCGGATGTGGTATTCGAGCGGCGCACCCTGTGGGTTGGTCCTGCCGAGCGGGGTGGTCGGCTCGGGGCACCAGGTGGTGAACCGCGGGGTGATGCCCCGGGACATGAAGTACTGCAGGCCCTCGGTGGTGGAGTCGATCGCCTCGTCCACGCTGGTGAAGCCGTACGGGGCGGCCATCTCGACGCCCGCGACGAAGTTCGGGATGACGTTACGCGGCCCGAAGATCTCGGCGGAGTCGAGGATCCGTCGGTGCCACTCCTCCCGACCTACATATCGCTCCTTGCCGGGGCAGTAGAGCTCGAACAGCCGCTTGTCCCACACCTCGTAGTTGGGGTGGTAGATCCGGATGCCGTAGTCGTGGAACCGCTGCACGTCGGCCCGGGGCAACGCCTGGGCGACCACCTTGCCGATCCACCGGCCCGGGAACCGCTCCTCGATCGCCTGGGCGTACCGGCCGTAGAAGTCGGCCTCGGCCAGCCCGTCGACCTTGGACGTGATGCTGCCGCCGGTCAGGGTGTACGCCTGCGACGCGCCGGTGGTGTCGTGCCGGTCGATGATCTCCAGCGCCTCCAGCACCTCGTCGACGGGCTTGACCCCGGTGTACGGGCGACCGGCCTGCTTGTGCTGACGCCAGTTGTGGTTGATGTCGCAGTACTGGCATTCCTCCTTGGCCCCGAAGTACTGGCAGACCCGGAACACGGTCAGGTAGATGAGGTAGCCCCACTGGATCGTTGGGGCGACCTCCATCACCGACTTTCCGTTGGCCAGCGTGTGCCGGTAGTAGTCCGGCATCGGGGGCAGCCCGACGTCGGCGATCGGCCGGCCGTCCAGGAACAACCGCAGGCGGCCGTCGCCGTCGTCCTTGACCCGGTACGGCGAGTCGGGGTTGGTACGGACCGAGACGACCGTACGGCGCAGCCCGTACGGGCCGCCGGTGAGCACGATCTCCTCCGGTGGCCTGCGCAGCGCGGCGGTGCCCAGGTCCGGCAAGGTCCGGTGGTCGAAGGAGAAGATGAAGTACGACTTGGGCTTGACGGCCCCGCTCTCGTTGTCGGTCAACGCCGAGTCGTCGAAGGCCAGGCCGCCCCGCAGCAGGTCCTCCTTGATGACCGCCTCTTTCGGCACGTGGGGGAAGCGCCCCATCAGGTCCTCGATGAGATCGGTGCGCGACTGCATGCGCCCTCCCTGGCGGTTGTGCACGAAGGCCCCGAGGCGGTCCGCGAGGCCTGAGGTGGATCGGCGGCTCCCTGCTGCCTCCACGCTAGTCAGCCGCCGTGGGCCGGCAGGATCGGCCGGCCGAAGGTTGTTCGCTACGTCACGTCCACCTGCGGCGCCCGCGGGGATCCAGGCTCGGGGGGTGCTCCCGTCCCACGATCGGAGCACCCCCTTGGCGGGTCGGCTGCCGCTCGGGCGGCCCAGGATCAGTTGCCGCGTTGGTGCAGCAGGAGGTCGGTGACCACCGGCCGGTGGTCCGACGCCGCGGTCGCCGCGGTCTCCGTGCCCAGCACGGTGATGTCCGGCGAGACGCTGATGACGTCGATCCGCTTCACCGGATTGATCGCCGGGTACGTCTTGCCGCCGGTCGGGGCGGCGTCACGCAGGTCCTGCCACAGGGCGGCCAGCTCGGGTGCCCCCGGCTCCGCGTTGAGGTCACCGACCAGCACCTTCGGTCCGGAGTCGGCGGCCAGGATGTCCAGCGTGTCCGCGACCTGCATGCGCCGCACAGTCGGGTCCGCCCGGTAGTCGAGGTGTGTGGAGTACACGTGCACGTGCGCGCCTCGTACGTTGATCGTCACCTCGGCGAAGCCCGGTGCCGGGGCGGGTACCGGGTTGGGCACCTGGGTCGAGAGCCGGGTGATCTCGTGGTTCTCGGCCTCGAGGATCGGATAACGGCTGAGGACCGCGACCCCGTACTGCTGGCGGGGCGCATCGGCGGTCGGCGGATCCATGTCGTAGATCGGCGCGAAGAAGGCCCGCATGCCTAGTCGCCCGGACAGCTCCTGGGCCTCGTCCACGAAGTTGCTGCGTGCTCCCCAGTGGACGTCGACCTCCTGCAGGCCGACCACGTCGGCGTTCAGCGCCCGGATCGCCTCGGCGGTCCGGGCCAGGTCGAAGACGTTGTCCTCGCCGGCCCCCGCGTGGATGTTGTAGGTGGCCACGCGCAGCGCCACGGGCGGCGCGGCCGATCCCGCAGGCCCGGACGCGCCCGCTGGCCCGGCCAGCGGCAGTGGCGCCAGCGCAGCGGCGAGCGCGACGCCGAGCAGGACGCGGCGGTGAACGGTCAGTCTCAAGGGGTCCTCCGGATCAGATGGCGGACAGGCCAGCGCCGCGATAGGTGGGCACGTCGGGAAGAGCACGTTTCGACATGAGCGTTTCCTCCGGTACGAGAACGGCGCCTGGTTGCCCGGTAGAAGGCGCAATACACGCTAAACGCCGCCCGTGAGGCTGTCGATGATCTCTTGCCGAAGCCGGCATGGCCGGCCGATGGCGCGTCGATGGCCACGGTCGTCCGGGCGCGCCAGTGGCCCGGGCGATGCGTGTCACTGCAGATGGAACCGCTCGTCGACGGCGAGGGCCGCCAGCTGCGGGACGGAGAACGGCAGCGCCGTCAGCCTCGGCCGGTCGTCGTCGAGTTTGGCGCCCTGCGCGACGAAGGTGACCACGCCGTCCGGGTGCCGGTACGCCGCCCACTGGTCCAACCGGTCGTCGCCGGCCGGTCGGACCACCACGCCGACCCGTGCCGCACCGACGGCCACTACCTGGCACTCGCCCTGCATGCCCCAGAACTGCCGGGCCAGCGCGCACGGTTCGGCCGGCAATTGACTGCCCGCGGTGTGCACCTCGACGAGCAGGCGCCCCATCCGTTCGCCTTTGGCCAGGGCGGCCGAGGACAGGTAACTCCACACGTCGACGCCGTTCACGGTGTCCTCGAATTGCGCCTGGTGGGCCCGCAGTGGCATCTGGTCAGCGGGCTGAATCGCCGGGTTCTCCGGCGCGGTGTAGCCGGCCGGCACGACGGAGACGATCTCGTCGAGCAGCCGGAGCCCCTGGTCGTACCGGGAACCCGCCCGCGCGGTCCGGTCCTCCTGCGGGCGGCCGTCCGGTCCGGTTGGCCACGGCCTCGCGGTGTCTTTGGCCGTCGGCTGGGGGATGGCCTGCGGCCCAGGCCCCGCCGGGCGCAAGCCGCCGGAGCTGCCGAGGCCCGGGATGCCGATGGCCCCGAGGCCGGTGACCGCCAGAACCACGGCCGCGGACCCGGCACAGGCCCAAATGGTACGGCGCACCCGGGCCCGCCGAGCGGCGGCGAGTGTGGCGGTCGTACTCAACGGCGGCGGCGGGGTGGTCAGTGCCATCTCGCTGCGCAGCGCCTCGCGCAACTGCTTTCCGTTCATCGTTCCCCCTCTTCGATCCCGACATGCGCGGGCGATAGGAGGCCGCGCAGCGTATCCAGGCCGCGGGCCGCCTGGCTCTTCACCGTCCCGGGTGTGCAGCCCAGCAGCGCCGCGACTTCCTCAACCGAAAGGTCCTCCCAGTAGCGGAGCACCAGGACGGCCCGCTGGCGCGGCGGCACGGCGGCCAGCGCCTGGAGCATCACCAACCGGTTCTCCGGCGAGTCGGGCGGTGCCGGCCGCTCGGCGTTCTCCCCGCCCACCCGCTCGCGCCGCCACCAGCCGCGGCGCCGCTCGTCGAGGAACGTCCGGATCAGGATCTGGCGCACGTAGGCGTCGAGCACCTCGTGCCGGGAGACCCGGTTCCAGACCAGGTAGAGCTTCGTGAACGCGGTCTGGACCAGGTCCTCCGCCCGATGCCAGTCGCCGCAGAGCAGGTACGCGGTGCCGCGCATCGCGTCCGACCTCGCCGCGAAGTAGTCCGCGAACGCCACGTCGCGATCGCCCATTCAGGCCTCCTGTCCCCTATTCGAGATAGTCACGCGGGGTCCGGCCGCCAGGGTTGCTCGTCCAGACGAATCTCGGTGGAAACAGACGCCGGTGGGCTCGGGGGACGGATCGGGCGTCAGAGGCTACTTGCCATGCGGGTCGGCCGCGTTGAGCGTCGCCACGACCTGGTCGTAGTCGCCGCGCGCCTCGCCGTACCGGAGGAACTTCACCCGCTCGACCTGGATCTCCTTGGCCTCCGGCTGCGCCTCGATCAGCGCCACGACCTCCGCCACGAACTCGTCGAGCGGCATCGCGAACTCGCTGCTCTCCTGCCCGGGCAGCAGCGCCGTACGGACCGCCGGCGGTTCCAGCTCCACGACCTGCACGGTCGTGTCGGCGAGCTGCAGCCGGATCGACTCGCTGAGCAGGTGGATCGCGGCCTTCGACGCGTTGTAGCTCGGGGTGACCTTGAGCGGCGCGAACGCGAGACCCGAGGAGACGGTCATGATCGTGGCGTCCGGCTGCGCCCGCAGGTGCTCGACGAACGCGGCGATCAGGCGGATCGGGCCGAGCACGTTGGTCGTGATGATCGACTCGGCCGAGTCGAGGAACGTCTCGGGCTGGTGCCAGTCCTCGACGCGCATGATGCCGGCCATCGTGACGAGGACGTTGAGGTCCGGGTGCTTCGCCAGCACCTGCTTCGCGGCCGAGGCGATGCTCGCGGGGTCCGCCGTGTCGATCGCGACGGTGTCGATGCCGGGGTAGTCCGCGGCGATGAGGTCGAGCAGGTCGGTGCGCCGGCCGCCGATGATCACGGTGTTGCCCTTGGCCCGCAGCTCGAGGGCGAGCGCGAGGCCGATCCCGCTCGTCGAGCCGGGGATGAAGATGGTGTTTCCGGAGATGTTCATGCTCCGAGCTTCGCCGCTCGTCCCGGGCCGGGGGCAGAGACCGGTTATCGGGGGATCGGCAATCCCTGGTTGGCCCGCGCCGCGGGCGGATACTGGGATCATGGACCGTGCAGCCCTGGCCGATTTCCTGCGCCGCCGCCGCGAGGCGCTGCAGCCCGGGGACGTCGGGCTGGCCACCGGCGCCCGTCGGCGCGCGCCGGGGCTGCGGCGCGAGGAGGTCGCCTCGCTCGCGGCGATGTCGACCGACTACTACACCCGGCTGGAACAGCAGCGCGGCCCGCAGCCGAGCGGGCAGATGCTCGCCTCGCTCGCCCGGGCGCTGCGGCTGACCGGCCAGGAACGCGACTACCTGTTCCAGGTGGCGGGGCAGAACCCGCCGGCGTCGGTGTCGGTGGCGACGCACGTGGCCCCGGCGCTGCTGCGCGTGCTGGACCGCCTCGACGACACCCCGGCGCTGATCCTGTCCAACCTCGGCGAGGTGCTCGTGCAGAACCGGCTGGCCGACGCCCTGTTCGGCGACCGGTCGGGCTACACGGGCCTCGCCCGCAGCGAGATCTACCGGTGGTTCACCGATCCGGCGGAGCGGCTGCGCTACCCGGAGGAGGACCGCGACCGGCAGAGCCGGGCCCAGGTCGCCAACCTGCGCGCCGCGTACGGGTCGATGGGCCCGCAGTCGCGGGCCGGCGAGATCGTGCGGGCCCTGCAGAAGGCGAGCCCGGAGTTCGCCGAGCTGTGGGACCGGCACGAGGTCGCGCAGCGGTTCGCGGACCACAAGACCCTCGTCCATCCGCAGCTCGGTGCGATCGAGCTCGACTGCCAGGCGCTGTTCACCGAGGACCAGTCCCAGGCCCTGCTCGTGCTGACCGCGCCGCCGCGCAGCGAGGGCTACGAGAAGCTGCAACTGCTCGCCGTGCTGGGGCACGAGCGCTTCCCCGCCGACACGGCGTCCGCCTAGTCAGGGTTGGTACTCGCCGCGCGTGCGGGGCAGCCACTGCGGGTGCTGGTCGCGGACGTACTTGACCAGGCCCTCGCGCAGTCGCAGCGCAGGTCCCAGGAGCTCGGCCCGTCGCCGGCCGACACGCGCACCTGCACCTCCAGCGTCTGCGGCGTCACGTCGACCACCTGGAGGGTTGAGCCCGCGCATTGTCCGTTCCCTTCACTCACTCACTCGCGTCGCGCCGAACGGCAGCGTGGTCACTTGCCGCGCAGCGGCGCGAGGGCCCGGCTCCAGGCCACGATCTGGTCGAGGGTCGTGTTGAGCGCGTCCTGCTGGAACTGGTTGGGCTTGAAGACGCTGAAGTTCTCGAAGTCGGTGAAGAGCGAGAGGGCCACCTGCGACCGCACGTCGGCCATCTGCAGCTCGCCGGCGATCAGCCGCAGGTGCTCGACCGCGCGGGCGCCGCCCACCGAGCCGTAGCTGACGAAGCCGACGGCCTTGTTGTTCCACTCGCCGTAGAGGAAGTCGATGGCGTTCTTCAGGGCGCCGGACGTCGAGTGGTTGTACTCCGGCGTCACCATCACGAACCCGTCGAACGACGCGATCTTGTTGGCCCACTCCAGCGCGTGCGGCTGCTGGTACTGCCCCATCGACGGCGGATACACCTCGTCCAGGTGCGGCAGCTTGTAGTCGAGCAGGTCGACGAGCTCGAATTCGGCGTCGCTGCGCTGCTTCGCGACCTCGTACACCCACTGGCCTACGGCGGCTCCGTTCCGCCCCGGCCGGGTGCTGCCGATGATGATTCCGATCCTGGCCATCTGCGGTACCTCCCTGGTGGCAGACCACCCGAGCGGGGGCCTTGCTTCGCGCAGCAACTATATGGCGAGCAGTTCCTTCGTCAAGCAAGTAGAGTGGGGTCATGTCCACCGTCACACCGCCGCCGGCGCCGACCCCGGAAGGGCCGAAACCTCTCAACCCGGACGAGGAGGCCGTCGTCCGGTCCCTCACCCGCGTCATCTACGCGCTGCCCCGCGCCATCGACGCCGAGATGGTCCGCGAGCAGCGGCTCCCCCTGATCGAGTACCTGGTCCTGATGCACCTCTCCGAGGCCCCCGACCGGCAACTGCGCATGAGCGAACTCGCCACCGCCTGCGAGATGTCGCTCAGTGGCATGAGCCGCGCCGTGCAGAAGCTGGAAGGCCAGGGGTACGTCGAGCGGGCCAGGTGTGCAGACGACGCCCGCGGCTGGAACGCCGTCCTCACCGACGCCGGCTTCGCTCGCCTGAGCGACGCCTGGCCCAGCCACCTCGCCGCCGTGCGCCGGCACTTCCTCGACCACCTTGCGGGCCTGGACCTGAAGAAGGTCGCCGCCGCCCTGGAGAACGTCGCCACCTGAGCGGGTTCGTCAGCCCGAGGCGGCGGTGCACCGCACCCTCCTCGTATGGTGACGGGACCGCCGCCCACCCCTCGGGCGGCGGCCGGGTCGGAGGTGGTCAATGCTCGCCGGGTTGGCGGTCCCGCCCGCGGTCGAGGCGGAACGGGTCATCACCGCCGTCCTCGCCGACCTGCGCTCCGGCGACCACCGGGGCGTGGTCGTCGACTCGCCGCCGGGCGCCGGCAAGTCCACCCTCGTGGTCCGCGCCGCCGCCGAACTGGCCGCCACCGGCGAACCGCTGATCATCATTGCGCAGACCAATGAGCAGGTCGACGACCTCATCGACCGCCTGGCCCGCAAGGCCCCGAAGCTGCGCATCGGCCGGCTCTCCGCCGCCGACTACCGGCCGTCCGACCGGGTCAAGGACCACGACACCGTCCGGGTCGCGGCCAAGGTCGCCGACCTCGGCGGGCCGGCCGTCACCATCGGTACGGCCGCCAAGTGGGCCACCGTCGCCGAGGGCACCTGGCCGTGGGCGATCGTCGACGAGGCGTACCAGATGCGCTCGGACGCCCTGCTGCGCGTGGCCGGACGGTTCGCGCGGGCGCTGTTCGTGGGGGATCCGGGCCAGCTCGACCCGTTCTCCACCGTCGAGACCGCCCGCTGGACCGGCCTGACCTGGGATCCGATGCAGTCGGCGGTGGCCACCCTGCTGCGGCACAACCCGGACCTGCCGGTACACCGGCTGCCGGTGTCCTGGCGGCTGCCCGCCACCGCCGCGCCGGTGGTCGCGGCGGCCTTCTACCCGTTCACCGGGTTCCGCGCCGGCACCGGGCTGGCCGACCGGGCGCTGACCTTCACCGAGCCCGGCCCCGGCGACGAGCTGGACGCCACCGTCGAGCTGGCGGCCGCCGCGGGCTGGGCGCTGTACGAGCTGCCCGCCCGCCACACCCTGCGTACCGATGCCGAGGCCGCCGCGGCCTGCGCGGACCTCGCGCTGCGGGTGCTGCGGCGCGGCGCGGTCGCCGTCTCCGAACAGGCCCCCGGGGGTACGCCCGTGACGGCCGACCGGATCGCCATCGGGGCCGCCCACCGGGACCAGGCGGCGGCCATCCGCGCGCGGCTCGGCGAGGCCGGCGCGGGCATCACCGTCGACACCGCCAACCGCCTCCAGGGTCGCGAGTACGACGTGACGATCGTGCTGCACCCGCTCTCCGGGCGGCGCGACGCGACCGCGTTCCACCTGGAGACAGGGCGGCTCTGCGTGCTCACCTCCCGGCACCGCCACGCCTGCGTCGTGGTGGCGCGGGCGGGGATCCCCGAGCTGCTCGACGCGCACCCGTCGACCGAGCGGGTGCACCTCGACGTGCCGGTCAAGTTCCCGGACGGTTGGGAAGCGAACCAGACGATGCTCGCCCACCTCGCCCGGCACCGTTTCTCCTGATGACGGCAAGGGGACAGCGGGTGTGACCGCCCATCGCTAGGCTGACGGCCGACGCGGGGCACGTCCCCGCACATCCTCACTCCTCTTACCCCCGAGGAATCATGAGCAGATCGATGCTGCGCCGGTTCGGCGCACTGCTGCTGGGTGCCACCCTGGCCCTGACCGGGCTGGCCACACCGGCCCAGGCAGCAGACACGGGCTCCATCACGGGCCAGCTGACCGACGGCGGAGCCGCGGTCACCGGCGGCTCCGTCTACCTCTACGGCGACGACGTCGACCACACGGACTACGCGTGGCTCGACGACCAGGGTCATTACGCGTTCGACGCGGTCCCTCCGGGCCGGTACCGGGTGAACTTCGAGGCGTGGGGCCACCCGACGCAGTACGCCTATGGCAAGACCGACTGGTCGTCGGCGAATCTCATCACCGTGACGGCCGGCGGCACGACGGTGGTCGATGACGAGCTGCTGCCGGTCGGCACCCTCACCGGGCGGCTCGTCGACCGGACCGGCGCCCCGGTGCAGTTCGCGTCCGTCGGCGCCGAAGCCGTCGACTACAGCAGCTTCGGCTACGGCAGCACGGACCCGGACGGCAATTTCGCCATCCAGGTCGTGCCGGGCAGCTACCGCGTCCGGTTCGACCTGGGCGCGTTCAGCCAGTTCGCCTACGGCACGCTGGACCCCGGCGCCGCGACGGTCTTCGCGGTCACCGCGGGCAGCACGGTGACGGTCAACGACACCCTGGTGCCCACCGGCATCGTGGCGGGCCGCTTCACCGACACCTCCGGCGCGCCGCTGTCCGGCGTGGACGTCTACGTCAACAACGGCCAGTTTTTCGGCAGCGCCCAGACCGACGAGGACGGCCGCTACCGGCTCGACCAGGTCCCGGTCGGCACGGACTACACCGTCCAGTTCTCCAGCGCGGCGCTGTCCGTGCAGCAGTACGCCTACGGCACGGTGGACTCGTCGGCGGCGGCCCGGTTCGCCGTCACCGAGGGGCAGACCACCGCGGTCGACGACCAGAAGCTGCCGACGGGCAGCGTCCGCCTCACCGCCGTGGACTCGCGTACGGGCCAGCCGATCCTGAACTTCACCTCCGGTATCGGCCTCGACTCGCGGGACACCAACAACGGCGAGGTCATCTACCCGGACGTCCCCGTCGGCACCCACGAGATCTGGGCCAGCGCCCCGGGCTACTCGTTTGACGGCACCACGGTGACGGTCCTTGCCGGCGAGCAGGCCGACGTCAAGCTGGTCATGGAGCCAATGGCGCGCATCACCGCCACCGTGGTGGACGCCAAGACCGGCACGCCGCTGGCCGGCGTTTGCATCGTCCCGGTGCGCGTCGAGGAGGTCCGGATGCCGGACGGCTGTGGCGAGGTCACCGACGCGAACGGCAAGGTAACCCAGTTCATCCAGCGGGGTGCGGGCACCTACCAGCTGCTGGCGTGGCCGGACCAGGCCCAGGGCTACGGCGCCCAGTGGCTCGGTCCGCGCGGCGGCACCGGCGACCCGCGGCGGGCCACGCAGTTCACCGTGGAGTCCGGCGAGACCGTCACGCCGCCGGTCATCCAGATGGATCGCGCGGGTGTCATCGCCGGTCAGGTCTTCGGGCCGGACGGCGCCGCGCTGTCCCACGGAGCCGTCCGGATCGCCGGCGAGCCGGTCGGCCTGGGCAGCAACTTCGGTGTCTTCGCCATCGGCGACGAGGGCCACTACCGGATCGACAAGCTCGGCCCGTACGAGTGGCCGCTCCTCTTCGACGTGCCCGGGCAGGCCACGCAGTGGAGCGGTGGCGAGGGCAACCGCGACCGGGCCGACCGGATCACGGTCGTCGCGGGCGGCACCACCACCTACGACTACCGGCTCGAGGCCGGGGTCCCGCTGACGGTGGCGAGTACCACGCCGTTCAGCGGGTACGTGGCTGCCCGCAACGCCGACACCGGTGACCTCGTCGGGCTGTGGTGGATCTCCGAACCGAACGTCGGCGTCGTCCGGCAGCTCATGGGCGAGCAGCGCATCCGGTTCGAGTACTACCCGGCCGAGGGCGGCCGCAAGTTCGTCGGCGGCGAGGACTTCGCCTCGGCGGCCACCTACAAGATCCATAAGCACAAGGACGCGGCGTTCGAGCTCACGCTCGGCTGAGCACGTCGACGAAGGCCGGGCACGCTCGCCGTGCCCGGCCTTCGTGTGTCACCAGCACGGACGCCGTTCCGGAATAGCCCTCCGCAAAAGTCTGTCGAAAAAATCCTGGGATCGATGTCGAAACTGGCGTCGCCAGGATCTACCCCTGGTCAGAGAGCAGCGGGCCCGGTTACCGGCGGGCCGACGAGGACCAAGGAGTGGATCGATGACGAAGGTTACGACCGGGGCGACCATGTCGCTGGACGGCTACATCGCCGACGCCTCGCACGGTGGCTTCGAGTACCTCTTCCAGTGGTACGAGAACGGGGACGTCGAGACGCCGACGGCCACCCCCGGCATGACGTTCCGCACCTCGACGGCGAGCGCGGAACACCTGCGCGACCTGACCGAGCGGACTGGCGCCCTGGTGGTCGGCCGGCGGCTGTTCGACATGACCCGCGGCTGGGGCGGCCGGCACCCGATGGACGTGCCGGTGGTCGTCGTCACGCACTCCGTACCCGAGGGATGGGAGCGCGAGAGCGACTCGTTCGTGTTCGTCACCGACGGCATCGTCAGCGCGATCGACCGGGCGAGGGCCATCGCCGGCGACAAGCAGGTCGGCGTCAACGGCGGCACGATCGCGGCGCAGGTCCTCGAGGCCGGCCTGCTCGACGAGGTTCACGTCGACCTCGTCCCGGTGCTGCTCGGCGACGGCATCCCCTTCTTCGCCGGCCTGAAGATCGCCCCCGTGCAGCTGGCCGGGCCGACGCGGGTGGTCGAGGGCAGCGGCGTCACCCACCTGGCCTACCGGGTGCGCAAGGCGGGCTGACCCCTGCCGGCCGTCGGCCTAGCGAACCAGCAGCTGGTACGCGAAGGCCGCGGCCTGCACGCCGATGTAGTTGCCCACGACGAGCAGCAGCAGCGGCGTGTACGAGGCCAGGCCGGGTAGCCGTCCCGACTGGCGCATCGCCTGCACCAGCTCGAAGGCCAGGACGGCGGAGCGGCGCCAGCACAGGGCCACCGTGACCAGCGTCAGCACCGTGATGCCGTCGCTGATGGTGCCGAGCAGGTCGGGGAATCCGTAGCGCGCCGGATCCCGGCCGGCATCGACGAACAGGTGCTCGCCCATCCGGAACCCGAGTGCCGTCCCGAGGATCGCCCCCACGGCGGAGAACTCACCGATGTGCACGAGGAAGCTTCTGGTCGACGGCGGGGTCACCGGCAGCATGAGCACCGTGGTCAGCTGGGTCAGCGTCGAGACCGCCAGGAACACCACGACGGCAGCGGCCACCGCGACCACGATGCGCCACGGTCCCGGGATCAGCGCCGGGTCGTCGATGTACCGGGCGGCGAGGTGCCCGCCGAGCACGACGAGTCCCATGAGGACGACCATGACCAGTGCGCCCGGATTCGACGCGAAGCGGATCGCCCGGTCCGGCGGCGGGGTGGCTGCCTGCCGCTCATTGCGGGTGGCCCGGCCGGCCGGCTTGCGGCTGTTCGCGGGTCTGTTGCGCTTCGGGCGAGCCACCGCGCCAGGGTAGCGGTGGCCGACACCGACGAGGGAATGGTCAGCGGCCCGGTGGGGCGTAGCCGGGTGCCATCTTGACGGCCTCGTCGACCTCGTCCGGGCTGAGCAGCGGGACGACCTGCACCCGCAGGCCGCCCGCCGCGCCGACCGCAACGGCCAGCGCGGCGGCGGCCTGGTGGTCGGGCAGGTCGCACAGCACGTAGGTGTCCTCGGCGCCGAAGGCGAAGTGGATCGAGGTCATCTCTCCGCCGCCGTTCTCCACCAGGGCCCGTACGACCTCGGCGCGTTTGGTGCCGCCGTCCCGAATCAGCCCGGCGAACCCTTCGGCGGTGTATGTCGACTTCAGCAGGAACGTGGGCACGTCACCGCGTCCCCTGCCGTTGGACCCGCTGCGAGCCCTCGACCTTGGCCCGGCCATGGTCGCGTTCGCTGCCTGACGTCCCGGTCGCCGCGCGCAGGTGTCGGCGCTCCGGCGAGTGCTCGACCTCGGAGCCCTGCCGCCCCCGGGCGCCGCTGCCCGAGTGCCGTCCCGCGCGTGCCGACTCGCCGCCCGGATCGTGCTTGTTCTGCTTGTGGCTACCCATGGGCCGCGGTTACCCGGTGCGTCCCCGGCTAGTCCTGGCCCGGCGCCTTGACCTGGCCGGCACATACTGGACGCAGGCAGTTCATCCGGAGGGAGCCCACATGCGCTGGCTCGTCGTCCTGGTCATCATCGTGCTCGCCGTGCTCGCCGCCCGCCGCTGGGCCCGCACCCGACGCGCCCCGATCGATGGCGAGCGCCAGGTGCGGGACCTGCGCGCGTCCGGCGAGGCCCGCCGGCGCCTCGGCGACCAGCGGGGCCGGGAAGACCGGGGCGGCGTGGGCGGCTGGAGCTTGTGACCTAACCCTGCGCGCGGGCGTAGTGCAGCAGCAGTGCACCCGTGCTGGTCGGCGTGCAGCGGGTCAGCGCGAACGACTGCAACCCGCCGTCGGCCGGCCAGATCCGCTTGCCGCCGCCGAGGCGTACCGGGTCGACCATCAGCCGCAGCTCGTCCACCAGATCCTCGGCGAGCAGGGCGGTGGCGAGCTGCGCGCTGCCGATCACGTGCAGCTCACCCTCGTCGGACTTGGTCAGCGCGGCCACCGCCGGCAGGTCCGGCAGGACCGACGAACCCGACCACGCGGGGGCGGAGAGGGTCGACGAGACGACGTACTTCGGCTTGCTGTTCAACGGCTCCGCCACCACCCGCTCGGGGCCGGTGACGTGCGGCCAGTGCGCGGCGAACCGCTCGTAGGTCTTCCGTCCGAAGAGGAACCCGCCGGCGGCGTTCAGGTTGTCGACCACCCACTGTCGGGAGGTGTCGTCGAACCAGCGCAGGTGCCAGCCGCCGTGCGCGAAGTCGCCGCTGGGGTCCTCGTCGGGCGCGCCGGGCGCCTGCACCACGCCGTCCAGGCTCATCCACTCGACCACCACGACCTTCATGCCGCCACCTCCGCGAGCTTGTCCAGCGCCGACTCCCAACCGGGCCGGACCCCGTCGGCGACCTGCGGCAGCGCCGCCGCCAGCGCTTCGAGCCTTTCGTGTACGAGGGTGAGCCCCGTCCCGCCGTCCGGCTTCCCGTCGAGGGTGACGGTCAACAGCGAGTCGTACGCCGGGCCGCCGGTGCGCTGCGGGCCGACGAAGCCCCAGCGCCAGACGATGCGCCGGTCCTGCTCCAGCTCGACCAGCTCGCAGTCGAACCCGCCGACGTCGGTGCCGGCATCGGTGTGCCAGATCCGGTACCGGCCGCCGACCCTCGGCTCGACCTCGGCGCGGGTCACCTCCAGCCCGCCGGGGGCCATCCAGCGGCGCAGCAGGTCCGGGTCGAGCCAGGCCCGGTAGACCTTGTCGGGTGGGGCGGGGATGTCGCGGTGCAGCCGTACGGCGGTGCTCACTGCTCAGTCCCTTCCTCGGTGAACAGCGCCTCGAGGGCGTCGAGCCGGTCGGCCCAGTGGCGCTGGTAGAAGTTCAGCCAGGCGGAGGCGGTGGCGAGCGGGGCGGCCTCCAGTCGGCAGACGTGCCGCCGGCCGGTGACCGTACGCGTGACCAGGCCGGCGCGTTCCAGCACCTGCACGTGCTTGGACGCGGCCGCCAGGGACATCGCCAGGGGTTCGGCCAGCTCGCCGACGGTCAGCTCCCGTTCGGCGAGCCGGCGCAGCATGGTGCGGCGCGCCTCGTGCGCGAGCGCGTGGAACACCGCGTCCATCCTCAACGGATCCTCAACCATGTGGTTGACACTAGTTGCCCCTTGGCCAACCTTCAACCTTTTGGTTGAGATTTCGAGGTGCGTTCGTGCTCGGCCTTGTCGGACCGGTCGGCTACGGTCGGGACGTCATGGAGCCGCGGATCGGCGAGGCGCTCATCGGGCGGGAGCACCCCGCGGGCCTGCTGCGCGCCGAACTGGACCGGGTGATCGCCAGTCACGGCGGGCTCCTCCTGGTGACCGGCGAGCCCGGCATCGGCAAGACCACGCTGGTCACCGCCGCGGCCGAGGAGGCGCGGCGACGCGGTGCGCTCGTCCTCGGCGCGGCCTGCTGGGATTCCGACAGCGCACCCGGCTACTGGCCGTGGGTGCAGGTGCTGCGCCGGCTGCGCCGCTCCGCCGACGACTGGGCCCTGGCCGGCCAGGCGGCCGAGCCCGGCCTTGCGGCGCTGCTCGGCGAAACCAGCGGCACCCGAGCCGCCGGCCTACCCGGCGACGGTGGCGGCGAAGACGGCGGCCAGGAGGAGTTCGCGCTCCACGACGCCGTGACCACCGCCCTGGTCGCGGTCGCCCAGCGCCGGCCGGTCGTAGTGATCCTCGACGACCTGCACTGGGCCGACCCCGCCTCGATGCGGCTGCTGCTGTTCGCCACCCAGCACACCTGGTTCGAACGGCTGCTGCTGATCGGCACCTACCGCGACGCCGAGGTGGAGTCCGGCGACCACCCGCTCCGCCCGCTGCTGCTGCCGCTGACCGCGAAGGCCACCACCATCACCCTCACCGGCCTGTCCCGCGAGGAAGTGGCCACCCTGATGGCCCGCACGGCCGACCGGCAGCCCGACGCCGCCCTCGTCGAGCAGGTGCACCGGCTCACCGGCGGCAACCCGTTCTTCGTGGAACAGACCGCTCGGCTGTGGAACGCCGACGGACTCGTCACGGCCATCGCGCCCGGCGTGCGGGAGGCCGTCCGCCGCCGCCTGGACCAGGTGCCCGCCCCGGTGGTCGAGGCGCTCACCGTGGCCGCGGTGCTCGGCCGCGTCTTCCACCGCCGACTCCTCGCCGCCTGCGTGCCCAGCCCGGCCGCGCAGGTCGACCGGCTCCTCGACCACGCGGTGTCCGCCCGGCTGGTGGTGGCCCGCGGCGGCGGCCGGTTCGCCTTCGCCCACGACCTGGTCCGGGAGACCCTCTACGACGGGCTGCCCGACGCCGACCGGCGGGCCCGCCACGCCGCCGTCGTCCGCGCCGTCGACCGGTCGGCGGCCCTCGCCGACCAGCTGATCCCGGCCGACCTGGCGCGCCACGCCTGGCTCGCCGGCACCGACCTCGACCCGTCCCGAGCCGCCGACCTGCTGGTCGCCGCCGCCCGGGACGCCGGCGGCCGGCTGGCCGTGGAGGAGTCGGCCCTGCACTTCCGCCGCGCCCTGGAAGTCGCCGCCGAGCCCACCCGGCGCGTCAAGATCATGGTGGAGCTCGCCCAACTGCTGCACCACGTCGGCGGTCGCGACGAGGCCGAGCGGCTGCTCACCGACGCCGCGGCGCTCGCCCGCACGGTCGACGAGCCGGCCGTGCTGGCCCGCGTCGCGCTCACCGTCCACCGGCAGTCGGCCACCGCCCGCCGCCGGCTCGACCCCGACGACCTGGTGCGCGAGGCGTACCGGCGGCTCATCGGCGAGCCCGACGGCAAGCTGCCGGCGAGCACCCTGGCCGCCGACCTCATCACCGCCACCGAGACACTCGCCCGCCACGGCCGCGACGACGAGGCGCTCACCTTCAGCCTGTGGGCCCGCCACGACACGACCTGGGGGCTCGGCACCGCCGCCGACCGGGCCGCCGTCACCGCCGAGATCCGCGACGTGGGCCGCCGGACCGGCGACCGGGAGACCGAGCTGTGGGCCACGTCGCTGCGCTGGGTCGCCCTGCTGGAACTCGGCGACCCGGGCTACCACCGGGAGTTCACCGCCTTCGTCAGCGGCTGCCGGGCGGGCGACGTGGCCCGCCACCGGATGGCCGCCGCCATCGACGCCGGCATCATCGCCGGGTTCCGGGGCGACTTCGTCGAGGCCGACGAACACCTGGCCGAGATGGACGGCTACGGCGAGTGGGAGCACTCCGACCACGCGTTCATGGGGCATCACCTGCGCTGGGCGCGGCTGCTGCTGCAGGGCCGGTTCGCCGAGCTCGACCCCCTCCTCGACGGGCTCGACGCGGCCGGGCACCCGCATCCGGAGCTGCTCCGGGCGATCACCGCCGCCGAACGCGGCGACACCGAGACGGCCGTACGGCTGACCGCCGGCATCGACGCCGCCGGCACGACGTATCCCCGTCCGGTGTCACCGCTGTGGCTGCGCCTGCGCGCGCAGGCCGCCGCCGCGAGCCGCGACCGGCGTCGCTGCGCCGAGGTGCGTGCGGCGCTGGTGCCGCACCGCGGCGGGTGGATGGCCGCGCTGTTCGGGTGCGACATCAGCGGCCCGGTCGACCACTGGCTGGCCGGCGTCGACGCCGCGCTGGAGCGTTGGGACGACGCCGTCGCCGGGTTCGAGGCGGCCCGCGATGCCGCCGACCGGATGGGCTCCCGCCCTTGGTCGCTGATCAGCCGGGCCGCGCTGGTCGACGCCCTGACCGCGCGCGGCCGGGCGGGCGACGCGGGCGCGGCGGCGCGGTTGCGCGCCGACGCGGCGGACGAGGCGCGAGTGCTCGGCATGGCGCAGGTGCTGCACCGACTCGGCGCCGAGGCGCCGGAAACCGGCGTCCCGGTGTCCGCCGGCGCGCATCCCGCCGGCGGTCCGGCGTCGGCCCGACCCGGGCCGGCCGTCGACCACGAGTTCCGCCCGGACGGCGCCGTCTGGCGACTCGCGTACGCCGGCACCGTGGTGCACCTGCCCGATGCCAAGGGCCTGCACGACCTGCGCCTGCTGCTCGGCCGGCCCGGCGTCGACGTGCCCGTGGTCGAGTTGCTCGACCCCGCTGCCGGCCCGGAACTCGCCGCCGCCCGCCGGTTCGGCGGCGACCCGGTGCTCGACGACGAGGCGAAGACCCGCTACCGGCGCCACCTGCAACGGCTGGACGACGAGATCGACCGGGCCACCGTACGCGGCGACGAGGCGAAGGCGACCGCACTGGACGTCGAACGCACGGCGCTGCTGGCCGAACTGCGCGCCGCCGCCGGGCTGGCCGGCCGCAGCCGCCGACTCGGCGACGAGGCCGAGCGGGCCCGCAAGGCGGTGACCGCCCGGATCCGGGACACGCTGCGCCGGATCGGCGAGCGCCATCCCACGCTCGCCGCCCACCTGCGCGACGCCGTCTCCACCGGGAGCACCTGCCGCTACCTCCCACCCGAGCCCGTGCCCTGGCGCCTCTAGCTCAGCCGGCGGGGCGGAACCTCAGCGCGGACCAGGTGGCGTCAACGGAGATCTGCCGCACCGGCTGGACCCCCCGCTGGCTGAGGGCGGCCGCGAGCCTGTCCCGGTTGAGGTCGGTGCCGAGTTGGCCCCCCTTCGGGTAGGCCACCCACGCCAGCGCGTCCCGCCGTGCCAGGTCCAGGACGGCTTCCACCTCCGAGGTGGCGAGATCCGCCGCGGCGGTCACGAAGACCACGGCCCCGTCCGCGGCGGCCACCTCTGCGACCGCCGCGCTCGACGTACCCTCGATCTCCACCTCGTCCGGCTTCCGCAGCACCACGATGTGCTGCCCCGGCTTGATCTGAAGCTTGCTGGCGACCGACATGCGCCCAGTCTGACAGCCGCTGATCGCCGCAACGGGGGTACCGCCGCGTCCCGGGACGGCACCCCCGCCTGAGGTCAGCGGCGGTTGTAGCGGTACATGGTCAGGGTGCCGAAGGCCACCAGGAAACCGGCGCTCCACAGCAGCAGCCACATGGTGTTCGTCGCGTCGAACGAGCCGGACATCACGGCGCGGACCGCCGCCACCAGGTGGGTGATCGGATTGGCCTTGACGAACGCCTGCAACCAACCCGGCATGGTGCCCGGGTCGACGAACACGTTGCTCAGGAAGGTCAGCGGGAACAGCACCATCATGCTGACCCCCATCACCGACTTCTCGCTGCGCAGGACCAGGCCGAAGAACGTCCAGACCCAGGAGAACGCGAACGAGAAGACCACCAGCAGGCCGATGCCCGCCAGCACGCCGACCAGCCCGCCGCCGGGCCGGAAGCCGAGCACCAGCCCGACACCGAGGATGACCAGGGCGGCGAGGACGTAGCGCAGCACGTCCCCGAAGATCATCCCGACCAGCGCGGCCGGCCGCCAGACCGGCAGGGTCCGGATCCGGTCGAAGACACCCTTCTCGATGTCGGTGTTCAGGCCGACGCCGGTGTACATCGTGATCATCACGACGCTGGTCACCATGATGCCGGGCAGGAAGAACTGCAGGTAGTCGCGCGGGCTGCCGGCGAGCGCGCCGCCGAACAGGTACGTGAACATCAGCACCATCATGATCGGGAAGGCGGTCACGTCGAAGAGCTGCTCCGGCACGTGCTTGATCTTCAACATCGCCCGCCAGCCGAAGGTGAGCGACGCCGACAGGGCACCCGGTCGCGGCGGCCGCGCACCCGGCGCGAGGACCGTCGCCAACGCCTCGGTGGACGGCACGTAGACCGACGGTGCCCGCCCGGTCGTGGTCGCGGTGTCGCTCATCGGGCCGCCTCCAGCTCGTCGTCCCGCTCGTCGGCAGTGCCGGCGGGATGGTCGGTCAGGGCCAGGAACACCTCGTCCAGGCTCGGCTGGCCGAGGGAGAAGTCGTCCACGACGATGCCGGCGCGGGCCAGTTCCCCGAGCGCCCGCGCCGCCTGCTCGCCGGCCTCCAGGTCGGTGCCGTCCTCGCCGACCCGGGCCGTCATCGCCACCGGGTCCGGCTCGAGCTGCACCGGCACGCCCAGGGCCGTCCGCAGCACCTGCTCGGCCGCCGAGCGCTGGCCCGCGTCCCGCAGTCGCACGTGGATCGTGCCGGAGCCGACCGACGACTTCAGCTCGCCCGGGGTGCCCTCCGCGATCACCCGGCCGTGGTCGACCACCGCGATGCGGCCGGCCAGCTGATCGGCCTCGTCCAGGTACTGCGTCGTGAGCAGGACGGTCGTGCCGTGGGCCACCACCGCCCGGATGATCTCCCACACCTGGTTGCGGCTGCGCGGGTCCAGCCCGGTCGTCGGCTCGTCCAGGAAGAGCAGGTCCGGCGTGTTGAGGATGCTCGCGGCGATGTCGATCCGGCGCCGCATCCCGCCCGAGTACTTCTTCACCTGCCGGCCCGCCGCGTCGGTCAGGCCGAACGCGGCGAGCAGGCTCTCGGCCCTCGCCCGGGCCGCCGGCTTGCGCAGGCCCAGCAGGCGGCCCAGCAGGACCAGGTTCTCCATCCCGGTCAGGTCCTCGTCGAGCGAGGCGTACTGCCCGGTCAGGCTGACCCGGGCGCGCACCGCGTCGGCCTCGGTCACCACGTCGTGGCCGAAGACCAGCCCCCGGCCACCGTCGGGGCGCAGCAGCGTGGCCAGCACCCGGACCGCGGTGGTCTTACCGGCCCCGTTCGGCCCGAGCAGCCCGTAGACGGTGCCGGCGGGGACCTGCAGGTCCAAGCCGTCGAGCGCGCGGGTCGCGCCGAACGACCGGACCAGACCGTCGGCTTCGACGGCCAGGCCGGTGTTCCGGTTACCCATGATCACTACCTCTCTGGTCGGCATTGTCAGGAGACGTACGGGCGGGCGGCGCGGCCCTCGCGCAGCGCCAGACCCCACCAGCGGAGTTCGTCGAGGAGCACCCGGGCGTCCTGCCGGAGCTGCTCCGCGACCGGCCCGGTCAGCTCACCGGCGAGCAGGTCCACGCCGACGACGTCGCGCACCGTCACCGCGTGCAGCGCGGTGAAGACGGTCCGGAGCTGGTCGACGGCGTGCATCCCGATCGAACGGCAGCCGTACGACACGAAGCCGACCGGTTTGGCGTGCCACTCGTCGTACGCGTAGTCGATCGCCTGTTTCAACGAGGCCGGGAAGCTGTGGTTGTACTCCGGGGTGACCACGACGAACGCCTCCGCCAGGCGCACCTGCTGCACGAACGACCGCATGGCCGCGGTGGGCTCGGCGGGATAGCTCGCCGGGAAGTCGTACCCGGCGAGGTCGACAGCGGTCACCGCCAGGTCGTCGCGCAGCCGCGCCTGCTCGACGAACCAGCGACCGATCCGGTCGCCCGTCCGCCCCGCCCGGGTGCTGCCGATGATCACAGCCAGCTGTAGCGGTGCCATGCTCCCTCCCCGCCTGCGTCGGCCCTCACCCGTCAGGCGCGAGACAGTCCGCTAGATGCGATCTGGCGGGGGATCGCCTGGCTGTCGGTGGCGCCTGCTTCAATGCAGCGCCGGAAGAGGGGGACGACATGACCGAGGTGCGGATGGTCCGCTGGAGCACCGCTGACCTGGCGCTGTTGCAGCAGCTCAACTCGCCCGAGGTGCGCGCGCACACCGGCGGCCCGGAGACCGACGAGCAGGTGCTCGCCCGGCACGAGCGATACGTGCGCGGCGCGGGCCCGCGCAGCGGGACCATGTTCACCGTGCGGCTGCCCGACGGGACGAAGGTCGGCAGCGTCGGCTTCTGGGAACGCGACTGGCGCGGCGAGCCGGTCTACGAGATGGGCTGGGCGATCCTGCCCGCGTACCAGGGACGGGGGCTGGCGACCGCCGCGGTGCGCGCGGTGACCGCGGAGGCCGCCGCGCGCGGCGACCGGCGCTTCGCGCACGCCTACCCGTCGGTGGACAACCCGCCGTCGAACGCGGTCTGCCGCAAGGCCGGCTTCACCCTGCTCGGCGAGACCGAGTTCGAGTACCCGCCGGGGCACCTGATGCGCTCCAACGACTGGCGCATCGAGCTGACCGGGTCACGGCGCGACGGGACGGCCGCCACGCCGTGACCGGTGGGGCTCAGCGCGCCGCGTCGAGCCGGGCCCGCTGCTCCTCGGTCAGCTCCAGGTCCACCGCGGCGAGGCTCTCGTCGAGCTGCGCCACCGAGGAGAAGCCGACCAGCGGGATGGACGGCACGTCCCCGCCCAGCAGCCAGGCCAGCACCACCTGGTTCACCGTCGCCCCGGTCTCCGCCGCCACCGCGTGCAGCGCCGCCAGCCGGGCCGGCGTGCTCGGCAGGTCGTACTCGGCGCCCAGCCGGTCGGGCCGGACGTACGCGCCCTTCAGCAGCGGCGAGTAGGCGACCAGGGTGAGCTGCGGCTCGGCTCGCAGGTAACTGGCCAGGTCCGGCCCGACCCAGCCGAGGTCCCCGTCCGGGTCCAGCTCGCCCGGCAGGTCGAGCCGGCGGGGCAGGTAGCTGCGGTGGTACTGCAGCACCTCGTAGCCGGGCAGCCCGGCGTCGGCGGCGATCGCCCGGGCCCGATCCACCCGCCAGGCGCGGTGATTGCTGGCCCCCAGCAGCCCGACGGTGCCCTCGGCGACCAGCTCCGCGAAGCCCTCCACGGTCTCCCGCAGCGGCACGGTCCGGTCCTCGATGTGCGCGTAGAGCAGGTCCAGCTTGTCCACGCCGAGGCGCTCCCGGCTGCGCTCGGCCGACTCGCGGATCACCTTGGCCGACAGGCCCTCCGGGTTGTCCACGTAGCTGGTCCCCGGAGCGAGGGGGCGGGCGCCCAGCTTGGTGGCGATCACCACCTCGCCGCCGACGCCGCGGCTGCGCCGCCAGCGGCCGAGCAACTCCTCGCTCTCCCCGCCCTGGCCCCCGTTCTGCCAGAACGCGTAGTTGTCCGACGTGTCGATGAACGTGCCGCCGGCCGCCACGTACCGGTCGAGGATGGCGTACGCGGTGGCCTCGTCGGTGGCGGTGCCGAAGAGCATCGCGCCGAGGCTGAGCACGCTGACCTCGCGTCGGGTGGCCGGGTCGGTGCCGATGGTGCGGTACTTCACAGGTTCTCCCTCCCCTGCTGGGTCACCGACCACCCTCGACCTTCCAGTGCACGCGAAGTCAAGCTCTCACCAGGGCAGTACGCCGTATCCGCCGCCGGCGTCCATCTGGAAACCCCAGAGCAGGCCGCTCGGCCCATCCTCCGGCAGCGTCGCCAGATGCACGCTGACCTCGGCGCCCGCCTCCGCGGTCCGGAAGCCGGAGTGTCCGTTGAGGTCGGTGGCGCAGTAGCCGGGGTTGGCCGCGTTCACCTTGACCGGGGTGTCCCGCAGCTCCTTGGCGTACATGGCGGTGACCATGTTCAGCGCCGCCTTCGAGGACGGGTAGGGCACCGAGGTCAGCGCGAACAGGGCGCCCTGCGGGTCGGTCATCACCGCGATCGAGCCGACCTCGCTGGAGACGTTCACGATCCGCGCGGCGGGCGCCTTGCGCAGCAGCGGCAGCAGCGCGTTGGTCACCGCCACCACCCCGAACACGTTCGTCTCGTACACCTCGCGCAGCGTGCCGAGGGTGGTCTCGCTGGGCAGCGCCGACCCGTCGGCCCGGACGATGCCGGCGTTGTTGACCAGCACGTCCAGCTGGCCGTACTCCCGCTCGACCAGTTCGGCCACGGCGGCGGCCGACGCCTCGTCGGTGACGTCCAGCGGCATGAACCGGGCGTCGATCTCCTCGGCCCGCAGCGCCCGCTCCGCCTCCCGGCCCCGCCCGGCGTCCCGCGCGCCGAGCAGCACGGTCATCCCGCGCGCGCCGAGCTGCCGGGCGGTGGCCAGGCCGATTCCCTTGTTGGCCCCGGTGATCAGGGCGATCGTCGTCGTCATGCCATCGAGGCTGCCGCCGGGCCGGGCGGTGCGGGAGAGACCCGTCGAGGCTGGTACCGGCGGTACCACCCTCGGTGGCCGGGCTTGCGGCAGGCTGGAGGCATGACCACGCTGCGCCGGGCCGAGCTGGCCGGCTTCCTGCGCGCCCGCCGCGGGCGGTTGCGCCCCGCCGAGGTCGGCCTCCCCGAGGGGGTACGCCGCCGCACGCCGGGCCTGCGCCGCCAGGAGGTCGCCCAGCTCGCCGGCATCTCCGTCGACTACTACATCCGCATCGAGCAGGGCCGGGGCCCGCACCCGTCCCGGCAGGTGCTCGCCGCCCTGGCCCGGGCGCTGCTGCTGGGCCGGGACGAGCGGGCGTACCTGTTCCGGATCGCGGGGGAGAACCCGCCGGAGGCGACCGGGCCGGCCCGGGCGGTGCCGCCGGGGCTGCGGCACTTGCTGGACGCGATGGCCGAGACGCCGGCGTTCCTGGTCGACGCCGCCTACGAGGTGCTGGCCTGGAACCGGCTGGCCACCTGGTTCGTCGGGGACCTGTCGGCGATGCCGGCCGACGAGCGGAACATGGTCCGCTGGATGTTCCGGCGGGAGGTGCCGGAGTCGTACTGGGGCGACCCGGAGGTGGTCCGCTTCGCCCGTACCTCGGTGGCCGACCTGCGCGCCGCGTACGGCCGCTACCCGGCCGACCCGGCGATCGCCGCCCTGGTCACCGAGCTGCTCGGGGTGTCGCCCCGGTTCGCCGAGCTGTGGGCCGAGCACGAGGTGGGGGAGCGCCGCCCCACGGTCAAGCGGGTGGCGCACCCGGAGCTGGGGCCGCTGGAGTTCGAGTGCCGGGTGCTGCAGGTGCCGGAGACCGACCAGCGGCTGATCGTCTACGTCCCCGAGCCGGGCTCACCGACCCAGGCCGCGTTCCGCCGGGTCGCCGAGCGGGCCGCGGCGACACCGTCCGGTTCCTGACCGGAGCCACCGTCAGGTGGCCTGCCCGAGGGCGGTGGTGGCGAGCGGCGCGATCCTGGCCAGCAGTTCGGTGGCGGCGGTCAGTGCGCCGTCCTTGCCCGCCACGTCCACCTGGAGCACGAAGTTTCCCCGGGCCAGCAGCAGTGTGCACTGGTGGCGGGTGCTCTGCCCGATCAGCTTCTCACAGAAGGTGATCGTGTCCGGTCCGTTGGCTACCGGCGGCGGCGAGGGCCGCACGATCACCGAGGTGCGGCCGTCGCCCGGCACCGTGTACTTCCTGCAGGTCTTCAGGACACCCCGCAGCTCGTCGGCGAGCTTGCGGCCCGGCACCTTGAGATAGCCGACCACGTACTGCCGGATCCAGATCGTCTCGCCGTCCCAGACCCGTTCCCGATAGGCGGTGCGCCGACGGTCCGAGGGGAGGGCGTCCCGGCACAGCGAGATCAACTTCCAGGCCTCGGTGTTCTCCTCGGTGTACTGGGCCGTCTCCGGGTGGAACTCGGCGTCCAGGTCGAGCATCGCGGTGTTCACCCGGCTGCGTACCTGGGCGGCCGTGGTCGGCGCGGGCTTCAGCGGGGGCGGCGGCGTCACCGTGGGTGCCGGCGGCACGTTCCACCGGCTGGCCTGTGGAGCGGTGCCGGTGCCGCAGGCGGCGACGGTGGTGATGATCAGCAACGACAGCAGGGCCAAGAGGCGGCGGCGCATCATCCGGCGAGACGGTCCTTCCGTACGCGAAGAGGGGCCCACCGGGCCCCCTCTTGCAGGCGTCGTACGGTCGGTGCTCGTTACAGCGAGGATCTCAGCTCGGTACGTAGTCGAAGGTGTCCGGGTTGGGGCCCTGCCGGCCGGCCTCGCCCCGGTCCAGGCTGCTGATCCGGTCCATCGCGGCGTCGTCCAGGGTGAAGTCGAAGATGTGGAAGTTCTCCTCGATCCGCTCCGGGGTGGTCGACTTCGGGAACACGATGTCGCCGCGCTGCACGTGCCAGCGCAGCACCACCTGGGCCGGGGTGCGGCCGACCTCCTCGGCGATGTCGACGATCGTCGGGTCGTCCAGCACCTTGCCCTGGGCGATCGGGGACCACGCCTCGGTGAGGATGTTGTGCGCCTTGTCGTACGCGCGCACCTCCTCGTTGCCGAAGTAGGGGTGCGCCTCGATCTGGTTCACCGCCGGGACTACGTCCGTCTCGGCGGCCAGCCGCTCCAGGTGCGGCACCTGGAAGTTCGACACGCCGATCGACTTCACCCGGCCGTCGCGCTGCAACTCCTCCAGCACCTTCCAGGTGGAGACGTAGTCGCCGTCGTACAGGGTCGGCAGCGGCCAGTGGATCAGGAACAGGTCGAGGTAGTCGAACTTCAACGCCTGCAACGTCTGCTCGAACGCCTTGCGGGCGTCGTCGGGGCGGTGGAAGCCGTTGTTGAGCTTGCTGGTGACGAAGACCTCCCGGCGGTCCAGCCCGGAGGTGCGGATCGCCTGGCCGACCTCGGCCTCGTTGCCGTACATCTCGGCGGTGTCGATGTGCCGGTAGCCGACCTCGAGGGCGTTGCCGACGGCCCGGGCGGTGTCCTTCGGGTCGATCTGGAAGACCCCGAAGCCGAGCTGCGGGATGGTGTTGCCGTCGTTGAGCGGGATGTCGGGAACGGTGTTCGCGGCCATCGAAGTGTCATCTCCCATCATCGGGGTGCCCGGAAGCGTTCCGGACATGCATCCCATTGGCGTACCCGATCGGCTCAACTCTGCACGACGCCGGACGGGTGATCTGGGACAACCTCACCCGCCTCGAACAGCACCGGCCAGGGGCGGGCGGCGGGCGCGATCGTGGCCGGCCCGGGCGGCGGCTCGTCGCGGCCCAGCACCTCCGCCGCGAGCTGCCCGAACATCGGCGCGGCCGGGTGTGCGGCCCGGCTCGGCCAGGCCGCCGAGGTGCGGCGTACCAGCGGTGTGCCGGCGATCGGCCGCCAGGCGATCCGGGGCTCCCGGCGCGCCGTCGCCTCCGGTTCGACGGCCACCGCCCCGCCGGCGAGGACCAGCCCGAACAGGAACTCCGGGTTGCGGGCGTGCCGGACCCGGGGCGGGGCGAAGCCGTGCTCCCGGCAGACGGCCAGCAGGTGGTCGTGCCAGCCGGGCGCGGTGGCCGGCGGTGCGGTGATCAGGTCCAGCCCGGCCAGGTCGGCCAGCTCGACGTGGCGGGCCCGGGCCAGCGGCGCCGCCCGGGGCAACAGCACCCCCACCGGTACGGCCACGGCCGGGCCGAAGCGCAGCCCGGACCGGTCCACCGGCTGGTGCAGCAGGCCGACGTCGAGTTGCCCCTCGGTGAGCATCCGTAGCTGCTCGGCGGTGGTCAGCTCGTGCAGGTCGACGTCGAGCCCGGGGGCGCGGGCGGCGAGCGCGTCGAGCAGCGCGCGCAGGGTCACCGCCGGGGTCTCCGGGGGCACGCCGGCCCGCAGCACGCCGAGTTCGCCCCGGCGTACCTGGTCGATCAGGTTGCGCAGCCGGCGCTCCCCGGCGAGCAGCTCGTCGGCCTCGCCGAGCAGGAGCTGACCGGCGGTGGTGAGCCGGACCTGGCGCTGCGACCGGTCGAACAGGACCGCGCCGAGCTCCCGTTCCAGGCGCTGGATCGACTGGCTCAGCGGCGGCTGCGCCATCCCCAGCACCTCGGCCGCCCGCCCGAAGTGCAGCTCCCGGGCGACCACCACGAAGTGCCCCAGGTGCCGCAGCAGATCCACCCCGGCACCCTAACGCCCGCTCCTGGTTAGCGTGTCGGGGTGGATGTGGCGGAGCGGATCGGGGAGATCTTCGGTCGGGTCGGGATCAGCGGGTGCCTGCACGTGGTCGACGTGGACGACCCGGGGCGGGAGGTGGCCGTCCGGGCCGACGAGCAGATCGTCATCGCCTCCGTCTTCAAGATCCTGTTGGTGCTGGAGTTCGCCCGGCAGGTCGTCGCCGGGCAGCTCGACCCGGCCGAGCGGGTGCTGGTGCGGGCGGCGGACCGGCTCGGCGGCTGGGGCGTGGCCGGCTGCGCCGACGACGTCGAGGTGTCCCTGCGCGACCTCGCGTACTTCACCATGTCGGTCAGCGACAACACCGCCGCCGACCTGCTGCTGCGCCGAATCGGCCCGGACGTGCCGCCGATGCTCGCCGCCGAGCTGGACCTGCCGCGGACCCGGATCATCGGCGGCCCCCGGCACCTGGTCGAGATGATGCTCGCCGACGTCGGTGCCCGCACCGAGGGCGACTTCGCCCGGATCTTCCCCACCCTGGAGGCCCAGCGGATCCGGGCGATGCGGGTCTTCGACCCGGAGCACACCACGTCGAGCACCCCCCGGGAGATCACCCGGCTGCTCGAGCTGATCTGGCGGGACGAGGCCGGGCCGCCGGCCGCCTGCGCGATGGTGCGTGAGCTGATGGGCCGGCAGCTCTTCTGGACCCGGCTCGCCGCCGGCTTCCCGCCCGGCGTCCGGGTCGCCGGGAAGACCGGCAACCTGCCCGGCCTGCACCTGGAGGCCGGGGTGGCCGAGTACCCCGACGGCGGCCGGTTCGCGATCCTGGTCTACGGCCGCACCGAGCGGCTCAGCGTCCGGCGGATCGACGTCGACCTGGCGTTGGGCGAGGCAGCCCGGACCGCGGTCGAGTCGCTGCGCTGAAATTCGACCCCGCCGGTCGCCGGAGGCAACCCCGCTGACCTGCGGCGATATCCCGTCGCATATCGAGCATGCCGGCGGTCGATCTTGGACAGGGCCGGCCGCCCGGTGGTGGGGTGGGCGCACCAAACGCCCAGCCTCACGGGGAGGACCCACCATGCTCGACAACCACCCGTACGGCCGCCGCCGCTTCCTGCGCGACGCCGCCGTCGGCACCGCCGCGGCCGCCGGCCTCGGCGCCGGCGCGCCGGCCGCACCCGCCCAGGCCGCCCCGGCGGCGGCCACCGCGCCGGTCGCCGCCGCCGGGACCCGCCGCTCCGGCGCGGTCAGCTTCCGCTGGTGGGGTACGTCCGGCTGGCGCATCGACCTCGGCGACCGGAGCGTGCTGGTCGACCCGTACCTGAGCCGCTACGACACCGGCCTGTTCCGTGGCGCGTTCAACGCCGACACCCCGCTGACGGTGCACACCGACGTCATCGACCCGCTGGTCGACCGGGCGGAGACCATCCTGGTCACGCACACCCACTGGGACCACTTCAACGACGTGCCGTACCTCGCCGGCCGGACCGGCGCCCGCGTGATCGGCACGCTGACCGCCTACCACCTGGGGCTGGCGTACGGGCTGCCGGCCGGCCGGCTCGCCCCGGTCAAGGGCGGCGAGGTGCTCGACTTCGGCGACTACACCGTCGAAGTGGTCAGCTCCCTGCACAGCCGCAACGCCGCCTGGTCGATGGCCTTCCCCGGCGTACGGGTCAGCCCGCCGCCGAAGCCGGAGAAGATCTCCGACCTGCCCGAGGGGGACACCCTGGCGTACCAGATCCGGGTGGCCGGCGGGCCGTCGGTGTTCTTCATGGGGGCGAGCGACCTGAACGAGCGCAACCTGGCCGGGCTGGCCCCCGACGTGGCGATGGTGGCCTCCGCCGCCACCACCGCCACCGCCGACTACGTGCCCCGGCTGATGGCCGCGCTGGACTTTCCGAAGGTCGTGGTGCCGGTGCACTGGGACAACTTCGAGACCCCGCTGACCAACCCGCCGACCGTGGCGGAGAGCGACCGCAAGCGCCTCGACGCCCTGATCGCCGAGGTGCGCCGGGTGTCGCCGCGCAGCCGGGTGCTGGTGCCCGAGTACCACACCGCGTACCGCTTCTGACGCGCCTGAGCGGAGGGGCCGGCCAGCCCCTCCGCTCAGGCGGCGGTCAGGTCGCGCAGCGCCAGCACGGACTTCCAGTTGCGGGTCGTGGCCACCACGCCCAGCTTCTTCTCCAGGTACGCGTTGGTGAACTTGGTCCGCCCGTACCCGCCGTCCGGGAAATGCAGGTGGATCTCCCGGCCGATCACCTCGTACTCGATGTTCTCGCCGGGCGGCACGGCCAGGTCCTTGACCCGGGCGGCGGTGGGCTTGGCCGACAGGAAGGCCACCAGCACGCGGGTCTGGTCGTCCTGCTTCCCGGCGTACGGGCTGGCGTCGGCGATCGCCGCCAGCTCACCGCCGCCGCGGACCAGCACCGGCACGCGCAGGCCCAGCTCGTCGGTGAGCTTCCGCGCAATGCCCTCGGCCAGGATCTCGTCCTTCGTCGGCGGGCTGGTGAAGACCACGTTGCCGCTCTGCAGGTACGTCTTCACGTTCTCGTGGCCGAGGTCCTCGACGAGGCGGCGCAGGTCGGTCATCGCCAGCCGGGTGGTGCCGACGTTGACGCCTCGCAGCAGGGCGGCGTAGCGGGCCATCTCGGGCCTCCTCACCTCGACGTCCCTCGACCACCCAGCCTAGAGCCCTCGACGGCGTCCGGCTGGGTCAGCAGCGGTCCGCGGGCCAGAGTTCCGCCCAGACCTGGTGGAGCCGATAGGTGGTGCGGCTGGCCGTCGGCAACCTCGGTGACGTCGATGTCGGCGTCGAACAGGTAGGCATTGTTCAGCCGGAGGTTCAGGCGTTGCGGGAGTTCGCCCTCGGTCCGGTCCACCACTTCCTCGAAGCCGTCGGCCGGTTCGCCGACGACGACCGACCTGAGGTCGACGTCGTCATTGACGTTGGGGGTCCGGATCTGCCACCAGACCTCCGGTTCCGCCTCCCAGCCTGGGGACACGCTGGGTTCGACGCTGGCCGTCCCCGTCGACGCCACCGACGGCGCGCCCGTCGCTGCCGCCGGTCGGCGCGCCGGGTCGATCAGTGTCAGCATGCCCACCGGGCAGGTCCGTTCGAAGCGGAGGCTGAGCTGCCCGTCGAGCAGCCGCGCCTCGACCCGGTCGCTGGTGACACCGCATCCGGACGCGGCGCCCACCAGCAGCGCGCCGGCCAGGGCCGGGGCGACGACGCGTACCGCGAGACGGGACGGCGGCATGGGATCTCCCGGGTCGCTGCGCCGAAGCGTCGCGCCTCAGCGTCGGCGGATGGCGGTGGAGTCGAGCCGGAAGCCGATGGTGCGGTCGACGATCCGTTCGACCAACTCCATCTTCCGCAGCCCGGCCACTCCGCGCAGCCCCGCCCGGGCGGCGAGGGCCCGCAAGTCCCGCGCCGTCCACGACGACAGGTACGCCGTACCGTCGTCGCGCCGCGACATGGCGGCCAGTGCGGCGTGCGCCCGCCCGACATCCACTCCGGACGGTGATGACCTGGCGACGGGCCGGACGCCACCGGTCGAACCGGGCCCGGCGGTGCCCGGTCCCGACATGACGTCACCGTGCGGGGCGGCGGCCCGGCCGGGCGGGGCGCCGCCGTCCCCGGCGACGGCCGGTGCCGGAGCGTCGGCGGCGGGCAGCACGGCCAGCCGGGCGCGTCCCTCGGCCAGGGCGGCCACCTCGGCGGCGGAGAGGCCGGCCAGGAACTCGGCCACCCTGGCCAGCACCGCCCGCGTCGGTTCGGTCATGCGTCAACCCCGGCGGTGGCCGTTGCCGTTGCCTCGGCCTCGGATCCGGCTCCGGCCCCGGGCGGGGTGACGGGGGCGGGGGACTTCGGCGTCGAATCCGGCTGGAGGGCGGCCAGGAAGTCGGTGGTGATCTGGCGCAGCTCTTCGCGGACCGCCGGCGCGGTCACCCGGTCCCGCAGCACCACCGGCACCCCGCGGGGAGTGTTCGTGGCGAACAGGGTCACGTTCTCCCGCAGCACGGTCGGGAAGACCGGCACGCCGAGCGCCCGCACCTGATCCAGGTAGCCCTGATGGGCGGCGACCGGCCGCTGCGCCATCACCTGCACCATGGTGAACACCACGCCGGCGATGCCCGGGGCCACCTTGTGGTGGCGGCGGATCTTCGCGAACCGGCGCGAGTCGGCGTTGTACCGGTCGACCAGCTCCCGCACGTTGGCGTGCAGGTAGTCGATGCCGAGGGTGGACAGGTAGTCGGCCTTCGCCGGGATGAGCAGGTGATCGCTCGCGATGATCGCCGACTGGGTGACCACGTTGAAGTTCGGCGGGCAGTCGATGAGCACCAGGTCGTACGGGTCCAGCGCCGGGTCGTGCAGCCCCTGGTCGAGCGAGCCGCGCACCCGGAAGAGTTCGGCGTCGTACTCGTCGCCGTCGGCCACGCCCCGGGCCAGCGCCAGGTCGATGTCGACGAGCTGGAGGTGCGACGCGATCAGGTCGAGCCGGCCCGCCCCCTTGAGCTGCGCGTTCGCCGGGCCGGGGGAGACCACCAGCTCGCCGAGGGTGGTCTTCTCGGTGTCCCCGCGCAGGCCGTCGTACCAGCGCTTGACCGTGCGCTCGTCGCGCAGCCGGTCCCGCCAGTCGTCCGGCTCGTAGAAGCTGAACGTCAGGCTGGCCTGCGGATCGAGGTCGATCAGCAGCACCTTCATCCCCCGGTTGGCCAGCTCGGCCCCGAGGTTGGCGGTCATGGTGGTCTTGCCCACCCCGCCCTTGTAGTTGATCACCGATACGACGTACACGGCACCTCCCCGACCGGGAACGGTAGCGGTAACCCGGACGGGTGGGCCGCCCGGGACCGGCGTCGGGGTGGTCAACCCCGACGATGCACGCCCGCGTCCCGTGCCTTCGCCACCGCCTGCGCCCGGTCGGCCACGCCGAGCTTGAGCAGGACGTTCGAGACGTGGTTCTGCACCGTCTTCAGGCTGATCCCGATCCGGGCCGCGATGGCCTGGTTGGACTGACCCGCGGACATCCGCGCCAGGATGTCGAGCTCCCGCTCGGTGAGCTGCGGAAACGGGCTGGTGGGGCCGGCTTCGCCGAGCGCCACGAGCATCCCGTCCGCCACCCCGGCGTCGAAGATCGCCTGGTCCGCGTGCACGGCCCGGACCGCGCCGATGATCTCGTCCGGCTCGGCGTCCTTCAACAGATAGCCCCGCGCGCCGGCCCGGATCGCCTGACGCACCATGGCATGGTCGGAGTGCATGGTGAGGACCAGCACCCGGGTCCGCAGGCCCTGCCCGCGGATCTCCTCCGTGGCGTCGACACCGCCCCCGCCGGGCATGTGCAGGTCGATGATCGCCACGTCCGGGTCATGCTCCCGCACGGCCGCGACCGCCCCGGCGGTGTCCGCCGCCTCCGCCACCACGATGATCCCCGGCACGCTGTCGAGCAGCCGGTGCAGTCCCATCCGGAACACATGATGGTCGTCGGCGATCACCACTCGCAGGGAACTCATCGGTTTCCCCCAACCGGCAGCACCGCCCGCACCCGGGTACCGCCACCCGGGCGGGGACCCAGCTCGAACTGGCCGCCCAACTCCCGTACCCGCCGCCGCATCGATCCGGTACCGACCCCGGCGATGTACCGGTCGCCGATGCCCCGGCCGTCGTCGTCGACCTGCACGGTCAGTCGCGCTCCGCCAGTGAGGGTGACCGTACAGGCGGCCGCCTCCGCGTGCCGCAGTACGTTCGCCACCGCCTCCAGCACCACCAGGTACGCCGCCTCCGAGACGGCGGGCACGTCGGCATCCGGCACACCCCGGTGGACGTACCGGAAGGAGGGTGCCCCGGGCAGGGGCGCGCAGCGGTCGAGATGCTCGGCGACCGCCTGGACCAGCCCGAGGTCGGCCACGGCCGCCGGTTGCATGGCGTCGATGATGCGGCGGACCGCGGTGGCCGCGGAACGAACCTGCCCGGAGATGAGTCGCAGCTCGCCGGCGAGCTGATCGTCCATCGCGGTGGTCCGGCGTACCCCGTCGAGCGCGAGCCCGATGCCGGAGAGCAGCGGTCCCAGGCCGTCGTGCAGGTCGTGCCGCAGCCGGCGCCGCTCGTCCGCCCGCGCGTGCACCGCCCGCTCCTGAGCCACCCGCAGCTCGGTCGCGAGGCGGACGGCGTGCAGCGCCGACCCGATCCCGTGCGCCAGCTCGGCCAGCAATGCCAGGTCAGCCCGGGAGTACGCCTCACCCGGCACCCGGGGCCCCACGGTCAGCGTGCCGACCAGCTCGCCGCGCCACTCCAGCGGTACCTCCACCGACGGCTCGCCGGCCGGCCCGCCGACCCGGGCCACCTCCTCGTGCACGCCCTCGGTGAGCAGCCGGACCGACACGTACGGGGCCCGCAGCGCACGGGCCACCACGGTGGCGGTGGTCGCCGGCAGCTCCGAGGGATCGGCGACGGCGCGCAACTGTTCCCGCAGGGCCGCCAGCGCCTCCAGCGGTTCCTCGCGTTGCCCGAACAGCCAGCGGGTGGCCTCCCGCTGCACCCGCCGGCGCACCGGGTCGGCCGTCGCCGCCACCACCGCCGACGCGATCAGCGCGAGCCCGGGCGCGGGACCGACGGCGGTGCCGAGCGCCGAGACGACGGCCAGGTAGACGGCGAAGATCAGCGCGGTGAGCACCGCGAGGACGACCGTGCGGCGGATGAACGGGTCGATGTCGTAGAGCCGGTAGCGGCGGACCGACAGCGCGATCGCGCCGACCAGCAGCACCGGGATGAGGAAGTAGCCGACCTGGGCCAGCGGGCGCGGCATCAGCCCGCCCACCAGTTCGATGGTGATGGCCACCCCGAGCGCGTACCAGACGAATTTGAGCTGCTGGCGTTGCGTCCGGTTCCCGTGTCGCCAGCGCACGGCGAGGCTGGCGAGCGCCGCCAGCACGGCGACGACGACGGCCCCGCCGGAGGCGAGGCCCAGCGCGGGGGAGAAGCTGACCGCGATCGGGTTGGCCGGTGCCGCGGCCTCGCCGGTCGGCAGCGGACCGGGCCCGAGCGCGCCGTCGAGGAGGGTCACCGCGGTGGCGGCCGCGCCCAGCCACGGCACCCAGCGCCATGCCCGCGCCGGTGGCCGACCGTCCGGGAAGATGGCCGGCAGCACCGTGAACAGTGGCACGACGAACAGCGCCCAGAGCCACAGTTGCAGCCACGCGGCCACCTGCCATCCCGGCCAGCCGAGCGCGGTCCAGCCGGCGGCGAGCAGGGTGGCCGCCCCGGCGGCACCGGTACCGACGAGGAGTCCGCCCACCCGCCTGCCGTCGCGGCTGCGCAGCAGCCACCAGCCGGCCGCCAGGAGTAGGACGCTGTGGGTGACGTTGCTGGCCAGGGTCCAGTTGGCGCCCGGCCCGGCGACGACGACCAGGGCGCCACCGGCGATGGCGGCCACGGCGGAGGGGACCGCGGTGCCGGCGGCCACGCGCGTTCCTCGCCGCACGCCGCCCACCCCCGCCGTCACCGCGGCTCCCCTCATCCCCCTACCCCCTCAGTGAGCCGGTTCGACGGCGGGCTCGACGGAGACGGCCTCGCCGCCCGAGCGCAGCGCCGCGACCATCAGCAGGATCCCGAACACGGCGTAGACGGCGGACAGGGCCAGCGGCATGACGAAGTCCGCCAGCAGGCCGACGATCAGGACCGCACCCCACCAGCGGACCCCCGCGTCCAGCAGGAAGGCGATTCCGGTGACCAGCACGCCGAGCATCATGACGTAGAAGAGCAGTTCGAGCGACATCACCGAGGCGGGCAGGTCGCCGCGGCGGAGGATGCCGCCCCAGGCCACGGCGGCGACGGCGATGAGCAGCGCGGCGACCGGCCCGGCGGCCAGCAGTGCAGCCCCGATTCGGCCCAGCCGGCCGGTGCGCTGCCGCCGCCGTGCCCACAGCGCCACGAACGCCAGCGGCAGTAGCCCCCAGTACGACTCGATGGTCAACCGGGCCACCCACTGCGGCCACTCCTGGCCGCCCGTGTCGTGGACGTGCCGTACCAGCAGCACGTGTCCGGCCGCCATGGCCGAGCAGAGGGCGATGGCGAGCCCGACCGCGCCCAGCGGGACCCGGGCCAGCCTCTCGATCAACGTACGCATCGCGTTCTCCTTCCGAGGTGTCGTGCTCGGAAGAGTGCGGCACCGGTTTCCCGGGTGGCAGGGGAGCGTCCTCCCGGCCGGTCCGGGAATCTCCCCTGGCCCGCCGGACGGTGCGCGGTAGTCGTCCGTACGGCGGTACGTGACGACCGTTCGTGCCGCACATATGGCCTGTAGCCGCTTCGCAACGAACGTCGCAAGTGGTTGCCTGAAGACAACAATCCCCTGGTCAGATGCTGCCTTCGCGAGCATCCTGAGGGGACAGACGGGCAACCCGACGGCGGTGGCCGGAGCTGATCACCGCCTCATCGGCAGGAGGCATCCGCGTGCGAATGAGACGACCGAGCCGGATCGCGGCCGCGGTGGCGGGCGTGACGGCGCTCGCCTTCACGGTCTCGGCCCCGGCCCAGGCCAATGATCACGAGAACCTTCCCGGCGAGCCGACCATCACGCTGCCGATCAACGACAGCGCGGCGGGCGGCACCTACAACCAGGACTTCACCCGGGTCTACGCCAACACCACCCCGGACGGCACCCCGGTCTACATCTACGTCCCGAAGGGCACCCCGCTCGACGGCACCGCGCCAGCCGGCGTGGCCAGCCTCGACCCGCAGTTCGACCACAACCCGGGCGACGGGTTCAAGCCCTGCGCCACCGCCACGGCGGCGCAGTTCACCCTCACCCAGGCGGAAATCAACTACGTCGGCAACAAGCTCGCCAACCAGATCGTCGCCGTGGACGAGGAGCACTTCGGCCCGATGGACGCGGCCGACCCGGACGAGCCGGCCAGCGACTCGCTGGTCATGCTCCTCTACAACATCCAGGACGACGCCTACTACGACTGCGCGCAGACGTCGTACACGGCCGGGTACTTCGCGCCGGACTTCATCGACAGCAACGGCATGAACGTCATCGTGGTCGACGCCTTGGACTGGGCCAACCGGGTCGGGCCGAACGACTCGCCGTGGCGCGACGCCAACCCGGCCAACGACCGCCCCGAGCTGTACGAGGGCACCGTCGCCCACGAGCTGCAGCACCTGCTGCACAACTACAGCGACCCGGGCGAGCTGTCCTGGGTGGACGAGGGCCTGGCGGACTTCGCCATCTTCCTCAACGGGCTGGACGCCGGCGGCTCGCACCTGAGCAACGAGCAGGTCTTCTACGAGGAGACCTCGCTGACCCGATGGGGCAGCACCCTGGCCAACTACGGTGCCTCGTTCACCTACTTCCAGTACCTGTGGGAGCAGGCCGGCGGCAACGGCGACGGCACCTACACCCCCGACAAGCAGTACGACGGCAAGGCCGGTGACCTGCTCATCAAGAAGATCTTCGAGGAGCAGGCGGACGGCATGGCCGGCGTGCAGAACGCCATCGACGACTTCAACGCGGCGACCGGCGCACACCTGCGCAGCGCGGCCGACCTGTTCCGGGACTGGTCGGTGGCGGTCTACCTGGACGACGAGGACTCGCCGATCTACGACATCAAGGCGTTCAACTTCGGCGACCCGGCGGACACGTCCTGGACCATCGACATCGCCGACGACGTCTTCTGGGGCGGCCGGGGCAGCTACCAGGGCGCCACCCCGGAGGCCAAGTGGGCGCGGCTGAAGAACCGCCAGGACACCACCGCCGTGCCGTTCGGCATGTCGGTCGAGCGGTTCCGCAACCCCGGCCCGACCGTCGCGCTGGCCTTTGACGGCGACGACGAGACGGTGATCGCGCCGCACACCGGCACCACCCACTGGTACGCCGGGTACGAGAGCCAGGACGACAACGTCCTCGACGTCGACACCTCCGGCGCGGTCACCTCGCTCGACTTCTGGGGCTGGTACTTCATCGAGGAGGGCTGGGACTACGGCTTCGTCGAGGCCCTGGTCAACGGCAACTGGGTGACGGTGCCGGTGCGCAACGACGCCGGTCAGGTCGTCACCACCAACGACGACCCGCACGGCAACAACGAGGAGGGCAACGGCCTGACCGGCACCTCCGGCGGGCGGTACTTCGTGGACGACCCGGCCTACCTCCACCTCACCGCCGACCTGCCGGCCGGCGCGACGGACGTGCGGTTCCGGTACTCCACGGACGCCGCGTACATGGACACCGGCTGGTTCGTCGACGACGTCCGGGTCAACGGCGCCGCGGCGAACCTCAGCTCGGCGGCGGGCAACTGGTTCCTCACTAGCGGCGTGCAGGACAACAACTGGACGGTCCAGGTGGTCAGCCACTGCGACCTCACGCCGGGCGTCACCTCGCCGGGTGAGACCACCGACGGCGCGGGCAACTGGGTCTACCGGTCCACCGGCGACCAGTTCACCGCCAGCGGCCTGCAGACCAAGTGCGCCAACGGCAACCAGGACGACTTCGCCGTCCTGATCTCCAACCTGCCCACCGGTGACCTCACCTACCTGGACGCGGACTACACGTTCCGGGTGACCAACACCGGCAACAAGTAATCCGGTACCCCTTCGGGCCCGCGCCGCACGTCGGCGCGGGCCCGTCGCCGCCCCGGCGGGATCGCCGGGCCCGCGGCCAGCCGGTACCGTTCCTGCCCATGCGTGGGAACCCGTGGCACACGACCGGCTTGCTCCTCGCCGCCGCCTCGACGCTCTGGTGGGCGGTCGGCATGGCGGTGCTGCAACCGCTGACCGAGCCGGCCGGCCCGTGGTCCGAGGTGCTGCCCGACAACAACACCTACTGGGCGCGGGAGGTGCGCCTCACCGCGCTGGTCGGCGTCGGGCTGGGCCTGCTGCTCGCCTTCGCCGGCGGCCGAACGGCGACCCTCGCAGCCGGGGCGCTGGGTGGCGGCGGGCTCCTCGCCGACCTGGCCGTCGACCGGGCCGACCTGGCGGGCTGGCGGTACGTGGCACCGCTCGCCGCCGCCGGGTTCCTGGTGCTCGGCGGCACGGTGGTGCTGCTGCTGCGGCGCCGGGCCGGAGCCGCCGCGCCGGACCGGGCGGCAACCCGCCGCACGCTGCTGGTCGCCGCCGTCGTCGCGGCGGTGCTGGCGGTCCTCGGCGCGGCGGTGACGTCGCCCACCGACCGGGAGCCGCAGCTGGTCTGGGCCGGCCTCGGCACCGGCCTGCTCATGCTCGCGTTGGCGATCGGCGCCGCGCTGGCGGCCGTACCGGCGTCGGCCCGCTCCCGCGCCCGGCCGGCCGCGGGCCTGGCGGTGCTCGGCGCGGCCACAGTGATCGGCATCCGGCTGACCCCGCCCGACGCCGCCCCGCTCACCCTCTGGGCCGGTGGCGTGCTGCTGGTGACGGGGGTGGCCGCGCTCGCCCGGGCCCGGCCGCCGGGCCGTTCCGAGCCGGCCTGGTACGCCGGGGTGGCCGGGGTGACCGCCGTCGGTCTGCCGATGCTCCTGGTCGCCGCCACGCTGGTCCTGGCCTGGCTGCCGATCGGTCCGGTGCTCACCCGGCTGAGCGGCAACATCGCGATCGGCGACGCGGACACCGACGCGCCGGTCACCCTCGCCGGGCTGGCCGCCGGGCTCGCCGGCGGCCTGCTGCTGGCCCTGGCCGCCGGCCGGACCCGGGCGGCGGCGGAGTCGGTCGAGCGTCGGTAGCCGTACCCCGAGGTCAGCTCTTCTTGTAGACGGGCAGGCCGAGCGTGGTGCGGACCCGGTTGGCCTGGGTGCCGCCGTCGTGCGCGGCGGCGGCGCGGATCTCCCGCATCAGCGCCGTGGCGCTGTTCGCCTCGGCGGCCAGCTGCCAGTGCCGCAGCGCCACGTCGTTCTCCTTGAGCAGCGCGGCGATCGGCGCCCGCGCCGGCGCCGGCCAGGCGGTGGTCCGGAGCTGCTCGGCGTGGGCGGCGTTGGTGGTGGCGACCGTGCGGGCCAGGCCACGCACCGTCCGCCACGGCTTGCCGGCCTTCAGTGCCGCCTCCAGCTCGTCCAGCGCCGTGTTGTACGGCGCCACGATCGACAGGTACCGGCCCTTCGCCTCCTTCATCGTCAGGGGGGCCGAAGCGGTCGGCGAGGGGGTCTGCCAGGTCGGGAACTGGGTCGACTGGGCGCCCCCGCCGCAGCCGGCGAGCAGCAGGACCAGGGCCAGGGCGGCGGGCCAGCGACGCACGGGACTTCCCATCGGATCCGGGGGCAGGGTCACCCGAGTGTAGGGGCGACCCGGCGGCCACACCGGCCGCCACCTGTTCGGCGACCAGCGGCACGACCTCGTTACGGCGCCGGAACCAGGGCGACGGTGGCGTCGTGGTGCTCACCCCGGGAGGACCCGCTGGCCGCCGGGCGGGATTGAACTCCTGCCGCCCGCCGGCCGTACCAGTGGCCGAGGATGTGGTGCGGCGGGTCAGCCGCACCGCTGCCGAGCTGCGGGAGGCCTGCCGTGCGAGTTGGTGAGCAGTCGACGGATCCCATCGATCAGATCCTGGGTGAGGTGCCGGTACCGGCGCAGCTGACCCCGGAGGATGTCCGGCTCGCGGTCCGGGCGGTGGTGGTGCACGCCGCCGAGGAGTGGCCCGCCGGACCCAAGTGCCGCAACGACGGCGCCGCGTACCCGTGCCGGCTGCACCGGTGGGGACGGCGCGTGCTGGAGGCCCACGGCCTCAACGAGCGTCAGATCGACGCGCTGGTGCGGCACGGCAACCCGTTCGTGCACGTGCCCTTCCCGTTCGTGCTGACCGGGCCGCGGCCGGCGGTCCCGGCAGCCCAGTCCCCGCGCGGCCAGGCCGGCCGGGTCGCCGCACCTGGGGTGCGGCCCGCGATCCGGCCCGGCGGTACCGGCCGGCCGGCGGTGCCCCCCGCCCCTCGGCCGCGCTGGCCCCGGGCCAGCTGACGACCCGGGGCGACGGGACGGCGGCCCGACGCGGGTACCCCCACCCTGCGTCGGGCCGCCGGCCGTCGACTCAGTTGCCGACCCCGCAGTTCGGGGCGGACCAGAAGGTCGAGTTCGCACTCTTGTCGCTGTTGTTCTCGCGCCGTGAGTCCACGTGGACCTGGTTGCTGTGGTCCGGATAGCCGGGGCCGAAGATCCCGCTGAAGCCGTGGTAGCGGGCCTCCCGGGCCACCTGGCACAGCGACACGGTACGCGGGGTGAGGTCGGCCGCGTCGCCGTAGAGGTGCTGGCTGTCTGACGCGCCGCCGACCTGGCGGTTGCAGGCGGTGCTGCGGAACCCGCTGGACACCGGGAGTGGCTTGTCGCCGAGGCCGCGCCGCAGCGCCTCCAGCTTCCACATCTCGCGCAGGGCCTTCTCCCGGGTCGCGCTCGCCGAGAGCGGGCCGCCGCTGAAGCCGCTACCGCCGCAGCCGTTGTCCAGTTCGGCGTAGCTGAAGTGCTTCGGGGTGCAGTCGTCGTCCTGCAGCTCGTAGATCTTGCCGAAGGTCTGCGGGCCGGCGATGCCGTCGACGCGCAGCCCGTAAGCGGACTGGAAGCGCTTGACCGCGGCGGCGGTCTCGGGACCGTACTTGCCGTCGACCCGGACGATGCTCCGGTAGGCGGCCCAGCCGGCCACCCGGATCTGCAACTGGCGGACATCCTCCCCGGAGGTGCCCTGGGAAAGGTTGCGGTTCCACGTGTAGCAACCGTCGGCATGGGCCGCCGGCGCAGCAACCACCGTGGCGATCGCGGCCCCGGGCAGGGCGAGCGCGAACGCGACGGCCACCCGCTTCAGCATGTTGACGCGCACAGGATTCCTCCTGGTAGGAGTGGGATTGGGAAGGTGACACGGACATCGCCCGGGATGTCCCGTCCCATCCACCCTGACACCGTCTCAACCTGCCGGCGGCTGTTTACCCGAATTACTCTCATAACCGCAGTTCGGTGGGGGTTGCTGCAAATTGCACCGAATACGGGAATCGCCCATCCCGGCCGAGACCGGCCTCCGGCGCCCGCGTTGGCCCAAACGTGACGGAAATGGCGTCCCGACGGCACCGATGGTGAGGTTGCCAGGTGGCCCGCAGCCGGTAACGTCTGCGCTGCGGCCCGGCGGGACGACGTGCCGGGCGGCCTTCGCAGGCGGGGGAGGTAGGCGTTGGCGCGGGGCGGCATCTTCTGCGTCGAGGGGCAGTGGCACCGCGACCTCAACGAGCGCGGATCCGTCCTGCCCACCCTTGAACTGCTCGAACGGCTGGGCCGGATCCGCTTCATCCACAAGGACGCCGCCACCCGCGACGAGCTCTTCTACTTCCTCGACCGCTGGCTGCTCAAGCAGTACGCCGACTACCGGGTGGGTTTCTTCGCCATGCACGGCGAGCCCAGCCGGCTCTGCCTCACCGACTGGGATTCCGTCGAGCTGGCCGACGTCGCCGAACGGATGGCCGGCCGCTGCGAGGGGCGCCGCCTCTACTTCGGCAGCTGTTCCGTGCTGCGCGCCTCCGATGCCACGCTCCGCGACTTCCTCGACATCACCGGGGCGGCGCTGATCTGCGGTTTCACCCGGGACGTGGACTGGGTGGAATCGGCCGCCTTCGAGACCGTGCTGCTCGACGTGCTGGCCAACGGCCAGCGGCACAACGCCGCCGAACTCCGGATGGGCTCGGCGCACTGGGCGCCCCTCGCCTCCTACCTCGGCTTCCGGGTGATCTACGCCAACGGCCGGGCCTGGCGGCCGACGGCCCGGCCCCGGGTGCCGGCCCAGGCCGCCCCCCGTCGCGTCGCCAGCCGTCACAGTGAAAGTTAAGTCAGGAAGAGGATCCTTCCTCCTGTTCCTTGCGGGACCACACCATCCGCTCGACGACCTGGTGGACGTCGCTATTCGCCCAAGCTACTTCCAGTTCCCGGTTGTCGGTGTTCAGGGCCACGCTCACCTCCAGGTGCTGGCCATTGACGAGCGAGAGAGTGAAACGGGAGTCGGCGAAGTGGCGCATGTTGCGTCCGGACACGGCGTCCAAGATGGGAATCGCGCCCTCGGCGCTCTTCGGCAGAACGATCGTTCGGCTCGAGATGCTTACGACGTCGCGGTAGTGGAAGGTGACGGTCTCCTCGGTCAGTAGTTGCCGGGTGGCGAGGTCGAGGTCGCACTTGAACACTGAAGCGCGGTGGGCGGAGAGGTACAGCACGAGCACCTCGTAATGATCTGAGCGCAACTTGCCGTCCTTACCCACGCGCGTCTTGCCGAGGGTCGTCCGCTTCCTAACCACGCGGATCCGGGTCGAGTTCCCCTGTGCGACGACCTGCTCTACGGTCTGGTCACTTTCCAGTCGAGACACTCCGACGGCTGCCTGTGGTTCCACCAATAGGTCGCCTGAACCGGCTACCAGCGCCGGATTGAGGCGCAATCGACGTGCACCACGGGCCATTACGTCCTGCTCGAGCCAGGTGTCCATCTGCTTATCGGACGGGCCGCCCGCGGCGGCTGCCCTTGCCTCTTCGTAGCGCTGCCGAGCCTTGCGGTCCTGCTGGCTGTCGCGCCAGAGCCCAATGCCGACCAAGCCGACTACTACCCCTACCGCGGGCAGCAAGATCAAGAGGGCGAGACCCACGTACCAGCGCGTCTCGACATAGAGGCCGCCACACGGCAGCAGTGCCAATCCCAGCCCGAGGCCGACCAAGGTTGCGGCAAGGCCTCCCCGGTCTGGTGGTGGGGCCGGCGGCAGGGTGACGAAGTATTTGGAAACGCCGATGAGTCGTGCGGTGGTCGTCATGGCACTGGGTGGCCCTGCGGCGGCTGCCGGGAGGTGGATCCCGAGCGAGCGACAGTGTGCCCGGAGACGTTCCCAAGTCCGACCCGGAACTGCCGCGAGGTGCCGCTCAATCAGATTTAGCTCGTCGAGCGTCAAGTTGGCTGGTTCAGCGGTCGACGCGAGCGTGGCTAGGTCTGACGGATCGCTGATGCCCACCGACAGGTAGTAGTCGTCCCGGACGAGGCCTGCGACCACGGCGGCGAGGCTGGTTTCCGCCGCCATCAAGTGGTGGACGATCTTGGTGGCCTGCTCCGGTGTGCGATAGGAAGGGGGATGGCGTGCGAGCATGGCAATCGCCACCAGAACGTTGGCCTCGGCCCGCTTGCTGGACTGCTGGCTGGCCCCCTGTGCGAGAAAACGTTCAAAGCACTGTGCGGCCTGCCGGTATGCCCGCTCGTCAAGGAGTCGCCGCCCGGCCGCCATGGGGTCGCTGTTGTCACCAAAGTTGTAGATCTTATCGGCGTTCTGGACGCTCCCGCTCTGAAAGAAGGTTGAGTTGCCCACGATGCGCTGCCGGGCTAGTTCCCGCTGCCGTTTATAAGTCCGACGATCTTCACGATCGCATCCACCATTGGCGCGGTTCCCGCCACCGCGCTCAGGATGTGCTGCGCTCGCTCCAAGGCTGGAAGGGCCATTGTGCCGTGACCTGAGGCGACCTCTCGCGTGGCTGTGGCGAGTTCGACGCTAGCCGCCTGGGCCGCATCCGGCTCGACCACGCCTCGGGTTGAGGCTCCCGCGAGGTGGTCCTGCAATGCCCCCAACTCCTGCACGACCCGCAGGCGGACGTCAGTGAGCGTCATCGCAATGTTGCCGTTGTTGATGATCGTGTCCCCGTTCTGGATATTGCCGAACTGGCTCCCCTTGACCTCCACGATGCCTCCTGACGTGCAAGTTGCCCCAGGCAAATGAACATAAGGCAATTCGGAGACATGAAGTGACGTCATCTTGACGGAAGGTGACCGCCGTTCGTCTTGACAGGTGCCTCCTTACTGGGGGGAGCGCCTGGTAGAACCGGGGCATGGCACGCAGCATCGCGACCAACACCCGGGTCGACCGGGACGCCCTGATCGAGTTCCTCCGCCCCCGGCACAAGGTCGTGCTGATGACGACCCGTTCCGACGGCCGCCCGCAGTCCTCCCCGGTCTCCTGCGGGGTGGATGCCGAGGGTCGGCTGGTGATCTCCACCTACCCCGAGCGGGCCAAGGCCGCCAACATCCGCCGCGACCCCCGGGTCTCCGCCTGCGTGCTCTCCGAGGACTGGAACGGGCCCTGGGTCCAGGTGGACGGCACCGCCGAGGTGCTCGACCTGCCCGAGGCGCTCGAGCCGCTGGTGGAGTACTTCCGCAGCATCTCCGGCGAGCACCCGGACTGGGACGAGTACCGGGAGGCCATGGTGCAGCAGGGCAAGTCGCTGATCCGGGTCACCATCGACAGCTGGGGTCCGATCGCCACCGGCGGCTTCCCCGCCCGGCTGGCCGACTGACCGGCTCAGTACGCCGCGGTGAAGCGCGCGTTGCGGAACTGCGGGTTCTCGATCTCGTCGACGATCGCCACCGCCAGGTCCTCGTAGGTGAGCACCGAGCGGCCCTGCGCGTCGGTGACCGGGTGGTCGGTGCCGGTGCGGTAGTGGCCGGTGCGCTCGCCCGGATGGAACTCCAGCGGCGGCGGCGAGACGTACGTCCAGGTCACCCCGTCCGGCGAGGAGCGGTAGAGGGCCAGCGCCTCGGCCTGGCCCTCGGCCGAGTCCCGGTACTCCTCGGGGAAGTCTGGCTCGTCCAGGTACGGCGTGCCCTTCGGCGTCAGCAGCGTCGCCCCGCCGCCGACGTGGATCACCCGCGGCGGGTCGGGCACCTCCCGCAGCGTGTCGACCAACGTCCGGGCGGCGTCGCGCCACAGCTCCCGCTCGCCGCCGCCGATGGCCACCACGAACACGTCCGCGTCTGCGGCCAGGTCCCGGACGCTGCGGGGGGAGGTGACGTCGCCGGTCACCGTGCGCACGCCCGCCGGCAGGTAGCTGGTCGCCTCCGGGCGGCGTACCGCCGCGGTGACCCGATGCCCCCGGTCGACCGCCTCGGCGGTGATCCGCGACCCGGCAGTGCCCCCGGCGCCGAACACGACGATGTTGCTCATGGCTGACCACCTCCCGCCCCACGTGCCTCGACCCTCAGGCTAGGGAGCGGGTTGGCCGGCCGGTGCCGTAACGGCGATCCCGGCCCGGGCGGCGGCCGGTCAGTCGATCAGCGCGGAGTAGACCAGCTGGCGCAGCTGCGCGCGCAGCGGGTACGTGCTCGACGGCATCAGCTGAGTGAACAGCAGCGCGGTGACCTCCTCCACCGGGTCCACCCAGAACGCCGTGCTGGCCAGGCCGCCCCAGTAGTACTCGCCCACGCTGCTGGGGACCCGGGACGGCACCGGGTCCAGCACCACGGCGAAGCCCAGGCCGAAGCCGATGCCGTCGAGGATCGTCTCGGCGAAGCCCTCCGGGGAGAACGAGGCCAGGTCGCGGTTGCCCGGCAGGTGGTTGCGGGTCATGAAGCGCAGCGTCCGGGGCCCCAACAGGCGGACCCCGTCCAGCTCACCGCCGCGCAGCAGGAACTGGGTGAACCGGTGGTAGTCGGCGGCGGTGGAGACCAGCCCGCCGCCGCCGGAGAACCAGCCCGGCTCGGCCAGCGCGGCCCGGCCGATGGCGTCGGCGCGGACGGTCTGGCCGGTCGCCGGGTGCGGGGTGTAGAGGGCGGCCAGCCGCTTGGCGTCCGGCTCGTCGACCCACCACCGGGTGTCGGTCATGCCGAGCGGGCGCAGGATCCGCTCGGTGAAGAAGGCGTCCAGGCTCTGCCCGGAGATCACCTCCACCAGCCGGCCCAGCACGTCGGTGGAGACGCCGTAGTTCCAGCTCGTGCCCGGCTGGAAGAGCAGCGGCAGCCCGGCCAGGCCCGCCGAGGCCGCGGCCAGGTCCGCGCCGGGCGGCACGCCCAGGTCGAAGCCCGCCTTCCGGTACAGGCCGTCGACCACCGTGCTCTGCGCGAAGCCGTACGTCAGGCCGGCGGTGTGGGTGAGCAGGTGCCAGACCCGGATCGGCTCGACCGCCGGCACCGTGTACGGCTTGAGCACCGAGCCCTTGTCGTAGACCCGCACGTCGGCGAACTCCGGCAGCCAGCGGCTGATCGGGTCGTTCAGCTCGAACCGCCCCTCCTCCCAGAGCATCATCGCGGCGACCGAGGTGATCGGCTTGGTCATCGAGTAGATGCGCCAGAGGGTGTCCGCCTCGACGGGCGCGCCGGCCTCTCGGTCCCGCAGCCCGTACGTCGAGGAGTGGGCGACCTCGCCGCGGCGGGTCACGACGATCTGCCAGCCGGCGAGCCGGCCGTCGTCGACGTAGCCGCGGAAATGCTCGTCGATCCGGGCCAGCCGGGCGGGGTCGAAGCCGATACGGGCGGGGTCGGTGCTCACTGCGAGGCTCACGCCGCCGAACCTACCGCCCGGTAGACCGACCGGGAAGTGTCGGCCGTCCCCACTAATCTCGGCCGCATGCCGGAGCCCGTCGAAGACGCCACCTACCGCCACCAGGACTGGTATGCCGAGGAGTTGGTCGACCGGCACTTCGTCCGCTGCGAGTTCTTCCACGTGGACCTCACCGAGGCGGTCAGCCAGGGGGCCGTCTTCACCGAGTGCGTCTTCGGCAACGTGCTCTTCAACGCCTCCCGGCACACCGACTCCGCCTTCACCCGCTGCACCTTCAAGCGGTGCAACCTCTTCGAGGCCGAGTTCCTCGGCTGCAAGCTGGTCGGGAGCAGCTTCGACCAGTGCGACCTGCGCCCGCTGCGGATCGACGGCGGCGACTGGTCCTTCGTCGCCATGCCCGGCGCCGACCTGCGCGGGGTGCGGGTCACCGACGCACGCATGCGCGAGGTCGACCTGACCGGCGCGGACCTGACCGGCGCGAGCGTCACCGGCGTCGACCTCTCCGGCGCCCAGCTGCACGCCGCCAAGCTGGTCCGGGCGGACCTGCGCGGCAGCGACCTGACCGCGCTGGACCCGACGGCGGTGGAGCGGGCCGGCGCGATCGTCGACGCCGAGCAGGCCATCGTGCTGGCCCAGACCCTGGGCTTCGAGATCCGCTGACCCGGCCCGCAAAAGCCGCCGCAGGCTGTCAGGTTTCCCTGCCAGGCTGGCGGTCATGACATGGTGGTCCGACCTGGTGGCATCCGAACCCGACTTCGCGGCGCGCGTCCGCGCCCGCTTCACCGTCCGCAAGCACGGCACGATGGCGACCCTGCGGCGGGACGGCTCGCCGCGGATCAGCGGCACCGAGTTCGACTTCTCCGCCGACGGGCAGCTCCGGCTGGGCAGCATGGCGGGCGCGCTCAAGGCGCTCGACCTGCGCCGGGACCCGCGAGTGGCGCTGCACTGCCCGACCGAGGACGCCCCGGAGGACGATCCGGTCCCCTGGGGCGGGGACGCGAAGATCGCCGGCCGGGCGCATGAGGAGCCGCCGGGCGAGGACGGTTCGCACCGGTTCCGGATCGAGCTGACCGAGGTGGTGCGACCCGGGTCGGCGATCCGCCGGACCATCTGCTGATCGAGAGCTGGCACCCCGACCGGGGGCTGAGCCGGCGTGAGCGGCGCTGAGGGGCCCACTGTCGGGAAATTGGCGGAGTCCGGCAGCTTCTCGGAGGTCGGGAGCTGTGTCATCCTCCCTGCGGCGGTCCACCGGGAGTGACCGCCGCGCCGGTGGCCGAGGGAGGGGTCGGTGGCTGAGGACGAACTCACGCAGACCGGTATCCGGGTCGGGCGGTGGCTGCCCGCCGTACCGGGCGAGCGGGCGCCGGATCGGCAGCCGCCGGGCGGGCCACGCCGGCTGCCCAGCGACCCGGACGACCCGTCCACCCCGCCACCCGACGTCGCCCCGCTCGCCGACCATGTCGACCCGGCGAGCACCGCGGAACCACCGGCGCACATCCCGCCCGTCCATCCGGGGGACTCGCTGCCGGCACCGCCGGCCGGCGACCCCGGTCCGGACCGCTCGCCGTCCGCCCGGCCCGATCGGGCCCGGGACGCCGGCCCGACACCCGCCGGGCCCGCCGCCGCGCCGGCCCGGCACGCCTCCCGCGAGGGCCTCGCGGAGCGGCTCGCCGGGCTGGTCGGTCCGGCCGCGACCACGGTACGCGTGGCCGTCGGCGTCACCCCCGACCGGCGAGCCACCCGGGTCGGCGCGGCCCGGGCCCGGCGCCGTCGCCGCCGAGTGCTGCTGGCCGTGGTCGCGCTGGCCGCGTCGGCGGTGGTGCCGGTGCTGGCGTACGTGGGCCGGGCGCCTGACGCCGGCGGCCGGGCGGCGCCCGGGGCGCCGCCCACCACCTCGGTCTCCCCGCCGGCCCCGGTGGCGGCGCCGCCCACCGTCGTGCCGGTCACCGGGAACCCGGCGTTCCCCGGCGGGCCGCTGCTCAGTCTCGACCAGGAGCAGATCCCGAAGCTGGTGGACCTGACCGCGCTCGGCGTGCGGGACTGGATCCACTGGGGCGGCAGCGGCGGCGACAGCCTCCAGCGCAAGCAGACCAGCACCGGTGAGATCCACGACCCGGGCGGGGAGCGGCTGGAGCACCGGGCCAGCGCCTCCGCCTTCGCCTGGACCGACGGCACGCCGGTGGCCCGCCAGGACGGGATCCGGTACGGGGTCTTCCAGCGCGGTGCCGGGAAGAGCTTCTCGGTGACCGTGGCCGGCAGCGGCGACCTGCGGACGGTCCGGCTCTTCGTCGGCGCCTTCTCGGCGGCCGCCCGGCTCGACGTCCGGCTCTCCGCCGGCGGCGACCCGGCCGTCCGCGAGGTGCCCCTCGCCGCCGGCGACCGGTTCTTCGAGTACGTCATCCAGTTCCGCGCGCCGCACGGCGCCCAGTTGCTGGTCACCTGGCGGTCGCTGAGCATCGTCGGCGGCGAGAACGACGGCGTGACCCTGGAGGCGGTGGCGGTCAGCTGAGACGCTCCGATACCTTCTGACCACAATGGGGAGACCTGCCCCGCCGACATCTGGCGCATCGCCGCCCATCAGGGAACCCTGAGGCGGCGCGCGCCCTGCCGTCCCGGCGGTCGGGGCACGGCGGGGAGCGGAGGTCGAGTGGGGCAGGAAGGCGACGGTCCGGTGGCCGGCCGGATGTCGTACCCGTACGCGCAGACGCGATCGGCGCTCCGCCGCATGGCACGGGCCCGGCAACGCCGCCGCTGGGTGCTGGAGGCGCTGGCGGCGGTCGCCTGCCTGGCCGCCGTGGCCGGTTACCTGGGCACCGAGCAGCACGCGACGTCGCGCCAGGAGGAGAGCGGCGTGCTGCCCGGCCCGCCCGCCGGCCGCCCCGCCGTGCCGTCCGCGGGCGTTCCCGGCGCCGACGGCGGGGCGGTCACCCCCGGGCTGCAGCCCCGGCAGCGCCCCCCGTCACCCACCCCGTCGCCGTCCACCCCGGTCGTCGCGCCGATCCTGACCGTCGGGCAGGCGGACGTGCCGGCGCGGGTCGACCTGAGCGCGGCCGGCCCAGTCGACTGGGCCCACTGGGGGCTCCTCGGCGCGGGCCGGCCGGTCCACAAGCGACAGGGCTCCGGTGAGATCCGCGACGAGGGCGGGCGAGGCCGACGCACCAGCTACAGCAACAACCCCGAGGCGTACTCCTGGCACGACGGCGACCCGGTCGGCGCCGCCAGCGGCACCATGTCCGGCGTCTATGTCTGCGGCGCCGGCAGCGGCTTCACGCTCTCCGTGGCCGCCGACGGCCAGCCGCGCACGGTCCGCCTCTACGCCGGGCTGTGGATGGCCCGGGCCCGCCTCGACCTGCGGCTCTCCAGCGGCGGGCCGAGCAGGACGGTGCGGCTGGAGGATCCGCACACCGAGCGCACCGCCGAGTTCACCATCCGGTTCAGCGCGGCCCGGGGCGCGAAGCTGCTGGTGAACTGGACGGTGGAGAGCTCCCTGGGGGACTGCGGCAACGTCAGCCTCCAGGCCGCGGCGCTGCGCTGAGCGTCCTTCGCCGCCTGCGGTGTCGGATCGGTTCCAGCTCTTCCTTACCTCCCGGGTAATCGACTCGGGGGCGGACGGCCCGCAGACTCGGTGCCATGCCCTGCGCCGTTCGGTCGGCGCACGTCACCGGGGAGGGACCATGCCGGCGTTCGCGCTCGCGCACCTGCACACCAGCAAGAACAACGACGACATCGTCGAGTACATCGACAAGATCCAGGCGACCCTCGACCCGTACCAGGGGCGGTTCCGGGTGCACGGCGGCACGCCCGAGGTGATCGAGGGGGAGTGGCCGGGCACTGTGGTGATCATCGAGTTCCCGGACGTGGAGCACGCCCGGGACTGGTACGCCTCCCCGGCGTACCAGGAGATCCTGCCGCTGCGCCTGCGGCACCTGCCCGGCTCGGCGATCATCATCCAGGGCGTCGGCCCGGACTACGACCCGCGCCGCACGGCCGCCAAGCTGCGCGAGGCCGCCGGCTGAGACCGTCCCCGTCCCGGGGAGCCGGGGCCCAGCCCGAGGGCGGGGCCCCGGCGCTCAGCAGCGGATCGGCTTCACCCAGGAGCACTCCAGGCCGTCGGGGACCCGGGGCGACTCCGGCGCCGTCGGCACCGCCAGCCGCGCGGTGGCCGTCCCCGTCTCGCTGTACGACGCCAGGGCGATGGCGATCTGGTCCTCCAGCCCCTTCACCGACGAGGTGAGGTAGTTGTTCAGCACGATGGAGAACGCCAGCAGGTGCCCGTCGGTGTCGGTGGCGTAGCCGGAGAGGCTGGACGCACCGGTCAGGCTGCCGGTCTTGGCGTGCACGTGGCCCGCGGCGGCGGTGCCCTGCATCCGGCTGCGCAGGGTCCCGCCGACGAAGCGTTCCGGGTTGCCGGCCACCGGCAGGGCCGCATACCAGGTGTCGAACCAGGGTTCGGCGCGGACGGTCGACAGCAGCGACACGAACTGGGCCGGTGGGATCATGTTGCGCCGGGACAGGCCGGAGCCGTCGCGCTGGCGCAGGGTGCCGGTGTCCATGCCGGAGTCGCCGACGTACTCGCTGATCGCGGTCAGCCCGCCGGACCAGGTGCCGGAGCCGGAGAGCACCCGGCCCAGCTCCTTGGTGAGCACCTCGGCGTGGCCGTTGTTGGAGAGCTTGAGGAACGGCACCATCAGGTCGGACAGCGGCATCGAGTCGTGCCGGGCGACGGTCTTCGCCCGGTCCGGGGTGGCCTGGCCGAGCACGGTCCGCCCGAGGACCCGTACGCCCTGCCGTTGCAGCGCCGAGCGGAAGATGTCGGCGGCGTAGCCGGTCGGCTCCCAGACGGTCATCCAGTCGCTCTCCGGGGCCTGGCCGACGGCGATCTGCCCGGTCACCACGATGGTGTTGCCGCCGTGCTCGCGCTCGAAGGAGATGGTGGTCTCGCCGGTGGCGACGGTCTCGGCCCGGTTGTCGATCCGCAGCCAGCCGTTGGCCGGGGTCATGGTGACCGCCGGGCGGGCGCCGGCGTGGTCGGCCGGGGCGGCGTGCACGATCACCGTGCCGGCGTCGTAGTCGGTGTCCGGGGCGACGGTCAGCGCGGACACCTGGGCCGCGTAGTAGTAGGACTCGTCGTCCCAGGTCCAGTCCGGGCCCAGTCGCGTCCGGTCGTAGCGGGTGTCGTCGGCGACCAGGTTGCCCGCCACCACGCGTACGCCCTCGGCGGCGACCTGGGCGGCCAGCCGGTCGTAGTCCGCGGCCAGCATGGTCGGGTCGCCCCCGCCGCGCAGGTAGAGGTTCCCGGAGAGCAGCCCGGCCCGGCGTGTCCCGTCGCTGGCGACGTCGGTGGTGAACCGGTGGCCCGGGCCGAGCAGTTCCATCGCCGCGGTCGAGGTGAGCAGCTTGGTGTTCGAGGCGGGGACGAGCCGCCGGTCCCCGTTGCGGTCGTAGAGGGTCTGCCCGGTGGTGGTGTCCACCACCACCACGCCCGCCTGCGCCCCGGCCAGCCGGGAGTCGGCGAGGACCGCGTCGATGGTCGCGTGCAGCCGGGTCTGCGCGGGGGTGGGCGCTTCGGCCGTGGCGGTGGGGGCGCCGGCGGTGGCCGCGGCGGCGACCAGCGCCAGCACCGCGAGCGCCCGGGGAAAGAGACGACGATGCATGCGTCGATGCTGCCATGCAGCTTTCTTCCGGAGAAGATTCCGCAGCGAAAAGATATTTCCGAAGGATGCGGGGTTAAGCCGGCTCGGACGCGGGAAACCGCAGGTCACCTGTTCGTGATCGGAGTCGTCGGGCACGGTGTCCACTGACCCGGCTCTATTTGACGGATGTCCGGTCAAGGGGCACCGTAGGCCGTGAGGGGCGGTCGAGCTGCCCCGGTTTGCCCGGCGAATACCGATTCGCCGTCCCGGGTGCTGACCCGGTCGCGCGAGCCGCGTCGCCCGCGATCCCGAACCAGCCACGAGGAGTTCCGCCATGCTGACCATGACCGACAACGCCGTCCTGGTGATCCGCGATCTCGCCGTCCAGCAGGAGGTCGGCGAGGCAGGCGGGCTGCGCATCGCCGCCGACACCGACGCCGGCTCGCTCTCCATCGAGCTGGTTCCGCAGCCCGCCCAGGGCGACCAGGTGGTCGACAACGAGGGCGCCCGGATCTTCCTCGACGCCGACGCCGCCCAGCTGCTGAACGACACCTCCGTCGACGCGGTCGTGGACGACGAGGGAATCGTCCAGTTCGGCTTCACCGAGAAGGAGTGACTCAGCCGGCGCGGCGGGACTCCCCGCCGCGCTGCGACCGGCCGGCGCGCCGCTCCGCCGCGTCCTGACCGTCCCGCCACGGCCCGCCGCGCTGCTCCCGCTCGGGTTGACGCAGCGCGGCCAGCACGTGCGCCAGGTGGTGCGAGGTGCTCCAGGCGATCCAGTTCGCCGGTGACCCGGCGCCCGCGCCGCGTCGCGCCCGGCGCAGGATCTCGTGGTCACCCCAGGAGAAACTGGCACCCGACGCCGGCCACCAGGGCGCCGACACCAGCGTCCGGCACATGTCGGCGAAGCGCTCGTCGCCCCGGCCACCCCGGCGCGACCAGCGGTAGATCCACCATGCCCCGTCGGTGGTGTACCGCAGCGTCGGCAGCCGGTCGCCCGGTCCGTCCGCCCCCGGCGCGGCGCAGCCGACGCCGTAGTCGCCGTAGCCCACGTCCAGGTCGGCCAGGCGTCGCCAGAGCTGCCAGTCGAAGCGGTCGAGGCGGGCCGGCTCGTCGGTGGGCAGGCGCGCCAGTGTCGGCGGCATCCCGCCGGCCGCCACGGTGACCGACCGCCAGGCGTGCCGCCGGGCCCACTCGAGCAGCCGGCGGACCCGCGGCTCGGCCAGCCGCACGTCGGCCGGGCAGCACACGTCCCCCGCGTCGACGAGCAGGTCACACTCCTCGGGCACCAGTCGGGTGAGCCGCCACACCCGCTCCACCGCGCCGGTCGCGTCCGGGCCGGCCCGGTCCTGGCCGGTCCGCAGCCGCACCACCGCCCGCTGGGCGTAGGCCCGCGCCGCCGCGCCGTGCGTCACCAGCCGCCGGCTGCTCTCCGCGAGCCCGATCACCGGCACCAGGGGTACGCCCCAGCGGACCGGCTCGCCCTGCGGAGCCTCCGGCAGGGCCGAGACGTCGACGGCGGGCAGCAACCCGGCCGGCAGCCGGCCGAGCAGGTCCACTGTGCACGCGTCGACCGTGTGGACGTCGATGACCGGAGCGAGCAGCGGAACGGCGGCCGCGTCGAGATGGGCCAGCGCCTCCAGCTCACCCCGGCGGCCGACCAGCACAGGGCGGTAGACCGGCTCCGCCGCCCGACCCCCGTGGGCGGGCACCATACTTCAATGTAGCCGTCCCTTCACGTTCCGCACAGGTCCAGCGGCGGGGCACCACGTACGCGGGGCCCTTGCCTATGCTTGCCGACCATGCCCGCTCCCGACGCCACCGCGCAGCCCGTCCGGATCGCCTTCACCCTCACCGCCGACGACCTGCTCGACGGGCTGACCGAAGCGCACCGGGTGGTCCGCCGCCCGTGGTACCTGCGCCGCCCCTTCCTGTACGCGCTCGGTCTCGTCATCGGCGTCGGGCTCGCGTCCGCCGACGACCCACCCTCGTTCGGGGGCTCCTGGGCCCGGCTCGTCGGCCTCGTCGTCGGCCTCGTGGTGGCCCTCGGCGTGGCCCACCTGCTGCTCCGGCTGATGAATCCGGCGAAGCTCACCCACCGGTGGTCGGCCCGACAACTCGTCCGCGGCAATCCCATGCTGGCGCAGCCCCTGACGGCGACGGTCACCGACGACGGCATCCAGGTCGCCTCGGCGGCGGCCGAGTCCGCCGTCCGCTGGTCGCAGTACCCGTTCCACGGCGAGACGCCGAAGTCGTTCGTGCTGCTCGCCTCCGACCGGATGGGGGCCAGCGCGCTGGTGCTGCCCAAGCGGGCGATGGGGGAGAGCGACGTGGCGGGGCTGCGCGCGCTGCTCGCCGCGCACACCCGCCGGCTGGGCTGACCAGGGCGCCCCGTGAGTCGGCCTGGGCCGGGGCGGGGCGGACGATCGTCCGCCCCGGCCCCGGAGGTTGACCCCTCACTCAGTCGTCGCTGCCGCGGCGGTCGCCGCCGTGGTCGTCGTACCGGTCGTCGGTGCCGTGGTCGTCGGTACGGGCGCGGTCGCCGCCGTGGTCGTCGTACCGGTCGTCGGTGCGCCGGCCGTCGTCGCCCGCCTGCCGCCGCTCGACCTCGACGACGGCGCCGTTGCTCCGGGCGACCTTCACCTCGTACGTGGTGCCGGCGCGGGCCACCTTGACGCTCCATACCGGACGGCCGTGCTCCAGTTCGGCCTCGATCTCCACGATCCGGCCGCCGCCGAGCCGGGCGAGCGCGATCTCGCCGGCCCGCTCCCGGCTCACCGTGGCAGCGGGGGTGCCGGCCGTGCCGGTCGGCGCGGCCGTGCGGGACGTCGGGTCGTCGTCCGGCTTGGGGTTGTCGTCCGCCGTCACGGCCACGCGGGCGCCGCCCGCAGTCGGCCAGTCGGCGGTCTGCACGCCCAGCGCCACACCGCTGACCGCCAGCACGGCAGCCCCGCCGGCCGCTGCCAGGACCAGGGACATTCGTCGCATCGTCTCCACCTCTCCTCGGTTGTGCTGCCGAGGATCGGCCGGGGACGGATAGCCGTGCGCTACCCCCGGTCTAAGCCCGGGTTAAGACCGCGGCGCCCCGAGCCGGAGCAGCACTACCGCCCCGCCGTCGGGCCCGCTCCGCAGCTCCAGCCGGCCGCCGCTGGCCCGGGCGGCCCGGTCGGCGATGTCCAGGCCGAGCCCGGTCGACCCGGCCCGGCTGGCGCCCCGACGGACCGCCCCGGCCGGCATCCCGGGCCCGGCGTCGGCGATGGTCAGCGCGACCCCCGCCGGGTCCGGGGCGAGCCGCACCGTGAACGGTGTGCCGTCCGGAGTGTGCGCGAAGACGTTCCCCAGCAGCGCGTCCGCCGCAGCGGCCAGCTCGTCGGCGCTCACCCCGACCGGCAGCGGGCCGGGTGCGAGATCGAGGGTGACCGTCCGGCCGGTGTCCTCGGCGAGCACCGACCAGAAGGCCACCCGCTCGCCGACCACCGCCGCCGCGTCACAACCCGCCCGGCCGTCCGGCGCCGAGCTGCGCCAGCGGGCCTGCCGGATCACCCCGGTCACCGCCCGCTCCAGGCCGTCCACCGCGGCGGTCAGCCGGGCCGCGTCGTCCGGGTCGCGCAGCGACTCCGCCTCCAGCCGCAGCACGGTCAGCGGCGTACGCAGCCGGTGGGACAGGTCGGCCACCTGCTCCCGCTCCTCCCGCAGCAGCACCTGGATCCGCCCGGCCAGGTGGTTCAGCGCCCCCGCCACCTCGCGCAGCTCGGCCGGCCCGGCCGGCTCCACCCGGGCGTCGAGTTCGGCGTTGGCGAGCCGGTGGGAGACCGTGGAGAGCGCGGCGATCGGCCGGACCAGCGTATGGGCCAGCCGGTCGGCGACGACCAGCCCGACCAGCACCAGCAGCACGCCGAGTAGGGCAAGCACCAGCCAGGCCCGGGTCACCCCGGCGGTCAGCTCCGACCGGGGGACCAGCGTGCGGATCACCCCGGTCCCGGCCGGCAGGCCCTGCACCGCGATGACCACCTCCCGTCCGCCGGCCGACTCGGCGGTCAGGCTCTGCCCCCGCGCGGCGAGGGCCACCGCGGGCGTACGCGGCACCGGCGTGCCGAGCACCGTGCCGTCGGGCAGGTAGACGCTGACCTGGCGATGCGACGCCGCGGCGAGCTGCTCGACGGTCAGCCGGAGGGTGTCCGGGTCGGCCGTGCCGACCACCGGGACCAGGCTCTGCGCGTCGGCGGTGGCCCGCACGGTCGCCCGGTCGGCGGCGACCGTGCGGACCAGCAGGGCCAGCGGGACCAGGAAGGCGGTGAGGACGAGCACGCTGACGGCGGCGACGAGCAGCGCGAGCCGGGCCCTCACCGGGCGGCCCCGGGGGCCTCCAGCCGCACCCCGACCCCCCGGACGGTGTGCAGGTAGCGCGGTTCCTGGGCGCTCTCGCCCAGCTTGCGGCGCAGCCAGGACAGGTGCACGTCGACGGTCTTGTCCGCGCCGCCGTACGGGATCCGCCAGACCTCGGTGAGCAGCTCCCGCTTGCTGACCACCTGTCCCGGCCGGCCCGCCAGGTGGTGCAGCAGGTCGAACTCGCGGGGGGTCAGCTCCACCGGGACGCCGTCCAGACTCACCTGCCGGGAGCGTGGGTCGATGCGCAGCCCGCCGACCACGAGCGCCGGGTCGGCCGCCCCCGCGTCGCCGGCCGACCGGCGCAGCACCGCCCGGGCCCGGGCGTCCAACTGCGCGGCGGTGAACGGCTTCACCAGGTAGTCGTCGGCGCCGGCGTCGAGCATCCGGACGATCTCCGTCTCGTCGTCCCGCGCGGTGGCCACGATGACCGGCACCGCACTGACCGCGCGCAGCATCCGCAGCAGCTCGGCACCGTCCAGATCGGGCAGCCCGAGATCGAGCACGACCAGGTCGGGGCGGTCCTCGAGCGCGTCGCGCAGCCCGCTCATCGCGGTCGACGCCGCGGCCACCGCATGGCCGCGCTCGCGCAGCGCCCGCAGCAAGGGGGTACGGATGGTCAGGTCGTCCTCGATGAGCAGCAGCCGCGCCACAGGTGGCAGGCTAGCCCCTCCGGCCGCCCGGGTCGCTCCTCGTTAACCGTGCCTTAGCGTTCCCCGGTGCCCGGCTCAACCCTTCGTCGGGGAGACTCGGTGCATGGGCCGTCGTCCGATCCTCGCCGCCGTCGGGTGGTTGGCCACCACCGTCGCCGCCACGCTCATCGGGCTGGGCGCGATCCGGCTGGTCGGGGAGGGCATCCTCACCGGCACCCCCGGCGGCGTACGCGACCAGCGGGAGGTCGAACGCGCGCTGGCCGCGCCGGCGCCGTCGACCCGGACCGCCACCCCGGGCGCGACCCCGACGGCCACCGCGCCCAGCCCCACGCCGAGCGCCGGCCACCCCGGCGGCGGAGGCCGGCAGGTTTTCACCACCTCGGGCGGTACGGCAGTGGCGGAGTGCGGGCCGGTCGGCGTCCGCCTGGTCTCCTGGTCACCCGCCCCGGGCTATCAGGTGAAGGATTCCGATCGCGGGCCCGACGACCACGTCGAGGTCCGCTTCGTCGGCCCCGAGGGGGAACACGAGCTGCGGCTGCGGTGCGTCGGCGGCCGACCGGTTGCGGTTCCCCACGACTGACGCCCGCCCCGGCGTGCCGCTGGGCAGGGGCGCACAGGCGAGCGCACGGCGCCGCCCGACCTGGGTCGTAACGTCGCCGCGCTCGGCCGTCTCCCACCACCGCAGCCGTGTGGCGGTACGACAGCGGGGACTTGGCTCGACCGGCCCGGCCTGCACCGGTCTTGGGGCAGCAGATGCCCGCCCAGAGGGGATCCAAACCCGACGCGGGTGGCAAATTCCACCATGTGCGAGTCCCGGCGTGATCCAAGCGCTCACCGGGTATGTGCGCGCCATGGAGCATTTCACGATCGCGACCGTCGCCGAGAAGAGCCCGGACTTCCGCCGGGTGCTCTGGACCGGGCAGCACACCCAGTTGGTGATCATGACGATTCCGCCGGGCGGGGAGATCGGCGAGGAGGTCCACGAGGACATCGACCAGATCCTCACCTTCGTCAGCGGCACGGGCGAGGCCCGGGTGGCCGGTGAGAAGAAGGAGGTCGTCTCCGGCGACCTGGTGGTCGTGCCGGCCGGCACCAAGCACAACTTCGTCAACACCGGCCCCAACCCGCTGGTGCTCTACACCGTCTACGGCCCACCGGAGCATGCCGACCAGGCGGTGCACCGCACCAAGGAGGAGGCCGACGCGGCGGAGGCGGCGGGCCAGGACGAGCCGCCCACCGCCTGAGCGGATCAGGCCGCCGGTGGGTCGGCAACGATGCGGGCGAGCGTGACCCGGCCCATCCGGCTCATGGCCGGGTTGGTCCGGTGGTAGTACCAGACCACCCCCATCGCCTGCACGAAGGCCCACGCCCGGCCGCGTTCCCAGTCCAGATCGTCGCAGTCGAGTTGCTGCCGAAGCGCCTGGCGCGGCCCGCTCTCCAGCAGGTGCCAGGCACCGACGAGGTCGAGGGCCGGATCGGCGGCCCGCAGCCCGCCCACGTCGAGCACCCCGGCGAGCCGTCCCTCGGCGACGAGGACGTTTCCCGGGATGAGGTCACCGTGGGTCATCCGGTCCGGGGACCCACCGCGGGGCAGTTCCCTCATGACCGCCCACATGCGCCGGAGCAGCGGGACGTCCAGCAGCGCCTCGCTGCGCTGGAAGCAGGTCTCCAGCCACCCGTCGTGCGGGTGGAGTTCGCCCCCGCGACCCCCGCCCTCGAAGGTGCGTCCCCGTGGGTCGATGGCCCGCACGTCGGCGACGAACTCCGCCAGGTCGGACGCGAACGCGAACGAGTCACCGGGGTCCTGGTCGGTGGCGACCACCCCGGGTAGCCACGTCTGCACCGACCACGGCAGCGGGTAGCCGGCGCCCGGTGCACCGACGGCGACCGGCTCCGGGGTGGGAAACCGGGTTCTGCCCAGCAGTTCCCGAGCCGCCTCCGCCTCGCTGTCCAGCCAGCGCCGCGCCGCGTCGACCTCGCGAGGCTGAAGGGGGAACCGCGCCGTGAGTCGGTCCCCGAGACGGAAGATGGCATTCACCGTTCCCTGCGCGGCGAGGCGCCGCACCGGCAGGCCCCGCCACTCGGGGAACTGCGCGTCCACCAGCTCCCGCACCGTCTCGGCGGCGACCGTGAGCTGGCCCTCGTGCATCGGCGTCTCGAGCGCCCGGGGCGCGCGGGGGCCGGTCATGCCATCGGCACGCCGGAGACGTCCACCGTCTCCGGGTACTTGAGGCCGGCGCCGGTGTTCAGCACCACCACCCGTTCACCGGCCCGGATCCAGCCGCCGGCGCGCAGGTGCCGGGCGGCGGTCAGGCAGGCCGCCCCCTCCGGGCAGAGCAGCAACCCCTCCCGGGCGGCGAAGTCCCGCAGGTCGACGAGGATCTCCGCGTCGTCGACCGCGATCGCGGTGCCGCCGCTCTCCCGCAGCGCGGTCAGGATCAGCTCGTCGCCGAGCGGAGCCGGCACGGTGATCCCGAAGGCGATCGTGTGCGCGTCCGGCCACGGGGTCACCCGCGACTCCCCGGCCCCGAACGCCCGCACCACCGGCGCGCAGCCGGTGGACTGCACCGCCACCAGCCTCGGCAGCCGGTCCTCCACCCAGCCCAGCTCGCGCAGCTCGTGCAGGGCCTTGTGGATGCCGATCAGCCCGACCCCGCCGCCGGTCGGATAGATGATCACGTCGGGCACCTGCCAGCCGAGCTGCTCGACGATCTCGTACCCCATGGTCTTCTTGCCCTCCAGGCGGTACGGCTCGCGCAGCGTGCCGGCGTCGAACACCCGCCCGCCCGACTCGGCGACCAGCCGGGCCACCCAGCGGCCGGCGTCGCTGATCAGGCCGTCCACCAGCCGCAGGTCGGCCCCGGCCGCCACGCACTCCCGCCGGCAGATGGTCGGCGCGTCGAGCGGCATGGCGATCGTCGCGCCCATCCCGGCCCGGGCCGCGTACGTCGCCCAGGCCGCCCCGGCGTTGCCGTTGGTCGGCATGGCGATCCGCTCGACGCCCAGCTCCCGGGCCCGGCTCACCCCGACCGCCGCGCCCCGGGCCTTGAACGACCCGGTCGGGGTCAGCCCCTCGTCCTTCACGATCAGGTCCGGGATCCCGATCTCGTGTCCGTACGCGGGGGCGCGCAGCAGCGGCGTCCAGCCCTCGCCCAGCGTGGTCACGAAGCGGGGATCGGCCACCGGCAGCAGCTCCCGATAGCGCCACAGGTCCGCCGGGCGGAGGCCGAACTGCTCGGGGCTCACCGACGCGGCCACCGCGGCCAGGTCGTAGCGGGCCAGCAGCGGCGACCCGCACTCGCACAGATTCTGCAACTTGTCCGCCGGATGCTCCCGGCCGCAGCGCGGGCATTCCAGGTGCGTCAGGTGCACGGTGATCCTCAGCTCGTGTCGATGCTCAGCCAGTGCCGGCTGCGCCGACCCGGCTCGTACGGGGAGTCGAGGCGCTTCGCCACCACTCCCGGGAGCCCCTGTTCACGGGCGGTCCGCAGGGCATCCGCGCCGACGCCCGGGAACCAGGGCGGAGTCTGCCAGTGCGGGCCGGTCAGCGCCAGACCGTCGAGCAGCTCCCGGCGCTGCCCGTACGGCAGGTCGAGGCTGGCCACGCCCTCCAACCAGAGCAGGTCCACGGCGAGGAACTGCCCGTCCCGCTTGGTCGGCGCCTTGACCCGCCCGCCCGGGTCGATCCGGACCAGCACGCCGTCCAGCACCGTCTCGGTGGGGGCCAGCGCCTCGGCCATCGCGCGCAGCCACGGGTACGCCCCGGTGATCTCCTCGCCCGACTCGTCGAGCAGCCGCAGCCGGCCGCCCGAGACGTACGCCGTCGCCCGCACCCCGGCCCAGCGCAGCTCGTACCCCCAGTCGGGCTCGTCCTCCGGCAGCCGCTTCGCCGGGGTGGCCCGCATCGGGCGGACCAGCTCCGGCATCGGCGTCCAGCCCTCCGGGGCGGGGTCGGTGCGGCGGACCATCCAGTCCCGGCCCCGGCCGCCGGTGGCGAAGAGCACGTACCGGCCCGTGGTCCGCTTCCCGTCGAGCACCACGATCACCTCGTCGTCGCGCCACTTCTCCGCGCGGTACGTCCCGGTGTCGTGGATGGTCATCTTCCCGCCGCCGTACTCGCCGGCCGGGATCTCGCCGTGGAAGGTGAGGTATTCCATCGGGTGGTCCTCGGTGTGCACGGCGAGGTGGTTGTGCCCGGGGTCGCGGGGCAGCCCGCGGGGCACCGCCCAGGAGGCCAGCACGCCGTCGTGCTCCAGGCGCAGGTCCCAGTGCAGGCTGCGGGCGTGGTGCTGCTGGATGACGAAGCGGGGCTTGCGCCGGGCGGTCCGCTTCCGCTCCGGGGCCCGCTCCGGCACCGGCTCGGGGGTACGCGCCGCGTCCCGCTTCCGCCGGTACTCCTCCAGCCGGTCAGCCACCCCCGCATTCTGCGGTACGCCCCGGACGATCGCCCGGTTCCTGCCACTTCTGTCCGTTTCGCTGCGCTCCGGCGGGTCGCCGGCATGGGGACGCCGATCACGGGTAGAAGCGTGGGTATGGACCTCGACCAGCCCACCGTCCTGCTTCCCGGCGAAGTCCGGATGCCGCTGCTCGGCTTCGGCACCTGGCAGGCCACCGGCGCGTCCGGGTACGACGCCGTGCTCGCCGCCCTGGACGCCGGCTACCGGCACATCGACACCGCCACCATGTACGGCAACGAGAAGGAGGTCGGCCGGGCGGTACAGGAGAGCGACCTGCGCCGCGAGGACGTCTTCATCACCACGAAGCTGCCGCCCGAACGGGTGGGCCGGGAGCGGGAGACCATCGAGGCGAGCCTGGCCGCCCTGGAGACCGACTACGTCGACCTCTGGCTGATCCACTGGCCGCCGTCGTCGCCGGCCGACCGCATCCCGGCCTGGCGCGAACTGCTCGCCGCCCGCGACGAGGGCATGGCCCGGGCCGTCGGGGTGAGCAACTACTCGATCCCCCAGCTCGACGAGCTGATTCAGGCCACCGAGGAGAACCCGGCGGTCAACCAGATCCGCTGGGGCCCCGCCCTGTACGACCGCCAGGTGCACGCCGCGCACCGGGACCGGGGCGTGGTGCTGGAGGGTTACAGCCCCTTCAAGACCACCGACCTGTCGGATCCGGTGCTGGTCCGCATCGCGCAGGCGCACGACGTCTCGCCGGCGCAGGTGGTGCTCCGCTGGCACATCGACCACGAGATCGTGGTCATCCCCAAGTCGGTCACCCCGGACCGGATCCGGGCCAACGCCGACGTCTTCCGCTTCTCGCTCACCGCCGAGGAGATGCGCGACATCGACGCCCTCGGCGGCTGACCGGGACGGGGGAGGGGAGCGGGCAACGGTGCCGGTCGAGTTCGACCGGGCAGTTCGCCCCTCCGTGCTGTCGTCCGCCGGTCGCGGCTCCGGAAGCCGTTCCGGGCGTCGGCGCTGCCCGACCCGCCGTTCGGCGTCCTCCGGCCGGTGCGGGACTCCCGCCTGTGGGATCGGCCCGGCACACCGACGGACCGCCGCGCCAGGGCCGATGGGATCTACCGTGCACCGATTGCGGCGAGTAGTGTCTTGCCTCCAACGCGTTCCGAACCCCTCCGGAGGCGTACACCACGATGGGTGGCTCCCCCGTGCGCATCCTCGTCGTCGGCGCGGGCATCGCCGGTCTCGCCGTGGCCCGGGCGCTGCGCCTGGCGGGGTTCCGTCCCGACGTGACCGAGAAGCTGCCCGCGGGCGAGCTCCATGACATGGGCCTCTACCTGCCCGGCAACGCCGCCCGGGCGTTGCGCCGGCTGGATCTCGACGGGCCGGTCCGGCCCCTGGGCCAGGTCATCCACCGCCAGCGGTTCCTCGACGCCACCGGGGCGACGCTCTGCGAGCTCGACCTCCACGCGCTCTGGGGCGGCGTCGGCGAGTGCCGGGCGCTGCTTCGCGCCGAGCTGCACCGGGTACTGCTCACCGGTGCCGGCGGGGCGGTGCGGCACGGCGCCGAGGTACGCACCATCGACCAACTGCCGGGCGCTGTGGGAGTCACCTTCGCCGACGGCACGACCACCGAGTACGACCTCGTGATCGGCGCGGACGGCCCACGCTCGTCGATCCGTACCCTTGCCGCCCTCGGCGGCCCGCCCCGCCCCACCGGCCAGGTCGTCTACCGGAGCGTGATCCGGCACGGCCCGCCGGTCACCGAGTGGACGGCTCTGCTCGGGCAGCGGGCCGGCTTCCTGGTCGTGCCGATCGGGGCCGGCCGGCTGCACTGCTACGCCGATGAGACCGGCGGCACGCCGCCCGCCGACCCGCTGGCCCGGCTGCGCGACCTCTTCGGCGGCTACGGCGGACCGGTGCCGGACGTCCTCGACTGCCTCGAGAGTGTGCACGTGGGCGTCACCGACGAGGTGGAGCTGGGGCGCTGGTTCCACGGCCGCGTTCTGCTCGTCGGTGACGCGGCCCACGCCACCGCGCCGACCCTCTCCCAGGGCGCCGCCATGGCGCTGGAGGACGCCGTGGTGCTCGCCGAGTCGCTCACGGCCACCAGCAGCGTGGACGCCGCGCTGATCGCGTACGAGAGCCGCCGGCGGCCGCGTACCCGATGGGTGCGGGACCGGACCCGGGACCGCAACCGGACCCGCGACGTGCCGCCGCCGCTGCGCGACCCGCTGCTGCGCGGACGGGGCGGACGGATCTTCCAGGAGCACTACCGGTTGCTGGTCGGCCCGCTCTGACCGGCGGGGCAAGGCGGAAGATCGTAGCCGCCCACCCCACGCGGCGCCCCCACCTACCGGGGACTATCCTCCTTGCGGATGACGGCTGCGCAGATGACCAGCGCGTGCCGAGCGACACAACCGAGAACCGGAGGCCACTCGTGACCACCGTCGCACCCAAGCCGGTCGTGACCCGGCCCTGGCCGGTCCGCGAGCCGGTCAAGGGGTCGGCCATCGCGCGGCTGCTGCGCACCACGGACGCGAAGCAGATCGGGATCATGTACATGGTCACCGCGTTCGCGTTCTTCATGATCGGCGGCCTGATGGCGCTGATCATGCGCGCCGAGCTGGCGCGGCCGGGCCTGCAGTTCCTGTCGCCCGAGCAGTACAACCAGCTCTTCACCATGCACGGCACGATCATGCTGCTGTTCTTCGCGACGCCGATCGTGTTCGCCTTCGCGAACTACGTGGTGCCGCTGCAGATCGGCGCGCCCGACGTGTCGTTCCCCCGGCTCAACGCCTTCGCCTACTGGCTGTACCTCTTCGGCGGCACCATCGCCGTGGCCGGCTTCATCAGCCCCGGTGGCGCCGCCGACTTCGGCTGGACGGCGTACACCCCGCTGAGCACGGCCGAGCACTCGCCGGGCGTCGGCGCCAACATGTGGGTCGTCGGCCTGGCCATCTCCGGTCTGGGCACCATCCTCGGCGCGGTCAACCTGATCACCACGATCCTGACCCTGCGCGCCCCCGGCATGACCATGTTCCGGATGCCGATCTTCACCTGGAACATGCTGGTCACCAGCCTGCTGGCGATCCTGGTCTTCCCGCTGCTGGCCGCCGCGCTGTTCGCGCTCGCCGCAGACCGCCTGATCGGTGCCCACGTGTACGACCCGGCTACCGGCGGGCCGATGCTCTGGCAGCACCTGTTCTGGTTCTTCGGGCACCCCGAGGTCTACATCGTGGCGCTGCCGTTCTTCGGCATCATCAGCGAGATCATCCCGGTCTTCTCCCGGAAGCCGATCTTCGGCTACAAGGGCCTGGTCGCCGCCACCATCTCGATCGCCGCCCTGTCGATGAGCGTCTGGGCGCACCACATGTTCGCCACCGGCCAGGTGCTGCTGCCGTTCTTCAGCTTCCTCAGCTACCTGATCGCCGTGCCGACCGGCATGAAGTTCTTCAACTGGATCGGCACCATGTGGCGGGGCCAGATCACCTTCGAGACGCCGATGCTCTGGGCGATCGGCTTCCTGGTGACCTTCCTCTTCGGTGGTCTGACCGGCGTGATCCTGGCCAGCCCGCCGCTGGACTTCCACATCACCGACTCGTACTTCGTGGTGGCGCACTTCCACTACGTGCTCTTCGGCACGATCGTGTTCGCCGTCTTCGCGGGCATCTACTTCTGGTTCCCGAAGATGTTCGGCCGGATGCTCGACGAGCGGCTGGGCAAGGTGCACTTCTGGCTGACCATGATCGGCTTCCACACCACCTTCCTGGTGCAGCACTGGCTCGGCGCCGAGGGCATGCCCCGCCGGTACGCCGACTACCTGCCCGGCGACGGCTTCACCACGCTGAACACGATCTCCACGATCGGCGCGTTCATCACCGGTATCTCGACCCTGCCGTTCATCTGGAACTGCTGGAAGTCGTACAAGGCCGGTCCGGTGGTCGAGGTCGACGACCCGTGGGGTCACGGCAACTCGCTCGAGTGGGCCACCAGCAGCCCGCCGCCGCTGCGGAACTTCGACCGGATGCCGCGGATCCGCTCCGAGCGGCCGGCGTTCGACCTCAAGTTCCCGGAGCTGGCCGCCGGCCAGACCCTGGCCGGCCCGCCGGAGGGTGGCGCCAAGCCGCTCACCAGCCAGGCCAACGGTGGCGCCAGCTACACGGAGGACACCGCCAGCAACCTCGACCAGCGCTGACCCTGCCTGAACCAGACGACGGGCGCCGCACCCACCCGGGTGCGGCGCCCGTCGCCATTCCTCCTCGCCGGTGATCCCCTCAACGCCTCCGCACCCTCGGGCGGGGAGGTGGGGAGCTGGAGATCCCGGCGAGCGGGCTGGCCGCCCGACTGCCGCAGGTTGTCATCGTGAAGCCCGCCGCCCGGCGCCCGCCTGCCGTCCGAAGGGAAGCGGCAGGCGGGCAGGGCTGGGTGCGGGTCAGAGGGTGGCGGGGGCCAGGTCGGGTTCCGGGGTGGCGGTGACGGGCTGGCGGCGGTGGCGGAGCTCGACGGGGAGCACCGCCAGGGCCACCAGGACACCGATCGCGCCGGTGACCGCGAAGCCCCAGAGCGGGGCCGAGGCGTCGATCACCGCGCCGGCCAGCGGCGCGCCGAGAGCGATGCCGACGGTGACGGCGGAGCCGTGCAGGCCCATCGCCTCACCGCGTACGCCGGCCGGGGCGAGCCGGCTCACCGCGTCCGCGGTCGAGGCGATGGTGGGCGCGCAGAGCGCGCCGGTCGGCACGAGTGCCAGGCAGAGCAACCACCAGTGCGCCCCGCCCAACCCGACCGGGATGGTGGTGAGGCTGAGCGCCGCCATCAGGGCAAGCGGGGAGAGGGAGCGGGTCACCGCCCCGTACGCGAAGCCACCCACCAGCGACGCCACCGCCCACGCGGCCAGCACGACGCCGGTCCAGCCGACCTCGCCGCCGGCCCGCAGCACGGCCACCACCGCGACGTCGGTGCCGCCGAGCACCAGGGTGGCGGCCAGGCTGACCGCCAGTACGGCGAGCAGCCGGGGCGTGAGCCACTCCCGGCGGGGCACCTTGCGGTGCGGGCCGACCGGCTCGTCGGCACTGCGGGTGGGCGGGTCGAGCAACCAGAACCCGATCCCGGAGGCCACGATGCCGGCGCCCACCGCCCACATGGTGATCCGCGGGCTGATGGCGGTGGACAGGGCCACGGCCAGCGCCGGGCCGACCATGAACGACAGCTCCACCGACATCGAGTCGAGCGCGTAGGCCGGGCGGCGCCGTTCGGCCGGCACCAGCGCGGCGACCGACTGGCGGACCACCGAGAAGACCGGCAGGGCGAGCAGCCCGGCCAGGAACGCGGCCGGCAGCAGCACCGGGTAGGACAGGGCCGGCGCGCTGGCCCAGAAGACGCCCTCGGCGACCGTGGTCACCAGCAGCACCGGGCGGAGCCCCCGCCGGTCGACCAGCCGCCCGAGCAGCGGGGAGCCGAGCGCGGCGCCGACGGTGGAGGCGGCCCCGACCAGACCGGCCGCGCCGTAGCCACGGCCGAGGTCGAGCACGACGTGGAAGGTGAGCGTCACCCCGGTCGCGGTCAGCGGCATGCGGGCCAGCACCGACACCAGCAGCAACGACCGGAGACCGGGCAGGGCGAGCGCCTCCCGGTAAGGCTTCAAGTTCACGACGGTCCGTACCTCCGGCGGACATCCTTGACCGGGGGTACGACAGCCGCAAGCAATTACCTGGTCAAGCGGTCCTGATCACAGCCGCGCCCACCATGGCGACGCCGGCACCGTCCATCGCCCGCAGCGCCACGTCCAGCGTCTCCGGCGCCACGGCGGCGGTGTGGTCGAGCAGCACCGTGGTGCGGAAGCCCTCCTTGGCCGCGTCCAGGGCGGTGGCCCGGACGCAGTGGTCGGTGGCGATCCCGACCACGTCGACCCGGTCGACGTCATGCCGGCGCAGCCAGTCGGCCAGGCACTCGCCGTCGTCCGCGTGCCCCTCGAAACCGGAGTACGCGGCCGCGTACTCGCCCTTGTGGAAGATCGCCTCCACCCGCCCGGTTTCCAGGTCGGGGTGGAACTCGGACCCGGCGGTGCCCACCACGCAGTGCCGTGGCCAGCATTCGACGTAGTCCGGCGGATCGCCGAAGTGCGCGCCCGGGTCGATGTGGTAGTCCTTCGTCGCCACCACGTGGTCCCACCGGTCCGGCTCGGCGGCGAGCAGCCGGGAGATGCCGGCCGCCACGCCGGCCCCGCCGGTCACCGCGAGGGAGCCGCCCTCGCAGAAGTCGTTCTGCACGTCCACGACGATCAACGCGTTGCTCACGCTGGCGCCCCTCCTCAGGCTGCGGGTACGACGGTCACCGGGACGGCCGGGTCGCCGCCGGAGAGCTTCAGGCCCTCCCAGGGGATCGAGATCAGGCACTGCCGCAGGTGCTCCCGCGACTCGTCCAGGGTGGGCAGCGGCACCGGCTCGCCCTCGACGACGAAGGAGTGCTGGAGCAACCGGTCGTTGGGCTGCCGGTCCGGCACGCCCTGCGGCACGATGACCTCCTCGGTGGCGGTGCCCGTCGGCTTGTGCCGGCGGACCGCCACCTTCCGGCCGCCGATGGTCGCCTTCTGCTCCGAGCGCTTGACCACCGGCCGCCCCTCGACCTCGACCAGCTTGTAGACCAGGCCGGCGGTGGGCGCGCCGGAGCCGGTCACCACCGCGGTGCCGGCGCCGTACATGTCGACCGGCTCGGCGGCGAGCGCGGCGATGGCGTACTCGTCCAGGTCGCCGGAGACGATGATCTTCGTCTCGGTGGCGCCGAGTGAGTCGAGCAGCTCCCGGGACTGCTGGGCGATCACCGCGAGGTCGCCCGAATCGATCCGGATCGCCCGCAGCTCCGGCCCGGCCACCTCGATCGCGTTCCGGATGCCCTGGCTGATGTCGTACGTGTCGACCAGCAGCGTGGTGTTCTTGCCCAGGGTGGCGACCTGCGAGGCGAACGCCGCCCGCTCGTCGTCGTGCAGCAGGGTGAACGCGTGCGCCGCGGTGCCCGCGGTGGGGATGCCGTAGCGCTGGCCGGCGGCCAGGTTGGAGGTGAACCGGAACCCGGCCAGGTACGCCGCTCGGGCCGCGGCCACCGCCGCCCCCTCGTGCGCCCGGCGGGAGCCCATCTCGATCAGCGTCCGGCCGCGGGCGGCGGTGACCATCCGGGCCGCCGCCGCGGCCACCGCGCAGTCGTAGTTGAGCACCGACAGCACCAGCGTCTCCAGCACCACGCACTCGGCGAAGGTGCCGGAGACCGTGAGGATCGGGGAGCCGGGGAAGAAGAGCTCACCCTCGGCGTACCCGTCGATGTCACCGGTGAAGCGGTAGTTGCTCAGCCACTCGGCGCCCCGGTCGTCCACCACCCCGGTGCGCCGCAGGAAGTCGACCTCGTCGGCGTCGAACCGGAACTCCCGGATCAGCTCGATCAGCCGCCCGGTCCCGGCGACCACCCCGTAGCGGCGGCCGGCCGGCAGCCGGCGGGTGAACACCTCGAAGACGCAGCGGCGGTCGGCGGTGCCGTCGCGCAGGGCGGCACTGACCATGGTCAGCTCGTAGTGGTCGGTCAGCAGCGCGGGGCGAAGGGTGCTCACCGGTTCAGCCTAGAGTTCACGGTCCCTCCATGCCGTCGTGGCCCGGCATCGACCGCAGGGCGGCCCGCAGCTCGGCGCGGCCGGTCACCCCGAGCTTGCTGTAGACCCGCTGGAGGTGGTTCTCCACCGTCCGGCTGGACAGGTAGAGCCGCTCGGCGATGGCTCGGCTGGTGGCGCCCTCGGCGGCGAGCCGGGCGACCTGCCACTCGCGCTCGCTCAGCGTCGGGCGCAGCTGCTGCAGCGCCGGCGTGGAGACCCCGTCGCAGCGGCGGAGCAGAGCGGCGAGCCGGTCCCGCGCCGGGCCGGTCGCGGCGGCGCGCTCGCGCGTCGCCCTTTCCAGGGCCATCGCGGTGGCCTCGGCGGCGTACACGACCAGGTCCCGTTCGGCGAAGCCGTCGGCGACGGCGAGCAGCTCGGTGGGGGAGTCCTCGACCACGGCGCGGGCGTACCGGGCGACCAGCGGCGGCAGCATCCCGTCGATCCGCTCGGAGAGGTCCGCTAGGCGCTGCGCCACCGTCCGCCGGCCGCCGTCGGTGCAGGTCGGCCCGACCGGCGCGGTGCCCTGGCCCAGCCGTACCAGGTCCAGCAGGACCAGCAGTTCGTGGCCGGCGAGGGCGTCCTCGCGGAGCCGGTCGGCCAGCGCGCCGAGGTGCTTGGTGGCGGCGGGCAGGTCGCCGGCCACCGCGTACACCGCGCCGCGCGCCTGCTCCAGCCACGGGTAGAGCACGGCCATGCCCGGCGCGTGGGTGCGGTCCGCCTCCGCCATCGCCTCCGCCGCGTGCGCCGCGTCGCCGCGCAGCGCGGCCGCCTGGGCCCGCTCGGCGTGCGCCAGGCCGGCGTACACCCGGCTGGTGGCGAGCACCGCGCAGGCGCCGAGGCTGGTCTTGAGCGCCTCGTCGCTGCGCCCCCGGAGCCGGGCCGCGTACGCCTGGAGGATGGCCAGGTAGCCGGTGCCGAGCCGGAAGTCCCCCGCGCCGGCCAGGTCGGCGAACTCGTCGGCCACGATCGCGTCGATGCCGGCCAGGTCGCCGGAGAGCGCCAGCCGGGTGCCCCGGGCCAGTTCCATGGCGAGCTGGAGGTAGGGCATGTCACCCCGCCAGCGGGCCGCCTCGGCCTGCACCCGGGCGATGGCGGTGGCGCTGCGCCGGTACTGCCCCTGGGCGGCCTGGAGGTGGGCGATGGTGCACCGGGCCAGCTCCCGCGCGGCCACCGGCGCGGCGGGCCGGTCGAGCACCGCCTGGGCGAGCCGCAGCGCGGCGCCGGTGTCCAGCCCGTGCAGCCGCATGATCGCCTCGAAGGCGCGGACCCGGGCCCGGTCGGCCGGGTCGGTCAGCTCGGCGCCGCGCGCCGAGATCTCGTCCACGGTGGACTCGCGGCTGAGCCCCCAGTAGCTGACCATGCCCCGGACCGTCAGCCAGCGGCCGCGCCGCCGGTCGTCGTGGACCGCCCCGGCGACCGAGTCGAGCACCTGGATCGCCTCGTCCGGCCGGTCGGCGAACATGAGGATGGTGGCGAGCAGTTCGGCGGCGTGGAAGCCGCCGTCGGCCTCCAGCGCCGCCCGGGCCAGCCGGGTGGCCAGCGGCACGTCGTACCGGCCAAAGGCCTGGGCGGCCGCGTCGAGCAGCAGCGCCGGATTCTGCGCCGTGCCCGAGTCGAGCCGCCACACCGCGACCCGGAGCAGATCGTCCCGGCGGCGCTTGCCGACCTGTTCGAGCAGCTCGGCCAGGGTCGCCTGGAGCCGGCGGGTGCGGCTGACCGGGCACTGCCGGCGCATCACCTCGCCGTAGAGCGGGTGGGCGAGCCGGACGTCCAGCCGCCGGTCGTCGTGGACCATGCTGATCAGGCCGCGCTCCTCGGCGGTCTCCACGTCGGCCGGGTCGACCGCCTGCTGAAGCAGGTGCAGACCGAGCGGTTCGCCGAACGCGACCAGCTCGACCACCGACCGTACGCCGGGCGTGAGCTGGCCGATCCGGGCGTCGATCAGGTCGGTGAGGCTGGGCGCCAGCTCCAGCCGGCCGGTCCACTTCCAGATCCCGTACGTCCGGCTCAGCTCGCCGCCGCCCGAGACGGCCAGCACCAGCTCGCGCAGGAGCAGCGGGTTGCCGGCGGAGAGCCGGAACAGTCGCTCGGCGGTGCCCGCGTCGACCGGCCCACCGAGGATCGCGGCGAGCAGCCCGGTGGTGTCGGTCGGGCCGAGCGGGTCCAGCTCGACCATGTCGACCAGGTCGTCGGTCCAGAGCGCGCGGATCGGCAGCGGGATCTGCTCGCCGTTGCGCAGCGTCCCGATCACGGTCGCGTTCTCGGCCCGGGCGATGAGGTGCACCAGCGCCGCCGAGGGCGGGTCGAGCAGGTGCGCGTCGTCGATCGCGAGCACGATCGGCCGGCCGGCGGCCTGCTCCTGGAGCACGTCCACGGCCCAGCGCAGGAGGCCGGCGGGGGAGAGCCCCTGCGGCTGCTCGGCCGGCAGGACCTGGACGAGGCCGCCGAAGGGCAGCGTGGCGGTGGTGGCGCTGGCCGCGACCGACCAGACCGCGTACCGATCGGTGGAGAGGTTGGACACGCCCTCGCGCAGCAGCCGGCTCTTGCCGACCCCGGCGCTGCCGCCGAAGAGCAGTCCGCGCGCTTCCGGGCCGCCGACCGCCGACACCAGACGGTTGAGTTCGGTCGTTCGGCCGACGAAGTCCCACCGACTCATCGGTGCAGCATATCGACGGTAATCCGTCCGCGCGCGTGCCGTCACGCAGCGAAGTTGAGTAATCTGGCGATTACTGGTGAGTATCTCGAGTGTTCCGGGTCGGACTCCCGACCGCCGTACTCTTCCGACATCCGGGGTCTCACCACCGGATCATCCCCATGCGACCGGACCGCGACCCGGTTGCCTGACCGGGAGGCACGCCTGATGAAGCCGGGTCCTGTTTCCTCGGTCGACGTGCCCGATCCGGGCGGGCCGGCCGAGTCGCCACGCTGCGCGCCGCTGCCCACCCGGCTCGGGCTCACCGAGCCCCGCCCCGACGAGCCGCTGGCCGTCGTCGTGGCGGGTCCGGCCGGCGCCGGGCGGCGTGAGCTGCTGGCCGGCCTGCTCGGGATGGAGCCCGCGATGCTGGATGTGCCGGCGGGCAGCTACCTGCTGGTCAACCACGCCCGGGTGCCGACCCGGGCCGCGTACGTGCCGGGCTACCGCCAGCCGCACTCGTACGGCGCCGACCCGCTGGCGGCGGGTCCGGCCCTGGCCCGGCCCCCGCGCCGGGTCGAGCTGAGCCTGCCGGACCCACTGCTGCGGCACTTCTCGGTGCTCGACACGCCGCACACCGGCTCGCTGGGCGTCGCCGACGGCCGGGTGCTCCTGGACGTGGTGGGCCGGGCCGGCGCGCTGCTCTTCGTGATCTCCGCCGACCAGGCGTTCACCGCCGCCGAGCTGCACCTGCTGGCGGAGATCGCCCGCACCCGGGTCGAGGTGTTCTTCGCGGTCACCCCCGGAGCGGCCGGCTGGGCGACCCCGGCGGACGGCCCGACGCCGACGGAGGGCGCGGGGGCGTCCGTCCCGTCGTCCGGTCGTCCGGGACCGCCCGCGCCGCGCCCGGCCGGGCGCCGGGTCGACCCGGCGGAGGTCTCCCTCGCGGCGCACCGCGCCGCCCTGCTGGCCGCGGTGCCCCGGCTGGCCGCCGCCCGGTGGTACGCGGTCCGGCAGGCCGACCACTCGATTCTGCGCCGGACGCTGGTCGCCTGGGCGGCCGACGAGGGGCTGCGCCGGGCCAGCGTCCGGCCGCCGGAACCGCCGGGCGCGCACGGCAAGGTGCCGGTGGTGCCCGGGCTCGACGCCGGCGAACTCGCCGAGCGGCTGGACCGCCGGACCCGCTCCTGCGCGCAGCGCATCCGGCAGCACCTCGCCCTGGAACTGGCCAACATCCACCTCCGGGTGGTGCAGGAGATCGTCTTCGGGGTCGGCTGCGCCGGCCTGCCGCAGCTGCTCGACCGGGAGATGGAGGGGCTGTCGCTGCTCGCCACCGCCCAGTGCGACGAGGCCGCCCGGACCATCCTCGACGAGACGGCGGCCCGGGCCTTCGGAGCGCCGCTGGCCGAGGGGGTCCGCCGCCGGATCACGCACGCCGTGCGGTGGGGTCTCGCCGACCACCCCGCCGGCCGGGAGCTGGACAGGGTGCTCCTGGTCACCAGCACGGCCGGGGTGGCCGGGTTGACCGGCGGCGGCGCGTTCGAGGCGCTCTCCGGCTTCCCGGGGGCGGAGCGCGACGAGGTGCTGCCCCCGGTCGGGGTGGCGCTCTCCGGCGGCTGCTGGCAGCACTGGCGGGTCCCCGGCAACGACGATCCGAACGGCGCGCGCTCCTGGGCGCAGCGGGCGTTGCGTGAGGTCGAGCTCGAACTGTCCCGCGAGGTGTCCCGCCGCTTCGAGGTGATCCGTCTCTCGCTGGGTGCGGTGCTGACCGATGCTGTCGACCACGGCATCCTGCTCGCCTGAGATGGCCCCCGCCGCACGGTCGACCGGGTCGCCGGGCGCGGCCCGGGAGGGTGATCCCGACCGGGGCGGCGTTCCGGTTCATCGGTTCCCCGGATCCGGTGGCACGATGGGGGGCATGGCGGCTCCACAGGTTGCACCGGTCGAGACGCCGGACACCGACGAGGTGCCGGCGTCCGACCGGCCCTGGGTGACGATCGTCTGGGACGATCCGGTGAACCTCATGACGTACGTGACCTGGGTGTTCCAGAAGCTCTTCGGGTACAGCCGGGAGAAGGCCGAGCAGCTCATGCTGGATGTGCACCACAAGGGCAAGGCGGTGGTCTCCAGCGGGGCCCGGGAGCGGATGGAGCACGACGCGTCGCAGCTGCACGCGTACGGGCTCTGGGCGACGGTGGACCGGTCGTGAGCATGTTCCGTCGCCAGGGCGACCGCTACGTGGCCACCTTCGCGGTGGACGAGGCCCGGGTGCTGCGCAAGGTCGCCTCCGAGGTGGTCGGCCTGCTCACCGACGGCTTCGACCACGGCGACCCGGTGGTCGGCCGGCTCTTCCCCGAGGTCTACCCGGAGGACGCGGCGAGCACCGCCGAGTTCCGCCGCTACACCGAGGGCGACCTCAAGACCGCCAAGATCGACCAGGCCGGGGCGATCCTCGCCGCGCTGCCCGACGGCGAGACCGGCGGCGAGGTGCGCCTGGACGCGGAGGCGGCCGAGGCGTGGCTGCGCGCGCTCAACGACGCGCGGCTGGCCATGGGCGTCCGGCTGGAGATCAAGGACGGCACGGACCTCGGTGAGGAGCTCGACGACGCGGTCGCCGAGGACCCCACCTCGTCGCGGGTGTTCCAACTATCGGTCTACGCGTATCTCGGCTATCTCCAGGAATCCCTGCTCAACGCCCTGATCGACTGACTGGTGACGGTCGCCACCTCGCCGGGCCGGACGGCCAGGCGCTAGGCTGGTCGGCGTGCTGAGCATCGACCGGTCGATCATCGACGCGATCGTGGCCCACGCGCGTCGGGACCACCCGGACGAGGCGTGCGGCGTGGTCGCCGGTCCCGCCGGCAGCGACACCCCGACCCGGCACCTCCCGATGGAGAACGCCGCCCGCTCCATGACCTTCTACGAGTTCGACTCGATGGAGCAGCTGAAGCTGTGGCGGGAGATGGACGACCGCGACGAGGAGCCGGTCGTCATCTACCACTCGCACACCGCGACCGAGGCCTACCCGTCGCGCACGGACATCTCCTTCGCCGGTGAGCCGGGAGCGCACTACCTGCTCGTCTCGACCCGTGAGCCCGACACGGAGGAGATCCGCTCCTTCCGCATCGTGGACGGCGTGGTGACCGAGGAGCCGGTCCGGATCGTGGATGCCGCCGTGGACCCGCACGCCGTCCAGTCCTACATGTTCGGGCAGAGCCCGGCGACGGTCGACTACGAGTGTTCCGGCCGCTGACCCGTCAGCGCCGGCACACCCTTCTTTCTCCCGTCACCTGGCACGATCCGAACAAGGAGCACGAGACATCATGGCCATCGAGGTTCGCATCCCCACCATCCTGCGCAGCTACACCGGCGGCGCGAAGGTCGTCGAGGGCACCGGCGACACGCTGGGCGACCTGCTCACCGACCTGGACTCCCGGCACGCCGGTCTGAAGGCCCGGCTGGTCACCGACGCCGGCGCCCTGCACCGGTTCGTCAACGTCTACGTCAACGACGAGGACGTCCGCTTCCTCGGCGCGCTCGACGCGAAGCTCAACGACGGCGACAGCGTCACCATCCTGCCGGCCGTGGCCGGCGGTGCTTTCGGCTTCGCCGCGGCAGCGGCGATCGCGCGGCACAGTGCCGCCGCGGCGGCGGTCGCCGGTGCGGCGCGCGTAGCGCGCCGCTGAGGGCGGTCGCCATGGCGCGGTACGACAGCCTGCTCGACGCCTGTGGCGGCACGCCCCTGGTGGGGCTGCCCCGGCTCTCCCCGACGGTGCCCGACGGCGCGCCGCCCGTGCGGCTCTGGGCGAAGCTGGAGGACCGGAACCCGACCGGCAGCATCAAGGACCGGGCCGCCCTGTTCATGGTCCGCGCGGCCGAGGAGGGTGGTCGGCTCCGTCCGGGTGACACGATCCTCGAGCCGACCAGCGGCAACACCGGCATCTCGCTGGCCATGGTGGCCAAGCTGCGCGGCTACCGGCTGGTCTGCGTGATGCCGGAGAACGTCTCCACCGAGCGGGTCCAGCTGCTCCGGATGTACGGCGCGGAGATCATCTTCTCGCCGGCCGCCGGCGGCTCGAACCAGGCTGTCGCCACCGCCAAGCAGATCGCCGCCGAGCACCCCGACTGGGTGATGCTCTACCAGTACGGCAACGAGGCGAACGCCCGGGCCCACTACGAGACGACCGGGCCGGAGCTGCTGCACGACCTGCCCACGATCACCCACTTCGTGGCGGGCCTGGGCACCACCGGCACCCTGATGGGCACGGGGCGCTACCTGCGGGAGAAGGTCGAGGACATCCAGGTCGTCGCCGCCGAGCCGCGGTACGGCGAGCTGGTCTACGGCCTGCGCAACATCGACGAGGGGTACGTCCCCGAGCTCTACGACGCCACGGTGCTCTCCCGACGCTTCTCGGTGGGCACCCGGGACGCGGTGCTGCGTACCCGGCAGCTGGTCGAGGTGGAGGGGATTTTCGCCGGCTTCTCCACCGGCGCGATCCTGCACGCCGCCCTCGCGGTGGCGCACGAGGCGGTCCGGGACGGCCGCCGGGCCGATGTCGCGTTCGTGGTCGCCGACGGCGGCTGGAAGTACCTCTCCACCGGGGCGTACGGCGGCACCCTCGCGGACGCCGAGGACGCCCTGGAGGGGCAGCTCTGGGCCTGACGAAGCCCTGGATCGGGCCGGTCGGCGGCACCCGTCGACCGGCCCGATCCGTCATGTCCGACCCGGGACGCGTACGGGTGTCACGTTGATGACAACTTCCGTTAGCCGATTCTTGCCCGACCGGCCCGGCGCGTAGGCTGCGCAGCGTGACGTACGCGTCGGTAGAGATCATCGGCGGAGCGACTGCCGGTGGGTCGACTACCGAGCGTGATATCGAGGCGACCTGATGCGACTGACCGTCCTCGGCTGCGCGGGCAGCTTCCCGGGCCCCGAGTCCCCCTGCTCCGCCTACCTGGTGGAGGCGGACGGGTTCCGCCTGCTGATCGACTTCGGCTCCGGGGCGCTGTCCACCCTCCAGCGCTACGTCGGGCTGCACGCCCCCGACGCCATCCTCCTCACCCACCTGCACTGCGACCACATGCTCGACGCGGTCACCTACGTGGTGGTGCGGCGGTACGCCCCGGACGGCCCTTACCCGCCTCTGCCGGTGTACGCCCCAGCCGGCGCGCCCGACCGGATCGCCGCCGCGTACGGGCCGGACGACAACACGGTCGAGGACGTCTACCAGTTCTACGCCCTCGAGCCGGGCACCTTCCCGATCGGCCCGTTCAGCGTCACGGTCGACCGGATGAACCACCCGGTGGAGACGTACGGCGTGCGGCTGGAGCACGGCGGCAAGGTGCTCTGCTACTCGTCGGACACCGCACCCAGCGACGCGCTGCTGCGCCTGGCCCAGGGTGCCGACCTCTTCCTCTGCGAGGCCAGCTACCTCGACGGGGTGGAGAACCCGCCGGATCTGCACCTCACCGGCCGGGAGGCCGGCGAATACGCCACCAAGGCGGCCGTGGGCCGACTGCTGCTCACCCACCTGGTGCCAGCCTGGGGCAGCGAGTCACACACCGTGGAGGCGGCGGCCGGGGCGTACGCCGGGCCGCTCGACGTGGTGCGTCCCGGCGCCTGCTACGAGGTCTGACCACGACGGCGGCGCACCGCGTTGCCGCAGTGTTCGCCGCCCGGTCAGCGGCCGGTCGCCTGGCGCACCCGTCCGGGCCGCACCCTCGGGCCATGCGGATCGCCATCGTGACCGAGTCGTTCCCGCCGGACGTGAACGGCGTGGCGCACTCCGTGGTCCGGACCGCGGAACACCTGCTGGCCCGCGGCCACGAGCCGCTGGTCATCGCGCCGTCGCCGGCCGGCGGCCGGCGCCGGGCCACCGCGCGCCAGCCGTACCCCGTGGTCCGGATCCCGAGCGTGCCGCTCCCGCGCTACCAGGGCTTCCGGCTGGGCGTGCCGACCGCCGGGCTGTCCGGCGCGCTGCTCGGCCACCGGCCGGACGTCGTCCACCTGGCCAGCCCGTTCATCCTCGGCGCGGCCGGGGCCACCCTGGCCGCCCGGCACGGCCTCCCGGCCGTCGCGGTCTACCAGACCGACGTCGCCTCCTACGCCCGGGCGTACCGGGTGGGCTGGGGTGAGGCGGCCGCCTGGCGCCGACTGCGCGGGATCCACAACTCGGCGCAGCGCACCCTCGCGCCGTCGACCCGGGCGGCCGCCGACCTGATCGCCAACGGCATCCAGCGGATCTGGCTGTGGCGGCGCGGCGTCGACGCCGACCGCTTCCAGCCGGCCCGGCGCAGCGAGGAGCTGCGCCGCACCCTGGCGCCCGGCGGCGAGCTGCTCGTCGGCTACGTGGGCCGCCTCGCCCCGGAGAAGCGGGTGGAGCTGCTGGCGGCCGCCGCCCGGCTGCCCGGCGTACGGGTCGTGGTGGCCGGCGACGGCCCGGCCCGCCCGCAGCTCGAACGCGCCCTGCCCGGGGTGCGTTTCCTCGGCGTCCAGCACGGCGAGGCACTGGCCCGGCTCTACGCCAGCCTCGACGTCTTCGTCCACACCGGGCCGCACGAGACGTTCGGGCAGACGCTCCAGGAGGCGGCGGCCAGCGGCGTGCCGGTGGTCGCCCCGGCCAGCGGCGGCCCGGTGGACCTGGTCCAGACCGGCGTGACGGGCGTCCTGGTGCCGCCCGGTGACGGGGACGCGCTCGCCGCCGCGGTGGCGGAACTCATCGCCGATCCGGCCCGCCGGGCCGCCTACGGCCGCGCCGCCCGGGCCGCGGTGAGTCGGCGCAGCTGGCGCGCCGTGGGGGACGAACTGATCGGGCACTACGAGGCGGTGCTGGCCGGCGCACCGGCGGCCGGCCTTCCGGCGCGCGGATGACCGCCGGCGTGAGCCCGGCCCGGATCGTGCGGGTGGCGAACTTCGTGACCGGCCGCTCCGGCGGCCTGCGGACCGCCCTGCGGCACCTCGGCGCGGGCTACCTCGCCGCCGGCCACGAACCGGTGCTGGTCATCCCCGGCGCCCGGTACGGCGACACCCGCCGGCCATGGGGTCGGGAGATCACGCTGCCCGGACCGGAGGTGCCCGGCACCGGCGGCTACCGGGTGCTGGCCGACCGGCGCCGGCTGGCCCGGGTCCTCACCGACCTGGCGCCGGACCGGCTGGAGGTCTCCGACAGGAGCACCCTGCGCTGGACCGGCCGCTGGGCCCGAACCCACGGCGTGCCGTCGGTGATGGTCTCCCACGAGAGCCTGACCGGCCTGCTGGGCCAGTGGCGGCTGCCCGCCGGCCTCGCCCGTCGGGTCGCCGACCGGCTCAACCTGCAGACCCGGCACGGGTACGACCGGATCGTCTGCACCACCCGCTGGGCCGCCGAGGAGTTCGCCCGACTCGGCGCATCGCCGGTCGACCTGGTGCCGCTCGGCGTCGACCTGGCCACCTTCCATCCGCGACGCGCCGACCCGATGCTGCGCGAGCGGTACGCCGACCACACCGAGGTGCTGCTGGTGCACTGCGCGCGGCTGTCGGTGGAGAAGCGCCCCGAGCTGGCCGTGGCCGCCCTCGCCCGGCTGCGCCGCGTCGGCGTACCCGCCGTGCTGGTGATGGTGGGCGACGGGCCGCTGCGGCCCGCGCTGGCCCGGCGGGCGGCCGGCCTGCCGGTGCACTTCACCGGCTTCCTGCCCGACCGGGCGGCGATCGCCGCGCTGCTGGCCACCGCGGACGTGGTGCTCGCGCCCGGGCCGGTGGAGACCTTCGGCCTGGCCGGGCTGGAGGCGCTGGCGAGCGGCACGCCGGTGGTGGCGAACGCGGCCAGCGCCCTGCCCGAGGTGATCGGGCCGGGCGGGCTCGCCGCGGACGGCACTCCGTCGGCGTTCGCCGCGGCCGTCGTCCGGCTGCTGGAGCGCCCGGAGTCGGTTCGCCGCCGGGCCGCCCGGCAGCGAGCCGAGGAGTTCGGCTGGCCCGCCGCGGTCGCCGGTTTCCTCCGCGCGCACGGCGTGGCCGCCGGTCAGGCGGGGTCCGAAACCCCCGCCGTCACCTGACCCGCGCCCCGGGCGGCCGCCGGGTCGCGGGGATCAGGGCCCGGGTCGCCGGCTACCGGCACCCGAGGGCGCTTCGATCAGGGCACCGCATAAGGTGCAGGCATGGCGCGACCTGACGGGCGGCAGCCCGACCAACTCCGACCGGTGACCCTGACCCGGGGCTGGAGCACTCACCCGGAGGGCTCGGTGCTCGTCGAGTTCGGCGCGACCCGGGTGCTCTGCACGGCGAGCGTGACCGAGGGCGTCCCCCGCTGGCGCAAGGGCTCCGGTCTCGGCTGGGTGACCGCCGAGTACGCGATGCTGCCCCGGGCCACGAACACCCGCTCCGACCGGGAGAGCGTCAAGGGGAGGATCGGCGGGCGCACCCACGAGATCTCCCGGCTGATCGGGCGCAGCCTGCGGGCGTGCGTCGACCTGAAGGCGCTCGGCGAGAACTCGATCGTGCTCGACTGCGACGTGCTGCAGGCCGACGGCGGCACCCGGACCGCCGCCATCACCGGCGCCTACGTGGCGCTGTACGACGCGGTGACCTGGCTCGCCGAGCGGAAGGCCCTCGCCGGCAAGGTGGAGAAGGTGATGCACCGGTCGGTGGCGGCGGTCAGCGTCGGCATCATCGCCGGCGAGCCGCGGCTGGACCTGTGCTACGAGGAGGACGTGGCGGCCGAGGTCGACATGAACGTGGTCTGCACCGGGACCGGCGACTTCGTCGAGGTGCAGGGGACGGGCGAGGCCGGCATCTTCGCCCGCGAGCAGCTCGACGCCCTGCTCGACCTGGGCGTGGCGGGCTGCCTGGAACTGGCCGACGCCCAGCGGAAGGCGCTCTCATGAACAAGGTGCTGCTCGCCACCCGGAACCGCAAGAAGCTCGTCGAGCTGCAGCGCATCCTCGACGGCGCGCTCGGCGCGCACCGGATCGCCCTGCTCGGCCTCGACGACGTCGAGGAGTACCAGGAGCTGCCGGAGACCGGCCTGACCTTCGGCGAGAACGCGCTGATCAAGGCGCGGGAGGGCGCCCGGCGCACCGGCCTGCCGACCATCGCCGACGACTCCGGGCTGGCCGTGGACGCGCTCAACGGCATGCCGGGGGTGTTCAGCGCCCGCTGGTCCGGCCGGCACGGAGACGACCACGCCAACCTCCAGCTGGTGCTGGACCAGATCGCCGACCTGCCGGACGAGCATCGGGGCGCCGCCTTCGTCTGCACCGTGGCGCTGGTCCTGCCGACCGGCAAGGAGCACCTGGTCGACGGCCGCCAGTCCGGCCGGCTGCTGCGCGCGCCGCGCGGCGAGGGCGGCTTCGGGTACGACCCGATCTTCCTCGGCGACGGCCAGGAGCGGACCAACGCGGAGCTGACCCCGGAGGAGAAGGACGCGATCAGCCACCGCGGCAAGGCGCTGCGCGAGCTGGCGAAGCTGGTCGCCAAGGTGCTCCCGCAGCCCTGAGCCCGCAGCCGCCCGGTCCGTCGGAGCTGGGCGGCTACCGATCACCAGGGCTTGGTCACCGTGTCGCCGAGTTCGGCGACCGCGACCCGGTCCTCGGTGGCCAGGAGGGTGATCATCCGCTCCGCCTCGGCGAGGGTGACGTGCCGACCGGTCACCGTGGCTGTCTCAGGATGCGGTGTCTCCAACCAGAGCCGGTCCGCCTCCCAGCCCATCTGCACCACACCGCCGGAGCGGCCGAGGCAGGAGAGGAAGTCGCGGGTGCCCGGTTGCAGGCGGTGGGCGATCGCGACGGCCTCCGCCGCCTCCAACGCCACCCTGTTGCCGTGCCCGGTCGGGTGTTCGTAGGTGGCGTCGACGTAGTCGTCGGGCGAGGGGACGGTGGCCGGCGGTCGGCCCAGCAGCGCCATGCCGTCGTACCGACCGACCGTGGCGGGGCGGCGGTCCGGGTCGTCGTACTCGCCGATCAGCGCGTCCCCGTCGCGGCGGACGGTGACCGTCAGCGAGTCGGTGGACAGGCGCACCCGGGCGTCGGCCGGCAGCCACGGCAGGTGCAGTGCGGTCAGCCGCGCGGCTGACTGCACCCCGTCGTGCGGCGCGTGCATCCCCGACCAGGCGCTGAGCAGCTCCACCTCGATTTCGACGTCGTCGTCCACGGTGGGCGGCACGGCGGCGAGGCGGCCGACCCGGCGCCGCCGCCAGACCATCGGCACCTGGATCCGGCTGCCGGTGTCGCCGTTCCAGTGCACGGTCAGCCCTTCGCCCCGCAGGGTCGCCGCCACCTCCTCGCCGATCTCCACCGAGGGCGGTTGCTCGAAGAGCCCGTACGCGAGGAACACCGGCGACCCGTCCACGGCATGTTCCGCGTCCTGCTGATGGTAGAAGGCGTAGCCGCGCGGGGTGACCTCGGACGGCACCTCGGCCCCGATCTCGCTGAGCCCGCAGTTCTGGCAGCAGGCGAAGTTCTCCCGGGCCACGATGCCGGCGGCGGAGAGTGCCCGGAACGCGGCGGCGAGCCGATCGCTGTCGGTCACCTCCGGCCAGCTCTCCTGGTCGGCCAGGTGCGCGGTCAGCTCCTCCGCCACCACCGGCCAGGCCAGCTCCGCGATCCGGGCCGGCTCGGCCTCGCCGTCCAGGTACTCCACCGTCTCGGCGACGATGGCCGCCGCCGGCAGCTCCGCCAGCGCCACGTGGCGGCGGACAAAGGCGCGGATCTCGCCGTCGAGCCTGTCGCCGCTCGGGGCGTCGTCACGGTCGAGGGCGTCCACCGCCACCCGGGCGTCATCGTCGGTCACGGCGACGAACGGTAGCAGCGCTGTCCGACAGCCACGCCGCCTCGTGGGCGTCACCGGGCGAGGAAGTGCCAGCCGAGCCAGAGCCAGACGCCCAGCACCAGGGCCCGGCCGGTGGTCGTCCGGAGCGCGGCGGTCAAGGCCGCACCGAGCGGTGCGAGGCAGGGGCCCGTCCGCCGCCGGGCCGCCGCGTCGGCGGCCACCATCAGCAGCAGGATCGCGGCGAAGCCGGCGGCGATCAGGCCCCGGGCGGTCACCGGGTCACCAGCCAGGCGCCGGTCCCGAGCCAGAGCAGGTAGCCGACCACCCGCCCGGGATAGGTGGCGAGCACGGAATCGGTCAGGATGCTGAAGGTCGGGTGCGCGTCGTCGTTGCCGGCCAGGAACGCGCCCAGCTCCCACAGGCAGAAGAGCACCCCGAGACCGAGCCAGGTGACGGCGGCGCGCCGCCCGACGCGCGGTCGCCGGACGGGCGTTCGGCGCAGGCCCGCGAGGAGCAGTGCGACGCCGGGCGCCAGGACTGCCCACGCGGCCGGGCCGGTCAGCGGGCGGGCGGCCGCCGCGACCAGGGCGTACCCGATGGCGGCCCACCACACGACCCGGCGCCACCAGGGTGACGCCAGCGTGCCGGCGGTGGTCTGTTCCACCCTTCCAGTGTGGACCGGCCCGGCCGGAATCCGCTCAGCCGAGCTGGCCCACCTCCCGCTCGATCGCCGCGCGCAGCTCGGGGCCGCCGAGCGCCTCCCGCGCGGCCTCCATCAGCGGGGCGAGGAAGACGTCCGGCCCCGGCTCGCCCACCACCTCACCGAGCGCGGCCAGCGCGGCCCGGCCGGCCGGGGACGGGGTGAGCGGGGCGCGGAGCTGGAGCCCGCGCACGGCCGCCAGCAGCTCCACCGCGAGCAGGCTGGTCAGGTTGTCCAGCACGGTGCGCAGCTTCTTGGCCGCCGCCCAGCCCATCGAGACGTGGTCCTCCTGCATGCCGCTGGTGGGCAGCGAATCCACCGACGCGGGCGCGGCGAGCCGCCGGTTCTCCGCGACGATCCCGGCCGCGGTGTACTGGGCGATCATCAGCCCGGAGTTGACCCCGGCGTCGGGGGAGAGGAACGCCGGCAGGTCCCGGGAGCGGGTGACGTCGAGCAGCCGGTCCACCCGCCGCTCGGCGATGGCCCCGACCTCGGCGGCGGCGATGGCCAGGTAGTCGGCGGCGAAGCCGAGCGGCGCGCCGTGGAAGTTGCCGGTGGACTCGACCCGCCCGTCCGGCAGCACCACCGGGTTGTCCACCACGGACAGCAGCTCCCGCCCGGCCACCACCTCGACGAAGTCGAGGGTGTCCCGGGCCGCGCCGGCCACCTGCGGCGCGCAGCGCATCGAGTACGCGTCCTGCACGGCGTGTGCCAGGTCGTCGCGGTGCGAGTCCATCACCGCCGAGTTCTGCAGCAGCCGGTGGATGTTCGCCGCGGACGCCGCCTGGCCGGGGTGCGGCCGGATGGCGTGCAGCTCGGGCAGGAACGGCCGCTCCGAGCCGAGCATCGCCTCGATGGCCAGCGCGGCGGTCACGTCGGCCATGGCGAACAGGTGCCGGGCGTCGTGGATGGCCAGCAGCAGCATGCCGAGCATGCCGTCGGTGCCGTTGATCAGCGCCAGCCCCTCCTTGGCGGCCAGCTCGATCGGCGCCAGCCCGACCCGGCGCAGCGCCTCGCCGCCGGGGATCCGCTCCCCGGCCGGGCCGAGCACCCAGCCCTCGCCGAGCAGCACCAGCGCGCAGTGCGCCAGCGGGGCCAGGTCACCGGAGGCGCCCAGTGAGCCGTGCTCCGGCACCCACGGGGTGACCTCGTGGTTGAGCAGGTCCGCCAGGGCCTCGGCGACCAGCGGCCGGACCCCGGAGCGGCCGAGGGCGAGCGAGCGCACCCGCAGCAGCATCATCGCCCGCACCACCTCGCGGGGCATGGGCGCGCCGACGCCGGCGGCATGCGAGCGGATCAGCGCGTGCTGGAGTTCCGCGCGCCGCTCGGGCGCGACGAACGTGTTGGCGAGCGCCCCGAACCCGGTGGAGACGCCGTACACGGGCCGGCCGGCGGCCTCGATGCCGTCCACGATGGACCGGCTGGTCGCCATCGCGTCCACCGTGGCGGGGTCGAGGACGACCTTGGCGGTGCCGCGGGCCACGGCGAGCACGTCGGCGGGGGAGATTCCGGTGGGCAGAATGGTCACGGTCGACATTGCGGGACTCCGTTGTGCAGAACCTGGCGGATCAGGGGGACTCCCGGCCGGTAGGCCAGGTGCAGGTGGGACGGGGCGTCGAGGATCATCAGGTCGGCCCGCGCGCCCCGCGCGAGCCGGCCCACGTCGTCGCGGCGCAGCGCGGCCGCCCCGCCGGCGGTCGCGGCCCAGACCGCCTCCGCCGGGGTCATCCGCATCTCGCGTACGGCGAGGGCGATGCAGAACGGCATCGACGACGTGTACGACGACCCGGGGTTGCAGTCCGTCGCGAGGGCCACGGTCACCCCGGCGTCGAGCAGCCGGCGCGCGTCCGGGTACGGCGACCGGGTAGAGAACTCCGCCCCGGGCAGCAGGGTGGCGACGGTGGTCGGCTCGAAGCCGGAAACCCACGTCGTGCCGGTTGACGCGAGCGCGTCGATGTCGGCGTCGGACAGGTGGGTGCAGTGGTCCACGCTGGCCGCGCCCAGCTCCACCCCGAGCTGCACGCCCGGCCCGGGGCCGAGCTGGTTGGCGTGCACTCGCACGCCCAGCCCGACCGCCTGCCCGCAGGCGAGGATCGCCCGGGCGTGGTCCACGTCGAAGGCGCCCCGCTCGCAGAACACGTCGATCCAGCGGGCGTACGGGGCGGCGGCGGCGAGCATCAGCCCGCACACCATGCCGACGTAGTCGTCGGGGCGGTCGGCGTACTCGGCGGGGACGACGTGCGCGCCGAGGAACGTGGTGTCCTCGGTGAACTCGGCGGCGATCCGCAGGGAGCGGGCCTCGTCGGCGACGGTGAGCCCGTATCCGCTCTTGATCTCGATGGTGGTGGTGCCCTGCCGCATCGCCTCGCCGCGCAGCCGGTGCACGGTGGCCCGCAACTCGTCGTCGGAGGCGGCGCGGGTGGCGCCCACGGTGGTGCGGATGCCGCCGCCGGTGTAGGGCTGACCGGCCATCCGGGCGGCGAACTCGGCGGCCCGGTCCCCGGCGAAGACCAGGTGGGCGTGGCTGTCCACGAAACCGGGCAGCACCGCCGCGCCGCCGGCGTCGATCCGCCGGTCGGCGGCCGGGGCGTCCCGGGCCGGCCCGATCCAGGCGACGAGGCCGTCCTCGACCAGCAGGGCGACGTTCCGGCGGATGCCCAGCGGCCCGCCCTCGCCCTCGTACGCGGAGTTGGTGACCAGCTCCCCGATGTTGTCCACCAGCAGGCTGCTCACGAGCGGGTCACCTCCTGGATGGCGTGCCGCAGCTCGGTCGGGACGTCCACGGTCAGGTGCCGGCCGTCGGCCACCACCGTCCGCCCGTCGACCACCACGTGCGTGACGTCGGCCGCGGTGGCCGCGAAGAACGCCCCGACCGGCGGCACCCCGGCGGTGCGGGCGCTGTCCAGCCGTACCGTGACCAGGTCGGCCCGGTCGCCGACCGACAGCCGGCCGGCGTCCCCCCAGCCCAGCGCGGCGTGCCCGCCGGCGGTGGCGGCGGTGAGCAGCTCGACGGCGGTGAAGTGGCCCCGCTTGCGGGTGCGCAGCCGCTCGTCCAGCTCGACCGCCCGGGCCTCCTCGAAGAGGTCGACCACGGCGTGGCTGTCGCTGCCCAGGCTGAGCGGGCTGCCCGCCTGGGCCATCCGGCGGGCCGGCCCGATCCCGTCGGCGAGGTCCCGCTCGGTGGTGGGGCAGAGGCAGATGCCGGTCCGGTTCTCCCCGAGCAGGCTGATGTCGGCGCTGGTCGGGTGGGTGGCGTGCACCGCCGTGGTGTGCCGGCCGAGCACCCCGTGGTCGGCCAGCAGCCGGGTCGGGGTGCAGCCGTGCACGGCCCGGCAGGCGTCGTTCTCGGCCGGCTGCTCGGAGAGGTGCACGTGCAGCGGCAGCCCCTGCCGGTCCGCCCAGCCGGCCACGGTGGCGAGCTGCTCCGCCGGCACGGCGCGGACCGAGTGGATCGCCGCGCCGACCCGGGCGTGCGCGTCCTGCGGGGTGAACGCGCTGACCCGCTCCGCCCAGCGCAGCGCGTCCCCGTCGCCGAACCGGCGCTGCGGACCGGCCAGCGGCGCCCCGTCCACGCTCGCGGTGAGGTACGCGGTGTCCAGCAGGGTGAGCCGGATCCCGGCGTGCGCGGCGGCCTCGACCAGCGCCGCCGACATCGCGTTCGGGTCGTCGTACGGCTTCCCGTCCGGGCCGTGGTGCAGGTAGTGGAACTCGCCCACGCAGGTGATCCCGGCCAGCGCCATCTCGGCGTACGCGGCCCGGGCCAGGGCCAGGTAGGAGTCGGGGTCGAGCCGGGTCGCGACGGCGTACATGACCTCGCGCCAGCTCCAGAAGTCGCCCCGCCCGCCGTGGGTGCGCCCGCGCAGCGCCCGGTGGAAGGCGTGCGAGTGGGCGTTGGCCAGGCCGGGCAGGGTGAGCCCCGGCAGCCGTACCGCGTCGCCCAGCACCTCGACCCCGGCCATCGGGGCACGGCCGCCGACCAGCGGGGCGACCGCGGTGATCCGGCCGTTCTCGGTCTCGATCAGCACGTCGGGGGTGGGCTCGGCGTGCGCGGGCAGCCAGGCGTACTCGGCCAGCCAGCGGGTCAGCGGCATGCCAACTCCTCCAGCACCCGGGCCAGGGCGGTCACTCCGGCCGCGCAGTCGGCGTCGGTGGCGGACTCGGCGGGGGAGTGGGACACCCCGGTCGGGTTCCGCACGAACAGCATGGCGGTCGGCAGGTGCGCGGCGAGCACCCCGGCGTCGTGCCCCGCACCGGTGGGCAGCACCGGCGCGCCGAGCAGTTTCGCCAGCCGGTCGGCCAGGCCGCCGTCGAACGCCACCAGCGGGGTGGCCGACTCCTGCGTGCAGGTCAGCTCGGTGCCGTCCCGCTTCGCCCGCTCGGCGGCCTTGGCGTGCACCGCCTCGACCAGGCCGTGCAGCGTCTCCGGCTCGGCCGCCCGGGCGTCCAGCCAGCCGGTCACCCGTGCCGGGATGGCGTTGGTGGCGTTCGGCTCGACGGCCACCCGGCCCACCGTGGCGTGCGCGTCGCGCAGCCGGGCCTCCTTGTTCGCCGCAAGCACCGTGAAGGCGTAGGTGAGCATCGGGTCGCGGCGGTCGGCCATCCGGGTCGTACCCGCGTGGTTGCCCTCGCCGTGGAAGTCGAAGCGCCAGCGGCCGTGCGGCCAGATGGCGCTGGCCACCGCGACCGGCGCGTCGAGGTCGACCAGCGCCCGACCCTGCTCCACGTGCAGCTCCACGAAGGCCGCGAAGCGGCCGAGCAGCGCCGGGTCGGCGCCCGCCGGCCGGTCACCCAGCGCCTCGGCGAAGCTCACCCCCTGGGTGTCGCACAGCCCGGCCGCGCGGTCCACCGCGATCTCCCCGGTGAGCAGCCGCGACCCCAGGCACGGTACGCCGAACCGGGCCCCCTCCTCCTCGACGAACGCGGCCACCGCCACCGGCCGGACCGGGGCGACGCCGGCGGCCCGCAGCTCGTCCACGGCGAGGAACGCGCTGACGATGCCGAGCGGCCCGTCATACGCCCCGCCGTGCGGCACCGAGTCGAAGTGGCTGCCGGTCAGCACCGCCTGCCCGGCCGTCGGGTCGCCCCACCAGGCGAACAGGTTGCCGTTGCCGTCCTCCTGCACCGGCATGCCGCGCACCTCGGCCTGCTCCCGGAACCAGTCCCGCAGCGTGAGCTCCGGCTCGGTCAGCGCGTACCGCAGGTAGCCGCCGCTGCCCGCGTCCCGCCCGACCAGCGCGATCTCGTCCCACAGCGTCCGGAACCTGTTAGGAAGGGTCCCTTCCTCTACCGAATGCGTTAACAAGGGGCCCTTCCTTACGCCTCGGTCATGGGGACGCGGACGCCGGTGCGGGCGGCCACCTCGCGGGCGTCGTCGTAGCCGGCGTCGACGTGCCGGATGACGCCCATCGCCGGGTCGTTGGTGAGCACCCGCTCGATCTTCTGCCCGGCCAGCGCGCTGCCGTCGGCGACGCAGACCTGCCCGGCATGGATGGAACGGCCGATGCCCACGCCGCCGCCGTGGTGGATGGAGACCCAGGAGGCGCCGCTGGCGGTGTTGACCAGCGCGTTGAGCAGTGGCCAGTCGGCGATCGCGTCGGAGCCGTCGGCCATCGCCTCGGTCTCCCGGTAGGGGCTGGCCACGCTGCCGCAGTCCAGGTGGTCCCGGCCGATCACCACGGGCGCGCTCAGCTCGCCGGAGGCCACCATCTCGTTGAACCGCACGCCGGCCTTGTCCCGCTCGCCGTAGCCGAGCCAGCAGATCCGCGCCGGCAGGCCCTGGAAGGCGACCCGCTCACCGGCCATCCGCATCCACCGGGCGAGGGACTCGTTCTCCGGGAACAGGTCCAGGATGGCCCGATCGGTGGCCGCGATGTCCTTCGGGTCGCCGGAGAGCGCCGCCCACCGGAACGGGCCCTTGCCCTCGCAGAACAGCGGCCGGATGTACGCCGGCACGAAGCCGGGGAAGTCGAAGGCCCGCTCGTACCCGGCGAGCTTCGCCTCGCCGCGGATCGAGTTGCCGTAGTCGAAGACCTCCGCGCCGGCGTCCAGGAAGCCCACCATCGCCGCCACGTGCCGGGCCATCGACGCCCGGGCCCGGTCGGTGAACTCCGCCGGCTTCTGCGCCGCGTAGTCCCGGGCATCGGCCAGCTCCACCCCCACCGGCACGTACGACAGCGGGTCGTGCGCGCTGGTCTGATCGGTCACCACGTCGATCTCGACACCCCGGACCAGCAGCTCGGGGAAGACGACCGCGGCGTTGCCGACCACGCCGACGCTCAGCGCCCGGCGCGCCCGCTTCGCGGCGAGCACCCGCTCGACCGCGTCGTCCAGGTTGTCGGCGATCTCGTCCAGGTAGCGGTCGTGCATCCGGCGCTCCAGCCGGCTGCGGTCCACGTCCACGATCAGGCAGGCGCCACCGTTCATGGTCACCGCGAGGGGCTGCGCCCCGCCCATCCCGCCGCAGCCGGCGGTCAGCGTCAGCGTCCCGGCCAGGGTGCCACCGAAGCGCTTCGCGGCCACCGCCGCGAACGTCTCGTAGGTGCCCTGGAGGATCCCCTGAGTGCCGATGTAGATCCAGGAGCCGGCGGTCATCTGCCCGTACATGGTCAGGCCGAGCTGTTCGAGACGGCGGAACTCCGGCCAGGTGGCCCAGTCGCCGACCAGGTTGGAGTTGGCCAGCAGGACCCGGGGCGCCCACTCGTGGGTCCGCATGACGCCGACCGGGCGGCCGGACTGCACCAGCATCGTCTCGTCGTCGCGCAGGTCGGTGAGCGTCCGCACCAGCGCGTGGTACGACGGCCAGTCCCGGGCGGCCTTGCCGGTGCCGCCGTAGACCACCAGGTCCTCGGGGCGCTCGGCCACCTCCGGGTCGAGGTTGTTCATCAGCATCCGCAGCGCGGCCTCCTGCGGCCACCCCTTCGCGGTGCGTGCGGTGCCGCGGGCGGCGCGGACGGGCTGGTGCATTCCGTACTCCTCTCAGCTGAGGAACAACTGGCGGCGGGCGGCGGACGACTCGAAGGCCTCGAGCCGGGCCTGGGTCTCGGCCGGGGCGGCGTCGCAGATCGCCTGGAGCACCACCATGGCCAGGGTCATCGGGGCGGTGTGCAGGTCGAAGACCAGATCGGTGCCGACGGCGGCGGGGAGCACCACCGCGGCGTGGTCGGTCGCCGGGCTCACCGGGGAGTCGGTGATCGCCACGACCGTCAGCCCGGCGTCCCGGGCCTCGCGCAGCGCGTCCAGGGTCTCCCGGGGGTAGCGGGGCAGCACGAAGGCGAGCAGCGCGGTCGCCCCGGCCGCGGCGGCCTGTTCGAGCCGGTCGGCGAGGAGGCTGCCGCCGTCGTCGAGCACCCGCACGTCGGGGTGCACCTTCGCGGCGAAGTAGGCGAAGTACGCGGCCAGCGGCGCGGCGGCGCGCAGCCCGAGCACCGGCAGCGGCCGGCTGGCGGCGAGCAGCTTCCCCACCTCGGCGATCCGGTCGGCGTCGGCGAGCTCGCCGGCGAGCCGGTCGAGGTTGCCCAGCTCGGCGCGGACCGCCCGCTGGAGGGCGTTGCCGGCGTCGGCCGGGCCGGCGCCGTCCGTGGCGGTCAGGCCCCGCAGCCGGCGGCGCAGCGCGGGGTAGCCGTCGTGGCCGAGCGCCATCGCGAACCGGGTCACCGAGGGCTGGCTGACCCCGGCCAGCTCGGCGACCTCCGCCGCGGACAGGTAGGCCGCCGCGCCGGCGTGCTGCACCAGGCAGTGCGCGATGCGGCGCTGGGTCGGGGTGAGCCGCACGCCGTGGAAGAGGTCGAGCAGGCGGTCGGGGGGCGCCGCACCGCTTTCATTCATGGTGCGACTCTATGCATGAAAACTTTCATCGCGCAACCTCCGGCGCGAGCGTCGCCTCTGTACTATCCGCACGGCGGATGAGCAGAGGAGTTGTCGCATGCAGCCGGTCGGTCCGTACAGGTTCACCGAGGCGCTCGGCGTCTGCCAGGTGGGCACGGCGTGGTGGGCCATCGACGGGCAGGACCGGCTGCTGACGGTGGCGGTGCTGGAGGGCGCCGCGGCGGCGGACCCGCCGTGGCGGGAGGCCTTCGCCAACGCGGCCAACGCCATGGCACTGACCTCCGGCGGCCAGCGCTACGTCAACGCCGACTTCGCCGCCGCGAAGCCCTGGGTGGCGTACCCCTCCGAGGAGGGGATGGGGGCGCAGCGCCTCTTCGAGACCCTCGGCATGGACCTGCAGCCGGCCGAGTCCGAGGCGGAGGTCCTCATCCCCGAGACGGGCAGCGTCGCCGGCCCGCCGCAGCCGGTCTCCGGGGCGCCGACCTCCGGCACGCCCAGCCCCACCTCCGGCGCGCCGCTGCCGTGGGCGATGCACGCCGCGGTGCCCCAGCAGATGTCGTCCCCGCTGCCGGTGTCGCCCGCCCCCCAGCCGGTGTCCCCGGCGCCGCGGCAGGTCTCCCCGGCGCCGCTGCCGGAGCAGCCGCGGCCGGTCAGCGTCCCGCCGCAGGACCCGTTCACCGCGCCCGCCCGGCGGATCACGCCCTCCGCCCCGCCGCCCCGGCGCCGGACCGGGCTCTGGGTCGGGATCGCCGCCCTCGTGGTGGTCCTCGCCGCCGCCGGTGGCGTGGCCGTCCTGGCGAGCTCGGGCGGCAAGGAGAAGCCGCAGACCACGGCCAGCACCAGCAGCGCCCCACCGTTGCTGCCGACGACGCCACCGGAGTCGCCCGGGGTCGAGCCGCCGAAGCCCGGCGCGTGGCCCACCCAGTGGCCGCGGTTCAAGGAGCGGGACACCGTCCGGACGCTGAATCTCGACGGCCTGGGCTTCCCGGTGAAGGTCCCCACGAACTGGCAGTGCACGCTCGCCGGTCGCGCCGACGGCTACGTCAAGTACCAGTGCGGTACGACCGCGACGGGCGCCCAGGCGCTCGGCGGAGAGGTGATCGTGCGGAGCTGCCCGCAGCCGTGCACCGAGCAGTGGCAGAGCGCCATGCGCGGTGTCGAGGAGGCCTGGGGCGCGCAGTGGATCCGCAGCGGCGAGTACGCGAGCTACGCCGAGAAGATCCTCGACGTCGACGGCGGGCAGCGGCACGGCCTGGTCGTGGTGGCCTACTTCCGCAGTGGCGAGGACGGCGCGATCGACCGGCAGCTGGTGATCCGGATGACCTCTCCCGTGCCGGAGGCCTACCAGCTGCGCCGCTTCGCCAGCTACGTCCGCGACGTGGTCGTCTTCTGAGGAGCGTCGTGAGTCTCGCCTCGTCCACGTCCGATGCCGCACTCCGCCCCCTCGCCGACCGGTCCGTCGCGCTGGTCCACGAGTGGTTCGGCGCCACCGGCGGCTCCGAACAGGTCTTCCTGAGCATGGCCGAGGTCGTCCCGCACGCGGAACGGTTCGTGCTCTGGAAGGACCACGACGCGACGGTGGACCAGCAGATCCACGAGTCGTGGATGGCGAAGACGCCGTTGCGGCGCAGCAAGGCGCTCGCGCTTCCGGTCATGCCGCTCACCTGGCGGACACTGACCCGCAAGAAGTACGACTTCGTCATCTCCTCGAGCCACGCCTTCGCGCACACGGTCCGGATCGGGGACCCGGACCGGACCCGCCACCTGAGCTACGTGCACTCACCCGCCCGGTACGTCTGGAGCCCCGACCTGGACCAGCGCGGCGCGAACCCGGTGCTCGCGCCGATGCGCGCGGTGCTGCAGGCGGGGGACAAGCGGCTGAGCCGGCACGTGCACAGCTACGCGGCGAACTCGCGGGAGGTGCAGGCGCGGATCCGCCGCTTCTGGGGACGCGACGCCCGGGTGATCAACCCGCCGGTGGAGGTGGACTACTTCGGGGCGGCCCCGCCGGAGGTGCGCGACCAGGACCGCCGGTATCTCCTGGGTGTCGGCCGGTGGGTCCCGTACAAGAACTTCGACCTGATGATCGAGATCGCCGCGGCGGCCCGCCTGCCCCTGGTCCTCGCCGGTGGCGGCCCCGAGGAGGCGAACCTGCGGCGGCTCGCCGCCCGCGTCGACGTGCCGGTCGAGTTCGAGATCAGGCCGACCCGGGAACGGCTCCGCGAGCTGTACTGGGGCGCCGTGGCGCTGCTCTACCCGGCGTTGGAGGACTTCGGCATGATCCCGGTGGAGGCGCAGGCCTGCGGTACCCCCGTCGTCGGGTGGGCGCGTGGCGGGCTGCTGGAGACCGTGGTGACCGGCGAGACCGGCTTTCTCCTCAACGCCACCGACCCCGCCGACTACGTGGACCCGATCCGTCGGGCGGCGGACCTGCCCGCCCGGGCGGCGGTGGCCAACGCCCAGCGGTTCACGCCGCAGGTCTTCCAGGCGAACGTAGCCGCGTGGCTGACCGAACAGGGGTAGCCGCCCACTCCCGTCCGTGGATCTAGTAGCGGTATTGGCCGGGAACGGAGCCTCACATACTCTGGCCGGGCTCAGTGCACTCCGAGCGGGGGATTGATTCATGGGGACGGCGTCGCCCGTCGCGAACGTGCTGATGTTGGGTACCGCCGAGTGGGACGCCCCGATCGCGACGAACCAGCACTACGTCGCGCGCGAGTTGGCGCGCACCACGACGGTGACGTTCGTCGAGTCACTGGGGCTGCGCCGGCCCAGGCTCAACCGGAACGACGTGGTCCGGATGGCCGGGCGGGTCCGGAAGGCGGTGGGCGAGCGGGAAGCGCCGGCACACCGACCCCGGCCGGCGGGGGCGCAGATCGTGTCGCCGCTCGTGCTGCCGGTGCACCGGGCGCCCACCCGCCCGCTCAACCGCGCCCTGCTCCGGAGGGCCACCGGTCGCTGGCTGACGAGTGCGCGTCCGCGCGTGCTCTGGACGTTCACGCCCGTCACGTACGGCCTGGAAGAGGCGGCGGACGTCGTCGTCTACCACTGCGTGGACCTCCTGGCGACCTTCCCGGGCGTGGACGGCGTCGCCGTGGCGCGCGGGGAGCGGCGGTTGTCGGCGCGCACCGCCGTCGCCATCGCCACCAGCACGGCGGTGCACCAGCATCTCGTCACCGCCGGCTTTCCCCGGGTCGAGCTCCTGCCGAACGTCGCGGACGTGTCGGTCTTCACGGGGGCCAGCAGGCCGGCGGCCGAGCGCCGGCCCGCCGTCCTCTTCTCCGGAAACCTCACCGTGCACAAGCTCGACATGCGACTCCTCGAGGCGGTCGCCACCGCCCTGCGCGGGCACGGTGAGCTGCTGCTGGCCGGTCCGCTCGCGGCCGGTGGGGGCAGCTTCGACGCGGAGCTGCGCCGGCTTCAGGAGCTCGGGGCCCGCCACGTCGGCGTGCTCACCCCTGCCCAGCTCGCCGAGCTGGCCGGCACCTGCGCCGTCGGGCTCATCCCGTACGAGATCAACGACTACACCCGGGGGGTCAGCCCCCTGAAGTGCTTCGAGTACCTGTCCTCCGGGCTGGCGGTGCTGAGCACCCGGCTGCCGGCGGTCACCGAGCTCGCGCGGACCAACTCCCACGTGACGGCGGCCGAGGCCGACGACTTCCCCGCCCGCCTGCGGGAGCTGCTCCAACCGGTCACCGACCCGGTGCTGGACGCCCGGATGGCGAGCGCGGCGGAACACGGCTGGGCGGGCCGCGGCGCGCTGCTGCGCGATCTGCTGGAGACCGAACTGGTCCGTGGGCGATGAAGCGCGTACTCGTCGTCAGCGTCGAGCCGCCCTGGCCGGCGCAGCACGGTGGCCGCATCCGGACGGCTCGGGTGGCCGAGGCGCTGGGCCGTCACCTGGACGTGCTGGTCACGTTCCCTGACCATGGCGAGCGGCAACTGGACGCGCCGGTCGCGACCGCTCCGCTGCCCTGGTCACCACCGTCCGCGGTCCGCACCCGGGCGTCGGGCCGTCCTCACCTGGGCGGGCACTACCTGGTGCCGGTCGCCGACTCCCTCCTGGCGCTCTGCGACGAGTTCCGGCCCGACGCGGTCTACTGGTCCCACTCCTACCTGGCGGCGTGGGCGCCGCCCTCGGCACGACCGGTACCGCAGGTCGTGGAATTCGCCAACATCGAGAGCCGGCGCCTGCAGACGCTGGTGACGTCGGCCCACGGGTGGCAACGGATGGCCCGGCGGGCCGAGGCGACCAAGGCCGCCTTCTGGGAGCCTCGGGTGGCCGCCCGCGCCGCCCTCTGCGTCGCGCTCTCCCAGCCGGACGTGGACGTGCTGCGCGGCTGGGCCCGCGACGTCGTCCTGGTGCCCAACGGGGTGGACCTCCAGCCCTACACCCCGTCCCCGGCCGACGGGTACGCCCTGGCGCTGGCCTCCTACGACTACGAGCCGAACGTGCTGGCGCTGCGCGCCCTGGTCCGGGACACCTGGCCCCTCGTCCGCGCCGCGCTTCCCACGGCTCGGCTGGTGGTCGCCGGCCGGCGGAGCGAGGCGTTGAGCCAGGAGTTCGCCGGCACTCCCGGAGTGACCGTGCTCGGCACCCTCGACGACGTGGCGGACGCCTACGCCGGCGCCGCGCTGACCGTCGCCCCCGCCACCACCGGCGGCGGGTCGCAGCTCAAGCTGACCGAGTCGATGTCGCGTGGGCGTTCCGTGGTGATGAGCCCGTTCGCGGCGCAGGGCCTGCCGAGCGCCGTGCGCGGCGCCGACGCCTACTGGGTGGCCGACGAACCGCGGGCCTTCGCCGACGCGGTGGTCGACGGGTTGCGGGACCGGTCCGCCCGGCAGGCGCGGGAACACGCGGCGTGGCGGCGCTGCGCGGCGCTCGGCTGGCCGCAGGCGGTGGGCGAGCTGGTCACCGCCATCTCGACCCTCGCCGAGGGGAAGGTGGCGTCGTGATCCGGCGGGTTCACCTGATCGAGTCGGGCGGCCGAGGTGGCGTCTTCAACCACACCGTCGAGGTCGCTGCCGGCCTGACGGCACTCGGGGTGGACGTGGTCGTGCACACCGCGGACGACTGCGACGAGGTCCCCGCCTCGGTGGCCCTGTGCCGGTGCGTCACCTGGCACCGGGCCTCGCCCAACCGGGTCGTCCGCCAGGCCCGGACGTCGGCGCGCTACCTGCTGCGTACCCTGCCGCACCTGCACCGGGCGATCGGCCCGGAGGACGTCGTCCACATCCAGGGCATGTTCGCGCTCACCCCGGAACTCGTCTCGGTCGCCCGCCGCCGTGGCGCGACGGTCGTCGCCAGCCCGCACAACACCTTCGTCCGGTCGAACGCCCCCGGCGGCGGCCGGGCCCTGCGCAGCGCGCTCCACGACACCGACCGCGTCCTCGTCTACTCGGACGCCGACCGGCAGAACCTCCTCGCCAGGGGGGTGACCGACGTGGTCCGGGTCCCGCTGGTGCAGTGGATCCCGCCCGTGAATCCGGCCCTCGTCGAGCGGTGGCGCACCGAGCTGAAGCCGGCCGGCGGCAAGCTCGCCCTGCTGCCCGGCCAGGTCCGGGCGGACAAGAACCCGGAACTGTTCGTCCAGGCCATGGCGCAGCTGCCCGACTGGCGGGGAGCCGTGGTCGGCGACGACCTCGGACCGGGCCGGCAGGTGGACGCGCTGATCGAAGCGACCGGCGCGGCCGTGACGACCGCCTACCGCTATCTGGACGTCGACGAGTTCACCGCACTGGTGGCGAGCGCCGACGTCGTCGTCGCGCCGTACGCGGTCGCCAGCCAGTCCGGCGTGCTCGCGGTCGCGGCCAGGCTGGGCGTGCCGACCGCGGTGGCCCCGTGCGGCGGTCTGGGCGAGCTGGCCACCGCCGTCGCCCGGGACACCAGCGTCGCGGCGATCCGGGACGCCATCGTCGCCGCACACCAACTCGGCGCGGAGCCGGTCGACACGGCGGACGCCGCCAACCGTTTCCTTCACGAATACACCGCTACCCGCCAGCGCCGCACCAACGGCCCGGCCCGCAGCCGCTGAGAAGAGGCCTCCATTGTCCAGGTTGACCGTCACGATGGTCTCCGTCTCGGACACCGCCGGTGGCGCCGAGGCGCACACCGTCGCGCTCGGCCGCGGGATGCGGGATCGCGGCCACGATGTCGTCCTGTACGGCCGGTGCCCGGGCTGGGAGGAGCGCGGCCTGAGCCGGCGCGAGATCGGGCTCGGGCCGAAGTGGTCCCGCCGGACGATGGCCACCGGGCTCCTGCGGGTGCCCCTCGAGCGGCACCGGACACAGGCCATCGCCGACTCCTCGCTCTACTACCTCCAGTTCAAGCGGGAACAGATCGCCCTGACCGCGCCCCTGTCCCGCCGCGCGCCGGTGGTCTGGACGGAACACGGGCGGTGGATGGGCGGCCGCGCCGGCCGGATGCTTCTCGCGGGCTATGCGCGCGCCGCCGAGCACGTCGCCCGGGTGATCTGCGTCAGCGCGGCCGTCGCCAGCGACCTCGAACCCGTCGTCGGCCGGGACAAGCTCGTGGTGATCCCCAATTCGATCGACACCGGCCGCTACGCCGCCCCGCCGGCCGAGACGCGGGCGGCGTTGCGGCGACAGGTGCTGCCGAGCCACTTCCAGGACCGGCGCGTCGCCGTCCTCGCCGCGCGGTTGCACGGCGCCAAGCGCCACGATCGGGCCGTGGCGGCGGCACTGGCCAGCGGAAGCGCCCTGCTCGTCGTCGGCGACGGACCCGACCGCGAGCGGCTGGAGCGGCTCGCCGCCGGCAGCACCGACGTGCACTTCACCGGTCACCGGGAGGACGTGCCCGCCCTCCTCGCGGCCAGCGACTTCTACCTCTATTGCGGGGCGGAGACCGACGGCACGCCGACCTGCGTGCTCGAGGCGGCCGCCGCCGGGCTGCCAGTCGTGGCGTTCGCCGGAGATCCCGGGACGGAACTGGTCTCCCGCTGCGGTGGCCTGGTGATCCAGGATCCGTCGGAGCTGACGGCCGAGCGGGCCGCCGCGCTCCTGGACCTGCGCGGCGGCGGCGTCGCCTACGTCGAGCAGCAGCACGGCCGGGAGAACTGGCTCGCCGCGTACGAACGCATCTTCGGGGAGTGCCTCCGGTGACCTCGCCTGGACAGACGACGAACAAGCCGGGGGACGCCGGGGTTCCGGCGGGCACCGTACCGGATCTCGACGCGACCGGACCGGCGGACGGCGCGCGGTCGGCGCGCGGGCTCAGCATGGCCACCGCCGTCTCCCTCGGCCTCCGGCTGCTGGGCATGGTCGTCGGCATGGCGACCAACTCCGTGCTCGCTCGCTACCTGAACCCGGACGGGTTCGGCGTCTTCGCCCTCGCGCTCACCCTCGGCACGGCGGCGGCGCAGGTCGCCGACATGGGCACGACGATCACCGTGAGTTCCCGGATTGCGCGGGAGAAGTTGGCCGCCGGCCGGATCCTGAGCACCGGCCTGGTCATCCGGACCTCGGTGGCGTTGGTCGCGACCGTCGTCCTGCTCGCCGCCGCCGCCGGAGGGCTCTTCGGCGAATCCAGCTCGGTCGTCGGTGTGGTCGCCGTCGCGACGCCGCTGTCCGCGGCGTCGATCCTGACGGCGGGAGCGACGGCCCGGTTCCGCCCCGAGGTGTCGTCCGTCCTCGCCCTTGTCCAGGGCCTCCTCTGGCTGGTCGCGGTGGTGACCGTCGCTCGTACCGGCGGCGACGTGGTTCTCCTCGGCTGGTTCTTCGTCGCGGTCGTCGCGCTGCAGACCTCCGTCGGTGTGGTGATCAACCGGAGGCTGGTGCCACTCGGCCGCCCGTCGTGGGCGGAGGCCGGTCGGATCTTCTCGCTGAGCTGGCCGCTCGCGATCAGTTCGCTGGCGGTCATGGCCTACTACCGCCTCGGCTCGGTGATCCTGTTCCACCTCCAGGGCGCTGCCGAGGTGGGCTACTACTCGGCCGCCTACAAGTTCCTGGACGTCGCGCAGCTCGGCCCGGCCATGTTGGTGGCCCCGCTGCTGCCGATCGTGGCGACCAGCCTGTCCATGGACGCCCACCGCCGAAATGTGATCTTCAGCCTGGCGACGCGCACCGGCGTCGTGATCGGCGCGGGCACGGCGGTCCTGCTGATCGCGCTCGCGCCCGCCCTCGTCGCCTACCTCTACGGCGACGACTTCGCCCCGGCGGTCACGCCCCTGATCCTGCTCGCCGTGGCCTTCGTCGGCGTCACCCTCGGCTATGTCGGCACGACCATCTGCTCCGCGCTGGGCGTCGTACGGCCGATCGCGGTGTTGACGGTCTCGGTGGCGGTGGTCAACCTCGCGGCACAGTTCTGGGCCTGTGCCCGCTGGGGAGCCACCGGCGCCGCGGCGGTGGCGGCCGCCACGGAGTTCGTCATCGGCGCCACGACCTGCCTGCTCGCGGCGCGGGCGATGACGTCGCGACTGCCGGTGCGGGAGATGGCGAGCGTCCTCGTCCTCGGCGCCGCCACGATCCTCGTGTTGTGGCTGGTCCGGCTTCCGTGGCCGATCGAGGCGGCGCTGGCGGCCGGCATGTTCGGGGCGGCGGTGCTGGCCGCGCGGGCGGTCACCCCGGCGGACCTCAGGCGGGTGCTGTCCCGCAAGGCCCTGTGAGCACGCCGCCGGTCAGTAGGTGGCGCCGGTCTGGAGGTGCTGCCAGGTCAGGCCGGTGCACCTCACCGGCCCCGTCCCGCAGGACAGGCGCGGATTGGTGTTCGTGGCCCGGCTGCCGTCGACCCGGACGAGCCTGCTGACGTCGACCGCGAGATCCGGCGCGTACGACACCACCGAACCGCCGGCGGCGACCGCCACCCCCCGCGAACCGGGTGTCGACCGCAGCCCGTCGCCGCGCACCACCACCGCGCCTGACCGATGCACGTTCGCGAGCCCGCCGGCGCTGTGGTCGATGCGCACGTTCGACAGCACCAGCTCGGTGTCGGTGTTGAGGTCGACCAGCCAGGGCGTCCCGGCGGTCTGCACGTCGTCGAGAGCCAGCCGGGGCAGGGTGTGGGTGGCCGCCTTGGCGGTGACCAGGCCGCCGTTGCCGACGACCCGCACCCCGGACAGGTCCGCCTGGCGCACCGCGGCCTTCTCCGCCCATTCGGAGAGTTCGAGCAGGTGACTGTCGCCGCTCGCCGTCATGGTCGCCGTCCGGACGGTCAGCTCGTCCACCACGCCGGCGATCCGGATGACCTTCGCGCCGGCCGACGCGCCCCCGATGGTCAACCGGTCCACCTGCAGCCGTCGGATCCTCGCCGTCGCGTCCACGGCCAACAGGGGCAGGGCTCCGAGCTGGGCGACCGCGACGTCCTCGACCGTGAGCATGTCCAGGGTCGCGGGAGCCAGCGGCGAGAAGCGCACCAGTGGCAGTGCCGCGTCGGGACCGTCGGCGGTCAGCCCCCGGAGCCGGACGTGCCCCACGGCCGAGCCGTTGATGTGCACCACACCGCCCCGGCCGGGCAGGGCCGCCGCGGCCACCTCTTCCACCACCAGGTCGTCGACCCGGCCGCCGGTGGTGCGCCACTCGGCGGTGTCGTCCCCGACCCAGACGACGTTGTTGCCGGCAACGCCCGCGACGCGCCGGACCGTGGTACGCAAGGCCGCGGTCTCCGGCGACCCGCCGAGCACCTTGACCAGCGCCGCCAGCGAGGCCACGTTGACGTCCTCGATGACGGTGTCGGTCACCGGGCCCGACACGTCGTCGTAGGCCTGCCAGTCGCGAGGGGTGATGGCGACGGTGTCGTCGCCCGTCGAGCCCCGGATCCCGGAGATCCTGGTCCGCGCGGCCGGCCCCTGGATGTGCACTCCGTCCGAGTACACGGCGAACCTGATCCCGGTGACCGTGGTGTCGGTGACGTCGCCGAGGGAGATGGCGTACTTGTCGCTGGCGGTCTCCACCGCCAGTCCCTTGAGTGTCAGGCCGTCCACCCGCCGCCAGCGCAGGGTGTGCAGGTCGGGGCCGGTACCACCGACCCCCGCCGCGCGTACCCACGTGCCGCCGACGACGGTGATGTCCCGGTCCCGACCGCCGGTGGTGACCGCGCTGTTGACGAGGAGGTTGCAGGCGCTACCGGTCGTCAGGGTCACGGTGCACCCCGACATGGCCAGCGTCGTGCCGCTGCGCACCACGAGGGGGGCGCTGATCCGGTAGTGGGCGCCACGGCGCCCCTGGATCGGGCCGCCCGCCCCGGCTAGGAGAGCGGTGTTGAGCGCGGCGGTGTCGTCGCCCCCGGACGGGGGCGGCAGCAGCACGGTCTGCGCCCGGCGCGGGGTGTCGCCGGCGAGGACCAGGTCGCCGGCGACCACCATGCCGCCGGCGGCGGCGAGGAGAGCGCGGCGGGTGACCAGCCGCGGCTCCGGAGGGTAACCGCGGATGACGCTACCGGGTGGCGACCATCGACCGCGAGTGCGCAAAGCTGCCACCATTCGAGCCATCCGACCGGAACCATGAATATCGTAGTGAGCCTCGGGTGGCTGCTCCGGCCCGCTCCCGGTTCACCTCGTCGGGATGACGAGTTCGCGTCGACGCTCCTGTTCGCCTTTCCTGCTACTGTGTGCCGCGACGGCCGCTGCCGTGATGTTCGACCTACCACATTGCACGGCCGCCCTGGTCACAGGATTGCTTGGGCTGTGGTCGTCCCGCGACTGTCACGGCAACCGGTTCGGCGTTGTGGTCAGCAGGGTTCCGGGTCAGCGAAGGCCGACCGGGATCCGATCTCGGGGCAAGGGCAGCGATGGGTTCCAGAGGGACTTTGACTGATTCGGGCACGGACGACGCGGCCGTCAATCGCCCCCAACAGCCTCTCGGCGGCCCCGATGGCCGCGGTCAGACGGGCCGCGGGCCAGCTCTGATGCGTTTCCCCGGCTGGGCGTACGGCATCATCTCTCCGGTCGCCGCCACCGGCCGGCGGCCGCTCGGGTGGGCGTCCTGGGCGCTCGCGGCGTTCAGCGCCGCGTACATCGTCTGGACCCTGCCGTCCCCGGCCGGGGTCGTCATCGCGATCGCGTTGCCGCTGCTCGTGCTCCGCCTTCCCCTGACCGGCATCGTGCTCGTGGCCGTGCTCGCCCAGGAGATCAAGCCGAACGGGCGGTTCGGCGTGTTGACCACGTTGGGTCACCAGCTCTACTTCGGTACCGGGAAGATCCCCATTCTCCTGGCGCTGGCGTTGACGGCCGCGTTCGCCGCGGCCCGGTGGTGGCCACCGCAGCGCGTCCGCCTCCGTTCGTTCGGCGGCGCGCTGCTCGGGCTGGCCGCCGCGCTCGTCGTCCTGGCCAGCGGCAGCGGCCTGCTCCACGGGCAGTCGGTCTTCTCCGCGGTCAACCAGAACGCCCGCCCCTTCATCCTGCTGGTCCTCGGACTCGTCGTCGGCCTGAGCCTGCGCCGGCTGCGGGACGACCAGAGGTCGCTCCGGGGGGCGGTCGGGGTGGCGCTGACCGGCCTGCTCGTCGCGGCAGCCATCGCCATCCCGTTCGGCGAGATCGCTGACGACCGGCTCAGCCGCTACTTCGTCTACTACGACTCGGCGTTCCCCGCGATCGCGGCGGCGGTGTTCATCGGCATGCTCGGAGGCGGCGGGCGGCGCTGGGACTGGCGTCACCTGGGCGTGCTCGTCGCCGCGCCGCTCCTGGTCCTGATCAGCTTCCGTCGCAGCGTGTGGCTCGCGGCTCTGGCCGCCCTCGTCGTCGTCTTCGTGCTCACCTGGCCGCGCTGGAAGCGGATGATCGGACAGTTCGGGTTCGCGGTGCTCGTGGTGGCGGCGGTCGTGTTCGCCGCACCGGGTTTCGCCGCCGATCTCGGCCTGCGCAGCGCGGGCAGCTTCGAGCTCGCGAGCAGCGGACCGGCCCCGACCAGCGGGCCGACCACGAGTCGGATGCCGAGTCCGAGCAGTGTGCCGAGCGCGAACGGAGCGACGGCCGCGAGCCGGGCACCGAGCCCGACCCGTGCCCCTGGCGCCAGTCGGACCCCGAGCGCACCAGGCACGCCGGGCAAGAGCGGCACACCGAGCAAAACTGGGGCAGCGAGCCCGAGTAGCACGCCGGCGACCAACCCGCCGAGCCCGAGCGGGCCGTCGAGCGCGAGCGGGGGATCGGCCGTGCCCGCCGCCACCCGGCCCGCGCCGGCGGTGCCGAACCAGGAGAGCAGCGTCCACCAGACGGCGTCCACGGGCGGGCACATCAGCGACCTTCGCCTCGGCTGGGAGCACGTACGGGCGAACTTCTGGACCGGGGTGGGGCCCCTCGCGCCCCAGATCGACGGCTTCGCCGCCCACGAGGCCACGCGCGTTTACGTGCACAACGAGCTGCTGCAGGACTGGCTGCGGTACGGCCCGGCGGCGCCACTGCTGGTGATCCTCTTCCTCGTCGTCGCCGGACTGGCGGCGCTCAAGGCCCTGCGAACGCCCGACAGCGACGGCGTCGTCCGAGCCGCCGCCGCGTTCTGCCTGATCGCACCGCTGTGTCTGATGACCGCGCCGTTCCTTTCCGAGACGAGCCGGTGGCCACTGGTGATGGGCGTCGCGGTCGGAATCCTCGCCGGATCGGTGGGGGTCAGCACGAAGTCCGGTAGAGCCTGGGGGAGGTCACGGTGACTGGCACGCCGCTGCGCGAGCGCGAGGCGGATCGCTCGGGCGCGGCCACCGTTTCCGTGGTCGTGCCCACCCGCAACAGGAGCGAACTGGCCGGTGCGAGGGCGCGATGGGCGCTGGCGCAGCCCGCCGTACGCGAGGTGATCTTCGTCGTCGACGGGAGCTCGGACGACACCGCGGCCCGGCTGCGGAGCCTCGCCGATCAGGACTCCCGGCTCCACGTCATCGTCAACGAGCGCAGCGTCGGCCCCCCGAAGGCCAAGAACGCGGGGATTCGTGCCACGACCTCGGAGTGGGTGCTCGTCATCGACGACGACGACGTACCCAGCGACGATCTCATCGCCGAGCTTCTCCGCGTCGCGCACGAGGCGGGCGCTGACATCGTCGGGGTGCCCTGGTTCAACCTGGGCGAGGCGGAGACCGTCGAGGAGCTGGTCGCCCGGGCGCCGAGGACGCCGGGCGGCCCGGAGCTCGACCGGCCCGGGCTCTTCCCCCAGACGGCCTGGGCACAGTGTGTGTGGATGCCCGCCAACGCACTGTTCCGGCGCTCAGTCTTCGACGTGGTCACCTACGACGAGTCCTACACCGGCAACTACTACCGCGAGGAAACCGACCTGTACGTGTCGGCGGCGCGGGCGGGCCACCGGACGCTGGTGACGGATCGGGGTTACACCTACATCCGGTCCCGGCAGGGCGGCGGGATCGATCGGCAGTCGAAGCTCCGGTACGAGTGTTCGGTGCTCCGCAACAACTGGTACTTCCTGCGCAAACACGGTGCCTGGTTGCGCGAGCAAGGCCTCATCCGCCGACCCCTGCAGGAGCAGGCGTCGCTGGTTGCTCGGCGATTGAAACCGCTCGTACGCGCCGCCGGACGGCGCCTCACCCGGTGGGCGCGGCGATGAGGGTCGCCATCGTCAGTCCGAACCCGGCCAACAACTCGGGCGGGGTCGAGCGGTTCTGTCACACGCTCGCCGAGGTGATCGGACGGCTCGGCGGTGTGTCCAGCGTGGTCGGCGTCGCCGACCTCGACAAGGTCACCCACGACCTGGCGATCACGAACGGCATGGTCAGCCGCCGCACCACCGCGCCCCGGATCCACGTCTACCACGGCTGCTGGGTGGACCACGTCCGGTTGGGGTCCCGCACCAACGACTACTCCCTGCCCTGGAAGACGCAGTTCCTGGTCAAGGGCGCGGCGAAGGAGATCTGGGCGGGTGCCCACGCCTACCGGGTGGCGGTCTCGGCGCCCACGGCCGCGGAGGTGGAGCACTGGTACCGGCTCCGGGTCCATCGGGTCATCCCGAACGGGATCGACACCGGAACGTTCGCGATCGGCGACCGAGACGTCGCCCGCAAACAGTTGCAGGTCTCCGCGGACGAACGGCTGGCCCTGTTCATCGGCCGTGCGGAGGCGCGCAAACGGCCGGACATCGCGGCGGCCGCGGCGTCCCGCGCCGGCTACCGGTTGTTGACCGCCGGCTCGGGCTCGGTCGCCGGTGCGACCAGCCTCGGTGTTCTCACCCCGACCGAGTTGCGGACCTGGATCCAGGCAGCGGACTGCGTGCTCGCGCCCAGCGACTACGAGGCGTGTTCGCTGGCCATCCTGGAGGCGATGGCCACCGGGACGGCGGTCGTCACGACGCGGGTGGGCTACGTCCGCACGCTCGTCGACGAGGTGCCCGGCTACCTCGATCTGACCGCCCCGGCGGGTGACCTGGACGAGTTCACCCGGGCATTGACGCTGCTGCCCACCCGGCAGGCGGCGGTCGCCGCCGCCACCGCGTACGTAAGGGCGGAGAACAGTCTTGAGCGCTTCGCCGCGCACTGGTCGGCGGCGATCGACGACGTGATGGCGAGGACGAGCACGGTCAGCGGATAGGCGAACCGTGGCTGGCGGCCCGACCTGTCGTCCTCGCTCGTCCCACGCCTGGTCCGGTCAACGACCGCCGCCGCGGAACACCTCCGCGACCGTACGCAGCACGACCTTGATGTCCAGCCAGAGCGACCAGTTCTCGACGTAGTAGTTGTCGAACCGGGCCCGATCGGAGATGGGCGTGTCGCCCCGCAGGCCACTGACCTGCGCCAGCCCGGTCAGGCCGACCGGCACCCGGTGACGCATGGCGTAGTTCGGGTACTCGGCGGAGAACTTCTCCACGAAGTACGGCCGCTCCGGCCGGGGACCGACCACGCTCATCTCCCCGCGCAGGATGTTCCAGAGCTGCGGCAGTTCGTCCAGCGACGTACGGCGCATGAACCGGCCGATCGGCCCGACCCGCCGGTCGTGCGCGATGGACCAGTTGGTCTGCGACTCGTGCTCGTCCACCGGGCGCATCGACCGGAACTTGATCACCTGGAACGGCTTGCCGTACCGGCCGATCCGCTCCTGGTGAAAGAAGACGCCGCGGCCGCCGTCGAGGAACGTCGCGATCACGCAGAGCAGCAGCACTGGGCTCAACAGGAGGAGCGCCAGGGTGGCGAGAACGACGTCGGAGGCGCGCTTGATGGCCCACCGCGGCCCGGTCAGCGTGGTGTCGCCGATCTGCACGATCGGAATCGCCCCGACGTGGTCGGGGTAGCCGCCGTGGGAGCGGGAGCCCCAGAGCCGGGGGACCGCCCAGAGGTCGCAGCGCGAGCTGACCGGACGGAGGAGGAACTCCATCAGCGTCGACTCGGGACAGTCGGGGTCGGCGATGACCAGGACGTCGCAGTTCAGCAGCCGGACGAGCTGCTCCAGGTCGTCGATGGTGCCGATCAGTGGCAGCCCGCCGGGCTCCTGCCGGGACGCCACGTCGACGCAGCCGACGAACCGCAGCCCGTACTGGGGGTAGCGGCGGAGCAGGCGGGCCAGCTCGGCGCCGATCGGGCCGCCGCCGACGACGATGGCGTTGTGCTCCAGCCAGCGGTGCCGGCGCGCGAAGACGATGAACTTCCGGGTGCACCCCCGGCCGATGATCACCAGCGCCGCGGAGATCGCAACGCCGTGCATGAACCCGCTGACGTACGGCACCGACTCGTGGCGGTAGGCCGCGATGATGGCCACCACCGCGCCGCAGGCCAGCAGCCGCCCGCCGAGGCTCGGCAGCTCGTCCAGGATGCTGAGGTGACGACGGGCCCGGTAGAGCCCGCCGGTGGCGAAGACGGCCACCGCGAGGGTGGCGTTGGCCAGGGTCCCGCGCCAGTAGTTCTGGGTCAGCAGCAGCGGCGCGAGCAGCGCCGCGACGTCGACCGGAACCGTCAGCATCCAGGCCCGCAGCCCGCGGGTCCGCTTCGAGGCCCGGGAGCTGGCGTACGGCAGCACCGCGGTCGTGTCGAGACCGGGTCGGGCCGGCACCGCGGCCGCGGGCTCGCCCGACAGTTGGACGGCCGGCACCACCGCGAGCAGGGGCTCGTCGCTCCCCGCAAGCGGCGCCGGCACCGGCTGCGGCGCTGCCTCGTCGAGCTGCGCAGGGTCTCTGGTCGCCGATTGGCCTGACATGTCGATCCTCCCCCGTGACAGCCCGGGGCCCACATGAAGCAGGCCCCGGGCGATCGAAGGATACGAGCGGGTCGGCCGCGCCAACAGAACCGGCACGGCACTGCCGGGTCCTACTTTCCGGCGGAAAGGATTTCCGCGACCGCGTCACGACGGACCGCGTCGAACAGCACCTTGGCCTTCGCCGTGTCCGCGAACACCACGCTCTCGGTGCCGACCCGGCCGGTCCCCTTCACCGGGCAGGTGTAGAACCCCAGGTTTCCGCTGCGCAGGTGGCGCAGCTCCATGGCCAGGTCCACGAGGGACATCGACTTGTCGACGGACACCGAGTTCGCCGTGGCCCTGACGAAGGAGTTCAGCTTGGTGGGGCTGCTCAGCGTGCCGCCGGACGCGGCCTTGTCGAGGATCGCCTTGATCACCTGCTGCTGGTGCTTGATCCGGGTGAAGTCGCCGTTGGCGAAGGCGTAGCGTTCCCGGGCGTAGTCCAGCGCGGCGGCCCCGTCCATGGTCTGCCGGCCCTTGACGAACTCCCGCCGGCCGTCCGGGTTCAGCGAGTGGGTCGAGGTGAAGCTCTGCTCGACGTCGATGTCGATGCCACCCAGGGCGTCGACGATCTCCTTGAAGCCGGAGAAGTCGACCATCGTCACGTGGTCGATGCGGACGCCGGTGAACTGCTCCACCGTCTGCACCATCAGCGGCACGCCGCCCCAGGCGTACGACGCGTTGATCTTCGCATCCCGGCCGCCGTGCTGGCCGTTCTTGGACCGCGGCACCGGCACCCAGGTGTCCCGCGGGATCGAGATGAGCTGGGCGCTCGACCGGTCCTTGGGCAGGTGGGCCAGGATGATGGTGTCGCTCCGGGAACCCCCGGTGTTCTCCGGGTCGCGCGAGTCGCTCCCCAGGATCATGATGTTCATGGCGCCCTTGGCCACGACCTGCGGCCGGGACTCCTCCGGCACGTCGTTGAAGGCGTCGACCCGCTCGATCGAGGAGTTGACCGAGCGGTAGTAGAGGCCGCCGGCCAGGAGGCCACCGCCGGTGAGCAGCACCACCACCAGCAGCACGATCAGGGCGATCCGCCGGCCCCGGCGGCGACGCGGAGCCGGTGTGACGTTCTCCTCAGCTTCGCCGTACTCCACTTCAGACATCGGGAAGCGGGTGTCGCGGTCGGCGAGCTGGTGGCGATCTGACATGTCCGCGATGCTACTGACTCGGGTTTCGGCGCGGGGACCCTCGTCCGGCCGGTCAGCTCCGGCCAGCCGGTCGGGGAATCAAAACTTTCCTCGCCGGTGGCAGCGCTGAGCTGGTACAACCGCACAGGTGGATGCAACGAAGCTCCGGCGGGCCATCGCCCGCACCCCGTTCGCGCCGGTCGCCGCCTTCCCCAAGCGGTTGGCCCGGGTCGCCCGGCACGACGCCCGCGTGCTGCGCACCTCCGCCCGCTGGCTGCTCACCTCCCGGGAGCACCACAACTACACGTACGACCTGACCAAGCTCAGCCGACACCACCTGGCCTGGTTCGTCAGCGTCGTCTGCGACGTCCCGGTCCGGCAGGTGCGCGGCTGGTTCGCCGAGATCGAGGGCGACGACAAGCTGCGCGGACACATCGAGACCGCCACCGCCACCGCCTCCCGCCGCGGCCTGGCCGACCGGCAGGTCCAGTACGCCCGTCGGATCGGCTGGTACGCGATCATCCGCGCCCGCAAGCCCGCCCACGTCGTCGAGACCGGCGTGGACAAGGGGCTCGGCAGCGTCGTCCTGGCCGCCGCCCTGCTGCGCAACGCCGCCGAGGGCCACCCCGGCCGGCTCACCTCCCTCGACATCAATCCCGAGGCCGGCTACCTGGCCCGCGCCACCCCCTGGGCCGAGGTGGTCGACCTGGTCATCGGCGACTCGGTCGCCTCGATCAACGCGCTGGACCGTCCGGTCGACCTCTTCCTGCACGACAGCGACCACAGCCGCGTACACGAGCGGAGCGAGTTCGAGGCGATCGAGGGCAAGCTCTCCACCGGGGCGATGCTCCTCACCGACAACGTCACCGCCACCAACGTCCTCGCCGAGCACGCCGAACGGACCGGCCGCCGGTTCCTCGCCTACCGGGAGACCCCCGCCCGGCACTGGTACCCCGGGGACGGCATCGGCGTCGCCTGGTGAGGGTCTCGTCCGCGCGGGCGGTCAGGCGGCCGGAGCCGCCAGGTCGAGCCACATGAAGATCTCGTCCCGGTCGTCGCCGGGGGCGAGACGCAGCGCGCGGGGCAGCCGCCCCACCTCCCGGTACCCGAGCCGGTCGTAGAACGACTCCAGCCCGAGACCGCCGCGGACGGTGACGTGCAGCGCGGCCAGGCCCAGCTCCCGGCCGATCCGCTCGGCCTCGCGCATCAGCGCGGCGCCGTACCCCCGGCCCTGGGTGTCCGGGTGGACCATCACCCGCTTGAGCACCCGCCAGTGGGTCTTCAGGTGGAACCGATGGTCCGCGATGATCAGGACGCCGACCGGGCGGTCCCCCTCGTAGCCCACCAGCAGCCGGTCCGACCCGTCGGCGATCTCGGCGAAGGTCGCCTCGGCCACGGGACGGACGTCGGCCACGGTTACCGGGGCGACGAAGCCGACCGCTCCGCCGGCGTTGGTGACGTCCACCCAGAGGGAGACGATCTGCTCGCGCAGCTCGGGGGTCAGATCGGGGTCGAGGACGAAACGCAGACTCACGCCCGCCATCCTGAGGGAACGGCGTGGCGTGAACCCACCTTCGTGATCCACACGACACCATCGTTGGTGCGGGAGAGGGGAGTCGAACCCCCACGTCCTTTCGGACAATAGGACCTAAACCTATCGCGCCTGCCGATTACGCCACTCCCGCGGACGTGCTGAGTCTAGAGCGTCGTGCCGCGACGGTCTGCAGTCCCGCCCGCCGCAGAATGTTCGACACGGTGCCGTGGCTGACCGCACATTCCCCGCCGGACGGTCCGGATGAGTTCGGCGAGCTTGCGCGGGCCGAGTTCCGGGTTGGTGCGGGCGTAACTGATGACGGTCTGTTCGAGAACCGGTCGGCGGGCCGGTCGGGGCGCGGGGGCGAGGGTACCCCGAGCTGCGAGGCGTGCCCGAAGCCGCGCGATGTGGTTGCGGTGACAGCCGATCTGGCGGGCGGCCTCGCTGGGACCGAGGGCACCCAGGTCGACCTGCCTGATGAGCTCCTCCGCCTCCCGCAGAGTCAGTGGCGCCGGTGGGACGGTCGGCGGGGCCGGATCGACGGGCGGTCCACCGCTGCGGTTACGACCCGCGTAGGTGTCGGTCTGGCTGTGACAGTTCGGGCAGAGGATCCGCAGATTGGGCGGCCGGTTGTCGAGAAAGTCACCGTTCACGTGGTCGACGTGCAGGGTCAGCGGGCGGCCGCGCCAGATCGGGGCCGACGCGACACTCCTCGCACTCCTCCGGCGCGCCGATGTCGCGCAGTGCCCAATTCAGCCGGGTGCCGGGCGTGCGTCGGGAGCCGACGGGCAGCCGTACGAGCAACTGCGAGGAGGTGGTCCGCCGCGCGCTCGGCTGGCCCTTGTTGTGGGCGCTGCGGGTGAAGTGCGAGGTGTCGATGCCGAAGCGCTTGAGCTGCCGGCTGATGTGGGCGTGCGAGCCGCCGCTGATCCGCACGCCGAGCAGCCGCATGACCTCGGTGACGCTCCGGGCCTGCGCCGCCGCTGCCGCCAGCGCCTCCGGGGAGTATCGGTACCGAACCACGCGCGGAGGGTAGCGGCGGCGTACGACAGGCTCAGTCGAGGCCGAGGTCCCGGCGCAGCTTGGCGACGTGCCCGGTGGCCTTGACGTTGTAGAGCGCCCGCTCGATCTTCCCGTCCTCGTCGACGACGAAGGTCGAGCGGATCACGCCGGTGACGGTCCGGCCGTACATCTGCTTCTCGCCGTACGCGCCGTACGCGGTCAGCACGGCCTTGTCGGTGTCGGCGACCAGCGGGAAGGTGATGGCGTCCCGGTCGCGGAACTTGGCGAGCTTCTCCGGCTTGTCGGGGGAGATGCCCACCACCTCGTAGCCGGCGGCCTGGAGCGAGGCGAGCGAGTCGCGGAAGTCGCAGGCCTGCTTGGTGCAGCCGGGCGTCATGGCGGCCGGGTAGGCGTACAGGATGACCTTGCGGCCGCGCAGGTCGGCCAGGGAGAGGGTCCCGCCGCTGTCGGTGGGGAGGGTGAATTCGGGGGCGGCGTCGCCGGGGCTGAGGCGGTCGGTCATGGCGTGACGATACCGCCGCCGGGCGGGGCGCGGCCGAAGGCGACGCACCATCCGGGTGATGATCACCATGGCTTGTTGCAAGGGATTGGCAACAACGACCACCCGCCAATAAGCTCACCGCGTGGAAACCCTGGCGATGCACATCTCGAACGGGATCATCGACGGTCCCGTCGCCGCGATCTTCGCGGCGCTCGCGCTCGCCGCGCTCACCTTCTGCGTGCTGCGCGGGCGCCGCGACCTCGACGACCGGCTGGCGCCGATGGCGGGCCTGGTCGCCGCCTTCATCTTCGCCGTGCAGATGCTCAACTTCCCGATCTTCACCGCCGGGGTCAGCGGACACCTGCTCGGCGGCGCGCTCGCCGCGCTGCTGGTCGGCCCCTGGGTGGGGGCGCTCTGCGTCGCCGTGGTCCTGATCGTGCAGGCCCTGATCTTCGGGGACGGCGGGGTGGCCATGCTCGGTCTCAACATCACCAACATGGCGCTGCTCGGCACCGCCGCCGGCTACCTGCTGATCGCGCTGCTGCTGCGGGTGCTGCCACGTACCTCGACCGGTCTCGCCGTCACCGCCTTCGTCTCCGCCCTGGTCAGCGTGGTGGTCGCCAGCCAGGGCTTCGTCCTGGAGTACTGGCTGGGCGGCACCACCGACCTGGGCGGCAACCTGACCGGGCTGGCCGGCACGATGGCCGGCGTCCACCTGCTGATCGGCATCGGCGAGGGCCTGATCACCGCGACCACCGTGGTCACCGTCGCGAAGGTCCGCCCCGACCTGGTGTACGCGCTGCGCGCCCTGAAGCCGGCCACGCCGGCTCCCGTCGTCCCGGTCGCCGGAGGTGCCCGATGAGCAGGCGGTCCTGGCCCTTCCTCCTCGGCGGCCTGCTGGTCGCCCTGCTGCTGGCCGGCGTGGTCAGCAACTACGCCTCGTCCCACCCGGACGGGCTGGACTCGTCGCTGCTCAAGGGCTGCACGGTGAACGCCGAGGGCGAGATCACCGGCGGGAGCTGCCCGGCCCAGCAGGCCCGGCACCACGAGCTGGCCGACAGCCCGCTGGCCGACTACGGCGTCCGTGGCGTCAGCAACGGCTTCCTCTCCACCGGGCTCTCCGGGGTGCTCGGCGTGTTGATCACCTTCGCCCTCGGCGGCGGCCTGTTCTGGCTGACCCGCCGCCGGGGCACCCCGTCCGGGACGGGCGACGCCGCCGACGAGCCGGCGGCGCGCCCCGCCGGCGTCCGCTGAGGGGGCGGCGGCCGATGGGTGCCGGGCACGCGCACGTGCTCTACCGCGAGTCCACCTCCCCGGTGCACCGCCTCGCGCCGGAGGTCAAGATCGCCGCGATGGTGTTGTTCACCGTCGCGGTGGTGGCCACGCCCCGCGAGGCGTACTGGGCCTTCGGCGGGTACGCCCTGCTGGTAGCGGTGGTGGCCGCGCTGGCCCGGGTCGGGCCGCGCTGGCTGCTCAGTCGGGCGCTGATCGAGCTGCCGTTCTTGCTCTTCGCGTTCGCGCTGCCGTTCTTCGGCACCGGCGAGCGGGTCGACGTGGCCGGGGCGAGCCTCTCGGTGGACGGGCTGCACGGCGCGTGGAACATCCTGGCCAAGGGCACGCTCGGGGTGCTCGCGTCGCTGCTGCTGGCGGCGACCACGACGACGCGGGACCTGATCGTCGGCCTGGACCGGCTGCGCTGCCCGCAGGTGCTCACCCAGATCGCCACCTTCATGCTGCGCTACCTGGACGTGCTGGTCGGGGAGGCCCGGCGGATGCGGGTGGCCCGGGTGTCCCGGGGTGACGACCCGCGCTTCCTCTGGCAGCTGCGCGGGTTCGCCGCCGGGGTGGGTGCGCTCTTCCTGCGCGCCTTCGAGCGCGGCGAGCGGGTCTACCTGGCCATGGTGTCGCGCGGCTACACCGGCCGGATGCCGGCGGTGTGGCAGGGCGCGGGCGCGGCCACCGCCGGGCAGTGGGCCGTCGCCGCGACGGTGCCGGCGATCGCGGCCACCATCGCCGCCGTCGCGCTCGTCCTGACATGATCGGGTACGTGCAGACCCCGCCCTCCCTGGACGTGCGTGGCGTCCGGTACGCGTACCCGGACGGTCACGTGGCCCTGCACGGGGTGGACCTGACCGTGCCGCGTGGCGACCGGGTGGCGCTGCTCGGGCCGAACGGCGCCGGCAAGACGACGCTGGTGCTGCACCTCAACGGCATCCTCACCCCGACCGAGGGGACGGTCAGCGTCGGCGGCCTGACGGTCAGCCGGGACCGGGAGACCCTCGCGGAGATCCGCCGCCGGGTGGGCATCGTCTTCCAGGATCCCGACGACCAGCTCTTCCTGCCGACCGTGGCCGAGGACGTCGCGTTCGGGCCGGCGAACCTGGGGCTGCGCGGGGCGGAGCTGGCCGCCCGGGTGGACGAGGCGCTGGCCGCGGTCGGGATGAGCGAGCACCGGGACCGGGCGCCGCACCACCTCTCCTTCGGCCAGCGGCGCCGGGTGGCGGTGGCCACCGTGCTCGCCATGCACCCGGAGATCCTGGTCCTCGACGAGCCGTCGTCGAACCTCGACCCGGCCGCCCGGCGGGAGCTGGCGGAGATCCTGCGCGGCCTGCCGGTGACCCTGCTGATGGTCACCCACGACCTGCCGTACGCGGCGGAGCTCTGCACCCGCTCGGTGATCCTCGACGCCGGCCGCGTCGTCGCCGACGCCCCCACCCTCGACATCCTCACCGACGAGCCCCTCCTGACCGCCCACCGCCTCGAACTCCCCTACGGCTTCGCCCCCCGTCCCTGACCCGCCCGCCCGCCCGCCGCGATCTTGCACTTCCTGCCCGGGCAAAAAGGGCGAACGCCGCCAACCACGGGCCGCAACTGCAAGATCGACGAGGGCTGGCGGGGCCGGGGGTCAGCGGGGAACGGGGGTGGGGTGGGCGGTGTGGGCGGTGCGGGCGGCGGTGTGCAGGCGGAGGAGGCCGGCGGCGACCGCGCCGGCGCCGGTGGCCAGGGCCAGGGTGACCAGGATCCGGGCGAGGCCGGCCGGCCAGGAGACCGGGACCACCGAGCGGGACAGCACGGCGAGGTTCGCCACCCCGGCGAAGAGCACCAGGCAGGCCCCGGCCAGGGCGAGCGCGAAGTCGGCCGCCCCCCGGCGGGTCAGCGCGTACCCGCCGGCGGCGAGTGCGCCGAGCCCGGTGAGCAGCGCCCAGGGCTGCCCGGTGAGCAGCCCGAGCAGCAGCCCGCCGACGCCCTCGGCGCCGGCGTCCAGGGCCCGGCCGACGGTGAACGCCACGGTGGCCAGCCCGCCGAGGGCGAGCAGGGCGCCGACCCCGCGCAGCGCTCGGACGCCGGTCGCCGTGCCGGCCGGGACCAGCCCGGCCGCGCCGATCAGCAGGAAGCCGAGCGTGGCGGCCACCCACCACGGGTACGGGTCCGGCGGCGGCACCCAGTCCAGGGTGCCGCGTACCTCGATCGTCCGATCCCCGGCGCGCAGCGGCACCACCCAGTCGCGGATCCGCTGCTCCCGGCTCGGGTCGGCGCTGACCTGCGGCGGCGGGCCGGATTCCCGCCAGAGCGTCCGCTGGTCGTGCCAGCGGGCCGACGGGCCGTCGGAGATGCGCCGCCAGACCGGCGTGGCCGCCGGATCGGCCTCGGGGGAGAGCTGGGTGTCGCCGGCGATGGTCCGGTTCAGGTAGGTGGCGGGGGAGCGGGTGTTCTCGTACACCCCGCCCGGGCCGATCCGCAGGTAGGGCTCCCCGGAGTAGCCGAGCACCTCGACGTCCTGGCCGGTGGTGTTGGTCAGCTCCAACCGGGCGCCCGCCTCGACCATCCGGGCGGTGAGGCCCGGTCGGGCGGGGCTGACCGCGCTGGTCTCGGCCCGGTAGTTGGTGCCGTCGGGGGCGTCCGCGCCGTGCGCGGCGGCCGGGGTGGCGGGGGCGAGGAGGGCGGCGAGCGCGGCGGTGACGACCAGCCCCACCCGCCGCAGCGGTACGCGGATCACTTGCCGGCCGCCTCCACCGCCGCCTTGATCCCGTCGGGGCTGCGGTCCTGGAGGTCCTGGCCGTTGACCTTGATGGTCGGGGTGCCGGTGACGCCGGCCTTGCTGGCCTCGTCGGTGACGTGCGCGGTCCACGACTTGTAGGTGCCGTCCTTGACGCAGGAGCCGAAGTCGTCCCGGTTCAGCCCGACGCCCGCGCCGATGTCGATCAGCTCGTCGTCGCTGAGCCCGGCGCTGTTCTCCGGCGGCTGCTTCGCGAAGAGCTGGTCGGTGAACTCCTTGAACTTGCCACCCTGGGCGGCGCAGCCGGAGGCGGCCGAGGCGCGGGTGGAGTACTCGGTGGTGGAGAAGCGGTTCAGGAAGGCGACCGGGTGGAAGACCACCTGCACCTTGCCGTCCGTGATCAACTGGTTGATGGTCGGCCCGCTGGTCTCCTGGAACTGCTTGCACACCGGGCAGAGATAGTCCTCGTACAGGTCGACGGTGACCTTGCCCTGGCCGATGAGGATGCCGGTGCCGGTGTGGTTGGCGCCGGTCGGAGCGGTGTAGGTCGTCGACTTCTGGCTGGAGTACACGGCCCAGCCGATCAGGCCGGCGATCACCAGCACCACCACCGCGGCGATCGAGGTGATGATCGTGCGGGTGCGCCGCTTCTCCCGGGCGATCTGCTGGCGGACCACCCGGGCCGCGTTCTTCTGTCCCTTGCGACTACTCATCCTCGCCCTCCACGGATGGTTCGCCCGCCAGCCAGCCGTCCAGCGAGAACGGGGTGCGGGGCCGGCTCAGCAGGAATCCGGCCAGTACCAGGAATCCCAGGTCCCGGAGGATCTCCGGGAGGTAGCTCGGGGCCTGGCCGGCGGCGAGCTGGCCGCCGCTGCCGAAGCACCCGCAGTCGATGGCCAGGCCGCGCGCCCAGGCCGAGGCGATGCCGGTGATGAAGACCACCAGCAGCGCCGTGGAGACGCCGGCGGCCATCCGGGTGGCGAGCCCGAGGAGCAGGAGTACGCCGAGCGCCAGCTCCACGAAGGGCAGCGCCGCGCCGATCACGGCCGCCACGTCGTAGGGCATCAGCTGGTAGGCGTTGACCGCCCGGCCGGAGGCGCCGAGGTCGCCGACCTTGCTGCCGCCGGCGACCAACCAGACGGCGGCCAGCCCGAGCCGCGCGGCGACGCTCAGCCAGGGCCGGAGGGTGACCCAGCGGGCGGCGGGGATCCGAGGTGTGCTCACGGTCATTTGTCGGGTGGGCTCCGCGAAAGGTTCCATCGTCATCCGGTCAGCGCGTCGCCGGCGGCGTCGACCAGGTCGCCGCGGGCCCGGGCGACCCGGGAGCGGATGGTGCCGACCGGCACCCCCTCCACCGCCGCGGCCTCGGCGTACGACAGGCCGAGCAGCTGGGTGAGCACGAACGCGGCGCGCCGGTCGGCGGGGAGCCGGCGGACCAGGTCGGTGGCGCCGAGCTGTCCGGCCGGGTCGGGGTAGGGGTGGTCGGTGGCCGCCTGCGCGGCGAGCCGTTCGTCGAGTCGCCGCCGGCGGATCACGGTGCGCAGGTGGTCGGCGCAGGCCCGCCGGGCGATGCCGAGCAGCCAGGTCCGCGCGCTCGACCGCCCCTCGAACCCGGGCAGCGCCCGGAACGCCCGCAGGTACGTCTCCTGGGTCAGGTCGTCCGCGCTGTCCGGGTCGACCAGGGCGGCGGCGAAGCGCCACACCTCGGTCTGGGTGGCCCGGACGAAGGCGGCCTGGGCGGCCGGGTCGCCGGCGCGGGCGGTCAGCGCCCAGTGGGTCGCCGGGTCCCGCGCAGCGTCGTGCCCCGCATCGGGGCGGTCGGCGCCGGTGTCGCGCGGGGCGGGGATCACGTCACCCGAGGTTACGCGGGGTAGCTGTGCCGGACAGGGTCCTTCGGCCCATTCCATGACCCGGGCCACGCCGGGAACTTTTTCCGCCCGCCCGCCGACTACCCGGGCATGACGTGCGACGAGCCGGCTCAGCTGGCCGCGGTGGCGCCGGCCAGCCGGCTCTCGGCCCCGGGCCGGGCCGGCGGGGAGCTCCCGCGCCCGCTGCCCACCCCGTCCCGCCCGGGACGCGGATGAGGCCGGGTCGCCGTTCGCGGGGCGGTTCGGGAAGCATGATGGTCATGACTGCTGCCGTACACCGCCGGCCCGGGGCCGCCGCCGATCGTCGGGCCGACCGACGGGCCGTCGCCGACCGTCGCTGGGCCGCCCGGCTGGGTACCGCCGCCGGCCTGCTGGTCACGCTCGTCGCGCTGCTGCTCGCCCCGGCCACCCCGGCCAGCGCCCACGCGGTGCTGGTGAGCACCAGCCCGACCGCCTCCGCCGTGGTGCCGAACGCGCCCGCCGAGGTGGTGCTGACCTTCAGCGAGGGGGTCCGCAAGGTCCCCGGCAAGATCCGGGTGATCGCCCCCGACGGCTCCCGGGCCGACCGGGGTGAGCCGACGTTCAAGGGCGCGGTGGTGACGATCCCGGTGGACTCCTCCGGCGCGCGCGGCACCTACCTGGTGAGCTACCGGGTGATCTCCGCCGACAGCCACCCGGTCTCCGGGGCGTTCACCTACTCGGTGGGCGCGCCGTCGACCCCGCCGAGCGACACCGGCACGGACACCCGGGCCGACCCGGTGGTGGAGAACGCGGTCAAGGTGGCGAAGTACCTCGGCTACCTGGGCCTGCTGTTGCTGGTCGGCCCGGCCCTGGTGCTGGCCGCGCTCTGGCCGCGCCGGCTGTCCCGGCGCGGGCCGGCCCGGCTGGCCTGGTCCGGCCTGGGCGTGCTGGCCGTGGCCACCCTCGCCGAGCTGTGGTTGCAGGTGCCCTACACCAACGGCGGCGGCCTGTTCGAGGCGACCGGCGCCGGTCTCGGCGACGTGCTCGGCAGCGCGTACGGCACCGCGCACCTGGTCCGGCTGGGTCTGCTCGCCGCGGCGGCGTTCCTGCTCCGGCCGCTCTTCGCCGGGCCGCCGGGCCGCACCGACGGGATCATCCTGGCCATCCTCGGCGGGGCGACGCTGTTCACCTGGCCGCTGGCCGGCCACCCGGCGGCCTCCCCGGCGCCGGCGGTCTCGGTCGTGGTGGACGCGGTGCACCTGGGCAGCATGGCCGTCTGGCTGGGCGGCCTGGTGATGCTCGCGGCCTTCCTGCTGCGCCGGGCCAACGAGCGGGAGCTGGATGCGATCCTGCCGATCTGGTCCCGCTGGGCGGCCCTGGCGGTGGCGGCGCTGCTGCTCGCCGGCACCGTGCAGGGGTTGATCGAGGTGGCCACCCCGAAGGCGCTGATCGACACCACGTACGGTCAGCTGCTGCTCGCCAAGATCGTGCTGTTCGCGCTGGTGATCGGGGTGGCCGCGTACTCCAGGTCGCTGGTGCGGCGGCGGGCTGCCGCGGGCCGGCCGGGGACGATGCGCCGAGCGGTGATCGCGGAGCTCGCGATCACCGCGGTGGTGCTCGGCGTCACGGCCAACCTGGTGCAGACCACACCCGCGCGGACCGCCTCCGCCAACGTGGCTGGTGCGCCCGCCGGCTACTTCTCCACCACGCTGTCCAGCCCGATCTACTCGTTGCAGGTGGAGATCGACCCGGCGGAGCGCGGCAACAACTCGCTGCACCTCTACGCGTACACGAAGGACAACCGGCCGCAGCCGGTCAAGGAGTGGAAGGCCACGGCCGCGCTGCCGTCGGCCGGCATCGAGCCGATCGAGATCCCGCTGCTGCCGCTGACCGACAACCACGCCACCGGCGAGATCAACCTGCCGGCGGCGGGGCAGTGGCAGCTCCGCTTCACCGTCCGCACGTCCGACATCGACCAGGCCACGGTGACCGCCACCGTGCCCGTCAAGTAACGGAAGGCTCTCCGACCCATGATCCGATTCCGGCGCCCGGCAACCGCTGCCGCGCTCACGCTCGCCGCCGTCGCCACGGCCGTGTTCGGCCTCGCGGGTGCCGCCTCGGCGCACGTCACGATCAACCCGAAGGAGGCGACCCAGGGCGGCTACGGCCGGTTCGACTTCCGGGTGCCGAACGAGAGCGACACGGCGTCGACCACCAAGGTGGAGGTGGTGTTGCCGGAGAACGCGCCGCTCGGATCGGTCTCCACCAAGCCGGTGGCCGGGTGGACGGTCGCGGTGGAGAAGCGCAAGGTGGACCCGCCGATCGAGGTGCACGGCAGCCAGCTCACCGAGGCGGTGTCGAAGCTGACCTGGACCGCGACGGCCGGTGGCGGGGTCAAGCCGGGCGAGTTCCAGGAGTTCCCGGTGTCGATGGGGCCGCTGCCGCAGGTCGACAAGATGGTGTTCAAGGTCCTCCAGACCTACTCGGACGGCAACGTGTCGCGCTGGATCGAGGAGCCGACGCCGGGCGCGGAGGAGCCGGAGAACCCGGCGCCGGTGCTCACCCTGACCGCCGCCTCGGCGTCCGCGTCGCCCGTCGCGAGCGCCGCGCCGGCCGCGTCGGGCGGTGACGACGACTCCGACTCCGGCGCCGCCACCGCGTTCGGGCTGGCCGGCCTGGTCGCCGGCCTGGCCGGCCTGATCCTCGGCGGGCTGGCCTTCCTGCGCACCCGCCGGGAGCCCACGCCGAAGTCCTGACCCGCTTCGAAGTCGCCGGCCCGTCGGATCTTCCGGCGGGCCGGCGTGCGTTCTGCGGTCCCGCCAGATGCTTGCCGTGGATATCCGGTGATTGGGCGGTTCGCGTCGGTAAGGTCGGCCGGGTAATTGGCTACCGAGGGGGACGACGCGAATGCGGTTCGTGCGAACGATCGCCGGCATGCTGCTCTTGATCGTGGGGATTCCAGTGCTGCTGACCGGCGTCGGCCTCTGGGCCGCCGCCCGGCACGCCGACCCGGACGGCAGCTTCGGCGCCCGCTTCGAGACGGTCCGTACCCCGGGGCAGGCCGTGGTGGTCACCGACGTGGACCGCCTGCTCCGCGCCGAGGCGCCCTTCACCCGGACCGGGCAGGCCCGGCTGCGGCTGACCGCGCGCACCGCCGATGGCCCGGCCTTCCTCGGCCTGGCCCCCACCGACCAGGTGGGACGCTGGCTGGCCGCGACCCCGCACGCCACCGTCGACCGGGTGGCCCTCGCGCGCGGCCCGCTGCCGGTGCGCCTGCAGCCGGCCGGCCCGGCCGTCGCCGGCACCGCCACCGCTGCCCCGCTCGATCAGGACTTCTGGGTACGCGAGGGGATCGGCGCGCTGGAGTGGAGCCCGGCCGAGCTGGCCGACCGGTCGCTGAGCCTGGTGGTGATGCGGCCGGACGGGCGGGCCGACCTGGCCCTGGAGCTGCGGGCGCAGCTGCGGGTCGGGTGGTTCCCGGGCGCGGCCTGGGCGCTGCTCGCCGGCGGCTTGCTGCTGGTCGCCCTCGCCGTGGTGGTGCTGCTGCGGCCGGTGCGGCCGCGCGAGGTGGTCTTTGTCGTCGAGCCGGACCAGGTGCCGGTGCTCGCCGGCCGGCTCGGGGTGAGCTCGCTCAGTGGGCTGGGGGCGCGGCCGGAGCGGTCGCCCCTGCCCGAGCGGCAACTGGTCGCCGTGGGCACGGTGCACGCCGAGCGCGCCCGGGCGGCGATCGGGCCGGTGCCCAGGCGCCGCCCGGAGACCCTGGCCGACCTGCCCGGCGGTCCGGCGTGGTCGTGGCCGCCGGCCACGACCGCCGAGACACCCCGTCCGTCGGGGGTGGACGGTGCGGCGCGACCGGCCTCGCCAGGGGACGCGGACGGCTGACCTCCCGCCGAACGGCCGGTGGCCCTCCGCGCTGCCGACACGGAGGGCCACCGTCACCGGGGGATCGGTGCTACCTGGGAGAAACTTGAGGTAGTTGGGTCCAGATTAGCGCCGAACAAACGCGGTCGCGAGTTCTGTCCATTTGGTGCAAGTTTCAGGGTGCGGCAGGCCTGTCCTTCCTGGCCCGCCGAGTTGGCAGCGCCACCAGCAACAACAGGCTGAGCAGCACGTACGCGTTCCGGGCGACGAACTCACCGAGGTTGTCCGTCCGCGCCGGAGCGACACCCCAGTCCAGGAAGGTCACCACCCCGTAGATGATCACGAACGCGGTGCCGACCGCGACGGCGAGCAGCCAGCGGCGCCGGCGGGCGCCGGACACCGTGCGCGGGTCGGCGTCCAGGGTGGCGTCGACCAGCACCACCACCGCCGGGATGAACCAGTACAGATGGTGGGTCCAGGTGATCGGGCTGACCAGCCCGCCGACCAGGCCGGTCAGGGTGAGCCCGGCCAGCGGGTCGCCGGCCCGCGCGGCCCGGGCCGCCCGCCACAGCCCGTACGCGGTGACCGCCAGGACCAGCAGCAGCCAGGGCAGCTGGCTGGGCTTCTCCGGCGCGGTGAGACGGCTGAGCAGGCCGAACAGCGACTGGTTTCCGGTGTAGTCGGTCCGTCCCACCCGGTCCGTCGCCCACAGCTCGTGCGTCCAGAACCGCCACGAGTCGGCCGGCGCGGCCGCCGCGGCCAGCAGGGTCGCGACCGTCGCGGTCGCCGACGCGACCACCGCCGCCCGCCAGCGCCGGGTGGCCAGCAGGTAGAGGATGAAGATGCCGGGAAAGAGCTTCAGCGCCGTCGCCAGCCCCACGCCCACCCCGGCCCAGCGCCGCTCCCCGGGTACGGCGAACAGCAGGTCGGCGAGGATCAGCACCACCAGCAGCATGTTGATCTGACCGAAGGTGATGGTCTCCCGGGTGCTCTCCACCGCGAAGACCAGCACCACGGCGACCGTGAGCGTGAAGAGCCGGGGCAGGTCGTGCCGCTGGACCATCGGCGTCACCAGCCAGCGCGTCGTCACCACCACGCCGAGCACGGTCAGCCCCGTGAAGATCACCACGGTGGCGCCCAGCGGCAGCAGGGCGAACGGCCGCAGCAGCAGCGCCGCGAACGGCGGGTAGGTGAAGTAGAGCGCGCCCTGCACCCGGTCGGGCTGCATGTAGTCGTAGAGCGGGTTCCCGGCCGCCCACCAGTCCATCGCCCGCATGTAAATCTTCAGATCGAAGAAGTTGTGGACCCGTCCCGGCCAGTAGAGCACCGGCAGCACCGCCAGGAGCGCCACCACCGTGACGAGCCGACGGGCCGCGCGGCCGCCCGGGTCGTCCTCGGTGACGGCGGGCGGTGCGACGGGTTCGGCGGGCACGGGGGAAACCCTAACGGTCCACCCGGGCCATGGTGCCGAGGCGCGGGTGGGTCGGCGGCGCGTAGTCTGGTCCGGTGGCTGATCTTCTCGTCTGGATCGACTGTGAGATGACCGGGTTGGACCTCGGCCGGGACGCGCTGATCGAGGTCGCCGCGCTCGTCACCGACCCCGATCTGAACGTGCTCGGTGAGGGCGTCGACGTGGTCATCCACGCCGACGAGGCGGCGCTGGACGGGATGCCGGAGATCGTGCGCACCATGCACGCCAAGTCCGGGCTCACCGACGAGGTCCGCCGCTCCACGGTCAGCCTCGCCGAGGCCGAGGACATGGTGCTCGACTACGTCGCCACCCACGTCAAGGACCCGCGCACCGCGCCGCTGTGCGGCAACTCGATCGCCACCGACCGGGGCTTCATCGCCCGGGACATGCCGCGCCTCGACGCGCACCTGCACTACCGCATGATCGACGTCTCGTCGATCAAGGAACTCTGCCGCCGCTGGTATCCGCGGGTGTACTTCGGGCAGCCGCAGAAGGGGCTGGCCCACCGGGCCCTCGCCGACATCCGGGAGAGCATCCGGGAGCTGGAGTACTACCGGCGGACGATCTTCGTCCCGCTGCCCGGCCCGGACGTGGAGAGCGCCAAGGCGATCGCCGCCCAGCTCTGAGCCCGCGGGGCGGCCGGGCCCGAACCCGGTGGACGCGGCCGGCAGGGGTGTGGCTATTATTAGTCCGCGCCCCGCCCGGGTCGACCGGCGCGGAGAGCATGGTGGCTGTAGCTCAGTTGGCAGAGCACCGGGTTGTGGTCCCGGTTGTCGTGGGTTCAATTCCCATCAGTCACCCCAGTCACGGAAGCCCCCTCCCTCGGGAGGGGGCTTCCGGCATATCCGGGGCAGAAACGGCAGGAGCCCTCTCCGGGAAGAGGGCTCCTGACGGGTACGCGCGGGTCAGGGGGTCGGCTCGACGCTCGGCTCGTCGGTCGTGCCCGGGCTGGCCTCGTCGCTCGGCGGCGCCGGCGGCTCGTACGGGAGGGCGCTGCCCTTGACGTACTCGTCCCAGCTCATGTTCCAGTCGGTCCAGCCGTTGCCGTTCTGGAGCCTGCGCTCGGTGCCCTTCACCGTGATCGGGTCGCCCATCCGGGTGTTGGCGAAGAGCCAGTTGCCGTCCTTCATCGAGACGTTCACGCAGCCGTGCGAGACGTTCACCTTGCCCTGCACGCCTTCCGACCAGGGGGCGGCGTGGATGAACTCGCCACCCCAGGTGAGCCGCTGGGCGTAGTCGATCTCGGTGCGGTAGCCCTCCTCCGGGCCCAGCTCCTCCATGGTGTCGAAGACCGTGTGGCGGAGCTTCTCGATCACCACCATGGTGCCGCTGGACGACGGGGTGCTCTTCTTGCCGAGGCTCACCAGGATCTTCTTGATCACCCGGCCGTCCTTGGTCACCGTCATCGTCTTGGTGCGGTTCTCCACGGTCATCACGAACGACGGGCCGATCTTGATGTCGACGGTGAGGTCGGAGCGGCCGTACCAGTCGTCGCCGAGCGGGAGGCCGCCGGCCTGCACCCGGTAGGTCACCGTGCTGTTGGCCTTCCAGAACACCTTCGGCCGGTAGTGCACCTCGGTCGGGCTCACCCAGTGCCAGATGCCCTCCTGGGCTGGCTTGGCGGTGACCGTCATCCGCCGCTGGACGTCGTCGCGGTAGTCCTCGGGGATGGCCCGGCTGAACCGCACGATCAGCGGCATGCCCACCCCGACGACCTGGTTGTCGCCGAGGAAGCTGCTGATCCGGATCTGCTTGGCCGGCTTGGCCATGGTGGTGAAGGTGCTGGTCGCCGTCGCCGGCTTGTCGTCGTCGCCGGTCGCCGTCACCGTCGCGGTGTACGTCTCGCCGTACTCCAGGGCACCCGCGGGCAGCCAGCTCTTCCCGTCCTCGGCGAGCTCACCCTCGACGGCCTTGCCGGCGGAGTCCTTGAGCTCGACGGTGGTCTCCTTCGCCTCCTTCGTGGTGAAGGTGATGGCGGTGGAGGCGGGCACGTCCTTGGCGTCGGCGCTGGGCTCGGTGATGGTGGCCGCCGCCTTCGGGGCGCTCTCCCCGCCACCCTGCCAGCTCGACCCCTTGTCGCCGCCGCCACCACCGGTGCAGGCGGTGGTCAGGGCCATCACGGCGGCGAGCACCGCGGCCGCGAACACGCGGCGCCCCCCGCCGCGCCGGGCGGCCCCGGGCCGGATCAGCTCGTCCTGGCTAGCTCGCATGATTCCCTCACAGTCGTGGTCCCCGGTCCCATCGTTCCCTACAGACGCACGGAGACGAATACCCGTTGCCGGAAGTGAACCGAAACACCCGCCTGCGATGTAACGATTCTGGTACCTTGCCGCGCTGTGTGGAGCGGCTGGACCCTACTCCGTCCGCCGTGACCTGGGCGAACCGTGTCCCGAGATCCCCGGAGGCCGCGGTCCGCCGGGTTCAGAAGGCCGGTCCGGCGCCACCCTCAGGCACCGGCAGGGCACTGCCGGCGACGAACTGCGACCAGCTCATGCTCCACGCCGTCCAGCCGTTCCCCGGCGCGAGTTTCCGCTCGGTGCCGCGGACGGTGATCGGGTCCCCGACCAGAGTCCGACCGAAGAGCCACCGGCCGTCGGCCATCGAGACGTTCACGCAGCCGTGCGAGACGTTGCGGCGCCCCTGCACCCCCTCCGACCAGGGTGCGGCATGGATGTACTCGCCACCCCAGGTGATCCGCTGGGCGAAGTCGATCTCGGTGACGTACTGGTTGTTCGGGTCCGGCTCGTCCCGGGTGTCGAAGACCGTCGACTCCTTCTTCTCCATCACCACCATGGTGCCGCTGGAGGACGGGGTGCTCTTCTTGCCGAGACTGACCGGCAGGGTGCGGATCACGGCGCCGTTCTCGTACACGGTCATCTGCTTGGTCGCGTTGTCGACCTTCATCTCGAAGGAGCGGCCGATCTTGGCGGTCGCGCTCCGGTCGACGTTGCCGTAGCGGCCGTTGCTCAGCGGGATGCCGGCCAGGGCCAGCCGCACCGTGATGGTGGTGCCGGGCTTCCAGTACTCCGGCGCCCGGTAATAGGCCTGGGTGCCGTTGGCGAGCCAGTGCCAGGCACCCGGCTGCGGCGGGTCGGTCTGCACGAACATCCGCTTCTGCACCGCGGCCCGGTCCTTCTTCGGGATGCCCGGCGAGAACTCGGCCACCACCGGCATCGCCACGCCGTACGTCTTGCCGCTGAACAGGTAGAGCCCCGAGCCGATCATCGACTTCGGCCTGGCCATCGTGGTGAAGGTGCTGGTGCCCTGGTGGGTCTGGCCGTCCTGGTCGGTCCCGCTGACGGTGGCGGTGTAGCGGGTGGCGTACTTCAGCGGGGCGGACGGCACCCAGGACGAGCCGTCCAGGCGCAGCCGACCCGGGACCGACCTGCCGTTCGCGGCGGTGAGGACGACCTTCGACACCTTGCCGCCGGGGATGCCCGCGCTGATCTCGGTGCTGACCGGCCGCCCGGACGACCCGTCGGCCGGGCTCACCCGCAGCGGCGCAGGGGCCGGCTGGGCCGGGTCACCCGTGGTGCCCGCCGACGCGCTCGGGGTGGGTTGGCCCGCTTGCCCCCCGGCCACGAACGTCGGCTTCTTGTGGTCGTCCCCGCAGCCGGTCAGTGCCAGCGACGCTGTGAGGACCAGGGCGCCCACCATCGCCCCGGCCCGCGCGAACCTGCCCATGCCCACCCCGTTCTCGCATGCCTGGCGCACATCGTGCCGCATCCCTGCCCTCACCTCCGGCCCCTGGCCTAGGGAAATGGGAAGTTTGGCGGCTTTGTCCCTTAAGCTCGCCCGAAGAGGGGAGCCGGGGATCGGATTGGAACCCGGGTCAAGAGCCGTGCTAATGTTCTCCCCGTTGCCAGCGAGCGCCGCTAGCTCAACTGGCAGAGCAGCGGACTCTTAATCCGCGGGTTCGGGGTTCGAGTCCCTGGCGGCGCACCAGCAGTAACACCTCAGGCCTGGTCCTCATGGACCGGGCCTGACCGCTTTTCCGACCCGGACGCCGGCGGGTGCGCCTCCGGGGCTATGGTTCCCCGGATCCACGGCGCGAGAGGACCTGCATGACACTGGCGCAGCCGACACTTGCCGGCTCCGGCTCGGGCCATGGCGCCGAGCAGCCTACGTCGATCCGTACGCCGAGGCCGCGCTGGCGCCCCGGCCTGCGGCGCGCGACGCGGGAGCAGCCCACCGGCAACTCGTTCCGTGGAGACGTCGCCGGCCTGCGCGCGGTCGCCGTCGGGCTGGTCCTGCTCTACCACGCCGGCCTGCCGTGGCTGCCCGGCGGATTCGTCGGCGTGGACGTCTTCTTCGTCATCTCCGGGTTCCTGATCACCGGGCAGCTGGTCAAGGAGATCGAGCGCACCGGCCGCATCTCGCTGTCGGCCTTCTACGCCCGCCGCGCGAAACGGATCCTGCCGGCGGCGGCGGTCGTCCTCGTGGTGACCGCGGCACTCGTGTGGCGGTTCGTTCCGAGAACCAGCTGGCAGGAGATCGGCGGGGACATCGTCGGCGCGGCCACGTACGTCGTGAACTGGCGCCTGGCGGATCGGGCGGTCGACTACCTGGCGCAGGATGCGCAGCCGTCGCCGGTGCAGCACTTCTGGTCGCTCGCCGTGGAGGAGCAGTTCTACATCGTCTGGCCGTTGCTGATCCTCGCGGCCATCCTCGCGGCCCGGCTGCTCCGTCGGGGCGTCACGCCGATCCTCTGGGTCGGCCTGCTCGTCGTCGCGCTGCCGTCGTTCGCCTGGTCGATCTCCGAGACGAAGTCCTCGCCGGCACAGGCGTTCTTCATGTCCACGACCCGGATGTGGGAACTCGCGATCGGTGCCGGCATCGCACTCGTCGGGTCGAGATGGGCGCGCATGCCGCGCGGCGCCGCCGTCGTGAGCGGCTGGCTCGGACTCGCCGCCGTGGTGACCGCCGGCCTGCTCGTCACCGCGGGCACGGCGTGGCCGGGCTACGCCGCGGCGCTGCCGACGCTCGGCGCCGCGGCCGTGCTCGCGGCGGGCGCAAGCGCCGGTCGGGCCGGGCCGGTCGCGCTGCTCGGCACCCGGCCGTTCCGCTGGGTCGGCGACCTGTCCTACTCGCTCTATCTGTGGCACTGGCCGCTGCTGGTGATCGCGACCGCGCACTGGCACGGCCTGTCGGTCACCCGGGGCCTGGCGATCACGGCCGCCTCGGTCATCCCCGCCTGGATCACGTACCGGCTGGTGGAGAACCCGCTGCGATACTCGGCGGCGGTCTCCCGCTCGCCACGGCTCGCCCTCAGCCTCGGCGCCAACTTCACCCTCGTCGGCGTCAGCGCCGGTCTCGCGCTGCTCGTCCTGTTCTCGACGGCGAGCGGTGGCGCGGCCGCCCCGCGGACGGCGCCGGGCGCGGCGGTGCTCGCCGCGAACCCCCTCAACGATCCGCGCGGCCGGGTGACCGACCAGGTCCCGTTCATCACTCCGGACCCGTTGAAGGCGAAGCGCGACCTGCCGGACACCTACCAGGACAAGTGCCATCAGGACCAGATGTCCGCGACGGTGCTGTCGTGCACGTACGGGGACCGGAACTCGGCCACCGAGGTCGTGCTCGCCGGCGACTCCAAGATCGAGCAGTGGTTGCCGGCCTTCCAGGTGCTGGCCACGCGGAACCACTGGAAGCTCACCGTCTACATCAAGTCGAACTGTCCGCTCTCGTCGGCCGACCACCTCGTCATCGACACCAAGAAGCGCTATCCGTCGTGCACCGAGTGGAACAATTCGCTGCTCACCAAGCTGGTCGCGGACCGTCCCGACTACGTGGTCACCTCCCAGTACGCGGCGACGGCCCTCGACGGCGACGGAAAGCAGTCGGTCGACGCGATGGTCGCCGGGATGCACAGGTCGTGGCGGACGCTCGCGGCGGTCGGCACGAAGGTCATAGTGATCGCCAACAACCCGGATCCTGGGCTCAGCGTCTACAAGTGCGTCGACCAGAACCGGAGCCACCTGTCGTCGTGTGCCTTCGACCGCGGCCGACACGACGCCGACCGGGGGTATCAGACCCAGCGGGCCGCTGTTCCCGGCACCGGGGTACCGATGATCGACCTGTTCGACGCGATCTGCCCGGTCGGGCCCTGCGCTCCGGTGATCGGCAACGTGCTCCTCTACCGGGACACTTCCCACCTGACCTCGACGTACGTCCGATCTATGACGCCGCGGCTCGCGGTCGCCCTGGCCGCTGTCGGGCTACCCGCCCGCTGACGGACGGTCCGGGCCGCCGGTCCGGGCGGCCCGGAGAAACGGCCGGTCGGGCCCGTGTTAAGGTTTCTCCCCGTTGCCAGCGAGCGCCGCTAGCTCAACTGGCAGAGCAGCGGACTCTTAATCCGCGGGTTCGGGGTTCGAGTCCCTGGCGGCGCACCGGTGATAGTGGCTCTGGCCTGGTGGTTCTCCACCAGGCCAGAGCCGTTTTCGTATCGAGGTTGACGGCTGGCTGGTCGGGGGCGGTGCGGATCGTGCCGGCCGACGGTGGACGCAGCGCCATGATCGTGGACACCTGTGCCAGCCTGACTGGCCGATGTCTGGATCTGATCTTGCCGCCTGGGCCGGAGGCAAGGTGGGTCAGCCGTGATCGGCGCTGCTGGCCGGCCCGTCTCCGGCCATCCGCGTCGCTGCTTCGAACGCCGCCGCCCACGGGAATTCCCGCTGGTGGCTGCTGCCGCTGCCCGGTGGGTGCGGTTCCCATCCGTCGTCAGACCCCAGCAAGACCCGTACGCGTTCGTCGCGGAGGTCGGCCATGGCGCGCTGGAAGGGTGCGCGGGCGGCCAGGGCGGCGTTGACGAACGGGACGACCACGGTAGGCACCTGCCGGCCGATCAGCTCGGCGACCGTGATCATCGCGTAGTTGTCGGCGATGCCGAGGGCGATCTTGTTGAGGGAGTTGTAGGTGGCGGGGGCGATGACGAGCGCGTCAGTGGCGGGGAGGGAGCGGCGGGTGCCGGGGGACGATCGGTAGGTGGACCGCACGGGGTGCCCGGTCAGCTGCTCTATCGCTTGGGCGTCGATGAAGTCGAGGGCGCTGGGGGTGGCGGTGACCGCCGCTGTCCACGATTGCTGCGTCGCGGTTTTGATCAGTTGGGTCACGTCTGCGGCAGGGCCGGCAGCGCAGACGACGATTTGCAGGTGGCCACCGGTCATACCCGGATCCCCGCGTGCTGGGCGAAGTCGACGACGGCACTACGGACGTGCCCGCGGCTGCGGACTGCAAGCTCAGCGGCGATGCGCTGAACCGCCGGCCGGCACTGGGTGTAGGCCCGCGCCACGTCGACGAACAGGGAGGCCTTGCGTTCGGCGAGGCGGATCTTGTCCAGCGGTACCTGGCGAGCGAGGGTGATGGCGGTGCCGGCGTCGCCCAGGGTCAGCGCGATGTTGACGCGGTGCAGCAGGACGTTGGTGGAACCGAAGCCGGTCCACCGGTCGTTGCCGTCGCAGCCGAGTCGTCCGGCGGCGTGGGAGGCCTTATCGAGCATGGCATCTGCGCCTGGTCTTGGCAGCGGCGACGTCTCGAGCGATTGCCGGACCGGTAAGGCAACTGTCTCGGTGTTTCGGGGTGGTGGTGCGACCAGCGCGTTGAGCAGGGTTGCGACGCTCCGCAGGGCCGCTGATCGTCGCGCCGGTCAGGAGGTCTCTGCGCCGCACGTCGCCGTCCGAGTCGATGTCGGGGATGCTGCCTCCGCCAGTATGGAGGTGCGCGGCGGTGCCGGGCAGCGTCGCGGAATCCGAGAGCACGACGGCCGTCAGGATCGAGGAGGCCTCGTCGTGAACGGCATCCCCGCCACCCGTACGACAACCTCTGTGAGGCAGTGGACGCCAATGCCGGCACCGCTTCCCGCCCCGGGTGGTGTTGAATGTAGACAGTCTCGCTGCCGGAGGTGGGCCTTGTCCGAGCTGTCCCTGCTGATCGAGCCGTCGACCGCCCTGCCCGCCGAACGCGTCGACGGGCTCACCGCCGGGCTCGCCGACGACCTGCGCACCGTACGCGGGCTGCGGGTCGCGCACGCCCAGTCGCCGGCCGCCGGGCACGGCAAGTCGGCGCAGGCGTGGGAGCTGGGGATGCTCGTCGTCGGCGGGCTCTTCTCGGCGTCCACCATGCGGGCCCTGGCCCAGGTCGCCGTGGCGTACGCCGACCGGGTGAAGGCGCGGTCGATCCGGATCCGCAACGGCGACCGGGAGGTCGTGGTCACCGGCGACACCCGGCTCGATCCGGCCGTCCTGGACCGGTTGGCGCAGCTCCTCGACGAGCCGTCCGCCCCGGCACTACCCGCCTCGTCGCCGGACGGTGGGGGCGCCCCGGTCGGGAGCTGAGCCGTGGGACAGCGGCGGGCGCTCCTGATCGCCAACGACCGGTACATCGACGAGTCGCTGGCCGACCTGTACGCGCCCCGGGAGGAGGCGCGGGACCTGCTGAGTCTGCTGGCCGACGCCGATGTCGGCGCGTTCGACCAGACGGTGCTGCTGGAGAACGAGTCGAAGAGCTCCATCGAGCGGGCGGTCGAGGCGATGCTCCGGGCGGCCGGCCCGGAGGACCTGGTCCTGCTCTACTTCTCCGGGCACGGCGTGCGGAGCAGCAAGCGCGGCCGGCTGCACCTGGCGGTCGCCAACACCGAGCTGGACCACCTCTCGTCGACCGCCGTCTCCGCGTCCTTCATCCGGGAGCTGCTCGACGAGTCCGACGCGGCCAGCTCGGTCATGCTGCTCGACTGCTGCTACAGCGGCGCGTTCGAGGGGGCCGGCCTGAAGACCACGGACGACCTGGCCATCGACGGCGAGCTGAAGACCGGGTACGGCCGCTACGTCATCACCGCGACCAACGCGGTGGAGCGCGCCGACGACGGGCGGCCGGCGTCGGAGAGCGGGCCGAGGCTCCGCTCCGCGTTCACCGAGACCGTCATCCAGGGCCTGAGCACCGGGGCGGCGGACATCACCGGCCAGGGCCGGATCACCCCGGACGACCTCTGGCGGTACGTCCACCTGGAGCTGCCCAAGCGCTCGGCGCAGACGCCGTGCCAGTTCGGCTCCGCCAGCGACGCGATCCACATCGCCCTCTCCCGGGAGGGCCACCACCGGCAGCGGCGGCGCCGGGACCAGCGGGACCCCCGCCTGGGTGACCTGCTCGGGCCGTTGCAGCCGACCGACGACGTGAAGCTCTGCGCGACCGACTGGCGCCGGCGCGGGCTGCTCAAGGTGCCGGTCGGTCAGGCGCAGCGGATCGACCAGCCGGCCGGCGAGCCCGTCTGGCTCGACCTGGCCTCCTCGGAGGGGCACCTGCTGGTGGTCGGCCGGGCGGGCACCGGCAAGACGACGCTGCTCCGCACCATCATCGGCGGGCTCGCGCTCACCCACTCCGCCGCCGAGGTGACCTTCGACTGCCTGGAGTCGGGCGGGAACTGGCTCGGCCCGATGCTGCGCCTGCCGCACGTGCGGGCGGTCGTCGGCGACGACGAGGTGGGGGAGGTGGGCAAGCTCCTCGACCGGCTGGAGCAGGACGTCCTCGACCGCAAGCAGCTCTTCCGCCGGTTCAACCTGGAGTCGCCGACCAGCCTCCGGGCCCGCCGTGCCGCGCTGGACAACGGCCCGACCCCGGACGTCTTCCTGGTGGTCGACCGCTGGCGCGACTTCGCCACCCTGCTGCCGGACTTCGCCTCCCGGGTGGTCGACCTGGCCAACAAGGGGCTCGGCTACGGCATGCACGTCGTCATCGTCGAACGCAGCTGGCGGGGGATCCCGGAGGAGCTGCGGGAGCTGCCGCAGATCCGGATCGAGACCCGGCTGTCCCGTCCGGACGAGTCGCTGGTCAACCCCGACCAGGCGGCCCGGCTGCCGCTGAACACGCCGGGCTGGGCCATCCACGGCCGGCGTACCTTCCGGATCGCCCTGCCCGACCTGACCGCAGGCGACATCGACGGCGACGCGGAGACGGAGGCCGCGGCGCCGGAGGGCAGCGGGCTGATGGTGCTGGCGATCGCCGAGGCGTGGGGAACGACCACGATCGGGACGACGGCGGGGGGAGAGCCGGCGCTGGCCGACGCGCAGCCGGACGACGCGCTGGTCGTCCTCGGGCTGCCCGACCGGGCGGCGCTGGCGGCCTTCGACGGGCGCCACACCCCGCTGGGCCCGGACCACCTGCGGGTGCCGCTGGGCCTCGACGAGCGCGGCCGGCCGGTGCTGCTCGACCTGAAGGAGTCGGCCCAGGACGGCATGGGCCCGCACGGCCTGCTGGTCGGGGCGACCGGATCGGGCAAGAGCGAGCTGCTGCGTACCCTCGTGGTGGCCCTCGCGGCGCGGCACTCCGCAGCGGAGCTGAACCTCGTCCTGATCGACTTCAAGGGTGGCGCCACCTTCGCCCCGTTGACCGGGCTGCCGCACGTCAGCGGCCTGATCACCAACCTCTCCGACGACCTCGCCCTGATCGACCGGCTGGCCGACGCGCTGACCAGCGAGCTGCTCCGCCGGCAGGAGCTGCTGCGCAGCGCCGGCAACCGGGCCAGCCGCTGGGAGTACGAGCAGGCCCGGGCGGCGGGCGCGCCGCTGCCGCCGCTGCCCACCCTGCTGGTCATCTGCGACGAGTTCTCCGAGCTGCTGACGGCCAGACCCGAGTTCATCGACGTCTTCGTCCAGGTGGCCCGGGTCGGCCGGTCCCTCGGGGTGCACCTGCTGCTGGCCAGCCAGCGGTTGGAGGAAGGGCGGCTGCGCGGGCTGGAGAGCCACCTGTCCTACCGGATCGGGCTGCGGACCTTCTCCGCGATGGAGAGCCGGGTGGTGCTCGGCGTGCCCGATGCGTACGACCTGCCCATCGCGCCGGGGCACGGCTACCTCAAGGCGGCCGGGACGATGACGGCGTTCCGCGGGGCGTACGTCTCGGGGCCGATGGGGCCGGGCGAGAGCGGCGAGGCCCTGCCGCCGGAGCTGCTCGGCCGGAGCATGCTCGACGTGCTGGTGGAGCGGTTGCGCGAGCGGAGCACGCCCGCACACCAGATCTGGCTGCCGCCGCTGAGTGAGCCGCCCAGCCTGGACGAGCTGCTGCCGCCGCTGCTGACCGACCCGGCCCGGGGGCTGACCGTGGCCGAGCGGCCGGCGCCGCTCAGCGTGCCGGTCGGCGTGGTCGACGTGCCCCGCGAGCAGCGCCGTGATCCGCTGGTGCTGGAGCTGGCCGGCAGTGGCGGGCACGTCGCCGTGGTCGGCGCACCGCTGTCCGGCAAGAGCAGCCTGGTGCGGACGCTGGTGGCCGCCCTGGCCCTCACCCACACCCCGCGGCAGGTGCAGTTCTTCTGCCTCGACCTCGGCGGCGGTGCGCTGGGGACGCTGGAGCGGCTGCCGCACGTCTCCGGGGTGGCCAGCCGGCGGGACACCGAGGCGGTACGGCGGACGATCGCCGAGGTGAACGCGCTGATCGACGCCCGGGAGGCCGACTTCGCCCGCCGGGGCCCGGAGGCCATGGCCCGGCTCCGCGCCGCGCTGGCGGCCGGCGAGCCCATCGACGACCGGTTCGGCGACGTCTTCCTGGTGGTCGACGGGTGGGGCGCTCTGCGCCAGGAGTACGAGGACCTGGCCGACGCGGTCACCGGGATCGCCCAGCGCGGCCTCGGCCACGGCGTGCACGTGGTGCTCACCGCGCTGCGCTGGAGCGAGATCCGGGCCAGCCTGCGGGACCTGCTCGGCACCCGGCTGGAGCTGCGGCTCGGCGATCCGGCGGAGTCGGAGTTCGACCGGCACGCGGCGGCGAACGTGCCCCGTTCGTCGCCGGGCCGCGGGCTGGCCAAGGGCCGGCTGCATTTCATGACCGCGCTGGCCCGGATCGACGGTGCACACGACGCGACGGACCTGGCGGAGGCCATCGCCGCCCTGGCCGACCGGGCCGCCCGGGCCTGGCCGGGCCCGCCGGCGCCGCCGGTGCGGCTGCTGCCGCGGCGGCTCACCGTCGCCGAGCTGAACCACCTGCGCGACCCGGCGATGCCCGGGGTGCCGATCGGGCTGGACGAGTCGGCGCTGGCCCCGGTCCATCTGGACCTGGCCGGCGAGCCGCACCTGACCGTGTTCGGTGACGCGGAGTGCGGCAAGACCAACCTGCTGCGGCTGATCGCCCGGGGCATCGCCGAGCGGTACACCCCGGCCCAGGCCCGGCTGGTCATCGCCGACTACCGGCGTGGCCTGCTCGGCGCGGTGGAGGGCGAGCACCTGCTCGACTACGCGCCGTCGAGTCAGGCGTTCAGTCAGGGTCTCAGCTCGATCCGCAGCGCCCTGCAGGAACGCCTGCCCGGCCCGGAGGTGACCCGGGCCCAGTTGCGCGACCGGAGCTGGTGGCAGGGGCCCGATCTCTACCTCCTGGTCGACGACTACGACCTGGTCGCCTCCGGCGGCACCAACCCGCTGACCGTGCTGCTCGACCTGCTGCCGCAGGCCCGGGACGTCGGGCTGCACCTGATCGTCGCGCGTCGGGTCGGTGGGGCCGCGCGGGCGCTCTACGAGCCGGTGCTGCAGCGGCTGCGGGACCTGGCGTCCCCGGGCCTGCTGATGTCCGGCAGCCGGGACGAGGGGCCGATCCTGGGCGGGCTGCGGCCGCAGCCGCTGCCGCCCGGGCGGGGCACCCTGGTCCGGCGCACCGACGGCGTACGCGTCGTGCAGACCGCGTGGTCGGAGCCCTGACGATCACCTCAGCGGGGCGGCGGCAGGGTGGCGATGGTGTCGGTGGCCCGCGCGCGGGCGGCGTCGGCGTGGGCCAGCGCCTCCGATACGGCGGCGGTGAGGCGGCGCGCGGCGGCGCGGACGGCCATCGGCGCGTCCCCCGCCGCGGTGACCGTGCCTTCGCCGGTGGCGGTCAGGCCCAGCCGTCGTGCCTCGTCGAGTGCCTCCATGATGGTCAGCCGGGCGTGGTCCAGCTCCCGGTCCCACACCGCCAGGGCCTCGGCGACCAGCCGGTACGCCGCGTACGCGTCCTCCATCCGGTGCGCGAGGTGGCGCAGCACCTCGTCGGCGTCGTCCCGGCCCCGGCCGCCGCGCCAGTGCCCGGTCAGCTCGCCGCGGAGCCGGTGCAGGTCGTCGGCGGCCTGCCGGGCGGTGCGGGCGGCCTCCGCCCACCGCCACGCGCTCTCCCGGTCGGGGGCGGAAAGCCACTGCGCCGCCGTGCCCCGCGCCGCGTCGGAGGGCTCGTCCCTCACCGGTCGGGCTCCCGGCCGAGCTGAGCGAACCGGGCCGCGAGCTGTTCGTCGGTCCGGGCCACGGCCGTGGCCACCGCGCGGACCGTGGCGGCCACTTCGGACAGGTCATGCGCGGTGCGGGGCAGTTCGTCGAGCCAGAGTCCGGCGGTTGCGCCGACCGGACGGCCGTCCGGGTGGGCCGGGAGCGCGTCGGGGTCGGGCTGGTCGACCGCGGCGAGCCGGTCGGCCAGCTCGGTCAGGCGAGCGGCCAGGCCGAGCAGTTCCGGCGCGTCCACGTCGAGCCAGTCCGCCATGTCAGCCTCCCGTCGCCGCCGTGTCGCTGAGCCTAGCCCGTCGGCACCGCCGGTGATCGTCAACCGATGGTTGACGCGACGGAGGCGTCAACTTATGGTTGACGCATGACCGAGCCATTGAAGATGACCCAGCCGGTACGCCTCGACGACCTGATCGAGGGCATCAAGAAGGCGCACACCGACGCGCTGGACCAACTCGCCGACGCCGTGCTGGTCGCCGACCACCTCGACGACGTCGCCGACCACCTGATCGGCCACTTCGTCGACCAGGCGCGCCGCTCCGGCGCCTCCTGGACGGAGATCGGTCGCAGCATGGGTGTCAGCAAGCAGGCCGCGCAGAAGCGCTCCGCCGCGAAGGCGGAGACGGCGGCGGCGCTGGACCCCAACGCCGGCTTCGGCCGGTTCACGCCGCGGGCCCGGAACGTGGTGATGGCCTCCCAGCAGGAGGCGCGGGCCGCGGGCAACGCCGAGATCGGCGCCGCGCACCTCGCCCTGGGCCTGCTCGTCGATCCGGACGCGCTCGCCCCCAAGCTGATCGAGGCGCGCGGCGTGTCCCTGGAGCGGTTCCGGGAGGCGGTCGCCGCGACCCTGCCGGCGAAGGCCGACCAGGTCCCGGACCTGATCCCCTACGACGCGCGCGGCAAGAAGGCCCTGGAGCTGACCTTCCGCGAGGCGCTCCGGCTCGGCCACAACTACATCGGCACCGAGCACATCCTGCTCGCCCTGATCGAGGAGGAGGGCGGCGACGGCGTGCTCGCCGGCCTGGGGCTGGAGAAGGACACCATGGAGGCCGCGGTGACCGGCGCGCTGGCCGAGCTCACCCGGAAGAAGGCCTGACCGGCACCGCCCCGGGCACGCGCCACGGGGGCGCGTGCCCGGGGCGGGCGGGCAACGTCAGTCGGTGGCGGGGAAGCCGTACCGGGCGGCGTGCTCCGGGTCGGTCGGGTCGACCTGGCGCAGGCCGGCGTCGGCCAGCCGCTTGTTGACCTCGTCGAGGTGCTCGCGCACCAGCCGGGCCTCCTCCTCGGTGACCCGGCCCCGGTGCGGCTTGCCGGCGTGCTCGATCGTGCCGTGGTCGACCTTCTCCGCACTCCGCCGCGCCCGCGGCGGCTTGACCCGCTCGGCGGTCCGCAGCAGCTGCGCCATCGGCACGTCGGTGGCCATGGCGTCGAACTCGCTGGCGGTCAGCACCACCCGCCGCGGCTCGCCGCCCCCGTGCCGGTCGTGGATCTCCACCACCGCCACGTCCAGCGCCGCGTCGTCGATGCTCTCCACCTCGAGCGGGGTGGCGTCCAGCTGCACGGGCCCGGCGACCAGGTCGGGGTGCTCCAGCACGACGACCTTGACCACCTCGTCGTCGGGGCGCAGCACCTGGCCGCTGAAGTCGGAGACGTGGATCGTCTTCTTGCCCATGCGCGGAGCATCTCCTGTCGTAGGACCGGGATTTCGGACCAGGAGACGCTACCCGACGCATGTACGAAGACCCGTGCTGGAACTCTCGGGTGTGTCGTCGCTTTCCTCTGGTGCGGATCAGCGGGTGTTGAGGCCGAGTCGGGTGGAGGTGCGGGCCGGCAGTGCGTTCAGCTCGGCCCAGGAGAGCGACGTGTCGGTCCGGGCGTCCCGGTAGCGGGACTGCGCGGGGAACCGTCCGGCCTCGTCCGCGGCCCGCCAGATGCTCTCGGTGTCCTGCTGGTACCGGTCATTCGGCTGATTCGGCATGACCATTACCGTCCCAGAGAAAGTTGTACATGTATGGAAATGAATATGACGCACGATCGATGCGTCAGGTTCCCGCCGCCGGCAGCCGGACCACGAACCGGCAGCCGTCGGTGATGTTCTGTACGTCTACCCGCCCGCCGTGCGCCTCAATCAGCCCGCGCACGATCGCCAGGCCCAACCCGCCCGATCCCGCGCCGCCACCGTTGCCCGGGCGCGGGGTGCGGGCCGGCTCGCCCCGGAACGCCACGTCGAACAGCCGGGGTAGGTCCGCCTCGGGGATGCCGCCGCAGGTGTCCGCCACCGCCAGCCACGCGGTGTCGGAGTCGCGGCCGGCGTCCACCCGTACCGTGCCGTCCTCGGGGGTGTAGCGGATCGCGTTGAGCAGCAAATTGCCCACCACCCGGGCCAGCTCCGGCTCGCTCGCGGTCACCGTCGGCCAGCCCGACTCGGCGGCGACCAGCCGGATCCGGCGCGCGGCGGCCAGCGGCGCGCTGCTGGCCAGAGCGTCCGACACCACGTCGGCGAGCGGCACCGCGGACAGCGACAGCCGCAGCGCGCCGGCGTTGATCCGGGACACCTCGAACAGGTCGTCGACCAGCCGGGTCATCCGGTCGGTCTCCACCCGGATCCGGCGGTGGTACTCGGCCACCGTCTCCGGGTCCCGGACCACCCCGTCCTCCAGCGCCTCGGCCATCGCCCGCAGCCCGGCGAGCGGAGTGCGCAGGTCGTGCGAGACCCAGGCGACCAGGTCCCGGCGGCCCTTCTCGATCCGGCGCTCGCGCTCCCGGGCCTGGTCGGCCCAGACCGCGGCGGCGGCCAGCCGGCGACCGAAGAGCAGGCCGACCGCGAGGCTCACCGCGGCGGCGGCGGACACCGTGATCAGCACGACCTCCAGGTCGTGCGGGGAGAGGAACATGGCCTCGGCCACGACCGCCACCCCGGCCACCACCGCGCCCACCGTCGTGGCCAGCAGCACGAAGATGTGCCCGATGATCGACCGGCCGCGCAGCAGACGCAGCGTGACCGCGCCGGCCAGGCCGACCGCGAGCGCGGCGACCAGCGCCGCCCCGAAGATCAGCGCCAGGTCACGCATCGGCCGGCTCGTAGCGGTAGCCGACGCCCCACACGGTGACGATCCGCCGGGGATTCGCCGGGTCGGCCTCGATCTTTTCCCGCAGCCGTCGCACGTGGACGGTCACCGTGGACTGGTCGCCGAAGCTCCACCCCCACACCCGGTCCAGCAGCTCGGCCCGGCGGAACGCCCGCGACGGGTGCCGCATCAGGTGCGCCAGCAGGTCGAACTCGCGCAGGGTCAGGGTCAGCTCCCGGCCGTGCAGCCGGGCCACCCGGGGCCCGGTCGCCACCTCCAGGCCGCCGTCGGAGAGCACCGCCGGGGGTACGAGGGCCGGCTCGCCGCCGGCCCGGCGCAGCACCGAGCGGACCCGTAGCACCAGCTCCCGCGGGGAGAACGGCTTGCTCAGGTAGTCGTCCGCGCCGAGTTGCAGGCCGAGGACCCGGTCGGCCTCGTCGCCGCGCGCGGTCAGCATGACGATGGGTACGCCGTCCGGCCGCTCACGCAGCCGCCGGCAGACCTCCAGCCCGTCCAGCACGGGCAACATCAGGTCCAGCACCACCAGGTGCGGCGGCTGCCGGGCCACGGCGGCCAGCGCGGCCGCCCCGTCCCCGACGTGGTCGACCTCGTAGCCGGCGTGCTCCAGGTAGCGGCAGACCACGTCGGCGACCGTCCGGTCGTCGTCGACCACCAGCACCCGTTGCGCCACCGCGGACCTCCCCGTCGTGCGGCCCAGCGTATCGACGGGCGGGGCAGTTGATCTATTGCCAGGTTCTTACGGGGTGACCGGCCCGGCGGGCGTACCGTGATCGCGGCGGGGCGTGGGCCGACGGCCCGGCGGGTGAGGAGGTGTCGCCGCGGTGCTCGACCGGCGGTTGTTCCTGCACCTGGCGACCTGGCTGGGACAGTGGCCGGCCGGTCCCGGGCTGCACGTGGTCCGCTCGCACCGCCGGGCCCGGCCGGCCTGGGACGGTCGGCTGCGCCCGGCCGTCGCCGTCGCCGCACCCGACCGCGCGATCCTGTCGGTGCCACCCGACCGGGCGGACGCGGTGCGGGCCCTCGTGCGCGGGCGACCGATCGAGCAGCTGCTGCCCGCCCTGCCGGCGGCGGTCGGGTCGCCGGAGTTCACCACGCACGCCGGGCTGTTCCGGTGGAGCACCGCCCCGGCGCCGCTGGCCGACGTCGGGGAGTGGACCCCGCCGACCGCGCCCGGGCTCCCGCCCTGGCTGCGCCTGTTCGACCGGGACGTGCTGGTGGTCCGGGACGCCGATGGCCGGTACCTGGCCGGCGCGGGGATCAAGCGGCACGACGCGTACGGGCACGAGCTGGCGGTCGGCACGGTCCCTGGCGTCCGGGGGCGCGGCCTGGCCCGGCGGCTGGTCGCGCAGGCGGCCCGCCGGGTGCTCGACGAGGGAGCCGTCCCCACCTACCTGCACAACTTCGACAACGACGCCTCGGCCCGGGTGGCCGAGGCGGCCGGGTTCCCGGACCGGGGCTGGACGTCGTACGGGGTCTTCCCGCGCTGACGGATGGGGCGCGGACCGTGGATCCCGGGCCGGATCCACGGTCCGCAGCCTCTCCTCCCAGGTCCGTCCCTGGTAACGCTAGGTGTCGAGAAGGTGGCAGGCAAGGGGTGTCGGGCAGGTGCCGGCTGTCCGGTAGTGACCTGCGGTTTCGCCTCGGCGGCCGCCGACCGTCAGTGACGCAACGTGTGGATGAGGGCGAGTGCCTGGCGGGTGACCGGCCGCAGCACCCGCAGCCGGGACAGCCCCACCAGCCGGTCGACCAGGGGCACCACGCCGTCGATCAGCTGCCGCGTCTTCACCTGCTCCGGCGACCGGTCGTGCACCCAGTAGAGCACCACGCCCATGTAGGCCAGCCAGAGCAGCTCCGGCAGCGCCGGACGCAGCTCAGGGTCGAGCCGGGCGTCGGAACCCTCCAGCACCTCCCGGAAGAGCGCGACCGACGCCTCCCGTGCGTCGGAGGACTCGGCGGAGAACGGGCTCAGCGGCGAGGTCGGCTCGGCCGCCGTCTTGAAGAAGGTGGCGGCGAACGAGTGGTAGGGCGTCAGCACGTCGATGCCCGCATGCAGCACCCCGGCGAGCCGGCCCGAGAAGTCCCGCTCCCGGTCGAGCACCGGCCCGGCCGCGGCCCGCTGCTCGTGCTGGGTGTTCGCGTAGAACTCCTGGATGAGGTGTTCCTTGGAGTCGAAGTAGTAGTAGGCGTTGCCCACCGCGACGCCGGCCTCCTGGGCGATGGCGCGCATCGTGGTGCGCGCGTATCCCCGCTCGCGGAACAGCCGCATGGCGGTGTCCAGGATCAACTGCCGGGTCTGCTCACCCCGGGCGGTCGCCCCGGTGGACGGGCCATCCGCAGCGCTCGTCGGCGCAGTCTGCTCGGTCATCGTCCTCACCGTATCCCGGGTCCGGCCAGGGCTCGCGGACCAGTTCGCGTACGGAGGAGGCGGTCGCCACGATCCGCCGGGCCAGCGGCAGCAGGTGCGGACGGGCCAGCCGCTCGGCGGTCGCCCGGTGGTCGGCCAGCGCCCACAGGCAGGCGAACCACGCGCCGTCGCCGGCGTAGACCGCGCCGGTGTCGGCGATCACGGTCAGGTCCCGCAGCGCGGCGTCGTGGTCGAGCCCGGGGAAGCGCCGCCGGGCCTCCGCCGAGCCGGCCGGCACGAATTCCAGGGGTACGAGCTGGGCCCGCGACGCGAGCCACTGCCGGGCGGCCCGGCAGAGCGGGCAGTGGGCGTCGTAGAGGACGGTGAACCCGCGGATCCCACCGGCCCCGTGTCCGGTGGGATCCGTCGGGTGCCCGCCCGGGGCAACCGTCATCGCGGCGGGGCGGGTGGCGTCGGGCCGGCAGCCGGTGGTCCGGCCGGCGGGATCGGGCCGGCCGGCGGCGGACCGGCGGGGCCGACCAGCCGGCCGCCGGGCTGGACCGGCAGGTAACCGACCGGCGGCAGCGGCGGGTGGCCGGCTGCCTGCTGGCGGAGTCGACCGCGCCGGTACCGGCCGAGCGCGAAGACGTTGAAGAAGTGCAGCGCGCCGAGGACCAGCAGCACCCAGCCGACCTTCATGGAGAGCTCCTCCAGCGCCTGGCTGGTGGTGACCACCGGGTCGGACTCCTTCATGGCCACCGTGACGTAGCCCAGGTTGAGCAGGTAGAAGCCGACCACCAGCAGGCTGTTGACGGCGTTGGCCAGCCGGTTGTCGGCGAAGACCTCCTCCAGGAACACCAACCCGTTGCGGGACAGCGTCCGGGCCACCCAGACGGTCAGGCCGATGCTGACCGCCAGGTACGCCAGGTACATCCAGACCTTCACGTCCATCTCGTCGCCCTTCTTGAACGCGTTCAAATCAAGGTCGCGTTGAGCGTACGACAGTTTTTGAACGTGTTCAAGAGTGAGTCGAAGCGCCATCGGGCCGGAACGCGCCCGGTAGGGTCGCGGCGACGACATCGGCGGAGCGACGGGCAGGCCATGAAGATCGGTACGCGGGAGGCCGGGCGGGGGCGGGTGGTCCTGACCCCGGCCGGCGACCTCGACATGGCCGGCGCCCCGCGGTTCGACCGCGCGCTGGACGCCCTCGTCGACCGGCCGGGACTGCTGGAGATCGTGGTCGATCTCGGCGCGGTGACCTTCCTCGACTCGACCGGGGTGGCCGCCCTGCTCCGCGGCGCGGCCGAGGCGGTCGGCCGGGGTGCCGTCCTGCGAGTGACCGATCCCCGGCCGGTGGTGGCCCGGGTGCTCCGGATCAGCGCCGTCGACGCCCTGCTCGGGCTCGCCCGCGGTACGGGTGACGACAGCCCCACGGCCGAGGGCGGCTGGCGCCGGCTGCGCTGAGGCCGGTCACGGCTCCACCCGGGCGGCCGCCTCACCGGACCACTCCAGCAGCACCAGGGTGGCGTCGTCGCGCGGCGGGCCGGCCCGGTGCGCGACGACCGCCCGACTCAACCGGCGCAGCGTCTCCGGGGCAGGCAGGCGGGACCCGATGTGCCGCTCGGCGAGGTCGGCCAACCGGGGCAGCCCGAACATCTCGCCGGCCGCGTCCCGGGTCTCGATGATCCCGTCGGTGTAGAGCAGCAACCGGTCGCCCGGCTCCAGCCGGACCTCACCCGGCTCGGTGTCGGGGGAGGGCAGGCCGAGCGGCAGTCGCCGCCCGCCGGTCAGGGCGCGGACGGCCCGACCGCGGCGCAGCAGCACCGGGGCGGGATGCCCGGCGTTGACGTACCGGAGCCGGCCGGTGCCGACGTCGAACTCGGCCAGCACGCCGGTCACGAACCGGCCGTCCGTCCACTGGCTGCGCAGCGCCGCGTCCACCACCGCCGGCAGCCCCGGCAGCTCCGTGCCGGCCCGCCGGCCGGCCCGCAGCGCGGCGAGCGCCACCGCGGTGAAGAGCGTCGCGGGCAGCCCGTGCCCCACCCCGTCCAGGATCGCCAGGGCGAACAGGCCGCCGTCCAGCGCGTAGTCGAAGGCGTCCCCGCCCACCTCGTAACAGGGTTCGAGGATCGCGCTGATCGCGACCGTGTCGGTGGCGAAGGTGAGCGGGGGGAGCAGCTGCCAGAGCAGTTCGGCGGACACCTCCATCGGCCCGCTCCGGCGTACCCGGTGCAGCGTGTCGCCGTAGGTCAGCTTGCCGGCCAGCACGTGCCCGACGAGTGCGGCGATCGAACGGCAGCCGTCCCGGAGGACCTCGTCGTCCGGGTCCGTCCCGGCGGCGAGGGTGACCTCCAGCAGGCCGAGCCGTTCGGTGCCGTCCACCACCGGCACCCAGAGCCGGCCGTCCTGCCCGGCTCGCACGCGTACCTCGCTGTAGGCCCGGCCTGGCAGACTGGCGTCGATCGGCAGCGGATCGGGCGCCGGCCGGCCCGGCCGGGGCAGCGGCCGCAGGAGCTCCTGCTCCACGTCCACCACGTAGGTCGTCGCCGCGACGCCCAGCGGGCGCAGTGCCCCGTCGATCGCCTCGGGCAGCTGGTCCGGCGCCACCCGGTGGGCCCGGTACAGCAGGTCGTCGACGGCGCGGAGCCAGGCGTCGGTGGTCGCCATTCCCGGTGTTTACCCCGAACGGGCCGGTTCAGCCGGTCAGGCCGAGCACCTCCGCCGCGGCCCGGCCGTTGGCGTGGCTGGCGCCGTACGTGGTGACGAAGGCGCGGGCGCCGGCCGGCCGCCACTCGGCCGGCCAGCCCATCTCCACCACCGCCACCGGGTGCCCGGCGGCCAGCGCCTCCACCAGCTCGCGCGCCCCGGGCAGCCGGTGCAGGTGGCGGCCGACCAGCACGATCGGCCGGTCCCCGGCCAGCCGGCGCAGCTCGTCCGGGTCGGTCTGCCCGGCGACCGCGCGGACCTCCTCGGCCCGGGCCAGGTGCGGACCCAGACCCCACGGCACCCGGCCCTCGGCGATGGTGGCGGTGGCTTGCACCTGCACCACCAGCGGCGTGGTGAGGCCGTTGAGGTCGCCCTCCACGCGTACCGCCCGGAGCGCGGCCGCGTAGCCGAGGCCGTCGGCGGCGGCGGCGGGCGGGCCCGCGGCAGCGGTCCAGGCGGCGAGTTCTGCGGCCCGGCCGGCGGCCTCCTCGACCCGGGCCCGGTCCAGCCGGCCGTCGCCGAGCGCGCCGACGATCGCCTCGACCACCAGCTCGACCAGGTCGGCGTCCACCTTGGCGCCGATGCAGAGCAGGTCCGCCCCGGCGGCGAGGGCGCGTACCGCGGCGGGACCCACCCCGCCGGCGGCCAGCGCGGCGCCCTGCATCTCCAGCGCGTCGGTGATCACCGTGCCGGTGAAGCCGTACTCGCGCCGCAGCAGGTCGACCAGGACCGCCCGGCTGAAGGTCGCCGGACCGTCGCCGGTCAGCGCCGGCACCCGGATGTGCGCGGTCATGATCGCGCGGACCCCGGCGTCGATCACGGCGGCGAAGGGCGGCAGGTCCCGCTCGCGCAGCACCGCCGGGGGCACGTCGACGGTGGGCAGCTCGTGGTGCGAGTCGGCGATCGTGGCGCCGTGCCCGGGGAAGTGCTTGGCGCAGGCCGCCACGCCGGCCGACTGGAGGCCGGCGACCGCGGCCGCCGAGTGGGCGGCCACCCGGGCCGGGTCGGCGCCGAACGAGCGGGTGCCGATCACCGGGTTCTCGTCGGCGGTGTTCACGTCGACCGTGGGGGCCAGGTCGACGGTGAGGCCGAGGGCGGCCAGCTCCGCGCCGATCGAGGCGTACACCTGGCGGGTCAGCGTCGGGTCGTCGACCGCGCCGAGCGCCGCGTTGCCCGGGTACGGGCTGCCGGTGGCATGGGCCAGCCGGGTGACGTCACCGCCCTCCTCGTCGATCGCGATGATCACGTCGGGGCGGCCGGCGCGCAGTGCGGCGGTGGTCGCGGCCACCTGGGCCGGGTCGTGGACGTTGGTGCCGAACAGGGTGTGCCCGGCGAGCCCCTCGCCGAGCAGGTCCACCGCCCAGTCGGGCGGGACCGGGCCCGGGTACGCGGCCAGCAGCGTGCCCAGCGCGAGCCGCCGGAGTCCAGGATCCGATCCCACCAGTCTCCCCTTTCCCTGCCGGGTCGTCCGACGACTCCGGATGGAGGTGGCCGATACGCTAACGGGCACCCCTCTGCAGGCGTTTTGTGGTTAGCAAACTTTACTGAAAATAGAGGACGTGGCATGAGTGCGACCCGGCTGCCCGGCACCCCCCGCCTGTTGCGGGCGCTGAACGACCGCGCGGCGCTGGAGCTGCTCCTCGAGCGTGGGCCGCTCACCCGGGCCCGGCTCGGCGAGCTGACCGGGCTCTCCAAGGTCACCGCGTCCCAGCTGGTCGAGCGGCTGGAGGAGCGCGGCCTGGTCACCCGGGTCGGCGAGCAGGCCGGCGGGCGGGGCCCGAACGCCCAGCTCTACGCCGTCCGCCCGGGCAGCGCGTACGTGGTCGGGGTGGACGTCGGCGCGGAGCGGGTGGTGGCGGCCTGCGCCGACATCACCGGCGCGGTGGTCGGCCGGGTCGAGCAGTCCACGAAGGACACCGACGACCCGGTGGGCGTGGTGCACAACGCCGTGGTCCAGGCGGCCAGCAGCGCGGGCGCGGACCTGGCCAGCGTGCGCCGGGTCGTGCTGGGCACCCCCGGCCTGGTGGACCCCGGCACCGGGGACATCACCTTCGCGTTCAACCTGCCGCGCTGGCACAGCGGCCTGCTCGCCGCGCTCCGCGAGGACCTGCGCATCCCGGTGGTCTTCGAGAACGACGTCAACCTGGCCGCGGTCGCCGAGGCGCAGTCCGGCGCCGGGCAGGGCACGGCGGACTTCGTGCTCGTCTGGGTGGACGCGGGCGTCGGTCTGGCGATCATGCTCGGCGGCCGGCTGCACCATGGCAGCAGCGGCGCGGCGGGCGAGATCGGCTACCTGCCGGTGCCCGGCGTGCCGATCCCGCGGGACGTCTCGAAGCGGGCCAAGCCGGCGTTCCAGCAGCTCGCGGGGGCCGACGCGGTACGCGCGGTGGCCGCCGAGCACGGCTTCGCCGCGGCCGGCGCCGCCGACGCGGTGCGGGCCGCGGTCGCCGCCGGCCCGGCCGGCGGCCCGCTGCTGGACGAGTTGGCCCGTCGGCTGGCCCTCGGGGTGGCCAGCACCTGCGTGGTCCTCGACCCGCCGCTGGTGGTGCTCGCCGGCGAGGTGGGGCAGGCCGGCGGAACGGCGCTGGCCGAGCGGGTGCAGCACGAGGTCGCCGAGATCACGCTGGTCCGGCCGCGGGTGGTCCCCACCGGGCTCACCGAGGAGCCGATCCTGCGCGGCGCGCTGCGGACCGCGCTGGACGCGGTGCGCGACGAGGTGTTCGGCTCCACGGTCGGCTGACCGCACCCCGATCGTCACCCCCGCCACCATGTGAAGGAATTCTTCACGAGCTCGGGGATCTCTGCAAGGAGTTGACGGTGCGGCCCCCGGACCCGCGGAGGCCGCACCGGCCCCCTCAGATCAGGTCGCGGCGGCGGAACGCGGTGAACGCGGCGATGACCAGCGCGCCGGTCAGCGCCAGCAGCAACACCAGCCCGGGAGCCCAGCCGATCCGGTAGAAACCGTCGCAGAAGCCCGTGGTCGCTCCGTTGCAGGCGTAGCCGTCCCAGAACCGGACCTCGCCGGTGAGCCAGGCCGCCAGGTAGCTGGAGAGCATGAACCGCTCCGGTCGGGCCACCTGCAGGATGTCGAACACCAGCCGCGCCCCCAGCTCCCACACCACCAGGTACGCGGCGACCGTGCCGAGCGCCGCCGAGGTGTGCCGGCCCAGCGTGGCCAGGGCGAAGCCGAGCGCCGCGGCGAGCAGCACCAGCACCAGGCCCCGCCCGTACGTGCCGCCGAGCGCGGCCCAGTCCACCCGCCCGGTCAGCCCCGACGCCTGCCCGATCAGCCAGAACACCGCCAGGTACGCCGCCGACGCGGCCGCGGAGAGCGCCAGCAGCGCGCCGAGCAGCGTGCCCAGCTTGGTGCCGAGCACCGCCCGGCGGCGCGGCCGCCACAGCAGCAGGTTGACCACGCCGCCCGAGTTCAGGTCGGCGCCGATGTAGGAGGCGCCGACCAGGAAGCCGAAGAGCATCAGGAACGCGACGAGGAAGTAGAGCAGCGGCAGTGCCTCATGGGCGAAGACGAACACGCCGTTCAGGTAGGTCGCCGCGCTGGGCAGCTCCTCCATCAGGGCCGGATCCACCTCGGCGCAGTCCCGGGGGACGTAGTCGTTCTCGTCCGGGGTGACCGCGCCCGCCTTGATCCGCAGGCAGCGGTCGTGCGCCGCCTCCAGGTTGCGCACCTCCTCGGCCGCCTGGGCCTGGGCCCGGCCCAGCTCCCCGGGCGTGGGCCGGTGCGACCCGGCCAGCGTGGTCGCCACGGTCACCGCGAAGGCGGCGAGCAGCAGCACCACCATCAGCTGCACGAAACGGCGGGCGGCGAGCCGTTCCAGCTCGGCACGGACCAGGTTCACGCGTCCACCCCCCGGGACTCGCGCACGTCGAGATCGATCACCGCGTCACCGGGGGCGCCCGGCGGATGTACCGCCCCGTCCACCTGGCGCGGCACGTCCAGGTGCCGGCTGTCGCCGGTCAGCTCCAGGAAGACGCTCTCCAGGTCCGGCCGCAGCGGCACCAGCTCGCGCACCCAGAGGCCCTGCTCGCCGAGGGTGCGGCTGATCAGCTCCGGGTCGTCGACCCCGGCCACCACCAGGTGGTCGGGGTGGGCGGTGACGGAGACGCCGAGCCGACCCAGCAGTTCGCCGGCGCGCTCCGGCTCGGCCACCCGGATCCGCCACTCGTGCTGGTCGAAGCCGGCCAGCACCTCGTCCACCCGGCCGTGGGCCACCCGCCGGCCCCGGCTGACGATCGTCACGTGGTCGCAGATCAACTGGATCTCGGCCAGGATGTGGCTGGAGATCAGCACGGTCACCCCGGCCGCGGCGAGGGACCGCATCAGGTCCCGCATCTCCCGGATGCCCGCCGGGTCCAGGCCGTTCGCCGGCTCGTCCAGGATCAGCAGCTCCGGGTTCTTCAGCAGCGCCGACGCCACCGCCAGCCGCTGCTTCATGCCCAGCGAGTAGCCCTTGACCCGCTCGTCGCCCCGGTCCCGCAGGCCGACCTGCTCCAGCACCTGGTCGACCCGGTCGGTGGGCACGCCCCCGGCCAGGGCCAGCAGCCGCAGCGTCTTGCGGGCGGTGAAGTTGCCGAAGAACTGCGGGCTCTCCACGATCGCGCCGACCCGGCCCGTGACGTCGGCCAGCCGCTCGGGCGAGCTGGCTCCGAGCACGCTCATCCGCCCCTCGTCGGCCCGCACCAACCCGAGCAGGGCGCGCAGGGTGGTCGTCTTGCCCGAGCCGTTGGGCCCGAGGAAACCGTGGATCTGCCCCGCCTCGACCAGCAGGTCGAAGCCGTCGACGGCGATCCGGCGCCCCTGGCGGGCGGTGTGGAACGCCTTGCGGAGACCCGCGATCTCAATCACGGCGCTCATCCGCGCGCCTCCTGCCAGCGATCGGGCATGAACCGTCCTCCGGGTGCGTGACCAACGACACGGTGACCCACCCTATGGTGGCGACGCCGCCCGTGGGGGGCAGCACGCGGGCTGCGTGGTTGGATGGACCGGTGACTGGTGACCTGATCCCCGGCGCCGCCGGCGCCCCCGCCCGCTCGCCCGTGGACGCGGATCTGGTGGTCAGCCTCGACGGGGTCGGCGTCAAGCGCTCCGGCACCGCCCTGGTGCACGACGTCGACTGGCGGGTCGAGCTGGACGAGCGCTGGGTCGTGCTCGGCCCGAACGGCGCCGGCAAGACCACCCTGCTCAACCTCGCCGCCGGCCGGCTCCACCCGACGACCGGTTTCGCGCACGTCCTGGGCGAGCGGATCGGCCGCACCGACGTCAACGAGCTGCGCACGCGGATCGGTCTCTCCACCGCCACGCTGGCCGAGCGGATCCCCGCCGACGAGCGGGTCGCCGACGTCGTGGTCACCGCCGCCTGGTCGGTGGTGGGCCGCTGGCGGGAGAGCTACGACCGCACCGACGAGGCCCGCGCCCGCGCGTTGCTCGGCCAGCTCGGCATCGGCCACCTCGCCGAGCGGGCCTACGGCACGCTGTCGGAGGGGGAGCGCAAGCGGGTGCAGATCGCCCGGGCCCTGATGACCGACCCCGAGCTGCTGCTCCTCGACGAGCCCGCCGCCGGGCTCGACCTGGGCGGGCGCGAGGACCTGGTCGCCCGGCTGGCCGAGCTGGCGTACGACCCGGACGCCCCGGCCCTGGTGCTGGTCACCCACCACGTCGAGGAGATCCCGCCCGGCTTCACCCACGCGCTGCTGCTCCGCGAGGGCGGCGTTGTCGCCCAGGGCCTGCTCGCCGACACGCTCACCGCCGACAACCTGTCGAAGACCTTCGGCCTGCCCCTGGTCGTCGAGCGCGCCGGCGAACGCTGGACCGCCCGGGCCGCCTGACCGACGGGAGGTCAAGCGTGCAGCAGACCCGGGTGGCCGTGGTGGGCAGCGCCAACATGGACCTGGTCGGCACCGCCGCCGCGCTGCCCCGCCCCGGGGAGACCGTGCTCGGCAGCGACTTCGTCATGCTGCCCGGCGGCAAGGGCGCCAACCAGGCCATCGCGGCGGTCCGCGCGGGCGCGTCCTGCGTCTTCCTCGGCGCGCTCGGCTCGGACGCCTTCGGGGTCACCCTCAAGGCCCGGATCACCGCGGCCGGCGTCGACACCGGCCAGCTCCGCGTGGTCTACGGTCCCTCCGGCGTCGCCCTGGTCATGGTGGGCGCGGCGGGGGAGCACGGCATCCTGGTGACCCCGGGGGCCAACGGCACGTTCACCGGCCTCACCGAGGGCGAGCTGCACGCCGTACGCGAGGCGGACGTGCTGGTCGCGCAGCTCGAGGTGCCGGTCGAGACGGTGACCGAGGCGGCGGTCGCGGCCCGCGCAGCCGGCACCCGGGTGGTGCTCAACGCGGCGCCCGCCCGGCCGGTGCCGGCGGAGCTGCTCGCCGCCGTGGACCTGCTGGTGGTCAACGAGCGGGAGGCGCGGGCGCTGACCGGGCGGGGGCGGGACGAGCCGGCCGGGCTGCTGGAGCTGGTGCCCCGGGCGGTGCTCACCCTCGGCGGCGACGGCGCCTGGTACGTCGACCGGGACGGCGCGGCGGTGCACGTCCCGGCGGTGAAGGTCGACGTGGTCGACACCACCGCGGCCGGGGACGCCTTCACCGCCGCCCTGGCGGTGGCCTGGGGCGAGGGGCGCGAGCTGCTCGACGCGGTGCACTGGGCGGCGGCGGCCGGGGCGGCCTGCGTACGCCGTCTCGGCGCCTCGGTGGCGCTGCCGCACCGGGCCGAGATCGACCAGCTGTACGCCCCGCCGGCCTGACCGCTCAGGCCGCGCCGGCCCGGAACGCCCGCCGGTACGCCGACGGCGAGGTCCGCATCGCCCGACCGAAGTGGTGCCGGTGGGTGACCGGGCTGTCGAAGCCCACCGCCGCGGCGATCTCCGCCACCGGCGCGTCGGTCGTCTCCAACAGCGGCAGGCTGGCCCGGACCCGCTGGTCGATCAGCCAGCGGATCGGGCTGGCCCCGGTGGCCCGGGCGAAGTGCCGCAGGTAGCTGCGGGTCGACATGTGGGCCTGCCGGGCGAGCGCCGCCACGGTCAGCGGCTCGGCCAGGTGCCGCACCGCCCAGGCCATGCTTTCGGCGATCCGGTCGTCGTCCGGGTCGACGCTCACCGCCGCCTCGATGAACTGCGCCTGCCCGCCGTCGCGGTGCGGCGGGATCACCAGCCGGCGGGCGACCGCGTTGGCGACCGCCGCGCCGAAGTCGCGGCGGACCACGTGCACGCAGAGGTCCAGGCCGGCGGCGCTGCCGGCGCTGGTCAGCAGGTCCCCGTCGTCGAGGTAGAGCACGTCCGGGTCGACGGTGACCGCCGGGTGGCGGCGGGCCAGCAGGTCCGCGTACCGCCAGTGGGTGGTGGCCCGCCGGCCGTCGAGCAGGCCCGCCCCGGCCAGCGCGAACGCGCCGGAGCAGATCGACATCAGCCGCGCGCCCCGGCGGTGCGCCCGGCGCAGCGCGGCCACCAGTTCCGGCGACGGGTCGGCGGTCACGTCGGGCACCCCGGGCAGGATCACCGTGCCGGCCCCGGCCAGCGTCTCCAGGCCGTACGGGGTGTGCAGGGTGGCGCCGCCGACCACCGGCACCGGCCCGGGCCGTTCCGCGCAGACGGTGAGCCGGTACCAGTCGACCTCCAGCTCGGGCCGGGGCAGCCCGAACACCTCGGTCACGATGCCGGTCTCGAACACCGACATCCCCGGGTACGCGAGCACCGCCACGGTCCGGTCGACGGGAGCCATGGCGGAATGTTAGCGAAGGCGGGCGATCACGCCACTCCCTCGGTCGACCGACCGGCCCGCAGGATCGGGGCATGACGTTCTCCGTACCGCCGGCGGACCCGGCGACCGCCGCCGCCCACTTCCACGCCCGACTCAGCTTCGAGACCGACGTCAGCGACGTGCACGCCGCGCTGGAGGCGGCGACGCCGGGGCTGGTCGTGGTCGACTCCCGGGGCGACGCGGCCTGGCGACAGGGGCACCTGCCGGGCGCCGTGCACCTGCCCACCGCCGAGATCGCCGCCCGGGCCGCCGACGTGGTGCCGGCCGGGTCGACGGTGGTGACGTACTGCTGGGGGCCGGGCTGCAACGGGGCGACCCGGGCCGCGCTGGAGTTCGCCCGGCTGGGCTGGCCGGTGAAGGAGATGCTCGGCGGCTTCGAGTACTGGGCCCGCGAGGGGCTGCCGGTGGTCACCCCGGAGGGGACGGTGCGCCGCCGGGTGGACGAGCTGACCGCGCCGCGCTCGGCCGTGGTCTGCGACTGCTGAGCCGGGTCAGTCGGCCGGCTCGTCGGCGAGGCGCTCGCCGCGACGACGGAGCATGCCGAGGCCGGGGATGCCGGCCACGGCCAGCTTGAGGTCCCGGGTGACGGCGAGCAGGTCGTGCAAATCGGGGCCGACCCGGTCCAGGGTGGCCAGGATCGGCAGCACGTCCGCGGTCAGGTGCTCCTTGAGCTTGGGCAGCTCGTCGACCAGCCGGATCGCGGCGGTCACCTCCTCGGGGCTGAGCTGCTCGACGAACCGGGTCGCCATCGGCGCGGCCCGGCGCAGCGCCGGCTCGTACGCCGCCAGCAGCTCGGTCGCGGTGCCGGCCGCCTGCTCGGCGACGACCAGGGTGCCGGCGGCCCGCGCGGCGACCGCCTCGGCCTCGCCGACCACCACCCCGGCGGCCGCGGAGACCCGCTCGGCCTCGCCCACCACCACGGCGGCGGCCGCGGCGACCTCGGTGGCCGTCTCGACCGCCTCGGTGGCGGCGGCGCTGATCACGGCCACCTCGCGGACCGCCGCCTCGGCGTCGGTGAGCACCCGGTCGGTCCGGTCGAGGGTGCCCTCGATCCGGTCGACCACCCCGTTGATCCGGCGCAGCAGCGCCTCCACCTCGTCGAGCACCGCGAAGGCGCGGGCCGGCACGGCGGCGAACGCGGCGGCCGAGCCGAGCGCCTGGTCCAGGGCGGAGCGGGTGAGGCCGACGACGGCGCCGGGCCGGGGGAGGGGAATCGCCATGTCCCCCAGTGTGCGTCGCCCGGGCCAGGACCGCCGGACGGCGCCGGGCTGGTGCGTCCGACGTCATGGCCGACGCTCTGCCTGCTGCTCGATCGCGCGCTGCACGGCCCGGTAGATCTGCCCGAACCGGAGGGCGTCGGGGGTACGCAGCAGCATCACCTCCCGGCCGTGGTGCTGCACCCACAGCTCGTGCACCCGGCTGCCGCGTTCGTAGGAGCGGTCCAGCCAGCCCAGCGGCAGTTCGAGGAACGGGGTCAGGGCCAGCCCGACGATCACGAAGGCGGCCAGGATGATCAGGGCCAGCTTCCAGTCGCCCCGGTCCTGCGCGGCCCAGGCCAGCGAGAGCACACAGACCAGGGCGACCAGCGGCGGCAGCGAGAGGAGCAGGACCAGCACGCCCCGGCCGAGGACCCGACCCCGGACGGCCAGGGTGGTCGCGCCGCGTGCGTGCCAGACGTACGTGACGTCGGCGAGGGCGACGACGTGCCCGCCGGCGTGGATGGCCTCGGAGGTGACCTGTATCGCGTCGTCCCGGTAATAGAGGGCCATCACTCAGCTTAACCACCTGTGGTCCACTGCGGACCGCCGGCGAGGCGGCGGGACCGGGCCGGCGGGGACGGCGCCGCGGCGGTAGCGTCCCCGGCATGGCGGACCGGATCGGAGCCGAGGTGGCCGTGACCGAGCAGGAGCGCAACGTCGAGGTGGTCCGGCGGTACCTGCGGACCTTCGTCACCAAGGACCTGGCCGAACTGGCCGAGGTGGTCGCCGAGGACGTGCGGATCTACGGGTCCGGCGCGGCGGTGCGGGGCCGCCGCTACGTGGAGGGTGCCGTCGCCTCTCCCGGGCTCACCGTCATCGACCAGGAGATCCAGGAGATCTTCGCGGCCGAGGACCGGGTGGTGGTGTCGCTCGCGCTGACCTACCGGCGGGACGCGACCGGGGCCACGGCGGTGCAGAGCGCCTGCAAGATGTACCGGCTGGCCGGCGGGCGGATCGTCCAGTTCTGGGGCGAGCAGGACCTCTACGGCCTGCTGCGCGGCCTGGCGATGGTGCCGGACGTGCCGATCGAGTTCTGAGGCTGGCCCTCCATCGCCCGCTGCACCGCCCGGTAGATCTGGCCGAAGCGCAGCGCGTCGCCGGTGTGCAGCAGCCGCACCGGCTGGCCGCGCCAGCGCGCCCACATCTCCAGCTCCCGGCTGCCCCGGGCGTACGACCGGTCCAGGTGCTCGAAGAGGACGTCGGCGAGCGGCCCGATGCCGAGACCGACCAGCACGGACGCCCCGACGATGGCCAGGGTGACCACGGGGGAGCGGTGCAGCCAGAGGGCCAGCGCGATGCCGAGCGCGGCGGCCACCAGCGGCCCGGCCAGAGCGGCGCCGATCGCGCCCCGCCCGGCGAGCACCCGCCAGGATCGGCCGCCCCGCCGGTGCCACACCATGCCCAGCTCGGCCAGCGGGTACGTCCGCCCCTCCACGCGCAGCGCGGCGGAGGTGACCTGCACCGACCTGTCGTCGTAGTAGGTGATCATGGCTTGACTCCCGGTAGCGGGCCGTACACCAGACTACTTACCCAACGACCCGGGTCGTAAGGTTGGCACGCGACTTCGACGAGGAAGTGAGGGCAGCGTGGGCGAGTTCGTCAGGCTGGAAGTGAAGGACGGCATCGGCACCATCCGGCTGGAGCGGCCGCCGATGAACGCGCTCAACACCCAGGTGCAGGAGGAGCTGCGCGCCGCCGCGGCCGCGGCCACCGCCGACGCCGAGGTCCGCGCGGTCATCGTGTACGGCGGGGAGAAGGTCTTCGCCGCCGGCGCGGACATCAAGGAGATGGCCGACATGTCCTACGTGGACATGGCCGACCGGGCCGCCGACCTCTCCAGCGCGCTGGGCGCCATCGCCCGCATCCCGAAGCCGGTGGTCGCCGCGATCACCGGGTACGCCCTGGGCGGCGGCTGCGAGCTGGCCCTGGCCTGCGACTGGCGGATCGTGGCCGAGGACGCCAAGCTCGGCCAGCCGGAGATCAAGCTCGGCATCATCCCGGGCGCCGGCGGCACCCAGCGGCTGGCCCGCCTGGTCGGCCCGGCTCGCGCCAAGGACCTGATCATGTCGGGCCGGATGGTCGACGCGCAGGAGGCGCTGCGGATCGGCCTGGCCGACCGAGTCGTCCCGGCCGCCGAGGTCTACGACGCCGCGGTGGCGTTGGTGACGCCGTTCCTGACCGGCCCGGTGCAGGCGCTGCGGGCGGCGAAGCTGGCCGTCGACGGCGGGCTGGACATGGACCTGAACTCCGGCCTCGCCTGGGAGAGTCAGCTCTTCGCGGCGCTGTTCGCCACCGACGACCGGCGCGAGGGCATGGCCGCGTTCGTCGGGAAGCGCAAGCCCGACTTCACCGGCCGCTGATCCGCGTCCCCGGGCCGGCGGCGGCGCCCCCGCCGCCGGCCCGAGATCGGTTCACATCCCGCCTACCGACCAGTAGCGTGTGACTCCGGTCGTGGACGAAGGGAAGTGGCGATGACGGAACGGGTCGAGGGGCACGGCGGGGAACTGGCGCTGGCCGCGCTGCGCGCGCACGGCGTACGGGAGATGTTCACCCTCTCCGGCGGGCACGTCTTCCCGCTCTACGACGCCGCGCACAAGGCCGGCTTCCCGCTCTACGACGTCCGGCACGAGCAGTCCGCCGTCTTCGCCGCCGAAGCGGTGGCGAAACTCCAGCGCCGCCCCGGCCTGGCCGTGCTCACCGCCGGCCCCGGCGTCACCAACGGCGTCTCCGGCCTGACCAGCGCCTTCTTCAACGCCTCGCCGGTCCTGGTGCTCGGCGGGCGGGCCCCGCAGTTCCGCTGGGGCTCCGGCAGCCTCCAGGAGATGGACCACCTGCCGCTGGTCGCCCCGGTCACCAAGCACGCCGAGACGGTGTTCAGCGCCGACGACATCCCGCGCGCCGTCACCGCCGCCCTCACCGCCGCGCTCACCCCGCACCGCGGCCCGGCCTTCCTCGACTTCCCGCTCGAGGCGGTCTTCTCCGTCGGCGACGCCGACCTGCCGGCGGTCGCCCCGCCCGCCCCGATCGAGCCCGACCCGGACGAGGTCGCCAAGGCCGCCGGCCTGATCGCCGCCGCCGCCCGGCCGGTGATCATCGCCGGCTCCGACGTGTACGCCGGCGACGCGATCGACGCCCTGCGCGCCGCCGCCGAGTCCCTCCAGGTGCCGGTCTTCACCAACGGCATGGGCCGCGGCGCCCTCCCGCCGGAGCACCCGCTCGCCTTCGCCAAGGCCCGCCGGGTCGCCCTCAAGGGCGCCGACCTGGTCGTCGTGGTCGGCACCCCGCTCGACTTCCGGCTCGCCTTCGGTGACTTCGGCGACGCGCAGGTGGTGCACGTCGTCGACGCGCCCAGCCAGCGCGCCGGGCACGTCCAGCCGGCCGCCGGCCCCGCCGGCGACCTGTGCCTGATCCTCACCGCGTTCGCCGAGCACCCGGGGGCCCGGGCCGACCACGCCGACTGGATCGCCCAGCTGCGCACCGCCGAGGACGCCGCGAAGGCCCGCGACGCCGAGGAGATGGCCGCCGAGACCGACCCGATCCGGCCGGCGCGGGTCTACGGCGAGCTGCGCAAGGTGCTCGCCGCCGACGCGATCACCATCGGCGACGGCGGCGACTTCGTCTCGTACGCCGGCAGATACCTGGAGCCGGCGCAGCCCGGCACCTGGCTCGACCCCGGCCCCTACGGCTGCCTCGGCACCGGCATGGGCTACGCGATGGGGGCCCGGGTCAGCCACCCCGACCGGCAGATCTGCGTGCTGATGGGCGACGGCGCCGCCGGCTTCTCGCTGATGGACGTCGAGTCCCTGGTGCGGCAGCAGCTCCCGGTGGTCATCGTGGTCGGCAACAACGGCATCTGGGGCCTGGAGAAGCACCCGATGCGCGCCATGTACGGCTACGACGTGGCCGCCGACCTCCAGCCGGGGCTGCGCTACGACAAGGTGGTCGAGGCGCTCGGCGGCGCGGGCGAGACGGTGGAGAAGGCCGCCGACCTCGGCCCGGCCCTTGGCCGCGCCTTCGACGCCGGCGTGCCGTACCTGGTCAACGTGCTGACCGACCCGGCCGACGCGTACCCCCGGTCGTCGAACCTGGCCTGACGAGCAGCCTGGGACCGCCGTCGCCGGATGACCGGCGGCGGCGGTCGCGTCGTTTCCGGCCGCAGGTAAATCAGCGGTTTGTCAGCGGTTGTCGCCGTAACGTCAGCGCCGTCGCTCAAGGTGGGGTGACCAGCGAGAACGACGGGAGTTCCGATGACATACGCGATCCGCGCGGAGGGGCTGGTCCGCCGCTTCGGCGCGACCACCGCCCTGGCCGGGGTGGACCTGGCGGTCCCGACCGGGACGGTCTTCGGGCTGCTCGGGCCGAACGGGGCCGGCAAGACCACCGCCGTCCGGGTGCTGGCCACGCTGCTCGCCGCCGACGAGGGACACGCCACCGTCGGCGGCTACGACGTCCACCGCGACGCCCACCGGGTGCGCCAGCTGATCGGCCTCACGGGCCAGTACGCCTCGGTCGACGAGAACCTGACCGGCACCGAGAACCTGCTGCTCATCGGCCGGCTGCTCGGGATGTCCCGGGCTGACGCCCGCTCCCGCGCCCGGCAGCTGCTCGCCGACTTCCAGCTCACCGACGCCGCCGAACGGGCCGCCAAGACCTACTCCGGCGGCATGCGCCGCCGCCTCGACCTGGCCGCCAGCCTCGTCGGCCGGCCGCAGGTGCTCTTCCTCGACGAGCCGACCACCGGCCTCGACCCGCGCAGCCGCAACGAGCTGTGGGACATCGTCCGCAACCTGGTCGCCGACGGGGTGACCGTGCTGCTCACCACCCAGTACCTGGAGGAGGCGGACCAGCTCGCCGGCGAGATCGCCGTGGTCGACCACGGCCGGGTCATCGCCCAGGGCACGCCCGAGGAGCTGAAGGCCCGCACCGGCGGCCAGGTGCTCGCCGTCCGGCCGGTCGACCCCGCCGACCTGCCCACCGTGCTGGCCATTACCCGGGAGGTGACCGGGGCCGCTCCCGAGGTCGCCCAGACCAGCGTCTCGGTGCCGGTGAACGACCCGGGCGTGCTGCCGGCCGTGGTCCGCCGGCTCGACGCCGCCGAGGTCGCGGTGGCCGAACTGGCCCTGCGCGGCGCCAGCCTGGACGAGGTCTTCCTCTCCCTGACCGGTCACCGGGCCGAGCAGGACGCCCCCGCCGACGCCGACCTGGAAAGGATTCCGGCATGACCACCGCCACCCTCGCCGCCCCGCTCGCCCCGGCCCGCCGGCCGAGCCTCGCCGCCGGGCTGCGGCACACCTTCACCCTGGCCTGGCGGAGCCTGGTGCAGATCAAGCACAACCCGATGGAACTGCTCGACCTGAGCATCCAGCCGGTGATGTTCGTGCTGCTCTTCACGTACGTCTTCGGCACGGCGATCGCCGGCTCCCCGAGCGACTACCTGAAGTTCGCGCTGCCCGGCATCATCGTGCAGAACGCGTTCTTCGCCACCATGACCACCGGCTTCGGGCTCAACAATGACCTCACCAAGGGGGTCTTCGACCGGCTCCGGTCGCTGCCGGTGGCCCGCTGGGCGCCGCTGGCCGGCCGGATCGTCGCCGACACGGTCAAGCAGGCGTGGTCGGTGGCGCTGCTGCTCGGGGTCGGGATGATCCTCGGGTTCCGGGTGGGCAACGGGTTCGCCGGGCTGCTGGCCGCGTTCGCCCTGCTGCTGGTCTTCTCCCTGGCCGCCTCGTGGATCTCGGTGCTGGTCGGGGTGCTGGTCAGCGAGCCGGACAAGGTGCAGATCTTCGGCTTCATGGTGATCTTCCCGCTCACCTTCACCAGCAACGCGTTCGTGCCGACCGACAAGATGCCGTCCTGGCTGCAGCGGTGGGTCGAGATCAACCCGGCCACCATCCTGGCCGACGCGCTGCGCGGCCTGCTGGTCTCCGGCCCGGTCCTCGGCCCGGTCACCAGGTCGCTGATCTGGGCCGCCGTGCTGCTCGCCGTGTTCGCCCCGCTCGCGGTGCGCGCACTCAGGCGTCGAGTGTGACGGTGACCGCCTCGGCGGCGGTCTCCAACCGATGGCCCAGCCCGTCCGCTTACGCCTCGGCGAAGCCCGCCTCGCCGAGCGCGGCGCGGGCCGCGGCCTCCAGCCGGGGGCGGTCCAGGATCGCCCGGTCCGGGCCGCCCCGCACGCCGCTCGCCGCGCCCAGCAGCCGGCCGGCGGCGGCCGGGCGGCCCAGTCGCAACGCCAGGTCGGCGAAGCCGACCAGCACCGCCCCGACGATCGGGGCGTCCTGCGAACCGACGGCCAGCTTCAGGGCCTGGTCGTGGTGGGTGCGGGCGCTCACGAGGTCGCCGTCGACGGCGTCGAGCAGGGCCAGGTTGCTGGCGTGCAGCGCCCGCCACTGCGGCGCGACGGTGCGCTCGCCGAGCAGGCGGATGCTCTCCCCGAGGCAGGCCCGCGCCCCGGCCCAGTCGCCCTGGGCGCGCAGGATCTCCGTCCGGCCGTGCGCCACCGCCGCCCGGGTCTCGTCGGAACCGCTGAGGTCCGCCTCCCGCTCGGCCTGGGCCAGCACCGCCAGGGCCCGGTCGTGGTCACCGCGCCGCCACAGGTTGTGCGCCAGCCGGAACCGCATCTCCGGGACGTCGTCCCGCACCCCGAGCCTCTCGAAGTAGGCGAGGGCCTCCTCGTGGAACGGGGTGGCCCGGGCCGCCTCGCCCCGCCGGTCCAACAGGTCCGCCAGGGCGGTGAGACCGAACGACATGCCCCAGCGGTCCCGGGGGCCGAGCAGGCTGATCCGCACGAGGTCGATTCTGCCCGGCCGGCGCTCGCACCCGGTGTGCGGCGTGGGTGGCGAAGCGCGCCGGTGTCCGGGTCCGGCCACGCCGGCCCGGCCGAGGCCGTAGCGTCGGGACTCAGGGGTGTGCCATGGGGGATGTGTCGGGTGCCCTCGGGGTTCGGGAGGTGCGGGTGCCCCGGGGGCCGTACCACCTGCACGCCGAGGTGCGGCCGGGCAGCGGCCCGGCAGTCGTGCTGCTGCACGGATTGCCGGACAACCTGCACCTGTACGACCGGGTGGTGCCATTGTTGCCGGGTCGCTGCGTGGTGCGGTTCGACTTCCTCGGCTGGGGTCGCTCGGACAAGCCGGCCCGATATCCGTACACGGCTGACAACCAGGCCGGGGATCTGCTCGCGGTGCTCGACCATCTGGAGCTGCGTGACGTCGTGCTGGTGGCACACGACGCCTCCGGACCGCCCGCGATCGACGTAGCCCTGATGCAGCCGGAACGGGTGGCCCGGCTGGTACTGCTGAACACCTACTACCACGCCACGGTCGGGCTGCGCCGGCCGCCGGCGATCGCGCTGTACTCGACGCCCGGTCTCGGCCCGCTGGCCCAAGCGCTGGCTCGCCGCCGGCCGGCGCTGCACCGGCGGCTCTTCCACTGGCAGGTGGGGAGGTTCATCCGCGACCCCGCGCAGCGAGGTCCGATCGTGTCGCGGCTGTGGGCCGACTTCCCGGCCGAGACGCCCGCGTTCTGGCGGCTCAACGACGATCTGCTCGGCACGGTGCTGCGCCGCCGCCGGCGGCTACCGGATCTCCGGCGCTTCGACCGACCGGTCGACATCCTGTTCGGCGCCGCCGACCGGTACCTGAACCCACGGGTGGCGCTGGCATTCGTCCGGGCGTTCCCGGACGCGCGGCTGCGCCTGGTGCCCGGGGCGGGCCACTACGTGCAGGTGGACGCGCCGGAGGCGGTGGCGTCGGTGCTCCTGGACCAGGGCCCCGCCCAGCTGCCGCACCGGGACGCGGCGACGTCGCGGGTGCCCGCCTCGCCGTCGCGAGGTCGACCCGCCGAGTGGTAGGTGGTGCGCGGCGGCGCCCGTACTTCCGCTGCCCCGCCGCCACATGGGCGCGGCCCGCGCTCAGACCTCCGGCCGGTCCCGGTCTCCCTCCCGGCGGCGCAGGTCCTCCTCGCGCCGACGCAGGTCCTCCTCCCAGCGCCGGAGCAGCTCCTGGTCGTCCCGACGGGACCGCTCAGCCAGCCGGGACAGGAACTCCGGGTCGTCGTCCGGCGCGACCGGCCGCCGGCGGCGATCCTGCTCGGAGAACCCGTTCCCCATCGGCCAGGCGGTGCGGGGGCGCTGGCCGCCCGGCTCCCGCCCGGCGACGAACCAGGCGATCGAGCCGACCAGCGGGAAGAACAGGATGATCAGCACCCAGGCGATCCGGGGCAGCGCCCGGATCTCACCCTCCTCAGCGGAGAGACAGCTGATCAGCGCGCAGATGGCGAGCACGACCTCGGCCAGGAAGAGAAGCCCGTACAGGCGAACCATGTCCGACATCATGGACCACCGATGCCGTTCACCGCAGCCCGCGAAGTACGTGCAGCACGCCCAGCAGGGCGAGCCCGACCGCGGCGAGCGCGGTCAGCGGGAACGACCAGCGCTCCGCCCGCCGGGGTCCGACGCCGGTGGCCCGGCGCCAGTCGACCAGGAGCGTGGCCAGCCAACCGGCCACCGCGACGCCGGCCAGCAGCGCGTCGAACACGCGGCCGCTGAGCGCCAGCCGTACCTCCAGCACGATGACCCCGGTGAAGGCCAGCAGGGTGCGTCGCCAGGCGAGCCGGGTGCGCTCCGGCTGTAGTCCCGGGTCGCGGGTCACCCGATCCACCGGGCCAGCACGACGACCACCAGCAGCAGGGCGCCGAGCGCGACGACGAGGGCGAGCACGGCCGGGAACCGGGACGCGGGCAGCTCCTCGCCGAGCCGGATGGCCCGCTCGGTCCGCGCCCAGTGGTCCACCGCGCGGACCGCGACCGTGGCGCCGAGCAGCAGCAGCACGACGGCGATCACCTCGCGCAGGTGGGCCAGCGGGAGCGGGGGCAGGAACTGCGCCGCGGCCAGCCCGCCGGCGATCAGCGCCAGCCCGGTACGCAGCCAGGCCAGGAATGTCCGCTCGTTGGCCAGCGAGAAGCGGTAGTCGGGCGTCGTCCCCACCGACCGCAGCTCCCGTGGATCGAACCAGCGTTTGATCGCCTCCCACACATCGCCGATTATCCGCTTTGCCCCGTGCATAGCCTGAGAGGATGACCGATCTTGACGCGCGGAGCCTGCGCGACGCCTATGACACTCAGATCCGCCCGGAGATCCCGGACCCATTGCCGGCCGGGGTGACCGTCGACCGGGACGGCCCGCTGGTCCGGATCCTCGGCCTGGACCAGCGCGGCTTCATCACCTACCGGGACCTGGGCGGGCTGGCCGGCGCCGAGCTGGACGCGCTGATCGCCCGGCAGGTCGGGTTCTTCCGCGACCGGGGCGAGGCGGTCGAGTGGAAGCTCAACGGCCACGACGAGCCGGCCGACCTCGGTGACCGGCTGCGCGCCGCCGGCTTTGTGCCGGAGGACCTGGAGACCGTTGTGGTCGGCCCGGTCGCGGCCCTGGCCGCCGCCGTCCCGCTCCCGCCCGAGGGGGTACGCCTGCGCGAGGTGACCACCTGGGAGGACCTGGAACGGATCGCCGCGATGGAGGAGGCGGTCTGGGACGAGGACCGGAGCCACCTGGTGACCGGGCTGGCGAAGGAGATCGAGGCCGACCCGCAGTCGATCACGGTGGTTGTGGCCGAGGCGGGCGACACGGTGGTCAGCGCGGGCTGGGTGCGCTACGTGCGCGGCACCGGCTTCGCCACCCTCTGGGGTGGCTCGACCCTGCCGGAGTGGCGCAAGAAGGGCATCTACCGGGCGCTGGTGGCGTACCGGGCGCGGCTGGCCGAGCAGCGCGGCAAGACGCTGGTGCAGGTGGACTGCTCGCCGGACAGCCGGCCGATCCTGGAGCGGCTCGGGCTCGTTGCGGTCACCACCACCACCCCGTACGTCTACACTCCGTGATCATGGAACCGTTGACGGCGGACGAGCTGCTGACCCTCAAGACGGGGGCTTTCGGGGCCGTCTTCCTGGTCTCCAACGCCGAGCCGGGGATGCTGGCCATGGTGCGGGAGAGCTTCGCCGCGTCCGGCGCGTTCGGGGACGCCGGCGGGGTGGTCAAGGAGGCGCTGACCGACGGCCCGCTGCCGCAGCTGCCGCGGGACTCCGCGCTGGAGATCGAGGCGGCCGTGCTGCCCGCGCTGCGCCGGTCGGTGGAGATCCTGCGGGCGAAGTCGCCGGGGGACGTCGCGACGTACCGGTCGGTGGTGCTGACCGCGGCCGACCGGGTGGCGCAGGCCCAGGCCGGGATGACGCCGGCCGAGGCGGCGGTGATCGACAAGATCAGGCAGGCGCTGGCCGGGTCCGCCTGACCGGCTCGGCCGACCAGAGCGCCCGGACGCTGGCCCGGACGCAGCGGTCCCGGACCCGGCCGCAGGCGCACCGGTAGGTGTCCGGGACCATCCGGCGACAGGCCCGGCGGGAGATGGCGACGCCGCCCGCCGCGCCTCGGCCGTCCGGCCGTACGCTGATTTCCGACATATCCGTCACCTCCCGTTTCCGGGAGCTTACCGGGCGCGACGAGCCGCGGTGAGCTGTGTCACTCTGAGGCCTCGGGAGGGTGATGCTACTTGCGGGTAACATTGCCCCGTGGGCAACTGCACAGCGGCCCGCGGTTGACCGATCGTTAAGTCACGCGGGAGGCTGCGCCCGTGACCGGGCGAGTGATCGCTACACCAAACAGGAGGGTCGTCGAAGCGCGATGAACATCGTCGTACTCGTCAAGCAGGTGCCCGATTCGGGCGCGGACCGCAACCTGCGTTCTGACGACAACACCATCGACCGCGGCTCGGCGAACAACGTCATCAACGAGATGGACGAGTACGCCATCGAAGAGGCGTTGAAGATCAAGGAAGCGCACGGCGGCGAGGTCACCATCCTCACCATGGGTCCGGACCGGGCGACCGAGTCGATCCGCAAGGCGCTCTCCATGGGCCCGGACAAGGCCGTGCACGTGGTGGACGACGCCCTGCACGGGTCCTGCGCCGTGACCACCTCGAAGGTGCTCGCCGCCGCCCTCGGTCAGCTGGGCGCGGACCTGGTCATCTGCGGTGCCGAGTCGACCGACGGCCGGGTCCAGGTGCTGCCGCACATGATCGCCGAGCGGCTGGGCGTGGCCGCCCTGACCGGCGCGCGCAAGCTCACCGTCGACGGCTCCACCCTCACCGTCGAGCGGCAGACCGAGGAGGGCTACGAGGTGGTCACCGCCTCGACCCCGGCCGTGGTCTCCGTCTGGGACACCATCAACGAGCCGCGCTACCCCTCCTTCAAGGGCATCATGGCCGCCAAGAAGAAGCCGGTGCAGACGCTCTCCCTGGGTGACCTCGGGGTCGCCCCCGCCGAGGTGGGCTTCGACGGCGCGACCAGCGCCGTGCTCGAGCACACCAAGCGCCCGCCGCGCTCCGGCGGCACCAAGATCACCGACGAGGGCGAGGGCGGCTCCAAGCTGGTCGAGTTCCTCGCCACCGAGAAGTTCGTGTGAGAGGTCTGGACATGTCTGAGGTTCTCGTCGTCGTCGAAGCCACCCGGGAATTCGGCGTCAAGAAGGTCACCCTGGAGATGCTCACCCTCGCCCGCGAGCTCGGCACGCCGAGCGCGGTCGTGCTCGGTGGCACCGGTGCCGCCGAGGCGCTGAGCGCCAAGCTGGGCGAGTACGGCGCGGAGAAGATCTACGCCGCCGAGGGTGAGGAGATCGACGGCTACCTGGTGGCCCCGAAGGCCACCGTGCTGGCCGAGCTGGTCCAGCGGGTGCAGCCGGCCGCCGTGCTGCTCGCCTCCTCCCAGGAGGGCAAGGAGATCGCCGCCCGCCTGGCCGTCAAGCTGGACAACGGCATCCTGACCGACGTGGTCGCGCTCGCCGCCGACGGCACCGCGACCCAGGTCGCCTTCGCCGGCTCCACCATCGTCAAGTCCAAGGTCACCAAGGGCCTGCCGCTGGTCACCGTCCGGCCGAACTCGCTCAACCCGACCCCGGCCGCGGCCACCCCGGCCGTCGAGCAGCTCACCGTCTCCGTCGCCGACGCGGACAAGCTGGCCAAGGTCGTCGAGCGGGTCGCCGAGCAGAAGGGCTCCCGCCCCGAGCTGACCGAGGCGTCGGTCGTCGTCTCCGGCGGTCGTGGTGTCGGCAACGCCGACAACTTCAAGCTGGTCGAGGAGCTGGCCGACCTGCTCGGCGGCGCGGTCGGCGCGTCCCGCGCGGCGGTCGACTCCGGCTTCTACCCGCACCAGTTCCAGGTCGGCCAGACCGGCAAAACCGTCTCCCCGCAGCTCTACGTCGCGCTGGGCATCTCCGGCGCGATCCAGCACCGGGCCGGCATGCAGACCTCGAAGACGATCGTCGCGGTGAACAAGGACGCCGAGGCGCCGATCTTCGAGCTGGCCGACTTCGGCGTGGTGGGTGACCTGTTCAAGGTCGTCCCGCAGGCCGCCGAGGAGATCCGCAAGCGGAAGTGACCCTGGCCGGCTGACCTACGACAGAGCCGCCGTCCGGTGATCCGGGCGGCGGCTCCGTCATGTGTGTCACGCCCTTCCCGATGCGGTGGGAAGGGAGCTGATCGGCGGGCCGGGGAGCTGAGCCGGCCCGCCGATCAGCCCGTTCAAGGGGGCGCGAGCCCACCCCGAGCGTACCGGGCCGGGGATCGCGAGGGCTCCCCGGGATCGATCGGCCGGGCCTCCGAGTACCCAGGAATCGATGGACGATTCGCGCCGGCCCCCACCCGGCTCACGAGCGGCGATCCGGCGGACGGCGGGCCGCTCGCCGGCCGTTAGGCTGAACGGTGATGGCATACCTGGATCACGCGGCGACGACCCCGATGCTCGACGAGGCACTCGAGGCGTACGTCGCCACGGCCCGCGAGGTGGGCAACGCGTCGTCGCTGCACGCGGCGGGCCGGCGTGCCCGGCGGCGAGTGGAGGAGTCCCGCGAGCGGGTGGCCGCCGTGCTCGGCGCCCGCCCCTCCGAGGTCATCTTCACCGGGGGCGGGACGGAGAGCGACAACCTCGCGGTGAAGGGTCTCTTCTGGGCTCGCCGCGCCGCCCGCGCCGAGCGGACCCGGGTCGTCTCCAGCGCCGTCGAGCACCACGCGGTGCTGGACGCGGTCGACTGGCTGGCCGGTCACGAGGGCGCCGAGGTGGGCTGGCTGCCGGTTGACGCCGCCGGCCGGCTCGACCCCGAGCGACTCCGCGCCGAACTGGCCGCGCACGGCGACCGGGTGGCCCTGGTCACCGCGATGTGGGCCAACAACGAGGTGGGCACCGTGCAGCCGGTGGCGGAGCTGGCGGCGGTCGCCGCCCGGCACGGCGTGCCGTTCCACACCGACGCGATCCAGGCGGTCGGCCAGGTGCCGGTCGACTTCGCCGCCAGCGGCGTCTCCGCGCTGACCGTCACCGGGCACAAGCTCGGCGGCCCGGCGGGGGTCGGCGCGCTGCTGCTGGCCCGGGACGTCGCCGCCACCCCGCTGCTGCACGGCGGCGGCCAGGAGCGGGACGTCCGCTCCGGCACCCTCGACACCGCCGGCATCGTGGCCTTCGCGGTCGCCGTCGAGGCCGCCGTGAAGGGCCAGCAGGAATACGCGGCCCGGGTCGCCGCGCTCCGCGACGAGCTGGTCGAGCGGGTCCGGCAGGCGGTGCCCGAGGTGATCTTCAACGGCGACCCGGTCGACCGGCTCCCCGGCAACGCGCACTTCTCGTTCCCCGGCTGCGAGGGGGACGCCCTGCTGCTGCTCCTCGACGCCCAGGGGATCGCCTGCTCGACCGGCTCGGCCTGCTCCGCCGGGGTGGCCCAGCCCTCCCACGTGCTGCTGGCCATGGGCGCCGACGACGACCGCGCCCGCTCGTCGCTGCGCTTCACCCTCGGCCACACCAGCACCAGGGCGGACGTGGACGCCCTCATCGCCGCGCTGCCGGCGGCCGTCGAGCGGGCCCGCCGCGCGGCCGCCCTCCGCACCCCCCGCTGACCCGGATACGCTCGGTGAGGAAGAGGGGAGTGAGCCGGTGAGGGTTCTGGCGGCGATGTCGGGCGGAGTGGACTCCGCTGTGGCGGCGGCGCGTGCGGTGGCGGCCGGGCACGACGTGACCGGCGTGCACCTGGCGCTGGCCCGCAACCCGCAGACCTACCGCACTGGCGCCCGCGGCTGCTGCACGCTGGAGGACTCCCGGGACGCCCGCCGTGCCGCCGACGTGCTCGGCATCCCGTTCTACGTCTGGGACATGGCCGACCGGTTCCACGCGGACGTGGTGGACGACTTCGTCGCCGAGTACGCCTCCGGCCGTACCCCGAACCCGTGCCTGCGCTGCAACGAGAAGATCAAGTTCGCCGCGGTGCTGGACCGCGCGGTGGCCCTCGGCTTCGACGCGGTGGTGACCGGCCACCACGCCCGGCTGGGCCCCGACGGCCTGCTGCGCCGCAGCGTCGACCTGGCCAAGGACCAGTCGTACGTCCTCGCGGTGCTGACCCGCGCGCAGCTCGACCGGTCGATCTTCCCGCTCGGCGACTCCACCAAGGCCGAGGTGCGCGCGGAGGCCGCCCGGCGCGGCCTCGCGGTGGCCGATAAGCCCGACTCGCACGACATCTGCTTCATCGCCGACGGCGACACCCGCGGCTTCCTCGCCCAGCGGCTCGGCGAGGCTCCCGGCGACGTGGTCGACGCGCTCAGCGGCGCGGTGATCGGCAGCCACACCGGCGCCTACCAGTACACCGTGGGGCAGCGGCGCGGCCTGCACCTGGACCGGCCCGCCCCGGACGGCCGCCCGCGCTACGTGCTCTCCATCACCCCGAAGACCAACACGGTGACGGTCGGCCCGGCCGAGGCGCTGGAGGTCTCCCAGGTGGGGGCCACCCGCCCGGTGTGGACGGGCGGCGAGCCGCCCGCCGGCCCGATCGAGTGTGAGGTGCAGCTGCGGGCGCACGGCGACGTGGTGCCCGCCACGGTGTCCCTGAGCGCCGACGGGCTGCACGCCGAGCTGCGCCGCCCGGTCCGCGGTGTCGCCGCCGGCCAGGCGATCGTGGCCTACCGCCCCGACCCGGCCGGCGACATCGTCCTCGGCTCCGCCACCATCACCGGCTGAGCGTCCGGGCCCCGCCTCGCTGCCGTCCCCGTGCTCCTTCGGGCTGTCGCCGTCGCACCGCCGTCGGCCGGTTCGGCTGGCCGCCTGCGGCCTGGGTGCCTCCGTCACGCCGGGCCGGCGGGTGTCTCGCTGCCTCTGGACCTGATGTCGTCAGCCCCTAGCCGGCCACGTCCGCCCTGGGTGCCGCGGCGCCAAGCCGGGCCGGCAAGGGTGTCCGGCTTCCTTTGGAGCTGATGCCGTCAACGACTCACCAGCCCTCGGCGGGGTGTCGGCGGATGCGTGGCGAGGGCTGGGGAGGGGGTCGGTGAGTCGTTGGTGATGTCAGCTCCAAAGGCGGCCGACGATGTGTCCCGCCGCCGGGCAGCACGGCGGGCCGCGGCATCCCCGCCACGCTCGCGCCGAGGTGCGGTACGCCCGTCGCCACGCTCGCGCTGCGCGGCGCCGCACCGCAGGTCGGTGGACGCGCCGCGTCCGCGTCCGGAGCGGAACGGGCAGCGGATAGTCTTCGGCGGTGAGTGATCAGCTCTGGCACTGGCCCGCCGGGGCGGCGACCGGCATCGGTTCGCTGCCCGGCACCGACATCGCCGAGGCGCAGCGCATCGTGCTCGGCGAGTTGCCCGCCCTGCCGCACCTGCCGGAGCTGCCCGCGCGGGGCCCCGGCGCCGACCTGATCGGCCGCAGCGCCGGCCTACTCGTGGAGCTGCCGGTCGAGCTGTACGCGGCCCGCTGGCGGATCGCCCCCCGCCCCGGCAAGGACCTGCGCCGCGCCCGCGACCTGATGGAACGCGACCTCGACCAGCTCGCCGAGCAGGCCGAGGAGTACGCCGGCCCGGTCAAGGTCCAGGCGGGCGGCCCGTTCACCCTGGCCGCGTCGCTGGAGCTGCCGATCGGCGGCCGGATGATCCGCGACCCGGGCGCCGTGCGGGACCTCGCCGGCTCGCTCGCCGAGGGGCTGCGCGGGCACGTCGAGGCGGTGGCCCGCCGGCTGCCCCGCGCGTGGGTGCTGCTCCAGCTCGACGAGCCGTCCCTGCCGGCGGTGCTGGCCGGTCGGGTGCCCACCGAGAGCGGCTTCGGCACCTACCGGTCGGTGGAGGCGGAGGTCGCCCGGGCGCTGCTGCGCGACGTGATCGAGGCGGCCGGCGTGCCGACCCTGGTGCACTGCTGCGCGCCCGACGTGCCGCTCGAGCTGATCCGCAGCGCCGGGGCCGCCGGCGTGGCCCTCGACCTTGCGCTGGTCACCGACCTGGACCCGCTCGGCGAGGCGATCGACGCCGGGCTCGGGCTGCTGGCCGGCGCCGCGCCCGCGCTGCCGCCGTCCGGCGGTCGCGCCCCCAGCTCGGCGCAGCTGGCCGACCGGGTACGCAAGGTCTGGGACCAGCTCGGCTTCCCCCGCCGGCGGCTCCCCGAGCAGGTCGTGGTCACCCCCGCCTGCGGCCTGGCCGGGGCCACCCCGGCGTACGCCCGGGCGGTCCTCGCCGCCTGCCGGGACGCCGGGCGGCGGCTGGCCGAGGAATAGGTTTCCGGTCGTACCTGCGGGGCAGGATGACCGGCATGATTGGACAGCTGCGTTCCGTGGTGATCGACTGCCCCGATCCGCGCGCGCTGGCCCGCTTCTACGCGGAGCTGCTCGGCCTCCCGCTGATCGAGGACAACTCCGACGGCGACGACTGGGTGGTGCTCGGCGGTCCGGCGGGGCACCAACCGCGCCTCGCCTTCCAGAAGGCGCTCGACCTGCGCGCCCCCGACTGGCCCGACCCGGAGCGGCCGCAACAGTTCCACCTCGACGTGACGGTGGACGACATCGAGGCCGCCGAGAAGGCGGCGTTGGCCCTGGGCGCGCGGCGGCTGCCGGGCGAGGGTGACGGCTGGCGGGTCTACGCCGACCCGGCCGGACACCCGTTCTGCCTCTGCTGGGACTGACCGCCGGGAGGCGCGGCTTGCGCCGCCGAGGCATGATCGCCACCGTGATCGACTCCACGCCGCGCCGCGCCTCCGGTTCGCTCTTCGGCCTCGCCTACGGCGACGCCCTGGGCAGGCCCACCGAATTCCTCACCGTCGCCGAGATCGTCCGGCGCTACGGCCCGACCGGTCCCCGCGAGCTGACCGGCGACCCGGCGCTGGTCACCGACGACACCCAGATGGCGCTCGCGGTGGCCTGGGCGCTGCACGACGCGCCCGCGTACACGCCGGAGGCGGTGGAGCCGCTGCTGCGGCGGCGGTTCATCGACTGGTCGGTCAGCCCCGAGAACAACCGTGCGCCCGGGATGACCTGCCTGCGGGCCTGCGCCGAGCTGGACCGGGGCGGCCGCTGGCAGGAGGCCACCGTGGCCGGCTCGAAGGGGTGCGGGGCCAACATGCGGGTCACCCCGGTCGGGTTGCTCGACGTCGACCTCGACACCCTCGCCGGGCTGGCCCAGCTCCAGGCCGGCCTGACCCACGGCCACCCGACCGGCCTGGTGGCCAGCGAGCTGACCGCGTACGCGGTCCGGCTGCTGCGCGACGGCGCCGCGCTCGCCGACCTGCCCGGCCTGCTCGCCGCGCGGGCCCGGGAGCAGCGCACCGTCTACCGGCACGACTGGCTCGGCGACCTGTGGCAGCGGCCGGGCGGCTCGACGCCGGAGGAGTTCATCGCCCGGGGCTGGGACGAGTGCCTGCGGGTCCTCGGTCGGCTCGACGCGGCGCTGGTCCGCCCGGACGACGGCGGCGACCCGTGCCGGCTCACCGGTGAGGGCTGGATCGCCGAGGAGGCCCTGGCCACCGCGCTGCTCTGCGCGCTGCGCCACCCGGACGACCCGGTCGGCGCGCTGGCCCGGGGCGCCACCACGGCCGGCGACTCCGACTCGATCGCGGCCCTCGCCGGCGCCTTCGTCGGCACCGCCCACGGTATGTCCGCCTGGCCGGCCGACTGGTCCGCCCGCATCGAGTACGCCGACCAGCTCACCGCCCTGGCCGCCCCGCACGACTGAGCGCCGGGCGGGTCAGGTGGTCAGGTGGGGGAGGCGGCGGAGCTGACGCCAGAGGTCGGGGTCGCAGGCGCCGGCCCGGTCCGCGAAGGCGGCGGCGGGTACGGCGATCGGCTCGCTGATGTCCAGCCAGCTGTCGTGGTCCGCGTCCGCGTCCCAGTCCCGGGTCGGGATGCGGACGTGGTCGTCCCGGTCCGACTTGTCCTGGCTGGTGATCTTGAGGACCTCGGCGCCCCGGTCGTCGGCGTGCAGCACCAGGCAGGGGCGCACCTTGGAGCCGGTCCCGTCGGCGTAGGGCACGTCGGCCCACCAGATCTCGCCGGGACGGGGCGTGCCGGCCGGCCGTCGGTCGGCGTCCCGGGGCCGGGGCGGCGCTGCGGCGCGTCCCGGGGAGGCCTCGGTGCCGGGGCGGCCGCCGCCCGATCGGGGTCGACCGCCGGGACGGGTGCCGCCGCGACCCGGGCGGGCGCCGCCGTCGCCGGGACGGGTCTCCGCGTCGCGACGGGTGCCGGGACGACCCGGGCGCCTGCCGACCGAGCGGCCATCCGGGCCGGCGGATCGCCGGCGCCACTCGCCCCACAGCCAGCCGGCCACCACCGCGGCCACGATCACCGCCGCCCAGCGCAGCCCGTCCGCCATCCGTGCCTGCCTCTCGTCCCCGGCGGTCCGCCGCCGTGCGGCGATGGTCGCACGGCCGCGCCGCCGCCGCCCGGTGGCGCGGCCGCCGCGCGCCTGCTCAGGGCGGGTAGGAGGACGCTTGTCACCCCCGCCCGCTACCGTTCGGGGGTAGCACGATCTCGGGAGGTCGACAGCGGTGTCCGAAGGCGGCGGCGTGTCCGAAGAAGCGGTTCCCCAGGCGGTCAGTCCGGCGCAGGAGGCGGCGGCGGGCGCCGAGCCGACCCCGGAGGCGCGGGAGCGGCACGCCACGCTGAGCCAGGAGCTGACCGAGCACCAGTACCGCTACTACGTGCTCGACGCGCCGGTCATCTCGGACACCGAGTTCGACAAGCAGTTGCGCGTGCTGGAGGCGCTGGAGGCGGAATACCCGGCGCTGCGCACCCCCGACTCGCCGACCCAGCGGGTCGGCGGCACCTTCTCCACCGACTTCACCCCGGTCACCCACGCCGAGCGGATGCTCTCGCTGGACAACGCCTTCGCCGACGAGGAGTTGGCCGCCTGGGCCGAGCGGGTCGAGCGGGACGCCGGCGGCCCGGTGCCCTACCTGTGCGAGCTGAAGGTCGACGGCCTGGCCATCAACCTGACCTACGAGAAGGGCCGGCTGGTCCGGGCCGCCACCCGGGGCGACGGGCGCACCGGCGAGGACGTCACCGCCAACGTGCGCAGCATCAGGGACGTCCCGTCCCGGCTCACCCCGTCCGACGACTTCCCCGAGGTGCCGGCGTTCCTGGAGGTGCGCGGCGAGATCTACTTCCCGGTCGCCGCCTTCGCCGACCTCAACGCCGGCCTGGTCGAGCAGGGCAAGGCGCCCTTCGCCAACCCGCGCAACGCCGCCGCCGGCAGCCTGCGCCAGAAGGACCCGCGGGTCACCGCCTCCCGGCCGCTGCGCCTGGTGGTGCACGGCATCGGCGCCCGCCGGGGCTTCCAGCCGACGGCGCAGTCCGAGTCGTACGCGGCGCTGAAGGCGTGGGGGCTGCCCACCAGCGACCGCTGGCGGGTGGTGCCCGACCTGGCCGGGGTGGCGGAATTCATCGCCTACTACGGCAAGCATCGGCACGACGTCGAGCACGAGATCGACGGCGTGGTGGTCAAGGTCGACCCGGTCGCCATCCAGGGGCGGCTCGGCTCCACCAGCCGCGCGCCGCGCTGGGCGATCGCCTTCAAGTACCCGCCGGAGGAGGTGACCACCAAGCTGCTCGACATCGACGTCAACGTCGGGCGGACCGGCCGGGTCACCCCGTTCGCCGTCCTCGAGCCGGTCCGCGTGGCCGGCTCCACGGTCGCCCTGGCCACCCTGCACAACGCCCAGGAGGTCGAACGCAAGGGCGTGCTGATCGGCGACACCGTGGTGCTGCGCAAAGCCGGCGACGTCATCCCCGAGGTGCTCGGCCCGGTGGTCGACCTGCGTCCCGCCGACGCCCGCCCCTTCGTCATGCCCACCACCTGCCCGGCCTGCGGCACCCCGCTCGCGCCGGCCAAGGAGGGCGACGTCGACATCCGCTGTCCCAACGCGCGTACCTGCCCGGGGCAGATCCGCGAGCGGGTCTTCTACCTGGCCAGCCGCAGGGTGCTCGACATCGAGGCGCTCGGCGAGAAGAGTGCCGCCGCGCTGCTGGACGGGCAGATCATCACCAACGAGGGCGACCTGTTCCAGCTCGACGAGGAACAGCTCGTCCGCTCGCCGTTCTTCGTCAACAAGGACGGCACCCTCGGCAGCAACGCCACCAAGCTGCTGGACAACCTGGCCGTCGCCAAGGAGCGGGACCTGTGGCGGGTGCTCGTCGCGCTCTCCATCCGGCACGTCGGCCCGACCGCGGCGCAGGCCCTCGCCCGGCACTTCCGCTCGATCGACGCGATCGAGGCGGCCGGCGCGGAGGAGTTGTCCTCGGTGGACGGCGTCGGCCCGACCATCGCCGACAGCATCAAGGAGTGGTTCGCCGTCGACTGGCACCGCGAGGTGGTGCGCAAGTGGGCCGAGGCCGGCGTCCGGATGGCCGAGGAGGCCGGCGAGGAGGGGCCCCGTCCCCTCGAAGGGATGACCGTGGTGGTCACCGGCACGCTCGCCGGCTTCAGCCGGGACCAGGCGTCCGAGGCGATCCAGAGCCGGGGCGGCAAGGTCACCGGCTCGGTCTCCAAGAAGACCAGCTTCGTGGTCGTCGGGGACAACCCCGGCTCCAAGGCCGACAAGGCGGCCAGCCTCAAGCTGCCCGTCCTGGACGAGGAGGGCTTCCGGGTGCTGCTGGAGTCCGGCCCGGAGGCGGCCCGGGAGGTGGCCCGCGTCGAGGGCTGAGGGCGGGCTCGCGGTGCATCCTGACGGGGCCTGGTGGCGGATACCAAGTTAGTTACGACTGCGACCGATTCGTGACTGTCATGTCGGGGAAATCGGCACCGAGGGCGTTTCATTGGCGTACGGCGTGTGAACGGCGCACGCCACGGCCGTCCCCGGGAGGTGCGATGGAGACCGCCGACCCGCGCAACTCCGTGCCACCCGGGCGGGGTGCCCCGTTCTTCGGCTTCGTCGCCGCGGTCGGCCTCCTGGCGGTGCTGGTCTCGGCCGGGCCGCTGGCCGGGCTGCCCGATCGGGTGCCCGACCTGCCGGTGGCCTTCTGGACGATGGCGGCGCTCGCCGTCGCCTGCGACGCCCGGCCGTTCGTGCCGCCCGGCCGGCGGGAGACCTCGGCGGTCTTCCCGTCGACCTGCTTCACCTTCGCCATCCTGCTCGGCTGGGGGCTCGGTCCGGCCGTCGCGGTGCAGGCCGTGGCGGTGGCCGTCTCCGGCTGGCGGATGAGGCACGCGGTGTGGCGCACCGGCTTCAACGCCGCCCAGTACGCCTGCGCCCTCGCCGGCGCGTACCTGGTCACCCGGCTCGGGCCGGGTGACCTGTTCGGCGGCGGGCGGCTGCACTGGACGGACGTGGCCGTGGTCGGCGCCGCCACCGGGATCTGGTTCGCGGTCAACTACGCGCTGGTCAGCTCGGCGATCCGGCTGCGCTTCGGCGACCGCTGGTGGCCGACCGTCCGGCTCGGGCTGGCCTACGAACTGCTCGCCACCGGCTCGCTGCTGCTGCTCGCCCCGGTGCTGGTGGCCGCCGCCCGGGTCAGCGCCGCGCTGATCCCACTGGTGCTGGTGCCGCTCTTCGCCGTCTACCGGATGGCCCGGCTCTCCGCCGAGCGGGAGCAGTTGGCCGCGCTCGACCCGCTCACCGGGCTGCCCAACCGCAAGGCGCTGCTGTCCGAGGTGGCCGAGCAGGTGCACCTGCACGCCGAGCGGGCCGCCCGGGGCGAACCGGACGCGCACCTGGCCCTGCTGCTGCTCGACCTGGACCGGTTCAAGCACGTCAACGACGCGCTCGGGCACGCGGTGGGGGACCGGCTGCTGGTCGAGGTGAGCGCCCGGCTGGCCGGGGTGGTCGGCCCGGGCGACCTGCTGGCCCGGCTCGGCGGCGACGAGTTCGCCATCGTCGTCCCCCGGCTCACCGGCACCGACCAGGCGCGCGAGCTCGCCGACCGGGTGGTCGCCGCGCTCGCCGAGCCGGTGCCGCTCGACGGGTTGCCGCTCGACGTGGGCGGCTCCATCGGCCTCGCGATCTTCCCGGAGCACGGCGAGGACTTCGCCACCCTGATGCGCCACGCCGACGTGGCCATGTACGACGCCAAGCACCGCAACGACACCGTCGCCGTCTACGCGGCCGAGTCCGACCACAACTCGGCCGAGCGGCTCAGCCTCCTGGCCGACCTGCGCCGCGTGCTGGAGACCACGCCGGCGCTGCCGGTGGCGGAGCCGCCCGGCGGCGTACGCGGGGGCGACGGCGCGGCCCTCGCGCCCGCCCCCGGGCTGGCGGCGCCGGAGGGCGGCGGCTCGGGCGACGGCGTGTCCCGCAACGGCGGCCGGGGCGGGGCGGCCCGGCCCGGCGGCGGCCCGGGGCGGCGCTGGCTGCGCCGGCGACGCGCGCGGGCCGAGGTGGGTACCGACGACGAGCTGATCAACCGGATCCTCACCGGCGCCGACCCGATCCGCCGCCGGGCCGTCCGGGCAACGGCGGCCCCGGCCGGCGAGGCCGCCCTGCTTCCGGAGGCGTCCGGCGGGCTGCTCGACGACCGCCCGGCGGCGCCACCCGCCGGCCCGCCGGAGGCCGAGGTGAGCGGGGACGGCGCCGCCCAGCGGGAGGCCGGGGTGAATGGGGACGGCGCCGCCCAGCGGGAGGCCGGGGTGAATGGGGACGGTGCCGGCCAGTCGGAGGCCGGGGTGAGCGGGGACGGTGCCGCCCAGCCGGAGGCCGGGGTGAGCGGGGACGGCGCCGCCCAGCTGGAGCCGGCGGAGCCGCGCGGCGCGGCCCGGGCGGCCGGCGGGGCGCGGACGGACGAGCCGGCCGGGGACCCGGGCGAGATCACCATGTACTACCAGCCGCAGATCGCCATCGCGACCGGCGAGGTGGTCGGGGTGGAGGCGCTGCTGCGCTGGCGGCACCCGCGCCGGGGGATGGTCGACCCGGGGGAGCTGATCCAGGTGGCCGAGCAGAGCGCGGTGATGCGGCTGCTCACCCGCCGGGTGGTGGACGATGTGGTGGAGCAGGTGGCGAAGTGGTCGGCGGCCGGGATCACGCTGCGCGCCGCGCTCAACGTCAGCGTCCGTGACCTGCACACCGGCGAGATCGCCGACCAGATCGCCGACCGGCTGGCCCGGTACGGCGTCAGCCCCGACCGGCTCCAGGTGGAGATCACCGAGGGCGCCCTGATGGCCGACCCGAGGCGGGTGCTGGCCAGCATCTCCCAGCTGCACCGGATCGGGGTCGGCATCGCGCTGGACGACTTCGGCACCGGGTACTCGTCCCTGCAGCACCTGCGCCGGCTGCCGCTGTCCGAGGTGAAGGTGGACCGGTCGTTCGTCCTGGGCATGGCGGACGACCCCGACGACGCGGCGATCGTCCGGTTCATGATCGAGCTGGCCGCGGCGCTCGGCCTGCGGGTGGTGGCCGAGGGCGTGGAGGACGAGCGCACCTGGCGGCTGCTGCACGCGGCCGGCTGCGACGTGGCTCAGGGCTGGTTCCACGCCCGGCCCATGCCCGCCGGCGACCTGGTCACCTGGTTGTCCCGCTACCGGCCGGTCCGCCCGCGGTGACCGGCGACGGTGACGGGCCCCGCCGGCGCGCCCGCTGAGCGGTGGCCTCGCCGGCCCGGCGCGGTCCGGCCGCCGGGCCGGTGGGGGAGTCGGAGGCGTCGCCGCGACCGCAGGACAATAGACTCGCTCCGGCCACCGCGCGTCATCGCTACCGTCGAGCGCGCGGGCCGGCACACCGCAGACGCAGCAGGACAGCCACGAAGGGGGCACCCGATGGCCGCCATCTCCCGCGAGGAGGTCGCGCACCTCGCGCGACTGTCGCGGCTCGCCGTCACCGAGGAGGAGTTGGACACCTTCGCCGGTCAGCTGGACGTGATCCTCCAGTCGGTCGCCCAGGTCGGTGAGGTCGCCGCGGCGGACATCCCGCCGACCTCCCACTCGGTGCCGCTGACCAACGTCCTCCGCGAGGACGTGGTGACGCCGTGCCTGACCCCGCAGGAGGCGCTGTCGGGCGCGCCCGACGCCGAGGAGCAGCGGTTCCGCGTCCCGCGGATCCTGGACGAGGATGTGGCTTCATGAGCGACCTGACCAAGCTCACCGCGAGCGAGATCGCCGGGCTCGTGGCGAGCGGGGAGACCTCCGCCGTCGAGGTGACCCGGGCCCACCTGGACCGGATCGCCGCCGTCGACGACCGCGTGCACGCCTTCCTGCACGTCGACAGCGAGGGCGCGCTCGCCGCCGCCCGGGGCGTGGACGAGCGCCGGGCCGCCGGCGAGGAGCTCGGCCCGCTCGCGGGCGTGCCGGTCGCCGTCAAGGACGTGCTCACCACCAAGGGCGTGCCGACCACCGTCGGGTCGAAGATCCTGGAGGGCTGGCGCCCGCCGTACGACTCGACGATCGTGCAGCGGCTGCGCGACGCCGGCACGGTGATGCTCGGCAAGACCAACATGGACGAGTTCGCGATGGGCTCCTCCACCGAATACTCCGCGTACGGCCCGACCCGCAACCCGTGGGACCTGGCGCGCATTCCGGGCGGCTCCGGCGGCGGCAGCGCCGCGGCGCTGGCCGCGTACGAGGCGCCGCTGTCGATCGGCTCGGACACCGGCGGCTCGATCCGCCAGCCGGGCGCGGTCACCGGCACCGTCGGCGCGAAGCCCACCTACGGCGGCACCTCCCGGTACGGCCTGGTGGCGTTCTCCTCGTCGCTGGACACGCCGGGGCCGTGCGCGCGTACCGTGCTGGACGCCGCGCTGCTGCACCAGGTGATCGGCGGGCACGACCCGCGCGACTCCACCTCCATCCCGGCCCCGGTGCCGGACGTGGTCGGCGCGGCGAGGCTCGGCGCGACCGGCGACCTGACCGGGGTGAAGCTCGGTGTGGTCAGCGAGTTCACCGGCGAGGGCGCCGAGCCGGGCGTGATGGCCGCGTTCCGCGAGTCGGTGGAGGCGCTGGCCAAGCTGGGCGCGGAGATCGTCGAGGTCTCCTGCCCGCACTTCAAGTACGCGCTGCCGGCCTACTACCTGATCGCGCCGAGCGAGTGCTCCTCCAACCTGGCCCGGTTCGACGGTGTCCGGTTCGGCCTGCGGGTCGGCGACGACGGCAACCGGTCGCTGGAGGAGGTCATGTCGCTAACCCGCGAGGCCGGCTTCGGCCCCGAGGTGAAGCGGCGCATCATGATCGGCACGTACGCGCTCTCCTCGGGCTACTACGACGCCTACTACGGCCAGGCGCAGAAGGTCCGCACCCTGATCACCCGGGACTTCACCGCGGCGTTCGAGCAGGTGGATGCGCTGATCTCGCCGACCACCCCGTTCGTGGCCTTCCCGATCGGGTCGCGCACCGCCGACCCCTACCAGATGTACCTGGCCGACCTGTTCACCATCCCGACCAACCTGTACGGCGGGCCGGCCATCTCGGTCCCGTGCGGCCTCGCCGACGGGCTCCCGGTCGGTTTCCAGATCATGGCTCCGACCATGGCCGACGACCGGATGTACCGGGTCGCCGCCGCGCTGGAGTCCACGGTCGGCACGTTCACCCCGCCGGCGCTGTAGCACCGGCGCACGACACGGTTCACCGGCGCCGGCGGTCTCCGCCGGCGCCGGTGGCGTGTCCGCGCCCCGCGACAGCCGCCGTCGCGGCTCAGGCCAGGCCGCGGCGTCCGGCCTGCAGGCCGGCCTGGAAGCGGGTACGCGCGCCGAGCGCGGCCAGCAGGGCGGACGAGCGGCGACCCAGGGTGCGGACGCTCACCCCGAGTTCCCGGGCGATGGCTTCGTCCTTGAGGCCGGTGGCGAGCAGCCCCAGCAGCCGCAGGTCCAGCTCCTCGGCCGCGGTCGCGGGCTGCTCCGGGTCCCAGATCGGCAGCGGCGTGGCCTGCGCCCACAGCATCTCGAAGAGCTTCACCAGCGCGGACACCACCATCGGCGCGCGGATCACCAGCGCCGCGTCCACCGCCCGCTCGCTGGCCAGCGGCAGCAGCGCCATCGCGCGGTCGCCGATCGCCAGCTTCAGTGGCACGTCCGTGTGCACCCGGGCCTGTTCCCCGGCCGCCACGGCGGCCATGGCCTGCTCGAAGGCGCCCGGCAGCGCGAACGCCTCCGGGGCGTAGATCCCCCGTACGCTGGCCGCCCGGCCGAGCAGTTCGTTCTCCGGCACGTTCGCGGACGCCACCTCCTGCGCGTACGGCGGGCGGTCGAGCACCAGCAGCTCGCTGGTGACCCCGTGGGTGAGCTGGACGAACTGGGCCTCCACCGCAGCCCGGCCGGTGACGATCTCGAGCAGCTCGTCCGGGCTGGTCAGCAGCTCCTGCGGAAACTCCTCCGCGATCCGCTCGGCGGCCCGGCGCGCCGCCGCGAACTCCTCGGTGCGGCGTACCACCAGGGCGTTCACCGCGACGTCGGGGCGGGTCGCCAGGAACCGGGTGCCGGAGCCGACGAGGCGGCTGACGAAGCCGAGATCCTCCAGCCGGTCGGTCGCGGCGCGCACCACCCGCTGGCTCTCGCCGACCTGCTGGGCGAGCTCCGGCACGCTCGACTGCCGCCGGCGCAGCAGGGCCAGGTAGACCGATTCCTCCACCGGGGTCAGACCCAACGACTCGAACACCCGCGCCCCCTCCCGCGGCTGTCCGACCCAGGTCATGGCCGGGCTCGGACACCCGAAACTGTGGCGATCGGCGCATGTCCACGTCTAGACATGCATCATGATCTTCTCCCGATTGAGCGGCGTACTGGCGCTGGCCGTCACGGTCGCCGGCGCCGTCGACCTCGCCGCCGCAGCCCCCGCCGCCGCCGCAGACGGCTGGCACCGCCCGCAGTGCGGCGTGGTGCAGGGCGACGGTTCGGTGACCTTCACCCGCAACGACGGGGCCTTCCTGGCGCCGACCACGACCGCGGTCACCCCGGTGGCGTACCCCCGGCTCGTCGCGCTGAGCACGCCGAACACCCTGGTGGCCATCTCGAAGACGTCGATCCAGCGGTCCACCGACGCCGGCTGCAGCTGGCAGCAGGTCGGCGGCACCGCGCTGAACCTGGCGGCGTACGACCTGGCCGCCGGAGCGGACGGCACCGCCTACGCGTACGGCGTGAACGACCAGCCTGTCTTCCGGGTGCGGGCCGACCAGATCAGCGAGGTCGCCGGCCCGGTCCCGGGTGACGGCGTGGCCGCCCTGGCGGTGGACCGGACCGATCCGCGGGCGTTGCGGGCGGTCAGCAAGGCCGGACAGCTCTACGACTCCGGCGACGGCGGCGCGACCTGGACCGTCGTCGGGTCGCCGGCCGGCCAGGACGAGTTCGTCTACCAGGCCGCCGTCGATCCCGCCGACCGGGACCACGTCATCGTCGGCACCATGGGCAACGGCAGCTACGTGACGTTCGACGGCGGCCTCAGCTGGACCCGGTCCGCGGGGGTGGGCGCCACCCCGCACGCGAACGGCTTCTCCGTGGCCTTCTCCCCGGTGGATCCGCGGACGGTCTGGCTGGAGGGGTACGACCTGAGCCAGAACGACAACTCCGCCCGGCACATCTGGCGCTCGACCGACGGGGGCCGCAGCTTCGTGTCGGTGCTCGACGGCGCCGGGCCGACACTGATCAACGGCACCCGGCTCTGGCCGAGCCCGGCCGACCCGGACGTGCTCTACTTCGCCTACGGCACGTGGTTCGGCGGTTACGGAACCGATCTCTACCGGTACGACGCGTCGACCGGCCGGCTGACCTCGCAGCACAACCCCCACGACGGGATCGCGGACGTCGCCTTCAACCCGGCCGACCCGCAGGTGATGTACCTCGGCGTGGTCGAGGAACGCTGACCTCCGGGCCCGCCCGGGGACGGATCCCCGGGCGGGCCGGGGCGCGTACCGGCGTGGATGGAAACCCGGGCGAGCTGGCCGCACCCAGCCCCATTAGGCTGGACCGGTTCCGTCCGGATCGCGCCTGGAGCTCAGATGACGACGACACTGCCCGCGTACGACGAGGTCGTCGCGCGCTACGAACCGGTGATCGGCCTGGAGACCCACGTCGAGCTGGGCACGAACACCAAGATGTGGTGCGGCTGCCCGACGGACTTCGGCGGCGCGCCGAACACCCGGGTCTGCCCGGTCTGCCTGGGCCTGCCCGGCTCGCTGCCGGTGGCCAACAAGGCGGCCATCGAGGCGACCATCCGGATCGGCCTTGCGTTGAACTGCTCGATCGCCGAATGGTGTCGGTTCGCCCGGAAGAACTACTTCTACCCGGACATGCCGAAGAACTTCCAGATCAGCCAGTACGACGAGCCGCTCTGCCTCGACGGCTACCTGGACGTCGAGGTCAACGGCGAGACGGTGCGGATCGGCATCGAGCGGGTGCACCTGGAGGAGGACACCGGCAAGACGCTGCACGTCGGCGGCGCCACCGGTCGTATCCACGGCGCCACCGAGTCGCTGGTCGACTACAACCGGGCCGGCATCCCGCTGGTCGAGATCGTCACCAAGCCGATCCCCGGCACCGGCGCGCTCGCGCCGGAGGTGGCCCGGGCGTACGTCACCGAGCTGCGCGACGTGATCCGCTCGCTGGGCGTCTCCGACGTCCGGATGGAGGAGGGCTCGCTGCGCTGCGACGTCAACACCTCGCTGAACAAGCCGGGCGAGGAGTGGGGCACCCGCACCGAGACCAAGAACGTCAACTCGCTGCGCTCGGTGGAGCGGGCGGTCCGCTCGGAGATGCTGCGCCAGGCGTCCGTGCTGGACGCCGGCGGCAAGATCACCCAGGAGACCCGGCACTTCCACGAGGACACCGGCGACACCACCCCGGGCCGGTCCAAGGAGACCGCCACCGACTACCGGTACTTCCCGGAGCCGGACCTGGTCCCGCTCGCCCCGGACCCGACCTGGGTGGCCGAGCTGAAGGCCGCCCTGCCGGAGCTGCCGCGGCTGCGCCGCCAGCGGTTCCAGCAGGAGTGGGGCCTGTCCGACCTCGACATGCAGTCGGTCGTCAACGCCGGCGCGGTCGAGCTGATCGAGGCCACCGTGGCCGCCGGGGCCACCCCGGCCGCCGCCCGCAAGTGGTGGCTGGGCGAGCTGTCCCGCCGGGCCAACGAGACCGGCGTGGAGCTGGCCGACGTCGGGGCCACCCCGACGCAGGTCGCCGAGCTGCAGGGCCTGGTCGACGCCGGCAAGCTCAACGACAAGCTGGCCCGGATCGTCCTGGAGGGCGTGGTGGGCGGCGAGGGCTCGCCGACCGAGATCATGACCAACCGGGGCCTGGAGGTCGTCTCCGACACCGGCGCGCTCACCGCCGCCGTGGACGAGGCGATCGCGGCCAACCCGGACGTCGCCGACAAGGTCCGCAGCGGCAAGGTCGCGGCGGCCGGCGCCCTGGTCGGCGCGGTCATGAAGACCACCCGCGGCCAGGCGGACGCCAAGACCGTCCGCGAGCTGATCCTGGAGCGCCTCGGCGTCTGAGCTGCAAGGAAGGGCCCCTTCTTAACGCCTGGTGCATAGGAAGGGGCCCTTTCTAACACCCAATCCCTCAGAGGGCGTCAACGGCGACGCCCGGATGGAGTCACCGTGAACCAGCACGACCTCGACGTCCTCGACGAGATCCAGCGGCGGGTGCTCTGGCTCGCCACCCGGATCGTGGACGCGGCCAACCACGACCGGAACACCGGCGACGGGGTGAAGGTCGGCGGCCACCAGGCGTCCAGCGCCTCGCTGGTCACCGCGATGACCGCGCTCTGGTTCGCCCACCTGGACGCCGAGGACCGGGTCGCGGTCAAGCCGCACGCCTCGCCGGTCTTCCACGCCGTCCAGTACCTGCTCGGCAACCTGGACCGGTCGTACCTGCCGAAGCTGCGCGCGCGCGGCGGGTTGCAGTCCTACCCGTCCCGGACCAAGGACCCGGACGGGGTGGACTTCTCCACCGGTTCGGTCGGCCTCGGCGCCGCCGCGCCGCTCTTCGCCGCGGTCACCCGCCGCTACGTCGACGCGCACTTCGGCCAGCGCCCGCACTCCCGGTTCGTCGCGCTGATCGGCGACGCCGAGCTGGACGAGGGCAACATCTGGGAGGCCGTCGCCGACCCGGCCACCACCGGGCTGGGCAACGTGATGTGGCTGGTCGACTTCAACCGCCAGTCGCTGGACCGGGTCGTCCCGGGCGTACGGATCAACCAGTGGCGCGGCCAGTTCGAGGCCGCCGGCTGGCACGTCGTCGAGGTCAAGTACGGCCGCAAGCTCGCCGAGGCGTACGCCCGGCCGGGCGGCGAGGCGCTGCGCGACTGGATCGACCTGATGCCGAACGAGCAGTACCAGTCTCTGTTCGGGCTGGCCGGGCCGGCGCTGCGCAAGCAGTTCCTCGACGGCGCCCCGGCCGCGGTCGCCGAGTTCATCGCCGACATCCAAGACGAGGAGTTGGGCCCGCTCGTCACCGACCTGGGTGGGCACGACCTGGCGGCGATGCTCGACGCGTACGCCCAGTGCGACGCGGTCACCGACCGGCCCAGCGTGGTCTTCGCGTACACGGTCAAGGGGTGGGGGCTGCCGATCGCCGGCAACCCGCGCAACCACTCGGCGCTGCTCAGCACCGAGCAGGTCGACGCGCTGCGCGAGTCCTACGGCCTGACCCGGGAGACCGAGTGGGACCGCCTCGACCCGGCGTCCCCGGCCGGCATCCGGGCCGGCGAGCGCCGGGAGGCGCTGTCCCGCGCGCCGCGCGAGCGGGCGCTCGGGGTCACCGTCCCGGAAACCACCAAGGTACGCGCGAACAAGCCGGTCTCCACCCAGGAGGTCTTCGGCCGGGTGCTGGTCGACCTGGCCCGCGACCCGCAGGTGGCGCCCTACCTGGTCACCACCGCGCCGGACGTGGCCACCTCCACCAACCTGGCCGGGTTCATCAACAAGACCGGCGTCTTCGCCCCCACCGAGCAGCGCTCCTGGACCGAGGACCGGATGCTGCGCTGGACGGAGACCCCGGCGGGCCAGCACATCGAGCTGGGCATCTCCGAGATGAACCTGTTCCTGCTGCTCGGCCAGCTCGGCCTCGCCTGGGACCTGTCCGGGCAGCCGCTGCTGCCGGTCGGCACGGTCTACGACCCGTTCGTGCTGCGCGGCCTGGACGCGTTCCTCTACGGCACCTACTCCGGCTCCCGGTTCGTGGTGGCCGGCACCCCGTCCGGCATCACCCTCGCCCCGGAGGGCGGCGCGCACCAGTCCACCATCACCGCCTCGGTGGGGCTGGAGCTGCCCGGCGTCACCTTCGTCGAGCCCGCGTACGCCGGCAGCCTCGACTGGCTGCTCTGCGACGCGCTCGGCCAGATCGCCGGGGGAGCGGCGCCGGTCGCCACCGCCGCGCCGGCCGAGGACGGGGCGTACTACTTCCGGCTCAGCACCCGCCCGATCGACCAGGCGCCGTTCGAGGCGGCCCGGGCCCGGCTCGGTGACGCGGTGCTGCGGCGGCAGGTCGTGGCGGGCGCGTACCGGCTGGTCGACGCGCACGTGGCGTACCCGCACCTGGCGGACGCCCCGGTCGTCCAGCTCGCCGCCTCCGGCGCGGTGCTGCCGGAGGTCCTCGCGGCCGCCGCGGAGCTGGCGGAGGAGGGCGTCGCGGCGCACGTGGTCGACGTGACGAGCCTGGACCGGCTCTACCGGGCCTGGCAGCGGACCCTGCGCCAGGGCGTGCGGACGGCGACCGTGCCGAGCGTGCCGGGCGCGCTGCGGTCGGCCTTCGCCGATCGGGTGCCGGTGGTGACCGTGCACGACGCCGCCTCGCACGCGATGGCCTGGCTCGGCTCGGCGCTCGGTGCCCCGGCGGTGCCGCTCGGGGTGGACGAGTTCGGCCAGTCCGGCAGCGTCCAGGAGCTGTACGAGCTGCACGACCTGCTGCCCGGCAGCATCGTCAACGCCGCCCTGGCCGCACTCTCGCTGCGCTGACGCCCGTTCCCGGCCGTCCGGCGTCGGCGACGCCGGACGGCCGGGTCAGCCGGTCGTGGTCGGGCTGGGCGTCGGGCTGGCCGACTCCGGGCCGCCGCGGGTCGGGGTCGGGGTCACCGGCACCTGGTCGCCCTTCGTCGGGTCGCGGATCACGTGCCGTGCCAGGTTGACCTGCGACTGCCCGGTGCCGCCCACGGTGATCTCGTCGTAGGCCTGGAGCAGCTTCTGCTGGTCGAAGTAGAGCACCGTCATGGTCAGCGGGGTGGGCTTCTCGCCCTCCAGGCCGCGCAGCCCGGCCCCACCGGTGGAGCCCTCCACCATCAGCTGGGTCGGCTGCTTGCCGGGCACCTGCGGCAGCTTCAACACCTCCCGCTGGTGCAGGTGCCCGGCCAGGATCAGCGGGCAGGTCCCGGAGAGCGGCCCCGCCGAGGCCGGGTCGTGCACCAGCGCGATGTCCACCTTCGTCGGCGAGTTGGTCACCGTGGTGGCGAGCTGCTCGCCGGTCCCGATCACCTGGTTGGCGACCTGCGGGGTGAGCCCGCTGCCGGCCGGCGAGGTCTCCTTGTCCGGGGTGAACCGGGGGTCGCCGATGCCGGCCACGGTCAGGCCGGAGACCGTGACCGTGGAGTTGTTCAGCACGATCGCGTTCGGCTGCTGGGCCACCGCCGCGGCGGTCCGCGCCGAGTCGTGGTTGCCCCGGATGTAGACGTACGGCTTCTTCAGCAGGCCGATCGAGCCGACGAAGGACGCCTCCGGCTCGCTGCCCCAGTCGGTGATGTCCCCGGTGTCGATGACCACGTCGATGTTGAACTGCTCCACGATCGTCCGGATCAGCTGCCACCCGGTCGGGTTGAGGTGCATGTCGGAGACGTGCAGCACCCGGGTGGTGCCGGGCGACGGCTGGACCACGGGCAGCGCGGAGACCGTGGTGTAGAGCTTGCTGACGTTGCCGACCAGCCGCTGGAGCTGCTCGGCGTACTTGGTGTAGTCGTTGGCGATCCGCCGCGCGTCACCGACGATCGCCGGCGCGTTGACCAGCAGCCCCTCGTAGCGCGGTTCCTCGATCGCCTGCGGGCGGATGGTGGCGGCGGCCAGCCCGAGACTGCCGGCGGTGATCACCAGCGCCAGGCCGCCCGCCCAGGCCATCCGGCGTACGTCGCGGAAGACCAGCCCGGCCAGGAGCAGGGTGGCCAGCACCGCCGAGGCCAGCGTCTTCAGCCCGAGGCGCATCACTCCGGCGCGGACGTCCTCGACGGCGGACTGGCTGGCCCGGCTGATGCTCGCCGGGTCGTCGATCAGCGCCTCGGTACGCCGCTGGTCCAGCGCGCCCAGCTTGACGGTCAGGTACGCCGGCCCGTCATGGCTGTCCAGCAGCAGCGCGCCCAGCGGCGGGATGTCGACGGTGGTCCCGCCGCTCAGCGACGGGCTCAGGTTGAGCTGCGCCCGGAACGGCCCGATGTCCGTCCCGACGTGCCCACCCGCGTACGTGCCCGCGACGATCCCGGTCAGGGTGACCACGAGCAGGGCCAGCACCGCGCCGAGGCGGCGTAGCCGGCCCCGCGCCGGCCCGCCCCTGCGGGGCAGGAACGCCCAGCGGCGGGCGCGCCCGGTCGCCGGGGTCGTCTCGTCCCCGGTGCTGCGCTGCTCGTTCTCCTGGCCGTCCATGCTCAGATTCTGTCCTGCCCGCTCGAGGATCTTGGCAAACCCGAGGGATGCGCCGCGCTTCTCACCTGTCCGACAACTCCAGCTCGGCGCGTCGGACGCCGCTGGGTGGCCGGCCGGCTCGTCCGGTCAGCTGCGTCCGGCCCCGCCGTCGGCGAAGACCAGCCGCAGGATCCGATCGTCCTCCGGGACCGGCCGACCCCGCCCGTCCCGGTTGGAGGTGCTCACCCAGACCGAGCCGTCCGGGGCGACCGCCGCCGCGCGCAGTCGACCGTACTTCCCGGTCAGCAGCTCGCGGGGCTGGCCGAGCACGGTGCCGTTGGCGGTCAGCTCCGCCAGCCAGAGCCGCTGGCCGCGCAGACAGGCGGTGACCAGCAGCCGCTGCACCGCGGCCAGCCCGGAGCAGGACGCCTCGGCGGTGCGCCACTGCACGATCGGGTTGACGTACCGCTTGTCGTCGGCGCGCCCCTCGACCTGCGGCCAGCCGTAGTTGCCGCCCTTGTTGATCTGGTTGATCTCGTCCCAGGTGTTCTGGCCGAACTCGACGGCGTACATCCGCTTGTCGTTGGTCCAGGCGAAGCCCTGGACGTTGCGGTGCCCGAGCGACCAGACCGGGGAACCCGCGGTGGGGTTGCCCGGGGCCGGCCTGCCGTCCCGGGTGATCCGGAGGATCTTTCCGCCGAGGCTCTTCGGGTCCTGCGCGGCGGCCTGGTTCCCGGCGTCCCCGGTGCTGGCGTAGAGGTAGCCGTCCGGGCCGAAGCCGAGCCCGCCGCCGTCGTGGTTCCCCGCCTTCGGGATGCCGGTGAGGATGGGGGTGGGCGACTTGCCCAGCTCCAGCCGGGCGATCCGGTTGTCCTGCGCGCTGGTGTAGTAGATGAAGACCGTGCGGTCCTTCGCGTAGGTGGGTGAGACCGCGATGCCGAGCAGCCCGGCCTCGCCGCCGGCCGCCACGCCCGGCACCGTCTGCACCTCGGTGACGTTCATCCCGGTGGGCCCGGAGGCCGGGCCGACCTGGAGGATCCGTCCGGTGTCGCGCTCGGTCACCAGCGCGCCGCCGTCGGGGAGGAAGGCGATCCCCCACGGCACCGCCAGCCCCTTGGCCAGCACCGTGGCCACCACCTGCTGACCGGCGCCGCCCGCGCTGGCGGAGGCGGAGGGTGTCGGCAGGTTCGGCGGCTCGCCGGCCGGGTCGGGTGCCGGCTCACCGAAGGCGCAGCCGGCGGTGCCCAGCAGCAGCGCCGCGCAGGACGCCGCCAGCGCCGCCCGGAGGCGGCCGGTGCGGAGGTACGGGGGACGCGCGCTCACCCGCCCCAGCCTAGCCGGGCCGGGTCGCGATCCGGTCGCGACCGAACCGGACACTCCGCCCGGTGCGCCGGCCGCCGCCGGGACGCGGCGCGGGACATCACCCGCGCGGCGGCCGGCGGCGGTCTCGGGCACCGCCACCCGGTACCCGCCCGGCCGGACCGGCCGGGCGGCTATCGTCGGCGGTCGTGAAGGTATGGATCCCGCACCCGGCCGGCCGCGACCTCCTCGGCGAGCTGCCGCCGGGCGTCACCCTGGAGCTGCTGGAGGACCCGGCCCGGCTTCCGTCGTCCCCGGCCGACGTGCGGTTCTGGGTGCCGCCGTTCCTCGCCGGCCCGGCCGCCGGCGCCCTGCTGGCCGAGCTGCCGGACCTCGAGGTGGTGCAGCTCCTCTCCGCCGGCGCGGACGCCTGGGTGGGGCGGATCCCGGCGGGGGTGACGCTCTGCGACGCGCGGGGCGTGCACGACTCGGGCACCGCCGAGTGGGTGGTGGCCGCGATCCTCGCCGCGCTGCGCGGCTTCGGCCCGCTCGCCCGGGCCCAGGCTCGGCGCGAGTGGGCGTACCACGAGGTGGCCCCGACCGACGAGCTGGCCGGCAAACGGGTGCTGATCGTCGGGGCGGGGTCGATCGGCGCGGCGGTCCAGGCCCGGCTGGCCCCGTTCGACGTCACCTTCACCCTGGTCGCCCGCTCCGCCCGCCCGGCCCAGGGGGTGTACGGGGTGGACGAACTGCCCGCCCTGTTGCCGGACGCGGACGTGGTCGTGCTGCTGGTGCCGCTGACCGAGCAGACCCGGGGGCTGGTCGACGAGAAGTTCCTGGCCGCGATGCCGGACGGCGCACTGCTGGTCAACGCCGCCCGCGGCCCGGTGGCGCGGACCTCGGCGCTGGTCGCCGAGCTGGAGTCCGGCCGGTTGCGGGCGGCGCTGGACGTGACCGACCCGGAGCCGCTGCCCGCCGACCATCCCCTGTGGGAGCTGCCGAACGTGCTGCTCACCCCGCACGTGGCCGGCTCGGTACGCGGCCTGCTGCCGAGGGCGTACCGGTTGGTGGGGGAGCAGCTGCGCCGGTTCGTGGCGGGGGAGCCGCTGGCGAACCGGGTGGCGGACGGCTACTGACGGGGGCCGGCCGCCCAGGCCCGGGCGGCGGCCGTCAGCCGGCGCTCTCGGTCGGCTGCTGACCGGTGGCGGAGACCAGCCGGGGCAGGTCGCCGGCGCGCACCGCGGGGAGCACTAGCAGTTCGCCGTCGTCGAGCCGTACGACGCCGTGGCCCCGGGCGTCGGTGGTCAGCTCGGCGACCCGCTCCCAGGGCACCCGGCGCTGCCCCACGAGCGCCCGCACCCGCAGCTCGCGGGCGTCGGCGTCGGTGCCGGCCCGCCAGGACCAGACGATCAGCGCGAGGGGCAGGAGCAGCACCCAGAGCAGCCACCACCGGGCGGTGGCCAGTGGCAGCGCGCCGATGAACGCGACGATCGCGGCGACCAGGATGGCCTGGTTGTGGCGGAAGTGGACGGTGTCGGCGCGGCGGCTCACCCCCGAATGATCGCACCCCGCGCCGGTCCCGTTCCGGGCGGGCGGGACACCCGTGGCCGGGTGCATAGGTGTGACGGGCGTCACTGCCCTGTCGCGTAACCCCTCGCATCCAGGGTCGTTTGTAGGCGTGGCCGTGCCGGATCCCCGCCCGGCGTCGCCGCTGTCCACCGCCCCGACCCTTGACCCCGCACGCCGCTCCGCAACAGCACCGCCCGTGCCCCCTCACGAAGGCGACCGCCGTGCCCGCCATCCACCCCTCCGGCGACCACCGTCGCCGACCGCCGCTGCCCGACCTCGTCGTCTCCCTCACCGGCGCGCTTCTCGTCCTGGCCGGAGCCGTCGGCCTCGTCCCGGCCCGCTCCGCCGTGGCGCTCGCCGTCGCCGCCGGCTGCGCCCTGGCCTGCGTCCGGCTCGCCCGGCCGGCCAGCAACTCCCGGCGCGTCGCGGCGCTCCTCGACGTGGCCGTGCTGGCCGCCGGGCTCACCGTCGCGGTGCTGCCGCTGGCCGACCCGCCACACCGGCTGCCGGTCGCCCTGGCCGGCCTCGTCGCCAGCATCGCGCTGTATGCCGTGGCCCTGCTCCGGCTCCGCGGCCGCTCCCGGCTCTCCGCCGCCGCGCGGCTCCGCCGGACCGTCGACGTCCTCGGCCTCGGGATCAGCCTGGTCTTCGCCGGCTCGGTGCTGCTGCCGCCCGGCGGGGCGCCCCCGGTCGCCCGGGCCGTCACGGTCGGAGGCGCGCTCGGGCTGGCGGTGCTGCTGGTGGCCGCGCTGGCGGAGCGGCGGCGCCGGCCGGGCGCGGCCCGCTGCCTCGGCGGCGCGGCGGCCACGCTGACCGGGCTGGCCCTCCTCGTGGTGCTGCTCGCCTGCCACGCCCCGGACCGGGCCACGCTCGTCGTCGCGCCGCCGCTGCTGCTCGGCGCCCTGCTCACCGCCGCCGGTGCCCGGCGGACCGGGGCCGGCGAGCGGCCCGTGGCCGGCGCGTCCCCCGCCGCCTGGCCCGGGCTGACCGGCCCGGCCGGCATCGCCGCGCTGGCCGCCGGCCACCACCTGTGGACGGTGGGCGTGTTCACCGCCCCCGAGATGGCGCTCGGGCTGGCGGTGATCCCGCCGATGGTGCTCCGGGAGCTGCTCGCCGCCGCCGACCAGCGGCGGCGTGCCGAGCGGCTGGCCGCCCGCGAGGCGCGGCTGCGCGCGCTCGTCGGCGACGACCCGGCTCCGGCCGGGCCGCCGCCGGCCGCCGACCCGCTCACCGTCCTGGCCGGCCGGCGCGAGCTGCTGCACCGGCTGGGCGGCCGGGAGGGCGGCGCGCTGCTCGTGGTCGACCTGCACGGGGCTGACGACGGGGTAGGCATGGCGGTTCCGGTGCTCGTCGAGGTCGCCCGTCGGCTCCAGGCCGGGCGGGGCCCGGAAGACCTGGTGGCGCGCCTCGCCGGCACCGAGTTCGCCGTGCTCACCGACGTCGGGCCGGTGCTCGCGTACGGGCTGGGCACCCGGCTGCTGGCCGCGCTGGCCGAGCCCTGTCCGGGGCCCGGCGGGCCGACCCGGCTCCGGGTCAGCATCGGGCTGGCCGAGACCACCGGCGGCGAGCCGGAGGACGTGCTGCGCCAGGCGGAGCTGGCCCGGCGGCGCGCGGTGCAGCTCGGCCGGGACCGGATCGAGTGGTACGACGCGTACCTGGAGGAGCAGCTCGTCCGCCGGCTCGACCTGGAGCGGGAGCTGCCCGGTGCGGTCGCCCGCGGCGAGCTGGACCTGGTCTACCAACCGGTGCTGGCCCTCGCTGACCGGCTGCCGGTGGGCACCGAGGCGCTCCTACGGTGGCGCAGCCCGGTGCTGGGCACCGTGCTGCCGGACGAGCTGCTGCCGGTGGCGGCGGACCTGGACCTCCTCGGCGAGGTGGGGCGGTGGGCGCTGGACCGGGCCTGCCGGCAGCTCGCCGACTGGTCGGGGAGCGGCCGCGAGCTGTGGATGGCGGTCAACGTCACGCCCCGCGAGCTGGCCGCGCCGGACTTCGTCGCCCGCACCGCCACCGCCCTGGCCGCGTACGACGTGTCGCCGGAGCGCCTGGTGGTGGAGGTGGCCGAGCCGGCGGTCGCCGCGGAGCTGCCCACCGTGGTGGCCCGGTTCGCCGGCCTCCGCTCGCTCGGGGTGCGCACCGCGCTGGACGACTTCCGCGCCGAGCACGCCTCGCTGGCCCAGCTCCGCCGGCTGCCGATCGACCTGTTGAAGGTCGGCCCGCACCTGGTCGAGCCGGCCCCCGACGGGCAGCGCCCGCTGATCGAGGTGGTGGCCAACCTGGGAGTCCGGCTGGGCGTGGAGGTGGTGGTCGAGGGGCTGGAGGCGGACGCGCAGGTGGCCGGGGCGCGCCAGGCCGGCTGCAGTTACGGGCAGGGCTTCGCCCTCGCCCGCCCGGCCACCGCCGAGCGGGTCGAGGCGTGGTTCGAGGAGTTTCCCTCGACCCTCCGCTGAGCTGGTCGTGCAGCGCGGCGGTGCTGAGTGCGGCGGGCGTCCCCTCGATTTGAAGAATTCCGCAAGTGCTAAAGTCTTCAGGGCTTCGGGGAGGGATGTTCATGTCGGTGCCGCTGTACCAGGCCAAGGCGGAGCTGTTCCGCACCCTGGGGCATCCGGTCCGCATCCGGGTGCTCGAACTGCTCCAGGACGGGCCGAAGCCGGTCCGCGACCTGCTCGCCGCCATCGACGTCGAGGCGTCCAACCTCTCCCAGCAGCTCGCCGTGCTGCGTCGCGCCGGCATGGTCACCTCGTACCGGGACGGGCCCCTGGTCATGTACTCGCTCAGCACCCCCGACGTGGCCGACCTGCTGGCCGCCGGCCGGCGCATCCTCGGCGCGGTCCTCACCGACCGGGACGCCCTCCTCGACGAGCTGCGCGCCTCCGGGACCGACCGGTGAGCAGCGACACCCTCCGCCCCGCTTCGCGCACGGGCCGGCCGGTAATCGCCGCGGTCGGCGAGCGGATCGTCGGGCTGCTGCCCGGCCGGGCCGACTGGGCGGCGGTGCGCCGCTCGCCCCGGCGGGACCTGCTGGCCGGGCTCACCGTGGCCGTGGTGGCGCTGCCCCTCGCCCTGGCCTTCGGCGTCACCTCCGGGCTCGGCGCCGAGGCCGGCCTGGTCACCGCCGTGATCGCCGGCGCCGTCGCGGCGGTCTTCGGCGGCTCCAACCTCCAGGTCTCCGGTCCCACCGGGGCGATGACCGTGGTCCTGGTGCCGGTGGTGCAGCGCTTCGGTGCCACCGGCGTGCTGATGGTCGGCGCGATGGCCGGGCTGCTGCTGATCGCCCTCGCCCTGGCCCGCCTCGGCCGATACGTCCGCTACCTGCCGACCCCGGTGATCGAGGGCTTCACCGCCGGCATCGCGGTGGTCATCGCCCTGCAACAGGTGCCGGCGGCGCTCGGCGTCACCGACGCGCGCGGGGAGAAGGTCTGGGCGGTGGCCGGCGACGCGCTCGCCCGGTTCGTCGTACACCCCCGGCCCGCCGCCCTCGCGGTGGCGCTCGGGGTGGCGGCGCTGATGCTGCTCGGCGCCCGCTGGCGGCCCCGGCTGCCGTTCTCGCTGCTCGGGGTCGCCGCGGCGACGCTCCTCGCCGAACTGGCCCCGGTCGACCTGGTCCGCATCGGCGCCCTGCCGCAGGGGCTGCCCGCGCCCTCGCTGGACTTCCTCGACCTCGGCGCGCTCGGGGTGCTGCTGCCCAGCGCGCTCGCCGTGGCGGCCCTGGCCGCGCTGGAGAGCCTGCTCTCGGCGACCGTGGCGGACGGGATGACCGTCGGCCAACGGCACGACCCGGACCGCGAACTCTTCGGCCAGGGCGTGGCCAACCTGGCCGTCCCGCTCTTCGGTGGCATTCCCGCCACCGCCGCGATCGCCCGTACCGCTGTGAACGTCCGGGCCGGAGCATCCTCCAAGCTGGCCGCGCTCACCCACGCCGTCGCCCTCGCGGTGATCGTGCTGGCCGCCGCCCCGCTGGTCGGCCGCGTCCCCCTCGCCGCGCTGGCCGGGGTGCTGCTCGCCACCACCGTGCGGATGGTCGAGGCCGGCTCGCTCCGGGCGCTCCTGCGCGCCACCCGGGCCGACGCGGTGGTGCTGGTGCTGACCTTCGCCGTCACCGTGATCTGGGATCTGGTCACCGCGGTGGCGGTCGGGCTGGCGGTGGCCGTCGTCCTCGCCCTGCGCGCGGTGGCCCGCAGCGCCCGGCTGGAACAGGTGCCCCTCGACCCGGGTGAGCACAGCGCCGAGGAACACGCGCTGCTGGCCGAGCACATCGTCGCGTACCGGCTGGACGGGCCGCTCTTCTTCGCCGCCGCGCACACCTTCCTGCTGGAACTGGCCGAGGTGGCCGACGTCCGGGTGGTGATCCTGCGGATGTCCCGGGTGTCCACCATCGACGCCACCGGCGCCCAGGTGCTCGGCGACGCGATCGACCGGCTGCGCGGCCGGGGGATCACCGTGCTGCTCTCCGGCGTCACCCCTGGCCACGACCAGGTGCTCAGCGCGCTCGGCGTCGCCGACGAACTGCGCCGCGAGGGCCTCGTCTTCCCGGACACCCCGGCCGCCATCCGCCACGCCCGGATGGTCGCCCTCCGTGAGTCGGCCGCCTAGCCCGGCAGCGCGCCCAGCCCGGCCAGCAGCTCCCACCGCTCCGCCTCGCTGAGCGCCGCGTACGCGGCCTCGTCGCGGCGGTCGGTCTCGGCCTCGATGGCCGCCCGTGCCGGCCCGTCGGGCAGCGCCCGGATTCCGTCGGCGGTCAGCCCGGCGGCCCGCCACGCCGCCCGGTGCGCGTCGGCGCGGTGGTGGCGCAGCGACCCGAGCCGGGTGACCAGCAGCATCGCCGGCGACGCGTCCGCCGGCTCGTACGGCGGGGTCATCGCGCGGAACGCCGGGCCGCCGGTGGCCAGCCCGTGCTCCAGCACCCGGCCGACCAGCTCGTTCAGCCGGGGCACCGAGGCCAGGCCGGGCAGCAGGCCCGGCTTGTCGGACCACAGCTCCGCGGCGGCCTCGGCGGTCGCCCGCTGCGCGAAGAGCGCCAGCTCCCGCCCCAGCTCGGTGAGGTGCCAGGTGCCCTCGGCGTCCACCTTGGTCACCCCCTGGGCCAGCTCCCGGTCCATGCTCCCGTCGGTGTAGACCAGCCCGTCGGCGAGGGCGTCGGCCGGCATCGGCCGGGCCAGCACCCCGGAGAAGAAGCTGTTCTCGTACCCGAGGTCCACGCCCCGCTCGGCGTAGAACGCCTCCATCCGGGCCCGGGCCGCCCAGCGGGCACCCACGTACACCCGGTCGATGACCGGTCGGATCAGTCGCGCGTAGCTCACCGTCGTCTCCACGCCGCCGGACCCTACCGGCGGCGTGGAGCGTCGTGGGGGCACCTACTCCGGCACCCGCCGGTACGCGCCGTCGCTGGCCGAGGTGGCCATCGAGGCGTACGCGCGCAGCGCCGCCGACACCGGCCGCTGCCGGTCGGCCGGGGTGTAGGGGCGGTCCCGCTTCTCCTCGGCGACCCGGCGGGCCTGGAGCACGTCGTCCGGCACGTTGAGCTGGATCGACCGGGCCGGGATGTCGATGACGATCTCGTCGCCCTCCCGCACCAGCGCGATCAGGCCGCCCGAGGCCGCCTCCGGGGAGACGTGCCCGATGGACAGGCCCGAGGTGCCGCCGGAGAACCGGCCGTCGGTGAGCAGCGCGCAGGAGCGGCCCAGCCCGCGGCCCTTGAGGAACGAGGTGGGGTAGAGCATCTCCTGCATGCCGGGGCCGCCCTTCGGGCCCTCGTACCGGATCACCACCACGTCCCCGGGGACGACCTCCTTGGCCAGGATCGCCGACACCGCGTCGTCCTGCGATTCGTAGACCTTGGCCGGTCCGCGGAAGGTCAGGCACTCCTCGGGCACCCCGGCGGTCTTCACCACGCAGCCGTCCGGCGCCAGGTTGCCGTGCAGGATGGCCAGCCCGCCGTCCGCGCTGTACGCGTGCTCCCGGTCCCGGATGCAGCCGCCGGCCGCGTCGGTGTCCAGGGACGACCAGCGGTTGGTGGTGGAGAACGGCTCGGTGGTGCGCACCCCGCCCGGGGCGGCGTGGAACAGCTCCACCGCCGTGGGGGTGGCCGAGCCGCCCCGCACGTCCCAGTCGGCCAGCCACTGGCTCAGGCTGGGGGAGTGCACGGCGTGCACCTCCCGGTTGAGCAGGCCGGCGCGGTCCAGTTCGCCGAGGATGGCCGGGATGCCGCCGGCCCGGTGCACGTCCTCCATGTGGTACTGCGGCGAGTTCGGCGCGACCTTGGCCAGGCACGGCACCCGGCGGGAGATCTCGTCGATGTCGGCCACGCCGAAGTCCAGCTCCGCCTCGCGGGCGGCGGCGAGCAGGTGCAGCACGGTGTTGGTCGAGCCGCCCATCGCCACGTCCAGGGCGACCGCGTTGTCGAAGGCGGCCCGGTTGGCGATCGAGCGGGGCAGCACCGACGCGTCGTCGCCGTCGTACCAGCGCTTGGCGATCTCCACGGCGGTGCGGCCGGCCTCGACGAAGAGCGACCGGCGCGCGGCGTGGGTGGCCAGGGTCGACCCGTTGCCCGGCAGCGCGAGGCCGATCGCCTCGGTGAGGCAGTTCATCGAGTTGGCGGTGAACATGCCGGAGCAGGAGCCACAGGTCGGGCAGGCGGAGCGCTCGATCTGGCCGAGCTGGTCGTCGGTGACCGCCTCGTTCGACGCGGCGATCATCGCGTCGATCAGGTCGATCTTGGAGTGGACCACGCCCTCGATCGCCACCGTCTTGCCGGCCTCCATCGGCCCGCCGGAGACGAACACCGTCGGGATGTTGAGCCGCAGCGCGGCCAGCAGCATGCCCGGCGTGATCTTGTCGCAGTTGGAGATGCAGACCAGGGCGTCCGCGCAGTGCGCGTTGACCATGTATTCCACCGCGTCGGCGATCAGCTCGCGGCTGGGCAGCGAGTAGAGCATGCCGCCGTGCCCCATGGCGATGCCGTCGTCCACGGCGATGGTGTTGAACTCCCGGCCGACCCCGCCGGCCTCGGCCACCGCGTCGGCGACCAGACCGCCGAGGTCCTTGAGATGTACGTGACCGGGGACGAACTGGGTGAAACTGTTGGCGATGGCGACGATCGGCTTGCCGAAGTCGTCGTCGGTCATCCCGGTGGCCCGCCACAGGGCCCGGGCGCCGGCCATCGTCCGACCGTGGGTGGAGGTCCTCGACCGCAGCTCAGGCATGACTACCAGTCTGGCACCACCTTGGCGACGGCCCCCCGGCGCGCGCGCCGTGTCCCAACAGATGCGCACCCGGTGCCCCACAGAGGGCGCGCATCCGGCACAGTTGAGGTCGTGCACTTCCCCCCGGGCATGGTCGCTGCCGCGGTGCTGAGCGCGCTCGTCGCCGCCGGCCCCACCGCGCTGCTGGCCGGGTCGGCCCGCCGCCGGGTCGGGTCGCACCGCCAGGCGCACCTGCTGCTCGTCGCGGCCGCCGGGGTCGCCCTGCTCAGCCTGCTCGTCGGGGTCACCGCCGTGCTGCTCGCCGCCGACCACTGGGCGCACCACCAGGGGCAGCGGACCGGCTGGGCCACCCTGATCTCCGTAGGCAGCACGCTCAGCGGGCTCGCCCTCGCCGCCGCCCTGCTCCGGCTGCCCGACGCCGCGGCCACCCGGGCCGCCACCGCCCGGCTGCTGCTCGACGGCGTGATCATGGGGGGTGCGCTGTGGTTCGTCGGCTGGGTGGTCTTCACCGAGCCGACCCGGCTGCTCGGCGCGGCCACCCCGATCGCCTGCGTGCCCATCGTGTTGACCACGATGAGCGCCGCGCTCACCGCCGGGCTCACCCTGATCATGGTGCTCCGGGCCGCGCCGCCGCGCGGCCGGCTCGCCCTGCTCGGGGCCGGGGTGACCGGGGTGACCGCCGGCGGGCTCGGCCTGTCGGCCGGCCTCTGCCAGGCCGGCCCGGACATGGCCCTCACCGGCGCGGGGCTGCTCGCCGCCGGGCTGCTGGCCACCGCGCTGGCGGTGCACCGGGTCGACCTGCCCGGCCAGGTGCACGTCGACCTGATCCGCCGCGACGGCGAGTACGCCTTCGTGCCGATGTTCGCGATGGCCGCCTCGGCGATGTACCACCTCGTGGAGGGTGGGCGGTTCGACGCGTTCGGCATCGTCGCCGGCAGCGTCGAGGGCTTCGCCCTGGTGGCCCGGCAATATCTGGCCCTCAACGACGTCCGGGGGTACGCCGGCCGGCTGGCCGAGCGGGAGGCCCACTTCCGTGAGCTGGCGCACACCGACCCGCTCACCGGCCTGGCCAACCGGCGCGGGCTGCTGCGGGCGCTCCAGCGCTGCGCCGAGGCGGGCGTCCCGTGCGTGCTGCTCGGGCTGGACCTGGACGGCTTCAAGAACGTCAACGACATGCGCGGGCACGACGTGGGGGACGCGGTGCTGGCCGAGGTGGGCCGGCGGCTGCGCGGCAATCTGCGTCCCGGCGACCTGGCCGCCCGGCTCGGCGGGGACGAGTTCGCGGTGCTCATGCACGGCGGGAGCGACCCGGGCCCGGTCGCCGAGCGGCTGCTCGGGGTGCTCGGCCGCCCGTACGGGGAGGCCGACGCGCCGGTCTTCCTCTCGGTCAGCATCGGGGTGGCCGCCGACTGCGGGGACACGGACGTCGAGCTGCTGCTGCGCAACGCCGACCTGGCGCTGCGCTACGCCAAGCAGCGCGGCAAGAACCGGATCGAGCGCTACGACGCCACGTACGACCGGCTGCTGCGCCGGCGCACCACGCTGGAGCACGAGCTGCGCGGCGCGATCGAGCGCGACGAGCTGCGGCTGGCCTTCCAGCCGGTGGCGTCGCTGCCGTCGGTCCGCCCGGTGGGCGCGGAGGCGCTGCTCCGCTGGCACCACCCGGAGCTCGGCAACGTCCGCCCGGACGAGTTCATCCCGCTCGCCGAGGAGTGCGGGATGATCTCCAAGCTGGGCGCCTGGGTGCTGCACCAGGCCTGCTACCAGCTCTCCCGGTGGCTGGCCGACGGGCACGACGTCTGGGTGTCGGTGAACGTCTCGCCGCGCGAGCTGCACGCCCCGGAGTACGTGGTCCAGGTCGCCGACGCGCTGCGCGCCCACCACGTACCGCCGCAGCGGCTGGTGCTGGAGGTCACCGAGCACGCCGTCGCCACCGACCTGGACGAGCTGATCCGCCGGCTGAGCGCGCTGCGCCTCACCGGGGTGCGGATCGCGCTGGACGACTTCGGCGCCGGCTACTCCTCGCTCGGGCAGCTCCGCCGGCTGCCGATCGACATCCTCAAGATCGACCATGGCCTGGTCGCCGAGCACGAGCCGGTCCGGCCGGTCGGCCGGGACGGCCCAGCGTTCGCCCCGATGGTCGACATCGTGATGCGCCTCGGGCACCACTTCGGCCTCGAGGTGATCGCCGAGGGCGTGACCAATCCCACCGAACTCGCCGCGGTGGTCGCCGCCGGCTGCCGGTTCGGGCAGGGCGCGCTCTTCGGCTGGGGGGTGCCGGCCGAGCACCTGGAGGCGATGCTGGAGGCGGCCACCTCGCCCGGCGCGCGGCCGGCCCCGCTGCCGCCGGCCCCACCACCCCCGCCGGTGCGCCCCGGCCCGTCACCGCTGCTGCCGCGGCTGCGGTCGAATCCACCCGCGTCGGTGCCCGCGCCGCGTCCCTCGAACGAGGGATCTTCGCAGGTGGCGAGGGCCGCCGAGGGCGCGTCGGGGGCCGACACGCCCACGTCCGTGAACCAAAATGTGGGATCAGTTGACTCATCGCGTGAGATGCGTCAGGCTTAGCCACATGTCGTCGAACCGGTCGCTGCGAGTACTTACCTGAGCGCACTCTCCCTGAGCGAGAGTGCGCTGGCCCCGTGCATCTGCACGTGGGCCGTTTTTGTTGCCGTCGGACCATCGCCGGGACGCCCGCGTTCCACCCTGAGAAGCGCATCACCCACTCCAGCCGAAGGCTTTGAACCGCCATGACGAGACCCACGCCAGAGACCCTCGCCAACTCCGTCCGGCGATCCCGCCCGGCCGCCGAGCCGGCGGGTGACACCGACCACGCCCCCGCCCCCCGCAACGGCTCCGTCCCGGCCGCCCCGGCCGTAGGGCAGCCCGCCTCGGCGCAGGTCTCCGGCGCCGGCTCGCTGGTGCGGTCGCTCGAGGCGCTCGGCGTCGACGTCGTCTTCGGCATCCCGGGCGGCGCGATCCTGCCGGCGTACGACCCGCTCTACGACTCCACCGTCCGGCACATCCTGGTCCGCCACGAGCAGGGCGCCGGGCACGCCGCCACCGGCTACGCCCAGGCCACCGGCAAGGTGGGCGTCTGCATGGCCACCTCCGGTCCGGGGGCGACCAACCTGGTCACCCCGATCGCCGACGCCTACATGGACTCGGTGCCGCTGGTGGCGATCACCGGCCAGGTCGCCCGCCCGTCGATCGGCACGGACGCCTTCCAGGAGGCGGACATCCAGGGCATCACGCTGCCGATCACCAAGCACAACTTCCTGGTGCAGACCGCCGACGAGATCCCGCAGGTCCTGGCCGAGGCGTTCCACCTGGCCTCGACCGGCCGGCCCGGCCCGGTTCTGGTGGACATCCCCAAGGACGTGCTCCAGGCGCCGACCACCTTCACCTGGCCGCCCACCCTGGACCTGCCCGGCTACCGGCCGACCCTGCACCCGCACGGCAAGCAGATCCGCGAGGCGGCCCGGCTGATGAGCAGCGCCCGCCGCCCGGTGCTCTATGTGGGCGGTGGCGTGCTCAAGGCCGGGGCCACCGACGGGCTGCGCCGGCTCGCCGAGCTGACCGGCATCCCGGTGGTCACCACCCTGATGGCGCTCGGCGCGTTCCCCGACTCGCACCGGCAGCACCTGGGCATGCCCGGCATGCACGGCACGGTCGCCGCGGTCTACGGCCTGCAGAAGGCCGACCTGATCGTGGCGCTCGGGGCCCGCTTCGACGACCGGGTGACGGGCAGGCTGGACTCGTTCGCCCCGGACGCCACCGTCGTGCACGCCGACATCGACCCGGCCGAGATCGGCAAGAACCGGCACGCGGACGTGCCGATCGTGGGCGACGCCCAGCACGTGATCGAGGAGCTGATCGCCGCGGTCACCAGCGAGCGGTCGGCCCGGCTGGCCGCCGACCTCGGCGACTGGTGGAACCAGCTCGACGACCTGCGCCGGCGCTACCCACTGGGATACGAGGAGCCGGCCGACGGCACCCTCTCCCCGCAGTACGTGATCAAGCGGCTGGGCGAGATCGCCGGCCCGGACACCGTCTACGTGGCGGGCGTCGGCCAGCACCAGATGTGGGCCAGCCAGTTCATCTCGTACGAGAAGCCGTACACCTGGCTCAACTCCGGCGGCCTCGGCACCATGGGCTACGCCGTCCCGGCGGCGATGGGCGCCAAGGTCGGCAAGCCGGACACCACGGTCTGGGCGGTGGACGGCGACGGCTGCTTCCAGATGACCAACCAGGAGCTGGCCACCTGCGCGCTGGAGGGCATCCCGATCAAGGTCGCCGTGATCAACAACGGCAACCTGGGCATGGTCCGGCAGTGGCAGACCCTCTTCTACGGGGAGCGCTACTCCAACACCGAGCTGGGCACCCACAAGCACCGCATCCCGGACTTCGTGAAGCTGGCCGAAGCGCTCGGCTGCGTCGGCCTGCGCTGCGAGAACGCCGCCGACGTGGACAAGACCATCGAGGCGGCCATGGCGATCAACGACGCCCCCGTGGTCATCGACTTCGTGGTCGGCAAGGACGCCATGGTCTGGCCGATGGTGGCCGCCGGCACCAGCAACGACGAGATCATGTTCGCCCGGGGCGTCCGCCCCGCCTTCGACGAGGACGAGCTCTGATGACGATGCACACGCTGTCCGTCCTGGTGGAGAACAAGCCGGGTGTCCTGGCCCGGGTCTCCGGGCTCTTCTCCCGGCGTGGCTTCAACATCGACAGCCTGGCCGTCGGCGAGACCGAGAACCCGGACGTCTCCCGGATCACCATCGTGGTCAACGCCGAGTCGTCCCCACTGGAGCAGGTCACCAAGCAGCTCAACAAGCTGGTCAACGTGCTCAAGATCGTGGAGCTGGATCCGCAGGTCTCGGTGGCCCGGGAGCTGCTCCTGGTCAAGGTCCGCGCGGACCGCAACGCCCGCGGCCAGGTGCTGGAGACGGTGAACCTGTTCCGGGCCCGGGTGGTCGACGTCGCCCCGGACACGCTGACCATCGAGGCCACCGGCACCCCCGACAAGCTCGACGCGCTGCTGCGCGACCTGGAGCCGTTCGGCATCAAGGAGATGGTCCAGTCCGGCACCGTGGCGATCGGGCGCGGCTCGCGCTCCATCACCGCCGGTCCGGCGCTGCGCGCCGCCTGAGCACCACCCGGTCGGCGCGGTGCCGCGCTGGCCGGACCCGCACCGCACAGATTCACGACGGGCCGAAGCGGGCCGCCGTAGGAAAGGGAAGTCAATGAGCGTTGAGGTGTACTACGACGACGACGCCGACCTGGGCCTGATCCAGGGCCGCAAGGTCGCGGTGATCGGGTACGGCAGCCAGGGCCACGCCCACGCGCTGTCGCTGCGTGACTCCGGCGTCGACGTGGTGATCGGCCTGCCGGCCGGCTCGAAGAGCCGGCCGAAGGCCGAGGAGCAGGGCCTGCGGGTGCTCACGCCGGCCGAGGCGGCGGCCGAGGCCGACGTGATCATGATCCTGGCGCCGGACACCGCCCAGCGCGGCCTGTACGCCGACTCGATCGCCCCCAACCTGGCCCCCGGCAAGGCGATCTTCTTCGGCCACGGCTTCAACATCCGGTACGGCCTGATCCAGCCCCCGGCCGACGTGGACGTGGCGATGGTCGCCCCCAAGGGCCCGGGTCACCTGGTCCGCCGCCAGTACGTCGACGGCAAGGGCGTGCCCTGCCTGGTCGCCGTCGAGCAGGACGCCAGCGGTAACGCCTTCGGCCTGGCCCTGGCGTACGCCAAGGCGATCGGCGGCACCCGGGCCGGCGCGATCAAGACCACCTTCACCGAGGAGACCGAGACCGACCTCTTCGGCGAGCAGGCGGTGCTCTGCGGCGGCGCGGCGGCGCTGGTGCAGACCGGCTTCGAGGTGCTCACCGAGGCCGGGTACGCGCCCGAGGTGGCCTACTTCGAGTGCCTGCACGAGCTGAAGCTCATCGTCGACCTGATGTACGAGGGCGGCATCGCCCGGATGCGTTACAGCATCTCCGACACCGCCGAGTACGGCGACCTCTCCCGCGGCCCCCGGGTCATCGACTCCCGGGTCAAGGAGGAGATGCGCAAGATCCTCGGTGAGATCCAGTCCGGCGAGTTCGCCCGCGAGTGGGTCGCCGAGGACGAGGCCGGCCGGCCGAACTTCGCCAAGTGGCGGGCCGAGGGCGCGGCGCACCCGATCGAGGAGACCGGGCAGAAGCTGCGCGCCATGATGAGCTGGGTGGACCGGCCCATCACCGAGACCGCCTGACCCCGGGTCGGGCCGAACCGACGCGGCCCGTGGCGCGACGCTCTCCCCGGCGTCGCGCCACGGGCCGCGTCACCCTCGCCCGTCCGCCGGCGGCCGTTGCGCCCGCGCCCCCGCCGGGCGGTGAGCTGCCGCGACCCGGTTCGGGCCCACCTGGTGGGACCGGGTGACGGACGCCTCGGCCCGGGCGGGCGGGGTGAACGGCCGATGACAGGCGGGCGACCACCCTGTGTGAGGGCCCTCACCCCGCGGTCCGGGACACGCCGTCCGGACCGCCCCTTACGATCCCTTACAGGTGCTTCAGCCGGCACCTGACGGCCATGGCCCGGAGCAGCGCAGGGCGCATCGCGGCGTCCCGACGCCCCGGGCCGACCGCACACGAGCGTCTACGAGGACCGATGAATCCTGTCGTACTGATCGCCGAAGAACTCGCTCCCGCCGCCATCGACGTGCTCGCGCACGACTTCGACGTGCGCCACGTCGACGGCACCGACCGTCCGGCCCTGCTCTCCGCGCTCTCCGAGGCGGACGCGGTGATCGTACGCAGCGCCACCCAGATCGACGCCGAGGCGATCGCCGCCGCGCCGCGCCTGAAGGTGGTCGCCCGGGCGGGCGTCGGTCTGGACAACGTCGAGGTGCCGGCCGCCACGGCGCGGGGCGTCATGGTCGTCAACGCCCCCACCTCCAACATCGTCTCCGCCGCCGAGCAGGCCGTCGCGCTGCTGCTCGCCGTGGCCCGCAACACCGCCAGCGCCAGCGCCGCGCTGAAGGCGGGCGAGTGGAAGCGGTCCAAGTACACCGGCGTCGAGCTCCAGGGCAAGACCGTGGGCGTGGTCGGCCTCGGCCGGATCGGCGTGCTGTTCGCGCAGCGCATCGCTGCCTTCGGCACCCGGCTGATCGCGTACGACCCGTACATCCAGCCGGCCCGCGCCGCCCAGCTCGGCGTCCGCCTGGTCGGGCTGGAGGAGCTGCTGCGGGAGAGCGACTTCATCTCGATCCACCTGCCCAAGACCCCGGAGACCGTGGGTCTGATCGGCGAGAAGGAGCTGGGGATCGTCAAGCCCGGCGTCCGGATCGTCAACGCCGCCCGGGGCGGCCTGGTCGACGAGCAGGCGCTGGCCGACGCGATCGCCGAGGGCCGGGTCGCCGGCGCCGGCATCGATGTGTACGCGAAGGAGCCGTGCACCTCCTCGCCGCTGTTCGCCTTCGACAACGTGGTGGCCACCCCGCACCTGGGCGCCTCCACCCACGAGGCGCAGGACAAGGCCGGCCTGGCCGTGGCGAAGAGCGTCAAGCTGGCGCTCCAGGGCGAGTTCGTGCCGGACGCGGTGAACGTGCAGGCCGGTGGCGTGGTCGCCGAGGACGTCCGGCCGCTGCTGCCGCTGGCCGAGAAGCTCGGCCGGGCCTTCACCGCGGTGGCCGGTGGGATCGCCGCCAGCGTCACCGTCGAGGTGCGCGGCGAGATCGTCAATCACGACGTCTCGGTGCTCAAGCTCGCCGCCACCAAGGGGCTGTTCAGCTCGGTGGTGGAGGAGCAGGTCACCTACGTCAACGCGCCGCACCTGGCCGCCGAGCGTGGCGTCGAGGTCACCCTGGCCACGCAGGCCGAGACGATCGACCACGCCAACCTGGTGACCGTACGCGGCGCGCTGCCGGACGGCCGGACGGTCAGCGTCTCCGGCACGGTCACCCAGGCCGGTGCCCGGGACGTCCTCAAGCTGACCGAGGTGGACGGGTTCGACGTGGAGATCGGCGCGGAGGGCATTCTGGTCTTCCTGCGCTATGTCGACCGGCCGGGCGTGGTCGGCACGGTCGGCACCCTGCTCGGCGAGGCCGGCGTCAACATCGCCGCCATGCAGGTGGCGCGCCGGGAGGCCGGTGGCGAGACGCTGATGACGCTCACCGTCGACCAGGCGCTCGGCGCGGACCTGCTCAGCTCGGCCGCCGACTCGATCGGCGCGGTCGCGGCGAGCGCCGCCGACCTGCGCGACGAGTAGGTCCGGACAGGACGGATCGGGGGCCCGGCCGCTCGGCCGGGCCCCTCGTCGTGTCGGTCGGTCAGGGGGTGACGCGGGCCGGCGGTGGGTAGACCGAACCGTCCTGGGCGTCGAAGAGCATCAGGTCGTGCTCGCCGGCCAGCCGCTCGATGTCGAGCAGCACCTGGTCCGCGCAGGTGGGGAAGAGGTTCAGCTCCACGTGGTCGCTGGCCGCGTGCAGCGGGGTGACCTCCCACGGGGTGCCCGGACCGGCCGGGCGGTCCGGATACGCGGCGGTGATCGCCCGGTAGAAGCCGACCACCCGGGGGTCGGGGTACTGGTCGCCGTGCCGTCCCTCGCGGCACCGCCGCACCGCTGCCCGTACGTCGTCGGGCGTGGCTCCGGGGGGCAGGGCCCACACGCTCAGATCGAAACTCACGGCGGACAGCGTGCCATCCCGGCTGCGCGGCGTCACCCCTGCCCCGTGGCAGGCCAGGGGGTGCGGCCCGATTTCGGCCCCGCGACGGTCCGCTGTGGAGACTCTTGCGTCGAGTTGCGTCGATTCGCTAGCGTACCCGTGCGGTTACTGGCTGAGTTGAGAGTCCGGCCCGTCTTCGGGTGGCGTGGTCGGACGTTCGGCCCACCGGCCCGCACCCCTCGATTGCGCGAGCCACGCGCACTCGTCGCTGACCGGCCCCCACGGTCGTTGCCGAGACCGTGGGGGCCGATCGCGGGCCGCGTCCCGGGTGCGAAGCGCGGGGCGACGGCGGTCAGCGCCGGCGGTGCGCGAAGAGCGCCTGGTAGTCCGAGCCGTTGCGGAACCAGGCCAGGCCGGCCGGCCCGGCGGCGTAGAGGGCGGTGGCGTAGGCGTCGGCCACCGCGAGGTCCGGTCCCACCACCGTCGCGGCGACCAGTTGGTCGACCGGCTCGCCGGTGTGCGGGTCCACCACATGCCCTCGGCGCCCGCTCACCCCGGAGGTGCCCACCGCGCCGGTCGTCATCTCCAGGACCAGCGGCGCCCGGTGGGCGTCCGTCGGGTGGTGCACGGCCACCCGCCACGGGCCGCCGTGCGCGGCGTGGCCACGGACGGTGAGGTCGGCGCCGCTGAGCACGGCGTAGTCGTGGACGCCGGCGGCGCGCAGCCGGGCCGCGGCCCGCTCCACCGCCCAGCCGCCGAGCAGGCCGCCCGGGTCGAAGCCGCCCGGCACCGCCCAGGCGTCGAACCATCCGTCGGTCGCCGCCCGCATGGCGGCGCAGCGGTCCACCAGGTCGGCCAGCGGGGGGTACGACTCCGGGCTGATCTCGTCCCGCCGCAGCCTCGACACCAGGCTGTCCGGCTGGTTCGGCCCGTACGTGAGGTCGATGGCCCGCAGTTCGGCGACCGCGTCCCGCAGCGCCTCGCCGACACCGCGGCGGCCCAGCCACTCCGGCGCGTTGAGCAGCAGGGTGTACTCGGCGGTGGAGGTGCGGACGGTGTGCTGCACGCTGATCCGGTCGCCGGCGCCGCCGCCGGCCCGGTCGACCCGGTGGCTACGGGCGCCGAGGCGCAGGTCGGGGCGGCGGCTGAGGAAGGCCGCCTGGTCGATCCATCGGGTCCGTGGCTGCTCGTCGGTCCAGCGGGCCCGCCGCTGCTCGTCGATCCGCATGGCACCTGCTCCCTCGCTGGCGGCGCCGCAGCGCCGCGGCGAAGCCGGTCCCGGGCCCCCGTCGACCCGCTCCCCCCGACCCTAGGATGCGGAGTTGACCGCTCCATGAATGCCGCCTGGGAACCTGCTGAGCATCTGCGTTTCCCGAATGTTGGAAGACGCGTACCGGGAACCGGGACGGCGACGTACCGTTGCGCTGAACGACGAGGTGAGGAGCGCCAGGTGGCACGGATCGCGGTGGTGGCCGGGGACGGGATCGGACCCGAGGTGGTCGGTCAGGCCCGGAAGGTCATCGACGCCGTGCTCCCCGGGGTGGCGGCCACCGAGTACGACCTCGGCGCCGACCGCTACCACCGCACCGGTGAGGTGCTGCCCGACTCGGTCCTCGACGAGCTGGCCGGGCACGACGCCATCCTGCTCGGCGCGGTCGGCGACCCGACCGTGCCGCCGGGCGTGCTGGAGCGCGGTCTGCTGCTCAAGCTCCGCTTCGCCTTCGACCAGTACGTCAACCTCCGCCCCTCCCGGCTCTGGCCGGGCGTGCCCGGGCCGCTGGCCGCGGTGAAGCCGGGCGAGGTCGACCTGGTGGTGGTCCGCGAGGGGACCGAGGGCCTGTACGCCGGCGCCGGCGGCTCGCTGCACCGGGACACCCCGGCCGAGGTGGCCACCGAGGAGAGCCTGAACACCCGGCACGGCGTGGAGCGGGTGATCCGGGACGCCTTCGCGCGGGCCCGCCGTCGCGAGCGGCGCAGGGTGACCCTGGTGCACAAGACCAACGTGCTCACCCACGCCGGCTCGCTCTGGGCGCGGGCCTTCGAGGCCGTCGCCGCCGAGCACCCCGACGTGACCACCGAGTACCAGCACGTCGACGCCGCCGCGATGTTCCTGGTGACCAACCCGCAGCGCTACGACGTCGTGGTCACCGACAACCTCTTCGGCGACATCCTCACCGACATCGCGGCCGCGGTGACCGGCGGCATCGGGCTGGCGGCCAGCGGCTGCATCAACCCGGAGGGGCGCTACCCGTCGATGTTCGAGCCGGTGCACGGCTCCGCGCCGGACATCGCCGGCCGCGGGGTCGCCGACCCGGTCGCCGCGGTGCTCTCCGCCGCGCTCCTGCTCGACCAGCTCGGGCACGCCGACGCCGCCGCGCGGGTCACCGCCGCGGTCGGCATCGAGCTGGCCAACCGCACGCCCGGGGCGCCGCTGCGCACCGAGGAGGTCGGCGACCGGCTCGCCGGGTACGCCGTAGCCTGACCGGGCCGTCACCTCGGCCCGGATCCGGGCCGCCAGACCCGTACCCGGGCCCACTCCGTCCGGTCGCCCGGCGCGCCGCCATCCGGTGCGCTCGATGTGCCGGGGCGGAGCTATCCGCTGAACGACCGTTCGGGGTAAGTTTCTGGCACCAGTGACGTCGGCGTGCGATCACGCATGCCGTGGACCCGCAGGGAGGTCAGCGCGATGAGCGGTGGTGACAAGCTCGATTTCGAGATCCGTCCGAATACCGCGCCGGTATCCGCCGCCGACCGGGCCGCCCTGCTGGCGAACCCGGGCTTCGGCCGGGTGTTCACCGACCACATGGTGACGATCCGGTACGCCGAGGGCAAGGGCTGGTACGACGCCCGGGTGGAGGCCCGCGCGCCGATCCCGATGGATCCGGCCGCCGCGGTCCTGCACTACGCCCAGGAGATCTTCGAGGGGCTCAAGGCGTACCGGGGTGCGGACGGCGCGGTGACCATGTTCCGGCCGGAGGCGAACGCGGCCCGCTTCGCCGCCTCCGCGCAGCGGCTGGCGATGCCGGAGCTGCCGCAGGAGACCTTCGTCGAGTCGCTGCGCCGGCTGGTGGAGATCGACCAGGACTGGATCCCCGAGCAGGAGGACGCGAGCCTCTACCTGCGCCCGTTCATGTTCGCCAGCGAGGTCTTCCTCGGCGTGCGCCCGGCCAACGAGTACCTCTACTGTGTCATCGCCTCGCCGGCCGGGGCGTACTTCCCCGGCGGGGTCAAGCCGATCACCGTCTGGGTCTCCCCGGACTACACCCGGGCGGCGCCGGGCGGCACCGGCGCGGCGAAGTGCGGCGGCAACTACGCCGCCTCGCTGGTGGCGCAGGCGGAGGCCATCGAGGCGGGCTGCGACCAGGTGGTCTTCCTGGACGCGGTGGAGCGGCGCTTCGTCGACGAGCTGGGCGGCATGAACGTCTTCTTCGTCTATGACGACAACACTCTGGTCACCCCGCCGTTGACCGGCACCATCCTGCCGGGCATCACCCGGGACGCCATCCTCACCCTGGCCGCCGAGTCGGGGCATCGGGTCGAGGAGCGGCCGGTCAGCTTCGCCGACTGGCAGGCGGACGCGGCCAGCGGCCGGCTTCGTGAGGTCTTCGCCTGCGGCACCGCCGCGGTGATCACCCCGATCGGCGGGGTGCGCTTCCCGGACGGCGAGTTCCTCGTCGGCGGCGGTGAGCCGGGCCGCTCCACCATGGCCCTGCGGCAGCAGCTGGGCGACATCCAGCGCGGCCGCGCGGCGGACCGGCACGGCTGGGTGCGGCGCGTGCTCTGACCGGGTCTTCGCGTTGACGGCCGGCACCGCGCGGTGCCGGCCGTCGCGCGTTCCGGCCGCCGGCCGGTCCGGACCGCCGAGGGCCGGACGCGGCGGAGCGGCGCGCCCGAGCCGGCGGGGTCAGTCCAGCAGGTGGTCGCGGAGGGCGTCGAGCTGAGCCTCGGTCACCCCGGCGTGGCGCAGGTAGCCCTCGACCGAGCCGTACCCCGCGCGCAGTTCGGTGAGGAAGAGCATCATCGCCTCGGCGGGGGAGGCGAGGAAGGGCGGCGGCAGTTCCTCGGCCTCCGGCGTGGTGGCCCGCACCCAGGCGCTGAACCGCTCGGACGCCTCGGTGCTCAGCGCGTAGTCGGCGGCGATGTCCACGTCGGCCACCCCGAGCACGGCCAGGGTGAGCCCGCAGACGATGCCGGTGCGGTCCTTGCCGGCGACGCAGTGCACCACCACCGGTGCGTTGGCGCTGTCGGCGATGAGGCCGACCGCCTCGGCGAGCCCGGCGGTGCCGGTACGGGCCAGGTCGGCGTACCGGTCGGCGAGGTAGCGGGCCAGGCTGGTACCAGGCTCGTACCTCTGCTCGGCCCAGTCCTGGTGCTCGGGGTGGATGTGCCGGTAGGCGAGCCCGTCGTAGGCCGGCACCCGGCCGTCCCGCGCGACCTCGGTCGGCCTGCGCAGGTCGACGACGGTGCGGATGCCGAGGGCGGTGAACGCCGCCTGGTCGGTCTCGTCGATCCGGTGCAGCGAGTCGGAGCGGTAGAGCCGCCCACGGCGGACCGTACGCCGGTCGTGGCCGGTCAGCCCACCGACGTCGCGGAAGTTGAACAGGGCGGGGAAGGGGTTCCGGTGCGGGGTGTCCAGAGCGTCCACCCCTGACACGGTAACGGCCGGCGGGGCATCGAGCTGCCCCGCCGGCCGCCTGTGCAGGTGTCTCCGTTTACCGGGCGGTACCCGGCGGGATCGACGAGTAGGTGTCGTCGTAGTAACCGCCGAGCTTGTCCCGGTACGCCGGGTCCGTGTCGGTGGCCTCGTCGAACTCGGGCGCGGCCTTGATCTGGTCCTTGCTCCGGTCGACGTAGACCTTCCGCTCGTCGTGGTCGACGTGGTTGACGGTGCCGGCCGGCAGCATGACCTTCTTGCCGAAGATCCACGGCCCGGTGTCGACCACGAGGAAACTGGAGTTCACCTCGTGGCTGGCCCGGTCCACCTTGCCGATACCGCCGTCGCTCGCCTCCACCTTGTAGCCGACCAGGTCCACGCCGGTCACCCCGGCGTCGTCCCGGTAGCTCCACGGATCGAAACGCCCGGCGGGCGCGCCGCCCGCGAAGGCGCCCTGACCACCCTGGGTCAGCGGATCCGGCGTCCCGTGGGTCGTTCGAGGGTCGAGCCGCTCCATGGCGTCAACACTCCCTTTCTCGACTTTTGGGGGATGTGCCTGTCGGATCCCTTCCTACCCGGATGCGAAGATCGATACACCCGGAATCACGCCAGCGCGGCCTCCGCGTCCAGGGCCACCGCGGCGGCGTGCACGACGGCGGCGATGCGCAGCCCCTCGTGCACCTGCTCCCGGGTGAACCCGGCGGCGCGCAGGGTCTTCTCGTGCGACTCCAGGCAGACGCCGCAGCCGGTGATCGCCGAGACGGCGAGGCACCAGAGCTCGAAGTCGCCCTTGTCCACGCCCGGCCGGGCGATGATCTGCATCCGCAGCCGGGCCGGCATCGAGGCGTACTGCTCGTCCCCGATGAGGTGCTTGGCCCGGTAGTAGACGTTGTTCATCGCCATGATCGTGGCCGCGCCCTTGGCGGCCTCGATCGCCTCCGGCGTGAGGTGGTCGGCCGCCTCGGCGACGATCTCCCGCAGCACCACCGGGTTGCGCGCGGCGACGGCGCAGGCCAGGGCGGTGCCCCAGGCCTGCCCGGGCGGCAGCGTCGAGGTGCTGACGGTCGAGCCGAGGTTGAGCTTGATGTCCTTGGCGTACTCGGGCAGAGCCGCCTTGACCGCGTCCAGACCCACGGTCAGGCCCCGGCGCCCGCGAGCAGCGCGTTGGCGTCCAGGGTGGCGCCGCCCTTGTTCCAGTTGCACGGGCAGAGCTCGTCGGTCTGCAGGGCGTCCAGCACCCGCAGCACCTCGGAGACGTTCCGGCCGACCGAGCCGGCGGTCACCATGGCGAACTGGATCTCGTTGTCCGGGTCGACGATGAAGGTGGCCCGCTGGGCCACGCCGTCCTCGCCGAGCACGCCGCAGGCGGTGGTCAGCTCGCGCTTGATGTCGCTGAGCATCGGGAAGGGCAGCTCGCGCAGGTCCGGGTGGTCCTTGCGCCAGGCGTAGTGGACGAACTCGTTGTCGACGGACACGCCGAGGACCTGCGCGTCCCGGTCGGCGAACTCGCCGTTGAGCCGGCCGAACTCGGCGATCTCCGTCGGGCAGATGAAGGTGAAGTCCTTCGGCCAGAAGAACACCACCCGCCACTTGCCCTGGTGGGACTTGTGGTCGATCGTGTCGAACGCCTTCTCGGCGTCCAGCGACACGCAGGCGGTGAGTTCGTACTCGGGGAAGCGGTCACCGACGGTGAGCACAGGTCCTCCTTGACAGCGGCAATTCACCGGCCAGCGGCCGGTAACTGGATCGGTTCCAGATACTTCCCGCAGCCGCGTTTCCGCCGCACAGCGGCCGGGGACCTTGTGAAGTCGATCACCGGTGCGGCGTTCCGCCCCGGTTCCGTCCGGCGGACGGGTGAACACCACCCTCCGTCACTGTCTCGACATGTGGGTTTTGCCTCCCAGAACCGGGAGCGAAGTGGCAGAGTACGGACCGTGACCAGCTCCGTCCTGATTATTGACAGCTAGCGCGCCGGCTTCCCTCTCGCCGAGCGCGCAGACCTCCCGCATCCGCGGGGGGTCTTTTTGTTGCTCCCCGCAGGTTCGAGACGAGGACTCCCATGACCTTCCAGGTGTACGACACGACGCTGCGCGACGGCGCGCAGCGCGAGGGGCTCAGCTACTCGGTGGTCGACAAGCTGGCGGTGGCCCGCCTGCTCGACGACCTCGGGGTCGGCTTCATCGAGGGCGGCTGGCCGGGCGCCGTCCCCAAGGACACCGAGTTCTTCCGGCGCGCCCGCACCGAGCTGGACCTGAAGCACGCGATCCTGGTCGCCTTCGGCGCCACCCGCAAGGCCGGGGTGGCCGTCGACGCCGACCCGCAGGTGCGTGGCCTCCTCGACGCCGACACCCCGGCCGTGGCGCTGGTCGCCAAGGCGGACCTGCGGCACGTCGAGCGGGCGCTGCGCACCACCGCCGGGGAGAACCTGGCGATGATCCGCGACACGGTGACCTACCTGGTCGGGCAGGGGCGACGGGTCTTCGTCGACGGGGAGCATTTCTTCGACGGCTACCGGCACGACCCGGCGTACACCGCCGCGGTGCTGGAGACGGCGCTCGCCGCCGGGGCCGAGCGGTTCGTGCTCTGCGACACCAACGGCGGGATGCTGCCCTCCCAGGTCACCGCCGCCATCGCCGACGTCACCGCGCGTACCGGCGTCGCGCCGGAGCTGCTCGGCATCCACTGCCAGAACGACACCGCCTGCGCGGTCGCCAACACCATCGCCGCCGTCGAGGCCGGCGTCCGGCACTTCCAGGGCACCGCCAACGGGTACGGCGAGCGCCCCGGCAACGCGGACATCTTCGCGGTCGTCGCCAACCTCCAGCTCAAGCTCGGGCTGCCCGTCCTGCCGGAGGGCTGCCTGGAACAGATGGTGCGGGTCTCGCACGCCATCGCCGAGATCGCCAACATCGCCCCCGACACCCACCAGGCGTACGTCGGGGCCGCCGCCTTCGCCCACAAGGCGGGGCTGCACGCGAGCGCGATCAAGGTCGACCCGTTGCTCTACAACCACGTCGATCCGTCGGTGGTGGGCAACGACATGCGGATCCTGGTGACCGAGATGGCCGGCCGGGCCAGCATCGAGCTCAAGAGCCGTGAGCTGGGGCTGGACCTGGCCGGCCATCCGGAGGCGCTCGCCACGGTCACCAAGCGGGTCAAGGAGCTGGAGGCCGGCGGCTGGTCGTTCGAGGCCGCGGACGCCTCGTTCGAGCTGCTGGTCCGATCCGAGCTGCCGGGTCGGGCCGCGCCGCGCCCGTTCGCCCTGGAGTCGTACCGGGTGCTGGTCGAGCACCGCGAGGACGGCGCGGTGGTCTCCGAGGCCACCGTGAAGATCCGGGTACGCGGTGAGCGGGTGATCGCCACCGCGGAGGGGAACGGCCCGGTCAACGCCCTGGACGAGGCGCTGCGGACGGCGCTGGCCCGGCACTACCCGGAGCTGCGCGACTTCGAGCTGGCCGACTACAAGGTGCGCATCCTGGAGGGCAGCCACGGCACCGGGGCGGTGACCCGGGTGCTGGTGGAGACCGCCGGCGCGGGCCGCGACTGGACCACCGTCGGCGTGCACCCCAACGTGGTCGAGGCGAGCTGGCACGCGCTGGTCGACGCGCTCACCTACGGCCTGGACCGGGCCCGCGTCTGAGCCGGCTCACGCGGCGGGCAGCCGCAGCTCGGCCAGGACGGCGCGGTGGTCACTGCCGGGGAGGGGGTGCACGTCGACCGAACGGACCGCGATGCGCCGGTCGGCCAGCACGTGGTCGATGGTGACCGGCGGGATCGGGTCGCCGTCGTACGGGCCCCAGGTGCCGGCGAGCCCCGCGCCGGCCTGGTCCGCCGCGTCGACGTAGCCCGTGGCGATCAGGTCGCGCAACGGCGCGTGGTCGAGGGTGGCGTTGAAGTCCCCGGCCAGCACGCTCAACCGCCCCCGGGGGGTGGCGTGCGGCTGTCCGCGCAGGTCGGTCCACCAGTCCGGGACCACCTCGACGGCGTACGGCGCGGCCGGGTGCGCCGACTCCACCCGCAGGGGTGGCGCGCCCGGCACGGCCAGCGTCCCGTACGCCTGGGTGAAGGAGAAACCCTGGTTGCGGCGGAAGCCGACCTCACTGAGCGGGTAGCGCGCGTACAGCCCGGAGCCGGTGGTGCCGACCTCGGGGTTGAGCTCCCGGTACGGCAGCAGGGCGGCCAGCCCGAGCCCGTCCAGCTCGGCGGCGATCGGCGGGGTGAACTCCTGCACGGTCAGCACGTCGACCCGCTGCGTTCGGACCAGGTCGACCAGCGCGGCCGGATCGGCGCCGCCCTTCAACAGGTTCGCGGTGAGCAGGCGCACCGTGGGGCCGTGCACCGCCGGCTGACCGGAGCCGACCGCGCGGGGTGCCACCGCCCCGATCAGCGCCAGCGCGGCGGCCGCCGCCACCGCCGCCGGGGCGACCCGGCGCAGGGCGAGCGCCAGCACCAGCGGCACCAGCGATCCGGCCGCGACGTACGGCGTGAAGGCGATCGCCTGCACCAGTGGCCCGCGCTCCCCACCGGCCAGCCGGAGCACCGCCCACACAGCCGTGGGCGCGACGGCGAGCCAGCAGGCCGGCGCCACGAGCCGCCCCGCCCGCCCCGCCTGCAGCAGCGTCGTCACGGGCGTCACCGTACCGGCCGACGGCCGCTCGCGATGCCCGGCAGATCTGTCCCCGGTTGCGCCGCCCGGCCCCGGTCGCGCCGTTGCGGCCCGGCCGAGGGGACTCGTCCCGGTCCGGCCTGGGAAGGGGTGCCGAGGGGCCGATAATCCGACGTTTGTCCCACCGCCAGCCCGGGAAGCAAGCACCGTGACGGACATCTCGGACACCCTGGCCAGCGTGCCCAGCCCGGTCGATGCCGACGCGAGCGGCGTCGAGCTGGAACAGACCCTCTTCGAGGTCAAACGCGTGATCGTCGGGCAGGATCGGCTCGTCGAACGCCTGCTCACCGCCCTGGTCGCCGACGGCCACTGCCTGCTGGAGGGCGTGCCGGGCGTGGCCAAGACGCTCGCGGCGCAGACCCTCGCCACCGTCGTCGGCGGCACCTTCTCCCGGGTGCAGTTCACCCCGGACCTGGTCCCCTCGGACATCGTCGGTACCCGCATCTACCGGGCGTCCAGCGAGCGCTTCGACGTCGAGTTGGGCCCGGTCATGGCGAACCTGGTGCTGGCCGACGAGATCAACCGGGCCCCCGCCAAGGTGCAGTCGGCGCTGCTGGAGGCGATGGCTGAACGGCAGGTCTCCATCGGGGGCCGCAGCTGGCCGGTCCCCGACCCGTTCCTGGTGCTCGCCACCCAGAACCCGATCGAGTCGGAGGGCGTCTACCAGCTCCCCGAGGCACAACGCGACCGGTTCCTCATGAAGGTCGTCGTCGACTATCCGAGCGACGCCGACGAACTGGCCATCCTCTACCGGATGAGCACCGACCGGCCGACAGCCCGGCAGGTCCTCGACCCGGCCCGGTTGCGGGAACTCCAGCGCCGGGCCGGCGAGGTCTTCGTCCACCATGCCCTCGCCGAGTACGTGGTCCGGCTCATCCTCGCCACCCGGGACCCGGGCCGGTTCGGGCTGCCCGAGATCGCGCCGCTGCTCGCGTACGGGGCGAGCCCCCGGGCCACCCTGGGCCTGGTCGCCGCCGCCCGCGCCCAGGCGCTGATCCGGGGCCGCGAGTACGTCCTCCCGGAGGACGTCCGGGACCTGGCCGTCGACGTGCTCGCCCACCGGCTGGTGCTCTCCTTCGACGCGGTGGCCGACGGGGTCTCCGCCGAGGCGCTGGTCCACCGGCTGATCGAGGCGGTGCCACCGCCCCGGGTCGTCGCCGGCCAAGCGGAGGCGGCGCCCGACCTGGCGGCGGCATGAGGCGCCGGGACGCCCCGACCCTGCCCGAGCCCGGCCTGGCGGACCTCACGCCCGACCAGCGGCTGCGGCGGCTGGAACTGACCGTCACCCGCCGGCTCGACGGACTGCTGCACGGCCAGTACCGCGGCCTGCTGCCCGGCCCGGGCAGCGAGGTGGCCGGCAGCCGCGAGTACCGCCCCGGCGAGGACGAGGTGCGCCGGATGGACTGGGCCGTCACCGCCCGCACCACCGTCCCGCACGTCCGCGAGGTCGACGCCGACCGGGAACTGAGCACCTGGCTGCTGGTCGACGCCAGCCCGAGCATGGAGTACGGCACCGCCACGCTGGACAAGCGGGAACTGGCGGTGGCCGCCGTGGCGGCGGTCGGCTTCCTCACCGCCGGCGTCGGCAACCGCCTCGGCGCGCAGGTGCTCGCGCCGGACGGCGTACGCCGGTTCCCGGCCCGGGGCGGGCGAACCCACCTGCTCGGACTGCTGCGCGCCCTGCTGGCCGCGCCGCGTGCCGACGGCTCCGGCTCGGCGCCGCGGACGCCGCGCCCCGGCCCGAGCCCGGCGGCCGGCGGGTCCGACGTGGACGGCCGTCGGCCGCTCGCCTCCGAGGGCGCGCGAAGACCCGGCGACGCGCCGCCGACGCTGGCCGACGGGCTGGCCGGGATCCAGCGGATGGCCACCCGGCGCGGCCTGGTGGTGGTCATCTCCGACTTCCTCGACGGGCTGCCCGACGACCCGGACGCCGCCCCGTCCTGGGAGGCGGCGCTGCGCCGGTTGGCCGTCCGGCACCAGGTGCTCGCTGTCGAGGTGACCGACCCGCGAGAGCTGGAACTGCCGGACGTCGGCCTGATCACCCTGGTCGACCCCGAGACCGGCCGGCGGCGCGAGGTGTGGACCGGGGACCGGACCCTGCGGGAGCGCTACGCGCAGGCCGCCGCCGCCCAGCGCGACCAGCTGGGCCAGGCGCTGCGCCGGTCCGGCGCGACCCACCTGGCGCTGCGGACCGACCGGGACTGGAGCGCCGACATCGTCCGGCACGTGCACGTCCAGCGGCGGCTGGCCGCCGCCCCGGCCGCGTCCCGGGGAGGAGCCGCATGAACTGGCAGTCACCCGCCCGGCTCTGGCTCCTGCTCGGCGTCGCCGCCCTGGTCGTCGGTTACCTGATGATCCAGCGCCGGCAGAGCCGGTACGCGGTCCGCTTCACCAACCTGCGGCTGCTGGACCGGGTCGCGCCGCAACGGCCGGCCTGGCGCCGGCACGTGCCGGCGGGTCTCTTCCTCGCCATGCTCGCGTTGCTGGTGGTCGGCTTCGCCCGACCCAGCGCCGAGGTACGCGTGCCCCGGGAACGGGCCACCGTGATGGTGGCGGTGGACGTCTCCACCTCGATGCTCGCCGGCGACGTCGATCCGGACCGGCTGACCGCCGCCAAGGAGGCCGCCAGCCGGTTCGTCGACGGCCTGCCGGACGAGTTCAACGTCGGGCTGGTCGCCTTCGCCGGCAGCGCGGCGGTGCTGGTGCCGCCGAGCACCGACCGGGACGCGCTGCACGAGGGGATCGAACGGCTGGCGGAGGGGATCACCGGCGTCCAGGGCACCGCCATCGGGGAGGCGATCAGCACCTCGCTGGGCGCGGTGAAGAGCCTGGACGCCAAGGCCGCCAAGGATCCACCGCCGGCCCGGATCATCATCCTCTCGGACGGGGCGAACACCTCCGGGATGGACCCGATGGAGGCCGCCACCCAGGCGGTCGCCGCCAAGGTTCCGGTGCACACCATCTCGTTCGGCACGGCGTCCGGCTTCGTCGACCGGGGTGGGCGGGCGATCCAGGTGCCGGTCGACGGGCAGACCCTGAAGGCGGTCGCCGAGCAGACCGGGGGCCGCTTCCACGAGGCGTCCTCCGTCGCCGAGTTGCGCGCCGTCTACGAGGACATCGGCACCTCGGTCGGCTACCGCACCGAACGGCAGGACATCTCCGCGCGGTTCATCGGGCTGGGCCTGGTCTTCGCGATGGGCGCGGCCGCGGGATCGCTGCGGTGGTTCTCCCGCCTGCCCTGATCCGCACCACCTGACGGCAGCACGGCACGACACGTGAGGAGCCAGGTATGGCAGTGCAGACCGGACTCGGCGAGCCGCGCGGCCCGTGGTTCGTCTCGCCGGAGCTGGACCCGGACGGGCGGGGGCGCTGGGACGTACCCGGCTCCGAGCGGGGCCCGGGGCGGCGGGGCTGGCGCAGCCGGCTGCTGAGCGCGCTGGCGGTGGTGGCGCTCTCCACCGTCTCGGGCGCGGCGGCTGGCAGTTGGGTGGCCGACCGGGACGCGCCGGGACCGGCCGCGGCCTCCGCGGCGCCGGTGCCGGCCGAACTGGTCACCGCCGCCGAGAAGACCGTGCCCGGGGTGGTCTCGGTGATGGTCGGCGGCGGATCCGGCGCCTCGGCGAGCGGGTCCGGCTTCGCCATCGACCACGAGCAGCACATCGTGACCAACGACCACATTCTGGCCCGGGGCGGCTCCGGTCCGGTGACCGTGGAGACCTCGGACGGCCGCCGGTTCACCGCCGAGGTGGTGGGGCGGGAGCCGAGCAGCGACCTGGCGGTGCTCCGGGTGCCGGCGTCGGCCGGGCTGACGCCGCTGCCGCTGGCCAAGCCGAACAGCACCCGGGTGGGGGAGCCGGTGCTGGCGATCGGTTCGCCGCTCGGCCTGGCCGGCACCGTCACCGCGGGCATCGTCAGCGCGCTCAACCGGCAGGTGCGCATCGGCAACGGCCGGCACAGCGCGGTGCAGACCGACGCCTCGATCAACCCGGGGAACTCCGGTGGTCCGCTGGTCAACGCCCGGGGCGAGGTGGTCGGGGTGAACACGGCCATCGCCACCATCGACGGCAACGGCTCGATCGGCATCGGCTTCGCCATCCCGATCGACCAGGTGCAGCAGACCGCCGACACCATCATCGGCCGGGGCGGCTGACCGCCCGCGCGGCCGCGACCTGCGCAAGCTCGCCGTACTGTCGGATATCCGGCCCGGGACCATCGGGCCATGGAAATATTACGCTGAGTATGGATACTGGCGTGGGTGGAGCAAGCTGTCATCGCGGCCCTCCTCCTGGTGGGCCTGATCATCGGCGCCGGCGTCGGCGCGTCCTACGCCCGTGCGAAGCGGGGCTGGAAGGACTACCAGACCATCCGGACCACCGTCCCGGGCGCCCGCCGCACCGCGTGGCTGGCGATCCGGGCCGTGGTCACCAAGATCGGCGTGATCGCGCTGCTGCTGGTCGGCGCGGCCGCGTACGCGGCGGCCGGGTCGGACCACGAACGGGCGGACCCGGCGCCCACCACGACCGTGACCCCTACCCCCACCCCGACCCCACGGTCGGGGCGCTAGCCTCGGGGCGTGGACGATGGACTGCGGGTGACCGACCGGCTCGTGGTCCCCGGCACCGAGCTGCGGGAACGCTTCTCCCGCTCCTCCGGGCCGGGCGGGCAGGGGGTCAACACCACCGACTCCCGGGTGGAACTGAGTTTCGACCTGGCCGGCTCGCCCAGCGTGCCGGAGCCGCTGCGCACCCGGGCCCTGGACCGGCTCGCCGGGCGGCTCGTCGACGGCGTGCTGACCGTGACCGCCAGCGAACACCGCGCGCAGATCTCCAACCGGGAGGCGGCCCGCGAGCGGATGACCGCCCTGCTGCGCGAGGCGGTCGCGCCGCCCCCGAAGCCGCGCCGCGCGACCCGCCCGTCCCGCGCCGCGAAGGAGCGGCGGCTGGCCGAGAAGAAGCGCCAGTCCCAGCGCAAGCGCGACCGCCGGGTGGACGGCGACTGACCGCGGCGTACCGGAAAAGGGTTTGAGGCCGGGTCGGGGCGCCACCCAGAATCCGCCGGGTGCCCACCGACTTCTCCGTCAAGCCCATGCTCACCGGCGATCAGGTGCTGCTGCGCCCGTTCGTCGACGACGACGCCACCGCCTTCGCGGCCATCCTCAGCGACCCCGAGGTGGGTCGGCTCACCGGCAGCCCGCCGGACGACGTGCTCGACGCGGGCCGGCTGCGGGCCTGGTACGGCAGCCGCAACAGCCAGACCGACCGGCTCGACCTGGCCGTGGTGGACCGGGAGACCGGGGCCTGCGTCGGCGAGGTGGTCCTCAACGAGTGGGACCGGCACAACGCCGGCTGCAACTTCCGCACCCTGATCGGCCCGGCCGGGCGTGACCGGGGACTCGGCACGGAGGCCGTCCGGCTGATCGTCGGGTACGGCTTCGGGCAGCTCGGCCTGCACCGGATCTCGCTGGAGGTGTTTGCGTTCAACCCGCGCGCCCGCCGGGTGTACGAGAAGATCGGCTTCGTCGTCGAGGGCACGCTGCGGCAGGTGCTCCGGGACGGCGACGGCTGGGGGGACGCCACCGTCATGTCGATCCTCGCCCCGGAGTGGGCGCGCCACCGGGGCCACCCGGAGGGCTGAGTCCGGCGCCGGGGCCGGGTCAGTCGAGCGCGGTGAGCAGCCGCGCGCGCAGCCCGGCGGCCCGCTCGGCGAAGCCGCGCTGGGCGGCGGCGTACTCCGCCCGGCCGTCCGGGGTCTCCACCCGCACCGGCGGGTACCCGAGGTCGGCCAGGTCGTACGGGCTGGCCCGCATGTCGAGCGTGCGGATCTCCCGGGCCAGCGCGAAGCACTCCGCCACCAGCTCCGCGGGCACCAGCGGGGAGAGCTTGTACGCCCACTTGTAGAGATCCATGTTGGCGTGCAGGCAGCCCGGCTGCTCCAGCGCGTGCTGGCTCTCCCGGGTCGGGGTGAGCAGGTTCAGCGGCCGGGCCGGCGCGGTGAAGAACCGGAAGGCGTCGAAGTGGCTGCACCGCACGCCCCGCTCCTCGACCACCGCGGCGGTCGCCTCCGGGCTGAGCCGCAGCGGCCAGGCGTTGTGCCGCACCTCGTCCTGGGTCTGCCGGTAGACCATCGCCCACTCGTGCATGCCGAAGCAGCCGAACTGGGCCGGGCGGCCGGCGGTCGTCGCGAGCAGCGTCCGGATCCAGGAGATCGACTCCGCGCGCCGGGCGCGTACCCGGTCGGTGTCGAGGGTGATCCCGGCGGCGGTGGCCCGGTAGTCCGGGCCGAACTCGGCCGGGTCCGCGTCGCGCAGTACCACCCCGGTGCCCGGATGCCAGCGGCGCAACTGGGCGGGGCGGTGCGAGTAGTAGGTGAAGAGGAAGTCCTCCACCGGGTGCTTCACCCCGGAGCGCCGGCGGGCCAGGTGCGGCGCCAGCCAGGCGTCGATCCGCTCCTCGTGGGCGCGCCGCCGGGCCTGCCAGTCGGCCGCGTCGAGGGCGGTGGCGGGGGCGAGGGCGGCGGTCACGGACCCCAGGGTACGACCGCCGCCCGCCCCCCGGTCAGGCCACGTCCACCCGGACCCCGGCGGAGAACACCCCGCTGCGCAGCTCCAGCTGCTTCGGCGGATCGGCGCCGTGCAGGGTGAAGACCAGCGGCAGGAGCACCCGGCTGCCCGCGGCGACCGGTCTGGCGAACACGTCCTGGCCGAGGTTCGCCACCCGGGTGGCGTCCTCGTCAGCGGCCACCCAGTTGCCGCCCGGCAGGTACGCGCGCTGGAGTTGCCCGTGCCAGGTCTGCTCGCCCGGGGTGAGATTGCGCACCCCGACCGTGGCCAGGCACTGCCGGCCGCCCTTCTGCGCCGAGGGCAGGCTCCCGAGGCCGCACGCCACCCGGTAGACGGTGAACTCGAAGGCCGCCTCGCGGAGCGGCACGCCGACCGCCCCGGTGACGCTCCTGCCCATCCACGCGCCGCTGGTGGGCTGCTTGGCGGTGTTGATCCCGGAGACCTGCTTGGTGGCCGTCCACCCCGCGGCCCCGACCACCCCGGCCAGCACCGCCGCCGCCACGCCGACCACCAGCCACAGCGGTGGGGTACGGCGGCGGCCCGCCACGGCCGGCATGGCCGCCCGCGGGTAGACCGCCCCGGCCGCCGGGCCGCCCGCCCCACCGGCGACGGCCGGGCCGCCGGCGCGCACCGCTGCCGGACCGTCCGGCGCCACCCCGGAACGCCGCCGGCGGCGCTGCCACCACCACCAGAGCGCACCGCCGGTGATCACCAGGAGCGCGGCCAGCGCGCCCAGCAGCACCGGCGGCCGTCGCCACGTGGGCGCCGCCGTCACCTTCGCCGCCGGGACCACCGCCGGCCCCGTCCAGGTCGCCGTGGCGCAGTCGTACGCCCGCGTGCCGTCGGTGCCGTAGACGCAGGCGGGCGCGGTGACCGCCCGGCCGGGCGCGGCGACGCTGAACGCGGTGTTCAGGTTGGTCGTGCTCTGCGCCGGCAGCCGCAGCCGCCAGGTCACCTCGTTGGCGCCAACCGACCCGACCGCGCTGGTGGCCCGGCCGCCGCCGGTCACCGTGGTGGCCCGCGAACCGCTCGGCAGCTCCTGGCGCACCGTCGTCTCGACCATCGAGCTCCCGGCGTTGCGCACCTGGATCCGGTACCCGGGCGCCGGGGTGTTCGCCGCGGTCACCGCCACGCTGACCGGCGGGCTCGTCATCTGGATCGGCGCCGCCTTGGTGGGTGCCACCGCAGGCGGTGCCGCCGGTGCCCCGGTCGGTATCGGGGTGGCGCGTGCCGCCGGTGCGGCGGGTGCCGCCGCTGCCGGCTGCGCGGGTGCGGCCGCCGCCCGGGGTGCCGCGGCGGGCAGTGCCGGTACGGCGGCGATGACGCCGAGGCAGTTCACCAACACTGCCAGGGCCCTCTGGTGTCGTCTCGATGCAGGCATACGAACGAACCTCCGGACCCGAAGCTATGGGTCGGGACCCGCCGGGCGGGTACGAAGTCGGCATTCCCGCCCCGGCCGGCGCGGCCCGGCGTACGCTGGCGCGCCGACCGCGGGTGGGTGATCGGCCGTTGATTGCGTCCCGGCCGGCCGCGCCGGGCATGAGCCGGCCCGGCGCGGGGATAGATTGGCCGGGTGCGTATCGCTCGTTTTGCTCATGCCAAGGGAATGTCGTTCGGGGTCGTCGAGGGCGAGCCGGAGGTCGGGCCGCAGGGCCTGACCATCGCCGAGATCGAGGGCCACCCGTTCGGTCAGATCCAGTTCTCCGGTGCCCGGTGGGCGCTCTCCGACGTCCGGCTGCTTTCGCCGATCCTGCCCAGCAAGGTGGTCTGCGTCGGCCGCAACTACGCCGAGCACGCCGCCGAGCACGGCAGCGAGGTGCCGAAGGAGCCGCTGCTCTTCCTCAAGCCCTCCACCTCGGTGATCGGCCCCCGGGACGCGATCCGCCTGCCGATCTTCTCCAAGCAGGTCGAGCACGAGGCGGAGCTGGCCGTGGTGATCGGCGCGCCGGGCGCGCGCCGGGCCGACCGGGCCGCCGCCGAGCGGGCCATCTTCGGCTACGCCTGCGCCAACGACGTCACGGCGCGGGACCTCCAGCGCTCGGACGGGCAGTGGACCCGGGCCAAGGGCTTCGACTCGTTCTGCCCGATCGGGCCGTGGATCACCACCGGCCTGGACGTCTCGGACCTGGAGGTCCGCTGTGAGGTGGGCCGCAACCCGGAGGAGATGGAGGTACGCCAGCTCGGCCGGACCAAGGACATGGTCTTCGACGTGCCGGCCCTGGTGTCGTACATCTCCCACGTGATGACGCTGCTCCCCGGTGACGTGGTGCTGACCGGCACTCCGGCGGGGGTTAGCCCGCTCACCGACGGGGATACGGTCACCGTGCGGATCGAGGGGATCGGCGAGCTCACCAACCCGGTGGTGCCGGTCGCCTGATGCGTCCGACGTCTCGTTTCCGCAGGTCACGTGCGGTTCGGGGGGTTGGATTTGGCCTGCCGGCACGGGGAGGGTAAAGTTCATTCCCGGCGCCGCAAGGGGCCAATGGGGTATGGGGTAATTGGCAGCCCGACTGATTCTGGTTCAGTTAGTCTAGGTTCGAGTCCTGGTACCCCAGCGCAGCCGCGGGTTCGTGAGAATCCCGGACGCTGGATTCTGGCGGAGTTCTGCTCCGCTCCTCGCGCGAGGAGCGGGCAGGTGATCTCTGATAGAGTGCAGCTTCCTCGCCCGGTACGGGCGGGGGAGCAGAAAGTTCTGGCCCCGTCGTCTAGCGGCCCAGGACGCCGCCCTCTCAAGGCGGTAGCGCCGGTTCGAATCCGGTCGGGGCTACAGCGCTGACAGCCCGTCCCACCTCATGGGGCGGGCTGTTTCGTGTCTCCGACGGCGGCTGCCGGCGCCGACCCCCCTGGCCCGGGGTGGACGTGGTGCCGCTAGACTACTGCCGCGCCGCCCGCCAGGGTGGTGAAGCAGGAAAAGTGCCTGGCCCCGTCGTCTAGCGGCCCAGGACGCCGCCCTCTCAAGGCGGTAGCGCCGGTTCGAATCCGGTCGGGGCTACCACACCGAACGGCCCGTCTCGCTCCCGCGAGACGGGCCGTTCGCCATTCCGCATCCGGGCCCGGACTCCGCCACCGGGCGGCAGCCGGGAGGGGGTCAGAGGCCGGAGAGGCGTTGGCCGGCGCGGACCACGGCCATGGCGTGGCGTTCGCCGGGGCGGCGGCCGAGGCGTTCGATCGGGCCGGAGATGCTGATCGCGGCGATCACCCGGCCGGTCCGGTCCCGGATCGGCGCGGAGACGCTCGCCACGCCGGCCTCCCGCTCGGCGACGCTCTGCGCCCAGCCCCGGCGGCGTACCTCGGCCAGGGTGCGGCCGGTGAACTTGGAGCGGGGCAGCAGCGGCATCACCGCCTCCGGCGGCTCCCAGGCCAGCAGGATCTGCGCGGCGGAACCGGCCGTCATCGGGAGCACCGAGCCGATCGGCACGGTGTCGCGCAGGCCGCTGGCCCGCTCGGCGGCGGCCACGCAGATCCGCTCGTCGGCCCGGCGCAGGTAGAGCTGGGCGCTCTCCCCGGTGGCGTCGCGCAGCGCGGCGAGCAGCGGCTCGGCCGCGGTCAGCAGCACGTCCGGCGCGGCGTTGGCCAGCTCCCCGAGCCGGGGGCCGGGCCGCCACCGTCCCTGCGTGTCCCGGACCAGCATCCGGTGGATCTCCAGCGCCTGCGCCAGCCGGTGCGCGGTGGCCCGGGGCAGCTTGGTGCGTTCAACGAGTTCGGCCAGGCTGGCGCCGTCGACGCAGGCGGCCAGAATGACCACCGCCTTGTCGAGAACGCCGACACCGCTCATACTGTGTCCCACAAGCCGAAATTTACCTCCCAGAATTTAGGATGTCCAGATGGTGGGAGTCACTCAACCGAGGACCCTGGCCGAGAAGGTCTGGGACGCGCACGTCGTCCGCGCCGCCGACGGCGAGCCGGACCTGCTCTTCATCGACCTGCACCTGCTCCACGAGGTCACCAGCCCGCAGGCGTTCGACGGCCTCCGTCTCGCCGGCCGCCGGGTCCGCCGCACCGACCTGACGATCGCGACCGAGGACCACAACACCCCGACCGGGTACGCCGACCCGGCGTTCCGGTCCCGTCGCGGCGACCTGCTCACGATCGCGGACCCCACCTCCCGCACCCAGATCGAGACGCTGCGCCGCAACTGCGCCGAGTTCGGCGTACGGCTGCACCCGCTGGGCGACGAGAACCAGGGCATCGTGCACGTCATCGGCCCGCAGCTGGGCCTCACCCAGCCGGGCATGACGATCGTCTGCGGCGACTCGCACACCGCCACCCACGGCGCGTTCGGCGCGCTCGCCTTCGGCATCGGCACCAGCGAGGTGGAGCACGTGCTGGCCACCCAGACGCTGCCGCAGGCCCGCCCGAAGACCATGGCGGTGAACGTCACCGGCCAGCTCGCCCCCGGCGTCACCGCCAAGGACCTGGTGCTGGCGCTGATCGCCCAGGTGGGCACCGGCGGCGGGCGCGGCCACATCGTGGAATACCGCGGTGAGGCGATCCGGAACCTCTCCATGGAGGGCCGGATGACCATCGCCAACATGTCCATCGAGTGGGGCGCCAAGGCCGGCATGATCGCGCCGGACGAGACCACGTTCGCGTACCTGAAGGGGCGGCCGAACGCGCCCGAGGGGGCCGACTGGGACGCGGCGGTGGACTACTGGCGGACCCTGCCCACCGACGAGGGGGCGACGTTCGACGCCGAGGTGACCCTGGACGCCAGCCGGATCACCCCGTTCGTCACCTGGGGCACCAACCCCGGGCAGGGGGCGCCGCTGGGCTCCGCCGTGCCGGACCCGGAGGAGTTCGTCACCGAGCCGGAGCGGGCGGCCGCCCGGCGGGCCCTGGAGTACATGGACCTCAAGCCGGGCACGGCGCTGCGCGACCTCGCGGTGGACGTGGTCTTCGTCGGCTCCTGCACCAACGGCCGGCTGGAGGACCTGCGGGCCGCCGCCGACGTGCTGCGCGGACACCAGGTCGCCGACGGCGTACGCATGCTGGTGGTCCCCGGCTCCGCCGCGGTCCGCGAGGCGGCCGAGGCGGAGGGGCTGGACAAGGTCTTCACCGACGCCGGCGCCGAATGGCGCTTCGCCGGCTGCTCCATGTGTCTGGGCATGAACCCGGACACCCTGTCGCCGGGCCAGCGCTCGGCCTCGACCTCCAACCGCAACTTCGAGGGCCGCCAGGGCCGGGGCGGGCGTACCCACCTGGTGTCCCCGCCGGTCGCCGCCGCCACCGCCGTGGTCGGCCGGCTGGCCGCCCCCGCCGACCTGTAGAAGGGCAGCCGAGAGATGGACAAGTTCACCACCCACACCGGCACCGCCGTGCCGCTGCGCCGGTCCAACGTGGACACCGACCAGATCATCCCCGCCGTGTACCTCAAGCGGGTGACCCGGACCGGTTTCGCAGACGGGCTCTTCAACGCGTGGCGGGAGGACCCGTCATTCGTTCTCAACGATCCCGCTCATTCGGGTGCGTCGATTCTGATCGCCGGCCCGGAGTTCGGCACCGGCTCCTCCCGCGAGCACGCCGTCTGGGCGCTGCGGGACTGGGGCTTCCGCGCCGTGATCTCTCCCCGCTTCGGCGACATCTTCCGCGGCAACGCGCTCAAGGAAGGTCTCCTTCCGGTGGAGCTGGAATTGAAAGCCGTCGAGGAACTCTGGGACTTGGTGGAATCCGACCCCACCACTGCGATCACGGTCGACCTCACCGCCCGCCAGGTCCACGCCGGCGACGCCACCTGGGCCTTCCCGCTGGACGACCACAGCCGTTGGCGGCTGATGGAGGGCTTGGATGACATTGGACTCACCCTCCGGCACGAGGCCGAGATCAGTGCGTTCGAGGGGTCCCGGCCGTCGTTCCTGCCCTCGGTCGCCTGACCACAGATAGCTTTTCGCCCCCACCGGCCCGGCCGGTGGGGGCGAATCCGTTACGACACAAGGGCTTTTTTCCATCGAATGTTTGTGTCCAGGCAGCACAGGGCATACCGTGCGCGCAGAATGGCTCGCGTCGAGTCAGTTGCACAATCGGGAGGAAGTCGTGAACAAGGCCGAGCTCATTGAGGCGCTCGCCGTTCGCCTGGGGGACCGGAAGACGGCGACGGCCGCGCTCGACGCGGTCCTCGCTGAGGTTCAGGGGGCGGTCACCAAGGGCGAGAAGGTGGCGATCACCGGTTTCGGAGCGTTCGAAAAGCGCGTCCGAGGCGCCCGAACAGCGCGCAACCCGCGGACCGGCGAGGCGGTGAAGGTCAAGAAGACCTCCGTCCCGACGTTCCGCCCGGGCGCCGGGTTCAAGGAGATGGTGGCCAGCGGCAAGGTGCCGAAGGACACGGCCGCCGCCAAGAAGACCACCGCGGCCGCCGCCAAGGCCACCGGCGCGAAGGCGGCCGGGGCCAAGGCGACCACCGCCAGGAAGACCACCGCGGCCGGCGCCGCCAAGAAGACCGCGGCGGCGAAGGCCACCGCGGCCAAGAAGACGGCGGCGGCGAAGAAGACCACCGCGGCCAAGAAGACCACCGCGGCCAAGAAGACCGCGCCGGCCAAGAAGACCGCGCCGGCCAAGAAGACCACCGCGGCCAAGAAGACCACGGCGGCGAAGGCCACCGCGGCGAAGAAGACCACGGCCGCCAAGAAGGCGCCCGCGAAGAAGGCACCGGCCAAGAAGGCCGCCACCCGGCGCTGACCCGACCGGCCTGAGGGCGCCCACCGCTCGCGGTGGGCGCCCTTCTTCGTGGGTACGCGTTGACCCACCGTCGAGCGGCCCCGGAGAATCCTCGTGCCGAACACCCCGTCGGTCACGAGAAGAGGCGCCGTGCGCCACCGTCATCTCCATTCCGCCGCGCTCGCTCTCGGCGTCGTGGTCCTGCTGGACGTGCTCCGGGTGTGGCTCCCCTCGGTCATCACCATCTTCGGCCGGGCGGCCGAGACGCCGGCCGAACTGCTCGGCGCGTTCGCGCTCAGCTGGTTCGTGCTCGCGCTTTCCGCTCCGGCCCTCGTCCGTCGGTGCGGTCCCCGCCCGGTCGGCCTCGTGGCGGCCGGGGTGCTGGCCGCTGCCCGGCTCACCCTGACCGCCGCGCCCGGCGGCCGGGCACAGCTCTGGCTGGCCTGTGCCGGGCTGCTCGCCGGCCTGGTCTGGCTCGCCGCGACCGCCGCGCCGGTCGACCGGCCGGTCCCGGGGCTGGCGATCGGCCTGACGGTGTCCGCCGTCGGTCACGCGCTGCTGGCCACCGAGGACCTGGTCTGGCGGGGCGGTGCGCTCGGGTGGGGCGTGAGCGGCCTGCTGGTGCTGGCGTTCCTGGCGACGTCCGCGGTCCTCGGCGGGCGGCCGGCGCCGGTCGCGTCCGCTGACGACGCGACCAGTGCGGCGGTACCCGCCGACGCCCTGTGCGTGCCCGCCGCGTTGCCCACCGCCGGATCCGGCGCGGCGGCGGCGGGCCGGCGGTCGGCCGCCTGGCCTACGGCGGGCGGCCGGGCCTGGCTGCTGTGCGGGCCCGCGCTGCTACTGGCCGGACAGGTGGCGCTCTCCCCGGCGCTGTGGAGCGCCGCGGGCTCCTACGGCGACGGCGTCGCCCAGCCACCGGAGGGGCACCCCTCGGTCCTGCCGGGCTACGCGGTCCTGCTCTTCCTGCTGGCCGCCCTCACCCGGCTGCCGGCCTGGCTGGCGCGCGGGCTCTGGCCGGCCGCGCTGCTGGTCGGGGCGGGGCTCTTCGCCGCCGACCGGCCGGGCTGGCTGGTGCCGGCGTACCTGCTCACCGCCGCCGGCCTGGGCGGCTGCCTCGGCCGCACCGACACCACCTTCCCGCCCACGGCCGAGGCGGACGATCGTGCTGCGGCGCGACGCGGATCCGCCGCCGTCGGCGGGATGCTGGTCTTCGCCGTCGCTGCGGTCGCCTACTACGCCGCGTATGACCTGGGTTATCCCAACGGCTGGGTGCCGGTGGCGGTGGCCGCCCTGATCGCCGTGGTCGCCCTCGCCGGGCCGGCGCAGGGCAGCCCGGTGCTCACCGGATGGCCCCGCAGGTCGACCGTGCTGGCCCTGGTGCTGCTGACCGGGGTGGCGCTCGAGATGCACCGGCCGGCGACCGCGCCACCGCCGGCCGCCGCGCCACCGCCGGCGGTACGGGTCGTCGCGTACAACATCCGGATGGGGTTCGGGCTGGACGGCCGGCTCGACCTGGACGCGGTGGCCCGGGTGGTCACCGGCAGCCGGCCCGACGTGGTGCTGCTCAGCGAGGTGGACCGGGGCTGGCTGCTCAACGGCGGCCACGACACCCTCGCCCGGCTGGCCCAGCGGCTGCGGATGCCGTACGTCTTCGCGCCCGCCGCCGATCCGGTCTGGGGTGACGCGGTGCTCAGCCGCTTCCCGGTCCGGTCCGCCCGGACCCGGCCGTTGGCCGCGCACGGCGCGCCGACCGGGGCACAGGCCCTCGGCGTCACGCTCGACCTGGGCGGCGGCCGGGATCTCGCCGTGGTCGCCACCCACCTGCAACCGCCGCCCGGGCAGGGGCCGGTGGCCCAGGCCCGCGAGGTCGCCGCCTTCGCCACCGGGTACGCGGCGGGCCGCCCGCTGGTGCTGGCCGGCGACCTCAACACCGAGCCGGGCGAGCCCGCGTTCGCCGAGTTCACCACGGCCGGCCTGGTGGACGCGCTGGCCGCGGCCCGGCCGCTGCCGACCAGCCCGGCCGACGATCCGCGCGAGCAGATCGACCACGTCTTCGTCTCACCCGGCCTCACCGCGACGGACGCGCGGGCGCCGCGCACCACGGCCAGCGACCACCTACCCGTCGCGGTCACCCTGACTCCGCGCTGAATGCGGGACCCTCCGTTGCCCGGTGCCGGCGGTTAGGCGGGGGCCCTGCCCTACCGGAGGCGTTAAGCAGGGGCCCCTCCTTACAGCCGGTCGGCGGCGAGCAGGCGGTCGCCGGCGAAGGCAAGCAGCCAGCCGCCGCCCTTCGCGGTGGTGAAGTCGTCGGCCCGCCCGGTCAGGCGTTCCAGCATGCCGGGGATCACCTTGCCCTGGCTGCACACGGCGACCGGCTCCCCGGCGGCCGCCAGGTCGGTCAGCCGGGCCGCCCCGGCCAGGGCGCACTCCTCCGGCTGCTGGCCCGGCTTCGGCTCGTCCAGGTCGCCGACCACCTCGATGGGCAGGTCCAGCAGGGCGGCCGCCGGGTCCAGGGTCTGCACGCAGCGGCGGGCCGAGGCGGAGACCAGGCGGGCCGGGCGGATCAGGGCCACCAGCGGGGCGAGGGCCTGCGCCTGCGCCCAGCCCTCCGCGTCCAGCGGCCGGCCGGTGTCCGGGCCCGTCCAGGTGCCCCGCTTGCCGGCGTGCGCGTGCCGGACCAGCAGCACCGTGCCGGTCACCGGCGGCAGCGCCGCGAACGCGGCGATCACCTCGGTGTCGTGCGGGTAGCTGACCAGGCGTAGCGCCTCGTCGACGGGGAGCCAGCGGACCTCGTCGACCTCGGTGTCCGGCTGGAAACCGCCCTGCGCGACGGCCCGCATCGACCAGTAGTCGACCGCCTTCGCCCGACCCTCGCTGCGGTAGCGGACCGTCGGCAGGCGCACCTGCGGCACCGCCCGGACGTCGGTCTCCTCGGCCACCTCGCGGACGGCCGCGCGCAGCGGGTGTTCCCCCGCGTCCAACTTGCCCTTCGGCAGCGACCAGTCGCCGTACCGGGGGCGGTGCACGAGGCAGACCTCGACGCCGGCCGCGCCCGGGCGCCAGACGACCCCGCCCGCCGCCCGGATCCGCACCGGTTCGTCGTCCGTCATCCGCTCACCGTAAGCCCGCCCGCGGCGCGCCGGGCGCCGCTCAGCCGGCCGTCCCGCCCACCCGGTGCAGGAGCAGCTCCTGCAGGTCCGTCAGCGGCGCGTCGTCGGTCCCGGGCCGCCGGTGCCAGGTGCCGTCCCCGGCCAGCTCGAACGCGTCCACCTCCGGGCTGAACGCGGCGGTCAGCACCTGGTCCAGCTCGGCCCGGGCCACCGGGTCGCTCACCTGCACCAGCGCCTCCACCCGGCGGTCCAGGTTGCGGTGCATCAGGTCGGCCGAGCCCATCCAGAACTCCGCGTCGCCGTTGTTGCCGAACCGGAAGATCCGGGAGTGCTCCAGGAACCGGCCGAGGATCGAGCGGACGCGGATGTTGTCCGACAGCCCCGGCACCCCCGGCCGCAGCGTGCACATGCCCCGGATCAGCAGGTCGACGTGGACGCCGGCCCGGGACGCCCGGTAGAGCGCATCGGTGATCTCCTCGTCGACCAGCGCGTTCACCTTGAACTGCACCAGCCCCGGCATGCCGAGCCGGACGTGCTCGACCTCCCGCTCGATCCGCTCGATCAGCCCGCGGCGGATGCCCTGCGGGGCCACCAGCAGCCGCCGGTACGCGGTCTGCCGGCTGTAGCCGGTGAGCACGTTGAACAGGTCGGTCAGGTCGGCGCCGATCTCCGGGTCGGCGGTGAGCATGCCGAAGTCCTCGTAGAGCCGGGCGGTCTTCGGGTGGTAGTTGCCGGTGCCGATGTGGCAGTAGCGGCGGATCTGGTTGCCCTCCTGGCGTACCACCAGGGCGGTCTTGCAGTGCGTCTTCAGGCCCACCAGGCCGTAGACGACGTGGCAGCCGGCGCGTTCCAGGGTGCGGGCCCAGCCGATGTTGGCCACCTCGTCGAAGCGCGCCTTCAGCTCCACCAGCACCACCACCTGCTTGCCGGCGGCGGCCGCGTCGACCAGTGCGTCCACGATGGGGGAGTCGCCGCTGGTGCGGTAGAGGGTCTGCTTGATGGCCAGCACGTTCGGGTCGGCGGCGGCCTGCTCGATGAAGCGCTGCACGCTGGTGGCGAACGAGTGGTACGGGTGGTGCACCAGGATGTCCCCGTCCCGCAGGGTGGCGAAGACGCTGCGCGGCACCTCACCCTCGACGAGCCGGGGATGGGTGGCCGGCACGAAGGGCGGGTCCTTCAGGTCGGGGCGGTCGGCCTCGCCGTACACCTGCCAGAGCGCGGAGAGGTCGAGCAGGCCGCGGACCCGCAGCACGTCGTGGCTGTCCATGTCCAGCTCGCGGACGAGCAGCTCCAGCATGTGGTCGGAGATGGAGGCGGCGACCTCCAGCCGCACCGGCGGGCCGAACCGGCGCCGGGCCAGCTCCCGTTCGAGGGCCTGGAGCAAGTCCTCGTCGCGGTCCTCGTCGACCTCCACCTCGGCGTTGCGGGTGACCCGGAACAGGTGGCACTCGACCACCTGCATGCCGGAGAAGAGCTGCCCGAGGTGCACCGAGATGAGGTCCTCGACCGGCAGGAAGCGCACCCCGGGCTGGTCGCGGGCCACCCGGACGAACCGGGGCACGTTGTTCGGCACCTTGACCCGGGCGAACAGCTCCGAACCGCCGTCCGGGTCGCGCACCGAGACGGCCAGGTTCAGCGACCGCCCGGAGATGTACGGGAACGGGTGCGCCGGGTCCACCGCGAGCGGGGTGAGCACCGGGAAGATGTGCTCGCGGAACCAGGTGCGCAGCCGCTCCCGCTCGGCGTCGTCCAGGTCGCTCCAGCGCAGGATCCGGATGTCCTCGTCGGCCAGCCGGGGCAGCACGTCGTCGACGAAGCAGGCGGCGTGCCGGGCCACCAGGTCGGCGGTCTTCTCCGCGACCAGCTCCAGCTGGGTACGCAGCGGCATCCGGTCGCCGCCGCGTACCGGCAGGCCGGCGGAGAGGCGGCGCTTCAGCCCGGCCACCCGGACCATGTAGAACTCGTCGAGGTTGCTGGCGAAGATGGCCAGGAACTTCGCCCGCTCCAGCAACGGCGTACGCGGGTCCTCGGCCAGCGCCAGCACCCGGGCGTTGAAGTCGAGCCAGGAGAGCTCCCGGTTGAGGAAGCGCTCCTCCGGCAGCGGCTGCGCGGCCGGCGGCTCCGCGTCCGGGCCCGGCCCCTCGACCGGGTCGAGCGCCTCCTCCAGTCCGGTGGTGGCGGCGTCGTCCAGCTCGGTGGAGAGGCTCTCCTCCGGCGGGCGGACCCGGCGGAAGCGCCCGTCGGTGCCGCGGGCGGCGGTGCCGTTGCGGGGCGCGGTCGGGTGCAGGAGGTGCTGCGGACTCTCGGGACGCTCGCGAGGGGTGCTCACCACCTCATGATTCCCCGATAACGGTGAACAGAAAATGAACTCGGGCCAGGTCGTCAGGCCATCGTCGGCAAAGTCACCCGGACGACCTCGCCGGCGGCATCCCGCTCGATCCGGAGCCGCTGCCCGAGCCGGAGCAGCCGCAACCCGGAGGCGTCGAACGCGCGGGCCGGGAAGGCCAGCTCCGTGCCGTCGTCGAGGAGCAGCACCCCGCTGCGGGTCGACGGGTCGTAGGTGGCCACCGTGCCCTGCATGCCAGCACCGTACCGGACGGGCCGGCCGGTCGGGGCGGCCGCGCGGGTGTCGAGCAGCGCGGCGGTGCGCGGGCCCAGCCCCAGCCGGGCCGCCGCGGCCAGGTCCTCGGCGGTGTCCACGTCGCGGCGCAGGGTGGGCCAGTCCCCGGGCAACGGCAGCGCCCCGCTCGCCGCGTGGGCGGCGGCGGAGCCCACCCCGAAGCGGGGGTCCAGCGGCACCCCGGCCGGGGCGGCGAGCAGCACCGTGCCGGTCCCCGGCGCGTCGGCCACGAACCCGCGTACCCCCGGGCCGCCCGCGGCCCGCAGCGCCGCGGCCAGCTCCGCCGGGCGCAGCGCCGGCAGGTCGGCGGTGACGCCGGCCACCGCGGCACCCGGGTCGCTCACGGCGGCGCCGTGCCGGAAGGCCGCGTTCAGCCCGCCCGCCGGGTCCGGCGCGACCCGCGCGCCGGCCGCGGTGGCCTCCGCGGCCACCCGCGGGTCGTCGGTGACCACCAGGACCTCGGCCACCGCCGGGCAGGCCTGCACCGCGCGGACCGTGTCGGCCGCCAGGGCCAGCGCCAGCTCCTCATGGGGTACGGCCGGCAGCGCGCCCCGCAGGCGGCTCTTCGCCGCCCCGAGGCGCTTCACCGGCACCACCACGGTCCAGCTCGGCTCAGGCACGTGACCATCCTGCCAGTGGGACGGCGGTACCCTCACTGGCCGGACCCGGGGCGAGCAGGCATGATTTCCGTCGGCGGGGTGTCGGTGCGCGGTCGGGCACGAGGAGGAGACAGGGTGGCGCGGCGGAAGGTGGGATTCTGGCCACGGCTGGCCGTGGTGCTGGTCAAGCCGGTGTTGACCGTCTGGACCCGGCGCACCTGGCGGGGCATGGAGCACCTGCGCCGCGACGGCGGCGTCATCATCGTGCCCAACCACATCTCGCACGCCGACCCGCTGGTCTCCGCACACTTCATCTACGACTCCGGGCGCTGGCCGCAGTACCTCGGCAAGGCCAGCGTGTTCCGGGTTCCGGTGATCGGCTGGATCCTGCACCGGTGCCGGCAGATCCCGGTGGAACGCGGCACCGTCGACGCGGTCAAGTCGCTGGACCGGCTGGTCGAGGCGGTGCGCGAGGGTGGGGCCGTGGTGATCTACCCGGAGGGGACCACCACCCGGGAACCGGACCTCTGGCCGATGAAGGGCAAGACCGGCGCGGCCCGGCTGGCGCTGGCCACCGGGGCGCCGGTGATCCCGGTCGTCATGTGGGGACCGGAGAAGCTGTTCGACCCGCGGACGAAACACTTCGGGCTGCGCCCGCGCATCCCGGTCACCGTGGTGGCCGGACCGCCGGTGGACCTGAGCCGGTGGGCCGGCGCCACGCCGAGCCGGGCGATCCTGGAGGAGATGACCGACACGATCATGCTGCGGATCCGTGACCTGGCCGCCGAGATCCGCGGCGGCACACCACCCCCGCTCTGGGAGCGCCCGGCCCGCACCCCCACGCCCGAGGTGACCGAGTGAGCGGACACGTGGCCGTGCTGGGGGCCGGATCCTGGGGGACCGCGTTCGCCAAGATCCTCGCCGACGCCGGCCGGGACGTGACGATCCTGGCCCGGCGGGCGTCGGTGGCCGAGGCGATCCGGACCGGCCGCCACAATCCGGACTATCTGCCGGACGTGCGGCTGCCCGATCGGGTCACCGCGACCGGGGACGCCGCGGAGGCGATCGTCGGGGCCGAGGTGGTGGTCCTCTCCGTGCCGTCGCAGACGCTGCGCGGCAACCTCGCCGACTGGACCCCCCACCTGGACCCCGACGCCACGCTCGTCTCCCTGATGAAGGGCATCGAGCTGGGCACCACCAAGCGGATGAGCCAGGTGATCATGGAGACCGCCGGGGTGACCGCCGACCGGGTGGTGGTCGTCTCCGGGCCCAACCTGGCCCCGGAGATCGCCGCCGAACAGCCCGCCGCGACCGTGGTCGCCGGCACCGACAGCCGCCGGACCGCCCTGGTCCAGTCGTCGATCCGGACGCCGTACTTACGCCCCTACACCAACGACGACGTGATCGGCTGCGAGCTGGGCGGGGCGGTGAAGAACGTGATCGCCCTGGCGTACGGGATCGCCACCGCGATGGGCTTCGGCGACAACACCCGGGCCATGCTGATGACCCGGGGCCTGGCCGAGACCGCCCGGCTCGGCGTGGCGCTCGGCGCCGACCCGATCACCTTCGCCGGCCTGGCCGGCATGGGTGACCTGGTGGCCTCCTGCTCGTCACCGCTGGCCCGCAACCGCACCTTCGGCGAGCACCTGGGCCGGGGGGAGACCCTGGAGCAGGCCCAGGCGGCCACCCGGCAGACCGCCGAGGGCGTGAAGAGCTGCCTGTCGATCCGCGACCTGGCCCGGGCGAACGGGGTGGAGATGCCGATCACCGAGCAGATCGAGCGGATCTGCCACGAGGGGATGGACCCGCGGCTCGCCGTGGACGCCCTGATGAGCCGGACCGCCAAGCCCGAGTCGTACGAGTGAGCCGGCGATGACCGAGTGGGGTGACGGCACCCGCAGCGTGCACGCCGGGCTCCCGGCTCCGGAGCCGGGGCAGCCCTTCCTGCCCGGCCCGGTCTTCGCCGCGCCCTACCACCTCGACCCGTGGCGCGGGCCGGACGCGACCCCGAACGGGTACGGCCGGCCGGACAACCCCACCCGGCGGCTGCTGGAGGCGGCCATCGGCGAGCTGGAGGGCGGGGACTGCCGGGTCTTCGCCAGCGGCCAGGCGGCCATCACCGGGCTGCTGCTGGCGCTGCTGCGCCCCGGCGACACCGTGCTGCTCCCCGCCGACGGCTACTTCCCGGTGCGCGCGTTCGCCACCGCCACCCTGGAGGGCGTCGGGGTACGCGTCGGCTTCGTGCCGACCGCCGGGCCGTACCCGTCGTTCGAGGGGGTGCGGCTGGTGCTGCTGGAGACCCCGGCGAACCCGGGCCTGGACGTGGCCGACCTGCCGGCGCTGGCGGCCGCCGCGCACGCCGCCGGGGCGCTCCTGGCGGTGGACAACACCACCGCCACCCCGCTCGGCCAGCGTCCGCTGGACCTCGGCGCCGACGTGGTGGTGGCCTCCGGCACCAAGGCCCTCACCGGCCACTCCGACCTGCTGCTGGGGTATGTGGCGACCCGCTCCGCGGCACTGCTCGACCCGGTCACCGCGTGGCGGACCACCACCGGCGGAGTCCCGGGCCCGTTCGACTGCTGGCTGGCCCACCGCTCGCTGGCGACCGTGGACCTGCGGCTGGCCCGGCAGACGGCCAACGCCGAGGCGCTCGCCCGGCTGCTCGCCGGCCGGTCCGACATCACCGGCCTGCGCTGGCCGGGGCTGCCGGCGGACCCGGCGTACCCGGTCGCCTCGGTCCAGCTGCGCCGGATGCCCGGGGTGCTCTCGTTCGACCTGGGCGACGCCACCCGGGTGGCCCGGTTCCTCGACGCCGCCCGCCTGGTCGCCGCCGCCACCTCGTTCGGCGGGCTGCACACCACGGCCGACCGGCGCGCCCAGTGGGGTGACGACACCGCGCCCGGCTTCGTCCGGCTCTCCTGCGGCATCGAGGACACCGCCGACCTGGTGGCCGATGTGAGCGCCGCACTGGACGCCAGTACGGAGTGACGCCGGGGCCGGCCGGCACGGCCGGCTCCGCTAAGGTGACGGGCAGCCACGGCCCGCGCGGGCCCGACCCGAGGAGGTGAGACCGATCCAGCAGAGCAGGACCGGCGCTCCCTCCGAGTCCGCGTCGCCCCAGGGTTAGGCGACGTCGGGAGTGCCGACGAGCGTTCCCGAAAGGCAATCCCATGGCATCGTTTCACCCTGACCGTCCCGCCCTCGTCCGGCGGCTGCGCGCCGCCGGCTGCGTCTATGCCGAGGACGAGGCCGAACTGCTGATCGCCGCCGCCGGCTCGGCCGCCGACCTCACCGACCTGGTCGACCGGCGGGTCGGCGGCCGACCGCTGGAGCACCTGCTCGGCTGGGCCGAGTTCTGCGGCCGGCGGGTCGCCGTCGACCCCGGGGTCTTCGTGCCCCGCGGGCGGACCGCCCTGCTGGTCTCCGCCGCGGCCGCGGTGGCCGGCCCGACCCCGGCCGTGCTGGACCTCTGCTGCGGGTCCGGCGCCGCCGCGCTGGTGCTGCACGACCGGCTTGCGCCGCGCTGGCTGGCCGCCGCCGACATCGACCACGCCGCGGTGGCCTGCGCGCGGCGCAACCTCGACCCGCTCGGCGTGCCGGTGTACGAAGGCGACCTCTTCGCGCCCGTACCCGTGCAGTGGCGGGGACGGCTGGACCTGGTGGTGGCGAACGCCCCGTACGTGCCCACCGGCGCGGTGGCGCTGATGCCGGCGGAGGCGCGGCTGCACGAGGCGCCGGTGGCGCTGGACGGCGGCGCCGACGGCCTGGCGGTGCTGCGCCGGGTGGCGGCCGGCGCGGCCGAGTGGCTGGCCCCGGGCGGGCACCTGGCGGTGGAGGTCAGCGCTGGCCAGGTCGAGGCGCTCCGCGGGGTGCTGGCCGCGACCGGACTGGCGCCGACCGTGGTGTACGACGAGGACCTGGAGGCCACCGCCGTCACCGCCCGCCGGCCCGGCTGACCGACACGGCCGGATCCGCCCGGCAGCTCGGACCACGGGCCGGGATCGGGTGGCGGGTGGCCGTCCGGAGCATGGCGGGCCGGCGGGCGCCGAACTAGCCTCAGGTCAGGCTCGGGTGGGAGGGCGGTGGCCGTGGGCAGCGCGGGTGTGCCGGTGGTGGTAGGGCTGGACAACGGCGGGAACAGCAACAACGCCACCGTCCTGACGGTCGACGGCCGGTTCCTGGTGGACGGCCTGGTGGAGATTCCGAGCGAGGTGAAGGTCGGCCCGGAGGCGGCGATCGAGGCGCTCGCGCGGGCGTTCGACGGCATCCTGGCCCTGACCGGGGTGCCCCGTGAGCTGGTCCGCGCGGTCGGGCTGGACACGCCCGGCCCGGCCAGCGCCACCGGGGTCATCTCCTCGCGCGGCTCGACCAACTTCTCCCAGCCCGCCTGGCGGGGTTACGACGTACGCGGCGCGCTGGAGCACCGGTTGGGGCTGCCGGTGGTCTACGCCAACGACGGCAACGCCGCGGCCCTCTACGCCCACCACGTCCACTTCGGACCGGACGCGATGCACCGCTCCTCGGTCGCCGCCATCGTCGGCACCGGCCTGGGCGGCGGGGTGGTGGAGGCCGGCCGGGTGGTGGGCGGCGCGGCCGGCATGGCGGGGGAGTTCGGGCACGTGCACATCCCGCTCGACGGGCTGCTCGCGCCCGGCCAGCCCGCGCCCACCTGCGCCTGCGGCTTCACCGGGGACGTCGAGAGCGTCGCCTCGCTGACCGCGATCGAGCGGAACCTGCTGCCGTACTGGCTGGGCCGGTTCCCGGGGCACCCGCTCGCGGCGGAGGAGCCGGGCCGGGCGGCGAAGCTCGTCCGCGGCTACGGCGAGCGAGGCGACCGGCTGGCCCGGCAGGTCTTCACCCAGCAGGCGGTGGCGCTGGGGCGGCTCTTCACGATCGCGGCGAACTTCACCGACCCGCACGCGTACTTCGTCGGTGGCGGGGTGGTGGAGGCGGCGCCGCAGTTCCGCGACTGGTTCCTGGCGACCGTACGTGAGCACACGGTGCTCCGGGCCGAGCAGGCCGCGGTCGCGACCTTCGCCCTGGTGCCCGACCGGGACATGGCCGGGGCGCGCGGGGTGGCCATCGCCGCCCTGGAGGCGGTCCGGGCCGGCGTCGCCCCGCTGGTCGCCGGCTGAGCCCGTCGTTCCCGATGGGCCGGCCACCCGGCGCGGGCCGGACCGGCGGCGGGTGTCAGGGGCGCGGCGGCGCGCCGGTGAAGGCCGCCCAGGCGGCCGGGGCGAAGACCAGCACCGGCCCGGCCGGGTCCTTCGAGTCGCGGACCGCGACCGCCTCCGGCAGGAGCGCCATCTCGACGCACGCGCCCTCGTCGCCGCTGTGGCTGCTCTTGCGCCAGCCGGTGGCCGGGCGGGTGTCGTTGTTGCCGTTCATCGCGTCTACCTCTCGTTGAGCAGGCGGAGGAGCTGGTCCCGGCTGGCCGCCGGGCCGAGCGCCACGGTCCGCAGGTGCTCCATGATCTTGGTGCAGGTACGCAGGTCGCCGGGGCGGTCCAGGACCATCTGCCCGGCGACCGTCTCCACCGAGGCGATGATCGGGTCCTCCGGGTCGGCGAACTCCAGGATGTGCAGCGAACCCCGGGTGCCCCGGTGGTAGCCGGCGGCCAGTGGGATGACCTGCACGGTGATGTTGGGCAGTTCGGTCATCTTGAGCACGTGTCGTAGCTGGGCCTCCATCACCGACCGGTCGCCGACCGGGCGCAGCAGGGCGCCCTCGTCGATGATGGCGTCGAAGATCGGCGGATCGTCACCCGTGAGTCGCTGCTGCCGGTCGAGGCGCAGGTGGACGCGCTGCTCGACCTGCTCGTCGCCGAGGGTGTGCGGACCGCCGCGCATGACGCCGCGGATGTAGTCGGCGGTCTGCAGCAGGCCGGGCAGCACCGAGGGCTCGAAGTTGGCGATGCCCGTCGCCTCCGCCTCCAGCGCGATGAAGTCGATGGTCCGCCGGTCGAGCAGGTACGAGTAGGAGACCCACCAGCCGGGCTTGCGGGCGTCCTTGGCGAGCTGCACCGCCGGGGCGATCTCGTCGGGGCTCACCCCGTAGAGGGTGAGCAGGGCGCGCACGGTCGCCGGGCTGACCAGGGTCTGCGCGTTCTCGTAGCGGGACAGGGTGCTCCGGGTGCTGTTGATCTCGTCGGCCGCGGCCTCGAGGGTCAGGCCGGCGGCCTCCCGGTGGGTACGCAGGGCGATGCCGAGCCGTCGGGCCCGGGCGGTCTTCGGCGCCATGCATCGATGGTCGCACATTTATAGGAGGATTCGCATGAGAGAACTTTGATGAGAGTTGCATTCACGCGTGTCCACCTGTCAATCTGTGGCGGCGTCCTCACCGCCGGTGGTCGTGGCGACGGTGGTGGTGAGTGACCGGAGGGGATGGGGCGCGCGGTGATCGGGTTTTCGCTCCCCCACGGCCCGATCGCCGCGTGCCACTCACCGGCCAGCAGACGGGGAGGAGTCGCATGACGGTGACCGGTCGCCGGCCGCCCGGCGGAGGTGGACGGGGATGACGCGCTTCCTCGTGGTCCTCACCGACGTCCGGTCGCCGGAGGGGCTGGCGCGCAACGAGCGGACCAGCCCCGAGCGTCGCCGCCAGGTGGTCGGCGCGAGCAGCCGGGAGGCGGCGGACCGGATCGCCGGCGCCTTCATGGCGCTGGGCATGGTCCGCGCGGGGCGGCAGCGCGTGAAGGTCATCGCCGTCGGGCGCCGCTCCCGGGCGGCCGAACAGCTGGACTGAACCCGCCCGCCGCCGGCCGCCCGGGCCTCACAGCAGCTTGCGCCGCTTCAGGTACGCCACCAGGTCGTCGTAGACGCCGCCCTCGTTGGCGAACATGGCGACGTTGCGCGCCGTCGACAGCCACGGGCGGGTCGATGGGCGCACCTCTTTCAACGCCCGCTCCAGGTCCCGCTGCTCGATCATCCGGACCTCGCCGGTGCGTACCGAGTCGGCCATCGCGAACTCGGCCGCGGTCTCGCAGAGGTGGGCCAGGTCGGCGCCGGAGAAGTCCTCGGTCGCCGCGACCACCCGGCGCAGGTCGATGTTGGCGATCGGCCGCTCGCGCAGGTGGTACTCGAGGATCGCGGCGCGGGCCTCGGCGTCCGGCGGCAGCACCAGCACCACCCGGTCCAGCCGCCCCGGCCGGCGCAACGCCGGGTCGACGTCCCACGGGGTGTTCGTCGCGGCCAGCACGAAGACCCCCTCGTTGTTGCCCTCCATCCCGTCCAGCTCGGCCAGGAGCTGGTTGCCCAGCGTCCGCATCGAGCTCGACGAGACCTGCGACCGCTTGTGCCCCAGGGCGTCGATCTCGTCGAGGAAGAGCACGCAGGGGGCGTTGCGCCGGGCCGCCTCGAAGAGCTCGTGCAGGTTCCGCTCGGAGTTGCCCACCCACATGTCCAGCACGTCCACGATGGACAGGGAGAGGAACTTCGCGCCCATCTCGCCGGCCACCGCCCGGGCCAGGAAGGTCTTGCCGCAGCCGGGTGGGCCGTAGAGCATCAGGCCGCCGCGCAGGCTCTTGCCGTACATCCGGCGCAGCTCCGGGTTGCGCAGCGGGCCGAGGAAGGCCAGCTCGAGGCGCTCCTTCACGGCCGCCATGCCGCCCACGTCGGCCAGCCGTACCGACGAGGACTCCACGTCGTACACCCGGTCGGCTTCGCCGAGGACCGGCTCCGGCTCGTCGCCGGCCCGCGCGAAGCGCGGCGGCACGACGTCGGCCAGCTCCTGCTCGTACGCGGCCAGCGGATCGCCCCCCGCCGGCGCCGGCCGCTGCGCCGGGGGCGGCGACGGCTCCGGTAGGGGTGCCCCGAGCGCCCGCTGCATCAGGGCCTGGGCCTGCGCGTTACCGGGATCCCGGGCGAGCGCCTGCCCGACGTGCGCGATGGCCTCGGCGCCCCGGCCGCCGTCGAGCAGCAGCCCGGCCAGGTGCAGCCGCAGCGGCAGGTCGTCCGGGCGGCCGTCGAGGGCGGCCCGCAGGCTGTCGATGACGGGATCTGAGCTCATAGGACGAGCAGCCTACTGCGCCGTCGGCCGGCCGCGCTCACCCTCACACCCGGTCGGCGCCGGTTCCGCCGCCGGCAGCCGGCCACGGACCCGCAGCCAGGCGCGGTGGACGGTAAGCGCGCTCCGGTGGGTCAGCCGCACCAGGGTGTTGCGGGCCCCTCGGGCCAGCAGGTTGCGGCAGCGGACCGCGAACGAGCCGAGGGCGACCGCGAGCGCGAGCGCCCCGAACTGGTCGCCGAAGGAGTCCGGGGTCGGGCGGTACGCCCGGATGGTGAGCCCGAGCGCGGCCGCGAGGACCAGTACCGGCCACAGCACCACCGCGGCCTGCCGCCGGTCCGCCCGCAACCGCCACCGGACCGCCGCCGGTTGGGCGCGCCACTGCTGCCGGCAGAGCCAGCCGAAGCCGGCCAGGATCAGGGCCGCCGTGCCGAGGGCGACCACCCGCCGCCACCGTCCCAGGGCATCCCCGGCCGCTTCGAAGAGAACCGTGTGGACCAGGGTCGCCACCGCGAGCACGTCGAAGAGACGCCACAGGACGGCTCGGGCGCCGCGACCGTGCGCCGTACCGGTGAGGTGGTCGTCGGGAGCGACCGCCAGCGCCGCGGTGAAGCCCCGGACCGCGCTGCCCACCCGCTCGGTGGCCAGGTCCGCAACGGCCAGGTTGTGCAGCGCGGCTTGATTTCCGGGCTCCAGCGCGAGCGCCCGGTGGCAGGCGCGTCGGGCCGCGTCGAACTCGCCGGCCCGCAGGCGGACCTGGGCGTCGACCACGTGCGCCCCCGCCTCCTCGGGCGCCAGCCGCAGGACCGTGTCCGTGCTGATCCGGGCCCGCACCGAGGACCACACGCCCATCCGCTGGACCAGCACCTCGGCCAGCGTGGCGTGGGTTCGCCACTCTTCGGGTGCCACGGCGACCGCGGTCCGGGCGGCGGCGGTGGCCTCCCGAGGGCGCTTCAGCTTGAGCAGCGCTCGGGCGCGCAACCGCAGCGCCCACTCGTGGTCCGCAGCGACCGCCAGGGCCCGGTCCGCGGCGTCGAGCATCCGGCGCCCGTCGCCGCCCAGGTCCTGGCAGCGGGCCAGCAGGCAGAGCGCGTTGACGTCATCCGGGCGGGAGCGGAGCGCGGCGGTCAACTGGACCGCCGCGTCGGCCCAGCGGCCCACCTCGAGCAGGGCCTGGGCCCGGGCGACGCTGCTTCCTGCGCTGTCCGTGGCGCACCTCCGTCGTCTGGGGCAACACCCTAGTGACCGGCATGCTCGACGGTAATCCCGATTACTGTCCGTATATGTCTTGCTGACCGGTTGCGGGGTGATGTGGCGTGTCGCGGGTATCGGCTGCCCATGCTCGCCACGCACAGTAAGGTCAACCGGGTGAGCGCCACCGGCGAGCACGGCCAGCCGCAGTCGCGAACGATGAGGTGACTTCAGTGACCACCCCAGGCAAGACCCGTGTGGCGATCGTCTTCGGCGGCCGCAGCCCCGAGCACGGCATCTCGTGCGTCAGCGCCGGTAGCGTGCTGGGCGCCCTCGACCCGGACGAGTTCGAGGTGGTGCCGGTCGGCATCACCCGCCAGGGGCAGTGGGTGCTGGCCAGCGGCGACCCGGGCCAGCTGGCGATCCAGGACCGCAAGCTGCCGGAGATCACCTCCGGTTCGGGCGTCGAGCTGGTGCTCCGCGCTGACCCGGCGGTGGGCGGCCTGATGGTGCTCGACCCGGCGGAGGGCCCCCGCGCGCTGGCCGACGTGGACGTGGTCTTCCCGGTGCTGCACGGCGCGTACGGGGAGGACGGCACCATCCAGGGCATGCTGGAGATGGCCGACATCCCGTACGTCGGGGCGAACGTCTTCGCCTCGGCGGCCGCCATGGACAAGGAGTTCACCAAGAAGCTCTGCGCCGCCGAGGGCATCCCGGTCGGCCCGTACGTGGTGCTGCGCCACGGGATGACCCTGACCGAGGCGGACAAGGAACGCCTCGGCCTGCCGGTCTTCGTCAAGCCGTCCCGGGCCGGTTCCTCCTTCGGCATCACCAAGGTCGACGACTGGTCCCAGCTCGACGCGGCGGTGGCCACCGCGCGGGAGATCGACACCAAGGTGCTGGTCGAGGGCGCGATCGTCGGTCGCGAGATCGAGTGCGGCGTGCTGGAGGGCGAGGCCGGCGGCGCGCCCGAGGCGTCGGTGCTGGCCGAGGTGCGGGTGATCTCCGGCCACGACTGGTACGACTTCGAGGCCAAGTACATCGACGACGCGTGCGAGTACGACATCCCGGCGAACCTGCCCGAGCAGGTCACCCGCCAGGTGCGGGAGTACGCCACCCGGGCGTTCACCGCGCTGGACTGCTCCGGCCTGGCCCGGGCCGACTTCTTCGTCACCCCCGAGCTGGACGTCTACCTCAACGAGATCAACACCATGCCGGGCTTCACCCCGACCTCGATGTTCCCCCGGATGTGGGCGGCCAGCGGGCTGGAGTATCCGAAGCTGGTCAACCGCCTCATCCGGACCGCCCTGCGCCGCGCTGGCCGCTGACCCGGCCCGGCGGCGCCCCGGGGCCGCGCGGCCCCGGGGCGGGCGGAACAGCTCAGGCGGAGCAGCCGGCGGGGGCGGTCTTCGCGGACGGGACCGCGGCGACGACCGCGTCGGAGATCGGCGAGACCCACTGGAGGGGCTGCGCGTACTCCGTGGGGACCCGGACCCGGACGGGCGTCTCCCGGTCGACGGTGGTCAGCACCGTCGCGTCGGCCTCCTGCACGGCGTGCCAGCAGACCTTGTTGACCGACCACACCTCGTCGGTGGGCTGCACGACCGGCGGGGTGCCGCCGCAGGCCACGGTCAGCGCCGGGTCGCCGTACGCGGCGTTCTGCTCGGCGCCGGCGGTGACCGGCCGCTGGGTCAGGTCCCGCACGGTCGGCGGGAGCTGGGACACCAGGGCGCGGCACACGGTCGCGGGGCGCTCCGCGAGGGTCGGCGCGGGCATCTCGACCGGGGCGGTCGACTGCGGCCGGACGGCGGTCGCCGAGGCGCTCGGCGCGGCGGCCGGCTCGTCCGGGGCGAGCTTGGCGAAGGTGAAGCCGGCCACCGCCACGGTGATCGGCACCGCGACCAGCGTCGCCCACAGCGCGGCGCTGCGGGTCGACCGGTCGCGGCGCGGCGCCTCGGCCGGAGGCGTCTGGTCGGGATCGGGGGAGGAAGTGATCTCGTCCACTTACAGGCGCACCACCGAACACGTGAGGGTGCGGGTGATGCCGGGCACCAGCTGCACCTTGCTGACGATGAGTTTGCCGAGCTCGTCCACGGTGTTCGCCTCGGTGAGGACGACCACGTCGTACGGCCCGGTGACGGCGTCGACCCGTACCACGCCGGCAAGGTCCGCGATCTGCCCGGCCACGTCACGCGCCCGACCGACCTCGGTCTGGATGAGGATGTACGCCTGTACCACGACTCGACCTCCGTCCGTCGCCGCCTGGGGCGGCCCGAAGGGTGAAACTACCCTACGGAGCGGCCCTGATCCGTATCGGTCGCCGGCGGGGACGCGGTGAGCGAGCACACGTCGGGGCGTGGTCGGTGGGACTGCGAAGCGGAAGAGCGCGACGAGGGGACGGCATGACGGTCGCGAGTGTCGGAGAGTTCGGACTGATCGACCGGGTCACCGCCCGGCTGACGTACGGGGAGAGCTGCCTGCTCGGCCCCGGGGACGACGCGGCGGTGGTGGCGGCGCCGGACCGGCGCGTGGCCGCCTCCACCGACGTGCTGGTCGAGGGGCGGCACTTCCGCCGGGACTGGTCGAGCGCCCGGGACGTCGGGCACCGGGCGGCCGCGGCCAACCTGGCCGACATCGCCGCCATGGGCGCCACCCCGACCGCCCTGCTGGTGGCCCTCTGCATCCCCGCCGACCTGGACACCAGCTGGGCCGAGGAACTGGCCGACGGCCTGGGCGCCGAGGCGGCCCTGGTCGGGGCGAGCGTGGTCGGCGGGGACATGTCGGCCAGCCCCACCCTGACCATCGCGGTGACCGCGCTGGGCGACCTCGCCGGCCGGCCGCCGGTGGTCCGCTCGGGGGCCCGCCCCGGGGACGTGGTGGCGCTGGCCGGGCGGACCGGCTGGGCGGCGGCCGGCTACACGGTGCTCTCCCGGGGCTTCCGCACGCCCCGGCTGCTGGTCGAGGCGTTCCGCCGCCCCGAGGTGCCCTACCCGGCCGGGCCGGAGGCCGCCCGACACGGCGCCACCGCCATGATCGACGTGTCGGACGGGCTGGTGGCCGACCTGGGGCACGTGGCGAAGGCGAGCGGGGTGGCGATCGACGTGACCCGGGACGCGTTCGAGGTGCCCCGGCAGATGCGCGACGCGGCGCAGGCGCTCGGCGTCGACCCCTACTCCTGGATCCTGGCCGGGGGCGAGGACCACGCCCTGGCGGCGACCTTCCCGGCGGCGGCGACCCTGCCCCCGGGCTGGCGAGCGATCGGCCGGGTGAGCGAGGGCGCCGGGGTGACCGTGGACGGGGCGGCGTACGCGGGTCCCGGCGGGTGGGACCACTTCCGCCGGGCGGAGTGATCTGCGTCCGACCGAGGCGGTGCCGCCCGGGCCGGGCCCGCCCCCGGTCGTACCCTTCAGGCGTGAGTGAGATCGAGATCCGGGTGCGGCGCTTCGACGCGCCCGAGTCGCAGGCGTTGATCCGGGCAGCCCTGGCCGACCTCGGCCAGCGGTACGGCGGCAGCGGCGACGACACGCCGGTCGACGCGGCCGATTTCGAGCCGCCGGCGGGCACCTTCCTGGTCGCCTACCTCGACGGGCAGCCGGTGGGCTGCGGCGGCTGGCGCAGCCACGGCGAGGACGGGACGGCCGAGCTGAAGCGGATGTACACCGCGCCGACCGCCCGGGGGCGGGGCGTGGCCCGCTCGGTGCTCGCCGCGGTGGAGGAGTCGGCGCGCGAGCAGGGCCGCAAGCGGATCGTCCTGGAGTGCGGCGACAAGCAGCCCGAGGCGATCGGCATGTACACCTCGGCCGGCTACGAGCGGATCCCGAACTTCGGCTTCTACAAGGACGCCCCCGGCTGTCTCTCGTTCGGCCGGGTGCTCTGACGGCCGCCGCCCCGGGCCCGCCCGGGGCGGCTCCTGCCCTGACCGGCGCGGCCCGACGGCCGCCCCCGGCGACCCTCGGCACCGGAATCCGGGCACGACAGAAGCCGGCGGACCGTTCGGGTCCGCCGGCTTCCGACGAGTCTGGGTGGCGCTACCGCGTCAGGCGCGGGTGACCTTGCCGGCCTTGATGCACGAGGTGCAGACCTGCATCTTCTTGGTGGTGCCGCCACCGGCCGGGGTACGCACCGACTGGATGTTCGGGTTCCAGCGGCGGTTGGTCCGCCGGTGCGAGTGGGACACGTTGTGGCCGAAGCCCGGCCCCTTGCCACAGACGTCGCACACGCTAGCCACGGGATACTCCTGGGTTTGAAACGTTCATGAGGTCGCCGCCAGGCGCTGCCCGGGCAACCTGGCCAGGTTACCCGATGACAGACCGGTACGCCCAACCGGCCCGGTCGGCGGCCCACTGCACCAGGCCGGCGGCGTCAGACGCGCCGAGCTGGAGGGGTCGGATGGAAACGCGCCCAGCGTACCGGCGGGGACGGCGTGGCCGGCACCCGGCCCCCGGGCCCTCGGACACGCCGACGCAGGCCGGGCGACCCCGGCGCGTGTCGGTCCGCGCCAGTAGGCTTTCCGACGTGCTGGACACCCTCGACGCCGCCGCGGTGCGCCGGTGGTGTGCGAGCGGGCTGGCCGCCCTCCAGCGGCACCAGGGCGAGATCGACGACCTCAACGTCTACCCGGTCCCGGACGGGGACACCGGGACCAACCTGGTGCTCACCCTCACCTCCGCCCAGCAGGCCCTCGCCATGGACCTGGGCACCCTCCCCGACGACGGGCACACCCCGCACGGGCACGCGCTGCGGCTGATGGCCCGGGGCGCGTTGCTCGGGGCGCGCGGCAACTCCGGGGTGATCCTGTCGCAGCTCCTGCGCGGCTTTGCCGACGCGCTCGCCGCCGCCCCGGCGGTCCGTGGCCGGCAGCTCGCCGCCGCGCTGACCGGCGCCGCCACCGCCGCGTACGCCGCGGTCGCCCACCCGGTCGAGGGCACCCTGCTCAGCGTGGCCACCGCCGCGGCGCGCGCCGCCGAGCAGGCGGACACCGACGACCTGCGCGCCGTGTGCCGGGCCGCGGCGGCCGGGGCGGCGCGGGCGCTCGCGCGGACCCCCGAACAGCTGCCCGCGCTGGCCCGCGCCGGCGTGGTGGACGCCGGCGGTCGGGGCCTCTGCCTGCTCCTGGACGCGTTGGTCGAGGTCGTCACCGGGGAGAGCGCCCGGCCGCCGGCGGCCCCGTCACCCGCGGCCCGGCCGCCCGCCACCGCCGTCCGGGAGACCGGCTCCCCGGCGTACGCCTACGAGGTGCAGTACCTGCTCGACGCGACCGACGAGGCGGTGGCCCGGCTGCGCGGCGAGCTGGACGGGCTGGGCGACTCCCTGGTGATCGTCGGCGACGGCGGCACGGGCGTCGGCACCTGGAACGTGCACGTGCACGTCAACGAGGTCGGCGCGGCGATCGAGGCGGGCGTGGTGGCCGGCCGCCCGCACCGGATCACCGTGACCCGCTTCGCCGACCAGGCGGCGCCGCCCGCGCCGCCGGCGCCGCTGCCGGACGGCCGGGCCGCCGTGGTGGTGGCCACCGGGGCCGGGATCGCCGAGCTCTTCGGCGCCGAGGGGGCCACCGTGGTGCCGGCGAACCCGTCCACCGGCGAGCTGCTCGACGCGATCCGCGCCACCGGGGCGGCCCGGGTGGTGGTGCTCCCCAACGACCCCAACACCCAGTCGGTGGCCAGCGCGGCCGCCAGGGAGGCGCACCGGCTCGGCGTCAAGGTGAGCGTGGTGCCCACCCGCTCACCGGTGCAGGCCCTCGCGGCCCTGGCCGTCCGCGACCCGAAGCGGCGCTTCGAGGACGACGTCATCGCCATGGCCGAGGCCGCCGGCGCCTGCCGGTACGCCGAGGTCTGCCACGCCAGCAAGGAGGCGCTCACCGTGGCCGGGCCGTGCCGGCCGGGCGACGTCCTCGCGCTGGTCGAGGGGGAGGTGCACCTGATCGGCGCCGACCTCCTCGACACCTGCACCGCCGTGGTCGACCGGATGCTCGGCGGCGGGGGCGAGCTGGTCACCCTGCTCTGCGGGGCGGACGTCCCGGAGGGGCTGGCCGACCGGGTGCGCGAGCACGTCGAACGGTCCTGGCCGTTCGTCGAGGTGCAGGCGTACGAGGGCGGCCAGCCGCACTATCCGCTCCTGCTGGGGGTCGAATGACGAGCGAACCGACCACGGTCGACACGCCGCTGAAGAAGCTGGTCGGCGAGCGCACCGCCAAGGCCCTGGCCAGCCACCTCGACCTGCACACCGCCGGCGACCTGATCTACCACTTCCCGCGCCGCTACGACGAGCGCGGCGAGCACACCGACATCCGCTCGCTGGACGTGGGGGAGCAGGTCACCGTCCTGGCCCAGGTGCAGCGCACCGCGGTCCGGCCGATGCGCCAGCGCCGCGGCAACCTCCTCGAGGTGACCGTCGGCGACGGTTCCGGCGGCGTGCTCACCCTCACCTTCTTCGGCAACCAGGCCTGGCGGGAGCGGGAGCTGCGCCCCGGCCGGTGGGGGCTGTTCGCCGGCAAGGTCACCGAGTTCCGGGGCAAGCGGCAGCTCAACGGCCCGGAGTACGTGCTGCTCGGCGAGGGCGGCGACGGCGAGGCGGCGGCCAACGAGGAGGTCGAGGAGTTCGCCGGGGCGCTGATCCCGGTCTACCCGGCCGCCGCGGCGGTGCCGACCTGGGTGATCGCCCGCTGCGTCCGGGTGGTGCTGGACACCTTCACCCCGCCCGAGGATCCGCTGCCGGCCACCGTCCGGGCCACCCGCAACCTGGTCGACATCGGCACGGCGCTGCGCGAGATCCACCGGCCGTCCAGCAAGGAGGCGCTCTACCAGGCACGCCGCCGGCTCAAGTGGGACGAGGCCTTCGCCGTGCAGCTCACCCTGGTGCAGCGCAAGCACCGGGCCGCCGCCTGGCCGGCGCAGGCCCGCCCCGCGAAACCGGGCGGCCTGCTGGACGCGTTCGACGCCCGGCTGCCGTACGAGCTGACCCCCGGCCAGCAGGTCGTGGGCCGGGAGATCGCCGCCGACCTGGCCACCGCCCACCCGATGCACCGGCTGCTCCAGGGTGAGGTCGGCTCCGGCAAGACGGTGGTCGCGCTGCGGGCCATGCTCCAGGTGGTCGACGCCGGTGGGCAGGCGGCCCTGCTCGCCCCGACCGAGGTGCTCGCCGCCCAGCACTACCGCGGCATGCTCGACCTGCTCGGCCCGCTCGCCCAGGCCGGTGAGCTGGGCGCGGCCGACGACGCGACCCGGGTGGAACTGGTCACCGGCTCGCTCGGCGCGGCGGCCCGGCGGCGCGCGCTCGCCGAGGTGGCCGAGGGGCGGGCCGGCATCGTGCTCGGCACCCACGCCCTGCTCTACGAGGGGGTCGACTTCCACGACCTGGGCCTGGTGGTCGTCGACGAGCAGCACCGCTTCGGCGTGGAGCAGCGGGACGCGCTGCGGGCCAAGGCCGAGCAGCCGCCGCACGTGCTGGTCATGACCGCCACCCCGATCCCGCGCACGGTCGCCATGACGGTCTACGGCGACCTGGAGGTCTCCACCCTCTCCCAGCTGCCGCAGGGCCGGTCGCCGATCGCCTCGCACGTGGTGCCGGCCGCCGAGAAGCCCGCCTTCCTCGACCGGGCCTGGCGCCGGCTGCGCGAGGAGGTCGCCGCCGGCCACCAGGCGTACGTGGTGTGCCCCCGGATCGGCGAGGGGCCGGCGTCGGAGGAGGAACCGCCGCGCGAGGACGACAACGGGCGGCGGCCCCCGGTGGCGGTGACCGAGGTGGCGCCGCTGCTCGCCGAGGGGCCGCTGCACGGACTGCGGATCGGCGTGCTGCACGGGCGGCTGCCGGCCGACGAGAAGGACGCGGTGATGCGCTCCTTCGCCGCCGGCGACCTGGACGTGCTGGTGGCCACCACGGTCGTCGAGGTCGGCGTGAACGTGCCCAACGCCACCGTGATGATCGTGCTGGATGCGGACCGGTTCGGCGTCTCCCAGCTGCACCAGTTGCGCGGCCGGGTGGGCCGGGGCTCCGCCGCCGGCCTCTGCCTGCTGGTCACCGAGGCCCTGGAGGGCTCGTCGGCCCGGGAACGCCTCGACGCGGTCGCCTCCACCACCGACGGCTTCAAGCTCGCCGAGCTCGACCTGGAACAGCGCCGGGAGGGCGACGTGTTGGGCGCCACCCAGTCCGGGCGCCGCTCCCACCTGCGGCTGCTGTCGCTGCTGCGGGACACCGACCTGATCCGGGACGCCCGGGCCGAGGCGATCACGCTGGTCGAGGAGGACCGGGAGCTGTCCCGGCACCCGGCGCTGGCCGCCTCGGTCGCCGCGCTGGTCGACGAGGAGCGCGCGGAATACCTGGAGAAGGGCTGACCGGGGAGCCACTCCATCCCGGTTGGCGCCTGGTCGGGCCGTGGTCGTGGCGGAAAGCGCCGCGGGCGCGCCGACCGGGTGGTCGACGCGCCGCGGCTCAGGCGTGGGTCAGACGGTGAAGCGGACCCGACGACGGCGGGCCGTCACGAACAGCACCGCACCGGCGGCGAGCAGCACAGCCGCGCCACCCGCGATGGCGCCGGCGGCCGGACCGGTGACCGGCAGGCCGCCACCCTGGCCGCCGCAGTCCTTCGGCTGGGTGTACGGGATCGTCTCGGAGCCCTCGACCACGTCGTACTTGACCGTGACCTTGAGACCCTGGTACGCGTCGAACTCGACCGAGGTGGTCTTGCCCGGCTCGGAGACGAGCTTCTTGGTGACGCCCTTCTCGGTGGTCATCGTGGCGGTGAAGGGGATGCCCTTCGCCGGGTTCTCCACGATGAAGGTCATCTTCTTGCAGGTCTGCTCGAGCTGGAAGACCGGCTCCTCCGGCTCGGCCGGGACGGACGGCGTCGCGGACGGGCTGGGCGCGGACGGCGACGGGGTGACCTCGGGCGACTTGGTCGGCTCCGGGGTGGCGCTCGGCGACGGCGAGGTGGGCGACGGCGACGGCGACTCGGCCGGGCCGCAGTCCTGGCTGGGCGTGGCGACGACGGTGCGCTCCCCGTCGTAGGTCCGGTCACCGCGCTCCCAGTGCGCCGCGACGGTGAGCTTCAGCTCGGGGATCGGACCGTCGAAGGTGTAGGTCTGGGTGCCGGTCAGCGGGCCTTCGCTCACCTTCTTCAGTTCCGCCCCGATGGCCAGGTCGCCGGTGATGGCACCGGGCACGGTGGATTCGAGCTTGGTGATGTGACCGGAGATGTCGGTCTCGCTGCTGATCACCGACCAGTTGACGGTGACCTTGCCGTCCTGGGCGGCGCAGTACGTGCCGGAGGGCTCGGGGTGGTGGGCCAGTGCGGGGCTGGCGACGATGGCCGCGCCGGCGAGGCCGAGCAGCGCGCCGGCGGTGACGGCCGCGGCACGCCGGAGGTTCAGACGGTTCACGTCTACTCCTGATGAGGGGAAATCGGGGTGTGCGGCGGGCGGACCGGAGTCTCGCGCCCGCGCGACCGGCAGACCCTAGCGAGGTCTCGGTCGGCGGCGTTACATCGACCGGCGTGCCGGCGGCGGTCTGTTATGAATTTGAGATCATTGATATACGAACGGTCACGGCGTGATCCATCTCGACGTACCCACCGGGTCGCCGGGGCCGCCCCGGTCGTCGCGTAGCGTCAGGGCATGCGCAGGAGCACGCGGTGACCCGGATCGTGGCCGGGGCGTACGGCGGGCGGCGGATCGCCGCGCCACCCGGCGCCGGTACCCGACCGACCTCGGACCGGGTCCGGGAGGCGCTGTTCAGCGCGGTGCAGGCGGAACTCGACCTCACCGGGGCGCGCTTCGCCGACCTCTACGCCGGCTCGGGAGCGGTCGGGTTGGAGGCGCTGTCCCGGGGCGCCGAGCACGTGCTGCTGGTCGAGTCCGACGCCCGGGCGGCCCGGGTGATCCGGGAGAACATCAGCGCGCTGCGGGCCGCGCCGGCCGCCCGCCTGGTCACCGGCAAGGTGGCCACGGTGCTCGCGGCCGGCCCCGACGGCGACCCGTACGACGTGGTCTTCGCCGACCCGCCGTACGCCGTACCCGACGAGGAGATCACCGCGATGCTGGCCGCGCTGGCCGACGGCGGCTGGCTGGCGGCGGACGCCCTGGTGATCGTGGAGCGGTCCGGCCGCACCGGCCCGGTCACGTGGGTGGAAGGCGTCACGGGAGAGCGCAGTCGCCGTTACGGCGAGACCACCCTTTGGTACGGTCGCCGATCATGAGACGTGCGGTCTGTCCCGGCTCGTTCGACCCGGTCACCAACGGACACCTCGACATCATCGGCCGGGCCAGCCGGCTCTTCGACGAGGTGATCGTCGGCGTCCTGGTCAACCAGTCGAAGCAGGGGTTGTTCACGGTCGACGAGCGGATCGACATGCTCCGCGAGGTAACGGCCTCGTATGACAACGTCCGGGTCGAGTCGTTCCGTGGGCTGCTGGTGGACTTCTGCCGAGCGCAGCAGGCGAGCGTGCTGATCAAGGGGCTGCGCGCGGTCAGCGACTTCGACTACGAGCTCCAGATGGCCCAGATGAACATCGGCCTGGCCGGCGTGGAGACCCTCTTCATGCCGACCAACCCCCTCTACTCCTTCCTCTCCTCCAGCCTGGTCAAGGACGTGGCCAAGTGGGGCGGCGACATCTCCGCCCACGTCCCCGACGTGGTCCGCGAACAACTCAAGTCTCGCCTCCACCCCTAACCCCCGCAGCCCTCCCTCCCTCCCTCCTCCACCCGCCGATCTTGCGGTTGGTGCCCCTGATCTGCCCGGTTGGGGCGATCTGTCCGGGCGGAAAGTGCAAGATCGCGAGGATCGGGGCGGGGCGACGCGCCGGGTGGGGGTGCAGCGGGGCGGCGTGGAGCAGGCGCGACATGATGTGTGCGACGCCGAAACCGGGCGCAGGCCGCATCATGAAGGTCGGCCGACTTATGACAGGAGTGAGGTACCGGTGGACCCGCTCGATCGCATCGACGAACTGATCGCCATCGTGGAGCAGGCCCGCTCCGTGCCGATGTCGCGCAACAACTGCATGGTCGACCGGGGCGAGATGATCGCCGCCCTCGACGAGCTGCGCGCGGAGCTCCCCGCCGACCTCCGCCGGGCCGCCGCGCTGCTGGAGGAGCGCGACAAGATCATGGAGGCCGGCAAGCGCGAGGCCGACCGGATCATCAGCGAGGGTGAGGCGGAACACGCCCGGCTCGTCTCGGTGAACGAGATCACCGTCTCCGCCGAGCACGAGGGCGCCCGGATCATCGCCGAGGCTCGCGCCGAGGCGCAGCGCCTCCGCGAGGAGGTGGACGACTACGTCGACACCGCCCTGGCCAACTTCGAGCAGTTCCTGACCCGGGCGCTCGCCTCGATCGAGCGCGGCCGGGACAAGATGCACGCACTGCGCGAGATCGGCACCTTCGCCGGTGACGAGGCGGATCGCCCGCTACCCTTCTGAGCGGCGCGCGGGCCGGCAGCCGACAGCCGGCAGCCGGCGGGCCAGGGGCGACGCCCCCGATTCGACGGTCCGCCGGTCGCCCAGGTAACCTTTTTTGTCGGCCTCTCACCGGCCGGAGTCTAACTATGCCCAAACACTCGCCAAGCCCACTCGACCCCAGGTCGCCGCTGGTCCTCGACACGAGAGACCTGCCGCGTCGGCCTGGCGCGTTGCGTACGCATCGGCGGGTCGTGCCGGCACCGGCGGACCTCGGCGTGGAGTTGATCACCGTGCCGGAGGGCGCGGACCTCGACCTCGACCTGAGGTTGGAGTCGGTGTCCGAGGGCGTGCTCGTCTCCGGGACCGTCACCGGTCCCGTCAAGGGCGAGTGCGGGCGCTGCCTGCGCGAGATCGACGACTCGGTGGCCGTGACGATCCAGGAGCTGTACGCGTACGAGAACAGCACCACGGACGACACGACCGACGAGGACGAGGTGGGCCGGATGCAGGGCGATCTGATCGACCTGGAGCCGGCGCTGCGGGACGCGGTGGTGCTCGCACTGCCGACCAACCCGCTCTGCCGGGAGGACTGCCCAGGCTTGTGCCCCGACTGTGGGGTGCACTGGGACGATCTGCCGGCCGACCACAGTCACCAGCAGATCGACCCGCGTTGGGCGGGCCTGTCGCAACTGACCCGTACAGAGGAGTAAGAACCGTGGCCGTCCCCAAGCGCAAGATGTCGCGCAGCAACACCCGCGCCCGCCGGGCGAACTGGAAGGCCGCGGCGGTCGCGACCGTGGCCTGCCCGCAGTGCAAGTCGGCCAAGCTGCCGCACGCGGCCTGCTCCGTCTGCGGCACCTACAACGGCCGTCAGGTCCTCGAGGTCTGACCGGACGCCGAGTGACGTCCCCGACCACCGGTCGGGTCGCGCACGCACCAAGGCCCTCGCCCGGTGCCCCGGCTCCCTCCGCCGCCGGCCGTTCTTCGGCCGGCGCACCGACGGAGCCGGGCACCGCGCGGATCGCCGTCGACCTCCTCGGCGGGGACGATGCTCCCGCCGTCGTGGTTGACGGCGCTCTGCGGGCGGTGCGCACCGACCCGGACCTGCACCTGCTGCTCGTCGGCCCGACCGAGGTCGCCGACGGGCTGATCGGTGCACTCGACCCGGAGCAGCGCTCCCGGGTCACCGTCCGCCCGGTGCGGACCGCCGTCGGCATGACCGACCACCCCACCGCCGCCCGCGGCGAGAGCACCGTCCGCGCGGCGGTGCACGCCGTCCGCGACGGGATCGCCGACGCGATCGTCTCCGCCGGCTCGACCGGCGCCACCGTCACCGCCGCCGCGCTCGGCCTCGGTCGCTGGGCCGGGGTACGCCGGCCCGCCCTGGTCGCGACCCTGCCCGCCGTCGAAGGGCCGGTGGTGCTGCTGGACGTCGGCGGCACGCTGGAACCCGGACCCGCCACCCTGGCCCGGCACGCCGTGCTCGGCGCCGCCTACGCGGCCGTGGCGCACGCCGTCGCCGCGCCCCGGGTCGGGCTGCTCTCCGTCGGCACCGAGGCCGGCAAGGGCGACCGGCTCCGCCGCTCCGCCGACCCGGCGCTCGCCGCCGTCCCGCTGCCGTGCGGCGCCCACTACGTCGGCCTCGTCGAGGGGTACGACGTCGCCGTCGGCGCGCGCGCCGATGTCGTGGTCACCGACGGCTTCACCGGCAACGTGCTGCTCAAGGCCATCGAGGGCGCGTACGCGATGGCCGGCGGGCCCCCGGCGAGCGGCGGCGCGCCCCGCGCGGCGGCCCTGCTCGGCGTGGCCGGCACCGTGGTCGTCTGCCACGGCGCGGCCCAGCCCGACGACGTCGCCTCCGGCATCGCCCTCGCCGCCCACCTGTGGCGTCGCGGCGCGACCGACACCGTCTCCACCCTGCTCGCCGGCCTGCCACATGATCCCGCACCCATCGACACCGAGGTAGCACCATGACCAACGACAAGCGGCGGCGGGCTCCCGTCGGCCACCTGGAGGCGGCCTTCGGGGTGTCGCTCGACCCGGAGCTGCTGGAGCGCGCGCTGACCCACCGCTCCTACGCGTACGAGAACGGCGGCCTGCCCACGAACGAGCGGCTGGAGTTCCTGGGCGACTCCGTCCTCGGCGTGGTGATCACCACGGCGCTCTTCCACAACCACCCGGACCTGCCCGAGGGGCAGCTCGCCAAGCTGCGGGCCAGCGTGGTGAACATGCGCGCCCTGGCCGACGTGGCGCGCGGTCTCGGCCCGGCGGGGCTGGGCGCGTACCTGCTGCTGGGCAAGGGCGAGGAGGCCACCGGCGGCCGGGACAAGGCCAGCATCCTGGCCGACACCCTGGAGGCGCTGCTCGGCGCGATCTACCTCCAGTACGGCCTGGACACCGCGGCCCTCGTGATCCACCGCCTCTTCGACCCGCTGATGGCCGAGTCGGCCGGCCGGGGCGCCGCGCTGGACTGGAAGACCAGCCTCCAGGAGCTGACCGCCGCGCTCGGGCTGGGCGTCCCGGAGTACCGGATCGAGGGCACCGGCCCGGACCACCTGAAGACCTTCACCGCCTGGGTGGTGGTGGCCGGCAACCGGTACGGCGGCGCGGAGGGGCGCAGCAAGAAGGAGGCCGAGCAGCGGGCCGCCGAGTCGGCCTGGCGGACGCTGACCGAGCAGGCCGAGGCCGAGGCGGCCGTGAAGGCCGCGGCCGAGGGGGGCGAGTCGACGGCCGACCCCGCCGAAACGGGCGCGGGCCGTGCCTGAGCTGCCCGAGGTCGAGACGGTCCGGCAGGGCCTGGCCCAGTGGGTCATCGGGCGCACGATCAGCTCGGTCGAGGTGCGCCACCCCCGTGCCGTACGCCGGCACCAGCCGGGTGGGGCGCACTTCGCCGACGTGCTGACCGGCCGGACGATCACCGACGTCCGGCGCCGGGGCAAGTACCTCTGGCTGCCGCTGGACAGCGGCGACGCCCTGGTCGGGCACCTCGGCATGTCCGGCCAGCTGCTGCTCCAGCCAGTCGGCGCGGCCGACGAGCTGCACCTGCGGGTCCGGTTCCGGTTCGCCGACGACGGCCCGGAGTTGCGCTTCGTCGACCAGCGCACGTTCGGCGGGCTGTCGGTCGCCGAGGGCGGGGCCGAGCTGCCGCACGAGATCGCACACATCGCCCGGGATCCAATGGACCCGGAGTTCTCCGATGCCGCCTTCGTGGCGGCGTTGCGCAAGCGGCGTACCGAGGTGAAGCGGGCGCTGCTCGACCAGAGCCTGATCTCCGGGGTCGGCAACATCTACGCCGACGAGGCGCTGTGGCGGGCGAAGCTGCACGGCGCCCGGCCCACGGACGCGCTGACCGGCCCGGCGGTGACCCGCCTGCTCGGGCACGTGCGTGACGTGCTCGGCGAGGCGATCAAGCAGGGCGGCACCAGCTTCGACGAGCTGTACGTCAACGTCAACGGCGAGAGCGGCTACTTCGACCGGTCGCTCAACGCGTACGGCCGGGAGGGGGAGCCCTGCCCCCGGTGCGGCGCGCCGATCCGGCGCGAGGCGTTCATGAACCGGTCGTCGTACAGCTGCCCGCGTTGCCAGCCCCGTCCCCGAGGGGCGCTGCGGGGCTGACCCTGAGTCGGCTCGGGGTTGCGCCGGTGTGCCTCGCCCGGCCGCTCCCGGCGCGCCCCCCGGGCCGTACCCTGAAAATCCCGTTCTGTCCGGTTGGCCGAGCCGTTTCCGGCCGGCCGGTCGGGCTCGGACGGATCGGGGACGAGCCGGGGCCGTTCCCCGATGTCCGGGCGTCGCCCGCTGCCTAGCGTCAGACCGTCGGCAGGGGGCCGACGTGTGGAGGGGGAAGCCAGGTATGGGCAGGCGACCGGTGACCGTGCGACTGGCACGGTGGAGTGCGGAGCACCCGTGGCGGGCCATCGCGCTGTGGGTCGTGTTCGTGGCGGTGTGCTTCGTCGGCGGCAACGCCGCCGGCCTCAACGAGGCGACCGATGACGACCAGGCGATCGGCGAGTTCGGGCGGGCCCAGCTGATCGTCGACAGTGGCGGCTTCCACGAGCCGGCCACCGAGAACGTGCTGATCACGTCCCGGTCCGGGGCGCTCGACCAGGGCGCGGCGAAGGCCGCCGCCGACGACGCGGCGGCCCGGCTGCGGCAGGTCGACGGGGTCGCCTCGGTGGGTACGCCGCTGCCGTCCCGGGACGGCAACGCGGTGCTGGTGCCGATCACCATGTCCGGCGACCCGGAGACCGCGTCCGACCGGGTGCAGCCACTGCGGGACACCACCGCCAAGGTGCAGGAGGCGCACCCGGCGCTGCGGATCGAGGAGGTCGGGGGGCCTTCGATCAGCAAGGCGCTCGACGACACCCTCGGCAAGGACTTCAAGCGGGCCGAACTGCTCAGCCTGCCGGTCACCCTGGCCATCCTGATCATCGCGTTCGGCGCGCTGATCGCGGCCGGCGTGCCGGTGCTGCTCGCGCTCTCCTCGGTGGCCGCGGCCATGGGGCTCTCCACCCTGGCCTCGCACCTGGTGCCGGCCACCGACACCACGGCCAGCGTGATCCTGCTGATCGGCATGGCGGTCGGCGTCGACTACTCGCTCTTCTACGTCCGCCGGGAACGCGAGGAGCGGGCCAAGGGCCGCGCCGGCCTGGACGCGGTGGAGATCGCGGCGGAGACCTCCGGGCACGCCGTGGTGGTCTCCGGCACCGCCGTGATCATCTCGATGGCCGGGCTGCTGCTCGCCCAGGACGCCATCTTCTCGTCCCTCGCCGTCGGCTCGATCCTGGTGGTCGCGGTCGCGGTGATCGGCTCGCTGACCGTGCTGCCGGCGCTGCTGGCCAAGCTCGGCCGCTGGGTCGACCGGCCCCGGGTGCCGCTGCTGTGGCGGCTCACCGCGCCGCGTACCGGGCGGCACGGCCAGCCGGCCCGGCCCCGGTTCTGGCCGGCGGTGCTGAAGCCCGCGCTGCGCGCGCCCCGGGCCACCCTGGTGGTCTCGGTGGGGCTGCTGCTCGCGCTGGCCGCCCCGGCGCTCGGCATGAAGCTGAAGTTCCCCGGCATGGAGGACGTGCCCCGCACCACGCCGGCGATGCAGGCGTACGACCGGCTCACCGCCGCCTTCCCCAGCAACGGCACCAGCCACACCGTCGCGGTGCGGGCGCCGGCCGAGCAGGCCGACCAGGTGCACGCCGCGCTGACCGCGCTGGCCGGCCGGGCCGCCGCCGACCCGCTCTTCGCGCCGGTCGAGGGGGACGGCCCGAAGATCAAGGTGTCGGCCGACCGCCGGGTGTCGGTGCTGGAGGTGGCCACGCCCTACGCCAGCCGCACCGACGAGGCGTCCCGGTCCCTGCACGAGCTGCGCCAGGACCTGGTCCCGGCCGCGCTGGGCGGCATTCCCGGCGTCGAGTACGCGGTCGGCGGCGGGGTGGCGGCCAGCGAGGACTACGCGGACCACATCTGGGCGAAGCTGCCCCTGGTGGCGGCCTTCGTGCTGGCGCTGACCTTCCTGGTGATGGCCTGGACGTTCCGGTCGGTGGTGGTGGCGCTCACCTCGATCCTGCTGAACCTGCTCTCCGCCGGGGCCGCGTACGGCCTGCTGGTGCTGGTCTTCCAGGGCGACTGGGCGGAAGGGCTGCTCGGCTTCACCTCGATGGACGCGATCGTCACCTGGCTGCCGATGTTCCTGTTCGTGGTGCTGTTCGGGCTCTCCATGGACTACCACGTCTTCGTGGTCAGCCGGATCCGGGAGGGGATCCGCCAGGGGATGTCGAACAAGGACGCGGTGGCGTACGGGATCACCTCCTCGGCGGGGGTGGTGACCAGCGCGGCGATCGTCATGGTCGGAGTCTTCTCGATCTTCGCGACGCTGAGCACCATCGACTTCAAGCAGCTCGGCATCGGGCTGGCCGCGGCGATCCTGCTGGACGCCACGATCATCCGGGCCGTGGTGCTGCCGTCGCTGATGACCCTGCTGGGCGACGCGAACTGGTGGGCCCCGCGCTTCCTGCGCGGCCGGGCGGCGACCCCGCCGGCCGACCCGCCCACGCCCACCCCGGAGCTGGTCGGCGCCCGCTGACCCATCCGTCCCACCGGAGGGCCGGACCGCGTGCTGCGGCCCGGCCCTCCGCTCGTCCCGCCCGACCGGGTGCCGTCCGGCGTCGGCCGGTGGTGCGGTCCCCGGGGCAGGTGCCCGGTGCCCAGCACGGGCCCGGCCGGGTGGCCCTCGACGTGGGCGGCGAGGGGCCGCACCCCCGCCGGACCTCGGGCGTGTTGCACCGAAGCGGCCACATCACTCCCGGGGAAGTTTCGGTCCCGGATGGCGTCACCGACGGTGACGCCGCCTCGCGGACCAGGAGGATTAACGGGATCGGCAGCGGGGCATGTGGGCGGCCATGGATGAACAGCTCACGCCGGCGGCCCGTCGTCGCGCCCCGGCCCCCGAATCCCCTCGGAGCGCGTCATGAGCACCGACGTGCGGACCGGCACCGTACGGACCAACGTCCCGGGCCGCCTGGACCGGCTGCCCTGGTCCCGCTGGCACTGGATGATCGTGATCGGCCTCGGCACGGTGTGGATCCTCGACGGCCTCGAGGTGACCATCGTCGGCAACCTCTCCGGCAAGCTCGCCGAGCAGGGCAGCGGGCTGAGCATCACCCAGAGCCAGGTCACCGGCCTGGCCGCCGCGCTCTACGTGGCCGGCGCCTGCACCGGCGCGCTCTTCTTCGGCTGGCTGACCGACCGGTTCGGACGCAAGAAGCTGTTCCTGCTGACCCTCGGGCTCTACCTGATCGCCACCGCGCTGACCGCGCTCTCCTTCGACACCTGGTGGTTCTTCCTGTTCCGGTTCCTCACCGGCATGGGCATCGGCGGCGAGTACGCGGCCATCAACTCGGCGATCGACGAGCTGATCCCGGCGCGGCACCGCGGCCGGATCGACATCATCATCAACGGCACCTTCTGGCTCGGTGCGGGGCTCGGCGCGCTGCTGACCGTACCGCTGCTCAACGGCCTGCCGACCAACCTCGGCTGGCGGGTGGCGTTCGGTCTCGGCGCGGTCCTCGGCGTGGTGATCCTGCTGGTCCGCCGGCACGTCCCGGAGAGCCCCCGGTGGTGGTTCATCCACGGTCGGGCCGACGAGGCGAACCGTCTCGTCGACTCGGTCGAGGCCGAGGTGAAGCGGGAGACCGGCAAGGAGCTCACCGAGGCCGACGACTACATCGAGATCAAGCAGCGGAAGAGCACCAACTTCCTGGAGATCGCCAGGGCCCTGTTCGCCCGCTACCCGAAGCGCGCCACGCTGGGCTTCTCGCTCTTCATCGGGCAGGCGTTCCTCTACAACGCGATCACCTTCGGCTTCGCCCAGATCCTGCAGACCTTCTTCAAGGTCCCGCCGGGCAGCAGCGGCTACTACTTCGCGGTGATCGCGCTCGGCAACCTGCTGGGTCCGCTGCTGCTGGGCCGGCTCTTCGACTCGGTCGGCCGGGTGCCGATGATCGCGGGCTCGTACGTCGGCTCCGGCGTGCTGCTGCTCGGCACCGCCTGGCTGTTCCACGCCGGCGTGCTCAACGCGGTGACCATGACCGCCTGCTGGTGCGTGGTGCTCTTCTTCGCCTCGGCCGGCGCCAGCGCCGCGTACCTGACGGTGAGCGAGATCTTCCCGATGGAGACCCGGGCCATGGCAATCGCGTTCTTCTACGCGATCGGCACCGCCGCCGGCGGCATCACCGGCCCGCTCCTCTTCGCCAAGCTGGTCGGCACCGGCAAGGTCGGCGACACGGTGGTCGCCTTCGTCGTCGGCGCCTCCGTCATGATCATCGGCGGCCTGGTCGAGCTGGCCCTCGGCGTCCGGGCCGAGGGGAGGTCGCTGGAGGACCTGGCCACCCCGCTCAGCGCCGAACGGCCCGGCACCCCCGCACCCCGCGCCGGCACCCCCACCCCGACCACCGACCCCGCCACCACCGGCTGACCTAGGGGAGGGGGCAGGGTTGGCGGCGGGCGTCGAGGGTGCGGGGTTTGAGGATTGTGGAGAAGCCGTAGCCGACCGTGGTGACGCAGAAGGCCGCCGGGTCGCCGGTGTACTCGACGTGGAAGACCGGCTTGTGGGCGTCGGCGAAGGGGAGGAGCTTCGTGCACTCCCGTCGGCGTACGCACTCCTGGTTGACCGCGAAGTCGAAGTCGGGGGCCAGCGCGGCCACCTGCGGCACGTCGTCGATGAGCCCGGGGGAGAGGTCGAGGGAACGGGCGAGCCGGGCCAGCCGTCGGTTGAACAGCAACTGGTCGTCGAAGCCGAGCGGGAAGCCGGACCGGTGCAGGTAGCCGTCGGCGTCGTCGAACGCCACCGCGCCGAACCCCTTGCCCCGGCACAGCCGGAACCGGTCGGCCAGCACCCGGCTCAGCGTGTCCCACTGGCGGACGTCCAGCCAGCGGCTGCCCGGCCGGCCCGCCACGGGGTTGCCACGCACGACCGTCGGGAAGCGGGTGGCGTCCGGGTCGGTGGCCGCGTACGTGCCGACCCGCACCTGGCAGATGAGCCGGCGGTCCCGGGCCCGCAGCGCGGCGGTCTCGGTGGAGGTGGTGCCGACCGGGTCGAGCAGGAAGACGTCCGCGTCGACGGTGACGTCGAGCGGGCCGGTGAGCTGCCACTGCCACTGCCAGCTGCGGGCCTGGGCGGTCGGCCACGGGGTGGGCGCGCCGGGCGGCACGAGCGGCTCCCGGCAGCCGGGCACCGGCCCGAGCAGGAGCGTGGTCAGCACCACCGCCACGCCCCGGCGCAGCCCGCGGGGGAGGACGCGGGCGTGCGCCGGGGGCGGCCACGCCGGCCGGATCCGCATCGACAGCTCCCGGGTCGCGGGCGGCACGGTGCCGCCCCCTGCCGGTACGCCGAGCCGACCCGGGCATGCCCGGGCCCGGGCCGGAACGATCAGCCGGCCCTGGCGTACCTCACCCGGTCAACGAGCGCGGACCCGGTCACGACGCGGTGATCAGCGCGGGGTGCCGAAGTCCTGGGTCCAGTACGGCCCGTTGCTCCGCGCCACGCCGACGCCGATCTCGGTGAAGGAGCAGTTCAGGATGTTGGCCCGGTGACCCGGGCTGTTCATCCAGGCGTCCATGACCGCGGCCGGGGTCTTCTGGTTCCAGGCGACGTTCTCGCCGTACGCCCGCCAGGCGTAGCCGACCCGGTCGAGCCGGTCGCCGGGGTCGCTGCCGTCGCTGCCGTCGTGCGACATGGTCTGGTGGTCGGCCTGGTCCTGGCTGTGCCGCTGCGCGGCCAGCATCAGCTTGTCGTCGATGGTGAGGGCCTTGCAGCCGGCCTTGGCGCGTTCCTGGTTGACCAGGTCGACGACCTGCTGGAGTGCCGTGCTGATCCCGTTCGACGAGGCGGTCCGGGTGGCGGTGCTGCTCGGCGTGGAGCGGCGCTGCAGCTGCCGGGACGGGGCGGTGGTCCGGCTGGACTTCGGGGTGGCCGCCCGGGTCGGGCTCGGGCGGGCGCTGCTCGGCGCGGCGGTGGGGGAGGCGGGGGCCAGGGCGTCGCCGGGGGCGGCGCCGGTGGTCTCCGGCGCGACCGGGGCGGCGGCCACGGCGTCGTCGGCGGTCGGCTCGGTCCGCTGATCGCCGGGCAGCATCAGGGCGCTCACGCCGAGACTCACCACGAGGGTCGCCGCGGCGACGGCCCCACCGATCACCAGGGGACGCGGGAAGCGGCGCTTCTGGCGGTGCCGGCCCACCTCCTCGGCCGGCCCGTCGGGGGCCGGACCCCAGGTGGCGGTCGGCTCCTCCGCCGGACGCCAGCCGGCGGCCCGCTCGAACGGGGCGATCGGCGCGCCCGGGTGGTTCACCGGGTCGAAGGGCGCGGTGTCGTCGACCGCCGGGGTGAACGCGGCCCCCTCGGCGGTCGGGCCGAAGCCGGTCCGGTCGGCGTCGTGGCTGAACCCGGTCGGGTCGGCGGCGTAGCCGAAACGGGAGCGGTCGGCCTCGAAGGGGTGGTGGCCCGCCGGGTCCGGGGCCGGGCGGGGGTCGGCCGGGGCGCCTCGCCACGGGGTGTCCGGCGCGTCGGAGTGCCAGACGCCGGTGGGGGCCTCGGCCCAGTCCGCGCCGGGCTGCTCCGGCTCGTCTCCGAAGAGGTAGGAGGACCGCGGCTCGGGCCGGTCGGTCAGCCAGGCCGGTCCCTCGTCGGTCGGCTGCTCGGGGCGTCGAGGAACGCCATCCGGTTCGATCGGGTCGGTCCAGCGGTACACGCCTGTCCCCTCCACGGGTCGGTTGCGGGCCGGGCTGACGCTACGGGCGGCCCGCGAGCTGCGGCAACTTGGCTAAGACAGAGTTAAGGGGAACCCGACACCGAGGGTGAGGCGTTCACACATTTCCGGGCGTACAGTTAAGTCGTCCGGACAGAGCGTGTCCGCGCCTTGTGGCAGCCCCCCGCCAAGTGGACAGGTTGACGCGCAGATGATCTACGGCCTGCCCGAACTTGACGAACGAGGGGGGTGCGGCTCAATATATAGGTGTCGCCAGTCGCGCCCAGTCATGCCCGGATTTCGCCGGGATGACAGCCGCGAACACCATGGGCGCGCGTTGGCCGGCCTTTCCGGCAGCGCATATCAAGGAGTCAGCATGGCGAAGGCCCTCTACGGCCACGTAGGTGCAGCGCCCGACCGGCGTCTGCTCGACGAGGTCACCCGACTGCGTGCCAGGGTTCAGGCACTGGAGTTCGAGATCACGCGTCTGCGCGCCGAGAACGATCGGCTTGCGGCGGCGGCGACGGAGGCGGACGACCTCCTCCGGCTGGCCGAGCCCGCGCTGACCTGATCTCCGGTCCTCGGGAGAAAAACTGAATAGCACCACACGAAATCGCGCGCCGACACCGCAGTGCCGGCGCGCAGCTTTGTGCGTGGACTTTTTGTTTTTCGGGCCGCATCTTTCGATCTTGACCGCTTACCGCGGAATTGCGCGCCGGCAATTACGATCTTGCAGTTTCCGGCGCCCTGGCCGCACCCGCGGGAATCCGGACACTCCCGGCGCGGGGGTGGGTCGCGTACGGCGGTGTTCCCGACCACGCGTTAGTCTGCGGGTTCACCAGGTCCGCGCAGCCGGCGACGGTACGGCGGCCACCGGACGAGGATCGAGAAGGTGCATCTCAAGAGCCTGACGGTGAAGGGCTTCAAGTCCTTCGCCTCCGCGACCACGTTGAAGCTGGAGCCCGGGATCACCTGCGTGGTCGGCCCGAACGGCTCCGGCAAGTCCAACGTCGTGGACGCCATCGCCTGGGTGCTCGGCGAGCAGGGCGCCAAGGCGCTGCGTGGCGGCAAGATGGAGGACGTCATCTTCGCCGGCACCGCCGGGCGGGCGCCGCTCGGCCGGGCCGAGGTCACCCTCACCATCGACAACACCGACGGCGCGCTGCCGATCGAATACACCGAGGTCTCCATCACCCGCCGGATGTTCCGCTCCGGCGAGAGCGAGTACGAGATCAACGGCGACTCGTGCCGCCTGCTCGACATCCAGGAGCTGCTGTCGGACTCCGGCATCGGCCGGGAGATGCACATCATCGTCGGGCAGGGCCGGCTGGACGGGATGCTGCACGCCAAGCCGGAGGACCGGCGCGCGTTCATCGAGGAGGCGGCCGGCGTCCTCAAGCACCGCAAGCGCAAGGAGAAGGCGCTGCGGAAGCTCGACGCGATGCAGACCAACCTCAACCGGCTCACCGACCTCACCGCGGAGTTGCGCCGCCAGCTCAAGCCCTTGGGCCGGCAGGCCGAGGTGGCCCGGCGGGCCGCGGCCATCCAGGCCAACCTGCGCGACGCCCGGCTGCGGCTGCTCGCCGACGACCTGCACACCCTGCGCACCACGCTGGACCGGGAGATCGCCGACGAGACCGCGGTGCGCGAGCGACGCGAGCAGATCGAGGCGGAGCACACCGAGGTGCAGGCCCGCCTCGGCGAACTGGAGGCCGCCCTCGCCGAGGACGCCCCGCTGCTCGCCGCCGCGCAGGACACCTGGTACAAGCTCTCCGCGCTCCAGGAGCGGTTCCGCTCCATCGAGCAGCTCGCCCGGGAACGGCTGCGCCACCTCAGCGCCACCCCCGACGACGAGCGTCCCGGCCGCGACCCGGACCAGCTGGAGGCCGAGTCCCACCGGGTCCGCGAGCAGGAGGAGGAGCTGCGCGCGGCGCTCACCGAGGACCAGATCCGGCTCGCCGAGGCGGTCGAGCACCGGCAGGAGCTGGAACGGCAGCTCGCCGCGGCGGAGCGGGAGCTGGTCGCCGCCGCCAAGGCCATCGCCGACCGGCGGGAGGGGCTGGCCCGGCTGACCGGGCAGGTCAACTCGGCCCGGGCCCGGACCACCAGCGCCGGCGAGGAGATCGAGCGGCTCGCCGCCGCGCACACCGACGCCCTCGGCCGCGCCGAGAAGGCCCAGGCCGACCTGGACGCGGTCGCCGAGCAGTCCACCGAGGCCGACCGGGACAACGCCGACCTGGACGCCCGGCACGCCGAGGCCGTGGCCGTGCACGAGCAGGCGCAGGCCGCCGTCCGCCGCCTCTCCGACGCCGAGCGGGCCACCGAGAAGGACGCGGCCACCTGGAAGGCCCGCGAGGAGGCGCTCGCGCTCGGCCTGCGCCGCAAGGACGGCGCCGGGGCTCTGCTGGCGAAGGCCGACCAGGTGCCCGGCCTGATCGGCAGCCTCTCCGGACTGCTCACCGTCGCCCCGGGCAACGAGGCCGCGCTCGCCGCCGCGCTCGGCGGCCTCGCCGACGCGGTCGCGGTCACCGGCGTGGACGAGGCCGTCGAGGCGATGCGGCTGCTCAAGATCTCCGACGCCGGCCGGGCCGGCCTGCTGGTCGGCAGCCCCGCCGGGCCGGGCATGACCGGTTCCGCCGACGCGCTGCGCCCGAAGCTGCCCGACGGCGCCCGCTGGGCCCCCGACCTGGTGGAGTGCTCCGCCGAGATCCGCCCGGCGGTGCACCGGGCCCTGCGCGACGTGGTGCTGGTCGACGACCTGGCGGCCGCGGCCGAGCTGGTCGCCGGCAATCCGGAGCTGCGTGCGGTCACCCCGGAGGGCGACGTGGTCGGGGCGTACGCGGCGGCCGGCGGGTCGGCCAAGGCGCCCAGCTTCATCGAGGTGCAGGCGGCCGTCGAGGAGGCCCGGGCCAACCGGGCCACCGCCGAGCGGACCAGCGCCGAGCTGCGCGAGCAGCTGGTCGAGGCGCGCGCCGAGGTGGCGACCGCCAAGGAGGCCGTGCAGCACGCGGCCGCCGCCAAGCGGGAGGCGGAGAGCCACCGCAACGCCGCCGCCCGCCGGCTGGCCGAGCTGGGCGCGGCCGCCCGGTCCGCCAAGGCGGAGACCGACCGGCTCGGCGAGTCGCGGGCCCGCGCCGAGGCGGCCCGGGAACGCGACCTGCAGGCCCTGGCCGAGCTGGAGGAGCGGCTGCGGCTGGCCGAGGCCACCCCGCTCGACGCCGAACCGTCCACCGAGGAACGCGACCAGCTCGCCGCGATGGTGCCGCAGGCCCGGCAGAACGAGATGGAGGTCCGGCTCGCGGTGCGTACCGCCGAGGAGCGGGTCTCCTCGATCGCCGGCCGGGCCGACTCGCTGGCCCGGCAGGCGAACGCCGAGCGGGCCGCGCGGGAGCGCGCGGCCGCCCGGCGCGCGGCCCGCACCCGCGGCGCGGAGATCGCCCGGGCCGTCGTCGGCGGCGCCCGCGAGGCGCTCACCCGGCTCACCGTCTCGCTGGCCCGGGCCGAGGAGCACCGCGACGCCGTCGCCCGCGAGCGCGCCGCCCGCGAGGCCGAGCTCTCCGAGGTACGCGGCGCGGCCAAGCGGCTCGGCGCCGAGCTGGAGCGGCTGACCAGCCAGGTGCACCGGGACGAGGTGGCCCGGGCCGAGCAGCGGCTGCGCATCGAGCAGTTGGAGGCCAAGGCCGCCGAGGACTTCGGCCTCGACGTGGAGACGCTGGTCGCCGAGTACGGCCCGGACCAGCTGGTCCCGCCCACCCAGGCCGATGTGGCGCTGGCGGAGAAGGAGGGCCTGGCGGTGCCCGAGCCGGTCCGCTACGAGCGCCCGGTGCAGGAGAAGCGGGCCGCCAAGGCGGAACGGGAGCTGGCCCTGCTCGGCAAGGTCAACCCGCTGGCGCTGGAGGAGTTCGCCGCGCTGGAGGAGCGCTACAAGTTCCTCTCCGAGCAGCTGGAGGACCTCAAGGCCACCCGCCGGGACCTGCTCACCGTGGTCAAGGACGTGGACGACCGGATCCTGGAGGTCTTCGCCAGCGCGTTCGAGGACACCGCCCGGGAGTTCGAGCAGGTCTTCACCGTGCTCTTCCCCGGGGGCGAGGGGCGCCTGGTGCTCACCGACCCGGAGGACCTGCTCACCACCGGCGTCGAGGTCGAGGCCCGGCCGCCCGGCAAGAAGATCAAGCGGCTGTCGCTGCTCTCCGGCGGGGAGCGTTCGCTGACCGCGGTGGCCATGTTGGTGGCGATCTTCCGCGCGCGGCCCAGCCCGTTCTACATCATGGACGAGGTGGAGGCGGCTCTCGACGACGTGAACCTAGGCCGCCTGATCACGCTGCTCGCGCAGCTGCGCGAGAAGAGCCAGCTCATCGTGATCACCCACCAGAAGCGGACCATGGAGATCGCCGACGCGCTCTACGGCGTGACCATGCGCAGCGGGGTCACCCAGGTGATCAGCCAGCGGCTCAACCGGGCCGACGACGACGGGCAGGAGACAGACGAGTGAGTCGGGAACGCGCGACGGCGCTCCTGGTGGACTTCGACGGCGTGCTGCGCCACTGGGACCCGGCGGTGGCCGCCGAGGTCGAGCGGAAGTACGGGCTCACCGAGGGCGTCCTCGGCGAGATCGCGATGTCCTGGGGGCTGCTCCAGCCGGTGCTCACCGGGAAGGTCAGCCACGGCCAGTGGATGGACAGCGTGGTCGACGCGCTCACCCCCTCGGTCGGCGATGCCGAGCGGGCCCGCGCCGCAGTGGAGGAGTGGCAGCGCTACCGGGGCGAGATCGACCCCGACGTGCTCGGGTTCATCCGGGAGGCACGGGCGGCCGGTATCCGGGTCGGCCTGGGCACCAACGCCACCGACCTGCTCGACGCCGACCTCGTCGCGCTGGGCCTCACCGACGACCTGGACGTGGTGGTCAACTCCTCGGTCATCGGGGTGAACAAGCCGGCGAAGGAGTACTTCGAGGCGGCCTGCGCGGCGCTGGAGACCCCGCCGTCGCGGGTGCTCTTCACCGACGACGAGGACCGGGCCGTGGCCGGCGCACGGGTGGCCGGCCTCTCCGCGCACCGCTGGACCGGACCGGCCGACCTGCGCTACCTGCGCGCCGCGCTGGCGTACTGAGCCGGCTGGGGTGGCGGGTTCCGGGGACCGGGGCGCCGCCACCTCGCCGGACCGGGCGATCAGTCGCCGGTGACCCCGTCGATCCGCTCGCGGATCAGGTCGGCGTGGCCGTTGTGCCGGGCGTACTCCTCGATCATGTGGACGTACACCCAGCGCAGGTTCATCTCGTCCGTGCCGCCGTCGCGGCGGCGGCGCAAAAACGTGTGCTCCAGGGGCAGGTCGGCCACCGCCCGGTCGGCCGCCTCGACCTCGGCCCGCAGGGTGGCGAAGGCCTCCTCCGGGTCGGCTTGGGCGATCGAGTTCAGGTCGGCGTCGGGGTCCTCGTCGGCGTCGTAGAGGCCGGGGAGGTCCTCGCCGGCGGCCCGGATCCGGAACCACCAGCGCTCCACGTCGGCCAGGTGCCGGACCAGCCCGAGCAGGGTCAGCCCGGACGGCTCGACGCTCGCGACGCGTAGCTGCTCGGCGGTGAGGCCCGCGCACTTGTGCAGCAGGGTGTCCCGGTGCCAGTCCAGCCAGCCCTGCAGCATGGTGCGCTCGTCACCGAGGTAGGGCTCGTGTCTGCGGTCGATCTCGGGTGCTCTCCAGGTCATCCCGGGATGGTAGGAGGGGCCCCCGGTACCGCGCGAGGCGTTAAGCGGGGGCCCCTCCTTGCACTCTCAGGGCACCACGACGACCGGCCAGCGGCCGGTCCGGACCAGCCGGGTGGCGACCGAGCCGACCAGCTTGTGCCCGGCCTGCTCGGATGACCCGACCACCACCAGGTCCGCGCGGTGCTCGTCGGCCGCCTTGCAGAGCTCGCTGTAGGCGTCCCCGCGCCGGCACAGGAAGGTCACCGGCAGGCCCAGCGCCTCGGCCCCGCGCCGGCACTCGGCGCGCAGCTCGGCGGCCAGCTCGTCGTGGGTCTGCTGGACCGCGCCGGCCACCACGCCCGAGATGATCCCGGCGTACGGGGCGGGCGAGCTGACGAAGACCACCACGAGCCCGGCCCCCTGGCGGCGGGCCAGGCCGGCGGCGTACGCGGCGGCTCGCAGGGAGGTGCGGGTGCCGTCCACCCCGACCAGCACCACCCGGGGCCCGTCCGTGCCCCGTTCGAAGGGCAGCGGACGGTGCTCCGGGCCGTACTGCTCACGCTCGACGGATTCGCTCATCGGGTCAGTCCCGAACGCCGGTCCGGACCACCGAGGCCCCGCCGCCGGCGGCGACGGTCGACTCCCGCTCGACCTCGGCGGAGATCGGGTCGCCGTGGTGCCGGCGCAGCGGGATCTCCTTGATGAAGACGACCGCGAGCAGGGCGATCAGCCCGAACGGGGCGGCGGCCAGGAAGATGTCCCCGGCCCCGTGCCCGTACGCGGCCTCGACGACCGCCCGGATCGGTGCGGGCAGGGTGTGCACGTCGGGCAGCGTACCGCCGCTGCCGGAGGTGGACGCCTTGATGCCCAGACCGGCGAGCCCTTCGGCGAGGTAGTCCTTGACCTTGTGGCCGAGCACCGCGCCGAGGGCGCTCACGCCGATCGCGCCGCCGAGGCTGCGGAAGAAGGCGACCACCGAGCTGGCGGCGCCGAGCTCGTGCGTGCTGACGGTGTTCTGCACGGCGAGGACCAGGTTCTGCATGGTCATGCCGAGCCCGAGGCCGATCAGTGCCATGAAGATGGCGATCCGCCAGTACGGGGTGTCCGCACGCAGCGTGCCCATGGTGGCGAAGCCGGCGGTGAGCAGGACCGAGCCGGCGACCAGGTACCGCTTCCAGCGACCGGTGTTGGTGATGATCCGACCGACGACGGTGGAGGCCACCAGCAGGCCGCCGATCATCGGCAGCGTCATCAGGCCGGACATGGTCGGGCTCTCGCCCCGGCTGATCTGGAAGTACTGGCCGAGGAAGACCGAGGCGCCGAACATGCCGACGCCGACCGCGATGCTGGCGATCACGGCGAGGGTGATGGTCCGGTTGCGGAACAGCCGCGGCGGGATCATCGGCTCGCTGGCCCGCTGCTCGACCCGGAGGGCGACCGCGCCGAGCAGCAGCGCCCCGGCCACCATGACCGCGCTCTGCCAGGAGATCCAGTCGTACTTGTCGCCGGCCAGGGTGATCCAGATCAGCAGCAGCGAGACGGCCGCGGTGATCAGGGTGGCGCCCCACCAGTCGATCTTCACCGAGCGCTTCACCACCGGCAGGTGCAGGGTCTTCTGGAGCACGAACAGGGCGAGGATGGCGAACGGCACGCCGACGTAGAAGCACCAGCGCCAGCCGAGCCAGTCGGTGTCGACGATGACGCCACCGATCAGCGGGCCGCCGATGGTGCCGAGCGCCATCACCGCGCCGAGGTAGCCGCTGTAGCGGCCGCGCTCACGCGGGGCGATCATCGTCGCCATGATCACCTGAGCGAGGGCGGTCAGGCCGCCCGCGCCGACGCCCTGGACCACCCGGCAGGCGATGAGCTGCCCGGTGGACTGGGAGAGCCCGGCCAGCACCGAGCCCAGCACGAAGACCGCCAGGGCGAGCTGGACCAGGATCTTCTTGCTGGTCAGATCGGCGAGCTTGCCCCAGATCGGGGTGGTCGCGGTGGTCGCCAGCAGCGTCGAGGTGACCACCCAGGTGTACGCGGACTGGCCGCCGTGCAGTTCGGTGATGATCCGCGGCAGCGCGTTGGAGACGACCGTGGAGGAGAGGATCGCGACGAACATGCCCAGCAGCAGGCCGGAGAGCGCCTCCAGGATCTGCCGGTGGGTCATGCCGACGGCGGTCGCCCGGGTGGGCGCTGTCGCCTGGGTCATCGTGGATTGCCTCCGGAGACATGTCGGGGGGAAGGGTTGCCTCGGGCAACGGTATGGCTTGGTTGCCTCAAGCAACAACCGCACGTGGCGCAGGTCTTATTCCCCCACCCAGGCTGCTCAGAAGGTCTCGTTGAACTTGTGCATCAGCCGGGCGAAGTCCTCGACGTCCTGTTCCGGCCAGCTCTGCATGGTCCGGAGGATCTGCCCGAGCCGGGCCGCCCGGGCAGCGTCGAACCGGCGGGTGCCCTCCTCGGTCAGTTGGAGCTGGGCGGCCCGCCGGTCGGACGGATCCGGGTCCCGGCGCACCAGGCCCAGCGACTCCAGGCCGTGGATCTGCCGGCTCAGCGTGCCCTTGCCGATGCCGAGCTTGGCGGCCAGGTCGGTCAGCCGGATCGAGCCGGACCGCCGTAGCCAGAGCAGTAACCCGTACGCGTTCGGCTCCAGGTTGGGGTGGACCTCCCGGGCGATCTCCCAGGACAGCGCCCGCCCGCGGCGCAACAGCGCGGTCAACTCGTGCTCGACCGCGCGCAGGGCCTCCGGCAGGTGCTCTTCCACGGGGTGAGCGTACTCACACGTCCGGGCTGAGCCGCTGCTGCGCCACCGTGCGGAGGTGACCGTCGCTGGTGGTGCCCTCGATCACCACCTCCGCCGCCCGGCCGCGGTGGGTCAGCGTGGCCACGGCGTTGCCGAAGTACGGCCCGGCCAGCTTCTTCCACCGCACGCTGGTCCGGCGCACCCCGGCGGAGCGGGCCAGGGCCCGCGTGGCGGCGGCCGGCCCCGGGTTCCAGCCGAGCCGCATCACCGGGCGCATCGCGGCCGGCACCTGGTTGTGGATCGGCGAGCAGGTGAGCTGGTGCACCGGGGTGCGGACGCTCCGGTCGGCGAACCGGGCCCGGGCCACGTACGAATGGTGCACGTCGCCGGAGAGCACGCTGATCGAGGCGGGCGCGGCGTAGGCCGGACCGGCGCCCACCCGGGCCCCGGGCCCGGCGGCGCCGCCGCTGCCCAGCCGGGCGAAGAGCTCGCCGAGGGCGTCGAACGAGCGCCGGAAGGACGCCCAGTGCTCCAGGTCCAAGGCCCGCCGGAGCTGCTCGGATACCTTCGCCACCCAGGGCCGGCGGGAGTCGGCCAGCTTCTCGTTCCACGCCTCCACGTGATGGATGCCCGGCGGCAGCAGCCAGGGCAGCGAGGCCCCGACCACGAGGTGGTCGTAGACCCCGTGCGCCCGGTCCAGGAACCAGGACCACTCGCCCGGTGGCAGCATCGCCCGGCTGCCCGTGTCCAGCACCCGGCTGGACCGGTTGTCGAGCATGACCAGGCGGGTCCGGCCCAGGTCGAGGGCGTAGCTCCACTGGTACTGCACGGCCCGCCAGCGCTCGGTGTCGTGCGCGACGTCAGCCTCCGTGTCGACCCGCTCGCCGAACTCGTACAGCACGCCGGTGGCGTCCTCGGCGGCGATCACCTTGGCGAACACCGGGTCGGCGGCGATCTCGTCCGGGGAGAGGTTGCCCAGGTGCTGGTAGACCCAGTACGAGGCGAGCCCGCTGCGGATCCGCTCCGCCCACCACGGCTGCTGGCGCATGTCCGCCCGCCAGTCGGCGGAGGTGTTCCAGTCGTCGATGATCTCGTGGTCGTCGAAGATCATCACGCTCGGCACGGTGGAGAGCAGCCACCGGATCTCCGGGTCCCGCCAGGACTCCAGGTAGAGCTTGGTGTACTCGTCGAAGCTGACCACCTGGGTCGTCGGCGCGCCCTTCGGCCGCCGCCGGCGCCGCCGCAGCAGCTTCCGCACGGTGGGTGAGGTGATGTCGGCGTAGACCTGGTCGCCGAGGAGCACCAGCAGGTCGGGCAGGGCGGCCGGGTCCGGGTGCGCGATCAGCCGCCGGGCGTACGCGTCCAGCGCGTCCGGGGGCAGCTTGCGGGCGGTCGCGTGCTGGGTGGTCTCCCGGCAGGAGCCGAAGATCAGGCTGACCGGCTGCTCCCGGTCGTCCGCGGCCCGGGTCCGGATCATGCTGGCCGGGAAGCCGCTCTCCGGCACCGGCCAGACCAGGTCGTCGTCGATCAGCACCTCGTACGTCGTGGCGCTGTCCGGGGTCAGCCCCTCCACCACGACGATCGCGTAGTGGTGGTCGTACGCGGAGAAGGTCGGCGCGCTGCCCCGGGCGCCGTCGGCCGTGCGGACGGTGACCACCGCGGGGGCGCTGGTCTCCACCCAGACGGTCGCCCGCGTGCCGACGACCCGCCGCAGCAACGGGCCGATGAGCAGGCGGGAACTGGGCACGGGGCACCTCCGAGGGAAGAACGACCCGCCACTTCTACCCGAACGGCGGGTCCGGCACGCCTGGCTGCGGCGAGCGTACCCGCAGCTCGCCCGGGTCAGGCGGCGGTGAGTGGGACGGGGTCGCCGCCATCTGACAGGATTTCGGGCATGAAGGAATACCTCCTCGTCGTACTCGCCCTGCTCGGCGTGCTGATCATCGGCGGCCTCAGCCTCGTGGTGCCCCGGCTGCGCCGGCGCCCGGAGCCGCCGCTGCCGAAGACGGAGGTCGAGACCCGGGCCGAGGAGGACCTGGCCGGCCCGCCGGTCCAAGCCCCGGAGGCGGAGCTCACCACCGGTGTCCTGGTCGAGCCGACGCCGGTCATCGAGGCGCCGGCCCCCACCCTCGAGGTCCCCGAGCCCACCGCCGGCCGGCTGGTCCGGCTGCGCTCCCGGCTGTCCCGCTCGCAGAACGTCTTCGGCAAGGGCCTGCTCGGCCTGCTCAGCCGCGACCACCTGGACGAGGACACCTGGGAGGAGATCGAGGACAGCCTGATCACCGCCGACATCGGCATCGACGCCACCCGGGAGATCGTCGACCGGCTCCGCGAGCGGACCCGGGTGCTCGGCACCCGCTCCGCCGGCGAGCTGCGCGCCCTGCTGGCCACCGAACTGGTCAACGCCCTCGACCCGACCCTGGACCGGTCGCTGAACGCCGATCCCAAGGTGGGGATGCCCGGGGTGGTCCTGGTGGTCGGGGTCAACGGCGCCGGCAAGACCACCAGCTGCGGCAAGATCGCCCGGGTGCTGATCGCCGACGGGCACACCGTGCTGCTCGGCGCCGCCGACACCTTCCGGGCCGCCGCCGCGGACCAGCTCGAGACCTGGGGCGGCCGGGTCGGCGCGGAGACCGTCCGGGGGCCGGAGGCCGCCGACCCGGCCAGCGTCGCCTTCGACGCGGTCAAGCGGGGCATCGACGCCCAGGTCGACACCGTGCTGATCGACACCGCCGGCCGCCTGCAGAACAAGATCGGCCTGATGGACGAGCTGGGCAAGGTCAAGCGGGTGGTGGAGAAGCACGGCCCGATCGACGAGACCCTGCTGGTGCTCGACGCCACCACCGGCCAGAACGGCCTCGAGCAGGCCCGGGTCTTCACCGAGGTGGTCAACGTGACCGGCGTGGTGCTGACCAAGCTCGACGGGACCGCGAAGGGCGGCATCGTGATCGCGGTCCAGCGCAAGCTCGGCATCCCGGTCAAGCTGGTCGGCCTCGGCGAGGGCCCGGACGACCTGGCCCCGTTCGACCCGGCACAGTTCGTCGACGCGTTGCTCGGCACCGAGCCGCTCGCCCGGGACGCGTAGCCTCGACGTGACGACTGACGATCGCGCCTACGCGGGGTGGCGCGACCCCAGCCACCCGTCGCCACGCCTCGGGAGACCGTACGTGACTTCGCAGGAGATCCCGCTGCACGGCGGGAACGTGAGCACCGTGGTCCGGGTGGGCGACACGGTGCGGCGCAACGCCGGCCCGTGGACCCCCTCGGTGCACGCCCTGCTGCGCCACCTCGAGTACGTCGGCTTCACCGGCGCCCCCCGCGCGCTCGGCATGGACGAGCGGAACCGGGAGGTCCTGTCGTACCTGGAGGGGGAGTGCGGGGAGTACCCGCTGGCCCCGCACTGGGTCACCGACGAGGCCCTGGTGACCGTGGCGACGATGCTCCGGATGTTCCACGACGCCCAGTACGGCTTCACCCCGCCGCCGGGGGCGGTCTGGCGCTCGTTCGGCCCGCCGCCGCCGGACACCGAGGTGATCTGCCACCACGACGCCGCCCCGCACAACGTGATCTGGCGGCCGGACGGCACCCTCGGGCTGATCGACTTCGACCTGGCCTCGCCCGGCGCCCGGATCTACGACGTGGCGTACGCGGCCTGGACCTGGGTGCCGATCTTCTCGGACCGGGACTCGATCACCCTCGGCTGGAAGCACCCGGACCGGCCGCGCCGGCTGCGGCTCTTCGCCGACGCGTACGGGCTGATCCCGCGCGACCGGCACCGGCTGATCCGGACCATCCGCAAGCGGATCGTCGACCACGTCGAGGGCATCCGCCGGATGGCGGCGGCCGGCGAGCCGGCCTTCGTCCGGATCGTGCACAAGGGCCACCTCCGCCGCCCGATGCGGGACCTGCGGCTGCTCGACTACGAGCGGAACGCCCTGGAGTACGCCCTGCGCTGACCCCTGCCGATCGAACGGGTGGCCGGTTCCTCGTCGGAACGGCCACCCTTTCCGTTCTCCCCGGGCATGATCGGTGTTCTTCACATGCCGGAAACAACCCGTCACGCGGCGGAAATCGAGCGGTGTCGGTGAAGGAAACAGCCGCCGAGCAAGCTTCCGCGCAACCGGCTGACGGGCGATGCTGCCAGGTCTCAGTCGGAGGGAGGAATTCGACACCGAGAGGAGGCAGCGTGGAGATCGATACCGGGAACACTGCCTGGCTGCTTGTTTCGACTGCACTCGTGCTGCTCATGACGCCCGGTCTGGCCCTGTTCTACGGCGGCCTGAACCGGTCCAAGGGCGTGCTGAACATGATGATGATGAGCTTCTCGTCCATCGGGCTCGTCAGCATCCTGTGGCTTTTCTACGGCTTCACCGTCGCCTTCGGCGAGGGCGGCAAGTTCATCGGCGACCTGGGGCAGTACCTGGGCACCAAGACGTTCGTCGGCGAGAGCGACCTGTGGGGCGAGACCGGTATCCCGCTCTACGTCTTCATCGCCTTCCAGATGATGTTCGCCGTCATCACCGTGGCCCTGATCAGCGGCGCGCTCTCCGACCGGACGAAGTTCGCCGGCTGGCTGGTGTTCGCCTTCGGCTGGGCGACCCTGGTCTACTTCCCGGTCGCGCACATGGTCTGGGGCGGCGGCCTGATCGGCAAGAACATCGGCGCGCTGGACTTCGCCGGTGGCGCCGCGGTGCACATCAACGCCGGTGCCGCGGCACTCGCCCTCGTGCTGGTCCTCGGCAAGCGGGTCGGCTGGCCCCGGGAGAGCGCCAAGCCGCACAACGTCCCGCTGGTCGCGCTCGGCGCCGGCCTGCTCTGGTTCGGCTGGTTCGGCTTCAACGCCGGCTCCGAGCTGACCGCGGACGGGGTCACGGCGCTCGCCTTCATCAACACCCAGGTGGCCACCGCGGCCGCCCTGCTCGGCTGGATCGTGGTGGAGTGGGTGCGCGACGGCAGGCCGACGCTGGTCGGCGCCTCCTCCGGCGCCGTGGCCGGTCTGGTCGCGATCACCCCGGCCTGTGCGTTCATCACCCCGGCCGCGTCGGTGCTGCTGGGTCTCGTCGCCGGCGCGGTCTGCGCGCTCGCGGTCGGGCTGAAGTACCGTTTCGGCTACGACGACTCCCTGGACGTGGTCGGCGTGCACTTCGTCGGCGGGTGGATCGGCTGCCTCTGGATCGGCCTGTTCGGCACCGCCTCGGTGAGCTCGCTGGTGGCCAGCGACGGCCTGCTGGTCGGCGGCAACGCTGCGCTCCTCGGCAAGCAGGCGCTGGGCGCGCTGATCGTCACCGTCTACTCCTTCGCGATCGCCTACGTCCTCGGCTTCGTGATCGACAAGACGATCGGCTTCCGGGTCTCCGCCGAGGCGGAGGTCGAGGGCATCGACGTGGCCGAGCACGCGGAGAGCGCGTACGACCTGTCGCCCACCACGGGCGGCAGCGGCGCCGGTGGCGCGTTCGCCATGGCCGGGATCGGTGCCGCCAAGCCGGCCCCGGAGCCCGCCGTCGCGACGGACGAGCCCGCGGAGCCGGTCAGCGAGAAGGTCGCCGGTTAACGTTCCTGGGATGGAGGGGTTGGACATGAAGCTGGTGACCGCGGTCATCAAGCCGTACCAGCTGGACGCGGTGAAGGAGGCCCTGCACGCCCTGGGCGTGGCCGGCCTGACCGTCAGCGAGGTCCAGGGCTACGGCCGGCAGAAGGGGCACACCGAGGTCTACCGGGGTGCCGAGTACACGGTCGAGTTCCTGCCCAAGATCCGGGTCGAGGTGCTCACCGACGAGATGGACGTCGACAAGATCGTCGACGCCATCGTGGGCGCCGCCCGGACCGGCAAGATCGGCGACGGCAAGGTCTGGGTGACCGGGGTCGAGGAGGTCGTCCGGGTCCGCACCGGCGAGCGCGGCCTCGACGCCCTCTGACCCGGACCCGACCGACGTGACCTCGTTGACCACGACGCCCGGCCCGATCGGGGACGGCGACCTCGTGGTCAACGAGGTCGCCGGCGTCCCCGGGGGGATCGGCGCCGACGCCCGGGCCCGCCGGGCCGACGCGCTCGACGCCTGGCTGCGGGCGATCTTCCCGCAGCGGGAGAGGATCGCCCTGGTCGCCGTCGGCGGGCTCGGCCGCCGGCAGTGCGCGCCCTACGGCGACCTCGACCTGGTGCTGCTGCACAACGGGGTGCCCGGCACCGACGAGCTGGCCGCCTCGCTCTGGTACCCGATCTGGGACGCCGGCCTGCGGCTCGACCACTCCACGCGGACCGTCGCCGAGGCGCTCTCGGTCGCCCAGGACGACGTCAAGGTCGCCCTCGGCCTGCTCGACGCCCGCCACGTGGCCGGCGACCCGGCCCTGGCCGACCAGCTCGTCCGCACCGCCACCGACCACTGGCGGCGCACCGCCGTCCGGCAGCTCCCCCGCCTGCGGGAGATCACCACCGCCCGCTGGGAGACCCACGGGGAACTCGCCTTCCTGCTGGAGGGCGACCTGAAGGAGGCCGCTGGGGGGCTGCGCGACCTGGGCATCCTGCGGGCCATCGCCACCGCCGGGGTCACCGACGCGCTGCGCCCCGCCGTGCACGCCGCCCACCGGCGGCTGCTGGACACCCGCGACGCCCTGCACCAGCAGGTCGGCCGCCGGGTGGACCGGCTCGTCGCCCAGGAACGCGACGGCGTCGCCGCGCTGCTCGGGCTGCGCCAGCTCCCGCTCGGCGCGGCCGACGACCTGCCGCGACCGGACCCGGGCGACGGCGGCGACGGCGACGCGCTGCTGCGCCGGGTGGCCGGGGACGCCCGGACCGTCAGCCATGCCCTCGACGACGCCTGGCGGGCCGCCGACCGGCTCCGTGCCGGCCGCCGCCGCGGCACCGACGGCCGGCCGCTGCGCCGCCCGGTCGCCCGGGACGTCGTCGAACAGGACGGCGAGCTGGTGCTCGCCCGCACCGCCATCGGCGCCCGCCCCGACCCGAGCCTCTCCCTGCGGGTCGCCGCCGCCGCGGCCACCACCCGGCTGCCCATCGCCCGGGCCACCTGCGAGTGGCTCGCCGCGTACTGCCCGCCGCTGCCCGCGCCCTGGCCGCCGGCCGCCCGGGCCGCGCTGATCACCCTGCTGGGGGCCGGTCCCGGCCTGGTGCCCGCCTGGGAGACCTGCGACCGGTACGGGCTGATCGACGGCTGGCTGCCGGAGTGGACCCGACTGCGCAGCCTGCCCCAGCACAACCCGGTGCACCGGTTCACCCTCGACCGGCACCTGGTGCAGGCCGCGTACGAGGCGAGCCGGCACACCCGCGAGGTGGACCGCCCGGACCTGCTGCTGCTCGGCGCGTTCCTGCACGACATCGGCAAGGGGCTTCCCGGGGATCACAGCACCGCCGGAGCACCCCTGGCCGAGGCCGTGGCCGCCCGGATCGGGCTGTCGGCGGCCGAGGCGGCGCTGATCGGCACCCTGGTCCGGCTGCACCTGCTGCTGCCCGACGTGGCCACCCGGCGCGACCTGTCCGACCCGAAGACGGTCGCCGGGGTCGCCGAGCGGGTCGGCGACACCACCACCCTGGACCTGCTGCACGGCCTGGTCCGGGCCGACGCCGCCGCCACCGGGCCGGCTGCCTGGTCGGACTGGAAGGGTCGGCTCGTCGCCGAACTGGTCGCCCGGGTGCGTACCGCCCTGGACACCGGGGTGGTGCCGGCGCCGCCGGCCCCGGACCCGGCGCTGGTCGTCGGGCCGCTGCCGGTCCTACACCTGGGGGAGGACCGGGTGTCGGTGGCCGCGGCCGACCGGCGCGGCCTGCTCGCGACGGTGGCCGGCTGCCTGGCCCTGCACCGGCTGGAGGTGATCTCCGCGGACGCCTCCACCATCGACGGCCGGGCCCTGGTCGAGTGCCGGGTGCAGCCCCGCTACGGCCTGGCGCCCGACCCGATCGCGCTCAGCGCCGACCTGCGCCGGGCGGTCACCGGCGACGTCTCGGTCACCCAGCGGCTGCGCGGCCTGGCCCTGGCCGCGCGGGGGCAGGGCGCCGCGCCCCGGGTGGTCTGGCACCGGGAGGCGGCCACCGACGCGGTGCTGCTGGAGCTGCGCGCCGCCGACGCGGCCGGGCTGCTCTACCGGGTCAGCTGCGCGCTGGACGAGGCCGGCGCGCAGGTCCGGGCGGCCCGGATCTCCACCCTCGGCGCGGACGTGGTCGACGCGTTCTACCTGGTCGGCCCCTGGCCCCCCGACGCCGAACGCGCCCGCATCGAGGCCGCCGTGCTCGCCGCCGTGTAAGGAAGGGCACCTTCTTAACGCCTCCGGTAGAGCAGGGTCCCCTTCTTAACACCCGCCGGACACCCGACGCCCGCGCCCTACGTCCGGTGACGTAGCCGCAGAGTCGCTGTCGGGGCGACGTCCCGGGGGCCGCGCGGCGGCACGCTCGGGGTATGAACCTGCCAGTGCAGACCGAAGGACTCACGAAACGGTACGGCGGCCTGACTGCCGTGCGGGACCTCAACCTGAGCGTCCGGGCCGGCGAGGTGTACGGCTTCCTCGGCCCCAACGGCGCCGGCAAGACCACCACCCTGCGCATGCTGCTCGGCCTGGTCCGCCCCACCGCCGGCACGGTCCGGCTGCTCGGCCGCTCGCCGGGCGCCGGCCGACTGACCGGGGTCGGGGCGCTGATCGAAGGGCCGGCCTTCTACCCGTACCTCTCCGGCCGGGACAACCTGACCGTGCTGGCCCGCTACGCCGGGGTCGGCGCCGACCGGGTCGCGCTCGTGCTCGACCTGGTCGACCTCACCGACCGGGCCGGCGACCGGTACGCCGGCTACTCGTTGGGCATGAAGCAGCGCCTCGGCGTGGCGGCCGCGCTGCTCAAGGACCCACGCCTGCTGATCCTCGACGAGCCGACCAACGGCCTCGACCCGGCCGGCATGGCGGACATGCGCACGCTGGTCCGCCGGCTCGGGGCGGGCGGCTGCACCGTGCTCGTCTCCAGCCACCTGCTCGGCGAGGTCGAGCAGATCTGCGACCGGGTCGGGGTGATCTCCCGCGGGCGGCTGGTCGCCGAGGGGAGCGTCGCCGAGCTGCGCGGCACGGCCGGGCTGCGGGTGCTCGCCGACCCGCTGGACGCGGCGGCGGCGCAGGCCACCGCCCTGGTCGGCGCCGAGCGGGTGCGGGTGGTCGACGGCGGGCTGGACCTGTCGGTCGAGCCGGACCGGGCCGCCTGGCTCAACGCCGAGCTGGTCGGCGCCGGGGTGGCGGTCCGCGAGCTGCGGCCCCGGGAACGGGATCTGGAACAGGTCTTCTTCGACCTCATCGAGAAGGGAACGGCCGATGTCGCGTAGCTTCCGTGCCGAGGCGGCCAAGCTGGTCCGCCGGCCGGCGACCTGGCTCCTGCTGGCCATCACGCTGGCGCTCTCGTTGATCTTCACCTACCTGTTCCCGTACGCCGCCGTCGCGGGGGGCACCGAGGGCCCGAACAGCGACCGGGGACTGCCCGTGCTGCTCCCCGACCACCTGGTCGGGAACTCGCTCGGCGGGCTGCCGGTCTTCCTCGGCGCGATCCTGCTGATCCTCGGCGTGCTCACCGTCGGCGGCGAGTACGGCTGGGGCACCTGGAAGACCGTGCTGTCCCAGGGCCCCACCCGGCTGGAGGTGTACGCCGGCAAGCTGCTCGCGCTCGCCGCCGCGGCGCTGGCCGTGGTGCTCGCCGTCTTCGCGGTCGGGGCGGTGTCCAGCCTCGCCATCGCGTCCGCCGAGGCCCAGCCGGTGCACTGGCCGACCGCCGGCGACCTGTTCGCCGGCCTCGGCGCGGGGTGGCTCATCGCGACGATGTGGGCCATGCTCGGTGCCGTGCTCGCCGTCGCGCTGCGCGCGGTGGCGCTGCCGGTCGGGCTGGGTCTGGTGTGGATGCTCGCGGTGCAGAACCTGCTCTCCGCGATCGCCGCGCCGCTGCTCGACTGGGTGGCGCAGGCGCAGAAGGGGCTGCCCGGGCCGAATGCCGGGGCGCTGGCCGCGGCGCTCGGCGCGCCGGGGGACACCCCGGGCGTGGCGGCGACCGTCGGCGGCGGGCAGGCGGCGCTCGTGGTCGCGGCGTACCTGGTCGCGTTCGCGGCGGTCGGTGGGGTGCTGCTGCGCCGCCGGGACATCGGCTGAGGCCGGGAGGAGGGACGGCGTGGACCGGGACCGGTTCGGGTGGCGCGGCGCCGCCTTCGACGCCGCCCTCACCCTGGCGCTGCTCGCGATCGGGCTGATCGGCACCGGGCCGGCCGGCGCCAACGAGGGAGTGGGCACCGGCCGGGCGACCTATCCGCTGGTCGTGGTGGCCGCGCTGGCGCTGGCCGTACGCCGGCGCTGGCCGCTGGTCACCCTGGCGGTGGTCACCGCGGCGACCACGGCGTACCTGATGTTCGGCTACCCGTACGGCCCGATCCTGCTGTCGTTCGTCGTGGCGGTGTACACGGTCGTCGCGTACCGGCCGGCCCGGGCGGCGGCGGTGGCCTGCGGCGCCGCCCTGGCCGTGCTGCTGGTGCACGTCTTCGTCGGCGTCCGGCCGCCGGGCCTGCTCGGCCTGATGCCCGCCGTGGCCTGGGTGGCGGTGCCGTTCGCGGTGGGGACGACGGTGCGGCTGATCCGGGAGAGCGCGGCCCGCGACCGGGTGGACGAGGCCCGCCGGCTGGCCGACGCGGAACGGCTGCGGGTGGCCCGGGAGGTGCACGACGTGGTCGGGCACGGCCTCGCCGCGATCCACATGCAGGCCGAGATCGCCCTGCACCTGCTCGCCCGCAAGCCCGAGCAGGCCGAGGCGGCGCTGACCGCGATCAGCCGCACCAGCAAGGAGGCGCTGGACGAGCTGCGGGTCACCCTGACCGTGGTGCGCCGGGACGAGGCCGCCGACGAGCGGTCCCCCGCGCCCGGGCTGGCCCAGCTCCCGCAGCTGCGCGAGCGGCTGGCCGGCGCCGGGGTCCCGGTGACCGTCGAGGTCGACGGGGAGCCGCGCCCGCTACCGGTCGCAGTGGACCTGGCCGCGTACCGGGTGGTGCAGGAGGCGCTGACCAACGTGCTGCGCCACGCCGGCCCGGCCACCGCCGGCGTCCGGCTCCGCTACGCGCCCGCCGAGGTCGCCATCGAGGTCACCGACACCGGGCGCGGGGCCGCCGCCGGGCCGGCCCGGACCGGCGGCTACGGCCTCGCCGGCATGCGGGAGCGGGTCACCGCGCTCGGCGGTTCGTTCGCCGCCGGCCCCGCCGCCGCCGGCGGCTTCCGGGTGTACGCCACACTGCCGCTGGAGGAGGCCACATGATCAGGGTGCTGATCGCCGACGACCAGGACCTGGTCCGGATCGGGCTGCGCGCGCTGGTGGAGAGCGAGGACGACCTCGCGGTGGTGGGGGAGGCGGCCGACGGGCTCGCCGCGGTCGAGCTGGCCCGGCGGGAGCGCCCCGACGTGGTGCTGATGGACGTCCGGATGCCCGGCGTGGACGGCATCGAGGCGACCCGGCGGATCGTCGCCGACCCGGAGCTCGCCGGCACCCGGGTGGTCGTGCTGACCACCTTCGAGCTGGACGAGTACGTCTTCGACGCGCTCCGGCACGGCGCCAGCGGCTTCCTCACCAAGGACACCCGCCCGGCCGAGCTGCTCCGGGCGGTCCGGCTGGTCGCCGAGGGGGAGGCGCTGCTCTCCCCGTCGGTGACCCGGCGGGTGGTCCGCGAGTTCGCCACCCGACCGGCCCGGGTGCCCCGGCCGCATCCCCGGCTCGGCGCCCTCACCGACCGGGAACGGGAGGTGGTCGGCCTGGTCGGCGAGGGGCTGAGCAACGTCGAGATCGCCGAGCGGTTGGTGGTGAGCCCGGCGACCGCGCGTACCCACGTCAGCCGCGCCATGGTCAAGTTGGGTGCCCGCGACCGGGCGCAGCTGGTGGTCTTCGCGTACCAGTCGGGCCTGGTCGCGTCGTGATGGCCGGGCGGCGCCGGCGGTCGTGATCTATGGCGGCGGTCGGGCCGGCGGGAAGCAGTGCGGAGGCGGGACCGTTACCCTTGCGGGTAGCCGGACGTGTGCGTGCCGGCCGACTGTGCCCGCCAAACCGACAAACGGGATGTTCGTGTGTTTGACACCTTGAGTGACCGCCTCTCCGGGATCTTCACCAAGCTCCGCGGCAAGGGTCGGCTCACCGACGCCGACATCGACGCCACCGCGCGCGAGATCCGCATGGCGCTGCTGGAGGCCGACGTCGCCCTGCCGGTGGTCAAGGGCTTCATCGCGAACGTCAAGGAGCGGGCGCGCAGCGCCGAGGTCTCCCAGGCGCTCAACCCGGCCCAGCAGATCGTCAAGATCGTCAACGAGGAGCTGATCAACGTCCTCGGCGGCGAGGGGCGGCGGCTCCAGTTCGCCAAGCACCCGCCGACCGTGATCATGCTGGCCGGTCTCCAGGGTTCCGGTAAGACCACCCTCGCCGGCAAGCTGGCCCGCTGGCTCAAGGCCCAGGGTCACCAGCCGCTGCTGGTCGCCGCCGACCTCCAGCGCCCCAACGCCGTCGGGCAGCTCCAGGTGCTCGGTGGCCGGGCCGGCGTCGAGGTGTACGCCCCGGAGCCCGGCAACGGCGTCGGCAACCCGGTGCAGGTGGCGCGCGACTCGATCGAGCACGCCAAGCGGGCCGCCCGGGACATCGTCATCGTCGACACCGCCGGCCGGCTCGGCATCGACGCGGAGATGATGCAGCAGGCCGCGGACATCCGCGACGCGGTCCAGCCCGACGAGGTCATCTTCGTCATCGACGCCATGGTCGGCCAGGACGCGGTCCGCACCGCCGAGGCGTTCCGCGACGGCGTCGGCATCTCCGGTGTGGTCCTCTCCAAGCTCGACGGCGACGCCCGCGGTGGTGCCGCGCTGTCGGTCCGCGAGGTCACCGGGCAGCCGATCCTCTTCGCCTCCACCGGCGAGAAGCTGGAGGACTTCGACGTCTTCCACCCCGACCGGATGGCCAGCCGGATCCTCGGCATGGGCGACGTCCTCACGCTGATCGAGCAGGCCGAGGCGGCCTTCGACGCCGATCAGAAGGAGAAGATGACCGCCAAGCTGATGGGCGGGGAGACCTTCACCCTGGAGGACTTCCTCGATCAGCTCATCGCGGTCCGGCGGATGGGCCCGATCGCCAACGTGCTGGCCATGATGCCCGGCATGGGGCAGATGAAGGACCAGCTCGCCGAGCTGGACGACAAGCACTTCGACCGGGTCACCGCGATCATCCGGTCGATGACCCCGGCCGAACGCACCACCCCGAAGATCATCAACGGTTCCCGTCGGGCCCGCATCGCCAACGGCTCCGGCGTCACCGTGATGGACGTCAACCAGCTGCTCAACCGCTTCGCCGACGCGCAGAAGATGATGAAGCAGATGGGCGGCATGATGGGCCTGCCCGGCGGTGGGCGGCGCAAGGCGACCAAGTCGCCGAAGAACAAGCGCAAGGGCACCAAGGGCGGCGGCCGGCCGCGGACCGGCGCCGGCGTGCCGGGCGGCTTCCCGGGCGGCATGCCGCAGCTGCCGCCGGGCCTGGACCCGGGCGACCTGGCCGGCGGCCAGGGCCTGCCGCCGGGCTTCAAGCTCCCGAAGATCGACTTCAACAAGCTCGGCAAGGGCGACAACCGGCCCCGCTGACCGCGTGCCGTACGGCCCCGCCACCGCTGCCGGTGGCGGGGCCGTCGTCGTTCGCCGGCGGGGCTCCCGGCGCGGGGCCGAGGGTGATCGGGTAGGACTGTGCACATGGCTCTGCATGTGCGCGGTGTGCTCCTGCCCGACGACGAGGTCCGGGACATCTGGCTGGTCGACGACCACGTCACCTTCGAACCGGTGCCCGGCGCGGAGACCGTCGCCGACGGCGGCTTCGTGCTGCCCGGCCTGACCGACGCCCACTGCCACGTCGGCATCGCCCGGGGCGGGGCCCCGATCACCTCGCTCGACCAGGCCCGCGAGCTGGCCCGCACCGACCGGGACGCCGGGGTGCTCGCCATCCGGGACGCCGGCTCGCCGTACCCGTACCCCGAACTCGACGACGACCCGGAACTGCCGCGACTGGCCCGCGCCGGCCGGCACGTCGCCCCGCCGAAGCGCTACCTGCGCGACATCGGCGTGGAGGTCGGTGCGGCCGAGGTGGCCGCGACGGTGGCCGCCCAGGCCGCCGCCGGCAACGGCTGGGTCAAGCTGGTCGGCGACTGGATCGACCGCGGCGTGGGCGACCTGGCGCCGGCCTGGGACGCGGACACCATGACCGCCGCCGTCGCCGCCGCGCACGCCGCCGGGGTACGCGCCGCGGTGCACACCTTCAGCGAGTCCGCCGTGGAGATCATGGTGCGGGCCGGGGTGGACTCGGTGGAGCACGGCACCGGGCTCAGCCTGGACCTGATCGACCTGATGTCCCGACAGGGCACCGCCCTGGTGCCCACGATGATCAACATCCAGACCTTCGGCCACATCGCCGACCAGGCCCGCCCCAGGTTCCCCGGGTACGCCGACCACATGCTGGCCCTCCGGGACCGCTTCCCCGAGGTGGTCCGCGCCGCGTACGAGGCCGGGGTGCCGATCTACGTCGGCACGGACGCGGGCGGGGGCATCGACCACGGGCTGGCCGCCGAGGAGATGCTGCTGCTGCACGAGCGGGCCGGGATGTCCACCGAGGACGTGCTCGCCGCCGCCTCCTGGCGGGCCCGGGAGTGGCTCGGCTTCCCCGGCCTGGTCGAGGGCGGCCTCGCCGACCTCGTCGTCTACCCCGAGGACCCTCGCCGCGACCTCCGCGTCGTCCGCACCCCGTCCCGCATCATCCTCCGCGGCCGCATCCTCCGCTGACCTCCGCCCCGCCACACCCCACCTCGGTTGATCAAGGAGTTTGCGTCGGGAGTGTGTCCTCCGCCGACGCGAACTCCTTGGTCAACTCGTCGGTGGGGTGGTGGCGGTGTGGAAGAGGTGGACGGCGAGGTCGGCGAGTTGGGTAGCCGTGTGGTCGACGGGGGCCTGGGGGAGCACGATGTGGCTGACCACCAGGCGGACGATGGTGTCGGCGGCGAAGGCCAGGGCGGCCGGGTCGGCCTCGGGCAGGTGCCGGTTGGCCCAGTCGAGCAGCGCGGCCGTGGACTCGGCGAGCACCAGCCCGGCCCGGGTGGTGAGGTAGGGCAGCAGTTCGTCCGAGCCGCCCCGGGCGCTGGTCAGGATCGCCTTGATCAGCGGGTTGTCCGCCGCCGAGGCCAGCGTGTGCCGGATCGCCGCGTACGCCCCGGCCCGCACGTCGGCGCCGTGCGCGTCGAGCGCCGACCGCACCTCGGCGACGAACCGGTCCACCTCGCGGCGGGCCAGCGCCTCGGCCAGCCCGGCCTTGCTGCTGAACTCGTTGTAGACGGTCTGCCGGCTCACCCCGGCCGCGGTCGCCACCCCGCCCATCCGGACGCCGTCCCAGCCGGCGGCGACGGCCTGCGCGCGGGCCGCGTCCACGATCGCGTCCCGGAGTCGCCGCTTCGACTCCGGCTCGGCGGGTCCGACGCCGCGGGGCGACCGGGAGCCGTCGTCCGAGAATTCACCCATGGTGGTCGAAGTCTACGGTCGGCCGGCCCGACACGGCGTGGGGCGACGCCCGAGCGCAGCGGGGGCGCGGGCGGCGCATAGGATGTGCGGTCATGGCACGCGTGCTCACTCCCCGTGCGGAGGACTTTCCCCGCTGGTACCAGGACCTGATCGCCAAGGCGAAGCTGGCCGACAACGGCCCGGTGCGGGGCACCATGGTCATCCGACCGGCCGGCTACGCCATCTGGGAGCGGATGCAGGCCGAGATGGACGCCCGGATCAAGGCGGCCGGCGCGGAGAACGCGTACTTCCCGCTCTTCATCCCGGAGAGCTACCTCAAGCGCGAGGCCGAGCACGTCGAGGGCTTCTCGCCGGAGCTGGCCGTGGTCACCCACGGTGGTGGCAAGCAGCTCGCCGAGCCGGTGGTGGTCCGCCCCACCAGCGAGACGGTGATCGGCGAGTTCATGGCCAAGTGGATCGACTCCTACCGCGACCTGCCGCTGCTGCTCAACCAGTGGGCGAACGTGGTCCGCTGGGAGCTGCGCCCCCGGATCTTCCTGCGCACCAGCGAGTTCCTCTGGCAGGAGGGGCACACCGCGCACGCCACCCGGGAGGACGCCCGCGCCTACGCCCGGCGGATCCTGCACGAGGCGTACGAGGACCTGATGGTCAACGTGCTCGGCATCCCGGTGGTGGTCGGCCTGAAGACCGCCCGCGAGCGCTTCGCCGGCGCGACCGCCACCTACACCTGCGAAGGCATGATGGGCGACGGCAAGGCGCTGCAGATGGGCACCAGCCACGAGCTGGGCCAGAACTTCGCCAAGGCGTTCGACATCAGCTTCTCCTCCGCCGAGGGCGGCCGGGAGCACGCCTGGACCACCTCCTGGGGCACCTCGACCCGGATGCTCGGTGGTCTGATCATGTGCCACGGCGACGACAACGGCCTGCGGGTGCCGCCGAAGCTGGCGCCGGTCCAGGCGTACGTGATGATCGTCAAGGACGGCGAGGGCGTCGGCGAGGCGGCGGCCAAGCTCCGCGACGCGCTGCGCGACGCCGGCCTCCGGGTCGCGCTGGACGACCGGACCGACACCGCGTTCGGCCGCCGCGCCGTCGACGCGGAGCTGCGCGGCTACCCGGTCCGCGTCGAGGTCGGCCCCCGGGACCTGGCCGCCGGCAACGCGGTGGTGGTCCGGCGTACGGACGGCTCGAAGGCGGCCACCCCGGTGGCCGACGTGGTCGGCGCGGTCCTCGCCGCGCTGGACGCGGACCAGCAGGCGCTGCACGACCAGGCCCTGGCCCACCGCGAGTCCCGCACCACCGAGGTCTCGACCCTCGCCGAGGCGATCGAGGCCACGGCCACCGGCTGGGCCCGGGTGCCGTGGTCGGCGGTCGGCGTCCAGGGCGAGGCCGAGGCGAACGCCCAGGGCGTCACCGTTCGCTGCCTGCTCCGCGCCGACGGCTCGGTGCCGGACTCGGAGGACGAGTCGGACCTGGTCGCCATCCTGGCCCGCGCCTACTGAGGTGCAAGGAAGGGCCCCTTCTTAACGCCTCCGGTAGTGGAGGGGCCCCCTGCTAACAGCCCTAGGTGGTGACGTGCGCTTCGAACCGGGCCGGCTGATCATGCACCGCAACGTGCGGCACGGCCGGATCGGCTGGGTCCGGCCGGCCCGCGTGGTGGTCGACGACGAGCGGGGGCTGCTGCTCTGGGTCGCCCGCGACACGCCGGTGGCCCACGAGGTGACCGAGGCCGGGCTGGGCATGCGGGCGGTCCCCTTCGCCGAGTGGATCACCTCGTCCTATCGGCTGGCCCAGGGCCGCTGGAACGGGCCGCCGGTGCTGAAGTTCCTGCCCACCGGCGCCGCCCACTCGGTCTGGTGGTTCCGGGACGCCCGGGGCCGGTTCCAGAACTGGTACGTCAACCTGGAGGAGCCGGGTGTCCGGTGGGACGACGGCGCGGTGGCCGGGGTCGACATGGTGGACCAGGACCTCGACGTGGTCGTGCGTCCGGACCTGAGCTGGGAGTGGAAGGACGAGGACGAGTTCGTCGAGCGCCTCGCCTTCCCGGAGCACTACTGGGTGACCGACGAGAAGGCGGTCCGGGCCGAGGGCGAGCGGGTGATCCGGCTCGCGGAGGCGGGGGAGTTCCCCTTCGACGGCACCTGGTGCGACTTCACCCCGCCGACCGACTGGGACGTACCAGACAAACTGCCGCCCGGCTGGGACCGGCCGCCGGTCCGCTGAGCGGGTGTCGTTCGTCACCGGGTGGTGGATTTCGGAGTTCCCGATCCGGGTCCGGTGTGAAGGATCGGGACCGGATCTGGCAGAATGGGTCGCTGGTATCCGGCGCGCGTCCGGCGCCCTCTAACCCGGGCGCGTCGCCAGTTAACCGAGCAGTCTCCGGCCCAACCCCACTGTGCCGGTCGGCGCTCACCCGCACACCGCCCTTCCGGGCTGGTGAGATCGCAACAGGAGCGAAACAACTGTGGCCGTAAAGATCCGGCTCCTGCGGATGGGCAAGATCCGCAACCCGCAGTACCGCATCGTCGTCGCCGACTCGCGTACCAAGCGTGACGGTCGCGCGATCGAGTTCGTCGGTGTGTACCAGCCGAAGGAGGACCCTTCGGTGATCGAGGTCAAGTCGGAGCGGGTCCAGTACTGGCTGTCCGTCGGCGCGCAGCCGAGCGAGGCGGTCCAGCGTCTGCTGGAGCTGACCGGTGACTGGCAGAAGTTCAAGGGCCTGCCGGCCCCGCCGCCGCTGAAGGTCGCCCCGGAGCGGGCCGACCGCCAGGCGGCGTACGAGGCCGAGGCGAAGGCCGCCGCCGGCCTGGCCGAGACCCCGGCGCCGGCCAAGAAGGCCGCCAAGGCGCAGGCCCCGGCCGCCGAGGCGCCGGCGCAGGCCGAGGAGCAGACCGGTGCCGAGTCCGGCGAGCAGGCCTGACATGGCGCTGCGTCCCGCCCTGGAGCACCTGGTCAAGGGGATCGTCGACCACCCGGACGACGTCCGGGTGCGGATGGTCGATTCCCGTCGGGGTAAGCGGCTCGAGGTCCGCGTGCACCCGGAGGACCTCGGCACGGTGATCGGGCGGTCCGGCCGGACCGCCAAGGCGCTGCGCCAGGTGGTCGGCTCCATCGGTGGGCGCGGGGTGCGCGTCGACATCGTCGACTCGTACTGATGCTTCTCATCGTCGGCAGGATCGGCAAGCCGCACGGGATCCGCGGTGAGGTCACCGTGGAGGTGCGGACCGATGAGCCCGAAGCACGGTTCGCCCCGGGGTCGGTGCTGCGCACCGAGCCCGGGGCGGTTCCGTCCGAGCCCGGCGCCTGGCGGGTGCCCGCGGAGCTGACGGTCGAGTCCGTCCGCTGGCACCAGGGGCGGCTGCTGGTCGCCTTCGAGGGCGCGCTGGACCGCGATGTCGCCGAGGCGCTGCGTGGCACCCTGGTCGGCGTGGACAGCGCCGATGTCGCGCCCCCGGCGGACCCGGAGGAGTTCCACGACCACCAGCTGGTCGGCCTCGCCGTGGTCACCCCGACCGGCGAGCGGCTCGGCGAGGTGGCCCGGATCGACCACGCCCCCGCCTCCGACCTGCTCGTGCTGCGGCGCCCCGAGGGGCGGACCGCGCTGATCCCGTTCGTCAAGGCGATCGTGCCCGAGGTGGATCTCGCCGGCGGTCGCGTCGTCGTCGACCCGCCCGGCGGCCTGCTCGACCTCTAGCTGGAGCGACCGGAATGCGCGTCGACATCGTGTCGATCTTCCCCGAGTACTTCGCCCCGCTGGACCTGTCGCTGATCGGCAAGGCCCGCGCGAACGGCACGCTGCGGCTGGCCGTACATGATCTGCGGACCTGGACCCACGACGTGCACCGCACGGTCGACGACACCCCCTACGGCGGCGGTCCGGGCATGGTGATGCGGCCGGAGCCGTGGGGCGAGGCCCTGGACGCCCTGGCCCCCGACGAGCTCAGCCCGGACGGGCACACCCTGCCCCGGCTGCTCGTCCCGTCGCCGGTCGGCGTCCGGTTCACCCAGGCCATGGCGCACGAGCTGGCCGCCGAGTCGCACCTGCTCTTCGCCTGCGGCCGGTACGAGGGCATCGACCAGCGGGTGCTCGACCACGCGGCGACCCGGATGCGGGTGACCGAGGTCTCCCTCGGCGACTACGTGCTCTTCGGCGGCGAGGTGGCCGTGCTGGTGATCCTGGAGGCGGTCACCCGGCTGCTGCCCGGGGTGCTCGGCAACGCCGGCTCGCTGGACGAGGAGTCGCACGCCCACGGGCTGCTGGAAGCCCCGATGTACACCAAGCCGGCGGACTGGCGCGGGCAGGAGGTGCCGGAGGTGCTCCGGTCCGGCGACCACGGGAAGATCGCCCGCTGGCGGCGCGACGAGTCGCTGCTGCGGACGGCGGCCCGCCGCCCCGACATGCTCGCCGCGCTGCCCCCGGAGAGCCTGGACAAGCGGGACCGGGCGGCGTTGGAGCGGGGTGGATTTCAGCTGCCGGCGGGGGATGTGGCAAAGTAGAGGGGTTGCCGCATCCGTCCACGCCGTGGGCGGCTGCGAGGACCCTCGACCGGGGTCGGCTCCGGCCGGCGACCACCCGGGGGTCAGAATCACCCATTCGCGCACCGACTGACGGTGCGCCGTGAGCCTCACGAGGACGCAGCGATGAACATCCTGGACGCCCTTGACGCCCAGTCGAAGCGCGTTGACCTCCCCGACTTCCGTGCCGGTGACACCGTCAAGGTGCACGCGCGAGTGGTCGAGGGCAACCGGTCCCGGGTCCAGATCTTCCAGGGCGTCGTCATCCGCCGCCAGGGTGACGGTCTGCGCGAGACCTTCTCGGTCCGCAAGGTCAGCTTCGGCGTCGGCGTGGAGCGGACCTACCCGCTCAACAGCCCGGCGATCGACCGGATCGAGGTCGTGACCCGCGGTGACGTGCGCCGCGCCAAGCTCTACTACCTGCGCGAGCTCCGCGGCAAGAAGGCCAAGATCAAGGAGCTGCGCGAGAAGCAGCCGGCGAGCTGAATTCCCGCTCGCCACGCCTGACCTGCGCGGATGTCGTATCGACCAGATCGCATTACCCTGGTCGTACGGGCGCAGGAGGCGACGCACCGCGGTCGATCGACGCGGTGGCACAGCGGTCCACTACCGCCCGTGGGGTCTCCCGACGAGACTCCCGGGCGGTAGTGTCGTTTCCGCGGACCGGAGAGTGGCATGGTGCAGATGCTTGACGAGGACGGCACCGTCGACCCGTGGCGCCGGCGCTCCCGGCGGACCCGCCGGCAGATGCCCCTCTGGCAGGAACTGCCCCTCCTCCTGGTCGTCGCGTTCTGCCTGGCGGTGCTGATCCGCACCTTCCTGCTCCAGGCCTTCTTCATCCCGTCGGGGTCGATGGAGAACACCCTCCTCATCGGCGACCGGGTGCTGGTCAACAAGGTGGTCTACGACGTCCGCGACCCGGTCCGCGGCGAGGTGGTGGTCTTCCGGGGCACCGACAAATGGGTCGCCCAGGAGAGCCCGGCACCGCCGACCAACTTCGCCGGCAAGCTCGGCCAGACCCTCGGCGACCTGGTCGGGGTCAGCCGGCCGGGGGAGAAGGACTTCATCAAGCGGGTCATCGGCGTACCCGGGGACAAGGTCTGGTGCTGCGACAACGGCCGGGTCGTGGTCAACGGCGTGCCGCTGGACGAGCGCGGCTACGTGTCGGAGGACTCGCCGGACAACCTGCCGCCGAACCCGAAGGAGTGCCGCTCCCGGCAGTTCAACGAGGTGGTCGTACCGCCGGGGCAGATCTTCGTGATGGGTGACCACCGGCTCGTCTCGCAGGACGCCCGCTGCCAGGGGCCGGTGCCGATCGACAACGTGATCGGCCGGGCCTTCATGATCGTGTGGCCGTCCCAGCGGTGGACCACGCTGCCGGTCCCGCAGACCTTCGCCGGCCTGCCGCAACCCACCGCGGCGCCGCTCCGGCCGGCACCGGTCGACCCGGATCCGGTGGGCGGTGTGGTGCTGCTCATCCCGGTGTCGGCCGCGCTCTCCGTTCTCGCGCGTTCGGGGCGACTGCGCCTCGCCCGGGGACGTAGGCTCCTCCCGTGATTGACGAGCAGACCGAAAAGCCGCGCAGCTCCTTCTGGAAGGAGCTGCCCATTCTCCTGGGCGTGGCGATCCTGGTCGCAGTGCTGGTACGTGCCTTCGTGCTGCAGACCTTCTTCATCCCGTCGCCGTCCATGGAGAACACTCTCAAGATCGATGATCGGGTGCTGGTCAACAAGCTGGTCTACGACTTCCGCTCGCCGCACCGCGGCGAGGTGATCGTCTTCAAGGCGCCCACCGAGTGGAGCGGTAATCCGGAGGGCGAGGACTTCATCAAGCGGGTCATCGGCGTCGGTGGCGACCATGTGGTCTGCTGCGACCACAGCGGCGCGCAGGAGCGGCTGATCATCAACGGCAAGCCGATCGACGAGCCGTTCATCTATCCGGGCAACAAGCCGGCGGACCAGGACTTCGACATCACCGTGCCGGACGGCCGGCTCTGGGTGATGGGTGACCACCGGGAGGCCTCCGGCGACTCGCTGGAGCACTGGCAGCAGTCGGGCGAGGACATCAACGAGGCCACCATCCCCGAGGACCAGGTGGTCGGCCGGGCCTTCACGATCTTCTGGCCGGTCGGCCGGGCCACCTGGCTCACCGTGCCGAAGCAGTTCGACGGGATCCCCAACCCCTGACCGGGAGCGCGTGGCCGTTCGTCGGAGGCATCTGGCAGGCTTGGGCGGTGACCGCCTATCACCCTCGCCGCGCGGCTCGCGTGCTGCTCGTCGACGCCAGCGGCCGGGTGCTGCTCTTCGAGGGCAGTGATCCGGCCCGCCCGGGCCACCGCTACTGGTTCACACCGGGCGGCGGCCTGGACCCGGGGGAGAGCCCGGCCGAGGGCGCGGCCCGCGAGCTGGCCGAGGAGACCGGGCTGCGGCTCGCGCCGGCCGAGCTGGGCGCCCCGGTCTGGTCCGAGACGGTCGAGTTCCCGTTCGACGGGGTCTGGTACCGGCAGGAGCAGGAGTTCTTTCTGGTCCGGGTGCCGGACTGGCAGGTCGACACGGCGGGCTTCAACGAGCTTGAGCGGGCGACCATGCACGGGCACCGGTGGTGGCCGGTCGACGAGCTGACCGCCACCGCCGAGCGCTACTACCCGGAGGACCTGCCCGCCGTGCTGACCCGGGTGCTCGACGCCGGCGGGGTGCCGGCCCGGGACGGTGGTGTCGCGTGCTGACCCCACCGCGCACCGTGGTGCGCCGCGAGGGCGGGCTCTACGCGCTGGAACGGGCCCTGCAACGGCGGGGCTTCCGGCACGTGGCGGGCGCCGACGAGGCCGGCCGGGGGGCCTGCGCCGGCCCGCTCGTCGCCGCCGCCGCGGTGCTGCCGGAGGGGCGGCGCGGCGAGATCGACGGGTTGGCCGACTCCAAGCTGCTCACCCCGGCCAGCCGGGAGCGGATCTACGACGAGGTGGTGGCGCGCGCCCTGGCGTACGCGGTGGTGGTCATCCCCGCCGAGGAGGTCGACGCCCGCGGGCTGCACGTGTGCAACCTGGCCGCCATGCGCCGGGCGCTCGCCTCGCTGGCCACCCGCCCGGAGTACGTGCTGACCGACGGCTTCGGCGTCGACGGGCTGGACGTGCCGGGCCTGGCGGTCTGGAAGGGGGACCGGGTGGCCGCCTGCGTGGCGGCGGCGAGCGTGCTCGCCAAGGTCACCCGGGACCGGATGATGGTGGAGCTGGACGAGCGGTACCCGGGCTACGGCTTCGCCGAGCACAAGGGCTACATCACCACCGAGCACACCGCCGCGCTGCGGGAGCTCGGGCCGTGCCGGGAGCACCGCTTCTCGTACGTGAACGTGGCCGCCGTGTCGGGGCGGGACGGGCAACCGCCCCGGGCCCGGCGGCCGGTGGTCGGCGGCCGCGCGGGCGCGGACCCGGCCGTAGCGGTGGCCGGTGGCCCGGACGAGCCGATGGAGCGCTCGGACGCGCCAGGGGGTACCGTCGGCGTGGCGTTGGGCGAGCAGCCGCGACCCCTGGCACCGGTGGGGGAAGATGTGGTCATGGAAGGCGGAATGCGATGAGCGCGGAAGATCTCGAGAAGTACGAGACCGAGATGGAGCTGCAGCTCTACCGGGAGTACCGCGACATTGTCCGCCAGTTTTCCTACGTGGTGGAGACCGAGCGCCGTTTCTACCTGGCGAACCAGGTCGACCTGCACGTCCGCAATTCGGATGGTGAGGTCTACTTCGAGGTCGAGATGCACGACGCCTGGGTGTGGGACATGTACCGGCCTGCGCGATTCGTCAAGAATGTCCGGGTCATGACGTTCAAGGACGTCAACGTGGAAGAGCTCGAAAAGCCCGACATTTCGCTTCCCGCAGATTCCGGATTCGGCGGCTGACCCGGCCGGCCGGCGGGACGGCTCGCCGTTCCCGCCAGCCGGCGGCGGATCACTCCGCCAGCACCACCACCTCGACCCGCTGCACCAGGTTGTTGGCGAAGCCACCCCGGTTCCACGGCTGCTCGACCGGCTGGCTGCGCCCGGACGCGTCGGTCGCCCGCGCGCCCAACGCGTAGCGCCCCGGGGCCGGCTGCCAGTCGACCTGCCAGCGCCGCCATGCCCACTCGCCCCCGGTCGGTTCGTCGAGCGTCGCCGGCACCCAGGTCGTACCGCCGTCGAAGGTGACCTCCACGGCCGTCACCGGCGCGTGGCCGGACCAGGCCCGACCGTCCACCGTGCACGGACCCGGCCGCAGCACCCGGGTTCGGGACATGAAGTCCGGGAAGCCCGGCGGCCGGCCCGGGCCCGCGGCTCGATCCGGGTCACCGGCACCCCCGGATCCTCGGCCTCCTGCCGCAGCCGGTACGCCACCGCGTTCTGGTAGCCGTCGAACGACTCGGTCAGCACCGTGATGTTCCGCAGCCACTTCACGTGCGCCATGCCGTACCAGCCGGGCACGATCAGCCGCAGCGGCGCGCCGTGCTGCGGCAGCAGGGGAGCGCCGTTCATCTCGTAGGCGAGCAGCACCTCCTCGCGCAGCGCGTCCGCGACGGGCAGCGCCCGCTGGTAGTCCTGCTCGACGCCGCGCTCCACCCCGTGGTCGGCGCCGGTGAAGACCACGTCCACGGCGTCCGTTGCCAGCCCGGCCTCGCGCAGCAGCGGCGCCAGCGGGGTGCCCGTCCACTCGGCGTTGCCCACCGCCTCCACCAGCCACGGCTGGCTCACCGGCCGGGGGTGCAGCAGCGCCCGACCGTTGCCGGCGCACTCCAGCGTCACCCGGTCGGTGACCCGGGGCAGCTCCCGCAGCGCGGCCAGATCCAGGCGGAGCGGCCGCCGCACCGCGCCGTCGACGGTCAGCAGCAGGGTCGCCGGGTCGACGTCCGGGATGTCGTAGTGGATGAGCAGGTAGTGCAGGCCGGCCGGGGTCACGTCGTAGCGGAGCGCCTCGAGCGGGATGCCGTGGTTGCGGGCCGCCAGCTGCAACTCCTCGGTGCTGATCGCCTCGTCCGGCCCGGCCAGCCGGGAGGGGTGGCTCACCTCGTCCACAGTGGTCATCTCTGCTCCCTCGGGCCGGGTCAGTGCTGGGTGAGGTCGTCGTAGCCGACGAACTGGAACATCGTGGCGCCGGTCTGCAGCGGGCGGGGCGTCCCGGTGAAGCGGTGCACGCCCACCCCGACCCCCGCGGCGGGACTGCTCACCGCCACCGGCTCGAAGCCCTCCGCGGCGAACCAGCCGCAGATGGTGGGCACCAGGTCGGGCTCGCGGCGGTGCCGGGTCCAGCAGACGGTGCCACCGGTGGCGCAGAGCGCGGCGCAGTGCCGGACCGTGGCCCGGATGTCCGCGTCGACGATGTTGCCGAAGACGCCGCAGACCAGCACGAGGTGCGCCGGGACGAGGTCGGCGTACCGGTCGGTGAGCGCCGCGTCGCCGACCACCACCTCCACTCCGGGCAGGCCGGCCTCGGCGGCGGCCCGCCGGGCCACCTCCGCGTTGCGCGGGTCCTGCTCGACCAGCCGCGCGGTCACGTCGTCCCGCCGGGGATGACCCGCGAGCACCGGGATCAGGTCGTGCCCCTGGCCCGCGCAGAGGCTGATCACCCGCAGCGGCCCGGCCGGGGCGGCGTCCAACGCCGCCCGAATCCGGTGCCGCACCTCGGCCACCCGCCGCGACAGCGCCGAGTCCGGCTGGTCGTAGTCCGCGTGCCAGGCGTACCAGTCCTTCGTCACGCGGCCAGCATAGGCGGCGGGCGGGTAGCAGATCCGCCGCCGGAGTGGGGGGCCGTCCACAGCGCGCCCGCCGTCCACAGTGATTGGTGGCGGCGGTGGCGGCCGGGCCCCTCGCGGCGGCAGGCTGCCCGGCGTGCGGACCCTGCTGCGAAGGGCCACGGCCCTCGGAACACTGCTGCTCGTCCTCCCTGCCCCGGCCGGTCCGGTCGCCCGGCCGCCCCTTCGGGCGGCGGCGGTCCCGGCCCCACCCGAGCCGGCGGGGCGGCGGTGCGTCCGGTCGCCGCCCCGGTGGCCGTGGACGGCCCGCGGTTCCGCTGGCCGCTCGCCGGCCCGCCCCGACCGGTACGCCGGTTCGACCCGCCACCGCAGCCGTGGCTGCCCGGCCACCGGGGAGTCGACCTGGCCGCCACCCCCGGTGCCGAGGTCCGCGCCGCCGGCGCCGGCGCCGTCCTGTTCGCCGGGGTGGTCGCCGGGCGTCCGGTGGTCACCGTCGGGCACGCGGGCGGGCTGCGGACCACCTACGAACCGGTACGCCCCGGGCTGCCGGCCGGCGCCCCGGTCGCCGCCGGCGCGCCGATCGGCGTCCTGCTCGCCGGCCACCCCGGCTGCCCCGCCGAGGCCTGCCTGCACTGGGGGCTGCGCCGGGGCGAGGAGTACCTCGACCCGCTCGCCCTGCTCGGCCTCGGCGCGGTCCGGCTGCTCCCGCTGGATCCGGACCCCGCGCCGGTCGACGGCGGCGGGGCCGGGTGACCGGCGGTTCAGCCCCGGGCGAGCAGCGTGGGGAGGCGGACGGCCAGCCGGTCGTACTCCTCCGGGGTGTTGTAGACCTGGCCGCAGAGGCGTAGCCAGCCCTGGCCGTTCCAGCCGGCCACCGACACCTCGGCGTTGAGCTTCTCGGCGATCCGGGCGCGCAGTTCGTGGGCCGCGTCGATGGTGGTGGCGACGCCCGGCGGCAGCGGGACGAGGCGCATGGCGACCGTCGGCCCGCCGGGCTCCGGCAGGTCGGCCGGCGCCACCCCGAGCGCGTCCCCGACCATCCGTTGCCCGTACGCGGCCAGCGCCGCGTTGTGCGCGCGTACCCGGTCCACGCCCAGGCTGCGCAGGGTGAACAGACCCACCGGGGCGGCCAGCCAGCCGGTGTAGTCCAGCGTCGCCTGCCACTCCACCCGGGTGGGGAAGCCGCTGCCCTGCTCCCAGGAGACCACCAGCGGCTGGATCCGCTCGCGCCACGGCTCGGCGACCACCAGCGCGGCGGTGCCCCGCGGCGCGTACGCCCACTTGTGCAGGTTGCCGACCCAGAAGTCGGCGCCGATCGAGGCCACCGTGATCGGCAGCATGCCCGGGGCGTGCGCCGCGTCGACCAGCACCGGCACCCCGTGCTCCCGGGCCACCCCGACGATCGCGGCCGTCGGGAAGAGCCGCGCGGTGGGCGAGGTGATCTGGTCGACGATCAGCAGCCGGGTCCGCCCGGGCCGCAGCCCGGCCCGGACGATCTCGACCACCTCCTCGTCGGTGGCGGTCAGCGGCACCGGCAGGGTGCGGTGGACCGCACCGGTCCGCCCGCACTCCCGGTCGACCGAGAAGGCGACCGCGCCGTAGCCGTGGTCGGTGGTCAGCACCTCGTCGCCGGGGCGTAGGCCGAGCGACTGGAGCACCACCGCCGCGCCGGTGGTGGCGTTGCCCACCAGGGCGGTGCCGTCCGGGTCGGCCCCCAGGAAGGCGGCCAGGTGCCGCCGGGTGTGGGCGATCCGGTCGACGAGGCCCTGGGTGAAGAAGCGGAGCGGGTTCGACTCCATCTCGTCGCGCAGCCGCTGCTGGGCCCGCTGCACGCCGATCGGGACCGCGCCGAACGACCCGTGGTTGAGGTGGCTGACCGACGGATCGAGGGAGAAGAGCAGCCGAGCCCCGGGAATCGGCTCGGGCGGCTGCGGGACCGTCATCAACCGATCGTAGCCCGCCGTGGATCATCAACTCGGGGTTCCCGGGTCCCGGTCGGTCAGGCCCGGGGGTGCGCCTGCCGGTACGCCGCACGCAGCCGTTCCACCGAGACGTGTGTGTAGATCTGGGTGCTGGCCAGCGAGGAGTGGCCGAGCAGCTCCTGCACGGCCCGCAGGTCCGCGCCGCCCTCCAGCAGGTGGGTCGCGGCCGAGTGCCGCAGCCCGTGCGGCGTGGTACGGGGCAGGCCGGCGGCTTCGGCGTACCCGGCGACGATCCGTCGCGCGGTCGTCGGATTGAGCCGCCCGCCCCGCGCCCCGAGCAGCAGGGCCGCACCGGATGCCGGACCGGCCAGGGCCGGCCGACCCCGGTCGAGCCACTCGTCCAGCGCGCGCTGCGCCGGCACCCCGTACGGCACGGCCCGTTCCCGGCCGCCCTTGCCGAGCACGCGCACCACCCGGCGGGAGTGGTCGACGTCGGCGAGGTCCAGGCCGCACGCCTCGCTTATCCGTACCCCGGTGCCGTAGAGCAGTTCCAGCAGCACCCGGTCGCGCAGCAGTACCGCCTCGTCGCCCGCGCTGTCTCGCGCCCGGTCAGGTGGCACGCCGTCGTCCCGGCCGCGCGCCTCGCCGGGCGAGCTGCCGGCCTCGCCGTGGTGTGCGACGCCCGGGGAGCCGTCGTCGCTCCCCTGGTGACCGCCGGCCGGATCGGCGACCCGGTCGTCGCCCGCAGCCCGACCGGTGGCCCGGCGCGGACTCTCCATGAGCGCGGCGGCCTGGTCGGCGCGCAGCACCGTGGGCAGGTCGCGGTGGGCCCGTGGACTGGCCAGCGCGGCGGCCACGTCGGCGGCGAACAGGCCGTTGCGGTGCGCCCATGCGCTGAAGGTGCGCGCGGCCGCGGCCCGGCGGGCCAGCGAGGTCCGGGCGATGCCCGTCGTCCGCTGCTTCGCCAGCCAGCTCCGCAGCACGGTCAGATCCAGCTCCGACAGGTCGGCGCACCCCATGCGGACCGCGTGGTCGAGCAGGGAGACCAGGTCGGTGACGTACGCCCGCACGGTGTGCGCGGAGCGGTTGCGGACCCGGGCCAGGTGGTCGGCGAAGTCGTCCACCGCCTCCCGCATCGCGGGGGGCAGCCCCTCGTGGACGGCCCGGGTGCCGGGCCGGCCCGCGCTCACCGGGCCCGCCGGTCGGGTGGGACCGGCCCGGGGCGCCGGCGGGCCGCCGCGCCGGAGGCACCCGGCGGCAGGCCGGAGCCGGTGCGAGCGGTCACCTCGGCGGACACCGCCCCAGCCTACGGCGCGGTCACGCGGTGGGCCGGCCGCCGCACCGCCGCCCCGTATACCGGTCGGGGCGTCGCCGCGGACGGCGCGCCGTCGGGGGGTGGCTGAACGCGACCTGGACAGGGGAAACTGTTCCTACGAAAAGGACGGTGGCGGCCTCGTCGGGCGTGGCGACGACCCGATGCGGCACGTTACCGACTCTGGTGCCTCCTGTGCCGCGTCGGCGGTCGGGACGGTGCCGGACGGCCGGGCACCGATGGGTGCCGGCACGGAAGGGTGATTCGCGAGTCGGACGGAAGGGGTGTCGGTCCCGGGGGGAGCGATGCCCGAAAGGGGGAGCGGGAGTGGGTGTGGATGCCGTCCTCTACCGGCTGGTGCGGGCCGGACCCGCCCGCCGCCGGCCGTCGTACGTCGCGTCCGAGACGGTGGCGGATCCCGACGACGTGCTGCTGGACCTGCTCAAGCGGGTGCGGGGCGGGGGACGTACGCCGCTGCTGGACCGCGTCGACCCCCTCGGTGAGCTGGTGGTCACCGCCGGGTCGGCCCCGCAGTTGCTCGCCGAGCTGCGCTGCCTGGCCGAGGTGGCCCGGGCGCCCGCGGAGGTTGAGCAGGTCCGCCGCCTCGTGCGGCTCGCCCGGCGCTGCCTGGAAAGCTTCGACGTGGAGATCCGCTTCGAGGGCGACTGAGTGTGGTCGGTGGGTCGGGCAGGCCCACCTCGCCGGGCTGATCTGCGCCGTGCGGGGGCCGGGCATCGCCTGGCGCCCGGGAACCGGGCATCGTCGTCTCCGGTCTCCGCACGGTCACCGCTGCGGGCGAGCATTCCCGTCCGAGTCGCGGACCTCCGCGGGACCGGCTTCGCGGCGATTCCCGGACGGGGCGAGGGCGTAGCCGTCGTCGCGGCGGACCACCAGGGCCAGTTCCTCCAGCATGGACAGCTTCCGGATGGCGGTGCGCAGGTCCACCCCGGCGCGGGCGGCGACGCTGTCCAGGGCGAGCGCCTTGCGCCGGGGGAGTGCCTCCAGCACCTGGGTTGCCGCGTCGTCCAGCCGGTCCCGGACGCGTTCGGGTGCCCGCGCCGGCGGGGCCAGGTCGACGCCGATCCGCCTGCCGACGGGCGGCGCGGGCGTGCCCAGCTGGTCGACGGCGACCAGGGCGAGCAGCTGGTCGGCGTGCTCGACGGTCATCATTGCGGCGCCGATGACGATCTGCTCGGCCTGCCGGGTCGGGTCGTGGACGGCGATGACGGTCACGCCGCCTCGCCCGCCTGGCCGCCAGCCGGGCGCAGGAGACCGGCCAGGCGGGCGCGCTGCTCATCGGTCAGCGGCGGGGCCTGGTCGACCAGGCGGGTGATGTGCCGTGCGAGGGTGGCTTCCCGCAGCTCGCGCGATGCGGCTTGGGTGGTGGGATGGTCAGCGCCATGGCGGCGCTTCAGCGCGGCGTATCGCCCGCGCTTTGAGAGCACGACGTCGGGCATGAGTAGCGGGCACTCCCGGGCCCCTGCGTCGACGTCATGCTAAGAGCTTAGCAGCGAAGACCGTTTACGCGTCCGTTATGGATCTCACCGCAGCGGGCCCGGTTCAGCTCTTCCACACGATGCCCACGGTGGACGGATCGAAGTACGGGCTGCCCGGCGTCCAGCCGCGTGGCCGGCCCTTCCGCGTCCGGTCGATCGTCACCGTCATCAGCGTGTCGACCACCGCCCGGCGCCGGTGCAGGTCGAGCGCATCCCACGCCTTGCCCGGGTCGGCGACCCCGATCAGCCCGGCCAGCGCGTCGCCGCGGTCGGCGGTGGCCAGCTGGTCCTCCACCTCGGCGAGCCGGGCGCGCAGCCGCTCCGATCCCTCGCGCAGCTGCCGGACGTCGATCGCCCCGTCGGCGTACGCGGCGGCCAGGCCGTCGAGCCGCTCGCGCAGCGCCGTGGCGTCCAGCTGCAGCGCGCCGGAGTCGGGCCGGCCCGTGCCCGTGAGCAGCTCGGCGACGTCCGGGCGGGACAGCCGCTCGACCACGATCGCGCCGACGTACCCGTCCAGCTCTTCGGCGTTGCGGCTGACGCACTTGCTGGCCTTGCAGACGTACGACGGCACCGCGGGGAGGTGGTCGGCGCGGCGGGCGGGCGCAGCCCCGTCTCGATCAGGTGCCGGACCGCGCACCGCTCGCCGTACGCGCCGACGGCCTGGTTCCGCTTCGTCATGCCGCTCAGGCTGCGTTCTCGCGGCCGATGCCACCGCCCGCCGACCGCCCGACCGTGGACGACGGACCCGCCTGTGGACGGCCCGACGATCATGGACCCGTTGGGCTAGGGAGCCGGCGCCGCCTCGCCGACACCGCCGACCCCATTGACCAGCGGCGATCTCACCCGGGGTGCGGATGGCGCCGGTGGATCCGGTCGCATACCGTGCCGGTCGTGGACGGACGACGGAGCTTTCCCGAGGATCAGCAGGGGCCACCCTGGGGCGACCAGGGATACGGCGAGCCGGACTGGCGGGCCGGCGAGCCGCGCTACCGCGACGACGACTTCCGAATTCCCGAGCAGCGCGGCGGTGCGAGCCGGTACGGCGACACCGGCGGGTTCGGTGCCGCCGACCCGCTGGGCGCCGACGGCGACGGCCACCGGCGGTCGCACCGCGCGGACGACCCCGCGGAGATCTCCGGCGAGATGCCGGGCGAGCGCGGGAGCGGCCGGCCCGGGCGGGAGAACGCCGGGGACCAGTACGGCGGGGACCCACTGCGGTCCGGCTCGCCGGGTGGCTACCCGATCGTCGAGCCGATCCGCCCGGCCGAGCCGACCCTCCCCGCGCCGGGCGGCGTCGGGGACCGGCCGGCCCACGTCGGGCACACGCCGCTGACCGTCGGGGAACGGCCCGGCGCGCCCTTCGCCGAGGCGGGCGGCGCGGCGCCGCACCCGCTGGAGATGCCGACCGGCCCGATGCCGTCGGTGGCGCCGCGACCGGACGGGCCGGCGCCGGGGGACGGGGTCTACCGCACCCGTCGGCCGGCGCTGGCCGTGCTGCTGGCGGCGGTGGTGCTGGTCCTGGAGATCCCCGCGCTGCGGGTGCTGCTGCGCGGCCTGGTCGGCAATCCGGTCTCCACCTCGCACGTGGTGGTGGGCACGTTCCTCGTGCTCGGCCTGCCGATCTTCGGGGCCGGCCTGTACGGGCTGCGCACCGGCGGGCTGGCGCTCGCCGACGGCAGCCGCGGCTGGCTCCGGCCGCCGACCGCCTACCTGACCGTCGGGTTGGTGCTCTTCGTCGCCGCCGCGCTCGGCGCCCGCTGATCCGACCCCCGCCCCGGCGGGGCGGCTGGCCCGTCCGGAATCGGTCCCGGTGGGCGTTCCCGCACCCCGGGACCGGGGCGCGGAGAAGAGGCGTACACTGGTCGACTGGCGACCGCCTCGCGCGGTCGACCTCGCGCGCCCTCTCCACGGACCTCTCGTGGGGCGACGGCCTCCCTGGTCCCGACCCTGTTCGGGCCCATCATGGCCGGCGACCGGGCGCCAGGCGTCCGGCCGCCGGCCGGACGGGACAACCAGGGATAAAATAGGAGCATCCACCATGGCCGTCGTGACCATGCGCCAGCTGCTGGAGAGCGGTGTCCACTTCGGGCACCAGACCCGGCGCTGGAACCCGAAGATGAAGCGCTTCATCTTCACCGAGCGCAACGGTATCTACATCATCGACCTGCGCCAGACCCTCGACTACATCGAGAAGGCGTACGACTTCGTGCGCACCACCGTGGCCGGGGGCGGCAGCATCCTCTTCGTCGGCACCAAGAAGCAGGCCCAGGAGGCAATCTCCGAGCAGGCGACCCGGGTCGGCCAGCCGTACGTCAACCACCGCTGGCTCGGCGGCATGCTGACCAACTTCCAGACCGTGTACAAGCGGCTCCAGCGGATGAAGGAGCTGGAGGCGCTGGGTGACCTGAGCGGCACCGCCGCCGGTTACACCAAGAAGGAGACCCTGCAGCTCTCCCGCGAGAAGGAGAAGCTGACCAAGACCCTGGGTGGCCTGCGCGACATGCAGAAGCTCCCGGCCGCGGTCTGGGTGGTCGACACCAAGAAGGAGCACATCGCCGTCGACGAGGCCCGCAAGCTGGGCATCCCGGTGATCGCCGTGCTCGACACCAACTGCGACCCGGACGAGGTCGACTTCCCGATCCCGGGCAACGACGACGCGATCCGCTCGGCCGAGCTGCTGACCAAGGTCGTCGCCGCCGCCGTCGCCGACGGTCTGATCGCCCGCTCCGGCCGTGGCCGCGGCGCCGACGAGAAGCCCGAGCCGGGCCAGGTCGGCGCCGACGAGCCGCTGGCCGAGTGGGAGCGCGAGCTGCTCGAGGAGCCGAAGAAGGGCGACGAGCAGCCGGCGACCGCCAGCGCGGAGTGATCGCGCCGTCGCGTCCCCACCGTCCGATTTCCCGGCCGGTGGGGCGCGGCGGGTACGCCGGGCACAACCGGCCCGGATCCGGGTAACCGGCAGCCAGACCATCCCACCGCAGTCTCAAACACCGAAGAGAGAGTCATGTCCAACTTCACCGCCGCGGACGTCAAGAAGCTCCGCGACCTCACCGGCGCCGGCATGATGGACTCCAAGAAGGCGCTGACGGAGGCCGAGGGCGACTTCGACAAGGCCATCGAGATCCTGCGCGTCAAGGGCGCCAAGGACGTCGGCAAGCGGGCCGGCCGCACCGCCGCCAACGGCCTCATCGCACACTCCGGCAAGTCGCTGCTCGAGCTCAACTGCGAGACCGACTTCGTCGCCAAGAACGACGCCTTCATCGCGCTGGCCCAGCAGCTGGTCGAGCACGGCGAGAGCAGCGGCGTGACCAACGCCGAGGAGCTGCTCGCCAGCAGCATCGACGGCAAGCCGGTCGCCGACCTGATCCAGGAGCAGTCCGCCAAGATCGGCGAGAAGCTGGTGCTCAACCGCTTCGCCAAGCTGGCCGGCAGCACCGCCGTCTACCTGCACCGCAAGAGCCAGGACCTGCCGCCGGCGGTCGGCGTGCTCGTCGAGTACGCCGGCAAGGCCGACGAGGCCGGCGACGCGGACGCCCGCGGCGTGGCCATGCAGATCGCCGCCATGCGGCCGAAGTACCTGACCCGCGACGAGGTCCCGGGTGACGTGGTCGAGTCCGAGCGGCGCATCGCCGAGCAGACCGCCCGCGAGGAGAACAAGCCCGAGGCCGCGCTGCCGAAGATCGTCGAGGGCCGGGTCAACGCCTTCTTCAAGGACTTCGTCCTGCTGGAGCAGTCCTCGGTCGCCGACAACAAGAAGACGGTGAAGCAGGTGCTGGCCGAGGCCGGCATCGAGGTCAACCGCTTCCTGCGGTTCGAGGTCGGCCAGGCCTGAGCCGCCGCACCGGGCGCATGACGCGCCCGGCGGCAGGGAAATACCTCGATGAGGAGGCCGCTGGTGTACGTGACAGGCACCGCGGCCTCCTCGTCACATAGGGTCGGCAACGGCAGTTACGCGGTACGCGGCGCACGCGACGTGCGCGACGGAAGGGGCGCGGCGGATGACGCAGGTTGTGAGTGACCGGAGCCTGGCGGCGGATGATCCGACCGCCCCACCGCCCGGCCGGGCCCGCCGGGTGGTGCTGAAGCTCTCCGGCGAGGTCTTCGGCGGCGGCGCGATCGGCGTCGACCCGGACGTCGTGCAGGGCATCGCCCGGCAGATCGCCACCGTGGTCCGCCGTGGCGTGCAGGTCTCCGTGGTCGTGGGCGGCGGCAACTTCTTCCGCGGCGCCGAGCTCCAGAAGCGCGGCATGGACCGGGCCCGGGCCGACTACATGGGCATGCTCGGCACGGTGATGAACTGCCTGGCCCTCCAGGACTTCCTGGAGAAGGAGGGCATCGAGACCCGGGTGCAGAGCGCCATCACGATGGCCCAGGTCGCCGAGCCGTACATCCCGCTCCGGGCGATCCGGCACCTGGAGAAGGGCCGGGTGGTCATCTTCGGCGCCGGCGCCGGCATGCCGTACTTCTCCACGGACACCGTCGCCGCGCAGCGGGCGCTGGAGATCCACGCCGACGTGGTGCTGATGAGCAAGAACGGCGTGGACGCGGTCTACACCGCGGACCCCCGGATCGACCCGACGGCGAGCAAGCTCGACTCGATCACCTTCTCCGAGGTGCTGCGCCGCAACCTGCGGGTGGCGGACGCCGCGGCCTTCAGCCTCTGCATGGAGAACGGCCTGCCGATGCTGGTCTTCGGCGCCCAGGGCGACGACACGATCGTCCGTGCCGTCGGCGGTGAGAAGATCGGCACGCTGATCACCGCCTGAACGGCAGCGCCGAACGGGCAGCGGTCCTCCGACACCACAGCAGCAGCACAGCCCAAGACGAGCGACAGAAGGAGGCGAGGAGACCGGTGATCGACGACACCCTCCTCGAGGCAGAGGAGAAGATGGAGCGTGCCATCGAGCACGCCAAGGAGGAGTTCGGCGGGATCCGCACCGGCCGCGCCAACGCCGCGATGTTCTCCCGGATCGTCATCGACTACTATGGCAGCCCGACCCCGCTGCCCCAGATGGCGTCCATCGCGGTTCCCGAGCCGCGCATGGTGATCATCAAGCCGTATGACAACTCGCAGCTGGGCGCCATGGAGAAGGCGATTCGCGACTCGGACCTCGGCGTGAACCCGAACAACGAGGGCAACCAGCTGCGCATCCTGCTCCCGCAGATGACCGAGGAGCGGCGCCGCGAGATGATCAAGGTCGCCCGGCACAAGGGCGAGGAGGCCAAGGTCGCCGTCCGCAACATCCGCCGCAAGGGCAAGGAAGAGCTGGACCGCCTGGTCAAGGACGGCGAGGTCGGCGAGGACGAGGGGCGCCGCGCCGAGAAGGAGCTGGACGACCTCACCCAGCGTTTCGTCGCCACCGTCGACGATCTGGTCAAGCACAAGGAGAACGAGCTGCTCGAGGTCTGAGCAACCGTCGTACCCGCCACGGCACCGGTGTGCCGCCGCCTCCCGAGGGGGTGGCGGCCCGGTGCCGTCGTCGTGCTGGTGGACCCATCGTCCGCCGTGCCGGCTTCCCGGGTGCAGTAGGCTCGGCACGATTCCCGACCACCCCCGGGTGAACGGCGGGAATCGGCCGGCCGACGGGTCGGTCAACCGGAGCAGTCGCGCCTGTAGGGGATGGTCTTGGTCTTGCGTCATGTGGTGGCACTCGTACCGCGTCTCGGTGCGTGATGTCCCACCCCGACCCCTACGGCACCGCCGAGCCGCGCGGCTGGGACCGCCCGGAGCGCCCCACCTCGCTGCCCTGGCCGGAGAGCGACCGCGAACCGGGACCCTGGCGTACGCCGGGCGGCCACGAGGCGTACGCCGGGCCGCACGGCCGGCCCCACCCCGCCGCCGACCCGTCCGCCCGACCCGGGACGGACGGCAACGGGTACGCCCGACCCCGGCCGTACGACGACGGCCCGGGCCGTGGCCGTGACCAGCGGGGCCGTCGCGACGATCCCGGCTGGCGCGACGACGGCGGCTACCGTGATCAGGGCGGCTACCGGGACGACAGTGGCCACTGGGACCACCGCGATCAGTGGGGCTACCGGGACGAGCCCGGCCGAGGCGACACCGGCCCGGTCCACCGGGACACCGACCGGGGCCCGCGCGACCCGGGCCGGGACCAGCGTGCTCCCGGCTACGGCGACCCGCGCGACCGCGGTTACGACAACGCGGCGCGGGGCGGGCGTCCCGGCGCGCCGGACGATGAATACCAGACCGCCCAGATCGCCCCGGTACGGGACGAACCGACCGCCCAGCTCGCGGCGATCCGGGACGAGCCGGACCCCGTGCCTCCCACCGGCCGCCGCGCGCCGGGCCGGCGGCGGGCCAGCGCCGACCGTCCGCCCACCGCGGCGCCGGCGACCGGGCGCGCGGGCCGCAACCTGCCGGCCGCGATCGGCGTCGGGGTGGCCCTCGGCGCGGCGATCCTGGTGCCGCTCTTCTTCTACCTGCCGGCGTTCCTGGGGGTGGTCGCCGCCGCGGTGGCGATCGGCGTCTGGGAGATGGCCCGCGCGGTGCGTCGCAGCGGGGCGCACCCGCCGCTGGTGCCGCTGATCGCCGGTGGTGTGGTCATGGTGGGGCTGGCCTGGTTCGCCGGCCCGGACGCGCTGACCCTCGGCCTGCTGGTCACCGTGCTCGGCACGATGATCTGGCGGCTGGGCGACGGCCCCGGCAACTACCAGCGGGACCTCACCGCGGCCACCCTGATCGCGGTGTACGTGCCGTTCCTCGGCGGCTTCGCGGCGATGCTGGCCGCCGCGCCCGGCGACGGGCACCTGCGGGTGCTGGTCACCCTGGTCGCCGTGGTGCTCTCCGACACCGGCGGCTACGCGGCCGGCGTCGCCTTCGGCAAGCACCCGATGGCCCCCACGATCAGCCCGAAGAAGTCCTGGGAGGGCTTCGCCGGGTCGGTGACCGCGGCCGCGGCGGGCAGCGCCCTGCTGCTCTGGCTGCTCTTCGACGTCGCCCCCTGGTGGGGCGCGCTGTTCGGGGTGGCGATCTCCTGCGCGGCGGTTCTCGGCGACCTCGCCGAGTCGATGATCAAGCGGGACCTCGGGGTCAAGGACATGAGCAACCTGCTCCCCGGCCACGGCGGGCTGATGGACCGGCTCGACTCGATCCTGTTCGCGGTGCCGACGGCGTACCTGCTGCTGGCGGTCTTCGTACCGGTGGTGGGCTGAGGGATGAATCACGTGGGTGGGCGCGCGTCCGCCGGGCGGTCGGGGCCGATTCGGCACCTACGGACAGGTGCGTCCGGCGGCGGGCGTGTCAGACTGGACGCGCCATGACGAGCCTCCCCCTGATTTCCGTTGACCCAGACGCCCGCGGCCGCCGACCCGCGATGCCGCCCCGTCACCTCGCCGACCTGGACCTGCCGGGCCGGCAGGCGCTCGTCACCGAGCTGGGGGAGCCGGCGTTCCGCGCCAAGCAGGTCTCGAACCACTACTTCGGCCGTCTGGTCCGCGATCCCGCGCAGATGACCGACCTGCCGGCGGCCACCCGGGAGCGGCTGGCCGGGACGCTGCTGCCCACCCTGCTCACCCCGGTCCGCGAGCTGGCGTGCGACGACGGCGCCACCCGCAAGGCGCTCTGGCGGCTGCACGACGGCTCGCTGGTGGAGAGCGTGCTGATGGGCTACCCGGATCGGGTCACCGTCTGCATCTCCAGCCAGGCCGGCTGCGGCATGGCCTGCCCGTTCTGCGCCACCGGCCAGGCCGGGCTGACCCGCAACCTCTCCACTGCCGAGATCGTCGACCAGGCGGTCTACCTCGCCGGCGTGGCCGCGTCGGGCGCGGTCGCCGGCTCGCCGCCGCGGCTTTCCCACGTCGTCCTCATGGGCATGGGCGAGCCGCTGGCGAACTACTCCCGGGTGGTGGCGGCGATCCGCCGCCTGGTCGCGCCGGCCCCCGAGGGGCTCGGCCTGTCCCAGCGGCACATCACCGTTTCCACGGTCGGCCTGGTTCCGGCCATCCGCCGACTGGCCAGCGAAGACCTCTCAGTGACCCTTGCGTTGTCGCTGCACGCCCCCGATGATGAGCTGCGCGATGAACTCGTCCCGGTCAACCAGCGCTGGAAGGTGTCCGAGGTGCTGGATGCGGCGTGGGACTACGCGGCCACGACGGGGCGTCGCGTGTCGATCGAGTACGCGATGATCAAGGACGTGAACGACCAGCCGTGGAGAGCCGATCTGCTCGGGCGGCTGCTGGCCGGCAAGCTGGCCCACGTGAACCTCATCCCGCTCAACCCGACTCCGGGCAGCCGCTGGGACGCCAGCCCGAAGCCGGTCGAGCGGGAGTTCGTCCGGCGGTTGCGCGACGCCGGGGTGTCGACCACGGTGCGGGACACCCGGGGGCGCGAGATCGACGGCGCGTGTGGGCAGCTCGCCGCCGCCGAGGACAGGGACACCGACCTCCGCACCGCAACGGCGTAGCGGTACGAGACCAGGAGACATAGTGGCGAGTCAGGGTCAGCGTTTCCGGCGTAAGGCGCTCCGCCGGGGATACAAGGTCGACGAGGTGGACGCCTTCCTCGACCGGGTGGAGGCGACGCTCGCCGGCCAGCCGGTCGGCGCGCCCGTGGCCTCCCAGGAGGTCCACGACGTCGTCTTCCGGGTCCGGTTCAACGGCTACGACGAGTGGCAGGTCGACCTGCACCTCGACCGGGTCGAGCGGCAGCTCGCCGAGCTGGAGGAGCGCGGCGGCATGGCCGGCGGGCGCGGTGGCGACCCGCGGATGGCGGACCGGCTCGGCCCGCCGATGCGGGACGACCGCGGCCTCTCGCCCGTGCCGCAGCCCCCGATGCCGCCCCGGCAGATGCCGGCGCAGGCCGGTCCGCCCGCCGACCGCTACGGCAACCGCTACGACGAGCCGACCGGCGCCTTCGCCGGCGGGTACGACGGCCCCCGTGGCGGCTACGACGCGCCCCGCGGCCCGGGTGGCCCCGGCCCGATGGGCCCGGGCGGCCAGATGGGGCACGGCGGCCCGCCGTCGCGCGGCCTTCCCCCGGGGCCGGGCGGCTACGGCCAGGACGAGCGGTTCGACGGGTTCGAGGCCGGCCGGCGTGGCCGTACCGACATGACCGCCGAGATCCGGATGCCCGAGCGGGACCCGCGTGACCCGCGCGGTCGCGGTCCGGCCGGCCCGCCGCCGCTGCCTCAGCAGGGCTTCGGGGGCGGCCCGGAGCAGGGCTACGGCCCGGGTCCGGGGATGTCCGGCCCGCCGCCGATGGCCGGTCCGCCGGCCGGTGGCCCGCCGATGGTGGGCCCGCCCATGGCCGGCCCGCCCGGCAGCGACCTCTACCGGGTGGACCAGATCCGCCGCAGCTTCCAGGTGCGCCGCTTCGGCAGCGGGTACGACCCGGACCAGGTCGACAGGTTCTTCGAGACCCTGCTCGGTGGCATGCAGGGCCGCAACCCGATGCCGGTGAACCCGAAGGACCTGGACACGCTGCGCTTCGGGCTGGTGCCCGGCGGCTACTTCGAGGCCGAGGTCGACGCCGCGCTCAAGGACGTCCAGGACATCCTGCTGGGCCGCTGAGCCGAGAGACGACGAGGGCCCGCCCCCGACGGGGGCGGGCCCTTTCGCGTACGCCGTCGAGCGTGACCGGGGTCAGGAGCGCAGGCCGTTGCGGCGCAGCACCGCGTCGCCGATCACGATGGCCAGCAGCACCGCGGCGAGCCCGATCAGCCAGATGTCCTCGACCTTGCCCTCGTGGTTGCCGCAGAGCGCCATGACCACCAACACCGCCGCCGACAGCACCGCCCCGATCCGTCCGGACTTGCGGTGCCCGGGCTTGTGCTGATCTGGCGCGGTTACCGGCTCGCTTCCTGCCACTGTCGGTCCTTCCCTCGCGATCGGATCTCCGGTTAGTCTGGCACGCCCCTTGCCGGCCCCGGCGCAGGGTCCGACCTGATGGGGGACGCATGACCCGCGCGGACGATCGTGAGCTGCTCAAGGCGGCGTACGAGGCGTGGGACGCGGAGGACTGGGCGGTCGCCGGGGAGCGGCTGGAACGGCTGGTGCGGCGGCACGCGGACCACCGGCGGGCCCCGGTCTGGTGGTACGACGCGGCGCTGGCCCACAAGTTCCTGGGAAACTGGGCAAAGGCGTACGAACTGGGCCGAGAGGCGGCCGCCAGGGCGGAACGCGGCACCCAGGACCCGGCATTCTGGAACCTGGGCATAGCGGCCACGATCATGGAGGACTGGGCGACGGCCCGGGACGCCTGGCAGGGCTTCGGCCTGAGCGTCCCCGACGGCGACGGCGAGATCGAGGCGGACTTCGGGGCCACCCCGGTGCGACTGGAGTGCGGCGAGGTGGTCTGGGCGCGTCGGCTCTGCCCCGCCCGGGCGCGGGTGCTGAACGTGCCGACGCCCGAGTCCGGCCGGCGGTTCGGTGAGGTCGTGGTGCACGACGGCGCCCCGAACGGCGAGCGGACGGTCAACGGGCAGACCTTTCCGGTCTTCGACGAGCTGCTGCTGTTCCGGGCGTCGGACCTGCCGACCGCCACCGTGGAGGTGGTCGCCGCCGCGCCGGAGGACATCCAGGCCCTGGCGGCGCTCTTCGACCAGCACGGGTACGGGGCGGAGCCGGCCAGCGGCGTCCGGATGATCTGCTCCTGCTGCAGCGAGGGCAGCGTCCGGCAGAACACCGACCACCAGGTCGCCGGCGGGCAGCGGATGCACGTCGCCGCGCCGGCCGACCGGATCGCCGGGCTGCTGGACGCCTGGTGCGCCGGCGCCCCGGAGCGGCGGAGCTGGACCGGACGGGTCCACGGCTGAACGCTCGGGGCGTTGGTCCCGTCCCCGCCGGGGCAAAAGGCCACTACCGGCGTCGCGGAACGGCGATCACACTGCCTCCGGTAGCGTCGTGACGTACGCCTGATTGCCTTTTCGAGGGGGACTGCGGTGCGAGTGACCGGTACGGGACATGCCAGCATGCGGATCGACACGGCCGCGGGCAGCATCCTGTGCGACCCGTGGGTCAATCCCGCCTACTTCGCCTCCTGGTTCCCCTTCCCGGACAACTCCCTGCTCGACTGGGAGACCCTGGGCCAGGTCGACTACCTGTACGTGTCGCACCTGCACCGGGACCACTTCGACGCGAAGCACCTGCGGGACTTCGTGTCCAAGGATGCCACCGTCCTGCTCCCCGAGTTCCCGACCTCGGAGATGGAGGACGAGTTCCGGGCGCTGGGCTTCACCAAGTTCCTCAAGGCACCGAACGAGCAGGTCGTAGAGCTGCCCGGCGGTCTGAAGATCATGATCCAGGCGCTGACCAGCCCGACCGACGGTCCGATCGGTGACTCCTCGCTCTGGGTGGAGTACGACGGGGTCCGGCTGCTCAACCAGAACGACGCCCGCCCGACCGACCTGAGCGTCTTCGCCGAGCTGGGTCACGTGCACGCGCACATGCTGCAGTTCTCCGGCGCGATCTGGTACCCGATGGTCTACGAGCTGCCGCAGGCGGCGAAGACCGCGTTCGGCAAGCAGAAGCGGGAGCGGCAGTTCGACCGCACCTGGCGCTACATCGACGACCTGAAGGCCGACAGCGTCTTCCCGATCGCCGGTCCGCCCTGCTTCCTCGACGACGCGCTGTGGCAGTTCAACGACATCTTCGGCGACGAGGGCAACATCTTCCCCGACCAGTCGGTCTTCCTGGCGGAGTACGCCAAGGTCGGCGGCACCAACGGCATCGTCCTGCTGCCGGGAAGCGTCGCGGAGGTCACCACCGAGGGCACGACCACCACCCACCCGGTGCCGGTCGAGGAGTTCTTCGCCGACAAGGTGGCCCACCTGGAGGAGATGCGCGAGCGCAAGCGCCCGATCATCGAGGCCGAGAAGGCGTCCTGGCGGCACCCCGAGGTCGACCTGCTCGGCGAGCTGAAGCGCCGGATCGAGCCGCTGCTGGACGAGTCGATCTACCTGGCCAAGGGGGTCGGCGGCCCGGTCCGCTTCGACCTGGTCGGCTACGACGGGGAGAGCGTCGAATCCATCGTGGTGGACTTCCCGGGCAAGGAGGTCCGGCCGTACGCGGACGAGAAGGTCCGCTACCGGTTCCGGACCGAGCGGGCGCTGGTCGAGCACCTGCTGCACATCGGCGAGGTGGACTGGGTCAACTCGCTCTTCCTCTCCTGCCGCTTCTCGGCGGCCCGGATCGGCCAGTACAACGAGTTCGTCTACGCGTTCTTCAAGTGCCTCTCGGAGGAGCGCCTCCAGTACGCCGAGGGCTGGTACGACGAGCACGAGCGGGCCGTCGACGCCGAGGACATCACGCTGGACGGCTGGGTGGTGCAGCGCCGCTGCCCGCACCTGAAGGCCGACCTGAGCCGGTTCGGCATCGTCGAGGGCGACCAGCTCACCTGCCAGCTGCACGGCTGGCGGTTCGACCTGGCCAGCGGTCGCTGCCTGACCAGCGTCGGCCACAAGATCCGCGCCCACCGCGCCGACGCCGACACCCCGGCCCCGGCCGGCGAGGCGCTGAGCTGACGACCGGCCGGGGGCGCGGATGCCGCGTCCCCGGCCGCAGCCCCGATCCGCATCCGCGCGGCCGGTTTTGCGGGACGATGTCAGGAGAGGGTGGCGACGCCGCTGGGCGCGCACCACCGGGCACCGGCGAGCGCGGGGCGGGGGTGACGGAGGCGGACGCGGGGGAGCGGGAGTACCGCTACGGGCGCGACCGGGAGATGGACCGGGATGCCTCCCGGGTGGAGGCGATCAGCGACGGGATCTTCGCGGTCGTGCTGACGGTGATGGCCGTCGAGCTGCTCCAGCACGGCCCGGCCCGGGCGAGCGGGAAGGCCCTTCCCGACGCCCTGACCCAGGCCTGGCCGTCCTACGTGGCGTACGTGATCACCTTCGCGATCGTCGGCAACATCTGGCTGGCCCACCACAACATGTGGCGGTACGTGGCCCGGGTCGACCAGGCGCTGCTGGTGTTCAACCTGCTCATGTTGCTCTTCGTCGCCGCGATCCCGTTCACCGCCGACCTGCTGTCGGACAACCTGCGCGCTGGCGCGACCGAGCAGCGGCTCACTGCCGCCCTCTACGGCGGCGCCCTGCTCGGTGAAACGCTGTTCTTCAACCTCAGCTGGTGGTGGGCCCGCCGGCACGGGCTGCTCAACCCCGACCTGGATCCGCGGTTGGCCCGGGCGGTCATGCTGCGGATGCTGCTCCGCCCGATCGTCTACCTCATCGCCTTCGCCTTCGTCTTCGTCGACCCGTTCCTCAGCCTGCTGGTCTACCTCGCGTCCATCGGTCTCTTTCTCATCCGCGGCCCCGGCAACCTCCCCAAGGCCGCCCGCCCCGAAGCGGACCGCCGGGGTTAGCGGCCGAGGTCGCTGAGGATCCGCTGGGCGGCGTTGTGCCCGGCCGCGCCGATGACGCTGCCCGCCGGGTGGCAGCCGGCGCTGCCCGCGTAGACGCCGTCGACCCCGGTGGCGTACGGCATCCGGTCGGTGAACGAGACGGTGTTGTCGACGTGGTGGATGTGCCCGCCGGTGATGCCGAAGTGCGCCTCGATCCCGGGCGGGGGCAGCGGCACCGCGTCGGCGATCAGGTCACCGGTGCCCGGGGCGTACCGCTCGCAGATGTCGATCAACCGGGAGACGTAGCCCGGCAGCGCCGCGTCCCAGGTCGTGCCGGCCAGCTCGTACGGCACGGACTGCACGAACAGCGCCGAAGAGTGGTGCCCGGCGCCGTCGGAGAGCGACGGGTCGACCGTGGTGTGCAGGTACCACTCGATGGTCGGCTCCTCCGGCAGCCGCCCGGCCTGCACGTTCGCCCACATGCCGCGCAGCGCGGCCATCGGCGACTCGCCGCCGGCGCCGACCAGCGACGCCGAGCCGGGGAGCAGGTGGATGGTGGAGCCGAACGGGCTCGGCGCGCCCGCCGGCAGGCAGGAGAAGTGGGGCAGCCCGGTCAGCGCCAGGTTCAGCTTGAGCGTGGTGCCGGGGCGGCGGACCGCCGCCATCCGCTCGCCCAGCGCGGCCGGGAGCGCGCCGTCGGGCAGCAGCCCCATCAGCCGGTACGGGTCGCAGGCCCCGAGCACCACCTCGGCGGTCACCTGACGCCCGTCGGCGAGCACCACGCCGCTGGCCGCGCCGCCGTCCAGGGTGATCCCGGTGACCGGCGTACCGGTCAGGATACGGGCCCCGGCGGCGCGGGCGGCGTCGGCGAAGGTCCGGGAGACGGTGCCCATGCCGCCCTGCGCGATCATCCAGGTGCCGCCCGAGCCGGGCAGCCGGCACATGTTGTGCACCAGGAAGTTGTGCCCGGTGCCGGGGTCGTCCGGGCCGGCGTTCAGGCCGGAGAGGCCGTCGGTGACCGCGTACATGCTGACCAGCAGCTCGGAGCGGAAGTCGAAGCGGGCCAGGTAGTCGGCGACCGAGCCGCGCACCAGGTCGACGAAGACCTGCCGCAGGGCGGGGCGGACGTACCGTTCGGCGGTCTCCGCCACCGGCAGCGGCTCGGCCAGCCAGGTGGGTGCCAGGTCCGCCCGGAGCTGGGCCAGCTCGGCCTGGAGGGCGTCGTCGGCGGCCGCGTCCTCGGGGGAGAACATCTCGGCGACCTGCCGCCGGGAGGCCGCGGCGTCGCTGCCGAAGAGCAGGTACGGCGAGCCGAGCCCGCCCGGGGTGGGCAGGAAGTAGTGCGGGTCGCGGCGCAGCACCGGGATCTTGACGTCGAGGGTGGCGAGCAGCTCCGGCGGCATCAGCCCGAGCAGGTACGAGCCGGTGGAGTGGCGCAGCCCCGGCACCTTGGGGAACGGGTTCTCGGTGCGGGTGGCCCCGCCGATCACCTCGGCGGCCTCCAGCACCAGCACGTCCAGCCCGGCGCGGGCCAGCAGGATCGCCGACACCAACCCGTTGTGCCCGGAGCCGACCACGACGACGTCGGCACGGCCCGGCAGCTCACTCGCTTCGCTCATACCCGCGCACCCTAGCCTCGCCCGCCGCTTCCCGGCAGTCCCTCCGTGGGCATTACCATCCGGCGGCATGACGATCGCCTCGACGGACCGCCTGCTGGTGCGGGACTGGACCGAGACGCCGGCGGATCTGGCCCGCGTCTACGACATCTACTCGCGGGACGAGGTGATGCGCTGGCTGGGCGGGGGCAAGGGGCGGATGACCGACCCGGCCGAGGCGGTGGAGCGGGTACGCGCCTGGCGGGACCGCTACGAGCCGTACGCCGGCCGCTGGGGGATCTGGGCGGTCGAGCCGCGGGACGCCGGACGAGCGGCGGGCAGTGTCCTGCTCAAGCCGCTGCCGGGGCGGGACGGGGTGACCTTCACCGACGACGTCGAGGTCGGCTGGCACCTGCACCCCGACTCGCAGGGCCACGGCTACGCCACCGAGGCGGCCCGGGCGGTGCTGGACCGCGAGTTCGCCACCGGCACCCGGCAGGTCTACGCGGTGGTGATGGCCGGCAACGAGGCGTCCATGGCGGTGGCCCGGCGCCTCGGCATGACCCACCTCGGCATCCGCACCGACTGGTACGGCGGGGTGGACCTGGAGACCTTCGTGCTGCGCGCCGGGCAGTGAGGTCCCCGCTCACCCCACCAGCCGGGTCCGCGCCGCCCGCACCAGGCCCGGCTCGACGCCCGCCCCGTCGAGGTAGCTCGCCGCCCCGCCGTACCGCTGGTCGAGATGGGCGAGGGTGGTGAGCATCGTCTCGCGCGCGCAGCCGTCCGTCGCCGCGTAGTCGTCCGCGATGCTGTCTGGGCTGACCCCCGCCACCGCGAGCAGGAGCGCGACGAGCACCCCGGTGCGGTCCTTGCCCGCGTGACAGTGCACGACGACACCGCCTGGTGGCGCCTCGACCACGACCCGAAAGGCCGCAGCGATCCGCGCCCGGTTGTGGTCCAGCATCGGGGCGTACGAGTCGGGTGGTGGCACGTAGTCCAGCACCTCGTTGAGCATCGGAGCGTGGCGGTAGAGGTCGGTACCCGCAAAGGGGCTGGGTCGCCGCTCGCACTCCCTCGCCCAGCGCAGGTCGACGACCCGGCTCACGCCACCGCGCACGGCCTGGACGGCAGCCGCGGTCAGCAGGTCGTGGCCGTCCGACCGCAGCAGGGCTGCCGGGCGGATGCGGCGGCCGTCAGCGGTGCGGGTGCCACCCAGGTCGCGGGCGTTGCGGCAGTCGGGCCAGTCCAAAATCACGAGCGGCTCCCCGGGGCAGGCGACGAAGTGAACACAGCTGGGGTGATTCTGCCTGCCGCAGCCAGGCCGTCCTGCTCGGAGAGATCGTGTCGCCGGGCAACCGGCGGAAGGACGTGATCGATCGGCCCCGCGAGTACGCCGCTGCCGACGTCCCCTTCTTTCTCAGGGTCGACTTGCGCAACCGGGTCGCCGCGCTGGCCCTCTACGAGCTCGTGGAGGGGGAGTACCGCCCGCTCTCCGCCGCCGCGGCCGGCCCCACCTTCGTCATGAAGCAGCCGTTCGAGTTCTCGGTCGACCCGGCGGAGTTGCTCGACGAGGAGGCGCCCACGGAGGAGCCGGACACCGGGGAGTGAGGCTCCCAGCGGGCGCTCAGGAGCGCTGGGGAAGAATGGCCGGGTGACGTCTCCCCGCGAACTCGTCCTGCTCGGCTCGACCGGCTCGATCGGTACCCAGGCCATCGACATCGTCAAGCGCAACCCCGACCGGTTCCGGGTGGTGGCCCTCGGGGCCGGCGGCGGCAACGTGACGCTGCTCGCCGCCCAGGCCCTGGAGCTGGGCGTCGAGGTGGTCGGCGTGGCGAAGGCGTCCGCCGCCCAGGACCTCCAGCTCGCGTTCTACGCCGAGGCGAGCCGGCGGGGCTGGGCCACCGGCGACTTCAAGCTGCCCAAGATCGTGGCCGGGCCGGACGCGATGACCGAGCTGGCCGGATGGCCCTGTGACGTGGTGCTCAACGGGGTGGTCGGCTCGCTCGGGCTGGCGCCGACCCTGGCCGCGCTGCGCGCCGGCCGTACCCTCGCCCTGGCCAACAAGGAGTCGCTGGTGGCCGGCGGCCCCCTGGTGAAGGCCGCGGTGCGACGGCCGGGGCAGATCGTTCCCGTTGACTCGGAGCACTCGGCGCTGGCGCAGTGCCTGCGCGGCGGCAGCCGGGGCGAGGTGCGCCGCCTGGTGGTCACCGCGAGCGGCGGGCCGTTCCGGGGCCGGCGGCGGGACGAGTTGACGCAGGTCACGCCGGAGCAGGCGCTGGCCCACCCCACCTGGAACATGGGCCCCGTCGTCACGATCAACTCCGCCACTATGGTCAACAAGGCCCTGGAGGTGATCGAGGCGCACGAGCTTTTCGACGTCCCGTACGCGGACATCGAGGTGATGGTCCACCCGCAGTCGGTGATCCACTCGATGGTCGAGTTCACCGACGGCTCCACCCTCGCCCAGGCCAGCCCGCCGGACATGCGGCTGCCCATCGCGCTCGGCCTCGGTTGGCCCGACCGGGTGCCCGGGGCCGCCGCCGCGGTGGACTGGACGAAGGCCCACACCTGGGAGTTCTTCCCGCTCGACGACGCGGCCTTCCCGGCGGTCGCCCTGGCCAAGGCGGCCGGCGAGGCGGGGCGGTGCCGGCCGGCGATCTACAACGCGGCGAACGAGGAGTGCGTGGCCGCGTTCGTCGCCGGGCGGCTGCCCTTCCTCGGCATCGTCGACACCCTCCAGCGCGTCCTGGAGGACGCTCCCGACTTCGCCGAACCAGGTACCGTCGAGGACGTGCTCGCCGCTGAGTCGTGGGCACGGGCGCATGCCCAGGAGATCATCGTCGGGTCGGGGGAAGGAGCCTGATGGCAAACCTGCTCGGGGTGGCGCTCTTCGCCGTGTTCATCCTCGTCTCGGTCAGCCTGCACGAGGCGGGGCACATGCTCACCGCCAAGGCCTTCGGGATGAAGGTCACCCGCTACTTCGTCGGGTTCGGCCCGACGCTGTGGTCGTTCCGGCGGGGCGAGACCGAGTACGGCGTCAAGGGCATCCCGCTCGGCGGTTTCTGCAAGATCGTCGGGATGACCCCGCAGGACGACGACGTCGACCCCGCCGACGAGCCGCGAGCCATGTGGCGCTACCCGGTGTGGAAGCGGACCATCGTGATGTCCGCCGGCTCCATCACCCACTTCGCCCTGGCCCTGGGTGCGCTCTGGGTCATGGCGGTCTCGGTCGGCCTGCCCAACCCCAAGGCCCCGACCACCGAGGCGGCCTTCAAGGCCGAGCCCGCGGTGATCGCCCTCGCCCCGTGCGTGGTGGTGGAGAACGCCAACCGCGCCTGCCAGGCCGGCGACCCGGCCAGCCCGGCCGGCCAGGCCCAGTTGAAGGACGGCGACCGGATCACCGCCGTCAACGGCAAGCCGATCTCCACCTGGGGGCAGATGCTCGACGTGGTCCGCGCCACCAAGCCCGGCACGGCGACCGTCGAGTACGTCCGCGACGGCAAGCCGGCCACCGCCACCGTCGACCTCGCCGCCGTGCAGCGCCCGCCGCTGGGTGACCCGAAGGGCGCCACCTCGTCGGTCGCCGCGCTCGGCGTCGCGCTCCAGCCCAGCACCCCGGCCCGGATCGAGTACGGCCCGGTCGCCGCGGTCGGCGCCACCGCCGACTTCACCGGCACCATGGCCGTGCAGACGGCGCACGCCATGCAGCGCATCCCGCAGAAGGTGCCCGCCCTGTGGAACGCGATCACCGGCGGCGAGCGGGACATGGACACCCCGATCAGCGTGGTCGGGGCCAGCCGGCTCGGCGGCGAGTTCGTGGCGAACGACGCCTGGTACGGCTTCTTCATGCTCTTCGTCTCGCTGAACTTCTTCATCGGCGTGTTCAACCTGCTGCCGCTGCTGCCGCTGGACGGTGGGCACATCGCCATCGCCTGGTTCGAGCGGACCCGCTCCTGGCTCTACGCCCGGATCGGCCGCCCCGACCCGGGCCGCGTCGACTACCTCAAGCTCATGCCCATCACGTACGCGGTGATCCTGATCGGTGGCGCGTTCACGCTGCTGACCGTCACCGCGGACGTCGTCAACCCGATCACGCTCTTCTCAAGGTGAGTGCCTGAAGTGACCGCTGTCAGTCTCGGTATGCCCCCCGTACCGCCGCCGCCGCTCGCCCCGCGTCGGGCCAGCCGCCAGATCATGGTCGGCTCGGTGCCGGTCGGCGGGGGTGCCCCGGTCTCGGTCCAGTCGATGACCACCACCCTGACCGCCGACGTCAACGCCACGCTCCAGCAGATCGCCGAGCTCACCGCTTCCGGCTGCCAGATCGTCCGGGTGGCAGTGCCGTCCCAGGACGACGTCGAGGCGCTGCCGGCGATCGCGAAGAAGTCGCAGATCCCGGTGATCGCCGACATCCACTTCCAGCCGAAGTACGTCTTCGCCGCGATCGACGCCGGTTGCGCTGCGGTCCGGGTGAACCCGGGCAACATCCGGCAGTTCGACGACAAGGTCAAGGAGATCGCCAAGGCCGCCGGCGACGCGGGCGTGCCGATCCGGATCGGGGTGAACGCCGGCTCGCTGGACAAGCGGCTGCTCGCCAAGTACGGCAAGGCCACCGCCGAGGCGCTGGTCGAGTCGGCGCTCTGGGAGTGCTCGCTCTTCGAGGAGCACGGCTTCCGGGACATCAAGATCTCGGTGAAGCACAACGACCCGGTGGTGATGATCCGGGCCTACCGGCAGCTCGCCGAGAAGTGCGACTACCCGCTGCACCTGGGCGTCACCGAGGCCGGGCCGGCGTTCCAGGGCACCATCAAGTCGGCGGTGGCGTTCGGCGCGCTGCTGGCCGAGGGGATCGGCGACACCATCCGGGTCTCGCTCTCCGCCCCGCCGGTGGAGGAGATCAAGGTCGGCGCCGCCATCCTGGAGTCGCTGGGCCTGCGCGAGCGGGGCCTGGAGATCGTCTCCTGCCCGTCCTGCGGTCGCGCCCAGGTCGACGTCTACAAGCTGGCCGAGGAGGTCACCGCGGGCCTGGAGGGGCTGCCGGTGCCGCTGCGCGTGGCGGTCATGGGCTGCGTGGTGAACGGCCCGGGCGAGGCCCGCGAGGCCGACCTCGGCGTGGCCTCCGGCAACGGCAAGGGCCAGATCTTCGTCAAGGGCCAGGTCATCAAGACCGTCCCGGAGGGCCAGATCGTGGAGACGCTGATCGAGGAGGCGCTCCGGCTGGCCGACGAGATGGGCGCCGAGATCCCCGAGGAGCTGCGCGACCTAGTGCCGGGCGCCACGGTTACCGTGCACTGACCCCGGATCCGCCACGACGTGCGGCCGTCCCCCACCGGGGCGGCCGCACGCGTCGTTCCGGGTCAGGCCGTCGCCGTCGGCCTCGGTACGGCGGCGAAGTCGGAGAGGGTGAACCACCGGGGCAGCGCCCGGCGCAGCGCCTCCGGGCCGGTCACCTCCACCGCGCCGCCGCGCAGCGCGTCCGGCCAGCTCAGGTCGCCCAGCCAGACCCGTACCAGGGCGCGCAGGTCGGCGTGCACCGTCACCGTGACGGCGTGGCCCGGGTCCACGTCGCAGACGTCAGCCTCGCCGGTGTGGATGACGAGCCACCAGTCACGCACGTCGGCCGGCACGTTACGGAAGCGGAACTGGACCACCGTCCGGCCGGCCGGGACGGCGCTGTGGTCGACGTGGCGGTGCATGTCCCACAGCAGCAGCTTCGGGTCCAGGTCCGCGTCGCCCAGCTCACCGATCCAGCGGATCCCCCACGCGCCGAGCGCCTCGAGCACCGGGCGCAGCTCCCGGCCGGCCCGGGTCGGCACGTACCGCACGTCGGCGCCGTCGACCTGCCGCTCCACGACGCCGGCCCGGACGAGCTGGTGCAGCCGCCGGGACAGCAGGGTGGGCGACATCCGCGGCAAGCCCCGGCGCAGCTCGTTGAAGCGCTCGGAGCCGCTCACCAGCTCCCGGACGACCAGCAGCGTCCAGCGCTCGTCGAGCAGTTCCATGGCCTTCGCGACGGGGCAGAACTGGTGGTAGGTGGCCCCCATGGGCGGCACGCTACGCCGCCGGAGCAGGCCGGACCAGGAGCCTGTCGGGTCCGGTACAGATCTCGTACTAGGTTGCCGCCGCCCCGCTGCCTAGCGTCCGAACCAGGCACGAGGCAGAGGAGCAGTCATGATCGACTCGATGGAACCGGACCGGGCGGTGAAGGCCCGGCACCGGCAGGTGTGGGCCCTCGGCAGCTACGCCGCGGTCGCCGCGGAGGTCATCCCGGAACTGGGGGCGACCCTGGTGCGGGAGGCCGGCGTCGGCCCGGGCGAGCGGGTGCTGGATGTGGCCGCCGGCACCGGCAACGCGGCCATCCCGGCGGCCCTGGCCGGGGCGGACGTGGTGGCCAGCGACCTGACCCCGGAGCTGCTGGAGATCGGGCGGGCGCTGGCCGCCGAGCGCGGCGCCCGGCTGGACTGGCAGGAGGCCGACGCCGAGGCGCTCCCGTACGCCGACGGCGAGTTCGACCGGGTGCTGTCCTGTGTGGGGGTGATGTTCGCGCCCCGGCATCAGGCCGCCGCCGACGAACTGGTCCGGGTCTGCCGGCCGGGCGGCACGATCGGCCTGGCCAACTGGACGCCCGAGGGGTTCGTCGGGCAGCTGTTCGCGACGATGAAGCCGTACTCGCCGGCGCCGCCGCCCGGCGCGCAGCCGCCACCGCTCTGGGGCCGCGAGGAGCACGTCCGCGCCCTGCTCGGCGACCGGGTGACCGACGTCGTCACGCACCGCCGGGCCGTCACCGTGGACCGGTTCGCGGCACCGGAGGAGTTCCGCGACTACTTCAAGGCCCACTACGGGCCGACGGTCGCGGTGTACCGGGCGATCGCCGGGGAGCCCGAGCGGGTCGCCGCCCTGGACCGGGACCTCGCCGAACTGGCCCGTCGGCACACCGCGGCCGACGGCGTGATGCGCTGGGAGTACCTGCTGCTGACCGCGCGCCGGCGGGGCTGACCGCGCGCCGGCGGGGTGGCGGTCCCGAGTCCACCCCACCGGCGCACGGGCCTGCCGGCTCACTCGGATTCGGCGAGGATGGCGTAGAGCTTGCGCCGGGTCTCGTCGAGCACCTGGGCGGCCCGCTCCCGCTGGTCGTCGGTGCCGGTCATCATCACCTGGCGCAGCGCGTGCATGGCCTGCTGGCCGGCGTCCCGGATGTCGTGCCAGCTGTTGACGGTCTTCTCGGCGAACTCCGCCCAGGGCGGGGTCTGCGCCGCCTCCGCCGCCTCGGCCTGCCCCTGCTCGGTGAGGGTGAACCGCTTACGCCCGCCGTCGGAGTCGGCGGCCGCGGTGATGACGCCCTCGTCCTCCAGCAGTTGCAGAGTCGGGTAGATCGATCCGGGGCTGGGCCGCCAGGCCCCGCCGGTCCGGGAGTCGATCTCCTGGATCATCTCGTAGCCGTGCATCGGCCGCTCGGTGAGCAGGGCCAGCACGGCGCCGCGCACGTTGGGGCGGCGGCCGCGCCCGCGGCCCCGACCACCCCGGCCGTGGCCGTGACCGTGCGGTCCGGGCGGGAACGGCGGCGGCCCCGGGGGTACGGGCGGAAAGCCGAAGCCCCGCATCCGCATCTCGTCGTGCATGGCATGCATCCGGCGGTGGAAACCCATCGGGCTCTCCCTTGTTCGTCCTATCACTGATGCATCAACGATATATCGGCAATGCATCGCCGACAAGTCAAAGTGTGGGACGGGTCCGCAAACCGTACGTACGTCTTGCTAGAGTGTCGGCGTGCGCCTGCTTCCCGAACCGGGCCCGTCCCGGACCCTCGCCCTCTCCACCCTGATCAACACCGTCGGCCGGGGCACCTGGCTCACCGCCAGCGCGCTCTTCCTCACCCGCTCGGTCGGGCTCACCGTGGCCCAGGTCGGCGTCGCCCTCACCGTCACCGCGCTGGTGAGCCTGGTGGCCAGCACGCCAATGGGTTACCTGGCCGACCGGCTCGGCCCGCGCGGCCTCCAGATCGCCGCGCTGCTCGCCTCCGCCGGATTCACCGCCGCCCTGGTGGCCGTCCGCTCCTTCGCCGGCTTCCTGCTGGTCGGGGTGCTGATGGCGGTCGCCGACTCGGCCACCCGAGGCGCCCGGGGCGCGCTGATCGCCGGCGCGGTCCCCCCGGACCAGCGGGTACGCACCCGGGCCTACCTGCGCGCCGTCACCAACGTCGGGATCTCGCTCGGCACGGTGCTGGCCGGTTTCGCCCTGGCCGCCGACACCCGGGCCGCGTACGTGTCGCTGATCCTGCTCGACTGCGCCACCTACCTGGTGGCTGCGGCGGTGCTGCTCCGGCTGCCGGCCGTGCCGCCGGTCCCGGCGCCGACGCACGGGCCGCGGCTGATCGCCCTGCGGGACCGCCCGTTCCTGGCCTTCACCGTGCTCGACGGACTGATGTCGATGCACTTCGGCCTGATCAACATCGCCCTGCCGCTGTGGATCGCCGGGCATACCAGCGCGCCGCGCTGGCTGATCTCCGCCTGCCTGCTGGTGAACACCGTGGTGGTGGTGCTCTTCCAGGTGCGCGCCTCGCGGGGCACCGAGGAACTGGTCGGCGCCGGTCGGGCCGCCCGCCGGGCCGGCCTGGTCATCGCCGCCGCCTGCGTGCTGTTCGCGCTCAGCGGGGGCGTACCCACCGCGGTCGCGGTGCCGCTGCTGCTCGGCGGGGCACTGGTGCACGTGGTGGGGGAGCTGTGGCACGCGGCGGCCGGCTGGGGCATCTCGTTCGGCCTCGCCCCGGCCCACGCGCAGGGGCAGTACCAGGGCGCGTACGGGATGGGCATGCAGCTCGGCTCGATGGTGGCCCCGGTGGTGGTGACCACGCTGGCGGTCGGCTGGGGCGTACCGGGCTGGCTGCTGCTCGGCGGGCTGTTCCTGCTCCTCGGCGCGCTGGTCCCGCCGGTGGTCGGCTGGGCGGCGCGGACCCGCCCGGCCGAGCCGGCCGGTGAGCCGGTTCCGGTCGGCTGAGTCGCCACTCGGTGACCGGTCGGGCGCGGTCCTCAGGTCGACCCGCGCGGGCGGGGGTGGATCTGGCAGGCTGGTATCCGTGCTCACGGTGCCGGTACGCCAAGTCGGGGAGTCGGAGCGCCGTGCGGTCGAACGGCTGCTCGACCTCGACCCGTACGCGGGCGCGCAGGTCGCCGAGCGGGTGGCCGCCCGAGGGCTGGCCTGGTGGCGGGCCGAGGGGCGGATCCTGGGCTACGGCACGCGGCGCAACCTGGAGTCGATCTGCTGGCTGGGCGGCAACCTGACCCCGGTGCTCGCCTCGGCGCCGGCGGTGGCCGCGTTCGCCGAGCAGTTGAGCACCGAGGAGCGGCTCTGCTCCTCGATCGTGGGCCGGGCCGACGCGGTGCTAGGGCTCTGGGACCGCCTCGCCGCGCACTGGGGGCCGGCCCGGGACGTACGCCCCAACCAGCCGCTGCTGGCCACGGACGCCCCACCCGCGGTGGCGCCCGACCCGGAGGTGCGCCGGGTGCGGACCGCTGAGATCGAGCAGCTCTTCCCGGCGGCGGTGGCGATGTACACCGAGGAGGTCGGGGTGTCGCCGCTGGCCGAGGACGGCGGGCGCGGCTACCGGCGGCGGGTGGGCGACCTGGTCCGCGCCGGCCGCGCCTACGCCCGGTTCGTGGACGGCAAGGTGGTCTTCAAGGCCGAGCTGGCCGTGGTGACCCGGCGGACCGCCCAGGTGCAGGGCGTCTGGGTGGCACCCGAGTGGCGTGGCCGGGGGATCGCCACCGCGGCGATGGCGGCGGTGGTGCGCGACGCCCTCGCCCGGGTCGCCCCGACCGTCAGCCTCTACGTCAACGACTTCAACCTGCCCGCCCGGCGGGTCTACGAGCGCTGCGGCTTCCGCCCGGTGGGCACGCTCGCCACCGTGCTGTTCTGAGCCCGCCCCCGGCGGCATGGCCGGGATCACGCCGCCGTCGATTGCGTCGAACCGGACAGCCGGCGCTATGCTGACAATGTTTTTGTACTGACCAGTCAGTCTAGAAGCCGGGACGGAGCGATGAAGATCATCGAGGCCAGCGGGCTCGGTCTGCGGACCCGGCGCGGCTGGGTGTACCGGGACGTGGACCTCACCGCCGAGGCGGGCGAGCTGCACACCGTCACCGGGCCGCCCGGCAGCGGCCGCACCTCGCTGCTGCTCGCCCTGGCCGGGCGCTTCCCGCACACCGACGGCGAGCTGCGCCGCCGGGGACCCGCCGCGCTCGGCCAGGTGGCCGGGGTGCACGAGCCCGACCCGACGCTGACCGTCGCCGAGCACATCCAGGAGCGGCTGCTGCTGCTCGGGCCGGTGCCGCGCCGCCGGCGGCAGCTCGTTCCGGTCGCCGCGGTCCGCGCCCGGCGGGCGTACCGCCGCGACGCCTTCGCCGCCGCCATCGCCGGCGCCGGCCTCACCGACGCCCCGCTCGACCCCGACCGGTACGGCCGGGACCTCACTCCCGTCGAGCGGCAGGTGCTCGGCCTGGTGCTGGCCAGCCTGAGCGGCCCGAGCCTGATCGTCGCCGACGACGTGGACGCCGGCTCCGACGCCCCCGAACGGGAGTGGATCTGGTCCGCCCTGGCCCGCCTCGCCGACCAGGGCTACGCCGTGATCGCCAGCGCCCGCGCCGCCGAGCCGGGCGGCACCGCGCTCGTGCACCGGATCGGCGACCCGTCCCTCCCCACCCCCGCCCTGGTCGCGCCGCGCGCCGCGGCGGACCCGGACCCCACCCCCGAGGTGATCGCATGAGTGTCGTTCGGCTCGCGCTCTTCGAGCTGCGCCGGATGACCCGGGGCCGGCTGCCGCGCGCCGCGCTGGCCGTCCTCACCGTCATCCCGCTGCTCTACGGCGCCCTCTACCTCTACGCCTTCTGGGACCCGTACGGGAACCTCGACCGGATCCCGGTGGCGTTGGTGAACGCCGACCGGCCGGCCCGGGCCGGCGACGGCAGCGAGGTGCACGCCGGCCAGGACCTGACCGAGGAGCTGCTCGACCGGAAGGTCTTCGGCTGGACCGTCACCGACCAGACCGACGCCACCGCGGGGTTGCGCGACGGCCGCTACCACCTGGTCTTCGCCATCCCGGCGGACTTCTCCGCCACCCTGGTGGCGAGCCCGGAGCCGGACCGGCCGGCCCGCCAGGGCGAGCTGAAGGTGGTCAACGACGACGCCACCAACTACCTCTCCGGCCTGCTCGCCCGCTCCGCGTTCAGCGAGATCCGGGCCGCCGCCGCGGAGAGCACGGCCGCGTCGTACTTCGACAGGATGCTGATCGGCTTCACCGACGCCAAGGCCGAAACCGGTAGGGCCGCCGACGGGGCCGGCAAGCTCCACGACGGGCTCGGCACGTCCCAGGCGGGCGCCGGGAAGATCGCCGACGGGCTGGGCACCGCCGAGGACGGCGCCGGGCAGCTCGCCGGCGGCCTCGACAAGTCCGCGCGGGGCGCGGACCAGCTCGCCAGCGGCCTCGACCAGCTCTACACCGGCGCGGCGCAGCTCGCCGACGGCACCAACCGGGCCGCCACCGAGACCAGGGCCGCCGCGGCCAAGGTGGACGCCGCCGCCGACACGTACGAGCCGCTGCTGCGCAAGCACGCCGACGACCTCGAGCGGGCCGCCAACCTGGTCGCCGAGGGCGCGCAGAGCCTCGCGGACGGCCTCGACGCGCTGCCGGCCAAGGCCGACGAGGTGGTGGGGCTGGCCGTGGAGGTCCGCGACCGCCTCGACGCGGTGGCGAAGGACCACCCCGAGCTGGCCGACGACCCGAACTTCGCCGCCGCCCGCAAGGCCGCCGACCAGGCGGTCACCACGGCTCGGGCGATGGCGTCCGCGCTCGACCAGAGCGACCTGGCCGCGCTGAAGAAGCAGCTGACCGAGGTGGCGCAGACCGCCCGGGAGGTCGCCGCCGCCGCGCCGCACCTGGCCGACGACATCGCCGCCGCCCGGGCCAAGGTCGACCAGCTCGCCGACGGCCTCGACACCCTTGCCCAGGGCAGCGCCAAGCTCCGCGACGGACTCGGCAGTGCGGCCGACGGCGCCGACCAGCTCAGCGGCGGCCTCTACCGGCTCGCCACCGGCGCCCGGCAGCTCGACGGCGGCCTCGCCCAGCTCAGCAACGGCAGTGACCGTCTCGCCGACGGGCTCACCAAGCTGGAGGGCGGTGCCGGCGACCTCGCCGACGGGCTCGCGGCCGGCGAGCGGAAGCTGCCCGGCTACCACGACGCGAAGAGCCGCGCCGACGTCCTCGGCGACCCGGTCGGCCTGATCCGCACCGCGCACCACCCCGCCGGCTCGTACGGGGTGGGCTTCGCCCCCTACTTCCTGGCCCTCGCTCTCTGGGTCGGCGCGATGATCACGTACATGCTGCTGCGGCCGGTCAACCGGCGACACGTGATGTCCGACGCGCCCGGCTGGCGGGTCGCCCTCGCCGGCTGGCTGCCCGCCGCCGCTATCGGGCTGGCCCAGGTCACCGTGCTCTTCACCGTGGTCACCCTGGCGCTCGGCCTCGACCCGACGCACCCGGTGGCGACGTTCGGGCTGCTCGCGCTGACCTCGCTCGCGTTCACCGCGATCATGCAGCTGCTCGGCGTGGCGCTCGGCCCGGCCGGCCGGCTGGCCGCGCTGGCCCTGCTGATGCTCCAGCTCACCTCCTCCGGCGGCACCTACCCGGTGCAGACGTCACCCGGCTTCTTCCAGGCGATCCACCCCTGGCTGCCGATGACGTACGTGGTGGCCGGCCTGCGGCACACGATCAACGGCGGACCCGCCGCGCCGGTGGTCACCGGCGCCCTGCTGCTGGTCGCGTTCGGAGTGGGCGCGATGGTGCTGACCGTCGGCGCGGCGCGCCGGTCCCGCCGGCTCACCCCGGCCAAGCTGCACCCCGAACTGACCATGTGAGGATGCTGATGGGCCGTACGGTGGTGCCGCCGGCCCCGGGCACGGGTCGCAGCGGCGGCCCGTACCGGACGGGTCGACGGGGAGGGCGAGTGGCGGACGGACGGTCGCGGCGGCGGGAGGACACCCGCCAGCGCCTCTTCGTGGCGGCGGTGGAACTCATCGCCGAGCAGGGCTTCTCCGCCACCACCGTGGACGACATCGCGGCCCGGGCCGGGGTGGCGAAGGGGACCGTCTACTACAACTTCGAGTCCAAGACGGTCCTCTTCGAGGAGCTGCTGCGCCACGGCATCGGCCTGCTCACCGCCGACTTCCGGGCCGCGGTCGACGGGCTGCCGCCCCGCGAGGCGCTCGCCGCGCTGGTCCGCGCCGAGCTGGAGTACATCCGCCGCTACCGGGCCTTCGCCCAGCTGCTGCTCTCCGAGATGTGGCGGACCAACCGGGAGTGGCAGCAGACCCTGCGGCTGCTGCGCGGGGAGGCGATCGAGGTGATCGCCGAGACCGTACGGGCCGGCGTGGCCAGCGGCGACCTCCCCGCCGACCTGGACGTGCGGACGGCCAGCTCGGCGCTGTTCGGCGTGGGCCTGGTGGTGGCGGTGGACTGGCTGGTCTTCCAGCCCGACCGGCCCATCGAGGACGTGCAGGAGGCGCTGCTCGGCATCGTCCGCCGGGTCGCCCAGACGTGATGCCGTCGCGGTAATTCGTTTGAGCGGCCAGGGCCGGCCGGGTGAGGCTGGGGACACCGCCCCCACCGACCCGAGTCCGGAGGACTTTCCATGCGCCTGCTCCGCGATCTCTGGGCCACCGCACCCCGTCGGATGGCGGTCGTCGGACTGCTCATCGTGCTCGGTGCCGGCGGCCAGGCGGCCGCGTCGGCGCTGGCCGGGCCGGTGCTGGTGCACCGCTCGGTCGGCTGGTTCGCCGTCCTGGCCGCGGCGCTGGTCGCCGCGGTCGTCACCGACCTGGTGATCGGGCTGGTGATGGCCCGCCTCACCGCCGACTGGTCCGCCGACGTACGCCGCCGGCTCTGCCGGGTGGCGCTCGGGCAGGACCTGCCCACCCTGGAGACCACCCCGGTCGGCGAGCTGCTCGACCGGATCGACAACGACGTCTACCAGGTCGCCTCCGAGATGCGGAACACCGGCGTACGCCTCGTCCAGGGGCTCGCCGTCTGCCTGCTCGCCACGGTCAGCGCACTGATCGTCTGGTGGCCCGCCGGCGTCGGGATGATCCTGCTGACCGCGCTGCTCGCGGTGCTGCTGCGCCGCCCCACCGCCCGGATCGCCCCGGCCCGGATGATGGAGGAGGAGGCCTGGTCCGACCTCGCCGCCGTGATGGAGGAGGCGGTGCACGGCCAGGACGACGTGCGGACCAGCCTGGCCCGGCCGTACGTGCTGCGGCTCTACGCCCGGCGGGCCGCCGAGGTGATCGCCCGGGGCGGCCGGGTCTTCCGGATGTCCGCCCGGGTCACCGCCATCGCGGCGGGCGCCATCCGGGCCGGCATCGCCGCCGTGGTCCTCGCCGGGGCCTGGGCGCTCGCCACCGACCGGGTGGACGGCGCCCGGCTCACCGCGATCTGGTTGCTCGCGCTCGCCTTCGGCGCGACCGTCGAGCACATCGCCCGCTGGGTGCCGCACCTGCAGTACGCGCTCGGCGCCTGGGCCCGGGTGCAGCTGCTCTCCGCCGCGCGGCAGGAACCGGCCGGCGGTGCCACCCCGGTCGACGGCGACCTGATCGTGCGCGGGCTCACCTTCCGCTACCCGGCCGCCGGGGACGAGCGTGGACCGGCGCTGCGCGACGTCCGGCTCACCTTCGCCCGGGGCCGGTCGTACGCCCTGGTCGGGCGGACCGGCTCGGGCAAGTCGACCCTGGCCAAGGTGCTCACCCGGGCCGTGGACGTGCCGCGCGGCACGGTCTTCCTCGGCGACACCGACCTGGTCGACCTGGATGTCGAGGCGCTGCGCCGGTGGATCGCGGTGGTGCCGCAGCGCACCGAGATCCTGGCCGGCACCCTCGCCGAGAACGTCGCGCTCTTCGACCCGGCCCTGCTCGACGACGCCACCCGGGCGCTGGAGGAGCTGGGCCTCGCCGGCTGGATCGCGGAACTCCCGGACGGGGTGCACACCAAGCTGGGCGAGGGCGGGCACGTCCTCTCCGCCGGGCAGGAACAGCTCGTGGCGTTCGCCCGGATCCTCGTTCGGGACCCGCGCGTGGTGATCCTCGACGAGGCCACCGCCCGGCTCGACCCGGTCACCGAGGCCCGGGTCCGCCAGGCCACCGAGCGCCTGCTCACCGACCGGATCGGCATCGTCATCGCGCACCGGCTCTCCTCGGTGCGCCGCTGCGACGACGTGGTGGTGATGGGCGACGGCGCGGTGCTGGAGGCCGGGCCGCTGCGGGAGTCGGCCCGCTTCGCCGAGCTGCTCGCGACCAGCCGCGCCAGCGCGTACGCCGGTGCGGGCGGCCGGCGGGGCGGGGTGGAGCTGCTGGACGGCCCGGACGACGGGTGGGACGACGAGCCGGCGGAGCCGGCGGCGCCGGCCACCGACCCGCGGCAGGTCGCCGTGCCGCGCACCGACCCGCCGCCGCTGCCCGCCGCGCCGGCCGCGCGGACGCTGCGGGAGATCCTGCGGCTGGGCACCAACGACCCGCGGTACGGTCTGATCTCCGTCGGGCTGTTCATCGTGCTGACCCTGCTCGGGCTGGACGGCGCGGTGCTGCCCTGGCTCTGGGCCGAGGTGGTCGCTGGGGGAGACCCGTGGCTGCCGGCGCTGGGCATCGTGGCCGCGCTGCTCGTCGTGCTGCCGCTGCCGTACCTGACCAACCTGTGGTTCCCGCAGTGGTGGATCCGGCAGATGCTGCGGATCAGCGCCCGCCTGGTGCACGGCCAGACCGGGGCACGCCGGGTCAGCGGGCACACCCCGGCCGAGGTGGTGGCGCAGGGTGGCGACACCGAGCGGGTGGTGCAGCTCGCCGACAACCTGATGGACCAGTTCATCTCGTTGGCCATCCTGATCACCATGACCGCGGTGACCGGCAGCTTCGTACCGGCGCTGTTCTTCCTCGGCACGATGGTGGTCTCCGGGCTGGCGGCGACCCTGTTCGCGCCCCGGCTGGAACGTAGCGCCCGCGGCACGGTCAAGGCCCGGGCGGCGTTCGCCACCGCGCTGGTCTCCTCGCTCTCCGCCGCCCGTACGGTCAAGCTCGCCGGTGCCACCGGCCCGGTGCTGCACCATCTCGCGGCGCTGGACACCGTGCGCAGCGACCGGCAGCGCCGGGAGATCGCCATGCAGGTGTGGGCCCGGTCCACCCCGTCACTGGCCAGCGGCCTGCTGCCGATCGCGGCGTGGGGGCTGTACCTGGCCGGCGGGCTCTCCGCCGGGGCCACGCTGGTGGCGGTCTCCACGCTCGGCGCGGCCCGCTGGTTCGCCTGGACCACCGCGTCCCTGGTGTCGAACTACCCGTCGGCCCGGGTGTGGACCCGGCGGACGGTGGCGATGACCGGGGTCGCGGCGTACTCCGCGGCGGTGCCGCAGGTGGACCTGGCCGCCGGGACGGCGCCCGCGCCGGAGCCGCCGCCGCGGCACCCGCTGCGCCGGCTGGAGCTGGCCGGGTTCGGCGCGCTGCACTCGGACGGCATCCTGGCCGCCCGGGACGTCGACCTGACCGTCGAGCGCGGGCAGCTGGTGCTGGTGGTCGGCCCGGTCGGGTCCGGCAAGTCGTCGCTGCTGCGGGCCCTGGCCGGGATCGTGCACCACACCGGGACGCTGCGCTGGAACGGCGAGCCGGTCACCGAGCCGGAGCTGTTCCTCCGCCCCAACCAGGTGGGGTACGTGGGGCAGCTGCCCCGGGTGCTCTCCGGCACGGTGGCCGACAACATCGCGCTCGGGCACCAGGTGGACGCCGCCGACGCGGTGACCACCGCCCAGCTCGACCACGACCTGGCCGCCGCCGGCGGTGGGCTCGGACTGCTCATCGGGCACAAGGGCACCCGCCTCTCCGGCGGTCAGCTCCAGCGCCTGGCGCTGGCCCGGGCCCTGGCGCCGCGTACCGAGCTGCTGGTCGCCGACGACGTGTCGTCCGCCCTGGACGTCACCACGGAGCTGGCGCTCTGGGCGGCGTTGCGCGAGCACGGGGTGACCGTGGTCGGCTCGACCGCCAAGCGGGCCGCGCTGGTCCGGGCGGACCACGTGGTGGTGCTGGTCGACGGGACGGTGGCGGCCCAGGGGCGGTGGCGCGACCTGGAAGCCCGCTGGGGTCACCTGGCGGGGTGACCGGCTCCAGATGTGCGACGTGGCGGTATCCCGAAGCGGGGATACCGCCACATCGCCGAGCTGGGTCGGGTCAGAAGGCGCGGGTGTACTGGTGGGGCCAGGCGGGGGTGGCGCCGAGTTTGGCGGCGGCGCGGCGGGCCCAGTAGGGGTCGCGGAGCAGCTCGCGGCCGAGCAGGACCAGGTCCGCCTCGCCGCCGGCGACGATCTGCTCGGCCTGCTCCGGCTCGACGATCAGGCCCACCGCGCCGGTCGGCACGCCCGCGTCCCGGCGGATCCGGGCGGCCAGCGGCACCTGGTAGCCCGGGCCGACCGGGACGCTCGCCGCGGCGGAGGCGCCGCCGGAGGAGGTGTCGACCAGGTCCACCCCGGCGGCGGCCAGCTCGCCGGCGAGCACCACGCTGTCGTCGACGGTCCAGCCGCCGTCGACCCAGTCGGTGGCGGAGATGCGGGTCAGCACCGGCACCGACTCGCCGACCGCGGCGCGGACCGCCCGGGCCACCTCCAGGGTGAGCCGCATCCGTCCGGCCCGGTCGCCGCCGTAACCGTCGGTGCGGTGGTTGGTCAGCGGGGAGAGGAACTCGTGCAGCAGGTAGCCGTGCGCGGCGTGGATCTCCACCGCGGCGAAGCCGGCGTCCAGCGCCCGCCGCGCGGCGACGGCGAACGCCTCGACCACGGCAGCGATCCCCGCCTCGTCGAGCGCGGCCGGCTGCCGGTAGTCGGGCAGGAACGACTCGCTGCCGGGGGCGACCGGCGTCCAGCCGCCCTCGGCGTCCGGCACGCCGCCCCGGTGCTCGGCCCACGGCCGGTAGGTCGACGCCTTGAACCCGGCGTGCGCGAGCTGCACCGCCGGCACCGCGCCCTGGGCGGCGACGAACGCGGTGATCGGCCGCCACGCCTCGACGTGCGCGTCCGACCAGATGCCGACGTCCTGCGGGGTGATCCGGCCCTCGGGGACCACCGCGGTGGCCTCGGTGATGATCAGCCCGGCTCCGCCGACCGCGCGGGAGCCGAGGTGGACCCGGTGCCAGTCGGTGGGCAGGCCGTCCGGGCCGGCGCTGTACTGGCACATCGCTGCCATGGCGACCCGGTTGGGCAGGGTGACGCCGCGCAGGGCGAGCGGGGTGAACAAAGCACTCATGTCGTCATCCTTCAACATGCGGCGGGGGGAGGGCCGAAGCCCTCCCCCCGGAGGTGAACTGATGATCAGGCGGGTACCGGAGCCAGCCGCTCCGCCGGGCGGTCGGCCTTGTCGGCCTCGATGAGGTCCCGCTTGCCGGCCGAGTCGTACGCGGTCCGGTCGAGGGTGCCCTCGCGGGCGGCCACGATGGTCGGCACGAGCACCTGGCCGGCCACGTTGGTGGCGGTCCGGATCATGTCGAGGATCGGGTCGATCGCCAGCAGCAGGCCGGCGCCGGCCAGCGGCAGGCCCAGCGTGCTGAGGGTCAGGGTGAGCATGACGATCGCGCCGGTCAGGCCGGCGGTGGCGGCCGAGCCGACCACCGAGACGAAGGCGATCAGCAGGTAGTCGGCGACGCCCAGGTGCACCCCGAAGACCTGCGCCACGAAGATCGCCGCCAGGGCCGGGTAGATCGCGGCGCAGCCGTCCATCTTCGTGGTGGCGCCGAACGGCACCGCGAAGGAGGCGTACTCGCGGGGGACGCCGAGGCGCTCGACCGAGCGCTGGGTCACCGGCATGGTGCCCACCGAGGAGCGGGAGACGAAGGCCAGCTCGATGGCGGGCCAGGCGCCGGCGAAGAAGCGCAGCGGGTTGAGCCGGCCGGCGGCCACCAGCAGCACCGGGTACACGACGAAGAGCACGATCGCGCAGCCGACATACACGGCGGTGGTGAACTTGGCGAGCGGGGCCAGCAGGTCCCAGCCGTACGAGGCGACGGCGTTGCCGATCAGGCCGAGGGTGCCGATCGGGGCGAGCCGGATGACCCACCAGAGCGCCTTCTGCACGATGGCCAGCACCGAGCGGTTGAGCGTCACGAACGGCTCGGCGGCCTCACCGATGAGCAGCGCGGCGGCGCCCACCACGAGGGCGAGGAAGACGATCTGGAGGACGTTCCCCTCGACGAACGCGCCGACCGGGTTGGTCGGCACGATGCCGGTCAGGAAGTCGGTCCAGGAGCCGGTCTTCTTGGGCGCGGCGGCGCCGGCCAGGTCGAGCGTGACGCCCTTGCCGGGGTCGGTGAGCAGGCCGAGGCCGATGCCGAGGCTCACCGCGATCAGCGCGGTGATGCCGAACCAGAGCAGCGTCTTGAGGGCCAGCCGGGCGGCGTTGGTCACGCCGCGCAGGCTGACCACGCTGACCACGATGGCGGTGAAGACCAGCGGCGGCACGGCCAGCTTGAGCAGCTGGACGAAGAGGTGGCCGACGGTGTCGAGGGTGCTGGTCAGCCAGGCGAGGTCGTTGGCGCGGGCGAGGAAGCCGAGCGCCACGCCGAGCACGAGGCCGAGCAGGATCTGCACGGAAAAGGGGATCTTGCGCAAGGCGGAAGCCATGAGAATGCGTCCAAGGTCTGGTGGGGTGAACGGGGCAGCGTCAGGAGAGGGGCTGCGCCGGACAGACGCCGCTGGCCTGCCGTCGGAGGTCGACGTACAGGCGCTCGGTGAGGTGCCAGACGTTGGTCATCGCCTGCCGACGCTACTCCCAGCCGGCTCCCAGCTGGAAGGAGCGGTAGGCGTGACGATCCTTACAGGGGCGGTTCGCGGTCCGGTGATCCGTTTGTCACGATGGCGCGCCGGTGCGCCAGGCCCAGCACCGCGGCGGTGGCCAGCCCCCAGGCGGCGGCCACCGCGAGCAGCAGCCGCTCCAGCACCCCGACAAGGCCGCCACGCCCGGCCAGCAGCATGGCCAGCCCGACCGCCCCGGACAGCGGCAGCGCCAGGGCCGCGCCCACCCCGGCGACCCGGCGCAGCGCCCGGCCCGCCGGCGGGCTGAGGACCAGCGCCAGCATGGCGAAGACCACCGCGGCGGTGGCCGCGATGCTCGCGCCGCCGTGCACCAGGTCGGCCAGCGTGGCGGCCTCGAACGGCGGCAGCGGGCAGCCGGTGGAGCAGGTCACCGTGCCGGAGAGCGCCGTGCCGGCGGCGCCGGCCACGAGCAGCGCGGCCGCGGTCCGCAGCGCCGGGGGCAGCGCCGCGGCGAGCAGCAGCAGCGCCGCCGCCAGGGCGAACACCCCGATCCGGTACGCCCTGGCGTACCCGCTGTCGGTGACGCCGGCCTCGCTGACGTACCCGGTCAGGCCCGGACCGGGACCGGCGACCACGGCGATCGTCACCGCGACCACCCCGGCCACCACGCAGCCGGCCGCCGCGGCCGCGGCGGCGGCCCGGGCGACGCCCGGATCAGCCACGCCCGTGCGGCGTGGTCCAGCCGTGCAGGTCCGGACCGAGCGGCACGATCCGGGTCGGGTTGATCATCTCGTGGGTGGCGTAGTAGTGCCGCTTGATGTGGTCGAAGTCCACCGTCTCGCCGAAGCCCGGGGTCTGGAACAGGTCCCGGGCGTACGCCCAGAGCACCGGCATCTCGGTGAGCTTCTGCCGGTTGCACTTGAAGTGCCCGTGGTAGGCCACGTCGAAGCGGACCAGGGTGGTGAAGAGCCGCACGTCGGCCTCGGTGATCGAGTCGCCCATCAGGTAGCGCCGCCCGGCCAGCCGCTCCGACAGCGCGTCCAGCCGGGCGAAGACCGCCGTGTACGCCTCGTCGTACGCCTCCTGGGAGGTGGCGAAGCCGCACCGGTAGACGCCGTTGTTGACGTCCCGGTGGATCTCGGCCATCAGCGCGTCCAGTTCCGGGCGCAACTCGACCGGGTACAGGTCCGGCGCGTCCGGCTTGTGGAACCGCCGCCACTCGGTGGAGAAGTCCAGGGTGAGCTGCGGGTAGTCGTTGGTGACCACCCGGCCGGTGAGCGTGTCGACCAGGGCCGGCACGGTCACCCGGCCGGTGTAGTCCGGGTCGGTGGCCAGGTACGCGTCGGAGAGGAAACCGATCCCGAGCACCGGGTCGAAGCCGTCCGCGTCGAGGGAGAACCGCCAGCCCCGCTCGTCCCGGATCGGGTCGACGGTGCCCAGCGAGATGACGTCGTCCAGGCCGAGCAGGCCGCGGACGATCCGGGCCCGGTGCGCCCACGGGCAGGCCCGGCACCAGATCAACCGGTACCGGCCGGCCTCCAGCGGCCAGCGGTCCTGGTCGTCGGGGCCGCCGCCCTCCGGGGAGGTCGAGTGCGGGGTGACCCGACCGGTGAACCGGTTGGGCTGGCGGACGAACTGACCGCTGCGGGTGCTCTCTGCGCTGAACTGGGCCCGGGCCATGCCGCCAACCTAACCCGTTCCGGGCGCGGATATCCTGGCGCCGGGCGCCCCCGTGACCCGGCGGGCGACCCGCCGCCAGCCCCTTCCACCCCCGAAGGACGCCGCACCATGACCGTGGCCTACCTCGTTGCCGGAGTCCGCACCCCGATCGGCCGGTACGCCGGCGCCCTCGCCGGGGTACGCCCCGACGACCTGGCCGCCCACGTGATCCGTGAGCTGGTCGCCCGCCACCCCTCGGTGGACTGGGCCCGCACCGACGACGTGATCCTGGGCTGCGCCAACCAGGCCGGCGAGGACAACCGCAACGTGGCCCGGATGGCGGCGCTGCTCGGCGGGCTGCCCGAGGAGGTCCCCGGCAGCACGGTCAACCGGCTCTGCGGCTCCGGCCTGGACGCCCTCGCCACCGCCGCCCGGTCCATCGCCGCCGGGGAGGCCGACCTGGTGGTCGCCGGCGGGGTGGAGAGCATGAGCCGGGCGCCCTTCGTCATGCCGAAGGCCACCACCGCGTTCGCCCGCACCGCCGAGGTCTACGACACCACCATCGGCTGGCGGCTGGTGAACCCGCTGATGAAGCGGGGCTGGGGCATCGACTCGATGCCGGAGACGGCGGAGAACGTGGCCGCCGAGTACGGCGTCGACCGCGCCGCGCAGGACGAGTTCGCCCTCCGCTCCCAGCAGCGGGCCGCCAAGGCGCAGGCCGACGGCCGGCTGGCCGAGGAGATCGTGCCGGTGACCGTGCCGGCCGGCAAGCGGGAGACGAAGCTGGTCGACACCGACGAGCACCCCCGGGAGACCGCCCTGGCGAAGCTCGCCGCGCTGCCCACCCCGTTCCGGGAAGGCGGCACGGTGACCGCCGGCAACTCCTCGGGCGTCAACGACGGCGCGGTGGCCCTGCTGGTCGCCTCGGCGGCGGCCGTCGAGCGGTACGGCCTCACCCCGCTGGCCCGGGTGACCGGGGCGGCGGCGGCCGGTGTGCCGCCCCGGATCATGGGCATCGGGCCGGTCCCGGCGACCCGCAAGCTGCTCGACCGGCAGGGCCTGGGCCTGGCCGACCTCGACGTGATCGAGCTGAACGAGGCGTTCGCCGCCCAGTCCGTGGCGGTGCTGCGCGAGTTGGGGCTGCCCGAGGGCGCCGAGCACGTCAACCCGAACGGCGGGGCCATCGCGCTGGGCCACCCGCTCGGCGCCAGCGGTGCCCGGCTGGCGCTGACCGCCGCGCTGGAGCTGCGCCGCCGGGGCGGCCGGCGGGCCCTCGCCACCATGTGCATCGGCGTCGGGCAGGGCATCTCGCTGCTGCTGGAGTCGGCCGCCTGAGGCCACGTCGACCGCCGTCCGGCCGGGCCGTCGAGGGTCCGGCCGGTCCGTCGGCCGGCGGTAACCGTCGAAAGTGGATGTCCCACACCTGGATGTCCCCGCTTAGAGTGGTGTGGACCACACCATGCCGCGGGTTCGGCCGGTGCCTGGGGTGCCCGGGTCCCGCGGCGACGACCTGGGGGATCGAGCGATGCAGACGCCGGACGGACTTCCCGCCGAGATCGACCTGACCCGCCCGAGCGCGGCCCGGGTCTACGACTACTTCCTCGGCGGGGCGCACAACTTCGAGATCGACCGGCAGTTGGCCGAGCAGATCGCCGCCATGACGCCGAACCTGGCCGCCACCATGCGCTCCGGCCGGGAGTTCCTGCGCCGGGCCGTGCGGGTGCTGCTCGACGCCGGCATCGACCAGTTTCTCGACATCGGCTCGGGCATCCCGACGGTGGGCAACGTCCACGAGGTCGCCCAGGCGGCCAACCCGGCGGCCCGGATCGTCTACGTCGACATCGACCCGGTCGCCGTGGCGCACAGCCGGGAACTGCTCGCCGGCAACGACCGGGCCACCGCCATCCACGGTGACCTGCGCGAGCCGAAGCTGATCCTGGACCAGGCCCGGGCCGGCCGTCTGATCGACTTCGACCGGCCGCTGGGCATCCTGCTCGCCGGGGTGGTGCACTTCATCCCCGACGCGGACCGGCCCGCCGACATCCTGGCCACCCTGCGGGCCGCCGCCGCGCCCGGCAGCTTCCTGGTCATCTCGCACTCGACCTTCGAGGACCAGCCGCAGGAGATGCTCGACGCGCAGCGGCTGTCGGCGCGTACCGCCACCGAGATCACCCTCCGCTCGCGGGCCGAGATCACCGGCTACTTCGGCGACTGGACCCTCCTCGAACCGGGCGTGGTGCACATGCCGCTGTGGCGACCCGACTCGCCGTCCGACGTGGACGACCACCCCGAGCGGTTCGGGGCGTTCGGCGGCGTCGCCCGGTACGACCGGACCGCCGGCTGAGCCGACATGCACGGCCCGGGCCCCGACGGGGGCGGCTTCAGCCGGCCGGGCGCCCAGGCGTACGCCGCCGAGTGGGCCCGGGCGGTGCGCCGCATCGGATTCGTGCCGCTCAGCGCGACCGAGACCGAGCGGCTCCTGCTCGTGCACACCGTACGGCTGGGTCAGGCCCTGGTCGCCCCGACGTTCTCCGCGCAAGCGGCGGAGGACGTCGGGCAGGCCCTGGTGGAGGCGCACCTCACCGAGCCGGGGGCGCTGGACTGGTCGATCCAGGCGCTCGGTGACCGGTTCCTGCCCTGGGTGCTGCCCGTCCGCACGGAGCTGCCCGAGGCGCGGGAGCGGATCGCCGCCATGCAGGGCGCGCTGGCCGCCGGCTTCGCCCGGGCGCTGCGCGACCGCACGTTCAGCCAGCAGGAGCGGATCGCCCGCTCGGCCTGGCAGGCGCGGGACGCGGTCGAGCAGGCCCTGCGGGACAGCGAGGCCCGGTTCCGCGCCGTCTTCACGGGTGCGGCGATCGGGATCGGCATCGCCGGCGTCGACGGCCGGATGATCGACGTCAACCAGTCCTTCGCGAACATGCTCGGCTACCGCATCGAGGAGCTGCGCGAGATGAATGTCGGGGCGCTGTTCCACGCCGACGACGCGGCCGGGATGTGGGAGCTCTACCAGGAGCTGGTCGGGGGCAAGCACGACAGTGCCCGGGTGGAGAAGCGCTACCACCGCAAGGACGGCAGTGTGGTCTGGACCGACCTGGCCGTCTCGCTGATCCGCTACGACGACGGCCGTCCCCGGTTCACGGTCGCGATGATCGAGGACATCACCGAGCGGTACGAACTCCAGCAGCGGCTGCGCTTCCAGGCGCTGCACGACCCGCTCACCGGCCTGCCCAACCGGACGCTCTTCTTCGAGACGCTGGGGGAGATCTTCGAAACGGCCGGCCCGGAGCAGCGGATCGGGCTCTGCTTCATCGACCTGGACGGCTTCAAGGCGATCAACGACAGCCTCGGCCACGACCTCGGCGACCGGCTGCTCAAGGTGATCGGCCGGCGGCTGGCCGACTGCGTGGCCGGCCGCGGTCACCTGGTGGCCCGGATGGGCGGCGACGAGTTCGTCATCCTGGTCGACTCCGACGGCGGCCTCGACGACGCGGTGGAGCTGGCCGAGCTGGCCCTCGCCGCGGTCTCCGCCCCGGTCAACGTCGGGGACCAGCAGCTCGCCGTCTCGGCCAGCATCGGCATCGTGGAGTGCCCGGCGGCGGAGACCAGCGCCTCCGAGCTGATGAAGGCCGCCGACACCACCCTCTACTGGGCCAAGGCCGAGGGGCGGGGGCGCTGGGCCGTCTACGATCCGGAGCGCAGCGCCGCCGACATCGCCCGGTCCGCCCTGGCGGCGGGGCTGCCGGCCGCGCTGGACCGGGGCGAGTTCGTGCTGCACTACCAGCCCATCGTGTCCCTGCTGGACCGGTCCCTGGTGGCGGTGGAGGCGCTGGTCCGCTGGCAGCACCCGGAGTTGGGGCTGATCGGCCCGGACCGGTTCATCGGCCTGGCCGAGGAGACCGGCCTGATCGTCCGGCTCGGCGCCTGGGTGCTCAAGCAGGCGTGCCGGGACGCGGAGGGCTGGCGGCGGGCGTACCCGGGCACGCGGCTGGTCGTCAGCGTCAACCTGGCCGCCCGGCAGGCCGACGACCCGGCGATCGTGGAGACCGTCGCCGAGGCGCTGCAGCACACCGGGCTCCCGGCCGCACTGCTGCAACTGGAGCTGACCGAGAGCGCCGTCATGGGCACCGCGGGGGAGCCGCTACGCTCCCTGCGGCGCCTCGCCGACCTCGGCGTACGGCTGGCCATCGACGACTTCGGCACCGGCTACTCGAACCTGGCGTACCTGCGCCGGCTGCCGATCCACTGCCTGAAGCTGGCCGGCCCGTTCGTCGAGGGGATCCGGGCCGACGGGACCGACGTGGCCGCCGACCACCGGGACGAGCGGATCGTCGACGCGCTGGTCCGGCTGGCGCACGCGCTGGAGCTGTGGGTGACCGCCGAGGCGGTGGAGACGGAGGCGCAGGCCGAGCGGCTGCGCGCGCTGCGCTGCGACACCGGCCAGGGCCGCTGGTTCGGCGCCCCGATGCCGGCCGAGCAGATCCGGGCCCGGCTGGCCGGCGGGGAGGCCGCGGCATGAGCTTGACGGACACCCAGGCCGTGGTCTCGGTGGTGGCTGCGCTGGCGATCCTGGCCGGGCTGGCCGGGGTGGTGGTGCCCGGGCTGCCGGCGCTGCCGCTGTGCTGGGGCGGGGTGCTGGTGTGGGCGCTCTTCGGCGGGGCCGGCCCGGGCCGTTGGGCGGTGCTCGCGGCGGCGACCGTGGTCGCCGGCGGCGGCACGGTGGTCAAGTACGCCTGGCCGGGGCGGAACCTGAAACGGACCGGGGTGCCCACCTCGTCCCTGCTGGCCGGCGGGCTGCTCGGCCTGGTCGGCTTCTTCGTCGTCCCGGTCGTCGGCCTGCCGATCGGCTTCGTCGGCGGGATCTGGGGCGCGGAACGGCTGCGGCTGGGCAGCAACCAGCTGGCCTGGCCGGCCACCGTGCAGGCGGTCAAGGCGGCCGGACTGTCCATGCTGGTCGAGTTCCTGGCCGGGCTGGTCATCGCCGTGCTCTGGGTGGCCGGGCTGCTGTTCGCCTGAGGCGGCCTGGGGAAGGAGCGACGGCGCGGGCGTCCGGGGGTACGGCGAACCGCCGTACTTCAGTGAGAGAGAGGTGGACGCCACGCGCCGTCGCGGACCGGGCGTTGCCGAGCGCCCGGCGGTGGCCCGTCGCGATCGGGCCTGGTCACGGGCTCAAGGATGCCCCGGAACGGGTTCGCGCGGCAACGCAATTAGCCGTGCCGGCCGTGAGATTCCCACGGCTGTCGTATTGACCGCCTTGATCGACGGGATCACACTTTGCCCACTCGCACCGGGGAATCCACCTCGAGGAGGTGTGCATTGGCCACGACGCCCGCGCCGACCGCCGAGCAACCCATGGACGACGACGCCCGACGGCTCGCCGAACTCGGCTACAAACAGGAGCTGCACCGCAAGTGGAGCGGCTTCTCCAACTTCGCCATCTCGTTCTCGATCATCTCGATCCTGGCCGGCTGCTTCACCACCTTCGGCCAGGCGTGGAACAACGGCGGTCCGGTCGCCATCTCCTGGGGCTGGCCGCTGATCTCGCTGTTCATCCTGATCATCGGCTTCTGCATGGCCGAGCTGGTCTCGGCCTACCCGACCGCCGGCGGGATCTACTGGTGGGCCGCCACCATGGGGCGGCCCGTGCACGGCTGGTTCACCGGCTGGCTCAACCTGATCGGCCTGGTGGCGGTGACCGCCTCCGTCGACTACGGCTGCGCCACCTTCCTCAACCTCACCCTCTCCGCGCTCTTCGACGGCTGGGCCGGCACGGCGCACCAGACCTTCGGGCTGTTCGTGGTGATCCTGGCCCTGCACGGGCTGATCAACATCTACGGGCACCGCATCATCGACGTACTCCAGAACGTCTCGGTCTGGTGGCACGTGGCCGGCGCGGCCGCGGTGGTGCTCATCCTGCTCCTGGTCCCCGACGACCACCAGAGCTTCAAGTTCGTCTTCACCGAGCGGTTCAACAACTCCGGCTTCGGCGACGGCGACACCGGCGGGCTCACCTTCTGGTTCTACGTGCTGCCGCTGGGCTTCCTGCTCACCCAGTACACGATCACCGGCTTCGACGCCTGCGCGCACGTCTCCGAGGAGACCCGGGGCGCCTCGAAGGCCGCCGCCCAGGGCCTCTGGCGGTCGATCTTCTATTCCGCGGTGGGCGGCTGGATCCTGCTGCTCGCCTTCCTCTTCGCGGCCACCGACGTGGACGCGATCAACAAGGCCGGCGGCTTCTCCGGGGCGATCTTCGAGTCCGCGCTGACCCCGTTCTTCTTCAAGGCCGTCATCATCATCTCCACCATCGGCCAGTTCTTCTGCGGGATGAGCTGCGTGACCTCGATGTCCCGGATGGCGTACGCGTTCAGCCGGGACCGCGCGGTGCCGGGCTGGCGGCTCTGGTCCCGGGTGAACCGCAACGGCACCCCGGTCAACGCGATCATCGCGGCCACCCTGGCCGGGCTGGTGCTCACCCTGCCCGCGCTCTACCAGAAGGCCGGCGTGCCGGTCGCCTTCTACGCGGTGGTCTCGGTCGCGGTGATCGGGCTGTACCTGTCCTTCCTCATCCCGATCTTCCTGCGGCTGCGAATGGGGGACCGGTTCGTCCCGGGCCCGTGGACGCTGGGCGCGAGGTACAAGCTGCTCGGCTGGATAGCGGTGATCGAGATCGCGGTCATCTCCGTCTACTTCGTGCTGCCGATCGTGCCGGCCGGCGTGCCCGGCAACGCGGAGTTCAGTTGGACGGCCGTGAACTACGCCCCGCTCGCCATCGGCGGGGTGCTGCTCGGCGTGGCGATCTGGTGGTACGCCTCGGCCCGGAAGTGGTTCACCGGCCCCCGCCGTACCGTCGACGTGCCGGTGCAGCGCTCCACCATGGACGCCGCACCGGCCGACGAGCCGGCCTGATCCACTCCCTCGTCGGTGCCGGGTCACCCGGCGCCGACGAGGAGCGGCGCGATCTCGTCGTCTACGGCCTGCTGGCAAGGGAGTGGAAGCGACCATGACCACCGTGACAGCTCGTCTGGACCTGGCCATCTTCGACGCGGCGGACATCAACCGGGTCGGTTCGTTCTACGCCGGGATTACCGGCTGGGACGTTGTCCGCCAGGACCCCGACCGGTTCGGCCTCCGGACTCCCGACGGGCAGGAGATCGAATTTCAGCGCGCACCCGACCACGTCGCGCCGCAGTGGCCCGGGCAGGAGCACCCGCAGCAACTCCATCTCGATCTGCAGACCGCAGATCCCCGAGCGGAGGCCGGGCGGGCGGTCGGCCTCGGCGCCACCCGGCTGGCCGACGGACCGACCTGGATCACCCTGGCCGACCCGGCCGGCCACCCGTTCGACCTCTGCCAGGCCGACGGCGTCGGCCCGGTGATGCGGCTGTTCGCCGTGACGATCGACGCCCCCGACGCATCGGCCCTGGCCCACTTCTACGCCGACCTCACCGGTATGGCGCTCAGCTACGACGGCCTCGAGGGCGCGCTCATCACCGGTGACGGGAAGAGCCTGATGTTCCAGCAGGTCGACGACTACGACCCGCCCCGCTGGCCGGATCCCGCGCACCCGCAGCAGGCCCACCTCGACCTCTTGGTCGACGACCTCGACACCGGGGAGGCGCGGGCGGTGGAGCTGGGCGCTCGCCGGCTGGGCGCCGGCGGTGAACGCTTCAGAGTCTTCACCGACCCGGCCGGCCACCCGTTCTGCCTCGTCCGGTAGCGCATACGGGGCGGCTCTCGCACCGCTCGACTCGCGGCAGGTGAGTCCGTACCGGATGTGGTCCACTTCCCGGGTGACTCACCCTCCCTCGGCACCACTTCCGTCGGACGTCGAGGCCCGACTGGCCCTCGATCCGAACGTATGGCTGTGCACGGTGCGCCGCGATGGCTCCCCCCACGTGACGCCGGTCTGGTTCGTCTACGCGGACGGCGTGTGGTGGATCGGCTGCGACGGTCGCAGCGTCAAGGTGCGGAACCTGGTGGCCGACCCGAGGGTGTCCCTGGCCTTGGAGGACGGGGCCGCGCCCGTCGTAGCCGAGGGCGTCGCCCACCTGCACCGCGGCGACTTCCCCACCGAAGTCGTCGAGGCGTTCGCCAGCAAGTACGGAGGATGGGACGTCAGGGAGCGGGTCGCTCAGGAGGGTGACCGGGTATTGCTGGAGATTCCCGTCCGACGGTGGCTGCTCGCGGGCATGGCTCAGTGATCCATGGCATGGACCTACGACGCCACACGATCCGAGGGCTCATATAGTCACGGGGTGAAGACGGAGCAGGTCCGGCGGGCGTATGCGTCCGTCGCGGAGCTCTACATCGAGCTGTTCGGGACAAGCCAGCAGGTACATGCCGACGACCTCGCCCTTATCGGGCGACATCTGGCGGGCCGACCTGGCACGGTGCTCGATCTGGGCTGCGGGCCTGGCCATATCACCGGTTACCTTCGCTCGCTGGGCGTCGACGCAACGGGAATCGACCTGGTCCCCGAGTTCATCGCCCACGCGCAGGCAACCCACCCGAATGGCAGGTACCAGCTCGGGTCGCTGGAAAATCTCGCCGTCGCCGACCACTCCATCGCCGGCATCCTGGCCTGGTACTCGTTGATCCATCTACCGCCGCAAGATGTTGACGGCGTGCTCGCGGAGTTCCGGCGAGCAATGGTCCCAGGCGGAACGTTGGTGCTCGGTCTCTTCGTCGGTGACGAGGTCGCCGCCTTCGACCACAAGGTCGTGACCGCCTATCGCTGGCCCGTCGACGAGTTCTCCGAACGGCTGAGGCGAGCCGGCTTCACGGAAGTCGAGCGTCTGCCGCGGCTCAGCGACGGCACCCATCGGCCACACGCCGCCCTCGCGGCAGTCGCAGCCGAAGGGTGAGCTGATCTTGTAGGCGACACCCCGCACGAATGGCTCCGGCGCATGAGGAAGACTGGCGGGCATGGCTGACTTGGGCGACCCGAAGGCTGCGCTGCACCACTACCTCCAGGCGACTCGCGAAGACCTGATCTGGAAGCTCGACGGGCTGAGCGAACGCGAGGCCAGACTGCCCCGCACCGCGACCGGCAACAACCTGCTGGGAGTCCTCAAGCACTGCCTCAATGTCGAGGCCGGCTACTTCGGGCCCACCTTCGGGCGCGAATTCCCGACGCCTGAGGAACTGGTCCCCATGCAGGCGTTTGAGGAGGACCCGCAGGCGGACTGGTACGCGCGGGAGGACGAGACGAAGGATGGGCTGATCGACCTGTATCGCCGTGTCGGGGTGTTCGCGGACCAGACGATCGAACAGCTACCCCTCGACGCGCCGGGGCGGGTGCCGTGGTGGCGACCAGGTGGACAGGACGTGACGCTGCACCGGATCATCATCCACGTGACCGGCGACCTCGCTCGTCACGCCGGTCACGCCGACATCATGCGCGAGCAGCACGACACCGCGATCGGCCTGCGGCGGGAGAGCACCAACATCCCTGACGACTATGACTGGCCGGCGTACGTCACCAAGCTGACGAAGCTGGCTGACCGGTTCGGATAGCCGCCCGGCCCCGTCAAAGCCGGATGGGCCTTTCTCGGTGTGGTCGGTCAAGCCAGGATCTCGACGTACCCGTCGGCTCCGTGCACGCGGATCCGCTGCCCGTCCCGGATGAGGCGGGTGGCGTCGACCACACCGACGACGGCAGGCAAGCCATACTCCCGGGCGATCACCGCGCCATGGGTCATCAGGCCGCCCACCTCCGTGACCAGGCCCGTGATCGCGACGAACAGGGGCGACCAGCTGGGATCGGTGTACGCCGTGACCAGGATGTCGCCCGCCTCGAGATCGGCCTCCGCCATGTCGAGGATGACGCGGGCCCTCCCCTCGATGGTCCCGGCGGAAACCGGTTGGCCGATCAGGGCACCCGCCGGCACGTCGTCGCGCCGGTACGCACCGACGACGGCCTCGCCGTCAGACGTGAGCACCCGGGGCGGCGTGAGCGCGTGGTACGACCGGAACGCCTCCTTGCGCTGCCGGATCAGCTGGTCGTCCACTCTGTTCGCGCGCACGACGTCGTGGAGCTCGGAGAACGTGAGGTAGAAGATGTCTTCCTGTTCAGGAAGTACGTTGGCCTGCACGAGGCGCTCGGCCTCCTCCAGCAGGGCCTGCTTGTAGACGAAATAGCGGCTGATGATGCCGTACTTCGGGTACTCCCGGTAGCCGATGAAGGTCCGGACCCGGTCGATCATCCGCTTGGCCTCGTCGGCTTTCCGCTCCCCGTCCGGCAGGGCCCGCAAGCGTGCGAGCACCTCCTGTTCCTTCTTCTGCGCCTCCTGCCGCCCTTGCTCGAACCGCCGCTCGGCGGCGCCCGGCTCGAAGAGCTTGATGTTGTCGAGGATCAGGGGCACGAGCGTGGTGGGGCGCTCGCTCCACCGCGGCCTCGTGATGTCGATCTCGCCGACGCAGCGCATGCCGTATCGGTCGAGGTAGGCCTCGATGGCGTCGCGCGCTTCGGTCCCGCCCGCGAGCTTCGGCAGCTCATCCAGGAAGCCCTCGTCCTCGACGCCCTGCAGGAACGCCACCACCTCGGGATGTGGGCGGATCACGTCGGCGACGTCGAGCAGCGCCAGTCCCATCTCCGAGGTGACGTTGTTGGGGGCGGACAGGGTGAGCGTGTCGGCCCCGTTCTTCTCGCCCAGCCACTCGTGCAGCTGGTCGTTGAGCCACCAGGTGGACTCGATGCCCGCCATGATCGCCTGCATGCTCAGCGGATCGCCGAGGACTCGCTTGTGCTCCTGGAAGGCCTCCAGCAGGAAGTCGAACAGCGCCGGTCCGGTCTTCGTCCGGATGTCGCGCCGCAGGGCGGCGATGGACGCCTGGCTGCGCTGGATCAGCTCGGTGACGATGGCCGGGTCGGTCTCGATCGGGGTGGACGCGCCGCGGGCCGGCGGCCGACCGGGACCCGTGTCCGGAAGCGACGGGACGAAGTCGTCGCGGTTGAGAACGGTCTCCAGCGCGTCCCTAATCAGCGGATCTTCTCTCCCCACCATCTTCAGGAAGCCGGCGCGGCCCGCGGGTGAGGCCAGGGCCCGGTTGGCGTCGACGAACAGCCTCCCGCCGGCCTCGTGCATCGGCGCCATGGCCGTCAGCTGCCACATCGAGACGCCCAGTGGCTTCATGGGGTCGGTCATCATCTGTTGGTGGCCGACCGAGAGGTAGACGTGGTTCCCTGCGTCGCCGGCCGCGGGAATGGGGAACAGCGTGGTGATCGGCCGGCTCTGGACGATCTGGAAGTCTTCGCCGACCAGGCACCATTCGATGTCCTGCGGGCGGCCGAAGTGCGCTTCGATCCGCCGTCCGAGCTGCACGAGCCGCACGACCTGCGCGTCCGTCAGTGCCGGCTGCTCCTGCCGCTGCGGGTCGATCGCCACTTCCTGCGTACCGCCGGCCGGCAGGGCGTGCACGGCACGCTGCTTGGCGGCGATCGCCTTGGCGACGATCTCGCCGTCGCGCACCTGGAAGGTGTCCGGGTTCACCAGGCCGGAGACCAGGGCCTCGCCGAGGCCGAAGCTGGCGTCCACGGTGGCGACCTTCCGGTTGCCCGTGACGGGGTCGGCCGTGAACAGGATGCCGGCCGCCTGCGGGAAGACCATCTGCTGCACGACCACGGCCATGTGGACCGTGCGGTGGTCGATGCCGTTCCGCTGGCGGTAGGTGACGGCCCGCTCGGTGAACAGCGACGCCCAGCACCGGCTGACGTGCTCGAGGATCGCCGCCGGCCCCACGACGTTGAGGTACGTGTCCTGCTGGCCGGCGAAGGAGGCCGTCGGCAGGTCCTCTGCCGTCGCGCTGGATCGGACGGCGTAGGCGGCGTGCTCGCCGAGCTGGGCGAGCGCGTGGGTGATCGCCGCCGCCAGATCGTCGGGGATGGCGATCCCTTCGATGGTCCGGCGGATCTCCGCGCTGAGCGTGCGGATCGCCTCCCGGTCGTCCGGGTTCAGGCGCGACAGCTGATCGAGCCGATTGTCGACCGACGGCGCTTCCGCCATGATCCGCCGGAAGGCGTTCGTCGTCACGCAGAAGCCGGCCGGCAGGCGGATGCCTTCGATCCGCGACAGCCCGCCCAGGTGCGCGCCCTTGCCGCCAACGACCGCGACCTGCATCTCGTCAACGTCGTGAAGATCCAACACGTACTGCTCGATCACTGCGACACCTCCGCGACGCGTCCCCCATGCGTCGACAACAACACACGCACGTCCTGGCCCCCATTTCCGCAGGTTGTGGCCTCGGCCGACGATTCTGCGCCACGACACGGGTCTTGCCGCAAGCCCCCCGGTGCGCTATACGTTGGAAGTGGCAGGGAGAGGGATCTCCTTGCCTTTGCCATTTGCCGTGCGGTGGAACTGGCGAGCTTCTCGCCGGTTCGTCAAGCGCCCGGGCGGATCCTCAGGCGCAACGCGTGGCCGTTGAGTCGCGCCGCACGCAGTCGGCTTCGTCGTCAGGGAACCACTTGAACGCCAGTCGGCCCGGCGACATCGCCTCGGGCCGTTCGGCCGTCGCCCGGCACCGACCGCCGGTAGCGGCGAGCATGGCCTCGTCCGTGGTCGCCGCGGAGGTGCGCAGATACTGGATGAGGGGCCCCATGGTTCCGCCGTCCCGGCCGAACAGCCGCAGGAATGCCTGCGTGCGGTCGTGGCGCATCGCGGCCGGCAGTGAGCCGTGCAGCGTGATGGTCCGGGCCCGCTGATCGTGGGTCTCCCACTGCCCGAGGTCGGCGATTGCGGGTGCCAGCGCCTCGTCGAACGCCGCCTCGTCCTCGGGCAGCATGAAGGTGCTGACCTGCTTGGAACGCGACCCCGGTTCGAACATCCGGCCATGATCGCAGACCCCCGCAAGCGCCGCGCTCACCGCGGCTGTTGAGGATGACCTGGCTGCGAGGTGTGGCAATCAGCCGTGGCTGCCTCGTCGTGATCGGCGGAAGTAGGAGACCGTCGTCACGGCGAGCAGCACCGCGCCCATAAAGAAATAGGTGTTGATCCCAATGCCGGCCCAGAGTTCGGCCGTGGAGATGTCTTCCGCCCCCACAAAGCCGCCTCGGCGGATGCCGGTAGCCATGAGCAGGTTTTCGACCATCCCGGGAACTCCCCGGACGACGAGTAGCGTGCTGCCGAACCACAGCGGCGTGAGGAGCATCCACCGAGGGACGCGTCGTCCCCAGGGCCGGACGGTGGCCACCACGACAACTGCCCCGACGGCCGACATGAGGATGAGAGTGATGTTGAAGATCGCGTACGCCCTCAGGCTCCACGGTCCGTCGCCGGTCGGATCGTCACCGGGGAAAAGCACCGCTACCACGTGGGACACGACGAAGAAGATCAGCCACGCGAACGTGCCGTACGCCCAACGAGGGCTGGCGTGAACTCTCATAACACCAAGATCGTGGGCTCGGCCGCCAGGACGCCTCCCACCCTGAGGGGATTCATCCCCCCACCAGAGGGAGCGGTGATCCCGCACGCCCGATGCGCCAGCTCTGGCCCGCGACTGACTCGGCTCCCCTCAACCGTTCGCGTTTGCCACGGTGTCCGCTGGGGGCATTGACGGTGATCCGGTTCTGCCAGTAGACCTTGGTGATGGAGGCGCGCCGATGAGGAAAGCTCCGCTCACGCTGGAACAACTGCGCGTCGCGGTCGCCGAGGGCGACATCGACACCGTGGTGCTCGCGCTGACCGACATGCAGGGCCGCCTCCAGGGCAAGCGGTTCCACGCGCCCTACTTCCTGGACCAGGTGGTCGCCCACGGCAGTGAGGGCTGCAACTACCTGCTGGCCGTGGACGTCGACATGAACACCGTCGACGGCTACGCCATGTCGAGCTGGGAACGCGGCTACGGCGACTTCGCCATGCGGCCCGACCTGGACACCCTGCGCCGGGTGCCCTGGCAGCCCGGCACCGCGATGCTCCTGGCCGACCTGGAGTGGCTGGACGGCTCCGGGCCCGTGGTCGCCTCGCCCCGGCAGATCCTGCGCCGCCAGCTCGACCGGCTGGCCGCGCACGGGCTGACCGCGTACGCCGGCACCGAGCTGGAGTTCGTGCTGTTCCGCGACTCGTACGAGCAGGCGTGGCGGCGCGGCTACCGCGAGCTGACCCCGGCCAACCAGTACAACGTGGACTACTCGCTGCTCGGCACCGCCCGAGTGGAGCCGCTGCTGCGCCGGATCCGCACCGAGATGGCCGGTGCCGGGCTGACCCCGGAGAGCGCGAAGGGCGAGTGCAACCTCGGCCAGCACGAGATCGCCTTCCGCTACGACGAGGCGGTGGCCTGCGCCGACCATCACGTCATCTACAAGAACGGCGCGAAGGAGATCGCCGCCCAGGAGGGCATGTCGATCACCTTCATGGCCAAGCCGAACGTGCGGGAGGGCAACTCCTGCCACATCCACTTCTCGCTGCGCGACGCCGACGGCCGCTCGGCGATGCTCGGCGACGGGCCGGCGCACCTGTCGACCACCGGGCAGCGGGTGCTGGCCGGGCTGCTGGCCACCATGCGTGAGTTCAGCCTGCTGTTCGCCCCCAACGTCAACTCCTACAAGCGCTACCAGCCCGGCTCGTTCGCCCCGACCGCGCTGCGCTGGGGCACCGACAACCGCACCTGCGCGCTGCGGCTGGTCGGGCACGGCCAGGGGATGCGGGTGGAGAACCGGGTGCCGGGGGCGGACGTCAACCCGTACCTGGCGATCGCCGCGCTGGTGGCCGGCGCGGTGCACGGCATCGAGCGGGAGCTGGAGCTGGGCGAGGAGTGCTCGGGCAACGCGTACGACGACGGGGACGCCGAGCGGGTGCCCGGAACGCTCCGGGACGCCCTGACCCTCTGGGAGGGCTCGACGGTGGCGAAGGACGCCTTCGGAGACGAGGTGGTCGCGCACTACGCCAACAACGCGAAGGTGGAGCTGGCCGCCTTCGACGCCGCCGTGACGGACTGGGAGCTGGTGCGTGGCTTCGAACGCCTGTGACCTCCCCGCGATCTTGCACTTTCGGCCCGTGGTCTGTGGCGATGAGCGGCTTTTGTCCGGGCAGCAACTGCAAGATCGGCGAGGCCAGGCGAGGCCCGGCGAGGCCAGGCGAGGCGAGGCGAGGGGGGACGGGAGTGAGTGAGGTGCGGAACCCGGCGACGGGGGAGGTGCTGCGGGAGGTGCCCGCCACCTCGCTCGTCGAGACGGACGCGGCCATCGAGCGGGCGGCGGCGGCCTTCGAGACGTGGCGCGCGGTGGCGCCGGGGGACCGGGCGCGGCTGCTGCGGCGGTTCGCCGCCGTGGTCGACGCGCACCGGGAGGAGCTGGCGCTACTGGAGGTGCGCAACGCCGGGCACACCATCGGCAACGCGCGCTGGGAGGCCGGCAACGTCCGGGACGTGCTCGACTACTACGCGGGCGCGCCGGAGCGGCTGACCGGACACCAGATCCCGGTGCCCGGCGGGCTCGACATCACCTTTCACGAACCGCTCGGTGTGGTCGGCGTGATCGTGCCGTGGAACTTCCCGATGCCCATCGCGGGCTGGGGCTTCGCCCCCGCGCTCGCCGCCGGCAACACGGTGGTGCTCAAGCCGGCCGAGCTGACCCCGCTGACCGCGCTGCGCCTGGCCGAGCTGGCCCTCGACGCCGGCCTGCCGGAGGGCGTGTTCACCGTGCTGCCCGGCCAGGGCGGTGTGGTGGGCGAGCGGTTCGTCACCCACCCGGCCGTCCGCAAGGTCTGCTTCACCGGCTCGACCGAGGTCGGCACCCGGATCATGGCCGGCTGCGCGGCGCAGGTGAAGCGGGTGACGCTGGAGCTGGGCGGCAAGTCCGCCAACCTGGTCTTCGCCGACGCCGACCTGGCGAAGGCGGCGGCCAGCGCGCCGTACGCGGTCTTCGACAACGCGGGCCAGGACTGCTGCGCCCGCTCCCGGATCCTGGTCCAGCGGTCGGCGTACGACCGCTTCCTGGAGCTGCTCGAACCGGCCGTGCGCGCGTTCCGGGTGACGGACCCGGCCGCCGAGGACGCCGAGATGGGCCCGCTGATCTCCGCCGGGCACCGGGACCGGGTCGCCGGGTACGTCGACGGGGCGAAGGTGGCCTTCACCGGCGCCCGCCCCGACGGCCCCGGCTTCTGGTACGCCCCGACCGTGCTGCTCGCCGACTCCCCGGCAGACCGGCACTGGCGGGAGGAGATCTTCGGCCCGGTGGTCTCGGTGCTGCCCTTCGACGACGAGGCGGACGCGATCCGGCTGGCCAACGACACCGAGTATGGCCTGTCCGGCTCGATCTGGACCCGGGACGTCGGCCGGGCGGTCCGGGTGGCCCGGGCCGTCGAATCCGGCAACCTCAGCGTCAACTCGCACTCGTCGGTGCGCTACTGGACCCCGTTCGGCGGGATGAAGCGTTCCGGCCTCGGCCGGGAGTTGGGTCCGGACGCACTGCACGCCTTCACCGACGTCAAGAACGTGTTCATCAGCACGGAGGAGTGAGATGCAGGGACGGCTTCAGGACCGGGTCGCCGTGGTGACCGGTGCGGGCAGCGGCATCGGCCTGGCCACGGTGCGGCGGTTCGCCGCCGAGGGGGCCCGGGTGGTCTGCGTGGACATCGACGCCGAGGCGGGCAAGCGGGCCGCCGACGAGGTGGCCGGCGAGTTCGTCGCCACCGACGTGGCCGACGAGGCGGCGGTGCGGGACCTCTTCGACGGGGTGGCCGAGCGGCACGGCCGGGTGGACGTGGCGTTCAACAACGCCGGCATCTCGCCGCCCGACGACGACTCGATCCTGGAGACCGGGCTGGACGCCTGGGAGCGGGTACTGCGGGTCAACACCACCAGCGTCTACCTCTGCTGCAAGTACGCCATCCCGCACATGCGGCGGCAGGGCAAGGGCTCGATCATCAACACCGCCTCGTTCGTGGCGCTGATGGGGGCGGCGACGTCGCAGATCGCCTACACGGCGAGCAAGGGCGGGGTGCTGGCGATGACCCGGGAGCTGGGCGTGCAGTTCGCCCGGGAGGGCATCCGCGTCAACGCGCTCTGCCCGGGCCCGGTCGCCACCCCGCTCCTGCTGGAACTCTTCGCCAAGGACCCGGAGCGGGCCGCCCGTCGCCTCGTCCACGTGCCGATGGGCCGGTTCGGCAACCCGGAGGAGATCGCCGCCGCGGTGGCCTTCCTGGCCAGCGACGACGCCTCGTTCATGACCGCCGCGCAGTTCGTGGTGGATGGCGGGATCACCGGCGCCTACGTGACCCCCCTATGAGTCGACGGCCGGTGATCGGGGTCACCGCGTACGTCGAGCCGGCCGGCTGGGCGGTGTGGCGGGACGTCCCGGCGGCGCTGGTGCCGCAGGCGTACGTCCGGGCGGTGACCGCGGCCGGCGGCCGGGCCGTGGTGCTGCCCCCGGACGACGCCGACGCCGATGTGCTGCGGGTGCTGGACGGGCTGCTGCTGTCCGGCGGCGCGGACGTCGGCCCGGAGCGGTACGGAAGGCCGCCCGACCCGCGCACCGAGAGCCGGCCGGACCGGGACGCCGGCGAGCTGGCGCTGCTGACCGCCGCGCTCGCCGCCGACCTGCCGGTGCTCGGTGTCTGCCGGGGCATGCAGCTGCTCGCGGTCGCCCACGGCGGCGCCCTGCACCAGCACCTGCCGGACCTGGTGGGCCACGACGGCCACCGGCCGGCCCCCGGGGTGTACGGGGCGCACCCGGTGCGGTTCGCCGAGGGCAGCCTGGCCGGGGCGGTGATGGCCGGGGTGGACCGGGTCAACTCGTACCACCACCAGGGGGTGGCCGACGCGGGCGCCCTGACGGTGACCGGCTGGGCCGACGACGGGGTGGTGGAGGCGGTGGAGGATCGGGCGCGGCGCTTCCTGCTGGGCGTGCAGTGGCATCCGGAGAACGACGCGGACCCCCGCCCGGTGGCCGCCCTGGTCCGGGCCGCCGCCGGCCGGCCGGCAGTGGTGTAACGGGGATCACCTGTCCGGGCCGAGCCGGTGCCCGCCCGAGTCGCAGCCGCCCGATGGTTACGCCAGGATGAGGTGCAGGTAACCAGCGACCAACGACAGGTATGCGTTACGTTGCTCCTCCGCCGGGGTAGTAGGCGGGTTCGACCGGCGCGGATGCGCCGGTCGTCGTGGACATCTGGCCGGAGCAGGAGGCTGCATGGGCTCGGCCCTGGGGGGCGAGGACGGGGATCGCGCGTCCTCGGGGACCGGCGAGGCGGAACTCCCCGCACTGCTGGCCGCGGCGTTCGCCGCAGGCGGCGAGATGGGCGAGCGGCTGCGGGCCCTCGACTGGTCCACCACCCCGCTCGGCCCCCCGCGGACCTGGCCCGCCGCGCTCGGCCACGCGATCAGCCTGATGCTCTCGTCCCGCGCCCAGATCGCCATGTTCTGGGGCGAGGACCACCTCGCCTTCTACAACGACGCCTACCGCCCCACAATCGGCGACAAGCACCCGGCGGTGATCGGTCAATCGGCCCGCGAGCACTGGGCGGAGACCTGGGACGTCCTCGGGCCGCTGCTGGACGAGGTGCGCCGCACCGGCGTGCCGTACCGGGGCGAGAACCGTCCCTTCGTGATCAACCGGCACGGCTTCCTGGAAGACGTCTACTTCGACGTCTCGTACGACCCGCTCCGCGACGCCGACGGCAGCATCGAGGGCGTGTTCTGCGTCGTCAACGAGACCACGGGCCGGGTGCTCGGCGAGCGGCGGCTGCGCACTCTGGCCGAGCTCGGCACCGAGCTGGCCGACGTGCAGAGCACCCTCGAACTGGGCCGGGCCGTCGCCCGGGTGCTCGACGCACACCGGTCGGACGTGCCGTTCAGCGCCATCTGGCTGCACGACGAGCAGGGCGCGCCCGTGCTGGCCGGCTGCGCCGGCGTCGAGCCGGGCGGGCTCGCCGACCCGCCCCGACCGGGCGACGGAGCGAGCGTCGACGCGGCCCGCCGGGTGTCCGTCGCCGACCTGCTCGGCCAGGTCCCGCCGGACGCCGCCGACCAGGCCCTGCTGCTGCCGCTGGTCGCCACCAGCGCGCCAGCCGGCGTGCTGCTGGTCGGGCTCGCCCGCCGGCTACCGTTCTCCGACGACTACCGCGACTTCGTCGATCTGGTCGGCGCCCAGATCTCCCGGGCGGTCGGCAAGCAGCGGGCGTACGAGCACGAGCGCGCCCGGGCCGCCGAGCTGGCCGCCCTGGATCGGGCCAAGACGAACTTCTTCGCCAACGTCAGCCACGAGTTCCGTACCCCGCTCACCCTGGTCCTCGGCCCGCTGGAGGACCTGCTCGCCGACCCGGGGCTGCCGGCCGCGTACACCGACCGGCTGACCATGACGCGCCGCAACGCGCTGCGCCTGCTCAAGCTGGTCAACACGGTGCTCGACTTCTCCCGGCTGGAGTCCGGCCGGCTGGCCGCCAGCTACCAGCCCACCGACCTGGCCGACTACACCGCGCGCCTGGTGAGCACCTTCCGCTCGGCCACCGAGCGGGCCGGGCTGCGCCTGGTGGTCGACTGCCCGCCGCTGCCCGCGCCGGTCCACCTCGACCGGGACATGTGGGAGAAGATCGTCCTCAACCTGATGTCCAACGCCCTCAAGTTCACCTTCCACGGCGACATCCGGGTCCGGGTCCGCGCCCGTGACGGCGCCGCCGTGCTGGAGGTGGCCGACACCGGCGTCGGCATCGCGCCGGAAGAGCTGCCGCACGTGTTCGAACGGTTCCACCGGGTGCCGGGGGTCCGCTCCCGCAGCCACGAGGGCACCGGCATCGGCCTCGCCCTGGTCCGCGAGCTGGTCGAGATGCACGGCGGCACCGTCGCGGCGCGCAGCGTCGTCGACCAGGGCAGCACGTTCACCGTCACCGTCCCGTTCGGCTACGAGCACCTGCCCGCCGACCGGGTGGCCGTGCTCGCGCCGCTGCCGCTGGGCGAGCCGGAGCACGCCCGCCTCCACGTCGCCGAGACCACGCTCTGGACCGACGAGGTGAACCGGCCCGCCGGCCTGCCCGCGCCGACCGGGGCGCCGGCCGGCGCGGGCCGGATCCTGTTCGCCGACGACAACGCCGACCTGCGTGAGCACGTCAGCCGGCTGCTCTCCCCGGCGTACGAGGTGGTCGCCGTGCCGGACGGGGTGGAGGCCCTGCGGCTGGCCGTCGACTCCCCGTTCGACCTGGTGCTGACCGACGTGATGATGCCCCGGCTGGACGGCTTCGGGCTGGTCACCGCGCTGCGGACCAACCCGGCCACCCGGCACGTGCCGATCGTGCTGCTCTCCGCCCGGGCCGGGTCGGCCGAGGAGGTCGCCGGGCTGGCGGTCGGCGCCGACGACTACCTGACCAAGCCCTTCTCCAGCCCGGAGCTGATCGCCCGGGTCCGATCCAACGTCGAGCTGGGCCAGCTGCGCGGGCAGATCATCCGCCGGCTGCGCGGCCTCGCCGACGCGGCCGTCGCGATCAACACCGCCCGCTCCACGGCCGAGGTGGTGCAGGTCGCCGCCCGGCACGCGCTCGCCCTCGCCGAGGCGGCCCGGGTGGTGGTCACCGCCACCGGGGCCCGCCACGAGGCGGACGGCGGCGGCGACGCTCCGCTCGAACCGTCGGCGGTGCTGCCGCTGACCGGGACCACCGGCGAGCAGCTCGGCGAGCTGCGGGTGTGGCGCCGGGAGGGCGGCGGCACCGAGCAGGCCGCGCTCACCGAGCTGGCCCGGCTGGTCGGCGTGCGGCTGGAGAACGCCCAGCTCTACGAGGCCGAGCACCGGATCGCCACCACCCTGCAGCACAGCCTGCTGCCGCGTACGCTGCCGAGGCTGCCCGGCGCGGTGGTGGCCAGCCGTTACCTGCCGGGCAGCGCCGACGTGGAGGTCGGCGGCGACTGGTACGACGTGATCCGCGCCCCGGACGACGAGCTGGTGCTGGTGATCGGCGACGTGGTGGGCAAGGGCGTGCCGGCCGCCGCCGCCATGGGCCAGCTCCGCAACGCGCTGCGGGCGTACGTGCTGGAGGGCTTCGCTCCGGGGACGGCGCTGACCCGGCTCAACCACCTGGTCGGCTCCACCGAGGGCGGTTCCTTCGCCACCGTGTTCTGCCTCTGGTTCTCCCCGCGCACCGGGCGGCTGCGGTACGCCAGTGCGGGTCACCCGTCGCCGCTGCTGATCCGCGGCGACCACGTGGCGTTCCTGCACGACCGGGCCCTCGGTCCGCCCATCGGCGCGATCCCCCGGACCGAGTACCAGACCGTCGAGGGTGAGCTGGCCCCCGGCGGTCGTCTGCTGCTGTACACCGACGGCCTGATCGAGGATCGGCAGTTCGGCATCGACGCCGGGCTCCGGCAGCTCCGCCTGGACGCGACCACCCGGGGCGAGCACGTTGCCGACCTGGTCGACGCGGTGGTCGAGCGGGTGGCGAGGCGGGACCGGCACGACGACGTGGCGGTGCTGGCCCTGGAGGCGGCCGAGCTGAACCGCTTCACCCTGCGGCTGCCGGCCGATCCGACCCGGCTCAGCGTGCTGCGCAAGCGGCTGGAGGACTTCCTGGTCGCCCACCGCGTCGGCGAGACCGACCTGTTCGACCTGACCGTGGCGATCTCCGAGGCCGCCGCCAACGCCATCGAGCACCCGGTCACCCCGGCCGAGCCGGTGATCTCCATCGACGTGACGATCGAGGACCGGACAGTGACCGCCACGGTCCGGGACAGCGGACACTGGCGGGAGTCGACGGGTTCGAGCTTCCGGGGGCGGGGCCTGGCGTTGATCCAGGCGCTCGGCGACCTGACCGTGGCGCGGACCGACGAGGGCACCGAGGTGACGCTGCGCCGGCGGCTGGCGGACTGAGCGGCCCCGCGGGCCGGGTCGGTCAGGCGCCGTGCAGCCAGTCCTGTTCGCCCAGGCCGGCGACTTCCAGCACCCGGCGCACCTGCCGGGACGGCAGCACGCTCAGCATGCCCGGGAAGCGCTGAGCCAGCCGGACCAGCGCGTGGATCGCCGCCGAGTCGAAGAAGGTGACGCCGCGCAGGTCGAGGGTGACCTGGGCGGCCGGCTCGCGGAGGGCGGTCTGGAACATGGTGTCGGCGGTGGCCATGTCGACCTCGCCGATCACCACCACACGGAGCCGGTCACCGTCGACCTCCGCCGTCGCGGAGAAGGCGGGAGGAGGGGCCCCTTGATCCACGCAGCCACAATGGCACAGCGCTTGCGGCGCGGCAACAACCCGGGCGAGCGGGCCGTGGCGGGAGTCACCCGGGCGTGCGGCGATAGGCTGTGGTCATGACCGTCCGTGCGCCGCTGACCCCAGGCACGCTCTCCCCGTGGCGAGCGGTGCCCGCCCACATCCCGCGCCCCGAGTACGTGGGTAAGAAGCGTCCCCAGGAATACCGCGGCTCGCACGTGCAGGCGCCGGAGACCATCGAGAAGATGCGGGTCGCCGGCCGGCTCGCCGCCCAGGCCACCCAGCTCGCGGGCGAGCACTGCAAGCCGGGGGTGACCACCGACGAGATCGACAAGGTGGTCCACGAGTTCCTCTGCGACCACGGCGCCTACCCGTCGACGCTGGGCTACAAGGGCTTCCCGAAGTCCTGCTGCACCAGCCTCAACGAGGTGATCTGCCACGGCATCCCGGACTCGACGGTGCTCGAGGACGGCGACATCATCAACGTCGACGTCACCGCGTACCTGGACGGGGTGCACGGCGACACCGACGCCACCTTCTGTGTGGGCGAGGTGAGCGAGGAGGCCCGGCTGCTCGTCGAGCGGACCCACGAGGCCATGATGCGCGGCATCAAGGCGGTCGCCCCGGGCCGGCAGATCAACGTGATCGGCCGGGTCATCGAGTCGTACGCGAAGCGGTTCGGCTACGGCGTGGTCCGCGACTTCACCGGCCACGGCATCGGCGAGTCCTTCCACAGCGGTCTCTACGTGCCGCACTACGACAGCCCGCGCCCCACGGACGTGATGGAGCCGGGCATGACGTTCACCATCGAGCCGATGATCACCATCGGCACCTACCAGTACGACATGTGGGACGACGGCTGGACGGTGGTCACCAAGGACCGCAAGTGGACCGCCCAGTTCGAGCACACCATCGTCGTGACCGACGACGGCTACGAGATCCTGACGCTGCCGTGACCGAGACCCCGGCGGCGTTGCGGGAGGCGCACCACGCGGACGTGTCCGGCGGCTGGCTGCGGCCCGCCGTGTTCGGCGCGATGGACGGGCTGGTCACCAACATCGCGCTGATCGCCGGTGTCGGCGGCGGCGGCGTCTCGCCGCGCAGCATCATCCTCACCGGCACCGCCGGGCTGGTGGCCGGCGCCATCTCGATGGGGCTGGGGGAGTACACCAGCGTCCGGTCGGCCAACGAGCAGGTGGCCGCCGAGGTGGCCAAGGAGCGGCGCGAGCTGGAACGCCACCCCGAGGCGGAGGCCCGCGAGCTGGCCGAGGCGTGGGTGGCCCGGGGGCTGCCCCGGGACCTGGCCATGCAGGTCGCCGACGCGGTCCGGCGCAACCCGGAGGAGGCGCTGCGGGTGCACGTCCGGGAGGAGTTGGGTGTCGACCCGGACGAACAGCCGAGCCCCTGGGCGGCGGCCATCTCGTCGTTCCTCTGCTTCTCGGTGGGCGCGCTGGTGCCGCTGCTGACCTACCTGCTCGGCTTCACCAGCCTCTGGCTGGCGCTCGGTGTCGGCGGGGTGGGCCTCTTCCTGGCCGGCGTGATCGTCGCCCGGTTCACCAACCGGGCCTGGTGGACCAGCGGCCTGCGGCAACTCCTGCTCGGCGCCCTCGCGGCCGCCGCGACCTACCTGGTCGGCACCCTGATCGGCATCCAGGGCGGCATCGGCTGACCGGTACCCGCTCCCGACCGTGGGGCGGGTCAGCCGGAGAGGAGGTCGTCGACGGTGCCGTCGATCGGGCGGCCCCGGGCGGCCAGTTCCTCGGCCTGGCCGGCCAGCACCGTCCCCACCTCGGTCATGTCCGCGCCGGCCAGCCCGGTACGCCGTACCGCGTCGCCCGGGTCGCGGAAGTAGGTGCGGCTGAACAGGCCGTGCACCGTGGCCGCGGCCAGCCGGGCCTCGCCGAGCATGAGCAGCGCCTGGTCGGTCTCGTACCACTCGGCGAGCCGGAGCGCCCGGGCGTGCGCGGCGCTGCCCCGGTACCACGCCCGGCGGGCGGCGGCGGTGAACTCGGCCGGTCGGGCCCGGGCCAGCCGGGCCAGGTGCTCGTCGCGCAGGGTGCGCAGCCAGCCGGTCGGGTCGTGCAGGGCGCGGGTGGTGACGTACCGGTCGGCGGTGAGCGGCCAGAGCGGGGTGATGGTGCGGGCCTGCCGCAGGTAGTCGTCGGCCCCGGCGACGGTGAGGTCGACGAGCACGCCGTCCACCCGGCGGGTGGCCGGGGGCGGCCCGCCGCCCGGCCGGTAGGTGACCATGAGCAGCCCCACCTCGCCGTCCCCGCCGCCGTCGTCGTCGCCGTGCGCGAGCGGGCCGTGCACCGCGATCGCGAGGATGTCGGCCGCGAACCGGCGCAGCGCCCCGTCGCTCACCCGCTCGGCGACCCGCCATCGGGGGTCGTCCAGGTACCGGTCGGTCTCCACCTCGGCGCCGCTGGCGTCCACGGTCCACCTCCGATCCGCGAACGGGCCGCGAGTCGGTGGCCCGGCGCGCGTCGCCCGTACTCACCCTAGCCAGGCGACGCCGGCCCGCCCGTCCGCCGCGCCCGGGGCGGACCGGTCGCCGGTCAGGGGGTGGGGTCGGGCGCGCCCGTCGGGACCAGGCGGAAGACCCGGACCTCCCGGCCGCCGGCCCGTTCCACGTACGTCCGGTAGGCCGGCCACTCGTCGACCAGCCGGGCGAAGAGCCGCTCTCGCTCGTCGCCGCCGACCAGGTCGGCCCGGACCGGGAGCCGGCGGCTCCGCACGTCGACCTCGGCGGCGGGCTGGGCGAGCAGGTTCAACGACCAGGCCGGCTGGTGCTGCTGTCCCCAGTTCGACGCAATCACCACGTACGCGTCGCCGTCCGGCACGTAGAGCAGGGGATTGCTGCGCGGCTTGCCGGAGCGGCGGCCCGTGGTGGTGAGGACCAGGGAGGGCACCAGCCCGAACGCGACCACGCGGCCCTTGGTCAGCCGCCCGACCAGCCGGTCGGCGGGAACGAGCGGACGCAGGGCGGCGGCGAACCACTTCTGGTGACCGAGGCGGCGGGCGAGCGTTCCCAGGGCGGACACCCGCCCAGTGTGCCGGTCGCGGCCCACCACCGTCATCCCCACGGACCAGCCGGTCCACCTGGGACCGGCTCAGTCCAGCCGGCGCTCCACGGGCAGCCGGGACCGGGTGAGCAGCCCGGCCCCGAGCATCGCCACCAGCGGCACCACCACCAGCACGCTCAGGGTCAGCCCGGGCACCACCAGCGGGTACGGCTCGGTGACCGGCCAGGTCTGGGCGTAGCGCCGGTTCAGGGACACCAGGATGATGGTCGCCGAGCCGAGGCCGGCCCCGATACCGAGCGCCGAGCCGAGCACCGCGATCACCCCGGCCTGGCAGAGCGACAGCACCCGACGTACCCGGGGGTCGGCGCCGACCGCGGCCAGGGTGGAGAGGTCCCGGCGGCCCTCGGCGGCGGCGAGGCCGGTGGCCACCCCGGCCGCGCCCAGGGTGATCACGCCGGAGGCGACGGCCAGCAGGAGCAGCAGCGGGCGCTGGTCGGACCCCGGCCCCTCGGTCGACACCTGGACCGACAGCGGGGCGACCCGGGACAGCTCGGCGGCGAGACGGCTCTGCTCCCGGGCGTTCGGTGGGGCGTCCGTGTCGATCAGGTAGCCGAGCGGCGCCGCGACGACGCCGACGGCGGCCGCCGCGCGCGGGGACAGGAAGAGCCGGTCGACGGGGAGGCCGCCGCGCAGCGGATACCCCGGCAGGGTGGCGGTGGCGGTCGGGGCGCCGGAGCCGTGGGTGACCTCGACCGTCACCCGGCCGTCGACCAGCCGCCGGGGGTCGGTGACCACCACCCCGCCGGCCCGCAGCACCCGGGTGGCGGCGGCCACCTCCTCCGCCGGGGCGCCGGTGAGCGCGGGCAGCACCGCACCGTCGTCCACCACCGCGGGGAGGCCGATGTCGCTCGGCTCACGGAGGGTCCGCACGCACCGCGGGTCGTCGCCCGCCGGCGTGCGTCCGCCGGTGGCGGTGTTCCAGGCCGGCTCGTACGGGCAGCGCCGTTCCGGCGGCAGCACCGCGGCGGCGACGCAGAAGTCCTCCGGAGCGGCCGGCCGGGCGCACTCCGGGGTGGCGACCGCGACGATCGTGGCGTTCGGCAGTACGGCCCGGACCGGCCGGGCGACCTCGTCGGCCGGCGGCAGCGACCCGGCGGCCTCCGGCGGGTCGGTCCGCAGCAGCGCCACGTTGCCGGGCGGCAGGCCCGGCTGCCAGGCCGCGCGGTCGCGGGCGTCGTCGCTGGCCACGTAGATGCCGAGGGCGACGCTGCCGGCCACCGCCGCCATCACCGCGGAGATGGCCGGGGCGGCCGAGGAACGGTTGCGGCTGGCGTCGCGCAGCGCGAGCCGGGGCGTCAGCGGCAGCAGCCGGCCCGCCCGGGCGAGCAGCCCGATCAGGGTCGGGGTGCAGAAGACCAGCCCCAGTTCGCCGAGGATCAGCCCGGCCAGCACCACCGTCGGGGTGGTGCCGGCGGCGCCCAGCGCCGCGACGACGGAGCCGGCGACGGTGAGCAGCATCCCGAGGAGCAGCCAGTGCCGGCGGTGCCGGGGCGGGTTGCGTCGACCGGCGAGGCCGGCCACCACGTCCTGCCGGGCCGCCGCCCAGGCCGGGGCCAGCGCGGCCAGCACCCCGGCCAGCACCGCCACTGCGGCGATCGCGGCCAGCGCGGACGGGAAGATCCGGTACCCGCCGAAGCGGGCGGACACCAGGTACTGCTCGACGAGCGGCCGGCCGGCGAGCGCGGCGCCGACGCCGAGCAGCAGGCCGAGCGCCGCCCCGCCCGCGCCGAGTACCACCCCGTCGGCGAGCACGATGCGGCGCAGGTGCGCCGCGTCCCCGCCGGCCACCGCCACCAGGGCGAGGTCTCGCCGGCGCCGGCGTACGCCGACCGCGAAGGCCGGGCCGACCAGCAGCACCACCTCCAGCAGGCCGAGCCCGCCGACCAGCACCGCGTTGCCGGCCTGTTCCGGGTCGGGCAGCGTCGAGCCGGTGTACACCGCGTCCCGCCCCGGCACCGGGGCCCGGGCGGACACCACGACCCCGCGCGCGTTCAGCCGGTCCGCCAGCGCCCGGTCCACCGGCCCGGGCAGGTCCACCAGCCAGCTCTCCTCCGGCTTCGGGAGCGACCCGATCGGGCTCTCCGGCCGCAGCGCGACCACCTCCCGCAGGTTGTCCGGGAACTCCACCACCCCGACCACGAGGTACCTGATGCCGCCGGTGGTCTGCACCGGGTCACCGAGGCGTACGCCGAGCCGGCGCAGCGCGCGCGGGCTGACCGCGATCTCGTCGGGGGCGGTCGGCCGCCGGCCGGCGCGCAGCGTCGCGAGGGAGCCGGTGAGCGGGTCGGTGAGGTCGAGGGCGCGGCCGTCCAGCGACACGGCGCGACCGTCGACCCGTACCTCGAACGGGACCCAGCGGCGCAGCAGGGCGACCCGGCTGCCGGCGGGCAGCACCGACCGGATCTCGTCGGCCGTGACCGGACGGATCCGCGGCACCGTCTCGCCCCCGACCGTCCCGTAGCCCTCGCCCCAGGCGTCCTGGGTCACCGGGTTCACCGCCGTCCAGCGAAGCTCGGCGTCGGCCACCCCGAGCTGCCGGTCCAGCCGCTCCGCCCGGGTCAGCTCGGCCATGTCGTAGCTCGCGGCGGCGAAGCTCAGCGCCAGCACGGGCAGCGCGATCATCGCCAGCACCAGCGCGGTACGCCCGCGGGCCCGGCGGGCCTCGCGCCGGGCGATGCGCAGCGCGGTCCGCCACGAGCCGAGCGTGGCGGCGAGCCGGCCGGGTTTCACCGCCCGCTGCCGCTGAGCAGTTGCTCGACGCCGCCCAGCGGCGCGGTCGAGTCCACCAGCACCCCGTCGCGGAGGAACACCACCCGGTCGGCCCAGCCGGCGTGCCGCGCCTCGTGGGTGACCAGCACCCCGGCTGCGCCGGCGTCCACCCGGCGGCGCAGCAGGTGCAGCACCGCCTCCCCGGCCTCCGAGTCGAGCGCCCCGGTGGGCTCGTCGGCGAGGACGAGGCGACGCTCGCCGACCAGGGCGCGGGCGATCGCCACCCGCTGCTGCTGGCCGCCGGACATCTGGTCCGGGAACCGGTCGCCCAGCCCGGCCACGCCCACCTCGGTCAGCGCGGCCAGCGCCGCCCTCCGGGCCGCCCGGACGCCGGCCCCGTCGAGTTCCAGCGGGAGCGCCACGTTCTCCGCGGCGGTGAGGCTGCCGAGCAGGTTGAGGTCCTGGAAGACATAGCCGATCCGGCGGCGGCGCAGCCGGGCGAGCGCCCGGGCGGCCAGCCCGCCGAGCGCCTCCCCCTCGACCAGCACGTCGCCGCCGGTCGGGCGGTCCAGGCCGCCGGCCAGCGCCAGCAGCGTCGACTTGCCGGAGCCGGACGGGCCCATGACCGCCACGAGTTCGCCGGCCGCGACGGTGAGGCTCACCCCGCGCAGCGCGTGCACGGCGGCCTCCCCGGCACCGTGGGTCCGGTGCACGTCCCGCAGTTCCAGCACCGTGCTCATCGACGTCCCTCCCGCCGGGCCGGCCGGCGGCTCACCGGTGGGCCGCCTCGTCGGCCCGGTCCACCGCCTCGGGGTGGCCGGCCGGCCGGCTCGGCGCGGGACGGTACCGGACCAGGCTGCTCTCGCAGTGGTCGAGCCAGCGGACCTCCGCCTCGGCCTGGAAGATCATCGCGTCCAGCACCAGCCGCCAGGGCAGATCCTCCGGCTTGTCGCTGGCGTACTTCAACCGGGTCAACTCCTGCAGCGCCCGCACGGTCGCGCTGCGCTGGGCCTGCACCACCGCCCGGACGTCCACGCCGGGGGTGGTCAGCGCCAGAGCCAGCTTGATCGACAGCTCGTCCCGGGGCCGGTCGGCCCGGCTGATCGGGGTGGCGAACCAGAGGGCCAGGTCCGCGCGGCCGGCGTCGGTGATCTCGTACGGCCGCTGCCCGCTCTCGCCCTCCGGCAGGGGGCGGACCAGACCGTCGCGTTCCAGCCGGGCGAGCGTGGTGTAGACCTGTCCGATGTTCAGCGGCCAGGTGGAGCCGGTCGACTCCTCGAAGGCGGCCCGCAGCTGGTAGCCGTACATCTGGCCGCGTTCGAGCAGGGCGAGCAGACCGTGGCGGATGGACATGGCGAGGAGTATGCATACCTGGTATGCGCGCCGCAACCGGAGCGATCCGCCGCGTGACCAGGCTCCAGCGTCAGACCGGCCGGCCGGGGAACGGGACGGTGATCGGGGTCACGCCGGCGGTGCGCCGCCAGCGGGTGGCCCGGAGGGCGCAGTCGGTCAGCGCCGCGAGGGCCCGGTTCCGGTCCGCGCCGGTGGTGTGCGGCAGGGCGGCCCGCCAGTGCCCCGCGGTCCGTTCCTCGATCTCGACCGCCAGCTTGAGCGCGCTCGCCCGGTCGGTCACCGCGTACGGCAGCGCGTAGCCGGCCCGGTCGGCGGGGACCTGACCGCCGCCCGCGCTGAGCTGGAGGATGAGGGCGTCCCGGCGGGCCCGGTGCGCCGCCTCGGCGGTCCGGGCGGCCGTCCGCGCAGCGTCGGCCAGGTGCACGCCGATCACCCCGTACGCCCAGATCGCCGCGTATTCCGCGGTGAGCGCGTCGGCGAGGGGCTGGGCCGGCCCGCCCGTGGGTGCGGTACGCGGGATCATTTCAGCGCCTCCACGTGGGTCGCCCGGGCGGCGGCGATCGAGCCGAGCAGTGCGGCCCGTTCGGCGGGCGCGGCGGCGCACGCCTTCGCCGCGTTGTCCCGGCCCTGCTGCTCCGCCTCGCGCAGCTCGGCGAGGAGGCCGTCGGGGTCGGTGGCCGCCGCGCTCGGGGTGCCGGCGGGCGTGCCGGACGGGGCCGCCCGGCCGATCACCCTGCGCAGCTCCTCGACGTGCGCCCGGTGGGCGTCGGCGATCGCGGTGAGCCGTTCGGTCAGGGCCGGGGCGGCGGCGACGGCGGCCCGGTGCCGGGCCTCGAGCGCGGCGGACTCCGCCGCGAGCGGCTCGAGCGGATCCGGTGCCGGCGGCTCGTCGTCGCGGCCGAAAGGATCACAGCCGGTCAGCGGTACGGCCGCGCCGCCGAGCGCGACCAGCGCTCCGGCGCGCAGCAGGTTCCGCCGGGAATATCCCGGTGTTCCGTTTCGTTCCGTCGTTCTGCCCGTCGCCACCGGACAAGTCAACACCATCGGCGGGGCCTTGTGGGCCAGAGGCGTCGGTGCGCCGCCGGGTCGGGCGGCCGGCCCGCGCGTTACGCTCTGCGCAGCCACCGGGCGCATTCGCCCCGGTGGCGTGCCGGCATGGCGGGCCGATCGGCCCGTGGAACAGCAGAGAGGTGCGCCAGATGACGCAGCGTGGCCGTGCCACCAGACCGACGGGGCCCTCCGGGCGACCCCGGCGGTCCGACGGCCCCCGTGGTGGGGACCGGGGCGGCGCACCCCGCGGCGACCTGGCCGCCCGTCGGGCCCGGCTGCGCGAGGTGATCGAGCCGGTGGTCATCGCCGCCGGCTACGACCTCGAGGACCTCTCGGTCTCCCGGGCCGGCCGCCGGCACGTGGTCCGGGTGATCGTGGACGCCGAGGGCGGGATCAACCTGGACGGCGTCGCGGACGTCTCCCGGGCGGTCTCCGCCGCGCTGGACGCCGCGGAGGAGGCCGCCGGCGACATCGTCGCCGGCGAGTACCAGCTGGAGGTCAGCTCGCCGGGCGTGGACCGGCCGCTCACCCTGCCCCGGCACTGGCGGCGCAACGTCGGCCGGCTGGTCAAGGTGACCGTGCGGGGCGCCGCGGGCGTGCCCGAGCAGCGGACCGCCGGGGACCGTCAGCTCACCGGCCGGGTGGTCGAGGCCGACGACGAGCGCGTGGTGCTGGAGACGGACGCCGGCCGCACCGAACACCCGTACGCCGAACTCGGACCGGGCCGGGTCCAGGTGGAGTTCAGCCGCCTCGACGAGGTGGCGGACGACGAGTTCGACGGCGACGAGACCGAAGACTTCGACGACGAAGATGATGTGGAGGACGAGGAGAGGTGAACATCGACCTCGCGGCGCTGCGCGCACTGGAGCGCGAGCGGGAGATCCCGTTCGACACCATCCTCGCGGCGATCGAGACCGCGTTGCTGACCGCCTACCGGCACACCGACGGCGCCGAGCCGCACGCTCGGGTGGAGATCGACCGTAAGACCGGCGCCGCCCTGGTGTACGCGCAGGAGGTGGACGCCGAGGGCGCGGTGGTGCGGGAATGGGACGACACGCCGCACGACTTCGGCCGCATCGCGGCCATGACGGCGAAGCAGGTGATCCTCCAGCGGCTGCGGGAGGCCACCGACGAGGTGCACTTCGGCGAGTACGTGGGCCGCGACGGCGACCTGGTCACCGGCGTGGTGCAGGCGCACGAGGCGCGGGCCGAGAAGGGCATCGTCAGCGTCGACCTGGGCAAGCTGGAGGGCGTCCTGCCCCAGTCCGAGCAGGTCCCCGGCGAGCGGTACGCGCACGGCGAGCGGATCCGCTGCGTGGTGGTGCACGTGGCCAAGGGAATGCGCGGTCCGCAGATCACGTTGTCGCGATCGCACCCGGCGCTGGTGAAGAAGCTCTTCGCGCTGGAGGTGCCGGAGATCGCCGACGGCACGGTGGAGATCGGCGCGATCGCACGTGAGGCGGGTCACCGCACGAAGATCGCGGTGCGCTCGACCGCACCGGGCGTCAACGCCAAGGGCGCCTGCATCGGCCCGATGGGCCAGCGGGTCCGCGCGGTGATGAGCGAGCTGCACGGCGAGAAGATCGACATCATCGACTGGTCGGACGATCCGGCCACCTTCGTCGGCAACGCGCTCTCGCCGGCCAAGGCGCTCCGGGTCGAGGTGGTCGACCTGGCCAGCCGCACCGCCCGGGTGACCGTCCCGGATTTCCAGCTTTCGCTGGCGATCGGGCGGGAAGGGCAGAATGCCCGCCTCGCGGCCCGGTTGACCGGTTGGCGGATCGACATCCGGTCCGACGCCGAGCAGAGCGGCGCGGGCGGCCGGAGCGGAGCTGATCACGTACCCGAGCCGGGCGGCGCGATCTCGAACGGCTAGGGGTAGACTTCCTCCAGTGGCACGACGTTCGCTACCGGAGCGCACCTGTGTGGGCTGCCGGAGGCGGGCGCCGGCCAGCGAGTTGCTGCGGATCGTCGCGGTCGGTGACGGGGCTGGTCACTACAGGCTCCGGGCCGATCCGGCCCGCAGACTGCCGGGTCGGGGAGCGAACATGCACCCGGATCCGGCCTGCTTCGCGCAAGCGGTGCGGCGCCGCGCCTTCGGGCGGGCGCTGCGCGTCACCGGGGTCATCGATCACGGTGCGCTGGCGGAGCACGTTGACGCGCCATCCCCGACGACCGGTCAACCCGACCGGTCGCGGGTCGCTAGCAAGGTAGGACGACCGACATGAGCACACGATGAAGTCCCTGAAATGACCAGGCTTCAAGTGCACGAGTGAGGTCGCTGCGGGTGCTGCCCGCACGACCTCGGAGTGAGGAGTGCAGTGGCAGGAAAGGCCCGCGTACACGAGCTTGCCAAGGAGCTCGGGGTCGAAAGTAAGACCGTGCTCGCCAAGCTGAAGGAAATGGGCGAGTTCGTCAAGTCCGCGTCCAGCACCGTCGAGGCGCCCGTCGCCCGACGGCTGCGTGGCGCCTTCGTCGCGTCCGCCGGTGGCCCCTCGGCGCCGGCTGCCCCGCCGTCGGCCGCCCCGGCACCGACCCCGACGCCGACCCCGACCCCGGGTGCCCCCCGGGTCTCGGCCAAGCCGATGCCGCCCCGGCGGCCGGCCGCGCCGACCCCTGGACCGAAGCCCAAGGGCCCGGTCCCCGGCCCGCCGCAGCCGGCGACCCCGGTCGCCAAGCCGGCGAGCGCGCACGACATCGAGGTGGCGGCCGCCGAGGCGCGTGCCACCGCGCTGAAGGCTGAGCAGGAGGCCGCGGTCAAGGCCGCCCAGGCCGCCCGTCAGCAGCAGCGTGAGAACGTCCGTCGGGAGCCTCCGACCGAGGGTGGCCCCCGTCCCGGCCCGCGTCCGGGTCCGGGTGCCGTGCCGCCCCGTCCGGGTGCCCCGGCCGCCGGTCGTCCCGGCGCGCCGACCCCGGGTCCGGGCGGTCGTCCGGGCGGGCGTCCGCCGGCGCGCGGCGCCGGCAACAACCCGTTCGGCATCCAGGGCGGCCAGCAGCGGCCGCCGGCCGCCGGTGCCGGCGGCCCCCGTCCGAGCCCGGCCGGCATGCCGCCGCGGCCCAGCCCGGCCTCCATGCCGCCGCGGCCCAGCCCGGCCTCGATGCCGAGCCAGCGGCCCACCACGGGTCGCCCCGGCGGTCCCGGTGGCGGTCGTGGCGGTCCCGGTGGCGGCGCTGGTCGTCCCGGTGGCGGCGGCGGCTTCCGCGGCGGTCCCGGTGGCGGTGGCGGTGGCGGTGGCTACCGCGGCGGCCCCGGTGGCGGCGGTGGCGGTGGCGGTGGCTACCGCGGCGGCCCCGGTGGCGGCGGTGGCGCCGGTGCCGGTGGCGGTTTCCGCCCGGGTGGTCCGGCCGGTGGCGCCGGTCGTCCCGGTGGTGGCGGTCGTGGCCGTGGCGGCGGCGCCGCGGGTGCCTTCGGGCGTCCGGGTGGCAGGCCGACCCGCGGTCGCAAGTCCAAGAAGCAGCGCAGACAGGAGTTCGACAACCTGTCGGCCCCGACCATGTCCTCGGGTGCTCCCCGGGGTCAGGGTCAGGTCGTCCGGCTGTCCCGTGGCGCCTCGCTGTCGGACTTCGCCGACAAGATCAACGCCAACCCGGGTTCGCTGGTCCAGGAGATGTTCAACCTGGGCGAGATGGTGACCGCGACCCAGTCGTGCTCCGACGACACCCTGCTGCTGCTGGGTGAGCACCTCGGCTTCGACGTGCAGATCGTCAGCCCGGAGGACGAGGACCGCGAGCTGCTCGCGCAGTTCAACATCGACCTCGACGCGGTGGTCGCGGAGGACCGCCTGGTCAGCCGTGCGCCGGTGGTGACCGTCATGGGTCACGTCGACCACGGTAAGACCAAGCTGCTCGACGCGATCCGCAAGGCGAACGTCGTGGCCGGCGAGGCGGGTGGCATCACCCAGCACATCGGTGCCTACCAGGTCCACGTCCCGCACGAGGGCGAGGACCGCGCGGTGACCTTCATCGACACCCCGGGTCACGAGGCGTTCACCGCCATGCGTGCCCGTGGTGCCCAGGTCACGGACATCGTGATCCTGGTGGTCGCGGCCGACGACGGCGTGATGCCGCAGACCATCGAGGCGCTCAACCACGCCAAGGCGGCGGACGTGCCGATCGTGGTCGCGGTCAACAAGGTCGACAAGCCGGAGGCGAACCCGGACAAGGTCCGCCAGCAGCTGACCGAGTACGGCCTGGTCGCCGAGGAGTACGGCGGCGACACCATGTTCGTCAACGTGGCGGCCAAGCCCGGCATCGGCATCGAGGAGCTTCTCGAGGCCGTGCTGCTGACCGCCGACGCGTCGCTGGAGCTGACCGCTCCGATCGACGGGCCGGCGCAGGGTGTCGCCATCGAGGCGCACCTGGACAAGGGCCGCGGTGCGGTGGCGACCGTGCTGGTGCAGAAGGGCACCCTCCGGGCCGGCGACTCGATCGTCGCCGGCGGGGCGCACGGCCGGGTCCGGGCCATGCTGGACGAGAACGGCAAGCCGGTCGACGAGGCCGGGCCGGCGCGTCCGGTCATGGTGCTGGGTCTGACCACGGTGCCGGGAGCGGGTGACACCTTCCTGGCCGCCGAGGACGACCGGACCGTGCGGCAGATCGCCGAGCAGCGGCAGGCGCGACGGCGGGCGGCGGCATTCGCCAACTCCCGTGGCCGGGCCACCCTCGAGACGCTCATGGAGCAGCTCAAGGAGGGCGAGAAGACCTCGCTCAACCTGGTGCTCAAGGGCGATGTCTCCGGTTCCGTGGAGGCCCTCGAGGACGCGCTGTTCAACCTCGACATCCCGGAGGAGGTCCAGCTTCGGATCATCCACCGGGGCGTGGGTGCGATCACCGAGAGCGACGTCATGCTCGCGAGCGCCTCGTCCGAGGCGGTCACGATCATCGGCTTCAACGTGCGGGCCGCCAACAAGGTCCGCGAGATCGCCGACCGCGAGGGCGTGGAGATCCGGTACTACACCGTCATCTACCAGGCCATCGAGGAGATCGACGCCGCGCTCAAGGGGCTGCTCAAGCCGGAGTACGAGGAGGTCGAGCTGGGCACCGCGGAGATCCGCGACGTCTTCCGCTCGTCCAAGATCGGCAACATCTCCGGCTGCATCGTCCGGTCCGGCCTCATCCGCCGCAACGCCAAGGCGCGGCTGCTGCGGGACGGGGCGGTCGTGGCGGACAACCTCACGATCAGCTCCCTCAAGCGGTTCAAGGACGACGCGACGGAGGTCCGCGAGGGCTTCGAGTGTGGTCTGACGCTGGGCGGTTTCAACAACGTCCAGGTCGGCGACATCATCGAGACCTTCGAGATGCGGGAGAAGCCGCGCGTCTGAGCGGTGTGAACGACGGCGGCGGCCGGGGTCCACGGACCCCGGCCGCCGCCGTTTCCGCAGGCTGCGACAATTCCCGGCGTGATCGGGTACGCACTGCTCCTCGCCCCCTCCGCCAACCGCGTCTACGCCGACGCGGCCGGCCGGCTGGCCCGGGCCGAGCTGGAGATCTTCGCCGGCGCGGGGGTGCTCGACGCGGCTCCCGTGGACGCCGCCGTGGAGCGGATCGGCGGGGTGGAGTACCTGACCTTCGCCGCGCCGGAGCCGGGGCTGGGCGGGCGGGACCTGGCCTACCTGGCCAACCTGTCGGCGGCGTACGCGCTGTTCGAGCGGGTCGGTCCGGACCTGCTCCGGCCGGTGCCGCTGCACCCGCTCGCGCGCTACGACGCCGACCTGATCACCATCCCCAAGTACGCCGGCAAGACCAACGAGCAGTTCACCCGGCTGCTGCTCAACGCCACCCTGCTCGCCTCCGCCTCGGCCGGCGCGATGCTGGACCGGCAGCTCGTGGTCCTCGACCCGCTCTGCGGCCGGGGCACCACCCTCAACCAGGGGCTGATGTACGGCTACGACGGCATCGGCGTCGAGCACGACGGCAAGGACGTCGACGCGTACGCGGCGTTCCTGCGTACCTGGCTGCGCCGCAAGCGGCTCAAGCACAGCGCCGAGCTGGTGTCGGTCCGGCGGGACCGGAGGCTCGTCGCCCGGCGCTTCGAGGCGGTCCTCGCACCCTCCCGCGACGAGCACCGGTCCGGCGCCACCCAGCGGGTCACCGTGCTGCACACCGACACCACCCGGGCCCGGGAGGTGCTCCGCCCCCGCTGCGCCGACGTGATCGTGACCGACGCGCCGTACGGGGTGGCGCACGGCAGCCGGACCGGGCAGGAGCTGTCCCGCAGCCCTCTGGACCTGCTCGGCGCGGCGCTGCCGGTCTGGCGGGAGCTGCTCCGCCCTGGCGGCGCCCTCGGGCTGTCCTGGAACACCCACGTGGCGCCGCGGGCGGCGGCCGAGGCGCTGCTCGCCGAGGCGGGCCTGCGGGTGGTCGGCGGGCCGGGTTACCGCGATCTCGGGCACCGGGTCGACCAGGCGATCGACCGGGACGTCCTGGTGGCGGTCGCGCCTACGGCGGCCGAAAACGGGTGACCGGGCCGGCGGATCTGCCGTACCGTTGCTCGCCGTGTATACCGGAACCGCGCACTTCGACCTGTTGCTGCCGGGGGATTCCCGGTCCCTGAAGGCCAAGCGGGCGTACGTCCGGCCGATCGTCGCCGCGCTGCGCCGGTTCGAGGTGTCGGCCGCCGAGGTCGGGGCGCTCGACCTGCACGGCCGGGCGGAGATCGGGGTGGCCGTGGTGGCCGCCGAGCCGGCGCACGTCCGTGAGGTCCTCGACTCCTGCGAGCGCCTGGTGGCGGCCCGCCCGGAGGTCGAACTCCTCTCGGTCCGCCGCCGTCTCCATGGCGCGGAGGACTGACCGGCTGCGCTGCGCGAGCAGCGAGGCGACGCGGGTAGTGTTCGAGATGTTGGGCGGTCGGAACCGCCGGCGCCCGCGCCGTCGACTCCGGCCGGGAGCCAAGAGCCCTGGAGGTGGGGGACATGACGGATCCGGCCAAGGTACGCCGGCACGCGGAGCGCATCCGTGAACTGGTCGCGTCGGTGGTGCGGAGCCAGATCAAGGACCCCCGGCTCGGGATGATCACCATCACCGACGCCCGGATCACCGCCGATCTGCGCGACGCCACCGTCTTCTACACGGTGCTCGGCGACGCGGCGGCCCAGTCCAGCACCGCCGCCGCGCTGGAGAGCGCCAAGGGCATGCTGCGCAGCACCGTCGGCAAGGCCCTCGGGCTGCGCCACTCGCCGACCCTGACCTTCGTCCTGGACGACGTGCAGGACCAGGTCAAGCACATCGACGACCTGCTCGCGGCGGCCCGTACCGCCGACGCCGAGGTGCAGCGGCTGGCCGCCAGCGCCCAGTACGCGGGCGAGGCGCAGCCGTACCGGCTCGACGAGGAGGACACCGAGGACGCCGAGGCCGGCGAGGCGGACGAGTCCCGCGGCGGCGACCGCCGGTGATCCCGTCCGCCGAGGGCGGCTCGCCGGCCGGTGCCGGCCCGACCGACACCGACTGGGCGGCCGCCGTCGCGGCGGTACGCGAACTCCCCGCCGACGCGCGGGTGCTGCTGATCTGCCACGTCAACCCGGACGGCGACGCGCTGGGTAGCATGCTCGCCTTCGGGCTGGGCCTGCGCCGGCGGGGCGTGCGGCATCTCCAGGCGACCTTCCCCGGCCCGCCGGTGGTGCCCGAGCCGTTCCGCTGGCTGCCCGGGCTGGACCTGCTGGTGTCGCAGGACGCCGCGTACCCCGATCCGGATCTGGTGATCTGCTTCGACGTGGCGAGCGAGTCCCGGCTGGGTGACCTGGTCGACCGGCTGGACAAGGCCGGGACGGCGCTGGTGCTGGACCACCACGCCTCGAACACCCGGTTCGGCGGCATCCACCTGGTGGACCCGCACGCCGCCGCCACCTCGGTGGTTGCCGAGGGGCTGCTGAACCGGCTCGGGGTGCCGCTGGACGCGGAGATCGCCACCGGCCTCTACGTCGCGCTGAGCACCGACACCGGCTCCTTCCGCTTCGAGGCCACCACCCCGGCGGTGCACCAGATGGCGGCCCGGCTGCTGGCCACCGGCATCCGGCCCGGGGAGATCTCCCGGCGGATCTTCGACACCCGCCCGTTCGGCGCGGTCCGGCTCTTCGGTGAGGTGATCGGCCGGGCCCGGCTGGAGCCGGCGGCCGCCGCGGGGCGCGGGTTTGTCTGGACGTACGCCACCCGGGACGACCTGGTCCGCTACGACCAGCCGGCGTACGTGCTGGAGGCGTTGATCGACTCGGTCCGGTGCACGGCCGAGGCGGACGTGAGCTGCGTGGTCAAGCAGGTGTCGGACGCCGAGTGGGCGGTCTCGCTGCGCAGCAAGGGCGCAGTGGACGTCAGTGCGGTGGCGGTGGCGCTGGGCGGCGGCGGGCACCGGTTCGCGGCCGGGTTCACCGGCCGCGGCAGCGTCGACGAGGTGGTCGACCGGATCCGAACGGAGCTGGACGGGGCGTTGCTCCCCGCCTGAGATCAGGGACGACTCCGGGGCGTGCCGGTCTTCCCGCGCTCGGTGACGCTGAGGACAATCGGGAGATGGATCACCCCCGAGAGCTCACCGTCGAAGCGCCCCGCACCTGGGACCGCCCGGTCGTCTCCGTGCCGGTGCTGATCTGCCTCTCCCTGTTCGGCGGGCAGTTGCCGTCCTTCTCCGCCCAGGCCAATCTCTACACCCTCGGCACGGGCGGCGCGCTGATCTGGATCGGCGTCAGCAATCGGGTGCCCCGGCGGCCGGCCCCGCGCCGGCTCGGCGCCGGCGCGGGCTGGTGGCTGCTGCCGGCGACCGTGTTCGGGGTGTTCGAGGGGGCGACCTTCGTGCTGTCGGTGGGGGACGACTTCCCCACCTTCTCCCGGCTGGCCGACCCGCTGCTGGAGGACCACCTGGTCCGCTCCGCGGCCTGGTTCGCCTGGCTGGCCGCGTTCTGGGGGCTGGTCCGGCGATGATGCGGGCCCTGGCGATCGGCGGTTTCCTCAGCGCGCTGGTTCTCTTCGCGGCCGTCGAGTGGGCGGCCCGGCGGGAGGGGTCGCGCATCCCGTCGCTCGGTGACGTCTGCGCCTTCGTGATGCGCTACGAGGTGGGCCCGGTGCCGGTGGGCCGGATCGGTCTGTTCGGCTTCTGGTGGTGGCTCGGCTGGCACTTCCTGGCCCGCTGACGGGTCGCCCGTGGTGTCCGTATCCCGGGAACCATGGGCAGCATGTGGAAAATGAACGTTAACTTGGTTTTGGGACCGGCGCTTTTCGGCGCTGGTCAGGGGCGGTGGCGCCACACCCGGTGCCGCCTCCCTCCAGGGTCAGACCGACCCGGGCTCACGCTGCCAGGCGAGCCGCTCCGGTGATCCCGGACCGCATGCCCGGCGGTCAGCAGGCCGACGGCTGGAGCCGTCGGACGCCCGTAGGGCCACCGCGCGGTGGTCCGCACCCTGGAAGGGAACTCCCATGGCGACCAAGCACAAGCCGCAGACCGAGACCACCACCGACGAGGCGCGCGAGCAGATGCGCCGCGCGCTGCAGACCTCGATGGACACCCGTCAGTGACGTCCGGCCGCCGGCGGTGACGCCCGGCGAGCCGACGTCACCGCCGCACCGGTCACCCCTGCTCCCGTACGAACCCGCCGGCGCTACCGTCGCCCGGTGCGCCGCATTTTGATCGTCGGCAGTTCGGGCGCCGGCAAGAGCACCCTGGCCCGCGAGGTCGCCCGCCGGCTCGACCTCCCGCTCGTCCACCTCGACCGGCACTACTGGCGGCCGGGCTGGGTCGCCCCCGCCGACGCCGAGTTCCGCGCCGCGGTCCGCGCGCTCGCCGCCCGTCCGGTCTGGGTGATGGACGGCAACTACGGCAGCACCCTGGACCTCCGCCTGCCCCGCGCCGACCTGCTGGTGCTCTGTGACCCGTCCCGGCTGCGCTGCCTGGCCCGGGTGCTGCGCCGCCGCTGGACGCGCCGCGCCACGCCCCGGCCCGACCTGCCGGAGGGTTGCCCCGAGCAGCTCGACCTGCCGTTCCTCCGCTACGTCTGGGACTATCCCCGCCGCTCCCGCCCGCGGGTCCTCGCCACCGCCCGCGAGCTCGCCCCCGGCCTGCCGGTGGTCCGTCTGCGCACCCCCGCCCAGGTCCGCCGCTGGCTCTCGACGCTCCCGCCACCGCCCGGTCGAGCATGAGGTTGGCGGCGATCTCGATCTCCGGATCCGCCGGCAACTCCATGATCGACGCGCATCCGCCTCGGTAAGTGATGGGACGGCTTGCGTCCCTTACCGGAGGCGTGCCAGGATCGGCGGCGATGAGTCAGACCGCCGCCACCACCACCGCGCCCGCCGCCTCGCCCCGCCGGATCGCCGGGCTCGCCCTGCCGGCCCTCGTGGTGCTCGCCGCCGAGCCGCTCTACGTCCTGGTCGACACCGCGGTGGTCGGGCACCTGGGCCGTGTCCCGCTCGCCGCGCTCGCCGTCGGCGGCACGGTCATGACGCTGGCCGCGTGGCTCGGCACGGTCGTCGCCTATGGGACCACCGGGCGGTCCGCCCGGCGGTTCGGGTCGGGCGACCGGGGCGCCGCGGTGGCCGAGGGCGTCCAGGCGTCCTGGCTCGCGCTGACCGTCGGCGTGCTGGTGGCGCTCGCCATGCAGGTCGGCGGTGGCGCGCTGGCGCGTACCCTCGTCGGCGAGTCGGGCGCGGTGGCCGACGCGGCCGCCGCCTGGCTGCGCCTCGCGGCGCTCGGCGCGCCGGGCCTGCTGCTGGCCGCCGCCGGCAACGGCTGGCTGCGTGGCATCCAGGACACCCGGCGACCGCTGCTCTTCGTGCTCGCGCCCAACCTGCTCTCCGCGCTGCTCTGCCCGCTGCTGGTCTACCCGGTCGGGCTGGGCCTGACCGGCTCGGCGGTGGCGAACGCCGTCGCGCAGACCCTCTCCGGCGGCCTCTTCGCCGCGGCGCTGGTGCGCGAGCGGGTCTCCCTGCGCCCGCGGCCCCGGCTGATCCGCCAGCAGCTCGTGCTCAGCCGGGACCTGCTGATCCGGGGCGTCGCCTTCCAGGCGAGCTTCCTCTCCGCCACCGCGGTCGCGGCCCGGTTCGGCGCCGCCGCGGTCGGCGCCCACCAGATCGCCGTCCAGCTGTGGTTCTTCACCGCGCTGGTGCTGGACGCCCTCGCGATCGCCGCGCAGGCGCTGATCGGCGCGGCGCTCGGCGCCGGCGACGCGCCCGGCGCCCGCGCCCTGGCGCGGCGGATCGCCCTGCTCGGCGGCGCCTGCGGCGCGGTCTTCGCGGTGCTGATCGCCGCCGGCGCCGGCCTGGTGCCGTCCTGGTTCAGCTCCGATCCACAGGTACGCGAGCAGGCCATGGTGGCCTGGCCGTGGTTCGTCGCGCTCCAGCCGATCGGCGGGGTGGTCTTCGCCCTCGACGGGGTGCTGATCGGCGCGGGAGACGTTCGCTACCTGCGCAACCTCACCATCGCGGCGGCGTTCGGCGGCTTCCTCCCGGCGATCTGGTTGGCCTACGGGCTCGACCTCGGCCTCGGCGGGATCTGGGCCGGGCTGACGCTGTTCGTCGTGCTCCGGCTGGTCGCGCTGCTGCTGCGGCTGCGCTCCGGCCGCTGGGCGGTGGTCGGCGCGGTCCGCTGACCACCGCCGCCGGTCTTCAGCAGGACTCCGCGATGTCCAGCGAGCGCTCGGGATCGAACATGGCGTCCGGGTCCTCGGTGGCGAGCGGGCCGCCGTACTGCGGGGCGGCGATGTCCACCAGCCCCTTGTCGAAAGTCGCACACTCGATGTTCGAGCCGTACGAGTCCGCCGTGTCGATCCAGAGCCCGTTCGAGGACGTACGGACGTCGGCGGGGTGCGGCACGTGCCAGACCACCGTGTCGTGCACCAGCACCACCCCGTCCGAGGGGTCGGGGGTGGGGGAGCGGAAGGCGTACACCCAGACGAAGTTGGTGGTCACCTCGATCACCCGGATGCCGTCGCGGTCCCGGGTGGACCGGTAGCTGACCCGTCCCTTCACCCGCGGCTGGTGATCCGTGATCCTGGCGCCCGGTGCCAGACGCGTGGCGTAGCTGACCGCGGCGCCGGAGGCGAAGTCGTCCCGCATGTTCGCGCGGGCGTCCGGGGCGAACAGCCGGAGGAACCGGTCCGGGGTCTCCGCCGTCATGAACCTGCGGTCGAGCCGGCCCATCAGCAGTGCCGTGCGGACCTTCGCCAGTCCGGCCGCCACCTGCTTCTCGGTGAACGGCCCGGTCCGCTTCGCCGTGGGCAGGACGATCCCCGTCGGTGCCTCCGGGAACGCCGCGGCCGGCGTACCGTCGAACGGGCCGGCCGCCGGGGGCGGCGACGCCGAGGTGACGGCCTGCTCACCGGGCGGCTGGCTGATCGTCGGGTACGCCGCGGAGGGCTCGCCCCAGCGCTGGACGGCCCGGTAGCCGGCGGTGCCGACGAGCCCGAAGAAGGCGAGCAGCAGCAGCGCCGCCGCCCCGCCGAGCAGCTTGACGGAGTGCTGGTTCAGCCAGATCCGCCAGCGGTCGGCGCCGCTCGGCTCGGCGTCGACCTGCGGCTGGCGCAGCCAGTCCGGGACCGTCCCCAGCCCGTCGGCGGTTGCCGTCCGCGGGTCGGGGTGGCGCGGCGATTCGGGGGTCGACCCGTGGTCGGTCATCGTGGTTCCCAGGGACGGTGCGGCGGGGGCACTGCATGATCGCACCGGCGCAGTCATCGCGCTGCCCCGCCGGGCGCCGTCCCGCCGCCCCATTTGCGGTACGCCTCAGCAGTTGTCCGGAAGGTCCAGCGTCGTGTCCGGGTCGAAGACCGCGTCCGGCTCCGGGCCGTCCGGACCGCCGGCGCTGCGGGTGCCGAGGTCGAGCAGTCCCTTGTCGAAGGCCGCGCAGTCGATGTTGGACGCGTACGAGTTCGCATCCTCGATCCACAGCCCGTTCGAGCCGCGGTCGACGTCGTCGGGATGCGGCACGCTCCAGACCACCGTGTCGTGCACCACGACCAGCCCGTCGCCCGGCACGGTGCTGCTGGTCTGGAAGGCGTACGCCCAGACGAAGTTGGTGGTCACCGCCAGGATCCGGATGCCGTCGGCGTCCTTGGTGGACCGGTAGCTGATCCGCCCCTTCACGCGGGGCTGGTCGGCGGTGAGCCGGGCGCCGGGCGCCAGCCGGGTGGCGTACGCGGCGAAGGTGTCGGAGGTGAAGTCCTTGCGCAGGTCGGCGCGGGCGTCCCGGGCGAACTGCCGGATCAGCGGTTCCGGGTCGTCCGCGGTCATGAACCGGCGGTCCAGCCGTGCGGTCACCAGGACCGTCCGGACCTTCGCCAGCGCGGCCGCCACCTGCTGCTCGGTGAACGGGCCGGTCCGCTTGGCGGCGGGCAGGGCGATTCCCGCCTGTCCCTGCGGGAACCCGGCGGCCGGGGTGCCGTCGAACGGGCCGGCTGCCGGGGGCGGCGGGGCGGACGTGGCGGCCGGTGCGCCGGGCGGTGGGCCGAACGTCGGATACACCACCGGCCGCCCGTCCGCGGACGGCATCGACACCAGGACGGCCCCGCCGACCACCCCGACGAAGGCGAGCAGCAGCAGCGCGGTCGCGCCGGTCAGCAGCGAGCCGGAGTGCCGGCTCAGCCAACCCCGCAGCCGGTCGTCGCGGCTCGGATCGGCGGCGACGGGCGGCGGCTGGCGCAGCCACTCCGGGGCCGGCGGCCCGGGCCGGTGGCCGGGCGCAGGGGCGGGATTGCGCGGTGCGGAGTTCGGCCGATCGTCGGTCATCGCGGCCCCCGGTCAGGAGTGGGCGAGATGTCAGTGAGTGTCCCACCTTGTCGCCCGCTGCGGTATCCCCCGGCCGGACCGGGACCGGTATCTGGCAGGCTTGGCGGTCGTGAGCGCAGACGGTCTGATCGTGGTCGACAAGCCCGGGGGCATGACGTCGCACGACGTGGTGGCCCGAATCCGGCGGCTGGCGCGTACCCGGCGGGTGGGGCACGGCGGCACGCTCGACCCGATGGCCACCGGGGTGCTGGTGATCGGGGTGGGCCGGGCCACCCGGCTGCTCACCTACGTGATCGGCGCCGGCAAGAGCTACACCGCCACCATCCGGCTCGGCCAGGCCACCGTCACCGACGACGCCGAGGGCGACGTGATCGCCACCACCCCGACCCTCGGGGTCACCGACGACGCGGTCCGCGCCGCGCTCGCCGCGCTGACCGGCGAGATCGACCAGGTGCCGAGCGCGGTCAGCGCCATCAAGATCAACGGCCAGCGGGCGTACAAGCGGGTCCGCGAGGGGGAGAGCGTCGAGCTGCCCGCCCGCCGGGTAACCGTCTCCCGGCTGGACGTCCTGGCGATCCGCCGGGACGCCCCGGACGTGGTGGACGTCGACGTGGACGTCACCTGCTCGTCCGGGACGTACATCCGGGCCATCGCCCGGGACGCGGGCCTCGCCCTCGGAGTGGGCGGGCACCTCACCGCGCTGCGCCGGACCGCGGTCGGCGGCTTCACCCTGGCCGAGTCGGCCACCCTCGACGAGCTGGAGCAGCGCGCCCCGGAGGTGGTCAACCTGCCGCTGGACGCCGCCGCCGACCGGTTCTTCGCGCGCCGGAACGCCACGCCGGAGGAGGCGAAGGTCCTCTCCCACGGCGGGCCGCTGGACCCGGCCGGCATCGCCGGGCCGTACGCGGTCTTCGGCCCGGACGGCGGGTTGATCGCTATCGTCAGCGAGCGGGACGGCCGGGCCCGCGCGGAGATCGTGCTGGCCCCGGCCTGACGGCGGCGGCGCGGAGCAGGGGAGGAGCCGGAATGCAGCGGTGGCGGGGGTACGAGGCGGCACCCGGGGGTTGGGGGCGGTCGGTGGTCACCATCGGCGTCTTCGACGGGGTGCACAAGGGCCACCAGGCCACCATCGGTCACGCCGTGGCGCGCGCCCGGGAGTTGGGCGTCAAGTCGGTCGTGGTCACCTTCGACCCGCACCCGGCCGAGGTGGTCCGGCCCGGGTCGCACCCCGCGGTGCTCACCGAGCCGGCCCGCAAGGCGGAGCTGATCGAGGCGCTCGGCGTCGACGTGCTCTGCGTGGTGCCGTTCACCCCGGAGTTCTCCCGGCTGCCGGCCGAGGCGTTCGTGCACGACATCCTGGTCGAGCACCTGCACGCCGCGCTGGTCGTGGTCGGCGCCAACTTCCGCTTCGGGCACCGGGCGGCCGGGGACGTGGCGCTGCTGGAGCGGCTGGGCCGCACCTTCGGCTTCGGGGTGGAGGGCGGCCCGCTGGTCGCCGAGGCCGGGACGGTCTTCTCCTCGACGTACATCCGTTCCTGCGTCGACGCGGGCGACGTGGCCGCGGCGGCCGCCGCCCTCGGGCGTCCGCACCGGGTGGAGGGCGTGGTGGTCCGCGGCGACCAGCGCGGCCGGGAGCTGGGCTACCCGACCGCGAACCTGCTGACCCACCGGTACGCGGCGGTCCCCGCCGACGGGGTCTACGCGGCCCGGCTGGTGCGCCGGGGCGGCGCGCCGCTCGCCGCCGCCGTGTCGGTCGGCACCAACCCGACCTTCTCCGGCCGGGAGCGCCGGGTCGAGGCCTACGCGCTGGACTTCACCGGTGACCTGTACGGCGAGCGGCTCGCGCTGGACTTCGTGGCACACCTGCGCGAACAACGGACGTACGACTCGATCGAGCCGTTGGTGGCCCAGATCGCCGAGGACGTCGAGCGAACCCGCCGGGCGCTGGGCTGAGCCCACCGCCGGCCCGTCCGCGTGGCGCCGTACGCCCTTCACCGGGTGGTTCCCCACCGGGCTGGTAGTCTGGCGGGGACGTCGGCTGACCGACGTGGGGCCTCGCGTGCCTGCACGACGCCGCGGGCGCGAGGAACCGGTCCGTCCACCGGTCGCTCCGACCGGTACCGGGTGGACCTCATCGAACGACCCACGAAACAGGGAGAACATGGCGCTCGACCAGGAAGCCAAGGCCAAGATCCGCGCGGAGTACGCGACCGCCGAGGGCGACACCGGTTCGCCGGAGGTGCAGGTCGCGGTCCTCACCAAGCGGATCGCGGAGCTCACCGAGCACCTGAAGGTGCACAAGCACGACCACCACAGCCGCCGTGGGCTGCTGCTGCTGGTCGGCCGTCGCCGTCGGCTGCTCAACTACGTCCAGAAGAAGGACATCAACCGCTACCGGTCGCTCATCGAGCGGCTCGGCCTGCGCCGATGACGTGACGGGGGAGTGGCCACTCGGCCGCTCCCCCGTTCCGGTACCACCGAAGAACCCGGCCGCGCGACAACCCGAGAGGGAGCCGGTCAGCACCGGTCTCCGGTAGTGGCCCCCGGAATCCCGGCATCATGCCGGCCACCCGGGCGCTTCGATCGAAGACCGGCCGTCTGAGCAGTTCCCCGTGTCGTGGGCCGACGACGCGAAGGAGCACCACAGCACATGACCGAGACGAACCTCGGCACCGAATCCCGCACCGCCGTGATCGACAACGGGTCGTTCGGCACCCGCGAGATCACCTTCTCCACCGGTCGGCTGGCCCGTCAGGCCGCCGGCTCCGTCATCGCCCAGCTCGGCGAGACGGTCGTCCTCTCCGCCACCACCGCCGGCAAGCAGCCCCGGGAGCAGTTCGACTTCTTCCCGCTGACCGTCGACGTCGAGGAGCGGATGTACGCCGCGGGCCGGATCCCCGGCTCGTTCTTCCGCCGCGAGGGCCGGCCCAGCGAGGACGCCATCCTCACCTGCCGGCTGATCGACCGGCCGCTGCGCCCGTCCTTCGTCAAGGGCCTGCGCAACGAGGTCCAGGTCGTCGAGACCGTGCTGGCGCTCGACCCGCAGCACCCGTACGACGTGGTGGCGATCAACGCCGCCTCGATGTCCACCAAGCTCTCCGGTCTGCCGTTCTCCGGCCCGATCGGGGCCACCCGGGTCGCGCACGTCGACGGCCAGTGGGTCGCCTTCCCGACCCTGGAGGAGCTGGCCCGGGCCACCTTCGACATGGTCGTGGCCGGCCGGGCGCTGCCCGACGGCGACGTCGCGATCATGATGGTCGAGGCCGAGGCGACGCCGAACGCCGTGGCCCTGATCTCGGACGGCGCCACCGCCCCGACCGAGGAGGTCGTGGCCAGCGGCCTGGAGGCCGCCAAGCCGGCGATCCGCGAGCTGTGCCGCGCGCAGAGCGAGCTGGCCGAGGTGGCCGCCAAGCCGGTCGCCGAGTTCCCGGTCTTCCTGGACTACCAGGACGACGCCTACGAGGCGGTGGCCGAGGTGGCCCGCGCCGAGGTCGCCGAGGCCCTGAAGATCGCCGGCAAGCATGACCGCGAGGAGGCCCTGGACCGGGTCAAGGCCCGGGTCGCCGAGGAGCTCGGCCCGCGCTTCGAGGGCCGGGAGAAGGAGCTCTCCGCCGCGTTCCGGTCGCTGACCAAGTCCGAGGTTCGCAACCGGGTGCTGCGCGAGCAGGTCCGCATCGACGGCCGCGGCCCGCGCGACATCCGTCCGCTGACCGCCGAGGTCGGCGTGCTGCCGCGGGTGCACGGCTCGGCGCTGTTCGAGCGGGGCGAGACCCAGATCCTGGGCGTCACCACGCTGAACATGCTGCGCATGGAGCAGATGGTGGACACCCTGTCCCCCGAGAACCGCAAGCGCTACATGCACAACTACAACTTCCCGCCGTACTCCACCGGTGAGACCGGCCGGGTCGGCTCGCCGAAGCGGCGCGAGATCGGCCACGGCGCGCTGGCCGAGCGGGCGCTGATCCCGGTGCTGCCGTCGCGCGAGGAGTTCCCGTACGCCATCCGGCAGGTCTCCGAGGCGCTCGGCTCCAACGGCTCCACCTCGATGGGCTCGGTCTGCGCCTCGTCGCTGGGCCTGCTCTCGGCCGGTGTGCCGCTGAAGGCACCGGTCGCCGGCATCGCCATGGGCCTCATCTCCGACGAGGTCGAGGGCAAGACCCAGTACGTGACGCTGACCGACATCCTCGGCGCCGAGGACGCGTTCGGCGACATGGACTTCAAGGTCGCCGGCACCCGGGACTTCGTCACCGCGCTCCAGCTCGACACCAAGCTCGACGGCATCCCGTCGGACGTGCTGGCCGCCGCGCTCCAGCAGGCGAACGAGGCCCGGCAGACCATCCTCGACGTGATGCAGCGGGCCATCGAGGCTCCGGCCGAGATGTCGGACTACGCCCCGCGGGTCACCACCGTGAAGATCCCGGTCGACAAGATCGGCATGGTGATCGGCCCGAAGGGCCAGACCATCAACGCCATCCAGGACGAGACCGGCGCCGAGATCTCCATCGAGGACGACGGCACCATCTACGTCGGCGCGACCAACGGCCCGTCGGCCCAGGCCGCGGTCGAGCGGATCAACGCGATCGCCAACCCGACGCTGCCGAAGGTCGGCGACCGGTTCCTCGGCACCGTGGTGAAGACCGCCGCGTTCGGCGCCTTCATCTCGCTGCTCCCGGGCCGCGACGGCCTGCTGCACATCTCCAAGGTGGGCGACGGCAAGCGGGTCGAGAAGGTCGAGGACTTCCTCAACGTCGGCGACAAGGTCGAGGTGGAGATCGCCGACATCGACCAGCGCGGCAAGATCTACCTGGACAAGGTCCGCCCGGAGGGCGCCGAGGCGCCGGCCGGTGAGGCCGCCGGTGGCGAGCGGCCGGCCGGCCGCGACCGCGGCGACCGTGGCCCGCGGGACCGGGGCGACCGCGAGCGCGGCGGCCGGGGCCCGGAGCGGGGCGAGGGCGGCGAGGGCGGCGAGGGCGGCGGCGAGTCCCGCCCGCGTCGCCGGACCCGGCACAGCTGATCCATCACCGGCCGGGGGGGGCCGGCGGCGCCCCCCCCCCCCGCGCCGGCGCCCCCCCCCCGGCCGGTCGACGGCTCCAGGTCGACGGCGCGCCGCCGCTCGTCGACCACCGCACCATCCACCCCTCGTCGAACTGAGAGCAGGTTTTCGTGAGCCGAACCCGGCGTTCGTCTTCTCCTGCGGATCGACGGGGGGTGGTGTCGTCCGGCCCCGGGGCGACCCGGGCGGTCACCCGCACGCTCAGCGACGACCCGCTCGGCGGCACCGTGCGCCGCACCGTGCTGCCCAGCGGGCTGCGGGTGCTCACCGAGGCGATCCCGGCGATGCGCAGCGTCTCATTCGGCATCTGGGTCGCCGTCGGCTCCCGCGACGAGACCGGGCCGCAGGCCGGCGCCGCGCACTTCCTGGAGCACCTGCTCTTCAAGGGCACCCGGAAGCGCACCGCGCTGGACATCTCCGCCGAGATCGAGGCGGTCGGCGGCGAGACCAACGCCTTCACCACGAAGGAATACACCTGCTACTACGCCCGCGTGCTGGACGAGGACCTGTCGCTGGCCATCGACGTCATGTGCGACCTGGTCGCCGACTCGGTGCTGGACGCCGCCGACGTGGAGACCGAGCGCGGCGTCATCCTCGAAGAGATCGCGATGCACGACGACGAGCCCGGCGACGAGGTGCACGACCTCTTCGCCCGGGCCGTCTACGGCGACCACCCTCTCGGCCGGCTGATCTCCGGCACCGAGGCGACGGTCACCCCGATGACCCGGCGGCAGATCCAGAGCTTCTACCGGCGCCGCTACACCGCGCCGCAGATCGTCATCGCCGCCGCCGGCAACCTCGACCACGCCGCCGTGGTCAAGCTGGTCCGCCAGGCGCTGCGCGGGACCCCGCTGGACACCGACCCGGCGGTGCCGGCCCCGCACCGGTCGGCCTCCCCGGCGGTACGCACGAAGCCGGCCACCACCCTGGTCGAGTCGAAGGAGACCGAGCAGGCGCACGTGATCCTCGGCTGCCCCGGCATCGACCGCATCGACGAGCGGCGCTTCGCCCTCGGCGTGCTCAACAACGTCCTCGGCGGCGGCATGTCCAGCCGGCTGTTCCAGGAGATCCGCGAGCAGCGCGGCCTGGCCTACTCGGTCTACTCGTACGCCAGCCAGTACGCCGACAGCGGGCTGTTCGCCGTCTACGCCGGCTGCGCGCCGGGCAAGGTGGACGAGGTGCTGGACCTGACCCGGGCCGAGCTGGCCAAGGTGGCCGCGCACGGGATCAGCGAGGACGAGCTGGCCCGGGGCAAGGGGATGAGCAAGGGCTCCTTCGTCCTCGGCCTGGAGGACACCGGCTCCCGGATGAGCCGGCTGGCCAAGGGTGAGCTGCTCTACGGCGACCTGATGCCGGTGGACGAGCTGCTCGCCCGGGTCGACGCGGTGACCCTGGACGACGTGAACGGCCTCGCCGCCGACCTGCTCGCCCGGCCGATGTCCCTCGCCGTGGTCGGCCCGTTCGACGAGTCCGATTTCGCCGCGTCCCGCTGAGCGGTCCCGCGGGGTGCCCGCGTCCCGATTGGGATAGGTTGTGCCCCGTGACTGACGAGCAGGAGAAGGGCCTGGCCGAGCCGATCCGGGTCGGCGTGCTGGGTGCCCGCGGCCGGATGGGCATGGAGGTCTGCAAGGCGGTCGACGCCGCCGCCGACATGGACCTGGTGGCGATGATCGACCAGGGTGACGGCCTGTTCGCCGCCTCCGACGCCGGCGCCGAGGTGGTCGTCGACTTCACCACTCCGGACGTCGTCATGGACAACCTGCACTGGTGCATCGACCAGGGCATCAGCGCGGTGGTCGGCACCACCGGCTTCACCGAGCAGCGGCTGGACCGGGTGCGCGGCTGGCTGGAGCGCAAGCCCGGGGTGGGCGTGGTGATCGCCCCCAACTTCGGCATCGGCGCGGTGCTGATGATGCAGTTCGCCGCCCGCGCGGCCCGGCACTTCGAGTCGGTCGAGATCATCGAGCAGCACCACCCGCGCAAGCTGGACGCGCCCAGCGGCACCGCGACGCACACCGCCCGGCTGATCGCGCAGGCCCGCGCCGAGGCCGGTCTCGGCCCCACGCCGGACGCCACCAAGGACGAGGTGCCGGGCGCGCGCGGCGCCGAGATCGACGGGGTGCGGGTGCACGCCGTCCGCGCCACCGGACTGGTCGCCCACCAGGAGGTGCTCTTCGGCACCACCGGCGAGACGCTGACCATCCGGCACGACTCGTACGACCGGGCCTCGTTCATGCCCGGCGTGCTGCTGGCCGTGCGCGAGGTGCGCCGCCGGCCCGGCCTCACCGTCGGCCTGGACGCCCTGCTGGACTGAGCCGCCCCCCGGCCGGGTGCACCCCCGGCTCGCCGGCACGTCCGCAACCGCGATCAAGCGCGGTGCCGGCCCTCGGGTGCAGGCTGAACGCATGACCTCGACGGACGGGCTCACCGGCATCCTCGACTGGCTCCAGGTCGCGCTCGACGACCCGACCGCCAGCCCGAGCGAGGTGGCGACCCAGGCCCATCTGTCCCGCTTCCACTTCGACCGGCTGGTCGCCGCCGCCACCGGGGAGCCCCCGGGTGCCCTGCGCCGCCGGCTGCTGCTGGAGCGCGCGGCGCACCGGCTCATCACCAGCGACCGGACCGTCCTCGACATCGCCGTCGAGGCCGGGTACGGCTCGCACGAGGCGTTCACCCGCGCCTTCCAGCGGTCGTACGGGTCGGCGCCGACCGTGGTCCGGCGCCGGCCGCCGCTCACCTTTCGCGAGCTGGAGCTGCCCTGCCCCAGCGGCGTCCACTTCCAGCCCCCCGGCGGCCTGCGGCTGCCGGCCACCCGAACGGAGACTCCGATGAACGTTCTCCAGCACCTGGTCGACCACCACGTCGACACGCTCACCGCGATCATCGATCGCGCCGGCACGCTCGGCGAGGAGGTGCTCGACCGGCCCATCGCGCTGTCGGTGGAGACCATCGACGAAGGGCCCACCCTCCGCTCACTGATCAACGCGATGGTCACCCAGGAGGAGCACTGGCTCTCCGCGCTGCGCGGCGGCGAGTGGCCCGACGAGAGCGACCGGTCGGTGCCCGGTCTGGCCGCCCGGCACGCGGTCGCCGGCCGGGACTGGCGCGCCTTCGTGGCTCGGACGCTGGCCGACGGCACCCTGGCGGACACCTTCGTGGACACCACCTGCGCGCCGCCCACCACGCACACCCTGGGCGGGACGATCGGTCACGTGATCACCTTCGCCGCGGTGCGGCGTACCCTCGCCATCGGCGCCCTGCACAGCGCGGGGATCACCGACCTCGGCGCGGGCGACCCGCGTCCCTTCCTGGACGCCGCGGCGGCCGGCTGAGGGGCCTGCCGGAAACCGGTCGTCCGGCCGGCGGCCCGCGCCTAGGCTGACCGCCGTGATCGATTCCGTGCTGCGCGACCGCGCCGGTCGCCAGGTGACCCTGCGGCCGGTGGACGACGACAACTGGCGGGCCGTGGCCGACATCGCGCCCCGCGACGACCAGCGCGCCTGGGTGCCGGCCCTGGCCGCCCGCTACCTGCTGCTGACCATGCGCTCGGACGTCTGGACCTCGCTCGCCGTCTACGCCGGCGAGACGGTGGTCGGGCACGTCATGTGGGGCGTGGACGACGACGGCTCCCGCTGGATCGGCGGCATGGTGATCGACGCCGCCGAGCAGGACCGGGGCATCGGCCGGGCCACCGTCCGTACCCTCGCCGGCTGGCTGGCCGGCCAGGGCCACCCGGTCCGCCTCAGCTACCACCCGGACAACCTCCCGGCCGCCGCCCTCTACCGCTCCCTCGGCTTCCGCCCCACGGGCGCCATGGAGGACGACGAGGTCATCGCCGAATTCACCCCGGCCCCGCCGGGTTGATCATGAAGTTGGCGGCAGTGAAGGAGATCGACCTCGCCGCCAACTTCCTGATCGACGGAGCGGGGGCGGTCAGGCGGGGGACCGGGTGGGGTCGGTGGCCGGGCGCTGGGTGGGGATGCGGGGCGGGGTGACGGTCAGGGTCGGCGGGAGGCCGGTGATGGTGGGCTGGGCGGCGCGGTCGACCTCGACCGTGACCGGGGTGCCGGCGACGCGGAGGTTGTCGGCGGCGAGGGCGCCCAGTTCGGGACCGGCCAGGGGGCGCAGCTCCACCCGGCCGCCGGGCACGTCGGGGTAGAGCCCCACGCCGGCCTGCAGCAGCAGCACCGCGGCCGCCGCCGACCAGGCCTGCGGGCGGCACGCCGCCGGGTACGGCACCGGACGGCCCAACGCCCCCCGGCCGTCCCCGCCGTACAGCTCGGGGAGGCGGTAGTCGAACGCCTCGGCGGCGCCGAGCAGACCGTCGGCGAGCCGGAGCGCGGCCTCGCGATAGCCGGCCCGGGCCAGGCCGCCGAGCACGATCGCGGTGTCGTGCGCCCAGATCGACCCGCAGTGGTAGGAGAGCGGGCTGAACCCGGCGTCGTCGGTGGACATGGTGCGCAGCCCGAAACCGCCGGCCAGGGCCTCGGTGGAGAGCAGCGCCGCGACCTGCGCCGACTCGGCGTCCGACAGCAGCCCGGTGCCGAGCAGGTGGCCGATGTTGCTGGTCAGTGAGTCCACCGGGCGCTTGTCCCGGTCCAGGGCGAGGGCGGGCTGCGGGCCGTGCCGGCCGTCGACCCAGAACGCGGCCCGGAACCGCTCGGCGAGCCGCTCCGCGTAGCCGCGCCAGCGGTCGGCGCCCGGGCGGCCGAAGGCGTCGAGCAGGTCGGCGCCGTTCACCGCCGCCTGGAACGCGTACCCCTGCACCTCGGCCAGCACGATCGGCGGCTCGGCCAACCGGCCGTCGCGGTACCGGACGGCGTCGCCGGAGTCCTTCCAGCCCTGGTTGGCCAGGCCGTGGCCGGTGGTGTCGACGTACTCGACGAAGCCGTCGCCGTCGGCGTCGGCGTGCACGCCGAGCCAGCCGAGCGCGGCCTCCAGGTGCGGCAGCAGCGGTTCGACCTGCTCGGCGGGAAGGCCCCAGCGCCAGGCGTCGTGCAGCAACCCCACCCAGAGCATGGTGGCATCGACCGTGCCGTAGTAGGCGGGCGGCAGCCGCAGCCCGTTGTCGGCCAGGGTGAACTCGTGCCGGCGCAGCTCGTGCAGGATCTTGCCGGGCGCCTCCCCGGTGGTCGGGTCGACCCGGGTGCCCTGCCGGCGGGCGAGGACCCGGAGCGTCCCGGCGGCCAGCTCGGTGCCGAGCGGCAGCATCATCCGGGCCGCCCAGAGGCTGTCCCGGCCGAACAGGGTGAGGAACCAGGGCACCCCGGCGCCGAGGAAGACGTCTCCCGGCTGCGCCGGGTCGGCCAGCCGCAGCCCGCGCAGGTCGGCCAGGGAGCGGTCGAGCAGCCGGACCAGGCGGCGGTCGTCGGCGCGTACCTCCGGGACGGACCACTCGGGACCGGCGGACGGGGCGGCCACGACCGCCTTCGGGTCGGTCACGGCGAGCCGCCAGCGCAGCGTCACGGCCTCGCCGGGGGCGAGCGCGACCGGCCAGCTCAACCGGGGCGCGGTGGTCCGGTCGCCGGTGGTGTCCACGGTGGCCGCCTCGCCGGTCACCGTCACGGTGACGCCCTCGGCGGCCCACTCGACGCGGCCGGGCTCGCCCGCCTTGGCCTCCAGCGGTGCTCCGCTGCCGCCGGACTTGACCAGCTCGATCGGGGCGAGGTCGCAGGCGAGGTCCACGCTGACCGTGGCGCGGACCGGGATCGAGGCGGTGGAGGAGACGACCAGTTCCTCGGTGAGGCCGTGCGGGCCGGCCTGCCGGGTCCGGTCGATCCGGACGGTCGGGTCGGGGGCGGGGTCGCCGAGCCAGCGGGCGAGGGTGACGAAGCGGATGCCGTGCGGCCCGGCCGGACCCTGGGTCAGCGCCTCCGTCTCCCGGTCGTCCACGCGCAGCTCGGCGCGGGAGAGCACTCGCGCGTCGGCGTGGAAGACGCCCTGGACGCCGCTCGGCCGGATCTGCCCTGCCGGGTCGCCCAGCGCGCTGGTGGGGGCGGAAACGACGCCGACCAGTTCGTGCAGCAGGGGTTGCAGGTGGCGTTCGGGCACGGGGGACTCCTGGTGCTGATCGGGTGGCCGGACGTATTGACAGAAGCGGCCGGCCGGTGCAAAGTGCGAAACATTCCAGAAACTTTGAACGATCTAATCCTGCCGCATCGGAGTTGGATCGTTCAAGGCGGCGAGAGGGATTTCGTGGCTGAAAAGGTGACCATCGCTACCGTGGCCCGGCATGCCCAGGTGAGCCGGCAGACGGTCTCCAACGTGCTCAACGCGCCGCACATCGTCCGCGAGGAGACCCGGCGCCGGGTGCAGGAGGCGATCAGCACCCTGGGCTACCGGGCCAACCAGGCCGCCCGGCAGATGCGTACCGGCCGGTCCCGGCTCATCGCGGTCCGCATCGAGCCCACCCGCGACGGCATCAACGGCTCCGTGCTCGACCGGTTCCTGCACGGGCTCACCGAGACCGCCGACGCGGCCGGCTACCGGGTCCTGCTCTACACCGCCGTCGACGACGACCACGAGATCGCCACCTACGACGACCTGCTCGGCGCGTACGAGCTGGACGGGTTCGTGCTCACCGGCACCGACCACGGCGATCCGCGTACCGCCTGGCTGGCCGAGCGGAAGGTGCCGTTCGTGACCTTCGGCCGGCCCTGGGACACGCCGGACGCCCACCCCTGGGTCGACGTGGACGGTGCCGCCGGCACCGCGCAGGCCACCCGGCGGCTCCTCGACACCGGCCACCGCCGGATCGGCTTCATCGGCTGGCCGGCGGGCTCGGGCGTCGGCGACGACCGGCGCGCCGGCTGGCGTACCGCCATGGCGGCGGCCGGCCTCGACGGCGCCGCACCGCATCGCGAGACCGAGGACGGCATCGCGCAGGGCGAGCGCGAGATGCGCGAGCTGCTCGCCGCCGACGAGCCGCCGACCGCGGTGGTCTGCGTCAGCGACTCCCTCGCGCTGGGTGCCCTCCGGGCCGTCCGGGACGCGACCGCGCCGGTCGCCGTGGTCGGCTTCGACGACACCCCGGTGGCCACCGCGATCGGGCTGACCAGCGTCAGCCAGCCGCTCGCGGCCGCCGCCGCACGCTGCGTCGAGCTGCTCACCGGCTCGCTCGACGGCCAGCCCACCGACCCGCAAGTGCTGCTCAGCCCCACGCTCGTGCTCCGGCACACCGCGTGATCCCCCATCCCCATCAGGAGAATCAGATGACACCTCGCACCCTCACCCGGGCGGCGATGGCCGGCATCGCCGCCGTCGCCCTGTTCGGCTCCGCCGCCTGCGGCAGCGGCTTCGACGACTCCGCCAAGGACACCAAGCAGTCCAGCGGCCCGGCCAGCCTCCAGATCATGATCGGCTCCTCCGGCGAGGCGGAGACCAAGGCCGTGCAGGACGCCGCGGCCAAGTGGGCCTCCTCGAGCGGCAACACCGCCACCGTCACCCCGGCCCAGGACCTCACCCAGCAGCTCGGCCAGGCTCTGGCCGGCGGAACCCCGCCGGACGTCTTCTACGTCGACGCGTCCCGGTTCGCCGACTACGCCAGCGTCGGCGCGCTGGAGCCGTACGGCGACAAGGTCAGCAACAAGGACGACTTCTACGAGAGCCTCCGCAACACCTTCACCTACGACGGCAAGCTCTACTGCGCGCCGAAGGACTTCTCCACCCTGGCTCTCGAGATCAACACCGACCTCTGGACCAAGGCCGGCCTGACCGACGCGGACATCCCCACCACCTGGGACCAGCTCACCGCCGCCAGCCAGAAGATCAAGGCGAAGGGCATGGTGGCGCTGGCCCTGGGCGACACCCGGGACCGGATCGGCGCGTTCCTGGTGCAGAACGGCGGCTGGCTGATGAGCAAGGACGGCAAGCAGCCCACCGCCGACACCCCGGAGAACCTGCAGGCCCTCCAGTACGTGAAGTCCCTGATCACCAGCGGCTACGCGAAGTTCCCGAAGCAGCTCGACGCCGGTTGGTCCGGTGAGGCGTTCGGCAAGGGCAAGGCCGTGATGACCATCGAGGGCAACTGGATCAAGGGCGCCCTGCAGAACGACTTCCCGAAGGTCAAGTACAAGGTCGTCCCGCTGCCGGCCGGCCCGAAGGGGCAGGGCACCCTCTCCTTCACCCAGTGCTGGGGCATCGCGGCGAAGTCCAAGTTCAAGGACCAGGCGATCAAGTTCGTCGAGGCGATGACCGCGGGCGACCAGCAGATCGCCTTCGCCAAGGCGTTCGGCGTGATGCCGTCCCGGCAGTCGGTCCGCGACCAGTACACCGGCGCCTTCCCGGCGGACAAGCCGTTCATCGACGGCGCCGCGTACGCCCAGGGCCCGGTGAACGCCCCGAAGATGGACAGCGTGCTGCGCGACCTGGAGGCCGGTCTCCAGGGGCTGGCCACCGGCGACCCGAAGACGATCCTGGCGAACTTCGACAAGAACGCCAAGGCGGCGCTCGGCGGCTGAGGTAGACGGAGGGGCCCCTTGTTGACGCCGGGCGTCAAGAGGGGGCCCTTCCATCCCCACAGAAGGGAGGGGAGATGGCAACGGAGGCACTCGCCGCCCCGGGCACCGCGTCGGCCGGTCCGGCGCGCCGCCGCCGTGGCGGCGGCATTCGCAGCAACGAGAACATCGCCGGCTGGCTCTTCGTCGCGCCGGTGATCGTGATCCTCGGGCTCTTCCTGCTGCTGCCGATCCTCATGGCGCTCTGGGTGAGCCTCACCGACTGGAACGGCCAGGGCAGCCCGTTCACCGGGGACGTGCCGGTCGTTGGCACCAGGAACTACACCCGGCTGTTCACCGAGGACGGGCTGGACCGCCGCGACTTCATGACCAGCATCCGCAACAACATCTACTACGTGGGCATCGTGGTGCCGGTGCAGACCGCACTGGCCCTCGGCCTCGCGCTGGTGGTGAACAACCGGATGCTCAAGGGGAAGGGCTTCTTCCGCAGCGCCTTCTACTTCCCCTCGGTCACCAGCTCGGTGGCGATCAGCGTGGTGTTCCTGTTCCTGTTCGCCAACTCCGGCGCGGTCAACAACCTGCTCGGCTTCTTCGGCATCAACGGGCCGGAGTGGTTCGCCGACTCCCGGGGCGTGCTGCACCTGCTCCTCGGCGCCGTCGGGGTGGACGCCCCGCCCGCCGCGCTCACCTCCGGCGGCCCGCTCGGGCTGACCTGGTGGGACTGGCTCTCCGGGCCGAGCGTGGCGATGATGTCGATCATCTGTCTGGTCATCTGGACCACGTCGGGCACGTTCATGCTGATGTTCCTCGCCGCGCTGCAGGGCGTCCCGGTGGCGCTCGACGAGGCCAGCACCCTGGACGGGGCGAGCCCGTGGCAGCGCTTCCGGCACGTCACCCTGCCGCTGATCAAGCCGACCACCTTCCTGGTGCTCACCCTCGGCCTGATCGGCTCCTGGCAGGTCTTCGACCAGGTGTACGTGATGAGCCAGGGCGACCCGGCCAAGACCACGCTCACCCCGGCCTACCTGTCGTACCGGACCGCGTTCCGGGACTTCGACTACGGTTCCGGCGCGGCCATCTCGTTCGTGCTGTTCCTGATCATCATCCTGCTCACCCTGTTCCAGCGCCGGGTGATGGCCGACCGGGACGAGCCCCGGCGCGGCCGGTGGTGGCGGCGCCGCGTACCGGAGGGGTCCTGACATGGCCGTGCTGACCGACCGGCCGGCGGCGCCCGTCGCCCGCCGCGCCGACCGCGGGCCGCGCGCCCAGGTCAACCGCTTCCTGGGGTACGCGGTCCTGATCTTCTTCGGCCTGGTCTTCCTGTACCCGTTCGTCATCCAGCTCGGCAGCTCGTTCAAGACCGAGCCGGACGCGGCGGCGAACCCGCTCTCGCCGGTGCCCGACCCGGTGTCGCTGGCCGGGTTCGAGCGGATCTTCGCCGGCACCAACTTCCCGCTCTGGCTCGGCAACTCGCTGCTGGTCACCGTGCTGGTCACCCTCGGCCGGGTGTTCTTCGACTCGCTCGCCGGCTACGCGCTCGCCCGGCTGCGGTTCCGGGGCCGGGCCGGGCTCTTCGCCGCGGTCATCGCGGTGATGGCGGTGCCCGGCGTGGTGCTGCTGATCCCGAAGTTCCTGGTCCTCAAGCAGCTCGGCCTCTACGACAGCTACGCGGGCCTGGTGGTGCCGCTGCTGGCCGACGCGGCCGGCGTGTTCATCATGAAGCAGTTCTTCGAGTCGGTCCCGGTCAGCGTCGAGGAGGCGGCCCGCATCGACGGGGCGGGGGTGTTCCGCACCTACTGGTCGGTGGTGCTGCCGATGGCGCGGCCCGCCCTGATCACGCTGACCATCCTGTCGTTCCAGGGCTCCTGGAACGAGTTCCCGCACAGCCTGGTCGCGGTGCAGGACCCGAGCCTGTTCACCCTGCCCCGGGGCCTGGCGGACCTGGTCAGCGGGTCCCTCGGCAAGGGCACCCAGTATCCGCTCAAGCTCGGTGCGGCGCTGCTCGCCACCATCCCGGTGGCGGTGCTCTTCATGATCTTCCAGCGGTACTTCGTCCGGGACGCCAACTCCGGGGCCGACAAGGGCTGACCGGGGGCCGGCGGTCCCGCCCCGTGCCGGGACCGCCGGTCACCGGCTCAGCCCTGCTCGATGACCGACATGACGTTGCCGGCCGGGTCGGTGAACCAGGCGATCGACGGGCCGTTGCCCCGCATGATCCCCTTGTCGTCCTGCGGCATGCCGTCGTAGCGGGCGAACCGCACGCCCCGCCCGGTCAGCTCGTCCACCGCCCGGTCGATGTCGTCGACCGGGAAGTTGAGCACGGTGAAGCTGGCCGGGGCGTGGTCGGGCTTCGGGTAGACCAGCACCGAGCCGCCGCCCACGTGCAGCCGCAGCAGTTCGCCCATCGCCTCGTCACGGGACACCCGCAACCCCAGGGCGTCGGCATAGAACCGTTCGGCCCGGCCGGTGTCGTCCACCGAGAAGCTGCTGAACGCCTTCGTCTCCTCGAACATGATCTTCTCCTCCACGGTCGTGCCCGGTGTTCTCCCGGTTCAACGAGCCAGCGGGCGGTCGTCCGGGCGTACCAGGGGTGGACGACGCGGCCGGCCGGAACTCATCGGCGCCGGCCGGGGATCAGGAGTCGAGGTGCGGCGGCAGGCCGAACCGGGCGAAGAGCCGGAGGTCGAGGAAGTGGGTGAGCCGGCTGATCCGGCCGCCGGAGACGTCCAGCAGCTGGATCGAGAAGGCCCGGTGGCCGCCGGCCGGATCGGGCCGGTACTGGGCCAGCGCCGAGCCGCCGTTCGCGGTGATCCGGACCAGCCGGGATCCCCGGCAGCCGGCGCCCGGCCCGCGCAGCCAGCGGCCGATCTCCGCCGCCCCGCGCAGCCACATCGGGTAGGGCGGCATGCTCTGCACCGCGTCGTCCCGCAGCAGCGCGACAAGGGCGTCGATGTCGTAGCGGGCGAAGGCGTCCACGTAGCGGTCGAGCAGGTCGCGGTCGGCCGGGTCGAGGGCCGGCCCGAGGTCCGGCCGCCCGTCCCGCACCCCGGCCAGGGTGGCCCGGGCCCGCTGCAGCGCGCTGTTGACCGCCGGCACGCTGGCGTCGAGCAGATCGGCGACCTCGTCGGCCCGCCAGCGCAGCACGTCGCGCAGGATCAGCACCGCGCGCTGCCGGGGCGGCAGGTGCTGGAGCGCGGCGACGAACGCCAGCCGCACCGACTCCCGGGCCACCGCCAGCTCCGCCGGGTCGGCGGGCAGCACCGCCGCGTCCGGCACCGGCTCCACCCAGTCGCCGGCGGGGGTGCCGAGCGACGCCGCCACCGGCGCCGACGGGGCGCCCAGGTCCACCGGCAGGGCCCGCCGCCCGCGCCCCCGCAGCAGGTCGAGGCAGACGTTGGTGGCGATCCGGTAGAGCCAGGTGCGCAGGCTGGACCGGCCGTCGAAGCCGTCCCGCCCCCGCCAGGCCCGCAGCAGGGTCTCCTGCACCGCGTCCTCGGCGTCGAAGACCGACCCGAGCATCCGGTAGGCGTAGCCGGTCAGTTCGACCCGGAACGCCTCCAGGTCGGTGGGGGTCGACGCCGCCGTCGTGGTCATGGCCTCCACCGTAGGCCGACCCGCCGACATCGCGCGACGGCGGCGACCGTACTCAGGAAGCGGCCGGCTCGGCGGGGACGGCGACGTGCAGGCGGAGCTGGGGGACCAGCATGTCGTCCACGTCCAGCGCGCGGGCCGCGCCGTCCGGCTCCCAGCCGGTCGAGGTGAGGAACTTCCGGGTCGCCGCGTCCGCGTCGAACGCCCAGGCCACCGCCCGGCCGAAGCCGTCGGACCGCCACAGGTCGACCGCCGCGGCGAGCAGCCGGCTGCCGTGCCCGCGCCGGCCCCAGCGCGGCTCGACCAGCAGGTCGGTCACCGCCGCCACGCCGTCGGCGAGGGCGTCGGCCGGCTCGCCCGGGGCCAGCGCCTCGGCGTCGGCCGGACCGGAAGCCGCGAACCCCACCAGATAGGATTGCTCGGCCTGTTCGACGGCGACCAGCACGCGATGCGCGCCCGAGGGCGGCTCCTGCACCGCCGCGCTCCACCGCCGGGCGAGGTACGCCTCGTCCAGGTTGTCGAGCACGTGCCGGGGCAGGATCCGGCGGTACGCGACCCGCCAGGTCGCGAGCTGGATGCGTGCGATCTCGCCGGCGTCCTCCGGACGCGCTGGGCGGACGTACCCGAGAGCCATGGCACGTGAGCCTACGCAGGGCGAGGGAGGCGACGGTGGCGCAGGGTGCCAGGCGGACGCTCGGACAGGTCGTCGCCGTGGTGGTGCTCGCCGGCGCGGTGACCGCCTTCCTCTCGGTGGCCGCCGTGCGGCACGGCTTCTTCGACCTGAAGGTCTACTACGGCGCGCTGGACTTCTGGGCGCACGACGGCGGGGAGATCTACGACTTCCTCAAGGCCGGCACCCAGTACGGCTTCACCTACCCGCCGTTCGCCGCCCTGGTCATGCTGCCGATGGCCTACCTGCCGTGGCCGGCCGCGATCACCGTGAGCGTGGTCATCACCGTGCTGGCCAGCACGGTGGTGATCTGGTGGCTGGTCGACCCGATCGCCCGCCGCTGCCGCTGGACCCGCTGGTTCGCCCTGGCCGTCGCGCTCTGCCTGATCGCCGCGTTCGAGCCGATGCGGGAGACGGTCAACTTCGGCCAGGTCAACATGCTGCTGCTCTTCCTGGTGGCGCTGGACCTGCTGCGGCTGCTGCCGGCGGGCAGCCGGTGGGCCGGGGTGGGCGTCGGACTGGCCACCGCGATCAAGCTGACCCCGGGCATCTTCATCGTCTACCTGCTGGTCACCGGTCGCTGGCGGGCCGCGTTCACCGCGATGGGCGCGGCGACCGCGGCGACCCTGCTGGCCGGCGGGCTCCTCCCGGACGCCTCCCGGGAGTTCTGGACCGAGGCGATCTGGAACACCGACCGGGTGGGCGAGCTGGCCTTCGTCTCCAACCAGTCGCTGCGCGGGATGGTGGCCCGGCTGGACCCGGTGCACCCGAGCACCGTGGCCTGGCTGGCGCTGGTGCTCGCCACGCTGGCCTTCTGGGCGTGGCGCTCCCGGGCCGCGGTGGCCGCCGGCGACGAGGCCACCGGGCTGGCGCTGACCGGCGCCGCCATGTGCCTGGTCAGCCCGGTGACCTGGGTGCACCACCTGGTCTGGCTGCTGCCCGCGCTGATCCTGCTGGTCGACAACGGCCTGGCGGCGCCCGCCCGCAGCCGCCGGCGCCGCCTGCTGCTGGCCGCCGCCCTCGTCGGGTACGCCTTCCTGAGCAGCCGGATCGTCTGGGCGTGGGAGAAGGACTTCACCGGCGTCGACGGCTTCCTCGGCAGCAACACGTACGTCTGGATCAGCCTGGCGCTGCTGCTCGTCCTGCCGATCCGGGGCGGGGCCGCGCCGACCGGTGGCGGTCCCGCCGATCGGGGCGGGCCGTCCGGGTCAACCGTCCAGGCGGGCGGTGTAGCGCAGCTCGCGGAGCCGGACCGGCTCGCGCCCGCCGGACAGCGGCACCGGGTAGGTGGACTCCTCACCGTCCGGTGACAGGCCGGCCCGCTCGTAGAAGCGGCGGGCGCGGGCGTTGTCGGCGAGCACCCAGAGCCGGTACTCGGCCCAGCCCCGCTCGGCCAGGCCGGCCCGGGCCGCGGCGAACAGCACCCGCCCGGCGCCGGTGCCCCAGTGCGTCGGCTCCAGGTAGATCGCCAGGATCTCGCCGTACCGCGGGTCGAGGTCGCCGCGGTCCTGGTTGTTCCGGTACGGCCCGAAGGTGGTGAAGCCGGTGACCGCCCCGTCGACCTCGGCGAGCAGGGTGGTGAACGGGTGCTCCGGGTCGGCGGTGCCGACGTCCCGGCGGCGCTGCGCCCAGGCGTCCGGGTTCAGCCGGCGCAGCACCTCGTCCGGCATGATCCCGGCGTATCCGGCCTGCCAGCCGTGCACGTGCACCCGGGCGACCGCCGCCGCGTCGTCCGGTTCCTCCCGGCGAATGGTGACCACCTGTCCGTTCTATGCCGCGATGGCCGGCGGGTCCAGCGTCCGCTCCGGGGCGGCCACAATTCGGCCGCCGCGCCGCTAGGCGGCGCTGCGTCCGAATGAAGCCCGTCGGACCGGTGGATTAGGGTCGCCGACGATGACCGCACCGGAATCGCTCTCGCTCGCCCAGGCCCGCCGGGTCGCCCTGGCCGCCCAGGGCTTTGCCGACCCGACGCCCACCGGCCTGCCCACCCGCCGGCACCTGCGGCGGGTGCTGGACCGGGTCGGGCTGATCCAGATGGACTCGGTCAACGTCCTGCAACGCGCGCACTACCTGCCTCTCTACAGCCGGCTCGGGCCCTACCCGACCACGCTGCTCGACGCCGCCGCCTACCGGCGTCCCCGGGAGCTCTTCGAATACTGGGGGCACGAGGCGTCGCTGATCCCGGTCGACCTGCACCCGGCGCTGCGCTGGCGGATGGCCAGGGCCCGCGACGAGTCCTGGGGCGGGATGCGCCGGGTCGCCCAGGAGCAGCCCGAGCTGGTGGCCTGGGTCCGCGACGAGGTGGCCGCCCGGGGGCCGCTCACCGCCGCCGAGATCGAGCACGACGCGCCCCGGGAGACCGGCAACTGGGGCTGGAACTGGTCGACGGTCAAACGCGCGCTGGAATACCTGTTCTGGGCCGGTGAGGTGACCGCCGCCGAGCGCACCCCCTCCTTCGCCCGCCGCTACGACCTGCCCGAGCGGGTGCTGCCGGCCGCCGTGCTCGAGGCCCCCACCCCGAGCGAGGCGGACGCCTACCGCACCCTGGTGGCCGTCGCTGCCCGGTCGCTGGGCGTGGCCGCCGAGCCGGAGCTGCGCGACTACTTCCGGCTGCCCGTGGCCGGCGCCCGGCGGGCGGTCGCCGAACTGGTCGAGGCGGGCGAGCTGACCCCGGTCACGGTGCCGGGCTGGCGGCAACCGGCCTACCTGCACGCGCAGGCCCGGCTGCCTCGGTGGGTGCGCGGCAACACCCTGGTCAGCCCGTTCGACCCGCTGGTCTGGGAGCGGGCCCGCGCCGAGCGGCTCTTCGACTTCAGCTACCGGATCGAGATCTACGTGCCCGCGCCGCAGCGCGTGCACGGCTACTACGTGCTGCCGTTCCTGCAGGGCGAGCGGTTCACCGCCCGGGTCGACCTCAAGGCCGACCGGAAGGCGGGGGCGCTGCTGGTGCCGGCCGCCTGGGTCGAGCCGGGAGCCGACCCGGGGGAGACCGCGGTGGCCCTCGCCGCCGAGCTCTACCGGCTGGCCGGCTGGCTCGGCCTCGACGCGGTCGCCCCGCCGGAGGCCGGCGACCTGGCGGCTCCGCTGGCCGCCGCCCTGGTCGGCGTGGCGGGTGTACGGTGAGCGCGTGACGAGCGTTGACCGGCCGGCCGCCCCGCCCGATCCGCAGGCGGTCCCCGGCCCGCCGACCGGCCCCACCGGCCCGGCCCCGGCCGGCCCGCACGCCGCGCCCGCCGGCCCGCACGCCGCGCCCGCCGGCCCGCCCGCCGCCCACGCTGGCCCGCACTTCGCGCACGCCGTGGCGGGGCCGCACGCCGAGCCCGGCGGGTCGGCGATCTGGCCGGCCGGGGTGGCGTACCAGCCGGTCGAGCCGGACCGGTTCACCCGCCTCGTGCTGCGGATGCACGCCCGCGCCCCGCGCTGGGCGGTGCCCCTCGCGGCGCTCGGCTGCGTCGGCCTCGGCATGGCCTACGCGCTGCTCAGCGACCCCACCCACAGCGACCCGGACGCCCGGCCGACGTGCCTGCTGAAGCTCACCACCGGGCTGGACTGCCCGGGCTGCGGCGGCACCCGCGCCCTCTGGTACGTGCTGCACGGCGACCTGCCGGCCGCCGCCCGGCACCACTTCCTCTTCGTCTTCTCGCTGCCCTTCCTGGCCTACCTCTTCGTCACCTGGGCCGGGAACCGGGCGTTCGGCTGGCGGCTGCCGGAGCTGCGCATCAGCCCCAAGGTGATCGGCGGCTTCCTGGCGCTCTGGTTCGCCTTCTCGGTGGCCCGCAACCTGCCCTGGGCCCCGTTCACCTCGCTCTACGTCTGAACCGTTCCCCACGGCCGGCGTCGGCCACCGTGCCGGCCGCCAGGGCTTCGCTCCGGGATGCGGGCCTCAAACGGGCGTGACGCCTGCTCCGTGCGGCATGCCTTGAGACTTGTGCAACCCGCCGTGACAGGCCCGAGCCCCACGCGCCGGCCTGCGGGTGCGCCGTTTCACGTCCGCGCGTCCAGGTTTCCCCGGAGGCCCAGCGGCCACTACAGTCGCAGGAATGCCGGAGATGGTGCAGCCCCAGGTCAAGCTGATCGCGTGGACCCAGTTCCAGGCCCCGGACGACGTGCCGTGGTCGACCGACGCCGAGGGTGGCCAGGCGCTCGCCGAGTTCGCCGGCCGGGCCTGCTACCAGAGCTGGAAGAAGCCGAACCCGGCCACCGCGACCAATGCCGGCTACCTGGCGCACATCCTGGAGGTGGGCCACCTCTCGGTGCTGGAGCACGGCTCGGTGAGCTTCTACTTCAGCGGGGTCTCCCGGTCCTTCACCCACGAGCTGATCCGGCACCGGCACTTCTCCTACTCCCAGCTCTCCCAGCGCTATGTCCCCGAGCGGGACGCGGCCATGGTCGAGCCGTCGGTGATCGCCGACGACCCGGAGCTGCACAAGAAGTTCGTCGAGGCGACCGAGGCGACCGTCCGGGCGTACACCGAGCTGCTGGAGGGGCTGGAGGCTCGCTTCACCGACGAGCCCAACCCGACGCTGCGCCGCAAGCAGGCCCGGCAGGCGGCCCGCGCGGTGCTGCCCAACGCCACCGAGACCCGGATCGTGGTGACCGGCAACTACCGGGCCTGGCGGCACTTCGTCAAGATGCGCGCCACCGAGCACGCCGACGTGGAGATCCGGGAGTTGGCCGTGGAGTGCCTGCGGCAGCTCCAGGGGGTCGCGCCGAACGTCTTCGCCGACTTCGTGATCTCCACGCTGCCCGACGGCACCGAGGTGGCGGCCTCTCCGCACGCCGAGTGAGTCGTCGCCCTTCGCCGCCGGGGCCCCGGTGGTCGTCCGCTAGGTTGTGAACATGACGCACGACCTCCCTGGCGCCCCGGACCGGGGCGCGTCGCGCCCGTTCGGGCGACTGATCACGGCCATGGTGACCCCGTTCGCCACGGACGGGTCGCTCGACCTCGACGGCGCCGTACGGCTCGCCAGCCACCTGGTCGACGAGCAGGGCAACGACGCGCTGGTGCTCAACGGCACCACCGGCGAGTCGCCGACCACCACCGACGCGGAGCAGGAGGCCCTGATCCGCGCCGTCGCGGAGGCGGTCGGCGACCGCGCCCGGATCCTCGCCGGGGTGGGCACCAACGACACCCGGCACACCATCGAGCTGGCCGCGCAGGCGGAGAAGGCCGGCGCGCACGGCCTGCTGGTGGTGACGCCGTACTACAACAAGCCGCCGCAGGCCGGGCTGCTGCGCCACTTCACCGCGGTGGCCGACGCCAGCGGGCTGCCGATCATGCTCTACGACATCCCGCACCGGACCGGCACCGCGATCGCCACCGACACCCTGGTCAAGCTCGCCGAGCACGGCCGGATCGTGGCGGTGAAGGACGCCAAGGGCGACCTCACCGCCACCTCCTGGGTGCTGGCCCGCAGCGACCTGGCCTTCTACAGCGGTGAGGACGCGCTGACCCTGCCCGCCCTGGCGGTCGGCTCGGTCGGCGTGGTCGGCACCTCCACGCACTTCACCGGCGTGCAGACCAAGCAGCTGATCGAGGCGTACGAGGCGGGTGACACCGCCACCGCGCTGAGCCTGCACCGGCGGCTGCTGCCGCTGTTCACCGGGATCTTCCGTACCCAGGGCGTGATCCTGGTGAAGGCGGGCCTGGCGGCCAAGGGGCTGCCGGCCGGGCCGGTGCGTCCCCCGCTGGTGGACGCCACCGCGGACGAACTGGCCCAGCTCCGCGCCGACTGCGCGGCGGCGGGCCTGCCCCTTCCCGAATGATCGAACGACACGACGGACGCCGCGCGACGGCGTCGCAGAATGAGGTGACGCGTGACCGAGGCGCACATCGAGGGTGAGCTGCCCCCGCCGCTGCCGGAGGGCGGCCTGCGGATCATCCCGCTCGGCGGACTCGGCGCCATCGGCCGGAACATGACGGTCTTCGAGTACGACGGCAAGCTGCTGATCGTCGACTGCGGGGTGCTCTTCCCCGACGTCGAGCAGCCGGGCGTGGATCTGATCCTGCCCGACTTCGGTCCGATCCTGGACCGGCTCGGCGACGTGCAGGCGATCGTGCTCACCCACGGCCACGAGGACCACATCGGCGCGGTGCCGTACCTGCTCGCCCACAAGCCGGACATCCCGCTGGTCGGCTCGCAGTTCACCCTGGCCCTGGTCGAGGCGAAGCTGGCCGAGCGGCGGATCCAGCCGTACACGTTGACCGTCGCCGAGGGGCGGCGCGAGCGGCTCGGCCCGTTCGAGTGCGAGTTCTTCGCGGTGAACCACTCGATCCCCGACGCGCTCGCGGTGGCCATCCGCACCGCGGCCGGCCTGGTGCTGCACACCGGCGACTTCAAGATGGACCAGCTCCCGCTGGACGGCCGGATCACCGACCTGGCCGGCTTCGCCCGGCTCGGCGCCGAGGGCGTGGACCTGCTGCTGTCGGACTCCACCAACGCGGAGATCCCCGGCTTCGTCACCCCGGAGCGGGAGATCGGCCCGGTCCTGGACTCGATCTTCCAGAAGGCGCGCGGCCGGATCATCGTCGCCTCGTTCGCCTCGCACGTCCACCGGGTGCAGCAGGTCTTCGACTCGGCGATCGAGCACGGCCGCAAGGTGGCGCTGATCGGCCGGTCGATGGTCCGCAACATGGGCATCGCCCGCGACCTCGGCCTGCTCAACATCCCGCCGGGCCTGGTGGTCGGGTTGGAGGAGGCCACCGCGCTGCCGCCCGAGCAGATCGTGCTGATGTCCACCGGCTCGCAGGGCGAGCCGATGAGCGCGCTGGGCCGGATGGCCAGCGGCGACCACCGGCACATCACCATCGCCCCGGGCGACACCGTGGTGCTGGCGAGTTCGCTGGTGCCCGGCAACGAGACCTCGGTCTACCGGGTGATCAACCGGCTGGCCCGGGCCGGCGCGACGGTGATCCACAAGGACGTGGCCAAGGTGCACGTGTCCGGCCACGCCCCCGCCGGTGAGCTGCTCTACCTGCTCAACGTGACCCGCCCGAGCAACCTGATGCCGGTGCACGGCGAGTGGCGGCACCTGCGGGCGCACGCCCGGCTCGGCATCGAGTCCGGCGTCGCGTCGGACCGGGTGGTGCTCTGCGAGGACGGGGACGTGGTCGACCTGGTCGACGGCCGCGCCAGCCTGGTCGGCCACGTGAAGAGCCGGTACGTCTACGTCGACGGCCTCGCCGTCGGCGACGTCAGCGAGTCGCTGCTCACCGAGCGCCGGATCCTCGGCGACGGCGGCTTCATCGCCGCCACCGTGGTGGTCGACTCGGTCACCGGCAAGGTGGTCGGCGGCCCGACCGTCTCGGCGAAGGGCTTCTCCGAGGACCCGGAGGCGTTCAGCCCGGTGGTCCCGCTGGTCACCGAGGCGCTGAACCGGGCCGCCGCGGACGGCATCACCGACCCGCATCAGCTCCAGCAGATCGTCCGGCGCACCGTCGGGCGCTGGGTGAACGACGCGTACCGGCGCCGGCCGATGATCGTGCCGACGGTCGTCGAGGTCTGACCCCGCCGGCTCCGCACGCCGGTCCACCGTCCGCGGTGGGCCGGCGTCGTCGCGTTCCGGGTACGCCCCGCGCCCGCCCCGCGGCCCCCGCCCACCACCGTCCCGTGGCCGGGGGCCGTGCCGCGTCCAGGCCGGCCCGGATCGGTCCTCAGTCGGGGGCCGGCCGCGCCGAGGTCGCCGGCCCCGCCGCCCGGCGGGTCAGTCGAGGCAGAACTCGTTGCCCTCGGGGTCGGCCAGGATCAGGTGACCGGCGCCGAGCGGGGGAGCGGGCTCGTGGCGCCGGAGCCGGGTGGCGCCGTGGGAGACGAGCCGCTCGGCCTCTGCTTCCAGGGCCGCCATCCGGGCATCGCCGGTCAGCCCGGGGGCGGCCCGCACATCGAGGTGCACGCGGTTCTTGGCCTGCTTGCCCTCCGGCACCCGCTGGAAGAACAGCCGTGGCCCGGAGCCCTCGGGGTCGACCACCGCCGAGGCGTTGTTGCGGCTCTCGGGCGGGACGCCCATCGCCTCCAGGGCCTGCTCCCACGACTCGAAGCCCGCGGGCGGGTCCTGCAGCCGGTAGCCGAGGGCCTCCGCCCAGAACGCGGCCAACCCGGCCGGGTCGGCGCAGTCAAAGGTGATCTGAACGTCGCGGGCCATCTCAGCTCGCCTCCCGCCGGGTCGGCGGGTGGGTGGGCAGGTGGGGGTGGCCGTTCCAAGTCTCGTCGGTCATGGTGCCAGTCTCCCGCGAATAGCGGACAGGATCGTTCCGCGATTCGTGGCACGATGGGTGGGTGATCGTCGCGGCGACGACCGAGCGGGTGCTGCGGATGCTGGCGCTGCTGCAACGGCGGCCGTCCTGGACCGCTGCCGAGCTCGCCGCCGAGCTGGGGGTCACCGACCGCTCGGTGCGCCGCGACGTGGAGCGGCTGCGCGCGCTCGGCTACCCCGTGCACGCGACGGCGGGCGTCGGGGGCGGCTACCAGCTCGGCGCGGGCACCCGGCTGCCGCCGCTGCTCCTCGACGACGAGGAGGCGATCGCGACGGCGGTTTCGCTGCGGCTGGCGTCGGGCGGCACGGTCGCCGGGGCGGGCGAGGCGGCCCTGCGGGCGCTCGCGAAGCTCGACCAGGTGATGCCGCCCCGGCTGCGCGCCGAGGTGCGGGCGGTGCACGACGCCACCGAGACCCTGGTCGGCCCCGGGGTCGAGATCGACGCGGAGCTGCTGGTGACGCTCGCGCGGGCCTGTCGCGACGCCGTGCGGGTGCGGTTCCGGTATGCCGGCCGCGACGGCGGGGAGCGGGAACGCACGGTCGAGCCGGTGCGGATGGTCACCACCGGCCGCCGCTGGTACCTGATGGCCCGGGACGTCGAGCGCGACGACTGGCGCACCTTCCGGCTGGACCGGATGCACGCGGTGGTGGCGACGACCTGGCGCTTCCGGCCGAGGGAGCATCCTGACCCGGTCGCCTACGTGCAGCGGTCCGTGACCGAGGCGCCGTACCGGCATCTCGCCCGGGTGCGGGTGCATGCCCGACCCGACCGGGTGCGGCAGCTGGTGCCGCCCCAGGTGGGTCGCGTCGAGGACGATCGCGACGGGTGGTGCGTGCTCGTCGTCGGCGGGGAGGACCTGGACTGGCTGGCCCTGCACGTCGCCCGCCTGGGCTTCGAGGCGGAGGTGCTGGAGCCTCCCGAACTGCGGGAGGCCGTCGCCCGGCTCGCCCGCCGCCTCGCGGCGCTGGCCGGGACCGACTGACGGCCCGAGCTAGCCCTCGGCCGGTCCGGGCAGCGCGGCGACCGCCTCGGCGTACGCGACCCCGGTGCTGACCGCGGCGGTGAGCAGCACGACGAGCTGCGCCGGGGCCACTCCCTGCGCCAGGTCCGTGGTGACGTCGGCGGCCAGCACCAGCGTCCCGTCGCCCGCGTCGTGCACGTACGCCGCCGGCAGCAGCCGGTCGTGGTTCCAGGCGTTGCAGAACGCGTACGCCTCGGCGCGGCGGTCGGCCGGCAGCCGGCGGGCGGCCACCACGCGGGCGTGCAGGATCTCCCCCTCCCGGCCGAGCCGGCGGAACTGGATCACGGCCGCTCCCCAGCGCCCCACCACCGTGCCGTCCGGCTCCACCGCGTAGCCGTCCCCGCGGGCGTCGAGCGCGGCGGTGAGCAGCGCCAGGCTCAGCGGGGCTGGCTCCTCCTCGCCCGGCGGGCCCGGGTCGTCGGGCTCCTCGTCGACCTCGTCCTCGGCGGGCAGTGGCACCGGCTCGGCGACCGGACGCTCGGCCAGCCAGGAGGCGATCCGGCCGGACTGGTGGCCGGTGCCGTTGCGGGCGTCGAAGCTGCCGGCCAGCGCGGTGGCCAGCGCCTGGAGTTGCGCGCCGAGGGTGGCGGCGTCCACCTCGGCCGCCGGGCGGGGCCCGTGTCCGGGACGGTGGATCCGCCGCCCGCCCAGCCCGGCCTCGACGGCCAGGGCGCACACCCGCGACCCGGCGGCGGCGAACTCCATCGCGGCCAGGTCGTCCTCCGGGTGGTCCAGCCGGGGCAACTGCTCGGCCAGCACCTCCAGCCCCCGATCGAGGTGCCCGCCCAGCGCGCAGAACCGGAGGTGTGCCGCGAGCAGCGGGAACGCGGCCCGCTCCCGGCGGTGCCGGCGGTACGCCCGGACGTGCGCCCGGGCCGCCCGCGCCGCGTCGCCGGTGCGCAGCCACGGCAGCAGCCCGGCCACCAGCGCCCGCTCCGGCTGGTCGGTGCAGCCCACCTCCCCGTCGAGTACCGGCCGCAGCGCGCCCAGGGCCGCCGCCGGTTCGCCCCAGCCGGCCAGCAGCTCCGCCCGCCGTGCCGGGGCGCACCCGGGACAGCTGGCAACCGCGTCGCCGGCCGCCGCGCCGGTGGCCGACCCGGCGTCGGCGGCGGGCCCTGCGTTGCTGGCGGGCCCGGTGCTGGTGGCGGGCCCGGCGCCGGTGGTCGGGCGTCGCGGGTGTGGCGGGCCGGGCCGGGCCGCCTCGGAACGCTCCCGGCACCAGTTGTCGTACTCCCTGCGGGCGGTCGGCTCGTCGCCGAGGTGGTCGGCGAGCCGGCAGCGCAGCTCGGCCACCGGCTCGGCGTCCTCGCCCAGCCGGTCGGCGAGATCGTCCAACAGGGAGCGGGCCTGGTCCAGCCCGACCCGGGGGGTGCCGAAGAGCGCCTCTACCGCCTGCCGCTCGTGCCGCAGCAGCCGTTCCAGGTCGCCGGGCCGGCCGGGGCTGCGGTCCAGCGACGTCAGGCAGCGACGGACCGGCTCGACCAGCCGCCAGCGCTCCCCGAGGTGCAGGTATGTCTCGATCAGCGCGAGCCGCGCCGCCAGCCCGGTGCCCGGGTCGCCGGTCGCGTCGGCCCGCGCGGCGATCCGGTCCAGCTCGGCGCAGCGGGCCTCCCCGTCGGGCAGGTCCCGGGCGTCGGCGAGGGCGTCGGCCAGGCCCCGGTCGCGGGAGGTGGTCACCGGACCGACCCGCCCGGCAGGAGGCCCACCTCGGCGGCGAGCTGGCAGCCGGTGGCGATGCCGCAGTCGATGAGCTGGTCGAGCTGGTGCGGGGTGACCCCGCGTTCCAGGTCGGTGGTCACCTCGCCGCAGACCTGGGCGAGCCCGTCGTCGGTGACGTGCACGAACGCCTTGGGCCAGAGCCGGTCGTGGTTCCAGGCGTTGCAGAAGGCGTAGAGGGCGGGGACGTGCGCGATGCCGAAGCGGTGCCCGACGACGGTGCGGACCTGGAGCAGCTCCCCGTCGGCGCCCCGGCGGTGGAACCAGATCAGGCTCTCCGCCCAGCGGCCGACCAAGTCGCCGTCGGCGTCCTCGGTGACCATGTATCCCCGGTTGGCCAGCACGGCGGCGATCAGCCCGCCGGTCAGCGGTCGCAACGCCTGCGGGTGTCCGGCCAGGGGGCCTTCCGGACCGTCCTCGATCTCCGGCGACGCCATGGGGCATCCCTTCTGAGGCGAATAACACACACGACGGTCCGCTCCGTGCCGTGACACGCGGACACGACCCGGAAAAGCGGCGATCTGCCGGGCCCCGCCGTTACGGTGACTCTATGGCGGGCCGTACCTCTCAGGCGAGCCGGCGGCGCGGCGCGTCGCCGCGCGGCACCACGAACAGCCGTGCCCGCCAACCGGCCAAGAAGTCCACCCGGGCCGCTCCCCGGCGGCGAACCGCGGCCCGGCCGGGCCCGGCTGTCTACCTCGGCCGGGCCGTCGGTGCACTGTGGATGGGGGTGGCGCACGGGCTGGGCTGGGCGGTCCGCGCCGCCGGCCGGCAGGCCGCCTCGGCGCGGGACCTCGACCCCGAGCACCGCCGCGACGGCGGAGGGCTGCTGCTCTTCGGCCTCGCCCTCCTCAGCGCGGTGGCCATCTGGTTCGGCGGCGCCGGCCCGGTCGGCACCCGCCTCGCCGACACCGTCCGACTCTTCCTCGGCGCGATCGCGATCGTGGTGCCGGTGCTGCTGATGATCGGCGCCTGGCGGCTGCTGCGCACCCCGGCCGATCCTGCGCACCGCGGGCGCGGCCTGGTCGGCTGGGGCTCGATGCTGCTCGCCACCGCCGCGATGCTGCACATCGGACAGGACCCGGTCGACTCGGTGCAGCGGGACTACGCCGGCGGCCTGATCGGCGCCGGCCTCGGCGACCTGCTGGAGGCCGCCGTCACCGCCTGGGTGGCGGTGCCGCTGCTCGTGCTGCTGCTGGTGTTCGGCCTGCTGGTGGTGACCGCCACCCCGATCAACAAGATCCCGGAGCGGCTCGGCCTGCTCGCCGGCACCCTGGTCGCGCCGCCGAGCACGGACGACGCGGAGACCGAGGCGGCGGCGAAGCCGGCCCGTAAGCGGCCGGCCAAGCGGCTGCCGCCGCCGCTGGACCCGGAGGAGCTGGACGACGACCTCGACGGCGTCGACCTGCAGGACACCCTGGTGCTGCCGCGCAAGTCGCGCGGGAAGGTGCCGGCGAGCCGCAAGCCGCCGGAGCACTCGCCGCTGCCCACCCGGGCGGAGCAGCTCGCGCTCACCGGGCTGGCCGGCGACTACACGCTGCCGCCGGCCAACATGCTGGGCAGCGGCGCCGCGCCGAAGACCCGCAGCAAGGCCAACGACGAGGTGATCGCCGCGCTGACCGGCGTCTTCGAGCAGTTCGACGTGGACGCGGCGGTCACCGGCTTCACCCGCGGCCCGACGGTCACCCGGTACGAGGTCGAGCTGGGCCCGGGCGTCAAGGTCGAGCGGATCACCCAGCTCTCCCGCAACATCGCGTACGCGGTGAAGTCGCCGGACGTGCGGATCCTCAGCCCGATCCCGGGCAAGAGCGCGGTCGGCGTGGAGATCCCGAACACCGACCCGGAGAACGTGGCGCTCGGCGACGTGCTGCGGTCGCGGGCGGCGACCAGCGACCACCACCCGATGGTGGTCGCGCTCGGCAAGGACATCGAGGGTGGCTACGTGGTGGCCAACCTGGCCAAGATGCCGCACATCCTGATCGCGGGCGCCACCGGCGCGGGCAAGTCGTCCTGCCTGAACTCGTTGCTCGTGTCGATCCTCACCCGGGCCACCCCGGACGAGGTGCGGCTGCTGCTGATCGACCCGAAGCGGGTCGAGATGACCGGCTACGAGGGCATCCCGCACCTGGTCACCCCGATCGTGACCAACGCGAAGAAGGCGGCCGACTCGCTGGAGTGGGTCGTCCGCGAGATGGACATGCGCTACGACGACCTCGCCGCCAACGGGGTCCGGCACATCGACGACTTCAACCGCAAGGTGCGCAACGGCGAGATCAAGGCCCCGCCCGGCAGCGAGCGGGAGCTGCGGCCGTACCCGTACCTGCTGGTGATCGTGGACGAGCTGGCCGACCTGATGATGGTCGCGCCGCGCGACGTGGAGGACTCCGTCGTCCGGATCACCCAGCTCGCCCGGGCCGCCGGCATCCACCTGGTGCTCGCCACCCAGCGCCCCTCGGTCGACGTGGTCACCGGCCTGATCAAGGCGAACGTGCCGTCCCGGCTGGCGTTCGCCACCTCCTCGCTGGCGGACTCCCGGGTCATCCTCGACCAGCCGGGTGCGGAGAAGCTGCTCGGCCGCGGCGACGGCCTGTTCCTGCCGATGGGGGCGTCGAAGCCGATCCGGATCCAGGGCGCCTGGGTGACCGAGCGCGAGATCCACGACGTGGTGAAGTTCTGCAAGGACCAGCGCGAGCCGGAGTTCCGCTCGGACGTGCTGACCGTCGCGCAGGACAGCAAGAAGAAGATCGACGAGGACATCGGCGACGACCTGGACCTGCTGGTGCAGGCGGTGGAGCTGGTGGTCACCTCGCAGTTCGGCTCCACCTCGATGCTCCAGCGCAAGCTGCGGGTCGGGTTCGCCAAGGCGGGCCGGCTGATGGACCTGATGGAGACCCGGGGCGTGGTCGGCCCGTCCGAGGGGTCCAAGGCCCGCGACGTGCTGGTCAAGCCGGACGAGCTGGAGGAGGTCCTGGTCGGCCTGCGCGGCGCCGAGGAGTAGCTCGAACCTGTCATGCGACGAGGGCCCGCCGGGATCCGGCGGGCCCTCGTGGTGCTGGCGGTCCGGTCAGGAGTTCAGGATCGCGGCGGCGATGATGTAGCCGAGGACGGCGCCGACGACGCTCGCGACGGCGGCGTACCAGCCGAGCGGCTTGTCGCCGAGCACCGCGCCGACGATGCCGAGGATCAGCCCGACCAGGCCGAGGAACGGCACGAAGATGGCGATGGCGGCGAAGACGAAACCGAGGATGGTGCAGATCCGCGCGGCGTTGCCGCGGGGGCGGGTGGTGGCGGGCATGTCGGCCATGGTGTCCTCCGTCAGTGGGTTCCTCTCGGGTGGGGCGAGGAAGAACTACCCGGATCGGCCCGCTGTCCAAACCGGACGTCCGGGCAGGTCGGAGGATCAGTGGAAGAGCTTGAGGCCGACCACGCCGGCGACCACGAGCAGCAGGCAGGCGATCCGGGGCAGGCTGGCCGACTCGCCGAGCGCCAGCATGCCGACCAGCGCGGTGCCGACCGCGCCGATGCCGACCCAGACCGCGTAGCCGGTGCCGACCGGGATGTCGCGCAGCGCGTACGCCAGGCCGGCCATGCTGGCCACCAGCGAGACGGCGAAGACGGCGGAGGGGAGCGGGCGGGTGAAGCCGGCGCTGCGGTCGAGGGCGATCGCCCACGCGGTCTCCAGCAGTCCGGAGAGCACCAGCACGAGCCAGGCCATGGGTCACCTCTGACGGGACGGCCCCGGCCACCGGGGCCGGGACGGGCGGTCACACGGGGCGTCTTGGCCTGACCGGGTACGCCCACCACTCGTCCGGGGCGGCGCGGGGCCGCCGAAGCCGACGCTAGCACCGCCGGGGCCGGCGGGCCGCCGTGGTGACCAACCCCACCATCGCTGGAGTTCACGCGAACTTCAGGTTGCACCATGGTCGGCATGACCGTGCTCTTCTCCGACGAGGATGTCGCCGCCGCCGTGGACGCCCCGCTCACCGTCGCCGCCATGCGGGACGCCGTGCTGGCCGCGTACGAGGGGCGGCTCATCGCCCCGCCCCGGGCGTCCGCGCCGCTCGGCGGCGGCCGGATGGTGCTCACCGCCGGCCACCTCACCGGCGAGTGGTACGGCTTCCGGTCGTACGACACGTTCGGGCACCTGGAGAGCGGGCAGCTGGTCGTGCTGCACGACGCCCGGACCGGGGCGGTGCGGGCCATCGCGGTCGGGGAGGAGCTGGGTTCCCGGCGCACCGGGGGACTGGGCGGGGTGGCGGTGGACGCCCTGGCCCGCCCGGACGCGGCCACCCTCGGTGTGGTCGGCTCCGGCCGCCAGGCGTGGACCCAGGTCTGGGCCGCCGCCGCGGTCCGCCCGTTGCGCGAGGTGACGGTGCACAGCCGGTCGGCGGCCCGGCGGGAGGCGTTCGCCGCCCGGGTCCGGGCCGAGCTGGGCGTGCCGGCCCGCGCGGTCGGCTCGGCCGCCGAGGCGGTCCGGGAGCGGGACCTGGTGGTCCTCGCCACCACCAGCACCACCCCGGTGCTGGACGCCGCCGACCTCGCCCCCGGCACGCACGTCAACACCGTCGGCTTCAAGCAGGTCAACCGGCACGAGTTCGGCACGGACCTGCTGGACGCCGCCGACCTGCTGGTCACCGACTCGCCCGCGCAGGCCGCCGCGTACGTGCCGCCGATGCTCACCGCCGTCGAGCCGTACGCCGGACGGCTGCGCGACCTGGGCGCGGTGCTGGCCGGGGCGGTCCCGGGCCGGACCGGCGCGGAACAGATCTCGGTCTTCTGCTCCACCGGCCTGGCCGGCACGGAGGTCTTCCTGCTCGACCGGCTGGCCCGGGTGGGCGCGGCCGCGCGCTGACCGGCGCTGTGAGCCGGCCGATGCCCGCGGCCCGCCGTCGTGGGCTTCCCGGCGTGGCCCGGTACCCTCGGATGGTGTCTGCCACCTCCCCTTCCTTCGACGACTCCAGCTCGGCGCGTCCGGTGCCGCGCCGCGACCTGGAGCCGTCGCCCGACGGCCGCCGCGTCGCCCTGCTGACCCTGGGCTGCGCCCGTAACGAGGTCGACTCGGAGGAGCTGGCCGCCCGGCTGCACGCCGACGGCTGGCAGGTGACGACCGACGGCGAGGGCGCCGACGTGGTGGTCGTGAACACCTGCGGCTTCGTGGAGAAGGCCAAGCAGGACTCGATCCAGACGCTGCTCGCCGCCGCGGACACCGGCGCCAAGGTGGTCGCCGCCGGCTGCATGGCCGAGCGGTACGGCCGCGAGCTGGCCGACAGCCTCCCCGAGGCGCAGGCGGTGCTGAGCTTCGACGACTACCCGGACATCTCCGCCCGGCTGAACGCGGTGGTCGCCGGCGAGGCGATCGACGCGCACACCCCGCGGGACCGTCGCGAGCTGCTGCCGCTCACCCCGGTGAAGCGGCGCGAGGCGGCGGTGTCGCTGCCCGGCCACGGCACGCCGGCCCGCGCGGTCGCGGAGACCGACGAGCACACCCCGGCGCACCTGCGGCAGGTGCTTCGGCACCGGCTCGACACCGGCCCGGTGGCGTCGCTCAAGCTGGCCAGCGGCTGCGACCGGCGCTGCGCGTTCTGCGCCATCCCGGCGTTCCGCGGCGCCTTCGTCTCGCGCACCCCGGACGAGCTGCTCGCCGAGGCGGAGTGGCTGGCCAAGACCGGCGTCCGTGAGCTGGTGCTGGTCAGCGAGAACTCCACCTCCTACGGCAAGGACCTGGGCGATCCGCGGGCGCTGGAGAAGCTGCTGCCGCAGCTCGCCGCGATCGACGGGATCGTGCGGGTGCGGGCCAGCTACCTCCAGCCGGCGGAGACCCGACCCGGCCTGGTCGAGGTGATCGCCACCACGCCCGGTGTGGCTCCCTACTTCGACCTGTCGTTCCAGCACTCCAGCGAGCCGGTGCTGCGCCGGATGCGCCGCTTCGGCTCCACCGACCGCTTCCTGGAGCTGCTGGCCTCCGCCCGCGCCCTGGCCCCGGCGGCGGGCGCGCGCAGCAACTTCATCGTCGGCTTCCCCGGCGAGACCCGGCAGGACGTGGCCGAGCTGGTCCGCTTCCTGACCGAGGCGCGCCTCGACGCGATCGGCGTGTTCGACTACAGCGACGAGGACGGCACCGAGGCCGCCGGCCTGCCCGGCAAGGTCTCCGCCGCCACCGTCAAGCGGCGCTACGACAAGCTCAGCGCGCTCGCCGACGAGCTCTGCTCGCAGCGGGCCGAGGAGCGGCTCGGCGCGACCGTCGAGGTGCTGGTCGACTCGGTCGCCGACGGCGTGGTGGAGGGTCGGGCGGCTCACCAGGCGCCCGAGGTCGACGGCTCGACCACCCTGGTCGCCCCGGCGGGCGGCGGGGTGGACCTGGCCGCGCTGCGCCCCGGCGATCTGGTCCGGGCCACGGTCACCGCGACCGAGGGTGTCGACCTGATTGCCGTACCGGATGAGATGATCTCGGCGGCGCCCGGCGCGGCACGGTGACGGCGGGCCCGGAGAGAGCGGGGGAGCCACGTGACGCGGTGCCAGGTATGACCGGGGCGGAGTCGACGGTGGCCCCGGTGCCCCTGCTCAACGCGGCGAACCTGTTGACCGCGGCGCGGCTGGTGCTGGTGCCGGTCTTCGCGGTCACCGTCGTCGCCTCGGGGATGACCCACGCCGGCTGGCGGATGGCCGCCTGCCTGATCTTCGTGGTCGCCTCGGCGACCGACCTGGTCGACGGCTGGATCGCCCGCCGGTTCGAGCTGGTCACCTCGCTGGGCAAGGTCGCCGACCCGATCGCCGACAAGGCGCTCACCGGGGCCGCGTTGGTGCTGCTCTCCTGGTACGACCGGCTGCCCTGGTGGGTGACCGTGGTGATCCTCGTCCGCGAGCTGGGCATCACCGCGCTGCGCTTCTGGGTGATCCGGCACGGCGTGATCGCCGCCAGTCGGGGCGGCAAGATCAAGACGGCGCTCCAGATCCTCGCCATCACCTGGTACCTCTGGCCGATGCCCGACGCGCCGGCCGGTGTCGGCCCGTGGATCATGGGTGCCGCGGTGGTGGTCACCGTGGTCACCGGCTTCGACTACATCGCACAGGCTCTCCGCCTGCGCCGCCCCACCCGCTGACCGTCCGGCGGGCCGGCGCGGCGGGTGACGGCGACGGCGACGGCGCCATGATCGACGGATCCGCGCCGAGGATGACTAGGGCGGGCCGCCGGGGGAAGAGGGGTTGGGCATGGAAACGGATGCGAAGCACGAGCGCCCCACCGGCAGCCCGGCGGCATCGGTGGTGCACAGCCTGCACGAGCGGCAGGAGACCCTGGCCACCGTCGAGTCGCTCACCGGCGGCCTGCTCTCCGCCTCGATCGTGGAGATCGCCGGGGTGAGCGGCGTCTTCCGGGGCGGGCTGGTGGTCTACGCCACCGAGCTGAAGTCGGAGCTGGCCGGCGTACCGGCGGACCTGCTGGCGGAGCGCGGACCGGTCGACCCGGACGTGGCGGCCGCGCTCGCCGAGGGCGGGCGACGCCGCTGCGGCGCGGACTGGGGGCTGGCCACCACCGGCGTCGCCGGGCCGGAACCGCAGGACGGCAAGCCGGTCGGCCTGGTCTACGTCGCCGCCGCCGGCCCCGGCGGCACCCAGGTCCGCCGACTGGACCTCGACGGTGGCCGGGCGCACATCCGCGCCGCCGCGGTGATCGAGGCGCTGCGCCTGCTGGCCGAGCGGATCCAGGCCGCCGGCGGGGCCGACGCCGGTGCGTCGCTGGACGCCGGCGACCCGGCCGGGGCGGGGCACCGGTGAGCCGGGCGGCCGACACGCCCGACCGCGGCCGGGCCGGCCGGGTGGCCCCCACCGGCCCGCCGGGCCGGAACCGGGCAACTGGAGGGGTGGGGCGGGATGTCGGCGGGCCCCGCAACGGGTACGGTTGCGGGAAGGCTCCGACGGGCGACGTCGGCGTGGGGGGCGGTCCGCCGCGCCCGGCGCGGCACGGCCGGCCGGAGATGGTGGTCCCGTCAGGGGGAGGTGCAATGGTCCTGCTACGCCGGGTGATCGGTGACGCGCTGCGGGCACGCCGTCAGGGGCAGCACCGCACCCTTCGCGAGGTCTCCTCCGCCGCCAACGTGAGCCTGGGCTACCTCTCCGAGATCGAGCGCGGCCAGAAGGAGCCCTCCAGCGAGCTGCTCGCGGCGATCTGCGACGCGCTCGGCGCCCGCCTCTCCGAGCTGCTCCGCGAGGTCAGCGACACGGTCGCCCTGGCCGAGCAGATGCCGGGCGTGCTGGTTCCGCTGGCCGACGAGCCGGTCGAGCCGACCCCGGTCGCCGCGTCCGCCGTGCGCAAGGCGACCAACCGGGGGGTCCGCCAGGTCACCTCCGACGGGTCGGTGGCCGTTCAGGTCCGCCAGGACTCGCCGCTCAAGGCCACCCTCCGCAGCACCCGGGTTCGCCCCGCCGACCGCGACGTGGTCTGCGCCGCCTGATCCGTTGCGCGCCATGGCCTCCGGTGGCGGCCGCCGCGTAGTGTTTTGATCAGGGTCGTACGGGTGCCTGGTTGGCTTCCGGCTGGAACGATGGAGGCATACCGCGCGGCTCGCCCGTCGACCAGGGTCGAGGCGGCGCGACGCTACTGAGGGGACAAGGCGGAGATGGCGAACCCGTTCGTCAAGGGTTGGAAATACCTGATGGCGCTCTTCGGCGCGAAGATCGACGAGCACGCCGATCCGAAGGTGCAGATCCAGCAGGCCATCGAGGAGGCCCAGCGGCAGCACCAGGCCCTGGTCCAGCAGGCGGCCGCGGTGATCGGCAACCAGCGCCAGCTGGAGATGAAGCTGTCCCGGCAGATGTCCGAGGTCGAGCAGCTCCAGGCCAACGCCCGGCAGGCCCTGGTCCTGGCCGACCAGGCCCGGGCCAAGGGCGAGGAGGCCGAGGCCGGGCGTTACGAGCAGTCCGCCCAGCTCCTCGCCACCCAGCTGGTCTCCGGCGAGCAGGCCATGGAGGACCTGAAGACGCTGCACGACCAGGCGCTCGGTGCGGCCGCCCAGGCCCGCAAGGCGGTCGAGAACAACTCGATGATCCTCCAGCAGAAGCTGGCCGAGCGGACCAAGCTGCTCAGCCAGCTGGAGCAGGCCAAGATGCAGGAGACCGTGGCCCGCTCGCTGGAGTCGATGTCCGCGCTCACCGCCCCGGGCAGCACCCCGTCGCTGAACGAGGTCCGCGACCGGATCGAGCGCCGCTACGCCACCGCGATGGGCCGGGCCGAGCTGGCCGGCAACTCCGTCGAGGGCCGGATGCTGGAGATCCAGAAGGCGACCCTCGACTCGGCCGGGTCGGCGAGACTGGAGCAGATCCGGTCGAGCATGGCCGGCGAGCAGCTCGCCGGCCGGCAGGAGCGGCCCGCGGTGGCGCAGGGGCAGCCCGCCCCCGCCGCCGACCCGGCGGCCGCCGCCCGGCTCGACCAGATCCGGGCCACCATGAGCAAGGAGCGCGACACCGGGGAGAGCACCACCGGCTGAGACACGGGGAGAGGGCGATGGCGGACGAGCGGGCGCGACACTTCCGTCGACTGCGCCGGCTGCGGCGCTCCGCGAGGCGGTGGAGCGTGCTGGCCGGCGGGCTCGGCGGCGCTGCGGCGGTGCTGACCCCGTACGCCGGGCTCGGCCTGCCGGACGCGGCCTGGGCCGGCGCGGCGGGCAGCGCCATCGCGGTCGCCGCGTGGCGCTGGATCGACCTGCGGGCCCTCGCCGCCGTGCCGGCGCCGCCGGCCCTCGACCCGGCGGTGGCCGCCGCCCGCTCCCGCGCGCGGCTGGTCGCCGCCGTCGAGCGGCTGCCCATCGGCCCGGGCGTGCTGGCCGAGGTACGCCGGGTCCGCTCCCGTCTGGCACTGCGCGGCACCATCGCCGCCGAGGCGTGGGCGCGGCTGGACCGGGCGTCGCTCACCCTGGCCGGGATGGCCGGGCGGCTCACCGGCCTGGCCGAGCCGGCGGTCCGCGAGGCCGCCGAGGCCGACCGGTCCCTGCGCGAACTGGCTGTCCGGGCCGCCAGCGTCGAACGCGCCCTCGACATCGCCCCCCGGGGGCCGTTGGCCGAGGTGCACGCGACCCTGACCGCCCAGTTGGAGGACGGGGTGGCCGCGTACGAGCGGCTGGTGGTGGCCGCCGCCGGCTACGTGGCCGAGGACGCCCGCCCGAGCACCGAGCACCCGGCGGCCGCCCGGCTCACCGAGGCCACCGACCTCCTCCACGGCATCGCCTCGGCGCTCGCCGAGCTCCGCACCGCCAACACCCCCCTGCGGACCCCCTGACCCGAGGGGGTCCGGGGTCAGGGCGGAGGGGTGGTGACCCGGGTGGCGCTGGTCCACGGTGAGGTGCCGACGACGTTGACCGACCTGATCCGGTAGTGGTAGATCGCGCCCCGGGTGAGGCCGGTGTTGGTGAAGCCCCGGCCGGTCACCGAGAAGTTCGCCACGTCGCGACTGAAGCCCGGGTCGGTGGCCCGCTGCACCACGAAGCCGGAGCCGGGCCCGGGGGGCGTGCCGGCCGACCAGCTCAGGATCACCGTGGCGGTGTCCGGGGCGGGCGCGATGGCGACGGCGGTCACCGCGGTCGGCACCGACGGTCGGGGTGGGGTGGTCACGGTGGCCACCGTCGACCACGGTGAGGCCGCGCCCAGGTACGTCGTCCGCACCCGGTAGTAGTACGTGGTGTCCGGGGCGACCGCTGGATCCAGGTGGGCGTCGCCGACCATGATCGCGGTGGTCCCCGGCCCGCTGGTGAACGTCGGGTTGGTGGCCCGCTGCACGTCGACCCCCGTCGCGAAGGACCGGTTTGCCCAGCGCAGCGCCACCCGCAGCGGCGCGGCCGGCGGCACCGTCGCGGTCAGCTTCGCCGGCGAGGCGAGCTGCACCGACGCCGGGACGCTGTTCGACCAGGCCGAGCAGCTCACCCCGTTCTCCGCCCGGATCCGGTAGTGGTAGGTGGCCCCGGGGGTCACCGTCGCGTCGATGTACCGGCTGGCGGTGGCCGCCACGGTGATCTCGGTCAGGCCGGTGGTGAAGGCCGCGTCGGCGGCCCGTTGCAGCAGGTGACTGGTGGCCGGCGGGCGGCTGCCGTTGCCCGTCCAGGCCAGCGCGATGGCCGGCAGCGCGGTGGCCGAGCCGGGCGCCGGGGTGGCGGTCAGCCCGGTCGGGGCCTTGGGCGCCACCCGGAGCACCAGCGGCCGGCTCATGCCCTGGTCGCGCAGCGCCGCCGAGCGGGTCCCCCAGCGGTACTCCCAGCCCAGGTTGACCAGCTGGTTGACCACGGCGGCGGGCCGCCCGTCGACCGGGCTGACCGGGCTGGCGTCCAGCCGCGCGCCGGCCGGCCGGGTCGGGTCGAGCAGGCGTACGCTGTCGCCGATCTTGAACGGTAGGCCGGGCGGGACCGGGCGCAGCGCCACGATCACGTCCTCCCGGGGGTTCACCCGGACCGTCTCCTTCCAGCCCAACTCGTTGGCATCGGGCGGACGGAGCGTGCCGTCCCAGCCGACCCGGTTGACCAGCTGCACGTCGCACCCCTCCACGTGCACCGGATGGGTACGCGGCGCGTCGCCCACGATCCGCCAGAGCTGGGTGCCGTCGGCCGGCCCGCCCACCGGGGTGGTGGGATCGGTCACGTACAGCACCTCGGTGGCCGGGTCGGCCGGCCCGAGCGGCAGGGTGGCCGGAGCGACCGGGCCGGCGAGCGGGTGGCCGACCCCGAGCCGGCCCACGGCCCGGCCGTGCCGGGACTCGAAGACCTGCCCGACCGCCTTCACCGCCAGCGGCAGGGCCACCGGGGCGACCGCGCCGGGCGGGGTGAAGCTGACCGTGGTGGCGCGCGCCGGGACCAGCGTCTCCCGGGGCGTACGGGTGCCGAAGGCTTCGTCGTACGCCGGCTGCGGCACGATCGGCGGCCGCTGGCTCGCCACGTACGCGCCGGGCAGGTGGGCGGCGAGCCGGGCCAGGTCGTACGGCCGCGCCGGGGTGCCGGCCACCCGGATCTGAAGCAGGGTGCGGGTGTTCGGGCCGTACCCGGGGCGGGTGGCGGGCAGCCCGCCGGTGCCGGTCCGGTCGGGGGCGTCGGTGTGGTGGTCGTACCGGGGGTCGAACCGGGGCAGCGGGGCCGGGCAGTCGTTGTAGAGGATCAGCGTGCTGCCCGGGGGCACGGTGGAGAAGTCGACCACCACGTCGGCCCGCTCACCGGGGGCGAGCAGCAGGGTGTGTCCGTCCACGTTGAGGACGGTCGGGTCCTGCCGGTCGTAGCGGAAGCCGATCGGCCGGTTCACCAGCACCACGGGGGCGGGCAGCAGGCCGCACTCGTTGCCGACCTGGACCAGGTCCGGGCCGGCGGCCCGGGGGTCCGGCACCCCGCCGTCGCGCCCGTCGGTGGGCCAGTACGCCGGGCGCCCGGCCGCGCGGACCGCCTCGACCATCGGCACCTCCCCGGCCTCCGGCTCGGCCAGCTCGCCGTCGTCGGTCCACATCGGCTCGTCCGAGCAGGCCCGGTAGAGCTGCAGGTGCAGGCTGCGGTCCGCGCAGGCGTTGAGGATCCGGAACCGGTACGCCCGCGGCGCCACCTCCAGGTACGGGTAGGCGACCCCGTTGACCAGCGGGGTATCCCCGTACGCCTCGGGCACGGCCGACGGGTGCGGCACCCCCGGCGCCAGGGGCGGCTCCGCCGGGTCGGCGACCGGGTCGTGGTGCGGATTCGGCACCGGGGCCACCCACGGGCTGCCCCCGCCGTCCGGGTCGTGCGTCCACGGCCCGTAGTCCCAGCGGCCCGTCGGGTTGGCGCCGGTGCTCCGGTACGGGTTCTGCCGCGGCTGGTAGACGTGCGGGTGCCAGAGGCTGCCCTTGGCGCCCCAGCGGTCCCGGTCCCAGGTCGGGTCCTCCGCGGCGAGCTGGGCGTCGTCCGGCACGAAGGTTTTGTCCTGGATCACCAGCGGGAGCTGGTCGGCGGGGAGGACGTCCTCGGCGACCAGCCGCTCCTCGGCCGGGTCGGTGAGCAGGTAGAGGGCGAGCTGTCCCGAGTAGACGGTGAGCCGGGACAGGCCGAGGGTGTTGTCGTGCAGCCACATCAGCCGGCCGCTCTGGTCGTTCGGGTAGTAGAGCGTGGCGGCCCCGGCTCCCGGCGCGGGCATGTCCGGCACCGGGATCACCCCCACCCCGGTCGGGTACGGGGTGATCTCGCCGGCCGGGGTGACCCACTGCCACGGGTTGCCGGCGCTGATCCAGCCGGTCTGCGCGCCGGCCAGGTGCGGCACCGCCCGGTTCTGCGGGTACGGCGCCGGCCCGTCCAGCGGCCCGGTGCCGGCCCCGTCGACCGTCTCGTCGACCGGCAGGAACAGCTCGCCGGCCCGGCCGGTGGGGAGCTGGTTGATGAACTTGACCCGGACCGGCCGGCCCCGCCGGGCCATGACGACCGGCCCCAGGTGCCAGGGCCGGTCCGGCGGGCTGACCGTGTTGTGCCCGGCCGGGTCGGTGCCCAGGTTGAGCTGGCGGTAGCCGCGCAGCCGGGTGGCCGGGAGGTCCCGGTGCAGCCGCTGGGCGTACTCCTGCAACCCGATCTCGTAGTAGTCGCAACCCGGCCAGGTGATGGTGTCGGGCACCGCGACGGGCAGCAGGGCGCCCAGCCCGGCGGTGGCCGGCGAGCCGGGCAGCGGCAGCGCGTCGACGAACTTGCGGATGCCGGTCCCGGGCACCGGCAGGCCGTCCCGGTCGAGCGCCGGCAGCGGGGAGCCGGCGAAGTTCGGCATCGGCCCGAAGCAGCGCGGCACGGCGGCCGGGTCGAGGCTGGCCGGGGCCGGGGCGGCGGCCTCCTCCTCGGCGGGCCGGGCGGCGGGCACGGTCGGCGTGGGGTCCTCGGCGGTCCGGACGGCACGGTCCGCCCAGCCCGGCCGGAGTCTGCGGAACAGGGCCATGGCTCTCCCCGGGATCGGGGCGCGTACGCCCACCACCCCGGCGTGCCGGGCGGACGCGCTGCTGACGATCGGTGAGCACTCCACCGCAGCATGCGACGCCGGCCGGTGGGGAGGGAAGTGCCCAATCGTCCGTATCTCGGGGGGATCTTGCCGGTTCGTGGAAGTTCCACGAATCGCCGGCGGTGGAAGCGGCTCCCCGCTACGAAGTGGACGGCGTCACCGGCGTTCCGGCTGGCAGGCCGGGCACCAGTAGGTGACCCGCTCGCCCAGCTCCTCCTTGCGGATCGCGGTGCCGCAGCGCCGGCACGGCTGGGCCCGGCGGCCGTACACGTAGCTGGTCTGCCCCCGGTGCAGCGAGCCGGTGGTGCTCTGCGTCCAGCGACCCCGGTTGGCGGCGAGCAGCCGCTGCGCGAGGGTGACCGTGCCGGCCAGGTCGGGCACCGCGCGGACCGGCGTCCACGGCGAGACGCCGCGCAGGAAGAGCACCTCGCACTTGTAGAGGTTGCCCACCCCGGCCAGGTTGCGCTGGTCCAGCAGCGCCTCGCCGATGGTCTCGTCCGGGTGGGCGGCCAGCCGGCGGACCGCCTCGTCCGGGTCCCAGTCCGGCCCGAGCAGGTCGGGGCCGAGGTGGCCGACCAGCGACTCCTCCTCGGCGGTCGGGATCAGCGCCAGCTCGTGCAGGTGATAGCCGACCGCGACCGCGCCGGGGGAGCGGAGCACCACCCGGATCAGGTGCGCCGGTCGGGCCGCCCACCGCTCGCCCGGCGCGTACGCCCGCCAGGCGCCGTCCATCCGCAGGTGCGAGTGCAGCGTCCAGTCCCGCCCGGCCCCGGTGCCCGGACCCCCGGCGGTCGCCCCGGGCGGCGGCCCGGCGGCGTCGGGCGGGGCGGTGAGCCGGAGCAGCAGGTGCTTGCCACGGCTGGTCGACTCCCGCACGGTCCAGCCGGTCAGGTCCGTCGCGGCGAGCTGCGGCACCCGGAAGTCGGAACCGGTGAGCCGGGCACCGGCCAGGGCGCGCTGGAGGACGCGCGCGGTGTTCCAGACGGTGTCACCTTCGGGCACCCCGCCATCCTCCCGCACCAGCAGGAGGTGCGCTCAGGCCCCACCGACCGGCACGAGATCCCCCGGGCGTACGCCGAGCCGGTCGACCGCCCGACCGGTGTTGACGGCGACGGCGACCAGGCCGGCGGAGTCCGGGTACACCACCAGTTCGCCGCCGGCCGCGTCGCCGAAGGTGCGCCCGCGCACCGCCGTCCGGCCGGCCACCCGCACCAGTTCCGGAAGCCCGTCGAGGAGGCTGGCCGGGGCGGCGAGCTGGACGTTGCCGAAGTGGTCCACGGTGAGCACCTCGGCGACGAACCCCTCGTCGGTGCGGTGGACCACCGGCGCCGGCAGGCGGACCAGCGTCGCCGGGTCCAGTGCCGGCCCGGCCTCGGTGAGGGGTGCGCCGAGCGCGAGCCGGGCGGCGACCGGCGCGAAGACGTCCCGACCGTGGAAGGTGCGGGAGACCGTGGGTGCCAGCCACCCCAGGTTGGTCAGCTCGACCGCGGCGGTGACCCCGCCGAGCGCACTGGCGGCGTCGAGCAGCAGGCCATTGTCCGGCCCGACGAGCAGCCCGCCCGGGGTGGCCAGGCCGATCCCCCGGCGACGGGTGCCGACGCCCGGGTCGACCACCGCCACGTGCACCCCCTCGGGCAGGTACGGCACCGTCTGCGCGAGCACTGCCGCGCCCCGGCGGACGTCGGCCGGCGGGACCAGGTGGGTCACGTCGATCACCCGGGCGGCCGGGGCGAGCCGGGCGAGGATGCCGTGGCATGCCGCCACGAACCCGTCGGCGAGACCGTAGTCGGTGGTCAGCGAGATCCAGTCGGTCCGGGCCATGCCGGAAAGGCTATCGGCGGACCGGCTGCCCGCCCTACCGGGTAGAAAGCGACGATGTTTCACTAAACCGTCGTTCGTTCGCTAATCGCTATGGAAGGGTCACTTCGGGCGCCCGACCGACTCGGGAGGGCCGGGGCTCCACGACTTCCCACGCTCCGAGCCGCCGGCGCCCGTCCGTTCGTCCGCGGTCGCCACCCGGCCTGCCGCGGGCGTCGACCCCTGTCAGTCGAGTGAGAGGAGCAGCCATGGCGACGAGGATCGCGCGGCTGGTGACAGTTGGGGCGGTGGCCGCGGCCACCGCCGTGGGCAGTCCGGCATGGGCCGACGACGGCGGCCACGGAAAGCACGGGACGCCGCGGTTCGACGTGGTCAACCAGGTCTCGGACCAGGAGCTGAACAAGGATTCGCGAAGATCGGTGCTCGTCGACCCGGACGCGGTCAACAGCTGGGGCCTGGCCCTGGGGCCGCAGACCCCGTTGTGGGTGGCCAACAACGGCACCGACACCGCCACCGTCTACCGCGGCGGGGTGGACGGCGAGCCCGTGGAGAAGGTCGATCTCACGGTCAGCGTTCCCGGTGGGCCGACCGGTGCGGTGTTCAACGACACCGACGACTTCGCGGTCCCGGACGAGGGCGCCTTCGCGCCCGCCAGGTTCATCTTCGTCACCGAGGGCGGCGATGTCATCGCCTGGAACCAGAACGCGGGGACCGAGGGAGTCGTGGTCGCCCACGAGGACGATGCGATCTACAAGGGAGCGACGCTGCTGCACACCCGCTCCGGCACCTTCCTGCTCGCCGCCGACTTCCACAACGCGCGGATCGACGTGTTCGACGAGGACTTCGACAGGGTCGACCTGCCGGACGACGTCTTCCAGGACCCGGACCTGCCGGCGGGCTTCGCCCCGTTCAACCTGCTGGCCGTCGGGGACCGGGTCTACGTCACCTACGCGAAGCAGGACGCGGCGGCCGAGGACGACGTGGCCGGTGAGGGGCTCGGCTTCGTGGACCTCTTCACCGACTTCGGGCGACACGTGCACCGGGTCGCCAGCCGGGGAACGCTCAACGCGCCGTGGGGCCTCGCCATCGCGCCGAAGAGCTTCGGCGAGTTCGCGGGCGACCTGCTGGTGGGCAACTTCGGCGACGGCCGGATCAACGTGTTCGACGGGGACGAGTTCGAGGGGCTGCTGCGGGACGACGACGGTGACGTCATCACCATCGACGGTCTCTGGGCGCTGCTCCCCGGGACCGAGAAGACCGGCGGGGAGGGCACCCTCTGGTTCAGCTCCGGGCCGGACGACGAACAGCACGGCCTGGTCGGTCAGCTGATCCGGGCGGACTGAGGGTCGGCTGATGCCCTGCCGCGCCCCCGGGACCGCCCGGGGGCGCGGCGTCCTACCGCAGCGGCCGACCCGGCGGGCGTTGGTCACCACCGCGCCGGCCGGTGAGCCGGACACCACGGGACCGGCACGCGGCCGTCGGCCGACCGGCGGGTGCCACGGCCCGCCACCCGTCCGGCAGACTGCCCGGGTGACGAAACGCCTTCGCATGCTGTCGACCGCCGCCACCGTCCTCATCGCCCTCGGGCTGACCGGCTGCGGCAAGGACTCCGCCGACCGGGACGGCGGCACCTGGGCGGACGGCCGATCCAAGGCGCCCGCCACGAGCGCGGCCGCCCCCACCGCGGCCCCGAACGCCGACGACGGCCGCCCCAAGGGTCGGCCGACCGAGAGCCCCTCCACCCCGCCGTTCACCATGCCGACCAAGGCAGCCGGGGCGCCATCCGCCCGCAAGGTGGTGGACGCGTTCAAGGCCGCCGGCCTGAAGGTGCCGAACGTCCGCGACCGGTCCACGGAGTGCGGCCCGGACGGGGGCGGCATCGGCTGCGCCCAGCTGCTCGCCACCGACGCCGTCTCCGTGTACGTCTTCCCGGACGAGGCGACCGCCACCAACCAGACCGCGGTCTGGGGCACCGACGCGTACCGCAAGGGCGCGGTGGTGCTCAACTACCTCGGCACCAGGACCACGGCGACCGAGCGGAAGCGCTACGACGACGTGCTCGCCAAGCTCGCCTGAACCGGCGTCAGCCGACGCTCCAGCAGCAGTTCGTCGTGCGGTCCGCGCCGTTCTCGCCGCCGGCCCCCGCCCTACCCGGATCTTCAGGCGCGGGGGTCAGCCGCGCAGGCGCAGGCCGCGCGGGGTGGCCCGGAATCCGGCGGCGGTCAGCGCGTCGCGCAGCGGCGAGGAGTGCACGGCCTCGCCGTCGGCGCGTTCCACCGAGATCGCGCCGAGCGCACCCGAATGCACCGCGTCGGCGAGCGCCTTGCCGGCGGCGGCGAGCACGTCGCGGTCGTCGGTGAAGGAGAGGATGGTCCGCCCGCCCCGCTCGACGTAGAGCACCAGGTCGCCGCCGACCAGCACGACCAACGCGCCGGCCTTGCGCCCGGCCCGGTGCCCGGTCGCGGGGACGGCCCCGTCACCCGAGTCGACCACCCGCTCCGGCCAGGGCAGCGCCGCGCCGTACGGGTTGGCCGGGTCGGTGGCGGCCAGCACCACGGTCGGCCCGCCCCGGCTCCGGACGTCGTCGGCCGGGTCGGCCAGGGCGCGGATCCGGTCCACCGCCCCGGGCACCGCGAACTGCGCCGCGCCGAGCCCTTCGACGAAGTAGCCCCGCCGGGCCGCCCCGCGTTCCTCCAGCGCGGAGAGCACCGGGTAGACGGCGGCGAAACCACCGGTCACCTGCTCGGCCATGACCGCGCCCCGGGTGACCACGCCGTGCCGTTCGAGCAGCAGGTCGGCGAGGGCGGCGGCGCGCCGGGTCGGGTCCAGGTCGCGGTCGGGCAGCCGGGACCAGCGCCCGGCCACGGTGGGCGGGCCGCCGCGGCTGGGCAGCGCCACCCGGCCCGGCCGCCGGTAGCGGGTGCGTGGTGCGGACGGCCGGGACCGGTGCGCCCCGCCCCCGCCGAGCACCGCCCGCAGCGGGGCGAGCGTGTCGTTGGTGAGGTGACCGGCCCAGACCAGATCCCAGATCGCGCCGGTCAGGGCGGTGTCGTCGGTGGACCCGATCCGGTCGGAGAGCGAACGGAAGAAGAGCGCCTGCCCGTCGCCGAGCGCCTCGAGCACGGCCTCGTGCAGCGGGGTCAGGGCCAGCGCCTCGTCCGGTGGCGGCAACAGCAGCGGGGCGACGTCCGCGTACGCCAGGGCGACCCAGCCGTCCCCGCCGGAGATCGCCCCGGACCCGGCCCAGACCACCTCGCCGCTGGCGCAGAGCTCGTCGAGCTGGGCGGGGGAGTAGTCGGCGACCCGGGCCGGCAGCACCAGCCGTTCCAGCGCGGACGCGGGCACGGCGGCGCCCTGCAACTGCTCGACGGCGGCGGCGAGGGCCTCCACGCCCCGGGCCGACGAGCCGACCTGCTGCCAGCGGGGCAGGAACGCCGCGAGCGCCCGCGGCGGCACCGGCTCGATCTCCCGGCGCAGCGCGGCCAGGGAGCGGCGGCGCAGCAGCCGCAGCACCTCGGCGTCGCACCACTGGGTGCCGACGCTGTCCGGGGCGAACTCCCCGGAGACCACCCGGCCGGTGGCGGCGAGCCGGCGCAGCGCCTGCTCGACCACGAAGACCCCGAGCCCGAACCGGGCGGCGCAGCTGGCCGCCGCGAACGGGCCGTGCGTCTTCGCGTAACGGGCGACCAGGTCGCCGAGCGGGTCGGCCACCGGCGCCAGGTAGGCCTCGGCCACCCCGACGGGCAGGGCCACGCCGAGCGCGTCCCGCAGCCGGGCCGCGTCCTCCACGACCACCCAGCGGTCCTCGCCGGCGATCCGGACCCGCAGCACCCGCCGGGCCGCCGCCAGCTCGGCCAGCCACCCGGCCGGTACGCCCCGCTCGGCCAGCTCGACCTCGCTCAGGTCGCCGACCACCCGGAGCAGCTCGACCACGTCCTCCGCGTCGCGGGGACGGCGCTGCTCGGTCAGCCAGCGCAGCTGCCGCTCGGTCTCGGCGAGCACCGCCGGGTCGAGCAGCTCCCGCAGGTCGACCCGGCCGAGCAGCTCACCGAGGAGCCCCGAGTCGAGGGCGAGCGCGGCGGCCCGGCGTTCGGCCAGGGGCGCGTCGCCCTCGTAGAGGAACGCGCCCACGTAGCCGAAGAGCAGCGAGCGGGCGAACGGCGACGGGCGTTCGGACTCGACCTCGACCAGGCGTACCTTGCGGGCGCCGAGGTCGCGCATCAGCTCGGCCAGGGCCGGCTGGTCGAAGACGTCCTGGAGGCACTCCCGGGCCGCCTCCAGGGTGACCGGGAAGTCCGCGTACTCGCGGGCCACGTCGAGGAGCTGAGCGGCGCGCTGCCGCTGCTGCCAGAGCGGCTGCCGGCGGCGCGGGTCGCGGCGGGGCAGCAGCAGGGACCGGGCCGCGCATTCGCGGAACCGGGAGGCGAACAGCGCGGACGTGCCGACGGACTCCTCGACGAGCTGGGCGATCTCGTCGGGCTCGAAGACCACCACGTCGGCGCCGGGCGGCTCGTCGGCGGTGTCCGGCAGCCGCACCACGATGCCGTCGTCGGAGGGCATGACCTGCGCGTCCACCCCGTAGCGCTCGGCCAGCCGGCGGCCGATCGCCAGCGCCCACGGCCCGTTGACCCGCGCGCCGAGCACCGAGTGCACGGCGAGCCGCCAGTCGCCCAGCTCGTCGCGGAACCGCTCGACCACCACCGTCCGGTCGTCCGGCAGGGAGCGGGTGGCCTCCTTCTGCTCCCGCAGGTAGGCCATCAGGTTGCCGGCGGCCCAGTCGTCCAGCCCGCCGGCGCGCAGCGCGGCTACGGCGGCGTCGTCGCTCTGCCGCAGCAGCGCGCGGACCCGGGCGCCGATCGCCCGGCCCAGCTCGACCGGGCGGCCCAGCTGGTCGCCCTTCCAGAACGGCATCCGGGCGGCCTGGCCGGGGGCGGGGGAGACCAGCACCCGGTCGGGGGTGATCTCCTCGATGCGCCAGGACGACGAGCCGAGCAGGAAGACGTCGCCGACCCGGGACTCGTAGACCATCTCCTCGTCCAGCTCGCCGACCCGGGCGGCCCGCTCGGCGCCGGCGAGGAAGACGCCGAACAGGCCCCGGTCGGGGATGGTGCCGCCGCTGGTGACCGCGAGCCGCTGCGCGCCGGGCCGGCCGGTGAGCACGTCGGTGGCCCGGTCCCAGACCAGCCGGGGTCGCAGCTCGGCGAAGGCGGTGGACGGGTAGCGCCCGGAGAGCATGTCGAGCACGGCGTGCAGCGCGGAGTCGGGCAGCTCGGCGAAGGGGGCAGCCCGGCGGACCAGCACGGCGAGGTCGCCGAGCCCCCACGGCTCCAGGGCGACCATGGCGACGACCTGCTGGGCCAGCACGTCGAGCGGGTTGCGCGGGTAGTGCAGCTCCTCGATGGCGCCTTCGCGCATCCGCTCGGCGACCACGGTGCAGGAGAGCAGGTCGCCGCGGTGCTTGGGGAAGACCACGCCCCGGGAGACCGCGCCGACCTGGTGCCCGGCCCGGCCGACCCGTTGCAGCCCGGCGGCGACGCTCGGTGGGGCCTCGATCTGCACCACCAGGTCGACCGCGCCCATGTCGATGCCCAGCTCCAGGCTGGAGGTGGCGACCACGGCGGGGAGCTGCCCCGACTTGAGCGCCTCCTCGATGTGCTTGCGCTCCTCGCGGGAGACGCTGCCGTGGTGGGCGCGGGCGATCACCGGAGGTGCGCCGGAGGCCGCCCCGGACTGCGCCATCACCTCGGCCGGCTGCCGGGGCGCACGCAGCGGCCCCACCGGCCCGCCGAACGCGTCGACCCCGCGCCGCCGCGCCGGGCCGGGGCCGACCGGCGGAGCGCCGTCGCCGGCCGGCGGGCCGTCGTCCCCCGCCAACAGGTCGGATACGGCCACCGGCTCGCCGCCCCGGGCCACGCGACCGCCGTCCGGGGCGCTCGCGGCCGCCAGTTCCTCGGCGGCCAGCTCGTTGAGGCGGGCGCAGAGCCGCTCGGCGCTGCGCCGGGAGTTGGTGAAGACGATGGTCGACCGGTGCGACCGGATCAGCGAGAAGACCCGCTCCTCGACGGCCGGCCAGATGGAGGCCCGGCGCGGGCCAGGGCCACCCAGCTCGTCCTCGGGCGGCTCCTGCTCGTCGAGGCGGGTCATGTCCTCCACCGGGACCTGGACGCTGACCTCGATGGTCTTGCTGCTGGGCGGCTGCACCACGTCGACCGGGCGGGCGCCGCCGAGGAAGCGGGCGCACCCGTCGATCGGCCGGACGGTGGCGGAGAGGCCGATCCGCTGGGCCGGCGTCTCCAGCAGCGCGTCGAGGCGCTCCAGGGAGAGGGCCAGGTGGGCGCCGCGCTTCGTCCCGGCCACCGCGTGCACCTCGTCGACGATCACCGTCCGCACGCCGCGCAGCGAGTCCCGGGCGGCGGAGGTGAGCAGCAGGAACAGCGACTCGGGCGTGGTGATGAGGATGTCCGGCGGGGTGCGCGCGAAGGCCCGCCGCTCGTCGGCCGGGGTGTCGCCGGTGCGCATGCCGACGGTGATGTCGGGCGGGGTGAGCCCGAGCCGGGTGGCGGCCTGCCGGATGCCGGCGAGCGGGGCGCGCAGGTTGCGCTCGACGTCGACGGCGAGCGCCTTGAGCGGGCTGACGTAGAGCACCCGGCAGCGCTGCCGGGCCTCGGCCGGCGGCGGCTCCTTGGCCAGCCGGTCGAGCGACCAGAGGAACGCGGCGAGGGTCTTGCCGGAACCGGTCGGGGCGACCACGAGGGCGTTGCGGCCGGCGGCGACCGACCGCCACGCGCCGGCCTGGGCGGCGGTGGGGGCGGCGAAGGCGGCGCTGAACCACTCGCGGGTCGCCGCACCGAATCCCGCCAGCACCGCCCCGCCCTGGGTCATCTCGTCCGCCACGCCATCCATCGTGCCTCGGCGGTGTGACATTCGGCCCGCGCCGAACGCTGTTCTGTCCGGGTCGAGGTCTTACGAAACAGATGCGGTGTTACTAGCGTTAAGTCTTACTTAACTGCTTGCTTGTGACGCACAACATAAAGTAACTTCACCCGGAACGCAGCGTCGGGTGGGGGGCATGGATGACCGTCGAGGGGCGAGGCTCCGGGCCCGGGACCGACGTGCTCATCCGCAAGGTCGACAGTCACCTCGCCACACTCCGCTCCGGCCTGCACGGCCCCGAGCTCCAGCTCGCCGAGGAGCTCGCCCACTGCCTGCGCGAGCTGGTCGTCGCCACCGCGCACGCCAGCGCCGCCGACCGCGGGTTGGTCCGCGCCGCGGTGCACTACTTCGTCCTGCGCCGGGAGAGCCGCGGCAAGCTGCTCCCGGTGCGCTCCCTGGCCGCCGCGCAGCGGGTGGTCAACAAGGCCGTGCTCCAGCTCGGCCGCCCGGATCTGCTGGTGGAGAGCCGACGGGACCGCCCGGCCCGCCCGACCCGGGTCCACTGACCACCACGGTCCCGTGGCGCCGCTGAGCGGAGCGGGTCGGGGGCGGGTTTCCGGAAAAGCGCCCGGGCGGCGGCGATCTGACGTCTGATCGGTCGTGGCCGCAGCGTGCCGGCGTGCGCTGCCACCTCGACCTGGAGTGCGCGTGCTCGTCCTGCTGATCCTGCACCTGGTGGCGGCCCTGCTCGCGCCACTGCTGGTCCGCCGGTGGGGCCCGCGCGCCTGCTACCTCCTCGCCCTCGCCCCGGCCGCCACCGTCGGCTGGGCCGTCGCGCACACCGGAGCGGTCCGCGCCGGCGGCGCGGTGGTCGAGACGTACCCGTGGATCGCGCAGCTCCAGCTCGACGTGGCGCTGCGGGTCACCACCCTGTCCTGGCTGATGATGCTGCTCGTCGGCGGCGTCGGCGCGCTGGTCCTGATCTACTCCGCCCGCTACTTCCACGCCGGCTCGGCGGGGCTGGCCCGGTTCGCGGCCGTCATGGTCGCCTTCGCCGGGGCGATGCTCGGCCTGGTCGTCTCCGACGACCTGCTGCTGCTCTACGTCTTCTGGGAGCTGACCACGGTCTTCTCCTACCTGCTGATCGGGCACAGCAGCGAACGGCGGTCCAGCCGGTGGGCAGCCGCCCAGGCGCTGACCGTCACCACCCTGGGCGGGCTGGCCATGCTGGTCGGCTTCCTGCTGCTCGGTCACCACGCGGGCGGCTACCGCTGGTCCCTGATCGAGGCCGGGCCGCCGCCCGGCGGCGGGTACCTCGTCGTGGCGGTGCTGCTCATCCTCACCGGGGCGCTCGCCAAGTCGGCGGTGTTCCCGTTCAGCTCCTGGCTGCCGGTGGCGATGGCGGCACCCACCCCGGTCAGCGCGTACCTGCACGCGGCGGCCATGGTGAAGGCCGGCGTCTTCCTGATCGGGCTGCTCGGCCCGGTCCTCGCCCCGGCCGGCCCGTGGCGGGCCGTCACCACGGTCGCCGGGCTGGTCACGCTGGTCGTCGGGGGCTGGGCGGCGCTGCGGCAGACCGACCTGAAGCTGCTGCTCGCGTACGGGACGGTCAGCCAGCTCGGCCTGCTCACCGTCGTGCTCGGCCTGGGCACCCCGCAGGCGGCCCTCGCGGGCGTCGCGATGCTGCTGGCGCACGCGCTGTTCAAGGCGGCGCTCTTCCTCGTCGTCGGCATCCTCGACCACAGCGCCGGCACCCGGGACCTGCGCGAACTGTCCGGGGTGGCCCGGGCCGCGCCGGTCCTCGCCGGGCTCGCCGCGCTGGCCGCCGCCTCGATGGCCGGGCTGCCGCCACTGCTCGGCTTCGTGGCCAAGGAGGCGGTCCTCGCCGCGTTCGCCGACCGGCCGCTGGTGCTCGGGGTGCTGGTGGCCGGGACCGCGCTCACCGTCGCCTACAGCATCCGCTTCTGCTGGGGTGCCTTCGCCGCCCGCCCGGGCGTCCCGGCCACCGCGATCGAACGGCCACCGGCCACGATGCTCGTCCCGGCCGGCCTGCTCGCCCTGGCCGGGTTCGCCGCCGGTCCCGCCGCCGGCTGGCTCGGCGGCCTGCTCCGCCCGTACGCCGAGCTGTTCGGCCCGGTCGAGGAGCGCCTGGCGCTCTGGCACGGGCCCACCGCGGCGCTGGGCCTCTCCGCCGTCGCCATCGGCGGCGGCGTGCTGCTGCACCTGGTCCGCGGCCCGCTCGCGCCCGCGTTGGCCCGGCTGCGCTCTCCGGTCGCCGGCAACCAGGGGTACGAGTGGATCACCCACCGGTTCGACCGGGTCGCCATCGAGGTCACCGGCGCCACCCAGCGCGGTTCCCTGCCGCAGTACCTCGGCACGGTCCTGCTCGCCCTGGTGCTGGTGCCCGGCACGGCCATGCTGGCGACCCGGCCGTGGCGCACCGAGATCGCGGTCTGGGACAGCCCCGTCCAGCTCGTGGTCTGCGTGGTGATCGCGGTGGCCGCGCTGCTCGCGGTCCGCGCCCGGCGGCGGCTCACCGCGATGCTGCTGGTCGGCGTCACCGGCTACGGCACCGCGATGATGTTCATCCTCTACGGCGCGCCCGACCTGGCGCTCACCCAGTTCCTGGTGGAGACCGCCACCATCGGGGTGTTCGCGCTGGTGCTGCGCCGGCTGCCGGAACGCTTCTCGGCCCGCCCGCTGCGCCGCAGCCGCTGGGTACGCCGGGGGATCGGGGTGGCGGCCGGCCTGGTGATGGCCGGCCTGGCCCTGGCCGCGGCGGGCGCCCGGCGGGCCCCGTCGATCTCGCTGGCCTTCCCCGACCTCGCGGTCGCCGCCGGCTACGGCCGCAACGTGGTCAATGTGACCCTGGTGGACATCCGGGCCTGGGACACCATGGGGGAGATCTCGGTGCTGGTGGTGACCGCGACCGGGGTGGCCAGCCTGATCTTCGAGCGGTCCCGGACCGGCCCCCGGCCCCGCCGGCTTCGGCCGTCCGCGCCCCTGCGGGACCGGCGGACGGTGTGGCTGCGCGGCGGGGCGACCCTGGCCGCCCGCCGCCGCTCGATCGTCTTCGAGGTGGTCACCCGGCTGATCTTCCACACCGTGCTGCTCTTCTCCCTGTTCCTGCTCTTCTCCGGGCACAACGCACCGGGCGGTGGCTTCTCCGGCGGGCTGGTGGCCAGCCTCGCGCTGACCGTCCGCTACCTGGCCGGCGGCCGCTACGAGCTGGCCGAGGCGGCCCCGATCGGGGCCGGGACGGTGCTCGGCGCGGGACTGGCCGTCTCGGTCGGCAGCGGGGTGCTCGGGCTGCTGTTCACCGGCGACGTGCTGCAGAGCGTCAAGGTGGACCTGTCGCTGCCGCTGATCGGCCACGGCTACCTGGTCACCTCGCTCTTCTTCGACATCGGCGTCTACCTGGTCGTGGTCGGGCTGGTCCTGGACATCCTGCGCAGCCTCGGCGCCGAGGTGGACCGACACGTCGAGGTGGCCGGCGAACCGGGCCGCGGCCTCGTCGTCGAGCGGGAGGCGGACCGGACGTGAGCGCGCGGAGTGAGGCCGGCCGCACGGGGGTGGCGCGGTGACGCGGGGCGCCCCGGGGCCGACGCTGGTCCTGGTGATCGCGGTGGGGGTGCTCGTCGCCGCCGGCGTCACGCTGCTGCTGGAACGCAGCCTGACCCGGATCCTGCTCGGCGTCATCCTGCTCGGCAACGGGGTGAACCTGCTGATCCTGCTCGGCGGCCGGTCGGGCGCCGCACCGGTGGTCGGCGTGGCGTCGACCGGGGCGATGAGCGACGCCCTGCCGCAGGCCATGGTGCTCACCGCCGTGGTCATCACGTTCGGGCTGACCGCGTTCCTGCTCGCGGTCGCGTACCGGAGCTGGTATCTCACCGGCGACGACGAGGTGCCGGACGACCTGGAGGACCGGCAGATCGTCCGGCTCGCCGAGCGGAACGAGGTCTCCGCCGCGGACCTCGGCGGCGAGGGGCCGGACAACGACCCGGAGCAGGTGGATCCCGGGCCGGCCCTGCGCCGGCTGCGGCGGCGCGGGGAGCAACGGTGACCGCGAGGGGTGCCCCGGTCCGCCGGGCCTCGCGGTCGCGGACAGCGGTGGCCCGGTGAGGCACGCCCTGGTGCCGCTGCCGGTGGTGGTGCCGCTGCTCGGCGCCGCGCTCACCCTGATGCTGACCGGCCGGCCCAGGGTCCAGCGGACGGTCAGCGTGGTCGGCCTCTCCGCGACGCTGGTGGTCGCGGTGGTGCTGCTGGTCGAGGCGTACCGGCACGGGCCGGTGGTGGTGCGGGTGGGCGGCTGGCCGCCGCCGGTCGGCATCGTGCTGGTCGCCGACCAGTTGGCCGCGCTGATGCTGGTGGTCTCCTCCGCGGTGACGCTCTGCGTGCTGCTCTACTCGATCGGGCAGGGGCAGGGGGAGACCAGCGAGAGCGCGCCGGTGAGCATCTACCACCCCACCTACCTGGTGCTCACCGCCGGCGTGACCAACGCCTTCCTCGCGGGGGACCTGTTCAACCTCTTCGTCGGCTTCGAGATCCTGCTGGCCGCGAGCTTCGTGCTGATCACCCTCGGCGGCACCGAGGTGCGGATCCGGACCGGCTCGACGTACGTGGTGGTCAGCGTTCTCTCCTCGATGATCTTCCTGGCCTCGATGGGTCTGGTGTACGCGGCCACCGGCACCGTCAACATGGCCCAGCTCGCCGGGCGGCTGGATGACCTGCCGGACGGCGTACGCCTGATGTTGCAGCTGATGCTGCTGCTGGCCTTCGGCATCAAGGCGGCGGTCTTTCCGGTCTCCGCCTGGCTGCCGGACAGCTACCCGACCGCGCCGGCCCCGGTCACCGCGGTCTTCGCCGGCCTGCTCACCAAGGTCGGCGTGTACGCGATCATCCGCACCGAGACCCTGCTCTTCCCCGGCGGCCAGGTCGCCGACCTGCTCATGGTCGTGGCCGGGTTGACCATGGTGGTCGGCATCCTCGGCGCGGTCGCCCAGTCCGACATGAAGCGGCTCTTCTCCTTCACCCTGCTCAGCCACATCGGCTACATGATCTTCGGGGTGGCGCTGAGCAGCGTGGCCGGCCTGACCGGGGCGATCTTCTACGTGGTGCATCACATCACCATCCAGACCACCCTCTTCCTGGTCGCCGGCCTGGTCGAGGAGCGGGCCGGCAGCACGGACCTGCGCCGGCTCGGCGGGCTGGCCAAGGTCGCCCCGCTGCTCGCGGTGCTCTTCTTCGTCCCGGCGATGAACCTGGCCGGCATCCCGCCGTTCTCCGGGTTCCTCGGCAAGCTGGGCCTGCTCCAGGCCGGCGTGGCGGCCGGCGGGGTGCTGCCCGGCGTGCTGGTCGCCGCGGGCACGCTGACCAGCCTGCTCACCCTCTACGCCGCGTCCCGGGTGTGGAACATCGCGTTCTGGCGGGCGCCCCGGCTGGCCACCGACGGGCCGACGGTCCGGCTGCCCGGGCTGATGGTCGGGGCCACCGCCGCCCTGGTGGCGCTCGGCGTGGCGCTCACCCTGGCTGCCGGGCCGCTGTTCCGGGTCACCGCCGACGCCGCCACCGACCTGCGCCAACGCACCCCGTACGTGCGGGCCGTGCTCCCGGCGGGCGTGCGGTGACCGACGACCGGGCGGCCGGCCGGCCGGAGCCGCCCCCGCCGCGACCCGTGGTGGGGCGGGGCGGGCGGCGCCGGGACCAGGCCGTCGCGCTCGGTTGGCTGGTGGCGATCTGGCTGCTGCTCTGGGGGGACCTCTCCTGGGGCAACCTGTTCGCCGGGATCGTCATCGGCATCGCCGTGCTGCTGTTCTTCCCGCTCCCGCCGGTCACCTTCGGCGGCCGGATCCGCCCCGGCGCGCTGCTGGTCCTGGCGGTGACCTTCGTCGGTGACCTGGTCAGCGCCAGCGTGCACGTCGCCGCTGTCGCGGTCCGCCCCGGCTACCGGCCGCGCGGCGCGATCATCGCGGTCCCGCTGCGGGTCCGCACCGACCTCAACCTCGCGCTCACCGCCGAGATCATCTCCCTGGTCCCGGGCACTCTGATCGTGGAGGTGGACCGTGACCAGGGCCTCCTCTACGTGCACGTGCTCGACGTCCGCGGCCCGGAGGACCTGACCGGCAGCCGGGAGCGGATCCTCGCCGTCGAGCGGCGCATCGTCCGCGCCATCGGCTCCGCCGAGGAGGTACGCCGGCTGCACACCGAACCCGTCGACAGGAGGACCCATCCGTGACCACGTTCCTCGCCGTCGCGGTGACCGGGCTGCTCTCGGTCACCGCGCTGCTCGCCCTGGCCCGCATCTACCGGGGGCCGTCCCTGCTGGACCGGATCGTCGGCGCCGACCTGCTGCTCGCCACCATGCTCGGCGCGGTCGGCGCGGAGGCGGCGGTCACCCGGCACGCCACCACGCTGCCGGTGCTGGTGGTGCTCTCCCTGCTCGGCTTCGTCGGCTCGGTGTCGCTGGTCCGCTTCGCCGTCCGGGAGGAGGCGTGATGGCGGCCGTCGCCGACTGGCTCGGCGCGGCCTGCCTGGTGGCCGGGGCGCTGCTCAGCCTGGCCGCCGGGATCGGGGTGCTGCGCTTCCCGGACGTGCTCGGCCGGATGCACGCCGCCACCAAGCCGCAGGTGCTCGGCGTGCTGCTGCTCCTCGCCGGCCTGGCGCTGCGGCTGCGTACGCCGGCGGACCTGGGCATGATCGCGCTGGTCGCGGTCTTCCAGCTGGCCACCGCGCCGGTCGCCGCGCAGATGGTCGGGCGGGCCGCCTACCGGACCGGGCGGATCGACCGGGAGCTGCTGGACGCGGACGACCTGGCCGGGCGGTAAACGGACGTCGGAGACGCTTCCCGGCACCCTCAGCGAACGCCCAGCCGACGCCGATAAAATGGTCGGCATGATCGACTCCTCTGCCCAGGAGGGCAGCAGTAGCCAGCCGGGTCGTGCCCGGCATCCCCTCGCACCGACGGCCCCGGGAGCCCTGACCCTCCCGTGTTGATCCTCGTCGGACTCTTCCTCATCATCGTGCTCACCGCCGCCACGGGTTACTTCGTGGCGCAGGAGTTCGGCTACGTCGCCGTCGACCGGGGCAAGCTCAAGCAGCTCGCCGACGGCGGCGACCAGGCCGCCGCCCGGGCCCTGGAGGTCACCGGGCGCCTGTCGTTCATGCTCTCCGGCGCCCAGCTCGGCATCACCGTGACCGCCCTGCTGGTCGGTTACGCCGCCGAGCCCTACCTGGGCGCCGGCCTGGCCGACCTGCTCGGCGTCGCCGGGGTCTCCACCGGGATCGCGCTGCCGCTGTCGGTGGTGCTCGCCCTGCTCATCGCCACCGTGGTGCAGATGGTCCTCGGTGAGCTGGCGCCGAAGAACCTCGCCATCGCCCGCGCCGAGCCGCTGGCCCGGGCGCTCTCCCGGTCCACCCTGATCTACCTGCGGATCGCCGGACCGGTGATCACCCTCTTCGACCGGGCCGCCGTGCGGCTGCTCCGCCGGGTCGGCATCGAGCCGATCGAGGAGCTGCCCAGCGGCGCCACCCCCGAGGACCTGGAACAGATCATCGCCGAGTCCCGCGAGGAGGGGCACCTCGACGCCACCACGTCGGACCTGCTCGACCGGGGCCTGGACTTCCGGGAGCTGACCGCCGGGGAGGCCATGGTGCCCCGGGTGGACGTGCACACCGTACGGGCCGACGAGCCGGTCAGCCGGGTGGTCGAGCTGCTCGACACCGGCCACTCCCGGTTCCCCGTACGCGGCGCGGAGGGCGTCGACGACCTGGTCGGCGTGGTCGGCATCGCCGACGTGCTCGGGGTGCCGCCGGCTCGCCGGGGCAGCACCCGGGTGGACGCGGTGGCCGTACCCCCGCTGCTGGTGCCCGAGACGCTGCCGCTGCCGACGGTGCTGGACCGGCTGCGGGTCGGGCACCGCCAGCTCGCCTGCGTGGTCGACGAGTACGGCGGCTTCGCCGGCGTGATCACGCTGGAGGACATCGCCGAGGAGCTGGTGGGGCCGATCCGCGACGAGGACGACCCGCCGGAGCGGGCCCCGGCCCGGCAGGAGGACGGCTCCTGGGTGGTGCCGGCTCGCTGGCGGATCGACGAGGTCGCCGACAGCACCGGGATCGCGCTGCCCGAGGCTCCCGAGTACGACACCCTCTCCGGGCTGGTCATGCGGGAGCTGGGCCGGGTGCCCGAGGTGGGCGACCGGCTGGAGATCGGCCTCGTGGCCGACGGCGAGGTGCCCGACGCCGAGCACCGCGCGCTGGTCGAGGTGCTGGCCGTGGACCGGCACGTCGCCGACTCCGTCCGGCTGCGGACGACCGCTGTCGAGGGCCGGGAGGAGGCGGCATGAGCCCCGGGTTCGCGCTGTTCTCCTCCGTGGTGCTGCTGGCGCTCAACGGGTTCTTCGTGGCCGCCGAGTTCGCCCTGGTCGCGGCGAAGCGGTACCGCCTGGAGCAGATGGCGGCCGGCGGCGGCCGGGCGGCCCGCGCGGCGCTGGACGGCGTCCGCGAGCTGAGCCTGATGCTGGCCGGCGCGCAGCTCGGCATCACCCTGTGCACCCTGGGCCTCGGTGCCCTGGCCGAGCCGGCGATCGAGCACCTGCTCAGCCCGCTGCTGCACGCCGTCGGGCTGCCGGCGGCGGTCAGCCACCTGGTGGGGCTGCTCTTCGCCCTGGCCCTGGTGACCTTCCTGCACCTGGTGGTCGGCGAGATGGCCCCGAAGTCCTGGGCGATCACCGACGCGGAGCGTTCGGCGACGCTGCTGGCGCTGCCGTTCCGGGCCTTCGCCCGGGTCTCCCGCCCGGTCCTCTCGGCGCTGAACGCGCTGGCCAACGCGGTCCTGCGGCTGGTCGGCGTCCGCCAGCAGGACCAGCTCGCCCAGGTGCACGGCCCGGACGAGCTTCGCATCCTGCTGGAGCAGTCCCGTGAGCACGGGCTGCTCGGCGCCGAGCAGCATCAGCTGCTGACCAGCATGCTGGAGTTGCAGGGCACCAGGGTGGCGCAGGTGATGGAGCCGTTCGACCGGATCGTCACGGTCCGGCGAGACGACACCGCCGAGCGGATCGAGCACGTCTCGCGGGACAGCGGCCGCTCCCGGCTGGCCGTGCTGGACGCCGGCGGCGAGGTCTGCGGCCTGGTGCACGTCCGCGAGGCGGTCCGGGCGGTCACCACCGGCCGGCCGGCGACCGCGGGGGAGCTGATGACCCCGGCGTTCACCCTGCCCGGCGAGGCCTCGGTCACCGAGGCGGTGGCGGCGATGCGTGGCCGCCAGGCCCAGCTGGCGCTGGTCCGCAACGGCGGCGGCCCGACCCGGCCGATCGGCTTCGTCGCGCTGGAGGACCTGCTGGAGGAGGTCATCGGCGAGTTCGACGACGAGACCGACCCGGTGCCCCGGGGCCGCCGGTTGCGCTGACGCCCCCGTCCCTCCGTCCGGCCGCCGGGTCCCCGCGACCCGGCGGCCGGCCCGTTTTCGCGCCGGCTGCGGGTGCGCCGGCGGGGCAGGAAGGAGTGCCGGCGCGCTGGCCGGGAAAGCGCCGGGCAACGGGAGAGCGGGGGTACGCGGGTGCGGCTGACCGGGGTGTCGTCGGAGTCGGTCTGGACCGGGCTCTCGGTGAGCACCACCCTGCCCAACCCCAGCACCCGCCCCGGGTTGCGCCTGCCCGGCCGGGTGACGCTCACCGCCGGCGGATCCGACGTCGCGGTCCGGCACATCCGGCTCGGGCTGGTCGCCCAGCTGGAGCCGGAGGACCCGGACGCGCCCCGGCGGCTGGTGCAGTACCACCAGGTGCCGATCGCGGGCCGGCTCGTGGTGCCGGCGGGACGGCGGCGGGCGGTCGAGTTCGCCTTCCCGCTGCCCTGGGAGACCCCGGTGACCATCTTCGGCGGGGCGCCGCTGATGAGCCTGCGCACCGGGCTGCGTACCGAGGTGTCGGTCGACCCGGAACTGGACCAGGGCGCGATGGTGCCGGTCTTCGTCCACCCGCTCCCCACCCAGCAGCACATCCTCGCCGCGCTGGACACCCTCGGCTTCGTGATGCGGCAGGCCGGCCTGCAGCACGGCCGGCTGCCCGGGGTGGAGCAGACCCTGCCGTTCCACGAGCGGCTGGGCTACTGGGTGGCGCCGCTCTACGCCGGGCCGATCACCGAGCTGGAGGTGATCTTCGTGACCAACGCGGCCGGGCTGGAGGTGCTGCTCTGGGCGGATCGTCGGCTCGCCCTGGCCGGGGTCACCCATCAGAGCATCAGCCGGTTCCGGGTCTGGCACGCCGGGGCCGAGCGGCGGGACTGGGTCGCCACCGTGGACGGCTGGCTGCGGCACGCCGTCAACCGGCACGCCGCCGCGGCCGCGCACAGCGACTGGTCGGCGAAGATCGGCGAATCCGCGCACGTGAGCCGACCGCCGGACGAGCCGGTCGCGCCCGGCTACGGCCTCGGCGGCACCGCGGGTGGCGCGGGGGTCGGCGGGGGCGGCAGCGACGGCACGTGACCGGCGCCCCCCCGCCGGCCTAGACCGAGGCGGTGGCGAGCTTGAGGCTGAAGCCGAGGAAGAGCACCGCGACGGCGGTGATCCCGCTCGCGGCGAGGCGCCGCCGCCGGTGGAACTGGGTCGCCAGGAAGGTGCCCGCGAAGATCAGCGCGGTCAGGTAGAGCGCGCTGGTCACCTGGGCGATCAGCCCGAGCAGCAGGAAGGACAGCGCCGGCCAGGCGTACCCGGGGTCGACGAACTGGATGAAGAAGGAGATGAAGAAGAGGATCGCCTTCGGGTTGAGCAGGCTGATCACCAGCGCCCGGCGGAACGGGCTGCGCAGCTCCGCCGGCTCCGCCGCGTCGATCAGCCGGGGCGCGGCCGGGTCGTTGCGGTCGCGCCAGCGCCGCCACGCGCCGCGCAGCATGGTCAGCCCCACGTAACCGAGGTACGCGGCGCCGGCGTACTTGATCACCAGGAAGAGCGGCGGGTACGCCCGCAGCAGCGACGCCACCCCGGCGGCGGAGAGGAACATCAGCACCGAGTCGCCGACGAACACCCCGCCGGCGGCCCGGTAGCCCGTCCGCACGCCGCGCTTGGCCGCGGTGGAGAGCACGAAGAGCGAGTTCGGCCCGGGGAGCAGCACGATCGCCACGGTCCCGAGTACGTACGTCCAGATGTCGGTGATGCCCAGCACGCCGGACATCATGACGCCGCGGGTACCGCGGGGCGAAGCCGTTCCCGAAGCTTGGCCTGTGCGTTCGGCCACTCCGAGGCGAGCATCGAGTAGAGCGCCGACTCCCGCCAGGTGCCGTCGGCTCGCCGCCGGTTGGCCCGCAGCGTCCCCTCCCGGGTGGCGCCGAGCCGCTCGATGGCCCGCTGCGACCGCTCGTTGAGCGTGCTGGTCTGCCAGGTGACCCGGATCGCGTCCAGCTCCTCGAAGGCCCGGGTGAGCAGCAGCAGCTTCGCCTCGGTGTTGATCCCGCTGCGCCACCAGGGCCGGCCGAGCTGGGTGAAGCCGATCTCCACCGCGCGCAGCTCCGCGTCGGGCTGGTAGTAGGAGGTGGTGCCGACCACCGCCCCGGTGGCCGCGCAGCGCTGCACCCAGGGCGTCCGGACGCCCCGGTGGTGGGCGTCCAGCGCGGCGCGCACGTTGTCGGCCATCTCCGCGGCGCTACCCGGGCGTCGGCTGCCCACGTACCGCCACACCTCCTCGTCGTCGAGGGCGGCGTACAGCTCCTCGGCGTGGGAGAGGTCGAGCGGCTCCAGCACCACGTGCTCGCCGCGCAGCACCACCTGCTCCAGCCAGGGCGAGCGGGCCGGCCGCAGGTATGCCGGCACCGGCACGGTCACCCCGGCGGCCGGTTCCGGCACCCCCGGGGTGAGCCGCAGCGGCAGCACCCCGGCCCAGTACAGCAGGTCGTGGTCGGCCGGCTCGTCGTTGGCCCCGGCGGCCCGGGCGCGGACCGACACCTCGCGCAGCGGCAGCGCCAGCACGGACGTCTCGGCCAGCTCCCGCCGACTCGGCGGCCGGCTGTCCGCGCTGCGGCCGGCGGCCACCTTCTCCACCAGCGCGGTGAGCACGTCGAGCTTCTCCCGCTCGTCCGTCACCGGGCGGGCGGTGCCGTGCACGACCACCGACCGGTAGTTGGCGCTGTGGTTGAACTGGGAGCGGGCGTAGACCAGCCCGTCGAGCAGGGTCACCGCGACGCAGACCGGCAGCCCGTCCGTGCCGCGGGCGGCGAGCAACGGCCGGCTGCCGGTGGAGCCGTGCAGGTAGAGCGTGTCGCCGAGGCGGACGTGCAGGGTGGGCAGCACCCGCGGCTCACCGGCCACGGTGAACGCCAGGGCGCAGTGGTACGCCTCGTCCAGGACGGCGTGCGCGGCGGCCTCGTCGTAGCTCATCCGGTCCCGCATGCGGCTGGCGGTCGTCCGTTCGGTCGGGGGGTACATGGGACATCCCACCTTTGTTCTAGTACAATCTCCGAACTGTGGCAGCACATTATCAGATCGTCGGGTCGTCGTCGGCGGCCATTTCGGCGAGCGTGGAAACCGGCGTCCGCACCGGTGCGCTCGCCCCGGGCGACGCCCTGCCGGCCGTCCGCGCCCTCGCCACCGAGCTGGCCGTCAGCCCGGCCACCGTGGCCAGGGCGTATCAGGAGCTGCGGCAGCGCGGCCTGGTCGTCACCGCCGGCCGGCACGGCACCCGGGTCCGGCCCCGCCCGCCGGTGGCCACCCGCCGCGCCGCGCTGATGCCGCCGCCGCTGCCCGGCGCCCACGACCTCTCCGCCGGCCAGCCCGACAGCCGGCTGCTGCCGCCGCTCGGCCCGCAGCTGGCCGCGCTCGCCGCCGAGATCGGCCCACCCGGCGGGTACGCGGCGGCCTCGGTCCTGCCCGAGCTGGCCGCCGCGGCCCGCGACCGGCTCACCGCCGACGGCGTGCCGGCCGAGGAGATCACCGTGACCGGCGGCGCGCTGGACGGCATCGAGCGCCTGCTCGCCGCCCACCTGCGCCCCGGCGACGCGGTCGCCGTCGAGGACCCCGGCTGGGCCAACCTGCTCGACCTGGTCGCCGCGCTCGGGCTGCGCGTCATCGGGGTGCCGGTGGACGACGAGGGCCCCAGCGAGCCGGGCGTCCGGGCCGCCCTGGCCGCCGGGGCGCGCGCCCTGGTCGTCACCAGCCGCGCCCAGAACCCGACCGGCGCCGCCGTCTCCGCCCCCCGCGCCGCCGCCCTGCGTACCCTCCTCGCCGGCCGCCCCGACCTGCTGCTGATCGAGGACGACCACGCCGCCGAGCTGGCCCGCGTACCCCTGCACCCGCTCGCCGGGGCGACCCCGGCGTGGGCCTTCGTCCGGTCGGTGAGCAAGCCCTACGGCCCGGACCTGCGGCTCGCGGTGCTCGCCGGCGACGAGGCCACGGTGGCCCGGGTGGCCGGCCGGGCCCGGGTCGGCGCCGGCTGGGTCTCCACCGTGCTGCAACGCCTGGTCCTGGCGCTCTGGCGTGACCCGGCCACCGCCGACCTGGTGCACCGGGCGGGGGAGAGCTACGAGCGCCGGCGGGACGGGCTGGTCGACGCCCTCGCGGCGCGCGGGCTGGCCGCTCGCGGGCGCACCGGGATCAACGTCTGGGTCCCGGTGCCGGACGAGACCCTGGCCGTCACCGCCCTGCGCGACGCCGGCTGGTCCGTCGCCCCGGGCGCGCTGAACCGGATCGCCGCCGCACCCGGGGTGCGGATCACGGTCAGCTCCCTCGACGAGGCCGACCTCGCCCCGCTGGCCGACGCCGTGGCCCGCGTCGTCCGCCCGGCACCCGCCGCCTTCACCGCCTGATCCCCGGCGGCGGCATAGGGCGGTCGCGGGCGGGTATGTCCGGCCGGGAGGTGGATGACCGTGGCTAGGAACGGATCCCGTACCGGTCTTTGGATCGGGGTGGCCGTGGTGGTGATCATCCTGGTGATCATCGCGATCGCGCTCGCCTCGCGCGGCGGTGGTGGCGGGGGCGGCGGTTACTGACGCCGGGCCGGGCGTCGAGGCCGAAACCGGTATATAAAGTCGGCATGGCCGAGACCGAGAGCGCGCCCGGAGCCCAGGAGTTCATCCCGCCGCAGGCGGACACCATCGACCAGCTACGCGACGCCGCGGCCGGCTGTCGGGGCTGCGAGCTCTACCGCGACGCCACGCAGACCGTCTTCGGCCGGGGCGACGAGAGCGCCCGGGTGGTCCTGGTCGGCGAGCAGCCCGGCGACCTGGAGGACCAGAAGGGCCTTCCCTTCGTCGGTCCCGCCGGGCGGCTGCTGCGCAAGGCGGTCGACGACGCCGGCCTCGACCCCGGCCACATCTACCTGACCAACGCCGTGAAGCACTTCCGCTTCGAGCTGCGCGGCAAGCGGCGGATCCACCAGTCGCCGGACCGGGTGCACATCACCGCCTGCCGGCCGTGGCTGGTCGCCGAGTTCGCCCGGCTGCACCCGGACATCGTGGTGGTGCTCGGCGCCACCGCCGCCAAGGCGCTGCTCGGCCCGGCCTTCCGGGTGACGAAGCAGCGCGGTGAGCTGCTGCCCTGGCCGGAGGCCGCCCAGCACCCGGAGGACTTCAAGCGGGTGCCGGTGGACAACACCGGCAAGGTGGCCGACACCCCGGAGGCCCGGCTGCTCGCCACCATCCACCCGTCGGCGGTGCTGCGCGCCGACAACCAGGACGTCGCGTACGAGGGCCTGGTCGCCGACCTCAAGGTCGCCGCGCGCGCCCTGAAGTGAGCGGAGCCGCGCCCCTGGGCGGCGCTCAGTCGCGGCCCTGCCAGGTGCAGAGGCAGACCCGGTTGCCGTCCGGGTCCGCGAGCACCCAGAAGTGGGGCGCCGCCTCCTCGCTGACCAGCGTGCCGCCGGCGGCCAGCGCGGCCTCGATGCGCGGCCGCACCTCCGTCGGGTCCACCCACACGTCCGGGTGCCAGCGCTGCCGGGGCTCCTCCCGGCCGGACCGCTGGAACCACACCGTGGGCAGCGCGCCGGCCGGGTCCCGCAGCTCGTCGCCGAACCCCGGCCCGGTGAGGTGCTCGGTGGCCAGCACCGCCCGCCAGAACGGCAGCACGGCGGCGAACTCCGGGCTGTCCAGGGCGAGTTCGAGGCGGGAGACGCCGGTGTGCGTCAGCGCCGCTCCGGCGTCGGCGGCGATCGCGGAGATGGCCCGGGCCAGCCGGAGGTCCCGCCGGGTCACCCCGCGGGCGTCGTGCGACCAGAGCCGGACGTCCACGTGCGTGTAGCGCAGGTCGAGGTCGGGATGGTGGTCCATCCGCTCGGCCTCGGCACCGATGGCGTCCACGATCGACAGTCCGGTGGCGAAGTCCGGCGTCCGGATCCGGGTCTGCAGGGCACCCAGCAGGTAGGTCCACCCGTCCAGGCGCTCGTCGGCGATCTGCTGTCCGGTGAGGGTGCTCATCCCGCCATCCTGGCGTACTCCCGGCGGGGTGGACCAGCGCGGCGGTGGCGAAATGGACCTGCGCCGCGCTGGGCGCGGGCCGTAGCGTCGGCGGCATGACCGCCGCCACCGCCGCCGACCTGGAGCTCTCCGTCCGGAACGCCGCCGCCCTGTGGACCGCCCTCGCCGAGTCCCGGGGAAACCCGCTGCTGCGCCGGCCGGGATTCCTCACCGTCGTCGGCGACGCGCGTGCCGGCCTGCGGATCCTCCTGCTCGACCCGGATCCGGCCCCGGACGACCGGGCCGAGCTGGCCGCGCTGGTCCGCCGCCGGACCGGCCCGGTCGTCGTCGAGGACCAGTACGCCGGCCTGGACCTCACCGGCCTCGGGCTGACCCCGCGGACCCTGCCGGTGATGATCCGTCGCCCCGGGCCGGTGCCCGGCCCGGCCCTGCCGGTCACCCCGGTCGAGCGCCCCGACCAGCTCGCCGTCGCAGAGGACGTGGTGGTGCACGGCTTCCCGCTCGAGGCGTTCCAGCCGCACCGCCCCGGCCGGGCGTTCCCGGCCGCCCTGCTGGACCGCCCCGAGGTGCGGTTCTTCCTGCTTCACCGGGACGGAACGCCGGCCGGCGCCTGCCTGACCGTCCGCGACGAGGGCGTGGGGCTCTACTGGATGACCAGCCTGCCCGAGCACCGGTCCCGGGGTGTCGGTCGGGCCCTGCTGCACGGCGTGCTCGGCCAACTGGGCGACGTGCCCATGACGCTCACTGCGGCCCGCGCCGGCCGTCCGCTCTACGACTCGCTCGGCTTCGTCCCCGTCACCGAGGCAACCTGGTGGGGTTGAGGACGCGCCACCGGGGCTGCCGGTGGCGCCCCGGTCAGAGGCGGCCGCCGCTGGCCGTGTCCGACAGCCGCTGGGCGAGGTAGATCGGCACCACCGAAGCGACGATGAGCACGGCGGCCACCACGTTGATGACCGGCGCCTGGTTGGGCCGGAAGAGGTTGCTGAAGATCCAGATCGGCAGGGTCTGGATGCCCGGGCCGGCCGTGAACGTGGTGACGATGATCTCGTCGAAGGAGAGCCCGAACGCCAGCAGCGCGCCGGCCAGCAGGGCCGAGCGCAGCACCGGGAAGGTGACATACCGGAAGGTCTGCCACCCGTCGGCGCCCAGATCGGCCGACGCCTCCTGGAGGTTGCCGCCCGACCGGCGCAGCCGGGCCAGCACGTTGTTGTAGACCACCACGACGCAGAACGTGGCGTGCCCGACGATCACCGAGAAGAGGCCCTTGCCGAGGCCGAGCGGCGCCATCACCGAGCGGAACGCGGTGTCCAGGGCGATGCCGGTGACGATGCCGGGCAACGCGATCGGGAGCACGACCAGCAGCGACACCGCCTCCCGGCCGAAGAACCGGTAGCGCTGCACGGCGAAGGCCACCAGCGAGCCGAGCAGCAGCGCGACGGCCGTGGCGCCCAGGCCGGCCTTGACCGACGTCCACAGCGCCTCCCGCGCGCCCGCGTTGTCCCACGCGCGCGCCCACCACTCCGTGGTCCAGTCCGGCGGCGGCCAGGCGAACGTGCGGTCGGCGTTGAAGGAGTTGAGCAGCACGACGGCCAGCGGCAGGTAGATGAAGGCCAGGCCGAGCGCCATCGCGCCGCGCAGCAGCCAGCGGGCCGACCGGGAGAGCGTCACAACTGCTTCCTACTTCTTGCTCAAAGCTGAGTGGTTCGGATGATTCGCTCTCCGCTCGGCGGTTGCCGCGCTGGAGTCCTGGACCGGCAGTCTGGTCCGGTGGCGATCGGTCCGGTCCTGCAGGATCTGCTTCACCCGTTGGTGGGGGGTGTGCAGGGCGATGTCGGGGTCGCCGGCTCGCTGCAGGATGTTGATCGCGGCGTTCACGTCGGCCTGCCACACCACCCCGCACGAAGTGCAGTAAAACCGGTCCCCACTACGTCCGCCGAAGCGTCCGCAGCGGTGACAGGTTTGTGAGGTGTAGGCGGCGTTGACGGGAACGAGCGCAGAACCTCTACGCTCCGACACGCTTTTCAGGGCCTCGGCGGTGGCTCCTTTGGTCCACGCGGCGAGACGCCGGTTGATGTTCTTGCCGAGCTTCTTTCGTCCGGCGAAGGTTCTGGTGAGGTCTTCGGCGATCACGGTGGCGGCCTTGTCGACGACCTCGTGTACGGCGGTGAAGACCTCAGTACGCACCCGCGCCCGGTGGCGGGCGGCCTGCCGGTCCCGCTTGACGGTGCCGAGGTTGTTGGCCTTGATCCGCTGTGCTTTGGCGTGGTTGCCGCGCTGGGCGGCGTTGTTGGCTATGGAGCGCAGCTTCGCCCGCCGCCGGTTGCGTTCCTTCAACCGGTCCGACTCGGCGGTCAGCAACTCACCGAGGTGTACACCGTGGGGTTGACCGTCGGAGTCGGTCAGGGCTTCGGTGTAACCCTTGTCGACACCGATCGTTGCCTCGCCGCAGGGGCGCTGCGACGACCGCATCCGCGATGCGTCGATCTGGTAGTGCACCTCCACCCGGCCGCCCCGTAGGATCAGCCGCAGCGTCCCCGTCGGGGTCACGGTCGTGGACAGCGGAATTCTCACCATCTTGCGGCGTTCTAGACCGGGTACGGTCAGCCACAACCGCCCGCGCCCGTCAACGACCGCGTTGTAGTTGTCGGCGCGCACGACGATCTGATCATGGGTGCGGTTATGGCCGCGCTTCCAGTGCTTGCGGAGCTGCCGTGCCAGGAATGGGTCACTGGCCCACCGGTCAGTCTTCAGCGCGGTGAACATCCGCTTACGCTCGACCGGATCACTCGTGCGTCGCAGAACCGCCCAACGTACCTCGACCTTGGCCGCCTCCAGATTCGCCGCGATGTCGGCCATCGCGTCGCGGACGGTTTCCTTCCACGCATTCGCCAGCACACAGAACCGCACATGCTTGCCGTCGGCCAACCACCGGTCCCGCACCTGCCGATCCCTCAACCCCGAACCGACACCGCCGATCGAGCCGCAGCGCTGCCACACCTCACTACGCACCTGACCCAACCGGCGCGCCTGCTCCACAAGGGCCGCGTACTTGCCCGGATTCAGGCCCATCGAGTACGCGATCCGGGTGACCTTCACCGGTGACCAGCCCCGGCCAGGTCGGCTCCTTCGAGGTCCTCGGCGCGCACGATCGCCATCGGAATTTCTGCCAGTTCCAACTGCGGGGAGAACGCCATCCGCGCACCGATCCGGTAGTCGCTCTGCACAACAAACAACCATAGATAGGCATGCAGAGAAAATCGAGAACTAGTCACAACTCCTCCAGTGCCCCGGACCGCCGGACGGCGACCAGGTAGACGACCATGATGAGGACCGGGATGGTGGCCAGCGCGGCGGCGAACGGCAGGTTGTTGGCCGCCCCGATGTTCGCGTAGACGAGGTTGCCGATGAGTTGGGCCTTGCCGCCGACGATCTGGACCGTGATGTAGTCGCCCAGCGAGAGGGAGAAGGTGAAGATGGACCCGGCGATCACCGACGGGACCACCACCGGCAGCACCACCCTGCGGAAGGTCCGGCCGGCCCGGGCGCCCAGGTCCGCGGACGCCTCCAGCAGCGAGTCGGGCAGCCGCTCCAGGCCCGCGTAGACGGGCAGGATCATGTACGGCAGCCACAGGTAGGACAGCACCAGCACGGTGGCGGTCAGCCCGTACCCGGGTCCGCTGCCCGGCCCGCCGAACAGCCAGTCCACCGGCCCGCCGTTGGCCAGCAGCACCCGCCAGGCGTACGCCTTGACGAGGTAGCTGGCCCACAGCGGGGTGAGGATCGCGACCACCAGCCAGCGCCGGTGGCGGGGGCGGGCGACCTTCGCCATGTAGAACGCCATGGGCAGGGCGATGAGCGTGTCGATCACGGTCACCGCCGCGGCGACGCCGACGCTGCGCAGCGCCACCGTCCGGTACACCTCGTCGGTGACGATGGTGCGGAAGTTGTCCAGGGTCGGCTGCCGGACGACCTCCCCGGTGAAGCCGTTGACCGTCCACAACGCCGAGACGAACAGTACGGCCAGCGCGCCCAGGTACGCCACGACCAGCCAGAACAGCGGCGCGGCGAGCAGGGCGGCGAGGCGGACCCCGGCGTGCCGGTGCAGCCAGGCCGAGAGCCGGCGGACCGGCCCGCGGGCGGCGACGGCGCCACCCACGGACCGGTCGAGCGTGGAGGTGGCCATCTCAGCCCTTGATCGTGGTCCAGGCCTGGGTCCAGGCCGCGTAGTCCTTGCACTTCACGTCGGTCCGCCCGTCGAGGCACTGGGCGACCGGCGTGCTCCAGAACCAGACCTTCTCGAAGTACGCCTCGTCCTCGGCGTGGAACGTCGCGCAGTGGTTCTTGTCGGCGGTCTGTTGGCAGGAGAGCTTGTTGGCCGGTGCCTCACCGAACCACTCCGCCACCGCGGCGTTCGCCTTCGGCGAGATGATGTGGTCCATCCAGCGGTACGCACAGTTCGGGTGCTTCGACTTCGCCGAGATCATCCAGGTGTCGGACCAGCCGGTCGCCCCCTCCTCGGGCAGGATCGCTTCGACCGGTGCCTTGTCGGCCTGCGCCAGGTTGGCGATCACCTGCCAGGTGGTGCCGAGCACCGAGTTGCCGGTCTTGAAGGCCTGCACCTCCTTGGTGTAGTCCGACCAGTACTCGCCGATCGTCTCGTTCTGCTTCTTCAGCAGGTCCACGGCCGCGCTGAACTGCTTGTCGTCCAGCGCGTACGGGTTCTTGATGCCGAGTTCGGGCTGGTGCTTCATCAGGTACAGCGCCGCGTCGGCGAGGTAGATCGGCGAGTCGTACGCGGTGATCTTGCCCTTGTACGGTGAGTTCGCGTCGAAGACCGCGTCCCAGGAGGTCGGGGCCGGCTTGACCACGTCCGTGCGGTACATCAGCAGGTTGGCGCCGCGCCCGTGCGGGATGCCGTAGGCCACCCCGTCCACCGAGTTCCACTGCTTCAGCTTGAGCCCGTCGAAGACGTCCTTGTAGTTGCTGACCAGGTCGGTGTTGACCGGTGCCACGTCGCCGCCGTAGATCAGCCGGAGCGAGGCGTCGCCGGAGGCGGAGACGACGTCGTACTCGCCGGTCTTCATCAGGGTCACCATCTCGTCGGAGGTGCCGGCGACCTTGACGTTGACCTGGCAGCCGGTCTCCTTCTCGAAGTCGGTGACCCAGTCCACCTTCGGGTCGGTGGAGCCGTCCTCGACGTAGCCGGCCCAGGCCACGATGTTGACCTGCCCCTCGCCCGCGCCCAGCGACGCGAGCTTGTCGATCTTGGGTGGCTTGATGCCGCCGGGGCCGGAGCCGCCGGCGTCCGTGCCGCCGTCGCCGCAGCCGGCCAGGGCGAGCAGGCCGACCGCGGCGAGCGCGGTGAGGCTTCTACCGGTACGCATGTGCGCTCTCCTTCGGAAGGGGGGTCGGCACGACAGGGACGGGTACGGCGACGGCGTGCTCGGTGCGCCAGGCCAGGCGGACCGGGGTACCGCGCAGCGCCGCCACGTCGGCCGAGGAGGTGGTCAGGTTCTGCTGCGTCACGACCAGCCGGGCGCCGGCGTCGAGGTCGACCACGAACCGGGTGGTCGCCCCCGCGTAGACGACCTCGGCCACCCGGCCGGTGGCCGACGTCTCCTCGTCGCCGGCGGGCGGACCGTCGAGCCGGATCTTCTCCGGCCGGACCGAGAAGGTGCCGTCGCGGCCGAGCAGGGCCCGAGCCGCGTCGCCGCTGAGCAGGTTGGACGTGCCGACGAAGCCGGCGACGAACGGGGAGGCGGGCCGCTCGTAGACCTCGGCGGGCGTCCCCACCTGGGCGATCCGGCCGTTGGAGAAGACCGCCACCCGGTCGCTCATGGTGAGCGCCTCCTCCTGGTCGTGGGTGACGAAGACGAAGGTGATGCCCACCTCCCGCTGGAGCGCCTTCAGTTCGACCTGCATCTGCTCGCGCAGCTTCAGGTCCAGCGCGCCGAGCGGCTCGTCGAGCAGGAGCACCTTCGGCCGGATGACTAGGGCGCGGGCCAGGGCGACCCGCTGGCGCTGCCCGCCGGAGAGCGCGGCCGGGCGCCGGTCGGCCAGCCCGTCGAGCCGTACGCCGCGCAGCGCCTCGTCCGCCCGCGCGCGCCGCTCGGCCCGGCCCACCTTGCGTACCCGCAGCCCGTACTCGACGTTCTGCCGCACCGTCAGGTGCGGGAACAGCGCGTAGTCCTGGAACACGGTGTTGACGTCCCGCTCGAACGGGGCCAGCCGGGTGACGTCGCGCCCGCCGAGCAGGACCGTCCCGGCGGTCGGCGGCTCGAATCCGGCGATCATGCGGAGCACCGTGGTCTTGCCCGAGCCGGACGGCCCGAGCATGGCGAAGAACTCGCCGTCGGCGATCTCCAGATCGACGCCGGCCACCGCCTCCACCGCGCCGAACGACTTGCGCAGGCCGCGCAGGGCGACCGCGGGGGTGGCGGGCCCGGCTGACATGTGGCGCTCCTCAGTCCTACGGTTAACGTTGCGGCAGCGGACTGGTGTCCACGGAAATCGTGCCGTGAGAATAGAGGTGCAACGGATAGCGTCGTCAAGACCCGGCGACGGTCCGGCTCTTCCCGACCACCGATCGGACAGGCAGACTCGTCGCCATGGAGCAGCATCTCTACGAGCCCGTCCACCACGAGTTCCGGGCCCTGTGCCGCGAGTTCCTCGCCCGGGAGGCCGTGCCGCACCACGCCCGCTGGGAGGCCGACGGGATCGTCGACCGGGAGGTGTGGCGCAAGGCCGGCGCCGCCGGGCTGCTCGGCATGGACATCGACGAGGAGCACGGCGGCGGCGGGCAGCGCGACTTCCGGTTCAACGCGGTGCTCGACGAGGAGATCGTCGCCGCCGGCAGCTCCGGCCTCGGCTTCGGGCTGCACAACGACGTGGTGGCCCCGTACCTGACCGAGCTGACCACCGACGACCAGCGCAAGCGCTGGCTGCCGGGCTTCTGCTCCGGCGACCTGGTCACCGCCATCGCGATGAGCGAGCCGGGCGCCGGCAGCGACCTGGCCGGCATCCGCACCAGCGCGGTCCGGGACGGCGACTCCTATGTGCTCAACGGCCAGAAGACGTTCATCACCAACGGCGAGCTGGCCGACCTCGTGGTGGTGGTCGTGCGGACCGCGCCAGACCAGGGTGCGCACGGGGTGAGCCTGGTCGCGGTGGAGACCGGCACCCCAGGCTTCACCCGGGGCCGGCGGCTGGAGAAGGTCGGTCTGAAGGCCAACGACACCGCCGAGCTGTTCTTCGACGACTGCCGGGTGCCGGCGGAGAACCTGATCGGCACCGAGAACCACGGCTTCTACCACCTGATGGCCAACCTGCCCCGGGAGCGGCTGAGCATCGCCGTCGCCGCGGTGGCCGCGGCGGAGAAGCTGCTCGCGCTCACCCTCGACTACGCCCGCTCCCGGGAGGCGTTCGGCCGGCCGATCGGGAAGTTCCAGCACAACCGGTTCCTCCTGGCCGAGCTGGACACCGAGGTCACCATCGCGCGGACCTTCGTCAACCACTGCGTCGCCGAGTACAACGCCGGCCGGCTGTCGGTGACCGACGCGGCGAAGGCCAAGTGGTGGACCACCGAGCTGCAGAACAAGGTCGCCGACCGCTGCCTCCAGCTGCACGGCGGCTACGGCTTCATGCTCGAGTACCCGGTGGCGAAGGCCTGGCTGGACGGCCGGGTGCAGACCATCTACGGCGGCACCACCGAGATCATGAAGGAGATCATCGGTCGCGGTCTCGGCCTGTAGCGAAACCGGGTGCCGGTGTCCGGGTCGGGTGCGGGAGGATGGGTCACCCCTTACCGAGGAGTGCTGCCCATGGCCACCGACCTGACCGCGCCGGCGCCGACCCGGCTTGACGTCGCCCCGATCCAGCGGCGGACGGTCCGGCTGCTCTTCCTAACCCAGATCATCGGCGGCATCGGCGTCACGATCGGCATCTCCGTGGGGGCCCTGCTCGCCGCCCGGGTCGCCGGCACCGCCCTGGCCGGGTTGGCGCAGAGCGCCGGGGTGGTCGGCGCGGCGCTGCTCGCCGTGCCGGTCACCCGGCTCATGGCCGCCCGGGGGCGGCGGCCCGGCCTGGTGACGGCGTACCTGGTCGGCGCGGTCGGGGGCGTGCTGGTGGTGGTGGCCACCGTGGTCCACCTGGTGCCGCTGCTCTTCCTCGGCATGCTGCTCTTCGGCGGCGGCACCGCGGCCAACCTCCAGGCCCGGTACACCGCCGTCGACCTGGCCGAGCCGGCCCGCCGGGGGCGCCAGCTCGCCCTGGTCGTCTGGGCCACCACCATCGGTGCGGTGGCCGCGCCGAACTTCGCCGCGCTCGCCGACCAGACCACCTCCGGCTGGGGCCTGCCGCCACTGGCCGGCCCGTTCGCCTTCAGCGCCGCCGCGTTCACCCTGGCCGCCGTCGTACTCCTGGTCCTGCTCCGGCCGGACCCGCTGCTGACCGCGCGTCGGCTGGAAGCGGCCGCCACCCCGGCCGAGCCGGAGTTGTCGTCCGGCGGGCGCGGCGCGGGCATGGCCGCCGCGTGGCGCACGGTACGCGGGCTGCCCGCCGCCCGCCTCGGCATCGCCGCGGTGGCGGTCGGCCACCTGGTGATGGTCGCGGTGATGTCGATGACCCCGGTACGCCTCGGCGAGTCGCACTCCGACGCGGACGTGCTCCGGGTGGTCGGCATCGTGCTGAGCCTGCACATCGCCGGCATGTACGCGCTCTCCCCGCTGGTCGGCTGGCTGGCCGACCGGGTGGGCCGGCGCCCGGTCATTCTCGGCGGGGTGGCGCTGCTGCTGGCCGCGTGCGCGGTCGCCGGCACCGCCGGGCACCACACCCCGCTGCTGTCGGTGGGCCTGACCCTGCTCGGGCTGGGCTGGTCGGGGACCATGGTGGCCGGTTCCACCCTGCTGTCGGAGTCGGTGCCGACGGCCGCCCGGCCCGGCGTGCAGGGGCTCGCCGACCTGACCATGGGCCTGGCCGGAGCGGGCGCGGCGGCGGCGAGCGGGTTTGTCATGCGGGGACCGGGCTATCCGACCCTGACCCTGCTCGCGGCGATCGCGACGGTGCCCCTGGTGGCGCTAGCGTTGCGTCCGGTGCCCACCGGGGCGCCCGACAAGGAGGACTGATCACGTGCGGCTGACCGACTTCTGGGCGCGGCTGGAAGAGGCGTTCGGGCCGGGCTACGCGGCCAGCCTCGCCAGTGACCAGGTGCTGTCCCAGCTCGGTGGGCGGACCATCGAGCAGGCGCTCGCGGCGGGTGAGGAGACCCACGTCGTGTGGCGGGCGGTGGTCGCCGCGTATCCCGACCGGGTGCCCGCGCGACTACGCTGAGCAGCCTTTTCCTCGGGTTCCGCGTGTCGCTTGCCGAGTCGTACACCTGTTCGGCTATTGTCCACAGCGGGGTGCTCGTCCACAGCTCGCGGCCCGTCGGCTGGTTTTCTGTCGGACCCAGCGCCTAGCGTGTCCCGCGTGACGCGAAGCTCAGGTAAGACGCCGGCGAAGGCAGGGGTGGCAACGATGGCGGCAGGGCCGGACCGGGAGAAGGCGCTCGACCTTGCTCTCGCTCAGATCGACAAGCAGTTCGGCAAGGGTTCGGTGATGCGGCTGGGGGAGCGGCCGGTCGTGCAGACCGCCGTCATCCCGACCAGCTCCATCGCGCTCGACGTGGCGCTCGGCGTGGGTGGCCTGCCCCGCGGCCGGGTCGTCGAGATCTACGGCCCGGAGTCGAGCGGTAAGACCACGGTGGCGCTGCACGCGGTGGCCAACGCGCAGCGGGCCGGCGGCATCGCCGCCTTCATCGACGCCGAGCACGCGCTCGACCCGGAGTACGCGAAGGCCCTCGGCGTCGACACCGACGCCCTGCTGGTCTCCCAGCCGGACACCGGCGAGCAGGCGCTGGAGATCGCCGACATGCTGGTCCGCTCCGGTGCGATCGACATCATCGTGATCGACTCGGTGGCCGCCCTGGTGCCGCGCGCCGAGATCGAGGGCGAGATGGGCGACAGCCACGTGGGTCTGCAGGCGCGGCTGATGAGCCAGGCACTCCGGAAGATCACCGGTGTGCTCAACAACACCGGCACCACGGCGATCTTCATCAACCAGCTCCGCGAGAAGATCGGCGTGATGTTCGGCAGCCCGGAGACCACCACCGGTGGTCGGGCGCTGAAGTTCTACGCCTCGGTCCGGCTCGACGTGCGCCGCATCGAGAGCCTCAAGGACGGCACCGACGTGGTCGGTAACCGCACCCGGGTCAAGGTCGTGAAGAACAAGGTCGCCGCGCCGTTCAAGCAGGCCGAGTTCGACATCATGTACGGCAAGGGCATCTCCCGCGAGGGCTCGCTGATCGACGTGGGCGTGGAGCAGGCGATCATCCGCAAGTCCGGCGCCTGGTACACCTACGACGGCGACCAGCTCGGCCAGGGCAAGGAGAAGGCCCGCGAGTTCCTCCGGGAGAACCCGGACGTGGCCGCCGAGATCGAGAAGAAGATCCTGGAGAAGCTCGGCGTCGGGGTCGGCGTGGGCGACGCCGCCGGTGGCCCGGAGCTGCCGCCGGTCGACTTCTGATCCGCTGACTCGTGGCAGGACGACGTGCCCGGACGGGGCGCGGCTGGGACGCCAGCCCGCCCCGCACGGGTGACGCCACCACGCCCCGGCCCCGCCGGGGCCGGCGGGGCCGTGCCGAGGAGCCCGATCCCGAGGCGACTCCGGCTCCGCCCCGCGACGAGGCCGAGGTGGCCCGGGAGATCTGTCTGCGGCAGCTCGCGGTCCGGCCGCGGACCCGGGCCGAGCTGGCCGGTGCCCTCGCCAAGCGGGGCATCTCCGAGGAGGTCGCCGCCGAAGTCCTCGACCGGTACGACGAGGTCGGCATCATCGACGACGCCGCCTTCGCCCGGGCCTGGATCACCAGCCGGCACGCCGGCCGGGGGCTGGCCCGGCGGGCGCTCGCCAACGAGCTGCGCCAGCGCGGCGTGGACGGCGAGGTGGCCAGCGAGGCCCTCGGCGAGCTGGACGAGGAGACCGAGGCGGAGACGGCCCGGGCCCTGGTCGACCGGAAGCTGCGGTCGGCCCGCGGCGAGCCCGACGCGGTGTTCCGGCGCCTCGTCGCCATGCTGGCCCGCAAGGGCTACCCGCCCGGGGTGGCGATCCGGGCGGTGAAGGACGCCCTCGCCGCGCAGAGCGCCGAGGCGGCCGAGTTCGCCGAGCACATCGACGCCGACGCCCTCGCCGACGCCGAGAACGACCTCGACCGCGACTCCCGCCCCCTCGACTGACCCGCGCCACCGGACCCGCCCGAGGCCCACCGCTCCTCCCGGGCGCCGCAACGTCCGTGACGTTGCGCTCCCGGTCGGTCGAGGCAGCACTTTCCGCCAGGGTGTCGCCGCGTCGCCCGGCAACGTGTCTCCGCTGGGCAGCGGCGAGGGTCTGAGCAGGGCGGGAAGGTGACTGACGAGGCCGGCGGCCGTGAAGTTTGTCCATCCGTGTCCGGCATCTGATGAGCGCTGCGTGATGCCGCAACTTCTCTCCGTCCGGGTGGTTTGATCATGAGTCCTTGACCGAAAGGCCTCTCGCGACCTAGCCTCGCCATACAGGCTCACTTTGCCCGACCAGCGCAGGCTAAGCGCACAACATAGATCGCGTAACAGAACGGCATCACTTTTGGCCAGCGTCACCGGCCTTTGACGGCAGCTCCGGACGGCCGGTCCGGAGCCGACCGACAACTGCAACCGGTCGTCGGCGATGCCCCCGGTGGGGGCACCGCCGACGGAAAGCTACCCACGGCCAGCCGCTCCGGTCGGGCGTCCAGAGCCGTAGGCGCGTGCCCAGCGGCGCGCTGCCTGCGGCGCCGACGTTCAGGGGAGGCGGCCATGGCGGGGCGGCACAGGTTCACCGGCGGTCTTCCGTGCGATGCCGGTCGCTCCTCGCCGGGCGGCCGCAGCCTGGTCGAGTCTTCCCCCGTCACCTCGGCGCGTCGGCCCGGCCGGCTGCTGGGAGTGGCGGCATGAACGCTTTCGACGTGGTCCTCCTGGTCGTGGTGCTGCTCCTCGCCGTCGTGGTGGTCGGCGCGGTCCTGTTCGGCGTCCGCGTGCTGCGCCGGATCAACCTCGCGCCCGCCCCCGAGGACCCGGCCTTCATCGCCGAGAAGGACCGGCAGGAGCAGTCCCTCGCGGCGCTGCGCACCGCCGCCGACGAGGCGAACAGCACCATCGACGTGGCGAAGTCGGCCGCCGCCGCGGCCCGCGCCGAGGCGGCCGCCGCCAAGGCCGAGGCGAAGGCGGCCCGGGCCGAGGCCCGACGGGTCCTCGACGACGCCCGGGCCGAGGCCGACACCGTGCTGGAGCGGGCGCACAAGCAGGCCGAGGCGGACGCCGAGCAGCTCCGTGCCGCCGCCCGGCGCAGCGGCGAGCGGGAGGTGGCGGTGCTCGCCGCGACCACCCGCGAGCAGGCCGCCGAGGTGGAGCGGCGGGCGGCCCGGATGGACGAGCGGGAGCGGCTGCACACCGAGGAGGTGGAGCGGCTCGCCGAGCGGGAGCGGCAGCTCACCGCGGCCAGCGCCGCCCTCGCCGCCCGGGAGGCCGGGCTGGTCGAGCGGGAGCAGGCCCTCGCCGAGGCGGAGGAGCAGCGCCGTCGCGAGCTGGAGCGGGTGGCCGGGCTGACCGCCGACGCGGCCCGCGCCGAGCTGGTCGACGCGATCGAGGGCCAGGCCAAGCGGGAGGCCGCGCTGCTGGTCCGGGACATCGAGGCGGACGCCCGGAGCACCGCCGAGCAGCGGGCCCGGCACCTCGTGGTGGACGCCATCCAGCGGGTCGCCAGCGAGCAGACCGCGGAGAGCGTGGTCAGCGTCCTGCACCTGCCCGGCGACGAGATGAAGGGGCGGATCATCGGCCGGGAGGGGCGCAACATCCGCGCCTTCGAGTCGGTCACCGGGGTCAACCTGATCATCGACGACACCCCCGAGGCGGTGCTGCTCTCCTGCTTCGACCCGGTACGCCGCGAGGTCGGCCGGCTCACCCTGGAGAAGCTGGTGCTCGACGGGCGGATCCACCCGCACCGGATCGAGGAGGTCTACGACCTGGCGCGGCAGGAGGTGGAGGAGCTCTGCCACCGGGCCGCCGAGGACGCCCTGGTGGAGGTCGGCATCACCGAGATCCACCCGGAAATGGTCACCCTGCTCGGCCGGCTGCGCTACCGGACGTCGTACGGGCAGAACGTGCTCAAGCACCTGGTGGAGACCGCGCACATCGCCGGCATCATGGCCGCCGAGCTGCGGCTGGACGTGCCGACCATCAAGCGCTGCGCGTTCCTGCACGACATCGGTAAGGCGCTCACCCACGAGGTGGAGGGGAGCCACGCCATCATCGGCGCCGACCTGGCCCGCAAGTACGGCGAGAGCGAGGACGTCGTCCACGCCATCGAGGCGCACCACAACGAGGTGCCGCCGCAGACCATCGAGGCGGTCCTCACCCAGGCCTCCGACGCCTGCTCCGGCGGCCGGCCGGGGGCGCGGCGGGAGAGCCTGGAGGCGTACGTCAAGCGGCTGGAGCGGATCGAGGAGATCGCGGCCGGCAAGCTCGGCGTGGAGAAGGTCTTCGCCATGCAGGCGGGGCGCGAAATCCGGGTGATGGTCAAGCCGGAGGACGTGGACGACATCGGCGCGGCGGTGCTGGCCCGCGACGTGGCCAAGCAGATCGAGGAGGAGCTGACCTACCCCGGTCAGATCCGGGTCACCGTGGTCCGCGAGTCCCGGGTCACCGAGATCGCCCGCTGAGGACGGCCGGAACGCCGACGGGCGGGTGGGGAGACCCACCCGCCCGTCGCGCATCCGTGGATCAGACCAGCTGGGTGGCCCCGGTGCCGCCGTCGGTCTGCACCGACGGCACGGGCTTGGCGGCGGTACGCGGCAGCCGGGTCAGTCGCCTCTGCAACCACCAGGCCAGGACCGACAGCAGGCCGCAGATGGAGATGTAGATCGCCGCGACGATCAGGTACGTCGGGACGTACGGCAGCCCGAACGGCAACCGGCCACCGATCTGCTTGCCGACGAAGAGCAGCTCCGGGTACGTGATGATGAAGCCCAGCGCGGTGTCCTTGAGCAGCACCACGAGCTGGCTGACGATGGCCGGCAGCATCGACCGGAACGCCTGCGGCAGCAGGATCAGCCGGAGCACCTGGTTCTTGCGCAGCCCGATCGCGTAGGCGCCCTCGGACTGCCCGTAGGGCACGGCGTTGATGCCGGCACGGAAGATCTCCGCGAGCACCGAGCCGTTGTAGAGGGTGAGGCCGATGACCAGGGCCCACAGCTTGTCGATCGACCAGCCGTACTGCAGCGGCACGTAGTAGCCGAAGAAGATCAGGATCAGCAGCGGGATGGCCCGGAACAGCTCCACCACGAAGGTGGCCGGGGCGCGCAGGAGCCACCGGTCCGAGAGCCGGGCGCCGGCGAAGACCGCGCCGAAGAGCAGGGCCAGCACGGTGGCGATGCCGGCGGCCTTGAGCGTCGCCCAGAGGCCGGTGAGCAGCTCACGCTGCACCGAGGCGTACTGGAACTGCTCCCACTTGCGGGGCTCGAACTGGCCGGTCTCGTTGAACTTGTAGACGATGAACGCGACCAGCGCGACGATCGCGGCGATGGAGACCACGCCGAGGATCCGGTTGCGCAGCCGGGCCCGCGGCCCGGGCAGGTCGTACAGGAGACTGCTCATCGGGCCACCGCCCACTTGCGCTCGAGGAACCGCTGGAGCACCACCAGCGGGATGATCAGGACCAGGAAGCCGATCGTGATCCAGGTGAGCACGGCGAACTGCGGCTCACCCCGCTCGGCCATGTACGCCGGGATGGCACCGGCCTCCAGCACGGAGAAGCCGGCGGCGATCGTGGTGTTCTTCAGCATGGCGATGAAGACGCTCATCATCGGCGGCACCATCGCCCGCAGCGCCTGCGGCAGCACGATCAGCGTCAGCACCTGGCCGAAGGTCATGCCCAGCGCGCGGGCGGCCTCGGCCTGACCGGTCCCCACCGTGTTCACGCCGGAGCGGACCACCTCGCAGACGAAGGCGGAGGTGTAGACGGTCAGCGCGATGCAGGCGCTGGGGAAGTAGTCGACGTTCACGTCCAGCTTCGGCACCGCGAAGACGAGGAACGCGAAGACCAGGGTCAGCGGGGTGTTGCGGACCACATTGACGTAGGCGGCGCCGAACGCCCGCAGCGCGGGCACCGGCGAGACCCGCATGGCGCCGAGCAGCGTACCGAGGACGAGGCTGCCGACCGCTGCGATCAGGAAGAGCTTGACGGTGTTCGTGAACCCGTCGAGGAACACCTGGTGGTTGTCCGTCAGGACGCGGAAGAACTCGCCCATGCCTCGCTCTCACTCTCGGGACGGGGACCGGGCGGGGAGCAGGCTCCCCGCCCGGTGCGGCGTCGGACCGTCAGTACCGCTCGAGCTGCGGCTTGGTCGCCGAGGAGCCGGACAAGCCGAGCGTGCCGTCGTAGATCTTCTGCCAGGTGCCGTCCGAGAACGCCGCCTCGATCTGGTCGTTGACGTAGTCGCGGAAGGCCTTGTCGTCCTTGGGCAGGCCGATGCCGTACTTCTCGGTGCTGAACGGCTGGCCGACGACCTTCAGCGCGTCCGGGTTCTGCGCGGCGTAGCCCTTGAGGATGGCGTCGTCGGTGGTCACCGCGTCGACCTTCTTGTCGAGCAGCTGCGAGACGCACTCCGAGTAGGTCTTGAACTCGACGATGTTGTTCGGCTCGGTGAGGCCCTCGTCCCGCACCCGCTGGATCGGGGTGGAGCCGGTGGCCGAGCAGACCTTCTTGCCCTTGAGCGAGTCCTTGCCGGTGATGGACGACTCGTCCTTGCGGACCAGCAGGTCCTGACCGGCGACGAAGTACGGGCCGGCGAAGGAGACGTCGTTCTTGCGCTTGTCGGTGATCGAGTACGTGCCGACGTAGTAGTCGATCTCGCCGCCCTTGATCGCGGTCTCCCGGTTGGCGGAGGCGATCTCCTTGTACTCGATCTTCGCCGGGTCGACGCCGAGCGTGCTGGCGACGTACTGGGCGATCTCGATGTCGAAGCCGCAGCGCTTGCCCTTGGCGTCCTTGTAGCCCAGGTTCGGCTGGTCGAACTTGACGCCGATGGTGACCTTGCCGGCGCTCTTGATCTTCTGGAAGGTCGCGCTGCCGGCGACGTTCGCGTCCGTCTTCGGGGTGAAGGTCACGCCCGAGGTCTTGCAGTCGTCGGACTGGGCGCCACCACTGGCGTTGCCGCCGCTGGGGGTCGGGTTGCCCTCCTTGCCGCACGCGGCGGCCGACAGGGCGAGCGAGGCCATCATGGCGACCGCCGCCACGCGCTTGTAACGCATTCTCATCTCCTTCTTCGACGAAGCCCGCCGGGGGACGGCGCGCTCCAACTACGGACGCTCAGTGGGTGAGGATCTTGGAGAGGAAGTCCTTGGCCCGCTCGCTGCGCGGGTTCGCGAAGAACTCGGCCGGCGGAGCGTCCTCGACGAGCTTGCCGTCGGCCATGAAGATCACCCGGTTGGCCGCGTGCCGGGCAAAGCCCATCTCGTGGGTGACCACGACCATCGTCATGCCGTCGCGGGCCAGGGAGGTCATCACGTCCAGGACCTCGCCGACCATCTCCGGGTCGAGCGCGCTGGTCGGCTCGTCGAAGAGCATCGCCTTGGGCTGCATGGCCAGCGCGCGGGCGATCGCCGCCCGCTGCTGCTGGCCGCCGGAGAGCTGCGCCGGGTACTTGTCCGCCTGGTTGGCGATGCCGACCCGTTCCAGCAGGGCCAGGCCACGCTCGCGCGCGGCGGCCGGCTTGTCCTTGCGGACCTTCACCGGGCCGAGGGTGACGTTCTCCAGGATGGTCTTGTGCGCGAAGAGGTTGAACGACTGGAAGACCATGCCGACCTCGCTGCGCAGCTTGGCCAGGGCCTTGCCCTCGGCGGGCAGCGGACTGCCGTCGAAGGTGATCGTGCCGGAGTTGATCGGCTCCAGTCGGTTGATCGCGCGGCAGAGCGTCGACTTGCCGGAGCCGGAGGGTCCGATCACCACGACCACCTCGCCCCTGCCGACGGAGAGTGAGACGTCGTCGAGCACGTGCAGCGGGCCGAACCACTTGTTGACCCCGTCGAGCACGATGAGCGGTTCGCCCGTCGTCACGTCGTCCACCGTCCCTGTCGTCCGTGCGGATTGGCGGGGCCGATCGACCCCCGGTTGGGCAACTGTAGGCGGGGTGATGTGGCGGAACGCAACTCGAATGGTCACGGAGCGGTAACATCGGTCACCGGCGTGCCGAGGAGTCCGAATTCCGTCACCAACCGGCCTGTCCGAGTGGCGGGCCCGGCCCTTCACGGAGATCATGTGGAGATGACCGAGCGGCTCCGGCTGACCGATTACGCCCGTGGCGGTGGCTGCGCGTGCAAGATACCGCCGGGTGAGCTGGAGGCGATGGTCGCCGGCCTCGGCCCGGCCACCGGCGCGGCCGACCTGCTGGTCGGGCTGGAGAACGGCGACGACGCCGCAGTCGTCCGGCTGGACGAGCGGACCGGGCTGGTCAGCACCGCCGACTTCTTCACCCCGGTGGTGGACGACGCATACGACTGGGGCCGGATCGCCGCGGCCAACGCGCTCTCCGATGTGTACGCCATGGGCGGCACCCCGCTCGTCGCGCTCAACCTGCTCTGCTGGCCCCGGGGCGTGCTGCCGCTGGAGCTGGCCCGGGAGGTGCTGCGCGGCGGCCAGGACGTGGCCCGGGAGGCCGGTTGCCACCTGGCCGGCGGGCACAGCGTGGACGACGACGGTCCGAAGTACGGTCTCGCCGTCACCGGCGTGGTCCGTCCGGAGGAACTGATCACCCTCGACGCCGGCCGGGCCGGCCTGCCGCTCTCGCTGACCAAGCCGCTCGGCGTGGGCGTGCTGAACACCCGACACAAGCAGACCGGGGAGCGATTCCCGGAGGCCGTCGCCGCGATGACCCGGCTCAACCGGGACGCGGCCCGCGCCGCGGTCGCCGCCGGCATCCGCTGCGGCACCGACGTGACCGGCTTCGGGCTGCTCGGGCACGCCTCGAAGCTGGCCCGGGCCAGCCGGCTCACCGTGGCCGTCGACGCGGCGGCCGTGCCGTACCTGCCAGGGGCCCGCGAGGCGCTGCGCGACGGGTACGTCAGCGGCGGCACCCGACGCAACCTGGACTGGGTGACCCCGCGGACCGATTTCGGCCGGGCCGACGAGGGGGAGCGGCTGCTGCTGGCCGACGCGCAGACCTCCGGCGGACTGCTGGTCGCCGGCGAGGTGCCGGGCGGCACCGTGATCGGCGAGCTGCTGCCGGCGAGCGAGCACCTGGTGCAGGTCCGGTGAGGGTCGAGTGGCGCTCGCTCCCCGGGAGATCCCCGTCGCGGCTGCGGCACCGTACCCGATAAACTGTCATCTTCCCGCTACTCTGGGCAATGTTGCCCCCGGAAATTTTGCCCGTAATGGTCACAGACCGGTAACTTGCCCCCGGCTGAGGCCAAATGCACTCCACCATCGTCAGTAAGGCCCGATCCGGAGGCCGGTGGGACGAGCACAGCGAGGAGGCGGAATGACCGAGCTGTGGAACTGGAGAATCGACGGTGCGGCACCGGTGGAGGTCTACCCGGCGCTGGCCGAGGCGCTCGGCCGGGTGGTGATGCCCCTCGCCGTCGCCGACCCGGCCCGACTCCCCACGTACGCGGTGATCTGCGACGTCTGGGAGGCGCCCGGCAGGTACGGCACCCTGGTCGACTGCTACGGGGTGCCCGACGACCTGCCCGAGCTGCCCAGCATCGCGGCGCTGGCCCGGCTGCTGGACCGCAACTGCCTGATGCGCGACGACACCCTCGACGCCGGGCGGCACCTGCTGGTCGCGCCGGACGGCACGATCCGCCCCGTGCACTTCGACATCGTCGAGACCGACGAGGGCGAGGTGCTCAGCGAGCAGCGGCTCTGCACCCTCGCCCACCCGGGCTGCCGCGGCTGGTCGCAGTGCCACCGCTCGCGCTGGGCGCCCGACTCGGTCGCCCCGGCCCTCGCCGCCGCCTGAGCGGCAGCGGCGCGGGCCTGCCGGGTCAGGCCCGGACCGCCGGCTGCTGACCGCGGACCAGGAGCTGGTCCAGCAGCGTCGCGGTGGCGGCGGCCACCGCGTCCACCGCGGCGTTGAATGCGGCGGCGTTGTGCGCGGCCGGGGTACGGAACCCGGAGATCTTCCGGACATACTGCAGCGCGGCCGCCCGGACGTCCTCCTCGGTGACCACCGGCACGTACGGCTCACGCAGGGTCTTGATGCTCCGGCACACGGCTCCTCCTCGTTCGGTCCGACCAGCTCGGCCCGGATACGCTGTTCCCGTCATGACTACCGCAGCCGCGGGCAGCCCGCGCACCTACCAGGTGCGCACGTACGGCTGCCAGATGAACGTGCACGACTCCGAGCGCATCTCCGGCCTGCTCGAACAGGCCGGCTACGTGCGCGCCGCCGAGGCCGACGATAACCCCGACGTGGTGGTGTTCAACACCTGCGCCGTCCGGGAGAACGCCGACAACCGGCTCTACGGCAACCTGGGTCATCTGCGCCCCGTGAAGGACAAGCACCCCGGAATGCAGATCGCCGTCGGCGGCTGCCTGGCCCAGAAGGACCGCGGCGAGATCGTCCGCAAGGCTCCCTGGGTGGACGTGGTCTTCGGCACGCACAACATCGGCTCGCTGCCGGTGCTGCTGGAGCGGGCCCGGCACAACGCCGCCGCCGAGGTGGAGATCCTCGAGTCCCTCGACGTCTTCCCCTCCACGCTGCCGACCCGGCGCGAGTCGACGTACGCCGGCTGGGTGTCGATCTCCGTGGGCTGCAACAACACCTGCACGTTCTGCATCGTGCCCTCCCTGCGCGGCAAGGAGAAGGACCGCCGCCCCGGCGACATCCTCTCCGAGGTGCGCGCCCTGGTCGACGAGGGCGTGCTGGAGGTGACCCTGCTCGGGCAGAACGTCAACTCCTACGGCGTGGAGTTCGGCGACCGCTACGCCTTCGGCAAGCTGCTGCGCGCCTGCGGCGACATCGACGGCCTCGAGCGGGTGCGCTTCACCAGCCCGCACCCGAAGGACTTCACCGACGACGTGATCGCCGCGATGGCCGAGACGCCGAACGTCTGCCACTCGCTGCACATGCCGCTGCAGTCCGGCTCCGACGACGTGCTGCGGGCGATGCGCCGCTCGTACCGGTCGGAGAAGTACCTGGGCATCATCGAGAAGGTCCGGGCGGCGATGCCGGACGCGGCGCTCACCACCGACATCATCGTCGGCTTCCCCGGCGAGACCGACGCCGACTTCGAGAAGACCCTCGACGTGGTCCGGGAGGCCCGATTCTCCTCGGCGTTCACCTTCCAGTACTCCAAGCGCCCCGGCACCCCGGCCGCCATCATGGACGGCCAGCTCCCCAAGCAGGTGGTGCAGGAGCGCTACGAGCGGCTGATCGCCACGGTCGAGGAGATCACCTGGGCGGAGAACCGGAAGCTGGTCGGGGAGACCGTCGAGGTGCTGGTCGCGGTCGGCGAGGGGCGCAAGGACGAGCGCACCGGCCGGATGTCCGGCCGGGCCCGGGACGGGCGCCTGGTGCACTTCGACGCCGGCTCGCTCGCCGGGCAGATCCGCCCCGGCGACATCGTGCACACCACCGTCACGTACGCCGCCCCGCACCACCTCAACGCCGACGGCGCGCCGTTGTCGCACCGGCGCACCCGGGCCGGTGACGCCGCCGAGGCGGGGCGCGCCCCGCGTACCCCCGGGGTGCTGCTCGGGCTGCCCACCATCGGCGCGCCGGCCGTGGCGCCCGCGCCGGCCGGCGGCTGCGCCGCCCACTGAAGCAAGAAAGGGGCCCTTGTTAACGCCAGGCGTTAACAAGGGCCCCTTCCTAACCGGTCAGCTGGTCTGCTCGGCCAGCTGGAGGAACTGACGCTTCGAGGCGAGGGCCTGCTCGGCCTCCCTGACCCGCCGGGCGTCACCGGCGGCCTGGGCCCGGGCCAGCCGCTCCTCGGCCTCGGCGACCTGCGCCCGCATCTGGGCGAGCAGGGGGCTGTCCTCCTTGGTGGTCCGCCGCCACGCCGAGTCCATGACCTCGCGGACCTTGTCGTCCACGACGCGCAGCCGGCGCTCCAGCCCGGCGGCCGCCTCGCGGGGCACCCGGCCGGCCTCGTGCCACTGCGCCTGGATGTCCCGCAGCTTCGCCTGGGCGCCCTTCGGGTCGCCGTCCACGTCGAGCGCCTCGGCCTCGGCGAGCAGGGCCTGCTTGCGCTCCAGGTTGGCGCGCTGCTCGTTGTCCCGCGCGGAGAAGACCTCACTGCGCCGGCTGAAGAACGCGTCCTGCGCCGCCCGGAACCGTTCCCAGAGCTTCTGCTCGGCCTCCTTGGACGCCCGCGGGGCAGCCTTCCACTGGGCCATCAGGTCCTTGAGCTGGTTGGCGGTGACGCCCCAGTCGGTGGACTCCTTCAGCTTCTCGGCCTCGGTGACCAGCTCTTCCTTGATCGACTGCGCCTGCTTGCGCTGCTGGTCCAGGGAGGCGAAGTGGGCGCCCCGGCGGCGGGTGAACGCGTCGCGCGCGGCGGCGAACCGCTTCCACAGCTCACCGTCGGTCTTCTTGTCGACCCCGCGGATCGTCTTCCACTCGTCGAGGATCTCCTTGAGCCGGTCCCCGGCGGTCTTCCAGCCGGTCGACTCGGCGGCCAGCTTCTCCGCCTCCTCCACCAGGGAGGTCTTGCGGGCCAGCGCCTCGCCGCGGGCGGCGTCGCGGGCCGCCTTGGCCTCGCCGGCCTTCTCCTCGGCCACGCCGGCCAGCTTGTCCAGGCGCGCGGCCAGCGCGTCGATGTCGCCGACCACGTGCGCCTCGGCCAGTGAGCCGCGGATCCTCCGGATCGTGGTCAGCGAGTGGCCGGCGTCCGCCGCGCCCGAGTTGAGCCGGGCCTCGGTCAGGTCCACCTCCGTCACCAGGTCGGCGAAGCGCCGGGCGAAGTGGGCCAGCCCCTCCTCCGGGGCCCCCGCCTGCCAGGATCCGACCACCCGCTCGCCCTCGGCGGTCTTGACGTAGACGGTGCCGTCCTCGTCCACCCGTCCGAAGGCAGTCCAGTCGCTCATGTGCCCATCCTCGTTCTCCCGGCGTCGACGGGGCTGCCCCCTCGATCGCCGCCACGGCGCAGCAAAGTTACTTCCGGCATTGTCACAGGTCCGACCCCGTCCGTGTCGAGCGCCTGTCGTCGACCGTGACCATACGGTGTCGTAGCGCCTCGATGACCGGATCGGCGCGGGGACGCACCGGGGGATACGGATAGGTTGAACGGGTGCCTCTGGTCGCCGCCGCCGTCTGCCCCCACCCGCCCCTGCTCGTACCCGAAGTGGCCGGCGCCGCGGCCGGCGAGCTGGACGACCTCCGGGCCGCCGGCGACGCCGCGCTGACCCGGCTGTTCGCCGCGGCCCCTGAGGTGGTCCTGCTGGTCGGGGGTGGGCCGCGGAGCGAGGTGTTCCGGCCCGCCGACCACGGGTCGCTGCGGGGCTACGGCCTCGACCGCCCGGTCCCGCTGTGGCGGCAGAACTGCGCCGGGGGCGAGCGGCTGCCGCTGAGCCTGACCATCGGGGCCTGGCTGGTCGGCCGCTCCGGCACCGACCTGCCCCGGCTGGCCCGCGCGGTGGCCGCCGACGCCTCGCCGGTCGAGTGCGCCGAGCTGGGGTCGACGATCGTGGCCGAGGCGGAGCGGCGTACCGCGCTGCTGGTGCTGGGGGACGGGTCGGCCTGCCGTGGGGTCAAGGCGCCCGGCTACGACGACCCGCGTGCGCCCGCGTACGACGAGGGGGTTGCCGCGGCCCTGGCCGGCGCGGACGCGGCGGCCCTGCTCGGCCTGGACCCGGTGCTCTCGGCGGAGCTGAAGGTGGCCGGGCGGGCGCCGTGGCAGGTGCTGGCCGGCGCGGTCCGCGCGGCGGGCGGCGACTGGCGCGGCGACCTCAGCTACCACCAGGCCCCCTACGGCGTTGCCTATTTCGTGGCGAACTGGGAGCGGGTGTGACCCGGACCGTGGTGGCCGTGGTCGGGCCGACCGCGGCGGGGAAGTCGGCGCTGAGCATCGCCCTGGCGCACGCCCTCGACGGCGAGGTGGTCAACGCCGACTCGATGCAGCTCTACCGGGGCATGGACATCGGCACCGCGAAGCTGACCCCGGCCGAGCGGGAGGGTGTCCCGCACCACCTGCTCGACATCTGGGCGGTGACCGAGCCGGCCAGCGTCGCCGAGTACCAGAAGCTGGCCCGCGCGGCGGTCGACGACATCCTGGCCCGGGGCCGGGTGCCGCTGCTGGTCGGCGGTTCCGGTCTCTACGTGCGGGCGGTGCTGGAGCAGTTCGAGTTTCCCGGCACCGACCCGGCGGTGCGGGAGCGACTGGAGGCGGAACTGGCCGCGGGCGGCCCGGCCCCGCTGTACGCCCGGCTCCGCGAGGCCGACCCGGTGGCCGCGGCCGGCATCCTGCCGACGAACGGGCGGCGGATCGTCCGGGCCCTGGAGGTGATCGAGCTGACCGGCGCCCCGTTCACCGCGTCGCTGCCGGAGCCCACGCCCTACTACCCGTCGGTGCAGCTCGGGGTGGACCTGGACACCGCGCTGCTGGACGAGCGGGTCGCACTGCGGGTGGACCGGATGTGGGCGGACGGCCTGGTCGCGGAGACGCGGACGCTGGTCGGCCACGGCCTGCCGGAGGGGCGTACGGCCAGCCGCGCGCTCGGCTACCAGCAGGTGCTGCGCTTCCTGGCCGGGGAGCTGACCGAGGTCGAGGCGCACGACGAGACGGTCCGGGCCACCCGGCGGTTCGTCCGCCGGCAGCGCTCTTGGTTCCGGCGCGACCCGCGGATCCACTGGCTGGACTCGGCCTCGCCTTCGTTTCTGGACACGGCCCTGCGGTTGGTCGCCGAGCATCGGGAATGATGGGGGCGTGGAGTTCACCAAGGGCCACGGCACCGGCAACGACTTCGTCATCCTGCCCGACCCGGACGGCGCGCTGGACCTGACGCCGGGGCTGGTCGCCGCGCTCTGCGACCGGCGGCGCGGGATCGGCGCGGACGGCGTGCTGCGGGTGGTACGCGCCGCCAAGCATCCGGAGGGCGCCGCCCTGGCCGGCGAGGCCGAGTGGTTCATGGACTACTGGAACTCCGACGGCTCGTTCGCCGAGATGTGCGGCAACGGCGCCCGGGTCTTCGTCCGCTACCTGCTGGAGACCGGGCTGGCCAGCCCGTCCGGCGCGGCGCTGCCGGTGGCCACCCGGGCCGGCGTCGTGCGCGCGCGGGTCGAGGGGGAGGCGGTCGCGGTCGAGATGCGCCGCCCCCGGCTCTACGACACGGGCACCGCCACCATCGGCGGGCTGACGCTGACCGGCGCGGCGGTGGACGTCGGCAACCCGCACCTGGTCTGCGCCCTGCCCGCCGGCCTGGAGCTGGCCGGCCTGGACCTCACCCGGGCGCCCGACGTCGACCCGGCCGTCTTCCCGGCCGGGGTGAACGTCGAGTTCACCGCCCCGGGCGAGCCGGTCGCGGGCACCGATGGGCACGTGCTGATGCGGGTCTACGAGCGGGGCTCCGCCGAGACGCTCTCCTGCGGCACCGGCGCCTGCGCGGTGGCTGCGGTCGCCCTGCGCGACGCCGGCCGGGAAACCGGCGCCATGGCCGTCGACGTCCCCGGCGGCCGCCTCACGGTGACGCTCACCGACGACTCCTGCTGGCTCTCCGGCCCCGCCGTGCTGGTCGCCACCGGCGAGGTGACCCCCTCCGCCCTCACCCCTCACGGCCCCCGAGTGAGTTGATCAAGGGGTGGCGCTGGCGTTGGCGGCGATCTCGGGGAGGTCGGCGGGGCCCGGGTCGGCGGCCGGCGGCGGCGTGGTGGCCGGGTTCTGGGCGGCGGCGCGGACCGCCGCCGCGACCGCGGGGGCGACGCGGGAGTCGAAGACGCTCGGCACGATGACCGTCGGGTTGATCTTGTCCTCGCCGACCACGTCCGCGATGGCCCGGGCGGCCGCGATCGCCATCTCCTCGGTGAACTCCTCGGCGTGCGCGTCGAGCATGCCGCGGAAGACGCCGGGGAAGGCGAGCACGTTGTTGATCTGGTTCGGCTGGTCGGACCGGCCGGTGGCGACCACCGCGGCGTGCTTGCGCGCCTCCCGCGGGTCGACCTCCGGGTCGGGGTTGGCCAGCGCGAAGACGATCGCGTCCTTGGCCATGGTGGCGATGTCCTCGCCGGTGAGCAGGTTCGGTGCGCTCACCCCGATGAAGACGTCCGCGCCCCGGACCGCCCCGGGCAGGTCGCCGGAGTAGTTCTCCTTGTTGGTGTGCTCGGCCAGCCACTGCCAGGCCGGGTTGAGGTCGGGCAGCCCGCGGTGCAGGGCGCCCTGCCGGTCGTACGCGATGATGTCGCCCACGCCCTGACGGAGCAGCAGCTTCATGATCGCGGTGCCGGCGGCGCCGGCGCCGGAGACCACCACCCGGACGTCCTGGAGCTGCTTGCCGACGACGCGCAGCGCGTTGGTCAGCGCGGCCAGCACGCAGATCGCGGTGCCGTGCTGGTCGTCGTGGAAGACCGGGATGTCCAGCGCCTCGCGCAGCCGGGCCTCGATCTCGAAGCAGCGCGGCGCGGCGATGTCCTCCAGGTTGATCCCGCCGTACGCGGGCGCGATCGCCTTCACGATCGACACGATCTCGTCGGTGTCCTGGGTGTCGAGCACGACCGGCCAGGCGTCCACCCCGCCGAAGCGCTTGAAGAGCGCCGCCTTGCCCTCCATCACCGGCAGCGAGGCGGCCGGGCCGAGGTTGCCCAGGCCGAGCACGGCGGAGCCGTCGCTGACCACGGCCACGGTGTTGCGCTTGATGGTGAGCCGGCGGGCGTCGGCCGGGTTCTCGGCGATCGCCTGGCAGACCCGGGCCACGCCCGGCGTGTACGCGCGGGACAGCTCGTCGCGGGTGCGCAGCGCGACCTTCGAGCTGACCTCGATCTTGCCGCCGAGGTGCAGCAGGAACGTCCGGTCGGAGACCTTGCGGACGTCCACGCCCTCGAGCGCGGTCAGCGTCTTCACCACCTGGTCGGCGTGGGCGGCGTCGGCGGTGTCGCAGGTGAGGTCGACGACGACGTGGGCCGGGTCGGAGTCGACCACGTCGAGGGCGGTGACGATGGCGCCGGCCTCGCCCGCCGCGGTGGTCAGCCGCCCGATGGACGAGGCGTCCGCGGGTACCGCGATCCGGATCGTGATCGAGAATCCGGCGCTCGGCAGTCGGGTGATGGCCACGAAGAACTCCTCCGTCATTGCTGATCGGCTCGCCTGGCATTTCTACTCGCCCGCCCAGCTCGGTCGGCATCCGACCCCGCTACCGGTGGGTAGCGCCACGGGCATATAGCAGGTGCGTCGGGCGTTGTCACATGTCAGGATTGCTCGTACGCGCGGGAAATCCCCCGGCAATGCACATAACGGACAGGAGACGCGGTTTGCGAGAGCAGGAGACCTTCCTTCCCTACGAGGACGACGAGCTCGAGGCCACCACCGGCGAGTTCGAGCTGTCGGAGCGGCAGGCGTTGCGGCGGGTCCCCGGCCTCTCGACCGAGCTCACCGACATCACCGAGGTCGAGTACCGCCAGCTCCGGCTGGAGCGGGTCGTCCTGGTGGGCGTCTGGACCGAGGGGACCCAGGAGGACGCGGAGAACAGCCTCACCGAGCTGGCGGCGCTGGCCGAGACGGCCGGCTCGCAGGTGCTGGAGGGGCTGATCCAGCGGCGCAACCGGCCCGACCCGGCCACCTACGTCGGTCGGGGCAAGGTCGACGACCTCGGCGCGGTGGTGCTCTCCACCGGGGCCGACACGGTGATCTGCGACGGTGAACTCTCCCCGTCCCAGCTGCGCAACCTGGAGCAGCGCACCAAGGTGAAGGTGGTCGACCGGACCGCGCTGATCCTCGATATCTTCGCCCAGCACGCCAAGAGCCGCGAAGGTAAGGCACAGGTCGAGCTGGCCCAGCTCGAATACCTGCTGCCGCGGCTGCGCGGTTGGGGTGAGACCCTCTCCCGGCAGACCGGTGGTAGCGGTCGCGGCGGTGGCGCCGGCGGCGGCGTGGGTCTGCGTGGTCCCGGTGAGACCAAGCTCGAGACCGACCGGCGCCGGATCCGGCACCGGATCGCGCGGCTGCGCCGCGAGATCAAGAGCATGACGACGGTACGCCAGACCAAGCGCGCCCGCCGGACCCGCAACGCGGTGCCCGCGGTGGCCATCGCCGGCTACACCAACGCCGGCAAGTCCAGCCTGCTCAACCGGCTGACCGGGGCGGGCGTGCTGGTGGAGAACGCGCTGTTCGCCACCCTGGACCCGACCACCCGCAAGGCCACCACCTCCGACGGGCGGCTCTACACCCTCTCCGACACGGTCGGGTTCGTCCGGCACCTGCCGCACCAGATCGTCGAGGCGTTCCGCTCGACGCTGGAGGAGGTCGCCGACGCCGACCTGGTGGTGCATGTGGTTGACGGCACCCACCCGGACCCGGAGGAGCAGGTCCGGGCGGTCCGCGAGGTGCTCGCCGAGGTGGGCGCCGACCGGCTGCCGGAGCTGCTGGTGGTGAACAAGATCGACGCGGCCGACGAGGAGACGCTGCTGCGGTTGAAGCGGCTCTGGCCCGAGGCGATCTTCGTCTCCGCCCACGCCGGGCGCGGGATCGACGGGCTGCGCGAGGCGATCGAGCAGCGCCTGCCGCGCCCGGCCGTCGAGGTCCGGGCCGTGCTCCCGTACGACCGGGGCGACCTGGTGGCGCGGGTGCACCGGCAGGGCGAGGTGCTGAGCACCGCCCACCTGCCGGAGGGCACGCTGCTGCACGTGCGGGTCGGTGAGGCGCTCGCCGCCGAGCTGGTGCCGTACCGGGCGGGGGACCGGCTCACCGTGGACGAGCGGGTCGGCGTCGGGGGCTGAGAGCTCCCGGCGTCACCCGCCCGAAACGCGGGCCGTGCGACACTTGGCGCCATGCGGCACGCTGTTTCCTCGGTCACGATCGCGCTCAGCCTGATCGGCGCGGTCGTGGCGCCGGCCGGGATCGCCCTGGCGGCACCCGCCGCGGCCCCCGTGCTGGCCGCGGCTCCCAAGAAGAAGTGCACCGTCGAGGACAAGCGGCTCCGGGAGCTGTCCGGCCTCGTCGCCACGAGCACCGGCTACGTCGTGATCAACGACAGCTCCACCGACGAGAGCCGGAAGAAGGTCTTCTTCCTCGACACCAAGTGCGGGATCTCGAAGGACCCGGTCCGCTACTCGGGTGACGGACCCCTCGACACCGAGGACCTGGCCGTCGGGCCGGACAAGAAGACCCTCTGGATCGCTGACACCGGCGACAACGTCGAGAGCAAGACCCGGCGCCCGCGGGTCGCGGTCTGGACCATGCCGCTGAGCGGGTCGAAGCAGCCGGTGCTGCACCGGCTGACCTACCCCGGCCAGGAGCCGCACGACGCCGAGGCGCTGCTCATCGGCAACGACAACCTGCCGCTGGTCATCACCAAGGACCTGTCCGGCAAGTCGGAGATCTTCACGCCCACGGCGAAGCTGAAGAGCGGCGGCGATCTCGAAGCGGTGCCGATGAAGAAGGTCGGCGAGGTCACGCTCCCCAAGACCAACACCGAGAACAAGTTGGGCTCGCCCGGCCGGGCGCTGGTGACCGGCGCGGCCCGCTCGCCGGACGGCAGCAAGGTGGTCCTGCGCACCTACGCGGACGCCTTCGAGTTCGACGTGACCGGCGGCAACATCGTCGCCGCGCTCGCCGGCAAGCCCCGGGTCACGCCGCTGGCCGACCCGTTCGGCGAGGCCATCTCCTACACGCCGGACGGCAGGTCCTTCGTCACCGTCTCCGACGGTGGCTCGCTCGACGCCGCCGACCCGATCGACATCCTCAGCTACACGCCGTCCGCGGCCGGCGTCGAGGCGCTGCCCAACGCCGGCAAGGACCTGACGAAGCCGGCGGCGGAGAAGTCCTGGATCGAGGGGCTGAGCCTCGACGAGATCACGTACCTGATCGCGGCGGTGGGCGTGATCGGCGTGCTGATGGTGGCCGCCGGCGTCTTCGGCATCCTGCGGGCCCGCCGCAAGCCGGCACCGCCCGCGGAGCCGGCCGGCCGGCCGGGGTCTCGCGACGAGTTCCCCGCAGACGGGGGCTTCGCCCCGCCGCCCGGCGGGGTCTACGGCGCGGCCCCCAACGGCGGGATGTACGGCGGCAGCGCCCCGAACGGCGCCCCGGGCCGGCCGTCGGCCGGCGGCGTGTACGGGGGCGGCCGCCCCCAGGGCGGCGGCGTCTACGGTGGGGGCCCGCAGGGCGGTGGGCGTCCGCAGGGCGGCGTCTACGGCGGCGGTGGCGCTCCGCAGGGCGGTGGCGGCTACGGCGGTGGCCCGCAGGGTGGCGGATCCTACGGCGGCGGGCGGGGCGAACCGCCGCGCCGTGAGCCCGACTCCCGGGACCCGCGCGGTGGTCGCCGCGGTGACGGCGGCTACGACGAGCGGGGCCGGTACGGGCCGGTGTCGGGCGGCCGGGAGTACCGGGGCGACCGCTACTGACCGAGCTGCCGGGTGGCCGCCCACCAGGGCGGTCACCCGGACGAGCGTGGTCAGATCCGGCGCAGCACGGCGACCACGCGACCCATGATGGTGGCGTCGTCGCCGGGGATCGGGTCGAAGGCCGGGTTCTGCGGCATCAGCCAGACGTGCCCGTCGCGGCGGCGGTAGGTCTTCACCGTCGCCTCGCCGTCGAGCATGGCGGCCACGATGTCGCCGGCCTCGGCGGTCGGCTGCTGCCGGACCACCACCCAGTCGCCGTCGCAGATCGCCGCGTCGAGCATCGAGTCGCCCTTGACCTGGAGCATGAAGACCTCGCCCTCACCCACCAGCTCGCGGGGCAGGGGGAAGATGTCCTCCACCGCCTGTTCGGCGAGGATCGGGCCACCGGCGGCGATCCGGCCGAGCATCGGCACGTAGGCCGGGGCGGGGCGCTGGGCCCGGGCCGCCTCGTCGTCGAGCACGTCGCTGGGGGCGCGGACGTCCACCGCGCGCGGCCGGTTCGGGTCGCGGCGCAGGAAGCCCTTCTTCTCCAACTCCTTGAGCTGGTAGGCGACGCTGGACGGGGAGACCAGGCCGACCGCCTCGCCGATCTCGCGCACGCTCGGCGGGTAGCCGTGCCGCTCCACCCAGGTCCGGATGAACTCCAGGATCCGGCGCTGCCGGGCGGTCAGGTCGACCGTGGTCGGGTCGGGGAAGCTGCTGACCACCGGTGTGACCGGGCGCACGGCCGGCTGGGCCGCCCGGGTGCGCGCGGTGCGGGGCCGACGGGTCGCCGGCGGACCCGCCCCGTCGATCGGCTGCGGGTTCTTCTGCCGGCTGGCCCGGTCCTCGGTCACGTCCGTCCTCCCTGGTCGGCGCTGGGTGCCTTGGCGGCTCGTGGTGCGTACGGGTGGTGCTGCCGACCGGTCCGACGCGACACGCCGCATCCGGTCGTTGTTGACCGTATAGGTGAGATCAGCCATTTTCAAACATCTGTACGACCTGTTGTCGGCGTGTCGCGCAGAAATCCTGGATTTCCGAACGGCTGTTCTGATAAATGGTACGTCGCTCTCGAACGAATGTTCTATCGTCGTGCCCCGTGACCCCCGGGGCGGCGGGCCGTTGGGCTCCTCGGTGACGGGCGGGAAGAGGTGGGACGGGTGAGTGATCCTGGTGACGCGCCGGACACGCCGGCCAACTTGACCTCGCTAGTGCGACGGCATACGGTCGACCCCTAGATGTAGTGGTTACACGGGCGTAAGTCGCCTACAGGTTGGGTTCGGTTACCGACCGCACTCCCGTACCGCCGACCCGGCGGCGGCCACCGGACGGTGCCGTCGTCGCGGTGACGCGTGCCCGGGAGCCGGCCGGTGTGCCCGCGGTCGATGAAGGAGGTCAGGCGATGCGCTGTCCGTACTGCCGGCACGCCGACTCCCGGGTCGTCGACTCGCGGGAGGCCGACGACGGCCAGCTCATCCGGCGGCGGCGGTCCTGCCCGGAGTGCGGCAAGCGGTTCACCACCGTCGAGGAGGCGGTGCTCGCGGTGGTCAAGCGCAGCGGGGTGACCGAGCCGTTCAGCCGCACCAAGATCATCGGCGGGGTACGCAAGGCGTGCCAGGGCCGGCCGGTCGACGACGACTCCATCGCGCTGCTCGCGCAGAAGGTCGAGGAGACCGTCCGGGCCAAGGGGGCCGCCGAGATCCCCAGCAACGAGGTCGGGCTGGCCATCCTCGGGCCGCTGCGCGACCTCGACGAGGTGGCCTACCTGCGGTTCGCCAGCGTCTACCGGTCCTTCGACTCGCTCGCCGACTTCGAGCGCGAGATCGAGACGCTGCGGGCCGACGCGCGTGCCCGGGAGGGCGCCGAGGCGGTCGGGGCCGCCGGCGCGACCAGTTGAGTTTCACGGATTTCTGACAGTCAGACGACGCGCGGTGGGTGACCGCGCTGACGAGGGGGGCGAGGGCGTGACGACCAGCAAGTCACGGAACAAGGCCGGGGCAGGGCTGAAGATCGAGCGCGTCTGGACGACCGAGGGGGTGCATCCCTACGACGAGGTCACCTGGGAGCGCCGCGACGTCGTGATGACGAACTGGCGGGACGGTTCGATCAACTTCGAGCAGCGCGGGGTGGAGTTCCCCGAGTCCTGGTCGGTCAACGCGGCCAACATCGTGACCACCAAGTACTTCCGGGGCGCGGTGGGGACCCCGGAGCGGGAGTGGTCGCTCAAGCAGCTCATCGACCGGGTGGTCGAGACCTACCGCACCGCCGGTGAGGAGTACGGCTACTTCGCCACTCCGGCCGACGCGGAGGTGTTCGCGCACGAGCTGACCTGGATGCTGCTGCACCAGGTGTTCAGCTTCAACTCGCCGGTGTGGTTCAACGTCGGCACGCCGTCGCCGCAGCAGGTCAGCGCCTGCTTCATCCTGGCCGTCGACGACTCGATGGACTCGATCCTCGACTGGTACAAGGAGGAGGGGCGGATCTTCCAGGGCGGCTCGGGTGCCGGGGTCAACCTCTCCCGCATCCGTTCCTCGAAGGAACTGCTCTCCTCCGGCGGCACCGCCTCCGGCCCGGTCAGCTTCATGCGCGGCGCGGACGCCTCCGCCGGCACCATCAAGTCCGGCGGCGCCACCCGGCGTGCGGCCAAAATGGTCATCCTCGACGTCGACCACCCTGACATCGAGGAGTTCGTGGCGACCAAGGCGCGCGAGGAGGACAAGATCCGCGCGCTGCGGGACGCCGGCTTCGACATGGACCTGGGCGGCGCCGACATCGTCAGCGTGCAGTACCAGAACGCCAACAACTCGGTCCGGGTCTCCGACGAGTTCATGAGCGCGGTGGAGCACGGCGGCACCTTCGACCTGCGCGGCCGGCTCGACGGGCAGACCATCGAGACGATCGACGCCAAGAAGCTGTTCCGCACCATCTCCCAGGCCGCCTGGGAGTGCGCCGACCCCGGCCTCCAGTACGACGACACCATCAACGACTGGCACACCTGCCCGGAGACCGGGCGGATCACCGCGTCGAACCCGTGCTCGGAGTACCTGCACCTGGACAACTCCTCGTGCAACCTGGCCTCGCTGAACCTGATGAAGTTCATGCGCGCCGACGGCAGCTTCGAGGTGGAGAAGTTCGTCAAGTCGGTCGAGTTCGTCATCACCGCCATGGACATCTCGATCTGCTTCGCCGACTTCCCGACCGAGAAGATCGGTGAGACCACCCGGGCCTACCGGCAGCTCGGCATCGGGTACGCCAACCTGGGCGCGCTGCTGATGGCCTCCGGCCTGCCGTACGACTCGGAGCAGGGCCGGGACGTCGCCGCGGCGATCACCTCGCTGATGACCGGCACCGCCTACCGCCGCTCGGCCGAGCTGGCCGGCATCGTCGGCGCGTACGACGGCTACACCCGCAACGCCGAGGCGCACAAGCGGGTCATGCGCAAGCACGCGGCCGCCAACGACGCGATCAAGCCGGCCGGCACCGTGGCCACCGCCATCCAGCGGGAGGCCACCAAGCAGTGGACCCTCGGCAACAAGGTCGGTGACAAGTTCGGCTGGCGGAACTCGCAGGCCAGCGTGCTCGCCCCGACCGGCACCATCGGCCTGATGATGGACTGCGACACCACCGGTGTCGAGCCGGACCTGGCCCTGGTCAAGTTCAAGAAGCTGGTCGGCGGCGGCTCGATGCAGATCGTCAACCAGACCGTGCCGCGTGCCCTGCGCAGCCTCGGCTACCCGGAGGAGCAGGTCGAGGCGATCGTCGAGCACATCGCCGACCACGGCCACGTGGTCGACGCCCCCGGCCTCAAGCCGGAGCACTACCCGGTCTTCGACTGCGCCATGGGCGAGCGGTCCATCGCGCCGATGGGCCACGTCCGGATGATGGCGGCCGTCCAGCCGTTCATCTCCGGCGCCATCTCCAAGACGGTCAACATGCCCGAGCAGGCTACCGTCGAGGACGTCGAGAAGATCTACTTCGAGGGCTGGAAGCTCGGCCTCAAGGCGCTGGCGATCTACCGGGACAACTGCAAGGTCGGCCAGCCGCTGTCCGCCGCCAAGAAGAACAAGGTTGCGGAGCCGGCGCCGGCCGCCGAGGTCGAGAAGGTCGTGGAGAAGGTCGTCGAGTACCGGCCGGTGCGCAAGCGGCTGCCGAAGAAGCGCCCGTCGGAGACGATCTCCTTCTCGGTCGGCGGCGCCGAGGGCTACCTCACCGCCTCGTCCTACCCGGACGACGGCCTCGGTGAGGTCTTCCTCAAGATGTCGAAGCAGGGCTCGACCCTGGCCGGCGTGATGGACGCCTTCTCGGTGGCCATCTCCATCGGTCTCCAGTACGGCGTCCCGCTGGAGACGTACGTCAGCAAGTTCACCAACATGCGCTTCGAGCCGGCCGGCATGACCGACGACCCGGACGTGCGGATGGCGGCCTCGGTGATGGACTACATCTTCCGTCGCCTGGCCCTGGACTTCCTGCCGTACGAGCGCCGCGCGGAGCTGGGCATCTTCACCGCCAAGGAGCGGGCCGCCCAGCTCCAGGCCGAGGCGGAGGCGGAGGCGAGCGGTGCGGACCTCACCGCGATGGCCGCCTCCGCCCCGGTCGAGGTACCGGAGCCGAAGGCGGTCATCCAGCCGAAGCAGGAGGTCGCGGAGGTCGCCGCCGTCAAGCCGGCGCCGTCGGTGGGCTCCAGCACCGAACTGCTGGAGGCCGTGATCGGCAAGGCCGCGGATGCGCCGCTCTGCTTCACCTGCGGTACGAAGATGCGGCCGGCCGGTAGCTGCTACGTCTGCGAGGGCTGCGGCTCCACCAGCGGCTGCAGCTGACGGTCCACCGTCTCGCGAGCGCGGCAGGGATTCCTGCCGCGCTCGCGGCGTAGCTGCGCCACGTGCCGGGGCACGGGACAGCTGCCGTCGCCTAGGGTCCATAGACTGCCGTCATGGTGAGTTCGCCTGCGGTCGTCGAGGAGTTCGCCGGCGACCTCGCGTCGCTCGGCTGGGTCACCGACCTGCTGGTCGCGGGCTCGCTGGCCACCGGCGATTACCGTCCCGGCGTCAGCGACCTCGACCTGGTCGCACTGGTGGCCGGCCCGGTCGACCCGACCCGGCAGGACACGCTCGCCGCGCTGCACCGTCGCCTCGATGCGGGAACCGGCTCCGGCCTCCACCTGGGCTGCGTCTACGTCGACACCGCGTCGGTGTGCGGCGTCCAGGTGCGGCATCCGACCTGGACCCACGGGCAGCTCGTCCAGCGCATCCTCTCCGGGGTCACCCGCGCGGAGCTGGTGCGGCACGGCTACGCCGTCTTCGGCCGCCCGCCCCGCGACGTCCTCCCGCCGATGAGCGCCGACGACGTACGGGCGGCGGCCCGCGCCGAGCTCACCGGCTACTGGGCCTGGGCCGCCCGGCGGCCGTGGCGGTGGCTGGACCCCACCCTCGCCGATCTCGGGCTCACCTCGATGGCCCGGGGACGCCACGCGCTCGGCAATGGCGAACTGCTCACCAAGACCGACGCCATCAGGCAGGCCGACGCCCCGGCCTGGCTGGTCGACCAGCTCGCCGCCCGGCGCCGAGGGGAGCGCGTCTCCTCGCCCCGGCTCCGCACCGCGCTGATCGCCTGGCGCGATGCCCGCCGAACCGTCGCCCGGGCGCGACTGCGGGACGCTCGGACGATCGGGACCGGGGGGGCTGAGTGATGACCACCGCCGGGACCTACGCCGCGTTCGCCACGCGCGAGGCGCGCGGCGTGTCCCCGGTGTACGAACGGTTGTCGCTGGCGGTGTCCCGCGACGACGGGCTGCTCGCCCTGGTCGACGGGCTGTCGCCGGCCAAGCGGCAGCCGAACCTGCTCTTCGGCGTGGTCCGCCTGCTCGGTGGCCCGGTCGAGGACCCGGCGGCGTTCCACGACTTCGTGGTGGCGAACTGGCCTGCCGTCGAGGCGGAGATGCGGGTCCGGGCGACCCAGACGAACGAGGCCGGCCGGTGTGCCGTCCTGCTGCCGGTGCTCGCCGCGTTGCCGCAGCCGCTCGCGTTGTTGGAGGTGGGCGCGTCCGCCGGCCTCTGCCTCTACCCGGACCGGTACACCTACCGCTACGGCGACCGACTGCTCGGGGCGGGCGTCCCCGTCCTCGACTGTGCGATCACCGGAGCGGCGCCGCCGGCCCGCCGGCCGGAGGTGGTGTGGCGGGCCGGGCTGGACCTGAACCCGCTCGACGTGACGGACCCGGCGGACGTCGCCTGGCTCGACGCGCTCATCTGGCCGGAGCACGCGCACCGCCGGGCCCGGCTGCGGGCCGCGGCGGCCGTCGCGGCGGCCGATCCGCCGCTGCTCGTCCGGGGCGACCTGGCGGACGACCTGCCGGCGCTGGCCGCGCTGGCGCCGCCCGACGCGACCCTGGTCGTGTTCCACACCTCGGTGCTCTACCAGGTGCCCGCCCCTCGGCGGGACGCCTTCGCCGAGGTGGTACGCGGGCTGCCGGGGCACTGGATCGCGAACGAGGACCCGGAGGTGCTGCCCTACGCCGCGCTGCCGGAACCGCCGCCCGGGGCGTTCCACAACGTGCTCGCGCTGGACGGCGCTCCGCTCGCCTGGACCCGGGGCCACGGCCAGGCGGTCACCTGGTTCGGCTAGGGCCTGTCCTGTCGATCATGGAAGCCAGATGATGGCGGCGATGAGGACAAGGCTGGATCGGTAGAGGGATGCGCGTTTGGCGAATCGGGTGGCCAGGTCACGCCACTGTTTGAGCCGGTTGAAGCAGCGTTCCACGACGTTGCGCTTCTTGTAGATCGCCTTGTCGAAGGCTGGTGGCCGCCCGCCGTTGCTGCCTTTGGCGGCCCGGCGGGCGACCTGGTCCGAGCGTTCCGGGATGACGTGCCGGATCCCGCGAGATCGCAGGGCTCGGCGGGTGGAGTCGTGGGCGTAGCCCTTGTCGGCGATCAGCACATCGGGTCGTTTGCGGGGTCGCCCGGGTCCGGGCTCGTTGACCCGGATCGCGTCGAGCAACGCCAGGAGCTGGGGGTTGTCACCGGCCTGGCCCGGAGTGAGCAGGATCGACAGCGGCCGGCCGCGTCCGTCGACGGCGAGGTGGATCTTCGTGCTCAGCCCGCCGCGGGATCGGCCGATGGCCTCACCATCTTGCGCACCAGGCGTCGCCGGACTTGTCGGGGAGCCCCTTTTTTGCGGGCGCCAGCGGCATGCTGGTGTGCCCGCACGATGGACGAGTCGATGCTGATCGTCCACTGCACCGGTGTGCCGTCATCATGCACCTGCGCCGCGACCAGGATCCGGTCCCATGTCCCGTCGGCGCTCCAGCGGCGCAGGCGTTCGTGGCAGGTCTTCCACGGCCCGAAGCGTTCCGGCAGGTCACGCCACGGCGCGCCCGTGCGGAGCTTCCACAGAATCCCGTTGATGACCTGGCGGTGATCCCGCCACCGCCCCCGACTGCTGCCTGGTTCGGGAAGCAATGGCGCGATCACCGCCCACGCCCCATCGGTCAGTTCACCACGACGCACCACTGGCACATCGTCAACGATCAACCACTACAAGATCGGCAGGACACGCCCTAGCCCGCCCCAACCGGCCACAGTGGAGCCGGCGGGTTGGCGGCCGTCTGGCATCATGCCGGCATGGCCTGGCCCCCGAAGCTGCGACGGAAGTGGCATCCGGTGGCGGCGGTCCTGGTCAGCGCTCTCGCCGGCTGGGCGCTGCTCGCCCTGCTGATGAGCGAGGCGTCGCTGGACCGGGCCGACAAGGCGGCCAGCGTCATCAGCATGCTGATCGGGCTGGGCGCCCTGGTCGTCGCCGTTGTCGAGGTCCCGCGCCGCCTGGCTGCCGGGGAGCAGGCCGAACCCGCGGGCGAGCGGCCGACGGTGTGGAAGCGGCCGAGCGTGCTGCTGGCGCTCGGCACGATGGCCGTGGGCCTGCTGCTCGTCGTACTGGTGGGCGTCATCGGCGGGGGAGAGCCCGAGGCGACCCCGCCCGCCGCGGCCCCGACCACGGCCGCCGAGCCGCCGAGCCCCAGCCCGGCCGCGAGCGGGGCGACCCCCACCAAGCGGGAACGGTGCGCCTCAGCGGTCGACGCGTCGCCGGCGGCCGCGGCCGCTTCGCCGAGCGGGACCGCGTCGAGCGAGGTGGTCCGCCACGACGGTCCGCTGGTGCTGTCGAAGGGCTTCAACGCCGACCTCGACTCGCTCTGTCCCGACTGGGACGTCACCGACCTGGCCGGTTCACGGCAGGACATCGGCAACGACGGGACGGGCCTGGGCCGCAACATCATGTCCGGCACCCAGATCGCCGTGGTGCAGGGCAAGGCTCCCGGGACCTACGCCATGTGCTCGGCGAACACCGACTACGTGTCGGAAACCCTCGGGTACGACGATCTGGCGGTGGGGGACCGGTACTGCGTACTGACCGACGCGGGCCGGCGCAGCCTGCTCACGGTCAAGCGGGTCGATCACGACGGCGACCGGACGGCGGTGTACGTGCAGGTGCGGACCTGGGCGCAGAAGCCGCCGGACGAGAAGACCGACTACGGGCCGTGGATCCTCGGCGGGATCATTCTCCTGGTGCTGTTCGGGGGCGGGGCCAAGAAGGTGTCCGACGCCGCCAAGGAGGACTGACCCGGCCGTGCCTGATGTCACCCGACCTCGGCGAGGCGGGTGGTGAGGAAGGCGCGTTCGGCGTCGTTGTCGACCAGGGCGAGGGCCTCGCGGTACGCCTTCGCCGCCTCGGCGGGACGGTCGAGGCGGCGGAGCAGGTCGGCTCGGATCGCGGGCAGGTAGTGGTAGCCGGCCAGCCGGGGGTCGGCCGCGAGGGCGTCGACCTCGGCGAGCGCGGCCGACGGACCGTCCACCATCGACACGGCCACCGCCCGGTTGAGCGCGACCACCGGCGACGGCCAGCGCTTCAGCAGTTCGTCGTAGAGGCGTACCACCTGGGGCCAGTCCGTCGCGGCGTAGCTGGGGGCGACCGCGTGCAGCGAGGCGATGGCGGCCTGGAGGGCGTACCGGCCGACCCGGCCGGTGCGGAACGCGCCGAGGACCAGGCGGTTGCCCTCCTCGATGGCGGCCCGGTCCCAGCGGGACCGGTCCTGCTCCTCCAGTCGGAGCAGTCGACCGGCAGGGTCGGTGCGGGTGGCCCGGCGAGCGTCCGTGAGTAGCAGCAGCGCGAGCAGCCCGCGTACCTCCGGCTCGTCGGGCATCAGCGCCAGCAGCGTCCGGGTCAGGTGCACGGCCCGCTCGACCAGGTCGGCGCGGACCAGGTCGGCGCCGGTCGGCGCGGTGTGCCCGGTGGTGAAGAGCAGGTGGATCACGGTGAGCACCGTGTCCAGCCGTTCGGGCAGCTCGGCGGCCTCCGGCACCCGGTACGGGATCCGGGCCGCGGCGATCTTCTTCTTGGCCCTGGTGACCCGGGCGGCCATCGTGGTCTCCGAGACCAGGAACGCCCGGGCGATGTCACCCGTGGCCACCCCGCAGACCAGGCGCAGGGTCAGCGCCACCTGGGCCTCCCGGGCCAGCGCCGGGTGGCAGCAGGTGAAGACGAGCCGCAGCCGGTCGTCGGGGACCGCGTCCCCGCCGGGCTCGTCCGTCATGTCGGCCTCCGCCGGTTCGACGAGCAGGGGCATCTTCGACCGGAACACCTTCTCCCGGCGCAGCACATCGAGCGCCTTGCGCTTCGCGGTGGCGGTCAGCCAGGCGCCCGGCTTGTCGGGTACGCCGTCGCGCGCCCAGGCGGCCAGCGCGGCCAGGTACGCGTCCTGCACGCACTCCTCGGCCACGTCGAGGTCACCGGCGACGCGCGCCGTCGCGGCGAGCACGAAGGCCCACTCGCGACGGTGCGCGTCCGCCACGGCGCGTTCGGCCGCGGCCGTACCGGCGTCGCTCACTCGGCCGGGGGCGTGAAGAGCGGCCGGACCTCGACGCCGCCGTCGATGGTGGCCGGGTTCAGCTTGGCGATCTTCAGGGCCACGTCCAGGTCGGGCGCCTCCAGGATGAAGAACCCGGCGACGACCTCCTTCGCCTCGATGAACGGGCCGTCGGTGACCAGGTCGCCCCGGACCGCCGTGGCGGTGGTGCTGGGCTGCAACGCGAAGCCGGTCACGATCGTCCCGCCCAGCTCCTCGACCTGGGCCGGGTACCGGTCGAGCAGCGCCAGGTAGTCGGGCGTGATCTCCATCGGGTCGGCCGGCGCGGGCGAGTAGATCAGGACTGCGTACTGGGCCATCGGAATCTCCTCAGGTTGTCGTTTGCCTCTTCTGCCTTACCGACGGACGGCGGCGGCCGGATTCGACAGCGGTCCGGGAAGATTTTTCCGCAGCCGTCACGCGACCGGGAAGTCCCGCATCCGGCGCAGCGGCGAGCAGACCACGAAGAGCGCCGCGCTCCACATGCCGAGGACGCAGACCAGCAGCGCCGGACGCAGCCCGAGGTGGCTGCCGAGCGTGCCGCCGAGCAGGGCGCCGAGCGGGATCAGCCCGTAGCAGATCCACAGGAACGCCGCGTTGACCCGACCGAGCAGCCGGGCCGGCGTGACCCGCTGCCGGTAGGACATGGCCGCCACGTTGAACAGCACCGCGTTGGCCGCGAAGGCCGCCGTGCCCACCCCGTAGAGCAGGGCGCCCCAGCCGGGCCGGGCGAGCGGCATCAGCAGGTAGAGCGGGCCGGGTGCCGCCATCGCCACCCAGATGGTCCGGGCGCCGCCGAGCAGCCCGGTCACCCGCCCGGCCAGCAGGCTGGCCAGCAGCCCGCCGACCGAGCCCAGGCTGAACAGGAGCCCGATGGTGAACGGGCCGGCGTGCAGCACCCGCAGCAGGTAGGGCACCTCGATGGCGCGCTCGGCCATGGCGAAGAAGTTCGACGTGGCGGTGCAGGCGAGCACCAGGGCGAGGATCCGCTGCCGGCGGATGAAGCCCAGTCCCTCGGTCAGCGCCGCCCGGACCGGCACCCGGCCCGCCACCCGGGGCGCCGGGCGGTGCCGGACCAGCAGCAGGGTGACCGCGCTGGCCAGGAAGCTGACGGCGTCGGCGACGAAGGTGCGGGCCGCCCCGAGCAGCCCGACGAGGACCCCGCCGGCGCTCGGCCCGGCGAGTTGGGCGAGGTTCTCGCTCACCTCCAGTCGCGCGTTGGCCGAGGTCAGGTCGCCGGCGGGCACCAGCGCGGGCAGCAGGCTCCGGTAGGCCACGGTGAACGCGACGGTCAGCACGCCGGAGAGCCCGACCACGGCGTACAGGTAGGCCAGGGTGAGCTGGCCGACCAGGGCGACCACCGGAACCGAGAGCAGGAGCGCCGCACGACCCAGGTCGCAGCCGATCATCAGCCGCCGCTGGTCGACCCGGTCGGCCAGCATCCCGGCCGGCAGCGAGAAGACGAGGTACGGCAGCCAGGCCAGGGCGGTGAGGAGGGAGACCTGGAAGACGCTCGCGTCGAGCACGTCCGCCGCCAGCAGCGGCACCGCCACCGCGGAGATCCGGGTGCCGACCTCGCTGACCGTCTGGCCGCTCCACATCAGCAGGAAGTTCCGGCTCCGCCCGAGCGGCCCGGGAGTTTCGGTCCTGTCCTGCGTCAGCTGCTCGGTCACTGCTCGGCCTGTCCGTTGGGGCGGGTGTCGCGACCCGGCACGGTAACCCGCCGCCCGACCGGCCGGCACCGCAATATCGGGGCGGGCACCGCTCGCTGTTGGCGACTAGGGTTGCCGGCCATGACCGAACCGGGCTGGCTGACCGAGACCCGTGCCGCGTACGACACCGTCGCCGTGGACTACGCGCGGCTGCTCCCCGAGGTGGTGGAGGGCCCGCTCGACCGGGGCATGCTGGCCGCCTTCGCCGAACTGGTCGGGCCCGGCCGGCCGGTGCTGGAGGTGGGCTGCGGGACCGGCCGGGTCACCGCCCACCTGCACGGGCTCGGGCTGGACATCTCCGGGGTCGACCTGTCGCCCGGGATGGTCGAGGTGGCTCGCCGGGCCTACCCGGAGCTGCGCTTCGAGATCGGCTCGATGACCGAGCTGACGGCACCCGAGGCCGGTCTCGCCGGACTCGTCGCCTGGTACTCGATCATCCACCTGCCGCCGGAGCTGCTCCCCGGCGTCTTCGCCGGTTTCCACCGGGCGCTCGCCCCCGGCGGTCACCTGCTGCTCGCCGTGAAGGCCGGCGACCGGCGGGTCCGCCGGGAGCAGGCGTACGGCCACCGGGTCGCGTACGACGTGCACTGGCTGCCGCCGGACCGGTTGGCCGCGCAGCTCGCCGCGGCCGGGCTGGCGGTGCACGCCACGCTGGTCCGCGAGCCGGAGGGCGGCGAGGCGGGACCGCAGGCGTTCCTGCTGGCCACCCGGCCGGCTGAACCCGGCGCCGACCGCCGGCGGTAGTGTCCATGATCAACGGCAGCATCCGGCGGAAGGAGACCGGCGTGAGCATCGCTCTCTACACCCTCGGCGGCACCATTGCCATGGCCGGGACCGGGGCCGGGGGAGTGGTGAACCGCCTCACCGGCGCCGACCTCACCGCCGCGGTGCCCGGGCTCGCCGAGATCGCGCTCGACGTCCGGGACGTCGAGGCGGTGCCGAGCGCCGCCCTGTCGTACCGGCAGATCCTGGAACTGGTCGACGCGGCGGGCGCGGCGGTGGCGGAGGGGGCGACCGGCGTGGTGGTCACCCAGGGCACCGACACCCTGGAGGAGACGGCCTTCCTGGCCGACCTGGTCTGGCCCCACCCGGCGCCGTTGGTGGTCACCGGCGCGATGCGCAACCCGACCCTCGCCGGGCCGGACGGTCCGGCGAACCTGCTCGCCGCCGCCCGGGTCGCCGCGGCGCCGGCCGCGCGGGACCTCGGCGTGCTGGTCGCGATCAACGACGAGATCCACGCCGCCCGGTTCGTCCGGAAGAGCCACAGCACCAGTACGGCCACCTTCGCCTCGCCCAACGCCGGGCCGCTCGGCCACGTGATCGAGGGAGAGGTACGCCTGCTCACCCGGCCACCCCGGCACGCCCCGCTGCCGCCGGTGGACGCCGACCGGCTCGCCGCCACCCGGGTGGCGCTGCACACCGTCACCCTCGACGACGACCCGGCGCTGCTCGACGCGCTCGCCCGCGACCTGGACGGGCTGGTGGTGGCCGGTTTCGGGGTCGGCCACGTGCCGCCGGCGTTCGCCCCGGTGCTCGGCGCCCTCGCCGAGCGGATGCCGGTGGTGCTGACCTCACGCACCGGGGCGGGGTCGGTGCTGCGGAACACGTACGGCGCGGTCGGCTCGGAGCGCGACCTGCGCGAGCGCGGCCTGGTCTGGGGCGGGCTGCTCGACCCGTACAAGGCGAAGGTGCTGCTCCGGCTCCTGCTGGCCGGCGGCACCGACCGGGCGGGAATCGCCGAGGCGTTCGCCCGCCGCGGCTGAGCCTCGCCTGGCAGGGCGTTAGCAAGGGACCCCTGCTATGCACGAGGCGTTAACAAGGGGCCCCTCCTTACACTCGCCGGGTGAGCGGAGAGCGACTACCCCTGGCGGACCGGCCGCTGACCGAGCCGCACCCGTCCCGGCTGTCGCCCGACCACCCGGACCGGGCGCGGATCCTCGCCGCGCACGCCGCCGCGCTGGCCGCCGGGGAGGCCGGCTACCTTGACCCGGCGACCGGTCTCTTCGTGCTCAGCGCCGGCTTCCTGGCCCGCCGCGGCACCTGCTGCGGGCGAGGCTGCCGCCACTGCCCGTACGTGGCCGACTGAGGACTTCCCTCCCACGCGGGCACCCCGTACGGTGTCCGACGGACATCCGGCGGGGGGCCCGCCGATGGGGACGGAGGGTGAGCGTGCGGGCGCGGATCTGGCTCTCCGGCGCGGCCGTGGCGCTGACCGCCGGCTGCGCCGCGGAGGCGCCGGTGGTGGTGCCGGCGGTGGATCCACCGCCGGTCGAGGTGGCGGCGGCCTCCTCGGGGGGCGCGTGCCGGCTGCTCGACTTCGCGGTGATCGCCAAGCACACCGGCGGGAAGTTCGACGTCGCCGCAGCGGTGGACAAGGACGACACGCACACCTGCGTGGTCCGCGCCGAGCGGGCGCTGCTGCCGGAGCTGGTCCTCACCGTCACCGACACCTCGATCGACACGACGACCTTCACCCTGGACGTGCTCCCCCGGGGCGCGAAGAAGGTCACCAAGCTGGGGAAGATCGCCTACCGGCAGACGCTGCCCAAGACCGGGAAGACCGGGCCGGCGGCCGAGGTGGGCTGGCTCGCCACCGAGGGCCGGCTGGTGACCCTGCGCTGGACCTGCCCGAAGGGCGCCGACCAGGCGGTGGCGGAGCAGGTGGCCGGGCGGCTGGTCATCCTGGCCAAGGCGGTGGACACCCGCCGGCTCTGACCGGCGGGGTCGGTGGGCGTCGGGTCAGCGGGCGGCGACGAACACCCGGGAGGCCACCTCGCGGGGCAGCCGGACCCGGTCGCCGGAGCGGTCGATCGAGACGCCGTCGCGCTCCTGGGCCACGGTCACCGTGGCGCCCGGGTCGACGCCGGCCGCGTGCAGCTGCCGGAGCACGTCCGCGTCGGTCTGCACGCTCTCGCAGATCCGCCGCACCACGACCTGGCCGGAGAGGCCCGGGAAGGCGAGGTTGCGCTCGCCCTCGGCCGACTCGCTCTCGGCCTGCCCGGCCTCACCGAGCTCCTCCAGCCCCGGGATCGGGTTGCCGTAGGGCGAGCGGGTCGGGCGGTTGAGCAGGTCGTAGACCCGCTTCTCCACCGCGTCGCTCATCACGTGCTCCCACCGGCAGGCCTCCTCGTGGGCCTCCTCGTAGGGCATCCCGATCACGTTGACCAGCAGCAGCTCGGCCAGCCGGTGCTTGCGCATCACCGCGACGGCGCTGCCGCGCCCGAGGGCGGTGAGGGCCAGGTGCCGGTCGCCCTCGACGGTGAGCAGGCCGTCCCGCTCCATCCGGGCGACGGTCTGGCTGACGGTGGGACCGCTCTGCTTGAGCCGCTCCGCGATGCGGGCGCGCAGCGGCGGCACCCCCTCCTCCTCCAGTTCGAGGATGGTGCGCAGGTACATTTCGGTCGTATCGACCAGATCATGCTTCACGTCAGCGGCCTCCCGGTGGTCGATGGTACCCCGGACCTCCGACGATCAACGGACCGCGAACCGCGAGGTCGCTGCCCGGATGGTGTTGACTGGACCGCATGTCCGGAACCGATGACCTGCTGGTCGAGCCCGATCGGCTCGCCGCCGACCTCGACCGTGCCGATGCGCCCACCCTGCTCGACGTCCGCTGGCGGCTCGTCGGGCCGCCCGGCCGGGACGACTACGCCGCCGGCCACCTGCCCGGTGCCGTCTTCGTCGACCTGGACACCGAGCTCTGCGGCCGGCCCGGTGCCGCCGGCCGGCACCCGCTGCCGAACCCGGCGGCGCTCCAGGCCGCGCTGCGGACCGCCGGGGTCCGCGCCGGGCACCCCGTGGTGGTCTACGACGGTGGCGACGGCATGTCCGCCGCGCGGGCCTGGTGGACGCTGCGCTGGGCCGGCCACCGGGCGGTCCGGGTGCTGCACGGCGGCTTCCCCGCCTGGCTCGCCGCCGGCCTGCCCGTCTCCACCGCCGTGCCGGCGCCCGCGCCGGGCGACGTCACCGTCAGCCCGGGCGCACTGCCGGTGCTCGACGCCGGGGAGGCCGCGCGGCTGGCCGCCGCCGACGCCGGGGTGCTGCTCGACGTGCGGGCCGCGCCGCGCTACCAGGGCGAGACCGAACCGATCGACCCGGTCGCCGGGCACGTGCCGGGCGCGGTCAACCTGCCCGCGCCGGAGTACGTCGCCGACGGCCGCTTCCCCGCCGCCGAGGCGCTGCGGGAGCGGTTCGCTGCCGCCGGGGTGGCCGCGAGCGCGCCCGTCGGGGCGTACTGCGGGTCCGGGGTGACCGCCGCGCAGGCGGTGCTGGCCCTGCACCTCGCCGGCCGCCCGGACGCCGCCCTGTACGTCGGGTCGTGGAGCAACTGGGTGGCCGATCCGCAGCGGCCGGTGGCCACCGGCGGGACAGCCCCGCGCTGAGCAGCGCGTGAGGTGGGCTCCGGGCGGCCGTGCGACGATGGCCGCATGGCCGACGACACGGTGGTGGTGTGGGACGAGGCCCTGCTCGCCTACGACATGGGTGACCATCCCCTCGACCCGGTCCGGGTCGAGTTGACCATGGCGCTCGCCCGCGAGCTGGGGGTGCTCGACCGCCCCGGGGTGCGGCTGGTCAAGCCGGAGCCGGCCGACGACGACCTGCTGACCCGGGTGCACGACCCGCGCTACCTGGACGCGGTGCGGGCCGCGCCCCGGGATCCCCTCTTCGCCGGCTACGGACTGGGCACCTCGGACAATCCGGTCTTCGACGGCATCCACGAGTCCAGCGCGCTGATCGCCGGGGCGAGCGTGGCCGCCGCCGAGGCGGTGTGGCGCGGGGAGGCCCGGCGGGCGGTGAACGTCGCCGGCGGGCTGCACCACGCCATGCCGGCCCGGGCCGCCGGCTTCTGCGTCTACAACGACCCGGCGGTGGCCATCGCCCGCCTGCTCGACCTCGGTGCGGAGCGGATCGCGTACGTGGACGTGGACGTGCATCACGGCGACGGCGTGCAGGAGATCTTCTACCGGGATCCCCGGGTGCTCACGGTCAGCCTGCACGAGACCCCGCTCGCCCTCTTCCCCGGCACCGGGTTCCCCGACGAGACCGGCGGGCCGGGCGCCGAGGGGAGCGCGGTCAACCTGCCGCTCCCGCCCGGCGTCGGCGACGCCGGCTGGCAGCGCGCCTTCCACGCCGTCGTGCCGTCGGTGCTGCGGGCATTCCGGCCGCAGCTCCTGGTGACCCAGTGCGGGGCGGACGGGCACCGGCTCGACCCCCTCGCCGACCTGCACCTCTCCGTCGACGGGCAGCGGGCCACCTACCGGACGCTGCGGGCCCTGGCCGACGAGCTCTGCGACGGTCGCTGGGTCGCCTTCGGCGGCGGCGGGTACGCGCTGGTCGAGGTGGTGCCGCGGGCCTGGACGCACCTGCTCGCCGTGGCCACCGGGGAGCCGATCGACCCGGCCACGCTCACCCCGCCCGGCTGGCGGGAGCTGGCGAAGCTGCGGCGGCCGGGCCACGAGATCCCGCTGCGGATGACCGACGACGCCGACCCGACGTACGAGCCGTGGCAGCCCAACGGGGAGCCAAACGCGGTGGGCCGGGCCATCGCCGCCACCCGGCGGGCGGTCTTCCCGCTGCACGGGCTCGACCCGCACGACCCGCGCGACTGATCCGGTGGTGGGGAGGACCGGCCGGTGACCACCGTGGAGCAACCGGTGGACGTGCTGCTCAGCGACGGCACGACCGTCCAGCTGCGACAGATCCGTCCCGACGACGCTGCGGCGATCGTGGCGATGCACGCCCGCTTCTCGGAGCGCACCCGCTACCTGCGCTACTTCTCGCCGTACCCGCGCATCCCGGAGCGGGACCTGCAACGGTTCGTCAACGTCGACCACCGCGACCGGGAGGCGTTCGTGGTGCTGGCCGGCGAGCGGATCGTCGCCGTCGGCCGGTACGAGCGGCTCGGCCCCGGGTCGCCGGAGGCCGAGGTGGCCTTCGTGGTGGAGGACGCCTACCAGGGCCGGGGGATCGGGTCGGTGCTGCTGGAGCACCTGGCCGACACGGCCCGCCGGTACGGCATCGTGCACTTCGTCGCCGAGGTCCTGCCGGCCAACGGGGCGATGCTGCGGGTCTTCTCCGACTTCGGCTACCAGGTCCAGCGCCAGTTCGCCGACGGCGTGGTGCACCTGACCTTCCCGATCGCCCCCACCGAGGCGACCCTGGAGGTGCAGCGCGGCCGGGAGCACCGCACCGAGGCGCGCTCGATCGCCCGGCTGCTCGCCCCGCGCGGCATCGCCGTCTACGGCGCCAGCACCACCGGGCAGGGCGTCGGCGCGGCCCTGCTCGGGCACCTGCGCGACGGCGGCTTCACCGGCGCGATCGTCCCGGTGCACCCGACGGCGGCGACCGTGGCGGGGCTGCCCGCGTACCCGTCGGCGGTCGACGCCGGGATCGCCGTCGACCTGGCGTTGGTGGCGGTCGCCCCCGAGGCGGCCATCGACGTGGTCGCCGACGCCGCGTCCGCCGGCGCGCACGGCCTCGTGGTGATCTCGGCCGGTTTCGCCGAGTCCGGCCCGCAGGGGGCGGCCACCCAGCGGGCCCTGGTCCGCGCCGCCCACCTGGCCGGCATGCGGGTGGTCGGCCCGAACTGCCTGGGCGTGGCCAACACCGACGGGACGGTACGCCTCAACGCCACCCTCGCCCCGGTGCTGCCCGCCCCCGGCCGGGTCGGCGTCTTCAGCCAGTCCGGCGCGTTCGGGGTGGCCCTGCTCGCCGAGGCGTCCCGCCGCGGCCTCGGCCTGTCCAGCTTCGTCTCCGCCGGCAACCGGGCCGACGTCTCCGGCAACGACCTGCTCCAGTACTGGCAGGACGACCCCGGCACCGACGTCATCACGCTCTACCTGGAGACCTTCGGCAACCCGCGCAAGTTCGCCCGGCTGGCCCGACGGATCGGTCGGAGCAAGCCGATCGTCGCGCTCGCCTCGCTGGCCCGCCCGCCCGGCCTCGGCGACGGACCGGCGCTGGACGCCGCCGCGGTCAGCGCGCTCTTCGCCCAGTCCGGGGTGATCCGGGTGGACACCGTCTCCGAACTGCTCGACGTCGGCGTGCTCCTGGCCCACCAGCCGTTGCCGGCCGGCCGCCGGGTGGCCGTGGTGGGCAACTCGTCGGCGCTGACCGGGCTGGCTGCCACCGCCTGCGCCGGCCAGGGCCTCACCGTCGCCGACGGCTACCCACACGACGTCGGTCCCCGGGCCGGCGCCGCCGAGTACGCCGCCGCGCTCGCCGCCTCCGCCGCCGACGAGCAGGTGGACGCCGTGGTGGCGCTCTTCGCGCCGCCGCTGCCCGGCCAACTCGCCGACCCGGCGGCCGACTTCAGCGCCGCCCTGCCCGACGCGCGGACCACCGGGAAACCGGTGGTGGCGACGTTCCTCGCCGGCCGGGTGCCCGCCGGGGTGCCGGCGTACCCGAGCGTGGAGGAGGCGGTCCGGGCGCTCGCCCGGGTCACCACGTACGCCGGCTGGCTGCGCCGACCGCCCGGGGCGCTGCCCGAGCTGGACCGGGTGGACCGGGCGGCCGGGCAGGCCGCGCTGCGTGCCGACGGCGCCGATCCGGCGGCGCTGCTCGGGGCGTACGGGATCGAGGTGGTGGAGTCGGTCCCGGCGCACTCCGCCGACGAGGCGGTCGCGGCCGCCGAGCGGCTCGGCTGGCCGGTCGCCCTCAAGGCCGCCGCGTCGGGCCTACGGCACCGCCTCGACCTGGGCGCGGTCCGGCTCGACCTGGCCGACCCGGCGGCGCTGCGCCGCGCGTACGCCGAGATGGTCCCGGCTTTCGGCGCGGACGTCCTGGTGCAGCCGATGGTGCCGGCCGGGGTGGCCTGCGTGGTGGAGCTGGTGGAGGACCCGGCGTTCGGGCCGGTGGTCGGCTTCGGCCTGGGCGGCGTGGCGACCGAGCTGCTCGGCGACCGGGCCTGGCGGGCGGTGCCGCTGACCGACCGGGACGCCGCCGAGTTGGTCGACGAGCCCCGGGCCGCGCCGCTGCTGCGCGGTCACCGGGGCGCCGCGCCGGTGGACCGGGCGGCCCTGGTGGACCTGCTGCTGCGGGTCGGGCGGCTCGCCGACGAGCAGCCCCGGGTGCGCTCGCTCACCCTCAACCCGGTGCTGGCCCGCCCGGACGGCATCTCGGTGCTGCACGCCGGCGTCCGCACCGGCGCCGAGGCGTTCCGCCCGGACACCGGCCCACGCCGGCTGTGATCCTCAGGCCCGGTCGGAGATCTGCTGGACGGCCCAGGCGTTGCCGTCCGGGTCGGTGAAGAAGACGAAGCCGACGTTGTCCAGGGGGTGCGGCACCGGTCGCGGGTTCTCCCCGAGCACCTGGATCTCGCTGACCGGCACGCCCCGCTCGACCAGCTCCGCGCGGGCCTTCTCCAGGTCGGGCACGACGAGTTGCAGCCCCTTGAGGGAGCCCGGCGGCATGTCCGGGACGGCGCCCCGGCCGATCACGATCGAGCAGCCGGAGCCGGGCGGGGTGAGCTGCACGATCCGCACCTCGTCGCTGATGCGGTGTCGTGGTCGACGGTGAAGCCGAGCCGGTCGGCGTAGAACTCCTTGGCGCGGTCCAGGTCGGAGACCGGCACCACCACCACTTCCAGGGTCCAGTTCATCGCCCCAGCCTGGCCGCCGCGGACGGTCGCTTCAAGCACCGCGGGGCCCCGGCGGATCCGCCGGGGCCCCACGGTGCGGTTTCGCTCAGCAGGCGTAGGCCTCCAAGCGGTTCGCCCGCTCCGGGGCGCGCAGCTTCAGCAGCGTCACCTTCTCGATCTGCCGGATCCGCTCCCGGGACAGGCCGAACTCCCGGCCCACCTCGTCGAGGGTGCGCTGCCGGCCGTCGTCCAGGCCGAACCGCAGCCGGATCACCGCCTGCTCGCGCTGGGAGAGGGTGGCCAGCACGATGCGTACCTCGTTGCGCAGCTCGCCGTTGGCGGCGGCGTCGCCCGGCTCGTCGCGGGGGTCCACCGCGGCGACGAAGTCGCCGAGCGCGCTCTCGCCGTCCTCGCCGACCGCCTGGTCCAGGCTCACCGGCTCCCGGTCGTAGGAGATCAGCTCGATCACCTGGAACTCGGGGATCCCCAGCGCCGTGGCCACCTCGCCGACGGTGGGCTCGCGGCCCAGCGAGACCGACAGCTCCCGGCGCGCCCGGACCATCCGGTTGACCTGCTCGACCATGTGCACCGGGATGCGGATGGTGCGGGCCTGGTCGGCCATGGCGCGGGTGATGGCCTGGCGGATCCACCAGGTGGCGTAGGTGGAGAACTTGTAGCCCTTGGTGTAGTCGAACTTCTCGACCGCGCGGATCAGGCCGAGGTTGCCTTCCTGGATCAGGTCGAGGAAGGCCATGCCGCGGCCGGTGTAGCGCTTGGCGATGCTCACCACCAGCCGCAGGTTCGCCTCCAGCAGGTGGTCCTTGGCGGCCCGGCCCTCGGCCACGATCAGCGCCAGGTCCGCGCGGAGCTCCGCGGAGACCGGGGTGCAGGTGGAGAGCTCCTCGGCGAAGAGGCCGGCCTCGATCCGCTTGCTGAGCTCGACCTCCTGGGCGGCGGTGAGGAGCTTGGTGCGCCCGATGCCGTTCAGGTACGCCCGGACCAGATCGGTGGAGACGCCGCGCTCGTCGGTGGCGTCCAGGTCGGTCAGGCCGGCGTCCTGGTCGGTCGGGATATCGGTGCCGTGCTCGGCCTCGTCCATGGCAGCCGGCCGGGTGTGGTGCTCGATCATCTGCAGGGCCATCTCTGTCTCTCCCCGTGTCCTTCGTGCCGTACCGGATTCCGTGCCGTGTGCCGGCGCGGTGGTGCCGGTGAGGAACAGCTTGGCGGTCGGGGCGTGAAACGGGAGTGAGGCGATCGGGGAACCGACAGCAATCCGGGCGGAAAGTCGGGTGTCCCTTGCCCGACCCGGTTACCGTGCCAGCGGCCGGCCACCGGGGCGCGGCAGCACAGGCGATCGGAGGACGCGGTGGTCTTCAAGCGGCTCATGCAGGCGATGGGGGTGGGCGGTCCGTCGGTGGAGACGGTGCTCACCAACCCGAACTGCCGTCCCGGCGGCCAGCTGGAGGGCCGGGTCCAGGTGCTTGGCGGCGACCACGCGGTGGACGTCTCGTACGTGGCGCTCGGCCTGGTCACCCGGGTCGAGGTGGAGAGCGGCGACTCGGAGTACGACACCACCCAGGAGTTCGGCCGCCGGCAGGTGACCGGGGCGTTCCGGCTGGAGCCGGGGCAGCGGTACGAGGTGCCGTTCCGCTTCGACGTGCCCTGGGAGACCCCGCTGACTGACCTGTACGGCCAGCACCTGCACGGCATGACCATGGGGCTGCGTACCGAACTGGAGGTGGCGCGGGCGGTCGACAAGGGAGACCTGGACGCGGTGGCGGTGCATCCGCTGCCGGCCCAGGAGCGGCTGTTGGACGCGCTGCTGCGGCTCGGGTTCCGGTTCGCCCGGGCCGACGTCGAGCGCGGCCACCTCTACGGCGTGCACCAGACCCTGCCGTTCTACCAGGAGATCGAGTTCCATCCGGCGCCGCAGTACGCCCGCGCGATGAATCAGCTCGAGGTCACCTTCGTGACGAATCCGCAGCAGGTGCAGGTGGTGCTGGAGGTCGACAAGCGAGGCGGCCTCTTCACCGAGGGCCGCGACGCCTTCGGCCGATTCACCGTCGACCACGCCACCGCGGACCGCACCGACTGGCCCGCCCAACTCGACGCCTGGCTCCGCCAGTCCCTCTCTCGCCGCGGCCTCTTCTCCTGATCCGGGCTCAGTGCGTGTTTGAGAAGGCCGGGTGTGGACGGTGTGGCGGCGTGACGATGGCCGCCGGGGCGGGCAGGGTGTCTGGGTGTCGTCGCCTCGTCGTGGTTACCCGTCGGACCTGACCGATGCCCAGTGGGCGTTGATCGAAGGGTTGTTGCCGGAGCCCAGCACGGACGGGCGGCGGGAGAAGCACCCTCGTCGGGAGATCGTCAACGCGATCTTGTACGTGGTCCGCTCGGGGTGTCCGTGGCGGTACCTGCCGGCGGATCTGCCGCCGTGGCAGACGGTGTACTGGTATTTCGTGCGCTGGGAGGACGCCGGTGTGACCGAGAACCTGCTGGCCACGCTGCGGGTCAAGGCGCGGGTGCAGGACGGGCGGAATCCGGAGCCGTCGGCGGGGATCATCGACTCGCAGTCGGTGAAGGGCGCCGACACCGTCGGGCAGCAGACGCGTGGTTACGACGCGGGTAAGAAGGTCAACGGCAGGAAACGGTTCATCATCACCGATACCGGCGGGCTGTTGGTCACCGTGGCGGTGATGGCCGCGTCGTGGCAGGACCGCGACGGCGCGAAGACGGCCCTGCTCGGCGCTTATCTGGCCACCCCGATCCGGCACGTCTTCGCCGACCAGGGCTTCGCGGGCCGTCTCGTCGACTGGACCCGCGACACCTTGAAAATCACGCTGGAGATCGTGCGCAAGCCCGCTGAGCAGCGGGGCTTCGCCGTGCACCCGCGCAGGTGGGTCGTGGAGCGGACCCTGGCATGGCTCACCGCCTGCCGCCGGCTGGCCCGCGACTACGAACGCCACCCTGAAACCTCCGAAGGCATCGTCAGGTGGGCCGCCATCGCCGGCATGACCCGCCGCATCACCCGCGGCCGACCAGCCCGACGGCAGGCAAAGCGCACCTTCATCTGGACCTGATCAAGTCCCTCTCAAACACGCTCTCACTGGGCGTTTTGATCACTCTCGCTGCATATTGCTGCTTTCGTGGGCCTGGTCGGTGAGGCGTCGGCAGGGTCGAATGATCACTACTGGGGCCAGGTCGCCTAATTGATGTCGATGCGAGATGCCTTGCTTTGATCCGCAGATCGTGTCTGGTTCACAAAGTTCGGGAATCGGCGGACCCCGAGTGCGACCCACCTCGTGGTCCACAGTAGACATCTCGTATGGCCGAACGACCTGCCTACCCCTCCGACCTGTCCGACGCCCGTTGGGCGCTGATCGAACCACGACTGGACGCCTGGCGCCAGGCGCGCACCGATGCTGGCGTCGGGGGACGCAAACCCACCTACGACCTGCGGGAGATCTTCAACGCGATCCTCTACGTCAACCGCACCGGCATCGCGTGGCGCTATCTGCCGCACGACTTCCCGCCCTGGCAGACCGTCTACGGCTACTTCACCGCCTGGACAGGCGATGGCATCTTCACCCAGCTCAACTACGAGCTCACCGGACTGGCCCGCGCCAAGGCCGGACGCGCCGCTCAGCCGTCGGCCGGTGTGATCGACACCCAGAGCGTGAAGACCTCCACCAACGCGCCGCTGGCCAGCCAGGGCATCGACGCCGGCAAGAAGATCGTCGGACGCAAACGCGGCATCGTCACCGACACCCTCGGTCTGCTCCTCGCCGTCATCGTCACCGCGGCCAGCGTCACCGACAACACCATCGGCGTCGACCTCCTCGATCAGGCCAAAGCCGCGCATCCCGCCCTGGCCAAGACCTGGGTCGACGCCGGCTTCAAGAACAAGGTCATCGAACACGGCGCCACCCTCGGCATCGACGTCGAGGTCGTCGCCAAAGACCCGCACATCAAAGGATTCTCGGTGGTCAAACGCCGATGGGTCGTCGAACGCACCCTGGGCTGGATCATGCTGCACCGGCGCCTGGCCCGTGACTACGAAGCCCTACCCGACCACTCCGCCAGCATGATCCGCATCGCGATGATCGACAACCTCACCAAACGGGTCACCGACGAAACCACCCCAACCTGGCGAGACATCTGAAGATCACATCACTCACAAAATACGTGAATCAGACGCCCTCTCAGAGGTCCAGGAGGAGGGTGCGGGGGCCGATGTTGACGCTCTCGACCAGCATGTGGGTGCGGAAGCGGCCGGTCTCGACCTTCGCGCCCCGGGCGCGGAGGTCCTCCACCACCGCTGTCACCAGGGGTTCGGCCAGCTCGGCGGGGGCGGCGGCGGTCCAGCTCGGACGGCGGCCCTTGCGGGCGTCGCCGTAGAGGGTGAACTGGCTGACCACCAGGATCGGGGCGCCGGTGTCGGCGGCGCTCCGCTCGTCGTCCAGGATGCGCAGCTCGTGAATCTTGCGCGCCATGGTGGACGCCACCTGCGGGGTGTCGGCGTGCGTCACGCCGAGCAGCACCAGGAGGCCGTCCGCGATCTCGCCGACCACCTCCCCGTCGACGGTCACGCTGGCCCGGCCGACGGTCTGCACTACGGCCCGCATCAGCCCTCCACCGGCTCGATGATGCCCCGCTCGACCAGGTGCGCCACGATCGGTCCGGCCGCCTCGGCCAGCTCGTCGGGGGCGACGTCGTGCGCCACGGCGAGCAGCGCCAGCTGGTCCCGCAGCGGCAGCCGGCCGTCGGCGCCGCCGACCAGGGCGAGCACCAGCGGGTCGATCTCCTCCGACCAGCGCAGCCCGCGCGGCAGGGCGAGGACCTGCCGGTTCACCGCCCAGCCCTCCTCGCCCATGGTCGCCTCCTGGCGCAGCTGGAGCCCGTCGGCGGCCCGGTACCGCGCGGCGAGCAGCCCGTCGGTGTCGCGGTCGCGCAGCCAGTCCTGCCGGTCGAACCACTCGGCGATCCGGTCGCCCATCGGCGGCTCCACCCGCTGCCGCAGGTCCTCGACCCGGATCACCGGCTGGTCGTGGCCGGCGCGGCGCAGCGAGACGATGCCGAAGCCGATCGCCTCCACCTTGTGCGCGTCGAACCAGTCCAGCCAGGCCGCCATCCGCTGGGGGTCGGCGGCCTCGCCGACGTCGGTGAGCCACAGGTTGACGTACGCCATCGGGTCGGCCACCTCGCGCTGGATCACCCAGGCGTCCAGTCCGGTGCCGGCGAACCAGCCGGTCACCCGCTCGGCCCAGTCCTCGCCGGCGACGTGCACCCAGTTGGCCAGGTACTGCATCGTCCCGCCCTCGGTGAGCAGGTGCGGCGCGGCGGCGGCCAGCTCGGCGCCGATCGCGTCGCCGACCCGGCCCGAGTCCCGGTAGACGTGGGTGGTGGTGCCGGGGCCGACCACGAAGGGCGGGTTGCTGACCACCAGGTCGAAGCGGCGTCCGGCGACCGGGGCGACCATGTCCCCGCGCAGCAGTTCCCAGTCCTGCCCGTTGAGCGCGGCGGTGGTGGCGGCGAAGCGCAGCGCCCGTTCGGAGACGTCGGTGGCGGTCACCCGACGGGCGTGGGTGGACAGGTGCAGGGCCTGGACCCCGGAGCCGGTGCCCAGGTCGAGGGCGGTCTCCACCGGGCGGCGTACGGCCGCGCCGATCAGCGTCTGGGTGGCCCCGCCGATGCCCAGCACGTGCTCGGCGTGCAGCGGCCGGCCGGGCCGGGCGCTGGCCGGCACGTCGGCGAGCACCCACCAGTCGTCGCCGTACGGCTCCAGGTCGACGCCCGCGCGCAGACCGTCGCCGTGCCGTTCGACGAGGCCGCCGGCGAGCGCCTCCTCGACGGTCAGCGGGGCGAGCGCGGCGGCCACCGCCGCCGACGGCTCGGTCTGGTCGCAGATGAAGACCCGGATCAGCGTGGCGAGCGGGTCACCGTCCTCGGTGGCGCGCAGCGCGGCCCGGAAGTCGTTGCGGGCCACGCCGCCGGTGGCCCGCGGGCCGAGCCGGTCGGCGATGCCGTTGGAGGTGAAGCGCGCCCCGGTCAGCGCGGTGCGCAGCGCCGCGACGCCCGCGGGGGAGAGCAGCATGTCATGACGGTCCACGTCGTCATCCTGCCTCCCCGGGCCGGCCCCGCGGCCGGCACCCGCGACATCTTCGCGCCCGTGTCCACCGGGCCGCGTCACGTCCTGCGGGGAGTCGGCGTGGCGGGCGGCGGCCCGACCGGCAGGATGGGGGCATGACGCTCTCGCTGCCCATCGATCCGGCCGCCAACGAACTGCTGGCCCGCAGCCCGCTGGCGCTGCTCCTCGGCATGGTGCTCGACCAGCAGGTGCCGATGGAGAAGGCGTTCTCCTCCCCGTACGTGCTCGCGCAGCGGCTGGGCCACGAGCCGGACGCCCGGGAGCTGGCCGGGTACGCCCCGGAGGGCCTGGTCGCGCTCTTCGCCCAGCCCCCGGCCCTGCACCGGTTCCCCAAGGCCATGGCGGCCCGGGTGCAGGAGGTCTGCCGGGTGCTCGTCGAGCGGTACGACGCCGACCCGGCGCGACTCTGGTCCGACGCCGCCGACGGGCGTGAGCTGCTGCGCCGGGTGGGCGAGCTGCCCGGCTTCGGCAAGCAGAAGGCGCAGATCTTCGTCGCCCTGCTCGGCAAGCGGTTCGGGATCGCCCCGGACGGCTGGCGGGAGGCGGCCGGCGGCTACGGCGACGCGGACGCGTACCGGTCGGTGGCCGACGTGACCGACCCCGAGTCGCTGCGCCGGGTGCGGGAGTACAAGCAGCGGATGAAGGCGGAGGCGAAGGCCGCGAAGGCCTGACGCAACCCGCACCCGCGGCGGCTCGTTGACGTGACCGTCGGGACGGCGACGTTGGGCGGGTGATGACGGACGAGCGGGGGGCGGAACTCCTGCGTGCCGGTGGGGTCAGCCACCGCGCGACCTTCCGGGAGCTCTTCCTCGACGTCGTCTTCGCCTTCACCCGGGTCTCGCTGCGCCTGATCCACGACGTGACGACGGGCGGCCCCGTCCCGCCGATGTGAGGTCGCCCCGGGACTCAGGCGGCGGTGGGGCGGGACAGGGCCGCGAGGGCCCGGCGCACGTCGGCCAGGGAGACGGTGGCGGATTCGTCCAGGTCGGCCAGGCCGGCCTCGATCCACTGCCGCATCAGCGTGGTCACCCCGATGCCGCGTGCCTCGGCGGCCGCCCGGACCCGTTCGTACGTCTCCAGGGGCAGGCGCACCGAGCGACTGACCATCGGCACGTCGGTGTCGGGGATGGGCAGCTCCACCGGCTGGCTCTCGTCGATCAGGTCGGCGAGCGCGTCGTCGCCGTCGTGGAACCGCTTGGTCGCCTCGTTACGGTGCATCGTGACCGCCTCCTCGTCGGCGCGATCTCCGCACGGCCTCGTCGTAGCGCTTGGCCTCGACGTCGCTCAGTTCGCGGGCGGAGAGGATGTCCCAGTCGTTGTCGGTGCCGTCGGCCTCGGCCAGCAGCACGGCGAGCCGCCGCCCCCGGTGGTCGGTCGCGTAGACCACCATGACGTCGTCGCCGAGATGCCGGATGACCCGGCGGGTGCTGTGCAGGGCCTCCCAGACTTCCCCGGGCGTGACGTCGTAGACCCGCAGGTTGGCCAGCGCCTCGTCGGTGAAGCTGAACCGGTTGCCCACGAGTGGAGCGTACCACGCACGTAACACGCGCCGCCTTGTCACGATTTTCGCCGATCAACCGTCGGGGGTGACAGGATGAGGCGTAATCCCCTCGAGGAGGTCCGTGGTGAAGCGTCCGGCGCACCAGCCGATTCTGATCACCGACGCCTCACGCAGCCAGGACGACCAGCTCAGCAGCCGCCAGAAGCGCTACGTGCTGATGATGGGCATCCGGGTGGCGTGCCTGGTGGTCGGCGCGACCCTGGTCGGCGTGAAGGCACCCCTGCTCTGGCTCTGGCTGCCGCTGTGCGGCCTCGGGATGGTGCTCATCCCGTGGCTCGCGGTGCTGCTGGCCAACGACCGCCCACCCAAGGAGCAGCACCGCCTGGCCAACAAGCTCCACCCCCGCCCCCACGACGACCCCCCACCCCCCATGTCCCTCACCCCCGACGAACACCCCCACAAAATCATCGACGCCGAACCCTGACCCCCTCCCTTCCCCCTCCCCGCGATCTTGCACTTCGTGCCCGGGCGGAACGCCCGAACCGGACGCGGGCGGGGCCGTAAGTGCAAGATCGCCGCGTGGGGGTCAGGGGGTGGGGCGGGCGCCGATGGAGGAGACCGCCAGGGCGCCCAGGTCGCCGGCGCGGGAGAGGGCCGCTCGGGGGTCGGCGCCGGAGAGCCAGGCGGTGAGCAGGCCGGCGGCGAAGGCGTCGCCCGCGCCGGTGACGTCGACCACCGGAACCCCGTGGGCCGGGGTCGTCTCGACCGCGCCGCTCCGGTCCACCCAGATCGCGCCGGCCGCGCCCCGCTTCACCACCACCCGCCGGGCCACCACGGCGAGGGCCCGCGCCTGCGCCGCCGGGTCCAGCCCGCCGGCCAGCACCGTCGCCTCGTCCGTGTTGACCAGCAGCAGGTCGACGTCGCGTACCCAGCTCAGGAAGGCCGCCGCGCCGGCCCGCCGCAGGGGCGCCGCGGACGCCGCGTCGACGCTGGTGGTGAGTCCGCCCTCGCGGGCCACGGCCAGCGCGCGCAGTCCCGCGCCGCGCGACCCGGCGTCCAGCAGGGTGTACGCGGACAGGTGCAGATGCCCGGCGTCGGGCGCCGCGGCCAGGGCCCGGTCGACCTGCTCGGCGGTCAGCCGCAGGTTCGCCCCCCGCTGGCTGACCATGGTCCGCTCCCCGTCGTGGGCGAGCACGAGGACGGTGCCGGTCGGGTAGCCCTCGTGCCGCTCCACGGCGCAGGTCACGCCGACCCGCTCCAGCTCGGCGATCCGCTCCCGACCCGCCTCGTCGTCGCCGACCGCGGCGACCAGCGTCACGTCCGCACCCTGCGCGGCGAGCCAGGCCGCCGTGTTGGCCGCCTGGCCGCCCCCGCTGAACCGGATTGTGGCCGCGGTGTCCGAGCCGGTCGCCAAAGGACCGGAGAGCACCGCGACCACGTCGGTGATCACGTCGCCGACCACGACGACGCGCGGCGTCCGGCTCATGCCGGGGAGTCGGTACGCCGGGCCGCCGCGGCGACCGCGATCCGTGCCGCCAGGTCGGCGTTGCGCAGGATGATCCGGACGTTCACCGCCAGGCTGGCGCCCTTGGTGGCGGCGTGGAAGTGGGCCAGCAGGAAGGGGGTGACGGCCTTCCCGGTCACCCCGTCCTCGGCCAGCATGGCCAGGCCGTCGGCGAGGGTGCGGTCGTGCAGCGCCGGGTCGAGCTGCTCGTCCACCGGCAGCGGGTTCGCCACGATCAGCCCGCCCTGGTGCACACCCTGCCGCTCCCGGGCGGCGAGCACGTCGGCCACCTGCTCCGGCGACTCCACCGACCAGTCCAGTTCGAAGCCGGCGTCGGTGAGGTAGAAGCCGGGGAAGCGGCGGGTGCGGTAGCCGACCACGCTCACCCCCAGCGTCTCCAGTCGCTCCAGGGTGGCGCCGACGTCGAGGATCGACTTCACCCCGGCGCAGACCACCGCGATCGGCGTCCGGGCCAGGGTGACCAGGTCGGCCGACTCGTCGAAGGTCTGCGCCGCCTCCCGGTGCACCCCGCCCAGCCCGCCGGTGGCGAAGACGCCGATCCCGGCGGCCGCGGCCACCGCGCTGGTCGCCGCCACCGTGGTGGCGCCGTCCGCGCCGGTCGCCGCCGCCACCGCGAGATCGCGTACGGAGAGCTTGCTCACCCCGTCGACGGTGGCCAGCCGGGTCAGCTGGGCGTCGTCCAGGCCCACGATCAGCTCGCCGCCGACCATCCCGATGGTGGCCGGGACGGCGCCTCCGTCCCGGACCGCCTGCTCGATCTGCCGCGCGACCAGCAGATTGTCCGGCCGGGGGAGGCCGTGCGAGACGATGGTGCTCTCCAGGGCCACGACGGGGTGGCCGTCGCGGAGGGCGTCGGCCACCTCGGTGCCGAAGCTGATGTGAAAGTTGGTCACTTCGGCTACGGTACGGGCCGCTTCTGGCGCGGGCCCAGGTGGACCGGGCCGGATCGACCTGCAAAACTGGACCGTTGGAGGTGTAGTCGTGAGTACAGAGGTTCTCGAGCGTCCCGAGCTGAAGGACGCCGACACCGGCCCGGAAATGTTCCACTACGTCCGCAAGGAGAAGATCGCGGAGAGTGCCGTCATGGGCACCTTCGTCGTGGCGCTCTGCGGCGAGACCTTTCCGGTGACCAAGGCGGCCAAGCCGGGTTCCCCGGTCTGCCCCAAGTGCAAGGAGATCTACGACTCGTACGCCGAGTGATCCGGGGCGGCCGTCCCGGCCGCCCGCGTAACCTGCGGCGGTGACCACCTCCACCGCCCTGCTCCTCGCCGACCTCACCGGCGTGGCGGTCTTCGCCGCGTCCGGCGCCTCCGCGGCGGTGGCCAAACGGCTGGACCTGTTCGGGGTGGTCTTCGTCGGTGTCGTCGCCGCGCTCGGCGGCGGCATCTTCCGCGACCTGGTCATCGACGAGGTCCCGCCGCTGGCCTTCGCCGATTGGCGCTACGCGGTGGCCGCGGCGGTCACCGCCGCCGCCATCTTCTGGCTGCACCCGCAGTTCGCCCGGCTGCGCACCACCGTGCTGGTGCTCGACGCGGCCGGTCTCGGCCTGTTCACCGTCACCGGCACCCTCAAGGCCCTCGACGCGCACGTGCCGCCGGTCGGTGCCTGCATGATCGGCATGCTCACCGCGATCGGCGGCGGCCTGGGCCGGGATCTGCTCACCGGCGAGATCCCGGTGGTGCTGCGCCGGGAGATCTACGCCGTCGCCGCGCTGGCCGGATCGATCGTGGTGGCCCTGCTGTCGGCGTACGGACAGGCGAAGGCGGCGCCGCTGACCGCCGCCGCCACCTTCGTCTTCCTGCTGCGCCTGGTGTCGCTGCGCCGGCGCTGGTCCGCCCCGGTGGCCACGCTGCGCCCGCCCCGCACCGGCACCCGCGGCCCCCAGGGCTGAGCACCCCACCGGTGGGGTGGGCGGATGTGACCAGCGTGGCGTCGAGTGGGGAGAACCGGCCCCGCTGGTTATGCTGAGTCGGCCTTCGCGGCACCGAATGCGCGAGGGCCTTTTCATGGGCGGCGGTACCCGTGGCCCTCGGCCGGGCTCGCCCCGCCGCCGTTGGAGCGGAGAGGAGCTACGCGTGGCACCGCGGTTGCCGGCGCTCGAGACGTTCCCGCCCCTGCGTGCCTGGCAACGCAAGGCAATGGTGGAGTACCTGCGCCGCCGTACCGAGGACTTCACCGCGGTCGCGACGCCCGGCGCCGGCAAGACCACCTTCGCCCTGCGGATCGCCGCCGAGCTGCTCAACGACGGCACGATCGACGCGGTCACGGTGGTCGCTCCGACCGAGCACCTGAAGACCCAGTGGGCCCAGTCCGCGGCCCGGGTCGGCATCCAGCTCGATGCCGCCTTCCGCAACGCCGATCTGCACTCCGCCGCCGACTTCCACGGTGCCGTCGTCACGTACGCACAGGTCGGCATGGCGCCGCAGGTGCACCGGCGGCGCACCATGACCCGGCGGACGCTGGTCATCCTCGACGAGATCCACCACGCCGGCGACTCGCGTACCTGGGGCGACGGCGTCAAGGCGGCCTTCGAGCCCGCGGTGCGCCGGCTGATGCTCACCGGTACGCCGTTCCGCTCCGACGACAACCCGATCCCGTTCGTCGGCTACGAGCGCGGTGGCGACGGGCTGTTGCGCTCCCGCGCCGACTCGGTCTACGGCTACTCCGACGCGCTGCGCGACGGCGTGGTCCGGCCGGTGCTCTTCCTGGCGTACTCCGGGGAGACCCGGTGGCGCACCAACGCGGGGGAGGAGTTGGCCGCGCGGCTGGGCGAGCCGATGACCCAGGACCTGATCGCCCAGGCCTGGCGTACCGCGCTGGATCCGGCGGGCGACTGGATGCCGCAGGTGCTGCGGGCCGCCGATGCCCGGCTGACCGTGCTGCGCAACGCCGGCATGCCCGACGCGGGCGGCCTGGTGATCGCCAGCGACCAGCAGACCGCCCGCTCGTACGCGAAGCTGATCGAGCAGCTGACCGGCGAGAAGGCTGCCGTGGTGCTCTCCGACGACCAGGGCGCCTCGGCGCGGATCGCGACGTTCGCGGCCTCCGAGCAACGCTGGCTCGTCGCGGTGCGGATGGTGTCCGAGGGCGTCGACATCCCTCGGCTGGCCGTCGGCGTCTATGCCACCAGCGCCAGCACCGCGCTCTACTTCGCGCAGGCGATCGGCCGGTTCGTCCGGGCCCGCCGGCCCGGCGAGACGGCCTCGGTCTTCCTGCCCAGCGTGCCGCACCTGCTCGGGCTGGCCAGCGAGATGGAGGCCGAGCGGGACCACGTGCTCGGCAAGCCGAAGGACTCCGACGGCTTCGACGACGACCTGCTGGAGCGTGCCCAGCGGGACGACCAGGCCAGCGGCGAGCTGGAGAAGAGGTTCGCCGCGCTCTCCGCGACCGCCGAGCTGGACCAGGTGATCTTCGACGGCGCGTCCTTCGGCACCGCCGCCCAGGCGGGCACCCCCGAGGAGGAGGAATACCTCGGCCTTCCCGGGCTGCTCACCGCCGACCAGGTTGCCATGCTGCTCACCAAGCGACAGGCCGAGCAGCTCGCCGCGCAGCGGCGCAGGGCCGCTCAGCAGCCCGCTGAGCCGGCCGCTGCGGCCCCGGCGGTGGCTGCGCCCCCGATGAGTGCCGCCCAGCGCCGGGTGGCGCTCCGCCGGCAACTGAACGCCCTGGTGGCCGCCCGGCACCACCACACCGGCCAGCCGCACGGCAAGATCCACGCCGAGCTGCGCCGCCTCTGCGGCGGCCCGCCGAGCGCCCAGGCCACCATCGAGCAGCTCGAAGAGCGCATCGCCACCGTCCAGACCCTCTGACCGCGCTCCCGCCCGGCCTCACCCCCTCCGGGTGATCATGAGGTTTGCGGCGATGTCGATGATCGACGCCGCAGTGAGCGGGGCGGGGCGGGGATGTGAAAGAGCCGGCCGGAGCACCCTTTCGGGGCCTCCGGCCGGCTCTGTCGCGGTTATCTGGTTACCGGCTCAGTTCGCCATCAGATCGGCGCCACGCCAGCTGAACTCCGGGTCCGACGCGTACCGCACGGTGATCTTCACGAGATCCTCCGCGTACTTGTTCGCGTGGTGCCCACAGAACACCAGCTCACTCCCACCCGCCAGAGTGATCCGGAGCTTGCCGGCAGCATTGCAGCGGTCGCACCGTTCATCGGCGGCCGGGGGGCTCACCGTCTCGGGCGGCGGCGTGAGGGTCGGGGTCATCGCCTTCCTCCTCTGGTCGTCACCGATGAACACTCTCTTCGGTTGCTCACCTATCGTGCAACACCCTTCTCGGGCCCTGCCTTCCCTGTGTGCCCGTCGGGGACGGAGGTCACACCTGGCGTGGAAGACAGTGTGCCGTGCACCAAGGGTGCCACGCCAACGATCACAAACAGGCAACCGACCGATCACCAAAGAGTGTTGTACGGCTGGTGATCAAACCGACACGACTCGTTGACGTGTGGGGTCAGTCCAGATAGTCGCGGAGCACCTGGGAACGCGAGGGGTGCCGCAACTTGGACATGGTCTTGGATTCGATCTGACGGATGCGCTCCCGGGTCACGCCGTACACCTGGCCGATCTCGTCCAGGGTGCGCGGCTGGCCGTCGGTGAGGCCGAACCGCAGGCGTACCACGCCCGCCTCGCGCTCGGACAGCGTCTGGAGGACCTGCTGGAGCTGGTCCTGCAGCAGCGAGAACGACACCGCGTCGACCGCGACGACCGCCTCCGAGTCCTCGATGAAGTCGCCGAGCTGGCTGTCACCTTCGTCGCCGATGGTCTGGTCGAGCGAGATGGGCTCCCGGGCGTACTGCTGGATCTCCAGCACCTTCTCCGGTGTGATGTCCATCTCCTTGGCCAGCTCCTCCGGGGTGGGCTCGCGGCCCAGGTCCTGGAGCAGCTCGCGCTGGATCCGGCCGAGCTTGTTGATCACCTCGACCATGTGCACCGGGATGCGGATGGTGCGGGCCTGGTCGGCCATGGCGCGGGTGATGGCCTGGCGGATCCACCAGGTGGCGTAGGTGGAGAACTTGTAGCCCTTGGTGTAGTCGAACTTCTCGACCGCGCGGATCAGGCCGAGGTTGCCCTCCTGGATCAGGTCGAGGAAGGCCATGCCGCGGCCGGTGTAGCGCTTGGCCAGCGAGACGACCAGCCGGAGGTTCGCCTCCAGCAGGTGGTTCTTGGCCCGCTCGCCGTCCCGGGAGATCCACATCAGGTCGCGCTGCATGTCGCGGGTGAGCTTCTCCTCGCCCTCGTCGGCGGCGCGCAGGCGCTCGGCGGCGTAGAGGCCGGCCTCGATCCGCTTGGCGAGCTCGACCTCCTGTTCGGCGTTGAGCAGCGGCACCTTGCCGATCTGCTTCAGGTAGGCCCGGACGGAGTCGGCGGAGGCGGTCAGCTCGGCGTCCCGGCGCGCCTGCTTGAGCGCCTCGGACTCCTCGTCGTCCCACTCGAAGTCGTTGTCGGTGGCGGAGCTGGCCGCGTCGGCCTCGGCGGCCTGGGTCAGCTCGGCCGGCTCCTCGACCACCACGTCCTCGATCTCGGCGGCGAGTTCCTCCGGGTCGATCTCGCCCTCGGCGCCCTCGCCCTTCGGGGCGTCCTTGGCCGGCTTGGCCGCGGCGGTCTTCGCGGCCACCGTCGCCTTGGTGGCCCGGGTCGCCTTGGTGGCCTTCGCCGGGGCGGCGGCCTTGGCGGCCACCTCGGCGGTGGTGCCGGCGGCCTTGCGCGCGGTCGCCTTCCGCGGGGCGGGAGCCGGGGCCTCCTCGGCGGCCGGCGCCTGCTTCGGGGCGGGCGCGGCGGCCTTCTTGGTGGTCTTGGCGGTGGTGGCCCGCGAGGCGGGCGTGGCCGACCGGGCGGCGGCCACCCGGCGGCGGGTGCTGGCCGAGCCGTCCACGACCACCGTCACCCCCGCCTCGGAGAGCGCACGGAGGATCTTCTTGGCCTGGGCCGGGGTCACCTCGGCGGACTCGACCGTGCGCGCGAGCTGGGCCGACGTGAGCTGGCCGCCGGCGCTCTGCGCGTGGGCGATCAGGGTGTCGGTGAGCGAGCGAACGTCGGCGCCGGTCTGGCGGGGTTCTGTCACGAATGACCTTCCGGAGGCGAAGAGCGAGCACGGCCGGGTCGTCCGGCGCAGCATGGAATGCCGTGTCGGGCGATGTCGTTGAGGGACCCCCGTGTCCCGGGCCGGCCGGTCGCTGGCGGTCCGTGGCGCGTGGGCAGGGTGAATTGTAACGCCGTCTACGGCGATCATCCCGCGCCGCACGGCGTACCGGCGGCGTGGACCGCCGATTCGGCGCAGATGTGGACTTTGTAAGGATGATACCGCGCACGGTTCGAGCAGCCTCGGTCGTGCGGGAAGGGGACGAACATGATCCGCTCGGCGCCCACGCCGCGGGAACTGTTGGAGATCGCCGTGGCGGTGGCCCGGGACGCCGCCGCCACCGCGCAGCGGATGCGGGCCGAGGGGGTCTCGGTCGCCGCGACCAAGAGCACCGTCACCGACGTGGTCACGGCCGCCGACCGGGCGGTGGAGCGGCAGGTGCTCGACGCCCTGCGGAAGCACCGGCCGGACGACGCGGTGCTGGGCGAGGAGTACGGCGCCGGCGCGGGCGACCCGGCCGCCGAGAGCGGGGTGCGCTGGGTCATCGACCCGATCGACGGCACCGTCAACTACCTCTACGGGCTGCCGTACTGCGCGGTCTCCCTCGCCGCCGAGGTCGACGGCGAGGTGGTGGCCGGGGTGGTGCGCAACGTCGCCACCGGTGACGAGTGGACGGCCACCGCGGGCGGCGGGGCCTGGCGGGAGGAGGAGCGGCTGGGCTGCTCCACCGAGACCGACCTGGGGCAGGCGCTGGTCGCCACCGGGTTCGGCTACGACGCCGGCCGCCGGGCGCACCAGGCGCGGGTGGTCGCCGAGTTGATCCCGCACGTCCGGGACATCCGCCGGATGGGCGCCGCGGCGCTGGACCTCTGCCTGGCCGCCGAGGGGAAGGTGGACGCCTACTACGAGAAGGGGCTGGCCGCCTGGGACCTGGCCGCGGGCGGGCTGGTCGCCCGGGAGGCGGGGCTGCTGGTGACCGGGCTGGCCGGGCGGCCGCCGGGCCCGGACCTGGTGATCGCCGCGCCGCCGGCGCTGTTCGAGCCGCTGCACACCCGGCTGGCCGCCCTCGACGCCTCCGGTGGCCCCTGACCGACCGGCCCGCCGGAGAGCCCCGGTTCACGAAAAGAGTGGCCGTCCCGCCAGGGAAGACCACTCTTTCCGTGAATTCCTATGGATCATGTGCGATCAAGGGGTCGGCCGAATACCCGAGGACTACTTCTTCTCGACCGGTTCCGGGCAGGTGCCGGGCGGCGCCTCCGGCGCCCCGAGGTCGCCGAGGGACTGGTTGACCTCGGTGGTGGTGGCCAGTTGCTGGAAGCTGTTGCCGAGGATCACGTCGACGGTGTCGTCCTTGCGCTTCAGGTCGGGTTCCAGCTTGGCGTTGTTGAGGAAATAGGCCCGCAACAGGTGCGCGGAGCCGACGCCCTTGGGGCCGTAGCGCAGCACCGCGACCTCGTCCACGGCCTTGGGGGCGTTGCCCTCCTTCTTGACCTGGAACTTGCGGTTGCGGAAGTCGTCCGCGACGCTGCCGGCCAGGCCCACCTCGTCGGTGCCGTTGTAGACGTTGATCTTGACGTCCTTCGGCTCGCGCAGGGTCACGTCGGCGAGCGGCCAGCCCTTCTGGCAGCCCTCTGCGGTGCCCGCGTTGCTCTGACTGTCCTTGACCATCGCGACGATGACGAAGACCAGGGCGAGCACCGCCAGCAGACCGACGACAACGAGTGCTCGCACTCGTGCAAAACTCATCTGGGCGCTCCCCGGACCGTGATTGGGTGGCGGCGGCCGTCGCCCGCCGGCCGTCGAGTACGCCGCTGAGGTTAACGGTTGTCCGGCCGTGGCGTGGAAACAGTCCGACATGCCGGCGCGCCACCGGAGGAACGGGTACTACTACCCCTATCTTCGTGTCGCCTGAGTCACATTGGGAACAACTTCGGGCGCAGGGGCGTACATCTCTGCCACGAGGGCGGTATACATGCCTCGCCCAAAGGGGGGGTAAGGTTCCGCGCTCGCTGGGGAAGTTCCTCTCTGGCGGACCCGGCCGACCGGTCGGGTCCGGTGACCGACACATTTGGTGGCCGGCCAACGGAACCGAAACAGCGTCCTCCGGCGTTACAACCGGAAGCGACCATATCGATATGGGAGAGTGAAACCGATGGCCACCGACTACGACGCCCCGCGTCGCGACGAGGTCGACCTCGGCGAGGACAGCCTGGAAGAGCTCAAGGCCCGGCGGGTCGACTCACAGTCGGGTGCCGTGGACGTCGACGAGGCCGAAGTGGCGGAGAGCTTCGAGCTGCCCGGTGCCGACCTCGCCGACGAGGAGCTCACGGTCAAGGTGCTACCGATGCAGCAGGACGAGTTCCGGTGCGGCCGCTGCTTCCTGGTCCACCACCGCAGCCAGCTGGCGGTCGAGCGCAACGGCGAGCTGATCTGCCGCGAGTGCGTCTGATCCCGACGCGCATCACCGGCGGCGGCCTCCTTGACGGGGCCGCCGCTGTTCGAGCCGCCGTGCACCGGCGGCCGGAAGCTGCTTGACTCGTACCAGCGGCTGCCACGCCGCGCAGCACGGGAGGGCGGATGGGTGAGCGAGCGCAGCAGGCGGACCGGGGGACCGGGCGCCGACGGGACCGACGCCGAGCAGCCGACCGGTAGCGGCGGAGCCGAGCAACCCACGCCGGCCGTACCGGGCGGCGCCGACGACGAGCTCGGCGCGACCGTCGCCGCGCTCACCGCCGACGACATCGCCCCCGCCCGGCGCCGCCAGCTCCTCACCCGGCTGGTGGGCCAGGCGCGGGCCCGCGGCCTCACCGACCTGTTCAAGCCCCGGTCCGCCATCCGCTGGATGGCGGACACCGTCGCCGAGGTCGCCCCGCACGTGCCGATCCGCGACCTGGCCACGCTCCGCCGGCACTTCCCCGGCCTGGACGACGACGAGCTCGCCGAGCGGCTGATCCGCAACGCCGCCCGGGCCACCGCCGGGGTCGGCGCGGCCGGCGGCGGGGTCGCCGCCGTCGAGTGGGCGGTCACCCCGACGCTGCTCTCCGCGCCTGTGCTGCTGGCCGCCGAGACGGTCTCGGTGGTGGCGATCGAGCTGAAGCTGATCGGCGAGCTGCACGAGATCCACCGGGTCCCGCTGCCCACCGGGGGCACCCAGCGCGCGGTCGCGCTGGTGCAGTCCTGGGCCAGCAAGCGGGGGATCAACCCGATGATGCCGGGGGTCGGGGTGAGCGCCGTGCTGAGCACCGCGGCCCGCCGCGAACTGCGGGACAGCCTGCTGCGCCGGTTCGGCCGGAACCTGACCACGCTCGGGCCGTTCCTGACCGGCGCCGCCGTCGCCGGCTACCTCAACCGCCGGGCCACCCGGACCCTGGCCGACGAGCTCCGCACCGACCTGCGCCGCCGCGGCAGGGAACTTCCCGGGGGCCGTCCCGCCCTGCCCTGACGGCTCGGCCGGTCAGGCGGCGTCGCGGGCGGCGAGGATCGCGGCGGCCAGCTCCACCTGGCGCCGGGTGCTCACCACCCAGAACGGGGTCGGGTCGGCCGGGTCGTCCAGCACCACCTGGACCGCGCCGCCGATCCACGGCCGCTGCACCACGAAGGCGAGCGGGTCGGCGCCGACGCCCAGCACCTCGCGCCGCCCGGCGGCGTCCAGCGGGACCGCGTCGGCGACGTGGCGCACCGGAAGGTGGGCGTCGTCCACCCACAGCTCGCCGTCGCGCACCGCCACCCGGATCCGGCCCAGCCACGCCAGCGCGGCCACGGCCGCCGGGATCAGCACGACGAACGGCAGCCAGGCACGCATCCCCGTCGCACCCATCCAGAGCTCGGCGGCGAGCAGCCCGGCCACGGCCAGGGCGGCCGGCCAGGCCCACCAGGGCAGCGTCAGCCGCTCCGAGTGCTCCCGGGCGGTGCCCACCGGGGGCGCCGGGGTGGACGAGGACGAGGACAGGCTCACAGTCCGAGGGTACGGCGCACGGCCGGCCGGCCAACCGGCAGGATGGCAGGGTCACCCCCGCATGGACCGGACGGAAGAGGAAGACCGTGACAGACGTCGTACCCGTGCCCGTACGGCAGCTCGACCCGGAGCTGCCGCTGCCGGCGTACGCCCATCCCGGCGACGCCGGCGCGGACCTGGTGGCCGCCGCGGACGTGGAGCTGCCGCCCGGTGGCCGGGCCCTGGTCCCGACCGGCGTGGCCATCGCGCTGCCGGAGGGGTACGTCGGCCTGGTGCATCCCCGATCGGGGCTGGCGGCGAGGCTCGGCGTGACGGTGCTCAACGCGCCCGGTACGGTCGACGCCGGCTACCGGGGTGAGATCCTGGTCAACCTGATCAATCATGATCGGGACACACCGGCGAAGATCAGCCGGGGGGACCGGATCGCGCAGCTCGTCGTCCAGCGGGTCGCACGGGCCGAGTTCCAGCCGGTGGCGGAGCTGCCCACGTCCCGGCGCGGCGCCGGCGGGCACGGATCGACCGGCGGGCACGCCGGGCTGGTCCCGGCGCCGGCGGGCGGGCAGACGGAAGAGGTGGCAGGGTGAGTGCGAACAGCGGAGGGTGGGCGCAGTGATCTTCTCCCGTAAGCGGGCCGAGGGCGCGCGGCACGCGCGTGACGAGCGGAACGCCGAGGTCCTCGACCTCGACGAGGCCGAGGAGACCGCGCAGGCGCCGTCCCGCGGCCCGTACGACGTCTCCGAGGCGCCCGACGCGCCCCGGTTGGACCTGGGCAGCCTGCAGATCCCGGCGGTGCCGGACGTGGAGGTGCGGGTGCAGGCCGACCCGCAGGGCGTGATCCAGCAGGTCGTGCTGGTGCACGGCCAGAACGCCCTCCAGCTCGGCGTCTTCGCCGCGCCGCGCTCCGAGGGCATCTGGGACGAGGTGCGCGAGGAGATCCGGCAGTCGCTGGGCAAGGACGGTGCCGCCGCCCAGGAGATCGAGGGGGAGTACGGCACCGAGCTGCTCGCCCGGGTGCGTACCCCGGACGGCCCGACCGACCTGCGCTTCGTCGGCATCGACGGGCCGCGCTGGATGGTCCGGGGCGTCTACCAGGGCGAGGCGGCCAACAACCCGGTCGCGGCCGGCCCGCTGGCGCTCTGCCTCGACGGCCTGGTGGTCGACCGGGGCCACGAGGCCAAGCCGGTCCGCGAGCCGCTGCCGCTGCGGCTGCCCCGCGAGGTGGCCGAGCAGCAGGCCGCGCAGCAGGGCGAGGCCTGAGACCTGTCGTGCCGGGCCCGGTCCCGTCGGCTCTCGTCGACGGTGCCGGGCCCGCCGCGTGTCCGCCGTCGGGTCCGGCCGACGCCGGCACCGCGGCCGGGCCGGATCGGCGTACGCTGGCGGGACGGTTCCGGCATCGGGCCGAGCCAGCGCCGGCGCGGACCGGCCCGGGTGGAGAGGGTGACGCGGAGGTCATGACGACCGACGAGAGCCGGGTGTCGCTGCGGCGGCTCCTGCAACGGCTCACCGCGAGCGAGTCCGAGATCGAGGCGCAGGAGCTGCGCCGGGAGAGCGCCGAGTCCGGCGGCATGCCGGCCCACCAGTGCAGCCGGGGCCAGGTGGTCTCGGTCGCCGGGCGGCTCCGCACGGTGGTCTACACGCCCCGGACGAACCTGCCCACGCTGGAGGCGGACCTGTACGACGGCAACGACGTGGTCACCCTGGTCTGGCTGGGCCGCCGGCACATCGCCGGGATCGAGCCGGGCCGGCACCTCACCGCCCGCGGCCGGATGGCCGTCCGGGACGACCGCAAGGTGATCTACAACCCGTACTACGAGCTGGAGTCGCCGAAGTGACGACCGGACAGCACCGCACCACCGACCCGGAACTCGGGCCCGAGGACGAGCGACTGCCCAGCCTCACCGAGCAGATGGCCGACCAGCTCGGCGGCTGGCGGGGCCTGGTCGAGTCGAGCATCCCCGTGGTCGTCTTCGTGATCGCCAACGTGGTGGGGGAGCTGCGCCCGGCGGTGATCGCCTCGGTGGCGGTGGCGCTGCTGATCGCCGGGCTGCGGCTGGCCCAGCGCCGGCCGGTGCGGCACGCGGTCAACGGCCTGGTCGGCATCGCCGTCGGCGCCGCCATCGCCTGGCGGACCGGCGACGAGCGGGACTTCTACCTCCCCGGCATCCTCTACGGCGTCGGTTACGGCCTGGCCCTGCTGGTCTCGGCGGCGGTCCGACAGCCGCTGGTGGGTTGGATCTGGTCGGTGCTGGTGGCCAAGGGGCGCTCGGAGTGGCGGGACGACCCCCGGCTGGTGCGAACCTTCACCCAGCTCACCGTGCTCTGGGGCGTGGTCTGGCTGGCCAAGGTGGGCGTGCAGGCCGGGCTCTACCTGGCCCACCAGGACACCGCGCTCGGCGTGGCCCGGCTCGCCCTGGGCTACCCGCCGTACGCGCTGCTGCTGCTGATCACCGTCTGGGCGGTGCGCCGGGTGACCCGGGAGACCGCGCCGACGCCGCTGCCGGGCGCCTGAGCCCCGCCGGCCGTACGCGCCGGCCGGCGGGACCGACGGGGGTCAGGCCCGGTCGCGGGTGCGCCCGACGCTGTCCGGGCCGAGGATGACCGCCCGGACCTCGTCCTCCACCGCGGCCGTGCACACGAAGATCAGCTCGTCGCCGGCCTCGATCGGGTCGTCCGGGCTGGGCACCAGCACCCGCTTGCCGCGCAGGATCGCCACCAGGGCGGCGTCCCGGGGGATCGGCACCGCGTGGATCGGCTGGCCGACGTACGGCGCGGTGGGCGGCAGGGTGATCTCGACGAGGTTCGCCTCGCCCTGCCGGAAGGTCATCAGCCGGACCAGGTCGCCGACCGTGACGGCCTCCTCGACCAGGGCGGCCATCACCCGCGGCTTGCTGACCGCGACGTCGACCCCCCACTGCTCGGTGAAGAGCCACTCGTTCTCCGCCCGGTTGACCCGGGCGACCACGCGGGGCACCGCGAACTCGGTTTTGGCCAGGAGCGACACCACCAGGTTGACCTTGTCGTCGCCGGTGGCGGCCACCACCACCTCGCAGCCGGCGACGTTGGCCTCCTCCAGGCTGGCCAGCTCGCACGCGTCGGCGAGCACCCAATCGGCGGCCGGCACCCGGTCCGGGCGGAGCATCTTCGGCTGCCGCTCGATCAGCATCACCTGGTGCCCGTTGTCGATCAGCTCCTGGGCGATCGACCGGCCCACGTTGCCGGCGCCCGCGATGGCGATGCGCATGGCTCAGTGCCCTCCTTCCGGCGGCGCCGCCGCCACCGACGTGACCGACCCGATGATGTCATCGGTCACCAGCATGAAGACCTGGTCGCCCTCCTGCACCACGGTGGAGGCGGTGGGCAGGGTGCCGATCCCGAAACGGATGAGGTAGGCCACCCGGGCACCGCCGGACTCCTCGAGCTCCCGCAGCGACCGGCCGATCCAGTCCTTGTGCACCGGCACCTCGATGATCGAGACGGTGCTCGTCGGGTCCCGGAAGATCTCGACGTTGCCCTCGGGGACCAGGTGGCGCAGCATCCGGTCGGCGGTCCACCGGACGGTGGCCACGGTGGGGATGCCCAGCCGCTCGTAGACCTGCGCCCGGCGCTGGTCGTAGATCCGGGCGGCCACCCGGGACACGCCGAAGGTCTCCCGCGCCAGCCGAGCGGAGATGATGTTGGAGTTGTCGCCGCTGGAGACGGCGGCGAAGGCGTCGGCGCGCTCGATGCCGGCCTGGCGCAGCACCTCGCCGTCGAAGCCGGCGCCGGTGACGGTGATGCCGGCGAAGTCGGGGCCGAGACGGCGGAACGCGTCCGCGTCCTGGTCGATCACCGCCACCGAGTGCCCCCGGGACTCCAGGCTGTGGGCCAGGGTCGACCCGACCCGGCCGCAACCCATGATCACGACATGCACGGTCTCCGCTCCTCCCACGGTGCCGCCCGCTGGCCCGTCGTCTGCGAGCCTGCCACGTTCCCGCCGCAGGCGGGGGACCGACCGTACCGCGCGGGCGCGCGCGAGGGTGATCAGGCACCCCCACCGGCTGGCGCGCGGTGGTCGTACTCTTGGCGCTTGTGGCCAACCCCACCTCGCTGCTGAAGCGACTCCTCCTCGGTCGACCGTTCCGGTCCGACCGCCTCCAGCACACCCTCCTGCCGAAGCGCATCGCGCTGCCGGTCTTCGCCTCCGACGCGCTCTCCAGCGTCGCGTACGCCCCGGACGAGATCCTGCTGACGCTCTCCATCGCGGGCGCGTCGGCCTTCTTCTTCTCGCCGTGGATCGCGCTCGCGGTCGTCGTGGTGATGCTCACCGTGGTGGCGAGCTACCGGCAGAACGTGCACGCCTACCCCTCGGGCGGCGGCGACTACGAGGTGGCGACGGTCAACCTCGGGCCGCGCGCCGGGCTCGCGGTGGCCAGCGCGCTGCTGGTCGACTACGTGCTCACGGTCGCGGTCTCGGTCTCCTCGGGCGTGGCGAACCTCGGCTCGGTGGTGCCCTTCGTGGCCACCCACAAGGTGTTGATCGCGGTCAGCGCGGTGGTGCTGCTCACCGCGATGAACCTGCGCGGCCTGCGGGAGTCCGGCACCGCGTTCGCCATCCCCACCTACGGCTTCGTGATCGTGATCGCCGGCATGCTGCTGACCGGGCTGTTCCGGATCTTCGTGCTCGGTGACGACCTGCGGGCGCCGAGCGCCGGGCTGGAGATCCACGCCGAGCACAGCGTCACCGGCTTCGCCCTGATCTTCCTGCTGCTGCGCACCTTCTCCTCCGGCTGCGCCGCGCTCACCGGCGTGGAGGCGATCTCCAACGGCGTGCCCGCGTTCAAGACGCCGAAGTCGAAGAACGCGGCGACCACCCTGCTGCTGCTCGGCACCATCGCGGTGAGCATGCTGGTCGGCATCATCTGGCTGTCCCGGCTGACCGGGCTCCAGTTCGTGGAGGACCCGTCGCAGATCGTCTCCGGGCCGGACGGGTACGTGCAGAAGACCGTCACCGCCCAGCTCGGCGAGACGGTCTTCGGCAACGGCTCGGTGCTGCTCTACGTGGTGGCCGCGGTGACCGCGCTGATCCTGTTCCTGGCCGCGAACACCGCCTTCAACGGCTTCCCGGTGCTCGGCTCGATCCTCGCCCAGGACCGCTACCTGCCCCGCCAGCTGCACACCCGGGGCGACCGGCTGGCCTTCTCCAACGGCATCGTCTTCCTCGCCGTCGCCGCCGTGGTGCTGATCGTCGGCTTCCAGGCCGAGGTGACCCGGCTGATCCAGCTCTACATCGTCGGGGTGTTCGTCTCGTTCACCCTCTCCCAGGCCGGCATGATCCGGCACTGGAACCGGCACCTGCGTACCGAGCGGGACCCGGAGGCGCGGCGGCGGATGATCCGCTCCCGGGCGATCAACACCTTCGGCATGGCGATGACCGGCGTGGTGCTGATCATCGTGCTGATCACCAAGTTCCTGCTCGGCGCCTGGATCGCGATCGCCGCGATGGCGGTGATCTACCTGCTGATGCTGGCCATCCGCCGGCACTACGACCGGATCTCCGCCGAGCTGGAGCCGACCGAGGTCCGGGCCGTGCTGCCCGCCCGCAACCACGCCATCGTGCTGGTCAGCAAGCTGCACCAGCCGACGCTGCGGGCCATCGCGTACGCCCGGGCCACCCGGCCGGACACCCTCACCGCGGTCACCGTGAACGTCGACGAGAAGGACACCCGCGACCTCCAGGCCGACTGGGAGCGGCGCGAGCTGCCGGTACCGCTGACCGTGATCGACTCCCCGTACCGGGAGATCACCCGGCCGATCCTCAACTTCGTCGCCTCGGTCCGCCGGGAGTCGCCCCGCGACGTGGTCACCGTCTTCATCCCCGAGTACGTGGTGGGCCGCTGGTGGGAGAACCTGCTGCACAACCAGAGCGCGCTGCGGCTCAAGGGGCGGCTGCTCTTCGAGCCGGGCGTGATGGTGACCAGCGTGCCGTGGCAGCTCGCCTCGACCGCCACCAAGAACCTGGACCGGCTGGACGCCACGCTGAGCCGGGGTCCGGCCCGCGGTCCCCGGGTGGCGCCGCGCAGCACCCTGCCGCCGGCCGTCCCGCCGGTGGTCTCCGCCCCGCCCGGGGAGAGCGGGGAGCGCCCGTGACCGCGCCCGCCCGACCGGGCCTGGAGGAGGCCGAGCGGGTGGAGCTGACCGTGGCCGCGGTTGCCCCCGGCGGGCACTGCGTGGCCCGGGTGGACGGCCAGGTGGTCTTCGTCCGGCACGCGCTGCCCGGCGAGCGGGTGGTCGCCGAGGTGACCGAGCTGCACCGCGGGTTCGCCCGGGCCGACGCGGTGGAGGTGCTGACCGCCTCACCGGACCGGGTCGACGCGCCCTGCCCGTACGCCCGGCCGGGCCGGTGCGGCGGCTGCGACCTCCAGCACGTCGCGCCGGCGGCGCAGCTCGACTGGAAGACCGCCGTGGTGCGCGAGCAGCTCACCCGGCTGGGCGGGCTCACCGAGGCCCAGGTCAACGCGCTCGGCGTCCGGGTCGCCGCGCTGCCCGGCGGGCCGCTGGGCTGGCGCTCCCGGGTCCGCTACGCGGTCGACGGGGCTGGCCGGGCCGGGCTGCTCAAGCACCGCTCGCACGAGGTGGTGCCGGTCGACCGCTGCCTGATCGCCCACCCGGCCATCCAGGAGCTGCCGGTGCTGCCGGCCAGCGGGGCCCGCTGGCCGGACGCGGACGCGGTCGAGACGGTCGCCTCCACCGGCGGGGACGTCAGCGTGGTCCAGTACGCCGACGGCGCCCCCACGCCGGTCAGCGGGCCGGCGGAGGTCCGCGAGGTGGCCGCCGGCCGGGACTGGACGCTGCCCGCGTCCGGCTTCTGGCAGGTGCACCCCGCCGCCGCGGACACCCTGGTCGGCGCGGTCCTCGACCTGCTCGACCCGCGCCCCGGCGAGACCGCCTGGGACCTGTACGGCGGCGCCGGGCTGTTCGCCGCCGCGCTGGCCGGCCGGGTCGGCGACGCCCGGGTCACCCTGGTCGAGTCCAGCGCGGACGGGGTGGCGGCGGCCCGGGCGAACCTGGCCGACCTGCCCCGCGTCGAGGTGGTTCCGGCCCGGGTGGAGACCGCGCTGGCCCGGCGCCGGGTCACCGGCCCGGTCGACCTGGTGGTGCTCGACCCGCCGCGCTCCGGCGCGGGCGCCCCGGTGGTGCGGGACATCGTCGCCGCCGGCCCGCGCGCGGTGGCGTACGTGGCCTGCGACCCGGCCGCCTTCGCCCGGGACGTGCGCGCCTTCACCGGGGCGGGCTGGCGACTGACCGCGCTGCGCGGCTTCGACCTGTTCCCGATGACCCAGCACGTCGAGCTGGTCGGGCTGTTCCTGCCGCCCGGCGCCTGACTAGCCTGGCCCGATGAAGATCGTCGGGTTGATGTCGGGCACCTCGTACGACGGGGTGGACGTGGTGGCGGCCGAGTTCACCCGGGACGGGGAGACGCTGCTGCTGCGCCCGCTCGGGCACCGCAGCCTGGACTACGACGGTGGGCTGCGCGCCGAGATCGGGGCGCTGCTGCCCCCGGCGGCCACCACCATCGAGGCGGTCTGCCGGCTGGACAACCGGCTCGGCGAGGTCTTCGCCGAGGCGGCGGCGGTCGGCGTCGAGCTGGCCGGCGGCGCGGTCGACGCGGTGGTGTCGCCCGGGCAGACGGTCTTCCACTGGGTCGAGGCGGGCCGGGTCCGGGGCACCCTCCAGCTCGGCGCGCCCGCCCGGGTGGCCGCGCGGGTGGGCGTACCGGTGCTGCACGACCTGCGCTCGGCCGACGTGGCGGCCGGCGGGCAGGGCGCCCCGCTGGTCCCGGCCTTCGACGCCCTGCTGCTCGACCCGGCCACCGCCTCGCGCGCCGCGTGGGGCTCGGGCGGCACCGCGCCGCGCGCCGCACTCAATCTGGGCGGGATCGCCAACCTCACCGTGGTCGCCCCCGGGGCGCCCGTCCTCGGGTACGACGTGGGCCCGGCCAACGCCCTGCTGGACGCCGCCGCCCGGCGCTTCCTGGACCGCCCCTGTGACCTGGACGGGGCCCGCGCGGCGGCCGGCCGGGTGCATCCGCGGCTGCTGGAGTTGCTGCTCGCCGAGCCCTACTACGCGGCGCCCCCGCCCAAGTCCACCGGCAAGGAGCTGTTCCACGCCGGCTACCTGGACGACAAGCTGGCCGCCCTGGGCGAGCCGGTGGCCGCCGACGACGTGCTGGCCACGCTGACCGTGCTGACCGCCGCGACAGTGGCCGCCGAATGCGACCGGCACGGGGTGACCGAGGTGGTCGCCGCCGGCGGCGGGGTGCGCAATCCCACACTGATGTTCCGGCTGGTCGAGCTCGCCGCCGGCCGATGGCAACTGCGGACCACCGACGAGCTGGGGGTGCCGGCGCAGGCCAAGGAGGCGTACGCGTTCGCCCTGCTCGGCTGGCTCTCCTGGCACGGGCTGCCGGGGGCCGTTCCGTCGGTGACCGGCGCCACCCGGGCGGCCGTGCTGGGCTCCTGGACCCCGGCCGGCCCGGCCCGCTCGGCGGTCCCGCCGGCCCCGCCCCGGCGACTGGTGATCAGCTCCTGATCAGGCCTCCCACCTGCAAAGATCCATGGCGGCGCTGCGGGCTGTCCGGTGGCCGATAGACTCTTCCGTCATGAGTGTTGAAGAGGGCACGGCCAACCACGGCCGGCTGCTGGGCACCGTCCGCGGTCCGCAGGACGTCAAGCGGATGACCGCCGAGCAGCTGGACGTCCTCGCCGCCGAGATCCGTGACTTCCTGATCGCCAAGGTCTCCCGTACCGGCGGGCACATCGGGCCCAACCTCGGTGTGGTGGAGCTGACCCTGGCCATGCACCGGGTCTTCGACTCGCCGCGCGACCGGCTCCTGTTCGACACCGGCCACCAGGCCTACGTGCACAAGATCATCACCGGCCGGCAGGAGGGCTTCGACAAGCTCCGCCAGCGCGGTGGCCTCTCCGGCTACCCCAACCAGGCGGAGAGCGAGCACGACCTGATCGAGAACTCGCACGCCTCCACCGCCCTGTCGTACGCGGACGGGCTGGCCAAGGCGTACGCGCTGCGCGGTGAGAAGCGGGCCGTGGTGGCCGTCGTCGGCGACGGCGCGCTCACCGGCGGCATGTGCTGGGAGGCGCTGAACAACATCGCCACCGCCGGCAACCCCCTGGTCATCGTGGTCAACGACAACGGCCGGTCCTACTCGCCGACCATCGGCGGCCTCGCCGACCACCTCTCGTCGCTGCGCCTCAACCCCGGCTACGAGAAGGTGCTCGACACCGTCAAGGACGCGCTCGGCAACACCCCCTTCGTGGGCAAGCCGATGTACGAGGTGCTGCACGCGGTCAAGAAGGGCATCAAGGACGCGGTCGCCCCGCAGGCCATGTTCGAGGACCTCGGCATCAAGTACGTCGGGCCGGTCGACGGCCACGACGTCGCCGCGGTCGAGTCGGCGCTGCGCGCCGCCAAGAACTTCGGCGGCCCGGTGATCGTGCACGCGGTCACCCGCAAGGGCTACGGCTACCGCCCGGCCGAGGAGGACGAGGCGGACTGCCTGCACGGCCCGGGCGGTGCCTTCGACGTCGAGACCGGCCAGCTGGTCGCCGCGCCGTCGGTGAAGTGGACCCACGTCTTCGCCGACGAGCTGGTCAAGATCGCCGACGAGCGCCCCGACGTGGTCGGCATCACCGCCGCGATGGCCGAGCCCACCGGCATCGCCACCCTGGCTCGCAAGTACCCGAAGCGGGTGTACGACGTGGGCATCGCCGAGCAGCACGCCGCCACCTCGGCCGCCGGCCTGGCGATGGGCGGGCTGCACCCGGTCGTCGCCGTCTACGCCACCTTCCTCAACCGGGCGTTCGACCAGGTCCTGCTGGACGTGGCGATGCACAAGCTGCCGGTCACCTTCGTGCTGGACCGGGCCGGCATCACCGGCCCGGACGGGCCGAGCCACTACGGCATCTGGGACATGTCCGTCTTCGGCGTGGTGCCCGGGCTGCGGATCGCCGCGCCCCGCGACTCGGCCACCGTCCGCGAGGAGCTGCGCGAGGCGGTCGCCGTGGACGACGGCCCGACCATCCTCCGCTTCCCGACCGGCACCGTCGCCGCCGACCTGCCGGCCGTGCGCCGGGTCGGCACGGTCGACGTGCTGGCCGAGTCGGCGCGTACCGACGTGCTGCTGGTCGCGGTCGGCTCCTTCGCCGGGCTCGGCATGGAGGTCGCCGCCCGGGTCGCCGAGCAGGGCTACGGCGTGACCGTGGTCGACCCGCGCTGGGTGCGCCCGGTCCCGGCCGAGCTGGTCGAGCTGGCGGCCGGGCACCGGCTCGTGGTCACCGTCGAGGACGGGGTCCGGGTGGGCGGGGTCGGCGACGCGCTGGGGCAGGCGATGCGGGACGCCGACGTCCGGGTGCCGCTGAAGGACCTGGGCGTGCCGGCCGACTGGCACCCGCACGGCACCCGCGCGCAGATCCTCGCCGACCTGGGCCTGACCGCGCAGGACGTGGCCCGGGACGTCACCGGTTGGATCTCCGGCCTGGATGCCGAGCCCGTCGAGCCCACCCGGCGCGACGAGGCCGCCGCCAAGAACTGACCCACCGGAACACCGAACGGGCGGCCCTGCCCCAGCAGCGCCGCCCGTTCCAGTCCAGGTGCGGCGGCATGCGGGCCGCGAACGCTTCCCGCGCGTGGTTTCATCTGATCATGATCGAGTCCGTTCGTCGCCTCGCCTACCAGCTGTACGCCCGCCGCCTGCGCGCCCAGCTGGCCCACGTCTCGCGGCCGCAGCACGTTGCCATGGCGATGGACGGAAACCGCCGGTGGGCCCGGCAGATGGGCTTCGACGACCCCGCCCTGGGCCACCGGTACGGGGCCGAGCACATCCACGAGGTGCTGAGCTGGTGTGCCGAGTTCGGCATTCGCCACGTGACGCTGTACGTCGCCTCCGTCGACAACGTGCGCAAGCGGGCGTCCGACGAGGTGGAGCACCTGATGCGGATGATCGAGGAGGTCGTTGCGGAGCCACTCCTGCACCCGCGCAACCCGTGGCGGCTCCACCTGGCCGGCCGTTTGGACGTCCTGCCCGACTCGACCCGCCACGCCCTGAAGCGGGCCGAGGATGCCACCGGTGAGCGTGGTGGCGACTTCCACCTCACGGTGGCCGTCGGCTACGACGGCCGCGAGGAGATCGTCAACGCCGTTCGTTCCCTGCTGGAGGAGGCGGCCCGAGCAGGGGCGACGCCCGACGACGTGGCGCGGAGCCTGACGGTCGAGGACATCGCGGAGCACCTGTACACCGGCGGCCGGCCCGACCCCGATCTCGTCATTCGTACGAGTGGAGAACGTCGGATGTCCGGGTTCCTGCTCTGGCAGGCCGCCTACTCCGAGCTGTACTTCTGCGATGTGTACTGGCCCGGCTTCCGAAAGATCGATTTCCTGCGTGCCCTGCGTTCCTACGCGGCGCGCAGCCGGCGATTCGGAGCATGACGGTCGCATCTGAAGATCCAGGATCGCCGACGTGGGCCGAACCCGCGAAGAGCAGGACGGGTCAGCGACCACCCACGGACCGGTACCAGGTCTTCTCCGTACCGGCCAGGCTGAACGTCTGCTTGCGGTCCGGCTGCGGCACCACCACCAGGCCCGGCCGGTCCACCAGGCGGGTGGTCCCCGGGGGCGCGGCGAACGAGGCGTCCCGGTTGGTGCGCCAGCTCAGCACCGCCACCGGCTGGCCCGGCACCGGCAGCTGGTAGGCCTGGAGCGTGGTGGACCGGTCGGCGGGGGAGAGCACCGGGGTCCCGCCGTCGGCCGGGCGGTAGACCACCGCGGTCATCGTGTCGGTGGCGCTCTCCCAGGTGAGCTGCTCCAGGTCGCCCGGCTCGCCGCCGCCCAGCGCCACCTCGCCCAACGACCGTACGGCAATCTTCGCCATCGGCCAGGATTCGGGCGCCGAGCGGGGCGCATTCTGGTCGCCGATCCGGCGCGGGATGCTGCCGAACGGCCCCTCCTCGCCGGCGAGCAGGCAGGTGTCCAGCCCGGCGAGGGCCCGGTTGCCCGAGCCGGTCTCGTCGCCGACCAGTGGGTAGCGGGGGTCCGCGATGCCCGTACCCAGGTCGAGGACGCGGTCGGCGGCCCGGCCGCGCGGCAGCGACCGGGTGGCCCGCAGCGTCGCGGTCAGCTCCACCGCCCGGCAGGCCGGCACGGCGAGCGGCTCGGTCAGACCCGCGGTGCTGGGCAGCTCGCGGCCGTCGGGGCCGAGCAGCCGCTGCACCCGGGCCGAGAGGAGGTAGCGGCGGCCGTCGGCCACCTGGACCGGCAGCACGTCGGAGTAGACCAGGTAACCGGGGTCGGTGTACTCGGTGGCGTGGTCGACCCGCCACCGGTCGCCGTCGCGGCCGAGCTGCAGGAGCCAGGACGCGCTCTCGCCGGGCACGTCCGCGGCGACCAGGGCCAGCGGCGCCCCGGCGACCGCGCCGGCGAAGAGGATGCCGGAGGACGGCAGGTGCGCCCGGTCGTCGACCGGGGAGCGCCAGTCCCGGACCGCCCGGGTGATCGCGGCGATGGCGGCGGTGTCCCCGGCCAGGCTGCCGCGGGCCGGCCAGACGGTCAGCGGCCCGTCCAGGCTGTCGTAGCCGACCGGCAGGTCCGCCGGCTGCCGTCCGGCGACGGGCCCACAGCCCGTCGCGGCCAGCAGCAGGGTGAGCAGTGCGGTGGCCGTGCCGCGTCGGCGGACTGAAGCCACCTGTACGCCCCCGATCGCGTCGCCGGTCGTGTTCGGAAGCCACATGGTACGAGACCTCCGGCCGCCCGGCTGCGCCCGCCTCACCCCATTCGCGGCGGCCACAGAGGACGTCGGTGCGTGTTTCGCCGTCATTTTCCGGCTCCGGTAGACTCCGCCGACTGTGACGCCTGCCGAGCCCCGTGGCGATTCGCCGCCGGACGCCGACGCCCCGACGGGCTCCGCCTCCGTCACTCTCGCCGACCCGCCGGGCGTCCCCGCCGTCCCCGCCGTGGCCGCCGATGACCGGCCGGTCACCCGCCGTCGCTGGCGCTGGACGCCCCAGCCGTGGCGGTGGCGCTGGACGCCCCGGCGGCAGAACCTCGCCGTGTACGGCGTCTTCCTGCTCGCCGCGCTCTGGGTGACCAGCCGGATCTGTGTCGACCCGGCCGGCCGGGTGGCCGCCCTCTACAGCGGCGACCCCGCGCAGGTGCAGTTCTTCCTGGCCCACTCGGTCCGGGTGGTGCTGCACGGGGAGTTCCCGTTCTACACCGACCAGTTCAACTATCCGGACGGGGTCAACCTGATGGCGAACACCGCCATCCTGGCCCTCGGCATCCCGATGGTGCCGGTGACCCTCCTGTTCGGACCGGCGGTCTCCTTCGTCACGCTGGTGACCCTCGGCCTCGCCGGCACGGCGGCCGCCTGGTATCGGGTGCTCTCCCGGCACGTCGTGCGGACCCGGCGGGCCGCTGCCGTCGGCGCCTGGTTCTGCGGGTTCTCGCCGGCGATGCTCTCGCACGCCAACTGGCACCCCAACATCATCTCCCAGTTCCTGCTGCCGTTCATCGTCTGGCGGGTGCTGGTGCTGACCCGCTCCACCCGGCCGATCCGCGACGGCGTGCTGCTCGCCCTGCTGGTCACCGCGCAGGCGTTCATCAACGAGGAGATCCTGCTCTTCACCGCCCTGGCCTGCGGCGTGTTCCTGCTCGCCGTGGTGGCCCAGCGGCGGGCGCTGTGGGCCGCGGCGTGGCGCCCGCTGGGCGCCGGTCTGGCGGTCTGCGCGGTGCTGGCCGGGGCGCTGCTGGCCTACCCGCTGTACGTCCAGTTCGCCGGGCCGATGGCCTACCACGGCCTCAGCGACACCGTCCGGGACTACGGCAACGACATCGCCTCGTTCTTCGCCCCCGGCTCGCCGACCCTCGGCGGCAACGAGCGGGCCAACGTCAACCTCGCCCCGAACTACTCCGAGGAGAACGCCTTCTTCGGCTGGAGCCTGTCCCTGGTGACCGTCGGTATCGTGGTCTGGCTGCGGCGGGAGGTGCTGGTCCGGGCGCTCGCGGTGACCGGGGGGTGCTTCGCGGTGCTCTCCCTCGGCGAGCGGGTGTCGTGGTGGGACCGGGACCTCCTCACCGGGCCGTGGGAACTGCTGGTCCGGTTGCCGCTGCTCGACGCCGTGGTGCCCACCCGGTTCGGCCTGATCACCACAGTGGTCGTCGGGGTGCTGCTGGCGTTCGCCGTCGAGCGGACCGCGTCGCTGCGGATCCCCGACCGGCGGACCGTGCGGACGCTGACGGTCGCCGGCCTGGTGCTGGCCCTGCTGCCGATCGCGCCGATGCCGTTGCAGGTCACCAGCCGGCCGCCGGTGCCGAAGTTCATCACGGCCGACCGGTGGCGGCAGTACGTCGGCCCCGACCAGACACTGGTGTCGGTGCCCGTGCCGAGCATGGGCAACACCGACCCGATGCGCTGGGCGGCCAGCACCGACCTGGCCTTCAAGATTCCCGGCGGCTACTTCCTCGCCCCGCGCAACGGGGTCACCGGCGACCCGGGCCGGTTCGGCGGCCGGCCCAGCGGCATCGGCGACCTGCTGGAGGAGGTCGCCGCCACCGGGCGTACGCCGAAGCTGGACGACCGGCAGCGCCGCCGCTTCCTCGACGAGCTGCGACACTGGCGGGCCGCCGTCGTCGTGCTGCCGCTCGACGAGCCGAACGCCGAGCCGCTGCGGCGGACCGTCGAGCAGCTCGTCGGGCCCGCCCGGCAGGAGCTGGACGTGTGGTTGTGGGACGTCCGGACACTGACCAGCCGGCCGGCCTGACCGCGGTGGCGCAGCCCGGCGTCGGGCCGGCCCAGGCGGTCGACGCCGCCCCGGCGCGGCCGACCCGCCGCCGCTGGCCGCGCCCGGTGGACGCGTTCGTGGTGACCGGCTACCTCGCCCTGGCCGTGCTGCTGACCGCCGGCCAGTGGGGCCGCCCGGACCGGCTGTTCCACCAGGCCGGCGACCAGATGCTCTTCGAGTGGATGCTGGCCCGCGCGGCCCGGGCGGTGGTCGGCGGGGAGAACCCGCTGCACAGCAGCGCCCTGAACGCGCCGGACGGGGTCAACCTGATGGCCAATACGTCGGTGCTCGGGCTGGGGGTGCCGCTGACCCCGGTCACCCTGCTCGCCGGCTCCCAGGTGGCATTCCTGGTCGCCGTGGTGACCTGCCTGGCCGGCACCGCCACCGCCTGGTACGCGCTGCTGGCCCGCCGCCTGGTCCGGTCCCGGGTCGCCGCGGCGGTCGGCGGGCTGTTCTGCGGCTTCGCCCCCGGCATGGTGTCCCAGGCCGGGGCGCACCTGCACATGGCCGCCCAGTTCCTCGTCCCGGTGATCCTCGCCCTGGTGTTCCGGCCCGCCGCCGACCGGGTCCGCCGGGACGGGGTGCTGCTCGGGCTGGCCGTCGCGTACCAGGTCTTCCTCGGCGAGGAGGTGCTGGTCTTCCTCGCGCTCGCCGCCGCGGTGTTCGCCGGCGCGTACGCGCTGGCCGACCGGGCGGCGGCCCGCCGGCTGGCGCCCGTCGTGGCGCGCCGGATCGGCGTCGGCGCGCTGGTCGCGGGGGTGCTGCTGGCGTACCCGCTGTGGGTCCAGTTCCGCGGCCCGGGCCACTACACCGGGATGCCCTTCTTCGTGCGGGGCTACCGGCTCGACGCGGCCTCGTTCACCGCCGCCGCCCGGCAGAGCGTCGCCGGGGACGACTACCGGGCCGGCCTGCTGTCGCCCAACCCGACCGAGCAGAACTCCTTCTTCGGGCCGTTCCTGCCGCTGCTCGCCGTGCTGGTGGTGGTCCGGCTGTGGGGACGGCCGCTGGTCCGGGCCCTGGCGGCCTGCGGGCTGCTGTTCGCCCTGCTCTCCCTCGGCACCACCGTGGTGGTGGACCGGCACGACACCGGGCTGCCCGGGCCGTACCGGCTGCTCGCCGGGGTGCCGTTGCTCGACCTGGTGGTGCCGGCCCGGTTCGCGCTGGTCTGCGTGCCGGTGCTCGGGGTGCTGCTGGCCCTCGCCCTGGACCGGGTACGCCTCCGGTCCGCCCAGGCCTGGGCGCCGTGGGCCGGCGCGGTGGCCGCCGCGCTGCTGCCCCTGGTCCCGACGCCGATCCGGACCGTGCCGGCGATGCCGGTGCCGGCCTTCGTCAGCGGCGGCGGCTGGCGGGCGTACGTCCCGCCGGGGCGGACCGTGGTGCCGGTGCCCCCGGTGACCGGGGCGGCGGTGAGCCCGGCCACCTTCTGGTCGGCGCGCACCGGGCTGGCCTTCGACGCGCCGGGCGGCTACTTCATCGGCCCGCGGGCGGCGGGCGACCCCACCGCGCACTGGGGCGCGCCGGACCGCCCCACCGCACTGCTGCTGCGCCGGGCCGCCGAGACCGGCCAGGTGCCGCCGGTCGGCGAGGCGGAACGCCGGCAGGCGGTCGAGGACCTGCGGCACTGGCGGGCGGCGGTGCTGGTGCAGGCCGACTCGGCCCCGGGCGACCCGGTCCGCGCCACGGTCGACGCCCTGGTCGGCCCCGGCCGGGACGTGGCCGGCGCGCACGTCTGGGACGTCCGCCCCCTGCTCGGCTGACCGCCCCGGTGTTAGGAAGGGGCCCCTGCTCTACCGGAAACGTTAAGCGGGGGCCCTTCCTTACCCACGGTCGCGGACGTCCCAGAGCCAGACGTCGTCGACGCGCTGCGGGGGGCCCAGCAGTTGGGTCATCAGCTCGCGCAGCACCGGCTCGCGCGGATTCGCGCCGAGCACCACCACCGACGCCTTCCAGAAGCGCAGGTCCTCGAGCGCCTGGCGGCGGTTCTCCTCGGTGAGCGCCGGCACCTTGTCGGCGTCCATCGTGGAGTAGATCAGCGTGCTGGTCGGCCGGTTCGGCGCGCCGAAGACGCCCTCGCCGTTCTCGTTCGGCCCGATGAAGTAGCCGCCCGGGATTGGGAACTGCTGGCCGGTCAGCGCGCTCCACCGCAGCGTGGGCAGGCCGTGCACGTTGCTCGGGATGGGCACCGGGACCAGGGTCCGTCCGGCCGGGACGTACGGCCGCCAGCCGCCCGCGGTGATGAAGTGCGGCGGCGGGTCGATCTGCTGGGCCGGCAGCGGCCGGGGGAGGAGCGGCAGCAGGGCGGCCACGATCGCCGCGTACCCGATGCCGCGCAGCCAGCGGCGGCGCCGCCGGGCGGCGGGCGACGGCCCCGAGGTCGCCGCGTCGGCCGCCGCGCGCGGGGCCGGCACCGGCGGGCGACCGTTCCCGGCGAGGGCGTTCCAGGCCAGCGCCAGGAGCACGCCGACCGCGCCCGCCACCACCAGGGTCAGCCGGGTCGGCATCATCATCTCGACCAGCGGCAGGTCGTCCGGCACGTACGCCCAGGGGCCGTCGACGGTGGTCTCCACCCCGTCGAAGCGCACCTTCGGGCCGATCGCGGCGACGGTGAAGACCACCACCAGCACGGCCACGATCCGGGCCGGCAGCGAGCGGCGCACCAGCAGCACCAGGGCGATCAGCGCGACCAGCACCAGCGGCCAGCCGAACCAGCTGTTCTGCTCGGTCATCCCGATGGTCTTCTCCACCGCCTCGTCACCGGCGACGGTGTCCCGGGCGAAGGTGACGAAGGCCATCAGGTCCTCGCCCCAGCTGTGGAAGACGCCGCCCTGCAGGCCGCGGTAGGACTGTGGCCCGTTGAACTGGAACCAGATCGGGTACGCGGTGAGCAGCAGGGCCAGGCCGCCGGCCACGCCACCGGAGGCGAGGAACGTGCCGGCCCTGGACCACGCCACGCGCGGCCGCTGCACCCCGTACGCGACCACGATGACCAGGCAGGCCAGCGCGGTGAGCAGCAGCATCTCCTCGTTGATGAAGATCTGGTAGGCGACCAGCAGCCCGAGCGCGGTCCCGTTGCGCAGCCAGCGGCCCGGCTCGCCCAGCCGCAGCACCCGGACCACGATGAGCGGGAGCAGGAAGTTGGAGACGAAGTTGGGCTGCCCGTTGGCGTGGTGCACGATGCCCGGGGCGAAGCCGAGGAACGCGCCGCCGACGAAGGCCGCCGCCCGCGAGCGCACCAGGTGCCGGGAGAGCATCCAGTACGACGTGGCCGCCGTCGCCGACAGGGCCGCGCCCAGGTAGAACGCGTACATCACCTGCGGGCCGAGCAGCATGGTGAGCGGCGCCAGCGGCAGGGTCACCCCGAGCAGCGAGGTGTTCGCCATCATGTTCACCCCGTCCGGGGCGTTCTGCCGGGCGGTGAAGAGCGGATTCTCCAGATGTCGGACGGAGTAGGCGCCGTGCTCGAAGAGCCATTCGAACCAGCTGTGGTCGGTCGGCAGGTGCGAGGAGACCCGGTGCTGTACATCGCCCCAGTAGTTGAGGCAGACGAGGACCCCGAGCAGCGCATAGGCTGCGATCGCCAGCACGTCGGCACGGGCTGGCCGGCGTCGGGGCTGGCGCGGCGGGTCGGCCGCGACGGGCTCCACCGCGACGGACGACGAGTTCAACGAGGGGTCTACCACCGGCACGGCCACGACGGGCCATCGTACAGGCGGCGCGGCGTCGCCCCGGCCGGCCGGTGGACGCGGCCGGGCCCGCCAGGCTGGCGGCGCGGAGAGGGGTGGTCGTGACGGTCATCGATCTGGGTGAGCTCCGCGACGACACCGCGCCCGAGCCGCCGGTCCCGCGGCGCCCGGCCACCGGTCGCCCGTACCGGTCCCTGGTGGTGCTGCTGCTGGTGTTGGTCACCCTGGCCGGCGCGGCACCCACGCCCGGGCGCGTCGTGGCCACCGTGCCGGGCGGCCCCGCCGCCGCCGCGTTCGTCGCCGGCGACCGGGTGTACGTGGTGCAGGCGCCGGACCCCCAGCGCGGCGTGGGCCGGCAGCTCGTCGCGTACCGGGTGGATCCCGGGCCGCCGCGGCCGATCTGGCGGACGCTGCTGCCGGGGGACGGCGTGGCCACCACGGTCTGGGAGCAGGACGGCACGGTGCTGCTCGTCGGGCGGACGGCCAACGACGCCGGATGGGAGACGGTGGCCTTCGACGCCGGCACCGGGCGGGTCGGCTGGCGACAGTCCGGCGTGGCCTTTCCCGCCGGGGACGGCGTGGTGCTGCAGCAGTTCGCGGCGGCGGGCCGGGAGCCGATCCAGCGCGTCGAGGTGCGCACCGGCCGGACCCGGTGGTCGATGCCGGTGGCCCGGGACGAGCTTGAACTGAGCTTCGGGCCGGCCGGGGTCGACCGCTTGGTCGCCCTGCCGGCCTCCGGCGCGGCCGAGGTCTTCGACGCCCGCACCGGCGTCCGGCTGGTCGCCCGCGACCTGCGCCCCGGGGAACTGCCGGCCCGACCGCGGACCCTGCTCGCGGCGGGACTGCTGCTGCTGATCCGGGACGCCGGCGGCACCGTCACCGGATACGACCTGGACACCCTGGATCCTCGTTGGACGGTCTCGATCCCGCTGGTCGGCTACGCCGAGCCCTGCGGCCGCCTGCTCTGCGCGTCCCGGCAGACCGGCGGCATGTGGGCCCTCGACCCGGCCAGCGGCGCGATCCGGTGGACGGACGACCGGTGGGCGAGCGCCCTGGCGGCCGGCGGTGGCCGGCTCCTGGTCGCCGCCGGCACCCCGGCCGGCACCGAGCTGGCGGTGGTGGAGGAGGCCAGCGGCCGGCTGGTCGCCGACCTCGGCGACTGGGAGCTGGTCCCGCAGGGCGAGACGGACGGCCGGGTGATCGGCATCCGACGCGGCGGCGACGGCCGGCTGCTCGTCGCCGAGCTGGACCCGGCGGCCGGCCGGGCCCGGGTGCGGGACTCCCTCTCCGGTGCCGTCGGGGACTGCCGGATCGGCGCGGCGGTGCTGCTCTGCCGCCGGAGCGACGGCAGCTTCGGGGTGTGGCCGATGGGACGAGCCACGTGATCGAGCTGGGGGAGATGCCGCACGACGAGAAGGCCGAGCCGCTCCCCGAGCCACGCCGACCCGCCACCCCCGCGGTCCGGGTGGCGGCGCTCTGCGGCGCCGCGCTGCTGACCCTGGCCGGCGCGGCGCCGCTGGCGCACCGGCCGCCCGGCATCCCGGTGCCGGCGCCGCAGGGCGCCACCTTCGCGGTGGTGGCCGACCGGCTGGTGGTGGCCGACGGACCGGGCACGGTGGGCCGGGGCGGCCGGGTCGTCACCGGGCACCGGCTGCCCGGCGGGGAGTCGGTGTGGCAGTTCGTCCTCCCGGTCGGCGACCACGTGCTCGGGCTGAGCACCGTGGCCGACCTGCTGCTGGTCACCACCAGCCCGGCCGGGGCCGGCGACACCATCTCCACCGCGCTGGAACCGGCGTCCGGCGCGGTGCGCTGGCGGCAGGCCGGCTACCCGGTGCCGACCGAGGCGGGTGGGGTGCTCTTCGAGATGCCACGCGCCGACGGCACGGGCCTGATCCGGTCGATCGACCTGGCGTCCGGCGCGGCCCGCTGGTCGCTGCCGCTGCCCGGCAACGGGGTGGCGTACCGGCGGGGGGCTCGGGGCGTGACGGAGATCGTGCTGGTCAGCGCCGACGGTCGGGTGGCGGTGCACGACGCCGGCTCGGGCGCGTTGCGGCACGCCGGCCGGGTGCCGCCGGCCGCCGACCGGGTGTCGTACCGGTTCACCCAGGTGGTGGCCGATCTGCTGCTGGTGGACGGCGGGCCGGGCACGGTCACGGCGTACGGCCTGGACCGGTTGGACCGGCGCTGGAGCATCCCGGTGCCGCCCCGGAGCGCCGCCTGGTTCACCGACTGCGCGGGCGTGGTCTGCCTGCACGACGAGTCCCCCGGCGCGCTCACCTTCGACCCGGCCACCGGCCGTCAGCTCTGGTCCGACGACCGCTGGCTCGGGGTGACCCCGGTGCAGGACCGGCTGCTCGCCGCCGCCCCGGCGATCGGGCTGGAGATGGAGCTGGCCACCCTCGACCCGCGTACCGGCCACGTCCTCGCCCGGTTCGGCCGGTGGCGGCTGGGTGGCGCCGAGCGGTCCGCTCCCCGGCAGCTCGGGTTCCGCCGGCTCCCCGACGACCGGACGCTCGTCGCCGCGCTGGACTTTCCGGCCGGGCAGGTCCGGTTCCGGGCGGTCCTCCCCGGCTCGTGGGACGACTGCGTGGACGCCGAAACGGCGCTGGTCTGCCTGCGTCCGTCCGGCGGGATGGTGCTCTGGCCGCTGGCCGGATGAGTCACCAGTTGGCCTGGGCGGGCGGCGGGGGCAGCGGCACCGACCCCGGCCGCACCACGTACGCGATGCCGCCGCTGCCGCCCTGCCAGGCCGCCTCGAACGGCGCCCGGGGCACGGTCCGGCGCACCGCCTCGTCGTCCGGGGCGTACGGGTCGTTGACCACCGGGTCGCCGTCGACGGTGAAGCCGGCCAGCACGATCAGGTGGCCCCGGGTGTCGTAGTCCAGCCCCGGCACCTGGCCCCGGGTGAAGGCCGCCGAGACGATCAGCGGGATGCCGGCGGCGACGAACCGTTCCGCCTCGGCGAGGCCGCGCAGCCGGGTGACGAAGGCGTCCACCCCGTGCCGCCCCGCGTACGCCGTGTTGAAGGCCCAGTTCCCAGCCCCCGCGTAGGCGTGGTCGTAGCAGTGCCGGGCGGCGTGCACCACGACCGGGCGGTGGCCCGGCGGGTCCACCCAGGCGTACCGGTCGGGGGTGGGGCCGGCGGCCCAGAAGTCCAGCACCATCGAGACGCAGGTGGGGCTGCACCAGGAGTCCCCGCCGCCGCCCCAGCGGGTCTCCCCGCCGGCGTGCAACCGCTGCGAGTACCGGGGCACGTCCAGCACCCGCCCCCGGGCGCCGGCTCCGGCCGTGGCTCCGTCGGCCACCGCCACCGCCGCGCCGGGGCCGCCGGTCCGGTCGGCCGGGCCGACCGGACCGCCGGCCTCCGCGGCGGGTTCCGCGCCCGCCGCGGCGGTCTGGGCGCCGACCGGCGAGCCGGCGGAGGCGACGGCGCCGACCGTGCGCAGCACCGGGCCCGCGGCCAGGCCGGTCCGACGGAACAGGGTGACCCGGACCTGCCAGCCGGTCACCCCGGCCTTAGTGAGGCGCAGGCTGTCCACGGCCACCCGGGCGTCCTCGCCGGCCTGCCCGGGCACCGAGCTGCGGTGCACGGTCGTCTCGTCGGCGGCCCAGTGGCCCAGGTCGTACCAGGCGGTCGCCGGTTCGCCTGCGGCGCAGCCGCGCAGCTCGACCCGGAGCCAGCAGCCCGGCGGGGTGTCCCCGGTCCAGGACGGCACGATCTCGTCGGCGTCGAAGCCCGCCGGCACCACCGGGGAGGTCCAGGTGCCCAGGTCGTACCGGGCGGTGACCCCGCTCTGCGGGTCGGTGTGGTCACACCGGCCGGCCGGCACCCCGAGCACCAGCCCGTCCGGGCTGGTGGCCACCCCGTCGGCCACCCCGAGACGCAGGTCGGCGGGGAAGCGGAAGCGGCGGTGGACGATGTCCCGGGCGGCGTCGACAGCGGGCATGAGGGCTCCGTGGGCTCGGGCCCGGGCCGGCGGCCGGGGCTGATGTCGCTGGCTGCCGGGGAGCATCGCGTACTCGAAGATTTTTCGCAACGACGGCGAGGGACGCTGGTTTGGTGGCCGGCACTAGGTTGTCGGGAGGTCAGAAGGCGGGAGGCCGGGGATGCGGGTACTGGTGGTGGAGGACGAGCGGAACCTCGCCGACGCGATCGCGCGGGGGCTGCGCAAGCGCGGCATGGCCGTGGACGTCGCCTACGACGGCGACTCCGGGCACGAGGCGGCCTTCGTCACCCGGTACGACGTGGTGATCCTCGACCGGGACCTGCCCGGCGTGCCCGGCGACCGGATCTGCGCCGACCTGGCCGCCTCCGGCACCCTGACCCGGGTGCTGATGCTGACCGCCAGCGGCACGGTCGCCGACCGGGTGGAGGGCCTGCAACTCGGCGCCGACGACTACCTGCCCAAGCCGTTCGCCTTCGACGAGCTGGTGGCCCGGGTGCAGGCGCTCGGCCGGCGGGCCACCCCGGCCGCCCCGCCGGTGCTGGAGGTCGCCGACCTGGTGCTCGACCCGGCCCGCCGGGTGGTCAGCCGGGGCGGCGCGCCGGTCGACCTGACCAACAAGGAGTTCGGCGTGCTGGCCGAACTGCTCAAGGCGCGGGGCGCGGTGGTCTCCAGCGAGGAGCTGCTGGAACGGGTCTGGGACGCGAACACCGACCCGTTCACCACGATCGTCCGGGTCACCGTCATGACGCTGCGCAAGAAGCTCGGCGACCCGCCGCTGATCGAGACGGTGGTCGGCGCCGGCTACCGGATGGCCGAGGTGTCCGCGTGAGCCGACTCCGGCTGCGGCCCACCCTGCGGCTGCGGCTCACCCTGCTCAACGGGGTGCTGCTGGTCGGCGCCGGGGCGATCCTGGTGCTGCTGGCCTGGCTGCTGGTGCGGGACGCGCTGCGGCCCACCGACGAGCTGCTGCCCGGCACGACGGTGGTGCTCGCCGACGGCCGCTCCCTCGACGCCGGGCAGTGGCAGCGGCAACTGGTCGACGCGGCCTCGCGGGAGCTGCTGCTCAAGGGTCTGGTGGCGCTGCTGGCGATCAGCGTGGTCGGGGTCGCCGGGGCGTACGCGGTGGCCGGCCGGGCGCTGCGCCCGCTGCACCAGGTCACCGCCACCGCCCGGCGGCTCGGCGAGGCCACCCTCGACCAGCGGATCCGCTGGTCCGGTGCGGACGACGAGGTGGCGGAGCTGGCCGAGACCTTCGACGCCATGCTGGACCGGATCGCCGCCGCGTTCGAGGCGCAGAGGCGCTTCGTCGCCAACGCCTCGCACGAGCTGCGTACCCCGCTCGCCGTGATGCAGACCGAGATCGACGTGACGCTCAGCGACGACGAGGCGGACATCGCCGAGTACCGCCGGATGGCCACCGTGGTGCGGGACGCCTCGGAGCGGGCCAACGGGCTGGTCGACGCCCTGCTGGTGCTGGCCCGCAGCGAGGCGCAGGCCGGGCGGCGGCTGGCCCGCCGGGTCGAGTCCGACCTCGCGGTCGGCACGTCCAACGCGCTCTCGGCGATGGCCCGCGAGGTGGAGCGGATCGGGCTGAAGGTGCACACCTCGCTGCGCCCGGCGCCGGTCGTCGGCGACCCGGGCCTGCTCGACCGGCTCGCCGGCAACCTGGTCGAGAACGCGGTCCGCTACAACCACCTGCACGGCCGGCTCTGGGTGCGGACCGGCACCGACGGGCAGCGGTCCTGGCTGGTCGTCGGGAACACCGGCTTCGAGGTGGCCCAGGCCGACGTGCCGGGGCTCTTCGAACCGTTCCGGCGCGGCGGCCAGGAGCGGACCGGCGCGCGCGGCTCCGGCCTGGGGCTCTCCATCGTCCGGGCGGTCTGCGACGCGCACGGCGGCACGGTCAAGGTGGTCGCGCAGCCGGGCGGCGGCCTCGAGGTGACCGTCACCCTGCCGTCCGCCGACGCCCCGGCCGCCACCTGACCGGCGCTTGTCTCCCGGCCGGCCGGATGGCATGATCCTTCCGGTCAGCCCGAGCTCTGGAAGGGGGGTGCGGTCGATGTCCACCATGAACAGTCCCGCGCCCCGCCCCGGTCACCGCTGACGTCATCCATCTCCGCGGGGCGCACTCCGATCAGGAGGAAGCACCGTGAGTGCACAGATCCACTGCGTGACCGTCGAGACCGACGACCCGTACGCCCTGGCCAGCTGGTGGGCGCGGGTGCTCGACCGGAAGCTGCACGACGACGACCACCCCGGCGACCCGGAGGCAGTCCTGCTCGCGCCGGACGGTCACGGCCCCGACCTGCTCTTCGTCGAGGTCGGGGAGCGGCACGGCAAGGGCGCGTTCCACCTCGACGTGCACGCCGCCGAGGGCACCCGGGACGCCGAGGTCGAGCGGTTGCTCGGGCTCGGGGCCGCCCTGGTCGCCGACCGGCGGCGGCCGGACGGCACCGGCTGGGTGGTGCTCGCCGACCCCGAGGGCAACGAGTTCTGCGTCTGCCGCAGCCCGGCGGAGAAGGCCGCGTCGGCCTGACCGGGAAACGGAAGCGGGCCCCCGCCGCACGGCGGGGGCCCGCTTCCGGGACGCGGAAGGGTCAGCCCTTCTGCTCGATCTGACCGCGCATCGTCGCGAACTCCTTCTGGAGGTCGGCGCCGGACTTGAAGTACAGGACGATCACGCCCAGGCTGCCCCGGTCGGCCCAGACGCAGACCCCGACCGGCACGCTGTCGGCCTTGCCGTCGCCGCACTGGACGTCGCCGCCCAGCGGGCCGGCGTCCGCCGACTTGAAGCTGGCCACCCCGAGCTCGGTGGAAAGGCCGGCGGTGGCGTCCGCCAGCTCCTTCTTCGGGTCGGCGATCAGACCGGACACGCCGCCGACCATGACCAGGTCCTGCTTCTCCGGGTTGCCGTAGAAGGCACCCACCGTGCTGGTGGCGTCGGGGACGTCCTTCTTCATCTCCGAGACCATCTGCTCGGCGGCGGTCTGGAGCTGCGGGTCGCTCACCTTCGGCCGGCCGGCGAGGGTGTCGGGGGTGGTCAGCCGGGTCTTCGTGGCGCCGACGACCTCGGTGACCTTGTCCTTGGTGGCGAAGTAGAGGGCGGTGCCGCCGCCGACGCAGAGGACCACCACGACGGCCAGGACGATGAGCAGGATCTTGCCGACGCTGGACTTCTTCTTCGGCGGCACCCCGGCGGGGGCGCCGTAGCCGGGCTGGCCGGCCTCCGCGCCGAAGGGTTGGCCGGGCGGGTAGCCGCCCTGCTGCGGGCCGGGCTGCTGCGGCGGCTGGAAGCCGCCGGGCTGCTGCTGCGGAGGCGGGTAGGAACCAGGGTAGGGATTGGACGGCGGCTGGGACATTTGGCAGCTCCTGTGAAAAATCTGGACGCGTGATGGTAGCCAGCCCGACCGACACCGCGGCGTACCCCCCGGGCCGACGTGACGAAACCGGAACCGGCTCGTGACCCGGGCGGCCCGTCGGTGACGCATCGAGGAGCGGGAGGTTGCCGGGCGGTGACGCAGCGGCGCCGTACCGCACCGGGCCGGAAACGACGATCGCGGTGGCCGGGCCGTCCGGACGGGACGGCCGGCCACCGCGATCGCGGGGGGAGCGGCGGTGGGTCAGGCTGACGGCGCCAGGTCGCGGCGCGGCGTCACCGCAGGCTGGCCAGCCCGCGCGGCAGGAACCGCCGGCCGGTGACCCGCTCGGCGGTGCCGGTCCGGTCCAGGTACGGCGTGACGCCGCCCAGGTGGAACGGCCAGCCGGCGCCGAGGATCATGCACAGGTCGATGTCCTGCGCCTCAGCGACGACGCCCTCGTCGAGCATCAGCCGGATCTCCTGCGCCAGCGCGTCCAGCGCGTTCTGCCGGACCTGCTCGGCGGTGAGCGGCTGATCGCCGACCACGAGCAGCTTGGCGACCTCCTCGTTGACCTGGTCGTCCACCACGATCGGTTGGCCCGAGTCGGCGATCCGCTTGAGGTTCTCGCTGACCCCGAACCGGTCCGGGAAGGCGGCGTGCAGGGTGCCGCCCACGTGGTACGCCACGGCCGGGCCGACCAGCTGGAGCAGGGCGAGCGGGCGCATCGGCAGGCCCAGCGGGTCCAGCGCGCTGTTCGCCACGTCCAGCGGGGTGCCCTGGTCGACGGCGGCGAAGACGGTGCCGAGGAAGCGGGTGAGCAGCCGGTTGACCACGAACGCCGGGGCGTCCTTCACCAGCACGCTCGACTTCTTCAGTTGCTTGCCGACGGCGAACGCGGTGGCCAGGGTGGCGTCGTCGGTCCGCTCGCCGCGGACGATCTCCAGCAGCGGCAGCACGGCGACCGGGTTGAAGAAGTGGAAGCCCACCACCCGCTCGGGGTGCTCCAGGTCGACGGCCATCTCAGTGATCGACAGCGAGCTGGTGTTGGTGGCCAGCACCGCCTCCGGCTTGACGATCTTCTCCAGCTCGGCCCAGACCTGCTTCTTGACGCCGAGGTCCTCGAAGACCGCCTCGATGACGAAGTCGGCGTCGGCGAAGACGGACTTGTCGACCGAGCCGCTGACCAGCCCGTACAGCTTGGCCGCGGTGCCCTTGTCCATCCGGCCCTTGCTGACGGCCTTCTCGATCTGGGTGTGCACGTAGCCGACGCCCTTGTCCACCCGGGACTGGTCCAGGTCGGTCATGACCACCGGCACCTGGAGGCGGCGGGCGAAGAGCAGGGCGAGCTGGCTGGCCATCAGGCCGGCGCCGACGATGCCCACCTTGGTGACCGGGCGGGCCAGGCCCTTGTCCGGCGCGCCGGCCGGCCGCTTGGCCCGCCGCTGCACCAGGTCGAAGGCGTACAGGCCGCTGCGCAGCTCCTCGGAGAAGACCAGGTCGGCCAGGGCCTCGTCCTCGGCGGCGGTGCCGGTGGCGAAGTCCGCGTCCTTCGCCGTCTCCAGCAGGTCCAGCGCCTTGTACGCGGCCGGGACCGCGCCGTGCAGTCGCTGGTCGAGGGTCTGCCGGGCGAAGTAGAGCACGCCCGCCCACATGTCCTTGTCGACCTCTGGCCGGGTCACGGTGACCTCGCCCTTGACCACGCCGGCGGCCCACTCGAGGGACCGCTCCAGGAAGTCGGCCGGCTCCAGCAGCACATCGGCGATGCCCATCTCCGCCGCCTGCTTCGGCTTGAGCATCTTGTTCTGCATCAGCGGGTTCTGCAGGATGACCTGGGTCGCGGCCGGGATGCCGATCAGGTTCGGCAGCAGCTGGGTGCCGCCCCAGCCGGGCACCAGGCCCAGCGAGACCTCGGGCAGCGCGAGGGCCGCCGCGCCCGCCGAGAGGGTGCGGTAGTGGCAGTGCAGGGCCAGCTCCAGGCCACCACCCATCGCCGCGCCGTTGACGAAGGCGAAGGTCGGGATCTCACTGTCCTTGAGCCGGGCGAAGACCCGGTGGCCGAGCCGGCCGATCTCCAGCGCCTGCTTGCGGTTCTCCAGCGCCGGCAGGCTGGTGATGTCCGCACCGACGCAGAAGATGTACGGCTTGCCGGTGACCGCGATGAACGCCGGGTCCGCCGCCAGGGCGGCGGTGATCGCCTCGTCCAGGCTGGTCAGCCCGCCCGGGCCGAAGCTGTTCGGCTTGGTGTGGTCGAAGCCGTTGTCCAGGGTGATGAGGGCGGCGGGACGGTCCAGCCCCGGCACGTTCACCTGGCGCAGCAGCGCCTTGGTGACGACCTCGTTCGGTGCGGCGAGCGCGCTCACTTGTTGCCCTCCCAGTGCGGGTTCTCCCAGATCACGGTGCCGCCCATGCCGATGCCGATGCACATGGCGGTGAGGCCGTAGCGGACCTCGGGGTGCTCGGCGAACTGCCGAGCGAGCTGGGTCATCAGCCGGACACCCGAGGAGGCGAGCGGGTGACCGATGGCGATCGCGCCGCCCCACGCGTTGACCCGCGGGTCGTCGTCGGCGATGCCGAAGTGGTCGAGGAAGGCGAGCACCTGCACGGCGAACGCCTCGTTCAGCTCGAACAGGCCGATGTCCTCGATGGTCAGGCCCGCGATGCGCAGCGCCTTCTCGGTCGACGGGATCGGGCCGACGCCCATCACCTCGGGCTCCACGCCGACGAAGCCGTACGAGACCAGCCGCATGCCGATCGGCAGGCCCAGCTCGCGGGCGGTCTCCTCGGCCACCAGCAGGGCGGCGGTGGCGCCGTCGTTCAGGCCGGCCGCGTTGCCCGCGGTGACCTTGCCGTGCGGGCGGAACGGCGTCTTCAGGGTGGCCAGCTTCTCCATCGAGGTCTCCCGGGGAGCCTCGTCCACGGTGGCCAGGCCCCAGCCGGTCTCCGGGTCGCGGAGGGCCACCGGCACCAGGTCGCCCTGCAGCTTGCCGTTGGCGTACGCCTTGGCGGTTTTCTGCTGGGAGGCGAGCGCGAACGCGTCGGTGCGCTCCTTGGTGATCTGCGGGACCCGGTCGTGCAGGTTCTCCGCGGTGGCGCCCATGACCAGGGCGGACGGGTCGACCAGCTTCTCCGCGATGATCCGCGGGTTGGGGTCGACGCCCTCACCCATCGGGTGGCGGCCCATGTGCTCGACGCCGCCGGCGATGGCCACGTCGTACGCCCCCATGGCGATGCCGCTGGCGACAGTGGTGACGGCGGTCATCGCGCCGGCGCACATCCGGTCGATGGCGAAGCCCGGCACCGTCTTGGGCAGGCCGGCCAGCAGGGCGGCGGTGCGGCCGATGGTCAGGCCCTGGTCGCCGATCTGGGTGGTGGCCGCGATGGCGACCTCCTCCACGCGCTCCGGCGGCAGCTGCGGGTTGCGCCGCATCAGCTCGCGGATGCAGCGGATCACCAGATCGTCGGCGCGGGTGTTGGCGTACATGCCACCCGCCTTGCCGAACGGGGTGCGGACGCCGTCGACGAAGACGACATCCCGAACTTCACGGGGCACTTGGAGCCTCCTTTTCGGCCATGATTCGGCCACCGCGCCGCCGGGCGGCGCTACGGACCGAAGGAAGGCCGCCGGCACTGGCATTTCCCCCGGATGCTACTCGCCAGTAACCAACCCCGACACCACCCCCCATGTGTCCCACCCCACACCCCCGGCCCCGCGAAATCGACGCAGGGTCGGGTGGGTGTGGGTGTGGGTGGGGTTAGGGCTTGGGGTGGGCCAGGGCCTCCGTGAGGGCGGGGAGGAGGAGGGTGAGCTGCCACTCGCGGGCGCCGAAGCCGCGCAGGGTCTCCGCCACCGTGTCGTCGATGATCTCCTCGGGCGGCTGCCAGGCGAGGCGGCGGACGTAGTCCGGCGCGATCAGGTTCTCCGGCGGGAGGGTGTGCGCGCCGGCGACGCCGACCACCACCTCCCGGCACCGGGCCAGCCGGGCGGCGGCCACCGGGTCCCGCTCCGCCCACCGGTGCGGCGGGGGCGGACCCTCGACCACCGGATTCATCGGCAGCGCGTCGTCTGGGAGCTGGCGGGCGTCGTCCAGGGCCGCCAGCCAGGTACGGGCCAGCCGGCGTACCGAGCGGCCGCCGAAGCCGGGCAGGGTGAGCAGGGTCTTCTCGTCCTTCGGGTCCAGCTCGGCGGCCGCCACGATGGCCGAGTCCGGCAGCACCCGCCCGGGCGCGGCGTCCCGCCGCGCGGCGATCTGGTCCCGGGCGTACCAGAGCGAGCGCACCCGCGCCTGCGCCCGGGCCCCGCGCACCCGGTGGATGCCCGAGGTACGCCGCCACGGCTCGGCGCGGACGCGGGGCGGGCGGGCGCCGTTGCGGACCAGCGCGGCGAACTCCTCCGCGGCCCAGTCCGACTTGCCCTGTCGGCGCAGCTCCTCGTCGAGGGAGTCGCGCAGGTCCACCAGCATCTCCACGTCCAGCGCCGCGTACGTCAGCCAGGACTCCGGCAGCGGCCGGCTGGACCAGTCCGCCGCCGAGTGGTGCTTCTCCAGGGTGTAGCCGAGGAGCTGCTCGGTCAGCGCGGCCAGGCCGACCCGCTCGAAGCCGGCCAGCCGGGCGGCCAGCTCGGTGTCGAAGAGCCGGCGGGGCCGCAGCCCGACCTCGGCGAGGCAGGCGAGGTCCTGGCTGGCGGCGTGCAGCACCCACTCGGCCTCCGCGATCGCCGCGTCCAGGGCGGAGAGGTCGGGCAGCGGCAGCGGGTCGATCAACGCCGTGCCGGAGCCGGCCCGGCGCAGCTGTACCAGGTAGGCGCGCTGGCTGTAGCGGTAGCCCGAGGCGCGCTCCGCGTCCAGGGCCACCGGGCCGGTGCCCGCCGCGAAACGGGCCACGACCTCGTCGAGCCCGCTCGGCGTGGCCACCGGCGCGGGAGTGCCCTCGCTCGGGGCGGTCAACGGGACGGGCCCGCCGGCGGTGGGTTCGGTCCCCGCGTCCGCCGGCTCCGGCGCGGCCGACGACGGGTGTGGCGGGGCCTCTCCCGTACGGCTTTCGGCGGGCCGACGGCGCAGGGGTGGTTCGTCGGTCACCTGACAACCCTAGTGCGCCGGGACTTTCGGCGTGCGCAGCCGGTCGGGCGCGTGTCGGCGAGATGGCCGACAGGTGTCGTGGGGGCACTTTGTTGCCTCGATGTGGCAGGGTCGGGCAACGGGGGAGACAAACCCCGTTCGCGCAGGTACGGTCCTTCGGGCCGCGCCGGGTCCCATGGGGCTGCAAACGGCGTCGCGGCGGGGTGGCACGGGGGAGGACCGAAAGATCATGACGGCGGGGTACGGAACCGGCGACGGGGTGCCGGGGCAGAACGCCGACGAGGCGGCCGACCAGGGACGTGGCGAGCGCCCGGTGACCGACCGGCCGGGGCCCCTGCCGCCGCGTCTGGCCCCGCCGCTCGGGCCCGGCCAGGCCCCGATTCCCGGTCAGGCCCCAGTTCCTGGCCAGGCCCCAGTTGCCGGCCAGGCCCCGATCCCCGGCCAGCCCACCGGCTTTCCCGCGGTCCCCGGCGGCTTCCCGGCCGCATCCGGTGCCTTCGGCGCCCCGTCCGCGCCCGGTGCCGGCGGTCCGCCGGCTGCGGGCCAGCCCGGCGCCGGCTCCGGCCAGCCGGCCGTTCCGGCGCCCCGCGCCACCTGGTCCCCCACGCCGAACAGCGGCCAGTGGAGCGGCCCGACCGGCGTCCCCGCCGCCCCGCGTCCGCAGGATGGCTGGCCGCCCGCCCCGCTCGGCGCCGCCGGGCAGCCGACCGGCGCCGTCCCGCCCCTCGCGCAGCCGGCGGGCGCGGAGCCGACGATCGCGGCCCAGGCCGCCCCCGTCCCGCCCGTCTCCGCTCCGGCCCACCGGGCCTATCCGGGGCAGCCGGTCTCCGGTCCGGCCTATCCGGGGCAGCCGGTCCCCGGGACCGGCTACGCCGGCCAGCCGGTCTCCGGGCCGGGTCAGTTCGGGCCGTTCGGGGCGGTCCATGCCCTGCCGGGACAGCCGACGGTCGGCCCCGCGGTGCCGGGGCAGGCCGGGGCGGCGTACCCCGGCGGGCCGGGCCGGCGGCGCTGGGTGCCGGTGCTGGCCCTGGCCCTCGCCGGGGTGCTGGCCCTGGTCGCGGGCGTGCAGGCGTACCAGATTCACCGGCTGGACGACCGGCTCGCCGCCACCGACCGGCGGCTGACCGAGGCGCAGGGCGCGGACGGCACCCGGCTGGGCGGCCTGGAGGACCGGGCCGACGCCCTGGAGAAGCAGGCCGGTGCCGCGTTCAACCCGGAGGCCGTGGCGAGCGCGGTGCTGCCCAGCGTGTTCCGGGTCCGCGCCGGCGAGTTCACCGGCACCGCCTTCGCGATCGGCAAGCCGCCGGCCGGCGGCGGCACCACCCTGCTGACCAACTTCCACGTGGTGGAGTCGGTCTACGCCGGCGGCGGCCGGAAGGTCTTCCTGGAGCGGTCCGACCAGCGCTTCGACGCCACCATCGTCCGCGTCGACAAGGACAAGGACCTCGCCCAGCTGCGCACCACCGCCCGGTTCAAGGGGCTGGTCGCGGCCGGGACGCCGGTCAAGTCGGGGCAGCAGATCGTCGTGGTCGGCGCCCCGTTGGGCCTGCAGGACACGGTGACCACCGGCGTGGTGAGCGCCTTCCGTAAGGACGACGACGGCTCCGGCCCGGTCATCCAGTTCGACGCGCCGATCAACCCCGGCAACTCCGGCGGACCGGTGATCAACGGGTCCAAGGAGGTCGTGGGCATCGCCACCGCCAAGGCCCGGGACGCCGAGGGCATCGGCCTCGCGGTGCCGATCAAGACCGCCTGCGACACGTTCACCCTCTGCTGACCGGCGCCGCCGCCGGTCGCCCCTGACCGCAACACCACCGTCGAGGCGTGGCCCCGACCGCGCCGATCCCGCATTCCCGGCCCTTCGCGCCATCCCACGGGGGACCAGAACCTGGAGGAAGAGAGATGTCCCAGCCACCGACCGGGGGAGAGGGCTACCCGCCCCCGCCGCCGGGCGGCACCGTGTACGGCAACCCGTACGGCGGTCAGCCCGCGCCCCAGCAGTACGGCCCGGCCCAGCCCGAGCCCACCCTGCCCCACCCGCCCGTCGCGCCGGCGCCCGCCCCGCCGGTCCCGCCGGTCCCCGGCCAGTACGCGCCGGGCGCCGCCCCGGTGTCGGCGCCGGGCTACCCGCAGCCGATGTCGGCCCCGCCGATGTCCGCGCCGCCGGTCTCCGGCCCCGGGTTCGGTCCGCTGCCGATGTCCGCCCCGCCCGGCGCGGGTGTCCCGCCGTACGGGGCGCCGGCGGCGGGCGCCGGCAAGGGGCGGGCCGCCCTGATCCTCGCCCTGGTCGCCGGGCTGCTCTTCGTCCTCGGCGGCGTGATGACCGGCCTCTACGTGACCACCAACGGCAAGCTGCACCGGACCGAGCAGAAGGTCAGCCAGCGGGACGGCACGATCGCGGCCAACCAGCAGGAGATCGAGAAGCTGAAGGTCGACCTCCAGACGGTGCGGGACAAGCTGGCCGACACCGAGCAGGACCTGACCGGGACCAAGAACGACCGGGACGAGCAGGCCCGGCAGAAGAAGGTCATCGCCACCTGCCTGGACAAGCTGACCACCGCCATCGCGGCGGCGTCGACCGGCAACAAGGCGGCCTTCGACAAGGCCAACAAGGGCCTGGACAAGGTCTGCGACGAGGCCGAGAACTACCTCTGAGCCGGCCCGGCACGGGCCGCTCCGGTCACCCCGGGGCGGCCCGTGCCGCGTTCGCGGCCGGGGAGTGGCCCGGGCTCAGGCGGCGCCGGCGGGCCGGCGGGTCGGCAGGGCGGTCACGCCGGGCGGCGGCAGCCCCGCGGTCGAGGCCAGCAGGGTGCACCAGCCGAGCAGGTGCGGGGCCAGGTCGACGCCGAGCGGCGTCCAGGAGGCGCGGATCTCGATGTCGCCGGCGGCGGGCGGCCCGGCCAGCTCGCCGAACCGGGTGGAGAGCGTCTGGGTGACGGTGCCGCCGATCGCCCGGTGCCCGGCGTCCTGCGCGTCCAGCGCGTCGGTCAGCCAGGTCCAGCCCACCCCGGGCAGCAGCGGGTCGCTGGCCAGGTCCACCTCCAGCTCGGCGGTCACGTAGGTGACCAGCCGCAGGGTGCCCTGCCACGCCTCGTGTCCGGCCGGGTCGTGCAGCAGGATCAGCCGGCCGGTGGCGACCTCGTCGCCCTCGCGCAGGACCGCGGCGGAGAGCGCGAACGCGTACGGGGCCAGGCGCTGGGGCGCGCCGACCTCCTCCAGCATGATCTCCGGCCGGCATTTCACCGAGCGCAACCCCGCGACCGCGCGAGCGAACGTTTCCGGGAGCGCGATCGGGGGGGCCATGACGGCAGCCTATGCCGCTGCCCACCCACCGGACGTGACGGCGCGCCGGGCGGCCGATCACGATCATGCGCGCCGTTCGCGCGTGAGAAGGGGACCCTTCTCTACCGCAGGCGTTAAGAAGGGGCCCTTCCTTTCACGTCACAAAAGGTGACGGTGGAGGCGGGGGTCGCCCGGGCGCGTGGCACGATGGCGGCGATGACCACCGACACCACGGGCACTGCCGCCCGAGACGGAGAATCCCGCCGCGGCGGGCCGGCCGACTCGCCCTTCGTCCGCGCCTGCCGGCGTGAGCCGGGTCCGCACACCCCGGTCTGGTTCATGCGCCAGGCCGGCCGGTCGCTGCCGGAGTACCGCGAGATCCGGGCCACCGTGCCGATGCTGGAGTCGTGCCGGCGCCCCGAGCTGGTCACCGAGATCACCCTGCAGCCGGTCCGCCGGCACGGGGTCGACGCGGCGATCCTGTTCAGCGACATCGTGGTGCCGGTGGCCGCCGCCGGGGTCGACCTGGACATCGTGCCCGGCACCGGACCGGTGGTCGCCGAGCCGGTGCGCGCCGCCGCCGACGTCGAGCGGATCCGCCCGATCACCCGGGAGGACGTGTCCTACGTGGACGAGGCGGTCCGGCTGCTCGTCGCCGAGCTGGGCGACACCCCGCTGATCGGCTTCGCGGGCGCCCCGTTCACCCTGGCCAGCTACCTGGTCGAGGGCGGGCCGTCGCGGACCCACGCGAAGACCAAGGCGCTGATGTACGGCGACCCGGACCTGTGGCACGCGCTCTGCGCCCGGCTCGCCGAGGTGACGCTGGCGTTCCTGCGGGTCCAGGTCAGCGCCGGTGTCTCCGCGGTGCAGCTCTTCGACTCCTGGGCCGGCGCGCTGTCCGAGGCCGACTACCGCCGCTACGTGCTGCCGCACTCGGCGCACGTGCTCGCCGGGCTGGCCGACGCCGGGGTGCCCCGGATCCACTTCGGGGTGGGCACCGCCGAGCTGCTCGGCGCGATGGGCGAGGCCGGCGCCGACGTGGTCGGCGTGGACTGGCGTACGCCGCTGGACGTGGCGACCCGCCGGATCGGGCCGGACAAGGCCGTGCAGGGCAACCTCGACCCGTGCGTGCTGCTTGCCCCCTGGCCGGTGGTCGAGGCCGAGGTGCGCCGGATCCTGGACCAGGGGCGTTCCACCCCCGGCCACGTCTTCAACCTCGGTCACGGCGTCCTGCCGGAGACCGACCCCGACGTGCTGACCCGGGTGGTCGCGCTGGTGCACGAGCTGTCCGCGCGGCCGGCCGCGTAAGGGAGGGACGACCATGGCGCGACCGTGGCGGGTGGCGATCGTCGGTGGCGGGATCACCGGGCTGGCCGCCGCCGTCCGGTTGCGCGACCGCGCCCCCGCCGGCACCGAGATCACCGTGTACGAGCAGTCCGGCCGCCTCGGCGGCAAGCTGCGCACCGGTGAGCTGGCCGGCGCGCCGGTCGAGTTCGGCGCCGAGTCGTTCCTCATGCGTGACCCGGCCGGCGGGGAGTCGGCCGTGGTGACCCTGGTCCGCCGGCTCGGCCTGGCCGACAAGATCGTGCACCCCACGGTCGGGCAGGCGGCGCTGGTGGTCGACGGCGGGCTGCGCCCGGTACCGGGCGGCACCCTGGTCGGCGTACCCGGGGACCTGGACAAGGTGACGGCGGTGGCGCAGCCGGCCGCGGACGCCGACCGGGACGCCGGTCGGCCGCTGCTCGGCCCGGACGAGGACCTGGCGGTCGGCGCGCTGGTCCGCGACCGCCTCGGCGATCAGGTGGTGGACCGGCTGGTCGACCCGATGCTCGGCGGCGTCTACGCCGGCCGCGCCGACGACCTCTCGCTGGTCACCACCATGCCGGCGCTGGCCCGGGCGGCCCGGGTGGAGCACACCCTGGTCGGCGCGGTGCGGGCCGCGCAGGCCGCCGCGCCCCGCGCCCCCGGCGCCCCGGTCTTCGGCACCCTGGCCGGCGGACTGAGCACCCTGGTCGAGGCGGCGGCGGCCGCCAGCGGCGCCGCCATCCGCCGGGACGCCGCGGTCCGTGAGCTGCACTCCACCCCGACCGGCTGGCGGCTGGTGGTCGGCCCCACCCGGGCAGTGGAATCGGTCGAGGCGGACGCGGTGGTGCTCGCCCTGCCGGCCCGCCCGGCCGCCCGGCTGCTCGCCGGCCCGGCACCCGAGATCGCCGCCACCGTCGGCGGGCTCGACTACGCCAGCGTCGCGCTGGTCACCATGGCCCTGCCCGAGCCGGAGCTGCCGGCGCTCTCCGGCTTCCTCGTCCCGGCCACCGAGGGGCTGCTGATCAAGGCGTCCACCTTCTTCACCACGAAGTGGGGGCACCTGCGCCGGGCCGACGGCCTGGCCCTGGTCCGCGCCTCGGTCGGCCGGTACGGCGACGAGACGTCCCTCCAGCTCACCGACGACGACCTGGTGGCCACCGTGCACCGGGAGCTGTCGAAGGTGCTCGGCGTCCCGCTGCCCGTCCCGGTGGCCCGGCACGTCCAGCGGTGGGGCGGCGCCCTGCCGCAGTACACCCCCGGCCACCTCGGCCGGGTGGCGGCGGTCCGGGCGGAGCTGCGCGCCGCCCATCCGGCGCTGGCCCTGGCCGGGGCCGGCTACGACGGCGTCGGCATCCCGGTCTGCGTCCGCTCCGGCGAGACCGCGGCCGAAGAGATCATCACAGCACTGGGAGGATCGGCATCATGACCGAGCAGAGCAACGCGGCCCGGCTGCGGGAGCTCAACGAGACCATCCGCTACACGATGTGGTCGGTGTACCGGGCGACCAGCCCCCTCCCGTCGCTGCGCGAGAACGTCGTCGACGAGGTCGAGTCCCTCTTCGAGGAGTTGGCCGGCAAGGACGTCACCGTCCGGGGCACGTACGACGTGGCCGGCCTGCGCGCCGACGCCGACCTGATGATCTGGTGGCACTCCTCGTCCAGCGACGCCCTGCAGGACGCGTACCTGCGGTTCCGGCGGACCACGCTGGGCCGGGCGCTCACCCCGGTCTGGTCGCAGATGGCGCTGCACCGGCCGGCCGAGTTCAACAAGAGCCACATCCCGGCGTTCCTGGCCGGCGAGGAGGCCCGGGCCTACCTCTGCGTCTACCCGTTCGTCCGCTCCTACGAGTGGTACCTGCTGCCGGACGCCGAGCGCCGGGAGATGCTGGCCGAGCACGGAAAGATGGCCCGGGGCTACCCGGACGTGCGGGCCAACACGGTGGCCTCCTTCGCCCTCGGCGACTACGAGTGGATGCTCGCCTTCGAGGGCGACGAGCTGCACCGGATCGTCGACCTGATGCGCGACCTGCGGGCCGCCCGGGCCCGCCGGCACGTGCGGGAGGAGATCCCCTTCTACACCGGCCGCCGCCGCGCCATCGCCGACATCGTCACCTGCCTGGTCTGAGCCGCCGACGGGAACGGGCCCCGGAGGAGATCCTCCGGGGCCCGTCGTCGTCCGGGGTCAGCGCACCACGGCGATGCCGTCGAGGGTGACCTGGGGGCGGCCCGAGGTGCCGACCACCACGACCATCACGCTGTGCGAGGCGCTGCCGCTCCAGGTGCGCGTCCAGACCGCCTGGCGGTGGGCGGTGCTGCCGGCCTTCAGGTCGACCGTGTTGACCTTGACGCCGTCCACGTAGACGTAGACCTGGCCGGCGGTGGAACTGCGGCTGGCGATGACGGCCACCGACCGGCCGGTGAAGGTCCACTTCAGCCAGGCGTTGCGCGTCTTCGAGGTCATCGCCTTGCCGCCCAGGTAGGACGAGCTGCTGGCGGTGGTCCAGGTGCCGGAGCGCACCGCCGAGCTCTCGGCGGTCAGCACCGGCGTACGGCTGGTCGAGGCGGTGCCGGAGTTACCGGCCCAGTCGGTCGCCCGCATCGACCAGGTGGTGGCGACGCCCGGCTTGGCGGTCACCGGCCAGCTCGTCCGCCCCGGGGAGAAGCTGACCGAGTTGGGCTTGGTGAGGTACGTCGCGCGCAGGGCCACGTTGTCGGCGGCCCGCCAGCTCACCGTCGCCGGGACCGCGCTGGTGCTGACCGTGCCGGTGCGCAGCGACAGCTCCGGGGCACGGGTGAAGGTCGGCGCGGTGGCGTCGCCGACGACGGTCACCCCGGCGGTGGTGACCACCCGCCCGAGGCGGTGCACGCCGCGGATGGCCAGGGTGTGCGTACCGGGGGCGACGGTGACCGCGGCCGACCGGGCGGTGCCCGCGGTGGTGACCGCGACCGCGCCGTCCACCAGCACCTCGAACCGGTCGATCAGCACCCCCGGGGTGCCCACCGACCAGGAGGCGGTGAACGAGCCGCGGGTGTAGTAGGTGGTGCCGTTCTTCGTCGCGCTGAGCCCGGTGAGGGCCAGCCCGGACATCGTGGCGGCCTTGATCCGGATGGCGCGCAGCTGGCTGTAGAGCGCGTCGCCGGGGCACTCGGTCGCCCCCGCGTCCCGGTGGCCGGAGATCCGGTTCATCACCACGGACTCGCCGAGGTCGTACTTGGTCCCGTCGGTCCCGGACACCAGGGTGACGGTGCCGTACGGGTCGTTGCGGTACTGGCCGAGCTTGTAGGCCGCCACGTGCGCGATGGCGTCCTGGACCACGGTGGGCACGCCCGCGGAGATGTACGTCCCGAGCACGGCGATCGCCGCGTTGTTGGTGTTGAAGCCGTAGGTGTGCGCCCCGATCACCGGCTTGTCGATGCCACCCTTGCGGCCCTCGAAGACCACGCCGCACTTGTCGACGAGGAAGTTGTAGCCGATGTCGCCCCAGCCGTTGCTCTTGACGTGGTAGACCTCGATGGCTCGGACGATGGCCGCCGAGTCGGCGCAGCTGTAGTTGTTGGTGCCGGCGGTGTGGTGGACGAAGAAGGCCTTCACCGTGGTCCCGTACTCCGGGGGATCCACGATCGACTCGTCGGCCTTCCACTCGGCGCGGGTGACCACCTTCGGGGTGGGGACCGGGTTCGGCGGGGTGGTCGGCGGCGCGGTGGTGGGCGCCGTGGTGGTGGGCGCCGGCGCGGTGGTGTCGGTCGGGGCGGGCGCGGTGGTGTCGGCCGGCGCGGTGGTCTCGGTGGGCGCCGGGGCGGTGGTCTCCGCCGGTGCGGTGGTGGTGTCGGTCGGCGCGGGCGCCGTGGTGGTGTCGGTGGGCGCCGGCTCGGTGCTGGTCGGTTCGAGCGCCTGCAGCTCGGCGACCGGGAGCAGCCCGGCCGGGCGGGCCGGGGTGCGGCCGGCGGCGCCGACCTTGCGGCGCTTGGGCTGGCCGGGGTCGACCAGCTCCAGGCGCAGCCCGGCGGGGAGCCGGTCGCTGGTGTCGCCGCTGGCCGCCACCGCGCGCACCTCGACGCCGTCGGAGGGGCCGACCCAGAGCGGGTCGCTGCCGCCCCGGGCCCGGGCCGCCTCGGCGCCCGACTCCGGCCCGCGGTGGTTCTCCAGCTCCAGCGGCTGCCAGTCGGACCAGTCGCCGCCGACCGCCCGGGTGCGGACGGAGACGGTGCCCCGGAAGTCGACCTTCGGGCTGGTCCAGGTCACCCCCACCAGCGCGAAGCGGTCGGTGTCCCGGCGCGGGATGGTGACCTCGCGGCCGTCGGTGGCCGGAAAATCGATGTTGTGCAGGGCGGTGGTGACCGGTCCGTCGGCGACCCATCGCGCGCCGCCGTCGCCGTAGCTGACCGCCACCAGGCTCACCGTGCCGGCCACCGCGGTGGCCACCGTGGCGGCCGCGATGCCGATCCTGCGGCCGGTCCACCGGATCCCCGTCAACTTCACGTTCTCGTTCCCTCCGCTGTCTGCCACTGGAGGGCACAGCGCGGCGGTCGCCCGTGGCGTTACCCCACGGCGTGTCGCCACGCCGCCCGCCCTCGCCGGACGGCGCGGAAGCCCGGCTCACGCTAGCTGACGTCGGGCCGGCCCGGGGACCCCCATCGGCTGGGACAGGTCCGCTCAGGCCGGCGGCCGCCCGGCGCGGCTCATCGGGGTGTGCGGGATGCCGTCCTCGACGTAGCCGGGGCCGCTGATCGCGAAGCCGTGGCCGGCGTAGAAGTCGACCAGGTGGGTCTGCGCCTCCAGCACGCACGGCCGGTCGCCGACCAGGGCCAGGGCCTCGGTCATCAGCCGGCCGGCCAGGCCGCCGCCGCGGGCGGCCGGCGCGACCACGACCCGGCCGATCCGGTCCACTCCGTCCGGGTCGGCCAGGATGCGCAGGTACGCCACCACCGCGCCGTCCCGGGTCAGCCACAGGTGCCGGGTGCCGGGCTCCACGTCCCGGCCGTCCAGCTCGGGGTACGGGCACGCCTGCTCCACGACGAACACGTCGATGCGCAGCCGGAGCAGGTCGTGAAAGGTGCGGGCGTCCAGCTCGACGAAGCTCGCGACGTGCGACTCGATGGGCATCCCGCGATGCTAAGTCGCGTCCACCTCGCGGCCTCGGTTGGCCCGGGCGGGGGTGACGCCGGCGCCGGCGCGGGCGGTGGCGAGCCGCCGGCGAACCAGCGTGCCGACGGCGGCCGCCCCGACCAGGGCGGCGACGATGCCGACGACCGCCCACGGACCCAGCCCGGCCAGCCCGTCGCTCACCGCGCCCTGCACCCGGCCGGCGGCGGCGATCACCGGGTCGTCGGCGTCGCCGCCGGCGAAGAGCCGGGCCTCATACCAGCCGTACCAGGCCACATAGCCGCCGGTGAGCACCAGCAGCAGACCGGCCAGCCGGCCGAGCAGCGGCGCGGCCCGCCGGGTCCGTCGGACCAGGGACTCCCGGGCCAGCGCCACCGCGAGGGCCGCCGCGCCGACCGCCAGCCCCATGCCGAGGGCGTACGCCACGAAGAGGCCGACCCCGGCGGCGGGGCTGCCGGCCCGGAAGCCGGCCACCACCACGGCGAGGAACGGCCCGACCGTGCAGCCGAGCGAGGCCACCGCGTACGCCACGCCGAAGAGCGCCATCGAGCCGAACCGGGCCCGGACCGCCGGGCCGGTCGCCGGTCGCGGGGTGACGGTCGGCAGCTGCCGACCGGCGAGCAGCCAGCCGCCGGCCACCACCAGCGCCGCGCCGATGAGCACCGACACCCACGGCAGCCGGCGCGCGACGGCGTCCGCGACCGGCCCGGCGAGCAGGCCGAACGTGCCGAAGACCGCGACGAAGCCGGCGGTCATCGCGCCGGTCAGGGCCAGCGCCCGGCCGACCGGCGCGAGCGGTCCGTGGGCGGCCGCCGGACCCTCGCCCAGCACCAGCACCGACAGGTACGCGGGCAGCAGCGCGAAGCCGCACGGGTTCACCGCTGCGAGCAGCCCGGCGGCGAGGGCGAGACCGTAGGGGGCGTCGGGCATGTCAGGCCAGCTCGGCGACCCGGCGGCGCAGCTCCGGCTGGGACAGCGCCCCGGAGTGCACGACCTTTCCGGTGGAGTCGAGCAGCACGTACCACTCCTGGCTGGTGACGCTGAACCGGCGCCACACCGCGCCCTCGTCGTCGGCCAGGTTGGGGAAGGCGGCGATGCCGCTGTCCCGAGCGAACCGGCGCATGGCGTCGCCGCCGCTGCCCAGCCCGGCCACGCCGATCAGGTTGACCCGGTCGGCGTTGTCCCGCCGTACCGCGGCCACGTCGTCGGCGACGCCCCGGCAGCGGCTGCACCAGGCCGCCCAGAACCACAGCACGGCTGGCTTGCCGGCGAGGCTGCTCCCGGCGAACGACCCGCCGTCGATGGTGCGCGCGGTGAAGTCGAGCGTGGCGGGCACCGGGGCGGCGGCACCGGGCGTGCCGGTCGGCGTTCCGGCGGACGCCGGGGTGGTGGCGGCCGGGGTCGGCGCGGCGGGGGCCGCCTCGTCGGTGGTCCGGTCCGACCCGGCGCAGCCGGCGAGGGCGAGGACGGCGGTCAGGGCGAGCGGCAGCAGCGTCGATCTGGTGGCGGGCATGGCCGGATGCTAATCAGACGAGAGCCCGCTCGACCCTTACCGCCCGGTTACGGCCGGCCCCGCCGCCCGGCGGGCATCAGGACGGGCGGGCGCCGACCGCGTCGCGGACCTCCGCGCCCTGGGCGCCCTCCACCGCGCGGGCGCAGTGCGCGCAGCAGAAGAAGCGGCCGTTGACCTCGACGCCGTGGCCGGCGATCTTGATCTGGCAGTGCTCGCAGATCGGCGCCATCCGGTGGATGGCGCACTCGAAGGAGTCGAAGGTGTGCACCGCCCCGCTGGCCGTGCGGACCTCGAAGGCCCCCCAGTAGTCGTTGCCGCAAACCTCACAGGTAGCCATGCGAAACCCCCCAAAAACGGACCCGTCATCCCAGGGTCGAGGAGGGGAAACCCGTCGGCAACCGAAACCGGCGAACCTGATCCGGCTCGACGGCGAGTCGCCCCCGGCGTGTCGCGCGTTAGGCCTGGTGACCGCCCTCGACCCCCGGAGGACCCCCGTGATCAAGCGCAACAAGCTCTTCGGCAACCAGACCCGGGTCACCTTCTGCCTGCCCCGGGACACCCCGCCCGGCACCGTCAGCGTGGTCGGCTGCTTCAACGACTGGGAGCCCGGCCGGCACGAGCTGGTGACCCGCCGGGACGGCACCCGCACGGTGACCGTGAAGCTCGGCCCCGGCGAGTACCGCTTCCGCTACCTGGCCACCGGCGGAGTGTGGCTGGACGACGACTCCGCCGACGCGATCGACGAGCAGGGCAGCCACCTGCGGCTCTGACCGCCCGGCGACCCCCCGGGGAGGCCGCCGGGCCGTGGGTCAGCCCTGCGTCGGCTCCAGCCGGACGGAGATCGAGTTCACGCAGTGCCGGGTGTCCTTCGGGGTGAAGCCCTCACCCTCGAAGACGTGCCCCAGGTGGCTGTCGCACCGCGCGCAGCGGATCTCCGTACGCCGCATGCCCAGGGTGTTGTCGGGGATCTCCTTCACCGCGCCCGGAATGGCGTCGTCGAAGCTCGGCCAGCCGCAGTGCGAGTCGAACTTGTCCTGGCTGCGGAACAGTTCGGCCCCGCAGGCCCGGCAGTGGTAGACGCCGGGGGTCTTGGTGTCGACATACTCGCCGGTCCACGGCCGCTCGGTGCCGGCCTCGCGGAGCACCCGGAACTCCTCGGGGCTCAGCCGGACCCGCCACTCGTCCTCGGTACGGGGCAGTTCGCTCTCGGAAAGACTCACCGGTCAACGGTACGTCGAGCGTCGGTGGCATCGCATATGGTCGCCGAATGGCTGGCTCCAAGGCCGCTGTGGAGGAGATCGAGGTCGCCGGGCACACCGTGCGGCTGAGCAGCCCGGACCGGGTGATCTTTCCGCAGCGCGGCTTCACCAAGGCGGACGTCTTCCACTACTACCTGTCGGTCGGCGACGGGATCATGCGCGCCCTGCGCGACCGGCCCACCACCCTCCAGCGCTTCCCCGAGGGCATAGAGGGGGAGATGTTCTTCCAGAAGCGGGTGCCGGCCCGGGGCGTACCCCCGTGGGTGGCGACCGCGGAGATCAGCTTTCCCAGCGGCCGCAAGGCCGCCGAGCTGTGCCCCGCGGACCTGGCGCACGTGGCCTGGGCCGCACAGATGGGCACGGTGGTGTTCCACCCGTGGCCGGTCCGCGCCGCCGACGTCGACCGCCCCGACGAGCTGCGGATCGACCTGGACCCGCAGCCCGGCACCGACTTCACCCACGCGGTCACCGCCGCCCGGGAGCTGCGCGGGCTGCTGGACGAGCTGGGTGCGACCGGCTGGCCGAAGACCTCCGGCGGCCGGGGCGTCCACGTCTACCTGCGCATCCAGCCTCGCTGGACCTTCGTCGAGGTGCGCCGCGCCACCATCGCGCTGGCCCGAGAGCTGGAACGCCGCCGCCCGGAGCTGGTCACCACCGCCTGGTGGAAGGAGGAGCGGGGCAGCCGGGTTTTCGTCGACTTCAACCAGATGGCCCGGGACCGGACCATCGCCTGCGCCTACTCGTTGCGGGCCAACGGGCGGGCCACCGTCTCCACCCCGGTCGACTGGGACGAGCTGCCCGACGTGGACCCGGACGACTTCCACCTGGGCAGCGTGCCGGCCCGGTTCGCCGAGCGGGGCGACCCGCACGCCGGCATCGACGACCGCCCGTGGGACATCAGCCCGCTGCTGGAGTGGGCCGAACGGGATGCCGCCGCCGGGCAGGGTGACCTGCCGTACCCGCCGGAATATCCGAAGATGCCGGGCGAGCCGAAGCGGGTGCAGCCCTCCAAGGACCGCGACCGGCCGCGGGGCTGACGGTCAGCGCCATCGAAGCGGGTCGCTGCCGGCCCGCCGGACTGATAACGATCACGTAACGCGCGCGAACCTTTCCCGCCCCCCGACCGGTCTCCCTGGTCATCGGCCCGCCGGGGCCAGGGGAGGGCGTCGGATGAAGCTGGTGTGGAGACGGGTCGTCGAGGCCCGCGGGCTGCTGCTCGCGGCCGCCGTCGCGGCCCTGGTCGCGGTCGCGATGGTCACCGGGCTCTCCGACTACAGCCGCCGGGCGGTGGACGCCGGCCAGCGCGCGGTGCTCGCCGCCGCCCCGGCCGAGGAGCGCAGCCTGCTGGTCAGCGGCTCCGGCGGCGCGGACGCCGCCGCGTACGCCGACCGGGACCGCGCTGTCCGCGCCCAGTTCGCCGACGGCCTGGCCGGCGTGCCGGCCGGCGTCGCCGCCGCCCGTTACGGCACCGGGCGGGAGCTCACCGGCGACCTCGGCGCCGCCCGGACCGGCGACGACCCGATGTTCGCCAACCTCGCCACGCTGACCGACCTGCCGACGTACGCGCAGCTCACCGCCGGGGCGTGGCCGACGCCCGGGGCGACACCGTTGCAGGTCACCCTGCCGGAGAAGATCGCCGGGCAGCTCGGGCTGCAGGTGGGCGACCGGGTGCCGCTCTACGACCGCAGCGCCGAGAAGGCCGGCGCGGTGGTGGTCGCCGGCACCTGGCGGCCCCGCGACCCCGGCGACGCGTACTGGCGGCTCGCCCCGGGCGTCGGCGACAGCCAGGGCACCGGCGCGGTCACCTCGTACGGGCCGTTCGCGCTGGACCCGGCGGACTTCGCGGCCACCTTTCCGGGCTCCACGTCGGCCGCCTGGCTGGTCGCCCCCGACCTCGCCGTGGTCGCGCCGAGCCGGCTGACCGAAGTCGCGGCGGCGGTCGCCACCATCGCGGAGAAGCTTCCCGAGGCGACCGGCCTCGGCTCGTCCGCCCAGACCGTGAGCAACCTGGACCGGCTCGCCGACCGGCTCGGCCGGGCCGACCTGGTCGGCCGGTCCGCGCTGCTCACCCCGCTGCTGCTGATCGTGGTCCTCGGCGGGTACGCGCTGGTGCTGGTCGCCGCGCTGCTCAACGAGGACCGCCGGGCGCAGAACGCGCTGCTGCGCGCCCGGGGCGCCGCCCGGGGACAGCTCGCCGGCCTCGCGGTGCGGGAGGCGACCCTGGTGGTGGCCCCGGCGCTGCTGCTCGCCCCGGTGCTGACCGGGCAGGCCGTGCACCGGCTCGGCGCGGACCTGGGGCTGGCCGGCGGCGGCCTCACCCGGGTCTGGACGGTCGCCGTCGCCGCCGCGATCGGCTGCCTGCTCGCCATGGTCGTGCCGGCGCTGCGCCGGGCCGGCACCTACGTCGCCGACATGGCGGCCCGGTCCCGCCCGAGCCGCGGCGCGGCCGTGCAACGGGCCAGCGTCGACCTGGCCCTCGTCGCGCTGGCCGTGCTCGCCTGGACCCAGCTGCGGCAGTACTCCTCGCCCCTCGCCGGGGCCGGCGGACGGCTCGGCATCGACCCGCTGCTCGCCGCCGCGCCCACCCTCGGGGTGCTGGCCGGGGCGGTCATCGCGCTGCGGCTGCTGCCCCCGACCACCCGGTTCGCCGAGCGTTTCGTCGACCGGCGGCCGTGGACGGCCACCATCTTCGGCATGTGGCAGGCGGGCCGTCGGCCGCACGCCGGCCCGGTGCTGCTGCTCGCCCTCGCCGTCGGCGGCAGCACCCTCGCCTGGTCGCTGGTCGCCTCCTGGGAACGGTCGCAGCGCGACCAGGCCCAGCACACCGTCGGTGCCGACCTGCGGCTGGTGGAACGGAACGGTGTCGCCCCCGCCGACCGGGCGGCCGGGCTGGCCGCCGTGCCCGGGGTCGACCGGGTGCTGCCGGCCTGGCGGGACGAGGTCCGGCTGGGCCGGGACGCCCGGCCGGCCACCGTGGTGGGCCTCGACTCGGCCTCCGCCACCGGGCTGCGGCTCGACGACGCCGACGGTGGGGCGTCCAGCGGCGCGCTGCTCGACCGGCTGTCCACCGGGCGGGCCGCCCCCGCAGGGATGGTCCTCCCGGCCGGCGCGCACACCCTGTCCGGCACCGTCCGCACGCCGGTCGAGCCGCCGTACACGACATCGGAGGTGGCCGTGTCCGCGCTGCTCACCACCGACCGTGGCGCCGCCTGGCGGCTGCCGCTCGCGGTGGGCGGCGGGGACGGCCGGCCGAGGTCCTTCTCCGTGCCGCTGCCCGGGACCGGTGGCGCCCCGCTGCGACTGGCCGGGTTCGAGGCCGACGGCGGCCAGGCGATCGGGGTCAGCTACCGGCTGCGGATCGACGGGCTGGGCCTCACCGACGCCGCCGGAGCCGCGCTGCCGCTGTCGCTCGACGGCGACTGGCGGATCGCCGACGGCGAGCAGGGGCCGGGCGAACCGGCCACGATGGCCCGGGGCGGCCTCGACGCCACCCAGCGGATCGACCTGCCGGAGGGCCTGCTCGCGTTCGCCCGCCAGCCTGCGGCCCGGTTCGCCGTGGTGCCCACCGGGGACGATCCGCCCGTACCGGCCCTGGTGACGCCCGGCGTCGCGGCCGCGCTGAACGTGCACACCGGCGACGAGGTCCCCTTCGCGCTGTCCGGGGTCACCCTGAAGGTGAAGGTGGTCGGGCAGGTCAAGGCGGTGCCCGGCACCACCGGCGACGGAGTGCTGCTGGACCTTCCCGCCGCCACCAACCTCCTGCTCCGCCAGCAGGGCACCGTCCGCCCGCAGGCGGAGTGGTGGCTGGGTGTCGACGAGGCCGGTTACGGCGCCGCGGTGGACGCGCTGGCCAAGCTTCCCGGGACGACCCTGCTCGACCGGCGCCAGGTGGCGGCGGAGACGGCCCGGGACCCGTACTGGCGGGGCGCCCGGACCGGCCTGCTCGCCGCGGCCGTCGGCGCGGTGCTGCTCGCCCTGGTCGGCCTGGCGGTCGACGTCTGGGCGACCGCCCGGCACCGGATGGCCGAGTTCGCGGTGCTGCACACGCTGGGCGCGAACACCCGCCTGCTGGCCCGGGCGCTCCTCGCCGAGCAGGCCTTCCTCGCCGGCATCGGGGTCGGCGTCGGGCTGCTGGTCGGGGCGGGGGTCGCGGCCACCATGGTGCCGCTGGTGATCCTCACCCAGGGCGCCGGCCGGCCGGTGCCCGACGCGGCCTTCACGCTGCCCTGGACACCGGTCGGGGCGACCGCGCTCGGACTGCTGGCGGTCGCCCTGCTGTTCAGCGCCGTCATCACCACCGGCCTCCGCCAGCGGGTGGCCACCATGCAGCTCCGGATCGGGGGAGAGCGATGAGCCTGTTCGCGGCCGTGCGGCGGGTCCGGGCGTACGGGGGGCACTTTCTGCTGCTCGCCGTGCTGGCCCTGGTGACCGCGCTGCTGATCACGGGGGTGCCCCGGGTCGCCGACCGCCTCACCGGGCAGGGGCTGCGCGAGTACCTGGCCGCCCAGCCGGTCGCCCGCCGCGACCTCACGTACACCACCGAGGACGCGCCGCTCACGCAGGGCGGCGCCGGCGCGGCCACCGCCAGGGCGGGCGAGCTCGACTCGCTCCAGCAGCGGATGCCGCCCGCCGTCCGGCAGGCCGTCGGCGAGCGCTGGTACGCCGCCCGAACCCTCTTCGGCCGGATGACCGGACCCGACCTGCGGGCCGACCAGGGGCTGCTGGACCTGAGCCTGCGGTTCATGAGCGGCATCCAGGACGCGGTCACCATGGTCGAGGGCCGCTGGCCGGAAGCCGGGGTGACCAGCGACGGGGCGGTCGAGTTGGCGCTCGCCGACACCGTCGCCGGCCCGCTGCGGCTGCACGCCGGCAGCCGGTTCCAGCTCGCCATCCTGGACCCCGACGGCAAGCCCATGCTGACGACGAAGCTCGCCCTGGTCGGGGTGTTCCGGCCGGTCGACCCGCAGGACGGGATCTGGGACGCCCTCCCCTCGATGCTCCGGCTCACCCCGCCGGTGAAGGACCGCATGCCGACCCTCCTCGTCGGTGCGACGGCCGCGCCCGGCTTCGGCGCGATGGCGTCCGCCGGCTGGCCGGTCGGCTTCTCGTGGCGCTACCGGGTCGCTCCCGACGGGGTCACCCCCGGCGACCTGGAGCCGATGGTCGACGGGCTGGCCGTGCTGGACCGGACCCGTCCGGCGGGGCTGGCCTTCAACCAGGGCGTCGACATCCCGCTGCGGCGCTTCGCCGAGTCGCTCGCCGCCGCCCGTACGCTGCTCGCCGTCATCGCCGCCGGGCTGCTCGCCACCCTGGCCGGCCTGACCCTGCTCGCCGCCCGGCTCGCCGCGCGCCGGCGCCGCACCGAGTACGCGCTGATCCGTGCGCGGGGCGGCTCCACCGGCGCGGTGCTGCGCCGCGGGCTCGCCGAGTCGGCCCTGGTGCTGCCCCTCGCGGCGGGCGTCGGCTGGCTGCTCGGGGGGCTGGTGCCGGGGGAGGGCGCGGAGCTGCACTGGGTGCTGCTCGCCGGGGTGCTGGCCACGCTGCTCCCGCCGGTCACCGCGCTCACCGCCGGGCGGGGCGGCGGCGGGCGGGCCGACCTGGTCGGCGCCCGCTCCACCACGGTCCGGCTCACCATCGAGGTGACCGTGCTCGGGGTGGCCGTGCTCGGAGCGTTCCTGCTGCGCCGGCGAGGGCTCACCCTCGACGGGAGTGTGGACCCGCTGCTGGTGTCGGTGCCGGTGCTGCTGGCGGTGGCCGCGGCGCTGGTCGCGCTGCGCGCGTACCCGTGGCCGCTGCGGCTGCTCAGTCGGGCCGCCGCCCGGGCCCGGGGCAGCGTCGCGTTCCTCGGCACCGCCCGCGCCGGCCGGGCCGCCACCACGGGCCCGCTGGTCGTGGTCGTGCTGGCCGTCGCCACCGCCGCGTTCTGCGGGGTGGTGGCCGCCGGCATCGAGACCGGCCGGGACCGCGCGGCCGGCCGGGCCGTACCCGGCGACGTCCTGGTCAACGGCGAACGGTTCGCCCCGGACACCACGCAGGCGCTGGCCGCGCTGCCCGGGGTGCGGGCGGTGGCCCCGCTGGTGCTGGTGACGGGCGTGCGCCCGTACGCCGATCAGGCCGGCCGGTTCGGCGGGGTCGGCGACACCCGGGTGCTGCTGGTCGACGGCGTCCGCTTCGCTGAGGTGGCCCGCCGCGCGGGCGTCCCGGTGACCGTCCCCGACCCGCTGCGCACCACCGGCGATGGCAGCACGCCGCTGCCCGCGCTGGTCTCCCCGGCGCTCGCCGAGGAGTTCGCCGACGCCGGGCTGGCCGATCGGGACGGGGGCCGGCCCGCCTGGCTGGACGTGCAGGGCAACCGGCTGCCGGTGCGGACGGCCGCCACCGTCAAGGAGTTCCCGCTGCTCGACCGGAGCGTCACGCGGTTCGTGGTGCTGCCCTGGCCGACGCTGCCGGCGGGCGCCCCGCACCAGCTCGCCCCCACCGGCTTCGTGCTGGCCGGGGACCGGGTCGACCCAGCCGGGGTGGCCGGGGTGGTCGACGAGGGGCAGCGGCGCTACCAGCGCATCGGAGGGGTGACCGGCGGCGAGCCGCCCCGGGCACCGGAGGTGCTCACCCGGTCGGCGGTCCGCGCCGAGCTGGGCGGCAGCGGGGTGAACGGGCTGCTGGTGTTCGGCTTCAGCATCGGCGCGGTCGGCGGCGGTGCGCTGGGCCTGCTCGCGCTGGCGTTCGCCGTGCTCGCCGGGGCGCGCAGCCGAGGTCAGGTGCTCTCCCGGCTGCGCACCATGGGGCTGTCCCGGCGGCAGTGGCGCGGGCTGCTGCTCGTCGAGCTGACCCCGCTGGTGCTGGTCTCGGTCCTCACCGGGGCGGTGGTCGGCGCGCTGCTGCCGGTGCTGCTCACCCCGGTCCTCGGCCTGCCCGCGTTCACCGGTGGAGTGGCGGTGCAGGTGCGTTTCGAACCCGGTCTGGTGGCCGGTGTGCTGGGCCTCGCCCTGGTGGCCCTCGGCTTCGCGATCGCCGTCGAGGCCCTGAACAACCGCCGGATGCGCCTCGGCGAGGTGCTCCGGCTCGGAGAGGAGAGCTGAGATGACAGCGATCGCCGAGGTGTCCGCCGTGCCGGACCTGGCAGCCCTGCAGCAGCGCGCCGCGCAGCGCGCGGCCGAACGGGCCGGTGGCCGGGACCGGTTGCGCGGGCACATCGTCTGCGACGGCCTGGTCCGCATCTTCAAGACCGAGGGGGTGGAGGTGGTCGCCCTCCAGGGCCTCGACCTGGTCATCGACCGGGGCGAGCTGGTGGCGATCGTCGGCGCCTCCGGGTCCGGCAAGTCGACCCTGCTGAACATCCTCTCCGGGCTGGACACCCCCACCGCCGGCATCGCCCGGGTCGCCGACTACGACCTGCTCGCGCTGTCGAACCGGCGCCGGCTCGCCTACCGCCGCCAGGTGGTCGGCTTCGTCTGGCAGCAGACCGGCCGGAACCTGCTGCCGTACCTGACCGCGCAGGAGAACGTGGAGCTGCCGATGAAGCTCGCCGGCGGGCGGTCGCGTCGGGCCCGGCGCGACCGGGCCCGGCAGCTGCTCGACCTGGTCGGCGTCGGCTACTGCGCGGACCGGAAGCCCGGCCAGATGAGCGGCGGCGAGCAGCAGCGCTGCGCGGTGGCCGTGGCGGTCGCCAACGACCCGGAGGTGCTCTTCGCCGACGAGCCGACCGGCGAGCTGGACGAGGCGACCGGCGCCGAGGTCTTCGCCGCGCTGCGGACCATCAACGCCGAGCTGGGCGTCACCATCGTGGTGGTCACCCACGACCCTGCCGTGGCCGGCCAGGTCCGCCGGACCGTCGCCATCCGCGACGGCCGGACCTCCTCCGAGGTACGCCGCACCGCCCGGGTCGGCGCCGACGGCAGCACCGAGCTGGTCAGCGAGGAGTACGCGGTGCTCGACCGGACCGGCCGGATGCAGCTGCCGGCGTCCTTCGTGGACGCCCTGTCCCTGCGCGACCGGGTCCGGCTCAACCTGGAACCCGACCATGTCGAGGTGCGGCCCGGCGACCGGGCGCACGCCGAGGAGAGTGAGTCATGACCGAGCAGCTGTCCGTGGCGCCGGCCCGGATCCTCACCACCGAGGAGGTGGTGGCTGTCGAGGGGGTGAGCCGCACCTTCGGCCGGGGCGAACACGCGGTGCACGCCGTGCGGGACGTCTCCTTCACCGCCGGCCGGGGCGAGCTGGTCGCGGTCCGGGGCCGCTCGGGCGCCGGCAAGACCACCCTGCTCAACCTCGTGGGCGGGCTGGACCGGCCGGACGCCGGCCGGATCCGGGTGGCCGGGCACGAGGTGACCGCGGCGAGCGAGCGGGAGCTGCTGGCGTTGCGCCGGGGCACGGTCGGCTTTGTCTTCCAGACCTTCGGCCTGGTGCCGATCCTGTCCGCGGCGGAGAACGTCGGGGTGCCGCTGCGGTTGGCCAAGGTGCCGGCCGCGGAGCGGGAGCAGCGGGTGGCCGTCCTGCTGGAGCTGGTCGGGTTGGGCGGGCACGCCGCGCAGCGCCCGTACGAGCTCTCCGGCGGCCAGCAGCAGCGGGTGGCGGTGGCCCGGGCCCTGGCGAACGAGCCGGACCTGCTGATCGCCGACGAGCCGACCGGTCAGCTCGACTCCGAGACCGGCCGTTCCATCATGGACCTGCTCCGGGCCGTGGTGCACGCCCGCGGGATGACCGCCCTGGTGGCCACCCACGACCCCGCCCTCATCGAGATGGCCGACCGCACCCTCACCCTGCGCGACGGCCACCTCGTCGACGCCTGACCCGTCCCCGCCTCACCCCGTCCCTGGGGTGGGGCGGGGCTCAGTCGCGGCAGCGGCGGCGATGGTAGGCGTAGGTGAGGGCCAGCAGGAGCGGGCCCCAGAGGAGCAGGGGCGAGTAGCAGGCCAGCAGGAGGGCGAGGCCGGGGGGCGTGAAGCCGGCGTCGTCGCCCCGGACGACGACGCCCCAGGCGGCGTACCCCCAGATCAGGATGAGCGCGACGGCGCCGGCGGTGGCGACGGTGACCGCGAACGACGGCGGCACCCGGCGCCCGCCCAGCAGCGGCAGCCGGCGGGGGAAGACCTCACCCCACCGGCGGACCAGGCCGAGCGCGAGCAGCGCCAGCGCCTCCGACACCAGGCTCAGCGAGACGATGTAGACGCGCTCGCCGAGCCCGGGACGGGCCGACGCGGCGGCCTCGGAGAGGCCGAGCGGCACCCCGGCGACCAGGGCGATCCGCCACAGGCCGGAGGGGAGGGTGAGCAGCGGGATGAGGTGCGCGACGCGGACCGCCCAGGCGGGGGCGGAACGCCCGTCCCGAGGATGGGCGACGATCGGCACGAGGGCGGTGGCCATGCGGACTCCGTTCGGTGGGCTGCCCCACCAGCCTCCGCAGCGGGCCGCCGGCGGTCGTCCTGCCCGCCGGGGAGTCGGCTCCCCGTGCCGGGGGAGATCGCGTCAGAGCGCCAGCTTCATCCCCTCGTGGCTGGCCACGAAGCCGAGGTTCCGGTAGAAGCGGTGCGCGTCGCTCCGGCTCTTGTCGGTGGTGAGCTGCACCAGCGCGCAGCCCCGCTCGCGGGCCCGGTCGATCGCCCAGGTCATCATCTCTCGGCCCAGGCCCTGCCCGCGCCGGTCGGAGCGGACCCGGACCGACTCGATCAGCGACCGTTCCGCCCCGTGCCGGCCCAACCCCGGGATGTACGTGATCTGGAAGCAGCCGACCAGCTCGCCCGCGGCCTCCGCGACCACCAGGTGGTTGCGCGGGTCGGCGTCGATGTCGGCGAACGCCTGCTCGTAGGCCGCGTCCACCTCGGTGAAGTCGCGGGCCTTGCCCAGCACGTCGTCGGCGAGGAGGGCGATGACGGCGGGCAGGTCCGCCCGGACCGCCTCCCGGAAGATCACGTCGGTCATGCCCGCAGCCTGACACAGTGGCACTCCCCGATGTGCCGGCCCGGGTTGCCGGGAGCGCTGACCCTCACCCGCCCGTCACCGGGCGGGGCAACGCAGCCCCGCCCGGGGAACGGTGAGCGAGATGAGGTACGCGTCGACGGCGGCGGTGACGCAGGCGGTCTGCGGGTAGGCGGTGTGCCCCTCACCCTCCCAGGTGAGCACCCGCCCCACACTCAGCATCGAGGCCAGCGCGGCGGTCTGCTCGTAGGGCGTGGCCGGGTCGCCGGTGGTGCCGACCACCACGATCGGCGGCGCCCCGGCCGCCTTGCCGGTCGGGTACGGGTCCCGCCCGCCGGGCCACTCCACGCAGCCGAGCATCCCCACGGCCAGGGCCGGGCCGAACAGCGGGTACTTCTGCCGCCACTGCGACTGGAGCTGGCGGATCTGCTCGCGGGTCGGCTTCTCCGTCTCGTCCGCGCAGTTCACCGCCATGTTCGCGTCGAAGAGGTTGCTGTAGTGCCCGTCCTCCTCGCGGCCCGCGTACGCGTCGGCGAGCTTGAACACCCCGGTCGGGTCGCCGCCCTGCAGGGAGTCGATCCCCCGGGCCAGCTCCTGCCAGCCCGACTCGGTGTAGAGCGAGGAGATGACCGCGTAGAACACCCAGCCCGCGGTGGCCTCCCGGCCGTCCCGGCCCCGCACCGGGGAGACCCTGGCCTTGTCGATGGCGGCGGTGACCGCGCCCCGGGCGTCCGGCGCGAGCGGGCAGCTCCCGGCGTTCGCCGCGCACCACCGGTCGAAGTTGTCGAAGGCCCGCTCGAAGCCCTTCGCCTGGCTCTCCGACCCGGCGATCAGCTTCTGCTGCGGGTCCACCGCGCCGTCGAGCACCAGGGCCCGCACCCGCTGGGGGTAGAGCTGGGCGTACACCGCGCCGAGCAGGGTCCCGTACGAGTAGCCGAGGTAGCTGAGCTTCTCGTCGCCGACCGCCGCGCGGACCGCGTCCATGTCCCGGGCGGCCTGCTCGGTGCCGTAGAGCGGGAGCTGGTCGCCGTACTTGGCGCCGCACCGCTGCCCGACCCGCTTGTTGAGGTCGACGAAGCCGTCGAACGACGCCTGACTCTCCGGATCGGGGTCGTAGCCGAAGCTGGCGTCCAGGTCGGCGTCGGGGATGCACTTCACCGGGCTGGACCGGGCCACCCCGCGCGGGTCGAACCCGACGATGTCGAAGCGGTCGGTCACCGCGGGCGGCAGCCCGCCGAACCCCGAGCCGAACGAGAGGTAGACGGCGGTGTCCACGCCGGAGGCGCCCGGCCCGCCGGGGTTGACCACCAGCGAGCCGATCCGGTCGTGCTGCCGGTTCGACCGGATCCGGATCAGCGCGATCTCGAAGGTCTCCCCGGCGCCCGGCCCGGCCGTCGCGCCGTTGCCCCAGTTTCGCGGCACGGCGATCCGCGCGCACTCGTAGCGCATGCCCGGCGCCCCCCGCCCGACCAGCTCGTCGGGGACCTCCGGGCAGGCGCGCCAGGTCGGGGCGGTGCCCGGGGCGGCCGCCTCGCCCTGACCCTCCGTCCGGGGGGCGATCGCCGGCAGGGTGCAGCCGGCGGTGAGCAGCACCGCGGCGGCGAAGCCGGCCAGGGCGGGCCGGATCCGGCGGATCCGGTCGGAGAAGCGGGTCACCTCGGCGCCTTCCATGATCGTGTCGACGGCCACGCTACGCCGGGCCGCGCGCGCCGCCGACGGTCGCCGCCGGATCGCCGCGCAGCACCTGGTCCACGTCGTAGCGGATCGGGCGCTCCAGCTGGTCATAGGTGCAGGAGCGGGGATCCCGGTCAGGGCGCCAGCGGGCGAACTGGGCGGTGTGCCGCAGCCGGTCGCCCTCCATCGCGTCGTAGCCGACCTCGGCGACCAGCTCCGGGCGCAGCGGCTCCCACTCCAGGTTGCGGGTGCCGGTCCACCGGCTCACCCCGCCCGGGATGCGCTGCCCCCGCTCGTGGTCGCCGTGCACCCACGGGTGCCCGCCGTCGACGTCCCGGTACGGCTCCAGCTCCGCCAGCAGCTCCTTGCGCCGGGCCGCGGTGAAGGACGAGCTCACCCCGATGTGGTGCAGCACGCCGGCGTCGTCGTAGAGGCCGAGCAGCAGCGAGCCGACCACCGGGCCGGACTTGTGCCAGCGGAAGCCGGCCACCACCACGTCGGCGGTGCGCGCGTGCTTGACCTTGAACATCAGCCGCTTGCCCGGCTCGTAGGGCAGGTCGGCCGGCTTGACGATCAGGCCGTCCAGCCCGGCCCCCTCGAACACCTCGAACCAGCGCCGGGCCGTCTCCGGATCGGTGGTCACCTGGGTGACGTGCACCGGCGGGCGGACCCCCGCCAGCGCCTGCTCCAGCCGGGCCCGGCGCTGCGGGTAGGGCTGGTCGGTGAGCAGCTCGTCGCCGAGGACCAGCAGGTCGAAGGCGACGAAGTCGGCCGGGGTGGTCTCGGCGAGCAGCTTCACCCGGGAGGCGGCCGGGTGGATCCGTTGGGCGAGCAGCTCGAAGTTGAGCCTCGGCTGGCCGCCGGGCCCGTCCCGGCGGATCACGATCAGCTCGCCGTCGACCGCGCATCTCGGCGGGAGCTGGCGGCGCGCCTGTTCGACCACTTCCGGGAAGTAGCGGGTCATCGTCTTGCCGCCCCGGCTGGCGAGCTCCACCTCGTCGCCGTCGCGGAAGATGATGCAGCGGAATCCGTCCCACTTCGGCTCGTACGTCATCCCGGGGGCGGTGGGAAGCTGGGGCACGCTCTTGGCCAGCATCGGCTCGACCGGCGGATTGATCGGCAGGTCCACGGCGACAGTCAATCAGACGCCTCCGACGGTCGTGAGGCAGATCACCGGCGGTGCCGGGCCGCGTGTCCCGGCCGGGACCCCTTCGTCACCCCTGACCGGATGGCGAAACCGCAGGTCAGGGCTACCGTCGCGGCGTGCCGGAGTGGATCTGCGGGTGCTGTGGGCGGTGGCGGGTCAGCGTGGAGCTGATCCGCGGTCGGTACCGCTACCGGCTGGTGCACCGCTACCGCCCGGAGCACGGCGGCGGCGCCAACGTGATCGGCGAGGTGGCCTCGGTGGCCGACCTGGAGGAACTGCTCCGCCGGCACGCCCCGGTCGGCCTGGCCGACCTGCGCGAGGCCGCGTAGCCCGCCGGCGTCCGGGACACCGGCCGGGGCGATGGTCACCTGCTCGGTCACCCGGCCAGCCCACCACAGGCCGCCGGGCCGGCGTCGGGCGGGCCACCCGTCCCGCCCGTACCCTGGCGGTGTCCCGCAGCCGGAAAGGTGGCCGCCCGTGCCCGAGCTGACGTACCCCGAGGTGGGGGCGACCCGCGACGGGCGCCTGCCGGCCGGCTACCACCACCTGCGCCACCGGGTCCGGCTGCCGGACGGCTGCTTCCCGACCGCCTCGGAGGCGGTGCTCGGCTGGCGGCTGCACCGGGCGGCGGGCGTGGTGATGCGCACCGGGGCGCCGCGCGCGGAGGCGGGGGTCCGGGTCACCCCGGGGCTCGGGGTCGGGCCGCTACGGGTCTGGGGCCCCACCGAGGTGGTCTGGGCGGTGGCGGAGCCGGACCGGGCCGGGTTCGGCTACGGCACGCTGCCCGGGCATCCCGAGGTCGGCGAGGAGGCGTTCCTGGTGCTGCGGGAGGCCGGCGGGGTCTTCTTCGAGGTGACCGCGTTCAGCCGCCCGGCCCGCTGGTGGGTGCGCGCGGCCGGGCCGGTCGCCCGGGCCGTCCAGCAGGCCTACGCCTGGTGGCTGGGGCGGACCCTGCGCCGGCTCTGCGCGGCTCAGTAGCGCGCGAACGAGCGGATGGTCGCCCTGGGGCCGTACCGGGGCGCCTGGATGCCGGCCGCCTCCAGCAGCAGGCAGACCCGGCCGCGGTGCCCCCGGAACGGCTCCAGCAGGGCCAGCATCCGGGCGTCGTCGCCGCGCGGCTCGCCGGCGAGGGCCCAGGCCACCGTGTTGGGGATGTGGTAGTCGCCGACGCTGACCGCGTCCGGGTCGCCGTACGCGATCCGGACCACCTCGGCGGCGGTCCACGGCCCGATCCCGGGGATCGCGGTGAGCCGGCGGGTCGCCTCGGCGGCGTCGGCGCAGCGTTCCAGCCGGTCCGCGACGGCGGCCGCGCGGCGCAGCGTGTCGGCCCGGCGCTGCTCCACGCCGAACGGGTGGAAGACCCAGTATGGTGCGGCCGCCACGGCCGCCGCGGTGGGCGGCAGCAGCAGCGGTTGCAGCGGCCCGGGCGCCGGCTCCCGGAAGTACCGGACGGTCGCGGCGTACGCCCGGTACGCCTCCTTGCCGGTGACCTTCTGTTCCAGCACGGCCCGCAGCACCCGGGGGAAGACCTGCCCGGTGGCCGGCATCCGCAGCCCGTGGTGGTCCCGGGCCAGCCGGGCCACCAGCGGGTGCGCCGCCGCGAGGTCGGCGAAGCCGGTCAGGTCGTCGCGGAGCCCGGCGACCCCGTCGGCCTGCTCGACCACCTGCTCGGCGCCCGGGCCGTACCCCTCGGCCACGAGTTCCCCGGCGGCGGGGCGCAGCGCGAGGGTGGCCGGTCCGGCCGGGGTGCGGGTGGCCCACCAGAAGGTGCCGGCGACGACCCGGGCGCACGGGTCGTACGGGCTGAAGGTGAGCCCGCGCACCGACGGGGCCAGTCGGTAACCGGCCGGTGGGCGCAGCGTCCGGCGGGCGGCGGGGGAGGTCACCCCGCCACTCTGCCACGCGGGTCCGCCGTGACGGGCGACACCGCCGCGTCGCGTCGGCGGGGGCGGGACCCGAGAGGCGCCGGGTGACCTGGGCACGTCCGCGGCGCCGGCCCGGGTCGGGCCGGCGCCGCGCCGGGACGCGGGGCGCTGCCGGTTACGCCGGGCGTCCAGGTCACGACGGCGGCCGGCCGCGCCCTCCCCGGCTGCGACCGGCCACCGTGTCCGGGGGCGACGTCGGATCAGTACGAGTACCCGGAGCCGCCGCTGTCCGAGCCGCCCGAGGCCGGCGGGGCGACCGCCTTCGGCGTGCCGGTGGGCAGGCAGGTCAGGTTCTTCCTGCCGTTCGTGTCGACCACGAACCAGGTGCCGCCGACGCCCTGGCCCTTCCACTGGCCGGGCTTCTTGTCCCCGATGTAGCGGTAGACCGGCCAGCCCCCGATGGTGATCTGCCGGGTGCCGTCCTGGCGGGTGACCGTGCCGACCTTCTCGTCGGAGACGCCCTGCAGCTGGGGGTTGCCGTCGGTCAGCGCGGGCGGCCAGACCTGGGCGCACTTGTCCACGCAGTTGGACTGCGGCGGGTCGGCCGAGTCCTTGTCGAAGCGGTAGAGGACCCAGCCGTCCTGGTCGGTCACCACCTGGCCCATCCGGGGCAGCTTCTTGCCGACCAACTGGTCGGTGAGCCGCACGTCGGCCGGGGGCGCGGCCGGCTCGTTGGCGGGGGCGTCCGCGGTCGCGGTGGCCTCCGGTTCGGCCGTCGCGGTGGGCTCGGCCGCGGCGACGGCGACCGGCTCGGCCGCGCTCGAGTTCGCCCCGTTGTAGCCCGCTGGGGCGCAGGCCGTTAGTGCGACCATCGCGCTCGCGACGATGACGGTCGTCCGCTTCAGGTGTGCCACGTGCCCTCCTCAATCTTGGCAGTTCGCCCGGTAGTACGGAGCGGCGTGCTGTCAAGGTTGAAGAGAAAAAGGTGCTCCATTTCACAGTGGACTCGTTGAACCGATCCGGTCCGCGGTACGTAGGGGAGGACATCGAGTGCGACCCGATCCGGACACGCCGAAACGACGCCGGGCGCGTCGCTGCCCGGCGCCGACCGTCCCCGTGGGATCAGATGTCAGCCACCGTCACCAGCGGAGTGGCGATCCCGCCCACGTCGATCGACTGCACCTGGATCTTGGAGATTTCGTCCAGCGGGGCCGACGTGGACGCGCTCAGCTCCAGCGGGGTGCTGTGACTGTTCGTCCCGTAGCCGGTGCCCGGCACGGACCAGGTCGACACCACCTCGCTGGTGTTGTTCTTGCGGATCACCACCAGCCGGCAGGTGCGCGGCCCGGGCAGCTTGGCCAGCTGCACGTCGATCTGCGTGCCGTACTCCTTCTTCGCGAGCCACATGAAGGTCTTCACCCCGGTGCCCGGGTCGATCGCCCGGTGCTCGTCGCCCTCGTGCTCGTTGCCCCCTGTGCCCGAGCCGTTCGGGTCGGACGACGTGGTCGGCGCCGCGGTGGGCACGGGCACGCTCGACGTGGGCTCGGCCTGCGGGATCCGCCCGCCGTCGTCGAACACCGTGGCGAGGCCGACCCCGGTCAGGCTCCCGAACGCCACCACCGCTGCCGCGGTGGCGAAGAGCTGCCGCATCCGGGTCCGCCGCCGGTCCCGCCGGACCGCCATCAGGGTCCGGTCCAGCAGCGCCGGATCCGTGTGGGTCTGCTCCAGCGCCATCATCGTCTCGCCGTCGATGCCGGAGAGCAGGCCGACCACCGGGACCATCGTCTCCAACTCGGCCGCGCACGCCCAGCAGGTGGCGAGATGCTCCTCGAACCGCTCCGCGTCCTGCGGGTCCAGCACGCCGAGCGCGTACGCGGCGACATCCATGTGATCTGCCCGGCTCATTCCGTCACCCCCCTCTCCTGCAGAGCCGTGCGCAGCGCGCGCAGCGCGTAGTAGACGCGCGACTTCGCGGTGCCGAGCGGAAGACCGAGCTCCTCGGCCGCCTCGGGCACCGTACGCCCCCGGAAGTAGGTCGCCACCAGGATCTCCCGGTGCGACTGGCTCAGCGTGCGCAGCGCGTCCGCCACGGTCATCGTGCGCAGCACCCGGTCGGTGCTGTCCGCCTCGGCGAACGCCGTGAGATCCCGGTCGTACGTCTCGGCCGGCCGGGCCTGCTCGCTGCGGTGCTCGTCGATCGCGATCCGCCGGGCCACCGTCACCAGCCACGGGCGCAGCGAGCCCTGGCCCTGGATGCCCAGCCGGTGCGCGTTGCGCCACGCCCGCAACAGGGTCTCCTGCACGATGTCCTCGGCGCGCTGCCGGTCCCCACCGGTCAACCGCATCACGAACATCAGCAGCGGCCCGGCATGCTCCGCGTACAACAGCCGGATCAGCTGGTCGGAATGACTCGCCTCGGTGGACGTCGCCTGGTGGCGCCCGGGCGCCGGTCGCGGCGGCACCGGATCATTCTGGCGATCCGCGGAGCGGGCGTCGACCCCCCGGCCCGACCGGGACGCGCGCGAATGGGGCTGCGCCCGGGCGAACATCCACTCGGGCCTCGCCACCGCGCCGTGCCAGCCGGCCGCCACCGCATGCATGCAGACCTCCGGTGTCCAATGACATCAGCCGGCCCCCACGGGCATGGCCGCCCGGTGATACGGAGCGGTCCGCCCGGCGGATCAACGACGCACGGAAAAAATTCCGGGCGGTGGCGGGGTGGAGTCGGTGGCGTCGGCGTCCCGGACCACCGGGGCGCCGCCGGCGAACCGGTCCAGCTCGGCCCCGGCCACCACCCGGCCGGGGAACCAGTCGCCGGCCGCGCGCCGGGTCAGCTCCGGCACCGGCGGCTCCACCCGGGACGCCACCAGCACCAGGTTGCCGTACCGCCGGCCGCGCAGCACCGCCGCGTCCCCCACCAGGCAGGCCCGGGGCAGCACCGTCCGCACCGTGGCAACCTGGGCGCGGGCGTGCCGCAGCGGCGGGCCGTCGGCCAGGTTGGCCAGGTAGCAGCCGTCGGGACGGAGCACCCGGGCCACCTCGGCGGCATACTCCACCGAGGTCAGGTGGGCCGGGGTGCGGGCGCCGGCGAAGACGTCCGCGACGACCAGGTCGTAGCTGGCGTCCCGGCTGGACGTCAGGGTGGCCCGGGCGTCCCCCACCCGCACCCGCAGCCGCGGGTCGCTCGGCCAGGGCAGCGCCCGGCGGACCAGCTCCACCAGCGCACCGTCCACCTCGGACACCCGCTGGGTGGAGCCCGGGCGGGTGGCGGAGACATATCGGGGCAGGGTCAGCGCGCCCCCGCCCAGGTGCAGCACCCGCAGCGGCGTGCCGGGCGGCGCGACCAGGTCGACGGCGGCGGCCAGCCGCCGGACGTACTCGAACTCCAGGTGGGTCGGATCCGTCAGGTCCACATGGGACTGCGGGGCGCCGTCCAGCAGCAGCGTCCAGGAACCCGGCCGGTCCGGGTCCGGCACCAGTTCGGCCTGCCCGGTGTCGACCTGCTCGACCACCCGGTCGGCGCCGCGTCGGCGGCCCATCAGCGCCGGATCTCCCGGGCCGCCGCGGTCAGCACCCGGTGCAGCAGGCGGGCGTCGCCGAGCATCCCGCGCAGCCGGCGCTCCAGGCCGGCGATCGGGATCAGGTTCTGCGGGGCCCGCGGATCCTTGTACGGGGTGGAGGCGAACCGGGGAAGCGTGACCAGGGACAGGTCGGCCAGCTGGATCGCCTCGGTCTCGGTCAGCTCCGCCGAGCACTCCACCCGGACGATGCCCGCCCACGGCGCGCCGCCGGACACCGGCAGCCGGAGATACCAGGAGTAGCCGCCCCACGCGGTGCCCAGCCGGAACACCGGGCAACGCTCACCCGGGGCCAGGCCGGTGACCACGGCGGTCAGCCGGGCGTCCAGGTACTGGCTGTGCTGGGTCTTGATGTAGCCCAGGGTGCGCGGCAACTGGCGGCGGCTGCGCAGCGGCCCGTCCACCACCAGCAGGTCCCCGTCGGTCCGCGCCGCGTCCGAGACCGCCACCTCCAGCGCGGTCAGCGGCGCCTGCACGGCCGCCGGCAGCTTGCTCAGCTCACCGCTGCCGCCGACCCGGTGCACCGGGTAGCGGATCGGCCCGGCCACCACGTCCTGCGCGGACGGGCTGGCGGTGAACAGCCCCCGGCCCACCTTCGCCCCGGCCAGCTCGGCCGCGCCGCGCTCCAGGTCGCAGCGGACCACCCCGGCGGCGTACGAGGCGGCGATGCCGGGAAACGAGCCCCCGTCGTCCTCGGCCGTCCAGACGCTGGCGTCGATCCGGCGTACCCCGTCGACCAGCAGCACCACGTCCGGGGCGGGCACGTCCCGCCGGACGCCGATCGCCCGCCAGTCGGTCGCCGGCAGCTCGACGCCGGCGTCGACCTGGGCGCTGCTCTGCGCCGCCGGGCCGCCCCCGCCGCCCGCCTCGAACGACGCCCCGTACGCCGGGTCCCACGCGTCGACGAAGAGCCGCGGTCCGTTCACAGCCCGGTCCGCTCGACGCGGGCCGTGCGGGCGTCCTTGCGGACCTCGAAGCGGACCGGGATCCGCTCGGCGAGCGCCGGCACGTGGGTGACCACGCCGACCATCCGGTCGCCCCGGGCGGCCAGGTTCTCCAGGGTGGCCGCGACGGTGTCCAGGGTGGCCGCGTCCAGCGTGCCGAAGCCCTCGTCCAGGACGATCGACTCCAGGCTCGCCGCGGTGGTCGACATCCCGGCGAGCTGCTCGGACAGCGCGAGCGCCAGGGCCAGCGACGCCTGGAACGTCTCGCCGCCGGAGAGGGTGCGCACGCCCCGGCGCAGCCCGGCGTCGTGGTGGTCGACGACGAAGAACTCGCCCTTGTCGTGCACCAGGTCGTACTGGCCGCCCGAGAGCTCCCGCAGGATCCGCGAGGCGCCGTCGACCAGCAGGTCCAGCGCCTCGGCCAGCAGCCAGCGCTCGAAGTTGTTGGCCCGCAGGTGCCCGGCCAGGGCCCGGGCCACCCGGGCCGCCCGCTCGTGACCGGCCCGCTGCTCGCGCAGCTCGGCGGCCTGCTCCCGGCGCTCCGCCAGCCGGCGCAGCTCCGCCTCGGCCCGCTCCACCGCCACCGCGGCGTCGCGCAGCGGGTCGTCGCCGGAGTCGAGCCCGGCGGTGGCGAAGAGCCCGGCGATCCGCTCCGCGACCTCACCCGCGGCCGTCTCGGCCGCCCCGACCGCGGCGGCCAGCCCGGGGCGGTCGACCCGCCGCCGATCGGCCTCCTCGCCGGCCCAGCCGGCCAGCGCCGCCCAGGCGGCGGCCACGTCCTCCCGGTCGGCGGCGGGCGGGCCGAACCGGGCCAGCCCGTCCCGGACGGCGTCGAAGTCGCGCCAGGCGCGGCGGAGCCGATCCTGCGCGCCGTCGAGCGCGCTCCGGGCCCGGCGGGCCGCGTCCCGGCCGGCGCGCACCGCCCCCGCCGCCTCCTCCAGCGCGCGGCGCAGCCGGGCGTGCTCGGCCAGCGCCTCGCGCAGCGTCTCCGGCGCGGCGGCGTCGGCGAGCTGCCCGTCCAGCTCGGCCAGCCGGGCCGTGAGCTGGTCGTGCTCGGTCCGGGCGCGCAGCAGCACCCGGTCCAGCTCGCGGGCGGCGGCGTCGCGCTCCTGCACCACCCGCTTCGCCGCCTCGCTGGTCGCCCGGGCCGCCTTGCCGGCCGCGACCGCCCGGGCCACCGCCGACCCCTCGGGCACCGCCGGCACCCGGGGGACCACCTGCTCGCAGACCGGGCAGGGGGCGCCCTCGACCAGGTGCGCCCGCAACGCCACCGCCTGGTCGGTGGCCTTCGCCTCCTCGTGCGCCCGGAACGCCGCGTCCAACTCCACCTCGGCCCGCTCGGCGGCCGCCCGGGCCTGCGCGAGCGCCCCGGCCCCCGCGTCGTGCTCGGTCTGCGCCGCGGCCACCGCCGCGGCCACCGCCGCCAGCTCGCCGGTCAGCCGCTCCCGGTCGCCGTGCGTCCTGAGCAGCAGCCGCAGCGCGCTCTCGTCGCCGGCCCCGGCCAGCTCGCCGCGCAGCTTCTCCTCGCGCTCCTCGGCGAGCCCGACGGCCGCCGCGGCCTCGTCGGCCGCCCCGCGCGCCGCGGCCACCGCCCGGGCCAGCTCGGTGATCCCGTCCGGCGGCCGGACCCCGGCCAGCACCGCCAGCTCCGCATCCAGCGCCGCCAGCGCCGCGGCCTGCTCGCGCGCCGTGGCCCGGGCCCGCTCCAGCTCCGGTACGGCCGCCGCCACCGCCCCGGCCAGCTCCCGCACCCGGTCGACCCGCTCCTGCGCCGCCGCCAGCGTGGCGTCGTCGACGTCGGCGAGCCCGCCGAGCATCTTGTCGACCGCCTCCAGCTTCGCCTCGGCCTGGCCGGCGCGCTCGGTGGCCCGCTTCTGCACCTCCTCGTAGATGCCGAGCCCGAGCAGGTTGACCAGGATCTGCTGCCGGGTGGCCGGCTTGGCGTGCAGGAAGTCGGCGAACTGCCCCTGCGGCAGCACCACGCAGCTGGTGAACTGCTCGTACGGCAGCCCGACCGCCGCCAGCACCGCCTGCTCCATCTCGGCGGGGGTGCCGGCCACCACCTCGCCGAGGTCGTCCGGGCTGAGCCCGGTGTCGAGCTTGGTGACGTCGAACCCGGGAGGCATCAGCTGGAGCCCGGCGTTGGCGGTCTTGACCGCGCCCCGGCCGTCCCGGCGGACCACCCGGGTCGCCACGTAGCGGTCGCCGGCGGACTCGAAGACCAGCCGCACCCGCGCCTCGGTGGCCGACGGTGCCAGGGCGTTGGCCAGGCCCCGGGTGCCGCCCCAGCGGGGCACGGTGCCGTAGAGGGCGAAGCAGATCGCGTCGAGCACCGTCGACTTGCCGGAGCCGGTCGGCCCGACCAGCGCGAAGAAGTCCGCGTCGGTGAAGTCGACGGTGGTCTCCTCGCGGAACACGGTGAAGCCGGCCAGGTCCAGTCGCATCGGTCGCATCAGCGATCGGCCTCCTCGAGCAGTTCGTCGAAGAGCTCCTGGACGCCCTCGTCGACATGGCCCCGGCTGCCCAGGTAGTCGGCGAAGAGCTCGCGCGGCGAGCGGCCGGCCCGCTGGGCGGTGCGGGTGCCGCTGCCGGGGGTGGGCACCAGCTCCGGGTCGATCCGGATCTCCAGCGCCCGGGGCAGCAGCTCCTGCACCTCCTCGCGCAGCCCGGCGCGGGGCTGCTCGCGGACGTAGACGCGCAGCCAGCCCTCGGGGGCGTCGAGCTCGGCGAGCTGGGCCAGGGTGCCCCGGACCGTGCGCAACGGGGTGGCCCCGGGAACCGGCACCTCGCGGATCTGGGCGGCCGTGGTCGCGGTCACCTCGACGATCGTCACCGAGCCGACGTTCTCCTGCTCGCCGAAGTCGACGGCGAGCGGGCTGCCGCTGTAGCGGACCGGGCAGGGACCGATGACCCGCTGCGAGCGGTGCAGGTGGCCCAGCGCCACGTAGTGGGCGTTGCCGGGGAAGACGGTGGCCGGCACCGCGTAGCCGAGGACGGTGTGCGCGTCCCGCTCGCCGCCGCCGGTGCTCGCCCCGACCACGGTCAGGTGCGCGGTGACCAGGTGCACCCGGTCCGGCTCGGTGAAGCCCTCGGCGAGCCGGGCGAGGACCCGGCCGAGGTGGTCGGCGTACGTCTGGTTGGCCTCGGCGGCGGTCAGCTCGTACATCTCCACGGCGCGGACGGCGTACCGCTGGGAGAGGAAGGGCAGCGCGGCGAGCTGCCAGCGCTCACCGCCGGCGGTGACCCCGTCGATGACGTGCTCGGCCGGGCTGTCCCGGACGCTGCCGCGCAGCGTGATGCCGGCCGCCTCGGCCCAGGGGCGCAGCGCGTCGAGGGCTGGGCCGTTGTCGTGGTTGCCGCCGATCGCCACCACGTCCGCGCCCGTGCGCCGGAGCGCGGTCAGCGCCCGGGTGACCAGCCGGGTCGCCTCCGGGGTGGGTGCGGCGGTGTCGTAGAGATCGCCGGCCACGATGACCAGGTCGGGCCGCTCGGCCCTGGCGATCTCGATCACCTGGGCGAGCACCTGCTTGTGCTCCTCGGCGCGGGACTGCCCCTTCAGGACCTTGCCGACGTGCCAGTCGGAGGTGTGCAGGATCTTCACGGGTCACCGCCCTCAGAACGGGATGTCGTCGTCGGAAGCGCCGGTGCCCACCACGGCGAACGGGTCGGCCGCCTGGGTGATCGAGCGCAGCGTCTCCGACGGCGCCCGGCCGGCCTCGGAGACCCGGGTGGCCCAGGCCGGGAAGGGGAACTCCAGGCAGAGCGGGACCGGGATGTCGGGCTGGTTGACGAACATGGTGCCCGGCTTGGCCAGCAGCGCCCGCTGCCGCTGGGCGGGCGGGAGGAAGCCGTATTCCGGGCGGGACGCCTCGGCCGGGTCGAGCCGGCCGACCACCCGGATCGCCGAGTTGGTGACGATCCGCCGCTCCACCTCGCTGGCGGTCTGCTGCGCGCCGACCAGGATCACCCCGAGGGAGCGGCCCCGCTCGGCGATGTCCAGCAGCACCTCCTTGATCGGGGAGGAGCCCTCGCGCGGGGCGTACTTGTTGAGCTCGTCGAGGACGACGAAGAGCAGCGGCTTGGCGGTGCCGGCCTTCTCCTTGCGCTCGAACTCGCTCTTGAGCGTCACGCCGACCACGAAGCGCTGCGCCCGGTCCGGCAGGTTGTGCAGGTCGACGACGGTGACCTGGGCGCTCTCGGCGGTGTTGATCGAGTGCGGGCGGCGGGTGGCCAGGTCGCCCCGGATCAGCCGGCCCAGGTCCTTCTTGCTGCCGATCAGCCGGCGGGCGAACGCGTTGACCGTGCCCAGGCCGACCGCGCTGCCCGCCCAGTCGCCCCGGGTCTCGTCGTCGTTGAGCTGCTCGACGATGTGGTCGACCAGGTCGGCGTAGGAGCCGAGCCGGACCCCGTCGATGCTCACCCCGCCGTCCGCGGGCTGGGCGTAGCGGGCCAGGTGGGCGGCGACCGAGTGGACCACCATCGTGTACTGCTGCCGCTCGTCGTCGGCGTCGGCGAAGACGTAGGGCAGCAGCCGGTCGGCGCAGAACTCGCTCAGCGTCCAGTAGAAGCTGTCCACCCCGGTGAGCCGGCTGCTCACGTCCGGCGTGCCGGAGGAGTCGCCGACCCGGGGCGGCGCATACACCCGTACGTCCGGGAAGGCGCCCGCGTCGAGGCCGAGCTTGGCGTAGCCGGCCCGGGTGTCGTCGTCGAGCCGGGCGTTGGGATGGTCGAGGAAGAGCAGGTCCTCGCCCTTGACGTTGAAGATCAGCGCCTTGGCGTTCACCGCGTCGCCGCCGAGCACCCCGGACCGGAAGACCGAGTAGAGCAGGAAGGTGGCGAAGCTGGTCTTGGTGGCCACGCCGGAGATGCCGGAGATGGAGACGTGCGCGCCCCGGGTGCCGTCGAGGAAATCGGCGTTGAGGTAGACCGGGACGCCGTCGCGGCCCATGCCCATCGGGACGCGCCGCTCCATCCGGTCGAAGTGCAGCGCCCGGGCGCGGGCGTCACCCTCGGCCCGGTGCACCACCGCGCCGGGGGTGGGCGGCACGTAGAACTCGGGGTCGACCCGGGTGGTGGTGACCTCGGCGGCCTCCTGCACCTGGGCCGGCAGGGTGCCGTCGGCGATGGCGAAGACGTCGGAGTCGAACTGCGCCCCCTCGTGCCGCGCGCGCACCTGGGTGACCACGCCGGCGATGGTCACCGGCTCCCGGTCGGGCAGCTCGCGGCGGGTGACCACCACGTCGTCGAGCTGGAGGTAGCTGCCGGGGGCGACGGCGGTCCAGAAGGTGAGCGGGGTGGCGTCGGCGGTGCCCAGCACCCGGCCGACCCCGTGGCCGGGGCCGTCGAGCAGGTCGTCGGTCATCGGCGGTCTCCGGTCGGCTGGTCGTCCCTTTCGCGGCGCACGTGGTGCATCCTGCCTGAGGGATGCGACAGGTTGCCACGCGACGCGGCGGACGCCACCTCCCGCGTCGGTCGTGTTCGCGCAGCGCCGCCGTCCGTTGACCGTCCGTACGGCCGGGCTGTGGGATTCCCGCTCCCGCCGGCCCGGTCCGCGAGATCCTCAAGGGGTCCGCGGACGGAAGGGCGAGGAGCGGCGGTGGAAGCGATCCGTAGCCGGACGGCGATGCTCCTGGCCCTCGCTGTCGTGCCGGCGGTGGTGCAGGAGGCGGTGCTGGTGGGCATCGGCTTCCACGGCGCCCGCGGTCTCGCTCCCCAGGTCACCGCGGTCTGGCCCTACGACTCGTACCACGACCTGCGCTGGCTGCTGATCTACCACAACTCCTGGTGGCACTTCCTGTTCGGGCTGGTGGCCCTCGCCGTCTTCCGCGGGCTGCTCTCCGCGGGGCTCACCGCGCTGGCCTGGCCCGGACAGGTGCCGCGCCCGTCGTTCGCCTGGCTGCTCCGGCGGAACCTGGAGGTGGCCGCCCTCGCCCTGGTGGTCATTTCGCCGTGGGCCGCGCTCTCGGTCGCCTTCTCGGCGGTCGCGCTCTCCCTCTACCTGTTCGCCTCGCTGATCCCGATGCTGGTGCTCGCCCCGTTCCTGCAGCGCGCCGGAGTGGCCCGGACCTGGTGGCGTGGCCTGCCCACGATCGAGCTGCTCGGCTGGTCGGTGCTCAACTTCGCGGTGCTCACCATCGCCGGGGCGGTGATCTCCAGCACCTCCGGGTGGTGGGGGGTGCTCGTCGCGGCGCTGGCCGGCGTGGCCAACGGCCTGCTCTGGCGGCAGACCGTCACGGCGGCCGTGCTGCCCGCCCGGATCCGGTTGGCCCGGGTTCCGGTGGCACCGGTGGCGATCATCCTCACCATGGCCGCCGCGGTCGCCGCGCAGCCGATCCTCAATCTCGTCACGGGTCCGCCGCAGGAGTGGATGCCCCTGGTGGTCACCGAGCGGCTACCGGACCGGGTGCCGCACGCGGTGATCGTCATCGCCGGGCACGACTCGCACTGGAGCGGGCGACAGCCGGCGGACCCGCGGGTGGAGCGCTTCTCGTACCAGGGCCTCGACCGACAGGGTCGGCCGCTGCCGTACCGGCACACGGCCACCCATCGCTCGCTGGACTCCAGCTCGGTCCTGCTCCGCGCCCAGGTCGAGGCCCTGCACCGGCGGACCGGCCGGCCGGTGGCCCTGATCGGTTCCAGTGAGGGCGCCATGGTGGCGCGGACCTACCTGGAGAAGGGGCCGAAGCCGTCCCCGGTGGAGGCGGTGCTGCTGTTCAGCCCGCTCATCCAGCCCGGGCGCGCCTACTATCCGCCGCCCGGGTACAGCGGCTGGGGAGTGGCCACCGGTTGGGAGTTGCGGGGGCTGTTCTGGCTGGTCGGCCTCGGCCGCGCCGACCGGAGCCGCCCCGACGAGCCGTTCGTGCGCTCGGTGCTGGTGAACGCGCCCTTCTACCGCAACCGCACGCTCTGCCCGGTGGCCGGCGTCCGCATGATCGCCTTCCTGCCGACGGTCAGCGCCGCCGAGGCGCCGCCGGGGGAGTACAGCCGGATCCCGGTGTTCCAGTTGCCGGCGTTCCACGGCGGGCTGATCGGCCGCCGGGCGGCCGAGGAGCGGGTGGTCGACTTCCTCGCCGGTGGTCACGTCGACCAGCCACGGCGGGAGTACGCCCTCCTGCAGCGGCTCGGCGCCGCCTGGCAGGCCCCGCCGCTCGCCCTGGTGCTCAACCCGGTCTGGGCGGCCGAACGGGAGGCCGACCCGGCCTTCACCGGCCGGATCTGCGAACCGCGCTGAGGCGGAGCGGGCTGCCTCACCGGCCCGGGCGGACGGCCCGGCGGTGGCGGATCAGCAGCCGGATGGCCGCCCCGTTGACCGCGGCCACCAGGAGGGCCCGGAACGGCGCGTACGGCAGCAGGAGGATGTCCACGACGATCGCCAGCGCCGCACACCCGACGGCGAGCCCGGCCGTGCCACGCCTGCCGGTGACGGCCAGCAGGCCGGTGAGCGCCACCGCGACGCCGATCGCCAGGTGCAGCCGGGCCCAGCCGGTGATGTCGACCGGGTAGACGCCGCCCGGGGTCAGCACCAGGAACGGCGTCGCCGCGAGGGTGGCGGACGCGCTCAGCACGTCGATCAGGCCGGAGGCGACCAGCAGGCCACCGGCCAGCAATGGCCGGCCCGGCCCGTCCGGAGCCGCCTCGGCCGGCTGCGGTGCACGCATTTCCCCAGGTTACGACCCGGACCGCCGGCGCGGCACCGGTGCCGCCGAGTCGGTGGCTGCGGGCTGCGGGGTGAATGGGATGTGAAGAACCGTGGAAAAAATCTTGGCCGCAGGCCGTGACAGACAAGGGTCGCGTGACGCAAGAATGTGCAACAGCACATCGAGGATCTTTCCTCCATCGATGCCTCGGGTGCCGCCATGCCCGTGCCACCCGCCCGGGCGCGGCCGATCCGTCGTGCCCCACCCCCGGCGGATCACCCGTCGGTCGGTACCCCCCCGACCGGCAGTCCTAGCGAAGGTAGGAGCTTCATGCGTCGCACCACTCTCCTCGGCGGGCTGGCCACGGCCGCGCTGCTGGCCGCCGCCGGCAGCCTGCCCGCCACGGCCTCCGCCGCCCCCGTCTCCTCGGACGCGTTCACCCGCGCGGTGGCCCAGCTCAAGGCCCACTCGGGCAGCGCCCTCGTCGCCGACGGCCAGAGCTTCACGCTCAAGAACGTGCAGTCCGACGCCGACGGCACCGAGCACGTCCGGCTCAACCGCTACCAGGACGGCCTGCCGGTCCTCGGCGGCGACACCGTGGTCCACCTGGGCAAGGGCAACACCTGGCGGGGCGCCAGCCAGAGCCTCGCGGTCGCCCCCACCCGGGGCGCCAAGGCCCGGGTCAGCGCCGCGGCCGCCGGCCGCGCCGCCCTCGCCGCCTCCACCGCCACCACCCGCCGGGTCGACGGCAGCCAGCTCGTCTACGACGCCGACGCCGCCGGCACCCCACTCGCCTACGAGGTCGTGGTGGGCGGCGCGTACGCCGACGGCACCCCGAGCGAGCTGCACGTGCTGGTCGACGCCACCAGCGGCAGGGTCCGCGACTCGTGGGAGGGCGTGCAGCGCGACGGCACCGGCAACACCTTCCACTCCGGCACGGTGACCGTGGGCAGCACCCTCTCCGGCGGCACCTACCAGCTCACCGACGCCACCCGGGGCGGCCACAAGACGTACGACCTGAACGGCGGCACCAGCGGCACCGGCACCCTGGTCACCAGCGCCTCGAACGTCTTCGGCGACGGCACCCTGGCCAACCGGCAGACCGCCGCGGCCGACGCCGCGTACGGCGCGCAGGAGACCTGGGACTTCTACAAGAACACGTTCGGCCGCAACGGCATCCGCAACGACGGTGTCGGCGCGTACAGCCGGGTGCACTACAGCACCAACTACGCCAACGCGTTCTGGCAGGACGCCTGCTTCTGCATGACCTACGGTGACGGCGGCTCCGGCTGGTACCCGCTGACCTCGCTGGACGTGGCCGGGCACGAGATGAGCCACGGCGTCACCAGCAACACCGCCGGCCTGCGCTACAGCGGCGAGTCCGGCGGCCTCAACGAGGCCACCAGTGACATCTTCGGCACCCTGGTCGAGTTCTACGCGAACAACGCCAAGGACCCGGGCGACTACCTGATCGGCGAGAAGCTTCGCACCAGCGGTGCCCCGCTGCGCTACATGGACAAGCCGTCCAAGGACGGTGCCTCGGCCGACTGCTACAGCAACCAGGTGAAGAGCCTGGACGTCCACTACTCCTCCGGCGTGGCGAACCACTTCTTCTACCTGCTCGCCGTCGGCAGCGGCTCGTCGTCGTACGGCAACAGCCCGACCTGCAACAGCAGCACCGTGACCGGCATCGGCAACGCCAAGGCCGGCGCCATCTGGTACCGCGCGCTCACCACCTACATGACCTCGCGGACCGGATACTCGGGCGCTCGCACCGCCACCCTGTCGGCCGCCGCCGACCTGTACGGCACCGGCAGCGTCGAGTACAACACGGTGGCCGCCGCCTGGTCGGCCGTCTCGGTCAACTGATCGCCTGATCCGGCGCCGGCGGATTCCTCCGCCGCCGGCGCCGGCGGGCAGCGCCTTCCGACCGCGGGCGCGGGCATGCCGCACGGCATGCCCGCGCCCGCCGTCGCGTACGGGGCCACTCAGTGGTCGGCCAACACCTCGCCGAGCCGGGTGGCGAAGGCGGTCGGATCCTCCACGAAGCCGAGGTGCCCGCCGGGGAACATCGCCGGGGCCGTGCCCAACGCCGCGGCGAGCGCCCGCGAGGTGCGGTCGCAGATCTGGCCGGTCGACGTCTCGCCGAGCCCGACGACGACCCGGGTCGGGCCGTCGCGCAGCGCGGCGACGTCGGGCCGGAACCGGGTGGTCCCGCGGACCATGTGCACGTACTGGAAGTGCTCGTCGGCGGCCGCCCGCGGCTCCGGCTCGCCGCCGAACATGCCGAGGACCACCTCCTCCGGCAGTTGGATGTTCGCGTTCGCGAGGAACCTGCGCCCGGCGCCGAGCCGGTCCCCGCCCAGGTAGGTGGCGATCATGTCGTCCTCGCGGGCCAACAGCTCCCGCCGCTCCGGCAGCAGCCCGAGCAGCGGCGGCTCGTGCGCGACGACCGTGTGCACCTGCTCGGGGTGGGCCCGGGCGAGGGCGAGCACGGTCACCGCGCCGCCGCTGGACCCCAGCACCGCGGCGGGGCCGGCGTCCAGGTGGGCCAGGAGCCGGGACACGTCGTCGGCGCGCAGCTCGGGTGTCGAGTCCTGGTGCGGGTCGTGCAGCACGCTGCGGTGGATGCCGCGCGGGTCGGTGGTCAGCACGGTGTGCGCGGCGGCCAGCAGGTCGGCCAGCGGGGCGAAGGCGTCGGCGTCCATCGGGGCGGCGACCAGCGCCACCAGCGGGCCCTGCCCGCGTACCTCGTAGTGGAGCCGCCCGTCAGGGACCTCCAGGGTGCCGGCCGTGACGGGCGCGGTGGAACTGCTGCTCATCGGATCCTCCGGGTTCGTGGCAGGTGAGCCGTTCACCTTCCAGACCGGGCGGATGCGGCAGAATCGTCGCTTGTGACCGCCACGTCCGCGAGCGCCGCCCGATCCGGGGAGCAGGCCGGGCCGGGCCCGGTCGACCAGGCCGACTTCACCACGCTCGTCGCCCCGCTGCGCCGGGAACTGCACGCCCACTGCTACCGGATGCTCGGCTCGGTGCACGACGCGGACGACGCCCTCCAGGACGCCCTGCTGCGGGCCTGGCGCGGACTGCCGCGCTTCGCCGGACGCGGTTCCCTGCGCTCCTGGCTCTACACCGTGGCCACCCGGGTCTGCCTGGACGCGGTCGCCAGCCGCGGCCGACGGGCCCTGCCGGTCGACCTCGGCCCGGCGAGTGACCGCGCCGTCCCGGACAACCGGGCGGACGAGAGCGTCGGCTGGCTCGGCCCCTACCCGGACGCCGGCCTCGGCACCGCACCGGTCGCCCCGGACGCCCGGTACGAGCAGCGCGAGGCGGTCGAGCTGGCCTTCGTGGCCGCGCTGCAGCACCTGCCGGGCAACCAGCGGGCCGCGCTGCTGCTCTTCGACGTCCTCGGCTACCCGGCCGCCGAGATCGCGGCGATGATGCGCACCTCGACCACCTCGGTGAACTCGGCCCTGGCACGGGCGCGGCGGGTGCTCGCCGAGCGGCTGCCCGCCGTCACGCAGCAGCGCACCCTGCGCGCGCTCGACGACGCCCGGCTACGGGAGACCGTCGTCCGGTACGCCACCGCCCTGGAGGAGGGCGACGCCGACGCGCTGGTCGCCCTGCTCACCGAGGACGTCACCTGGTCGATGCCGCCGATGCCGCACTGGTACCGGGGCATCGACGCGGTCATGGACTTCGCCCGTGCCGCACCCCTCGGCCCCTGCGGCAGTTGGCGGCACCTGCCGGCCGGCGCGAACGGTCAGCTCGCGGTCGCCGCCTACCTGCGCCGGGCCGGGACCGGCCCGTACCTGCCGTGGTCGATCGACGTGCTGACGCTGCGGGGTCACCGGGTCGCCGAGATCACCTCGTTCGTGGGCGCGGAGCACCTCGCGGCCTTCGGGCTGCCGGACTCGCTGCCGCCGGATCCGGCGCCGCAGCCCGGTCAGGCGGCGGGGGCGGAGCCGGCGGGGATGGACGCACCCGGGTCGCGGGCGTAGCGCAGCATCAGCACCCCGTCCTCGGCGGCGAGGACGTGGCGCAGCGGCAGGTGGCGCGGCGGGCTGGCGTCCCCGGTGGTGATCCGGTCCGGGCCGGCCCCGGCGAGCAGCGGCGCGACGGTCAGGCAGAGCTCGTCCACCAGGTCGGCGGTGGTCAGCGCGCCGAACAGCCGGGGGCCGCCCTCGCAGAGCAGTTGACCGAGCCCGCGGCGGCGCAGTTCGGCGAGGCCGGCGGCGAGGTCGACCTGTTCGTCGCCGCAGCGGACCAGTTCGGCCACCTCGGTGAGCCCCGGCGGCGGCGTGGCCGCGGCGCTGGTGAGCACCAGGGGCCGGACCGGGGCGTCGGCGAAGCACGCCTGGGCCGGGTCCAGCTCCAGCGAGCCGGAGACCACCACCAGGGTCGGGTACTCGGCCAGGCCGTGCTCCCGGCGCCAGGCCCGGCGGCCCTCGCTCAGCCGGACCGCCCGGTAGCCCTCGTGGCGCAGCGTCCCGGCGGCCACCACCAGTGCGTCGCAGAGCATCCGGAGCAGGCCGAAGACCCGCTTGTCCGGCTCCCCGGAGAGCCCGGCGGAGTAGCCCTCCAGGGTGACCGCGCCGTCGACGCTGGCCACGAAGTTGACCCGCAGGTGGGGCCGGGTGGCGCGGCCGTAGAGCGCGGCCAGCTCCGGATCGGTCAGCGGACCGGTCGCGGGCGTCGGCCAGACCCGCGAGATCGGCGTCCCGGTGGTCATTCGCCGGCCGGACCGGTGACCGGCGGGGTGGGTTCAGGGGTACGGTGCTGGCAGTCGCACCACTTCGGGCCTGGACAGTCGTCGTGCCGCCGCTCCCGGCACGCTCGGCAGATCATGCTGGCAGCCTATGCCGAGAGGGGATGGGACCGAATGCCGCGTCAGATCTTCCAGCTCACGGTGTCCCTGGTCGGGGTCCGCCCGCCGGTCTGGCGGCGGGTGCTGGTCCCCGGCGGCTACACCCTGGACCGGCTGCACCGGGTGGTGCAGCACGCGATGGGCTGGCGCGACTGCCGCCTGCACTCGTTCGAGATCGACGGGCTGCAGTACGGCGAGCCCGACCCGGACGGTGAGCTCCCCGTCCGCGACGAGCTGGACGTCCGGCTGGACGCCGTGGTGGGCAAGGGCAGCCGGTTCCGCTACCTCTACGACTTCGGCGACTGGTGGGAGCACGACCTGGTGGTGGAGGATGTCTGCGCCGCCGACCCGGACGAGCGATACCCGTGCTGCCCGCAGGGGGAGCGGGCCTGCCCGCCCGAGGGCGCCGGGGGTCCGTCCGGCTATGCCGTCCTGCTCGCCGCTCTCGCCGACCCGGAGCATCCCGACCGCCGGGTGATGCGGGAGTGGGCCGGGACCGGCTTCGACCCGGGCGCCTTCGACGCCGCGCGCGCCACCACCCTGCTGCGCCGCTTCTGCTGACCGCGTCCGAGGACGACCCCGCCGGGGCGACGCGGTAACGATCTGGGAACGCTCCCATCGGTCTATTGACACCTCTGATGCCGGTCGGCGACGCTCATGGGAGCGCTCCCGGCGGCGGCAGTCCGCACACCGCATCGCTCGTCGAGGGGCGCTCCAGAACCAGAACCTCACCACCGGACCTGTCCGGCCGACGGCCGGCGCGGGTCAGCAACCACCACACCAGTTACCACCTGAGAGGGGTCAGGGATGAGCGTCATCAGGCGCCGGCTCCGCGCTGTCGCGGTCGCCGTCCTCGCCGCGGGCATGGCTCTCGGCAGCGCGGCGTGCAGCAAGAAGGACGACGGAGGGTCCACCGGCGAGGGCGGCCAGGTCAAGCTGGTCCTGCAGACCTTCCAGAACTTCGGCTACGACCAGGCCATCAAGGACTTCGAGGCGGCCAACCCGAACATCAAGGTCGAGCACCAGAAGATGGGCGAACTGCGCGACTTCCAGCCGAAGCTGGTGCAGTGGCTCGCCGCCGGCAACGGTGCCGGCGACGTGGTCGGTCTGGAGGAGGGCGTCCTGCTCGGGTACGTCCAGAACCACGACAAGTTCACCAACCTGCTCGACCTGGGCGCCGGTGAGCTGAAGGCCAACTTCCCCGAATGGAAGTGGAACAACGCCCTGACGCCGGACGGCAAGAAGCTGATCGGCCTCGGCACCGACGTCGGTGGCCTGGCCATGTGCTACCGCAAGGACCTGTTCGAGCAGGCCGGCCTGCCCACCGACCGGGACGAGGTCGGGAAGCGGATCAGCACCTGGCAGGACTACATCGCGCTGGGCCGGGAGTTCAAGGCCAGCGGCAAGGTCAAGGCGGCCTGGCTGGACAGCGCGACCAGCCTGATGCAGCCGTACATCATGCAGAACTCGGAGACCTTCTTCTTCGACAAGGACAACAAGTTCATCGGCGACACCAACCCGGTGGTCAAGCAGACCTGGGATCTGGGCCTGCAGATGGCCGCTGAGGGGTTGACCGCCAAGGCGCAGCGGTGGAGCGCCGACTGGGATGCGGCTTTCAAGAACTCCGCGTTCGCCACTCTCCCCTGTCCGGCCTGGATGACCGAGGGCGTCATCGCCCAGCGCTCGGGCCCGGCGAACGCCGGCAAGTGGGACATCGCCAAGATCCCGGGCGGTGGCGGCAACTGGGGTGGTTCCTACCTCGCCATCCCGGCCCAGACCAAGCACCCGAAGGAGGCGTACCTGCTGGCCAAGTATCTGACGAGCAAGGAGGGGCACCTGGCGGCGTTCAAGGAGGCGGGCGCCATGCCGTCCGACATCGCAGGTCTCGAGGACCCGGCGTTCAAGGACAAGACCAGCGCCTACTTCAGCGGCGCGCCCACCGGCCAGATCTTCGGTGAGAGCGTCAAGAACATGAAGCCGGTCTTCCTCGGCGCCAAGCACCAGCAGGTGTGGGAGACCATCTTCGAGCCGCAGATGCAGGCGGCCGAGCGCGGCCGGCTCAGTTCGGACGCCGCGTGGAAGAAGGCGGTGGACGAGGCCAAGAAGGCGACCAGCTGAGTCGCCGGTGACCTGCCGAGCCCACGGGGGATCGCCGCCCGTGGGCTCGGCGGCGTCCCACACCCGGCCCGGGTGCGGGCACCGCGGCGAGGTCGTCGCCGCCTCTCACCTCCGGAAGGACCTGCAATGAGTTCTCCTGTCGGCGCGGTGTCGTCGCGCGCCGCCTCGCCGCCTCCGTCCACCCCGGTGCGCCGACGCCCGTCGTACCGCCTCGTCCGCTGGGACCTCAAGTACTCCCCGTACCTCTACGTGACCCCGTTCTTCGTCCTCTTCGGGATCTTCGGCCTCTTCCCGGTCCTCTACACGGTCTACGTCTCGCTCTTCGACTATGAGCTGCTGAGCGGGACCAAGGAGTTCGCGGGGCTGGAGAACTACCGCGTGCTCATGGCGGACGCCCAGTTCTGGAACGCGGCCTACAACACCGTCGGCATCTTCCTGCTCAGCACGGTGCCGCAGCTCATCGTGGCGCTGATCCTCGCCAACCTGCTGAACCGGCGGATGCGGGCCCGCACGCTGCTGCGGATGGGTGTTGTCATTCCCAACATCACCTCGGTGGCCGCGGTCGGGATCATCTTCGCGCTGATCTTCGCGGACCGGTACGGCCTCATCAACTGGTTGCTCGGCAGCGTGGGTTTCGACCCCATCGCCTGGCGGGACAACCGCTACGCCTCCTGGTTCGCCGTCGCCTTCATGGTCGACTGGCGGTGGACCGGCTACAACGCGCTGATCTACCTCGGTGCCATGCAGGCCATCCCGAAGGACCTGTACGAGTCGGCGTCGCTGGACGGCGCCTCGGTCTGGCGGCAGTTCTGGGCGATCACCGTGCCGCAGATCCGGCCGACGATCCTGTTCACGATCATCATCTCCACCATCGGTGGCTTCCAGATCTTCACCGAGCCGCTGATGTACGGGTACGGGCTGATCCGCGGTGGCGGGGACCACCAGTTCCAGACGCTGGCCATGTACATCTACGAGAAGACCTTCACCGGCAATGCCGAGTACGGGTACGGCTCCGCGATGTCCTGGTTGCTCTTCATGATGATCATCATCTTCGCGCTGATCAACTTCGCGCTCGTGCGCCGATCGGTGAAGGGGGACAAGAAGTGACCACCGCCCAGACCCTTCCCCGCGCGGTCGCCCCGCCTCCGCCGACGCCCCGCCGCCGCGGTCGGCTGCCCGGCGCCCAGCTCTGGCGGGCCAGTCCGCTGACCTACCTCGCGCTGATCCTCGGCAGCGTACTGTCGATCTTCCCGATCATCTGGTCGTTCATCATCGCCTCCCGGGACAACGGCGCGGTCTACGAGATGCCGCCGACCCCCGGCGATCAGCTGTTCACCAACATCGACCGGATGCTCGCCAACGAGGACGCCGCGTTCGTCTACGGTCTGGTCAACTCGGCCGTCGTGTCGACTGTCGTCACCATCTCGGTGATCTTCTTCTCCAGCCTGGCCGGCTTCGCCTTCGCCAAGCTCAGGTTCCGGGGCAGCAACGCGCTGCTGCTGATCATCATCCTGACCATGATGGTGCCGACCCAGCTCGGTGTCATCCCGCTCTACCTGATGATGGTGGAGCTCGGCTGGACGGGCACCCTGCAGGCGGTCGTCGTGCCGTTCCTGGTGCAGGGCTTCGGGGTGTTCATGATGCGCCAGTACGCGATGTCCGCGATCAGCGATGAGCTGATCGAGGCGGCCCGGCTTGACGGCTGCTCCACCTGGCGGATCTACTGGAACGTCGTGCTGCCCGCGCTGCGGCCGGCGGCGGCGGTGCTCGGCCTCCTGACCTTCATGCAGACCTGGAACGAGTTCCTCTGGCCGTTCATCGTGCTCACCCCGGACACGCCGACGGTGCAGTACTCCCTGAAGATCCTCTCGTCCGGGCCGTACCAGACGGACTACGTGGCTCTGTTCGCCGGCACCGCGCTGGCGACGCTGCCACTGTTGGTCGTGTTCATCATCTTCGGCCGCCAGATCATCGGCGGAATCATGGAAGGCGCCGTCAAGTCGTGAGCAACCCAGCCAGCCCGCCCGCCGTCGGCGTCCTCGACCAGGGTCCGGCACTCACCTTCCCGCCCGGCTTCCTCTGGGGCGCGGCCACCGCCGCGTACCAGATCGAGGGCGCGGCGACCGAGGGCGGCCGCACCCCGTCGATCTGGGACACCTTCAGCCACGCCGAGGGCCGGACGGTGGGCGGGCACACCGGCGACGTGGCCTGCGACCACTACCACCGGATGCCCGCCGACGTGCGGCTGATGGCCGAGCTGGGGCTGAGGTCCTACCGTTTCTCGGTCTCCTGGCCCCGGGTCCAGCCCGGCGGTGCCGGGCCGGCCAACCAGGAGGGGATGGACTTCTACCGGCGGCTGGTCGACGAACTGCTGGCCCACGGCATCGAACCCTGGCTGACCCTCTACCACTGGGACCTGCCCCAGCCGCTGGAGGACGCCGGCGGCTGGCCGGCCCGGGACACCCCCGCCCGGTTCGCCGACTACGCCGAGCTCGTCGCGGACGCCCTCGGCGACCGGGTGCGGTACTTCACCACCCTGAACGAGCCGTGGTGCTCGGCCTTCCTCGGCTACGGCTCCGGCGTGCACGCGCCGGGTCGCTCGGACGGGGCGGCCGCCGTCCGGGCCGGGCACCACCTGATGCTCGGGCACGGGCTGGCCGTCCAGGCGCTGCGGGCGTCCCGGCCGGAGGCGCAGCTCGGCATCACGGTCAACCTCTACCCGGTCACCCCGGCCAGCGACTCGCCCGCGGACGCCGACGCGGCCCGCCGCATCGACGGCCTGGCCAACCGGTTCTTCCTCGATCCGGTGCTGCGCGGGGCCTACCCGGCGGACCTGCAGGCGGACCTGCGCGAGGTCACCGACTTCGGGCACGTCCGGGACGGCGACCTGGCGGTCATCTCGACCCCGCTGGACCTGGTCGGCGTCAACTACTACAGCCGGTACGTGGTGGCGGCGGCCGAAGGCCCCACGCCGGAGGCGTACTGGCGGGCGCCGTCGTGCTGGCCGGGCAGCGCGGACGTCCGGTTCGTCACCCGGGGAGTGCCGGTGACCGACATGGACTGGGAGATCGACGCCCCGGGCCTGGTGGAAACCCTGGAGCGGGTCCACCGCGACTACACCGACCTGCCGCTCTACGTCACCGAGAACGGCTCCGCGTTCGTCGACGCGGTGGTCGACGGCCGGGTCGACGACCCGGACCGGCTGGCGTACTTCGACGCCCACCTGCGGGCCGCGCACGCGGCGATCAGCGCCGGGGTGCCGCTCAAGGGCTACTTCGCCTGGTCGCTGATGGACAACTTCGAGTGGGCGTGGGGCTACACGAAGCGCTTCGGGATGGTCTACGTCGACTACGACAGCCAGGCGCGGATCCCGAAGTCCAGCGCCCGGTGGTACGCCGAGGTGGTCCGACGCAACGGCCTGTCCGCCGCACAATAGGCTGGGCCCGCCAGTAACGGGCGGCCCGGCGTCGACGCCTCAACAGGTGCCGGGCCCGCCCGACGTCGGAGGAGCACAGATGACAACGCAGCGCACCCGGTCGCTCGGGCGCCCGACCCTCGACGCGGTCGCCGCCCGCGCCGGCGTGGGGCGCGGCACGGTCTCCCGCGTGGTCAACGGCTCGCCGCAGGTCAGCCCGGAGGCCCGGGCCGCCGTCCAGGCGGCGATCGCCGAGCTGGGATACGTGCCCAACCGGGCCGCCCGGGCGCTGGTCACCCAGCGGACCGACTCGGTGGCGCTGGTGGTCTCCGAGTCGGGGGAGCGGGTCTTCACCGAGCCGTTCTTCGCCGGCATCGTCCGGGGGGTCAGCTCCGCGCTGCTGGAGACCCCGATGCAGCTCTGGCTGGCCATGGCGCAGTCTCCGATCGAGCGGGAACGGGTCGAGCACCACCTGACAAACCAGCACGTGGACGGCGTCCTGCTGCTCTCGCTGCACGACGCCGACCCGCTGCCCACCCTGCTGGAGGAGCGCGGGCTGCCCACCGTGCTCGGCGGCCGTCCGGCCCGGATGCTGCACCCGAACGCCCGGCCGGCCTGGTTCGTCGACGTGGACAACGTCGGGGGCGCCCGGCAGGCGGTGGAGCACCTCTTCGCCCGCGGCCGGCGCCGGGTAGCCACCATCGCCGGCCCCCAGGACATGGGTGCCGGCCTGGCCCGGTTGTCCGGCTACCAGGAGGCCGTCCGGGCCGCGGGCGGCAGCGTCAACCCGGACCTGATCGCGTACGGGGACTTCAGCGAGGGCAGCGGCAGCGCCTGCATGCGCCGGCTGCTGGAAATCTGCCCCGACCTCGACGCGGTCTTCGTCGCCTCCGACCTGATGGCCTTCGGCGCCCTCCGCGCCCTACGGGAGGCCGGCCGCCGGGTGCCCGAGGACGTGGCGGTGGTCGGCTTCGACGACGCCCCCATCGCCCGGCAGGCCGAGCCGCCGCTGACCACGGTCTTCCAGCCGGTCGAGGAGATGGGCCGGCAGATGGCCCGCCTGCTGGTCTCCCGCATCCGCGGCGACGAGGTTCCCACCCCCCACGTCGTCCTGGACACGAAACTGATCCACCGCGCCTCCGCCTGACCCCCGGCCCGGCCGACCGCTCGCCGTCACTTCTCCCGGACCGCGCGGAGGCCGTGCTCGACCAGCGGGACGACCATCGCGCCGATCCGGTCGAAGCCGGGGCCGAGCGTCTGGCCGAGGGTGTGCCGGTAGTGGATGCCCTCGCAGATCACCGCGAGCTTGAAGCAGCCGAGCGCCACGTGCCAGTGCAGCGGCCCGACGTCGACGTCGCTGCGGCCGGCGTACCGGTCGATCAGCTCGGCCCCGCTCGGGAAGCCGGCCCTGGGGCCGACGCCGTCGGCCACCGGGTTGCCCTCGGCCAGCTCGCTGTCGCCGAGCACACTCCAGTAGGTGAGCAGCAGGCCCAGGTCGGCCAGCGGATCGCCGAGGGTGGCCATCTCCCAGTCCAGCACGGCCCGGACGGCCACCGGGTCGACCGAGGCGAGCAGGTTGTCCAGCCGGTAGTCGCCGTGCACGATCCGCCCGGCGTTGGCGCCCTCCGGCACGCTGCCGGCGAGCGCGTCGCGCAGCTCGTCGATGCCCGGCAGGGGGCGGCTGCGGGAGCGGTCGAGCTGGCCGGCCCAGCGGCGTACCTGCCGGGCCAGGTAGCCGTCGGGGCGGCCGAAGTCGGCCAGCCCGACCGCGGCCGGCTCGACCATGTGCAGCGCGGCGAGGGTGTCCATCATCGCCGTGGCCAGCTCGCGCCGCTGGCCGGCGGTGAGGGGGTCGGTCTGCGCGCGGCTCCGGTAGACCTCGCCGTCCACCTTCTGCATCAGGTAGAACGGCGCGCCGATCACGTCGGAGTCGGAGCAGAGCAGCAGCGCCTCGGGGACCGGCACGTCGGTCGGGGCGAGCGCGGAGATCACCCGGTGCTCGCGGGCCATGTCGTGCGCGGTGGCCAGCACGTGCCCGAGCGGGGGCCGGCGCAGCACCACCTCGCGGTCGCCGCTGCGCAGCAGGTACGTCAGGTTGGACTTGCCCCCGGCGATCAGCCGCGCGGACAGCGGCCCGGCGGCGAGCTCGGGCCGGTGCGCGGCCAGATACCCGCCGAGCCGGTCGAGGTCGAGCCCGCGCGGGGCCGAACCGGTCGGGTTCCGAGATGCGTCGACGGCCGGATCGGTCATCCGGCTAGTTGATGGCAGCTCAGCTTTCTTGTCAAGGTCGGATTATCCAGGCGGACATGGCACTGCAACAGGGGCGAAATGGTCAACCGGCAGGCTGGGGCCCAGCCTGCCGGCCGCCACGGCCGGCCCGCCGAGCGGAGGGACCAGACATGCTGCTGAGAGTTCGGGTGACCCTGCCGGACCGACCCGGCACGCTCGGCCAGGTGGCCCGCACACTCGGCGTCTCCGGCGCCGACATCGTCCAGGTGGTCGTGCTGGAACGGCTCGGCGGCCGGGCGGTGGACGACTTCACCGTGGTGTGGCCGGGCGCCGCCCGGGTGGAACGACTGCTCGCCGGCCTGGCCGCGATCCCCGGCGTACGGGTGGACGGGGTGTGGCGGGCGATCGGCGCGCCGACCACCACCGGCCAGGACGCGGAACTGCTCGCCCAGGTCGCGGCGAACCCGACCGACGGGGTGGCCACCCTGGTCGACGCGGTGCCCGGGCTGCTCGCCGCCGACTGGGCGGTGGCCGCGGCCGTACCCCTGGACTGGGCGTCCGGCGGCACGGGTGGGGCGACCGTCGGGCACGCGAGCTGGCGGGCCCCGGTCCCACCCCGGCTGCCGGAGGTGACGCCGCTGCGGGCTCGGGCGATGACCAGCCCCGAGGGGCACCACTACGCGGTCGCCCCGTTCGGCCGCGCCGGGCTGGTGCTGGTGGTGGCGCGGGACCACACCGAGCCCCTCGCCGCTGCCGCGTTCCACTCCACCGAGGTGGACCGGCTGGCCCAGCTGGTCCGCGCCAGTGCGGTGATCCTCGGCGACCGGCTGGACCTGGTCGGCGCCCCTCCCGTGACCACCATCACCTGACCGGTCCCGCCGTTTCACCCGTGGGCAACGGCCCCGCAACAGCCGGCCGGCAGGGTCGGGGGTGAGGAAGGGAGCCAACCATGGCGCTGTGGCGGATCCGAGCCACCGTGGACGACCGGCCGGGTTACCTGTCGGTCCTCACCGCAAGCCTCGCGTTGCGCGGGGTCAACATCCTCACCGTCCAGGTGCACACCACCGAGGTGGGGGCCGTCGACGACTTCCTCGTCGACGCACCCGACCAGCTCACCGAGGCCGACCTGCGGGCGGCCGTCGAGCGGGGCCGGGGCCGGGAGTGCTGGGTCGCGCGCAGCGAGGCGCGCGGGTTGGCCGACCAGCCCACCCGGGTGTTGGGCCTGGCCACCCGGCTGGTCCGGGACCCGGACGTGACCGGGGAGGCGCTGCGCACCCTGCTCGGCGCCGACGCGGTGACCTGGCGGCCGGTGCCGGCCGGTGCGTTCGGCGGGGTGGGCGCCACGACGATGCTGCTGGCCGACCCGTCCGGCGGCTCCTACGAGCTGCGCCGGCGGGAGCCGACCTTCACCCCGGCCGAGTACGCCCGGGCCCAGGCCCTGGTCGAGCTGGCCGCGGCCGTCGCCCGCCGGGACACCGACCGGGTGACCCTGGTGCTGCCCGACGCGTCCGAGGTGCGGGTCCGGTCGGCGACCGTGGACGACCTGCCCGGCGTGGTGGAGCTGCACGAGGCGTGCTCGGCCCGCAGCCGCCAGCGGCGGTACCTCAGCGGGGCGGCCCTGCCGTCGCCGGCCCGGCTGGGCCGGCTGCTGGAGCCGACGCGGGGGCTCACCCTGGTCGCCACGGCCGGCCACGGCGGGGAGGCGGCGCCGGTCGTGGCGATGGCCAACCTGCTCGGCGAGGGGGACGTGGCGGAGGCGGCGCTGCTGGTCCGGGACGACTGGCAGCGGCGCGGTCTCGGTTCGGCGCTGCTGCGGCGGCTCCTCGCGCACGCCGAGCGGGTCGGCTACGCCTCCGTGGAGCTGCACGTGCAGGCCGAGAACACCCCGATGCTGCGGACCGTACGCCGGCTGGAACGGCCGACGTCGGTGGAGCGGGACGGCAGCGTGCTGAGCGTGACGGTGCCGCTGGCCGTCCACCCGGTCGGCCCGTCCCGGCCGGCCGGCGCGGCCGCCCGGCCGCATCGGGCGCACTGATCCGACGCTCGCCCGCCGCGACGCGTACCGGGCCGCAACGGCGCGGCCCGTCGGCGGCTGGCGGGCGAGCGCACCGGCGCCGGGGCGGACCCGGCGCCACCTGGGCCGACCTCCGGTGCGGGGGACGGTGACACGACAGGGCCCCCGGTGCGGGGGCCCTGTCCGTTTGCCTGCTCCGGCCGGCCCCGGTCAGGTCGCCGGGTAGCTGCTGTAGTCCGGGAAGTTGCCGTAGAGCCGGCCGTCGCCGCCCACGGTGACCGCCTGCACGAGCAGGTCGCCGCCGACGAACGCGCCCTTCCAGGAGGCGCCCCGGCCGCCGAACGGCTCCTCCCGGTCGCCCCGGGAGCGGGGCTTGTTGATGCCCACCTTGAACGCCTGGAGGTCGACCGCGAGCTTGCCGGCCAGCTCCTCGTCGTCGCAGGCCAGCGAGGCGACCAGGGCGCCGTTGGAGGCGTTCATCTGGGCCAGCAGCTCGTCGGTGGTGTCCACCACGACGATGGTGTCGACCGGGCCGAACGGCTCGGCGTGCATGAGCCGGGACCGGCCGGGCGGGGCGAGCAGCACCGCCGGCGCCACGTACGCGGAGGTGTCCTGGCCGTCGAGGAACGGCGCGCCGTCGAGCTTGCCCCGGTGCAGCGGCACCGCGCCGCCGCGGACCGCCTCGTCGACCTTGCGGCGCAGCTCCTCGGCCTTGGCCGCGCTGATCAGCGGGCCGAAGTCCAGCTCGGGCAGCGGGTCGCCGGCGGACCAGTCGGCGTCGACGGCCAACGGGTGTCCGAACCGGACCGAGCGCACCACCGGCAGGTACATGTCGAGGAACTCGTCGACCAGGTCCCGCTGGACCACGAACCGCGGGTACGCGGTGCAGCGCTGCTTGCCGTACTCGAAGCCCTTCTTCAGGTGCGCGGCGAGCAGGTCCCACTGGGAGAAGTTCCAGATGCCCCAGGCGTTGAGGCCCTCCTGCTCGATGAAGTGCCGCTTGTCGGAGTCGAGCAGCGCGGCGGCCACCTTGCCGCCGTTGGAGCGGCCGCCGACGAACGCCACCGCACCGATCTCCGGGGCGCGGACCAGCACCTCGGAAAGCTCCTCACCGCTGCCGGAGAGCAGGGTGGCGGGCAGCCCGGCGCGGCGCATCAGCGCGTGCGCGACGGTGAGGCAGACGGCGCCGCCCTGGGACGGGGTCTTGGCGATGACCGCGTTGCCGGCGAGCAGCTGGACCAGCTCGGCGTGGACCAGCACGCTCATCGGGTAGTTCCAGGAGGCGATGTTGCTGACCGGGCCGGGCAGCGCCTCGCGACCGTCGGCGAGCATCCGGTCGATCTCCTGCACGTACCAGCGCACGCCGTCGAGGGCCCGGTCGACGTCGGCGCAGGCCAGCCGCCACGGCTTGCCGATCTCCCAGACCAGCAGCATGGCGAGCAGGTCGCGGTGGGCGGTGAGCGCGTCGAGCGCGGCGCCGACGCGGGCCTTGCGCTCGGCGAGCGGAGTCTGCGCCCAGTCCCGGTGGCTGGTGGCGGCGTGCGCCACGGCGCCGCGCGCCGCGTCGGCGTCGAGGCGGGCCAGGTGCACCAGCACGGTGTTGTCGACGGGGGTGCGGACCGGGGTCGGCGTGCCGACCGCCTGCCACTCGCCCTGGATCAGGTTGTGCAGGGTGGCCGCCCCGTCGGGGGCCGTGCCGAAGGCCTCCGGCGCGGCGGCCACCGCGCGGGCGAGCGTGTCCGACCAGGAGGTGCCGTCGGCGAGTCTGAGAGCCATCGCGATCTCCTCAGGGTTGTCCGGGGAGCGGCGGCGTCGATGGCACCGCTGGTGTCGCGTACTGTCCCGCGCCGCCGAGCGCGCGGGCAACCGTACGCTCGTATGCCAGGACGCCCGGCCCGCCGGTTGGCGCCGGCCGCGTCGCGCGGAACCGGCTGCGACCTGGGGGTACGCGGATGGCATATTTACATGTACCGATGATGTGATCCACGTCCGGGCGGCGTCGACCGGCTTGCCGATCGGTACGGATCAACGCCCCGCCCGGTTCACCCGCGCAGGGCCTCGATCACCTCGTCCGTCGTGCAGACCGTGCCGAGCCGGCGGAACACGTAGTCGACGGCGAACTCGTGGGCGTATCCGTCCAGGCCGGACATCGCGTCGTGCGGCAGCACCACCCGGTAGCCGATCTCGTCGCCGATCCGGGCGGTCTGCTCGACGCCGAAGTTGGTGGCCAGCCCGCCGATCACCAGGGTGTCCACCCCGCGCTCGCGCAGCGCGGCGTCCAGGCCGGTCTCGTGGAAGGCGCCCCAGGTGTGCTTGACGATCGCCAGGTCGCCGTCGCGCGGGGCGACCTCGGGCAGCAGTTCGCTGCCGGCGGGCTGCGGCTCGGGGCCCGGCCGGTCGACACGGACGACCACCACGGTGGCGCCCGCGGCGCGGGCCGCGTCGGCGAGCGCCAGACAGCGGTCGACCACCTCGGGTCCGCTGTGCGGGGCGGTGGGCAGGTCCACGATGCGACGCTGGAGGTCGATCAGGACGACGGCGGTGCGGGTCGGGTCGAGAGCGTCCACTTGCAAGATCGTATCGGAAGGCGCGGCGGGTCCGTGCCGCCGAGACGCGGAACCGGCCGTCGGACCATGGTCCGACGGCCGGTTCCCGGCCGAAAATCAGCTGGTGAAGCGGATCTTGCGACGGCGACGCAGCACCATCAGGGCGACACCGCCACCGATCAGGGCGAGGCCGGTGAGCGCGGTGCTGGTCGCGGCCACGCCGGTGATCGGCAGGCTGCCGCCGCCCCCGCCGCCCCCGCCGCCCCCGCCGCCCGTCGAGGTGCCCGGCGAGGGGGTGCCCGACGGGTTGCCGGGGTTCCCCGGGCCACCCGGGGTCGGGCTCTCCGAGCCGCCCGGCGTGGACGGGCTCGGCGCCGGCGACTCGGACGAGGCGCACGGCTGCAGCCAGAAGACCTTGTGCTTCTCGGTCCACGCCGGGTGGTTCTGCCGGTCGATGGTGAGCTTGATGTGGTAGCCCTGCTTCGGGTGGGCCATCGCCTTCGTGAGGTTCAGGTCGGCGGCCGAGAAGGTGAAGACCTCATCCGGGTCGTTGCGGTACGAGCCACCGCTGGCCTTGTCGTTGCTCACCAGGACGTTCTCCACCCGCCTGACCTCGTGGAAGTCCGGGGCGGACGGCGGCCAGGCCTCGAAGATGAGGGTGGCGTGCTCGTCCTTGTCGAAGTTGAAGAACTCGACCTGGAACTCGCAGGAGACGTGGGGCTCGTTCCGGTTGTCCTCCTGGTACGCGGGCCCGTCGATCTTGACGGTGCCGTTCGCGCCGTTCGGGTCGGTGGCCAGGGCGGGACTACCGAGAGCGAGGCAGGCCGTGGCGGCGGCTGCGGTGAGAGCCGCGCGCGCCACGTGCCGACGCTGGGGCATGGGGAATCCTCCGAGTGCGGGATAGGCGACGGCACATGATCGCACATCAGGCCACGACCGGCGACATCGGACGTTCGGCCTGAGCTGCAACGATATGGCAACGGTGCGAAAAGGAATCGAGCGTGATCTATCACATTCCTGGGCGTGTCGGCGTAACGCGGAACGGGGCTTTGGCGCTTCGGCTGGCCGTGCCACCCCTCCGCCGGAGGCACAAAGGAACGGCTCCGCCCCGCCCGCCCGCCTGGCTAGGCTCGACCCGTGCGGACCCGGGGGCGCAGTGACACCGTGCTGTTCGTCGTCTACGACGGCGTGCGGCTCCTCGACGTCACGGGGCCGTTGGAGGTGCTCACCGTGGCCAACGAGCACGGCGGGTCGTACCGACCGCTGCTCGCCTCCCTCGGCGGCGGAGACGTGGTGACCAGTGCCGGCGTCCGGCTCGGGGTGGACCTGGCGTTGCCAGAGGTGACCGGTCCGGTGGGCACTCTGGTGGTGCCCGGCGCGCCGGACTGGCAGGCCGCTGCGGGGGACCGGGCGCTGCTGGACCAGATCCGCCGGCTCGCCGCCGGGTCCGCCCGGACCGCGTCCGTCTGCGCCGGGGCGTTTCCCCTGGCCGCCGCGGGCCTGCTCGACGGGCGCCGGGTGACCACGCACTGGGACCTGGCCGACCAGCTCGCCGCGGAGTTCCCCGCGCTCACCGTCGACCCGGACCCGATCTTCATCGTGGACGGCCGGATCATCACCTCGGCCGGGATCACCGCCGGCATCGACCTGACCCTGGCGCTGGTCGAGGCGGACCTCGGCCCGGAGACGGCCCGGGCGGTGGCCCGGCATCTCGTGGTCTTCATGCAGCGCCCGGGCGGGCAGTCCCAGTTCAGCGTTCGGACCAACACGGCGAGTACCCGTAACGACCTGTTGCGCCGGGTGCTGGACACGGTGGCCGCCGACCCGGCCCGGCCGTACGACCTGGCCGGCCTGGCGGCGCTGGCCGGAGTGAGCGCGCGGCACCTGGGTCGGTTGTTCCGTACCGAGTTGGGCATCACGCCGGCGGTGTATCTGGACCGGATCCGGTTGGAGGCGGCCCAGGACCTGCTCGAGCGGGGCGATCAAACCCTCGACGTGGTGGCCCGCCGGGTCGGCTTCGGCTCCCCGGAGACGATGCGCCGCGCCTTCCTCCGCGAACTCGGCGTCACTCCTGGCGCCTACCGCTCCCGCTTCCGCACCACCGGCATCAACCCCGGTCGCTGATCGTCCCGTCCGCCCGCTCCGGGACCGACCGCCGGGGTCGCGGCACGACCGGCCCCGGACCGTGGCGGGACGGGGTCCGGTCAGCGCCGGGCGGGGACGGGTCCCGGAGCCTCGGCCGGCGCGGTGTCCCGCTGGCGCAGGGCGACCAGCCCGGCGACGGCGAGGAGGGCGACGGAGAGCCAGAGCCCCACCGCGACGCCACCGGAGTCCGACAGCGCGCCCGAGATCAGCGGGCCGACCGCCTGACCGACTGAGAAGGCCACGGTGAGCAGGGCGATGCCGGCGGTCCAGCTGCCGGCCGGGAGGGCCCGGCGGGCGAGCACGGTGGCCGCCGTCGGGCCGGCCATGAACGAGCTGCCGAAGACCACTGCCGACACCAGCGCCGCGGGTAGCCCCGCCGGCAGCAGCAGCACCGGCAGCACGCCGACCAGCACCAGCACCGAGACCAGCGCGGGCGCCCGACCGGCGGGCAGCCGCCCGATCACCCGTCCCCACACGGTGAGCGTGGCCAGTGCCGAGGCGATGCCGAGCACCACGAAGAAGGTGGCGACGCCCGGGGTGCCGAGTCCCTGGTCGCGGAGCAGCGCGATGACGAAGGTCATGTAGCTGACGTAGCCCGCGCCGAACAGGACGTACCAGGCGAAGGTCGGGGCGAGCCGGGCCAGGTCGGTCCGGGCCAGCCGGGTGCTGGTCGTCCCCGACACCGGCGGTACCCGCCGGACGGCGAGCAGGGCCGGCCCGACCGCGAGCACCGCGACCAGGCCGAGCAGGAGCCATCCCCCGCGCCAGCCGGCGTCCCCGGCCACCGCGATCGCCGTCGGCACCAGGAGTCCGGAGAGCACCACGCCGATGCCCACCCCAGCCATGTACAGGGCGACCAGCAGCGCGGCCCGGCGCTGCCCACCACCGCCGGCGACCCGGGCGGCGAGCGCCGAGCCGAGCACGAAGGAGACCGCCGTGCTCAGCCCGCCGACGAACCGCAGCAGGCTCAGCACCGGATAGGCCGCGGTGGTGGCGGTGAGCAGCAGGGCGAGCGCGCTGACGGCGAGGGCGCCCGCGAACGCGGCCCGGTCCCCGAGCCGGCGGGCCCAGAACACCGCGGTCCCGGCGCCGATCACGTAGCCGGCGGCGTTCGCGGTGTTCAGGCCGCCGGCCTGGGCGTACGTCCAGTGCAGGTCGCCGCGCATGGCGGGCAGCAGCAGGGCGTACGCGAAGCGGGTGAAGCCGAGCGCGACCACGGGGCCGGCGGCCAGGCCGAGCGCGATCAACATCTCGCGTCGGCGTGAATCCTGGAACATGGTTCCTCCTCGGTCCGCGGGCTCGTCGACCCGCTGAGAGGGGGAACCGGAGCGAGCCGGGGGCCGATGGCCGTCCGGAAGGACACGTCACCCTCGGATCGGGACATCCCGCTTGCCGGGCGTTTCGTCCGAGATGTGCCTATCTTGGGCAGTTCGTGGGCGCGCAGATCCGTCAGGCTGGCGTCACGCCGGCGATTGTGGGCAAGTCGAGTGCGTGTTGCTGACGCTTGGGCACGGGGCCGCCGACCGGGAGCGGTTGGGCGAGCTGCTGGCCGGGGCGGGGGTTGCGCTGGTGGTGGACGTGCGGCGGTACCCGGCCAGCCGGACCAACCCGGACGTCCGGCGCGAGGAACTCGAACGCTGGCTGCCGGAGCGGGGCGTCGACTACCGCTGGGAACCGCGCCTCGGCGGCCGCCGGCACGTCCCGGCCGGAGAGCCGGAGCCGGACATTTGGTGGACGGTGGCGGCGTTCCGGGCGTACGCCGCGTACACCCGGACACCGGACTTCGACGCGGCACTCGACCGGGTGCTCGCGGAGGCCACGCACCGGGCCACCGCCGTGATGTGCAGCGAGAGCGTCTGGTGGCGCTGCCACCGGCGGCTGATCGCCGACGTGGCGATGCTCGGTCACCGGGTCCCGGTACGGCATCTGATGCCCGACGGCCGGCTCAGCCCGCACCGGCCCGCGGCGGGGGCCCACCGCCTCCCCGACGGCCACCTGCTCTGGGACGGCCGACCGCCCGGGCCGGGAACGGCGGACGGCCGACCGGCTCAGTCGGGGAGTTCGTCGGCGAGAAGATCCATCAGCAGGCCGTCGTGCCAGCGGCCGTCCGCGCCCCGCTCGTAGCGGCGCATGATGCCGACCGGACGGAAGCCCACCTTCGCGTACGCGCGGATCGCCGCGGTGTTCGCCGCCGCCGGGTCGATGGTGAACCGGTGGTGGCCGTACTCGTCGATCAGGTGCCGGGCCAGGGTGCGGATGGCGTCCCCACCGAGCCCGGCGCCGCGTACCTCCGGGTCGAGGAAGATGTCCAGGCTGGCGTGGCGGTAGTCCGGGTCAGTCTCCGCGTACCACTGGATCGCCCCGACCACCCGGCCGTCGTGCTCGATGGCATAGACGGCCAGCTCGTCGTCGGCGAGGTCGGCGCGGATCGCCTCGGCCAGGTCCGCGCCGCCGCGCCACCAGCGTTGCACCTCCGGGGTGGCCCGGATCGCCGTGAAAACCGGCACGTCCGCGTCCGTCGCCGGTCGCAACGTCACCGCCCGCCCCCGCAGCACGGCTCAGCCCCGGATCTCGCCGTGCTCGACGCAGACCGCCGACCAGCCGGTCGGCACGACCTGCACCTTCATTCGGCGCCGACAGTGGACGCAGTAGCGCGGCGGCTCCAACGCCCGCGCCGCCGCGCACGCCTCGTGCGGCCCGGACGCCTCCGCACCGCAGCGGTCGCACCACGACTGGGTCACGGTCATCCCTGCCTCACAGCGTCGCGGAGAGCGCCTTCACCGGCATCTTCAGGTCGTCGAGCAGCTTGAGGTCGTCGGTCGCCGGCCGGCCCAGGGTGGTCAGGTAGTTACCGACGATGACGGCGTTGATGCCGCCGAGCAGGCCGTCGCGGGTGCCCAGGTCGCCCAGGGTGATCTCGCGGCCGCCCGCGTACCGGAGGATGGTGCGCGGCATGGCCAGCCGGAACGCGGCGATGGCCCGCAGCGCGTCCCGGCCCGCCACCACCGGACGGTCGGCCAGCGGGGTGCCCGGGCGCGGGTTGAGGAAGTTCAGCGGAACCTCGTGCGGGTCCAGCTCGGCGAGCTGCGCGGCGAACTCGGCCCGCTGCTCCACCGTCTCGCCGAGGCCGAGGATGCCGCCGCAGCAGACCTCCATGCCGGACTCGCGGACCATCTTCAAGGTCTCCCAACGCTCCTCCCACGAGTGCGTGGTGACCACGTTCGGGAAGTAGGAGCGGCAGGTCTCCAGGTTGTGGTTGTAGCGGTGCACACCCATGTCGACCAGCTCGTCGACCTGCTCCTGGGTCAGCATCCCCAGCGACGCGGCGACCTGGATGTCGACCTCGGCCCGGATGGCGGCCACGCCCTCGCGCATCTGCTTCATCAGCCGGGCGTCCGGGCCGCGCACCGCGGCCACGATGCAGAACTCGGTGGCCCCGGTCGCCGCGGTCTGCTTCGCCGCCTCGACCAGCGCCGGGATGTCCAGCCAGACCGAGCGGACCGGCGAGGTGAACAGGCCCGACTGCGAGCAGAAGTGGCAGTCCTCCGGGCAGCCGCCGGTCTTCAGCGAGACGATGCCCTCCACCTCGACCTCCGGACCGCACCAGCGCATCCGCACCTCGTGGGCGAGCTGGAGGGCGGCGGGGACGTGCTCGTCGGGCAGGTTCAGCACGGCGAGGACCCCTGCCTCGTCGAGGCCGACGCCCTGCTCCAGCACCTGGGTCCGGGCCTGGTCGAGGATCTCTGGCATGGCTCGTACCCTACAAGGCCGCTCCGAGGCCGGGAAACGGCTGCGTCCGGCCGCGGTGAGCGGGCCCGGCGAGCCGGACCACGGCACGCCGGGCCCGCCCCGGCGGGTGGTAACTTCGCCCGGCGGAAGCGCCTCCGAGGGGGCGAGGTGTCGGCGGGAGGGACGGGACGGTGGCGGACTGGCTGGCGGCGCTGGACCGCCGCGCCGAGCTGCGGGCCAGGGCGGGGCTCACCCGTACGCTGCGGCCGCGCGACGCCGGCGACGCCGTCGTCGACCTGGCCGGCAACGACTATCTCGGCCTGGCCACCCACCCCGAGGTCACCGCCGCCGCCGCGCGGGCCCTGTCCGCGTACGGGCTGGGGGCCACCGGGTCCCGGCTGGTGCGCGGCTCCACCGACCTGCACCACGCGCTGGAGGACGCCCTCGCCGACTGGCTCGGCACCGACCGGGCACTGGTCTTCTCCTCCGGCTACCTGGCCAACCTGGCCGCCGTCCGGGGCCTGGTGCAGCCGCGTACGCTGCTCGTCTCCGACGCCCACAACCACGCCTCGCTGATCGACGGCTGCCGGATCTCCGGCGCCGAGACCGTGGTGACCCCGCACGCCGACGTCGCCGCGGTGGCCGCCGCGCTGGCCGCCGCGCCCGGCCGGCCGGCGGTGGTGGTGACGGAGTCGGTCTTCTCCGTCGACGGCGACCTCGCCCCCCTCGCCGCGCTGCACGCCGTCGCCCGCCGGCACGGCGCGCTGCTGCTGGTCGACGACGCGCACGCGCTCGGCGTCACCGGTCCGGGCGGCGCCGGCGGGGTGGCCGCGGCCGGCCTGGCCGGCGAGCCGGACGTGGTGGTCACCGCCACCCTCTCCAAGGCGCTCGGCGGCGCCGGTGGCGTCGTGGCCGCGCCGGCCGAGTTCGTCCGGCACCTGGTGGAGACCGGCCGGACGTTCATCTTCGACACCGCCCTGCCCCCGGCGGTCGCGGCCGGCGTGCTGGCCGCGCTGCGGCTGGCCCGGGCCGGCGACGGGCTGCGCGAGGAGTTGGCCGAGCGGGCCGTCCTCGCGGTGCGCCGGCTGGGCGCGGCGGGACTCGAGGTCTCCGCCCCCGACGCTGCGGTGGTCTCGGTGCCCGCGCCCGGTCCGGAGGCGGCGACCGCGTGGGCGGCCGACTGCCGGGACCGCGGCGTCGCCGTGGGCTGCTTCCGGCCGCCGTCCACCCCGGACAGCCGCTCCCGGCTCCGGCTCACGATCAGCACCGGCGTGGCCCGGCCGGACTTCGAACGGGCCCTCGACGTGATTGTGGAGTGTGCGCCATGAGCAACGGCAACGGCTGGACCGGGCCGGTGCTGGTGACCGGCACGGACACCGAGGTCGGCAAGACCGTGGTGACCGCGGCGATCGCGGCCGCGGCGCAGGCCGCCGGGCTGCGGGTCGCGGTGGTCAAGCCCGGCCAGACCGGTACGGCGACCGGCGACCCCGCCGACGTCGACTCGGTCACCCGGCTGGCCGCCCCGCTCACCGGCCGGACGCTGGCCAGCTACCCCGATCCGCTCGCCCCGCTCGCCGCGGCCCGGGTCGCCGAGCTGGAGCCGCTGGAGCTCTACACCGCCGTCGACGCGATCCGCGAGGAGACCGACAAGCACGACCTGGTCCTCGTGGAGGGGGCCGGGGGGCTGCTCGTACCGATGGGGGTGCGGCCGTCGGGCGAGCCGTGGACGGTGGCGGACCTGGCGGTGTCGCTGGGCGCCCCGGCGGTGGTGGTGGCCCGTGCCGGGCTCGGCACGCTGAACCACACCGCGCTCACCCTGGAGGCCCTGGAGCGGCGGGCGATCCCGGCGGGCGTGGTGATCGGCGCCTGGCCGGCCGAGCCGGAGCTGGTGCACTGGCTCAACCTGTCCGACCTGGTGCCGAACCTGCTCGGCGCGGTGCCGATGGGCGCCGGCGCGATGGACCCGGGGGTGTTCCGCCGGTCCGCCCCGGGCTGGCTCACCCCCGCCCTCTACGGCGTGCTGGACGACTGGCGGGCCTGGGCGGAGGAGATCAGCTGAGCACCTGACTTTCGTCGGTGTCCGGCCCCGGCCGCCGTCGGTAGCGTGACCGCCGTGGAACCGCACGGGCAGACGACGCCGACCGGCCGGCGCCGGGCCGGTGACCTGCTGCTCTGGGCCGTGGTCGCCGCGCCGGTCGGGTACGCCGGACTCACCCCGCCCTGGCCCCGCCACGCGGTGCCGCTGCTGGTCGGCTCGCTGGCGCTGCTCGGCCTCGCGGTGGCGTTCGGCCGGCGGTGGCCGCTCGCGGCGCTGGTGGCGGTGGTGCTCGGCTCGCTGGTCGACGGCAACTTCGTCTTCGCGATCCCGGTCTTCAGCTACCTCGCCGGGCGGCGCAGCGCCGACGCCGGCCGGGTGGCCGCCGTGTTCGGCGCCATCGCGGTCGCCGGCACCGCGCTCAACCTCGGGCTGCTCGGCACCGGCCCGGCCACCTGGTTCCTGCTCGCCTCGGTGCTGCTCTTCGCCGGGGTGTTCCCGTGGCTGCTCGGCCGGTTGCGCCGCCAGCAGCGGGCCCTCGCCGAGGCGGGGCGGCGGCACGCCGAGGCCGAGGAACGGGAGCGGCGGGCCGCGGTGGACCGGGTCCGGCTGCGCGAGCGGGCCCGGATCGCCCAGGACATGCACGACTCGCTGGGGCATGACCTGAGCCTGATCGCGCTGCGCGCCGCCGGGCTGGAGCTGGCGTCCGACCTGGCGCCGGCCCACCGGGCGGCGGCCGGGGAGCTGCGGTCGAGCGTGGCCGCCGCCACCGAACGGCTGCACGACATCATCGGTGTGCTCCGCGAGGAGCGGCCGGACTCCTTGCGGCCGGCCGGCGAGACGTTGCCGGAACTCGTGGCCGGCGCCCGCGACGCCGGGATGGCGGTGGAGTTGTGCGCCGGGGACGGTGCGGCGGAGCTGCCGCCGCTGGTCGCGCACGCCGTGCACCGGGTGGTCCGCGAGGCGCTGACCAACGCCGCCCGGTACGCGCCCGGCGCCCGGGTGACCGTCACCGTCGACAGCTCGGGGGGAGAGGTCGGGGTGAGCGTGGTGAACGACGCCGCGCCGACCGGACCGCTGCCGGGGCCGGCGTCGCACGGCTCCGGCCTGCTCGCCCTGCGCGAGCGGGTCCGGCTCGCCGGCGGGGTGCTCGACGCGGGTCCCCGGGCGGGTGGCTTCGCGGTCACGGCTCGGCTGCCGTTGACCGGAGACGCCACGGCGCACGAGGCCGGGCTGCCCGGTGCGGAGGATGCCGCAGCCGCGGCGGCGGGGACCGCCGGCTCGGCGGCCCGTGCCGGCGCTGTCGAGACCGCCCGGCGGCGGGTCCGGCGCAGCCTGCTGGTGGCGTTCGGCGCCCCGGCCGCTCTCGCCCTGGTGCTCGCCCTGGTCTACTACCCGCTGGCCACCGCGGGTGCGGTCCTCGACCGGCCCGGGTACGAGCGGCTGCGGGTCGGCGACCCTCGGGACGCCCTCGGGCTGCCGCGCCGGCCGGCCGACCCGCCGACCCCGGGCGGCCCGGCCGGCTGCGAGTACTACACCGACGGCAACTTCCCCTTCGCGGAGCCGACCTGGCGGCTCTGCTTCTCCGACGGCCGGCTGGTCAGCAAGGAGCGGATCGCGCGGTGACCGACGACCACGGGTGCCCCCTGCGGGTGGTGCTCGCCGACGACGAGGCGCTGGTCCGGGCCGGGGTGCGGGCCATCCTGGCGGCCGATCCCGGGATCGAGGTGGTCGGCGAGGCCGGCGACGGCCGGGCGGCCGTGGAGCTGGTCCGCGCCCACCGGCCCCGGGTGGCGCTGCTCGACATCCGGATGCCCCGGTGGGACGGGCTGAGCGCGGCGGTGGAGATCCGGCGGCTCGTGCCGGAGACGGCCGTGCTCATGCTCACCACGTTCGGCGAGGACGACCTGATCGCGCGGGCGCTCGGCCACGGGGCGAGCGGCTTCCTGCTCAAGTCGGGCGATCCCCGGGAGCTGCTCGCCGGGATCCGGGCGGTCGCCGACGGCGGGGCGTACCTGTCGCCGCGGGTGGCGCGCCGGGTGATCGAGTGGAGCGGCGGGCGGCTGGCCCGTCGGCCCTACGCGCGGGACCGGCTCGCCGGGCTGACCGACCGGGAGCGGGAGGTGCTGGCGCTGGTCGGGGCGGGACTGTCCAACGCCGAGATCGGCCGCCGGCTGCACCTCGTGGAGGGCACCGTGAAGAGCTATCTGACCAGCATCTTCACCCGGCTGGACGTGCGCAACCGGGTGCAGGCGGCGATCCTCGCGTACGAGGCGGGGCTGGTCCCGCCCAGCGGCTGACCAGCCCCGCCCGCCGCTCAGGAGTCCCGGCGAGCCAGCGCCCACCGGCCGAGGGCCAGCGCGGCGGCCGCCCAGCCGGCGAGCAGCAGCAGCCCCACCACCGCCGGGTACGGCTCGGTGTCCCCGGCCAGGAAGTGGTTGCCGGCGACCCCGGGGAACGCGTCGGCGATCCGGGTGAGCACGGTGATCGCCGGCTCCTGCAGCGACAGCGGCACGATCATCAGCAGGGCGAAGAGGACGGTCAGGGTGAGCACCGCGCCGCGCAGCGCCGCCGCCAGGCCCAGCGCCAGCACCGCCACCAGCGCCAGGTAGCCGGCGGAGGCGACCAGGTCGGTCAGGGTGCCGCCCAGCGGGGCGCGTCCCCACTCGCCCAGCACCGGCCCGGCCACCGCCGCGCCGACGCCGCCGAGCAGCAGCCCGACCAGGAACGTCACCGCGCCGACCACGACCGCCTTGGCGAGCAGCACCCGACCCCGGGACGGGGTGCAGCGCAGAGTGGTCCGGATGGTGCCGGTGGCGTACTCGCTGGTGATGGCGAACAGGCCGAGGGCGAGGACGACGTACTGGGTCAGCTCCAGGGAGCCGGTCACGATGTGGCCGACCGGGACGACGCCCGGGGCGACGGTCGGGTCGTCGTCGGTGTTGGCGTTGACCGCGTAGATGGCGAGCTGAGCGGCGGTGGCGGCCATGGTCAGCGCCGCCGCCAGCAGCGCCCACCAGGTGGAGCGGACCGACCAGAGTTTGGTCCACTCGGCGGCCACCGCCCCGGCGAAGGGGCCGCTGGTCGGGGCCGGGCGGGACGCCGGGCGGGTCGGGGCGGCGGTGGGCAGGGTGGTCATCGGGGCTCGCTTCCGGCCGGGCCGGCGGCGTACTCGACGCTGTCGGCGGTGAGTTCCAGGAACGCCTCCTCCAGCGAGGCGGCCACCGGGGTCAGCTCGTGCACCCGCACCCCCAGCTCGTACACGACGTCGCCGACCCGGGCGGCGGTGGCCCCGGTGACGGAGAGCCCGTCGTCGTCCGGCGTCACGCTCGCCCCCTCGGCCGTCAACCGGGCGCCCAGCGCGGCGAGGCCGGCGGGCTCCGGGCCGCGTACCCGGACCGAGGTGGCCCGGCCGGCGGCGATCAGCTCCGCCAGCGGTGCGTCGGCGACGAGCCGGCCCCGGCCGAGCACCACGACCCGGTCGGCGGTCTGCTGCATCTCGCTCATCAGGTGGCTGGAGATCAGCACGGTCCGGCCCTCGTCGGCGAGGCTCCGGGTGAACCGGCGGATCCAGCGCACCCCGTCCGGGTCGAGCCCGTTGACCGGTTCGTCGAGGAGCAGCACCGGCGGGTCGCCGAGCAGCGCCCCGGCGATGCCGAGCCGCTGTCCCATGCCCAGCGACAGCGCGCGTCCCGGCTTGTCGGCGGCGCGCCCGTCCAGGCCGACCAGGTCGAGCACCTCGGCCACCCGGCGGGCGGGGATCCCGTTGCTGCGCGCCATCGCCCGCAGGTGCGCCCGACCGGAGCGGGTCGGGTGGATGCCGGTGGCGTCGAGCAGCGCGCCCACCTCGTGCAGCGGGTGCCGCAGCTCCCGGTACGGGCAGCCGTTGACCAGGGCCTGCCCGGCGGTGGGCCGGTCCAGGCCGAGCACCATCCGCATGGTGGTGGACTTTCCCGCGCCGTTGGGCCCGAGGAAGCCGGTCACCTGGCCCGGTCCGATGTCGAGGGTCAGGGCGTCGACCGCGGTCGCCGTCCCGAACCGTTTCGTCAACCCACGTAACGTGATCATGCGCCGACGGTAGGGATCGGGGCGCCCGTCGCACTGCCGTCGATCGGCGGCGCTCCACCCTGACTTTGGTCAGGTCCGCTGGGGCCCGGGGGTCTGCCGCCGCCGGCCGGTTACCCTGACCGTGCTGTCGAGCTGAGTCGGATACGACATCGGCGGGCCGCGCCGAAGGTCTCGCGTGCCGCCGACTCGTCCGGAAAGTCCGCTCACCGACCCGTGCCTCCTACGCCGGTGAGTCGTCTACGGCATCAGCTCGACAGGCGGGCGGGACCCGTGTGCCCTGGCGTCGCTCGGGAAGCCGCCGGGACTCCGGCGTCGCCCGGGAAGCCGGCCACGCCGTCAGGCCCGGCGGACCACGAAGGCATCCGGCATCCGGAAGGTCAGGTTGTCCGGGCACCACGGCGGGCGCTGCACGGCCACCCGGTCGAGCAGCGGCGCCGCCTCGGCGACCACCACCGCCGCCTCCATCCGGGCCAGCTGGGCGCCCACGCAGCGGTGCGCCCCCGCCCCGAAGGCCAGGTGCCGGCGGGAGCCGCGCTGCCCCGGCCGGAACTCGTCCGGCGCGGCGACCACTTCGGGGTCGCGGCCGGCCCGGGCCAGCCAGGCCACGATGCTGGTGCCGGCCGGGACGGCGGTGTCGCCGAGGGTGGTGTCCACGGCGGCCACCCGCCGCCAGGTGACGATGGGCGGCTCCAGCCGTAGCCCCTCCTCGACCACGTCGGCGACCGCGATCGTGCCCGCCCGCAGCCCGGCGCGGACCCGCGGTTCCCCGGTCAGCCGGTGCAGCAGCAGGGTGAGGAACTGCGAGGTGGTCTCCTGGCCGGCGACCAGCAGGAAGAACAGCGCGCCGACCACCACGTCGGGGGAATGCCCGGCGGCGCGGAGCCGGGCGGCCAGCCCGCCGCCGGTGGCGGCGAACGCGCGCAGCACGGTGTGGAACCGGCCGACCTCGGTGGCGAGGGCGAGCTGCCGGGACTCGTCGAGCGGCGCCCAGAACAGCTCCAGGGCGGCCCGGGCGAAGTCCTTCACCGCGTCGACCGGGGCGTCCGGCAGCTCCACGAGCCGGGCCAGCACCAGCAGCGGCAGGTCGGCGGCGAGTTCGGCGTACAGGTCGACCGCCCGGCCGGCGTCGAGGTCGGTGCCGAGCCGGGCCACCCGCTGCCGGACCAGGGCGGTCAGCCAGGGCTGCTGGGCGGCCACCCGGTCGGGGTGCAGCGCGTCGGCGACGATGCGACGGATCTCCGGGTGGCTGGCGGAGGAGTTGTTGGCCAGCGTCGGGGGCAGCCGGAACCGGTGCCCGGCCAGGACCCGCAGGGCGGCCACCGGGATCGGGGTGACCGCGTCGAGGGCGTTGTCCGGCCGGAAGGTCTGCGGGTCGGTGAGCAGCCGGCGGACCAGGGCGTGGCGGGTCACCACCAGGTGCGGCACCCCGACGTGGTCGACGATCGTCGCCGTGTCGGGCCACGGCCCGTCGACGGATTCGCCCCAGCCCCGGAACAGCACGCCGTCACGCTAACGGGCGGCCCCCGGCGGGGTCGGGTCCAACTCCCACACGGTGGTGTGCTTCACCCGTACGCTCTCCAGCGCCTCCGGCACCGGCACGTCGTAGGCGGCCAGTTCGTGGAACCGGTCGCGGGGCAGGAACGCCCGGCCGGGGTCGCCGACCAGCACCCGGGCCCCGGACCGGGCGGCCCGGAGCAGGAAGCGCAGCATGCGCCGGGCCATCGCCTCGCTGTAGAAGACGTCCCCGGCGAGCACCACCTCGGCCCCGCCGGCGTCGCCGTCGAGGATGTCGCCGAACTCGGCGTCCACGCGTACCCCGTTGGCCTCGGCGTTGAGCGCGACGGCCGCGACGGCCCGCTCGTCGACCTCGACGGCCCGGACGGCGGCCGCGCCGGCCCGGGCCGCGGCGATGGCGACCAGCCCGGAGCCGGAGGCGAGGTCGAGCACCCGGTGGCCGGCGACCAGCTCCGGGTGGTCGGTGACGTAGCGGGCGAGGGCCTGCCCGCCGGCCCAGGCGAAGGCCCAGAACGGCGGCGGTTGGGCGCTGTGGAACTCGCCCTCGGTCAGCTCCCACAGGCCGATCGGCTCGTCGGCCTGGTGCAGCCGCACCTCGGGGACGAAGGCGACCGGGGCGAGCCGGGCGTGCAGCCGGACGAAGGCCGCGGAGAGGTCGGACACCGGCTGATTCTGTCCTACGCCGCGACGCGGCCCGCCGGCGATCCGGGCGTGTCGCGCGGCGGGCGTGACCGGTTCATCACACTGCGTGAAACAGGCCCCTGCGGTTGGCGTTCCGCGCGAACACGCCCGTCTACCGGGTTGCCGGTGGCGCTCCTAGCGTTGCCCGGTGGACCGGACCGACCGGAGGACGAGGCGGTGGTGAGCATGTGGCGGTACGCGGTGCGGGTCGGGGTGGTGCTGGCCTGTCTGTCCGGGGCGGGGGCCGTCACAGCCCTGCCGGCCCGGGCGGCGGCCGCCTTCTCCACCGAGCTGAGCGGCCTGCCGGAGGAGTTCACCGCCGGCGACCGGGTGGAGACGCTCTCCGCGGTGGTGTCCCGGTCCGACGGCGGCGGCTGCGTCAAGGTGCGCTGGTCGATGCTGCTGCAGGTGCAGGGACTGCGGTTGGACCAGGTGACGGTGGACCGGGTGGAGGAGGGCGGCTCCTTCCCGCTGGAGGTCCGGACCGCGGGGGACGTGGCCCGGCTGACCGACCGGGAGCTGGACCCCGGCGTGCTCTGTCCCGGCCGGACGGTCACCGCCCGCTACCGGGTGGCGTTCGCCGAGGACGTCGCCCGGGGTCGGGTGAGCTTCGCCGCCGAGGCGTACGACCAGGACCTGCGGCTGCTGGCCCGGCAGGCCGCCAGCCGGCAGGTGGTGGGGGAGGGCGCGGGGGCGAACCCGGCCGAGGCGACGCCGGAGCCGACGCGGAGCGCCGCCGGGCCGACGGAGTCGCCGACGGACGAGCCGGCCACCGAAGATCCGGCGGCGGACGCCACGCCCGGCGACGAGGCGGTAACCGAGCCGTTGCCGCCCGGGGCGGCGGGCCGGCCCGCCGCCGCCGTGGGCGGGTTCGGGGTGATCCAGGCGGCGTTCCTCCTGGGTGGCCTGCTGTTGTTCCTCGGCGCCGGGCTGTTGCTGCGGATGCGGCGCCTGCTGCGCCCGGTCCCCGGGCCGAAGGACGACCCCGGCCTCGGGTACGGGCGGAACCCCTGGCGGTAGCTGTCCCGGATCGCTTTACAAAACTTCGCCTCTTGTAAATCGCCGGGACGGCTGCCACAGTCTGGACAGGAGTCAACGGATCGGAGGCTGACGATGGGCACCGACACGACCCCCTGGCGCGACACCCGCAAGCCGCTCTGGCCGCTCGCCCTGCTCGTCCCCGTGCTGCCCTTCATCGCCTGGGCGCTCTGGCGCGCGACCGGCGCCGCCGCGGCCTGGTGGCTCACCCCGGTGGTGGTGTTCGGGGTCATTCCGGTGGTCGACCTGCTGCTCGGCGACAACCGGGAGAACCCGCCGGAGGAGGCCGTGCCGGCACTGCAGGCCGACGGCTACTACCGGTGGCTCACCTACCTCTACCTGCCCGCGCAGTACGCGGCGCTGGTGCTCTGCTGCGCGGTCTGGGCCCGCGACGGGCTCTCCTGGGTGGCCGCGGCGGGTCTGGTCGCCACCGTCGGGGTGGTCGACGGCATCGCCATCAACACCGCCCACGAGCTGGGGCACAAGCGGGAGGCGGCGGAGCGCTGGCTCTCCAAGATCGCCCTGGCGCCGACCGCGTACGGGCACTTCTACGTCGAGCACAACCGCGGCCATCACACCCGCGTCGCCACCCCGGAGGATCCGGCCAGTTCCCGGCTGGGCGAGAGCTTCTGGGCCTTCTGGCCGCGTACGGTCCGGGGCAGCCTGCGCTCGGCCTGGCGGCTGGAGACCAGCCGGTTCCGGCTGCGCCGCCGCAGCCCGTGGACCTGGCGCAACGACGTGCTCAACGCCTGGGCGATGACGGCGCTGCTCTTCGCGGTCCTCGCGATCGCGTTCGGCCCCGGGGTGCTGGTCTTCCTGGTGGTCCAGGCGGTGGTGGGCTTCTCCCTGCTGGAGGTGGTCAACTACCTGGAGCACTACGGGCTGGCCCGGCAACGCACCGCCGCGGGCCGCTACGAGAAGGTCGATCCCCGGCACAGCTGGAACAGCGACCGCACGGTGACCAACGTCTTCCTCTTCCAGCTCCAGCGGCACAGCGACCACCACGCCAACCCGCTGCGCCGCTACCAGACGCTGCGCAGCTTCGACTCCTCGCCTCAGCTGCCCGCCGGCTACGCCACCATGGTGGTCGCCGCGCTGGTGCCGCCGATCTGGCGCCGGGTGATGGACCATCGGGTGCTCGCCCACTACGGCGGCGACCTCGAGCGGGCCAACGTCCACCCGCCGGCCCGGGATCGGTTGCGGGAGCGCCAGCGCCGCCGCCCCGCGGCCGCCCCCGAGCGGTACGCCGGCTGACCGCCGCCCGGCCGAGGCTCAGTCGAGCTGGGCGGGCTCCAGGCCCAGCTCCCGCGCGGCGACGAGCCGGATCCACGCGGCGATCTGCCGCCGGGTGATCACCCGCTCGTGCACCGAGAGTTGGACGGCGAGTCCGTCCATGACCGCGCTGATCCGCCAGGCGGCGCCCGCCGGGTCGGGGCAGTCGAAGGTGCCGTCGGCGACGCCGGCGGAGATGACCGCGGCGAGGTCCTGGCGCCAGCGCAGGTCCAGGCGGCGGGAGACCTTCTCCAGCTCGGGGGTCCGCAGCGACTCGGCCCAGCCCTCGATCCAGAGGGACCAGGACGTCGACCGGCCGGTCGGGGCGTAGAGGCGGAGCATCCGGCGCAGCTTGGCCAGCGGCGGGGCGGTGGAGCGGACCACCGCGTCGAGCCGGGCCAGATCCTGCTCGACGGCGTACGCGAAGGCCTGCGCGAGCATCCGGTCCTTCGTGGCGAAGTGGTAGAAGACCAGGGCCTGGCTGACTCCGGCGGCCTCCGCCACGTCGGACGTCCGGGTGTTGGCGAGTCCACGTTCCGCGATAACCTCACATGCGGTGCGTAACAGGGCATCGAGGCGGATTTCGGCCGATCGTCTCGTCACGATCGCTACCGTAGCCCATCGATCAGGTCACGGGGAGTTACCGAACCATCGGACCCGGGGGATCGGCGGTCAGAAATTGGACACTCGCGCCCGCCGTGTTCTCCCCCTCCCGCCGCGACCGCCGCCCACGTTTCCTGCCCGGGCTCCCCGGAGCCTCGCGCGGTGGGCCGCCCGTCACCCGAACGCGCCGGAAAGGGGACCCCGATTTGGCAACCCCTCCCGGGCTCGGCTAAAGTTCTCATCCGTCACCGGGTAACACCGGGGCGTGCGGACGTAGCGCAGCTGGTAGCGCATCACCTTGCCAAGGTGAGGGTCGCGGGTTCGAATCCCGTCGTCCGCTCGGAGATGCCGCCACGCATGTCGGGGGCAACCTCGGTGGAGTGGCCGAGAGGCGAGGCAACGGCCTGCAAAGCCGTGTACACGGGTTCAAATCCCGTCTCCACCTCGCAGTAGACGAGGGCGATTGGCGCAGTGGGAGCGCGCTTCCTTGACACGGAAGAGGTCACTGGTTCAAACCCAGTATCGCCCACCAGCTCAGAGGCCGTGTCGATCATCGACACGGCCTCTTTGTCATGGCGGACCGGTCAGGCGGCGGCGGTCAGCAGCGCCTCTGGTTGGCGCGGGTCAGCCTCGGCTCGTCGGTCGCCGAGGCCGCGTACGCGGTGGCCCGCCGGGCCGCCGAGGAGGCGCTGGCCGCCGGCACGTACGGGGCGCTGGCCGGCGCCTACGACTACGACTACGGCACGTTGAACGAACTGATGCGCGCCTGACCGGGTACGTACGCGAAGCGGGGGTGCCGAATGGCACCCCCGCTTCGCGGTTCCACGGGTCCGATCAGCTCCGTCGGCCCCGGCTCGCATCCCGTCACAGCGGCGGGGCGACGTCCCGCCGCTCCTCGACCCGCCGGTACTCCACCGGATCGGTCGTGGTGACCACCTCACGGCGGCGGCCCCACACCAGCGTGAACATGATCAGGCCGAGCACCCCGGCCGCCATCAGGATCCAGCCGACGACGTCCAGGTTGACCCCGCCGATGCTGGCGTCCATCGCGAAGGTGAGGATCGCGCCGACCGCGATCAGGAAGATGCTGGTACCGATTCCCATGACAGCCTCCTTCGGGGGGATGTGGTGCGCTGTCGATCGGAGTCAGTACCCAGGTGGTCGCCGGCCCAATCGCAGGTCGCGCCGGGGGCCTTGACGGCCGGCGGGTCGGTTCGACCGACGATCTTGTCATCGGGTACAGTTCTCCCCGTCGCCGACGCAAGCCGGCGGCACGCGGACGTAGCGCAGCTGGTAGCGCATCACCTTGCCAAGGTGAGGGTCGCGGGTTCGAATCCCGTCGTCCGCTCGCGATCCACCCGGCGGTCGCTCGGGCGATTGGCGCAGTGGGAGCGCGCTTCCTTGACACGGAAGAGGTCACTGGTTCAAACCCAGTATCGCCCACCAGGTACCTCAGGCTCGTCGCCCCATCCGGGGTGACGAGCCTTTGTGCTGCTGGCTGGTTGCCCCCCGCCGTGGGCCTTCGCCGTCCGCCGGTCACTCTTGCCTTCTGGTACGCACAGATGCCGCTGGCCGGCACCCGTGTTCGGGTGCCGGCCAGCGGCTTGGTGCGCTTGTGTGGTTGTCAGCTGTTCCAGTGCTGGGCGACGAGGTCGGCGGCCTGCTGCTCCCACTGGGCGTAGGCGTCCGGGTAGGCCGAGACCTGCACGGTCTGGGCGGCCTCGGTCAGCGGCATGTCCTGCCACCCGTCGACCTGCTTCAGACCCTTCTCGAACGCAAGCGTCGAGTACTCGGGGTTGGTGATCTGCTCCGGCGTACCCCAACCGCTGGACGGGCGCTGCTGGAACAGGCCCAGCGAGTCGTGGTCATTGGCGTCGCCGAGGTGGCCCAGGTTCTCCAGCTTCGACTCCTGCAGGCTCGTGGCGATCGAGATCACCGCGGCCCGCTCCGGCAGACCCGCCTTCTTCGTCGCCGCGATGATCGCCTTCGCGTTACCGACCTGCTCACCGGACAGGTCGATGCGCGACTGGGCGCCCTGCACACCATGCGGAATCAGCTTGCTGGTGTCGGGCTTGTCGGCCTGCACGACCGCGGCCTCGGTCACGGCGGTGGTCGGGGTGGCCTCGTGGTGCAGCGGACCGGCGGCCAGACCACCGGCGAACGCGAGACCAGCAATACCGAGCACGCTCTTACGCAGCATCGTGTTCATGACAAAGCTCCATTCGGGGGTTTGGCGCACACGCCGATGGGGGTCGGCTTCGTGCGCAAGCACCGTCAGGCGCTCAAGAAGTCTTCGGGGGGATCCGGCGCGCGGGGCGGGGCCTCTTCGCGGCGCCGGGACCATGTGTAACGACCGGCGGCCCGCCATCATTCCGGGGGCCCGGCACCCGCCTCGGCGGGTGGTCTTCCTCGGCCGTACACGGGATTCAACGACCCCCGTCCGCCCACCATTCCGGCCCCGGGATGCCCTGGGTCACTCCCGAAAGCGGACATCCGGCCCGACACCACCCGGCCCGTTCTGCCCTGGGCAGATCCGCTCACCGTGAACATCGCTCACCGGACCGGGCGACAGCGGGCAGGGTGGGACGCATGAGACTGCTGGTGCTGGGCGGGACGGGATTTGTCGGTGGGGCGACCGTGCGGGAGGCCCTCCGCCGCGGCTGGTCGGTGACGGTGTTCAACCGGGGGCGGCACGGGAACGTGCCGGCCGGCGTACATCGGTTGCGGGGCGACCGGACGGCGCCGGACGGGTTGGCGGCGCTCTCCGGCGGCGAGTGGGACCTCGTGGTGGACACCTGGGACGGGGCGCCCCACGCGGTGGGCGCCGCGGCGCGGGCTCTGGCCGGTGCGGTGCCGCACTACGTCTACGTCTCCAGCGGCTCGGTGTACGCCCCGCCGGTCGAGCCGGGCGTGGCCGAGGAGGCCCCGACCGTCGAGGCCGACGCGCACGCGGGCGACGGAGACTACCCCCGGAACAAGGCGGGCGGTGAGCGGGCCGCCGTGGAGGTCTTCGGCGACCGGGCACTGCTGGCCCGGGCCGGGCTGATCCTCGGGCCGGGGGAGGACATCGGGCGGCTGCCCTGGTGGTTGCAGCGGATCGCCCGGGGCGGGGAGGTGCTCGCCCCCGGGCCGCGTGACCTGCCGCTGCAGTACATCGACGTACGGGACCTCGCGGCCTGGATGCTGGACCGGGGGATCGACGGGGCCGGCGGGGCCTACAACGTGATCGGCCGGACCGGGCACGCGACGATGGGTGAGCTGCTCGACGCGGCCCTGGCGGTGACCGGCGCGGACGCGACGCTGCGCTGGACGGATCCGGAGGTGCTCCTGGCCGCCGGGGTGGAGCCGTGGAACGACCTGCCGGTCTGGATCCCGCGCGGACACGAGTACCGCTGGTTGCAGGAGCGCGGCGTCGAGCGGGCGTACGCGGCGGGGCTGGTCTGCCGGCCGGTGGCCGAGACGGTCGCCGACACCTGGCGCTGGCTGGGCGAGGTGGGGCGGGTGCCGGCGCGGGCGGGACGACCGGCGCGCGCCGCGGTGGGGCTGGACCCGGAGCGCGAGCGGGCGCTGCTGGCCGCCGCGGCGACCGGGACCTGACCCGCCGGCGAGCCGACGGGCACGGGGGTGGGAGGCCGCCGGACGACCTCGGCGCGGTCAGGCCCGCGGCACTGGCAGGTCGAGCACCTCGTCCACCGGCCGCCGCGGCGTTGCCCGTCCCGGCTGCCCGTACCCGATCCGCATCACCATCTGCGGCGTCCCGAACCGCCCCAGCGACAGCCGCAGCGCCTCCCGCGCCCCGGGCACCTCGATCGGCTGCGAGATCATCGAGACCGCCAGCCCCGCGTCGGTGGCGGTCAACAGCACCCGCTGCAGGGCCTGCCCGGCGATGATCTGATCCGTCGCCGTGTTTCCCGCCGATCCGAGCACCGCCACCAGCGGCTCCGGCTCGAAGTCCCGCCCGGGGGCGCGGTTGCGCCCGCCGAATCCGCGCTGCGGCAGCAGGTCCTGCGGTTCGCTCTGCGGTCCGCCGGCCGCCGCGGGCACCCCGTCGGGGGAGGGCTCGGTGCGGATCCAGGCGGCCCGTTCGGCGACGTACGTGGGGTCGCGTTCGAGGACCCGGTGGGCGCTGCGGGCGATCTCGGCGAACGCGTTGACCGCGCTGGTGCCGATCAGCAGCTCCAGCCAGCACTGCTCGGCCCGGGCGGCCTCGCCGAGGCGCCAGCGGGCGTCGGCGGGGACCGGGTCGGGCCAGAACGGCGCGCGGTTGCTGAACCGGCGGTCGATGGCCGCGTACAGGCTCCGCTCGGTCGGGGTGGGGCGGCGCGGGACGTCCGGGACCAGCCGGGCCACGACGTCGGGGTCGGCCGGATACGGGCGCAGCCGGACCGTGGCGGGGTTGCCCGCGACGGCGAGCGCCAGCCGCAGGTTGTACAGCGCCGCCCCGCAGGCGATCCGGGTGCCCCAGCCGCCGGGGTCCGTGGCGGGCAGCCGGCGCACCGGGTCGACGGAGAGTTCGATCCCGCCGTCGTGCAGCCGGAACCGCCACGGCTGGGTGTTGTGCAGGGACGGCGCGCGTACCGCGTCGCCGGCCGCCGTGCGCAGCTGTTCGACGGTGTAGCCCGTGGTCATGGTGTTGCTCCCTCCGTGCGGGCCGTGCCGCCCTCCCGGTCGCTCCATCCCACGGTGCGTCACCGGGCAGGGCGGTGAGCAGGGCCGGAGGTCCCCACCTCGGCGGGTCCGTCTGCCCGCCGGGGTGGGGAACGGTCGGGACCTTCGGCCCGTGCACGCCGGGGTGACCTGGGGGTAGAAAGGACGGATGATCCGGGTGTTTCTGCTCGACGACCACGAGGTCGTCCGTCGTGGCCTTGCCGATCTGCTGACCAGCAGCGGCGACATCGAGGTGGTCGGTGAGTCGGGCTCCGCCCAGGAGGCGGCCCGGCGCATTCCGGCGCTCCGCCCCGACGTGGCGATCCTCGACGCCCGGCTGCCCGACGGCAACGGCATCGACGTGTGCCGGGACGTCCGGGCGGTGGACTCCTCGATCAAGGGTCTGATCCTCACCTCGTACGAGGACGACGAGGCGCTCTTCGCGGCGATCATGGCCGGCGCCGCCGGGTACGTGCTCAAGCAGATCCGCGGCACCGACCTGGTGGACGCGGTCCGCCGGGTGGCCGCCGGGCAGTCCCTGCTCGACCCGGCGATCACCACCCGGGTGCTGGAGCGGATCCGCAGCGGCGTGGAGCAGCCACGCGAGCTGAAGTCCCTCACCGAGCAGGAGCGGCGGATCCTGGAGTACGTGGCGGAGGGGCTCACCAACCGGGAGATCGCCGGCAAGATGTTCCTGGCCGAGAAGACGGTGAAGAACTACGTCTCCAGCGTCCTGGCGAAGCTGGGCCTGGAGCGGCGGACGCAGGCGGCGGTGCTGGCCACCCGGCTGCTGGGCCAGCGCCACTAGGGCCGCGCCTCAGTCGCGCAGCGGGACGCTCCAGCGCAGTTCGGTGCCGTGCGGGACCACCCGGCTGAGCTGGAAGTCGCCGCCGAGCCGTTCGGCCCGCTCGCGCAGGTTCACCAGCCCGCTGCGGGCCGCCGCCGGGTCGCAGCCCACCCCGTCGTCGGTGACGGTCACCGACACCCAGCCGGCCTCCACCTGCACCGTCACCGCCACTCGCTCGGCCTGCGCGTGGCGTACGGCGTTGGAGAGCGCCTCGCGGAGCACGGCGGTGAGCTCGGGGCGGAGCGCGTCGGGGACGGCGCTGTCGATCGGGCCGACGAGTTCCAGCTCGGGCCGGTAACCCAGCGACTCGGCGGCCACCTCGATCGCGTCGCGGATCTCGGTACGCAGCGCGGCGCTCATCGGGGTGCGCAGCTCGAAGATGGTCCGGCGGATGTCCCGGATGGTGGCGTCCAGGTCGTCGACCGCCTGGTTGATCCGCTTGGCCACCTCGGGGCGGGCGTTCATCGCCCCGCTCTGCAGCTGCAGGCCGGTGGCGAAGAGCCGCTGGATCACCACGTCGTGCAGGTCGCGGGCGATCCGCTCGCGGTCCTCCAGGACCACCAGCAGCTCCCGTTCCTCCTGGCCGCGGGCCCGTTCCATGGCGAGCGCGGCCTGGCCGGCGAAGCTGCCCAGCAGCGCGACGTCGTCCTCGGCGGCGGGACCGTGGTCGGGCCGGTGGGCGATCACCAGCACGCCGTGCAGGGTGTCGGCGGCGGCGAGCGGGGAGACCATCGCCGGGCCCGCGACCACCGGCCGTGGCCAGGGTGCGGCCGCGGCGAGGTCGTCCACCAGCTCGTGGCGGCGTTCGGTGACCGAGCCGGCGAAGGTGGTCTCGGCGGCGGGCAGCACCGCGCCGACCAGTTCCCGGGCGGACTCGTCGGCCCCGTCGACCACCTCGACGGTGAACTGGCTCTCGTCCTCGTCGTAGAGCAGCACCAGAGCCAGCTCCGCCTCGGCGACCTCGCGGGCCCGCCGGGCCACCAGGGCCAGCGCGTCGGTGCGGCGGACCTCGCCGAGCAGCACCGAGGTGATCTCGGCGGTGGCGGCCAGCCAGCGTTCCCGCCGGTGGGCCAGGGCGTAGAGGCGGGCGTTCTCGATCGCCACGCCGGCCGCCGCGGCGAGCGCGACCACGATCTCCTCGTCGTCCTCGGTGAACTCCGTCGCGCCCTGCTTCTCGGCCAGGTAGAGGTTGCCGAAGACGTGGTCGCGGATGCGCACCGGCACGCCGAGGAAGCTGTGCATCGGCGGGTGGTGCTTCGGGAAGCCGTACGACTTGGGGTGCTGGGTGATGTCCGGCATGCGCAGCGGCCGGGGGTCGTCGATGAGCAGGCCGAGGACGCCCCGCCCGTGCGGCAGCTCACCGATCTTGGCGTGCAGCTCGTCGCTGATGCCGTGGATGATGAAGTCGTGCAGCAGCCGGTCGGGGCCGATGACGCCGAGGGCGCCGTACCGGGCGCCGACCAGCTCGCACGCCGACTGCACGATCCGTTGCAGGGTGCTGCGCAGGTCGAGGTCGGTGCCGATGCCCACCACGGCGTCGAGCAGGGCCCGTAGCCGTTCCCGGCTGGTGACCACCTCGCCGACCCGGTCGAGCATCTCCTGCAGGAGCTCGTCCAGCCGGACCCGGGACAGCGGGGTCAGGCCCAGCGACGGGGTGACGTGCTCGTTCCGGGGATTCGGTGCACTGGTCACCGGGCGATGCTATCGCCCGGTGACCGGCCCGGACGAGTGCCGTCAGGGCTGCCTGCCGCCGACGGCCGAGGTGTCGACGGTCTGCGCGGTGTCCAGCCGCGGGGTGTGGGCGGGTCCGGCGTGCGTCGGGTCGGCGCGGCCGAGGCGCATCGAGATGTACGGGAAGCCCAGGCCGGCCAGCATCTGCCGGAGTGCCTGCCGGGTGCCCTCGACCTCCACCACCCCGCTGAGCGGGACCAGCGACACGCCGAGCCGAGTGGCGGTGAGCCAGGCGGCGGAGAGCCCTTCGCCGGCGCGCAGCCAGCTGTCCGGCTCGTCCTCGGTGCCCCAGAGGATCCCGTAGGCGGCGGCCCGGTCGTGTCCGGGACCGATCGGCAGGGTGCCGGGGTGGCCGAAGTCCCGGCCCGGGACGGTGGTCTGCGGGGCCTCGGCCGGCAGCACCTCCGGCGGCAGCCCGGCGCCGGTGCCGGCCCGGCTGGTCCAGTACGCCAGTTCCTCGCGCAGCTCCGGGCTGTCCGCCTCGACGGCCGCGGCCTGCTGGGCGGCGCTGGCGAGCTGGATCTTCTGACCGTCGTCGAGCACCTGCAGGTTGACGCCCTCGCGCATGGCCGCCTGGCTGATCTCGTCGAGGGCGGCGTCGGAGATCGGCTCGTCGCTCACCGGTCGCCGGTCGGTGTGCCGGACCTGGATGCACTGCACCAGGTGCATGGCGTCCGGGTCCGCCCCGGCGTGCTTCAGGCCGGTCAGGCGGGCCAGCAGGTCGGGCTGGGTGGGGTCGGGCAGCCGCTCCACCACCGGCGTCCAGCCCTCCGCGGCGAGCGCCACCCGGGCGTGGTGCAGGGCCGCGCCGCAGCTGACGGTCAGCAGCCGGCCCTCCGGGTCCATGGCGCTGAGCTGGCGGTCCCGGGCCATGCGCAACTCCAGCGCGTCGGGCAGGACGGTCCAGCGCCACGGCTGGGTGTTGTGCACCGAGGGGGCGCGGCCGGCCATCGCGGCGGCCTCCGCGAGCGCGGTGGGCAGCGGGCGGTCCGCGGCCGGCGTCTCGTGGCTCATCGTCACGACCTTTCCTGTTTTCCCCATCGTGCCCCACACCGGGCCGGCCCGGGTGGGGATGCCGCTCCATCCTCGGCCATCACGGGGCCGGGCGCACGGCTCGCACGACCCGGTTGCCCGGGCCCTTCGACCCGCCGGATTACCCAGGTTTGCCCTACCCCGCCCGCTCTGGCGTTGAGACGATCCGCAGGTGGGAGCGGAACCGCGCGAGTGCGTACCCGAACGGCCGGTGTCGCGCCGCCGGCCGGGCTGGCTGCAGTGGTCCCCGCTGACCCTGCTCACCCTGGCCGTCCTGGCCGGCGCCGGGCTGTGGTTCGCCGGGCTGCACGGCGCGGCCGAGCTGGTCTGGGCGGCGGTGACCCTGGTGGCCCTGCTGCCGGCCCTGTGGTCGACGCTGCGGCGGCTCTGGCGGCGGCAGTTCGGGGTGGACGTCATCGCCGTGCTGGCGCTGGTCGGCACGCTGCTCGTGGGCGAGTACCTGGCCGGCGCGGTGATCGCCGTGATGGTCGCCACCGGGCGGGCGCTGGAGGACTACGCCCAGCGCCGGGCCAGCCGGGACCTGCGGGCGCTGCTGGAACGCGCGCCGCGGCAGGCCCGGCGGCGTACCGCGGGCGGTGGGATCGAGGTGGTGCCGCTGGACCGGGTCGCGGTGGGGGACCGGCTGCTGGTCGGCCCCGGCGACGTGGTGCCGGTGGACGGGACCGTGGAGGAGGCCGCCACGCTCGACGAGTCGGTGGTCACCGGCGAGTCGCAGCTGGTCACCCGGGCCGGGGGCGAGCAGGTGGCCAGCGGTGTGGTCAACGCCGGCGCCGGGTTCGGGTTGCGGGCCCGACGCAACGCGGCGGAGAGCACGTACGCCGGGATCGTCCGGCTGGCCGAGGAGGCCACCGCCCGCAAGGCGCCGATGGTCCGGCTCGCCGACCGGTACGCGGCCGCGTTCGTGCCGTTCACCCTGCTGCTGGCCGGGGTGGCCGGGGTGCTCTCCGGCCAGTTCCTGCGGGCGGTGGCGGTGCTGGTGGTGGCCACCCCCTGTCCGCTGCTGCTGGCCACCCCGATCGCCATCGTCTCCGGGTTGTCCCGGGTGGCCCGGCGCGGCGTGCTGGTCCGGGACGGCGGCTCGCTGGAACTGCTGGGCCGGGCCCGCACCCTGCTGATGGACAAGACCGGCACGCTCACCGCCGGGCGCCCGCGCGCCGCCGAGACGGTGGTCCCGCCCGGCGGAGACCGGGACGAGGTGCTGCGGCTGGCCGCGTCCGTGGAGCAGCTCTCCCCGCACGTGCTGGCCGCCGCACTGGTCCGGCAGGCCCACGAGCAGGGGCTCCGACTGACCGAGCCGAACGATGTTACGGAGGAGCCGGGGCGCGGGGTGACCGGCCGGGTGGACGGCCGGCTGGTGCGGGTGGGGCAGCTCGCCGGTGAGCCACCGGAGTGGGCCCGCCGGGCCCGCGAGCGCGCCGAGCTGGCCGGCCGCTCCACCGTCTGGGTCAGCGACGACCGGAGCCCGCTCGGCGCGATCCTGCTGGAGGATCCGGTACGCCCCGACGCCCGGCGTACCGTGCGGCGGCTCCGCGAGGCCGGGCTGGGCCGGCTGGTCATGGTGACCGGCGACCGGCCGAGGACCGCCCGGCAGGTGGCGCAGACCGTCGGCGTGGACGACGTGATCGCCCAGTGCTCGCCGCAGGCGAAGGTGGCGCGGGTCAAGGAGGAGTCCGGCCGGGCGGTCACCGTGATGGTCGGCGACGGCGTGAACGACGCTCCGGCGCTGGCCGAGGCGCACGTCGGGGTGGCGATGGGTGCCACCGGGGCCACCGCCTCCGCCGGCGTGGCCGACGCGGTGCTCACCGTGGACCGCCTGGACCGGCTCGCCGACGCCGTCGAGATCGCCCGGTACGCGCGCCGCATCGCCGTGCAGAGCGCCGCCGTCGGCATGGGACTGGCGGTCGTCGCGATGGTGGTGGCCGCCGCCGGCGGGCTGCCCCCGGTGGCCGGCGCCTTCCTGCAGGAGGGCATCGACGTGCTGGTGATCCTCAACGCGCTGCGCGCCCTCGGGGGCGGCCTGCGTCGCCGGGACGTCCCACCGGAGACCCGGGCCCTCCTGGACCGGTACGCGGGCGAGCACGGCGGGGTCCGCGACGTGCTGGCCCGGCTGCGGGACACCGCCGACCTGGTGGCGACCCGCCCGGACGCGCCGGAGTGCGTACCGGCGCTGCGGCACGTGCACCGCCGGCTGGTCGACGAGGTGCTGCCGCACGAGGTGGCCGAGGAACGGCAGCTCTACCCGGCCCTCGCCGGCCCGCTCGGCAGCGACGAGGCGACCTCGACGATGAGCCGCGGGCATGTGGAGATCGGCCGGCTGGTGGACCGGATCGGCGGCCACCTGGCACAGAACCCGGACGGCCGGCTGCGCCCCGACGAGGTGCCCGACCTGCTCGCCGCCCTGTACGGCCTGGACGCGGTGCTGCGGCTGCACCTGGCGCAGGAAGAGGAGGACTACTTCTCGCTCAACCCGGAGGAGAGGCCGACCGCCCCCGGGCGGTGACGAGCGTCTCGAGCGGTGCCCGGCGTGTCGCGGCCACCCGGCCAACCACTTGCGAGCGATATGCCTCTGCGGCATGAATATGCCGCGGAGGCATATCCAAACAAGGGACGTTGTCTCCCGGTGCCGTTACGGAGCGTCACGGGCTGGGCGGCGGCCCATCTGCGGATCGGCCACGGCGTGGCCGTCCGCTGCCTGGGCGTCCGCGGGCTCAGCGTTCCCGGACCACCGCGACCGGACAGTGCGCGTGGTGCAGGAGTTGCTGGCTGACCGAGCCGAGCAGCATGCCCCGCAGCCCGCCCCGGCCCCGGGTGCCGACCACCACGAGCTGCGCGTCCCGGCTCGCGTCGACCAGCAGCGCGGCCGGGTTGCCCGGGGTCACCTGGCGCTCGACCGGGACGTCCGGGAAGGTCTCCCGCCACGGGGCGAGGTCGGCCTCGACCGCCGCCCGTTCGCTGGCGGTCACCTCCTCCCGGTCGACCTCGGCCCGTCGTTCTCCGGGCGGCTCCCAGACCCGCAGCACCCGCAGCGGCACGTCCCGCTGGGCGGCCCGCTCGACGGCGAAGGCCAACGCGCGCAGCGAGGACTCGGAGCCGTCCACGCCGGCCACCACCGGGCCGGCGGTGGCCGCCTGCCCGTCGCGGACCACCACGACGGGGCAGTGGGCGTGGGCGGTGACCGACACCGCGGTGGAGCCGGCGAGCAGGCCGCCGAAACCGCCGTGCCCGCGGCTGCCGAGCACCAGCATCCCCGCCTCGGCGGAGCGTTCCTGCAGGACGAGGGCGGGTGGGCCGTCGAAGACCTCGCCGTGCACCGTGAGGCCGGGCCGCTCGGCGGCGGCGTCCGCCGCCGCCTTGCGGACCAGTTCCTCGACCTCGCGCCGGGCGGTCTCGTCCGGCCAGACTCCCGGTGCCACGCCGGGACCGATCCAGCCGGCCACGGTCAGCCACTCGAAGACGTACGCCAGCCGGACCGGCCGGCCCGAGCGGCCCGCCTCGTCCATGGCCCAGTCCAGGGCGACCGTCGCGTCGGTGGAGCCGTCGTAGCCGACCAGGATCTCGTCGTCGCCGATCGCGGCCGGCGCGTCCGGGTTCACTGCCCGCTCCGCAGGCCGGGCTCGGTCTCCCGGATCCAGCGCCACTCCGCGACCCGGGGGTCGTCCTCGCCGTACTCACGGGTGTAGTCGCGGGCGGCCTGCCGCGCGTCGACCATGTCCTGTCGCAGGTGGGCGGCGCGCGAGCGCAGCCCGGGCACCCGGTCGATGACGTCGATGACCAGGTGGAAGCGGTCCAGGTCGTTGAGCATCACCATGTCGAACGGCGTGGTGGTGGTGCCCTCCTCCTTGTAGCCCCGCACGTGCAGGTTGTCGTGGTTGGTGCGCCGGTAGGTGAGCCGGTGGATCAGCCACGGGTAGCCGTGGTAGGCGAAGATGATCGGCCTGTCGCTGGTGAAGATCGTGTCGAACTCGCTGTCCGGCAGGCCGTGCGGGTGCTCCGAGGGCGGCTGCAGGCGCATCAGGTCGACCACGTTGACCACCCGCACCTTCAGCTCGGGCAGGCGCTGGCGGAGCAGGTCGGCCGCGGCGAGGGTCTCCAGCGTCGGCACGTCGCCGGCGCAGGCGAGCACCACGTCCGGCTCGGTGCCCTCGTCGGTGCTGGCCCAGTCCCAGATGCCCAGGCCGCGCCGGGCGTGCTGGATGGCCTCGGCCATGGTCAGCCAGTTGGGCGCCGGCTGTTTGCCGGCCACCACCACGTTGATGTAGTGCCGGCTGCGCAGGCAGTGGTCCATGGTGGAGAGGAGGGTGTTGGCGTCCGGCGGCAGGTAGACCCGGACCACCTCAGCCTTCTTGTTGACCACATGGTCGATGAAGCCCGGGTCCTGGTGCGAGAAGCCGTTGTGGTCCTGCCGCCAGACGTGGCTGGACAACAGGTAGTTCAGCGAGGCGAGCTGTGCTCGCCAGGGGATGCCCCGGGTCACCTTCAGCCACTTGGCGTGCTGGTTGACCATCGAGTCGACGATGTGAATGAACGCCTCGTAGCTGGTGAAGATGCCGTGCCGGCCGGTGAGCAGATAGCCCTCCAGCCAGCCCTGGCAGAGGTGCTCGGAGAGCACCTCCATCACCCGGCCGTCCGGAGAGAGGTGGTCGTCGCCGGGGACCGTGTTGCCGACGAACGCCCGGTCGGTGACCTCGAAGGCGGCGCCGAGCCGGTTCGAGGCGACCTCGTCGGGGCCGAAGAGGCGGAAGGTCTGCGGGTTGGCGGTGATCACGTCGCGGACCCACGGGCCGAGTACGCCGGCGGCGCCGGCCACCGGCTCGCCCGGCTGCTTGACGTCGACCGCGTATTCGCGGAAGTCCGGCAGGTCCAGATCGCGCAGCACCAGGCCACCGTTGGTGACCGGGTTGGCGCTCATCCGTCGGTCGCCCCGGGGCGGCAGCGAGGCCAGCTCGGCGACCGGGGCGCCGGTGGCGTCGAAGAGCTCCTCCGGCCGGTAGCTGCGCAGCCAGCGCTCCAGCTCGGCGAGGGCCTCCGGGTCCTTCCGCACCCCGTCGACGGGCACCTGGTGGGCGCGGAAGGTCCCCTCGACCTGCTTGCCGTGGACCTCCTTCGGGCCGGTCCAGCCCTTCGGCGTACGAAGGATGATCATCGGCCAGCGCGGGCGTCCGACCTCTGTGCCGGAGCGGGCCCGGCGCTGGATCTCGGCGATCTCGTCGACGGTCCGGTCCAGCGTCGCGGCGAGGCTGTGGTGCACCTGCGTCGGGTCGTCGCCCTCGACCACATACGGCTGGTAGCCGTAGCCGCGCATCAGGCCGAGCAGGTCGTCGGTGGGGATCCGGTCCAGCACCGTCGGACTGGCGATCTTGTAGCCGTTGAGGTGCAGGATGGGCAGCACCGCCCCGTCCCGCGCCGGATTGAGGAAGACGTTGGACAGCCAGCTGCCGGCCAGCGGGCCGGTCTCCGCTTCGCCGTCACCAACCACACAGGCCACCAGCAGGTCCGGGTTGTCGAACGCGGCCCCATACGCGTGACTCAGCGCGTACCCCAGCTCGCCGCCCTCGTGGATCGAACCCGGCACCTCCGCGGCCACGTGGCTGGGGATGCCGCCGGGGAAGGAGAACTGGCGGAACAGTCGGGCCATGCCCGTCTCGTCCCGGGTGACGGAGTGGTAGAGCTCGCTGTAGGTGCCTTCCAACCAGGTGTTCGCCACGATCGCCGGGCCGCCGTGGCCGGGGCCGGTGACGTAGATGGCGGACAGGTCCCGGTCGACGATGACCCGGTTGAGGTGCGCGTAGATCAGGTTGAGGCCGGGGCTGGTGCCCCAGTGCCCCAGCAGGCGCGGCTTCACGTGCTCGGGCTTGAGCGGCTCGCGGAGCAGCGGGTTGTCGAGCAGGTAGATCTGCCCGACGGTGAGGTAGTTGGCCGCTCGCCAGTAGGCGTCAAGCCGGCGCAGCTCGTCTTCGGTCAGTGGGCTGTGCAGGTCGAGAGCGGTGTCCATGCTGCGTCAGCCTCTCGCGGCTCGGGGTGTTCTGCCACCCGAAGACGGATTCCGTCCGGGTCCGTTCAGCCTTACCCGGCGCGGCGGGCGACGGTCAGGGCCGTTGGTCCCGGCCTCCGGGGGCGTCACGGCCCGTCCTCGGATCCGGGGTCCAGTCCACGGACGACGATGACCGGGGCCGGCGAGTGGTAGAGCAGGGACTGGCTGACCGCCCCGAGCATCCCGCGCCACGCCTCCTCGCCGCGCGCCCCGACCAGCACGACCTGTGCCGAGCGGGACTGTTCGATCAGGACCTGGCCCGGGTCGCCGCGTACGGTGTGGCACTGGGCGGGCACCCCGGGGTGACGGGCGCCGTAGCGGGCGACCGCCGCTTCGAGCAGTTCGTCGCCCGGGTCGTGGTTGCCGGGCTCGACGACCCGGAGCGCGAGCAGCCGCGCGCCGTGCCGCTCGGCCCAGTGGAACGCGTAGCCCAGGGTGGCGCGGGAGCTCGGGGAGCCGTCCACGCCGACCAGCAGTGGGCCCGGTGGCGGGGGCTCGGCCCGGCCGACCAGCACCGGGCAGCCGGCTCGGGCGGCGAGCTGCACTGCGGGCGCGTCTGTCGGCACGCAGTTCCCGCAGTCCGCCATACCGCCGTCACCGAGCGCCAGCAGGAACGCCGAGTCGGAGGCCCGGATCAGCGCCTCCACCGGTGAGCCCTCGACGATCTCGCCGCTCACCGGCACTGCCGGCTCGGCGTCGGAGGCCACCTGTCCGGCCCGTTCGAGGAGGTCCTCGGCGTCGGCCCGCGGCCCGCCCACCGTGGGCTCCTCCAGGGCCGCCGCCCAGTTGAAGGCGTGCAGCAGGTGCAGCGGACGGTCGTGGGCGGCGGCCTCGCCGGCGGCCGTGCGGACCACCTGGAGGTCCTCCTCCGACCGGCCGACCCCAACCACCACCGCGCCGTGGGTGGGTGCGGCCATCCCGCCTCACCTCCCGACCGTGCCGCCTCACCCACGGTAGTCGCGGGGGCTGCCCGGCCGGACCGGGTCAGCGGAACTGGTGCCGTCCGGTGACGCGGCCGGTCAGCGGGGCGCGGGAACCGTGGGGTGGACGCGGACCACCACGGCCGTGGCGTTGTCCTCGCCGCCCTCGTCGAGGGTCGCCGTGAGCAGGGCGGTGGCGGTGCCGGCCAGGTCGCGCCGGGCGGCCAGCAGGTCCCGCAACCGGTGGTAGTCGAGCTGGTCGCTCACCCCGTCGGTGCAGAGCAGCCAGGTGTCGCCGGCGCGCAGCGGGACGGCGAGCAGGTCCGGCTCCGGCCTGTCCGGGTGGCCGACGTAGCGCAGCAGCTGGTAGCGCGCCCGGGCCGCCTCCGGGGAGGTCGCCGGCCACCAACCGTGCACCGCCCCCAGCCAGGCCATGGTGTGGTCCACCGTCACCAGCTCCAGGAGCCCGTCGCGCAGCCGGTACGCCCGGGAGTCGCCGAGCTGGACGAGCCAGCCCTGGTCGCCCGCCGGCTCCGCGACCAGCGCCGTCAGCGTGCAGCCGGTGAGTCCGGGGAGGGCCGCCCCGGCCCGGCGTACCCGGAGTTGGGTCTCCGCCGTCGCGGCGCGCAGTCCGGCCGCCCCGACGGTCGGCCAGCCGGCGCGGACCTGCTCGACGAAGGTGGTGACCGCCGTGCGGCCGGCGACCCGGCTGCCCTCGCCGTCGCCCATGCCGTCGGCGACCGCCATCAGCGGCAGTTCGGGGTCGACGTGCAGCAGGTCGAAGTTCTCCGGGTAGCGGTGGCCCACCACGCTTCCGCCGGCGATCTCCAGCGTGACCCGCCCGACGGTCAGCCGGCGGGCGGGCTCGGCCGGTTGATCCAGGGGTCGGCGGCGCAACACCAGCGGACCGTAACACCGGTACGGGGCCGCGTCGGGCGCGCCGGGCGCCGGCGGGTCGCGGCGGCGGCCTGACCCGCTCGCCGGGGGCCCGCGTCTTAAACCTGTTTGCGGTCCTTGCAACGTCGGTCCCGGTCGGCTCGCCGACCCACCGGAGTTGCTGCACACTTGCGCCGTGGATGGTGAGCACAAGCGCCCGGTGACCGCGAGCAACCCCGCGCCGCGCTCCGCGGTGGTGGTCAACCCCGTCAAGGTGACCGATCTCGACCAGTTCCGCCGGACGGTGGACGGCGCGCTCGACGTCGCCGGCTGGCCCGCCCCGACGTGGTACGAGACCACCGTGGAGGATCCGGGCCGGGGGCAGACCGAGCAGGCCGTCGAGGCCGGCGCCGAGGTGGTCTTCGCCTGCGGCGGCGACGGCACCGTGATGGCCTGCGTCACCGCGCTCGCCGGCACCGACGTGGCGCTCGCCGTGCTGCCCCAGGGCACCGGCAACCTGCTCGCCGCCAACCTCGGCCTCTCCAACGACCTGGCCGCCGGGCTGGAGGTCGCCGTCGAGCGGGGCATGCGGCGGCTGGACGTCGGGGTGGTCGGCGACCAGTGCTTCGCCGTGATGGCCGGGATGGGCTTCGACGCGCAGATGCTCGACTCCACCTCGGAGCGGACCAAGAAGCGGATCGGCTGGCCGGCGTACGTCGTGGGGGCCGCCAAGCACCTGCGGGACCGGCCGATGCGGGTGTCGATCCGGATCGACGGCGGCCCGCCGCTGCGCCGCCGGGCCCGCTCGGTCCTGGTGGCCAACGTCGGTCGCCTCCAGGGCGGCGTCCGCCTGCTCACCGACGCCGAGCCCGACGACGGCTGGCTGGACGTCGCCGTGCTCACCCCCCGTACGCTGCGCCACTGGCTGGCGATGGGCTGGGCGCTGGTGCGCCGCCGGGGCAGCGTGCCCCGGATGGAGGTGCTCCGCGGTCGCAGGGTGCAGGTCACCAGCAACCGGGCCCAGCCCCGGCAGCTCGACGGCGACCTGATCGACCCGGGCCGCTCGTTGACCGCCGAGATCCGGCCGGAGTCGCTGTGGCTGTGCGTGCCGCGGCCGGCGCGCCACCCCGACCTGTCGGTCGACGCCGACGCCGCCGCCGAGCGCGGCGAGCGCCTGGTCGAGGAAGCCCGCCATGAGTAGCACCAAGCTGGTTCCCGAGACCCGGCTGATGGCGGAGGAGGAGCTCTCCGCCGACGACGCCTGGCACACCCTGCGCCGGCTCGGCGGCTGGTGCCTGCTGCGGGACGCCTTCATCCGGTTCCGCTACGGCGACGGCTTCAGTCACTCCCGGGCGTTCGCCCTGCAGCTCTGCCTGGCCGTGGTGCCGTTCCTGATCGCGCTCACCGGCCTGATCACCGACCTCGGCGCCGACGAGGGCGGCAAGGTGGTCGCCGACACGGTGCTCGCGCTCACCCCCGGGCAGAGCGAGTCGGTGGTGCAGGAGCTGCTCGCCGACGGCGAGCGCACCGAGCGGGCCGGGGAGCTGGCGCTGACCCTCGGCCTGCTGACCGGGTTGGTCGCGCTCACCACCACCATGGCCCAGATCGAGCGGGGCGCGAACCGCATCTACGGCGTCGAGCGGGACCGGCCCGCCCTGGCCAAGTACGTCCGCGCGGCCGTCCTCGCGGTGACCGCCGGCGTGCCGGCGCTGACCGGGTTCCTGATCCTGGTGGGCGGCCGGGCGATGGGCGACTCGGTGCAGCGCCACTACGAGTGGGGCGGCTTCGCCAACGCCGCCTGGGACGTGGTGCGCTGGCCGCTCAGCCTCGGGCTGACCGTGCTGGCCGTGGCGGTGCTGTTCCGGCACGCGCCCCGGCGCAAGCAGCCCGGCCTGTCCTGGCTCTTCTTCGGCGCCGGGATCGCCACCGCGCTGTGGTGGCTGGCCAGCCTGCTGCTCGCCGGGTACGTCAAGTACAGCGGCGGATTCGGGCAGACCTACGGGGCGCTGACCGGCATGATGGCCCTGTTGCTGTGGGCCAACCTGACCGGGATGGCGCTCTTCGGCGGGCTGGCCTTCGCCGCCCAGCTGGAGGCCATGCGGATCGGCGTGGAGGAGCCGGCCCAGCCCGACCTCTGGGAGCCCGACGCCGAGCGCGAGGAGACGCTCGACACCGGCGAGATGACCGCCCTCTGACGACCCGCCGGCGTGTACGCGCGGCCGGAATCGGGTACAGCGCGCCTCGCAGAGGACAAAGGGGGTGCGAGGTGACCGCGGTCAAGGAGGCGATGCGCCGCCCGCTCGGCCGTTTCGCCGAGCGGAGCGTCGCCGGGCTGCTCGCCGTGGCGGGTGCCGGCGTCGCGTTCGGCGTGCTGCTCATGCTCGTCCGGTTCCACTGGGGCCCGCTCTACCACGCCGACCATGAGGCGGCGGAGTGGTTCAACGGCCTCGTGGCGCCGCACCACGCGCTGGTCACGGTGCTCGAGGCGATCACCGACCTGGGCGGCCGGCCGGTGCTGATCTGGCTGGTCACCATCGCCGTGGTCAGCCTGCTCATCCGCCGGCAGTCCCGGCTGGCGGTCTACCTGATCGTCACCGGCGTCGGCGGGCTGATCCTCGACCCGTCCCTGAAGGCGCTGGTCGGGCGGCTCCGCCCGGTCGTGGACGTGCCGATCACCCACGCCCCGGGCAACAGCTTCCCCAGCGGGCACGCGCTCGGCTCGTTCGTCGCGTACGGGGCGTTGCTGCTGGTCTTCCTGCCGGCCATGGCACCGCGCTGGCGCAAGCCGGCCATCGCGATCGTCGCCCTGCTGGTCTTCCTGATCGGGCTGACCCGGATCGCGCTGGGCGTGCACTTCGTCTCCGACGTGCTCGGCGGCTGGCTGCTCGGCGCGATCTGGCTCGCCGTCAGCGCGTACGCCTTCCGGCTGTGGCGTCGCGAGCGCGGCCGCCCGGTGCCGCCGATCACCGAGGGCCTGGAGCCGGAGGCGGGGCAGGAGATCAGCCCCGCGCCGGACGAGGAGCAGGTGCTGGAGCACCCCCGCTCGTCCGTCGCCGAGCTGCTGGTCGGCTGGGTGATCGTCTTCGGTGCCCTCTACGGCTTCGGCATGTTCGTCAGCTACCACGCCAAGGGCACCTTCCTCGACACCCTCGACACGGAGGTCCCGCAGTGGTTCGCGGCCCGGCGTACCCCCGGCCTGACGGAGCTGAGCTGGTGGTGGAGCAAGTTCGGCGACACCCACGCGATCCTGCTGGTCTCGCTGGTGTTCTGCCCGCTGGTGCTGGCCGTCTGGAAGCGCTGGCGGCCGGTGCTCTTCGTGGTGCTGGCGATGTTCGGGGAGCTGAGCCTCTTCCTCGCCTCGGCCCGCGTGGTGCAGCGGCCCCGCCCGCCGGTGGACAACCTGGACGGGCACATGCCGACCTCGTCCTTCCCGTCCGGGCACATCGCGGCCACCATCTGCCTGTGGAGCGCCATCGCGATCCTCGTGTTCGCGCGGACCGACCGGTGGTGGCGGTGGCTGTTCGTCGCGCTGGCCGTGATCATGCCGGTCGGGGTGGCCACCTCGCGGATGTACCGGGGCATGCATCACCCGACCGACTTCATGGGCGCGATCCTGCTCGCCGCCCTCTGGATCTCCCTGCTCTACTGGGTGGTCCGCCCCAACGCCGACGTGCACCGGGGCAACCGGCGGGCGATCGAGTCCGAGCAGGTGCACGAGCTGGACGACGAGCTGGCCAAGGCCGGCCGGGAGGACTGACCGGACGCCGATGCTGCGGGTGATGACCTGGAACGTCCGGACCGGCGGACGGGACCGGGACGGGACCGACCGGTGGGAGCGGATCGTGGCGGTGGTCGCCGCGCAGCGTCCCGACGTGCTGGCCCTGCAGGAGCTGCGCGGCCTGGACCGGGACGGGCGGATGGCGGAGCTGGCGGGCCGGCTGGGCATGGCGCCCCACCTGGCCCGCGCCTGCTTCGGCCAGCCGGTGGCGGTGCTGGTCCGGGCGCCGCTGCGGGTGCTCCGGTCCGGCCGGGTGCGCCGCCCGTTCCACCACGCCGCCGCCCGGGTCGAGGTGGCCACCCGGGAGGGCCCGCTGACCGTGCTCGGCACGCACCTGGACCCGTACTCCGGTGGGCGGCGGCGGATGGAGGCCGAGTGGCTGGCGGCGGCCGTTCGGCGCACCGGGGGACGGTTGGCGCTGCTCGCCGGGGACCTGAACACCCTGGAGCCGGCGGTCGACCACAGCGCGCGGCTGGCCGGCCTGTCCGCCCTGTACCGGCGGCGGCACCTGCGCCGCGACGGTCGTACCGTCGACACCCGGGCGGTGGCCCGGCTGCTCGACGCCGGCCTGGTCGACCTCTGGACCCACCTGGGCGGGAGCGAGCCGGACGGGCTGACCGTGCCGACCCGGTACGGCGGCGCGGAGTTCGCCGGGATGCGCCTGGACTACCTGCTCGCCACCCCGGAGCTGGCCGCGCTGACCCGGGAGGTCCGGGTACTGCGCGGCGGCGACGCCGACACCGCCTCCGACCACTACCCGGTGGTGGCCGACCTGGCGTTGACCCCCGGCTGACCGGGGCGGCGGTCGTTGCCGCGGCTGGCTACCGTGGCGTCGTGACCGGCCTGCCGTCCCTGCGCCCCGCCGACCCGTCCCGGCCGGCCGCGGCGGGTCCGCCGCCGCCGCGGCCGGCCGGTCCGACCCGGACGGTCGCGCCGCGTCGCCCCGCCGTCGACGAGCCGCCGCCGCTGGTCGCCGCCGTCGCCCGTGGCGTCGCCCTGATCGTGGTGCTTCCGGTACGCCTGCTCTGGGAGCTGGTCGCCGCCGCCGCCCGGTGGGTGGACCGGCACCTGCTCACGCCCACCGGCCGCTTCCTCTACCGCTTCCTGCTGCTGCCGCTGGCCTGGTTCGCTCGGACGCTGGTCTGGCTGCCGCTCGTGTGGCTGGCGCGCGGGGTGGCCTGGGTGGTGGTGAGGCTGGTCTGGCGTCCGCTGGTGTGGGTGGCCCGGACGCTGGTCTGGCTGCCGGTGGTGTGGCTGGCGCGCGGCGTGGCCTGGGTGGTGGTGAGGCTGGTCTGGCGTCCGCTGGTGTGGGTGGCCCGGACGCTGGTCTGGCTGCCGGTGGTGTGGCTGGCGCGCGGCGTGGCCTGGGTGGTGGTGACCCTGCTCTGGCGTCCGCTGGTGTGGGTGGCCCGGGTGATGGTGTGGCGGCCGCTGGCCTGGCTGGTTCGGGAGCTGGTGGTGCGGCCGGCCCGCTGGCTGGCCGTGCTGCTCGCGCCGGCCGGTCGGGCGCTGCTCGCCGGGCTCACCGGGCTCGCCCGGGTCGTCGCCGCGGGGCTCGCCGTGTTCGGCCGGGTGGCCGCCGCCGGGCTGGTCGCCGTCGGCCGGGCGGGGTGGGCCGTGGCCCGGTTCGTCGGGCGGCTGCTGGTGGACGCGGCCGTCGGCGCATGGCGGCTGGCCGGTCGGCTGCTCGCCCTCCTTTACCAGGTGCTGCTGCGCCCGCTGGGGCTCGCGATGCGCTGGTGGTGGCGGCACACCGCCGTGCCGTTGGGCCGGGCCGTGCGGGCCGTCTGGCGGGCGACGGTACTGCCGCTGGCCCGCGCCGTACGGTCGGCGTGGCGCGCCACCGTCGGGCCGACCCGCCGCTGGCTGCGCCGCGCGGTGCTGGACCCGGCCCGGCTGGCGTCGCGGGAGGTGCTGATCGCCCTGGGCCTGCGCCGCTGAACCGGGCGCCGCGGGCGGTGGCCGGCTCAGATCAGCAGGTTCAGGAGCACGGTCAGCACCACCGAGGCGAGGATCGAGAAGAGGATCATCAGCAGGCAGCCGCGGCCGCCACCGGCGGGACGGATCTCCGTGTTCCCGATGCGCATGGACTCACCTTTGCAGGACGGGCGCCACCAGGCCGCGGATCGCGTCGGCGACCGGCCCGGGCGCGGTGGTGGCGACGTTGTGCGCGGCGGCCGGCACGGCCACCGCCCGGCCGCCCGGGACCAGCCGGGCCGCCTCCTCCCGCCAGCCGGCGGGGACGACCGGGTCCCGGGCGCCGGTGAGCACGAGCGTCGGCACGGTGACCCGGACCAGGTCCGCCTCGATGGCGTTGCGCACCGAGAGGGACAGGGTGGCAACGACCCGCCGCGGGCGGGCGTCCCACACGTCCCGCAGCAGGATCGGCGCCTGGAGCCGGGCCTCCCGCAGCGCGTCCACCAGCCATCGCCCGACCTGGCCCCGACGGCTGCGGGCGGCCGGGTCGCTGGTGGGGCCGGCCAGCACCAGGGCCCGGACCAGCTCGGGGTGGCGGGCGGCGAGCGCGGCGGCCACCTCCGCGCCGAACGAGTGCCCGACCAGGCAGACCGGCCCCAGCCGGTACGCCCGCAGCCAGGCGGCCAGATGCGCAGCGTGCCGGGGCGCGTCGTACGCCACGCCGGGGTGCTCGGTCAGCCCGAAGCCGGGCAGGTCCGGCACGTACACCGGGTGGGTGGCGGCGAGGGCGACGGCGAGCGGGGTGAGGTAGCGGTGCGAGACGGCGAGCCCGTGCACCAGCACCACGGCCGGGGTGTCGCCGTTCGGGTCGCCGCCGCGGCGGGTGTGCGTGCGCAGCCCGCCGACGAGCCGGAACTCGCTGGTCAGTCCGGCGGCCGGCCGGGGCGCCGCCAGGGCCAGGCGGAGCTCCGCCAGCCCGAAGCGGCCCGGTGGCGACGGGCGGGGGCCCGGCGCGGCCCGTCTCGTCGGCCGCAGTGTCACAGCTCGCGCAGCCGGGGCAGCAGCTGCTCCTGGGCCCACTCCAGGAACATCGGCTGGGTGTCGCCGCCGACCTGGACGAGCGCCACGTGGGTGAAGCCGGCGTCGACGAACTTCTTGAACGCCTCGACGTGCCGGTCCACGTCCGGCCCGCACGGGATGCCCTGGGCCACGTCGTCCTCGCGGACGAACTGGGTGGCCGCGGCGAACGCGTCCGGGTCGGGCAGGTCGGCGTTGACCTTCCAGCCGAGGCCGAACCAGCGGAACTGGTCGTGCACGATCTTGCGGCACTCCGCCTCGTCGGGGCCGTAGCAGATGGCCACCTGGCCGTAGCGGGGGCGGCCCGCGCCACCGGCCTCCTCGTACATGTCGACCAGGTGGGGCAGCGGGTCGGTGGCGATGAGGGCGTCGGCGTACTCGGCGGCCAGGGTGGCCGACTGCCGGCCGGACGCGGCGACCGCCATCGGCACCGGGCGGTCCGGGCGGTCCCAGACGTACGCGTCGGGGACGTCGAAGTGGTTGCCGGAGAAGGTCAGCGTCTCCCCGTTGAGCAGGGGCCGGATGATCTGGAGGGCCTCCTCGAACATCTCGTGCCGCTGCTGCACGTGCGGCCAGCCGCCGACCACGTGCTCGTTGAGGTTCTCGCCGGCGCCGAGGCCGAGGGTGAAGCGGCCGTCGGAGAGCACGCCGATGGTGCTGGCCTTCTGGGCCACCACGGCCGGGTGGTAGCGGCCGATCGGGCAGGTCACGAAGGACAGCAGCTCGGCCCGGCTGGTGGCGTGGGCGACCGCCCCGAGCACCGACCAGGCGTAGGGCGAGTGGCCCTGGGAGTCGAGCCACGGGCTGTAGTGGTCGGATGTGACCAGGTGGTCGAAGCCGGCGGCCTCGGCGCGGACGGCGTAGTCGACCAACTGCTTCGGGCCGGCCTGTTCGCACATCAGGGTGTAGCCCACGTGGACCATGGCGCATCTCCTTCCGGGCGGATCGTCACCGGATACCCGGGCGCGCGGTGGTCAACCCTGGTGTCCGCTTCCGGGCGACAGCGCACAGCGGGTCAGCGCGGTCAGCGACGGTCTGCTCCCGGTCCGGCTCTCCCTCGGTCAGCCCCGTGTCCGGGCCGAGGTGGAGTGGGTCATCCGGCGGTCGGCCGGTCGGTGGTGGCCAGCCGGGCCGCCCGCATCTGCAGGTACCGCTGCTCGGGCAGGCTGGTGGTGCGCCCGGCGGCGGCCCGGTAGTGGGCCACCGCCGACTCCCGGTCGCCGGCCATCTCGTACAGGTGGGCGCGGGCCGCGTCGAGCCGGTGGTGGTCGGTCAGCCGCGGGTCGGCGGCCAGCGCGGCGAGCGCGTCCAGCCCGGCGGACGGGCCGTGCACCATGGCGGTCGCCACCGCCCGGTTCAGGGCGACCACCGGGTTCGCCGCCATTCGCTCCAGCACCTGGTAGAGGGCGAGGATCTGCGGCCAGTCGGTCCGCGCCGCGGTCGGCGCCTCGTCGTGCAGCGCGGCGATGGCGGCCTGGAGCTGGTAGGGCCCGACCGGTCCGCGGGCCATCGCCCGGGTGATCAGCGCGGTCCCCTCGGCGATCGCGGCGCCGTCCCACCGGCCGCGGTCCTGGTCGGCCAGGGAGATCAGCTCGCCGGACGGGCCGGTCCGGGCGGCGGCGCGGGCCTCGGTGAGCAGCATCAGCGCGAGGAGCCCGGCCACCTCGCTGTCGTCCGGCAGCAGCGCGTGCATCGCCCGGGTCAGCCGGATCGCCTCCTCGGACAGGTCCACCCGGCGCAGGTCGGCACCGAGGCTCGCGGTGTGCCCCTCGGTGAAGATCAGGTAGAGCACGTGCAGCACCGTGGCGAGCCGGCCCTGCCGGTCTGCCTCGTCGGGCATCCGGAACGGCAGCCCGGAGGCGCGGATGCGTTGCTTGGCCCGGCTGATCCGCTGCGCCATGGTCGCCTCGGGGACGAGGAAGGCATGGGCGATCTCGGCGGTGCTGAGGCCGCCCACCGCGCGCAGCGTGAGCGCGATCGCCGACGCGGTGGAGAGCGTCGGGTGGCAGCAGAGGAAGAGCAGGACCAGCGTGTCGTCCCGGCCCGCGGCCGACGCCTCGTCGGCGGCCGGTGCGGCCCGTCGGTCGTCGCCCTCCCGCCGGGCCGCCCGGTGCTCCCGGTCGCGGCGGGCCGCCTCCGCCCGGACCAGCTCGATCATCCGGCGGTACGCGACCTGCACGAGCCAGCCGCGCGGGTTGTCCGGCAGCCCGTCGACCGGCCACTGGGTGGCCGCGTCCAGCAGCGCCTCCTGCACCGCGTCCTCGGCGGTGGCGAAGTCACCGAACCGGCGGGCGAGCACGCCGAGGACCTGCGGCGCCAACTCGCGCAGCAGGTCCTCGACGGCGTGGTCCGGGACGCCCAGCGGTCACATCTCCTGCGACGGGGCCGACATGACCGGGTGCACCTCGATCGGCATGTTCAGCGGTCGCCCGCCCGGGCCGGGCGCGGTGGAGATGTGCGCAGCGATCTCCACCGCCCGCTCCGGCGTCTCGCAGTCCACGATCCACCAGCCGGCGAGGAACTCCTTGGTCTCCGCGAACGGCCCCTCGGTGACCACCGGGGCGCCGTTCTCGCCGGCCCGGACGATCCGCGCCTGCTGCGGCCCGCCCAGACCCTCGGCCTGGACCCACTCGCCGTCGGCGGTGAGCTTCGCGTTGACCTCCCGCATGAAACCGATGTGGGCCTGGATCTCCTCGGGTGTCCAGGTGTCGATCGACGGGAAGTCGGTGCCGGCGGCGCTGAACTGCATCAGCAGCATGTACTTCACGGTTCGCTCCTCACGTCCGAGCACCGATTCTCGATGCTTCCACCCTCCGGTAGAAGCTGCCACCCCGCTTCTCGACACCCATGGCGGAGAATTTCCAAGACTTTTTGCCCGGGAACCGCCGGGGTCGAGCGGACAGGTACCACGTGTGGAGATGAGTGTGCGTGGCCGGCTACGGGCCGGGGATCCCGACACGTTCCGGGAGTTGTTCGACGAACATGCCCGTTCGGTCTACAACCACGGCTTCCGGCTGACCGGGGACTGGTCGGTGGCGGAGGACGTGGTGTCGCTGACCTTCCTCGAGGCGTGGCGGTTGCGGGAGCGGGTCGACGCCGACGCGGAGGCCGGGTCGTTGCGTCCCTGGCTGCTCGGGATCGCCACCAACGTCGCCCGCAACGTGCGCCGCGCCGCCCGACGGCACGCCGGGGCACTGGCCCGGCTGCCCAGGGCGGAGGTGGTGCCCGACTTCGCCGAGGAGGTCGCCACCCGCATCCGCGACCGCGAACGGCTCGCCCTGGTGCGTACCGCCCTCGCCGCGCTGCGCCAGCCGGAACGCGAGGTGCTCGCCCTGTGCGTGTGGTCCGGCCTCGACTACGCCGAGGCGGCGGTCGCGCTCGGCGTACCGGTCGGGACGGTGCGGTCCCGGCTGTCCCGGGCGCGGACCAAGCTGTACAAGCTCTTCACCGCCGGAAAGCTCATGCCGGTCGGGGAAAGCCGGGAACCGGCCGGCGGCCGTGGACAGGTACCAGTCGACCGCACGATCGCGGTCCGGTTCGCTCAGGAGCACACCCGATGAACGCCAACCCGAACCAGTCCACTCCGGACGCACGGGCCGACCTGGCTCGGCTGTTGCCGCCGCCGGCGGAGCGGGACCTGTCCAGCGACCGCCACCGGTTGATCCAGGAGTTCGTGATGACCCAGATCCACACCGCCCGGTCCCCGGCCGGGCCGGCCCCGCGCCGCGTACCGCGGCGGCGGCTGATCCTGGCCTCGGCGCTGACCGCGGTCGCCGCGGCGACCGCGGCCGTGGTGTTGATCGGCGCCGCCGGGCCCGGCAGCACGGGCGGCGACCGGGCCCCGACCGAAGTCGGCACGTCCGGACAGCGGATCCTGCTCGCCGCCGCCACCACCGCGGAGAAGATGCCCGCCGCGTCCGGCACCTACTGGTACCTGCGGACCGAGTCCGTCGGCCCGCCCTCGGAGAGCTGGACCGGGCGCGACGGCCGCACCTGGGTACGCGGGGCCAAGACCGGCGGCGCGGTGCTGGAGCTTCCCCTGCCGACGTCGTTCCGGCTGGGCGGCCCGGACGTGACCTTCGACGAGCTTCAGCGACTGCCGACCGAGCCGGCCGCGCTGAAGCAGTGGATCGCCCGGTCGGTGCGGAACAGTGACGTGCGCACGAGTGCCGGGAGGCCGAACGCCGCCCTGCGGGAGCAGATGGTCTTCGACGGCCTGCTCTCCCTGGTCGCCCAGCTGCCCGCCCCGCCCAACGTCCGGGCCGCCGCCTTCCAGGCCATCGCCGCCTACCCGGAGGTGCGGAGCACCGGGGCGACCGAGGGTGGGCAGGGCCTGCTGATCCGGCTGGGGGCGGAGCCGCCGGCTCGGTTGGTCGTCGACCCGGCCACCGCGCGGATCCGGAGGACGAACTTCTACGTCACGCCGGACGGCGCCCGGGTTTCGCGGGAGGGGGACGGCATGTTCACCCTCACCGCAGAGTGGACCGACCGGCTGCCCGCCTGACGGATCACCGCCCGGGCTTCGGGTGCGTTTGTTGTCGCCCCCAGCGACAACAAGCGCACCCGATCCTCACTGGACCGCGCTGACCTCCAGCAGCAGCGCCTGCTCCGGGTGCAGCGCCGGCAGCTGAAGCCCCACGGAAACCAGCACCGACCCGCGCAGCGTCACCCCGTCGTCCGCGGCGAGCCACGCCGGGGGGCGCAGTTGCAACAGCGCCGGTTCCGGCACCCCGGCCGGAAGCCGGACCAGGTAACGCCGGGACGGGTCCAGGCCGGGCAGGCGCACCATCCCCGGCACCTGCGCCGCCGAGGTGGTCAGCCGGGAGACCGCGTACACCGCGTGGGACCGGTCGTGGGCGACCACGCCGTGCGCCTGCACGGCCGGGTCCGGGTGGTCGACCCGGACCACCCGGCCGCCGTGCAGCAGCGGGCGGAGCCGCTTGTGCAGCGCCACCCAGGCGGCGAGTTCGGCCCGCTCCGTCGCGGTGATCCCGCTGATGTCCCACTCGATGCCGTGGTGGCCGAAGAGCGCGGTGGTCGCCCGGAAGCCCAGGTCGTGCACCCGGTGGGTGGTGTGCGAGCGCTCCGGTCCGATGTGGGTGCCGATCAGCTCGGGCGGGAGCAGCAGCCCGGTCCAGCGCTGGATGGCCAGCCGTTCCAGGGCGTCGTTGCAGTCGCTGGCCCAGACCCGGTCGGTGCGGCGCAGGATCTCCAGGTCGACCCGCGCGCCGCCGGACGAGCAGCTCTCGATCTCCACTCCGGGGTGCCGGGCGCGCAGCTCGTCGAGGAGCCGGTAGACCGCCACCGTCTGCGCGTGCACCCCGGGGCGGCCGCCGTGCCCGGCCTCGGCGAGGTCCCGGTTGTGGTCCCACTTCAGGTACGCGATCCCGTCGTGCTCGGTGAGCACCGCGTCCAGCCGGGCCAGCAGGTGGGCGTACGCGTCCGGGTGGGCCAGGTCGAGCACCTGTTGGTGGCGCCACTCCGGGGGCAGCCGGCCGGGGGCCTGGAGCACCCAGTCCGGGTGGGCCCGGAACAGGTCCGAGTCGGGGTTGACCATCTCCGGTTCGACCCAGAGCCCGAACTGCATCCCGTGCTTGCGGACGTGGTCGATGAGCGGTTGCAGCCCGGCGGGCCAGACGTCGTCGTCGACCCACCAGTCGCCGAGGCCGGCCCGGTCGTGCCGGCGGCCCCGGAACCAGCCGTCGTCGAGGACGAAGCGTTCCACGCCCACCTCGGCGGCCCGGTCGGCGAGGCCCTTGAGCCGGTCGAGGTCGTGGTCGAAGTAGACCGCCTCCCAGACGTTCAGGGTCACCGGTCGGGGGGTGCGCGGGTGTTGCGGTCGGGCCCGCAGGTGGGTGTGCAGGGCGTCGCTGAGCCCGTCCAGCCCCTCGGTGGAGTGCGCCGCGTAGAGCAGGGGAGTGGCGTACTCCGCGCCGGGGGCGAGCACGATCTCGCCGGGGGTGAGCAGTTCGCCGCCGCCGAGCGTGGACTCGCCGGTGGGTCGGCGCTCGGCCACCGTGACGTGGTCGCCGCTCCACGCGGTGTGCACCGCCCACACCTCGCCGTGCCCGAAGCCGAAGCCCGCGGTGCCGGCCACCAGCAGCAGGGTGGCGTCGTGCCCGGTCCGGCCGTGCCGGCCCTCGCGGACCCAGGCGCCCATCGGCCACGGGTGCCGCTGCGGCGCGCGTTCCCGGCACCATCGCCCGGTCAGGTCGAGCAGTTCGGTGGCGACCGCCGGGACCGGCAGCACCGGGGTCAGCTCGCGCACCTCGTAGGGCCGGTCGCCGTCGTTGCGCAGCCGGTGCCGCAGCATCAGCAGCCCGCCCGGATCGAGGGTGAGCTCGACGGTGAGCGACAACCCCGCGGCCGAGTCCGTGGCCCGCACGGTCACCCGCGCGGCCCCGCCGTGGTCCCGCTCCGCCGCGGATACGCGCACCGCGTCTCCGCCGTCGCCACGCGGGTCGTCGACGTCGAGGGTGTCGAGGCGGAACGCGGTCGACCAGTCCCGGCCGTCCCGGTGTCCGGCCAGGCCGGGGCGGCCGCTCCAGCCGGCGCTCGCCTCGGGCAGCAGCGACAGCACGGTCGGCGCGTCGAAGCTGCTCGGCACCACGGGCGGGAGGGTGGCGTCGACCAGGGCGGCCAGCTCGTCGGCGGCCAGCGGGCCGAGGTCGGTGCCCCAGTGCACGACCCGGGGCAGCCCGGAGCCGCGCGCGTCGAGCACCAGGCTGGTCCGCGCGCGGCGCAGGTGGACGATCATCCCTTCGACGCTCCCAGGGTCAGGCCCCGGACGAACTGCTTCTGCAACAGGAAGAAGATCACCAGGGTGGGGATCGCGACCAGCACCGAGCCGGCCGAGACGAGGTTGTTGTCGGTGAAGAACTCGCCCCGCAGGTTGTTGAGCGAGCTGGTCACCGGGAACTTGTCGCCGCTGCGCATCAGCACGGTGGCCCAGAAGAACTCGTTGTAGATCCAGGTCACCTCGAGGGTGGCCAGCGCGGCCAGGGCGGGCCGGCACAGCGGCATGGTGACCTGCCAGTACTGCCGCCAGACGCTGGCCCCGTCGACCATCGCCGCCTCGTACAGCTCGTGCGGCAGGGCCTTCATGTAGTTGCTCAGCACGAAGACGCAGAAGCCGCACTGGAAGGCGACGTTGACCAGAATCAGCCCCCAGTAGCTGTCGTAGAGCAGCTCCGAGTCGCTCATCCAGGCGGGCAGCGGGATCTGGGTGAACATCCGGAACAGCGGGATCAGCAGGGCCTGCTGCGGCAGCAGGTTCGCCGCGGTGAAGAGGCCGAGCAGGGCGACGTTGAGCTTCCAGCTGAACCGGGCGATCACGAACGCCACGCAGGAGGCGAGGAAGAGCGTCAGCAGCACCGCCGGGACGGTGATGTAGACGGAGTTGAGGAAGTGCTTGCCGAACTCGGCGGTACGCCACGCGGTGACGTAGTTGTCGAGCGTCCAGCCGCCGAACGAGACGTAGCCGTGGGTGGCCGTGTACTCGTACGAGCGCAGCGAGGTGAGCACCGCCCAGAGGATCGGGAAGAGCCACCCGACCGCCACGGCGGCCAGGAAGACGTGCAGGACCACCCGGGCCGGCCGCAGTGGCCGGCGGCGGGTGGACGGCGCTGCGGTGTCCGGCGTACGGGTCAGGGTCGCGCTGCTCATCGCCGGTCCTCCCGCATCACGGTGAACAGGTAGAGGGTGATGAAGACCAGGGAGACGACCAGCATGATGGTCGCCAGCGCCGAGCCGAAGCCGATCCGGCTCGCCTCGCCCACCACGTTCTGGGTGACCAGCGCGGAGAGCAGCTCCAAGCCGTTGCGGCCCTTGTTGATGACCCAGACCAGGTCGAACGCGCGCAGCGACTCGATCACCGTCACCACCAGCACGATGATGTTGATGGGGCGCATCACCGGGAAGACCACCCGGAAGAAGGTGCTGGTCTCCGAGGAGCCGTCCACGGCGGCGGCCTCGCGCAGCGACGGGTCGACGCCCTTCAGGCCGGCCAGGTAGAGCAGCATGATGTAGCCGACGTGCCGCCAGCCGGCGGCGAAGAGCACCGCCCAGATGTTCACGTTCGGGTCGCCGTACCAGTCGGTCTGGGTGCCGAGCAGGGCGTTGAGCAGGCCCTGGTCGCGGCTGTAGATGAGCTGCCAGACGAAGCCGATCAGCGCGAGCGAGAGCACGACGGGCAGGTAGAGCGCGGTCTGGTAGAACCGGCTGCCGCGCAGCTCCTTGTCGAGCAGCACGGCGAGGAACATCCCGAACGGGGTGGCCACCACGAAGAGGGCGGCCAGCCAGAGCAGGTTGTTCTGCACCGCCGGCACGAACGGCGGGTAGATGTTCACCACGTCGTCGTAGTTCTTCAGACCGACCCAGTCGATCTCGCCCAGGGGGCCGATGCCGTCCCAGTTGGTGCCGGAGAGCAGCACGGTCGCCGCCGCCGGCAGCCAGACCAGGCCGACGACGAGCAGCAGGGGTACCAGCACCATCAGCGTGATCACCACGCGGTCGGTGCGGGACAGGAGCCGTAGCCGGCGGCCGCGACCACGCTTGGTGGTGGTCGCGGCCGGCGGCGGCACGGCGCGATCCGCTTGGATCAGGGGCAGGTCGGACATGGTGTCCTCCCCCTTCCGCCGTCAGCTGGTGAAGATCGACTTCTTCTGGTTCTCGATGCTCGTGAGCAGCCCGCTGATGTCCTTCGGGTTCTTGATGAACTGCTGGATCGCCGGGATCATCACCGTCGAGGCGAAGTCCGGGCGGGTGTCCCGGTCGAGGAACTGGGCGATCTCGGTGGCCGAGCCGACCAGTTCGGCGGCCTTCTTCTGGAGCGCGGTGTAACCGCTGGTGTCGGCGCCGGTGTTGGCGACCAGGGTGCTCGGGTCGTTCTTGACGGTGATGTTGGCGGCGTCCTTGGAGCCCACGTACTCGAGCAGCTTCTTGGCGGCGCCCTCGGACTTCGGCTTGCGCGCCATCATGTAGCCGTCGATCGGCGCGTCCAGGGCCTTCGCCCCGATGGTCGAGTCGATCTCGGGGAAGGTGAAGAAGTCGAGGTCGTCCTGCTCGTCGTTGTTGAACTGCTGGGCGACGAAGAGGCCGAGCAGGTACATGCCGCTCTTCTTCTGCTGCAGCGACTGCGCCGCCTCCTGCCAGGTGCGGCCCAGCGAGTCCGGCTGGTGCAGCGGCAGCAGCCCGGCCCAGGTGTCGAAGACCTTCTTGACCTTGTCGGAGGTCCACGCCTCCTTGCCGGCCATGAGGTCGACGTGGAACTGGTAGCCGTTGATCCGCAGGTTGAGGATGTCGAAGGTGCCCATCGCCGGCCAGCCGTCCTTGTCGCCGAAGGCGATCGGGTTCAGGCCGTCCTTCTTCATCTGCGCGCCGAGGGTGTTCAGGTCGTCCAGGGTCTTGGGCACCTGGTAACCGCGCTGCTGCCACACCGACTTGCGGTAGAAGACGGCCCACGGGTAGTACGACGCCGGCACGAAGTACTGCTTGCCGTCGTCGCCGGTGGACGCCTTCTTGAACGCGTCGGAGTAGCCGGAGAGCTTGCCCCAGACGTCGCTGACGTCGCCGGCCAGGCCCTTGGCGGCGAAGAACCGCATCCGGTAGCCGGCGAACCACATGAACACGTCGTCCGGCTTGCCCTGCAGGTAGTTGTTGATGTTCTCCTGGAACGTGTTGTGGTCGACCGTGTTGATGTTGACGGTGACCCCGGACGACGTCTTGTAGCCGTCCATCACCTTGGCGATGACGTCCTTCGGCTTCGGGTCCGACTGGTTCGACCCGAGCGACACGGTCTTGGCGTCCGCGCCGCCGGAGTCGGAGTCGGATCCGCAGCCGGCGAGCAGTCCCGTGCCGAGCAGCGCGCCGGCGCCGGCCGCGCCGGCCAGCAGCGAGCGGCGGTTCAGGCCGGCGACGGACGGGGGTACGAGTCGGGCGAGGTACTCGGCTTGCGAGCGGGGACGGGACATTGTGCCTCCTGCGTGGAAGAGGTGCGCTGCGCCCAAGGGCCGTGACGGGTGGCGGGGATCGGTGTTCGTGTCGACCGACGTAGATCCACCGTGAATCCACATGTCCGAACACAAACAGCCGGTGGCGGTTGAAGCTACCCCTTGGTTCGGCGCTGTCAAGAGGGCAGAAGGGCAGCGATAACCCAGTTGTGACTTGGCGAAGAGACGGTAAACGTTGGAATCTCTGTCGATGTTGGAAAGTGTTGACTTGGGTGTTGTTCGGGGGCACCCTCTGCTGTCATGCGGAACTGGCAGGGCGAGAGCATCTGGTACGGCGCCGACTACAACCCTGAGCAGTGGCCCGAGGAGACCTGGGCCGAGGACGTCACGCTGATGCGGCGGGCCGGGGTCAACCTCGTCTCGGTCGGGATCTTCTCCTGGGCCCTGCTCGAACCGGAGCCCGGACGCTACGAGTTCGGCTGGCTGGACCGCGCGATCGACCTGCTGCACGACGGCGGGATCAGCGTCGACCTGGCCACCGCCACCGCCAGCCCGCCGCCCTGGCTGGCCCGCCGCCACCCCGAGACGCTGCCCCGGCGCGCCGACGGGACCATCCTCTGGCCCGGCGGCCGGCAGGCGTACTGCCCCAGCTCACCGGTCTTTCGGGAGCGCTCGCTCACCCTGGTCGAGGCCGTCGCCGGCCGGTACGCCGACCACCCGGCCGTGGTGATGTGGCACGTCTCCAACGAGCTGGGCTGCCACAACGTGCACTGCTACTGCGACGTCAGCGCGGAGGCGTTCCGCCGCTGGCTGCGCGACCGCTACGGCGACCTGGACGCGCTCAACGCCGCCTGGGGCACCGCGTTCTGGAGCCAGCGTTACCACGACTGGGCCGAGGTCAACCCGCCGCGTACCGCGCCGACCTTCGCCAACCCGACGCAGCAGCTCGACTTCCTGCGCTTCTCCTCCGACGAGCAGCGCGCCCAGCTGCGCGCCGAGCGGGACCTGCTGACCCGGCTCGCCCGGCAGCCGGTCACCACGAACTTCATGATCGGCACCGGCGTCAAGTACCTCGACTACCACTCCTGGGCCGCCGACGTCGACCTGGTCGCCAACGACCACTACCTCCTCGCCGCCGACCCGCGGCCGCAGGTCGACCTGGCCCTCGCCGCCGATCACACCCGCGGCGTCGCCGGCGGCGCGCCGTGGCTGCTGATGGAACACTCCACCAGCGCCGTCAACTGGCAGCCGCGCAACGTCGCCAAGACCCCCGGCCAGCTGCGCCGCAACAGCCTCGCGCACGTGGCGCGCGGCGCCGACGGCGTGCTGTTCTTCCAGTGGCGGGCCTCCCGGGCCGGTGCCGAGAAGTTCCACTCCGCGCTGGTGCCCCACGCCGGCCCGGACACCAAGGTGTTCCGCGAGGTCTGCCGGCTCGGCGCCGACCTGCAGGCCCTCGCCGAGGTCCGCGGCAGCCGGGTCGACGCCGACGTGGCGATCCTGTTCGACTACGAGGCCTGGTGGGGTGCCGAACTCGACTCCCACCCCAGCGTCGACGTCACGTACGTCGACCGGCTGGCCGCGCTGCACGGCGCGCTGTGGCGGGCCGGCGTCACCGCCGATGTGGTGCACCCGTCCGCCGACCTGTCCCACTACCGGTTGGTCCTGGTGCCCACCCTCTACCTGGTGCGCGACCCCGACGCCGACGCGCTGCGCCGCCACGTCGAGGCGGGCGGGACCGCGCTGGTCACCTACTTCAGCGGCATCGTCGACGAGCACGACCACATCCGACTCGGCGGCTACCCGGGCGCGTTCCGCGACCTGCTCGGGGTGCGTACCGAGGAGTTCTTCCCGCTCCGCGACGGCGAGCGGGTACGCCTCGACGACGGTTCGACCGCCGACGTGTGGACCGAATGGCTGCACGCCGAGGGCGCCGAGGTGCTCGCGTCGTACGCCGACGGGCCGCTGCCCGGGGTGCCCGCGCTGACCCGGCACCCGGTCGGCGCCGGCTCCGCCTGGTACCTCGGCACCCGGCTCGACGACGCGACCACCGACCAGCTCGTCGCCCGGCTGCTCGCCGAGTCCGGCGTCCGGCCCGCGGCGGCCGCCCCCACCGGGGTGGAGGTGGTGCGCCGGCGGTCCGCCGACCGGAGCTGGCTCTTCGTCATCAACCACACCGACGCCGCGGCCCGGCTGGCCGTCACCGGTGCCGAGCTGCTCGGCGGTGGCCGGTGCGACGGCGAGCTGGTGGTGCCGGCGGGTGAGGTGGCGGTGGTCCGTGAGGAGCCCGCGCCCGGGGAGCCGGCGGCCGCGGCCGCCTGACCCGCGTACCGTGCCTCGTGCAGGTAGAGGAGGACAGATGCTCGCCCAGCAACGGCAGAGCGCCATCCTGGAGCTGATCCGCCAGCGTGGCGGCGTCCGGGTCAGCCACCTGGTCAGCCGCTTCGGCGTGTCCGACATGACGATCCGGCGGGACCTCGAGGTGCTCGCCGAACGCGGTCTGGTCGACAAGGTCCACGGGGGAGCGACCCTGGCGGGCCCGGGCTCGGCCGACGAGCCGGGCTTCGCCGCCAAGTCGATCCGGCAGCAGGACGAGAAACGGGCCATCGCGGAGCGGGCCGCCGGGCTGGTCGAGCCGGGCATGGCGATCGCCCTCTCGGCCGGCACCACCACCGCCGCCCTCGCCGCCCGGCTCGCCGACGTCCGCGGGCTCACCGTGGTCACCAACTCGATCCCGGTCGCCGACGTGCTCTACCAGAATCCCCGCCCGGATCAGACCGTCGTGCTCACCGGCGGCATCCGTACGCCGTCCGACGCGCTGACCGGGCCGGTGGCCGAGGCGGCCATCGCCGCGCTCAACGTCGACCTGCTCTTCCTCGGCGTGCACGGGATGAGCCCGCGGACCGGGCTCACCACGCCGAACCTGCTGGAGGCGGCGGTCAACCGGCGGTTGATCGGCGCCGCCCGCCGGCTCGTCGTGCTCGCCGACCACACCAAGTGGGAGACCATCGGCATCGCCACCATCGCTCCGCTGGAGGACGCGGACCTGCTCATCACCGACGGTGGGCTGCCGGCGGAGGCGCGCCGCCAGATCGGCGAGCAGGTCGGCGAGCTGATCGTCGTCGACGTACCCTGATCGGCTCACAGCCACTTCACAGGCCCGCAGGTTAGGGTCGCCTTCGTGGCCCCGCGCGCTCCATGGTGGAGCGTGCCGAAGGTGGAAGCGGGAGTGGCGATGGTCTTCAAGAAGATGCTGAGCGCGTTCGGCGTGGGCGGCCCGAGCGTCGACACGGTGCTGACCAACCCGAACACCCGGCCCGGCCTGAGCCTCGACGGGCACGTCAACCTGATCGGCGGCGACGCGCCGGCCGGCATCGAGCAAGTCACCGTCAGCCTGGTCACCCGAGTGGAGATCGAGGGCGGTGACTCCGAGTACGCCGGCATCATGGAGTTCCACCGGATGCCGGTCAGCGGGGCGTTCGAGCTCGCCCCGCAGCAGCGACTCGCCATCCCGTTCCAGCTGCCGGTGCCGTGGGAGACCCCGGTCACCGACGTCTACGGGCAGCGGCTGCACGGCATGACCATGGGGCTGCGCACCGAGCTGGCGGTGGCCCGGGCGGTGGACAAGACCGACCTGGACCACGTCGCGGTGCACCCGCTGCCGATCCACGAGCGGATCCTCGACGCCTTCCAGGCGCTGGGCTTCCGGTTCAAGCACGCCGACCTGGAGCGGGGCCGGATCCACGGCGTGCAGCAGACGCTGCCGTTCTACCAGGAGATCGAGTTCTTCGCCGCGCCGCAGTACGCCCGAATGATCAACGAGGTCGAGCTGACCTTCGTGACCAGCCAGCGGGGCGTCGAGGTGGTGCTGGAGTGCGACAAGCGCGGCGGCTTCCTCACTGCGGGGCATGACGCGTTCGGCCGGTACTCCGTCCCGCACCGCGACGCCGACCGCACCGACTGGGTGCAGGTGGTGGACGGCTGGCTGCGGGAGACCACCGCGCGCTACGGCAACCTGCGCGCGCACGGCTTCGGCGGCCCGCACGGGCACCACGGCCACCGCGGCTCGGGGATGGGCGGCATGGTGGCGGGCGCCGCGCTGGGCGTGGCCGGCGGCCTGGTGGCCGGCGAGCTGATCGAGGACGCCTTCGAGGGCGACTTCGGCGATTTCGGCGATTTCGGCGGCGAGTAGGCGGGACAGACGACGGCGGCCCCGGGGTCTCCCGGGGCCACCGTCGTTCTCGGGTGGTGCGCTCGTCAGTGTCGGGCTCGACGCTCCTCACCGCTGCGGAAGTTGCTTCCGGCCTTGGCCAGACCGCGGCTACCCAGGTAACCGAGGGTCAGCAGCGTGATGAAGAACCAGGCCTGCGGGGCGCGGAAGATGTCCACCCCGACCGAGTTCTTACCGACCAGGTAGGACGCCACCAGCACGCCCGCGACGGCGATCAGGTACACCCAGAACTCGGTGGTCGCGAACGACGGCTTGGTCTCGGTGCCCGGGGCTGCCATCGCCTGCCGGCGCCCGTCGGGCATCGCGGCCATCGGGCGGGTCGGCGTCTCCTGCATGGCCGCCCGGTTCTGCATGTCCTGGGCCGGTCGGTTCATGGGCCTGGTGGATGCAGCCTGCGTGCTCATCTGTCCTCCTCAGGATTGATGAGTCGTTCCCTGCACTCCCTCGCCCCGCTACCGCGTTTCGGCCACGGCGCGGTGAGCTTCCTGGCGGGGGCAACCACCGTCTACCCCTGGCCCCGGTGAGGTAACGCCGGCCCCCGGCCGAATAGGAGCCGCGCCGGGCCCGGCGCGACATCCGGACAGCCGGGCACGGACGGGACGCCTCGTCGGCGGTGCGGCCGGGATCGGTTTGGGCCGCCGGCCGTCGGGCACGCATGGCGGATGCCGAGACATCTGCGAGGTGGTTGACGTGCGTGAGGACGACATGCGGCAGGACGCTGCCCGCCGGGCCGAGGAGCGGGTCGCCGGTGGCGTGTACGGCGAGGGCGCGCTCGACGAGGTCACCGTGCCTCAGACGGACGTGACGCGGGTGATCCAGGAGGAGGATCCGGACGACCCGGCGCACACCCGGGTGGACGCCAACGTGCTCCGCGACGGCGGCCCGACCGGCGGGCAGGGTGCGATCACCACGACCGGCGGCACCGCCGGGCCGGCCAGCGCCCGCCGGGTGGCCCGGCAACCGGAGCGGCACCGCGGCAAGGTCGCGCCGACCACCACCGGCGACGCCACCACCGGCGGCCTGAGCACCCCGGCCGGCGGCTCGACCAGCGACGCCTCGTCCAGCGGCAGCCAGGTCGGCAACTTCACCGACGAGGAGCCCAACCCCGGCTGATCATGAGGTTGGCGGCACTCGTGGACATCGAGATCGCCGTCAACCTCATGATCGACCAGGTCGGGGGTCAGGCCGCGCGGAGGATGCCGAGGCGCTGGGTGGCGCGGGTGAGCGCGACGTAGAGGTCGCTGTGGCCCCGCGGGGACTCGGCGACGATCCGGTCCGGCTCGACCACCAGCACCGAGTCGAACTCCAGGCCCTTGGCCTGCTCGGTGGTGAGCAGCACCACCCGGTTCTCCAGCTCCGGCTGCTCGCCGACCGCCGCCTCGGGCAGCGCGGCGACGACCGCCGTGCCCAGCTCGTTGACCCGCCCGGCCGGCACGATCACCCCGAGCCGCCCGTCGGCCAGCCCGGCCGCCTCCCGGGCGGTCACCTCGACCAGCTCCGCGGCGAGCCGGCCCGCCTCGACGGTACGGTCCCACGGCGGCACGCCGCTGGCGCGTACGGAGCGGGGCGGGCGCAGCGCCGGGTCGATCTCGGTCAGCACGTCGGCGGCGACCGCCATGATCTCGGCCGGGGTGCGGTAGCTGACGGTCAGCTCCTCCAGCCGCCACCGGTCCGCCACGTACGGGGCGAGGGCCTCCTGCCAGGACGGGGTGCCGGAGAGCGCGCCGGTCTGCGCCACGTCGCCGACGATGGTCATCGAGCGGCTGGGGCAGCGGCGCATCAGCAGCCGCCACGCCATCGGCGACAGCTCCTGCGCCTCGTCGACGATGACGTGCCCGAAGGCCCAGCTCCGGTCGGCGGCGGCCCGCTGGGCGGTGGTCAGCCGCTCGGCGTCCTCCTGCCGTTCCGACAGCCGGTCGGCGTCGATCAGGTCGGTGACGCCGAGGATCTCACCGCCGTCCGCCTCGTCCTCGACGTCGATGGAGCGGGAACCGCGCCAGATCTCGAGCACGCCCTCGGCGTACTCGCGCTCCATGGCCCGCAGCCGTTCGCGGCGGGCGACGGCGGCGCGCTCGTCCTCGCCGAGCAGCTCCGCCGCCTCGTCCAGCAGCGGCACGTCGGCCGGCGTCCAGCCGCCCGGCTCGCGGTGCAGCAGCGCCCGCTCGGCGTCGGTGAGCATCGGCGCGGCGGCAGCGATCCGCTCCTCGGCGGCGTACAGGTCGGCGAGGAGCCGCTGCGGGGTGAACACCGGCCAGAGCTGGTCCAGGGCGGCCCGGACCTCGGGCTCCTCCCGCAGCTCCCGGCGGATCTCGGCGACGTCGGCCTCGGAGAGCAGGTTCTCCCCGCCCAGCGGGTCGGCGCCGATCCGCTCGGCGACCTGGGCGGCGAGCGCGTGGACGATCTCGATGTCGAACAGCGCGCGGGCCAGGTTGTGGGGGCGCTGCGCGCGGCGCACTCGGTCCCGGGCCTGGCGGACGACCTCCGGGTCCAGCGTGAGGATCTCCCGCTGCGGCAGCTCGATCTCCAGCGGCTCGTCGGGCACCCACTGCCGGTCCCGTACGGCGTTGGCCAGCACCTCGGCCATCACCGCGCGGCCCTTCAGCGCGGCGGCCTCGGCCGGCTCGGCGCGTCGGGCGCGCACCCCGGGGAACAGGTCGGCCGGGGTACGCAGCAGCACCCCCGTCTCGGCCAGTGCCGGCAGCACCTGGGAGATGTAGCGCAGGAAGGTGGCGTTCGGGCCGACCAGCAGCACGCCGCGGGTGGAGAGCTGCTCCCGGTGCGTGTAGAGCAGGTACGCGGCGCGGTGCAGCGCCACCGCCGTCTTGCCGGTGCCCGGGCCGCCCTGCACCACCAGCACGCCCGGCAGGTCGGCGCGGATGATCCGGTCCTGCTCGGCCTGGATGGTCTCGACGATGTCGCGCATCCGGCCGGTGCGGCCGGCGTTCAGCGCGGCGAGCAGTGACGCCTCGCCGGTCAGCTCCTCGTGGGCGGTGGGCGAGGCCGCGGCGATGTCCAGCACCTCGTCGTTGAGGCCGGTGACCTTCCGCTCCCGGGTGCGCAGGTGCCGGCGCCGGCGTACGCCCTGTGGGTTGGCGGCGGTGGCGAGGTAGAAGGCGCGGGCGGCCGGGGCGCGCCAGTCCATCAGCAGCGGGTCGTAGTCGCCGCCGGTGTCGAAGATCCCGATCCGGCCAATGTAGCGGCGGGCGCCGTCCTCACCGTCGAGCCGGCCGAAGCAGAGGCCGCTCTCCACCGCGGAGAACCGCTCGACCTGCTGGGCGTACATCCCGACCGCGGAGTCGCGCTGCGAGCGGGCCTGCAACGTGCCGCCGGTGGTGCGCAGCTCCTCGGTGAGCCGTCGGGCGGCCTGCTCCCGCATGTCGTCCAGCCGGTCGTAGAGCATCGAGACGTACTCCTGCTCGCGACCGATCTCGTCGTCCTGGTGCAGCTCACCCGATACGTCGGAGTGCGTTGACAAGCCGGCTCCTCATTGGCTAAAATGAGCGCAGGAATGGCCTTTTATCGCCATTCCTTTTTGTGTTTGAACTGAGAAAGATACCGCGTGGCCCAGCGCCGGACCAAGCCTGTCCGGCCGCCCGCGACGACATCACACCGCCGCGCCGCACCCCCGGAAAACGGAGCGGGGGCCCGGCCGGCTTCCGCCGACCGGACCCCCGACGGGCCCGCTGCCCGGGTCAGCCCCGGGCCGCCTGGTAGAGCCGCTCCGGCGTGACCAGGCCGGCGAAGACCCGCCCGTCGTCGGTGAGCAGCACGCTGAACAGCTTTCCGGTCAGCAGCCGCCCGCTGCCCCAGTCCCCGCTCACCTTCGGCAGCCCGCCGAGCACCTTGGCGATCGCGTCGGCGCCCGCCGCATCGGCGCCGCCGGCCGGCTTCGCGCCCCGGGCGGCGCCGCCGGCCGCGTCGAGCTTCGCCACCAGCACCGTGGTCCAGCCGGTGCCGACCGTACGCACGTCCGGCGCGTCCTTGCCCCGGTCGGCCCCCGGCTTGCCCAGGTCGGCGTCCGGCAGGTGCTTCCCGGCCGGGCCGTCCCCCCGCTGCTCGGTCACGGTCACCCCCGGCGGCGGGTTGAACCGGAACTGGTCGGCGTCCGGCGTCCGGAAGTCCACCTGCGTGAAGGCGACCTCGAAGGCCGGCTCGTCGACGCCGTCGGCGAGCACCTCGAAGCGCAGCGGCACGTGCTCCTTCGCGTCCAGCGCGATCCGCACCTGGTGCACCAGGGAGTCCTTGTCGCGCGGGGTGAGCACCAGCTCGTACACGCTGCGCCCGGCCACGGTGGCGGAGCGGCCGACGGTGACCGCCGTGCTCGGGTCGATCGCGGCCAACGCCCGGTCGGCGGCGTCGGCCGGGGTGGCCGGCGCGGACGGCGGTGCCGCCGCGTCCGCCGGCAGCGTCCGGTGCGACGCCGTGTTGGTGCGGCTGCTCCAGGTCCAGACGTCGCGGCCGTTGCGCAGCACGTCGCGCTCGCCGAGCGTGTCGACCAGGGCGAGCCGCTGCCGGTCCGGGCCGGCGTACCAGACCCGCAGGGTGTGGGTGCCGGTGATCAGGCTGGTCAGCTCGTCCCCGCCGGCCGCCCCGGCCAGGTCGGCGATCGGCGGCAGCCCGAGGTCGGCGCGCTGCACGACCGTGCCGGAGAGGCCGTCGAGACGGGACGTGCGCAGGTCTTCCAGCAGTTGCGCGGCGGTACGCGGGGGCAGGGCCGGGTCGGCCGCGGCGAACGTGCCGATCGCGGCGCCGCCCCCGACCACGGCGACCCCCGCGGTCGCCGGGACCAGCCAGCGCAGCACGGCGCGATTCTTCAGTACGGACATGGTGGACACCTCCTGACCGTAATGCTGCACCCCGGTCGCTGTGAGGGCGCTGAGGAGATTCCCTAGGGGGTGTCATCGGGTGGCACCCTTGACCCGTGCGGTTGCTGGTGGTGGAGGACGAGTCGCGGCTCGCCGGCGCGTTGCGGCGCGGCCTGCAGGCGGAGGGGTTCGCGGTGGACGTGGCGTCCACCGGCCCGGCCGGCCTGGACGCCGCCCGGCACGGCGACTACGACGCGATGATCCTCGACGTGATGCTGCCCGGCCTGTCCGGGTACGAGGTGGTGCGCCGGCTGCGGGCCGAGGAGCACTGGCTGCCGGTGCTCATGCTGTCGGCCAAGGACGGCGAGTACGACCAGGCCGACGGGCTGGACTGCGGGGCGGACGACTACCTCACCAAGCCCTTCTCGTACGTGGTGCTACTGGCCCGGCTGCGGGCGCTGCTGCGCCGGGGCGCGCCGCAACGCCCCGCCGTGCTCGCCGTGGGCGACCTGCGGCTGGACCCGGCGCGGCGGCGGGTGACCCGGGCCGACGCCGAGGTGGTCCTGACCGCCCGCGAGTACGCCCTGCTCGACTACCTGATGCGCCGCCCCGGTGAGGTGGTCTCCAAGACCGAGCTGCTGGACCACGTCTGGGATGCCAGCCTCGACACCGCCCCCAACGCCGTCGAGGTCTACGTCGGCTACCTGCGCCGCAAGATCGGCCGGGACCGCCTGCAGACCGTCCGCGGCGCCGGCTACCGCCTCGCCACATGAAGGTGAAAGGAAGGGCCCCTTCTTATCGCCTCCGGTATAGGAGGGGCCCCCGCTTAACACTGGGGCTGCGGGCCCGGCTGATGGCGATCGGGGTGCTCGGGCTCAGCGTCGGGCTCGCGCTCGGCGGGATGCTGCTGCTCGGCGCCCTCGGCTGGACGCTGCAACGCACCGTCGATGCCGAGGCGCTCCGGACCGCGGACGCGGTGGCACTGCTCGCCGACTCCGACGCCCTGCCAGACCCGCTGCCGGTGGCCGGCGGTCAGCTGCGGGTGCAGGTGGTGGACGAGGCGGGCCGCATCCGCGCCGCCTCGATCGACGCGGACCGGTTGGTGCCGATGCTCCGCCCGGACCAGCTGCGCGCCGGCCAGCGCCAGCGGCTGGTGGTGGACGGGCGCCGGGTCGGCCTCAGCGGCCCGGTCCGGGTGGTGACCGTCCCGGCGGGCACCCCGGCGGAGCCGCTCACCGTGCTGGTCGCCAAGTCCCTGACCGACGTCCGGCACAGCCTGCACGTGGTGCGGACCCTGCTGCTGGTGGGCTTCCCGCTGCTGGTCGTCGGGCTGGCCGTGGTCGCCTGGCGGGTGGTCGGCGCCACCCTGCGCCCGGTGGAGGCGCTGCGCAGCGGCGCGGCGGAGATCACCGACCGGGCTGGGCCGGGGCGGCTGCCGGTACCGGCCGCCCGGGACGAGATCCAGCGGCTGGCGGTCACCCTCAACGACATGCTGGACCGGTTGGCCGCAGCCCGCGCCCGGCAGCGGGCCTTCGTCGCCGACGCCGCGCACGAGCTGCGCAGCCCGCTGACCAACATGCGTACCGAGCTGGAGGTGGCCCGGCGGTTGGGTGACGCCACGGACTGGCCGGCGGTGGCGGAGGACCTGCTCGCCGACACCGAACGGCTCGGCCGGCTCGTCGACGACCTGCTGCTGCTGGCCCGCCTCGACGAGCAGCCCGCCCGCCCGGACGCGCCGTCGCGCACCCTCGGCCCGGTGGAGCTGGGCGAGCTGCTCGGTGGGGTGGCGGCGCGCTACCCGTCGCCGCCGGTGCGGCTGGTCCCGCCGGCCGGATCGCGCTGGACCGAGGGGGACCCGGGGGAGCTGCACCGGGTGCTCACCAACCTGGTGGACAACGCGCTCCGGCACGCCCGCGGCGAGGTGCTGCTCGCGGTGACCGGCCCGGAGCCGGCCGGGCCGGTGCCGGGCCAGCGGGGGGCCGGGCCGGGGGAGCGGGCGTACCACGTGGTGACCGTCACCGACGACGGGCCGGGCATCCCGGCGGCCGACCGGGAGCGGGTCTTCCAGCGGTTCACCCGCTTGGACGACGCGCGGGCGCGGGACGCCGGCGGGGCGGGCCTGGGCCTGGCCATCGTGCGGGAGTTGGTCCGCCGGGCCGGCGGCACGCTCACCGTCAGCGACGCGGTCCCCGACCCGGCGGCGGGCGGCGGGCCGGGGCTGCGGGTGAGTGTTCGCCTGCCGGCGTTGGTGGAGCCGGAGGCGGACTAGTGCGGTGTCCACTAACGTTCGCCGGGTGTCCGGTGGGTGTTGTGGATCCTCGCTTTTTGGGCGAGCGACTCCCCACCGGGTGGTGGGGCGGGCCTCCGCGGGCCAACTGATCCTCGCGCCGCCCTGCTTGGGCGGCGGGGGTCACGTCGGGACTGGCCGGCACCGGGGAGGTGTCGGCCGGCTCGACGGTGCGTGATCATCCCGGGCACCCGAGCGGGTGTGGGGGTGGTGGTTCCGCCGCCCGGGGTGCGGGTGGCGATGGTGGCGGCCGCGACGAGGTCGCGGTGCCCGGCAAACGCGCAGTGTGGGCAGGTCAGGGTCCGGCCGCGGGGTTTCGGCACCCGCCGCCGGCAGGCCGGGCAGGTCGAGGAGGTGCCGCGCTCGTCGACGAGGTGGACGGTGATGCCGGCCAGGACAGCTTTGTCGGTGAGGACCTGTAGGAGCCGGCCGATCTGCCACTGCCGCAGCCGCAGGTTGTGCCGCCGCCCCGCGTCCAGGTCGAGCACGCCGCGCGGGTCACCCACGCGCAGCACACCCACCCGCTGGCGTACCGCCCAGGACACGACCTGGCGGGCGGCCTCGTGCTGGGCCTGACGCACCCGACGCCGGTGCCGGCCCTCCACCAGCCGCGCCCGACGCCGGTACTGACGCTGATAGCTGGTCAACGGCGCGTCGCGGCGGCGACGCCGCCACCCGTTGACCTCCAACACACACGCCCACACGTCACCAGCCGAACGCAACAGGCCGAAACACCGCCGCCGCTGCCCCGACGTCACCCGCAACCCCACACGCGCGGTGCGATGCACCACCCGAGGCGCGGCAGGATCCCGACGACGAGGCACAACCACACCCAACACCACCAGTACGACAAAACTCTCCAGCCACCGACCCGGCGAACGTTTGTGGTCACGGCACTAGCCATTGCTCAGCCGTTGCCCACCGCTGCCCCGGTACCGCTTGATCCACTGCTGGTTGAGTTCGTCGGCCTGCCGCTGATGGCGTGCCGCGATGGCGACTCCCTCGGGCGGATCGAGCCCGAGAAAGTCGAGGATGCTGCGCGTGGTGGCGATCATGTCCGCGTCCAGTTCCTCGTAGCGCACGAGGTGCGGTCGGATGCCGCAGGAGGCGAACCAGGCCTCCCAGGCCGCGTTGTGCTTGCTGATCACGTCGATGAGGTGTCGGATGCCGCCGGCGTCGTAGCTGGGTGCCCGTCCGTTGCCGGCGCTGCCGCTGATCTCCCCGTGGCCGCCGATGAACCACGTCGCGGTCTGCTCCGCGCGGAGCCAGGACACCGCTTGGGCCAGTACGTCGTCGCGGCGCAGGAACACGAAGCGGGTGTGGCCGAAGGCCCGGTCCAGGAGCGCGGCATCGTCGCCTCTCCGGTCCGGGTGGATCGCCGCGAGCTTGTCGACCAGTTCGTCCAGCGTTCCCCACATGAGCTTCGCGCCGAACACGCCGTTGTCGGTCCGGCCGGCGACCAGCGCCGCGGCCAGGTAGTCCGCATAGTCGAACCCGCCGCCGGCGGTGCGGGGGAGCTGCCATCGATCGGCCCACAGCGGTTCGTCCGGTGCCCGAAAGTACGCCTGGGGACGGCCTGCGACACCGGTGGACTCCAGCAACCCGAGCAGTAGTGAGCTCCCGGTGCGCGGGGTGGCGCAGAGGAAGTACGAATCGACGCGATCGGTGGGCATGGCGGCAGGGAACCCTACTCACGTGCGGCCCGCCACCGTATTTGCGGCGCCGCCGAGGGTCGTCGGTGGGCGCGGACGAGATCGATCAGGAATCAAGAAGCACGCGTCGGGGAGCCGAAACTAGCCTGATCGCCATGGACATCGCCGGTGTCCGAACTCGCCCTCCTACCACTGCAGGAGTGATCATGACTGACTCTTCCGTCCAGGGAATCAAGACCGTGCTGCATCCCGTGTCCGACCTGACGAAGGCGAAGGCGGTGTACGCCGCCCTGCTGGGCGTGGCGCCGCAGACCGACTCGTCCTACTACGTCGGCTTCGAGGTCGCGGGCCAGCAGATCGGGCTGGTGCCGGCCGGTGGACCGCAGGGCATGACCTCGCCGGTCGCCTACTGGCACGTGCCGGACATCGAGGCAAAGCTGGCCGAGGTGACCGCCGCGGGCGCCGTCGTGAAGGAGCCCGCGCACGACGTGGGTGGCGGCCGCCTGGTGGCCACCGTCACCGACCCCGACGGCAACGTCCTCGGGCTGCTCCAGGACCGATGAGCGGCGACCTCCGCTCCCGCGCTCAGCGTCGTCGCGCCACCGAGCACCGGCTCACCCACGGCGTCGATGTCCGGGTGGCCGGTGCCTCGGTCGGCCCGGATACCGTGGTTCCTGCGCCGAGCACGACCCCGGACGGGAGTCGGGCCACCGGGCCGACACCGCCGATCAGGTAGACAGGGACCGTTGCCGCGACCCCGCGGCAGACGGTGAACCAGACGTATCGCGCGAAAGCCGGTCAGATCGAGCCAGGCGCCGCCGCCGGGGACCGCGAAGGCGGCCCGCCCACAGATGGAGGCATGATGAGCAAGGCCACGAGCAGGCAAGCGCAGTCGCCTGCGCCGCACGGTGCCGACAGCCACGATCTGATCCGCGTGCACGGCGCGCGCGAGAACAACCTCAAGGACGTCAGCGTCGAGATCCCGAAGCGAAGGCTGACGGTGTTCACCGGCGTCTCCGGCTCGGGCAAGAGCTCGCTGGTGTTCGACACGATCGCCGCGGAGTCGCAGCGGCTGATCAACGAGACCTACAGCTCCTTCGTGCAGGGTTTCATGCCGACGCTGGCCCGGCCCGAGGTCGATGTACTGGAAGGGCTGACGACGGCGATCATCGTCGACCAGGAGCGGATGGGCGGCGACGCCCGCTCCACGGTCGGCACCGCCACCGACGCCAACGCGATGCTGCGCATTCTCTTCAGTCGACTCGGGAAGCCGTACATCGGACCGCCCAGCGCGTTCTCCTTCAACGTTCCCTCGGTCCGGGCGAGCGGCGCGATCACGGTCGAGCGCGGTGCCACGAAGACCCAACGAGCGACCTTCAACCGCCTCGGCGGCATGTGCCCACGCTGCGAGGGCATGGGCTCGGTCACCGACTTCGACCTGTCCGCGCTGTACGACGACAGCAAGTCGCTCAACGAGGGCGCGCTCACCATCCCCGGCTACAGCATGGACGGCTGGTACGGCCGCATCTTCACCGGCTGCGGCTTCTTCGATCCGGACAAGCCGCTCCGCAAGTACACCAAGAAGGAGCTGCACGACCTGCTCCACCGGGAGCCGACCAAGATCAAGGTCGACGGCATCAACCTCACCTACGAGGGGCTGATCCCGAAGATCCAGAAGTCGTTCCTGTCCAAGGACGTCGATGCCCTGCAGCCGCACATCCGCGCGTTCGTGGAGCGGGCGGTCACCTTCACCACCTGTCCTGACTGCGGCGGCACCCGGCTCGCCGCGGAGGCCCGGTCCTCGAAGGTCAAGGGCATCAACATCGCCGACGCCTGCGCGATGCAGATCAGCGACCTGGCCGAATGGATCCGCGGCCTCGACGAGCCGTCGGTGGCACCGCTGCTGGCCAAGCTGCGGCACGCCCTCGACTCGTTCGTCGAGATCGGCCTCGGCTACCTCAGTCTCGACCGGCCGTCGGGCACGCTCTCCGGCGGCGAGGCGCAGCGCGTCAAGATGATCCGCCAGCTCGGCTCCTCGCTCACCGACGTCACCTACGTCTTCGACGAGCCGACCGTCGGGCTGCACCCGCACGACATCCAGCGGATGAACGAACTGCTGCTGCGGCTGCGCGACAAGGGCAACACGGTGCTGGTCGTGGAGCACAAGCCCGAGGCGATCGCGATCGCCGACCACGTCGTCGACCTCGGCCCGCACGCCGGCACCGCGGGCGGCGAGGTGGTGTTCGAGGGCACCGTCGAGGGGCTGCGGGCCAGCGGCACGGTCACCGGGCGGCACCTGGACGACCGGGCCTCCCTGAAGCCATCGGTGCGTACGCCGTCGGGCGTGCTGGAGGTGCGCGGCGCCAGCGCCCACAACCTGCGGGACGTCCACGTCGACATCCCGCTCGGGGTGCTGGTCGTCGTCACCGGGGTGGCGGGCTCGGGCAAGAGTTCGCTGATCCACGGCTCGGTCTCCGGGCGGGACGGGGTGGTGTCCGTCGACCAGACGGCGATCCGTGGCTCGCGGCGGAGCAACCCCGCGACGTACACCGGGCTGCTCGACCCGATCCGCAAGGCGTTCGCGAAGGCCAACGGTGTGAAGCCGGCGCTGTTCAGCGCCAACTCCGAGGGCGCCTGCCCCAACTGCAACGGCGCCGGCGTCATCTACACCGACCTGGCGATGATGGCCGGCGTCGCCACCATGTGCGAGGAGTGCGAGGGGAAGCGGTTCCAGCCGGCAGTGCTGGAATACCACCTCGGCGGCCGCGACATCAGCGAGGTGCTGGCGATGTCGGTGACCGAGGCCGAGAAGTTCTTCGGCGCCGGCGACGCCCGCACCCCGGCCGCGCACGCCGTCCTCGACCGGCTCGCCGACGTCGGGCTCGGCTACCTCACCCTCGGCCAGCCGCTCACCACGCTCTCCGGCGGCGAGCGGCAGCGGCTCAAGCTGGCCACCCACATGGCCGAGAAGGGCGGCGTCTACGTCCTCGACGAGCCCACCACCGGCCTGCACCTGGCCGACGTCGAGCAACTGCTCGGCCTGCTCGACCGGCTCGTCGACGCCGGCAAGTCGGTCATCGTCATCGAGCACCACCAGGCGGTCATGGCGCACGCCGACTGGATCATCGACCTCGGCCCGGGCGCCGGCCACGACGGCGGCCGGATCGTCTTCGAGGGCACCCCCGCCGACCTCGTCGCCGCCCGCTCCACCCTCACCGGCGAGCACCTCGCGGCCTACGTCGGCGCCTGATCCGGACCCTCGCGGCGATGGTGCGGCGTCCCCACTGCTCCGACTCGGGTCGACCGTTGGCGGGGCGTCCACCAGGGTCGAGTGGCCGAGACGTGGCAAGATTGCCCAGGTGACCAGCACCTCCGCGGCGGCGCAGCGGCTGAGCGACCTCGCCCGGCTGCGCCGCGTCCGCGACCGGATCGACCGGGAGTACGCGCAGCCGCTGGACGTCGAGGCGCTCGCCCGCGGGGTGAACATGTCGGCCGGGCACCTCAGCCGCGAGTTCCGGCGCGCCTACGGCGAGTCGCCGTACGCCTATCTGATGACCCGGCGCATCGAGCGGGCAATGGCGCTGCTGCGTCGGGGGGATCTGAGCGTCACCGAGGTCTGTTTCGCCGTCGGCTGCGCGTCGCTGGGCACCTTCAGCACCCGCTTCACCGAGTTGGTCGGTGTGCCGCCCAGCACCTACCGGCGCGACGCGGCGGGCGCGACGGAGGGGATGCCGTCGTGCGTGGCGAAACAGGTCACCAGGCCGGTCAGGAATCGAGAAGCCTCGGGCCCTGAGCCGCGCGTAGCGTGACCGCCATGGACATCACCATTCACCAGACCTTCCTCCCGCAGGACGACCCGGAGGCAGCGCTGGCCTTCTATCGCGACACGCTCGGCTTCGAGCTCCGCAACGACGTCGGATACCAGGGGATGCGCTGGCTCACGGTCGGCCCCGCCGGGCAGCCCGCGTCCATCGTCCTGCACCCGCCGGCCGCCACCCCCGGCATCACCGACGACGAGCGCCGCACCATCGCCGAGATGATGGCCAAGGGCACCTACGCCAGCGTCATCCTGGCCACCAGGGACCTCGACGCCACCTTCGAGCGACTGCAGGCCAGCGACGCCGAGGTCGTCCAGGAACCGACCGAGCAGCCGTACGGGGTTCGCGACTGCGCCTTCCGCGATCCCGCCGGCAACATGGTCCGCATCCAGGAGCTGCGCTGACACCAGGCGACCGGGCCGCCCGCACCACTGAGGACGGTCGTGGCCAGGAGCGCTGGTCGGCGACTTGCAATCGACTGGGTGGGCTTGATCCCGGTCGTCGGTAGCGGTTGGCCGGTCCGTTCGTCGTCTTGGCGATTTGGCGCGAACCGGGGGGACGCCGGCCCCGAACCCCGTACCCTCCGGCGGGCAGAAAGTGGTCTTCGTCACCTTCCCATGTGGTGGCGGCGGACTGACGTGCCTCTCCCACCGATCGATGCAAAGCGATCGGCTTTTCCGCCGCTCTTTATGGGCCGTACGTCCATGGCCTGTCACCACTCCGAGTGGTTGCATCCTCCGCAGCCGAACGCCCGTTCGGCTCCGATACGGGGGAAGAAGAATGCGAAGAGTTGCCACCGTCGTTGCCGCGGCGACGGTCGGACTGCTGGTGGCCACCGGCGCTACTGTCCACATGACAGCCGCGACCGCCGCCCCGCCCGCCCCGGCACCTCAGCTCAGGCCGGTGGTGTGGTCCGCCGAGGACCCTGCGTCGGCCCAGCGGGCAGCCGCTGCACAGGGCTTCCGGGTGGAGATCACCTCGGCCCGGAGCGAAGACTCGACCAGCTACGCCAACCCGGATGGCACCTTCACCACCGAGGTCTCGGCCGGCCCGGTCCGGGTCCGCGACGCCGACGCGCCGACCGGTTGGGCGCCCCTGGACCTGAACCTGCGCCGCGCCGAGGACGGCACGGTCGGCGCCGTCTCCCACCCCGACCACCTGCGACTGGCCGGGCCGCGGACCGCCGCTACCGCGAAGTCCCGGCAAGCGAAGGCGGCCGACCCCACCTCCGTCGCGGCACCGACCGGCCTGGCCTCGTTGGACGCCGGCCCGGGCCGGAGGCTCGGCCTCGGCTGGAGCGGCCCACTCCCCACCCCGGTGCTCTCCGGCCCCGAGGCCACTTACCGGGACGTGCGCCCCGGCATCGACCTCGTCCTCCGCGCCACCGCGACCGGCTTCGAGCAGTTCCTCGTGCTGCGCCGCCGGCCGGCCGCGGACACGCCGTTCGCCATCTCACTGCCACTGGTCGGCGAGGGGCTGACCGCCACGAAGGAGGCGGACGGGTCGGTCGTGCTGCGTGACGGCCAGGAGGCCGTCCGAGGCCGCATCCCGGCACCGACCGCCTGGGATGGCTCCGTGGACCCCCGCGCCGGCCAGTCGACCAGAACCAGTCCGGTCGGCATGGCGCTGCGCGCCTCCGGCGCCGGACGCTACTCGCTGGAGCTCACCCCGGACGCGCGCTGGCTCGCCGACCCGGCCACCGTCTACCCGGTCACCATCGACCCGGCCACCACCATCAAGCCCTACTCCGACACCTGGGTGGAGACGGACTACTCCAGCTCCCAGGTCGGCTCCACGGAGCTGCGTCTCGGCACGTACGACAGCGGCAAGTCGGTGGCCCGGTCCTTCATCTCCTTCAACACCGCCGGGTTCGCCGGGAAGGTCGTCTCCTCGGCGACGCTGTCGCTGTACCAGTTCCACTCCTGGTCCTGCTCCGCGCGCTCCTGGCAGGTGTGGGAGACCGGATCATTCAGCTCCACCACCACCTGGACCAACCAGCCGTCCTGGACCAAGCAGTGGGCGTCCGCGTCCACCGCGCACGGGTACAACTCCAGCTGCGCCGCCGCGACCGACAACGTCACCGTGACCGGCCTCGCCAGCAGCTGGGCCGCGCTGCCGGCGGCGGTCCGCACCGTCGGGCTGCGGGCGGCCAGCGAGACCGACAACTTCGCCTGGAAGAAGTTCAACTCGGCCAACGCCGCAACCCACCAGCCGACCCTGTCGGTCACCTACAACTCGTACCCCAACACGCCGGGCACCCCCAGTCACACGCCCGGTACCGCCTCGGCCACCACCACGACCGGTTGGACCACGACCACCACACCGACGCTCAGGGCGGTCATCTCCGACCCTGACGGCGGCACGGTCAAGGCCCTGTTCGACGTCTACACCGGATCAACCAAGGTGGTCGACCACCTGGCCGGCACCTCGGTCACCTCCGGTGGCACGTCCACCGCCGCCGTCCCCGCAGGCAAGCTCACCAACGGCATCCAGTACGTCGTCCGCGCCTGGGGCAGTGACGGCAGCCTCGTCTCACCGGCCTGGTCGACCGGGTACGACCGGTTCACCGTCGACACCACACCGCCGGCCGCCCCCGTCGTCTCGTCCGCCACCTTCCCGGAGAACGCGTGGACCGGCGCCGCCGGCCTGGGTGCCGACGGCAAGGCACATTGGTCGGCCCACCCCACCAGTGCCGACGCGTCCATCCTGCGGTGGGTCCTGGACGGTACAACCTTCACCTCCTCAGCGGCCGTCACCGGCACTGCCTCCACGGTGGACATTGCGCTCGCCGCCCCGAGCACGGGCGCCCACACCCTCAAGGTGCAGACCGTCGACGCCGCCGGCAACGTGGGAGCGACCACCAGCTACTCCTTCTACTACGGCAACGGGCCGCTCTCCCAGGGCCTGGCCTCGCTCTCCGCCGACCCGGTGGAGCCGTTCGGGGCGACATCCGCCGTCGACCCCGTCATGTCCGACCAGCCGACCCTCACGGCCTACGTCGGGCCCGGCGTGGGATCCGCCGTCGACTACGACTTCGAGGTCTGGGACGGCGCGCTCACCACCCGGGTCGCCAACTCCACTGTCACCGCCGTCCCCGACGGCTCCACCGCCTCCTGGACGATCGCCCCGGGCACACTCGACGTCGGCCGCGACTACGCCTACCGGGCCCGCGGGCGGACGTCCGCCGATACCGGCCCCTGGTCGGCCTGGCGACGGCTGGTCGACGACCGGCCGCGGGTGCCCACCGACCTAGCTGCGACGCAGACCGACACGCCGCGCCCGGTCCTGTCGGTGGTCGCGAACCGCCCCTCCAACCGCACCGTGACCGTGCGCTTCCAGCTCTGGGACGCTGCCGGCCAACCGCTCGGCGGCTCACCGCTGGCCGAGGTCGAGGCGGTGCCCGGCGTACGGACCTCCGTCGCCGTCCCGAGCGACCTGGTGCATCCCGGCGACACGATCCGGTGGGCCGCTACCACCTGTGTTGGTCAGGTCTGCTCGGCGCAGAGCGCCCCCCAGGAGTTCACCTCCGTCACCGTCGTCGCGCCGCAGACCACCAAGCAGGACGTCACGGCGTCGGACTGGGGGTCGTCCTTGGTGGACGGCCAGGACTGCGACGCCGGCACCTGTCCGTTGCAGTCGGACGATGTGACGGCCGCCGACGGCGACCAGCCCAGCATGGCGTTCGTCCGGTTCACCGGTCTCACGTCGCTGCCGGCCGGGGCGCAGGTGACCTCGGCGCATCTGCGGCTCGCCCCCGCCGGCTGTGATCCGGCGTGCGACTCGACCATGCTCAACGTTTTCCCCATCATGGCCTCGTGGCCCGAGCCGGCGGCCGGCGAGCTGCTCTTCGCCGCCGCGAGCACGGACGACGGGGTGGTGATGCCCGCCGCGGGCACCGACCTGGACGTCACCGACCTCGTCACGCAGTGGCTGGACGACCCCACCATCAACGGGGGGCTCGCCCTCGCCGTGGAACCCGGCACCGGCGCCACCGCGCACCTCGGCGCCGCGCCGACCCTGGCCGTCGAGTACCTGCCGCCCGCCGCGCCGTCCGCGCCGCGTGACGTCACCGCGCGGGCCGGCGACCGGGGCGTACTGGTCAACTGGGAGCCCGGCGAGTACGCCGGAACCGACCCGGACGGGACCACCTACACGGTCACCGTGACCAACCAGGACACCTCGGCGGCGACGGTCACCTCGGCGACGGCCGGGCCGGTCATCGTGCACGGCCTGACCAACGGGCAGGCGTACACGGTCACCGTCACCGCCTCCACGGCCGGCACTACGAGCGGGACCTCGACGCCCCGCACGTTCACTCCCGTCGAGCCGACCGACGGCGCGCAGCGGTACCTCAACGCCGTCACGCAGTATCACACCGTCACGGACGCCGCCCCGGCGGCTAGCGGCGACCCGGCGACGGCGCTGACCGGACTCAGCGAGCGGGCGATGATCGGTGCGGTCACCCTCGCCCGGTCGTCCTCCGACTGGCAGGCGGCGGACGTGCTGCGGCGCCACGCCCTTCCCGTGGACGGCGAGGCCTGGTCCGCCTCCGACACACTTGTCTCCGCCGACGCCGACGGCGTGGTGGTAAGGGCTGTAGGCAACGCGGTCTCCACGGCCGACGCATCGTCCGAGAGCGCGATGGCGGAGGACTTCCGCTTCACCGCCGGGACCCTCTCCGCCGTCGTCGACGCAGCCGACGCGGACCTGGTGCCGAGCCTGGACGACGGTACGGTCACCGACCTCGACGAGGCACCGCTAGCCCCGCTGGCGTTGGCAGCCGCCGACGACCCCGCCCCGGTGCAACTCGACGAGGACGGGCTGCCCGTCACCGGCGTCGACGAGCCCACCGGGGGGTTCACCACCTTCACGAACTCCAACGGCGTCAACCACGCCGGCGTTTCCAACTACGCCGTCGACCACGCGTACGACAAGCCGCCGCGGGCGTTCCGCGACAACGACTGCACCGACTTCGCGTCGAAGGCGATGCACACCGGGGGCGGACTGCCGTTCCGCAACGGGTGGTACCGCGACGACCGGCACTGGTGGAGCAACATCTACAACCGCACGTACTCCTGGGGTGCGGTGGTCAACCTGAGCCGTCACCTCGGGTACCGCAACGTGACCTGGGTCCGCTACTACAACCAGGCCGTACCCGGTGACATCCTGTTCTGGAAGTACCGCGAGTGGAAGAACATCGGCCACACCTCCGTCATCACCTACGTGAACGGCAACGACCTCCGCTACTCCCAGCACAGCGACGGCCACCGGAACCGCAAGCTGTCCGACGCGCTCGCGGCGCTGAACGCCCAGGGCCACGGCCCGGTGACCCTCTACATCGCGCATTTGGGGAATCGATGAGGCGAACGATGTCCGTGCTGACCGTCGCCGCGGTTGTGTGCGTCGGTCTCACCGCGTGCTCCGCGGACAAGAGCACCCCGCCTGTGAAGGTCGCCTCTGGTGAGGTTGCCGGCAGCGGCTGGACTCTGGTCACCTTCAAGGACGAGGCGGGCGAGCTCTGCCTCGACCTGCGGGACGCGGCGATGAAGAAGAGCTACAGCGGCGCGTGCGGCAGTTGGGCCGACGCCGAGCCGAGGAGTTCCGCGTACATGGACGGCAGCGGTCCCGGCACAACTGAGTTCGCGTACGGGCCCCTGCGAAAGTCGGTGAGTTCCGTGGAGGCCACGGCGCCCGGCCGGGAACCGGTCGTGGTGACCGCCCAGGCCATGCCGGCGGGGACCGGGGTGGCGAAGTTCTTCGTCATCGCGTTCCCCGACTCGGCCAGTGACTGGACCTACCGGGCCAAGAACGCGTCCGGGGCAGTGGAGCGGCTCGGTCCCTGACGGTTTCCGGGCCCCGGTCCGTTCTGCGGACCGGGGTCCCCGGCCGTCTTCGCTCGGGGGTGGGCCCCCGCTATGCCCGCCCCCGGACCACTCAACCGCCATGGAACCGGACCTTACCCAGGGGTGCTGCTCGGCGACGAGGAGCGCTTGGCCGCGGTGAACGTGCGCTACCGCCCGGTCGCGGGCAGGTGGCTCCCGGTCAACCCCGCCTGGTGCAGACCGGGGCGGCGCGGGCGACCGTGTCGGTGGACCAGACCACCGCGACGGTGAAGCAGTAGTCGATGCTGCGGTTGAGGCCGTAGGCGATGTAGCTGTCGGTGCCGGCCGGCAGCTCCTGGAAGGTGTGCTGCTCGGCCCGCGACCGGCCGCCGGCGATGACCACCGGCCCTTCCGCGCCGGCCGGGTACGTCCAGCTCAGCACGATGCTGTCCCGCCGGTCGGTGAGCCGGACCGGGCCGGGCGGGCTGCCCGGGGAGGCGGGCGCCGCGTTCGGCGTGCCGGTGGGGGCGGCCGGGGTGGCGGTGCTGCCGCTGTTCGGCGCGGTGGTCGGTACGGGGGCCGGGGTGCCGCGGGAGCGGTCCACGCGGGACACCCCGGCGACCACGCCGATGGTGCCGAGCACCAGGATCACGATCACCCCGGCCACCACCAGGGGGAGCCACGGCGTGTTCCGGCCCTCGGGGTCGGGCGGTCGCGGCGCGTGCACCGGCAGGTAGGGCAGCGGTGGCTCCGGGTCGGCGGCCCGGGGCACCCGGCGTACGCCGGCCGGCTCGTCGTCGGTGAGCCCGACCACGGTCGGGGGCAGCACGCTCTCCCCGGGTCGCCACGGCTCCTCGCCCGGCTCGTCCGGCGGCCACGGGTAGTCGTCGAACGGTTCGTCCGCGGCCTCCGGTGGGGTCCGGGGGTTCGGCACGTGCGCGGCGTCGGCCGACCGGTCCGGCGGGCGGTAGAGCGGCGTCGCCGCCGGGCCGTCGGCATCCGGCGGATGATGCGGCGGCGGGTCGGGCGGTCCCTCGTCGGCCGGCGGGACCCGGGCGGCCGGCACCACCGGCGTCTCCCGGGCCGGTGGCTCTGGCTCGGCGCAGACGTGGTCCGGGTCGGCGGCGGCGCGGACCAGCGTCGCCACCTGCCCGGCGAGCGGGTCGTCGTCGGCCAGGTGCAGTGCGCAGAGCTCCTCGGCGAGGGTCAGGTGCTCGTGGGATTCGGCCCACCGGCCGCAGTTACGTTCCATCGCGCCGAGCTTGGCCAGCATCTTGATGCCGCTGGGGTGGCCGTCGCCGTAGACCTCGCGGTGCAGCTCCCAGGCGTCCTGGAGGCGGTCCCGGGCGCGGTCGCACTGGCCGCGGGCGTACTCGACGGTGGCCAGGTCGGCGTGCGCGGCCAGCACCCGCTGCGACTCCGGCCCGTCGCGGGCGGTCAGCTCGATGATGACGGCGGAGTAGAGCCGGGCGGCCCGGGCGTCGCTGCCGACCCGGTGCAGCACGGCGGCCAGGGTGGCGGCGGCGGTGATGCTGCGCTCGTCGGAGCGGCCGTGGAGCCGGGTGGCCGCCGCGTACGCGAAGGCGGCCCAGCCGCGCGCGGAGTGCGGCTCGCCGAGGGCGACCAGCACGCGGGCCTGGAGGCCGGCGGCGTCGGCCAGCTCGGGGGAGGCGTTGGCGGGGCGGGGATCGGCGTCGGTCAGCGCGTCGGCGAGCAGCCGCTGGGCGCCGGCGAGGTCGCCTTCGGACACCAGGTGGTGCGCCTGGATCGTCAGTTCACCGAGGCCGGAGGACACGTCCCATCGTGCTCATCCGGCGACGGTAAGTACAACCCCCGGAGTGGATCAGTTTCGTCCGGATTCGGTCAGGTGGTCGGCGAGGGTCTCGCTGATCCGGCGGAGCTGGTCGACCTGGGCGGGGCTGAGCGCGTCGAAGAGGTGGCGGCGTACCCCTTCGACGTGGCCGGGCGCGGCGGCGGCGAGGGTGGCGAAGCCGGCGTCGGTGAGGACGGCGATCTGCCCGCGCCGGTCGGTGGGGCACTCCTCGCGGCGGACCCAGCCGGCCGTCTCCAGCCGGGCGACGGCGTGGGAGAGCCGGCTGCGCGAGGAGCCGGTGGCGTCGGCGAGTTCGCTCATCCGCAGTCGCCGGTCGGTGGCCTCGGAGAGCCGGACGAGGATCTCGTAGTAGGCGTGCGGCATTCCCGCGTCGCGTTGCAGCTCGCGATCGAGGGCGTCCATCAGCGCCCGGGAGGCGGTGAGGAAGGCGCGCCAGGTCCGCTGCTCGTCGGGGTTCAGCCACCGGGTCATGACGCCCATCATAGCGCGAGTCGTTGAACGCTCAATCAAATCGCGCTACCGTGGGGGACATGGGAATCCACCGGCTCAACCACGCCGTGCTCTACGTCCGTAACCTCGAGCGCAGCGTCGCGTTCTACCGCGACGTACTGGGCTTCCGTCCGGTGCCGATGACGCCGGACGGGTTCCGGGGCGCCGCCTTCCTCCAGGCGCCCGACTCCACCAACGACCACGACCTCGGCCTGTTCGAGATCGGCGACGCCGCCGGTCCCTCCCCGGCCGGCCGGTCCACCGTCGGCCTCTACCACCTGGCCTGGGAGCTCGACACCCTCGACGAACTGGCCGCCACCGCCGAGCGGCTGGCCGCCGCCGACGCCCTGGTCGGCGCGTCCGACCACGGCACCACCAAGAGCCTCTACGGCCGCGACCCGGACGGGTTGGAGTTCGAGATCGTCTGGATCATCCCCGCCGACCTGCTCGACGACGACGCCCTCGCCGCCCGCAAGCGGATCGGCCGGCTCGACCTCGACCGGGAGCGGCAGCGCTACGGCGGCCAGACCCGCGGCGGGGTGGGCATCTCCATCCCCGCCTGAGTGCGGTAGAACGGCAGGATGTCGACCGACGCCGTCCTGCGCGAGCTCCTCGTCCGGCAGCTCGACCACTGGCTGCCGGGAGCGCTGCACCGCTCCCGGCGGGCCACCCTGGCCCTCGCGTACGCCGGCGGCGACGTCGGCGACGCGGAGGCCGCCCTGGGGGTGGTGGCCGAGTTCGCCGACCGGTTGCGCGGGCGGCGGCTGACCGTGCTGGTGCTCGCCGGGGGCGGCGCGGAGCTGCCGGCCCGGGTCGGCGCCGCCGAGGCCGCTCTGCCGGCGGACGTCGCCGTGCACGTGGTGCCCGGCCACCCGGACCGGCTGCCGGTGGCGCTCAAGGCCGCCGGCGCGGCCGGCGCCCCGCTGCTGACCGTCGTCGACGGCGGCGACCCCGAGCCGGCCGTGCTGGCCGCCGCCGCGTCCGGCCGCCCGGCCGAGCTGCTGCTCGTCACGACGGCCGGCCGGCCCGTGCGCCCGGCGCTGACCGCGGCCGGGTTCCCGCTGGTCACCGAGGTGGAGCTGGTGCCCGACGACGGCGGCCCGGCCCGGCTGCTCGCCTACGGCACCGGCTCCGACAAGGGACTGGAGGCGCTCAAGGACGCGCTCTGGGCGGTCGACGAGTACGCCGGGGTGCGCTACCGCGACCCGGCCGACCCGGCCGGGCGGCTGCTCGCCATCACCCTCGATCCGGAACCCGGCCCGCTGCGCCGCGAGCTGCTGGCCGAGCTCACCCGCTCCGGCCCGCGGACGGTGACCGAGCTGCGCCGCTTCGCCGCGACCTCGACGGTCTACCGGTCCGCCGACGCGAGCCGGGCGCTGACCTCGCTGCTCGCCTCCGGCGCGGTGGCCCGAGACCCGGAGCACGGCCGGCTCGGTGGCGACGTGGTGATCAGCGTTGCCGGCGGGGGCGCTGGGTCATCTGCTTGACCACGATGGACGCGCCGGTGGCGACCACGCCGATGCTGAACAGCATCTGCGCGCAGAGCACCACCCGGGCGACCTGCCCCTGGGCGTGCACGTCGCCATAGCCGACGGTGGTCAGCGTGGCGAGCGCGAAGTAGAGCGCGTCGATCCGGGTCTCCAGGCCCGAGAACTCGCCCGGCCGGCTGTTCGCCACCACGTAGTCGGCGAGCGCGAAGACCAGCAGCCCGGCGACCAGGGCGACGGCGAGCCGGACCAGCGCCCGGCTCTCCGCCTCGCCGGTGGGCTGCTCGGGGGTGAGCTGGCGGCGTACCTGGCCGGTGACCAGTAACGCGACGACGATGACCAGCACCAGAGTGCCGGCCGAGCGCAGGGCCAGCCGCAGCCCGTTCGGGTCCCGCTCCACGGGTACGGCGAAGTAGGCGACCAGCAGCAGCGCGACGGCCACCGCGGCGCGGCGCCGTTGCCGCCGGTAGGACTCGTTCGCCATGCCGCGATTGTCCGCTGGCGGGGCGGTGCCGTCGGCGGAACGACGAACCCGCCCGGGATGCCGAGCGGGGTGCCGGTGAAGCACCGGCACCCCGCGCGACCTCGGGACGTCACGCCCGGGACTTGTCCTGCTTCCAGGAGAGCGGCCCCGGCAGGTCCACCCGGTGCGCGCGGGTCCGGGAGTTCCAGGACCACTTGCCGATCTTGATGCTCCACGAGGAGAAGCCGTTCTCGGTGAAGTTGAAGATCAGCGGGCCGAATTTCTGCCGCTTGCGGAACACGATGCCCATCGCGGGCTCCTTCCCGTCGTCTGCCTGCCGCTGCGCCGAAGATGCCCGAAACCGCCTTCCGCGAAACCCGGCCCGATCTGTCGGTTCTCGCTGGACATCGCCCTGATCAGCCAGCGGTTCAGTCGGCGTTGACGACCGGGGCCGGCCGCGCCGTGCTGCCGCCGCCCGGTCCCGCGCCGGTAGCCGGTTCGCGCCGACGATCAGCGCTGGGGCGCCACCGGCGCGGGGTCAGCGGGGTTCCCAGGCGTCGGGGAGGGCGGTCAGCTTCCGGACGTGGGCGGGCAGACGACCGCTGACCAGCTCGGCGAGGCTCACCTCGTCGACCACTCGCCGCACCGAGGCGCGCACCGCCACCCAGAGCCGCGGCAGGTTCTCCGCCGCGCCCTCGTACCTGGTCTCCTCGGGACGCATCCCGCGTACCCCAGCCAGGGGGCCGTCGACGGCGCGCAGGATCTGCCCGATGGTGACCTCGCGCGGCGGCCGGGCCAGGGTGTAGCCGCCCTCCGCGCCGCGCTGCGCCCGCACGATCCCGGCCCGGCGCAGGTCCGCCAGGATCGCCTCGAGGAACTTGCGGGGCATCTCCTGGTCGGTGGCGATGGCCTGGGTGGACAGCAGAGCGGGGTACGCGGAGGCCAGGCTCAGTGCGGCCCGGACCGCGTAGTCGCCGCGCGCGGAGATCTGCACCCTGCCATCATGCCCGGCCTGGTGCGGCGGGGGAGTCGGCGGGCGGGCGGGGTCGCACCACCCGGATGGGGATGGGGCGCTCGCGGTTGGCCCGGAAGGCGCCGGGGCTGACCCCGAGCTCACGGGTGAAGAAGCGGCCGAAGTTGGTCGGCTCGGGGAAGCCGAGTCGGCGGCCGATCCGGGCGATCGGCTCGTCGGTGGCGGCGAGCAGCCGGCTGGCCTGCAACGCCACCCGCTCGTCGATGATCTGCTTGGCGCTGCGGCCGGTCACCGCCAGGCAGGCGCGGGTGAGGGTACGCACCGAGCAGCCGAGCTGCATGGCGTAGTCCTCCACCCGGCGGGTGTGCTGGTAGCCGCGTTCCACCTCCCGGCAGAGTCGCGCGAAGGTCTCCGCCTCCGGCCGGGGTACCGACCGTTCCTCCACGGTCGGGAGTAGGGCCAGGCGCAGCAGCAGCACGGCGAGCTGGTGCCGCAGCAGTGACCCGGCGGCGGGCACGCCGGCGTGCCGGTCGGCGTCCACGGCCAGCTGGGTCACCTCGCTGATCACCGCGTCCTCGTCCTCCCCGGCGAGCTGCCGGTAGGCCGGCACGGTGTCCGGGTCGACGTCCAGCCCGCGCAGCGTCTCGGCGTCCCAGCGGACCACGGTGGCGTCGAGGTGCGGGCCGAGGCAGCGCAACACCTGGCCGGCGCGGGCCCGCAGCAGGGTGCCGGGCCGGCAGGGCAGCGCGCGGAAGTCCAGTTCGGCGGTGCCGTGACCGCCTGTGACCAGGATCAGCAGCTCCGCGTCGAGCAGGACAGGGCGGAGCCAGCCGGGCTCGGGGACGAGCTCACGCAGCGCAACGGTGGTGAGGCGATGCTGGTCGGCCTCGGTCCCGGGCCGGGACAGGTCGGTACGGGAGGCTGGGGGTAGCTGTCCGGTAGTGACCATCGTCCTGACGGTAACCGCGATCGGTGCATCCTGCATCTTGACGTTTCCGCCGCTCGGCGCGGGTCTTGTCGGCCCTGGGGCGGGACGGTTAGGTTACCCGTCGGTAGCGCCCTGGGTCGCCGGACCGACCCGCGGCCCCCGCCGACTCGCGATGGGATGGGCATGACGCAACTGTTCTCGGTCGAAGGCAAGAGGGTCCTGGTCACCGGTGGCTCGCGGGGGATCGGGCTGATGATCGCCCGGGGCTTCGTCCAGGCCGGCGCCAAGGTCATCATCTCCTCGCGCAAGGCCGACGTCTGCGAGACCGTGGCCAAGGAGCTCTCCGCCGAGGGCTCGTGCGAGGCGATCCCCGCCGACCTGAGCCACGACGAGGGCGCGCTGGGGCTGGCCGCGGCCGTGCGGGAGCGCACCGGCGACCGGCTCGACGTGCTGGTGAACAACGCCGGCGCCACCTGGGGCGCGCCGCTGGAGTCGTACCCGGAGGCCGCGTTCGACAAGCTGTGGGCGGTCAACGTCAAGGCCGTCTTTCGGCTCACCACCGCACTGCTGCCCGCGCTGCGCACGGCAGCCAGCGCCGACGACCCGGCCCGCGTGATCAACATCGGGTCGATCGACGGCCTCCGCGTGCCGTGGATGGAGGTGTACGCCTACTCGGCGACCAAGGCGGCCGTGCACATGCTCACCCGCAGCCTCGCCCACCAGCTCGCCGGCGAGCGGATCACGGTCAACGCGATCGCGCCAGGGCCGTTCGAGAGCAAGATGATGGCCTTCGCGCTGGACGACCCGGCGTCCCGGGCGGCCATCGAGCAGCAGGTGCCGCTGGGGCGGATCGGCCGGCCCGAGGACATGGCCGGCACCGCGATCTACCTGTCGTCGCGGGCCGGGGCGTACCTGACCGGAGCGGTGATCCCGGTCGATGGCGGGATCACCACGCACGGCTGAGGCCGTACGCCTGGTGTTGACGGCCCGGGGCCGCGCGGACTCGGCAGATCCGCGCGGCCCCGGGGTTGGTCGTCAGCGGCCGGCGAGCAGCCGGTTCACCGCCGTGTCGACGTCCAGGTGTTCGGCCTCGCGGCCACGTGGGACGACGACGTAGGTCCGGCGCAGGAAGCGCACGAGGACGCTGCGTGGGACCTCGAACAGGGCGTTGCCGTCCGGAGACGACAGCGCGAGGGCGACGAAGTCGCCGCGTGGGGTGGCCCACGGCCACACCCGGACGTCGCCGATGCCGGCCGGTTCGTCGAGCCCGGTGACCAGCAGTTCGCGGGCGAACGACCAGCTCACCGCCTCACCGCCGGCGGATTCGGCGTGGAACAGGACATGGACCGCATACGGGTCAGCAGGGTCGTAACGCAGACTGGCACGCACCGGCAAGGCGGTGGCGTCAGGCGCGACGAGCCTTAGCGACGTCTCGACCTCTACGGTCGTCGGTCGAATGACACTCATGGACGTTCTCCCCCCGGCACCGCTGCGGAACGCGCGTGTCCCGCTTTTCCCATACTCAGGTGCTACTCCTGGCTACGCTCCGCCATACGCTGACTTCACCCAGTGGTGGGAAGGGGGTCGGAACGCCTTCGAGAATATGAAAATTCTTGTAGGATTTCCGCTTCCCCAGCCCGTGCCCCCGCCCGGCAACGGGTGGTTCAGTCGTCGACTTACTCCGGTAACGTCCAGTCCTCAGCAGGGGTGACGGTCCCGCGCGACACTGGGGGTTGGAAATGGTCACGAAGGGTTCCGCGGTGGATCCGAAGACCACGGCCGACCCGCCGAAAGGAGCGGCCCGAGCAGCCGAAAGGCGGGGGTACGAGGTGCCAGTCGAACGGGGTCCCGGAGGTGCCGGCACCTCCCTCGCGGAGCCCCGCCGCACCGGCTGGCGGGCCCGGCTCCACACCACCCTCGAACTCATCCGCGCCAACCCCACCGGCCGGGTCGCGCTCAAGATCTTCATCGGCGTCCTCGGCGCGATCATCGTCACCGTCGGGATCGCCCTCATCCCGCTGCCCGGCCCCGGCTGGCTCCTGGTGATCGCCGGCCTCGGCGTCTGGGCCGTCGAGTTCCATTGGGCCCGCCGCCTGCTCAACTTCACCCGCCGCAACGTACAGGCATGGACACGTTGGGTGACCGGTCGATCGCTGCCCGTGCGCTTCCTGCTGGGCGCCGTCGGGCTGGTGTTCGTATCCGTCGTGGTGTGGCTGTCCCTCAAGTACAGCCTCGGCATCGACCTCGTCGCCCGCGCCCTGCACTACCTCGCGACGCACTGACCCCCGGGTTTTTGGTCCGGACTCTCGATCAGGTAGAGTCATCGGCGCTGAGGGCGATTAGCTCAGCGGGAGAGCGCTTCGTTCACACCGAAGAGGTCACTGGTTCGATCCCAGTATCGCCCACGCAGGTCAAAGGCCACTTCCCGGGTTCGGGAGGTGGCCTTTCTGCTTGTGTACAGCAGCTAAGTACAGCAGTTTCATCAGCGGCCGAGTGAGTCGCCAAGGCGTTTGAGTGCGTCTCTGGTCGCCTTCGTCGATACCTGGGTGTAGATCTCCATCGTTACTGAGAAGCGGGCGTGCCGGAGGACCTGCATGGCGACTCTGGGGTGGACGTCGAGGTCGGCCAGGAGCGTGGCGCAGGTGCGTCTGGCGTCGTGGACAGTGATCGGCCTGACGTTGGCCTTCTCGCACCTCGTCTGCCACGACCTTTGGAAGTTGCGCGGCTCGATGGGTGTGCCGTAGCGGGTGGTGAATACGAGTCCGGTTTCGTGCCATGCCTTGCCGGCGGAGGCTCGTGCCTCGTCGCGTTGTTCTTGCCTGAGCTTGAGGGCGGTCAGGCAGATGTCGGGCAGGGGGAGGGTCGCGTCGGACGCCTGGGTCTTGATGTCGCGGTGGAGGAGCTGCCCGCGTACGCGTTGGAGTTGGCGGCCGATGGTCAGTTCTCCAACGCCGAGGTCGACGTCTGCCCAGGTGAGTCCTAGCGCCTCGCCCTTGCGTAGGCCCGTGACGAGGACCAGGGCGTAGGCGGCGTAGAGCGAATCGTCGTCGGCTCTGGCCGATTCGAGGAACTTTCGGGCCTCGTCGCTCGACCATGACTTGCCTCGCCGCCGGCGGACGGTGGCGAGGGTGACCGGGACGGCTGGGTTCTTGGTGATGAGGTCTTCGGCCTGGGCGTGGGTGAGGGCGGCCCGCAGCGCGGCTCGGATGTCGCTGACCGTGCGCGCCGCCGGGACGGCTTGGCAACAGCGACCGACCGCACAGCAGCGCCGCTTGTCCTTTGGGCGTGCGGCGTCCTTGCCCTGGGCGCAGCACTGGCAGGTGCGAGCTATCTGGTTGATCCAGGTCTGTACGTCCCTCGACTGGAGCCGGTCGAGCCGCTTGGCCCCGAGGCCGGGGGCGATGTAGCGGCGGACGAACGTTTCGTAGGTGGCGTAGGTCAACGGTGCCCGGTTCGGTTGGATGATCTCGGCCAGCCACCAGGTGAGGAAGCTGGCGACCGTCGGGATGCTGGTCGCGACCGGTCCGGCCTTGGCCTGCTGGTGCAGCTTGATTCACTTGTCGTGGACGGCCTCGCGGGTCTTGCCGTAGACGTATTTGCGGGCGCGACGGCCGTCGGGCTTGGTGACCCAGACGTAGGCGGCGAAGCCGTTGCGGTAGGGGAAGATGGAGCCTTCGCCGTTGGCTCGTGCGCGTCCGGGCATCAGGCTGCCTCCTGGCGTTCGACCTGTTCGCGGATGTAGTCGTCGACCCATTCGGGGAGGATGCGGCGGTACTTGCCGTCCTTGATGGAGCGCAGCTCGCCGGTGGCGATCTTCATCTTGACCTTGGAGATGCCGAAGCCGAGCAGGACGGCAACCTCGGCGGGCGAGTACCAGCGCGGGGTGAGGTCATGACTCATGCGGCGGCTCCGAGGAGCCAGGCTTCGTGGGCGAGTTCTTCCCGGCCGATGCGTCTGCTCTCGCGTCGCTGTCTTGCGGCGGTGTTGGCGAGCAGGGCGTCTCCCTCGGTGAGCCAGCCGGACCCGATGTAGGTGAGGGTGCCGACGGTCAGGGTGTCGGCGGGTTCGTTGTCTTCGGTGCGGCGGTAGGTGGCGCGGGTGTCGCGGAGCAGGGCGAAGGTGACCGAGTAGCGGCGGGCCTTGGTGACGAAATGGCCGCCAAAGCCGAGCATGTGCGCCCAGCGGCGCAAGCCGCCGTAGGCGTTCGGTTTGGCGTCAAGGCTGTCTTGACGGTCGTCGGCGGTTGCGGCGCCGCTGCTGGTGTCGGTGGGGGTGGGGCGGCCGAGGTGCCAGCAGGCGTCGATGAGGCGGGCGAGGTGGTCGCCTTCAGAATCGGCGTAGTCGTCGATGGTGGCTGGGGTGAGCCGGGCGAAAGAGTGGCCCGTGGCTTCGGTGGCCTTCGTGGCGTACTTGGCGAGGTAGGCGGCCACCTTGCCGTCGGTCAGCTCACCGCCAGCGGTGTTGATGCGCCGGACGTCGACCTGTTCGCCCCAGGCGATCAGCCAGCCTTGCGGCCGGTCGGGGTGCGCGGGCGTGGTGACGGTGATCTGCCGGGCGGCGGCGTGGACGGCGTCTTCCAGGTCGTCGAGGGTGATGCCGGCCGGTGGCGGCAGGAGAGCGTCCGGGTCGTCGGGGTCGACGCCGTCGAGGCGCAGCAGGACGTGGAAGTGCACCGCTGCCCGGCGCTGCATCTCGGCGACCTTGCCGTGGGACACCCGCACGGGCGGCACCCAGCGGACCTCGCCGGAGGCCGTGACGACCCGAACGAGGGGGATGCCGCGTCGGCGGCAGAGGGCGGCGAGGCGGCGTTCGATGGCCTGCTTGGTGCGCCGCCACAGCTCGCCGGAGAAGTAGTTCCACACGACCTGGTGGGCGTGGTCGTAGCAGTCCAGGCACAACGGCAGTCCGAGCCGTGGATCGTCGGCGTCGTGGCGGGCGAAGCACGCCGCGGCCTGCCCGTGCGGGCAGGTCCCGGCGTTGCTGCGGGCGCGGCAAGGGGACGGGCGGCAGTCGCAGCGCTGCCGGTTGCGGCAGGTGTGGCGGGCGACGTGCCGGTGGTGGACCGGGCCGAAGGACGGGGCGGTGAAGGTGGCGAAGACGACCGGGTGGCGGCCGACCGAGTCGGGGACGCCCTTGCCGCCGGTCAGGCCGCGACAGACGACTTGGTAGGCGTCGCCCTGGTAGACCCAGGCGCAGTCCGGACAGACAGATTCGCGGCGGTTGCCGCACGCCTTGTAGAGCGTCCGGTCGGGCAGCTCGTCGGTGTGCAGCCGGCTGGTGATGCGGCCGGTGCCGGCGTCGACGGCGGCGATGGTGCCGGTGAGGCGGATCGGGCGAGCACAGCCGCCGGCGGGGCGGGTGTGCTCCAGCCAGCCGGAGAACTCCGGCGAGGCAGCGCGGTGCAGGACCTGGGCGTCACGGCCGACCGCGAGGCCAGGCTGATAGAAGGCGAGCGGGGTGGTGGACATGACTGTCTCCTCATCAGGGGGTGGCAGGGACCGGAGACGAAGCACCACCAGCCGTGGACGCATGTCGCTGGTGGTGTTCGTCGTGTCTCCTGGCACCGCCGAGAGGGCGGCTGACGCCGGAGGGCGGAACCGTGGTCGTGCCACTTCCCGCCGATGGGTCATGCCCTTTCACGCTCGTGGACTTGGCACCTGGGGCCGGCACGGGTGAGGAGCCTGGGATGTCGACATCCGGCGGGTTGCCGCAGGCTGCCCCCACCCGTGGAGAGGGGCGAATCCGGGCCATCGTGGACGGCAGGGAAGGCCGTGCTGGGCCGCTCAGCGAATTCGGGGGACCGGCACCGGGGCCGGTGCGATCGAGAGCCGGCGGGACGTAGTCCGCATCAGCGACAGGAAGGCCGCTCAGCATCTCCGACGTCGAGTCCAGCGAACCGGCAGGAAGGCCGCGCTGGCGTGCTCGACGAGCGCCAGAGTAGCACCGGGTACCGACACGTCAACCGGCCGTAGTCCGGTGCCAAGTGTGGGCCCTAATAGCGGTGGCGATGGCGGCGTGCTGGTCCAAGGATGGTGCCGTGGTTGCCGAGAACCTGCCGGGCGTCGTGCTGGTTGACGACCTGCGCTCGTTTGTCGATTGTCGGGTGGCACACGTTGTACGCACCAGCAGGGCCGGCATCGAGGCGCTGGAGCGAAACCGGGGACAGCGATTGGACGAGCTGTGGCTGGATCACGACCTCGGCGAGGACGACACGATCTGGCCGGTCGTCGAGGTGTTGGAGCGGGCCGCGTTCGAGGAGCGCCCCTTCGAAATCGGCGTGGTGTACGTCCACTCGGCGAATCCCGCCGGCGCGGAAAAGATCATGCAGGCGTTGCGGCGCTGGGGGTACAACGTCCGCTCGGCGGCTGGATCACCGCAGGTCGGCTACCTGTCCGACGCCGATTAGCGGACGGCCACCCGGACACCGCAGCGTCGACGCCAGCTACCTCAGTGACACTTCGCGTCCGAGCCGGGCCAGACCCGGCGCCATGAGGCGATACGCAATCCTGGATTTGAAGGCTGGGCCCGATCAACGTGGGAACGAGCCCAGGGGTGACTTATCGCCCACGGACCAGTTGTGACCGAACGGGTCCGTGAAGCCGCCTTGACGGTGCGTCCCCCAGGGCACGCGGTGATCCTCGATTGCCGCTCCGGCGGCTGCGCCAGCCGCGATGGCGCGCTCGATGAAGGTGTCGGGGTCATCGATGAACACCTCGATGCGGGTGCTCGTGATTCCCACCTGGCCGGGACTGGTCTCTGTAGGGTTCTCGGGATTGACCTGGTGGAGGAAGAAGGGGGCGCCGCTGATCTCAAGGCCAGCCACGCCACCAAGGTTCCACAGCTCCGTCGCGCCCAGTGCAGTCCTGTACCAGGCGACTGCGGCGTCTGCATCGGAGACGATCAACATCACAGAGATCACTGGCGATGCAGCGAGCACCGTGTCGCCGGACAGGGCGGAACGATCTTTCGGTTCCTCGGTCATGCCCACAGCATGCCGGACATCGCCAGCAGCGTCTCCCCACCTACACAAGATCCTGCGCAGGTAGCACCCTGTCACGGACATCCTGAGACCGATCTGCCGCACAGGTCCCGAGACCGCACAACCGGCTGCCAGCCGACGTGGGAGGACTTTCTGTACGTCTATCAAGGCGGCCCTTGACGGGCCGCACGCGCCGCAGCCTGGGCGCGCGCCGGCCGCTGCCGCTGTCGCTCTGCGGCCGTCACGCCTGATGCCCGGCGGCTGGCGCGGAGAGCGGGGAGCCCGGAGGGCCGCCGCAGAACGACAGGCCGTTGACCCGGTGGTGTGGTGGGCCGGCAGCCGGCCGGGCCGCGCGGCCACGAGCCCGCGCGGCGTAGGGGAACGCACGCCGGCCGCGTCGGCGAGCCGGCGGCGGTCGCGGGGTTGCGGTTAGTGCGCCTCCGGCGGGGGCGCTCTGGCTCCAGGATGGCTGAAGATCGTCGGCAGCCGCCGGGTCCGTGGACGGTGGTGGTAGCCATCCCGCCTGCCGTCGACCCGGGCAAGCCGAGCAGACCACCGCCCGACCCGCCAGCGTCCGAACGCCCCGTCACGGTCCGCTTGACTTGGCGGGCCGGGCGGCGGCCCGCTCCCGGAAGGGCGGGTCGACGGCACACGGGATGGCACGTCTCTCGCTGAGGTGGTTTTCGCTGCTCGACCTGGCTGTGGGGGGTCTGACCAGTTCACGGTTGGCGAGGTGACCGACTGGGCAGCGCAGAGCCGCGAGAACTATGTCCTAGTGTGCTCGGAGATCATGGGCGGCGACCCAGTCGTCTGCGACGTTCAGAACCCGCTGCTGCCCAAGCGAGGCGCCGTTCAGGACCTCATCCTTATGGCCATGATCGTCGGCGTGGTGGCTTGCCCTGCCTGCGTGGTCGAAGCGATCGAGGCCGAGGGCCAGCTCGCTGCCACCGGCGCCATGTTTGGCGTGAGCGGGATGGGGGCGCTTCGGCAGTTCGTCGGCCGTGAGGGGGCGGCCGGTGCTGCGGCCTTCTGCAGCTTTAGTGGGGACACCGAGGTACTCATGGCTGATGGGACCTCCAAGCCGATCAGCGGGATCAAGGTCGGTGACGAGGTCGCGGCCGCGGACCCCGAAACGGGCGAAAAGGGCGGCAAGCCTGTCACCAACCTATGGATTCACCAGGACTCTCTCCAAGATCTACTCATCAACGGCAAGGTTCTCACCACCACCGAGGATCACCCGTTCTGGAACGCCACCGACCAGAGGTGGGAACGGGCTGACGAGCTAGACCCGGGTGACCTGCTCCAAACACCAGATGGCCCAGGAGTCGCCGTAGGCGAATGCGAGTGGACGCGTGGCGGAAACCTCCAACTGCCAGCACCCAGGAGTCCGTCGGTGCGGCCCGCTGGCGGCCGCATTCCGCCGCAAGCGCTCAGTCCAAAATGGTGAATCGCTGTCAGCATCCCGTCACAGAACGCTCGGTACTCGGCTTGGGCCTGAGCTCGATTACGTGACAGTCAGCCTGGCAGTTATCCAAGATTGCCCACAGCGGCATTGTTGCCGTAGGCCGGTCGACTGACGACGAAATAGCGGTTCTGCTGCTGGCAGCCTGACTTCCCCCACCTCAAGGTGACGTTACTCCCCGAAGTCGTCACCTTGTGCAAGTTGATCGTGAAGCCATTACCGCCCCACAAGGTGGCCCAACCAGACTCTCCCCCGGTGGCTTCGTACCACATCCACCCGCCACCATTCGGAACACAGGTGCTCGTGGATCCGACAACGTTTACTATCGGATCCCAGGGCCAGGCCGCGGCAGGCGAAGCGGTGGCGAGCGAGATTCCGAGAGCGGTAATGGCGGATACCAAGGCCATGACAAACTTTCGTCGGTGATGCATCGCCCCTCCAGTGTTTTGTCGGACTGTTACCAAACTCAAAGCTAGGGGACGCTTACCGCAGGTAGCGCCCCCAAGTCGCATTCACGACAAGATTGGGTTGGCGCACAGGCATCTGCGGCTTATCGCCCTTGTTGACCTTGGCGATGGCCTCGGGGCAGCTCTTTCTCGGTCATCTTGGCGTTGGCCTCGATGCCCATAGCGTGGGCTTCCTGACGCAGGTCCTCCACACCCGTACCTCTCGGGAGAGGCACGCACGAGGCAGCGAGGAGGCATCGAACGCGCCGCCAGCAGGCGACACGTGACGACAGCAGGCGGGGTTGTCACCGAGCTGGGCGGCACCGGATGACAGGCAATAGCAGCAGACGACGCGCCGCAACGGCGTTCACACCGAAGCGTTGTGTGTGAGGGAGGGGTCGGCCGATCAACCCGTGTGGCCGATTGCGGTTCCGCCACGAAGGCGCATGGATTTTCTGGCGACGGCAATTAATCGTTCTCGTGCGCTCTGCTGTCGGCTCCGGGCCGTTCCCCACTCTGCTTGGTCGGGAAGCGTGGCGCCGAAAGCGAGGTCTGCTACCTCGTGATCTCTCAGATGTAGCGATTCGGCCGCTTTTACAACATCCGCGCTGGCCAGAAAGCGTAGCCGCGTCAAGCTCTCTACCTGGCGCGCATGCATCAGCTGAGCATGTTCTCGTAGTTCGTCTAACTCCTCCCCATCGCCCTCCTCTACTCGTCTCGCCTCCATGGCGTGGCGTGATGTTCGTCCGCTTCCAAAGCTGGCATCGAGAAAGTCAACGTAGGTCTCGATAAGGACATCGCGCACCCACCGGCTCTGTTCGCGTCGCTCAGACACGACGAGATTTGCAGCAGCTAAGCCAGCCGCTAGAGTGGCTGCTCCGGCACTGAGTAGGGAGCTTACGTCTACCACGGCTAGCCTCTCGCTTCTCAGAATCGACGGGCTCGATCCAATCCTTCCACCCGTGTGCAACCCGCTCAGGGCTGACCTCTCTGAGCCTGAGCAAATCAAACTAGGCTTCGCATGGGCATGGGTTAATGAGCCATGAAGGCGGGCGACGCGGGGGCGTGCAGACGTGGACGACCGCAGACCAAAACGCCTGTCCCAGGCGGCGGCTTCAGGGTGAAAGGCGGCCAGGGAGTGGGCGTAGCGGGCAGGTCAGCGGCCTACCTGGATGCGATCGGCGGGGTACAGCTCGCGGGAGCCGTCGGCGCGGAAGACCACCAGGACTGGGACGCCTTCGCCGATGTCCAGTTCCTTGCGCTCGGCAGGGGTGGGCATCCGGGCTGAGGCGGTGTCGCCCTTGAGTAGGGTCACCGTCTCGGTCGGCTCCAGGTTGCGGACGAAGGTGCCGCGCGGGGGTTGGACGATCACGAGCCCTTCCGACCGGAGCAGGGAGATGGCCTGCCGGACACTCGTCCGGCTCAGTCCATACTCCTGAGCCAGTCGCAGCTCGCTGGGCAGCGACGCGCCGGGCGCGAGGTCGCCGGACGTGATCCGGTCGCGCAGTAGGTCGGCGAGCTGCCGGAACACTGCGCGATCCGCGCTGGGGTCGATCACGAATGTGACGCTACGTGTCCAACAGCTCTACATTTTATTGTATCTACAGTCCTACGTCTGTACGGTGGTGTGACAGGTGCGGCGGTCGGATGACCAGCCAAGGCCTGACCGCCGTGCCGTCGACCATGCCCGAAGGGAGATCCAGTGCGGCGTGTCTCGTACGGGGAGTACCTGCTCGCCGCAGGGATGACACTCGCGCGGCGGCATCGGCCGGTCTGGTGCTGGCGGCGGTGGCGGCGGGTCTGCCGCTGTGGAGCCCAGCTGCCGTGTCGCGCCCGGCACCGAATCCCGATCAATCGCGGCCACTGGCCGGGGGAGGGGGAGCAGTGAACGACGGACAGGAGCGGACCATCCTCGCGGCGCACGAGGGCTCGATGGCATGTGCGCCGGCTGCCGTGCGTGGTGGTCGCGGCTGGCGCCGTACCCGTGCTGGCAGGTGGAATGGGCGACCAGCCGGCACGCTCGGACGATCACCGCTCGCTTTCTCGAGGGTGTGCGGTGACCACCCACGGCCCGGTCATGCCGATCTGGAGTTGCGGAGGCTGCGACCTGCCCTGGCCCTGCCCCACGCGAAAGCAGGAGCTTCGGGCTGAGTACGCCAACGCTCCGGTGTCGCTGGCCCTCTACCTTGGCTCCTACCTCGTCCAAGCCACCGAGGACATGCCCTGGACACCGGCCGGCGTACTACACCGCCGCTTCCTCGGCTGGACCAGGGCGGCGGACCAGCTCATGCCAGCAGTACAGCAGCGAAGTACAGCAACCACGCCAACCGAACCGAGCCGAGAGGCGCACCAGCAGGCCGTCTGACCTCGTATCAAGCCCGAACCGACCGGCTCGCCGAGAGTTCACACCGAAGAGGTCAACTGCTCTCGGCGTGGCGCAGAGACCACCGATCCGTGTCGAGTTCGTCGTAGTTCCAACGATCCTCTTCCGGCCAGTACCAGCGGACGTAGCTCAGCATGTCGACATACAGTCCGCCCCGATAGGCAGTCCAGGCGGACGCCACAGGACATTCCCGGCCGGCGAAGCAGCCGGCCTGACATCAGTCGCTGACATCAACGGTGGCAGCCGCGGCCGCACATGCCGGGTACGGATCTCGCCTCCGGTCCGTGCCCAGGGGACGTCAACGGACGCTGCGAGTCTTGCCGGGCGCGCCTTTCCCGATCTCTTCCGAGATCAAGCGGAAGTAGAGAGTGGACCCCGGTGCAGATGTGAAGTTCAGTGCGGGCAAGAAACCCGTCCAGTTGACCGACCCCGGATGTCACCGACAGCACAGACGCGGCCCGGCTCCGGCGGGATCCTGAAGCGGGCTCCTACGGACCGGTTTGACGCGCGCCTCAGTAGGGAAATTTCGCGGACACCTCAATGAAGGAGGCTGTATGGAGACGTCCGCTAGCGTCGGGCGCAGTTGCCGACAGCCGACACGTCCATGCGCGGCGGCGCGTGTTGCGGCGCCGACCGCGAGGGGGCGAGCCTAATGGCTCGCGTCGGTCGCTACGGGATCCCAGGGTTCGTGTGGTTCCTGATCTGGCTCGTCGTCTGCATCTTGATCGTCATCCTGTTGGCGCTGCTCATTCACCACTTCGGAGGCGCCTCGCTATCACTCAAGCTTGGCCACTTCTACCTGAACATCGGAGTCACCTGACCTGCCAGATCGTCGACACTCCGGCGCCGGTATTGCGCCAGCCGTGTTAGCCGTCACCTTCGGTGACGGCTAACACGGCTTGGAAGCGAGGATTGGCATGTCTTCGAGACTAGCCCTTGATCGCCGATTGTGACCCAGGCCTTCTTCATGCCGTCGAACGCCAGCCGATCTCAGGGCCCGGTGGCGCTCGCAACCCCGCTCTCGTTGACGGTGAACTGTCCACTCGGGGCGCCGTTGAAGGTTCCACGCGTGATCCACTCGATCAGCGCCGCTTTGAGCGTGGAATGGGGACCAGTCCAGGGCTGACCGAGTTTGCCGCCGTATGGGGTGCCCGAGGCCGGGGTGCAGCGTTTCCCGGAGCAGCCCTCCCACAGAAGCCCGTGACTCGCGCATTTCACCTGTACCTGCACCTTGTTGGCAATCATCGTGAGGTGGTCATAAATATCGCTCGCGTTCGCTACCGGCGCGGCCAGGTCTTCAGCACCATGGATGATCAGCGCAGGTGTGGTTAGCGTTCCTGCAACTTCCCTGTTCCACCCGTACCTGGAGAACGTCGGATTGCGGCCGAGGCCCGTCGGGTGCGCGGGATCGTTCCCTCCCCACTGAAGCCCCAGGGTCTCGTCCTCTCGGACCTGCGCCCCCAGCTGCTCTGGACTGCCCGGGATGACATGACCGGTGCACGCCGCCTCGCGCTCTGGCGTGGTCATCTGCCAGACACCCTGAACAGTCGCAGCGTCCGTATTGAAGACGTGCAGCGGGAAGGAAGCCCAGCCCGACGCCGGTGTTACCTCCTCGGTCGGGCCGGTGGCGAAGAACACCGACGACAGGAACACGACCCGGTTGACTTTCGCGATGTACGCCTTGCTGTTGGGAAGGATCGGGTTCGGGTTGGCCGCGTACAGCGTCCGGGCCACGGGCTGGTTGCCGATCGAGACGCCCAGCAGGGTGACCTTGCCGTCCGAGGGCTGCGCCCGCGCGATGGCGTCGTCGATGACCTGACGGATGTCGCGTACGAAGGTGTCGACGCGGGCGAATCGGAAGTTGCTCGAGTGGGCCCGCCGCTGCCCGCCCAGCGGATTGGTGAACAACGTCGGCCCCCCCGGCACCGTCGGCGGTCCCTGCAGATCGAGTGGGAAGAGTGGGGTATGAGTGCGGTCGCACCCCACCGGAGACGAGCATTTGCCGTCCACGTAGGCAGGCAGGCTTGCATTGCCCGGATCGTCCAGGCCGTGGGCGAAGTGCGTCGAGCGGCCGTAGCCGAGCAGGTTGGGGGCGAAGGTGTCGATCCCTGCCCGGGCGAGCGCCTTCTGCACGCTAAGCTCGCCACCCTCTGGGGCAAGCTGGCGCAGGTCGAATACGGCGGGGCCGCCGTAGTTGCCGCCGTGGATCAGCACCGCCGCCCTGTTGGCGACCGAGGCGCACTTGCCGTTGGCGTAGACGGGCTGGACGCGGTGCACCTGCAGTTCGGCCTTGAGCCCGTCGAACTGCGGGTCGGGCATCAGCCCGGCGGGGACGGTGAAGGGCAGAAAGTGATCGCTGACCTGCACGCCGGTCGGCGCCTTGTCGCAGGCCGCGGCCGCAGCCGCGCCGCTGACAGCGGCCGTCGGTGAGAGCTTTGCTGCGGAGAGCGGCTGAGAGAATGCGGCAGTCAGCCCAGTTACTGCGACAATCGTGAATGCCGCCCCTCTGAGTCTTCGCTTTGCTTTGGACATGGGGTCTCCTTAATGGGAGTGCTACGCGCGGTTCGCGTAGTGGTGACATCTGGCCACACCCGCCCAACTGTGAGGGCGGGGCGCGGGCGTGCCGAGCAGGATGAACAAGGCCGCGACGGCGACCAGCAATGCGGGATCTCACCTCAGAACGTTCCCGAGACGCGAAGTATGCGTTGGATAAGGAACGGTGCCGCTTCCGCAAATCGGGTCGCGATGCGCGCCGAGCGGCATCTGGTATCACTGCCCTCCGCTGGTTGTGGATCCCACGGAAGGAGGTGTCGACAGGAACTGCGCGAGCGTTTTGACATGCTCGTTTGTCAACGATCGTGTCTCTACGTCTCGGGTTCTTTTACCCGGGCCGCCTAGTTCTGTCGACTCTGAATGCGTCACTGATGGTGCTCGCATGGCGGTGACAAGTCAACGGCTGAACTTTTCACCAACTGGCTGACGGGGTGGCGGCCACCAAGTGCTACATGCGTGGGCGAAAATGAGGAAGGCCCGATCTTTATAGCCTTCTCTAGTTTTCTGACCCTCATTGGCCAAAAATGCCGAAATAGCCCACCAGGGCTCCGTGGTGATGCGAGCTTGCCAGCTCACTCGGAGATCTTGTCACGCTACCGTCCGAGTGTCCATCTTGAAGGATCGTCTGCCGAACGTTGGGCAAGAGGATCAGGCGGTGGATCAGCGCAGGGGAACGTATAGATTAACCCGCTTCCCAAGCTGGCCGTGCGGGGTTCGATTCCCGTCAGCCGCTCCACGTTCGAAGGCCTGGTCCAGATAGATGGCTGGCGGTCTGGCATTGTGTGCGGATGCGACAGATCACCGTGCTCGGCAGTTCTGGCGCCTTTCCCGAGCCGGGCCGTGCTTGTAGCGGTTTCGCAGTGGACTGGGACGGCTACCGCTTGGCGCTTGACCTGGGCTACGCCACGCTGCCGCGGTTGCTCAGGCACTGGCCAGATGGTGCAGTGGACGCTGTCGTCATCACTCATGAGCATCCTGACCACTGCATTGACCTGCACGGGCTGTTCCGGATGCGGTTCTATGGCGAGCATGGGGAACCACGGCTGCCGTTGTACTGCCCGCCAGGTGTGCTCGACCGGCTCAGCGGCTTGGAGCCCGATGTCGACCTACATGCAGTCTTCGACGTGCACCTGCTGCCCGGCAGCTACCGGGTCGGGCCGTTTGACCTCATCGGACTGTCACTCCCGCACTACGTGCCCAACGCAGGCATCCGTATCCAGGCCGACGGGATAGCCTTTGCCTACTCCGGGGACACCGGCCCGACGCCCGCGCTGGCCGAACTGGGCCGTGACGCCGACCTGTTCGTCGTCGAGGCCACCGACCGCGAGGGCGAGACTAGCCGCCCCACACGCAATCTCATGACCTCCACCGAGGCCGGTCTCTGGGCTCGTCGGGCGGGTGCCCGCCGACTGATGCTCACCCACTTTTGGCCAGGCAATGACCGGGCAGCCGCAGTGGCCGTCGCGCAGGTGGAGTTCGACGGTGTTGTGCTAGCGGCCGAAGAAGACCTCACCCTCATACTCGGGACACCAGATCGCTGACCGCACCCCGTCGCAGCGTGCGCCGGTGCTCAGACGATGCCTCATCTGACCGGCCGAAACCTTGTTCCACCTCTGCCTCGCAGGCGTCCATGACTCGGGGTCGCGGGGTGATCGGACATCCGATCCTCCGTGGCAGGAGCGTCTACCAAGGGCGGGGCCGGCTGCGTCGCGTGTTGTCAGTCTGCGGGTGCCGGCTCGGTGGGCCGCGGCGTGAAGAAGCGGATGATGTCGTCGGCTGCGGTGGGGGACAGCATCATTGCCTGGACTCGTGCGGACATTTCGGCGATCGGGTGGGTTCTGATGAACATCGCCTTTTCGTACGTCTGGATCGCCGAGTCGGGGTCGGCGGGGTTGGTGGCGAGTTCGGCGGCGAGTTCGGCGGCGTCGAGCATGGCTTGGTTGGCGCCCTCGCCGACCGGCGGCATGAGGTGCGCGGCGTCACCGATGAGGGTGATGCCCGGCTGGTGGGCCCATCGTGTACCGGTGGGCATCGCCTCGATCCTGCGTGGGGTCGGCGGGCTGTCGCCGGCTTCGATGAGTGCGGTGAGGCTGGGGTCCCAGCCATCGAACATGTCCAGCAGAGCGCGCTTGCTGCGGTAGGTGTCCAGGTGGCGATCGTCCGCGCGTAGGGAGATCCCGACTCGGATGCTGCCGTCGCCGAGGCGTTGCGCTGCCAGGATCTGGTTCACGCCGATGCACCAGAGGTTTCCGGGGCCGACCAGCTCGGCGAGATCCGGGTGGCGCCGGTCGGCGTCGCTGATGTTGAGTTCTACCAAGGTGGCCACGGAGGACAGTGTCGCGTCGGTCAGCAGCGACCGGACGACCGAGCGTGCGCCATCCGCGCCGATGAGGACGTCGCAGTCGGCGCTGTGGCCGCCATCGAACATGAGCCCGAAGCCTCCGTCGGGTCGTGGCGTCGCCGCGACGAGCCGGTGCTGCCAGGCCACCGCGTCGCGGGGGAGCGAATCGAGCAGAAGATCACGCAGTACGCTGCGGTCGATCTCGGGGCGTCCGGAGAATGAGCCGGGTTGTGGCTTGTGGTGCACGAGGGTGCGTCCGGCCAGGTCGAGGATGCGATGTTCCTCGCCCTCCGGCCGTGCCTCGGACCGGAATCGGCCGGCGAGGCCCGCATCGGCCAGGGCCCGTTGCCCGGACTCCGGGTGCAGGTCGAGCGATCCGCCCTGTGATCGCGCGGATCGGCTTGCCTCGCGTTCGTACACCACCGCGCCGATGCCGTGCCGGTGCAGGATTCGGGCCAGCGTCAGGCCACCGAGGCCACCACCGGCGATCGCAATTCGCATCAACGTCTCCGTTAACGTACGCTGTATCTCATGGATACGCCGTACGGTAGCGCAGCGCTGCCCGTCTGGGAACGGCCCGAGCCTCAGCCGCGGGCGGCGCCGGTGCCGCTGAGCCGCGCGAAGATCGCCGCCACGGCTATCCGGATCGCCGACGCACACGGCCTCGACGGGCTATCGGTACGCAAGATCGCCAAAGAGCTCGGTGTCGGTCCGATGCGGCTCTACCACTACGTGATCAACAGATCCGAACTGCTCGATCTGATGGTCGACGCCGTGTACGCCCAGATCGCCGAGGCCGGCCAGCACTCCGAGTGGCGCGCGACGGTACTGGCCATCGCTCACCGGACTCGCGATGCCGCTCTTGATCATGAGTGGTTCGTCGACCTGCTCGGCGGAAGGCCACACCTAGGACCTCACGCGCTCGCTGTGGGCGAATCGACCGCGGCGGCGCTCAGCCAGGCCCCTGGCGTGCGCGGTATCGACGATCTCCAGCGGGCTGTGGGCGCCCTCAACGCGTTCATCGTCGGAGCGCTCCGCAGGGAGATCACCGAGCGACGCACCGCCCGTTCAACCGGCACCGACGTGTCCGCTTGGCAGGCCGCCCTCGGTCCCTACCTGACACGCATGCTCGAAACGGGCCGCTACCCCACCGTCGCCCGGCTCGTCGTCGACGGCGCCCACCTCAACGCCGAGGAAACCTTCCACCACACCCTGATCACCATCCTGGACGGCATCACCAACCATCCCCACACGTGACCTACTGCTCGTGGGCCAGTACCGGCTGAACACGGGACGACGAGTCCGCTTTCGGGGGATCTACCGTCGCCTCGCGGCTTAGGGGTTCAAGTCCCTCCGCTCTGGCAGTATCGGTGTACCTGAAGCGTCCTTCTGGCCGTTTGTCGGGGGTTGGATTGTCGGTGCTGGCCGCGATCGTGGACGCTGCCGTCGTGGACAACATCGAGAGCTTGCTGGCCGCTATCGCAATGTGGGCTCAGCAGCGCCACGACATCCGTGCCGCGCTGGTGGTCGGGTCGCACGCCCGCGCCGACGTTCCAGCGGATCAGTGGTCCGACATCGACATCGTCATCGTGGTCGACGATCCGACGACCTACGCGACCGACGGCAGCTGGCTGACAACGTTCGGTCGGCCGTTGCTGACCTTTACCGAACCCACCGCAGTCGGGGGGTTCATCGAGCGGCGGGTACTTTTTGACACCGGGCAGGACGTCGACTTCGCGCTTCTGCCGTCAGCCGCAGTGGAGCAGATCGGTACGGATCCCGAGGCGGCTACGGTGTGGGGCCGGGGGTTCCGGGTGCTGGTCGACAAGGTCAACCTGGAGAGAAGGCTGCCAGGCGGCGCTGCACCGGTGCGGCCGGCTCCGCCGGATACCGCTGTCTTCGGCCACCTGACTCACGACTTTTGGTATCACGCACTGTGGACCGCCAAGAAGCTACGACGGGGCGAGGTTTGGATCGCCAAGGAGTGCTGCGACTGCTACCTGAAGACATTGCTGGTCAGGCTGCTCGCTTGGCACGCGCAGGCGTCCCGTCCCGTTGACACCTGGCATGGTGGACGTTTTCTGGAACGGTGGGCCGACCGACAAGCTCTCCACGATCTCCGCAGCGCTTATGCCAGCTACGACGCGGACGACGTCGCCCGTGCGTTGTGGGCGACCGTCGACCTGTTTGGACGACTTGAGCGCAAGTGCGCCGACCGTCTCGGGCTAGAGCTCACCGTTCCCCATGACGAGATCCGGAAGCACCTGCATGCGGTACTCCCGTAGGCCAGGAGCACCGGGACGAGTTCGCCGGTCCGGTGCCCGCCGAGAGTGCAGCGAGCAGCCTGCCCGATCCGTACCCGACATGGCGGTCGAAGTCCGCATCCCCGGCGGAGATCGCGGCCGATGCGGAACCTGGACGGCGAGCGACGGACGGCGAGATCGTCGGGGCACAACTGACGCCGACACGGGCTGTCAACCGCTGTAGGGCAACGATCCACAGCATGCCGGAGGGGGTTTCGGGTTCACGTCCCTCGCCTCTCCGACGACTCGTCGATGGTGGCGATGTGACGCACCGGCGAGGCGAGTAGCCACAGTACGGCGAGAGCACCGCCAAGGCCGGCGACGACCAGCGTCGGTCGCAGCCCGATGGTGGTGCCCAACCAGCCGCCAACCACTGCTCCGAACGGTCTGATCCCGTAGTTGACGGCGCTGTACGCGCCCGCCCGGCGCCCGCGCGCGTCGTCGGGCGTGACCGAGGTGAGCAGGGCGTTGAGGTTGACGTCCATCAGCATCACGCCGACGCTGGAGACCAGTTCGATAGCTGCGAGCGCTGCGATTCGGGCCCAGGTCGGGCCGGACACGAACGCGGTCAGCGCCAAGGGCGCGGGAAAGAGAACCGCGCCGATCATTGCGGTGCGGCCCAGTCCGATGGTGCGGGAGAGCCGAGGTGCCAGTGCCGCGCCAGCCAGGCCACCGACCGCGCCGCCGCCGAACGCGATGCCGATTGCGCCGGCCGACAGACCAAGCTCACGGCTGGCATACAGTACGAGCAGTGCGTTGGTCATAAGGGTGAAGAAGTTGACCGTGCTCGTGCAGCCGAGAGCGGCGCGCATCACCGGATGACGCAGCACCAGCACGAGTCCGTCGCGGACCAGGCCGAGCGTCGATGACCGCGGTGGCGCCGGCCGGGCCTCGGTCACCGGAATCCTGCCGATCAACAGCGCGGAACCAAGGAAGGACACCACGTCCACGAGGACCGCGACCGGGGCGGTGAGGGACTGGACCAGACCGCCGCCGAGGGCCGGCCCGGCCACGAACGAGGCCGCACGGCTCAGACTCAGCTTGCTGTTCGCCTCCACGTAGGCCGACGGCGGGACCAGCGCGACGAAGAACGCCTGGCGCGCCATGCCGAACAGGACCGCACCGGCCCCGGTGAGCAGGGCCACCAGATAGAGCTGAGTCAGCGTGACCACGTCCAGTAGGTAGGCCACCGGAAGGCTGAGCAGCACCGCCGCGCGGACCAGGTCGGCCACGATCAGCAGGCGGCGCTTGCGGGTTCGTTGATCCACCCACGCGCCGACGAACATGCCCAGCAGGTTGGGTAGCCAGATCAGTGCGGTGAGGATGCTGACCTGTGCGGGCGTCGCGGCGAGGACGGTCACAGCGATCAGCGGCAGGGCCAGCTCGCTGATTCGGTCGCCGAACTGGGAAATGGTTTCCCCGGCCCAGAAAGTCCGAAAACGCCGATTGTCGCGCAGGACCGTCGGGGGCCTCGTGCTGGTGGCGGTCATGACGCCGCCGGGTCGTCGCCGGGCTCAGGCAGCAGATAGCGCAGCATCCGGACAAGCCGCGCACCGTCCGGCAACTGGCCACCCTTACGCCGGACGTACGGCGCGAGCAGTGCCTCGATCGCTTCTTCGAGCTGCCGCAACTCATCAGCAGTAATGACGAACCGGGTATCGGCCAGCCCCGCCAGGGCCTGCCACTCCGGGCTCAGCCGAGGCTCGTCCCGCAGCGACCACTGCACGGGCGCCTCCGCGGATCGGGCGAACATCTCGGCGCGCAGCTGCCGCGCCGCATCCTGGCCCTCTGCATCGTCGGGCACGGTGAAGCGGAAGCCCTTGGCTGCCGCCTGCCACCACCGCTCTCGCTTACTCGTCGCGCCGTCCCAGTCGGTGACGAGACCGAAGGAAGCGAGGTGCCGTAGGTGCCAGCTGACGACCGACGGCGTGGCACCAACGTGCGGTGCGAGCTGGGTGGCCGTCGCGGGGCCGTGTCGCTGCAACCGATCGAGCAGGGCCAGCCGTACCGGATGAGCCAACGCCCGCAGCGCCTGCGGAGTGGTCAGCTCCATATCCCCGAACGGATTCGTGAGAGACATGTTTCGAAAGTAGTCTCTCAGGTCGACAGGGGCAACCTTCGCCCCTCACACGAACCCTCGTCGCCCGGACATCGACGCCCGGCGGCGCCGGATCAACCGCGGCCACCAACGCGCTCGGCGAGCCGGTTGGCGGATGCCCGAGGAGCGGTCTGGGAGGTTCAGGATGCGCTGACCGTCGGCAGCGCCTGCATCGCAGCCGAAGGGTCAGCGCCGCGTAGCCGGCGGTCCACACAGGCGTCAGCCTGCCCGACAGGATCGTCAATCGGTCCGGGTGCGGAGGCTCCGCGCCAGGGTGGGGATCATCACCGCCGCAGCGACGAGGTGCAGCCCGAGGAGGGCGGTGGTGGTGGCGGTGTCTGCCCCGAAGAGGAAGGGCGGGACCAATGAGATCGCGGTCAGCGACACCGCCGTCCACACGAATCGTTCGGCGGGGCGGGCGCTCCAACGAAGAAGAGCGCCGGCAATGACGATGCCCACGATCGAGAAGAAGCCGGTCACCACGGCGAACCCGGGCAACGGGATCGTCTCGCCACCATCGGGGACCTCGAAGTCGACGCCAACGGCCTGGGCAAGCGCAGCGGCGAGGGTGGTGGCCACCATCGCTGCGAGGGTGGCAATGACGCCGGTGACGGCGAGCCGGCGGGCTCGGTGGGTGTGGCTGGTCTGGCCCGATGCCGGGCCTGCGACGACCCGGGTGTCATTCATGCTGTTCATGTCGTTCCTCCATCAGCTGGCGTACGGGGTGTGTTGTCTGGTATGTGACGGTTTTGTCCCTCGGCGTGACGATGCGCACCGTCGCCGTGCGACGGCCGGGGTTCCGCAGGGCGCGGACGCCGGTGCCGCGGAGCCAGAACCCGGCGTCGCGTCCGAGGACCGGCCCGGGCTCGCCGTCGCGCAGCTCCAGCTGCACCCGCCCGCGGGTCACGACGCCGAACGCGCCGCGCCACTCCGCCGCGACCACCGCGACACGCGCGCCACCGCGCAGCGTGAGCGTCCGCACCGGGACTACTACTCCGTGCCGTCCGCCGGCAGCCGCTCCGGCAGCCCGAGCCGCGGGAACTGGTCGTCGTGGAAGATGATGATCTCGGTGATCGCCCCGCCCGAGATACGCAGGACGTCGATCGTCAGCGGCAGGTACGCGCCCTCCCGCTCCCGCCAGTGGTAGAAGGCGACGGCGGGCTGCCGGTTGACGGAGGTGGGGACGGCGCGCAGACCCTTCATGCCCTCGAAGCCGTCCTCGATCCAGTCGCTCACGACCGCGTCGCGGCCGACGTGCAGGCCGGGCGTGGGCGGCATCGAGCAGCGGACGTCGTCCCGCAGCATCCCGGCGAGCGTGTCGATGTCCGTGGCCACGCTGGCCTCGGTGAAGCGGCGTACCAGCTCGCGCGTCCCGGCGTCCTCGTCGCCGCCGGTCCAGTCCTGCCGCTCGGCGGGCAGGTGCTTCCGCATGCCGGCGCGGGCCCGCTGCAGCGCGCTGTTCACCGAGTTGACGGAGTCCCCGAGGAGCTCCGCGACGTCCTTCGCCGGCCAGCCGAGCACGTCCCGCAGGATCAGCACGGCCCGCGGGCGCGGCGCGAGGTGCTGGACCGCGACCAGGTACGCCAGCTCGATCGTCTCCCGCGCGACGGCGACGGTCTCCGGCTCGTCCGCGTCGCCCGCGGGCAGCTCGTCGAGCAGCCGGTCCGGGTAGGGCTGCAGCCACAGCACCTCGCCGCCGGTCGCAGGCTCCGGGCGGCACTTGGCGAGCAGGTCCAGGCAGGCGTTGGTGGCGATCCGGTACAGCCAGGCCCGGAACGTCGACCGCCCCTCGAAGGTCTCCCGCCGCCGCCAGGCACGGAGGAACGTCTCCTGCACGGTGTCCTCGGCGTCCTCGAACGACCCGAGCATCCGGTAGCAGTGCACGTGCAGCTCCCGCCGGTGCCGTTCCGCCAGCCCCGAGAACGCCGGCTCGTCGACCTCGCCCAGCCCGCGCACGCCCAGCTCCTCCAGCCGCGTGTCCGCACTCATCACGTCATCCTTCCGCCTCGTCGTGTCCCGTCGTAGGTGTGACGGGTGCGGGCGCGACAACTCATCACTCGGGTCGGTCGGCATGGCTGATCCAGTGGCGGATCCGGTGGCACCACGACGGTGGCCGTCATACCGACGCCGGTCACGGCGTGACGGCCGTGCACTGATCGCACCGCTCGGCTCGGGCCCGGCGCGCGCTGGACCCGAGCCGAGCAGGTCGCGAGTGGGTGCCGAGCGAGCGGTGAGCCCCGAATCCCACCGGCATCCCTCTGACCAGGTCTTCCTGCTCGGAGACCTCTTCGGCGAACCCGAAGCGTCCGTCTGGCGGTCGCTCCGGACCGGGTCACAGCCGTGGCTGTGCACAGGTGCGGTGGTGCGAGCGTTGGTGACTCATCTGTGGTCTAGCGGATCAGGCCGCCGGTGGATTCGGGCAGCGGCTCGTCGGTGTTGATGAGCGAGGGCGGCCCAGCCGCGATGGCCTCCTCGGGCTCGCGGCTGGAGGCACGGGCGTCGGCCAACACCTCGGGAGGGACGTGCTGCTCGAGGAATCGCCGCGCCAGCCGGGTCGACGGGTGCACGCCGATGGTGGCCACCAATATGATGCCGGCGATCACCAGCCAGCCGACGGCGCCCCAGTTCATCGCGAGGAATGTGTACAACGCCGGCGCCCATACCCGGCCCAGGGTGCTGCTCAGCTCGGCGGCGCCCTGGTAGGCGCCGCGCTGCCGCGGGTCCATCAGCTCGGCCTCGAACGACCAGCTGGCGGCCGAGAGGTAGAGCTCAGCCCCGGTCACGGTGACGTGACCCAGCCAGACCAGCGAGATCGTGACCCAGCCGACGGTGTCGTGGGTCGCCAGCGTGATCAGACAGGAGAGCACGAAGAAGGTGGACGACACCCGAATCGCCTTCAGCGCGGTCGGCACGTCCTCGACTCCGCGGGCCGCCGCCATCGGCAGGAAGATGCACATCACCGTGTTAGTTCCGAACAGAAAGGCCAGCAGCACCCGCGGGGCGTCGGTCTCCTCCACCAGCCATAGCGGAATCACGATGTTGAGCAGCACCTGGTTGGTCCAGAAGACCCCGCTGAAGAACATTGTGAGGAGCCAGCCGGGGTTGCGCAGCGGTCCGGGCCCGGCGATCTTCGCCTTGCGCTCCTGCGGGGTGCGGTCGTCGTGCGAGGCTTGCGGCAGCCGGCTGATTGCGGCAGCGTTGACGAGAAAGACGACAGTGGTGAACCAGGGCAGCGCGTGGAGGACGTCGTTGGAGTGGAACGCCAGCGCGAAGCCACCGATCAGGGAGCCGAGGGTGAAGCCGACGTTGAGCGCGGAGTACATGTAGGCGCGTGACTTCACCCGCTCGTCCGGCGGCAGTGCGTCGATCGTGTACGCGCCGTGCGCCGCGTTGCCGAGGGCGCCGATGACCTCCATGCCGACGGCCATGGCGACGTAGCCCTTGAAGTCGGTGATGAGCGGCCACACCGCGAACATCGCCGCCTGCCCGGTCGCGCTGACGGCCCACATCTTCTTCGGCCCGAAGCGGTCGACCAGCTTGCCCATCGGCAGTGCGGCCAGGAAGGCGGCGATGCCGGCGCACGTCAGGCCGAGACCAACCTGGGCGGCGGACAGCCCGACGATCTTGGTGAAGAACACCGCCGATCCGGTCATGAAGGTGCCCTCACCGAGGGCGAAGAGGAGTGACTGGGCAGCGAGCTGGCCGGCGAGAGGCGACGGAGGGCGCGCTCGGCGGAGGACGGCGGCGAACATCACCGGGGATTCTCCGGAACCTCACGACAATTGTCGTGCCATTTTCCGGCGCGGGCCGATCCAGCACCTGCTCGACGCCACCCAGCCCGGACCCATGGGGCAGCGACCAGCGGTCGGGATCAGGTACACCGGCATCTCAGTGCCGCTCACCCTCCGCCCCGAAGTGTCCGCCGCGGCCTCCGGGTCCCCCGTGACACCTCGTCCCAGGCCGTGCGGAAGCCGCCTCCGCGCCCTGAGGCAGGGGCGGCGAGCCGGCGTAGTAGTTGGGCAGCCTCCACAGCCGCTGGCGGTTCGGTCGTTGAGCTGGAAGAACAGCCACTTCATCCACCAGCCGGGGGAGCCACGCCGCTCCGCGTCGATCGGCACACCACGCACCTCATCGATGAACTAACGGCTATGGCTAATCGACAGCTTATTGGCGGATTAAGTCCGCCATAACCGGCACCCGAGTGTCGGGGAGCGCCGATACTCTTCACCGCGCGGAAGGTCGGGGTCCGAGGGACTTCTGCACCGGGCCGCCCCAGGCAGTGAACCGCCGAGGGCAACGACCCCGGCCTTCCGTCCAAACCTCGGTCCGGGAACGCCCGTGCCGGCGCCGCACGTTTCCCCTACAACGCGGCGGGGGAGCTGGCGGGGGTCGAGTGGATGACTAACCGGGCGGCGACCACGACGCACGTTCAAAGGTCCAGGACACCGACCGTCTGACCACCACTCAGCTCGCCTGTCGGTCTGAAGCCCAGTTTCAGGTAGAACTCCCCTGGCCCTCCTGCCCGGGGTGCCCAGGTGACGTACGCCCGATCGTCACCTCGGGCGCGGATCTCCCCGCATGTGGCCTCGACGGCGAATCGGCCGTAACCGTTTCCCTGTGCGTCGGCCTCGATGTTCAGCCGCCAGAGGCCGGAGCGCAGGTCATCGGGGTTGCCGCCCCACGGTATGTCGAGGAAGGCCATAAGGAAGCCGACCAGCCGGTCACCGTCATAGATCAACCTCGGCCAGGCGTGGTCGGGGAAGACGTACGCCTCGGCCAGCGACTTGATCACTGGTGCGACCAGATCCTCCTGGTCGGGACGCACGGACAGCGCGAGAGCCGCCTCATAGTTTTCCGGGGTGATCTTCTCAAGCCGCATGCGGCGGACCATAGCCGGCGGAGGTGCGCCCAGCGACCGGATTGTTTATGGCCAGATGCAGAGCCAGCAGAGGTGAGGGCAGTGCAGTCGGCAGGCGAGGCCGCGGAGTACAGCAATCGACCACACCAGGCGGAACCACAGTGATTTCCTCCAGACCGTCGACGCGCGGTGCGAGCGGCACAGGACCGCATTGCCGATCTCTGGGAGTCAAGGGGTCTCTCAGCTCACCGTTGCCACAGGAACGCCGCGGTCGCGCAGGGACGGCATCGGAACCCATAGCCGCAGCCACCACCGCCGAAGTTGATATCGGTGCGGTAGTCGTGCCCTTCTTCGAGCTGCACGACGAACGACATCTGCAGGTTGCAGACAGCGCAGGTAGGCGTCTCGTCGAACTGGAGCCACGCTGGCGCCCCGCCCAGCTGCCCGAGCACGTCTGGCAGCGGCCGGCCGGATTCACCACACCAACGCTCGCGTGCCTCGTCGTAGCCCTCGGAGTTGTTCATCGGCACGTAGGCGACTGCGGATGTTTCCGCCAACAAGACGTTGTCGCCGGAGGGCACGGCGGACGGGGCCAGCTGGCCGAGGGGGAAGACGAATGCGCGGTTGCCGCCGGCGGTCGCGTCCCACTCATCGCACAGGCCCGGATCGTTCTGGCACATGAAGATTGACAACAGGCCCGAGTCGGCCGGGTCAATGTCGTCGAGTCGGACCTGGGCCAGGAATTGCATCGGTCCGTCGCACTCATCACACCGCGGCCAATCAAAGCCCTGTGGCACGAGCGGAACACCGCCGGTACGCGTTCCGGGCGCATCTGCGGCTGTGCCACCGCTATAGATCATCAGCGTCGTCACGCCCGGCAGCGTATGGGAGCACCGGTCGCAGGGTCGAGGAGGGCCAGGTCCAGCCCTCAGGCCGGCAGGGGACCGGTGGTCACCAACGAAAATCATTTAACGCCAGGTGTTTACGCAGCACAGCGCCCGAGTTGGCCGGCTTCGCCGAACAACGCAAGAGGCGAGTGACGGTTCAAGGTCAAGCGGCACCTGTAGCCTCGCCTCGGTCCCTGACAGCAGCGGTGCCCGCACGACTCTGTGGGCTGTCGGAAGCCGTCACTCCGGCCCCGGCCCCGAGCGTCTGCAGCCCAGCAGTCCGGTCGCCGACAATGCTCTGTCTTTCCTGCTCAACGGCGCGAACGATGGTTCCGTCGGGATAGGACGCTGGCTGACGCCGGCGCGGATCAGCCGCATCGCGAGCCAGCCGCCAACTGCTGTGGAGTTGGTGCCCGTCACCGACACCGCTGGAGGGCGTCATGGCGGACAAGCTCGTTGTCAACGGCACCGTACGACCGCGTAAGGCTGGCGCGACAATTGCCGGCTACCGGGTGCAGGTGATCCTGAACGCCGAGGTGCGGCTCGGCGACGAGGTGCTCCGGTTCCCGGCGTCCGCCTCGGCGCGGTTGCCTGCGGACGGCACGCTCCATCTCGAGATTGCCACGGACGGCATCCCCAAGGGCCCGGTCGCCATCTCGATCGCCGCGCCCACCGGCGTCGAAGTGCATCATCAGCAGTTCTCGCTGGAGCAGTTGGCCAAGCCGCTGCGGCTGCGGATCACCACGGTGGATCCCGTCGAGGTACAGCCCAGCGACGATCCGACCCTCGGTGCGCGTACGCGTATCGCGGGACGGGTGATCGACGTCGGTGGTCGCCCGGTTCCCGCCGACCTCCCGGTCGTGATCTCCGGGGTCGACAGGTCCGACGGCGACGCGCCACCTGCAAGGCCGCTCGTCATCACCGAAACCCAGCCTAGCGGTCGGTTCGGGGCGGACTGGGTCGCCGACCTCCTCGCGTCAGCGTCCGGCAGCGTCGCCGGTGGGCCGCCGCAGCCCGTGCCGCTCGATCCGGACGGCCGATTGCCGCGTGAGATGGTGATCGTCGTCGACCTGGCGGCCGTGCCCGTCCCCGAGGACGACTGCGACTGCACGGCATCACCTCCGCGCGCACCCGACCAGGACGACCTCACCGGCAACCCGGCTGCCTTCTCCCAGGACCTCGGCGGCGGCTGCGTCGACCTCACCATGCCGAACCGGACGCTGGAGGAGTTCGCCTACTTCCAGGTCATCCGGACCTCCGAACCTCGGATCATCGGACTCACCCTCAACGCCCGGCGCACCGTTCCGTCCGAGCTGCTGACCGACCTGCTGGGGGTGTCGATCGCGTCCCAGGCCATCGGACTGACCCGGCCGACGTCGGTGGCGCTGCAGACCACCAACCTCAGCCTCGACGTGCAGGCGGCCCGCTCGCTGGTACGTACGGACCGACCGCCCAGCGTCGCCGAGATCACCCGCGCGTCGTGGCTGTCGGAGGTCTCGTTCACCAAGACCATGATCGACGCCGGGCTGCGTACCACGACCGGTCGCGCGGTGCTCGACGCCGACCACCAGATCGACTGGGACGACACGCCCACGGTTCATCTCGCCGTCGACATCGCGTTCGGCCACCTGTTGCAGTTCCGCGAGGTGTGGCGCGCCGACGGCTACTCCCTCGGTGACCTGCTCTATTCGCTTCCCCTCGCGCCCGGGCAGCGGCGCCAGGTCGCCGTCGTCGACTGGGACCGGCGCACGTCGTCGGCCCGCGAGGAACGGCTGGAGTTCGAGGAGCACCTCGACGCGCTGCTCACCCGAGACCGGGACGTGCAGGAGATCGTCGGCACCGACCTGCACGAGGAGGTCGCAGCCGGCTCACGCAACACGACCTGGGGGGTCGCCGGCGGGATCGGTGCCGGCTTCATCGGCAGCGGCTTCGGCATCTTCGGCGGCGTGGCCGGCGGCGCGAGCGGGTCGAGCTCCTCGTCGTGGCAGGACGCGGCCCGGACGTTCTCCGCCGACTCGATGCAGAAGTTGCGCGACCGGGTGTCGCAGCGCAGCTCCGCGCTGCGCAGTCAGCGTTCGTCAGTGGTACAGAGCGTCGGCCAGGGTGAGACCGTCCGGGCCGAGACGGAGGCAGTGGCCAACTACAACCGCTGCCACGCGCTGACCATCGAGTATTTCGAGGTGCTGCGGCATTTCCTGGTCACCCACGAGCTGGCCGACGTGCGCGAGTGCCTGTTCGTCCCGCTGCCCATGGTGGCCTTCGACCGGGCCAAGGCGCTGCGCTGGCGGGAGATTCTGGATCGGTTCCTGCGCAAGCCGGAGCTGCGCGGCGGCTTCGACGCCATCGAGCGGATCGCCGACAACTGGGTGGGCTGGGACTTCCCGCAGGCGCGCTACAGCGAGGAGGCGCCCGAGTCCATCGAGGGTGAACTGCGCATCAGCTTCCTGCTGCCCCGCCCGCGCGATGCCGCGGACGGAGCGTTCCAGGTGGCCATGTGGCAGCCGCTGGCGCCATTCCTGCCGGTCGACAGCCTCGAACTGTTCACCGCCAAGCTGAACGAGCGAACCGCCCGCGAGCGCGACCGGATCTTCCGCACCGAGATCGCGCCCGGAATCGCGGAGCAGTTGGTGCAGAAGCTGCGCCTCGCCCTGGTCGGGCCGGACGGCGGCGAGTCGGAGGTGCCGGTCGACGCCACGCTGGTGTCCCGCTACGCCGAGACGACCCCCCTCTACGTCACGGTCAACCAGGCGGGAGGCATCCCAGCCGTGCCGCGCGATGACATCGCGCACGTGAAGATCTGGTACGACGGACCCGCGCTGCCGCCGGATGCGCAGGTGATCGTGCACTCGGGCCGGCTCCGTTACCGCACGCCCCACCTGTCGGCCATGCTTTTCGACGACCCTCGCATCCTCGACGACATCAAGCTCGGCGACGCTGTCGTGATCGCCACCCCACTCACACAACCCGAAGTACGCGACCCACGAGCCGAGGACGTGGAACTCGCCGGACGGCTGGTCGCGCACCTCAACGACCATCTGGAGTACTACCACCAGGCCATCTGGATCAGCCTGGACGCGCAGCGCCGGTTCATGCTGCTCGACGCGGTCGAGGTACCCGGGCTGGGTGGCCGGAGCGTCGCGAGCCTGTGCAGCAACCAGCTCATCGGAATCGTGGGCAACAGCCTCGTGCTGCCGGCCGCGCCGGGGCTCCGACTCGATCCCACGCTGACCGTGTCCGACGACGGGCCGGACGGGTCCACGCAGCCGGTACCGCTCATCAACGCCTACGCCGCCCCGCCCGCGCCGCCGCTGCGCGTCAGCGTGCCGACCCGCGGCGTCTACGCCGAGGCTGTCGCCGGGTCCTGCAACGCCTGCGAGAGCATCGACGACTCGCGCTACTGGCGCTGGAACAACGACGGTCAGCTGGGGCTGCCGCAGATCCTTCCCGTGTCGACGGACAGCCGGGCCAGCGAGGAGCCCGACCTCACGCCCGCGCCGCTGCCCGCGCCGCTGGTGCAGATCCAGAACGCCCCCGCCGTGCCCGACCCGGTGGGCCTCGGCGCAGCCTTCGGCCTGCTGTCCAAGCCCGGTCTGTTCCAGGACATCACCGGCCTCGAGGGCACCCAACGAAATGCCGCGGCGGCCTTCGAGGCGTCGCTGTCGGCCGCCTCCGCGCTCGGCGACGAGGCGGCGAAACTCGCGAGCCAGCAGGAGTTGAGCCACAACGCCGGCCGCATGCTCGATCGCATCAACCAGGCAAAGGCCGACGGTCTGCTCACCCACAGCGCGGCACAGGAACTCGCCACGTCGGCGCTGCAGGGTCTGATCGGCGAACCCCGTCCCGGCGCGCAGAGCCCGGCCACGGACCCCGTGGTGAGCAACGTGATCGACCACGCGGCACAGGGTTCGAGCGCCGACATCAAGGTGACCAGCCCGAGTGAGTCCGTCGAGGTCAGTTTTGCCGATGACCGGCCGGTTGTCGGCGGGGCGACGGCACCGTCGCTGCCGCTGGAGCTGCGCTACCTCATCCGGCAGCCAGTGATCTTGGACTTCCCCACATCCGGCGACATGACACCCTACGTTTTCGACACCTACGACCTCCTGCACGCCCTCCAGGGCGCCCGCCTCGCCAACGCGGAGTCGCTCGGCCTGCTCGTCAGGGATCCGGTCGATCCGAACAGCTACACCGTCGAACGCCGGTTGCGCATCGTGCACCCGGCCGACGTCCTCAAGCCCCGCCAGGTCGCCGGCACCGGGCGCCTGCCGGTCGCGGTCATCCTGCACGGCCAGCACCGCGCGACGGCCGCGAATCTGAACGGCTACGAGGCGCTGCAGGACGAGCTGGCCCGGCAGGGGATCGTCTCGGTGTCCGTCGACACCAACGTCGCGAACCTGTTCAACTCGTTCATCGAGATGCGGGCGCAGATGGCACTCGGGGCGTTGGACACGCTGCGGACGCTGGACGCCGACCCGACGTCCCGCCTGTACCAGCGGCTGGACTTCGACCGGGTCGCGCTGATGGGGCACTCCCGTGGCGGCGATGCCGTGGTTCGTGCCGCCCGGATGAACACCTCTCGCCCTGCCGCCACGAAGTACGGCATCAAGGCGGTGTGTTCGCTCGCACCGACCGACTACGCGTTCGGGACGTCGCCCGGACCGGTGGCGTTGGCCAGGGCCGACACGTCGTTCTACGCCGTCGTCTACGGCGCACTCGACGGCGACGTCGCGGGCTGGGGCGGTGCGGAGGCATCCGGCGGCACCGGCTTCCGCCACTACGACCGGGCCGCCTGTGACAAGGCGATGGTCTTCCTCGACCACTGCAACCACAACCGCTTCAACTCGGTGTGGGCCGCGGACGGCGACGACTCCGGGATGCACCCCTCGGATGTCGCACCCAGTAGCCGGCTGCTCTCCGTGGCCGACCACGCGAAGCTCGCCAACGAGTACATCGGTGGACTGTTCCGCTGGCGGCTGCTCGGCGACACGGCCCCGATCGGGCTCTTCGACGGGACTGCGACCAACTCCCTCGGAGCCGGGGTGTCCCTGCAGTGGTCGTTCGGCGCCGAGGTCGTGGTCCTCGACGACATGGAGGATCCCGTCAAGCCGCGCATCATCACCGCCGGCTTCGTCGACCCCTTCCCAGACGTGCTGATCGGGGCCCGGACGTTGGGGCTGGAAACCAACCACACGACCGCGGTGCTCGGCCTGGATCCACCGGTGATGTCCGGCGAGGCCTACTCCATCCAGCTACTGCCGGCCACCTCGGACTGGTCAAGCTATGACGCCCTGACATTCCGGGTCACGGCCGACTACGACCGCAGCAGCGAGGCGACGATCGCGGCCGGACAACTGCCGGACTTCACCGTGGTCGTCACCGATCTGGACGGAAAGATTGCCACGGTGGGCGCCTCCGCGCTCGCCAGTTCGCTCGTGCCGAGACGACCTGTCTTCCATCCGACGGCGCCGGGCCGGAATTGCACCGCGCTGCGTCTGGAGACCATGACACTCCCGGTCAGGCTGATCTCCGGGATCGACCTGACCCGGGTGGCGCTGGTCGGCCTGATGCCCGCCTCGGGCATGCTCCGCCACCTGTTCTTCGACTCCATCCAGCTCGTCCGGAAGTAGAGCAGACGTCATGCAGATCGACAGCGCCGACTTCGAGGTCATCACCACGCCGCTGCCCACGGACTGGGTGATGCGGGTGGTCATCCACGGATCCGGTCTCGTCCAAGGCGGCATCCGGATGGTCGCGGAGGTCGGGCCGCAGGAGGTCGAGGGACTGATGCCCACCACCGACGAGGGCACCATCCTCGGCTTCCTGACCCGGCAGCCAGCACCCGGCGACGAGCTGCGGATCGGGTACGAGAACCAGCCCCTCACCTCGACCGGCATCACGTTCGAGGCACCGAACGTGTAGGAGGACCGGAATGGCAACCATCCTGCGAGGCAAGCTCGCCGCTGCGCGCGTCCGCGACTTCAGCGGCTACGCCCTGAGCGCCGGTTTCGAGGAGCGTGCCCGGTTGGGCGACGGTGCCGGGGTCTTCGTGGCCGGGCGTCGCGACACGCCTGCCGACGGCACCGGTGCATTCACGTTCGAACTGCCCGATCCGGCGGACCGCCGAGGCCCGGTGACGCTCACCGCGTTCGCCCCGGACGGACTTCCCGCGGGCGGGCTGGTCATCCCCGGCGATCTTCCCGCCGATCCGGTCGAGGTCGCCGTGTCACCGCGGCCGGCCACCCAGGTGCCCCCCAGCGGCGACATCACCCTGGGCCAGCAGCTGAAGTACACGGGCCTGGCGATCGACCCGCACGGGCGGGGCGTCGCCAGTGACCTGCTGCTGGTGATCTGGGGTCGCGCCGCCGGTGCGGAGCAGACCACGCCGGTCTCGGTCACCAGGACGGCGGCGGGAGGCTACTTCTCCGGACCGTGGCCGGGCACCACGTTCGCCGAGGCGTACGCGGTGCTCGCCGGCAGCGCGCCGATCCCGATCGGCCTGGAGGCGGGGCTGCTGCCGAGGCGGATCGTGCTCCAGACGCCGGCGCTGCCGCCCCCGCCACCCAAGGACGACGACTGCCACTGCCCCGACTCGCCGCCCCGCGCCCCCGACCAGGTCGATCTCACCGGGAATGCCCAGGCGTACGCGAGCGACGCCGCCCGCTGCGTCGATTTCACCCTGCCCAACCGGGCTTTGGACGAGGTGACCTACCAGGCCGTGGTCCGTACCACCCAACCACAGATCAAGGGCACCACCCCGACGACACCACCGGTCATTCCTGGTGTGCTCGTCGACCGGCTCGTGGAGCTGGCCCGCGTACGCCCGGTCGTGGTGAACCCGGTTGCCGAGCTGCCGCCCGCCGGCCAGAGCCCGGCGGCCGGCCTGCCGCAGACCGGCCCGTTCACGCTCGGAGCCACCGCGACCTCCAGCACGGCGGGTCACCTCGCGAGCATCCCCGGCACCTCGGGCCGGGACGCCGGGTCGGCGCCGGTCGCCGCTTCCGGACAGGGCCGCCAGGTCGACGTGGTGCCGGGCGCACTCGCCGCCGCGCGGGCCTTCGTTCCCGGCATCGACCTCGACGGCAGGTGGGCGTCCGTGAACGCGGACCTCCTGGCCGCCCGGGTCCTCGAACAGCGGGCGTTGGCCGGTGAGCCGCTGCGCCTGGAGACGAGCGTGCTGGCCGACCTGGCCCGCGAGCAGCAGGACATCACACCGCTGCGCCTGGTCATGGCCGAGCAGACGAGCGTCGTCCGCAGGTTCCGCGCCGCGGTCGGACTCCTCGCCAGTCCCGAGCCGGCCCGCTTCACCCTCGACGCGGACCGCCAGGTCGACTGGGACGGCCTCCCGTACGCCTACCAGGCAACCACGGTCGCGCACGGCCACCTGCTGACGATCAAGCAGGTCTGGCGCGCCGACGGGTACTCCCTCGGCGACCTGCTCTATTCGCTGCCGCTCGCACCCGGCCAGCAGAAGCTCGTCTCGGTACTGGACTGGAACCGCTCCGAGGTGGCGAGCCGGCGCGCCGAGCGCACCGAGGCCGAGGACCTGGTGGCCGATCTGAGCCACGACCGCGACATCAGCGACGTCATCCGCTCCACCCTGACCGAGTCGATGCGCGGCCACTCGAAGGCCGACGTGGAGGCCGTGGGAGCGGGGATCGCCGGGTTCATCGGGCCGCTCGTCTTCGGTGCGGCGGGCGGTGTCTCGTCGGCCGGTTCGACCGCCAACCAGACGTCGGCGCGCGCGGTCACCGGCACCGCGCTGAACCAGGTGCGGGACCGCACCCTGCAGTCCGCGAGCGCGGTACGCAGCCAGCGCTCGACGGTGGTGCAGACCGCCCGCCAGGGCGAGTCGGTGCGGGCGCAGACCGAGGTGGTCGCCAACTACAACCACTGCCACGCGCTCACCGTCGAGTACTTCGAGGTGCTGCGCCACCTCCAGGTGAGCCAGGAACTGGCGGCGGTGCAGGAATGCCTGTTCATTCCCTTCGCGGTGACGCCCTTCACGGCCGAGAAGGCGCTGCGCTGGCGGGAGCCGTTGGAGCGCGGGCTGCGCCGCCGCAGCCTGCACTCCGCCTTCGACTCGCTGGAGCGGGTCCGCGCCAACTGGGTCGGTTCGGACCTGCCCGTCGGCCGCTACGCCGACGAGGCGCTGGTCGATCTCGACGGCGAGCTGGCCGTTCGGGTGACGCTCCCGCGTCCGGCCGACGGCGAGTCCGACGAGTTCGTCTCGACGAACTGGGACGGCTACGCCGCCCTGCTCTGGGACGGCCCGGCCAGCATCTGGGAACGCTATCTCGGGGTAGCTCTGCCCGCGGAGAGAGATGCCATCTGGGACAGCCGGATCGCGCCGGGCGTCGCCCAGCGGTTGTTGGAGACCATGCAGATGTCGCTCATCGAGGACGGCGTCGCGACCCGGCCGGTGAGCGTCGATCCGGCGATGGTGGGCCTCTTCGGTCAGGACCGCCCGCTGCTTGTCGGGTTGCAGGCCGGCATCCCGCTACCGACGGTGCTGCGCTCGCAGATCGACCGGGTGCGGCTGTCGCTCGCCGTCAGCGTCCTCCCGCCCGGCGCTCGGATCGTGGTTGACTCCGGCTCGCTGCGCTACCGCACCGCGCACCTCAGCCACCAGCTTTTCCTGAACCGGCGGATCCTCAACGACCTGAGTCTCGGTGACGACGTCGAGATCGCCGTGCCGCTCGACGCCACCGAGAAGCGCAACCCGCGAGACCGCGACCGCCGCCACGCCGAACGGCTGCTCGACCATCTCGACGAGCACGTCGAGCACTACCACCGGGCGATCTGGCTGACCATGGACCCGAATCGGCGATACCTGCTCCTCGACGGCTTCGTCGCGCCGGACGCGGGCGGACGCAGCGTGGCGTCCGTGGTGGAGAACCGCGTCGTCGGCGTTGTGGGCAACAGCCTGGTGATGCCGGTCGCACCGGGTCTGAAGCTCGATGCGACCTACGAGTTCGCCCGCGCGACCCCGGCGGACCTGCGCCACCTCTACGCGGCCGACCCGGCGCCGCCGATGCGGATCAGCATGCCCACGTCCGGGGTGTTCGCCGAGGCCGTCCTCGGCAAGTGCAACAGTTGCGAGGTCATCGACGACACGAAGTTCTGGCGCTGGGAGGAGGCACCAATCCCGGACCAGCCGCCGTCCATCGACCCGTTGAGCACGGGCAGCCGGCGCACTGCGCCGCCGAACCTCGCACCCGACCAGTTCCCCACGCCGGTGGTCGGATACCAGCAGGTGCCGACCGCGCCCGATCCCACCGGCCTGGCGGCGGCGATGGCCGCGCTCGGCACGCCGAACATCTTCAAGGACCTCACGGGGCTCGCTCTCAACCAGCAGAACGCCGCCGAGGCGCTCAAGACCTCGATCACCGCGGCGCAGGGCTTCGCGAGCAAGGCCGGTGCACTCGCCCAGCAACGTTTCCTCAATCAGGAGCTCGACCGCAGCCTCGGCCATATCAAGGAGGCGCGCGACAAGGGGCTGGTCTCAGCTGACGACGCACGCGCGTTGACCGAGAGCGTGCTGCGCGGCGCGATCGGAGAGGTTCGTCCGGCCACCCCGAGCGCGACCCGTACCCCCTCGGTGCAACGCGCGATCGACCGCCTCGCCACGTCCGGTAGCGGGTCGCTGCGGGTCACCCGGCCCGAGGGGACGGTGTCGGTCAAGACCGGTACGGCCGCTGGGCGCCCTGCGCTCGATGTGGCCATCTCGCCCGCGGTCGTGCCCGTCAAGCAGAACTCCTCGCTTGTCTGCTGGGCCGCGGGCGGCACCATCATGTCGAACTGGAAGACCGGACAGGCGGCCACGGTCGAACAGATGCTCGACGGCCTCGGCGGCGTCTGGCGGAGCAGGTACGACCTCAACCAGCCCCTCTCGGTTGTCGAGCTGCGCGCCTTCCTGGCCGCCGTCGGCCTGACCGAGGACGAACCGACGAGCTACACGCCGGAGGGCCTGGCCCGGCTCGTCGAGAACGTCGGGCCACTGCTGGACGTCGGCGACGACGGGATCGAGAACAATCAGGTCCTGCACATCCGCATCCTCACCGGCGTCAAGGGAGACGGCACCCCCGACGGGACCACCACCTCGCTCGCCGATCCCGCCACCGGCACAGTTGTGACAGAGACGTTCCACGTTTTCGACCAGTTGCATGGCGGCGCCGATCCGGTGGCTTCAATGGTCGGCGTTTTCCACTTCTGAGGGCACCGGTGACCTCCGTCCATCATTGCGGCGACGGTGTGGGGTTCTGACCGGGTCAGGCCGCCGCTGGGCGACTGGCCAGGTGCTGTCGGGTTGGCGGGCGACTGTCCGGTGCAGACTGCCCGCTCCGCCGCACGAGGCGTGCGGAGCGGGCAGTTCCTGTCAGGCGCCGAAATCCAGAAGGATCTTGCCGACCTTGCCCTTACCCTCGAGCCGCTCGAAGGCCGACGTCACCTGCTCGGCGGGGAAGATCTGGTCGATGACCGGCCGGACCCGTCCGCTCGCGAGGGCGGGCAGTACCTCCCGTTCGAAGGCGCGGACAGCGTCTGCCTTCTGCTCGATGGGCCGCGCCCGGAGGACGGTTCCCTGCATCCGTACCCGCTTTTGCATCAGCCGCAGCAGGGGGATCTGCACGTCGCTACCCGCACCGACGCCGACGATGATGATCCGTCCGCGTACGGCGACCGCGTCGAGGTTCCCCGGGAAGTGGGGGGCACCCACCAGCTCCAGGATGACGTCGGCGCCTCGACCGCCCGTGAGTTCGGCGACCTCGGTCGCGAAGGTGGCGTCGTGGACGACCTCCGCGCCGAGCGCCTTCACCGCCTGGTGCGACGACTCGCTGCGCACCACACCGATGACCCGCGCACCGGCCGCGAGCCCGATCTGCACGGCGGCGCTGCCGACGCCACCGGCGGCTCCGTGAACCAGGAGGGTCTCGCCCATCTGCAGCCCGGCCTGCGACCGGATCGCGTCGTGCGCGGTCATGTACGCCTCCGGCACCGCCGCTGCGTCGGCGTCGGACAGCGAGTCCGGAACGCGGGCCAGGTGCCGCTCGTTGACGATCACCCCGTTGGCGAGGCCGCCGCCACCCACGAGGCCGAACACCCGGTCGCCGGGCTGCCACGTGGTGACCGCGTCACCGACGGCCTCGACGACGCCCGACACCTCGAGCCCCGGAATGTCCGCCGGGCTGCCCGGCGGGGCCGGGTAGATGCCGGTGCGCTGCTGCGCGTCGGCCGGGTTCATTCCGGCGTAGCGGACGCGGACCCGAACGTCGTTGCCGGTCGGGATCGGGTCGGGCCGCTCGACGAGGTCAATGACCTCGTTGCCGCCCGCCCCGGTGAAGACAACCGCCCTCATGACTGATCAACCTTTCCGTTCACGCGTTCAGGAAGCGCAGGGCTACCTGCGCGATGCCCTCGGCATCCAGCTCGTAGTGCCGGTAGAGGTGCGTCGGTGGTCCGATCAGGCTGTACTCGTCCTTGATGCCGTGCCGGTGCAGCTTGGTGGCCACCCCCTCCTCGGTGAGCACCTCGGCGACGGCGCCGCCCAGCCCGCCGAGCACGTTGTGCTCCTCGACGGTCATGAGCCGGCGCGCCCGCGCCGCCGCCAGCACGGCGTCGCGGTCCAGCGGCTTCACCGTGTGCATGTCGAGCACACCCACCGAGATGCCCTTGGCGCGGAGCAGCTCGGCCGCCGCCAGCGTCGGGTGCACCGACGACCCGGTGGCGATGAGCATCAGGTCGCTGCCGTCCCCGTGCTTGATGGCGCGGCCCAGCTCGAACTCGCAGCCGTCCTCGTAGATGATCGGGTCGCGACCGCGGCTGGCGCGGAAGTAGATCGGGCCGGGGTGGTTCACCGTGGCGCGGATCGCCGCGTGGAACTGGGCCGGGTCCGACGGAGCGACCACGGTCATGTTGGCCATGCTGCGCATGATGGCCAGGTCCTCGGTGGCGTGGTGCGAGGTGCCGTAGAAGCCGAGGCTGATGCCGGCGTGGTGGCCGATGAGGCGGACCGGCTGGTTGCAGTAGGCCAGGTCGGTGCGGATCTGCTCGCAGCACAGCAGCGCCAGGAACGACGCGAACGTCGCGGTGTACGGCAGCACGCCCGTCGTCGCCAGCCCGGCCGACGCCGACACCATGTTCTGCTCGGAGATGCCGAACTGCAGGAACCGCTCCGGGTGCTTCTCCTGGAAGCGCACCAGCCCGTTGGAGTACTTGAGGTCGGCGGTGGCGACCGCGATGTTGTGTCCCTCGTCGGTCAGCTCGATGAGGGCCTGCGAGATGGCGGCGAACCCGGGCGCCTGGTCCAGCAGCATGAGCAGGTGCCAGGAGTCGGGGTGCAGCTCGGGCTCGGTGGTGGTCACGCGTTGCTCCTCAGGTGCGCGAGGGCGAGTTTCTCGTCGGAGGGATGCAGGTAGCCGAGGTGCCAGCCGAACTGCGTCTCCATGTAGGGGATGCCCTTGCCCTTGACGGTGTGGGCCACGATGACGGTCGGCTTGCCGTCGTGGCTGGCGGCGGTCGCCTCGCGCAGGGCCTGCAGCACCTGCGGCACGTCGTGGCCGTCGATGTCGATCGTGTTCCAGCCGAACGCCTGCCACTTGTCCAGCACCGGCTCGATGCCGATGACGTCGTCTACCTTGCCGTCGAGGCTGTACTCGTTGCGGTCGACGATCGCGATGAGGTTGCCGGTGCGGTGGTGGGCCGCGGACAGCGCCGCCTCCCACACCTGGCCCTCGTGCTGCTCGCCGTCGCCGAGCAGGACGAAGACGTTGTAGTCGATGTTGTTGAGCCGGCCGCCGAGGGCCATGCCGAGGCCTGCGGACAGGGCGTGGCCGAGCGAGCCGGAGCTGAAGTCGATGCCCGGTACCTTGCGCATGTCCGGGTGGTCGCCGAGCGGGTTGCCGAGGCGGGTGTACTCGTCGAGGACCGACTTGTCGAAGAAGCCGTACTCGGCGAGGAACGGGTAGAGCGCGATCGCCGCGTGGCCCTTGCCGAAGAGGAAGCGGTCGCGTTCCTTCCACTGCGGCTCACCCGGCTTCAGCCGCATGATCCCGCCGTAGTAGAGGGTCGCGAGGATCTCGGCGCACGAGAAGGCCGAGGCGTAGTGCCCGGTCTTCGCGATGCCGGTCAGGCGCACCGTCTCCTCGCGGGCGAAGAGCGCCTTCTCCTTGATGCGGGCGATCAGCTCGCCGTCGTCGGCTGCTGCACTCACTGGTTCTCCTCCACGAATTCCGGAACCTGTCCCTCGACCGGGGGAGGCGACAGGGAGCACACGATCTCGAGCGTTTCCGAGCCGTCGTTGACCTGTCCGTGTACGCGGTTCGCCGCGATGTAGACGGACAGTCCGGGCTCGAGGCGGATCGGCTCGTGGCCCTCGAGATACATCAGGCCGGTGCCGCGCACCACGTAATAGGCCTCTTCGTAGTCGTGCCGATGGCGGCGGACCTGCTGGCCCGGCTGCATGACGCACAGCGAAACGCCAACTCCGACGGAGCCCACGGTCTTCGGATGCACCAGTCGGTAGACCGGTGCCCCGAGTGCGAGGAACTCTCGTCCCTGATCACGACGTACGACGGGGGTTGAGCCGTCAGCCAAAGCGTTTCTCCTAACTGGAGTGGCCGAGCGAGCGGGAGACCTCTGCGGCGGCCTCTCGCACCATCGACACATGTCGCTGCCGGTTGTCGCCGAGCAGCACGGGGGATACGCCGGCCAGGGACAGCGCGGCGCTGACCCTGCCGGTGTGGTTGAAGACGGGAGCGGCGATCGACGCGATGCCGGGGGTGACGTCCTCGTCGCTGATGACGATTCCCGCGTTCGCGTCGGCCGCGAGGGACTGCCGCACCAGCTCGGGGGTGTTCAGGGTCTTGCCGGTGTAGGTGCTGAGCGGTGCGCGGAACAGGTACTCGTCCCAGAGGGCTTCGCCCCCGAAGGCGAGGAGGGCCCGCGGTGCGCCGCCGACGTGCAGCGGCAGCCGGCCGCCGAGCCTGAGCTCGAGGATCTGGACCCGCGCGCCGTCGATGCGCTCGATGCACACCGCCTCGAGCCCCTGACGGACGCACAGGAAGACCGTTTCGCCGGTCTGCTCGTGCAGCCGCTCCATGACGGGAAGCGCCGCCTGGCGCTCGTCGAACCGCTGGGCAACAGCCGCGCCCAGCCGGAACACCTTGAGGCCGAGCCGATATTGCCCACGCCGCCCACCTGGCTCCACCCACCCGAGTTCCTGCATGCTCTCGAGGAGGCGGTACACACTCGTACGCGGCTCTTCCAGTGCCTCGATGAGCGCGGCGATCGGCATCTCGCCCTGGTCGGCGAGCAGTTCCAGCACCCGGTCGGCCTTGCTGAGCACATTCACCGGCGGCATGACGTCTCCCGTTGTCCCGCGTGGCGGTCAGACTGACCGTAGAGCGGGACTATAGCGGAGCGCCGAGGTGGCTGTACAGACCATTGTGCACACCTGTTTCCGAGCCGCCGTAGCCGAACCGTTGCAGGTGGCATCGGTGCGTACGCCGCATCTGGGCGCGAGTGTCGGGATCTTGGGCGGGCGGGCTGCAAGAAAGTTTGTACCGCCCTATGGACAACCAGTCCGTGCGGTGGAACAGTACTGCCACCGAGTCGATGTGTGACAGGAGATACACATGGCTGAGATGCCGATGAACGCGCAGGGTCTGACCCGCCGCGGTCTGCTGCGCCGGGGAGGGCTCCTCGCCGCCCTCGCCGTGTCCGCGCCGACCCTCCTGGCCGCCTGCGGCGACGGGAAGTCCGCAGCGGTGCCCGCAGTGGGTGACAAGGTCGGTGGCGCGCTGAACTTCCTGTCCTGGGAGGGCTACGACCTCACCGGATCGCAGAAGATGAAGGCGTGGCAGGGCGCGAAGAGCGTCAAGGTCAACCCCACCTACATCTCGACGAGTGACGACATCCTCGCCAAGATCAAGTCTGGCTCCAGTGTCGGCTACGACCTGATCACCTATTACCAAGCGTATGGACCCCTGTACTCCAAGAAGCCGTTGGAGATCATCGAGCCGCTCGACCTGGCGCACATCCCGAACGCCGCGAAGCTCTTCCCGTTCTTCCGCGAGGGGGACGCCGCAGCGAAGTTCTGGAACATCGAGGGCAAGCAGTGGGGCATCCCGATGTTCTGGAGCGCCACCACGCTCGACTACCGCACCGACCGCATGCCGAAGCCCGAGTCGTGGCTCGACCTGCTGAAGCCGGAGTTCAAGGGCAAGATTGGCTGGGTCCCGGACGCGACGGCCGCGTTCACTCTCGGCGGCCGGATCCTCGGCTTCGACGTCCCCAACTACACGCAGGACCAGTTCAAGCAGATCGTCGACCTGCTCCGCCGGTTCCGCGGACAGATCAACGGGTTCGCGCCGTCCTTCGGTGACCTCACCAACCAGCTGGTCAGCGGTGAGGTGATCGCCTCCTTCGCCGGCTGGTCCACCGTCGGGCTCTGGGCCGGCGACAAGGGCGCCAAGGTGGAGAGCATCATCCCGAAGGAGGGCACCTACACCTCCTGCGACGCGTGGGCGGTGCCGAAGACGACCGGCAACCGCGACACCGCGTACGCCTGGGTCAACCAGGCCCTCTCGCCGGAGGTGCAGGCGGAGGCCGCGGTCGCGCTCGGCACGGCCGTGACCTCGCCCGAGGCGGTCAAGTTGCTGCCCGCCAAGCAGCAGAAGCTCTACCCCTACGACAACCTCGACGAGTTCTTCACTCGCGCCCCGGTCTTCGGTTTTCCCGACAAGGGGCGGTCCGGGATCGTGCAGCACGAGGAGTGGCTCAGCGAGTGGTCGAACATCCAGGGAGGCGCGTGATGGCCGTCGCGGTCGCACCGCCTCAAGCGGACGTCGCCACGGCACCACCCCCCGCACCGGCTCGCCGCCGCGGGTGGCTGCTGACCCTGCCGGCGGTTGTCGTCCTGGGCTTCCTCCTGGTGGCTCCCTTCCTGGTGTTCACCGTCTACGCCTTCCTGCAGGGCGGGTTCTACGAGGTGACGGGCGCCGTCACCCTGTCGAACTTCACCTCGGCCGTGGGTTCGGAACTGACTCGTCGGCTCACGCTGAACGCCCTGGAGGTCGGGTTCGTCACCGCGGTCCTGAGCCTGGCGATCGGGGTGCCGCTCGCGTACGCGATTCGCTACCGCGCCGGGCGGATGGAGTACCCGCTGCTGGCGCTCGTGGTGTTCTCGATGTTCACCAGCTACCTCGTGCGGATCTACGCGTGGCGGGTGATCCTCGGTAACAACGGGCTGTTTGTGCAGCTCCTCGGACCGATCGGCCTTGCCCCGCGGGACGGGTCACTGCTGTTCTCGAAGCCGGCGGTTGTCGCCGCGCTGGTCCACATCTTCGTGCCGTACGTCGCTCTGGTCGCCTATGCCGCGTTCCGCAACATCCCCGGCGACTTCTTCGACCTGGCCGCCGACCTCGGCGCCGGTCGGGTGCAGCGGTGGCGCCGAGTGGTCCTGCCGCTCGTGGCGCCGGCGGCGGCCTCCGGCTTCCTCTACACCTTCGTACTGGCCGCCAGCGACTACGTCACCCCGCAGTTCCTCGGCGGAACGGACGGGAACATGGTCGGCCTGCAGATCTCGCAGCAGTTCACCCAGTTCGGCAACTACCCGCTCGGGGCGGCGACCTCGATCATCGTGCTGCTGCTGTTCATGTTCGCCTATGCCGTCGTGACCGGTGTCCTGCGCGCGCTGGGCCTGAACTCCGTGGTGATCAAGGGATGAGCGCCATGAGTCTTCTGCGCAGCAGGCGCCGGGCACCGGGTCTCTACCTGGCCGCCGTCCTGGCCTTCCTGTACCTGCCGATCGCGGTCGTCGTGCTGTTCTCGTTCAACTCCAGCAGCACCCTGAACCTCCCGATCAAGGGCTTCTCGCTGCGCTGGTACGAGGCGGTGCTGACCGACGGGACCTACACCTCGGCCCTGCGGAACAGCCTGATCGTGGCGGTGGCCAGCGCGGTCGTCACCACCGTCCTGGGCACCCTGGCGGCGTTCGGACTGACCCACGTGCCCCACCGGCTACGCCCGTGGCTCGCGGTGCTGTTCTTCGCGCCCATCACCCTTCCCGGCCTGTTCCTCGGGTTGTCGCTGCTGGCGTGGTTCGCCAAGCTCGACATCGAGCTCTCGCTGTGGACCGTCGCCGCCGCGCACGTCGTCTACACGTTCCCGTACTTCCTGCTCGTCGCCCAGTCCGTGCTGGACCGGATCGACCCGCAGTACGACGAGTTGGCGGCCGACCTGGGGGCGTCGTCGCTGCTGAGGTTCACGAGGGTCACGCTGCCGATGACGTGGCCGGTGCTCGTCGCCGGCGGCATGCTCGCCTTCGTCCTGAGCTTCGACGAATTCTTCATCACCTTCTTCGTCATCGGCCCCCAGAGCACGGTGCCGCTCGTCATCTACTCAGCGATGCGTCGCGCGATCGACCCGTCGATCAACGCGTTCGCGACCCTCCTCCTGCTCGTCACCTTCCTGTCCGGCGTCGTGATCGCCGTCGTGGCACGGGTGGGCAGGGCTGCACGAAAGGGAGTCAAGGCCTCGTGAATACCGTTCTCAGCCTGACGGGCATCACCAAGAGCTTCGGCAAGGTGCCGATCCTGCACGGCGTCGACCTCGAGGTCCACGACGGTGAGATCCTGTCGCTGTTGGGTCCGAGCGGATGCGGCAAGACAACCATGCTGCGCATCATCGGCGGATTCGAACGGCCCGACCGTGGCCGCGTGGTCCTCGCCGGCAAGGACATCACCGACGTGCCACCGCACCGCCGGCCGGTCAACATCGTCTTCCAGCGCTACCTGCTCTTTCCGCACCTGTCGGTCTTCGACAACGTCGCCTTCGGGCTGCGCATCGACAAGGTCGGCAAGCAGGACATCGAGCGACGCGTGCGGGAGGCGCTCGAGTTGGTCGGGCTGGCGGATCTCGCCGACCGGCGCGCGACCCAGCTCAGCGGCGGCCAGTCGCAGCGGATCAGCCTGGCCCGGGCGCTGGTGAAGCGCCCCAAGGTGCTGCTGCTCGACGAGCCGCTCTCGGCACTGGACCAGAAGGTCCGGATCACCATGCAGGCCGAGCTGAGGCGCATCCACCGGGAGACCGGTACCACCTTCGTCTACGTCACGCACGACCAGCAGGAGGCCATGTCGCTGTCGAACCGGGTCGTGGTGATGAACGCCGGCCGCATCGAGCAGATCGGCACGCCCGCGGAGGTCTACCACCGATCGGCCACCAAGTTCGTCTCCGGTTTCGTCGGTGACGCGAACCTGATGGCCGTCGAGGCCCTCGACAGCGCGACGGACGGCACCGAGGTGAAGGTCGTCGAGACCGGGCAGCGCCTGCGGCTGCGGCAGACGCTGCCGCAGCGCAACGCGACCCTGGTGGTACGTCCCGAGCTCCTTCGGCTCTCGACGTCCGCCGACGACGGCCTCGCCGGCACCATCACGGACATCGCGTTCCTCGGATCCTGCGTCCAGTTCCACGTCGACCTCGGCGGCACGACCCTGCGCGTACAGGAGCCGGTGGGTGGCGCACCCCTGACGCACGACGTCGGCGACACCGTACGCGTCGTCCTCCCCGACCACCCCGTGCACGTCCTCACCGACTGACCGCATCCCTAAAGAGCAGAGCAGGAGGCGTACCACATGATCGTCTACATCGAATACATCTCCCGCCGTCCGGGCATCTCCATCGAGCACTTCCACGCCATCGCCGGCGCCGGGCAGACGGGATGGGCCAACCAGTACGGCGCCGACGAGCTGGTGGTGAACCTGGGACGGACCTGGCGGATCGGCCCGGAGCCGGAGTACCTCGCCGTGTGGCTGAACCGCAAGGCGGGTGTTGAGCTGCTGGGCGAGTGGGAGCGGGCCTTCCGGTCCGGCGAGGCCGACGCGTTCGAGAAGCCCATGGAGGTGGTCGGCCGGCTGGACCGCGCGGGCTTCTACCGGCCGCTGCGGGAGCCGGTCGCCGGCCGGGTCGGTCCCTACTACGCCGAGTACCTCGATTTCGCCCCCGGCGTCACGCCCGACGAGGTCGCCGCCTTCTTCGACAAGCGGGCGGGCGAGCACCCCGCACTGCAGTTGCACGTCGTCGCCGACCGAATCGGCCACCTCGGCCCTGACCCGCGCTGCATCGCCGTGTGGGGCCTGCCGGACTACGCACACCTGGACGAGATCGCCACCGAGCTGCAGGACGTGACGGCACCAGTCGTGCTCCGTACCGCTGGCGTCTACGCGAACCTCGGCGAAGAGATCCTCTAGCCCCGACGCTCGGGAGGCGGACATCATGCGATTCGAAGGTAAGAACGCCCTGGTCACCGGTGCCAGTAACGGCATCGGTGCGGCCATCGCCGAGCGGCTGGCGGCCGAGGGCGCAGCCCTGTGCCTGCTCGCCGCACCGCAGGACGAGGCCCACCTCAAGGAGGTGGCGGAGAAGCTGCGCGCCGAGTTCGGGGCGCAGGTCGTCACGGTCACCGGCGACGTCGGTGACGCCGACACCGCGGAGCGGGCCCTGCAGGCGGCGTGCGACGCGTTCGGCGGCGTCGACCTGCTGGCCAGCAACGCCGGCATCGGCATCTGGGAGAACGTGCTCGACAGCCCGATCGAGGACTTCGACCGGGTGATGCGGGTCAACACCCGCGGCCAGTACGCCGTGACGACCGCCGTCGCCCGGCACATGAGCCGGCGCGGGGGCGGGGCCATGGTCCTGACCGCGTCGACCGCCTCCCTCCTCGGCGAGGAAGGGCAGATCATCTACAACACGTCCAAGGGCGCCGTCATGGCGCTCGCCCGGTCGCTCGCCGTCGACCTGGCCCGGTACGGCATCCGGGTCAACGCCCTCGCACCCGGTTGGGTCCGCACCCGGGCGACCGTTCAGGAAGTGGACGACGTCGCGATCTGGAGCAAGCACCGGACCCGGATTCCGCTCGACCGTCCGGGTGAGCCGGCGGAGATGGCGGCCGTGGCCTGCTTCCTGCTCAGCGACGACGCCTCGTACATGACCGGCTCGGTCGTGATGTGCGACGGCGGACTCACCGCCGGCTACCGGGCGAGCGACTGGGAAGCGGTGGAGCGACCGCTGTCCCCCCGTATCTGACAAGCGACACGGAGGACGAAGTGAGTCGGTCGGCCATCGAAGAGGGCGCACGCACCTTCCTCAACCCCTCGAAGGAAGACGAGCGGGCAGTCGTCGAGGCGGTGCAGAAGGAACTCCTGATCGCCGGGCGGTGGCGACCGGCGACAGGTGGACGCCAGTTGCCGGTGCACGACCCGTCAACCGGTGAGGTGCTGTGCCACGTGGCGGATGCGGGTTCGGCCGATGCGCTGGCCGCGCTTGACGCGGCCGCCGCAGCCCAGGCGAGCTGGGCCAGCTGCCCGCCGCGGGAGCGCTCGGAGCTCCTTCGACGCGCGTTCGAGCAGCTCATCGCCCGGGCTGACGAGCTCGCCCTGCTGATGACCCTCGAGATGGGTAAGCCGCTCGCCGAGTCGAAGGCGGAGATCGTCTACGCGGCGGAGTTCCTGCGCTGGTTCTCCGAGGAGGCCGTGCGGATCGACGGGCGCTACGCCGTCGCGCCGAACGGGCAGGGCCGGCTGATGGTGATGAAGCAGCCGGTCGGGCCGTGCCTGCTGATCACGCCGTGGAACTTTCCGATGGCGATGGGCACGCGCAAGATCGGGCCCGCGATCGCCGCCGGGTGCACCATGGTCGTCAAGCCGGCCCGTGAAACGCCGCTCTCGATGCTCGCGCTGGCCGAGATCCTGGCCGACAGCGGCCTGCCCGACGGTGTCCTGAATGTGATCACCACCTCCGCAGCGGGTGAGGTGACCGCACCGCTGATCACCGATCCGCGGCTACGCAAGATGTCGTTCACCGGGTCGACGGAGGTCGGTCGGACCCTCATCGCTCAGTCGGCCCAACAGGTGCTCCGCGTCTCGATGGAACTCGGCGGCAACGCGCCGTTCATCGTCTTCGACGACGCCGACCTGGACGCCGCCGTCGAAGGAGCGATGATCGCGAAGATGCGGAACATCGGGGAAGCCTGCACGGCCGCGAACCGGTTCCTCGTCGCCGAGTCCGTCGCGGCCGACTTCGCCCAACGCCTGGCCGAACGGATGAGCGGGCTCAGGGTCGGCCGAGGCACCGAACCCGGCGTCCAGGTCGGCCCGCTGATCACCGCGAAGGCGCGCGACAACATGCGGGCCTTCGTCGCAGACGCGGCTCAGCGCGGCGGTCGGGTGCTCGCGGGCGGCAACGCTCTCGAAGAGAGTGGCTACTACTTCCAGCCCACGGTCGTCGCCGACGTGGACCCGGGGGCCCGGGTATTCACGGACGAGATCTTCGGTCCCATCGCACCGATCGCGTCATTCTCGACCGAACAGGAGGCGCTGGCGATCGCGAACTCCACGCAGTACGGCCTCGCCGCCTACGTGTACACCTCCGACATGCGGCGTAGCTTCCGCGTGGTCGAGGCGCTGGAGTTCGGGATGGTCGGCCTCAACCAAGGCATTGTGTCCAACCCCGCAGCCCCATTCGGCGGGATGAAGCAGTCCGGGGTCGGGCGGGAGGGCGGCCGAGAAGGCATCGAAGAGTACCTGGAAACCAAATACGTCGCCGCAAACGTGTAGGCCGAGGGTCAGTAGGACCTGCTCAGCCGAGGTGAGCAGGCCGTCGGCAGGCTGCGCGAACTGTGTGATGCCGGCGCCGGCGCCGGTGTCCTCTCGCTGGCGAGCGGGTTGAGTGAGCCATGTTGGTGGTGCACCGGCACAAAACGACTGTCAGTGGCGGGTGTGCGCGATGTCGCCGGCGCTGCGGCGTGGTGTCGTTGCCCAGGACGGGAGCCAGGCCGTCTCGGGGAGCGGTGTCAGTGTTGTGAAGTGGTCGATGATCGCCCGAAGTCCCGGGTGCGGGTTCGTTCTGGGGAAGATGAGGGAGAGCGGGTAGGCGAGCGTCGGGTTCACGATCGGGATGCGGCGTAGGTCGTGGTTCGTCGGCCAGATGTACCGGTCGCGCGAGCCGACGAGGGTGGCCACGTCGGCGGAGTCCGCGAGGGCGTCGAGGAGTACCTCGTTACCGAAGTTCGGGCCCGCCGCGTCGATGCGGAGGTCGAAGGCGGTGGCGAGCTGATCGTAGAACTCTGCCCACTCGCTTCGCGGCACGATACCCGGCACCCAGATCCGAAGCTTGCGCAGCTGGGGTGATGTCAGTGTGCGCGCGGAGGCAAGCGGATGCCTGGGGCCGACGAGGAGTTCCAGCGGGGAGTCGAAGGCGTGGATCATTTGCACGTCGCACGGCAGCGTGGCCGGATCGGTGACGGTGCGGAACGAGGCGTCGATATCGCCTGCCTGGACGGCGGCGGCCGCCGCGTGAGGGTCGTTGACCCTGAGGGTCACCACGTCGAGGTCAGTTTCGGGATGCGACCGCCAATAGTCGTGCAGAACGACGGCCTGCGCGCTTCGCAGGCCTAGAACGTCGATCCGAAGGGCCCGCGAGCCCGGCCTGACCGCGGTGACGGCACGATCAACACCCGCGACGATACTGCGTGCGTGGGGGAGGAATGCCTGGCCGTCGAGCGTCAGTTCGACCCCTCGGGCGGTACGGGTGAACAGGCGGACCTCCAGCTCGCGCTCCAGGGCGGCGACCCGCTTCGAGACCGCCTGCTGGGTCACGCCCAGCTCGTCGGCCGCATGTTGCAACTGGCCGAGCTCGGCTGCGCGGACGAACGATCGCACTGCCTCGGTATCCACCGGTCCAGCCTAGGCCCGCCCAACTGATCGTTGTGGCTGGCGCGACGCCTCAGGCGCGCATGACGGTGGCGATCGGGATGCGGGCGGCGCGGATGGCCGGGATGAGGCCGCCGAGCAGTCCGGCGACCAGGCCGGCGATGACCCCCGCGACCCCTGCCTGCCACGGAAACACGAGGTCCTGCAGGAACTGCTCCCGGTCGCCGAACAGCATGCTGACTGCGGTTAGTGCGAGCGCGGACACTCCGATGGCGGCGGCCGCGGTGAGGAGGCCGGTCAGGAGTGTCTCCGCGAGGACGATGCCGGCCAGCAGAGACCGTGAGGTGCCGACCGCGCGCCGCAGCGCGAATTCCTCGACCCGCTCTCCGACGGTCGCGAGCCCGACGTTGAGGATGCCGGCGACGCCGATGAGGAGGACCAGGCCGGCCATGCCGAGGAAGATCCAGCGGATGAGAGCGAGCTCCTTGGCGATGTCTTTCCGCGCTTGGATTGTCTCGAAATGGATCTGCTCGGCGGGTATTCCGCTGGCCGTGAGGCGGATCCGCAGCAGCTGCTCCAGGTCGCCTGCGGTGGGCGCGAGCATCACTTGCAGTCCGGGGCCGTAGTCGCCGCCGTTGCTCGCCTGGGGCACCCAGTTCTGCAGCTCATCGGCTCGGATGTAGGCGGTGGGCTGCGGATTGCCGTCGTCGATGACGCCGATGATGCGCGGTGTCGGGTTGGCGGTGGCCCCCTCGACGCGCATCTCGGCCGGCACCTGCTGGCGCGTGAACCCCTTGGCCGCCTCGAGGTTGATGACGATCCGGGGGGACAGCGACGGGTCGGAGGAGAAGTCCAGCCATTGGCCGGACACCGGCCGGAAGGGCCGGAACTGGCGAATGTCGCCGGTGAGCGTGTTGAGGCTCAGTTCGATCGCCTGGCCTGGCACGGGAACGGCCGGGGCGTCGCCGGCCGCCTTCATCGGCTGGCAGTAACCGCGAGGGTCGCAGTACATGTCGCCGCCACCGGGGCCCACGAACTGTCCGCCGCCCGGCTGGTCGAACGGGCCTCCACCGGGGTTGACCGGGCTGACGCCCGGCTCTCCGATGATCGCCTGGGTGGTGGAGACCGCCACCGCGTCCTTCCGCCCTTTCAGGGTGTCCTGGCTGATCTGGATGGTGTCGGCGTTACCCGGCAGGTAGGTCTGCCGGGTGCCGTCCTTGCCCATGTGCAGTTCCAGATCGGCCAGCCGGGCGTTTTTGGCGGTCTCCGCGCCCACCTGGACGACCACGACGGCCAGCACCCCCAGGAACAGGCTCACCATCGACAGGAGGGTGCGGGTCTTGCGGGCCCGGATGCCCTGACCACCGATGATCAGAGCCGAGCGGAACCGCCCAGAGAACCCGATCACGCGGCCACCCCGCTGCGCACAGCATCGGCCCGCACCGTGCCGACCTCCGCTTTGCGCCGTGCTGGCCCGCTCACCGAGGCACGCTCCTTGTGTCGGTAGCCGGGTGGAGCACCCCGTCGCTGAGGCGCAGCACCCGCTGCATCTTGTTGGCGTGGTCCCAGTCGTGGGTGACCAGGATCAGGCCACAGCCGCGGTCGGTCGCCGAGCGCATCACCTCGATCACCAGGTTGCCCGTCTCCGTGTCCAGCGCACCGGTGGGCTCGTCGGCCAGCAGCAAACGCGGCTCCCGCACCAGCGCCCGGGCGATCGCCACCCGCTGCTGCTCACCGCCGGACAGGCGGGCCGGCCGGTGCTTGGCGAGATGCGCGATGCCGACGCGGTCGAGGGCCGCCAGGGTCCGGGCGCTGCGTTTGCGGCGCGGCAGCCAGCCCTGGCCGTTGACCAGGGCCATCGCCACGTTCTGCGCAGCGGTCAGGTGCTTGAGCAGGAAGAACCGCTGGAACACGAAGCCGAACTCGGCACTGCGCAGAGCTGCCGCTCTGCGCTCCGACAGTCGGGTGATGTCCTGGCCATCCAGCAGATACTGTCCCTCGTCTGGCCGGTCGAAGAGGCCGATCAGGCTGAGCAGTGTGCTCTTGCCGGATCCCGAGCGTCCGACGATGGCCACGCTCTCACCACTGTCGACGGCCAAGTCGGTGCCGTCGAGGATGGCGCGTGGCGCCTTCTGGCCCTTGAGCGTCTTCGTGATGCCGCGGAGCTGCAGCAACGCCGTCATTTGCCGCCCACCGGAGCGGATGGGTCGCCCGCTAGGCCGGGTTTGGCGGGTGGGAGGTTGGGGCCGGGGACGGCGACCGTCTCGTCGCCGGTGAGACCGGACTTGATCTGCACGACCTTGCCGTCGCTGAGCCCGAGAACGACATCCCTGGTCTCCCGGCTACCGTCCGGCTTGACCACGTCCACCTTGCCCCGACCCTGCCCGCCGGCGACCGCTTCGACCGGGAGTACCAACGCCTTGGTGGCCCTCGCGGTCACCACCTCGAGCGTGGCGCTGGCGCCGTTGATCAGCTTCACGTTGGCGGGTGCGGTGCATACCAGGCGCATTCCGGTCGGCTCCGACGGCTCGGTCCTGTCCTGCTGGCTTGGGGGCGCCTGGACGACCGGCGGGGCGGATGGCTGGCCGGACGGCGCGGCGGACGGCGGCGCGGACGGCGGGTCCGGGATGGTGCCGGCGGGCAGGGCGGCGATAGTGCCGAGCACCTTGCACGGGAAAGGCCCGGGGCCGTTCTTGATCTGGGCCTGGACCGTCGCGAGAGCATCCGAGATCTGGTAAGCCTGGGCGCCGTCGATGTCGGCGACGAGCCCGTAGCCGACCTTCTTCGCCGACACGATGGGCATCCCGGCACTCACTTTAGAACCGTCGTCCACCAGCCGGCCGGCGAACACCGCACCCGCCGGGACCTCGATGCGGTGTGGTTTGCCGGACACCCAGACGCTCGCCACCCTCGTCGGCCTGGTCGGCGTACTCGGCGGCGTCCTGACATCGAGATACCGCACCCGCCCGGCGGCCGGGGCCACGATCCCGAACACCGGGTTCATGGTCACCTTGCCGGACAGGCTCACCTTGTTGGCAAGGTCCTGGCGGGTCGGCTGCACCGTGGTCATCGTCGTGCCCCGGGGCGCGAGACCGGGCGTCTCCGCCTGCGCGCTCGGCTCGCTGCAGCCGGCAGCGGCCGCCACGAACATCGCGAGGGCGCAGAGTGACAGAAGCCTTCGCACCGGTACCCCTAACTCGATCACTTCGGGCGTACGTCTGACAAGACGCGGAGGGTCGGCAATCGGTTGCCCACTGCGTGGGGCTAACTCGGCGACAATCGAACCGCCGAAGACTACCGCCGGCCATCCTGGTTCGCTGCCCCCGCACGGAAAGCAGATGTCTGGCAGATCCGCCAGCGATCCTGCCGTGGGCCGACGGCCTTGCGTCAGGCCCGGCGAGCGAGCGTAGGGCAGTCTGGGACGTAAGGAATCGCGAGGACGCCAACAGCCTTCCGCGTCCACCACGGTGAAGCTGGGTCAGCCGGCTGCGACGCCCAGCCGTCCGAGCCGGTGCTCCCAACCGGCGCGGTGGACGTCGATGAGAGTGGATGGCAGGCCGCGGTGCGTGAGCACGACCATCGTGTCGTCGCCGTCAGGGGTCAGCACGACCTCGACGGTCGATTCGCCGGGCGGCAGGGCGTCGTTGCCGGGGATGCCCCAGGTGAACACGACGCGGTACGGCGGCTCGACCGTGATGTAGGCGCCGCGGGCGACGACGTCACCCATGTCGAGCGAGAACACACCGCCGGGCTGCGGGTCGAGCTCAGCCCGGACGCCGATCCACTTGACGATGAGCGCCGGGTCGGTGAGGTACGGGAAGACAACCTCGGGCGGTGCCTTGATGTGCTCGGTCGCGACGATGATGTCGTTGCGGATCTCGGCGGTCACGGCTACCTCTTCGGTGGGCGGGGATGGTCCGTCTCGACGGCCTTCTTCAGGCGGCTGAGGGCGTCAGGCCAGAACTCGGAGAGCAGCTCGCGCACCGGCTCAAGCGATTCGTGGCGCAGCGCGTAGAGGCGGCGGGTTCCCTCGCGGCGCTCGGTGAGGAGGCCAGCCTGCTTGAGCACGCCGATGTGCTGGCTGACCGCCTGCTGGGTGAGAGTGAAGCTCGCCGCGATCTGGCCCGCAGGCAGCTCGGTGTGCTGGACGAGGCGCAGGATCTGTCGCCGGTGCGGGTCGGCGAGCGCCCGCAGCACCGCATCGGGTGCCGCGGGCGACGGCTGCTTCCGTTCGGCCATCGGACTAGGGTCTCAGGCCCCGAACGGGGTGCCGGTGCCGGTCTTGGCGAAGGTCTCGATGCTCGCCATGAAGTACGTCCAGGCGGCGACGCAGGCGTCCCAGCACTCGAGCTGCGGCGTCAGGCCGGCGTGCCGGAAGCGGAGCTCAGTGCCGGTGTCGGCAGCGACGATGTCGAACTCCATCGCCGTGCCGAGCCACTCCTGCGTGTGTCCGGTCGGTGTGGTCCCGTTGGGCGCGATGGACTCCCAGACCACTCGCGTGGGTGCAGCTGCAAGTACGCGCACTGCGTTGGCGCCGTGATCGCCGAAGCTGGTGACGAGCGTGCCGCCGACTGCTCCATCGCCCTCGGTCGGGCCCCACCACCGGCTGACGCCAGCAGCGGACGTGAAGAGCGCGGACACGCTCTCGGGGCTGGCGGGGAGGTTCAGGACCGCGGTGAAGTCCTCGGTTCGCGTGCTGGTGGCGCCGGTCATCCCGGTCTCCTCTCAGATCTACAAGCTATGCCTTGTAAAAGGCCACGCTTGTAAAGCTAGGTAGAGCTCTGTCGCGTGTCAAGAGGTCGTCACCCGGCAGAGTGGCGCGAGCGGGGCCTGGTGCGGACGCGGTCAGCGTGTCCGGGGCGGCGTTCGGTCGTGGACGCTTGGCCTCACGCTGCGGCCCTTGCGGTCGACCAGGCAGTCCAGCCCCGGCTGAGCAGATACGCGGCCACCAGGATGAGGGTGATCGCTCCGTCGGCGACAAGTGCGGCGTCGGCGCCGTCGGTCCCGCTGCCGAGAGACAGGGCAGCCAGGGTCAGGCCGAGCTTGTTGAGGATGGCGAGCTCCCAGATCCCGGCGTAGAGCCGGGGGCGGTAGGCCAGCAGCAGGAACACGCCCGCGAAGACACCGAAGCCGAGCATGCGCCAGGTCTCGACCATCTGTGTGGCTGGTCCGGCGTCTGCGACGGCACCCACTGCGCTGGCTACCGCGGCGACGGCGCCGGCTGCGGCGAGGACGAGGAGGGCACGGGCGAGGCGGTCACGGATCCGCCCGGAGCCGGTGGCGGTCTCGACGGGGAGGGGCAGGGCACGAGCGGGCATTGACGCCACCTTCTTCCTAACGGTGTTAGGGTTGTAACCTAACACCGTTAGGGAATTCTGGGAAGGTGGACGGATGGCTTCCAACGCGCTGAGCCGGCTCACTCCACGAGCCCGGGAGATCGTGCAGACGGCGCGCCGGCTCCTTGAGCTGGAGGGCCCCGATGCGCTGTCGATGCGTCGCCTCGCTGCGCAACTCGGGATCCGCGCCTCCTCGATCTACGAGCACCTCCGCGACAAGCAGGCGCTGGAGGCGGCACTGATCTCGGTCGGCTTCGAGGAGCAGGCTGAGCTGTTCGCGAAGGCCGTCCATCGATCCGATGACCCGATCGCGGCCCTCACCGCCGCGTACCGTGACTTCGCGCATCGCCAGCCGAACCTCTATCGGCTGATGACGGAGCGGCCCCTGCGCCGCGACCTGCTCACCCCCGGCGTCGAGGAGGCGGCCGCAGTGCCGCTCCTCGACGCCACCGGCGGTGACCGCGAACGCGCACGGGCCATCTGGGCCTTCGCGCACGGCATGGTCATCCTCGAGCTGAACCAACGCTTCCCACCCGGCGCCGATCTCGACGCCGCCTGGCGCAAGGGCATCGACGCGTTCCACGACACGCGGTGAGCACCGCCTACGCGGTGGGCATCGCGGGCGACGCTCGTCCGAGACGCCCAGCCGGTTGGCCGCAGCCCACCGGCCAGCGCCATCAGCAGGCCCGCCGAAGGCGCGGGCCACGCCTCGATCCTCGACCCGCTGCTGGGTGGGGCTGTTCTCGCTGGCCACGCCGACCTGCTCCGGCAGGCCATCCGGTGGCTGCCCGGGGGCCAAGGGTCACGATCGGGTGGTGGACCGCACCGCACGACCACGCCACGCAGCTCAACGCCCATGATGCGATTCCCTCGCATCAGATGCGAGCGGTGGCCTCCTCCGTTGGTTGGAGACCGGCTGTTTCCGGCTCAAGGTCGGGTGCAAGCGCAGGACGGTGGCGGCGGGGTAGCAGCAGCGGGCTGACGAGGATGAGTAGTCCGGCGACCGCGATGGCCGCGCGGGGGTTGGTGGCGTCGGCGAGCAGTCCGCCGAGCGCGCTGAGGATGGCGATGGAGGCACTGCTGCTGATCGACCAGGCCGACAGGGTGCGGGCGATGCGGTCTTTAGGTGTGTGTTCGAGCCGGTAGGTGGCGAGTACCGGGTTGTACAGGCTCATGCTGATGATGATCGCGAGCTCGACGGCGATCACCGTCGTAAGGCCGGCGACTCCGGGCTGGACGAAGGCGAGGCCGATCAGCCAGACCGCGCGCAGCGTTCCGACTGTACGAAGGATCCGGTGCTGGCCGTACCGTGCCACGACATGGCGGGCGAGGCGGGAGCCGATGAGTCCGCCGACGCAGGGGGCGGCGAAGGCGAGGCCGTACTGCCAGGGTGGGAATCCCGAGCTGGCGGAGCAGGAGCACGGCCAGCAGCGGTTCGGTGGCCATGATGAGCCCGCCGACAAGCAGGTGGTTGAGGTAGAGCGCCCGCAGGCCGGGATGGGTCAGGAGGTGCCGCCAGCCGTCGAGCAACTCGCGGGGCCGGGCCCGGCGCTTGTCGGTTCGCTGCGGGTGTTCTTCTCGGCCGCGAATTGCCGTGATGCCCAGCGCGGAGAACAGGTAGCTGAGCGCGTCGGCCACCACGGTGGTCACCGGCCCGAACAAGCCGATCGCCGCTCCGCCCAGCGGCGGCCCGACGGCGATCGAACTCCATGTCGTCGACTCGAACCGCGCGTTGGCCACGAGCAGGTCGTCCGGCGGGACGAGGGCCTTGAGGTGGGCGCCGCTGGCAGCATTGAAGGCGATCCTGGCTGCGGCGACCACGGCCGAGACGACCAGCAGCTGCACGAAACTGAGCCAGCCGATGGCGTAGGCGATCGGGATCGTCATCATGACCCCGAACCGGGCCAGGTCCATCGCGATCATCACCGGCCGCTTGCGGCGAAACTCCACCCACGGCCCGAACGGCAAGGCGATCAACGCGCCCACTGCCGGTCCCACCGCTGACAGCGCGGACACCTGAGTGGGGCTGGCCTGCAACACCAGCACGGCGATCAGTGGGAACGCACCGAACCCCAGCCCGGAGCCGTAGGCGCTGACCGCGTAAGCCGCCCACAGCCATCCGAACTGGCGGCCCAGGGACCGTCTGGCCACCAAGCTCCGCACCCCCGCTTCGCACAACCTGCCGTTGGTCGCTGTGATCGAAGCAAGGTAGAGAAGATGGATCAAACAACTGAGCTGGCGGCGAGCCACAACCCCCGGTTGTGTGAGCACCGTTTCGCTGTCGACCGTCCAGCAGGCCGTCTCGAGAGCATGGCTGCGCTGGAGAGGCATCGTCGCGCACCCGTGGCCGCAGCCGCTACCGGCAAGCTGGACAGGGCAACTGGACCAGGCTGAGCCGCTGCCCTACGTGCGGGTGGAGCCAAGCGTCGTGGTCGAGGTCGACGTGGACATCGCCTTCGAGCATTGGCGGCGGCGCCGCGTGCGGTACCGCCGGCCGCGGCTGGACCTGTCGGTGTACGACGTGCCGCTGCTCGGCGAGGACGCCGATCCGTTCTTGGCCGCCGCCGTCTGAGCATAAACAGTCAGTGGCGGGTGGCTCAACGTCCGATGGATGATCATGCGACCGAGCCTTTGCCCAGCTAACCGGTCGTGCGGGTTGGGCCAGCCGGAGGACTGTTGCCCTGGGCAAACTATGGCAGCGTGGAAAGTATTGCGCTCACTACGGGGCAGCGCGAATCAAGACTCGGGAGACCACCACTCAATGACCACCCCCTACGACCCTGCCCACAACCAAGCGCCGGCGGGCCAACAGCCGATGCCGCCCACTGCTCAGTTTCCGCAGGTGCCTTCCAGTCAGTTCCCGCCGCCTGCGCCTGGCCAGTTCCCGCCGCCTGCGCCTGGCCAGTTCCCGCCGCCTGCGCCTGGCCAGTTCCCGCCGCCTGCGCCTGGCCAGTTCGCGCCGCCGCCCGCTGCCAAGAAGCGCCCCTCTTGGCTGCTTCCGACCCTTATCGGTGTCGGCGTGTTCGTGGTGCTGTGCTGCGGCGGCTCGATGGTGATCGGCCTGGCCAGCGACGACAAGAAGGCCGAGGGCGTCTCCGCCAGCAGCGACATTCCTGCTGCCAAGGCCAGCACCTCCGCCCCGAGCTTGGCGGCGCCGGCGACAAGCTCGGCGGCGCCCGCGCCGGCGAAGACGACTGCGGCTCCGGCGCCGGCCAAGCCGAAGACCTTTGGCATCGGCGACAAGGTGCGCGGCGGTGACTTTGAGTTCACCGTCAACAGCGTGAAGTGCGGGATCTCCCAGGTCGGCAGTAGCTACTTCAACCACAAGGCGCAGGGCACCTTCTGCCGGGTCAGCGTGACCGCCAAGAACGTCACCAAGAGCGCGCACCTGTTCCACGCCGACGGCACCATCACCGCTCAGGATGCCTCCGGCCGGGAGTACGAGGTCGACGGAGAGGCTGCCATCTACGGCAACGAGGACGCCAAGGGCTTCCTCGACGAGATCAACCCGGGCAACGCCGTGAAGGCGAACGTCTACTTCGACGTGCCGAAGGGCACCAAGCTGAAGACGATCACCTTCGACGCCGGCCTGTTCACCCTCGCCGAGGACGCCGTCGTCACCCTGTGACTGGCCTAGCGAAGAACGACAGCCCCCGGAGAACCTCCGGGGGCTGTCGCCGATATCTGGCGTACTACCTTCAGGCCTTCGAGCCACCGTTCGCGCGGGCGAGGAAGTTGCCGTGTCAACCCGGGGGCTTCCGGCGGGAACTACGGCGCGTCATCATGACGGCGATCGACCGATCGGGCGGCGATGGCGGTGCCGGTACCGGCACATTTCGGACCGGCGGCCGAGGGCTTGACCTTGGGTGCCTCAAACGGCGGTGAGCAGTGCGTCGAGCGGCCGCGGCAAGGTGTCCCGGCCAACCGCCGCCTCGACGAGCAGGCGTGCGTAGCGCAGGTTACGGCGCGAGCTGCTGCGCAGGAACCGCCACATCTGCGCTTCGGGCTCCCGGCCGCGCCAGGCGGGCTGGCTCTGGAACGAGCGGAACGACCGGAGGTCGCCCTGCGCGTCGAAGAGTGCTTCGACCTGTGCGCTGCCCAGGGCGCGGATCAGCTCCTCCTCCAGATCGTTGACGCAGACGTAGAACCCGAGGTGCTCCATGTCGGTGCGCGTGCGGGGCGAGCCGACATGGGTCACGTCCAGTCCGCGCCGGAATACCTCCTCCTCACGCAGGTCGCACAGACCGCCAAGTCGCAGCCGGGTGCCCAGGGGGGCCAACCTCGTCAGGAAGCGGCCGATCGCGTGCGCCCCGCCGATCGGCACAATCACGACCCGCTCCGCATCGAGATCCCGGCCGCGGCCCACTGCGGCCGTGCCCAGTGCAATCTGGTCGCTGATGCCCTCGACGAGCAGCACGGCCTCGGCGGATTCGACCTTCGCCAGGGCGCGGTCGGTCGCCTGGATCGAGGCGGCATTGCCACCCAAGCGGCTATCGAGCGCCCCGGCGGTGAACATGTCAGCTCGTAGGGTCGTGGCCATGGCCGCAATCATCGGTGATGCGCCGGTCGGCCGACCAGGGATTTAACCGCGGCCCATCGCCGCGGATCCGGGCCGTCGCGCTGCCGGTTGGGCACTGACGGCCCGGATCCGTGTTGCCCATCCGGCGAGGGCGCCGCACTCAGGCCGTTCGCAGCGCCGTGGCCGGGGAGAGACGGGCGGCCCGTAGGGCCGGGTAGACGCCGGCCAGCCCGCCGATGAGGATGGCAGCGGCCAGCCCCGCGCCGATCGCGGCAGCCGGCACGAGCGTCTGCCAGCCGTGGACGGTGGCCATCGCGTACGTGACCGCGGTGCCCAGCAACACCCCCGCCGCGCCGCCACCCGCGCCGAGCAGCAACGACTCGACCAGGAACTGGGCCGCGACGTGCCGCCGGGTGGCGCCCAGCGCCCGACGCAGCCCGATCTCGCCGCGTCGCTCGAGCACCGAGATCACCAGCACGTTGGCGATGCCGATGCCGCCCACCAGCAACGCCACCGCGCCGAGACCCAGCAGCAGCACGGTGGCTCCGCCGGTGACCGCGAGCCGGGCGGTGAGCGCTTCCGAGGGCCGGCTCACGGCGACCTCCTCCGGGTGGGCCGGGTTGGCCGCCCGCCCCAGCAGGCCGGCCACCTCGTCGGTGCGCTCGGTCTGCGCCCGCACGAAGATCCGGGTCGGGCTGCCGTCGTACCCGAATTGGGCGGCCGCCACCGGCGCGCCGATCAGCGCCGACGCGTCCAGCTCGGGCGCCAGCTCGACCGGCGCCAGGACGCCCACCACGGTGTACCAGCGGTGGCCGAGGTAGACCTGCGGGTGGCCGGTGACGTCGCGGATGCCCAGCGACGTGGCGGCGTAGTGGCCGAGCACCACCGCCGGATAGCGGGCCAGCGCCGCGTCCAGGAAGCGGCCGTTCACCAGGGTGCCGTCCAGCGTGGCGAGCAGCGCCGGGTCGGTGGCCCGCACGGAGAGCCCGCCGGTGCGGCCGGGCGGTATCCGGTCGTTGCGGTAGATGCGCACGTCGAGGGTTGCGGTGGCCGCCGAGGTGAGCACCCCATCGGTACGCGCCACCGCCGTGCCCGCGGTCACCGGCAACTCGGCCTCGTCCCCGCGAATGGTCTTGCCGTTGGCCACGGTGAGCAGGTTGGTGCCGACCCGGTCGATGCGGGCGAGCACGTCGGCCTGGCTGGACCGGGTGACGCCGAGCACGGCCACCATGGCCGCGATCCCGATCGCCACCCCGAGGATGGACAGCGCCGCCCGGCCGGGCCGCGACCGCAGGCCCACGGTGCTCACCGGCAGCAGGTCGGCGACGCGCAGCCGGGACCTCACGACGCACCCCCGCTGTCTTCGACCACCAGGCCGTCCCGCAACTGGATGCGGCGCCGCATCGCCGCGGCGACCCGTTCGTCGTGCGTGATCACCACGATGGTGACCCCGTCGTCGTTGAGCTCGCGCAGCAGTTCGACGATCTCGGCGCCGGTGACCGAGTCGAGGTTGCCGGTGGGCTCGTCGGCGAGCACCACGGCGGGGCGGCCGACCAGCGCGCGGGCGATCGCCACCCGCTGCCGCTCGCCGCCGGACAGATGCGCGGCGGGGAAGTCGGCGCGGTGGGCCAGGCCGACCCGCTCGCATGCGGCGTGGGCGGCCCGCCGGCGTTCGGCGGCCGGCACCCCGCGGTAGAGCAGGCCGGTCGCCACGTTCTCCGCCGCGGTCAGCCGCTCCAGCAGGAAGAACTGCTGGAAGACGACCCCGAGGAGGTGCGCACGCACGCCGGAGAGCTGCCCGTCGCGCAGCTTCTCGACCGGGTGGCCGGCGATACGTACCGAGCCGCTGGACGGGCGATCCAGGCCGGCGGCGAGGTTGAGCAGCGTGGTCTTGCCGGAGCCGGACGGGCCGGCGACGGCGACCAGCTCGCCGCTGTGCACAGTGAGGGTGACGCCGCGCAGCGATTCGACGGGCGGCGTGCCCGGGTAGACCTTGCGCGTGTCGATCAGCTCCAGGACGGCGCTCATGACGCAGGCACCTCCACGGTCTGGCCGGCGGTGAGGCCGCGGACGATCTCCACCTGGCCGGTGCTCTCGTCGAAGTTGCCCGGCTCCACCTGAACCGCGACCCCGCCGGCCAGACGCACCTGGTAGCCGCCGCCCGGCCGCGCGAGCAGCGCGGCGATGGGGACCAGCAGGACATTGCGGCGGGTGCCGGTGACGATGTCGACGGTCACCGGTGCCTGGTCCAGGCCGGAGCCGCGGGGCAGGCGGACCGCGATGGTGAGCGGGACCGTCGCCGTGTCCGGGTTCGCCGGCTGCTGCGGGCCGTTGCCCCCGTCAGCGGAGGGCGCCGTCGCGACCTCCCCGACGGCGGTGACCCGACCGGGGATCGGGTCGGCGTCCGGCAGGCCGACCTCGACCTGGTCGCCGGTGTGTACGCTGCTGCGCTGCGCGGTGTCCAATTGTGCGGTCACCGCCCGGTCCGTCGACGTCCCGCTGAGCACCGTCGTCCCGGGCCCGACGGTGCCGCCGACCCGGATCTGCAGCTGGGTGACGCGGAGCGGGGTGGGCAGGAAGAGGACCTGGCCCTGGGTGAGTCGGCCGGTGCGCTGGTACGCCGGCCGACCCCAGGACGCCTCCCAGCGCCGGATCGCCGTGGCGGTGGCGGCGCTGAAGTGCCGGTCCACGGTGATCCGGTGGTACGGGTCGAAGCCCAGGGCGACCAGGTTGCGTTCGAGCTGGCGCACATCGGGGCCGTCGCTCATCCCGTACCGGAAGTCGCGGTAGGCAGGAACGCTGCCCAGCAGGAGGCGGACCGGTGTGTCGGCGACCCGGTAGAGGACGCCGCCGCGGCCGATCGTGTCGCCCGAGTCGGGCCCCGCGGTCAGTATGCCCGGCGCGCCGTGATGGTCGATCGTGTAGGAGCCGGCGTAGCCGAGGACGCCGCCGACCTGGACGCGTTCGCTGAGCGTGCCTTGGGTGACCTTGGCGGTTCCAATGGCCACCGCGGCGGCGGGTGTGTCGGGGGCGTTCGGCCCGGAGTGGGCGGCGTAGGCCACGCCGGCGGCGAGCGGCGCGGCCACCGCGACCGCGACCACGGTGCTCGCCCCGCGCCGGCGGCTCACTTCTTGCCTCCGTTCGCGCCACCGCCGTTGTCCCTGACGCGGATGTCCCCGCTCCAGATCTGCCGGCAGGCCTGCTCCGCGGCGTTCATCTGCTGAGGCGGGAGGCCGTTCGCCAGCGGCGTTCCGGTCAGGTCGAACTCGCCGGCGGCGTTCGGGTCGGGGAACTCGGGGATGCCGTGCTCGCGGATGCACTTGGCGTACTCGCCGAGCTTGCGCAGGTCCTCGGCCGAGACCTGTTGCTTGGGGCGGAATGCCGTCGGGGGATACCGATCCTCGATCGACTTGCACGCCTCGATGACCCCCGGATGGTTCCGCAGGTCCGACTTCCACTCGTACCCGCCCTGAGGTGGGAATTGGAGGAATCCGTCCGAGGTGAGGTCCGCGTCCGGCATCCGCGTCATGCCGTGATCGCGGATGCACTGGACCCACTCCTGGCCGAGGGCGAGGAGCTGCTGCCGGCTGACCGAGGCGGACGCCGACGGGCTCGACCCCCCGGAGAGAGAACCGCCGCGGTCGCATCCGGCGACCCCGACCACGAGCAGTGCGGTGAGGAACACTGTGGACGTTGTTCTGGTCATGGCTTCACGGTGGCCGCCGCAGCGACGGAACTCATCGGACCGGAGTCGGTCCTTCGGCCGCCGCCGGTACCGCGGACGTAGCACCTGAGTCGGACGCTGCCGGGGCCTCCGCTCCCTACCATGGGAACGTGCCCCGGTTCGTGCCGCGCCACTTCCTGACCGACGCCGCCCTGGCGCTGGTGTTGAGCGTGCTGACCGTGGGGCCCGGGCTGGTGATGGGATTCCTGGCCAGGACGAACCCGGATGCCGCGGCGGAGTACATCAAGAAGAACGATCTCCCGGCGGACCAACTGTGGTGGATGTTCGCCGCGCTGATCGTTGTCGGCCTGCTGGTCAGACAACACCATCCGCCGCTGGCCCTGGTTTTCGCCGGGGCCGGGACGTTCGGCCACTTGTTCATCGACGCCAAGTTCCAGCTGCTCGATCTGGCGCTTCCGCTGGTCCTGTACACCGTGGCCGCGATGGCCCGGAACCGGCGGCTCTCGCTCGCCCTGCTGGCGCTCGCCATGCTCCTGACCTACGCGACGACGATGGGCGGCCGGATCTATGCCGAACGGCAGGAGTTCGCCAGCAAGCAGGTTGTGCAGGAGCAGGTCGAGAGGGGCTCGGGAAGCAAGGTGGTCGAGCCGGCGCCGGCTCCGGCTCCGGTGATCTCGGTCGACAGACTGGTCAATGTGGGCCAGGGAGTCATGGAGCTGTGGCTGCTGCTGGTCGCGGCGTTCGCCGTCGGTGACGCGATGCGCAGCCGGCGCGCGCACCTGGCCGCGGTCGAGCAGCGGACCGCCGACCTGGCCCGGGAGGAGCGGCAACGGGCGGCGCTGGCGGTCGCGGCTGAGCGCGCCCGGATCACCCGGGAGCTGCACGACGTGGTGGCGCACGGGATCTCGGTGATGGTGGTGCAGGCGCAGGGCGCGTCCGCCGCGTTGGACCGGCATCCGGACCGCGCCGCCACCGCGCTGCAGCACGTGATCACCACCGGTCGGGCCTCGCTGGCCGAGATGCGCCGGCTGCTCGCCGCCGGGCGCACCGACCCGGCCGAGGACGCGCGGCTCACCCCGCTGCCGGGACTCGGTGCGCTGCCCGCGCTGATCGATCAGCTGCGATCCACCGGAATGCGGATCGAGCTGCACGTCGACGGGGTGCCCGCCGCGGTGCCCGCCGCGGTCGACCTGTCCGCGTACCGGATTGCTCAGGAGGCCCTGACGAACACGCTGAAGCACGCCGGCCCGGGGGCCGGCGCGGTGCTGCGGCTGGCCTTCGAGCCCGGACGGCTCCGGGTGGAGGTGGCCGACGACGGCACGGGTCTGGCGGACGGGACGGACGGACGCGGCAACGGGTTGCGCGGCATCGCCGAGCGCGTCGCCCTGCTGGGGGGCGAACTGGAAACCGGCCGGTCCGACGGCGGCGGGTTCCGGCTGGGTGCGACGCTGCCACTGCAGGCGCGCGAGACCACGCCGGTAGAGCGATGAGCATACGGGTCGTGCTGGTCGACGATCAGACGCTGGTGCGCACCGGGTTCCGGCTGGTGCTGGAGGAGACCGGCGACATCGAGGTGGTCGGGGAGGCCGCCGATGGGTCGCAGGCCTTGGCCGTGGTGGCCCGCAGCCAGCCCGACGTGGTCCTGATGGACGTACGGATGCCGGGCCTGAACGGCATCGAGGCCACCCGTCGCATCCGCCTCGGCCCCCACGCGGCCCGGGTGATCATCCTGACCACCTTCGACCTGGACGAGTACGTGCTGGCCGGGCTTCGCGCCGGAGCCAGTGGCTTCCTGCTCAAGGACGCGCTCGCCGCCGACCTGATCTCCGCCGTACGCGTGGTGGCCGCCGGCGAGGCGGTGGCCGCCCCCAGCGTCACCCGCCGCCTCATCGCCCATTACCTCGGCAGGACGCCGCCCCGGCCGGAGACGAACGCCCGGCTGGCGGCGCTGACCGAACGCGAGCGCGAGGTGCTGACCCTGGTGGCGCAAGGGCTGTCGAACGCGGAGATCGCGGTGGCGCTCTTCGTCTCCGAGAGCACCGTCAAAACTCACCTCGGCCGGATCCTGGCGAAGCTGGAGCTGCGGGACCGGGTGCAGGCGGTCATTCTCGGCTACGAATGTGGCCTGGTAGAAGTCGGCAACGACCGATAGGTAGTGTTCGGCAGGCCGGTGGCTCGGGGACCAGAGGGCCTGGGTAGCTTCCATGTCATGAGTGAGGACACCTTGCGCTCCGTGGAGATCGAGCGCACCAGCCTGGGGCAGTACGTTGTGCGGAACGCCCGCGGCGGATCGATGTCGATGGGCGCGGGCCAGGATGCCAGCTTCACGCCGGTGGAACTGCTGCTGGCTGCCATCGGCGGCTGCACTGCGATAGACGTGGACCACATCACGAGCCGCCGCGCGGAGCCGACTCGGTTCTCCGTCGAAGTCACGGGCGACAAGATCCGGGACGAGGTGGGCGGAAACCGGATGCAGAACCTCACGGTCGAGTTCACCGTGACGTTCCCGGTGGGCGCGGACGGCGACAGGGCGCGCGAGGCGCTGCCCCGGTCGCTGCAGCAGTCGCACGACCGGCTCTGCACCGTCTCCCGTACCGTCGAACGTGGCACTCCCGTCTCGATCGTCGAGGCCGGCGGTTCCACGGGGGACTGAGCTCCCAGGCCACCGTGCGACGGCGGAGAGCACCGACAACCAGTTTCGGGTCGGCCGGCCTCTCGTAGAGAACGTGGAACGAGTCGTCACCGGGCGGCTCTGCCGTATCGCGTAAGGACGGCGGCACCGGCCCGCTCGGCGGACAGGGTTTCCAGGTAGGCGGGCGGACCATCGGCCGGGAAGAGCCGCCGGCCGGTGGCGAGGATGGTGGGGAAGGTCAGCAGCCGGTACTCATCGATCAAGTCTTCGGCCATCAGTGTGTGCACGACGCTGACGCTGCCGGCGATGATGATGTCGCGCCGCTCGTGCTTGACCGCCTCGACCAGGCCGCCGACGATGAGCTGGGAGTTCGCCCACGCAGAGGTGTCGGTCAGCGTGCGTGAGGCGACCAGTTTGGGCACGGCGTTCATGCGCACGGAGAACGGGTCGTCGCGTCCGGGCCAGATCCGGGAGAACAGCTGCCAGGTGGTGCGGCCCAGCAGCATGACGCCGTCGTCGAGCAGGTTCCCGAGGCGGAACTTGTCTCCGGCGACGGTTTCGGGGCCGTGCCGAAAAGCCCAACCGCCCGTCGGGGTGCCTCCGGACCCGTCCGGATCGGACATGATCCCGTCCAGGGTGATGAACTGGATGACGATGACGCTCACGATGGATGTCCCTTCGGTCGATGCTCACCCGGTACATACCAGCGGTACCGGCGGAACTCATCGCGCCCGGGCACAGAGGGCGGGGCTTCCGATCTGGCGCTGGTGGACGGCGGGGAGGCCGCATGGCCGGGAAACACCGTTCGTGGTGGGGCTGGGGGCACGTCGAGGACGCGGTGATCGGCGCGGAGGCGACGGCGTTGACCGACCGGGTGCGTACCCTGCTGCCCGGCGCCGACCTGACCGAGCATGTCGCGCCGCCGGTGGCCGAACTCGGCCTGCGCCCGCCGCGGGTCGATCCGCCGACGTCACTCGCCCGGCTGTGCTCGGCGGACCCGGCCGACCGGGCGGCGCACACCCACGGCAAGGCGTTCCGGGACGTCGTCCGCAACCTGCACGGGGACGTCCACGACCCGCCGGACCTGGTGGTCCGGCCGGCGACGGAGCAGGACGTCGTCGACGTGCTGGACTGGTGCGCGGGCCGGGAGATCGCGGTGATCCCGTACGGCGGCGGCTCGTCCGTGGTCGGCGGCGTGGAGCCGCGGCTGGACGGCGCGTATCCCGCGGCGGTCAGTCTCGACCTCGGGCGCCTCGACCGGGTGCTGGAGGTGGACCGGACCAGTCGGGCGGCCCGCATCCAGGCCGGCGTGTTCGGCCCGGCGCTGGAGGACCAGCTCCGGCCGCACGACCTCACGCTGCGGCACTTCCCGCAGTCGTTCGAGTTCTCCACCCTGGGCGGCTGGTTGGCCACCCGCGCCGGCGGTCACTACGCCACCGTCCTGACCCACATCGACGATCTGGTGGAGTCGTTGCGGGTGGTCACCCCGGCGGGCACCAGCCAGTCGCGCCGGCTGCCCGGCTCCGGCGCCGGGCCGTCCCCGGATCGGCTGTTCCTCGGCTCGGAGGGCGTGCTCGGCGTCATCACCGAGGCGTGGATGCGGCTGCAGGACCGGCCGCGCTGGCGGGCGGGCGCCTCGGTGCACTTCACCGACTACGACGGGGCGGTCGCCGCCACCCGGGCCATCGCCCAGGCCGCGCTGCACCCGAGCAACTGCCGGCTGCTCGACCCGGCCGAGGCGCTCCTCAACGCCGGCGCCGCCACCACCGGCGGCGTGCTCGTCCTGGGATTCGAGTCCGCCGACCATCCGGTCACCCCATGGCTGGACCGCGCCGTAGAGCTGTGCCGCGACCACGGGGGAACCCTGCCGGAGCCGCCCCGCAGCGACGACTCGTCCGGCCCACGGCAGCGGACCGCCGCCGCCGACGCCTGGCGGTCAGCGTTCCTGCGGATGCCGTACCAGCGCGACGCGCTCGCCGCCCGGTCGATGATCGTGGAGACGTTCGAGACCGCCTGCACCTGGGACCGATTCCCCGCCTTGCGCGCCGCCGTGCTCGACGCGGCCGGCGACGCGCTCCGCGCCGTCTCCGCGACCGGCGTGGTCACCTGCCGCTTCACCCACGTCTACCCGGACGGCCCCGCACCCTACTTCGGCGTGTACGCCACCGGCCGCTGGGACGCCACCCACGGCCAGTGGGACCAGATCAAGCATGCCGTCTCCGACGCGCTGCTCGCCGCCGGCGGCACCATCACCCACCACCACGCCGTCGGCCGCGACCACCGACCGTGGTACGACCGGCAGCGTCCCGACCCGGTCGCGCTCGCCTTGCGCGCCGCCAAGAGCGCGCTCGACCCGTCCTGGATCCTCAACCCCGGCGTCCTCGTCGATCCCGCCGGCCGACCTGGGCCGGCCCGCCCCGCCTGACCCCGGTACAACTCAGTCTTTCACCCGAATCGGGTGAGGTCGCGGCCACGCCCGGATGCCACGGTGGGGGTGGCGCGTCCCGCGGGACGCCCGCGGCTCGCCGCCGCCCTGGCCGCGTTGCCGAGCCTTGGCTTTCCTCCTCCCGAAGCAAAAGATACGTGTGCCGCAACGAAACTTCTTGATGTCTCGATGAGAAGAATCTAGGTTCGGGTGCGGAGCACTTGTCATGTGACGCCTGCCGGGAGACGCCCGAAGCTTCACGGGGAACGACAGTCCGATGTAGACGGAAAGGTCACGGGCGAAGACCGGCAGCGCCGCCTCCATCGGTGAGACAAGGAGGTTCAGCGTGGGTAGCAGGAATCGTTTCCTCGCGGGTACGGCGGTCCTCGCCGCCGCGGTCCTGAGCGGGGGGTTCGCGGCGGCGCCGGCCATCGCATCGCAATCGCCGTGCGTCGCGCCCGACAGCCGGCCGACCGTCCGCTTCCTCGACTACGACAGCGGCGTGGCGAACCGCACCGTCGAGGGTGGCTGCTCGATCAACGACCTGATCGACGACGAGAGTGCCTGGGCCAACCACGGCGGGTTCGTGGCACACGTGACGGACGTGGCCCGGGATCTGGTCGGTGCGGGGGTGATCACGGCCGGGGAGGCCGCCGCGCTGACCGGAACCGCGGCGCATTCCGACGTGGGAAAGACGAGCAGCTATGTCAGCCTCTTCGATGGGACGACCGAGTCGTACGCGAACTGGGGCTACGTCGGTGGCCGCGGGTTCGCCCTGCGCGACGGGTCGATGGTGACGACCAACTCGCCCACCGGCGGGGGGCTCGGCATGCTCTGGTACCGGGCCGCCCAGTTCGGCGACTTCTCACTGCGCCTGCAGTTCCGCGATGAGCGGGGTGGGGACGCGAACGCGCGGTCGAACAGTGGGGTCCTCGTGCGGTTCCCCGGCGTCGACCCGGCCGCCAACCCCCAGTGCAACACGACCGATCCGGCCTGGGTTGCGGTGAACTGCGGCCACGAGATCCAGATCAACGACTCGCCGGAGCTCGGCAGCAACGACCCGCGGAAGACCGGATCCGTGTACGGGTTCGCCGACCTGAACCTCGCCCAGGCCCGCCCGACGGACAAGGGGGTCTGGAACGACCTTGAGATCCGGGTCGTCGGCCAGCACTACACCGTGATCCGCAACGGCGTCGTGATCAACGAGTTCGACAACGTGCCCGGCCTGCCGTTCCCGGGCCGTCCGACCGACCCGGGCACCAGCGGACGGCAGTACGCGCAGGGCTACATCGGCCTGCAGAACCACGACGGCGGCTCGGTCATCGCCTTCCGCAACGTACGGGTGCGGGACCTCGGCTGATCCTGGCCGGATGCCGGCTTGTGGTTGGGGTGATCCGCCGGGCCATCCGGTGCCCGGCGGATCCGCTCCCTCCAGGGCCATGGGTGGGGCCCCGCGACCGAGACGGTCGCGGGGCCCCTCCACATCACCAGGTCGTGGGCTTGCCCTTCTGGAACAGCCACACGTCGAAGAAGGCGTTGAGGTTCTGCCCGGACTCCCGCTCGGACAGGGCGATGAAGTCGGCCGTTCCGGCGTGGCCGTACCGGTGGTTCGCCGCCCACTCGCGCAGGATGCGGAAGAAGGTGTCGTCGCCGACCTTGCCCCGCAACGCGTGCAGGGTCATCGCCCCCCGGTTGTACGGGATGTTGCTGAACATGTCCTCGGGACCCGGGTCGGCGAGGACGATCTGCCAGAACGACGACGAGGCGGCCCGACCGTAGTTGCTGCTGCTGTTGAAAGTCTGGTTGACCGACGCGCCGCCGTTGTACTCGGTGTACATCCACTGGGCGTACGTGGCGAAGCCCTCGTTGAGCCAGATGTCCGACCAACGCTGCGGGGAGACGCTGTCGCCGTACCACTGGTGTGCCAGCTCGTGCGCCATGGTGCCAACACTCGCCGGGCTGGAGAAGATCGGCTTGGTCTGGGTCTCCAGGGCGTAGCCCACGTCCGGGGCCCGGTCGATGATCGCACCGGTCGAGGCGAACGGGTACGGACCGAACGTCGAGGAGAAGAAGTCGATCATCTTCGGGATCTGCGCCACCGCGGCGGCGGACCCGGCGACCTGCCGCGGGTCGATCGCGACATACACGGGGATCCCGCTCGGCGTCGTCGACTCGGTGACCACGAAGTTGCCGATGGTGATCGTCGCCAGGTAGGTGGCCATCGGCTCGGTCGAGTCCCAGGTGAAGGTGGTCCAGCCGTCCCGGGTCTCCTCGGACAGGAGTTGGCCGTTGCCGACGGCGGTCAGCCCCGCCGGCACCTTCGCGGTGAACCGGAAGGTGGCCTTGTCGGTCGGGTGGTCGTTGGTGGGCAACCAGGCCGGCGTGCCCTGCGGCTCCCCGACGACGAAGGCGCCGTCGTCGGTAGGCACCCAGCCTTCGATCGACTCGTCCGGGTCGGTGATCGGGCCCGGTACGCCGGCGTACCTCACCACCACGGTGAACGCCTGCCCGTTCTTGAGCTTCGGGCGCGGCGTGACGACCAGTTCCTGACCGTCCCGCGCGAAATCGTGCGCATGCCCGTCGATCGTCAGCGACGTAATTTCCGGACCGCGGAAGTCCAGGTTGAACCGGTCGAGATCCTGCGTGGCGATCGCGGTGATCGTCGCGGTGGCGGCCATGAACCGGCTCGCCGGGTCGTAGGAGAAGTTGAGGTCGTAATGCTGGACGTCGTATCCGCCGTTGCCCTCGTCCGGGAAGTACGGGTCGCCGACGCTCGCCGCACCAGCCGAGTAGCGGGCGGCTCCCGGGTTGCCGGGTGCGGCGCCGGCCGCCCCCGGTGCCGTCACCGACCCGACTGCCACCAGGACGACCATGGCCAGCGCGGCACCGCGCAGGCGTGGGATTGTCATGTGAATCCTCTCCGTTGGACCGCCACGGCAGCGCCGGCCACCAGATGGGTACGCCCTATCCACCCCCACCGGGCGTGAATGCGTCAAGGTCTGCTGCGCGATCGCGGCGGCGAGCGGACGGGGACGTTCGTCCAGGCAATAGCATCGTTGGGCGGATTGTCAGGCGGTCCGGTATGGACCACGCTGAACATCGAGTCGGTCTCGGGTGGGGGTCGGACCTCGGCAACGCGTACCCGGGACACGGCCTTTGCGCGTTCTCAACAGCGGTTCATCGCCCTGTGGAGGAGCCGATGATGATCAGACGACCGTCCACACTCATCGCTGTCGCGCTCGCCACGACGGCTGCGGTCCCTTCGGGCGGCGCATACGGCGACGACAACGGAAGATCACAACCAACGCTGCTCGGTCGCGCCGTGCTACCGGTCGAGACGTACGCCCCCGGCCCTCCGTCGGGGACCCTGCTACCTCCCGGAACCGTCAACGGGGTCACATTCCCGCTGCCGTCGCAGCCGGTCGAGGGATTCTCGGCGATTGTGGCCGGCCGACAGCCAGGGGAGTATCTCGCCATGCCGGACAATGGGTTCGGTGCCAAGGCGAACTCAAAGGACTTCCTGATCCGCGCCTACTACATCCGGCCGGACTTCAAGACCGCCAAGGATGGCAGCGGGGAAGTCGACGTCGATCTGGACGAGTTCATCCAGTTCCGTGACCCTGACCGCCTGATCGGCTTCACCATTGTCAACGAGGGCGCGACCGACCGGCCACTGACCGGCGGCGACATCGATCCCGAGTCCCTCCAGAGCGGCGCTGACGGGGATTTGTGGGTCGGCGACGAGTTCGGGCCGTGGCTCCTACACTTCGACGCCACCGGCAAACTGCTCGACCCGCCCTTCGCGGCGCCTGGCGGCCTGCAGTCGCCCAACAACCCCCACCTCGGGGGAGCGGCGGCAACTCAGCCGAACAGTCGCGGCTTCGAGGCCATGGCCATCAGCCCGGACGGCAGGTATCTGTACCCGACTCTGGAGGGCGCCACGGTCGCCGAACTCGGTACCACGCGCCGCTACGTCTTCGAATTCAGCGTGCGCGAGGAGGCGTTCACGGGGCGGGTCTGGCTGTATCAGACCGAGCAGCCGGGCTACTTCGTGTCGGACCTGGCGGCCCTCGACGGACACCACCTTGCGGTGGTCGAGCGCGACGGCGGTCTTGGGCTGAACGCGCTGTTCCGCAAGGTGTACGTCGTCGACCTCGCCGACGTGGATGCGGGCGGGTCCCTGGTGAAGACGGAGGCGATCGACCTGGCGGCCGTGCCCGACCCGGACCTGGTTTCCTTGCCGCCCGTCCACAGCGGCGACGTCGGACTGGGCAACCCGTACCGCGTGACGTGCGAGTCGATCGAGGCGATCCATCAGATCGCAGGCAATCAACTACTGCTCGGCTGTGACAACAACTTCCCCAACACCGGGCGCAACCCCGGCCGCGCGGACGACAGCGAGTTCATCGTCGTGAAGGTGCCAGGCCTCCGCGGCGAGTAGCGAGAGCAGACAACTCAACGGCGGGCGCCGCGGCGTCGGCGCCCGCCCCGACGGCCACCCAGGTCACCGGAATCTTCCCCGAATCAGCCAAGGCCCTGTCCGACAAGATCGAGGTGCCGCCGGCCGTACGGTAGGCATGGTTGGTGGTGGGAGCCGGAGCGGGGTCGTTCAGTCGGCCGGCCGCGCGTGCGCCGGCACCTGCAGCAGGTCCAGGCAGTTGCGCCACAGCGTCTCCAGCTGAGCCGGATCGTTGAGCAGCTTCGCCAGCAGAACCCGTCCCTCGATCTGCGCGACGATGGACCGGGCAGCCTCGCGGGCGTCGACAGACGGGCCGGCCTGGCCCCGCTCCTTCGCCTCCAGGACCACCTGCTCGATGAGGTCGATCTGGGCCTCGAAGATCTCCTGGAGCCGCCTGCGGATCTCCTCGGCCTGGTTGCTGAGCTCCAGCGCCAGGTTGCCGAACAGGCAGCCGGCGATCAGCCCGGCCTGCTGCTGCCCGGTCCGCTGCACCTCCTCGGTGGCCTCGAACAGGTCCCGCAGGCGCCGCAGCGGGTCGCGGTCGCTGCTGAGCAGCTCGACCCACTGCCGGCGTTGGCGCGCCCAGTGTTCGTCGATGACGGTGAGCGCGAGAGCCTGCTTGGACTCGAAGAAGTAGTAGAAGCTGCCCTTCGGCACGCCCGCCGTCGCACAGATCTCCGCCACCCCCAGCGCGGAATATCCGCGCTGTTCCAGCAGCGTCGCCGCCGCGCCGAGGATCTTGTTCCGCGCGTCACTCGTCCGTCCCATGCCTTTGACGATACACGACCGGTCGGCTAGCTTTTGTCGACCAGTCGTCTACTGGTCTTCAGGCCCGGGCCAACAAGGGTTCCGGCCAGTCAGGAAGAGGAACGTCATGAACAGTCAGGGACAGAAGGTGGCCGTGATCACCGGTGCGTCTCAGGGCATCGGCGCCGGCCTCGTGGACGCCTACCGCAAGCTCGGGTACGGCGTCGTGGCGACCTCACGCTCGATCGGTGACACCAACGATCCGGAGATCGTCACCGTCCGGGGCGACGTCGCCGACGCCGACACCGCCGAGCGGGTGATCACCGTCGCGTTCGACCGTTTCGGCCGCATCGACACCCTCGTGAACAACGCCGGCGTCTTCATCGCCAAGCCGTTCACCGACTACACCGATGAGGATTTCGACCTGGTCACCGGGGTCAACCTCGCCGGCTTCTTCCACCTCACCCGGCGGGTCCTGCCGCACCTGCTCGCCGTCGGCGGGGGACACGTCGTCAACATCACCACGAGCCTCGTGGACCAGCCCAACTCCAACGTGCCGTCCGTGCTCGCGTCGCTGACCAAGGGTGGCCTCAGCTCCGCCACGAAGTCCCTGGCCATCGAGTACGCGGGCCGAGGGGTACGGGTGAACGGCGTCGCCCCGGGGATCATCAAGACCCCGATGCACCCGGTCGAGTTCCACGACACGTACGGCGGGCTGCACCCGGTGGGCCGGATGGGTGAGATCAGCGACATCGTCGACGCGGTCGTCTACCTCGAATCCGCGCCGTTCGTCACCGGCGAGATCCTGCACGTCGACGGTGGCCAGAACGCCGGTCACTGACCCCACCGCGAACCGGAGAAAGGACCACTACGATGCCGATCGTCACGATCCAGATCACCCGCGAGGGCAGCACGCCCGGTGCCTCCGCGGCGACAGCCGAGGAGAAGGCGGCCCTGATCAAAGGGGTTAGCCAGCTGCTGCTCGACGTCCTGAACAAGCCGTTGACGTCGACCTTCGTGGTGATCGACGAGGTCGACACCGAGAACTGGGGACGGGGCGGCCTGCCGGTCGAGCAGTTCCGCGCACAACAGCAGCCAAGCTCGAGCGAATAGAACGGGTGGGGCGCACCGACAGGAACGATGGCCGGAGCCGAGCCGGGACCTGCGCCATCGGCCCGGTCGGTGCGCCTCGACCTCGTCGACAGGCCTGTGAGTGATCCTCCTGGGCTGTCCCCGCCTTGCGAGTTTCGCCCTACGGCAGGGAGGCGGCCGGCTGGTGGGCGAGCCAGAGCTGGACCCGTCGGCACAATCGTCCCAGCAGTGCTCACGGGTGCACTGCGCCGTTTGAGCTAGCTGCCGGTCGGACGCGGCTGGGTGGCCCGGTTCTCAACGACGGCCACCACGAGAAGCACTCCGGTCGTGGTCATGCTGACCCCGATCAGCGGCAACCAGTGGGCGGTGACGGCGGCGACGAGCGTGGCGAGCAGGCCGCTCAGGCGGGGCCAGGACAGCCGGCGGTAGATGGTGGCGGACAGCAGGACCCGACCGGTGAGAAACAGCGCGGGGCCGGCGACCGTGACGGCGACGGCCCCGCCGGATCCCCGTTCGGTCGGATGTGCGATGACAGCTTCAGCGGCGACGGAGGAGGCCAGGACGCCGGCGATCATGACGAGATGCAGGTCGCCAGTCGACGTGCCGAATCGGGGCAGACCACGCTTCTCGATTGCGGCACCGAGGTAGGTTCCCGCCGGAGTGACGTACGACAACCCGATCAGCACCGTTGCCGCGAAGACCACCAGAAACGCGACGGAGTGGCGGAGATCCTTGTCGGTACGGGAGAAGACCAGACCGGCGGAGAACAGGAGCTCGCCGAGAGCGATGATGAAATCTGCTGGTACCGCTCGGTGAGATGGCCCCCTCGCAGTCGCAGTTCCTCCGGCCCCGCCCGGCCAAGCCGTGGCGCCCGCCAGCCAAGTAGCGGCCCGGAATAGTCGAGTGCCAGGGCCGCCACCCACGTCGGTGTTCGCGCCGCCGCCCAGAATGCCCCCACCAGCCACAGGACCCCGGACGCGCTGAACCAGACGAAGATTCTCAAGGGACGCCTGCGCAGCGGATGCTTCCGCAGTGCCAGGGCCGCGAAAGCGCTCCGGACCACGTGAACGGCGACGTAGGTGCCGGCGAAGAGAACCGCCTGCCCCTTCTCCACGTACGGGACAGCGGCGCTCATCAGGACCACGCCCAGCGTCGAACCGACCAGCAGAGCCCGCACACTGCGGTTGGTACGGGCATACCAGTCGGAGAACCAGCTGGTCACCACCCAGAGCCACCACAGCGGCAACAGGAGAAGGACGGTGTTCCACGCTCCGGCGAGGGTCATGTCGGACAGCAGGACCCCTGACAGCTGCCTCAGCGCCAACACGAATGCCAGATCGAAGAACAGTTCCAGGAAGGACGCACTGAGCGGTTCGTCGCGCTGTCGCAGCAGCGGAGCCCGCATCCTCACGTCGCCCCCTGAGGCCCTCGGCCCTGCGTACCACCGCGGTGACCACCTCTCGGCGTCTCCCGGCAAATGCCCGGCCGGTGGTAGCTGACTGTCCGCCCAGGTAACCATCGGTGGCTCGCCGGGGTGGAACGCCAGCTTCTCGTTGACGGCCGGCCACCACGAACCGCTGGCCGCACGTCAGGGGTCACGACCGGGTCAGCTGCGTCATCGTCCTTCGAAGAGGCGGTCAGGAGACGTCGTTGAGCGGCGGGTCCACTGAGCGTCCGGCGCTGAGGCCAGCCAGGTGCTCGACCGGCCGCACGTTCAGCACGTGGCCGGGGATCGCCGGGGCGACTTCCGTCGATCAGCACCCAGTGCGGCCGCTGCGCTCGGGCCCCGCCGCGGCCGGTACCGGAGAGCGCGTACTAAGCCCGGGCGGCGCCCACCGTCGCCACTTGGCGATACGGGGCCAGGAACGCGGTCAGCGCCGCAAGCAGCGCATCGGGAGCCTCCTCGGCGATGAAGTGCCCGCTGTTCGGAATGACCGCGGTCTGCACGTCGTCCGCGAGGGTCTTCATCGCCTCCCCGACCTTGTCGCCGCTGCTTGCCGCTCCGCCGATCGCCAGGACCGGCATGGCGAGCCGCTTGTTCTTGCGCTTCTCGTTCTGTGTCATCATCGCGTCCCACGCTCGGTAGAACCCGAAGCTGCCACGCAGGGAGTCGGGGTTGGAGAGCATACCGACGTAGTAGTCGATCACGTCGTCGGGCAACTTCCCGCCCTGGATGGTGAACTCCCAGCTGAAGAAGATCTTCTCCCGTCCCTGGACGAGCTGTTCGTTCAGCTTGTTGATCCGGTTGAAGGGGATGTGCCAGAACCGGTCGTTGAGCGGCCCGGGAGCGAACATGGGCGGTGAGGGAACCGCCCCCGGAGGCCCAGGAACCTCGGCGAGGGCCACGCGCTCGATCCGCTCCGGGTGGTCCGCGGCCAACGCGTATCCGATCGGGAGTCCGGTGTCGGTGCCGACCACGGCGAACCGCTGGTGGCCGAGCGCGTCCATCAGCGCGACCATGTCGTTCGCCTGGGTGCCCGGGTCGTACCCGTCCTCGGGCTTGTCGGACAGCCCCATGCCACGCTGGTCGACTGCGATGACCTTGAAGTCCCGGGCCAGGGCGGGCATCAGCAGGCGCCACGCGTACCAGCTCTGCGGCCAGCCGTGCACCAGCAGCAGCGGCGGTCCGTCACCGCCGACGACCGCGTGTAGGCGCAGTTCGCCGATGTCGACGTACCGGCTGGTGAACGTGTCGGTGAACCCTGCCGGAAGGTTCGGCGCCTGCGAGACGGAGCCGGGGCCCTCCGGAACGGAAGTCGAACCCATGACGATCTCCTTTCACCACACCCCAGGGAGTCGGCACACGATCGGTGCCGGCCCGATCACCTGCACTGCCCGGCTCGGCGCAACCCCAGAGAGACTCCCCGGCCGCACACCTGAGCGGTGGTCCTGCGGGACCACTTCACGATATGCAGGAACATCCGGAACGAGGGCGGGACCAGCAAAATCAGGGCGCGACGGACCAACCCGATCTCGTCTGGATCAGAGGCCCTGCGCCAGCCGGTGGTAGGCGTTGTTCCATCTCAGCTCGCGGGCGAAGCCGTGGGTTGTGGTGGTCTCATCGATGTAGGCGAGCTCCACGCCCACCATCTCGGCGAAGTCCTCCAGGTGCGCACGGGTCAGGGCGGTGGAGAGCACGGTGTGGTGGGGGCCTCCGGCGGTGAGCCAGGAGGTGGTCGAGGTGCGCAGGTCCGGACGGGGCGCCCAGACCGCTCGGGCGACGGGGAGCGCGGGGAGTGCCTCGAGCGGCTCGACGACGTCGATCGCGTTGCCGACCAGGCGGAAGCGGTCGCCCATGTCGGCCATGCCGACGACGAAGCCTTCGCGGGGAGCGGCGTCGAACACGAGCCGGACCGGGTCCTCGCGGCCGCCGACACCGAGCGGGTGGATCTCATCCGATGCCACAATGCCCGTATGCCGTCGGACGCCTGGGCCGGGTTGGCGAACCCGTTCGTGGAAGGTGCGTACGCTTCGGTCAAGGGGCAGGTGCGGACGTACGTCCTCCATGCTCAGCTGCTGCGGCACCTCCCGCAGCCGCCGGCGAGCGTCCTCGACGTCGGCGGGGGTGCGGCCCACCAGTCGTTGCCGCTGGCCCGACTCGGCTACGACGTCACCGTCCTGGACCCGTCGCCGGCCATGCTCGCCAAGGCCGAGCAGCGGCTCAAGGCCGAGCCGGACGACGTCCGGCGGCGCGTCCGGCTGGTCGAGGCACCCGGCGAGCAGGCCCGGGCGGCGACCGGTGGGCAGCAGTTCACGGCGGTGCTCTGCCACGGCGTGCTGATGTACCTCGATCGACCCGAGCCGCTGGTCTCCGAGCTGTGCCGCTGTGCAGCACCCGGAGGGGTCGTCTCGGTCATGGCGCTCAATGCCCGCACGCTGGCCGTCCGCCCGGCCCTCGATCATCGCTGGGCCGACGCCCTGGCCGCCTTCGAGGCCACCGGCGAGGTCGGGGTGCTCGGCGTCGACACCCGGGGCGACACCGTCGAGGGCCTGTCCACCCTGCTGCAGCAGAGCGGGGTGGACCCCGAGGCCTGGTACGGGGTCTGGTTGTTTTCGGACTGGCTGGACCTGCCGCCCGACAGCACGGACCTGGCGGCCGTGGCCGCCGTCGAGCTCGAAGCGAGCGTGCGGGACCCCTACCGACAGCTCAGCCGGGTGTTCCACCTGATCGGGCGGGTTCGCGCGCCGCGTCGCTGACCCTCGTCGCCCACCGCCACTTCGGCGCCCGGCCGGGCCCGGCCGGGGCGTGGGTCAGACCTGGGGGATCAGCACGCTCAGGCAGGTGACGCAGCCTTCGAGCTTCTCGTACTCGCCGATGTCGACGACGACCGGCGTGAAGCCGAGGTCCGCCACGAGCGCCGCCGTGCGCGGCGCCGACGCGGCCAGCAGCACAAGGTCGTCACCGAGCGGTACGACGTGGCAGCCGGCCTCCTCGTCGACCGGCCGCACCGGTTGCTGGAGCGCGGCCGCGTCGAGCAGTTCCGGCAGCGCGAGGAGGGTGCCGTCGGGCAGCGCGGTCACGGCCGACTTGAGATGCAGCACGTCGCGCAGCGGGACCGGAATCACCGTGCGCCCGCGGGTCGCCAGGTGCGCGCGCAGTTGGGCCACGCCCGCATCGTTGGTGCGACCGCCCCGACCCACGTACACGGTGCTGCCGACCTGCAGCACGTCGCCGCCGTCGAGCGTCCCGGGAGCCTCGATGCGCACGACCTCCAGCCCGGCGTCGCGGACCGCCTTTTCGGTGCCGGGAATCTCCGGGCGGCGCTGTGGCGCGCCCGGCCGGGTGATCACCGCCAGGCCTTCGCAGACCACGACGGTGTCCTCGACGAACACCGAGTCGGGGCAGTGCTCGGCGATGGCGACCTCGTGAGCCTGCCAGCCGGCTTCGACCAGCGCGGTCCGGTACGCCTCGTGCTGACGCCGGGCCCGTGCCATGTCCACGTCGCTGCGCTCGATGTGGGTGACCAGCCCCTCAGCCAGCCGGCCGCTCGGTCGCCGGACCAGGGCAGTGCCTCGCGTCATGCCACCAGTCTGCCGTGCGCCTGTCCCCGGGCTCAAGCGGGACAGGCGGCAGCCGAAGTCATTGCCCGGCCGGTGGTTCGGCCCGCCGGGGCCCGTGGTCCATCGGCATGCGGAGGCGCTCGACCAGTTCGCGCACCGCCTCGGTGAACGGCTGCTCGGACTCGCAGGGCCGGTGTCCCTGCACGGGGGGTGGGACGCTGTCGCCGGGCGGAGCCACCACGGCGACGGGGTCTCGCAGCCGGCGGTCCACCGTTGCGGCCGGGCGGCCGGCGGTGTCCGGCGCGGCTGGCCGGTGGGCGGAGAAGATCCAGCCACCGATCGGGTCGGTGTCGCGCCACAGGTTCATCCACCGCCAGTCGACTCGAGCGCCGATCTCGTGCAGCACCTCGTCGTCGATGTAGGCGGGGAAGAGCCGGCCGTAGAGCCGGCGCAGCGGTGACCCGTAGGTGAGCAGGGCGACCCGGCTGCTGATCTGGGGAGGCAACTGGAGCACCGTCGCGGCGACCAGCACCGAACCGTGGCTGTGCCCGGTGAGCAGCACCGCCTTGCCCCGTCCGACCAGGTAGGTGATCCGTCGGGTCAGTTCCGGCACGGCACGTTCCGCGTAGCAGGGCGGCGCGAACGGGTGGGCCGCCCGGGGCCAGAACGTGCCCAGGTCCCACAGCACGCCGACGTGGCGCCTGAACCCGGCGGTCCGGTAGGCGAAGATTCCGGCGATCATCAGGCCGAGGATGGTCGCTGCGATCACCCAGCTGCCGAACGCGATGGCGAAGGTGACCAGGTCGGCGGGCACCCCTTCGAACCGCTCGACGACGTCACCCGGATACAGCTCCAGCAGACCGATGGAGGTGGTGGCCGTGCCGATTCCGGCGAGGCAGGCGTAGACCACGGCCAGCGGTATCAGTCGCTCGGTGAACCGGGCCTGGGCTATCGCCTTCTGCACCTGCCGCATCCGGGGCCTGGCTTCCGCCGGCGGATCCGGGTAGTCGCGCCCGACGATTGCCGCCGCGGCGCGGTACCGGCCCGGACGGGAAATCAGGGTCACCAGGCCCGCCACGAGCAGCGTGATCAGTACCGCCCGGAAGAAGCCGAAGATCGCCCAGGTGTACGCCCTCGTGGGCCCGGCGGCCACGCCCGCCGCGGTCGGCGCGTCGCGGTCCAGGAAGTCCGCCACCCGGTAGACCAGCTCGGCGGAGAACGCCACCGCCAGACTGATCGCGGCGGCCGCGATCGCCAGCGCTCCCAGGCCGAGTAGGGGAGTGGCAGCCGGCTGGCGACCCCGGCGCCACAGCAGCACCGCTCCCAGCGCGGTCAGCAGGGCGGTCTGGGCGACGAACAGCCAGGTGAGGATCCAGTCGTAGCCCGGCAGGCCGCCCCCCTCGTGCCACGGCGCCGGGTTGGTCAGGATGTCGGCCGCGACCACGACGGTCAGGACGACGGCGATCGTTCGCAGCGCGCTGGTGATCCGGTCGAGTCGCCGATCGGCGGCGGCCCGGTCGATCAGCGGTGGGGTGCAGAGCAGGACCGCACAGGCGGCCAGGACCGCCCCGATGACGACGGCCAGCGCGACGGTGCCGGCCGAGGCGCGGGGTGAGGCCCGGGCGGCGAGCAGCGTGACATCCAGGGTCGCGAACGCCGCCGCGACGTGGATGGAGCGCAGTCGACCCACCAGCGGTTCGGCGTCCCACCGACCGACGGTGCCGAGCCGATGCCCGGAGACCCCCGCCTCGGGAGCACGAAACGCGTCGAACAGCCGCCCTGGGCGTGTACTGGCCCGCCAGAGCAGGCCGATGGCAGCGGCCGGGACCAGCGCCAGTACCGCGAGCCGCAGCCCGACCGGTTGCCCACCCAACCAGGACAACCAACTGCGCCCGGCAAGGCAGTGCGGCGAGCTCATGCACTTCCACGCGATCAGGTCCAGGGCGACGCCGGCGACGGCGAGCACGTACAGCGCGGTGAGCGTGAGCGCCAGCAGCCGGCACAGGGATCTGACCATCGCGTCGGAGCCGCGGTCCGCCGGACGCATCCAGATCGCCACGTTGACCAGCATGAACGGCAGCAGGAACACCAGCGACAGGGTTCGACCCACGGTTCCGGAGGGCAGGTCGCCCCAGCGGTACGCCTCCAGCGTCACCCGGGCGGCGCGGTCGGTGCCCGGGGACCGGCGGCGGGGTCGGTAGAAACCCCCACTGCGATCGCCGGCGACCTGCTCGATCTGCAGCAGGTCCAACACCTGGCCGGCGCTCGCGCCGGAGACGCCATGTACCCGCAGCTCCACCACGTCATCGGACATCCCCGGCCCGCCCCACCGCGCTGATGCATCCGACATCGGTCCCCCCCGAGCCGCCTTTGCGGGCCCAAACCGGGTGAACCCGGCCGAGGAGCGCCCCGCCACTCGCGGCGGTCTACCCCACCCGGACGGGCCCAACCGTGGGATACGCCCTGCGACGCGGTTGGACTGGCGCACCCAGCGGGGCTGGGAACGGCGCTCGGTCAGGGTGGGGGACGGTCCGCCGGGCCGCCGCGGTCACGGCCGTCCGCCGCCCTCTCGGCGGGGCCACCGCCTGTCGATCTCGCCCCGGATCGGCAGCCAGTAGAAGGGGATGAACGCGGCGATCACCACCACGCCGAGCGGGGGTAGGAGGGCGCCCAGCAGCGTGCCGGTGGCGATCCAGGTGAGGGCGAGCCGGAAGCGCCGGCTGATGGCTCGGGCACCGGCGGCATCGAGGGTGGTCACCAGCAGCCGGGGATGACGGCGGGCGTACTCCCAGATCGCGTTGAACAGGATGGCCGCCAGTTCGAACGTGAGGCCGTGGAGGACGACGGCGACTCGCTGCCCCTCCCCGTCACGGAACGCCCGGGACAGAACGGCGGCGGCGAAGGGCAGGAACGCGATGTCCATCAGCAGCACGGTGTTCAGGAACAACACCGTCCGGTCGACGGTACGGATCTGGTCGAACATGACGTGATGGTTGGCCCACACCTGCCCGATCAACATGAAGGTGACGACGTAAGCCAGGTAGGACGGCCAGAGCGTGACGAGGCCGTGGAACAGGTGCCGGCTGTCCGGTGGACGGATCTCCAGGATGAGCAGCGTGACGGCGATGGCGATGACCGCATCGCTGAACCCGACGATTCGTGACGGATCTCGCTCCAGGCCGAACGGCGATGACCTAGCTGGTCTGCGAACCGGTTCTGTCACCGTCCAAGCATCCGGCACCGACCGCCCGGGCCGGCGGAGCCGAGCGGCATGTCATCGGTGCGCAGTGGGCGGTCGGGGCGGCAGCTGCGGTGCGATCTCGGCCGATGCGTCGGCCGAGACGACGCACCGCAGCTGCCCACCTCTTCCCAGTCCGGCATGACGGCCCGGTCAGCAGCTCCCACCAGGGTTGCGGTAGCGCTCGACCTCCGACCACACGGCGGACATCCGGGCCAGACAGCGGTCGAACACCTGGGCGTGCTCCAGGTAGGCGGCGCGGTCTGGCCCCGGGTGCACGCAGAGGTCGTCCTCGTCGTTGACGGTCCACGGCGGCACGTCGTGGCCGAGGGCGCCGGGAAGCAGGGAGGCGACCCCCCGGGCGCCGAGTTCGCTGGTGAGCTGCCGCCGGACCGGCCGGCCCAGCACGTCGGCGAAGATCTGCGCCCACACCGTCGACCGCGCGCCCCCGCCGGCCAGCCGCCAGGGTCGGTCACCGACGTCCGCGCCGCTGGCCAGCACCCGGTCGAGCTGCACCCGGTGGTACTGCGCGACGCCTTCGATGACCGCCCGGGTGAGGTGGCCCCGGCGGTGGTTGCTGGAGACGCCGAGGAAGGTGCCGGACGCCGACGGATGCTCGGGCGCGCCGTTGACGAAGGGCAGGAACAGCAGACCGTCGGCGCCCGGCGGCACCGCGGCGGCCTCCTGCAGCAGTTCCGCCGCGGCGACGCCGCCGGTCTGCCGGTGGGGCACCCCGGCGCAGGCGAGCCATTCGAGGTTGGCCGCCGACGTGGGGGCCACCTCCATGGCCAGCATGGTGGCCGGATCGGGCATGAACGCGCTGAGCGTGACCTCCGGGGCGGGGGTGCGCGCGGGCACCACCACTCCGTTGATCGCCCAGGTGCCGACGATGATCGTCCCGTCCCCGAGGTCCCGTCCCCCGGCGCCCAGGGTGGCGGCCACACAGTCCATGCACCCGGCGATGACCGGCAGGCCCTCGGGCAGCCCGGTGCGGGCCGCGGTCGCCGCGCTCAGTCCGGCGACGACCTCGTCGGACCTGCGCAGCGGTGGGAACCGGTCCAGGTCGGCGGCGGGCAGCCCGACCAGTTCGAGCGCCGTCGGCGTGTACGCCCGCGTGTCGAGCCCGACCATGCCGAACGCGCTGGCGTCGCTGTAGTCCGCGCTGGCCACGCCGGTGAGCTGCGCGGTGACCCAGTCCTTGCAGGAGAGCACCCACCGGGTGGCGGCGTACGTCGCCGGTTCGGTGTCCCGCAGCCAGCGCAGCAGGACGGCGGGCTGGGCGACCCACGGGATCGAGCCGGTCTCCCGGGCCAGCCGGCGGGCCCCCTCGGGCGGGATCGCCTGCACGATGTGCTGCGCCCGACTGTCGGACGAGGCAATGGCCGGCCCGATCGGGCGCAGGGACCCGTCGACCGGGTAGATGCCGTTGCCGTGTGCGGCCACGCCGATGCCCGCCGGGGCGTACCCCTCGGCGGCCAGCTTGCCGCCGACCTCCGCCAGCAGCGCCAGCACCGTGTCGGCGAGGGCGGTCATGTCCACGTCGTGGCGGTGGGCGGTGACGCTGGTGCGTGGCGTGCGGGCGTGCACCACGGCCAGCTCGTTGCCGACGACGTCGAAGGCGGCCACCTTGGTGGCGGTGAGGCCGACGTCGACCCCGAGGTAGCAGGTGTGCGGGATCGTCACGACGTCCTCCTCTCGCTCGCTCCGGTCGTCGGGGCGAGGTTCAGTCCGCGCGGGCGGAAGCGCAGCAGCTCCGCCCGGTAGGCGGCCACCTCCGCCTCGGCCCGTCCGGTGTCCCAGCCGAGCTGTCGTACGGCGACGTCCGCGCAGGTCACGGCCGTCGACACCGCCATGTCCGGGCCGAGGCCGATCAGCGTACGGCGCAGCAGCACGTCGGCCAAGGTCACGGCTCGTTCCTCGCGGAAGGCCATCACCACCTCGGCGGCGACCGCCCCGGTCCGCTCGTCGACGACCTCGGCCAGTGCCGGGTCGGCTACAGCGAGTTCGAGCACCCGGCGGGCCCGGACGCCGTAGAGGTCCAGCAGCCGGGCGGACTGCGCCGGGGTGAACGGTGTGGCCGAGCGCGGGAAGTCCGCGCGGAAGGCGTACCAGTCCGGGGTATCCGCGCCGGGCAGCGGGCGGGTACGGGTGGTGCAGCGTTGCCGTGGCCGGCCGAGCAGCTTCAGCGCCTCGTCGGTGGCGTCCTCGGCGAGGGCACGGTGGGTGGTCAGCTTGCCGCCGATGATCGTGAGCAGCCCCTGGTACGCGGGCGCGTGGTTGAGCACCGTGTGCCCCCGGCTGATCTTGGCGTTGTCCGAGACGCCGGCCGTGTAGGGCAGCGGGCGGATTCCGGCGACGCTGTAGAGCACGTCGTCGGCTGTGAGGCCGGCCTGGGGGAACAACCGGTTGGCCTCGGTGAGCAGGTAGTCGATCTCGGCGTCGCTGGCGACGACCTCGTCCAGGTCCCCGTCGTACGTGAGGTCGGTGCTGCCGAGGACGTACCGGCCCTGCCAGGGGAAGATGAAGATCGGTCGCTGGTCGGCGGCGGCCTCGAAGAAGATGCAGGTGTCCGGGGCGCCCGGGAACGGGTCGATGATGATGTGGCTGCCCTTGGTGCCGCCGTTGAGGCGTCCGCTCTCGACCTGGCCGTCGAGGATCCGGTCGATCCACGGCCCGGCCGCGTTGATCGTGAGGCGGCCCCGGATCTCGCCCTCGCGTCCCGACTCGTTGTCCCGGGTCCGGACTCCGTGCACCCGTCGGTCCGTGACGAGCAGACCGGTCACCGTCGTGTAGGTCAGCACCCGGGCGCCCAGCCGCTCAGCGTCGATCAGCAGCTCGACGCAGAGCCGCTCGGCCCACGGCACCTGGGCGTCGTTGAAGAGCACGCCGCCCCGCAGGCCCTTGCGGGAGAGGTGGGGCCAGCGCCGGGCGATGGCCCGGGCCGACAGGCCCCGGCTGCGTCCGCGCCCGCGGCCGGCGGCCAGCACGTCGAACGCGGCCAGGCCGAGGCGGATCAGCGGTCCCGGCCGGCTGTCACCGGCGTAGAACGGGATCAGCATGGGGTAGTCGTGCACCAGGTGCGGTGCGGTGCGGAACAGCAGGTGCCGCTCCCGGATCGACTCGTGCACCAGGGTGAAGTCGTAGCGCTCAAGGTATTTCAGGCCGCCGTGGATGAGCCGGCTGGAGGTGGCGGTGGTGCCGGCGCCGACGTCCCCGCGGTCGACCACGACGACGCTCAGGCCCCGGCTGGCGGCGTCTCGGGCGATGGCGAGGCCGTTGACGCCGGCGCCGATGATCACCAGGTCGACGAGGTCATCGGCGCCGGTCGGTGGGTGTGACATGAGGAGCTCCCGGAGATGCGGGGTGCGGGCCGGGTGGCCGGCCCGCACCCCTGGCGATGATCAGGACGCGGAACCGGCCGACCGCTCCCGGAAGAGCTCGTGGGCGTCCTCGGGCTTGGCGTCGTCGTGCACCACGGCGCGGACCGCGGCCAGCATCGCGGCCGGGTGCTCGCTCTGGAAGATGTTGCGGCCCATGTCGACGCCCGCGGCGCCCTCCTGCATCGCCCGGTACGCCATGGTCAGCGCGTCGAGCTCGGGGAGCTTCTTGCCGCCGGCCACGATGATCGGCACCGGGCAGCTGGCGGTCACCGTCTCGAAGCCCTCGTTGACGTAGTACGTCTTGACGATGTGGGCGCCCATCTCGGCGCTGATCCGGGTGGCGAGCCGGAAGTAACGGGCGTCGCGGACCATGTCCTTGCCCACGGCGGTCACCCCCAGCACGGCGATGCCGTGGCGCTGGCCGGCGTCCACCAGGGCGGCGAGGTTCGCCACCGACCGGGACTCGTGCTCGCCGCCGATGAACACCTGGATCGCCAGCGCCGCGGCGTTGAGCCGGACCGCGTCCTCGATGTCCAGGGCGATGTGCTCGTCCGAGAGGTCCTTCAGCACGCTCGGCCCGCCGCTGGCCCGCAGCACGATCCCGGCGCTGCTGTGCGACGGGATGCTGGTGCGCAGGGCGCCGCGGGTCATCATGATCGCGTCGGCGTCCGGCACGAGCGGGGCGATGTTGGTGTCGATCCGCTCCAGGCCGGCCATCGGCCCGAGGAAGTAGCCGTGGTCGAAGGCCAGCATCACCGTACGGCCGTTGTCGGGCCGGAAGATCCGGGACAGCCGGTTCTGCAGGCCCCAGTCCTGGGCGTGCGCGCCCTTGATGTGGAAGCCGGCGGCGGTGGGGATGGTCCCGCCGAAGTCGCGGGCGTCGAGCAGACCGTCGGTGTCAGGCATTGGTGTTCTCTCCTGTGTCAGTTCCAGCGGTGGTCGCGGCCGCGGGTCGCAGCCGTCGACGGGGTCGGGTGGTCCCGCCGGCGTTGCGGAGCGTTCCGCCACCGGCGAGGAAGAGGACGAACAGCACCAGGCCGCCCTTGAGCAGGTTCTGCGCGGCGGTGCTCCAGCCCACGAGGTTGACGAGGCCGTCGAGCAGGATGAAGAAGAGCGCGCTGCCCCAGATGCCGACCGGCACGGCCCGGCCGCCCGAGATGAGCGTGCCGCCGATGACGACGACGGCGACCGAGTCGAGCAGGTAGCGGGTGCCCAGGTCGGGCGACGGCGCGATGTAGGCGGCGAGCAGCGCGCCCGCCAGCCCGGCGAGGGCGCCGCTGGCCAGGTAGGTGATGGCGATGATCCGGCTGACCGGGAGGCCGGCCCGTTCCGCGGCCGGCCGGCTCTGCCCGACCGCGAGCAGCGAGCGACCGTACGTGGTGCGGCGGAGCAGGGCCACGACCAGCGCGGTCAGGGCGGCCACCGCGACGGCGAGCACCGGTACGCCGGCCGGGCGCAGGTTGAGCAGCCCGCGCAGTCCGTCGTCGGGCACCGCGGTGAAGCCGTCGGCCAGCGACAGCGTCAGCGACGAGGCGATCAGCCCGGCGGCCAGGGTGGCGATGATCGGCGGGACGGACAGCCCGAGGATCGCCACCACGCTGACCACCGCGACGGCCAGCCCGGTCCCGATGCCGGCCAGGATGCCGACCGGCACCGATCCGGTGGTCGCGGTCACCTGGACCGCGACGAACCCGGCGAGGGAGATGATCGGCGCCACCGACACGTCGATGTTGCCCGGTCCGGCGGTGATCACGAGCATCTGGCCCAGGCCGACGATGACCAGGTAGGGGGCCAGGGACAGGGCGAGCGACACCGTCTGCCCGCCGCCCTGGTTCGAGATGGCCAGGATGAGGACCCAGACCAGCGCGGCGGCGGCGAAGCCCCAGATCCAGGGGCGGGCGAGCGTACGGAGGGTCAACGGAGCACCTTTCCGACCACGACGCGGCCGGCGAGCACGGCCAGCACGATCAGGCCCTGCACGGCCGACTGCATGTTCGACGGCACGTCGAGCAGGCTGAGGACGACGCTGACCAGGCCGAGGGTGATGCCGCCGATGGCGACGCCCCACGGCACGGCGGTGCCGCCGGCGAAGGACCCGCCGCCGAGGATCACCGCGGCGACCGTGATCAGCGTGTAGCTGGTGGCGGACGAGACGTCGCCGCCACCGGTCTGCGAGGCGAGCATGAGCCCGGAGAGCACGCCGAGCGCGCCGGCCACGGCGTACGCGACGACCCGGGCGGCCAGCGGTCGCAGGCCGGCCCGTTGCAGCGCGACCGGGTTGCTGCCCAGCGCGCGGACCCGCACCCCGACGGAGCTGCGGGCCGACAGCAGCCAGACCAGCGCCGCGACGACGAGGATCGGCAGCAGCGGGGCGGGGAAACCGGCCGGCTGCCAGGAGCCGAAGGTCGCCAGCCACTCGGGGGTGCTGCCGCCCGGGGTGGGCAGGACGAACAGTCCCAGGCCCAGCCAGACGAACGAGGCGCCGAGGGTGGCGATCAGCGACGGCACCCGGCGCAGGTGGATCAGCGCGCCGAGCACCGCGTACGCCGCCACGAGACCGAGCAGCAGCAGCGCGCCGGTGCCGGGGGAGTAGACCAGCTTGGTGGCGGTGATGACGGTGACCAGCCCGACGAAGTTGCCGATGCCGAGGTCGATGTCGCCCACGGCCATCAGCACCATCTGGGCCTGGGCCGCGATGACCAGCGGCACGGTGGTCGACAGGATCAACGCGAGACCGGGCACGGTCAGCACGTCGGACTGCAGCGACGAGCAGACCGCGATCATGGCCATCATGGCGACCGCGCTGACCAGGGCGGGTCCGGTGCGGCGCAGCAGGGCCCGCGACGGCAGCGCCGTCGCGACGAGGTTCGTCATCGCTGTGCTCCTGTCGACTCGGATTCGGCGAAGGAGACGGCGATGATCCGCTCCTCGGAGATCTCCGCGCCGGTCAGTTCGGCGACGACCCGGCCGGCCCGCAGCACGTAGACCCGGTCGCAGTGCGCCATCTCGGCGTTCTCGCTCGAGTACCAGACCACGCTGCGGCCGCCGGCCGCCTCCTGCCGGATGAGCGTGTAGAGGTCGGTCTTGGTGTGCACGTCGACCCCGCGGAACGGGTCGTCGAGCAGGACCAGGTCGGCCGTGGAGGCGAACGCCCGGGCCACGATGACCTTCTGCTGGTTGCCGCCGCTGAGCTCGGTCATGCCCGCGTCGGCGCCACCGCGGATGGCCAGCCGGTCCACCCAGTCGCGGACCGCGGCCTCCTCCGCGCCCGAGCGGCGGACGCCGTACCGGGCCAGGCCGCGCATGGCGGTGACGATGAGGTTCTCCGCCACGGACCACAGCGGCAGCACGCCGGAGCGCTGCCGGTCACCGGGCACGTAGGCGCGGGTGCCCCGGACCGTGGTGTCCCGCCGGACCGGGCGCCACAGCCGTTCGAGCACCTGCTGCTGGCCCTGGCCGGCCAGCCCGGCCAGCCCGACGACCTCGCCCCGGCCGACCGTGATCGACACGTCGTGGAGGCCCTGGCCGGTGGCGCCGCGCAGCTCGGCGACGACCGGCCGCTCGCCGGCCGCGCGGGCGGACGCGGGAGCGGCGGTGGGTTCGACCACCTCGGCTCCCATCAGGGTGAGCACGTCCCGCTCGCCGAGGCCGGCCGCCGGCCGCTCCGCGACGACCGCGCCGTCGCGCATCACCGCGACGCGGTCGGCCACCGAGAGCACCTCACGGATCCGGTGCGAGATGAGCAGGACTGCGGTGCCCTGGGCGGTGACCCGGCGGACGTACGCGTAGAGCGAGCGCGCGGCGTCCGGGCCGAGCGACTCGGTCGGCTCGTCCAGGATCAGCAGGTCGAGCCGGTCGACCAGGCTCGCCCGGGCGATCTCCACCATCTGCCGCTGGGCCAGCGACAGGTCCTCGACCCGGTCCCGCGGCGTCACCCCGTGTCCCGGGAACATCTCGTCCAGCCGGCGGGCCACGGCGGTGCTGGCCGGCCGCCGCCAGCGCAGGCGGGGCAGGCAGTGCCGGGAGGAGACCCAGATGTTCTCCGCGACGGTGAGGTCCGGGCAGAGCGACGTTTCCTGGTAGGCCATCCGGACGGCACGGAACGGGTCGGCGCCCGGCGCGACGTCGCGTGGTGCCTCCTGGCCGCCCACGGTGACCGTACCCTCGTCGCACGCTTCGAGGCCGGCGAGGACGCGCATCAGCGTGCTCTTGCCGGCGCCGTTGTGGCCGACGAGGCCGAGCACCTCACCGGCGCGGACGTCGAGGTCCACGCCGGTGAGGGCCCGAGTGCGCCCGTACGTCCTGGTCACCCGCCGCGCGGTGACGACCGGTGGGGCCGGGGACGGCTTCCGGTCGCCCTGCGGCGGGGCCGCGAGCGACCCCACCGGCAGGTTGTCGACGTGCATGATGCGCTCCTTGGGTTGCTGTCCGGTCAGCCGGCGGCCGTCGGGATCGGCGGCTGCACCGGGGCGGCGCCGCTCTTGACGGCCTCCACCTGCTTGCGGAAGAGCTCCTGGGTCCACGGCCAGGCGGCGTACTCGTCGGGCTTCAGGACGTTGGCCCACGCGGCGAGGTCCTTCTGCTCCACCAGCACGATCGGGAAGGTCAGCTCCTTCGGGACGTCCTTGCCGTCGAGCAGGTCGATCGCCTCCCACAGCGCGGCGACCGACTGGCCCGGGTCGGACATGACCGCGACCGAGCCGTTGTCGAGCTTGTTGTCCTGCCAGTACTTCAGCGCCCGGCCGTTGGTCTCGAAGGTGAGCGCCGGGATCGGCTTGCCGGCCGTGCTGAAGGCCTGGGCGACGCCGTAACCGTCACCGCAGCCGATGACCCCGTCGACCGTCGCCACGCTCGACAGCACACCGAGCACGGCCTTCTGCGCCTTGGCGCCGTCGCACATCCCGTTGACGGTCGCGGCGACCTTGACGTCCGGGTTCTTGGCCAGGATGTCCTGCGTCGTCTGGTACATCTCCGCCTCGGGCTGAGAGCCGACCACGCCCCGGCTGACGATCACGGTGCCCTTGCCGCCGATGCCCTTGACCAGCGGCTCGGCCGCGGCCGTCGCCCAGTCCTTGAAGCTGTTGAGCAGCACGTGGGCGCAGGGGGCGTCGATCGCCGAGTCGAAGACGACGACCTTGATGCCGGCGTCGCAGGCCTGCTGGATGACCGGCTTCAGCGCGGTCGGCGAGGCCGGGTCGATCAGCAGGGCGTCCGGCTTCTGCAGCAGCAGGCTCTTGATCTGGGCGACCTGCTCGGTGGCCGAGTTCTCACCCGGGGCGTTGACGACCTTGAACTTGCTGATCAGCCCGTCGTTCTGGGCCTTGGTGGCGGCGGCCTCGAACTTGGCGATCATCGTCTGCCGCCAGCCGTTGCCGATGAAGCCGTTGCTCAGCGCGATGAACGGCTTGTCGCCGCTCTTGGCCTTGCCGCCGCTCGCGCCGGAGCCGCAGCCGGTCGCGGTGACCGCGACGGCCGCGACCAGCGCGGCCACGACCGCGGTGCGCCGTCGTCGGGATGAGGGATGGGTACGCATGGTGGGGGCCTCCAGGGAGAGCGAAAACCCGCCGGAGCGGGAGTGGACGTGCTCAGTCAGCCGACCGCGGCGGGGGCTGCGGTGAGGTCCAGTCATTACAGACCTGTAGTGACAGGTTGGCTAGGGCTGGATGACAAACGTGTTCCAAGTCACAGTGATGGCGGTTACGTTCCTGTGTCTTCCCGGCACTCGGGCGGTCATCAGGCCCCAACGCCTGTCATGACAGGGATCGTTTTGCCGTGGCATGCTGTACTCGATCGACGGGGAAGGAAGTCCATGACGATGACCTACCGGCGGCTCACCCGGGACGGGAACGAGCCGCTGTGGATGCAGCTGATGCGGGAGCTGCGCGGCCAGATCGAGGCCGGCGACATCGGTCCGGACCAGCCGTTGCCGTCCGAGGCGGAGCTGACCGACCTCTACGGCGTCTCCCGCACGGTCGTGCGAGAGGCCCTCCGCGAGCTCGTCCAGCAACGGATGATCTACAAGGTCAAGGGACGGGGCGCCTTCGTCGCACCCCGCAAGACCGAGCTGCGCTTCGTCGGCTCCGTCTCGGGCTCCGCCGACGACCTGCGCGAGTCGGGACGCCGGGTCACCACCCACACGATCAGCCAGGCCCTCGGCTCGGCGGACCAGCGCGAGGCCGAACTCCTGCAGATCCCGGTGGGCGAGCCGGTCGTCCGGATGCGGCGACTCCGACGCGTCGACGGTCAGCCCTGGCTGCTCGTCGACACGGCCCTGCCGGCCCGGCTGGTGCCCGGCCTGGAACGCGCGGTGCTCGAGAACCAGTCGCTGTACGACGTACTGCGCCGCCGGTACGGACTGGAACCGGTCGGGGCCGACCGTTGGATCGAAGCCGTCTTCCCCGAGCCCGAGGACGCCGCCCTGCTCGAGATCACGACCTCAATGCCGCTGCTCGGCATCGAGTCCGTGGCCTGGCTGCCGGACGGCACCCGGTTCGAGGCCTACCACGCGTTGCACCGCAGCGACCAGACCCGCTTCTTCGTCGGCATCCGCTGATCCTCCGCCACCGCCCGTCGGTCGCGGCGTCCATTGCCAGGGCGGCGGCCGGCGCGGACGGCAGCCAAATGCGCAACCAAAGGTTGCACATCGGGGGGTGGCTGTTGTAGCGTGACGCAACCAAAGGTTGCGAAAGGCTGGTGGGACATGGAGTACGGATCCATCGAGCGCGACGTTCATGTCGACGCATCGCCCGAGGTGGTCTTCGAGGTGATCAGTCGGCCCGAGCACATGCGGGAATGGTGGCCCGACGACGCGCGGTTCGAGCCGGTCGCGGGCACACCCGGCGAACTCGTGTGGCGCAACGCGGAGACCGGCGAGACGACGAGCGTCGCACTCGCCGTCGTGGAAGTTGACCCACCGAAGCGATTCTCCTTCCGGTGGTGCTTCTCGGACCCGGACCGGAGCGGGCCCTCGCTGCTCGTCACCTTCGACCTGACCCCGACCGGTGCGGGGACCCGGATCCGCATGACCGAGGCCGGGTTCCGCGAAATGGGCTGGGAGATCGCCGTCCTCGAGGAGCAGTACCGCGACCACGTGAGCGGGTGGGACCACTACATCCCCGCGCTGGGCACGTACGTCACGCGGCTGGTCGCCGCCGCATGAGCGCGGCGATCGATGACGACCTGTGGTCGGCGATCGGTGACCCCATCCGGCGGACGATGATCGACCTTCTTCTTGCCGGGGGACCAGGCACCGCCACGTCCCTGAGCGAGCGACTACCCGTCACCCGGCAGGCGGTCTCGAAGCACCTGGCCGTCCTGGACCGGGTCGGCCTGGTGCACGCCGCGCCGGCCGGTCGCGAGCGTCACTACCAGGTCGACGAGGCGCAGCTCGCCCGAGCTGTCGCCCAGCTGTCAGCGGTCGGCGCCACGTGGGACGCCCGACTCCGCCGGATCAAGCGGATCGCCGAGGCGATCGAACGCAACCGCAACAACCAAGGAGGATGAAATGGTCGACATCCTGCACCGGGTCGGCGTCGTCGCTCCGCTCGACGACGTCTACCGCGCAGTGGCGACTCCGGCGGGCATCGCCGGCTGGTGGACGACCGACACGGTGGGCAAGAGCGAGGTCGGCGGGCAGTTGGCTTTCCGGTTCGGCGACGTCGGTGGCTTCGACATGGAGATCCTGGAGCTCGATCCCTCCGGCCGGGTGCGGTGGCGGGTCACCGACGGCCCGGAGGAATGGCTCGGGACCGAGATCGACTGGCGCTTCGACCAGCGCGGCGACTACACGATCGTCCAGTTCAAGCACGAGGGGTGGCGCGAGCCGGTCGAGTTCATGCACCACTGCAGCACCAAGTGGGCGATGTTCCTGATGAGTCTCAAGGAGCTCGTGGAGACCGGGCGCGGCAGGCCGGCGCCGGACGACGTCCAGATCAGCGACTGGCACTGACCTCGGCACGAGGGCTCCCGATCGAGGCGAGCGCGAGCGTCGATCGGGAGCCTTGGCGCGCCGGCTCAGGTGATGGCGGGGCTGCGGCGTTCGATGAGGATGACGTCGCGCCAGGTGCCGTGGTGGCGGCCGATGCGTTCCCGGGTGCCGACGGTGCGGAAGCCGCAGGCGGTGTGCAGGGCGAGGCTGGCCGTGTTCTCGGGGAACACGCCGGACTGGATGGTCCAGATCCCGGCCTGCTCGGTGGAGGCGATCAGGGCATCGAGCAGGAGCCGGCCGACGCCTCGGCCGCGGGCGTCCGGGTGGACGTAGACGGAGTGCTCCACCACCCCGGCGTAGACGCACCGGTCGGACACGGCTGAGCAGGCGACCCAGCCGAGGACGCGGCCGGCGGAGTCGACGGCCACCCAACGGTGACCAGGCAGCCGGGTCGCGGTGAACTGCGCCCAGGCCGGTGGCTCGGTTTCGAAGGTGGCGTGGCCGGTGGCGATGCCGAGCCGGTAGATGTCGAGCACGGCATCGGCGTGCTGCTCACGAATCGCGGCGATCGTGACGCCGGCGGTGCTGGCGGGAGTGGTCATCGGTTTCCTCGGCGAGGCGGGGCGCGGGCCAGGCGGTCGGCTTGTCTCGCATCGTAGAGCTCGGGAACGAGCGGTCTCCGCTGCCGGCCATGCCCAGCCGGGTTGCCTCGTCGCCCGACGGCCCAACCGAGCCCCGCTATCCGTGTCCGACGGCGAGGATGACGGTCATGGCCGCGTAGCTCGCCAGGAGCAGGACGCCTTCGAAGCCGAGCCGGCCCCACCCGCAGGTTTGCCGGATGAGCAGCCCGCCGAGGAGGACGGCGGTCATGAACAGGCTGGTGGTGGTGGTGAGCAGTTCCTGGGTGCCGGCCGTGTGGTAGATCGACCCGTGCCGGTAGGCCAGGTCACCGGCGACCAGGGTGAGCACGTCGAGGATGTTGCCGCCGAGCACGGCGGCGATGGCGAGGGTCGGTGCCCCACGCCGTACGGCGGCGGCCGCGGTGACGGTCTCCGGCAGGGCGTTGACCACGCCCATGAGCACGCCGCCGACGAACCCGGCGGTGAGTCCGGTGACCTCGACGGTGCTCTCCGCGGCGAGGGCGACGAGCCACCCGCCCCCGGCGACGAGCAGCCCGACGACTGCGAAGCGGCTCCACAACCAGACGGGCGAGTGCTGGTTGAGGGCGCTCTCGTTGTGGGGGACGTCGGGTCGGGTTTCCGCGGTCGCGATGGCCTGCCACATGGGTTGGGCGCCGGCCCGACGGATGAGCACCAGCCCACCCACGTAGACCGCGACGAGCACCGCCGACATGGGGTCGACTCCGGCGATGCTGGTCTCGGGGACGTAGCTGGCGAGCAGGGCGAGCGCGAGCAGCGCGACGAGCAGGCACCCCGACAGCACGTTCGACAGCGACGCGGCCGCGTGCTCGAGGTTGGCTCGGCGGTAGAAGGCGTCGGCGACCGCGACGGCGGTGGTCTGGGCGGCGATCCCGCCGACCGCGTTGCTGTAGCCGAGTTCGGGCTGGTCGCTGGCCGCGGCGACGATGGTCATGATGATGCCGGAGAGGCCGGTGACGACCCCGAAGAACACCACGCCGAACAACGCCTCGCCCCAGCCCGTGCGGTCGGCGAGGGCGTCCCCGAGGCCGGCGAGGCGAATGCTTCCCGCGACGGTGACCGCCCCGGCCAGCAGGAACACGCCGACGCTCCACGCGAGGGGCCACGGCAGGGCGGTCAGGTCGGGCACGGCCGCTGATTCCCCGGACGGCGGCGAAAATGCCCCGTGTGGCGACGTCGGGCCGGGGGCGGGGCGTCCGGCTACGGCGTACGGCTCATCTGGTGCTCCTGTTGGTGTTGGTGTGGCGCGGTGTTCCCCGGTAGCGAGGGTCAGCAGGACCGGCCGTCGCAGTCGTAACCTCAACTGTCCGCGCCCGCGCCACCGGCTGTCGCGGTCGCTGGCGGATCGGCGGGCGCGGCCCGGCGGGACACGGATCGAGGTGGCGGTGGGGGAGCGGCGTCGGCCAGCGTGGTGGCGGCGGGCGGCGGCATCGGGTGGCGGCCTGGTGCTCGCGCTGGCACCTGCCGGTGCGGCGGTGGCCGCACCGGCACCGCACTCGTCGCCGGCCGGCGGCGTGCCGGTGTGCCGGGTGCGGGACAGCCGGCTCACCGAGATCTCCGGAATGGTCGCCACGGCGAACGGACTCGTGGTAGTCAACGACAGCGCCGACGAGGAGGCCCGGCGGCGGATCTTCTTCCTCACCGCTGACTGCCGCGTGACCCGTGCGGTGCGGTATCCGTCCCGGCCGCGCGACACCGAGGACCTCGCCGTCGGGGCCGACGGCACGATCTGGGTCGCCGACATCGGCGACAACGACCAGTCTCGGCAGACCGTGGCCGTGTGGAAGCTTCCGCCGGGCGGTGATCGGCCGGTGCTGCACCGGCTGACCTACCCGGACGGGCCGCACGACGCCGAGGCGCTGCTACTGACCGGTGACGGGCGACCGCTGATCATTACGAAGCAGGGCGGCGCCGCCGGCATCTACGCCCCGACCCGGGACCTGGTGCCGGGCGCGACGGTGCCGATGGCGCGGCGGGGGCAGGTGCGCCTGCCCGGCACGGACACGAGCAACCCGTCCGGCTTCCTCGGCCGCGCCGTCGTCACCGGGGCGGCCACCGCGCCGGACGGGCGGCGGGTGGTGCTGCGCACCTACGCCGACGCCTTTCAGTTCGACGTCCCCGACGACGACGTCGTCGGCGCGATCACCAGCGGGACACCCCGGGTCGTTCCGCTGCCCGACGAACCCCAGGGTGAGTCCATCGCCTACACCCCGGACGGCCGCTTCCTGCTCACGGTCTCCGAATCCGCGGACCAGCCGCCCGGAACCCGACCGACCATCCTGCGCTACCCGGTGCCCGGTCCCGCGAGGGCCACGGGTGCGCCGACCGCTCCCGTCTCCCGGTCGCCGGTGCCCGCCGTTCCGCCTCGGAGCGACCTGCCGCGCCTGCTCGGCGGGCTGGGGGTGCTGGGGGCGGGTCTGCTCGGCGTGGGGCTGGTCCGGACGGTCAGGTCCCGCCGCACGCGGCGCTGATCCCGCGCCGCTCCGCCTCCGGCTTTGCTGGAGTGCCGCGCCGAGCCGGCAGCCTGGGAACAGTGACCGGTAGTCGACTGAGATATCGGCCACTGTGCGGGTCAGGAAAACCTCGGATGCTCCTGACCAGGCGCTTCTCGTGCCGAACGCGGAACGGTCGGCGTTTCGGAAAGGGCGGCGCCGCGCACTGTCAATTAGCCGTCCGCCATTTCGCTTTTCCCGTGGCGACCCCGTGCCGCTAACTGTTGGCATCCCTTTTGCTTGAAACGGAGTCAACCGTGTCCACCACCAATGAGACCGGCTCGGCGATCGTCCTCGGCGGCAGCATCGGCGGCCTGCTCGCCGCACGGGTGCTGAGCGAGTCGTACGCGAAGGTGACCGTCTTCGACCGGGACGAGCTGCCGGCGGAGGTCGCTGACCGCAAGGGTGTGCCGCAGAGCGAGCACGCGCACGGCCTGCTGGCCCGGGGGCTGCAGATCCTGGAGGAGCTCTTCCCCGGCCTGACCGCCGACCTGACCGCCCAGGGGGCCCTCCCCGTCGACGTCCAGCGGGACTGCCGGTGGGTCAACGACGGCCATCCGATTCCCCGGGTCGCCTCCGGCCTGGAAGGGCTCTGCGTCAGCCGGCGCGCCCTGGAGTCGTACGTCCGGGGCCGGGTCCGCGCACTGCCCAACGTGGAGGTCCGCGAGCGGTGCGAGGCGTTGGGGCTGCTCTGCGACGCCGACGGCGACACGGTCACCGGCGCGCGGATCCTGCCCCGGGGTGGCCAGGAGGAGCGCCATGCCGCCGACCTGGTGGTGGACGCGACCGGCCGCGGCAACCGCGGCCCCACCTGGCTCGCCGAGCTCGGCTACCAGCCGCCCGTCGAGGACCGGGTCGACCCCCACACGGTGTACGTCTCCCGCGACTACCGCCGCACCCCGGGGGACAGTGACTTCGCCGCCCTGGTCAGCAGCCCGTCGCCGGCCGCCCCGTACGGCGGGGTGGCCATCTCCGCGGAGGGCGACCGGTGGATGGTCACGCTGCTCGGCGTGGGCCCGGACCAGGCCCCGCCGACCGACCCCGAGGGTTACCTCGCCTTTGCCGGACGGCTGCCCACCCCGGAGTTGCGCGCGCTGCTGAGCCGGGCGGAGCCGCTCGGCCCGCCGAAGCGGATGCGGCTGCCCACCAGCGTGCGCCGTCGCTACGAGCGCCTCGCCCGCCTGCCCGAGGGCTTCATCGCGGTCGCGGACGCGATCTGCAGTTTCAATCCGGCGTACGGGCAGGGCATGACGGTGGCCGCGGCCGAGGCGATGGTGCTGCGCGACTGCCTCCGGCTGAGCCGGCGGGAGCTGCCCCGCCGCTTCTTCGCCGCGGCGGCGAAGGTGGTGGACGTGCCGTGGGACATGGCCGTCGGCGCCGACCTGCGCTACCCGGCGGTCGTCGGGCCGCGTAGCCGCCGGACCCGCTTCCTCAACGGGTACGTCAGCCGCCTGCACGCCGCAGCCGCGCGGCACCCGGTCGTCGGGCGGCGCTTCCTGAGCGTCGCCAACCTGATGACGCCGCCGCCGGGGCTCTTCGCGCCGGGGATCGTCGCCCGGGTGCTCTGGTCGGGTCGACGACGCACCACACCTCAGGTGACCCACCGGGAGCCGGCGCGGGTCGAGGAGCTGGCCGCCCGCTGAGCCGGGCCGTCGGCGGGCCCCGGGCCCCGGGGTCCCGCCTAGCGTCCGCGTTCGCCGGCCCGGTCGACGCCCGTGTGCACCCGCACGGTGCGGTCGACGAGTTCGCGGAGCGAGCTTTCGTCGACGTCGTCGAGCCGCTTCAGATAGAGGCAGCCCTTGCCGGTCTTGTGCGGGCCGAGCCGGGCGAGCACCGAGGCGTACCGCTCCTCGAACCCACCCACCAGGTAGATGACGAGCTGCTGCTTGCGCGGGGAGAAGCCCACCAGCGGCCAGTCGCCCGTGCGCCCGCTCTGATAGGTGTAGCGGTAGCTGCCGAAGCCGACGATGCTGGGGCCCCACATCACCGGGGGCTCGCCGGTGCTGTCGCGCAGCATCGCGCAGAGGCGCTCGGCGTCGGCCCGGCGGCGTTCGTCGGGGACCGCGGCCAGGAAGTCGTCGACGCTGGCGTCGGTCGGGATGGTCACCGGCCGCTTCGAGGTCGCCATGCGGCCATGCTGGCACGGGAGTACGACACCGCGGCGGCTCAGCACCCGGCCGCGGGTTGGGTGAGCAGCAGTGGCGTCGGGTCAGGCCCGGCTGCGGGAGGTCCACCCCTGTCGGTGGAGTCTCTCGAACCCGTCGAGCAGCAGGTCGAGCGCGAACTCGAACTCGAACTGGTCGTCACAGCCGCCGCCGACGACCGACCCGCTTTCATGCGCGGCGGCCGTGGCAATCTCGATGATGTAGGGGTATCTGGCGGCCATCTCGCGCATCATGGCCGCTTGCAGCTCCGGATCAGGCGGTGGCGGTGCGGCCGGAAACACCTCCTGGGTGAATCCCCAGATGCGGCTGCCCAGGGCGTGCATCACGTGGTGGGTGAGATCGGCGGAGAAGCCTCCGGCCCGGAACATGCCGATGACCGAGTTCAGGTGATCCAGCACGACCGGGGTCGGGTGGGGGCGGGACTCGATGACGCGCGACGCCCAGGGATGGCGCAACAGGGCGCGCCGCGCGGAGAGGACGCGCTCGCGGATCGCCGTCTTCCAGTCGCCGCCGCCGACCGGCGGCTCGATCTCACCGACGATGACGTCGACCATGCCGTCGAGGAGCTCGTCCTTGTTGGCTACGTGCTTGTAGAGCGCCATCGGCACGACGCCCAGCTCCTGGGCCAGGCTGCGCATGCTCACCGCGTCGATGCCGCCGTCGTCGGCGAGCGCAACGGCGGCGCGCAGCACGCGGTCCCGGTTGAGGGGTGCCCGGCGTGCGCCGTCCACCTGCTGGGCCATCTCCGTCGCCGTCCCTTCCAGCGGTGCCCACCGTACCGCCCCTTGACGGTGTACGGCGTACACCTTACCGTGGTGGGCAGGTGTACGCCGTACACCTCGTGCATTGGAGAAGGGACCGCCGTGACCTCCTCGGCCAAGCGACAGTGGCTGGTGCCCATCGGCCTGATCATCCTCAGCCTGGTGCCCGTGGTGGCCGGCGCCGCCCGGGTCGCCCAGCTCACCGGTGGTGCGACGGTCACTTCGGACAACGCCCGGTTCTTCGCCTCGCCCGTGCCCGTGCTCGTGCACATCGTCGGCGCCAGCCTCTACTGCCTCCTCGGCGCGCTCCAGTTCGCCCCCGGCTTCCGCCGCCGGCGTCCCGGGTGGCACCGCCTCGCCGGACGGCTGCTTGTCCCCTGCGGGCTCGCCGCCGCACTGTCGGGGCTGTGGATGACGCTGTTCTACCCTCGCCCGCCCATCGACGATGTGTTGCTGACCCCGATTCGGCTCGGCTTCGGCTCGGCCATGGCCTGCTGTATCGTCCTCGGCCTTGCCGCGATCCGGCGTCGCGACATCGTGCGCCACCGCGCCTGGATGACCCGCGGGTACGCGATCGGGCTCGGCGCGGGCACCCAGGTCCTGACCCACCTGCCCTGGATGCTGCTCGCCGGCCAGCCGAAGGGGCTCACCCGGGTGCTGCTGATGGTCGCCGCCTGGGTGATCAATCTGGCTGTCGCCGAGTGGGCGCTGCGCAGGCGGCCGACCAACCGTGCCCGGACCACCGAACCTGCCGGCGCGCCCGCCGGCGTTCTGGCCAGCCGGTGAGGGCGGGTCACCGGAGGGGTTCGGCCGGACGCGCATCGGCCAGGATGGCCGACGGTGACGGTTCGCGCAGCCGTCGACGCAGGTCGACGGCGCGCCGGGAGTCGATCACCAGGACGGCGGCGGTGGCCGCGGCGAGCACGATCAGCACCCAGAGCGGGGGTAGGCGCAGGGTGGTCGGCGCGAGGACCGCGATGAGCAGGATCCCCAGCGTCCGGACCCAGCGGATCTGATGCCGAACCCGCCACCAGAATGCCTGGGTCGCGACGAGATAGAGGATGACTCCGGTGAAGACGGCCGGGTGCCCGAGCGGTGCGTGCGGACCTGCCGGGTCACTGATCAGGCCGAGGAGTTCGTGCAGGCCGAAGGCGAGCAGCATCAGGCCGGCGATCATGGGCAGGTGCAGGTAGGTGTAGGCGTCGCGGGCCAACGCTCCACGCGGTCTGCCGGTCGCCGCCTGCACGGCCCGGTGCCCGACGAGGGCATCGGTGTCGAAGTACGCCCACCAGAGGCTGGACAAGAGGATCATGCTGACCGCGATGGCGAGGATGACCGACCAGGAGATGGGGCGCCCGAACAGCGCCACGCCGGTCGACAGGATCGCTTCGCCCAAGGCGATGAGGATGATCAGCTCGTACCGGTCCGTCCAGTGCTTCGCGGAACCTGTCAGCCAGAACCGTGGCCCCATGAGGTAGCCGCCGGAGAAGTCGATGACGATCGCCGCGACCCAGAGGGCAACCTCGACCCGGCCCGCCCCCGGGCCGTGTGGTCGCGAGGCAGCCAGGGCAGCGAGCAGCAGGAGCAGCAGCGACACCAGGGTCGAGACGCTGACCCGCCACAGTGGCGCGGGCGGCGCTGCGGCAGCGACCCGGCGGAACGCGGCCAGGTGCAGCACCCGGAGGACGAGATAGCAGAGCACCACGATCAGGGGCCCGGGCAGACCGCCCGGCACCCGCTCAAAGGCCTGCGGGATGGCGATGCCGATCGTCAGGGTCAGCGCCACGATCAGCAGGACGGTCAGCCGGGCGACGATGGACTCGCTGCGCAGCGCGTTGCCGAGCTGCGCGGACAGACACCAGGCCGCCCACAGCAGGCTGAGCACCGCCAGCCCCTGGGTGACTCCGACCACGGAGGGGTGCCGGGCCATCAGAACGCTGACCTGGATGAACGCGTAGACGACCACCAGGTCGAGGAAGAGTTCCTTCGGTGTGACACCGCTGCCGGCGGTGCGCGCGGCGACCGACGCGACCATCTCGTGCAGCGCGCGGTGGCGCCGGCGGAACACGGTGAGGTCAACCAGCACCATACTGACCAGCACGGCGGCGAGGAGTCCCACCACGGCCACCGCCGGCAGCTCGACCGCGACGGGCAGCAGGGCGATGACCAGGGCGATTCCCAGCAGCGGGCTGCGGCCCAGCAGGCCGATGGTGCGGCGCTCGAGGGCCACGAGGCCGAGCAGGTAGAGGAGAGCACCGCCGTAGAGGACCAGCACGCTCAGCCGGTCCCACCGGGGCGCGGCCGCGGGCTCGACCGCGCTCAACGCGCGCCTGAGCCCGAGTGCGAGCAGGACCAGGCCGACGATCATCGGTGCGTGCAGCAGGCTGTACGCGTCCCGGCCCAGCATCGATCTGCTGCCGGCCGGTCCCTGCTCCAGCGCCTGTTCGGCGGCGAGCCCGGCGATGTCGAAGTAGCGCCACCACAGCACCGCCACGACGAGGAGGCTCAGCGCCGAGCCGAGGATGACCGCCCAGGTGATCGGCGGGCCACCGCTCAGGCCCCGGCTGGTGCCGATCGAGATGATCGTCTCGCCCAGCGCGATGAGCACGATCAGCCGGTGCCGTTCGGTCCAGTGCGGCACCGACGCGATCCGCAGGGCGCCCGCCCCGATCGCCCGGACGCCGATGAAGTCGACCACCGCGGCGGCGAAGTAGAAGGCCAGCCGGACGGCGCCACCGTTCACCCCCGCAGGCAAGTGACGCGGCAGCAGGGCGCCGCACAGGAGTAGCGCCGCACTGGCGCACAACGGCAGCCAGACGCCCGTTGCCAGACTCCGGATGATCTTCGTGCCCCACCCGGCATAGGTCAGGGTCAGCAGCGCCGTCAGCCGGGCCAGCAGGAAGGCGGTCACGAAGACCAGCGGCCCGAACAGAGCGCCGGGCCGATCGGTGAAGGCCACCGGTGTGGCGATACCGACCAGCAGGATGGTCGCGGCCACGCCGAACATGATCGGCCGGATGATTCCCCAACGTACCCGGACGACGTTGCCCACCACGGTGTACGAGGTCCAGGCCCGCCACAGCAGGAGGATCACCGCCACACCCTGCAGCAGGCCTTCGATCCCGAAGTTCTCCGCCATCAGGTCCGTGACGCTCAGGAACGCGTACACGAACACCAGATCGAGGAACAGTTCCAGCCGGTTTACCCCGGAGCCCCCCGTCCTGAGCTCGAGCTGCCGGAAGAATCGGGCGCGCCGCCCCGACTCCCGCTCGCTGCCGGTCACCCACCTACTGTTCCGCCTCGGCGGGTCGGTGTCGCCTGACTCGCCGCAAAACGGAATATTCCCGACCGCCCCGGCAGGATGAGCAGCATCGGCCCACGGGGTGCCGGGTCCAACGACAGTGCCGCCGACCCCTCTGCCCCCAGCGGGTCGCCGTACCGGATGCGCGGCCTCCGCCGTGACCGCCCCCGCGTCTGACGCGACCACCGCATGCCCGCCTCGGACCCACCACGACCAGCCGTGTGATCTGATGACGGACGTCATGGCGGCAGTGCCGCACCGCGCCCCTCCAGCGTCCATGTTGAGCCGCCACCGGCGAGACTCGGTGCCACGCAGAACGCGTCCCGTTGAAGGAGACCACCGATGCGACCCCTGCGCCTTGCCGCGAACACGCCGCGCTCCTTCTATCGCGGCACCGGGCGCATTCATCGCTTCCGGGGGCTGCCCGTGCCGGACGACGCCTTCCATCCCGAGGACTGGGTGGCCTCGACCACGGCCCGTTACCGGTCCGCGCCCGCCGGCCTGACCGTGCTCGACGAGGGGCGCACGCTGGCCGAGGAGATGGCGGCGGAGCCCGAACGCTGGCTGGGCCGCGAGCATGTGGCCCGGTACGGGCCGGACCCGGGGATCCTGGTCAAGCTGCTGGACGCCGGCGAGCGGCTGCCGCTGCACGTGCATCCGGACCGGCGATTCGCCCGCCGTCACCTGGCCTCGCCCTACGGCAAGACGGAGGCGTGGGTGATCGTGGACGCGGTGCCGGACGCCGTCGTGCATCTCGGCTTCGCCCGCGACGTCGAGCCGGACGAGCTGACCGGCTGGGTCAGGACCGAGCAGGTCGCCCCGATGCTCGCGGCGACGAATCGGGTACGGGTGCGGCGCGGTGACGCCGTCCTGGTGCCGGCCGGTCTGCCGCACGCCATCGGGCCGGGGATCTTCCTGGTCGAGGTGCAGGAGCCCACCGATTTCTCGGTGCTCCTGGAGCGTCAGGGGTTCGCGGTGTCGGAATCGTCCGCTTACCTCGGCCTCGGCAGGGATGCGGCGTTGGCCTGTGTGGACCGGGGCGCGTGGACGGACGGGCGCCTGGCCGACCTGAGCCGCGCTCGGCGGGCGGCGCGCCAGGTCCGGCAGGGCGTGGAGCGGCTGTTCCCGGAGCAGGCCGACGAGTTCTTCGCCGCGGAGCGGCTGCGACCCGCTCCGGTCAGCGACCTCGACCAGGGGTTCTCGGTCGTCGTGATGGTGTCCGGGCACGGCTCGCTGCGGTACGCCGAGGGGACGTTGCCGGTCACGGCGGGGGACACGATCGTGGTGCCGTTCGGGGCAGGCCGCGGCGAGCTGCGCGGCGACCTGGAGGCGATCCGCTGTCGTCCCGCTCCGGCTGCCTAGCCCGCCGCGATGAGCAGCCGGGTGCGGGATGCCAGCCGCGTCCGGTCGGCGTCGGTGATGGCGTCATCGGTGATGAGCGCGTCGAGCCGGCCGTAGTCGCAGATCGGGACCGGCGCGATCTGGCGCAGCTTTGACGAGTCCGTCAGCAGCACGACCCGTTCGGCGATCCCGATGAATGCCCGCTTCGCCTCGGCGTCGAGCGGGCTGCTGCAGTACGCCCCGTCGGGGCCCAGGCCGCTCGCGGCGAGGAAGAACGTGTGGACCCGGAGCCGGCTGATCGTGGTGATGGTGTCCGGTCCGGTGAACGTCTGGGTGGATGGATGGAGCAGGCCCCCCAGCCCGATGAGGGTCAGGTCGTCCCGCTCGCCGACTGCCCCCATGGCGGGGAGCGAGTGGGTCACCACGGTGACATCGCTTCCGGGCGGCAGCAGCCGTGCCATCTCCAGGGTGGTGGTGCCGGCGTCGATGCCGATGGTCGCGCCGGGCTCGACGAGCTGGAGCGCCTGGTTGGCGATTGCCCGCTTCTGCGCGTACTGCGCCTGCACGCGGGTGAGGAAGGGGGAGCCGGGGGCGACGCCGGTCGGTGCGAGCGCTCCGCCGTAGACGAGGTCGACGAGCCCCTGCTCGGCGAGTTTCTGCAGGTCACGCCGGACGGTGCGCTCGGACACCGCCAGCTCGACGCTGAGCTCGGGTGCCGACACGTAGCCGGTGCCGCGCATCCGGCGCAGGATCTCCTCCCGGCGCTGCGGCGCGGACGTGTAACGCAGCTCCCGATCGCTGGTGCGCTGTCGGACTGTCACGGCTAGACCGTACCGGTGGCCGGAGGCCCGACGGTCAGCCATCCGTCCACGTTCGGCCGAAAGATGTCCAACCATTGACATCTTTTGCCACCGGACGCAGAGTGGGACGGGGCCCGGCGATCGAAAGGGGCGTGGCGTGCAGGATCTCGCTGCCTGGCGAGCCGAGATCGCCGCCGACCAGCGAGCGAAGGTGATCATCGACGACGACCCGACCGGAACCCAGGCGGTCAGCGACGTGGACGTCATCCTGCGACCCGACCGGGCCACCTTCGACGAGTTCCTCGCCTCGGCGCAGCCGGCGGTCTTCGTGCTCTCCAACAGCCGGGCGTTCGCCGAGCGGCCGGCCGTCGAACTGGTCGGCGGCATCGCCCGCGCGGTCGACGCGGCGGCCCGGGACGCCGGCCGGTCCGCGACCCTGATCCTGCGCGGGGACTCGACGCTGCGCGGCCACGTGGTCGCCGAGGTCGAGGCCGTCGCGCCGCACACGCCGGTGCTCTTCGTGCCCGCCTTCCTCGACGGCGGACGCTTCACCCGCGACGGCATCCACTACCTCCGGACCGCCACCGGGGCGGTTCCGGTCGCGGACACGGAATTCGCCCGCGACCCCGTCTTCGGCTACCGCAGCGGCACCCTTGCGGACTGGGTGCGGGAGGTCAGCGGCGGCCGCCGACACGCGGTGCCGGTGCCGTTGGCGCGGCTACGCGCGCACGGGCCGGACGCGGTCGCCGACGCGCTGCTCGGCGCCGGGCCGGACGCCTTCGTCATCCCCGACTGCGTCCGCGAAGCCGACCTCCTGGCCATCGCGGCGGGCCTCGTCAGAGCCCAGAACCGCGGCGCGCGGGTGGTGGTGCGCTGCGCCGCCTCGTTGGCCGCCGCCCTGGCCGGCCTCTCCACCCGACCGCTCGACCGCATCCCGCTGCCGCCGCCCGGCCGCGTCCTGGTCGCCTGCGGCTCCTTCACCGCTGCCAGTACCCGCCAGTTGCGGGCCCTGGGTGGGCTGTGGGACCGACGCGTGGAGATACCAGCCAGCGCCCAGCGCGGCGACGACGCGCTGCTGGCCGGCGCCGTACGCGAGCGACTCCAGCAGGACGGCCACGCGCTGCTGGCGAGCGACCGGGCGCCGAGTCACGACCGGATCGCCGCCGCGCCGGAGCTGCTCATGGACACCCTCGTGGCGACCGTTCGGCGTCTCGCCGCCGAGGTGGACCTGGTCGTGGCGAAGGGTGGCATCACCTCGGCGCGGCTGGCCACCGACGCGCTCGGCGCGAGCGGCGCGTGGGTCCGGGGGCAGATCCGGCCCGGCGTGCCGGTGCGGCGCCTGCGCACGCCGCAGGGCGCCCCGTCCTACGTGGTCGTACCCGGGAACGTCGGCACCGACAGCACCCTGCGGGACATCCTCGACCGGATCACCACCGACCCCGACCCGCGGCGGTCGTTGCTCGATCAGGGCGCCGGCCGATGACGGCGGGGCAGCCGCTGCTGGCGGGCCTGGACGTGGGCACCACGCACACCAAGGCCGGCGTGTTCCGGGCGGACGGCACCCCGGTGGCGCAGCGCAAGGCCGGCACCCCGTCCGACGTCGAGGCGCTCCGGGACACCGCGCTGCGGCTGCTCGCCGAATGCGTGGCCGCCGCCGGCACCGCGCCGGTCGCCCTGGGCGTCGCCAGCATGGCCGAGACCGGCAGCTTCGTGGCCGCCGACGGCACCCCGGTCGGCGAGCTGCTGCACTGGCGGGACCGCCGGGCCCACCGGCAGGCCGACGAGCTGCGCGACGCCGTCGGGCGGGCGGCCTTCTTCGCCGCCACCGGCCTGCATCCCAGCGCGAAGCTGCCCCTGGCCCGGTGGATCTGGCTGCGGCGGCATGAACCGGAACTGCTGCGCCGCGCGTCCTGCTGGGCGAACGCGGCGGATCTGGTGGTGGCCGCCCTCACCGGGGCCGTCGCCACCAGCCCGACCCTGGCCGCCCGCACCGGCGTCTTCGACATCACCGCGATGGCCTACTCGCCGGAACTGCTCGACCTGGCGGGGTTGCGGCCCGACCAGATGCCCCCGGCCGCCGCCGACCGGGTCGCCGGACGGGTCACCGCCTCGGCCGCGGCCCGCTCCGGCCTGCCGGCCGGGACGCCGGTCGTCGTCGCCGGCCACGACCATCTCGCCGCGGCCTGGGCCGCCGGGGTGCGCGCCGTTGGCCAGGTCGCCGACTCCATGGGTACGGCCGAGGCCGTCGTCACCCCGGTCGCCGCGCCGCCGCCGGCGCCCGCGCAGCCCACCGGCACCTCGGTCGGCCCCTTCGTGGACGGCCGCTCGTACTGCCTCATCAGCGGCCTGTCCAGCAGCGGTGGGCTGGTCGAGTGGCTGCTCGACCGGTTCGCGCCCGGGACGGAGCCGGACCGGCACCGGTGGTTCAGCGACCTCGTCGGCCCGCCGGGCCGCCCGCCCACCGGCATCACCGTCCAGCCGTACCTGCAGGGGCGGGCCAGCCCCGAGCCGGATCCGCACCGGACCCTGTCCTTCCACGGCATCCGACCCGAGCACAGCCTCGCCGACCTCGGCCGCGCCGTCCTCGAAGGACTGTGCCTGCAGGTCCGCTGGATGCTCGAGAGCCAGGCGACGATCAGCGGACGCCAGCCCGACACCGTCACGGTCTTCGGCGGCCCGACCGCCAACCCCACCTGGATGTGGATCAAAGCCCAGGTGACCCCGGTGCCCGTCGTGGTGCTGCCCGGGCAGCAGTCCGCGGCGCTCGGCGCGGCCCAGCTCGCCGGGCGGGCGATCGGCGTCGCGGACACCCCGCCGACGGGACGACCGCTGCCCCGGGTGCCGGTTTCCGCGCCGGAGTGGGAGACGGCGTACCGATCGCAATTCCTCCCCCTGGTACGCGCGAACGCCCCCGACAGTAAGGAAGAAGCGTGACCGAGACACCACCGCTGACCCTGGACCGGCTCGCCCGGCCCACCGGGACGTTCGCCATGGTCGCGATGGATCAGCGCGAGAGCCTGCGGACGATGCTCACCGAGCAGGGCCACCCGGCCGATGACGCCGCGCTGGCCTCGTTCAAGCTCGACGTCGCCGCCACCCTGGCGCCGCTCGCCTCCGCGTTCCTGATCGACCGGCACCACGCCTACGCCCAGCTGGTCCGCGACCGGGTGCTGCCGGCCGGCTGCGGGCTGATCCTCGCCGTCGACGCGCTGTCCCAACAACCGGGTGGCCCGGTGGAGGACACCGAGCTGGACCCGGACGCCGACCTCGCGCAGGCCGGCCGCGACGGCGTGGTGGCGCTGAAGCTGCTGGTGACCTGGAAACGCGACGGCGGCGAGGACCGCCGGGTCGAGCTGGCCCACCGATTCGTCGAGCTGTGCCGGCAGGCCGGACTGCTGTCCGTCCTCGAACCGGTCGCCGTCCCCGCGCCGGGGCAACAGGACTTCGACCTCGAGGCGGGCATCCTCGACGCCGCCGCCGCGCTCGGGCCGCTCGAGCCGAGCCTCTACAAGGCGCAGGTGCCCCGCCAGGGGCGCGGTGACCTGTGCGATCTCGTGGCCGCCTGCGAGAAGCTCGACCGGCAGCTGTCCCGGCCGTGGGTGGTGCTCTCCAACGGGGTGGACGCGGCGGACTTCCCGACCGCGGTCGAGGCGGCCTGCCGGGGAGGGGCGTCGGGCATGCTGGCCGGGCGGGCCCTGTGGCGGGACGCCCTGGCCACCACCGACCCGGCGGCGGCCCTGCGGGAGGGCTCCGTCGCCCGGCTCCGGCGGCTCACCGACATCGTCGACCGGTACGGCCGCCCCTGGACCGAGGTTCGGTGATGCACCCGGTCGTCAATCTGGGCCTGCTGTTCACCGAGCTGCCGTGGCGGCGGCGCTTCGCCGCCGCAGCCGACGCGGGCTTCGACCGGGTGGAGTTCCCGTGGCCCCCGCTGCCGCCGGACGAGGTGGCCGGGCTGGTGCGGGCGGCGGGCGTACAGGTCGCGCTGGTGAACATGGATGCCGGTGACCTGGCCGCCGGCGAGCGCGGCTACAGCAACGATCCCCGACTGAGCCCCCGCTGGCGCGACCAGCTGCGCCGAGCGGTGGACCTGGCCCGGGACATCGGCTGCCCGCTGGTCAACGTGCTCGCCGGGCGGCGGCTGCCCGACGTGGACGAGTGGGACCAGCGGCGCTGCCTGACGGACAACCTGCGTTGGGCGGCGGATCTGGCCGCGGCTGCCGGGCTGACCCTGGTCGTCGAGCCGATCAACGACCGCGACATCCCCGGCTACCTCCTGCCCCGCGTCCCGGACGTGATCGCCCTGCTCGACCAGGTGGGCCGGCCCGCCGTCAAACTGCAGCTGGACGCCTACCACGTCGCCGCGATGGGCGACGACGTGGCGAAGACGGTCGCGGCGGCGGCCGGAGCCCTGGGGCACGTACAGATCGCGGACTTCCCCGGCCGGCACGAGCCGGGCAGCGGCGCTCTGGACGTCGAGGCGCTGCTCGCGGCGCTGGACGTCGCCGGATACGACGGCGGGCTCGCGCTGGAGTACGAGCCCACCGGGCCGTCGGCGGCGAGCCTGCGCGCCGTCGCGGCGCGCCACCCCCGCCTGGGGCCGGTCCGATGAACCGCGTCTGTCTCCTGCACACCGTGACGGCCCTTCCCGCCGTCTTCGCCGACCTGCTCCCCGGCGAGGTGGGCCCGGTGGACGCGGTCAACATCGTGGACGAGACGCTGCTGCGGGACACCATCGCGCACGGCATGCTGGCGCGCACCCGCCGGCGGGTGGCCGCCTACGCGAGGTTCGCGGAGGAATCCGGGGCGGTCGCCGTCCTGGTCACCTGCTCGTCCATCGGCGAGGCGGCCGAACAGGCCCGCGCCGAGGTGAGCATCCCGATCTACCGGGTCGACGAACCGATGGCCGTCCGGGCCGTCACCGTCGGCGGCCGGATCGGCGTGCTGGCGACGCTCACCGCCACCCTGCAGCCCACCCGCGACCTGTTGCGGCGCACGGCCGCCGAGCGCGGTGCGCCGTGCGAGATCCGCGAGTCGGTCTGCCCCGGCGCGTTCGACGCGCTGCGCCACGGCGATCCCGGCCGGCACGACGAGATCGTCGCCGCCGAGGTGCGCCGCCTCGCCGGCGAGGTCGACGTGCTGGTCCTGGCCCAGGCCAGCATGGCGCGGGTGGTCGACCGGCTGCCCGCCGAGCAGGTACCGGCGCCGGTGCTCACCTCACCCCGCTCCGGCGTGCGGCAGCTGGGCCCCTTCGCTACGGGCTGAGCTCCGCGGCGGCTGCCCGGTCGGTCCACAGCTCGGCGTCGCGGCAGGCGTGCACCAGGGTCGCCGGCCACTCCGCCTGCCAACCGGGGGCGGCCAGCACGCGCGCGACGCTGGCGGCCTTCGCCGGCCCGGTCGCCACCAACCGCACCCGCCGCGACAGCCGGGCGATCGTCGCCGGCCCGACGCTGACCCCCCGTCGCGGTACCTCGTCCAGCGCCGCGAAGTGCGGAAACGTGGCCAGGTTGTCGCGCCGGGTGGTGTCGGCGAGCGGGATCACCCGGGTCCCGTCGGCGAGGTCCGAGCCCGGCGGGTTGAAGGCGACGTGCCCGTCGGAGGCGCCGGTGGCCAGCAGGAACAGGTCGACGCCGCCGCCCGCGGCGATGCGCTCGTCGTAGCCGGCGGGGTCGAGCGGGTCGGGCAGCCACACCTGGTCGGCGGGAACGCCCGGACGGCTGCCGACCGCCCGGTTCCAGGGCTCGGCGATCTGCCGCCGCCCGAAGCGCTCGCAGCTGTGCCGCGCCTCGACCGGCACCCGGCGCGCCGGCCCCGGCGCGTCGTCGAGGTAGTCGTCCATCATCACGATGACGACGTGGGCCAGGTCCATGGGCGCCTCGTGCAGCCGGGCGGCCACGGCCCGGTACGTGCTCATCAGGCTGCGTCCGCCGGGACAGCCCAGCAGATACCGGCGGCCCTCCCGGGCCGCCTCCGTCATCCCGGTGAGGATCTCGGCAGCGAGGGCGGCGCCGAGCGCGTCGGCGTCGGGGAAGATGCGCAGTGGCGTCATTCCGGCAGCTCCTCAGGGCAGATCACGCTGGGCTCCGCGTCCCGGAACGCCGCGCGTACCGCGTCGTCGGCGGAGATCCCGAGGTGGTCGAAGCCGAGCATGGCGGCACCCGCCACGGGGGGCTCGGCAGGGACGGTCACGGTGAAGTCGGTGTCGATGTCCGGTGCGACGGCGTGGACCCTGGCGAGCAGCCGCCCGTCGGGATCGGCGAGCAGGCCGCCGCCCAGTACCAGCGCCCAGCCCGGCCCGGCGGCCGGGAACCGCCGGCGGGCGGCGTAGGCGAGTGTGACGACCTCCGCCGCCAGACTGTGCACCAGGAAGGAGGCGAGCCCGTCGCCGTCGCCGGCGCAGGCCAGGACCGCCGGGGGCGAGCTCGCCGAGCCGCTGCTCCGCGAGCGTCCCGGTGAGCAGCCGCTCGGCGACCGCCCGGACGCTGGGCACGGCGAGCTGTTCGCAGATCACCTCGCGCAGCCGGGTGTCCGCGCCCCGCCCGTCCTCGGCGCGGGCCGCCACCCGGACGGCCTCCCGGGCCAGGAAGTCACCGCCGCCGCTGAGGTCGCCGGTCTGCCAGCCGAGCCCGGGGAACTCGTACCGCTCGTCGCCGGCGCGGGCCACGCACTTGAGCCCGGCACCGCAGACGACCGCCACGGCCGGCGCTGCGGCCGCGGCACCGAGCCGCAGCAGCGCCCACGCGTCGTTGCCGACCTCGATCGACGTCAGCACCTGGTGCGCGGCGATCGCCTCGCGCCGGGCGTCGACCTGGACCGGCAGGTCCGCGCCGGCCAGGTAGTACGCCCCGTGCGCGCGGGCGAGCGCGGCGCTGGTCAGGCCGGCGTCCTGCGCGGCGATGGCCGCCAGCCGCGTGACGAGCGCGGCCGTGCGCTGCGCGCCGAGGGCGCTGCCGGGACCGCGTACCCACGACAGCAGCAGCCCGTCGCCGTTCATCAGCGCGACGTCCGTCTTGGAGTTGCCGCCGTCGACCGCCAGGACGAGCCGCGGCATCACCGGGCCCAGGGCAGGTGCTCGCGGTTCGCGGCGATCAGCAGGTCGGCCAGCCGGTCGGCGACGGCGTGCTGGCCGACGAGCGGGTGCGCCAGCAGGGCGCGGAACACCCGTTCGCGACCGCCGTGCACCGCGGCCTCCAGCGCCAGCTGCTCGTACGCGGTGACGTGCGCGACGAGGCCGGCGATCAGCGGCTCGACCGGCTCGACCGGCTGGGCGGTGGCGTCCGCCGCGGTGATGGTGGCCGGCACCTCGATGACCGCGTCCGGCGGCAGGAACGGCAGCGCCGAGCCGTTGCGGACGTTGAGCACGTGTACCCGGCCGTCGCCTCGGCGCAGCGACGCCATCAGGTCCAGCGCCGCCTGCGAGTAGTAGGCGCCGCCGCGCCGGCTGAGCAGCTCCGGCTTGCCGGTCACCCGCTCGTCGGCGTACTGGGCCAGGAGTTGGCGCTCGATCTCCATGACCTCCTGGGCCCGGACGCCGCGCGCCTGCTGCTCGGCGACCACCTCGTCGTGGGCGTAGTAGTAGTGCAGGTAGTAGGAGGGCACGGTGCCCAGGCGCCGCACCAGCTCGGTGGGCAGCCCGGTGGCGCGGGCCACCGGATCGCCGTGCTCGGCGAGCAGCCGCGGCAGCACGTCGGTCCCGTCGAGCAGGACCCGACGCTCCCAGGTCAGGTGGTTGAGTCCGACGTGGTCGAGCGTGATGCGCTCCGGGGCGACGTCGAGCAGCCTGGCGAAGTGCTGCTGGAAGACGACCGCGGCGCTGCACAGCCCCACCACCCGGTCGTGTCCCGCCTCGAGCAGGGCCCGGGTGACGATGCCGACCGGATTGGTGAAGTCGATCAGCCAGGCGGTGGGGTTGACCGCCCGTACCTCCTTGGCGACCTGAAGCATCACCGGCACGGTGCGCAGCGCCTTGGCCAGCCCGCCGGCGCCGGTGGTCTCCTGTCCCAGGCAGTCGCACCGCAGCGGCAGCGTCTCGTCCCGCAGCCGCGCGGCCTGCCCACCGACGCGCAACTGCACCAGCACGACGTCCGCGCCGTCTGCGGCGGACGCGATGTCGGTGTGCGTGCTGACCACCGCCGGGTGAGCGCCGGCGGCGAGCATCCGCCGGCTCATCCCGGCGAGCACGGCCAGGCGGTCGGCCGACACGTCGTGCAGGGCGAGCTCGGAGACGTCGAGCTGGTGGCGCCGGCGCACCAGCCCGTCCACGATCTCGGGGGTGTAGGTCGACCCGCCGCCGATGATCGTCAGTTTCACGATCGTCCCTCCGTCTCGTCGGTCGCGTCGACGACCGCGTTGGCGGCGATGACCGCCGCGTAGTAGCGGGCGCTGTCCTTGACGGTGCGCCGCTGGGTCGCCCGGTCGACGTGGACGAGGCCGAAGCGTGGGGCGTACCCCTCGGCCCACTCCAGGTTGTCCAGCAGCGACCAGTGCAGGTAGCCGAGCACCTGGGCGCCGTCGTCGATGGCGCGGGACAGGGCGCGCAGGTGCTCGCGCAGGGCGTGCACCCGTCCGGTGTCCCGCACCCGCCCGTCGGCGTCGGGTTCGGCGTTCCACACCCCGCCGTTCTCGGTGATCAGCACCGGCACGCCGTAGTCGCGGTGCAGGCGGACCAGCAGCTCGTGGAACGCGTCGGGAACGCTCTCCCAGCCGCTGTCGGTGACCGGCACGCCCTCCTGGGGGGGCAGCACCCGCCAGGGCAGCTCGTCCTGCGCGGCGGCGGTGACCCGCCGGCGGGTGTAGTAGTTCACCCCGATGAGGTCCGGCCGGTTGCCGATGACGTCGAGGTCGCCCGGGCGTACCCAGTCCATCGGCCCGATCAGCCGCTCGAACAGCTCGGCCGTGTCGGCCGGGTAGTTGCCGCGCAGCACCGGGTCGAGGAACCAGCGGTTCGTGTACCCCTCGGAGGCCCAGGCCGCCGCGACGTCGGCCGGGTCGTCGGTGGCGGGGTAGTTGGGAAACAGGCTCAGCGGGATGCCGACCCGGGCGGTGGGGTGGCGCTCGCGGATCCGGCCGGTCGCCAGGCCGTGCGCCAACAACAGGTGGTGGCCGACGAGGACGGAGGTGCGGAGGTCCTTCTCGCCGGGGGCGTGCAGGCCGAGCCGGTAGCCCAGCACGGACACCACCCACGGCTCGTTGACCGTGAGCCAGGTGTCGATCCGGTCACCGAGCAGGTCGAGGCAGACGTCGGTGTAGGCGGCGAAGGCGTCGGCGGTCGCGCGGTCGGTCCAGCCGCCGCGCTCCTGCAACGCCTGTGGCAGGTCCCAGTGGTACAGCGTCGGCAGCGGCGTGATGCCCCGGTCGAGCAGACCGTCGACCATCCGGTCGTAGTGCGCCAGCCCGGCCCGGTTCACCGCGCCGGTCCCGCCGGGGATGATGCGCGGCCAGGCCAGCGAGAACCGGTAGGCGTTCAGGTTGAGCTGCGCCATCAGGTCGGCGTCGGCGGGCCAGCGGTGGTAGTGGTCGCAGGCGTCGGCACCGGAGTCCATCCCGCGCTCGGCCGTGAAGGTGTCCCAGATGGACGCCGCCCGGCCGTCGTCGTCCACGGCGCCCTCGACCTGGTACGCGGAGGTCGCGGCGCCCCACAGGAATCCGGCCGGGAAGGTGTTCACTGCCAGTCCACCTCCGGCAGGTGCAGCGCCGCCTCGCAGCCCAGCAGCAGCACCCCGACGCTCCACGCGTGCGACAGGGTGAGCAGCATGCCCTTGGCCTGGAAGCAGGCGGTCTGGTAGTAGCGTTCGCTGGCCATGCCCCGGTAGGCGTTGAAGTCGCCGTCGGCGCGGGCGATGAACTGCCGGAAGCAGGCCAGGTTCTCCCGGGTGCGGTCGAGGTAGTGCCGGTCGCCGGTGGCGGCGGCCAACTCGACCATCTCCGGGAGGCAGATCAGCCCGTACGAGTGCAGGTGCTGGTTGCTGGGGGAGGCCTGGTCGGCGCCACGGCTGCGGAAGCCGTACTGCGCCAGCAGGGTGTGCCCGTCGAAGTGCACGTCGTAGCTGTAGCGGAAGGTCAGCATCCAGTCCGCGGCCCGGCGGGCGAGCGCCAACCAGCGCGGCTCGCGGGTGGCCCGCCACAGCGCCACGTACGCCAGCACCGCCGCGTAGCCGTCCTCCGACGTCGGCGCCAGGTCGACGTCCTCCGGGGCGCCGTGCAGGAACTCCTCCTCGACGAAGCGGGCGTAGTAGTCGCCACCCCGCCGTGCGGCCGCCAGGAAGCCCGGGTCGAGGTCGCCCGCCTCGGCGAGCGCGGCGACCCAGGTCAGCCCGGCGGCGCCGGCCCAGGACAGCACCCGGCCGTCCGCGGCGTGCAGGAGGCTGCCCAGGTTGCCGTCCGCGCGCTGGTTGCGGACCGCGACGCGGAGGTTGCTCCGCACCGCCGCCAGCCAGCCCGCGCGGTCCACGCCGGCGGCCCGCTCCGCGCGGACGGCACGGTGCAGGAACAGGGTCGCCTCGGCGAGGGTACGGGCGTGCAGGCCGCCCGGAACCGGCGTCCAGCTCTGGCCCCAACCCGTCGCCGCGGTCCACTGGCCCCAGAACGTCCCGGCCGGAGCGAGGTTGGCGCAGATGTGGTCGATCACCGCCGCGCCGGCCGCCACCTGGTCGTCCTCTCCCCGGCGGCGCCCGTGCGCCAGCAGCGCGTGGGCGTACGGGATGCCGCTGACCCACGCGACGTGCATGGCGGCCCGGTCACCCAGGCCCCGGACGTTGTCGTTGAACTCCCGGTCGAACGCCGCGGTCTCCAGCAGCACCGCCGGATCGGCGCGGAAGTGCCAGCGGTGCAGGCCGTACGCGGCCAGGTCCGCCGCCTCCGCCACGTCGACCCAGGGGCGCAGCGGCTCCGTCGCCGACCGGGCGTGCCGCTCCCGCAGCACCGGCGCGTACGCGTGCCGGTCGGCGGGCAGCCGGTAGAGGCACAGCTCCACGACGTGCCGCTCGCCCGGCTGCCACAGGTGCGTCTGGGCCAGCGGCGCCGCGGGTTCCCGACTGCCGACGTAGCTGACCGGCTCCTCCCGGTACGGGAAGTCGGCGTGCAGCTGTGCGGTGTCGCCCTCGTGCGCGAAACCGATCCCGGTCAGGCCCAGCGAGCTGCGTTCGTCGACGGCCAGCGCCAGGCCGCCGGACGCCCCCCAGACGAACACCGCGGGCGTGGCCGCGCGGTCGGCGCGGAAGCTCCAGGCGGGGGAGACGTACCGCCCGGGGTCGGCGGGCTCGTCGACCGTGCGGGCGAAGCGCGGATAGAGCCGATGGTTGTCCGCGGGGCGGTTCTCGCCGTAGAAGAGCCCGGGGATGAGCCAGTACGGATCGTCGGCGTCGGCCAGGCCGACGGAGACCCGCAGCCGTGCCTCCACCGGCACCGTGCCCCGGTAGGTGGCCGTGATGGTCGCGGTCACGCCCCCGGCGGGCGAAGCCGTCGCCGCCCGTCGCACCGCCACCTCGAACAGGTTCGGGTCGAGGCCGCTGATGTGCAGCGGAGCGTCTGTCACGGTGGCCGCCATCAGCCGACCTCGGTGATCAGTCGAGCGGGCACGTTCCAGCCGTCGAGCCGGACGCGCCGGTCCTCGGACGGCACGCCGTCCCACCGGCCGTGCAGGACCCGCTCCTCGCCGGGCAGCAGGTCGATGGCGTTGTCGTCCCAGGTCGGCCAGCCGGGCTCGGCCGCGGGGCGGGCGTCGAGCAGCCGCAGGAACACCCCGGCCGGCCCGGTCTCGTGGCGCAGCCGCAGCGTCCAGGTCGCGCCGCTGGTGTGCAGCCGGGTGGAGATGCCGGCCGGCGGCAGGGCGAGCAGGTCCCGGAAGTCGGGGCCGGCGGTGAGCAGGTAGCGGTTGGTCCGCGACTCGGTGCCGGCGTGCACGGACAGATCCAGCAGGAACGGTGTCCCGCCCAGCTCAGCCGTGGAGCACCGGATCTCGCCGAGCGGCTGGGGCCGGCCCGCGACGAGTTCGGTCGCCCAGTGCGCCTCGGCGACCTGGCTCCCGTCCAGGCGTACCACCCGGGCGGTGACGCGCGCCGGCCCGGACGCGGTGTCCCACCACGCCCACACGGTCGCCGCGAACTGGTCGTCGGTGATGCGGGGCGCCGGCAGGGCGGCGCACACGTGCAGCGGCCGGTAGGCGCGACGCACGTAGTGGTAGGCGGCCTTCGGCTCGCCGAAGTAGTCGACGGCGGCGGTGCACCAGCCGTTCGGGAACGACTCGTTGAGCTGCCAGGGCAGTACCCCGCAGCTCTCCGGTCGGCGCCGGTTGGCCTCGACGGCGTAGCGCAGGCCGTCCGCCTGGAGGAACTGACTGGCCCGGGAGAGCGCGGCGAGGTCGGTGAGGGCGTCCCCGAACGCCTGCCGCACCAGCGGTTCGTTGTTCCACCACCGGCCCAGGTGGTCCCAGACGGGGTCGCCGGCCGTGGGCAGGACGCGCTGCGGGGCCGGTACGACGGACTCGATCGCCCGGACGTTGCTCATGCCCTCCACGCCGAACTCGCTGAGCAGCAGCCCGCGGCCGGAGTCGTAGAGCCGGTAGTGGTCGGACAGTCCCTGGTGTTCCCAGGGTCCGTGCACGTCGTGCTGCTCCGGGCTGGTCCGTACGCTGTCCAGCGTGTTGCCGAACACCGGCCCCGACGGGGAGGTGGGCAGCCACTGCCGGTCCGGGTCGAGGCGCGCGACGACGTCGTGCAGCGCGGCGAGCACCGGGGAGTCCGCGTCGGTCAGCGGTACCCCGTCGGCCCGCTGCAACTCGTTGCCGCCGCACCAGATGGCCAGGCTGGGATGGTTACGGCGGGCCGGGACGATCTGTTCGGCCTCGGCGACCATCCGGGCCACGAAGCTGACCTCCTCGCTCGGCACGCTGCGCATGCCGGAACTGGACTGGGCGAACTCCTGCCAGACCAGGATCCCGAACTCGTCGCACAGGTCGTAGAAGAGGCTGCTCTCGATGAGGCCGCCGCCCCACACGCGCAGCATCGTCACCCCGGCGTCCCGGGCGAGCCCGAGCAGGTGGCGCAGTCGGGCCTCGTCGACCGCGCCGTAGAGGGCGTCGGCGGGCACCCAGTTCCAGCCCCTGATGTCGCTCGGCCGCCCGTTGACGGTCAGCCGGTAGGGCAGGGCCGTGGCGGGCGCGTCGGCGTCGCGGCTGAAGCGTACGTCCCGGAAGCCCAACCGCAGCTGGTGCTCGTCGCTGCGTGCTCCGCCGCCGTCGTGCAGCGCCACGCGCAACGCGTACCGGTGGGCGTCGCCCCGGCCGTTGAGCTCCCAGCGCAGCGGCGCGTCGACCTGGAGGGCGACCTCGGTCACCGGGCCGTCCAGCGGCACCGTGGCCTTGGCGACGGTCGCGCCGGCCGGGTCGTGCAGCGTGCACTCCGCGCTCGCACCGGTCGCCGCGCCGTCCACCGAGACGGTCACCGTGACGCGTCCCGTCGTGTCCGTCACCGTGGGTCGCGCCCACACGTCGGCCAGCCGCAGCGGTCCGGTCGTCCGGAGCCGGACCGGGCCCCACAACCCCTGGTGCACGATCCGGGGGCAGAAGTCCCACCCGTAGCCCATCCGCCCCTTGTGGACGTTCACCTGGGCGGTGTAGCCGACCTGCGGCTGGCTCACCGGCGCGGCATCGACGACCACGGCGAGGGTGTGCTCTCCGGGGCCCAGTCGCCCGGTCACCTCGACCGTGCGGGGCACGAACGTGCCCTCGTGCACGGCGATCCGCTCGCCGTCCAGGTAGACCGCGGCCGAGTAGTCGATGCCGTCGAATTCGAGGAACGCCCGCTCGGTGGGCGCGAGCCCGGCGGTACGCAGGCGGGTCCGGTACACCCACGTCCGCTGCGGCACCCACTCCGACAGCAGGCTCTGCGTGCCCACGTAGGGGGAGGGGACCTGGCCGGCGGCGAGCAGGTCGGCGAGCACGCTGCCGGGGACCCGGGCAGGGATCCACCGCCGCTCGTCGTCCTGGCCGTCGCGGGCGTGCAGCTGGGCCCGGTGCAGCTGCCAGTCGTCGCCGAGGAAGCCGCGCAGCCGCCAGCCCCCGGTCAGGGCAGTCACCGACGTCATTCCCGCTCACCGTCCGGCTCGTCGGGTCCGGCCCCGGCCGCCGTCGGCCGCTCCAGCAGGTCGGCCTCGACCGGGGGCCGGGCGGGGTCGCGCGGGACGAGCAACGTCTTGATCTCGTGCGGGCCGAACTCGGCGGTGATCGTGCGGCCGAGGAACGGCAGGTCGATGGTGGCGTTCGCCGCCGCACCCGCAGTCTCGTAGCCCCGGACCACGTAGTCGCCGGTCTGCTCCTCGGCCTGCTTGACCACCGTGACGACCACGTTGTCGGCGTCGGTCACGGCGGCGAAGCAGCGCTGCTGGGGCAGCGGACCGTCGTGGCACGACTCCAGCAGGGCGACCGGCGGCTGGTCCAGTTCCGCCGCGGCCCGCACGGTCCCGGCGGCCCGCCAGTCCCCGGCGTGCGGCAGCAGCCGGTAGGTGAACCGCTGCACCCCCTGGTCCATGACCTCGTAGTCGTCGTCGGCGGCGGGCAGGGGCTGCGGGGTGTGCCAGGCGTAGGCCGGGCTGCGCAGCGCGGTGAGGCCGATGTCGCCCCCGGTCACGTCGACACCGAACCTGGCGTCGTTGAGGACCGACAGGCCGGCCGGGCGCCCGCCCAGCGTGCCGGTCACGTCCACCCACGAGTGGCTGACCGTCTCGTGCCCGTCGGCGACGCGCTCGACGTGCCCGTACGGGACCGCGTGGGTCGCGGTGACGTCGGTCAGGCCGGTGGGGAAGCGCAGCTTGAGCATCCGGAGGCGTTCGTGCCAGTCGATGGTGACCCTGACCTCGACGTGTCGCGCGTCCGCGGCCAGCACGAAGTCCTCGGTCAGCGTCGAGGCGCCGTAGGCGCTGCGGACCCGGAGCACCTGCCGGACCGGGCCGGTCTCGATCCGCCGCACCGACATCGGGGTGAACGCGCCGATCACGTCCCGGTAGGAGATGACGCCGTGGCCCCAGGTGTCGGTCGGGTCGTTCAGCACGACCGCGTGCCCCGAGCGTGCCGCGTCGCCGCTGATCAGCTCCGCGTCGGTGGCCTTGTCCACGAGGCTCGACAGCCACCCGGTCGCCGGGTCGACCACCACCCGCAGGTGGTCGTTCTCCAGCACCGTGTCGCGCTCCACCGCCGCGCCGGGGGCGGTGCGGTGATCGGGATACATGCGGTAGAGCCGGTAGCCGAGCGGCGGCAGCTCCACCGGCACCACCAGCCGCCGGCGGCCGCCGGTCACCGTCGTGGACCGGGCGGACTGCACGGGGATGCGGTTCTGCGCGTCGTCCTCGGCCACGATCCCGCCGTTGCCGAGGAAGCTGCCGAATTCGACCTCGACGGTGGTCCGCACCGGCCAGGGGTGCGGGTTGAACACCGCCAGCGGCGTCATCTGGTCCTCGTCGGGGATGTCGATCTGGCGGCTGATGCGCTGGATCGCCTGGTTCTGCAGGCGGGCCGCGATCGACCGCGCCTCACCGAGCTGGTCGCGCGCGTCGTCGTACGCGCTGGGCAGTGCGGTGCCGGCCGCGGTGTCGTGGAAGTGGTTGAGCAGGACCTGCCGCCAGGCGTGTTCGAACTGGTCGGTCGCGGGCGGCAGGCCGGTCGTCGCGCTGGCGACCGCGGCCCACTTCTCGGCGGCCTGCAGCGCGTGTTCGGTCTGCCGGATCAGCTTCTTGATCCCGGAGTGCGCGGAGTAGCAGCCCACCGCGTGCGGCTGGATCTCGCCGTCGAATTCGGGCAGGTCCCGTCCGGTGGCGCGGGCCGCGTCGAAGAACGCCCGCACCGTGGAGAAGAGCATCTGCGGGAACTGGTCACTGCCGTCCAGCTCCCGGATGCTCTCGATGTTCGCCCGGGTCGGACCGCCGCCGTGGTTGCCGACGCCGTAGAAGCACATCAGCGGGTCGGTGGTGTGCGGCAGCTGGGCCAGCGCCTTGCCGACGTGCACACCCAGATGCCCCCCGGGGCTGCAGTACTCGTGCGGGATCCGGTAGGCCAGCACCCGGGAGCCGTCCGCCGCCTGCCACCAGAACGTCGGCCCGGGCAGCGCGGCCTCCTGCGGCTGCGGCCGCATGAACACGTAGCTGTCCATGCCGGACTTCGCCAGCAACTGCGGGATCACGGCGTTCTGCCCGAACGGGTCGACGTTGCAGCCGACCGAAGCCATCCGCCCGAACTTCTCGGCCAGGTACCGCTGGGAGTACAGCCCGTGGCGGACGAATCCCTCGCCGCCGGGGATGTTGCAGTCCGGCTCGACCCACCAACCGCCGACGATCTCGAACCGGCCCGCGCGTACCTGCTCCCGCAGCGCCGCGAACAGGTCGGGATCGTGCTCCTCGATCCAGGCCAGGTAGCCGACCGAGTCGCAGGTGAAGACGAACTCCGGATATTCGTCGATCCGTTGCAGGGCGGCGCGGAACGTCGCCCGCACCTCCTGGTAACCCTCCTGCCACGGCCACAACCACACCGCGTCGATGTGGGCGTTGCCGATCATGTGCAGTTGGCCTCGGGTGGCCCGGCCGGCGGGAGGCGCCGACTGGCGGGGCATCGCCGATGGCCGACGGGTGCCGGACTGCGGTTGCGCGCGGAGCATGTGGATCGGGGATCCCTTCCGGTGGTGCGGTGCGCGATGGTCAGCCGGGCGCGACGGCCCAGCGGTCGATGTGTTCGCTGAGGAGATGCAGGAGCAGGACGTGCGCCTCCTGGACCCGGGCCGTGCGTTCGGACGCGACCGCGAAGACGTGGTCGGCGTGCCGCGCGGCCGGTCCACCACCGGCCTCCGGGTGCCCGGTGAACAGGACGGTCAGGGCGCCGGCGTCGCGGCCGGCCCGCAGGCCGGCGACGACGTTGGGGGACCGGCCGCTGGTGGTGAAGGCCACCACCACGTCGTCCGGCCGGGCCAGTGCCGAGACCTGCCGGGCGAAGACAGCCTCGAACGAGTAGTCGTTGCCGATGCAGGTGGTCACGGTCGGGTCGGTGGAGAGGGCCACGGCGGGCAGCGGGCGCCGCTCACGGCAGTACCGCCCGATGAGCTCACCCGCCAGGTGCTGGGCGTCCGCCGCGGAACCCCCGTTGCCGAACGAGTAGACGGTGCCGCCCCGGCTCAGGCGGGCGCAGATCTCGTCGCCGAGGGCCTCGACGTCGGCCACGAGCTTGCGGACGGACTCGATCACCGTGAGGTGTTCGTCGACGTGGTGTACGAGCGGGGACCGGTCGTCGGGAGTCACGAGTGCGTTCCCTCCTCGAGGTGGAGAAGTGCGGACGCCGCCGCGCCGACCACGCCGACGGTCTCACCGTGCGAGGCAAGTTCCAGCCGGGCGGCGGCGCCGGCCGGTCGCATGGCCTGCGCGAGGGCGGCGCGGCGGACCGGCACCAGCAGGGCGTCGCCGGCCCGGGTGACACCGCCGCCGAGGACCACGAGCTGCGGCTCGACCACGTTGATCATCACCGCGATGGCGCGCCCCAGCGCGGCCGTGGTCTCGTCCCAGATCTGCCGGGCCAGCCGGTCACCCTGCGCCGCGTGCGCCGACACGGTCTCGGCCGTGACCACGGCGACGTCGCGCATGGACGAGGCGGAACCGGTGGCCAGCGCCTCGACCGCCCGGCGGGCGATCGAGGTGCCCGAGGCGTACGCCTCGATGCAGCCGCGCTGGCCGCATCCGCAGACGCGCCCGTGCCAGTCGATGATCACGTGGCCGAACTCGCCGCCGTTGCCGGCCGCGCCGCGGTGGACCCGGCCGTCCAGGACGAGGCCGCCGCCCACGCCGGTGGACACGGTGAGGTAGAGCATGTGCCGCACACCGTGCCAGGGCCCGAAGCGGTACTCGCCCAGCACGGCGGCCGTGCCGTCGTTCTCCAGGAAGGCCGGACGGTCGTAGGCGCCGGTGACCAGCTCCACGATCGGCACGTCGTCCCAGTTCGGCAGCCCGGGCGGGCCCTGCACCCGGCCGGTCACCGGGTTGAGCGGGCCGCCGCAGCCGATGCCGACCGCGGCGATGTCGGTCTGGCTGTGCCCGGACGCCGCCAATGCGTCGTGACCGAGTTTCAGCAGCCGCTTGATGACGGTGTCCGGCCCCTCCTCGACCCGGGTGGGCACCCGCACGAAGGAGAGGAGTTGCCCGGTGCGGTTCATGACACCTGCCGCGAGCTTGGTGCCACCGATGTCGAGCGCCAGTACGTGATCGCAGAACGGCACGCTGTCGTCAGCCCTTCCGGCCCTGGGTGGCGATGCCCTCGATGATGTGTCGCTGGGCCACGGCGAAGATGATGAGCATCGGGAGGGTGGCGATCAGGCTCGCCGCCATGACGATCTCCCAGTGCTGTTCGCCGCCCTGGCCGAACGTGTCGATGACCGACTTGAGCCCGCGGGGGATCGTGAACAGGGAGGTGTCCTGTAGGTAGATCAGTGGCTTGAGCAGGTCGTCCCAGCTCGCCTGGATCTCGAAGACGAACACGATCGCGAGGGCCGGTCGGGACAGTGGCAGGGCGATGCGCCGGAACAACCCGACGAAGCCACAGCCGTCCACCCGGGCGGCCTCGAACAGTTCGCGGGGCAGCGACAGGAAGAACTGGCGCAGCAGGAAGATGTAGAACGCCGAACCGAAGATGTTCTGCGCCCAGAGCGGCACCTGGGTCCCGGTGAGGCCGAGCTTGTTCCAGATCAGGTAGACCGGGATCATGGTGACGGCCTGCGGCAGCATCATCGTCGCGAGCACCAGCCCGAACAACACGTTGCGCCCGGGGAACCGGAAGTACGCGAAGCCGAACGCCACGAGGGCGCTGCTGATCGTCACGGTCGTGGCCGCGGCGACGCCCACCACCACGCTGTTGCCCATCCAGGTCAGGACGGGCGCGTAGTCCCACACGTCGGCGAAGTTCGACAGTTGCACGTCGCGGGGGATCAGGGCGTTGTCGAACACCTCGGTGCGCGGCTTCAGCGAGGCGCTGATCAGCCAGACGAAGGGGTAGGTGAACACGACGCTGGCGAAGGCGAGCACGACCAGGTACGGGGCCCGCTTCCAGAACGGCCCCTGGTCGCGCCCCCCGGACTCCGGGCGGACGCCGTCGACGCGCTGCCCGGCCGGCGGGTCGACGGGGGCCGCAGCCGCGGCGGTCAGGTGGGGAGGCGAAGCGGTCATGGTCAGTCCCTTTCGCCTTCGTAGTAGACGAACCGGCGGGAGACGCGCACCTGCACGGCGGTGATGATCATGATGATCAGGAACAGCAGCCAGGCGAGCGCCGAGGCGTATCCCATGTGCAGGAACCGGAAGGCCTGCTGGAACAGGTAGATCACGTAGAACAGCGCGGCCTCGTTGGAATAGGTGCTGTTCTGCTGCGCGCCGAAGAACATGGTGTAGGCCTCGTTGAACATCTGCAGCGCGGCGATCGTCTGCACGATCAGGGTGAAGAAGAGCGCACCGCTGATCATCGGGATCGTCACCTTGCGGAACTTCGTCCACCTGCCCGCGCCGTCCAGCTCGGCGGCCTCGTAGAGGTCCTTGGGCACCTGGCGCAGCGCGGCGAGGTAGATGACGACGGTCCCGCCGAGGCTCCAGAGCGTGGTGATGACGAGGCCCGGCTTCACCCAGTGGGTGTCCGTGGTCCAGTTGGGACCATCGATGCCGAACACCCGCAGCGTCCGGTTGAGCAGCCCTTCCTGCCCGTTGAGCAGCAGCAGGAACAACGCGCCGACGGCGACCGTCGGCGTCATCTTGGGCAGGTAGAAGACCGTCCGGAAGAAGCCCGAGGCGCGCCCCACGCGGTTGAGCACCAACGCGAGGGCGAGCGCCACGGCCATCGACGCCGGCACGAACATGGCCGCGTACACCAGGGTGTTGCCGAGCGCCTTGGCGACCTTCGGATCCTCCACCAGCTGGCGATAGTTCTCCAGCCCCACGTTCTGCGGGGAGTCGATCGCGTTGTAGTCGGTGAACGACAGCACGAGGCTGGCGATCATCGGACCGAGCGTGAAGATGAGGAACCCGACGATCCACAGCGAGATGAAGCCGTAGGCGGCCCGGATCTCCCGCCAGTTCCTGGTGCGGCGCGCGCCACCCGGAGTCAAGCTGCGGGTGGCGGCGACCGATGTCGATGCGGCCATCACTTCGCCGCGCTGAAAGCCTTGCTCGCCTCCGACTGCGCCTGCTTCATCGCCGCGTCGGGCTTCTGCTGGCCGGAGAGGGCCCGGTTGACCGCGTCCTGCCAGGCCGTCTTGATCTCACTGCCGGCCTTGGAGCCGACGACGGCGAACGCGTACTCGGTGGACGCGTAGTAGTTCTCGATCGCCTTGTCGAAGCCGGTCTGGCCGGGCTTGACGTACTTCGCCTTGATCTGCTTGTCGGCCTCGGGGTTGGCGGTCCAGAGGCCGGTGAACGTGGACTTGTTCTTCTCCACCGTCGCCTGGCGTGCCTCACCGGCCTTCAGCCAGGTGTCGGTGCTGGTCATGGTCTTCATCCAGTTGACCGCCGCGGCGGGGTTCTTGGCGCCCTTCGGCAGGCACCACGCGCTGCCGCTCTCGAAGCTGATCGGGTTGCCCTGCCGGTCGGTGAACGGCAGCGACTGCAGATCGACCTTCGGTGACGCCTGGACCAGGACGTTCACCAGCCAGCCCTCCCAGGGGAACGCGCCGGCCTGGTTCTTCACGAACTGGTTGCTGGCGCCGAAGAGGTCCCAGGTGTCGCGGAAGGCCTTGAACTTCGACCAGCCGCCCTGCTCGTTGATCAGGCTCAGCGCGTACGTCAGGGCCTCGATGACCTTCGGGTCCTCCAGGTTCGGGGAGCCGTCGGGGTTCACCAGGTCCGCGCCGTTGGCCTTCGCCCACAGGGGCAGGAACTCCGGCAGCTTCGGGTCGAACCCGATCCGGGAGATCCGGCCGCCGGTGGCCTTGTACAGCTTTACGGTGCTGGTGTGCAGCTTGTCCCAGTCGGAGGTGTTCAGGTCCGTCAGCGAGAGCCCGACCTCCTGGAGCGCCTTGCCGTTCGCCAGGATGTTGCGGGTGTTGTAGAACTCGGGAACGCCGTAGACCTTCCCGTCGACCGTGACCTCCTTGATCGCGGCCTCCCGGTAGTTGCCGGTCTTGACCCCGGCGCTGGCCAGCTTGTCGTCGAGCGGCTGGATGGCCCCCTGGGAGGCGTAGCTGCCGATCAGCTCGCGGCTGAGATACACCAGGTCCGGGGCGTTGCCGGTGGCGACCGCGGAAAGGAACTGCTGCGGGTCGAAGTCGCCCTCGTTGATGTTGAGCTGGACCTTCGGATAGGCGCTCTTGAACGCGTCGATGCGGGCCTGACCGACGTCGTCGGGCTTGCCGAAGCCCATCGTCGACAAGGACCCGCTGTCGCCGCCCTTGGTGGCGTCGCTGTTGCTGCTGTCGCTCTTGTTGACCCCGCCGCAGGCGCTGATGCCCAGCGCGAGCGCCCCCATCGAACCGGCCAGAAGACCCCGTCGGGTGATCGTCATCGTCACTCCTCAAAGACGGCGGATGTCCGGGGCCGTGGGGGCGAGAACCGCAGCCCTGAGCTGCTGGTTCTGGCGCTCCGGCGGTGCTTCTTCCGGTGGACCCAGGTCCGGGACATCGAGTGTGGCATCGTTACCACAGTGACCTGGACCATATTTCCGGCCACAGGGGCTGTCAAGACTTGTTTGCCGTCGTGTTGCCGGCCCGCGACGGGCCCGTTCCCCCGATCAGCCGGCGGCGGAATCGGCCTCTGTGGACCCTGCGCGCGCGAGGGGTCCGGACGGCTGACCCGGCGCCGCCGTGGAGCCGCGGACGACCACCGACGGCTCGATGTATCGGACCGTCGCCTCGCCGGGCTGGGACCCGGCGATCCGGTCCACGACCAGCTGCGCACAGGTGCGCCCGAGTTCGTCGGTGTGCTGGTCCACAGTGGTGATCCCGGGCGACACCATCGACATCCACGGCACGTCGTCGAAGGCCACCAGCGAGAGGTCCTCCGGCACCCGCAGCCCGCGCAGCCGCAGCGCCTGGAACGCCCCCTCGGCCAGCAGGTTGTTCGCGGCGAACAGGGCGGTGACGTCGGGGCGCCGGTCCAGCAGGGCGTTGACGGCGTCGCGCGCCGCATCGGGCTGGAACCGCGTCGGCACCACCAGGCCGGGATCCATCGGAATGCCGGCGGCGCGCAGCGCGGCGCGGTATCCGGCGAGGCGGCCGGCGCCGGAGGTCCAGTCGGTCTCGTCGATGAGCAGCGCGATCGTCGTGTGACCGAGCGCGACGAGGTGACTGGTGATCTCCTGTGCCCCCTGGACGTTGTCGACCAGCACGGCATCCGAGCTCAGGCCGTCCACCAGCCGGTCGGCCTGCACCACCGGAACACCGTCGCTCATCAGCATCCGTACCGCCCGGTCGGAGACCGGCGTGACGATCGCCGCCGACACCCGGAGCGCCAGGAATGTGCGGGCCCCCTCGACCTCGGCGTCCGCCTCGCCGTCGTTGTTGACCACGATCACGTGGTAGCCCGCCGAGCGCAGTCGCTCCTCGATGCCGGCCGCGAGGCTGGCGTAGAAGGGGTTACGGATGTCGGAGATCAGTACGCCCACCGCGCGACTGGTGCGGCTGCGCAACGACCGGGCGATGCTGTCCGGGACGTAGCCGATCTCCTCGGCGGCCGCGAGCACCCGGGCGCGCACCTCCGCCGACACGTAGCCGTTGCCGCTGAGGGCCCGGGATGCGGTGGAGGGCGAGATGCCGGCGGCGCGGGCCAGATCCTGGATCGTGGGGCGGCGCCGGGGCGCGGGAGCCGTCGTGCGCCCCTCGCCGCCGCCACCCTCACGTTTCCGCACCATAAGACTGCAGTCTATGCGGCAACACCAGCCCTTTGGCGCGGCGGTAGGCCGCCCAGGCGGCCGCGATGGCCGACCAGGTCGCCTCGACCACCGGCCCACGCTCCAGATCCATCCGGTCGGCGTAGTACAGCGCCGGCACGCCCAGCGCCGGCGCGGCCGCGGCGTACGCGACGAGATCCTGCTGTCCCGGCAGGCACCAGCCGTCGGTGTCCACCGGCATCTCCGGGCAGGCCGCCCGCACCACCCGCCCCCGGTAGGTCATCTGCTCCACCACCGCCGAACCGTCCACCCCGGGCGGTGGCGTCCGCCCCTCCGGATGGTCGAGGTGCAGCACGTCGTTGAGCCGGACCATGTCGGTGACGTCGAGGAAGCCGGGATCGGGTGTGTGCGTGACGATCAGGGAGTCCGGCTTCACCTGTTTCGCCGCCCGGTAGGCGACCGCCAGCAGTTCGTGCAACAGGTCGAAGCCCCAGGCGGGGCCGGCGTGCCGAAGGGCGGTGCCGGACGGCGTGCGGCCCGTGAAGTCGACCTTCAGCCCGTCCGCGTTCAGCCCGCCCGGCCCCAGCATGTGGGCCACCGCCGCCTCGATGACCGACCGGCCCAGCGGGCTCTCCGGATCGATCGCCAGGGGCCTGCCGTCGGGATCGCGGACGCACGCCTCGTCGGGCGCGCCCTCCGGATCCCACGCCTTCCACCAGAGCAGCACCCGCTGCCCCTCGGCGTGCCGGGCCGCGATGAACCCCGCCAGATCCGGCCACTTTCCGGTGTCGGCCCGGCAGGTGGCGTACTCCGCCTGCCACTTGTCGTCCACGACGACCGTGCCCGGTACGACGTCGTTGGCCGCCAGCGTCGTGAGGAGTTCGTCGTACAGCGCCTGCCGGGACAGGTCCGGAGCGGCGGAACCACCGTCGGCTGCCAGGGCACACTGGGCCCCCCAGCCGCAGAAGATCGGCTGGCGCCAGTGCTCGGCGAGCGGCCGTGGGGTGGCCGGCGGCGTCAGGCCGCGCGCCACCAACTCGTCCCGGTAGCGGCCCAGCCCCTCGTACGGGTCCCGCGCGCCGAACAGCAGCAGCACGGTCGGCGTGGTGAAGGCACCGTCGACCTGGGTGTGTCCCTGGTATTCACAGCGCAGGCTGAACCCGCCCGGCGTGGGGTCGTACCCGAACTCCACGAAGGGGCGCCGTTCGGCCGCCAGCCCGACCATCAGCCACGGCCCGGCCGGCAGCCGCCGATCGTCGTCGGCCGGCTGGCGGGACAAGCCGAAGCAGGTCGGCGCGGGGGTGAACAACCAGCGGCCCACCCCGGGCTCGCCGCCCTCACCATTGACGCTGATCACCGCCGGTTCGACCGCTGGTCGGGCGATCCGCCACGGGTGGTCGGGGTTCGGCGAGAAGACCGTCCGGTGCGCCGCGCCGCTGGGCAGCATGCCCTGCGGGAGGCGGGCGCCGCCGAGCAGGTGCACGGTCGTGACGCGGCCCCGGCCGCGGACGGTCGCGCGGAAGGTGATCGCCTCCGGGTGGAACTCCGTCACCTGGGTGCGATCGGACCAGCGGGAACTGGTGCAGGCGACGGTGACCCGGACGACGCCGTCGTGGGACTCGTGCTCGACCCGCTCCACCCGCACCGTCTCGTCGGGTCCGTCGAGGGCGTGCACGGAGGCGAGCAGGCGCAGCCGTCCCCACGAACCGCCGTCCGCCCCGGTCACGTCCGCCAGCAGCCGCCGGCGATCGATCCGGGCCGTGTACCGCGGGGTGCGGATCTCCAGGTGTCCGCCGGTCTCGTCGACCTCGACCTCCGGTGTCATCGCACGTCCACCAGGGCCTCGGCCTGCTGCCCGAAATCGCGGCCGCCCGCGGTCAGGTTGGCCGCCACGCGGGCCCGCCGCCGCGGCACGCCGGGCGGCGGCTGGACGGTGAACCGTACGCACTTCTCGCCGAGCGCCCCGGCCTTGACCTCGCGGTGCCCGGGCGAAACCCGCCACCCGTGCGGCGCCACCAGGTCCACCCGCAGGGCGCAGGGCCGCCGGAACGGATTGCGCACCTCCACCTCCAGGTGCAGGCTCTCGCCGCCGCTCACCGCCGAGCGGTACGGCATGATCCGGGCGCCGAACCCCTCCGCGCCGAAGTCCACCTCGTCCAGCGGCAGGAGCGCCCGGTGCAGTCGGGCCAGCTCCTCGCCCTTGGCGAGCAGCATCTCCAGATAGGCGTCGTCGACCCGGCGGGGCTCCCAGTGGCCACTGATCATGAGATCGGGGGAGAGTCGCCGGTAGAGCAGGGCCGAGTCGATGAAGTCGTCGATGCGGAACCGGTTGCGGTACTGGAAGTTGGGCGTCTCGGTGCGCTGCCCGGTGGGCGAGCCGCCGTCCTGCTGGTCCCCGGTGGCCACCACCCGGTTGCCGTCGACCTCGAACGCGATCGCCACCGCGTACAGCGTGTGGCCCGGCAGCGGATACATGGTCAGCTCGTACTCGTGCCACTGCACCGGGATGCCGGTGGTGATCACCCGATGCACGGGCAGCGGGTCGTACCAGAGGCACGGCAGGTCGTACCGGAGCGGGTCGCGCAGGATCGGGGCGATCAGGTCCGCCGCCCAGACCTGGGTGCCCTCCACCTCGTGCAACAGCCCGAACCCGGCGACGTGGTCGTCGTGGTAGTGGGTGGGCAGGGCCACCTCGATGCGATCGATCCCGTACCTGCGCTTGAGCGCGTCCAGCGACGCCAGCCACGGCCGGCGCGACGACCGGTCGCTGCCCGAGGGCAGGCCGGTGATCATGTCGAAGCCGTAGTCGATCAGCAGCGCGGCGCCGGAGTCCGAGAGCAGCGCGTAGCTCGTCGCGAAGGACGTGCGGTTGCGCAGCAGGTGCGGGCTGATCTCCTCGTACGGCTGGCGCAGCCACGCGTCCAGGTCCCAGGGCAGGTCGCGCCGGAAGTCCACGAGCGCCTGGAGGTGGTGCCGGGTCTCGGTGATCGCCGACGCCGGCTCGGCGATGGGCCGACCGTGGGACGGCAGCAGCAGGTCGGGCTCCCGGTCGGCGAGCAGGCCGAGCGACAGCACCGACGCGGCGGCCCCTTCCAGTCCGCTGTAACTCCACTGCAATGCCGACACCGACCAGACCTTTCCGGGGCCGTGCAGCAGGTCGCCGGTGAAGGCCATCCGCTTGCCGTCCAGTTCCGCCAGGTAGCTGACCGAGCCCAGGGTGTGTCCCGGCGTGGGCAGCGCGGTGACGGTGATCCCGCCGAACCGGGTGGGCCGGTATTCCGGCACGGTGCCGTGCACCGGTACGTCTTCCAGCAGCGAGAACCGGTCCTGCCGAAGGTCGTAGTTGTTGTCGAGGCCGCGCATCTGCCAGTGCGTGCTGACGTCGGCGAACAGGTCCCGCTCCGTCGACGGCACCCAGATCCGGATTCCGGCGCCGGCCGCCCGCGCCAGGCCCTGCGCCTGGTCCCGGTGATGGTGGGTCATCAGCACGTCCGTGATGCGCTCGACACCGTGGTCGGCCAGGTGGTCGAGGACGGCGCCCGACCCGAAGTCGATGGCGATGGCGTCCGGGCCGCTGACGAGCAGGTAGACGTTGCAGGTGTCGTGGTGCAAGCGCACGCTGTCCGTGAGGCGCATGTGGCAACGATTCCACAGCGGCGATCGTGTGGGAAGTACGCGGAGGGCCAGGGATCGCTCCTCCGGGCGGCCGGATCGCGAAGCGCATCGCCCGCAACGCCTTTTGCCGGCGCGCCGGATGGCGTCACTGCCCGGCGGGCGTTCCGCGGAGTGTCGGCGCGTGGGGTTAGCGTGCTCGCATGGCTGAATTCATCGGCGCCGATCTGCGCGGCGCCCGATTCGAGCGGGTCGACCTCCGCGGTGCGCAGTTCCGCGCCGTCGACCTCGCCGGTGCCCGGCTTCGCGACGTCGATCTGGCCGGGGTGGTGATGCGCGGCGTCGAACTGGCCGACGTCGACATCCACGGCGAGATCCAGAACCTGACCATCAACGGCGTCGACATCGGTCCCCTGGTCACCGCTGAGCTGGACCGGCGGTATCCGGACCGGGTCAAGATGCGCCCGACCGACCCGGCCGGCTTCCGCGAGGCGTGGGACATCCTCGAGCGGCTCTGGGACGAGACCCTCGATCGAGCCGGCCGGCTGCCGGCCGAGCTGCTGCACGAGTCGGTCGACGGGGAGTGGTCGTTCATCGAGACGCTGCGGCACCTGGCGTTCGCCACCGACTCCTGGATCAGGCGGGTGATCCTCGGCGACCCGGCACCGTGGCACCCCTTGGACCTGCCGTGGGACGAGATGCCGGACACCCCGGGCATACCGCGCGACCGCGCCGCACGGCCCCCGCTCGACGCGGTGCTCGAACTGCGCCGCGACCGGATGTCCACCGTGCGCCACGTCATCGAGGGTCTGACCCAGGAGTCGCTGAAGAGCCACACCGAGCCGGTCGAGGCTGCCGGCTGGCCCGCGCCCCGCAGCTACCCGGTACGTGACTGCCTGTTGATCATCCTCAACGAGGAATGGGAGCACCGGTGCTACGCCGAGCGGGACCTGGCCGCCCTGGCAGCGTCGTAGCCGCGGCGCGCGCCGGGGGACGCGTCAGCCGATCTGGTTGTTCTCCTTGAGCGCGCCCCAACCGTGCCAGCGGTCGATCTCGATCCACGCGCTGACGCGACGCCGCTCCCGCCGCGGATAGGGCCGCCCGGTGTATTGCTGGGAAAGCCGGTCGATGTCCGCCAGGCCCTCGTCGTCGCGCAGCTCGACGACGCGCCCGATGATGGTGACGTGGGTGTACCACTGCTGCTCGTCCAGCACCGTCAGCGTGACCCGGGGGTCGTTGCGGAGATGGCTCAGCCGCCGGCGGCCCTCGTCCATGTTGACCAGAATCCGGCCGTCGTCCCACAGGTACCAGGTGGCCGCGGACACCGGCTGACCATCCGGTCGGAGCGTGGCGATGACGGCGGGGTTCGGCTTCTGCAGCATGACGACCGCAGGTTCGGGAAGCGGCGGCTTCGACATGGCTCTCCTCTCGATGACGGCGCTGTCTCCGCAATCTACGCGCGTCCCGGTTCCGATCCGGTCCGTACCGGCGGGCCGGGCCCGCCTGCCGATCGTCCAGAGTGGGCCGCCGGGCGCTCCGTCTGCTCGTCCTACCGCCAGTCGCCGGCAGTGAGATGGGGCGACATGTAGCGGATCCTCGGGCCGGCGGCCTCGCGGTAGTCCAGAATGATGTCCGCCTCGCCACGTGCCGCGGAAGGCGCCTCGGCCCGCTTCTGTCGGTCGAGCTCGCCGGCCCGCGCGACGGGGAGGCCAGCTGTCACGGTGATGTTCACCCGATGCACCGCACGGTCGGACTCGGCAGCCAGGCCGCTCGTGATCACGACAACGGCGGGACCGGTCTGGTGGCGATCCGCCGGCACGCCGACATCGTCCTCCCGTTCCGGATCGACCGGCAGGCAGCGGCAGGCCCGTCCACGTGCGTGCAGCGCCTGTGCCAGGTGGTCGACAACGTCGAGGTGGGAGGTGGGACACACGACGGCCACCCGCAGGCCGCGACCGACCGACGCTGCGACGATCGCGTCCGCGACGGTCGCCAGCGCTGCCCGCTCCCGCGCTGCGGCGGAAAGATCAGACATGAGCGTGCCCTTCACCCAGGCGTGACTTCACTGGGTACAGGCGCGAGGTGACGGGCCGCCTGTTACATCGTCCCCGTCGCTGTTCCTCGCCCCGGCCCTCCGGCGTCCCGGCGGCCGCGAACCCGGCTCGTCCATCAGCGCCGGGTAGGGCGCGTCGACGCCGCGTGGCTCAGGTCCCGGGCACCAGTCGGACGACGCTCGCCCCGCCAGCCGTGCCGCCGTCGCCGATCACGGAAGTGGCGAGGTGGTAGTAGCCCGGGCGGGCGTCGGAACCGATGGCGATGGTGCTGACGGGTCGTTCGCCGGGCGCGCCGGACGGTCGAACCGGTGCGGCGGCGAAGGTGACCAGCCCCGGGACGGTCCGGGTATCGGTCGTCGCGATCTTGAGCTCGTCCACGGTCGCGAACGGGCCGGTCAGGAGCGCGGTCAGCTCGACCCGCGGCGGGGTCGCCGGGCCCGGCTCGTCCGGGGCCTCGACACTCCAGTGCAGGGTCACGGTCTGCCCCGGCCGGTACAGCCGGTCGACCTCACTGGCCGCGCAGCAGGTGTACGTCACCGGCCCGGCCGCCACCGGCCCGCTGGGCTCGGGGCCGCAGGCGGCCAGGAACGGCACGACGACGCAGGCGAGCAGCCGGACGAGAGACGCCTTCACGTGCCGGATGGTAGGTCCAGCGGGCAATCCCGGTGGCCACACCGAGCAGCAGGTTCCGCGCGGCGCGGCGGTGACTCCTCGCGATCATGGCCACTGCCGCTGCCGGGAGTGTGCGGTTTCGCACCGGCCTCGTCTCCTGGTAGCGCCGCACTGCGTCCGGTTAGCTCCCGAGTGCCGCATTTACGGAGCGTGACGGTTACAGCTTCGCTTCAACGCCCCGCGGTGATCTTTGTGCGGCTCGGCACATCGGGTAGCGTCCCCTGTCGCATCGTTCTTTGCGCCAACCTGGGGGCCCGTCGTGGCGGGGCCGATCGGAGGACACTGCCGTGACTTTCCATAGCGCAGTCCGCAAGGCCGGACTCATCGTGGCGATCGCCGCCCTCGCGGCGAGCGCGGGGTGCGCCAAGAAGGAGGAGGGCGAGGTCCAGGCGAGCGGCGTCAAGCTCATCGAGAAGGGCAAGCTGACCGTCTGCACCCACCTGCCGTACGCCCCGTTCCAGTCCAAGGACGCCGGCGGCAAGGTGATCGGCTTCGACGTCGACGTCATGGACCTGGTCGCCAAGGACCTGGGCGTCGAGCAGAAGATCATCGACACCCCGTTCGAGGGCATCAAGTCCGGCCAGGACCTCAACACGGGCAAGTGCGACGCCGCGGCGGCCGGCATGACGATCACCGAAGAGCGCCAGAAGGTGATGAACTTCTCCGACCCCTACTTCGACGCGACCCAGGCCATGCTCGTCAAGACCGGCAAGACGTACAAGTCGCTCGACGACCTCCGGGGCAAGAAGGTCGGCGTCCAGGCCGCGACCACCGGCCGCGACTACGCCAAGAAGTTCGAGCAGGAGAAGGGCCTCCAGCTCGTCGAGTTCGAGGACCTCGCGGCCGAGCAGCAGGCGCTGTCCAACGGCCAGATCGAGGCCGCCATCAACGACCTGCCGGTCTGGACCGAGTACATCAAGGAGCACCAGGGCGGCTTCGAGGTGACGGCCGAGTTCGACACCGGCGAGCAGTACGGCTTCTCGGTGAAGAAGGACGGCAACCCGGAACTGCTCAAGAAGATCAACGAGGTGCTGGCCAAGGCCAAGCAGGACGGCACGTACGACACGATCTACGAGAAGTGGATCGGCAAGAAGCCGAGCGCCTGATTTCTGGCCGGAGGGCGCGCCCGTGCGGCGCGCCCTCCGCGTCGGCCACCCCCGCACAGTCAAGGAGCGTCGAACCGTGAAGCTGCGACGCCGCCAGCGAGAGCGGCTGTCCCTCTGGCTCCAGTACCTGGCCTTCGTCGCCGTCATCGCCGTGGTGATCTTCGCCGCGGACTGGGGCAGGCTGAGGGAAGCGTTCTTCCGCGTCGACATCATCGAGTCGATGTTCCCGACGGTCATCACCGTCGCGCTGCGCAACACCATCCTCTACACGCTGGGCGCCTTCGCCTTCGGCCTGGTGTTCGGCACCGTCCTCGCGCTGATGCGGCTGTCCCGGGTGGCGCCGTACCGCTGGGTGGCGACGGCGTACATCGAGCTGTTCCGGGGGCTGCCCGCGCTGCTGGTGCTCTTCCTCGTCGGGTACGGCATCCCCATCGCCTTCCCCGAGCGGGAGATCCCGGGCGGGGTGTTCGGGTCGATCGCCATCGGTCTCGGGCTGACCGCCTCGGCGTACATGGCCGAGACGATCCGGGCCGGCATCCAGGCCGTGCCGAAGGGGCAGATGGAGGCGGCCCGCACCCTCGGCATGTCGCACTTCACGGCGATGCGCACCATCGTCATCCCGCAGGCCTTCCGGATCGTGATCCCGCCGCTGACGAACGAGCTCATCCTGCTCACGAAGGACTCGTCGCTCGCCTACGTGCTCGGCGTGACCGCGCAGACCATCGAGGTCACCAAGTTCGGTCGGGACACCCTGAACGACCGGGTGAACGCCACCCCGCTCCTGGTGGCCGGCCTCACCTACCTGATCATCACCCTGCCCCTGTCCCAGGTGGTACGACGCCTCGAACTCCGCTACGCCAAGGCTCGGTGACCCACATGACGACTCCCCAATCCCGGCCCGCCGTCGAGATCCGCGACCTGCACAAGTCCTTCGGGCCGCTGGAAGTGCTCAAGGGCATCGACTTCGAGGTCGGCCACGGCGAGGTGGTCTGCGTCATCGGTCCCTCCGGGTCCGGCAAGTCGACCCTGTTGCGGTGCGTCAACCTGCTGGAGGAGCCGACCGCCGGCAAGATCTGGGTGAACGGGACCGAGATGACCGACCCGGACGTCGAGATCAACTCGGTACGCCGCGGCATCGGCATGGTCTTCCAGTCGTTCAACCTCTTCCCGCACCTGACGGTGCTGGACAACCTCACCGTCGCCCAGCGCAAGGTGCTCCGGCGCGGCCGCGCCGAGGCCGAGCGGATCGCGCGGGACAACCTGGCGCGGGTCGGCCTGACCGACAAGGCCGGCGCGTTCCCGGCGCAGCTGTCCGGCGGGCAGCAGCAGCGGGTCGCGATCGCCCGATCGCTGTCGATGGACCCCAAGCTGATGCTCTTCGACGAGCCGACCTCCGCGCTCGACCCGGAACTGGTCGGCGACGTCCTCACCGTCATGCGCAACCTGGCCGAGGACGGCATGACCATGATGGTGGTGACCCACGAGATGGCGTTCGCCCGGGACGTCGCCGACCGGGTCGTCTTCATGGACGGCGGCGTCGTGGTGGAGCAGGGGCCGCCGCAGGAGGTGCTCGGCGCGCCCCGGCACGAGCGAACCCGCTCGTTCCTCTCCCGGGTCCTCGACCCGACCCATGTCGCGCAGCTCGGTCAGCCCGACCAGTCCGCCGAGCCGACCGTGCCGCCCGGCCTGCCGGCCGACGACCGCCACCAGCTCTGACAGTTGCTCCGCGGGCCATTCACCGCGGGCGGATGAGGCACATCCCGCCGGCGCCGGGCCGGTCCATCGTGGCCAACGCGGAGGGCGCCTCGGCGAGGCCGATGGTGCGGGTGATCAGCTCGGCGGGGCGCAGCACCCCGGCGGTGACCAGCCGCAGCAGTTCCGGATACGCGTGCGCCGCCATGCCGTGGCTGCCGCGCAGCTCCAACTCGAACGCGATCACCAGTTCCATCGGCAGGGTCGGGCGGCCCTGGGCGGGCGGGAGGAGGCCGACCTGCACGTGCCGTCCCCGCCGCCGCAGGCTCTCGATCGACGCGGTGCAGGTGGCGTGACTGCCCAACGCGTCGAGGGACAGGTGGGCGCCCCCGCCGGTCGCCTCTCGAACGGCCGCGGCCACCGCGCCGGGCCCGGTGAGGGCGCTGCCGTCCAGGCAGACGGTCGCCCCGTAGCGCTTCGCGAGCTCCAGCGCGCCGGGGGCGACGTCGACCGCCACCACCTGCGCGCCGCACGCTGCCGCGATCATCACGGCCGACAGGCCCACTCCGCCGCAGCCGTGCACCGCCACCCACTCGCCCGCGGCCACCCGCCCCTGGCTGACCACGGCCCGGAACGCCGTGGCGAAGCGGCAGCCGAGCGCCGCCGCGGCCGGGTAGTCCAGCTCGTCGGGGAGCCGGACCAGGTTGACCTCGGCGTGGTGCACCGCCACGTACTCGGCGTAGGAGCCCCAGTGGGTGAAGCCCGGCTGCGTCTGCCGCTCGCAGACCTGCTGGTCGCCCGCCAGGCAGGCCGGGCACTGCCCGCACGCGCAGACGAAGGGCGCGGTGACCCGGTCCCCGGGCCGCCAGCCGTGTACGCCGGCGCCGACCGCCGTGACGACGCCCGCGAACTCGTGCCCGGGGACGTGCGGCGGGCGGATGTCCGGATCGTGTCCCTGCCAACCGTGCCAGTCACTGCGGCACAATCCGGTCGCCTCCACGCGGATGACCGCACCCCCGGGCGGCGGCACGGGGTCCGGGACGTCGCGGACCTCGGGTGGGGCACCGAACTCGTCGAAGATCACGGCACGCATGCGCCGCATCCTCACATGCCCGGGTCCGGCCGGGGCGACCACCCCGGACCCCCGCCGCTCGGGCACCCCTTGATGCGGGACGGTAGACCGCAGGACAGGATGTGCCCATGACCGATCCTGTTCACCAAACCGCACTTCCGCGGCGCGTCGTGGTCACCGGGGCCGCCGGAAAGCTCGGACGTGCCGTGGTCGCGCACCTGCGCGGCGTGGGCGTCGACGTGCTGGCCGTGGACCGCGCCGGCGGGCGTGATCCGCGCGATGTCGACGGCGAGTTCCTCGTGGTCGACCTCACCGACTACGGGCAGGTGGTGGAGGCCTTCACCGGCGGCGCCGACGAGCACGGCGGCACGGTCGACGCGGTCGTACACCTGGCGGCCGTCCCGGCGCCCGGGCTGCTGCCCAACGCGACCACCTTCGCGAACAACGCCGCGGCGACGTACCACACCTTCGCCGCCGCCCGGGCGGCCGGAATCAAACGGGTGGTGTGGGCGTCGAGCGAGACCGTGCTCGGGCTGCCGTTCGACACCCCGCCGCCGTACGCGCCGGTCGACGAGGAGTATCCGCCGCGCCCGGAGTCGACCTACTCGCTGAACAAGGCGCTGGAGGAGGAGATGGCGCGCCACTTCTGCCGGTGGGACCCCGAGTTGGTCATGGTGGGCCTGCGGTTCTCGAACGTCATGGACGTCGAGGACTACAAGGGGTTTCCCTCCTTCGACGCCGACCCGCGGCTGCGCCGCTGGAACCTGTGGGGCTACATCGACGCCCGCGACGGCGCCCAGGCGGTCGAGCGGGCCCTCGCCCATGACCGGCCCGGCGCGGACGTCTTCATCATCGCCAACGCCGACACCGTGATGAGCCGGTCCAGTGCCAGCCTCCTGGCCGAGGTCTACCCCGGTGTCGAGGTCCGCAAGGAACTGGGCGAGCACGAGACCCTGCTCAGCATCGACAAGGCGCGACGGGTGCTTGGCTATGAGCCTCGGCACTCCTGGCGCGACCACGTGGGCGGCACGGGTCGCTGACCCCCCTTAGCCGTCCTGGCCGGCCGATGCTCGCGCTGCGCGCCGGTGAGAGCGGTGTGCATACTTTGCGCGGTGATTTCATGCCGGCCGGAAACTCCGGACGGCGGTTTCGGGTGAGGCGGTAATGGTGGTCGAGCAGTCGGTGCCGCAACGACGGGCAGCTGGTCTGGATGCCGGCGGCCAGATGACGGATCCGGGGCTCCGGCAGCTGCTGGCCGGGTTGACGGCGGTGCGCGACGGCGACTTCGGCACCCGGTTGCCGGCGGACGCCGACGGTCTGCTGGGTGAGATCGCGACCGTGTTCAACGGCATGGTGGACCAGCTGTCGCTGTTCACCTCCGAGGTGACCCGGGTGGCCCGGGAGGTGGGCACCGAGGGGCAGCTCGGCGGTCAGGCGGACGTGCCGGGCGTGTCGGGCACCTGGAAGGACCTCACCGACTCGGTCAACGCGATGGCCGGGAACCTGACCGACCAGGTGCGGGACATCGCCGAGGTCGCCACGGCGGTGGCCCGGGGTGACCTGTCGCAGAAGATCACGGTCGACGTGCGCGGCGAGATCCGGGAGCTGAAGAACACCATCAACACGATGGTGGACCAGCTGTCGTCGTTCGCCGACGAGGTGACCCGGGTGGCCCGGGAGGTGGGCAGCGAGGGCCGGCTCGGCGGGCAGGCCGAGGTGCCCGGCGTGGCCGGCACGTGGCGCGACCTCACCGACTCGGTGAACTTCATGGCCGGCAACCTGACCAGCCAGGTGCGCAACATCGCCCAGGTGACCACGGCGGTGGCCCGGGGTGACCTGTCGCAGAAGATCACCGTCGACGCCCGGGGCGAGATCCTGGAGCTGAAGAACACCATCAACACGATGGTGGACCAGCTGTCGTCGTTCGCCGACGAGGTGACCCGGGTGGCCCGCGAGGTGGGCACCGACGGCCGGCTCGGCGGGCAGGCCCAGGTCAGCGGCGTGGCCGGCACCTGGCGCGACCTTACCGACTCGGTGAACTCGATGGCCGTCAACCTCACCGACCAGGTCCGCAGCATCGCCCAGGTGGCCACCGCGGTGGCCCGGGGCGACCTCTCCCAGAAGATCACCGTGACCGCGCACGGGGAGATCCTGGAGCTGAAGAACACCATCAACACGATGGTGGACCAGCTCTCGTCGTTCGCCGACGAGGTGACCCGGGTGGCCCGGGAGGTCGGCACCGAGGGCCGCCTCGGCGGCCAGGCCGACGTCAAGGGCGTCTCCGGCACCTGGAAGGCGCTGACCGAATCGGTCAACGTCATGGCGGACAACCTGACCGCTCAGGTCCGCAGCATCGCCGAGGTCACCACCGCCGTCGCCAAGGGCGACCTGACGCAGAAGATCCGGGTAGACGCCCGCGGCGAGATCCTCGCCCTGAAGGAGACCATCAACACGATGGTCGACCAGCTCTCGGCGTTCGCGGACGAGGTCACCCGGGTGGCCCGCGAGGTGGGCACCGAGGGTCGCCTCGGTGGGCAGGCCCGGGTGTCGAACGTGGGTGGCACCTGGAAGGACCTGACGGACAACGTCAACGAGATGGCGAACAACCTCACCAACCAGGTGCGGTCCATCGCCCTCGTGGCCACCGCCGTCGCCCAGGGCGACCTGAGCCGGCAGATCACCGTCGAGGCCAAGGGCGAGGTCGCCGTGCTGGCGCAGACCATCAACACGATGGTCGACACGCTCGGCGCGTTCGCCGACGAGGTGACCCGGGTGGCCCGCGAGGTGGGCACCGAGGGCCGCCTCGGCGGGCAGGCCCGGGTGCCCAACGTGGCCGGCACCTGGAAGGACCTGACCGACAACGTCAACTCCATGGCGAACAACCTCACCGGCCAGGTGCGCAACATCGCCCAGGTCACCACCGCCGTGGCGCAGGGCGACCTGACCAAGAAGATCGACGTCGACGCCCGCGGCGAGATCCTGGAGCTGAAGACCACCATCAACACCATGGTCGACCAGCTCTCCAGCTTCGCCGCCGAGGTCACCCGGGTCGCCCGGGAAGTGGGCAGCGAGGGCCGGCTCGGCGGCCAGGCCGAGGTCGAGGGCGTCTCCGGTACCTGGAAGCGGCTCACCGAGAACGTCAACGAGCTGGCCGGAAACCTCACCCGGCAGGTACGCGCCATCGCCGAGGTGACCAGCGCGGTCGCCACCGGCGACCTGACCCGCTCGATCACCGTCGACGCCTCCGGCGAGGTCGCCGAGCTGAAGGACAACATCAACTCGATGGTGGAGTCGCTGCGCGAGACCACCCGGACCAACCAGGAACAGGACTGGCTCAAGACCAACCTGGCCCGCATCTCCGGCCTCATGCAGGGCCACCGGGACCTGGAGGTGGTCGCCGGCCTGGTGATGAACGAGCTGGCCCCGCTGGTCTCCGCGCAGCTCGGCACCTTCCTGCTGATGGACGACACCGCCGGAGGCCGCGGGCTGCGGGTCGTCGGCGGCTACGGCCACGACGCCGCCCGGCGCACCTACGCCCTCGGTGACTCCCTGGTCGGCCAGGCCGCGCTGAGCAAGCGGGCCATCGTGGTGGACGCCGTGCCGGCGGACTACGTCACCGTCTCGTCCAGCCTCGGCGCCGCGGCGCCGCTGCACCTGGTCGTGTTGCCCATCCTCTTCGAGGACCAGGTCCTCGGGGTCATCGAACTGGCCGGCATGGGCCGGTTCACCGCGACCCAGCGGGACTTCCTCGAACAGCTCACCGAGACCATCGGCGTCAACGTCAACACCATCGTGGCCAATGCCCGCACCGATGTCCTGCTCACCGAGTCGCAGCGCCTCGCCGCGGAGCTGCGGACCCGCTCGGAGGAACTCCAGGCCCGCTCGGAGGAGCTCCAGAGCTCCAACGCCGAGCTGGAGGAGAAGGCGGCCCTGCTGGCCCGGCAGAACCACGACATCGAGACGAAGAACTCCGAGATCGAGCACGCCCGCCAGGAGTTGGAGACGCGCGCCCAGCAGCTGGCGCTCGCCTCGAAGTACAAGTCCGAGTTCCTCGCCAACATGAGCCACGAGCTGCGTACCCCGCTGAACTCGCTGCTCATCCTGGCCCAGCTGCTGGCGCAGAACCCCGGCCGCAACCTCACCCCGAAGCAGGTCGAGTACGCCACCGTCATCCACTCCGCCGGCGCCGACCTGCTCCAGCTCATCAACGACATCCTCGACCTGTCCAAGGTCGAGGCGGGCAAGATGGACATCAACCCGGAGACCTTCGACCTGTCCGCGCTGCGCGACTACGTCGACGCCACCTTCCGCCCGCTCACCACCCCCCGCGGGCTGGAGCTGGACATCGTCACCAGCCCGGACGTGCCCATCCAGCTGCACACCGACGAGCAGCGGCTCCGGCAGGTGCTGCGCAACCTGGTCTCCAACGCGGTCAAGTTCACCGAGAAGGGCCGGGTGCAGCTCCGGATCGAGCGGGCCCGCCCGGACGAGCTGCCCAGCGAGCTGCCGGCCGCGGAGACGGTCATCGCGTTCCGGGTCATCGACACCGGCATCGGCATCGCCGAGCAGCACCTGACCGCCATCTTCGACGCGTTCCAGCAGGCCGACGGCACCACCAGCCGGCGGTACGGCGGCACCGGCCTGGGCCTGTCCATCAGCCGGGAGATCGCCCAGCTGCTCGGCGGGCAGATCACCGCGCGCAGCGTTCTCGGCCAAGGCAGCACCTTCACCCTCTACCTGCCGGCCACCGCCAACGTCCCGCCGCCGGTGGAGGCCGTCGCGATCCCGGCCACGCCGGCCGAGGCGGACGCCGAGCGCTGGGTCAAGCAGCTGCAACGCCGGGTGCTCGTGCTCGAACCGCGCGACAAGGGCCTGCTCACCCTGCTCACCCGCGGGGCGACCGCGGAGAGCGGGGTGGCCGTCCAGGTGACCACCGCGGTGGACGCCGAGTCGGCGATCGAGACCCTCGCCGGACACCCGCACGACCTGCTCGTGGTCCAGCTCGACCCGGCCGACGAGGCCGGCACCGCCCTGCTCAAGGCGCTGCACGAGCAGGCCGACCTGCGTGGCCTGCCGGTCCTGGCGTACCACGGGCAGCCCCTCGCGGCCGGGCCGGAGACCCTGCTGCAGGGCATGGCCGCCGACCGGCCGCTGGAGATCATCGGCAGCCTGGACGAGCTGCGGGAACGGATCGTGCTGCACCTGAACGCGGGCATCTCGGAGCGGGTGATGCCCCTGCGGGCGCCGGACAACCACGCTTCGCCGGTCAGCGATCCGGTTCCCCCGGCCCTGGCCGGCCGCAAGGTGCTCGTGGTGGACGACGACGCCCGTAACGTCTTCGCCCTGACCAACATCCTGGAACTGCACGGCCTCGACGTGGTCTACGCGGAGAACGGCCGCAAGGGCGTCGAGACCCTGATGCGCCACGACGACATCGACCTGGTGCTGATGGACGTGATGATGCCGGAGATGGACGGGTACGCCGCCACGGCCGCCATCCGCGCCATGCCCCGCTACGCCGACCTGCCGATCATCGCGGTCACCGCCAAGGCGATGCGCGGTGACCGGGAGAAGAGCATCTCCTCCGGCGCGAGCGACTACGTCACCAAGCCGGTCGACGCGGAGGACCTGCTCAGCTGCATCCACCGCTGGCTGGACAACTGAACAGAGCCGGTGGGCGCCGGCCCGGCCTCCCCGGGGCCGGCGCCCACCGGGTCAGCCCGCCACGACGCGGTTGGTGAAGCCGGCCAGGTTGGCCATCGCGCGGTCGATCCGCTCCGGCAGCGCCAGGGTCTCCTCCCGGCGGACCAGCCGCATCTTCGGCTGCCGCTTGCCCCGCAGGTAGAGCGAGCAGGCCAGGTCGGCGCAGATGTACTCGCCGATGGTGTTTCCCTTCCGCCCGGCAGCCCCGGCCAGGGGCGCGACGAAGAGCGTCACTCCCGACGCGGTGTGATCGGTCAGGCAGATCCGGCACATGCTCGACCGCATCGTGCTCGACTTGTACGTCTCGGGTCGCCGCAGCACCAGGCCGATGGGCCCGTCCTCGCCGGGCGCGACCAGCAGCGCCCGCAGCGGGGCGCCCGGGTCGGTCCAGCCGAGGAAGTCCAGATCCGGCCACGGGATCCCGCCCTCGGCGAAGCCCGCGGGCAGCCGGATCCGGCTGGCCTCGCCCTTGCTGCAGTTGACGAAGGATCCCCGGATGTCCTTCTCGTCGAGCGGTTGCATGCTGCGCAAGCTAGTGCGGTGTCCACGAACGTTCACCGGGTTTTCTGGTGGTTGTTGTGGATCCTCGCCGTTGGGGCGAGCGACTCCCCACCAGATGCTGGTGGGGCGGGCCTCCGCGGGCCAACTGATCCTCTCGCCGCCTGGTGTGGGCGGCGGGGGTCACGTCGGGACTGGCCGGCACCGGGGAGGTGTCGTCCGGCTCGACGGTGCGTGACCACCTGCGGCAGCACGACGGCTGTCGGGGTGGTGGGTCCGCCGCCCGGGGTGCGGGTGGCGATGATGGCGGCCGCGACGAGGTCGCGGTGCCCAGTGAACTGGCAGTGCGGGCAGGACAGGGTCCGCCCGCGCGGTTTCGGCACCCGCCGCTGGCAGGCGGGGCAGGTGGAGGACGTGCCACGCTCGTTCACGGGGTGGACGGTGATGCCGGCCAGGGTGGCCTTGTCGGTGAGGACTTGCAGGAGTCGGCCGATCTGCCACTGCCGTAGCCGCAGGTTGTGCCGCCGCCCCGCGTCGATATCGAGGACCCCGCGCGGGTCACCGACGTGCAGCACCCCGACCCGCTCGCGTACCGCCCAGGAGACGACCGTGGCGGCGGCTTCATGCTGGGCCTGCCGGACCCGGCGCCGGTGCCGGCCTTCCACCAGCCGGGCCCGGCGGCGATACTTACGCCACCGCCGTGACCCCTTCTGCCCCGGCTTCGGCACCCGCCCGGCCACCGCGCGGTGGCGGGCCTTGGTGTCGGCCAGGTGCATGCGGTGTTCGGCGCGGATCGCCCGCCCCGACACCAACAGGCCTTCACCGTCCGGGCTGGCTACCGCGTAGGGGTGGATGATGCCCAGATCCACCCCGGCTATCCGGCCCGGATCGGGTGCCTCGCCGGGCGGGTAGGTCGCGACCGGGACTTCGGCGGTGACGTCCAGGAACAGCCGGCCGCCCTCGCACAGCAGGGTGACCGACCGGACCTGCTCGACCGGATACGGCACCTCCCGCGCCAACCGCACCCACAACGGCGCCGTGCCGCGTGCGGTCGGGATGCGCACCCGACGCCCGTCGAGGGTGAATGTGCCGTGGTACCAGCGCACCGGCATCAGCGCACGCCGGCGGCGCGGGAACCGCGCCGACACGTCACCATCCTTGCGGCGCTTCGCCGCAGCAAACCAGGCATCCGAGAAGCGGCGCAACACCGACCGGGCCCCCGTCGAATCCAACTCGCCGAACGTGCCAGGACCGGACGACGCCAACTCCCGACACCACTCCTGATAGCCCACCAGCGGCACAGCACCGCGACGCCGCCGCCACGCATTGATCTCCAACACACACGCCCGCACGTCACCAGCCGAACGGAGCAACCCGAAACACCGCCGCCGCTGCCCGGCCGTCACTCGCAAAGCAACACGCGCGGTGCGGTGCACCACCCGCGGCGCGGCAGGATTTCGACGACGAGGCACAACCGAAACCAACACCACCGGTACGACAATTTCCCTCAGGCGGCCAACCCGGCGAACGTTAGTGGACACAGCACCAGAGAGGCTCCGCCTCGGACCGCCGAGCAGGCCAGTTGAGCTGGACAAACAGCCTGTGGCCCTACCTCGGGCCAAGCTCACGCAGGGACCCGCGGCCCGATCTTGGCCGGCCGCCGCCACCCGCTGCGCCGATGTCCGGTCGCCGCGGCGACCGGCTGTGCCACCCAAGTGGCTGGTCAGAACCCATGTCTGCAAAATGTGGAGCGGGCAACACAACGCTACGCCCGCTCAAAAACTTGACACAAACGTCGAGAATCTGGCGACCAAGGATCTAGCAGGCCTCCTCCTTCCGGTCACCCGCTTTTCCGTGCCGCGCCACGCGCGCCCGCGACGACGGGGGCTCGCCGGCCTGATCGCGCTCGCCCGGTCGGCGGTCGCGCAGCCAGCGCGCGAACTCGGCGGCGACGATGCGCTCGTCGTGCACTCCGGCCGCGTCGTCGGACGCCAGCCAGACGATGGGCGGACCCATCACCGCCGGATCGAGGAACCGCTGGCCCTCGCGGGGCGCGGCGTCGAGGGGCAGCATCCCCGTGACGGTCGGGCCCCCGGGGAGCAGCAGGTTGACGGTGACGCCGCTGTCCCGCAGGTCGGCGGCCATGATCCGGGACAGCGCCGCACTGCCGGCACGGACCGTAGGGGACGAACCCGGCGCGGTGCATGGTCGACGTGCTCACCGCGATGTTGACGATGCGGCCCCCGCCGGCGGCCAACATCCGCGGCGTGACCTCACGAGCGACCAGGAAGTAGCCGGTCAGGTTCGTCGCGATCACCGCGCGGAAGCCGTCGACCGGCACCTCCCAGAAGCCCTGCGGGTGGGTCATGAAGTGCGGGTTGACCGTTCGCATGCCGATCCCGGCGTTGTTCACCAGCATGTCGATGCCGCCGAGCCGCGACCACGCCTCGTCGACCGCGCTGGCCACCGACGACTCGTCCCGTACGTCCAGCTCGACGCCGATCGCCCCCGGGAGCGCGGCGGCGACGGAGCTCGCCCGCCGGCCGGATCGGCCGGTCAGCGCGACCGTCGCTCCCGCCTCGGCCAGCGCGGCGGCCATGGCCAGGCCCAGTCCGCTCGTCCCGCCGGTCACCAGCACCTTCGTCATCGGTACACCAACCACCCGCCCACCTCACCGGCCCTGGCCCTCCGCCGCCGTGGCACACCCATGACCACGACGCTAGGAGTTGGCGCGTACTCGAAGTCAAGCCAGGACCGGCCGCGACGGCCGTTCGCGGGCCTCCGTCCACCGCACCGTCCACATCACCACGACGGCGTCCTCGATCGACTGTCCGTCATGGACCGCCGCACACCCACCAGCGACCCCACCGGGGTGCCGCGCCGTTCCTGGACGGGTGCCTGGCGGCGCCGGGCGTCGGCGCGGGACATCTGGCGGCCCGCGCGCCACTGGTCGACGACCGGCGCGGCGGGCCCTCAGGGGGTGCGCGACCCGGGCGGCCAGAGGCGGCCGGTTGGGCGAACCCCGGCGTGAGGCGGCGGGTCCGGTGCGGGGCCAGCCCCGCGCTTCCGGCAAGGCGTTGCGGGAGCGCTAACATCGTAAGACCTCAATATTTGGACGTCGCGGGGAGGGGCTCTGACCACAGGTCAACAACAGGCGGGGGGAGCGTAGTTCCGCAGTCAAACCGGGGGTGATGACCCAATTGGGTAGGGTCCGGCCGCTTCTGGTAGATACCAACCGTATTCCGACAATCCCTCATTAAGCTCCTCGGTGTCATCCAGTCTTCGACCCGGGACTCCTGGTGCGCGCTCGTGCTGCTCGGTCGGCACAGTGCGTGCTGACCAGGCGTCTGTAGTCGGCTGGGCCCTGGTTGCCGGAACCCACGGAGATACGTGAGTAACGATGAAGGACGCGGACACGATGGTGCTGAGCCGGCCCGACGGACCGGTGGAGATCGGCGTCGAGGACCCCTGGGGCGAGGACCGGGTGGCCGGGCCCGGGGGAGCGGAGACCCTGGCATCCGGTGGTACGACGACCCGCGCCCCCCGCTGGCGGGTCGCGGCATGGCTGGTGCCGGCGCTGCTGATGGGCGCCCTCGGCGCCGTCCGGGCCAGCACACCCGGGCTGCGGACGGAGGAGCTGGTGACCTGGCGCAGCGCCACGTCACCCTGGCGGGACAGCTGGTCCGCGCTCTATCGGGGGGACGGCACGATGACGCCGTACCACCTGCTGATGCGCGCCTGGGCCGAGGCGTTCGGCGCCTCCGACCTCGCCCTGCGCGTACCGTCGATCCTGGCCATGGCCGCTGCCGCGGCGCTGCTCGGTGCGGCGGTGGCGCGCATGTTCACGCCGGGCACCGGCGTCCTGGCCGGGGTGATCTTCGCGCTGCTGCCGGCGTCGACGCGGTACGCGCAGGAGGCCCAGCCGTACGCGCTCACCCTGCTCGCCGCGGTGCTCGCCACCTGGCTGCTCCTGTGTGCCGTCGACCGGCCGAGGCTCTGGCGCTTCGCCGCGTACGCCGGCGCCGTGATCATCCTGGGCCTGGCCCACGCCCTCGCGCTCCTGCTGCTCGTCGGCCACGGCTGGGCCGTGCTCGCCTTCCGGCGCGGTGTGGTCGGTCGCTGGCTGGCCGCCGCCTTCCTGGGCGCGCTGCCCGCGGCCGCGCTGGTCTGGCTCGCCGTGCGGGACGGTGGGCAGCTCTTTCCGGCGTCCCGTCCGAGCCTGACCGCCCTGGCGGCGACCCCGCGGGAGTTGTTCGGTGCCGCCACGCTGGGGGCGCTGCTGCTCGGGCTGGCGCTGTTGAGCCTCCCGCTGCGGTACGCCGCGGCCGTCTTCACCGCCTGGGCGGTGGTGCCGCCGCTCGTGCTGCTGCTCGCCGCCCAGGCGACGCCGATCTGGTCCCCGCAGTGGCTGCTCTTCACGCTACCGGCGTGGGCGGCGCTCGGGGCGGCCGCGCTGTCCCGGGTGCGCGTCCGGTTGTCGACGGCCGTGGTGGCGGTGATCGCCCTGATCAGTGCGCCGGTGCAGCTCGCCACGCGGGCAGCCGACGGGCATGAGCAGGACACCCGCCAGCTCGCGCGGATCATCGGTGGTCACGTGCAGTCCGGCGACGGCGTGGTCTACGGCGCCGGCGACACCGCGGACGGTGCGGGCGTCCGGAACGTGGTGACTCGCTACCTCCGGGCCGACCGCCGGCCGGTTGACGTGCTCCCGGCGGCTGCGGCGGGCGACAACGGTCGACAACCGGTCGCCGGATGCGCCGACGACTGCCTGCGCGGCGTGCGGCGCCTCTGGGTGATCCGCGTCGGCGAGCGGACCGACCCGGTGCCGCCCGTGCTCGGTGGTGCCGAGGCACTGCTCCGGAGCAGGTACCACGTGGCGCAGGTCTGGCGACCCACCGGGTTCACGCTGGCCCTGCTGGTGGACGAGCGCCCCGATCTCTGACCGGCGAGCACGCCGTCGGCTGCGTCCGTGGCAGCCAGGAATTCGCTGATCAACAGCTGTGCCCTGCATTGACCGATTAGGAGCAGCCACGGTCGAGTTCGTGGCGCCCAAGACTCAGACCCATGGGGGAATTGTGGCCGTCACCGCCGATACACGCCTGTCGCGCGCCGCGAAACCGGAGACTCCGGGCGACAGCCCTCCGGCGGGCTCCCCGGCGCAACCGCCGCCGGGTCACGGCCCGGATCGCCGTCAACTGAACATTCGAGCCCGTCTCGCGTACGCGAAGTGCGGCACGATCGCCGGACCGCTGACCGCGCCGCGCCGCCCGGACGCGGCGGTCCATTTCCGCCACGCCGCCTCACCCGCGGCGCGGCTGGTCCTGAGCCTGCTGGTCCTGGTCAACAGCGCGGCCGGGCTGCTCTTCATCGGCTGGCTGCTGCTTCCCCAGCACGTACCCGGGGCCGGCGGGACCGGGCTCGGAAGCTGGCAGACGGTCGCGGCCCGGCTCGGCTTCTGCGTGGTCGTCGGCGTCGAGCTGATCCGCCTCGCGCAGAACGTGGTCGTCTGGATGTTCGCCTTCCACGCCAAGGACCCGGTCCCGGTCGACCCGCCGGTCGGCCTGCGGGTGGCCCTGCTCACCACCATCGTGCCCAGCAAGGAACCGCTCGACGTCGCGGAGCGCACCCTGCGCCGGCTGCGCCAGATCGTGTACTGCGGCCAGGTCGACGTCTGGATCCTCGACGAGGGGGACGACCCGGCGGTGAAGGAGATGGCCGAGCGGCTCGGCGTACGGCACTTCAGCCGCAAGGGACGGCCGGAATACAACCAGCCCCACGGCGAGTTCCGCGCCCGGACGAAGTCCGGCAACCACAACGCCTGGCGGGCCGAGCACGAGGACCAGTACGACGTGGTGGCCAACGTGGACCCCGACCACGTGCCGCTGCCGCACTTCCTCGAACGGACGCTCGGCTACTTCCGCGATCCGGACGTCGCCTTCGTGGTGACGCCGCAGGTCTACGGCAACATGCACCAGAACTTCGTCGCGCACGGCGCCTCGGTCCAGCAGTACCTCTACAACGGCCTCATCGCGCGCGGCGGCAACGGCCTGGACGCACCGCTGCTGACCGGCACCGGCCACCTCTACCGGCCGTCGGCGTGGCGAACCATCGGCGGCTACCAGGATTCGATCATCGAGGACCATCTGACCAGCATCCGCATCCACGCCGCGACCAACCCGCGGACCGGCAACAAGTGGAAGGGCGTCTACACCCCCGACGTGGTCGCCCTCGGCGAGGGGCCGACCTCGTGGGCGGACTACTTCAACCAGCAGAAGCGGTGGGCCGCCGGCATCTGCGAGATCCTGGTCCGCCCCGAGCTGCGCGCGCCACGCGAGCTGCCGACCCGGCGGCGCTGGCAGTACCGCCTGCTGCAGTTCTACTACCCGAGCGTGGCGGTCAGCCTGCTGCTGGGCAACCTCGCCACGGCCATGTACCTGCTCACCGGGGTGGGCACCGCGCAGCTCGACGTCACCGTGTGGTCCCTGCTGTGGGGCTCGACCTTCGTCACCTGGTTCATGCTCTGGCTCTGGCTGCGCCGGTTCAACATCGCGCCCCACGAGCGGGAGGAGATCGGCATGGTCGGCATGGCATTGGCTCTGTTCGCCGGGCCCATCTACGTGGCCGCCGGGTTCACCGCGCTGCTGCGCCGGAAGCTGGGATTCGTGGTGACGGCCAAGGGCAAGCTGCGCACCACCGAGTCGTTGCGCACGTTCCGGCTGCACTTCTGCTGGGCGGCCGCCTCGGCCGGCCTGCTCGGCGCGAGCTTCGTGCTGGGCAACAGCTCACCCCTGCTGCGGCTGTGGCCGGTCCTGACCCTCCTGACCGGTCTGGGGCCGCCACTGATCGCGCTCGTCTCGAACATTCGGGCCGGCCGTGAGCAGCACGACGACCCGGCGGAGCCCGCCGTCCACGCCGACCGGGAGGAACGGCGTCCGCCGAAGTCACGGGTGGCGACCGAGGGGGTCCTGCGATGATCAGGCTGACCGTGCCGCGGGTCCTGATGGCGTTGACCGGTGCGCTGCTGCTGACCTACGCCTTCGCCGTAGCGCCCGCCACCACCTCCGAGGGCCGGGGCGGGGCGGTGCCGGCCGAAGCGAAGGCGCCCGCCCGACCGAGCGCGTCGCCCGGGCCTCGAGGACCCTTCCCACCGGCGGGTAAGACCTTCATCGGCATCATGACCGACAAGGGCCCCCACGACTTCACGCCGGTGGACAGCTTCGCGGCGGCCGCCCGGCACCAGCCGCAGGTCATGCTCTTCAGCGAGGGTTGGGCGTCCGCCACGTTCGACCGGACGCTCTTCGATCGGATCCGCGACCGCGGCATGATGCCGATGCTGGGCTGGGAGCCCTGGGACTACCGGCTGGACGAAAGGGCTCGGCAGCAGAAGCTGACCGCCCAGGAGATCGACAGGATCCGGTCGGATCAACCCACCTACCGGTTGTCCCGCATCGTTGGCGGAGAGTTCGACAGCTACGTGCGGTCCTGGGCGGAAGGGATCAAGTCACTCGGCTACCCGGTGGCCATCCGCTTCGCCCACGAGATGAACGGCTACTGGTACCCCTGGTGCGAGCTGGTCAACGGCAACCAGCCGGGCGACTTCGTGAAAGCCTGGCGCCACGTACACGACCTGTTCCGGGCGGTCGGGGTCACGAACGTCACCTGGGTGTGGAGCGCGAACGTCAGGTACACCGACCTGACCCCCAAGCTCTCCACGTACTACCCCGGCGACGACTACGTGGACTGGCTCGGCGTCACGGGCTACTACGGCAAGTGGGACTTCGCGGATTACCTCTCCTTCGACGAGATCTTCAAGAAGACCATCACCGAGATTCGCACCTTCAGCAAGAAGCCGATGGTCATCACCGAGGCCGGGGCTTCGGACCACAAAGGGCGCAAGGCCGAATGGATCAAGCAGGCCTTCCAGACGCTGCCCCGCTACCCGGACATCATCGGGCTGATCTGGTTCGAGGTGAACAAGGAACTCGACTGGCGCATCGTGAGTTCCCCGGCCGTGGCCACGGCCTTCGCCCAGGCGGTCGCGGCCCCTCGCTACCAGGTCACCTGGGGGCCGGCGATGCTCCCGCGCACGAAACTGGAGGGTCGATGAGGCTGACCGTTCCGCGGGTCCTGCTGGTGCTGACCGGCGCGCTGCTGCTGACCTACGCGGTCGCCGCCGCACCGGCCACCATGCTCGGGGGCCGGGAGGACGGCCGGTCCGACCGGCTTGCCAGGGCCGAGCCGGGCGCACCGCCGACCGCGGAGGTCTTCCCGCCGGCCGGCAAGGCGTTCATCGGGGTGATGACCGAGGAGGGCCCGCGGGACTTCGCGGCGCTGGACACGTTCACGGCTGCCGCGGGACACCAGCCGCAGGTCATGATGTTCAGCTCGTGGTGGGCGTCCGACAGATTCGACCGGACGCTCTTCGACCGGATCAGCAGCCGGGGCATGCTGCCGATGCTGGCCTGGGAACCATGGGACAACAAGCTGGACGAGGCGGCCCGGAAGAAGAAGCTGCCCGTCCGGGAAATCGACCAGATCCGGTCCAACCAGCCCAACTACCGGTTGTCCAGGATCGCGGGTGGGGACTTCGACCCCTACCTGCGGTCCTGGGCGGAAGGAATCCGGTCACTCGGCTACCCGGTGGCCATCCGGTTGGCGCACGAGATGAACGGTGACTGGTATCCGTGGTCCGAGGCGAGCAACGCCAACCGGCCGGGCGAGTACGTCAACGCGTGGCGGCACGTGCATGATCTCTTCCGGGCGGCCGGGGCCACCAACGTGACCTGGGTGTGGAGCCCGAATGTCAGATGGGACGACTCGACGCCGAAACTCTCCGGCTTCTATCCGGGCGATGACTACGTCGACTGGGTGGGCCTCTCGGGCTACTACGGCATCGGGGCCAATACGGACTACCGGTCCTTCGAGGCGATCTTCGGCCCCACCATCGCCGAGATCCGGGCGTTCAGCCGGAAGCCGATGGTCATCACCGAGACCGGGGCCTCCGACGCCACGGGGCGCAAGGCCGAATGGATCAAGGAGGCGTTCCGGGCACTGCCGCGCTACCCGGAGATCATCGGCCTCATCTGGTTCGAGGTGGACAAGGAACTGGACTGGCGCATCGTGAGCTCCCCCGCCGTGGCGGGGACCTTCGCCCAGGAGGTCGCCGCCCCTCGTTACGACCTCAGCTGGTCGCCGTCCCTGCTCCCGCGCAAGGAACTGGAGAAGTAGACCAGGACCTGCGCGGTCTGGTCCGAGGGGACGGCGAGCTGGACTAGGCTCCTGCGTAGGAAGCTGACGGACCAGACGTCCCCTGCGTGCCCCTCCTCGTCCGGAACAGATGTCGACGAGCGGCCGCTCGCGCCGCGAACGAGGAGCGCCACCCGCCGAACCAGCGGGGGCGGCTGAGGGGATCTGCCGTGGTGAGACTGACGGCTCCGCGGGTGATGATGCTGTTGACCGCCGCGCTGCTGCTGACGTACGGCTCCGTCGCGGCGCCGGCCCCCGCGCCGAGAGGCGGGGACGGTGTCCCGCCCGACCAGCTCGCGAAGGCGGAACCGGGTGTGGTGGTGACGTCCGGAGCACCGACGACAGCGACGGCCGCGCTGGCGATGCCGCCTCGAACGGCGCCCGAACTCTTCCCGCCCGCCGGAAAGACGTTCATCGGTGTCATGACCGCGCAGGGCCCGTACGACTTCACGGCGGTGGACAGGTTCACGACGGCCGCGAAGCGTCAGCCGCAGGTCATGCTCTTCAGCTCGGGATGGGCGACGGACAGGTTCGACCGGACGGTCTTCGACCGGGTCCGCGAGCGCGGCATGCTGCCGATGTTGGGTTGGGAGCCCTGGGACTACCGGGTGGACACGGCGGCCCGGAAGAAGAAGATCTCGGCCCGCAGGATCGACCAGATCCGGTCCGCTCAGCCCGCCTACCGGTTGTCCCGGATCGCGGGTGGGGACTTCGACGGCTACCTGCGGTCCTGGGCCGAGGGGATCAGGTCACTCGGCTACCCGGTGGCGATCCGGTTCGCCCACGAGATGAACGGCGACTGGTACCCGTGGTGCGAGCTGACCAACCGCAACCGGCCGGGCGACTACGTGCGGGCCTGGCGCCACGTGCACGACGTGTTCCGAGAGGCCGGGGCCACCAACGTCACCTGGGTGTGGAGCGCGAACGTCAGATGGAGCCGCTCGACCCCCAAACTCTCCGCGTACTACCCCGGCGACGCCTACGTGGACTGGCTCGGCGTCACGGGCTACTACGGCACCGGGGCGTTCTCGGCCTACCGGTCCTTCGACGCGATCTTCAAGAAGACCATCGCCGAGATGCGCACCCTCAGCCGGAAGCCGGTGGTCATCACCGAGACCGGGGCCTCCGACGCCACGGGGCGCAAGGCCGAATGGATCAGAGAGACCTTCCGGGTCCTGCCCAGGTACCCGGACATCATCGGGCTGATCTGGTTCGAGGTGAACAAGGAGCTGGACTGGCGCATCGTGAGTTCCGCCGCCGCCTCGAAGGCGTTCGCCCAGGCGGTGGCCGCCTCCCGGTACCACCTCACCTGGTCGCCGGACATGGTTCCGCGCACGGAGGTCGGCGGGGGTTGACCACCTCAACGGACGATGACGAGGTTGGCCATGTCGACCACCGGCCGGTAGCCGAGGGCCGCGTAGATCCGGTTCGAGGTCGGGTTCGCCTGGTCGGTGAAGAGGCACACCCGGGCGCCCTCGTCCTGGATCCGCCGGGAGACCTCGGCGACCGCGTTGCTGGCCCAGCCGCGCCCGCGCTGGGCCGGTGGCGTGTACACCGGACCCACCCGCGCGACCCCGAACGACGGCGGGTTGGCGCCGGTGAGATGCACCCGCTGCCCGGCCTCGTCCACCCAGAACCAGAGCTGTCCGGCGCGGATGCGACGCAGCATGTCCGCCCGGTCCGGTACTTCGTGCGCGCTGGCACCACGCGGGCGGCCCGCCTGTTCGTCGGCGTCGCCCATGAACGCGTCGAACCACCGGGTAGCCAGGGCCACGTCGTCCTCGGTTGCGGCCACCAGCCGGCCGGGCACCGGCTTCGGGCGGGCCAGCTCGCCGAGCTCGTGCAGCCGCGTGTGCTGGCTGACCTGGACCCGGCCGCCGCCGAGTCGGGTCAGCTCGGCGGCGCACAGTTGAGCTGCGGGGAGGGCCCCGTTGACGGCAAGCACCTCCTCCCCGCGATCGTGCAACGCGCGGGCCAGGGCCACGGCCGCCGCGTCCGACATCGGCAGCAGGAACGGCGGGTAGGGGGCGAACGGCGCCGCCCGCATCGCGGCGCCGACCACGGCTCCGGAGTCGTCTCTGACCACCAACCACCAGTTGCGGTCGGGTGCGACGATTCCTTCTTCCTGCTGCGAGAGCAGCCGGTGCGCGACGGTGGTCACCACCGTGCTGACCACCGGGTCAGCGGCCAGGTAGTCGGCCGCCGCCGCGAGAAACTCGCGCGGATCGGTGTGGAACCGCAGGCGCGGTCCGGCCGCCGGGGTTGCGCTCATGCGCGGAAGCTAACCGCCGGGAGGTCCGGCCGCACGCGGTTTTCCGCGCCGTCGGGCAGCGCCGCCTGCCTCTCGAATCCCGCGCCGGCGGCGCGTCCGGGCTTCGCGACCATCGACATCCGGTCGTCGGATCCATAGACTCCGGTCTTTCTGGTACCACGAGTCCAGGGAGGACCCACGTGTCGAGCGAAACCCGACCGCACGCCGTGCCGCCGCTGCTGTCCCGCCTCGCCGGGGTGGCGGTGATCTCCGCCGCGCTGGTCGCCGCCGGTGGCGCCGCCGCGACCGCGGCGCCGGCCACCGCGCCACAGCCCACCAAGGGCCCGTGCGCGTACACGCCGACACCCGAGGAGCCCGCGGCCCGGCCGGTGCCGCTGCCGCCGGACCCCCGGCGGACGCCGGACCACGGCACGGTACGGGTCACCCTGCGGACCAGCCAGGGCCCCATCGGGTTGACCCTCGACCGGGAACAGGCGCCGTGCACCGTGCAGAGCTTCCTGCACCTGGCCCGCCACAGGTTCTACGACCGCACCCCCTGCCACCGGCTCACCGCGTACCCGACCCTCAAGGTGCTGCAGTGCGGTGACCCGTCCGGCACCGGCGAGGGCGGGCCCGGCTACCGGTACGCCGACGAACTCCCCACCGACCTGCCGCCGGCGCCGACCGACCCGACCGGGGTCCGCCGGCTCTACGCCCGGGGCACCCTGGCCATGGCCAACGCCGGCCCGGACACCAACGGCAGCCAGTTCTTCCTGGTCCAGTCCGACTCGGCGCTGCGCCCGAACTACACCGTCTTCGGCACCGTCGACGCGGCCGGGCTGGCCACCCTGGACCGGATCGCGGCCGGCGGGATCGCCGCCACGCCGGAGGACCCGGCGCCGGTCGACGGCGCGCCGGCCCTGCCGGTGGAGATCTACCGGGCCACCCGAGGCCGCTGAGACCACCTCCGGCGGGGCGGAGCACCGCCCCGCCGGGCCGGGTCGGCGGGAGTGGCCCCGGCCGACGCCGGCCGGATCGCCCCGCCTACGGGACCCGGGTGCCGCCGGCGCGACGGCGCTCCTGCTTGGCCCGGTAGAGGTCCTGGTCGGCGACGTGCATCAGGGCGTCGAGCGTGAAGCCGTCGTACGGTGCCGTCGCCGCGCCGATGCTGATCGCGTTGTGCGGGCGTACCGCCGCGTCGAGCCGGGCGGCGATCGTCCGCGCGGTGGTCTCGTCCGCGTCGACGAGCACGACGACGAACTCGTCACCGCCCACGCGGGCGATCGCGTCCCCGGCGCGCAGCGCCCCCCGTGCCGCCGCCACCGTCCGGCGCAACAGGTCGTCGCCGGCGGCGTGCCCGAGCCGATCGTTGACGAGCTTGAAGTCGTCCAGATCCAGGCAGAGCAGGGACGGGCCGGGCCGGCAGCCTCGGGCGAACAGGTGGCGGGTGAACTCGGCCAGGCCACGCCGGTTCAGCGCGCCGGTGAGCGGGTCCAGCGCGGCGAGCGCGCGGAGCTGCGACCGCTGCCGCGCCAGGGCCCGGGTCTGCGTCGAGCAGACCGAGCTCAGCACCACCATGGCGGAGAGGTAGACGAAGACGTGACCCGGCGGCGCCGGCTCACCGGCGACGGCGACGGCGAGGTAGGCACCGAGGGTGAGCGTTTCGAGCGCCACCATCACGTGCAGGTGCGGCGTGTGGCTGGCCACGAAGACGCTGGTGGTCACGAAGCCCAGGGCGGCCGGGGAGGCGACGCCCCCGTCCCAGTACGCCCCGAGCGCGGCGACGGCGAGCGTGACCATCAGGATCGCGAACGAGGTGCGGTAGCCGGCCGCCTTCGTGGTGACCCTCGTCGCCGCCCAGATGCCCACCACGCCGGCGGCCATCCCGCAGGAGAAGACGGCGAGCATCAGATCCCGGTTCGGCTGGTCCAGCGTGAGCAGGCAGTAGACGACCGCGACCCCGTGCGAGATGACGTGCAGGTCGGCGCTCAGCTCCATCCGTCGGCGACGCTCGGCCACCTCGCTGCCCACAGCCCTCACGCCCCCCGGTCGGCTGTGCCGGGAGGCGGGTCGGCAAGGTCGCTCGAAGGCCGGTCGGCGGCAGGTGCGCAGGTCACTCCGAGGGTGAACTTCACCACCTCGACATTGAATGTTCTGCCTTCGTTAACAGTCAATACCTCCCGCCGACGCACTTACGGTGCGTGACGTGCGCGCGGGGGCACCGACACGGCCGTGACGATCAGGCCGTGGTCGACCAGCCAGCGGCCCGGCAGCTCGGTCAGCGGTGGCCCGCCGTCGGTGCGGGTGCCGTCGACCAGCAGTCGGGCGGTGAAACCGCCGGCGGGGTCGATGGACAGCTCGGCGTCCTCGAACCCGAGCCAGCGCCCGGTCACCGGGTACCACGCCTTGTAGACCGACTCCTTGGCGCTGAACAGCAACCGGCCCCAGTGGACGGTCGGGTGGCTGCCGGCGAGCCGGCCCAGCAGCTCCGGCTCGCCGGCGACCGTCACCGCCGCGTCCAGCCCGTCCGGCAACGCCTCGTGCGGCTCCGCGTCGATGCCGAGACTCGCCAGGTCGGTGTGCCGGGCGACCGCCGCGGCCCGGTAGCCGGTGCAGTGGGTGATGCTGCCCACCACCCCCGCCGGCCACACCGGCTCACGCCGGGGACCGGACCGGATCGGACCCGGGGCGTAGCCGAGCTTGCCGAGGGCCTCCCGGGCGCAGCGGCGGGCGGTGAGGAACTCCTGGCGGCGGGTCGCGACAGCCTTCGCGACCAGGTCCTCCTCGCCGGGGTGCGGGGCCTCCCCGGGAAGGTCGGCGAACGCATGGACGGTGACCACCGGCGGCGGCAGCAGGGTCTCGATCATTCCTTGCCCGCCAGGATCCGGCGCATCGGCCGCGGTTCCCCGCCGCGCCGCCGCCACTCGCGCGGGTAGCCCAGCGACACCTCCTCGAACCGCACGCCGTCGTACTCGGTGGCGCGGGGGATGTGCAGGTGCCCGTAGACGGCCGCGACGGCGCGGTGCCGCAGGTGCCAGTCGGCGGTGCGCTCGGTGCCGCACCACTGCGCGAACTCCGGGTAGCGGAGGATGTCCGTGGGCTGGCGGACCAGCGGCCAGTGGCTGGCCAGCACGGTCGGCAGCGTCGGGTCGACGGCGGCCAGCCGGCGCTCGGTCTCGGCCAGCCGGGCCCAGCACCAGGACTCCCGGTTCGGGTACGGATCCGGGTGCAGCAGCATCTCGTCCGTGCACACCACCCCGGCGTCGTACGCCCGCCGCAGCGACGCCTCCTTGCTGTCCGTGCCGGGCGCGCGGAACGAGTAGTCGTAGAGCACGAAGAGCGGGGCCACCACGACCGGCCCGTCCTCGCCGGGGAACACCGGGTAGTCGTCCTCCGGCGTCAGCACGCCGAGGTCGCGGCACATCCGGACCAGCGCCGTGTAACGGTCCCGGCCGCGCAGCGTCACCGGATCCGACGGGTGGGTCCACAGCTCGTGGTTGCCCGGCGCCCAGAGCACCGTGGCGAACCGCTCGCCCAGCTGCCGCAACGTCCGCTCGACGTCGCCGAAGAGCTCACCCACGTCGCCGGCCACGATCAGCCAGTCGTCCGCCGACTCCGGGCGCAGGCCGTCCACCACCTGGCGGTTCTCGGCGTACGACACGTGCAGATCACTGACCGCGAACAGCGAACCCGTCACCCGCCCGATCCTGCCACCGGCAGCCGACGGCGGAAAGATCACCACGGGGGGCCGGGGGTCGGATGCCCGACCGCCGGCCACGGCCGGCGGCGAACCGGGCCGAGCGCCGGTTGAAGGGCCGCGGGCCGGCGGTCCAGAATGGGCGGCATCGGTGTCGCGACCCCGGCGGCGGTGCAGGGCCGCACGGGCTGAAACGTCGACTCTTCACGGAAGGGACGACGGATGCACCCGATGCTGCGTCGGCTCGACGACCTCGCCGCCCACCTCGCCACCCGGCCGGACACCCTGGCGCTGCTCGGCCTCGGTTCCGCCGGGGCCGAGCACGACCGGCTCGATGCCCACTCCGATCTGGACTTCTTCCTCGTCGTCGCGGACGGCGCGGTGGCCCGCTACGCCGAGTCGGTCGACTGGCTGGCCGCGCCCTGCCCGGTGGCGTACAGCTTCCGCAACGAGCGCAACGGGCGCAAGGCGCGCTACGCCGACGGGATCTTCGTCGAGTACGCGGTCTTCACCGTCGACGAGTTGGCCCTGCTGCCGTTCACCGGGGCCCGCGTGGTGTGGCGACGCCCCGACGCGCCCGCCGGGCTGGACCGGTGCGGGCCGCCGCCCCGACCCGCCACCCCGTACGACACGGTCGAGTTCCACCTCAACGAGGCGCTGACCAACCTCTACGTCGGCCTGCACCGGGAGCTGCGCGGGGAGCGGCTCACCGCGTCCCGGTTCATCCAGTCGTACGCGGTGGACCGGGTGCTCGCCCTGCTGCGGTTGACCGCCCCGCAGGCGGCGGTGCACCGGCGGGACCCGTTCGACGCGAGCCGGCGGGTGGAACGGGCGTACCCGCCGGAGGTGCTGCCGCTGGCCGAGATGGTGCCCGGCTACCGGCACAACCGGGCGGCGGCCCGGGCGACGCTGGGCTGGCTGACGGCCCGCTTCCCGGTGGACCCGGTGATCGCCACCGCCGTCCGCGACCTGCTGGCCACGGACGCCGACGGGTGACGGCCCACCGGGCCGACCCGGGTCAGCCGGCGAGCCGGTCGGCGAACTCGTCGGTGGCGCGCAACAGCTCCCGGGCGATGCCCGGTTCCGCCGCGGAGTGGCCGCTGCCGGGCACCATCCGCAGCTCCGCCTCGGGCCACCGCCGCGCCAGGTCGTACGCGGACACCGGCGGGCAGCAGAGGTCGTAGCAGCCGTTGATGATGACGGCCGGGAGGTGGCGGATGCGGTCCACCCCGTCGAGGAGTTGCGTCTCGCCGGTGAGGAAGCCGCCGTGCCACGCGTAGTGCGAGAGGATCCGGGCGATCGGCAGGGCGTGCTCGCCGGTGCTGAAGTGAGCCAGCAGGCCCGGGTCCGGCAGCAGCGAGGAGTTCACCGCCTCCCAGCGCCCCCACGCCGCCGCGCAGGCCCGGGCCTCGGCCTCGTCCGGGCCGTGCAACCGCCGGTGGTACGCGGCCAGCACGTCGTGCCGCTCCGCCGGCGGGATCGGCGCGAGGAAGCGATCCCACTCCGCCGGCTGCAGGTGGCGTAGGCCGCCCTGGTAGAACCAGTCCCGCTCGAAGCGGCGCATCAGCAGGACGCCGCGCAGGATCAGGCCGGTGACCCGGGCCGGGTGGGCCTGCGCGTAGGCCAGTCCGAGGGTGACCCCCCAGGACCCGCCGAACACCAGCCAGGCGCCGATCCCGAGCCGCTCCCGGATCACCTCCAGGTCGTCGACCAGGTGCCAGGTGGTGTTGGCGCGCAGGCCGCCGAGCGGGGTGCTCCGGCCCGCCCCGCGCTGGTCGAGGAGCACCACCCGGTAGCGGGCCGGGTCGAAGAACCGCCGCGCCGCCGGGACCAGACCGCCGCCGGGCCCGCCGTGCAGGAAGACCACCGGTACGCCGTCCGGCCGGCCCACCTCCTCCACGTACAGCTCGTGGCCGTCGCCGACGGCGACCCGGTGCGTGGCGTAGGGCTCGATCGGCGGGTACAGGGCGGGCTCGGTGGCGGTCATGGTGGGTCATCCTGCCCGCTCGGCGCGGGCCGTGCGGGGCCGGTCAGCAGGCGATGCCGCTGCCGAGGCCGTCCAGCAGGGCGTCGGCGACCCAGCCGGACACCCCGGTGGAGGTGTCCTTCAGGTAGGTCCAGGTGTAGGTGGTGTGCCCGTTCGCGGTGACCCGGTCGCCGCTGGTGTAGCAGTGGAAGTCGACGCTGTGGGTGAGCTGCCCGTACCCCAGGGAGGCGCAGCTGGTGTGCGGACCGGAGCGGATGTTGACGTTGCTGGCGTTGAAGAGCTGGCCGTAGGCGCTGTCGATGTTGGAGTGGGCGTGGCTGCACGTCGCGCTCGCCGGCGCCGCCACGCTGACCACCGCGACACCCGTGCCGCCGACGGTCAGCGTGACGGCCGCCGCTATCGAGGAAACCTTCCGCACTTTGATCAACCCCCCGGAGTCGGAACCACACGCAAAGTGATCAGAATATTTGCATACTTCAAGGTCCACGGCAAGAGCCCGCAGGCCGCCGGTCGCGCCCGGCGATCACCGGGCCAGCAACGCGCGCAACTCCTTCACCACCTCGGCCGGCGCCTCCTCCGCCATGAAGTGGCCGTACGACACCGGCACGTGCCGCAGGTCCGGCGCCCACGCCCGCCACAGCGCGGCCGCGTCGAAGCCCAGCGCGGAACCCCAGTCCTGCTGGAGCACGGTCACCGGCATCCGCAGCCGGTTCCCCGCCGCCCGGTCCGCCCGGTCGTGCGCGACGTCGATGCCGGCCGACGCCCGGTAGTCCGCGACGATCGAGGGCACCGCCGCCCGGCAGGCCCGCAGGTAGGCGGCCCGGACGTCGGCGGGCATCGCGTCCGGGTCGCCGCCCCAGCTGTCCAGGAAGTGGCCGAAGAAGGCGTCCGGGGCAGCCCCGATCAGCTGCTCGGGCAGGCCGGGCGGCTGCGCCATCAGGTAGAGGTGGAACCCGACGGCGGCGCTGATCCCGTGCATGACCTCCCACATGTCGAGGGTGGGCAGCACGTCCAGCGAGGCCAGGTGGGTCACCACGGCCGGATGGTCCAGGCCGGCGCGGATGGCGACCAGGGCGCCGCGGTCGTGCCCGGCCAGGGCGAACCGCTCGTGCCCCAGCGTCCGGGCGAGGGCCACGACGTCGGCGGCCATGGTCCGCTTCGCGTACGCCGTGCCGTCGGTGTCGACCGGCTTGTCGCTGGCGCCGTAGCCGCGCAGGTCGGGGCAGATGACCGTGTGGTCGGCGGCCAGGTCGGCGGCGACGTGCCGCCACATCAGGTGGGTCTGCGGGAACCCGTGCAGCAGCACGATCGGGCTGCCCGTGCCGCCGACGGCGGCGTGCAGGGTGACCCCGTCGGCGACGGTGACGCGGCGCTGTTCGAATCCGTTGATGATCGGTTCCACGGAAGTTCCTCTCCGGTGACGTCGGGTGCCCGTCGAGCCTGCCCGGGGCGGATGAGCAGCGGATCAGCGTCGGATGAGTGCCCTGCCGGCAGCGGCCGCCCGCCGGCCGGCGGCTGCCTAGAGTGGGCGGGTGAGCAGCCCGCCGAGCACACCCACGGTGACCTTCGGCGTGCTCGGGCCGGTGGAGGCGGTCGGCGACCGGGGGCCCGTACCGCTGCGGGGTGCCCGGCAGCGGGCGGTGCTGGCGCGGCTGCTGGTCGCCCGGGGCCGGGTGGTGCCGGTCGACCGGCTCGTCGGCGACCTCTGGGCGGAGCCGCCGGAGGGCGCGGTCGCGGCCGTCCGGACCTTCGTCGCCGACCTGCGCCGGGCCCTGGAGCCCGACCGGCCGCCGCGACAACCGGCCCGGTTGCTGGTCACCAGCCCACCGGGCTACGCGCTGCCGGCCGCCCCGGACACGGTCGACGCCGGGCGGTTCGAGGCGGCGGTGGGGGAGGCCGGCGAACTGCTCGCGGCCGGCCGCGCCGGGGTGGCGCTGGCAGACCTGGACGACGCGCTCGCCCTCTGGCGCGGACCCGCCTACGCCGAGTTCGCCGACCAGGGCTGGGCGCGGGCGGAGATCGACCGGCTGGACGAGCTGCGGATGCTCGCGGTGGAGCGGCGCGCCGCGGCGCTGCTGGCGCTGGGCCGGACCGCCGAGGCCGCCTCCGACCTGGGGGCCCACACGGCCGCCCAGCCGTTCCGGGAGGAGGCCTGGCACCTGCTCGCGGTCGCCCTCTACCGGGCGGGCCGCCAGGGCGACGCCCTCGCCGCGCTGCGGCGGGCCCGGGCGGCCCTGGTCCGGGAGTTGGGCGTGGATCCGGGCCCCCGCCTGCGCCGGCTCGAGGCCGACATTCTCGCCCAGGCCCCGCACCTCGACGCGCCACCCGCCGGCGTCGGTGCGCCGGCGCCCCGGCCCGACACGGCCGGCGCGGGTGCCGCCGCCGGCGAGCCACCACCGGCGCCGCCCGACGTCGAGGCGCCGGACGAAACACCCGCCGCGGTGCCCCGGGGCGGGCCGCGCCCCTTCGTCGGGCGCGGCGACGAACTGGCCGCGCTGGCGTGGACCGCGCAGGACGTGGCCCGGCGTGGCCGTCCCGGGCTCGCCCTGGTCTCCGGGGACGCCGGTGCGGGCAAGACCGCCCTCGTCGAGGCGCTCGCCGGCCGGCTCGCCCGCGCCGGGTGGACCCGCGCCTGGGGGCGGGTACCCGAGTACGAGGGGGGACCGGCCGCCTGGCCGTGGACCCAGATCGCCATCGCGCTGCCCGGACCGTCCGGCGCGCCGGCCCCGGAGGCCGGCGCCGACCCCGCCGTGGCCCGGCTCCGGCTGCACCGGGTCGCCGCGACCCGGCTCACCGCGGCGGCCCGAGGGGGACCCCTGCTGGTGGTCCTCGACGACCTGCACCGGGCCGACGAGGACACCCTCGACCTGCTGACCGCCCTGCTCACCGGGCCGGAGCCGGTCACCGGGCCGGTGCTGGTGGTCGGCACGTACCGGGCCACCGGCATCACCCCGGAACTGACCACGGCCCTCGGCCGTCTCGCCCGCACCGAACCCGTCCGGGTCTACCTGGGCGGGCTGTCCGAGGTCGACACCGCCGACCTGGTGCGGGCGCTGGCCGGGGCGGAGGTGGACCGGGACGCCGTGCGGCTGTTGCACCGGCGCAGCGGCGGCAACCCGTTCTTCGTCCGGGAGCTGGCCCGGCTGCTCGCCGCCGAGGGTGCCGCCGCGCTGGACACCGTGCCGGCCGGCGTGCGGGACGTCCTCCGGCACCGCCTGGCGCAGCTGCCCGAGACGACCCGTACGGTGCTGCGACACGCCGCGGTGATCGGCCGCGACGTCGACGCGGACGTGCTGGCGGCCGTCGTCGGCGAGGACGCGATGCTCGACGCGGTGGACCGGGCCGCGCAGGCCGGGTTCCTCACCCCGGACGGCAGCCGGTTCAGCCACATCCTGGTCCGCGACACCCTCTACACCGACCTGTCGGCGCCGCGCCGGGCCCGCTGGCACGCGGCCGTCGGCGCGGCCCTGCAACGGCTGCGGCCCGACGACGTCGCCGCCCTCGCCCACCACTTCGGGCAGGCCACCGGCCGCACCGCCGCGACCGCCGCGGCCCGCTACGGCCGGGCGGCGGCCGAGCAGGCCGAGCGACGCTGCCGCCCGCACGAGGCGTCCCGGCTCTGGCAGCAGGTCGTCGCCGCCCAGGACCGGGCTGGCGACGACGACGTGCGGGCACGGCTGGCCGCCGTCATCGGCTGGGGACGCAACCTCGCCGTCACCGGCCACCTCGACCGGACCCGCCGGCTGCGGGCCGAGGCGGTCGCCACGGTCGAGCGGCTCGACGACCCCGAGCTGACCGCGGACGTGCTGGCCGCCTTCGACGTGCCGGCCGTGTGGACCCGTAACGACGACGAGGAGCTGTCCCGCCAGATCGTCGACGCCGCCGCCCGCGCCCTCGCCGCGCTCCCCGCCGACCAGGCGGAACGACGCAGCCGCCTGCTCAGCACCCTCGCCCTCGAACTGCGCGGCAGCACCACCGATCGGGGCCGGCGGGCGGCGGCCGAGGCGGAGGCGACCGCCCGGCAGGTCGGCGACCCCGCGCTGCTGGCCTTCGCCCTCAACGCCCGCTTCCTGCACGAGTTCGCGCGTACCGGCCTGGCTCCCGAGCGGGCCCGCATCGGCGCCGAACTCGTCGACCTGGCCGCCCGCCACCACCTGGTGACCTTCGAGGTGCTCGGGCACCTCATTGCACTCCAGGCCCACGCCGCCCGCGCCGACCTGGCCACTGCCGACGGCCACGCGGCCGCCGCCGACCGGCTCGCCGAGCGGTACGAGTTGCCCCTCGTCGGCGTCTTCACCGCCTGGTACGCCGCCCTCCGGCTGGCGATCGCCGGACGCCCGGCGGAGGCCGAGGCGGCGTACCGGGCGGCCGACCTGCGACTCGACGCCGGGCAGATGCCGGGCATGGCGCCGGGACTGCTGCCGTTCGCCCTGCTCTGCCTGCGCCTCGCCACCGACGGCGACATCCGGCCGGCACTGGCCGAGGACGGGGGCTGGGGCCCGTACGCGTCGTGGGTGCGACCGCTGGCCGCGCTGGCCGCCGGCCGCCGGGACGAGGCCGCCGCCGCGCTGCGGTCGCTGCCGGAGTCACCGCACGACCTGCTGCGCGAGGCACGGCTCTGCGTCGCCGCCCGGGTCGCGCTCGCCCTGGACGACCAGGCCGCGATCGCGCGGCTGCACGCCGAGCTGCTCCCGGCCGCTGACGAGCTGGCCGGGGCCGGCAGCGGGGTGCTCACCGCCGGCCCGGTGGCCCGGTACCTCGGTGCGCTGGCCGCCGCGCTGCGCCGCGACTGAGCCACACTCCGGTACGGCCGCCCGCCACGGTCGCCACGGGCCATCATGGAGGCGGCACACGGCGGACGGGAGCGGCGATGACGACAGTCCGGGCGTTCTGGCTCGACGAGCAGCTCGACCGGGAGCGGGGCAGCGCCGGTCACGGTCGGTACGAGGCCGAGGTGTCCCGCCGCATGGACGAGTTCGCCGACGTCTGGGGCGACATCGCCCCGGTCGCGTTCGCGGTGATCGCCTGGCGGCTGGCCACCACGCTGGACCCGCCGTACGTGCGCTGGCACCGCCGGGTCGTCGCCGCGACCTGCGCACGCAGCCCGTGGGACGGCAGCCTCACCTGCGCGGTGACCCTGGTCTCCCGGTGGCCCGCCGAGCTGACCTGGAGCCGCCAGTGGCAGCGGGACCGCGGGTGGCGGGACTGGCCGGAGGTGTTCGGCCAGTTCGTCACACCCACCGAGCGGGACCTGACCCGCACCCCGCACCTGCGGGCCACGCTCCAGGTGGAGGCGCCGTTGCCGCTCGACGACCTGCCGCCGGCCCCGGACGGGCCGGGTGAGGCCGTTCCCGCCGCCGCCCGGCGAGCGGTCGCGGTGCTCACCCGGGAGCTGGACGCGCTGCTCGCCCCGGTGATCGGGCAGCTGGACGCCGGGGTGCCGGCCGACTCCTGACCGGCGCCCGCCCGGGCGCCGGTCAGCGCGAGCCGGGCTCAGGCGTTCGCCGGGAGCTCCGCGTCGGGGTCCGCGGCCGGCTCCGCCAGGGCTTCCTCGTCCCGGGCGGTCCGCGGCGCCGGGCTACGGACGGCGAAGGCGTTGAAGCTGGGTCCGTCCAGGGAGGGCCGCTCGCTGCGCGCCTCGCCGGCGGGCCGCTCCTCCGGCGTCCGGTCGGCCGGGACCCGGTCGGCCGGCACGGGATCGGCGACCTCGGCGACCGGCCGGACCGCCACCTGCGGATACTCGGCGGTCTCCGCGCCGCCCGCCGCGGCCGCCATGACCGCCGCCGCGGCCAGGTCCGCCACCCGCTTCGCCTCGCGCTGCACCCGGGCCCGGGTCTCCTTCGCGTGCTGCTCCGCCAGGTCCGCCGCCCGGCGCGCCTCGTCCAGCCGCCGCGTCTCGGTGGTCAGGTCCCGGCGCACCTCCACCAGGCGCTCCTCCAGGTCGGCGCCCTGCTGCTCGACCGCCGAGATCTCCTGCCGGGTCTGTTCGAGCTGCTCGCTCACGGTCTCCAGCTCGGCCCGCAGCTGCGCCACGGCCTCCTGCCGCTGCTGGATCTCCTGCTGCACGGTGGACAGCTGCTCCTGGTGGGCCGCCTTCTCCTCGTCGGCGCGTTCACGCACCTCGGTGGCGTACTGCTGCGCCTCCTCGACCAGCGCGGCGATGTCCCGTTCGGCGGCGCTGGCCCGGTCGGCCAGCTCCTGCTCGGCGGCGGCCCGTCGCTCGTCCAGCTCGCGGGCCATGGTGGCCTGCCACTGGGCCAGCTCCTGCTGGGCCTTGCTCCGGTTCGCCTGCACCTCCTGCTGGATCTGGGTGCGGGCCGCCTTCACCAGCGCCTCGGACGCCGAACGGGCCTGCTCCACCTGCTGGGCGCTCTGGTCGGCGATCCGCTTCGCCTCCTGCTGCGCCCGGTCGTGCGCGGCCTGGCCCTCCGACCGGAGCTTCTCCGCCAGCTCCCGGATCGCGGTCAGCTCCGCCTGGGCGGCGGTCCGTCGCTCCTCGTCCGCCTTCTCGTGCTCGGCGCGGCGGGTGGACAGCTCCTCCTCCAGCTCCCGCAGCTCGCGGGCGGCCTCCTCCTGGGCTGCGGTCAGCACCTTCTCGGCCTGCGACTGGAGCTCGGCGGCGCGCTTGCCGGCGCTCTCGCTGATCTGCCCGGCCTGCCGCTCGGCCAGCTCGATGATCTGATCCACCATCGGGCCGAGGTCCCGGAAGGACGCCCGGTCCACCGGCGCGGGCCGCTGGCGCAGCTCGGCCGCCTCGGTCTGCGCCCGCTGCAGCTGCGTGGCCAGCTCCCGCGCCTGCGCGTACGCCCGGTCCCGGTCGGCCGTCAACCCGGACAGCTCGCCGTCCATCTGCTCGACGTACCGGTCCACCTGGCGCTTGTCGTAGCCACGCAACGCCGTCTCGAACCTCGGCCGCCCGGACACGTCGTCGTGGGGTGCGAACGGTTCCTCGCCGTTGGACATTCGCCATCCTCCGTCGGTTCGCCAGCGTCAGGCCGGCGGATGACCGCCCCGCAGGGCATGATGAGGCGCAACGGTACCGTCGTCGCCGCGCGGGCCCCGCCCCACCCCGGCCCTCGGCGGGCCGGTCCCGAGCCGGGAGGGCTGAAGATGCGGATCGCCCTGTTCGTCACCTGCCTCGCCGACACCCTCTTCCCCGAGGCGGCGAAGGCGACGGTCCGACTGCTGGAGCGCCTCGGCCACCAGGTCGACTTCCCCGCCGACCAGACCTGCTGCGGGCAGATGCACGTCAACACCGGCTATCCGGACCAGGCGTTGCGGCTGGTCCGCCGGCACGTGCGGGTCTTCGCCCCGTACGACGTGGTGGTCGCCCCATCGGGCTCGTGTGTCGGCTCGGTGCGGCACCAGCACGCGATGGTGGCCCGGCGGGCCGGCGACGAGCGGCTGGCCAGCCGGGCGGAGGAGGTCGGCCGGCGCACGTACGAGCTGTCGGAGCTGCTGGTCGACGTGCTGGGGGTGACCGACGTGGGGGCGTACTACCCGCACCGGGTGACGTACCACCCGACCTGCCACTCGCTGCGGATGCTGCGGGTGGGGGACCGGCCGGTGCGGCTGCTGCGGGCGGTGCGGGGCCTGGACCTGGTGGAGTTGCCGCAGGCCGAGCAGTGCTGCGGGTTCGGGGGCACCTTCGCGGTGAAGAACGCGGACACGTCGACCGCGATGCTGGCCGACAAGATGCGCAACGTGCTGACGACGCGGGCCGACGTGTGCACCGCCGGGGACGCCTCCTGCCTGATGCACATCGGCGGCGGCCTGTCCCGGCTCCGAGCGGGCGTGCGCACGGTGCATCTGGCGGAGATCCTGGCCAGTACGGGACGCTCGGAGACGGCCGGGGAGCGCGACCGGATGGGGGTGCGACCGTGACGCGGACCTTCCTGGGCATGCCCACCACGGCGCCGCGGGGGGTGGGGCACCTGCGCGGCGACGAGCCGTTCCCGGCCGCTGCCCGCCGCGCGCTCGCCGACGCCCAACTGCGCCGCAACCTCGGCCACGCCACCACCACCATCCGCGCCAAGTCCGGGGCGGTGATCGCCGAGGTGCCGGACTGGCCGCAGCTGCGGGCCGCCGGCCGGGCGATCAAGAGTGACACCATGGCCCGCCTGCCGGAACTGCTGGAACAACTGGAGGCGGCGGTCACCGCGGCCGGCGGCACCGTGCACTGGGCGGCCGACGCGGTCGAGGCGAACCGGATCGTCACCGACCTGGTCCGGGCCACCGGCGCCGACCGGGTGATGAAGGTCAAGTCGATGGCCACCCAGGAGATCGGCCTGAACGAAGCTCTCGAGGCCGCCGGCATCGAGCCGGTGGAGACCGACCTGGCCGAGCTGATCGTCCAGTTGGGTCGGGACCAGCCCAGCCACATCCTGGTGCCCGCCATCCACCGCAACCGGGCCGAGATCCGGGAGATCTTCCTGCGCGAGATGCCCGGCGTCGACCCGGCGCTGACCGACGAGCCGGCGGCCCTCGCGGCGGCGGCCCGCCGGCACCTGCGCGAGACCTTCCTCAGCACCCGGGTGGCGGTCTCCGGGGCGAACTTCGCCGTCGCCGAGACCGGCACCCTCGCGGTGGTCGAGTCGGAGGGGAACGGCCGGATGTGCCTGACCCTCCCGGAGACCCTGATCACCGTGATGGGCATCGAGAAGGTGATTCCCACCTGGGCCGACCTGGGGGTGTTCCTGCAGCTGCTGCCGCGGGCGTCCACCGGGGAACGGATGAACCCCTACACGTCGATGTGGACCGGGGTCACCCCCGGCGACGGGCCGCAGCAGGTGCACCTGGTGCTGCTGGACAACGGGCGCAGCGCGGTGCTCGCCGACGAGGTCGGGCGGCAGGCGCTGCACTGCATCCGCTGCTCCGCCTGCCTCAACGTCTGCCCGGTGTACGAGCGCACCGGCGGGCACGCGTACGGGTCGGTCTATCCCGGGCCGATCGGCGCGGTGCTCTCCCCGCAGCTCACCGGCGTCGCCGACAACGCCTCCCTGCCGTACGCGTCGTCGCTCTGCGGGGCCTGCTACGACGCCTGCCCGGTGATGATCAACATTCCGGAGCTGCTGGTGCACCTGCGCGCCGGCAGCCCGCACTCGGCCGGCGAGGCGGCGACCATGGCCGCAGCCGCGTACACCATGGACCACCCGCGCCTGTACGCGGCCGCGCAGCGCGCCGCGGGCCTGGGCCGGGTCGCCGGCCGCGCCCTGCCGCCGCCGCTGAACGGCTGGACCGCCAGCCGGGACGTCCCGGCGGCACCCCCGCAGACCTTCCGGCAGTGGTGGGCCGAGCACCGGAGCGGATCGTGACCGCGCGCGAGGTCGTCCTGGCCCGGCTGCGCGCCGCCCTCGCCGCGGCGCCGCCGGCGGTGCCCCGGCCGGGCCCCGCGCCCCGGAGCCAGGGCGACCGGCCGCCGGGCCATCCCGACCTGGTCGACCTGCTGCAACGGCGGCTCACCGACTACCGGGCCGAGGTGCACCGGGTGGCCGCGGTGGACGTTGGCGACACCGTCGCCGGCATCCTCGCCGCCGCCGGCGCCCGGGCCGTGGTGGTGCCGGCCGGGCTGCCCGCCGACTGGCGGCCCGCGGCGGTGGAGGTGGTGGTCGACGACGACCTGCCCGCCGCCCGGCTCGCGGAGCTGGACGCCGTGCTCACCGCCGCCGCGGTCGCCGTCGCCGAGACCGGCACGATCGTCCTCGACGCCGGGGCCGACCAGGGCCGGCGGGCCATCAGCCTGCTGCCCGACCTGCACGTCTGCGTGGTCCATCCGGAGCAGGTCGTCGGCCTGGTGCCGGAGGCCCTCACCCGGCTCACCCCCGACCGGCCGCTCACCTGGATCAGCGGCCCGTCGGCCACCAGCGACATCGAGCTGAACCGGGTGGAGGGGGTGCACGGCCCGCGCCGGCTGCACGTCGTGCTCACCGACGGCTGACCCGCTCAGACCGGGAAGTGGGGGTTCCCCGCGGTCAGCCGGACGGTGAAACCGTCGGCGTCGCGATGCAGCGCCACGTGGTTGCAGGACTGGTAGGTGATCCACAGCCCGAGACCGCCGGCCGCGCCGTCACCCGCCGGCAGCAGCCCGGCATACGGGTCCTTCGGGCCGGGGCCGCGGTCGTGCACCGTCACCACGATCCGGTCCGGGCCGCTCCACAGCCGCATCCGGGTCGGCCCGAGGCCGTGCCGTAGCGCGTTGCCCACCATCTCGCTGACCGCCACGGCGAGGTCCTCGACGTCGTCGCCGGGGAGCTGACCCTGGTCGGCGGCGTGCACGGCGGCGCGGGCCTGCGCCGGGGTCGGGTCGGTCAGTTCGACCAGTGGAGTCGTCCGCTGCACCGGGTCGGGCAGCATCGGCCGGGGCTCGGTCAGGTAGTGCGTCGGCTCTCGGTAGACCTCGCTCGGCAGGTGCTGGCCGTCCGGTCCGGCCACCCGGGGATGGGTACGCGCCACGTCCGCCAGCACCCGGGGCGGGGTGGTCCGGGTGTCGTAGGCGCACATGCTCCACAGCGGGAAGTCGTCGTAGGCGTGGTTGATGGCCGACTCGTAGCGGGCCCACCAGTCCCAGGTGGAGCCGAGGGCCGCCGCCGGCAGCTCACCGACGATCCGGATCTGCCGCGCGCCCCCGGCCACGTACGCCGCCAGCATCTTCCGGTAGGACCGGATCGCCGCGGTCGGCCGGGCATACACCTCCCCACCCGGCAGGAAGGTCACGCCGGAGCCGACGGGCAGCGCCCGGCGGACCAGTTCCGCGTTGCGTTCCCCCAGGCCCACCACGGTCGGCTCGCCCGCCTCGACGCCGCCGAGCAGGAACGGCACCACCACGGCGAGCAGGTGCTCGTCGGAGTCGAAGAGGATGGCCTCGTGGAAGTAGCCGACGTGACCCGCGGCGGCGCCCGTCCTCATCGCACGACCTCGACCCGGACCTCGGTGAGGTCCAGCAGCTCGACCAGCCGGGCGGCCGCGGCCCGGGACGTGCGCAGCACCGCCGTGGCGCCGCGCCGCCGGGCGTGGTCGCGCAGGTGCAGCAGGCACCGGTGGTCGACGAAGCGCAGCGCGGCCCCGTCGACCACGACCCGGCCGTCGACCGGTCGGGGGTCGGCCCGATCCAGCGCGGCGGCGAACTGCTGGTGGTTGGACGGGTCCAGCTCGCCGCCGAGCGCCACCACCGCGTCGCCGAGCGTGGCGTGCAGCCGGAACGGCGCGTCGGTGTTGGTCTCCGGGTGCAGGCAGGCCAGCTCGGCGATCGCCCGGTCGTCCAGCTCCCGGCGGTCGTACGCGCAGATCGCCGACATCGGCCGCCGGCGGATGTAGCGGTCGATCAGGTGCTCGTAGCGGGCGAACGCGTCCCGCTGGGCGGGGGTGCGGACCAGGCTGGTCGCCTCGGCCATCACCCGCAGCCCGGTGTAGCCCGCGGCCAGCGCCTCCTCGGTCGCCGCGGCGTACGCCCGGACCTGGGTCTCCGGGTCGATGATCCCGCCGGCCCGGTACGCCTGCTCGACGGGGACCAGCACGGCCGCGCCCCGCCGCAGCGCGTCGGGGAGGCCGGGGAGCCGGTCCAGCCGGCGGGCCAGGTCGTCGGGAGCGCCGGGGGCGACCAACCAGACGCGTTCCCCGGCGGCGAGTCCGGCAGCCAGGTACGGCACCGCGTGGGCGTCGAACGTCGCCGGGTCGCCGTAGGCCAGGCAGGAGTGGCCGTAGGCGCGGCAGGGCGTGCCAGCGCGGCTCACCAGGTCTGCCTCATGCGGCCAGTTTATGCCGTCGTGCCGGACGGCCCACGTCACCCGTCCACGGGCCGCCCGACCTCCCCCGCCCGGCCGTCCGACCGGGCGGGAGGGGGAGTCAGACCGCCGCGGCGTACTCGCGCAGGCCGCCCGGCCATCCGCCGTCGCTGCCGACTCCGTCCCGGACGCTCTCCCAGCCGGGGCCGTGGGCGTCGAGCCGGTCGTGCACCAGGTCGACCCGGGTCCCCGCGCCTTCCGGGGTGAACGTCACGGTGACCCGGCTGCCGGGCGCGTCGGGAGCGGGGATGCCCCAGTCGGGCCCGATGAGCCAGGAGAACGCGAAGGTGCGCGGCGGGTCCCAGGTGAGCACCCGTCCCCAGACGCAGACGTCGCCGGCGTCGTTCTCCTCCCACAGGCCGCCGCCCACGCGGGGCTCGACGCCGATCTTATTGAGCGTGCCGGGCTGGACGTGGTGCGAGCGGTTCCACCACCGGTCGATGCCGGCGGTGAAGACCTCGAAGGCGCGCTCCGGCGGCGCCTCGACGCGGACGCTGGCGCGTACGGCGGTGGTGGGGTCGGTGTCGGTGGTCACGGGGCCTCCTCAGGAGGGTTGTCGACGGCGTCCGCGAACGCCGCCAGGGCCTGCTGCCAGAACTGGTCGAAGTAGCCGCGCACGGCCGCCAGGCCCTGTGGGTCCAGCGCGTAGACGCGGCGGGTGCCGACGGCCGTCGAGGAGACCAGGGCGGCGTCCTTGAGCACCTTGAGGTGCTGGGAGACCGCGGGGCGGCTGACCGGCAGGTCGGCCGCGATCTCGGCGACGGAGCGTGGCCCGCCGGCGAGGAGCTCGAAGACCGCGCGGCGGGTCGGGTCGCCCAGCGCGTCGAGCATCCGTCCTTGGTAAGTGGCCACGAACGGTAAGTTTAGACTTTCCGATGGCGCTGTCAACGGAAACGGCGGTGGCGGACCGGTGGACGTGGCCTGGCCGTTTTCGGGGCCGGATCTGCCGCTGGCGAGGGTGCGGACCGCCTGTCGAGCTGATGTCGCAGGTGACTCACGGCGGGCCCGCGGGGCCGTGCTCGGCCGGCGCGCCGCGACCGGCGGGCGGGCCGCCGAGTCGTCTACGACCTCAACTCGGAAGGGCGACGAGAGCAGTGCGCCGGCCCCGGCGGAGCGCGGTCCGGCGCTGCGACACGCGGCGGCTCAGGGGAGCGGGTGGGAGATGCCCCGGGCGTGGTCGGTGATGGCGGCGCCGACCACGGTGGCGGTCAGCGGCAGCACCTCCAGGCAGCGGCGCACCGCCGCGGCCATCAGCGCGTTCGGCACCCGCATGGAGAGCGTGCAGTGCGGCACCCAGCGCCCCGGCTGGTAGTGCTCGACCAGGTCGATGCCGGCCCGGGCCAGCCGGTGGTGCACCTGGGCGTGGTGGGCCAGCAGCTCGGTCGTGGGCGACGGTCCGAGCCAGAGCACCCGCCCGACGAACTGGCCGGCATGCTGGAACTCCAGCCGCAGCGGGGCCGCGACCACCATCCCGGTGAGCGCCTCGGCGACCCGTTCCGGATCGAAGCGGGCGGCCACCGCGAGCGAGACGTGCGGGCGGTGCCGCTGCTCCAGCAGCGACTTCATGCTTTGTACGCCCTCGGACTCCAACGCGTCCCAGAGCACCCGGATCCGCCGGGTGGCATCGGTGTCCAGGTACAGCTCCAGCGCCGCGACCACATGATCAGCCTAAGGTGAGGTTTGTCCGGCCCGGTGGGCGGTACTGCGCAGGGTGGCACCAACCCGTGGAGGAGCGTGGTCCCGTGGACGTGAACGACCTGTTGATTGAGGCGTACGGCCGGCTGCCCGAACTGGTGGAGTCGGCGGTCGAGGGGCTGAGCCCGGAGCAGCTCCGGCAGGCGCCGGCGGCCGGGGCGAACCCGGTGGGCTGGCTGGTCTGGCACCTGACCCGGATCCAGGACCACGGGGTGGCCGACGTGCTGGGGGAGAAGCAGCTCTGGGTCGGCGGCGACTGGGCGGGCCGGTGCGGGCTGACCGCCGACCCGGACGACACCGGCTTCGGGCACGGTTCCGAACAGATCGCCGCCGTCCGGCCGGAGGACGGGCGGGTGCTCGTCGACTACCACCGGGCGGTGGTGGACCGGACGCTGGCGTACCTGCGCGGACTGCGCCCGGCCGACCTCGACCGGGTGGTCGACCCGAACTGGGACCCGCCGGTCACCCTCGGCGTGCGGCTGATCAGCCTGTTGGCGGACGACCTCCAGCACGCCGGGCAGGCCGCCTACGTGCGCGGGCTCATCCAGCGGGGTTGACCGCCGCCCGGGCCGGCGCGGCGTGGGCGAGCGGCGTGCCTCGCCGCTCACCCGGATCGGGTGAGTTGGACTCACCTTCGTGGCGGGGATCCTGCGGGGACGACCGGAGACGGGGGGAACCGATGGCCAGCGCGGCGGTGCAGCACCTGGAGCGGCGGGTGGCCGGCCGGCACCCTGACCTGCCGGCGAGCACGGCCGGCAGCCTCCGGCTCGACCTGCGCGACGGTGGGCAGACCGAACACTGGTATCTGACCATCGAGCACCAGGACGTCCGGGTGACCCGCTCCGCCGAGGATGCCGAACTGGTGGTCCGGGCCGACCGGGAGGTCTTCGACCGGATGGCCGAGGGCCGGCTGCACCCGGCGGCGGCGCTGCTGCGCAACGACCTCACGGTGCAGGGCAACCTGCGGCTGCTGCTGACGCTGCGCCGGCTGTTCCCGGGCCCGTCCGGGGCCCGCGATCCCCGCGCGGCGGGCTGCGGCGGGGGCGGCCGATGAAGCAGGAGCTGTTCCACGTCGTCGCCGGCAACTCCTTCGCCATGAGCGACGCGCAGGGCGACATGGAGGTCAACCCGTACGCCCCGATCGGCCTCATCTCGTTCGACACCCGCTTCTTGTCCCGCTGGGTGCTCACCCTCGACGGGCAGCGGATGCACACGCTGTCCCGGGACGAACTGGCCTCCTTCGAGACCCGGTTCGTGCTGGTCCCCGGCACCGCCAGCCACTACGTCGACGCCGACGTGTCGGTGATCCGGCACCGCTCCATCGACGACAGCTTCAACGAGCGGCTCATCGTGCTCAACCACTCGGCGGAGCCGGCCGAGTTCACGCTCCGTATGGAGATCGGCAGCGACTTCGCGGACACCTCCGAGATCCGCCGCCCCGGGCCGCGCCGGCCGACGGTCAGCGCCGACTCGGCCCACCGCGAGCTGCGGCTGTGCTACCGACGGGAACGGTTCGTCCGGGAGACCCGGGTCACCAGCACCGAACCGGTGGAGGTGGACCAGCACGGGATGACCTTCCGGATCCGGGTCGCGCCGAACGGCGAGTGGCACGCGGACCTGCACGTCGTCATGATCATCCACGGCGCCCGCGGCCAGGACCTGCGGTCCAGCCTGGAAGCCCACCGGCGGTACGTCCAGCTGAACATGCGCGAGGACCTCGCCCGATGGTTCGACCACGCCCCGCAGCTCCTCGCCGACCGCGAATCCCTGGAGTCGGCGTACACGCAGGCGCTGACCGACCTGGCCGCGCTGCGGTACATGCCACTGTCGTACCGCGAACGGGTACCGGTGGGCGGCCTCCCCTGGGCGATGACGCTCTACGGCCGGGACTCCATGATCACCTGCCTGCAGACCCTGCCGTTCACCCCCGAGCTGACCCCGGCGACGCTGCACCTGCTCGCCCTGCTCCAAGGCGGACAGCTTGACGACTATCACGACGAGGAGCCCGGGAAGATCCTCGCCGAGCTGCGCTACGGCGAGGCGGCGGCGTTCGGCGAGCAGCCCACCGCGCTCTACTACGGCGCGGCCGACACCACCCCGCTGTTCGTGGTGCTGCTCGACGAGTACGAGCGCTGGACCGGCGACACCGACCTGGTGCGGCAGCTGCACCACCCGGCCCGGATGGCGCTGGACTGGATGGACACCTACGGCAACCTGTGCGGCGACGGCTACCTGCGCTACCAGCCGCGCAACACCGTCAACGGGGTGGCCAACCAGACCTGGCGCAACTCGCCGGACGCCGTCGTGGACCGGCACGGCCGCCAGCCCGCCTTCCCCCGGGCCACCTGCGAACTCCAGGGGTACGCGTACGACGCGAAGCTCCGGGGCGCCCGGCTGGCCCGGGAGGTCTGGGGCGACCCCGCGTACGCCGACCGGCTGGAGGCCGACGCGGCGCGCCTGCGTGAGCGGTTCAACCGGGACTTCTGGCTGCCGGACCGCGGCTACTACGCGTTCGCGCTGACCCCGGAGGGGGAACCGGTCGACGCGCTCACCTCAAGCCTCGGCCACCTGCTCTTCACCGGCATCGTCGAGCCGGAGCGGGCCGAGTCCCTCGCCGCGCACCTGTGCGGGCCGGAACTCTTCTCCGGCTGGGGAGTGCGCACGTACGCCGCCGGGCAGCGCCCGTACAACCCGGTCGGCGCCCACCTCGGCTCGGTCTGGCCGTCGGACAACTCGCTGATCGCGGCGGGCCTGCGCCGCTACGGGTACGACACCCAGGCGGCGGCGATCGCGGCCGGCATCTTCGCCGTGGTGGAGACCCTCGGCGGCTCGGTGCCCGAGGTGATCGCCGGCTATCCCCGCGAGGTGACCAAGTACCCGGTCCAGCTCCCGGCCGCCGGCCGGCCCCAGGCGTGGGCCTCCGGCGGGCTGCTCATGCTGCTCGCCACCATGCTCGGGCTGCGCCCGTGCGGCGACAACCTGGTGGCGGACCCGGCCGTCCCGCCGGGATACGGCCGGATCGAGCTGCTGGACGTGCCCGGCCGCTGGGGTCACGCCGACGCCTACGGCCGGGAGCAGGCCGCCCACCGGCACCCGCGCCGGTCGGCCCCCGGCACGGAGCCGGCTCAGCCGCCCCGGACAGCCCGCTGACCGCCGCCGCGAGCCCCGTCGCTCACCGGGGCCCGGCCGTGGTCTCCGCCGGCGCGGCGGGCGGATCGGCGGTGGGTGCCGGGACGGACCGGGTCCGGCGGGCCAGGCCCCGGTCGATCCCGACGAAGAGGAGGCCGAGCAGCCAGAACGCGACCGCGAAGAAGAGCGAGCTGAGCCCGACCCCGGCGTAGCCGAGCTGCCCGGCGTCGATGAACGGGTACGGGTAGCGGTGCACGACCAGGCCGCGGACCAGGGCGAACCCGAGGTACGCCACCGGGAACGCCAGCCACCAGGCCGCGTACCGGGGCCGGAGCCGGCCGCGCCGGTCGAACAGCGCCCAGTCGGCGATCGCGAGCAGCGGCACGATGGTGTGCAGGCACTGGTTGCCCCACCACTCGCCGGGTTCCCGGTCCGGCTGGACCATCGCGAACGGGCTGGCCGGGTTGGCCAGCACCAGGTGGTAGACCGTGCCGGTGATGGTGATGTAGAGGGTGACGGCGCCCTTGAGCGCGGACGGCGGCTCGGGACGGTCCTGCCAGGCACGCCAGGCGGCGTACCCGGCGAAGACACCGACCGCCAGGTTGCTCTGGATGGTGAAGTAGGGCAGCAGCCCGGTCACCGTGGCCGGGCCGAGCGCGGTCAGCACGATGCCGGCCACCACGCTCACCACGATGGCCAGGCGGAAGAGGATCGCCACTGGTCGGCGCCGCGGAGTCACCGGGGCAAGCTACCAGCCGGCCTGCCGCCGGCCACCGGGCGAGCCGCCCGCCGGCTCGCGCTGCCGGCCCTACGGCGCCGTGGACGGCTGTCCCGGGTCCGCCGGTGGCGCGACGGTGGCCGGGCGGGTCCGGGAGCGGACGGTGTCCGGGCGGTCCGGGGGCTCGTCGGCGGCCGAGCGGCCGTCGCCGGCGCCGCTGCGTGCCGGCCCACCCGGCGCGTCGGCCCCCGCCGTCGTCGGCCCACCCGGCGCGTCGGCCCCCGCCGTCCTCGGGGCACGTCGGGGGGCCGCCGGGGCCGGTCGGACCGCTGTCGGGGCGGTATGACCAGGCCGCTCGCCGGTGGGCGCGGTCCTGGCCGGGGCTGTCCCGGGTGAGGTCGGCTCGGTGCGGTCCGGCAGGTCGGGTCGCAGGGGCGACCCGGGGCGGGTCGGCTCCGCGGCCGCCGGGGCGGTTTCGACGCCGGACGGCGGGGCGGCCCCTTCCTCGGCCTGATCGGGGCCGGGCGACGGCGAGGCCACCGGGGCGCCGGGCTCGGGCGGCGGCGCCTGGCTCACCGGCGCGTCCGGTGCCGGCAGCCGCTGCCACAGGTCTTCGATGCCGGATCGGAGCCGGGCGGCCCGCTGGTCGTCGCCCAGGTCGGCGAGGAGGGCACCGGCTCGTTCCAGGTCGGCGCGGGCCTCGGCGTACCGGCCGGCGCCCAGGTCGCGGCGGGCCTGGTCCAGCAGCCGGTCGATCTCGCGCTCGGCGACCAGCGATTGGGCCCGCTCGGTCCAGACCAGCTCGGTGACCGGCCAGAGCAACTCGTCGGGCTCGGCCCGGGCGGCGCCCAGCCAGACGCCGGCGGTCAGCGTCACCAGGGTCAGGGCCGCCCCGGCCAGCACCCGTCCCCGCCGGCGCGGCGTACGCCCGGCGCCCTGCCGGGTCGGCCGTGACCGGACCGTCGCGGTGGGCGACCCGCCCTGCGGCGGGGGAGCGGCGTCGGCGTCCCGCGCTGCGGAGTGGAGGGCCGTCGGATCGGGGTCCGGCAGCGGGGCCGCGAGGTCGCTCGTCCGTCGCCCGTCGGCGGTCGGCCACGAGGTGGCCTCAAACCGGGCGGCACGCCGCTCGATCGCGGCGTGCCAGCCGGCCAGGAGGGTGGCCACCGGGTCATCGGCCGGCGGCGGCGTGCCATGACGCAGCGCGTCGAGCAGTTCGTCGTCCCGCAGCACCGGGTCCTCGGGCGGGGGCGCGGCGCCGTCGTCGTTCACTGGAACACCCCCGTCAGCGAGTCACCGGCCAGGGAGCGCAGCCGGGTCAACGCGCGGTGCTGCGCCAGGCGTACCGCACCACCGGTCATGCCGAGCACCGTACCGACCTCGTCGGCCGTCATGCCGACGGCCAGGCGGAGCACCAGGATCTCCCGGTGGGTGGCCGGCAACTGGGCCAGCAGGTGGGAGAGGCGGGCGCCCAGATCGGCGGTGAGGGCGCGTGGTTCCGGCCCGGGGGCCGGGTCGGGGGTGTCGGGCAGGTCGGCCACGCTCTCGGTCAGATCCCGGCGCGCGGCTCGGCAGGCGTCGGCCACCTTGCGGGCGGCGATGCCGTACACGAAGGCCAGGAAGGGGCGGCCCTGGTCGGTGAAGCGGGGCAACGCGCGTAGCACCGCGAGGCAGACCTCCTGGGCCACGTCCTCCGCCGTGGCGCCGCCGGCGCCCACGTGCCCCAGGCGGGCGAGGCTGTATCGCACCGCGATCGGCCTGATCTGGGTGAGTACCCGGCCGACGGCGGCGGGATCGCCGGCCACGGCCCGCCGTACCAGGTCAGGATCCGGTGTGTCCATCGAGGTCAACGAGGCCCTTCCGCTGTGGCTGGCTCGACGGTATCGGGCGCTGGTCGTACCGCCAAGGGGTGTGGTGAAACGCCGCGCGGGCCGGTCGCGATAACCCGGCAGGAGCGGCGTGCCGCCCGTCCGACCTGGCGTTTCCGACGCCGGGCCAGTCGTTGTGCGGCATTTTGTAGCAATTTATATATTTCCAATAACGAATGGCTGCGGCCTCTGGTCCGGGGTTGCCGGTTGCGCCAGCCTCGGCGTGGGCCAACCGCCCCAACCGCACGTGGAGAGGAACCCCCATGCGCAAGACACTGGGCGTCGCGATGCTGACCGGCATCGTCGTCGCCGCTTCGGCGACCGGCGCCACCGCCGCCCCGCGCGCCGAGGTGGAGAGCGGCTACATCGTCGTCCTCCGTGCCGACGCCAACTCGGCGTCGGTCGCGGCCGAGCAGGCCAGGGCCAACGGCGCCATCGTCGGCCACGTCTACGAGCACGCGCTGCGCGGCTACTCGGCCCGGATGAGCGCCACCGCGGCCACCCGCATCGCCCGCGACTCCCGAGTGCTCTTCGTCCAGCCCGACGGGGTGGCGACGGCCTCGGCCCAGACCACGCCGACCGGCATCAACCGGGCCGACGCCGAGCTGAGCCCGACCGCCCGGATCAACGGCACCGACGAACGGGTCAACGTGGACGTGGCGGTCATCGACACCGGCATCGACCTCACCCACCCCGACCTGAACGTCTACACCGCCGGAGCGAAGAACTGCTCCACCGGCAACAGCGCCAACGACGGCAACGGCCACGGCTCGCACGTCGCCGGCACCATCGGCGCGCTGGACAACGGCATCGGCGCGGTCGGGATGGCGCCGGGGGCCCGGGTCTGGCCGGTCCGCGTGCTCAACAACGCCGGCAGCGGGACCTTCTCCGACATCATCTGCGGCATCGACTACGTGACCGCGCACGCCAGCGAGATCGAGGTCGCCAACATGAGCCTCGGCGGCTCCGGCTCCGACAGCGCCTGCGGCAGCAACAAGGACGCCATGCACGAGGCGATCTGCAGGTCGGTCGCGGCCGGCGTGACCTACGTCGTGGCCGCCGGCAACGAGACCGACAACGCCGCCAACCACGTGCCGGCCGCGTACGACGAGGTCATCACCGTCTCCGCGCTGGCCGACTTCAACGGCCTGCCCGGTGGCGGCGCGGCGGCCACCTGCCGCAGCGACGTGGACGACACGATCGCCGACTTCTCCAACTACGGCGCCGACGTCGACCTGATGGCCCCGGGCGTCTGCATCTACTCGACGTGGAAGGGCGGCGGCTACAACACCATCTCGGGCACCTCGATGGCCAGCCCGCACGTCGCCGGTGGCGCCGCCCTCTACAAGGCGACCCACCCGACGGCCACGCCGAGCGCCGTCAAGTCGGCCCTCCAGTCGGCCGGTACGACCAACTACAGCTGGCCGGCCGGCGACCCGGACGGCATCCAGGAGAAGCTGCTGAACGTGGCCACCTTCTGACGGTCCCGCCTCGGCCGTGCCGACCCGCCCGGGCCGGCACGGCCGACGCGCGTCCGGCGAGGCCGGAGCTGCGCTCGACGCGATCCCGGTTCGCCCGCGGCCCCGGATCGCGGCGTGCCGACATCGGCCGGCGGGCGGCGCGACAGCCGCCCGCTCGCCCGTTAGGCGACCGGGGCGAGCCCGGACGCGTGCCGGCCGGCGACTCGCCGGGCCGGTTCAGCGCGGGGACGGGCCGACCGTGGCCGGCCGGTTCACCGTGGGACCGGCCGGACGGGTGGTCGGCGCGACGGTGCCGGCAGGTGCGGACGGCGGGCGATCGGGTCCTCTGGTCGTCTGGGGCCGCTTCGTCGGGCCTGGGTTCGGGCCGCCCGGCGAGCCCCGCCCGTCGAGCAGTTGGTTGCAGTAACCCGGAACCTTCTCCCGCCCGCCGGCGGCCGCGACCAGGTCGGCGAAGCGCGGAGTCTCCAGCGACCCGCGCCGGTCCTCGCCCGGCTGGGCCCGGTAGGCGGTGCAGAGCTCGGCCAGCGCGGCCAGGCTGCCCGGGCGGGCCGTCGGAGCGGCCGGGGTGGGGGAGCCGCCCGGGTCACCGGTCGACGAGGGGCGGTCGTCGCCGCCGCTCGGCGTCGTGGTCGCCCCGCCGGTGCCGAACGGGCCCGGCAACGCCCCGGTGACGGCGGCCAGGGCCACCCCGCCGGTGCCCGCCGCGAGCAGGGCGGCCAGCGCGAGTTTCGCGGCGAGCAGGCTGGTCAGCAACCGTCGCTCGGGACGGGCGGCCGCCGGCACTGATCCGGCGCGCGCCATCCGGAACGCCTGCAGGGCGGCCCCCTCCCCGCTGAGTTCGTGCGGGTGGGGCGCGGCGCGGACGGCGGCGAGGAGTTGGACGAGCACCTCCGGACCGTCCTGCGCGTCGACGGTGGGACCGCCGAGCAGGCGCTCGGCGGTCTCCTGGTCCATGCGGTGTGCGTTCATCTCGTGTCCCTCAGCGCCGCCACCCCTGGTGACGTCACATCGGGACCTGCCCGGACCGCCCGAAACGTCGGTGAGATCCGTCACGCCGCCTGCGGTCAGCCCATCGTCTTCGCCCCGTCGATCGACTCGCGGATGATGTCGGCGTGCCCGGCGTGCTGCGCGGTCTCGGCGATGACGTGCAGCAACACCTGGCGCACCGACCAGCTCGCCCCGGGCTCGAACCAGGGGGCGGACGGGAGCGGCTGGGCGGCGTCCAGGTCGAGCGTGGCGACCAGCTCGTCGGTCTCGGCGGCCACCCGCTCGAACTCGGCGAGCAGCCCGGCCAGGGTCTCGCCGTCGCCCATCCGGAACTGCCCGACCCAGTCGATCGGCTCGCGCTCCATCGCCTCGGCGCCGCCCACGGCGAAGCGCAGCCACCGCTCCTCCACAGTCGCCACATGCTTGATCAGGCCGCCGAGGCACAGCTCGCTCACGGTGCTGCGGGTCGCCGCCTGCTCGTCGGTCAGGCCCTGGACCGTCTGCCGCAGGAACCCGCGGTGCCGGCGCAGGCTGGCGAGCAGATCGGCCCGCTCGCCGGTGAGGACGTGCTCGGAAACGCTCATGCGCCCGCCTTTCGGTTGAGGACGCCTACACCGTACGAGCCGGCACCGACAGTTTCCCGCCTCCACTCCGGACCGCCTCGGGTTGCCGATCCCGGCGGTTGGCGGTGCACTGAATGACATGGGTGTCATTAAGGTGGGCACGTCCTCGTGGGCCGACCAGATGCTGATCCGCTCGGGCTGGTACCCCCGCGCGGTCAACACCCCGGCCGGGCGGCTCGGCTTCTACGCGGAGCGGTTCCCGTTGGTGGAGGTGGACACCTCCCACTACGCGATCCCACTGCCCGAGACCGCCGCGGGCTGGGTCAACGCCACCCCGCCCGGCTTCACCTTCGACGTCAAGGCGTTCCGCCTGTTCACCGGCCACCACACCCCGGTCGCGGCGCTGCCGGCCGAGCTGCGGCCGGCCGGCGGATCGAGCCGGATCCGCTGGCGCGACCTCTCGGCCGGGGCGTACGACGAGCTGTGGCACCGGTTCCACGCGGCGCTGGCGCCGATCGCGGCGGCCGACCGGCTCGGCGCCGTGCTGCTCCAGTTCCCGCCCTGGCTGACCCGGGGCGACGCCGCCAAGCGGCGGATCGTCGACGCCGCCCGACGGTGCCGGCCCTGGCGGGTCGGTGTCGAGCTGCGACACTCCTCCTGGTTCACCGACGACGCGGTGGTCGACACGGTGACCTTCCTGCGCGAGCACGGGCTGAGCTACGTCTGCGTGGACATGCCGCAGGGGCACCCGTCGTCGGTGCCGCCGATCCTGACCGCCACCGCGGACCTCGCGGTGGTCCGGTTCCACGGGCACAGCGCCGCCTGGGCGAGCGGTGACAAGCAGGAGAAGTTCCGATACGCCTACGGCGCGGCGGAACTGCGGCGGTGGTCGGAGCTGCTGCGCGAGCTGGCCGACCAGTGCGCCGAGCTGCACGTGCTGATGAACAACTGCTGCGGAGACCAGGCCCAGCGCGACGCCGCCCGGCTCGCGGAACTGCTGGGCGTGGCGGTCGCGGGCCAGCCGGCCGGCGCCTGACCGCGGCGCCGCGCGGGGCGGTCAGCCGCGCCGGCGGAACCCCTCGGGGTGCATGCCGGTGGCCTCCTCCAGCGCGTTGTCCGCCAGATCCCCCTCGGCGCTGTCGTCGGGGAAGGTACGCCCGGACGGCGCCGGGTCCGGCGGCGCGTCGGGTCCGGCCGGCCCGGTCCGGGTGGGCTCCACCGACCCGAATCCGTGCCGCCCCGCCTTGGGGCCGCCCGGCCCGGCGCCCGCCGCGCGGCGCTCCCCGCGGCGCCCCTCCGGGACCGCGTTCTCCTCGCTGCCCTCGTCCATCGGCGCGTCCTCGTCCGCGCCCCAGGGCGGATCGGCGTCATAGCCGTCGGTGGTACCCCACGGCGCGGTCGACTCCGGCCCGCGCCCCTTGCCCGTCCCCGGTCGGTTCCTGCTGGTCATGGCCACCTCACCTGGCTGGTCTCCGTGCCCGCGCTGATTGCCCGCCGTCCGCCCGGTCATGCCGCGCCGCCCGGATCTGTCGTGCGGATACGCCGGGCGGCCGGCCGCCCACCCCGTTGTGGACCGCCGGCCGCCCGGCGGCTCAGCGTCCGGTCGGGACCAGGTGGCGGGTGGCCGCACCCATCGCGAGGACCTTGCCGATGGTCTTCGGCCCCGGGCCCATCGCGGCCATCTTCCCGATGGTCCTCGGGCCCGGGCCCATCGCGGCCATCTTCCCGATGGTCCTCGGGCCCGGGCCCATCCCGGCCATCTTCCCGATGGCCTTCGGGGCCATCGCCAGCCCGCCGGCCCGCGCGAGCATGCCCCGGAACATCTGGCCCGGCTTCTGCTGCTCGCCCATGTAGGCGGTCACCACCACCAGCGCGCCGGTCAGCGCCGGGATCGCCCACTGGAGCAGCTTCATCTGCCGCTGGCAGGAGGCGATGTTGGCGGGCGTCTGGTAGCTCGGCTCGGTGGCCCCTTCGACGGGCGGCGCGCCCGCCTTCTCCAGCTTCATGCCGAGCAGTCGGCTGTAGCCGGTCACCGCCAGCGCGCCGACCGTCAGCGCGGTCTTCACGGCGCTCATCTTGGCCACCCCGGCCTGCGCGGCCACCCGCGGGCTCTCGGTGACCAGTTCGCCGACCGCGCCGGCCAGGTGGGCGCCGATCGCCGCCGCGTTGATCGGGGTCCAGCGCGCCCAGCCGGCCGAGGCCACCGGCAGCCGTTGTGTCGCGTCGTCGATCCGTGCCGCCGCGCCGTTCACACCGAGCGCGCCCATCAGTGAGCCGCCGAACCAGGCCGCCAGGCCCAGATCGTGCATCGATCGCAACGCCGTGTGCCGTTCGGACATCTGATCCCCCTCCGTGTTCGGGCGGTGCCGGATACCCAACTTCCAGTGGACTACGCGCCCGGGATTCTGTGCGAATTCCCAGGTCGCGGCCCGCTTTCGCGCCGGGTGTCCGGTTCCGGAGACGAGCCTCGGCCGGCGGGCTCAGCGGGGCGGCAGGCCGGCGGCGAAGGCGGCCACCCGGGCGGCCAGCGGGGTGGCGGCGCGTACCCAGGTGAAGTGGTCCAGCGGGGCGCCCGCCTCGGCGACGGTGAAGCGGTGCCGGGTCAGCGGCGCGCCGGCGAGCTTGGCGCAGAGGTGGTCCAGCGTCTCGTGCGGGGTGTACTGGTCGTCGTCCACGCTGATCGCGAGCACCGGCGTGCGGACCGCCCGGATCGCTGCCTCGACGTCGACCCCGTCGAGCACCGGGAACCGCCCGGTCCGGGCGGTGTACGCCCAGTCCCGGATCACCCCGTGCGCCTGCCGGCCGCCGAACCCCCAGCCGGGCCAGACGCCGACCAGCCGGGCCACCGCCGCGATCCCCTGGGTGTACGGCAACACGCCCCAGCCCCGCAGCCCCGGGTACCCGCGCCACCAGGGCACGCCGACCGCGACCAGGGCCAGCCCGTCCACCCGGTCCGCCTCGTGCAGGGCCTGGTGCAGCACCGCGACCTGCCCGCCGAGGGAGTGCCCGAGCAGCAGCCGGGTCCGCCCGTCCAGCCGGGGCTTGAGCGCGTCGAGCACCGCGCCGACGTCCGCGGCCAGTTCGGCGTAGCCGTACCGGCAGGTGCGGGCGGGCACCGGGGTGCTCTCACCGGTGCCCCGCAGGTCCACCACGACCACGGCGAGACCCGCGCCGCGCAGCGCGGCGGCGAACGGGCGGTAGTACCGGGCCCGGACGCCCATCGCCGGCCAGATCACCACCACCGGCGCTCCCGGCGGCCCGTCGGGCTCCGGGTAGACCTGGACGCCGATCCGCGCCCCGTCGACGTCGACGAACTCCTGGGCGTAGTCCCCGCTCACCGGCTCAGCGTACGACGGCAAGCTACCGGCGGGTAGCAATGGGGGCCGGTTCGGTGCCGTCGCGAGTCGGCGACGCCGGCCGGCAGCGGGGGAGCGGTACCGGGGCCGGCGCCACCCGCGGCCGGGCGGCGGCCGCCACCCGCTCCACGGCGGCCAGCACGGCCGGCACGTCCAGCTCGGCCAGCGCCGGGTGCACGGCCGTGCCGTCGCCGGCCGACCGGGGCCCCACCCAGAGCGCCTGGTGCCACGGCCGGTCCGGCGGCGGCCCCCACTGCGCGGGCGGGACCGGGCCGAAGAGCAGCACCGACGGGGTCGCATAGGCGGTGGCCAGGTGACCGACGCCGGTGTCGCCGCTGACCACCAGGCGGGCGTGAGCCACCAGCGCGGCCAGCTCGGCCAGGTCGGTCTCCCCGGCCAGCACCGCGTCGGCCGGCAGCCCGGCCCGGCGGGCCACCTCTTCGGCGACGGCCCGCTCGCCCGGGTTGCCGGTCACCACCACCCGGTGGCCCCACCCGGTCAGCTCCCGGGCCACCGCCGCGAAGCGGTCCGCCGGCCAGCGCCGAACGCTGGCCTTCGCTCCCGGGTGGACGATGCTCACCCCGGTGGGCAGCCGGCCCGGCCCGGGGCGGCGCAGCGCCAGGTCGGCGCGGTCGGCCGGAATGCCGTACCAGGCCAGCATCCGGCACCACCGGTCCACCTCGTGCTCGTCGGCCCGCCACGGCGGCCCGACATGGCCGGCCTCGGCGTTGGCAAACGCGAGCAGCCGGCACGGCCGGGTCGCGGCCACCATCCGGTGCGACTGCGGGCCCCGGCCGTGCAGGTTGACCGCCAGCGCGGGCCGCGGGCCGGACCACGCCAGGTGGCCCAGCCCGTCCGCCTCCACCAGCCGGTCCACGCCGCCGACCAGCTCGACCAGCGGGGTCAGCCAGCGCGGCGTCACCAAAGCCAGCTCCTCCCCGGGGTACGCGGCCCGCAGCGCCCGCAGCGCCGGCACCCCGGTGGCGAGGTCGCCGACGCCGAGCGCCCGCAGCACGAGGATCACGGGTACGACGACTCCTGCTCGGCGCAGACCACCAGCTCCCGCACGGCGCAGCCGGGCGGCTGGGCCAGGGCGAACATGACCGCCTCGGCGGTGTCGGCCGGGTCGTTGAGGATCGCCTCCGGACCGGGCTTGTACCGCTCGTCCCGGTTGTCGAAGAACGCCGTCCGCATGCCACCCGGGATGAGCAGCGTGACGCCGACCTTCCCGGCCAGCTCGGCGGCGAGCGCCCGGGTGAAGCCGACCACCCCGAACTTCGCCGCGCAGTAGGCGGTGGCGTCGCTGACCGCCTTGACGCCCAGCGTGGACGCCACCGTGACCACGGTGCCGTGCGCCGGCTCCAGGTGCGGCAGGGCCGCCCGGATGACCGCTGCCGTGCCGAGCAGGTTGATCGTCACGATCCGGTCCCAGGTCGCACCGTCGATGTCGGCCAACCGGCCCGGCACGTCCATGCCCGCGGCGGTGACCACCCCGTCCAGGCCGCCGGCCTGGTCGGCGAGCTGCCGGGTGGCCGCCTCGGCGGCGCGGGTGTCGGCCAGGTCGCACTCGACCCAGGGCACCCCGTCGGCCGGCGCTTGCCGGTCCAGCACGTACGGCCGCCCACCGGCCTTGGCCACGGCGGTCACCACCGCCGCGCCGAGCCCGCTCGACCCGCCGGTGACGAGGACCGCCCTGCCGTTCAGATCCCTGCTCATACGGCTCCCTTGACTAGGTGGAGGCCGCGCTTGCGCGCGGCGGAGATGGTGCCGGTGGTGGACCGTCCGGCCAGGTAGGGGACGGTGACGACCTTCCCGCCCCAGCGCTGGACCAGGTCGGCCTCGGGCAGCTCCGCAGCGCCGTCCCTGGCGTAGTCACCGCCCTTGACCCAGACGGCGGGGCGCAGCCGGGCCAGCACCTGGTGCGGGGTGGGCTCGTCGAAGACCACCACCGCGTCGACGCAGTCCAGCGCGGCAAGCAGCCGGGCCCGGTCCGCCTGCGGGTTCACCGGACGCTCGGGGCCCTTCAGCCCGCGTACGCTCCGGTCGGAGTTGAGGCAGACCACCAGGCAGTCGCCGAGGCGGCGGGCCGCCTGGAGGGTGGCCACGTGCCCGGCGTGCAGGATGTCGAAACAGCCGCCGGTGGCCACCACCGTGCCGCCGTCGGCGCGTACCTTCGCCACCAGCTCCTCGGCGGTGCGGGCCGCGGCCAGCGTGGGACGCGGCTCCGCCGCCTCGCGGTGCAGGCCGGCGGCCCCGCCCGCGGCCACGTACGCGGACGCGGCGGCGACCGCCGCGCCGACCGCCTCGGCGACCGGTGCGCCGTCGCCCAGCGCGAGGGTGGCGGTGGCGGCGAACCGGTCCCCGGCGCCGCAGGTGTCCTCCACGCGGTCCAGGCTGGACGGTGGCGGGACGACCAGCGGGGCGCTGCCCGAGTGGCACAGCACCGCGCCCTCCGCACCCATGGTCACCGCGACCGCCCCGGCGCGCCAGCGGCGGCGCAGCTCGTGCCCGGCCCGGGTGGCGGTGGAGAGCGCCGAGCCGGCCCCCGCGTCGCCGGTGAGCTGCCGCAGCTCGGCGACGTTCGGCGTGGTCAGCCGGGCCCCGGGCACCGCGGCCGGGCCGCGTGGGTGCGGATCCCAGACCAGCGGGGCGGTCGCCTCGGCGAGCGCCGCCCGCAGCGTCGGCTGCCGGAGCAGCCCGCGACCGTAGTCGCTGACCAGGATGGCCCGGGCCCGGGTCAGCAGCTCCCGCACCGCCTCCGACGGCTCGCGGGGCGGTTGCGGGTCGCCGCCCCGGTCCAGCCGGAGCAGGGTCTGCCCGCCGGCCCGCAGCCGGATCTTCTCGGCGGTGGGGCCGGGCAGGTGCATCGGGTAGACCTCCACTCCGGCCGCGGCCAGCAGCTCGGCCAGCCGGGCCCCGCCGGCGTCGTCGGCGAGCGCGGTGACCAGTGCGACCTCGCTGTCCTGCGCGGCGGCGAGCAGTGCCGCCAGCCCGGCCCCACCCGGCCGGTCGGTGGCCGAGCGCTCGTCGAACACGGGTACCGGGGCGTCCGGGCAGATCCGGCCGACCGCGCCGGTCACATCCCGGTCCAGCAGCGAGTCCCCGACCACGACCAGGGGCCCGCTCACGACTGCACCCCCTCGGTGGCCCGCCCGTTCGGGGCGTGCCCGTTGCTCGGCTGCCCGTGGATGCCCAGGCGGTCCCGGTCCGGGAGCGGGGCGGCCGGCCGCGGGACCGACGGGGGTGCCCACCGGCCGGCCGTGGCCGCCCGGCTCACCGGCACGGCGGCGGTCGGGAGCTGCCGGATCAGCGGGAGCGCCTGGTCGACGTACGCGCAGAGCAGGTGGGTGGCGACCAGGTGCAGCTCCTGCACCACCTGGCTGTCCGGGGACGGCACGGCGAGCACGTCGTGGCACAGTTCGGCCAGTGGATTCGGTGCGGGGCCGGTGAAGGCCCAGCAGCGCAGTCCGGTGTCGTGTGCGGCGTGGGCGGCGGTGAGGAGGTTGTCGCTGGTGCCGCTGGTGGACATGAGCAGGAGGATGTCGTCGGGTCGGCCGTGGGCGCGGACCTGGCGGGCGAAGACCTGCTGGTAGCCGTAGTCGTTGCCGATGGCGGTGAGGGCGGAGGTTTCGGCGTGCAGGGCGATGGCCGACAGGGGTTCGCGGTCGTCGCGGAGCTTGCCGACCAGTTCGGCGGTGAGGTGCTGGGCCTCGGCGGCGCTGCCGCCGTTGCCGGCCACCAGCAGCCGGCCGCCCCGGGCCAGCGTCCAGGTCAGTTCGGTGCCCCAGTCGGCCAGCCGCTCCGCCTCCCGGCGGTACGGCAGCAGCGCCGCGGCCAGCCCGGCCAGGTGCGCGTCGACGACGTCGCGGTGGGTCATCAGGCCACCGCCGGAGCGGGCCGGGCCACCGTGGCCAGCGTGGCGTAGACCGCGCCGAGCTGCTCGGCGCAGCGCTTCCACGAGTACCGGCTGCGGATCCGGTCCAGCGCCGCCGTGGCGTACGCGAAGCGGCGGACCTTGTCGGTGAGGAGCCGGCGGATCGCGGTGCCGAGCGCGCGGGGGTCGCGCGGCGGGACCAGGTCCCCGGTGAGCCCGTCGACGACGGTGTCGGCGATGCCGCCGACGTTGGTGCCGACCACCGGCACGCCGCAGGCCATCCCCTCGAGGGGAGTGAGTCCGAACGGTTCGTACCACGGGGCGGCGACCAGCACGTCCGCCGAGCGGTACCAGGCGCCCATCTCCTCGCGCGGCACCGAGCCGATCAGCTTGACCCGGTCGGCGACGCCGCACGACTCGGCCAGTGCGGACAGCCGCCGGGCGAACGAGTCGGCGGGGAGCAGGTCGGCGGGCGGGCCGCCGACCACCACGCACTCGGCGTCCGGCACCGCCGGCAGCGCGCGGACCACCTCCAGGAAGCCCTTGCGCTCGACCATCCGGCCGACGGTGAGGATGCGAGGGCGGGCCGGGTCGCGCGGGGCGACCGGCCCGTCCGGGCGGAAGACCGCCAGGTTGACGCCCGACGGGACCAGCGCCATCCGGGACCGGGGCACGCCCATCCGGACCAGCTCCCGGACCTCGTCCTCGCACTGCACGATCACCCGGTCGACGGCCCGCCCGAGCGCCCGCTCGTAGCCGGCCCGCCCTGGTGGACTGGTGTCCTTCGCCCCCTGGTGCCGGCGCTTGACCGTGCCGAGCGCGTGGTACGTCAGCACGGTCGGCACCCCGGTGCGGCGGCCGGCGTGCACGGTGGCCAGCCCGCTCATCCAGAAGTGCGCGTGCGCCACGTCCGGGAGCCAGTCGCCGCGCCGCCAGGTGTCGGCCAGCCAGCTGCCGAACTCGCCCATGTACGGCAGCAGTTGGTCCTTGGGCACCCGGCGGGCCGGTCCGGCCGGCACGTGGCACACCTGATAGCCGTCCGGGGTGGACACCGATTCGGGCAGGGCAGTGGAGTCGCGGCGGGTGTAGACGCGCACGTCGTGACCCGCGCCGACCAGCGCGGCCGCGAGCTCCGCCACGTGCGTGTTCTGGCCGCCGGCGTCCTCCTCGCCGAGCGCGGCGAGCGGGCTGGCGTGCTCCGAAATCATCGCGATGCGCATGTCTCCTCCTCCATCAGCCGATCCCAGTCCGCGAGGAACCGGTCGAGCCCGAACCGTTCCTTCGTCACCTCGCGCGCCCGCGCCCCCAGCCGGTACGCCGCGTCGCGGTCCTCGGCGAGCCAGCGGGCCGCCTCGACCAGCGTGTCCACCCGGGTGGAGAGCACCCCGGCGTCGGGCGGCACGGCGTCCACCGCCTCGGTGGAGGCCAGCGCGATCACCGGCATGCCGACGGTCATCGCCTCGATCAGGCTCAGCCCGAGCGAGGTCCACCGGCACAGGTGCAGGTACGCCCGCCGCCGGGCCACCTCGGCGTGCATCCGGTCCTGCGGCAGGTCGTCGTGGCCGGTCACCGGGATCCCCGGGGCGCCGGCCGCGGCGAGCGCCTCGGGCAGTCCGGCCACCCCCATGCCGAAGACGTCCAGCGGGGCGACCGCCGCGAAGCGCGGCATCAGGTCGGTGCCGGTGACCCGCCAGCGGCGTACCGGCTCGTTGGTGACCACCGCGAGCCGGTCGAGGTCGCCGGTCCACTCCACCTTCGGCGGCACGATGCCGTGCTCGACGACGGCGGTGCGGGTGCCGCTGTTGTCCCAGAACAGCTCGTTGAAGTGGGTGACGTGGGCGAGCAGCAGGTCGTCCCGGTCGGCCATCGGGTGGCGGGTGTTCGGCACGTCGCCCTTCGGGGTGTTGTGCTCGACGTAGATCGCCGGCAGGTCCCGGCCGGGGCGGCGGCCCAGCCACTGCTCGGCCAGCTCCAGCTCCTCGGGTCGTTGCAGGATGACCAGGTCCACCTCCGCCGTACCCAGTTCCTGCGGCGTCACCTCGACGGCGTTCGCCGGCCAGCCGTACGTCCGGGCCCGACCCAGCCCGTACGGGCCGCGGTCGGGCGTGACCGGCACCAGGTAGCGGTGTCTCCCGTGGACGAACGACGTCGTCCAGGAGCCGTGCAGGTGCCACAGCAGAACGTTCATGTGTCTCCTCGTCGGCGACGGGTGCGGGGGCGGGGGCGGGGAGCGGGTCAACCGGGGGTGAGCAGGCGTACGGCCGCGACCACCTGGGCCGGGTCGACGCCGGTCAGGCAGGGGTGCCCGGCGACCGGGCAGACCGCCGCCCGGGTGTCCCGGCAGGCCGCTCCGGCGTCGCCGAGCCGCACCGTCGGTACCCGGTAGGGCCCCCACTGTCCGAACGGGACGGTCGGGGCGAAGAGGCTGACCACCGGCGTGCCGACTGCCGCCGCGAGGTGCGCGGGCCCGGTGTTGCCGACGACCAGGCAGCGGGCGCCGGCGATGATCCGGGCGAGCCCGGCCAGGTCGGTGCTCCCGCCGAGGTCGGTGCCGCCGGCGGCGGCGACCCGGGCGGTCAGCTCCCGTTCGCCGGGGCCCCCGGTGACCACCACCCGGTGCCCGTCGGCGGCGAGCGCGGCCACGATCTCCGCGCAGCGCTGCGCCGGGCAGGCGCGGGCGGGCGCCGACGAGCCGGGATGCACCACCACGTAGGCGCCCGCGGGCAGCTCGGGCCCGGGCCCGGCCGGCACCGCTTCGGTTCCGCTCGCGGCGCGGCCGCCGGTGCCGGCCGGGCCCGGCCGGCCCAGGTCGGCGCGGAGCCGCAGCGCCGGCTCGTCCTCCGCCGGCAGCGCGAACCCGGCCGCGGCGGCCAGCGAGACCGCCCGTTCCGGCTCCGGCACCCCGACGGGTACCCGGTGCCGGACGTCCAGCAGCGAGCCCGGGTAGTCGTCGCTGATCGCGCTGATCCGGGCGACGCCGGCCATCCGCAGCAGCAGCGCCAGCGGGAGGGGCGACTGGTGGAACGACGTGAAGATCACGGCCTCGGCGGCGCCGACGGCGGCCAGCCGGTCGGTGAGCGCGCGCATGTCGGCCGGGTCGACCGGTGCGGGGGAGCCGTCGATCCAGGGCAGCGGCCATTCGATGATCTCGTCGACGCCGGGCAGCAGTTCGGCCGCTGCCCGGCCGCGTGGCCCGCAGAGCAGCACCACCCGTTCCGCCCCGGCCGCCACGGCCCGGATGCCGGGGCCGGTCACCAGCACGTCCCCGGCGGAGTCGCTGCGCACCACGAGGACCGTGCCGGCCCGACGGGCCCGGGGCACCACCGGCCGGACCGCCCGCGTCCGGCGCAGGATCTCGTCCACGGCGGCGGCCAGGTCCCGGGCGACCGCCGGCGCCTCGGCGACCTCCTCGCCCCGGGTGACCGGGGTGGGCACGAGCAGCCCGGTGGCCCCGGCGGCGAGCGCGGCGGCCATGTCCCGGCCGATGTCGCCGACCAGCACGCAGCGCCGCGGCACGGTGCCCAGCGCCCGGGCGGCGGCGTGCACCAGGCCCGGCGCGGGCTTGCGGCAGGCGCAGCGGTCGCCGTCGTCGTGCGGGCAGACCGCCCAGTGGTCGAACGGCCCGAGCAGCTCCTCGACCCGGGCGTGCACCGCCCGCATCTGCCGCTCGGTGAAACAGCCCCGGGCCAGCCCGGACTGGTTGGTCACCACGGCGAGACGCAGCCCGGCGGCGCGCAGCCGGTCGAGGGCCTCCCGGGCGCCGGGCACCGGCCGGACCTTCTCCGGGTCGCCGTTGTAGGGCACGTCCTCGATCAGCGTGCCGTCCCGGTCCAGCAGCACCGCGTCGTACAGGGCTGGGCCGGGTGGCGTCATGGCGGAGCAGTTGCCCCGGGCAAGGGAAGTAAACATCACCCTCCCGCTCCCGGCCGGTCCGCCGTGACCAGCGCCCCGGCGGGCACCGCCCGGGTGCGCCACCAGCCACGTACCCAGTGGCCGATCGCGAGCGGCGGGATGAGCGCGCTGGTCACCAGCATGGTGGTGACCTCCTCGACGGTGCGCGGGCCGGGGGCGACGCGGACCCGGGCGAACTCGGCCGTGCCGGCCGCCCAGCCCAGCCCGGCCAGGCCGGCCACCACGCCGAGGGCGCGCCGCCGACCACCGGGCCGGTCCAGGCCACGCAGCGCCAGGCCGGCCAGCGCGACCGCGCCGGCCGTGACCACGGCCACGTGCCGGGGCCGCCGGCCCGGCGGCAGCTCCAGGTCGGTCCGCCAGGTGCGGCCGTACAGCCGGCGCAGCAGCGCGTCGTCGGCGTTGCCGCGCTGGGTGCGCAGGCTGATCCAGCGGCTCTCCGGGCGTACCGGATGGGTCACCCGCCGCTGGCCGCGGACCAGCAGCCAGCCGGCCCGCCGGACCCGGTGGGCCAGCTCGGTGTCCTCCCGGTAGGCGCGGGGGAAGCGCTCGTCGAAGCCGCCGACGGCGGCCAGGGCCGTCCGGCGGTAGGCCATGTCGGCGGTGATCCACTTTCCGTCGGCCAGGCCGGCGGTGCCGCGCTCCCAGTCGGTGGGGCGGCGCGTCGCCGGCAGCGGCACCGTCACGAGGCCCTGCACGCCGCCCACCCGGCCGGTCGTCGCGAGGTCGGCGCGCAGCCGCCGGGCCCAGTCCGGTGCCGGCAGCACGTCGTCGTCGAGGAAGACCACCCACTCGCCGCGGGCCGCCCGCCAGCCCAGGTTGCGGGCCGCCGCCGGGCCCGCGCCCCGCCCGGTCAGCACCTTCGTGTACGCCGCCAGCGTCCCCGGCACCGCCAGCTCCCCGGTGTCGTCGTCCCGGTCGTCGACCAGCAGCAACTCGGCCTCGGGCAGCTCGGCGAGCTGACCGGCGAGGGCGTCCAGCAGCGTGGCGAGGCTCGGCCGGCCGAGCGTCGGCACCACGAGGCTGATCACCGGCCACCGCCCAGCGCGCGGCGGTGCACCGCGAACGGGCCGAGGGCGAGCAGGTCCACCGGCGCGGAGCCGAACAGCTCCATCGCCTCACGCGGGGTGTCCACCATCGGCCGCCCGGCGGTGTTCAGCGAGGTGTTCACCACGACCGGCAGGCCGGTGAGCCGCTCGAACTCGGCCAGCAGCTCGGCCACCGCCGGCGCGGTGTCGGGGTGCACGGTCTGCACCCGGGCGGTGCCGTCGACGTGGGTGACGGCCGGGATCCGGTCCTGCCACTCCGGCTTCACCCGGTGCACGAAGAGCATGTACGGGCTGGGGTAGACACCCTCGAAGATCTCCGCGAAGCGTTCCGCGCGGACCATCGGGGCGATCGGCCGGAACTGCTCCCGCCCCTTGACGTCGTTCATCCTGCGGGTGGTGTCCGGGTCGCCCGGGTGGGCGAGCAGCGACCGGTGGCCCAGCGCCCGCGGGCCGTACTCGCTGCGCCCCTGGTGCCAGGCGACGATGCCGTTGTCGGCGAGCACCCGGGCGGCCTCGGCGGCGATCGACGCCGGCCGGGTGTAGGGCAGTGCCGCCCGGCGCAGCTCCGCCTCCAGCTCCTCGTCCGACCAGCCCCGACCCAGGTCCGCGCCGGTCATCGGCACGCACCGGTCGCCCAGCTCGCGGGCCAGGTGCAGGGCCGCGCCGAGCGCGGTGCCCGCGTCGCCGGCCGCCGGCTGCACCCAGACGTCCCGGTACGGCCCCTCGGCCGCGATCCGGGCGTTGGCCACGCAGTTCAGCGCCACCCCGCCGGCCATGGCGAGGGTGCCGGCCCCGCCGGAGGCGTCGTAGAGCCAGCGGGACAGGTCGAGGATGATCTCCTCCAGCCGCGCCTGCACGCTGGCGGCGAGGTCGGCGTGGTCGTCGGTCATCTCGCCGTCGGCGGTGCGCGCCTTGGCCATGCTGGCCCAGTCGATCCGCTCCACGTGGAAGCCGCCGTCGTCGGTGACCCGCACCAGCTCGCGGAGCATGCCGAGGTGCTTCGGCGTGCCGTAGGAGGCCAGCGCCATCACCTTGTACTCGTCGCTGGAGTGCAGGAAGCCGAGGTGCCGGGTCAGGTCCTCGTAGAGCAGGCCGAGCGAGTGCGGGAGCTGCTGCGCGTACAGCGGTGACAACCGGCCGTCGCGGTAGACGCCGGCGAGGTGGCTCGCGACCTCGCCCCGACCGTCGAGCACCAGCACGGCGGTGTCGTCGCCGGCCGGCGGGGCGGCCAGCCCGGCGGAGGCGGCGTGCGCCACGTGGTGCGGTACGAATCGGACCTTCTCCGGGTCGAGCCGGGGCAGGGCGGCGGCGAGGAACTGCGGGGCCCGCTTCGCGTAGTCCACCCGCAGCCAGTCCCACGGGTCGCTGAGCCCCAGGTCGGCGGCGTCCCGGCACAGCTGGGGGTCGAAGGAGTAGGCGACGGCGTCGAGGCTGTCGACGTCGATTCCCGCGCTGGCCAGGCACCAGGCGGCGGACAGTTCGGGCAGCTCCCAGGCGGAGAAGGGGACGGGACGCTTGCCGTGCTTGCGGCGGCTGAACCGCTCCTCTTCGGCGGCGGCCACCACCGTGCCGTCCACCACCAGGGCGGCGGCCGGGTCGTGGAAGATTGCGTTGATCCCGAGGACGCGCATGAGCAGTCCCTACCCTGGCGACCACTTCCTAACCTGTAGATCATCGACTTCTCGGGGAGAGGTCGAGGTCGCGTGTGGAGATTCGGATCAGGGACCAAAGTCCCTGGTCGCGGAGCGCGGAAGCGACGAAGCTGTGCAAGAGGTGCATGCGGCTCCAGTTTTCGTGACCGCCTTTACCGCACCGATTCCCGGAGGTGGCCGTGTCCCCGTCCTCGCTCTCCACGCTCGCCGAGGAGCAGCTCACGCTGGCCCGGGCCACCGGCAGCGGGCGCAGTGCCCGTACGGTGCACGGCGGCCCGGGCAGTCCACTGCGGCAGACCCTGGTGGCCCTGGGCGCCGGGCACGCCCTCGAGGAGCACGCCAGCCCCGGTGACGCGACCCTCCAGGTGCTGCGCGGGCGGGTCCGGCTGGTTGCCCAGGACCGGTCCTGGCCGGGGTCGGCGGGGGACCTGCTGGTGATCCCCGATGCCCGGCACGCGCTGCACGCCGACGAGGACGCCGTGGTGCTGCTCACGGTCGCCCGCGGATGAGCGCCACCCCGCGCGCCGGCGCGCACACCGTCCGGCCCGCTCCCGCCGCACCCGATACGGCGCCAGCCGCCGTCCGGCCCGTGCCGCGGGCCGCGTCCCGTGCCGCCCGGCCGGGGCGGGGGCGCCGGCACCGCTGGCTGCCGCCGCAGCACGGTGCCTGGGCGATGCTGCTCCTGCCGTACGCCGCGGCCGTCTGGGTGGCCGGTCCACGCTGGTCGCACCTGCCGCTGCTCGGCGCCTGGCTCGCCGGCTACCTCTTCTCCTACTACGCCATGCTGGCGGTGAAGACCGGCCGCCCGGCCCGGGTGCGCCCGCAACTGCTGGTCTACGGCGGCACGGCCGCGTTGCTGGTCGCGCCGGTGGTGGTCGCCCGGCCCGCGATCCTCGGGTACGCCCCGCTCTACGCCCTGCTCGCCGTGGTCAACGTCGGCCACGCCCGGCGGCGCCGCGAGCGTGCCCTGCTCAACGACCTCGCCTCGGTGGCCCAGAGCGTGCTCATGGTGTTCGTGGTGGCCACTGTCGCCGGGGTGTCGCCCGGCGCGCTGGTCGGGGTGGCGGGGGCGGTTGGCGCGTATCTGGTCGGCACGGTGCTCTACGTCAAGACCATGATCCGGGAGCGGGGGAGGGTCGGCTACCGGGCCGCCTCGGCCGCCCACCACCTGGCGGCGCTGCTGATCGCGGCGGCCTGGTGGGGCCCGGCGGTCACGATGGTCTTCGCGCTCCTGCTGCTCCGCGCGGCGCTGCTGCCCGGCCGCCGGCTGACCGCGGTCCGGGTCGGGGTGATCGAGCTGGTCGGCTCGTTGCTGGTGTTCGCCGCGGTGGTCGAGCACTGGTCCTGACGGTCGGGTGGGCAGGCGCCCGAGGTGCGGTCGACAACTACGGGTGACGGGCCGCCGCGGGGCCGGTGCGGGCATTGCCCGAACCGGCCCCGAGGGCGTGCGGCCGCTCGCTCAGCCGCGCAGCATGCCCGGACCGAACACCTCGTACGCGATCCGCTCGGCCGGTACGCCCCGGCGCAGCAGGCCGCCCCGGACCAGGGCCATGAACGGCACCGGCCCGCACAGGTGCACCCCCGCCCCGGGGGCGAGCGGGATCCGTGCCGGGTCGATGAGGCCGTCGGCGACCTCCGCCTTCAGCCCGGCCAATTCGCCGTCGGCGGCGTCCTCGTACCAGAGCCGGACCGACAGGTTCGGCAGCCGCTCCTGGAGGCCGGGCAGCTCGTGGCGGAGGGCGTGCGCCGCGCCGCTCCGGTCGGCGTGCACCAGCGTCACCGGGCGCTCGGGATCGGTCGCGGCCAGGTGCTCCAGCGCCGCCATCGCCGGGGTGAGGCCGATGCCGGCGCTGACCAGCAGCACCGGGCCGGCCTCGCCGATCGCGCTCACCTCGCCGAACGGCGGGCTGAGCCGGAGCGTGTCGCCGACGGCCACCCGCTCGTGCAGGACGGTGGAGACCATCCCGTCGGGCGCGCCGGCGGCGCCGCGGACCCGCTTGACGGTGATCCGCCAGTGGGTGGCGCCGGGCCGGCCGGAGAGGCTGTACTGCCGGATCTGCTGGCCCCGGCCGCCGTCCAGGTCGACCGCCACCGAGACGTACTGGCCCGGGGTGAAGGCCGGCGCCGGGCCGCCGTCGGCCGGGACCAGGGTGAACGACACGACGTCGACGGTCTCGCGGACCTTCTCCGCCACCCGCCACTCCCGCCACACCGAGGCGTTCTCCGGCACCCCGGCGCCGGTATAGAGGCGGGCCTCGCGGGCGATCAGCTCGCAGGCCAGCAGCCAGTAGACCTCGTCCCAGGCGGCGGCCACCGCCGGCGTGACGGCGTCGCCGAGCACCTCACCGACCGCGGCGAGCAGGTGCCGGCCGACGATCGTGTACTGGGTGGCGGTGATGCCGAGCGAGGCGTGCTTGTGCGCGATCCGGTCCAGGATCGGGCCCCACGGGGCCGTGCCGTCGCCGGTCAGGTGCTCGGCGTACGCGACCACGGCGGCGGCGAGCGCCGCCTTCTGCTGCCCGGTGGCCTGGTTGCTCCGGTTGAAGATGTCCAGCAGTTCCGGGTGGGCGTCGAACATCCGCTGGTAGAACCGGCCGGTGATCGCCTCACCGTGCGCCTGTACGGCGGGCAGGGTGGCTGCCACCACGGCTGCTGAGGATTCCGAGAGCACGACTACTCCTTTTGCGGCATCGAACGGGTCGATCTCCACTGAACAGGAATCGCGGACTCCTCTTTAGGGTCGAAGGTCCCGGCCAATCGGTTGTCCGGATCACACTCCCGATCGCGCCTGCCGGCCGTTTCCTGAGCTGGCAACCGCTGGCTACTGTCGATGCTGTGAAGCTCAACCGCTCGACGGACATGGCATTGCGGATCGCCATGGTCACCGCCGCCGCCGAGGTCCGGACGACGGTGGACGAGCTGGCCACGCAGCTCTCGCTGCCCCGCAGCCACGTGGCCAAGGTGGTGCAACGGTTGCAGCGGCTCGGCGTGCTGGTCACCATCCGGGGCCGCTCCGGCGGGGTCGCCTTCGCCGAGCACGCCGGCGAGCTGACCGTCGGGCAGGTGGTCCGGGCCTTCGAGGGGGACGACGAGGTGGTCTCCTGCGAGCAGCCGCTCTGCCCGCTGGCCGGTGACTGCCGGCTCCGTGGGCAGCTCCGCCGGGCTCAGGCCGCCTTCCTCGCCGTGCTCGACGACGTACGCCTCGGGGAGCTGGCCCACGGCTCGGCCGGCCCGCTCCTGCTCACCCTCGGCGCCCCGGAGGTCCATAGCTGATGACCGTCTCGCATCCGGTGTTCTCCCGGATCTTCGCCCGGGCCAGCGTGGCGATGGACCGGGCCGGCGCGGCCGCGCACCGGCGCCGCCTGGTGGCCGGGCTGCGTGGGCGGGTGGTCGAGGTGGGCGCCGGCAACGGCCGGAACTTCCCGCACTACCCGTCGAGCGTCACCGGCGTGCTCGCGGTCGAGCCGGAGCCGCGGCTGCGGGCCATCGGCCGGGCCGCCGCGCCCGACGCCCCGGTCCCCGTGACCGTGGCCGCCGGTCTCGCCGAGGCGCTGCCGGCCGCCGACGCCTCCGTCGACGCGGTGGTGCTCTCCCTGGTGCTCTGCTCGGTGCCGGACCAGGCGGTCGCGCTGCGCGAGGCGCGCCGGGTGCTGCGTCCGGGCGGGCAGCTCCGCTTCTACGAGCACGTCGTGGCGGAGACGCCCGGGCTGCGCCGGGCCCAGCGCTGGGTGGATGCCACCCTCTGGCCGCTGTTCTGCGCCGGCTGCCACACCGGCCGGGACACCGTGGCGGCCATCCGGGCGGCCGGGTTCACCGTGGTCGAGCTGGACCGGTTCCGCTTTCCGCCGTCCGGGTTGCCGGGTCCCGCCGCCCCGCACGTGCTCGGCGCCGCCGTCCGCGCCTGACGGCGGCCGGACCTCCGCCCGGCACAGAACCCGCTCGAACCAGCCGGTCGGGTCGCCCTTCGCCAGCGCCGGGGAAGAGAGCCGCCGGGTCGGATCGTTGTGGTGCACGGGCGCCGCCTCGCCTCCGGCGTCGTCCCGCCGGCGCCGGCGTGGACCCCGGCCGGAGGGTAACCGGACAACGCACCGCACCGGGTGCCACAGCTCTGTCGGAGTGCCGGGCTAGGCTCGCTCCGGCGCGCCGCGCGAGGCGATCGAGCCGGTGAGCGGCACCACACCGCCGAGACCTGGGAGTACGACCAGTTGACCGCACAGCCTGAGACCCTGTACGGGGCCGACGACCTGACGCACCTGGAGGGCCTGGACGCCGTCCCCAAGCGCCCCGGCATGTACATCGGCTCGACCGACAGCCGTGGCGTGGGTCACCTCGTCAACGAGATCCTCGACAACTCCACCGACGAGGGTGTCGGAGGTCACGCCACGAAGGTCGACGTGATCCTGCACGCCGACGGCTCGGTGCAGGTCGACGACGACGGCCGGGGCATCCCCACCGACGTGCACGCCAAGTCCGGCATCTCCGGCGTGGAGCTGGTGCTCACCCGGCTGCACGCGGGCGGCAAGTTCGGCGGCTCGGGCTACAAGACCTCCGGTGGCCTGCACGGGGTGGGCGCCTCGGCGGTCAACGCGCTCTCCCGGCGGTTCGACGTCACGGTCCGGCGTGGCGGCAAGATCCACTCGATGTCGTTCCGGCACGGCGTGCCGGGGATCTTCGACGGGGACGGCCCGGACGCCCCCTTCACGCCCGGCCCGGGCCTGCAGATCGTCGGCGCGATGAAGCGCGGCCAGCGCGCCGGCACCTCGATCCGCTGGTGGCACGACCCGCGCTACTTCGAGACCGGCGCCCACCTCGACACCGACGCGGTCCGGCTCAAGCTGCGCAACACCGCCTTCCTCGTCCCCGGCGTCGCCTACCGGCTGCGCGACGAGACGGGCGAGCAGACCGTCGAGGAGAAGTTCCACTTCCCCCACGGCCTGACCGACATGGTGGAATACCTGGCCCCGGCCGGGGACCGGCCGGTCTCCGGGACCCTGCTGGTGACCGGGGAGGGGACCTACCGGGAGAACGCCGCCGACGCCAACGGCGTGATGCAGTCCAACGTGCAGCGCCGGGCCGAGGTCGAGATCGCCTTCCGCTGGGGCACCGGCTACGAGCGCACCGTCGAGTGCTTCACCAACACCATCCGCAACGCGCACGGCGGCACCCACCGCAAGGGCTTCGAGCGGGCCCTGGTGCGCACCCTGGCCGAGGCCGCCCGCAACACCCGCGGCCTGCTCAAGCCCAAGGAGGACGCGCCCACCCTGGACGACGTCCTGGAGGGCATGACCGCCGTGGTGCACGTGCGCATCCCGGAGCCGCAGTTCACCTCGCAGACCAAGGACGAGCTCTCCACCGCCGGCATCACCAAGGTGCTCCAGGGCCTGGTCGAGCAGCACCTCAAGGCGTGGCTGGAGGACCGGAAGACCAAGGCCGAGGCCCGGACGGTGCTGCAGAAGATCGTCGACGCGGCCCGGGTCCGGCTCACCCAGAAGCAGCAGAAGGACGCCGCCCGCCGCAAGACCGCCCTGGAGGGCGCGTCGATGCCGGCGAAGCTGGTCGACTGCCGGGCCACCGGGGTGGAGCGCAGCGAGCTGTTCATCGTGGAGGGTGACAGCGCCCTCGGCACCAGCCGGATGGCCCGCTCCTCGGAATACCAGGCCCTGCTGCCGATCCGCGGCAAGATCCTCAACGTGCAGAAGGCGAACCTCCAGCAGGTGCTGGACAACGCCGAGTGCGCGGCGATCGTGCAGGTGCTCGGTGCCGGCTCCGGGCGCACCTTCGACCTGTCCGCGATGCGTTACGGCCGGGTGCTCATCATGGCCGACGCGGACGTCGACGGCGCGCACATCCGGACCCTGCTGATCACGCTCTTCGCCCGCTACATGCGGCCGCTGATCGAGGCGGGCCGGCTCTACGCGGCGATGCCGCCCCTGCACAAGATCACCACCAAGGGGCGCAACCCGCAGACCATCTACACCTACACGCAGGCCGAGATGGAGGCGACGATCCGCAAGCTGGAGAAGGCCGGCAAGCAGATCGTCACCCCGATCCCGCGCTTCAAGGGCCTCGGCGAGATGGACGCCGACGAGCTCTGGGAGACCACGATGAACCCGGCCACCCGGGCGGTCCGCCGGATCACCCTCGACGACGTCGAGGCCGCCGAGCAGATCCTCGAACTGCTCATGGGGGAGAAGGTCGAACCCCGCCGCAACTGGCTGATCGACTCGGCCGACCGGGTCGACCGCGAAGCCATCGACGCCTGACCACCGGGTTTCGAAAGGAAACGCTGAACCATGGCACGCCGTAGGGACGACCGCGCCCGCGCCGACCTGTCCGCCTTCGACCGGGCCGGCGCGCGGGTCTTCGACAACCCGCTGGTCACCGAGGTCTCGGACTCCTACCTGGAGTACGCCTTCTCGGTCATCCACTCCCGCGCCCTGCCCGACGCGCGGGACGGCCTCAAGCCGGTGCACCGGCGCATCCTCTGGTCCATGTACGAGCAGGGCCACCGCCCCGACCGGGGCCACGTGAAGTCGGCCCGGATCGTCGGCGACGTGATGGGTAAGTACCACCCGCACGGCGACGCCGCGATCTACGACGCGATGGTCCGGCTCGCCCAGGACTTCTCGCTCAACGCGCCGCTGATCGACGGCCACGGCAACTTCGGCTCGCCCGACGACGGCCCCGCCGCGGCGCGTTACACCGAGGCCCGGATGTCCCGCGAGGCGATGCTCCTCGTCGGCGAGCTGGGCGAGGACACCGTCGACGTCGAACCCAACTACGACGGCTCGCTCACCCAGCCCACCGTGCTGCCGGCGGCCTTCCCCAACCTGCTGGTCAACGGCGCGTCCGGGATCGCGGTCGGCATGGCCACCAACATGATCCCGCACAACCTGGGCGAGGTCGTCCAGGCGGCCCGCTGGCTGATCAACCACCCGGACGCCACGCTGGACAAGCTCATGGAGTTCGTCCCCGGCCCCGACCTGCCCACCGGCGGGCTGCTGCTCGGCCTCGACGAGGTGCGCCGGGCGTACGAGACCGGGCGCGGCGTGGTCCGGATGCGGGCCCGGGTCGAGACCGGCCCGCTGGAGGGCAGCCGGGGCCGGCAGGCCATCACGGTCACCGAGCTGCCGTACGGCGTCGGCGCGGAGAAGGTCATCGCGGCGATCACCAACGAGGTCAACAAGACCAAGCGGCTCTCCGGCATCGCCGACGTCAAGGACCTCACCGACCGGGAGAACGGCACCCGGCTGGTCATCGAGTGCAAGGTCGGGGTCAACCCGCAGGCGCTGCTGGCCGACCTCTACCGGCTCACCCCGCTGGAGCAGTCCTTCGGCGTGAACAACCTGGTCCTGTTCGGCGGCCAGCCGCAGACCCTGGGGCTCAAGGCGCTGCTGGAGGTCTTCATCAACCACCGGTACGAGGTGGTGACCCGGCGCAGCGCGTACCGCAAGCGCAAGCGCGAGGAGCGGCTGCACCTGGTCGACGGCCTGCTGATCGCCCTGCTCGACATCGACCGGGTGGTCAAGCTGATCCGGGGCAGCGAGGACGCCCAGGCCGCCAAGGACGGCCTGATGCAGAAGTTCAAGCTCTCCGAGATCCAGGCGACCTACATCCTGGACACCCCGCTGCGCCGGCTGACCAAGTACGACCGGCTGGAGCTGGAGGCGGAGCAGGAGAAGCTGCGCGGCGAGATCGCCGAGCTGGCGAAGATCCTCGACGACGCGAAGGTGCTGCAGAAGGTGGTCTCCGACGAGCTGGCCGCCGTGGTCAAGCAGTTCGGCGCGGACCGCCGCACCACCCTGGTCGACGGCGACCTCAAGGAGGTCCTCGCGGCCTCCGTGCCGGCCGGCCCGCTGGAGGTCGCCGACGACCCGTGCCAGGTCATCCTCTCCGCCACCGGGCTGGTAGCCCGGACGGCGGCCGAGTCGGAGGAGGCCGCCGAGGCGCGGCGACGCTCCGGCCGGGTCAAGCACGACGCGGTACGCGCCGTCGTCCACTCCACCGCCCGGGGGCGGGTGCTGCTGGTCACCAGCGCCGGCCGGGCCTTCAAGATCGACGTACTGCCGCTGCCGGTGCTGCCCGAGCAGTCCGGCACGGTGTCCCTGCGCGGCGGCATGTCCGCGGCCGAGCTGGTGCCGCTGGAGCCGGGGGAGACGGTGGTGGGGCTGGCGCCGCTCGGCCCGTCCGCCGAGGGCTCGGCCGGCCTGGCGCTGGGCACCCGGCAGGGCGTGGTGAAGGTCTGCGCGCCCGAGTGGCCGGTCCGCTCGGACGAGTTCGAGGTGATCTCGCTGCGCGACGGCGACGAGGTGGTTGGGGCGACCTGGCTCACCGACGGCGCCGAGACCCTGGCCTTCATCTCGTCGGAGGCGTCGCTGCTGCGCTTCGCGGCCTCCCTGGTCCGGCCGCAGGGCATCAAGGGCGGCGGCATGGCCGGCATCAACCTGCCGGCCGGGGCGACGGTGGTGTTCTTCGGCGCGGTCCGCACCGACGACCCGTCGCACGGCGAGCCGATGGTGGTCACCTCGACCGGTGCCACGGTCAAGGTGACGCCGTTCAAGGCGTACCCCGCGAAGGGGCGGGCGACCGGCGGCGTGCGCGCGCAGCGGTTCCTCAAGGGCGAGGTGGACCTGCCGGTGGCCTGGGTGGGCCCGCGCCCGGTCGGCGCCACGGCGAACGGCGATCCGGTGGAGCTGCCGCCGGCGGACCCCCGCCGCGACGGCTCCGGCTTCGCCGTCATGCTCGGCCCCACCGTCATCGGCCACCAGATCGACCGCGACTGACCCGGCCGGCGAAGGGGCCCTGCGGCTGTGCCGCAGGGCCCCTTCGCGCGTCCCGCCCTCGTCAGGCGCGGTCGATCATGAAGTTGACGGTGCGGAACCGGGCATCTCGCGCAGCCAACTTCATGATCAACGGGATCGGCCGGGCCCGGAGGGGTCAGAGTTCGGGTTCGGGGCCGCGGCGGGAGTCCGGGGTGGTGCCGCGGAGGTGGGCGATCAGGCGCATGCCGTGGTAGATGACCAGGGCGGCGCCGGTGCCCAGGGCGATGCCGCTGAACGACAGGTCGCCGGCGGTGACCGTGTAGTTGGCCGCACCGACGATCACCGCCACGGCGGCCGTCATCAGGTTCACCGGGTCGTGGAAGTCCACCCGGTTCTCGATCCAGATCCGGGCGCCCAGGATGGCGATCAGGCCGTAGAGCGCGGTGGTCGCGCCGCCCAGCACGCCGGCCGGCACGGTGAGGATCAGCGCGCCGAACTTCGGGCTCAACCCGAGCAGCACCGCCGCCGCCCCCGCCACCCAGTACGCGGCGGTCGAGTAGACCCGGGTCGCCGCCATCACGCCGATGTTCTCCGCGTACGTGGTGGTGCCGGAGCCGCCGCCCGAGCCGGCGAGCACGGTGGCCAGGCCGTCGCCGAGGAACGCCCGCCCCATGTCCCGGTCCAGGTTCCGGCCGGTCATCGCTGCCACCGCCTTGACGTGCCCGGCGTTCTCCGCGATCAGCACCAGGATGACCGGAATGACCAGCACCACCGCGCGCAGGCTGAAGCTGGGCGCGTGGAACACCGGCAGGCCCACCCAGGCGGCCTCCTTCAGCCCGGTGACCGCCTTCGGGTCCAGCTCGCCGAGGACCGCGGCGAGCACCCAGCCGACGACCACGCCGAGCAGGATGGAGAGCCGGGCCAGGAAGCCCCGGAAGACCACCGTGGCGACCAGGATCGCCACCAGGGTGACCACCGCGATCAGCGGCTGCGCCTTCACGCCCGTGCCGCTGCCGCCGCCGTCCCAGGCGACCGGGGCGAGGTTGAGCCCGATCAGCGCGACGATCGCACCGGTCACGACGGGCGGCATCAGCGCGTCGATCCAGCGCGCCCCGGCCAGTTGCACCACCACGCCGACCAGCGCCAGCACCGCGCCGGCCACCACGATGCCGCCCAGCGCGGCGCCGATGCCGCCGCCGGTCTTCGCGGCCAGCACCGGCGCGATGAACGCGAACGACGAGCCCAGGTACGAGGGCAGCCGGTTGCCGGTGATCAGCAGGAACAGCAGGGTGCCCAGCCCGGAGAAGAAGAGCGTGGTGGCCGGCGGGAAGCCGGTGATCAGCGGCACCGTGAAGGTGGCGCCGAACATGGCCACCACGTGCTGCACGCCGACGCCGACCGTACGCGGCCAGGAGAGTCGCTCGTCCGGGTGGACCACATCGCCGGGGCGGACGGAGCGGCCGTCGCCGTGCAGGCGCCAGGCGGACCTGCGGGATCGTGACTCGGTGGACTGGGTCATGCTGCGCCCTTCGCGTCGTCAGGTGACGGGGGCGGTGATCGACCCTGAGAGTTGTTTCTAGCACGTGCCCCGTCGGGCCTCGGGGCCGGCTCGGCCTCAGGCCACCCCGGCGGGACGGAACTGGACGCTGACCCGGGGGCCGACCGGCCGGGCGGTCTTCGGGATGGCGTGCTCCCAGGTGCGCTGGCACGACCCGCCCATCACCACCAGGTCGCCGTGGCCCAGCGGGAAACGCAGGCTGGCTCCGCCGCCGCGGGGACGCAGCAGCAGCGGGCGCGGCGAGCCGAACGACACGATGGCCACCATGGTGTCGACGTGCGCGGAGCGGCCCAGCGTGTCGCCGTGCCAGGCCACGCTGTCCCGGCCGTCCCGGTAGTGGCACATGCCGGCGGTGACGAAGGGCTCGCCCAGCTCGGCGGCGTAGTGCCGGGTCAGGGCCTCACGGGCCGCGGTGAGCACCGGGTGGGGCAGCGGTCGGCCGGCGGCGTACCAGCAGAGCAGGCGGGGGACGTCGACCTCGCTGTCGTACATGGTGCGGCGCTCGGCCCGCCACGGCACGTCCCGCAGCAGGACGTCGAGCACCGCGTCGGAGCCCCGCACCCAGCCGGGCAGGTGGTCGACCCAGGCGCCCCGGCTCAGCTGGTGTCGGCGCAGCGAGCCGGCGAGCGGGCCGAGGCTCGGACCCTGCTCGGCGAAGTCGAGCATCGAGGGCTGGTACGCGACGTCGGACACGCCGCCGATCCTACCCCGGTCATCGAACAGGCGTACGAGGATCAGTGGCGCAGCATCCGCCGGACCCGGCCGCCGACCGCCTGCTTGACCCGCTCGCGCAGCGGCTGGGCGCGGAGCGCCTTGAGCTTCTGCTGGAGCGCCCGGTTCTCGTCGCGCAGAAACTGGAGGCGGGTCAGCAGGTCCTCGGCGGGGTAGGCGGAGGCCGGCCGGACCGCCGGCGGGTAGACGGTTCGGCGGACCTGCTCGTCGAACCGGGCGGCGCTGTTCCCGTCGCCGAACGAGAGATCGAGGTCGTGCTTGGCGAGGAACGCGGTGATCCGGGCGAAGCGCTCCTTGTGGCCGTCGTTCAAGGCCGTGTAGTCGGCGTCCTCGTAGAGTTGGGCGGCGTCGACGTCGGCCGGCACGTCGCGCATCAACCGGTGCGGGATGTCGAAGTAGCGGGCCAGCTCCAGCGTGCGCGAGTCGTGCGCGAGGAGGTACCCGGGGGTGCCGGAGATCAGCGCCGTGATGGTGCCGTGGATCCGGGTGCCGAACGCGAAGTCGAATCCGGAGAGATACTCCATCCATGGCCACGGGTCCATGAACATTCGCACCTTGTCCTCGACCAGAAGCGGGTGCGAGGTGTGGATCGGCAGGTCGTCGGTCTTGCCGCGCAACTTCGGCACGTCGCCGTAGAGCAGGGTGCCCAGGGTGTAGAGGTCCTGCGCCACGTAGCGCAGGTTCGGGTAGCGCCGGTGGTGGTGGCGGACGAGCGGGGCGAGCGCGCGGACGTACGGCGAGATGACGAACGCGAGCCGGTCCTCGGTGCCCAGGGCCGCCTTCGCCTTCTCGATGCGGAGGCTGTCGCCGTGCAGGAACATCGACGGGCAGCCGATCTGCTCGACGGCGGAGAAACCCAGCGCGCGCAGGTAGTCCTCGGTGATCTCGCCGCGGACGCCGATGCTGTGCGAGCGGTCGAGCACCGCCCGGCAGAAGGCGCGTACCGCGTCGTCGATCGGGCGCAGGTGCTCCCGGTCGCCGTCCACGTCGGTCTGTGCCCCGACGCCGAGCACCACCACCGGGATCTTCAGCCGCTCGATCAGCCGGGTCATCGACCCCAACCGGTCCGCGTAGTCGCGGCGGAACGCGTTGGCCAGCGGGATCACGAAGACGTCGTACTTCTCGTTGATCTCGCCGGCATCGCGCGGGTCCGCCCGGAACCTTGACGGGGTGATCTCCGCCGTGGCGGTGGCCAGCAGCTTGTACGCGGCGTGGCTGAAGACCAGGTTGCCGGTGTTCTTGCCGATCCAGTCCCGCTCGTAGGTCTCCTCGGCGGTGAGGACGTCGAACGGGCCCTTGCGGGCGCGCAGCAGAATCCGTTGATGCATCCTGGATATCCACCTTCCGCCCTCGGGCACGATGTGGCCGGCGGGAACCCGAGCGGACCGGCCGGTCGGAGCGCGGTTCGCGTTCTCCTGAGACGAGGAATCGTAAGCCATCGGGCGGCTCGGACGGATCCCGCGGGGCTCCGGCGGTCCGCGGCGTACGAGGATCAGCGCCGCAGCATCCGGCGGACCCCGCCGCCGACGGCCTGCTTGACCCGTTCGCGCAGCTGCTGGGCCCGCAACGAGTCGACGTCGGCCCGCAGCGTCCGGTTCTGGTCCCGCAGCCACTGGATACGGGACAGCAGCTCCTCGGGCGGGGTGCCGGCGGCCGGTCGGACCGCCGGCGGGTAGACCGTCTCCCGGACCCGCTGGTCGAAGCGGCCGGCGCTGTCCCCGTCCGCGAACGAGTGGCCCAGGTCGTGCTTGGCCAGGAACGCGGTGATGGCCGCGAAGCGTGCCTGGTGGCCGTCGTTGAGGGCCGTGTAGTCGGCCTCCTCGTAGAGCTGGGCGGCGTCGACGTCGGCCGGGACGTCCCGCATCGCCCGGTGCGGGATGCCGAAGTACCGGGCCAGCTCCAGGGTGCGCGAGTCGTGCGCGAAGAGGTATCCGGGGGTGCCGGAGATCAGCGCGGTGATGGTGCCGTGGATCCGGGTCCCAAAGGCGAAGTCGAACCCGCCGAGGTAGTCCATCCACGTCCACGGGTCGACGAACATCCGCACCTTGTCCTCGACGAAGAGCGGGTGCGAGGTGTGCACGGGCATGTCGCCGCCGCGCCCCCGCTGCTCGGGGGCGTCGCCGTAGAGCAGGGTGCCGAGGGTCTTCAGGTCCTGCGGCAGGTAGCGCAGGTTGGGGTAGCGCCCGTGGTGCTGGCGGACGATCCCGGCCATCGAGGAGACGTACGGCGAGATGGTCAGCGCGATCCGGGCGTCGCCGTCCAGCGTCGGCTTCGGCTTGTCGATCCGGAAGTTGCCCCCGTGCAGGAACATCGACGGACAGCCGATCTGCTCGACCGCGGAGAAGCCGAGGGTCCGCAGGTAACTCTCGGTGATCTCGCCGCGCACCCCGATGCTGTGCGAGCGGTTCAGCACCGCCCGGCAGAAGGCGCGCACCGCATCGTCGATCGGGCGCAGGTATTCCCGGTCGCCGTCGAGGTTTGTCTGCACGCCGACGCCGAGCACCACCACGGGGATCTTCAGCCGCTCGATCAGCCGGGTCATCGGCGCCAGCCGGTGCACGAAGCTGCGGCGGAACGCGTTGGCCAGCGGGATCACGAAGACGTCGTACTTCTCGTTGATCTCGTCGGCGTCGCGCGGGCTGGCCCGGAACTGTGACGGGGTGATCTCCGCCGTCGACGTGGCGAGCAGCTTGTACGCGGCGTGGCTGAAGACCAGGTTGCCGCTGTTGTCGCCGATCCAGTTCCGTTCGAAGGTCTCCTCGGGGCTGAGGACGTCGAACGGGCCCTTGCGGGCGCGCAGTAGGATCCGCTGGTGCATCCGGGTCTCCACCTTCCGTTCCAGGCATGACAAGCCCGGTGGGAACCGGAGTGGGCCGGTGGCCGGCGCACGGTCCCCGTTCCGTGCAGGCGCCGAAATCGTAAGGCATCGACTGACGGACAGGTGTCCCGTGCGCCGGGCGGCCCGGCGGCCCGGACGGTGCCCGGTGCACCGGCGGGTAGGGTTGCCCGTCATGACCAGCGCCCCGACCGCCACCCCCGCCGTCCGGCTGCCGTCGCTGACCGGGCTGCGCTGGGTCGCCGCCCTGCTGGTCTTCGGCTTCCACGCGGGAACCATGCGGATCGTCGCCGAGCCCGACTACAGGGCGGTCGTGGATCGGCTGTTCGCCCTCGGCCTGTCCGGTGTGGAGTTCTTCTTCATCCTCAGTGGATTCGTCCTGGTCTGGTCATACCGGGACGGTGAGCGACGACGCACCTTCCTGCGGCGCCGGCTCGCCAAGATCTACCCGAACCACCTGGTGACGTTCGTCGCGGCGCTGGCCGTCGCGTTCTGGCTCGCCGACCCGGTCGCCCCGTGGGCCGCGCTCGGCAACCTCGCCCTGGTCCAGGCGTGGAATCCCACCCCGGGCTACTTCTACAGCGTCAACACGGTGAGCTGGTCGCTCTCCTGCGAGCTGGCCTTCTACCTCTGCCTGCCGCTGGTGCTGCCCGCGCTGCGCCGGGCCCGGACCGGCGTGCTCCGCGCGGTGCTGATCGCCGCGCCGCTGCTCATCCTGGCCCTCTGGCCCGGCCAGCGGCTGGTGCCCGAGGAGAGCCGCTGGTGGTTCACCCAGATCTTCCCGGTGGTCCGGTCGCTGGAGTTCTGGATGGGCGTGGCCGCGGCCGAGCTGATGCGCCGGGGACGCTGGCGCGGGCCCGGGCTGACCGTGGCCAGCCTGCTCTTCGTCGCCACCTGGGTGGTCGCCGCGCAGTGGGTCCGCGCCGAGCTCTGGGCGGCCCTGCTCGCGGTGGCGTACCTGCTGGTGATCACCGCCGCCGCGGACGCCGACGTGCGCGGCCTACCCACGCCGTGGCGGTCCCGGCCGATGGTCTGGCTCGGTGAGGTGTCGTTCGCCTTCTACCTGGTGCACGTCCTGGTGATGCAGACCGTGCTGCGCCTCACCGGGCACTGGGGTGCGGGGCTGCCCGGCGGCTGGGGCCCGCTCGCGGTACTCGGCTTCCTGCTGGCCAACCTGCTGCTCGCCGCCGCCCTGCACCGCTGGGTGGAGACGCCGATGATGCGCCTGCTCGGGCCGCCGCGCCGGGCCCGCGTCCCGGCCGCCTCCGCCGCGCCGGCGCCCGCCGTGCCGGCCCCGCGGTCGGCCCCTGCCGGGCCGGTCGAGGCCCGCCCCACCCCGGGCCGGCCGGTCGCGTACGCCGGACGGCGCGACCCGGGCTGAGCCACGCCCGACCCGGCCGGCGCGCCGGGAACTCCCGTTCCGAACTCTGTCCACCCTGGTCGGTGCCCCGGTCCGAGCCCTGGCGACACGCCCGGGACGATGCGGCGCGCGGGTCTCGACGGTAGGTTTGGCACGTGCTTCCGATCGCGCTCACCTGTCCCCTGTGGTGGGTGGCGCGCTGGACGGCCCGCATGCTGGCCAGCCTGGCCGTGGTGGTCGCCTGCTCGCTCGGCGCGGCCACGTTGCCGGTCGGGGTGGCCGCGCAGGCCGCTGCCGCCCAGGCCGCTCCCGGCCCGGTCGACACCTGGACGGTCCGCGCCGGTTCCCCCGACCGCGCCCTCGGCTTCGTCCCCACCGGTTCGCCCGACACGGTGACCGGTGCCGCGGCGCGGGCCGGGGCGGCAACCGCCGACGTCGACCCGGGAACGGCGGCCGACCGGCCGGTCGTGCCGGCTCCGGCGGCACCGCGGCCGGCCGGGGTCGCCCCGCCGGAGCGATACCCCCTCCCGGTCGGGCTGGTGCCCGCGACCGTCGGCTCCCGGGCCCCGCCCGCCCGCTGACTTCGGGGCGGCCCGGCCCGCCCTCGCCGCACCACCGAACCTCACCCCCGCACGCGCCCGACGGCGGCCCGGCGGCGCCCGCCCCGGTTCGCGCCCCGCCCCGCCGGCCGTGCGGACCTCTCCGCCACGACGTTTCCCGTGAGGTGCCGACCATGGAGAAGACCGTTCTCCACCACTTCCTGACCGAGGTCCCCGAAGCCACCGCCATCTGGTCCGCCCTGCTCCTGCTCGCCCTCGGGCTGCTCGCCGCGCTGGTCGCCCGACCGGAGCGGGACGCCCCGCCCGACCCGGCCCCCGATCCGACCGCCGAGCGGGCGGCCCGCCTCGCCGACCTGTCCCGCTACGCCGACGAGGTGGCGGTGGCCGCCGACGGGGCCGCGCAGACCGCCCGGCGCCGGCGCGAGCAGTGGCTCGCCACCCAGGACGAGGCCGATCGGGCCTGGCGGGCGTACGACGAGGCCGACGGGGCCGCCCGCCGCGTCGCCGGCGCCGCCGCGCTGCCTCCGCCGCGGACGCCCCGGACACCCGCCGAGTACGCGGCCCGGGAGCGCTGGCTGCACCACGCCGCGATGGCGGCGCACTGGCGGGGCGAGTTGACCGCCCGGCAGCTCGCCGACGTGCTGGCGCACCGCAACGGGTGGGACCCGCGCCGGCACCCGGCCGAGCAGGAGATCGTGCTGGCCCGGGCGGTACGCGACGGCCGGCGCGCCGGCTGGCGGGCCGCCGCCGAGCGGGAGCAGCGGGCCTGGCGGGACGCCGAACTGGCCGCCGAGGCGGCCCGCGCCCTGGCCGCCGAGGCGTACGCGGCCGCCGCGGCGCTGCGCCCCGGCCCCGCCCCGGCCCGCCCCGCCGAGCCGGCGACCCAGCCCCTCGCCCCGGTGCCGGCCGGCCCGCGGGCGGCGCCGACGGCGCGGTGGCGGCCGGCGCGCGTGGGCTGAATCGTTACCCGAATGCGGTGAGCCCGGTCACGGCCGGACGGAAACGGTCATCGGGATCAGGTCGGGCGATCGACCCCCGCAATTCCGGGTCGGTCGCCACCCGATGTCCGATTGTCGCCCGACGGTTCCGGGATAACTGGTCGTCCCATTGAGTAACGTCAGTGATCGACTGTTCCGGTCAGAGTAACGATGTTCGAGGTTTACGCAGGTGGGGGCGCTTGGCTTGCGGCGTACCCACCGGTAGTGTCGGCGCGTCCGGTGCGGTTTTCGATCGCAAGTGGCGACGCCGTGCCGACCCGCCTAATCGTGATCTCACGAACCGGGGACCCAGGGCAACACCGGGGTGAATCCGCGAGCCACGGCCCGCGGTAGGGCGTACTTCCCGCCCGAATCCGTCAGCTAACCCGGTAGGCGGCCACGGAAGGAGTTCCATTCCTCGTGCGAACCACCCCCCGACACTCCCCCCGCCTCCACGGCATCGCGGTGCCGGCGCTCGCCTGACCGGCGACTCCTGGCACCGTCCCCCAGCCCGGCCCGCCGGGCGCTCCCATCCCCGCGGCCACCCGCTCCCCGCAACGCGCGTGAACTCCTCCGCGTGTCGGGCCGGCGTGTGCCGCTCAGGCCCCCCGTGGAGGAACACGTGAAGCACCGAATGAAGCGTCAGCTGCGGCGTGTCGTGACCGAGCGCCCGGCCCGGATCGTCGCCGGCTCGGCCGCGGCGCTCGTGCTCGCCGGCGGCGTCGGCGCGGCGATCGCCGCCACCGACGGCAGCACCCCGGTCCGCCAGGAGAACGCGGCCGCCGTCGCCGAGCTGGCCCCGCGCCTCGGTGACGTCGCCACCCGCGGCGAGGCCCGGGTCGCCGCCCCGTCGCCGTCCGCCTCGCCGAGCGCGTCGCCGTCGGCGTCCGCGTCGGCCAGGGCCAAGGCCTCCGCCGACCCGGACACCACCCGCAAGGCGAAGCCGAAGCCGCCGTCGACCAAGGTCCTCGACTACACCTACGAGGCGCAGAACCAGTTCTGGAACTGCGGCCCGGCCGCGGTGCGCAACGCGCTCAGCGCGAGCGGCGTCGAGACCACCCAGGAAGCGATGGCGGTCCCGCTCGGCACCACCGAGAACGGCACCAACTCCGCCGAGGACACCACCCGGGGCCTGAACCAGATGGTCAAGGGCAACCCGTACAAGACCCACATGTTCGGCGGCTCGGCGAGCCCGGCGGAGATGGACCAGCTCCAGGCGGACGTGGTCAAGGCGATCACCGACGGTCGGGGCGTGGTGGTCAACGTGGCCGGCGACGCCACCGACACCGACGGCGGCTGGCACTCGTTCCCGGGCGGCCACTACATCGCCGTCATCGGCTACAAGAACGACGGCCGGACCGTGCGGATCGCCGACTCGGCGAACCCGGCGCTGCCCGAGTACTGGATCAGCACCATCGACCTGGCGAACTGGGCGGGCACCCGCGGCTACTCCGCCTGATCGCACCCTTCCCCGTCGGGCCCCGGCTTCCTGAGCCGGGGCCCGACGTCGTCTGTCGGACTCCCGCCGCTGCCGGTCTCGCGCGCCGTGTCCGCCGGGTGGCACACTGCGCCGTATGGGCGATGCGACAGGTATCCGCCATCTGCTGCTCCTCCACGGCATGGGAGCCACCGGCGAGGTGTGGCTGCCGTGGGCGCCGCTGCTGGAGCGCCGCTGGCCGGGGCGCTGGCTCGCCCCCGACCTCGCCGGCCACGGCTGGTCGCCGCCGCTGCCGGCGTACTCCTTCGAGGCCCTCGCGAGCCGGGTTGTGGCGAGCCTCGGTCCGGTGGCCGAGCGGCTCGGCCCCCGGGACCGCCTCGTCGTGCTCGGCCACTCGCTCGGCGGCGTGGTGGCGCTGGCCCTCGCCGCGCGGGCCCGGCGCCTACCGGTGGACGCGGTGGTCGGGCTCGGCATCAAGGCCGCCTGGTCCCCGGCCGAGCTGGACAAGGCCCGGGAGCTGGCCCAGCGGCCGGTGACCTGGTTCAGCAGCCGGGACGAGGCCGCCCGCCGCTACCTGCGGGTCGCCGGGCTGGCCGGGCTGTTCGCCCCGGACCACCCGGTGGTCGACGCGGGGCTGCGCCGCGAGGACGGCCGCTGGCGGCTGGCCATGGACCCGGCCGCGTTCGCGGTGGGGGAGCCACGGCTGCCCGCGCTGCTCGCCGCGACGGACGTGCCGGTGCTGCTGGCCCGCGGCGAGCAGGACCCGATGGTCTCCGACGCGCAGCTCAAGGAGCTCGGCGTGCCGGTGACCAGCCTGCCGGGGCTCGGCCACAACGCACACGTCGAGGATCCGGAGGCGGTGCTCGCCCTGCTCGACCCGTACCTGTGACGGCTCAGGCGGTGGGGGAGAGCGGCGAGCCGTCCGGCGCCGGCGCTTCGGCGGCGCGCGGCGCGGGCCGGTTCCACTCCGGTTCCAGCTCCCGGCGGGCGGCGTCGAGGAACGCCTCGGCGTACGACTCGGCGGGGAAGTCACCCAGGTAGCGGCTGCGGGTCGCCCAGCGGTCCGCCGCCTTCGGGTCGGTGTCGAGCAGCTCGGTGAGCACCTCGTCCACGTTGGACATGTCGCGGCGCAGCACGTAGCCGGAACCGGCGAGGGGGAACCGCGTCACGAAGTCCGCGCCGTCGGCGCCCATGTCGGTCACCGCGTACGGCTTGCCCGAGTAGAGGTAGTCGGAGATGACCCCGGAGACGTCCGAGACCAGCGCGTCCGAGCGGTTCACGCACTCGGTCAGGCTCAGCTCGCGGCCGGCCGCCGCGCCCCACAGGTGCGCCCGGCCGGTCCTGGCCCGGTCGGCGGCGAGCAGCTCGGTGAGCCGGGCCAGCTGCCGCGCCGAGGCCGGGTTCTGCGCCGTGTACGGGTGGGCCCGCAGGATCACCGTGGCGCCCCGGTCCAGCAGCCGGCGGATCACCGTCTCGGCCACCGGCAGCGAGCAGTAGTTGGCGTCGGCGTGGTGCCCCGTCCAGGTGGGGGTGTAGAGCACGGTCGGGTTCGCCGCTCCGCGCGCCGGTTCCCGGCGTACCTCGATCGCCTCGACCTGGGGGCGGCCGACCACCACGAACTTCTCGGCGGGAATCTCCACGCCGGCCCGGGCGTACCGGTCGATCGCCGCCTGCCCGGCGACGAAGATCTTGTCGAAGATCGCCGAGACCGGGTTGGCGCTGGGCGCCTTGTCGCTGTCGCCGTGGTGCAGCTGCACGTGGGTGAGCTGGGAGAAGCGGATGCAGTGGCTGTTCTTCGCGCCATGGTTGACGTAGAAGGCCACGCGCAGGCTCGGCACCAGCGCCTCGTCCATGGTCTTCAGCGTCGGGCAGAAGACCACCGGCGCGCGGGTCGCCGCGGCGACGGCCGGCAGGAACTCCGGCTCCCGGAGCAGCACCAGGAACGGCCGGCCGATCCGCTCCAGGTACGGCAGCCACATGGTGACCTGGTACTCCGACCCGGGCGGGGCGGAGAAGTAGAGCACGAACTCGGGCTGGTGCCGGCGCAGCGCGCGGCCGACCGGGCCGCCGCCGGCGGGCGGGCGGAACCGGCGCCGGGCCAGGTCCAGCCCGACCGCGCCGCAGCCCGCCGCGACCAGCAGGGCGGCGATCAGCGCCACCCAGGCCGGCAGGGCCAGGCCGGCGGCCACCGCCACCACGGCGAGCAGCCCGAGCAGCGCGTCCCCGAGCCGGGCGGCGACCAGCGGGGTCCATGAGCGGACCGGCAGGTTGGCCGCGCGGATCTCCAGCGCGCCGGCGTCGCGCAGCGGGCCCACCAGCAGCACCAGGCCGAGCAGGACCAGCGCGGTCAGGGCGAGCGCGGGGTCGAAGCCGCCGTCGAGCCGGCGGGCGTAGCCGACCAGGATCCCGGCGGCGACCAGCACCGACTCGGCCACGGCGTCGGCGTTGGGCCGGATCCGGCGCTCCACCGCGGCGGCGGCCAGCGCGGCCACGGCGATCGCCAGGCCCCAGCCGGTGGCCCCGGTGAGCGCCACGACGAGGAAGGCCAGCACCGCCAGCCCGGTGGTCAGCACCCGGGCGAGCAGCTTCCGGACCAGGTCACCACGCATCTGGCTCGTCCCGTCCCGCGGCTCAGGCGTCGACGCCGGTGGGCAGCTGCTCGGATGACTGCGGGCCGGCCTGGGCGGGCACCGCCGCGACCGGCTCGCCGGGCGCCCGGCGCACGTCGATCACCTGGCCGGTCAGTTCGGAGATCAGCACGTCCAGGGAGGCCTGCGCGACCGCCTCGGCGGAGAGCAGGGTGTGCTCCGGCTCCTCGCCGAACGCCTTGGTGCGCATCGGGGTGGCGGTGCGCTCCGGGTTGACGCAGTTGACCCGTACGCCGAACTCCGCCCACTCGTCGGCCAGCGCCTGGGTCAGGTTGACCAGCGCGGCCTTGGTGGCCGAGTAGAGCGCGTACCGGGCCCGGCCCCGGGTGTAGGAGCTGGACGTGTAGAGCAGCAGCTGGCCCTTGGTCTGCTGGAGGTAGGGCAGGGACTGCCGGGCGATGGTGACCGGGCCGACGAAGTTGACGTGCAGGAGCCGGTCCATGGTGTCCTGGTCCATCTCCGCGAGCGCCCCCTTCTCCAGGATGCCGGCGGTGACCACCACGTGGTCGATCCGGCCGGTCGCCTCGAAGGCGGTCTTCAGCGCCTCGGCCACGTCCTCGGCCCGCTCCACGTGCGTGCCGGTGGTGGAGCGGCTGAACGGGAAGACCTGGGCGCCGTAGCGGCGGGCCAGCTCGGTCAGGTCGTGGCCGATGCCGTAGCTGCCGCCGAAGACCACGATGGTCCGGCCGGTCAGCTCCTCGGTGTAGCTGCGGTGGTCGCTGACCTTGGGCGCCTGGGCGGCGGCGAGCTGGAAGAGCTTGTCCGCCAGGTGCACGTCGACCGGGTGGGTGACCTTGATGTTCTCGTCCGAGCCGTCGATCACCTTGATCGGCGTGCCGGGCAGGTAGCGCAGCACCACGCCGCAGTCGTCGGTGGCGGCGAAGTGCGGGTCGCCCTCGGCCCGCCGGTACGCCTCGCGGATGGTGCCGGACCGGAACGCCTGCGGGGTCTGGCCCCGGCGCAGGGTCGAGCGGACCGGGATGTCGGTGATGCAGTCGTCCGCGTCGACCTGGATGATCGTGTCGGCCGACGGGATGGCCACGTCCACCGCCGCGTACGTCCAGAGCGCGTTCACGCACTCGCGGACGATCCGGGCGCTGACCAGCGGCCGGACCGCGTCGTGGAAGAGGACGTTGACGTCACCCTCGCCGACCGCGTCGAGCGCGATGCGGGTGGTGTCGTTGCGGGTGTCGCCGCCCTCGATCACCTTGGTGACCTTGCGGAAGCCGGCGTTGGCGACGATCTGCTCGGCGTCGGGCACGTGGCCGGCGGCCATCAGCACGATGATGTCGTCGATCTCCGGCGCGGCCTCGAAGACGGCCAGGGTGTGCTCGATGATCGGCTTGCCCGCGATCTTCAGCAGCTGCTTCGGGATGCCCAGCCCGAGGCGGGTCCCGGTCCCCCCGGCGAGGATCACCGCCACCGTCCGCGAGGGGCGCCAGGGCGCCGGGCTCGCCGATGCGGCGTCCGGTGCGATGGTGCGGTCCTGCGTCATTTGCCGTTCCTCACTTCTGCGGGGGATGGGGTTTTTACGCCTCGGTGACCGGGTGGTGAACTTTGGTGGGCAACCGAGGAAACCATAACGCGAACGACGGAGCGCACCGACCCGGGCGGAACCGGACCGGTGCGCTCCGTCGGACTACTTCTGGTTCTCGTACGCGTCGCAGACCTCGTCGGTGGGGCCGTCCATCCGCAGGACGCCGCTCTCCAGCCAGAGGGTCCGCTCGCAGGTGTCCCGGATCGAGCCGATGGAGTGGCTGACCAGGAACACCGTGCCGGCGCTGTCGCGCAGCTCCCGGACCCGCTGCTCGCTGCGCGCGCGGAACTTGCGGTCACCGGTGGCGAGGGCCTCGTCGATGAGCAGCACGTCGTGCTTCTTCGCCGAGGAGATGGCGAAGCGCAGCCGGGCGCCCATGCCGGAGGAGTAGGTCCGCATCGGCAGCGAGGCGAAGTCGCCCCGCTCGTTGATCCCGGAGAACTCGATGATCTCCGGCGCCAGCCGCTTGACCTCCTCCGGCGGCATGCCCATGGCCAGGCAGCCGAGCACCACGTTGCGCTCGCCGGAAAGGTCGTTGAGCAGGGCCGCGTTCACGCCGAGCAGCGAGGGCTGGCCCTGGGTGTAGACGGCGCCCCGGGCCGGCGGCAGCAGGCCGGCGATGGCCCGCAGCAGGGTCGACTTGCCGGAGCCGTTGCTGCCGATCAGGCCGATGGCCTCACCCTCGTACGCGGTGAAGCTCACCCCCTTGACCGCGTGCACCTCGCGGATGTTCGGCGCGCTGGTCCGGGACACGATGCGCTTGAGGGCGGAGACCGGGCTGGTGCCCCCGGTGGCGCCCTTGTGCACCCGGTAGATCACGTGCACGTCGTCCACCACGACGGTGGGGACGCGCCCCGAGTCGACGACGGCGGCGCTGCCCGCCGGCTGGATCTGCTCAGCCACGTCCGTACTCCTCTTCTCCACGCCAGAAGTAGACGAACCCACCGAGACCCATCACGACCGCCCAGGCCAGGGCGAGGCCCCAGAGAATCAGCGGCGAGGTCGTCATGTGCGGCTGGTGGGAGTCGAGCAGCGCGTAGCGGGCCAACTCGATGAAGACCAGCGGCGGGTTGCACTCCAGCAGCTTGGCCGCCCAGTGCGGCAGGTGCTCCCGGAAGAGCGAGACCGGGTAGAGCACGCCGGAGGCGTACATCCAGGTCCGCAGCACGAACGGCATGACCTGCTTGAGGTCGGTGAGCTTCGAGCCGAGCCGGGCCATCACCATGGTCAGCCCGACGTTGAAGACGGTCTGCAGCAGCAGCATCGGGGCGATCAGCAGCCAGCGGAAGGACAGCGGCTCGCCGGTCAGCAGGACGATGCCGGCCAGCACCACCATCGACATGAGCAGCTGCTGGAGCTGCACCAGGGTGACGGTGATCGGCAGCGCCGCCCGCGGGAACTGCAGCGCCCGGATCAGCCCCAGGTTGCCCGTGATGGCGCTGGTGCCCTGGAGCACCGCGCTCTGGGTGAACATGAAGATGAACACACCGGTGCAGAGGTACGCGATGAAGTTCGGCACGGTCCGGTGCTGGGACAGGATCACGCCGAAGATCAGGTAGTAGACCGCCGCGTTGGTGAGCGGGGTCAGCACCTGCCACAGCTGGCCGAGCTGTGTCTGGCTGAACGACGAGGCGACCTTCGCCCGCGAGTACGCGGTCATGAAGTGTCGGTACGCCCACAGGCGGCGGGCGTACTCGGCCAGGGGCGGGCGTTCCCCGGCGATCCGGAGCCCGTACCGCTGCGCGAGCTGGGCCCGGGTGAGCCCGGATTCGGGGTCGGCCACCGCGGTGTTGGCCATGGTCAGGCGCTCCGATCTTTCGTGCTGATGGGGAGCAATGAGAATGTGTCGCGGCGTTGAAATCTAGCGTGGCCGGTGTGGGGAGGGTGCCTCGCTGCTGCGTGGAAGGTAGTCCAAAACACGTCGGGACGCAACCGTACCGTCGTTGCGCTACATTGTTCCCCGTGAAGACCGACAAGAGGCGGGCACCGGCCGGCGCGGCCGTTCTTCGCGACGACATCACCAAGGGCATCCGGCGGGCCGTCATGCAGGAGCTGGCGCAGGTCGGATACGGACGACTGTCGATCGAGGCGGTCGCCCGGCGGGCCGGGGTCAGCAAGACGGCGATCTACCGCCGCTGGCGCTCCAAGCTCGAGTTGGTGCTCGACATGGTGACCGCCGCCGCGGGGCGCAAGCTGCCCCTGCTCGACACCGGCACCCTGCACGGGGACGTCGAGGTGCTGCTCCTCGTCGCCTCCGGGGCGCTCAGCCACCCGCTGGCGTCGCAGATCATTCCCGACCTGCTCGCCGAGGCGGCGCGCAACCCGCAGATCGCGGAGACGCTGGAGAAGGCGATGCGCGACTACCAGGCGCGCGTCGGCGAGATCGTGATCGGCCGGGCGGTCGCCCGCGGCGAGCTGCCGGCCGGCGCCGACCCGTGGGCCGCGGCTGACCTGATCGTCGGCCCCGTCTACTGGCGCCTGGCGATCTCCCGGTCACCCCTGGACACGCCTCAGCTCAGCCGCATGGCAACCGCTGTCGTCGCGGCTCTGCGAGTAGCATGTACGGGTTCGGCCGAGCAGGACCAAGAGGTGTGGGACGCCCGCACCCTGACCGAATCTGAACCGCACCGGGCCGGCGCATGAACGTTGCGGGAGCACAATTTACCGCTCAGTCGGACCGGCTACTATCGCCAACCGAACCCCCACCAGCACCATCTACACCAGGAGGATCCCCCATGGCTGGGCAGCACCCAGACTTTATCCCACCAGCACGGCCGATCATCGGCGAAGCCGAGATTGAGGCGGCTGTCCGGGTGCTGCGTAGCGGCAAGGTGGTGCAGGGGCCCGAGGTCGCGGCGTTCGAGGAGGAGTTCGGCGAGCTCGTCGCCGGCCGGCACTGCGTCGCCGTCAACTCCGGCACCTCCGCCCTGCAGCTGACCCTGATGGCGCTCGGCTTCGGCCCGGGCGACGAGGTGATCGTGCCGTCGTTCTCCTTCGCGGCCAGCGCCAACGCGGTCCGGCTGGTCGGCGCCGAGCCGGTCTTCGTGGACATCGAGCCGGGCAGCTTCTGCGTCGACCCGGAGGCGGTCGCCGCCGCGGTGACCCCGCGGACCGTCGCCATCATGCCGGTCCACCTCTACGGCCACCCCGCCGCGATGGACAAGATCATGGCGATCGCCGAGCGGCACAACCTCGCCGTGGTCGAGGACGCCGCCCAGGCGCACGGCGCCAGCCTGCACGGCACCCCGGTCGGCGCGTTCGGCACCGCCGGCTGCTTCAGCTTCTACCCCACCAAGAACATGCACGCCCTGGAGGGCGGCATGATCAGCACCGCCGACGCCGGCCTCGCCCGCACCCTGCGGCTGCTGCGCAACCAGGGCATGGAGCAGCGGTACGCCAACGAGATCGTCGGCGCCAACATGCGGATGACCGACGTGGCCGCCGCCATCGGCCGGGTGCAGCTGACCCAGCTGGGGGAGTGGACCGAGCAGCGCCGGGCCAACGCCAAGTTCCTCGACTCCAACATCACCGGCATGGTGACCCCGCCGGTGGCCGACGCCGCCCGGCACGTCTACCACCAGTACACGGTGCGGGTGCAGGGCAACCGGGACGCCGCCATGGCCCGCCTGACCGAGCTGGGCATCGGCAACGCCGTCTACTACCCGACCCCGATCCACCGCCTCAAGCCGTACCTGACCGAGGACGGCAAGCCGGGCCCGTGGGACCTGCCGGAGACCGAGCGGGCCGCGGCCGAGGTCGTCTCGCTGCCGGTGCACCCGTCGCTCAGCCAGGCCGACCTGGAGCGGATCGCCGAGGGCGCGAACCTGGCCGGGGGTGCCCGATGAGCCAGGGCCGCAAGCTGCGCGCCGGCCTGATCGGCCTCGGCGCGATGGGTCGCAACCACGGCCGGGTGCTCTCCGGCCTCGACGGCGTCGAGCTGGTCGGCATCGTCGACCCGGCCGGCGACGTCACCGGCACCCTGCGCGCGCCGGTCGTGCCCGAGCTGGGCGAGCTGCTCGCCATGGGGATCGACTACGCGGTGGTCGCCTGCCCGACCGCGCTGCACGAGCAGGTCGGCCTGGAGCTGGCCCGCAACGGCGTCAGCGCGCTGATCGAGAAGCCGCTGGCCCAGTCCGTCGAGGCGGCCACCCGGCTGGTCGAGGCGTTCGAGGCGGCCGGGCTGGTCGCCGGCGTCGGCCACATCGAGCGCTACAACCCGGCCCTGCAGAGCCTGCGGCTGCGGCTGGAGGCCGGTGAGCTGGGCGAGGTCTACCAGGTCGTCACCCGGCGGCAGGGCCCGTTCCCGCACCGGATCGCCGACGTCGGCGTGGTCATGGACCTCGCCACCCACGACATCGACCTGACCAGCTGGGTCACCGGCCAGGAATACACCTCGGTTTCGGCCCGGACGGTGTCCCGCAGCGGCCGGCTGCACGAGGACATGGTCGCCGTGGTCGGCCAGCTCACCGACGGCACCATGGTCAACCACCTGGTCAACTGGCTCAGCCCGCTCAAGGAGCGGTCCACTGTGATCACCGGCGACAAGGGCTGCTTCGTCGCCGACACGCTCACCGCGGACCTGACCTTCTACGCCAACGGCGCGATCGACACCGAGTGGGAGGCGCTGCGCGCCTTCCGCGGGGTGGCCGAGGGCGACATGGTGCGCTACGCCATCCCGAAGCGCGAGCCGCTGCTCGTCGAGCACGAGCGGTTCCGCGACGCGGTGGAGGGCAAGGAGAGCGACATCGTCACGCTCCGTCAGGGACTGCGCACCGTCGAGGTGGCCGGGGCGCTGCTGCGTTCGGCCTCGGACGGCAGCACCGTGACCGTTGGGGCGCGGCACGCGTCCCCCGCCGAGGGCGCCGTCCCTACCCGCTGACCCGGGCGGCCGCGGCCCGCACCGGCGGGCCGCGGCCGGGCGCGAACCCGTCCGCCCCTCATTCCACGAAGGACCGCGAATGTCATCGCCCTCCCGCCCGCCGAGACTCGTCGTCCTGGTCGCGAACGGCATCACCGGAGACTCCCGCGTCCAGAAGACCGCCATCGCCGCCGCCCGGGACGGCTGGGACGTCGTCCTGGTGGGTCGCAGCCCGAAGAAGAAGGGCAAGGAGCCCGAGCACTCCGCGATGGGCCCGATCGAGGTGATCCGCGTTCCCGTCCCGCCGGTGCTCTCCCGGCAGCACGGCAGCCGGCACCGGGTGCGCCGCGTGCTCACCCAGTTCCGCATCCCCGACAAGTCGGCGCTGAACCGCTACCGCGCCCGGCACCAGGCGTGGCTGCGCAAGCAGACCGGCAAGGCGAACCCGCCGCCGCGCGCCTGGATCAAGGCCCACGAGACGTTCCACGAGCTGCGCGTGCGCGCCTGGGGTTGGGAGCAGTTCCACGGCAGCAAGCCGGGCGCGCCGACCGGTGACTGGCGGACCGACTGGCCGATCCTGCTCGACATCGACCTGGCCTTCGGGCCGGTGCTCGAGGAGCTCGAGCCGGACGTCATCCACGCCAACGACATCAACACCATCCCCGCCGCGGCGATGAGCGCGGCCCGGCTGCGCGCCCGGGGCAAGAAGTGCGTCTGGCTCTACGACGCCCACGAGTACGTCCAGGGCGTGGAGTGGCCCAAGCCGCACCAGGCCAGCGGCGTGAAGGCCGCCGAGCGGGAGTTCATCGCCCGGGCCGACGCCGTGGTGACCGTCTCCGAGCAGATCGCCGAGATGCTGCGCAGCCAGTACGCGCTGCCGAAGAGCCCGCTGGTGGTCGGCAACTCGCCGGTCCGGGACGGTATCCGCAGCGGCAACGTCGAGGCGTCCGTGCGCGCCCGGGTCGGCCTGGCCGAGGACGTCCCGCTGATGGTCTACGGCGGCTGGATCGGCCCGGAGCGCGGCCTGGACACCGTGATCGCGGCCCTGCCGAAGCTGCCCGAGCACCACCTGGCGCTGGTCACCGGACGGATGACCCCGCTGCTCGAGGAGCTGCTGGCCAAGGCCGAGGCGCTCGGCGCCCGCGACCGGGTGCACCTGCTGCCCTACGTGGCGCCCTACGAGGTCGCCGACTACCTCAGCTCGGCCGACCTGGGGCTGATCCCGTTCCAGCGCACGCCCAACTGCGAGCTCTCCCTGCCGACCAAGGTCTCCGAGTACCTGCACGCGGGGCTGCCCCTGGTCACCAGCGACGTGCAGGTGGTCAGCGCGTACGTCAAGCAGCACGACATCGGCGAGGTGTTCCCCTCCGGCGACGTGGCGGGCTTCGTCGCCGCGGTCGAGCGGGCCACCGCCCGTCGGTCGGAGCTGGCCGGGCACATCAGCGAGGAGATCCTCGACGACCTCTCCTGGGAGCGGCAGAGCGGCACGCTGCTCAAGCTCTACCGGGACATCTCCGGTCTCGCCCCGGCGGCGCCGCGCCCGGACATCGCGTGGACCGTGCAGGAGCGCCCGGCGGGGCTGCTGCCCGGCCGGGCGGCCGAGCGGCGCGAGCTGCCGACCTGGCGGGCCCTCACCGACACCAAGGTCCGGCTCGGCCTCGGCCCGGCCAACTACGCCGGGCAGGCCGCCGCGTTCGCTAAGGCGATCTCCCGCGACAACCCGGACGTGTCGATCGAGGTGGTGATGAACAAGCTCCCCACCTCCTTCGACTACCCCGCGGACGTCTACCTCGAGTCGCTGCGCCAGCCCGAGCTCGACTTCCAGCTGGAGCAGGTCAACCGGGTGCTCAGCCAGTACACCCACGTGCTGGTGGACGCGTTCATGCCGCTGCTCGGGCACCTCAACGGCGACAACATCGAGGGTGACCTGCCGGCGCTGCACAAGGCCGGCATCAAGGTGGCGCTGCTGGCGCACGGCAGCGAGGTCCGCCACCCCGGGCGGCACCAGGAGCGGCACCAGTTCTCGCTCTTCGCCGACGCGCCGAAGGGCGTCGCGGCCAAGCTGCAGAAGAAGGCGGAGCGGAACCGGCGGGTGGCCGAGGAGTCCGGCCTGCCGGCCTTCGTGACCACGCCGGACCTGCTGGAGGACCTGCCCTGGGCGACCTGGACGCCGCTGGTGGTGGACGTCGAGTCCTGGGCGTGCGACCGGCCGGTGATGGAGCGGGCCCGCCCGCTGGTGCTGCACGCGCCCTCCAAGCGCTGGACCAAGGGCACCGACCGGATCCTGCCGGCCATGCAGGCGCTGCACGACAAGGGCGTCATCGAGCTGCGCCTCGCCGAGGGCGTCGCCTGGGCCGAGATGCGCGAGCTGGTCCGCGAGTGCGACCTGGTGCTCGACCAGTTCACCACGGGCAGCTTCGGCACCTTCGCGGTGGAGGCGATGGCGGCCGGCAAGCCGGTGGTGGCCTACCTCAGCGAGCAGGTGACCAAGACCGTCGGCGGTGACCTGCCGATCGTCAACGCCTCCCCGGCCAACCTGACCGAGGTGGTGGAGTCGCTGCTCGACGACCGGGACGCCACCGCCAAGATCGGCCTCGCCTCGGCCGAGTACGCCCGCGCGTACCACGACGGCACCTGGACGGCCCGTCAGCTCGCCTCGTTCCTCAGCAGCTGACCGCCCCGGCACGACGACGGCCCGCCGACCTTCCGGTCGGCGGGCCGTTCGGCGTACGGGGTCAGAAGACGGCGCGGACGTAGGGGATGCGGGCCGCCACCATCGACACGGCGAACGAGATCACCACCACCGCCGGGTAGACCAGACCGATCACCGTCAGCGACCGGCCCGCCGCCACGTCCGGGATCAGCTGGCGGAACACCTCGAAGACCAGCAGGTGGATCAGGAACACCCCGAACGAGGCGTCGGAGAGGCGGACGACGGTCCGGGCGATCGCGGGCCGCCACGTGGTGCGGGCGCCGATGCTCACCGCGGCCACGAAGATCAGCAGGGTGGCCGCGGCGACCAGCGTGCCGGTGGCCATCACCGGGAAGGTGGCCTGGAACAGCCGGTGCCGGGGCGCCACCCCGAACTGCCAGATCGCCTCGACCAGCAGCAGCCCGGCGCCGAGCAGGGCCACCGTCGTCCAGAGCCGGTTGAGCACCACCTTGCGCAGCGCCCAGCCCGCGATGAAGAACCCGACGTACGGCCACCAGCGGTTCCAGCTGGTCAGGATGTTCGGCCGGGAGTCGCCAAGGAGCAGCGCCCAGCCCGGGATCATGTACGCCACCATGGTCCAGCCCAGCGCCACCCCGGCGGTGATCAGCGACCGGTTCCGGCCGCCCGCGTGCAGGAAGGGGGCCAGCACCGGGGCGACCACGTAGAGGCCGGCGATCAGCCAGAGGAAGTACAGCGCGGTGAAGACCTTGCCGTCGATGAGCAGCCGGGCCAGCCCGCTGGCGGTGACGTCCTCACCGCGCATGGCCATCCGCACCACGACCACGTAGACGACGTGCCAGACGATCATCGCGGGCAGGATCCGGGCGAACCGCTTGCGGTAGAAGGCGGCCGGTCCGGCGCGGTGCGCCCGCGGGTCGAGGACGAACGCCCCGCTGATCATGATGAACGCCGGGACGGTCCAGATCGCGCCGATGTCGATCGCGGTGGCGATCCACCAGCCGCGATGGCCGCGCAGGTCGTCCTGGCCGACGATCACGCCGAAGATGTGGATGGCGACGACGCCGCAGATGGCGACCACGCGCAGCGCGTCCAGGCCGTACTCGCGGGCCGGGGGCGCCGCGGCGGCGGCGGGCCGCTCGTCGGGGCGGCCGGGGGTGGTGGTCGCCGGCCCGGGTCCGGTCGCCGGCGTCGGGGCAACGTTGACAGGCTGTGAGGGGGTCACCGGGCCATGCTAGAGGGGCCGGCCGCCCGCCCGCCGCCTGGCGTTCCCCCGGCCGCCCGAGTGCGCCCCGGAACGGACGGACGGCTGCCGTACACTCGCCGGGGCCCGAGTCGCCCGCACTCAGACAGGAGTGGACATGACGGTTGCCTCCGCCCGGAACCCCGGCACCCGGGGCCGGATCGTGATGCTGGTGGACAACGCGGTCAACGGCGACTCCCGGGTGCAGAAGACCGCGATCTCGGCCGCCGAGGCGGGCTGGGACGTGGTGCTGCTGGGCCGCTCGCCCAACAACAAGACGCAGACCTGGCAGCTCGGCGGGGCCGAGGTGCGGCTGCTGCCGATGCCGACCGCGCTGGGCCGCGCGCCGCACGAGTTCCGCCGCCCCTGGCTGCGCGGGCCGTTGGCGTACCCGCCGACCGGCGTCGCCGCCCGTCGGGAGCAGGAGGTGCGCGCCTGGCGGGCCGACGTGGAGGCCCGGCTGGGCGCCCTGGCCCTGGGCCGGCCGGGCGGGGCGCGGGGCACGCTGAGCCGGCAGGTCCTCCGGGGCGAGCTGCTGGCCGCCAAGGCCTCCCGCAGGTGGGTGGGGCTGCGGCGGCGCCAGCTGACCCGGGCCCAGGAGGCCCGCAAGCAGCTCTCCGGCCCGGTCGACCGGCTCTACACGCTGTTCTGGCAGAAGGCGGCGGGGGACCGGTCCTGGCGGCGGCTGGACCCGGGGCTGTGGGATTTCGAGCTGGCGTACGGGCCGGTGATCGACAAGCTGAAGCCGGACCTGATCCACGCCAACGACTTCCGGATGCTCGGCGTCGGCGCCCGGGCCAAGCTGCGCGCCGCGGCCGGCGGCCGCCGGATCGCCCTGGTCTGGGACGCGCACGAGTTCCTGCCCGGTGTCCGCCAGTGGCACGACAGCCCGCGCTGGCTGCCGGCGAACACCGCCCACGAGCGCGAGTACGCGCCGTATGCCGACGCCGTGCTGACCGTCTCCGACGGGCTGGCCGACCTGCTCCGTGAGCGGCACCACCTGCCCGAGCAGCCGACCGTCGTGCTGAACACCCCGAGCAGCGGCGACGCCGCGGGCGTCGGCGAGGGCACGGTGCCGGACATCCGCGAGCTGTGCGGGATCGGGCCGGAGGTGCCGCTGCTGGTCTACAGCGGCGCGGCCGCCGAGCAGCGCGGCCTCGGGATCATGGTGGACGGCCTCGCCGAGCTGACCGACGCGCAGGTGGCGTTCGTGGTGCCCCGGCCGGCGGCCCCCTACATCAAGGATCTCCAGGCCCGCGCGGAGGAGCTGGGCGTGGCCGGGCGGGTGCATGTGCTGCCGTACGTGCCGCACCACCAGGTGGTGCCGTTCCTGTCCGGGGCGCAGGTCGGGGTGATCCCGATCCATCACTGGCCGAATCACGAGATCGCGTTGATCACCAAGTTCTTCGAGTATTCGCACGCGCGGCTGCCGTTGGTGGTGTCGGACGTCCGGACGATGTCCGAGACGGTCCGGGAGACCGGGCAGGGCGAGGTGTTCACCGCCGAGGACGTGGCCGACTACGTGCGGGCGGTGCGGGCCGTGCTGGCCGATCCGGCCCGCTACCGGTCGGTGTACGACCGGCCGGGGCTGCTCGCGGGCTGGACCTGGGAGGCGCAGGCGGAGGTGCTGGACGGCGTCTACGCGCGGCTGCTGCCGGACGCCCCGCCCCGCCCGGCGCCCCGTCCCGGGGGCGACGCCGTGGCGCAGGTCCCCGCCTGACCGCCGGCCGCACCCGGTGCCGCCGGAGCGCCGGGTGCGGAAGACCACTGGTCGACGGGGCCACCAGATGTTAACTTTTCGGACATCTCCGAATACTTCCGTGACCGTTGCCGGAGTGGCAGGGTGCTCTGGCGACCCGCTCGTCGACGCGTCACGCCGAGAGGCACGACGGAGGGGTACGCTCCGGGGCGCGCGGCGGCGATTCCGGCCCGCAGGCCCGTCGTGAGGGGCGGGCCGGCGACGCGTGTTCTCGTACAATCGCTCGGGATTTTCGGACCGGTTCCCCGGCCGGACACGGTGGGGGAGAGGCGGAGAAACAGACGATGGAGCTCAACGGCGGCGCCGGGATCCCGGGTGCCCGGGGTCGGGTCGTCATGCTGGTCGACAACGGCGTCAACGGGGACTCCCGGGTGCAGAAGGCCGCCCGCTCCGCCGCCGCGGCCGGCTGGGAGGTCATCCTCCTCGGCAAGGCCCCGGCCGGCGGCGGGCGCAGCTGGCGGCTCGGCGACGCCGAGGTGCGCCTGCTGCCGATGCCCGAGCCGCTGGCCAAGCGCCGGCACGAGTTCCGCCGCGCCTGGCTGCGCGCGCCGCTGGCGTACCCGCCGACCGGGATCGGCGCGCACCGCACTCAAGCGGTCAAGGCCTGGCGCGCGGACCTGCGGTTCCGGCGCGCGGCGCTGACCGCGGCCGGCCGGGAGGGCGCCCGCCCCTCGGCGCTGGCCTGGCCGACGCTGCGGTTCGAGGAGAAGCTCTCCGGTCTGGTCCGCCGCTGGGTCTCGCTGCGCAACCGGGAGCTGAGCCGGGCCCGCCGCAACCGCAAGCTGGCCGGCCCGTGGGACCGGGCCTACACGCTGTTCTGGCAGCAGGTTCAGGGTGACGGCGCGTGGCGGCGGCTGGAGCCCGGGCTGTGGGACTACGAGCTGGCCTACGGTGCGACGCTGGACGAGCTCCAGCCGGACCTGATCCACGCCAACGACTTCCGGATGCTCGGCGTGGCCGCCCGGGCCAAGGTGCGGGCCGCGGCCAAGGGCCGCCGGATCGCCGTGGTCTGGGACGCCCACGAGTACCTCCCCGGCGTCCAGCCGTGGCGGGACAACGCCCGCTGGCTGCCGGGCAACACCGCCCACGAGCGGGAGTTCGTGCCCTACGCGGACGCGGCGATGACCGTCTCCGGCGGCCTGGCCGACCTGCTGCGGACCGAGCACAAGCTGGCCGAGCGGCCGGCCGTGGTGCTCAACGCCCCGGCGCTGGACGAGCTGCCGGCGCCCGGCGACGAACCCGCGCCGGACATCCGCGAGCTGTGCGGGATCGGGCCGGAGGTGCCGCTGCTGGTCTACAGCGGCGTGGCCGCCGCCCGACGCGGGCTGGACGTCATGGTCGAGGCGCTGCCGCAGCTGCCCGAGGCGCACGCGGCGTTTGTGGTCAACAAGACCGACTCGGCGTACGTCAAGAGCCTGACCCGCAAGGCGGAGGAGCTGGGCGTGGCCGGGCGGGTGCATGTGCTGCCGTACGTGCCGCACCACCAGGTGGTGCCGTTCCTGTCCGGGGCGCAGGTCGGGGTGATCCCGATCCATCACTGGCCGAATCACGAGATCGCGTTGATCACCAAGTTCTTCGAGTATTCGCACGCGCGGCTGCCGTTGGTGGTGTCGGACGTCCGGACGATGTCCGAGACGGTCCGGGAGACCGGGCAGGGCGAGGTGTTCACCGCCGAGGACGTCACCGACTTCGTCCGGGCGGTCTGCGAGGTGCTCGCCGATCCGGCCCGCTACCGGGCCGCGTACGACCGGCCGGGGCTGCTCGCGGGCTGGACCTGGGAGGCGCAGGCGGAGGTGCTGGACGGCGTCTACGCGCGGCTGCTGCCGGACGCCCCGCCCCGCCCGGCCCCCGACGCCGATCCGGCCCCGGGCGCCGCGCCGACCTCGGTGGGGGTGGGCGCGTGAGCCAGCCCGACGTGACGGTGATCGTCGCCGTCTACAACACCATGCCGTACCTGACCAGCTGCCTGGACTCGCTGGTCGGGCAGACCATCGGGCTGGACCGGCTGGAGGTGGTGGCCGTCGACGACGGCTCCACCGACCGCAGCGGGGCCGAGCTGGACCGCTACGCCAAGCGCTACCCGGGCACCGTCCGGGTGCTGCACCAGGCCAACTCGGGTGGCCCGGCGGCGCCCAGCAACCGGGCCCTCGACGAGGCCCGCGGCCGGTACGTCTTCTTCATCGGCTCGGACGACCACCTGGGGCCGGAGGCGCTGGAGCGGCTGGTCGACGCCGCCGACCGGTGGGGCTCCGACGTGGTGCTGGGCCGGATGGTCGGCACCAACAAGCGCTACGTGCACCAGGCCGTCTACGCCAGCACCGAGGAGCGGGTCGACCTCTTCGACAGCGAGCTGCCCTGGTCGCTGTCGAACACCAAGCTGTTCCGGCGGGACCTGGTCGAGCGGCACGGGCTGCGGTTCCGCACCGACATGCCGATGGGCAGCGACCAGCCGTTCACGCTGGAGGCCTGCGTCCGGGCCGCGAAGATCTCCGTGCTGGCCGACTACGAGTACTACTACGCGGTCAAGCGGGAGAACGCGCAGAACATCACCTACGCCAGCCGCTTCGAGGAGCGGCTGCGCTGCGCCGAGGAGCTGGTCGGCTTCGTCGCCGGGCTGATCGAGCCCGGTCCCCGGCGGGACGCCGTCCTGCTGCGCCACTTCAGCTGGGAGGTGGCCAAGCTGCTGCGGCACGAGTTCCTCGACCTCGCCCCGGACGTCCAGCAGCAGGTCCACGACCGGATCCGCAAGCTCGCCGAGGCGTACCTGACCGACGGCATCGTGGCCCGGCTCGCGCCCGACGTGCGGCTGCGGCTGGTGCTGGCCCGGGATGCCGGCCTGGACCGGCTGCGCGAGCTGATCGGCCAGCAGGCCGACAAGACGCCGCCCGAGGTCACCATCGAGGGCGACCGCTGGTACGCCCACCACGTCGGCTTCCGCGACCCCGCGCTGGGCTACCCGGACGAGTGGTACGACGTCACCGACCAGGCCGCCCGGACCATGGCGAAGCTCACCGCGACCGGGCTGGCCTGGGGGCGGGACGCCGCCGGGGCCAGGGCGCTGGTGGTCACCGCCCAGAGCCGCTGGGCGGAGCTGGCCGAGCTGACCGCCGAGGCGCTCCGGGTGAGCGTCGGGGAGCTGACGGGTGTGACGACGGTCACTGCCGGTGGCCCCGGTACCGTCGTAAGGACGGACTTCGCGGTGGACCAGATGCTCGCGGTCGTCGCGGGGAACGGGGAACGTCGGGTGGTACGGGCGGAGGTGACCGCGCTGGGCGGCACCGGCTCGGTGCCGCTGCGCACGGATCGCCGTGTCTCCGCACCCCGCCTGCTGGCCCGGCGTGGTGTCCGGTTGCACCTCGTCACGCCCACCACCAACCACAAGGGCCAGGTGATCGTCGCGATCACGCCGGTCACCCCCCGTCGGTTCCTTGCCCGCCTGCGCCGAATCTGGCCCTCTGGAGGAAAGTAGTTTCATGAACATCTGCGTCGTCGCGCTCGGAAAGATCGGCCTGCCGCTCGCCGTGCAGTTCGCCTCGAAGGGGCACCGGGTGATCGGTGCCGACGTCTCCGAGCGGGTCGTCCAGCTGGTCAACGACGGGGCCGTGCCGTTCCCGGGCGAGGCCGACCTGGACGTCAAGCTGAAGGAGGCGGTGGCCGCCGGGCTGCTCTCGGCCACCACCGACACCGCCGCCGCGGTCGCCGAGTCCGAGGCGGTCGTCGTGGTCGTGCCGCTCTTCGTGGACGCCGACGGCGTGCCGGACTTCGGCTGGATGGACGACGCCACCCGGGCCATCGCCCGTGGCCTCAAGCCGGGCACCCTGGTCAGCTACGAGACCACCCTGCCGGTCGGCACCACCCGCAGCCGCTGGGCGCCGATGCTGGAGGAGGGTTCCGGCCTCACCGCCGGCAAGGACTTCCACCTGGTCTTCAGCCCGGAGCGGGTGCTCACCGGCCGGGTCTTCGCCGACCTGCGCCGCTACCCGAAGCTGGTCGGCGGCGTCGACGAGGCGTCGGCCGAGCACGGCGTCCGCTTCTACGAGGCGGTGCTCGACTTCGACGAGCGGGCCGACCTGAACCGGCCCAACGGCGTCTGGGACCTCGGCTCGGCCGAGGCGTCCGAGCTGGCCAAGCTCGCCGAGACCACCTACCGCGACGTCAACATCGGCCTGGCGAACCAGTTCGCCCGGTTCGCCGACACCGTCGGCGTCGACGTCACCAAGGTCATCGAGGCCTGCAACACCCAGCCGTACAGCCACATCCACTCCCCGGGCATCGCCGTCGGCGGCCACTGCATCCCGATCTACCCGCGGATGTACCTGTGGAACGACCCGGCCGCCACCGTGGTGCGCTCCGCCCGCGAGGCCAACGCCGCCATGCCGGACTACGCCGTCGACCTGCTCGCCGCCGCGTACGGCGACCTGACCGGCGTGGGCGTGCTGGTGCTCGGCGCCTCCTACCGGGGCGGGGTCAAGGAGAGCGCCTTCTCCGGCGTGTTCCCGACCGTCGAGGCGCTGCGCAAGCGGGGCGCCACGCCGTACGTCTCCGACCCGATGTACACCAACGAGGAGCTGGCCGCGCACGGCCTGCCCGGCTACGACGGCGAGCCGGTCGGCGCCGCCGTCATCCAGGCCGACCACGCCGAGTACCGCACCCTCACCCCGGCCGACCTGCCCGGCGTGACGGTGCTGGTCGACGGCCGCCGGGTCACCGACCCGGCCCGCTGGACCGGCGTCCGCCGGGTGGTCATCGGCGGCTGACCCGCCCGCTGCGCTCCGGGGCCCCGGCCGCTCGTCGGCCGGGGCCCGCTGCGTTGCGCGGCCTGCGGGGAACACCGTCTTTGGCTGTTCACCCATCGGACACCCCGGCAATACTTGTGTTACTTGCGCCGTTTAAGGTCGCACCTGCCCGGTATCGACCTCATCGGCGCGGGTGAGCAGACAGGGAGCGTGTCGTTGTTCAGCAGAGTACGGAGCCAACAGGGCGTCGCCACCGTCGGCGTGACCCTGCTCGGCTACGGGGTCATGATCCTCTCCGGCGTCCTCGGCTGGGTGATCCCGTACGCGGTCGCCGCGGCGGTGGTCATCGCCGGTGAGCTGTCCCTCGCCACCCGGTTCACGGACACCGGCGAGCTGCTCCGCAAGGCCGGCCTCGGGCTGGTCTGGCGGCGGCTCCTCCGCGACCTGTCCGTGGTCCTGCTGACCGTCAGCGCGGTCCGCCCCGGGGTGGGCGCCACCGTCGCCGTCCTGCTGCTGCCGGCCGCGCTCTGGACCGTCGCGGTGGGCACGACGGCCCTCACCAGGATCGTCAACGGGCGCGCCGCCACCCCGGCGTTCACCCGCAACATCGACCTCGGCGCGCAGCGCGCGGTACCGGTCCCGCCGGCCTGGGCCCAGCGCCTCGCCGGCCTGCGGATGCCGCTGCTGAACGTGCTCCTCGTGCCGGCGGCCGTGGTGGCCGCGCTGATCGACCGGGTCACTCCCGTGGTGGTGACCGGCGCGGTCACCCTGGTCGCGGGGCTGGTCGTCGCGGCGGCGCTGGCGCTGACCTGGGTACGCGGGCGGGGCCGCACCTCGGGCGTGCTGCCCGCGGTGCACGCCTGGATGGCCCGGGAACAGCCCGAGGTGGCGCTCTACTTCGCCGGCCCGGCCAAGGACGTCTACCAGGCCAACATGTGGCTCGCCCCGGTCGAGGCGGCCGGCCGCCGCGCGGTCGTGCTGCTCCGCGCCGAGGACGCGTTCCGCGAACTCGCCGACACCCGGCTGCCGGTGGTCTGCGTACCGGCCGGGGTCGACTTCATGAACCTCGACTTCAGCTCCGTCAAGGTCGCCCTGTACGCGGCGAACGTCGGCGCGAACATCCACCTGCTGCGCGAGCCGGGCGTGAAGCACGTCTTCGTCGGCCACGGCGACAGCGACAAGCAGGCCAGCGTCAACCCCTACAGCAAGGTGTACGACGAGGTCTGGGTGGCCGGTCCGGCGGGCCGGGAGCGCTACGCCCGGGCCGGCGTGGGCGTGCTCGACCGGAACATCGTCGAGATCGGCCGTCCGCAGCTCGCCGGGGTGCACACCTTCGGCTCCGGGGCCGCCGACCACGTGTTCACCGTGCTCTACGCCCCCACCTGGGAGGGCTGGCTGGACGACGACCCCTACCACACCTCGCTCGTGCTGATGGGGGAGCAGATCGTCGCCGGGCTGCTGGCCGCCGGCGGCCTCCGGGTGATCTACAAGCCGCACCCGCTCACCGGCACCCGGTCGAGGAAGGCCCGGGCGGTCCACGAGCGAATCGTCGCCCGGATCCGGGCCGCCGGCGGGCAGACCGACGCCGACTCGCTGGACGGCACCGCTCACCTGGTGGTCACCGGCCGCACGCCGTCGCTGTTCGACTGCTTCAACGCCACCGACCTGCTGGTCAGCGACGTCTCCAGCGTGGTCTCCGACTTCGTGCAGAGCGAGCGGCCGTACGTGGTGGCGAACCCGGCCGGCCTGCCCGAGGACGAGTTCCGCCGCCGGTTCCCCACCGCGCGGGCGGCCTACCTGCTCTCCGCCGACTGCGGCGAGCTGGCGAAGGTCCTGACCGTCACCCGGGCCGGGGACGACCCGATGACCGAGGCGCGGCGGGAGCTGAAGGAGTATCTGCTCGGGCCGGCCGGGTCGAACCCGATGGACCGGTTCCGCGACGAGGTCGGCCGCCTCTGCGGCTGACCCGTACGCGGGAAACGGGGGCGACGACCGCCTGGTCGCCGCCCCCGTCGCGCGTTCAGCCCCGGTGCGGCGGGTTGTCGATGTCGCGGGAGACGACCTCGCCCTTCTCGTCGACCCAGCCCTTCGGCCGGGCCGGGTTGCCGGCCACCAGCTGGTACGGCTTGACGTCCTTGGTCACCACCGCGCCGGCGGCGATCATCGCGTACTCGCCGACCTCGATCCCGCAGACCAGGGTGGCGTTGGCGCCGATCGAGGCGCCCCGGCGGACCATCGTCGGGGTGATCGTCCAGTCCGGGTTCTGGGCGCGCGGGCGGAAGTCGTTGGTGAACACCGCGCAGGGGCCCACGAAGACCTCGTCCTCGATGGTCACGCCCTGGTAGACCGAGACGTTGTTCTGGATCTTCACCCGGTCGCCGACCGTGACGTTCGCGTCGACGTACACGTTGCGGCCGATGATGCAGCCGGCGCCGACGTGCGCGCTCGACCGGATGTGGGCCAGGTGCCAGACCTTGGTGCCGTCGCCGACCTGGGCGCCCTCCTCCACGTCGGCCGTCGGGTGGACGAACACGGAGGCGGACCGGTCGTTGGTGTCAGTCATTGTCTACTCGCATCGTGGCAGGGCGCGCCGTCGCGCCGTCGGTGCCGGGTGAACCGCGCCGGCGCAGCGCGCGGACCCGCCCGGGCCAGGACCACCCGGCCGCCCCCGGGGGCTCCCGGTGCCGGTACGGGCTCGACGCAGCATAGTGCGATGTCCACGATCGTTCGTCGGGTGCCCGGTGGTTGGGCCGCGGGAGCGAGTCGTCAGGGCAGCAGTTCGGCCACCGCGTCGGCGGCCGGCCGGTCCACCGGCAGCGCGTGCGCCGCCACCACTGCCTCGACCGGCAGCGGCGCGTAGAGGTGCGGGAACAGCGCGCCGCCCCGGGACTCCTCCCAGCGCAGCGCGTCCCCCAGCCGGTCCGGGTCCACGGCCAGCAGGGTGAGGCCGGTCGCCCCGGCGAAGACCCGCCGGGCGGTCTCCACGACCTGGTCCGCCCCGGAGAGGTGGATGAACCCGGACTGGTGGTCGAACTCGCTGCCGGCGAAGTGCCCGGCCGCCCGCGCCTGCTCCCACTCGCTGGTGGCGAGAATCTTGTAGATCACCCCCGCAGCCTAGGGCGTGTTCCCGCGTACGCCCGCGCCCGCGCCGCCGCGACCGGCATGCTCGGGTGGGAAGGGCCGCGGAGGGAGGGGCATGAAGAGCTACGACGAGGAGTGGACCGACGGCGAGCGGGCGATCTACGACGAGTGCTACCAGGCCGGCGCGGAGTGGGCGGACGACCCGGACACCCCCTCGGACGACGTCCAGCACGTGATCAACCTGGCGGAGGCGGACGACGACGTCTTCGACGACGCCGAGACCGACTACCGGCCGCTGGTCGACGCCGTCACCCAGGCCACCGGGGAGAACCTCACCAGCGTGCCGCTCAGCCACGCCGACCCCGGCTTCCGGGGCTTCACCGACGGCGTCCGGGACGCCACCGCCGAGGACGTCTTCGGGCTCTGACCGGACACCGCCCCTCCCGTACCGCCGCCACGTCTGCCACCATTCGCAGGGCAGTACGTCGAGCGGATGGAGGCACGGGTGCGGATCCTCCTGGTCGAGGACGACCGTCGGGTGGCGGCCGCCCTCTCCTCCGCGCTGACCCGGCGTGGCTACCAGGTGGAGCACGCGGCCACCGTCGAGGCCGCCCTCTCCGCCGCCCCCTGCGACCTGGTGCTACTCGACCTGACCCTGCCCGACGGGGACGGCACCGACCTCTGCCGGGAGCTGCGCCGGCGCAGCAGCCAGCTCGGCATCATCGCGGTGACCGCCCGGGGCGAGGAACGCGACCGGGTGCTCGGCCTCCGGCTCGGCGCCGACGACTACGTGGTCAAGCCGTTCTCCATGGTGGAGCTGCAGGCCCGGATCGAGGCGGTGCTGCGCCGGGCCGCCCACACCATGCCGGAGCGCAACCTGATCGAGACGGGCCCGGTCCGCATCGACGTCGGCGGCCGGACCGTCACCGTCGCCGGCCAGGCCGTCACGCTCACCCGCAAGGAGTTCGACATCCTGCTCTCCCTGGCCCGGCAGCCCGGCGTGGCGGTCCCCCGGGAGCGGATCCTGCTCGACGTCTGGGGCACCACGTGGGCCGACCGGCACACGGTGGAGGTGCACGTCGGTTCGCTGCGCGGCAAGCTCGGTGACCCGACGCTGGTGGAGACCGTACGCGGGGTCGGCTACCGGCTCCGCGGCGCGTGAGGAGCCCGCGGTGCGGCGCCGGCTGGTGATCAGCTACCTGCTGCTGATGGTGCTGGTGCTGCTGGCCCTGGAGACGCCGCTGGCCGCCACCCTCGCCACCCGGGAGACCGACCGGGTCCGCGCCGACCGGCTCGCCGACGCCACCCGGGTCGCCTCGCTGGCCGGCCCGGCGCTGCGCGGCGGCGGGCCCGGCCCGCTCGACGCGGAGCTGGCCGCGTACGACGAGCTGTACGGCATCGGCGCCGCGGTGGTCGACCGGGACCGCCGCACCGTGGCCGCCTCGGTGAGCTGGAAATTCGGCCCGGGCGCCGACGCGGCGCTGAACACCGCGCTCGCCGGGCAGCAGTTCAGCGGGCCGGAGTCGGTCTGGCCGTGGGTGGACGGGCCGGTGCTGGTGGCCGTCCCGATCAACGACGGCGGCGAGGTGCTCGGGGCGGTGGTGACCGCCACCCCGGCCGGCAAGGTGCGGCACACCATCACCACGTGGTGGCTGCTGCTCGCCGGCATCGGCCTGCTCGCCGTGCTGGCCTGCGTCTCCACCGCGTTCGGGCTGGCCGGCTGGGTGCTGCGCCCGGTCACCGAGCTGGACGCGGTCACCCACGAGATCGCCGAGGGACACCGGACCGCCCGGGTGCGCCCCCGGCTCGGCCCCCCGGAGCTGCGCCGGCTGGCGGCCAGCTTCAACAACATGGCCGACGTGGTCTCCGACGTGATGGACCGGCAGCGGGCCTTCGTGGCGCACGCCAGCCACCAGCTGCGCAACCCGCTGACCGCGCTGCGGCTGCGGGTGGAGGAACTGGGACCGAGCCTGACCGACGCGGACGGCCGGGCCGAGCACCGGCTGGCGCTGGAGGAGACCGACCGGCTGGCCACCGTGCTGGACGCGCTGCTCACCCTGGCCCGGGCCGAGCGCGAGGAGAACCAGCGGGTCACCGTGGACGCCGCCGCGGTGGCCGCGTCCCGGGTGGCGGCCTGGCTGCCGCTGGCCCGGCACCGGTCGGTCGCCCTTCACCTCGACATGGCCACCGCCCCCGTGTACGCCCGGACCGTGCCGACCGCCATCGACCAGGCCCTCGACGCGCTGATCGACAACGCGGTCAAGTTCAGCGGCGCCGGCGGCGAGGTGACGGTGACCGTCCGCGCCGCCGACGGCGGGACCGCGCTGGCGGTGCGCGACAACGGCCCCGGCATGACGGCCAGCCAGCTCGACCAGGCCACCGAGCGGTTCTGGCGGGCGCCCGACGTGCAGAACGTGGACGGCGCCGGGCTGGGGCTGACCATCGTGGCGGTGCTGGTGGACGCCTCCGACGGCCGGCTGACGATGCGCCAGGGCGAGCCCCGCGGGCTGGTCGCCGAGCTCTGGTTCCCCGCCCCGGAGCAGGCCGCCGACGCGCCGGCCGGCGCCGACCAGCCGGCCGACTCCGCCCCGGTCCGGGCCTGACCCGGCACCCGCCCCGTCCCGGCGTCCCCGGGGTCAGGGCTTGCTGGACCGGTACCAGTCGGCGGCACCGGGGTGCAGCGGCAGGGGAGTGGTGACGATCGCCGACCGGGGACTCATCCGGCCGGCCGCCGGGTGCGCGGCGGCCAGCTCCGCCCGGCGCTCCATCAGCAGCCGGGTCACCTCCCGCACCAGCGCCTCCGGCAGGTCGGCGCGGACGATCAGGTAGTTCGGGTTCGCCACCGTGCTGACCGGTTCGGTCCCGTACACCGAGCGGGGGATGTCCCGGGTCACGTAGACCTGCCCGTAGGACCGGCGCAGCGGCTCGGTCCACTCGCCCAGGTCGACCATCCGGACCGCGGTGCTGCCGGCCAGCTCCGCCACCCCGCGCACCGGCAGGCCGCCGGAGAAGAAGAACGCGTCGATCCGGCCGGCGCGCAGCGCCGCCACCGAGTCGTCCAGGCCCAGGTGTTCCCGACGTACCCGGTCGCCGCCGAGCTGGGCCACCTCCAGCAGCCGCATCGCGGTGACCTCGGTGCCCGAACCGTCGGCGCCCACCGACACCCGCCGGTCGCGCAGGTCGGCGAGGGTCCGCACCGGGCCACCGGCCGTGGTGACCAGGTGCAGCAGGTCGTCGTAGACGCGGGCCACGGCGAGCACCGTCGGGTGCTCGACGGCGCGGGTGGGCAGCACGTCGGCCTGGGTGAAGCCCAGCTCCGCCGCACCCGAGCCGACCAGCCGGACGTTCTGCGCCGAGGCGGCGGTGACCACCACGCTGGCCCGTACCCCGGGCACCTCCCGGTTGAGGAGGGCGGCCAGCGACTGGCCGAAGGCGTGGTAGACGGCGGTCGGGCTGCCCGTGGCGATCCTGATCCGGACCGGCTCGGTCGGCTCGTCCCGGCAGGCGGCGAGCCCGCCGAGGGCGGGCAGCAGCAGCATCAGCAGCGCGACCGGCGCGGCGACCCGGCGTCGCCCGGGCACGGACCAGTGTCGGCTCACGCGCTGCACTCTGCGCCGTGCACCGCCCGCCGCGCAACCCGCAGCGGCGGTCGGCGGGATCCCGGGGGAGCGGGGCCTCGGTCCCGGTGGAGGCCCCGCTCCCCCGAAGCAGGGGGCACCCGGCGGCGCGGTTGCGGACGGCCGCCGGGTGTGCGGTTCAGGCCGGCGCGCGGGGCACCAGGGCGGCGCTGTCCACGATCCGGGTGCGGTGCGCGCCGTTGGGGACGCTCACCACGAAACAGCCGGCCCCCGGCCGGAGCATCACCGGGACCTCCAGCAGCGCCGCGCCGCGCACGAGCACCGCGGCCAGGTCCCGGTCGGCCAGCCGGATGCCCAGGCTGTGCCGTCGGACGTGCCGCCCGCCGGCCAGCAGCGCCGCGCGCCAGGCGGCGGCGGCCAGCCGGGGCCGCCACATCCGCCGGGCCGGGGAGGCGCCGGGGACCGGGCCGCCGAGCAGCTCCCGGCGGCCCTGGCGCCAGCCCGCCTCCAGCAGGTTCGCGTACGTCGACCGGTGCTCCCGCGGCACGTGCAGCCGGTGCAGCTCGTAGCGGCGGCGCAGCCCCCCGGTGGCCAGCTCGTGCTCGACCGGCACGGCGAGGCGGCCGAGAAGCTGCCGCATCCGGCGCGCCGCGTCCTCCCGGTTGAACTCGGCGACCCCGCCCCGGTACGTCGCGACGCCGGTGCGGCGGCCGTCGGCGGCCGGGGGCGGGGTGCAGCGCAGCAGGCAGGCGACCTCGAACGCGTCGGCCAGGGTCAGCCAGTCCAGCGGTGGCGGTGTCGACGACGGCCGGGGCCGGTCGAGCAGTGTGGTGGGCTCGGGGGCCATCGGGGGAGCTCCTTGTCGGCGTCGGGGTTCCCTTACCGTGACCCCGTCGCCGGCACGGCGAAACGGCTGCGCCCGAGCCTTGAGCAAAATTTGCGGCTACAGGTCGGTGACCACGATGTCGAGCTGGCGTGGCCGGCCGGCCGCCGCGGGCTGCTCCTCGACCGTGTACTTGAGGTCGCGCAGCGCTCCGATCAGGGCGTCCGGGGTGCGCGGTCGGGCGCCGGCGGTGAGCAGGTCGCGGACCAGCCGCCCCTTGGTGGCCTTGTTGAAGTGGCTCACCACCGAGCGGGTTGGCACCCCGTCGACGTCGCGTTCGTGCAGCACCCGGACCGTGACGGTCCGCTCGGCGACCGGCCCGCGCGGCGCCCAGGTGGCCGCGTACGCCCCGGAGCGCAGGTCCAGCACCGGCCCGCTGCCGGCGGCCGCCGCCATCGCCGGGCCGAGGGCAGCCCGCCAGTACGCCGACAGCGCGCCGACGCCGGGCAGCTTCGCCCCGACCGGGCAGCGGTAGGGCGGGATCCGGTCGGTGAGGCGTACCGCGCCCCAGAGGCCGGAGCTGATCAGCACCGACCGGCGGGCCAGCCGTTCCGCCGTCGGCGGCAGTGTGGCCAGGTCAAGCGCCTCGTAGAGCACCCCGGTGTAGATCCGCCCGGCCGGTGCGGTGGCCGCGACCCGCAGCCGGGCGTTGCGCCGCAGCTCGCCGCGCTGCCCCTCGCTGAGCCCGAGTGCCGCCCGGGCCGCCGCCTCGTCCGGCCCGGCGCAGAGCGCGACGAGCGCGTCCAGCACCGCCTCGCGGGCCGGGGTCAGCTCCGGCAGGGAGAGCCGGGACAGGTCGAGCCGCCGGCCCGTGCCGGCCTCGGCCTTCCCCTCGGACGGGGGCAGCAGGATGAGCATCGGGTCAGCGTACGACCCGGTTCAGCGCCACGGCCGCACGGCGGTCTCCGGGTGGTACACGCGATAGCCGCCCACCTCGGCCACCACGGCCGCGTCGGCCCGGTCGCCGACCAGCCGGCGCAGCGTCCGCTCCGCCGGCGACCCGACGGCCAGCACGTACCCGGGCCGGGCCGCCCGCCCCACCCGCTTCCAGTACGCCGGGTAGCGGTTCTGCCCGGGAGTCAGGTCGCCGTCCAGCACCCCGCAGGTCACCGCCTCGCCGGTGTTGAAGATCAGCCGGTTGCACGTCCAGTAGTCCCCGTACACGTCGTGCAGGCCGGTCCGGCGGACCGCGTCGGCCAGCTCCCGGGCCCGTCGTTCCTCGGCCCGCAGCGGCGGCGCGTCGGCGACGAACGCCGCGGTGGCCGCGAGCGCGGTCGCGGTGAGCGCCGCCAGCACCAGCCCGGCCACCGCCCCGCCGGTCCGGGCCGCCGCGCCCGCCGTACCGCGCCCCGCATGGGCGGCGGCCAGCCAGAGCGGCCAGAGCACCGCCGGCAGTGAGATCTGCAGCACCGACAGGTAGCGGGCGTTGCCCACCGGATCCGTGGCGGCGAGCGCGCTGCGGACGTACCCGAGCAGGGTCAGCGCCGCGCCGACGACCAGGGCGAGCCGCGCGACCGCCCGGACCCGCGCGGCCGGGTCGGCGGCCCGCCGGTACGCGACCAGCCCGAGCCCGGCGGCGGCCACCAGGAGCAGCGGGTAGAGCAGGCCGAACCACTCCACCCACCGGGCACAGCCGTCCATCGGGCAGAGCCCGGAGGCCAGCGGCACCCCCTCCAGCAGCCCGCCGTGCAGCCGCTCCGACCAGGACGGGGCCGCCCCGTCCTTGGTGCTGATCTCGCGGAACACCGACAACGAGTCCTGCCCCTCCGGGGCGATGATGTTGTCCTTGATCATCGGGGCGACGCCGACCAGGAACCCGGCGACCAGCAGCACCCCCGGCCAGCCGACCAGGTCCCGGGGCGCCGCCCACACCAGCACCAGCCCGGCCACCGCCAGGTACGGCACGATCAACCAGTCCGACCAGAGCGCCACCCCGGCGAGCAGCCCGAACACGCCGGTGGCCAGCCAGCGGTGCCGCACCCGACGCTCGCCGAGGGCCACCGCGATCAGCAGCATCGCCAGCACCGCCGGCTTCACCTCCGGCCGCCCACCCACCGCGGTGAGTTGGTCCCGGACCACCCGCTCCGAGCCGAGGGCCAGCAGGCCGACCACGAAGGCGGCCAGCCAGGGGGAGAAGAGGCGGCGGGTCAGCCGGTACGCCAGCCACAGGAAGGCCGCGTAGAGCACCAGCAGCGGCAGCCGCAGCACCGGCCAGCTCGGCCCGGCCCAGGCGACCAGCGGCGCCGCCAGGTAGGACTCCAGCATGCCCATGTAGCGCTGGCCGTACAGGAAGACCGGCCGTTCGTGGCCGGTGGCGATGTGCAGGGCGGCCAGCCCGAAGGTCGCCTCGTCGCTGTTCGACGTGGGCAGGGTCAGCAGCGTCAGGACCAGCCGGTAGCCGACCCCGGCCGCCCCGAGCAGCAGCGCGACCAGCGCCGGCCGGTCCAGCGCCGGACGCCACCGCCCCGGGTCACGCACTGGTGTCGACACGACCAACGCCCCCGTCGTCGCCTGCGACCGCAGTCTGTCACGGTGGCACCCGGCCCCGGGGCTGGATCGGCGCAGCCGACTCGCGTGGCCGGTGTCCGCCGGCTGTGGCAGGGTGGCAGCGTGCCACCGACACCACCGGACCAACTGGCGGTACCGCAGCTGCATCGGGCCGCGCGGATCGAGGACGCCCTGCACGGCCTGGTCGAACGCCGGCTGCGGCGCACCGGATGGCAGGTCAACATCATCGCGTACGCCGGGTACGGCGCCCCGGGCTGGGCGCGGGTGCTCTGCCGGGTGCTGCTCGGCCGCCCGGACACCCGGCAGCGGGGCCGGCTGGAGAAGGTGCGGGGCTGGCGCAGCTTCGCCACCCTGCCGGCCAAGTACGCCAGGGTCACCATCGAGGCCGGCGGCGTACGCCAGGAGGCGACCGCGGACCGCAGCGGCTTCGTCGACACGATCGTCAAGGCGGACTTCACCCCCGGCTGGGGCTGCGTACGCCTCAGCGTCCCCGACGCCGAGCCGGTCGAGGCCCTGGTCCGCGTCCTCGACCCGGACGTCCGGTTCGGCATCCTGTCCGACATCGACGACACGGTCATGGTCACCGCGTTGCCCCGGCCGCTGCTCGCCGCGTGGAACACCTTCGTCCTCGACGAGCACGCCCGGGCCGCCGTCCCCGGCATGGCGGTGCTCTACGAGCGGCTGGCCACCGCCCACCCGGGCGCGCCGGTCTTCTACCTCTCCACCGGCGCCTGGAACGTCGCGCCGACGCTGACCCGGTTCCTCTCCCGGCACCTCTATCCGGCCGGCCCGCTGCTGCTCACCGACTGGGGGCCGACCGCCGACCGCTGGTTCCGCAGCGGCCGGGAGCACAAGCGGGCCACCCTGGCCCGGTTGGCCCGGGAGTTCCCGGAGGTCCGGTGGCTGTTGATCGGCGACGACGGCCAGCACGACCAGGAGATCTACCGCGAGTTCGCCGCCGCGCACCCGGACAACGTGGCCGGCGTGGCGATCCGCCGGCTCTCGCCCACCCAGTCGGTGCTCGCCGGCAGCCTGCCCGCCCCGGCGGGTCGCCCGTCCGCCGGCCCGGTGGGCCAGAAGTGGCTCTCCGCCCCGGACGGCGCCGGGCTGTGGAAGCTGCTGCGGGAGGCGGGCCTCGTCTGAGTACGGCGACCGCCCGGATCCCGGCACGAGGAGGCGGCCGGCGTCACCCGCGCGACGTAGGATCGCCTCCTGCACGGTCCTGCCGGCAAGCGAGTTGCCCAGGGGGTTGACGGTGGGCGCACGCGACGCCGAGGTTGACCGGCCCTATGACATCGACTACGACGAGGTCTACCGCGACACTGCCGACTCGGGCGGGCCGCCCTGGGACATCGGCGGCCCGCAGCCGGCACTCGCGGAGGTGCTCGACCACGTAGTGCCGGGCCCGAAGGTGCTCGACGTCGGCTGCGGCGCGGGTGATCTCGCGCTCGCCCTGGCCCGCCACGGCTACCAGGTGACGGCGATCGACATCTCGCGCGTGGCGATCGACATGGCCCGGGCCAAGGCGGCCGCCGAGGGCCTGACGGTGGACTTCGAGGTCCAGGACGCCACGCGACTGTCGTTGCCGTCGGCGCCGTTCGACTCGGTGTTCGACTCCGGTCTGCTGCACAGCCTCGACCGGCGCGGCGGTGGCGAGGTGGACGGATACCTCGCGGTGCTGCCGGGCCTCGCCGCGCCGGGCGCGACCGTCTTCGTACTGGCGGTGGCGCTGGCGGCGGACCAGGGCTGGGGCGTGACCGAGGAGTGGTTGAGGGCGCGTTTCGCCGAGCCGGTCTGGGTCGACACGGAGATCGAGGAGATCGACGTGGCCGCGGAGACCGGCGGCCAGGAGCTGTCGCTGCCCGGCTTCCTGCTGCGCACGGTCCGGGCGGTCGACTCCAGCCGGTAGGCGGGTCTACCAGTGCCGCTGATCCGCACCGTCGATCCCGGACTGCGGGGGCGGGCCGCGTCGGCGTAGCTGCGACCCGGGCCGCCCCGTCCCGGTGGCCACCGCGAAGGATGAAGCGCGGCACGGATTGCTACACGGGGTAGTGTCCGTCGCTCCGCGTGAGAGGTGAGAGCGATATGCCGCTGAGGCATAAATAAATATGACTCAGCGGCATATCGGTAAGAGGTGGTGTCTCCGCCAGTCCGACGCCACGCCGACGGAGCGGTGCGCGGTGCGCGGGGAGCGGGGAGCGGCTCAGGCGGTGGCGGCCCCGGTGGGCGCGGCGACCGAGGTCCGGATGCCGAGCGCGGCGAGGCGGTCCCGGGCGGCGGGCACCGTGGCGGGATCCCCCGCCAGCTCCACCAGTTCGCCGAGGGGCAGCGGCTCGCCGGTGGTGGTGAGCAGCTCCGGCGGCCCGGTCCAGGAGTGCTGCCAGGCGGCGGCGCCGGAGTCGACCGCCGCCGCCTCGACCGCGCCTTCGAACGCCGCGGTCAACGCCTCCAGGCCCGACTCGGCGTCGGTGTCCAGGCTGAGTTCCCGGGCGAGGTCGGCGTACCGGTCGGCGGCGAAGAGATCGAGCAGTTGGTCGAGGTCGGCGTCGGCCCGCCCGGTCAGCCGGGTGGCCGCCTGGAACAGCGGGTGGGCCAGCCCTCGGGCGGACTGGTACGCCAAGGTCGGGGTGAGCCGGTCCCAGGGCAGCAGCCGGACGCCGGGCCGTTCGAAGAGGCCCGCCTGGAGCTGCCGGCCGGCCGCGTCGAGGTCGGGCAGCAACGCGGTGGCGGGGCGACCGTCGGCGGCCACCGGTACGTCCGGTACGAACCGGAGCGCGGCGATCCGGGCTCCGATCGGCGGGTGGCTGTCCCACCAACCCGGCTCGGCCGGCGCCACCTCGACGCTGCGTTCGCGGATCTCCTCGCGGCACGCGGTCAGGTACGCGGCGAACCCGCCGAACAGGTCCTCCGGCAGGTGGCCGCGGTCGTACGCCGGCAGCACGTGGTGCTCCAGGTACTCGTCCCAGCCGGTGGCCACCACCCGGATCTCGCGCAGCGCGCTGACCATCGCCGTCTTCCCGCCGGCGGCCACGGCGGTGCGGTCGGCCTCGTACTCCAGCTCCCGGCTGACGGACTGCTCGACGGCGACGTACAGGTGGGCGTAGCCGGTGAGAACGGCGCGCAGCACCCCGACGGTGGTGCCACGGACCGTCTCGACGATGACCATCCGGCCACGGTGGGCGAGGCGCACCGTGGCCGTGTGCCGGCCGGAGAAGTGCCCCATCTCGTGCGCGAGGACCGCCCGGAGCTGGTCGACCGTGTACGCGCGCAGCAGCGGCAGCCCGACGAGCACGGTACGCCAGCCGGGGATCAGGCCGAGCAGCTTCGACTCCTCGGTCACGGCGGCGTTGGCCCCGCCGACCAGCCGGATCTCGTCCGGCTCGCGGGTGCCGGCCCGGTCGGCGAGGTCCCGCACCAGCGCCCACAGCTCCGGTGCCCGTTCCTGGGTGAGCCGGACACCGGCCGGTGGGGACGGGCGGAGGGCCAGCACCCGTCCGAAGGCGAAGATCAGCGCGAGAAGCAGGGCGATCGCGGCCCCGACCACGAACGGCCGGAGGCTGGTGGGGGCGCCGGAGCCGTCCCAGTCGGTGCCGTAGCCCAGGCCGAACGCGCCGACCGCCACGACCAGCCCGACGGCCAGCACGTAGAAGCCGATGAGCAGCGCGACGGACAGTGCGGCGCGCAGCGTGGTCTTCATCTGATGTTCCTCCCCCGTGTGCGGCGTGCAGGTTATCGACGGGGGAGGATGCGCGACAAGACCCTTTCGGCGCGGGTTCAGTCGCGGCGGAGCCAGAGGACGCCGAGCGGCGGCACGCGCAACGACGCCGACGCCACCATCCCGTGCCACGGCACGTTCTCGGCCTGCACCGCGCCGAGGTTGCCCACCCCGGACCCGCCATAGTGGTGGGCGTCGGTGTTGAGCACCTCGGTCCAGGTCCCGGCGGCGGGCAGGCCGACCCGGTAGCCCTCCAGCGGCCGGGCGGAGAAGTTCGCCACGCAGACCAGGGTCGCGCCGTCCGGGGCGATCCGGATGAACGAGACGGTGTTGTTGGCGACGTCGTCGCCGGCGATCCAGCGGAACCCGGCCGGCTCGGTGTCCTGCGCCCAGAGCGCCGGGGTGGCCCGGTAGATCCGGTTCAGGTCGCCGACCAGGCGCTGCACCCCGGCCCGGGCCGGGTCGTGCGTCAGGTACCAGTCGAGGCCGCGCTCCTCGCTCCACTCCCGGTCGTCGGCGAGCTCGCAGCCCATGAAGAGCAGCTGCTTGCCCGGGTGCGCCCACATGTACGCCAGGAGCGCCCGCACGTTGGCCAGCCGCTGCCAGGTGTCGCCGGGCATCTTGCCCACCAGGGAGCCCTTGCCGTGCACCACCTCGTCGTGGCTGATCGGCAGCACGTAGTTCTCGCTCCAGGCGTACGCCAGGGAGAAGGTGAGCTGATGGTGGTGGTGCTGCCGGTAGATCGGGTCCTTCGAGGTGTAGAGAAGGGTGTCGTGCATCCAGCCCATGTTCCACTTGAAGCCGAAGCCGAGCCCGCCCTCGTTGGTCGGCCGGGTCACCCCGGGCCAGGCGGTGGACTCCTCGGCAATCATCACCGCCCCGGCGTGGTGCTTGTAGACGCTGGCGTTGACCTCCTGGAGGAACGCGATGGCCTCCAGGTTCTCCCGGCCGCCGTGCACGTTGGGGGCCCACTGCCCCTCCTGGCGGGAGTAGTCCAGGTAGAGCATCGAGGCGACCGCGTCGACCCGCAGCCCGTCGACGTGGAACTGGTCCAGCCAGAAGAGCGCGTTGGCGACCAGGAAGTTGCGCACCTCACGGCGGCCGAAGTCGAAGACGTAGGTCCCCCAGTCGGGGTGTTCGCCGCGCCGCGGGTCGGGGTGCTCGTAGAGCGGGGTGCCGTCGAAGCGCGCGAGGGCCCACTCGTCCTTGGGGAAGTGCGCCGGCACCCAGTCGAGGAGCACCCCGATGCCGGCCTGGTGCAGCCGGTCCACCAGGTGGCGGAACTCGTCCGGGTCGCCGAATCGGGCGGTGGGGGCGTAGTAGCCGGTGACCTGGTAGCCCCAGGAGCCGCCGAACGGGTGCTCCATCACCGGCAGGAACTCCACGTGGGTGAAGCCGAGTTCGGTGACGTACGCGGTGAGCTGCTCGGCCAGCTCCCGGTAGCCGAGGCCGGGCCGCCACGAGCCGAGGTGCACCTCGTAGACGCTCATCGGCTCCTGGTGCGGCTGCCGCTTCGCCCGCCGCGCGAGCCAGTCGCCGTCACCCCACTCGTACGCCGAGTGGTGCACCACCGACGCGGTGGCCGGCGGGACCTCGGTGCGGGCCGCGAGGGGGTCCGCCTTGTCCCGCCAGTGCCCGTCGGCGCCGAGGATCCGGTACTTGTAGCGGGCGCCGGCGGCGGCCTCCGGCACGAAGACCTCCCACACGCCGCTCGACCCGAGCGAGCGCATCGGCCAGCCGTCGTCCGGGCCCCAGCCGGTGAAGTCGCCGACCACCCGCACCCCGCGGGCGTTGGGCGCCCAGACGGAGAACGCCACGCCCTCGTCGAAGACCCGGGCGCCGAGCGCCTCCCAGAGCCGCTCGTGCCGCCCCTCGCCGATCAGGTGCAGGTCCAGCTCGCCGACGGTGGGCGGGTAGCGGTAGGGGTCGTCGTGCACCGTGCCGTCCACCTCGACCCGGTAGTCGAGCACCTCCCCGGGCACCGCCGCCTCGAAGACGCCCACGTCGTGCACCCGCTTCATCGGATGCCGGTCGTCACCGACGAGCAAGGTCACGTCGGTGGCGCCGCGGCGCATGGTGCGGATGGTGGTGCGCCCGTCGGCGGGGTGCGCGCCGAGCACGGCGTGCGGGTCGTACGCCTCGCCGGCGATCAGCTGGTCCATCGTGCGTCGTCCTTCGCGGCCGGTGCGGTCGGGGCGGTGCCGCCGGAGAGGTCGGCGGGTACGTCTGCGACGGTCAGGTCGGGCACCGCCGGGGCCGGCGGTTCGGGCTCGGCCGGCGGTACGGGCCGGCGCACGGTGAACACGTGTGCGGGTTGCAGGTACGGGTCCAGCCGCACCGCGTTGTGCTGCCCCCAGTCGTAGCTGACCCCGCTCAGCTCGTCGTGCACGGTGAACCGTTCGTGCCAGTCGAAGCCGAGGGCCGGCATGTCGAGCGTGGTGTTGCCCCACTGCACCGTGCGCGAGTCGAACGAGCAGACCACGATGACCGTGTTGCCGGTGTCCGGGTCGTGCTTGGACCAGCAGAGCAGCGCCGGGTTGTCGATGTCGTGGAAGCGCAGGTTGCGCAGCCGGTGCAGGGCCGGATTCGCGCGGCGTACCCGGTTGAGGGTGGCGATGAACGGGGCGAGCGAGCGGCCCTGCTCCTGCGCCCCGGTCCAGTCCCGCGGGCGCAGCTCGTACTTCTCGTTGTCCAGATACTCCTCGGCGCCGGGGCGCGGGACGTGCTCGAAGAGCTCGTAGCCGGCGTACATTCCCCAGGAGGGGGAGAGCAGCGCGGCCAGCACCGCCCGGATCTTGAACATCGGCGGGCCGCCGTGCTGGAGCGACTCGTGGAGGATGTCCGGGGTGTTGGGCCAGAAGTTGGGTCGCATGTAGTCGGCCGCCGCGACCAGCTCCTCGCAGTACGCCCGCATCTCGGCCGCCGTCGTGCGCCAGGTGAAGTAGGTGTACGACTGGGTGAAGCCGATCTTGCCCAGCCCGTGCATGATCGCCGGGCGGGTGAACGCCTCGGCGAGGAAGAGCACGTCCGGGTCGACCTTCTTGACCTCCCGGATCAACCAGTGCCAGAAGTCGAACGGCTTGGTGTGCGGGTTGTCCACTCGGAAGATCCGGATGCCCTCGCCCACCCAGTGCAGCACCACGCGCAGGATCTCCGCCCGGATGCCCGCCGGGTCGTTGTCGAAGTTCAGCGGGTAGATGTCCTGGTACTTCTTCGGCGGGTTCTCCGCGTACGCGATGCTGCCGTCGGCCCGGGTGGTGAACCACTCCGGGTGCGCGGTCACCCACGGGTGGTCCGGGGCGCACTGCAACGCCAGGTCCATCGCCACCTCCAGGCCCTGCTCGGCCGCGGCGGCGATGAACGCGCGGAAGTCCTCGGGCGTACCCAGGTCGGGGTGGATGGCGTCGTGGCCGCCCTCGGCGGCGCCGATCGCCCACGGTGAGCCCACGTCGTCGGGCCCGGCGGTGAGCGCGTTGTTGCGGCCCTTGCGGTTGATCCGGCCGATCGGGTGGATCGGCGGCAGGTAGAGCACGTCGAAGCCCATCGCCGCGACGCCCGGCAGGCGTTCCGTCGCGGTGGCGAAGGTGCCCGACTGCGCGGGCGCGTCGACGGCGGCCGGGACCGCGCCCTCGGAGCGGGGGAAGAACTCGTACCACGCGGAGAAGAGGGCCCGGGGCCGGTCCACCCAGAGCCGGTGCTCGTCCCCGGTGGTGACCAACTCGCGGACCGGGTGGTCCCAGAGCAGCGCCGCCAGGTCCAGCGCCGGGCCGACCCGGCGGGGCAGGTCGAGGTCCTCGTCGCGCAGCGCAACGGCTGCGGCCCGGACCCGCCCGCGGTCGGCGTCCGGGACGAGCTCCAGCGCCGCTTCCAGCACCCGGGCCCCCTCGGCCAGGTCGTTGGCCAGGTCGGCCGGGCCCTGGCCGGCGGCGAGCTTCTTGGTGACGGCGTTCTGCCAGGTCAGGTAGGGGTCGTGGAACGCCTCGACGGTGAACCGCCAGGTGCCGACGGCGTCCGGTCGGATGGTGGCGTGCCAGCGGTCCTGGCCCGGTTCGCCGGGGCGCATCCGGGTGAACGGGCGGGCCGCGCCGTCCGGGCCGAGCCAGACCACGTTGCAGCCGAGCGCGTCGTGCCCCTCGCGGTAGGCGCGGGCCGACACCGGCACGAGCTCGCCGACCACCGCCTTGGCCGGGTAGCGACCGCAGGAGACGACGGGGGAGACGTCTTCGATCGGGAACCGTCCTGTCACCGGTTCAACCTACTGCGCGAGATCGCTTCGCGCTCGGGTCAGCCGGCGGCGCCAGCCGACCGGTACACCTCCAGCGTCCGCTGCGCGATGGCGTCCCAGGAGAAGTGCTCGACGGCCCGGCGACGGCCCGCCCGGCCGAACTCGACGATCCGTTCCGGGTCGGCCAGCAGCTCGTTGATCCGCCCCGCCAGGTCGGCCACGAACCGCCCCGGGTCAAGCGGCCGGCCGCTGCCGTCGGTGGCCTGTTCGATCGGCACCAGCAGCCCGGTCCCGCCGTCCACCACCACCTCCGGGATGCCGCCGGTGGCGGTGGCCACCACGGCCGTCTCGCAGGCCATCGCCTCCAGGTTCACGATGCCCATCGGCTCGTAGACGGACGGGCAGACGAAGATCGTGGCGTGGGTGAGCACCTGGATCACCTCGTGCTTCGGGAGCATCGCGGCCACCCAGATCACCCCCGACCGGTTGGCCCGCAGCTCCGCGACCAGCCCCTCCACCTCGGCGGCGATCTCCGGGGTGTCCGGCGCGCCGGCGAGCAGCACGAGCTGGGTGTCCGCCGGCAGCTCCCGGGCCGCCCGCAGCAGGTACGGCAGGCCCTTCTGCCGGGTGATCCGGCCGACGTACACCACGCTGGGCAGGGCCGGGTCGATGCCGAGCCGGTCCAGCACGTCGGTGCCCGGGTCCGGGGCGTACTGCGCGGTGTCGATGCCGTTGTGCACCACCCGCACCCGGTCCGGGTTCACCGCCGGGTAGGCCAGCAGCACGTCCTGGCGCATCCCCTCGCTGACCGCGATCACCGCGTCGGCCGCCTCGAACGCGGTCCGCTCGCACCAGGAGGAGAGCGCGTACCCGCCGCCGAGCTGCTCGGCCTTCCACGGGCGCAGCGGCTCCAGGCTGTGCGCGGTGACCACGTGCGGCACCCCGTGCAGCAGCTTCGCGGTGTGCCCGGCCAGGTTGGCGTACCAGGTGTGGCTGTGCACCACGTCGGTGCCGGCAGCGCCGGCGGCCATCTCCAGGTCGACACCCATGGTGCGCAGCGCGGCGTTCGCCCCGGCCAGCCCGGCCGGCTCCGGGTACGCGGTGACCCCCGGCTCGTCGCGCGGCGCGCCGAAGCAGTGCACCCGTACGTCGGCGAGGCGCCGCAGCTCGCGCGCCAGGTACTCGACGTGCACCCCGGCGCCGCCGTAGACCTCCGGCGGGTACTCCCGGGTGAGCAGGTCGACGCGCAGCCGTGCGGAATCGGTCATGCCCGGCACCCTAGTGCAGATTCCGACCCCGCACCCGGTGCGGAACTGTGCGCGTACGAGTGGTGAAGTTGGGGCTGGATGGTTAGCGTCTGAGCATGGCTGCCAAGGTGCTCGCGATCGTCCTGGCCGGCGGGGAGGGCAAGCGCCTGATGCCCCTCACCACCGACCGGGCGAAGCCGGCCGTCCCCTTCGGCGGGATGTACCGCATGGTCGACTTCGTCCTCTCGAACCTGGCCAACGCCGGCTATCTCAAGATCGTCGTGCTGACCCAGTACAAGTCCCATTCGTTGGACCGCCACATCTCCCAGACGTGGCGGATGTCGACGATGCTCGGCAACTACGTCACCCCGGTGCCCGCGCAGCAGCGCCGTGGCCCGTGGTGGTTCGCCGGCTCGGCCGACGCGATCTACCAGAGCTTCAACCTGATCAACGATGAGCAGCCGGAGCATGTGATCGTCTTCGGCGCCGATCACATCTACCGGATGGACCCGCGGCAGATGGTGGAGGACCACATCGCCTCCGGCGCCGCGGTCACCGTGGCCGGCATCCGGCAGCCGCTGTCGATGGCCGACCAGTTCGGCGTGATCGAGGTCGGCCAGGACGGCCGCCGCATCCGGGCGTTCCGCGAAAAGCCCACCGACGCGGTGGGGCTGCCCGACGCGCCGGACCAGATCTACGCCTCGATGGGCAACTACGTCTTCACCACGAAGGCGCTCTGCGAGGCGGTCGAGCGCGACGCCGAGGACAAGACCAGCAAGCACGACATGGGCGGCAGCATCATCCCGATGCTGGTCGAGCGGGGCGAGGCCAACGTCTACGACTTCAAGGACAACGAGGTCCCCGGCAGCACCGACCGGGACCGCGGCTACTGGCGGGACGTGGGGACGCTCGACTCCTTCTACGACGCCCACATGGACCTGATCAACGTCCACCCGGTGTTCAACCTCTACAACTTCGACTGGCCGATCTACAGCAACCAGCCGCCGTACCCGCCCGCGAAGTTCGTTCACGCCTGGGGCGAGCGGATCGGCCGGGCGGTCAGCTCGATGGTCTCGCCCGGGTCGGTGATCTCGGGCTCGCTGGTGGAGAACTCGATCGTCTCGCCGAAGGTGAAGGTCCACTCCTGGGCGCACGTGGACGGCTCGGTGCTCATGGAGGGTGTCGAGATCGGCCGGCACGCGGTCGTCCGGCGGGCCATCCTGGACAAGAACGTCTACGTTCCGGAGGGCGCCGAGATCGGCGTCGACCTGGAGAAGGACCGGCAGCGCTACACCGTCTCCGACAACGGCATCGTCGTCATCGGCAAGGGTCAGCGCGTCGAGCCCTGACCGCCCGTGCTTTCGAGGAGGATCCCGCAGTGGCCCACCCCCGTGCCGGCCAGCCCGCCGAGCCCGCCGACCTGGTCGACGTGCCCCGGCTGGTCACCGCCTACTACGCCGAGCACCCGGATCCGGCCGACCCGGCGCAGCAGGTCTCCTTCGGCACCTCCGGGCACCGCGGGTCCAGCCTGAAGAACGCCTTCAACGAGGACCACATCCTCGCCGTCACCCAGGCGCTCTGCGACTACCGGCGGGAGCAGGGCCTGGACGGCCCGCTCTTCCTCGCCCGGGACACCCACGCGCTCTCCGCCCCGGCGGAGGTCAGCGCGTTGGAGGTGCTCGCCGCCAACGACGTCACCGTGCTGCGGGACAGCCGCAACGGCTACACCCCCACCCCGGCGCTGTCGCACGCCATCCTCACCCACAACCGGGGGCGGACCGCCGGGCTCGCCGACGGCATCGTGATCACCCCGTCGCACAACCCGCCGGACGACGGCGGCTTCAAGTACAACCCCACCCACGGCGGGCCCGCCGACAGCGACGTCACGAAGTGGATCCAGGACCGCGCGAACAGCATCCTCGCCGCCGGGCTCAAGGAGGTGAAGCGCATCCCGTACGCGCGGGCGCGCGCCGCCGACACCACCGGGGAGTACGACTTCCTCGCCCGGTACGTCGACGACCTGCCCGCGGTGCTGGACATCGCCGCGATCCGCGACGCCGGGGTGCGCATCGGCGCCGACCCGATGGGCGGGGCGAGCGTGGCGTACTGGGGGGAGATCGCCGAACGGCACCGGCTCGACCTCACCGTGATCAACCCGAACGTCGACCCGACCTGGCGGTTCATGACCCTGGACGGGGACGGCAAGATCCGGATGGACTGCTCCTCACCGAACGCGATGGCCTCGCTGATCGCGGCCCGCGACCGGTTCGCGGTCTCCACCGGCAACGACGCCGACGCCGACCGGCACGGCATCGTCACGCCGGACGGTGGCCTGATGAACCCCAACCACTACCTGGCCGTGGCCATCGGCCACCTCTTCCGGACCCGGGAGCAGTGGGGGCCGGCGGCGGCGGTCGGCAAGACGCTGGTCTCCTCCTCAATGATCGACCGGGTCGCCGAGGACCTGGGGCGGCCGCTGCTGGAGGTGCCGGTCGGCTTCAAGTGGTTCGTGCCCGGCCTGCTCGACGGGGCGGTCGGCTTCGGCGGCGAGGAGAGCGCCGGCGCGTCCTTCCTGCGCCGCGACGGCGGCACCTGGACCACCGACAAGGACGGCATCCTGCTCTGCCTGCTCGCCTCGGAGATCATCGCCACCACTGGGAAGACCCCGAGCCAGCACTGGGCCGAGCTGGCCGAGCGCTTCGGCGCACCCGCGTACGCCCGGATCGACGCCCCGGCCAGCCGCGAGCAGAAGGCGGTGCTGGCCAAGCTGTCACCCGATCAGGTGACCGCGGCGGAGCTGGCCGGCGAGCCGATCACCGCCATCCTCACCACCGCCCCCGGCAACGGCGCGTCGATCGGTGGGCTGAAGGTGACCACGGCGTCGGGCTGGTTCGCCGCCCGGCCGTCCGGCACGGAGGACGTCTACAAGATCTACGCGGAGTCGTTCCACGGGCCCGAGCACCTCTCCCGGATCCAGGAGGAGGCGAAGGCCCTGGTCGACGCGGTGCTGGCGAAAGCCTGAACAGGTGGCGGCGCCGGGTCTTCCGGGCGGCTTCCCGGTCAGCAGGGCGGCTGCAGCTCGCGCTGCTGTCGAACCTCGTCGGGGAGCAGCTCGCGGAGCTGGTCGGGCAGGAACGGCAGGTCGAGCAGGCTCAGCTTGAGCTGGTTGCGCTCCCGGTAGCGACCTGGGTCGAAGCGGACCACCAGGCCGGCGTCCCGGCGGTAGCTGATGTCCACGGCCCCCTCGGTCGCCGCGTCCCGGATCACCAGCCCGTCCATCTCGACGGCGACCGCCGCCGAATTGGGCTGAAGCTCCAGCCGGATGCTCTCCTCCGGCGCGAGCACCACCGACCGGGAGATGCCGGCCATCGGCGCCGACGGGGTCACCACCACCGCGTCCACCGCCGGGGAGACCAGCGGGCCGCCCGCCGCGTAGCTGTACGCCGTCGAGCCGGTCGGCGTGCTGATCACCAGGGCGTCGCAGCGGTAGTACCCGTATCGCCGGCCGTCCACGGCGAGGGTGGCGGTGACGAAGCCGGAGCCGGGCTGACGGACCAGCGCGACGTCGTTGAAGGCCACCACGTCGTCGCCGCACACGTCGCAGGCGAGGCAGGCGTGCGACTCGACGGTGAAATCGTGTGCGACGAGCCGGTCGAGCGCTGCCGGCAGGTCCGGCGGCTCGACCTCCACGAGGAACCCGAGCCGGCCCAGGTGCACCCCCAGCACCGGCTTCGGGTTGCGGACGGCCGAGCGCAGCGCACCCAGCATGGTGCCGTCCCCGCCGATGCTGATCAGCGCGTCCGCGCGGACGGCCACCTCGCTCGCCGGGACCGGCTCGACGCTGTGCGGCACCCGGTGCGCGTCCTCCGCGCGCACCATCAGCGTCTTGCGGTGGCGCGCCGCCCACCGCTCGATGATCCCGACCACCTCGGAGACGTCCCGAGTGGGGTGCAGCATCAGACCCAGCCCCGCCACCTATACAGCTCACCACATCGGCGGCGGACGCGCCGGACGTCGCGGAAGCTGCGCCGGCCGCAGGGGAGGTGCCGGCTGGGCCACACTCCCGACGGGTGCGGTCACCGGCGGGTCAACTGTGGATGCGGACGCGTTCCACCGGCGCATGACGCGCGGCGGTGGCCGGAATCCGGCCGCGTGGGCCGCCGACCCGGCGGGCCAGCAGCGCCATGGACATCAGCGACAGGCCGGCGTACAGGGCGATGGACGCCAGCGCGGCGCCCGTCATCCCCCAGATCGGAATGGCAAACCCGTAGAGCGCCGCGGCGCCGACCGCGCTGGCTGCGCCGATGACCGCAGCGGTCCGGCTCCATCCGCCGCCGAGCAGCGCCCGGCCGGCCACCCAGTACGGGGCGAGGCAGATCTCCGCGACGAGCAGCGGGAAGAGCAGGTGGCGAGCGGGCGCGAAGTCCTCGCCGAAGACCGGGACCAGGAGGAGCCAGCCGCCGAGCGCGATGGCGATGCTGCTCAACGTGGCGCCGCCGAGAGCCCAGACGATGTGCCGGCCGGGCCAGAATCGGGCGCCAGCGGTGGCGGCATCATTCAGGGAAACCTGCCCGATGGCGAGCGGAATCAGCCCGGCCATCCCGCTCATCGTGGCCCCCAGCGAGTAGATCCCGACCGCGGTGGTGCCGGCCACGACACCGAGGATGTACCGGTCTGCGCGCTGCGCCAGGACGATGCCGATGTTGAGCCCGAGCGACGGGACGCCCTGGCGGAACAGGGCGCGCAGCACCTGCCCCGACGGGGCCACCGGGCGGATCAGGCCCCGCCGGCGCAGCGGCCGCAAGCGCGCCACCATGGCCGCGAGCACTCCCGTGCCCTGCAGCAGCAGGAGCAGCCAGGCCTGGGCGGAGATCGCGATGGCGACCAGCAGCCCGGCGAGACCGGCCACCACCGACGCCAGGTTCCAGGTGGCGCCCTGCCGGAACTCTGCGACGGCGTAGAACAGTTCGTTGGACTGCCACAGCAGGACCTGGGCGAGCGTCGAGACGGCGACCGCCACGAGCAGGCGCGGGTCGGCGAGGCCAGCGTCGATGGCGGGGGCGGACACCCGGACAGCGACGACGGCCAGAGCGGCCCCGAGGGCGGCCAGGCCGAGGGTGAGCCACAGGTAGGAGCCGAGCAACGATCCCCGGGCCGCCTCGTCGTCGACCCGGGGGAGTTGCGCGCGTAGCGCGATGCCGGTCCCGAGCGGTGCGATCATGGCGACGACTCCGCTGATCGTCAGGACGAGCACCATCGCGCCCCGCTCATCGGCGCCCAAGGCGACGGTGGCTGCCATGGCGCCGGCGCTGTTGGCCGCAGCCGTCAGCGCGCTGGCCCCGGTCAGCATCGCGACGGCCCGGGTGCGGTTCCGAGCCACCGCGCTACCTCCTGGTCGCTGCTGGTCGGGTCCGCGGAGCGCCACGGCCGGCCCGGGCGGGCGGCCTGCTCTCGCGACGTGTCACCGGCTCCGCCGCTATCCGGACCGGGTGTACATGGCCAGGTGCTGCTCCGCCGCGGTCGTTAGCGAGAAGACGCTTGCCTCGAACCGCCGCACCGCCTCCTCGACGTCGTGCCCCTGGCCGGGTCGGAGTCCCAGCGTCTGAACCGCCTCCGCCCAGTCCTGGGCTGGTGCGGTGACGTCCAGCGTCGTCAGGCCAGGGAGGTGGTCGCGGATGAATCGGATACCGGGGAGGTCAGCGGCCACGACCGGCGTGCCGAGCGCCAGGGCCTCCAGCACCGTACCCGGTAGCCCTTCCCGCTCGGCGGGGTGAAGCAGCAGGTCCGCCTGGCGGAGGAGCCCACCGACGTCGTCGCGCGGGCCGAGCAGGTGCACCCGGTCCGCGACCCCGTGGGCCCGGGCCGCGGCGAGCACCTCGCGATCGTCGACGCGATCCCTCGGCCCCACCAGTACCGCCCGGGCAGCGATTCCCCGAGCCCCCAGCGCCGCGATGATCGCCGGAACCATGGGCCGTCGTTTGACCGGAGCCGGCCGGCAGACGCAGAGGCAGAGCAACTCCCCGGGGGTGGCAGCGACAGTGGCGCGGAGGTTGACGGCGGACGGCTGCCGTAGCCGGTCCAGGTCATGACCGTTGGCGAGCACCCGACAGCGGGCATCCGACTCCCACGACCGTCGGTAGAGATGGGTGAGGGTGCCGGGCGCCACCCCGATGATGTCGGTGGCGAACGTCGAGATCAGTTTCCGCATCACCGCTCGTTGCCACCGCCGGCGGAGGGTGTCGGGGTGGCCGTCTCCGTCATTGTGGAAGTGCGCTATCCGCACCGGACGGCCGGCCAGCGCGGCCAGGAGCAGGGGAACGCCGGAGAAGGTTGCCACCTCCGAGTGCACGGCGCGTGGCCGGAGCTGCCGGATCAGCCGGAGGAAGCGCAGCGGAAAGCGCGCATCGATCGGAAGCGGATGCACGTGGGCGCCGAACTGTTCGGCCACCGGGGCCATCGACCCCTTCCGGCCGCTGAGGGTGACGAAGTGCGGGATCACCCCGGCCGCGACCAGCCTGGGTATCAGCTCGATGGCACGCTGCTCGGCGCCGCCGGTGTCCAGGGATCCGAGCACCCGGATCACCCGGATCGGCGGCGGACGGTCGCGCTCGGCGGCGGCGGACGCCGCAAGATCCACCTCTTCGACGGACATGGGACTCCTCGGGCTGCTTGCCGGCCGTCACCCAGACGGGCTAAAAGGTCAATCCCGTTGTATCAGCTCTTGATGCCCTCGAACCCCACTATCGGTCGAATAACGGCGAAAACCGTCTTTCGGAGCAAAGAGTGCGTGAACCTGACTACTCTCAATCCCGGCTCGGCCGAGGAAGCATCCCGGGTCAGAAGCGTGTCGTCGGCCCGCTGTCGAGCCGCCACCAACATGGACGCGATTCGGAAAGCGGGGCGTGTGAATACGATGCGGCTACTGGTCACCGGCGGGGCCGGCTTTGTCGGCAGCAACCTGGTCCGCGCCGCCCTGCGGCACGGGGGCTACGCCGACGTGCGAGTGATCGATGACTTCTCCACCGGCGTGGAGCGCAATCTCGCCGGGATCGAGGCGGAGGTGATCCGCGGATCCATCCTGGACGGCGAGGCGCTGAGCCGAGCGATGCTCGGCCGTGACGCGGTCGTGCACCTCGCCGCGCTGCCGAGCGTGCCCCGCTCGATCGCCGACCCGGTCTCGACACACGCCGCCAACGCCACCGGAACGCTCTGCGTGCTGGAGGCGGCCCGCCGGGCCGACGTGCCCCACGTCGTCGTGGCGTCGTCGTCCTCGGTCTACGGCGCGAACCCCGTCCTGCCCAAGGATGAGCTGGCCTGGACCAGGCCGATGAGCCCGTACGCGGTGAGCAAGTTGTCGACCGAGGCGTACGCCCTTGCCTACCAGGCATGCTTCGGGCTGCCCACCCTCGCCTTCCGGTTCTTCAACATCTTCGGCCCCGGCCAGCGCCACGACCACGCGTACGCGGCCGTGATTCCCCGGTTCGTGCACGCCGCGCTGCGGGGAGAGCCGGTGGTCGTCCACGGCGACGGCCGGCAGTCCCGCGACTTCACCTACGTGGAGACCGTGTGCCGGGTGCTGCTCGACGCGGTGACGCGCCGGGTGCAGCACGCACAGCCGGTGAACCTGGCGTTCGGCAACCGGATCGAGCTTCAGACGGTCCTGACCCAGCTGGAGCAGATCATCGGGCGGCCGATCGAGCGCACCATGCTCGCCCCCCGGCCCGGCGACGTCCGGCACTCCCAGGCCGACACCGGCACCCTGCGTCAACTCTTCCCCGACGTCGCCCCGACGCCGGTCGAGGACGGACTCCGGGCCACGGTGGAGTGGTTCCGAGGATGGCTGCCGGCCCCGGCGCCACGGGAGCGCGCCGGCCACGCGGAGGCGCTGGGCTCAACCGTTGCGGTGACCTCCCCGTCCTGATGTCCCGGCCGGCCCGCATGAGCGGGCCGGCCGTGTCACGCGTTGCTGGTCGCCGGAGCAGGTTGCTGGGTGAGCGCCCGCAGTCGGCGGTAGAACGCCTCCCGCCGCTCCGCCAGGGCTTCCGCGGAGTAACGTCCGGAGTGCGCGAGGTTCCGGGCGGAGGCCGCCGCCATCCGGGCCGGGTCGGCCAGCATACGGGCGATCGCGTCCGCCAACCCGGTCGGGTCGTCCGGCGCCACGAGGTCCTCGTCGGTCAACAGCTCCGGCACTCCACCGACGCTGGCCCCGATCGCCGGCAACCCTCGTGCCATCGCTTCGATGAGCGCCCGGGGAAGCCCCTCCGTCCGTGACGGCAGGACGAACAGGTCGGCCGCGTCGAGCCGCTGCCGTACCGGCTCGCCGGCGGGCACCGCACCGAGCAGGACCACCCGGTCGGCCACGCCGAGCCGGGCCGCGAGCTGTTCGAGCCGGGACTGGTACGCGCCGCCGCCGACGTGGACCAGGCGCAGGCGGGTGCCGGCGGACGTCAACCGGGCGACCGCCTCGATCAGGGTGTCGATGCCCTTGTAGAGCTGGTCCAGTGACCCCACCGACACCAGGGTCCAGGTCTCCGGCGATCCAGCGCGCCGCCTCGGTTGCGGGACGTACGCCGCCGGCGGCAGGTCGACGCTCGAGTAGGCCGCGACGACGGCGTCGCGACGGGCGGGATACCGGGCCTGCAGGCACCGCTCCGTCACGTAGGAGACCGCCCTGGCGGACGCACACTGACGACGCAGCGTCCGGACCGACCACTGCCGCAGGAGCGGTCGCAGCGGATGGCTCACCACCCCCGGCGCCAACACGTCGTACGGGTCGCCCACCACCTCCAGCCCGTACGGCAGCCCTCGCCGGCGACGGTCGCTCGCCAGCAGCCCGCCGATGGGCGAGGGGACCCGCAGGATCACCGCGTCGGCGTGATCCGCCGCGGCGCGTACCGCCGCACCGACCCTCCGCCGGAACCGCAGGTACTCCTGCGGCCCGACGTAGTGCGGCACCGGCCACACCTCGACCTGGCTCCCGTCGACCCGTACCGCGCCGTCTGCGGGCGCCGGGACGTCCAACGTTCGGGCCACCACGCGGACCTGCTCGAAGGTTGTCAGGTAGCGCGTCCAGAACCGGTGGCTGGCGCTGCTGCCGACAGTCCAGACCGCGCCGTCCGGCGTACGGGAGAACCGGGCCTCGGTGCTCACCACCACCCTCATCGGTGACCCACCGACCCCTCGACGACGTCGGTCGCCCGGGTGGCGCGCTCCCTGGCGCGTCGCTCAGCCAGCTCGGCGCAGCCGCCAAGGCTCTCCGAGGGGTCAGGCGGCAGCCGCGAGGGGCGGGCGGAAGGACGGTGGATGGCCATGGTGTCTCCAATCCGGATAATGCGACGCAGGCCGCCGCCGATCATCGGCCGGTACCCGTTGTCACCAGGGCTGCGCCGGCTGTTGGCAGAGCCAGGAGAGGCGCTCGACAACCTTCTCCGGGTCGTCGAACGGGTCGAGCGCGGTGACCTCGGCGGGGCTGAGCGGTGGCACCGGCACGTGCGAGATGAGCGGATGCAGCGGGCGCAGGTCCGGCTCATCCGCACCGAAGAGGTCCTCGTGCAGCTTCTCGCCGGGACGGAGGCCGGTGTAGACGATGCGAGTGGGGCCGGGGGCCTGGTCGGCGAGCTGTCGGGCGAGGTCGTTGATGCGTACCGGTTCGCCCATGTCCAGGACCAACGCCTCGCCGGCCCGCCCGATGGCCGCGGCTTGCAGGACGAGGTGAACCGCCTCCTGGACCGTCATCAGGTAGCGGGTCACCTCGGGGTGGGTCACGGTGATGGGCAGCCCCGCCTCGATCTGCGCCCGGAACGCGGTCACCACCGAGCCGCGGCTGCTCAGCACGTTGCCGAAGCGGACGCTGAGGAAGGTGCCGGGGTAGGTCTGCGCGGCGTGCGCGGTCAGCCGCTCGGTTATCCGCTTGGAGTAGCCGAGCACGCTCACCGGATCGGCGGCCTTGTCCGTGGAGATGTTGACGAACTTCGCCACGTCCCGGCAGGCGTCGAGGACCGCCTGGGTGCCCCAGACGTTGGTCTTGACCGCCTCACCGGGGTGTTGCTGCAGCAGCGGAAGGTGCTTGAGCGCGGCGGCGTGGAAGATGATGTCCGGTCGCCGCCGTTCGATGATCCGCCGAATGCCCTCGTGGTCGCGGAGGTCGGCGAGGATCAGCCGTGGGTCGTCCAGCAGGGCCTGTCCGGTGAGGGCGAGCTGCAGGCTGTGCAGCGCCGACTCGTCGCGGTCGAGCATCATCAGCTCGCCCGGGCCGGCCCGCATGATCTGCCGGCACAGCTCCGAGCCGATCGACCCGCCGGCTCCGGTCACCAGGATTCGCCGTCCGGCGAGCCCGCTCTCGTTGGTCACCGGGTCGCTCACCACCTGCCGCCGCCCGAGCAGGTCGGCGACGTTCGGGCTACGCATGTCGCTGACCCGGATCCGGTGGTCCACGAGCTCGCCGACCGGTGGGAGCACCTTGAACTCCGCTCCGGCCGCGAGCGTGAGCCGGCGGATCTCGCGGATCAGTTCCGCGTCCGCGTTGGCCACGGAGAAGACCAGCGTCCGGGCGCCGGTCCGCTGGATGGTGCTGGCGATCTCGCGTCGGCCGCCGAGGACCGGCACGCCGCTGATCCGAAGGTGCAGCTTCGCCGGGTCGTCGTCGAGCAGCCCCACCGGGAGGTAGCGGCCTCGCGGCTCGCTGAGCAGCGCCCGGAGCAACGCCTGTCCGGCCGAGCCGAGGCCGAACAGCAGCACCGGGGTCGCGGAGCGCGCGTCCGGGCGCAATGCCCGGTCGCGTCGGGCCCGGTACGCGGAACGGATGGTGAGCATGCAGAGCAGGGCGATCGCGGCCCCGACCAGGGGCGAGCTGGCGGGCACGGGTCGTTCCGCGAGCGCGACGATGGTGAGCAGGACAGCCAGGGCGGTGCAGGCGGTCGTGGCGGCCAGAGCCCGTGCTTCCTGCATGCTCCCCACCGGAAAGCGGCCCCAGCGCCTGCGCTGGACCCACGAGATGCCGAGGTGAAGAACGCTGGCCGCCAGACCGACAGTTGCGGCCCGGGCCAGGTCAGCGGCGGTGACATGGAATTCGTACCGCGCCCACGTCGCCGTGGACAGGCCGACCGTCCAGGCCGCGCAGTCCAGGGCGACCAGCGGAGCCGTTGACCGGCGCCGGGCGATCCTCTGAGCGGGAGCCGCGGGGACGGGCTGGTGTGTGGTGGCGATGGGCGGCATGCGACCTCCGGCTGCATACGAGGTAGGAAGCGGCGCGGTGATTGACAGACCGCGCGAATCGGACAGAAATGTCCACAAACGAGAGCTTGATTGGTTGAGGTGCCGTCCGCGCCAGAGCTACAGAAATACACCCAATTGAGTGGAGCGACCCGGTTCTCTTCGTCCCTCAGGTCGAGCTGTAGCCGGGTACGGCGGCGGACACCACGCTGCCTCGGGCCGCCACCGGGTAACGGGGTCGCGGCTCGCGCGCCCACGCTGGTTCTGACCGGCGCTTCTGGAGCGACAGCCACGTCACGATCGCGAGGGGGGCCGCGTACTTGACCAGGAACCACGTGTTGTTGTCAAGGTCGTTGGCCAGGAACGCCGGCACCGACAGGAGTGGCACGAGCAGCTTGGCGGGCAGTGCCGGCTCGGCCGCCGCCCGTCGATACAGCCGCCGGAGCAGGCGGATGACCAGCCCGAGGACGGCGAAGGACGCCACGCCCCCCAGCGGACCGAAGTTCAGCACGGCTTCCCCCGCGAGGCCGTAGACCCGGCTCGAGGGGTTGCCGGACTCGAATCGGCCGGGGCCGTACATCACATCGGTGCCGACCGCGACCTTGTCCCTGGGCGGGTGAGGCAGGAGCGCGTTGGGAACAAGAATGGACACGTCCCCGAGGTAGGTGATCCCGAGCGCAGGCTCTCCCTGGCCATGAAGCTGGCGGTCGAGAATCAGCGCCTGGATGTCCGCCCGGCCGAAGTCACCGAGCAGCAGGGTGGGCAGGTCTCGGCCCGTGTCGGCGGAAAGCTCCTGAACGCTGCGGCTTCCGCGGGCGACGTCGAGCACCTCGGTGCCGGCGTCCTTGTAGATCCCGTACGCGTACAGGAAGGCGCCGGTGGCCAGGGAGATGACCAGGAGGGATCTCCGGGAGATCCGGACGATGAGCAGATGAACGAGGACCAGGCTCATCAGGATCGGATAGACGGTGTTGCTCCGGCTGCCCCGCAGTCCGCCGACGGTGAACTGGACGATCGCGAGGAGGACGACCAGCATCACGAGCGCACCGGGTCGCTTCGCCAGCGCGGCTCGCCAGCGAACGGCGGCCAGTGCGAAGGCCAGCATCGGAAAGGCCTCCGCGAGGAGCAGCAGCCAGCCGAGTCCGGCCAGTTGGTCCCGTTCGACGTCCTCGGCCACCAGCGTGAGATAGGCGGAGATGCCCCCGAAGCGTGCGCAGAGGACGGCGAACGCTGCCATGCTCAGCGCGACGGCCAGGAGTCCAAGCGGGTAGAAGTTCCGCGTATCCAGCTGGCGAACGGGTCGGCGCGGATCGGGAGACCGGTCCCGGAAGGACAGGACGAAGCGGTAGAGGAACAGCCCGACGACATTCACCAGGGCCATGGCACCCAGCGCCGACCGCCAGTCCGACGTTCCCGGCTCGAGAGTCGGCCAGCGATCGAGCATGACGTGCAGGATCGGCGCCAGGTAGAAGAAGTGAACCCCCAGCAGCGCCAGGATCCCTTGCGGGTGGAACGTGTCGAGGGCTCGCCGTAGCCACCGGACCACGTCGACAGCGATGAGGGCGCCGGCAATCGTGACGGGAACGAGGAACCAGTGGCGGAGCCTCGGGTCGATGAGGATGAGTGTCGCGCTGGCCGACGTCAGCACGACGGCGGAGACGACGTAATCGGCGACGAGGCTGCCCGGCTCCGGACCCGGTGTTCGGTCGCTTGCCCGGTTGCCGTCGGCGGAGAGTAGCGGGCCGTCGATCCGCATTCGGATTCCTTTCTGGTGCCGCCCGCCAGCGGCTGGTCACGTCCGTACGGTGCGGGAGGGTGGCGGTGTGTTGCTGCGACTGCGGTCAGAGCCGTTCGACGTTGTCTCCGTGGCAGCGACTACGGGCGTCGAAGACGTAGCTCGCCGTACGCGCGACGAGGTCGTAGTCGAGCGCGTCGTGGTCGGTGACCACCACCACCGCGTCCGCCGCGCGCAGCTCGTGCTCGGTCAGCCCCACGATGACCACGCCGGGAGGGATGTGGTCCGCCGCCGCGTGCGGCTCCACCGCGCGGACCTCGGCGCCGAGTGCCTGGAGGCGTCGGGTGATGTCTACGGCGGGTGAGTCGCGCATGTCGCCGGTGTTCTTCTTGTACGCCAGGCCGAGCAGCAGCAGGCGGGACCCGTTCACCGGCCGCCCCTGTCGATTCAGACCCGCCGTGATCCGCTGCACGACGTGCTCGGGCATCTGGTGGTTGATCTCGTTGGCCAGCTCGACGAAGCGGAACTGTCGGCCGAGCGTGCGCTTCACCTGCCAGGACAGGTAGCACGGGTCGATGGGCAGGCAGTGGCCACCCACTCCGGGACCGGGCCGGAAGGACATGAAACCGAACGGCTTGGTGGCCGCCGCGTCGATCGCCTGCCAGACGTCGACGTCGAGTTCGTGCGACAGCATCGTCAGCTCGTTGATCAGGGCGATGTTGACCTGCCGGAAGGTGTTCTCGATCAGTTTGGTGAGCTCGGCCACCCGGGTCGAAGCCACGGGCACGGTCTGCTCGACGATGCGCTGGTAGAACGCCTCGACGCGGCGTAGGGCAGCACCGTCCATACCGGACACGACCTTCGGGGTGTTCTCCAGTCGCCAGCGGGGATTGCCCGGGTCGATCCGCTCCGGGCTGTAGCCGAGGTGGAAGTCGCCGGGGCTCTGCAGGCCGCTTCCCGTCTCCAGCAGGCGACGGAGCAGTTCGTCCGTGGTGCCGGGGTAGGTGGTGGATTCGAGAATCACCGTGCAGCCCGCCCGCACGTACGGGGCGAGAGCGACGCCGGCCTGCTCGATGTGGCTGAGGTCGGGGGCGCCGTCACGCAGCGGGGTCGGAACCGTGATGACGCAGACGTCAAAGCCGGCGGCGTCGGCGTAGTCGGTGGTCGGGTGGTACCGGCCGCTGCCCAGGGCCCGCCCGAGGCGGCCGGCGGGGATGTCCTCGATGAAGGAGTCCCCGGCGGCGAGCCGTTTGGCCCGGCTCTCGTCGAGGTCGACGCCGGTCACGTCGAACCCCGCCTCCACCCCCCGCATCGCCAGCGGGAGGCCGACATATCCCTGGCCCACGACGACCAGCTTTCCCAGGGTCACCGCGCGCCACGATTCAGACACATAAGACATGGCAGCACGGTAACCGCCTAAGGTTCATACGTCCGCAAAACGGGTGACACGAGGCATATTCGCCCTTTTCCCCCCACCGGACGGACGCCGTATCGCGACAAAAAGCGCGTAACGGATGTACGGTGCGAAGGGTTAATACGGGGCGAAGCGGGTTCTCGTCGGAGTGGTCGCTAGCTACCGCCCGGGCCGGCTCGGCGACTCGTCGACCATGGAACGCCCCCGCTCTGCGCCCCTGTGGCGGCGAGGATCGCGTTCTTCTCCGAGCTGAAGGCGATGGCCGAGCGTCGCTGGCCGGGGGCCATCCACCAAGCGACCAAGGTGAAGGAAGGTTCACGTCACATGGCGGGACGTCGGGTACTGGTCCTACTGAAGACGAACAACGGGGGCATGTGGACGATCCCTCAGATAGAAGAGCTTCGTCGTCGCGACCATCACGTCACGGTCGTCATCCCGCCCGGCCCAGGGCGGTTGCGGACCGAACTGCAGACGCGAGGCATTCCGGTCGTCGACGCTCCGTTCGACTTCAGATTTCGGCCGACCGTCGCCACGTTGCGGGGGCTGTGGCGACTGCGGCGTCTCATTCGACAGCTCCGGCCGGACGTCCTCAAGTACCACCTGTACGCCTCGGCGCTCGCCGCCCGCCTCGCCACGCTGCAGCTTCCGCTGCGCCGCGTACACGTCGTCTGCGGACCGCTGTACCTCGAATCTCCGCTGATCCGCCCGATCGAGCGGCTCATGCGGCGGTTGGACGACGTGACGATCTGCTGCACGCAGCACATCTCGGAGCTCTACGGCCAGATCGGCTGCCCCGCCGAACGCCGGCCGGTTGTCCAGTTCGGCATTGATCTCGACTACTTCGCCCCGCCGTACCTCGCATCCGACGGCACCGAAGAGCCCGATTCCCGAACGGGCGCCCGGGAAAAGGCGCGAGCGGAGATCGGGGTGGACCCGGCCGGCTTCGTCGTCGTGATGGTCGGGCTCGTGTATCCGCCGAAACGCCTGGCGCACCGCGGGCGCGGCATCAAGGGTCACGACACCCTGCTGACCGCCTGGTCGTCCTTCCACGCCAAGCACCCGCGGTCGCAGCTGGTCCTGGTGGGGGAGGGCTTCACCGCGGCCGGCAAGGCGTACCGGCAGGAGTTGATCGACCGGTTCGGCGTCGAGCAGGATCCGAGCATCACCTGGTTGGGTTTCCAGCCCGATCTCCGCCCCTACTTCACGGCCGCCGATGTCGGCGTCGTCCCCTCGCTGTCCGAGGGGAGCAACGGCGTGGTGCGTGAGGCGTTGGCCATGGGCGTACCGAGCATCGTCAGCGACGCGGGGGGCCTTCCCGAGGCCGTCGACGACTCGGTCGGCTGGATATTTCCGCGGGGCGATGTCGGTGCGCTGACGTCCGCCCTGGATGCCGCGTACCGGGAATTCGAGAGCGGCCAACTGACCACCCGGAGTGGGCGCGCTCGCGAGCACGCGGTGCGGTCATTCGACAGGGGCCAGGCAGCGGCGGTCATGGCCGACATCGTCGAGCGAGCCGGCGGAGCGCGACGGCCGGGCAGAAGCAAGGTGGGAGCCTCACCCCTCCCGCGGAACAAATAGGATGAAAATGCCCACCAGGAGGACTGGGATGGATGATCGGCTTCCGTTCGCACTGCCCGACATCACTGAGGAGGAGATCGCCGCGGTGACGGCGGCGTTGCGGTCCAGATGGTTGTCGAACGGTCCGATAGTGGAAGAGTTCGAGGCCCGCTTCGCCGAACGGTGTGGCCCAGGTGTCACGGCGATCGCCCTGAACTCGGCGACCGCCGGCCTGCACCTGGCACTCGAGGCGCTCGGCATCGGGCCGGGCATGGAGGTGCTGGTCCCGAGCTGGACCTTCACGGCCTCCGCAGAGGTCGTCGTCTACCTCGGCGCCGACCCGGTCCTCGTGGACGTCGATCCCGTCACGCTCAACATCGACCTCGTTGACGCCGCTCGCAAGGTCACCTCCCGGACCGCGGCCGTCATCCCCGTGCACTTCGCCGGCCGGCCGGTGCCCCGGTCCGAACTCCAGGCGTTCGCCCGTGCCCACGGACTTGCGGTGGTGGAGGATGCCGCCCACGCGTTCCCGGCTGTCGGTGAGGGTGCGCCCGTCGGGGCGGGCGACAGCGCGGCAACGGTGTTCAGCTTCCACACCACAAAGACGATCACCACCGGTGAGGGCGGCATGCTCGTCACCCGCGACCTCGATCTCGCCGCGCGGGTTCGCACGATGCGGCTGCACGGTCTCGACCGGGAGGGCTTCGACCAGCGTCGCAGCGACCGCCCGGCGTGGCGTTACGACGTCGTCGCAGCCGGTTTCAAGTACAACCTCACCCAGCCCGCGGCCGCCATGGGACTCGTCCAGCTCAAACGGGCGGAGTCGATGCGCGTACGGCGCGAGGAGATCGTCGAGCGTTACCGGCGGGCCTTCGCCGGGTTGCCGATCGAACTGCCAGCTTCCCCCGCGGCTGGTGATGTCCACGCGTGGCACCTGTTCGTCGTGCGAATGGGGCCGGATTCGTTCCTGGACCGGGACGAATTCATCGCCGGGATGTCCCGGCTCGGGGTGGCGTGCAGCGTCCACTTCATCCCCCTGCACCAACACTCGTACTGGCGGCAGCGGTACGCGCTCACCGACGAGATGTTCCCGGTCGCCAGTGCCGCATCCAATCGCGTCGTCAGCCTGCCCTTGTTCTCCGCGATGACCGACGACCAGGTGGAGCGCGTGATCCACGCGGCCAGCAAGATCCTGCAATGATCGAACGCCCTCCGGCGGGCTCCGTTTCCAACCGATATGCCGTCTTTATGTATTCCCATCCTTTTTGCGGATTCGTTCCGTAGGGTGCAGTCAGGGCCCCGTATAGCCCGTCGGGCGTTGCCGGCCCAAGACTTCCGCCCCAAGTGGAGCTGCTCAGATCGGACTGTGACATGCATGTGGTGATCATGGCTGGCGGTAAGGGAACGCGCCTCAAGCCGTACACGACGGCGCTGCCGAAGCCGCTCATGCCCATCGGCGAGGATCACGCCATCCTCGAGATCGTGCTGCATCAGTTGGCGTCGCACGGATTCACGGACGTCACCCTGGCCATCAACCACATGGGGTCGTTGATCCGGGCGTTCGTCGGGGACGGCTCCCGCTTCGGGCTCCGCGTGCGGTACATCGAGGAATCCGTGCCGCTGTCGACCATCGGCCCACTCTTCGGCATCAGAAACCAGTTGCCCGAGTACTTCCTGGTCATGAACGGGGATGTCCTGACCGACCTCGACTACGCCGATCTGCTGCACTCCCATGCCTCCTCCGGCGCCGCCCTGACCGTCGCCACCTATCAACGGACCGTCAAGATCGATTTCGGTGTCCTTGAGGTGTCGAGCGGCAAGGTCGTGCAGTTCCGGGAGAAGCCGAAGATTGACTACCGCGTCAGCATGGGCATCTACGGTTTTTCCCGGCGCGCCATCGCGTCGTATCCGCAAGGGCTCCCATTCGGGTTCGACCAGTTGGTCCTCGACCTGCTCGCCAGGGGAGACCTGCCGGCCACTTACGACTTCGACGGCTACTGGCTCGACATCGGCCGTCCCGAGGACTACGACGAGGCAAATCGCCGGTTCGAGAGCCTCAAGCCGATCCTGCTTCCAGCACGCATCCCAGAGCCCGTCTGAGCACCCCACCCGATGCCGGCGCACAGAGTGCGCCTGTCGTTCCGCGCAGCTGTCCCATGGACGCTGCCCGGTCAGCTCCAGCCAACTTGAACGAAAGGCGAAAGGTGTTCCAGAGAATAGGTGTTGTGGGTCTCGGCTACGTCGGTCTCACCCTTGCTGCCGCCCTGGTGCGGCGGGGATACCAGGTGTATGGCGTCGACTCGAGCCCCACGGTGCTGAAGTCGCTGCGCAGCGGGCGCACGCACATCTACGAGCCGGGTCTTGAGGAGGTGTTCGCAGAGCACCTCGGTCATTCTCTCCGTGTCGGCCCGGACCTGCCGGAGGCCGTCGACGCGGTCGTCCTGTGCGTCTCCACTCCCGTCGACGAACAGACTCGCCAGCCTGACCTGAGCAACCTGGCGGCGGCCGCCGCACAGGTGGCGCGTTGGTGCGGGCGGGACACCCTCGTCGTGGTGCGCAGTACCGTACCGGTCGGGACCAGCCGACGCGTCGTCCTGCCTCCGCTGCAGCGCGCCTGGGGAGACGTGCGACTGGTGATGGCGCCGGAACGGACGATCCAGGGGCAGGCGCTGCGGGAGCTGGTGGAGCTGCCGCAGGTGGTGGGTGGCCTGGACGAGGCGAGCCTGGCAGCGGGTGTCGAAATGTTCGGCGGCCTGTCCACCGAGGTGGTTCCGATGTCCAGCCTGGAGGCGGCTGAGCTCGTCAAGCTGTCGAACAACTGCCACACCGACCTGATCTATTCCTTCGGAAACGAAGTGGCGTTGATCGCCGAGCAGCACGGTCTGGACCCGCTGGAGGTCATCCGCGCGGCGAATCTTCACTACCCGCGGCCGGACCTGAGCAGGCCGGGCTACGTCGGTGGTGGCTGCCTCTCCAAGGACCCGTATCTCATGATGAGCGGTGCCGAGGGACCCGGTCCATTCCTCGTCGGCGCCGCCCGGCGGCTCAACGAGTACCTGCCCGTGCACGTCGCCGCCAGGGTCGTGGAACTCGTCAGACAGGAGTGCGGACGGACGCGGGGGGCGCGGTTGGCGGTCCTGGGCTGGGCCTACAAGGGTTGGCCGCCGACCGACGACATGCGCGGCACGCCCATCGCCGCGATGATGCCGGTCTTCCAGGAGGCCGGGCTCGCGGTGCTTGGCCACGATCCGATGGTCACCGAGGATGTCATCCGAGAAAACGGTGGCGAGCCAACCAGCCTGGACAAGGCGTTCAGCGACAGTGACGCGGTGCTCGTCATCAACGACCACCCCGACTACCGGGCGATCGATGCCGGCTCGCTGCTCGGCGAACGCGGCCCCAAGCTGGTCTTCGACTCGTGGCGGATCTTCGACGAACAGGTGCTCCGATCTGCCGGCGTCCGGTACGCGAGCATCGGTTACCTTCCCGAGCCGAGCCCCGCCGAGCGCCCGACGACGGCTCGGCCGGAGGTGAACGCCTGATGCGAGCCCTCGTGCTGGGAGGTGCGGGCTTCATCGGGCTGCATCTCGCCGATCGCCTGGTCGCCGACGGGCACCGTGTCACCATTGTCGATGACTTCTCCAGGGGGCGCGACGACGATCGGCTGGCGGCCCTGCGGGCCCGACCCGCGGTCGATGTCATTTCCGCGGACCTGACGTCGGCTGCCGCCTGGACAGCGCTGCCGCGCGACAGCGAACAGATCTATCTGCTGGCGGCAGTGGTGGGCGTCAGAAACGTCGAGGCTGACCCCGCCCGGGTAGTGCGGGTCAACACCCTGACGGCGATGCATCTGCTGGACTGGGTGACACCGGGCCAAAGGGTGTTCTTCAGCTCGACCAGCGAGGTGTACGCCGGCGGGGTGGATGCCGGCATCGTGCCGGTGCCGACCGCGGAGGACGTACCCGTCATGGTCGCCGACGTGACCTCGCCTCGCTTCGCGTACGGGATCAGCAAGCTGCTCGGGGAGGCCGCCTTCGTGCACGCCGCCCGCGCCAAGCGCTGCGCGCCGGTGATCGGCCGCTTCCACAATGTCTACGGCCCCCGGATGGGTACCGACCACGTCATCCCGGAGATGGTCCTGCGCGCGCTGCGCCGGGAAGATCCCTTCAGGCTGTGGGGCGCCGACCAGTATCGCGCCTTCTGCTACGTCGACGACGCGGTCGAGGCAGTCCTCCGGCTGATGGGCAGTCCCGGCGCGGTCGGCGAGATCGTCCACATCGGGAACGACAGCGAGCAGACGAACATCACCGACCTGGCCAAGCTGGTGCTCCGGCTGGCGGACACCGCTCCGCACCTGCAGCCGATGGCCGCGCCGCCGGGATCAGTCCAGCGACGCTGCCCCGACCTGGGCAAACTGCGCCGCTTGACCGGGTTCGAGCCGGTCGTGTCCCTCGATGAGGGCGTGCGGCGGACCTTCGACTGGTACCGGCGACACATCCAGCCTTAGTCAGCGGTGGAGGGAACGCGAGGAGGAGGAAGCACTTCATGACTGCCGAGCGGCAGATCGGCATCATCGGGACGGGCTCATACCTCCCCGAACGCGCGGTGCCGAACGAACAGATCGCCCAACTCGTCGGCGTCACGCCGGACTGGATCGAGCGAAAGACGCACATCCAGGAACGGAGGTTCGCCGCGCCGAGCCAGGCAGCGTCGGACCTGGCCGCGGCGGCGGCAGTCCGCGCCCTGTGCGACGCGGGCCTCGAGGCGAGCCGGATGGACTATCTCATCGTCGCCACATCTACCGGTGATTCGCCGCAACCACCCACCGCCCACCTCGTGCAACACCTCCTCGGCGCATGGAACGCCGCCTGCCTCGACCTGAACGTGGTCTGCGCCGGATTCGTGTATGCACTGGACGTGGCCCGGGCCCTGGTGGCGACGCGTCCCGGCGCGCACGCGCTCGTCGTCGGTGTGGACGTCTACTCCCGGACCCTCGACTTCCAGGACCGGGCGACGGCGGTGCTCTTCGGCGATGGCGCCGGCGCGGCAGTGGTGGGACCCGCCCCCGACGGGTACGGACTCATCGACTTCGAGCTGACCAGCCGGGGCGACGCCAACCAGCTCATTCGCATTGAGGCCGGCGGCTCGCGTCGGCCCGCATCGCCGCAGACGATCGCCGCGGGTCACCACTTCTTTCGCATGCAGGGCCGCGCGGTCCGGGAGTTCGTCGCCGCGCAGGTCCCGCCCGCGATCGCCGCTCTGCTCGCCCGCAACGACGTGCTGCCGAGCATGGTCGAGCACTTCGTGCCGCATCAGGCCAACGGCGTCATGCTCGACGAACTGGTGAAGCACGCGGGCCTTACCGAGGCGGTCGTGCACCGCACCCTCGAGCGGTATGGCAACACCGGATGCGCATCGGTCGCCGTCACGCTCGACGAAGCCAATCGATCCGGCACGTTGCACGCCGGAGACCTCGTGCTGCTCACCGCCTTCGGCGGCGGCATGTCCGTCGGAGCCTGCTTGCTGCGCTGGTCGGATCTCGCCGGTGCTCGCGGCTTCGCGCAGCCGGCGGGGGCGCTCCGGTTGGCGGACCTGTTGGGCCTGGGCCCCGGGTGATCCGCCGGCTCGCACAGTGCCGGGACAGAAAGCGGGGCGGCCGTACCTTTTCAGGTTCGGCCGCCCCGTCGCCGTCCGTCCGGGCCGGTTACGTACGGGCAGCCACCGCCTCCGGGGCCTGCCACTGGTTGACCAGCAGGGCAGGGGAGGGTTCCGACTGCACGCCGCAGACCCGTTCCACGTACTCCTGCGCGTCGGGCAGGGCATCGAAGTCGGACCGGAGCGCCGCGACCCGGAACAGGTCGTGCCATGCGCCGCGACGGAAGATGGACTCCCGCTCCCGGCCCTCGACTCGCCAGCCACAGCGGCGGATGTACAGACCGTAGCTGGCCGCGTTGAAGTCCAGGATGGTGCCGTGCACCCGGCGCAGGCCCACCTCGTAGAAGGCCCATGCCATGATCAGCATGATCGTGTCGGTGCCGGCTCCCTTCGGTGTTGCCCCCGGCATCATCTTGATCGGGGCCATGGCCGTCCGGTTGTGCCAGTCGAAGTCCCACAGGCCGGCCAGCCCGACCGGCTTCCCGGTGGCGAGATCGCTCACCGTCAGCCGGTGGTTCCTGGGGTCGCGAATCGCCTTCTCCAGCCAGTCCCGCTGCTGCTCGGGTGCGACCGGCCAGTCCCACCCCGCCACGTTCGCGCGCACCGACGTGGTGTTGGCCAGCGTGGCCAGGAAGTCCAGGTCTTCCACGGCCATCGGTCGGAGCTCGACGAGTCTCCCTTTCAACATGTCTCTCCCTTCGGGTCGCTGCTGTCGCGACCCGGTCAGTACCGCCGGCCGGTCGCCGGTGGTTTCGGTGCGGCTACGCGCTCACTTGCTCCGCTCGAGCACCGGCACGATCAGGCCGACGTCGTCGACCTCCTCCAGCGACTGGCCGCGAATCTCGCCGGGGCGGAACGGTTCGCCGAGGGTGCGGACGAGGATCTGCAGATCCAGTCGCAGCGACCAGCGTTCGATGTACTCGACGTCCAGGTCGAGCCGCTGTCCGAGCGTGAGCGACCGCCGTCCGCTCACCTGGGCCAGGCCGGTGATGCCCGGCTTCATCTCGTGTCGCCGTGCGTGGCGGGCGCTGTAGCGGGGCAGGTAATCCATCAGCAGCGGCCGGGGACCTACCAGGCTCATTCGTCCGGTGACCACGTGGACCAGCTCGGGCAGCTCGTCCAGACTGGTGCGCCGCAGAAACCGACCGATCCGAGTGGACCGGACGTCGTCGGTGGTCAGGAGTTGCTCCCCAGGCAGCGGTGCGCGCATGGTCCGGAACTTGCAGAGCAGAAACGGTCTGCCCTGCAGACCGGGACGGAGTTGCCGGAAGAGGACCGGTCGTCCCGAGGTCAGCAGGATGCTCATGGCGGTCGCGACGATGAGCGGGCTGAGCAGCACCAGCAGGATGCTGGCCACCGTGACGTCCATGATCCGTTTGGCCGCCCGGGCGGCCGACGGCGTCCTTCGATTTCCTCGCGTACCGGGGAGAACGGCCTTGCTCGCATTCACCATATGCCCCAAAACTCACAAATGTCACTTAAGGTGAGGTTACTGCCACGGGGCGTAGTTGTCTGTGAAACGGTCGAGCCGGTGAGGGGCAACAGGGCCGGCGTTCTCGATGCGGCGGCCGCGCAACGTCGCGGTGGGAAGGAGCGTCAGGCGCCTGTCGGGAGAAGTCCGAGGTCCCGCTCACCGCGGTCGACCGGAATCCCTCGTCGCCGTCGCTCATGGAGCGAGCCTCGCCGCCGGCAACGCCTGCCGGTACGCCGGGACGAAGCCCGGATCGGGATTTCGCGCTTCGTACCGGGCTCGCGCCGACATCTGGTGCGCGTCGACCAGTCGTCGGCACGTCGGCTCGTCCAACGCCCTCGTGCCGACCCGGTAAGGGACCAGGCCATGGGGGGCTAAGGCCCGCTTACCAGGCACGATCCGCGATGCGCGGTGCCCCCTACCCGGTGATCAATCGCCGTCGGGCCCGATCGAGGGCAAGGGCCGCCGGTACGTGGGGAAGAAACTGTCGTCCGGTTGCCATGCCTCGTCCCGCCGCCGCCCTTCGGCCAGGTGCGCCCGCACCAGTGACTCGTACCGCTCTGCATCGAGCACGCGCGAGGCGACGTGATAGGGAAGCAGTCCCCGCGGGGCGAAGGCCTTCTTGTACCGGAAGATCCCGTCGTCAGGGGCGTACCCGCCGCCGAGCACGTAGCGCTCTTTCCCGCGTGCCCGGCCCCACCGCATCACCTCGAACTTCAAGAGTTCGTTGGGTCGGAGGTCGAAAAAGGCCTCGTCCGTGCCGCCGAGATAGAAATAGAGGCTCCGGCCGGACACCAGCACCAGTTCTGTCGAGATGACGCGCCCGCCGTGCAGGGCATGAAAGAAGGTGAACTGCCCGGGCAGATCGCGCACGATCGCCTCGAAGAACGACCGCGGGAAGTAGTAGTTCTCCGCCGCCTGTCGCCGGCGCATCGTGTCGGTGTAGATGCGGACGAAGTCTGTCAGCCGGCGCCCGTCCTCGTCGACCTCGATCTGCACCCCGCTACGCGTCGCCTTGTTGACGTTCCGCCGCACCTTTGACTCGAATTCGCGCCACAGTTGATCCTCCGGCATGCGGAGGTCCACAACCACGTTGGTCAGTTTCTGGGTCACGGGCGCCGGCGGGGCGAGGCGCTCCGACTCGAACAGGGACAGCCTGGTGAACTCCGCGGTCACGTGGCGTTCCCGGCAGACCTCATCGAAGGAGCTCCAGAAGCTCTTGGCGTCGACATCGGTGGCACCGCTGGTAAACGCGCCGGCGTAACCGTACGCGCTGGTGATGTCGAAGCTCGGACGCGACTGTCCGCACAGATGCGGCGCGTCGATCGGCCGGAGGACGAACGGGTAGAGAATGAATCCCGAATCGGTCTCTGCGAAGGCGGCAAGCGGTTGGTCCCGCTCGGTGGCGAAGAGCCGCACGTAAGCCGGATCGGCGAAGACCTCGCGGGCGGGCCAACTCGCACAACGCGAGCGCCACTCGGAAGCTGTTTCTGGATCCCGCGCATCCCATAGCGAAATTCGCATCGTAGCAACCGTCCTTCCTCCGGCCGCACCCTCACCCCCGTGGGTCAGCTAGTGCTTCTCCGGCGCCTGGGCAAATCGTTCTGGTTCTATCAGGAGAGGGAGTCGCTCGGAGCGGGCCGACAGGAAGTCTTCGATCCGGTCAAGGACGTGGACAACCTGGCCCTCGCTCATCGCGGAGCCGCTGGGCAGGTTGAGGCCGTCGGCGAAGAGCCGTTCGGCCGCCCCGGTCAGCCGTGCACCGGCGCCGGCGAAGACCGGCTGCAGGTGCATCGGCTTCCACACCGGACGGGTTTCGATTCGGTGGGCGCCGAGGTGTGCGGCGAGTTCCCCGGCCCGCCACCCGGCGACAACCGGGTCGACGATGATGGTGGTGAGCCAGCAGTTGGCGCCCGGGTCCTGGTCGGCGAGCAGCCGGACGCCGGGGACGGCGGCGAAGAGCTTCGCGTAGCGCTCCCGCAACTGTCGCCGCCTCGTCACCATGTCGTCCAACCGGCGCAGCTGGGCCCGGCCCAGTGCGGCGAGCACGTTGCTCAGCCGGTAGTTGAAGCCCACCTCGGTGTGTTCGTAGTACGGAACCGGCTGGCGAGCCTGGGTCGACAGGTAGCGGCAGCGGGCGGTCAGCTCGGCGTCGTCGGACAACAGCATGCCGCCGCCGGAGGTCGTCATGATCTTGTTGCCGTTGAAGGAGAGCACCCCGGCGCGGCCGAACGAGCCGGCGGCGCGGCCGTCCCGAACGGACCCCAGCGCCTCGGCGGCATCCTCCACGACCGCCACCTCTGCCTCGGCGCACACCGGCAGGATCCGGGCGTAGTCCGCGCACGCTCCGAACATGTCCACCGGCATCACGGCCGCCACCCGGCGTCCCTGCCGGCGGAGGTCACGGAGCAGGTCGTGCAGCAGCGCGGGATCGAGGTTGCCCGTCGTCGGCTCGCAGTCGACGAAGACCGGTTCCGCGCCCGTGTACCGCACGGCGTTGGCCGTCGCCACGAAGGTCAGCGTGGGCACCACGACGACATCCCCGGGCCCGGCGCCGAGCGCGAGCAGGGCCAGGTGCAGACCGGCGGTGCCCGAGGCCAGCGCAACCGCGTGCCCGCAGCCGACCCGTTGGGCGACCTCGCGTTCGAACGCCGCCACGTGCGGCCCCACCGGCGCCACCCATCCGGATCGGAGCGCGTCCAGGACGTACGACTCCTCCAGCGGGCCGACATCGGGCGGCGACAGGAGCACCGGATCGGTCACGGGACAGACTCCTTGGTGGGTGCGAACGCCGGTCGCCCGCGCAACCGGCGGGTAGGGGATCGAGGGCATCCGGCACTCAGTGTGCGGTTCGGGCCTGCGCGTCCGATCCGCCGAAATGTTCTGTTGAGGCTAACGAGGGGCGCGTCGATCCGTGGCGGTATCGCAGGCTTTGGTGGGATAAGGGAGACTTCCCTGGCGCGGCGACCGTCCACGGTGGGCGCTGGCTGGGGGTGGCCGAGTCGATGTTCGATGCCCAGGAAAACTGCCCCGTAGAGTGGGCCGACCACGATGTCGCCGACCGGCGGATGGGGGAGGCATGCTGCACCTGAGGATCATCGCGCCCGCCGACCAGTCGGCGATGGTGGCCGACCTGCTGGCAGCGGATCCCGGGGTCACCCACCTGGCCGTGCTCAACGGTGCCGGCCGCCAGCCCGCGGGCGACCTGATCCTCTGCGACGTGGTGCGGGAGAGTGCGGACGGCGTGTTGCACGGACTCCGGCAGTTGGGGGTCGAGGCCGCCGGTGGGATCGCCGCCGACGATGTGGAGTTGACCCTGTCGGCCGCCGCCGACCGCGCCGCCCGCGAGGCTCCGGGCAGCGGCGCGGATGCGCTGGTGTGGGACGAGATCGCCGCGAAGACCGGTGAGCAGACGGAGCTCTCCGGGACCTACCTGGTCCTGATCGTGGTCGCCACCATGATCGCCGGGATCGGCGTGCTGCTCGACCAGCCCATCCTCATCGTCGGTGCGATGGTGGTCGGCCCCGAGTTCGGTCCGCTCGCCGCGCTCTGCGTCGCGCTGCTGCGGCGCAAGGCGAAGATCACCCTCCGGTCGGTGCAAGCCCTCGTGGTCGGGTTCCTGGTCGCCATGCTCGCCACGGTGCTGAGCACCTGGGCGCTCACCGCCGCTGGTCTCGTCAGCCGGCAGATGCTGCTCGCCGAGCGGCCCCTGACCGATTTCATCTGGCGGCCGGACGCGCTCTCCTGGGTGGTCGGTCTGCTGGCCGGGGTCGCCGGCATGCTCTCCCTCACCTCGAAGAAGTCCGGCTCCCTGGTCGGCGTGCTGATCTCGGTCACCACCGTGCCGGCCGCCGCGAACGTCGCCGTCGCAGCGGCGTACGGGGTCTGGCGCGAGGCGGCCGGGTCCGCGCTCCAGTTGGTCATCAACCTCTGCGCGATCGTCCTCGCCGGCCTGGTGACGCTGGCCGTGCAGCAGCTGTGGTGGTGGAACGTGGCACGCCGGACCACCGGGTCGATCACTCCCAGGCGTCCCCGGCTGCCAGCCGACGATCAAGCAGCGTCCGCAGGGGAACGGACTCGCCGTCCCGACCGCCCGCGCCGATGACCAGCGGCGGTGGTTGGGGTTGCGGGTCGGCGCCGAACAGCCGGGCACGCAGGCTGGCGGGGACGATCAGCAGGTAGAACCGCCCGTCGGCACCGACGGCTCGGGACCTGGCCCGGTCGATGTACCAGCCGGTCAGCCGGGTCCGGTAGCGGCCGGGGCCGTGGTAGGGATGGGCGGCCAGGGGCACGGTGCGCAGGCCGCGCCGGGTCGCTTCGGCCGCGAATCGGGCGACGAGTGCCGCAGCCTCGGCCTGTTCGGCCGCGCGCCGTCGCTTCTCGGCGGCTGCGTGTGCCCGCACGGCCCGCTGCCGCTGCTCGTGCCAGGTCGGGCCGTCGTCCACCACGTCTGGACGGTACGCGACGCGCTCCCGCCCCGTCTCTCGCGGAGCCGTCGCGGACATTTACTGACTCGACTGATTGCTGCGCCTTTATGGACTAATGTCTGGATTCATGGTTGACCAGGTGCATTCCGGCGAGATCGGGCGATCGCCCCGACCACCGTGGAACCCGAGGGGCGACGACACCGGTCGGCGGCCGCGGCGGTGGTTACCGCGGAGCCGGTGGGCCCGGGTAACGATGTTCGTCGTCGTCGTGCTGGCGTTGTTGACCGGCGGCGGTGGGGTCGGCGGATGGCTCTATGTGCGGTCACTGGAGAAGCAGGTCCAGAAGGTGGACGCCTTCACCGGGCTGCAGGAGGGGCAGCGACCTGTACGGGCCGCGGATTCCGCGCTCAACTTCCTGGTGGTCGGCAAAGACCAGTCCGAGCCGGGCGACATGGTCTCCCGTACCGACACCATCATGCTGGTCCACGTGCCGCACAGCCGGAACCAGGCGCAGGTCATCTCGATTCCGCGGGACACCTGGACCACCATCCCGGCGTCCCTGCCCGAGGACGGCGGAGGTCCGCGGAAGGCCAAGATCAATGCCGCGTACGCCTGGGGTGGGACGCCGCTGCTGGTCCGGACCATAGAGGGATTCACCGGAGTGCGGGTCGATCACGTCGTCCTGGTGGACTTCGCCGGCTTCGGAAGGGTCATCGACGTGCTGGGCGGGGCGGATGTCAAGGTCGACCGTGCCTTCACCTATGACGGACGGGCCTATCAGCCGGGCGTCCAGCACATGGACAGTGCACTCGCCCTCTTCTACGCGCGGGAGCGCAAGCAGTTCGCCGACGGGGACTACAGCCGGATGCGCCACCAACAGGCCATCATCAGCGCGGTGATGCAGAAGGCGAGCCGTACGGGAGTCCTGACGAACCCCGGGCAGCTCAACGACTTCCTCCGGACGACCGCCGGCGCCGTGCAGGTGGATCAGGACCTGCAGGTCTTCGACACGATCTGGGCCCTGCGTGAGATCAGCGCCGAAAACCTGACCATGTTGACCAGCCCGACCACGGGCACGGGCATGGTCGGCGACCAGAGCGTGATCTTCCCCGACCCTGCAGCGTCGACCAAGCTCTTCACGGCGGTCAAGAACGACACCATGGACGAGTGGCTGGCGGAGCACCCCGACGCCCGCAACGTGCCGAACTAAGCGAGCCCGGACAAGGCTGGCCCCGGACGCACCTTGACGGTGCGCCCGGGGCCCTGCCCGGTAGATCAGGCGAGCCGGGACTGCGTGGGCCGCCACCACCCACCCTCGCCCGGTGTCGTGGCGACCCGTCAGGCCAGTCCGGCGCGGCGCAGCGCCTCGGCCATCGCACCGTTGGCCGGGGCCGACTCGCCGCGGCCCTGGCGCTGCTGCGGCCCGCCGCGCGAGCCGCCCCGGTCGCCGCGGGACCCGCCGCCCTGACCGGCGCGGCCGCCCTGGTCCCCGCGCGCCCCGCCGCCCGGACCGCCCCGGTCCCCGCCGCCGCGTTCACGGCGGGCGCCGTCGCCCTGCGGGCGGCGGCCACCGCCGGCGGGCGACTCGTCGTCCAACCGCAGGGTCAACGAGATCCGCTTGCGCGGCACGTCCACGTCGAGCACCTTGACCCGGACCACGTCGCCGGACTTCACCACGTCCCGCGGGTCCTTCACGAACGTGTTCGACATGGCCGACACGTGCACCAGCCCGTCCTGGTGCACCCCCACATCGACGAACGCGCCGAACGCCGCCACGTTGGTCACCACGCCCTCCAGCAGCATGCCGGGGACCAGGTCACTGATCTTCTCGACGCCCTCGACGAACGTCGCCGTCCGGAACTCCGGGCGCGGGTCGCGACCGGGCTTCTCCAGCTCGGCCAGGATGTCGGTCACGGTGGGCAGGCCGAAGGTGTCGTCGACGAACTCGGTCGCCCTGAGCCCGCGCAGCAGGGCCGACCTGCCGATCAGCGCGCGCAGGTCCTGCCCGGTGTGGGCGAGGATCCGGCGCACCACCGGGTAGGCCTCGGGGTGCACGCTGGACGAGTCGAGCGGGTCGTCGCCACCGGGGATGCGCAGGAAGCCGGCGCACTGCTCGAACGCCTTCGGCCCGAGCCGGGCCACCTTCTTCAGCTCGGCCCGGGTGCGGAACGGCCCGTTGGCGTCCCGGTGCAGCACGATGTTCTCCGCCAGCCCGGCGCCGATGCCGGAGACCCGGGTGAGCAGCGGCGCGGACGCGGTGTTGACGTCCACGCCGACCGCGTTCACGCAGTCCTCGACCACGGCGTCGAGGGAGCGGGACAGCTTCACCTCGGACAGGTCGTGCTGGTACTGCCCGACCCCGATCGAGCGCGGGTCGATCTTGACCAGCTCGGCGAGCGGGTCCTGGAGGCGGCGGGCGATCGAGACCGCGCCGCGCAGCGACACGTCCAGCCCGGGCAGCTCCTGCGACGCGTAGGCGGAGGCGGAGTAGACCGAGGCGCCCGCCTCGGAGACCACCACCTTGGTGAGCTTCAGCTCCGGGTGCCGCTTGATCAGGTCGCCGGCCAGCTTGTCGGTCTCCCGGCTGGCCGTGCCGTTGCCGATGGCGACCAGCTCCACGCCGTGCGTCCCGGCCAGCTTCGCCAGGATGTCGATGGCGGCGTCCCACTGCCGGCGCGGCTCGTGCGGGTAGATCGTGTGCGTGGCGACCACCTTGCCGGTGGCGTCGACCACGGCCACCTTCACCCCGGTGCGCAGGCCCGGGTCCAGGCCCATGGTCGGGCGGGCACCGGCGGGCGCCGCGAGCAGCAGGTCGCGCAGGTTGGTGGCGAAGACCCGGACGGCCTCCTCCTCGGCCGCCTGCCAGAGCCGCATCCGCAGGTCGGCCCCGAGGTGGATGAGGATCCGGGTACGCCAGGCCCAGCGCACCGTGTCCGCCAACCACCGGTCGGCGGGGCGCCCCTGGTCGGTGACGCCGAACCGGCCGGCGATCGCGGCCTCGTACCGGGTCGGGCCGGTGACCACGGCGTCGGAGTCGCCCTCGGCCTCCGGGTCCATGGTCAGGTCGAGCACGCCCTCCTTCTCGCCCCGGAACATGGCGAGGATCCGGTGCGAGGGGAGCCTGGTGTACGGCTCGGCGAAGTCGAAGTAGTCGGCGAACTTGGCGCCGGCGGCCTCCTGGCCGTCGCGTACCCGGGAGACCAGCCGGCCCCGCGACCACATCTGCTCGCGCAGGGTGCCGATGAGGTCGGCGTCCTCGGCGAAGCGCTCGATCAGGATGGCCCGGGCGCCCTCCAGCGCGGCGGCCGGGTCGGCCACGCCCTGGTCCGCGTCGACGTAGCCGGCGGCGACCGCCTTCGGGTCCTGCCCCGGGTCGGCGAGCAGCGTGTCCGCGAGGGGTTCGAGGCCGGCCTCGCGGGCGATCTGCGCCCGGGTCCGCCGCTTCGGCTTGTACGGCAGGTAGATGTCCTCCAGCCGGGACTTCGAGTCGGCCGCCATGATCTGCGCCTCGAGGGCCTCGTCGAGCTTGCCCTGGCTGCGGATGGACTCCAGCACCGCGGCGCGCCGCTCGTCCAGCTCGCGCAGGTAGCGCAGCCGCTCCTCCAGGGTGCGCAGCTGCGCGTCGTCGAGCAGGCCGGTGGCCTCCTTGCGGTAGCGGGCGATGAACGGCACGGTGGCGCCGCCGTCGAGCAGCTCCACGGCCGCCCGCACCTGACGTTCGGCGACGCCGAGCTCCTCGGCGATCCGCTGATGAACAGACTGGGTCACGATCTTGATCCGCCTTCTCCGGTGGGGTTCCGCCCTGCATTGTGCCGCCCGCCCCCGACGCCGCACGCCGCACCCGCCGGGCCGGCCGCGCCGCCCCGCTACGGGGCGCCGGGCGGCCGACCCGTCGCTGCCCGGCGGGCGGCTGCGCTAGCGTTGCGATCATGGACGTACCTGCGGATCCGCGGGCCCGGCGGCTCTTCGGGGGCAGTGCCCGGGCGCTCGGCGACCTGGCCGCCAGCCCGTTCCGGGCCGACCGGGACCGGATCGTCGCGTCCCCGTTCTTCGCCCGGCTGAACGGGGTGACCCAGGTGATCAGCCCGGGCGGGTCCGGCCTGCTGGTGCACAACCGGCTCACCCACAGCCTCAAGGTCGCCCAGGTGGCCCGGGCGATCGCCGAGCGGCTGACCGCCGACCCGGCGCACCGGGACCTGCTGGAGAAGCTCGGCGGCTGCGACCCGGACGTGGTGGAGGCCGCCGCCCTCGCCCACGACCTCGGCCACCCGCCCTTCGGGCACCTGGGGGAGCGGGTGCTGGACCGGCTGGCCCGGCAGCGGCTCGGGCTGCCCGACGGCTTCGAGGGCAACGCCCAGTCGTACCGGATCGTCACCAGCACCGAGATCCGCGGCGCGGCCACCACCGGCCTGGACCTGACCGCGGCGGTCCGGGCGGCGATGCTGAAGTACCCGTGGACCCGCCTGGACCACCCGGACCCGCACCCGCGGCACCTCGACCGGGCGCCGCGTGGCGCGGCCGCCCCGCCGGACGACCCGGAGAGCGGGTCGGTGAAGTTCGGCGCGTACCGGACCGAGGTGGACGACCTGCGGCAGGCCCGGGAGCCGTTCGTCGGGCGGATCCCGGACTGGCAGCAGACCCCCGAGGCGTCGGTCATGGACACCGCCGACGACATCGCGTACGCCATCCACGACGTGGAGGACTTCTACCGGGTCGGGGTGCTCCAGCAGGGCGCCGTCGCCGCCGAGCTGATGGCCTGGCAGCGGGAGAGCGGGCACTTCCGGGCGATCACCGAACAGGCGTTGGGCACGGCCGGCCGGCGGCCCGGCGCGGCGATCGAGCGGCTGCGCCGGCAACTGCACCGCAAGGACGCCTGGATCGCCGACGACGAGGCGTTCGCCGCCGCGGTGGAGCACGTCCGGGAGGAGCTGGTGGAGGGGCTGCTGGCGCTGCCCTTCGACGGCTCGATCGAGGCGGAGCAGTACGTGGCCCGCTTCTCCGCCCGCTGGTCGACCCGGTTCGTCGACGCCATCACGGTGACCGCCGAACCGGACATCCGCTCCGGGTACGTGCTGCTGACCCGGGCGCAGTGGCACGAGGTGCAGGTGCTGAAGTTCGTCCACCACCGGTTCGTGCTGGCCCGCCCCGACCTGGCGCTGCACCAGCGGGGCCAGGCGCGGCTGCTCGGCACGCTGGTGGAGGCACTCTGGGAGTGGCTGCTCGACCCGGAGGAGGAGTCCCGGCTGCCGCGCCGGCTGCACGACCTGGTGGAGCTGGCCGAGGCGGAGCTGCACCCGCGTACGCCGGACCGGATCGGCCGGGCCCGGGGCCGGGCGATCGTCGACTTCGTCGCCCAGCTCACCGACGGCCAGGCGGTGGCGATGCTGGACGCGCTCTCCGGCCGCTCCGGTGCGCTCTGGACCGACGCGTTCGTGCTCTGAGGTGTTAGGAGGGGGCCCCTGCACAACGCCAGGCGTTAACCGGGGGCCCTTCCTTTCCGCTCAGGCGACCGCCTGCCACCAGCCGTCGACGGGCGGCGGGTCGTCCACGACGACCCGTTCGCCGGGGCGGGGCACCGCCAGCCGGACGTCCCGGGCCTTCGCCTCGGCCCAGAGCCGGTCCACCGGCTCCGACCAGTCGTGCAGGGCCAGGTTGAAGGTGGCCCAGTGCACCGGGAGGAACAGCCCGCCGCGCAGGTCGAGGTGGGCGGCGACCGCCTCCTCCGGGAACATGTGGATGCTCGGCCAGGCGCGGTCGTACGCGCCGATCTGCATGAGCGTGACGTCGAACGGCCCGTGCTCCGCGCCGATCTCCGCGTAGCCGTCGAAGTAGCCGGAGTCGCCGGTGTAGAAGACCTTCCGCTGCGCCCCGGCCACCACCCAGGAGCTCCACAGGGTCCCGTCGCGGCGCAGCCCGCGGCCGGAGAAGTGCTGGGCGGCGGTGGCGGTGAGGGTCAGCCCGCCGATGCGGTGGCTCTCCGACCAGTCCAGCTCGACGATCCGCTCCTCCGGCACGCCCCACCGCTCCAGGTGGGCGCCGACGCCGAGGGGGACCAGGAACGGCGCGGACTGGTGGGCGAGCAGCCCGCGTACGGTCGCCATGTCCAGGTGGTCGTAGTGGTCGTGCGAGATCAGGATGGCGTCGAGGCGGGGCAGCTCGTCGAGGCGTACCGGCGGCTCGTGGATCCGGCGTGGGCCGACCAGCGCCGACGGGGAGCAGCGGTCGCTCCACACCGGGTCGAGCAGCACCCGGTGCCCCTCGATCTCGATCAGCGCGGAGGCATGGCCGTACCAGACGACGGCCAGCTCCCGCCCGGCGTCCGCGGGCGCCGGGTCGGCGGTCGGGCGCAGCAGCGGGACGGGGCTGTCGGGCCGCCGCTTCTGCTTGCCGAAGACCAGCTCCTTGAGCAGGTTGCGGCCCGGGTCGGCGGCCATGGTGCGGGTGCCCGCCGGGTTGTGGAAGGTGCCGTCCCGGAAGCGCGGGGAGCGGGCCGCCCGCTCCGCCCGGGCCCCGGTGAGCCGGCCGCCGAGCTGGAGCGGCACGTCCCGGGCCGCCCACGCCAGGCCGCTCACCGCGGCCAGCCCGGCCATCCGCCACAGCCGCCCGCCCTGTGCCCGGTCCCGTTCCGGGTCCGCTGGTGCGCGCATGATCTGTCCCTCCGCCGTCTTCCGCCCTACACCGTATCCATCCGGCCGCCGCACCGGGAGTCGCGGGAGGCGCTCAGCGGAGCCGGCGCAGCACGGCCGAGCCGGCCGCGGCGGTGGCTCCGCCCACCGAACGGACCACCCGCGGCAGGTCGGGCAGCCAGCCGCCGCGTGCCGCCTCGCCGAGCGGGTTCGGGGTGAACAGGATGCCCTCGTGCGGCCCGACCGGCTGTCGGCTCAGCCCGGCGAGCCGCATCAGCGGCCCGACCAGCACGTCGTACATGCCGGGCAGCACGGTGAAGCCGAACCGCATGAACAGGTTGAGCCGGCCCACCGACACCTCCCGGCGGGGCCGGTCGACGCAGTGGGCGATCGCCCGGGCCACCCGTTCGGGGGTGGTGATCGGGGGCGGCGGCCGGCCGATCCGGCCCAGGTAGTTGGCCGCCTGCCGGTAGACCGGCGTGTCGACGCTGCCGGGGTTGACCAGGCAGATCCGGACGCCCGGCGTCTCCCGGGCCTCCTGCTGCAACGCCCGGGCCAGGCCCTGCAGGCCCCACTTGGCCGCCACGTACCCGCTCATGTAGGGCGCGGTGATGTGGCCGAGGACCGACCCGACCAGGATCAGCGTGCCGGCCGAGGCGGCCCGGAACCGGCGCAGCGCCACCCGGGCCGCCTCGGCCGCGGCCAGCAGGTCGGTGCGGACCACCTGCTCGAAGGCCTCGGCCGGCACCTCGTCGAAGCGGCCGTACGCCATCACCGCGGCGGTGTGCACCCAGACGTCGATGCCGCCGAACTCCGCCTCGGCCGCGTCGGCCAGGCCGGCCACCGCGCCGGGCGCGGTGACGTCCACCGGTACGACCAGCACCGCCGCGCCGGCCGCGCGGCACTCGTCGCGGACCTCGGCGAGGGTGGCGGGGGACCGGGCCGCGAGGACCAGGCGATCCCCGCGGCCGGCCAACTCCCGGGCCACCGCCCGGCCGATTCCGCTGGTCGCGCCGGTGATCACCACCGTCCGGCTCACGGCGCGAGCACGACCTTGACGCAGCCGTCCCGCTTCTGCTGGAACATCTCGTACGCCTGCGGCGCCCGGTCCAGGGGCAGCCGGTGGGTACGCAGGTCCTCGACGCCCAGCGGGTCGTCGTCGGCGGAGAGCAGGGGCATGATCTCGTCCACCCAGCGCTTCACGTGGCACTGCCCCATGCGCAGCTGGAGGCCCCGGTCGAACATCTCCATCAGCGGCATCGGGTCCTGCTCGCCGCCGTACACGCCCGAGATCGACACGGTGCCGCCGCGCCGCACCGCCTTGAGCGCGGCGTGCAGCACGACGAGCCGATCCACGCCCGCCCTGTCGGTCATGCCCTGGGCCAGCTTGTCCGGGAGCAGCCCGGCGGCGGCCTGCGCGAACGCGCCCAGCGGCGCGCCGTGCGCCTCCATCCCGACGGCGTCGATCACCGCGTCCGGGCCGCGCCCGTCGACCAGGTCGACCAGCGCCCCGGGCACGTCGTCCAGCTCGTTGACGTCGAGCACCTCGATGCCGTGCCGGCGGGCCATCTCCAGCCGCTCCGGCACCAGGTCCAGCCCGATCACCCGGCCCGCGCCGAGGTGCCGCCCGATCCGGGCGGCGAACTGCCCGACCGGGCCGAGGCCGAACACGGCCAGGGTGCCGCCGGGTGGGGTGTCGGCGTACTTCACCGCCTGCCAGGCGGTGGGCAGGATGTCGGAGAGGTAGAGCCAGCGCTCGTCGGGGCCGGTCGCCGGGATCTTGATCGGGCCGAACTGGGCCTGCGGGACCCGCAGGTATTCGGCCTGCCCGCCGGGGACGGAGCCGTAGAGCGAGGTGTAGCCGAACAGGGTCGCGCCCTTGCCCTCGCTGGTGACCTGGGTGGTCTCGCACTGGGCGTAGAGCTGCCGGTCGCACATCCAGCAGGAGCCGCAGGAGATGTTGAACGGGACGACCACCCGGTCGCCGGGCTTGAGCCGGGTCACCCCCGGGCCGACCTCCTCGACGATGCCCATCGGCTCGTGCCCGAGCACGTCGCCCGGCTTCAGGTACGGCCCGAGCACCTCGTACAGGTGCAGGTCGGACCCGCAGATGGCGGTCGAGGTGACCCGGACGACGGCGTCGGTCGGCTCCTCGATGCGGGGGTCGGGCACCTCCGCCACGCGGACGTCACGCTTGCCGTGCCAGGTCAGTGCCTTCATGCCGGAATGTCCCCTCTTCGGTGCCGTCCATCGGACTGCTACCCGCGGGGGGAGGGGTTGAACCGGGCGTGCGCCGGCCCGCCCCGCGTACCCCTGGAAACGCCGACCGCCGCGCCCCGGTGCGGGGCGCGGCGGTAGGTGACGCCGATGGCGGGCGGAGCCGCCGCGGGGCTCAGGAGCCCGGGGTGCCGGCGCGCTTGGCCGTCGCCTTGAGGTAGTCCCGGTTGAGCCGGCCGATGGTGTTCAGCGGGATGCCCTTCGGGCAGGCCGCGGCGCACTCACCGATGTTGGTGCAGCCGCCGAAGCCGGCCTCGTCGTGCGCGTCCACCATGCCGATCACCCGGGTGTAGCGCTCGGGCTGGCCCTGCGGCAGCAGCGAGAGCTGGTTGATCTTGGCGGCGGTGAACAGCATGCCGGAGCCGTTCGGGCAGGCCGCCACGCAGGCGCCGCAGCCGATGCAGGCGGCCGACTCGAAGGCGGCGTCCGCGTCGGCCTTGGCCACCGGCGTGGAGTGGGCCTCGGGGGCGCTGCCGGTCGGCGCGGTGACGTACCCGCCGGCGGCGATGATCTGGTCGAAGGCGTTGCGGTTGACCACCAGGTCCTTGACGACCGGGAAGGCCCGGGCGCGCCACGGCTCGATGTCGATCGTGTCGCCGTCGGAGAACTGCCGCATGTGCAGCTGGCAGGCGGTGGTGCCGCGCTGCGGGCCGTGCGCCTCACCGTTGATCATGAGGCTGCACATGCCGCAGATGCCCTCGCGGCAGTCGTGGTCGAACGCGACCGGCTCCTCGCCGTCGAGGATCAGCCGCTCGTTGAGCACGTCGAGCATCTCCAGGAAGGACATGTCCGGGGACACGTCCTGCACCGGGTAGGTCACCATCTGACCCTTGTCCTCGGGGCCCGTCTGGCGCCAGATGCGCAGGGTCAGGTTCACTTGTAGCTCCGCTGCGTGGGGTGGACGTATTCGAAGGTCAGGTCTTCCTTGTGCAGCACGGGCTGGCCGTCGCTGGTGTACTCCCAGGCCGCTACGTAGGAGAACCGGTCGTCGTCGCGCTGCGCCTCACCGTCGGGGGTCTGGTGCTCGGCCCGGAAGTGGCCGCCGCAGGACTCTTCGCGGTGCAGGGCGTCGATGCACATGAGCTCGGCCAGCTCGAAGAAGTCGGCCACCCGGCCGGCCTTCTCCAGCGACTGGTTGAGCCCCTCGCCGTCGCCCGGGACGCGGACCCGCTGCCAGAACTCGTCGCGCAGGGTGCGGATCTCGTCGATCGCCTTGCGCAGCCCGGCCTCGGAGCGCTCCATGCCGCAGTGCTCCCACATGATCTGGCCCAGCTCCCGGTGGAACGAGTCCACCGTGCGGTCGCCGTTGATCGCCAGCAGCCGCTGGAGCCGCTCCTCGACCTCGGTCCGCGCCGCCACCGCCTCGGGGTGGCTGGCGTCGACCTTCTCCAGCGGGCCGGAGGCCAGGTAGTTCGCCAGAGTGTTCGGCAGCACGAAGTAGCCGTCGGCCAGGCCCTGCATCAGCGCCGAGGCGCCGAGGCGGTTCGCGCCGTGGTCGGAGAAGTTCGCCTCGCCGATCACGAACAGGCCCGGGATGCTCGACTGGAGGTCGTAGTCGACCCAGAGGCCACCCATCGTGTAGTGCACGGCGGGGTAGATCCGCATCGGGACCTGGTACGGGTCCTCCCCGGTGATCCGCTCGTACATCTCGAAGAGGTTGCCGTACTTGGCCTCGATGGCCTTGCGGCCGAGCCGGTTGATCGCGTCGGCGAAGTCGAGGTAGACGCCGAGCCCGCCCGGGCCGACACCGCGGCCCTCGTCGCAGACGTTCTTCGCGGCGCGGGAGGCGATGTCCCGGGGGACCAGGTTGCCGAAGGAGGGGTAGATCCGCTCCAGGTAGTAGTCCCGCTCGTCCTCGGGGATGTCCTTCGGGCCGCGGGTGTCGCCCTTGGCCTTGGGCACCCAGACCCGGCCGTCGTTGCGCAGCGACTCGCTCATCAGGGTCAGCTTCGACTGGTGGTCGCCGGAGACCGGGATGCAGGTCGGGTGGATCTGCGTGTAGCAGGGGTTCGCGAAGTACGCGCCCTTGCGGTGCGCCCGCCAGGAGGCGGTGACGTTGCAGCCCTTGGCGTTGGTGGAGAGGTAGAAGACGTTGCCGTAGCCGCCGGAGGCGAGCACCACCGCGTCGGCCATCTCGGTGCTGATCTCACCGGTGACCAGGTCCCGCACCACGATGCCGCGGGCCCGGCCGTCGACGATGACCAGCTCGAGCATCTCGTGGCGGGCGTTCATCTCCACGTTGCCCAGGCCGATCTGCCGCTCCAGCGCCTGGTACGCGCCGAGCAGCAGCTGCTGGCCCGTCTGGCCCCGGGCGTAGAAGGTGCGCTGTACCTGCGCGCCGCCGAAGGAGCGGGTGTCGAGCAGGCCGCCGTACTCGCGGGCGAACGGGACGCCCTGGGCGACGCACTGGTCGATGATGTTGACCGAGACCTCGGCCAGCCGGTGCACGTTCGACTCGCGGGAGCGGAAGTCCCCGCCCTTGACGGTGTCGTAGAAGAGCCGGTGCACCGAGTCACCGTCGTTGCGGTAGTTCTTGGCGGCGTTGATGCCGCCCTGGGCGGCGATCGAGTGCGCCCGGCGCGGGCTGTCCTGGTAGCAGTAGGACTTGACGTGGTAGCCCTGCTCGGCGAGGGTCGCCGCGGCCGACCCGCCGGCCAGGCCGGTGCCCACCACGATGACGGTCAGCTTCCGGCGGTTGGCCGGGTTGACCAGCTTCATCTCGAACCGGTGGCGGTCCCACCGGGTCTCGATGGGGCCATCCGGAGCCTTGGTGTCGGCGATCGGGTCGCCTTCGGTGTAGAGATCCATGTCAGGCCACCAATCCGGTGAGTACGGCGAACGGGACCACCAGGTAGCCGGCGCAGAGCACGACGGCGAAGACCAGCGCGGCGGTGCGGGCCCGCTGCTCGCCCTTCGGGGTCTGCTGGCCGAGGCTGCGGAACGCGCTGAAGGCGCCGTGGCGCAGGTGGAAGCCGAGCGTGACGATCGCCAGGACGTAGAAGAGGGTGACGTACCACCGCTCCGGGGCGAAGTCGGCCACCACGTTGCCGTAGGGGTTGCTCGCGTCGCCCTGCGGGTTCAGGTGACCGGTGGTCAGGTCCAGGATGTGGTAGATCACGAAGAGCAGGATGATCACCCCACCCCAGCGCATCGTGCGGGCCGCGTAGTTCACGTGGATCTTCTTGCGGTGCGCGTACCGCACCGGGCGAGCGGCCCGGGCGCGCACGGCCAGGACGGTGGCCGAGGCGATGTGCGCCAGCACGGCGACGGTGAGGACCGTGCGCTGGATCCACAGGTACCAGGTCGACGGCAGCAGCGGCGTCCCGATCTCGCGCAGCCAGTGCGCGTAGTGGTCGAACGAGGTCTCGCCCGTGAAGATCTTGAGGTTGCCGAGCATGTGCGCGACCAGGAACAGCACCAGGATGATGCCCGTCACCGCCATGACGGCCTTGAGACCGATGTTCGAGCGGATGGGCGACCGAGTTTTCGTGATTACCACACGCCCGACGCTAGGAGCAGTTCGATCAGGCGTCCAATGCATCGACTTCGCAGTCTTGATAGCCATAAGCTATGTAGATGCAGCTGCATCAGCTCCGGTACTTCGTCGCGGTCGCAGAAGTACGACATTTCACCCAAGCTGCCGATCTGGTGGGCATCACCCAGCCCTCCCTGAGTAAGCAAATTCACGCCCTGGAGACCGACCTGGGGGCCCCGTTGTTCGAGCGGGTAAGGGGCAACATCGCCCTCACCGCGGCGGGCGAGGTGCTGCTGCCGCTGGCCAAGCGGATCCTCGCCGACGTGGAAACCGCCACCCGCGAGGTGCAGGAGCTGGTCGGGCTGCGCCGGGGCCGGGTCCGGCTCGGCGCCACTCCCAGCCTGGCCACCGCGCTCGCGCCTCCGGTGCTGCGCCGGTTCCGCGACGCCCACCCCACCGTCGACCTGCGGGTGGAGGAGGGCGGCTCCCAGGACCTGGTCCGCGACCTGCTCCGCGGCGACCTCGACCTGGCGCTGATCATCATGCCGTCGGCCGGGACGGACCCCGGCCTGCGCGCCGACCCGATCCTGCGGGAGAGCCTGGTGGTCGCCTCGGTGGACCCGCTGCCGGCCGCCTCCGCCACCGGCCAGGTGCGCATCACCGACCTGCGCGACCAGCCCCTGGTGATGTTCCGCCAGGGCTACGACCTGCGCGACGCCACCCTGCAGGCGTGCCGCGACGCCGGCTTCGAGCCGACCCTGTCGGTGGACGGCGGGGAGCTGGACGCCGTGCTCAGCTTCGTCGAGGCCGGGCTCGGCGCGGCCCTGGTGCCCGGCATCGCGGTGGCCCGCCGGGCCGGCATCCGGGTCACCCGGCTCGCCCCGCCCGGCGTACGCCGGACCATCGCGGTGGCCCGCCGCCGGGACGTCGTCCCGACCCACGCCGGCCGCGAGCTGCGCCGCATCCTCCTGGAGTACGTGCACGACGCCACCGCCGCCGACCAGCTCCCGGCCGGCGTGGAGCCGCTGTAGGTCAGCCGGCGAGGGCTGGGGGCACCGGAGCGCCCAGCTGCCGGAGCAGGGCGGCGACCTTCCGGTCCAGCTCGACGCCGACCTTCGTGATGCGGTCGTCGCCGAAGGAGGCGAAGAGCAGGCTGGGCTGGTCGATGCTGAACTGGGTGCTGCCGCCGGAGCGGCTGGAGATGACCGGACGCAGCGGCGCGTACAGGAACGCGTCCGGGTCGTACCGGTACATCTCCTCGATGATCACGTGGTTGCCCATCAGGTACGCGGCACACGGTCCGGGATCGCCGGCCAGGCTCATCAGCGGTTCGACGTCGCTGCCCCAGTAGCGCAGGAAGCCGTGCGGCGCCGAACGATCCATCAGGGCGACCATCTCCGACCAGTCCGCCCCGCGCCGCACGAGCGCGCCGAACGTCTTCGGGTCGTACTCGGGCACCGCCGCTTCGTACCGTTGCCGGAACTCGTCGAACGGCATCTCGGCGGTGACGCGGAGCCGCCGCGCCGCGTAGCTGACCTCGGACGTCGGCCCTGCCGCCATGCGTACCCACCCCACCGCTCGTCGGAGGCTCGTGGGGTGCGGGTACCCGGCAGGCGGCCGGGTATGTCGCGGCGAACGGCCGGGTCAGCGGCCCTCGGCGTCGTCCATCGCCCGGTAGATCCGCTGCTCGGAGACCGGGTACGGGGTGCCGAGCGCCTGGGCGAAGACGTTCACCCGCAGCTCCTCGATCATCCAGCGGACCTGCCGGACCGCCGCCGACTGCCGCTTCGCCTCAGGCAGCGCGGCCAGCATGTCCTGGTACTCCCGCTGCACCACGGCGATCCGGTCCTGCTGCTGCTTGTCCCGCTGCGGGTTGCCGGGCAGCCGGTCCAGCCGCCGCTCGATCGCGGTCAGATAGCGCAGCAGGTCGGGCAGGCGGGCGTGGCCGGCCTCGGTGATGAAGCCCTTGTGCACCAGGCCGTCGAGCTGGCTGCGGATGTCGGCCAGGGCCGCCACCACCGCGAGGTTCTTCGTGGCGCCGAGCCGCTGCTCCACCGCGTACCCGGCGGCCAGCACCTGGCGGACCCGGTTCATCACCTCGACCACGGTGTCGATCAGGTCGGCGCGGACCTTGTCGCGCAGCGCGGCGAACCCCTCGGCGTCCCAGGCCGGGCCGCCCGCGTCCGCCATCAGCTTGTCGATCGCGGCGCCGGCCGCGTCCTCGATCAGCGCCTGCACCCCGCCGTGCGGGTTGCGGCTGAGCGCCAGCTTGGCCTCGTTGCTCAGCCGCCCCTGGAGGAACTTCGCCGGGGACGGCACGGTCAGCCGGAGCAGCCGGCGGGTGCCCGCCCAGTGCGCGGCCTCCTGCTCGGCCGGGGAGTCGAACACCTTCACCCCGACGGTGGCGCCCTCATCGACCAGGGCCGGGTACGCGGTCACCGCGTACCCGGCGCGGACCTGCTCGATGGTCCGCGGCAGGGTGCCGATGCTCCACTCACGGAGGCCCGTCCGGGCGACGTCCGGGGCGGCGGCCGCGACCACCTGGCGTACCTCCTGGCGGAGCTGGCGTTGCAGGGCCGGCAGGTCCTTGCCCTCGGCGACCGGCTTCTCGTCCTCACCGAGCACCCGGAAGCTGACCCGCAGGTGCGGCGGCAGCTTCGCCGGGTCCCAGGCCTCCGGCGGGACGGTCACCCCGGTCATCCGGCGCAGCTGCCGGGTGAGCGCGCCGAGCAGCGGCTCCTCCCCGGGCGTGATCGCCGCGAGGGCCGCCCGGGCGAAGTCGGGCACCGGGACGAAGTTGCGCCGGATCGCCTTGGGCAGCGACCGGATCAGCGCGATCACCAGCTCCTCGCGCAGGCCCGGCACCTGCCAGTCGAAGCTCTCGGCCGGCACCTGGTTGAGCAGCGGCAGCGGGATGTCCACGGTGACGCCGTCGGTCGGGGTCCCCGGGTCGAAGGTGTAGGTCAGCGGGAGGGCCACCCCGTCCGCCCGCCACTCGTCCGGGTAGTCGGCCTCGTCCACCCCGCCGCGACCGGAGTTGATCAGCAGCTCGCGGGTGAAGGTGAGCAGGTCCGGCCGCTCCCGCCGGGTCTTCTTCCACCAGGTGTCGAAGTGCCGGCCGGAGACCACGTCGGCGGGGATCCGCTCGTCGTAGAAGTGGTAGATCGTCTCGTCGTCGACCAGGATGTCGCGCCGCCGGGCCCGGTTCTCCAGCTCCTCCACCTCGGCCAGCAGCCGCTGGTTGTCCCGCCAGAACTGGTGGTGGGTCTGCCAGTCGCCCTCCACCAGGGCGTGCCGGATGAACAGCTCGCGGCTCAGGCCCGCGTCGATCCGCCCGAAATTGACCTTGCGGGAGGTGACGATCGGGATGCCGTACAGGGTGACCTTCTCGTAGGCCATCACGGCGGCCTGCTTCTTCTCCCAGTGCGGCTCGCTGTAGCTGCGCTTGACCAGGTGCTGCGCCAGCGGCTCCACCCACTCGGGTTCGACCCGGCCGGCCACCCGGCCCCAGAGCCGGGAGGTCTCCACCAGCTCGGCGGCCATCACCCAGCGCGGCGGCTTCTTGAACAGCGCCGACCCGGGGAAGATGCCGAACTTCGCCCCACGCGCCCCCAGGTACTCGTGCTTCTGCGCGTCCTTGAGCCCGAGGTGCGAGAGCAGGCCGGGCAGCAGGGACTGGTGCACCTTCGGGGTGTCGATCTCCTCCGGCAGGTCCGCGCCGCCGCCACGTCGGCCGTCACCCTTGTCCGAGCTTCGCAGCACCTGGCGCAGCTGGCTGACGATGTCCTGCCACTCGCGGACCCGCAGGTAGTTGAGGTACTCCGCCTTGCACATCCGGCGAAAGGCGCTGGAGGACAGCGCCCGCTGCTGTTCGCGCAGGTAGCGCCAGAGGTTGAGGTAGGCGACGAAGTCCGACTCCCGGTCGGCGAACCGGGCGTGCGCCTGGTCGGCCTGGGCCTGCCGGTCGGCGGGCCGCTCGCGCGGGTCCTGGATGGAGAGCGCGGCGGCGATCACGACCACCTCGGTGGCGCAGCCGTTGCGCTCGCCCTCGAGGACCATCCGGGCCAGCCGGGGGTCGACCGGGAGCTGGGCGAGCCGCCGGCCGAGCGGGGTGAGCCGCTTCGCCGGGTCGCTCTCGGCGGGGTTCAGCGCGCCCAGCTCGTGCAGCAGGTTGACGCCGTCGGTGACGTTGCGCCGGTCCGGCGGGTCGATGAACGGGAAGGCGGCGATGTCGCCGAGCCCGATCGAGGTCATCTGGAGGATGACCGAGGCGAGGTTGGTCCGCAGGATCTCCGGGTCGGTGAACTCGGGCCGGGACTCGAAGTCCGGCTCGTCGTAGAGGCGGATGCAGATGCCGTCCGAGGTCCGGCCGCAGCGGCCCTTGCGCTGGTTGGCCGACGCCTGCGAGACCGGCTCGATCGGCAGCCGCTGCACCTTGAGCCGGCTGGAGTAGCGGGAGATCCGGGCCGTCCCCGGGTCCACCACGTACTTGATGCCGGGGACGGTCAGCGAGGTCTCCGCGACGTTGGTGGCCAGCACCACCCGCCGTCCGCTGTGCGGGGCGAAGACCCGGTGCTGCTCGGCGCTGGAGAGCCGGGCGTACAGCGGGAGGATCTCGGTGCCCAGCAGGGAGCGCTTCTTCTGCACCAGCTTGCCGAGCGCCTCGGCGGTGTCCCGGATCTCCCGCTCGCCGCTGAGGAAGACCAGGATGTCGCCGGGCCCCTCGGCGGCCAGCTCCTCGACCGCGTCGCCGATGGCCTGGATCTGGTCGCGGACGTTCTCCTCGTCCCCGTCGTCCTCCTCCTCGGCCTCGATCACCTCGACCAGCGGCCGGTAGCGCACCTCCACCGGATAGGTCCGGCCGGACACCTCGACGATCGGCGCCGGGTTGCCCTCGGCGTCGGCGAAGTGCCGGGCGAACCGGTCGGTCTCGATGGTCGCCGAGGTGATGACCACCTTGAGGTCGGGACGGCGGGGGAGGAGCTGCTTGAGGTAGCCGAGGATGAAGTCGATGTTGAGGCTGCGCTCGTGCGCCTCGTCGATGATCAGTGTGTCGTACTGGCGCAGCATCCGGTCGGTCTGCAACTCGGCCAGCAGGATGCCGTCGGTCATCAGCTTGACCAGGCTGTTCTCGCCGACCTGATCGGTGAAGCGGACCTTGTAGCCGACCACGTCGCCCAGCTCGGTGCCGAGCTCCTCGGCGATCCGGTCCGCCACCGTGCGCGCCGCGAGCCGCCGGGGCTGGGTGTGCCCGATCAGGCCGGTGATCCCGCGGCCCAGCTCCAGGCAGATCTTGGGCAGCTGGGTGGTCTTGCCGGAGCCGGTCTCGCCGGCCACGATCACCACCTGGTGGTCGCGGATCGCGGCGGCGATGTCGTCCTTGCGCTCGCTGACCGGCAGCTGCGCCGGGTACGTGATCGTCGGCACGGCGGCCTGCCGGCTCGCCAGCCGCGCCTCGGCCCGGGCCACCTCCGTGGCGATCTCGGCCAGCGCCGCGTCGCGCCGTTGCGGGTCGCGCAACCTCCGGACCCCGTCCAGCCGCCGCTCCAGCCGGCGCTGGTCGCGGAACATCAGGGGAGAGAGGCGGCGGTGCAGGTCGCGGGCGGTCTCGGGGGCGGCGGGTACGGCTGGATTCTGCATGTCGTCGCCAAGGATAGGCAGCCCACGGCCCGGCCGCTCCCGGGTTACCGCCCAGCGGCCGGGCTCAGCCGGCCGGCGGGTGGCACCGGCCGGTCGGTGAGGGCCGGCTTCGCCTCGTCGGGGCGGCGCAGCGAGCGGATCCGGCGGTGGAACATGGGGAGCGCCGACAGCGCCAGGCCGGCTGCGCCGACCGCCACCCCGACCCGGCTGCCGAGGGTCTGCCCGAGCACCCCGCCGAGCGCGCTGCCCACCGGCAGCACGCCGAAGGTGAGCAGCCGGTATCCGCCGTTGCTGCGGGCGAGGTTGCCGCGGGGATCACGACCTGCCGCAGCGTCACCGACAGGACGTTGGCGACGCCGAGCCCGAAGCCGCTGATCAGCTGGACCAGCGCGAGGGTGGCGGCCAGGGCCGATCCGGTACCGGGCAGGAGAGCGATCAGCAGCGGGGTGCCGGTGGAGAGCGTCAGCGCACCGCCGAAGGTCCGGCCGTAGCCGAGCCGGCCGGCGAGCTGGAGGGAGGCGAGGGTGCCCAGGAACGCCCCGGCGCCCGCCGCGCTCAGCGCCAGGCCGAACAGGCCCGGGCCCAGTCCCCGGTCCGTGACGGCGTAGACGACCAGGTTGACCACGAGGATCTGGGCGGCGCCGTTGTAGATCGCGGCGTGCGCGGTCAGCGCCCGCAGCCAGGGGTTGACCGCGATGGCCCGGAGCCCGGCCAGGATCGAGGTCTTCTCGTCGCTTCGGGGCGGGACGGGCTCGGGCCGTCGGGCGCCGGCCACCCCGGCGGCGCTGGCCAGGTAGCTCACGGCGTCCAGGGCGAGGGCCGTGGCCGGGCCGAGCAGTTGGTGCCAGCCCGCCGGCCAGCCCGGGCCCGCCCACCTGCGCGGCCGTCGTGGAGCCCCGGGTGGCCCGGTTCGCCGCGCCGAGGTCCGCCTCGGCGACCAGCGACGGCACGTAGGCGAAGCTCCCGATCTCGAAGACCAAGCTGGCCGCGCCCATGGTGAGGGCGACCGCCACCAGCAGCGGCACGGAGAGAGCCCCGCCGACCTGGGCGACCGGCACCGCGGTCAGCACGGCGGCGCGCACCAGATCGGCGACCACCAGGATCCGCCGCCGGCGGCGGTGTTCCAGCCAGTGTCCGACCAGCAGGGGCAGCAACAGGTTCGGCAGGAAGCCGGCGGTGGCGACCGCCGCCGGGTTGGCCTTGGTGCGGTTTTGTCGTACCGGTGGTGTTGGGTCGGATTGTGCCTCGCCGTCGCGATCCCGCCGTGCCCCGGGTGGTGCATCGCACTGCCCGGGTGGCGTTGCGGGTGACAATGGGGCAGCGGCGGCGGTGTTTCGGGTTGCTGCGCTCGGCCGGTGATGTGTGGGCGTGCCTGCTGGAGATCAACACGTGGCGGCGGCGCCGCCAGGCTGCGCCGTTGGTGAGCTATCAGGAGTTGTGTCGGGAGCTGGCGGCATCCGGGCCGGGCACCTTCGGTGAGCTGGACACGACGGGCGCTCGGTCGGTGTTACGGCGGTTCTCCGACGCCTGGTTCGCCGCGGCGAAACGCCGCAAGGACGGCGAGCTGTCGGCCAGGTTCCCGCGCCGGCGGCGTCGGTTGATGCCGGTGCGCTGGTATCACGGCACGTTCAGCCTCGACGGGCGCCGGGTCCGAATCCCGGTGGCGAAGGGTGCGTCGCCGTTGTGGGTGCGTCTGGCGCGGGAGGTGCCGTATCCGGTCGAACAGGTCCGCTCGATCACCCTGCTGTGCGAGGGTGGTCGGCTGTTCCTGGACGTGACCGCCGAAGTCCCGGTCGCGTCCTACCCGCCCGGTGAGGAGCCGGCCCCGGACCTGGTGGCCGGAGTTGATCTCGGGATCATTCACCCGTACGCCGTGGCCGGCCCGGGCGGTGGAGGCCTGCTGGTGTCTGGGCGGGCGATCCGCGCGGAGCATCGCGTGCACCTGGCCGACACGAAGGCGCGCCGCCGTGCGATGGCGGGGCGGGCGCCGAAGCCGGGGCAGCAGGGGTCTCGGCGGTGGCGCAAGTACCGCCGCCGAGCCCGCATGGTGGAGGGCCGGCACCGCCGCAGGGTCCGGCAGGCCCAGCACGAAGCCGCCCGCCAGGTTGTCTCCTGGGCGGTGGCGCAGCGGGTCGGTGTGCTGCACGTCGGGGACCCGCGCGGGGTGCTCGGCATCGATGCGGGGCGGCGGCACAACCTGCGGCTGCGGCAGTGGCAGATCGGCCGTCTCCTACAGGTCCTCAACGACAAGGCTGTTCTGGCCGGCATCACCGTCCACCTCGTCGACGAACGTGGCACGTCCTCCACCTGCCCCGCCTGCCGGCGGCGGGTACCGAAACCGCCCGGCCGGACACTGTCCTGCCCGCACTGCGCCTTTTCCGGGCACCGCGACCTGGTCGCGGCGGCCATCATCGCCACCCGTAGCCCGGGCGGCGGACCCACCACCCCCACACCACCTGTCGTGGTGCCGGAGGTGGTCACGCACCGTCGAGCCGGACGACACCTCCCCGGTGCCGGCCAGTCCCGACGTGACCCCCGCCGCCCAACCCAGGCGACGCGAGGATCAGTTGGCCCGCGGAGGCCCGCCCCACCACCCGGTGGGGAGTCGCTCGCCCACGGCGAGGATCCACAACCTGCACCGGACACCCGGTGAACCTTCGTGGACACCGCACTAGAGTTTTCGCCGACCGGGTCGACGACGGACGGGATGATCATGCGGGACACCGACCGGGCGCTGGTGCAGGCCGCCACCGCTGTCGCGAAGCTGCGCTGCCGCAGCGAGAACCACACCGTCGCCGCCGCCGCGCGAACCACCGACGGCCGGGTCTTCACCGGCGTGAACGTCTACCACTTCACCGGGGGCCCGTGCGCCGAGGTGGTGGCGATCGGCGCCGCCGCCACCCAGGGCGCCGGCGACCTGGAGACCATCGTCGCGGTCGGCGACCGGGGCCGGGGCGTCATCCCGCCGTGCGGCCGGTGCCGGCAGGTACTCCTCGACTACTTCCCGTCGATCAAGGTGATCGTCGGGCCGCCGGACGGGCTGCGCGCGGTCCCGGTGACGGATCTGCTGCCCGAGACCTACGTCTGGTCGGATCACCAGGTGGAACTGCCCACGGCGCCGCGCACCGGGGTGTGGCCGATGCCGGTGGTGCCGGGCAGCCGTCAGGCCGCGGAGGACTAGTCCCAACGCCGTTCAGTTAGGCGTGGGCGGGGCTGGTCAAGGGGTGTGTTGATCAGGAAGTGAGAGGCGGGGTTCCGGTATCAAGGTTTGTCACTCCAAGACAACCCGAACCAGGAACCCCGCTCGGTGGATCAGATTGCCATAACACGGACGGTCACGGTAGCTGCCGGACCGTTCGCGGCGGGTCATCTCGGTGAGTTGACCCGCCTCGTGCCGTTCGAGATGGTCGATGAGGTGCTGGCCACCACCCGGCGTACGCAGCGACGGGTCCGTCTGTTGCCGGCCCGGGTGGTGGTGTACCTGCTGCTGGCCGGCTGTCTGTTCGCCGACCTCGGCTACCGGCAGGTGTGGGCGAAACTCGTCGCCGGCCTGCGCGGGCTGCCGATACCGGACCCCAGCGGCAGCGCGTTACGCCAGGCCCGGCAACGACTCGGCTCAGCACCACTGCGGGCCTTGTTCGACCTGCTACGAGGCCCAGCGGCCACCGGTGCCGTCGCCACCGTGTGGTGGCGGGGCCTGCTGCCGGTCGTCATCGACGGCACCGTGATCGCCGTAGCGGACTCGACGGCCAACCTGCGCCGCTACGTCAAACACCGGTGTAACAACGGCGGCTCCGGCTACCCGACACTGCGGCTGAGCGCCCTGTTGGCCTGCGGCACCCGATCGGTCATCGACGCCGTGTTCGACCCGAGCACCACCGGCGAGACGGTCCAGGCACGGCAGCTCGCCCGCAGCCTACGCGCCGGGATGCTGCTACTGGCCGACCGCAACTACGCCGCCGCCGACCTGATCGCCACATTCACCGCGACCGGAGCGGACCTGCTGATCCGCTGCAAGACCGGCCGCGGGCTCCCGCTGATCCGCCGCTACCGCGACGGTTCCTGGCTGTCGGTCATCGGCGGCCAGCACGTCCGCGTGATCGAGGCCCGGATCAGCATCACCACCACCGCCGGCCACCACACCGGCGACTACCGGCTCATCACCACTCTGCTCGACCCGCGTCGCTACCCAGCCGCCGACCTCGTCGCCCTCTACCACCAGCGATGGGAGATCGAGACCGCCTACCTGGAACTCAAGTCCACCATCCTCGGCGGCCGGGTCCTGCGTGCCCGCACCCCCGACGGCGTCGACCAGGAGATCCACGCCCTGCTAATCGTCTACCAGGTGCTGCGGACCGCCATGGTCGACGCCACCGACAGCCGGCCCGGCCTCGACCCGGACCGGGCCAGTTTCACCACCGCCCTCAACGCCGCCCGCGACCAGGTCGTCCACGCCGCCGGCGTCATCGCCGATACCGTCATCGACCTGGTCGGTGTCATCGGCGAACGTGTCCTGGCCGACCTGCTGCCCGAACGTCGCATCCGCACCAAGACCCGCATGATCAAACGCTCGAACTCCAAGTACCAGGCCCGCGGACCGAACATCGATCGCCGCACCTACAAGGCCACCACCAGCATCGACGTCATCACCAACGAACCTTGACCAACCAACCACCGCCCTAACTGAACGGCGTTGGGACTAGTCCCCGGCGGCCATCTCCAGCATGGAGGTGGGCACCGGGACCTGCTCGAAGCGGAGCACACCCTCCGGCACCAGCCAGCTCATCACCCGGGCGACCAGTTGCCCGGAACTCACCGCGGGGTCGTTGGCGTAGAGCTCGCGGGCCATCTGCGGATCCACCGAGAGCACGGCGAAGCCCCGGATCCGCTCGTCGTCGCCGCCGAGGAACGGGCCGGCGGCCAGGACCGCCCCCTGCTCCACCAACCCCGCCTGGTGGGCCAGGTGCGCGTGCTGCAACCGGTCGGCCGCGTCCCGGGGCAGCTCGGGCGGGTCGTCCGGTCGGACCAGGAGGACCACGGTGTGCTGGTCGAATCGCATGGTGCCAGCGTAGGGGGGGTGAACCAGGTGAAACCGGGCTACCCGGAGGTCCGGGCGCGCAGGGCGCGGATGGCCCAGTCGAGCACCGGGGCGAGGCTCTCGGTCGCCGGCCAGCCGTTGATCACGGAGAGCAGGTGCAGGTAGCGCTCGCGGCGTGGGTCGTTCGCCGCCTCCAGCCGGTCCAGCAGGCGCCGCCGCAGGCCGAGGTCGTCGGGGCGACCGCAGAGCCGCGCGTACCGGGCGGTGGCCGCGGCGACGACCGGATCGGCCCGGGGCGAGGCCGGCTCGACGCCGGCGGCCAGGGCCGCGGCGGCCTCGTCACGGACCAGCGCGACCGCGTCCCGACGTACGCCGGTGGCGCCGGCCTGGTCCGCGGCGTGCTGCTCCGCCAGGCGCCGCATGCTGGCCCGGAAATCCGGGTCCCGGGACAGTTCGGCCACCTCCAGCCACGCCTCGACCTGCTCTGGCTGCGGGTCGTCGGGCAGTTCGGGGGTCAGGGAGCGGCTGATGCCCGCGAACCCGGGATCCGACCGCAGGCCGGCGAAGGCCGCGTCGAGGAACTCGTCGATCAGGCGCCGACGCTCGTCGTCGGAGAGTCTGGCCAGCTTGTGCAGGAGGTCCATCTCCTCGGGGGTGGATCCGCGTCGGGCGACCGCGGTGAGTACCGCGTGGCGCAGGCGCAGCACCCGGATCTGGGTGGCCAGCGCCTCGGCGTGCGCCGCGGCGACCTCGGCGAGCGGGATCTCCCGGTCCGCGACCTTGCGGATGGTGGCCAGGTCCAGCCCCAGGTCGCGCAAGGTGCGTACCAGGTCGAGGCGGGCCACGGCCTCGATGCCGTAGCGACGCTGGCCGGTCGGGCTGCGGTCGGTCGGTGGCGCGATGCCGTGGTCGGCGTAGAACCGGATGGTCTTGACCGTCAGCCCGGTCCGCCGGGCGACGTCCCCGATCGAGTAGCGCGTCTCGCCGTTCATGCCCGTCACCCTCGCGCCTCCACCCGGGGGAGGCGCAAGTCCGCCGCCCGGGAGATCGATGAGCCCGAGTTAGGCATGCCTAACCTGCTCGGTTAAGGTAAGGCGAACCTAAACAGAGGGACGGGAGACCCGTTGACCACCGTCGCCGTCCGGCCCGAACGGGTCGGCACGCCGAGCCGCCGAGGCCCCGGCCGCCGCCTCGCGGTCGCCCTGGCGGCGGCGCTGCTGCTCATCGTCGTGCTGCTGGCCAGCCTGGCGCTCGGCAGCCGCCCGCTCCCCGTCGACCAGGTGTGGCACGCCCTCGTCGCCCCGGACGGCGGCGACGCCACCACCGTCGTCCGCGAGCTGCGGGTGCCGCGTACCGCCCTGGGGCTGGTCGTCGGGCTCGCCCTCGCCGTGGCCGGAGTGCTGTTCCAGGCCGTCACCCGCAATCCGCTCGCCGAGCCGCGCATCCTCGGCGTCAGCGCCGGCGCGTCCTTCGGCGTGGTGCTGGCCATCGCCGTCTTCGGGGTCAGCACCCTTACCGGGTACGTCTGGTTCGGCGTCGCCGGCGCGCTCCTCGCCGGCCTGCTGGTCTTCGCCGTCGCCAACCGCACCCGCGAGGGCGCCAGCCCGGTCACCCTCGCGCTGGTCGGCGCGGCCCTCGACGCCAGCCTCGGCGCCGTCGTGTACGCGCTGCTCAGCATCGACGCCCGCACCTTCGAGGAGTACCGCTTCTGGGTGGTCGGCGGGCTCACCGGCCGGGACGTCGGCGTCGCCGGGCAGGTGCTCCCGTTCGTCCTCGCCGGCGTGGTGCTGGCCGCCCTCGTCGCCCGGGGCCTCGACGCGCTCGCCCTCGGCGATGACGTCGCCCGTGGCCTGGGCCACCGCACCGCCCTGGTCCGCCTCGGCGCCGGGGGTGGCGCCGTCCTGCTCACCGGCGCCGCCGTCGCGGCCGCCGGGCCGATCGCCTTCGTCGGGCTGGCCGTGCCGCACCTGGCCCGGGCCCTGGTCGGCGCGGACCACCGGTGGACCCTGCTGGTCGCCGCGCTGCTCGGCCCGGCCCTGCTGCTCGCCGCCGACATCGTGGGCCGGCTGGTCGCCCCGCCCGGCGAGGTCCCGGCCGGGATCGTCACCGCGCTGCTCGGCGCCCCGCTGCTCGCCCTCCTGGTCCGCCGCGCCCGGGTGGTGACCGCGTGACCGCCGCCGGCCCTCGCGATCTTGCACTTGCCACCCCGGCAAAGGGGGCAGACGCCTCATCTGGCTGGCCGAAAGTGCAAGATCGCGCAGGGGAGGGGGCGTGGTGAGCGCGCCGGGCGTCGTGCTGGCCGGGGGGTCGGTGTTGCGGGTGGGGCCGGTGGCCGTGCGGGTGCGGCGGCGGCCGGTGGTGGTCGCAGGTGTCCTGTTCCTGCTGCTCGCCGGCGCGGTGGTGCTCAGTCTCTCGCTCGGCACCCCGTACGTCGCCCCGGTCGACGTGCTGCGCGCGCTCTCCGGGGCCGGCACCCCGTACGACCTCGTGGTGCTGAACCTGCGGCTGCCGCGTGCGGTGCTCGCGGCCGTGGCCGGCGCGGCGTTCGGCGTGGCCGGCACCCTGATCCAGAGCGTGGCGCGGAACCCGCTCGCCAGCCCCGACGTCATCGGCGTCACCCAGGGCGCCGGGCTGGCCGCCACGGTGGCGCTCACCGGCGGCGCGGCGGCGATCCTCGTCGCGCCGGCCGCGCTGCTCGGCGGGCTGCTCGCAGCCGTGCTGGTGTTCGCCCTCGGCGCCCGGCACGGCCTGGCCGCGCAACGGTTCGTCCTGGCCGGCGTGGCGGTGGCCTTCGCGTTCCGGGCGCTGACCGAGGTGGTCATGCTCGCCGCCGACCCGATCGACGGGCTGCGCGCCCAGGTCTGGCTGATCGGCACCCTGGCCGGCAAGGGCTGGACCGAGGCCGCCTGGATCGCGGGCACCCTCGCCGTGCTGCTGCCGGTGCTGCTCTGGGCCGGCTGGGCGCTGCACAGCGCCGCGCTCGACGACGACACGGCACGCGGCATCGGGCTGCGCCCGGTGGCCCGGCGGATCGGGCTGGCCGGCACCGGCGTGGTGGTGGCCGCCACGGTCACCGCCCAGGTGGGCGCGGTCGACTTCGTCGCCCTGGTCGCCCCGCAGGTGGCCCGCCGGCTGGTCCGCGCCGAGCGGCCCCCGCTGCTCTGCGCGGCCCTGCTCGGCGCGCTGCTGCTGGTGCTGGCCGACCTCGCCGGCCGGCGCCTGCTCGCCCCCACCCAGCTCCCGGCCGGTGTGCTGACCGCCGCGATCGGCGGGCCGTACCTGATGTTCCTGCTGCTCCGGACCCGAGGGAGGCGCTCGTGACGCCGATGCTGTCCACCCGCGACCTGGTCGTCGGCTACGAGGGCCGGACCGTCGTGGACGGGCTCGACCTCGACCTGCCCGCCGACGCGTTCACGGTCATCGTCGGGCCGAACGCGTGCGGCAAGTCCACCCTGCTGCGGACCATGGCCCGGCTGCTCACCCCGCGCCGCGGCACCGTGCTGCTGGACGGCAGCGCGATCCGCGAACTGCCCACCCGCGAGGTGGCCCGGCGCCTGGGCGTGCTGCCGCAGAGCCCGCTGGTGCCCGAGGGGATCACCGTCGCGGACCTGGTCGGCCGGGGCCGGCAGCCCTACCAGCGGTGGTGGCGGCAGTGGTCGGCGGAGGACGGCCGGGCCGTCGAGACGGCCATGACCATGGCCGACGTGGCCGAACTGGCCGACCGGCCGGTGGACACCCTCTCCGGCGGCCAGCGCCAGCGGGTCTGGATCGCCATGACCCTCGCCCAGGACACCGAGGCGCTGCTGCTGGACGAGCCGACCACCTTCCTCGACCTCGCCCACCAGGTGGAGGTGCTGGATCTGCTGCACCGGCTGCGGACCGAACGCGGCCGGACGGTGGTCGCCGTGCTGCACGACCTCAACCAGGCCGCCCGGTACGCCGACCACCTGGTCGCCATGCGGGCCGGCGCGGTGGTCGCCGCCGGGCCACCGCGCGAGATCCTCACCGCCGACCTCGTCCGGGACGTCTTCGGGCTCGACTGCGTGGTCGTGCCCTGCCCGGTCACCGGCGCCCCGCTCGTCGTGCCCGCGCTCACCCAGACCTCGGCCGCACCGGCCGGCGTGCCGGCCCAGGCCGGTTCCACCGTCGGCGACGCCTGACCGCGCGTCGACCCGTACCGCACGAAAGGACCCTGATGCGTCGTCTCGCCGTCGCTCTCACCGCGGCCCTCGCCCTCGGCGTCGGCCTCACCGCCTGCGGGGAGAGCGACCCCGTCTCCACCGCCGGCGCCGGCCAGACCCGGGAGATCACTCACGCGATGGGCACCACCAAGGTGCCCGCCGAGCCGAAGCGCGTGGTGGTGCTCGACACCGACAAGATCGACACCGCGCTCTCGCTGGGCGTCACCCCGGTCGGCGCGGCCACCGCCGGTGAGGCGAAGAGCTGGCCCTCCTACTTCGGTGCGGACAAGCTCGCCGGGATCAAGGAGGTCGGCGTGCTGACCGAGCCCGACCTGGAGGCGATCACCGCGCTCAAGCCGGACCTGATCCTCGGCAGCAAGTTCCGCCAGGAGAAGTTCTACGACGAGCTGTCCGCCATCGCCCCGACCGTCTTCACCGAGAAGGTGGGCATCACCTGGAAGGAGAACTTCCTCCTCGACGGCAAGGCGCTCGGCAAGGAGCAGCAGGCCAAGGACCTGCTGGCCACCTACGAGAAGCGGGCCGAGGACTTCGGCACGAAGCTCGGCGACGCGTCGTCGCGGAAGATCTCCATCGTGCGCTTCATCCCGGGCAACATCCGGGTCTACGGCCCGGACTCGTTCTCCGGCATCGTGGTCGGTGACACCGGCCTGGGCCGCCCCGAGCGGCAGCTGCTGGCGGGCAAGGAGGACAAGCGCTTCGACGTGGTCAGCCCGGAGCGGGTCAACGAGGTCGACGGCGACGTCATCTTCGTGACCGCGTACGGCGAGAAGGCCGCCGCCGAGCAGGTGAAGGTCACCGCCGGCAGCCTCTGGCAGGGCCTGTCCGCGGTCAAGGCGGGCAAGGCGCACGTGGTCTCCGACGAGGTCTGGATGACCGGCATCGGCGTCGGCGCCGCCAACAAGATCCTGGACGACCTGGAGAAGTACCTGGCCGCCTGACCTTCATCGGCAAGATCGCGCTCGATCCAGGAAGTAGTGGCCTCCGCTGCGGATGGAGGCCACTACTTCCATGTTCGAGCACGATCATCAGGTCGGCCGCGCGCGCCAATCGCGCGAGCGAAGCGCCGCGCGGACCTCGGCGAGGATGCCATCGAAGTCGTCGCGGAGACGGTTCGCGGTGACGTGCAGGACGATCCATTCGGCGCCGAGGAGCTGGTTGAGTCGTCGGCGGTCCCGGTGGAACTGCTGCGGGTCGTCGTGCCACAGGCCGTCGTACTCGACCGCGACTTTGAACTCGGGCCAGGCCAGGTCGAGCCGGGCGACGAAGCGCCCCTGCGCGGACACCACCCACTGGGTCTTCGGTCGGGGCAGACCAGCCAGCACCAGGCGGACCCGGGTGCGGGACTCCTGCGGTGACTCGGCACCGGGGTCGGCGAGGTCGACGGCGCGCAGCAGCGCCCGCCAGCCACGCCGGCCGGCCCGGGCGAGGGCGTAGTCCCGGAGGGTCGCGAGGTCGGTGAACCTGCGGGCGAGCAGGGCGTCGATCAGCACCACGGCCTCAACGATGTCGAGCCACCGGGCCAGGTCCCAGCAGGTACGTGCCGGCGAGGTGATCGGCAGGCCGAGTCGGTGCACGATATCGCCCTGATCGACCTCGGCCCGGTGCACCCGGAGGCCGGCGGCCGGACCCCGCCGAGCAGTGGTCACCACTGGCGGTTCGGCCGTGGATGCAGCGGCGACCGAAGCCGATGGTGCCGGCTCCGCCCGGCTCGTCGGTTCGCCGGGAATGGTTGCCTTCGGCGCGACCACCATCGCCTTCGGCATCAGCACGTCGACCGGTTCGTCGGCGGCAACCCGGCCTACGCCGTAGAGCGCGGCTGCGGAGCGGCCGGCGATGGCCGCGCCGGCGGGAAGCAGCCACCGGACGGCAGCCGCGCAGCGGGTGCGATGGGAGACCGGAAGGCTCGCGTCGGCGTAGACGTCCCGGAAGAGCGGGCGCCACGCCGTGCTCCGCAGGTCGTTCCGAGTGAGCAGGCCGCACCGAACGGCAGCGGAACCACGAAAGATCCGGCCGCGCAGCTGCGGCGGCCGACGAGGGGCCTTCGGCATGCCTGTCACGCTGCCGGATTCCTTGCCACGGCACTGCCCCCTGTGGACAACCTCGCCCAAGATCGCGCTCGAACGTGGAAGTAGTGGCCTCCCACGTTGGCGGAGGCCACTACTTCCTGGATCGAGCGCGATCTTGCCGGGCGGGGTGGGTGTAGGGCTTAGGCGGCGGTGGACCAGATGGCGCGGAAGGCGGCGGCCTCGCCGGCCAGCCACTGCTCGACCTGCTCGGGCTTGACGTCGGCCGGCATCCGGTGGGACTCGCCGCGCCGGACGTCGACCAGCACCGGCTCGGCGTGCGGCAGGACGGCGTCCATGTGCCGGGCCATCAGGTGCAGCATCGCCAGGGCCGCCTCCTCGCTCGGCGGGGCCTCGTCGAAGTGCAGCCGGATCGCCTCGGCCCGACCGTCGGCGTAGCGCACGCCGAAGTGCGGGTTGATCTTGACGGGGAGGTCGCCCAGCATGGCCAGGGCGTCGCGGGTCTGGGCCAGGTCGACGCCGGCCGGCTCGCCGAGCGAGTGCAGCCAGGTGGTCGCGCCGGGGACGAGGGCCTCGTAGAGCGGGCGCCAGCGCGGCTTGACCACGTCGGCGACCTGGGCCAGGTGGGTGCCGCCGGTGTGGAAGGCGACGTCGGCCTTGAGCGCCTTGACGAACTGGCCGTGCGGGTTGAACCCGTGCCGGCTCGCCCGCTGCTTGCGCAGGCCGCCGACGAAGGTGGCCTTGGTGGGCCCGGTGCGGTCCACGTAGCGGGTGAACCCGAGGAGGGTCGCGTAGGGGGTGAGCGGGGCGGCGGAGGTGGGCGCGGTCACGAGCATCCTCCCAGGTCAAGAACTCGATTAGTACATACATTCTAATCGACGAGGCTGACATCGCCCAGGGTACGAAAGGGGCCGCCCGGACATCCCGGGCGGCCCTTTTCGGTACGGTGTCTAGAGCTGTCCGACGTCGATGATCCGGACGACCGCGGCCCCGGTCTCGTCCGAGGCGGCGAGGTCGATCTCGGCGCTGATGCCCCAGTCGTGGTCGCCCTCCGGATCGTCGAAGATCTGGCGTGCGGTCCACTTCTCCCGGCCCTGCTCGATCATGAGCAGCGCCGGCCCCCGGGCGTCCGGCCCGACCCCGATCGAGTCGTAGGAGTCGAAGTACGGCTCCAGCGCGTCGGCCCACGCGTCCGCGTGCCACCCCTGCTCGGCGTCCAGTTCGCCGAGGAGATCCCAGCGCCGCAGGGCGGCCAGCTCGACCCGGCGGAACAGCGCGTTGCGGACCAGCACCCGGAACGCCCGGGCGTTGCGGGTGACCGCCCGCGGCCGGTCGTCCAGCGACGCGGCCACCTCCTGCACGTCGGACGGGTTGCGCAGCCGCTCCCACTCGTCGATCAGGCTGGAGTCGACCTGGCGGACCAGCTCGCCCAGCCACTCGATGAGGTCGACCAGCTCCTCGGTCTTGGCGTCCTCGGGAACGGTCTGCCGCAGCGTCTTGTACGCGTCGGCGAGGTAGCGCAGGACCAGCCCCTCCGAGCGGGACAGGCCGTAGAACTGCACGTACTCGGGGAAGGTCATGGCCCGCTCGTACATGTCGCGGACCACGGACTTGGGGGAGAGCTGGTGGTCGGCGACCCAGGGGTGGCCCTGCCGGTACATCTCGTACGCCGACTCCAACAGCTCGGCCAGGGGCTTGGGCCAGGTCACCTCGTCGAGCAGTTCCAACCGCGCCTCGTACTCGATGCCCTCCGCCTTCATCGCGGCGACCGCCTCGCCGCGGGCCTTGAACTGCTGCGCGGAGAGCACCTGGCGCGGGTCGTCCAGGATCGACTCGATCACGCTCAGCACGTCCAGGGCGTAGGACGGCGACTCCCGGTCGAGCAGCTCGATGGCCGCCAGGGCGAGCGGCGACAGCGGCTGGTTGAGTGCGAAGTCGAGCTGGAGATCGACGGTGAGCCGGAACCGGCGACCCTGCTCGTCCGGCTCGGGCAGCTCCTCGACCACGCCGCCGGCCCGCAGCGCCCGGTAGATGGCGATGGCCCGGCGGATGTGCCGGCGCTGGGCGGCCCGGTCCTCGTGGTTGTCGGTGAGCAGGTGCCGCATCGAGGCGAACGCGTCGCCGGGGCGGCCGATGACGTTGAGCAGCATCGAGTGGCTGACCTGGAAGCTGGAGGTCAGCGGCTCCGGCTCGGCCTCGACCAGGCGCTGGAAGGTCGGTTCGCCCCAGCCGATCGAGCCCTCCGGGGGCTTCTTCTTGACCACCTTGCGCCGCTTCTTCGGGTCGTCGCCCGCCTTCGCGAGGGCCTTCTCGTTCTCGATCACGTGCTCGGGGGCCTGCACCACGACCCGGCCGAGCGTGTCGAAGCCGGCCCGGCCGGCCCGGCCGGCGATCTGGTGGAACTCGCGGGCCTTGAGCAGCCGGGTCCGCGTGCCGTCGTACTTCGACAGGCCGGTGAAGAGCACGGTGCGGATCGGCACGTTGATGCCGACGCCGAGGGTGTCGGTGCCGCAGATGACCTTGAGCAGCCCGGCCTGGGCGAGGGTCTCCACGAGGCGGCGGTACTTGGGCAGCATGCCCGCGTGGTGCACGCCGATGCCGTGCCGGACCAGCCGGGACAGCGTCTTGCCGAAGCCCGAGGTGAACCGGAAGTTGCCGATCGCCTGGGCGATCATGTCCTTCTCGGCGCGGGTGCAGACGTTCACGCTCATCAGCGCCTGGGCCCGCTCCAGCGCGGCGGCCTGGGTGAAGTGCACGACGTAGACCGGGGCCTGCTTGGTCTCCAGCAGCTCCTCCAGGGTCTCGTGCAGCGGCGTCATCGCGTACGAGAAGAGGAGCGGGACCGGCCGCTCGGCCGAGCGGACGACGGCGGTCGGCCGCCCGGTGCGCCGGGTCAGGTCGTCCACGAAGCGGGTGGTGTCGCCGAGGGTGGCGGACATCAGCACGAACTGCGCCTGCGGCAGCTCGATCAGCGGCACCTGCCACGCCCAGCCGCGGTCGGGCTCGGCGTAGAAGTGGAACTCGTCCATGATCACCTGGCCGACGTCGGCCCGGGTGCCCTCCCGCAGCGCCAGGTTGGCCAGGATCTCCGCGGTGCAGCAGATGATCGGGGCGTCGGCGTTGACGCTGGCGTCGCCGGTGAGCATGCCGACGTTCTCCGCGCCGAACACCTCACAGAGGGCGAAGAACTTCTCCGAGACCAGTGCCTTGATCGGCGCGGTGTAGAAGGTGGTCCGGTCGTCGGCCAGGGCCGCGAAGTGCGCCGCGATCGCCACCAGGCTCTTGCCGGAGCCGGTCGGCGTGTTCATGATCACGTTGGCGCCGGAGACGATCTCGATGACCGCCTCCTCCTGGTGGGGGTAGAGGTCGAAGCCGCGTTCGGACGCCCAGCCGGCGAACGCGTCGTAGAGGGTGTCGGGGTCGGCGCTCTTCGGCAGCGCGGCGGTGAGAGTCATGGCGCTTCCATCGTGCCTGGATCATGGGGCGCCGCGCCAACCGGGGCTGAGTGGCGGGTCAGCGCCGGCGGTGCACCAGGTCGAAGATCTCCCGCCCCGCCGTCAGGGCGCGCCGCTCGAACCTGGTCACCGGCCGGTGCGCCGGGCGCGGCGCGTAGCCACCGTGCACGTCGACCAGCTCCGGGTCGGCGGTCAGCGTCTCCCGCATCGACCCGGCGTACTCGGCCCAGTCGGTGGCGCAGTGCAGCGTCCCGCCGGGGGCCAGCCGGGAGCGCAGCAGCGCCACGTGCGCGGGCTGGATGATCCGGCGCTTGTGGTGGCGGGCCTTCGGCCAGGGGTCGGGAAAGAAGATGTGCACCGCGTCCAGCGAGCCTTCCGGCATCGCCCTGACCAGGTCCAACGCGTCGCCCTCGGCCACCCGGACGTTGCCCAGCCCGTGCCGCTCCACCAGATGGAGGAGGTTGGCGATTCCGGGCGTGTGCACCTCGACCGCCAGATAGTGTCGGTCCGGGTCGGCCGCCGCCATCGCGGCGGTGGCGTCGCCCATGCCGGAGCCGATCTCCAGCACCAGCGGCGCCCGCCGGCCGAACAGCGCCGCCGGATCGAACGGCCCGTCGAGGGCGGCGATCTCCAGCCCGTACGCGGGCCAGAGCCGGGCCAGCGCCTGGCGCTGCCGGTCGCTCATCCGGCCGCGGCGCGGGTGGAAGGTGCGGATGCGGGCGGAGTGGACCGGCGGGGCGGCGGTCAGGTCGGTGGAGGTCACAGCGACCCGAGCGTACGCGACCGTCGGCGCGATCGGATGTGATGTGCGGCCCGGGGTGAGAGGATTCATCCCGTACGGCAGGACGGGTGGCCCGCCGCCCGACACTGCCTTTGGCGCCGGGAGGGGTCATGGTGTCAGTCACGCGACGGGCGGCGTTGCTGATCGCGGCCGCGGCCTGCGCTCCGCTGGTCGGGGCGGCCCCCGCGCTGGCCGGCCCGCCGGACCCGAGCCAGCAGCCGCCGCCCGCTGACGTGATCTTCGTGGAGGTCAGCCCGAGCACCGTCGAACCCGGCTTCCTGGTCGGCATCCGGGCGAGCTGCCGGGACAACTCGGTGCCGGCGACCGTGGTCTCCGACGCGTTCGGCCGGATCCAGGTGCAGCCGCAGCGCGGCCTGCTCACCGCCTCGCCGATGGTCCGGGACCGCACCCGGCCCGGCAACTACCGGGTCAAGCTGGAGTGCCCGAGCGGGCAGACCGCCTCGACGATGCTCCAGGTGGTCGAGCGGGTCCAGCCGAGCCGGGGTCCGGCGACCGGGTTCGGCGGCACCGCCGGCAGCGGGCTGGGTGGCCTGCTCGTGCCGGTCGGCCTGGCGCTGACCCTGGTCGGCGGGGTGGTCGGCGTGGCCGCGTCCCGCCGGCAGCCCCGTACCCTCCGTGGCGCCGCCCGGCGCTGAGCCCCGCCATGGCCGCGCACCCCGCTCCCCAGCCCTCCCGGAGGGCCCGGGCCCAGGGTCGTAGTCCCTGGTCGGCGCCGCTCGCGGTGGTGCTGGTGCTGGTGGGGGTCTTCGCCACCGGGGCCGGGCTGGGCCGCACGGTCGGGCCGCTCGACTGGGTCGACACGGCGACGGGGTCGGGCCGGCGCGCGGACGAGCCGACGCGGGCCCGGCAGCCGGCGAGTCTTCCGGTACGGCTCGCCGTGCCCGCCATCGAGGTCACCGCCCCGGTCACCCCGGTCGGCCAGGCCAAGGACGGCTCGGTGGCCGTCCCGCCGTTGACCGAGCACAACCAGACCGGCTGGTACGACCGCGGGGCCGTGCCCGGCGAGCCGGGGCGGGCCGTCATCGTCGGGCACGTGGACACCAAGAGCGGGCCGGCGGTCTTCTACCGGCTGCACGACCTGAAGCCGGGGGACCGGATCGAGGTGACCCGGTCGGACCGGAGCGTGGTGACCTTCAAGGTCGACACCGTCGAGTACTTCGACAAGGCCAACCTCCCCGCCGACCGGGTCTACGGCGAGTCCGGACCGCCGGAGCTGCGCCTGATCACCTGCGGCGGCGACTGGGTCGGCGGCCGGACCGGCTACCAGGACAACGTGATCACCTTCGCCTCGCTGGTCGACACCCGCACCCCGTGACGCGCACCCCGCGAGGTCTTGGCCCGGTTGGCGAAGTTTGTCAGTAAGGTCCCAGGGGTGGGTGGCGACGCGAACACGCGACTTGAGCGCATCCTCGGTGTACCGCTCGCTGAGGACGCGGTGCGGCAGTGGCCTCAGTCCGGTGAGTTGATCCGGGGTCGCGCCCGGATAGCGGAGGTCGAGTCGCACTTCGTCGGGCTGCGGCTCGCCGTCGGGCGGCGGCACAACCACGGAGACACGCTGGTCGTCGAGTGGAGCAACGACTACGGCGACGGCCGGATCTACCGCAACGTCTCGATAGCTGAGCTGCGCGACGGCGAGGCGGTCCGGGTGACCGACTACTGGGGCGAGCCTTTCACCGCCCCCGACTGGCGGCGAGCGCTCGGGGAGAGGTTGGACATGCCGCCGGGCGGCGTGTGGCCGGCATCCGAGGCCCTGACCGTCAGCTGACCGGTTCAGCCCTTGCCGGGCACGTGCTGGACCACCTCGAACTCCAGCAGCGTGGCCCCGGTGGCGACCGGCTTGCGCGCCTCGCCGCCCGCGCCGCCGGCGTGCGCCGCCCGCGACGGCCCCTGCGCCCACGCCTGGTACGCCTCCTCGGACTCCCAGCGGGTGTAGACGAAGTAGCGGCTCTCCCCGGCGACCGGGCGGAGCAGTTCGAAGCCGAGGAAGCCGGGCGAATTCTCCACCGCGCCGGCCCGGGCGGCGAACCGCTTCTCCAGTTCCTCGCCAGCGCCGGGCGGGACGTCGATCGCGTTGATCTTCACGACTGCCATGCGATCCACCCTACGGGTTCAGAAACCCTCGACGGCCGGCACCAGGTCGGCGTCGACCACGATCGGGGCGTGGTCGGAGGGGCCCTTGCCCTTGCGCGCCTCCCGGTCCACGTAGGCCGAGCGGACCGCCCGGGCGAACGGCGCGGAGGCATACACCAGGTCGATCCGCATGCCCTTGTTCTGGTGGAACATCCCGGCCCGGTAGTCCCAGTAGGTAAACGGGTGCGGGCCCTTCATCGGGGTGGGCACCACGTCGCTGAGGCCGAGGTCGCGCAGCGCGGCGAGGGCCGCCCGCTCGGCCGGGGTGACGTGGGTGGAGGCGACGAAGAGCGCCGGGTCCCAGACGTCGGCGTCGGTCGGGGCGACGTTGAAGTCACCGCAGACCGCGAGCGGCATCCCAGTGGTCAGCTCCGGTTCGAGGGCGTCCCGCAGTGCCGCGAACCAGGCCAACTTGTACGCGTAGTGCGGATCGTCGGGCGTCCGCCCGTTGGGCACGTAGATCGACCAGATCCGCAGCCCGTCGCAGGTGGCCGAGATGGCCCGCGCCTCCGGTTCGGGGAAACCCGGCTCGCCGGGGAAGCCGACCGCCACGTCGGCCAGCCCGACCCGGGACAGGATGGCCACCCCGTTCCACCGGCCATCGCTGTGGCTGGCCGCCTCGTAGCCCAGCTCGCCCACCTCGGCGACCGGGAACGCCCCGTCGGGGCACTTGGTCTCCTGCAGGCAGACGACGTCGGGCTTCGTGGTGGCCAGCCAGTCGAGCAGCCGGGGCAGGCGGGCCTTCACCGAGTTGACGTTCCAGGTCGCCAGGCGCATGTCTCCAGCCTGCCGCATCCCGGCCCGCCACGCCGGGTCAGCCCGGCCGGGTGTCGCGCCGGCCGGGTCTGCTCGGCGAGGGCTCAGCGCTCGGGGGTGTCTCCGGGCCGGGTCTGTTCGGCGAGGAAGCGTTCCAGCTCGGCACCGAGCTCGTCGGCGGTGGGCAGCGGGCCGGTCTCGGCGGCCAGCAGGTTCTTCGCGCCGCGGCCGCGGGCGAACGCGTCGTACTGCTCCTCCAGGGCCTGGACCAGGGTGGCCGCCTCCTCGGTCTGGGCGACCTGGCGGTCGATCTCCACCCGGACCACCTCGGCGGCGGAGCGCAGGTCGTCGTGGGGGAGCAGCAGGCCGGTGCTGCGGGACACCGCGGTGAGCAGTGCCTCGGCGGCGGCCGGGTACTCGGTCTGGGCGACGTAGTGCGGGACGTGCGCGGCGAAGCCGACGGCGTCGCGGCCCTGCTGGCCGAGGCGGTATTCGAGCAGGTGGCCGACGCTGGCGGGGACCTGGACCCGCTGCAGCCAGGGCTCGTGGCCGGAGATCAGCTCCGGCCGGGTGGCGTGCGCGGTGACCCCGCTGGGCCGGGTGTGCGGCACCGCCATCGGGATCGAGTTGAGCCCCACGGTGAGCCGGACGTCGAGCCGGGCGGCGAGCCCGGCGACCGCGGCCACGAAGCGTTCCCACTGGAGGTCCGGCTCCGGGCCGGTGAGCAGCAGGAACGGGGTCTCGTCGTCGTCGTGCAGCAGGTGCAGTTCCAGGGCGGGGGCGTCGTAGTCGGCCCAGTGGTCCTCGACGAAGGTCATCACCGGCCGCCGGGAGCGGTAGTCGAAGACCTGGTCGATGTCGAACCGGGCGATCGTCCGCGCGTCCAGGGAGCTGAGCAGTTGCTCCCGGGCCAGCCGGGTGGCGCTGCCGGCGTCGACGAAGCCGGTGAGCGCCTGGATCAGCACGGGCTGACCGAGTTCGGGCAGATCGTCGGTGAGTTCGTACAGCTCGTGTGGGTCGAGCACCGGTTCGGACCTCCTGGATACGCGGGTGCGGTGGGCCGTGTGCGCACGGCACCCCCGTTCGGCCAACGTACCGGCCATCCTGGTCCATTCCGTTACGGCCCGGCCCGTGGGACGGCGGATGATCACGATCCGGAAAAGTCGGGGTACGGATCGGGGCGAATACGTTGATCTTGCCGATACGCTCGGCCGAGCGTCGAGGTCGCTATCCACCGAACGTATGAGTTAGTCGATCACGGGTGGCGGTGGGAACGGCTGCGAGGTTCCTGCCCCGGGCGGCGCGCTCCGGGGTGGACCGGAGGTTCGACCGTTTCGCGAGGTTCGGTGGCGGTCGGGGCAGGCTGCGGGGCCGCGTCCGGTTTGGAGTGGGCAGACTGTGACGAGGGCCACTCGATCACCCTGGGTGATCAGGGTTTGCCCTGCCTAGCCTCGTCGAATGCGTGACGACGGCACCCTCGACGACCAGTACGGCCTCGGCGGTTCGGCTGACCGTTCGGACGATACCCCCTCCACCGTCCGGCCAACCGACTCCGTGGAGCCCGCCTCCCGACCTTCCCTGCGTACCCGCCTCGGCGGCCTCGCTAACCCGCTCGCGGCCCGGCCCGGCCGGACCAAGCTGGCGGTCGCCACCGGCGCGGTCTGCTGCCTCGGCCTGGTCGGCTTCAGCCAGGTGACCGGCCCGATCGGCGGCTCGCCGGGCCCCGCGCCCGCGCAGGAGCTCGCCCAGCGGTCGGCGGTCGACGCCGCGTCCCGGAGCATGGAGCGCCAGACCCCCGCCCCGGTCACCCCCTCCGCCACCCCCAGCGCCACCCCGACCGCGACCAGCAAGCCAAAGCCGAAGCCGAAGGCCAAGCCCAAGCCCCGCGTGATCGCCCCGGTGGCCGGGCTGGACAAGGACCAGATGGACAACGCCAAGGCCATCGTCAAGGCCGGCCGGGAGATGGGCGTGCCGCGCCGCGCCCTGGTCATCGCGGTGGCCACCGCGATGCAGGAGAGCAACCTCTACAACTACGCCAGCGGCGTGCTGCCCGAGTCGGAGAACTACCCGCACCAGGCCATCGGCTGGGACCACGACTCGGTCGGGCTGTTCCAGCAGCGCCCGAGCAGCGGCTGGGGCACGGTCGGCGAGCTGATGGACCCGGATTACGCCACCAAGGCCTTCCTCAACGTCCTGGTGCAGATTCCCGGCTGGCAGGACATGGCGCTCACCGACGCCGCCCAGGCCGTCCAGGTCTCCGCGCTGCCCTGGGCGTACGCCCAGCACGAGTGGCGGGCCACCGAGGTCGTCGACGCGATCCTGAGCTGACCGCGGTGCCCGGTCGGCCACTGTGGGCGGTTGCCCGGTGGCCGGCCCGGGTACCAGCGGTTTGCCGGTCCCGGGTACACATGAACGGGGACCGCGGACAGGAGGACGACATGTCACTGATGCAACGGATCAGCGCCTTCCTGCGGTCGCCGCGCGGTCAGCAGCTCGTGGCACGCGGCCGGCAGGAACTGGCCAAGCCGGAGAACCAGCGCAGGCTCCGGCAGCTCGCCGCCCGGCTGGCCAGCCGCCGGCGCTGACCGCCCCGCCCCGCAGTACGAGCCCCGGGAGCCCCTCGTGACCGACTCCGCCCCCGTCGACGGCGAGAACACCGTCCCTTCGAAGCCGGCCGCGCCGGTGGGCGCGCCCGAGGCGCCCCCGGCCACCCTCTGGGACCGGATGCGGGACGACCCGCAGTACGCGCCGGAGCACCTGGCGCTGGAGGCGGTGCGCCGGCTCGGACCGGAGGCAGCGCAGTGGGCCGCCCGGGAGCGGGCGCAGCGGCCCGACGTACCCGCCGAGGAGCTGGCCGACCAGGCGGTCCGCAAGTTCGTCAACCACGCCCGGCTCTCCGGCGCGGTCTCCGGCGCGGCCGGGCTGCCCGGCGCGGTGCTCGACGTGGGCGTGCTGGCCTGGACCCAGGCCCGGCTGGTGCTGCACGTGGCCGCCGCGTACGGCGTCGACCCGGTCCACCCCGACCGGGCCACCGACCTGCTGGTCCTGCAGCGGGTGCACAAGGTCGCCGAGAGCGCCCGGCTCGCCCTCGGGGTGGCCGCCGGGCGGGAACGCGCCGGCGCGCTCTTCGGCATGGCCGGCTCCCGCCCCCTCGGCCGGGTGATGCTCCAGCTCGGCGTACGCCTCGCCCAGATGGCCGGGGTGCGCGCGGCCAAGCGGGTCGTCGCCAAGGTGGTCCCGGGCGCGGCGATCATCCTCGGCACCTGGGCCAACTCGTCGGCGACCAGAGACCTCGCCGACCGGGCCCACGCCCTCTACCGCGGCGGCCCGGGGAACCTGCCCCAGCAGCGCCGTCCCTGACCGCCGCCTAGCGCCGCCAGGGGGCGGGCTGGCCGTGCAGCCACCAGTGCAGGGCCCGGGTGATCCGGGGCAGCACCAGGTAGGTCATCAGCGGGGTCAGGCAGAGCGTCATGAGCAGCGTCCGCACCGCCAGCGGCACGCCGGCGACGTACCGGGCGGTGAGCAGCGTCGCGGTGAGGCTCAGCGGGAAGAAGGCCAGCCAGATCGTCACCGCCTGCTTCCAGCGCGGCGGGTTCGCCGGCCCGGCCGGCTCCGCCTCGCCGGCGGCGAAATGCTCGACCAGGTGGTCCACCGGCGGGTCGAACCAGCCCTCGATGCCGGTGCGACGCTCGATCCGGGTGTGCTCGACGATGCCCTGCGCCGAGGTCAGCCACCAGTGCCGCTGCGGCGACTCCTCCCAGTCGCGCAGCCTCGCCTGGTCGGCGAAGCGGTACATCACGTGCCACTCGGGCGACCCCGGCGCGCTGCGGACGAACCCGGCGCCCAGGAAGCCGGGAAAGCTCTCGGCCAACGCCGTACCGGCCCGGATCCACGCCACCATCTCGTCGGTCCGCGCCGGGTCGGCGCGCCGCGAGACGGCGACGGTCACGGGTACCGCGTGCGTCGTGGTCATGCCTCAGTCCTCTCCGCCGCCGCCGGGATCCGCACCGGCCACGGCAGACCGGTCTAACGCAACCCCCGCCCGGCCGCATCCCCCGAGTACCCGCTCCGTGTCCGGGATCACCGGCCCGCGCCGCGCTCCCCGGCGGGGACCGGTTAGCCCCGCCCGTGCCGGGGTAGCCCGGAGGAATGACCCGATCACAGCCCCGCCGCCGGGTCAACGCCGCCTACAGCGCGCTGAACCTGCGGCTCACGCTCGCCATCTTCGGTCTGGTCACCATGACCGTCTTCGCGGTGCTGGCCTTCTGGGCCGGGATCGCCTGGCTGGGCGTCGTGTGCGCGGTCCTCGCCGTGGTGGCCGTGGTCGACCTGGTCGTCATCCAGCGCCGCCGCGCCGCCCGCCACCAGGAGGAGCCGGGCGTACGGCACTCACTGTTCGAGTGACAGGAGTACGAGATGCCCATCGCCACCACCAATCCCGCCACCGGACAGGTGCTCAAGACGTACGACCCGATGTCGGACGAGCAGGTCGACGCCGCCATCGAGCGGGCCGACCTGGCGTTCCGGCAGTTGCACGACACCACGATCGCCCAGCGCGGGCAGTGGCTCAACGTCGCCGCCGACCTGCTGGACGCCGAGCGCGACGAGACCGCCCGGCTGATGACCACCGAGATGGGCAAGACGTACGCGGCGGCCCAGGCCGAGGTGACCAAGTGCGCCACCGCGTGCCGCTTCTACGCCGCCAACGCCGAGCGGATGCTCGCCGACGAGCCCGCCGACGCCGGCGCCGTCAAGGCGCGGCGGGCGTTCGTCCGCTACCAGCCGCTCGGCGTGGTGCTCGCGGTGATGCCGTGGAACTTCCCGCTCTGGCAGGTGATGCGCTTCGCCGCGCCGGCCCTGATGGCCGGCAACACCGGCCTGCTCAAGCACGCCTCCAATGTGCCGCAGACCGCGCTCTACCTGGAGGACCTGTTCCGCCGCGCCGGTTTCCCCGAGGGCGCGTTCACCACCCTGCTGGTCGGCTCCGACGCGGTCGACCGGATCCTGAGCGACCCCCGGGTGCGCGCCGCCACCCTCACCGGCAGCGAGGGCGCCGGCCGCTCGATCGCGCAGAGCGCCGGCCGGGAGCTGAAGAAGACCGTGCTGGAACTCGGCGGCAGCGACCCGTTCGTGGTGATGCCCTCGGCGGACCTGGACAAGGCCGCCGAGGTGGCCACCACCGCCCGCTGCCAGAACAACGGGCAGTCCTGCATCGCGGCCAAGCGGTTCATCGTCCACACCGACGTCTTCGACGCCTTCGCCGAGAAGTTCGCCGCCCGGATGGCCGCCCTGACCGTCGGCGACCCGATGGAGGGGGCCACCGATGTCGGCCCGTTGGCCACCGAGCGGGGCCGCGCCGAGGTGCACGAGCAGGTGCAGGACGCGGTGGACAACGGCGCGACGATCCTCTGTGGCGGTGAACTGCCCGCCGGCGACGGCTGGTACTACCCGCCGACCGTGGTCACCGACCTGCGGCCGGAGATGCGGATGTGGTCCGAGGAGGTCTTCGGACCGGTCGCCGGCCTCTACCGGGCGTCCTCCTACGAGGAGGCCATCGAGATCGCCAACGGCACCCACTTCGGCCTCGGCTCCAACGCCTGGACCACCGACCCGGCCGAGCAGGAGCGCTTCGCCGCCGACCTGGACGCCGGCAACGTCTTCATCAACGGCATGACCACGTCCTACCCGCAGCTGCCGTTCGGCGGCGTGAAGAACTCCGGCTACGGCCGCGAGCTGTCCGCCCTGGGCATGCGGGAGTTCTGCAACACCAAGACCGTCTGGGTCGGCGAGGGCGCGGCCGTCGCGGGCGCCGGCGCGCACGCGGAGTAGCGCGTTAGCAGGGGCCCCTTCCTCTACCGGAGGCGTTAAGCGGGGCCCCCTGCTTACATCTCGGCCGGCGTGGGTAGAGGTGCGCCCATGACGGTGTTCGGGTTCCACGCCTCCCACGAGCAGATCCATCCGGGCCGGTTGCTGGAGGCGGTGGTCCACGCCGAACGGGCCGGCTTCGGCGCCGCCATGTGCTCGGACCACTTCTCGCCGTGGAGCGCCCGGCAGGGCCACTCCGGCTTCGCCTGGTCCTGGCTGGGCGCCGCGCTCCAGGCCACCAACCTGCCATTCGGCGTGGTCAACGCGCCCGGCCAGCGCTACCACCCGGCGATCGTCGCGCAGGCCATCGGCACCCTCGCCGTCATGTACCCCGGCCGGTTCTGGGCCGCGCTCGGCACCGGTGAGGCGAGCAACGAGCACATCACCGGCGACGGCTGGCCCCGCAAGGACGTCCGCGCCGCCCGGTTGCGGGAGTGCGTCGACGTGATCCGGGCGCTGCTGGCCGGCGAGGAGGTCAGCCACGACGGCCTCGTCACCGTGGACCGGGCCCGGCTGTGGACCCGCCCCGCGCAGCCGCCCGCCCTGATCGGCGCGGCGGTCAGCGTCGAGACCGCCCGCTGGTGCGCGGACTGGGCCGACGGCCTGATCACCGTCAACGCCCCGGTCGACCACCTGCGCCGGATGATCGACGCCTACCGGGACGCCGGTGGGCGCGGACCGCTGCACCTGCAGGTGCACGTCAGCTGGGCGCCCGAGCAGGCCGAGGCCGAGGCGATCGCGCACGACCAGTGGCGCAGCAACGTCTTCGCCCCGCCGGTCTGCTGGGACCTGGAACTCACCGACCACTTCGACGCGGTCAGCCAGGACGTGCCGTTGGCGAAGGTCAGCTCCGTGGTCAACATCTCCGCCGACCTGGGTCGGCACGTCGGCTGGCTGGAGGACTACCTGGCGCTGGGCTTCGACCAGATCGCCCTGCACCACGTCGGGCAGGAGCAGCGGGCCTTCATCGACGCGTTCGGCACGGAGGTGCTGCCGAAGTTGCGTACCGCGGCATGATCACACCGGTAACGCGGGCCGCCTAGGCTCGTACTCCATGGAACCTCTGCTCGAGGTCGTGGTCATCCTCGCGATCGCGACGTTCGGCGCGGCGCTGGCCCGCCGCCTCGGCCTGCTCGCGCCGATCCTGCTGGTGGTGCTCGGCCTCGCCCTGTCCTTCCTGCCGTTCTTCCCTCAGGTGCGGCTGGATCCGAACCTGGTGCTGGTCGGCATCCTGCCGCCGCTGCTCTACGTCGCGGCCCTGGAGACCTCGGTGCCGGCGTTCCGGCTCAACCTGCGGCCGATCCTGCTGCTCGCCGTCGGGCTGGTGCTCTTCACCGCGTTCGTGGTGGGCACCGTCGTCCACCTGCTCCTGCCCGGCGTGCCGTACGGGATCTGCCTGGCCCTCGGCGCGGTGGTGGCCCCGCCGGACGCGGTCGCCGCCACCGCGGTGGCCCGGCGGGTGGGCCTGCCCCGGCGGATCGTGACCATCCTGGAGGGGGAGAGCCTGGTCAACGACGCCACCGCGCTGGTGCTGCTGCGGGTGGCGATCGTCTCCGTCACCACGGCCAGCGGCGTCGGCGTCCTCGACGTGGGACGCGAGGTGCTGGTCGCCACCGGCGGCGGGATCCTCGTCGGGCTGCTCGGCGTGGTGGTCTTCGGCCACCTGCACAAACGGATCAGCGACGCGGTGCTGGACAACGCGCTGTCGCTGATCGTGCCGTTCGCGGTGGTGTTCGCCGCCGAGGAGATCCACGCCTCCGGGGTGGTCGCCGTCGTGGTCACCGGGCTCGGCATCGGGCACAAGCTGCCGCTGCTGATGTCGGCCGCGTCCCGGCTGCAGGTCGCCGCGTTCTGGCGGCTGATCACGTTCCTGCTGGAGGGGCTGGTCTTCCTGCTGGTCGGCCTGCAACTGCGCGAGGTGCTCCGCGACCTCGACGAGCCGGTCGGCCGGCTGGTCTGGATCACCGTCGCGGTGCTGCTCGCCGTCGTCCTGACCCGGTTCGTCTGGCTCTTCCCGGCCACCTACCTGGCCCGGCTGGTCCCCCGGGTCCGCCGCCGCGACCCGGCGCCGCCGGTGCAGGTGCCCATCGTCCTCGGCTGGGCCGGGATGCGCGGCGTGGTCACCCTGGCCGCCGCGCTCGCCCTGCCGCTCACACTGGCCGGCGACCGCGCGTACCCGCGGCAGCTCTTCGTCTGGCTGGCCTTCGCGGTGATCGTGGTCACGCTGGTCGGGCAGGGCGCCACGCTGCCCGCGGTGGCCCGCCGGCTCAAGCTGCCCCCCGACGACCCGGTGCGGGACGCGCTCTCCGCCGCCGCCGTGCAGCAGCAGGCCAGCCGGGCCGCCCGGGAACGCCTCGAGGAACTGGCCGAGGGGGCGCCGGCCGCGGTCGTCGAGCGGCTGCGCGGGCTGGTGCAGAGCCGCACCAACCTGGCCTGGGAACGGCTCGGCGGCACCGAGCGGGAAACCCCCTCCCAGGCGTACGGTCGGCTGCGACAGGAGATGATCGACGCCGAGCGGGAGGTCTTCCGGGCCGCCCGCGACTCCGGGAAGATCCCGGAGGAGGTGCTCGTCCGCGCCTACCGAGACCTGGACCTGGAGGAGTCGTTGCTGCGACAGGAGGCCGACCGATGAGCTGCCAGCACCTGACCGAGGCGGGTGACATCACGCCGGAGAGCACCACCGAGTGCCCGGACTGCGTCGCCATCGGCAACGACGACTGGGTGCACCTGCGCGCCTGCCTGACCTGCGGGCACGTCGGCTGCTGCGACTCCTCGCCCTACCAGCACGCCACGAAGCACTTCGAGTCGACCGGGCATCCGGTGATGCGGTCGGTCCAGCCCGGCGAGACGTGGCGCTGGTGCTTCGTCGACGAGGAGATCGGCTGACCCGTCAGCCCAGCCGGCGCTCCAACACCTGGCCGGGCCACGGCTGGCGCCCCGGCCGCTCGACGGTGAACGGCTCGGTGGCGGTGAACCCGCAGCCCTCGTAGAAGCGGACCAGCGCCCGGTCGTCGCCGCCGTAGCAGTCCACGCGCAGCAGGCCCAGGCCACGGCCGCGGGCCAGCTCCGCCGCGTACGCCAGCAGCCGCGCCCCGATCCCGTGGCCCGCGTACGCCCGGTCGGTGACCAGCAGGTTCACGTACAGCTCCGGCTCGACGGCCGGCGGCACGTAGTCGGTGGCGGCGCCCACCACCAGCGCGCCCACGACGGCGTCGCCGAGCATCGCCAGGTACAGCCCGCCGCCGGTGGTCCACACGTCGGCCTGGGCGATCCGGCGCGGATCGGACGACGCCGGCTCGGTGCCCCACTGGCCGGTCCGGCCGCGCGCCGCCAGCCAGGCGGTGGCGCTGTCGAGCAGCCGCAGCACGGTGGCGGCGTCCTCCGGCCCGCCCGGGCGGATGGTGAGGGTCTGCTGGTCGGTCATGCGCCCATGCTGCTACACCGGCGCGGCGGGTCGATCATCGGCCACCGTCCGCTCATCGGTCCCCCGGTTCGCCAGCGCCCAGCGGGTCAGCGCCGGGGCGGCCAGGCCGACGGCCGCGAAGAGCCCGCCGAGCGCCAGCCAGCCCGGCACCCCGCCGTCGAGCACCAGCAGGGTGAGCAGCGCCGGCCCGACCGCCCGGGCCAGGCCGGCGAGCAGGCCGTCCGCCCCCTGGTACGCGCCGATGGCGTCGGGTGGCGCCAGGTCGTAGGCGAGACCCGCGGCGGCGGAGCCGTGCCACAGGTCGCCGAGCGTCCAGACCGCCGTGGCGACCAGCAGCAGCGCGACCGCCGGCAGGATGGGCAGGCCCGCGGTGGCCGCGTAGAGCGGCGTGGCCGCCGCCAGCACCAGACCGGCCCGGCGCAGCTGCCGGGCCGCTGGAGCGGCGCTGGCCGCGCCCCGGCTGAGGCGTACCGCCAGCAGCACGGTGAGCACCGTGTTGGTCAACAGCACCGCCGACACCACGGGCGGTGGCGCGTCGGCCCGGGTCACCGTCCACAGCGGCACCACGAGGGTGAGCGTCGTCAGGTGCAGGGCCAGCACCGCCGAGGCGCCGCTGACCGCGAGGAACCGCCCGTCCCGCAGCGGGCCGCCGCGCCGCGACGCGCCCCGCCTCGCCCCGCGGTCGCCGCCGGTCCCCGGCGGGTACGCCGGCAGCCGCAGCAGCAGGGCCGCCGACAGCAGGTAGGTGGTCGCGTTCCCGGCCACCAGCACCTGGTACGCCACGTGGGTGTCCGCCGCGAGCGCGAACCCGGCCAGCGCGGTGCCGACCGCGATGCCCAGGTTGGCCACCGCGCGCAGGGTGGCGAAGGCGTGCACCCGCCCCTGCGGACCGGCGACCGCCGACACCAGCGCGGCCCGGATCGCCAGGTTGCCGGAGGTGAGCAGCGCGTCCAGCACCGCCACCGCGAGGAACACCGGGAACGAGTCGACCAGCAGGTACGCTGCCGCCACCACCGCCTGGCACACCTGGAGCAGGGCGCGCAGGGTACGCGGGTCGCGCCGGTCGGCCAGACCGCCCAGCGGCACGCTCGCGGTGAGCCCGATCAGCCCGGCGACGGTCAGGCCGGCGCCCACGGCGGCAGGGGAGAGGCCGACGTCCCGGGTCAGATAGAGCGCCGCGCCGGCCAGCCAGAGCCCCGAGCCGGCCGTGTTGGCCAGGGTGGCCAGGGCGAGGGTGCGCAGCCGGCCCGGCGGCGGGATCGGCGAGGCCCAGCCCATCAGCGCGGAGCCGGCACCGGCACGGCGGCGGAGACCTCGGTGACCCGCTCGGCCTGCCGGGCGACGGCGGCGCGCACCGCCTCCTGGTCGATGGTGACATCCGCGTTGACGGTCATGCTGCCGACCCTAGGCAGGGCCGGACGGGACCGGTGGTCCCGCGGGGCGCGACGCCGGTCACATCGGACGGGGGCGTACCTCCCGGGTGAAGCACGCGTCCAGCTCCGCCGGCAGCGTCACGCCGCCGCCCGCTCCCACGGCTGCGGTACGCGCACCGCGGCCATCCCCGCCGCCGTCGCGGCCCGCACCCCGAGCGCGGTGTCCTCGAAGACCAGGCAGTGTTCCGGCGCCACGCCGAGCCGCCGGGCGGCGAGCAGGAAGGCTTCCGGGTCCGGCTTGGCCCGCGCATAGTCCCCGGCGCAGACCAGCGTCTCGAACCGGTCGAGCAGGCCCAGCGCGGCGAGCGAGGCGGTGACCGACTCCCGGGTGCCGCCCGAGACCACCGCGAACGGGACCCGTCCGTGGGCCTCCTCGATGTGCGCCAGCACCTCCGGCACGGCGCTCACCTCAGGCAGCCCGCGCTGGTAGAACGCCTCCTGGCGGCGCACCACCACCTCGACCGGCATGGCCAGCCCGTGCCGCTCGTTGAGGGTGACCACGATGTCGACGACCGGCCGGCCGCCCCAGGCGTAGAACAGCTCCTCGGGGAACTCGCAGCCCCACTCGTCCAGCGCCGCCCGCCAGGCCGCGTAGTGCAGCGGCATCGAGTCGACGATGGTGCCGTCGCAGTCGAACAGGTACGCGCGGAAGTCGCCGGGCGGCAGGGGCAGGAGCATCGGTGCAGGGTACGGGAAATCCGCTGGCGGCCCCGTCGCCGCCTCTGCCAGGGTCCGGGTCGTGGAACGCAGCAGGATCGCGCGGGCGGACGAGTTGACCGAGGTGCAGCGGATCGAGGTGGCCTCCGGGGCGCCGTTCCGGGAGATCGGCATGGCCGACGTCGCCGACCTGCCACCGCTGCCGCTGGACGCGCTGGCCGCCGCCGAGCGCGCCGGGCGGGTCCGGGTCGCGGTCGACGCGGCGGACCGGCCGGTCGCCTTCGTGGTGGTCGAGCTGGTGGACGGGTGCGCGCACGTGCAGCAGCTCAGCGTCGACCCGGCGTACGCGCGGCGGGGGATCGGGCGGCGGCTGCTCGACGACGTGGCCGGGTGGGCGGCCGGCCGGGGACTGCCGGCGCTGACCCTGACCACGTTCCGCGCCGTGCCATGGAACGGGCCGTACTACGCGCGCTGCGGGTTCCGGGAGCTGACCGGGGCGGAGGTCACGCCGGGGCTGGCCGGGCTGCTGGCCGCCGAGGCGGCGCTGGGACTTGACCCGGCCGAGCGGATCGCCATGCGCCGGCCGATCGGCTGGCCATCACCGCGTACCGCTGGGGGGGAGCCGGCCGCGGACGGTGGCCGCGGCGGCGTCCCGGCTGGTCCAGCGGACCCGGATCCGCTGCACGACCAGCGCGCTCACCTGTGCACCCCGGTGACCAGGCGTTCGGTGGCCAGGCAGGAGATCAGGCAGCGTTCCTTGGCGTCGCCGGTCAGCCGGGCCGTCCAGTCGGTGAAGCCGCCGTCGCCGACCTCCAGGGCCCCGTCGCCGAGCGTGAGGCGAAGCGCGGCCCCGACGTAGTAGCCGCGCCCGCGCTTCCGCTCCGGCTCGTCGCGCAGCGCGACCCCGTCGCCGGTCAGGGCGGGCCGGACCGTGTCGGCGAGCCGTTCGCCAACGACCGCGTCGAGGACCGTGACATGCAGCCGGGGCGCGGCCGGGGCGGCCAGCTCCGCGAGCACGGTCCGCCAGAACGCGAGGTGCCGGACGAGCAGGCGCGCCTCGGTCCGGCCGGATCCCGCGTCCCGGGCGGTGGAGACCAGGGTGAAGAGCCGGAAGTGTGCCGAGGCGCCCGGCCCGAAGTCCTGCGCCCGGAGCACCCGGTGCGCGGCCGCCAGGTGCACCTCGGCATGTCGCCCGCGGCGCACGGCCGCCTCGACGGCCAGGGCGTTCGTCGGGTCGCTCACCACCTCGGTGCCGCGCATCGTGGTGACGATCCGGTGCTGGCTGACCGGGGCGACGGCGGCGCAGGTGCCGAGCGGGGCGACCGGGGACAGCTCGATACCCGCCACGTCGGCCGGCAGCAGTTCCCAGACCCGCGCCTCCACCCGGGCCAGCGTGCGGGGGTCGACCTCCGCCGCGCGGACGAAGCGGTCCGCGCGCCAGCGCCGCACGACGTCCGGCGGGCGGACGGCCGCGGCCCGGTCCCGGGCCACCGTCAGCAGCAGCGTCCGCAGGTCCGCCGGCGGCAGGGCGGCCAGCGCGGCGCGCGTCCCCGGTGGCAGCGCCGCCCACACCCGGCGCTCCGCGCCGGACAGTCCGCCCTCGTCCACGGCCGCCACCCTCGCGTACGCGCCGCGCCCGGGTCCAGCGGGTTTCGCCTCAGTGGGCGCCGCCGAGGTTGAGCACCACCACCCCGGCGATGACCAAGCCGGCGCCGACCACCTTGGCCACGCTGAGCGGCTCGCCGAGGAACGCCGCGCCGATCGCCATGATCGCCGCGGTGCCGAGTCCGGACCAGATCGCGTACGCCACGCCGACCGGGATCTCCTTGACCGCCAGGGCGAGCAGCCCGAACGCCGACAGGTACGCCACCGCCAGGCCGAGCGTCGGCCAGAGCCGGGTGAAGCCCTCGGTCGCCTTGAGCAGGCTGGTCCCGATCACCTCGGCGGTGATCGCACCCAGCAGGAACAGGTACGCCATCCGGGGACCGTACCGGGACGGGGCCGGTTGCCGCGCCGCCGCGCGCGGCAGTGAGATTCGCCGCGCCACGCAGCATCGTCCTGATCTCCTAGAGACAACTGCGCCCTTCGCCTGGCAGGCTGCCACCCATGACCCTGAAGCTTCGTTCCGTCGGGGCGAGCGACCGAGGGCTGATCCGCAGCGGGAACCAGGACGCGCTCCACGCCGGCAGCTGGCTCGTCGCCGTCGCCGACGGCATGGGCGGCATGGCGGCCGGTGATCTGGCCAGCCGGATCGCCATCGACGCGGTCGCCCCGCTCGACCTGGAGACACCCGAGGACGCGCTGGTCGCCGCCCTGCAGAGCGGCATCGAGCTGGCCACCGCGCGGATCCGGCAGGCCGTCGAGGAGGACCCGGAACGTCAGGGCATGGGCACCACACTCACCGCGCTGCTCTTCGCCCGCACCGGTAGTTGCCTGGCCCTGGCCCACGTCGGCGACTCCCGCGCCTACCTGTTCCGCGAGGGCGTGCTGAAGCAGGTCACCCGGGACGACACCTTCGTGCAGATGCTGGTCGACCAGGGCGTGATCACCCCCGAGCAGGCGAGCAGCCACCCCCGCCGGGCCGTGGTGACCCAGGCGTTGCAGGGCGACGAGGTCTCCCCGACGTACGCGACGATGGTGCCCTGGGCCGGCGACCGCTGGCTGCTCTGCAGCGACGGCCTCTCCAACGTGGTCCGTGCGGACACCCTCGCCGAGGTGCTCGGCGGCTACGCCGACCGCGAGGAGTGCGCCCGCAAGCTGATCGACCTGGCGCTACGGGCCGGCGGGCCGGACAACATCACGGTGCTGATCGCGGACGTGGTCGAGGAGTAGCGGTCAGCGCCGGCGCGGGGCGGCGCGCCGGGTGGGCTCGGCGGTGGTCGGGTCCTCGGGCCACGGATGCCGGGGATAGCGCCCGCGCAGCTCCGCCCGCACCTGCGGGTAGCCCACCCGCCAGAAGGAGGCCAGGTCGGCGGTGACCGCCACCGGCCGGCCGGCGGGGGAGAGCAGGTGCAGCAGCACCGGCACCCGGCCGTCGGCGATCCGCGGCGCGTCCCGCCAGCCGAAGGTCTCCTGAAGTTTCACCGCCAGCACCGGGGCGGCCGGGTCGGTGTAGTCCACCCGGATCCGGGAGCCGCTGGGCACGGGGAGCCGCTCCGGCGCCAGCTCGTCCAGCCGGGCCGCCTGCCGCCAGTCGAGCAGCCGACGCAGCGCCGCCGCCACGTCGATCCGGGCCAGGTCGGCCCGGCGCCGGGCGCGGGTCAGCTCCGGGCCGAGCCAGCTGGGCGCGGCGGCGAGCAGCGCCGGGTCGGTGACGTCGGGCCAGTCGTCGCCGCACGCCCGCCGGCAGAAGGCCAGCCGGAGGCGCAGCGCCGTCGCCTCCGGCGTCCAGGTCAGCAGGCCCAGCCCGCCCTGCCGCAGGCCGGTGAGCACGGCCTCGGCGACCTCCGCCGGGTCCGGCGCGGCCAGCGGGCGGTCGACCAGCTCGATCGCGCCGAGCCGGACCACCTCCCGGGCCACCACGTCCGCGCCCGACCAGCCGACCTCGCGCGCGGTACGCAGCAGCGGCCCGCCGGCCTCCCGCGCGGTCGGCTCGTCCACCGGCGTGGCCAGCCGCACCCGGGCGGTGGGCGCGCCGGGGGAGCGGTCGGCCACCGCGACCGCCAGCCACGTCGACCCGACCAGCGCCGACCCGGCCGCCAGCTCCGCGGCGGTCCCGCCGGCCATCAGGTACGCGGACCCGCCCGCCCGCCGTGCCCGGGCCAGCCGTTCCGGGTACGCCAACCCGACCAGCAGCCCCGCGGCCAGGTCGTCGGGAAGGCGGTCCGCCGCCTGCGTCCCGCGATCTTGCACTGAGTGCCCGCCTGCTGCGGCCTTCGCCCCGTTCGCCGGGGCCGGATCTGCAAGATCGCGTCCACTCGACGCGCCAGTGGGCACGGCGGCGCGCAGCCGGCGTACCTCGGCGCGCCAGCGGGCGGTGGCGGCCGGGTCGGCGCCGGCGCGCAGCCGACGCCAGAGCGCGGTGAGGTCGTCACCGGCGCCGCCGAGCGTCTCCTCGGCCAGCAGGGCGACCACCTCGGCGGCCCGGTCCGCACCGACCCGCTCCGCCCCGTCCAGCAGCGCCCGGGCCAGCCGGGGGTGCGCCCCGGCGGCCGCGATGGCCCGGCCCCGGGCGGTGATCCGCCCGTCGGTGTCCACCGCGCCGAGCGTGGTCAGCGTCTCCCGGGCGACGGAGAGGGCGGCCGGCGGCGGGGGATCGGGCAGCGCCAGCCCGCTGCCGTCCGGGTCACCCCAGGCAGCCAGCTCCAGCGCGAACCCGGTCAGGTCGGCGGTGGCGATCTCCGGTTCCGGCTGCGGGGCGAGCCGGGCGTGCGTCGCCTCGGACCAGCACCGGTAGACCGCCCCGGGCGCCTCCCGGCCGGCCCGGCCGGCCCGCTGGGTGGCCGCCGCCCGGGAGACGGGCACGGTGACCAGCGCGCCCAGGCCGCGGGCCAGGTCGGTGCGGGGCACCCGGCTCAGCCCGGCGTCGACCACCACGCGCACCCCGGGCACGGTGAGGCTGCTCTCCGCCACGGCGGTGGCCAGTACCACCCGGCGCCGGTCCGGCAGCGCGCCGGTGCCGGGCCCGGCGTCGGGCGCGCCGGGCCGGGCCGGTCGCAGCAGCACCGCGTCCTGGGCCGGCCCGGGCAGCCGGCCGTGCAGCGGCAGCACGGCGACCGTGTCGCGCAGGTCGGCCAGGCGGGCCGCGACCGCGGCGATCTCGCCCGCTCCGGGCAGGAAGACGAGGACGTCCCCGTCCCGCTCGCGCAGCGCCCGCCGGACCGTGGCCGCCACGTGGTCGAGCAACGCCGGGTCGACCCGACCCGCCCCCGGCGCGGCGACCGGCCGGGGCGGCGGCGCCCAGATCCGGGTCACCGGGTGCAGCGCCGCCTCCGCGCGCACCACGGGCGCCGGCCCGTCCGCGCCGCCGAGCAGGGCGGCGAACCGGTCCGCCTGCGGGGTGGCCGACATCGCCAGAAGCCACAGGTCGGGCCGGAGCGCGCCCCGGGCCTCCACGGCGAAGGCCAGCGCCAGGTCGGCGTCGAGCTGCCGTTCGTGGCACTCGTCGAGCAGCACCGCGGCCACCCCGGGCAGCTCGGGGTCGTGGTGCAGCCGCCGGACCAGCAGCCCGGTGGTCACCACCTCGACGCGGGTCGCCGGACCGACCCGGCGCTCGCCGCGTACGGCGTAGCCGATCCGGCCGCCGACCCGCTCGCCGAGCAGGGCGGCCATCCGGTGGGCGGCGGCCCGGGCGGCGACCCGGCGGGGCTGGGCGATCACCACCCGGCCGGGGACCTCGTCGGCCACCGCGAGGGGCGCCAGGGTGGTCTTGCCGGTGCCGGGCGGCGCCACCAGGACGCCCGTGCCGGCCGTGCGCACCGCCCCGACCAGGGCCGGCAGCACCGGCCGGACCGGCAGGTCGAGCGGTACGTCGGAGAGCACGCTCCCACTCTCGCACCCGGGCCCGCGGGTGGAAGCCGGGCCCCTGTTCCGCTTCTCACATTGACCGTCACCGCTCGGTGGCGTTGGGTGACGGTCATGGCGATGATGGCGTACGACGCGGTCTCTGCCGCCGCCTTCGCGGCGACCCGGCACGTGCCCGTCGAGGGGCTGGCGAGCTGGCGGGCCGTGGTGGCCCGGCACCTGCCGGCTGGGCCGGGCGTGCGGGTGCTCGACCTGGGGGCGGGCACCGGCGCCTGGGCGACCGCCTTCCGGTCCTGGTACGGCGTGGACGTGGTGGCGGTGGAGCCGTCGGCGGAGATGCGGGCCCGCTCGGCGTACCCGGGCATGGTGGCCGGGCGGGCCGAGGCGCTACCGCTCGCCGCGGCCGACCTCGACGGGGCCTGGCTCTCCACGGTGGTGCACCACCTGCCCGACCTGCCGGTGGTCGCCGCCGAGCTGCGCCGCGTGCTGCGGCCCGGCGCGCCGGTGCTGATCCGGTCGGTCTTCGCCGGCCGCGCCGGCGGCGTCACGCTGTTCCGGTGGTTCCCAGAGGCACTGCGGGTGCTGGACGGCTACCCCTCGGTGGCCGAGGTCTGCGCCGCGTTCGAGTCGGCCGGCTTCGCCCCGGTCGCCCTGGCGCCGGTGCCGCAGGTCAGCGCCCTTTCACTGCGGGCCGCCGTGGACGGGCTGCGGCGGGCGGCGCACACCCCGCTGGCGCTGCTCGACGACGCCGACTACGACCGGGGGCTGCGCCGGATGCGGGCCGCCGCGGAGCGGACGCCGCACGCGCCGGTGGTCGACACGATGGACCTGCTGGTGCTCCGCTGACGCGGAACGGCCCGGCCGGCGAACCGCCGACCGGGCCGCAGTGGACGCGCCGGTGGCCGGGCCCGCCGGCCCGGCCACCGTTCCCACCCCCCTAGTACGTTCCGTCGAGCTGCCCCCGCAGCTTCGTCAGCGCTCGGGCGAGCAGCCGGGACACGTGCATCTGCGACACGCCGATCTGCTCGGCGATCTGCGACTGGGTCAGGTTGCCGTAGAAGCGCAGCGTGAGGATCTTCTGCTCGCGCTCGTCCAGCGTGGCGAGGGCCGGGCCCAGGGCCACCCGCAGCTCGGCCAGCTCGAACTCGCCGTCCTCGCCGCCGAGCATGTCGCCCAGCTCGGTGGCCCGGTCGCCGTCGCCGGTCGGGGTGGACAGCGACACCGCGTTGTACGCGCGGGCACCCTCCAGGCCCTCCAGGACCTCTTCCTCGGTGAGGTTGAGGTGGCCGGCGATGTCGGCGACCGTCGGCGAGCGGCCGAGGGTCTGCAGCAGCGTGCTGTTGGCGTCGGAGATGGCCAGCCGCAGCTCCTGGAGGCGGCGGGGCACCCGGATGTCCCAGGTGCGGTCGCGGAAGTGCCGCTTGAGCTCGCCGATGATGGTCGGGATGGCGTAGCCGGCGAAGTCGACGCCCCGGGCGGGGTCGAACTTGTCGATCGCCTTGATCAGGCCGACCGCGGCGGTCTGCGCCAGGTCGTCGGTGGGCTCGCCGCGACCGCTGTAGCGGTGGGCGAGGTGGTTGGCGAGCGGCAGCCAGGCCTCGATCGCCCGGTCGCGCAGCGCGGCGCGCGACGGGTGGCCGGCGGGCAGCGCGGCCATCGCGTGGAGCAGATCGGTGGCGCTGTCGGTGAGCGCACGGGGGTCGAGCTTCGCGGAGGTGGACGGCGACGTGGTCGCCCGCTCGGTGGTCTTCGCGGTCATGGGTGGTCCTCCCTGCACCTCGTCCGCGGAAAAAAGACGTGACGCTTCGGTTTAGCTTCTGGTAGTCCGTTCGGAAGCCACCTTAACCCGATCAGCCCCGAGAAATCTAGCCGAAAGTACGATGTACTTAAGCGGCGTTAGGGCATCAAGAGCGCGAATCTGCCGCAAAACCTCTCGTATTCGATGGGCCGGACGGGCCCGGCCGTACCATCCGCTCAGTGAGCCGGCGCCGCCGACCGGTCAATATGAAACCCGACAACCGGCTCAGAATGTCGACTTTCCGTCGTTGTCCCGCGTGCGGGACCGCCCGTAGCGTCCGGTGTACACGTCTTCGGAGGCATCGTGCTCGATCCCGCCGCTCCGCAACTCGTCGTCAACGCCCGGACCCTGCTGTTCAGCTGGCTCCCGGCGGAACCCGACGCGGTCGCGGCGTTCGTTCCGGCCGGCCTGCGCGCCCGCCCCGACGGACAGGTCTTCCTCTGCCAGTACGTGGTCGACGACGACAGCCAGACCTCCGGGTTCGGCGCCTACTCCTGCACCTTCCTCGGGGTGTCGCTGCAGGGCATGGAGCCGCCCGACGGAGACGGCCCCGGCGGCTGGTGGACCGACTACGTCGCGTCCAGCACCCGGGTCCGGCAGTACGTGGCCGCCCGGGGTGCCCCGGCGGTGGCCGGCGAGACCGTCCTGGACCTGCGGGGCGGGCGGCTCACCGCGGAGACCCGGCTGGACGGGCGGGTCGTCATCCGCGTCGTGGCCCGCGTCGGGCACACCGGCACGGAGGTGCACAGCGGCCACCACCGGTACGTCACGGCGCGCGACGGTGAACTGCTCATCGTCGACTACCCGTACGTGGCCGAGCCGGTATCGCCGTTCGAGATCGAGTCGGTGGAGTTCCTCGCCCCGGAGCACCCGGTCTACCCGCTACGCCCGGCCAACCCGCTGGTCGTCTGCTCGGGCTTCTACTCGCCCCGGGTGTCCTTCGCGTACCCGGCCCGGCCGAACCCGTTCGACGAGCCGATGCCGGTCGACGTCCCGGCCGCGCAGGCTCACCAGGTGCCGGCCCGGCGGGCGCGCAGCGGCCTGCCGTCCGGGTCGTAGACGAGCCGGTACGCGGGCAGCGCCCAGAGCCGGGTGAGCCAGGGCAGCCGTTCCGGCCGGTGCGGTCGCAGCCGCCCCGGCGGCCGGGGCCCGTGCCGCCCCGACGCGTGCCAGCGCTCCAGCGCCTCGGCCGCCGCCGCGATCGCGGCGACCGCGTCCACGGGGTCGAGCAGATCCCCATCGTCCCCGCCGTCCGGGTCCCGGTCCAGGTGCTCCCGCCACAGGCGCAGCCGCAGGTCCCGGGCGAACACCCGGGCGCCGTCGCCCAGGCCGGGCGGGTCCGTCGGGCTGCGCTCGTCCCGGGTCTCGTCCAGCACCGCGCAGGACAGCTCGCTGTCGTGCGTCCAGGAGCGGCGGTTGAAGTTGTCGCTGCCGACGCTGGCCCACATGTCGTCCACCACGCAGACCTTCGCGTGCACGTAGACCGGGGTGCCCTCGTGGTTCTCCAGGTCGAAGACGTGCACCCGGTCGGGGGCGGCCCGGTGGCAGAGCGAAAGCGCTTGTTCCCGGCCCACCATGTTCGGTGGCAGCGCCAGCCGGCCGTCCACGTCCGGGTGGCGGGGCACCACCGCGACGAGATGCAGCTCGGGCTGTTCGCGCAGTGCCTGCGCGAACAGGTTCGCCACCTCCGTCGACCAGAGGTACTGGTCCTCCAGGTAGATCAGCCGGCGGGCCCGGCGGACGGCCTTGGTGTAGCCGCGCGCCACCGTCCGTTCCCCGTTCGGGGCGAACGGGTAGCGCGGCCGTACCGCCGGATAGGTGCGCAGCACCTGGATCTGGTGGGTGCCGCAGGGCGGGGGATCGGCGGGCTGGTCGGGCAGCGGGTCCGGGCTCAGGTCGGCGCCGCGCAGCCGGTCCCGCAGGTAGGCCAGCGGGTTCTCCGAGTCCAGCGGCGTCGGGTCGGTCCAGCGCTCCCGGAACGTGGTGTCCAGCGCGCCGACCACCGGGCCGCGCAGCGCGAGCTGGACGTCGTGCCACGGTGGACGCGGCCCGTACTTCGGGGACATGGTCACCGGTTGGGGGTCGCCCCGGTGCGCGGCGTCGTCCCGGCGGCTGTGGCACAGGTCGATCCCGCCGGCGAACGCGACGTCGCGCGCCGGGTCGTCCGGGTGGCGCAGCAACACCAGCTTCTGGTGGTGCGAGCCGCCGCGGCGGACCCGCTGGTCCAGCAGCACCTCGGCGCCGGCCGCGCAGAGCGCCTCGCTGAGGTCGCGGTTCTCCGCCTCGCTGTAGGAGAGCGCGTCGAGGTGGGAACGCCAGATCAGGCCCTTGACGATCACGCCGCGCTGGGCAGCCTGGGCGAAGAGTTGCACCACGGTCGGGCCGTCGGGGCGCATCCGCTGGTCGGGGTCGCCCCGCCAGTCGGTGAAGAACAGGTGGTCGCCCGCCCGCAGCGCTTCCACCTCGCGCACCAGCCGGTCGAAGTACGCCGCTCCGTGAATCAACGGCTCGGCGAGGTTTCCCGTCGCCCAGACGGGTAAATCAGACCCCGGGTTGGCGCGTTCCTGTGCGGTGAGGAACCAGTCCCGCATCGCCACGTTCCAGCCTCCCCGAGGTCGACCACGTCCTCACGGTAGGACCCCCGAGACTGCCCCGCACGTCGACCGCCCCTGGTCGGCCGGCTCTCCCGAGGGCCCCACCGCACCCCTGGATCCCGAGCACTGAGGAGGCAACACCATGCCCGCCGAGACGACGAACACCGTGACCGAGTACCGCGACCAGGCGGTCGAGGGGGAGCGGGGTGCGCTGGTGGCGGTCTTGGTGATGGTGATCCTCGGCGTTGCCGGCATCTTTGCCGTCTCCTGACCCGCCGGCGGGCGCCCCGGGGAGACCCGGGACGCCCGTCCGGCACGCGGTCAGGCGCGGGCGCCCTCACCACCGGTGTGCGGCAGCCGCTCGGCCGGGATCACGCCGAGTCGGCCGGCCTGGTAGTCCTCGACCGCCTGGATCAGCTCGGCCCGGGTGTTCATCACGAACGGGCCGTAGTGCGCCACCGGCTCCCGGATCGGCTGCCCACCCATGATGTACAGCTCCAGGGCCGGGGTGTTCGAGTCCTGCTGAGGATCGGCGGTGACCCGCAGCGCGTCGCCCGGGCCGTGCACCGCGAGCTGACCGAGGTGGATCGGCCGGCGGTCGGTGCCGACGGTGCCCCGCCCGGCCAGCACGTAGACCAGCGCGTTGAAGTCCGGCCGCCAGGGCAGGCTCAGCTCGGCGCCGGGCTGCAGCGTCACGTGGGCGATGGTGATCGGGGTGTGCGTCGAGCCCGGGCCGCGGTGCCCGGCGACCTCACCGGCGATCACCCGGATCAGCGCGCCGCCGTCCGGTGTGGTCAGCAGCGCCGACTCCCGGCCGCGGATGTCCTGGTACCGCGGCGGGTTCATCTTCGCCACCTTGGGCAGGTTGACCCAGAGCTGGAGGCCGTGGAACAGGCCGCCGCTCGTCACCAGGTGCTCCGGCGGCGCCTCGATGTGCAGCAGGCCACGTCCGGCCGTCATCCACTGGGTGTCGCCGTCGGTGATGCTGCCGCCGCCACCCTGCGAGTCCTGGTGGTCCATGATCCCGTCGATCATGTAGGTCACGGTCTCGAAGCCCCGGTGCGGGTGCCACGGGGTGCCCTTCGGCTCGCCCGGCGCGTAGTCCACCTCTCCCATCTGGTCGAGGTGGATGAACGGGTCCAGCTCGGTCATCGGGACCCCGGCGAAGGCCCGGCGGACCGGGAAGCCCTCGCCCTCGTAGCCGCTCGGCGCGGTGGTCAGCCGGCGGACCGGGCGGAAGGTGGTGGACTCGGCGAGCTCCGGCAGGCGGGGCAGGACGAGGACGTCGTCGACGGTGATGGCGGGCATCTCGGGCTCCTTACTTGTCGGCCGGGGTGGACGACGCGTCGCGGTCGGCGCGCAGGCGCCGGCCGAGCCGCTCGAAGACCCGGGTGAGGCAGGCGATCTCGGCGTCGTCGAGGTCGTCCATCAGGTGGGTGCGCACGGATCGCAGGTGGTGCGGCGCGGCCTCGCGCAGCGTGAGCAGGCCGGCGGCGGTGAGGACCGCCTCGCTGCCGCGGCGGTCCTCCGGGCAGGACTCCTTGGCCACCAGCCCGCGCTTCTGCATCGAGGTGATCTGGTACGTCAGCCGGCTCGGCGAGAAGACCAGTCGGCTGGCCAGCTCGCCCATCCGCAGCCGCTGCCCCGGTGCCTCGGAGAGCAGCACCAGCACGTGGTAGTCGGCGAAGCTCAGCTCGCTCGCCGTGCGCAGGTCGTCCTCGAGCTGCGTGAACAGCCGCTGGCTCGCCTCGATGTACGCGCGCCAGGCGGCCATCCGCTCGGGGGTCAGGCTCTCGGTCACGGGTACGAGAGTAGCACTACTTAAAATTTAAACAAGCCTCCCGGCCTTCGAGTGATCGGCGCGACATCCAGGCGCGAAGCAGACGAGGTTCGAATTTGAAAGGTCGCGTTCTCGCCGGCCGGGTGCGGCCGGTGAGGCGTGACGAGGCGCGCTGACCGTGGTGCGCGTGGCGTGATCAGGGCTACGCGGGGAACGCCGTGACCATGTGGGGACCCTGCGCCGGGCTGATGGCGGATGGGTGAGCCGGGTAGCGGGCGGCGCACGGAGAGCATCTGGCGGCGGGCAAGTCTCCTGGAGCTTTTCTTCGATCTTGTCTTCGTGTTCGCGCTCGATCAGCTCGGGATGCGGCTGATCAACGAGCTCAACACTGGGCGCCCGCTCCGGCTCGGCGAGACGGTGGAGACCGTCCTGCTGTTCCTGGCGCTCTGGTTCATGTGGGTGTCGACGGTCGCCACCACCAGCGTTCGGCCCCCGGATTCACTGCTGATCCAGACCGTGGTGTTCATATCGATGGCTGGCGCCGTGGTGATGGCCGTCGCGGTGCAGGGGTTCGGGCAGCGGGTTTTCGTCTTCGCCAGCACCTACATAGCGGCCAATATGGGCCGCCAGCTGCTTCTTGTGGTCGTCCGACCGCGGTGGATCGCCACCCCGACCCTGCTCTCCGGGGTCGTGAGCATAGTGCCGTGGATGGCGGGGGCGCTGGTGGACGACGACGATCTCCGCGCCGCGCTCTGGGCCCTCGCGCTGGCCCTCGAATACGGCGGGCTGGTGGTCGGCTGGCTGCGATACGGCGTAGCGATCGCTGGTGAGCACCTGGCCGAGCGGTTGGAGCAGTTCTTGTTGATCGCATTGGGTGCCGCGATATTCCTGTCCGGCAGAGCCCTGAGCAACAGCGACTTCGGCATCCCGCATGCAGCCGGGTTCGGTCTGGCCTTCGTCGCCACCGTGCTGCTCTGGCGGATCTATCTCTACCGGGCCGGGCTCACCCTGGCGCCGGCCATCACCCGCGCCAGGAACCCGGTCCGGCAGTCCGTGGGAGTCGCCGGGAGTCACCTGCTCATGATCGCCGGTGTGGTCCTGGCAGGTGTCGGCTTCGAGCTGTACATCAGCGAGCCGGCCGGCCGGCCGGATCCGCGGTGGCTCGTCGCCATCCTTGGCGGGCCCGCGCTGTTCCTGGCCGGGCGGGCGCCCTTCGAGCTGCAGGTCTTCGGCCGGATCTCCCGATCGAGGCTGACCGGCCTCCTCGCCCTGGGCCTCCTGATCCCGGCCACGTGGCACGCGCCACCCCTGGCTGCCGGTGGCGCCGCCGCAGCGGTACTGGCCGGAATCGCCGGCTCGGACGCTTGGCGCGCCCGGGGTCGCGCCCCCGAGCTTCCCGCCCCACGGATCTGATTGCCGGGAACCCTGCGCGGTCGGAACTACCAGGTCTGGTCGCTGGCGCGGACGAGGATCTCGTTGACGGAGACCCGGCGCTCCCGGGTGACGACGAAGGTGATCGCCTCGGCGATGTCTTCGGGGCGCAGCAGCTCCAGCCCAGCGATCTGCTGGTCGATCTGCTCCCTGACCTCGTCGCGAGAGCGCGAGGCGAACTCGGTGCTGACGGTTCCGGGTTCGATCACACTCACGCGTAGACGCTTCCGCAGGACCTCCTGGCGCAGCGATTCGGAGAACGCGTTGACGCCGAACTTCGTCAGGCTGTACACCGCCTGACCGGGCCGGGCCACGCGCCCGCCGGTGGAGCTGATGTTGACCATGTCCGCGACCCGACGGGGCGAATCCTCGGCGGCGCGGAGCAGGTGCGGAAGTGCTGCGTGGGTGACGTAGAGCAACCCCTGGAGGTTCACTGCCAGCATGCGGTCCCACTCCTCGGTCGGCGTACCGAGGACCGGTCCGAGGAGGCCCAACCCGGCGTTGTTCACCAGAATGTCCAGGCGGCCCAGCTCGGACACCGCCCGCTCGACGGCGGCGATCCCCTGCTCTTGCTCTGTGATGTCGGCTTCCACCGCGAGCGCCGCGCCACCCTCGGTGCGAATCTTGCCGGCCAGCTCCTCGATCCGTTCGCGGCGGCGAGCAACCACCACGACGGCGGCACCCTCGGCGGCAAGGCTACGGGCGGTCGCCTCGCCGATGCCGCTACTGGCGCCGGTCACCAGAGCGACGGTGTCCTGCAGGCGGCCAGGCATGTCTGCCTCCTGACTCCGGTCGACTATCCACCTCAGCGATGCGGTCGTAGTTGTTGATAACACCTGGTCAGGCAGCAGGTGCCCAGTGCGCTCGAATTGGGGATGCGGGGTCTGCCCTGGGCGTCGCCGTGGTGACCCTTGGGGGCTCAGCCGAGCGCGGTAGCGATCAGATCGGCGGAGACCTGCCAGAGCCGGGCTGCGGCCTCGGGGGCGAGCGCGTAGTCGGCGACGCCGCGTCGTACGCCGGGCCGGTGCGGGCCGGCCTCCTGGCAGTCCTCGAAGTAGCGTCCGGTGACGGCGTCGGCCAACGGCGACCCGGCGAGCAGGACGGACGTCGCAGCGCCCTGTTCGATGGTCTTCCAGGACACATCGGTGCTGGTGGGATCGAAGGACGCCGGCGCGTTGCCGATGTCGCCGATGTGGCGGCCCAGGTTCGTTCCGATGATCCGGCCGGGGTTCAGCGCGTTCGCCGTGATGCCGTCGTCGGCCCACCGCGTTGCGGCCTCGACCGCGAACAGGATGTTGGCCGTCTTCGACTGCCCGTACGCGAGCCAGGGATCGTACGGCCGGCGCTCGAAGTTGAGGTCGTCGACGTCGACGTCGCCGTTGACGTGCCCCACGGAACTGACCGCGACAATCCGCGCGCCACCGGCTGCGGCCAGGGCCCGGTGCATGCCGTTGGCCAGGGCGAAGTGGCCCAGGTGGTTGGTCGCGAACTGCATCTCCCAGCCCTGCGCCGTGCGCAGCAGTGGGGTGGCCATGATCCCGGCGTTGTTGACCAGCATGTGCAGCGGTCCGGACCAGGCCGAGACGAATGCCGCGACGGACCCTTGATCGGCCAGGTCCAACGGCGCAACCCGCACCTGTTCGTTGCCGGTCGTCGCGGTCACGTGACGGGCGACCCGTGCGCCGGCCGCCACGTCGCGCACCGCCAGGGTGACCGCCGCACCGGCACCCGCCAGGGCCCGGGCGGTCTCGACACCGAGGCCGGACGACCCGCCGGTCACCACCGCACGGCGTCCCGTCAGGTCGACGCCGGCAATGACCTCGGCGGCGGTCGAGGTGGCCCCGAAGGGGGTGGTCACTCATTCACGCATGGTCTTTCCTCTCACGGCAGGAAGGGCTCGCCGGTTGCTACGCTCACAAGCGGACCCGGCTCCGGTAATCACGGTAAGCGGAGCGTGCTCCGCTTAGCCAGAGATCCGGATCACATGTCAACGCAGCGAGGAGAGGCGTGACCGAGCGAGCCCTGCGGGCGGACGCGCAGCACAACCAGGAGCGGCTGCTCGCGGTTGCCGCGGAGGCCTTCGCGCGAGAGGGCACCCAGGCGTCACTGAAGGCGATCGCCCAGCAGGCCGGCGTCGGGATCGGCACGCTGTACCGGCGCTTCCCCACCCGCGAGACCCTCGTGGAGGCGGTGTACCGCAGCGAGGTCACCCGGCTCTGCGCGGCCGCCAAGCGGTTGCTCGACACGATGCCACCCGACGCGGCGCTGTCCGCCTGGATGGAGGAGTTCGTCGACTTCATGGCGGCCAAACGCGGGATGGCGGACGTGCTGCGACCGGTCCTGCTCTCGGACGAGGACCGGATGCAGACCCGCGCGCTGCTCCGTGCCGCGATCGCGACGCTGCTCGACGCAGGCGCGACCGCCGGCACCACGCGTCCCGGCGTCGACCCCTACGAGGTGCTCATGGGCCTCGGCGGTATCACCATGATCGCCGGCGAGGAGCAGCAGCGGGAACTCGCCAGCCGCCTCATCGGCCTGCTACTGCACGGGATCATCCGACCGCGGGACGAGCGACAGCAGCCGCACGGCTAGGGTCGGGGCGTGGACGATCTCGACCTGCTCGACTGGCGCGAGCGGACGACCCGGCTGTACCTGTCGGACCTCGACCTGGCCGGGTTCCGGGCGGCCCGCGACGAGATGTTCCGCGGGCACCCGCAGAGCCCGCTGCCCGCTGCCGACCGGGCCGCATTCACCGGCCTGCGCTACCACCCCCCGAACCCGGAGGCCGTGGTGGAGGCGCCGCTGCGGCCCGCCTCGGGCACCGAGAGCATCGACACCGGCGGCCCGGACGGAGTGGTGCGCTACCGCCGGGTGGCGGTCGCCGACACGGCCTGGGGGCCGCTCACCCTGTGGTGGATCGAGGCGTACGGGGGCGGGCTGTTCGTGCCGCTGCGCGATGCCACCTGCGGCGTCGAGGCGTACGGCGGCGGGCGCTACCTGACCGACACGGTGAAGGGGACCTTCGGGCGCGGCCTGACCATGCTGCCCGGCGGCCGGGTGCGACTCGATGCCAACTACCTCTACAACCCGAGCTGCGCCTACGACGACCGCTGGGCCTGCCCGCTCGCCCCGCCCGAGAACCGCCTCGACGTGCCGATCCAGGCGGGGGAGCTGGCCTACCGGGGCTGACGGCTCGATGCCGGGGCGGCAGCAGGAAAAGAGGGCCCGCGCGGGCCCTCTTTCATAGCTGCGGTCGGCTACCGGGCGGTCGCGCCGGTCGGGGTGAGGTGCATCCGACCCAGCAGCTGCCGGGCCTGTTCGGCCACGTCGGCCTCCACGGTCACCGCGTACTGGCTGGCTCGTAGCGAACTGGCCGAGGTGAAGTCCCGCTGCCCCCCGGTCATCGCGTGGGCGACCGCGCCGAACACGGCACCCCAGATCGCGCCGATCACCAATCCGGCCAGGATCACCGCGAGCCAGCTCCCGGCGGTGAAGATGCCGAAGAGCAGGCCGATGAAGAGCCCGAACCAGGCGCCCGTGCCCGCGCCCACCAGGGCGGCCCGGCCGGTGGTCATCCGGCCCATGACCGTCTCCACCAGGGTGAGGTTGGTCCCGACGATCGAGGTTCGTTCCACCGGGAACCGGTTGTCCGCCAGATAGTCGACCACCCGCTGCGCGGACGGATAGTCCGGATACGAGCCGATCGTGACGGTCGGCGGGCCCGCCTGCGGCCCGTGCCCGTCCCCGCTCGGCGCGGCCGGACGACCGCCCGGACCGGACGGGAGGTTGTCGCCGCCCGGCATCCCGGGTCGCCAGGCCGCGGACGGAGTCGAGGGTCTGGTCATGAGCATTCCTCCTTCGTCAGACCGCCGCGTTCCCACCGCCGCCCCCCGGTAACTCGTCCGAGCCGGGGGATGTGCGCCGCCCGGCGTGGCATGTCACCCGGGCCGGCCGGGTAGGCACGGGCGTGACGGCGGGACGGATCAGCGAACACGGGTTCCTCGCGGACGGACGCAGTGCCGCGCTGGTGGACCGCGCCGGCGCGGTGAACTGGTGGTGCCCGGCCCGCTTCGACGGCCCGTCGGTCTTCGGGCGGCTGCTCGACGACGGCGCCGGGCACTGGGGCGTCCGGCCCGAGTCCGACTTCACCAGCGAGCGCTGCTACCTGGACGACACGCTGGTGCTGCGTACCGTCTTCACCACCTCGACCGGGGCGGTGGCCGTCACCGACGCCCTGGCGCTCGAGCCGGGGGCGCGCGGGCACGAGATCGGCCTGCGCTCGCCGCGCGTCCTCGCCCGGGTGGTCGAAGGGCTCTCCGGCGAGGTGCCGATGCGGGTCGAGTACCGGCCCCGCTTCGAGTACGGCCGAGTGGGCGCCTACCTCAGCGAGACCGACGGGGTGATCGGCGCGACCGCCGGCGCCACCCGGCTGGAGCTGCGCGCCAACGTCCCGATGAGCTGCGGTGACGGGATGGCGTCCGGTCGCTTCACGGCCCGCGCCGGCAGCACCCACCACTTCACCCTCGGCTTCGCGCCGACCTACGACGGCGGCCGGCCGCGGCTGCCCGACGCCGACCGGGTGGTGGCCGACGCGGTGGCCGGCTGGCGGTCCTGGGCCGGCCTGCACGAGTACCGCGGGCTCTACCGGGAGCAGGTGCGGCGCAGCGCGCTGGTGGTTCAGGGGATGACCTACGGGCCGAGTGGTTCGGTCGTCGCCGCGCCCACCACCTCGCTCCCCGAGGAGCTGGGCGGCGACCGCAACTACGACTACCGCTTCGTCTGGGTACGCGACTTCAGCCTCACCCTCCAGGCGCTCTGGCGGGCCGCCTGCCCGGACGAGGCGAACCGGCAGTTCGCCTGGGTGGCCCGGGCGATGGGCCGGATCGACGACAACCAGGTGCCGATCATGTACGGCGTGGAGGGCGAGCGGGACCTCACCGAACACCCCCTCGACCACCTCGCCGGGTACGCGCGGAGCCGGCCGGTCTTCGTCGGCAACGACGCCTGGCGGCAGCGGCAGAGCGACGTGCTCGGCGAGATCCTCGACGCCGCCTGGTTGATGCGGCACTACCTCGACCCGATGTCGCCCGACGTCCAAAACCTGCTGCACGGCCTGGCCGACCAGGCGGTGCTGGACTGGCGCCGGCCGGACGCCGGGATGTGGGAGGCGCGCGACGCCGAGCGGCACTACGTCTCGTCCAAGGTCCAGTGCTGGACGGCGCTGGACCGGGCCGTCCGGTTCGGGACCCGGATCGGCGACGCCGGGGACGTGACCCGCTGGGCGGCGGCCCGGGACGAGGTGCGTGAGGCGGTGCTCACCCGGGGCTGGAACGACCGGCTCGGGGCGTACACCGGGGCCTTCGACTCCGACCAGCTGGACGCCTCGGTGCTGATCATGCCGTTGGTCGGGTTCCTGCCGGCCGGCGACCCCCGGATGCGGTCCACCGTCGACGCCGTGGAGCGCGGGCTGTCCCGCGACGGGCTGCTGCGCCGGTGGAACACCGACCCGGCGGGCTTCGTGATCTGTTCGTTCTGGCTGGTGGGCTGCCTGGCCGAGGCCAACGAGCTGGACCGGGCGCGGCGGCTCTTCGAGCGGCTCGCCGCCCGGGTCAACGACCTCGGCCTGTACGCCGAGCAGATCGACCAGGACACCGGCGAGCAGCTCGGCAACTTCCCGCAGGCCTTCTCGCACATCGGCCTGATCAACGCGGCCGGTCACCTCACCGAGGCCGCCGAACGGCTCGGCGCCGACACCACCCGACTGACCGTGCCGGCCGGTACGGCCACCATGGAGGGAGCACGCACATGACCGGACGGCTGGCGGGCAGGACCGCGCTCATCACCGGCTCCGACTCGGGCATCGGCCAGGCCACCGCCATCGAGTTCGGCCGGGAGGGCGCCGACGTGGTGGTGCACTACCTGCACGACCACGCCGGGGCGAACCACACGAAGGCCGAGATCGAGAAGGCCGGCCGGCGGGCCGTGGTGGTGCAGGGCGACATCAGCGTGGAACACCAGGTCGAGGCGATGTTCGACGAGGCGCTCGCCGAGTTCGACCGGCTGGACATCCTGATGAACGACGCCGGGGTCGACGCCTCCGGCATCCCGGTGGCGGACCTGGACACCGAGACCTGGGACCGGTGCATCCGCACGAACGTCTACGGGGCGTTCTTCTGCTCCCGCCGCTTCGTCCGGCACCGCCGGGACCAGGGCGGCGGCGGAAAGATCATCAACATCACCTCCATCCACCAGGAGGTGGCCCGAGCCGGCGGCGCGGACTACGACACCAGCAAGGGCGCGATGTTGGAGTTCGCCAAGAGCCTCGCCCTGGAGGTCGCGCCCATGCACATGAACGTCAACAACATCGGCCCGGGCATGGTGCTCACCCCGTTCAACCAGCGGGCCATCGACGACCCGAAGTACCTGGAGGAGCAGGTGCAGAGCATCCCCTGGAAGCGGGCCGCGCAGCCGGAGGAGATCGCCAAGGTGGCGGTCTTCCTGGCCAGCGACGACGCCAACTACGTGACCGGATCGACGTACTTCGTGGACGGCGGTTTGATGCAGAACCAGGGCCAGGGTGCCTGACCGGGCTCAGCCGACCGCCCCGCGCAGCGCCTCGGCGGTCGCCTCGTCGGCGGGGAGGAACGTCTCGATGGACAGCTCCGCCACGGTGACGTCCAGCGGGGTGCCGAAGGTGGAGACCGTGCTGAGCAGGTGCAGCTCCCCGCCGCCATGGCGCAACCGCAGCGGCACCACCACGTCACCCGGCGCCGGCTCCGCCGGAGCCGGCCCGGGCGTCCCGCCCGGATAGCCGCTCAGCTCGTCGTGGAGCGCGGCCAGGTCGGCGTCCGCGGTGAGCGCGGCCTGCCGACGCAGCCGACCCAGCACGTGCGTCCGCCACTGGCCGAGGTTCACCACCCGGGGCGCCAGGCCCTCCGGATGCAGGGTCAGGCGCAGCGCGTTCACCGGCGGGCGGAGCAGGTGCGGCGCCGCCCCGGCGGTCAGCACCGGCACCGCGGCGTTGGCGTCCACCAGGCGCCAGAGCCGGTCCACCGCCACCGCCGGCCACGGCTCGTGGGCGCGCAGCACCAGGCGTACGGCCGCACGGACCCGGCGCAGCTCGGGAGAGTCCAGCGCCGCCTGCGGGTAGGCCGGGGCGTACCCGGCCGCGAGCAGCAGGTGGTTGCGGTCCCGCAGCGGCACGTTTAGGTGCTCGGCGAGCCGCAGCACCATCTCCCGACTCGGCCGGGCGCGGCCGGTCTCCACGAAGCTCAGGTGGCGGGGCGAGATCTCCGCCTCGTGCGCGAGCGCGAGCTGGCTGAGCCGCCGCCGCTCCCGCCACTCCCGCAGCAGGCCGCCGACCGACCGCCCGCGCTCCCGCACCGCCTGCCCCACCCGCACGATCCTAAGCGCCCCGGCTCGCCGCCCGGGGTGTCCCCGGTGGGGGCCCGGCCGCAGCGGGGAGGATCGGAGAATGGAGCTGCTCATCGTCGCCGACACGCACGTGCCGAAGCGGGCACGGGACCTGCCCGCGCCGCTCTGGACGGCGATCGAGGCCGCCGACGTGGTGCTGCACGCGGGCGACTGGGTGGACGTGTCGCTGCTCGACGCGCTGGCGGCCCGGGCCCGCCGGCTGGTCGGGGTGTACGGCAACAACGACGGGCCACAGCTGCGGGCCCGGCTGCCCGAGGTGGCCCGGGTCGAGCTGGCCGGGCTGCGGGTGGCGGTGGTGCACGAGACCGGGCCGAAGACCGGGCGGGAGGCCCGGTGCGCGGCCCGGTTCCCCGACGTTGACCTGCTGGTCTTCGGGCACTCCCACATCCCGTGGGACAGCGTCGCCCCGAACGGGCTGCGCCTGCTCAACCCCGGCTCACCCACCGACCGGCGGGCCCAGCCGTACGCGACCTACCTGACCGCGCGGGTGGCGGCGGGGCGGCTCGACCGGGTCGAGCTGCACCGCCTGCCCCCGCGCTGACTCACCGGCCGCGCCCGGTCTCCGCCTGGAGCTCGTCGATCCGGCGGGACGCCTCCGCCTTGGTCAGGCCCTCGGGCACCTCCTCGCCCGCCTCGCGGGCCAGGGTGTGCAGGTACGACTCCTGGGCGGCGGTCGGCGGCTCGTCACCGGTGACCCACTCGTCGGGGTCCTTGACCGCGGCGTCCGGGTTGACGTCGCCCCGCCTGCCGTTGCTCTGCTCGGCCATGATGATCACCTCTCCTCGAACAGGTGTACCACTACCCGGGCCGCGCGCCCTTCATGCCGGCCGACCCATACGATCAACGGGTGGCTGCGGACCGGTCGGGTGTGGTGGTGGTCGGCGCGGGCATCGCCGGCGTGGCATGCGCCACCGAGCTGGTCCGGGCCGGCCTCCCGGTGGAGGTCCGGGAACGGGCCCGGGTCACCGGGGGACGGATGGCCAGCAGGCGCTTCGACGGCCGCCCGGCGGACCTGGGGGCCGCCTACTTCACCGTCGACGACCCCGGCTTCGCCACCGTGGTCCAGGGTTGGCGCGCCGCCGGACTGGTCCGGGAGTGGACCGACACCTTCGTCGCGTACGGGCCGGACGGGCGGCGCGAGACCGCCGGCCCGACCCGCTGGGCGGCCCCGCGGGGCCTGCGCTCCCTGGTCGAGCACCTGGCCGGCGGCCTCACGGTGGCGCACAACCGGTTGGTCATGACGGTCGAACCGGGCCCCCGGGTGGACGGGCGGGCCGCCGAGGCGGTGGTGCTGGCGATGCCCGGCCCGCAGGCGGCCCTGCTGCTCGACCCGGCGCTGGCGGTGGCCACCCGGGCGGTGGCCGCGCAGCGCTGGTCGTCGGCGCTGGCCGGCGTGCTGCGCTTCCCGGCCCGCCGCTGGCCGGACTTCGGCGGCGCCTTCGTCAACGGGCACCCGGTGCTCGGCCTGGTCTGCGACGACGGCGATCGGCGCGGCGACGGGGCGCCGGTGCTGGTCGCGCACACCACCCCGGAGTTCGCCGCCGGCCACCTGCGCCAACCCGCCGCCGCCGGTCCGGCGATCGAGCGGGCCGTTCGTGACCTGCTCGGCCTGCGCGAGCCGGCCGAGCTGACGCACGTGCACCGCTGGACGTACGCCAAGCCGACCGCCGGCGGGAACGGGACCTATCACCTGGACGACGACGGCATCGGCCTGGCCGGGGACGCGTTCGGCCGGCCCCGGGTGCAGAGCGCCTGGCGCTCCGGCCGGGACCTGGGCCGGGCGGTGGCCGCGCGGCTGCTCGCCGGCCGTGGCTGATCGGCGCCACTGGGCGCAGGCGCTCCGTTACCCACGGGTATGGTTCGAGCCGGAGGTGTAGCGAGGTGAACGGCGCCGGCGGTCGGCCGGGCGCGGCATGATCCGGGCCACCGGGTCGCCGTTCCCGGGCGGGGGGCTGCGCCACGACGCGCTCTTCTACGACCACGACGGCGACTACGTCGACGCGGTCCGCGGGTTCGTCCTCGCCGGCCGGTCCGCCGGCGAGCCGGTGCTGGTCGTCGTGCCCGGTCACCGGCTCCCGCTGCTCCGGGCCCTGCTCGACCCGCTCGACGGGGTGGAACTCGCCGACCCGGCGGTCGTCGGCCGTAACCCGGCGACGATCATCCCGACCGTGCTCCGCGACCTGGTCCGGCGGTTCCCCGGCCGTCGGGTCCGGGTCGTCGGGGAATGGCTCTGGCCCGGCCGGCGGCCGGCCGCGTACCCGCACTGCGTGGCACACGAGGCGATGGTCAACCTCGCGCTGGCCGACGAGCCGCTCACCGCGCGCTGCCTGTTCGACCGGTCCCGGCTGCCCGCCGGGGCGCTCGCCGACGCCGAACACACCCACCCCTGGCTGTGGCGCGGGCGAGTGCCGCGACCCAGCGCCGGCTACCGGCCACCCCGGGCGGTGCTGGCCCGGCTGGACCGGCCGCTGCCCCCGCCCCCCGGCGACGCGGTGACCCTGCCGGTCGACGCGGCCGGGCTCGCGGCGCTGCGGACCGCGGTGGCCGCGGTGGCGCAGGCCGCCGGGCTCGGCGGAGAGCGGGTCGAGGACCTGCGGATCAGCGTCACCGAGTTGGCGTCCAACGCGCTGACCCACGGCACCGGCCCGGCCACCGCCCGGTGCTGGGCCGCCGCCGGCGAGGTGGTCTGCGAGGTGAGTGGGCCCGGGGAGCTCGACGACCCGCTCGCCGGCCGGATCCCCCCGGCGGTGGCGAGCGTCCGGGGCCGGGGCCTGCTGCTGGTGCACCGGCTCAGCGACCTGGTGGACGTGCGCGTCGCCGACGGGGTGACCACCGTGCGGGCACGCCTGGAGCTGCCCGCCAGCCAGGTGCCCGCGCCCCGGTCAGCCCCGGACGCCGCCGAGCGCGGGTTCATCCGTCCGGCCCCGCGCTGAGGCGTCGCGGGTCCGCTCGCCTGCCCGGTCCAGCAGCTGCATGACCGGGGTGGCCGCGATGCCGTGCACCACCACGGAGACGACCACCACCAGGCCGACGGTTGCCCAGAGCAGCTCGGCCTGCGGGAAGTCCGTCCGGCTGGTCGCGTACGCCAGGTAGTAGAAGGAGCCGACGCCGCGGATGCCGAACAGCGCGATCACCCAGTGCTCGGCCGGGCGGCCCGGGGCGCCGCGCAGCGACAGCCAACCGGACACCGGCCGGATCACGAAGACCAGGGCCAGCCCCACCAGGGCCGCCGGCCAGGTCAGCGGGGCGAGCAGCCCGCCGATCACCGCGCCCCCGAGCAGCAGCAGCAACAGCACGGTGAGCAGCCGCTCGACCTGCTCGGCGAAGTCGTGCAGCACCGAATGGAACTCGTGGGTCCGTTCCGCGGCGCGGATCGCCCGGGCGGCCACGAAGACGGCCAGGAAGCCGTACCCGCCGACCACCTCCACCAGCCCGTACGCCAGGAAGGTCGCGGCCAGCGCGAGGAAGCCCTCGGCGTGCCGGGCCAGCCGCAGCTCGCTCGGCGCGCGGAAGAAGAGCTTGCCGAGCAGCCAGCCGACCAGCAGGCCGCCGCCCACCCCGACGCCGAGCTTCCAGACCACGTCGACGGTGACCCAGTGGGCCAGCCAGTCCCGCGGCGCGAGGCTGGTGGTGGCGATCGCGATGGCCGCGTACACGAAGGGGAACGCCAGGCCGTCGTTGAGCCCCGCCTCCGAGGTCAGGGCGAAGCGGACCTCGTCCTCGGAGTCCTCCACGTCGGTCGGCTCGCCCACCTGCACATCGGAGGCGAGCACCGGGTCGGTCGGGGCGAGCGCGGCGCCCAGCAGCAGCGCCGCCGCCGGCACCAGGCCGGCCCACCACCAGCCGAGCAGCGCCACCGCCGCGATGCACACCGGCATGGCCACGGCCAGCAGCCGCCAGGTGGACGACCAGCGGGCCCAGCTGAGCGGCCGGTCGATCTTCAGGCCGGCGCCCATCAGCGCCACGATCACACCAACCTCGGTGAGGTGGGTGGTCAGCTCGGGCCAACGCAGCGGGTCCGGCGAGGGCAGCCCGGTGGGGAGCAGGAAGACCAGCATGCCCAGCCCGAGGAAGGCGATCGGCATGGACAGCGGCCGGCGTTCCAGCACGCGTGGCAGGATCCCCGCCAACAACGCGCCGACGCCCAGCAGGGCGAACGCGACATCCACCGGTTCCACGGCACCACCCTTCCCGCCCCCGTCGAAAGTGGGGCGGAGTGGTCAGCAGTGCCCCGAACCCGGGCAGGCTAAGCCTGCTGCCCCAAATCTCCGGACGGCCGGCGGCGGGCCGGAGGTGAGCAGGGCACCCTTCCCGGCTCAGGTGAGTTTGGCGATGGCGCTGTCGCCGAGGCCGTCGAGCAGCGCGGCCGGGTCGTCGTAGACCGCGACCGCACCGGCTCCGGCCAGCTCGGCCCGGCTGGTGCCGCCGCAGGCCAGGCCGATGCACGGGATGTCGAGCTTGCCGGCCGCCGCGACGTCCCAGACCGAGTCGCCGACGAACACCACCCGCTCGGCGGCGAGGCCGGACTGGTCCAGGGCGGCGACCAGGATGTCCGGTGCCGGCTTGCTCTCCTCCGCGTCCGCCGAGGAGGTCACGGTGTCGATCACGTCGTCGGCGGCGAGCGCGGCCCGCAGGGCGGCCACCTCGTGCTCGGCCGCCGAGGTCGCGAGCACCACCCGCAGCCCCCGCGCGGCGCAGGCGCGCAGCAGGTCCACCGCCCCCGGCAGCGGGGTGAGCCGCGCCCAGAACTCGGCGTAGCGGGCGTCGTGCGCGTCACGCAGCTTGCCGTCGCCGTCGCGGTCACGCTCCGGGCCGAGCAGGTGGTCGAGGAGCTTGTCCGAACCCATCCCGACGGCCCGGTGGATCCGGGCCATCGGCACTCGGTGGCCGCCCTCGCGCAACGCCTCCCACCAGCTCATGGTGTGCAGGTAGGTGGTGTCGACCAGGGTGCCATCCACGTCGAAGAGGACGCCGCAGCGGTTGTCCGTAGGCATGGCTCCCCTTCTACCCTCCCGCGTCCGCGCCGACGCGCGACTCAGCCGGCGGGGATGAGGATCTCGAACCAGACCGTCGACCCGCGCACCGTCGGGTCGGTGCCCCAGGCGTCGCTGAGCTCCTCGATCAGCCCCAGGCCGCGGCCCCGACTGCTCAGGGTGTCGGTCCGGGCCCGGGTCACCTGGCCCCGGGTGCCCGAGTCGGCCACCGAGACCAGCAGCCGCTCCGCGCTCAGGTCGATCTCCACCCGGGCGGCGGTGCCGGCGTGCAGCAGCGCGTTGGTGGTCAACTCGCTGGTGCACAGCACGGCCGCGCCGATCACCCCTTCGGGCACCTGCCACTCGGTGAGCTGGGCGGTCATCCAGTGCCGGACCCGGCTCGGCGCGGTCGGCTCGGCCGGCACCTCCATGCTGGCCGACCGGCTCGGGCGCACCGCGTGCTCCACCGCGAGCACCGCCACGTCGTCCTCGGTCGCGCCGGGCACGGCGGCGGTGGCCACCGCGCACAGCGCCCGAGGGTCCCCGCTGCTCGCCTCGGTCACCGCGGCGCCCAGCCCCGCCAGGCCGGCGGCCAGGTCCTGCCAGCGCCGCTCCACCACCCCGTCGCTGAACAGCAGCAGGGTGTCGCCGGGGCGGAACGGCACGGTGGTGGTCCGGGGCCGGCAGCCGAGGCCGAGCGGCGGCCCGGGCGGCACCGCCACGTACTCGGCGGTGGGCGGGCCGTCGGCCGGGGCACGCCGGATCAGCGGGGCCGGATGGCCGGCGCTGGCCAGGGTGATCCATTCCCGGTCGGACTCGATCACCCCGAACACCACGGTGACGAAGAGCTCCTGGGTGCCGCCCTCGACGCCCAGACTGGCGACCAGCCGGTCCAGGCCGGCGAGCACCGCGTCCGGGCGCGGGTCGGTGAGCGCCAGCGCGCGCAGCGCCGCGCGTACCTGGCCCATCCGGGCCGCCGCCTGCACGTCGTGCCCGGCCACGTCGCCGAGGACCACGCCGAGCGCGCCGGTGGGCAGCACGAACGCGTCGTAGAAGTCGCCACCGGCCGCGTTGCCGTCCACGCCGGGGTCGTAGCGCGCGGCGATGCGCAGCCGGGGCAGGTCGGGCAGTTGTTCGGGGAGCATGCTGCGCTGGAGCAACTGGGCGGTGCCGTGCTGGGTCTCGAACCGGCGGGCCCGCTCGGCGGCCTGGCCGATCAACTCCGCCGAGGCAGCCAGCAGCGCGCGTTCCGCCGGGGACCAGAGGTGCGGGACCTGACGGCCGACGGTCAGCGCGCCCCGGATCACCGTCGAGCGCAGCGGCAGCGTGGCGAGCGCCCGGATCTTCTCGTCGTGCCGGTCCGCCGCGGTGTCCCGCAGCGGCTGCCCGTCGACCGTGAAGGAGGGCACGCCGCTGCGGGCGGCCACCACCACCGGGACGGGTGAGTCGGCCACGACCCGCCGCCACAGCGGAGGCAACCGCTCGTCCGCCTCGTCCAGCAGTTCGCCGCGCACCCGCCGGACCATCCGCCAGGCCGTCCCGTCGTCGATCACGAAGGAGACCCGGTCCGCGTCGAACGAGTGCAGGCAGTAGCGCAGGGTGACCCGGGCCACGTCGTCCAGCGTCAGGGTGCCGGAGAGCGCGGCGGCGAAGTCGCTCAGACTCTGCAGCTGCTGGGTGACCTGGGTGGTCTGCGCGGCCACGGTGAGCACGCCGATGATCTTCCCGGCGCTGTCCCGGACCGGGCTGTGTCCCCGGGTGAACACGGCCGGCTCGGCGCCGCCGCGCTGCCAGTCGACCGGCAGCACCGCCTCCCGCTCCAGGAAGGGCTCGCCCCGCTGGTACGCCCGCTCCAGCACCTGCCCGACGCCCGGCTCGTCCCAGACGTCCCCGAACACCTCCGCCGCCGGCCGCCCCAGCGCCCCCGGGTGTCGGGCGCCGATCAGCTCGGCGTACCCGTCGTTGTAGAGCAGGACCAGGTCGTCGCCGTAGAGCAGCGCCATCGGCACGGGCGAGGCGAGCACCAGGTCGATCACGGCGCGCAGGGCCGGATCCCACCGTTCCGGCGCGCCCAGCGTGGTGTCGGCCCACCGATGGGACAGCAGGGCCGCGGCCCGGCCGGACGTGGCGGTTCCCGGATCCGCGGGCCCTCCCGGGGTGGGGGCGGACGGCGTGGGAACCCGTCCGACGGTGCCTGGCATGTCCGCAGCCTATCCGGAGCGTGGCCCGAACGTTCCGATCATGTGACGGGGTGCGGAACCCGGGCCGGTCCGCGTGGACGTCAGGGCAGGTCAGGGTCGGTTCGGCCGGTCATGTCGGGAAATTGCCGGGTGCCGGCGCGGCGTGCCGTCCGGACGACCGGGTATGCGGGCGTCGCAGTTCACGCGACAGGAGGGACATCATGCAGAAAACCCTCGCGGTCGGGCAGGCCGACATCGGTGCCGCCCTGACCGATTTCTGGAGGTCGGTGCTGCTCTTCATCCCGAGGGCCATCGCGTTCATCGTGATTCTCGTGGTGGGTTGGCTCATCGCCCGAGCCGTCCTCAAGATCGTGGACGCGGCACTGGAACGGGTGGGCTTCGACCGCGCGGTCGAACGCGGCGGCATCAAACGGGCGCTCGAACGCACCAGGTACGACGCCAGCGACATCCTGGCCAAGTTGGCCTACTACGCGGTCCTGCTGTTCACCCTGCAGTTCGCCTTCGGCGTCTGGGGACCCAACGCCATCAGTGACCTGATCCGAGGCGTCGTGGCCTGGCTGCCGCGGGCGTTCGTGGCGATCGTCATCGTGGTCATCGCCGCCGCCATCGCCAACGCGGTCCGGGACCTGGTCAGCGGTGCGCTCGGCGGGCTCTCGTACGGGCGGGTGCTGGCCGACCTGACGGCGGTCTTCATCCTGGCGCTCGGCGTGATCGCCGCGCTGAACCAGGTGGGCATCGCCACCACGGTCACCACGCCCGTGCTCATCGCCTTCCTCGGCACGGTGGCCGGGATCCTGGTGATCGGTGTCGGCGGTGGTCTGGTGAAGCCGATGCAGGCGCGCTGGGACCGGTGGCTCGACCGGGCCGCTGCGGAGTCCCGGGCGATCCGGGAGCAGCGCCAGGCGCAGGGCGCGGGGCGCAGCGACTACGAGCGGCAGATGGCCGACCGGGGCGGGCAGCCCGCCCCGGCGGCGGCGCAGTCGTCGATGTCCGGCGCCGGGCAGTACCGGTCCGGGAACGTGGGCGAGGAGACCCAGCAGTTCCGCCGGCCGGGCAGCTGACGCCGGAGCAGGTGTCGGGAGGGTGTCCGCGGGCGATGCGGGCGCCCTCCGGCGCGTCTCAGGCCAGGTGTCGCGGGTCCAGCGAGCGCGCCAGTACGCAGACCGCGAGCAGGCGGGTGAGCAGCCAGTCCGGCTGCGACCAGTCGACCGGGGCGGCCGGCGGCTGCCAGCCGTGCTCCTGCGCCGCGGCGCGGACACCCTCGGCGTACCCGGCGAGTGCGGCCACGGTCAGCGGGCGCTGGTCGCCGTGCAGGCTGTCCCGTACGCCGGCGGCGTGCTGGTCGACCACGGCGAGCAGGCCGGGGTTGGCGGCGGCCGCGGCGAGCCCGGCGGTGCCCACGGCAGCGGTGAGCGTGACGAGGGTGGACCGCGCGGAGGCTGCCGCGGAGGGGGTGCTGACCCGGTTGTTCGGCGCGCGCATGGTGTCCGAGGCTAACCGCGCGGGCCTTGGGCCGGCCTCCACCGACCGGCTGATGTCCGCCTCGTCCGGGCGCCGTCCCGCCTCGCCCACCCGGATTGACCCGGTCGCGAGGGGGCAAAGGGAAACGGCGCGAACGGGCGCAGCGGACGCCACGGAGGAACGGAATGGGACAGCAGGTGGACGGGCCGGACGAGGCGCACCGCCGGCCGGCCGGCGTGAGTGACGCCACGGTCGAGGCGCTGGGCAAGCTCAGCGAGGCGCTGGAGACCGTGGAGCGGGCGCGCGGGCACCTCTACTCGCTGCACCAGTTGATCGGCCACGCCGACCTGATGCTCGATGACGCGCTGGAGTTGTTCCGGTCTGCCGGTCATCACCAGCTCGCCGAGCGGATCGACCGGGACCTGCTCGGCCGCAACGTGATCGCGGGACGCTGGACCTTCCAGATCGTCGAGGACTTCGACGACGGCTACTACGCGCTCTTCCGAAAGCTGGACCGGCAGGCCCGTGACGAGCTGGTGGGCGGTCGCCGGCACCTCTACGAGGCGGAGATGAAGGAACGGCGCCGCAGTCCGGGGCGGCCGGGGCACGAGGCGCGCCCCGGTGCCGGGGGCTAGTCGGAGGAGCGGGCGTCCGCCGGCCGGCGGCGCATGCCGTCGTCGGCGATGATCACCGTCGCGATCATGAGCGCCACCACGAGGCTGAACAGCCAGGAGCTGTCGTCGACCAGCTTGGCGGCGACGGGAGCCTGGACGGCGGCGAGCAGGAAGCCGAGCCAGGTGAGGCGGCGCTGACGTGGGGTGAGGAAGCTGGAGCCCTGTTGCATCCCGAAAGTCTTGCGCGCGGCCGGGGCATCGCCGTCCCCCGTTCGGCCGATTCTGGATGGGCTGTCCGTTTTTCCGGCCGTCCGTATCTTACTTTTTGTCGGTTCGGCCGAGGTTGATCCTCGCGGCCGGGGGTAGCTGGCCGGACCTGCCCGTGGGGCAGGATGGGGGACTGTGTCCCGCACCTCCGCCGCGCCCCGGGCGTCCCTGCTCCTGCTGGCCTACCTGGCCTTCGTCAGCCTCGGCCTGCCCGACGGCCTGATCGGCGTCGGCTGGCCGTCGATCCGGGAGGACCTGGGGGTGCCCACCGAAGCGGTGGGGGTGGTGCTCACCGCCGGCACGGTTGCCTACCTGACCTCCAGCGTGCTGGCCGGGTTCACCCTGACCCGGCTCGGCGTGGGCTGGCTGCTGGCCGGCAGCACCCTGCTCGCCGGCCTCGCGCTCACCGGGTACGCGCTGACCCCCGCGCTCGCGATGATGGTCGGTTTCGCGCTGGTGCTCGGGCTCGGCTCCGGCGCCATCGACGCCGGCCTCAACGCGTACGCGGCCGGCGCGTTCGGCCCCCGGCACATGAACTGGCTGCACGCCTTCTTCGGCCTCGGCGTGGCCATCGGTCCACTGATCATGACCGGGGTGCTCGGCGCCGGCCTCAGCTGGCGCTGGGGGTACGGCGCCGTCGCCACGGCCCAGCTCGCCCTCGCCGCCGCGTTCGCGCTCACCGTGCGGGCCTGGCGGGACCGGACCCCGACTCCCGCGCCGGCGGACCCCGTGGCCCCGGCGGTGGTGCCGGGGAGCCGGGCCGGGTCGGCCGTCGCGCCCGACGGCCCGGGCGGGGCCGCCGCGACCGCCGACGGTCCGGAGGAGCTCGGCATCGCGCCCGCTGCGCAGGTGGCGCTCGTCGTTGCGGCACCGGCGGCGGACGGGCCCGCGGTGCCGCCCACGCCGATCCGGGAAACGCTGCGGCTGCCGGCCGTCTGGCTCGGCGGGGCCGCCTTCGCCGTCTACGTGGCGATCGAGGTGACCACCGGCCTCTGGGCGTTCCTGTTGCTCACCGAAGGGCGGGGCGTGTCCCGGCCGGTGGCCGGGCTCTGCGTCTCCGGCTACTGGGGGAGCCTGTTCCTGGGGCGGGTGGTGCAGGGGGTGGTCGCGGAGCGGCTGGGCACCGCCGGGGTGCTGCGGGGCAGCCTGGTCGGTCTGGTCGCGGGCACCGGGCTGATCGCCCTGCCCGCCCCGGCCTGGGTGACGGTGGCCGGCCTGCTGGTGGTCGGCTTCGCCGCGGCCCCGGTCTTCCCGCTGCTCACCCTCACCACGGCCGAACGCGTCGGCAAGGCCCACGCGGACCGGACCATCGGCCTGCAGATCGGCGCGGCCGGGGTCGGCGCGGCGCTGGTGCCGGCCGCGGTCGGGGTGCTGCTCGCACGTACCTCGGTCGTGCTGCTCGGGCCGACGCTGGTGGTGCTCGCGGCGGCCCTCCTCGCCCTGCACGCCGCCGGGTCACGGCGGGTGCGGCCGGTCGCCTGACCGGCTCACATGTTGTCCGGGCCGGTCCGTCCGGTGGTCGACGGCCGATACGCCCGGTCCGCGTCCGTCATCTCCCGACGCTCGGCCTCCGGGCCGGCGCCCCGGTCCACCGCCTCGGGCCCGTGGCCGAACGCGGACTCCTCACCGGCGTCGTTGGCGGTGGCGTCGTCGGCCTGCCCGTCGAGGGTCGACCGGGCGATCGCCCGGTCCAGCTCGCGCAGGGGAGTGCGTTCCTCGTCGCGCCACACGTGGCTGTCGTTGTCGGTCATTCCCCTGCGGTACCCGGGCCGGATGATCGCAAACGGCCGCCGGACACGGCGATGGCCGCCGGATCACCCGGCGGCCATCGGAGTCGTGTGTCGCGGGGGCGACCGATCAGGGGGTGGGGCGGTCGACGGTGCCGCGCCAGGCGCCGGTCTCCTGACCGCGCCGCTCGATGAACTGCTTGAAGCGCGCCAGGTCGCCCTTGGCGCGGCGGTCCACCACGCCGAGCTTGTCGCCGGCCTGCTCGACCACGCCGTGCGGTTCGAACTCCATCTGCAGGCTGACCCGGGTGTGCCCCTCGTCGAGGCGGTGGAAGGTCACCACGCCGGCCTGCTGGGTGCCGCCGGTGGACTTCCAGGCCACCCGCTCGTCCGGCAGCTGCTCGGTGATCTGGGCGTCGAACTCGCGCTTCACGCCGGCGATCTCCACCGTCCAGTGCGTCATCGTGTCGGAGAGCTGCCGGACCTCCTGGACGCCCTCCATGAAGTGCGGAAACTCCTCGAACTGCGTCCACTGGTCGTAGGCGGTGCGGATCGGGACGGAGACGTCCACATGTTCCATAACGCCGCTCATGTCGGGGTTCCTCCTGTTCCCGCCGGTGTCGTCTCGCGGATCGTGGGCCGACCCGCTCACCAGCGCGTCGTCTCGTTCTTGTGCCCGAGTGCGGCCCACACCTCGGAAACCGTCTGGTAGCGGGTGCCCTCGGGGAGGCGCTCCAGGGCGGCGACGATGTCGGCCGGCGCCTGGTTCTCCCGCGCGTTGGCCACCAGCGTGTCGCGGTCCCCGGGCAGCGCGGTCATGGTGATGAACCGGCCGAGGCGACTGCGCCCCTCCACGTCGTCCATGCTCATGCCCTGCGGGTTGCCGCCGCGGCTTGCGCCGGCCGTCACCGTCTTCGGCTCCGGCTGGTCCTCACCCGCCGGCTCCGGCTGGCGGGACTCCTCGACGCGCGAGCCCCCGGCCCCCGGCCCCTGGACGAGGCCGCTGACGTCCTGCCTCATGTTGTCGTCGACCCTGGGTGAGTGCTTGCTGTTGCCACGTTCCATGCCGACAGACATGCCCGAGGGGGCCGCCGGTAAACCGGGGCGGACGGCCGGCCCGGGCATCGGGGTGGTCACCGGCGGAACCGGTCAGGAATCGGCCGGGCTGCGGGGCTTCAGGACCGGCTCGGCCGGGTCGGGGTCGCCGGCCTGGATCACCCGGCCGCGCTGGAGTTCGGCGTTGACCTGCACGCCGAGCAGCAGCGCGCAGTTGGACAGGTAGAGCCAGACCAGGAAGGCGATGACCGCGCCGAGGCTCCCGTACGTGACGTCGTACGAGCCGAAGTTGGCGACGTAGAGGCCGAAACCGAAGGAGGCGAGCATCCAGGCCAGCAGGGCGAGCCCGCCGCCCGGGGTGAGCCAGCGGAACCGGGGCTGCCGGACGTTCGGGGCGATCCAGAACAGCAGCGACAGCAGCGTCATCGCCACCAGGGCGAGCAACGGCCACTTCGCCACCGTCCACACCGTGCGGGCCAGGCCGCCGGCGTGCAGCCGGTCGCCGACCGCGTCGGTGACGGGGCCGCTCACGATCAGCCCGAGGGCGACCACCGCGAGCAGCAGCAGCGACACTGCGGCGAGCCCGATCTGCACCGGGCGCAGCCGGTAGAACGGCCGCCCCTCCTCGACCCCGTAGACGGCGTTGGACGCCCGGGTGAACGCGCCGATGAACCCGGCGGCCGACCAGAGCGCGCCGAGCAGACCGAAGCTGAACAGCACCTTCGCCGAGCCCTGCTCCGCCACCACGCCGCGCACGACGCTCACGACCGCATCGTTGCCGACCACCGAGCCGGCCCCGATCTCCCGGGCCAGGCCGATCACCGTGTCGACGGTCCGCTCGCCGTCGGAGACCAGCCCCACCAGGGCGACCACCACGATGGCGGCGGGGAAGAGCGCCAACACTCCGTAGTAGGTGAGCGCGGCCGCCCAGTCCGCGCAGTTGTCCGCGACGAAGTTGCGCCCGCTGCGGATCAGCACCCCGCGCCAGGTCGCCCAGCTCAACTGGCGTATCCGGCGGGGAATCCGGGTCTGCTGCCGACCGGTCAGCACCGGTTCCGTGGTCGCCGCCATGACCGCCTCCTCCGCCGCCCTCGGCGGTACCCCGTGGTGAGAATCGACAAACCGGGTACCGGTTTGCGCTCCCGGCCCGGGGGAACGGTCCCAGGAACCCATGAAGACGGAGGAGGACGAGATGCCCGGGCGCGAGGTACTGCCCAGCACGCTGCGGCGCTCCCCGGACAAGGCGCAGCGGACCTGGGAGAAGACGCACGACTCGGCGGTCGACACGTACGGCGAGGGGGAGCGGGCGCACCGCACCGCGTTCGCCGCCGTCAAGCACGAGTTCGAGAAGGTCGGCGACCACTGGGAGCCGAAGGGACGCAAGGGACCCAGCGACCGGCAGGCCGCCGGCGGCGGTCCGGAACGGCGCGCTCCCACGGCCGTCGGGGTGGACGCCAACGCCCCCAAGGAACACCTGATGGAGGTCGCCAAGAAGCTGGACGTGCCGGGCCGGTCCCGGATGAACAAGCCGGAACTGGTCAAGGCGATCCAGAAGGCGAACGACAAGGCGACCCGCGACGCGCGCGGCGGCCGCTGACCTACAGCGACGCCACGGGAGCCCGGGACCGCGAGGTCCCGGGCTCCCGTGGTACGCGCTCACCAGTGGCCGCCGCCCGGCGCCTCGATGTGCACCGCCTTCATGGTGCTGAACTCGTCGAGCAGCTCCGGGCCGTACCCGAAGCCGTGACCGCTGCCCCGGCGCGGCTGCGCGGCACCGCCCGGCGCCCCGCCGAACACCGCGTTGATCTTCACGGTGCCGACCGGCAGCTCCCGCCAGGCCCGGTGGGCGTGGCTCATCGACCCGGTGAGCACGGTGGCGGCCAGCCCGTACGGCGAGTCGGCGGCGCAGCGCAGCCCCTCGCTGAACGAGTCGACCACGATGACCGGGGCGACCGGCCCGAACGTCTCGTCCCGGACCACGGCCATCTCGTGCCGGCAGTCGGCCAGCACGGTGGCCGGGTAGAAGGCGCCCGGCCCCTCCGGGATCGCCCCGCCGGTCCGGAGCCGCGCCCCCTCGGCCACCGCCGCGGTGACCTGGCCGTGCACGTGGTCCCGGTGCCGCCGGTCGACCAGCGGCCCGAGCTGCGTGCGCGGATCCCGGCCGGGGCCCACGGCCAGTGCCTCGGCCCGCTCGACCAGCGCGTCGACGAAGTCCTCGGCCACGTCCCGGTGTACGTAGATCCGTTCCACCGCGACGCAGATCTGTCCGGCGTTGGCGAAGCAGCCCAGCGCGGCCTGCTCCGCCGCCCAGATCGGGTCGATGTCGCCGTCGATCACCAGCGGGTCGCTGCCGCCGTTCTCCAGCAGCACCTTCGCTCCGGTCCGCGCGCCGGCGGCGGCGATGGCCCGGCCGGTGGCGGTGGAGCCCACGTGGGCCAGCACGTCGACCTCCTGCTCGGCCAGCGCCGCGCCGACCTCGGCCCCGCCGCTGAGCAGCGACAGCACGCCGGTCGGCAGCGCGTCGTCCAGGGCCCTGGCCAGCAGCCAACCGGTGGCCGGGGTGCGTTGGCTCGGTTTGTAGAGCACCACGTTGCCGGTGACCAGGGCCGCGCCGAGGAGCCCGCAGGAGACCGCCACCGGGTCGTTCCAGGGGGTGATCGCGGCGACCACGCCGCGCGGTTCGGGTGCCATGAAGTCCAGCGCGGGATGGCCGCCGTGCAGCGTCCGCCCGCCGCGCACCGGGCCCAGCTCCGCGTACTGCCGCAGGGTGCCGACGCCGGCCGCGACCCCGCCGCGGGCATCGTCCAGGGGCTTGCCCATCTCCGCCGTGGTGGCCTGCGCGAGCTCCTCGGCGACCGCCTCCACCGCGTCCGCCGCCCCGTGCAGCGCCGCCGCGCGCTCCGCCGGCGCGGTCGCCGCCCACTCCGCCGCCGCGGCCCGGGCGGCCCCCACCGCCTTGGCCACCTCGTCCGCCGTGGCCACCGGCGCGGTGGTCACCCGGGAACCGTCCGCCGGATCGTTGACGACCAGCTCGCCTCCCTCGCCACCCGCGCCCCACACTCCACCTATGAGCTGTGCAACCGTGTACATGCGGCAGTGGATGCCCCGGCCCGGACGAGGCAAACGCGTTTCACCCGGTAAGGGGCAGGGTAGGCGGATCGGATGAATTCCAGCGGCACGGCGGGGGCCGACGCCGTCGTCATCGGCGCCGGCCACAACGGTCTGGTGGCCGCGAATCTGCTGGCCGACGCCGGCTGGGACGTGCTGGTGCTGGAGGCCACCCAGGCGCCCGGCGGCGCGGTGCGTTCGGCCCACGTGACCGCCCCTGGCTACCTGAGCGACCTCTACAGCTCCTTCTACCCCCTCGGGTACGCCTCCCCGGTGCTGCGCCGGCTCGGCCTCGACCGGTACGGGCTGCGCTGGACGCACGCCCCGGACGTGCTGGCGCACCTGCTCCCGGATGGGCGGGCGGCGGTGGTCAACCGGGACCTGGACGTCACCGCGGCCTCGCTGGAGACCTTCGCCCCCGGCGACGGGGACCGCTGGCGGCGGGCGTACGCGGACTGGCAGGAGGTGTCCGGGCCGATGCTGGACACCATCACCACCCCCTTCCCGCCGGTGCGTGGCGGGCTGGGCCTGCTGCGCCGGCTGCGGGTGACGGGGGCGCTGCGGCTGGCCCGCCGGCTCGTGCTGCCGGTCCGCAAACTCGGCGACGAGCTCTTCGAGGGCGACGGCGGGCCGGCCCTGCTGGCCGGCTGCGCGCTGCACACCGACCTGTCCCCGGAGGAGGCCGGCTCGGGCGTGTACGGCTGGCTGCTCGCCATGCTCGGCCAGCAGGTCGGCTGGCCGGTGCCGGTCGGCGGCGCCCAGAAGATCACCGACGCGCTGGTCGCCCGGCTGGTCGAGCGGGGCGGCCGGATCGACTACGGCGCCCGGGTCGACCGGGTGCTCACCGCCCGGGGCCGCGCGATGGGCGTACGCACCGTCGGCGGCGCCACCTGGCGGGCCCGCAGGGCGGTGCTCGCGGACGTGCCCGCCCCGGCGCTCTACCTCGACCTGGTCGGCGCGGCGCAGCTGCCGCCCCGGCTGGTCGAGGACCTGGCCCACTTCAAGTGGGACGGCTCCACCCTCAAGGTGGACTGGGCGCTCTCCGCGCCGGTGCCGTGGAAGAACCGGGCGGTGGCCGGCGCGGGCACCGTGCACCTCGGCGCGGACCTGGACGGGCTCACCCTGTACTCGGCGGCGCTGGCCCGGGGTGAGGTGCCCCGGGACCCGTTCCTGCTGGTGGGGCAGATGTCGGTGGCCGACCCGCACCATTCGCCGCCGGGCACCGAGTCGCTCTGGTCGTACACCCACCTGCCGTTCCGACGGCACTGGCGGGGGGAGGAGATCGCCGCGCAGGTGGAGCGGATGGAGGACGTGCTGGAGGAGGCGGCGCCGGGCTTCCGCTCGCTCATCGTCGGGCGGCACGTGGCCGGCCCGGCCGACCTGGAGGACGCCGAGCCGAGCCTGGTCGGCGGCGCGCTCGGCGGCGGCACGGCGGCCGCGTACCAGCAGCTCTTCCTGCGGCCGATCCCCGGCCTGGGCCGCGCGGACACCCCGATCGACCGGCTCTTCCTGGCCAGCTCCTCGGCGCACCCGGGCGGCGGGGTGCACGGCGCGCCGGGGTCGAACGCGGCCCGGGCCGCCCTGGCCCGGGACCGGGCCCTCACCGGCGGCCTGTACGCGGGCGTGATCAACGCCGCCCACCGGGCGATCTACCACTGAGCCACCGCGACCGCACGGCTGCACCGGCGGGCAAGCGACCACTCACGGTGATGTCGCGGTGAGCGGCCCGGAAGAGACTCACGCTGCGTGAAGTCACGCAGCGTGAGTCAGGTGGGCGGCCCTCGAGGTCAGCTCTCCAGGTTGCGGTGCTTGGCGCGCAGCTTGAACGGCATCAGCGCGCTCTCGATCTTGGTGGCGGTGGTCATCTTCGAGGCGCCCTCGTGGCGCTCCTCGAAGCGGATCGGCACCTCCAGGATGGTGTGGCCCAGCCGGGTGGCCAGGTAGTGCATCTCCACCTGGAAGCTGTAGCCGTTGGACTGCACCCGGTCCAGCCCGATGTCGCGCAGCGCGTCGGCCCGCCAGATCTTGAAGCCGGCGGTCAGGTCGCGGATCCGCACCCGCAGCAGGGTGTGCACGTAGAGGTTGGCCCAGCCGCTCAGCGCGCGGCGGTACAGCGGCCAGTTCTCGTCCAGCTCACCACCGGGCACGTACCGGGAGCCGATGACCACGCCGGCCTGCGTGGCGAGCAGCGCGCCGAGCATGCCGGGCAGCGCCTCCGGCGGGTGCGACAGGTCCGCGTCCATCTGGGCGACGAAGTCGGCGCCGTCGTCCAGCGCCCGCCCGATCCCGTCCACGTACGCCCGGCCGAGCCCCTCCTTGCCCGGGCGGTGCACCACCACGACCCGCTCCGGGTGCTCGATGGCCAGCTTGTCGGCGATCTCGCCGGTGCCGTCCGGGGAGTTGTCGTCCGCGACGAGCACCTTCAGCCCGGGCAGCGGCAGGGCGAGCAGTCGCTCGACCAGCACCGGGAGATTGCCCGCCTCGTTGTAGGTGGGAACGACGACGGTGAGGCGTGCGTCGCGCCACGGGGAGGGCAACTGCACGGGTTCGATCATCAGGAACATCCTCGGTCGGCCGACAGGTTTCACCTGAGAGGGTAGCCAGTCGCCGCCGAGTGGTCCGCACAGACGCCCCTCCGGGGCTGCGGAGGCCCGCCGGCCGGCCCGCCCGGAGCGGTCGTCACCGCTGCGACTTCTGCCGGACGGCGATGTCCGAGAGCCGGTTCAACGTCTCCCTGTTGCGCAGGTGCAGCACCAGGTCGTTGAGCTTGTTCCGGACCCAGCGCAGCGGCCCGGCGGCGAAGTCCTCGCCGATGGTGACCCGGGTCCGGCCGCCGTCCAGCGGCTCCAGGGTGAAGACGACGGTGGCCTCGCCCGCCGGCCAGAGCCCCGCCTTCAGCACCAGCCGGTGCGGCGCCTCGCAGGCCAGCACGGTGGAGGAGTCCTGCAACGACAACGGCCATGGGCCGGCCCGGTGGTGCAGTTGGCTGCCCACCCGCGGCCAGGTGTCGTCCACGCCCCGGACGTGCGCGGTCCCGACCACCCAGTCGCTGTACGTCCACCCGTCGGCGAGCACGTCGAAGACCTGCTCCGGGGGCGCGTCGATCACTTTCTCCACAATCGCCACCTCGGTCCCGTACCCCCGCACGGCCGGCCGCTAACGGTCACCGGGTTAGCTTCTCGGGGGCGGCGGGTATCGCCGGACCGGGCCGGTGGAGCGCGGTACGCACCGGCCGGCGGACACCGGCGGAGACGGCTCCGCCGAAGTTGATGTTTACTCCTCGGGGGGTCGGGAACCCGCCGCCCGTGCGACGGGACCACGAGCGGGATCGGTGCAGGTCAGCCCGGGTTTACCCGGATGCTGGCCGGATCCCGTCGGGCCTGTACGACGCGGTCCTGCTGGACCGGGACGGCACGCTGATCGAGGACGTGCCCTACAACGGCGACCCGGAGAAGGTCCGGCCCGTGCCGGGCGCCCGGGAGGCGCTGGACCGGCTGCGCGCGGCCGGCCTGCGCCTGGCCGTGGTGAGCAACCAGTCCGGCCTGGCCCGGGGCTGCTTCACCGCCGACGACCTGCGCCGGGTCAATGCCCGGGTCGAGGAGCTGCTCGGGCCGTTCGACAGCTGGCAGATCTGCCCGCACGGCGAGCCGGACCGCTGCCCCTGCCGCAAGCCCGCCCCGGGCCTGCTGCACGCCGCCGCCCGGGTGCTCGGCACCACCCCGACCCGCTGCGTCATGGTCGGCGACATCGGCGCCGACATGACCGCCGCCGCGGCGGCGGGCGCGGCCGGGATCATGGTCCCCACCGCGGCCACCCGGTCGGCGGAGGTGGCCGCCGCGCCGACCGTCGCGGTGGACCTGCCGGACGCGGCGACCGAGATCCTGCGCCGGATGCATTTGGTGGCCGCCCCGGCGTCCCGACCCCGGCGGGGCACCGTCCTGGTGGCGCGCAGCGACGCCGCCGGGGACGTGCTGGTCACCGGCCCCGGCATCCGGGCCATGGCGGCCGGAGCGGAACGGGTGGTACTGCTCTGCGGGCCACGCGGCCGGGCGGCCGCCGAACTGCTGCCCGGCGTCGACGAGATCATCGAGTGGCCGCTGCCCTGGATCGACGCCCCGGCGCCGCCGGTCGACCCGGCCGAACTGGCCGACCTCACCGGCCGGCTCGCCGCCGTGCACGCGGACGAGGCGGTCGTCTTCACCTCGTTCCACCAGTCGGCGCTACCGCTGGCGCTGCTGCTGCGGATGGCGGGCGTCGCCCGGATCAGCGCGATCAGCGACGACTACCCGGGCGCCCTGCTGGACGTGCGGCACCGGGTACCCGTCGGGGTGCCCGAACCGGAGCGGGCGCTCTCCCTCGCCGCGGCGGCCGGCTTCGCCCTGCCCGCCGACGACGAGCCGGGGTTGCGGCTGCGCACCGACCGGCTGCCCGCCGCCCCGGTCGAGACCGGCGCGCCGGGCTACGTCGTGCTGCACCCGGGCTCCTCGGTGGAGACCCGCGCCTGCCCGCCCGAGCTGGCCACCCGGATCGTCCGGGTGCTCGCCGCCGCCGGCTATCGGGTGGTGGTGACCGGCGGCCCGGACGAGCGGGAGCTGACCGCCCGGGTGGCCGCCGCGGGCGGCATCGACCTGGGTGGGCGCACCGGGCTCGCCGAGCTGGCGGCGGTCGTCGCGCGGGCGGGCGCGCTGGTGGTGGGCAACACCGGCCCGGCGCACCTGGCCGCCGCGCTGAACGTGCCGGTGGTCAGCCTCTTCGCGCCGACCGTCCCGTTCGGACAGTGGGGGCCGTACCGGGTACCGACGGTGCGGCTCGGCGACGCCGGGGCGGACTGCCGGGACACCCGGGCCACCCGCTGCCCGGTCCCCGGGCACCCCTGCCTCTCCGCCGTGGAGCCGGGGCGGGTGCTGGAGGCGCTGCGGCTGCTCGGGGTCCCCGCCGACGCGCCGGAACCGGTCGGCGCGGTCCGGGTGACCGGTGGGGTGGTCCGATGAACGTCCTGGTCTGGCACGTGCACGGATCGTGGACCACCTCGTTCGTGCACGGCAAACACCGGTACCTGGTGCCGGTCACCCCGGACCGCGGCCCGTACGGCCTCGGCCGGGCGCGCACCTACCCATGGCCGGACACCGCCGTCGAGGTGACCCCGCAGGAGCTGCGCCGCGCCGACGTGGACGTGGTGCTGCTGCAACGCCCGGAGGAGTTCGACCTGGCCTGCGAATGGCTGGGCCGCCGGGTGGGCCGGGACCTGCCGGCGATCTACGTCGAGCACAACACCCCGAAGGGCGACGTGCCGAACACCCGCCACCCGATGGCCGACCGGGACGACCTGCTGCTCACCCACGTCACCCACTTCAACGAGCTGTTCTGGGACAACGGCGGCACCCGCACCGCCGTGGTGGAGCACGGGGTGGTCGCCCCGGCCGCCGAGTGGACCGGCGAGCTGGACCGGCTGGCCGTCGTCATCAACGAGCCGGTACGCCGCTGGCGGGTCACCGGAACCGACCTGCTGACCCGCTTCGCCGAGATCGCTCCGCTGGACGTCTACGGCATGGGGGTGGCCGGGCTGGCCGATCGGCTCGGGCTGCCTCCGGAGCGGCTGACCAGCCACGACGACGTGCCACAGCACGCCATGCATGCCGAGCTGGCCCGGCGGCGGGCGTACCTGCACCTGTGCCGGTGGACCTCGCTCGGGCTGAGCCTGATCGAGGCGATGGCCATCGGCATGCCGGTGGTGGCGCTGGCCACCACCGAGGCGGTGGCGGCGGTGCCGCCGTCCGCCGGCGCCCTCTCCACCCGAATGGACGTGCTGCTGGAAGCGGCCCGGACCTTCGTCGACGACCCGTCGGCCGCCCGCCGGGCGGGTGCCGAGGCCAGGGCCGCCGCCCGCAACCGCTACGGCCTGGAGCGTTTTCTCGCCGACTGGGACCGGCTGCTGGAGGAGGAAGTATGCGCATCGCGATGATCTCGGAGCACGCCAGCCCGCTCGCCGTCCTCGGCGGGGAGGACGCCGGCGGCCAGAACACGCATGTCGCGGAGCTCTCCGCCGCGCTCGTGGCCGCCGGTCACGACGTGCGGGTCTACACCCGGCTCGACGCCGTGGACCTGCCCGTCACGGTCCGCGCCCCGGACGGGTACGACGTGGTGCACGTGCCCGCCGGGCCCGCCGAGCCGGTCGCCAAGGACGACCTGCTGCCGTACATGCCGGCGTTCGGGGAGTGGCTGGCCGAGCGGTGGCGCGCCGGCGACTGGCAGCCCGAGGTGGTCCACGCGCACTTCTGGATGAGCGGGCTCGCCGCGCTCGCCGCCGGGCGGCGCACCGGGGTGCCGGTGGTGCAGACGTACCACGCGCTCGGCACCGTGAAGCGGCGGCACCAGGGCGCGCAGGACACCAGTCCGCCGGGCCGGGTCGGGCACGAGCGGAAGCTGGGCCGCTCCGTCGACCGGGTGGTCGCCCAGTGCCAGGACGAGGTCGCCGAGCTGGTCCGGATGGGGGTGCCCCGGTCCCGGATGACCGTCATCCCGTCCGGGGTGAACCTGTCCACGTTCGCCCCGCTCGGCCCGGTCGCCGAGCGGGAGGGCGGCCGGGCGCGCATCCTCACCGTCGGCCGGCTGGTGGAACGCAAGGGCTTCCAGGACGTCATCCGGGCCACCGCGCTGGTCCCCGACGCCGAGTGCGTGGTGGTGGGCGGCCCGCCGGCCGGGCTGCTGGAGACCGACCCGTACGCGCTGCGGCTGCGCGCGCTCGCCGAGTCGTGCGGCGTCGCCGACCGGGTCAAGCTGATCGGCGCGGTGCCCCGGGAGGAGATGGGTCGCTGGTACCGCTCGGCGGACGTGCTGGTCGCCGCCCCCTGGTACGAGCCGTTCGGGCTCACCCCGCTGGAGGCGATGGCGTGCGGCGTGCCGGTGCTCGGCACCGCCGTCGGCGGGCTGGTCGACACGGTGGTGCCGGGGCGGACCGGGGACCTGGTGCCGGCCCGGGACCCGGCGGCGCTCGGCGCGGCGATCCGCCGGCTCCTCGGCGACCGGATCCGTCGCTTCGCGTACGCCACGGCGGCCCTGGAGCGGGCCCGGACCCACTACTCCTGGTCGGGGACGGCTGAGCGGCTGGCGGAGCTCTACGGCGCGGTGGCCACGGTGCGCCGGCCCACCCGGGTGGTCGCCTGATGGCGGCGCCCGGGCCGGCGGTCGGCGGCACCGTGCTGGAGGACCACCTGACCCGGCTCGCCGCCGCGCTGCTGCCGCTGCGGCAGTCGGAGCTGCTGCTGGCCCGCTGGGGCGGCGAGCTGGCGAACCGGCTGGCCGGGGGCGGCCGGCTGCTGGTGGCCGGCAACGGCGGCAGCGCCGCCGAGGCCCAGCACCTCACCGCCGAACTGGTCGGCAAGCTCCGCGACGACCGCGAACCCCTGTCGGCCATCGCCCTGCACGCCGAAACCTCCGCCCTCACCGCCATCGGCAACGACTACGGCTACCAGCAGGTCTTCGCCCGCCAGGTCCGCGCCCACGGCCGACCCGACGACATCCTCCTGCTCATGTCCACCAGCGGCACCAGCGACAACCTCCTCACCGCCGCCCACGCCGCACACGACACCGGACTGCGCTGCTGGGCCTTCACCGGCCCCGCACCGAACCCACTGGCCGAACTGTGCCACGAGACCCTCGCCATCGAGTCCCCGGACAGCCAGGTGGTGCAGGAGCTGCATCTGGTCGCCACCCACGTGCTCTGCGAGTACGTCGACCGGGCCCTGCCCGCGGCGCTCGCCGCCCGGCCGGCGGCCGGTCCGGTGCGCACCGGCGTCGAGGTGGTGCTCGGGGACGCCCCCGACCGGGAGGTGCGGGCCCGATGAGGAGGTCGAGCATGGCAGGACCCGTGGTGGTGCTCGGTGACACCCTGCTGGACCGGGACGTCGAGGGGACGGTGAACCGGCTCTGCCCGGACTCCCCGGTCCCGGTCCTCGACGAGAGCACGTACGTCGACCGGCCCGGGGGCGCCGGCCTGGCCGCGGTCTTCGCCGCCGCCGGCGGCGCGGAGGTCGCGCTGGTCACCGCGCTCGCCGACGACGCCGGCGGGGCCCGGATCGGCACCCTGCTCGCCGCCGCCGGGGTGCAGCTGTACGGGCTCCCGCTGGCCGGCGCCACCCCGGAGAAGATCCGGCTGCACGCCCGGGGCCGGGTGCTGCTGCGGCACGACCGGGGCGGCCCGGCCGGCGAGCCGGGCGAGCCGAGCGAGGCGGTGCTGCGGCTGCTCGCCACCGCCTCCGCCGTGCTGGTCAGCGACTACGGCCGGGGCGTCGCCCGGCACCCGGCGCTGCGGGCCGCGCTCTCCGCCACCCGCGCTCCGGTGGTCTGGGACCCGCACCCGCGCGGTCCGGCGGCGGTGCCCGGGGCGCAGCTGGTGACCCCGAACGAGTCCGAGGCGCGGGAGCTGGCGAAGCTGCCGCCCGGCGGGTCCCGGCTGGTCACCGCGTCCCGGGGGGCGCAGACCCTGCGCCAGCGCTGGCGGGCCGGCGCGGTCGCGGTCACCCTGGGCGGGGACGGCGCGCTGCTCTGCCACGCCGGCTCCACCCCGCTGGTGGTGCCGGCCCCGGCCGCCGAGGGGGACACCTGCGGGGCGGGAGACCGGTTCGCGGCCGCGGCCACCCTCGCCCTGGCCCAGGGCGCGCTCGTCTCCGAGGCGGTGCAGGAGGCGGTCGCCGAGGCGTCCGCGTACGTGGCCGGCGGGGGAGTGGCGACCGCGCTGCCGGCGCCCGTGCGGACCGCCTCCCCGGTGGTGGTCAGCGCCGGCGGGGACCGGATCGGCGCGGCCGCCGCCGGTGCCGTGGTGGCCCAGGTACGCGCGGCCGGCGGCACGGTCGTCGCCACCGGCGGCTGTTTCGACCTGCTGCACGCCGGGCACGTGGCGACCCTCGAGGCGGCCCGGCAGCTCGGCGACTGCCTGGTGGTCTGCCTCAACTCCGACGCCAGCGTGGCCGGGCTGAAGGGACCGGCGCGCCCGGTCGTGCCGCAGGGCGACCGGAGCCGCCTGCTCGCCGCGCTGAGCTGCGTGGACGCCGTGGTCATCTTCGACGAGCCGACCCCGCACGCCGCCCTGTCCTGGTTGCGCCCGGACGTCTGGGTCAAGGGCGGTGACTACGCCAGCGGCGGCGGCGAGGAGACCCTGCCGGAGGCGGAGATCCTGGCCCGCTGGGGCGGGCACACGGTGGTCGTGCCGTACCTGGACGGCCGGTCCACCAGCGACATGATCGCGGCGGCCCGCGCCGGTCGCGGCTCGGCCGGCTGGCCCGCCGCGGCGGTCCTGGCGGAGGCCGGGCGCCGGGAGGCGGTCACCCGGTCCACGGCGGAGGGAGCGCAATGAGCGAGCGGATCGTCCGGCTCGGCGCGGTCGGGCCTCGTGCCGTCGCCGCCCGGAGGGAGGCGGCGGCATGAGCACCAGTGCGGCACCTGGGGCCGGACCCACCGTCCTGGTGACCGGCGGGTCGAGCGGGCTGGGCGCGGCGGTGGTCACCGCGGTGGCCCGGGCCGGCGGCCGCCCCCTCGTGGTGGACCGGCACCGCCCCGCCGACGGGGTGCCGTGGGTCGAGTGCGACCTGGCCGACACCCGGGCCGCCGAGGTGGCCACCCGGGACCTGGCGGAACGCTCCGGCGGCCTGGACGCCGTGGTCACCGCGGCCGGCATGGACGTGCCCGGCAAGCTGATCGACGTCCCGGCCCAGACCTGGGAGCGGATCGTCGCGGTGGACCTGCTCGCCACCGTGGCGGTGATCCGGGCCGCGCTGCCCTACCTGCAGGCGTCCCGGGGGAGCATCGTCACCGTCGCCTCCACCCTCGGCGTCAAGGCGGTCAGCGACGCCACCGCCTACTGCGCGGCGAAGTTCGGGGTGGTCGGCTTCACCCGGGCGCTCGCCGCCGAACTGGCCGGCGCGGTCGGGGTCACCCTGCTGATCCCGGGCGGCATGCGCACCGCCTTCTTCGACGAGCGGGACGCGCAGTACCGTCCCGGGCCGGACGCCGCGCTCAACGAGCCCGCCGACACCGCCGCCGCGATCATGTTCGCCCTCTCCCAGCCGGCCGGCTGCGCCGTGCGGGAGATGGTGGTCTGCGCCGACCAGGAGTCGTCGTACCCGTGATCCTGGTGCTCCGGGCGCTCGGGGTGGGCGACCTGGCCACGGCGGTGCCGGCGTTGCGTGGCCTACGGGCCGGCTTCCCGGACCGGGAGCTGGTGCTGGCCGCCCCGGCCTGGCTGGCCCCGCTGGCCGACCTGGTCGGCGCGGTGGACCGGGTGCTGCCCACCGCCGGCCTGGACCGCCTCGCCTGGTCCGGGCCGCCACCGGAGGTGGCGGTCAACCTGCACGGCCGCGGCCCGCAGTCGCACCGGCTGCTGGCCGCCGTCCGGCCGCACCGGCTGCTCGCCTACCGCAACGCCGAGGCCGGCCACCCCGACGGCCCGGCGTGGGACGACGACGAGCACGAGGTCCGCCGCTGGTGCCGGCTGCTGCACGGGTACGGACTGCCGGCCGACCCGGCGGACCTGGCGCTGCGCCGCCCGCCCGCTGCGGGGGCCCCGGCCGGCGCCACGGTGCTGCATCCGGGCAGCAAGATCCCCGCGAAGCGCTGGCCCGCGGAGCGCTTCGCGACGCTGGCCCGGGCCCTGGCGGGCCGGGGCCACCGGGTGGTGCTCACCGGCTCCGCCGAGGAACGGGAGCTGGCCGGCCGGGTGGCCCGGGACGCGGGGCTGCCGCCGGAGGCGGTGCTCGCCGGTCGGACCGGTCTGACCGAGCTGGCCGCGCTGGTCGCCGGCGCCCGGCTGGTGGTCAGCGGGGACACCGGCGTCGCCCACCTGGCCACCGGGTACGGCACTGCCTCGGTGGTGCTCTTCGGTCCGGTCCCGCCGGCACACTGGGGGCCGCCGCCGGACCGGCCCCGGCACCGCGTGCTGGGCGTCACGCGCCGCCCGCGGAGCGACCGGGATTGGGCCGCCGCCGGCGGGGTAGGAAGCGACCCGATATTGGCGGCCATCCCGGTCGACGAGGTGCTGGCCGCGGCGGACGAGGCGGAACGGGCGGTGCGGGTCTCCGGTGCGATTGCGGCGTAGTGATCCGGGCGGGCCGGGGTACGGACGCCGGCGGCGCGGTAAGGGCTGGCTCTTCGTCGATCCGAAGGGCGAGCCGGTGCGCGACCCCGACGAGCTGGCCCGGCTGGGCGAGTTGGTCATCCCGCCGGCCTGGCAGGACGTCTGGATCTCGCCGTATCCGAACGGGCACATCCAGGCCACCGGGGTCGACGCGGCCGGCCGCAAGCAGTACCTCTACCACCCGGCGTGGCGGCAGAAACGCGACGAGGCCAAGTTCGACCACGTGCTGGAGGTGGCGCAGCGGCTGCCGGTGCTGCGCGAGCGGGTCGGCCAGGACCTGACGCTGGGCGGGCTGCGCCGGGAGCGGGTCCTCGCCACGGTCACCCGGCTGCTGGACATGGGGACGTTCCGGGTCGGCAGCGACCAGTACGCCACCGGCGACGACCCCACCTTCGGCGTGGCCACCCTGCGCCCCGAGCACGCCCGGTCCCGGGGCGGCTGCGTGGTCTTCGAGTTTCCGGCCAAGGGCGGCATCGAGCAGGTCCGCCGGATCGAGGATCCCGAGCTGTGCCGGGTGCTGACCAACCTGCGTCGCCGGCGGCGGGCCCAGGAGCGGCTCTTCGGCTACTGGGACGGCCGGGCCTGGCGGGACGTCCGCAGCGACGAGGTCAACGACTACCTGCGCGACGCCAGCGGCGGGGAGATGACGGCCAAGGACTTCCGTACCTGGCACGCCACCGTGCTGGCCGCCACCGAGCTGGCGACGGCGGCCGGGCAGCGGTCCGCGACGGCCCGCAAACGGGCGGTGGCCGCCGTGATGCGGTCGGTCGCCGAGCTGCTCGGCAACACGCCCACCGTGGCGCGGACGTCGTACGTGGACCCGCGGGTGGTCGACCTCTACCACGACGGGGTGGTTGCCCCGGTGGAGCCCGAGATGCCGCGGGAGGCGGTGGAGAAGGCCGTCCTGGTGTTGTTGGAGGAGGCCTGACCGGCCCCGCCGCGAGTCCTGGGGGAAGTACGACGGGGCCGGAAACCGGCGTGGCCGTCGAGGGCCGGTGGTCGGGGCGCGTCCGCCGCTGCGGGCGCCGGCACCGGGCGGTCGCCCGCGACGGAACTGTCGCGGGCGCCTCGCCACGGCCCCCCGATACCAGTGGGCCGCGCCGGTTTCCCGGCCGTCGGCCCGCAGTCAGTATTGCGGCTCGGAGTTGACCACGGACGCCGCACGGTTGACGATGCGTGCCTGTTCGAGATGCCGCCCCCGGTACGCCTGAGGCGTCTGTTCGTACGCGGCCCGGAACGCCCGGCTGAAGTGCGCCTTGTCCCGGAAGCCCCAGCGGCCGGCGATCATCTGGATGGGCCGGTCCCGCAGGGCCGGGTCGGCGAGGTCGCGGCGGCATCGCTCCAGTCGCTGGTCCCGGATGTACGCCGCGACCGTGGTGTCCTCGGCCTCGAAGAGCCGGTGCAGTGACCGGACCGAGATGTGGTGTGCGTCGGCGATCGACTGCGGGCTCAGCGTGGCGTCCCCGAGGTGCTGGCGGACGTGGGCGCGCACCTGGGACAGCAGCGCCCGCCGGCGGACCTCGGTGGGCACCGCGTCCTCGGACATCAGGTGCCGGCCGAGCAGCATGGAGACCAGGTCGAGCCCGGTGGCGGCCAGCCGTTCCGCGTCCACCGCGTGGTACTGCTCGGGATGGCTGGTGAGCCGGATGAGGTAGTCGGCGAGCAGGGCGCCGATCCCCTCGTTGCCGGACATCCGGCCGGCGAACAGCGGGGCGAGCCGGCGGTGCGGCAGGGGCAGCGCGTCGTACGGGATGAGGGCCACGATGGAGCTCGCGGGCTCGCGCCCGTGGTCGTCACCGTGGTGGCTGAGCTCCTGCGGGCGGGCGCAGTCGTAGAAGGTGAAGTCGCCGGGGCGGCAGACGCCGCGCTGCCCGTCCTGGTCGGCGATGCCGGTGCCGGCGAGGGTCAGCGCGAGCAGGTAGTAGTCCGCGTCGGAACGCTGGATCAGCTTCCGGGTCCGGACCCCGTCCAGTGAGGGGTAGCGGTGGCGGATCAGCTGTACCGGGCCCAGGTCGAGGAACTCGGCCCGCGCGACGAAGTCGTCGGCGTGCTCGGTGCGTATCCGCATGAGCGCGGGCGTGGCGGCGAGCATGTCCAGCCACAGCCCGAAGCGGTCCGTCGCCGGCACCTGCTCGGTGTCGAAAATCTGTCGGTTGATCCTCGCGTCCATGCAGCGACCCCCGTGGTTCGTCACCCCCCATCCTGGACGACGCCCCACGCGGCGGCGAAGCGGCCGTCGCGGGGCGTCCGATATCCATCATTGACGGGGGTGACCTCGTTTGTCACGGCTCACCGGCGGCGCGGCCGGCGTCCGAGGTCGGGCGCGGGGGCCGCGCCCGCGGATCAGTCGTTGAGCACCTGCGCGAGCCGGTCCCGGAAGCGCCGCTCCGAGTCGCTCACCACGTCGCCGCCGAGGCCCAGCAGGCCGCCGGTCGAAGCGGCGCTCACCACCTGCTCGGCGACCGCCACCAGCCAGTGCCGGTACGCCCCGGCCTGCCCCTCGTCCACCTTCCCGGCCAGCAGGGCGGACGCCTGGCGGGCCCGGGCCAGCACGTCGTCGATCATCGCCTGCGGGTCGGCCGGCTCGAGCACCGGCAGCTCCGCGCCGGCCTCCGGGTCGCCCACCCGGGTGACGACCTCGCCGGCGACGGCCGCCACCAGCGGGCTGGCCGACTCCCGCCCGGCGGCGATGGTCTCCAGGCCGGCGGCGTTCTCGGCCATGGTGCGCTTGGTGCCGTCGGACTCGGCCGCGCTCGCCGCGGTGAGGACCGCCTGCGGCAGCCCGACCAGCAGGCCCCACTCCTCGTCGGAGAAACCGAACCCCGTGTACGCCGGCTGCTCGATCACGATCAAGCCCCTTTCGCCGTGGTCGTCGTTGTCGACGGGCACCGCCTCGGTGCCCGGGTCAGGCTAGTCGAGCGTCAGCAGGCCCTGTTCGGACACCACACGCACGGAGAGCGTCTTGTAGCCCACCTCGTCGAAGAGCACCGTCATCCGGTCCTCCTCGTAGCTCAGCACCAGGCCCGGGCCCCACTCGGGGTGCCGTACCTGGCTGTGCACGGGAAACGGCCCGACCGCCCGGGCGTCGGCGACGCTGGTCCCGGCGTGGCAGTTGTCGCAGTGCCCGCAGACCTCGTGCATCTGCTCGCCGAAGTAGGCCAGCAGCGCCTGCCCGCGGCAGCCGGTGGTCTCGGCGAAGGCGCGCATCATGTCGGTCCGCGACCGGGTGACGGCCTGCTGCCGTTCCGCCTCGGCGAGCGCCGCCCGGCCGGACTTGGCGGCCGTGGGTGCGTACCGGGGGGCGCCGACGTGTTGGCGGGGGCGCGGTTCGGCGGCGCCGATCTGCTCCAGCAGGGAGAGGTACTGCCCGAGCTTGCGCGGGCCGAGGCCGGTCAGTTCGCGCAGCTCCTTCTTGGTCCGGGCCTGCTTGCGCAGCAGCGCGGCCAGTTCCCGCAGCTCCTTCTCGTCGGGCAGGCCACCGGTGAAGTAGCGCTGCAGGCCGATGTCCTCGGCGCGCCAGAGCAGCAGCACGCGGGCCGGCTCGCCGTCCCGGCCGGCGCGGCCGATCTCCTGGAAGTAGCTGTCCGGCGAGTCGGGCAGCGCCATGTGCACCACCCAGGCGATGTTCGGCTTGTCGATGCCCATCCCGAACGCGGACGTGGCCACCATGATCGGCACCTGGTCGGCGAGGAACGCCTCGTGCAGCTCGTTGCGCGCGTTCGTCGGCATGCCGCCGTGGTAGTACTGCGCCGGGAAGCCCGCCTCGGTCAGCCGCTGCGCCAGCTCCTCGGCCGCCCGCCGGGTCGGCACGTAGATGATGCCGGGCCGCTCGTCGTCGCGGAGCAGGGCGATCAACCGCCGCCACCGGTAGTCGTCGGTCGGGCAGTGTGCCACCTCGAGGAAGAGGTTCGGCCGGTCCAGCCCGGAGACCACCACCTCGGGGTCGCGCAGCCGCAGCCGAGCGACGATGTCGTCGCGGACCGGCGGGGAGGCGGTGGCGGTGAGGGCCACCACCGGCGGTCGCCCGATGCCCTCGATCAGGTGCCCGAGCGCCAGGTAGTCCGGGCGGAAGTCGTGTCCCCAGGCGGAGATGCAGTGCGCCTCGTCGATCGCCACCAGGGCGGGCCGCAGCGACCGGACCTCGGCCATCCGGTCCGGGTTGCTCAACGCCTCCGGGGTGATGAACAGGAACTCGGCCCGACCCTGGCGGACCTCCTCGATCGCCGCGGCCTGCTGGGCGGCGTTCTCGTCCGAGCTGATCCGGACCGCCCGCAGCTCGGGCCGCTGCCGTTCGTTGAGCGCCGCGATCTGGTCCTGCTGAAGGGCGAGCAGCGGGGAGATGACCACCGTCGGGCCGGGGATCAGGCTGGCCGGGATCTGGTAGATCGCCGACTTGCCGGCGCCGGTGGGCAGCACCACCAGGGCGTCGCGGCGCTTCATCACCGCCCGCATGGCGGCCAGTTGGTTGGGCCGGAGCGTGGTCCAGCCGAAGAGGCTCCGGGCCGCGCGGCGCAACGTCGTCGAGTGCGTGGTCAGTCTCATCAGTGGCCGCAGGTACCCCCACCGATCACCGGCGAAACGACCGCTCCCGGGTCGGTTCAGCTCATCCGGAACACCGGGCCGCGCGGCGTGAACGGCAGCCGGGCGGCGCGCGGCACCAGGAACGCGTGGTCGCGGCGGATCCGCAGCACGTCACACTCGCCGTCGGTGATCACCAGGATCGGGCCGTCCGCCGGGAAGTCGTCGGCTGCCTCCAACAGGCGTACGCCGGGTTGCAGCACGGTGCCGCCGCGGCCGCGTACCCGCACCCGCCCGGCGATCTCCGCCACCGGCAGGTAGCCGGCGTCGTACGCCACCGCATCGCAGAACACCACCCGGGCGGCGGGCACGTCCCGGGCCGTCGCGTACCCGGCGACCGCGCCGAGCGCCCGCCCCATCAGCCGGACGCTCATCGACCCCGAGGTGTCCAGCACCACGCCGAAGGTCGGCCGGCGCTCCTCGATCTCGGGCCGGTGCCAGCCCGGACGCGGGATGCCCGGGGTGGCCGCCTGCCGGCGCGACGGTCGGGCGTACGAGCGCAGCCGCTCCCGCGCCGGGAAGCGTTCGTCGAACCAGCGGGCCAGCTGCACGTCCCACGGCGGCGGGGGCTCGTCGAGCACCCGGATCTCCGCGACCAGCCCGGCCGGGAGCAGCCCGCGCCCGGACGACTCGTGGTACGCCAGCCCACTGGTCAGCGCCCGGCGGTAGTACTCGTCCAGGTCGACCCCGCGCCCGGCCTCGCCCGGCCCGGGGACGCCGTGGCCGAGCATGTCGCCGCGCCCCGGGCCGCGCAGGGTGGCCAGCTTGCGATACCGGCGCAGGTCGGTGGCGAGCCTGTCGTAGACCGCCTCGCTGGACAGGCCGCGCAGCTGCGGGTCGTACAGCAGGCCGTCGGGCATCTCGCCGACCGCCATCTCCACCAGCCACCCGTTGATGACGTAGTCGGTGGCCACGTTCCACAGGTAGGGGTCCCGGTGCGCCACCCGGTCGCCGTGCCGCAGCGCCGCGTGCAGCATCTCGTGCGCCAGCACGAAGCGGCACTGCGCCTCGGGCAGCACCCGCAGCGGGTTGACGTAGATCTCCCCGGCGTGCGCGTCGACGGCGGCGACCGCGATGTCCCAGGAGCGGGCCAGCTCCACATCGGCGATGATGCGGAACCCGGCGGCCAGCGCCCCGAGCAGCGGGTACGACGAGACGAACCAGCGCCGCGCCCGCTCCCAGGGGTTGTCCCGGGCCACCCCGCCCGGCCCCGGCTTCGGCGCGCCCGCCGCCGCCACGGCCGCGCTGGCCGCCGCCGCCAGCCCCACCGCGAACCGCTCCGGCCAGGTCTGCCACCGGGTGCCGGCGGGGTTGGCGGCGGCCCACCGCTGGGCCGGCGGGATCCGGTGGACCAGGTCCCCGCCGTGCCCGCCGACGCCGCAGTCCAGGTACTGCGGCGGCACCCCGCGGTGGCGCCACTCGGCGGCCAGCCGCTCCTCCGCCGTGTCCGGCAGCGGGCCGGGCAGCAGGTGCGGCGGCCGGCCGAGCTTGGCGTCGAGCTGGAAGCGGGCCACCGCCACGCAGGCCGCGACCGCGGCGGCCTGGTCCGTCCGCGCGGCGCGGTCCGGGTCGAGGTGGCCGAAGCCGAGATGCAGCAGGCAGTGGGCGATCACCCACCACCACTCCTCGGTGTCGGCGCGCCGCCGCCGGTCGACCACGATCTCCCCGTCGCCGGCCACCCGGGCCCAACCCTGCCCGTTCGCCAGTTCCTCGTCGTCCCGCCAGCGGAACCGGGCGCGGGGGTACCCGTCGGTGAGCAGTGGCTGGAACATCGGGTGCCCGTACGCCCGCTTCTCGGCCTCGTTGAACGCCTGCTCGTTGGGGTCCGGCCGGCGGCCGGCGCGGCGTCGGGTCGCCATCGGTCAGGCCCGCGCCGCGACCAGGCGGGGCAGGTCCCGGGTCACCTCGACCAGGAACCAGGCCGGCAGCACCGGCATCCCGTCGTCGTCGGTGGCCATGACGAGCTGGGCGCACTCCAGGGAGATCTCGGCCAGCTCGACCAGCAGTCCCTTGGCGCGCATCGCGAAGTCCCGCACCGCGGGGGAGGCGTGTTCCCGGGAGGCCGGCAGTTCCTTGACCAGTCGGGCCCGGAACGCCTCGGCGAAGAAGTACAGCAGGTCGCGGTCGTGCGGGGCGCGCGGCCAGCCGGCGTCGCCGCGCACGATGGCGTCCAGGCCGTAGCGGTGGCGCACGGTCTTGACGTACGCGGCGAAACCGGCCGCGTGCTGCCCGGTGAGCGTGCCGCCGGCCAGCAGCCGCACCGTCGCCTCGTCGACGTCCTCGCCGAAGGAGTGCAGGGCGTCGGAGAGCATGTGCCAGCTGCGCGGGGTGGAGAAGGGCTCCTCGGTCTTGGGCGGGGCGACCCAGAGCTGGTCCGGGCGCTCGGTGAGGTAGTCCAGCACCCACGGGTGCACCCCGGCGCCGGCCGCCCAGGCCAGCCAGTCCGTGACGGAGGCGCGCAGGTGCACGTGCACCAGTCGGTTGACCAGCGCGGACGCCATCGGCCGGGCGAGTGCGTTGTCGGTGGCCCGGTTGCCGGCGCCGATCACGATCGAGCCGGCGGGCAGCTCGTACGAGCCGATGCGGCGGTCGAGGATGAGCGAGTAGAACGCCTTCTGCACCTCCGGGCTGGAGGAGTTGAGCTCGTCCAGGAAGAGGCAGTACGGCTCGTCGCGGGCGATCGACTCCGGCGGCGCGAACCGGCTGCGCCCGTCGCGCAGCTCCGGCACGCCGATCAGGTCCTCCGCGGCGAGCTGGGTGCCGACCAGCGTCACGCAGGGCAGCCCGAGCGAATTCGCGAAGGCCCGGACCAGGGAACTCTTGCCGATGCCGGGCGGTCCCCAGACAAAGACGGGCCGGACCACCGCCACGTGCAGCAGCAGCGTGGGCAGGTCGGCCGGGGTCACCGTGAGGGCGGAGTGCACGCCGACCATGATCGGAAGGAGGGGCGGTGGTCCGCACCCGAATATCGGGGCCGCCGGGCAGGCCGGATCAGCGCAGCCGGGGCAGCACCTCGCGCTGGTAGAGGTCGAACAGGCCCGACCAGTGCGGCCCGGTGTTGGCGACGTAGAGCTCGTCGAAGCCGGCCTTGGCGTACTTGTCGATCATCTCCAGGTGCGCGTCGGCGCTGTTGCCGCAGACGAACGACTCCTTCATCATCTCCGGCCTGACCAGCTGCGCGGCCTGCGCGAAGTGGCGCGGCGAGGGGAGCACCTGGGACAGCTCGCCTGGCACGCCGGCGTTCGGCCACTTCTCGTACGCGATCCGCACCCCCGCGTCCTCGCTGTCGGCGTACGCCGCCTTGAAGCCGGCCTGGCACGGCTTGTCCCCGCCGCCGCTGTCCCGGAACCGGCGGACCATGTCGGCGTCGGGCATGGTGCTGATGTAGCCGTCGCCGATCCGGGCGGCCAGCTCGATCGACTTCGGACCGAAGCCGGAGACGTAGATCGGTGGGGGCGGGTCCGGCAGCGTGTAGATCCGGGCGTGCTCGACGGTGTAGTGCTTCCCGTGGTGGTTGACGAAGTCCCCGCGCCACAGCGCCCGGATCACCTCGACCGCCTCGGCCAGCATCTCCAGCCGGACGTCGGCCTGCGGCCAGGCGGCGCCGAGGATGTGCTCGTTCAGCGCCTCGCCGCTGCCCACCCCGAGCACGAACCGGCCGTCGTGCAGCACCGCGCTGGTGGCCGCGGCCTGGGCGATCACGGCCGGGTGCAGGCGCATCGTGGGGCAGGTGACCGCGGTGGTCACCGGCAGTCCGCAGACCTGGCTGAGCGCGCCGATGGTGGACCAGACGAAGGGACTCTGGCCCTGCGCGTCGACCCACGGGTGGTAGTGGTCGGAGATCCACAGTGCCTCGAAGCCGGCCCGCTCCGCGCCGCGTGCCTGTTCCAGCAGCTCCGCCGGGGTGTACTCCTCGCTGGACAGAAAGTAGCCGAGCCTCATCGTTCCCCCTCGCCGCGTCCGGGTGCCGGGCGCACGCCCGGACAACGATCGCGGTACCCCCGGGGGACGCGGCCGCAACGCCGGTCAGCGCCGGAACATCGCCCGGATGGCGATCAGCAGGAACAGGCCGCCCACCACCAGGCCGAGCAGGCGTACGCCGGGGATGTCCGCGGCGGTGGTGGCGTCGGCGAGCAGCGCGGGGTGCATGGTCGCACTCTCCCACGGGGCACCCGGGTCCGCCAGCAGCTAACAGTAAGGATTGTTGACTATTTAGGGAGGCGGGTGTGACCATGTCAGCACCGCCGGGGCGGCGGACCTGGGGAAGACGGGGGTAGGACGGCGCATGAGCGAGCGGATCGTGGGAGCGGACCCAGACCTGGCGGGCCTCGCCGCCGCCGTACTGCAACCCGGGTTCGTCGGCACCAGCCCGCCGCCATGGGTGCGCCGCTGGCTGGGCGAAGGGCTCGGCTCGGTGGTCCTCTTCGCCCGCAACATCGTCGACCACGACCAGCTCGCCGCGCTCACCGCGACGCTGCGGGCCGAGCGCCCCGACGTGATCGTGGCGATCGACGAGGAGGCGGGCGACGTCACCCGGATCGAGTCGGCCCGGGGCAGCTCCCGGCCGGGCAACTTCGCCCTCGGCGCGGTCGACGACCCGGCGCTGACCGAGGAGGTCGCCCGCGACCTCGGCACCGAGCTGGCCACCGTGGGCGTCACCCTGGACTACGCCCCGGACGCCGACGTCAACTCCAACCCGGCCAACCCGGTCATCGGGGTCCGCTCGTTCGGCGCCGACCCGGCCCTGGTGGCCCGGCACACCGCCGCCTGGGTACGCGGGCTCCAGTCGGGCGGCGTGGCCGCCTGCGCCAAGCACTTCCCCGGCCACGGCGACACCCGGGTCGACTCCCACCACGACCTGCCCCGCATCGGCGGCGACCGGGCCCGGCTGGACGCGGTCGAGCTGGCCCCGTTCCGGGCCGCGGTGGCCGCCGGGGCGCAGGCGGTGATGACCGGGCACCTGCTGGTGCCGGCGCTCGACCCGGAGCTGCCGGCCACGCTCAGCCCGCGCATCCTCGGCGGACTGCTCCGCGACGAGCTGGGCTTCCAGGGGGTGGTGGTGACCGACGCGGTGGAGATGCGGGCGGTCGCCGACCGGTACGGCTTCGCCGGGGCGACCGTGCGGGCCCTGGCCGCCGGGGCCGACGCGATCTGCGTGGGCGGTGAGCGGGCCGGCGAGGCGGACGCGGTGGAGCTGCGGGACGCCATCGTGGCCGCGGTCGTCGCCGGGGAGCTGCCGGAGGAGCGGCTGGCCGAGGCGGCCAAGCGGGTCGGCCAGCTCGCCGCCTGGACCGTCGCGGCCCGCGCCGGCCGGCCGGTCGCACCCCGCGGCACCGGCTCGCCGATCGGGCTGGCCGCCGCCCGCCGGGCGCTGCGGGTGGTCACCGGCGCGGCGGGGCTGCTGCCGCTGGCCGGCCCGGCGCACGTGGTGGAGTTCGCGCCGCCCCGCAACCTGGCCATCGGCGACGAGACCCCGTGGGGGATCGCCGCGCCGCTGGCCGACCTGGTGCCCGGCACCACCACGGCCCGGTACGCCGACGGCGAGGTGCCGGCCGACCCGGCGGCCGGATCGGCCGGCCGCCCCCTGGTACTGGTCGTGCGCGACCTGCACCGGCACGACTGGATGCGGGACGCGGTGGACCGGGCCCTGGCGTCCCGCCCGGACGCGGTGGTCGTCGAGCTGGGCGTGCCCGTCCTGGTCACCGGCGCGGTGCACCTGGCCACCCACGGCGCCACCCGGGCCGCCGCGTACGCCGCCGCCGAACTGCTCACCGGGGCCCGCTGACCCCGGCGGGATCAGGGCTTCGGGACCACCAGGTCGGCGTACCGGGGGTGCCGGTCGATGAACGCGGCCATGAACGGGCACTCCGGCACCACCCGGTCGCCGCGCTCGCGGATCTGGTCCAGGGTGCCGCGGATCAGCGCCGAGCCCACGCCCATGTTCCGGAACCGGTCCTCCACCTCGGTGTGCGTGAAGACCAGCACCGCGCCGCTCGGCGGCAGGTACGCGGTGAACCCGGCCAGCGCGTCGTCGACCAGGATCTCGAAGCGGCGCTCGGCGGGGTCGTCCTCGACCAGGAAGCTCACCCGGCCATTGTCTCCCCGGGACCGGCCAGCCGGTCCAGTTCGGCCAGCAACCGGTCCACCTCGTCCACGGTGTTGTAGTGGTAGACGCTGGCCCGGACCGCGCCGCCGCTGTCCCGCAGCCCCATCGTCTGGAAGTACTCGTAGGCGTAGTAGTCGCCGGAGGAGAGACAGAAACCGGCCGCGCCCAGCGCCGCCGCCGTCTGTGCCGGCGACGACCCGGCCACCCGGAACGACACCGTCGGGCAGCGCCGGACGGGGGAGCCGTACACGGTGACGGCCGGGTGGGCGGCCAGGCCGGCGAGCAGCCGCTCGAAGACGACCTCCTCGTGCGCCTGGGCGGCGGCCAGGCCGGCGACGACCCGGCCCCGGCGGCCGCCCGTCGCGTCCGGGTCCAGGGTGGCCAGGTGGTCCACCGCGGCGGCCACCCCGGCGAGCAGCGGGAAGCTCGGCGTGCCGTACTCGAACCGGTCCGGGACCACGTCGGAGGAGGGGAGCAGCTTCGCCGGGCGCAGCGCCGCCCACCGGGCCGGGTCGGCGACCATCGCCGCCAGATGCGGACCCGACCACTTGTACGCGCTGGTGACCAGGAAGTCCGCGCCGAGCGACGCCAGGTCGGTGGGGCCGTGCGGCACCGCGTGCACCCCGTCCACGCAGACCAGCGCGCCGGCCGCGTGCGCGGTCTTGGCGATCGCCGCCACGTCCGGCGCGGTGCCGATGGCGTTGCTGCCGGCCGTCACCGCCACCAGCCGGGTGCGCTCGGAGACCAACTCCTCGTACTGGCCGGCGGGCAGCTCCCCGGTCACCCGGTCGAACTCGGCCCACCGGACGGTCGCGCCGGCCGCCGCGGCCGCCTGCACCCACGGCCGGACGTTCGCGTCGTGGTCCAGCCGGGAGACCACCACCTCGTCGCCCTGGCGCCAGGTCGCGCCGAGCGTCCGGGCCAGGGTGTACGTCAGGGCCGTGGCGCTCGGCCCCAGCACCACGCCCCCCGGGTCCCCGCCGACCAGGTCCGCCACCGCCGAGCGGGCGGCGGCAACCAGGTCCAGCGACCGCCGGCCGGGGACGAAGGCGCTGCTCCGGTTGCCGATCGCGGCGCCCATCGCGGCGGCGACCGCGTCGATCACCGGCCGGGCGGTCTGGGTGCCCCCGGCGCCGTCGAAGTGGACGAAGCCCTCGCTCAGGGCGGGGTACGCGGCCCGGGTGCGGGCGATGTCGAACGGCATGCCGGGACCCTAACGTGCCCGGTGGCGATCACCGGCGGGCACCGGCCTGGCCCGCGTCTCGTACCCTGGTCCAGGTGACGAACCGACGCGTTTCCCCCTCGTTGACCCCCGTCCGCCGCGCCGCCGGCCTGCTGGCCGGCCTCGCGCTCGGTGCCGCGCTGCTGGCCGGTTGCAGCTCGGAGGGCGCCTCCACCGACTGCGGCCTGGACGCCTGCACCGTCACCTTCGACCGGGGCGTCGAGGCCAGCGCCACCATCCTCGGCGTCGAGGCGAAGCTGGTCGGCGCCCAGGGCCACCAGGTCACCGTCGAGGTGGCCGGGGAGCAGCTCTCGCTCACCGTCGGCCAGCAGGCCACCGAGGCCGGCGGCTTCCAGGTGAGCCTGGACAGCGTCACCGACCAGCAGGTCGTCATCCGGGTGGCGCGCAACCCCAACAGCTGACCCGCAGGCCGGGGCGGCGGTGGCCGACGTTTGGAAATCTTCGCATCCGGAGATTGTGGCGCCATGTCACTCACCGGGAACGCCGAAGCCACCGCCGCCCAGGCCGCGAAGAGCAGGTGGCTCGAACTGTTGACCCGGGCCGGATTCATCGGCTACGGGATCGTGCACCTCCTCTTCGCCTGGCTCGCGCTCCAGATCGCCTTCGGCAAGTCGGGGGAGGAGGGCAACCAGAACGGCGCTCTGCGGACCCTGGGCGCCCAGCCGCTCGGCAAGTTCCTGCTGGTCGCGATCGCCGTGGGGCTGTTCGCCATGGCGCTCTGGCAGGCGTTCGAGGCCGTGATCGGGCACCGCTTCCTGCGCGGCAAGGAGAAGCTCTTCGAGCGGATCGCCTCCGTCGTGCGCACCATCGTCTTCGTCTGGCTGGGCTGGACCGCGATCAAGGTCTTCCAGGACGCCAGCGCCAACGCCGCACAGCAGCAGCAACAGCTCTCCGAGAAGCTGATGGCCGCCACCGGCGGCCGCTGGCTGGTCGGGCTGGCCGGTCTGGTGCTCGCCGCGGTCGGCATCGGCATGGTGATCTACGGCCTGAAGAAGAAGTTCGAGCGGAATCTCAAGACCGGGCAGATGAGCCCGAGGACGCACACCCTGACCCGCCGCCTCGGCATGGCCGGGTACGCCGCCCGGGGCGCCGTCTTCGCCGTCACCGGCCTGCTGATCGTGGTTGCGGCGGTCCGGTACGACCCGGAGAAGGCCCGGGGCCTGGACGCCGCCCTGCGCACCCTGCGCGACCAGTCGTACGGGCCGGTGCTGCTGACGCTCATGGCGCTCGGCATCGCCGCCTTCGGGATCTACTGCTTCCTCCAGTCCCGGTACCGCCGCGTCTGATCCTGGTCGATATCCGGTCCGGCAGGCACCATTGGGCCTTTGCCCGATTCGCGCCGGCTGGAGGGAGAACGTCCGTGCGGAGCTACCTCGAAACGGCCGCCGCCGCGCTCGTCGCGGCGGCGGTCGCGCTGTTGCTGGTCGAGGTGGTGCACCGGCTGGCCCGGCGGCTCGGCCGGCGTTCGCTGCTGATGACCGAGCTCACCGATCACTCGCACCGCCCCTTCCAGGTGGCCGCGACCGTGCTCGCCGTGCAGTTCGGCGTCCGGTTCACCACGCGCTACGCGGTGGGCAGCCCGTGGCGGCAGCTCGTCCTGCACGTCCTGGTGCTGGCGCTGATCGCCGCGGCGGCCTGGCTGCTGGCCTCGCTCCTGGTGGTGATCGAGGACACCGCGCTCGCTCGGTTCCGGGTGGACGTGCCGAACAACCGGCACGCCCGGCGGGTGCGGACCCAGGTGGTGATGCTGCGCCGGCTCACCATCGCGGTGGTGGTCATCCTGGCCGTGGGCGTGATGCTGATGACCTTCCCCGCCGTCCGCGGCATCGGCGCCGGCGTGCTGACCTCCGCCGGTGTGGTCGCCGCGGTCGCCGCCCTCGCCGCGCAGAGCCTGCTGGGCAACGTCTTCGCCGGCATCCAGCTCGCCTTCAGCGACGCGGTACGCCTCGACGACGTGGTCGTGGTGGAGGGGGAGTGGGGCCGGATCGAGGAGCTGACCCTCAGCTACGTGGTGGTGCAGATCTGGGACGACCGCCGGTTGATCCTGCCCACCTCGTACTTCACCAGGACCCCGTTCCAGAACTGGACCCGCACCGAGGCGGCGGTGCTCGGCACCGCCGAGTTCGACCTCGACTGGGCCATCCCGGTGCAGGCGATGCGGCAGGAGCTGCGCCGCCTGGTCGAGTCCAGCGAGCTGTGGGACGGCCGGGTCTGCGTGCTCCAGGTGACCGACGCCACCGGCGGCACGGTCACGGTGCGCGCCCTGGTCAGCGCCGCCGACGCGGGCAGCCTGTGGGACCTGCGCTGCCTGGTCCGCGAGCACCTGGTGGCCTGGGTCCGCGACCACCAGCCGACCGCGCTGCCCCGGACGCGCGCCGAGGTCGGCGACGCCTCGGGCGCGCTGCCCTGGCAGGCGGTGCGGTCGCGCCGGCCGGCCCGGCGGCTGCCCGACACCGAGATGCCGGACGACGCGCGGCTCTTCGGTGGCAGCGAGGACGGCGAGGCGCGCAGCGAGGTCTTCGTCGGCCCGGACGAGCCGGTCGACTCCCGCCGCTGAACCCAACCCCTCCGGAGCCCCCGGTCGCCCGCGTGGCGCCGGGGGCTCCGCGCGTCCGCCGTCGTGACCTCGCCGGGGGCGCGGCCGTTGCACCTGCCGGACGGGATGGGCACCCCGACCCGGGGAGATTCGCGCCTGGTGCGTTTGGTCCGCGCGTTCCGGGGGACCTGCTGCGCACGCCCCGGTTCCGGTCCGCCCCGGCGGCCGGACGTCCGGTGGTGCTCCGCGCAGGATTGACGGGCGGCGACTCCGGGCATACAGCGCGGTGATGATGAAAGGAGGACAGCATGGCTGACGTCGCGAGTCGCAGCACGTCCCGGAACGGGAGCGAGCCGTCCACCGCCGAACTGGTGCAGCGGGCCACCGAGCAGGTCTCCCGCCTGGTGCGGGACGAACTGGCCCTGGCCCGGGCGGAACTGACCAAGAAGGGCAAGCACGCGGGGATCGGGATCGGTCTGTTCGGCGGCGGCGGGGTGATGGCCCTCTACGGCGCCGGCGCGCTGGTCGCCGCGGTGATCCTGCTGCTGGCGCTGGTGATGCCCGCGTGGCTGGCCGCCCTGATCGTGGCGGTGGCGCTCTTCCTGCTCGCCGGGATCTTCGCCCTGGTCGGGAAGAAGCAGGTCAGCCGTGCCGTCCCGCCGGTGCCGGAGGCGACGGTCCGCAGCGTCCGGGCGGACGTGGACACCGTCACCGCCGCGGTGAAGGACGGGAGGCGGGCATGACCGGCAACGGGACCGGGGACGTGGCGGCGCTCCGCGAGGAGATCCGCCGGACCCGGGTGGAGCTGGGTGAGACGATGGAGCTGTTGGCCGCCAGGGCCGACGTCAAGACCCTGCTCCGGCAGTCCGCCGAGCAGGCGAAGGCGCGGATGCGGGAGCAGGCGGCGCTGACCATGGCCCGGATGCGCGGGCGGGCGGCGGCGAAGGCCCGGCGGGTCCGGGCGCAGGCGTACCGGAAGGGCGGGGCGGTCGGGCGCAGCCCGCTGCCGTGGGCGGCCGTGGCGGCCGGCGCCGTGGCCACCGCCGTGGTGCTGGTGATCGTGCGGGGGAGGCGCAGGTGAGCAACAGGATCGGCAAGGCCGCCTACAAGCCCGTCGGGGTGCTCCTCGGGCTGGCCGCCGGCACGGTCGCCGGAGTCATCTTCCGGCAGGTCTGGAAGGTCACGGCGGGCGACGGCGAGGCGCCCAGCGCCACCGACGAGGACCGTGGCTGGGGGGAGATCCTGGCCGCCGCGGCGCTGCAGGGCGCGATCTTCGCGGTCGTCCGGGCCGCCGTGGACCGGAGCGGGGCGGTCGGCGTACGCCGGCTCACCGGCCACTGGCCCAACTGATCCGCGGCCTGCGTCGGCCCCTTTCCCGCCATGGGTAAGGGGCCTTTCGCACGGCCCGGCCGGTCCGGCCAGTGGATCTGCCGCAACCGTCAGGTCACATGTCGGAGAAATTCGTCCGGTAGGCTGTGCGAAGTTTTTGCGTACGTGGTTTGCTGTCTCACGCTGTTGAGAGACGCGTGGGTTGAGAGAAGTCTCCTTCACCGGGGGCCGCCTCAGGCGCCGCTGCTCGAAAACGGCCAATCGGCCGCACGGCGTGCTCGGCCGCCAGTTTTAGAAGGAGATACACATGGCGCAGGGAACCGTGAAGTGGTTCAACGCTGACAAGGGCTTCGGCTTCATCACCGTCGACGGCGGGGGTGCTGACGTGTTCGTCCACTTCTCGGCCATCCAGTCCAGCGGCTACCGCACGCTGGAGGAGAACCAGCGGGTGGAGTTCGAGATCGCCCAGGGTCAGAAGGGTCCGCAGGCCGAGCAGGTCCGCCCCATCTGAGCTACCGAGCCGGCCGCGCCGGTCGGCACGAAGCCCCGCGTCCCGTTCCGGGATGCGGGGCTTTTCACGTTCGGGGACACCGCTCGACGTCAGCCGCGCCGGCGGCGGGCCCGCATGCCGTACCAGAGCGCGACGAGTCCGATCAGGACCACGACCGGCCCGACGGCTGTCCACACCCGCCGGCCGGTCAGCAGGCTGCCGCTCACGTAGCCCAGCCCCTGCACGGTCCAGAGCGCGCCGAGCACGACGGCCAGCAGCCCCACGGTGAGCCGGAACCAGCCCCTCATCGTTCCCCTTCCGCCGGCGCCCGTCCGATTCCAGCATGCCCGCCCGCGCCGGCCCCCGGCGACGCCGCGCCGAGGGGCCGGCGGGCCCGGGTCACCACCGGTCGTGCACCTGCGGCCGGATCAGCTCGTCGTAGGTGGCGCGGACGGCGGCCAGCTCCACTTCGGTCAGCGGCGGCAGTTCGGCCGCGGCGGCGTTGCGTCGGGCCTGCTCGGCGTTGCGGGCGCCCGGGATGACCACGGTGACGCCGGGCTGGTCGAGGATCCAGCGGAGCGCGAACTGGGCCATGGTGCGGTCGTCGCCGACCAGCGGGGCGAGCCGGCGCACGGCGGCCAGGCCGAGGTCGTAGTCGACGCCGGAGAAGGTTTCGCCGACGTCGAAGGACTCGCCGTGCCGGTTGAAGTTCCGGTGGTCGTTCGCCGGGAAGGTGGTGTGCTCGTCGTACCGGCCGGAGAGCAGGCCGCTGGCCAGGGGCACCCGGGCGATGATGCCGACCCCGGCCGCCGCGGCGGCGGGCAGCACCTGCTCCAGGGGCTTGTGCCGGACCGCGTTGAGGATGATCTGCACGCTGGCCACGCCGGGACGGGCGATGGCGGTGAGCGCCTGGTCGCAGGTCTCGACACTGACTCCGTACCCGGCGACCCGCTTCTCGCCGACCAGGGTGTCCAGGGCGTCGAAGACCCGGTCGTCGGCGAAGACCGCGCTGGGCGGGCAGTGCAGCTGCACCAGGTCGAGGGTGTCCACCCCGAGGTTGGCCCGGGAGCGGTCGGTCCAGGCGCGGAAGTTGTCCAGGGTGTACGCCTCGGGCGTCTGCGGCACCCGCCGGCCCATCTTGGTGGCCACCGTCAGCCCGTGCCCGGGGCGCTCCCGGAGGAACCGGCCGATGAGCTGCTCGCTGCGACCGTCGCCGTACACGTCGGCGGTGTCCAGGAAGGTGACGCCGGCGTCCACGGCGGCGGCCAGGACGTCGAGAGCGGCGCTCTCGCTCACCTCACCCCAGTCGGCGCCGAGCTGCCAGGCGCCGAGGCCGATGATGCCGACGTGCCGGCCGAGCCGGTCGAAGCTGCGCTGGTCCACCCGACCGAGCCTAGTACCGGCTTGTCCGACCGCGCGCCGGGCCGTACTGTCCAGCAAGACGTACGTACGGTTTGGAGGCTGTCATGTGGGACCCGACCACCTACCTGCGCTACGGCGACGAGCGCTCCCGGCCCTTCCACGACCTGCTGGCCCGGGTCCCGGCGGAGCGGCCCCGGGCGGTCGTCGACCTTGGCTGCGGCCCCGGCACGTTGACCGCCACGCTCGCCGGTCGCTGGCCCGACAGCCGGATCGCCGGCCTGGACTCCTCCGCGGAGATGATCGCACGGGCCCGCGCCCTGACCCGGGTCCGTGCCCTGGCCGAAGCCGGCGCCCTGGCCGAGCCGATCTCCTTCGCCGTCGGCGACGTCCGCGCCTGGAAACCGGAGCCGGACGTGGACGTGGTGGTCTGCAACGCGGTGCTCCAGTGGGTGCCCGGCCACCAGGAGCTGCTCACCCGCTGGGCCGGTGAGCTGCCGGTCGGCGCGTGGTTGGCGTTCCAGGTGCCGGGCAACTTCGCCGCCCCGTCGCACCGGGCGCTGCGCGAGGTCGCCGGGCGGGACCGGTGGCGGGACACGCTCGCCCCGCTGCTGCGCGAGGCGCCCGTCGACGACCCGGTCGACTACGCCGCGCTGCTGGCCGGTGCCGGCTGCGCGGTCGACGCCTGGGAGACTACCTACGTGCACCTGCTCCCGGCCGCCGCCGACGCGGACCACCCGGTGCTGGCCTGGATGGAGGGGACGGCGCTGCGCCCGGTCCGCGCCGCGCTGGACGCCGCCAGCTGGGCGGACTTCCGCGCCGAGCTGGGGGTACGGCTCGCCGAGGCGTACCCGGTGCGGCAGGGTCAGGTGTACTTCCGGTTCCGCCGGATCTTCGTGGTGGCCCGCACCGGCGCCCGCGCAGAGGAGAACCAGTGACCGACCTGCCCACCTTCATCGCCGGACTGCCCAAGGTGGAGCTGCACGTGCACCACGTCGGCTCCGCCTCGCCCCGGATCGTCGCCGAGCTGGCCGCCCGGCACGAGGGGCGCAGCCCGGTGCCGGCCGACCCGGAGGCGCTCGCCGACTACTTCGCGTTCCGCGACTTCGCCCACTTCATCGAGGTCTACCTCAGCGTCGTGGACCTGATCCGGGACGCCGACGACGTCTGGCTGCTCACCCACGAGGTGGCCCGGGAGCTGGCCCGGCAGCAGGTGCGCTACGCCGAGCTGACCGTCACGCCCTACTCGCACGTGCGCCGGGGCATCCCCGCGCCGGCGTTCTGCGAGGCGATCGAGGACGCCCGCAAGCGCGCCGAGGCGGACTTCGGCATCGCCCTGCGCTGGTGCTTCGACATCCCCGGCGAGGCCGGGCTGCCGGCCGCCGAGGAGACCCTGCGGATCGCGCTGGAGCAGCGGCCGGACGGTCTGATCAGCTTCGGCCTGGGCGGCCCGGAGATCGGCGTGCCCCGGCCGCAGTTCAAGCCTTACTTCGACCAGGCGCGGGCGGCGGGGCTGCGCTCGGTGCCGCACGCCGGCGAGACGACCGGCCCGGAGACCGTCTGGGACGCGCTGCGGGAGCTGGGCGCGGAGCGGATCGGCCACGGCATCTCCGCCGCGCTCGACCCGGAGCTGCTCGGCCACCTGGCCGAGCGGCAGATCGCGCTGGAGGTCTGCCCCACCTCCAACGTGCGTACCCGCGCCGTCGCGACGATCGAGGAGCACCCGCTGCCGCAGCTGGTCGAGGCGGGGGTGCTGGTCACCGTCAACTCCGACGACCCGCCGATGTTCGGCACCACGTTGAACGACGAGTACGCGGTCGCGGCCCGGCTGCTCGACGCCGGGCCGGACGGGCTCGCGGCGCTGGCCCGCAACGCGGTCACCGCGTCGTTCCTGGAGCCGGCGGAGAAGGCCCGGATCAGCGGTGAGATCGACGCCTACGTGGCGGCCGCGACGCGCTGAACGGACGGAACCGGCGGGCGGAAGGAGTGGCGCGCGGCGGGAGCGAGGTGTGGGGGGACCGAACTCCCGCCGCGCGCTCGGCTCCGCCGGCCGGAGGTGTTACGGGGCGTTCCGGCCGACGGAACTGATGGGTTCGGTCCTGATCCTGACAGTCCGGACCGGGCGGACGGCCGTGGTTAACCCTTATCTAAGGAAGACTTGCGCCGGCGCACAGCCAGCGCCGCGCCAACGGGGTCACCGCTGGCGCGGCCAGCGGCGGCCGCCGGTCTTCTGCTCCCGGGCCTCCCGGGCCATCCGACCGACCAGCCCGAACCGGCTCGCCTGCCGCGGCGTCGCCTCCGGATCGGCCAGCAGCATCACCACGCTCGCCCCGCCCAGCCGCGCCCGGTCGATGCTGACCGATCCGTTGGCCTGCAACGCGACCCGCTTGGCGATGTCCAGCCCCAGCCCGGTGGAGCCCTGGTCGCTGGCGCCCCGGCGCAGCGCCCGGTCCGGGTTGGCGATGCCCGGGCCGGCGTCGTCGATCCGGAGCGCCACCCACCCGTCCCGCCGGCTGACCGCCACCTCGAACGCGGTGCCCTGCGGGGTGTAGCGGAAGACGTTGCCGATCACCGCGTCGAGGGCCGCGGCCAGCTCGGCCCGGGGGACCGACACCGGGATGCGCAGCTGCGCGCCGGTCACCCGGTGCGCCCGGTTCTGGTCGCCGGCGAGCGCCGACCAGAACACCATCCGGTCCCGGACCACCTCGCTGACGTCACAGGTCGCCGCGGCGGTCTCCGGGCTGACCGCCTTGCGGGTGGTCTTGATCAGCTGGTCGACCTCGCCCTCCAGGGTGACGATGGCCTGGCGGATGCGGCGGATGCCGCGCCGGCGGTCCAGCTCGGCCTCGCTGAACGTGCCGATGCTGGTGTCGTCGGACTCCAGCGCCTCGGCGTCCAGCCGCAGCGCGGTCAGCGGGGTGCGCAGCCGGTGGGAGAGGTCGGCGACCAGCTCCCGTTCGTCGGCGCGCAGCGCGACCAGCCGTTCCGCCATCCGGTTGAAGGCGTGCCCGGCCTCGGCCAGCTCCCGTGGGCCGGTCGGCTCGACGCGGACGCCGAGGTCGCCGTCGCCGATCGCGGTGGCCGCCTTGACCAGCTCGCCGGTCGAGTCCACGGCGCGGGCCGCGACCCGGTCGACCACGATCACCGCGGCCCCGACCAGCGCCACCGCCACCGTGAGCAGCAGCAGCCACCGCCCTGCGGCACCCTCGTCGAGCACCTCGTCGGGGACGAAGACCTCCACCACGGCGACCTTGTCGCCGAGCACCACGGGGTCCAGCCGGAGCACGCCGCCGGGCACCTCGGTGACCAGGGAGCGGCGTTCGGTGCCGGCCCGCGCCAGCGCCGCCGCGTCGGCGCGGCCGCCGGACTCGTCGGCCCCGATCCCGTGTACGACGGGCCGCAGCGCCGGGTCGTCCCCGCTGGCCGCCACCGCCCGCCGTACCACGGCCGGGTCGGTGCTGACCGCGAGCGCGCCGGTGACCAGGGCACTGCGCCGGGCCGCGTCAGCCAGCCGCTCGTCGCGTGCCTGCTCGCGCAGGGTGAGGCCGAGCGGGAGGAGGAAGGCGAGCGCGAGGAGGCTGCACATGCCGGCCGTGAGCCAGGCCAGGGCGGGCCTCAGTCCGGCGCCACCAGCCGGAAGCCGACCCCCCGCACGGTGCGCAGGTAGCGCGGCTTCGCCGCGGACTCGCCCATTTTGCGACGCAGCCAGTAAAGATGAACGTCGATGGTCTGATCCTCGCCGACCGATGGCTGCCGCCATACCTCCTCCAAGAGTTCCCGCCGGGACACTACCCGGCCGGGACGTGCGGCGAGATACGCCAGCAGGTCGAATTCCTTCCGGGTCAGCGCCAGCGGCTCCCCGTCCAGCACCGCGCTGCGCTCGCCGACGTCCACCCGCAGGCCACCCACCGTGTGCACCGCCGGCTGCACGGTCCGGCTGGCCCGGCCCGCCCGGCGCAGCACCGTGGTGATCCGGGCGTCCAGGTGCGCGCCGGTGAACGGCTTGACCATGTAGTCGTCGGCGCCCGCCCGCAGCAGCCGGACCACCGACTGCTCGTCGTCGCGCGCGGTGGCGATGATGATCGGCACGTCGGTGATCCCGCGCAGCATCCGCAGCGCGTCGGAGCCGTCCAGGTCAGGCAGGCCGAGGTCGAGCACGACCAGGTCGGGGGTCTCGGCGGCCACCCGGCGCAGCGCGTCCAGCGCCGTGCCGACGGCGTGCACGGCGTGCCCCCGGTCGGTGAGGGACCGCAGCATCGCGCCGCGTACGACGTGATCGTCTTCGACCAGGAGGACGGTTGCCACGTCAGCACCGTACTCGGCGTGGCAAGTTGATCGCGTTGCGGTGCTCCTGGGAACCGGGCAAGCTGGCAGAGCGATGACGTTCACTCTCTTCCCCGACACCCGCCTCACGCTCGCCCGCGACGCGCTCGCCGGCCTCTCGGTCGGCGACGCCCTCGGCGCCCAGTTCTTCGTTCCCGGCCGCCATCCGGCGGATCTCGCCGCCGGCCGGCTGCCCGCCCCGCCCTGGCCGTGGACCGACGACACCGAGATGGCCTGCTCGGTGGTGGCGGAGCTGAACGAGACCGGGCGGATCGACCGGGACCGGTTGGCGCTCGCCTTCGCCGAGCACTGCGAGCCGTACCGCGGCTACGGTCCGGGCGCGGTGACCATCCTGCGGTTGATCCGCACCGGCACGCCCTGGCCGGTGGCCGCCGCCTCCGCGTTCGACGGGGAGGGCTCCTGCGGCAACGGCGCGGCCATGCGGGTCGCCCCGCTCGGCGCCTGGTACGCCGACTCGACCCGGCGCGCCGCCGACCAGGCCCGCGCCTCGGCGGAGGTGACCCACGCCCACCCGGAGGGGGTCGCCGGGGCGGTCGCGGTGGCGGTGGCCGCCGCGCTGGCCGCCCGCGCCCGGCTCGACGGGGACCGGCCCGACCCGGCCCGGCTGCTCGGCGCGGTGGCCGCCACCCTCGACCCGGCCGGCGCGGTGCACCGGGGCGTACGGCGGGCCGTCGCGCTGCTCGGGCACCCGGCCGGCGAGGCCGTCGCGGCGCTCGGCAACGGCTCCCGGGTGACCGCCCAGGACACCGTCCCGTTCACCCTCTGGGTCGCCGCCACCCACCTCGACGACTATCCGAGCGCGGTCCGGGTCTGCGTCGAGGCGGGCGGGGACGTGGACACCACCGCGGCGATCGTCGGCGGGGTGGTCGCCGCATACACCGGGGTGGGGACGCCGGGCGGCGTGCCGGAAGGTTGGCTCGGCGCCCGCGAGCCCCTACCCGGCTGGCTCCCCGCCCCCGCCTGACCCGCACCCGCCTGCCGCGCGGCCGCCGGTGGGCCGGGTCAGTGGGCCGGGGTGGCGCCGGCCGCCGCCCGGTTCCCGGCGGAGAGCACGGGCTCGCCGCCGTCGCCGCGGGCGGGCCCCTGGTCGGAGCGCGGACCGCTCGACTCGTCGGGCAGGGCCAGCGCGCCGCGCCGGCGGCGGCTGAGCAGCCAGCCGAGCGCCGCGCCACCGGCCAGCCCGGCGAGCAGGCCGCCACCCAGCAGCAGATCGGCGCTCGGGCCGTCGTCGGCGGCCGGCACCGCCGCCCGCGCCGCGCCCGCCGGACCGGCCGGTTCCTGAGCGGCGGGCCCGCCGTGCCCGGCGTGTCCCGCCGAGCCGGGTAGGGGCGGCAGCAGGGTCACCGTCGGTGCCGGGTGGGCCCCGCCCGGCGGGTCCGCCCACCGCACCACCGTGCCGTCGGCGTACGTCTGGATCACCTCGAAGGTGAGGCGGTCGGTGGCCGGCATCGGGCCCATGCCGAGCGACAGCCGGGCCCGCCCCTTCGTGCCGGGCATCCGGATCCAGGTCACCGAGTCGGTCACCTGGTCCAGCTCGGGAGCGTGGATGCCGGCGACCGGCTGGTCGAGGCGGCGGGTGGTGATGGTGGGCGCCCAGTCGGGCACCGACAGCGGGTAGACCTCGCCGATCGGCGCGTCCGCCGGCATCCGCAGTTCGATCCGGGTGGTCCGGCTGCCGGCCCGCTCCTCGGGCAGCACCACGGCCAGCTCGATCGCGTCGCCCTGGTGCACCTGGGCGGGAGCGGTGGTGACGGTGACCTCGGCGGCGCTCGCCGCGCCCGGCCAACCCAGCGTCCCCGCCGCCACGGCGGCCAGCAGCGCCGCCGCCCGCAGTCGACCCCGACGGGTCATCCCCATGATCGTCCCCATCCGTCTCGACGTGGCCGGTTCCGGCTCCGGCCGCACCGGGTAGTTCGGGCGGGGGAGCGGAAAGGTTCAACGCGGGGCGGAACTGGTCCGCGGCCACCGGTCGGGACAGCACGGCGTCGCCGACGGTGCGGAACGGGCGACCGATAGCATCGCAAGGGCCGGTAGCCGGCAGCTTTTGAACTCATCGACGACAGGAGTCACCGTGTCCGCACCCCGTACCCCCGTCGTGGCCGACCCCGTCGTCGTCGCCGCCGGGACGACGGCGGCCGACGCGGTGGCCGCGGCCGGGCTGCCGATGGCCGGCCCGAAGGCCGTCGTGGTGGTCCGCGACCCGCAGGGCCAGCTGCGCGACCTGGACTGGAAGCCGGCCGAGGAGACCGCGGTCGAGCCGGTCTCCCTCGACTCCCCGGACGGGCTCAACGTGCTGCGCCACTCGACCGCGCACGTGCTCGCCCAGGCCGTGCAGGACGTGTTCCCCGAGGCCAAGCTCGGCATCGGTCCGCCGATCGAGAACGGCTTCTACTACGACTTCAAGGTCGACAAGCCGTTCCAGCCGGACGACCTGGCGAAGCTCGAGAAGCGGATGCAGGAGATCATCAAGTCCGGGCAGCGGTTCCGCCGGCGCCGCTTCACCAGCCTGGACGAGGCGCGGACCGAGCTGGCCGCCGAGCCGTTCAAGCTGGAGCTCATCGACGTCAAGGGGGAGGGGCTGGACTCCTCCGAGGTGATGGAGGTGGGCGGCGGCGAGCTGACCATCTACGACAACCTCGCCGCGAACGAGGACAAGGTCTGCTGGTCGGACCTGTGCCGCGGCCCGCACCTGCCGAGCACCCGGCTGATCGGCGCGTTCAAGCTGATGCGCTCGGCCGCCGCCTACTGGCGGGGCTCGGAGAAGAACCCGCAGCTCCAGCGGGTGTACGGCACCGCGTGGCCGACCCGGGACGAGCTCAAGGCGTACCTGAAGCTGCTGGAGGAGGCCGCCCGGCGCGACCACCGCAAGCTCGGCGCGGACCTGGACCTGTTCAGCTTCCCCGACGAGATCGGCTCGGGTCTCGCGGTCTTCCACCCCAAGGGCGGCGTGCTCAAGCGGGTGATGGAGGACTACGTCCGCACCCGGCACATCGAGGAGGGCTTCCAGTACGTCGGCAGCCCGCACATCTCCAAGGAAGGTCTTTTCCACACCTCGGGACACCTGCCCTACTACAAGGACACCATGTTCCCGCCGATGGAGATGGAGGGCAGCGACTACTACCTCAAGGCCATGAACTGCCCGATGCACAACCTGATCTACCGGTCGCGCGGGCGGTCCTACCGCGAGCTGCCGATGCGGCTGTTCGAGTTCGGGTCGGTCTACCGGTACGAGAAGTCGGGTGTGATCCACGGGCTGACCCGGGTGCGCGGCTTCACCCAGGACGACTCGCACTCCTACTGCACCCGCGAGCAGGCGCCGGCCGAGATCAAGCACCTGCTGGGCTTCGTGCTCAGCCTGCTCCGGGACTTCGGCATCGACGACTTCTACCTGGAGCTGTCGACCCGCGACGACGCCAAGCCGGACAAGTTCGTCGGCACGGACGAGGACTGGGCGACGGCGACCGCGGTGCTGGAGCAGTGCGCGCGGGAGACCGGGCTGGACCTGGTGCCCGATCCGGGCGGCGCGGCCTTCTACGGGCCGAAGATCTCGGTGCAGGCCAAGGACGCCATCGGCCGGACCTGGCAGATGTCGACCATCCAGTACGACTTCAACCAGCCGAAGGGCTTCGGGCTGGAGTACCAGGCGGCCGACGGCACCCGGCAGCAGCCGGTCATGATCCACTGCGCCAAGTTCGGGTCGATCGAGCGGTTCATCGGCGTGCTGACCGAGCACTACGCCGGCGCGTTCCCGGCCTGGCTGGCCCCGGTGCAGGTGGTCGGCATCCCGATCCGCGAGGACCACACCGACTACCTGCAGGACTTCGCCGCCACGCTGCGCGCGGAGGGGATCCGGGCCGAGGTCGACACGGGCGACGATCGGATGCAGAAGAAGATCCGCAACGCCCAGCAGCAGAAGATCCCGTTCATGGTGATCGCCGGCGACGACGACGTGGCGGCCGGCACGGTGTCCTTCCGCTACCGGGACGGGTCGCAGCGCAACGGCGTGCCGGTCGCCGAGGCGGTCGCCCACGTCCGCGAGGTGGTCACCTCCCGCACCAACTCCGGCCCGTCGGCCGAGGGCTGACGGGTAAGGAGGGGCCCCTTCTCAACGCGCCTGGCGTAGCGAAGGGGCCCCTTCTCACGCCCGCTGCGCCGCCGCGCGGCGCCCGGGCGCCGCCGCCGGGAGGGGCCCGGTGCGGGCGGACGCCGTGCGGCGGGTGCCCGAGCCGGACCGTAGGATCGCTGCTGTGACAGGGGCGGAACGGCACGCGGGCCACGGCACCGACAACGGTCTGGCGGACGGGCTGGAACGGCTCTGGACGCCGCACCGGATGACCTACATCTCCGGCGAGGACCGGCCCGAGGGCGGCTACGAGAAGCCGACCGGCTGCCCGTTCTGCCGCGCCCCCGGCCTGCCGCCGGACGAGAGCCTGATCGTCGCCCGGGGCGAGCACGTCTTCGCCGTGCTCAACCTCTACCCCTACAACCCGGGGCACCTGCTGGTCTGCCCGTACCGGCACGTGGCCGACTACACCGACCTGGACGCCCCCGAGACCGCCGAGCTGGCCGCGTTCACCAAGGACGCCATGCGGGTGGTCCGGCGGGTCTCCAACGCGCACGGCTTCAACCTGGGCATGAACCAGGGCGGGGTGGCCGGCGCCGGCATCGCCGCCCACCTGCACCAGCACGTGGTGCCGCGCTGGGGCGGGGACGCCAACTTCATGCCGGTGATCGGGCGGACGAAGGTGCTGCCGCAGCTGCTCGCCGACACCCGCGACCTGTTCGCCAAGGCCTGGCCGGCCTGACCCCCCCGGCCCGGAGGCCGGCCGGGGCCCGCCGCGACGCCCGGGTCAGCGCGTCCGGCCGCGGACCCGGGCCAGCCGGCGGCGCGCGCTGGTGGCGGTCCGCTGGGCCGCCTCGGCCTGGTCGGTGGCGAGCTCGGCGCGGAGGGCGAGCTGGCGCAGCCGCCGTTCGACCATCCGGTCGCCGTGCCGGGCGATCCAGACGCAGACCCCGGCCAGCGGCAGCTCCACCAGCGCGGCCAGCAGCACCGACACCACCAGGTCCGGGCCCGAGGGGGTGGTGGTGACGTCGAACCAGGCGTCCACCATCAGCATGGTGGCGGTGGCGGTGGCCGCCAGCCCCACCTGCCGGTGCCCCCGGTACGCCTGCACCGCGGTCAACGCCAGCAGGGCCACCAGCCCCAGGTCGAAGCCCACCCAGGCGGCCCGGTAGTGCACGCTCAGCGCGTGCCGGGGCAACGTGACCGCCAGGTAGCCGATCCAGGGCAGGGTGAGCAGCGCCAGCACCGCGAAGGTGGGTGCCACCCAGCGGGGCGCCGGCCGTACCTCCGTCGCCCGGTGGAGCTGATCCGCCGCCATGTCCATCCGTGCCTCCAGGCCGCGGTAGTGCCTCGCCGCCGGGATCGGCAAACCCGGCGGCGTCAGGTCGACAGTACGATCCTGCCCATGGCTCTGCTGCACCGCGCGGAACTGCGCCCCTCGAAGCTCGACCTGCTCGCTGCCTGGCTGCCCGATCGCCCGTGGTTCGCCGGCACGGCGGGTGCCGACGTCACCCGGGTGGCGACGTACCGCTTCGACGACCCGGCGGGCGAGGTCGGGGTCGAGACCCTGCTCGTCCGGGCCGGGGAGGGGCCGGTGCTCCAGGTGCCGCTGACCTACCGGGGCGCGCCGCTGCCCGGCGCCGACCGCTGGCTGGTCGGCACCACCGAGCACTCGGTGCTCGGCCCGCGCTGGGTCTACGACGGCTGCGCCGATCCGGTCTACGCGTCCACCCTGGCGGCCGCTGTGCTGGCCGGTGCCGGGCAGGCGGAGGAGTACTTCGAGGTGGCCGGGGGGCGCGAGGTCCGCCCGGCCAACATGACCGTCACCGGCAGCCACGGCGGCGTCGAGCCGCCGGTGGTGACCGCGCTCCCCGAGGTGGTCGACGGCGACCCGACGCTGATCCGGGCCGGCCGGCTCGAGCTGGCCCTGGTCCGGCGGCCGGGCGCCGCCGAAGCCCCCGCCGAGGCCCGGCTGACCGGCGCCTGGCCGGGGCAGGAGAGCCCACTGGTCCTGGCGTACGCCGCGCCCCGCTGACCGTCCACCGTGGCCGTCCCGCCACCTCCGGTCACGCCGTCGCCAGCGGCGCCGGGGAGGTGGCAGGATGCGTCGATGGCAGTCAGCACGCGGACGTTGGGCCGCAGCGGCATCGAGGTCAGCGCGCTCGGCATGGGGTGCTGGGCGATCGGCGGCCCGTGGGCCGAGGGGACCCGGCCGCTGGGCTGGGGCAGGGTCGACGACGAGGAGTCGGTCCGGGCGGTCCGCCGGGCGCTCGACCTCGGGTTGACGCTCTTCGACACCGCCGACACGTACGGGGCGGGGCACGGGGAGCGGATCCTCGGCCGCGCCCTCGCCGGCCGCCGCGACGCGGCCGTCATCGCCACCAAGTGGGGCTACACCTTCGACGAGCGGTCCCGGCAGGCCACCGGGGAGGACGCTTCCCCCGCCTACCTGCGCCGGGCGGTGGTCGACTCGCTGCGCCGGCTGGGCACCGACCGGATCGACCTCTACCAGCTCCACCTCGGTGACCTGCCGGTGCCGCGTGCCGAGGCGCTGATCGGCACGCTGGAGGAGCTGGTCGCCGACGGCCTGGTCCGGGCGTACGGCTGGAGCACCGACCGGGCCGACCGGGCCGCCGCCTTCGCCCAGGTCGCCCCGGGTGCCGCCGCGGTGCAGCACGGCCTGTCGGTGCTCCGTGACGCCCCGGCCATGCTGGCCGTCTGCGACAAGCACGACCTGGCCAGCGTGGCCCGGGGGCCGCTCGGGATGGGGCTGCTGACCGGCAAGTACACCCCGGAGTCCACGCTGCCCCGCGACGACGTGCGCGGCACCGCGCCGAACTGGCTGGAGTGGTTCCGCAGCGGCCGACCCGCCCCGGAGTGGCTGCGCCGGGTGGCCGCCGTCCGGGGTGCCCTGACCGCCGACGGCCGCACCCTCGCCCAGGGGGCGCTCGGCTGGATCTGGGCGCGCAGCGGCCGTACCGTCCCGATCCCCGGGGCCCGGACGGTCGCCCAGGTCGAGGAGAACGCCGCCGCCCTGCACCGCGGCCCGCTCGCCGCCGACCATTTCGCCGAGGTCGAACGGCAGCTCGCCGCACTCCGGTCGGCCGCCCTCCGGGACGCCGACCGTCCGCACTGGCCGATGGCCCCCGTCCCCGCCGCCCGCCCCTGACCGGCGGGCCGTGCCGCCGGCCCGGGCTGACCGCGATTCACGGAAAGCGTGGCCTCCCGACTCGCGGAGACCACTCTTTCCGGGAAAGTGCGCGCGGTGGCGGCGGGCGCCCCCACCCGCGGTGCGGTCAGGAGCGGGTGGTGGCTTCCTTGCGGACCTGGTCGGCGAGGTGGGTGGGCATCGGCTCGTAGCGGGCGAACTCCCGGCGGAAGGTGCCCGTGCCGGCGGTCATCGAGCGCAGCTCGACCGCGTACCGGAGCAGCTCGGTGGCGGGCACCTCGGCGCGGACCACGGTGCGCCCCTCGGCGTCCGGGTCCGGCTCGGTGCCGAGCACCCGGCCCCGCCGGCCGGAGAGGTCGCCCATCACCGCGCCGACCGACGAGTCGGGCACCCGGATGGCCACCTCGTCGACCGGCTCCAGCAGCGCCGGCTGCCCCTGCTCGGCGGCCTCCCGCAGCGCCAGGGCGCCCGCGGTCTGGAACGCCGCGTCCGAGGAGTCGACGCTGTGCGCCTTGCCGTCGAAGAGGGTGACCCGCAGGTCGACCACCGGGTAGCCGGCGACCAGGCCGCGTTCCATCTGCGCCCGGACGCCCTTCTCCACCGACGGGATGTAGTTGTGCGGGACCGCCCCGCCGACCACCTTGTCGACGAACTCGAAGCCGCCGCCGCGCGGCAGCGGCGTCACCTCGAGGTCGCAGACCGCGTACTGGCCGTGGCCGCCGGACTGCTTGACGTGCCGGCCGTGCCCCTTGGCGGCGGCGGTGAAGGTCTCCCGCAGCGCCACCCGGACCGGCTCCGTCTCCAGCTCGACGCCGCCGGCGCGTAGCCGGTCGAGCACCACGTCGGCGTGCGCCTCGCCCATGCACCAGAGCACCAGCTGGTGGGTCTCCGGGTTGCGCTCCAGCCGCAGCGTCGGGTCGCCGGCGACCAGCCGGGCCAGGTTGCGGGCCAGGGCGTCCTCGTCGGCCCGGCTCTTCGCCACGATCGCCACCGGCAGCAGCGGCTCCGGCATCTCCCAGGGGGCGATGAGCAGCGGCTCCTCCTTGGCGGAGATGGTGTCGCCGGTCTCCGCGCTGCCCGACTTGGTGACCGCGCAGATGTCGCCCGCGACGCAGGCCGGCACCTCGCGCAGCGTCGCGCCGAGCGGGCTGTAGACGTGGCCGACCCGCTCGTCGGCGTCGTGGTCGGGGTGGCCGCGCTCGGCCATGCCGTGCCCCGAGACGTGGATCACCTGGTCGGGGCGGAGCGTGCCGGAGAAGACCCGGACCAGGGAGACCCGCCCGACGTGCCGGTCGACGGTCGTCTTGACCACCTCGGCGACCAGCGGGCCGTCCGGGTCGCAGGCCAGCGGCGGCCGGGGCGAGCCGTCCACCCCGGTGACCGCCGGCAGCTCGTGCTCCAGCGGCGACGGGAACGCCGACACCAGGCCGTCGAGCAGCACGTCCAGGCCGACCCCGGTCTCCGCGCAGACCGGCACCACCGGGTAGAAGTGGCCGCGGGCCACCGCCTTCTCCAGGTCGGTGATCAGCACCTCGGTGTCGATCTCCTCGCCGCCGAGGTAGCGGTCCATCAGGGTCTCGTCCTCGCTCTCCGCGATGATCCCCTCGATCAGCTCGTCGCGCGCCTCCTGGATGGCCGGCAGGTGCTCCGGGTCCGGTTCCCGAACCGTCGCGGGCAGCCCGGCCGAGTAGTCGAAGACCCGCCGGGTGATCAGACCCATCAGGCCGACCACCGACACCCCGTCGTCGCCGAGCATCGGCAGGTAGAGCGGGAGCACGTTGTCGCCGAAGACCCGCTGGCAGAGCGCGACCGCCTCGTCGAAGTCGGCGCGCGGGTGGTCCAGCCGGGACACCGCCACGGCGCGCGGCATGTCCACCGCGGCGCACTCCTCCCAGAGGGCGGCGGTGGCGGCGTCCATCCCGTCGACGGCGGAGACCACGAACAGCGCGGCGTCGGCGGCCCGCAGGCCGGCGCGCAGCTCGCCGACGAAGTCGCCGTAGCCGGGGGTGTCCAGGAGGTTGACCTTGACGTCGCGGTGCAGCAGCGGGGCGCACGCCAGGCTCACCGAGCGCTGCTGGCGTACGGCGGCGGGATCGTGGTCGCAGACCGTGGTGCCCTCGGTGACGCTGCCGGCCCGGCCGATCGTGCCGCCGGCCGCCAGCAGTGCCTCGACCAGGGTGGTCTTGCCCGCCCCGGAATGGCCGACGAGCACCACGTTGCGAACCCTGCCGGGTTCGGTCACCACCGGCGCGCCGCCGGTGACACCCTTCTCCTGATTTTTCTGCGCCATCGCGGCGCACCTCCCTCAGCCGGTGGTGGTGGCGACCGCCGCGCGCGACGGGAAGCGGGCCCGGGCCGGTTCCGCGGCGATATCCTCCGGTGATCTCCTGGACGACGGGTTCTCGGACGGGAGGTCGGTGAGCTGGCTCACCTCCCAGGCTCGATCAGACACCTGTTGTTCACCCGACACAAGCCCGCCTGGCGGGTCGGGACGACCGGCTGTGTTCTCCGCCGCTGCCGGCCGTTATCGTGGGACCGCCATGGCGAAGATCTTCCAAGTGACGGCCCGGGCGGGCATGACCCGCATCGTGGAGCCGGTTGCGCGCGGTCTGCTCCGCGCCGGTGTATCCCCCAACGCGGTCACGGTGACCGGCACGGTCGGCGTGCTCGTCGGCGCGCTCGGCTTCGGCGCGCGCGGCCACCTCGTCGCCGGCGCGCTGATCGTCACGGTCTTCGCGCTCACCGATCTGCTCGACGGCACGATGGCCCGGATGAGCGGCGGCTCGACGAAGTTCGGGGCCTTCCTCGACTCGAGCATGGACCGGATCGCCGACAGCGCCGTCTTCGGCGCGGTCGCGTACTGGCTGGCCACCCAGCACCACTACTCGGGGGTGGCGGCGGCGCTGCTCTGCCTCGCCGCCGGCGGCCTGGTCTCGTACGTCAAGGCCCGCGCGGAGGGGCTGGGGATGACCTGCAACGTGGGCATCGCCGAGCGCACCGAGCGGCTGCTGATCGTCGGGGTGGGTGGCCTGCTGACCGGCCTCGGCGTCGACCTCGCCCTGCCGATCGCGCTCTGGCTGCTCGCCGCCGTCTCGATCTTCACGGTCGGGCAGCGCATGGCCCACGTGTACCGGCAGGCGCAGCTGGTCGGCCGGGAGTGAACCTCACCGAGGCGGGTTACGTCGCCGGCTGGCGGCTGGTCCGCGCGCTGCCCGGGCCCGTGGTCGCCGCCGCCTTCCGGGTCGGCGCCGACCGCGCCCACCGCAAGGGCGGCCGGAGTACGGCCCGGCTGCGCGCCAACCTGCGCCGGGTGGTCGGCCCGCAGGTGTCCGAGGCGGAGCTGGACGAGCTGGTGCGGCGGGGGCTGCGCTCGTACGCCCGGTACTGGCTGGAGGCCTTCCGGCTGCCCGCGCTGAGCCGCCGGGAGATCCTCGCCGGGTTCCGCCTCGACGGCGAGGAGAAGCTCGCCGCCGACGTGGCGGCCGGCCGGGGCGCGGTGGTCGCGCTGCCGCACGCGGGCAACTGGGACGCGGCCGGCGCCTGGGTGGCCGCCACCGGCTGGCCGATCACCACCGTCGCCGAGCGGCTCAAGCCCGAGGGCGTCTACGAGCGGTTCCTCGCCTTCCGGCAGCAGCTCGGCATGGAGATCCTGCCCACCCACGGCGGTGACCGGCCCGCGTTCGACGTGCTGCAGGACCGGCTGCGGGCGGGCGCGGTGGTGCCGCTGCTGGCCGACCGGGACCTCTCCGCGCGCGGGGTGGAGGTCGAGTTCTTCGGCGGCCGGACCCGGATGCCCGCCGGCCCGGCCCTGCTGGCGATCCGGACCGGCGCCCCGCTCTACGTGGCCTCGATGTGGTATGAGGCGGACCTCGCCCACGCCGCCCTCGACGGCCCGCTGGAGCTGCCCGACCCGGACAGCGCCCCGCTGGACGAGCGGGTCCGGGTGTTGACCCAGCGGATTGCCGACGGACTGGCGGCGGGCATCGCCCGGCATCCGGAAGACTGGCACATGTTGCAGCGGATGTGGCTGGACCAGGGCAGCACGAATGGCGGCGACGCGGACGCCTCGGCGCTGCCGCCGGCCACCACCGGGACGATCTGAGGGAGCGGGCGCAAATGCGGATCGGCATCGTGTGCCCGTACTCCTTCGACGTCCCGGGCGGGGTGCAGAACCACGTCATGGACCTCGCCGAGGCGCTGCTCGGGCTCGGGCACGAGGTGAGCGTCCTGGCCCCGGCGGACGAGGACTCGCCGCTGCCGGCGTACGTGGTGTCGGCCGGGCGGGCGGTGCCGCTGCCGTACAACGGCTCGGTGGCCCGGATCGCCTTCGGCCCGGTCTCCACCGCGCGGGTGCGGCGCTGGATCACCCGCGGTGACTTCGACGTGCTGCACGTGCACGAGCCGCTCACCCCGAGCCTGTCGATGCTGGCCGTGCTCTGCGCGCGGGGCCCGGTGGTGGCCACCTTCCACACCGCGATGACCCGCTCCCGGGTGCTCTCCGCCGCGCAGGGTGTGCTCCAGATCCTCCTCGAACGGATCACCGCCCGGATCGCGGTCAGCGCCCTGGCCCGCAAGGTGCAGGTCGAGCACATGGACGGCGGCGCGGTGGAGATCCCCAACGGGGTCGCGGTGGCGAAGTTCGCCGGCGTGGAACCGCTGCCCGGCTGGCCGGGGGAGTGCGCGCCGGGCAGCGGCGGGACGCTCGGCTTCCTGGGCCGGTTCACCGAGCCGCGCAAGGGCTTCCCGATCCTGCGCGACGCCTTCGTCGCGCTCGCCCCGGACCGCCCGGGGCTGCGCCTGCTGGTGGCCGGGCCGGGTGACGCGGACGATCTGTACGGCCAGTTTCCGGCCGAGTTGCGGGAGCGGGTCACCTTCCTCGGCATGGTCTCCGAGGCGGACAAACCTCGCATGCTTCGCAGCGTGCACCTGTACGTGGCGCCGAACACCGGCGGGGAGTCCTTCGGGATGATCCTCACCGAGGCGCTCGCCGCCGGCACCACCGTGGTCGCCAGCGACCTGGACGCGTTCCGCCGGGTCCTCGACGGCGGGCGGGCCGGGCGGCTCTTTCCGACCGGGGACGCGGTGGCCCTGCGGAGCGCCCTGGCCGAGCTGCTCGACGACGCGGACCGGCGGGCCGAGCTGACCGCCTGCGGCGACCAGGTGGTGGCGAATTTCGACTGGCCCGTGGTTGCCCGCCGGGTTCTGGAGGTATACGCAGCGGCGATCGAGGCCACCGACGGCCGGGTCATCGACCAGGAGTGGGCGGAACTGGGCTGACCCTCCCGTGGCCGGTGGGGCCGATGTGACCGGTGCGGCGCTCGGGGGCCGCGCCGGCCGGGCGGGAGGGGGAGCAGCACTACGATGCCGGGCATGTGGTGGGTGGTGGGCACGGTCCTGGTCGTCGGGCTCGTCGCGGCGTACCTGATCTGGACGGCCGGCCGGGTCCAACGGCTGCAGACCCGGGCGGAGTCGGCGGCGCGGGCCCTCGACGCTCACCTGCTGCGCCGCGCGGCGGCCGCCGCGGTGCTGGCCGAGCGGCGGTACGGCGTGGAGCTGTACGCGGCGGCGCGGATCGCGCTCGACGCCGTCCCGGAGGAGCGGGAGGCCGCCGAGAACGACCTCACCCGCCAGCTGCGCACGGTCCCGCTGGACCCGGACGACCCGGCCTGCGAGGCGGTGATCGCCGCCAGCCGGCGGCTGGCCCTGGCCCGGCAGGTGCACACCGACCTGGTCCGGGACGCCCGGACGGCCCGCGGCCGCCCGCTGGTGCGGCTGTTCCGGATGGGACGCGGGCGCGAGTGGCCCCGCTACTTCGACATCGACGACCCCACCCTCGCCGTGCCGGCGGACGTCACCACCGGCTGACCCGCCGCCGACCCGGCGCACCGCCCCTGGCCAGGCGTGACGGCGACCACAAAGCAGGCCACCGTGGGTCTGATTGGCTGTCGGCCCGGCGTTGACCCCGTCGTAGCCTTTTCGGCAGCCACCCCCCGAGCACGTCCAAGGAGCGATGACCCGTGCCCGAATCCACCTCCCCGAACAGCAACGCCAACCCGGTCGTCGGCACCGCCCGCGTCAAGCGGGGCATGGCCGAGATGCTCAAGGGCGGCGTGATCATGGACGTGGTCACCCCCGAGCAGGCCAAGATCGCCGAGGACGCCGGCGCGGTCGCCGTCATGGCCCTGGAGCGAGTGCCCGCGGACATCCGCGCGCAGGGCGGCGTGTCCCGGATGAGCGACCCCGACATGATCGACGGCATCATCAGCGCCGTCTCGATCCCGGTGATGGCCAAGGCCCGGATCGGCCACTTCGTCGAGGCGCAGGTCCTCCAGGCCCTCGGCGTCGACTACATCGACGAGTCCGAGGTGCTGACCCCGGCCGACTACGAGAACCACATCGACAAGTGGGCGTTCACCGTCCCCTTCGTCTGCGGCGCGACCAACCTGGGCGAGGCGCTCCGGCGGATCACCGAGGGCGCGGCCATGATCCGCTCGAAGGGCGAGGCCGGCACCGGTG